>NZ_CP109144.1:5437500-6735000 GCF_035918135.1 Actinacidiphila glaucinigra
AGTGAAATAGTACCTGAAACCGTGTGCCTACAAGCCGTGGGAGCGTCGGACATCAGCTTGCTGGTGTCTCGTGACTGCGTGCCTTTTGAAGAATGAGCCTGCGAGTTTGCGGTGTGTGGCGAGGTTAACCCGTGTGGGGTAGCCGTAGCGAAAGCGAGTCCGAATAGGGCGTTTGAGTCGCATGCCCAAGACCCGAAGCGGAGTGATCTAGCCATGGGCAGGTTGAAGCGTGGGTAAGACCGCGTGGAGGACCGAACCCACCAGGGTTGAAAACCTGGGGGATGACCTGTGGTTAGGGGTGAAAGGCCAATCAAACTCCGTGATAGCTGGTTCTCCCCGAAATGCATTTAGGTGCAGCGTCGTGTGTTTCTTGCCGGAGGTAGAGCACTGGATAGGCGATGGGCCCTACCGGGTTACTGACCTTAGCCAAACTCCGAATGCCGGTAAGTGAGAGCGCGGCAGTGAGACTGCGGGGGATAAGCTCCGTGGTCGAGAGGGAAACAGCCCAGAGCATCGACTAAGGCCCCTAAGCGTACGCTAAGTGGGAAAGGATGTGGAGTCGCACAGACAACCAGGAGGTTGGCTTAGAAGCAGCCACCCTTGAAAGAGTGCGTAATAGCTCACTGGTCAAGTGATTCCGCGCCGACAATGTAGCGGGGCTCAAGCGTACCGCCGAAGTCGTGTCATTGCAGCATTACTCCCAACGGAGGCTGTGATGGGTAGGGGAGCGTCGTGTGCCGGGTGAAGCGGCCCTGTAAGGGAGTCGTGGACGGTTCACGAGTGAGAATGCAGGCATGAGTAGCGATACAAGAGTGGGAAACTCTTGCGCCGATTGACTAAGGGTTCCTGGGTCAAGCTGATCTGCCCAGGGTAAGTCGGGACCTAAGGCGAGGCCGACAGGCGTAGTCGATGGACAACCGGTTGATATTCCGGTACCCGCTTTGAAGCGCCAGCGCTGAACCCTCTGATGCTAAGCCCGTGAAGCCGCCCTTGATCTCTTCGGAGTGATGGGGAGTGGTGGAGCCGGTGACCCGAGGTGGTAGTAGGTGAGCGATGGGGTGACGCAGGAAGGTAGTCCAGCCCGGGCGGTGGTTGTCCCGGGGTAAGGGTGTAGGCCGAGTGGTAGGCAAATCCGCCACTCATTGAGGCTGAGACCTGATGCCGAGCCGATTGTGGTGAAGTGGATGATCCTATGCTGTCGAGAAAAGCCTCTAGCGAGTTTCATGGCGGCCCGTACCCTAAACCGACTCAGGTGGTCAGGTAGAGAATACCGAGGCGTTCGGGTGAACTATGGTTAAGGAACTCGGCAAAATGCCCCCGTAACTTCGGGAGAAGGGGGGCCATTGCTGGTGAGGGGATTTACTTCCTGAGCTGGTGGTGGCCGCAGAGACCAGCGAGAAGCGACTGTTTACTAAAAACACAGGTCCGTGCGAAGCCGTAAGGCGATGTATACGGACTGACGCCTGCCCGGTGCTGGAACGTTAAGGGGACCGGTTAGCTCCATTTCGGTGGGGCGAAGCTGAGAACTTAAGCGCCAGTAAACGGCGGTGGTAACTATAACCATCCTAAGGTAGCGAAATTCCTTGTCGGGTAAGTTCCGACCTGCACGAATGGCGTAACGACTTCTCGACTGTCTCAACCATAGGCCCGGTGAAATTGCACTACGAGTAAAGATGCTCGTTTCGCGCAGCAGGACGGAAAGACCCCGGGACCTTTACTATAGCTTGATATTGGTGTTCGGTTCGGCTTGTGTAGGATAGGTGGGAGACTGTGAAGCGGTGGCGCCAGCCATTGTGGAGTCGTCGTTGAAATACCACTCTGGTCGTGCTGGATGTCTAACCTCGGTCCGTGATCCGGATCAGGGACAGTGTCTGGTGGGTAGTTTAACTGGGGCGGTTGCCTCCTAAAGAGTAACGGAGGCGCCCAAAGGTTCCCTCAGCCTGGTTGGCAATCAGGTGTTGAGTGTAAGTGCACAAGGGAGCTTGACTGTGAGACTGACGGGTCGAGCAGGTACGAAAGTAGGGACTAGTGATCCGGCGGTGGCTTGTGGAAGCGCCGTCGCTCAACGGATAAAAGGTACCCCGGGGATAACAGGCTGATCTTCCCCAAGAGTCCATATCGACGGGATGGTTTGGCACCTCGATGTCGGCTCGTCGCATCCTGGGGCTGGAGTCGGTCCCAAGGGTTGGGCTGTTCGCCCATTAAAGCGGTACGCGAGCTGGGTTTAGAACGTCGTGAGACAGTTCGGTCCCTATCCGCTGTGCGCGTAGGAGTCTTGAGAAGGGCTGTCCCTAGTACGAGAGGACCGGGACGGACGAACCTCTGGTGTGCCAGTTGTCCTGCCAAGGGCATGGCTGGTTGGCTACGTTCGGGAGGGATAACCGCTGAAAGCATCTAAGCGGGAAGCCTGCTTCGAGATGAGGACTCCCACCCCCTTGAGGGGTTAAGGCTCCCAGTAGACGACTGGGTTGATAGGCCGGATGTGGAAGCCCAGTAATGGGTGGAGCTGACCGGTACTAATAAGCCGAGGGCTTGTCCATAGGTTGCTCGCGTCCACTGTGTAGTTCTGAAACAACGAACCCCGGCCCCCTGCTGTTTTGTGGGGTGGCTGGTGCCGGTTCGTACAGTTTCATAGTGTTTCGGTGGTCATAGCGTTAGGGAAACGCCCGGTTACATTTCGAACCCGGAAGCTAAGCCTTTCAGCGCCGATGGTACTGCAGGGGGGACCCTGTGGGAGAGTAGGACGCCGCCGAACAATTATTAGCCTCAGCCCCTGAGTTTCGACTCGGGGGCTGAGGCTTTTTTGCGTTGGCCTCCATGCGTTGACCGCCACGGCAGGCTGGGCGGGCAGAGGGCACTCTGCCCGCCCAGCCTGCTTTCGAGATCCTCTTGCACCCGTTCTCTACAGGCGGCCGGCGGCCTTGAGAGCGAGGTAGGCATCCGCCAATGCGGGGGCGATGTCGGCGGGCGGGGCATCGACGACGGTGATGTTGTGCCGGGAGAGGCGCTGGGCGACGCGGCGGCGTTCAGCACGTGCCTGTTCGGCGGCCGCGGCCGCGTACACGGCGTCCACGCTGCTGCGGCCCTTGGCCATCTCTTCGATGCGGGGATCCGCCACAGAGGCGATGAGGACCTCGTGGCGATGGGTGAGCTGGGGGAGGACAGGCAGCAGGCCCTCTTCCATCGGCGCTGCGTCGAGCCCGGTGAGGAAGACGACGAGGGAGCGCTGCGTGGCCCGTTGGAGGACTGTGGCGACCAGACCGCGGGCGTCGGACTCGACGAGCTCGGCCTCGAGTGGAGCCATGGCGTTGACCAGGGCGGGGAGCATGTCGCGGGCTGCCCGGCCCTGGACGGAGGCGCGCACGCGGCGGTCGTGGGCCAGGAGGTCGACACGGTCGCCCGCACGGCCTGCGAGGACGGCCAGCAACAGGGCTGCGTCCATGGCGGCGTCGAGGCGGGGTGCGTCGCCGACGCGGCCGGCGGCGGTGCGGCCGGTGTCGAGGACGATGAGGATGTGGCGGTCGCGTTCGGGGCGCCAGGTGCGGACGGCGACGGTGGCCCGGCGTGCGGTCGCCCGCCAGTCGATGGAACGGGTGTCGTCTCCGGGGATGTACTCGCGGAGCGAGTCGAATTCGGTTCCCTGGCCCCGGATGAGCACGGACGTCCGTCCGTCGAGCTCGCGGAGGCGGGCCAGGCGCGACGGCAGGTGCTTGCGGCTGTGGAAGGGCGGGAGGACCCGGAGCGTCCAGGGGACGCGGTGGGAGCCCTGCCGGGCGGCCAGGCCGAGGGGGCCGTAGGAGCGGACGGTGACGCGTTCGGCGTGCCGGTCGCCGCGGCGGGTGGGATGGAGTGTGGTGGTGACGCGGCGGCGCTCGGCGGGCGGGATGGTCAGTCGGTGACGCGACGCGGCGACCTCGGTACCCGGGTACCAGCTGCTGGGGGGCCAGGCGTCGCGGAGGCGGGCACGCAGCGGGCGCCGACTGCGGTTGGTCACGGTGAGGACGACCTCCGCCGCCTCCCCGAGTCGAACTGATGTCTCACCGGATCGGGTGAAATGGAGCTTTCGTACTGGCGCGGCGAGTCCGAGGTCGCACAGAATTCCGAACAGAAGGATGCCTTCGACGAGCAGAATGCCGTTCCGGCCGGGGAGCAGCAGACCGACGGCGAGGGCGCCGAGGGCGGCCAGTAGGGCGGTACGTCCGGTGAGTGCCATGGTCGGTCGTCGCCCGTCTCAGCGCGGTACGGGGACGCGGGCGAGCACCGAGGTGATGACCGAGTCGGGTGTGGTGCCTTCCATCTCGGCTTCGGGCCGCAGTTGGATGCGGTGCCGGAGCGTGGGGAGGGCGAGGGCCTTGACGTCGTCGGGGATGACGTAGTCGCGGCCGGTCAGCCAGGCCCAGGCACGGGCGGTGGCGAGCAGGGCGGTGGCTCCCCGGGGGGAGACACCGAGGGTGAGAGAGGGGGATTCACGGGTGGCTCGGCAGATATCGACGATGTAGGCCGTGATGTCGGCGGAGACCTGCGTCTTGGCGACGGCGGCCCGGGCGGCGTCGAGGTCGGCGCGGCCGGCGACCGGCCGCAGACCGGCGGAGTCCAGGTCCCGGGGGTTGAAGCCGTCGGCATGGCGGGTGAGGACGTCGATCTCGGTCTCACGGGAGGGGAGCGGCAGGATCAGCTTCAGGAGAAAGCGGTCCAGCTGTGCCTCGGGGAGCGGGTAGGTGCCCTCGTACTCGACGGGGTTCTGGGTCGCCGCGACGAGGAACGGCTCGGGCAGTAGCCGTGGGATGCCGTCGACGGACACCTGGCGCTCCTCCATGGCCTCCAGGAGGGATGCCTGGGTCTTGGGCGGGGTGCGGTTGATCTCGTCAGCGAGCAGCAGATTGGTGAAGACGGGTCCCGCCTGGAAGGAGAACTCGGCGGTGCGGGCGTCGTAGACGAGGGAGCCGGTGATGTCGCCGGGCATCAGGTCGGGGGTGAACTGGACCCGCTTGGTCTCGAGCTGGAGGGATGCGGCCAGGGCGCGTACGAGAAGGGTTTTGGCGACTCCGGGGACGCCTTCGAGGAGGACGTGGCCCCGGCAGAGCAGGGCCACGACCAGGCCGGTGACGGCCGGGTCCTGGCCGACGACGGCCTTGGCGATTTCGGTGCGCAGGGCCTCCAAGGAGGCGCGGGCGCTGTCGGCGGTCGGGGCGGCGCTCACGGGGTGGCTTTCCTCTCGTTGAGAAGGACGCGGCGTTCCAGCGCGTCAAGGTCGTCGGCGAGACGCAGCAGGGCCGCGTCGTCGGGGGGAGGGGGACCGTGGAGCAGGCTGTGCGGGTCGACGGCGGGGTCGTCGAGCCGGGCGGCCACCGCGGCGGGCAGGACGTCCGGATCGTGGGCCTGGGACGGGGGGACGCCGAGCAGCGGGGCGAGTCGGTCGCGTGCGGCGGTGCGCAGCACCTCTGCGGCGCGGCCTCGGGCCCGGCCGTGGCGGTAGAGGCGGGCACGCCCCTCGGTCGCCTCGGAGGCGCGGACGGTGGCGGGCAGCCGCTCCGCGACGACGGGGCCGAGGCGACGGGCGCGCCAGAGAGCCGCGAGGGCAGCGGCGATGAACAGCTGGAGCACTGCCCAGTTCCAGCCGTCGGGGATGAGGTCGAGGAAGCTTTCCTGGCCGCCGCCGAAGGCGGAGGCGTCGCTGAGTGAAGGGAGGTACCAGACGAGTTTCGGGTGGGCGCCGAGGATCTGCAGTGCGAGCGAGGCATTGCCCTGCTCGGCGAGGTTCTCGTTCTGCAGGAGCGTGTGGGTGCCGAGGACGACGGTATCGCCGCCGTTGGCTGCGGGGAGGCGCAGCAGGGTGAAGTCGCCCGGGGCGTCGGGGTAGCAGCGGTCGGCGTCCCCTGAGGACGTCGCGTAGCTGCCGCCGCCCGTCTCGGCGGAGCCGGCGGTGCGGGCGGCGGTCAGGCCGCACCCGGGTTCGAGGACGCGGACGGGGACGGGCCCCGTGTAGTGGACGCCCGGAGCGAGTCGTCCGATGGAGGGCTCGCCGGGGGCGAGGAGGACGAAGCGGCCGCCCGAGCGCTCCATCGCCTCGTGCACCGCGTCCTGCTGACGCTTCGTCAACAGGTCGGGCGCGGTGACGAGGACGGTGGTGCCGGGACCGGCGGCGGCCACGGCCTCATCGGTCGTGGTGACGACCGTGGTGGTCACACCTTGGTCGTGGAGGAGTTGAGCGACGGCCCGGCTGCCGGACGGGTCGGGAGAACGGGGGTCGAGTGCGTCATGGTTCTCACCGGTGCGCGCGGCGGCGTAGAGGACGCCGAAGACGATCAGGGTGAGGAGCGCCGCGAGCAGGGCGCGAGAGCGGGTCCACAGCTGGCCCGCGGTCGGCGAGGCCGAGGTCGTGGCCGGGGCCGGCACCTGCGCGGGGGACGGGGTGTCGCTCACGGGCGGGAACCTCCGGTGGCGGCCGTACCGCTCTCGGCCAACCGGGGCTTGGTGCGCTGCACTTCGGTGTCGAGTTCGCGCAGGGCAGCGTAGGCGTCCGGGGTGCCCGGGCGGTCCCCGTAGGTGACGTCGTCGAAGGTGCGGGCGGCGTCCGCGAGGCGGGCGGCGAGGCCGGGGAGGGTACGGCCCGCTTCGGCGGCGGCCTCGTCCGCGGTCCGGCCGGGGCGCGGGTCGAGCAGGGTCCGCTCCTCCAGGGAGCGCACGATCGCGCGCATCCGTTCCCGGACGGCCTCGCTCCACCGGTTGTGGCGCGCGTGTTCCTCGGCGGTGGCCCGGTGTTCGGCGGCGGACCGTGGGGCGTCGGTGAACAGCCCTGTGCCCGTGGTGGGCTGGGCGCGCAGCTTGCCGAGCCGCAGTCGCAGGGCGATGACCAGCAGCACGACCACGACGACGATCGTCACCAGGCCGGCGGCGCCTCCGGGGGTGGCCCCGGAGGCGGTGTCCAGCAGATGGTCGAACTTCTCCCAGAGCCAGTTCAGGGTGCGTTCGAGCAGGCTCGGGTCGTCGCGGTGGTAGATCCCCTTGGACAGTTCGTCCTCGGCGGCCTCGCGGGCGGGGCCGCGGGGAATGGTGACCGGTACGTCGTCCCCCGACACCGGCATCAGCTGCCGGTGGCCGAGCTGTTGCCTGGTGCGCCCGCTCCGCCGAGGGCGTCGGAATGGCCGGGGATGCCCGCGGCACGGGCGAGTTCGATGTCCAGGGCCTCGCGGCGGATCCGCTGATCCATGTAGAGCAGGGCGGTAACGCCGGCCTGGATGGGGAAGGTGATGGTGGATCCGATGACGGCCCCGATCCCGATGACGATCAGATACGTCCAGCCGAGACCTGCCTGATTGCCCGAGGCGAAGGCCGACAGGCCGTCGCTCCCGGCGACCATTCCCACCACCACGAAGGGAATCTGGATGATCGACGAGACGATGTAGACAAGGATCATGGTGAGCAACTGGATGCCCAGAATGCGCCACCACGAGCCCCGGACCAACTTGACCGAGCGGGCCATGGACTTGAGGACGCCCTGCTTCTCCAGCATGAGGGCGGGTGACGCGAGGCTGAAGCGGATCATCAGCCAGACGACCACACCGAGGGCGACCACGCCGCCGAGGAACGCCAGGCCCACACCCGCGGCCGTGGCGCCGCCGACCGCGACGAGGACGCCGGGGACGATGCCGATGGCGATGATCCCGCCGCCGATCAGGCTGAGCAGCAGCGTCAGCCCGAACAGGCGCGGCAGCTGGTGGCGGGCGTCGGACCATGCCTCGCCCAGGGTCACCTGGTGGCCGAGCACGGCCCGGCTGATGACCATGGTGAGCATCGCCGTGGCGATCACCGACCCGAGCAGAGTGATGACCAGGGCGAGCCCCCCGGCGGCCAGCGTGCCGCCGACGGCGTTCATGACGTCGCCGAACGAGGGGTCGGCACCTTCGTCGAGGGAGTTGATCGTCGCGCTGTCGTCGAGCATGAACCCCTGGACCAGCAGCATGGCGCCCTGGGTCAGCAGCGAGACCGCGAAGGAGATGGTGAGTACGGTGCGCCAGTACGCGCGCATCGTGGAGACCGCGCCGTCGAGGATCTCACCCATGCCGAGCGGCCGCAGCGGGATGACGCCGGGCTTGGGCGACGGCGGGGCACCCCAGTGCGGCTGCTGCCAGCCGGACGGCGCCGGGCCGCCCCAGACCGGGCCGGTGGGCGGAGGCGGGACGCCCCGGCCGCCGGTGGCCTGCCACTGCCCGGCGGGCGGCTGCTGCTGGGACCAGTTCTGCGGCGCAGCATCCTGCGGCGCGCCGGGACCGTCGCTGCGGCCCGGTTCGCCGGAGGGTGAGGATCCGGGCGAGGCCCAGCCCGGAGAGTCGTTCATCGTCGCTCCTTCGCTACTGCGCTACCTACTCGTCCAACGGCGGGACGGTGGCCATCGTGCCATGGGCGCAGTGGGCTTGTACCTGCGGATGCGGAGTACCGCAACCGTTCAAAACGTGCTGCCGTTCACGGCAGACTGAGCAGATGGGTGATCAGCACGTGGTATTTCTGGCCAACGATTCCAAGGGCAATCCCGACGAGCCCCTGCCGGCGCTGCGCTGGGAGGAGCCGCCGGAGGGCCCCGTCCTCGTCCTCCTCGACCAGACCAGGCTGCCCGGCGAGGAAGTGGAGCTGGTCTGCACCGACGTCCCCGCCCTCGTCGAGGCCATCCGAGGCCTCGCCGTGCGCGGCGCCCCGCTGCTCGGCATAGCGGGCGCCTACGGCGTCGCGCTAGCCGCCGTCCGCGGCTACGACGTGGACGAGGCCGCCGAATCCCTCGCCCACGCACGGCCCACCGCCGTCAACCTCGCCTACGGCGTCCGGAGGGCCCTCGCCGCCTACCGGGCCGCCCTCACCGGCAGCGCCGGCGGCGACCCCGAAGGCGCCGCGTCGGCGGCACTGGCCGAGGCCCGCAACCTCCACGCCGAGGACAAGGAGGCCAGTGCCGCCATGGCCCGGCACGGCCTCCAGCTGCTCGCCGAGCTCCTCCCCGGCGGCGGCTACCAGATCCTCACCCACTGCAACACCGGTGCGCTCGTGTCCGGCGGCGAAGGCACCGCGTTCGCCGTCACCCTCGCCGCCCACCGCCAGGGCCAGCTGCGCCGCCTGTGGGTCGACGAGACGCGCCCCCTGCTCCAGGGCGCCCGCCTCACCGCCTACGAGGCCGCCCGATCCGGCATGGCGTACACCCTGCTCACCGACAACGCCGCCGGGTCACTCTTCGCCGCCGGCAACGTCCACGCCGTCCTCATCGGCGCCGACCGCATCGCCGCGGACGGCTCCGTCGCCAACAAGGTCGGCAGCTATCCACTCGCCGTGCTCGCCCGGTACCACAACGTGCCCTTCATCGTCGTCGCCCCCAGCACCACCGTCGACCAGGGCACCGCCGACGGCTCGTCCATCGAGATCGAGCAGCGTCCCGGGCACGAAGTGACCGAATCGGCCGGAAACCCTGTGGCGCCGCTCGGTACCCAGGCGTACAACCCTGCGTTCGACATCACACCCGCGGGTCTGATAACGGCAATAGTCACCGAAAACGGCGTGGTTTCGCCGGTCACCCCCGATGCCCTGGCAGCTTTGTGCCCGTCTCGTGCTCCAGGTCACGATCAGGTAATGGGATGATGGTCGCTATGAAGGGACGCGTCCTGGTCGTCGACGACGACACCGCACTGGCAGAGATGCTCGGCATCGTGCTGCGCGGAGAAGGTTTTGAGCCGTCGTTCGTGGCCGACGGTGACAAGGCCCTCGCCGCCTTCCGAGAGACCAAGCCTGATCTGGTTCTCCTCGACCTCATGCTCCCCGGACGGGACGGCATCGACGTATGCCGCCAGATCCGGGCCGAGTCCGGGGTCCCTATCGTCATGCTCACGGCGAAGAGCGACACGGTCGACGTCGTCGTGGGCCTGGAATCCGGCGCCGACGACTACGTCATCAAGCCGTTCAAGCCCAAGGAGCTCGTCGCCCGCGTGCGGGCCCGGCTGCGCCGGGCCGAAGAGCCCACCCCCGAGCAGCTCACCATCGGTGACCTGGTCATCGACGTGGCCGGCCACTCCGTCAAACGGGACGGTCAGCCCATCGCGCTGACCCCCCTCGAGTTCGACCTGCTGGTCGCCCTCGCCCGCAAGCCCTGGCAGGTCTTCACCCGCGAGGTGCTGCTCGAGCAGGTCTGGGGCTACCGGCACGCGGCCGACACCCGCCTGGTCAACGTGCACGTCCAGCGCCTGCGCTCCAAGGTCGAGCGGGACCCCGAGCGCCCCGAGATCGTGGTGACCGTCCGCGGCGTTGGCTACAAGGCCGGGCCGGGCTGACATGGCCACCGCGTACGAGCGTGAGCGGATGGAGAGCCGGCACGCGGACCCCCTGACGGGTCTGCTGCCGGTGCTCCGCTCGTTCGTGCGCTGGGCCCGGCGGCCCCTGCAGCCCGCCGTACGGCTCTGGCGCCGCAACATCCAGCTGCGCGTGGTCGCCACCACCCTGCTGATGTCCCTCGGTGTCGTCCTGCTCCTCGGCGTCGTCGTCATCGGGCAGGTCAAGAACGGACTGCTCGACGCCAAGCGGCAGACCGCCCAGAGCCAGGCCGTCGGTGGCTTCGCCGTCGCCAAGGAGACCGCCCGCGACGTCACCGGCAACAGCGACACCGACGCCGGTTCCGACGGGCACAGCCGGAACGACACCGCCACCTGGCTCAACAACCTCGTCGAAGGGCTCGCCAGCAGCGGCCAGGGCGTCTACTCCGTCGTCGCCCTCAGCTCCGACGCGCAGGAGCAGCCCGTCAGCCTCGGGTCCGACAGCCCCGGCACACACGCACCCCGCGGCTCCGGCGGCGTCCGGCCCGAGGAGAGCGTGCCCGCGGACCTGCGCAAGGCACTCGACGAGGAATCCGGCGTCTTCGAGCGCTACACCTCGATGAAGAGCGACAGCCTCCCCGACGGCGAGCCCGCCCTCATCGTCGGCCAGCGCCTCAGCGACCCCAACGGCAAGCCCTTCCAGCTGTACTACCTCTTCCCCTTCGACCAGGAGGAGAAGACCCTCGGCCTGGTCAAGGGCACCCTGGCCACTGCCGGCATCTTCGTCGTCGTCCTGCTCGGCGCCATCGCCTGGCTCGTCGTGCGACAGGTCGTCACACCCGTCCGCATGGCCGCCCGGATCTCCGAGCGGCTCGCCGCCGGACACCTCCAGGAGCGCATGAAGGTCACCGGTGAGGACGACATCGCCCGCCTCGGCGAGTCCTTCAACAAGATGGCCCACACCCTCCAGGTCAAGATCCAGCAGTTGGAAGACCTGTCGCGGATGCAGCGCCGCTTCGTCTCGGACGTCTCCCACGAACTGCGCACCCCGCTGACCACCGTCCGCATGGCCGCCGACGTCATCCACGAGGCCCGCGAGGACTTCGACCCCGCCACGTCCCGCTCCGCCGAACTGCTGCAGAACCAGCTCGACCGCTTCGAGTCGATGCTCTCCGACCTCCTGGAGATCAGCCGCTTCGACGCGGGCGCCGCCGCCCTGGAGGCCGAGCCCATCGACCTGCGCGACGTCGTACGGCGCGTCGTCGACGGCGCCGAGCCCATCGCCGAACGCAAGGGGAGCCGCATCGTCGTCCACGGCGACGAGCAGCCCGTCACCGTCGAGGCCGACGCCCGCCGCGTCGAGCGCGTCCTGCGCAACCTCGTCGTCAACGCCGTCGAACACGGCGAGGGCCTCGACGTCCACGTCCGCATGGCCTCCGCGGGAGGCGCCGTCGCGGTCGCCGTACGTGACCACGGCGTCGGCCTCAAGCCCGGCGAGGCCACCCGCGTCTTCAACCGCTTCTGGCGCGCCGACCCCGCCCGCGCCCGTACCACCGGTGGTACCGGCCTCGGGCTGTCCATCGCCCTCGAGGACGCCCGCCTGCACGGCGGCTGGCTCCAGGCATGGGGCGAGCCCGGCGGCGGCTCCCAGTTCCGGCTGACCCTGCCCCGTACCGGCGCCGACGGCCTGCGCGGATCACCGATCGCCCTCGAACCCGAGGACTCCCGGCGCAACCGAGACCTCGCCACCGCGCTCTCCCACCGGGGCATGCCCGCAGGCGCCACCGCGCTCGACGCCGCCACGCCCCCGGCCCCCGCGCAGCACAGCTTCCCGGCGCCGCGGTTCGCCGCGCCCGCCATCCCCTCCATGCCGTTCACCCCGCCGCGGCCACCCGCCGCCGACCCCGCGGCCCTGCCCGGCAACGGCGCACGGGTCGTAGGACACCGTGCGGGCGGCGGCACGGTCACCCACCCCACGACAGCGGACGAAGCGCGGGAGGACGACGACTGATGCGCGCGAAGGGGGGCGGCCTCCCGAGGCCGGCCGTTGCGGGCGTGCTCCTGAGCGGACTCGTGCTGCTCACGGGCTGCGCGTCCATGCCCAGCAGCGGCGAGGTGCACAAGGTCGGCGGTGAGAAGCACGCCGACACCGACCCCCAGGTCCGGGTCTTCGGCGTCAAACCGCAGGGCGGCGAGACCCCCAGCGACATCGTCAGCGGCTTCCTCGAGGCCATCACCAGCGACGAGGCCGACTACGCCACCGCCAAGCTCTACCTGACCAAGGACCAGGGCAAGCGCTGGAAACCCGAATCGGGGATAACCGTCCTCGCCGGAGGAATCGCCCAGGCGCAGGAACCGGGCACGACGACCGACGGCAAGGACGGCGACAGCACCCAGATCACCCTCACCGGCACCAAGGTCGCCACCGTCGACGAGCGGCACGCCTACAGCGCCGAGGACGGCACCTTCAGCAGCGGCCTGCGCCTCACCAAGGAAGACGGCGAATGGCGCATCGCCGGTGTGGCCGACGGCCTGGTGCTGAGCGAGGCCGACTTCCAGCGCTTCTACCGATCCGTCGACACGTTCTACTTCGCCTCCCCCGGGCCGGGCCCCAAGGAGGCGGCCGCCGGCCGGGACGCCCTCGTCGCCGACCCGATCTACCTGCGCAAGCGCATCAACGCGCTCAGCAACGCCGTCAACGCCCTCCTCGCCGGGCCCACCGACTGGCTGGAACCCGTCGTCACCTCGGCCTTCCCCACGGGCATACGGGCCGAGGAGGTCGAGCTCGACGACTCCCAGCGCGTCACGGTGAAGCTCAAGGGGTCACCCGGCGGCGACGGCGCGCGCTGCGAACGGATGGCCGCCCAGCTGATCCAGACCGTCCAGGGCATGTCGTCCACGCCCGTACCCTCGGTCGAACTCCAGGGCCCCTCCGGTCGCACCCTGTGCACGCTGCAGCGCGGCGACGCCAATGCCTACGCGCCGGACAAGCTCGTCGGGGAGAGCAACGAGCAGTACTTCATCGACGCGGAGCACCACCTCGTCAGCCTCAGCGGTACGGGCACCGCCCAGCCCGCCGCGGTCGCGGGCCCCTTCGGGGCGGGAACGTTCAAGGTGGGCTCGGCCGCCGTACGGCGCGACGAGCAGTACGCCGCCGCCCTCACCGAGGACGACGCGAGCCTCTATGTGACCGGCCTGAGCGCCGACGCCCAACTCGGACCGGTCGTCCTGCGCAGCCAGGCCGCCGACCCGAAGAACCGCCTCACGACCCCCAGTTGGGACGGCTACGGAGACCTCTGGATCGCCGACCGCGACCCCAACCGGCCGCGGCTGCTGATGTTGCCCGACGGCGCCGGCAGTCCGGTGTCCGTCGACGTGCCGGATCTCGGTGACGGGCGCATCGAGGCGCTGCGGGTCGCGGCCGACGGCGTGCGCATCGCCCTGCTGGTCCGCGACGGCGACCACACCACCCTGCGGCTCGGGCGGATCGAGCGCACCGGGACGGCCGCCGACCAGAAGATCACGGTGGCGGAGCTGCGCAGCGTCGCACCGCAACTCGAGGACGTCATAGCGGCGTCCTGGGCCGGGTTCAGCCGGCTGGTCGTGGTGGGACGCGAGGCCGGGGGAGTGCCGCAGATCCAGTACGTGGACGCGGACGGCTCCGGCACGTCCTCGTCGAGCCTGCCGGGTATCAGCGGCGTGGTGTCGGTGGCGGCCTCGGAGCGCCAGGACAAACCGCTGCTCGCGGAGCTCGACGGCGGCGTCTTCCGGCTGCCGCCCGACTCCAACTGGAAGGAAGTCGCGCCCAAGGCCGGCTCGCCCGTCTACCCGGGCTGACGGCCCCCTCGGTTCGTCCCGGGCTTCCCGCCGCGCGCGGCGATCGCGAGGGCGATCGCGGGGGCGGGGGCGGGGGCGGGGAAAGTTATCCACAGGCTGGGGACGGGGCTGGTGGTGATTGCCCGTTCCCGGCATCGTTGAGTCATGCGGGGAGCACGGGGACGGCGGGGCCTGCGGGGCGGCCGCGCCGTGCGGTCATGGTGGCGGGAGATGTCGGGGCTGCTGCTGCCAGCCGAGTGCGCGGGGTGCGGGGCGCCGCGGACCGTGTTGTGCGAGGAGTGCGGCGCGGCGCTGCACGAGCCGGGGGCGCGCGAGGTCCGGCCGGACGCGCCGCCCGAGGGGCTGCCCGCCGTGTGGGCGGCGACCGTCTATGCGGACCAGCCGCGCGCGGTGCTCTTGGCGCACAAGGAGCGCGGCGCGCTGGGCCTGGCCCGGCCGCTGGGCGAGGCCCTGGCGGGCGCGGTCTACGCCGCGGTGCGGGGAGGGGGAGGGGGTGGGGCCCCCGAGACGCGGCGCCGGGAAGTCGGCCTTACCCTCCCCCCGCCCACCCTCCCCCCGTTCCTCCTCGTCCCCGTCCCCTCCTCCCGGCGGGCGGTCGCCGCCCGCGGCCACGACGCGACCCGCCGCCTCGCCCTCGCCGCCGCCGCGGACCTGCGACGCGACGGGCTGACCGTCCGGGTCGCCGCGGTGCTGTGGCAGCGCCGAGCGGTGGCCGACCAGTCGGGCCTCGGCGCCCGCGACAGGCCCGCGAACCTCTCCGGCGCCCTCACCGCCGTCCGCGGCGCCGATCGCCTCCTGAGGACCGCCCCGGTGGTGCTGGTGGACGACCTGATGACCACCGGCGCCTCGCTCGCCGCCGCGGCCCGCGCCGTCGAGGAGGCCGGAGGCCGGGTCCTGGCCGCGGCGGTCATCGGCGGCCCTGCGCCGCTGCGCCACCCCGCGGGGGGCCGGAGCGGCCCGGGCGGTGGCCGGAACACGCCGGACGGCCGACGAGGCCGGGCACCCGGGACGCCGGCCCCGCCCCGGTGAGCCGGGGAAGGGGAGGCCCGCACCCCGGCCCCGAACAGGCGCCCGAACGGGGAGCGGAATCCGAAGGTCAGGAGCGATCTCGCAGGTGGCACAACGGGCATTTCACCCGAAGGGAGGTATAGCGCTTCTGGGGGTGCCGACCCCGGGTCCGCGGGTCTATGTTCGGTGGTGAGGGGCGGCGGTGCCCGTAGTGGGCCGCCGTCTCACGGACCGCGAGACGTGGTTCACCCAGGGTTCAGTGGGTGAAGTTCTGTCTTGCGGGGGAGGAGGAGGTGAGAGTCGCGGCTTCGCCGCCCGGGAGCCTCCGAGCGTGCGGAGCGGCAACGAACGTCGACGCCGGGCGGGACCTGGTGCCCGCCGGCCTCAGCGCAAGGGATCGCCCCGTGAGACCGCGGCGATCCGGGAACGGAGTTCTGCGTGGACATCGTCGTCAAGGGCCGCAAGACCGAGGTGCCCGAGCGGTTCCGGAAGCACGCGAACGAGAAGCTGGAGAAGATCCAGAAGCTCGACGGCAAAGTGATGAGCCTCGAGGTCGAGGTGTCCAAGGAACCGAACCCCCGGCAGGCAGACCGTTCCGACCGGGTGGAGATCACGCTGCGCACCCGTGGCCCGGTGATCCGGGCCGAGGCCGCCGCGACCGACCCGTACGCGGCGCTCGACGTCGCGGCGAACAAGCTCGAGGCGCGGCTGCGCAAGGCGGCCGACAAGCGCCGGGTGCATCGCGGCGGCAGCCGGACACCCATGAGTGTGGCGGAGGCGACGGCCGGACTGGCCACGACCGAGTTCAACGGCACCCCGACCGGCGGGGAGACCTCCACGGGCGTGCCCACCACCAAGATCGGCGGTTGTCTCGAGGTCCAGGGTGAAGGACCGCTGGTGGTTCGCGAGAAGACGCACGCGGCAGCACCGATGACGCTCGACCAGGCCCTCTACGAGATGGAACTGATCGGGCACGACTTCTATCTGTTCATCGACTCCGACACGGAACAACCGAGTGTCGTCTACCGGCGGCACGGCTACGACTACGGCGTCATCCACCTCAAGGAGGACCCCTCCGTCGAGGATGCGCCGGCCGGCGCGGGCGGAGCGCTCCGCCGGTGAACTAGCGGCCAGTGGCGGCGCTCCCGGGCGGGAAACGACCATCGCCTGGGAGCGTTGCCGTGCTCGGGCATGAAATCATGGCCGGGCAGCCAATGTGCGGGCGGCACCGCCCGGTTGGACTGGCACGGAAAGTGTGACTACCACGGGCGCCGGCCCGAGGGGGAGGAACCGATGGCGGACAGCTTCGAGCCCGCGCCGGCCGGTGGCGCGGAGCCCGGTACGGGCGCCGCGGGGGACACGGGCGTCGCCGGCGCGCCGCGCAAGGAGCCGATCAGGGTGCTCGTGGTGGACGATCACGCCCTGTTCCGCCGGGGTCTGGAGATCGTGCTCGCGCAGGAGGAGGACATCCAGGTCGTCGGCGAGGCGGGGGACGGCGCGGAGGCGACGGAGAAGGCCGCGGATCTGCTGCCGGACATCGTGCTGATGGACGTGCGGATGCCGAGGCGGGGCGGTATCGAGGCGTGCACCTCCATCAAGGAGGTGGCTCCCAGCGCGAAGATCATCATGCTGACGATGAGCGACGAGGAGGCGGACCTCTACGAGGCCATCAAGGCCGGCGCGACCGGCTACCTCCTCAAGGAGATCTCCACGGACGAGGTGGCCACGGCGATCCGTGCGGTGGCGGACGGCCAGTCACAGATCAGCCCGTCGATGGCGTCGAAGCTGCTCACCGAGTTCAAGTCGATGATCCAGCGCACGGACGAGCGCCGGCTCGTGCCCGCCCCCCGGCTGACGGACCGTGAGCTGGAGGTGCTGAAGCTGGTCGCCACCGGCATGAACAACCGGGACATCGCCAAGGAGCTCTTCATCAGTGAGAACACGGTGAAGAACCACGTGCGGAACATCCTGGAGAAGCTGCAGCTGCACTCGCGGATGGAAGCCGTGGTGTACGCGATGCGGGAGAAGATCCTCGAGATCCGCTAGCCGGGTTCCTTCGGTCAGGAGGCGGCGACGGCTGTGGTGAGGGCCGCGGCGAGCTTGGGGTCGTCGAGGCGTTCGACGCGGATGTCGTCGCAGCCGACCCATGTGGCGGCCTCGCGCAGCGCCTGCGCCATGGGCTCGACGGCGCGCGCGGATTCCAGTGAGACCTGACGGGCGATCAGGGTCGTTCCCTCGCGGGCCGGGTCGGCGCGGCCGACCAGCCGGCCGCCGGCCAGCAGCGGCATCGCGAAGTAGCCGTGTATGCGCTGGGGCTTGGGGACGTACGCCTCCAGGCGGTGGGTGAAGCCGAAGACGCGCTCGGTGCGGGGCCGGTCCCAGATCAGGGAGTCGAAGGGGGAGAGCAGGGTCGTGCGGTGCCGGCCGCCGCGGGAGGCGTCGGCCAGGGCGGTGGGGTCGGCCCAGGCGGGCTTGCCGCCCCAGCCCTCGACCTGGACGGGGACGAGGCCGGTGTCGGCGACGACCGAGTCGACCTGCTCGCCCTTGAGCCGGTGGTAGTCCGCGAGGTCGGCCCGGGTGGCGACGCCGAGTGCGGCGCCGGCCTGGGCGACCAGGCGGCGCAGGCATTCGGTGTCGTCGATGTCGTCGTGGAAGAGGGCGTCGGGTACGGCCCGCTCGGCGAGGTCGTAGACGCGCTTCCAGCCGCGCCGCCGGGTGCAGACGACCTCGCCGGTGTCGAGCAGCCACTCCACCGCGATCTTCGTCTCGGACCAGTCCCACCAGGGGCCGCCGTTCTTGGCGCCGCCGAGTTCGGTCGAGGTCAGGGGGCCGTCGGTCTTGAGCCGGTCCAGGACGGCGGCGGTGGAGCGGTCGGCGTCCTGCAGTACGTGCCAGCGGTGGCCGCGGGCCCGCCGGGCGCGGCGGCGGAAGGAGAAGTGCGGCCATTCCTCGATGGGGAGGATGCAGGCGGCGTGCGACCAGTACTCGAAGGCGTGGTTCTCCGTCCAGTACGCGTCCTCGACGGCGGCGCGGCCGACGGCGCCGAGGCGGGCGTACGGGATGAGCTCGTGGGAGCGGGCGAGTACGGAGATGGTGTCCAGTTGCACCGCGCCCAGCCGCCGCAGGACGCCGCGGACGCCGCCGCGGCGGTCGGGGGCGCCGAGGAAGCCCTGGGCGCGCAGGGCGGTCCGGCGGGCGTCGTCGGCGGAGAGGGCCACGGGCGTCGTCATGGGCCCACCCTAGAAGGCGCCACCGACAATCCGGTCCGGGCCGGGTCCGCGGTCCCCGCCCGGCAGGCGTGCGGGGTCCGCGGCCCGGTCGGCCGCCCCGGTCATCCGCCCTGGTCATCCGCCCTGGTACGGGAGGTAGGCTGCTCCGCCGGTCAGGCCGAGGTCGGAGGGGAGCAGGGAGCCGATCCACGCGTCGCGGCGGGTGTCCTGGTGGACGATCTTGCCGCGCATGGTGCCCTCCATCCGGAAGCCGGTTTTGAGGGCGACGGCGCGGGAGCCGGCGTTGCCGGCCTCGGCGTACCACTCCAGGCGCTCCACGCCGAGTTCCTCGAAGGCCCAGAGGGCGACGGCGCGGGCGGCCTCGGCGGTGAGGCCGCGGCCGCGCTGTTCCTTGGCGGTCCAGTAGCCGAGTTCGGCCTGCCGTTCGGCGGTGTTCAGCTGGGCAAGCCGCACCAGCCCCATGGCACCCACCAGGCGTCCCTCGTCGCGCGTGGTTACGGCGAAGTTGTAGACGGTGTCGTCGCGCCAGCCGTCGGGGCAGGTCCGGGCGACAAACTCCTGCGCGTGTTCGTGGGTGTACGGGGAGGGCACGGGTGTCCAGCGGGGGATCTCCGGGTCCTGGCAGGCGACGCGGACGGCCTCGGCGTCGTCGGGTCCGAAGGGGCGCAGGACGAGACGGCCGGTGGTGAGGGTTATCGGCTCCATGGGTCGGAGTATCCCCGAGCGGGGGGTGCGGTCTCGACCGGAAAAGACCGGATCGGGGCCGCGTTCGGCAGGGAGAACCGCCCGGCTTGGCGACGGACCTCCCGGCCCGCTGGGGTCCTCGCTTACGATGGCCGTTGCAGCGGGGTGTGACCTGCTGTGCCAGCGCGAGAAACCGTGCCAGGCCCGACCGGCAAGGAGCCAGCCTACGTGTCCGTCCTCAACAAGATCCTGCGTGCAGGCGAAGGCAAGATCCTGCGCAAGCTGCACCGCATCGCGGACCAGGTCAATTCCATTGAAGAGGACTTCGTCAATCTGACGGATGCCGAGCTGAGGGCCCTCACGGACGAGTACAAGGAGCGCTACGCCGACGGCGAGAGCCTGGACGACCTGCTCCCCGAGGCGTTCGCCACGGTCCGCGAGGCAGCCAAGCGCGTCCTGGGTCAGCGGCACTACGACGTCCAGATCATGGGTGGTGCGGCGCTGCACCTCGGTTATGTCGCCGAGATGCGCACCGGCGAGGGCAAGACCCTGGTCGGTACGCTGCCGACGTATCTGAACGCGCTGTCCGGCAAGGGCGTGCACCTGATCACCACCAACGACTACCTCGCCGAGCGAGACTCGGAGTGGATGGGCCGGGTGCACCGCTTCCTGGGCCTGGAGGTCGGTTGCATCCTGGCGAACATGACCCCGGCGCAGCGCCGCGAGCAGTACGCCTGCGACATCACCTACGGAACCAACAACGAGTTCGGCTTCGACTACCTGCGCGACAACATGGCGTGGTCGAAGGAAGAACTGGTGCAGCGCGGTCACAACTTCGCCGTCGTGGACGAGGTGGACTCGATCCTCATCGACGAGGCCCGCACCCCGCTGATCATCTCGGGCCCGGCGGACCAGGCCACGAAGTGGTACTCGGACTTCGCCCGCCTGGTGACCCGCCTGAAGTCGGGCGAGGCCGGCAGCATGGGCAAGGCCGAGACCGGTGACTACGACTTCGACGAGAAGAAGCGCACCGTCGCCATCCACGAGGCCGGCGTGTCCAAGGTCGAGGACTGGCTGGGCATCGACAACCTGTACGAGTCGGTGAACACCCCGCTGGTGGGCTACCTGAACAACGCCATCAAGGCCAAGGAGCTCTACAAGAAGGACAAGGACTACGTCGTCATGGACGGCGAAGTCATGATCGTCGACGAGCACACCGGCCGTATCCTGGCCGGCCGCCGCTACAACGAGGGCATGCACCAGGCGATCGAGGCGAAGGAGGGGGTGGACATCAAGGACGAGAACCAGACGCTCGCCACGATCACCCTCCAGAACTTCTTCCGCCTGTACTCCAAGCTCTCGGGCATGACCGGTACGGCGATGACCGAGGCCGCGGAGTTCCACCAGATCTACAAGCTCGGCGTGGTCCCGATCCCGACCAACCGGTCCGTGCAGCGCAAGGACCGGGCGGACCTGATCTACCGCACCGAGGAGGCGAAGTTCGCCGCGGTCGTCGACGACATCGTCGAGAAGCACGAGAAGGGCCAGCCGGTCCTGGTCGGCACCACCTCGGTCGAGAAGTCCGAGTACCTGTCGCAGCAGCTGAACAAGCGCGGCGTGCCGCACGAGGTGCTGAACGCCAAGCAGCACGAGCGCGAGGCGTCGATCGTCGCGCAGGCCGGCCGCAAGGGCGCCGTCACGGTGGCCACCAACATGGCCGGCCGCGGTACGGACATCAAGCTGGGCGGCAACCCGGACGACCTGGCCGAGGCGGAGCTGCGGCAGCGCGGCCTGGACCCGGTGGAGCACGTCGAGGAGTGGGCGGCGGCCCTGCCGGCGGCGCTGGAGCGGGCCGAGGCGGCGGTCAAGGCCGAGTTCGAGGAGGTCAAGGAGCTCGGCGGCCTCTACGTGCTGGGCACCGAGCGCCACGAGTCGCGGCGTATCGACAACCAGCTGCGCGGCCGCTCCGGCCGTCAGGGCGACCCGGGCGAGTCCCGCTTCTACCTCTCCCTCGGTGACGACCTGATGCGCCTGTTCAAGGCGCAGATGGTGGAGCGCGTGATGGCGATGGCCAATGTGCCCGACGACGTGCCGATCGAGAACAAGATGGTGACCCGCGCCATCGCGTCCGCCCAGTCGCAGGTCGAGCAGCAGAACTTCGAGATCCGCAAGAACGTCCTGAAGTACGACGAGGTGCTCAACCGGCAGCGCGAGGTCATCTACGGCGAGCGCCGCCGCGTCCTGGAGGGCGAGGACCTGCACGAGCAGGTGCAGCACTTCATGGACGACACGATCGACGACTACATCGCGATCGAGACGGCCGAGGGCTTCGCCGAGGACTGGGACCTGGACCGGCTGTGGGGTGCCTTCAAGCAGCTCTACCCGGTCACGGTGACCGTTGAGGACCTGGAGGACGCCGCGGGCGACCGGGCGGGCATCACCGCGGACTTCATCGCGGAGATGGCCAAGGACGACATCCACGAGCAGTACGACGGGCGTGAGCAGCAGCTCGGCTCGGAGATCATGCGCGAGCTGGAGAGGCGCGTGGTGCTGTCGGTGCTGGACCGCAAGTGGCGTGAGCACCTGTACGAGATGGACTACCTGCAGGAGGGCATCGGCCTGCGGGCGATGGCGCAGCGCGACCCGCTGGTGGAGTACCAGCGCGAGGGCTACGACATGTTCAAGGCCATGATGGACGGCATCAAGGAGGAGTCCGTCGGCTACCTGTTCAACCTGGAGGTCCAGGTCGAGCAGCAGGTCGAGGAGGTGCCGGTGGACGCCGGCGGCCCGCAGGACGCGGCTCCGACACTGGTCAAGCAGGACGCCCGTCCGGAGATCCGGGCCAAGGGCCTGGAGGCCCCGAAGCGGGCCGACCGGCTGCACTTCTCCGCTCCCACGGTGGACGGCGAGGGCGGTGTCGTCGAGGGCGACTTCGAGAGCGACGCGGGCGCGGAGTCGGACGGTATGACGCGGGCGGAGCGCCGCCGCGCGGCCAAGGGCGGCCGGCGCCGCAAGAAGTAGCGTTCACGCGTTCCGGGGCCGGATTCCTGACGGGGTCCGGCCCCGGCGCGTGTCCCGGCGCGCTTCCTGGTTCGCGTTCCGGTGGGGTCAGTGCGCCTCGACGGCGGCGCAGCGCCAGCCGGTGCCGGCGCCGGCGCGTGCCGGCCCCTCACGTCCCGGTGCCGGTGCCTCGCGGCCCGGGCGCTCCAGCCGGAAGGCGAGGGCCCGTGCGACGTGCGGGGTGAGCAGGACGACGGCGCTGACCTCGACGGCGGTGCCGTCGAGGACGGGGGAGACGCGCGGCGGCCCCAGCAGCCGCGGCAGGTGGCCGCGGGAGACGTAGCGCCAGTCGGCGCGGGCTCCCGCCAGGTCCCAGAGCCGGTCATAGGCTTCGGGCCGCATCCGTCCGGCGAGGCTGGTGATGGGCCGTCGTCCGGTGAGGACCTCCAGCAACCGTCCGGCGAACCAGACGTGCGGTGGCAGGGCGGTGACGTGCCGCGCCGAGGAGGGCGCCGGCGCGGACGCGGGCATGGTTGTCAGGACAGGCATGGTGTGGACCCCCGTGGTCTACCGACTGGTAACCGGGTTCTACGGGGACGGGTGCGGCCGGGGGAAGCCGGGCCCGCGATGTCCGGGAGGCGGTGCGGGATTCACCTATCAGGGGTGGTGCGCCCTTATGCTGACGCCATGCGCGTCTACATCCCCACGACCCTTCCAGGCCTGGCCGAGGCGCACAAGGCGGGTGAGCTGGGCCCCGCCCCGCTGGACGCCTTCGCCGTCACCCCGAGCCTGCGCGAGTGGTACGTCTCCGACGACATCGAGGAACTGGAGTACGCCGCGCTCACGCGCGCCGCCCAGGCCTCCCTGCGCCAGCTGGCCGCCACCCCGGACGCGCCCAGGCGCCGCGTGGTGGTCGCGGTGGACGTCGCCGACGGCGCCGTCGCCTTCGACCCCGACCGCGGCCTGGACCCCTCGGCGCTGGGCGCGGTGCGGCTGGCCGCACCCGTGCCGATGACGAGGGCGGCCGCCGTCCACGCCGACGCCGACGATGCCGAGCAGGACGTCACGGCGGCCGCCGACGCCCTCGGCGCGGCCGACGCGGGCGACGACGACGCCCGCTTCACCGTCGACGGGGCCGAGGACCACGAGCTGCTCTGGTACGCCACTCAGGAGATCACCTCGCTCATTGCGTGAGGTGACCGCGCGAACACGCCCCGAGTGGATTTGACCTGGGCACTTGCCTTGGGGACATGGGGTCTGGGTACGGTTTCGGGTGTGAACGCGCATCTCGTGTGGGACTGGAACGGCACGCTGCTCCATGACATCGACGCGGTGATCGAGGCGACCAACGCCTCCTTCGCCGAGATCGGGCTGCCGCGGATCACGCTGGAGCGTTACCGCGAGCTGTACTGCGTGCCGGTCCCCCTGTTCTACGAACGGCTCATGGGCCGGCTGCCCACCGACGAGGAGTGGGAGGTGATGGACGACATCTTCCATCGCCACTACTGGACCCTCGCCGGTACGTGCGGCCTCGCCGAGGGGGCGGCGGAGATCCTGGCGCGGCGCCGCTACGAGGGGCTGACGCAGTCGCTGTGCTCCCTGGCGCCCCACGATCAGCTGATACCGATCCTGCGCACGCACGGCATCGAGAACCACTTCCTTCGGGTGGACGGCCGCACCCAGGGCAGCCACAGCGGCAAGTCCGAGCAGATGGCGCGGCACGTCGCGGCGATGGAGGGCATAGCGGCGGACCGCATGGTGGTCATCGGCGACGCCGTCGACGACGCCGTGGCCGCCCGCCACGTCGGGGCCATGGCGGTGCTCTACACCGGCGGCTCGCACAGCCGGGCCAGCCTGGAGACCGCGGGGGTGCCCGTGGTGGACACCCTGGAGCAGGCCGTGGAGACCGCCGAGGCCCTCGTCGCCGCCTGAGCCCGCCCCACGCCTGACGGCCCCGATCCCCGGCGCGCGCCCGGCTGCCCGGGTCCCCCGCGGGGGACCCGGGCAGCCGGCCGTCAGGTCACCGGCGCCTTGGAGCGCAGCACGGTGAGGAACTCGCGCATCCACGCCGGGTGGTCCGGCCAGGCCCGCGAGGAGACCACGACGCCGTCGACGACGGCCTCGGAGTCCTGGAAGCTCGCGCCGGCCGCCTCCATGTCCATCTCCAGCGCCGGGTAGGCGGTGACACGGCGCCCGCTGAGGGCGCCCACAGCGGCCGTCAGCAGGGGGCCGTGGCAGATCTGCGCGACGGGTTTGTCGGCGTCGAAGAACGCCTTGAGGACCTTGCGCAGCTCCGGGTCGTTGCGCAGGTACTCCGGGGCGCGCCCGCCGGGGATGACCACGGCCGCGTACTCGCCGGGTTCGACGTCCGCGAAGGACAGGTCGGCCGGCCAGGTGTAGCCGGGCTTCTCGGTGTAGGTGTCGAAGCCCTCCTCGAAGTCGTGGACGACGAACCTGAGCTTCTTGCGGCTGGGGGCCGCGATGTGCACCTCGTACCCCTCTTCGAGGAGCCGTTGGTACGGGTACATGACTTCCAGCGATTCCGCCGCGTCGCCGGTCACGATCAGGATCTTGGTGGCCATGGCTGGGTGTCCCGCCTCTCGCCGTCTGCTGTCCGTCTGCTGTCCGTCCGCTGCGTGCTGCTGCTGCCCTGCCGTCCCGCGCCGATGTCGTGTGAACGTCCCGGAACATCCTCGTGACGTTCCCCTCCTCAACCTGCACCCGCCCGACCGGACTGTCCAGTTCGTCAAAGATTGGTTCGTGGTTTTGTACACAAAGAGCCCCTGACAGCCCCCCCGGCCGTAGCGATAGCCTTACAGCGTGATCAGCGCTGATCCATCGATCACCATCACCTACGTCACGCAATGGCGCGCGACAGGAGCATGAGGACATGCAGACCAAGCTGGACGAAGCAAAGGCCGAGCTGCTCGCACGGGCGGCCCGGGTAGCTGAGAACAGCCCGGCGGGGGGACAACCTGGCCAGGGCCTCGAGAAGGAGGCGCTGGGAGCCTTCCTTCAGCGCTACTACCTGCACAGCGCCCCGGAGGACCTGCTCGACCGCGACCCGGTGGACGTCTTCGGCGCCGCCGTGTCCCACCACCGTCTCGCCGAGGTGCGCCCGCAGGGGACGGCCAACGTCCGCGTGCACACCCCCTCGGTGGAGGAGAACGGCTGGACGTGCAGCCACACCGTCGTCGAGGTGGTCACCGACGACATGCCGTTCCTGGTCGACTCCGTCACCAACGAGCTGTCCCGGCAGGACCGCGCGATCCACGTCGTCGTCCACCCGCAGATGCTGGTGCGCCGTGACGTGACCGGGAAGCTGCTGGAGGTGCTGGACGCCGCGCCGGGCGACGCCTCCGGTGTGCCGCACGACGTGCTGGTCGAGTCCTGGATCCACGTGGAGATCGACCGCGAGACCGACCGCGAGGACCTGAAGCAGATCACCACGGACCTGCGCCGGGTCCTGTCCGACGTCCGCGAGACCGTCGAGGACTGGCAGAAGATGCGCGACGGCGCGCTGCGCATCGCCGACGAGCTGGCCGCGACCCCGCCCGCGCTGCCCGAGCAGGAGGTCGGCGAGGCCTGGGAGCTGCTGCGCTGGCTCTCCGAGGACCACTTCACCTTCCTCGGCTACCGTGAGTACGCGCTGACCACGGAGACCACCCCCGAGGGCGAGGAGGACGTGCTCACCGCCGTCCCCGGCACCGGGCTCGGCATCCTGCGCTCCGACCCGCAGCACCGCGTGGAGGAGTCCGAGAGCGGCCAGGCGGTCTCGCCGTCCTTCAACCGGCTGCCCGCGGACGCCCGCAAGAAGGCCCGCGAGCACAAGCTGCTGATCCTCACCAAGGCCAACAGCCGCTCCACCGTGCACCGCCCGTCCTACCTCGACTACATCGGGGTGAAGAAGTTCGACGCCGACGGCAACGTCGTCGGCGAACGCCGCTTCCTCGGCCTGTTCTCCTCGGCCGCCTACACCGAGTCCGTGCGCCGCGTGCCGGTGATCCGCCGCAAGGTGCAGGAGGTGCTGGACGGCGCGGGCTTCTCGCCGGACAGCCACGACGGCCGCGACCTGCTGCAGATCCTGGAGACCTACCCGCGCGACGAGCTGTTCCAGACCGGGCCGGACGAGCTGCGCGAGATCGTCACCAGCGTGCTCTACCTGCAGGAGCGCCGCCGGCTGCGGCTGTTCCTGCGCCAGGACGAGTACGGCCGCTACTTCTCGGCGCTGGTCTACCTGCCCCGCGACCGCTACACCACGGGCGTGCGGCTGCGGCTGACGGACATCCTCAAGGAGGAGCTGAACGGCGTCACCGCCGACTTCACCGCCTGGAACACCGAGTCGGTGCTCTCCCGGCTGCACTTCGTGGTCCGCGTCGCGTCCGGCACCGCGCTGCCGCACCTGACCGAGCGCGACGTCGAGCGGATCGAGAACCGGCTCGCCGACGCGGCCCGCTCCTGGGCGGACGGCTTCGCCGAGGCGCTGACCTCGGAGTGCGGAGAGGAGCGCGCGGCCGAGCTGACCCGCCGCTACGCGCACGCCTTCCCCGACGGCTACCGCGCCGACTTCACGCCCCGCGCGGCCGTCGCGGACCTGCAGCACCTGGAGCGGCTCAACGGCGAGGACTTCTGCCTCAGCCTGTACGAGCCGGTCGGCGCCGCTCCCGACGAGCGCCGCTTCAAGATCTACCGCACCGGCGCCCCCGTCTCGCTGTCCGCGGTGCTGCCCGTGCTGCAGCGCCTGGGCGTCGAGGTCATCGACGAGCGCCCGTACGAGATGCGCCGCGCCGACGGCACCCGCGCCTGGATCTACGACTTCGGGCTGCGCATCGACCCCTCGCTGGGCGACCTCGGCGACGACGCCCGTGAGCGCTTCCAGGACGCCTTCACCGCGACCTGGACCGGGCAGGCCGAGAACGACGGATTCAACTCCCTGGTGCTGCGGGCCGGGCTGACCTGGCGCCAGGCGATGGTGCTGCGGGCGTACGCCAAGTACCTGCGGCAGGCCGGCACGGCCTTCTCCCAGGACTACATGGAGGACACCCTCCGCAACAACGTCCACACCACCCGGCTGCTGGTCAACCTCTTCCAGGCCCGGCTCTCCCCGGACCACCAGCGGGCCGGCAGCGAGCTGACGGACGCCCTGCTGGAGGAGGTGGACGCCGCCCTGGAGCAGGTCGCCAGCCTGGACGAGGACCGCATCCTGCGCTCCTTCCTGACCCTGATCAAGGCGACGCTGCGGACCAACTACTTCCAGCGCGCCGACGGCGGCAAGCCGCACTCCTACGTGTCGATGAAGTTCGACCCGCAGGCGATCCCGGACCTGCCCGCGCCGCGCCCGGCGTACGAGATCTGGGTGTACTCGCCGCGCGTGGAGGGCGTGCACCTGCGCTTCGGCAAGGTCGCCCGCGGCGGCCTGCGCTGGTCCGACCGGCGCGAGGACTTCCGTACCGAGATCCTCGGCCTGGTCAAGGCGCAGATGGTGAAGAACACCGTCATCGTGCCGGTCGGCGCCAAGGGCGGCTTCGTCGCCAAGCAGCTGCCGGACCCGTCCGCCGACCGCGAGGCGTGGCTGGCGGAGGGCATCGCGTCCTACAAGACGTTCATCTCCGGTCTGCTCGACGTCACCGACAACCTGGTCGGCGGCCAGGTCGTGCCGCCGGCCGACGTGGTCCGCCACGACGGCGACGACACCTACCTGGTGGTCGCCGCCGACAAGGGCACCGCGTCGTTCTCGGACATCGCCAACGAGGTCGCCACCTCCTACGGCTTCTGGCTGGGCGACGCCTTCGCCTCCGGCGGCTCGGTCGGCTACGACCACAAGAAGATGGGGATCACCGCCCGCGGCGCGTGGGAGTCGGTCAAGCGGCACTTCCGCGAGATGGGCCACGACACCCAGAGCGAGGACTTCACCGTCGTCGGCGTCGGCGACATGTCCGGTGACGTCTTCGGCAACGGCATGCTGCTCAGCGAGCACATCCGGCTGGTCGCCGCCTTCGACCACCGGCACATCTTCATCGACCCCGTGCCGGACGCGGCGACCTCGTTCGCCGAGCGCCGCCGGATGTTCGAGCTGCCGCGCTCCTCGTGGGCGGACTACGACACCAAGCTGATCTCGCACGGCGGCGGGGTCTTCCCGCGCAGCGCCAAGGCGATCACGCTCACCCCGCAGATCCGCAAGGCGCTCGGCATCGACCAGCCGGTGGCGAAGATGACCCCGGCCGACCTGATGAGGGCGATCCTCAAGGCCCCGGTGGACCTGCTGTGGAACGGCGGCATCGGCACCTATGTGAAGGCCGCCGCCGAGACCCACCCGGACGTCGGCGACAAGGCCAACGACGCGATCCGCGTGGACGGCGGGGAGCTGCGCGTCAAGGTCGTCGGCGAGGGCGGCAACCTGGGCCTGACCCAGCTGGGCCGGATCGAGTTCGCCCAGTCCGGCGGCCGGGTCAACACCGACGCGATCGACAACAGCGCCGGTGTGGACGCCTCCGACCACGAGGTCAACATCAAGATCCTGGTCAACGCGGTCGTCGCCGACGGCGACATGACGGTCAAGCAGCGCAACTCGCTGCTGGCCGAGATGACCGACGAGGTCGGTGCCCTGGTGCTGCGCAACAACTACGCGCAGAACGTGGCCCTGGCCAACGGCATGGCCCAGTCCGCCAGCCTGCTCCACGCCCACCAGCGCTACCTGCGCAAGCTGGTCCGCGAGGGCAAGCTGGACCGGGCCCTGGAGTTCCTGCCCTCCGACCGGCAGATCCGCGAGCGGCTGAACGCCGGCCACGGCCTGACCCTCCCGGAGATGGCCGTCCTCCTCGCCTACACGAAGATCACCGTGGCGGAGGAGCTGCTCGGCACCGGCCTGCCCGACGATCCGTACCTGCGGCAGCTGCTCGACGCGTACTTCCCCAAGGCGCTGCACGAGCGGTTCCAGGGGCAGATCGCCGCGCACGCGCTGCGGCGCGAGATCGTGACGACGGTGCTGGTCAACGACACCGTCAACACCGGCGGCACCACCTTCCTGCACCGCTTCAAGGAGGAGACCGGGGCCACCACGGAGGAGATCGTGCGGGCGCACACCGCGGCCCGCGCCATCTTCGCCCTGGGCGGCATCTGGGACGAGGTGGAGGCGCTGGACACGGTCGTCCCGGCCGACGTCCAGACCCGGATCCGGCTGCACTCGCGGCGGCTGGTCGAGCGGGGCACCCGCTGGCTGCTGAACAACCGGCAGCAGCCGCTGGCGATCGCCGAGACGATCGACTTCTTCCGCGAGGGCGTCGCCACGGTGTGGGCGGTGCTGCCGAAGCTGCTGCGCGGCGCGGATCTGGAGTGGTACGAGTCGATCCACGACGAGCTGACCGGCGCGGGCGTGCCGGAGGAGCTGGCGACGCGCGTCGCCGGGCTCTCCTCGGCCTTCCCGACGCTCGACATCGTCGACGTCGCCGACCGCACCGGCAAGGACCCGCTGGCCGTCGCCGAGGTCTACTACGACCTCGCCGACCGGTTGCAGATCACGCAGCTGCTCGACCGGATCATCGAGCTGCCGCGCGCCGACCGCTGGCACTCCATGGCCCGTGCGTCGATCCGCGAGGACCTGTTCGCGGCGCACGCGGCGCTCACCCAGGACGTGCTGTCGGTCGGCAACGGCTCCTCCACCCCGGAGCAGCGCTACCAGGCGTGGGAGGAGTCCAACAGCGCGCTGATCGGGCGTGCCAGGACGACGCTGGACGAGATCCAGGGCTCGGAGAGCTTCGACCTGGCGAACCTGTCGGTGGCGATGCGGACGATCCGCTCGCTGCTGCGCGCCCGCCGCTGACGCGGTACGACCGCGACAGGACGACGGCAGGGGCCGGGGAGCACGCTCCCCGGCCCCTGCCGCGTGGAAGGGCTCAGCCGACCCGGTACAGCCGCTCACCGGTGCGCGGGCCCTGGGCGACCTGGACGCCCCCCGGCGGGGCCGGCTCGCCGGGCTCGGTCATCACCCATTTCACGTGGTAGCGGCGGGCGATGTCCAGGCGCTGCTCCACGGGCGTCGCGGGGGCCAGGTAGGCGCGTACGTCGGCCTCGCGGCGCTCGCGGTCGGCCGCCGTGGTCGACGGGTCCGGCCAGGCCGGTGAGACGAGGAACACGCCGTAGGCGGGCATGACGTGCTTGGGGTTGTACCCGTCGGTCAGCAGGACGTCGCCGACGGCGATGTGCGTCTGCGCCCACAGGTAGCCGGGCCAGGTGCTCAGCCGCTGCAGGTGCAGCGCGGGAGGGACGTAGCGTGCCGGGACGACCGCGCCCGCCTGCGCGAGCAGTCCCGCGCAGGCCGCGACCGCCGCCAGCGGTGCCAGCACGCGGCGCAGCCCGGTCCACGGCGGGGCCTCGGCCAGCTCGACCGCCAGGGCGAACTGCAGCGGCACCAGCAGCAGCCCGAAGATCCGCCCGAAGGAGTAGGAGCCGCTGAGCCAGCCGTACGCGGCGACGGCGCAGTCCGCGGCGAACATCAGCACCAGCGGGTCGAAGCGGTTCACCCGCAGCCGGCACAGCAGGGCCGGCAGCCCGGCCAGGGCCAGGCCGTACCACTGCCACAGGTTCGCGTACAGCCGCCGGTGGACGTCGTCGACGGTGGGGTCGCCGAGCAGTGAGGAGAGGCTGAAGTAGGGCCACCAGGCGGCGACGGCGAAGGCGACCGCGCCGGTCAGCGCCCAGCGGCCGAGGACGCCGGCGGCGACCGGCATGCGCTGCATGCCGATGACGATGGCGACCACGCCGATGACGGTGCCCATCGCCGTGAAGGGGTGCACCAGCAGCACGGTCCCGATGAGCAGTCCGAGCCAGGCGTGCAGCCATGTCCCGGCGACGCCGCGCCGGGCCGCCCGCGCGGTGAGCGCCCACACCCAGAACGTCACACCGACGGTGAAGGCGCTGGGGTAGGTCAGCCCCCTGATCATCGACTGCAGGCCGAGGAAGCCGCTCCACTCCTTGTGCTGGGGTCCCCACAGCAGGACGAACGCGGCGAGCGCCAGCACCGGCGCCCAGCGCCGGCGGCTCAGCACCCGGGTGAAGGCGCCGATGCCGGTGACGATCAGCGCCAGGTTGACCGGGCCGCACCCCTTGAGCAGTTGCCAGCCCGGTACGCCGGTCAGCTTCGACAGCAGCCCCAGCACCACGGTGTACGGGGTGAAGTAGGGGCTGCCGGTGCCCGGCACGTCGAGCAGCGGGTTGGCCGGGTGCAGCCAGTCGGCGGCGATCCGCTCGATCGCGGCGGCGTGCTGCCCGAAGTCGGAGGCGAGGGGGGACTGCCAGGTCCGGTAGGCGACCAGCGCCCAGAAGAGGGTGCCGAGGATCAGGTACGGCGTGGGCCGGCGCGCATCCCGCAGTTCGTACGCCTGGGTCCGCCAGTCCCGCTGGGTCAGCACGCCGGTCACCGCAGCCCTCCCGGCCGTCGTCCGCTTGTCACCTCGTCCTCTCGATGCTTGATCGTGAGGGGCGCGGCTGCATCCCGGCGGGGCCCGTACGGGGCGCCGCTACGGCTGTGCGGCGGCCTCCTGCGGGCCGGAGCGCGGCTCCTCCAGGGCACCGGCGCCCGCCAGGAGCGCCGGCGCCGGTGCGGGGGTGCGGGCCTCCAGCGGAGCGAGGGGCAGTGGCTCGGTCTCGCCGAGGAAGACCCGCCGTACGACCCGCTCGGCGGCCCGGCCGTCGTCGAAGGCGCAGAAGCGGCGGCGGAACGCGGCCCGCAGCCGGGCCGCCTCCGGGCTGTTCCAGGCGCCGTCGCGGAAGGCCGCGATCAGTTCGTCGTCGCTGGTGGAGACCGCGCCGGGGGTCTCGCCGGGGGCGCCGGACAGCAGGTCGAAGTAGACGCCGCGGCTGGCCCGGTAGACCGGCCAGTCGTCGGCGTGGACGACGATGGGACGGTCGAGGAGCGCGTAGTCGAACATGATCGACGAGTAGTCGGTGACGAGGGCGTCGGCCGCCAGGCACAGCTGCTCGACCGACGGGTGCCGGGACACGTCGACCAGCAGCCCCTCCTCGTGCAGTGCCTTCAGCCGGGCGTCCTCGCCGTGGAAGTAGTGGATGCGGGTCAGCAGGACGAAGTCCTCGCCGAGCGCCCGGCACACCCGCTCCACGTCCAGCCGCGGCACGAAGTTCCGCTGGTAGTCGCGGGTCGTCGGCGCGTACAGGACCGCGGTGCGGCCGGGGGCGATGCCCAGGGCCGCGCGGGCGTGGGCGACCTCGGCGGCGCCGGCTGTCAGGAAGACGTCGTTGCGCGGGTAGCCGGTCTCCAGGTGCTGCCAGGAGGAGGGGTAGACGCGCTCCCAGATCTCGCTGGAGTGCGGGTTGGAGGACAGGCTGTAGTCCCAGCGGTCGACCCGTTCCAGCAGCCGTCGGAAGCTCATGCCCTTGGCCGAGGCGGGGTAGCGCTGCTGGTCGATGCCCATCTTCTTCAGCGGGGTGCCGTGGTGGGTCTGCAGGTGGACGCTGCCGGGCCGCTTGCGGACGTCGTTGGGGAAGTTGACGTTGCTGATCAGGTACGTGGCCCGGGCCATCAGCCGCCAGTAGCGCCGGGTGCGCGGCACGACGTAGTCCACGCCCTTGGGCACCCGCGGCACGTCGGACTTGCGGACCAGCCACACCCCGTGGACGCCCGGGGCGATCTCCCGCGCCTTGTGGTAGATCGCGGCCGGGTTGCAGAACACCCCGCGGTCCCAGTACGCCGAGTACACCGCGAGGTTGGGGTCGAGCGGCCGCCGCAGGTGGTAGGCGTACAGGGCGGCCTTGGCCCGCTGCGCGACCTGCCGGCGCAGCCACCGCCTGCGCCGGGTCAGCTCCTTGCGGGCCCCGCGCGGCACGTCTCCCAGCCGGGCCAGCAGCCAGCTGCCGCGGGCCAGCCGCGCGTAGCCGAGGGCCTTGTCGGCGGGCGGTGCGAAGCCCTCCGGGAGGTGGCGGGCGTACCAGCGGGCCGCGAGCCGGAAGAACTCGCCGCGCAGCCGTCGCGGGATCCGGTCGGGGTTGCCGAGGCAGAACAGGAAGTGGCTGACGGCCCGTTCGAACAGCATCGGCCGCAGTGGCGCGAGGTGCTCGCGGCCGGGCGCGTCGAGGAAGTCGAAGAGCCGGGTGTACTGGTCGAGGATGACGAAGTGGTTGCGGCCCGGGCTGCGGGTGCTGGCGCCGCTGCGCCGCTGCCGGTACTCCAGCACGACCCGGGCCAGGCAGGAGATCCGTTCGGCGCTGAGCATCGTCTTGTAGGAGACGAGGGCGTCCTCGTAGATGCCGTCGCTGAAGGAGAAGCCGTGCTCCCCGTAGAAGGCGCGGCGGTAGACGCGGTTGGAGGTCATCGCGAACAGCCGCAGGAACTCGGGGCGTTCGGTGATCCGGAAGACGTCGGTGCCGGCGGAGGCGAGCAGCCCCCCGAAGACGCTCTTCTCGGCCGCCTCCCACCAGTAGGTGCGCACATGGTCGAAGTAGAGGATGTCCGGGTCGCCGTCCTGCTTCAGCCGCTCGGCGACCGCCTCCAGGGAGCCGGGGGCGAGGGTGTCGTCGCCGTCGAGGAAGAGCAGGTAGTCGCCGGTGGCGCGCTCCGCGCCGGTGTTGCGGGCCCGCCCCACACCCTGGTTCTCCTCGTGGTGCAGCGCGATCACCCGTGAGTCGCGGGCCGCGTACTCGTCGAGGATGCGGCCGCAGTGGTCCGGCGAGCGGTCGTCGACCGCGATCACCTCGAGGTCGGGCAGTGACTGCGACAGCACCGAGTCGAGGCAGGCGCGCAGGTAGCCCTGCACCTGGTGGACCGGGACGATGACGGAGAAGCGGGGCATGTGGATCCTGGGTTCCCTCAGGGTCGGTGACGGTCGGGTTCGAGCAGCCGGTCGACGGCGCGGGCCGCCGCACCGCCGTCGTCGAGGTGGCAGAAGGTCGCGCGGAAGTGGGCGTACGCGTCGGCGCTGTGCCGTGCCACGGTGCCGAGGTCGCGCAGCGCGCCCGCCAGTTCGGCGGTCGACTGCAGCAGCGGGCCGGGGGCCTGGGCCTCGAAGTCGGGGTAGAAGCCGCGCAGGGTGTCGCGGAAGTGCTCCAGGTCGGGGACGAGGAAGAGCATCGGGCGGCCGGTGTTGGCGAAGTCGGCCGCGGGTGACGCGTAGTCGGTGACCAGGACGTCGGCAGCCAGCAGCAGCTCCGCCACGTCCGGGTGGGAGGACACGTCGCGTACGAACCCGGAGCGCGGGGTGCGGACGCGGTCGGCGACCAGGGGGTGGGAGCGGAGGAGCAGCACATGGTCGGCGCCCAGGGCCCGTTCGGCCTCCGCCAGGTCCAGGTGCGGCGACATGCGGTAGTGCTCGGCGTCGTACGCCAGGTCGTCGCGGCGCGTCGGCGCGTACAGCACGACGGTGCGGTCCTTGGGGATCCGCAGCCGGTCGCGCAGCGCGGCGGCGACCTTGTCGCGGTCGTCGGCGAAGAGCACGTCGGTGCGGGGAAGTCCCGTCTCGGCGACCGGGCCGTCGTAGCCGAGCGCGGCGCGCAGCAGCGGGGTGCTCTGGGCGTTCGGCGACAGCAGCAGGCTCCACTGGGCGCCCGGGTCGCGCGGCGGGCGGGGCAGGTGCACCAGGTCGGCGCACAGGGTCGCGGCGAGGTCCCGGCCCGTCCTCTTGAGGGGGGTGCCGTGCCAGGTCTGCAGTACGGTCTGGTCCGGGCGGCGCACGAACCACTGCGGCAGGTGCGTGTTGGTGACGACGTAGCGGCTGCGGGCGAGCGCCTCGTACCAGGCGGCGCTGTGCAGCACGACGGGCCGCGCGGTCGCCGGCGGGGGAGCCTGCCCGTCCCTGACCACCCACAGGTGCTCCAGCCCGTCCGCCGCGCGGCGGCGCAGCAGTTCCTCGTGGACGGCGCGCGGCGAGTCCCCGTACGCCCGCCCGTCGAAGGCGCTGTACAGCACCGCCTCGCGGCGCGGCAGGCCGCGGGTGCGGGGGTGGTGGCTCTCGCGCAGCACCCGCTGCCGGTACGGGCCGCGCTGCGGCTCCGGCACCGTGGGCCGGGCGTCGAGGAACAGCCGGTCGTGGAAGCGGCGGTCGACGGAGAAGGACTTGCCGCCCGCCTCCGCCGCCATCGGCAGCGCCTCGAAGACCCCGGGCGCGACCCGTACCGCCGCTTCCGTGCCGGCCCCGTCGCGCAGGAGCAGGTACCAGCGGCCGGCGGGCAGCGGGACGGTGCCGGCGAGGGACTCCAGCGCGCCGGGGCGCAGGGTGGCGGTGAACCGGCGCCCCTCGTCCGGGCCCGGCCCCTCCTCCGGTGGATACGGCAGCGGCGGGATGGCGCTGGACGGCGGCGGGAGGCCGGGCCGCCGTCCCGGTACGCCGTCGGCCTGGACGGGGACGGCGTGCTCCACGCGGTGGGTGCCGTGCCGCAGCACCAGTTCGGCCGGGCCGGGCGCCGAGCCGGGGGCGAGGCGCCCCGCCACGACCAGGGCGCCCTCGGCGGTCCAGCCGATGGCGTCCGCCACCGGCTGCGGGGTGCGGTCGCGCAGCACCAGCTTCCCCGACGCCTTCGCCTCGACGAGCAGCCGCCGCGGCGTCCCCCCGAGGCGGGGGTCGGTGCCCAGGTCGTAGTGCCCGGCGGGCAGCGCCCCGTCGAGGTGGACGGGGTCGGCGTGCCCGGGGCGCAGCAGTGCGACGTCCCAGCTGTCGGTGTCCTCGGGGCGGATCTCCTTCGGCCCGGCGTCCAGCGCGGGCCGGGCGGCCGTCAGGTCGGCGAGGGGCACGCGGGCCCGGCGGACGCCGTCGTCCGCCTCCCCGGAGGCCAGGGGCTCCAGCGGGTACTCCAGCACGGTGGGCGTCGCGGAGTGCGTCAGCCGTACCGCCGTCGCCTGCGGCGCGCCCGTGAAGTCCAGCTCCACCGAGGTGCCGCCGGCTGCCGGCCGGTGCGCGGTCAGCCGCCGCACCTCCGGCTCCACCGACAGGTGCAGCCGGCCCTGCCGGTAGTACGGCACGAGCCGCATGCCGCCGCCGGCCGCGTACGACGGCGGGGACGCCCCCGAGCCCGCGTCCGCGGCCCGCAGGCCCGCCTTGCGGATGACCCCCTTCGCCGCGACGACCACCCCGAGCTGCCAGCGGCCGGCCCGTGGTTCGCCCTGGCGGCGGCCGGTGGTCAGCCGCGCCGGGTCGATGGTGATCTCGAAGCCCGACCAGTCGTAGCAGTGTTCCTCCTGGCGCGAGTTGAGGGTCGCGGCGGGCTCCTGCCGGATCCTGACGGGCAGCAGCACCACCTTGGCCCGGCGGCCGTGGCCGTGGACGGCGACGGCGGTGATGTGCGCGGCACCCTTGCGGTCCGCGTCGATGTTGCGCAGGTAGGCGTAGCCGCGCAGGACGAGCCGGCCGTTCTCCCGCACCACCTCGCGCACCCGCGCCCGCACCGGGAAGTCGGCGCGCCGCAGCCGGGCCGCGGCGGCCGGCAGGGCGATCCGGCCGCCGTCCGCGCCGCGCAGCACCGCCCGCTTGCGCAGCGGCGGGCCGGCGACGCCGAAGCCGGCGGAGTTGCGCTGCTCGTGGTCGAGCACCGCCAGCAGGTCGTCGAGGCGGTCCTTGAGGATCAGGTGCCACTTGATGCGCAGCCCGGCGGGCAGTTCGGGGAAGAGGGTGGGGTCGACCCGGGTGAGCCAGTCCCGGCAGCGGTCCATGAAGACCCGCCGGTACTCGGGGCCGGCCATCGGCAGGGCGTCGATGAAGTAGAGCAGGTCGTCGGTGAGGACCGAGCGGTCGTAGGCCCGCTTGAAGGAGGTCCAGCGGGTGCGGGCCGGGTCGCCGAGGAAGCGGCTGACGTGGTCGACGGCGGCGATCCGGTCGCGCACGCCCTTGACGTCGGTGCGGCGCCGGGTGATGGAGCCCTCGCGGATCCGCCAGTAGTAGACGTGCTCGTGGGCCACGTCGACGGCGTCGGCCAGGAAGTGCGCGGGGATGGTGAGCGGGGTGTCCTCGTAGAGCACGCCCTCGGGGAAGGCGAGGCGGTGGCGCTCCCAGAAGGAGCGGCGGAAGACCTTGTTCCAGGCGACCCGGTCCGACAGCAGGCTCAGGTCCCGGGTGATGTGGGTGCCGGTGACGGTGCGGGTCATGTCCCGGTGCTGCCAGGCCTGGCTGCGCCCGTCGGCGGTCAGCCGCCACACGTTGCCCGTCGCGAAGTCCGAACCCGAGCCGTCCAGCAGCCCCACCAGGTTCTCGTAGGCGCGCGGCGGCACGATGTCGTCGCTGTCCAGGAAGCACAGGTACTCGGTGCGTGGATCGGCGTGGCGGGTGCCGGTGTTGCGGGCGTGGCCCAGTCCGCCGTTGTCCTGCCGGACGAGGCGGAAGCGGGGGTCGCGGTCGGCGAAGCCCTGGGCGATCTCCGGACCGGAGTCGGTGGAGCCGTCGTCGACCATGACCACGTCGAGCGCGTCGAAGGTCTGGGCGGCCACCGAGCGCAGGCACTCCTCCAGCCAGCTCTCGACATTGTGGACCGGAACGACGACCGTGAGGCGGGGCGTGCGCGACACCATGGTGACGTGGCCCTTTCCGGACGAGGGCGACAGGGGGCGAGGGGTTCAACTCGCGACCGCCTCCTCGGTCACCTCGCCTGCGCCTTTCGGGTGATCCACCGGGCGCCGGGGGCCGGTCCTGCTTACCCTCGGCCCTATGCCTCGGTTCAGCGTGATCGTCCCGGTATGGAAGGCACAGGGCTACGTCCGCGCGTGCCTGGAGTCGGTGCTCGGGCAGCGGTACGCGGACCTGGAGCTCATCGCGGTCGACGACTGCTCGCCCGACGGAGCGGCCGCCGTCGTCGAGGAGGTCGCCGCCGCCGACCCCAGGGTGCTCCCCTTGCGGCAGCCCCGCAACGCCGGCCCGGGCCCGGCCCGGGACGCCGGCGCGGCCCGCGCCAGCGGCGACTACCTGCTCTTCCTCGACGCCGACGACCTCCTCGCGCCCGGAGCCCTGGCCGCCCTGGACGCACGGCTGCGGTCCACCGGCGACCCGGAGGTCCTGCTCTTCGACCACGACCGGCTCGACGTGTGGGAGCACCGTACGGAGAGCGGGGACGGCCCCTTCCTGCACGCCGCCGCCCTCGCCGGGCACGCCGTCTTCCGGGCCACCGAGCGCCCCGAGTGCCTGACGGTCCTGCCCGCCGCCTGGAACCGGGTGGTGCGGCGCGACTACTGGGCCGGCTTCGGTTTCGGCTCCGGGCCGTACGAGGACGTCCCGGTGGCGTACGAGATGCTGCTCGCCGCTCCGCGCATCGCCTGCCTGGACCGGGTCTGCGTCACCTGGCGCAGACGCCGCCACGGCAGCTTCTCCAGCACGCCGGGCCCGCAGCACCTCGCCCTGGCCGACCGGTACGACACCCTGCTGGCCCGGCACGACCTGCCGGTGCTGCGCGCCGAGCGGGACCGGCGCCTCACGGCCGTCCTGGACGACCCCGGGCGGCTGCGCCCGCAGGACCGCGCCGCCTTCTTCCGCCGCGCCGGGCTGCCCGGCACCTTCGCCGCCCACCGCGCCGCGGAGCTGCGCGCCCACGCCGCCCGGCGGCTGCGCGCCCGCCGCAACGCCGCCGCCCGCGAGGTGTACCGCCGCTGGTACGCCCTGGAGCGCCGGCGCCCGCTCGACGACGACCTGGTGGTGTACGCGGCGTACTGGAACCGGGGGGTGCTGTGCAGCCCCGCCGCGATCTACCGCAAGGCCCGCGAGCTGGCCCCGCACCTGCACGGGGTGTGGGTGGTCCGGCGCGGTGCGCAGGACGAGGTCCCCGAGGGCGTCGACCGGGTGGAGGCGAACTCCCGCCGCTACTGGGAACTGCTGGCCCGCGCCCGCTTCCTGGTGAACAACGCCAACTTCACCGGGGAGGTCGTCAAGCGCCCCGGCCAGGTCTACCTGCAGACCCACCACGGCACCCCGCTCAAGCACATGGGCATGGACCTGCGCGCCCACCCGGCGGTGGCCAAGGGCATGAGCTTCCGCCGGCTGCTGGACCACGCGGACCAGTGGGACTACTCCCTGTCCGCCAACCCCCACTCCAGCGAGGTCTGGGAGCGGGTCTACCCCGGCGGCTACCTGACGCTGCCCACCGGATACCCGCGCAACGACGCCTACTTCACGGCCGGCGCCGACGACGTGCGGCGGATCCGGGCCCGGCTGGGCATCCCGGACGGGGTCAGGGCGATCCTGTACGCCCCGACGCACCGCGACTACCAGCGGGAGTTCGTCCCGCAGCTGGACCTCGCCCGGCTGTGCCGGGCGCTGGGGCGGGAGTACCTGGTGCTGGTCCGCGCGCACTACTTCCACTCCGGGGCCGGCCCGGCGGCGCTGCCGGAGGGGGCGCTGGACGTCTCCGCGCACACGCCGCTGGAGGAGCTGTGCCTGGCCTCCGACGCCCTGCTCACCGACTACTCGTCACTGATGTTCGACTACGCCGGCCTGGACCGCCCGATCGTCGTGCACTCCGCCGACTGGGAGGTCTACCGGGCCGCCCGCGGGGTCTACTTCGACCTGGTCTCCGGGCGCCCCGGCGACACCCCGGGCGTCGTCGCCCGCGACGAGGCCGCGATCGCCGCCGCCTTCCGCTCCGGGGCGTGGTCCTCGCGCGGTTCCGCCGAACTGCGGGCGGCCTTCCGGGCCCGTTTCTGCCCCTGGGACGACGGCCGCGCCGCCGAACGCGTCGTACGGCGGGTGCTGCTGGGCGAACCCGAGCTGCTGCCCGTCCTCAAGGCGGACGAGCGCACCCCCGCCCCGCCGCCGGGATGAGGCCTCAGGGGCGGGCCGGCGGGGCGGGGGTGCGGCGCTCCGGGGGGAGGACGGCGGGCTCCCCGCCGTCCTCGCCGAGGAAGACGCGGCGTACGACCCGCTCGGCGGCGTGGCCGTCGTCGTACGGGCAGAAGTGGGCCCGGAACGCCGCCCGCAACTGGGCGGAACGGGGGCCGCGCCAGATGTCGGTGGTGAGGATGGACAGGAGCTCGTCCTCGCTGCGGGCGACCGGCCCGGGGGCTTCGGCGGTGATGTCGAAGTAGGTGCCGCGGGCGGCCCGGTAGGCCGTCCAGTCCCCGGCGTGGACCACGATGGGGCGGTCGAGGCCGGCGTAGTCGAACATCAGGGGGGAGTAGTCGGTCACCAGGGCGTCCGCGGCCAGGCACAGCTCCTGGACCGAGGGGTGGGCGGAGACGTCCAGCACGGTGTCCGGCAGCCCCTCGGGCAGCGTGCCCGTGCCGGCGTGGCCGTCCGGCGCCCGGTACAGCACGACGTGGCCGGGGCCGAGTTCGCGGGCGAGGCGGACCAGGTCGACGGGCGGGTGGAAGCCGCGCCGGTAGTCGCGGTGCGCGGGGGCGTACAGGATCGCGGTGGACTCCGCGGGGATGCCGAGGCCGGCGCGGATCCGCCGTACGTCGTCGGCGTCGGCGCGCAGCAGGACGTCGTTGCCGGGCCGGCCGTGCTCCAGGGTGGTGTAGCCGGCGGGGTAGGCCCGTTCCCAGACCACCGTCGAGTGCCGGTTGGCGGACAGGCAGAAGTCCCAGCGGTCGGTGTGGGCGAGCATCCGGGCGAAGTCCCGGCCCGCCGAGGCGGCCGGGTGCCCCTGGAGGTCCAGGCCCGTGCGGCCGAGCGGGGTGCCCTGGTGGGTGTGGAGGTTCATCTGGCCGCGCCGCTTGCGGTAGGCGTGCGGGAAGTTGACGTCGTTGACCAGGTAGGCGGCGCGCGCCAGCGCCGTCCAGTAGGCGGGCGAGCCGGGCTGGAGCCGGCGTACGCCGCGCGGCAGGGTGTGCGCGTACGCCGGGGTCGTGATCCACGCGGTGCGCAGGTGCGGCGCCAGGTCGCGGACGGCGGCCTCCAGGGCGGCGGGGTCGCCGCCGTAGCCGCCGTAGCGGCAGGCCGCGAAGACCGCGAGGTCCGGGTCGAGGGGGCGGTGCCGCTGGATCCGGTAGTGCAGCCGCAGGCCCGCCTCCCGGGCCGCCCGCGCGGTGTCCTTCACCAGCCGCCGCAGTCTCCTGCGCAGCGCGTTGGCGGCGCGCACGGCGTCGAAGACCTGCCGCGCGCCGAGCCGCACGAGCAGCCGCCGGGTGCCGCCGGGGACGCCGTGCGGGCGGGCGCCGGTCTCCTGGGGCTGGTAGCGGCGGAAGTGGAGGCTGCAGCGCCGGAAGTACAGGCCGCGCGACGAGCGGGGCAGCCGGCCCGGTGTGTTGTAGACCGCCAGCAGGTGGTCGGTCATCCGGCCGAAGAGGGCGGGCCGCCAGCCGTCGAGGGCGGGGTTGCGGTCGAGGAAGGCGAAGACCCGGTCGTACTGGTCGAAGACGTCGAAGTGCCGGCTGCTGGTGGTGCGCAGGATGCTGCCCCGGCGGCGCTGCCGGTAGAGCACGCAGACCCGGTCGAGCACCGCGATGCTGCGGGCGGCGAGCAGCAGGGGGTAGGTCCAGGCGACGTCCTCGTACCAGCCGGGCGGGAAGGCGGCGTCACAGCGCTGGACGAACTCCCGCCGGTAGGCCTTGTTCCAGGCGACCGGCAGCAGCCGCAGAAGTTCGGGGCGGTCGTCGAGGGGCCCGGCGGGGCGGCCGTCCTGGGCGAGCAGTGCGGCGCGCTGGTTGCGCACGACGCGGCCGTCCCAGTAGGTGCGGGCGTAGTCGTAGACCAGCACGTCCGGCTCGGCGGTCTCCTTCAGGCGGTCGGCGAGGGCCTGCAGGGAGCCGGGGGCGAGGGTGTCGTCGCTGTCGAGGAAGAGCAGGTAGTCCCCGGTGGCGCGGGCCGTTCCGGCGTTGCGGGCCGGGCCGAGGCCCACGTTCTCCTTCAGGTGCAGGACGGTCACCCGGCGGTCGCGGGCCGCGAAGGCGTCGAGGATGGCGCCGCTGGCGTCGGGGGAGCGGTCGTCGACGGCGATCACCTCGAAGTCCGAGAAGCTCTGCCCGAGCACGGACTCCAGGCACTCGTGCAGGTAGGCCTGCACCTTGTGGGCGGGCACGATGACGCTGAACCGGGGCAAGGCAGCACATCCGTAATGTCGGCTTACGCGGCGTATGCCCGTTATATCCCGGGCATGCGCCGCGTACGGCGACCCGTCCGGCGACGGAGTGTTGCCCCCTGACCTGCGGTGCTTTACGGGGCTACTTCACGGCGCCCGCCATGACGCCGGAGACGAACTGGCGCTGGAAGGCGAAGAAGACGACCAGCGGGACCACCATCGACACGAAGGCCCCCGGCGCCAGGACGTCGATGTTGTTGCCGAACTGCCGGACCTGCTGCTGCAGGGCGACCGTGACCGGCTGAGAGCCGGTGTTGGAGAAGATCAGCGCCACCAGCATGTCGTTCCACACCCACAGGAACTGGAAGATGCCCAGCGAGGCGATCGCCGGGCCGCCCAGGGGCATGATCACGCGGGCGAACAGCCGCAGCTCGCCCGCGCCGTCCAGCCGCGCCGCCTCCAGCAGCTCCCGCGGGATCTCCGCGAAGAAGTTGCGCAGCAGGAAGACGGCGAACGGCAGGCCGAAGCCGACGTGGAAGAGCACCACGCCGATGATGTCGCCGAAGATCCCGATCTCCCCGAACAGCTTCGCCACCGGGATGAGCGCGATCTGCACCGGCACCACCAGCAGCCCCACCACCAGGAGGAACAGCCAGTCCCGGCCCGGGAACTCCATCCAGGCGAAGGCGTAGCCCGCCAGCGCCCCGATCACCACCACCAGCAACGTGGCCGGCACCGTGATCAGCGCGGTGTTGACCAGCGAGGAGGTGACGGCGTCGTTGCCGAGCAGCTCCCGGTAGTTGGTGACGGTCAGCTGCGAGGGCGCGGTGAACACCTTCCACCAGCCGGAGTCGGCGATGTCCACCGGCCCCCGGAAGGAGGAGATCAGCAGCCCGACGGTCGGCATCAGCCAGAACAGGGCCACCAGCACGAGGAGGACCCTCAGCGCCCCGCCGCCGGTACGGGCCACGACCCGCGAGGCGAGGGACTGCCTGGCGGCGGCCGGGACGGCCCGCGCCTCGGCCGGGCCCGCCGGTTCCGCCGGTTCCGCCGGTTCCGCTGTGCCTGCGACGGTCGTCATCGTCGGGCCTCCCTGCGCAGTCGGCGGATGTTGAAGACCATGACCGGGACGACCAGCAGCAGCAGGATCACACCGATCGCGCTGCCCACGCCCTGGTCGTTGCCGGCCCCGAAGGAGGACAGGTACAGCTGCAGGGCCAGCACGTTGGCCTCGTCCTTCGAGGTGTCGGGGGCGACGATGTAGACCAGGTCGAAGATCTTCATCACGTTGATCATCAGTGTCACGACGACCACGACCAGCACGGGAGCCAGCAGCGGCACGGTGATCCTGCGGAAGACCTGCCACTCGTTGGCGCCGTCGATGCGCGCCGCCTCCATCAGCTCCCGCGGCACCCCGGCCAGGCCCGCCGCGATGAGCACCATGGCGAAGCCCGCCCACATCCACAGATACGCCCCGATGATGGCGGGCGTCACCAGGGTGGGGCCGAGCCAGTCGACACCGTTGTACGGCTCCGCGAAGTTCGAGGCCGGCAGCCGCAGTCGGGCGTCGGCCGCCGAGGCGGGCAGCGAGAAGGTGCCGTCGGTGCCGGAGGTGGCGGAGGCCACCACCCGTCCGTCCCGCACGGCCTCGACCTTCACCCCCTCCAGCGCCTTCTCACCGGCGTCGATCACACCGGGCTCGCCGCCCCCGCCCGGCTTGAAGTCCAGCCACACGGTGCCGGACACCCCGGGCCCGGCGGCGGCCGGCCGGGCGTCCGCGGTGCCCGCGGGCAGCTTCGCGGCGGGGACGCCGATCAGCGGCAGCCCGACCGCCGTCCCCTCCCCGGCGGCGTCCCGGGTGGTGTACGAGCCGCCGCCGGAGGCCGCCAGCGAGCCGTTCGGCCGCGGCCGGGCCCCCGGGTACGCCGAGGACTCGGCGAAGGTGTCGTGGACGCCGACCACGACGGCGTTGGCCGCGCCGCGCGCCGGGTCCTGCTCGTACACCAGCCGGAAGATGATCCCGGCCGCCAGCATCGAGATCGCCATCGGCATGAAGACGACCAGCTTGAAGGCGGTGCCCCAGCTCACCCGCTCGGTCAGCACCGCGAAGACCAGCCCGAGGGCCGTGGCCAGCACCGGCGCCACGACCACCCAGACCGCGGTGTTCCGCAGCGCCGTCAGGGTGCTGTCGTCGCTGAAGACCGAGGCGTAGTTGTGCAGGCCCACGAAACCCGAGCCCGCCTTGTCGAACAGGCTGCGCCAGGTGGTGTACCCGATGGGGTACACCACCAGCGCGCCCAGCAGCACCAGCGCGGGCAGCAGGAACAGGCCCGCCACCCAGCGCCGGGTGCCCATGACGCTCTTGCCCCCGGCGGAGGGCGCGCCGCCGGAAGCGGCCGGCCCCTTCGCCGTGGCCGCCGTCGCCATCGCGGCCGCCTAGCCGGCGTACGCCTTGGCGGCGTCCGCTTCCAGCTTGGCCTGCGCGCCGGCGACGTCGGAGGGGTTCCGCAGGAAGTCCTGCAGGTCCTTCCACTCGCCCTTGCCCGCGGTGCCGCCGAAGGCCGCGGGGGCCTGGTCGGACATGTCGAAACGGAAGTCGTCGCCCGCCGCGACCAGTCCCTCCGCGATCGAGCGGGAGACCTCGTTCGGGTAGGCCGACAGGTCCAGCGACTTGTTCGGCGAGACGAAGCCGCCCGAGGAGGCCCACACCTTCGCCGCGTCGGTGGAGGCGAGGAAGGTCAGCAGCGCCTGCGCGCCCTTGGTGTCCTTCAGCGCCACGCCGACATCACCGCCGCTGACCACCGGCGCCTTGCCGGAGCCCACTGCGGGGAAGGGGAAGACCTTGGCGTCCTCGCCGACCTTCGCCTTGGTGTTGTCGCCGATGAACGCGCCGACGAAGTCCCCCTCGTAGACCATGGCGGCCTTCGGCGGGTTGCCGGTGAAGGTCTGCGTCACGGACTTCGGGAAGTCGGTCTTGAGCGCGCCGCTCTGCCCGCCGGCGATCAGGTCCTTCTTGCCGAAGAGCTGGGCGAGGGTGGTGAGCGCGTCCTTCACCGAGGGGTCGGTCCACTTGATCTTGTGCTCGGCCAACTGGTCGTACTTCTCCGGGCCGGCCTGGGAGAGGTAGACGTTCTCGAACCAGTCGGTGAGGGTCCAGCCGTCCGCGCCGCCGACCGATACCGGGGGAGTGCCCGACTCGAAGAGGGTCTCGGCGGTCTGGAGGAAGTCCTCCCAGGTCCCCGGAGGTTCGGAGATCCCGGCGTTCTCGAAGGCCGCGGTGTTGTACCAGACCAGCGACTTGTTGGCGGCCTTGGCGTAGACGCCGTACTGCTTGCCCTCGTACGCGCCGAGGTCCTTCCAGCCCGCGCTGAAGTTCTTGTCGAGCTGCGCCTGGACGTCGGAGGAGAGCGGCTTCAGCCAGCCCTTCTGCGCGAACTGCCGCAACACGCCGACCTGCGGCAGGAACGCGACGTCCGGCGGCCGGCCGCCCTCGATCTTCGTGCCGAGGAAGGTGGAGACGTTGTCGCCGGTGGGCACGAAGCCGACCTCGGCCCCGGTGCGCTTGGTGAACTCGTCCAGCACCTTCTGGAAGTTCTTCTGCTCCGGCCCGGTCCACACCGCCGCGACCTCGAGCTTCTGGCCCTTGAGGTCCGGCAGCGAGACGCTCCCGCTCCCGCCGGAACTGCTCCCGCCGCCGTCGGGGGTGCCCTTGTCGTCGTCGCCTCCGCCGCACCCGGCGGCCGTCAGCGCCAGGGCGGCCGTCGCCACGACGGCGATGACCGTCCGGCGTGTACCGCGCGTGCGCCTGCTGGATGTCCGCATGTGCCTGCCCATCCCCTCAGCGCGGACCCGCGCCGCGGTGGCAGCCCGCCGCATGGCCGTGGCAGCTGCGCCGGGCGTCCCGTCCCCGCGTCATCCGCTGTTCCGCGTTCAGTCCTACGCCCTGTCTGATAACCGCCGCAATAGCGCCTCAGCGCACGGCGGTTGGATTGTGACCGTCATGTGATCGGCCGTTCGGGCGGGCGCGGGGGCCGGGACGGATCAGAGCAGCGGCGGCACCGGATCGGCCGCCGCGGACTCCGCGGCCCGCTGCAGGGCACTGGCCAGCAGAGCGAGGTCGGTGGGGCCGTTGCCCAGTTCGCGGACCGGGCGGCGGGTCGGCGGATCGCCCATGCGGTCCCACTCCAGCGGGACCACCGTGGGCCGCAGGGTCGCCGTCCGCGGGATCCGGCCACTGACCCGGCCGGCCTGGAAGGCGGTGACGGCACCGTCCGGCCGGCGCAGGTAACCGCGGCCCGGCAGGGCGTCGTCGACGGTCGCCGGCTCCTCGACGGCGACCAGCAGCGCGGCCGACTCCGGCTCCTCGGTGCGCAGCGCGATCCGCAGCCGCGCCGAGTCGTCGGTGTGGGTGCCCGCGGTGCGCTCGGGGCGGCCGGTCGCGGCGACGAGGTGGACGCCGAGGCGCTCGCCGTCGCGCGCCACGCTCTCCAGGGCGCGGACCACCGAGCCCGCGGCCGGCCGGCCGGGACTGCCGAGGGCGGGGGCGACCAGCACGTCGAAGTCGTCCACCACGACGACCAGCCGGGGCAGCGGCTCGGTGGTGCGGGTCCGCACCCGCACCGCGCCGCGCACCTGGGGGTCCGCCGCGGTGGCCGGGGCGTGGCCCGGCTCCGCCTGGCGCGGCACCACGGGCAGCCGGCGGCGCTCGTGCCACTGCCCGAAGTCGGCCCCGTCCAGCAGCTCGTCACGGCGCTTCAGCTCCGCCGTGAGCGCCTGCGCGAACTCGCGCATCCGCACCGGGTCGCAGGCGGACAGATAGGTGGAGACGTGCGGCAGGTCGGTGCAGGTGCGCAGCCCCTCGCCGCGTTCCGTCCCGGCGCCGTCGACCAGGACGAGGGCCAACCGGTCCGGCCGCTCGCCGGCGGACAGGGCGGCGGCCACCGAGCGCAGCAGCTCGGTCTTGCCGGAGCCCGCCGCGCCGCCGACCAGCAGATGCGGTCCCTCGGCGACCAGGTCGACCAGGACCCGGCCCTCGGGCCCGGCGCCCAGGACGGCCGCGGCGGAGCCGCCGGAGGGGGCGGGCCCGGCCCAGCGGGTGGTGATCTTCGCGGGGGTGGCGAGCGCCAGGTCCAGCTCGTCCAGGAGCCGGGCCGTGGGCGGCAGCGCGGAACGTGTACGGCGCGGCGCGGCGTCGCCCTCGCGCAGCGGGGCCAGCGCCCGGGCGAAACGCTCGGCCCACGCAGCCGACACCGCCTCCATCGTCATGTGCTCGGGGCCGTGCGGCTCCATCCGCAGCATCGTCGCGACGTCGCCCTCCAGCACGGCGACGGCGCCGCAGCGGGCGGCCAGCCGCTCCGGGCTCTCGGCCAGGCACAGCAGGTGCACCCCGACCGACGGCCCGGCGGCCGCGATACGGCCGGCGGCCTCGCGCAGGTAGGCCGAGCCCGGGTCGCCGTCCACGACCAGCAGCGTGTACGGGCCCTCGCGGCGCGCCGCGGCCTCGGCCACCTCCTCGGGGGTGGCCGTCGCCCAGCCCGCGCCGAGGGGGCCCTCCTCGATGCGCCGGACGACCTCGGCGACGCGGGCCTCGGCCTGCTCCCGGTCCGACGCCGTGAGCAGCCGGCAGTCCTGGCCGTGCGCCGGGCGCAGATGCGGCAGCCAGTACAGCCACCCCCACTCCTCGGCCCGCTGTTCGGCGGGACGGGAGCGGTCGGCGCTGATCAGGGCGACCTCCAGCGCGCCGGGCGGATGCAGGGCGCACAACTGGGCGATCACGGAGCGGGCCAGACCGGACAGCCGGGGGCGCGGTCCGGCGAGGCCCAGCACATGGGTGTGCGGGTCGCGCAGGTCGACGGTGAACGGCACGGCGGGCAGCGTCCGGAAGCCGTCCTCGGCGGTCAGGTCCGCGGTGCCGAGCCGGACCGTGAGCAGGTCGGGATGGCCGAGGGCGCGCTCCCACAGCCGCGGTCCGGGCCCGAGCGCGGTGAGCAGCACGGCCGCCGGATCGGGCCAGCGCTCGCGCAGCGCCGCGGCGTCGGTCAGGTCGTACGTCGTCCCGCCGCCCTCGTGGCCGTCGGCGCCCGGGGCGCCGCGGCCGGCGGCCAGGCGCCTGGCCCAGCTCCCTATCGCCCCGGCCATCCGGCTGCCGGCCTCCGCGGCCCGCCCGCCACCGCGGCGGCCCTGGGGCAGCGCGACGCCGCGGGTCTGCTCGGACAGGCCGCGCTGCGGGGTGTCCCGCCGGACCGGGCCGTCCGGCGCGGCCTCCGCCCGGTCCTCCCCGGGCGCGGGTGCGGCGGGGATGCCCGCGCCGACGCTCCCGGACCCGGTGCCGGTGGTCGTCGGGCCGTCGGAGGGCCCGGCTGCGCGCGTCCCGGGCCGCTCGGCGGTGCCGTCGGCGGGGCGGGCGGGCTGCCAGGTCGCCACGCGGCCGGTGTCCGGCCAGGAGGTCGGGGGGAGGGTCACCTGGAGGTGCCCCTCGGCGTCGGGGATGGCGGGGATGGAGGCGGGCGGCGGAGGGACGGTCGAGCCCGGGGGCGCCGGCTCCAGCCGGAGGGTCGACTCGCCGATCCGCAGCAGCGCGCCGGCGGGGAAGGGGACCGCGCGCTCGCCCACGGGAGCGCCGTCCAGGGCGGTGCCGTTGGTGGAGCCGAGGTCGACGACGGTGACCCGGCCCTCGCCGTCCACCGTGACGGCGCAGTGCAGCCGGGAGACGTCGGGGTCGTCCAGCGGCACGTCCGCGTCCACGGACCGGCCGACCCGGATCCGGCCGCCCTGCAGCAGGTGGACGCCGCCCGCGTCGGGCCCGCCGACGACGTGCAGCCGGGCGGCGGCCGTCGGGCGTCCGCCGTCGTGCCCGTCGGCGGGCGCGTGCAGCGACAGGACCGCGCCGTCGAGCAGCGGCGGCACCCCGAGGACGGCGGTCGCCGGGTCCAGTCGCTCGGCGCCCGCGTAGAGCGGGGGCGTGGACTTCCCGGCCCGCGCGGGCTGGCCGGAACCACCCGAGCCGGACGCCAGGGCGCCTGCCACCGCACCGAGGGGTGTGCCCGCGGGTGCGGTGACCAGCACGTCGCAGGAGCGCGCCGCGCGGCCGCCGCGCGGCCCGAGAACGGTCAGCCGGATCTGCATCTCCGTCCACGGTCCCTTCTGCCCGGATCCACCGAGGCGCGGGCCCCCGACCCCACCCCGCCCTGCCCGGGACGTCGACACGTACAAGAGCGGACCGGTGGGCTCCCCTTGCTCAGCTGGACCAGCTTGCTCGGCGATACGCGATCCGCGACACGCATCCTCCCACCCGCCGCCGACAGCTCGCCGCCGGTGCCCACCTTTGCGATCTTGAATGGTCAGCATTGGGCAGAAAAAGCAACCAAACGACCGTACCCCGCGTCCTAACCCCACACACGCCCCGTACCGGAACGCAGCCCCGCTCCCACGTGGCGGCACTACAGTGGGCGAAACAGGCCACGGACCAGGCCAAGATCCAGGGAGCGCGAACGTGCGGCCGGTAGGCAGCAGATACGAACTGGTGGAGCCGCTCGGGCGCGGAGCCACGGGCACCGTGTGGCGGTCCCAGGTGCGGGACACCGGCGAGACCGTCGCGATCAAGGTGCTCAAGGAAGAGCTGGCGAGCGATCCCGACATCGTCATGCGCTTCCTGCGGGAGCGCTCGGTCCTGCTGCGGCTGCGCCATCCGCACATCGTCCGGGTCCGCGACCTGGTCGTGGAGGGTGAGCTGCTCGCCCTGGTGATGGACCTGATCGAGGGCCCCGACCTCTACCGCCATCTGCGCGAGAACGGCCCGTTCTCGCCGGTCGGCGCCGCGCTGCTGACCGCCGCCGTGGCCGACGCGCTGGCCGCCAGCCACGCCGACGGCGTGGTGCACCGCGACCTGAAGCCCGCCAACGTCCTGCTCGCCACCGTCGCGGGCCCGGACGGCACCCAGCAGATGCACCCGATGCTGACCGACTTCGGCATCGCGCGGCTGGCGGACTCACCCGGCGTCACCCGCACCCACGAGTTCGTCGGCACGCCCGCCTACATAGCGCCGGAGTCGGCCCAGGGCCGTCCGCAGACCTCGGCCGTGGACATCTACGGCGCGGGCATCCTCCTGTACGAACTGGTCACCGGGCGCCCGCCCTTCAGGGGCGAGAGCGCGCTCGAGGTGCTGCACCAGCACCTGAGCGAGGAGCCGCGCCGGCCCTCCACCGTGCCCGAGCCGCTGTGGACGGTCATCGAGCGCTGCCTGCGCAAGGAGCCCGGGGAGCGGCCCAGCGCGGAGAACCTGGCGCGCGCCCTGCGCGTCGTCGCGGCGGGCGTCGGCGTGCACTCCTCCCCGGCGCAGTCCGAGGCGGCGCTCGGCGTCGCCGCGCTGCTCGCGCCGGACCCGTCCCCCGCCACCGTCCCGGACACCCCGCTCGTCCCGCCGGACACCGCCGACCCCACGCAGGTCCTGCCGAACCGGTCGCCCGTCGGCGGGTACGACCCGTACGACCCGAATGCCGCCACCAGCGTCCTGCCCGCCTCCGCGGCGGGCGCGGCCGACGCGACCCGGGTGATCCCGGGCGGCTCTGCATCGGCCGGGGCCGGCGACGGCACCCGCGTGATGCCGCCGGTGCCGGACGGGCCGCCGGACTCCGGTGCCCCGCAGGGCCCGCACCCGTGGGAGTCGCAGCTCAACCGCGCCCGTGCGCGCGCCGAGCAGACCGAGATCCAGTACCTGGACCCGGAGCAGGACCCGCTGCGCCGCAGGCCGCGCCGGCAGGCCTCCCAGCAGCCGCAGTCGCAGCAGCCGCCGCAGCCCCCGCAGGGGTACCAGCAGCAGCGGCCGCAGCAGCCCCAGTACCGGCAGCCGGCGCAGCCCGGCTACGCGCCGCAGCCGCATCCGCAGCAGTACGCCCAGCGGGCCCCGCAGCCCCAGCCCCAGCAGTACGCGCCGCGGCCGCAGCAGCAGCCCGCGCCGCGCTACGAGCAGCCGCAGCACCAGCGGTACGAGCCCCAGCGCCCGTCCGCGCCGGAGCCCGCCCCGTACCGCGAGCCGCGGCAGCGCAGCGCCAACCCGATGAAGATTCCGGGTCTCGGGTGCCTCAAGGGCTGTTTCACCATGATCATCGTGCTGATCGTGATCGTCCTGCTCGTCTGGTACCTCACCCCCGTCCCGGAGTGGCTGGACACCGGCAAGAGCCTGTGGGGCACCGTGAGCGACGGCGTCGAGAACTTCTGGGACTGGGTCTCGGGCCTCGGCGGCTCGGGGACCTCCGGCGGCACTCCGTAGGACCGCCGCGCACCCCTTCGGGGTCGGGCACGGCGCCGGGCACCGCCCACGCCGTGCCGCCCCGCTGAGCCGGTGCCGTCAACGTCAACTGGCCCACCGTCACCTCCCCGTGGGGCCGGTGTTGGTGATTTGTCGACTTCTGGAGGGTGATTTCTCCCGGAGAAGCCGCACTCACCCCCGTCAGGTTCCCCCAACCGGCTCGCATCCGCGTAGCTTTGTCGCCAACACGACGGCACGTCGGAGGAGTCGGAGCAGCCTTGGGACGGAAGATCGGCAGCCGGTACACCGCGCACCAGGTGCTGGGGCGGGGTTCCGCCGGCACCGTGTGGCTGGGCGAGGGCCCCGAGGGCCCGGTCGCCATCAAGCTGCTGCGCGAGGACCTCGCCTCCGACCAGGACCTCGTCGGCCGCTTCGTGCAGGAGCGCACGGCCCTGCTGGCGCTCCACCACCCGCACATCGTCGGCATCCGCGACCTGGTGGTCGACGGCTCGGACCTCGCGCTCGTCATGGACCTCGTCCGCGGCACCGACCTGCGCTCCCGGCTGGAGCGCGAACGCAGGCTCACCCCCGAGGCGGCCGTCTCCATCACCGCGGACGTCGCCGACGGCCTGGCCGCGGCCCACGCGGCGGGCGTCGTCCACCGCGACGTCAAGCCGGAGAACGTCCTGCTGGACTCCGCCGCCCCGCCCGGACCGGGCGGGGCGCCCCCGGCGCTCCTCACCGACTTCGGCATCGCGCGGCTGGTCGACTCCCCGCGCCGCACCCGGGCCACCCGCATCATCGGAACCCCCGACTATCTGGCCCCGGAGATCATCGAGGGCCTGCCGCCGCGCGCCTCCGTCGACATCTACGCCCTCGCCACCGTCCTGTACGAGCTGCTCGCCGGCTTCACGCCGTTCGGCGGCGGCCACCCGGGCGCGGTGCTGCGCCGGCACGTCACCGAGTCGGTCGCGCCGCTGCCCGACCTGCCCGACGAGCTGTGGCAGTTGCTCTCCCAGTGCCTCGCCAAGGCCCCGGCCTCGCGGCTGAGGGCGGCCGAGGTCGGCACGCGGCTGCGCGAGCTGCTGCCCGCCCTCGCCGGGCTGCCCCCGCTGGAGGTGGACGCGCCCGGGGACCACCACGGCGAGGAGGTGTACGACCGGGAGTCCGGTTCCCTCGCCGAGCCCTACGACCCGCCGGCCGACCAGCCGCGCGGCGCCGTGCCCCTGGTCCGCGGCTCCGCACCCGACTCGACGCGCGACACCCACACCAGCATCAAGCTGCCCACCGCGGAGGAACTGGCCGGCGGCCGGCCCGCCGCGGTGCCCGGCCAGCACGCGCGGCACCGCCATCGCGCCGTCCCCGACGCGCTGCAGCGCCGCCGCGTCAAGATCGGTGCCGCGGCGGCCGCCGCGCTGGTCGTCGGGCTCGGCGGCTGGGCGATCGCGGCCTCCGGCTCGGACGACGACGGCGGCTCCAACAGCCGCGAGGACAAGCCTTCCGGACAGGCCTCGACCACCCCGACCGCGCCCACCGGCGCCGCCGCCTCCCCGCAGGGCGCCGTCAGCACCCCGGCGGGCACCGCCGCCGAGGAGGCCGCGCTGAGCTGGTCCGGCTACACGTCGCTGCCCCGCTTCCCGGACCGCGGCGTGCACCCGGTCGGCGGCCCCCGCGCGATCTCCGTGTCCGGGACGACGCACGTCTTCACCCGGGGCAGCGACAAGAACGTCTGGTACCTGGCCTCCGGCACCTGGCACCGGCTCACCGGGATAAGCGTCGCCGACGACCCCTCGGTCGTCTCGTCGCGCGCCGGGCAGTTGGACGTCTTCGCCCTCGGCACCGACCACCGGGTGTACCGGCGGACCCTGAGCGGCGGCGCCTGGGGCGACTGGTACCAGGTCGACCAGCCCGCCCGGTTCACCACGACCCCCGCCGCCGCGTCCTCCGCGCCCGGCCGGATCGACCTGGTCGGCTGCTCCGGCGGCGACCTCGTCACCTCCTCCTGGGTCGACGGCCGCTGGAACGCCTGGGCGCTGGTCCCCACCGCGGGCCGGGTCACCGCCGCCCCCGGCCTGGTCTCGGCCGCACCCGGCACCCTCGACGCCTTCGCCGTCCGCAAGGCCGACGGCGCCGTGCTGCGCCTGCCGTACGCGAACGGCGCCTGGCGCCCCTCCGAGATCGTCACCGGCCTCGACGCCACGGGCCGCCCCGAACCCGCCGTCTCCGGTGGCCGGCTCTTCGTCCTCGCCCCCGCCGACGACGGGGCCCTGGCCGCCGCCGTCTCCGACGGCGGCACGTGGGCGGCGGTGCCGGTGTCCGCCAGCACCCCCTCCCACCCCGGGCTGACCACGGCGGACGACACCCTGACCCTCTACCTCCGGCGCGCCGACGGCACGCTCGCCCACGCCTCGGCCCCCGTCCCGGCCTGAACGCCGAGGCGCTCACGGCCGCCGGCCGGCCCGCCCCGGCTCACCGGAGCGGCAATGCGCGGCGTGCCGGTACCCTGGGGGACGTGGCAGTCCTGGATGTATCCGAAGAGCTCAAGTCCCTCTCGTCGACCATGGCCTCGATCGAGGCCGTTCTGGACCTCGACAAGCTGAGGGCCGACATCGCCGTGCTCGAGGAGCAGGCGGCGGCGCCGTCGCTGTGGGACGACCCGGAGGCGGCACAGAAGATCACCAGCAAGCTGTCGCACCTGCAGGCCGAGGTCCGCAAGGCCGAGGCACTGCGCGGCCGCATCGACGACCTCGGGGTGCTCTTCGAGCTCGCCGAGGCCGAGGACGACGCGGACACCCGCGCCGAGGCCGAGACCGAGCTGGAGTCGGTGCGCAAGGCGCTGGACGAGATGGAGGTCCGCACCCTCCTGTCCGGCGAGTACGACGCCCGTGAGGCGCTGGTCAACATCCGCGCCGAGGCGGGCGGCGTCGACGCCGCCGACTTCGCGGAGCAGCTGCAGCGCATGTACCTGCGCTGGTCCGAGCGGCACGGCTACCCGACCGAGATCTACGAGACCTCGTTCGCGGAAGAGGCCGGCATCAAGTCCACGACCTTCGTGGTGAAGGCGCCGTACGCCTACGGCACCCTCTCGGTCGAGCAGGGCACCCACCGGCTGGTGCGCATCTCGCCCTTCGACAACCAGGGCCGGCGCCAGACGTCCTTCGCGGGCGTCGAGGTGCTGCCGGTCGTCGAGCAGAGCGACCACGTCGAGATCGACGAGACCGAGCTGCGCATCGACGTCTACCGCGCCTCCGGCCCCGGCGGCCAGGGCGTCAACACCACCGACTCCGCGGTCCGGATCACCCACCTCCCGACCGGCATCGTGGTCTCCTGCCAGAACGAGCGCTCCCAGATCCAGAACAAGGCCAGCGCGATGAACGTCCTGCAGGCCAAGCTGCTGGAGCGGCGCCGCCAGGAGGAGCAGGCCAAGATGGACGCCCTCAAGGGCGACGGCGGCAACTCCTGGGGCAACCAGATGCGTTCCTACGTGCTCCACCCCTACCAGATGGTCAAGGACCTGCGGACGGACTTCGAGGTCGGCAACCCCCAAGGCGTCCTCGACGGCGACATCGACGGCTTCCTCGAGGCGGGCATCCGCTGGCGCAAGCAGCAGGAGCAGGGCGCCGGCGTCTGACGCCTCGTCGTCTCCTTGGGATCCTCACAACTGCCGCCCGGTGGGTGGCAGTTGTGCGTTTTGGGTCACAGCACCATAAGCAACCGGGCGGCATAGTCGGCCAATCCCGGCATTGCGCTTGGAACGCCCTTGACGACGCTGTGAAATCTGGGAATCGTGATGCGCGGCATGCGTAGGACTGGGGCGCGAGCGAACGGGGGCGAGCGCGGCCGGTGGCTCAGGCCCCGGCCTTGAACGTGCACCGCCCCACAGGACGCTCCCCCTGTGACGCTGCTCCATTGACGAGAAGCTACTGGGGGTAGTTGCCAGATGAGCATGAAGCACACACGGCTGCGAGTGGCCCGTATAGCCGCCGCCGCGGTGATCGCGAGCGGTGCCTCGCTGACCGCCGCGGGCGCCGCCCAGGCCGTCGGCCTGGACATCGGCCTGAACGCCGGCGAGGCCGAGGTCAGTGTCGGTGTCAACCTCGATGACGAGGACACCGAGGGCGCCACGCTTGGTGTCACGGAGGGCCAGACGGAAGGCCAGACCGAGGGCGCCACGCTTGGTGTCACGGAAGGCCAGAGCGAGGGTCAGTCCGAGGGGCAGTCGGAAGGCCAGAGCGAGGGTCAGTCCGAGGGGCAGTCGGAAGGCCAGAGCGAGGGTCAGTCCGAGGGGCAGTCGGAAGGCCAGAGCGAGGGTCAGTCGGAAGGCCAGTCGGAAGGCCAGAGCGAGGGTCAGTCCGAGGGCCAGTCGGAAGGCCAGAGCGAGGGCCAGTCGGAAGGCCAGTCGGAAGGCCAGAGCGAGGGTCAGTCCGAGGGGCAGTCGGAAGGCCAGAGCGAGGGCCAGTCCGAGGGGCAGTCCGAGGGTCAGTCGGAAGGCCAGAGCGAGGGGCAGTCCGAGGGGCAGTCGGAAGGCCAGTCGCAGGGCACCAGTGAGGGCAACGGGAACGGCGGCAACGGGAACGGTGGCGGCAGCGGTGCCGGCGGTTCCGAGACCGGCGGTTCCGACGGCGACGGCACCACCTGCACCCTCGACGGGGACAGCGTGACCTGCGCCGACAACACCAACACCGACAACGCCGGCAGCAGCGAGGTCGTCACCCAGGGTGACACCACGGAGGAGCTGGCCGAGACCGGTGCCGGCGACAGCCTGTTCCTGCTGGTCGGTGCCGCCACGATGATCGCGGGCGGTGTCGGCTTCCGCCTGATGCCGCGCCTGGTCGGCGGCGGCCGCAACACCGCCGTCTGAGGTCCACGCCCGGACGGTAGCGCGCACCCGAGGCCCGTACCGCATGCGCCACATGCGGTGCGGGCCCGCGTGTGCCCGCGGGAGGCCCGGGAACGCCGCAGGGGCCCGTAGCGCCGAGCGCCGCGGGCCCCTGTGCTCGCCGTATGTGTGTGCCGCGCTACACCGCGGCCTCGTGCACCACCCACGCCACCGCGAGCAGGGCGACCAGCAGGGCGATCAGGGCCGCCGGGGAGATGGCCGCGAAGGGGTTCTCCTGCTGCATGCGGGCACGGTGGGCGCGGCAGACCGCACAGCGGCCCTCGCTGACGGGGCCGGCGCAATTGGCGCACACCAGTCGGTCGACTGTCATGCCGTCGCCTCCTCCCAGGCGGCCTGGCGGCCGCTCGATGAACAACGCGCGACAGGGGCGGTACGTTCCCGGGCCCCCCGACCACTGTGCCAGTTCCCGGGACGCTCGGCGCGTCCCGCGCGATTCCTGCGACTCCGAAGAGTGACACATGTGGCCAATGCCTGCTTTGTCCCCCGGTGGTCTGTGAATAAACCCGTCATCCCGGACCGCGGACTGCGCGGGCCGTGGCCATTCGCGTAAGGTCGCCTCCGATCCCCTGTATCCGGAGTGCGACCGTGATCCGATTCGACAACGTCACCAAGACTTACCCCAGGCAGAACCGTCCTGCACTTCGGGACGTGTCGCTGGAAATCGAGAAGGGTGAGTTCGTCTTCCTGGTGGGCTCCTCCGGCTCCGGGAAGTCGACCTTCCTGCGGCTGATCCTGCGCGAGGAGCGCACCGACACCGGCATGGTGCACGTGCTCGGCAAGGACCTGGCGCGGCTGTCCAACTGGAAGGTGCCGCAGATGCGCCGCCAACTGGGCACCGTCTTCCAGGACTTCCGACTGCTGCCCAACAAGACGGTTGCCGAGAACGTGGCCTTCGCCCTCGAGGTGATCGGCAAGCCGCGCGGCACCATCCGCAAGACGGTCCCCGAGGTGCTGGACCTCGTCGGCCTCGGCGGCAAGGAGGACCGCATGCCGGGCGAGCTGTCCGGCGGTGAGCAGCAGCGCGTGGCGATCGCCCGGGCGTTCGTCAACCGCCCGATGCTGCTGATCGCGGACGAGCCCACGGGAAACCTCGACCCGCAGACCTCCGTGGGCATCATGCGGCTGCTGGACCGCATCAACCGCACCGGCACCACCGTGGTGATGGCCACCCACGACCAGAACATCGTCGACCAGATGCGCAAGCGCGTCATCGAGCTCGAGAAGGGGCGACTGGTCCGCGACCAGTCCCGCGGCGTCTACGGCTACCAGCACTGAGCCGGGGCCCCGCCCTGCACACCGCAGCCTTCTGAAAGGACAACATGCGCGCCCAGTTCGTGCTCTCGGAGATCGGCGTCGGCCTCCGGCGCAACCTCACCATGACCTTCGCGGTCATCGTCTCCGTGGCCCTCTCGCTCGCGCTCGCCGGCGGCTCGTGGCTCGCCCGCGAGCAGGTCGACTCGATGAAGGGCTACTGGTACGACAAGGTCCAGGTGTCGATCTTCCTCTGCAACAAGAACGACGCCAAGACCGACCCCAACTGCACCAAGGGCGCCGTCACCGAGGAGCAGAAGCAGGACGTCGAGAAGCAGCTCAAGGCGCTGCCGCTGGTGGACAAGTACTTCCACGAGAGCGCGGAGGACGCCTACAAGCACTACAAGGAGCAGTTCTCCGACTCGCCGCTGGCCGACTCGCTCACCCCGGACCAGATGCAGGAGTCGTTCCGGGTCAAGCTCAAGGACCCGACGAAGTTCCAGGTCGTCGCGAGCGCCTTCCAGGGCCGTCCCGGCGTCCAGGAGGTGCAGGACCAGAAGGCCCTGCTGGACAACCTGTTCGGGCTGCTCAACGGCATGACGCTGGCGGCGCTGGTGGTGCTGGCGTTCATGCTCGCGGTGGCGATGATGCTGATCGTCAACACGGTGCGGGTGTCGGCCTTCAGCCGGCGCCGCGAGACCGGGATCATGCGGCTGGTCGGCGCGTCCAGCTTCTACATCCAGATGCCGTTCATCATGGAGGCCGCGTTCGCCGGTCTGGTCGGCGGTGGCCTGGCCTGTCTGATGCTCCTCGTCGGTCGCTACTTCCTGATCGACCACGGCCTGTCGCTGCAGACCAAGGTGCCGCTGATCAACTTCCTCGGCTGGGGCGAGGTGGCCCAGGTGCTGCCGCTGGTGCTGGTGGTGGGCATGCTGATGCCCGCGCTGGCGGCCCTGATCGCGCTGCGCAAATACCTCAAGGTCTGATGCGCGCCAAGGGCGCTGTACGGCCAACTTTCCGTACAGCGCCCGCTTCTCGCCTAGACTGCCCGACGTGCTGAGCCACTGTCCGCCCGGGAGACCACGTCGCCTGTGCCGCGCCGCGGCGCTGACGCTGGTCTTCGGCGCGGTCCTGGCGACCGGCGCGGCGGCGGGCTCCTTCGGGGACCTCGGCGGGGGGCGGCGGACGCCGCAGCACTCCCGCATCCCGGCCGGCACGGTCGCCGACACCGACGAGATCGCCGAGGCGATCGCGGAGGGCAAGGTCGGTCCGCAGGCCGCGGAGGCCCTGGTCAGCCGGAGCGGCGACCGCTGGTCCTCCTTCTACACGGCCCAGGAGTACGAGGGCTTCCAGCAGTCCCTGGACGGCCGGTACGTGGGGGTCGGCCTGTGGGTGCGGCGCACCGAGGACGGCCGCATCGGGATCGACCGCGTCCAGTCCGGCAGTCCCGCCGCCCGGTCCGGTGTGCATGCCGGCGACCGGCTGACGAGCATCGACGGCACCGAGGTCACCGGTCGTCCCGTCACCGAGGTGGTCGCCCGGCTGCGCGGTTCCGACTCCGCCGGCACGCCCGTCTCGCTGGGCCTGCGGCGCGGCACACGCTCCTGGGAGATCTCCCCGCGGCGCGCCCTGCTGCCGACGGAGTCCGTACGGGTCCGGCACGTCCCCGGCGGCGTCACCGTCGTCACGGTGGACGCCTTCACCAAGGGCGTCGCCGAGCAGGTCGGCCGTGCGCTGTCCGGTCGGCCCGGTCGCGAGGGCATACTCCTGGACCTGCGAGGCAACTCCGGAGGCCTGGTCACCGAGGCCGTCGGCGTGGCCTCCGCGCTCCTGGACGGCGGCCTGGTCGCCACGTACGACGTCCACGGCAGGCAGCAGGCGCTGTACGCCACCGACGGCGGCGACACCGACACCCCGCTCGTGGTGCTCGTCGACGGCGGCACGATGAGCGCGGCCGAACTGCTCGCCGGCGCCCTCCAGGACCGCGGGCGCGCCGTCGTCGTGGGCTCCCGCACCTTCGGCAAAGGCTCCGTGCAGATGCCCAGCCGGCTGTCGGACGGCTCGGTCGCCGAACTCACCGTCGGCCACTACCGGCTGCCCGCAGGTCGCCGGGTGGACGGCCGCGGGGTCGAGCCCGACCTGTCGGTCACCGGCGGCGCGGACGCCGAGTCCGAGGCCCTCGAGGTACTGGACGGCCTGGGCGCGCCGGCCCGCTGACCGGCGCGCAAACCGGTACCCCCCGCCCCGCCGAGGTGCGAGAATGGCCGCGCTATGGCAAAGGAAACGGGTCGCAAGCTGATCGCGCAGAACAAGAAGGCGCGGCACGACTACCACATCCTCGACACCTACGAGGCGGGCCTGGTGCTGACCGGCACCGAGGTGAAGTCGCTGCGCCAGGGACGCGCCTCCCTGGTCGACGGCTTCGGCCAGCTCGACGGGGGCGAGGCGTGGCTGCACAACGTGCACATCCCCGAGTACACCCAGGGGACGTGGACGAACCACTCGGCGCGGCGCAAGCGCAAACTGCTGCTGCACCGGGCGGAGATCGAGAAGCTCTTCCAGAAGTCGCAGGAGACCGGTCACACGATCGTGCCGCTCTCCCTCTACTTCAAGGACGGCCGGGCGAAGGTCGAGATCGCGCTGGCCAAGGGCAAGAAGGACTACGACAAGCGGCAGACCCTGCGTGAGCAGCAGGACCGGCGCGAGGCCGACCGGGCCATGTCGGCAGTACGCCGCCGGCAGCGCGGGCAGTGAACGCCGCCCGCGCCGCGGGCGCGGGAATGCGCTGGCCACCGTGCGCGTTGGTCACGTACGATGGGATCAGCACCACCGGACGGTGACCGCCCGGTGTGCAGCTTGAAAAGTCAACATGGGGATGATCGGTTTCGACTGGGGATGTCGAAGCAGGGGAAGCGAGCCGAGGAAGCGGCAATGATCTCGTAAACCATATGCCGAAAACAATAATCGCCAATAACAAGAGCGATTCCTCCGCCTTCGCGCTCGCTGCCTAATTAGCAGCTAGCCGAAGACTCCGCGGAGTGTCAGCCCGGGGCTGTTCCCGACCCGGATCCTGGCATCAGCTAGGGGACTAAACCACTGAGTCCGGCCACGGGGCTCGGTGGGAAACCAAACAGTGGCTGGGCCCGTCGGCGGCTTGTCCGCGTGACTGCCGGGGCCGAGAAAAGCACAGCGGACTGCGCTCGGAGAAGCCCTGGTTCCGCACCACAGGACGCGGGTTCGATTCCCGCCATCTCCACTGACCCCATGGAAGGCGATGCCTGCCGCGCTCCGCGCGGGAGGCATCGCCTTCCGTCGTTTCCGGGGGTGACCGATTGCGTCAGGCCCGGCGCCGGGCCTGACGCAGGGAGGCCGCCGAGACCAGGGCGGCGGTGGCCGCGGCGACCGCCGGTATCGCGTACGCGGCCACCACGCCCCGGTGCTCCACGACGGACCCCGCGGCGAAGGAGCCCGCGGCGATGCCGCCCAGGAGGGCCGTGACGGCCAGCGTCATCCCCTCGTTGAGGCGGCCCGGCGGGACCCGGCGCTGGATCAGGGCCATGCCGTTGATCATCGTGGGCGCGGTGGCCATGCCCGCCAGCAGCAGCGCGGGGGCCAGCAGCCACAGGCCGCCGAGGGCCGCCGCGGGCAGCGGGCCGAGCATGAGGGCGGCCATCAGGGCGACGCTCGCGGCGAAGCGGCCCCCGGCGGTGCCGCGGGGCCGACGCAGCCCGTACAGCAGGCCCGCCGCGCAGGAGCCCGCCGCCTGGAGGGCGAGCACCGCCCCGGCGGCGCCGCGGTGCCCCTGGGCGTCGGCGAAGGCGATCGTCGTGACCTCCAGGGCCCCGAAGACGGCCCCCGTCGCCAGGAACGTCAGCAGCACGGCCGGCACCGCGGCCCGCCCGGCGCCCGCGCCCGGTCCCGCTGCGGCCCCGGGCCGCGGCACCGGCGGGGGCTCGGTGCCGCGCTGCGCGGCGAAGAGCAGGATGCCGCCGAAGAGCAGCAGCGCCCCCGTCAGCGTGCCGGCCTCGGGGAACAGCGCGGTGCACAGGAAGGCCGCGAGGACCGGGCCGAGCATGAAGCAGACCTCGTCCGCCGCCTGCTCGAAGGAGTTGGCGACGTGCCGGGCCCGCTCGTCGTCCCGGTACAGGTGCGCCCAGCGCGCCCGCGCCATGCCGCCGGTGTTCGGCGTCGTCGCGGTGGCGGCGTACGCGGCGAACAGGGTCCAGACCGGGGCGTGCAGCCGTACGCACATCACCAGCGCGAGCGAGCCCAGCGCGGCGAGCCCCGCGGCCGGCACGGCCACCCGGGCCTGGCCGAGCCGGTCGGTCAGCCGGGCGGTCCAGGGGGCCACCACCGCCGTCGCGGCGAGCCCGGTGGCGGTGACCGCCCCGGCCAGCGCGTACGAGCCGTACCCCGCGGCGATCATCACGACCGCGCTGACGCCGAACATCCCCATCGGGAGCCGGGCCAGGAGGTTCCCGGTGGTGAAGGCCCGGGTGCCGGGCAGGGCGAAGAGCCGCCGGTAGGGGGCGGCGAGGGCGAGCGCGGTCATGCCATCACCCTCGTGGGCCTGGTCCGGCGCGGTCCAACACCTGATCAGCGCCCATTGACGCGTTCCGGAGGTGAATCGCGGACGTGTTCAATGGGCGGATGCCGCACGCCATCGACCCGCGCCTGCTCAGGGCCTTCACCGCCGTCGCGGAGGAACTGCACTTCACCCAGGCCGCCGCCCGGCTGCACGTCGCCCAGCAGGCGCTGAGCCGGGACGTCCGGCGTCTGGAGCGCGAACTGCGGGCCGAGCTGTTCGTCCGCACGACCCGCTCGGTGCGGCTGACCGCCGAGGGGGAGCGGCTGCTGCCGTACGCCCGGCGCGTCCTCGCCGCCCACGACGAACTGGCCGCCGCCTTCGCCCCCGTCGGCCGGCCGCTGCTCGTCGACATCGGCGCGCCCGTGGGCACCGGCCACCGGGTGCTGACGGCCGCCCGCGCCGCCGCGCCCGAACTCGAGCTGACCGCGCGCTTCCACAGCGGGCTCACCGGCGCCGCCGCCGGGATCCTCGCAGGCCGCCTGGACGTCTCCTTCGGCCGCGCGGCGGGCCTGGCCGCCGAGGTGCTGGACCGGCTGGAGCACCGGCCGGTCCGCCACGAGCGGATGGCGGTGCTGCTGCCCGCCGGCCACCGGCTGGCCCCGCTCGCCGAGGTGCCGCTCGACGGACTCGCCGGGGAGTCCCTCTACGCCGCCGCCGGGAACCCGGACACCGCCGAGTGGACGGACCTGGCCCGGCGCCTCTTCCGGGGCCGGGGAATCTCCGTCGCCGCGCCCTTCCCCGCCATCGACGGCCCGGAGGAGTTCGTCCGCCTGGTGCGCAAGCACCGCTGGCCCGTGCTGGCCAGCACCGAGTTCATCGACCTGCCCGGCTTCGTCCTGCGCCCGCTCACCGGTCCCGTACCGCTCGCCCCGGTCTCCATGGTGTGGCGGCGCGGACTGCGCCACCCGGGGCTGGACGCCCTGCTCGCCGCCGCGCGGCGGCTCGGCGCGGAGGAGGACTGGCTCGATCAGCCGGACGGCGCCTGGCTGCCGGAGCCGGACGCCCGCGTCATGGCGCCCCCGGCGCTCACAGGGGGCCCGCGCGCCGGGTGAGAGCAAGGTTGCGTGACGGTCACCTCGGGCCATCGGGCGGAAACGCGGTGTTCCTACCGTCGTGGGCATCACCCGACGAGCGACATCAGGGCCTGGAGGCGTCATGACTGCCGCGAGCACCACAGCACGCAAGGGCGGCCGCTGGATCGAGCGGTGGGACCCGGAGGACGAGGAGTTCTGGGAGGCCGGCGGCCGCCGGGTCGCCCAGCGGAACCTGCTCTTCTCCGTGCTGTCCGAGCACGTCGGCTTCTCGGTGTGGACGCTCTGGTCGGTCATGGTGCTCTTCATGGGCCCGGAGTACGGCATCGACCCCGCCGGGAAGTTCTTCCTGGTCGCCATGGCCACGGCGGTCGGCTCGGTGGTCCGCGTCCCGTACACCTTCGCCGTCGCGCGCTTCGGAGGCCGCAACTGGACCGTCATCAGCGCGCTCATGCTGCTGCTGCCGACGATCGCCGCCGCCGTCGTCATGGAGCCCGGCACCTCCTACGGCACCTTCCTCGCCGTCGCCGCGCTGACCGGGGTCGGCGGCGGCAACTTCGCCTCCTCCATGACCAACATCAACTCCTTCTTCCCGCTCCGGAAGAAGGGCTGGGCGCTCGGCCTCAACGCGGGCGGCGGCAACATCGGCGTGCCCGTCGTCCAGTTGGTCGGCCTGCTGGTCATCGGCACCGCGGGCGCCGGGCACCCCAGGCTGCTGCTCGCCGTCTACATCCCGCTCATCGTGGTCGCCGCCACGCTCGCCGCCCTGTGCATGGACAACCTGGCGCCCGTGCGGAACGACACGGGGGCGGCCGCCCTGGCGGTGAAGGACGGCCACACCTGGATCATGTCCCTCCTGTACATCGGCACCTTCGGGTCCTTCATCGGCTACAGCTTCGCCTTCGGGCTCGTCCTGCAGAACGAGTTCGCCCGCACCCCGCTGCAGGCCGCGTCCGTCACCTTCGTCGGCCCCCTGCTCGGTTCGCTGGTCCGCCCGGTCGGCGGGCGGCTCGCGGACCGCTTCGGCGGCGCGCGGATCACCCTGTGGAACTTCCTGGCGATGGCCGCCGCCACCGCCGTGATCGTCCTCGCCTCGGCGCAGAGGTCCCTGACGCTGTTCTCCGTCGCCTTCGTCGCCCTCTTCCTCCTGACCGGCCTCGGCAACGGCTCCACGTACAAGATGATCCCGGGCATCTACGCCGCGAAGGCCGCCGCGATGGGGCTGACCGGCGAGGCCGCGGCCTCCTACGGACGGCGGCTGTCCGGCGCCGCGATGGGCCTGATCGGCGCCGTCGGCGCGCTCGGCGGCCTCGGCATCAACCTCGCCTTCCGGCAGTCCTTCCTCACCGGGGGCACCGGCACCCCTGCCTTCGTCGCCTTCCTGGCCGTGTACGCGGTCTGCTTCGTGGTCACCTGGGCCGTATACCTGCGCGGGCCCGCGCCGGCCCCCGCCCCGGCCGCCGGCCCCGGCGCCGGGGCCGAGCCGGAGCCGCGGCTCTCCTACGCGGAGGTGTAGCCCCGGCGAACCGCGTAACAACGGGGAAATGCAGGCGAACCCGGACCGTCACCGGGGCTTGGAACCATGCGCGGAACGGGGCGCACGACTCCGGGACCCGGGACGGTCCCCGGCCTCCGTTGCACGTGTACCTCCGGCGGAGCGAGGCAGAGCCATGCAAGTGCGACACCCAGACGTCCTCCCCCTGGCGGGCTTCACGGTCGGCGTCACCGCGGCCCGCCGCGCCGACGACCTCTGCGCCCTCCTCGAGCGGCGCGGCGCCGTCGTCATGCGGGCCCCCGCGCTGCGGATCGTCCCGCTGCCGGACGACACCGAACTGCTCGCGGCGACCGAGCGGCTGCTCGACCGCGGCCCCGACGTCGTGGTCGCCACCACGGCGATCGGTTTCCGCGGCTGGATCGAGGCCGCCGACGGCTGGGGCCTCGGCGAGGCCCTGCTGGAACGGCTGCGGCACGTCGAACTGCTCGCCCGCGGCCCCAAGGTGCGCGGCGCGATCCGCGCCGCCGGGCTCAGGGAGTCCTGGTCACCGGCGTCCGAGTCGATGGCGGAGGTCCTCGACCGCCTGCTGGACGAGGGTGTCGCCGGCCGCCGCGTCGTCGTCCAGCTGCACGGGGAGCCGCTGCCCGGCTTCTGCGAGGCACTGCACGTGGCGGGCGCGGAGGTCGTCGGCGTGCCCGTCTACCGCTGGATGCCGCCGGAGGACATCGGCCCGGTCGACCGGCTCATCGACGCTGCCCTCGTGCGCGGGCTGGACGCGGTCACGTTCACCAGCGCCCCCGCGGCGGCCTCCCTGCTGGACCGGGCCGAACGCCGGGGCCTGCGCGGCGAGCTCCTCGACGCCCTGCGCCACGACATCCTCCCGGCCTGCGTGGGCCCCGTCACGGCGCTTCCCCTGGAGGCCCACGACGTGCCCACCTCTCAGCCCGAGCGCTACCGCCTCGGACCCCTCGTCCAGCTGCTCGCCGCGGAACTCCCGGCGCGGGCGCGTCCCCTGCCCGTCGCCGGACGGCGCCTGGAGATCCGCGGCCACGCGGTCCTCGTCGACGGCGAGCTGCGCGCCGTCCCCCCGGCCGGGATGGGCCTGCTCCGCGCCCTCGCCAGGCGCCCCGGGTGGGTCGTCTCCCGGGCCGACCTGCTCCGGGTGCTGCCGGGGGCGGGGCGCGACGAGCACGCCGTCGAGACGGCGATGGCGCGGCTGCGGGCGGCGCTGGGGGCGCCGAAGCTCATCCAGACGGTGGTCAAGCGGGGCTACCGCCTCGCGCTGGACCCGGCTGCGGAGGGCAAGTACGCCTCCGCGTGACCCGGGTTCGTGGTTGCGGCCTGTTGTTCGTGTGCGGGTTGTTTGCGCCTGCGGCGGGCATCCCCCACCCTCCCGCCCTCCCCCGCCTTCGGCCGGGGGGACGCCCACAGCGCTCGCGGTTTGGCCCGACGTCATTCGGCGCCGGGCCCGCCGCTCGTCTCCCCCAGCCCCCGGCCAGGGGGAGCACCCCGCCACACCCCCTCCCGTCGTATGGGCGCATGACGGCCGGTGGGGGGTGGGCGAGGCGCTTGCGGCAACCCCGGACGGCTTTGTGACCCCCACCGGCCGTTGGTCGCGGAACCGGCGGAGGGGGCGGGGGAGTTGGGGGCACCCCCGGTCGAAGGCTGGGGGAGGGTGGGCGTTCTGGACGCCGACGTGTATGTGTCGTGCGGCATCCGGGGCCCGACCTGGACCGCCCGTCATGCACATAAATGTGCGGTCCAGAATGCCCAGCCCCGGAGGCCCCGCCCCACCACCCACCGCGCGAAGCCCGCACCAACCGTGCCGGATGGGGGTCCCCCCCCGGCCGAAGGCTGGGGGAGCGAGGGCGGGCGGGGGAGAAACCCCGACACAGAAACCACCACGCACCCGCACGGGGCGACGCGGGGTACCCCGGACGCTTCGGGGGGCACTCGCCGAGTGGGCGCGGAACGCCCTGTTGGCGTACGGTTGCAGGCTGCCCCGTTCGCCGGGGCGGCGCGCGCGGCGCGTGACGAACGGGAAGAAGAAGGGGGTCCTGCGTGGCAGCGGTCCGGGACACGGAGATCGCGGTCGAGCAGACGCATCTGGACCGGGTGTACGACCGGCTCGAGGAGAAGATCCACGAGGCCGAGTTCCTGATGGACGACGCGGTCAAACGCGGCCAGGTCGGGACGCCGGGCGCGCTCGCGGAGCGCGACGCACAGGTTTTCCGGGCGGGGCTGCACCTGAACCGGCTGAACTCGGAGTTCGAGGACTTCCTCTTCGGCCGGGTCGATCTGCTTCTGGGCGAGGACGGCAAGAAGGGCCCGGACGGTGCCTACACCTCCGTGGAGCCCGCCGAGGACGCGATCCGGCCCGACGGGACGGCGGCGATCGCCGAGACACTGCACATCGGCCGGCTCGGCGTGCTGGACGCGGACTACGCGCCGCTGGTGATCGACTGGCGGGCCCCCGCGGCGGCGCCGTTCTACCGGGCGACCCCGGTCGCGCCCGGCCGGGTCGTGCGGCGGCGTGTCATCCGCTCCAAGGGCCGCAAGGTGCTGGGCGTCGAGGACGACCTGCTGCGCCCGGAGCTGACGACGGGTCTGCCCGTGGTGGGGGACGGCGCGCTGATGGCCGCGCTGGGCCAGGCGCGCAGCCACACCATGCGGGACATCGTCTCCAGCATCCAGGCCGAGCAGGACGAGGTGATCCGGGCCCCCGCGGCGTCGGTCACCGAGGTGGCCGGCGGGCCCGGCACGGGGAAGACGGCCGTGGCCCTGCACCGGGCGGCGTACCTGCTGTACCAGGACCGGCGCCGGTACGCGGGCGGGATCCTGGTGGTCAGCCCGACGCCGCTGCTGGTCGCGTACACCGAGGGCGTGCTGCCCTCGCTGGGCGAGGAGGGCCAGGTCGCGATCCGCGCCGTGGGCTCGCTCGTGGACGGCGCCGAGGCGACCACGTACGACGATCCGGCGGTCGCCCGGATCAAGGGCTCGCTGCGGATGCTGAAGGTGCTGCGGAGGGCCGCCCGCGGGGTGCTGGAGTACGGGGCCGGTTCGGCGCGGTGCCCGGACCGGCTGCGGGTGGTGGCGTTCGGACGGCGGCTGGAACTGGAGGCCGAGGAGCTGTCGGGGATCCGGCACGACGTGCTGGGCGGGACGACGCCGGTGAACCTGCTGCGGCCCCGGGCCCGCCGTCTGCTGCTGGACGCCCTGTGGCGCAAGGCCGGGCGCCGTTTCGACGACCCGGCTCTGGCCGCGGAGGAGCGGCAGGGCTTCGACGAGGACATCTCCACCGAGCAGGAGTTCGTGGACTTCCTGGCCGCGTGGTGGCCCGTGCTGACCCCGCGCGGGGTGCTGGCGGCGCTCTCCGACGAGAAGCGGCTGGGGCGCTGGTCGCGGAGGGTCCTGTCACCGCCCGAGGTACGCCGGGTGGCGCGCTCGCTGCGCCGGCTGGACGTCGGGGGCAACGGCGCGCTGTCCGTGCACGACGTGGCGATGCTCGACGAGCTGGAGGCCCTGCTGGGCCCGCCGCCGAGGGTGCGCACCCGCGAGGCGGACCCGCTGGACCAGCTGACCGGGCTGGAGGAGGTCACCACCTTCGCCGACCGGATGGCGGGCGGTCGGCGCAGCCGGCAGGACCGGCTGGACGCGGAGCGCACCGAGTACGCGCACGTGATCGTCGACGAGGCGCAGGACCTCACCCCGATGCAGTGGCGCATGGTGGGCCGCCGCGGCCGTGCCGCGACCTGGACGGTGGTCGGCGACCCCGCGCAGAGCTCGTGGACCGACCCCGACGAGGCGGCCCTGGCCCGTGACGAGGCCCTGGGCACGCGTCCGCGCCGCCGCTTCACGCTCACGGTGAACTATCGCAACCCGGCCGAGATCGCCGACCTGGCGGCGAAGGTGCTGGCGCTGGCCATGCCGGGCAGCGAGGCGCCGCGCGCGGTGCGCTCCACGGGGCTGGTGCCGCGGTTCGTGGCGGCCGCCGACGGGAGTCCCGGCGAGGCGGTCCGCGCGGAGGCGGAGCGGCTGCTGGACGAGGTCGAGGGCACGGTGGGCGTGGTCGTGGCCATGGGCCGCCGGGAGGAGGCCAGGCGCTGGCTGGCGGGGCTGGGCGAGCGCGTGGTGGCGCTGGGCAGTCTGGAGGCCAAGGGTCTGGAGTACGACGCGACGCTGGTCGTGTCGCCCGCGGAGATCGCGGACGAGTCCCCGGCGGGGCTGCGGGTGCTGTACGTGGCGCTGACCCGGGCCACCCAGCGGCTGACGGTGCTCTCCGGCGCGCGCGACCTGCCGGACGGCGACGGCGTCCCGGACCTGCTGCGGGACTGACCCGCCCCATGACGACGGCGGGGCGCCCCTCTGTGAGGGGCGCCCCGCCGGACGTGTACGACACCGACCCGCCATGCTCGCCTCGCGGCAAGTGGGCGCTCGAAGCGCCTAAGGTTGGGCCCGGGGGCTTGGATCGAGCCGGTGCCTCACCCAGGCTAACAAACGATCCGCGATTGTCATTCCGTCTGTGTGCGCCGTTCCGGTGGCGGTCGGGGGAACATTAAGCACGCAAGCTTCCGTTGTCCCCCATCGCTACCCGACATTCTGTCGTAGGCCCCCGGGTTTACGCGTACCCACCAGTAGGTGGCAGCATCGAGGGCGCACAAAGCAGCGACAGCGGAGGAACAGCGGCCATGGCAACGGCGCCGAGCGTCTCGTACTCAATCACGGTGCGGCTGGAGGTGCCCGCGAGCGGATCCGCGGTCAGCCAGCTCACCACGGCCGTGGAGGCCTCCGGTGGCGCGGTCCACGGCCTCGACGTGACCGCTTCCGGCCACGAGAAGCTGCGAATCGACGTGACGATCGCGGCCACGTCCACCGCGCACGCGGACGAGATCGTCGCCAAGCTGGCGCAGATCGAGGGCGTCGCGATCGGCAAGGTCTCCGACCGCACGTTCCTGATGCACCTCGGCGGCAAGATCGAGATGGCGTCCAAGCACCCCATCCGCAACCGTGACGACCTCTCGATGGTCTACACCCCCGGTGTGGCCCGGGTCTGCATGGCGATCGCCAAGAACCCCGAGGACGCCCGCCGGCTGACCATCAAGCGCAACAGCGTCGCGGTGGTCACCGACGGCTCGGCCGTGCTGGGCCTCGGCAACATCGGGCCGAAGGCCGCGCTGCCGGTCATGGAGGGCAAGGCGGCGCTCTTCAAGCGCTTCGCGGGCATCGACGCCTGGCCGATCTGCCTGGACACCCAGGACACCGACGCGATCGTGGAGATCGTCAAGGCGATCGCCCCCGGCTTCGCCGGCATCAACCTGGAGGACATCTCGGCGCCCCGCTGCTTCGAGATCGAGGCCCGGCTGCGCGAGGCCCTGGACATCCCGGTCTTCCACGACGACCAGCACGGCACCGCCATCGTGGTGCTCGCGGCGCTGACCAACGCGCTGCGCGTGGTCGGCAAGCAGGTCGGCGACGTCCGGGTCGTCATGTCGGGCGCGGGCGCGGCCGGCACGGCCATCCTCAAGCTGCTGCTCGCGGCGGGCGTCAAGCACGCGGTCGTGGCCGACATCCACGGTGTCGTGCACAGCGGCCGGGAGGACCTGGTCGCGGCCGGTCCCGGGTCGGCACTGCGCTGGATCGCCGACAACACCAACCCGGAGGAGATCACCGGGACGCTGAAGGAGGCGGTGCGCGGCGCGGACGTCTTCATCGGCGTCTCCGCCCCCAACGTCCTGGACGGCGCGGACGTCGCGGCCATGGCCGACGGCGCCATCGTCTTCGCGCTGGCCAACCCCGACCCCGAGGTGGACCCGGCGGTCGCCCGGGAGACCGCCGCGGTGGTCGCCACGGGCCGCAGCGACTTCCCGAACCAGATCAACAACGTGCTGGTCTTCCCTGGTGTCTTCCGCGGTCTCCTGGACGCCCAGAGCCGGACGGTCAACACCGAGATGATGCTCGCGGCGGCGACCGCCCTCGCGGACGTCGTCACCGAGGACGAAATCAACCCGAACTACATCATCCCGAGCGTCTTCAACGACAAGGTCGCGGGCGCCGTCGCCGGCGCCGTCCGCGAGGCCGCGAAGGCACAGGGCCTCACCGCGACGTCATGACGACGGAGCGTCATCGGGCCGTACACGACCCGCTTTTTGTGTGACTCTCCCGGGTGCCGGATTGGCGTTTCCCCCAGAAATAGGGGCAGGATGCGTACCTGGGCGGTGAGGGCCGCACCGCAGAAGCGCGATGAGCGTCTTCACAATGCGTCTTCCCCGACGGTCGACGTTGGGGGTTTCCATGCAAGGAGTACTTAGATGAACCGCAGTGAGCTGGTGGCCGCGCTGTCCGAGCGCGCCGAGGTGACCCGCAAGGACGCCGACGCCGTTCTGGCCGCGTTCGCCGAGGTCGTCGGCGAGATCGTCGCCAAGGGCGACGAGAAGGTCACCATCCCCGGCTTCCTCACCTTCGAGCGCAGCCACCGTGCCGCGCGCACCGCGCGCAACCCGCAGACCGGTGACCCGATCCAGATCCCGGCCGGTTACAGCGTGAAGGTCTCCGCGGGCTCGAAGCTCAAGGAAGCCGCCAAGGGCAAGTAATTCCGCGACTACCGCGACATCTGAAAGGGCGGCCTCCCCCGCGGGGGAGGCCGCCCTTCCGTGTGCTCCGGGGCGGGCGCCGGGTCAGTCCGTGCCGGGCAGCTCGACCTTGGCGCCGAGCTTCTCCAGCTTCTGCATGAAGTTCTCGTAGCCGCGGTTGATCAGGTCGATCCCGTGCACCCGGGAGGTGCCCTGCGCCGCCAGGGCCGCGATGAGGTACGAGAAGCCGCCGCGCAGGTCGGGGATGACCAGGTCGGAGCCCTGCAGCTTGGTGGGGCCGCTGACGACCGCCGAGTGCAGGAAGTTGCGCTGGCCGAAGCGGCAGGGGGTGCCGCCCAGGCACTCGCGGTAGAGCTGGATGTGGGCGCCCATCTGGTTGAGCGCCGAGGTGAAGCCCAGCCGGGACTCGTAGACCGTCTCGTGGACGATGGACAGGCCCGAGGCCTGCGTGAGGGCCACGACCAGGGGCTGCTGCCAGTCGGTCTGGAAGCCGGGGTGGACGTCCGTCTCCAGGGCGATGGCGTTCAGCGGGCCGCCGGGGTGCCAGAAGCGGATGCCGTCCTCGTCGACCTCGAACGCGCCGCCCACCTTGCGGAAGACGTTGAGGAAGGTCATCATCTCGCGCTGGCTGGCGCCGCGGACGTAGATGTTGCCCTCGGTGGCCAGGGCCGCGCAGGCCCAGGAGGCGGACTCCAGGCGGTCCGGGAGGGCGCGGTGGTTGTAGCCGCCGAGCTTGTCCACGCCGGTGATGTGGATGGTGCGGTTGGTGCCCATCGTGATGATGGCACCCATCTTCTGCAGGACGCAGATGAGGTCCTCGATCTCCGGCTCGATCGCGGCGTTGCTCAGCTCGGTGACGCCCTCGGCCAGGACGGCCGTCAGCAGCACCTGCTCGGTCGCGCCGACCGACGGGTACGGGAGCTCGATCTTGCAGCCGCGCAGGCGCTGCGGGGCCTCGAGGTACTGGCCCTCGGGCCGCTTCTCGATCACCGCGCCGAACTTGCGCAGCACGTCGAAGTGGAAGTCGATCGGGCGGCCGCCGATGTCGCAGCCGCCCAGACCCGGGATGAAGGCGTGGCCGAGGCGGTGCAGCAGCGGGCCGCAGAACAGGATCGGGATCCGGGAGGAGCCCGCGTGCGCGTCGATGTCGGCGACGTTCGCGCTCTCCACCTTGGACGGGTCGAGCACCAGTTCCCCGGACTCGTCGCCGGCCTGCACCGTCACCCCGTGCAGCTGCAGAAGGCCCCGCACCACCCGCACGTCGCGGATGTCGGGCACGTTGCGCAGCCGGCTGGGTTCGCTGCCCAGCAGCGCGGCCACCATCGCCTTGGGCACGAGGTTCTTCGCGCCGCGGACGTGGATCTCCCCCTCGAGGGGGGTGCCACCGTGGACAAGCAGTACGTCGTTAAGGCCGGTCATTGCTCTCGCGATCCTGGAGACGGGCAGAAAGGAAGCTCGGTCCCCGCAGGCACCAAGAAGAAATGGTATTCGGCCTTCCGGCAACGGGAAGAGGCCTGTGAGGTCCCACTCATGTAATGGCTTCGCTACAGCACCCTGTGCGTTCGCGCGATTCCGGACGGTGGCCGGAAGGGCGGCCCGCGCACGGCCCCCGGCGCGGAAAAGGGCGCGGTTGCCACCCCGCGCGGCGGCGGAATGCGGGATTATGTTGACCATGACCGAAGTGTCATCGCTCACCGGCAGGCTGCTCGTCGCGACGCCCGCGCTCGCGGACCCGAACTTCGACCGGGCGGTGGTGCTCCTCCTCGACCACGACGAGGAGGGGTCGCTCGGCGTCGTCCTCAACCGTCCCACGCCCGTCGGGGTCGGCGACGTCCTGGAGCCCTGGGCCGGTCTGGCGGGCGCGCCGCAGGTCGTCTTCCAGGGCGGGCCCGTCTCCCTGGACTCCGCGCTGGGCCTGGCCGTGGTGCCCGGTGAGCCGCGGGACGGCGAGGACGCGGAGCCGCTCGGCTGGCGCCGGGTGTTCGGCGCGATCGGCCTGGTGGACCTGGAGGCGCCGCCGGAGCTGCTCGCGGCCGAGCTGGGCTCCCTGCGCATCTTCGCCGGGTACGCCGGATGGGGGCCCGGCCAACTGGAGGACGAGCTCGTCGAGGGTGCCTGGTACGTGGTGGAGTCCGAACCGGGGGACGTCTTCTCCCCGGACCCGGACCAGCTGTGGCGGTCCGTGCTGCGCAGGCAGCGCAGCGAACTCGCGATGGTCGCGACGTATCCGGACGATCCGTCTCTGAATTAGGCTTGCGTGCCATGAGCACTCTCGAGCCCGAGCGCGGGGCGGGCACCGGCACCCTCGTCGAGCCGACCCCGCAGGTGTCGCAAGGCGATGGCGACCACGAGCGCTTCGCGCACTACGTTCAGAAGGACAAGATCATGGAGAGCGCGCTCTCCGGATCACCGGTGGTCGCGCTGTGCGGCAAGGTCTGGGTGCCCGGACGGGACCCCAAGAAGTACCCGGTCTGCCCGATGTGCAAGGAGATCTTCGAATCCATGCCCACCGGTGGCGGGGACAAGGACAAGGACAAGAGCGGCAAGTAGCGGCCGCCGCGGCACCCGGCAGGTACGGCCGCGTCACCGCGGCCGTACCTCGCGCGTACGGGGGGACATGGCGCAGGACGACGCCGTCACGGCGGACCGGGTCTTCGGGCTGTGCGAGCGGGGGCGCTTCGCGATGGCGCACTCGCTCGTCGACGACGGCTTCGTCGCCCGCAACGGCAGCTTCGGCTACCTCGTACGGGCCAGGGTCTTCGCGTACGAGCGGCGGGCCGACCGGGCCCGGGAGGCCGTCGACTGGGCGCTGGCGCACGCGGAGCGCGGCGACCCCGATCCGCCGCTGCTGGCCGGGCTCGTCCTGCTGATGCTCGGCGACGCGCACGCCGCCCTCGGGCTCGGGCTGCGGGTCGCCGCCGCCGACCCCCGCGAATGGCGCGCCCAGGTGCTGGTCGCCGACGCCTGCCGGATGCTCTCCCGTGGCCCCGAGGCGGTCGCCGCCGCCCGGCGGGCGGTCCTGATCGCGCCCCGCGAGGCCGAGGCGCAGGTCGCGCTCGCACGGGCGCTGGACCTCTCGATCCGGCCGGCCGCCCGGGCCGAACGCCGCACCGTCGTGGCCCGGGCCCTGGAGCTCGGTGCCGCGCCCGCGGACGTGGCGGGGCGGCGCCGGTGGCCGCGGGTCGTGCCCGTGCTGCTGGTGGCCGCGCTGGTGCTGTCCGCCTCCCCGAAGGTGCTGGCCGGCGGGGTGGGCGTGCTGGCGGCGCTGGCGGGCGCGCTGTGGCTGCTGCAGGCCCGTCGTTCCGGCAGCACCGGCCGGGGGCGGCTGCAGACCGTACGCGCTCTGGCTCGCGCCGAGTTGAACGGGGACCCGGCCCGCGCCCGGGCCGCGGCCCTGACCGTGGCGGCCCACCTGGCCGTGCTGCCGATCGCCGCCACCGGCCTGGCGGCGGCCGCCGCCGCCGACGGCACCCCCTGGCCGCTTCCGGCCGTCCTGGGCGTCGCGGCGGGCGCCGTCGTGGTGCTGCTGGGCGCCGCCCGCGCGGTGCGCTGGTGGTACGGCGACGCCTTCCTCCGGCGCGACTTCCTGCCCAGCCGGCACGCCGTCCTCCAGTTGACCGCCGTCGTCGCCCTCATCGGCACCGTCGTGGCCCTCTCCGTGGCGCAGGCGACCTCCACGGCGCTGTGGTCCGCCGTGACCGTGAGCCACCTCCTGTGGTGCGTCGTCGGCGGGCTGATCCCCGTCCTCGCGCTGTACCGGGCCCGCCGGGCCGGCGGCTGAGGGCCCCACGTCCGGTTGGCACGGGGTGGAAATCGGCGATTGGTCTATTCCAGTTGATGCGGGCGCGGCAGGATGGGCGCCATGGACCTCATCCCGGCGCCCGTCGAGGCGCACCGGCACGCCGACGGCGGTCATGTGGACCTCGGCCCCGGCACCACCCTGGACGCCGGCCCCGGCACCGAAGGGACCGCGCGCTGGCTGCGCGCCACGGTCGGCGCCGCCACCGGGCTCCCGCTGCCCCCGCCGTCCGCGGGAACGCCCGGCACGATCACGCTCCGCATCGACCCGGACGTGACCGAGCGCCTCGGAGCGGAGGGCCACTGCCTGACGGTGTCCGCCGGGGACGGCGTCCGCATCGCCGGCGGGGGAGCGGCGGGGGTGTTCTGGGGCGCCCAGACCGTACGGCAGCTGCTCGGTGCCGACGCCTTCCGACGCGCGCCGCTGCCGGGACGCGACTGGCGCCTGCCGCACTGTTCCGTCGAGGACGCCCCGCGCTTCGGATGGCGCGGCGTACTGCTGGACGTGGCGCGGCACTTCATGCCCAAGGACGTGGTCCTGCGCTACGTCGACCTGCTGGCCGCGCACAAACTGAACGTGCTCCACCTGCACCTGACCGACGACCAGGGCTGGCGCGTCGAGATCCGCCGCTATCCGCGCCTGACCGAGGTCGGCGCCTGGCGCACCCGCACCAAGGTCGGGCTGCGGGAGTCCCCGCTGTGGGACGAGCGCCCGCACGGCGGTTACTACACCCAGGACGACCTCCGCGAGATCGTGGCGTACGCGGCCGAGCGGCACGTCACGGTCGTGCCCGAGATCGACGTCCCCGGCCACTCGCAGGCGGCCATCGCCGCCTACCCGGAACTGGGCAACGCGGACGTGGTGGACACCGGCGCCCTGCCGGTGCTCACCGGTTGGGGCATCAACCCGAACGTGCTGGCGCCCACCGAGGCCACCGTGCGCTTCTACGAGAACGTCCTCGCCGAGCTCCTGGAGGTCTTCCCCTCGGAGTTCGTCCACATCGGCGGCGACGAGTGCCCCAAGGACCAGTGGCGCGCCTCCGCCACCGTCCAGGCCCGCATCAAGGAGCTGGGGCTGCGCGACGAGGACGCGTTGCAGAGCTGGTTCGTCCGGCACTTCGACACCTGGCTGAGCGGCCGCGGCCGCCGGCTCATCGGCTGGGACGAGATCCTGGAGGGCGGACTGGCCGAGGGCGCCGCCGTCTCCTCCTGGCGCGGCTACGCGGGCGGCATCGCCGCGGCCCGCGCCGGGCACGACGTCGTGATGTGCCCGGAGAGCCAGGTCTACCTGGACTGGCGGCAGTCGGACGGCGAGGACGAGCCCGTGCCGATCGCGCACGTCCGCACCCTGGAGGACGTCTACCGATTCGAGCCCGTCCCGGACGACCTCACCGCGAAGGAGGCCGCCCACGTCATCGGCGCGCAGGCCAACATCTGGACGGAGACGATGGATTCGGTCCGCGCGGTGGACTACATGGCCTTCCCGCGGCTCGCCGCCTTCGCCGAGACGGTCTGGAGCCGGCTGCCCGCGCCCGCCGCCCGCGACCACGAGGGCTTCGCCGCCCGAATGTCCACCCACTACGGGCGACTTGACGCACTGGGGGTCGAATACCGGCCGCCGGGCGGTCCGCTGCCGTGGCAGCGGCGTCCGGGCGTCATCGGACGCCCGATCGAGGGGCCGCCCCCGATCGTGTGAGGCCAGCCACAACCCGGGGCCGGCCGGGACGGGAGGTGGCAGGGTGGTGGGGCCGATCACGGCAAGGCGCATGAAGGAGGCCATTCCCGTCGCAACCTGGATAAAGCCGCAAACCGGGCGGAGTTCCATCCGGAAGGCGGGTTCTCCTTTGCGACCCTCGCGTTGATCACCCCGGAAGATGTGCCAGAGTTGCCACGTCCGGGCTGTCAGCACGTACCGTACGGCTACCGCACCGCGGACAGCCGGGGAAGGGGCAGCTGCGTGAGCACGTACGCACGGCAGGCAGCGCGCAATGTGGCGTTGCCGACCTCGCTCGACGAGGCCGTGGCGGCATTGGCCGCCACGCCCACCGCCGTGCCCGTCGCCGGAGGCACCGACCTCATGGCGGCCGTGAACTCCGGGCTGCTGCGCCCCGCGGGACTGGTCGGTCTCGGGCGCATCAGCGAGATCCGCGGCTGGCAGTACGCCGACGGCGCGGCGCTGCTCGGCGCCGGCCTCACCCACGCCCGCATGGGCCGCCCCGACTTCGCCGCGCTCATCCCGGCGCTGGCCGCCGCCGCGCGCGCCGCCGGGCCCCCGCAGATCCGCAACGCGGGCACGCTCGGCGGCAACATCGCCGGCGCCGCCCCCACCGGCGACTCGCTGCCCGTGCTGGCCGCCCTGGAGGCGTCCGTCCTCGTCGCCGGCCCTGACGGCAACCGCGAGCTGCCGGTCAGCCACCTGCTCACCGGCATGGACCCGCTGCGGCCGGGCGAGGTCCTGGCGTACGTCAGGGTTCCCCTGCTGCACGCGCCGCAGACCTTCCTCAAGGCCACCGGCCGCACCGGCCCCGGCCGTGCGATCGCGTCCGTCGCCGTCGTCCTCGATCCCGCGCGCCGGGGCGTACGCTGCGCGGTGGGAGCTGTCGCACCGGTGCCGCTGCGGCCGCTCGAGGCCGAACGCTGGGTCGCCGGGCTGATCGACTGGGACGGCGAGCGCACGCTGGCGCCGGAGGCCCTCACGGCCTTCGGCGAGTACGCCGCCGCCGCCTGCATCCCCGACCCGCTGCCGGCCGCGGACGGCCCCCTACGCCTTGACGGCGCGGGGGGACCCCCACCCGCAGCCCCCGAACTGCCCCCCGCGGCCGTCCAGCTGCGGCGTACGGTGGCCGCACTGGCCCGCCGCGCGCTGGGGAGGGCACTGGCATGAGTGACGACGTGTACGACGACAGGACACCGGACGGGCGCATGACCGACCAGCCGCAGGAGGGGTCCCCGCACGGCGGGGGATTCACCCCGGGACACGGGGTGTGGGAGCCCCTGCCCCACGGCGAGTACGACCCCGACCAGACCATGCACGTCTCCTTCGCGGCGCAGTTGTCCATGACCGAGCCCGGCGCCGACCCGCTCGCCGCCCCGGGCCACGGATACGCCCCCGAGCCCCCCGCCGTGCCGATGACGGTCGCCCACACCGAGGCGCCCGCCGCCCCGGCCGCCGGCGACGACGCGGCCACCACGTGGGCGATCCCCGTCGTGCGCGAGGACGCCGCCGCCGACGACTCCGGCGAGTACTCGGTGGGTGCCTTCATGCCCGCCCCCGACCCGGTGCAGCAGCCCTGGACCGCCCCCGCCCCGCAGGCGCCCCCGGCGCCCCACGCGGGCCCGGCCGACGGCGGCTGGTCCCTGCCCGCGGACGCCACCGGCCAGTGGAAGCTGCCGCTGGCCCCGGACGGCGTCGCCGAGGAGTCCGGCGAGTACCGCTTCCCGCCCGCCCCCGCCTACGCGCCGGCCGACGCCTTCGGGGAGCCCCGGCCCGAGCCGGTCCCCGGCGAGGACCACGCGCACCCGCAGGAGCCGGCGGCGGAGCCCGCCGCGGACTTCGTGGCGGACTCCGCGGCGGAGGAGCTCCCGGCCCCGGAGGAGGCGGCCGGGGAACCCGGTGACGAGCCCGGCGCGGACGCGCACAGCGAGCACCCGGTGGACTCCTACGTCCTCAACGTCAACGGCACCGACCGGCCCGTCACCGACGCCTGGCTCGGCGAGTCCCTGCTGTACGTGCTGCGCGAGCGCCTCGGCCTCGCCGGCGCCAAGGACGGCTGCGAGCAGGGCGAGTGCGGCGCGTGCTCGGTCAAGGTCGACGGCCGTCTCGTCGCCTCCTGCCTGGTGCCCGCGGCGACCGCCGCGGGCAGCGACATCCGCACCGTCGAGGGGCTGTCCGCCGACGGGGGCCCCTCGGACGTCCAGCGCGCGCTCGCCGAGTGCGGGGCGGTGCAGTGCGGTTTCTGCATCCCCGGCATGGCGATGACCGTGCACGACCTGCTCGAGGGCAACCACAGCCCGACCGAGCTGGAGACCCGGCAGGCCATCAGCGGCAACCTCTGCCGCTGCTCCGGCTACCAGGGCGTCCTGGAGGCCGTCCGCCAGGTCGTGGCCGAGCGCGAGGAGAGCGCCGAGAGCGCCGCGGACGACACCGCGGGCGACCCGGCGGAAGGCGTCCGCGTCCCGCACCCGCGCCACTCCTCCGGAGGCCCGGCGTGAGCACCCCGAACCTCCTGACCCGGCACCACCTCCCCCCTCGCGGCAGCGAAAGGTACGCGCGATGACGGGCCCCGACGCCGCGACGGCCACCCCGGCCGTGGGCACCCCCGCGCCGGTCGAGACCGGCGCCGACGAGCAGCAGGCCGCGCCGCACGGCATCGGCGTCTCCCTGCCCACCACCGACGCCCTCGCCAAGGCCCAGGGCACGTACCCGTACGCCGCCGACCTGTGGGCCGAGGGCCTGCTGTGGGCGGCCGTGCTGCGCTCCCCGCACCCGCACGCCCGCATCCTGTCCGTCGACACGACGGAGGCCGTCGCGCTGCCCGGCGTACGGGCCGTGGTGACCCACGAGGACGTCCCGGGCGACGCCATGCACGGGCGCCGCGTCGCCGACCGCCCCGTCTTCGCCAAGGACACCGTCCGGCACCACGGCGAGGCCATCGCCGCCGTGGCCGCCGACCACCCCGACACCGCCCGGCTCGCCGCCGCCGCCATCCACGTCGAGTACGAGGTCCTGGAGCCCGTCATCGACCCGGAGCGGGCCTTCTCGGCGCCCCCGCTGCACCCCGACGGCAACCTGATCCGGCACATCCCGCTGCAGTTCGGCGACCCGGACGCGGTCGGCGAGGTCATCGTCGAGGGCCTGTACCGGGTGGGCCGCCAGGACCCGGCCCCGGTCGGCGCCGAGGCCGGCCTCGCCGTGCCCCGCCCCGACGGCGGCGTGGAGCTCTACGTCGCCTCCACCGACCCGCACACCGACCGCGACCTGGCCGCCGCCTGCTTCGGGCTGGAACAGGACCGGGTCAAGGTCGTCGTCACCGGAGTGCCCGGCGCGATGGGCGACCGCGAGGACTCCGGGGTGCAGATCCCCCTCGGGTTGCTCGCGCTGAAGACCGGCTGCCCGGTCAAGTTCGTGGCCACCCGCGAGGAGTCCTTCCTCAGCCACAGCCACCGCCACCCCACCCTGCTGCGCTACCGCCACCACGCGGACGCCGAGGGCCGGCTGGTCAAGGTCGAGGCCCAGGTGCTGCTGGACGCCGGCGCGTACGCCGACACCTCCGCCGACGCGCTGGCCGCGGCCGTGGCCTTCGCCGCCGGCCCCTACGTCGTCCCGCACGTCTTCGTCGAGGGCTGGGCGGTGCGCACCAACAACCCGCCCTCCGGCCACGTCCGGGGCGAGGGCGCGATGCAGGTCTGCGCGGCCTACGAGGGCCAGATGGACAAGCTCGCCGCCAAACTCGGCCTGGACCCGGCCGAGATCCGCATGCGCAACGTCATGGCCACCGGCGACCTGCTGCCCACCGGCCAGACCGTCACCTGCCCGGCACCCGTCGGCGAACTGCTCAAGGCCGTACGCGACACCGACCTGCCCCCGCTGCCCGTCGATGACGACGAGTCCGAATGGCTGCTCCCCGGCGGCCTGGAGGGCGCGGGCGAGCCGGGCGCGGTGCGCCGCGGCGTGGGCTACGCGCTCGGCATGGTCCACATGCTCGGCGCCGAGGGCACCGACGAGGTCTCCACCGCCACCGTCCGCATCCACGACGGCGCCGCCACCGTCATCTGCGCCGCCGTCGACACCGGCCAGGGCTTCGCCACCCTCGCCCGGCAGATCGTGCAGGAGGTCCTCGGCGTCGAGGACGTCCGCGTGCTGCCCTCCGACACCGACCAGCCCCCGGCCGGCGCCGCCGCCCGCGGCCGCCACACCTGGGTCTCCGGCGGCGCGGTCGAACGCGCCGCCAAGATGGTGCGCACCCAGCTGCTGCAGCCGCTCGCCGGGAAGTTCGGCATGTCGGCCGAGCTGCTCACCATCGCCGACGGAAAGATCACCAGCTACGACGGCGTGCTCTCCACCACCGTCGAGGAGGAGCTGGCCGGCAAGGAGCTGTGGGCCACCGCCCAGTGCCGTCCGCACCCCACCGAGAAGCTCGACGACACCGGCCAGGGCGACGCCTTCGTGGGTCTCGCCTTCTGCGCCGTGCGCGCCGTGGTGGACGTCGACATCGAACTCGGCGCGATCCGGGTCGTGGAGATGGCCGTCGCCCAGGACGTCGGCCGGATCCTCAACCCCGCGCAGTTGCACGCCCGCATCGAGGCCGGGGTCGGCCAGGGCGTCGGCATGGCCCTCATGGAGGACCTCCGCGCGCCGCGCGGCATCATCAAGCGGCCCAACCTGACCGGCTATTCGCTGCCCACGGCGCTCGACGCGCCCGCGATCCGCGTGGTCCGGCTCGTCGAGGAACGCGACGTGCTCGCGCCCTTCGGCGCCAAGGCCGCCAGCGCGGTCCCCGTGGTCGTCTCCCCGGCCGCCGTCGCCTCCGCCGTCCGCGCGGCCACCGGCCGCCCGGTCAGCCGTCTCCCCATCCGCCCCCAGCACGCGGTGGCCCGCCCCCAGGGCTGACCCACCGCCACCCACGACGAAGGGCCCGGTCCGTACGGACCGGGCCCTTCGTGCGGAGGCCGTGGCGGGAATCGAACCCACGTAACTCGATTTGCAGGTTCGCCTGGTGCGGTGAGGATGGCGACCCCGGCCGTTCGGGCGGGTTCATTGCCGTTCCCGGAGCGGGGTGTGTAGTGGCTCGCGGACGAGTGCGAACCACGGCGTGCGGCTATGAACGAGACGGAAACTGAGACGGACTGCAAGGTGGGCCCGACTCGTGGTGCCGGGTTCCGGGCTTTGGCACGGTGTGGGCAAGGTCTCGGGGGTGTGAGTCTGGCGTGGCGGTTCGCTCTGCAGTGGACTGTGGCGGCACCGTGACTGCTGTGCCGGGCAGACCGCGGGTGCGGTCTGCCCGGGCGTATGTCCGATGAGAGCCAGGCCGGTCCGGAGCAGGTCGCACGGGGCCGGCGAGGCTGTTCACGGGCGGATCAGAAGGCAGTGGCGCCTTCCAGCGCCCACCAGGTGCCGTTGCCGAGGTCGACCTTGCGCAGGCCGCCGGTGGCGAGCCCCTGGTACTGGTAGAGCGAGGAGCCGTCGGACGCTTCCAGGTCGGGTCGCCCGTCTCCGGAGGTGTCGCCGACGCCGAGGATGTGGTCCATCGAGTTCCAGCCGCCGGTGCCGATGAGCTTGCGCGCGCCGAGAGTCCGGGTCGAGGTTCCGGGGTAGAGCCACAGCTTCCCTGTGGCCTTCTCCCTGGCAACGAGGTCAGCCCGGCCGTCGCCGGTCATGTCACCAGCGCCGACGAGGGCGTTCATGCCGTTCCAGCCGCCGGTGCCGATGAGCTTGCGCGCGCCGAGGCCCCCGCTGCCGGTACCCGGATAGAGCCAGAGTTTGCCGGTGGCCTTCTCTACGCCGAGAAGGTCGGAGCGGCCGTCGCCGGTCAGGTCGCCGAACGCCGCGAGGCGGCCCATGGAGTTCCAGCCGCCGTTGCCGATGAGCTTGCGCGTGCCGAGGCCTCCGCTGCCGGTGCCCGGGTACAGCCACAGTTTGCCGGTGGCCTTCTCACTGGCGATCACGTCCTCGCGGCCGTCACGACTGAAGTCGCCGTGCCTCACGAGGGCGTTCATGGCGTTCCAGCCGCCGTTGCCGATCAGGCGCCCGGTGCCGTTGCCGGGCATGAGCCACAGGCGCCCGGCCTCATCACGCAGTACCGCGTCCGCGCGCCGGTCGCCGTTCATGTCGCCGAACCCGAGCGCCTTCGGCGACGTCGCCGTCTCCCAGTAGGGATACGGGTCCGTCTCACACTCGCGCAGCGTGCGCGAGATCTTGATAGAGCTGTAGTCAGCCTCGGCGCCGGAGATCGGATAGATCTCATCGGGGGTATCCCATGCCCCGAACCCCTCGTAGTTCGGCTTGTCGAAGAAACAGACATTCAATCCCGTGCGGTTGTACCGCAACCGGATCTTGTTGTCCCAACTCCCCAGCGTGGGCACGCTCGTCTTCGTCTTGAACGTCGAGCCCGTACCGTCGTCATTCGCCCAGCCACAGAAGTAGCCCTTGGGACAGTCACTGGTCGCCGCCTGCGCGGGCGCCGCGCCGGCCCCGAGCAGCCCGAGCGATGTGAGCCCCAGCGTCGTGGCCAAAGCGGCCGCGCGCTGAAGCAGAGTGGTGCGCATAGATCCCCTCCCTTACGCGGCACGGAGAAGAGTCTCAACGTGCCGCGCCAGGAAGATGCCCCAGCCTACGGACAGCTGATCAAGCGCCCTGGAGGTGGTCACCGGCTTTGTGTCCCGTCGTCCACCAGTCGGCGACTGGGTACGGCCGGGGGCATCAGCCGACGGCAAGGGCGGCGCCGTGCTGGAAGGCCGTCTCCCCAGGCGTCACCCCGGCAGGTCGCCGAAACTGTAGTCCCTGCTCGGATCTGCCGGGTGGAAGGCGGGTGGGTGTTCCCCGACGAACACGGCCGCATCGCTTCCCACCGGAAGGACTGGCCCGGGGTGCCTGAGCGCGCTGTCATGGGCCTCATGGGATGGTCGACAACGGCCATGGCCGCCCGGTATCAGCACATGGTCGATGCGGTGCGAACCGAGGTGGCGAAACAGGTCGACGGTCTGATCTGGAAGCCGGGGACGGATGGGCCGGATGACGGCGCCGCAGGCGTGCTCGTGCCGGTCAACTGAGACGGGCAGACAGATGGGGCGTACCTCTTCCGAGTTGATCCCCATCGTTTTCCTGGTCAAGGCAGAAGAGGCCGTGGCGGGAATCGAACCCACGTAACTCGATTTGCAGTCGAGCCCCTGAACCACTCGGGCACACGGCCTTGCGTCGTCGACGTACCCCGACCATAGACGCGGCCCCCGGGAGGGGGTCAACGTCTCCCGGGGGCCTGCAACAGGACTGCCATACGCCGTTCACGAACCGCCGGGGGAGGCCAGGAACTCCTCCACCACCGGGCGGAACAGGTCGGGTTCGTCCACCCACGGGAAGTGCCCGACGGCGTGCAGCGGGCGCAGGCGGGCGTGCGGGAAGCAGGCCGCGACGACCTCGCCCGCGCGCATGCCGGTGACGGCGTCGCGGTCGCCGGTGAGGACCAGGACCGGGCAGGTCACCTCGCGCAGCCGGGCCAGCACGGCGAGCCGGGCCGGCTCGTCCAGGCCCTGCCAGAAGCCGGCGCGGGGGACCGGGTGCAACTGGCCGCCCTCGGCGGCGGCGTGGGCGCGCTGGGGCTCGTCCCAGTGGCCGTACGCCATCGGCGCGACCTGGAGCAGCAGCGTACGGACCCGGTCGAGGTCGTCGGCGGTCTCCAGCTCGGCGAGGGAGGCGACCGCCTCCGGCCACCAGGGCTCGCCGACCCGGCTCTCGAAGATCTCTCGCGCGTCGTCGGGCAGCTCGCCCTGCAGCCGCGAGCCCGGGGTGACCAGCACGAGGTGGGTCAGCCGCTCCGGGTAGGCGGCGGCGTAGGCCTGCGCGGTCGCGGCGGCCGCGTCGTGCGCGAGCAGCGCGAAGCGCTCGAGGCCCAGGTGCCCGCGCAGCGCCTCCACGTCCTGGGCGAGCCGCGGGAAGGAGTAGGCGAGCGGGTCGTCGGCCGGCGGGCTGCCGCCGGTGCCCCGGCTGTCCGGGACCACCAGGCGCCGGCCCCGGTCCAGGCCGCCCAGGTCGCCGAGGTAGGCGGCGTCCCGCCCCGGGCCGCCGGCGAGCGCGAGCAGTACGGGCCCCTCGCCCCGGTCCGTGTAGGCGAGCTGGGTTCCGTCGTACGAGGTGTAGTGCGGCATGGCCTACGCCTTCCCTGCCCCGGCCGGCTTCTCCCGGTCCTAGGCCGAAAGGCCGACCGGGGTGCCAGGGGCAAGGAGCCGATTGACCCCTTACCCTGTCGTGGTGACCACCGCAGACACCGAGCCGGTATCCGGCCATGCAGGCATGCTCCTCGCCGCGCCGGACACCGGCACCGACACCGTTCTGGGCAGCCGCTACCGCGCGCTGACCCTCGCGATGGTCTCCGTCGTCCTGCTCATCGCCTTCGAGGCCACCGCCGTCGGCACGGCCATGCCCATCGCCGCGCGCGAGCTGGACGGGCTGCAGCTGTACGCCTTCGCCTTCTCCGGCTACTTCACCACCTCCCTCTTCGCGATGGTCGTCAGCGGCCAGTGGTGCGACCGCACCGGCCCGCTCGCGCCGCTCGTCGCCGGCATCGGCGCCTTCGCGGCCGGCCTGGTCGTCTCCGGCACCGCCCAGTCCATGTGGCCGTTCGTGCTGGGCCGCGCCGTGCAGGGCATCGGCGGCGGGCTCGTCATCGTCGCCCTGTACGTCGTCGTCGGCCTCGCCTACCCCGAACGCCTGCGGCCCGCGGTGATGGCCGCCTTCGCCGCGTCCTGGGTGCTGCCCTCCATCGTCGGCCCGCTCGTGGCCGGCACGGTCACCGAGCAGTTCGGCTGGCGCTGGGTCTTCCTCGCGATCCCGGCGCTCGTCGTGCTCCCGCTCCTCATCGGCCTGCCCGCGCTGCGCCGCACCTCCCTGCAGCGGCCGCCGGACGACCGCAAGGCTCCCGACCGGCGCCGGCTGGGCCTGGCGCTCGCCGTCTCCGCCGGTGCCGGGCTGCTCCAGTACGCCGGGCAGGACCTGCGGCCGCTGTCCCTGGTCTTCGCGGCGGCGGGCGCCGTGCTCGTCGTCCCGGCCGCACTGCGGCTGCTGCCCCGCGGCACCTTCCGCGCGGCCCGCGGACTGCCGTCCGTGGTGCTGCTGCGCGGTGTGGCCTCCGGCACATTCCTCGGAGCCGAGAGCTTCGTCCCGCTGATGCTCGTCACACAGCGGCACATGTCCCCGACCCTCGCCGGGCTCTCCCTCGCCAGCGGCGGCGTCACCTGGGGCATCGGCTCCTGGATCCAGGGCCGCCCCCGCCTCGAACCCCACCGCGAACGCCTCGTCGTCCTCGGCATGTTCCTCATGGCCGCCGCGATCGCCGGCGCCGCCCTGCCGCTCCTGGACGCCGCCCCCGCCTGGAGCGCGGCCGCCGCGTGGGCCGTGGGCGGCCTCGGCGCGGGCCTGGTCATCTCCTCCCTGAGCGTCATCCTCTTCAAGCTCTCGGCCCCCTCCGAGGCCGGTGCCAACTCCGCCGCCCTCCAGGTCTCCGACGCCCTGTCCAGCGTCGTCCTCGTCGCCGCCGCGGGCACCGTCTTCGCCGCCCTCGGCGGTGCGACGGGCGCCTTCACGGCCGTCCTCCTCCCCATGTCCGTCCTCGCCCTCGCGGGCGTCGGCGTCGCGGCACGGCTCCGCCCGAAAACCGGGTGAGGCGGGCACGCCGAGGGGCTACCGTCCGAGTGTGAAAGAGCTGACCATCGTCTTCACCGACGCCGAGTGGGAGTCCATGGCAGACCTCGCGGACGCGCACGGCGTGCCCGCCGCGGAGTTCGTGCGCACGGCGGTGCGGGCCCACGAGGCGGCCGAGGCCGCGCGCGTCCGCGTCGCGGGGGAGGCGTACGCCGCCGCCCACGCGGACCTGCTGCGCAGGCTGGGGGAGTGACGTGACCGTGCGCCACCTCACCCTCGCCGAGGTCACCGACCTCGCCCGCCTCGCCTGCGGCGGCGAGCCGCCCGCCCTGCGCGAGCCCGGGCTGCTCGCGTCGGCCGTCCACCGCCCGCGGGCGCGGATGTTCGGCGTCGAGGCGTACGGGGACGACGTCTTCGCGGCGGCGGGGGCGCTGCTGCACGGGATCGCGGCGAACCACCCCCTGGTCGACGGGAACAAGCGGACGGCGTGGCTGGCGGCGGCGGTGTTCCTGGGGCTGAACGGGGTCGACCTGCGGTCGGCCGACCAGGACGCGGCGTACGACCTGGTCGTGTCGGTCGCGGCGGGGGAGGTTTCCGCCCCCGCGGCGATCGGCCTCGCCCTCGCCGCCCTGGCCTCCCCCTGAGCGATCCGTTACGGCCCGGGGTGTGGTTGTGCGGCCCGGTTGTCGTGTGCGGGTTGGTTGCGCCTGCGGGCGGCTGCGCCGGGCTGCCCGGTTGTCGTGTGCGGGTGCGTTGCGCCTGCGGCGGGCGGTTTCCCCGCCCTCCCTCCCGATTGCCCCGGATGGTTGGTGCGGGCCTCGCGCGTGCGTGGTGGGCCGGGGGCGGGGCCTCCGGGGCTGGGCATTCTGTACCGCATATTTATGTGCATGGCGGGCGGTCCAGGTTCTTGCCGTCTGTGCCGCACAACAAATACACGTCAGCGTCCAGAACGCCCACCCCTACGACCCCGCCCCCTCCGTTTCGTTGGGCGACCAACGGCCGGTGGTGGGTGATGGGGCGCGCGCCCCTCCCCGCACCGCAGGGTGCTGCCGCCAGCAGGGGTCTCCCGGCCGGAGGCCGAGCAGGGGTGCGAGCACTGGTGGCCGGGGGCACGGCGGGCGTGGGGGTGGGGGCGCACCCCTGTCCTCTGGTAAGCGGCCAACGGCCGTTGGGGGGTGATGGGGGCCCTTCCCCGCACCGCGGGGTGCTGCCTTCGGCAGGGTGCGGCCGGAGGCCGAGCAAGGGTGCACGCATCGGTGGCCGGGGGCACTTCCCGCAGGGGTTGTCTGCGTCACGGCGAGCGCCGGTGTGGGGGCGCACCCGCCCCTCTGGCCCACGGAGCGTCTGACGGCTGTGGGCGTTCAGTGAGGCAGGTGCGGCAGGTTGCGTCCTTGGAAGTGGTGTAACGGGTTGGACCTGATGCGGGGGTTTGCTCCGGCGTCCGGGTTGGTGCCCGCATAGACAAACGGCCACCGGCTGATCTTCGAAGTGTCGAAGCCTCGAAGGAGATCAGCACGATGACCGCACCTGACAGTCTGCCCCTGCACGCCCTCGCCGAGGAGAACCTTGCCGCGGCGAGTCCCGATCTGCTGCGCGCTATGGTCAAGACGTTCGCCGACGCGCTCATGTCCGCGGAGGCCGATGCCCTTTGCAACGCCGAATACGGGCAGGTCAGCGACGAACGCGTCAACCAGCGCAACGGATATCGCCCGCGCGAGTGGGACACCAGGGCAGGCACCGTCGAGCTCGCCATCCCCAAGCTCCGCAGCGGCAGCTACTTCCCGCACTGGCTGCTGGAACGACGCCGCAGGGCCGAGCAGGCCCTGATCTCGGTGGTCGCCACCGCCTACCTGCTCGGGGTCTCCACCCGTCGGGTCGAGAAGCTCGCCGAATCCCTTGGCGTCACCCAGTTGAGCAAGTCCCAGGTCAGCGCAATGGCCAAGCACCTGGACGAACAGGTGGCCGCGTTCCGTGACCGGCCGCTGGACGCCGGCCCGTATCCGTTCGTCTGGGTCGACGCACTGACGCAGAAGGTCCGCGAGGGCGGCCGCATCATCAACGTCCACGCGCTGGTCGCGGTCGGCGTCAACGCCGACGGCCACCGCGAAATCCTCGGCCTGGACGTCGCCACCGCCGAGGACGGAGCCGGCTGGCTGGCGTTCCTGCGCTCACTCATCGCCCGCGGCCTGAAAGGCGTCCAGCTCGTCGTCTCCGACGCCCACGCCGGCCTCGTCGACTCGATTGGCGCGACCCTGCCCGGCGCCTCATGGCAGCGCTGCCGCACCCACTACGCCCGCAACCTGCTGAGCCAGGTCCCGAAATCGGCCCAGCCATGGGTGGCCACGCTACTGCGGACGGTCTTCGAACAGCCCGACGCCCACGCCGTCCAAGCCCAGATGCGGCACGTCCTCCAGACCCTGGAAACGAAGTTTCCCAAGGCCGCCGAACACCTGGATGCCGCCCGCCACGACCTGCTGGCGTTTGCCGCCTTCCCGCGCGAGATCTGGCGGCAGATCTGGTCGAACAACCCGCAGGAACGACTGAACAAGGAGATCCGCCGCCGCACCGACGTGGTCGGCATCTTCCCCGACCGCACCGCCGTGATCCGCCTGGTCGGCGCCGTCCTGGCCGAGCAGAACGACGAGTGGACCGAAGCCCGCCGCTACATGGGCCGCGACCTCCTCGCCAAGGCCCGCCGCCACCCGATCGAGTCAGATACCGACGACACCGCCCTGCCCACCGAACTCACCGCATAGCCTCAAAGAAGAGATCACCGAGTGGCCGTCGATACACCACTCCAACGGACGTGACCGGTGCGGCAACCCCGGACCGCCCTCTACCACCCTCCGGCCGTCAGTCGCCCCGTCATAGGGAGGGGGCGGGGTCGTAGGGGTGGATGTTCTGGACGCTGCGGGATATTTGTGTGCGGCATCCGGGGCTCGGACTTGGACCGCCCGCCATGCACGTAAATAACCCAGTCCAGGACGTGCAGCCCCGGAGACCCCGCCCCCGGCCCACCACGCACGCGCGAGGCGGTCACTGACCGCGCCGGGCAATCGGGAGGGCGGGCGGGAGAACCGCCCGCCGCAGGCGCAACGACCCGCACGCGACAACCGGGCAGCCCGGGGCACGCGGGCCGCAGGCGCAGGCGACCCGCACGCGAGAACCGGGCAGCCCGGGGCACGCGGGCCGCAGGCGCAGGCGACCCGCACGCGAGAACCGGGCAGCCCGGGGCACGCGGGCCGCAGGCGCAGGCGACCCGCACACGACAACCGGGCAGCCCGGGGCACCCGGGCAGCAGGCGCAGACGACCCGCACGCGACAACCGGGCAGCCCGGGGCACCCGGCCCGCAACCGCAACGGACCCGCACACGACAACCGGCCGCAACCACGACCCCGGACCCCACCCCAGTAGGCTGTGACGGTTGTCGTACCCGACCCGTCACCGGAGACCGTGACTACCACCGCCCCGCACAGCGCCAGCAACTCGCACTCGCACCACCTGTCGCCCGCCTTCCCCGGCCGCGCCCCCTGGGGCACGGCCGGCAAGCTGCGCGCCTGGCAGCAGGGTGCCCTGGACCGGTACATCGCCACGCAGCCGCGTGACTTCCTGGCCGTCGCGACGCCCGGTGCCGGCAAGACGACGTTCGCGCTCACCCTGGCCTCGTACCTGCTCCACAACCACCTCGTGCAGCAGATCACCGTCGTCGCCCCGACCGAGCACCTGAAGAAGCAGTGGGCGGAGGCCGCGGCCCGGATAGGCATCAAGCTGGACCCCGAGTACAGCGCGGGGCCGGTCGGGAAGGACTACCACGGGGTCGCGGTGACCTACGCGGGCGTCGGCGTACGCCCGATGCTGCACCGCAACCGCTGCGAGCAGCGCAAGACGCTGGTGATCCTGGACGAGATCCATCACGCGGGCGACAGCCGGTCGTGGGGCGAGGCGTGCCTGGAGGCGTTCGAGCCGGCGGCCAGGCGGCTGGCCCTGACCGGGACGCCGTTCCGGTCGGACACCAACCCGATCCCGTTCGTGACGTACGAGGAGGGCAACGACGGCATCCGCCGGTCCTCGGCCGACTACACCTACGGCTACGGCAACGCGCTCGCCGACAACGTCGTGCGCCCTGTGATCTTCCTCTCCTACAGCGGCAACATGCGCTGGCGCACGAAGGCCGGCGACGAGATCTCCGCGCGGCTCGGCGAGCCGATGACCAGGGACGCGGTCAGCCAGGCCTGGCGGACCGCGCTGGCGCCGACCGGCGAGTGGATCCCGAACGTGCTGCGCGCCGCCGACCAGCGGCTGACGGAGGTCCGCAAGTCCATCCCGGACGCCGGTGCCCTGGTGATCGCCACCGACCAGGACACGGCCCGCGCGTACGCCAAGCTGATCCGGGAGATCACGGGGCACAAGGCGACCGTGGTGCTCTCCGACGACACCGGGGCGTCCTCGCGGATCGAGGAGTTCAGCGCGAGCGAGGACCGCTGGATGGTCGCGGTCCGCATGGTGTCGGAGGGAGTGGACGTCCCGCGGCTGGCGGTCGGGGTCTACGCGACGACGATCTCCACGCCGCTGTTCTTCGCGCAGGCGGTCGGCCGTTTCGTGCGGTCCCGCAGGCGCGGTGAGACGGCCTCGGTCTTCCTGCCGACCATCCCCATGCTGCTGGACTTCGCGGGCGAGATGGAGGTGGAGCGCGACCACGCGCTCGACAAGCCCAAGAAGGAGGGCGAGGAGGACCCGTACGCGGAGTCCGAGAAGGAGCTGGAGGAGGCCGAGAAGCAGCAGGACGAGGACACCGGCGAGCAGGACATGCTGCCCTTCGAGGCGCTGGAGTCCGACGCCGTCTTCGACCGGGTGCTGTACGACGGCGCCGAGTTCGGCATGCAGGCGCACCCGGGCAGCGCGGAGGAGCAGGACTACCTGGGCATTCCGGGCCTCCTGGAGCCGGACCAGGTGCAGCTGCTGCTGCAGAAGAGGCAGGCCCGGCAGATCGCGCACAGCCGGAAGAAGCCGGACGACGAGGCGGACCTGCTGGAACTCCCCGCCGAGCGGCGGCCGATCGTCACGCACAAGGAGCTGCTGGAGCTGCGCAAGCGGCTCAACACGATGGTCTCCGCGTACAACCACCAGAGCGGCAAGCCGCACGGTGTCATCCACAACGAGCTGCGACGGGTGTGCGGCGGTCCGCCGAGCGCGGAGGCGACGGCGGGGCAGCTCAACGAGCGCATCAAGAAGATCCAGGAGTGGGCGACCCGGATGCGCTGAGCGGCGGCCGCGCCCTCATCGGCGGTGCCCGGGCCAGGTGCTGATGGCCCGTCAGGGGTGATGTGAATCTTGCGGCGAGAGATGTGTTTCGGCGGAAGATTTACGCCGAACACCTCCACTGTCCCGGTCGCGTGACCGGATTGTGGACGAAGTCTTCCGCTGAGCGGTACGCATCGCTACCGTTCCGGTCACGCAACGCGCCGTGGCAGAGCAGCCTCGGGGCGCCGGCCGGTACCGCCAGACCGGTGGCCTCTCCGCGCTCTGCCGCGGGACCGGCAGTCCTCCCGCCGTGAGAGATGAGCCGCCACTCACCACGAGAGGGGGGCGTCGTGACCGCGGAGACCTCTCAGACGCTCGATCGGGGCCTGCGGGTCCTGAAGCTGTTGGCCGACACCGACCACGGACTGACCGTCACGGAGCTGGCGGCGAAGCTGGGCGTCAACCGTACGGTGGTCTACCGCCTTCTGGCGACACTGGAACAGCACTCCCTGGTCCGCCGGGACCTCGGCGGCCGCGCCCGGGTCGGCCTCGGAGTGCTGCGGCTGGCGCACCAGGTGCACCCGCTCCTGCGCGAGGCCGCGCTCCCCGCCCTGCGCTCCCTCGCCGAGGACATCGGCGCCACCGCCCACCTCACCCTGGTCGACGGCACCGAGGCGCTGGCCGTGGCCGTCGTCGAACCGAGCTGGACCGACTACCACGTCGCCTACCGCACCGGCTTCCGGCACTCCCTCGACCGCGGCGCCGCGGGCCGGGCGATCCTCGCCGGGCGCAGCGTGCAGCCGTACGAGCCCGATGCGCGCTGCTCCGAGGGCCCCGGCTACGTGCTCACCCACGGCGAGCTGGAGGCCGGGGCGAGCGGCGCGGCGGCCCCGCTGGTGGGCGTGCCGGGCATCGAGGGCAGTGTCGGCGTGGTGATGCTCGCCGACGCGATACCCGAACGGGTGGGTCCCCGGGTCGTCGAGGCGGCGCTGGAGGTCGCCGACGCCCTGCGGTGAGGGCCGGTGCCGGGCCGGGGTGCCCCGGGCCCCGGCCCGCCGGGCCGCCGCCGTGAACTACATTCACCCCATGCCTTTCGCCTCCGCCCGGAACCGGATCCTCGTCGTCTGCGCCGCGCTCGTGGCCGCGCTGCTGGCGGTGGCCCTGTTCGCGCCGCTGCCGATCTCGATCGTCGTGCCCGGGCTGACGGCCGACGTCCTCGGCGACGACCAGGGCAAGCCGGTGATCACGGTCGCCGGCACGGAGACCCGCGACACCTCGGGGCAGTTGCGGATGACGACCATCGCGGCGACCAACCCGGACACGGTCGTCCGCTTCGGTGACGTCCTGAAGGCCTGGTTCGCCACGGACCAGGCCGTGATGCCGAGGGACGCGGTCTACCCGACGGGCGGCACCGTCAAGGAGATCGAGCAGCACAACCAGGCGGAGATGACCGAGTCCCAGCAGGACGCCACCGCCGCGGCCCTGCGGCAGCTGCGGCTGTCCCCCTCGGACGTCGAGGTCACCCTGCACCTCGCGGACGTCGGCGGGCCCAGCGCCGGCCTGATGTTCAGCCTGGGCATCGTCGACAAGATCGAGGGCAACGGCCGCGGCGGCGACCTCACCGGCGGCCGCAGGATCGCCGGTACGGGGACGATCACGGCCGGCGGCAAGGTCGGCCCGGTCGGCGGCGTCCCGCTCAAGGAGCAGGCCGCCCGGCGCGACGGCGCGACCGTCTTCCTCGTCCCGAAGGCGGAGTGCGCCGACGCCAGGGCCGAACTCCCCAAGGGGCTCCGGCTGGTGCCCGTCACCACCCTCGACGGCGCGATCGACGCGCTGGTCGCCCTCGACAGCGGCGGCAAGGTCCCCAGCTGCTAGGTGCCCGCCGCCGGGGTCGGCCGTTCGTCCATGCGGCGCCAGGAGGGGAAGACCAGCGGGCACAGCGTCGCCAGGAGGTACGCGCCGCCCGCCGTCAGCAGCGCCGTGGTCAGCCCCGCGCCGTCCACCAGGTAGCCCGCGGCCAGGCCGCCCACGGGGGTGGTCAGCAGCACCCCCGCGCCCAGGGTGCCCAGGACACGGCTGCGCAGCTCGTCCGGTACGTGCTCGAAGGTCACCGTCGCCAGGATGGGGTTGAGCGCCCCCGCCGCGACGCCGCCCGCCACCATGGTGACCGCCAGGGCGCCCCACCCGGGCGCCCACGCGGCGACCAGGAACCGGGGCGCGCCGCACAGCAGGAAGCACAGTGTGTAGACCGGCCAGCGCGGCAGGCGGTGGCCCAGCGCCCCGTACAGCAGCGCCCCGGCGAGTGCGCCGGCCCCGAAGAGGCCTGACAGCAGTCCGAGTTGGACGGAGCCGCCGAGCTCCCGCTCGGCGTGCACGGGCAGCAGCACCGAACTCCACCCCGCGTCGAGGCCGTTGGTGACCATGACCATCAAGGTGATGGCGAGCAGCAGCCGGGAGCGGATCAGGAAGGCATAGCCCTCGCGTAGTTCGGCCCGGTAGGTGCGCAGGGAGACCGGTGCCGCGTTCTTGGCGGGTTCGGCGCCCGCCAGCCCGCGGACGCCGAAGGCGATCAGCAGCGCGGAGACGGCGAAGGTCGCGGCGTCCAGCAGCAGTACCGTTTCCGCGCCCAGGACGGCGATGAGCACGCCGGCGGCCGAGGCGCCGAGCATCCGGGCGCCGCGCGAGGCGCCGTCGAAGTACCCCGCGGCGCGCGCCAGCGGTGTCCCCGCCCGCTCGGCCAGTACGGGCAGCAGCACCTCGCGCGCGGTCTCGCCGGGGCCGTGGAAGAGCCCGCTGACGGCCATCAGCGCGCACAGCTGCCAGAACCGCAGCACGCCCGCGAAGTGGAGCAGCGGGATCGCCACGACGGCCACCGCGCACACCGCGTCCGACAGGACCGAGGACCTGCGCCGCCCGAAGCGGTCGATGACCGGGCCGCCGAAGAGCGCGGAGACCACGACCGGCAGGGTCGCGCAGAAGGCCGCCAGACCCGCGCGGGCGGCGCTGCCGGTGGTCTGCAGCACGAACCACGGAACGGCGAGCACGGTGAGTGAATTGCCGCTGATCGACACCACGTTGGCGGCCAGTACCAGCCGCAGCGGCCGTGGATCGGGTGCCGGGACGGGCTCCGTGGCCCGCTCGGTGCCGCCGGATATGCCGGTTCCGGTCTCCATGTGTGTCCCCCGTGGTCGGTGCGGTCAGTCCGCGGCGCGCGGAAAGGTGTGCAGGTGGACGTGGACGTGCGCGGTCTCCCCGGCCTCCGCCGTGTCCCCGGCGTTCTCCGGCTCCGCGCCCTGCCGGTCCCGGTAGCGCTCCACCACTGCGTGGAGTTCCTCGCGCAGGGCGCGGGCCCCGGCCGGGGTGAGCCGCAGGGCGAAGTCGCTGAGGTCGAAGCTGCGGCGCCACTCCTCGGGCCAGTCGCCGACGGTGGCGAGCCAGGTCTCCAGCTCCGCCGCGTGGACCGCGGCGACCTCCCGGCCGAACAGGCCGATCGCGGCGCGCACTTCGGGGTCGGCGTGGCCGAGGAAGCCCGCGGCGTCGAAGTGCGTGCCGCTGTGCGCGGCCTTCCACCAGCGCTCGCGGGCGGTGCCGCGCCCCGGGTCCTCCTCCACGAACCCGTACGCCGCCAGCTGCCGCAGGTGGTAGCTGGTGGCGCCGCTCGATTCGCCGAGCCGGGCCGCCAGACCCGAGGCGGTGGCCGGCCCGTACTCGCGCAACGCGGCGAGCAGCCGGATGCGCAGGGGGTGGGCGAGGCCGCGCAGGGTCCGCGGGTCGAGGCTGATGACGCCCGGGTCGGGCGCGCCGGCGGTGGGTTCGTCAGGCACGGGTTCACCGTAGAGGGTGCAAAGGCTTCTTTGCAACGCTTTCTTTGCATGGAACGCGGCGATACTCCGGCGGCACTCCCGCGCCGCTCAGCCCGCCGTGATGAAGCCCTCCTCCACCAGCCACTCCTTGGCGACCTCGTGCGGGTCCTCGCCCTTCACGTCGACCTTGGCGTTGAGCTCCCGGCCGACATCGGTGGTCAGCTTCGCGGACAGCGGGTCGAGCAGTCCGCGGATGGCCGGCCAGCGCTCCAGCGCCTTGCTGTTGACGACGGGGGCGGCGTCGTAGTTCGGGAAGAAGTGCTTGTCGTCCTCCATCACCTCCAGGCCGAGGGAGGCGATCCGGCCGTCGGTCGTGTAGACCTCGCCGAGCAGGCACGAACCCGGCTTGGCGATCTGGGTGTAGATGATCCCGGTGTCCATCTTGCGGATGTTGGAGGAGGGCAGGTCCATGCCGTACGCCTTCGCCATGCCGGGCAGGCCGTCGTCCCGCGAGGCGAACTCGTTCTCCACGCAGAGGGTGACGGCCTCGGGGTCCTTCCTCGACAGGGCGGCCACGTCGGACAGTGTCCGCAGCCCGTACGGGCGGTTCTTCTCCGGGCTGATGGCCAGGGCGTAGGTGTTGTCCAGGGTGGACGGCCGCAGCCAGGTGATGCCGTTGCGCCGGTCGGCGTCCCGGACGGCCCGCCACTGCTCCACCGGGTCGGCGATGGGCTTGTCGTTGCCCAGATAGGTGATCCAGGCGGTGCCCGTGTATTCGTACATGGCGTCCGCCGCACCGGACTTGATCGCCTCGCGCGCGCCGATGGAGCCCTGGATGTTGGTGCGGTCCAGCACCTCGGCGCCGGCCGCCTTGAAGACCAGGCCGATCATCGAGCCCAGGATGATCTGCTCGCTGAAGCTCTTGGACGTCACCGTGAGCGAGGCGCCCTTGAGGGGCAGTCCCCTTCCCAGGGAGCCGGGGCGCACGTCGTCGACGAGCGGGCTGCCGCTCTTGAGCCCGCAGCCCGGGGCGCAGGCGAGCAGCACCAGGAGGCCCGCCGCCAGGACCCGGCGGCGCATCAGCCCGTCTCCAGGCCGTGCGGACGCAGCAACTGCTCGGCCAGCGACGCCAGCCAGTCCACCAGCAGGGCCAGCACCACGGTGAGCACCGAACCCAGCACGAGCACCGGCATGCGCTGCGTGACGATCCCGGTGGTGATGATGTCGCCGAGCCCGCCGCCGCCGACGAAGGTGGCGAGCGTGGCGGTGCCCACGTTCAGCACGAGCGCGGTGCGCACGCCCGCCAGGATCAGCGGTACGGCCAGCGGGAGTTCGATCCGCGACAGCGTCCCGGCCGCCGACATCCCGATGCCGCGCGAGGCCTCGATCAGGGTGGGGTCGATGGCCCGCAGTCCCGCCATGGTGTTGGACAGCACCGGCAGCACCGCGTAGACCACCATGCCGACCAGCGCCGTACCGGGTCCGATGCCCAGCCAGACGACCAGCAGCGCCAGCATCCCGATGGCGGGCGTGGCCTGTCCGATGTTGGCGATCGCCGTCACCACCGGCGCGGCCGGACGCAACCGCCGCCGGGTCAGCGCGACGCCGAGCGGGACGGCGATGACCAGCACCCAGAACGTGGAGATCGCGGTGAGCTTGACGTGCTGCCACAGCCGCACCCGGACGGTGTCGCCGACGAGGGCGTTCTCGGCGATGGAGTCGAGGGTGATGCCGGTGATCCACAGATAGGTGGCGAGCAGGACGAGGGCGAGCACGACCGGGGTGACCAGCAGCCTGCGCCAGGTCAGCCGGCGTCCCGGCGTCCCGGCGGTCGGCCGCGCGGCGGGCCGGCCGCCGGGGCCCCCGCCGTCCGCGGGTTCCTCCGGGCCGGCCGGGCCGCGCCCGGACCCGGGAGCCGCCGCGGGACCGCCGGGGCCGCCCGTCCCGCCCGGCGGTCCGGCGCCGGCGCTCATGCCCGCTCCCCCGGTTCGTGGTCGGCGCCCTCCTGCTCGGCCCGGGTCTGCGGGGCGCGCAGCTCCTCCAGATCGTGCCGGTGCTCCAGGGCCGCCAGCCGGTCCTCCTCCAGCAGTTCGTGCACCGAGTTGAGCAGCGTCTCCATGTCCACCACCCCGGTGAACTCGCCGCGCCGGCCGGTCACCGCGACCCGTCCGCTGCTGTCGGTGAGCACCGCCTCCAGGGCGTCCCGCAGGGTCGCGTCCCGGGTCACGGTGTCGCCCACCAGCGTCCCGGCGCGGGCGAGCGAGCCCTTGGCGCGCATCAGGTCGCCGCGCCGCAGCCACTTGTAGGGGCGGCCCCTGCGGTCCAGCAGCAGCAGTTCGTTGGTCGTGGTCGCCTCCCGCAGCCGGTCGAAGATCGACTGCAGGGGGTCGTCCAGGCGCACCGTCGGGAAGTCGGCGACGCCCACGTCCCGCACCCGGGTCAGGTTGAGCCGCTTCAGGGCGGCGCCGGCGCCGACGAAACCGGAGACGAAGTCGTCGGCCGGATTGGTCAGGATCGCCTCGGGGGTGTCGAACTGGGCGATGTGCGAGCGCTCCCGCAGCACCGCGATGCGGTCCCCGAGCTTGATCGCCTCGTCGAAGTCATGGGTGACGAAGACGATCGTCTTGTGCAGTTCGTGCTGCAGCCTGATCAGTTCGTCCTGGAGGTGGTCACGGGTGATCGGGTCGACGGCGCCGAAGGGCTCGTCCATCAGCAGCACCGGGGGGTCGGCCGCCAGCGCGCGTGCCACCCCGACGCGCTGCTGCTGACCGCCCGACAGCTGGCGCGGGTAGCGGCCCCGGAACTCCCGCGGGTCCAGCCCCACCAGGTCCAGCATCTCCTCGACGCGGTCCCGGACCCGCGCCCTGGACCAGCCCACCATCCGGGGGACGAGGGCGATGTTCTCGGCCACCGTCATGTGCGGGAACAGCCCGGAGGACTGGATCGCGTAGCCGATCTTGCGGCGCAGCTTGACCGGGTCCATGTGGGTGACGTCCTCGCCGCCGATGCGGATGCGGCCGGAGGTCGGCTCGATCAGCCGGTTGATCATCTTCAGCGTGGTGGACTTCCCGCACCCGGAGGGCCCGACGAAGATCACCGTCTCGCCGGCCCCGATCTCCATGCTCACACCGTCCACGGCCGGGTCCGCGCTGCCCGGGTAGCGCTTGGTCAGCTGCTCCAGTTCGATGGTCGCGCCCGATGCCTCAGCCACGGATCCCCCGGGGAATGGTGAGCCGCCCGAGCAGCACGTAGCAGGCGTCGAAGAGCAGCGCCAGGACGACGATGCCGATCGTCCCGGCCAGCACCTGGTTGAGCGCGTTGGCGCTGCCCAGGGAGGCGATCCCGCGGAAGATCTCGTTGCCGAGCCCCGGCCCGGAGGCGTACGCCGCGATCGCCGCGATGCCCATCAGCATCTGCGTCGCGACCCGGATGCCGGTCAGGATCGGCGGCCACGCCAGCGGCAGCTCGACCCGCGCCAGGGCCGCCGTCCGGGACATGCCGATGCCGCGGGCCGCGTCGACCAGCGCCGGGTCCACCCCGCGCAGCCCCACGATCGCGTTGCGGACCACCGGCAGCAGCCCGTACAGCGTCAGCGCCGTCACCGTCGGGGGGACGCCGAGCCCCAGCCAGGGGATGAGCAGGCCGATCAGCGCCAGGGAGGGGATGGTGAGGACCGTCGCGGTGGAGGTGACGGCCAGGGCCGCGGCCCAGTCGCGCCGGTAGGAGAGCACCCCGATCGCCACCCCGATCGCGGTCGCCAGCACCATGCACTGGAAGACCAGGCTGGCCTGCTGGTACGTGTCGATCAGCAGCTGCTCGTGCCGGCTGGCGAGGTACTCCCAGAAGCTCACCCGGCATCACCCCTGCCGTCCCTCGGCTATGTGTCCGCGTCCTGTGCCGCCTGCTCGACCAGCGGGATGATCCGCAACGGGACCGGGTTCTCCATGACGATCGCCGTGGAGGCCCGCACGATGCCATCAAAGCCCACAACCCGGTCGATCACACGTTGGAGATCGGCGTTCGAGCGGGCCACCAGCCGGCACAGCATGTCCCCCTGCCCGGTCGTGGTGTGCAGTTCCAGCACCTCCGGGACGCCGGCCAAGTGCGCGCGTACGTCCTGGCCTTGCCCCTGCTTGATCTCCAGCGTCGCGAAGGCCGTCACCGGGTAGCCCAGCGCGGCCGGGTCCACCTGCGGCCCGAAGCCGCGGATCACCCCATTGGCCTGAAGCCGGTCCAGCCGTGCCTGCACGGTCCCGCGCGCCACCCCCAGGCGGCGCGAGGCCTCCAGCACGCCGATCCGCGGCTCCTCGGCGAGCAGCTTGATCAGCCGTCCGTCCAGCCGGTCGATCCCCATGGCACCCCAGTCCCTCCTGTGACGGTGGTCACCGTGCACAGAATGCCGCCTGTTTTCGCGGTCACGCTGTACAGAGTGCCCAGTCGATCAGGAAACTATTGCGCACCTTGAGGTGCCGGGCGAGGCTGCTGCCATGACTGAGACCCTGGATCACACTTCCCCCACCCCCGGCGACGCGGACCCGTTCCCGGTCAAGGGAATGGACGCGGTCGTCTTCGCGGTGGGCAACGCCAAGCAGGCCGCCCACTATTACTCGACCGCGTTCGGCATGAAGCGCGTGGCCTACTCCGGACCGGAGAACGGCAGCCGCGAGACCGCGTCCTACGTCCTGGAGTCCGGGAGCGCCCGCTTCGTCTTCACCTCCGTCGTCAGGGCCGCCACCGACCACGGCCGCTTCCTCGAGGAGCACGTCGCCGCCCACGGCGACGGCGTCGTGGACCTGGCCCTGGAGGTGCCCGACGTCCGCGCCGCATACGACTACGCCCTCGCGCACGGCGCCACCGGCCTGGAGGAGCCCCACGAGGCCGGCGACGAGTACGGCACCGTCGTGCTGGCCGCCATCGCCACCTACGGCCAGACCCGCCACACCCTGGTCGAGCGCGGCGCCTACAAGGGCCCGTACCTGCCCGGCTACGTCGCCGCCGAGCCGATCGTGGAGCCGCCGGCCAAGCGGTTCTTCCAGGCGATCGACCACTGCGTCGGCAACGTCGAGCTCGGCAGGATGAACGACTGGGTGACCTTCTACAACCGCGTCATGGGCTTCACCAACATGAAGGAGTTCGTCGGTGACGACATCGCCACCGAGTACTCGGCCCTGATGTCCAAGGTCGTCGCGGACGGCACGCTGAAGGTCAAGTTCCCCATCAACGAGCCCGCGATCGCCAAGAAGAAGTCCCAGATCGACGAGTATCTGGAGTTCTACGGCGGCCCGGGCGTCCAGCACATCGCCCTCGCCACCAACGACATCGTCGCCTCGGTCCGTGCCATGCGCGCCGCGGGCGTCGAGTTCCTCGACACCCCCGACTCGTACTACGACACCCTCGGCGAGTGGGTCGGCGACACCCGTGTCCCGATCGACACCCTGCGTGAGTTGAAGATCCTGGCAGACCGGGACGAAGACGGCTACCTGCTGCAGATCTTCACCAAGCCTGTCCAGGATCGCCCGACCGTCTTCTTCGAAATGATCGAGCGACACGGTTCGATGGGCTTCGGCAAGGGCAACTTCAAGGCGCTCTTCGAAGCGATCGAGCGCGAGCAGGAGCGTCGCGGCAACCTCTGATCGCCACCGCCGCGGACTCCGGCGCCGGACCATGCCTCCACGGGGGAGGGGCGTGGACCGGTGCCGGCCGCCGTCGGAAGACGACCCGGGATTTCCGCAGGGCCGTCACGACCGTCCGGGCCCCACCATCCGTACGGACACCCGGAACGCCGCGAGCCGCGCGGTGACGTGATCTTCCCCGGGCGGCGGCGCGGTGCGAAGCTGGACCCATGGGCGATCTCATCGACCGGCTGCGCGCCGGACTCCCCGACGAGGCCATCCTCGCCGATCCCGACGTCACCGCCTCCTACGCCAACGACATGGCCAGCTTCTGCCCGGCCGGAGCGCCCGCGGTGGTCGTCCTGCCGCGCACCGTGGAGCAGGTCCGGCACGTCATGCGGACCGCCACGGCGCTGCGGGTGCCCGTCGTGCCGCAAGGGGCCCGTACCGGCCTGTCGGGCGCCGCCAACGCCTCCGACGGCTGCATCGTGCTCTCCCTGACCAAGATGGACCGCATCCTGGAGATCGACCCCGTCGACCGCGTCGCCGTCGTCGAGCCGGGCGTCGTCAACGCCGCCCTGTCCCGAGCCGTCGCCGAGCGGGGCCTGTACTACCCGCCGGACCCTTCCAGCTGGGAGCAGTGCACCATCGGCGGCAACATCGGCACCGGCTCCGGCGGCCTGTGCTGCGTCAAGTACGGGGTCACCGCCGAGTACGTGCTCGGCCTGGAGGTCGTCCTGGCAGACGGGCGGCTGCTGCGCACCGGCCGCCGCACCGCCAAGGGCGTGGCCGGCTACGACCTGACCCGGCTGTTCGTCGGCTCCGAGGGCAGCCTCGGCATCGTGGTGCGGGCCGTGCTGGCGCTCAAGCCCGCGCCGCCCGCCCAGTTGGCGCTGGTGGCGGAGTTCGGCTCGGCCGAGGCGGCCTGCGCGGCGGTCTGCGACATCATGGCCGGCGGCCATGTGCCCTCGCTGCTGGAACTGATGGACGGCACCACCGTGCGCGCGGTCAACGAGATGACCAGCATGGGACTGCCCGAGTCCACCGAGGCGCTGCTGCTCGCGGCCTTCGACACCCCCGACCCGGCCGCCGACCTGGCCGCGGTGGGGGAGCTGTGCACCGCCGCCGGGGCGACGCAGGTGGTGCCCGCCGAGGACGCGGCGGAGTCCGAAATGCTGCTGCAGGCACGGCGGATGGCGCTTCCCGCACTGGAACGGGTCTCCACGGCCACGATGATCGACGACGTGTGCGTGCCGCGCGGCAGGCTCGCCGCGATGCTCGACGGGGTCGCGGCGATCGCCCGCAAGCACGACCTGACGATCGGCGTGTGCGCGCACGCCGGGGACGGCAACACCCACCCGGTGGTGTGCTTCGACGCCGCCGATCCCGAGGAGTCCGGACGGGCCCGCGAGTCCTTCGACGAGATCATGGCGCTCGGCCTGGAGCTCGGCGGCACGATCACCGGGGAGCACGGCGTGGGGGTCCTGAAGAAGGAGTGGCTGGCGCGCGAACTCGGCCCGGTGGGCATGGAGATGCAGCGCGGCATCAAGGCAGTCTTCGACCCGCTCGGCATCCTCAACCCGGGCAAGGTGTTCTGAGCCCCGGCTCCGGTCGCCGGGCCCCGCGGGCCGTCGCCTCAGGCGTCCGGCGGCTCGTCGGAGCCGTGCCAGGGGTCGCGCGTGCGGCGCTCGTCGCGCGCGCCCTCGCCGGCGGCCGGGGCCAGCAGCTCGTCCAGCCGCTCGTCCATGGACAGGTGGTCCAGCTCCGTCCCCGGCGGAACCGCCCGCAGCGTGCGCTCCAGCCACGCCGCCACCGGGTGCGAGGACGCCTCCAGCAGGGCGGTGCCGTCCGGCGAGCTGAGGGCCATGCAGATCACGCTCCGCCCGTCCGTCTTGGTCGGCCAGATCCGCACGTCACCGTGCCCGCTCGGCCGGAACACCCCCTCGACCAGCAGCTCCCGGGCGAAGGTCCAGTTGACGGGGCAGTCCGAGCCGATGTGGAAGGTGATGTGCACGGCGAAGGGATCCGCCGACCGGTAGACCAGCCTGGCCGGGACGGCGACACTGCGCTCGGGCGACAGCACCAGGTGCATCTCCAGCTCGCGTTCGACCACGGTGTGCATCTCGTCGTCCTTTCCTCGGCGCGAAGGCCCCTGGCGGTGCTGCGCGGCGGGTGCTGCGCGGGGCCCGCACCGGGAGAGAGCGCATGCGGCCTTCACCATTACGCGGGTTCCGGGGATCGGGAGGACTTTTCCCGAAGGCCCGGCACACGCGAGATGGATGCGGTACACACGGAACGTCGCCGTCCGCCCCGACTGGGGGTGCGTCCGGTCGTGCGACGGTCCTCCCCTTCCCGTTCCCGCCCCCGCCGCGCCCACGGCTCCGCGGCGCGCACGTCCCCGTCCGTCCGAGGCGGTGTCAGTTCGGAAGCGTATCGGTTCGGTAGCCGGGATTTGCCCCGGAATGCCGATCCTCGCCCATGGATCGTTTCTTTCGTCCGCCCGACGCGTTCTTCGTTAGTGTCCTCCTTGCACGCCGGGGGACGGCGGGCTGGTCGAGCGTGTCGGTCGTGAGGGGAGTTGTCACGGATGACCTCCGGTAGCAGCGGCGGGAGTCTGCCCGGTCCCGGGTACTACCCGGACCCGTCCATCCCGGGCTACATCCGGTACTGGAACGGCTCCTCGTGGGTGCCCGGCACGAGCCGTCCCGCGCCGCAGCCCGGGGAGGACCTCGCGCCGCCGTCCGGTGCCGCCGTGGCCGCGGCCGGGCCCGCGCTGGCGCCGCCGCCCGCGCCCCCCGTGCCGGAGGCCCCCGAGGCGGCCGCGACACCGCGGACCCCGGCGCTGGAGGAGTCCGGGCCGATGTTCCTGGACGAGGACCCGCGGGCGCCGCGGGCCGAACGCGGACCCGAGACCGTCACCGGGCTGCAGGCACAGCAGGCGCAACCGCGGGAGCCGCGTCAGGAGTTCCGTGCGGAGCCCGCCCCGGAGCGGGCGTGGGCCGCCGACCCGGCCCGGCAGGACCCCTCGCCCCGCGTGTCGTGGGGCACCCCCGAACGCGGGGGGCAGCCTGCCGCACCGGCGCAGGCCGCCGCCCCCGCTCCGGCCCCGGCACGGACCCCCGCCCCCGCTCCCTCGCCGGCTCCCGCGCCCGCCCCCGCCCCCGCCCGCGCGGCCACCGCGCCGGCGGCCGCTGCCACCGCGTCCGCGCCGACCGAAAGCGCCGTGCCCGGGCAGCAGTCCGCGCCCGTCCCGTGGGCGCAGCAGGTGCACGACCTGGCCCGTCAGGTCCCGTCGCAGGGCGGTGAGGGCGGCGCGCCCGCGCCGTGGCGGCCGGTCGCCGACGACCCGTTCGCCTCCGCGCAGGAACAGGCGCGCCCCGCCTCGCCGGGGAAGCGGCTGGTGGCCCGGCTGGTCGACACCGTCGTCATGGGCGCGGTCGTCGCGGCGGCCGCGGTGCCGCTGGGGACGGCGGCGTACGAGCACCTGCGCGACAAGGTGGACGCCGCCCGGCTGACCGGCGAGGAGGTGACGGTCTGGCTGGTCGACGGCACGACGGGTGTGCAACTGGGCATCGTGGCGGCCGTCGTGCTCGTCACCGGGCTGCTGTACGAGGTCCTGCCCACCGCCAAGTGGGGCCGCACCCTCGGCAAGAAGCTGCTCGGCCTGCGCGTGCTGGACATCGAGAGCCAGTACGAGCCCGGCTTCGGGCAGGCGCTGCGCCGCTGGCTCACCCACACGGTGCTGGACGTGCTCGTGATCGGCTTCCTCGGGCTGATGTGGTGCCTCTTCGACCGGCCGTGGCGGCAGTGCTGGCACGACAAGGCTGCGCGCACCTTCGTGGCCCGCGAGCGCTGACACCCGAACGGCCCCCGCCGGAGGCGCGGCCGAATCGTCCGGGTTTCACTCGGGGCATGAGCACCGACCAGCCCGAGGACCCGTTCGCCAAGCCGCCCCGGGAGCCGTCCGGGCCCGCGCAGCCGCCGCCCGGGCAGTCACCGCCGCCCGGCGGGCAGCCGTACCCGCCGCCCCCGCACCAGCCCCCGCCCGGCGGCTCGCCCTACGACCAGCCGCCCCCGGGCTACGGCGGCGGCGACCCGTATGCGGGCGGTCCGTATGCGAGCGGCCCCTACGGGGCGGGCGAGCCCGATCCCCTGGCGGGAATGCCCCCGCTGGCGAACCGGGGGCGCAGGCTGGTCGCGCGCATCGTCGACGGGCTGATCATCGGCATCCCGGTCTACGGCCTCACCGGGCTGATCTGGAACTACGACTACAACGCCACCGGCGCGCTGTTCTCCCAGGGCGTGATCTACGCCGTGATCTACCTGGCCTACCAGGTGTTCATGCTCACCCGGTACGGGCAGAGCCTCGGCAAGAAGCTCCTCAGGGTGCGCGTCGGCATGCTCACCGACGGCACCAACCCGACGACCCCGGCGGCACTGAAGCGGGAGTCGGTCTACTCCCTGGTCCCGATCATCCCGTGCTGCGGTGAGATCTTCTGGATCATCGAGGTGCTCTGGTGCACCTGGGACAAGCCCTATCGCCAGTGCCTTCACGACAAAGCAGGGCAAACCGTGGTGGTTTCGGTGGAGTAAGGCACACTGTGGGGTGATCGTCGCAGGGCCGTGACCATCGGCGTCTATGCGCCGTCATGCCCGGCTGATTTACTCACTCCATGAGTTCGAATCAACCGCCTGGCTACGGTTACCCGCAGGGCGGCTCGGGGGACCAGAACCCGTACGGCCAGCAGCCGTACGGGCAGCAGCAGCCCCAGGGCCAGAACCCTTACGAGCAGCAGCCGTTCCCGCAGCAGCAGCCCTACGCCTATCCGCAGCAGGGGCCCGGCTACGGCCAGATGCCCATGGACCCGGCCCTGGCGGGCATGCCCCCGCTGGCCGGCAGCGGCCAGCGCTTCGTCGCGCGGCTCATCGACGGGGTGATCTTCCTCGTCCTCGCGTTCGTCCTGTTCGCGGTCTTCGGCGCGTCGTTCACCGACCCCGACGACCTTGGCAAGGTCGCGGTGGTGTCGCTCCTCGTCGGCATCGCCAGCTTCCTCTACGAAGCGCTGATGCTGAAGTCCAGCGGCCAGACCATCGGCAAGAAGGTCATGAAAATCCGCGTGGCGCGGCTTGCCGACGGCGGCGTCCCGGGCAACGCGGCCTGGGCCCGCGCCGGTACGTACGCGGGTGCGAGCGTCGTCGGCAACGTGATCCCCTGCGTGGGCTTCGTTGTGCCGCTGCTCAACGCCCTGTGGCACCTGTGGGACAAGCCGTACCGCCAGTGCTGGCACGACAAGGCGGCCAAGACCGTCGTCGTCAAGGTCTGACGCGCACGTCGAACACGACGGCCCCGGAGCGGACGCTCCGGGGCCGTCGATGTGTTCGGGGGGTGCGGCGCATCAGCGCCGCAGCGAGTGCTCGCCCAGTCGGGCCTCGGCGGAGCCGCGGACGCGGGGCCGGGGGACCGGGTGCCGCTCGACGGGGAGTTCGCGCTTGGTGCGGCGCGTGCCGGCCGGGATCGCCGCCGTCACGGCGACCAGGACGCCGAGCGCCAGTCCCGCCGCGGCGATGACCGCCACCGCGACGCCCGATCTCGCCTCGGAGAGCAGCAGCATCGCGAGCGTGGAGAGCACCACGGTCGCGGAACCGTAGGTCAGCTGGGCGGGGGTGGGACGTGGCATGGCTGATCCGTCCTCATATGCGTCGATTGTGGCGGAGCGTCGGCCAGGGCCGTCTTCCGGGTGGTGCGGACGTGGCACGCCAACCACCGACCCTACGGTGCGAGATGCCCGCACGGAACGCCTGGTAAGCGTGACCTAACCCACGGTGCGGAAGCACGGGGGGCGCACGGGGTCGCATCGCGATCTTCCCGGGCCCAACGAAGATGCGGCAAAAGGTACTTGCTCAGGCCGCGGTGTCCGCTATGCGCAACGGACCGGTCGCTCACCGTACTTGTCGGTCATGGTCAAGTCAAGATCTGTCTTTTCAGGCGTCACTCCGGTGCAATGGCTTCACCCTAGGGAGGTCATTACATCGTGAAAAGCCAACGACGGACCATCAGATCCGCCGCTCTGGCCGTGGCGATCGCCGCAATAGGCGCCACCGCCTTCCCCGTCGCGGCAGCCCAGGCCGACCCGCAGGCCGGTCGTGTCGTGCGGCACGACCCGGCGAAGGCGGAGCGTGTCGAGCACGATCTGAAGGGCCCGCTGAGCGACCGCCAGGCCGCCCAGCGCCAGCAGGCGATCGAGCAGGTCATCTCGGGCAAGTCCAAGGTCGAGGAGCGCGGCTCCTCGGACGTGGTGAAGCTCGGCCGGAACAAGTACGTCGAGCTCGCGCGCGAGAAGACCGACAAGATCTTCGTGATCCTCGCGGAGTTCGGCGGCAAGACCGACCCCGCGTACGGCGGCACGCCCGGTCCCGCGCACAACGAGATAGCCAAGCCCGACCCGCGCAAGGACAACAGCACGGAGTGGCAGGCCGACTACAACCGGCAGCACTTCCAGGACATGTACTTCTCGAAGGCCAAGGACACGGAGTCCATGGCCAAGTACTACGAGAGGCAGTCCTCCGGCCGCTACTCGGTCGCCGGCGAGGTCGCCGACTGGGTCAAGGTCGACTGGAACGAGGCCCGGTACGGCAGCAACAAGTGCGACACCTGCACCTGGAACCTCGTCGCGGACGCGGTGAACAAGTGGGTCGCCGCGCGCAAGGCCGCCGGTGACAGCCCCGCCACGATCAAGGCGAAGCTGGCCGAGTACGACCAGTGGGACCGCTACGACTACGACGGCGACGGCAACTTCAACGAGTCCGACGGCTACATCGACCACTTCCAGATCGTGCACGCCGGCGAGGACGAGTCCGCCGGCGGCGGCGCCCAGGGCGAGGACGCGATCTGGGCCCACCGGTGGTACGCCTTCGGCACCGACCAGGGAGCCACCGGCCCGGAGGGCAACCTGCTCGGCGGCACCCAGATCGGCGACACCGGCGTCTGGGTCGGCGACTACACCGTCCAGCCGGAGAACGGCGGCCTCGGCGTCTTCGCCCACGAGTTCGGCCACGACCTCGGTCTGCCGGACCACTACGACACCACCAACACCGCCGAGAACTCCACCGGCTTCTGGACGCTGATGTCGTCCGGTTCGTGGCTGGGCACCGGCAAGGACGCGATCGGCGACCTGCCCGGCGACATGACGGCCTGGGACAAGCTGCAGCTGGGCTGGCTGAACTACGCCACCGCCAAGGCCGGCAAGATCTCGGCCACCACCCTGGGTGTCGCGGAGTACAACACCGCGAAGAAGCAGGGCCTGGTCGTCACGCTCCCGAAGAAGACCGTGACCACCGCGCTGACGGCCCCGGCCGAGGGTGCGAAGCAGTGGTGGAGCGGCAAGGGCAACGACCTGAGCAACACGCTCACCCGTGACGTCGACCTCACCGGCAAGACCTCGGCGAGCCTGTCCCTCAAGGGCTGGTACGACATCGAGGAGAACTACGACTACCTCTACACCGAGGTGTCCACCGACGGCGGCTCCACCTGGACCGCCCTCGACGGCACCATCGGCGGCGCCCCGCTCCCGCGCGACGCCAGCGACAAGCCCGCCCTGACCGGCACCGCGGCCTCCTACCAGGACATGGTGGTCCCGCTGGACGCCTACGCGGGCCAGTCGGTCAAGCTCCGCTTCCGCTACCAGTCCGACGGCGGCGTGGCCCAGAAGGGCTTCCTCGCCGACGGGATCACCCTGACCGCCGACGGCGCGACCGTGCTCAGCGACGGCGCCGAGTCCGGTGACAACGGCTGGACCGCGAAGGGCTTCTCGATCAAGGGCGCCACGTTCTCCGAGGACTACGCGCAGTACTACATCGCGGAGAACCGGCAGTACGTCTCCTACGACAAGACCCTGAAGGTCGGCCCCTACAACTTCGGGTGGGCCACCACCAAGGAGAACTGGGTCGAGCACTACGCGTACCAGAACGGCCTGCTGATCTGGCTGTGGGACACCTCGCAGGACGACAACAACGTCAGCGAGCACGCCGGTTCCGGCCGTATCCTCCCGATCGACGCCCACCCCAAGGCGCTGAAGTGGAAGGACGGCACGCTCATGCGCAACCGCGTGCAGGCCTACGACTCCACGTTCACCAGGGCCCGCACCGACGCGATCACCCTGCACAAGGAGGGTGTCGCCACCAAGATCGCGAGCCAGCCGGGGGTCCCGGTCTTCGACGACAGGAACTCCTACTGGTCGTCGGCGAACCCCACCGGCAGCGTGAAGGTCTCCCCGACCAACACGCGCATCACGATCCTTCACGAGGCCAGGGACGGCAGCACCGTCACGGTGATGGTCGGCCCCTCCAAGAAGTGATCACGCACCGCTCGAAGTGACCTGATCGGCCCCCGTCCCCTGGTGGACGGGGGCCGATCCGCTCACCATGTCCGTATGGCCAGCGGCGGTTTCACCAGACTTCCCAGCGGCGTCGTCGTCGTGGCCCTCCGGTTGCCCTCGCCCGGCGGGGCCCCGGACGAGTACATAAGGGTGCTCGTCGTCGCGGTCAACCGCCAGCGCGCGCTGACCCGCCTGCGCAACCTCGGCTTCCGCACCGTCCGCCTCGTCGGCAACATGGAGCCCCCGACGTCCGACGAGATCAACGCCGTCCTCCACCACCCCGACGGCCTCGTCTGGCGCCGTATCCCCTCGGCCCCCGCCGGCCCCTGGCAGTCGATCGCGGCACTGCTGGGCCCGACCGTCCGCCGCTGAACCCGGGCGGGCCCCCGGGCGTCAGGCCTGTTCGCGGACGACCGGCTTCCCGGACAGTTCGGCGCCGGCCGCGCGCAGCTCCGCCAGGGCCCGCTCGGTCGTCGCGGCCATGACGCCCGCCGTCAGGTCGAGCAGCACCCGGGTGCGGAAGCCCTCCCGCACGGCGTCCAGCGCGGTCGCCCGTACGCAGTGGTCGGTGGCGATGCCGACCACGTCGACCTCGGCCACGTGGCGCTCGCGCAGCCACTGGGCCAGCCCGGTGCCGTTCTCGTCGGCGCCCTCGAAACCGCTGTAGGCGCCTGCGTACGCGCCCTTGTCGAAGACCGCCTCCACCGCGCCGGAGGCGACCGCCGGCGCAAAGTTGGGGTGGAAGCCGACCCCCTCGGTGCCGGCGACGCAGTGCCGCGGCCAGGTGTGGACGAAGTCGGGGCGCTCGGCGAAGTGGTCGCCGGGGGAGACGTGGTGGTCGCGGGTGGCCACGACGTGCCGGTAGCCGGCTGTGGCGTCCCCGACGAGGTCGGTGATGGCGGCGGCGACCTCGGCGCCGCCGGCGACCGCCAGGCTGCCGTCCTCGCAGAAGTCGTTCTGCACGTCCACGACGATCAGTGCGCGGTGCATGGCCTTCGGTCCTTTCCCGTCGTTGTCGCTTGTCGACTGCGGTGAGCGGTGCCCCGCCGCGGCGGGGCACCCCGCGGGATCAGTGGGTGATGTACTCGGTGTGCAGCACCGGCTCGCCGCGCGACAGCTGGGTCGCGGACAGCGGCAGTCCGGCGCGGGTCTCGATGTGACGGGTACGGGCGGCGTCCAGCGGCTCGCGGTGCACGGTCTCGCCGCCCAGCACCAGCGGCACCAGCAGCTGCCGGTCCGCCAGCGGCCCCGGCACCGGCCCGGTGCCGATCACCTCGGCCTCGGCGACCCCGTCGGCGTCCAGCCTCCGGGCCGCCCACTTGCGCCCGCCGATGCTGGTCTTGCCGCCCATGGACTTCTTGGCGACCGGCACCAGGGGCGCGCCGGGGTCGTCGGAGGTGGCGCGGGCGACCAGCTTGTAGACCATCGAGCAGGTCGGCTGCCCGCTGCCGGTCACCAGGGAGGTGCCGACCCCGTACGCGTCGACGGGCGCCGCGGCCAGTGAGGCGATCGCGTACTCGTCCAGGTCGGAGGTCACCACGATCCGGGTGTTCCTCGCGCCCAGGTCGTCCAGCTGCTGCCGCACCCGGTGGGCGAGCAGCAGCAGGTCCCCGGAGTCGATGCGCACCGCCCCGAGCCCGGGTCCGGCGATCTCCACGGCGGCCCGGACGGCCGACGCCACGTCGAAGGTGTCGACCAGCAGGGTGGTGCCGGGGCCGAGCGACTCGACCTGGGCGGTGAAGGCGTCCCGCTCGTCGTCGTGGAGCAGGGTGAAGGCGTGCGCGCTGGTGCCGATGGTCGGCAGGCCGTAGCGGAATCCGGCGGCCAGGTTGCTGGAGGAGGCGAAGCCCCCGACGTAGGCGGCGCGGGAGGCCGCCACCGCCGCCAGCTCGTGGGTGCGGCGGGCACCCATCTCCATCAGCGGCCGGCCCGCCGCGGCCACGGCCATCCGGGAGGCGGCGGCCGCGATCGCCGAGTCGTGGTTGAGGATCGACAGCACCACCGTCTCCAGCAGCACCGCCTCGGCGAAGGTGCCCTCGATCCGCATGATCGGCGAGCCGGGGAAGTACACCTCGCCCTCGGGATAGCCGTGGACGTCGCCGCGGAAGCGGTAGTCGGCCAGCCACTCCAGGGTGGGCGCGTCCACCACCCGCTCCCGCTCCAGGAAGGACAGGATCCGGTTGTCGAAGCGGAAGTTCTCCACCGCGTCCAGCACCCGGCCGGTGCCGCACACGACCCCGTACCGCCGCCCCTCGGGCAGCCGGCGGGTGAACACCTCGAACACCGAACGGCGGTGGGCGGCGCCGCTGCGCAGCGCGGCCTGCAGCATGGTCAGCTCGTACCGGTCGGTGAACAGCGCGGTGGAGGGGACCATGACGGGCAGCCCCGGGTCTGCAGTGCTCATGTCTGTGGATGCTACCCCCAACTCTCGTCAGAGTGACGATTTCTCGGGGGCCGGTTTCCCTGCGGGCACCGTCTGGTGACAGCATGGGTCACGTGAGTGTCGCCCCCGCAGAGATCGAACGGACCGAGTCGAGCGAGGCCCCCTTCGAGGTGCCGTCACCGGACGTTCCCTGGGTGACTGTCGTCCACAACGACCCGGTCAATCTGATGAGCTACGTGACCTATGTCTTCCAGGCGTACTTCGGCTACCCGAAGGACAAGGCCACCAAGCTCATGCTCGACGTGCACCACAAGGGCCGCGCCGCGGTGTCCAGCGGCACGCGCGAGGAGATGGAGCGCGACGTGCAGGCCCTGCACGGTTACGGGCTGTGGGCCACTCTGACGCAGGACCGCTGAGGCCGCGAGACCACCGAGACCACCGAGCCCCTGAGGGACGGCTGATACAGACATGCCCGGGTACTTCCAGACCGCTGCCGGAGGCGGCGCCGCCGTCGCACTCGACGAGGTCGAGATCTCCATCCTGCGCAGCCTGGCCGTGCAGCTCCTGGAACTGATCGGCCCCGGCGAACCCGCCGGCGGCGCCGAACCGGCCGACCCGCTGGCCGAACTGTTCGCCGAGGGCCCCACCCGGCCCCCGCAGGACCCGGCGCTCGCCCGGCTGTTCCCGGACGCCTACGAGGAGGAGGCGGACTCCTCGGACTTCCGCCGCTACACCGAGATCGACCTGCGCGCCCGCAAGCGCGACGACGCCCTCGCCGTCGTCCGCAGCCTCGACGCGCTCACCCCCGGCGGTGACGGGGGAGCGGTGCTGACCCTCGACACCGCGCAGGCCCGCCAGTGGCTGGGCACCCTCAACGACCTGCGGCTGACCATGGGGACCCGGCTGGAGGTCAGCGACGACGAGGACAGCGAGCTGTACCGGCTGCCGGACTCCGACCCGCGCAAGCCGCTCGTCATGGCCTACCTCTGGCTCGGCGCGCTCCAGGAGAGCCTCGTGGAGACCCTCATGCCGTGATCCGCAAGGGCGTCCGTTCGCTCAGACGACGCTCAATTCCGGATAACGATCACATCACCCCGCTCGACCGCATTCCCATTCGGCGCACCTTTTGTCTGCTCCTCCCTGTGTCGTATGCCACATTTGCGCTGCGTGCCCGGCGCACACCCCGTGATACGAATCCTCGACCACCGGCCGTGACGCCACCCCTGTCGCGGTCGGTCGCGTGGCCGGCTGACCCCGGCGTGCACCTCCACCATCCGGGGGGATCGGAACCCGATCCGGGCCGTCGCGGCCGGACGGGCATGGAGAAAGGCACAGCACCATGACCTCGACGCAGGTCGAGCAGTACGAATCCGGCGGCGGCGCCACGGGGACCGCGCCGGAAGAGGGCTACAAGCGCGGACTCAGCGCCCGTCAGGTCCAGATGATCGCGATCGGCGGTGCCATCGGCACCGGCCTGTTCTACGGGTCCAGCACGGGCATCGCCAAGATCGGACCCAGCCTGATCGCCTGCTACGCGGGCGCCGGCATCGTCATCTTCTTCATCATGCGGGCCCTCGGCGAGCTCCTCACCTACCGCCCCACCTCCGGCAGCTTCGCCGACTACGCCCGCGAGTTCTTCGGGCCGTTCGCCGGCTTCGCCACGGGCTGGTCGTACTGGGCCCTGTGGGTCACCGCCTGCATGTCCGAGGTCACCGTCGCGGGCGCCTACATCAACTTCTGGTGGCCGTCGGTCCCGGTCTGGTCCACCGCCGCGGCCGCCCTCGTGGTGCTGTTCGTCGCCAACCTCGTCTCCGTCAAGATCTTCGGCGAGCTGGAGTTCTGGTTCTCCACGATCAAGGTCACCGCGATCATCGCGATGATCGTCATCGGCGTCGGCATCCTGACCTTCGGCTTCTCCTCCGCCGGCGACACCGCCTCCGTCACCCACCTGTGGGCCGACGGCGGCTTCGCGCCCAGCGGCGCCTGGCAGGCCATGCTCGCCATGCAGGGCGTGATCTTCGCCTACCTCGGCGTCGAACTCGTCGGCATCACCGCCGGCGAGGCCGAGAACCCCAAGCAGACCCTGCGCAAGGCGATCAACACCCTCCCGGTCCGCATCGGCATCTTCTACGTCGGCACGCTGATCGTCCTGCTGTCGGTCTTCTCCTGGACCAAGTACACCCCGGGCGTCAGCCCCTTCGTCCAGGTCTTCGTCCAGGTCGGCATCCCCGGCGCCGCCGGGATCATGAACTTCGTGGTCCTCACCGCCGCCCTGTCCTCCTGCAACTCCGGCATCTACTCCACCGGCCGCATGCTGCGCGGCCTGGCCGTCAACGGCGAGGCGCCCAAGGCCGTGGCGAAACTCAGCGACCGGCAACTCCCGCTGCCCGCCCTCGTCATGTCCACCCTCGTCATGGGCACCGGCGTGATCGTCAACGTCGTCTCCCCGGACAAGGCGTTCGTCTACATCACCTCCGTCGCGACCTGCGCCGGCCTGTGGACCTGGATCATGATCCTCGCCGCGCACCTGCGCTACCGCGCCAAGGTCCGCGCCGGTCTGCTGCCCGCCTCCGACTTCCGCATGCCGGGCGCCCCGGTCACCAACTGGATCGCCATCGTGGCGCTGCTGTCCGTCGTCGTCCTGATGGCGACCGACGCCGACACCCGCCTCGGCCTGTACGTGTGGCTCGTCTGGTCGGCCGTGCTCTGCGTCGGCTACCTGGTCCTCAGGCGCCGCACCCCCGGAGACACCGCGGCCCCCGCCCGGGGATAGCCCCGGGGAACCGACCGGGCCGGCGGCCGCCGTACACCCCCGTACGGCGGCCGCCGCGCTCGCAACGGGGCCCGTACACGCACCCCTTTATCCTGACGACCATGCTGACCATCACCCGTGCCCTGCACGACGCACTCGTCGCCCACGCGCGCGCCGACCACCCGGACGAGGCCTGCGGCGTGATCGCGGGGCCGGCCGGCGGCGGCCGGCCCGAACGGCACATCCCGATGCTCAACGCGGCCCGCTCGCCCACGTTCTACGAGTTCGACTCCACCGACCTGCTGAGGCTCTACCGCGAACTCGACGACCGCGACGAGGAGCCGGTGGTCATCTACCACTCCCACACCGCCACCGAGGCCTACCCCTCGCGCACCGACATCTCCTACGCCAACGAGCCCGGCGCCCACTACGTGCTGGTCTCCACCGCCGACACCGACGACGCCGGCCCCTTCCAGTTCCGCTCGTTCCGCATCCTGGACGGCGAGGTCACCGAGGAGCCCGTCGAGATCGTCGACTCCTACATCTGAGACGTGACGGTCCGCATCCTGGGACGCCCATCTCTGGAGCCCCGGGGGAATCGATACGATGACCCCATGGTTTCCCTCGACGTGAGCGACAAGGCGCCGGGCACGCTGCTCGTGGCGCGGCTGCACGTCGACCTGTGCCGCCTCGCCAGCGCGGCATGTCCGTGCGCCTGAGCACCGCCAGCCCGCGCATCCCCGCCTTCCCGCCGTACTCACGCACCCCTTGGAGCCGACGCATGGCCATCGAGGTCCGCATCCCGACCATCCTCCGCACCTACACCGGCGGCGCCAAGGCCGTCGAAGGCAGCGGCAGCACCCTCGACGAACTCCTCGCCGACCTCGAGACCCGCCACACCGGCATCCGCGAGCGCATCGTCGACGCGGGCGAACTGCGGCGCTTCGTGAACGTCTACCTCAACGACGAGGACGTCCGCTTCCTCGACGGCATCGCCACCAAGCTCGCCGACGGCGACAGCGTCACCATCCTCCCGGCCGTCGCGGGCGGCAGCGGTCTGCCGGCCGACCGCGTCGGCGGGCGCTGATGCGGTACGACAGCCCGCTGGCAGCCGTCGGCAACACCCCGCTGGTACGGCTGCCGCGCCTGTCCCCCTCCGCCGAGGTCTCCGTCTGGGCCAAGCTGGAGGACCGCAACCCCACGGGCTCCGTCAAGGACCGCCCGGCCCTGCACATGATCGAGCAGGCCGAGCGCGCCGGACGCCTCACCCCGGGCTGCACGATCCTGGAGCCCACCTCCGGCAACACCGGCATCTCGCTCGCCATGGCGGCCAGGCTCAAGGGCTACCGCATGGTCTGCGTCATGCCCGAGAACACCTCGTCCGAGCGGCGCGAGCTGCTCACGATGTGGGGCGCCGAGATCATCCCCTCCCCGGCCGTCGGCGGCTCCAACACCGCCGTCCGCGTCGCCAAGGAACTGGCCGCCGAGCACCCCGACTGGGTGATGCTCTACCAGTACGGCAACCCGGACAACGCCGGCGCCCACTACGCAGCCACCGGTCCCGAGATCCTCGCCGACCTCCCCTCCGTCACCCACTTCGTCGCCGGACTCGGCACCACCGGCACCCTCATGGGCGTCGGCCGCTACCTGCGCGAGAAGGTCCCCGGCGTGCAGATCGTCGCCGCCGAGCCCCGCTACGACGACCTCGTCTACGGACTGCGCAACCTCGACGAGGGCTTCATCCCCGAGCTCTACGACGAGTCCGTCCTCACCACGCGCTTCTCCGTCGGCTCCGAGGACGCCGTCCGCCGCACCCGCGAACTGCTCCAGCAGGAGGGCATCTTCGCGGGCGTCTCCACCGGAGCCGCCCTGCACGCCGCCCTCGGCGTGGCCCGCAAGGCCGAACGCGCCGGAGAGCACGCCGACATCGTGTTCGTCGTCGCCGACGGCGGCTGGAAGTACCTGTCGACCGGCATCTACACCGCCGAGTCGACCGAGGCGGCCGTCGCCGCCCTGCACGGCCAGCTCTGGGCCTGACCCTCCTCCCACGGCGCCCTCGTCCCGTCGGACTTCCGGCGACGAGGGCGCCGTACTGGTGATTCCGCCCACAACGGAGCTCCGCGGAGGAGCAGGCACACGCCGTGCGCCTTACGCTCAAGAGCACATGGCGGGTCGCTCCCGCCCCTCCCCCCTCCCCCTGCGGAGCGGGGGCGTCGTGGCGCGCCACCGCAAGACCCCCGGAACAATCCACGGAGGTTTCTGCACATGAAGCTCACCGTCGTCGGCTGCTCGGGTTCGTTCCCGTCCGCGGAATCGGCCTGCTCGAGCTACCTCATCGAGGCCGACGGCTTCAGGCTGCTCCTCGACATGGGCAACGGTGCCCTCGGCGAGCTGCAGCGCCACTGCGGTCTCTACGACCTCGACGCCATCCTGCTCAGCCATCTGCACGCCGACCACTGCATCGACATGTGCGGGTACTTCGTCGCGCGCTACTACCGGCACGAGGGCGGCCCCGCCCACGCCATCCCCGTCTACGGGCCCGAGGGCACCGAGCGGCGGCTGGCCAGCGCGTACGGGGACGTGCCCGACGAGAAGTGCATGAGCGAGGTCTTCGACTTCCGCACCCTCGAACCCGGCACCTTCCGCCTCGGCCCCTTCACCATCACCGCGGACGTCGTCAGCCACCCCGTCGAGGCGTACGGCTTCCGTGTCGAGCACGCCGGTCGCGCCATCACCTATTCGGGTGACACCGGCCCCTGCGACGCGCTGCAGACCCTCACCGAGGGCACCGACCTCTTCCTGTGCGAGTCCTCCTTCACGTACGGCAAGGAGGACATCCCCGATCTGCACCTCAACGGCCGCGAGGCCGGCCAGTACGCGGACCGCGCGGGCGCCGGGCGCCTGGTGCTCACCCACATCCCGCCGTGGACCGACCCGCGGATCGCCCTCGAGCACGCCCGCGAGGTCTACGACGGCCCTGTCGAGGTGGCGAAGGCCGGCGCGGTCTACGAGGTCTGACCGTCCCGCCCCCGAGCAGCACGAAGCCCCCGGAACCAGGTGGTTCCGGGGGCTTCGGCGTGTGCTCCGTCGGGCGCTACGCCTTGACGAGGTCCTCGTTCTCCTCCTCGGGCTCCCGGCCCGGGGTGGGGAGGTCGAACTTGGTGATCGCGAAGCGGAAGACCACGTAGTAGACCACCGAGAAGACCAGGCCGATCGGGATGATCAGCCATGGCTTGGTCGACAGGTTCCAGTTGAGCAGGTAGTCGATGGCGCCGGCCGAGAATGTGAAGCCCGTGTGCACCCCGAAGGCCCAGGTCACGGCCATGGAGACCGCCGTGAGCACCGCGTGGATCGCGTACAGCAGCGGTGCGATGAACATGAAGGAGAACTCGATCGGCTCGGTCACACCGGTCACGAAGGAGGTCAGCGCCAGCGAGAGCATCATGCCCATGACGGCCTTGCGGCGCTCCGGGCGGGCCGTGTGCGCGATGGCCAGGGCGGCGGCGGGCAGGCCGAACATCATGATCGGGAAGAAGCCGGTCATGAACTGTCCGGCGTGAGGGTCCCCGGCGAAGAAGCGGGTCAGGTCGCCGTGGACGACGGTGCCCGCGGAGTTGGTGAAGTCACCCAGCTGGAACCAGGCCACCGAGTTCACGAACTGGTGCATGCCGATGGGGATCAGGCCACGGTTGATCAGGCCGAACAGCGCAGCGCCGAAGGAGCCGAGATCGGTCACCTGCTCGCCGAACTTGCTGATGCCCTCGCCGATGGGCTCCCACACCAGACCGAAGAAGACGCCGACCAGGACGCCGACGAACGCCATGATGATCGGTACCAGCCGGCGGCCGTTGAAGAAGCCGAGCCAGTCCACCAGCCGCTTGCGGTGGTAGCGCTGCCACAGGACGGCGGACAGCAGGCCCATGATGATGCCGCCGAGGACGCCCGGATTGTTGTACGTCGCGGCTATGTCCGCGCCTGCCTGGACCTTGGCCTCCGTGACGGGGAAGGCCTTGAGCACGTTGCTGTAGACCAGGAAGCCGACCAGCGCCGCGAGCGCGGTCGAGCCGTCGGCCTTCTTGGCGAAGCCGATCGCGACGCCGATGCAGAACAGCAGCGGCAGGTTGTCGAACACGGCGCCGCCGGCGGTCGCGAACACCGACGCGACCTTGTCCCAGCCGAGGCCGTCCGCGCCGAACACGTCAGGCTGGCCGAGACGGAGCAGAATGCCCGCCGCCGGCAGGACGGCGATCGGCAGCTGCAGGCTCCGGCCGATCTTCTGCAGGCCCTGGAAAAGGCCGGAGCCCCACTTCTTCGCTGCGGGGGCCGCCGATGCGGTGGCGGTTGTCATGGGGGGTCCTCCTGGTCTAAACCACCGAGTGGTGTAGACCAGTATTAACATGTAAGCAACGCGTCAAGGAAAGCTTCCTCCGGTGTGGTCTAGACCACAATCCCGAGCGTGGTCCCGCGGCTACGCCTTGACGTTGTCCCGTTCCATCCCCTCCGCGACCTCCTCCGGCTCACGTCCGGGCGTCGCCAGGTCGAACCTGGTGATCACGAAGCGGAAGAGCGCGTAGTACACCGCCGCGAAGACCAGCCCGATCGGGACGATCAGCCACGGCTTCGTCGCGAGGTTCCAGTTGATGACGTAGTCGATCAGCCCCGCCGAGAACGTGAACCCGTCGTGCACGCCCAGGCCCCACGTCACCGCCATGGACACCCCGGTCAGCACCGCGTGGATCGCGTACAGCGCCGGCGCGACGAAGAGGAACGAGTACTCGATCGGCTCGGTGATGCCCGTCACGAACGAGGTCAGCGCCACCGACAGCATCAGCCCCCCGACCTCCTTGCGGCGGGACGGACGCGCGCAGTGCGTGATCGCCAGGGCCGCGGCCGGCAGGGCGAACATCATGATCGGGAAGAACCCCGAGGTGAACTGCCCGGCCGTCGGGTCACCCGCCAGGAAACGCGTGATGTCCCCGTGCACCACCGTCCCGTCCGGCTTGGTGAAACTGCCGAACTGGAACCACACGAAGACATTGAGGAACTGGTGCAGGCCCACGGTCAGCAAGGCCCGGTTCGCCACCCCGAAGATCCCCGCCCCGTACGAGCCGAGGTCCGTGAGCCACTGGCTGAACGCGGTGAGACCGGCGCCGACCGGCGGCCAGACGAACACGCACAGCACCGCGAAGACGATCGCGACGAACGCCATGATGATCGGCACGAGGCGGCGCCCGTTGAAGAAGCCCAGCCAGTCCACCAGCTTCGTGCGGTGGTAGCGCTGCCAGAAGAAGGCGGTCAGCAGCCCGATCACGATCCCGCCGAACACCCCCGGGTTCTGGTACGCCGCGGGCGCCGCCTCCGCCGGCGTCCCCGGCGGGATGCACGCCCCGCTGATGGTGCTCGTCGCCAGGAAGGCCGTCCCCTTCGGGCAGTCCTGGGGGAACTGGTGCAGCACCCCGTAGTAGACGAGGAAACCCGCGACCGCGGCCAGCGCCGTCGAGCCGTCCGCCTTCTTCGCCATGCCGATCGCGACGCCCACCGCGAACAGCAGCGGCAGCCCCAGCGAACCGTCCAGCAGGGCGCCGCCCGCGCCGTCGAAGACATCGGCCACCGCGTTCCAGCCCAGGCCCTGGGGGCCGAAGACGTCGTCCTGGCCCAGCCGGTTCAAGATGCCCGCCGCCGGCAGCACCGCGATCGGCAGCTGCAGGCTGCGCCCCATCTTCTGCAGCCCCTGGAACAGCACGGAACCCCACGTCCGGCTCGGACGCGGGGCGGCCGCGGCGGCGTCCGAACCCATGGGAGCACCTCCCGGCAGGTAATGTGGTGTAGACCAGTTGCGGCGCGGCTGGGACACTCATGCATCCCCGCAAAACCGGTCCATCACTGCATTACGGTGTGAAATCGGACCGAACGGCCGAGACCAACCAGGAGTACAGATGGCCAGCAAGGCAGAGAAGATCGTCGCCGGGCTCGGCGGGCTCGACAACATCGAAGAGGTCGAGGGCTGCATCACCCGTCTCCGCACCGAGGTCAAGGACGCCTCGCTCGTCGACGAGGCCGCGCTCAAGGCCGCCGGAGCCCACGGCGTCGTCAAGATGGGCACCGCCATCCAGGTCGTCATCGGCACCGACGCCGACCCCATCGCCGCCGACATCGAGGACATGATGTGACCCGGCGCTGACCGCCGGACCACCCCCACCTCACCCGCAAGGGGCCCGTTCCCGAACCGGCACGGGCCCCGGGCCGCGCTACGACTAGGCTCGACGCCATGTCTCGTATCGACGGCCGCACCCCCGAAGAGCTCCGCCCCGTCACCATCCAGCGCGGCTGGAGCAAGCACGCCGAAGGATCCGTCCTCGTCTCCTTCGGCGACACCAAGGTCCTCTGCACCGCCTCCGTCACCGAGGGCGTCCCCCGCTGGCGCAAGGGCAGCGGCGAAGGCTGGGTCACCGCCGAGTACGCCATGCTGCCCCGCTCCACCAACACCCGCGGCGACCGCGAGTCCGTCCGCGGCAAGATCGGCGGCCGCACCCACGAGATCAGCCGCCTCATCGGCCGCTCCCTGCGCGCCGTCATCGACTACAAGGCGCTCGGCGAGAACACCGTCGTCCTCGACTGCGACGTCCTCCAGGCCGACGGCGGCACCCGCACCGCCGCCATCACCGGCGCCTACGTCGCCCTCGCCGACGCCGTCACCTGGATGCACGGCCGCAAACTCGTCCGCGCCAAGGCCCAGCCCCTCAACGGCACCGTCAGCGCCGTCAGCGTCGGCATCATCGACGGCATCCCCATGCTCGACCTCTGCTACGAGGAGGACGTCCGCGCGGAGACCGACATGAACGTCGTCTGCACCGGAGACGGCCGCTTCGTCGAGGTCCAGGGCACCGCCGAAGGCCAGCCCTTCGACCGCAAGGAACTGAACAACCTCCTCGACCTCGCCGTCGCCGGCTGCGCCGAACTCGACGCTCTCCAGCGCGCCGCCCTCGTTGAACTCGAACAGATCGCCAAGGGCTGACAAAGAAAAGGTCTGCAAAGCGCAACTTCAGGACGGCGCGGTGCGTAAGTAAAGGTATGCACCCACGCACCCGCCGTCTCGCGGCGCTCGCCACCGCGGCCGCCCTCGGCACCACCGCCCTCATCGGCTGCAGCGCCGTCGACGCCGTCGACAAGGCCCTCGACTGCGCCAACGTCGCAGCCCAGGTCGCCACCGACGTCCAGAACCTGCAGGACGCCGTCAGCAACGCCGGCAACAGCCCGCAGGACGCCGCCAACGCCCTCGACCGGATCGCCGACGACCTCGCGGACCTCGGCGACAAGACCGGCAACGCCGACGTCAACACCGCCGTCAACGACCTCCAGAAGGCCGTCGAGAACGCACAGAAGGCCGCCGAGAACGGCGACGTCCCCGACATCACCCCCGTCGCCGACGCCGCATCCGAACTCTCCAAGGTCTGCACCCCCGGCTGACGGGATAATCGGACCATGCCGCACACCCGCCTGGTCCTCGCCACCCGCAACGCCCACAAGGTCGCCGAACTCCACGCCATCCTGGCCGACGCCGGACTCGGCGTGGAGCTCGTCGGCGCCGACGCCTACCCCGAGATCCCCGACGTCCGCGAGACCGGCGTCACCTTCGCCGAGAACGCCCTCCTCAAGGCCCACGCCCTCGCCCAGGCCACCGGCCTCCCCGCCGTCGCCGACGACTCCGGCCTCTGCGTCGACGTCCTCGGAGGCGCCCCCGGCATCTTCTCCGCCCGCTGGGCCGGCAAGCACGGCGACGACCGCGCCAACCTCGAACTCCTCCTCGCCCAGCTCTCCGACATCGACACCCCGCACCGCGCCGCCCACTTCATGTGCGCCGCCGCCCTCGCCCTCCCCGACGGCACCGAACGCGTCGTCGAGGGCCGCCTCCTGGGCACCCTCCGCTTCGAACCGCACGGCGCGAACGGCTTCGGCTACGACCCGATCCTCCAGCCGCTCGGCGAGTCCCGGACCTGCGCCGAACTCACGGCGGAGGAGAAGAACGCCATCAGCCACCGCGGGCTGGCCTTCCGGGCGCTGGTGCCGGTGGTGCGGGAACTGGTGGGGTGACACGACGAAGGGCCGCCGCGGAGTGTCTCCGCGGCGGCCCTTTCGCTGGTGCGGCCGGTGGGACTCGAACCCACATGGGATTTCTCCCAAGGGCACCTAAAACCCTCGCTTATACCATTCAGCAACGGCCGCAGGGCGCTAGCCATCCTAGCGGTCTCCCACGGCCATGGGCACGGGCAAAACTTCTAGGCCTTGCGGCGGGGCCCACCCCGGCACCAGGTGTCCGTGATCGCGTGGCAGTTCGGGCAGAGCAACCGCAGGTTCTCGGCGCGATTGTCGGTCCAGTCACCGTTGACGTGGTCGACCTCCAGCGTCATCGGCCTGCCGAGCCACTCGGCCCCGCTTCCGCACTCGGCGCATCGCTCGGGCACGCCGATTTCCCTCAGCGCCCGGCGGAGTACCAGAGCCCGGGTTCGTCCGGCCGACTCGTTCTTGACGAGCACCTCATCGGCCGGCCTGGGCCGAGCGGGCCCCGGTTTGCCGCGGGAATGAGCCTGGCCCAGAAAGTGGGCAGTGCTGATTCCGTCTTCTGTCAGCCATGTGCGGAGCCTGGAACGGGCCGAGCTGCTGTCGGGGTGTCCGAGGAACCGCAGGGTTCCGGCGACTGAGTGCGATGCCGCCACGGCTTCGGTCAGTTCCACGGACGACGGCCTCGGCGGAGCGCTGTTGCGACCGCGCGTCGGACGCGCGAAGTGCGAGATGTCGATCCCGAAATGCGCGAAGCGTTCGCGGAGGTAGCGGTGGATCCGGCCGTACGGCGTCCGGCCGAGAAAGGCCACCACCTCCTCGATGGTGGAGCACTTCGAGGCGGCCTCCGCGAGGATTTCACGGGTGTACGGAGCGCCGGAACTCACTTCTTCCGCCTGTTCCTTCCGCGGTAGGTGTCCGTTGTCGAATGGCAGTTGGGGCAGAGGAAGCGAAGGTTCTCCAGGCGGTTGTCGCGCCAGTCGCCGTTGACGTGGTCGACCTCCAGCGGGAGCGGCCGCCCGCGCCAGACCGGGTCCATTCCGCACGACGCACAGCGTTCCAGCAGCCCTGCTCCGGTCATGGCACGCCGGAGGCGGTCGCTTTGGATGCGGCGTGCCGTGGCCGGGTCCTGCACGGTGAGGAGTTCCTCCGGCCTCAGCCGTCTGCGTGTGCGCGGAGTGCACGTGAAGTGCGAGGTGTCGATGCCGAAGGCACGCACGCGTCGGCTGATGTGGGTGTGCTGGCCGCCCACCACTTCGACCCCCAGATGACGCAGCACCTCGTTCATGTTGCTGCAGACAGCCACTGCCGCGGCGAGGACTTCCCTCGTCCAGCGGCCCTCCCGCTGGAAGTGCGAGGCGTCCACGCCCAGCCGTCTCATCCGGTCCTGGATGTATCGCCGCGTGGAACTGCGCGGATCGAGACCGAGCTTGGTCAAAGCTTCGGACAGCGTCCGTGACGACGCCGCCGCTTCGGCCAGCAGCTCGCGGGTGTAGGGGCTCGCGGGCATTGATATCCCCCCATGCGATCGTGTGTTGCACTTTCGCACGCTTTAACGACCCGCTTGTACGACGGTTACGCCGACCGGGATACGGCGAAGGGCGCCCGGCGTGTCGTGCCGGGCGCCCTTCGGCGTAAGCGGGGGAGGCTACGCGTCCTTGAGGGTCTGGCGCTGGTGGCCGAGGCCGTCGATCTCGAGCTCGACAACGTCGCCGGCCCGGAGGTAGGGCTTGGGCTCGGGGCGGCCGAGGGCGACGCCCGCGGGGGTGCCGGTGTTGATGACGTCGCCCGGGTAGAGGGTCATGAACTGGCTGACGTAGCGAACGACTTCGGCGACCGGGAAGATCTGCTCGGCCGTGGTGCCGTCCTGCTTGAGGTCGCCGTTGACCCACAGCCGCAGGCCCAGCGCCTGGGGGTCGGGGATCTCGTCGGCGGTGACGAGCCAGGGGCCGAGGGGGTTGAAGGTCTCGCAGTTCTTGCCCTTGTCCCACTGGCCGCCGCGCTCGATCTGGAAGGCGCGTTCGGACACGTCGTGGGAGACGGCGTAGCCGGCCACGGCGGCGAGGGCTTCCGTCTCGTCGGCGGCGTAGCGCAGTTCGCGGCCGATGACGACGGCGAGTTCGACCTCCCAGTCGGTCTTGAGGCTGCCGCGGGGGACGAGGACGGTGTCGTCGGGGCCGACGACGGTGTCGGGGGCCTTCATGAAGAGGATGGGCTCTTCGGGGACGGCGGCGCCGGTCTCGCGGGCGTGGTCGTGGTAGTTGAGGCCGATGCAGACGATCTTTCCGATGCGGCCGAGCGGGGGGCCGACGCGCAGGTCTGCGGGGTCGAGGGCGGGGAGGGTGCTGTCGGCGGCCGCGGTGCGGATGCGGGTGAGGGCGTCCGTGTCGGCGAGCAGGGGGCCGTCGATGTCGGGGGTGAGGGCGGACAGGTCGCGCAGGGTGCCGTCCTGGTCGAGCAGGGCCGGGCGTTCGGCTCCGGCGGGGCCGACTCGCAGCAGCTTCACAAGACTCTCCGGGTGTGGTCGGGGGTGGCGGGGGTCATGGCCGTGGTCATGTGTGTGGTCATGTCCGATGGGGGCGGTCATCGGAGGTCTTGGTTGATCCTCCAGCGACGGGGGCGGCGTCCGCAACCCCTTGACCATGGTGTGGACGGTGGAGCCAGGCGCGTTCGGCGGCGGTCCAGGCGGTGGATGTGGCGATGTAGAGCCCGGCGGCCGGGGGGACGAGCGCGGCGGTGACGAGGGTGCCGAAGGAGAGCAGCGGGAGGTGCTTGGCGAGGCCTTCGGCGTCGGGGGCGGCCTTGCGGGCGCGGCGGTAGGTCCAGCAGGCGACGGCGGCGACCACGACGAGGACGGCGGCGTGCAGGGCGCCGGCCTCGGCGTCGGCGATCCGGGCGGTGGAGGAGGCGTGGTACAGCACGAAGAAGGCGGGGAGCTGCAGGAGGGTCGGCAGGATGCCGGCGAAGGGGGAGGAGCCTTCCCGGGTGTGGAGGCCGGTGAGGGCGCGCTGGAGTTCCCGGGGGTCGTGCGCGTGCTCGCGGCGCAGTTCGGCGACGCGTGGGGCGAGGGCGGCGCGGGCCTTCTCGCCGCGGGCGGCCGCGCGGGCGAGGGGGTGGAGGGCGAGGCGTACGAGGAGGGTGACGAGGACGATCGCGGCGGCGGGTGCGGCGGCGTGTCCGGTGAGGGGGGTGAGGGCGTGGGTGAGGCTGAGCAGGGCGTGCGTGAACACGGACATGGGGGTGGGACCCTCCGCGGGTGTCGTCGTGCCGGTCGGGGTGGGCGCGGCGTGACGGGGCGCGGTGGGGCAGCGGGTGCCTGGTGGTGGCGGTGGCGTTGCCCCTAGGCGGCCGTCGGGAGGGGGCGGCCGGGGGCCCTGGGGCGTGGGCGGCCGGAGGCGTCGGGGTCGCGCTGGGGGAGGAAGGCGGTGCGGTGTTCGCGGTCGCGCAGCGCGGTGCGGACGCGTCCGCGGGGTACGGGGGCCGCGGTGGCCGCGAGGCGGAGGGTGCTGCCGAGCAGGAGGGCGACGGCGGCGGTGGTCGCGGCGGCGGCTACGGCGGCGGTGAGGCCGGTGTGGGTGAGCAGGAGGCCGGTGAGCAGGAGCAGGAGTGCGCTGCCGTGCAGGCGTGCGGCTGCGGCGGTGCTGCGGATCACTCGGGCTGCTCCTTTCGCTCGTTCCGCAGGGGATGACGTTCGGGGGGTCAGCGTGGTTCCGCGGCGGCGAGTCCACCCCAGACGACGAGGCGGTAGGCGGAGGTGAACTCGGGGGTGCAGGTGGTGAGGGTGATGTAGTGGCCGGGGCCGGTCATGTGGCGGCGGGGGTGGACGGTGCTGTGGGGGACGGGGGCGATGACGGTGCCGTCGGCGGGGGTGGTGCGGGGGACGGTCTGCCGGACGACGTAGGTGTAGCGCGTGGTGGCGGTCTCGACGACGAGGGTGTCGCCGGGGCGGAGCCGGTCGATGTGGCGGAAGGGTTCGCCGTGGGTGTTGCGGTGGCCGGCGAGGGCGAAGTTGCCGGGTTGTCCGGGCTGGGCGGTGTGCGGGTAGTGGCCGGCGTATCCGTGGTTGAGGACCTTGGCGCGGCTGATGCCTTCGGCGATGGGGGCGGTGACGCCGATGCGGGGGATGCGGAGGACGGCGTAGGCCTGGGAGGGCTGTGGGCTGGTGGTGCCGGTGCGGGTGCGGCCGGTGGTGCGGGTGTGGTTGCCGGGGGCGGGGCCGCCGTCGGCCGCGGATTGGTCCGATGTATCGGGGGTGGGGGTGGCGGGGGTGCCGGCGCGGTCCCATTGGCGTTCCAGGGTGGTCACCCGGTCCGTGGCGGCGGCGTGTGCCTGGAGGTTGGTCCACCACAGCTGGTGGGCGACGAGCAGCAGCAGGACGGCGCCGAGAGTGAGGGCGGCTTCGCCGGCGCCCCACAGCGCGCGTCCCTGCCAGCGCAGCGGGGCGGGGGTGCGGGTGGGCATGCCGGCACGGTAGATGACGCCACGTCAGATTCCCAGGGCCGCGGCCCCGCCCGCGTCACCCCGTCTCCCCGCTACCCCGCGAGGAGCCGGGACACGGAGTAGATGACCAGGCCCGCCAGGGCGCCGACGACAGTGCCGTTGATCCGGATGAACTGCAGGTCGCGTCCGACGTTGGCCTCGATCTTGCGGGTGGTCTGCTCCGGGTCCCAGCCGGCGATGGTGTCGGTGATCAGCGCGGTGATCTCGTCGCGGTAGGTGGTGACCACGTACGTGGCGGCGTCCTCCAGCCAGCCGTCGATCTTGGCGGTCAGCCGGGGGTCCTCCGTCATCCGCGCGCCCAGGGACAGCAGTGAGGCCCGGGCGCGCAGCCGCAGTTCGCTGCGCTCGTCCTCGGCGGCGGCGACGATCATGCCGCGGACCGATCCCCACGCGGACTCGATGAGGTCCTGGACCTCGCTGCGGGCGATCAGGTCCTTCTTGAGCCGCTCGACGCGGGCCCGGGTGTCGGGGTCGGACTGGAGCTCGTCGGCGAAGTCGGCCAGGAAGCGGTCGATCGCCCCGCGGGCGGGGTGCTCCGGCATGTCCCGCATCTCGGCGGTGAAGCGCACGAGTTCCTTGTAGACGCGTTCGCCGACCCGGCGGTCCACGAAGCGCGGGGTCCAGCCGGGGGCGCCCTCCTGGACGGCGTGCATCACGGAGTCGGAGTGCTCGACCAGCCAGTCGTGGGCGCGGATGCAGACCAGGTCGACCACCCGCCGGTGCCCGCCGTCGGCGACGACGCGCTCCAGCATCTTCCCTATGCCGGGGGCGATCTCCTGGGCGTCGGCGCGCCGGGTGATGGCCTCGCCGACCACCGCCTGGACGTCGGAGTCGCGCAGCACGGTCAGTGCGCCGCGCAGCGCCGCAGCGCCCTGTTCGGTGACGCGGTCGGCGTGCTCGGGGTGTTCCAGCCAGGCGCCGAGCCGCCGGGCGATGCCGACCTTGCGCAGCCGGGTGCGGACGACCTGCGGGGACAGGAAGTTCTCGCCGACGAAGTCGCCGAGGGTGCGGCCGAGCGCGTCCTTCTTCGTGGGGATGATCGCGGTGTGCGGGATGGGCAGGCCGAGGGGCCTGCGGAAGAGCGCGGTCACCGCGAACCAGTCGGCGAGCGCGCCGACCATGCCCGCCTCGGCGGCCGCCGCGACATAGCCGGACCAGGCGCCGGCTCCCGCCGACTCGGCCCATCTGGCCAGCGCGTAGACCGCGGTGGCCACCAGCAGCAGGCCGGTGGCGATCACCTTCATACGTCGTACGCCGCGCCGCCGGCCCTCGTCGGCGGGGCTGTACGAGAACGCCGGAGTCGGGTCTTGGTCCGATCCGGTCACCGGAGCCGTTTTCATCCGCCGCATCCACTCCTTCCGCGTATCGTCCACACCACACTCTTCGAGTGGAACGAACAACGAGTTCCCGGCGTCCGACAATGCAGACGGGCAGGCCCGACGTCTCCATGGGATCATGGCGGCAGCGGATCGCGCCGGTTTCCCGCCCTTTGATCCCAGGAGTGAAGCACCGCATGGCCAGATCGACGGGTTATGCACTGCTCGCCGGAATTGTCGCGCTGGCCGCGGTCATCTCCGCCGCGATCCTCGTCACCGCCGGCCGTACCGACGCCTCCGGCCGCTCCGGCGGGCCCGTCGTGGCGGCCGGACTGCCCGGTGTCCCCAACCAGGCCGCGCCCGCGGCGTCCGGTTCGTGGGTGGGCACCTGGTCGACGTCCCCGGTGGGCGGCGAGCCGAACGCGCCGGACGGCTACGCGGGGTGGTCGATCCGCAACGTGGTGCACACCAGTGTCGGCGGCACCTCGGCGCGCATCCACCTCTCCAACCTCTTCGGCCGCACCCCGCTGCAGATCGGCCGGGCGACGGTCGCCGTCGCGGCGGCCCCGGGGTCGCCGGCGGCGGCGGGCGGCACGATGCGGTCGCTGACCTTCGGAGGGCGGACGCAGGTGCGGATCCCCGCGGGCGGCAGCGTCGTCAGCGATCCCGTGCAACTGGCCGTTCCGCAGGCGGCGGACCTGCTGGTGACGACGTACACCCCGCAGGTCTCGGGCCCGGTGACGTACCACCCGCGGGCGCAGCAGACCTCGTTCATGGCGTTCGGCGAGCGCGCCGCGCGCAGCGACGGCGCCGCGTACACCACGCGGACCCCGTACTGGCGTTACGTCACGGGAGTGGACGTCTTCACGCGGCAGGCGGCCGGGTCGGTGGTGCTGTTCGGCGACTCGATCACCGACGGCATCACGTCCACCCCGGGCGCGAACCACCGCTGGCCGGACCGCCTGGCGACGCGGCTGCGCGGCTCCGGGGACCGGGGGCTTCGGCTCGGCGTCCTCAACCAGGGGATCAGCGGCAACCGGGTGCTGCGCGACGGCGAGAACGGCGGCAATCCCAGCGGCCTGAGCCGCCTCGAACGTGACGCGCTGTCCCAGACCGGTGTCCGTACGCTCGTCGTCGAGCTGGGCATCAACGACGTGCTGCGGCCGCCGCAGCGGACCGGCGCGCAGGAGATCGTCTCCGGGCTGCGGGAGATCGTGGCGCGCGGTCACGAGCGCGGGCTGCGGGTGCTGGGCGCCACGCTGGCCCCGTGCGGGGGCCACGCGGGCTACAACACGCACACCGAGGCGGTGCGGCAGCAGGTGAACGCCGCGATCCGGGCGGGCACGGTGTTCGACGAGGTGATCGACTTCGACCGGGCGCTGCGCGACCCGAACCGCCCTTCCGCGCTGCTGCCCGCCTACGACTCCGGCGACCACCTGCACCCCAGTGACGCCGGATTCCTGCGCATGGCGGAGACTGTGCAGTTGTCGCTGCTCAAGGGCGGCGCGGCGGCCAAGGTGTGACGAGTACGGACGGACGGCGACACCCATGACGGACCACACGGGCGGGCTGACCGGCTACGCCGAGCACTTCGGCGAGCCCGAGGGATACCTGGACTTCGCCCGCTACGGTCCGCCCTCGCAGGACGTCCTGGACGCGACGGCGGCAGCCCTGGCGGCGTCGGCGGAGGCCGATCACACCACCGTCAACGACCTGATGCGGGCCGAGCCACGGGCCCGGGCCGCGGCGGCCCGGCTGGCGGGCACGGACACCGAACACGTGGCGCTGCTGCCCAACGCCTCCACCGGGATCTTCCACGCCGCCTTCGGTGTGCCCGGCGGCGCCGTCCTGGTGCCGTCGGCCGACTTCCCCGCCAACCACTACCCGTGGCGGCGCGCGGCCGCCCTGGGCCGGGCGGTGCCGCGCTGGCTGGACGGCGCGCCGACCCCGGACGCGGTGCGCGACGCGCTGACGGACGAGGTGGTGGCGGTCTCGGTCAGCGCCGTGGACTTCCGCACCGGCTACCGGGCCGATCTGGCGGCGCTGCGCGAGGTCGTCGGGGACCGGCTGCTCGTGGTGGACGCGATGCAGGCGTTCGGCGTCGTCGAGCTGCCGTGGCAGGCCGCGGACGTGGTCGTGGCGGGTGGCCAGAAGTGGCTGCGGGCCAGCTGGGCGACCGGGTTCGCGGCGCTGTCGGACCGGGCCCTGGAGCGGCTGGAGCCCACGCTGACGGGGTGGACCGGGGTCGAGGACGTCGCCGTCTTCGACGACACCGAGCACCCGGTCGCGCCGGACGCGCTGCGCTGGAGCATCACCAATCTGAGCCCGGTGACGGCGGCGGCCTTCGCGGCGGCACTGGAGCTGGTCGAGGGCGTCGGGGTGGCCGCGATCGAGGGCCACGTCGCGCGTCGGGTCGACGAGCTGATCGATGTGGTCCGCTCGGCCGGCGGGCAGGTGCTGTCCCCGGTGGGCCGTGCCGAGCGGGCGGGCATCGTGTCCTTCGCGGTGCCCGACGTGGACCCGGCCCAGATCGCCAAGGCGCTGCACGAGCACGGGGTGACCCCGTCGGTGCGGGCGGACTCCGTGCGGCTGTCGGCGCACGCGTCGACCACGGCGGGCGCGGTGGAGCGGGTGCGCGCGGCACTGGCCTCGCTGCGCTGACCCGCGGGGCGGGGACACCACCCCGCCCGGCCCGCGCCCCGGCCGCCGGGTGGCCCGGCCGGGAACACCGCGGTGCCGGGGCAGACCTGTGCGGGCGATCGGAGGCTGCCGCACCGTGCGCGCGGGCTGCCGGCCGCCGCGGGGCGCGCATGCCGCGACAGAGCCGTGCGAGGGCCGTTGGCGACGGCGGTCGGGGGAGTACCGCGGTGCGGGGACGAGCCGGCCGGGCCCGCGACGGATCGCGGTCGGGGCAGTGGGTGCCGGGTGGGCTGCCGGCCGCTGCGGCACGCGTCGTCACGTCGGCCGCGCGACGGCCGCAGGACGTGCTCGTGGCGCCGCCGGGACGGCCGAGGCGGCCTCAGGCGGGGGCGGTGCTGCTCGCCGCGTACATGCGGGCGATGACGTCCTCGATGGCGGGTTCGCGTACCGACAGGTCGACGACGCCGTGCCGCGCCGCGAGTTCGGCGACCAGGGGTGCCGCGCTGGCGGCCGCGGGGAAGGCGATCCACTGCCGGGGGCCTTCGACGCGTTCGCAGCGCGCGCCCGGCAGTTCCACCGGCGGCAGCTCCCGTTCGAAGTCGACGACGAGGGTGCGCTCGCTGTCGCCGGCGGCGTGCAGCCCGTCGAGGCCGCCGTCGTACACCAGGCGGCCGTGGTCGATGACCATGACGCGGCCGCACAACTGCTCGATGTCGGTGAGGTCGTGGGTGGTGAGCAGCACGGTGGTGCCCTGCTCGGTGTTGACGGTCCGCAGGAACGCGCGGACCTTCGCCTTGCTGACGACGTCCAGCCCGATGGTCGGCTCGTCGAGGTAGAGCACCTCGGGGTCGTGCAGGAGCGCCGCGGCGATGTCGCCGCGCATGCGCTGGCCGAGCGAGAGCTGCCGTACGGGGACGTCCAGGAGCGGCGCGAGGTCGAGCAGGCCGACGCAGCGGTCGAGGTTGCGGCGGTAGCGGGCGGCGTCGATGCGGTACATGCGGCGCACGAGTTCGTAGGAGTCGCGCAGCGGCAGGTCCCACCACAAGGTGGTGCGCTGCCCGAAGACGACGCCGATGCGGCGGGCGAGCCGGGTGCGTTCGCGGGAGGGGTCGATGCCGGCGACGCGCAGGCGGCCGCCGCTGGGGGTGAGGATGCCGGTGAGCATCTTGACGGTGGTGGACTTGCCGGCGCCGTTGGGCCCGATGTAGCCGACCACCTGGCCGGCGGGGACGGTGAAGGAGATGCCGTCCACGGCGCGCACCTGCCGGCGTTCCCGGCGCAGCGGGCCGGTGCGGCGGCGTACGTCGAAGACCTTCTCGACGCGGTCGAGTTCGATGAGGGCGGTCATGTCGGGCATCAGCTCCCGGTGCTCCGGTACGAACGAAGGCCCGCCCGCCAGGCGGCGCCGGCCAGGGCGCAGCAGGCGACGGCGACCAGGGGCGGGGTGAAGTCCACCCAGCCGGGCAGGCCCAGGGGGTCCTGGCGGCCCAGGATGCGCAGGGCGGGCAGCCAGTTGACGAAGGCGAGGGGCACCACGAAGGTGACGCCGCGCACGAGTTCCTTCGCGAACACCGACGGCGGGTACTGCAGCAGGGTGGCGCCGCCGTAGGTGAAGGAGTTCTGCACCTCCGAGGCGTCGCCGGCCCAGAACTGGAAGGCCGCGCCGGCGACGAAGACCGCGCCGAAGATCCCGGCGCCGCTGAGCAGCATCACCGGCAGCAGCACCAGGTCCAGGGCGGTCCAGTGCAGTTCCAGGCGGGTCACCGACCAGCCCAGGACGAGCAGTCCCTGGACGATCCGGCCGATCCTGCGCAGCGCGAAGCGGTCGGCGGCGACCTGGGCGAGGACGGGCACGGGCCGCACCAGGAGGGTGTCGAGCGTGCCGTCGCGGACCCGGCCGCCGAGGCGTTCCATGCTGCCCAGGGCGAGGTCGGCGAGACCGAAGGCGGTGCCGGCGGTGCCGTAGAGGAAGGCGACCTCGGGCAGGGAGAAGCCGCCGAGCCGGTCGACCTGGGAGAACATCAGCAGGATCGCGAGGAAGTCCAGCCCGGTGGCGGCGAAGTTGACGGCCGCGCTCATCACGAACGACGCCCGGTACGCCAGGGCCGAGCGGGTCCACATCCACACGATCAGCCCGTAGGCGCGCAGTGCCTCAGCCACCCTGGACCACCACCTTGCGGGTGGCCGCGGACTGCAGCAGCCGCCCCGCGCCGAGCAGGATGACCGCCCAGGCGGCCTGGAAGGCCAGGGCGGCGGCGAGGGCGCCGCCGGTGTGCCGGCCCAGCAGGATGTCGGCGGGCACCTGCAGCAGCGCCGACCAGGGCAGCAGCAGGGCGATCGCGGAGAGGTCGCCGGGAAAGGCGTTGAGGGGCAGCAGCATGCCGGAGAAGAAGAGCGTGGACAGGCCCGAGACGGCGACGATCCCGGTGCCGTCCATGAGCCAGAAGACGCTGAGGACGACGAGGTAGCGCAGGGCGAAGCTGACGACGATGCCGAGGGCGACCGACAGCAGGAAGAACGCCCAGGTGGCGGGTGAGGCCGGGAGGGCGAGGTCGAAGGCGAGGGCGCCGCAGGCCATGGGCACCGCGCCGCGGGCGAGCAGCTGGTAGCCGGCCCGGCCGAGGTCGGCGGCGAGCCACCAGGCCTGCAGGTCGGCGGGGCGGTGCAGGTCGACGGCGATGTCTCCGCTGCGGACCCGCTCGATCAGTTCGTCCTGGAAGCCGCCGCCCATGAGGGAGGACGTCGCGAACAGCGCCTGGCCGATCCAGACGTACGTCAACGCCATGGACTGGTCGTAGCCCCCGAGGTGGGGCCGTTCGTGCCAGAGGGCGATGTAGGTGTATGCGGTGATGAAGCCGAAGACGGTGTTGGTGAAGACGCCGGCCGCGGTGGCAACCCGGTACGTGGCGTGGCGCCGGAAGCCGCTCGCCGCCACGGTCGCGTACAGGTGCATGGTCCCTCCTCCCGGTGTGGGGAACGGGTCCGCCCGTTCGCGCGCAAGCGCCCGACCTTACTCGCGGTGACCGCCGTCTGCCACGGAGTTTTCACCCGGCGGGGTGGAGGGCGTCACGCTTTCGGCCTGTCACAGGCTTGTCACGGATGCACAGCGATGAACCATTTTGTCCTGATGGTGGGAGAGTGTCCGCCGGGTCGTACGGCACGATTGACCCAAGATGTTCCCGCCGCGGCACAACCCTCGGCGGCCGCGGAGGAGTCAGTACAGACATGAGCAGCAGCAACGCTTCCCCCGGCGGCTGGGAGAACCCGCCCTCCGGCAAGAAGCCGAAGCGCACCGGTGCCCGCAGGCTGATCCCGAGCTGGCGCGCGGTGCTCGGCGCGTTCCTGTTGGTCGTGCTGGCGTGCGCGGGGGCGTTCATCATCGGCTACCAGCTGGTCGACATCCCCAAGGCGAACGCGGGCGCGGTCGCGCAGAGCAACGTCTACCTGTACTCCGACGGCACCCAACTGGTCCGCGACGGCGCGGTCAACCGCGAGAACGTGGGCCTGGACCAGGTGTCCGAGGTCGCCCAGCACGCCACCCTCGCCGCCGAGGACCGCAACTTCTACCACGAGTCCGCGGTCAGCCCGAAGGCGATGCTGCGCGCGGGGTGGAACACGGTCACCGGCAAGGGCAAGCAGTCCGGTTCGACCATCACCCAGCAGTACGTCAAGAACTACTACCTCAACCAGGAGCAGACGGCGGTCCGCAAGGCCAAGGAGTTCTTCATCGCGATCAAGCTGGACCGCGAGAAGACCAAGGAGGAGATCCTCGAGGGGTACCTCAACACCAGCTACTACGGCCGCAACGCCTACGGCATCCAGGCCGCCGCCCAGGCCTACTTCGGCAAGGACGCCGACGAACTCGACGCCGCCGAGGGCGCCTACCTGGCGACCCTGCTCAACGCGCCCAGCGAGTACGACATCGTGGCCCACCCGCAGAACAAGGCCAAGGCGGAGGCCCGCTGGGACTACGTGCTGGACGGCATGGTCAAGGAGGGCTGGCTGAGCGAGGGCGAGCGCGCCGGGCTGGAGTTCCCGACGCCGCACAAGGCCAAGGCCGCCACCGGGATGTCCGGCCAGCGCGGCTACCTGCTCGAGGCCGTCAAGGACTACCTGTACTCGGCGAAGATCCTGGACGAGGAGACGCTGCGCTCCGGCGGATACCGCATCACCACCACCATCGACCGCAAGAAGGAGAAGGCCTTCGTCAAGGCGGCCGAGGAGCAGCTGCTGGACAAGCTCAAGCCGAAGGTGCACAAGGCCGACAAGTACGTGCGGGTCGGCGGGGCGTCCATCGACCCGGCCACGGGCAAGGTCGTCGCGATGTACGGCGGCGTCGACTTCACCAAGCAGTTCGTCAACAACGCGACCCGCTCGGACTACCAGGTGGGCTCCACCTTCAAGCCGTTCATCTTCGCCTCCGCCGTCCAGAACGACTCCACCACCCAGAACGGCCGGCGCATCACCCCGTACACCGTCTACGACGGCCGGAACAAGCGCGAGGTCATCGGACCCGACGGCCCCACCGGCTACGCCCCGGCGAACGAGGACGACGTCTCCTACGGGGCGATCACGGCCACCAACGCCATGGACAAGTCCGTGAACTCGGTCTACGCCCAGATGGCGCAGGACGTCGGCTCGGGCAAGGTCAACGACACGGTGCGGGCGCTGGGAATGCCGGAGAAGGTGAAGCTGGTGAGCAGCCCGGCGATGGCGCTGGGCACGATGACGGCGAGCCCGCTGGACATGGCGCAGACCTACGCGACGCTCGCCAACCACGGCCGTTACGTCCCGTACACCATGGTCCTGAAGATCACCAAGAACGGGCAGGACGTGCAGCTGCCCACCCGCCGGCCCACGCAGGCCGTGCACCGCGAGGCCGCCGACACCACGACCTCGATCCTGCGTTCGGTGGTCCGGGGCGGCACCGCCACCGCCGCGCAGGCGGCGGGCCGGCCCGCCGCGGGCAAGACCGGCACGGCGGAGGAGGACCGGGCCGCCTGGTTCGCCGGCTACACCCCGGACCTGGCCACCGTCGTCGCCGTCATGGGCCAGGACTCCCAGACCGGCGCCCAGAAGGAGCTGTACGGCACCACGGGACTGCCCCGCGTCAACGGCGGCGGCTTCCCCACGCAGATCTGGGCTCAGTACACGGCCGACGCGCTGAAGGGGAAGCCGGCGAAGAACTTCAAGCTGCGGCTGGAGCCGGGTGCCCAGGCCCCGCCGACCACCGCCCCGCCGGTCAGCTCCGCCCCGCCGACCACCACGGCCCCGCCGGCCACCACCGCCCCGCCGGAGACCTCCGAGCCGCCCGGCACGGAGGAACCGCCCACCAGCGAGGAGCCGAGCGAGCCCGGCGGCCCGTCCAGCCCCGGCGAGGACGGCGGCACCGACGACGGGGGACTGCCCATCGGCGGCCTGGACGGCGACCCCGGAGGCGGGGACGACTTCCCGTAGGCACGGACCGCACCGGGCGCCCCCGGGGGTCTCCCCGGCGGCGCCCGGTGCGTCGCGGTGTGACGCGGTGCGGCGCCGCTCAGTGCCCCGAGGTCGCCTTCAGGCCGACCACGGACACCAGCAGCAGGCAGATGAAGAAGATCCGGGCGGCGGTCGCCGGCTCACCCAGCACCACGATGCCGAGCACGGCCGAGCCGGCCGCGCCGATCCCGACCCACACCCCGTAGGCGGTGCCGATCGGCAGCGTCCGGGCCGCGTACGACAGCAGCAGCATGCTCGCGACGATGCCGAGCCCCGTGCCGACGCTGGGCCACAGCCGGGTGAAGCCGTCGGTGTACTTCATGCCGATCGACCAGCCGACCTCGAGCAGGCCGGCGGCACACAACAGGACCCATGCCATGACGGGCACCTCCACGATCCTCGGGGGGTCAGGGGGTGCGTCGTCTTTTCATGGGTCCTGGTACGGCGCGTCTCGTCAGGCTACGGACCCGACGATAACAAATTCAGAGGTACAGGCCGGTGGAGTCCTCCGAGCCCTGCAGCCGCTCCGCCGCCACCGCGTGCAGGTCCCGCTCCCGCATCAGCACGTACGCCGTACCGCGCACCTCGACCTCGGCCCGGTCCTCCGGGTCGAAGAGCACCCGGTCACCGACCTCCACGGTCCGTACGTTCTGTCCCACCGCGACGACCTCGGCCCAGGCGAGCCGCTTGCCGACGGCCGCCGTGGCGGGGATCAGGATGCCGCCGCCGGAGCGCCGCTCGCCCTCGGGGACGTCGGAGCGCACCAGCACGCGGTCGTGCAGCATGCGGATGGGAAGCTTGTCATGCGTATTCGAACTCACAGGTACGACGTTACCGGCGGCGGCGGCGCAGTGAGAGCCCGGCCACCACCGCGACCAGTGCCACCGCCGCCACCGCGACCGGCACGATGCGCTCCACGCGGGGCGCGCCGTCCTCCGACACGAAGTGGCCCCGCAGCTCGGTCACACCGCGGTTCACCGCCACGTACGCACGGCCCGCGGTGCGGTCCACCGCCGAGCTGACCTTCGCCTTGGCGTCCGCCGCGATCGTGCTGGGATGCACCCGCACCGCGATCTCGTCCAGCGTCGCGGCCAGCGCCTGCCGCTTGAGGGCGATGTCCGCCTCGATCTGAGCAGGGCTCCTGCCATCCGACACTGCTCCGCCTCCATCGTCCTTGTCGACCGGTACCGTGCAGACAGTCTGTCAGCCCGCCCGTGCCGATGCCCGTCGGCACCCCGAACCGGAGAACTGCACCATGAGCGAGCGCCTCCAGCCCGGCGACACCGCCCCCGCCTTCACCCTTTCCGACGCCGACGGCAACGAGGTCTCCCTCGCCGGCCACGCGGGCCGCAAGGTCATCGTGTACTTCTACCCGGCCGCCCTCACGCCCGGCTGCACCAAGCAGGCCTGCGACTTCACCGACAACTTCGACGCGCTCGCGGGCGCCGGCTACGACGTCATCGGGATCTCGCCCGACAAGCCGGAGAAGCTGGCCAAGTTCCGCGAGAAGGAGTCCCTGAAGGTCACCCTGCTCGCCGACCCCGACAAGTCGGTGCTGACCGCGTACGGCGCCTTCGGCGAGAAGAAGCTGTACGGCAAGGTCGTCACCGGGGTGATCCGCTCCACCGTCGTCGTCGACGAGCAGGGCAGGGTCGAGCACGCCTGGTACAACGTCAAGGCCACCGGGCACGTCGCCAAGCTCATCCGCGACCTGGGGGTCTGACACTCCGTCTGCCGGGCCGGTCACGCCCGGGTGTGCGAGCCGGTCAGCGCCGCGTACACCACGACGTTCGCCGAGTAGGACTGGGTGGCGTGGTCGAAGGTGCCGCCGCAGGTGATCAGTCGCAGCTCCGGGCGGACCCCCGAGCCGTACACCCGGTCCGGGCGGAAGCCCGTCTTGTCGACGATCTCCACGCCCTCGACGGCGAACTCGGCGACCGAGCCGTCCGAGCGGGTGACCTCCACCAGGTCGCCCTGCGTGACCGTGCTCAGGGCGTAGAAGACCGCCGCCTTGCTGCGGGTGTCGACGTGCCCGACGATCAGCGCCGCCCCCGCGTCCCCGGGGGCGGGGCCGCGCCCGTACCAGCCCGCCACGTCCGGCGTGCTGAACGGCGGCGGGTCCACCGCGCCGTCGGCGGTGAGCCCGCGCTCCACCAGCTTGGCGTGGATGCCCGCCGAGCGGATGTCGATCCGCAGCGGGCGCGCCGGGGGCAGCGGTGTGTGCGCCGCGTACACCTGGGCGGGCCGCCCGGCGGCCCCCGCGGTCGCGGCGGGCGCGGGGGCGCCGACCCCGGAACCGGGCAGGCCGGGGTGGACGTATCCCTTCAGCCACGCCGCGGAGAGCACCACGGCGGCCGCGAGGGCCGCGACGGTACGCGCCTGCACCGGGTCAGTCCCGGGTGCGGCGGCGGTGCACGACCAGCCCGGCCGCCCCTGCCACGGCCAGCACGCCGGCCGCCACGAAGCCGGGCACGCCCGCCGGCTGCTGCTCCGCGGCGGCCTGATGGGCCGCCATCGCGCCGCCGCCCGCGGGGACGGGGGCGGACGGGAAGCCGGAGGCGGCCTCGGTGACCGCCAGCGTGCCTTCGTGGGACTTCCCGTCACAGGTGATGGAGACCCGGTAGGAGCCCGGGGTCAGCCCGGAGCGGACCACCGCGGAGGCGTACATCCCGCCGTCGCTCGCCGGGGCGAGCGTGACCGGGGTGACGAACGCGGAGGAGCTGACGGTGCCGGTCTTGGCGCGGTCGCACTGGTCGGTGCGGACGTCGACGTCGGCGCCGGGGCCGGCCGTGCCCGGGGTGATCCGCACCGGGCCGCTGCCGACGCCCGTGACGCCGCCGGTGCCGCCGGTGCCTCCTACGCCGCCGGTGCCTCCGACGCCTCCGACGCCTCCTACGCCTCCTACGCCGCCGGTGCCTCCGACGCCTCCTACGCCGCCGGTGCCGCCGATCCCGCCGGTGCCTCCGTCGTCCGGGCCGTTGCCCGCGCCGTTGTCCTCGCGGCCGTCGTCGTCCCGTCCGGAGTCGTCGCGGCTGTCGGTGTCACGGCCGGAGTCGTCGTCGTTGCTGTTCTGGCGGCCGTTGTCGCGACCGTTGTCCTCTTCGTCGTCATCGTCGTCGTTGCTGTTCTGGCGGCCGTTGTCCTGATCGTCGTCGCCCTTGTTGCCGAACTGCAGGAGGGGATTGCCGCCTCCGCCGTCCTCGTCCCCGTCACCCCCTCCACCGCCTCCGCCGAACTGGAAACTGGTCCCGCTGGAGTCGTCCGGCCCGTCGTCCGCCACGGCCGCGGGACCGCACAACGCGATCAGCGTCGCCGCGGCGGCGGCACACAAGGGAACGCGGGCGGCCCCCAAGACAGAGCCCATGATCACAACCTCCACTCACCCGGGCTCATGCCGTCGGATTGGTCGGCCCCGGTGTTTCGAAGGTCCCTTCCCGCGCGGGCCTCCGCATGCGGTGGTGCGCCGGACGGGTCGGGAGGTCGCCCGGACCGGCGAACCCGGGGCACTCACCGCGCGCATGTGCACAGGTCACCCGGCCGGACTAGAGTCCGCAGCCATGACAGCGCGCAAGCCCATCGAATCCTGGCTCACCGACATGGACGGCGTCCTCATGCACGAGGGCATCCCGGTGCCCGGCGCGGACGCCTTTATCAAGCGGCTGCGGGACTCGGGCCGCCCGTTCCTCGTCCTGACGAACAACTCGATCTACACCCCCCGCGACCTGGCGGCGCGGCTCAGTCGCATCGGCCTGGACGTGCCGGCCGAGAACATCTGGACCTCGGCGCTGGCCACGGCCCGCTTCCTGGACGACCAGCACCCCGGCGGGACGGCGTACGTCATCGGCGAGGCCGGCCTCACCACCGCCCTGCACGACGCGGGGTACGTGCTGACCGACCACGAGCCCGACTTCGTGATCCTGGGCGAGACGCGGACCTACTCCTTCGAGGCCCTCACCAAGGCCATCCGCCTGATCAACGCGGGGTCCCGGTTCATCGCCACCAACCCCGACAACACCGGTCCCTCGCCCGAGGGGGCGCTGCCCGCCACCGGCTCGGTGGCCGCCCTGATCACGAAGGCGACGGGGAAGGACCCGTACTTCGTCGGCAAGCCGAACCCGCTGATGATGCGCACCGGCCTCAACACCATCGGCGCGCACTCCGAGACCTCCGCGATGATCGGCGACCGCATGGACACCGACGTGCTGGCGGGCCTGGAGGCCGGGATGCAGACCTTCCTGGTGCTGACCGGCCTGACCAAGTCGGGCGACATCGACCGCTTCCCGTACCGGCCGACCACCGTCGTGGACTCCATCGCGGACCTCGTCGACCTCGTCTGACGACGGCGCGCCCCCGGCCGCGACCGGCCGGGGGCGGCGGCACCCTTCACGATCCCCCGCGGGCGGCGGGCGGCGGCAAGCCCAGCACCTCCGTCGACGCCACGTTCGGCACCCCGGTCAGCTTCGACCTCGGCGGCCTCAGCGTCCGCGACATCCGCCGCAACGCCGCCGGGCAGTACCTGATCCTGGCCAGCTCCTGGGTGTGCTCCTGGGACGGCAGCGCCGCCGGCGTCCCCGTCAGGCTGCTCGGCCCGCCCACCTCCGCCCCGGGCGCCCGGGAGGCCGTCGTGGACGTCCCGGACCTCACCGCGGCCGGTGCCCGGGCGCAGCCGATGACCGACGACGGCGCCGCCGACCTGTACGGGGACGGCAAGGAGGCCGAGGACCTCAGCCACCCCGCGTGGCAGAAATCCCGCGGTGCCTGGTTCACCCTCGGCGGCTGAACCTCAGGGCCGCACCGCCCACGACCACGAGCACCCCGGCGCCCGTGAGCATCAGCGCGGGCGCCCGGTGCGGGTCGCCGGTGGCGGCGAGGCCGGGGGCGGCGCCGGGGGCGGCGCCGGGGGCGGTCTCGCGGCCCTTGCCCGGGACGGGGCCGGCCCCGGGGTCCGCCCCCGGTCCGGTCCCCGGTCCGGTCCCCGGTCCGGCTTGCGGTCCGGCCTCCGCCTCGGTTCCCGGCCCGGTCCCCGCGGAGGGGTCCGGTGCCGGCGAGCCGCCCGGCCGTGTGCCCGGCCCCTCGCCCGGTCCGGTGCCGGTGCCCCCGTCCCCGCCTTCGGCGCCGTCCGGCCGCTCCTCCTCGCCGGTCCGGCCGGGGCGCGGGGACTGCGGCCCGGCCGTGGCGCCCCGGGACGGTACGACGTCGAAGTCGTAGCCCTCGGACTCGCCGACCCAGTCGCCGTCCTCACCGCGGCGCTCCATGATCGTGGCCGACGCCGTGACCGGCCCGGCGGGCGCCGGCGCGGTGAAGCGCAGCCGCAGCGCGATCGACACCTTCCGGCGCGACGGCAGCGTGGTGCCCGGTCCGTCCTCGCCGCCCACCACGGCGATGTTCTCGTCGTTGTCCGTGTGCCGGACGGCCACCGGCCGCCAGGAACGGTCCCGTGCGTTCCCGGCTTTCGCGACGGGGTCCGCCACCCGGTACTCCAGGAGGATCTGCCCGGCCGTCAGCCGCCGTCCGCGGTCGACGAAGACGAGAACGGGGTGGACGTTGCGCAGTCGCTCGCGCGAGGTGTTCTCCAGTTCCACCCGGAACTCCCGGGGCCCGGCCCCCGCCGTGTAGGTGTGGGGGCCGCCCAGCAGCCGGGCCGTGACCGGGAAGGCCTCCGCGGCCGCCTGGGGGGCCGCCGCCACGACCGCGGCCGTCGCGACGGCCAGAGCGCTGCACCACCTCATGGGCAGTGAAGCTCTCACGGTCATCCGCTGATATCACCGCGCGACGCCGTGACGGCCCGCCCCCGCACCCGTACGGGCGGCCGGCCCACCGCCGTCTGGCCGAAGAGCGGCGCCAGCGCCAGCAGCGCGGCCCCCTCGGCGACCACGCGCCGCCCGGCCGGGGCGACGGTGACCGGCACCGTGCGTCCGGCCGCGCGCAGGGTGCGCGGGTCCATGGCGGCGGCCACCTCGCGCGCGAACAGGCCGGGGTCCGCCAGCACGGTACGGCCGCCCAGCACCACCCGGTCGATGTCCAGCAGGGAGACCAGATTGGCGGCGCCGACGCCGAGCAGCCGCGCGGCTTCCGCCGTGTCCCCGCGGCCGACGGCGGCCAGGCACAGCGCCTCCAGGCAGCCCCGGTTGCCGCAGGCGCACACCGGGCCGTCCGGGGCGATCGCCTGGTGGCCGAACTCCCCGGCGCCGGTGCGGGCGCCGCGGTGCAGGGCGCCGTCGAGCACGAGGCCCGCGCCGAGCCCGGTCCCCAGGTGCAGGTAGCCGAACGAGTCCCCGGTGCCCGGCACGGCGCCCGGGGCCGCGTCCCCGCCGGGCGGGAGCACGGCGAGCGCCGCCGCGTTGGTGTCCTTGTCCAGCACGACCGGCAGCCCGAGCCGTTCGGCCAGCGCGTCGCGCAGCGGGTAGCCGTCCCATCCCGGCAGGCCCGTGACGCGGTGCAGCACCCCCGCGGCCTGGTCGAGCGGGCCCGGGCAGGCGAGCCCCGCGCCCAGCACCGCCCCGTCGGCGCCGGGTGTGGCCCGAACGGTCTCCCGGACCAGCCCCGCCACCGCCTCCAGCACCTCCCCGGCCGGGCGGCCGAGGTCCAGCGGGAGAGTCCTGGCGTCCACCACGCCGCCCGCCAGGTCGGCGAGCACCACGGTCAGTTCGTCCCGGTCCAGGTGCACCCCGGCGGCGTACCGGGCCCGGCGCGCCAGCCGCAGCAGGGTGCGCGGCTTGCCGCCGGTGGGGGCGCCGCATCCCGCCTCGTCGACCAGCCCGTCCGCCCGCAGCCGTGCGGTGATCTTGCTGACGGCCTGCGGGGTGAGCCCGGTGCGCTCGGCCAGTTCGAGACGGCTGATGCCGGTGCCCGCGCCGACCGTCGCCGTCCGCAGCAGGCCCAGGACGAGGGCGGTGTTGTGGCTGCGCAGCGCGGGCAGGTTGGCCCCGGAGATTCCCCTGTTCACGTCCCCCATTGTCAGGCTCCCTTGCACTTTGGCAACAGCGTTGCTTAAGTGGTCGCATGTCTCCCGCACCCCTTCGCGTCGGGCTGGTCGGCTACGGTCTGGCCGGTTCGGTCTTCCACGCCCCGCTGATCGCCACCACCGACGGCCTCGTCCTGGACACCGTCGTCACCAGCAACCCGGAGCGCCAGGCGCAGGCCCGCGCCGAGTACCCGGACGCCCGTCTGGCCGACAACCCGGACGAGCTGTGGAAGCGGGCCGGCGAGCTCGACCTGATCGTCGTGGCCTCGCCGAACAGGACCCACGTCCCGCTGGCGACCGCTGCCCTGGAGGCCGGACTCGCGGTCGTCGTCGACAAGCCGGTCGCCGGCACCGCGGCCGAGGCGCACGCTCTCGCGGACCTCGCCGAGGAGCGCGGCCTGCTGCTCTCGGTCTTCCAGAACCGCCGCTGGGACAACGACTTCCTCACCCTGCGCGGGCTGCTGGAGGGCGGCGAACTGGGCGACGTGTGGCGCTTCGAGTCCCGCTTCGAGCGGTGGCGGCCGAGCCTGAAGGGCGGCTGGCGCGAGTCGGGCGACCCCGCCGAGATCGGCGGCCTGCTCTACGACCTCGGCAGTCACCTCGTCGACCAGGCGCTCACCCTCTTCGGCCCCGCCGTCTCCGTGTACGGCGAGCTGGACGTGCGCCGGCCCGGCGCCCAGGTGGACGACGACGCCTTCGTGGCCGTCACCCACGCCGGGGGTGTCCGCTCTCACCTGTGGATGAGCGCCACCACCGCGCAGCTCGGCCCCCGCTTCCGGGTGCTCGGCAGCACTGCCGGTTACGTCAAGCACGGCCTGGACCCGCAGGAGGCCGCGCTGCGCGACGGCGCCCGCCCCGCGCCCGGCGCCGTGTGGGGCACCGAACCGGAGGCCGAGTGGGGCCTGCTGGGCGCCGGCGACGACGTGCGCCCCGTGCCGACCCTGCCGGGCGAGTACCCCGCGTACTACGCCGCCGTCGCCGCCGCGCTGCGCGACGGCACCGCGCCGCCGGTCACCGCCCGCGAGGCCGCCGACGCGCTCACGGTCATCGAGGCGGCCGCCGTCTCGGCCCGCGAGGGACGGACCGTCACGCTCACGCCGAAGGCCTGACCGAACCCCCCGCGCCTTTCGAGGTGTACAGCGCCCGGCCCGCGGTCCGCTCCTCCCGGAGCCGCCGGCCGGGCGCTCCTCACCCTCGGGCGCCGGGACCGCGGGAGTGGTCCGGCGCGTCAGGGGAGGGGCGGTGGGGCCGCCCCGGGCCGTCCGGTTGGGGCAGCCGGGAACGGAAGCGCACCAGCACCGCGCCGTCCGCGGTGTGGTGCACCTGCACCCCGTCCAGCGGCTCGCCCGTTTCGGTGCCCGTGAGCATGCGGCAGAGGCGGGTGGGCCCGTCCGGGGACGGCGGCCGCGGCGGCGCGCCGACGAGTCCGCCGGGCGGCCGGTGGTAGCCGGTGTCCGTCACGCACACCGAGCAACGGGCGCCGTCCACGCCCAAGGTGACGCGGAACCGGCGCGCCTGGCCGTGCGCGACGACAAAGCCGCAGGCGACCGCGACGGCCTCGGCCACCCGCGTCGCGGCGGAACCGTACGCCAGGGCCTCCAGCGCCGCCCCGCTCATCCGGGCGGCCGGGGCGTCGCTGCCGGGGGCGCGCTGCAGGGAGAAGGTCCAGGAGACGTCGAGTGCGGATTGCGCGGATCGGACAGGGACAGTCGTGAGGAGGCCGCGAGCTTGGCCATGGCCGGACCACGTCCTGAAGGCGTAGGAGGCACTTCCGGCGACCGGGGTCCTGGGCCGCCCTGTCAGGCTAGAACACCTGAACGCGGCCGGGCTAGGGCGTGTCCGGGGCGCGTGTGCGGCGCGCGCGTCAGGCCGTGGGCTCCGGCCAGTCCGGCAGGATCGTGAAGCACCGGGTCAGCCGCGTCGCCCGCAGCGTGCGCAGGGTGAACTCGTCCCGGCACACCAGCCGTACGCGCCCGGAGTGCTCCTCGGCGCGGCGCCGGGCGCGCACCAGCGCCGACAGGCCGCTGCAGTCGATGAACTCCACCGGTCGCAGGTCCACCACGATGTCCGGGCGGTCGGCACCGGTCAGCGCGTCCAGCGCGGCGGACACCCCCGGCGCGGTGAGCACGTCCACCTCGCCGCCGAGCGTCACGAGGGTGCTGGACCCGTCGGTGCGCCGGTGGATCCGGGGCGTGGTGTCTGTGGCGTCGTCGGACATGGGACGTCTCCGGGAACGGGAGCCTGGCGAGTGCGGCAGGGACGGGAACGGGACGGGACGCCACCGGGGTCCGGGGTGGTGGGTCCAAGCCTATGCCCGACGCGCGGGCACCGGCCCGGCCGAGGGCGAATACCGGACGTCCCCCGCCGGCGGATCAACCGCCGGACCCCCGCAGGGCGTCGGAGTCCACCGTGCCGTCCACGACGCCCAGGGCCAGTTCCGCCAGCCGTACCCGGTGGGTGCGCGCGTACCGCCGCAGCACCGTGAACGCCTCGTCCACGCCGACGCCCCAGCGCTCCGCCAGCACGCCCTTGGCCTGCTCCAGAACGACCCGGCTGTCCAGCGCGGCCTGCAACTGGGCGGCCAGCGACTCCTGCCGCTGCCGGGTCCGTTCCTGGAGTATCCCGATGGCGGCGGCGTCCGCGAACGCCCGGGCCAGTGCCACGTCACCGCCCGGAGGGTCCCCGGGCGACCCGCGGAACAGGTTCAGCGCCCCGATCACCTCGGCCCGGCGCCGCAGCGGTACGGCGTACGTGGCGTGGAAGCCCCGGTCGCGGGCGAGCGGGGCGAAGCGCGGCCAGCGGTCGTCGCAGCGCGCCAGGTCCGGGGCCGTGACCACGTCGCGGCCGCGGTAGCAGTCCAGGCAGGGCCCCTCCTCCCGCTGACGTACCAGGAGTTCGCCCGCCCCGCCGCAGCCGGCCGCGGTCCGCAGCTCGCCGCGCCCGTCGTCCAGCAGCAGCCCGGCCGCCGTCACGTCCAGCAGTTCCACACAGCGGTCGGCGACCCGCTCCAGGAAGACGCCCACGTCGAAGTCGCGGTCCAGGGTGTCGGCAAGCTCCACGAAGACCTCGGCGAGCCGCAGCTCGCGCGCCCTGTGCGTCGGGTGCTCTGTCACGTCCGGCTCCAGCCCTCGGCGGCCACGGTTTCGCCGGGGGATTCTGCCATGGGAGCGAGGCGGGGCATTCGACGGCAAAGACGCCGACTGACCCGATACGAGGGCCCTTTGGTGGTTCGGTATGTCAGGATTGGCGGCGACCGGTCTCGTCCCGCCATCCAAGGGGGAGTGGATGTTCGGCACCAACACCGGCCCGCTGCGCAGAGCGGCCTGCGCCGTGTCCGCCGCCGGACTGCTCTCCGTGGCGCTCGGCGGCTGCTTCGGCACCGGCAAGTCCGGGGGGAGCCAGGGCAAGGGCGGCAGCAGCAGCCCCGAGAGCACCAGCACCGCAGGGGCGCCGTTCTGGGTCAACCCCGACACGCCCGCGGCCCGTCAGACGGCACAGTGGCGCAAGGACGGCCGGGAGGGCGACGCCGACCTGCTGGAACGGATCGCCGGCCGGCCCGTCGCCGAGTGGATCGGCCAGGACGACGCCGGGCAGCGGGCCCGGCGCTACACCGAGGCCGCCGCCCGCGACGGCCGGGTCCCCGTGCTCGTGCTGTACAACATCCCGCACCGCGACTGCGGTCAGTACTCGCAGGGCGGCGCCGCCGACGGCGCCGCGTACCGCGCCTGGGCGGACGAGGTCGCGGCCGGTATCGGCGACCGCGAAGCGCTGGTGGTGCTCGAACCGGACGCCCTCACCCACATCGTCGACGGCTGCACACCGGCGGAGTTCCACGACGAGCGCTACGCCCTGCTGACCCACGCCGTCGACACCCTGGGCGCGTTGCCGCGCGTACGCGTCTACCTGGACGCCGGCAACGCCGGCTGGGTCAGCGATCCCGCCCGCCTGGCGGGCCCGTTGCGCGCGGCCGGCATCGCCGGGGCCGACGGCTTCGCCCTCAACACCTCGAACTTCTACACCACCGCCGCGAACACCGCGTACGGCAGGAAGCTGTCGGCGCGGCTCGGCGGCGAGCACTTCGTCATCGACACCAGCCGCAACGGCCGCGGCCCCCTCGGCGGCGCCCACGACGAGGCCTGGTGCAACCCGCCCGGCCGGGGCCTGGGCACCCCGCCCACCACCGACACCGGTGACGAACTCGTCGACGCCTACCTGTGGATCAAGCGCCCCGGCGACTCCGACGGCACCTGCAAGGGCGGCCCCCGGGCCGGTGACTGGTGGCCCGAGTACGCCCTGGGACTGGCCCGGCGCGCGGCCTCCTGACCGCGCGCCGGGCCCCACCCGTCAGGTCACCCGCACCCAGCGCGCCTCGGAGGGCGTGCCCTCGTCGTCGGTGACGACCAGCATGTACCAGCCCGGCGGCACGATCGACGGGTCCTCGGGGACGGTCACGCTCACCGACCCCTCGCCGTGCTCCACGGCCAGCGCGATCGACCGCTGCTCCACGTCGGTGGCGTGGGTGACCGCGCTCGGCCGCATCAGCCGCGCCGTCTCGATGTGCTCGGCGTACGCGGTCGCGTAGGTGGCCGTGCCGCCGCGCCGGACGGCCGCCGGGCCCGCGCCGAGCGAGGGCCGGGAGTCCCGGTAGCGGTACGCCGGGGTGTAGACCTCGATCCGCTGCTCGAAGAAGCCGGGCTTGGTGTCGGCCGCGTCACCGAAGAGCGGGTTGGAGCCGAAGACCGCGACCCGGCCGTCGGGCAGCAGCAGCGCCTCGGAGTGGTAGTTGCGGCCCACGGACGGGTCGGCGGCCTTGCGGAAGGCGTTGTCCACCGGGTCGTAGATCTGCGCCCGCAGGATGTCGCTGCCGCCGCGGCCCCGGTAGTCACGGGAGCCGCCGGTGGTGAACAGGGTGTCGTCCGGCAGGATCACCGCGTTCAGGTAGCGGGTGGGCTCGGGCAGATCGGGGCCTCGCGTGTACCGCGGGTCGGCGGCGTCCAGGTCCACCACGGCGGTGCGGGTGGTCGAGGAGCGCGACTCGCCGACCCCGCCGCCGCCCAGCACCATGACCTTCTGGTCCTGGGCGGGCGGCAGCAGCACCGAGCCGGCCGTCTCCAGGTCCTTGGCGTCCTTCAGCCCGGAGACCTCGGTGAAGCGGTTGGTGCGCAGGTCCCACACGCCCGGGACCCGCCCCTCGTCGGCCGGTCCGTACCCCGCGTTGGCACCCGAGTAGAAGATCTTCCCGCCCTTCATCAGGAAGAGTGCCGGGTAGGTGGGGAAGTAGCGCTCGGTGGTGTACGTCCACCTCCGGGTCCTCGGGTCGTAGATCTCGTTCTTGCCGGGGACGACCTGGCCGATGTCGTCCAGCCCGGAGACCGAGAGCACCCGGCCGTCGGCGAGGGTGACCAGCGTCGGGTACCAGCGGGCCTCGTTCATCGGGTCGACCGGGACGTAGCGCTCGGCGAGCGGGTCGAACTCGTAGGCCTGCCTGATCCCCTGGAAGTCCTTCTTGTCCAGGCCGAGCTTGGTGGCCAGCCCGTAGAAGTTCTCCCCGTCCTCGCCCCGCAGCCCTTGGATCCCGTACTGCGCCGCGGTGTTGACGATGCCCTTCTCGCCCTTGACCAGCGACTGCACGAACACCCGCGCCTCGCTCGCCGTCACGGTGACCTTCCCGGTCCGGCCGTCGACGGTCTTCTTGGCGCGGGGCACGTTGACGGGGAACTCCGACCGGAAGGAGCGGCCGTTCTCGTTGTTGACGAAGACCGTGCCCTTGGGGAAGTTCCGCGGCTTGTCCGGGTCCTCGTTCTTGATGAGCATCGCGCCGCCCGCCCGGTCCACGGCCTCCTTGAGCTTCTCGTAGCGGGCGGTGCCGCCGGCCACCAGCAGCGTGCCGTCGGCCAGTTGCGTGTGCCCGGCGCAGAACATGTCCTTGGGGGTGTCGATCTCCCTGAAGGTGTTCTCGACCGGGTCCCAGAGCACGCTCTTGAACGACTTGGCCTTGAAGTTCCGCTCGTCGTTGCCGGAACCGGCGATCAGCAGCACCTTCCCGGTGCGCAGCAACGCCGCGTGGATGGCGTTGACGCGGAACTCCTCGGGGACCTCGACCAGGTCCCAGTGGCCGTACTCGGCCTTGTACCCGGGCTGGTTGATCTTGTAGTCGTGGTACTTCGCGGCGGAGTAGCCGTAGATCGCGGGCGCGTTCATCCCCGCGAGCACGCCCACCGCCGTGCCTCCGACGGCTATCTTCCGCAGTCTGCGGCCGGGTCGGTAGCTCATCGGGCGGCGCTCCTGGAACGTACGAGGGACAGGGACCAGACGGCGACCGGTGCCAGCGCCAGGAGGAACGCCAGCGTGGCCCACGTGCGCATCGCCACGTGGGTGTGGCCGTTGAGGAAGCTGGCGGCGAGCGAGCCGCCGAAGACGAGCAGCCAGAACAGGTGGATGCGGAAGGTGGACAGCAGCCGGTCCGGGCTCGCGGAGTCCCCCTTGGGGGTGACCACGAATCTGCTCTTGCGCCGCAGTACCGCGTCCATCAGCGAGCGGGCGTAGATCGGCGCGGACAGCGCCGACATCACCATGCCCGCCGCGCCCGAGGAGCCCTCCGGCTCGTGCGGGCTGACGTTGTGCCGCCGGTTCCAGACGTACAGGCCGATCTGCAGCGCCGCGGCGTCGCTGTACAGCATCATCCAGACCTCGGAGTCGATCTGGATGCCGGAGGCGCCGAGACCCAGGAAGAGCGCGCAGCTGAGGCCGCCCAGAACCCAGTTGACCGCCGTCATCGGGTAGTAGACGACCATCAGCGAGTAGTTGAGCAGACGCCCGGGGGAGAGGGTGAACGGCACCTTCCAGAACTGCTTGATGAGCGTCTCGTAGGTGCCGCGGCTCCAGCGCAGCTGCTGGGTGAAGAAGTCGGTCCAGGAGGACGGTCCCTCGCCGACGGCGAGGACGTCCGGGGTGTAGACCGAGCTCCACTTGCGGCCGGTGGCGGGGTTGCGGTGCCGGTGCAGTTCCAGACCGGTGGCCATGTCCTCGGTGATGGAGTCGTACAGCCCGCCCACGCTCTTGACGGCGCTGATGCGCACCGCGTTGTTGGTCCCGACGAACATGGGGGAGCCGTAGCGGTTGCCGGCCCGCTGGATGAGCGCGTGGAAGAGGAACTGCTGGCTCTCGGCGGCCTTGGTGACCGCGCTGTCGTAGTTGCCGTAGACCTGCGGCCCGACGACGAAGGCGACGTCCGGGTCGCGGAAGTATCCGAGCATCCGCTCCAGGAAGTTGGGGAGCGGGACGTGGTCGGTGTCGACGGAGGCGAAGAAGTCGTAGTCGTCGCCGTGGGCGTCGAGCCAGGCGTTGTAGTTGCCGTGCTTGGTGCGGGCGCGGAAGGCGCCGCTGGGCCGGTTCCAGCGTTCGACGCCCTTGCGGGTGAAGTGGCGTACGTTCAGGCGCTCGCACAGGCGCTTGACGTCGGGGTCGTCGCCCTCGTCCAGGAGCCAGATGTGCAGGGTGCCGCGGTGGCGCAGGCGGACCGCGGCCTCCAGGGTCGCCCGCACCATCGCCAGGGGCTCCTTGCCCGGGACGAAGGTGGTCACGAAGGCGACCTTGCCGCCCTTCTCGGGGACCACGGGTACCGGATCGCGCGCGACGAGCGTCGCGTGCGCGTTGGACGTCACGTTGATCAGCCGGAAGAGCTCGATCAGGCCGATGGATATCAGCATCACGGCGTCGCAGGCGACCATCCAGCCCGGCGCGTTCTCCCGGCGGGTCCAGTGGGCCGGCTGCATCAGCCAGACGAGCAGCACCGCCGAGAGCACCGGGGCCGCGCCGAGCAGCAGTGCCGCGCGTATCCGGTGGGGCTCCTCGGAGAGCAGGCTGCGGTACTTCACCCGGTACGGGACGCCGGGCTCCGGCTCGGTGAGCGGGCCCGCGAGTCTGCTGTAGTGCTCGTAGTCGTACCGGGGCGCGACCGCGCCGGGGTCCGGCCGGGACGGGCCGGGGCGGGACTGCTGGGGTATGACGGGCACGGGTGTTCCGGCCCGAGGGTCGGTCGTGTACTGCTGGGCGCCGGGTGTCGGCGGCATGTGGATGCTCCCCCCGAAGCATGTCGCGCCGCTGTCGCGGCGGTGTTGGTGCCCCGGGCGCTGCGGCCCCCCGCCCCCGGGGCATGCGTGGGCGTTCTGTGGCCTCCGGGTCGCGTGAGGCTGGCTATGACTCGTCAACGACCGGACCACCGTGAGGTAACGCCTGAATTCACCCCCCTCGCCCCCTGAGGGCCGCCCCCGGGCCCCCACACGAAAAAGCCGCCGAAACGGACCCGTTCGTTCACCGGTAAGGGCGCATAGGTCCGTTTGGCGCATACATGTCCTGCGGTCCCAGCCTCCCTGAATGCCCGTCTTGATCGCAAGGTGTGAAACGAGTTGTTAACCGGTCGTATGAGCGATTTAGTCCCGTTGTGGGTGGGTGGCCGACGGCAGGACCGTACGGCCGTCGGGCGCTCGCCTCGGTCGGCGGCTCAGGACTCGTCGGCCGCCTCGTCCCCGGCCGCCGGCGCCCCCATCCGGGCCAGCAGCAGGGCGACGTCGTCGTCGGGTGACTGCAGCCCGGCGCCCAGGACGACGTCGCAGGTGTCCTCCAGCGTGCGGTGGCGGCTCTTGAGCTTGAGGACGCGCATCAGCGTGCGCAGCCCCACGTCGATGGACTGCCGCCGGTCCTCGACCAGCCCGTCGGTGAACAGCGCCAGCAAGGTGCCCTCGGAGAGCTTGCGCTCCACCGTGCGGAAGCGGATCCCGCCGACGCCCAGCGGCACCGCGCTGGGCAGGTCGATCAGCTCGGCCCGGCCGCCCGGCGGCACCAGCACCGGCGGCAGGTGCCCGGCGGTGGAGAACTGGCAGCGGCCCGTCGCGGGGTCGCAGACGGCATAGACGCAGGTGGCGATGAAATCGCCCTCGGCGCTGCCGGTGATGTTGTCGAGGTGCGCCAGCACCTCGTGCGGCGGCAGGTCGAGCCGGGAGAAGGCCCGGGTCGCCGTGCGCAGCTGGCCCATGATCGCCGCCGCGTGCAGGCCCTTGCCCATCACGTCCCCGACGATCAGCCCGACCTTGCCGTCCCGCAGCTGCAGGACGTCGTACCAGTCCCCGCCGACCTCCCGGACGGCGGGGATGTACCGCGCGGAGATCTCCATCCCGTCCACGCGCGGCGGCTCGTGCGGCAGCAGACTGCGCTGGAGGGTGAGGGCGGCGTTGCGCTCGCCCGCGTACAGCCGCGCGTTGTCGATGGAGATCGCGGCCCGGGCGGCCAGCTCCAGCGCCAGGGTCCGGTCCTCGTCGTCGAAGGGCTTCTGGTTGCGGGTGCGGAACATCCCGACCACCCCCAGCACCTCGCCGCGGGCGATGAGCGGCGCGGCGAGGTAGGAGTGCGCCCCCGCCCGTTTCAGCTGGGCGGCGGCCCGGTCGTCGCGGGCTATGCGGCGCAGCATGCGGCTGCTCACCCGGTGCACGACCACCGGCAGGCCCTCCCGCACGGTCTTGGTGATCAGCCGGTCGTCGGTGTACCGGGCCAGCTCGCCGACCGGGTCGACGGCGCCGATCGCCTCGCCGGAGTCGGCGGCCGCGACGGCCAGCGCCCGGAACTCGGCGGACTGCTGGGCGCGCACCTTCGGCACCGGGCCGCCGCGCAGCACCTCGTCCAGTACGTCGACGGTGGCGATGTCGGCGAGCGTCGGCACCACCACCGAGGCCAGCTCCTGCGCGGTCTGCTGCAGGTCCAGCGTGGTGCCGATCCGGGTCCCGGCCTCGGCGATCACCGCGAGCCGGCCACGGGCCTCCGCGATCTCCTCGGCCGCCTGGTGGCGCTCGGTGAAGTCCGCGATCGACGCGGCCAGGCCCAGCACCCGCCCGGTGGCGTCCTGGATCCGGTAGTACGAGATCGACCAGGCGTGGTCGTGCTCCTGGTCGGCGTAGGTCCTGACCACCGTGTCCTGGTCCAGCAGCGGTTCCCCGGTCTCCAGCACCTCCCGCATCCGGGCCTCGATCACCCGGAACTCCGACCCCCGTGAGATCTCGCGCACCCGGCGCCCCAGCATGGCGGCGGCGGGCAGGCCGTGCAGCTCCTCCATGGCCCGGTTGACCCGGACGATCCGCAGGTCGGTGTCGAAGACGGCGAGCCCGATCGGGGACTGGTCGACGAGGCTGCTGGACAGCGCCATGTCCGTCTCCACGCGCCGCACCGTGGAGAGGTCGGCGCCCAGGCCCAGCGCGTAGACGCCGCCGTCCACGTCGTGCATCCGCATGTTGCGGAACTCGACGTCCCGGGTCGTGCCGTCGGCGTGCACGATCGGGAACACTCCCTGCCAGATGGCACCCGCCCTGACCTGCTTGAACAGCTCGGTGACCAGCTCCAGCTTGTCCGGCGCCACCAGCAGCAGGCCGGCGTTCTGGCCGAGGGCCTCGGCCGCCGAGTAACCGAACAGGCGTTCGGCCTCCGGGCTCCACAGCACGATGTGACCGGTGCGGTCCAGCACCATCGCCGCGACCTGCAGAAGGTCGAGCAGGCCCCCGGGCGAGGCGGCCCCTGGACTCGGCCGGGCCTCCCTGCCCGTGCCGGGCGGCGGCGGATCGTGCGCGTGCATGGCCTCCTCGTGAGCCCCCGTAGAGCTCTCACATCATCGTTACGGGATATTTTCGCACCGAGTCAACCAGGATGCCGCCCTTGTCGCACAAACGAACGAGGGCGCCCTTCCCGAAGGAAGGACGCCCTCTCGCTGTGCGCCGCCAGGGACTCGAACCCCGAACCCGCTGATTAAGAGTCAGCTGCTCTGCCAGTTGAGCTAGCGGCGCTCACCGACAGAGAGGATCCTACCGGACCTGCGGAGGTGCTTCCGACCACGTCGTCCAGGAGCGCGGGGTCGTCGTCCAGCCAGCCGAGGCGGACCATCTTCACCCCGGCCTGGAACCGGCTGTCGGCCCCGATCTGCTGCATCAGCTCGGCCACTATCCGCCGCACCGTCCGGTCCGACAGCCCGAGCTTCCGGCCGATGGCCTCGTCCGTCAGCCCCGAGGCGAGCAGCCGGACGACCTCGCGGTGGCGCGCGGCGGGCGCGGCGCCGACGTCGTCGGTGAACAAGTCCGAGGCCGCGGCCCAGCAGTGCTCGAACATCTGCCGCAGCACGGCGACCATGGCGGGGCTGCGCAGGACCATGGCGGAGCCCGAGTTGCCGTCGCCGGCGCCCTCGTCGAGTCCGAACGCCGGCACGACGGCGAGGGTGTGGTCGACGATGATCATCTTCATCGGGATCGTCGCGGCGGTGCGTATCTCCCCGCCGTCGTTGACGAAGGTCCGCAGATGGGTGCGGACATTCGGCACCGCGGCCGCGGTGGCCAGGTAGATGGAGCGCTGCCGCACGCCGCGGCTCAGCGCCTCACGATTGCGGTCGTCCGCCTTGAAGAGGTGCACCAGCTCGGGCGGCACGCTGGGGTGCATCGAGAGGATCTCGGTCGTCACGGTGCTGGCGGCCTCGTCGAGGATCGCCGCGATCTGGGAGGGCTGGGCGGCGACCTCGATGCGCGCCTCCGCGAGCTGCCGCATGTGCACCGGCTGGAACTCGGACGCCACCTTGCTGAGTGCGGTGTGGGCGGTGGTGATCGTCTGGATGAGCTCCTCGGTCCGCCGGCGGCTGCCCTCGATGAGCTGGGCCATGGCGGTGGCGGGCGAGTGCACGGCCCAGCCGCTCCGCGACGAGGGGAAATGCGCCGCCAGACCCAGTTCGGACAGGCAGAGGAGCGTTTCGTCCAGCTCGTTGTGCGTCCAGCCCGTGCGCGCGCAGACGCTTTCCGGAGACCAATCCGCCTCGGCGAGCGCCAGTGCATAGAGTTCTTGCGCCCGGGCGCGCATAAGGTCGTCGTCGGTCACTGCCCGCACCCCCAATGCTTCACATCACCCCCGGCTGCGCTCAGGGTACGTGTCAGGACGCGTGTATGGACCCATCGGGGGCCATCCGGTCCCATGTGTCCGCATAGGGCCATGTCCGATTCCGGAACGCGAAAACTACAGACCAGTGGCTCGCGGTCCGACAGAATTCAGTCAGCCGTACGGTTCCCCCAGACCGGACCGGCATCCGGATCCGCATCACCCGAGCACGAACCCCCAGGACAGGTCTGCCATGACTTCGATTCGCCGCCACGCCCTCCGTGCAGTACTGGGCGTCGTTGCCGCCATCTCGTTGGGGTTGATCGGTGCGACGACTGCGTCCGCGCAGCCGGCGCCCGGCGACATCAACCGGTCGGCGGCTCCCAACGACATCATCTGGTAGTCGACCCCCGGGCAGACCCCAAAGACAACAACACCCCCCCAAAAAGCCACACCCCCTCCCCCCACGCTGATGGGCCCGGCATACCTCCCCCCTCTTGCCGGGCCCTTCAGCATGCCCGCGTGCAGGGGGTGTCCGCGCGTTCGGACCGTGCCGATCAGGGCCGGCTCCGGGGCCGGGTGCAGTGGTCATGAGCACCCTTTCCGACCCCGTATGATTGTCCTGCACGCGCCGCTAGCTCAACTGGCAGAGCAGCTGACTCTTAATCAGCGGGTTCGGGGTTCGAGTCCCTGGCGGCGCACAGCGACAGGGCGCCCCTCCTCCGGGAGGGGCGCCCTTCGTCGTGTTCCGGTGGGCGCGGCGCGGTGCGCCGTACGGCTTCAGAGGGTCAGTGAGAGCAGCACCGGCGCCGCGCGCTCGTTGAGGGTGTCGGCCGCGCCCTTGAGGCGGTGGGCCTGGGTGAGGGGGAGGGAGAGGGCGAGGCAGCCGACCGTCTTGCCGACGGTGATCGGGATGGCGGCGCAGACCGTGCCGATCGCGTACTCCTGGAGGTCGAGGGTGGGCGTGCTGGCCGGCTGGCTCTCCAGCTTGGTCAGCAGCAGCTTCTCGCTGATCGTGGTCTTGGACGTGAGCCGTACGGTCTTGTGCCGGGACAGGTGGTCGCGGCGCCCGTTGTGGTCGAGTTGGGTGAGCAGGCACTTGCCGACCGCGCTGGCGTGGGCGGCGAAGCGGAAGTCCACCCACTCGTTGACCTTGGGTGCTTCCGGGCCGTCCGCGAAGTCGACGATCTTGACCTCGCCGTCGTCGTAGCGGCTGAAGTAGACGGCTGCGCCGACCTCGTCGCGCAGCGCCATCAGGATCTTCTTGATCTTCTTGCCGAGCGCCAGGTCGCGGCTGGCGCTGCCCAGCAGGACCAGCGACTCGCCGACCGCGTAGCCGCCGCCGGGCAGGGCGTTGAGATAGCGCTCGCGGTTGAGCATGGCGAGGAGTTGGCCGAGATAACCGATGGGTACCCCGATTTCGCGGGCGAGCTGCTCGGCGGTGACGCCGTTCCTGTGCTTGTCCACGGTCTCGAGCACGCGCAGCGCGTGCTGGACCGCGTAGACCGGCGCGACCTGTCGGTGCTCAAGCGCCACGGTGTCCCCCTACAGGTGTGACCGTTTGCGTCCTTGCTGTAGCTGCTGGTCACGGCTGCCGGGCACGACAGCCGGGCCCGGCAGCCGGGCCGTTTTCCACGATAGCCTCAATGTGGTTTGCAGTAGAGCCCGTTGGAGCTTTATGTAGCGGGTCGCAGGCGTATACGCAGGAACGCGGCACTCTGGCATATGTCAAGGGCACGGACCAATTTTTCGTCAGAGCACCGCACCGAGGAATTCCCGGGTCCTGCTGTGCTCCGGGGAGCCGAAAATCCGCTCCGGCGGACCGGACTCGACGACCCGTCCGCCGTCGAACATCAGTACGCGGTCCGAGACGTCCCGGGCGAACCCCATCTCGTGGGTGACGCAGAGCAGGGTGATGTCCGTGCCGCGGGCGATGTCCCTGAGCACGTCCAGCACGCCGGCCACCAGTTCGGGGTCGAGCGCCGAAGTGACCTCGTCCAGCAGCAGGATGTCGGGCCGCATCGCGAGCGCCCGGGCGATGGCCACCCGCTGCTGCTGGCCGCCGGAGAGCCGGGTGGGGTGGGCGTCCTGCTTGTCGGCGAGTCCCACCAGTTCCAGCAGCCCGCGGGCGCGCTCGGCGGCCTCGTCGCGGTCCATGCCGAGGACGTGCACCGGGGCTTCGGTGACGTTGTCCAGCACCTTCATGTTCGGGAAGAGGTTGAAGTGCTGGAACACCATGCCGATCCGGCGCCGTCTGTCGCGCAGGTGCCTCTCGTCGGCCGGCACGAGCCGGCCGCCGCGGCCCGGCATGTGCGAGAAGGGCTCCCCGTCGACATGGACGACGCCCTCGGTGACCCGCTCCAGGGTCATCAGCAGCCGCAGGATGGTCGTCTTGCCCGAACCGCTCGGGCCGATCAGGGTGACGCGCTCGCCGCGGCCCACCTCCAGGTCGAGATGGTCGAGCACGGTGTTGTCCCCGTACCGCTTGACCACCTGGTCGAAGCGGACGGCGGGCGCCGCGGCGCCGGACTCGGTGGGGGCGGGGGACTCGTCAGTGAGCAAGGCGCTTCTCCAGCTTCCGCATGAGGATCGAGGTGGGGCAGCTCGCGACCAGGAAGACCAGGGCGGCGAGGGTGAACGCCTCCAGGTAGGCGAAATGGTCGCTGCCGAAGCGGTTCGCCTCGTGCACCATCTCGTTGACGGTGATGACCGACAGGAACGGCGTCTCCTTGAACATCGAGATCACGTAGTTGCCGAGGGCGGGCACGATCTTCCGCACCGCCTGCGGCAGCACCACGGCGAACCAGGTGCGCACGGGCGGCAGGGACAGCGCGACGGCCGCCTCCCACTGCCCCTTCGGCACCGCCTCGATGCCCGCCCGGTACACCTCCGAGGTGTACGTCGCGTAGTGCACGCCCAGCACGGCTGTCCCGATCACGAGCGGGTCCAGCCCCGGGACCAGCACCCACACCGCGAACAGCTGGATCATCACCGGCGTCGAGCGCACGAACTCCACTGCCGCCCGCAGCGGCAGCGTCACCCAGCGGCTGGGCGCGCGCCGCAGCACCGCGATGACCAGCCCCAGCACGACGGCGAGCAGCGAGCCGAGCACCGTGGCCAGCAGGGTGGTCCCGAAACCGCGCAGGATCAGCGGCAGGCCCTCGCGGGCCGTCTCCCAGCTCCACATCAGGCCCGACCTCCCGCCGGCTGTCCGAGCCGCGCCTTGGCCACGGACTCCAGGCCGTTCATGGCCAGCGTGAGCGCGTAGGCGAGGACGAAGTAGACGACCAGGAGCAGCAGGTACGCCGTCGCGGTGTCACCGGTGGTCGAACGGAGCTGGTCCATCTGGAAGGTGACGTCCGAGATGGTGATCAGCGACATCAGCGGGGTGCACTTCAGCAGCTGGATCAGCAGGTTGTTGAAGGGCGGGATCATCTGCGGCCAGGCCTGCGGCAGGACCACCAGGCGCATCCGCTGCCACGGCGTCATGCTCAGCGCCACCGCCGCCTCCCGCTGCCCGCGGGGCACGGCGTCCAGGGCACCCCGGACGACCTCCGAGCCGTACGCCCCGTAGTTGAGCCCGAAGGCGACCACGGCGCAGGCGAGCGGCACGAGCTTGAAGCCGAGGATCGGCAGCGCGAAGAAGAGCCAGAACATCTGGACGTACAGCGAGGTGCCGCGGAAGAACTCCACGACCACCCGGGAGCTCCCGCGCACCAGCAGCCGCCGCGAGCGCGCCATGAAGCCGAGGACGAAGGCGAGCAGCAGCGCGAGCGCCGCGCCCAGGACGGTGGCCTGGACGGTGACCCACAGACCCGCCCCGATACTCGGCAGCGAGTGCGTGAACTCCGTGAGGCCGGACAGGGGTTCACCGGCGTGGAAGGTGTGCGGATACGAGGACAAGGCGCCGCCTCAGGCCTTGCACAGCTGGGCGGTGCGCAGCGTCGCCGGCGGGACCTCGGCCTTGGTGAAGCCGTACTTGCCGATGAGGGACGTGTAGCGGCCGGGGTCGGCGGTGATCTTCCCCAGCTCCTTGTTGAACGCGTCGCGCAGCCCCGTCGCGTCGGGCCGGAACACCGCGCCGCCGGGGCTGTACTGCTTGCGGCCGCCGACCACCGGCAGGAAGGGGTCGAGCACCTCCACCGCGGAGCCCTCGTTGGTGCGGGCCAGCCAGCGCAGCGAGATCCCGGTCAGTGCGAAGGCGTCGATCCGGCCGGCGAGCAGCGCGTCCACCCCGTCCTGCTGCTTGGCCAGGGACTTCACCGAGGTCAGCGGCACCCCGGCGGCGTCCGCGTAGTCCGCCTCGACCGCAGCGCTCAGCACGCCGACGGTGGCCTTCTCGCGGGCGCAGGACACCAGGTCGCTCAGGCCCTTGGGGTTGCCCCCGCGGACCATCAGGGCGGTCGGCGAGACGAACTCGGGCTCCGAGAAGATCACCTTCCGGCAGCGGTCGGGGGTGATCGCCATCCCCGCGCTGACCACGTCGAAGCGGTCGGCCGTCAGGCCCGGTATGAGCGCGCCGAAGTCGGTGAGCGTGGGCCGCAGTTCCGGCACACCGAGCGCCTTGAAGATCTCCCGGTGGAGGGTGGGCGCCTCGCCGGCCAGCTCGTCGCCGTCCCGGTACCCGTAGGGTGCCTCGCCCGCGAAGCCGACCCGGACGTACCCCTGCTTCCTCAGCCTGGCCAGCAGATCCCCGTCGCCGGTGGGCGCGCCGGTGCCGGCCTGCGTACGGCTGCACGCCGCCAGCAGCCCCGGGACCGCCGCGAGACCGCCGACGGCCGCGGTACGGGAGAGGAAACCCCTGCGGGACAGTGAACTGCGCTCCGACATGAACCAGACCTCCGGTAGTTCGCTTCCGTGCGGCGCGGTGACCACACGAGGGCCGCGCCTACCCCGGCGCACGGGGGGCATTCATGCGAATCTGGTGGGGTACCCGATGTCCGGAACGTCCGCGAGAGGCAGGGAGCTGCCATGAGCGACAGCACCGAAGGGAACGGCAAACGCGAGCAGCTGGTCGTGGAGCGGGTGCCGAAGGCACTGCTCGTCGGCGGCCGCTGGCGGCCGGCGAGCGACGGGCGCGAGTACGAGGTGGAGGACCCGTCGACCGCGCGGTCGCTGTGTGCCGTGCCGGACGCCGGGGCCGAGGACGCCAGGGCCGCGATGGACGCCGCGGCCGCGGCGCAGGAGGGATGGGCGGCCACGGCGCCGCGTGAGCGCGGCGAGATCCTGCGCCGGGCCTTCGAGCTCATCGTGGAGCGGCAGCAGGAACTCGCCCTGCTGATGACGCTGGAGATGGGCAAACCGGTCGCGGAGTCCCGCAGCGAGGTCCTGTACGCCGCCGAGTTCTTCCGCTGGTTCTCCGAGGAGGCGGTGCGGATCGAGGGCGGTTGGCTCACCGCGCCCGACGGCAACGGCCGGATCTGGGTGATGCGCCGGCCCGTGGGGCCGGCGCTGCTGATCACCCCGTGGAACTTCCCCATGGCGATGGGCACCCGCAAGATCGGCCCCGCCGTCGCCGCGGGCTGCACCATGATCGTCAAGCCGGCCCACCAGACGCCGCTGTCCATGCTCGCCCTCGCCGAGATCCTCGGGCAGGCCGGGCTGCCGGACGGCGTCCTCAACGTCCTCACCAGCTCACGCCCCGCGGAGATCAGCGGCCCCCTGACGGAGGACCCGCGGCTGCGCAAGCTCTCCTTCACCGGGTCCACGGCAGTCGGCCGCAAGCTCATCGAACTCAGCGCGCGGCAGGTGCTGCGGACCTCCATGGAGCTGGGTGGCAACGCCCCGCTCATCGTGTGCCGGGACGCGGACCTGGAGAAGGCCGTGGAGGGTGCGGCGATCGCCAAGATGCGCAACATCGGCGAGGCCTGCACCGCCGCCAACCGGATCTACGTCCACCGCGAGCTGGCCGAGGCCTTCACCGGGCGGCTCGCCGAGAAGCTGGGCTCCATGGTCGTCGGCCGCGGCACCGAGCCCGGCAGCCAGGTCGGCCCCCTCATCGACGGCGCGGGCCTGGACAAGGTGGACCGCCTGGTGCAGGACGCCGTCGCGTCCGGGGCCCGCGCGGTCACCGGCGGCGCCCCGCTCTCGGACCGCCCCGGGTACTTCTACCCGCCGACCGTGCTGGCCGACGTGCCGACGGACGCGGCCATGCTCCGCGAGGAGATCTTCGGCCCGGTCGCGCCGGTCGTCACCTTCGAGGACGACGACGAGGCGATCCGGCTGGCCAACGACACCGAGTTCGGCCTGGTCGGCTACGTCTTCACGGAGAGCCTGCGGCGCGGGATCCGCTACGCCGAGGAGCTGGAGACGGGCATGCTCGGCCTCAACAAGGGCGTCGTCTCCACGCCCGCGGCGCCCTTCGGCGGCGTCAAGCAGTCCGGGACCGGGCGCGAGGGCGGAGCCGTGGGGATCGACGAGTACCTGGAGATCAAGTACGTGGCGGTGGACGTCTGACGGGCGACCGGGCGCACGCCGCCGCCCACGGCACCCGCCGGTCCGGGTGGCGTGTCGGTGCGCTCCGCCGGCCTCGCGGCATGTCGAACTCTTCGTACCTCTGTTCGCCGGACGAGGCGTCCCTCTACCCGTCGGGCCAGTTGGAGGGCTTTGACGAGAGGGCCGGGATCGTCTCCCACGACGTTTCTTGCGTTCCGCTGCTGTGGCTCGCGATGTTCCGGCCGGCGGATCTCGTGACCGGGACGTTCGAGGTCGAGGAAGAGGGAGCGGTGCAGGTCACGGCACCGCCGGCGACGAAGGAACGCGCGCTCGCCCAGCTCGAAGCCGCGCTCGCGGTGCTGAACCGGCTCTCGCCGCCGAGGGGACGCTCGACGCCCACGCCGCCCTGCCGCGGCAGGCGGTCGAGAAGGCGCCGGGCGCTTTCGTCACGATCGAGCTCGACGAGATCGAGGGCCTGTGTGAGGAGGGCACCTTCCAGCCCGCGCTCCGTGCCGCGCTCGCCTGCTTCGACGCGGAGACCGATCCGGCCGCCGGCCGTGCCCGTCCGATCGACCTGTCACAGCTGCGGCCCGAGCGGCCGTTCCCCCCGGCGCGGCTGCTCGTCGACGGGTTGGAGGCGGGCTACGGCGACTACTGGAACCTCGTGCGGCTCCTGGGCGCGAGCCACCTGAGCCGGGTGCCCTGGGAAACGGAGGCGGCGAGCGGCTGATCCCCGCGTCGCGCGGCCGCGCGCGGCGACCGGCGCCCCGCACCGGCCGCCGCGCGCGGCGGCCGGTCAGGCGCCGCCGGGCAGGCCGTACGCGTCGGCGATCAGCTCGTAGGAACGCAGCCGTGCGGAAGGCGTGTGGGCATTGGCCGTGATCATCAGCTCCTGGGCGCCCGTCCGGCGTACCAGTGCGTCCAGGCCGTCGCGGACCGCGTCCGGCGTGCCGTGCACCACGTTGCCGAGCCACGCGTCGACGAAGTCCCGCTCGGCGGGGCCGAACTCGTACGCCTCCGCCTCTTCCGGGGAGGGCACCAGGCCCGGGCGTCCCGTGCGCAGCCGCAGCATGGCCAGAGCGCCGCTGAGCACCTGCCGGCGGGCGTCCTTCTCCTCCTCCGCAGCCAGTGCCGCCACGCCGATCAGCGCGTACGGCTCGTCCAGCACCTCGGAGGGCCGGAAGGACCTGGCGTACATCTCCAGCGCCGGTTCGGTGTTCGCCGCGGAGAAGTGGTGGGCGAAGGCGAAGGGCAGTCCGAGGACCGCGGCCAGCCGGGCGCTGAAGGTGCTGGAGCCGAGCAGCCAGATCGGCGGGCGCGCGGACGACTGCACGCCGCCCGGCACGGTGCCCTGAACGGGACCGGGGATGGCGTGGATGCGGGCGTAGGGGTGGCCGTCGGGGAAGTCGTCGTCCAGGAAGCGGATGAGCTCGGACAGCTGCTGCGGGAACTCGTCGGCGCCCTCGTTCAGCCGGTCGGTGCGGCGCAGCGCGGCGGCGGTGGCGCCGTCGGTGCCGGGGGCACGGCCGAGGCCGAGGTCGATCCGGCCCGGCGCCAGGGCCTCAAGGGTGCCGAACTGCTCGGCGATGACCAGCGGCGCGTGGTTGGGCAGCATGACACCGCCGGAGCCGAGGCGTATCCGCTCGGTGTGGGCGGCGAGGTGGGCGAGGATCACTGCGGGGGAGGAGGACGCGACCCCGGGCATCGAATGGTGCTCGGCGACCCAGTAGCGGTGGTAGCCGCGGGCCTCTGCGAGTCGGGCCAGTGCGACCCCGGCGAGGAGGGCGTCCCTCGCGGTCAGGCCGCTGCCGACGCCCGCCAGGTCGAGGACGGAGAGCGGGACGGGTGCGCTGCCGAGGGTCGTGCCTCGTACCGGGTCGTTCGTGTCCACGTGCCTGTGTCGCCTCCTGCGGCCGGTTCCTTGCCTACGGCAACGACCAACCCGGCGGCGGCTCCGGCTATTCCCCGGGTTCTTCGCCGGGCTCTACGCCGGGGCCCGGCCCGCGGCCCGGCACGTCGCCGCGCAGCGCGGCGATCCCCTCGGGCGGCACGGGACGCGAGTACAGCCACCCCTGTCCGGTGTCGCAGCCGATCCGGCGCAGCCGCTCCGCCTGCTCGGCGTTCTCCACGCATTCGGCGGTCACGGTCAGCCCGAGCCGGTGGGCGAGCTGCACCAGCGCCTCGACGATCGTCTCGTCGGCCGGGTTGGGGTGCAGGCCGTCCCGGAAGCCGTGCACGAAGCTGCCGTCGAGTTTGAGCGCGGAGACCGGCAGCCGGCTGAGGTAGGCCAGATTGGAGTAGCCGGTGCCGAAGTCGTCGATGGCGATGCGTACGCCCATCTCCTGCAGGGCGTGCAGCGCCTGCAGCGGCCGGCCGGCCGAGCCCATCACCGCGGACTCGGTGAGCTCCAGCTGCAGCAGCCCGGCCGGCAGCCCGGTGTCGTCGAGGATCTCCGCGACGTCGGCGACCAGGTCGGAGTCCCAGACCTGGCGCACGGCGACGTTGACGCTGACGAAGATCGGGTCGTCCGGCCAGTCCTTCTGCCACTGCCGGGCCTGGCGGCACGACTCGGCGAGCACCCAGCGGCCGAGCTGGACGATGGAGCCGTTCTCCTCCGCCAGCGGGATGAACCGGTTCGGCCCGAGCAGCCCGAAGTGCGGGTGCCGCCAGCGCACCAGCGCCTCGACCCCGCGCAGACTTCCGCTGCCCAGCTCGACCAGTGGCTGGTACTCCAGCGCGAACTCCCCGCGCTCCACGGCCTGCCGCAGGGTGCTGGACAGCGCCTGCTTGGTCATCCGGTGGGCGTTGCGCTCGGGGTCGAAGAGCGTCCAGCGGGCCTTGCCGTCGGCCTTGGCCCAGTACAGCGTGGTGTCGGCGGCCTGCATGATGCCCGTGGCGGTGGCCCCGGCGGCCTCGCGCTCGACGACGCCGATGCTCGCCGAGACCGCCAGGCGCTGCCCGGCGAGGTCGAACGGCAGTTGCAGCGCCGTCAGTACGGACTCGGCGAGGCCGGTGGCCTGCCCGGTGCCGGTGGAGTCCTCGACGAGGACGGCGAACTCGTCCCCGCCCAGCCGTGCGACGAGGGTCCCGCTCCGCGCGAGGCGGGCCGCGCAGTCCGACAGCCGGCCGGCGACTGCCTTGAGCAGCCGGTCGCCGACCCGGTGGCCGAGGGTGTCGTTGATGGCCTTGAAGCCGTCGAGGTCGAGGTAGCACAGGCCGATCCGGCCGGTGCGGCTGTCGGCGCCCTCCAGCGCGGTGGCGAGGCGCTCGAAGAACAACTGCCGGTTGGGGAGCCGGGTGACCGGGTCGTGCATCCGCAAGTGGCGCAGTTGCTCGCGCAGTTCGCGGGTCTCGCCCAGGTCCTCCACGGACATCAGCGCTCCGCCGGGGACGGGCACCACGACGACCTCGGCCCAGACCGTGCGCCCGTCCGGTCCGCACACGGGTCTGGTGCGGCGCAACTCCCCGCGCCGTCCGGTCAGCACGTCCTCGTACTCGGCGTACTCCGGGCTCTCCCCGAGCGGGGGCGCCTCGCCGCCGGCGCCGGTGAGGCCGACCAGTTCCGCCGCGGTGCGGGTGGTGAGCAGTACCGGGTCCGCGCCGAGCAGCGCGCCGAACGCCGGATTGGCCTCGCGCACCCGGCCGTCGGAGTCGACCAGCGCCATCGGCAGCCGCGCCACGTTGAAGGCGGCGCGGTAGTCGCGCACCTCCGGGTCCGATCTCTCCGGGACTGACCGTTCCGGGGCCGGAGCATGACGCTGAGTGACCGTCGTGGCCGTCGCCTCGGGTTCGAGGTCCGGGCCTCCCGAGGGTCCGCCCACCGCTGGCTCCCGCATATCTGTCGTCTCGCACACGTGGTCGTGGAGGAATCGAATGACCGCCAAGAGGCGGCGTTCATGCTGGAAATGTGCCGATCATAGACGTTGGGGAATTGGTGCGGCCACCGCCGTCGTGGTGATTCTCGGCACGCGGTAGACGATCTTGATCATTTGTGATTGGCCGCTGAATTCCATTGATCGGTTTTCGTCACTCATTACGCACTGTAGTGATCGGACGGTAACCCGGGCGGCGCAGCACAACAGGGCAAAACATAGCAAACCGTAGCAGCGTGATGTGGGTGTCCCGACCCCGTACGGGAGGTCCACGTGCCGCTGTCAGGGCTACCCATACGTGCGCATCGGCGGTTCCGCCGGAGCGTCCGCGGGCATGCCCACGGTGGGCTCCGGGCGGTCGTCGCCGCCGTCAGCGTCTTCGCGGCCGTCGTGGCGTGGACGCTGGTCACCGGCCCCGCGGCAGGGGGCTCGGACTCCTCGCTGTGCGCCCTGTCGCGGACCCGGGCCCACCACTCCGAGGGCGTCAGCGCCTGGAACACCGCCTACCCGCGGGCCCGTGGCGACGTTGACGCGCTGATGGTGTTCCTGGCGTTCCCCGACGCCGCACCCACCATCAGCCCGGGCGAACTGGCGGCCGATCACTTCCCGGCCACCGCCGACTTCTTCGCGAAGGCCTCGTACGGCACCTTCCGGCTGCGGCCGCGCCTCCTGCCGTACTGGCTGCGCATGCCCGCGCCGTCCACCGCGTACGGCATCGGCCGGGACTGGAGCCCCGCCCTGCGCGCCCGCTACCTGCGCGATGCCGTGGTGGCGGCCGACGGGCAGGTGGACTTCTCCCGGTACGGGGTCGTCTACCTGGTCGCCGACCCCGACGCGCCGGGCGTCGACCCGGACGCCACCAAGGTGGTCAACCTGGGCCGGCCGGTCCGGGTCGACGGCGCGGACCTGCACCGCTTCGTCACCGTCTTCGAGGGCCACCCCCCGGACATCAACGTGCTGGCCCACGAGACCGGGCACGCCTTCGACCTGCCCGACCTCTACTACCGGCCACCCGCGGGCAGCAACGCCGACTGGGACACCCACGTCGGCGACTGGGACCTCATGGGCAGTCAGTTCGGTCTGTCCCCGGACTTCTTCGCCTGGCACAAGTGGAAGCTGGGCTGGCTCCGGCAGTCGCAGGTCCGCTGCGTCACCGAGGGCGGCACGCACACCTTCCGCCTGAGCCCCGTGGAGCAGCCCGGCGGCACCAAGCTGCTGGTGCTGCCCGCGGGCCTGGAGGGCGCCGTCGCCATCGAGGCCCGCGCCGCCCTCGGCAACGACCGCCTCACCTGCAGCCAGGGTGTGCTGATGTACCGCGTCCGGGCCGACGTGTCGTCAGGCGACGGCCCCGTGGACGTCGTCGACGCCCACCCGGCCAGCGACGGCTGCCGGGAGTCCTCGGTGTACCCGCCGCTGGCCGACGCGCCGCTGCGGACGGGGGAGACGTACGCCCTCGGCCGGTCGGCGCGCGTCCACGTCGCCGACCGCCACTCCGACGGGTCCTGGACCGTCCAGGTCACCCAGGGCTGAGGCGATGCGCGGTCCCCGGGCACTCGCGGTCGTGGCAACAGTGCTCCTGCTCGCGGCCGGCAGCACCGCCGTCACCGAGGGCGTGCCCGCCGCGGCCCCGCCGGCCGACCGTCCCTGCGCGCTGCGCGCCGCGCCGGGCGTCACGATGTCCGAGGGGTTCGGCGGCGCGGACGGCCGTCAGTTCGCCCGCGCCACCGGCGAGGTGCGGGCCCTCACCCTGCTCGTCGACTTCCCCGACAAGCACGCCCCGTACAGCGCCGCCGAGCGCTACAGCGAGTTCTTCCCCGCCGTGCGGCACTGGTTCTACCGCGCCTCGTACGGGAAGCTGCGCTACGTCTCCACGCCGGTGCTGCGCTACATCCGCATGCCGAAGCCCTTCCACTCGTACGGGATAGGGCGCGGCTACGACTGGCGCACGCACACGGCCATGATGCGGGACCTGCTGCGCGTCGCCGACCGGCAGATCGACTTCTCCGGGTACGACCTGGTCAACGTCCTGGTGACGCCCAACGCCGGTCCGCCCGCCGAACAGGCCGTCCTCTCGGTGACCTGGACCGGCGCCTCGGCCGCCACCACCGACGACGGCGCGGGCCTGGACCGGGTCTCGCTGGTCTACGGCCACGACCAGTCCGGCGCGCGGGTGCTCAGCCACGAGAACGGACACGCCTTCGGGCTGCCCGACCTGTACTCCGTCGAGGACTTCGGGCGCACCGACACCCTCGCCGGCCAGTGGGACAGCATGTCCCTGGACTGGGGGCTGCAGGGCGATCTCTTCGCCTGGCACAAGTGGCGGCTGGGCTGGCTCGACGACTGGCAGGTCGTCTGCGTCCGCGACCCGGGCGCCCGCTCGGTGCACCTCACACCGGTCGAGGTGCCCGGCGGCCGCAAGGCGGCCGTCATCCCCCTCGGCCGGACCCGGGCGTACGTGGTCGAGGCGCGCGCCACCCGCGGCAACGACAGCGAGGCCTGCCGTGAGGGGGTGCTGGTCTACCAGGTGCGCACCGACGTCGACTCGGGGCACGGGCCCGTCACCGTCGAGGACGCCCACCCGCGCACGACCGCCTGCGAGTACAGCAGCGCCACCTTCAACGCGCTCAACGACGCCCCGTTCTCCTCCGGCGGACGCTTCACCGACCGCGCCCGCGGCCTCACCGTCGAGGTGCTCGGCCGCGACCCGGAGGACGAGGGCTGGACCGTGCGGATCACCACCTCGCGCCCGCTGTGGGACGGCCCCTAGGACTTTCGGGACCCGCGGTCGAAGACGCGGCCGGACATGACGAAAGGCGCCCTCCCGATGGGAGAGCGCCCTGGTCAACGGCCTTGCCGTGAGTGCGCCGCCAGGGACTCGAACCCCGAACCCGCTGATTAAGAGTCAGCTGCTCTGCCAGTTGAGCTAGCGGCGCTCGCTGACGTCGTAGACATTAGCATCCGCTTGCGGGCGGGTGAAAATCGATAATCAACCGGCCTCCGCGCGGGCCGCGCGGACGCAGGCCCACAGCAGGACGTCGGCCCCGGGGAGCCAGGGACGGCGTGTGTCGGGGGCCACCAGCCAGCGCGAGCGCCCGTGGCCGGTGTCGCTGTACGGCGGGGGCAGCGCCACCAAGTCCCCGGCGCCGTGGCACAGCACCGGTGGCACCGCCGGCCCCCACTCCTCCCAGGTCAGCAGTGAGGGGAGGCGTGCGGCGGTGCCCGGCTCTGCGAGCAGCAGCAGCCGTCCGCGCAGCGTGGCGGCCGGGCCGGAGCCCGGGCCCGCGGACCACAGGTGCTCCAGGACCTTGCGTCCGAACAGGGCCGGGAGGTTCACCGCGTCGAAGGCCGTCCCGCAGGGCAGCACGCTGGGCGCCGTGGGCCGTGCGGACCACAGGGCGCGCACGCTGCGCGGGAAGGCGCTGGCGGAGGCGAGCCAGTCGGCCCCGTCGGGGGTGGGGTACTGCGCGTACGGGGATGGGTGGGAGGCGGACTCCGGCACGCCCCCCGGCCATGTGTGCCACTGCCGATCACTCATGACCCATACAACTACCGTGAGTGAACGTTTCGCTACGCGACATCGCCCGAAGGCCGGACACGCCCGCCATGTGTCGGGTACCTTGCCCCGCACGCATATGCCAGGTGCGCCGTCAGGACAGCGCCGCGTCGCCGCCCCGCATCAGGCCCTCGCCGAACTCGATCATCCGCTTGGCATAGTCCTCCGACCAGCCCGCCTGCTCACCGATGGCGGCGGGGGTCAGCCGGTCGAAACGCTTGGGGTCGGCGAGCTGGGCGGCTGCTATGGCCTGGAACTCCGTCGCCCGGTCCGCGGCCGCGCGGAAGGCGAGGGCGAGCTCCGACGCGCGGCCCAGGAGCTCACGGGGGTCCTCGATGGACTCCAGGTCGAAGAAGTGCTCCTCGTCCTCGGCCAGGGCGGCGGGCTCGAACAGCAGCTGGGCGGGTTTCAGGCGCGGGGCGGGCTGCTTTCCCGCCGCGCTGTGAGCCGACTGCGGCTCGGACATGAACGTACCTCCAGGATCGTCGGCGCCTTCCATTGTCCCGCCCCGCGCAAGAGTGCCCCGGGCGGACGGCGGGGGCGCGCTACGGCCGCCAGGTCACGCGGTGCTCCGACAGGTGGGCCAGCACGGCGTGGTTGGCCTCCCAGCCGTCCGGGAACTTCACCGTCACGCCCAGCTGCACCGGCTCCGTCGAGGGGTGCTCGTCCAGCAGCTCCGAGACCCCCGCCCGGCACACCACGATGCACGCGTGCCGGTGGCGCGAGGCCAGCACGCACAGGCGTCCGGTCTCCAGGTGGAACGCGGTGGCGTCGGGGCGCCCCGACAGCGGGTGCAGCACCACGGTGACGTCGAACTCCCGGCCCTGCAGCCGGTTGGCGGTGTCCACGGTGACCCCGGTCACACCCAGGTCGGCCAGCGCCGCGCGGACCGCCGCCGCCTGGTCGCGGTGGGCCGTGCCCACGGCGATCCGGTCCGGGCCCACCGGGGCGGTGCCCCGTTCGGAGACGGCCACGCCGCCGCGGTCCAGCAGCCGCCGGACGACCAGCGCGATCGCGCGCACCGCCTCGGGGTCGGTCCGCGGCGTGCGCCGTGCGGGGAGTTCCAGCAGCCCCCAGCCCGACGCGGCGGCCTCGTCCACCACCCGGTCCGGGCCCGAGCCGTCACCGGGCACGCCGAAGGAGAGCCGCCGGTCCCCGTGGCCGGTGCCGCTGCGGAACGGGGTGTAGGGGTAGAAGGCGTCCGAGACCAGCGGCGCGGCGGAGGCCGGCAGCCGCCAGGACACCGGCAACCGGTGCTGCGGCAGCCCCGGGTTGTGGGCCAGCAGGGTGACCACCGCGCTGGCCGACGGGTCGTAGCTCAGCCCCGCCCACTGCTCGGCGCCGACCACGCTGAACGGGTCCAGCTGGCCGGGGTCGCCGACGAACAGCGCCCGTTCGAACAACCCGGCCACCTGCAGCAGCGCGTCCGAGCGCATCTGGTACGCCTCGTCGACGATGGCGTGCCGCCAGGGCTCCACGTCCTTGACGAAGGCCCACTTCGCGGCGGTCGCGATCACCACCTTGGCCCCGGCGAGGTCGGCCGCCTTGGCCGACTTCAGCACCGCCTCGTGGCGGTCGAGCAACGGGTCCGGCGGCGAGTCGCTGCCGTGCAGCCGGCCGATCGGCAGCCCGGGGTCGGCGGTCGCCAGCCGGTCCACCAGGTCGTCCACCTGCGCGTTGGTCTGGGCGACCACCATCAGGGACTCGCCGGCCGCGACCAGCTCCTGCGCGGCGCGCACCACCAGCGTCGACTTGCCCGCGCCGGGCGGGGAGTCCACGACGACGCCGCGGTGCGTCCCGTGCAGGGTGTCGTGCAGGATCCGCTCGGTCGCGGTGCCGGCCGCACGGGCGGCGTCGCTCACCGGGCTCACAGATAGTCCTCCGTGGTCGCGGGGTCGGGGCTCTCGGCGAGGGCGACGGCGGCCGCGGGCGTATCCGCGGTCGCGGCCGCGGCGCCCGGGGGCCCGCCGTGGGTCCACGGGGTGTCCTCCGGCTCCGGCAGCCCGGCGCCGCCGCGCGGCGCGTGCTCGAACAACGTCCAGCACACCTCGTCCCCTTCCTCCGGCACCGTGCCGGGGTCGGGGACCTTGCCGCGGCCCATGCCGTTCACCACCCGCAGGAGCACCGCCCCGGACCCGGCCCACTCCACGAACCGGGCCTGCTGCGTGCGGCCGTCCGGCAGCGCGCGGTGGAGCTTCGCGTCCTCGTCCAGATGCGGGCGGTCCTGTGTGAGAACCGTCACCAGCGGGCGCGGCTTGGGCACCTTGCCCTCGCTCATCGCCATCTCCACCCGGTCGACCCGGCCCGCGAAGGCCTCCCCGGCCAGCCGCCGCCCGGCCATCACCAGCGGGTCGTCCAGTGCCTCCTGGGCCTCCAGCCGCACCTGCGCGGTCTCCCGGCCGGCGAGTTTCTGCGCCGCCGACACGGCGTCGTCGCGGCGGGGCTGCGGCGGCTCCCCGGCGCGCACCCGGTCCCGGTGGGAGGTGTACGACCAGCGGTCGCGCTTCCAGCGGTCCGCGACGTGGGAGCCCTCGGGAAGCTCGCGCAGCAGGTCCATCGACCGCCACACCGCGTCCCAGGTCGGGCGCATCTGGGCGCCCAGCAGACGGGCGATCTCCTCGCCGGCCCCGGTGATCCCGGCGTCGTAGCGGGCGGTGGCCGGGGCGAGCACCGTGTTGTCGAAGACGGGGTCGGTCGCGGGGCCGGCCGGCGGGAACACCAGCAGGCCGTCCGGTCCGCGGTGGGACTCCGCCCGTCGGGCGGCCTCGATGCCCGTCATGCCCTCGGGCGGAGCTTCCCCCGGCGGCGCCGGAGGGCGGTCGATCCAGGCCAGCAGGGCGCCCAGGTGCTGGTCCTCGAGGTTGCTCTGGCCCGTCGCCCAGTGCCGGGTCAGCAGTTCGGTCGCGGACAGCAGCAGCGCGGAGCCGGGGGTGCGGGCGCGTTCCCCGTAGTGGGTGAGCCAGCGGCCGAGCAACGGCACCCGGGCCGGCACGGGGTGCGGCTCGTCGGGGTCGTCCTCGGCGGTGCGGCGGAAGCGGGTGGAGCGCCCGAGCAGGCGCACGTACTCCACCGCGGAGGTGTTCGCGACCACGATCTGGGGCGCGTCGGCGCAGACCTCCGACTCCTCCCTGTTGCGGGTCGCCGGTTCGGTCTCCGTGTCGTCCGCGTAGGACTCCAGGTAGGGCAGCACCACCTGCGCAAGCTCGGCAAGGAAGGCGAAGCGCAGATCGCGGTCGCGCGGCTGCGGCACCGCCAGCAGCCGGGGCTCGTCCCGGTCCGTGCCGACCAGGGCGCCCAGCGGAGCGCCCACCTCGCCCGCGGTGGTCAGCGGGACGAAGACCAGCGGCCGGTCCGACAGATGGCGGTGGCGCACCGTCGCCAGCGGGGTCGCCCGGCCGGTCGCCATGGCCTCCGCCCGGGCCAGCACCGAGATCAGCGACATCCCAGCGCCTCCGCCCGCAGGGCGTGCGCCCGCCGCAGCGCGGCGACCGCGGGGTCGTCGGGATCGCCCTCGGTGCCCAGCGCGGCCGCCAGCACCTGCTCCACCTCGGTCAGCGCGCCCAGTTCACCGCGCACGCCGCGGCCGAGGACCTCCACCGCGCCGCAGCCCCGGGCCTGTTCGCGGCAGTGGAAGGACAGTTCGCAACTGGCCAGGCACTCGGGCGCGTACGCCGCGGGCAGCAGGTCCACCGCGTCGGAGAGCTCCGCGGCGGGACGGGTCGCCGTCCGTCCGTCGTCGGCGAGCCGCAGGTCGAAGGTGGTGCCCTCGGGCAGGGAGGCGGCGATCTCCTCGATCCGCGTGAGCCGGGTCAGCTGCCGCCGGGTGACCGACAGCTGCTTGCGGACGTCGACGAACTCCGCGGCGGGCAGGTTGGAGAAGTCCTTGGGGCAGACCAGCAGCACCCGGTGCTCCGGCGCGCCGAATCCCAGCCGCTCCAGGGCCAGGACGTACACCGCGGCCTGCCGGGCGGCGGCGCCGACCTTCACCGCGTCCGCGGAACCGTCGAGGATCGGGAAGGACTTGACCTCCACCACCGTCCACGAGCCGTCCGGCCGCACGGCGATGGCGTCCGGCTCGAGGTAGACGGGGGAGTCCGCCACCTCGAGCACGAGCAGGGGGTGGTCGAGCAGCGTCCACCGGCCCGCCGCGGTCGCCTCCTTGAGCGCGAGGCGGGTACGGGCCACCCTGCCCTCGGGGCCCGGGGCGGACAGGTCGGGCAGCACGGCCTCCGTGCTCTCGGGCGCGCCCAGCAGGCGCAGCAGTTCGGCGCACCCCTCGGCCTTCACCCGTGCCTCGAAGGCATGGCCCCGTACGAAAGCGAACTGGGACTGCCCGAAGGGCGCGGGGTTGCCCAGCACGCGGGCCACCGCCGCCTTGTCCACCCCCGCGGCGTCCATCAGTGCCCGGCGCCGGCACCCGGGGTTCGCGGCGAGCGCCGCCAGGGCGCGCGCGTCCATCGGGCGCGGCACGGTCGTCGGGCCACGCAGCGCGGCCAGCCGCTCTCGCAGATCGTGCGTAGTGCTCACCCGCGCAAGTCTCGCACCACCCACCGACAACGTGGGCCACAATGCGGACGCCGCCGGTCCGCGGCCCCGGACCCGTCGTCAGCGCCGCGGTTCGACCGCAGGTGCCGGCAGGATCCCCACGTCCGCCGGGGCGACGTCGCGGGAGGTCGCGACGACCGTGGAGGAGACGTGCCGCGGTGCCGCGAGCCGGGTGCGCGCGGCGTCCCGTGTGAGGTCCACCACACGCAGCGCGGGGCGCGCCAGGAGGAGTCCGACGCCCATCACGGCGATGCCGGCCAGGGCGTCCAGCAGGTAGTGGTTGGCGGTGCCCATGACCACCAGGGTCGTGCCGAGGGGGTAGAGGACGCCCAGGGCGCGGACGAAGGACGTGCGTCCGTGGCGCCAGAGCATGATGCCGCACCACAGGGACCAGCCGACGTGCAGGCTCGGCATGGCGGCGTACTGGTTGGTCATCCCGCCCAGTCCGCGCGGCGCGCTCGCCTCCGCGCCCCACCAGCCGTACGAGCCGTACTGCGCCATGGTGTCGACGAAGCCGTGGCCGGCGGCCAGCAGTCGCGGCGGGGCGGTGGGCATGAGGGTGAAGCCGATCAGCCCGATGAGGGTGGACACCAGCAGCCAGGTGCGGGCGACGCGGTAGACGGTCGGCCGCCGGCGCCAGAGCCAGACCAGCACCAGCGGGGTGACCAGGTAGTGGAGTGAGGCGTACCAGAAGTCGGCGGGAACACCGAGCGCCCGGTAGCGGCTGAAGAGGGAGTTGAGCCAGCGCTCCGGGTCGATGCTGAGCGCGCTTTCGAGGTGGAGTACGGCGATGCCGTGGTCGACTGCCCGGCCCACGTCGCCGCGTACGAGGAGGCGGCCCGCGGTGTAGAGGCCGTAGACCACCGCGATCAGCGGCAGCTCGGTCCACCAGCGGAGCCCGCCCCGGTAGGCGGACGCCCGCGGGGCGGTCATGCTCATGGTCATCCGGCCGTTCTCCCCCCATCTCTCCCTTTGAGAGTCACATCGGACTACCGTACGACGTACGCTAACCAACCCGGGCACCGGCCCCGCCTATTCCCTTCACCTCCGATTCGTCCTGGATTCAAACAGCCGTGCTCGGGAAGACGTGCGAAAAGACGCCCCGCCACCTCCCCGGGTTGCTCCGGAACGCGGGAGAATCAAGGAAACCGCTCAACCTCCCGCCCGCTCGCGCACGATTCCCCCCGACCGGACACGCATCCCTCATGACTGTCACCCCGCCGGCCCGCTCCCCACGGCGCCGCGTCCCCCGTAACACCCTGAACCCGGACCGCATCCTCGACGCCGCCGTCGCGCTCCTCGACCGCCACGGGCCCGAGGCCTTCACCATGCGCGCTCTCGCCCAGGAGCTCGGCGTCGGCACCATGGCCGTCTACTCCCACTTCAAGGGCAAGGACGAGATCATCGACGCGGTCAACGAACGACTGCTCGGCGAGATCGAGCTGCCCTCCGGCACCGGCCTGCCGCGCGGGCAGCTTATTGAACTCTGTGTCGGTGTGTACCGGCTTCTCAGTGAGCATCCCTCCGCGCTCCAGTTGCTCACGAGCCGCCCGCTGCGCGGCGACGAGCCCATCGCCGTCATCGACCGCATGCTCTGCCTGCTGATCACCGCGGGACTGGACCCGTCCGCCGCCGCGCGCGCCCAAGTGGCGCTGATGCAGTACACGGTCGGCGCCGCCCTGTGGGTGGTGCGCCGCAAACGCGCGGAGTGCGAGGAGGCCGAGGCCGGGCTGCGCGAGAAGATCCGCAGCCGGCTCGCCGATCTGCCGCCGGACAGCTACCCCTCGCTCGTGGGCCTGGCCCCCGAACTCGTCGCGGCCCAGCAGTCGGGCCAGGCGCAGTACGAGGCCGGGCTGTCCGCGCTGCTGGACGGCCTGATCCGCACGTGATCCCGCGCACACGGGAACGCCCCGGCCGGGGCGGGGGTGCTGAACTGCCGGCCGGGGCGCCCGTGTGGGGGGAGGGGGATGGTCGGGTGCGGCCTCAGCCGCCGTGGGCCGCGAAGGCCCCGGCCGCGACGACCGCACCCGCGGTCACACCCCCGAGGAGGGCGACCCCGCGGGTGGGACGACGACGATGTGAGTTCCTCATGGAACGGCACGCTAGCGCTGCCGATTCGGACAAATGCCCAGAGCTGCGCGGGCGTTCGATTTCTTATGGCGGGCTTAAGATCAGGCTAAGCGTGTGATCAGGTGGGGCGCGAGCACCGCGGGCGCGAAGCCTGACGGGACATGGGTCAGCGGGCCGTCCTGAGGAATGCCGTCAGGCTGTCCAGGAGCATGGTGGTGCCCTGCTCGGCGAGGTCGCGATCCGCGGCGGTGTCGCAGGTCTGGGCGACCACGATGCGAGTCCGGTGGGCGCCCTGCTCGGCGAGTTCGACGGTCATGAGCACCGGCTCGGCCCTCCCGGGCACGTCCATGCCGATCACCAGACGCCGGTTCTCGTCGACCTCGGAGTACGAGCCGGTCAACGGGAACTCCCCGCCGTCCGGGGTGACCATCGTCGCCTTCCACGTCCCACCCGGCCGCACGTCCATCTCGACGGATCCGGGGGCGGCGTAGGACCACTGCGCGTACGACTCCGCAGTCGTCCAGGCGTTCCACACCGCCGCCACCGGACTCTCCAACATCCGCTGCAACGTGTAGGAGTAGCCCTCGGCCGTCGTCTGTTCCGCGGTCATCTCATGCTCCATGTCTCGCTCTTGTGGGGTTGCCGCACGGTAGACGGGGACCGGACCCGAAACTCATCGGTCTTCGGCCCCTTCCTCTCACCGCAACCGCACACCGAAGGAGACATCCCACGACTCGCACACCTCGCACACGGCGCCCGCTGGTCCTCGCCGCTTCCGCCGCCTGGCCGCGGGAGGCGCGCTGATCCCCACCACCGCGTTCGCGGCTCCGGCATCGGCACGGGCCGGCGCCGTGAACGGATACGTCACCGACGACTACTGCTACGCCGGGGAGGACGCCCACTACGTCTATTACGACTACTGCGACGTCTACCGGGGATGACCCGCCGGTCGCGGGATCCGGCCGGAGCCCCGGCCGGATCCCGGGGGCGGGGGACCACCGCGGCCCGCCGCGGTTCAGGCCTCCGTGGCCGCGGCGGGGCGCTTCAGCCGCCTGCGGCGCACCACCCGGTGGTTCCGCTTCCCGCCCGTCGCGAGGGGCCGCAGCGCGATCCACACCCGGATCTCCGCGCCTCCCAGCACCGAGGCGCCGAGGCGCACGTCGCCCCCGGTCGATTCCGCGAGGCGCCGCACGATGTCCAGCCCGAGGCCCGTCGAACCGTCCCCGCCCGCGCCCTGGCCGCGCCGCATCGCGGCCGCCGGGTCCGTGATGCCCGGGCCGGCGTCGGAGACCAGCACGATCACCGCCTCCTGGCTGCTGTGCACGTCCACCGCGAAGGCCGTGCCCTCCGGGGTGTGCCGGAAGACGTTGCCGAGCATCGCGTCCAGCGACGCCACCAGGTCGCTCCGGGCCACCGGCACCCGCACGGGGCGTTCGACGCCGGCGGTGCTCACCTCGCGTCCCTGGTCCTCGGCGAGCGCCGACCAGAAGGCCATCCGCTCCCGGATCACCTCGGCCGCGTCGCATCCCACCGTGACCGGCTGGCTCTGCGCCTGCTGCGCCCGGGCGGTGCGGATGATCTGGTCCACCTCGCGCTCGAGCTGGGCCACCGCGTGCCGGGTCTGCTCCCCGGCCGGACCGTCGCCGAGCGAGGCGGCGTTGAGCCGCAGCACCGTCAGCGGGGTGCGCAGCCGGTGCGACAGGTCGGCGGCCAGCTCCCGCTCGTTGGCGAGCAGTTGCACCACCTGGTCCGCCATCGCGTTGAACGCCACTGCGGCGGAGCGCAGTTCGGCCGGGCCGTCCTCCGGGACGCGTACGGTCAGGTCCCCGCGTCCCAGGCCGTGCGCGGCCTCCGCGAGGCGCTTGGCGGGGCGCACCATGCGGGTGCCCAGCCGGTCCGCCACGGCCACCGCACCGACGATCAGGCCCACGCCGACCAGCGCCAGCACCGCCCAGGCGGCGGTGACCCCGCGGCTGACCTCGCCGTCCGGCACGAACACCTCGACCACCGCCACCGACCCGGAGCTGACCGCGGTCGGCTGCAGCAGGGCGTAGCCCCCGGCCACCGGGACGGTGGAGGCCCGGCCCAGTTCCGAGGCGCGTTCCAGGTCGGCGTCCGGCGCGTGCGGGTCGCCGATCTGCACCCCGGCCGTGCCCTCGGTCGCCGGCACCCGCACCGCGATCCGCCCGTCGGCGCCCGCCTGGGTGGACGCCACCGCCCGCTCCAGCTGGGTGCGGTCGGTGGTGATCGCCAGCGCCGGGCCTATCGCCGCGGCCTGCCGCTCCGCGTTGCCGATGGCCCGGTCCCGGGCCATCTCCTTGACGGTGAGCGCCAGCGGCACCGCGAAGGCGACGACGACCATGGCCGTCACCGCGACGCAGACCTTGACCAGCGCCCACCTCACCGCGGTGGCTCCAGCTTCACTCCCACCCCGCGCAGTGTGTGCAGATAGCGCGGCCGGGCCGCCGTCTCGCCCAACTTGCGGCGCAGCCAGGACAGGTGGACGTCGATGGTCTGGTCGTCGCCGTACGACTGCTGCCACACCTCGGACAGCAGCTCGCGCCGCGCCACCACCACGCCCGGCCGGGCCGCCAGGAAGGACAGCAGGTCGAACTCACGGCGGGTCAGGTCCAGCGCGGTCCCGTCCAGGACGGCCTGGCGGCGCAGGACGTCGATCTGCAGCCCGCCCACCCGCAGCACCCGGTCCGCCTCGTGGGTGCGGGAGCGGCGCAGCACCGCCGCCATGCGGGCCGACAGGTGCTCGACCGAGAACGGCTTGATGAGGTAGTCGTCGGCGCCGGCGTTGAGCAGCCGCACGATCTCCGACTCGTCGTCCCGCGCCGTCGCGATGATGACCGGCACGTCCGTGATGCCGCGCAGCATCTTCAGCGCCTCGGCCCCGTCCAGGTCCGGCAGGCCGAGGTCCAGGATCACCACGTCGAAACCGACCTGCGCGACCTCCCGCAGTGCCTCCAGGGCCGTGCCCACGCTCCGTACGGTGTGCGCGGCCTCGGTGAGGTGCCGGATGAGGGCGGAGCGCACGAACTGGTCGTCCTCGACCACGAGCACACTTGCCATGGCCCGCAACTTAGCCCATCGGGGGGATGCCGGGTGGGCGCGAGCACGTCAGAACGGGAAGCGCAACCCCCGGCTCCGTTTCGGGGGTGCGTCCGGCACCATGGGCGGATGCTAAAAGGACTGGCGCACGCCGGAGCGTGGACGCTCGCCACGAGCGCCGCCGTCGCGCTGTCGTGGTTCGGCGTCCACCACGTCCTGGCCGGCACGGCCTACGACCCGCCCCGGGCCCTGCCGATCTCCGAGCCGGTCGCCGAGAAGGTCCCTGCCCCCACGCAGACACCGGACGGCGGCGCCACGCACCGCGCCGCCGAGCCCGGGGCCACGGGCAGCCCGGACCGGACCGCGCCGGCCACGCCCCGCACCGGCCCCTCCACCGCCCCGGCCCGCCCGCGCGGTTCGGCCACCCCCGCCAGGACCTCCTCCGCCGACACCGGCAACGTGCACGGTTACACGGTCGAGGGAGGACGGGTCGTGCTCGACCTCGGCGAGGCCTCCGCGACCCTGGTCTCGGCGACGCCCGACTCCGGCTGGGAGATGAAGGTCTGGAAGCAACCGGAGTGGATCCGGGTCGACTTCGTCTCGGCCACCACGACCTCCTCGCTCTTCTGCACCTGGAACGGGCACCCGCCCACGGTCGACACCTACAAGGCGCAGAACACCGGGGGTTAGGGCCCCCGACCCGCCCCGGTCCTGGCAGCCCTAGCGGAACACCGACTCCGGGGGTACGGGGGAGGCCGCCGCCGTGGCGTCCGTGACCGCCGCCGCGCCGCCCGCGAAGGCCTCCAGCTCCCTGCCGTGCTCGACCCGCCCCGGATGCGGGTCCGAGGCCACGCGCCGGGTGAACTCCGCGACGGGCAGCTCGCCGTCCGCGGCAACAAGGATCACGTTGCCGAAGCGCCGCCCCCGCAGCACGGCGGGATCCGCCGCCAGGCACGCGTGCGGGAAGGACGCCCGTACCGTCGCGATCTGCGCCCGCAGGAACTCCAGCCGTCCGCCGTCCGCCACATTGGCGGCGTAGAGCCCGCCGGGCGCCAGCGTGTGCCGCACCTGCGCGAGGAACTCCGTGCTGGTCAGGTGGGCGGGCGTACGGGCCCCGCCGAAGACGTCCGTGATCACCAGGTCCGCCCAGGCCTCCGGGACCTTGGCCAGGCCCTCGCGGGCGTCGCCGCCGCGCACCTTGATGCGCCAGGTGCGGTCCCAGGGCAGCTCCCGCCGCACCAGGTCGACCAGCGCCGTGTCCAGCTCCACCACCTGCTGCGTCGAGCGCGGCCGGGTCGCCGCGGTGTAGCGGGCCAGGGTCAGCGCGCCGCCGCCGAGGTGCAGCACGCGCAACGGGCGGCCGGGCGGGGCGGCGAGGTCGACGACGTGGCCGAGCCTGCGCTGGTAGGAGAAGTCCAGGTGCTCCGGGTCGTCGAGGTCGACGTGCGACTGCGGCGCCCCGTCGATGAGCAGCGACCAGCCCCGCGGCCGGTCCCGGTCCGGCACGAGCTCGGCGAGACCCCCGCCGACCTGCTCGCGTATGCCTTCGGGTGCCTTCGTCGTCCTCGTCCTGCGCGGTGCCATGCCACCCAGTATGGGCGGCGGCCGGAGGGCGGACTCAGAGCCGGTCGGCCAGCTCGATCATCCGGGCCGCCTCGCCGAGGGCGTCACGCAGCACCGCCGGGTCCGTCACGGCGGTGTCGTTGCGCGGCGGCACCAGCCAGCCGGTGCCCGCCACCGGCGGCTCCCGCAGCTCGCCGGGGACGGTGAGGCCGCCGCCCTCGGTCTGCGTGCAGGCGCTGCCCGGCAGGTCCCAGCCGTCGGCGGTGCCCGGCGGCACCAGGAAGCCGAGGCTGTCACCCGAGCTGTTGTGCAGCACGGGCCCGAGGCCGGTCCGCATGCGCAGGATGTCCACGGCCTCCAGCCCCTGCCGGGAGGGGACGGTGACCAGGTCCCATGGCTCGTCCAACAAGGCGAATCCTCCTTGGGGTCGGACGGTGGGTTGCACGGTGGGTTGCACGGTGTCCAACGCGCGCGGACGTCAACAGCTACGCCTCCTTGACGCCGTCAGGGGTGGCGTTTCATGGCGAATGGAGGGTGAGATATCCCTTTTGTAGCCAAACTCCCGGTACTCGGACGCTCACAGCGAGTACGGTCGTCGCGCCGCCACCCGGCACCGCACCGACCGTCCAACGGGAGCCCGGCGATGCACTCGTCACCTTCCACCCCCAACACAGCCTTCCGGCGCCTGCGCGGAGACCGGTCCCCCGGTGAGTTCGCCGCCGCCGTACGCCGCGCGGGGCGGGACATCGGCGAGCAGGTCAGCTGTGACGCGCGCTATATCGGCCGCGTGGAGTCGGGCGAGATCCGCTGCCCCAACTACGCCTACGAGCGGGTCTTCCGGCACATGTTCCCCGGCCGCGACCTCGCCGACATGGGCTTCGAACCGCGCGAACTGGTCCGCGGCCGGCGCGTCCCGGCGACGGCGGCGCCCCGGCCGGTCCCGCGGCCGAGCCCGTACGAGACCGAAACCGACGAGGAGAGCGACGTGCTGCGTCGCGCGTTCATGACCGGCGGCCCGGCCGCCATCGCCACCACCCTGATGCTGGGGCCCGCCGCCGCGGCGGAGACGGTGCACAAGGTCGGCAGACCTCAGGCCAGGGCCGTCCGCGCGGCCGTCCGCGAGATCCGCCTGCACGACGACCGGCACGGCGCCGGCGCGCTCTACCGTCAGGCCGGCCACTCCCTCGGCGCCGCGTACCGCCTTCTCGACGAGGGCACCTACAGCCAGGCCGTCGCCGAGGACCTGATGGGCGGCGCAGGTGAACTCGCCATCTCCGTCGGCTGGCTGGCCCACGACTCCGGGCGCCTCGCCGACGCCCGCTCCTTCTACGGCGAGGCCCTCGCCACCGCCCGCATGGCCGGCGACCGCGCCCTGGAGTCGCACGCTTTCTGCAACGCCTCCTTCCTCGCCCGCGACGCCGGCCGCTTCCGCGAGGCCGTCCGCGCCGCCCAGGCCGCCCAGCAGGCCGCCCGCCACCTCGGCTCGCCCCGCCTGCTCTCGCTGCTCGCCCTCCGCGAGGCGGGCGGCTGGGCCGGCCTCGGCGACCGCCCCGGCTGCGAACGCGCTCTCGCCCGCGCCCACACGCTGTTCGGCCGCGGCCCCTGCGCCGCGGACCCGGAGTGGATGACCTTCTACGGCGAGGCCGAACTCTCCGGTCTGGAGGCCCAGTCCTGGTCCGCCCTCGGCGACCACCACCGTGCCGCCGAGCACGCCCGGCGCGCGGTCGGCCTGCAGGCCCCGCACTTCACGCGCAACGCCGCGCTGTACACAGCGGAACTCGCCAACAACCTTGCCTCCGCCCGCCGGGTCGACGAGGCCACCGATGCGGGCATCCGCGTCCTCGACCTCCTGGGCGGCGTCCAGTCCCCGCGCGTGCGGGGCATGCTCTCCTCCGCCGCGCAGACCCTCCAGCCGTACTCCCGGCGCCCGGACGTCGCCGAATTCCTGCGGGGACAGGCGCAGTCACGGCCGGCGTGACGGTGTGTGCCCCGGCAGCGCCTCGCGGATGTGCCTTCCCCGGTTCGAGCAGCCGGGACCCTCTCGTCGAACACGCAACCGCCGAATTCGCCCGGATGTCCTCGCACGTGCCCGAGTGAGCCGAAGAATCTCCCCGCGCCGGCGGAGGACGGCCCTCGGTCCGTCACGAGGCCGGGAAACGGCGTCCGAGGAAGCCCTCCGCTTCGGAAACGGCCGCCTGCAGCCCTGGGACCGCCACCTCGGAGCCCCTCCGGCAGAGCCGGACGTCGAGTGCGCCCGTGGTCTCGCGTGCCACCCGGCACGTGAAGGGGGAGGAGGGCGCGGTGAGCACCAGGCTGAGGTCGCCCACGCCCTCCAGGCCGGGTGGGACCTGCTCGGTGAGCAGCATCGCGTTGTCCTCCAGCGAACCGGCGCGGAGGTCGAAGTCGCGTCGAAGCGCGGGGATGTGCACCGAAGCCGTCGACAGCACGCCGTGCTTGTGCAGGATCCACGCCATGGTCATGGCGCCGCGCACCACGTCCGTCGTGGCGTCGGCGGTCCGGAGCCCGGGCCCGCTGCAGGACCACACCTCCGTTTCCCGTGTCGCCCATATGCCGTCGTCGCCGACCCTCAGCGGTGCACGGCCCTCGATCAGCGTTGTCAGACCCGCGGTCGCGGTGTCCCCCAGGTGCCACCAGCCGCCGTGATCGACGCAGAAGAGTCTTCCTGCCTCGTCCACCGCGAGGAGGCCGTCACCGTCGACCTGTCCGAAGGGGAAGAGCCTGGCCCCGATGCGCTCACCCTGCGCACGGAACGTGTGGATCGCGAAGCGCCCCGCGCGCGGATCGATGGTGAACCCCCGTGGGGCCACCTCGGCTCCGGGCGAGGCCACGGCCGGGGGCGCGGCCGACATCCCGCAATACCGCCGGAGCGCCTCGTCGGCGACCGGGAAGAATTCCCACCGCAGCCCGCCGGCGGGGCTGACCGTCGTGACGGTCTCGAGCACCCACTGCTGAGCAAGGCGTGCGGGGTCTCCCGCCGACGACCGGGCGGCGGCGTTCGTCGCGTGTTCCTTCTGGACATTCACGGCCCGAGAAACCTGATTCCCAACTCGTCCAGCAGCGCTCCACAGGCCGGGCAGGGCGTCGTCTTCTGCCCGTGCCGGGGATCGCCCGACTCGCGGATCAGCTTGGACACCATCGCGGAACCGCTGAAGTGGTCCGCCGCCTCCTGAAGCGTGGTGGTCAGACCGTCCGTCCGGCGGGAGTCGATGAGCCACAACTGATCGGAGACCAGTGCGGATTCGGCGCAACGGCCGAGGAAAGGAGCCTTCGATTCGGGCGGAAGGGCGTCGAAGAAACGACTCACGGCGGGATGCAGTTCCGGGACCCCGTCACCGCGCAGGTTCGTCTGGCTCACCACGGTGCCCTGTACGAGCAACGAGGACGCCACCCCGGGTACCGCGTCAGACATAGTAATCCTCCGCGTCACGCAGTTGACGGCCGCTCAGCCGCCATGCGAACGCCTCGAATTCGTTGTCGCCGAGGAAGTAGGGGCCGGTTTCGTGGAGATAGAAGAACCGCCCCGTTTCATCCACGAGGACGATGCCGCGCTCCGATGTCTCGTACCCGACGGGAAATACGGACCGGCCGATGTCGCCGGCAAGTTCGGCGAAATCCTCGGCATCGCCTCGGTATCCCACGTCAGGCTTGATCACCATGGCGATCTCCGGCGCGGCCGGATACGGGAGCGTCAGCAGGCCGAAGGAATTCACGAACCGCATGGCGCTTTCCAAGCGGGCGAGTGGGAATCCCTGCTCCTCGGCATTCCGCAGTCTGAAGGCGACGTGTTCCCGGACCTGGTCCGCGACGTCCCGGCCCGGGAACCATCCGTTCTGTGCGAGCCAGGCGTCGACTTCGGCCCGCGAGATGTCTGAAGGCATTTCAACGTCCTCTTGCGTGTCCCACGTCACTGGTGTGCGTGTACTCCGAGTATGGGGAGTGCCCGAGCGCAGGAGCGGCAAGGAGGCTTGTACTCGCCGTGTGCCATCTCCACGTTACCGTCCTTGTCGGTGAGGTTTCCGATCTGCCGCGAATGGATGATACTTCCCGCCAGGGCGTCTCGTGCGTCGTCCACAGTGCGAATCGACCGGCCGGTCGGATCAAGTTGATGGAGTCTGTCCGAGATCAGTGCCACTTCGGCGCACTTTCCGTGGCCGGCCCCCGTGAATGGGCGGTCCGAAGCATCGCTCTCGGCCTTGATGTCGTCGTAGACCTGTTGCAGAACGGGATGGGCCTCGGGAACCTTCTGCCCGTGCCGTCCCGTGGCGCTGGTGTGGGACGTGACGACTCCGTCGTGCAGCAGACTGCCGGCGCACCCGGTCTTGATGTAGTCGTTTCCGCCGACTTGGTTGTGCGCGGGGAGGGCGCTGTCGTTGGCGTCGTCGGCGAGGGAACCGGCCTCGTCCTCCAGCACCTTGATCCGGTCCTCCGGGCTGAGGTGGCTCACGTCCACGGCGTCACGGCGGTGACACTTCATCTTTCCCGCGCTCTTGCCGTGCCAGCCGGGCTGCGGGTTGAGCGGAACGCCCGACGGCCCCCCGATTCCCTGGCCGGGTCCCCCGCCGCCGGGGCCCTTGGGGCCTCCGCCACTGGGCCCGCCCGAGCCGCCGCTGCCGGATCCGGACCCGGTGGAGTAGCCGGCCGCGGGTGAGGACGGCCTGCCGTGGGACTTGCTGATGCCCTTCAACTGGTCCGCGATCTTCTCGTCGTTGTCGCGGTGGTTGGCGTGCATCTGCTTCAGGCCCTTGCGCATGTCGTTGCGCATGTGGCCCACGGCCTTCTCGGCCGCCTCGCCGATGCCGTCCACGATCTTCGTGGCGATCGGCATGATGTGCTCCGCGATCTCGCCCCGGCCGCCGGTGCGGCCCTTGGCGTTGCGGGCCCGGCCCATGTGTCCCCTGGACCTGCCGCGCATCGAGCCGGTGATGCCGTCGAGTCGGGTGTCGACCCGGGCGAAGCTGTCCTCGTCGCTCTGGAAGTGGTCGCTGCCGCCGCCACTGGTGCCGCCGCCGCCTCCTCCGCCGCCTCCGGCGCTCGCCAGGGTGAAGCTGTCGGCCTGCTTCTTGGCGCCGTCGACACCCTCGCCGAAGCCCTCCTTGCCGGCGTCGGCCGTCCGGCGCAGGTCGACGCCCTTCTGCAGGCCGAGGGCGTTCGAGCCGACCTGGATGACCAGGTCGGCCGCCATCGACTCCAAGGCGGCGTAGATCGGGGCGGTGGCGAGGGACATCAACTGGTCGACGACCTGGTTGATGACCTCACGGAAGATCTTCTTCACGATCATCCGGGTCGCCTGGGTCGCGGCGGCTCCGGCGAAGCTCGACAGCCCGAGCGTGATCGGGGCGGAGGCGATGGTCGCGGCTATCTCCACGGCCAGGATGCCCAGTTGGATGATCGCGGCGCCCTTGGCGACCTCGATGGCTATCGCCACCCCGTCCAGCGCGACGGCGCCCATCCGCGCGGCTTCGGCGAGATTGGCCAGGTGCGTGCCCCTGACCTTGCCCCAGTGGGCCTCGAAGGCGTCCATGGCGGCGCCCGCGTTCGCGCCCAGCAACTCCTGTACGGCGGAGTGGGCGTCCATCGCGCCGCCGTCGATGTCGTCTGCGAAGTCCCGCAGCGACGTGGCCATCTCGCGGTAGTCGTCCTCGTCGACGTTCGGCCAGGCGACGCCGATCAGGTCGAGCACGTACGCCAGCTCGTCGGGCAGCACGACGCCCACCGCGGACACCCCCGTGTCTCCGATTGACTGCGGCAGCAGGGGTTTTGACGCTACGCGAGTGGCAGAGGTTCCTCAACTGGACTGAAATCGACCGGCTGTCCCCGGGAGAACACCTGTGACGGATGACCGGACATCCGGCGGACGGTGATCTCCGCGTCGTCGTGTCCGACAGGCCACGTGCCGCCGTGCCGCCGTGCCGCGCTCGCCGTCCGTCCGGCCGCCCCGGGGAATGCGTGACACCCGGGCACGCCTGCTCCGCAACCCGTTCCGCAGTGACCCTGGCGACGCGTATCGCGCTGTGCCTCCCCGTTTCCCGCGGCGGTCACGGGCGCCTACCGGTCGCTCGTCCCGGGGCGGACCTCGATGCCCGCGCGCCGGCAGGAGCCGTAGGAGAACGCGTCGTCGCCGTCGAGCAGAACGACCCGGGACTCGCCGCGTGGCCACACGAGGGCCCGGGACGCGAACTCGGGCACGTGGACTCCCGGCCCTGGCGGCTCGGGCTCGCCGAGCCGGGCGCGCAGCAACGCCGCCATCCGGTCGTACGCGGCGTCGTAGCCGTCGAGGCCGGCATCCCCGTTCCAGCCCTCGGGGGTCTCGCCTTCTGTGAAGTACGCGAACGGCAGCACGATCGAGCAGTCCGTACGGCACTCCGGGTGGGCGCACACGGCCTCGGGGTCGTCGCCGCAGCCCGGGTATTCGCCGAGCTCCAGCCAGTGCCCGCCGGAGCCCCGCCCGTCCTCCCCGATGGGCCAGGCGTCGAGCCAGCCTATGACGGTCGCCCCGTCGTCGCCGACGTGGTGCCATCCGTTGCGCACGAACGCGTCCCCGAAGGCCCGGTAGCTCCAGGGCAGGTCCGCCAGTTCGATGATCCGGTCCAGCAGATCGTCGTCGACGTCTCGGAGTTGCACGGCCATGACGGCGTACCTAACGCTTCGGCCGGACGGCGACGCCCCCGCGGCGGTAGGCGCCGTACGACAGGGCGTCGTTCCCGTCGAGCAGGATCACGTACGCCTCACCCCGCGCCCAGCGGACGTGCCGGGTGGCGTCGATGTCCTCGTACGGCCAGGGGCCCGCGGGTTCCGGCTCCCCGAGGCGGTCGCGCAGCAGCGCCGCCACACGCAGATACTCGGCGTCGTAGTCCGCTGACGTCGCCTCGCCCCGCACGTCGGGGCGGCTGTGCCAGGGCCCGAACTCGTTGTCCCACTCAGCCGGGTCGTCGGGGTCGGCGAAGTACGCGAAGGGGTGCAGGACGTAGCTGCCCGCACGGCACCCGGTGTGGGCGCACACGGCGTCGGGGGAGCCGTCGTCCACGCAGCCGGGAGGATCGCCGAGCTCCAGCCACCAGTCGTCGACGCCTTCCTCACGCCCGGGGAGGAACTGGACCTCCCACCAGCCGATGACGGGTCCCTCCTCCTCGTCCTCCGGGACCTCCCAACCGTTGGCCACGAACGCGTCCTCGACCGACCGACGGCTCCACGGCAGGCCCGCCAGCGCGATCATCCGGTCGACGAAGTCACCGTCGGCCTGGAAGAGTTGCATCGCCATGGCCCACGACCCTAGCGCCCCGCCTAGGCTGCACCTCATGACCGGACCGGAACTGCGGCGGATCCGCGCCTTCGTCGCCGCCTTCGCCCGCCGCCAGGCCGCGCGCACCGTCGAGCTCCCCGGCGGCTTCGCCGTCCTCGACGACGCCTACGCGCACTCCCACGGCAACAACCATGTGGTCGTCGACGGCGGCGTCGACCCGGAGACGCTGCCCGCCCTCGCCGACGACGCGCTCGGCCACCTCGCGCACCGGGCCGTCACCGTCCTCGACGACGCGACGGGCACCGCCTGCGCGGGGCCCATGGTGCGCGCGGGCTACAGCCACTCCGCCGAGCTCGTCATGCTGCACACCGGCCCGGTCCCGGACGGTGGCCCCGCGGAGGAAGTGGACCTCGACGCCTTCCGCGAACCCCTCGCCCGGCGCTGGCGCGGCTTCCTCCCGGAGGCCGGTGAGGACGTCGTCCGCCAGCTCGTCGACCGCCGCGAGGTCCGTCACCGCGGCGCGGCCGTCGTCCGATTCATCGGCGCGCGGACGCCCGAGGGCGACGTCGCGTCCTGGGCGGACCTCTACATGGACCGCGCGTCGGGCATCGCCCAGGTCGAGGACCTGATCACCGCCGAGGCCCACCTCGGGCACGGCTACGCGGACGCCGTCCTGTCCACGGCCCTGCGCCAGGCCGTCGACGCCGGCTGCGCCACCCGCTTCCTGATCGCCGACGCGGACGACTGGCCCCGGCACTGGTACGGCCGCCGCGGCTTCACCGTCGTCGGCCGCTTCCACAGCTTCGGACGCGGCTGACGGTGCCCTTCCGTAGTCTTGTGGGCACGGAGAGTGCGGGGGTGGGTGCGGATGAACGGCGAGGCGACCCGGCCGCCGATGGCGTGGCGGTACTGCGGCAACCAGGTCAAGCTCTGGCGTGAGCAAGCGGGCGTCACGCGCGATCAGTTGGCCCGCGAGGCGGCCTACGGCTACGAGACGGTGAAGTCCATGGAGCAGGGCCGCCGCCGCCCCAGTTCCCGTTTCCTGCAGATCGCGGATCAGCTGTGCGGTGCCCAGGGGAAGCTTGCCGCAGCGGAGGCCTACCTCAAGCCGGAGAGATTCCCGGCGAGGTCGCAGGACTTCTTCCGCTACGAGTCGGAGGCGGTCAGCCTCTGGTCGTACGAACCGCTGTTGATCCCCGGCCTGCTCCAGATCGAAGCCACCGTGCGCGCCCTGCTCGGCGCGCATCGGCCGCCGCTCGGCGACGAGGTTCTGGAGGAGCGGGTCCGGGCACGGCTGGAACGCCAGGCCCTGCTGCGGCGCACTCCACCCGTGGAGTTCAGCTTCGTGGTGTACGAGGCGGCCCTGCGCTGTCCGGTGGGCGGCCCTGACACGGCGAGGCGGCAGCTTCTGCACCTCCTGGACGTGGCCGGCCTGCGCAACGTCTCGTTGCAGGTACTGCCGTTCGCCGCCGGCGCTCACCCCGGACTCAACGGGCCCATCGTGCTGCTGGAGACCCGGGAGCACGAACGGCTGGCCCTCACGGAGGGGCAGTCACTCAGCTTGCTGACCGCGGACCCGGAACAAGTGGGTGCGCTGACGCAACGGCATGGCATGATCCGCACGGAGGCCCTCGGCGCCGACGAGTCGGCGCGATTCATCAAGCGGATGGCGGGTGAGGCATGAGCGGCAGACTGTCCTGGCGCAAGTCGACGCACAGCGACACGGAAGGCAGCAACTGCGTCGAGGTCGCCACCACCCCGCACCGCGTGCACGTCCGGGACAGCAAGGACCCGGACGGCCCCGCCCTCTCCTTCACCCCCGCCGCCTGGACGGAGTTCCTCCGCGGCGTGGGACGGGACGCGGCGCCCCCCTCCGAATAGTGCGCCGCGTCCCGCCGGTCCGTCAGGACGCGGAGTCCGCCTCCGCCGCGTCGGGGAGCGCGCCCGTGCGGGCGACGCCCGCGTACCAGAGTGCGCTGGACTTCGGGATGCGCTCCTGCGTCTCGTAGTCGACGTAGACCGCGCCGAAGCGCTTGTCGTACCCGTACGCCCACTCGAAGTTGTCCATCAGGGACCACAGGAAGTAGCCCCGCACGTCGGCGCCGTTGCGCATGGCGCGGTGGACCGCCTCCAGGTGGACGCGCAGGTACTCCACCCGCTCCGGGTCGTGCACGGCGCCGTCGGGGCCCACGGAGTCCTCGTAGGCCGCGCCGTTCTCCGTGATGAGCAGCGGCAGGTCGGGGAACTCGCGGTTCATCCGCATCAGCAGGTCGTACAGGCCCGTGGGGTCGACGGACCAGCCCATCGCGGTCCGCTCGCCGGGGGGCTGGTGGAAGGCGACGTCGTCCGCGCCCGGCCAGGGGGAGAACTCGCTGGAGCCGTGTCCGTCGCTGCGCGGCCCGTCGGCGGAGTCGGCGGACGACACGAGGGTGGGCGTGTAGTAGTTGATGCCGAGCACGTCCAGCGGGTGGCGCTTGATCGCGGCGAGGTCGCCGTCCTGGACGAAGGACCAGTCGGTCAGGCCGCGGGTGTCCTCCAGCAGGTCCTGCGGGTACGCGCCCTTGAGCAGGGGGCCGGTGAAGACCCGGTTCCCGACGGCGTCGATGCGGCGCGCGGCGTCCACGTCGGCGGGGGAGCCGGTGAGCGCGCGGACCTGGTGCAGGTTGAGCGTGATGCCGAGTTGGGCGCGGGCCGGGAGGACCGAGTGCAGCGCCTCGGCGGCGCGGCCGTGGCCCAGGTTGAGGTGGTGGGCGGCGCGCAGGGCGGCGACCGGGTCGGTGCGGCCCGGGGCGTGGACGCCGGAGCCGTAGCCGAGGAAGGCGCTGCACCAGGGCTCGTTGAGGGTCGTCCACAGCTGGACGCGGTCGCCGAGTGCCTCGCCGACGATCCGCGCGTACTCGCCGAAGCGCTCCGCGGTGTCGCGAGCGGGCCAGCCGCCGGCGTCCTCGAGCTCCTGCGGCAGGTCCCAGTGGTAGAGGGTGACGGCGGGCTGGATGCCGTGCTCCAGCAGCTCGTCGGTGAGCGCGCGGTAGAAGTCGAGGCCGCGCTCCACCGCGGGCCCGCGGCCGGTGGGCTGGACGCGGGACCAGGAGACCGAGAACCGGTAGGCGCTCAGGCCGAGGTCGGCCATGAGGCGCACGTCGTCACGGAACCGGTGGTAGTGGTCCGCGGCGACGTCGCCGGTGTGGCCCTCGAAGACCTTGCCGGGGGTGTGGCTGAAGGTGTCCCAGATCGACGGGGTGCGCCCGTCCTCTGCAGCGGCGCCCTCGATCTGGTACGCGGCGGTGGCCGCACCCCACAGGAAGCCGGGCGGGAACTGGTGACCGCCTACTGCGGCGGTGCCGCTCGCTGCGGGACGAATGTCGGACGCTGTCATACGGGAGCGCTCCCATCGGAACGAGTGAACAAGAGGAGTAAAGGGGGGAGGGGCGCGGCCGCGGCCGGGGGAGGGGATCAGCCCTTGACCGCGCCCTGCATGATGCCGCCGACGATCTGCTTGCCGAAGATCACGAAGACCAGCAGCAGCGGGAGCGTGCCGAGCAGCGCGCCGGCCATGATGACGGACTCGTCGGGGATGTAGCCGCGGCCGAGGCTGGTGAGCGCGACCTGCACGGTCGGGTTCTCCTGGGTCAGCGCGATGATCGGCCAGAAGAAGTCGTTCCAGGCCGCGACGAAGGTCAGCATGCCCAGGACCGCCATCGCGGGCCGGGCGGCCGGGAAGACCACGTGCCAGACGATCCGCAGGCTGCTGGCGCCGTCGACGCGGGCGGCCTCGATGATCTCGGTGGGCAGGGCCTGGGAGAGGTACTGCCGCATGAAGAAGACACCGAAGGCGCTGACGAAGGTCGGCAGGATGACCGCCTGGAGGTGGTTCGTCCAGTCCAGGTCCGCGATCCACAGGAACAGCGGCACCACACTCAGCTGCGGCGGCACCATCATGGTGCCGATGGTCAGCATCAGCAGGAAGTTCTTCATCTTGAACTGCAGCTTGGCGAAGGCGAAGCCGGCGATCGTCGAGAACAGGACCGTGCCGATGGTGATGCTGCCGGCGACGATGGCCGTGTTCAGCAGCGCCGTGCTGAGGTTGGCCTCGGTCCACGCGGTCTGCAGGTTGCTGAAGAGGTTCGAGCCGAACCAGAACGGTGGCGGCGTCTGCGCCAGCCGCGAGTTCGTCCGGGAGGCGGCGATCGCGGTCCACACCAGGGGGAAGAGCGATATCGCCGTGAAGACGATCAGCACGATGTAGGTGAACGGGCCCGCGTGCAGCTGCCGTCCGGCCTTGGGCGCCCCGGGGGTGCGGCGCTTCGCCTTGCGGGGCGCGTCCGCTGCGCCGGCCGCCTGATCCGCCGGGTTGGTCGAGATGGTGGCCATCGTCGTCACCCCTCGTGGTTCTTGCGCAGCCATCGGGCGACCAGCCCGTTGGCGGCGGCGATCAGCAGCAGGAGCAGGAACATCGCCCAGGCGATGGCCGAGGCCCGCCCGAGGTGGTAGTTCGTCCAGCCCTGCTCGTACAGGTAGAGGCCCAGCGTCTGGAACTGGTGGGAGGAGCCGCCCTTCTCGCCGCCGGGGCCGCCGAAGAGGAACGGCTCGCCGAACAGCTGGGTGGCACCGATCGTCGAGACCACGATCGTGAAGAGGATCGTCGGCCGCAGCATCGGGATGGTCACATGGCGGAACTGCTGCCAGCGCGAGGCGCCGTCCAGGGCGGCGGACTCGTACAGGTCGTGTGGCACGGCCTGCATGGCGGCCAGGTAGATCAAGGTGTTGTAACCGGTCCAGCGCCAGATCACGATCGACGAGACGGCGATCTGCGAGGACCAGGTGCCCGCCCGCCAGTCGATGTGGTTGCTGAACCCGAGGTGCTCCAGCGCCCAGTTGATCATGCCGTAGTCGGTGCCGAACATCAGCGTGAAGACCAGCGTCGCGGCGGCGACCGAGGTGGCGTACGGGGTGAGCATCGCGACCCGGAAGAAGGTCGAGCCGCGCAGCTTGTAGTTGAGCAGGTGGGCCAGGCCCAGCGCGATCAGCAGCTGCGGGACGGTCGAGATCACACCGATGGTGAACGTGTTCTTCAGGGCGTTCCAGAAGAACTCGTCCTCCAGCAGACGGGTGTAGTTGTGGAAACCGACGAACTCGCGCGCGTCGAGGTTGGTCAGCTCCACCCGGTAGAAGGAGGACCAGCCCGTGTAGATCAGCGGGAAGAGGCCGAAGGCGGCGAAGAACAGGAAGAAGGGCGAGACGAAGGCGTACGGCATCGCCTTGACGTCCCACCGGTAGCGGCGGCTGCGCCAGCGGCCGCGTCGCTCGTCACGTGCGTCGCGCGGACGGCCGGAGCCGCCGCGCGGGGCCGCGCCCCCCTCGGAGGGGGGCGCGGTCACTGCGGTCATGTCGGAGATCTCCGAAGCCATGCGGGTCACTGGTCCAGTGCGTTGTCGATTTCCTTCTCGGCAGCCGCCCAGCCCTGAGCAGGGGACTTGCCCTGCTGCTCGACCTGCAGGATGCCGACGTCGGTGATGGCCGTGTAGATCTGCTGGTCCTTCGGACCGATCACCAGGGTCGGGATGCTCTTGGCGGCGTCGGCGAAGATCTGGCCGATCGGCGCGTTGTTGAAGTACTCGTGCTTGGCGTCCTTGACCTCGGGCAGGTCATAGGAGCCCGGGGCGCTCGGGAAGCTCGCCTGCTTGGCGAAGACCTTGGCCTGCTGGGCGGGGGCGGTCAGCCACGCGGCCAGCTTGACGGCCTCTTCCTTGTTCTTGCCGGCCGAGGGCACACCCACGAAGGAGCCGCCCCAGTTGGCGGGCTTAGGCGCGGCGGCGACGTCCCACTTGCCCTTGCCCGCGTCGCCGGCCTTCTCCTGGATGTAGCCGAGCATCCACGACGGGCAGGGGAGCGAGGCGAAGCGGCCGTTGGCGAAGCCCTGGTCCCAGGCCTTGTCGAACAGCTTCAGCTTGGCGGTCATCTTCCCGGTGGTGGCCTCCATGGCCAGGTCCCAGGCCTCCTTCACGGAGGGGCTGGTCTTGTAGATGACCTTGCCGCTGCTGTCGTAGTAGCGCTCGGAGGCGGAGTTGCTGATCGCCTGGTAGAGGCCGGCGGACGAGTCCAGGAACGTCGTGCCCTTGGGCGCGTTCTCGGTGTAGGTCTTGCCCGCGTCCAGGTACTTGCTCCAGTCACCGGCCCACAGCTTGCCGACCTCGGCGCGGTCGGTGGGCAGACCCGCCTTCTTGAACAGGTCGGTGCGGTAGCAGATGGCCATCGGGCCGATGTCGGTGCCGAGGCCGATCGTCTTGCCGTCGGAGGTGCTGGCCTGGGCCCACTTCCAGTCGAGGTAGTTCGACTTCTCGACGCCGGCGGCCTTGGAGAGGTCCTCGAACTTCGCCGCCTGGGTGGTGACGATCTCGTTGATGTTGCCGACCTCGATGGCCTGGATGTCGCTCAGGCCGCTGCCGGCGGCGAGGTGGGTGAGGAGCTGCGGGTAGTAGGCGTCGTTCCGCTCGATCACGTTCTCCTTGATCGTGATGTTCGGATTCGCCTTCTCGTACTCCTCGTACAGACCGGCCTGCTTGTAGCCGAAGACACCGAAGGTGCCGACCGTGAGGGTGATCTTGCCCTTGCCGTCACCCTCCGAGCCACCGGCCTTGGCAGGCCCGTCGCTGTCCTTCGAGCAGCCGGCGAGCAGGCTCACTCCCAGCGCTGCCACCGCGGTTATCGCGACGGCCGCGGTACGGCCTCGTGGCCGGGACGACTTCCTTGTCGTGCGCATTCGGGTCCTCCGGGTACGTGCGGGAAGTGTACGTGTTCGATAGTGTGGGAGCGCTCCCACATGTGATGTGTTGAAGAGTCTCCGTTCCCCGATGAGGTGTCAAGGGAGCAGACGCTCTAAGTTGGCGCAGTTACCACCTCGTGATTGGGAGGCCGTAATGGTGTTGGGCGGACGGCGCAGCGGCAGGCCGACGCTTGAGGAGGTCGCCGCGCGGGCCGGAGTGGGCCGGGGCACCGTCTCCCGGGTGATCAACGGATCACCTCGGGTGAGCGACCATGCCAAGGCCGCGGTCGAGGCCGCCATCGCCGAGCTCGGCTACGTCCCCAACCGCGCGGCGCGCGCCCTGGCGGGCAACCGGACGGACGCGATCGCCCTGGTCATCCCGGAGGCCGAGACCAGGCTCTTCGCCGAGCCGTACTTCTCCGACATCATCCGGGGCGTGGGCGCCGAGCTCGCCGACACCGACATGCAGCTGCTGCTCACCCTGCTGCGCACGCCCAAGGAACGGCAGCGCTTCGCCCAGTACCTCACCGCCCACCGCGTCGACGGCGTCCTGCTGGCCTCGGTGCACGAGGACGACCCGCTGCCCGACCTGCTGGAGCAGCTGGAGATGCCGACGGTGCTGAGCGGCCGCCGCTCCGACCTGGAGTCGGTGTCCTACGTCGACTCCGACAACGTCGGCGGCGCCCGCTCGGCGGTCGCGCACCTGCTGGGGCTCGGGCGCAGGAGCGTCGCGACCATCACCGGTCCCCTGGACATGTACGTCGCCCGCTGCCGCCTCGACGGCTACCGCCAGGCGGTCGAGGGCGCGGGGCTGCTCCACGACAACGCGCTGGTCGCGGCCGGTGACTTCACCGAGGAGGGCGGCCGCGCCGCGATGCGGGCGCTGCTGGAGCGCCGACCCGACGTCGACGCGGTCTTCGCGGCCTCGGACGTCATGGCCGGCGGCGCGCTGCAGGTGCTGCGCGAGAAGGGCCGGCGCGTGCCCGACGACGTGGCGCTGATCGGCTTCGACGACTCCGCCATCGCCCGCCACACCGACCCGCCGCTCACCAGCGTGCGGCAGCCGATCGAGGAGATGGGCCGCACGATGGCGCGAGTGCTGCTGGAGGAGATCGCGGCGAGCACCGCCACCCGCCGGCACGTCGTGCTGTCGACCGAGCTCGTGCGCCGCGAGTCCGCCTGACCGCCGCGGGGCCGGAGCGCCGGCCGGGGGAGTGAGCCCCGTCACGTGATTTCTCCCAGGATGCCCCGGTCTTCAGGCCGGGGAGGAATGGGTCCTTGAGTCGGAGCCGCGAAGCGGCGGAGCTCTCTGTACGCCCGTTATGACCTGTGCTCCCTTTCGTTGTCGGTGGGGGCTGTCAGGTTCCGGGGTGTGACGTCGACGGCGATGGCCGGGCAGGGGTCCGGGCATGCCCGGTTCACCTTTCGGCTGCGGGTGTCGTCCACCGCGCGTGCCGGTTTGGAGGCGGAGTGGGCGCGGTGCCGGTGGGTGTGGAACGAGTGCGTGGCGGTGTCTCGCAAGGTCCACCGCCTGAACAGGACCGTCGTACAGAAGGTCACGTGCGGCCCGGCGCAGTTGGACAGGATGCTGACCGAGGCGAGGCGGTCGATGGCGTGGCTGCGGGAGGGCAGCTCGATGCCGCAGCAGCAGGTCATCCGGGACTTCGCGAAATCCCGTGCCAAGGCGTTGAAGGACATCGCGGCGCGGCTGCCGATGCGGCAGCGGGCCGGGATGCCCCGGATCAAGCGCAAGCGCGACGCCGCCGCGTCGCTGAACTGCACCACCCGCGGCTTTAGGCTCAAGGACGGACGCCTGCATCTGGTCGGCGGCATCGTCGTGACGGTGGTGTGGTCCCGAGACCTTCCGTCCGCAGCATCCTCGGTACGGGTGTACCGGGACAGCCTCGGCCACTGGTACGCCTCGTTCGTCGTCGCCACAGCCACAGAGCCGCTGCCCGCGACCGGCGCCGTGATCGGTATCGACTGGGGCGTGCGTGAGACCGCCACCACGACCAGCGACGCCCACGACCTGCCGCCCGCCCAGCACGGCAAGACCGCCGCGCGGCGCCTCGCGCGGTATCAGCGGATGATGGCTCGCCGTAAGCCTGCTCGTGGACAGGCCGCGTCCAGGGGCTACGGCATGGCTCGACGGGCCGCTGCGAAGGTGTCCAAGAAGATCGCCCGTCGGCGGCAGGACACGGCCCGCAAGTGGGCCAAGCGCGTTGTGCGCGACCATGACGCGATTGCGGTGGAGGACTTCCGGCCGAAGTTCCTCGCGAGGACCACCATGGCGCGCAAGGCGGCCGACGCCGCGATCGGCGCCACGAAGGCGGCGCTGATCGAGATGGGCCGCAAGCACGGGCGGGACGTCCGCCTGGTGCATCCCGCGCACACCACCATGGACTGCGCGTCGTGCGGAGCGAGAACCAAGCACGCACTCCCACTCTCGGAACGTACCTGCACCTGCACCCCTTGCGGAGCCGTGTCCCCCAGGGACAAGAACTCCGCCCGCGTGATGCTGGTCCGGGCTGGTCTCAACCCGGCTGGTGCCGTTCGTGTAAGCGCTGAAGGACCGCTGGTCCCCAGCCAACGTGAGCCAGGAATCCCCGTCCATTAGGACGGGGAGGATGACAAGTGAGGAGGCTCACGGTGTGACATGGGCCCACGAGGGCTTCAACCACGGCTCTTTGTCACACCCCTCTCCTAAAATCAAGGCATGCCACCGACCGTTCTGGACCGCCGATCCGTCGAAGCCGCCAATGAGGCCATACGGCGGTACGTCGCGGGCCGGCGCACCTGGTCGCGCGCCGAACTGGCCGAGCTGGACCGCCTCCGCGGGATCTGGCAGGCCGCCCGCCAGGGCCAGGGCGACGCCCCGGCCCGCCGCCTTCCGGGCGAGGAGTGATCCCGCCCCGGCAATGCCGACAGAAGATGTCGGGTATGCCGGGGAGCATGGCGGCATGACGACCAGCTGGACAGACCTAGAGGCAGCACAGCCCGGCCTCGCCGAGGCCGTGCGCACCCGATTCGGCGGCTACAAGCACCACGTCCTCGGCACCCTCCGGGCCGACGGCTCACCGAGGCTCAGCGGCATCGAGGCCGAGTTCCGGCTCGGCGAGCTGTGGCTCGGCATGATGCCCGGCTCCCGCAAGGCCCTCGACCTGCGGCGCGACCCGCGTTTCGCGCTCCACGTCAACCCCGGCCCCGGCACCTCCATGGACGGCGGCGACGTGCGGATCTCCGGACGCGCCGTCGAGGTCACCGACCCGGCGGCGATCGCCCGCTTCACCGGCGAGGTGACGGTGCCCGAGGGGCCCTTCCACCTCTTCCGCGCCGAGATCGCCGAGGTCGTACGCACCTACGTCGAGGATCCCGACCTCGTCCTGCAGGCGTGGCGGCCCGGAGGCCCGTTGCGCACGATCCGCCGCGGCAACGACGAGTCGCCCCCGCGCACGGACGGCTGACGCATCGTCAGTCCTTGGGGAAGGGGCTGTCTCCGCGCGCCACGGCCGCGAGGAGCCCGGTGAAGTACCCCTGGACCAACTGGTGGAGCTGATGTCCGAAGCTGATCCGCGCCACCCCCAGCTCCGCCAGTCGCGCCGGTGAGGGGCCGCCGGGCCAGGACAGCACGTTCACCGGGCGGCCGTCCACGGCCTCGACGACGGCCCTGACGGCCGTCTCGTCCAGCGCCCCGATGGGGTAGACGCAGTCCGCGCCGGCCTCCAGGTACGCCCGCATCCGGTCCGCCGTGTCCGCCAGCCGCTCCGCCGGGCCGCCCGCACCGCGGACGAAGCGGTCCGTCCGGGCGTTGATCACCAGATCGGGGTCCGCCGCGCGCAGGCCCGCGAGGTACTCCGCCTGCTCCCCGGCGTCGGCCGGCAGCCCCGTGCGGTGGTCGGTGTCCTCCAGGTTGCAGCCCACGGCGCCGGTCGCGGCCAGCCGCTCCGCGAGTTCCGCGGGCCCCATCCCGTACCCCCGCTCCATGTCGGCCGTCACCGGTACGGGGACGGCCCGGGCGATACGGGCGACCGCGGCGAGCATCTCGTCCGCGGGCGTGTCCTCCTGGTCCTCGTACCCCAGGGCGGGCGCCACGGCCGCGCTCCCGGTGGCGACCGCCGGGAAGCCCGCGTCGGCCACGGCGCGGGCCGAGGCGCAGTCCCAGATGTTCGGCAGGACCAGCGGGTCACCCGGCACGTGCAGGGCGCGCAGCCGGGAGGCGAGGGCGGTACGGGAAGGCTCGGTGCTCATGCCCTCCACGCTACGAGCGCGGGCCCCGGCCCGCCGAGGGTCATTCACTCCTTGCGAGACGGGGCCACTTCAGGTGCGCCGTGCGCCGGGGTGCCGCAAGCTGGACGGGTGAGCACCACCCCGATCGTCGTGTCCCCCGTCCAGGCCGGGGACCCGCCCTTCCGCATCGTGCAGATCGACGGGCAACCCGTCGGCATCGCCCATGACCTGCTCGACGTCGTCCGCATCGCTCACGACGCCGGCCGGAAGCACGTCGACTTCGACGACCCGCAGGCCGTGCGCTGGCTCGGCGGGGGCAAGTACCACTGGTCCCCGTGAGGCCCGCCGGACCTCTGGTCCCGCATACGGTTGCGTAAGATCCACTTCCCACGGTTGGGTGGTCCGCATGACTCGGACCCTCTACCTCTTCGCCGGCGCCGCCCCGCCCGTCTTCGACGTCGCGCGGGTCATCGAGGACGCCCAGGTGCGCGGCTGGAACGTCTGCCTCGGCCTGACGCCCACCGCGGCCCGCTGGCTGGAGCCGAGTCTGGACGGGCTGGCCGCGCTGACCGGCCGCCCCGTGCGCCACGAGTACCCGCTGCCCGGCCGTCCCGAGGTCTGGCCCCCGGCCGACGTGATCCTGGTGGCCCCGGCCACCTTCAACACGATCAACGGATGGGCGCTGGGCCTCACGGAGACGTTCGTGACCGGCACCCTCGCCGAGGGCATCGGCAAGCGCGTCCCGATGGTGGCGATGCCGTCCGTGAACGCCGCGCTCATGCAGCACCCGCAGTTCGAGCGCTCGCTGGAGACCCTGCGCACCGCCGGGGTCACGGTGCTGTTCGCGGACGCCGGGGCCGGCCCCGAGTACCCCTGGCAGCCGGCGCTCGCCGCGGCCGAGGCGGTCGCCGGCTGACGCGCCGGGGCCGGGGCCGGGGCCGGGGCCGGGGGTCCCGGCCTCCGGGTACACGACGAGGGGCCGGTCCGTTTTCACGGACCGGCCCCTCGTCGATCAGGGTGAGTGACGGGACTCGAACCCGCGGCATCCTGGACCACAACCAGGTGCTCTACCAGCTGAGCTACACCCACCATGACCGGTGTCCGTTACTGCTTCCCACCGGCCGAGAAAAAGTGTACAGGGTCCGGAGGGGTGCTCGCTGCCACCTTTTCCGTGGGTCGCTCACTCCACCGTTTCCGCAGGCAGGACGTACTTCGCGGCGATCGAGCGCGCCGTGTCGGTGTCGGGTCCCGGCTGCGGCACGAAGACGGCCTCGCGGTAGTAGCGCAGCTCCGCGATGGACTCCCGGATGTCGGCGAGGGCGCGGTGGTTGCCGTTCTTCTCCGGGCTGGCGAAGTAGGCGCGCGGGTACCAGCGCCGGGCCAGCTCCTTGACGGAGGAGACGTCGACGATGCGGTAGTGCAGGTGCTGTTCGAGCGTGGGCATGTCCCGGGCGAGGAAGCCGCGGTCGGTGGAGACCGAGTTGCCGCACAGCGGTGCCTTGCGGGGTTCGGCCACGTACTGGCGGATGTAGTCCAGGACGAGCTTCTCCGCCTCCTCCAGGGTCACGCCGCCGTCGAGCTCCTCCAGCAGGCCGGAGTTGGTGTGCATCGTGCGGACGATCTCCGGCATGCTCTCCAGGGCCTCGGCCGGCGGACGGACGACGATGTCCACCCCCTCACCGAGCACATTGAGCTCCGAGTCGGTGACGAGCGCCGCCACCTCGATCAGAGCGTCCTGGGCCAGGGAGAGCCCGGTCATCTCGCAGTCGATCCACACCATCCGGTCGTTCATACGTCTCACCCTACGGGGCGATCCCGTGGAGCAGGCATGGTCGCGCTGCGACTGCGCCCGTCACGGCCGTCCCGCTCACCCCGCGGACGCCGGGAACCGTGCGGTTCACGGGGTTCGAAACGGCTGCCCGCCTGCTCCGGGATGCGTGCCGCGTAGGGCGGTTCGCCCTCGGTCTTGAGCGAGGCCGCGCCCGCGCCCGCGCCGGCACCGGACTGGCCGGGGATCTGCAGCACCCCGCCGTGACCGCGGTCCGCGGTGGCCGCGGGGCCGCGGCGCGGGACCGGGACGCCGCCCGCCTCGGCGCCGCGCGGTTCCCGGGCGGCGGCGAGCGCGTTGGAGTCCGGCTCGTCCTGCGGGCGCCGGGCCCGGTAGGCGGCCCGGTACGAGGCGGGGGAGGAGCCGAGCTGGCGGCGGAAGTGGCCGCGCAGCGCGACGGGCGAGCGGAAGCCGCAGCGCGCGGCGACCTCGTCCACCGAGTAGTCGGAGGTCTCCAGCAGCCGCTGGGCCTGCAGGACGCGCTGGGTGATCAGCCACTGCAGGGGCGCGCTGCCGGTCAGCGTGCGGAAGCGGCGGTCGAAGGTGCGGCGGCTCATGTAGGCGCGGGCGGCGAGGGTCTCCACGTCGAACTGCTCGTGCAGGTGCTCCAGCGCCCAGGCGACGACCTCGGCGAGCGGATCGCCGCCGATCTCCTCGGGTAAAGAGCGGTCGAGGTGCCGTGGCTGGCCGCCCCAGTCGCCGCGCCGGGGCGGCACGACCAGCCGGCGGGCGAGCGCGTTGGCGGCCTCGCCGCCGTGGTCGCTCCGTACGACGTGCAGGCACAGGTCGATGCCGGCGGCGGTGCCGGCGCTGGTGAGGACGTCGCCGTCGTCGACGAACAGCTCGCGCGGGTCGACGTGGACGGACGGGTAGCGCTTGGCGAGCGTCGGCGCGTACATCCAGTGCGTGGTGGCGGGACGGCCGTCCAGCAGCCCCGCGGCGGCGAGCACGAAGGCGCCGGTGCACAGCCCGATGATGCGGGCACCCTCCTCGTGGGCACGGCGCAGCGCGTCCAGCGCCTCGGCGGGCGGCGGCTGCGAGATCGAGCGCCAGGCGGGGACGACGACCGTGCCGGCCCGCGACAGCGCCTCCAGTCCGTACGGGGCCGACAACTCCAGCCCGCCGGTGGTGCGCAGCGGGCCGTCCTCGCCGGCGCAGACCAGCAGCCGGTAGCGCGGTACGCCCGCGTCCTGGCGGTCGATGCCGAACACGGAGAGCGGGATGGAACTCTCGAAGATGGGGCCGCCGCTGAACAGCAGTACGGCGACGACCTCCTGACGGCGTCGCGCCGACAACTTGCGCGGCCCGCGGCCTTGTTGGGCGGTGGCGGCCGGGCCTGTCGGAACAGAGGTGCTCACCGGGGCGCCGGACGCTCCCGGGACGTGCGGGACGGCCGGTGTCCCCGTCGGTGCGGACGGTGCGGTGGACATGCCGGCGGCCGACTGGATCTCCGCCATGGTGCCGGTCCTGGACTCCTGTGTCATGGAGCTCAAGCCCCCCTCGGTCGTCTGGTCCTCTCGGTCCTGCACGGGTCCCCCGCCGTTGTCGCTCAAGATCGAATCTACTGGTTCCGCTGTTCCCGCAGTGGCAAGTTCACCACCTGCCGGTATGTCGACATGACCACGTGGCGTGAAGCATTCGATCACGAAGCGTTCCCTTCGTGAAGTGTGCCTTCCGGGAGTGGAACCGGCGCACAGCGTCCGTGCGCCCCCTCATTCCGCTTCCACCCTGGTGGCGGCGGGGGTTGTGGGACATGATCCCAAGTCCCGCCGCTCATGGGGAAGTTGGCCGAAAATGATGGGAAGTATGGTACGCACCCCTGGTCAGCGCTCCGTCGTACGCCCCTTGGGTGGCCGGGGAGTGAGTGCGCCCCCGTTGCCCCGTGCGGCCGGGAGGACGATTCCGGATATGGCCGGAGGCGGACAGCGGGAGTGGGCCGGGCGCGGGGTGACTTGTCCGATTGGCGACGGGGCGTTGCGCTCGGCCGCCGGCTCCGGCATTCTCCTGGAAACTCCGGGGTAGGGGGACGCTGTGAGGGCGCCTGCGCATCTGTGCAGGGGCCCGCACTCGCCGTACTCTGGAGTCAGCGGGAAGGGCAGCCCCTTACCGGTCGAAATCAGGCCGGTCCCGCGGCCCCCGCACTGTTGTTGTCCGCCCACTCGGCGCCCCCGGCGCCGACCTTGCCGAGAAACCGCATCATGGCCGGTTACGAGCTCCCCGAGCCCGCCGACGGAAAGCCGCTCGCCGAACCGGCGGCGGTGCCGGAGGCGGACTGCGAGGCGCGCACTTCCTGTGATCCCGCCTTCCGGCACGGCGTGGTCGTCGGTTTCGACGGCTCCGTGTCGAGTGAACGGGCCCTGTCCTACGCCATCGGCATGGCACGCCGTTCCGGTTCCGCACTGATCATCGTGCACGTCGCGAACCGGCTGCCGGCGACCGTGTGGGCGGGCTGCGAGCCGCCCGTCTTCGTCGACGTCCCCGACCACCGGACCGAGGTGCTCGGCCTGGAACTCGCCTGCGCCGACCACCTGTCGGAAGTGCCGTGGATCCTGGTCGAGCGCGGGGGCGACATCTGCCACGAGCTGGAGGAGGTCGGCCGGGAGTACGAGGCCGACGCCATCGTGGTGGGCGGGACGCACGGGATCATCGGCAAGATCTTCGGATCGGTCGCCGGGCGCCTTGCCCGCCGCGCTCAGCGGCCTGTCGTGGTCATTCCATAACGATTCGGTGCACGACGCCGTGAATCCGGCCTCCACGGGATTGCTTGTGCCCTTGTGAAGGGTATCTCATCTGCAGTTTCTTCCCTCGTACCCGAAGGGGGCCCGCGGTGGACAACGACGTCTCCACGGCACGGACCGCAGGAGCCGGCGCGACGGCTCTGGGATATCTGACACTCGGCCTGACGCTGATCGCCTACGGGCTGCTCAGCACCGGCGTATTCGACGGCACCGCGGCGGCGGACGCCGCCCGGCTCGCGCTGGTCGTCGGCGGCGTCACGCAATTCGTCGCCGGCATGTGGGAGTTCTACGGCGGCAACGGCTTCACCGGCACCGCCTTCGCCTCGCTGGGCGCCTTCTGGGTGACCTGGTCGGCGGGGTCCGGTGTGAGTGCGAGCAAGGAGGCCGCCGGGCTCTTCATGCTCCTGTGGGCGCTGCTGGCGCTCAGCCTGACGATGGCCGCCTGGCAGATGGGCGGCGTGGCGCAGGCCGTCTTCGGGCTGCTGACCGTGTCCACGGCCCTGTCCGGCGTAGCGGCACTCGCCTCCAACGGAGGTCTCGGCAAGGTGGGCGGCTGGGTCGGCCTCGCGGCCGGCGCGGTGGCCTGGTACGGCGGGACCGCACTGCTCACCAACGCCGCATGGGGCCGGCGCGCCCTCGCCGACGGCTGGCGGCTGTCCATGCCGCACCGAGGGCACGCGGCCTGACCGGCGGGGAACACGGCAACGAGGCCCCCCGCGCCTTCGGGCGCGGGGGGCCTCGTCGTCCGTCTGCGGGTCCCCGGCGGGGCTACTCGACGGTGACGGACTTCGCCAGGTTGCGCGGCTTGTCGATGTCCCGGCCCAGCGCCAGCGCCGTGTGGTAGGCCAGCAGCTGGAGCGGGATGCCCATCAGGATCGGGTCGAGCTCGTCCTCGTTCTTCGGGACGACGATCGTGTGGTCCGCCTTCTCCTGCTCCCGGTGCGCGACCGCCAGGATCCGGCCGCTGCGGGCCTTGATCTCCTCCATCGCGGCGCGGTTCTTCTCCAGCAGCGAGTCGTCCGGGACGATCGCGACCGTCGGCATCGCGGGCTCGATCAGGGCCAGCGGGCCGTGCTTGAGCTCGGAGGCCGGGTACGCCTCGGCGTGGATGTAGGAGATCTCCTTCAGCTTCAGGGACGCCTCCAGCGCGACCGGGTAGCCGCGCACCCGGCCGATGAACATCATCGACTTGGCCTCCGCGTAGTCGGCGGCCAGCTTCTTGATGTCCTCCTCCTGCGTGAGGATCTCCTGGATCTGCTCGGGCAGCGCACGCAGGCCCTCGATGATCCGCTTGCCGTCGGCCACCGACAGATCGCGGATGCGGCCCAGGTGCAGGGCGAGCAGCGCGAAGGCGACGACGGTGTTGGTGAAGCACTTGGTGGAGACGACGCAGACCTCCGGGCCGGCGTGCACGTACACGCCGCCGTCGGTCTCCCGGGCGATCGCGGAACCCACGACGTTCACCACGCCGAGGACGCGGGCGCCCTTGCGCTTGAGCTCCTGCACCGCCGCGAGCACGTCGTACGTCTCTCCGGACTGCGAGACGGCGATGTAGAGGGTGTCGGGGTCCACCACCGGGTTGCGGTAGCGGAACTCGGAGGCGGGCTCCGAGTCGGCCGGGATACGGGCCAGGCCCTCGATCAACGAGGCGCCGATCATCCCGGCGTGGAAGGAGGTCCCGCAGCCGAGGATCTTCACGCGGCGGATGCCGCGGGCCTCGCGGGCGTCGAGGTTCAGGCCGCCCAGGTGCACGGTGGAGAACTTGTCGTCGATGCGGCCGCGCAGCACACGGTCGACCGCGTCGGGCTGCTCGCAGATCTCCTTGTGCATGTACGTGTCGTGACCGCCCATGTCGTAGGAGGCGGCCTCCCACTCCACGGTCTCGGGGGTGGCGGTGGTGCGGGTGCCCGAGGTCGTGTACGTGCGGAAGTCGTCGGCCTTCAGGGTGGCCATCTCGCCGTCGTCGAGCGTGACGACCTGGCGGGTGTGCGAGATCAGCGCGGCGACGTCGGAGGCGACGAACATCTCCTTCTCGCCGATGCCGAGGACCACCGGCGAGCCGTTGCGGGCCGCGACGATCCGGTCGGGGAAGTCGGCGTGCATGACGGCGATGCCGTACGTGCCCTCGACGACCTTCAGCGCCTCGCGGACCTTCTCCTCCAGGGACGCGGCCTGGGAGCGGGCGATGAGGTGGGTGATGACCTCGGAGTCGGTCTCGGAGGCGAAGACCACTCCGTCGGCCTCCAGCTTGGCGCGCAGCTCGGAGGCGTTGTCGACGATCCCGTTGTGGACGACGGCGACCTTGCCCTCGGTGTCGAGGTGCGGGTGCGCGTTCTCGTCGCTGGGGGCGCCGTGGGTGGCCCAGCGGGTGTGGGCTATGCCGGTCGTACCGGCGAAGCGCTTGGGGACCCGTGCCTCCAGCTCACGGACCCGGCCCTTGGCCTTGACGGCCTTGAGCCCGCCGGACTTGCCGGCGATCACGATGCCCGCGGAGTCGTAACCGCGGTACTCCAGTCGCTGCAGGCCCTCCAGCAGCAGCGGGGCGACATCACGCTTCCCGATGTAGCCGACGATTCCACACATGTTTCCGTCCCTCCCGGTCGCTCGAGGCGGCCCGGTCTCGCTGTCAGCCGTAGACGATGCGGCGCAGCTGCCGCAGTGAGAACGCGGGCGGGGTGACCGCCCGGTGCGGCAGCTCGGCCGTGATCCGTTCGAAGATCTCCGCGTTCTGCAGACCTTTGGCCTGCAGCTCGCGGTGGCGGCGCCGTACGAAGTCCTCGGCTGTCTCGTCGAAGTACGCCAGGACGTCGAGGACCACCCGGGCGGCCTCGCCGCGTTGCAGCGGCGTGGTCCGCACCAGGTGGTCGACGAGGTCGTCGTGGGTCGTCCGGCGTTCGAGCACCGGTCGATACTGAGGGACGGAGGAGGCTGATCGCAAGATCTCTGCCCGATTTCGGGCAGGAAGGCGGCGAAAACTACGCCGGAAGGCCGAGCTCGCGCGCGATCAGCATGCGCTGCACCTCGCTGGTGCCCTCGCCGATCTCCAGGATCTTGGAGTCCCGCCACATGCGGGCGACGGGGTACTCGTTCATGAAGCCGTAGCCGCCGTGCACCTGGGTGGCCTCGCGGGCGTTGGTGACCGCGATCTCCGAGGAGTAGAGCTTGGCCATCGCCGCCTCCTTCTTGAAGGGCTCGCCGGCGACCAGCCGGGACGCCGCGTCCCGCCAGGCCAGCCGGGCGGTGTGGGCGCGCATCTCCATGTCGGCGAGCTTGAAGGCGACCGCCTGGTTGCTCCCGATCGGACGGCCGAAGGCGGTGCGCTCCTTGGCGTAGGCGACCGACTCGTCCACGCAGCCCTGCGCCAGACCGGTGGCCAGCGCCGCGATGGCGATCCGGCCCTCGTCCAGGATGCGCAGGAACTGGGCGTAGCCCCGGCCCTGCTCACCGAGCAGGTTGGCGGCCGGCACACGGCAGTCGGAGAAGGACAGCTCCCGGGTGTCGGAGGCGTTCCAGCCGACCTTGCTGTACTTCTTCGAGACCGTGAAGCCGGGGGTGCCGGACGGCACGATGATCGAGGAGATCTCCGGGCGGCCGTCCTCCTTCCGGCCGGTGACGGCCGTGACCGTGACCAGCGCGGTGATGTCGGTGCCCGAGTTGGTGATGAAGCTCTTCGTGCCGTTGATCACCCACTCCTTCGTCGCCTCGTCCAGCCGGGCCGTGGTGCGGGTGCCGCCGGCGTCGGAGCCGCAGTCCGGCTCGGTCAGCCCGAAGGCGCCCAGCTGCTCGCCCGAGGTCAGCTGCGGCAGCCAGGCGCGCTTCTGCTCCTCGGTGCCGAAGCGGAAGACCGGCATGGCGCCGAGCGAGACGCCCGCCTCCAGGGTGATCGCCACGGAGGAGTCCACCCGGGCGAGCTCCTCCAGGGCGATGCAGAGGGCGAAGTAGTCGCCGCCCATGCCGCCGTACTCCTCGGGGAAGGGCAGGCCGAACAGGCCCATGCGGCCCATCTCGCGGATGATCTCGTAGGGGAACTCGTCGTGCTCGTAGAACTCGCCGATCTTCGGCGCGACGACGTCGTGCGCGAACTCCTCCACCGTGCGGCGGAGTTCCTCGTACTCGGCGGGGAGCCGGTGGGCGGTCGTCATGGCTGTGGTCACTCCTGGTGGGAGAGGGCGCGGACGGTACGGGACGGGCTCGGTCGGCCCAATTGCTCCGCCATCCACACGCTGGTGGCGGTGAGGCGGCTGAGGTCGACCCCGGTCTCGACGCCGAGGCCGTCGAGCATCCAGACCAGGTCCTCGGTGGCGAGGTTCCCGGTGGCGCTCTTGGCGTAGGGGCAGCCGCCGAGGCCGCCGGCGGAGGCGTCGACGACGGTCACGCCGTGCCGGAGGGCGGCCAGGGTGTTGGACAGCGCCTGGCCGTAGGTGTCGTGGAAGTGGACGGCGAGCCGCTCGACGGGCAGGTCCAGGCCGCCGAGGGCGTCCAGCAGCGCCACGACGTGGCCCGGGGTGGCGACGCCGATGGTGTCGCCGAGGCTGAGCTCGTCGCAGCCCAGGTCGTACAGCCGGCGGGCCACCCCGGCGACCTGCGGGACGGGCACCGCGCCCTCCCACGGGTCGCCGAAGCACATCGACAGATAGCCGCGCACCCTCGCCCCCGCCTCCTTGGCGGCGGTGACGACCGGCGCGAACATCTCCAGGGACTCCTCGACCGTGCGGTTGAGGTTGGCCTTCGCGAAGGACTCGGTCGCGCTGCCGAAGACGGCGACCTCGCGCACCCCCAGGGCCAGCGCCCGCTCCAGCCCGCGGCGGTTGGGCACCAGCACGGGCAGCCGGACCCCGTCGCCCAGGTCGTCCAGCAGCGGCATCAGCTGCTCGGCGTCGGCGAGCTGGGGCACCCACTCGGGGCGCACGAAGCTGGTCGCCTCGATGGTCGTCAGGCCGGCGTCCGCCAGGCGGTGCACGAACTCCGCCTTGACCTCGGTGGGCACCGTGGCCTTCTCGTTCTGCAGCCCGTCGCGTGCGCCGACCTCGTGGATGCGCACCCGCTGCGGCAGCCCGTCCAGGGGCACGGACATGGGCAGCCCGGGGGTTCGCTCGACGGCCGTCATTCCGCCTCCTCCTGGTGCGGGGTGACGACGGCGAGCACCTGGTCCATGGCGACCGTGCTCCCCGGGCTCACGTCGATCTCGGTGACGGTGCCGTCGTGCGGGGCCGTGATGACGTGCTCCATCTTCATCGCCTCCACCACCAGCAGGCTCTGGCCCGCGGTGACCTCGTCGCCCTTGGCGACCTTGACCACGGTCACCGTGCCCGGCATGGGCGCTGCCAGGGTGTCCACCCCGCCCGCGCCGGCACCGCCGCGCAGCGCGGCCTCGACCGGGTCGTACGGCTGCAGGTGCCAGCCGTCGCCGTCCCTGCCGAGCCAGTCGCCGGCGTGGTCGAAGGCGTGCGTGACGCCGTCCCACTCGACGGTGATCCGCTGCCCGGTCTCCGGCAGAAGCCGGGCCCGCAGCGGTGCGTCGTCGCCGACGCGGACCTCGGCGTCGCCCGCGGGGCCGCGCGTGCGCACCCGCACGGCGTCGGTACCGGAGACGCGCAGCCAGTGGTCCGTCCAGGCGGGCTCCCCGCCGAGCCGCCAGCCGCTCGGCACGGAGAAGGGGTCGGTCCAGCCGCCGGCCGCCGGCTCCAGGGCGGACCGGCGCAGCAGCGCGGCCGCCGCGTACACCTCGGCGGGCACCTCGGCGGGCACCAGGCCCGCCAGCTCCCGGTCGATCAGGCCGGTGTCCATCTCGCCGGAGACGACGTCGGGGTGGGCCAGGAGGCGGCGCAGGAACCCGGTGTTGGTCTCCAGGCCCAGCACGGTCGTCCCGGCGAGAGCGGCCCGCAGCCGGCGCAGCGCCGTCGGGCGGTCGGGACCGTACGCGATGACCTTGGCGAGCATGGGGTCGTAGGACGTGCCGATCTCACTGCCGGCGCTGAGCCCGGAGTCGACGCGCACGCCCTCACCGTCGGGCTCGTCCAGCGCCAGCACGGTGCCCGCCGACGGCAGGAAGTTGCGCGAGGGCACCTCGGCGCAGATCCGGGCCTCGACGGCGTGCCCGGTCAGAGCGATCTCCTCCTGCCCGAACGACAGCCGCTCGCCCGCGGCGATCCGCAACTGCCACTCCACCAGGTCCAGCCCGGTGACCAGTTCGGTGACGGGGTGCTCGACCTGGAGGCGGGTGTTCATCTCCATGAAGCAGTAGGCGGACGGATCGGCGCCCGGGACGATGAACTCCACCGTGCCCGCGCCGACGTAGCCGCAGGACAGCGCGGCCTGCACGGCGGCGGCACCCATGGCGGCCCGGGTCGCCTCGTCCAGGAGGACCGAGGGGGCCTCCTCGATCACCTTCTGGTGGCGGCGCTGCAGCGAGCACTCGCGCTCGCCGAGGTGCACCACGTTGCCGTGGGCGTCGGCCAGCACCTGGATCTCGATGTGCCGGGGCCGGTCGATCCACCGTTCCACCAGCAGGGTGTCGTCCCCGAAGGAGCCGCGCGCCTCGCGGCGGGCGGCGGCGATCTCCTCGGCGAGCAGAGCCGTGTCGCGCACCAGGCGCATCCCCTTGCCGCCGCCGCCCGCCGACGGCTTCAGCAGCACCGGGGTGCCGATCTCCAGGGCGGCGGCCGTCAGCTGCTCGTCGGTGAGGCCGCTGCCGCTGCTGCCCGGCACCACCGGGACCCCGGCCTCGCGGACGGTCTCCTTGGCGCGGATCTTGTCGCCCATGAGCTCGATGGCCCGGGCCGGCGGCCCGATGAAGGCGAGCCCCGCGTCCGCGCAGGCGCGGGCGAAGGCGGCGTTCTCGGCGAGGAACCCGTAGCCGGGGTGGACGGCCTGGGCGCCGGTGCGGGCGGCCGCCTCCAGCAGGCGCTCGATCGACAGATAGCTCTCGGTGGCGGCCGCCGGGCCGATGCGCACGGCGGTGTCGGCCTCGCGTACATGGCGGGCGCCGGCGTCGGCGTCGCTGAAGACGGCCACCGAACGGATCCCGAGCCGCCGCAGGGTGCGGATGACGCGGACGGCGATCTCGCCGCGGTTGGCCACCAGGACGGTGTCGAACATCGCTGACATCACAGTGCTCCCCTACATCCGGAAGACGCCGAAGCCCGGCGCCTGCGGATCGCGTTGCGGAATCGGCGCGTTGGCGCAGGCGGTCAGGGCCAGCCCGAGCGCCTGACGGGTCTGCAGGGGGTCGATGACCCCGTCGTCCCACAGCCGGGCCGTCGCGTAGTAGGCGTTGCCCTGCTCCTCGTACTGGGCGCGGATGGGGGCCTTGAAGCGCTCCTCGTCCTCCGCCGCCCAGGTGTCGCCGGCGCCTTCGATCTGGTCGCGCTTGACGGTGGCCAGCACGGAGGCGGCCTGCTCGCCGCCCATGACGGAGATCTTGGCGTTGGGCCACATCCACAGGAAACGCGGCGAATAGGCGCGGCCGCACATCGAGTAGTTGCCCGCGCCGTAGGAGCCGCCGATGACGACGGTCAGCTTGGGCACCCGGGTCGTGGCCACGGCCGTGACCATCTTGGCGCCGTGCTTGGCGATGCCGCCCGCCTCGTACTGGCGGCCCACCATGAAGCCCGAGATGTTCTGCAGGAAGAGCAGCGGGATGCCCCGCTGGTCGCACAGCTCGATGAAGTGGGCGCCCTTCTGGGCCGATTCGGAGAACAGGATGCCGTTGTTGGCGACGATGCCCACCGGATGGCCGTGGATCCGGGCGAAGCCGGTGACCAGCGTCGTGCCGTACTCGGCCTTGAACTCCGCGAAGCGGCTGCCGTCGACGAGGCGGGCGATCACCTCGCGGACGTCGTAGGGGGTGCGCGAGTCCACCGGGACCGCGCCGTAGAGCCCGGCCGGGTCGACGGCGGGCTCCTCGACGGGCCCGACCGTCCACGGCAGTTCGCCGCGGGCGGGCAGGGTCGCCACGATGTTCCGCACGATGCGCAGCGCGTGGGCGTCGTCCTCGGCGAGGTGGTCGGTGACGCCGGAGGTGCGGGAGTGCACCTCGCCGCCGCCGAGCTCCTCCGCGGTGACCACCTCGCCGGTGGCGGCCTTCACCAGCGGCGGGCCGCCGAGGAAGATCGTGCCCTGGCCGCGGACGATCACCGCCTCGTCGCTCATCGCGGGGACGTAGGCGCCGCCCGCCGTGCAGGAGCCGAGGACGGCGGCGATCTGCGGGATGCCGCGCGCGGACATGGTGGCCTGGTTGAAGAAGATCCGCCCGAAGTGGTCGCGGTCGGGGAAGACCTCGTCCTGCTTCGGCAGGAAGGCGCCGCCGGAGTCGACCAGGTAGACGCACGGCAGCCGGTTGTCCAGGGCGATCTCCTGGGCGCGCAGGTGCTTCTTGACCGTCATCGGGTAGTACGTGCCGCCCTTGACGGTGGCGTCGTTGGCGACGATCACGACCTCGCGGCCGGAGACCCGGCCGATCCCGGCGACGACACCGGCGGCCGGGGCCTGGCCGTCGTACATGCCGTCGGCGGCCAGCGGGGCGAGCTCCAGGAAGGGGGAGCCGGGGTCGAGCAGCCCGTCCACCCGGTCGCGGGGGAGCAGCTTGCCGCGCGCGGTGTGCCGGGCGCGGGCCTTCTCGCCGCCGCCGAGGGCAGCCGCGGCGAGCTTCTCGCGCAGCCGCGCGGACAGCTCGGCGTGCGCCTTCTCGTTGGCGCGGTAGGCCTCGCCCGCCGGATCCGCGGCGCTGGCGAGGACGGGTGCTTCCATGTCACGGGCCCCCGGAGGAGTTAGCGGTCGTTAACGTGTTGTCCACCACGTTAGCGGTCGTTAACACGGCTGTCTAGAATGGTAGGACCATGAGATCGCGGGGGGCGTCCACAGGCCGGACGCCTCGCGGAAAGGTGCGGTGTGGAGCCCACGAGGACGGCTGCCAGGGCGGCCAGCGGCAGGCGCGACCAGATCCTGAGGGAGGCCGCGCGGCTCTTCGCCGAGCGCGGGTTCCACGGGGTCGGCGTGGACGAGATAGGGGCGGCGGTCGGCATCAGCGGCCCGGGGCTGTACCGGCACTTCGCGGGCAAGGACGCGATGCTCGCCGAGCTGCTCGTCGGGATCAGCGGCCGGCTGCACTCGGCGGGCCGCATGCGCGTCGCGGAGGCCGACGGCGCGGCCGCGGCGCTGGACGCCCTGGTCCGCGGGCACATCGACTTCGCCCTCGACGACCGGGCGCTGATCATCCTGCACGACCGGGAGCTGGACCGGCTCCGCGACTCCGACCGCAAGCTCGTGCGCCAGCTGCAGCGCCAGTACGTCGAGCAGTGGGTCGCGGTCGTCCGCGAGGTCCATCCCGGGGCGGCCGAGTCCGAGGTCCGCGCGGCCGTGCACGCCGTCTTCGGCCTGCTCAACTCCACCCCGCACCTCGGCCCGCACGGGGGGCTGCCCGGCCGTGCGGCGACCGCCGTGCTGCTGCACCGGCTGGCCCTGGGCGCCTTCGCCGCTCTGGACAGCGCGCACAACCGGGAAGTAACTTACTGAGCGCTTGCTTATCGCTTCGGGTGCAGAGGAGGCGCCAAGTGCGTCGCACGGTATTCAACGAGGACCACGAGGCCTTCCGGGAGACGATCCGGGACTTCATCGCCAACGAGGTCGTGCCCGTCTACCCCGAGTGGGAGGAGGCGGGGTACCCGCCGCGCGACTTCTACCGGCGCCTGGGCGAGCTGGGCATCTTCGGCATCGAGGTGCCCGAGGAGTACGGCGGCGCCGGCATCACGGGCTGGAAGTTCAGCGCGGTGGTGACCGAGGAGTGCGCCCGCGCGGGCGTCAGCTTCGGCAGCAGCGGCGTGCACACCGGCCTGGTGCTCCCGTACCTCCTCGAGTTCGCCAGCGACGAGCAGAAGAAGCGCTGGCTGCCGGACTTCATCAGCGGCGACATGATGACCGCCATCGCCATGACCGAGCCCGGCACCGGCTCGGACCTGGCCGGCATGACCACCACCGCCAGGCTCTCCGAGGACGGCACCCACTACGTCCTCAACGGCGCCAAGACCTTCATCACCGGCGGCGTGGTCGCCGACCGCGTGCTGGTCGTCTGCCGCACCTCGCCCGCCACCCCGGAGGACCGCCGCCGCGGCCTGTCGATCCTCGTGGTGGACACCACGAGCGAGGGCTACGCCGTCGGCCGCAAGCTGGAGAAGATCGGCCTGCGCACCTCCGACACCGCGGAGCTGTCCTTCAGCGACGTCAAGGTCCCCGTCGAGGACCTGCTCGGCGAGGAGGGCAGGGCCTTCTCCTACCTGGCCCACAACCTGCCGGTCGAGCGCCTCGCCATCGCCGTCGGCTCCTACGCCCAGGCCGACGCCGCCGTCCGCTTCGCCACCCAGTACGTGCGCGACCGCAAGGTCTTCGGCAAGAGCGTCGCCGAGTTCCAGAACACCAAGTTCGTGCTCGCCGAGTGCGCCTCCGACGTCGACGCCATGCAGGCCGTCGTCGACCGCGGCCTGGAGGCCCACGAGCACGGCGACTTCACCGCCGCCGACGCCGCGCGCGCCAAGCTGTTCTGCACCGAGACCGCGGCCAAGGTCATCGACCGCTGCCTCCAGCTGCACGGTGGCTACGGCTACATGCTGGAGTACCCGATCGCCCGCCTGTACGCGGACAACCGCGTGCACCGTATCTACGGCGGCACCAGCGAGGTCATGAAGTCGATCATCGCCAAGTCGATGGGGCTGTGACCGGACGGTCCGCCGACCCCGAGAGACGCACGTGACCAACCACGCACTGCAGTCCCTGCTCGACCTTCTCGACCTCGAGCGGATCGAGCAGGACATCTTCCGCGGCGCCAGCCGCCCCGCCGTCGTCCCCCGAGTCTTCGGGGGCCAGGTCGCCGCACAGGCGCTGGTCGCGGCGGGGCGCACGGTCCCCGAAGGACGCGACGCCCACTCCCTGCACGCCTACTTCCTGCGCATGGGCGACCCGGGCGCGCCGATCGTCTACCAGGTCGACCGCATCCGTGACGGCCGCTCCTTCACCACCCGCCGGGTGGTCGCGGTGCAGCACGGGCAGCCGATCTTCCACCTCTCGGCGTCCTTCCAGACGTACGAGGACGGGCTGGAGCACCAGGAGCCGATGCCGCCGGCGCCGGACCCGGAGACCCTGCCCACGGGCGAGGAGCTGTTGCGCCCGCACCGGGACCGGTTCCCCGACCCCTCGGTCGTGGACCGCCTTCTGGAGGCCAGGGCCGCCGTCGACCTGCGCTACGCCGACGCCCCGCCGTTCCTCGCCGCCGGGGCCGGGCCGCGTGAGCCCCGCTCCCAGGTGTGGTTCCGCACCAACGGCAAGCTCGCCGACGACCCGCTGCTCCACGTCTGCCTCGCCACCTATGTGTCGGACATGACGCTGCTGGACTCCGTGCTGCTGGCCCACGGTCGCGGCGGCTGGGCGGTCGGCGACGTGGTGGGCGCCAGCCTGGACCACGCCATGTGGTTCCACCGGCCGTTCCGCGCCGACGAATGGCTGCTGTACGACCAGCAGAGCCCCTCCGCCTCCGGCGGGCGCGGGCTCGGCACCGCACGGATCTACACCCAGGACGGGCGGCTCGCCGTCTCCGTCATCCAGGAGGGCGTGGTCCGCGTACCGCGGGACTGATCCACCGGGTCGCAGGTCGCCGGGGCGGTCACCGCCAGGCGTCCGGCGGCATTGCCGCCCGCACCAGGAAGCCGCCGTCCGGCTCGGGGCCCGCCTCCAGGGTGCCGCCCAGCGCGGCGGCGCGCTCGCGCAGTCCGGCGCTGCCGTTCCGCCGGACGGCAGCGCCGGGCCCTGTTCCTCCTCGCCGTCAGACGTGTTCCGCACCGCGACGTGCAAGGGGCGGCGAGCCGCACCGTCACCTCGGTGCGCGCGCCGGGGGCGTGCTTGCGCGCCTTGGGCAGGGCCTCCCGCACGGTGCGGTACGCCGCGTGCTGCACCGGCGGCGGGCATCCTGCACGGCCCGGGGCGGGCAGGTCGCCGTGTACCCCGCCCGGCCGCGGACCGCGATGTCCGTCCCGGGGGTGGTCCTCCGGCGGCGCCGGACCGGGAGAATCGACGGCGATCGCGATGAGCGCACCGTCGGTCGTATGCCGGGCGGCCGTGCCCTGCCCGTCGGTCGACGGGGGACGACGCGGCCCGCGGAGGAACACGGGGAACGGGGGTTCTCATGCCGTGGACCAAGGGCGGGGCGCAGGCCCCGGCCTGACGGCATCGGGCCCCGGGGCGCCGGCAGGACGGCGGCCCCGGGGCCGTGCGGAAACGGCGGGCCACGCCTCCTCGGGGGCGTGGCCCTGCTGTCAAGCGGAGCCGGTCAGGCCCGCCGCCTCCAGCAGGTAGGCGGTCATCGGGTCGTAGTGGCGCGGGTCGGTGACGTGGTCGTCGAGCGGGACGGTCACCGAGACGGTGCCCTCCGCCTCGGCCAGGAAGAGCGCCGGGTCGTTGCAGTCGGCGAAGCCGATCGCGTCGATGCCGCGCTGCCCGGCGCACCCCGCCCAGCCGTGGTCGGCGACGACCAGGTCGGGCAGCGGCCGGCCCTGCGCGGCCAGCCCGTCCAGGACCGCCGCCATCGGGCCGGGGGAGTGGGTGTGCCACAGCGTGGCGCCGCGCTCCAGCATGGCCACGTCGCAGAACTGGAAGACGCCGCCCTCGTCGGTGGACAGCCCGCCGGGGATCGCGACGACCTCGGCCCCGGCGGCCCCCACGGCCGCCGCGAGGGTCCGGTGGACGTCCAGCAGACCGCCGGGGTGGCCGGTGGCGAACAGCACCCGCTGCCCGCCCTCCACGGCCTTGCAGAGCATCCGGGCGGCGCGGTCCAGGGCGCTGATCGTCAGCTCGGGGTCGATGGTGTCCTGCCCGCGGAGGTGGCCGGGGTCGGCCACGACCCCGCAGCGCTCGGCCATGACCGCCAGCACCGCCTCCTCGTCCGTCCAGCGGTCGCCGAACTCCAGGCCGAACCAGTAGTGGCGGTCGCCCTCGGCGAGTCTGCGGTAGTGCGAGCGGTTGTTCTCGCGGGGAGTGGCGACGTCGCCCGCGATGCGCGTGCGTACGAGGTGGTCGGCGAGGGCCTTGCGGGACGGCGCGGTGACATGGGGCAGCATGACCCCCATTGTCGCCTGCTGTCGGACGTGCGTGCGGGGGGCCGCCGATCGACGCCGGTCCGTTACCTCCTGCCGGGGCGTCAGGAAGCCCGCCGCCGCGGGGCGCACGGGTTCACAGCCAGCGGAGCGCGAACCACAGCTCCATGCGTACGTCCGGGTCGTCCAGGTCCGCCTCCAGCAGGGCCGCCGCCCGCCCGATGCGCTGGCGCACGGTGTTGCGGTGCACCTCCAGCGCGACGGCCGTACGGTCCCAGCTGCCGTGCAGACCGATCCAGGTGCGCAGCGTCTCCACCAGGGCGGGCGAGTCCGTCACCGGCGCCAGCAGGTCCTCCGCCCTGGCCCGCGCGTCGTCCGGGGTGACCAGTCCGGTCATGCCGGGACCGGCTCCGCGGTGGACCACAAGCGGCGCACGCGTGCCGATCGCCCGGCGCAGCGCGGCCGCGGCCTGTCCGTCCCCGGTGACGAGGGCGGCCACCGCCACGGGCCCGCTCACCCCGAGGGTCCACCCCGGCTGGGCGGTCACCTCGCGGCCGGCCGGCAGCAGCAGGCGTACGACCGCGTCGTCCGGCTCTACCAGCGCGGTGCCCAGCGCCGTACCGAGGGCGGCGGCCGCCAGAGGTCCGGCCGGGCCGCCGCGTCTGCGCGCGTGGACGACGGACCACCGGGATCCGGGTCCCAGCAGCGGGGCGGCCTCCTCCGGGGCCGCGCCCAGCAGCAGCCGGACCAGTGCCGCGGACCGGCCCGCCTCCGCGCTGCCCAGGTGCGGCCCGGTGAGCAGGGAGAGCAGCACGGCCGCGACGTTGGCGACCGCGTGGTCGCCCGGATCGGGACGGCCCGTCGCCAGGACGAGCGCCGGCCGCTCGCTCGGGGCTCCGCCGGCGAGGGCGTACGCCGACAGGCGCGTCCCGGCGTGGGAGTCGGTCGCCGACGACGGCGCGTGCGCGTCCGGCGCCGGGCGGACCACCCGGGCGAGCCGGACCGCGGCCGCACGCGCGCCGGGGTCGGGGGCGGTGCCCGCCGCGTACACCTCGGAGCCGTCCGGGGCGATCAGCGCGGCCCAGGCGCCCAGACGGCCGGCGAGCCTGCGCAGCACCGAGGGGACGGGATCGGGGCGCGCGGCGGCCGCGGCGAGGGCCTGCTGCGCCTCGGTGACGTGCCGCAGCTCGCGGACCCTGGCCTCGCCCATGGCCTGCCATACCGCGCGCGCGACCGTGGTGAAGGGTGTCTGCGGCGGCACCTCCACCAGCGGCAGGCCGTGCCGGTCACAGGCGGCGAGCAGCGCCGCCGGAGTCTCGTCGTGCACCGGGGCGAGGCCGAAGCCGAGCGCCGACGCCCCCGCCTCGACCGTGCGGGCCACGTAGCGGTCCAGGTGGGCGCCGGCGCCCTCCGCCGACGCGAAGTGCACCCCCGCGGTCAGCAGCAGCTCCCCGCCGAGCAGATAGGGGAAGGGGTCCTCCATCTCGCTGGTGTGCACCCACTGGACGCGGACGTCCCTCTCGGCCGCGGACGGTCCCGCGACCTGGCGCAGCCCGAGGTCGGGCAGGGCGAGCAGGGCGGCAAGGGGGATCGGCGGGGTGGGCGGGGTGGCCGGCGCCAGGTCCTGACGCGGGGGAGTCATGTGCGTTTCCTCCATCCAGGCCGGCAGCGATGGAGGAAACGTACACTTCAGCGCTTCTTCCCGGCCACCTATCGTCACCGCAGAGGAAGCCAGCGGCTCCGCCGCGCTACCGATGGAGGAGGGCTCATGGCCGTCGACTACGCCGTGATCATCGCCTATCTGGCCGGCATGCTCGCCGTGGGCTGGTGGGGCATGCGCCGCGCCAGGTCCAAGAGCGAGTTCCTGGTCGCCGGCCGCCGGCTGGGCCCGTCGATGTACTCCGGCACCATGGCGGCGATCGTCCTCGGCGGCGCCTCCACCATCGGCGGCGTCGGCCTCGGCTACCAGTACGGCCTGTCCGGCGCCTGGATGGTCTTCACCATCGGCCTCGGCCTGCTGGCGCTGAGCGTCTTCTTCTCGGCCCGCATCGCCCGCCTGAAGGTCTACACCGTCTCCGAGATGCTCGACCTGCGCTACGGCGGCTCGGCCGGAGTCATCTCCGGCGTCGTCATGTGGGCGTACACGCTGATGCTCGCGGTCACCTCGACCATCGCCTACGCGACGATCTTCGACGTGCTGTTCGGCCTGGACCGCACCCTGGCGATCATCCTGGGCGGCGCCGTCGTGGTGGCGTACTCCACGCTGGGCGGCATGTGGTCGATCACGCTCACCGACATGGTGCAGTTCGTGGTCAAGACCCTCGGCGTGCTGGTCCTGCTGCTGCCGATCGCGGTGGTCAAGGCGGGCGGCTTCGCGGAGATGAAGGCGCAGCTGCCGACCGAGTACTTCGCCCCCCTGGGCATCGGCGGGCAGACGATCTTCACCTATGTGCTGATCTACACCTTCGGCATGCTCATCGGACAGGACATCTGGCAGCGGGTGTTCACCGCCCGCAGCGACAGGGTCGCCAAGCTCGGCGGCACCGTCGCCGGTGTCTACTGCCTGGTGTACGCCATCGCCGGCGCCGTCATCGGCACCGCCGCCAAGGTGCTGTACCCCGATCTGGCCGCGGCCGACGACGCCTTCGCCACCGTCGTCAAGGACGCGCTGCCGGTGGGCGTGCGCGGCCTGGTGCTGGCCGCCGCGCTCTCCGCGGTGATGTCCACCTCCTCCGGTGCGCTGATCGCCTGCGCCACGGTGGCCAACAACGACATCTGGTCGCGGCTGCGCGGCGTGGTCGCCCGCGGGCGGGACGACGAGGGCGCCCACGACGAGGTGGCGGGCAACCGCGCCTTCATCCTGATCATGGGTGTTGCCGTCATCGGCATCGCCATCGCGCTGAACAACGTCGTCGAGGCGCTGACCGTGGCCTACAACCTGCTCGTCGGCGGGCTGCTGGTGCCGATCCTCGGCGGACTGCTCTGGAGGCGGGGTACCGCACCGGGCGCCCTGTCCTCGGTCGTCGTCGGAGGCGTGGCCGTCGTCGGCCTGATGGTCTGGAAGGGCATCCTCGCCAACGAGCCCGTCTACTACGGCCTGCTGGCCTCCCTGGTCGCCTATGTCGCGGTGAGCCTCGCCACCAAGCCGACCGACGCCGCCGTGCTGGCGGCCTGGCGGGAGCGGCTGGCCGGACGGACCCCCGTCCCGGCCGCCGAGGGGACCGTTCCGGTCGGATAAAGTCACAAAGCCAGCAGAGCGCAACGAAGCGTACGAAAGAAGGCAGTTACCCATGAGCAGCACCGAGCCGCGCGGCCCCATCGACTCCTCCCGTACCCCGCGGTACGCCGGTCCCGCCACGTTCGCGCGGCTCCCGCGCCTCGACGAGGTCGGCACCACCGACGTCGCCGTGGTCGGCGTGCCCTTCGACGCGGGCGTCTCCTACCGCCCCGGCGCGCGCTTCGGCGGCAACGCGATCCGCGAGGCCTCCCGCCTGCTGCGCCCCTACAACCCGGCGCAGGACGCCTCGCCCTTCGCGCTCGCCCAGGTCGCGGACGCCGGTGACATCGCCGCCAACCCGTTCGACCTCCACGAGGCCGTCGAGACCATCCAGGCCGCCGCCGACGACCTGCTCGACACCGGTGCCCGCCTGATGACCCTCGGCGGCGACCACACGATCTCGCTGCCCCTGCTGCGCGCCATGGCCCGCAAGCACGGACCCGTCGCCCTGCTCCACTTCGACGCCCACCTCGACACCTGGGACACCTACTTCGGGGCCGAGTACACCCACGGCACCCCGTTCCGCCGGGCCGTCGAGGAGGGCGTCCTCGACACCTCCGCGCTCTCCCACGTCGGCACCCGCGGCCCGCTGTACGGCAAGCAGGACCTCACCGACGACGAGAAGATGGGCTTCGGCATCGTCACCTCCGCCGACGTCTACCGGCGCGGCGCCGACGAGGTCGCCCAGCAGCTGCGCGAGCGCATCGGCGACCGCCCGCTCTACATCTCCATCGACATCGACGTCCTCGACCCGGCCCACGCCCCCGGCACCGGCACCCCCGAGGCCGGCGGCATCACCTCCCGCGAGCTGCTGGAGATCCTGCGGGGCCTGGCCTCCTGCAACCTGGTCTCCGCCGACGTCGTCGAGGTCGCCCCCGCCTACGACCACGCCGAGATCACCAGCGTCGCGGCCTCCCACACCGCGTACGAGCTGACCACGATCATGACCCGGCAGATCGCGGCGGGCCGCGCATGAGCGAGCGGAACGGCGGCGACCTGGTCGTCGAGTCCCTGGCGGCGCTCGGCGCGACGACCGTCTTCGGGCTGCCCGGGCAGCACGCACTGGGCGCCTTCGACGCGCTGCGGCGCTCGAAGCTGGAGTACGTGGGCCTGCGCGTGGAGAACAACGCGGGTTTCGCCGCGGACGCGTACGCCCGCGTCACGGGCGGCGCCGCGCCGCTGCTGGTCTCCACCGGCCCCGGCGCGCTGATGACGCTCGCCGCGCTCCAGGAGTCGGCCGCCGCCTCGGCGCCGGTCGTCGCCATCGGCAGCCAGGTGCCGGTCGCCGGTCTCGGCGGTGGCCGCCACGGCCACCTGCACGAACTCGTCGACCAGAAGGCGTCGTTCCGCGACATCGTCAAGTCGGTGCACACCGTCCGCACCGCCTCCCAGATCCCCTCGGCCCTCGCCGCCGCCTGGGAGTCGGCCCTGACCGCGCCGTACGGGCCGGTCTGGGTGGAGATCCCGCAGGACGTGCTGCTCGCCCCCGTCACCGTCCCGCCGGTCGGGGAGCTGGCGGCCGAGCCCCGGCCGCTGCGCCCGCGTGCCGAGCTGGTCGCCGAGGCGGCGGCGCTGCTGTCCCACGCCGCGCGGCCGGTCGTGCTGGCCGGCGGCGGGGTCGTGCGCGCGGGGGCCGAGGCCGAGCTGCGTGCCCTCGCCGAGCGGCTCGACGCCCCGGTCGCCTGCACCTTCGGCGGCAAGGGCGCCTTCCCCTGGGAGCACCCGCTGTCGCTGCGGAGCTGGCTGGAGGACCGGCACACCACCGACTTCCTGGAGGACGCCGACGTCCTGCTGGTCGTCGGTTCCGGGCTGGGCGAGCTCTCCTCGAACTACCACACCTTCCGCCCGCGCGGCCGGGTGATCCAGGTCGAGGCCGACCTCGGCAAGCTGGAGTCCAACCACCCGGCGCTCGGCATCCACGCCGACGCCCGGCTCGCCCTCGGCGCGCTCGCCGCGGCCGTCGACGAACGCCGCGACGCAGCGGCGCCCGAGGCCGTGGCGGCCCTGCTGGAGCGGGTCCGGGAGCGGATCGACAGCCAGGACCTCGGCCTGGAACGGAGCGTGCTGGCCGCCGTGCGGGACGCCCTTCCCGAGGACGCCCCCAGCTTCTGGGACATGACGATCCTCGCCTACTGGGCCTGGTCCGCGTGGCCCGGTCCGATGCACTCCGCCCAGGGCGCGGGCGGCCTCGGCTACGGCTTCCCGGCAGGGCTCGGCGCGGCCGCCGCGGACCGCACCCGGCCCGTGCTGGCCGTCTCGGGCGACGGCGGCGCGATGTACTCGATCGCCGAGCTCGCCACGGCCCGGCAGTACGGCCTGCCCGTCACCTGGCTGATCGTCGACGACGGCGGCTACGGCATCCTGCGCGAGTACATGACGGACGCCTTCGGCGAGGCCACCGGGACCGAACTGGCCCGGCCGGACTTCGTCGCCCTGGCCGGATCCTTCGGCGTCCCGGCGGTCCGTACCAGTCCCGAGCGGCTGCGGGACGACCTCGCGGACGCCCTCGCGGCGCCAGGCCCCTCGGTGGTCGTGCTCCCCGCGTGCCTGCGGATGTTCGCGCCGACCCACCTGGGGTGACCGGGCGGGGCCCGGCCCCGGCCGGGCCCGCCCGTCCCACCGGGCGAAACGTTTCGGTGCGCTGTGTCGTAGGACCTCCGCCCGAGCGCTGTCGGACCCTCGTCGTAGTTTTGTTGCGGGAGGATGAAATCCGCACTCCAGCGCGTTGTGATCCTCCGGCGAGAAGGACGGGACGGAAGGACACCGGGTGGCGGCGAAGGACGAAGCGAAGGCCGGGCAGGCCGTGGCGGCCGAGGGCTGGCTCCGACGGCTGATGCGCTACTGCTGGCGCTACCGGGGGAACGTGGGCCTCGCGCTCGGTTCCTCGCTCGCCGGCATGGCCGTGATGGCCCTCGTGCCGCTCGTCCCCAAGCTGATCATCGACGACGTCATCGTCAAGCACGACAAGCCGCTCGGCCCCTGGGCGGCCGTGCTGATCGCCGCCGCGGGCGTGGTCTACCTGATGACCTTCCTGCGGCGCTTCTACGGCGGTCGGCTCGCCCTCGACGTGCAGCACGACCTGCGCACCGACATGTTCCACTCGCTCACCCGGCTGGACGGCGCGCGCCAGGACGAGCTCAACACCGGCCAGGTCGTCGGCCGGGCCACCAGTGACCTGCAGCTCATCCAGGGACTGCTCTTCATGGCGCCCATGATGATCGGCAACGTCCTGCTGTTCGTCCTGTCGATCGTCGTGATGTTCGTGCTCTCGCCGATGCTGACCTTGATCGCCCTCGCCGTCGCGCCCGCCCTGTGGTTCATCGCCGACCGCAGCCGCAAGCGGCTCTTCCCCGCCACCTGGTACGCGCAGGGCCAGGCCGCGGCCGTCGCCGGGATCGTGGACGGCTCGGTGACCGGCGTCCGCGTCGTGAAGGGCTTCGGCCAGGAGCAGCAGGAGATGTCCAAGCTGCGCTCGGTCAGCGAGCGGCTCTTCGCCGGCCGGCTGCGCACCGTCAGGCTCAACGCCCGCTACAGCCCCGCCCTGCAGGCCGTGCCCTCGCTCGGGCAGGTCGGCATGCTGGCGCTCGGCGGCTGGATGGCCGTGCGGGGCCAGATCACCCTGGGCACCTTCGTCGCGTTCTCGACCTACCTCGCCCAGCTGACCGGCCCGGTGCGCATGCTCACGATGATGCTCACCGTCGGCCAGCAGGCCCGGGCCGGCGTCGAGCGGGTCACCGAACTCATCGACACCCGCCCCAGCCTGGAGGAGGGCGCCGGGCAACTGCCCCGCGAGGCCGCGGCCACCGTCGAGTTCGACCACGTCAGCTTCGGCTACGACCGCACCCGCCCCGTGCTGGACGACTTCTCGCTCACCGTCGAGCCCGGCGAGACCGTCGCCGTCGTCGGCGCCTCCGGCAGCGGCAAGTCGACCGTCTCGCTGCTGCTGCCGCGCTTCTACGACGTGACCGGCGGCGCAGTCCGCGTCGGCGGCAGCGACGTGCGCGACCTCACCTTCGACTCCCTGCGCGACGCCATAGGACTGGTGCCGGAGGACAGCTTCCTGTTCTCCGACACCATCCGCGCCAACATCGCCTACGGCCACCCCGACGCCACCGACGAGCAGATCCTCACCGCGACCCGGCACGCCCAGGCGGACGAGTTCATCAGCGCCCTGCCCGAGGGGTACGACACCGTCGTCGGCGAGCAGGGGCTGACCCTCTCCGGCGGCCAGCGCCAGCGCGTCGCCCTGGCCCGCGCCATCCTCACCGACCCGCGGCTGCTCGTCCTCGACGACGCGACCTCCGCCGTCGACGCCCGCGTCGAGGCGGAGATCCACGACGCGCTGCGCGAGGTGATGGCGGGGCGCACGACCCTGCTCATCGCCCACCGGCGCTCCACCCTCGCCCTCGCCGACCGGATCGCCGTGCTGGAGGCCGGCCGGCTGGTCGACGTGGGCACCCACGAGGAGCTGGAGGCACGCTGCCCGCTGTACCGGCGGCTGCTCACCGACCCCGACGAGCTCGGCTCGGACGTCGTCACGCACGACCCGGCGGGCGAGGTCGTGCCCCTGGCCGAGTGGCCCGGCGAGGGCGCGGTCGCGGCCCCGGCGGCACGTCCCGCCGCCGCGGCGCCCGCGGACGGCGGCGTGACCGCGGCCCTGTGGCCGCAGGACCGCCGGCACCGCGACGAGGACACCGGGCGGTCGCAGGCGGCGCCCTCCCCGGCCGCCGTGCGCGGCGGCCCGGGCGGCATGGCCTCGGCCATGGCGGGTATGCCCGCGACCCCCGAGCTGCTGGCGCAGGTGGCGGCGCTGCCCCCGGCCCTGGACACCCCGGACGTCGACGAGCACGCGGCGGCCTCCGTCGAGAAGGACTTCGGCCTGCGCAGTCTGCTGCGCGGCTTCCGCGGCCCCCTGCTGCTGAGCCTGGTGTTCGTCACCGTGGACGCGCTGGCCGGGCTGCTGCTGCCGGTCCTGATCCGGCACGGCATCGACTCCGGAGTGCGGCAGGCCGCGCTCGGCGCCGTCTGGGCGGCCGCGCTGCTGGGCCTCGCCGTCGTCGGCGCGCAGTGGGCGGCGCAGTGGGGCTCCACGCGGCTGACCGGCCGCACCGGCGAGCGGGTGCTCTACACGCTCCGGGTGAAGATCTTCTCCCACCTGCACCGGCTCGGGCTCGACTACTACGAGCGCGAACTGAGCGGCCGCATCATGACCCGGATGACGACCGACGTCGACGCGCTGTCGACGTTCCTGCAGACAGGTCTGGTCACCGCGCTGGTCAGCGTGCTCACCTTCCTCGGCATCCTGGTCGCGCTGCTGGTGATCGACGTGCAGCTGGCGCTGATCGTCTTCGCCACCCTGCCGGTGCTCTTCGTCGCCACCTGGATCTTCCGCCGCAAGTCCGTCAAGGCCTACGAGCTGGCCCGGGAACGGGTCAGCGTCGTCAACGCCGACCTGCAGGAGCACGTCGCCGGGCTCCGCGTCGTGCAGGCCTTCCGCGGCGAGCGCGGCGGCGCCGTACGCTTCGCCGACCGCAGCGACGCCTACCGGCAGGCACGCGTGCGCGGCCAGTGGCTGATCTCGGTCTACTTCCCCTTCGTACAGCTGCTGTCCAGCGTCGCCGCCGCCCTGGTGCTGATCGTCGGCGCCCAGCGGGTCGGCGCGGGCACGCTCACCGCCGGCGCCCTGGTGGCGTACCTCCTCTACATCGACCTGTTCTTCTCGCCCGTCCAGCAGCTCTCCCAGGTCTTCGACGGCTACCAGCAGGCTTCCGTGTCCCTGGGCCGCATCCGCGAGCTGCTGCGCACACCGACCGCCACCCCGCCCGCCGAGTCCCCGCGGGGCGTCGGCCGGCTGCGCGGCGAGATCGCCTTCCGCGACGTGCACTTCCGCTACATCGAGGAGGGCGCCGAGGCGCTCTCCGGGATCGACCTGCGGATCCCCGCGGGCCAGACGGTGGCCTTCGTCGGTGAGACGGGCGCGGGCAAGTCGACCCTGGTCAAGATGGTCGCCCGGTTCTACGACCCGACCTCGGGCGCCGTCCTCGTCGACGGCCAGGACATCCGCGAACTCGACCTGACCGCCTACCGGCAGCGGCTCGGCGTCGTCCCGCAGGAGGCCTACCTCTTCGAGGGGACGGTCCGCGACGCCATCGCCTACGGGAGGATGGACGCCACCGACGCCGAGGTGGAGGCCGCGGCGCGCGCCGTCGGCGCCCACGACATGATCGCCACGCTGGACGGCGGCTACCTGCACTCCGTCTCCGAGCGCGGCCGCAACCTCTCCGCCGGACAGCGCCAGTTGATCGCCCTGGCCCGCGCCGAACTGGTCGACCCGGACGTCCTGCTGCTCGACGAGGCGACGGCGGCCCTGGACCTGGCCACCGAGGCGCTGGTCAACCACGCCGCCGACCGGCTCGCCGTACGCCGCACCACCCTGGTCGTCGCCCACCGGCTGACCACCGCCGCCCGCGCCGACCGGGTCGTCGTCCTCGACCACGGCCGGGTCGTGGAGGACGGCACGCACGAGCAACTCCTCGCCGCCGACGGCCGGTACGCCGGGCTGTGGCGCACCTTCGTCGGCGAGGACGAGAGCAGCGAGGCAGTCGCCTAGGCGGCCGCCCTTGTCGCGTCCACGGCCCGGACCCCGGTGGTCCGGGCCGCCGGTCTTTGCCCAACGCCCCCTGGCGGCGGGCCACTTCCTCCTCATAGGTTCACGGGCGACGCCCGTCGAACCCCGAAGGAGGGGGCATGCGCAACGCGCTCAGATGGCTGCTGGCGCTGGTGTTGCTCATAGGCACCGCCGGCGGTGGAGTCGCCACCGCGACCGCTGACGAGCCGGACATCAAGGACCGCATCCTGGCGGTACCCGGGATGAGCCTGATCGAGGAGAAGCCGGTCACCGGCTACCGCTTCTTCGTCCTGAACTACACGCAGCCGGTGGACCACCGGCACCCTTCCAAGGGGACCTTCCAGCAGCGGATCACCGTGCTGCACAAGGGGACCGACCGGCCCACCGTCTTCTACACCTCCGGCTACGGCCTCTCCACGACCCCCTCCCGCCGTGAGCCGACGCAGATCGTCGACGGCAACCAGGTCTCCATGGAGTACCGCTTCTTCACCCCTTCCCGCCCGGCCCCCGCCGACTGGTCCAAGCTCGACATCTGGCAGGCCGCCAGCGACCAGCACCGCATCCACCGGGCGCTGAAACGGATCTACGCGGAGAACTGGCTCGCCACCGGCGCCAGCAAGGGCGGCATGACGGCCACGTACTACCGCCGCTTCTACCCGCACGACATGGCCGGCACGGTCGCCTACGTCGCCCCCAACGACGTGGTGAACGACGAGGACTCCGCCTACACCCGCTTCTTCCGCACCGTCGGCACCGCCGACTGCCGGGCGCGGCTGAACGCCGTGCAGCGCGAGGCCCTCGTGCGCCGGGGCGAGATCGTCGCCCGCTACGAGAAGTACGCCGCGGACAACGGGCTGACCTTCACCACCGTGGGCAGCGCGGACAAGGCGTACGAGAACGTGGTGCTGGACCTGGTGTGGGCCTTCTGGCAGTACCACCAGCAGTCGGAGTGCGCGGACGTGCCCGCGGCGACCGCCACCACGGACGCCGTCTACTCCTTCGTCGACTCGGTCTCCGGCTTCGACTTCTACACCGACCAGGGCCTGGAGTACTACACGCCGTACTACTACCAGGCGGGCACCCAGCTCGGCGCCCCGACCTTCGCCACCCCGCACCTGAAGGGCCTGCTGCGCCACCCCGGGATCTACCAGCCGCGCTCCTATGTGCCGCGCTCGATCCCGATGCGCTTCCAGCCCCGCGCGATGGACGACGTCGACTCCTGGGTGCGCCACCACGCGAAGCGCATGCTCTTCGTGTACGGGGCCAACGACCCGTGGGGAGCCGAGCCGTTCCGCCTCTCGCGGGGCGCGCGCGACTCGTACGTGATGTGGGCGCCCGGCGCCAATCACGGCGCGGTCATCGGCGCGCTGGGCGAGGCCGACCGTGCGAAGGCCACCGCCGAGGTGCTGGAGTGGGCCGGGGTCGCCCCCGCGGCCGTGCGTGCCGACCCCGAGTCGGCCAGGCCCCTGGCGTCGTACGACGCCAAGCTCGACAAGAGCACCGAGGCCGCCGGACGCCTGCCCTTCTGACCGGCTGTCAGAGCCGGCGGGCGCATCCCACGCCCGCCGGCCCGCCGCCCACCCCGATGTACAGGGCCGTCCCGGCGGGGCAGGACCCGCGGCCGCGGGCCAGCTCCACGACCCGGAACTGCGGGGCGTGCGGGCCCGAACCGTCGCAGGGCGTCTCCTTCACCCGGCCCTTCCGGGACGTGTAGACGCAGTCGCCCGCGATCGTCCGGGGCCCGCCGCCCCCGCCCGGGTCCCCGGGGTGCGGGGCCGCCAGGTTGCGCATGCAGGCGTAGCCCTGAGGGCGGGCGGCGGTGACGGTGAGCAGGAAGTCCGTGGTCGGCGGGCAGCGGTCGCCGGCCCGCGTGGCGGCCGGGGGAGCGGGCGAGGGCGAGGCGGGCAGCAGCCCGTAGAGCCGGCTGACGACCCGGGCCCGGGCGCCCGGGCCCGAGCACACCACCTCCCGGTAGGCGCCCACCCGGTCGCCGGCCGCGCAGTCGCCCCGGTCGAGGAAGACCGCGTCGTGCGTGGCCGGCGAGACGGCCGGGCCCGCGGCCGCGCTGCCCGTGCCGCCCGGGCCGGGAGAGCAGGCGACGAGCAGCACGGCGACCAGCCATGCCGCTCCCAGGAGTTGTCCCGACAACACGCGCATGGCGGCCCCCCACCCGTCCCCCCGGGCGAGTTGCCCGTTTTCGGCAGGATAGGTGGCGTGGCCCCTTTGCGGGAGGGGCCGCCCCGCGCGCTCAGTACCGCAGGCCCCAGCCGACCGGGTAGAGCGTCCGTGACGGATCGTCCGCCGCCGGCACCGCCACCGGGAGCTTCCCGGTGGGCCGTACCTTGCCCGCCATCACCCGTGCCGCCGCCCGCATCGACACGTCCGTCCAGCCGTAGGTGGCCAGGGACGCGGCCACCCCGTCCAGCCGGGCGACGTCGTACGGGTTGCGGATCGCCAGCTGCACCACCGGCACGCCGGTCGCGACGAGCGCGGCCACCAGCGCGATCTGGCCCGTCGACGCCCCGGTGACGTTGTACGTGGCCACCACCACGGCGTCCTTGTCCCGTGCGGCGGCCACCGCCTGGTCGATCGTCGCCTGCGCCGGCGCGGTGCCGGTCGACAGGACCTGCGCGGTGTGCCCGAGCCCGCTCAGGGCCGCGCCGAGCACCGCGGTGGGCGGGCCGCCGGTGCCCGAGGGCGCGGCCGGGTCGGCGCCGACGACCAGCAGCCGGCGGCGGGCGGGCAGCGGCAGCGCTCCCTGGTTCGCCAGCAGGGTCACGGTGCGTTCGGTGATCCGGTCGGCGTCGGCCAGGTGGCCGCGGGTGCCGACCACCCGGTCCACGTCGCGGTGGGTGACGTACGGGTCGTCGAGCAGCCCGCGCCGCGCCTTGAGCATGAGGACCCGGGTGAGGGACTCGTCGAGGCGTTCCTCGGTGAGCTCGCCGGACCTCACGGCGGCCAGGACTCCCTGCCAGGCGGTCTCCAGGACCGGCGGGTTGAGCAGCTGGTCGGCGCCGGCCTTCAGGGCGAGCACCGGGACCCGGTCGTCCCCGTACTTCTGGCGCACGCCCTCCATGCCGAGGGAGTCGGTGACGACCACGCCGTCGTAGCCGAGTTCCTCGCGCAGGATGCCGGTGAGGATCGGCCGGGAGAGCGTGGCGGGGTCGCCGGAGTCGTCGAGGGCGGGCACCAGGATGTGCGCGGTCATGATCGAGTCGATGCCGGCGGCGATCGCGGCGCGGAACGGCGGGGCGTCCAGGCGCCGCCATTCCTCCAGCGAGTGGGTGATGATCGGCAGTGCGAAGTGGCTGTCGGTGCCGGTGTCGCCGTGCCCGGGGAAGTGCTTGGCGGTGGCGACGACCCCGGACCGCTGGTAGCCCTCCACCTGGGCGGCGACGAGCGCGGCCACGGCCTTCGGGTCGGCGCCGAAGGAGCGCACGCCGATCACCGGGTTGGCGGGGTTGACGTTGACGTCGGCGACCGGCGCGTAGTCCTGGGTGATGCCCATCGCGGCCAGTTCGGCCCCGGCGACGGCCGCGGCCCGGCGGGCGTCCCGGGTGCTGCCGCCCGCGCCGAGCGCCATCCCGCCCGGGAAGAGCGTGGCGGGGGAGCCGACCCGGGCGACTGCGCCGTGCTCCTGGTCGGTGGAGATCAGCAGCGGTATCCGGGAGGCCCGCTGTATGCCGTTGGAGAGGTCGGCGATCTGGTGCGGATCGCGGGTGTTGTGGGCCCACGCGAAGTAGATGATGCCGCCGACGTGGTACTTGGCGATCAGCTCGGCCGCGTTGGAGACCCCGATCTCGGCCTGGTTGGCGGCGACGTCGGCCGGATCGGGGGCGGTGGCCGAGTGGCCGTACACGCGCATGACGAAGAGCTGGCCGATCTTCTCCTCGATGCTCATGCGGTCGATGAGCGCACGGACGCGTCTGCGGTCGGCCGCGGCCGCGGCCGCGCTCGCGGTGCCCGGGACGCCGAGGGCGAGGGCGGTGGAGGCGGCCGCGGCGGCACCGAGCACCGTACGGCGGGACGGGTGGGGACTGCTGTGCATGACGGACTCCTTCCGGCAGGAGGTGGGGGGGCGTGCTGAAAGAAACCTTCAAGCACACACGCTTAGCCGGAAAGTTATTGTCAGTCAATGAGTTGGGCACGCTCCGGGACGAGCCGGGACGGCACCGCGAGCACCGCCGCGTAGTGCTCGACCTGGATGCAGCGCTTGGTCTCGTCCCCGGTGGGCGCGGCCGACAGTTCCCGCCGGCCGATGGTCAGGACGGCTCCGGTGGGCCCGCAGCCCGTCAGCACGAAGCCGAAGCGCCGCTCGTCCGTGCGCCGCGGATGCCGCGCCAGCTGTTCGCGCAGCGCCGCCGCCCCCTTGCGGGGCAGACCGGCGAGGAAGGCGTCGAGCTGCCGGGCCGAGGTGACCTCGGAACTGCGCCGGCCGACCGGCTTTCGCATGTCCTCCAGGCCGCCGAACGCCACCGTGCTCCCCGGGGCGGGCGGATCGGCCCGAGGGTCCGCCTCCTGCGCGAAGCGCGGCCGCTTCGGCATCCGGTCGCGCGGCACCTCGAACACGACGACGACCCGGTTGGCGACCAGGCACTGGCCCGTCGGGGTCTGCGCGAGGCCGAGCACCAGCCGGTCGCCGCTTCGGAAGAGGGCGGCGTCCTTGGTGCTGTTGCAGCCGGTGGTCCGGGTCCAGGCGACCAGGACCGAGCGGGAGAAGTCTGTCCGCGCGGCGCGCCGCGCGATGTCGTCGGCGATCTCCGGTGCCGACTTCATGAAGTAGCCGGGGAAGCGGCTCAGGTCGCGCTCCCCGTCGAGGACGGTGTGCACCGCGGGCACCCCGCGTGTGGTCTGGCTGAAGTACACGCGGCGGGTGGAGACCGCCCCGTCGGCCGGGGGGGATTGCACGGTGGACGCCGAGGCGGACGGTGCCGGGTCCGCGGAAACGGAGGCGATCGCGGAGGTGGAGGGGCCGCCACCGGCGTTGTCGGAGGGGGGTACGCCGGTGGCGGGCTGCTGCCGGCCGCAGGCGGCGGAGAGGGTTGTCAGCGACGCAGCCAGCAGCGTGGCCGACACCGCTTTGCGGAGACTTCCGGGCAGCACGCCGGTTGGACGGGATCGGTACGGAAACGGTTCCCTGCGGGTGGGTGACATCCGCCCATGGTCAGGCAACGACCCAGGGGTGGTGAACGCGCAACGCCCGGACCGTCTCCGTGATGGCCGGACGTCGCGACGCCCCCGTCCGCCACAAGGCGTACAACCGTCGCACCGGCGCCGGCTCCAGCGGCACCACGACCACGCCGTCCGGCACCGGCCCGCGCCCCAGCCGCGGCACCAGCGCGATCCCCAGCCCGGCCGCCACCAGTGCCAATTGCGTCTGGTACTCGGCGACCTGGAACGCCAGGTCGGGCTCGGTGCCCGCCTCCCGCAGGGTCCGCACCAGCCAGTCGTGGCAGACGTGCCCGGGCGGCTGGCAGATCCACCGCTCGTCGACGACGTCCTCGCGGACCAGCGCCGCGCGCGCCGCCAGCGGATGCGCGGCGGGAACCAGCACGTCGCAGTGGTCCTCGCCGATCACCACCCGTTCCAGCCCCTCGGGCGCGGGCAGCGGGGCGATGTCCCAGTCGTGCACCACGGCCAGGTCGACGACGCCGCGGGAGACCAGGTCGACCGACAGGTGCGCGCCCTCCTCCACCAGCCGCAGCTCCAGCGACGGGTGGGCGGCCGTCAGCCCGGCCAGCACCTCGGGGAGCAGACCGCGCGCCGCGGTCGGGAAGGCGGCCATGGTCAGCCGCCCGGTGGGCCGGCCGCGCCGCTCCTCCAGCGCGACCTCGGCCCGCTCCACGATCGCCATCAGCTCCTGCGCGGTCTCCGCCAGCAGTTGCGCGGCCTCGGTCAGGGCCACGCCGCGGCCCTGCCGCTCCAGAAGCGTCGTACGGGTCTCCCGCTCCAGTTTGGCGATCTGCTGGGACACCGCGGACGCGGTGTAGCCGAGAGCCGTGGCCGCCGCGCCCACCGATCCGTGCACATGTACGGCGTGCAGCGCCCGCAGCCGGGCCAGGTCCAGCATCCGTTCACCTCGTCATCCCGGGCGCCAGGGGCGCATCGTTCAGCAACGCTGAATCCGGCAGTGCGGCAACACTCGCCAGTGCTTAAGAGTACGGTGCCCGATGCTGGAGCGATGCGTCCGGCACATCTGGCCCTCGCGGTCCTCGTCGCCGCGGTCCGGGGCGTCAACTTCGTGGTCATCGAGGTCGGGCTCGGCCGCTTCCCGCCGCTGCTCTTCTGCGCCTTGCGCTTCCTGGCCGCCGCCGTGCCCGCGGTCTTCTTCGTCCGCCGGCCCGGTGTCCCGCTGTGCCGGATCGTCGCCGTCGGACTCGTCCTCGGCGTCGCCAAGTCCGGCCCGCTCTTCATCGGCATGGACCCGGGCATGCCCGCCGGGCTGTCCTCGCTGGTGCTCTTGACCGCTCTGCGGTCGGCCTGCCGGGCGAGCGGCCCGGCCGGCTCCGGCCGGCCGGCATGGGCCTCGCCCTCGCGGGGATCGGCGTCGCCGCGTACGACGAGGGCGCCTGCGGCCCGATCGGCCGCATGGATCACCACGGTGTTCGGGTTCGGCGCCTGGGGTCTCCTGCCGCGGACGTACGACGCCTCCGCTGCGGCGCCGTTCTCCCTCCTCGTCCCGGTGTCCGGCGTGACGTCGCTGGGGTCGCTGGGGTCGCTGGGGTCGCTGGGGTCGATCCGGCCGGGCCGGGGCGAGGGCGCCGGGCTCAGGCCGACTCGCCGAGCAGCCGCAGCAGGTGCGAACGCCCCCGCGACAGCAGCTCCGGCAGCGCCCGCACCTGCGGGTACCGGCGTTTCTCGTACTCCCAGCACAGCCAGCCGTCCCAGCCCGCGCGGCTGAGCACCTCCACCGTGCCGGCCAGCGGCAGCGCCCCGTGGCCGAGCGGCAGCGGCGTGGTGTCCTCCGCCGAGGAGACGTCCTTGACCTGCACGTAGCCCAGGTAGGGGGCGAGCACCGGATAGGTGTGCTCGGGCTGCTCCCCGCCCAGCCACGGGTGCAGCACGTCCCAGAGCGCGCCCGCGTGGTGATGGCCCACCAGCCCCAGGATCCGCGCCACGTCCGCGCCGGTCCGGTGCGAGTCGTGGGTCTCCACCAGGACGCGCACGCCCACGTCCGCCGCCTCCGGGACCACCGCCGCCAGCCGCCGGGCCGCCCGGGTGTCGGCGGCGTCCCCGTCGTCGTCACCGGCGCCGGGGAACACCCGTACGTAGGAGGCACCGAGGTCGGCGGCGAGGCGCACGTGGTCGCGCAGCCCGCGCAGCGCGGGGGCGTCCTCGCCGGGAGCGGCCACCTGCACGGAGGAGGCGACCGCCAGGACCGCGACACCGGAGTCCCGGAACTCCCCGGCCACCTCGGCACGCTGTCGTTCCGTCAGGCCGCTGTGCACCGGCTCCTCGTGGCCCGCGCGCAGCTCCACGCCGTGGTAGCCGTGCTCCACGGCGAGCCGGACGACGTCCGGCACGGGGAGCCCCGGCACGCCGAGGGTCGAGAACGCGAGCTTCACTTTTCGGACGTTACAGCACCAGCCGCCAGTCCTGCCCGACGAGATCGCGGCCGAAACTGCGGTGCGGCTTTTCCCCGACGAGCTCGAAACCGGCCGCCTCGTAGATCCGCCGGGCGGAGACCAGGACGTCGTTCGTCCACAGCACCAGCTCGCGGTGGCCGGCCGCGCGGGCGTGCGCGACGCAGGCCTCGACCAGCCGGCGGCCGATGCCGTGGCCCCGGGCCGCCGGGTCCACCAGCAGCAGGCGCAGCCGTGCCGTGCCGGGCGCGTCGTCGCGTACGCAGAAGACGCAGCCGGCACGTTCGCCGTCCAGTTCGGCGATCCACGCCCGCTCGTGGCCGCCCGCGACGATCCGGGCGACGAGGGTCTCGTACTCGGCGTTCCAGCCGTACTCCTCGGCGTAGACCTCCGCGTTGCGCTGGACCACCCAGCCGAGGTCACCGGGGCGCGGCTCGCGCAGCCGGACCCGGGGCCCGGGAGGGGCCTCCGCCGCGGCGGCGGCGCCGAGGACGTCGCGGACGGTGCGCATGGCCTGTGTCAGGCGTGCGCGGTCGCCCGGGGCGAGCCCGCCGACCATGGACGCGACCGCCTCCCGTGACCGGTCCTCCAGGAGCCGGGCGGCCTCCCGGCCGTCGGATGTCGGCTCCACGCGCTGCCGCCGGGCGTCCCGTGGTGACGGCGCGCGGGTCACCAGCCCCCGTTCCTCGAAGGCCGCCAGCATCCGGCTGAGCTGCCCCGCGTCCACGGACAGGGCCGTGCGCAGGTCGGCGGCGTCCAGCCCGCCGCCGGCGGCGTGGGCGAGCTCGTACAGCACGCGGGCCTCGGTGAGGGTGTAAGGGGTGTGCAGATGGCGGCTGTAGTCGAGCGCGCCGATGAGGTTCGTGTAGAAGCGGTTGAACGCCCGGATCTCCTGGACGGTCACGGCGGGTTCCCTCCGGAAATTTCTTTGACCGGGTCAAAGGTATCCCCGCCGGGTGGTCCTGAACAGGTGCCGGCGCCCCCCGCGGGCGGCTATGCGCCCTTCCGTGGTGCCGCCGTCGAGGCCCGCACCATCAGCTCCGTCCGCACGGTCGCCAGCCCGCCGGGAGGCGGCGCCTGACGTCCCATGACCAGCCGCCCGGCGCGGGCGCCGGCCTCCTGCAGCGGTATGCGCACCGTCGTGAGCGCGGGCGCGGCGTCCACGCTGAAGGGCAGGTCGTCGAAGCCGGCGACCGAGATGTCCTCGGGGATGCGCAGCCCGCGTTCGCGCAGCGCCGCGCAGACGCCGAGCGCCACCGTGTCGTTGGCGGCGACGACCGCGGTGAGCCCGGGCTCGCGGCGCAGCAGTTCCAGCGCCGCGTCGTAGCCGGAGGAGCGGTCGTAGTAGCCGTGCACAGTGAGGCGGTCGAGCTCGGCGGGGGAGCCCGCGAGCCCGGCCTCGGCCAGGGCCGCGCGGTGGCCCTCCAGGCGGTGCCGGGTGGTGCTGCGCTCCGCGGGGCCGGCGACGTAGCCGATGGTGCGGTGGCCGAGGGCCAGCAGGTGCTCGGTGAGGCGCTGCGCACCGCCGCGGTTGTCGAAGGCGACGGTCATGACGGAGTCCGCGGCGGGGCCGGCGAGGTCGGCGAGTTCCGGTACGGGCGGGCGGCCGCACAGCACGATCCGAGTGCCGGAGGCGGCGAGCCGGGCGAGGCGGCCGGCGACGGCCGTGCTGTGGCCGGTGCCCTCCACGGCACCCCCGGTGAGCACCACGCCCGCGGCGCGCTGCCGCTCCAGCAGGGTCAGGTAGTTGAGCTCGGCCTCGGGAGAGCCCCCGGTGTTGCAGACCACGGCGAGCTTCCCGGCGCCCGCGGGGAGTCCGGAGGGCTGCTCGGCGCCGCCGCTGATCTCGCCCTGCACGGCGCTGGCGATCAGCCCGAAGAAGGGGTCGGCGACGTCGTTGACCAGTACCCCGACGAGGTCGGAGGTGGCTGCGGCCAGCGCGCGGGCGTGCCCGTTCACGACGTAGTCGAGGTCGTCGACGGCCCGCAGGACCCGCTCGCGCGTACTGCCCGCGACCGGGTAGTTGCCGTTGAGGACACGCGACACGGTCGCGGCGGACACTCCGGCGCGCGCCGCCACGTCGGCGAGGGTCACTGCCATCTCGTCTGTTTCCTCCGGGTCGGTCCTCCCCGGGCCCTCCGCCCGTAGCCGCACATGTTCTCACCTCGGGGGCCGGTGGGGGAGCGGAGTCGCACGGCACCTTGCCGGGGCCCTCCACCGCTGTCGGGTTGCGGTGGGGGAATGCGCTTTCTCCCTTCATTTCGGAGCCGTAACGCGCCGCCGCCGCTGTCGGCCGACCCCGCTCCGGAGCCCTCGGTCGCCGTCCTCCGGGGCCTTTGTGACGCCGTCGCACCTGCGCCGGCGCCGGTGGCCGGGTGCGGTCGACGAGCGCACCGCGCACTCCCGCGCCGGCGCCCGGTTCGTCGTGCCGAAGTCCCCCGCCCGGCAGGCGCGTCGGCGCTCGGGGGGTGACTGCCGCCGCCGAGCGCGGGGACGCCCTGCTGCGGGCACTCGCCGAACAGGACCCTGGGCGCCTGGCGTGTGCCGGATGTGCGACCGCGGGGGCTGCCGCCGTGCGGGCCGGGACGGGCCGCGACCGGGGCGAGGGTGAGGTGCCGTGAGCGCGGCCGCCCCCGCATCCGGCGGGATGACTCCACGTCAGGAGGTGGGTAAGCGCTTTCCCTTCGCTCTGTCCCCTCTTGTCGAAGCTGTTCGGCAGCGGTTAGCGTGATAAGGGAGAAAGCGCTTGCTGCCGCTCGGCGATCCGCCGCAGAGAGGAATTCCACGTGACACGCAGGACCGTGCGAATTGCCATGAACGGCGTCACCGGCCGTATGGGTTACCGCCAGCACCTCGTCCGCTCGATCCTCGCCCTGCGGGAGGAGGGTGGGCTCGACCTCGGCGACGGCACCGTGCTGTGGCCCGAGCCCGTTCTCGTCGGCCGCCGCGAGCACGCGCTGCGCGCCCTCGCCGACCGCCACGGTCTGGACCCCGCCCTGGTCTCCACCGACCTGGACGCGGTGCTCGCCGACCCCGCCACCGAGATCTACTTCGACGCCCAGGTCACCGGCGCCCGCGAGGAGGCGATCACCAAGGCGATCGCCGCCGGCAAGCACATCTACACCGAGAAGCCCACTGCGACCGGCCTGGACGGAGCGCTGCGGCTGGCCCGCCTCGCCACCGCCGCCGGAGTGCGCCACGGCGTCGTCCAGGACAAGCTCTTCCTCCCCGGCCTGCTCAAGCTCCGGCGGCTGATCGACGGCGGCTTCTTCGGGCGGGTCCTCTCCGTCCGCGGCGAGTTCGGCTACTGGGTCTTCGAGGGCGACTGGCAGGCGGCGCAGCGCCCTTCGTGGAACTACCGCGCGGAGGACGGCGGCGGCATCGTCGTCGACATGTTCCCGCACTGGGAGTACGTCCTCCACGAGCTGTTCGGCCGGGTGCTGTCCGTGCAGGCGCTCGCCACCACGCACGTCCCGCAGCGCTGGGACGAGCAGCGCAAGCCCTATGACGCCACGGCCGACGACGCCGCCTACGGCATCTTCGAGCTCGAGGGCGGTGCGGTCGCCCAGATCAACTCCTCCTGGGCCGTGCGCGTCAACCGCGACGAGCTGGTGGAGTTCCAGGTCGACGGCACCGAGGGCTCGGCCGTCGCGGGGCTGCGCAACTGCCGTGCCCAGCACCGCTCCACCACCCCCAAGCCGGTCTGGAACCCCGATCTGCCCGCCACGGAGGTCTTCCGCGAGCAGTGGCAGGAGGTCCCGGACAACGCCGGGTTCGACAACGGCTTCAAGGCCCAGTGGGAACTCTTCCTGCGCCACGTCCACCTCGACGAGCCCTACACCTGGGACCTGTTGGCCGGCGCCCGCGGTGTCCAGCTCGCCGAACTGGGCCTGCGCTCCTCCGCCGAGGGCCGCAGGCTCGACGTACCGGAGCTGACGCTGTGACACTCCTCCACCTCCCCACCGAATCGGGCGAGTTGTACGCGTACCGGCCGCGCACCGAGCCCTCCGCCCACGCCGGAGCCCCCACGACGCCGGGTGAGCCGCGCAGGCGCGTCGTCTATGCGGCGGCCCATGTCGTCGCCGACCCCTTCCGCACCGCGGCCGACCGGCCCGCCGCGCTGGACTGGGAGGCCACGCTGGCCTTCCGCCGCCACCTGTGGTCGCACGGCCTCGGTGTCGCCGAGGCCATGGACACCGCCCAGCGCGGCATGGGCCTGGACTGGGCCGGGGCCGCCGAACTGATCCGCCGGTCCTGCGCCGAGGCCCGTGCCGAGGGCGGCCGCATCGTCTGCGGCGTGGGCACCGACCAGTTGCAGCCCACCGAGTTCGGTCATCCGTACGGCCTCTCCGACATCCGGGCCGCCTACGAGGAGCAGCTCGCCGTCGTCGAGGCGGCGGGCTCTCGGGCCGTCCTCATGGCCTCGCGCGCGCTGGCCGCCGTCGCGAAGGGCCCCGATGACTACCTGGAGGTCTACGGCCACCTGCTGCGCCAGGCCGCCGGGCCCGTCGTACTGCACTGGCTGGGCCCGATGTTCGACCCCGCGCTGGAGGGCTACTGGGGAAGCACGGACCTGGACGCGGCCACCGACACCTTCCTGGAGGTGATCGCCGCCCACCCCGGCAAGGTCGACGGCGTCAAGATCTCCCTGCTCGACGCCGGACGCGAGGTCGAGCTGCGCCGCCGCCTCCCCGACGGCGTGCGCTGCTACACCGGTGACGACTTCCACTATCCCGAGCTGATCGCCGGCGACGACCGGGGCTTCAGTCACGCGCTGCTCGGCGTCTTCGATCCGCTCGCGCCGCTCGCCGCCCGGGCCGTTCGCCTGCTGGACGACGACGAAGACGGCAGCGGCACCGGCCCCGGTGGCGTCGCGGGCTTCCGGGCGCTGCTCGACCCCACCGTCGAGTTGTCCCGCCACCTCTTCGGCACCCCCACCCGCCACTACAAGACGGGTGTCGTCCTCCTCGCCTGGCTGGCCGGCCACCAGTCGCACTTCACGATGGTCGGTGGTCTCCACTCGGCACGCTCCCTCCCCCATCTGGCCCGCGCCTACGAACTGGCCGACCGGATCGGGCTCTTCCCCGACCCGGCACTCGCCGCTTCGCGCGTCCGCCGACTTCTCTCCGTTTACGGAGTGTGACATTGCGTACTGACAATCGGTCCTCCGGCGACCTCGCCCGGCTCAGCGTCAACCAGGAGACCGTGCGGCAACTGCCTCTCCCCGAGCTGGTCGAGGGGCTGGTGACGCTCGGTGTCCCCGGCGTGGGCCTCTGGCGCGGGCCGGTGCGGGAGTACGGCGTCGAGGCCACCGCGAAGCTGGTGCGCGACGCCGGGCTCACGGTCACCACGCTCTGCCGCGGGGGCTTCTTCACCGCCTCCGATCCGGACGAGCGTGCCGCCGCGCTCGCCGACAACCGGGCGGCCGTCGAGGAGGCCGCGGGCCTGGGCACCGGCACCCTCGTCCTGGTCTCCGGAGGCCTCCCCGCCGGGGACCGCGACATCGCCGGCGCCCGTGAACGCGTCGCCGACGCGGTCGCCGAGCTCGCCCCGTACGCGGAGGACCGCGGGGTGCGCCTGGCGATCGAGCCGCTGCACCCGATGTACGCCTCCGACCGCTGCGTCGTGTCGACCCTCGCCCAGGCCCTCGGCATCGCCGAGCGCTTCCCCGCACGGCAGGTCGGCGTCGTCGTGGACACTTACCACCTGTGGTGGGACGACCGGGCGGCCGAGGGCGTCGCGCGGGCCGGCGCGGGCGGCCGGATCGCCTCGTTCCAGCTCGCCGACTGGGTCACCCCGCTCCCCGAGGGCGTGCTGCTGGGCCGCGGCCAGCTCGGGGACGGCTGCGTCGACCTGCGCGGGTTCCGCGAGCTGGTGGACGCGGCCGGCTACACGGGAGCCGTCGAGGTGGAGATCTTCAACCCCGCGCTGTGGGCCCGGGACGGGGCCGAGGTGCTGGCCGAGACGGCCGCCAGGTACCGCCGGCACGTGCTCTGAGAAATCTCTGAAATTTCTTCCGGAAGCCGTGCAACCATCCCCGGGGCCGGTGTGTCTACGTAGCGTCAAGACCCGGAGGGGGGCCTCACAAGGGTCTTGAGTGGGGGAGAGCGTGGCGCCCGGAGGGGGCTCGGGGCATCGCGCAGAGGGAGGGGAACGCCAAAGGGGTCCGGCTTGCCGGACCCCTTTCGCCATGTCCGCCCGGCCTGCCGCGGTTCAGCGTTTCTCTCGGGCCCGCCGGGCCAGTACGGCCGCCATCACGGGGATCACCGTCTCCAGCGCCGCCGTGACCGCCTCGACCGGGAGCCCGGTCCGCTTGGCCACCGCCCGCGCCGCCGGGGCGGCGACCTTGGCCAGCACGGCGGCCAGCACTCCACGGCCCGGTTCCTGCCCCGTACCGCCCTGCAGCCCGGCGAAGCCGATGGCGGCGGCGGGCAGCGGTTCGGGCTCGTTCGCGGCCTGCTCCATGGCCTGGCACAGCTCCGCGGTGCCGCCGGGCGTCACCGCGTCGTCGGTCAGCACTCCCGTGATCGAGGCCACCGCGCTCCCCACGACCTGCTGCGCCTGATCGGCGTCGGTCCCGAGCAGCCCGGTGATCTCCCGGAGCCGGTCGTCCCCCAGCTCCTCCAGCACCTCGTCCTTCAGCGGTCGGTCGCTCATGGTCGGGACGCTACGCGCGATTCGCCCGCCCGGCCCGCCGACCGCAGCCGGACGGATGTACGGCCTAGAAGGGCACGCCGCAGCGCAGGATGACATTGGCGTACGGCCGGGACTCGCCGGTGCGGACGACGAGGCGGGCCTGCCGGGTGCGGGCCTTGAACTCCTCGTGCGGCACCAGTTCCAGGTCGGGGAAGGCCCCGTCGAGCCGGGCGGTCACCTCGGGATTGTGCTCCCGGACCTCCTTGGCCGCTATCGCGCCCTCCACCACCAGTTCCTCCAGCAGGCCGTCGAGGACCTCGGAGAAGGACGGCGTGCCGGCCCGGAACGCGAGGTCGACGACGATCGGCCCGGGAGGGATCGGGAGCCCCGCGTCGCAGACCACCACCAGGTCGGTGTGGCCCAGCACGGCGATGGCTCCCGCCAGATGGCGGTTGAGGATTCCGGACTTCTTCACAGCTGACCCACTTCTTCGAGGGTGGGGAAGGATTCCTGCGCACCCGGCTTCTTGACGGCGGCGGCGCCCACCCGCACCGCGAACCGCACGGCGGTCACCAGGTCGTCGCCCGCCCCCAGCCGCCAGGCCAGCGCCCCCGTGAAGGAGTCGCCGGCGCCGGTGGTGTCGACGGCCGCCACGCGCGGGCTGGGTATGCGCACGGTGCCGTCCGCCGTCGCGGCGAGCGCGCCCGCCGGGCCGAGGGTGACGACCACCGAGCGCGGGCCGAGCGCGAGCAGGCCCGCCGCCCACGCCTCGGGGGTGTCCCCGGCCTCCGAACCCAGCAGGACGCGTGCCTCGTGCTCGTTGACCACGATGGGGTCGCAGCCGGCGAGCACCTCTCGCGGCAGCGCGGCGGGGGGCGAGGGGTTGAGCACGATCCGCGTGCCGGCCTCCGTGGCCGCCGCCACCGCGGCGGCCACGGACTCCAGGGGGATCTCCAGTTGCAGCGAGACCACCCTGGCGGCGGCCAGCAGCTCGCGCGCACCGGTCACGTCCGCCGGGGTGAGCCGGGCGTTGGCGCCCGGCGACACCACGATGCTGTTGTCGCCCGAGGGGTCCACGGTGATCAGCGCGACGCCCGTGGGGGTGTCGCCGCTCAGGACGCCGGCGGTGTCGACGCCGGCCGACGTCAGCGAGCCGGTGAGCAGCCGCCCGTGGGCGTCGTCGCCGACCCGCGCGAGCAGCGCGGTGCGGGCGCCGAGGCGGGCCGCGGCGACGGCCTGGTTCGCGCCCTTGCCACCGGGGTGGGTGGTGAGGTCGGAACCGAGGACCGTCTCACCGGCATCCGGGCGCCGGTCGACGTGGATCACCAGGTCGGCGTTGGCCGACCCTACGACCAGCAGGTCGTGGCCGTGCATCTGCGTGTCCCTTCGGGTGTTCAGCCGGACCGGTCGTCCGTCAGGAGGAGAAGTCGGCGACGTTCTTCTCGGTGACGACCTTGACCGGGACCTTCACCAGGCTGCTGAGCTTCTCGCCCTTGGCGGCCTTCACCGCGTTCTGCACGGCCAGCTTGCCGAGTTCCTTCGGCTGCTGGGCCACGGACGCGAAGAGGGTGCCGCCCTTGACCGCGGTGAGGCCGTCGGGGGTGCCGTCGAAGCCGACGACCTTGACCGATTTGCCGGCCTTGTCGCCGAGCGCCTTGATGGCGCCGAGGGCCATCTCGTCGTTCTGGGCGAAGACGCCGGTGACGTCGGAGTGGGCCTGCAGCAGGTTGGTCATGACGTCCAGGCCCTTGGTGCGGTCGAAGTCGGCGGCCTGCTGGGCCACGACCTTGATGCCCGGGTAGGCCTTGATGCCCTCGTTGAAGCCCTGGCCGCGCTCGTTGGCCGCGGAGGTGCCCGCGGTGCCCTGGAGGACGACCACGGTGCCCTTGCCGCCCAGCGAATCGGCCAGGGTCTTCGCGGCGAGCCGGCCGCCGGCGACGTTGTCGGAGGCGACGGTGGTGGCGAGCTCGGCCTTGTTGACGCCGCGGTCGGCCGCGACGACGGGGATGCCGGCCTTGTTGGCGGCCTTGACGGAGGGGCCGGCCGCGTCGGAGTCCACCGGGTTGACGATGATCGACTTCACGTTCTGGCTGGTGAAGTTCTGCAGCTGGTTGGCCTGCTGCGACGCGTCGTTCTGCGCGTCGGTGACGGTCAGGTCGACGCCCTCCTTCTTCGCCTCGGCCTGCGCGCCCTCCTTCAGCTGCACGAAGAAGGGGTTGTTGAGGGTGGAGACCGACAGGCCCACCTTGACGTCGGAGGACGAGCCGGAGCCGGAGCCGGAGTTGCAGGCGGTCGCGGTGAGCGCGAGGGCGGCGACGGCGACGGTGGTGGCGGAGACGAGCTTGGTGCGCATGGGAGTTCCTTGCTGGTGTGGTGCGGAGAAGAAGAAGGGGTCCGGGGTGCGCGCGGCGGTCAGCCGCGGCGGCGCAGAGTGTCGAGCAGGACGGCCAGCGCGATGACCGCGCCGATGACGACCTGCTGCCAGAAGGCGGAGACCGAGAGCAGGTTGAGGCCGTTGCGGAGGACGGCGAGGATCAGCGCGCCGATCAGCGTGCCGGACGCCTTGCCGACGCCGCCGGAGAGGCTGGCGCCGCCGATGACGACCGCCGCGATGGCGTCCAGCTCGTAGCCGTAGGCCGCCTGAGGCTGCGCCGAGGCGAGACGGGAGGCGAGCACGATGCCGGCGACCGCCGCGAAGAGGCCGGACAGCGCATAGATGATGATCTTCTGGCGCTTGACCCGGATGCCGGAGAGGCGGGCCGCCTCCTCGTTGCCGCCGATCGCGTACATGGCGCGGCCTATGTAGGTGCGGCCGAGGATGATCGCCGTGGCGGCGCCCGCGACGATCATCACCAGGACCGGGACCGGCAGCCAGCCACCAATGGTGTCGCCCAGGTGGGAGACGGAGTCGGGGAAGGCGATGGGGCTGCCCTGGGAGATCACCAGGGTGAGGCCGCGGCCGATCGAGAGCATCGCGAGGGTCGCGATGAACGGCGGCAGCTTGCCGAAGGAGATCAGCAGGCCGCTCAGCAGGCCGCTGGCGACACCCGTGGCGACGGACAGCACGACCGCCAGCCACACCGGCAGGCCCGCCGAACTCGCGCTCCAGGCCAGCACCGTCGCGGAGAGCGCCGCGACCGAGCCCACGGACAGGTCGATGCCGGCCGCGACGATCACGAAGGTGGAGCCGAAGGCGAGGATGGCGACGACGGCCGCCTGGACGCCGACGTTGAGCAGGTTCTGCGTGGACAGGAAGTCGCCCGAGAGGAACGACAGTGCCACGAGCAGGACCACCAGGGCGCTGAGCGCGCCGTTGTTGAGGAGCACACGGCGTGCCGCGGCGACGCCGCCCGTGTCCGTACTGCTTTTGAGCGTGTCAGTGGCCACGGGAGCCCTCCACATCCTTCGTTGCTGTTGCGTTGCCGCCCTCGGCGGGCGCTGTACCGACGGCCAGGGCCATGACGGAGTCCTGGGTGGCCTCGTGCGCGGGGAGTTCACCGGCGATCCGGCCCTGGGACATCACCAGGACGCGGTCGCTCATGCCCAGCACCTCGGGGAGGTCGCTGGAGATCATCAGCACCGCGTGGCCGGAGGCCGTGAGCTGATTGACGAGCTGGTAGATCTCGACCTTGGCGCCGACGTCGATGCCCCGGGTCGGCTCGTCGAGGATGAGCACCTTGGTGTCGGCCAGCAGCCACTTGCCGATGACGATCTTCTGCTGGTTGCCGCCCGACAGAGTGCGCACGTGCTGGTGGAGCCCGGCCATGCGGACCTTGAGCTGCCCCGAGATCCGGTCCGCCTCCTTGCGCTGCCCGGCCCGGTCGACGAACCCGGCGCGGGTCGCCCGGCCGAGGGTTACCAGGCCCAGGTTCTCCTGGATGGTGGCGTCCAGCACCAGGCCCTGGCCCTTGCGGTCCTCCGGCACCAGGCCGATGCCCGCGTCCATGGCGGCGTTGACGTCGTGGCGGCGCAGCCGCTTGCCCAGTACCTCGATCGTCCCGGAGTCGTACGGGTCGGCGCCGAAGACCGCGCGGACGACCTCGGTGCGCCCGGCCCCGACGAGCCCGGCCAGACCCACGACCTCGCCGGCCCGCACCTCGAAGGTCACGTCGCGGAAGACGCCGCCCCGGGTGAGGCCCTCGACCCGCAGCAGGGGCGCGCCCGCTTCGGCGCGCTCGCGCGGGTACTGCTGCTCGATGCTGCGGCCCACCATCAGCCGGACCAGTTCGTCCTCGATGGTGCTCGCGGGCACCTGGGCGACGCTGCGGCCGTCGCGCAGGACGGTGACGCGGTCGCCGAGGGCGGCGATCTCCTCCAGATGGTGGGTGATGAAGACGATGCCGACGCCGTCCTCGCGCAGCTGGCGCACGATCCGGAAGAGCTTGTCGACCTCCTCGCTGGTGAGCACCGCGGTCGGCTCGTCCATGATCAGGACGCGCGCCTCAAGGCTGAGCGCCTTGGCGATCTCCACCATCTGCAGGCGGGCGATGCCCAGTTCGGAGACCGGGGTGCGCGGGTCGACGTCGATGCCGACCCGGGCCAGCAGGGCGGCGGCGTCCGCGTTCATCTGCTTGCGGTTCACCAGGCCGAATCGGCGCGGCTGGCGGCCCAGGAAGATGTTCTCGGCGACGCTCAGCGCCGGGACGAGGTTGAACTCCTGGTAGATGGTCGCGATGCCCAGTTTCTCGGCGTCCTGCGCACCATGGATGCGCACCTCACCGCCGTCGACGAGGATCCGGCCCCCGTCGGGGCGGTTGGCGCCGGAGAGCATCTTGATCAAGGTGCTCTTGCCCGCGCCGTTCTCGCCGAGCAGGACGTGCACCTCGCCTCCGCGCAGGTCGAAGTCGACGCCGTCGAGGGCCACCACACCGGGGAAGACCTTGCGGACGCCCTCCATGCGGAGGAGCTCGGGGCTGCTCGTGCTCAACGGGGGCTCCCTTCGGACGCGCCGCAGGAGCGGCGGACAACGAGACGGGCGGACACGGTGACCGACGGCGCCGGCCTGCCCTCCACCCGGTCGATCAGCGAGCGCACGGCCGCGCGGCCGAGCTCGCCCGTGGGCTGGGCGATCGCGGTGATCGGCGGATCGGTGTGGAGGAACCACGGGATGTCGTCGAAGGCGGCGAGCGCGATGTCGTCGGGCACGCGCAGGCCGCGGGCGCGGATCTCGTCCATGGCGCCGAGCGCCATCAGGTTGTCCGCGGCGAAGACCACGTCGGGCGGGACCGGCAGGTCCAGGAAACGGGCTGTCGCCCGGCGCCCGCTGTCGGCCTGGAAGTCGCCCTGGCCGATGTACTCGTCGGGCAGCGGCAGACCGAAGGCGGCCAGCGCCTCGCGGAAGGCGCGCACCCGCTCGCGGCCCGTGGTGGTCGCGGCGGGGCCCGCGATGATCGCCAGACGGCGGTGGCCCAGGCCGTGGAGGTGGGCGACCAGGTCGCGCACCGCGTCGCAGCCGTCGGTGCGGACCACCGGGACGTCGTTGCCGATGCCGGGGATCCAGCGGTCGACGAAGACCATCGGGGTGCCGGAGCGCACCGCGTCCAGGATCAGCGGGGAACCGCCGTCGGTCGGGCTGACCAGCAGCCCGTCGATGCGTCGGTCCAGCAGCGTGCGGATGTGGTGGTCCTGCTGCTCCGGCCGCTCGTCGGCGTTGCCGATGATCACGCTGTAGCCCAGCGCCCTGGCCTCGTCCTCCACCGAGCGGGCGAGCTCGGTGAAGAAGGGGTTCAGCACGTCGCTGATGACCAGGCCGAGGGTCCGGGTCTGGTCGGTGCGCAGTGAGCGCGCCACCGCGTTGGGTCGGTAGCCGAGTTCGGCCACGGCCTCCAGCACCCGGGTGCGGGTGTCCGGGCGGACCGCCGGGTGGTCGTTGAGCACGCGGGAGACCGTCGCGACGGAAACACCGGCGCGTGATGCCACGTCCTTGATGCTCGCCACCCGTCCCACCTCCTCATGGAATCGATTACAAAGAGGATTGGAATCGATTACATGCTTCGAGGCAAGAGCATGAAACCGGATCGTTACATTCCGGGGGGTCGGCCGGGCGGAGTTGTCCACAGGCCGCGGCGGCCTGTCGGGGCCGGGCGGTACCGTCGGATCACGACGCAGATCCGAGGAGGTGGCCCGCGCCGTGGGGGAGTTGAGACCGGCCGTCGTCGAGGGCGTCCTCGAGCGGATCACGTACGCGAACGAGGAGAACGGGTACACGGTCGCCCGGGTCGACACCGGCAGGGGCGGCGGCGACCTGCTGACCGTGGTCGGCTCGCTGCTGGGCGCCCAGCCGGGCGAGTCGCTGCGCATGGAGGGCCGTTGGGGCTCCCACCCGCAGTACGGCAAGCAGTTCACCGTGGAGAACTACACCACCGTCCTCCCGGCGACGATCCAGGGCATACGGCGCTACCTCGGCTCGGGGCTGATCAAGGGCATCGGCCCGCGCATCGCCGAGCGGATCGTCGAGCACTTCGGCACCGACACCCTGGAGGTCATCGAGCGCGAGCCGGCCCGGCTGGTGGAGGTCCCCGGGCTGGGCCCCAAGCGCACCAGGCTGATCGGCGCCGCCTGGGAGGAGCAGAAGGCCATCAAGGAGGTCATGGTCTTCCTCCAGGGCGTCGGCGTGTCCACCTCGATCGCGGTGCGGATCTACAAGGAGTACGGGGACTCGTCGATCTCCGTGGTCAAGAACCAGCCCTACCGGCTGGCGGCCGACGTCTGGGGCATCGGCTTCCTCACGGCGGACCGGATCGCGCAGGCCGTCGGCATCCCGCACGACAGCCCCGAGCGGGTCAAGGCCGGTCTCCAGTACGCGCTGTCCCAGGCGACCGACAACGGCAACTGCTTCCTGCCCGAGGAGCAGTTGCTGTCGGACGCCGTGAAGCTGCTCCAGGTGGACACCGGCCTGGTCATCGACTGCCTCGCGGAGCTGGCAGGCGAGGAGGGCGTGGTCGTCGAGCCCGTGCCCGCACCCGACGGCGGTGGCGACCCGGTGCGCGCGGTGTACCTGGTGCCCTTCCACCGGGCGGAGATCTCCCTGGCCGGCTCGCTGCTGCGGTTGCTGCGCGGCACGGAGGACCGGCTGCCCGCCTTCCGCGACGTGGACTGGGACAAGGCGCTGACCTGGCTCGCCGAACGGACGGGCGTGGACCTCGCCCCCGAGCAGCAGCAGGCGGTGCGGCTGGCGCTCACCGAGAAGGTCGCCGTGCTGACCGGCGGCCCGGGCTGCGGCAAGTCCTTCACGGTCAAGTCCGTGGTGGCGCTGGCGCAGGCGAAGAAGGCCAAGGTCGTGCTGGCCGCGCCCACGGGCCGGGCGGCCAAGCGGCTGGCCGAGCTGACCGGGGCCGAGGCCTCCACGGTCCACAGGCTGCTGGAGCTCAAGCCGGGCGGCGACGCCGCGTACGACCGGGAGCGGCCCCTCGACGCCGATCTGGTCGTCGTCGACGAGGCCTCGATGCTCGACCTGCTGCTGGCGAACAAGCTGGTCAAGGCCATGCCGCCGGGAGCCCACCTGCTCTTCGTCGGTGACGTGGACCAGCTGCCGAGCGTCGGCGCCGGCGAGGTGCTGCGCGACCTGCTGGCCGAGGGGGGCCCGGTCCCGTCGGTGCGGCTGACCCGCATCTTCCGGCAGGCTCAGCAGTCCGGCGTGGTGACCAACGCGCACCGGATCAACTCCGGAGCGCATCCGGTCACCCAGGGGCTGGACGACTTCTTCCTCTTCGTGGAGGAGGACGGCGAGGAGACGGCCCGGCTCACGGTGGACGTGGCGGCCCGCCGCATCCCCCGCCGGTTCGGCCTCGACCCGCGCCGTGACGTCCAGGTGCTCGCCCCCATGCACCGCGGTCCCGCGGGCGCCGGCGTGCTGAACGGCCTCCTGCAGCAGGCGGTCACCCCGGCCCGCCCCGACCTGCCGGAGCGGCGTTTCGGCGGCCGGACCTTCCGTGTCGGCGACAAGGTCACACAGATCCGGAACAACTATGAAAAAGGCGCCAATGGCGTCTTCAATGGAACAGTGGGGGTCGTCACCTCCCTGGATCCGGTGGAGCAGCGGCTCACCGTGCTGACCGACGAGGACGAGGAGATCCCCTACGACTTCGACGAGCTGGACGAGCTGGCACACGCCTACGCGATGACGATCCATCGGTCACAGGGCAGCGAATATCCCGCCGTCGTGATCCCTGTCACCACCGGGGCGTGGATGATGCTCCAGCGGAACCTGCTCTATACCGCTGTTACCCGGGCAAAGCGATTGGTGGTGCTCGTGGGTTCGCGCAGGGCGATCGGCCAGGCGGTCCGCACCGTCTCCGCAGGCAGACGCTTCACGGCTCTCGACCATCGGCTGGCGCGGGCGGCAAAATAGGCACTGGGTGCCACCATTCGGCTCCTCGACCGACCCCGAGTGCACGTGGTCACGCCAAATGGGGGACAGTAGGGGTAGTCAGGGCACCTACCAACCTCGAAGAAGAGGCACGACGTCGGTGAGGGAATGACGTGAGCGACAACTCTGTAGTACTGCGGTACGGGGACAGCGAGTACAGCTACCCGGTGATCGGGGGCACCGTTGGGGACAACGGCTTCGACATCGGCAAGCTGCGTGCCAACACCGGCCTGGTCACCCTGGACAGCGGCTACGGCAACACCGCGGCCTACAAGTCCGCGATCACCTACCTCGACGGCGAGCAGGGAATCCTCCGCTACCGCGGGTACCCCATCGAGCAGATCGCCGAGCGCGGCTCCTTCCTGGAGACCGCGTACCTTCTCATCAACGGTGAGCTCCCCACCGTCGACGAGCTCGCCGCCTTCCGCGGTGACATCACGCAGCACACGCTCCTCCACGAGGACGTCAAACGGTTCTTCCAGGGCTTCCCGCGGGACGCCCACCCGATGGCGATGCTGTCCTCCGTGGTCAGCGCGCTGTCGACCTTCTACCAGGACAGCCACAACCCGTTCGACGAGAAGCAGCGCTACCTGTCGACGATCCGGCTCATCGCCAAGCTGCCGACGATCGCGGCGTACGCGTTCAAGAAGTCGGTCGGCCACCCCTTCGTCTACCCGCACAACGACCTCGGCTACGTCGAGAACTTCCTGCGGATGACCTTCGCCGTGCCCGCCGAGGAGTACGAGCTCAACCCGGTCGTCGTCGACGCCCTGGACAAGCTCCTCATCCTCCACGCGGACCACGAGCAGAACTGCTCCACCTCCACCGTCCGTCTGGTCGGCTCCTCGCAGGCCAACCTGTTCGCGTCGATCTCCGCGGGCATCAACGCACTGTGGGGCCCGCTGCACGGCGGCGCCAACCAGAGCGTGCTGGAGATGCTGGAGGCCATCCAGGCCGACGGCGGCGACGTGGACGCCTTCATCCGCAAGGTGAAGAACAAGGAGGACGGCGTCCGCCTGATGGGCTTCGGGCACCGGGTCTACAAGAGCTTCGACCCCCGGGCGAAGATCATCAAGGCCGCCGCCCACGACGTGCTCTCCGCGCTCGGCAAGTCCGACGAGCTGCTGGACATCGCGCTGAAGCTCGAGGAGCACGCCCTCAGCGACGACTACTTCGTCTCGCGCAACCTGTACCCGAACGTCGACTTCTACACCGGCCTGATCTACCGGGCCATGGGCTTCCCGACCACGATGTTCACGGTGCTCTTCGCGCTCGGCCGGCTCCCCGGCTGGATCGCCCAGTGGCACGAGATGATCACCGAGCCGGGCTCCCGGATCGGCCGTCCGCGCCAGGTCTACACGGGCATCGTCGAGCGGGACTACGTCCCGGTCGAGGCCCGCTGACGCGAGCGCCCCGCGCAAAGAGAAACGCCCCGCGCCGAATCCCCCCACGGGTTCGGCACGGGGCGCTCCCGTTTCCCGGAGCGGATCCCCCCACGGGTCCGTACCGGGCGTTCTTTGGGTGCGCTCGCCCAGCCGGGACCAGCCACCCGGGAGGGCCGCTCAAAGCTCTCCGGGCAGTTCGCCCCGGCATGGCGACCGGGCTGTCCCCCAAAGACAACCCGCTCATCATCTCACCGAGTCCGCCGGGAGCCCGGTGTCTTCGCTCGGTTAGACCCCCTCGTAAACCAAAAGGTTACGTTCCAGCCAGTGTGATCTCGGTCATGTCTACGCATCTTCTACGCCATCCGCATCATGGCTGACCCCCGTGTCGGTTGCGCACCCGGGGTCCCGTAACGTGCTGTCCCTTCTGGAGGGGCGGAGCGTGATGTCGCAGAACGCAAGTGTGGGCCGGCACGTCGTGGTGACCGGCGGGGGAACGGGCATCGGCCGGTCGGTGGCCACCCTCTTCGCCGAGGCCGGCGACCATGTGACCATCGTCGGCCGGCGCCGCGAGGTGCTGCGGGCCACCGCCGACGACCTGCGCTCCCGCCATGGTTACGACGTCACCCCGGTCGTCTGCGACCTCGCGGATCCAGACGACGTGGAGGCGACCCTCGCACGGCTGCCCCGGCGCATCGATGTCCTGGTCAACAACGCGGGCAGCAGGGAACTGGCGATCGGGGCCGGCCCGCACGGCGTGCTGGCCCGCTGGCGCGGCGACTTCGAGCGCAACGTCCTCACCGCCGTCCTGGTGACCGAATCCGTACGTGACCGACTTCCCGAGGGCGGCCGGGTCATCACCGTCACCTCCGTGGCCGCGCTGCGCGGCGGAGGCTCCTACGGGGCCTCCAAGGCCGCCCTGCACGCCTGGAACCACTCCCTGGCGGCCCAGCTCGGTCCGCAGGGCGTGACCTGCAACATCGTCGCCCCGGGCACGGTGGCGGGCACCGAGTTCTTCGGCGCCCGGCTCGACGCCGCCGAGCTGACCCGCAGGGCCGGCCGGACCCTGGTCGGCAGGGTCGGACGGCCCGAGGACGTCGCCTCCGCGGTGGTCTTCCTCGCCTCCCCGGAGGCCGGTTTCATCACCGGGGAGATCCTGCAGTGCAACGGCGGCGAACTGCTCGGCCGCTGAGCCGCCGCACGCCGGGGCCGCCCGGGCCGCGGGGAGTACGCCGGGTGTACTCCCCGAGCCAGAGCCGGAGCCCTCGGCCCCGTACCTGAGGATGAGGCGCCCCCGGGAAAACCCTGGGAATGCCCCGATCCCGGCGAAATCGCCTTGCCCCCTTCGTCGCCGCCCTGCGAGTTTTGAGGTCTGGGACGGGACACGGGGGACGGGCCGGGGCGGGAAGAGGGGCGGCCGTATGGACGTTTTAGGCATCGTGTCGGCCCTCGACTTCACCGCGGGCCTCGAGGGGTACCTGCGGGACGGACACGTCTTCTGGGCGTACGCGGTGCTCGCCGCCACCACCGCGCCGCCCCTGGTGCCCAACGCGGCGCTCCTGGTCACCGGGGGCGTGCTCGCCGCCCAGGGGCGGCTGTCCCTCGCGCTCGTCCTGCTGGTCGTCGCGGGCAGCGCCCTCGTGGGCGACCTGCTGATCCACCGCACCGGCCGGGCCGTCAGCGGGCGCGTCCTGACCAGGCTCTACCGGCGGCCGCGCCGCCGTGCGCTGCTGGAGTGGGCCAGTGTCCGGATACAGCGGCATGGTGTGCCCTTCGTCGTCGCCGTCCGCTTCCTGCCCAGCGGGCGGGTGGTCGGCGGCCTGTCGGCGGGCATCGTGCGCTATCCGGCCCGCCGCTACGTGATCGGCGCGGGCGTGGCCGAGGCGGTCTGGGCGACGTACTCGGTGGGCCTGGGCTACTTCGGCGGGCTCGCCCTGTCCAACTCGCTGTACGCCGTCGCGCTGGGCCTCGGTGTCTCCCTGGCCGTGGCCGGGGTCGGCAGCGTGGCGCAGATGCTCTCCGGGCGCCGCTCGGCCCGGGCGGGTGCGGCGTCGCCCGGACGTGTGGTGGCCTCCGGCGGCGCCGTGCCCGGCGGTGCGGGCGCACCGGAGGCGGACGCGCCGAACGAGGAACCGGCGGACCGGGCGCTGCGGGGCTGAGGCGGGCCGCCGGGGGAGTGGGGGCCGTGCGGTCCGCGGTCTCAGGCGGTGGCGGCGGGGGCCCGGCCGGGTTCGGTTATCGCGACGGCCCCGGTGCCGACGTGCGGGGCGAGGTAGCCGTAGAGCGCGGCCTTGACCTCTGCGACGTACGCGTCCCGCTCGGCGCCCTCGTGCGCCAGGATCAGGGCAAGGCCGGCCTTGAACAGGCCGAAGGCCATCGCGGACACCCGGCCCCGTTCGACGGCCGACAGGGCGGGGGCGCGCAGGCCGAGCAGGTTCTCCACGCGCTCCAGCAGGGAGCTGTGCAGCACGTCGTGCTCCATGACGACCGTGCCGGGGACGTCGCTGTCGTGCACGAGGGCGAGGAAGGCGGGGTTCTGGCAGTTGAACTCGATCATCGGGTCGACGATGACCTCGAGCATCTCGCGCAGCGGGAGCGAGGCGTTCTCGGGGGTGAACAGCTCCCCGTGCCCCTCGCGCATCCGCTGGTTGAGGATGCCGCCCAGCTCGATGGCGATGGCCTCCTTGTTCGGGAAGAACTGGTAGAGCGTGCCGGGGGACACGCCCGCCTCGCGGGCGATCGCGTTCGTGGTGGCCGCGGTGTAGCCGACCTTGCAGAACACTCCGGCGGCCGCCTCCAGCAGCTGCGCCACGCGCCGTTCGCCGCGGGCCTGCCGGCGTCGAGGCCTCTGCTCCTCAGGCACGTGTAATCCCCAATCACTGTTGACAAACACGAGTGGGCGCTCGCATTCTGAGGAAACGCGAGTGATCGCTCGTGTTCGCCATTTTACGGCGGTTCCTCAGGGGAGGGGACACCTCTGCCATGTCCGATGTCAACCGCGAGCGCCCGCCGAGGGGCTGGACACGGGCCATGACCGCCCGCCCGCGCCTCACCCTGCTGCTGGCGCTGCTGTTCACCGCCCTGGCCGTGGTCGCGGGCAGCGGTGTGGGGGACCGGCTGCGCGGCGGCGGATGGGAGGCACCCGGCTCGGAGTCGGCCTACGCGGCCGAGGCGCTGGACCGGTACTTCCCGGACGCGCAGCCCAATCTGATCCTCCTCGTCGACGGCCGTGGCGCCGGTGTGGACTCCCCGGAGGTCGCGGCCGAGGGACGGGAGCTCGGTCGCCGGCTCGCGGCGGACAAGGACGTCAGCGGCGTCACCTCGTACTGGACGACCGGGGCGCCCACGCTGCGCGCGGAGGACGGCCGAGAAGCCGTGATCGCCGCGCGGATCGGGGGTGACGACGACGCCGTCGCCGGGGCGGTCGAGCGTCTCGCCCCCGAGTACCGGGGCAGGCACGGCGCGGTGGAGGTCGAGGTCGGCGGTATGGCCGCCTTCCGGAACGAACTGCAGACCACGATCCAGGAGGACCTGGCTCGCGCGGAACTCATCGCCCTGCCGGTCACCCTCCTGCTTCTGGTCATGGTGTTCGGCAGCGCCGTCGCGGCCGTACTGCCGCTGGGTGTCGGCATCGTGGCGATCCTGGGGACCAACGCCGTGCTGCGGGGCCTCACGGCGTTCACGGACGTGTCGGTCTTCGCGCAGAACCTCACCACGGCACTCGGCCTCGGACTCGCCATCGACTACGCCCTGTTCGTCGTCCGGCGCTTCCGGGAGGAGCTGGAGACCGGCGCCGACCCGCTGACCGCCGTCGGCGCCACGCTGCGCACGGCGGGCCGCACGGTGCTCTTCTCGGCCCTCACCGTGGCCGCCGCGCTCTCCGCGATGTTCCTCTTCCCGCAGTACTTCCTGCGCTCGTTCGCCTACGCCGGCATCGCCGTGGTGCTGCTCGCGGCGGCGGCGGCGCTGGTCATCCTGCCCGCCGCGCTGCTGCTGCTCGGGCAGCGGGTCAACTCCCTGGACCTGCGCCGCGTCCTGCCGCGCCGGCGGAGCGGGGAGGCCGCCGGACGGGAGCCGGGCGGGGGATACGCACGGCTCGCGCGGCTGGTGATGCGCCGCGCCCCGCTGTTCGCGATCGGCACGGTCGCCGGGCTGGTCCTGCTCGGGCTGCCCTTCCTGCAGGTGCAGTTCGGCACCGCCGACGACCGCCAGTTGCCGGCGACGGCCGAGGCGCACGTCGTGCAGCAGCACATACGCGACGGCTTCCCCGGCAACCCGGGCGGCGCGATCACCGTGCTCGCCGAGGGCCGTCCCACCGCGGACCAGCTCGGCGACTACAGCGGCAGGCTGTCCGCGCTGCCCGGCGTGGTCGTCGTCGACGGACCGGCCGGCCGGTACGCGCAGGGCCGGCGGACCGCGGCGCCCGGCCCGGCGGAGGCGGCCAGGGCCACCGACGGCGCGGCGTATCTGACCGTGCTGCCCAAGGCGGAGTCCGTGGACGAGGCGAGCCAGGACCTGGTCGGCAGGATCCGCGCGGTCGACGCCCCCTTCAAGGCCTCCGCCACCGGCACCGCGGCCCAACTGGTCGACACCAAGGACGTCATAGCCGACCGCCTGCCCTGGGCGGCCGCCCTGATCGTCGCGGTGACGCTGCTGCTGGTCTTCCTCCTCACCGGCAGCGTGGTCATCCCGCTGCAGGCCGTACTGCTCAACGCGCTGAGCCTCACCGCCATGTTCGGTGCGGTGGTGTGGGTGTTCCAGGACGGTCACCTGTCGGGTCTGCTCGACTTCACCGCGACGGGGAGCATCGAGACCACGCTGCCGGTGCTGATGTTCTGCGTCGCCTTCGGACTCTCGATGGACTACGGCGTCTTCCTCCTGTCGCGCATCAAGGAGGAGCACGACCGCACCGGTGACCATCGTGCGGCGGTCGTCTTCGGGGTGCGCCGCACCGGTGGCCTGATCACGGCGGCCGCGGTGATCCTGGCGGTGGTGATGGTGGCCATCGGCACCTCCCGGATCGCCAACACCAAGATGCTGGGCCTGGGGATCGCGCTCGCCGTCCTCATGGACGCGATGGTGGTGCGCACCCTGCTCGTGCCCGCCGTGATGCGGCTGACCGGGCGGGCCACCTGGTGGGCGCCGCGGCCGCTGAAGGCGCTGCACGACCGGTTCGGGCTGAGCGAGGGCGGGGACCCCGGCAGGGCCCCCGGGCGGGAGGAGCCCGTACCGCAACCGGACCCGGACGTGAACCCGGACTTGGAGCCGGAGCCGGCCCGCTCGGGCTGAGCGGCGGCGGGGCCGACGTCAGCCGAACTCCCGGCGCCCGCGGTTCCCGGGGCGCCGGGAACTCCACAGACGGATGGTGTCGGCGTGCCAGAACGGCTTGCCGCCCTCCACGACGTCGGGGGGCGGCAAGTGCCCGTGCTTGCGGTACGAGCGCACGGTGTCGACCTGCACCCGGATGTGAGCGGCGATCTCGGCGTACGACCAGAGGGTCCGGTCCGTCATCTCCCACGCACCTCCCATGCGCCGGCCTCGGGGGGTGGCCGGCCTCGCCGGGACAACGACATGCGATCAGGGGCGGAAGGGGCTGTTGATCATCTGTGACGCGAAGCCCGCGTAACGGTGACAAATGTGGCGAGCGCATGACCGGCCTCCCCGATTGTCGGAGAAGCCGCCCGGCAACTCCTCCCTGGACCCGAACAGGGCGAACCCCCCGCTCTTGCCGAGCCCGAGCTCGGCCGCCGGCCGGCCCGGGGACACCCGCTCCAGACCCTCGACCGAGGCGATCGCCATGGTGCGGTCCAGCACCGGCCTGCGGGTCCGGTTGCCGCGCTCCACCCGGCGGTCCGTACGCGCAGCTGCCATCCGGGCATCCCAGGGAAGGCCACGTCCGGGCGGCAGGCGCCGGGCGTAAGGTCGATGGCGTGACCTCGACGAATCCCTTCCTCAGCCCGAGCACCCTGCCCTACGAGCTGCCGCCGTTCGCGGACATCCGCGAGGAGCACTACCTTCCCGCCTTCGAGCAGGGGATGGCCGAGCAGCTCGCCGAGACCGAGGCCGTCGCCGCGAACCCCGAACCGCCGGGCTTCGAGAACACGATCATCGCCCTGGAGCGCTCCGGAGACCTGCTCGACCGCGTGTCGAAGGTCTTCTTCAACCGCGCGAGCGCCGACACCGGTCCGGGCATCCAGGAGATCGAGGCGAGGATCAACCCCGCCCTCGCCGCCCACGCCGACGCCATCCACCTGAACCCCGCCCTCTACTCCCGCGTGAAGGCGCTGTACGAGACCCGGGCGGAACTCGGCCTGGACGCCGAGGCGCTGCGGCTGCTGGAGCGGTACCACACCCGTTTCGTCCGCGCGGGCGCCGAGCTCACCGAGGACGGCCGCGAGCGGCTCAGGGCGCTCAACGCCGAGATCGCGGAGGCCTCCACGGCCTTCGAGCAGAACCTGTTCGCCGACACCAAGGCCGCCGCCCTCGTGCTCGACAGCGCGGACGAGCTGGCCGGCCTCTCCGGCGACGCCGTCGCCGCCGCGGCCGCCAACGCCACCGCCCTCGGCCACGACGGCAAGTACGTCCTCAGCCTGAAGAACTTCTCCAACCAGTCCGAGCTGGCCTCGCTCGACGACCGCGCCCTGCGCGAGCGCCTGCTGACGGCCTCGCTCGGCCGCGGCCTGACCTCCAACCGCGAACTCACCGCCAGGCTCGCCCGGCTGCGCGCCGAGCGTGCCGCCCTCCTCGGCTACGAGAACCACGCCGCGTACGTCGTCGCCGACCAGACCGCGGGCACCCCCGAGGCCGTGACCTCCCTGCTCGCACGTCTCGTCCCGCCCGCGGTCGCCAACGCCGAGCGCGAGGCGGCCGCCCTGGCCGCCGCCTCCGGCCTGGAGGACTTCTCGGCCTGGGACTGGACCTACTGGTCGGAGAAGGTCCGCAAGGCGGAGTACGACATCGACACCGCCGCCATGCGCCCCTATTTCGAGCTGGACCGGGTCCTTCGGGACGGCGTCTTCCACGCCGCGGGCCAGGTCTTCGGGCTGGGCTTCACCGAGCGCACCGACCTCGCCGGCTACCACCCCGACGTCCGGGTCTTCGAGGTCTCCAACGCCGACGGCTCGCCCCTCGGCCTCTACCTCGGCGACTTCTTCGCCCGCGCCTCCAAGCGCGGCGGCGCCTGGATGAACAGCCTGGTCGACCAGTCGGCGCTCTTCGGCCGCAAGCCCGTGGTGGTCAACAACCTGAACGTCGCCAAGCCCGCCGCCGGCGAGCCCGCGCTGCTCACCTACGACGAGGTCAACACCCTCTTCCACGAGTTCGGCCACGCGCTGCACGGCCTGTTCTCCGAGGTCCGCCACCCCTTCTTCTCCGGTACGGCCGTCCCGCGCGACTTCGTCGAGTACCCCTCCCAGGTCAACGAGATGTGGGTGACCTGGCCGGAGGTGCTGGCCCACTACGCCCGCCACCACGAGACCGGCGAGCCCATGCCCGCCGAACTGGTGGCCCGTATGGAGGCCGCGGAGCGCTTCGGCCAGGGCTTCCGCACGGTGGAGTACCTCGCGGCCGCCGTCCTCGACTGGGCCTGGCACACCATCCCGGCCGGTCACGACCCCGGCGACGCGGAGGAGTTCGAGGCCGCCGCCCTGAAGGAGGCCGGGCTGGCGCTGCCCGCGATCCCGCCGCGCTATCGCAGCACCTACTTCGCCCACATCTTCGCCCACGGCTACAGCGCCGGGTACTACTCGTACATCTGGAGCGAGGTGCTCGACGCCGACACCGTGGAGTGGTTCAAGGAGAACGGCGGCATGCGGCGCGAGAACGGCGACACCTTCCGCCGTGAACTGCTCTCCCGCGGCGGCAGCGTCGACCCGATGGCCGCGTTCGAGGGCTTCCGGGGCCGGGCGCCGCGCATCGAGCCGCTGCTGACGCGCCGGGGTCTGACCGGCTGACCTTTCCGGGGACTTCCCCGGCCGAAGGGGGGCGACCGCACCGTCGTGCGGTCGCTCCCCGCCGAGCCGGTGGCCGGCGAGGCCCCGGCCTCGCGAACCCGATCGGACCCCTGACCCAGACTTATCAGGAATGATCTATACCGGATCGGTCACGGCCACATTACAGACAGCTCTTGTCTCTGCGCGCATGGTGAAGCTCTGCCACGGTGTCTTCACATCCGAGCCTCAGGGGGTTCACCATGTCTCAGCCGTCGCACGCCTCGCCACCGGGTCACTACCCACCGCATCAGGAGCCGGACTGGAGCCGGCCGCCGAAGAAAAAGGGTGCCGGGAAGATAGTCGGTTTCGGCGTCGTCGCCATCGTTGTCGTCATCGGCGGCAGCGTCGCCTTCGCCCTCAAGACCGGTGAGGACAAGAGCGGTTCGGGGAACGACTCCCCATCCACCGCGTCCCCGGCGGGGGACAGCGGCCAGAAGGCGGCCCCGCGGGACGCGAAGGTCACCTCGTGCGGCCTCGCCGACTTCAGCAAGTGGCCCAGTGCCGAGGTGACCGTCACCAACCACAGTTCGGAGGCCTCCGACTACCAGGTGCGCATCGAGTTCGTGGACGCCGGCGGAGGCCGCATCGCCGAGGCCGTGGCGAACACGACGGACCTGGCCCCGGGGGACGCGGTCGACACGAGCGCCCAGGGGTCCGAGGCGGCCTCCGGCGACATCGATTGCAAGGTCGTCGAGGTGCTGCGCAAGGCGAGTTGACCCCTCGCCTGCCCTGCCGGCCGCCGGGGCGAGAGCGCGGCGCGATCCGCCGCCCCCTCCGGCGCCGGTCACTCCGGCCGGCATTCCGGACCCCGCGGTACGGGACCGCGGGGTCCCTCCGCTTCTCGCCCGGGCCGCCGCCGTGCGGGCGGTCGTCGGATTCCGTGAAGGTTCCGCATAAGGCCCCGACACCCGCCAGGGCGATCCGAAATGGCGGAAAAGCGTCACGGGCATGAGGTGTCACGGGGTGAGTCCCATTCATCTGACGGCCCGTTCCGTCGTATGAGGACGCCGGACGCGGGTGATACGTGTGCGTGTATCCCCCATGTACCCCATTTCGGGTGCGGAGTGTCACCGGCGCCCTGATCCCGATCACCTTGCGTGGACCTGCACGTCTCGTTCATCTTCTCTCCGTTCGGCCTTCACTCTTCCTTGAACGCAGCCCCCTCATCGCCCGCGACTGTCAGTGCCGCCTGAGGACGCGTTTTTCGGCCTGAGGCGCACCGGCGCGAAGGGGAGGGAGGTCGGCCGCCATGGTCCGGCCACGCGTTCTGTACATGTCGGCTCACGCGAGTGGCAGGTCCCTGCCACAGGCCTCATCGCCCGCGCGACCGGAGAACCCGGAGGATCCCGGGTCCTCCCAGGAGGGCTCGTCGCGTACGGCGAGACCCGGCGGGGGAGCCAGACCCGACGGCCCGGACCGGCGGGGCCGCGACGAGCGGGGCGACCGGCACGACCGCCCCGGAGCGGCGGCCGCGGTCGGCTGGCGGCTGGTCGGCGCCAACAACCGGGAACTGGGCCGCAGTGCGGGCACCTACGCCTCCCTCGTGGAGTGCCAGGCCGCCGTGCTGCTGCTCCGCGAGCACATCGCCCAGGTCCGCGCGCAGCTGTCCATGGCCGACGCGGGCGGCACCTGGACGTGGCGCGTCGAACTCGGCGGCAGGGACGTCGCCGTGTCCGGGCGGACCTACCACCGCCTGCGCGAGTGCCAGCAGAACCTCGGTCGCTTCCTGGCCGCGGTCCCGGTCGCAGAGTTGACCGAGGGCACGGCCCAGCGCCCGCGGCTGCGCGGCCTGCGCGCATCGGCGCCCGCGCGGTCTACGCGAGGAGAACCGGAGGAACCCCGCGACGGGCGGGCCCGGCGGGGTACCGCCGTCCAGGCCGCACCCGCCGCACCCGCCGCACCCGCCGTCCAGGCCGCGACCGCCGCGTCCGGCGTCACCCGGATCGGGGCGGTGGCACGATGACCTCCCTCCTTCCCGGTCTCACCGGCACGGAGCCCGGCCCCGCCGCCGACGACGTACCGCGCGACATCCGTTCGTCCCCCGAGCCGGCGGACCGCGCGTTCCGCTTCGTCGCCCGCGGCAGCGGTGCCGCGGTGCTCGCGATCATGCTGCTGGTCGGCTTCTTCCTCACCTACCGCGCCTGGGGCGCGCTGAGCGTCGCCGGCTTCTCGTTCCTCACCACCACCGCCTGGGAGCCCGACTCCCACCACTTCGGCATCGCGGCGGTGCTCACCGGCACGGTGCTGATCGGCCTGGTCGCCATCTGCTTCGCCCTGCCCCTTGCGCTGGGCACGGCGCTGTACATCTCGGAGTACGCGCCGCGGCGGCTGAAGCGGTTCCTGGTCAGCCTCGTCGACCTCATGGCGGCGGTGCCGAGCGTGGTCTACGGCCTGTGGGGGGCGTTCTTCCTGCAGGGGCACGTCGTCGGACTCTCCCGCTGGATCTCCACGTACTTCGGCTGGATACCGATCTTCAAGGTGACCGGGGCCGAGCCCGACAACCCGCTCGCGAGCATGACGGTCTACACGTCCTCCACCTTCATCGCCGCCATGGTCGTGGCGCTCATGGTCACCCCGATCGCCTGCTCGGTCATGCGTGAGACGTTCGCCCAGGCACCGCCCGGCGAGCGTGAGGGCGCGTTCGCGCTCGGGGCCACCAAGTGGGGCATGATCCGCTCCGTCGTCCTGCCCTTCGGGCTCGGCGGCGTGATCGGCGGGACGATGCTCGGCCTCGGCCGGGCCCTGGGCGAGACCATCGCGGTCTACATGATCATCTCGCCGGTGTTCGAGATACAGCCGCACATCCTGCAGAACGGCGCCCTCTCCGTGTCGTCGCTGATCGCCCTCCGCTACGGATCCGCGAGCGAACTCGGCATGTCGGCCCTCATGGCCGCGGGTCTCTCCCTCTTCGTCATGACCCTCATCGTCAACTTCATCGCCTCCTCGATCGTGGCGCGCAGTCGCTCGGGCGCGGGGGCGGAGGCCTGAAATGACCGATCTCCTCAAGACACTGCGGACGACGACGCCGATCCGCGAGGACGACGCCGGGCCGGAGGTGCGCCGCAGCACCTCGCCCGTGACGACGGAGGACCGGCTGGCACTGGGCGGCGCTCTGGCCGGTTCCGTCGCCCTGACGTTCCTGCTGTTCGGCTGGATCGCCCCGTTCGACTCGCTGCTGGGCTTCGTGGTCGTCGCCTACGTCCTCTTCATCGGCCTGTACGCGGTGCTGGTCTCCCTCGACCAGAACCGCGTCGCGGTGCGCGACCGGGTCGCCGCCGTGATCTGGCAGAGTCTGGCGGCGCTGCTCCTGCTGGCCCTGCTCTTCGTGGTCGGATACGCCCTGTACCGCGGCAGACCCGCGCTGACGCACCTCAACTTCTTCACCCAGAACATGGGGGGCACGGGCCCTCTGGCGCCGCTCACCCAGGGCGGTGTGCTGCACGCGATGGTCGGCAGCCTGGAGCAGATCGGCATCGCGCTGGCGATCACCGTGCCGCTGGGCCTGATGTGCGCGGTGTTCCTCAACGAGGTTCCGGGCGCCTACGCCCGCTTCGTACGGACCGTGGTCGAGGCGATGACCGCGCTGCCGTCGATCGTGGCCGGCCTGTTCATCTACGCCACGTTCATCCTCATCCTCCACTTCGAGAAGTCCGGCCTCGCCGCCGGGCTCGCGCTGAGCGTGATGATGCTGCCCATCATCATCCGCGCGGCCGACGTGGTCATCCGCCTGGTGCCGAGTTCCCTGCGCGAGGCCTCCTACGCGCTCGGTTCGGGACAGTGGCGCACGATCTGGACCGTCGTGCTGCCGACCTCCCGTTCCGGGCTCACGACCGCTGTGATCCTCGGCACCGCCCGCGGCATCGGTGAGACGTCGCCGGTGCTGCTCACCGCAGGAGCCAACCCCTCGCTCAACGCCGACCCGCTGAGCGGGCCCCAGGTCTCGCTGCCGCTGGCCACCTTCCAGTTGGTGGCCTCTCCACAGCCCAACATGATCGCCCGCGGGTTCGGCTGCGCCGGGCTGCTGATGGCGCTCGTGCTGCTGCTCTTCCTGCTGGCCCGCGTCCTCGGAGGCCGCGGGCCGGGCGAGTTGTCCCGCGGCCAGCAGCACCGGCGGGTGCTGGCCTCCCGCCGTGACGCGGATCGCATGAGCCGGCGTCCGGCTCCGCTCGCGCAGGCCACGGCCGCAACCACGACCGGGACCCGGCCGTGACCGTCCACCCCGCCCGCACGCAGGGCACCGACCGCACCGATCAGGAGTCACCCGCCATGCCCGGAGCACGTCCGGCACCGTCCGAACGTTCCCGCGTCAGAGCTCTGACCGCCCTCGCCCTGATGCTGGCGGCGATGCTGTTCGGCGCCTCGCTGCCCGTCGCCGAGAAGGCGGACGCCGCGACGTACGTCCCGATAGCGGGCGTGGGCTCGACGTGGAGCCAGAACGCCATCGACCAGTGGACGGCCAACGTCCAGATGTACAACATGAAGGTCACCTACACCGGGACCGGCTCCTCGGACGGCCGCAACCAGTACCGCAACGGCACCGTCGACTTCGCGGTCTCCGAGATCCCCTACGGCATCAAGGACTCGGGTGTCGTCGACACCCCGCCGCGCCGCAAGTACGCGTACATGCCGATCGTGGCCGGCGGCACCGCGTTCATGTACAACCTCAAGATCGGCAACCGGCAGGTGACCAACCTGCGGCTGTCCGGCGAGGTCATCACCAAGATCTTCACCGGTGTCATCAAGACCTGGAACGACCCGGCGATCAAGAAGGACAACCCGGCGCTCGCGGCATCGCTGCCCGCACGTCCGGTCGTCCCCGTGGTCCGTTCGGACGGCTCCGGCACCACCGCGCAGTTCACGACCTGGATGGCCAAGCAGTACGGCGGGCTGTGGGACGACTACTGCCGCAAGGCCGGCCGCGCCACGCCGTGCGGCACGACGTCCATCTACCCCAAGATCTCCGGATCCCCCACCGTCGCCCAGGCGGGCTCCAACGGTGTCTCCGGCTACGTCGCCGCGCAGCGCAACGTCGGCACGATCACCTACGTCGAGTACTCCTACGCGAAGGTCACCACGAAGTTCCCGGTGGTCAAGGTGCTCAACAAGGCGGGCTACTACGTCGAGCCGACGGACAGGAACGTGGCGGTGGCGCTGCTGAAGGCGCAGATCGACGACAAGACGCTCACCCAGAAGCTGGACGGCGTCTACAACGACACCGACCGCCGGACCTATCCGCTGTCCAGCTACAGCTACATGATCGTTCCCACCAAGGTCGAGAACAACTTCAGCAAGCTGAAGGGCAGGACCCTCGGCGCGTTCGCGTACTACTTCCTGTGCGAAGGCCAGAAGAGCGTCGGCAAACTCGGGTTCTCCCCGCTGCCGATCAACCTGGTGAAAGCCGGTCTCGACCAGGTGCGCCGCATCCCCGGTGTCGACGTCGAGTCGATCGACGTCAAGAACTGCCAGAACCCCACCTTCTCCACCGACGGCACCAACACCCTGGCCAAGAAGGCGCCCTACCCGGCGGACTGCGACAAGCAGGGAGGCCGTCAGTGCGCCACGGGCACCGGCGGCAACATGACCTCGACCGTCGTCCGGGGCGGTTCCGGTTCGTCGGGCGGCTCGGGTTCCGGCGGCTCCGGCGGTTCCGGCAGCGGTACGTCCGGCGGCACGGCCGGCAGCAAGGGCGGTTCCTCCACGGGCGCGACCGGCGGGAACGCGGACGGCACGTCGTCAGGCGGCACCGACGCCTCGCCCTCGGTGGACCCCGACACGGGACAGGTGGTCACCAACGACGGCTCGACGGGAGCCTCCGGGGGCGAGGACGGCGCGTACTCCACGGCGGTCACCACCGCCGGCAGCATCGGCGGTGGCACGCGCCGTGCCCTGATGGTGCTCGCCGCGGTGCTGCTGCTGGCACTGACGGTTGCGCCGCCGCTGCTCACGTCGCTGCTGAACCCCAAGCGGAGGCGGTCGTGATCCCCGCGCGTCTTCGCCGGGCGGCGCACCGCGCCGTACTCGTCGCCTGCGCCCTGGTGATGGCCGCGGCCGCCGCGCCGGCCACCGTCTCGCAGGCCGACTCCGGCTCCGCGATGACCGTTTCCGGCAAGGGGGACTTCGCCGGCCTCAAGGTGACCGTCGACCAGACGAGCAGCCTGGTCAACCAGGTCGTGAAGATCACCTGGAAGGGCGCGGTCCCCACCGTCGACGACAGCAAGTACCCCGCCGACTACTTGCAGATCATGCAGTGCTGGGGCGACGCCCCCTCGGGTCCGAGCCCCGAGCAGTGCCAGTTCGGCGGCTCGGCCGACCTCGGCGCGGGCACCGGCGGGCAGGCGGCCGGCGCCTGGACCAACACCCGGCAGCTCAGCTACGGAGGCCTCAAGGACCCGGCGCAGACGCTGCCGCCGCCCGCCACGGGCAGCAACATCTCCTTCGCGCCCTTCCGCGCCGTGAGCGGGGACGTGTTCGACACGGGCAACTCCAACGAGTTCTTCGACTCGAACACCACCAACGAGGTGCCTTACGCGCGCACCGGCTCCAGCGGAACCGGGGAGGTGTACTTCGAGGTCCAGACCGCGGCGGAGTCTCCCGGTCTCGGCTGCGGCGACGTCCCGAAGGGGAAGACGGGCGGGCGCTCGTGCTGGCTCGTCGTCGTCCCCCGCGGTGAGACGGAGGTCGACGGGACCTCGTACCGGTCGCAGTCGGACGGCCTGCTGCAGTCCTCGCCACTGTCGGCGACGAATTGGAAGGAGCGCCTGGTCTTCCCGCTGCGCTTCGAACGGGCCGGCACCTACTGCCCGATCGGGGCGGCCGAGCGTCCCACCCTGGGCACCGAGCTCGTCGCCGAGGCCGTGCACCGCTGGCAGCCCACCCTCTGCCAGACCGGTAGCAAGACCATCTACGGCTTCTCGCCGGCGGGCGACGCCGGCGCCCGGGAGAACTTGACCACGGATGAGCCGGGCATGGTGTTCCTCAACCGGGCCGCGGATCGGTCCGCGCTCCTTCCGGACGCCAAGCCGATCTACGCGCCGGTGGCCCTGTCCGGGCTGACCCTCGGGTTCTTCGTCGAGAGCCATGCGGCGTCCTCCGCCTCCGAGGACGTCCGCGCCCGCAACGGCAACCGGCTGACCTCGCTCAACCTCACCGCGCGGCTGGTCGCCAAGCTGCTCACCGAGTCGTACCAGGACGGCAATTCGCGTTTTGCCGAGAGCACCGCGAAGAACCCGTACAACCTGGGGCACGATCCGGAGTTCATCAAGTACAACCCCGACTACGAGGACCTGGACTTCCTCGGCGCCCTCGGTGACGCGCTGGTGCCGCAGCCCCTCTCCGACGCCACCTCGCAGCTGTGGAGCTGGATCGACAGCGATCCCGCCGCCCGGGAGTTCCTCGACGGCACACCCGACAACGAGGGCAGCCACGGTGATCCGGGTTTCTCGGGTATGACGGTCAACCCGTACTACAAGGACCTGGACCTGCCCGTCGACGGCTTCCCGAAGAGCGACCCGTACTGCCAGCAGTTCCCGGACCACCCGGACCAGCCGCTGTGCATCCTCGACAAGCACCCCTACGCGACCGACCTGCACAACGCGGCCCGCTCCGCCGCCCGCGGCGACACGCTGGCCCGCGGCAACTGGGACCCGACCACCAAGCCGCCGGCCTACAAGAAGGACCCTCCGCAGCCGGCGGGCAGGCGGGCCATGCTCGCGGTGACCGACACCGCGACCGCGCGGCGGTACGGACTGGTGACGGCGAAGCTGCAGAACGCCTCCGGCGACTTCGTGGCGCCCACCGACGCGACCATGCTCGCCGCCCAGAAGGCCATGAAGCCGGGCCCGGTGAGCGGGGTCCTGGTGAGCGACCCCAGGGCCGCGGTCAAGGACGCCTACCCGCTCACGCTCCTCACCTACGCCGCCACCGTCCCCGAGAAGCTCAGCAAGCAGGAGGGCCGGGACTACGCCGCGCTGCTGCGGTACGCGGTCGGCAAGGGCCAGGTGCCCGGAGTGACCGCGGGCACCCTCCCGGACGGCTTCGCCCCGCTGCCGGCGTCGCTGCGCGAGCAGACCGAGTCGGCCGCCGACGCCATCGCCTCCCGGTCGGGCCCCTCCGCGCCCGAGGAGGAAGAGGCCGTCGACGGCACCGGCGACGGCACGGGCGGTGGTGGCGGGCAGACCGTCGTCCCGCCGCCGGCCTCCACGCCCTCCCCGTCGTCCTCGCCGAGCACCCAGGCGTCCACTCCGGCGCCGCCGGTCCCCGTGGCCGCCGAGGGCCCGTTGTCCCGTACGCCCGAGTGGGTACTGGGCGCCGTGCGCTACGTCCTCCTGATCGCCCTGCTCGCCGGGCTCGTCGCGGCCGTCTGCGGCCCCCTGCTGCCGAGGGTGGCGCCGCGGCTCGCGGCAGGCATCCAGACCTGGCGTGCCAAGGGCACGGCCGGCCGAGAGCCGAGGGGGTGATGCCCGAACCCGAGACCACGACAGGTCCGCGCCAACGAACTGTCTGAAACAACCGTGCCGGGCACCACCCCGGCGCAAGCCTATCCGAGAGGTAAACGCAAGTGAACATACGCAAGTTCGCGGTGGCCGCCGTCGGCGTCGCCGGTCTGCTCACCGGCACCGTCTGCGCCAGCGTCGCCGTCGCCGACCCCTCCGGCGCCCCCGCCTTCCGCCAGCTGTCCGGTGTGGGTTCCGACACCACCCAGGACGTCATGAACGGCATGGCCCAGTCGATCACGATCGGCGGCCAGAAGGTGATCGGCTCCTACGACGCCACCGGTTCGGCGAAGATCACCACCAAGAGCGGCACGACCTGCACCATCGACCGCCCGAACGGCTCGGGTGCCGGCCGCAACGCGCTGGTCGCCTCCCTGCAGGCGAATGACAACTGCCTCGACTTCGCCCGTTCCTCCAGCCTCAGCCTGGGCGCCGTCGACCCGGACCTCACCTACGTCCCGTTCGCCGTGGACGGTGTGACCTACGCGATCACCGGCTCCAGCCAGATCCCGCGCAAGCTCACGCTGAACGACCTCAAGCAGATCTACACCTGCAACAAGGACTACGTGGGCACCGCTCCCAACTTCACCATGACGGCGTACCTCCCGCAGGCGGGCTCCGGCACGCGCAGCTTCTGGGAGTCCACCGTCGGCATCTCGGACACCGACGTGAAGAACGGCGTCTACCCCTGCATCAAGGACGTCAAGGGCGGCAACCCGGTGCAGGAGCACGACGGTCGCGTCCTCGACGACAAGTCGATCGTGCCGTTCTCCATCGCCCAGTACAGCTCGCAGGCCACGCAGACGATCGCCGACCTGCGTGGCAAGGCGGTCCTCGGCACCATCGACGGCATCGCGCCGACCGTGCTGAACAGCAACTTCGGTGTCAAGCGCGACGTCTACAACGTGATCCCGACCAGCAAGGTCGGCACGGCGCCGTGGAGCACGGTCTTCGTCGGCTCGAACTCGCTGGTCTGCCAGAAGACCGACGTCATCAACACCTACGGCTTCGCCGCCAACGCCAACTGCGGCGACACCAGCAAGCAGACCCCCTGATCCACGCCCTGTTGCTTCCGTCACTTTCGCACACTCCGAAAAGGGAGAGCACGACAGTGTTCAAGAACAAGCTCTCGCGGGCCATGGCGGGCGGGCTCGCGAGCCTGGTCGCCGCCTGCGCGGCGGGCCTGATCGCGGCCCCGGCCGCGCACGCCGCCGAGATCGGCGGCCTGAGCTTCAGCCCGGCCACCGGCACCGACACCACGGGCATCGCGCTGACCACCACGGACGTCTGCCCCGATGAGGCGACCAACGTCATCGTGTCCGTGACCGGTTCGGGCTTCCCGGCCGAGGGCCAGACCGTCGTCGGCAACGCGTCGAAGGAGATCTACCCGATCTCCGGCGACGGCGGGATGGTCGTCCCGCTGACGCAGACCATGCGCGACTACGCCAAGGACGCCGGCTTCAACGAGCTGAAGGGCGAGTACGCCTTCAAGGTCACCTGCCGGCTGGCCTTCGGCTCCTCGAACTTCGGCGACTTCACCGGCTCGATCTGGTTCACGTCCAACGAGACGTACCAGAACACCGACCCGAGCGTGAAGACCGACACCACCACCACCCTCGCGGTCTCCCCGGCCGGCCCGGTCACCCAGGGCGAGACCGTGACGCTGACCGCCGACGTGACCCCGGCGGCCGCCGAGGGCAAGGTGCAGTTCAAGGACAACGGCACCGCGTTCGGTTCCCCGGTCGCCGTCTCCGCCGGCATCGCGGTCCTCACCACGAACGCCCTGGCCGCGGGCGACCACGACCTGACCGCCGAGTTCGCCCCGACCGGTGCCGCCTACAACCCGTCCGCCTCCACCGCGGTGGCGTACAAGGTGAACGCCCCGCAGGCGACGGCGACGACGACCTCGCTGGCCATCTCGCCGTCCGCCACCACGCCGCAGTTCAGCCCGGTCACCATGAACGCCACGGTCACCCCCGCCGCCGCGGCCGGTTCCGTGAAGTTCCAGGACACCGTGGGCGGCACCACCACCACGCTGGCCACCGTCCCCGTCTCGGGCGGCCAGGCCTCCTACACCACCAGCAGCCTGGCGAAGGGCGAGCACAGCTTCTCCGCGGCCTTCGTCCCGGCGAACAGCGGGGCCTACACCGGTTCCGACTCCGGCGCGGTCCCGTACCTGATCGGCGACTTCGCGGGCGTCTCCGCCTCGCAGGACATCACCACGACCGTCGAGTCCGGCGCCCTGGTCATCAGCGTCGACAACCCGCACGTCACGCTGCCGTCGCCGGTGCTGAACGCCGACGGCGACCTGCTGACCACCGCGGGCGACATCAACACCGTCACCCTGACCGACACCCGCGCCGGCAACCCCGGCTGGAGCGTCAGCGGCCAGGTGACCGACTTCTCCGACGGCGGCACGCACGCCATCAACGGCCAGAACCTGGGCTGGACGCCGAACGTGGTCGACCACGCCCCGGCGCAGACCGTCACCGCCGGCTCCGCGGTCTCCGCGGCGCAGGGCGTCGCCCCCGGCGACGCCGGCCAGGGCGGTCTGAAGTCCTCCCGTTCCCTCGCCACCGGTACCGGCCTCGGTACCGCGCACCTGGGTGCGGACCTCGCCCTGAAGGTGCCGACCTCGACCGTGGCCGGCACCTACACCGCGACCCTCACCCTGACGGCCATCTGAGCCGGCGGACCGCCTGAGGGGCGGTGACGCCCCGGGTCCGGCCCGGGCCGGGACGGGCAGCGATGCCCGTCCCGGCTCCCGGGTCCGGCCCGTTCCGCACGACCCGGCAAGCACACCCCGCACCACCTTGTCCCACCCGCGCCCGATCGGACGACCTGACATGATCACACGATCAGCCCGCCGTATCGCCGCCGTCCTGGCCGCCTGCGTCCTCGCCGTACTGCCGGCCGCCGAAACGGCGTCGGCCGCCTCGCACGCGGCCTCCCACACGGCCGCCGCACGACCGGGCGCGGGCCCGAACGGGCGCACCACCTTCGGCGTCCAGCCGTCCTCGGCCGACAAGCCGGACGGCCGGCCCAACTACTCCTACGGCGTGACCCCGGGCGCCGTCATCCGGGACCACATCGCCATCTGGAACTACGGCGCCAAGCCCCTGACGCTGAACGTCTACGCCGCCGACGCCGTCAACTCCGCGGAGGGCGGCTTCGATTTGCTCCCGCGGGCCACCAAGTCCAGCGACGGCGGCACCTGGATCAAGCTCGGCAGGTCCCGGGTGACCGTGGCCGCCCGTTCCCGCGTCATCGTCCCCTTCACGCTGACCGTGCCGCGCACGGTGACCCCAGGCGACCACCCCGCCGGCATCGTCGCCTCGCTGTCCGCGGTGCGCACCGGCGCCAAGGGCGACCGGGTCCAGGTCGACCAGCGCGTCGGCGCCCGGATGTACCTGCGGGTGGCCGGCCGCCTCAGGCCGCTGCTCTCCGTCGAGGACCTGCGCACCGACTACCACGGCACCGCCAACCCCTTCGGGACCGGCACCGCGACGGTGTCCTACACCGTGCGCAACACCGGCAACGTCCGGCTGGCCGCCGAGCAGACGGTCCGCGTCCACGACGCGTTCGGCGGCATCGCCACGGTGAAGGGCTCCCGCGACCTCGCCGAGATCCTCCCGGGCAACGCGCTGAGGATCAGCGTCACGGCCACCGGCGTCCTGCCCACGGTGCGGGACACCACCACCGTCTCGGTCGACGCGGTCTCGGTGCGGGGCGACGTCGCGATCCCCGACCTGCCGAGCCTGACGCGCTCCCAGGACTTCTGGGCGGTGCCCTGGTCCCTGCTCGCCGTCCTGTCGGCCGTCGCCGCGGTGGCGACCGGGTGGTGGCTCCGCCGCAGGCGCCGCCGCCGCGGACCGCACCCGGACGACGCCCGCACCGCCGCGAACGCGCCGAAGAAGCGGGCCCAGGCCTCGCGCGCCTCCGCTCCCGTCGCCATGGTGCTGGCCGCCCTCTCGCTGTGGGCGGCCGCGCCCGCGGCCCACGCCGCCGAACCGGGGGGCCTCAACGTCGCGCCGCGGCACGGCAGTGCCACCGAGCCCATCACCCTCACCGCCTCCGGGCCCTGCCCGGACGGGACGAGGAACGTCATCGCCTGGGTCAAGGGCGCCGGATTCCCCCGCGACGGCAAGGTCGTCGTCGGCAACTCCGAGATCGGCACCTACCCAGCGGCACCGGGCGGCGGACGGGTGATCCCGCTGACCTACACGATGCAGGACTACGCCCTCGACTCCGGGTTCAGCACCCTGCGCGGCACCTACACCTTCACCGTCAGCTGCCTCGAGGCCCCCTTCGGCCTCAAGAGCCTGCGGGACTTCAGCGGTTCGCTCCGCTTCACCTCCAAGACCTCCTACACGGACGGCACCCGGGCCACGCCCGAGAAGCCCGCGGCGGGATCCTCCGCGCAGCCGGGCGGCACGGCAGGGCAGGGGCAGCCGTCCACTCCTGACGGGTCCGGCCCGTCCGCCCCCGCCGGCGGCCCGGGCTCCCCGCCCGCCGGTTCCGCGTACGCCTCCGGCGCGCCCGCCCAGGGCGGTGTCACCGGGGTCGTGAACGCCGCCTCGGCCGACCCGGCCGGGGACGCGTACGGCTCCCTCGTCGCCTGGTCGGCCGGCGGCTTCGCGGTCGCCCTCCTGGTGCTCCTGGCGGGCACCGCCCAGTGGGTGCGGGGGCGCAGGGGACGTGCCGCGCGGGCGGACACCTCCGGCTGAGCACCCGTCACCACGTCAATCACAAGCAATGAGGAGAAAGACAGTGTCCTTCACACGCCTGCACCGCTCGACCGCGGCCGCGATCGGCTCGCTCGTCCTGGCCGGCGGGGCGGTGGGCATCATGGCCGCGACCTCCGCGCACGCGGACACCATCGGCACCCTGAAGGTGACCCCGGCCACCGGCTCGGACACCACCGGAATGGCGCTCGCCACCTCGGGCACCTGCCCGGCCGAGGCGACCTTCGTCATGGTGAAGGTGACCGGCTCGGGCTTCCCCGAGGAGGGCCAGAACGTCGTCGGCAACGCGGACGGCTCCATCTACCCCGCGACGCCCGAGGGCGGCTTCTCCGTGCCGCTGACGCAGACCATGCGCGACTACGCGAAGGACGCGGGCTTCGACGAGCTCAAGGGCCGCTACGAGTTCACGGTCATCTGCCGCAAGGCGTTCGGGGAGACCACGTACGGCGACTTCAAGGGGTCGGTCTGGTTCACCTCCAACACCACCTACCAGGACACCGACCCCGCGGGCGGCACCCCGACCCCGACCCCGACCCCGACGCCGACCCCGACCACCACTCCGTCGGATACTTCCATTCCGACGCCGACCCCGACGGACACCGGCGAGCCCACGGACACGGCCGAGCCGACCGACACCGGTGAGCCGACGGACACCACCGGTGGCGACGCGGGTGGTGACATCGGCGGTGACACCGGTGGTGACGCCGGCGGTGACACGGGTGGCGACACCGGAGGCGACACGGAGGGCATCTCCACCGAGGTCGACGGCGGCGGCTCGCTGGCGGCCACCGGTGCCGACGCCGCCTGGCTCGCCGCCGCCGCGGCCGCCCTGGTCGCGGGCGGCACTGTCGCCGTCCGCCAGGCCCGCCGCCGCGGTCTGCTGTCCTTCGCCGACTCCTCGAACGACTGAGCCGGCGGGAGACGACCAATGAAGATCACGACCATGCGCCGGCGACTGTCGTTCGTCCTCGCCTCCGCGATCGCCGCGGGCGGCATCGCCGTCGCCGCCGCCGGGACGGCCAGGGCCGAGGTCATCGGCTCCATGGAGGTCGCCCCGGCCACCGGCACGGACCTCTCGGGGATATCGATGACCACCTCGGGGCCGTGTCCCGAGGAGGCGACCAACCTCATCGTCAAGGTGAGGGGCGCGGGCTTCCCGGCCGAGGGCCAGAACGTGGTGGGCAACTCGGACATCGCCATCTACCCGGCGGCGCCGGGCGGCGGCTTCTCCGTCCCCCTGATGCAGACGATGCGGGACTACGCCAAGGACGCCGGCTTCGACGAGCTGAAGGGCCGCTACGACTTCACCCTGACCTGCCGCAAGGCCTTCGGGGCGGACACCTACGGCGACTTCACCACCGCCATCTGGTTCACCTCCGACACCACCTATCAGAGCACCCCGCCCCCCACCCAGGCCGCCACCACGACCACCCTCGCCGCCACCCCGGCGAGCCCGGTGGTCCAGGGCACCGCGGTGAGGCTCACCGCGACGGTGGCGCCGGCGGCGGCCGGCGGCTCGGTCCGCTTCCTGGACGGCGCGAGCGCGATCGGCTCCCCGGTCACGGTGTCGAACGGCACGGCCTCGCTGACCACCACCGCCCTGGGCGTCGGCACCCACGCGCTGACCGCGGCGTTCACCCCGGCCGACACGGCGGCGTACAAGCCGTCGGCCTCGCCGGCCCTGCCGTACACCGTCAAGGTCAAGCCCCCGGTGGTCGTCACGGCCCCGAAGGTGACCGGCACCGTCAAGGTCGCCTCGCAGGTGACCTGCTCCGCCGCGTTCGGCGGGGCGACCTCGTACGCGTACGCCTGGCTGCGCGACAACAAGGTCGTCAGCGGCGCCACCGCGAAGACCCGGGGCCTGACCTCGACCGACTACAAGCACAAGGTGTCCTGCCGGGTCACCGCGAAGAACGCCACCGGCAGCACCGCGGCGACCAGCCCCGCGGTGACCGTGGGCGTCGGCCCGGCCCTGAGGAACACCAAGCTGCCGGCCATCAGCGGGACCGCCAAGGTCGGCAAGCGGCTCACCGCCAAGGCCGGCAGCTGGAGCCCCTCCGCCACGTCCTACGGCTACGAGTGGCGGCGCGACGGCAAGGTGATCCGCGGCGCCACGCACTCCACGTACACGCTGACCAAGGCCGACCGCGGGCACCGCGTCGCGCTCAGGATCACCGCGAAGCGGTCCGCCTACACCAACGGCGGCGCCACCTCCAAGTCGGTGAGGGTGGGATGACCCCACTCGGCACGCCGGTCCGGGTGGCCCCCGGCCACGTCCGGCCCGTCCCCTCGGGGAACGGGCCGGCGGACCCCACCCCGCCGCCGGGGCCGGCGGCCGGCCGGACGCGCACCGCGCGTCCGGCCGGCCCCGGCCTGCGGGTCGCCGGGGCGGCCCTGAGCATCCTGGCGGCGCTGCTCCTCGGCTTCGTGGTGGACGTGGGCCTGCTCGGCCAGGTCCGCCACGCCCGCGACCAGCAGGTGGACTACGCGAGCCTGCGCGGCGACCTCGCCAACGGGGTCGCGTCCGTGGGCGGGTCCGGCGACGGCGCCAAGCCGCTGGTCTCCGGCACCCCCGTGGCGGTGCTCTCCGTCCCCGGGCTCGGGCTGCGCGAGGTCGTCGGCGAGGGCAGCACCTCGGAGGTCCTGGCCCGGGGCCCGGGCCACCGCCGCGACACCCCGCTGCCCGGCCAGGCCGGCGTCAGCGTCATCATGGGGCGCCAGGCCACCTACGGGGGCCCCTTCCGGCATCTCGGCGGCCTCCACCCGGGCGAGCAGTTCACCGTGACCACCGGCCAGGGCGTGCACCGCTACCGCGTCGTCGCGGTCCGCAGCGCCGGTGACCCGCAGCCCGCGCCGCCCGCGGCCGGCAAGGGGCGCCTGACGCTGATCACCGCGGAGGGCACCGCCTTCATGCCACGCGGCATCCTGCGGGTGGACGCCGATCTGATGTCCGACGTCCAGCCCGGCTCCGCCCCGGCCGTCGCGCCCGGCGCGCTGCCGGCGGACGAGGCCGCGATGGCCGTCCAGGAGTCCGCCTGGCTGCCCGTCGTCCTGTGGGGCCAGGGACTGCTCCTCGCCGCCGCCGGGCTCGCCTGGGCGCACGCCCGCTGGGGACGGCGGCACGCCTGGGTCGTCGGCGTCCCCGTGCTCGGCCTGCTCGGCCTCCTCGTCGCGGACCACGCGGCCCTGCTCCTGCCCAACCTGATGTGAGGACCCGTTCGTGACCGAGACCACCATCCCGCTCCCGCCGATCACGGAGGACGCCGGCACCGGCGCCACCCTGGAGGCCCGCCGCATCTCGTGCTGGTTCGGCGACCACAAGGTCCTCGAGCGGGTCTCCCTGACCATGCCCGCCGGGCAGGTCACCGCCCTCATCGGGCCCTCGGGCTGCGGCAAGTCCACCTTCCTGCGGACCCTGAACCGGATGCACGAACTCGTGCCGTCCGCCTCCCTGGCGGGCGAAGTCCTTCTCGACGGCGAGGACATCTACGCCCGCGGGCGCCGCCTGACCGAGGCTCGGCGCCGCATCGGCATGGTCTTCCAGAAGCCCAACCCCTTCCCGGCGATGTCGATCTACGACAACGTCACCGCGGGCCTGAAGCTGACCGGGCAGCGGGTGCGCGAGGCCGTGAAGGACGACCTCGTCGAGGAGTGCCTGACCAAGGCCGGCCTCTGGAAGGAGGTCCGGGCGCGGTTGCGCCAGCCCGGCGGCGCCCTCTCCGGAGGCCAGCAGCAACGCCTGTGCATCGCCCGTTCGCTGGCCGTACGGCCCAAGGTGCTGCTCATGGACGAGCCCTGCTCGGCGCTGGACCCCACCTCGACCCGGCGTATCGAGGAGACGATCCGCGAACTCGCCCACGAGGTCACGATCGTGATCGTCACCCACAACATGCAGCAGGCCGCCCGCGTCTCGGACCAGTGCGCCTTCTTCCTCGCGGAACAGGGCACCCCCGGCGGCATCGTGGAGCACGGCCCCACCACGGCCATGTTCGGCAGCCCGACCGATCCCCGGACGGCCGACTACGTGGAGGGCCGGTTCGGGTAAGGGGTGGCCATGGCTTCTCACACGTCCCCCTCGCGGCCGCGGCCGGTCCGCGGGGTCCTCGCCGTCGTCGGCTCGGCCGCCGACGGCGTCGAGACCCTGCGCGAGGGCCTCGTCCTGCCCGCGATCGCCCGCGGCTGGCGCGTCGCCGTCACGCTCACCCCGACCGCCGCACGCTGGCTGCGGGAACGGGACGAGATCGGGCGGCTGCGCGATGTGACGGGCCTGCCCGTACGCGACCGGCCGCGGCTCCCCGGAGAGCCGCGGCCCCATCCGGCCGCGGACTGCTGCGTACTGGCCCCGGCCGGTGCCAACACCCTGGCCAAGCTCGCCCTCGGCATCGCCGACAACCAGGCACTGACCCTGCTCGCGGAGGTCCTCGGCACCCCGCGTGTGCCGCTCGTGGCCGTCCCGGCCGTCACCGCGGCACACACCCGCCACCCCGCCTGGCCGCGCCATCTGGCCACCCTCCGCGAGGCCGGCGTCCACCTCCTCCACGACCCGGACGCACGGCCTCTGCCGGAACCGGGCGAGGAACCCGACGGACGCGGCCTTCCATGGGCCCGTGTCCTGGACGCAGTGGAACGCCTCACACGATGAGGGGGCGCGTCCGTCCGCCACCAGGGGCGAGGACCCGGACACGCGGGTCGCCGTTCCCGACGCGGCGCGGCGTACGGGAAGGAGGTCCCGCCATGAAAAGGGGCACAATGGGTGCGCCCACTCGGCGGGACCCGATCCGGCGGCCAAGCGCCGGGAAGGGGCCGGTGCGGTGCCGGCCGGCCTGTCGGCACGCGCGCCGCCGGCCCCCTTCAGGGGTGTCGAGACCACCGCACTCGCGGGAGCCGGCTCGCCCTCGGCCGCAGGCCACCCACGGTCTAAGCGGGGTCCTGGACGTCCTCGAGCGGGAAGGTCTCGTCCTCCCCGAAGTCCGGGGCCTTGAAGGGGTTGGTCGCCGGAGGCGGCGACGCCGCGGTCGTGCAGCGGGGCTGCCCGTCCGGGGCGGAGAACAGCGACGTCTGGTCGATGAGAGGTTTCCCTTTCGTCAGCAGGTCCCTGAAGGGGCCTGGCGTGCCGCGACCCGGCACAGCGGTCCTACAGCTTGGTCATCTTGGCGTACGGGCTGGGGACCCGCACTTGGGCCGAGCCGAAATCGACGAGCGCCGCGACTCCGTCGTCGACGCCGATCACCCGGCCGAGACCGTAGATGTCGTGTGTGACCTGGTCACCGACGGCGAAGTGCTTGGGAGCCGGCGTGACCGGGGCCTTGAAGGGGCTGGTAGGCAAATGACGCTTCGGTGCAGCAGGCTTTGTCATCGTCCCCAGTATGCACCCACGAAATGGCCCGGTGGCCGACTCCCCGGGACGGGAGCAGCTGATCGTCGGACTTCAGTCCGACAGGGGCCTGGCCTGCCCGCCGGCCGGCAGACGGGCGGGTCAGCCTCGAAGGAGGCGGAACGGCCCGTACCCTTCATTGTGTCTACGGCGTCACATAGCGGGCGCCAAACACTGGAGGCCATACCCCGTGCTGATTGCACAGCGTCCGTCACTGACCGAAGAGGTCGTCGACGAGTTCCGTTCCCGGTTCGTGATCGAGCCGCTGGAGCCGGGCTTCGGCTACACCCTCGGCAATTCGCTCCGCCGCACACTTCTCTCCTCGATTCCGGGTGCCGCTGTCACCTCGGTCCGGATCGACGGCGTCCTGCACGAGTTCACCACCGTGCCGGGTGTCAAGGAGGACGTCACCGACCTCATCCTGAACATCAAGTCCCTGGTCGTCTCCTCGGAGCACGACGAGCCGGTCGTGATGTACCTGCGCAAGCAGGGTCCGGGTGTGGTCACCGCCGCCGACATCGCGCCTCCGGCCGGTGTCGAGGTGCACAACCCCGATCTGGTGCTGGCCACTCTGAACGGCAAGGGCAAGCTGGAGATGGAGCTGACCGTCGAGCGCGGTCGCGGCTACGTCTCGGCCGTGCAGAACAAGCAGCAGGGCCAGGAGATCGGCCGTATTCCGGTCGACTCGATCTACAGCCCGGTGCTCAAGGTCAGCTACAAGGTCGAGGCGACCCGTGTCGAGCAGCGCACCGACTTCGACAAGCTGGTCGTCGATGTCGAGACCAAGCCCGCGATGCGTCCTCGTGACGCGGTGGCCTCGGCCGGCAAGACGCTGGTCGAGCTGTTCGGTCTCGCCCGCGAGCTGAACGTCGACGCCGAGGGCATCGACATGGGCCCCTCGCCCGTGGACGCCGCCCTCGCCGCCGACATGGCGCTGCCGATCGAGGAGCTCGAGCTCACCGTCCGTTCCTACAACTGCCTCAAGCGCGAGGGCGTTCACTCCGTGGGCGAGCTCCTGACCCGCTCCGAGGCCGACCTGCTCGACATCCGCAACTTCGGTGCGAAGTCGATCGACGAGGTCAAGGCGAAGCTGGCCGGCCTGGGCCTGGCCCTGAAGGACAGCCCGCCCGGATTCGACCCGACCGCCGCCGCCTTCGGTGCGGACGACGGCGCGGGTGCGGGTTTCGTGGAGACCGAGCAGTACTGAGCATCGCGCAGGGCCACGAGGGCGCCAGGAGGGCGGAGCACCCGGCGATGAACACCGGCCGGCCGCACCCGCTCCCGGGTGCGGCCGGGAACGCCGCCTGACGCGCTGTCCCCGTCGGCACCTGGAGCACGTGACATTCCCCCCGGAGAACGTTCCGGGGGGAATGTCGCGTATGGGCCGCCCGGCCGGGCACGGTGCGGGATCCGTGTCATCCTTCCCCGGAGATCGGGGACGGGCCTCGCGGGGTCGGTTTTTCGCCGCGCCCGGTGCACTGCCCGGCGGCAGGTCCTCGCGCCGTCCGAGTTCGCCTCGCCGCCCGGCAAACGGGTTCACGACCTGCGGCGCACCCGTCCGGCCCGGTGGCTCGACGCGGGCCTCCCACCGGCGCGGGTCGCCGCGTGGGCGGGCGGCAGGGTTCCCGTTCCGCCTGCCGCCTACGCACGTTGTGTCTCCGTCGGCCCGAGGATCACCGGAGGCGGACCGAGGCCGGGGGAGGCCTCCCCGAGCCGGGTGAGGACCGCCGCACCGCCCGCCGGGACCCGGCACCCGTGCGACCGGGCCACCGGCGCAAACCCCGTGGCGGCCGGGCGGCGTTGCAGCCCTCCCGTGCCCGCACGCGAGCGGCGCGGCGCCGCCCGCCTCCCCGGCGGCAGGGCTCCGGCCAGCAAAAAAGCCCCTCCATCAGGAGGGGCGCAGTGGTGCCCCCGGCAGGACTCGAACCTGCGGCCAAGCGCTTAGAAGGCGCCTGCTCTATCCACTGAGCTACGGGGGCCGGACGTTGGCCGCGACCGAACCCGCCCCTTGTGTCGACGGTTCCGTGACCTTGCCGGGGACAAGGATAGGGCGCGGCTGATGTGCGGCCGGTTGCTTCGCCTTCATGACACGTTGTGTAGGTTCGGTGAAGCGGTCTGATAATCGCAGGCAGGTGCGAATGTCGCACCAGTTTTGCCGCCTCAGTCGACGGCTGTTGTGCACTCGTTATGCCGGTGTCTCTTCCGGCCCTTCCGTCCCGTTCCGGCCTTCTTGCGGGCCGAATGATGTGAACCGGGCGGAATACGCTTCAAAAACCCATCAAAATGGGGCATTCTGCCACTGTGGCGATCTTGGATGTACGGCCCGAACTCCTCGACGCGCTGTCGGCGCTGCGCGACCGCGTCGCGGACGCGCGTTTTCCCCTCCCCCTTCCCGGTACCGAGCGGGCCCGCCGCACACGACACGAACTGCTGGCGCAGCTCGACGACTATCTGGTGCCCCGGCTGAAGGCGCCCGAAGCGCCGCTGCTGGCCGTGGTGGGCGGTTCGACGGGCGCGGGGAAGTCCACGCTCGTGAACTCGCTGATCGGGCGGCGGGTGAGCGACGCGGGCGTGCTGCGCCCCACGACGCGCACACCGGTGCTGGTGTGCCACCCCCAGGACCGCGCGTGGTTCGCCGATCCGCGGGTGCTGCCGGGCCTGGCCCGCGCCTGGGCGCCGCGGCCCCGCACCGCGGCCGACGCCGACGGGGCGGAGGGTGCGGACGGGAACGACGAGGAGCGCGAGGCGGAAGAGACCAGGCTGTGGCTGCGCCTGGAGACCGACGACACGCTGCCGCGCGGGCTCGCCCTGCTGGACGCGCCCGACATCGACTCCCTCGTCTCCCGCAACCGCGAGCTGGCGGCCGAGCTGCTCTGCGCGGCCGACATCTGGATCCTGGTGACCACCGCGTCGCGCTACGCCGACGCCGTGCCGTGGCACCTGCTCCGTACGGCCAAGGAGTACGACGTCACCCTGGCCACCGTCCTGGACCGCGTGCCGCACCAGATCGCCGAGGACGTCTCCCAGCACTACGCGGCCCTGCTGACCCGGGCCGGGCTCGGGGACGTGCCGCGCTTCACGGTCCCGGAACTGCCCGAGTCCGCCGGGTCCGGCGGGCTGCTGCCGCACAGCGCGGTGGCGGCGCTCGGCAGCTGGCTCGCGCACTGCGCCGAGGACCCGGCGGCACGGCACCAGGCGGTGCGGCGCACCGCGTCCGGCGTACTCGGCTCGCTGGGGAACCGGCTCCCGGAACTGGCCGGCGCCTCGGCCGCGCAGCACGCCGCGGCGGTGCGCCTGACCCGTCATGTGGACGAGGCCTACGACGAGGCCGAATCGCGCGTACAGGAGGCCGTCGGGGAGGGGGCGCTGCTCGCCGGTGAGGCCCTGGCCAGCTGGCGCGGCTACCCGGACTGCGGCCCGGCGGCCCTGGTGGCCGCCCTGGCCGACAGCCTGGCCGCGCTGCTGCGCACCGAGGTCGCGACGGCGGACGAGCGGACCCTCGACGCCTGGCGCGGCGACCGCGCCGGCGCCGTCCTGGCGGAGGACACCGAACCGGAGGCGGCGGCGGACGACGCGGCCGAGCGGATCGAGGAGGCCGTCGACACCTGGGGGTTCACGGTGAACCGCCTGGCGCACAAGGCGGTGCGCGGGAACGCCGAGGGCACCGATCCGCAGCACGCGGCGGCGCTGATCGCCGTCGCCGTGCTCGGCGGCCGCAAGGGCACGGTCGCGGGCGAGCGGCTCGCCTCCCTCGTCGGCGCCCACGCGGCGCTGCGGGCGGGCGACCGGGCGCGCGAGGAACTGGACCGGCTCGTCGGCGACGTGCTCGACGCCGAGCGGGAACTGCGGGTGCTCCCGGTGGAGGCACTGGATGTGACGGCGGGCCAGCAGGCCTCGCTGATCGCGGAGCTTTCGGTCGTGCAGAAGTCGTACGGACTGCAGGAGAGGTGATCAGGTGCTCACGGAGCGGGTGGACGCGCTGTCGGAACTGCTCGGGCTGTCGCGCACTCGCGTGAGCCACGAGGCGCTCGACGGGGCGGGGGAGCTGCTGGAACGGGTCGGCGACCGGCGCCGGCTCTCCGCCGACCACACGGTGGTGGCGCTCGCCGGGGCGACCGGCAGCGGCAAGTCGTCGCTGTTCAACGCGCTGACCGGACTGGAGCTGTCGAGGATCGGCGTCCGGCGGCCCACGACCTCCGCACCCGTCGCCTGCGCCTGGGACCCCCGGGGCGCCTCCGGGCTGCTGGACCGGCTCGGCATCGCGCCCAAGGCGCGGTTCGCCCGGCACAGCGCCCTGGACGCGGTGGCGGAACGGACGGACGACGGGCCCGCCGGCCTGGTCCTGCTCGACCTGCCGGACCACGACTCGGCGGCGACCGCCCACCGCGACCAGGTGGACCGGGTGCTGAAGCTCGTGGACGTGATCGTGTGGGTGCTCGACCCGGAGAAGTACGCGGACGCCGCGCTGCACGAGCGCTACCTGCGGCCGCTGGCCGGGCACGCCGACGTGACGATCGTCGTCCTCAACCAGATCGACCGGCTTCCGGAGGAGGCCGTCGAGCAGGTCCTGGACGACCTGCGGCGCCTCCTCGACGACGATGGGCTCGCCGTCGGCGAGCACGGCGAGGACGGCGCCATGGTGATGGCCGTCTCAGCGCTGAGCGGCGACGGCGTCCCGGAACTGAGGGCAGCCGTCGGCCAGGTCGTGGCCGAGCGCGCCGCCGCGAGCCGGCGGCTGTCCGCGGACGTGGACGGGCTCGCCGAGCGGCTGCGCCCGCTGTACGTCGCCGAGGGGGTGACGGGGCTCACCGACCGGGCCCGCGAGGACTTCACGGCGAGCCTCGCGCACGCCGTCGGCGCCGCGGCGGCGGGCCGGTCGGCGGAGCGCGCGTGGGCCAGGGCCGCCGACGAGGCGTGCGGCCCCCCGTGGCGGCAGCTGCGCAGGGTCCGCGGCACGGGGGCGGGCGACGACGCCCTCGACGGCCGCCGCCCGGCGCTGTCGGCGTCCCGCGCGTCGGTCGACGAAGCGGTGCGCGCGGTCGCGGCGGAGGCCGTGGCGGGGCTGCCCGCTCCGTGGGCGCAGGCGGTACGGGAGGCCGCGCGCCGCGGTGGGCGCACGCTCCCGGAGGCGCTGGACGCGGCCGTGGAGCGGGCGGCGCCGGACGAGCCGCTGCGTCCCCGGTGGTGGTCGGTGGTCGGCACGGCGCAGTGGCTGCTGGCGCTGCTCGCGACGGCAGCTCTGGTTTCCGGGACCGTGACGGCGGCGGGCGCGCTGCGGCTGCCGTGGTGGCTGCCGCCCGTGCTGCTGGCCGTGGGCGCTCTGGGCGGTCCGCTGCTCACCCGGGTGAGCCGGTTCGCGGCCCGGGGCCCGGCCCGGCGGCACGGTCAGGCCGCGGAGCGGCGGATGGCCGACGCGGCGGCCGACTGCGGGCGGGCACGGGTGCTGGAACCGCTGGCGGCGGAATTGCTGCGCTACCAGGAAGTGCGGGAGCAGTACGGGGTGCTCACCGGAAACCACTTCCGGATGACGGAGTTGTCCACAGCGGGCCAGTAATCCACAGGTTGAATCCGATTCCTCCACGGGGGGCGCGGCAGGCGCACCATGGAGCCATCGCGGGGCCGGCGGCAGGGGGTCGCCGGCCGGCGACGGCAACGGGGGAGCATCGGCAATGAACGAGACACTGGTCACCGTCGTGGGGAATGTCGCCACCAGGCCGGAATTCCGCAAGACTCCCACGGGCGTCCCGGTCGCCAGGTTCCGCCTGGCGACGACGGCGCGCCGTTGGGACCGGGAGCGCGGCGGCTGGTCGGACGGGCACACCAGCTTCTACACGGTGTGGGCCTGGCGGCAGCTGGGGGAGAACGTGGTGGCCTCGGTCGGGGTCGGCGAACCGGTACTCGTCCAGGGCCGCCTGAGAGTGCGTGAGGAGGAGCGCGACGGTCAGCGCTGGATCTCGGCCGACGTCGACGCGATCGCCTGCGGCCACGATCTGACGCGGGGCACCTCCGCGTTCCGGCGGCTGTCCGCGGCCAGGCCGGAACTCATGGTTCCGAATTCCGCGGCCGGCGCCGGGGAGTCGCCGGCCGGTGATCCGCTGGCCGCGCTGTCCGGATAAGCCGGACAGCTACGCATTCGCCCTGCGGCAAAAGGTCGATGATTTATCGACAATTTCACGTTCATGCCTACGCGCGGGTAACGATTGCGATTCGAATTCCCGGGCGGCCGTGAATCCCGGTGGCTTTGGTGCGGTTGGTTCCTAGGATTCAGCGGTACCCCGGCTTTCCGCGGGGATCCACAGCTGACGGCGAGGCGCGCCCCCACGACCAGCCTCGCCCGGAGGGGAAATTCATGTTCACTGTACGGAGGCGGGGAGCTGCCCGTCTTGCCGTTGCGATGGTGGCCTCAGGCCTCCTCGCCGCGGGTTCCATAGCCGTTGCCGGGTCCGCCATCGCGGACGACGCGACCCCCACCGCGCCCGGTGCGACGGCGACGCTCGGTGGCCTGAAGACCGCCGACAAGGCCGTCATCAAGGAGAACGGCAAGGAGGAGAAGGTCAGCGCCGGCCTCTTCGAGATGTCCGTCGACGGCGGCGGCACGATTCAGACGTACTGCATCGACCTCCACAACCCGACCCAGGGCAAGGCCGCCTACAAGGAGGTCTCCTGGGACGAGTCGAGCCTCCACAACAATGCGGACGCCGGCAAGATCAACTGGATTCTGCAGAACTCCTACCCGCAGGTGAACGACCTCGCGGCACTGCGGGAGACCGCGTCGCTGTCCGGCCCGCTCACCGAGAAGCTCGCCGCCGCCGGCACCCAGGTGGCCATCTGGCGCTTCTCCGACAAGGCCGACGTGACCGCCGTCGACCCGGTCGCCGAGGAGCTCGCGGACTGGCTGGAGAAGCACGCCGAGGACCTCAAGGAGCCCGCGGCGTCGCTGACCCTCGACCCGCCGGCGGTCTCCGGCAAGGCCGGTGACCTGCTCGGTCCGATCAAGGTCAGCACCAACGCCTCCACCGTCCAGGTGAGCCCCGCGCCCAGCAACCCCTCCGGCGTCAAGGTCACCGACAAGAACGGCACCGCGGTCACCTCCGCCAAGAACGGCGACGAGCTCTACTTCGACGTCGAGGCCGGCACCCCCGACGGCACGACCTCGCTGACCGCCACGGCCAACACCAAGCTGCCGGTCGGCCGCGCCTTCACGGGCGTCGACAGCACCACGCAGGTCCAGATCCTCGCCGGCTCCAGCGACAGCTCCGTCTCCGCGACCGCGACCGGCACCTGGGCCGCCAAGGGCCCGATCCCCGCGGTCTCCGCCGAGGTCAACTGCGCCAAGAACGGCCTGGACGTGACGGCCGCCAACGAGGGCGACCAGCCGTTCACCTTCAAGCTGGCCGACAAGGACTACACGGTCGAGGCCGGCAAGTCCGAGACCATCACCGTGCCGGTCGCCGAGGACCAGCACTACAAGGTCACCATCTCCGGCCCCGAGGGCTTCGAGAAGACCTTCGAGGGCGTCCTCGACTGCCAGACCGCCGGCAACGGCGGCGACACCCCGTCCTCCTCGCCCAGCCCGGCCACGGCCGGCGGCTCCTCCGAGGGCACGGCTGACACCGGCTCCACCACCGGCGGCGACCTCGCCGAGACCGGTTCGAGCAGCGCCACCCCGGTGATCGCCGGCATCGCGATCGCCCTGGTCGTCGTCGGTGGCGGCGCGGTCTTCTTCCTCCGGAAGAAGAAGGCGGCCCCCTCCGCCGAGTGAACTGACCCCACAGGCCGCTCCTGAGTGAAGGGGGCGGAGGTCGACAGACCTCCGCCCCCTTCGCAGTTCCCCGGCACGCCTGCCGTCGCCGGGCGCCTCGGTCGGTCCGCTCAGGCGGGCGACCGTGCGACGTCTGGCGGGCCCGGCGGCAAGCGATGCAGGACAACTCCGAGTGCGGTTCCCGATCGGATCACGCACAGCCCGACCCAAGTGCGCCTGTGCAGCCAGCTTCCGGCAGTCCGCTCGGAGCTTGGCTCGAACTTACAAGGCAGCTGTCACGGGCGCTGTCCGGGCATACCCCGGACCGGTTGGCACAGGTGCGACCGGACGGACCGCGGTGAAGCCGTAGAGCTCGTAGCGGATGCCGGAGAGCAACAGCAGCCACTCGTCGCAGCCCTGCCACGGATAGGCGTCGGCGGCGCCTCCGCGCGTCACCCGCGGTCCGTCACCGGTGCGGGGGCGGGCGTCCACCGGCGCGTCCGTGAAATGCGGTATCCACACGTCAGCGCAGATTTCGTTCGCCGACCCCATCGCCGCCAGCCCGAAGGCGTTCTCGGCCGCGGCGGTCCGCTCCTCGTCGGCGAAGTCGTCGAGCAACTGGTCCTCGTCCGGCTTCCCGTCCCCGCGGAAGGTCAGGGTGGTCGTGCCGGCCCGGGCCGCGTACTCCCACTCCGCCTCGCTCGGCAGCCGGAACGGCCACGTGGCGAGCAGTTCGTCCAGGTCGTCCTCGACCCGGGCCGTGCCCGACGCCGAATCGGCGAAGCTGTCCTCGTACTCGGGCAGCCAGTGCCGTACCTGCGCGACCGTAAGCGGATGCCGGGCGATCAGGAACGGCTCGACCCGCACTTCTCGCACCGGCCGGGCTTGGTCGGCACCGGCGAAGAACGGTTCGAGGTCGTCCTCGGCGCCGCCGGCACGCTCGATGGCGCGGACCGCGTCCAGTTCCGCGTCGGACAGGCCCATCCGGAACGTCCCACCGGGAACCGCGCGGAAGACCACTCCGGAGGGGGTGTGCCGCCAAGCCGGTCGGCCGGCCACGATCTCTTGAGCCCACATGGTGCCGGACGCTAGCAGTCGCATCCTCCGGAGCACTCCGTCATTGCTCGCTTCCACCTGGGCGGCGACGACTTCGGTGAGCCTGACCGGTGGTTGCTGATCTATGAAGCCGAGCAGTCGATGGGGGCCGCAGTCAAAGCCGCGGGTGTCGGAGAAGTCGACGGCAACGAGTTCGGTGGCGGCGAGGTGGTGATTTTCGCCTACGGCCCCGATGCGGTAGCTCTGTACCGGGTCATGGAGCCCAGCGTGCACGAGCTCCCGTATCGGCCGGCACACGTCGTGCTGCGCCAGGGGGGCCTGTCGACGATGTGCCGACGGAGCGCATTGACCTGTGAGTCGTCCGCTCACTCGTTGAGGGCACGGCGTCTCCTGCAACGCGCGATCACGGCCCCGTCGAATGCGTGTCGAACTGAATCTCGACCGGATCACCTCATCTACCTCCGGAGCAGGTCAGAAGCCTCGTGCGGATCAATAGCCAGGAGCCTTCTCAGCGTCGGCGTCGGCTCCGACGCGGCGGCTGGCATCCGTGGCCCGGTCCGCGCTCTCGTCGCGATCCGAGCCGCGAGATAATATCGAACACGTGTACGACTTGCCTCGCGATCCGGAATGGCTGCGAGTGATCCGGTTGTATCTGCAGATGCAGCTCGATGCGGTGGACGCCGAGATCCGCAAGGCCGAGGCGGTCACCGGCCCGCAAAGCCGCGCCACAGGCCGGGCGGGGCAGCTGGGCCGTCCCCGGGCCGTCCGGGGACGGCCCGCGTCGGCCGACGGCGACAGGCGACGACAGGTGCGGGACGGCGCGTGCCCAGGTCGCAGACGTGAGGGAGGTCGCCCGGGTACTCGTTTCCGCCCGGGGGTGGACGGCTGGCAAGATGGGGTGTATCTGCCCACACATCGAATGCCGGACGGTTTCTCTTGGCTGAGTTCATCTACACCATGCGCAAGACGCGCAAGGCGCACGGCGACAAGGTGATCCTCGACGACGTCACCCTGAACTTCCTGCCCGGCGCGAAGATCGGTGTCGTGGGACCCAACGGTGCCGGTAAGTCCACGGTGCTCAAGATCATGGCGGGTCTGGAGCAGCCGTCCAACGGCGACGCGTACATCTCGCCCGGATACTCGGTCGGCATCCTGCTGCAGGAGCCCCCGCTCGACGAGTCCAAGACCGTGCTGGAGAACGTCCAGGACGGCGTCGGCCCGATCAAGGGCAAGCTGGACCGCTTCAACGAGATCGCCGAGCTGATGGCGACCGACTACTCCGACGCGCTGCTCGACGAGATGGGCAAGCTGCAGGAGGAGCTGGACCACGCCAACGCCTGGGACCTGGACGCCCAGCTGGAGCAGGCGATGGACGCCCTCGGCTGCCCGCCCGGCGACTGGCCCGTGGTCAACCTCTCCGGTGGTGAGAAGCGCCGCGTAGCGCTCTGCAAGCTGCTGCTGGAGGCCCCCGACCTGCTGCTCCTCGACGAGCCCACCAACCACCTGGACGCCGAGTCCGTGCAGTGGCTGGAGCAGCACCTGGCCAAGTACGCGGGCACCGTCGTGGCGATCACCCACGACCGGTACTTCCTGGACAACGTCGCCGAGTGGATCCTCGAGCTCGACCGCGGCCGCGCCTACCCGTACCAGGGCAACTACTCCACATACCTGGAGACCAAGCAGTCCCGACTGAAGGTCGAGGGCCAGAAGGACGCCAAGCGCGCCAAGCGGCTCAAGGACGAGCTGGAGTGGGTCCGCTCCAACGCCAAGGGCCGCCAGGCCAAGTCCAAGGCCCGCCTCGCCCGTTACGAGGAGATGGCCGCCGAAGCCGAGAAGATGCGCAAGCTCGACTTCGAGGAGATCCAGATCCCGCCGGGCCCGCGTCTGGGCAGCATCGTGGTCGAGGTGGACAACCTCTCCAAGGCGTTCGGCGACAAGGTCCTCATCGACGACCTGTCCTTCACGCTGCCGCGCAACGGCATCGTGGGCGTCATCGGCCCCAACGGCGCCGGCAAGACCACGCTCTTCAAGATGATCCAGGGCCTGGAGGCCCCGGACTCCGGCTCGATCAAGGTCGGCGAGACGGTCAAGATCTCCTACGTGGACCAGACCCGCGCCAACATCGACCCCAAGAAGACCCTCTGGGCGGTCGTGTCGGACGAGCTGGACTACATCAACGTGGGCCAGGTCGAGATGCCGTCCCGCGCGTACGTCAGCGCCTTCGGCTTCAAGGGCCCGGACCAGCAGAAGCCGGCCGGCATCCTGTCCGGCGGCGAGCGCAACCGCCTCAACCTGGCGCTCACCCTCAAGCAGGGCGGCAACCTGCTGCTCCTCGACGAGCCGACGAACGACCTCGACGTCGAGACCCTGTCGTCGCTGGAGAACGCGCTGCTGGACTTCCCCGGCTGCGCCGTGGTCGTCTCCCACGACCGCTGGTTCCTGGACCGGGTGGCCACCCACATCCTCGCCTACGAGGGCGAGTCCAAGTGGTTCTGGTTCGAGGGCAACTTCGAGTCCTACGAGAAGAACAAGATCGAGCGGCTCGGCGCCGACGCGGCCCGGCCGCACCGCGCCACCTACAAGAAGCTCACCCGGGGCTGATCGGCAGATGGCGCGTCACATCTACCGCTGCCCGCTGCGCTGGTCGGACATGGACGCCTTCGGGCACGTCAACAACGTGGTCTTCCTCCGCTATCTGGAGGAGGCCCGGATCGACTTCATGTTCCGGCTGGCGCCCGGGGAGGGCAGCGAGTCGTTCACCGGCGGGTCGGTCGTCGCCCGCCACGAGATCGACTATCTGCGCCCGCTGGTGCACCGGCACGAGCCGGTGACCGTCGAGACGTGGGTGACCAAGGTGACCGCCGCCTCCCTGACCGTCGCGTACGAGGTCAAGGACGCGGAGGCGGTCTATGTGCGCGCCTCCACGGTCGTGGTGCCGTACAACCTCGAGAAGGGCCGGCCGCGCCGGATCACGGCGGAGGAGCGGTCCTTCCTCGAGGAGTACTTCGACGACAGCGCGAGCGGCTCCGGCGCCGCCGGCAAGGAGGCAGTCGCCGCATGACGGCACCCCTGCGACTCGTCGACGCCAGGGAGGCGGACGGTTTCGCCGCCTTCCTGGCCCGGCTGCTCCGCTGGGACAAGGCCGCCGTCGTCCGGCTGCGCGCCTCGGGCACGGTGCTCGCCGTGTTCGGGCAGCCGCCGTTCGGCGGCGGGGTCCTGGCCGTCCGTACCGCCGAACTGGACGGGGCCGCCGGCGACCTGGACTCGACGGTCTCCGCCGGGCAGTTGCTCGACGGCATCGACGACGTGACGGGCACGGTCGCCGTGCCCCCGGCCGTCACCGGTCCGGCCTGGGCCGGACTGCTCCCGCCGCGCAGCGGCTGGGAGCAGGTACCGGGACTGCCGTCGGCGGAGGACGTACGCGCCGTGGCCGCGGCCGCGGTGACCGAGTTCCGCGACCGCAGCGAGGCGCTGCGGCCCGAGAGCCGCACCCGCGCGGAACTGGACGCCATCGCCGACGACATCTGGTCCCGGCGGCTCGGCGCCACCGGCCTTCCGCTGCGGGTGGTGCACGCCGCCCACGCGCTGGGCTTCCTCCGCCCGGTGCGCACGGCCGTCCCCGCACCGCGCGCCGCCGAGCAGCCCGCGGTGCTGCTGCTCGCCGCGGGCCCGTGGCTGCGGCTGCGCACGCCGTACGGCTCGGTCGCCGTGCGGCGCGGCCTGCCGGGGCTGTCGGTCAGCCCGGTCCGCTAGCTCCGGGCGGCGAGCCCGGCCCGCCGGCCCCGGTCAGGGGGGCACGGTCCGTGCGGGAGCAGTCCCGGACAGTGACACATCCGGGCGACGGAATCAGCCCGCGGAGTTCACCATCGATGCCGCCGCGTACACCAGGTAGTCCCACAACTGCCGCTCGAGGTCGGGCTCCAGGCCGAGCTCGTCGACCGCGGCACGCATGTGCAGCAGCCACGCGTCGTGCGCGGCCTGGTCGACGCGGAAGGGCGCGTGGCGCATCCGCAGCCGGGGGTGGCCGCGGTTCTCGCTGTACGTGCGCGGGCCGCCCCAGTACTGCATGAGGAACAGCCGCAGCCGGTCCTCCGCGGGGCCGAGGTCCTCCTCCGGGTACATGGGGCGCAGGAGCGGGTCCTCGGCGACGCCCTCGTAGAAGCGGCGGACGAGCCGCCGGAAGGTCGGCTCGCCGCCGACCGCCTCGAAGAACGTCTGCTGCTCCAGGGTGCCCTGCGGGATCTCGTTCACGCCCCCCATGTTCTCAGACGGCCCGCGTTGTCCGGAGGGGGTCACCGTCGCAGAGTGGTCGTATGACGGATGGCGACCGGTACGCGGCGGCGGCGGTGCCGCTGCGGGCCCGGCTGGTGCGCCGGATCGCCGCGGCGGGCGGGCCGGCGGACCCGCGGTGGCGGGCGGCGTTCGAGGCGGTGCCGCGGCATCTGTTCGTGCCCGTCTACCACCGGCCCCGCTCGGACGGAGGGTTCACCCGGCTGTCGGCCGACGACCCCGACCCGCGCGGCCGGTCCCGCTGGCTGTCCGGGGCCTACGCCGATGTGCCGCTGATCACCCTGGTCCGGGGCGGGGAGCCGGTCTCCTCCAGCAGCCAGCCCTCGCTCATGGCCGCCATGCTGGAGGCGCTGCGGGTGGAGGACGGGCAGCGGGTGCTGGAGATCGGCGCCGGGACCGGGTACAACGCGGCCCTGCTGGCGCACCGCCTGGGCACGGGGGCGGTGACCACGGTGGACCTCGACGCGGAGATCACCGAGGCCGCCCGCGCGCACCTGGCCGCGGCCGGGCGTCCGGTGACCGCGGTCACCGGGGACGGGGCGCTGGGCTGCCCGGAGCGCGCGCCGTACGACCGGATCGTCGCCACCTGCGAGCTGCCGTCGGTGCCGCAGGCGTGGCCGCGGCAGTGCCGGCCCGGCGGCCTGATCCTCGCGCCCTTCGCGGGCGGGCTGATCGCGCTGCGCGTGACGGGCCCGGAGCGGGCCGAGGGGCGCTTCCTGCACACCCCCGCGTACTTCGTCTCGCTGCGGGGCGCCGGCGCGGCCCCGCGCCGGGAGGCCGCCGGCGCCGACCCCGCCGCCGGGCGCAGCCGTGCCGGAGACACCCCGCCGCGGGTTCTGGAGAACGAGCTGTTCCGCTTCCTGCTCGGCCTGTACGCCGGGGACGCCGAGGTCCACTGGACCGCCGGCGGCCCCACGGTCACCGCCGCCGACGGCTCGGTCGCGCACGCCGCCCGGGACGGCACCGTCCGGCTCTCCGGGCCGCGGGACCTGTGGGCGTCCGTCGAGGAGGCGTACGGCCTGTGGTGCGACGAGGGCCGGCCGGCCCGGGACCGCTTCGGCATGAGCGTGGCGGAGGGCCGCCAGTGGACCTGGCTGGACCGCCCGGACGGGCCGCACCGCTGGGAGCTGCGGCCCGTGCCGGGAACGGCCGGGGTCAGTCGCTGACGATCGTGATCGTCGTCCAGGCGCCGACGTGGACGCGGTCGCCGTCCGTCAGCGGGACGGGCACGAAGGGGTCGATGGGGTCCTCGCCGCCGTTGACCGTGGTACCGTTGGTCGAGCCCTGGTCCACCACCGACCAGCTGCCGTCGGGCTGCTCCACCAGCACGGCGTGCTTGTGGGAGACCCCCGGGTCCTCGGGCGCCCGGGACAGGTCGATGTCGGGGGCCACGCCCGTGCTGTGCCGGCGGCGGCCGACGGTGACCTGCGGGCCCGCCAGCGGCATCCGCTGCTCGGGGGAGTACGACGGGAAGTACAGCCCGCGCGCCTCCGGGCCGCTGCGGGCCATCATCCCGGTGAAGTACTCCCGGTCGGCGGCGATCACGGCGGTCCAGGTGCGCGGGCCCGCCTGCCCGGCGCCGGGGTCCGGCAGGCTCGGCGGTGTGAGCAGGAAGTCGCCCGAGCCGGAGGTCACCGACTCCGGGGCCAGCGGCTCCGCCGGGCGGTTGATCTGCGACGGGCGGGACAGCTGCGACTCGTAGCGCTGGTACGGCGGCCCGTCCGGCGGGTAGCCGGGGGAGGAGGGCGGCGCCGGCGGGACGAAGGTCGTCCCGGCCTGGGTGACGAAGTCGTAGCGGCACTCCTCGCAGAACTGGGCGTACCCCTCGCGCGGGGTACCGCAGTCGGGGCAGGGCTCGGCGGCCGCGGTGGCGTCCGGGTCGTAGCCGAAGCCGCCCTGACCGCGGCCGTACCCGGGGTCGTACGCCGGGTCGTAGGCGGGCTCGTAACCGGGCGTGTAGCCGGAGGAGTAGCCGCCGGAGTAGGGCGGCGGGGGTGGTGGCGGACCCGGCGCCGCGTACGTGGACGGTGGCGGCGGCGAGGCGGGGACGGAGGGGGACGGTGGCGCGGACATGCGCATTCCGCACACCTCGCACCAGTCGTCCGTCGCGGACTGGTGACCGTTCGGGCAAGTCGACATGTCGCTCTCTCCCCCTCTGCCCCGCTGTGTCCCGCTGCTCTATTTCTTCACACGGACGGTCTTCGTCGAACGTGTCTCGAGGGTCATCTCGTCGGCGTCGGCCACCCGGGCCTTCAGCCGCACAGTACCCGTCGCCGCGTCCACCACGTCCACGACCTTGGCCAGCAGCTTGGCGGTGTCGTCGTTGCCGGAGGCGCTGGCCAGTTGCACCGCGCGGCCGAGCTTGGCGGTCGCGGAGTCGAGGTCGCCCTGCTTGCGGGCCTCCAGGCCCTGCTGGATGACCTGGGCCAGCTCCGCCTGCCCGGTGTAGTGGGCGACCTGCGGGTTGATCCGCGTCGAGGCCGCCATGTCGTCCGTCCACAGCGCCCGCACCAGCCCCTGGCCCAGCACGCGCGGCGTGCCGTCCGGCTGCGGCAGGACGAGGGAGATCCGGGCCGCCAGCATCTCCTGGCCGACACCGGCCGCCGGTACGACCACGTTGACGTGGTAGTCGCGCGACTCGTCGCCCCAGGAGCCCGTCGGGTAGTCGCCGGCGCGCGGACCGGCCTCGGTGCGGCGGGCGGTGAGGTCCTCGACGGTCGGCGCGACCTGCTTGACGTACTGGATCTCCGCGCCCTGCGGGGTCCACACACGCAGGGCGACGTCGGCGACCTCCTTGCCCATCGCGGTCTCCATCATCCGCCGGAAGTCCGCCTCCAGGCCCGAGGGATCGGCGACGATGTCCACCGTGCCGAGCAGCGCGGAGGCGATCCCGGTCAGCTCCTTGACCTCCCAGTCGGTGCCGACCCCGCGCGCGTCGCAGGTGAAGCGGCCCGCGCAGGAGTCCAGCGCGGCGCGCAACTGCTCCGGCTTCTCGTGCTCGTTGCGGCCGTCGGTCAGCAGGATGCCGTGCCGTATGGACACCTCGGCCGTCGACAGCAGACGGTTGGCCAGCCGCAGCCAGGAGCCGATCGCGGTGCCGCCGCCCGAACCGAGCCTGCGCAGCGCCTCCTTGGCCTGGTGCCGGGTGGCCGGGTCGGCGACGGCGAGCCCGCCGTTCGCCGGGTAGACCTCCTTGGCCAGGTGGGTGCCGGCGACCACGGCGAAGGCGACACCGTCGCGGATGGTGTCGATGGCGGCGGCGGTCGCCTCGCGGGCGCTGCGCATCTTGGTCGGCGGGTAGTCCATGGAGCCCGAGCAGTCCACCATGATCACCACGGCGGCCCCGGCCGCGGAGCCCGGCACGTCGCCGGGCGCGTGGGTGGCCAGCGGCAGCCCGCCGGTGGTGCCGCCGCCGGTCGAGGTCACGGTGACGATCGCGTTGACCTCGCGCCCGCCCTCCGGCAGGAACTCGTTCTGGTAGATGTCGACGGAGAACTGCGGCACGTTCGACTTCGAGAAGTTGGCCATCGGGTGCGCTCCTTGCGCTTGTTCAACCTTCGGAAGAGAGCATCAGGGAGAGGTCACGCGGCCGGGAACGGCAGCACGGCGACGGTGATGTTGTCGTGGCCGCCGCCGTCGATGGCGACCCCGACCAGGGTGCGGGCGCAGTGCAGGGGCCGGGTGCGGGCGTCCTCGGGCACCACGGAGGCCAGCTCCGCGGCCGACTCCGCGTAGTTCCACAGTCCGTCGGTGCACACCACCACTACACCCGGTTCGTCCGGTTCGAAGGAAGCGGTGTGCGGGTCCAGTTCCACGGCGTCCGCGCCGAGCCAGCCGGTGATGGCGTGGGCCCGCTCGTCCGCGTACGCCTCGGCCTGCGTCATCAGGCCCATCGACACCATGCGTTCGGCCCACGAGTCGTCCTCGGTCAGCCGGGAGGCGGGCGCGGAGCGGTCGTCGGGGATCCAGTAGGCGCGGCTGTCCCCGATCCAGCCCACGGTGAAGGTCTTGCCGGAGGTGATCGCGCTGACGCAGGTGCACGCGGGCGCGTTGTGGTGGCGCCGGGCCTCCTCCTCGGAGGTCTCGGCCGCCAGGTCCGTCACCGCCTGGGCGGCCACGAGCAGCGCGTCGCGCATCGCCTCCTCGGGGCGGGCGCCACGGGCCAGGGACCGCACGAGGGAGCCGCTCGCGGTGCCCGCCGCCGCCTCCGAGGCGTCGTCGGGACGGTACGCGGAGGACACCCCGTCGCACACCACGGCGACGACGGCTGGCGTGCCGTCGGGCAGCACGGTCGTGGCCAGCGCGAAGGCGTCCTCGTTGCGGTGGTGCCGCAGGCCCCGGTCGGTCACGGCGGCCACGCCGTCGAGCTCCTGCTCCTGGTGGTCGCGGGGCCGGGGCTGGGCGTGCCCGCAGTGCTCGCAGTAGCCGTCCGGGTCGACGTCGCCCATCCCGCAGGCGACGCACCGCGGAGAGGACGCCGGCGGCCCGCCCGCGGACGGGTCCAGCCGGGGATCGGTGACCCGCGCCCGGGGCAGGTCGGCGGTGCCCAGGCCGAAGGGGAGGGTGTCGGTGTCCCTGCCCGGCGGGGCCAGCTCGTACGACTCCGGCTCACCGCCCGGCGGTTCGGGTACGGCGGCGGGGTCGGGCGGCGCCAGTTCGTACGCGTCCGGTTGCCGGGGCGCGGACAGGTCGGCGCCGCAGACGCCGCAGAACTTGTCGTCGGGTTCCAGAGGCTCGCTGCACTCCGGGCAAACGGTCTCGTGCGGCATGGCGGTTACACCCACGTCCGGGGGCGGAGGCGGTTGGCGCGCTCCACCAGTTCGATCCTTGTGCGGCCCTGGTCGGCGAGCCGGGCCAGTACCCGGTACGAGTGTTCCAGGCCGAAGCGCAGCCCCCGTTCGTCCAGGTCCCGGCCCAGGAGCCCGGGCGTGGCGGATTCCGCGGACGGGATGCCGGCCGCGCCCTGCTGCCCGGCCAGCACCCAGTCCAGCGCGCTGCCCAGCACCTCGGTGGAGAGCTGCTCGCGCAGCGACGTGTCCAGGCCCAGCCGCTGCAGGTCCTCGACCTGCCGGGCCGCGGCCCGCAGGTCGTCCAGGAGCGGCTCCTGCGGGGCGCGTCCGCGCAGCCGGGCGCGAACGGCCGCCACCCGTGCGGCCGTGTAGTGGATCGAGGACTCGGGGACCGACTCCAGGGCGGCCACCGACCCCGCCCGGTCGCCCGCGGCGAGCCGCACGCGGGCCAGGCCGAAGGCCGCGCTCACATAGCTCTGGTCGGTGGTCCACACGAGCCGGTAGTACTCGGCGGCGTTGTCCAGCTGGCCCAGCACCTCGGCGCAGACTCCCAGCGCCAGCTTGGGGGCGGGTTCGCCGGGGAAGGCGTCGTAGACCGCGTCGAAGGACAGCGCGGCGGTGCCGTCGTCGCGGGTGACGAGCGCGGCCAGGCCGCGGTGCCACACCACGCGCCAGTCGTCGGGATGCTCCTCCTGCAGTCTCCGCAGCTCCTCGACGGCCGCCGGCGCGTCGTCGCTGTCGAGCCGGGCGCGCACCCTGCGCAGCCTCAGCTCGGGGGACTGCACCGGCGCCGCCTGGAGAGCGGCCACCAGCTCCGACGGGGCGGCGGCCGCGAGACCGGCCAGGAACCCGGCGTTGGGGTCGGCGGGGTCGACGTGCGGCACGGGCAGCGAGAGCGCCGCGGCCCTCACGTCGAGGGTCGAGACGGCCGGCCCGGCCGCCGGGAGCGCCGGGGCGGTCCGCTGGGCGGGCACGGTGAACGGCGAGCCCGGCGCGGTGGTGCCGTACCCGCCGGGGCCGGGCACCGAAGGCGACGACGGGGGCAGGACGGTCCCGGCCGGGCGGGCGGCGGGCAGGACCGGCACGGCGCCCCTGCGCCCGCCGTTCGCGCCGCGGTCGCCCAGGGCGGAGGCGTCCCGGGCGGGCGCCAGCAACTCGGTGTCGACCACCCGCAGTTCCGGTCCGAACAGGGTGGACAGCGCGGGCCGCGGTCTGCCGGAGCCGAGCGCCACGACCTCGCGCAGCACGCCCAGCAGTTGGTCGCTCATCTCCTCCGCGGAGGCGAAGCGCCGGCCCGGGTCGGGGTCGGTGGCACGTACCAGCAGCCGGTAGAAGGACTCGTAACGGGAGAAGACCTCGATGCCGTCCGGGTCCGGCAGGCTGTCCACGAACACGTTCGTGTAGCCCTGGAAGTCGAAGGTGAGCACGGCCAGCGTCCGCGCCACCGTGTACAGGTCCGAGGCGACGGACGGGCCGACCTCGGGCACCTCGGGCGCCTGGTAGCCGACCGTCCCGTAGATCGGGCTGTCCTGGTCGTCCGTCCTGCGGACGGCGCCCATGTCGATGAGCTCCAGCCGGTCCTCGGTCTGGATGGCGTTGTCGACCTTGAAGTCGCAGTAGAGCAGGTTGCGGCTGTGCAGGTGGCCGAGGGCGTCCAGGGCCTCGATGGCGTAGGCGATGGCCTGGTCGACGGGGAGCGGCTCGCGTCTGCCGTCGGGGCCCCGGCGCTCGTTGGCGATCTCCTTGAGGGACTTCCCGCCGACGTACTCCATGACGATGTAGCCGTCGAGGGTGCCGCCCCTCGGGTCGAGGTGCTCGACGAAGTTGTAGATCCGCACGATGTTGGGGTGCTCGATCTCGGCGAGGAAGCGGCGCTCGGAGACCGCCGCGGCCAGCGCGTCCTCGTCGCCGGTGTCGAGCAGGCCCTTGAGCACCACCCAGCGGTCGCTGACCGCCCGGTCCACGGCCAGGTAGATCCAGCCCAGGCCGCCGTGCGCCAGGCAGCCCACCACCTCGTACTGCCCGTGCACCACGTCGCCCGCCCGCAGCTTGGGGGTGAACGAGTACGGGTGGCCGCACTTGGTGCAGAAGCCCTCGGTGCGCCCGGGGTGGTCTCCGCGGCTGCGTCCGACCGGCGCGCCGCAGTCGCCCCTGCTGCAGAACCGCTTCCGCTCGGGGACCTGCGGGTCCTGCAGCACGGCGGCGGCCGGGTCGGGCCGGGGGATGGGCGGTACGTTCACCAGGCCGGCGCCCAGCTTGCCGCGGGTCGGGCCGCTGGACCCGGAGCGCGAACTGCGCACGGAGACGGAGGCGGCGCTCGTGCCGCCGCTCAGCGAACGGGACAGCCGCCCGGACACCGAGCGGCGCGAGGAGCGGGACGAGCCCGAGGTGCGCGAGGAGCGCGACGAGGCGGCGGAGCCCGGGCCCGTCCCGGTGGCATGTGACGGCTGTGAGGTCTGCGACGGTCTCGACGAGCCCCCGCCGCCCCGGCCGGCGGCCGTCCCCGCCGCGGCGCCGAGCGGCGCCAGGCCGCACGTGTCGCAGAACAGCTCACCTCCGCCGACGTCCTCGATCGTCCCGTCGCACCCCGGACGCTGGCAGTTCATCGTGCATCCCCCCTGTGGTCGGCAGGTTCCGCCTGCCCCGGCACCAGCGATTCGGCGACGGCCCGCTGATAGCGCAGCACTGCGTTCTCCGCGGCGCGCAGGTCGCACGGCGCGCTCCACAGCAGACGCCGCGCGTGGTCGTACCGCTCCATCAGGAGCGGGTCCTCGGCCATGCCGTGCCGCGCCACCTTCGCCCGGTAGGCGTCCAGCCGGCCGCGCAGTTCGGCGCGGACGGCCAGCGGCGCGGTGACCGCGGTCAGCGACTCGCGGGCGCGCAGCAGTTCCTCGTCGGCGCGCTGTTCGAGACCGTCCAGCAGCGGCGAGAGACGGTGCCACTGGCCGGTCCTGCGGAAGTCGACGGCGGCGGAGAGCTGTTCGTGCAGCGCGACCGGCGCCCCGCTGACCGCGGGCACCTCCGAGGCCGCGATCTTGGCGAGCACCTCGACCCGGGCGCTGCGCGCCTCGGTGAGGGTGCGGTCGGCGCGCGACAGGACGTCCCGCAGCCGCATCAGCCGGTGGTCGGCGTCGTCGCGGACGTGCAGCACGGCCTCGACCTCACGCCGTATGTCCTCCAGGGTCCGCCCGGCCCGGTCGTAGCGGCCGGTGTCGGGCCGGCCGCCGGACCAGAAGGCGAGCGGGTCGGAGACCACCTCGGCGCGCAGCGACGCCAGCGAGTCCAGCATCCCCGCGAGGTCGTCGCCCGACGGATGGGTGCCGGGACGCACGCCCACGGACTCGGCGAGCGAACGGACCCGCTGCGCCTCCGCGACCAGCAGGTCGATACGGGCGGGCAGCGCCGACCACACCGCGTCGGCGGCGGACACCACGTCCATCACCCGCGCGTACCACTCGTTCATCCGCGCCAGCAGCTGCTCCAGGCTGATCCGCTCGCTCAGCCGGGCCGGACCCGTCAGGCCCCGCGCCGCCTCCGGCACGGCGCCGCCGGAGACGGTGACGCCGGAGCCGCGCAACAGCTCTGTCAGCTCCCGCAGTTCGCTCTGGGTGGGCCAGCGGCGGCGGCCGCGCAGGCCCCGTGCGGTGGTCAGGGCCTCGGTGTAGGTGTCGAAGTGCGCCCACAGCAGGGCGATCGCCTGCTCGGCAGCCGTCCAGCGCTCCTTGGTGGCACCGCTCAGCTCCGCGCCCTCCAGCAGCCTGCGGCCGGAGTGGTCCTGCAGCGCGAGCAGGGACGCCTCGATCGCGTCCCGCTCGTCACCGAGCCGTGCCAGGGCACGGTCGACGTCCTCACGGCTCAGCGCCGGTCCGGATGGTCCCGCGACCGCCATCGCACCTTCCTTCTCTCCCGCCGGTCCCCGTGCTGCCCGTCAGTCCTTGTAGAGCGGTTCCGGCGGCCCCTCGATGCCGGGAAGGTCCGCCTCCAGCCAGGTACGGTACGCCTGCATCCAATGGCTGTCCGGGCCACCGCTGCGGTAGTCCTCCAGCACCTTGTTGACCCGGCGCACCAGGTCGGTGTCCTGCTCGTTCATCGCCACGCCGTAGTACTCGGTGGTGACCGGCCTGCCCACCAGCCGCACCGCCGGGTCCTGGGCGGCCTGGCCGGCGGCGAGCGCGTTGTCGGTGAAGACGGCGTCGGCCTCGCCGAGTTGCAGCATCACCAGGCAGTCCAGCTGGTTCGCCACGAGCAGGACGCGGGGCCGCAGCCGCTCCTTCTCCTTCTCCAGCTCGGCCTGAGCGGTGCTCCCCTCGGCGACGCAGATCCGTTTCCCCTCCACGGAGGAGTCGAACCCCTTGATCGCCGAACCCTGGCGGGGGACCAGCAGTTGCTGCCCCGCCTTGAAGTAGGCGGTGGAGAAGGCGATGTGCTTCTCCTCGATCCGTTCGCAGGTGATGCTCACGGTGCGCACCAGCAGGTCCACGTCGCGGTTGTTGACGGCCTCGAAGCGCTTGGCGGTCGGTACCGTCTTGTAGAGGATGGCGTCCTCGCTGCCGAGGATGTCCTTGGCGATCGCCTTGGCCAGGTCGATGTCGAAGCCGACGATCTTCCGGGAGACCGGGTCGCGGTAGCTCCAGCGGTAGCCGTTCTGGTCCACCCCGATGACGAGCTTGCCGCGCTTCCTGATCCGTTCGACCGCCGGACCGCTCGCGGACGACGGTCGCAGGCTCGCCTCCGGGTGCCCGCCGCAGTCGTCGTCCGCCGAGACCTTCCCCGGCGCGGCGGCGGGTGTCCCCGTGGCCGTCGCCCGGGCCCGCGGCCCGCCGTCCCCGCCGTCCTGCAGCGGCAGCACGGCGCCGGCCGCCGCGGCCGCGACCAGCGCCGCCGCCGAGACCACGCTCGCCCAGCCCCGCACGCGCCACCCACGCTCCTCGCGTCCCATCAGCGGCCTCCCCCCGCTCACCGGTACTCCGACAGCCGGCGCCCGATGCCGAGCACCGCGCCCGCGGCGCCGAGCACCGCCAGAGCCGCGGCCCCCGGCACCAGCCCGCCCAGCGCGCCGCGCCCGTCGGCGGCGGCCTGTTCGAACTCCTGCTGCTCGTGGTCGACGGCATCCGCGAGGTGGTTGTCGACCTGGTCGAAGCAGAAGCCGGTGTACTGCTCGGGCCGCTTGCCGTTCTCGTACGTGCCGCCGATCGTCTGGGCAACGGCGTCCAGGTAGTTGCCCTCGTCGTCCTTCTCGCGGGCCTCGCCGTGCAGTCCCCACCAGGCCTTCGCTGCCTCCATCGCGGACGTGATGCTCGTGCGGCCCCGGTCGTCGTCGGCGAGGTCGAGCGCCTGCGCCAGCAGGCCCGTCCTCCCGTCGGCGTCCGTGCCCGCCAGGCCCTGCAGCTGCTTGTCGTAGGCCGCGCTGTAGGCGTCCCCGCCGCCGCGGGCCACGAGCGTCAGATTCTCGTTGCCCCGGGCCTGCAGGGTCTGGATCCGGGCCTCGTTGAGGACCTGCAGCGACCGCGCCCCGTGCGCGTAGGAGTCGTCGAGCTTCGCGCGGGCGACGCCGTGCCCGGCGACCAGCCACAGCAGCACCACGGCGGTGGCCACCGTGCCGGCCACCATGCCCGGGTTGAACACCCGGTGGGTGCGCCGGTACGAGCGCCGCTGCGCCCACACCAGCGCGCCCAGCGCGACGACGCCGAGCGCCCAGGCGGCCAGCGGCAGGGCCTTGGCGTCCTCGTAGTCCTCGCCCAGCCGCGCGGTCTCGATCGTCCACAACTGCTTGGCGTCCGGGAGGATCTCCTCGTTCATCATCCTGTTGGCGCGCCGCAGGTACGCCCCGCCGACCGGGAAGCCCTGGCGGTTGTTGGCGCGGGCCCGCTCGACCAGGCCGGTGTAGACCGACAGCCGCTGGTTCAGCCGCTCCAGGCGGGCCCGCGCCTGGGCGGAGTCCTCGGAACTGGCCGCCGCGTCGGCGATGTTCCGCGAGGCGATCCGGATGTCCCGGGCGTACCGCTCGCGGTCCTGCTCGGGGTCGTCGCCGCCGGCGAGGAAGCCGCCGGCGGCGGTGGCGTCCGCGTCGGCGAGCGAGCGGTAGATGTCCGCGGCGCGCGCGCTCAGCGGCTCGCTGTGGTGGATCACGTCGTCGGCCGCGGCCGAGCGCTCGGTGATCTGCCACGCCGTCACCGCACCGAAGGCGACGACGAGCAGGGCCAGCAGCGCACCCATGATGCGCAGCCTGCCCGGTTCCGTGGTGGCCGCGGCACGCCACGCGCGTGGTTGCTCCACCCACGCCCGTGGGCGCCTGCCGCCGGGTGCGGGCGTGTCCCCCCGCACGGTCGGCGACTGCGTCTCCGTCGGTGTCCGTGTCACCTGCCGGCCCTCCCCCCGACCCGTTCGCCCGCGCGTACGCGCGACGAGCCCATGACCAGCAGTATGGCCGTCGTCACCGGCATCCACCCATGGATTGGGTGGATCTTGCCGTCCGACACCGCCCGTCTGCCGCCCGTGGGGTCCCCCCGCGCGCCGTCCCCTCGCAGCTCACCACGCACGGGGGAGCGTGTTCGGTTCCCCCGGCGTGCGAGCCGGTCACGACACGGAGCCCACCGATGCGTAGTGCGCCCGCAGCCGCGCGTGCGCCCCGGCCGCCGCTCCGGTGCGGTCCAGGCCCAGCAGGGCGGCGCCCAGCACCGGCGGGGAGGTGACCACCTTGGGGACGGCCTTCGGGGCCGCCGCGGCCAGCAGGGCGGTCACGGAGTCCATCAGCAGGGGGTGACGGGCGGCCAGCACACCGCCTCCGAGGACGACATCGGTCTCCTCGTCGAGGAGGCCGAGCCGGCGCAGCGCGACCGTGGCCATGACCACGATCTCCTCGGCCTGCCGCTCCACGATCGCCCGGGCGACCGGGTCGCCGTCCTGCGCGGTCGCGAAGAGGACCGGCGTCAGCTCGTGCTTGCGGGAGACCGCGATGCGGCCCAGGTGCACCGCCTCGATCAGCGCGTACATCGAGGTCAGCCCGAAGTGCGCGGGGAGCGCGGCGGCGAGCGCGGTGGCGCCGCCGCGGCCGTCCTCGGCGCGCGCCGCCCACCACAGGGCCTCGTCGGCCAGCCCCGCCCCGCCGCCCCAGTCGCCGGAGAGGTGGCCGATGGCCGGGAAGCGGGCCGTGCGGCCGTCCGGGAGCATGCCCGCGCAGTTGATGCCCGCGCCGCACACCACGGCGACCCCGCGCGGCCCGTCGACCCCCGCGCGCAGCAGGGCGAAGGTGTCGTTGGCGACGCGGGTGCCCTCGCCCCACCCGCGGGCGTGGACGGCGAGTTCGAGCTGCTGCTCCTCGACGGGCAGGTCGGCGTTGGCCAGGCACGCGGAGACGTGCCGCACCAGCGGCTCGCCGGGCCGCGGGGACAGGCCGGCGGCGTCCGAGGCCCGCTCGACGATGCGCGCGATCACCTCGACCGCCGCCTCGGTGCCGACGATCTGCGGCTGGAACCCGCCGCCGCGGGCGGTGCCGAGCACCGTCCCGTCGGCGGCGACGAGGGCCACGTCGGTCTTGCTGTTGCCGGCGTCGACGGCGAGCACGCCGTCGGCGACGAGAGGGTTCAGGCCCACGCGAGGTGCTCCCGGTTGTGCGCGATCAGACGGTCGGTCAGGGCCTCGGCGTACTCGTACTGGCCGACGAGGGGGTGCGACAGCAGGGCCTTGAAGACCCGGTCGCGGCCGCCGTGCACGGCGGCGGTCAGCGCCAGGTCCTCGTAGGCGGTGACGTTCGCGACCAGACCGCCGAACAGCGGGTCCAGGGGCGGGACGGGCAGCGGGTGCGTCCCGTTCGCGTCCACGGTGGCCGGGACCTCGATGACGGCGTCGTCCGGGAGGAAGGGGAGGGTGCCGTTGTTGAGGGTGTTGACGACCTGGACGTCGCCGGTGTCCCGGAGCAGGGAGGAGGCGAGCGCCACGGCGGCCTCGGAGTAGTAGGCCCCGCCGCGCCGGGAGAGCAGCTCCGGCTTCTCGTCGAGAGTCTCGTCCCCGTACATCTGCAGCAGTTCCGCCTCGATGGCCGCCACCTCGGCGGCCCGGGAGGGCTTGGTCCGCATCTCCCGCACGACCTCGTCGTGGGCGTAGTAGTAGCGCAGGTAGTACGAGGGCACCACGCCCAGCCGGTCCAGCACCGCGCGGGGCAGGTGCAGGTCGCCGGCGATGCCGTCGGCGTGCTCGGCGAGCAGCTTCGGCAGGACGTCCTCGCCCTCGGGTCCGCCGATCCGGACACCGCGTTCCCAGGTGAGGTGGTTGAGGCCGACATGGTCCAGGTGGACCTGCTCGGGCGTCACGCCGAGCAGCCCGGCGAACCTGCGCTGGAAGCCGATGGCGACGTTGCACAGCCCGACGGCCCTGTGGCCGGCCTGCAGCAGGGCGCGCGTCACGATGCCGACCGGGTTGGTGAAGTCGATGATCCAGGCATCGGGGGCGGCCCGGCGGACCCGCTCGGCGATGTCCAGCACCACCGGCACCGTGCGCAGCGCCTTGGCGAGGCCGCCCGCGCCGGTGGTCTCCTGGCCGACGCAGCCGCACTCCAGCGGCCAGGCCTCGTCCTGCGCCCGGGCGGCCTGGCCGCCGACGCGCAGCTGCAGCAGCACGGCGTCCGCCCCGGCCACGCCCGCGTCCAGGTCGGAGGTGGTGGTCACGGTGCCGGGGTGGCCCTGCCGGGCGAAGATCCGCCGGGCGAGCCCGCCGACCAGCCGCAGCCGGTCCTCGGCCGGGTCCACCAGGACCAGTTCCTCGACCGGCAGCGTCTCCCGCAACCGGGCGAATCCGTCGATGAGTTCCGGGGTGTACGTGGACCCGCCGCCCACGACCGCCAGCTTCATCCTTTGACTCCCGTCAACGTCACGCCTTCGATGAAGGCCTTTTGCGCGAAGAAGAAGACGACGATCACGGGTGCCATGACCAGCACCGTCGCGGCCATCGTCAGGTTCCAGTTGGTGTGGTGGGCGCCCTTGAAGGATTCCAGGCCGTAGCTGAGGGTCCAGGCCGCCGGGTTCTCGCTCGCGTAGATCTGCGGGCCGAAATAGTCGTTCCAGCAGTAGAAGAACTGGAACAGGGCGACCGCCGCGATGGCCGGCTTCGCCATCGGCAGCACGACGCGCAGCATCGTGCGCAGTTCGCTGCAGCCGTCGACCCGGGCCGCGTCCGTGTACTCCTTGGGGATGGTCAGCAGGAACTGCCGCAGCAGGAAGATGCTGAAGGCGTCGCCGAAGGCCATCGGGATGATCAGCGGCCACAGCGTGCCCGACAGGTGCAGCTGCTTCGCCCAGAACAGGTACATGGGCACGATGACGACCTGCGGGGGCAGCATCATCGTGGAGACCACGAGCATCATCGACAGGTTGCGGCCGCGGAAGCGGAACTTGGCCAGGGCGTAGGCGACCGGTGTGCTGGAGACGACGGTCAGCACCGTGCCGAGGCCCGCGTACAGCAGGGTGTTGCGCCACCAGGTGAGGAATCCGGGGGTGTCCCAGACGGTGGTGAAGTTGCCCCACTCCCAGGTCCTCGGCCACAGGTCGCGGGTGAGGGCCTGGCTGTCGCTCATCACCGCGGTGAGGAAGACGAAGACGAAGGGCAGGACGAAGAAGAGCGCGGCGGCGATGCCGAGGGCGTGCACCGCGATCCAGTGCAGCGCCGCCTTGCGGGCCGCGGCGCGCCGCGCACCGGAGGGGAGACCGGTGGCGGGCGCCGCGGCGGAGGGGGCGAGGGTGGCGTGGGTGGTCATGGGCGTCAGTCCTCCGCCGTCAGGAAGCCGCTGCGGCGGCGCATGAGGAGCGCGGTGAAGGCCATGGCGAGCGCGAAGAGCACGAGGGCGATCACGCAGGCCGAGCCGGTGTCGAAGCGCTGGAAGCCGAGGTTGTAGACCAGTTGCGGCAGGGTCAGCGTGGACTTCTCGGGGTAGCCCGGCTCGAACTGCTGGCCCGAGCCGCCGATGACGCCGCTGGCGACCTTCCCCGCGACCAGGGGCTGTGTGTAGTACTGCATCGTCTGGATCACCCCGGTCACGACGGCGAACATCAGGATGGGGGAGATGTTCGGCAGCGTGACGTAGCGGAACCTCGCCCAGGGGCCGGCGCCGTCCAGTTCGGCGGCCTCGTACTGCTCCTTGGGCACGTCGAGCAGTGCGGCCATGAAGATGACCATGAGGTCGCCGATGCCCCACAGCGCCAGCAGCGTGAGGGCGGGCTTGGACCACGTCGGGTCGTTGAACCAGCCGGGCGTCGGCAGGCCGGCCTTGCCCAGCAGGTGGTTGACGGGCCCCGTGCCGGGGTTGAGCAGGAAGGCGAAGGCCATCGTCGCGGCCACCGGCGGGGCCAGGTAGGGCAGGTAGAAGGCGGTGCGGAACAGCCCCGCACCCGTCTTGATCTTCGTGATCAGCAGTCCGATCCCCAGACCGAACACGACCCGCAGGCTGACCATGACCACGACCAGCCACAGGGTGTTGCGCAGCGCCGGCCAGAAGAACGGGTAGTCGTTGAAGACGTACGACCAGTTCCTGACGCCGTTCCAGGTCGGGGCGGCGAACCCGTCGTACTTCATGAAGGAGAAGTAGACGGTCGAGACCAGAGGGTACGCGAAGAAGACGCTGAAGCCGATCAGCCAGGGCGACATGAAGGCGAGGATGCGAAGCGCCTCACGGCGGCGCTTCGCCCTCAGCATCGGGTGGACGGCGCTCATCAACGGGCCTGCGCGATGTCCTTGTCGACCTGCTCGTCGACGCCCTTGAGACCCGCGGCCAGGTCGCTCTGCTTGCCGGCCTCGTAGGCGTAGCCGAAGTCCTGCAGGGTCAGCTGGTAGGTGCCGCCGTTGACGCTGGCGGGGGTGGTGGTGCTGTTCGGGTTCTGCGCGATCTCCACGAAGGTGCGGAAGAGCGGATCGGCGTCCAGGTCCGGGGACTTCAGCGCGGCGAGCGTGGACGGCACGTTGTGGATGGCGTTGGCGAAGCCCACCACCGCGTCGGTGTCGGTGGCCATGTACTTCACCAGTTCCCAGGCGGCGTTCTTCTTGGCGCTGGTGTTGGCGACGCCGATGATCGTGCCCGACAGGTAGCCCTTGCCGTAGGTGTCGGCCTGGTCGTCCGGCACCGGGAAGGGGGCGACGCCGACCTCGAACTTCGTGCCCGCCTCCTCGGCCATGCCGGCCCGCCACTCGCCGTCGATGGCCATGGCCACCTGACCGGTGTGGAAGGGGTTCTTGGCGCCCCACTCGTCACCGAAGGAGGACCGGTACTTCTCCAGCTTCTCGAAGCCGCCGAGCGCCTTCACCATGTCCTGCTGCCAGGTGAACATGGCCGCGAATCCGGGGTCCTCGGCGATGTTCGACTTGCCGTCCGCGTCGAAGTACTTCGCGCCCCACTGCGCGGCCAGGTGCGTGGTGGTGGACTCGTAGCCGTGGAAGTTCGGCATGAAGCCGAGCTGGGAGTAGGAGTCGCCCTTGCTCTTGGTGAGCTTGACCGCGTCGGCCTTGAACTCCGAGAGCGTCTTCGGCGGGGAGGCGATCCCGGCGGCCTTGAAGGCGTCCTTGTTGTAGTAGAGGCCGTAGGCGTCGCCGAGCAGCGGCAGCGTGCAGCGCTTCCCCTCGAACTGGGTGTACTCCAGCATCGGCTTGGGGAAGGTGGCGGCCGGGTCGATGCCGGCCTTCTTCAGGAACGGGTCCAGGTCGGCGAAGGCGTTGGACGAGCAGAACTTGCCGACGTTGTCGGTGGTGAAGGAGGAGACGACGTCCGGGGCGTTGGGGCCGCCGGCCCGCAGCGCCTGGTTGATCTTGTCGTCGGTGATGTTGCCCTGCACCTTGACGTGGATGTTGGGGTGGGCCTTCTCGAACGCCTTGACGTTGGCGTCGATCGCCTTCACCTCGCTGGGCGCGGACCAGCCGTGCCAGAAGGTGATGGTCACGTCCTTGCTGGGGTCGTCGCCTGCGGTGTTGTTGGCGGAGCCCGTGCACGCGCTCGTCAGCAGGGTTATCGCGGCGGCGGCCGCGACGGCGGCCGCGGCCGTCTTGGTGGAACCGGACACTTCGCTTCCTCCGGGGGGACTTCGGGCGGTTCGAGGGTGTGCGAGACCGGCGGAGGGACCCGCGGTGGGTCCGTCCGCTGTGTGTGCGGGTGGGCGGGACGGGTGGGGTGTTGCGTTCAGCGGGAGGTGTCGAACACCTCGTCGCGGGTGGTGGCGAGGGCGCTCTGCAGCGCGCCGGACAGGACGGGGTCGTCCGGTACGCCGCCGAGCACCAGTCGGGGCCGGGGCACGGCCAGTTCGGCCAGTTCGGACTGGACCAGGGAGCGCAGCGGCTCCCCGCCCGCGGCGATCACCCCGCCGGCCAGGACGATCAGTCCGGGGTCGAGGACGGTCACCAGCGAGGCCAGCCCGACGGCGAGCCCGGTGGCGAAGCGCCTCAGCAGTTCCGCGTGCGCGCCGTCACCGGTCCCCGCCGCCGCGGCGAGCAGTGCCGAGGCACCCTCGGCCTGCGTGCCCCGCGGTACGGTCAGTCCCAGTTCCCGCGCGATGCGCAGCACCGCGTTGCAGCCGGCCAGTTCCTGGAAACCGCCGGCGTTGGCCTTGGCGACGTGCCGGACCAGGGGGGTCCCCGGCACCGGCATGAAGCCGACCTCGCCGGCGCCGCCGGTCCAGCCGCGGTGCAGCCGGCCGCCGATGACGATGGCCGCGCCGATGCCCTCCTCGTTCCACAGCAGGACGAAGTCGTCGTGGTCCCGGGCCGCGCCGAGCCGCTGCTCGGCGACGGCGGCGAGGTTCACGTCGTTGTCGTACTCCAGGGGGACGGGCAGGGCGGCGGCCAGCTCGTCCAGCAGGGCGGGGGAGTGCCAGCCGGGGAGATGGCTGGCGTAGCGCAGCCGGCCGGTGCTGGGGTCGAAGGCGCCGGGGGTGCCGACGACGATCCGGTGCAGGTCGGTGCGGTGCAGTCCGGCGGCCTTGACCGCGCCGTCGACGGCCTGGACGACCTGTTCCACGGCGCCGCCCTGCCCGCGCCGGCCGCGGCCGGGGGTGGCGAGCTCGAACCCGCCGGCCACCCGGCCGGTGATGTCGGCGACGGCGGCACGGATGCGCTCGGTCGTCACGTCGAGGCCGGCGACGTGCGCGGCCGCGGGGTTGACCGCGTACAGCTGTGCGTTGGGGCCCGGGCGTCCGGCGGTCGTGCCGGTGGCGAGGACCAGCCCGGCCGCCTCGAGGCGGGCGAGCAGCTGGGAGGCGGTGGGCTTCGACAGGCCGGTGAGCTTGCCGATCCGGGTCCGGGAGAGCGGGCCGTGTTCGATGAGCAGGTCGAGCGCGGCGCGGTCGTTCATCGCCCGCAGCACGCGCGGTGTGCCGGGGGTGCCAGGTGTGCCTGGGCTTCCGGGGGTACCGGCCACGGTCTCGTCCTCCCTCGTCGTGACGGCTCGCGCCGCAGGCTACGGCACGGGGCTGGTGGGCTGGGTGGGGTCAGGGGGGCGGGTGTGCCCCCTGTTGGTAGTTAGGAAACTTTCCTGTTGGTGAAAGGCAAGGTAGGCGCCCGTGGCCGGAGCGTCAAGGGCGGTTCGCGAGGTCGGCGCCAAAGCGTTACCGGCCGCGCCGGGACACGGAAAAGGGGCGCCGGGCGGTGCCCGGCGCCCCTGGTGGGCGGCGTCGCTACTTGAGCGTGCTCGGCTGGGAGGACGCCTGCGCGGGGGCCAGCGGCTGGGCTGCCAGGGCCTGCGGGGAGGCGGGGTTGGCTAGTGCCGACGGCGGGGCGACGGCGGCCGAGGGATCGGCAGGCTCGTCCTCCTCCACCGCCTGCGGGGTGCCGCCGACGATCGCGATCCCGGCCGCGTCGAAGGCCCGCTTGATCCGCCAGCGCAGCTCCCGGGCGACCGCCGCCGACTTGCCCGGCATGGTCTTGACCTGCGCCTGGATCAGGACCGAGTCGGAGGTCACCGACTCCAGGCCGAGCACCTGGACCGGCTCCCAGAGCACCTCGTCCCACGGCTGGTCCTTGGCCATCGCGGCCGCGGCCTCCTCGATCACCGTGCGGGCCCGGTCCAGGTCCTCCCCGTATCCGACCTGGACGTCCACCACGGCCGTCGCCCAGCCCTGGCTGAGGTTGCCGATCCGCTTGACCTCGCCGTTGCGGATGTACCAGATCTCGCCGTTGTCGCCGCGCAGCTTGGTCACCCGCAGTCCGACCTCGACCACGGTGCCGCTCGCGACGCCCGCGTCGATGACGTCCCCGACGCCGTACTGGTCCTCCAGGATCATGAAGACGCCGGAGAGGAAGTCGGTCACCAGGTTCCGCGCGCCGAAGCCGATGGCCACACCGGCCACACCCGCGCTGGCCAGCAGCGGAGCCAGGTTGATCTTCAGTACGGACAGTACGGTCAGCGCCGCCGTCCCCATGATCACGAACGAGGCCACGCTGCGCAGCACCGAGCCGATCGCCTCACTGCGCTGCCGCCGCCGCTCGGCGTTGACCAGCAGTCCGCCCAGCGCGCTCGTCGCCGCGACCTCGGCGCCGCGGTTCATGCGCTCGATGAACTTGGTGATCATGCGGCGTACCACCGACCGCAGCACCAGCGCGATCACCATGATCAGCAGGATGCGCAGCCCGGCGGAGAGCCAGTCCGCCCAGTTCTGGCTGATGTAGTCGGCGGCGTCGGTCGCGCTCTTCTGGGCGTCGTCGATCGTCGTGACGGTGGACGGCGATGGGGACACGGGCGGAAACCTCCGGGTTGGGCAGGCTTCCCACACTAACGGGGGAGGCGATGTGTCCCGTTGTGCTGTTCGAGCGCGACGTGCGGTGATTCAGGGCATGTAAAGGGGGTGTGGTTGAAAACACCCTCGCTCCGTTACCCGGTCATGGTGGCGCCGTGACCGGGCTTCCGGAGAGACTGTGGGCAGATCGTCCCGGCGCGAGCCACGCGCCGCCGGCGTAAAAGGAGGCACCCGTGCCGCATGTCCTGGTCCTCAACGCGTCGTACGAGCCGCTCGGCGTCGTACCGCTCCGCCGCGCGCTCATCCTCGTGCTGAACAAGAAGGCCGTGTGCCTCGAGGAATCCGGCGCCTATATGCACAGCGCGACCTGTACTGTCCCCGCCCCGAGTGTCGTCAAGCTCACCAAATTCGTCCGAGTCCCCTTTCGCGGCCCCGTACCCCTGACCCGGCGGGCGCTGTTCGCCCGGGACGGCGGCCGGTGCGCGTACTGCGGAGCCGTCGCAACCAGCGTCGACCACGTGATCCCGCGCAGCCGCGGAGGCCAGCACACGTGGGACAACGTGGTCGCGGCATGCCGCCGGTGCAACCATCTCAAGGCCGACCGCCATGTCGCCGAGCTCGGCTGGCGGATGCGCCACCAACCCGCCCCGCCGTCGGGCCTGGCCTGGCGGATCATCGGGACGGGGCATAGGGACCCGCGCTGGCTGCCATACCTGCAGCCATTCGGCGCGGAGGACGCCATGGCCCGGATCGACGGCATATCCGCCTGAGACCGGGCCTTCGTGTTGTCCTGAACCGTCCCGGACCGGGCTCGGGGCCCCGGACCGCACCCCCGTGCCGGTCCGGGGCCCCTTCCCGCGCCCCGCGCCCCGCTACTCGTAGCGCAGCTGCGCCGGGTGGACGCTGTACCGCAGCAGCGGCAGTGACGCGGCCGTGGCGAGCAGGGACGCGGCCAGCAGGCCGCCCGCGATCAGCACGGCTTCCAGCAGGGGCCGGGCGCTCCACGCCCCGGCGGCCAGAAAGGGCACCGTGATCGCGAGACCGCAGGCCACGCTGAGCGCGATCGCCGGTGCCAGGGGGAGCGCGGTCTCCAGCAGCACCGCCCGTCGCAGTACCTTGCGGGGAGTTCCGGCCGCGGCCAGGGCCGCCAGCGTCCGGCGCCGGACCGTCAGCGACTCCGCGACGCTCACCGCCAGCCCGCTGATGGTGACGGCGACGCCGATGAGCAGCGCGAGACCGGCCAGGTCGTACCCGCCGATGTAGAAGGCGAGGTAGTCGGTGTCGTTGTCCGGATCGGCCCGCAGCGCGCCGAGGGCCACCCGCCGTACGGTGAGGTACCCCACCCCGATCAGGGCCGCGAGCATCACCGCCGTGTGCGCCCGGGACGCCGCCCACGGGTCCGCCCGCAGCCGCTTGCCGGCGATCATCAGGGCCGGGCGGCCGGACCGGGAGGCCAGCCGCCCCATGGCGGCGGCCATTCCGGCGGAGCTGGTCAGCAGCCCGAAGAGGTACAGGGGCAGGGCTAGTAGTGCTTGGTCAGGTTGGTATTGGGGTGGGTATGTCGCGGTGGCAGGTGGGGCAGGCGCCGGTCCAGGTGGCGAGGAGGATCTGCAGGTCGCGGACGACCTGGTAGAGGCTCAGGCCGGCGCCGCGTCTTTTGGGGCTCGGGCCAGTCGCTGCAGGGTGCAAAAGGCATGGGCGATGGAGACGAGGGTGACGTGGTGGTGCCAGCCGTTCCAGGTCCGGCCCTCGAAGTGGGCAAGGCCCAGGGCCTGCTTCATCTCCCGGTAGTCGTGCTCGATCCGCCAGCGGAGCTTGGCGAGACGGACCAGGGTGGTCAGCGCGGTGGTCTCCGGCAGGTCGGACAGCCAGAACTGGACCGGCTCCTTTTCACCCGCGGGCCACTCGGCCAGCAGCCAGCACGCCGGCAGCTCGACGCCGTCGGTGGCCTGCCGGATCTCACGTCCGGCGGGCCGGATCCGCAAGACGACGAACCTGGAGTAGATCCGCTTGACGCCTGAGCGGCCGGTGCCGGGCCGGGATCCCTCGCGCCACTGCACCGGCCGTGCCGCGCTCCGGCCTGCGGCGATGACCAGATCTTTCACCGAGCGGGCAGGCTGGGGGTATTTCGGCACCGGCGGCCGGCCGGTCCCGCAGTACGGCTCGGCGACCGGTGCCGCATCGCCCGGCTGGGCCGACAGCGTGCTGGAGATACCCACCACGTAGTGCATGCCCCGCGCGTTCAGGCCGAGCCGGAAGGCCGCCGCGTCGCCGTATCCGGCGTCCGCGATCGCCAGCGGCACATCGATCCCCCAGGAGCGGGTCTCATCGGCCATGTCCAAAGCGAGCTGCCACTTCTCGACATGCCCGATGTCCTGGGGGATGCCGCAGGACGTGCGGCGTGCGACCTTGTCCGGGTCTGCTTTCGGCGAGGACGGATCCCAGCTCTCGGGCAGGAACAGCCGCCAGTTCACGGCCGCCGAGGCATGGTCACGGGCCAGATGAAGCGAGACACCCACCTGACAGTTGGTGACCTTGCCCGCAGTCCCGGTGTACTGCCGTGACACACACGCCGAGGCGTTGCCGTCCTTCAGGAACCCGGTGTCGTCGAAGACCAGAGCGGTGGGCCGGATCACCGATTCCATCTTCCACGCCAGACGGGCCCGCAGATGGGCCGGATCCCACGGACTGGTGGTGATGAAGTGGGCCAGCGCCTGCCGGTTGCCGTCCTCTCCCAACCGAGCGGCCATCGGCTCGACCGACTTGCGCCGCGCGTCCGTCATCAGACCACGCAGATACACCTGCCCCCACCGGCGCTGATCCTTGCGCGCAAACGGCTCGAACACCTCCGCCGCGAACGCCTCCAACTCATCACGCACCACAGCAACTTCGTCCGGACTCACACCCTCCCAACGCCCGACCACCCCACAAGGACACGCACAGACTCAGCCGACCTGACCAAGCACTACTAGGCCCGTGGCCGGGAAGAACGGCGTGTCGGGGCCGATGTCCCTGGACATCGCCATCAGCACGAGCCCGGTGGCCGCCAGCAGGGCCAGCGGGCCCGGCAGCTTTCCGACCCTGCGGAAGCGGCGAGGGCGGCGCCGCCGCACGGCCGCCCCCAGCGGATCGGTGGCCGCCCGGCGCAGGGTGAACCACGCCTCCAGGGTCGCCAGCAGGGGCAGGCCCAGCACCACCGCCAGGAAAGCCGCCCACGGCACCGGTACGTCGGTCGGCCAGGTCAGGGCACGCTGCTGCGGGCCGTCGTCCCCGCCGCCGGCCCGCTGACCCGCGTGCAGGACCGCCCGCAGCACCAGGAAGCCGGTCATACCCGCCAGCGACCCGAGGCCGCAGGCGGCGGCCGTCTCCAGCGCGCCGATCCGCCGGACCTGGCGCGGGGTGGCCCCGGCCAGCCGCAGCGCGGCGAACCGCCGCTCGCGCTGCACGGCGCCGATCCGTGTGCACTGCCCGACGAAGGCCAGCACCGGCACGATGAGCAGCAGCAGGGCCGTGATCACGCCCGGACGCAGACCGCCCTCGTTGAGCAGGCCGGTGGTGTACCGGGGAGGCCCGCTCCCGTACCGGGTGCCGATCACCGCCACGACCGCGGCCGCGAGCGCGAAGCACGTTCCCAGGGCCGCGCCCAGCGCGGTCAGCGCGAGACGCCATCGCTCGCTGCGCGGGGAGCCGCGCAGCATGGCCCAGGCCAGGAGGGCGTCCGAGCGCAGCGCGCTCACCGGGTCACCTCCGCGGCGGGCTCGTCCTCGGTCTCGACGACGCCGTCCCGGACGGTCGCCTCACGGTCCGCGTACGCCGCGATCTGGGCGTCGTGGGTGACGAGCAGCACGGAGGTGCCGAACTCGCGGGTGGCGTGGACGAGGGCGGTCATGACCTGCTCGCCGGCCAGGGAGTCCAGGGCCCCGGTCGGCTCGTCCGCGAAGACCGCCTTGGGCGTGGTGACCATGGCGCGGGCGAGGGCGACGCGCTGGCCCTGGCCGCCGGACATCTCGCCGGGGCGCAGGCCCGCCTGGCCCAGGACGCCGAAGCGCTCCAGCCAGGTGCCGGCGCTCTTGTGGGCCGCGGCGCGCGAGGTCCCGGCCAGCAGCAGCGGCAGGGCCACGTTGTCGAGGGCGGTCAGTTCGCCGACCAGCTGCCCGAACTGGAAGACGACGCCGAAGTCGGTGCGCCGCAGGGTGGAACGGCGGTTCTCGCCCGCCTGGTCGAGGCGCTCGGCGCCGTAGCGGACCTCGCCCTCGTCGGGCCGGACGATCCCCGCCATGCAGTGCAGCAGGGTGGACTTCCCGCTGCCGCTCGGTCCGGTGACGGCCAGCACCTCCCCGGGCAGCAGGCGCAGCGAGGCGCCGCGCAACGCGTCGGTGGTGCCGTACCGCTTGACGAGGCCGCGGGCCTCGATCAGAGGTGTCGTCATGCTGAGGTGACCTCCTCGGCCAGTGCGCCGAGGCGCTGCGCGGCGTTGTCCATCCAGCGCAGGTCGGCGTCGAGATGGGTGAGGGCGTAGTCGGCGGAGAGCACGGCCGACAGCGGGGCGCCGGCCACGGTCTTCACGGCGGTGAGCTCACGCATCCGCGCGAGGTGGGCGGCGCGCTGGAGGCGCAGGAAGGCGGCCGGGTCGCCGAAGCCGGAGGCGATGATCGCCGTGACCTTGGCGAAGATCTCGTTGGCCGCGCTGACGGGCGCGGGCGGTACGGGCTCGCCGAGCCAGGTCCGCAGAGTCAGCGAGCCCCGCTCGGTGAGCCGGTAGGTGGTGCGCTCCGGGCCGCCGTCGCTCTCCGTGGCGTCGACCTCGGCGAGGCCGTCGCGCACCAGGCGCTGCAGGCTCGTGTAGACCTGTCCGTAGGCGAGGGGGCGGGCTTCGGGGAAGCGTTCGTCGTGCCGGCGCTTGAGGTCGTAGCCGTGGCCCGGACCGGCGGCGAGCAGACCCAGCAGGACGTTGCCCGTGCTCATGCACGCCCCCCTTCTATTCACTCAATACATGTACTGAGTGAATAGTGGCAGCCGCGCGGCCGTCGCGCAACGGCCCCCGGAGGGCGGCGGGTTGGGAAGGGCGGCCGGTGCCGGGTCAGTCGGTGACGGCGTACGCCTGCATCGAGTACAGCGAGTAGCCGTACTTCGTGCCGCGCTCCAGCCCCTGCACGCGGATGAAGCGCGCGTCGGACGGGGCGTCCAGCCGTACGGACTCGGTGCCGCCGCGGCCGTCGGAGACCACCGCCGCGGTGTGCCAGCTCTGCCCGTCGGCCGAGGTCAGGACCGTGTAGCGGGAGGCGTACGCGTCCTGCCAACGCAGCACCACCCGGCCGAGCCTGGCGGCCCGCGGCAGTTCGGCCTGCACCCAGGCGTCGTCCCGCACCGGGGAGGACCAGCGGGTCGAGGGGTCGCCGTCGGTCAGCGCCGAGGCCGGGAAGTCCGCCGTCTCGTCGCCGGAGGAGGTGGCCGGGGCGCCCGCGGCGAGGTCGGGGCCGCCGGTGCGCGGATAGGCGTGCACGGTGACGGTCTGCCGCACGGTGCGGCCCTCGGCGCGGAAGGCCAGCGGCACCTCGTACACGCCGGGCACGCCGTCCGCGGGCAGGGAGAGCCGCACCGGCACCACGACCTTTCCGCCGCGCGGCAGTTCCACCTCACCGGGCGTCACGGCCTGGACGCCCTCCGGGGCTTCGGCGGTCAGCGACACGGTGGCCGACGAGGGCGAGGCGTCGGTCAGTTCCGCGGTGACGGTCGCGGGGGCGCCGCCGAGTTCGAGGTCGGTCTCCGTGCGGTCCAGCGTCATCCGGGCCGCGGGCCGGTCCGCGTACCAGGGCACGATCTCGTGCACGACCGGCGGGTGGGCCCCCGCCGACGGGGTGACCCGGACCGCCTCGGCCCGCAGGCCCCGCGCGGGCAGTTCCGTCCAGCCGCCGCCCAGCGCACCGAGCCGGCGCCAGCCCTGGCCGGGCACCCGCACCTCCACCGACCCGGCCGCCCCCGGCCCGGTGTCGGTGAGCACGGTCAGCGCCTCCAGCGGGCGGGCCGAGCCGTACTCCAGGGTCAGCCCCTCCGCGGGCACGCGGACGGTGGTCGTGGCGTCGCCGTCGGAGGCCGCCAGGGCCGCGGGGTCGGCCGCGTAGGCGCCGGAGGCGCCGTCGTCCTCCGTGGTGACGGTGAACTCCCTCACCGACACGGCGTTCTCCTGCGGGGCCGTCGCGCGCAGCCGCACGTACCGGGCCCGGGTGCCCCCGGGCAGCCGCGCGGTCACGGTGCGGTCGTCGTTCACCGTGGCGGCGGTCCGCCAGCCGCCTTCGTCGCCCGCCGAGTACTCCAGCACCGCCTGACGCAGGTAGTCGTCGCGCTCGGGGCCGGGCCGCTCGGCGCCCATGGCGACGCGCACGCTGTGGATCGTGCGGGTGGCGCCCAGGTCGACCCCGAAGGTGTCGTCCCGCTGCGGCGGGGCGTCGCTGGCCCAGGCGGTGCCGTCCTTGCCGTCGGTCATCAGCGACGGATCGGTGGACCGGGCCGAGCCCAGGGTGGCGGTGGCCTTGCGGCCCGCGGTGCGCACACCGGTCCACGCGTCCGCCGTGGCGAGCGACTTGGCCAGGAACGGGTCGAGCACCCCGTGGCCCACGGTGGCCGGGCTGTCGGCTATCCGCCGGCGGGCCCGCTCCAGCGCGAGGCGGTCCTTCCACGCCCCGGTGCCGTCGCCTGCGCGCAACGCCACCAGCATGTCGACGGCGTGCTCGCCCGCCGAGCCGTACCGGGCCAGCTGGCTCAGCCACGGCCGCACCTCGCCGCCGAAGGAACCGCCCGCCAGTTCGTCCAGGCGCTCGGGGGCGCCGCGCATCGTGGTGAACGCCTCCCGCAGCCGGGCGGCCGCCTTCTCCACCCGTTCGCGGCCGCCGTCGGCATAGGCGGCCAGGAACTCCGCGATGAGCGGCCGCAGATACGCCGACTCGCCCTCGTCCAGCGCCGAGGAGGCCGCGTTGCCCGCCAGGGCGCGCAGCGCGTTCCGCGCCCCGGGTTCGGGGCCCGCCAGGTCGTCGATCGCGGCGCGCCAGGACGCCGCGCGGTCGTACCCGCGCGGGTTCCACGCGTAGTCGGCCACGGTGAACAGCGCGATCCGGGACGCGGCGGGCTGGCGCATCGCCGTGGCCAGCAGGCCCGCCGAGGCGGACGCGACCGCGGGCTCGCGCCCGGTGTAGGGGCCGAGGAAGATCCGGTCCTCGGCGAAGTCGTTGACCGGGTAGTTGTCCATGGTGAGCAGCGGGTGCTGCAGCGCCGCCCGCGCGTCGGCGACCTGCCGCCCGGTGATCTCCCCCGGGACGACGCCGACGCCCGTCCACGCCACCTCGACCCCGGGGTCGAGGACCCGGGCCAGCTCGCGGCGGAACTCGGTCGCGCCGTCCTGGTAGTACTCCGTCGGCAGCAGCGACAGCGGTACGACGGCCCCGTGGCGCTCCGCCAGGTGGGCGGCGAGCGCGTCGGCCACGTCGGCCTGCGCCCGGGCCGCCGCCTCTGGGCCGTCGCCGTAGGCGTCCGCGTCGGCGTCGCAGTGCCACTCGCTGTAGCTCACGTCCTGGAACTGCAACTGGAAGGCGCGGAAGCCCAGCGCCCACATGGCGTCGGCCTTGCGCAGCAGCGCCCTGCGGTCCTGCGGCGAGGAGAAGCACAGTGCCTGGCCCGGCGACAGGGCCCACGCCAGGGTCACATGGTTGGCCCGGGCCCGCTCGGCCAGTTCGCGGAACTCCGCGCGGCGCGCGGCCGGGTAGGGCTCGCGCCAGCGTTCCCGGCGGTAGGGGTCGTCGCCGGGGGCGTACAGGTAGCGGTTCTGCTTGGTGCGGCCGAGGAAGTCCAGCTGGGCCAGCCGCTGCTCCGGGGTCCACGGTTCGCCGTAGAAGCTCTCGGCGACACCGCGCGTCGCGGCCGCGGGCCAGTCGCGGACGACGACGCCCGGCAGGCCCCCGCCGGTCGTCAACTGGCGCAGCGTCTGCGCCGCGTGGAACAGCCCGTCCTCGCCCGCCCCGTCCAGCGCCACGACGTCGCGGCCGCCGCTGCGGCCCACGGCCAGGCGGTAGCCGCCGGAGGGCAGGTCCCCGGTGGGAGCCGCGCCCAGGGCGCGCAGCGCGGAGTCGGCCTGTGCGCCGCCGGCGTACACCGCCAGCCCGCGCGGCTTCGCCGTGTCCTCGCGGAGCGTGGTCACGCCCGCGCCGCGCAGGATCGCGCGGAGGGCGTCCAGGGCGTAGGGGTCGGCCCCGGGCCCGGCGACGAGGGTCGCGGTGTCCGGCACGGCGACGGCGGCACCGCGATGGCGCAGCGACTGCGGCCGGGGGTGGACGGCGGGGACGGTGCCCGCCGCCGCGGTGTCGTCCGCGGCGCCGGGCGCCGTCGCCGGGGTGACGGGCGGGGTGGCCAGGGCGGCCGGCGCGGTGCCGAGCACCCCGCCGACGACGGCGGCGACGAGCGCTGCCGTGTGGGTCGCGGCGGTTCTCCTGCCCGGGGTCATGGTCCGACAGCCCATCACCCGCGCGGAGGGCGTGTCAACGTGCGGACGCGCCCCCTGCGCCCCGTGCCCGCGGCCCTTCCGCCCCGTGCCCGCGGCCCGTACCGCCGGTAGCCGGCGGCGGCCGGGGACACGACCTGCCCGTCGAGGGAAAACCCCCGGCCGTTCCACCCCCGCCGCGTGCGAGGATGGCCGAAAACCCGACGAAGGAGACGGACACGTGCCCGGCACCAACCTCACACGTGAGGAGGCGCGGCAGCGAGCGCGCCTGCTCACCGTGGACGCGTACGACATCGAGCTCGACCTGAGCGGGGCGCAGGAGGGCGGCACCTTCCGGTCGGTGACCACGGTGCGCTTCGACTCCGCCGAGGCGGGTGCCTCGACCTTCATCGACCTGGTCGCCCCCACGGTCCACGAGGTGGTGCTCAACGGCACCGCGCTGGACCCGGCCGAGGTCTTCGCGGACAGCCGCATCGCCCTGCCGTCGCTGCAGGCCGGCGCCAACGAGCTGCGGGTCGTCGCGGACGCGGCGTACACCAACACCGGCGAGGGCCTGCACCGCTTCGTCGACCCGGTCGACAAGCAGGCCTACCTCTACACCCAGTTCGAGGTCCCGGACGCCCGCCGGGTCTTCACCTGCTTCGAGCAGCCCGACCTCAAGGCGACCTTCACCTTCACCGTGAAGGCCCCGGCCGGGTGGACGGTCGTCTCCAACTCCCCGACCCCGGAGCCGGCCGGCAACCTGTGGAGCTTCGCGCCGACCCCGCGCATCTCCACGTACATCACCGCGCTGATCGCCGGCCCCTACCACGCCGTGCACAGCACCTGGGAGGGCGAGGGCGGCCGCAGCGTGCCGCTGGGCCTGTACTGCCGCCCCTCGCTGACGGAGTTCCTCGACGCCGACGCGATCTTCGAGGTCACCCGGCAGGGCTTCGACTGGTTCGAGGAGAAGTTCGACTTCCCCTACCCGTTCGCGAAGTACGACCAGCTCTTCGTGCCGGAGTTCAACGCCGGCGCGATGGAGAACGCGGGCGCGGTCACCATCCGCGACCAGTACGTCTTCCGCTCCAAGGTGACCGACGCGGCCTACGAGGCGCGCGCCGAGACGATCCTCCACGAGCTGGCCCACATGTGGTTCGGCGACCTGGTGACCATGGAGTGGTGGAACGACCTGTGGCTGAACGAGTCGTTCGCCACCTACACCTCCATCGCCTGCCAGGCCGACGTGCCCGGCGGCAGGTGGCCGCAGTCCTGGACGACGTTCGCCAACTCCATGAAGACGTGGGCGTACCGGCAGGACCAGCTGCCGTCCACCCACCCGATCATGGCGGAGATCAACGACCTGCAGGACGTCCAGGTCAACTTCGACGGCATCACCTACGCCAAGGGCGCCTCGGTCCTCAAGCAGCTGGTGGCCTACGTCGGCACGGACGCGTTCTTCACCGGCGTCCAGACGTACTTCAAGCGCCACGCCTGGAAGAACACCCGCCTGGCCGACCTGCTGTCCGCCCTGGAGGAGACCTCCGGCCGCGACTTGAAGACCTGGTCGAAGAAGTGGCTGGAGACCGCGGGCATCAACATCCTCCGCGCGGAGATCGAGACCGACGCCGACGGCACGATCACCTCCTTCGCCGTGCGCCAGGAGGCCCCGGCGCTGCCGGCCGGCGCCAAGGGCGAGTCGATCCTGCGGCCGCACCGCATCGCGGTCGGCGCGTACGAACTCCAGGACGGCAAGCTGGTGCGCGTCCAGCGCGTCGAGCTGGACGTCGACGGCGAGCTGACGGCGGTGCCCGAGTTCACCGGCGTCCGGCGCCCGGCGGTCGTGCTGCTCAACGACGACGACCTGTCGTACGCCAAGGTGCGGCTCGACGAGGTCTCGCTGGCCACCGTCCGCGAGCACCTCGGCGACTTCACCGAGTCCCTGCCGCGCGCCCTGGTGTGGGCCTCCGCGTGGGACATGACGCGCGACGGCGAACTCGCCACCCGCGACTACCTGGAGCTGGTGCTCTCCGGCATCGGCAAGGAGTCCGACATCGGCGTCGTGCAGTCCCTGCACCGCCAGGTGAAGACGGCACTGGAGCTGTACGCCGCGCCCGAGTGGCGGGAGACCGGCCTCGCCCGGTGGACCGAGGCGACCCTGGAGCACCTGCGCGCGGCCACCCCGGGCGGCGACCACCAGCTCGCCTGGGCCCGCGCGTTCGCCGCGACGGCCCGCACCAAGGAGCAGCTGGACCTGATCGCCGGGCTGCTCGGCGGCACGGAGACGATCGAGGGCCTGGCCGTCGACACCGAGCTGCGCTGGTCCCTGCTGGAGCGGCTGGCCGCGACCGGCCGTGCCGACGAGGAGGCCATCGCCGCCGAGCTCGGCCGGGACGCCACGGCGGCCGGTGAGCGGCACGCGGCCACCGCCCGGGCGGCGCGTCCGACGGCCGAGGCGAAGGCCGCGGCGTGGGCCTCGGTCGTCGAGGCGGAGACGCTCACCAACGCCGTCCAGGAGGCGGTCATCGGGGGCTTCTCCGAGCCGGACCAGCGCGAGCTGCTGGCGCCGTACACGCAGCGGTACTTCGCGGCGGTCTCGGACGTGTTCTCCTCCCGCAGCCACGAGATGGCCCAGCAGATCATCGTCGGCCTCTACCCGGCGCTCCAGGTCTCCCAGGACACCCTGGACGCCACCGACGCCTGGCTCGAGGCGGCCGATCCGGCGCCCGCGCTGCGGCGCATGGTGACGGAGTGCCGTGCCGGGGTCGAGCGCGCCCTCAAGGCCCGCGCCGCGGACGCGGCGGCGGCCGGCTGACCCGCACCCGCACCGAAGAGGCCCCCCGCGGCATGGCGCCGCGGGGGGCCTCGTGCCTTCCGCACTCCGGCGGCGTGGCGGGACCACTGGGCCGTTCGGGGGATGCCCGCGCGCTGCCGCGGCACCGGTCGCCGGCGACGCGCTGACCGGCGGGGGGAATGCCCGAAGCCGGGCCGCGGTGCTCCGCGGCCCGGTCAGCGAGGTGGGTAGAGGATCAGCTCTGGGTCTTGCGGGACTTGTCGGTTGCGACGACCAGGCCCGCGATGACCAGGAACAGGACGATCGGCAGGACGAGGTACAGGCCGAGCGTCTCGATCACGCTCAGACCGGGACCCGGGTCGTCGCCGTCGTCGCGAGTGTTCGCGAACGCGGGGGACGACATCAGCAGCATCAGCGCCGTGCCGGCCGTGACGGCACCGGCGCGCAGGGCGTTCTTGTTGAGCTTGTCCACGGTCTCAAAGTAGCGAACGCTCCCGCGGCCCGCGCGCCCGGGGGTGGTCTCAGGGCCCGTGGGGCGCCGCCATCGCCGTCCGCACCTCGTGCGCCAGCGCGTGCAGCCGCGGCGAGGCCGTCAGCTGCTCCAGGGTGAGCGGGCGTCCCTCCGCGTCCGCGACCGGCAGCCGCCAGTTGGGGTACTGGTCCCACGTGCCCGGCAGGTTCTGCGGGCGGCGGTCGCCGACCCCGTCCGGCAGCCACACCCCGACCATCCGGGCCGGCGTGCGCGCCAGGAAGCGGTGGACGGCCTTCACGACGGCCTCCTCGTCGCGGGCGCCCTCCGGCAGCATGCCCAGCCGGCCGAGCAGCGCCAGCCACTCCGCGACCTCCACCGCGTCCTCGGCCTGCTCCACCTCCAGCGGCCGGGTCAGCAGCCCCAGCCGGTGCCGCAGAACGACGTGCTCCCCGGTCAGCCGGGCCGCCGTCGTGGGCAGGTCGTGGGTGGTGACCGTCGCCAGCGCGTCCGCCCGCCAGGCCGCGGGCGGCAGCGGCCGGGCGCGCGCGGAGCCGTGCGCCCCCTCCCAGTCCCGCTCGAACCAGAGCACCGACGTGCCGAGGATGCCCCGGTCGGCCAGCTCCTCGCGGACGCCCGGCTCGACCGTGCCGAGGTCCTCCCCTATGACGACGGCACCGGCGCGCTGCGCCTCCAGCGCGAGGATCCCGAGCATCGCCTCGGCGTCGTAACGGACGTACGCACCCTGCGTCGGCGGCTCGCCCTCCGGCACCCACCACAGGCGGAAGAGCCCCATCACATGGTCGATCCGCAGGCCTCCCGCGTGCCGCAGCACGTTGCGCAGCAGGTCCCGGTAGGGCGCGTACCCCGTGGCGGCCAGGGCGTCCGGGCGCCAGGGCGGCAGGCCCCAGTCCTGGCCGTGGGCGTTGAAGGCGTCCGGCGGCGCGCCGACCGACATCCCGTGTGCGAGGGCGTCCTGCAGCGCCCAGGCGTCGGAACCGGAGGGGTGCACCCCGACCGCGAGGTCGTGGACGACGCCGACCGCCATGCCCGCGTCCCGCGCCGCACGTTGCGCCGCCGCCAGCTGGGCGTCCGTCAGCCAGGCGAGCCAGCAGTGGAAGTCGACCTGGTCCAGCCGTTCGCCGCGGAGCCGCGCGACCTGCCCCGAGCGCGGGTCGCGCAGCCCCGCCGGCCAGCGGCGCCAGTCCGGGCCGTGCAGCTCGGCCAGCATCGACCAGGTGGCGTGGTCGTCCAGCGCCTGCCCCTGGTCCGCGAGGAAGTCGCAGTACGCGGCCCGCCGCCCCGGTGACAGCGGCACCCTGCGGACCAGCGCGAGCGCCTCGCGCTTGAGCTCCCACACCGCGTCACGGTCGATCAGGGCGTCCTTCAGCAGCACCGAGTCGCGCAGCACCGCCGCCTTGCGCAGCAGGTCCGCGGCGCGGTCGCGGTCGTCGGGGCCGAGGTAGGCGAACTCGGGGATCTCCTCCACCCGCAGGTACACCGGGTCGGGGAAGCGCCGCGAGGAGGGACGGTAGGGCGACGGGTCCGTCGGATGCCCGGGCACGGCCACGTGCAGCGGATTGACCTGCAGGAAGCCCGCGTGCAGGGCCCGGCCCGTCCATGCCGCGAGGTCCGCGAGGTCGCCGAGGTCGCCCATCCCCCAGGACCGCGAGGACAGCACGGAGTACAGCTGCGCCATGAAGCCCAGGACCCGTTCCGGTGGCCCGGGCAGCCGTTCGGGCGCCACGACGAGCTGTGCCTGCGCGGTGCGCCCGTCGGGGGCCTGCGCGCGCAGCACGTGCCGTCCCACGGGCAGGGGCGCGCCGCCGTCCCAGGAAATCTCGGTGCCGTCCTCCGCCGTCAGCCCCAGCACGGTGCCCTCGGGCAGCCGGCGCCCGAGCGGACGGCCGGTCCGCAGGACGACGCTGCGGGGGAGCAGCCGGCGCCCGGCACGGTGCTCGTGCTCCGCCAGCGCGTTCCGCACCGCCGCCGGGGTCGAGGCGTCCACGCCGAGCGCGGCCAGCACCGCCACGACCGTCCCGTCCGGCACGCGCACCTCGCGGTCCGGCGACGGGCGGTAGGTGACGTCCACGCCGTGCAGCGCGGCGAGTCTGTCCCGGTCGGCGGCTTCGGTCATGGGATGCCCTCCCGGGGCGTCATCGCGCGTGCGGGTTCTCCGGACAGCCTCAGCCATACCCACTGCGTGGCGGAGCAGTCGCATTCCGTGCACGCGCTCCCGCCCAGGAGTGGCGGCACGTGAACCCGGGTTGCCCCGGATGGGTGGTGCGGGTGTCGCCATGTGTGGGGTGGGCCGGGGGCGGGGCCTCCGGGGTGGGCATTCCGTACCGCATGTTTATGTGCCTAGCGGGCATTCCGGACAGGTGCCGCTCTGCCGCACAACAAATACACGTCAGCGTCCAGAACGCCCACCCCTACGACCCCACCCCCGCCGCATCGCGAGCGACCAACGGCCGGTGGGGGATGAAGCGGTCCGGGGTGGCCCCGGAGTGCCTCCTCACCGCCAACCGGCCGTCATGCGCCACCGACCCACCGACGGACAGTCCGCAGACCCGCACTGACCGACCGGGGCCACGGGAGGGCGGGCGGGGAAACCGCCCGCCGCAGGCGCAAGAAGCCCGCACACAAACAACCGGCCCGCACCCAACCGGGCCGCCGATGCTCACGGGAACGGCAGGTCGAACGCGCGAGCGGTACGCGCCCGCCAGGGAGACGCGGCCTCCAACTGGGCGGCGAGGGCGAGCAGGGGGCCCTCCTCGCCGTGCCGGGCGCCGAGCATCATGCCGACGGGCAGCCCCGCCGGGGACCACTCCAGCGGCAGCGACACCGCGGGCAGCCCGGCGATGTTCCAGGGCGCGGTGAACGGCGTGAAGGCCAACTGCGCCGCGAAGTCGGCCTCCGGGTCGTCGTCGTCGCGCAGGGCGCCCACCGGGGCGGGGAGCTGCGCCAGCGTCGGGGTGAGCACCGCGTCGTACGGCTCGGCAGCCTCGGCCAGCTTGCGGCCCACACCCTGCATCACCCCCAGCGTGCGGGCGTAATCGAGACCGCCCACGTCCTTCCCCTGGGCGCGCAGCCAGCGGGTGAGCGGCAGCAGCTCCCGTTCCCGTTCCGGCGCCACGGGGGCCAGCGCGGCCAGCACGGCCCACACCGGGGTGAAGGCGTCGCGGTCGCCGGGGGCGAGCGGCTGCGGTACGTCCACGACCTCGTGCCCGAGCCCGGCCAGCAGCGCCGAGGTGCGCTCGTACGCCGCCAGCACCTGCGGGTCGACCTCCACGCCCGCGACGTCCGGCACCGCCCAGCGGGCGATCCGCAGCCGGTGCGGTTCCCGCTCGCACCACCGCAGGAACGAACGCTCCGGCGGCGGCAGCCGGAAGGGATCGCCCGGCGCGGGCACCGCCAGTACGTCGAGCAGCGCCGCGGTGTCCCGGACCGTGCGCGCGATGGGCCCGTTGACGGCCAGTCCGCTCGCGTCGCCCCACGGTGCGGGGCTCACCCGGCCCCGGCTCGGCTTCAGCCCGACGACCCCGCAGCAGCTCGCCGGGATGCGGATGGAGCCGCCCCCGTCGCTGCCGTGCGCCGCCGCCGCGAGCCCGGCCGCCACGGCCGCCGCGGCGCCCCCGCTGCTGCCGCCGGCGCCGCGCGCGAGGTCGTACGGGGTGCGGGCCGGCGGGCCCGCGGCGCCCTCGGTGTAGGCGGGGAGCCCGAACTCCGGGGTGTTGGTCTTCCCGGTGAGGACGGTCCCGGCGTCCCTCAGCAGCCGGACGAGGTACGCGTCCCGGTCGGCGACCCGGTCCGCGAAGACCGCCGACCCGGAGGTGAAGCGCACCCCGGCGACCGGCGTCAGGTCCTTCACCGGTACCGGCACGCCGAGCAGCGGCGGGAGCGGTCCGCCCTCCTTGAGCACGCGTTCGGCGCGCCTCGCGTCCTCCAGGGCGCGTTCGGGCGTGACGGTCAGATAGGCCCCGAGCGACGGGTCGAACCGCTCGATCCGGTCGAGGTAGTGGGCCGTCAGCTCCACGGGCGACAGTTCGCCCGCCCGGACGGCCGCGGCCTGTTCCAGCATCGTCAGTTCATGAGGGGCGGACACACCGCCAGGTTAGGGCCTGGCCCTGGAGCGCAGGAGGGGTGAACGTTTTCCCCCGCTGCCGCGTCATAGGGGAAATCGCGGAAGGGGTGGGGTGTGGCGCTGCTGAGACGGAGGTCCCGGCCGGGGGAAGGGGAGGACCCCCTCGCGCCGGAGCACCTCGACCGGGTACGGGCCGTGCTGGCGCTCGGCGGGGTGCCGGCGGTCGACCTGCCGGACGGGGTCCAGCAGGTGCGGCTGAAGCTGCTGGAGCACCGGGCGCGCGGCCGCGAGCCGCTGCGGGACCCGGGGGCGTGGGCGGCCGTCGCCGCGTCCAACGTGGCGATGGACTGGCACCGTTCGCGACGACGGCAGGAGCGGCTCGGCGAACGCCTCGCGGCCCTGACCCCCCGGGACGAGGCCCGGCACGGCGGGGGAGAGGCACATGTGCTGGCCCTGGCGGTCGCCGACGGGCTGCAGGAACTCCCGCCGCGGCAGCGGCAGGTGCTGACGCTGCGTTTCTACGCCGACCTGCCCGTGGCGGAGATCGCCACGGCGCTCGGCGTCCCGGAGGGCACGGTCAAGAGCCGGCTGCACGCCGCCGTCCGTGCGCTGCGCGGCCGGCTGCACACGAAGGAGGTGGTGTGACGATGAGCGGGATCGAGCAGGGCGCGGGCGAGGCGGACGAGGCACTGTCGGCCGCCCTCGCGGACGTGCCTCCGCAGGCGTCCGCCGGCGGCGAGGCGCATCGGGCGTACGCCGCCGCGCGCGCCGACGTGGACCTGCTGCGCACCCAGGTGCGGCTGATCGGCGACGCCCTCGCCGCGCGGCCCGCCCCGCCCGCGGCGCGCCGCCCCCGCGGGCCCAGGGCGCTCGCGTGGTGCCTGGCCGCCGTCGTGGCGGGCGTGGTGGGGATCGGCGGAGTCGTCCTGGCGCGGAACGCCGCCCTGGGCGGGGACTCGGCGATCAGCGACGCGAAGCCCACGCCGGAGGGCATCGTCGCCTGCGCGAGCGACATCGCCGAGGGCACCGTGCGGGAGGTGACGCCCACCGGCGAACCGGGCGACCTGCGTGTGGTGGTGGACGTCGACCGCCGCCTCAAGCCCGCCGGGGGCGCTCCCCGGCTGGCGTTCACGATCCACGTCGACGACGACCACGACGACGTGGCCCCGCCCCCCGAACCCGGGTCCCGCGTCCTGGTGATGGTCTCCGTCCTCCCGGGGGAGCCGGTGGACCTGTACGAGGGCGCCGCGGGCATCGCCTCCGCCCGCGCCTGGATGGAGAAGGCACTCACGGCCTCCCGGGGCCTGCCGTGCGAGAGCGACACCGCATGAGGGGAGCACAGGACATGGGACGCAGGACGGGACCGGCCCTCGCCGTGGCGGCGCTGCTCGCGCTCGCCGGCTGCGGGACCGGCAGCGGCGAGGCCGAGGCCGACTCGGTCCGTAGTACCGACGCGGAAGTGCTGGCCTGCACCGAACTCGTCGCCGAGGGGACGGTGCTGCGGGTGACGCCCGGGGAGGGACCGGACCGGGTGTCGCTGCGGATGGAGGTGGACCGCTACCTCAAGGGCGAGCGCGGGGACCGCCGGCTGACCCTCTCCGTCGACCGTGACGAGGAGGGGGAGCCCGAGTTGGCCGTGGGGAGCCGCGTGCTCGTCAGAGTCGGGCTGCGGCCCTGGCGCTCCACCTTCGTCCACCAGGGCGAGGACATCGCCCTGACGCGGGAGTGGGTGCGGCGTGCGCTGCCCCGTTCACGCTCGCTGCGCTGCGGGGAGCAGGAGTACGAGTGGCGGCAGAGCTGAAGGGGCGGGCGCTCCGGGGAGCGCCCGCCCCTTCAGGCGGTGATCAGGCCGTGGCCGCGGGTCAGCCCGCGTTGACCTTGTCGATCAGCACGCTGCCGGTGCCGGCGGCGGTGCCGTCGGCGTTCAGCAGCTGCACCTCGCCGAAGAACTGACGTCCCTCGGGAGCCGGGGCAGCGACCAGGACGTTCGCCGCGACGTTCGCGGAGGCGCCGTTGGCCAGCGGCACGGACGCCGCCTCGTCCACGGCGACCGAGCCCAGCGTCGCCGAGTAGAAGACGTCGCGGTAGTCGTACTCGGTGGTGCCGGCCGGGACCGAGTAGCCGTCCACCTGGATGGTGTACGTGCCGGCCGCCGGGTTGGCGATGCTCACGGCCTCCTCCGAGTCGCCGTCCGCGGCCTGGGCGACCTGCGTGCCGTTGAGGAACACGGTCAGGTCGAGGTCGGCGGAGGTGTCGGAGGTGCCGCCGATGGCGACGTCCAGCCGGGACGCGCCCGCGGGGACGACGACCGTGCTGGTGACGCTGTCACCGTCGGCGATCGTCTTGCGCGAGGCCGCGGCCGAGCCGAGCGCGCCGCCCTTCAGCTTGCCCTGCACCGGGGCGTAGCCGTTGGTGACCTTCCAGGAGACCGGGGCGGCGGTGCCGACCGTGGCCTCCTCGACGGTCTGGACCTCGGGGTCGAAGGAGACGCCGAGCGCGGTCGCGGTCAGGTTGTACGGGTTGTTCAGCACCGGCGAGGTACGACGCGCCTCGACCTCGATCTCCCACACGCCCGGGATCGGGTCGGTGTAGGAGCGCAGGTCGGGACGGCACCCGTTGGTGGTGGTGTAGTTCGGGTAGCAGAACGTCGTGGTGGTCGGGTCGGCCGGGATGCCCCACGGGGTGATCGCGATGAAGCGGGTCTGGCTGCCGGTGGCCAGGCCGCCCATCTTGATCTCGAGCGTCTTGGCGCCCTCGGGGACGGTCACGAAGTAGGACTTGGTGCCGTTGCGCTGCACCGAGCCCGACGCCTTGACCGCGAAGGACGGCTTGGCCTGCGGGGTCGCGACGACCACGGTGTTGAGGATCTGCTGGTCGGTGCCGCGCGTCGCCGGGTCGTCGACCGTCAGGATCGCGCTGTGCAGACCGGTCGAGCCGGGCTTGGCCTTGACGCGCACGGTCACCGGCTTGTTCAGCGGCAGCCACACGTTGTCGTAGTCGGCGAAGCGGAACGTGCCGTCATTGTTCACCCACTCCAGGTCGTGCCGGACGGACCGGTTCGGACCGGTGGTGCGGGTGATGGTGACGTCGTACGTCTTGGTCTGACCGGTCTTCAGGCCGCCCTCGCGGTCGTAGATGCCGGTGCCGTAGCCAGGCGTGGCGAGCGCGGACGAGAAGAACGTGCTGACCGGGGCCTTGACCGTGTAGGTGTGGGCGCTCGCGCCCGCCTTGATGAGGCGCCAGGCGTCGACGATGTCGATCAGACCGGAGCCCTGGGCGTACGCCGGGACGTCCTTGATCTTGTTCGTCGTGCTGGTCAGCGCGGTGCGCAGGGTCGCCGGGGACAGCGGGATGCGCGCCTGCTTGGCCGCGGACAGCAGCAGCGCGGAGGCGCCGGCCGCCTGCGGGGACGCCATCGACGTGCCCTGCAGCATGGCGTAGCCGGGCGGCAGGCTGTAGCCGGCCTCCGCGACGGGGCCACCGGGCTCCCAGGTCGGGATGGTGTTGATGGAGGCACCGGGCGCGGAGATGATCGGCGCGAAGCCGCCGTCCTCACGCGGACCGCGCGAGGAGAAGGGCATCATGTCGTACGCCTTGGTCACCTGCGAGCCGTAGTTGGCCGCCCAGGTCTCCTTGGAGACGGTGGCACCGACACTGAGGACCTTGTCGGCCAGGCCGGGGTCGCCGATGGTGTTGGCGCCGGGGCCGCTGTTGCCGGCGGAGATGACCAACTGCACGCCGTACTCGTCGATGAGACGGGTGTACGTCCGCGCGCGGGCGTTGTTGCCGTCGTTCAGCGGGGGCAGGCCGCCGATGGACATGTTGACGATGTCCACACCGCGGTTGACCACGAGGTCGATCATGCCCTCGGTCAGCGCCACGTTGGTGCAGCCGCCGGTCCAGGTGCAGGCGCGCGACGAGACGATCTTCGCGCCCGGCGCGGCGCCGTTCATCTTGCCGCCGAACAGGCTGTTGGCGGCGGTGATGCCCGCCACGTGGGTGCCGTGCTCGGACTCGATGACGCCGATGTTGACGAAGTCGGCCTTCTTGCCGACCCAGGTGCCGCCGTACGGGTCCGTGGGCACGTCCTTGCGGACCTGCACCACGAAGGGGATCCGCTCGGAGATGGCGGTGGCGGGGTTGTCCGTGCCGAAGTAGCCGATCTGGAAGCCGTCCTTGTACGGCTTCATCTCGGTGTCGTCGGCGAAGTTCCCGTTGTCGTTCAGGTCGAGGCGGACGGTGCCCTTCGCCGGGTCGTACAGGACGCCCCAGTAGTCGGTGGTGTCGCCGTCGCGGTTGAGGTCACCGGCCATGTCGCCACCGGTGGTGGCGGACTCGAAGAAGACCGTGACCTGCTGCGTCGCCTCGGGGGCGGACCAGGTGCGGCCCTGGTAGGTGACGCTCGGGCCGTTGGTCATACGGCGCCAGGTGGCGTCGCCGTCGGTGATCGGGTCGGTGGCGGTGACCCAGTCGACGATCTTGCGCTCGCCGGTGGTGGTCTTCTGCAGCGCCGGGTGGCCGAGGTCGACGCCCGAGTCGAGGATGCCGATGGTGACACCGCGGCCGTCGGCCTTCGGGTTGTCCTTGACGAAGTCCACCGCGCCGGTCTCGAACGCCGGCTGGTAGGGGTTCTTCGCCGGGGTCTTCGCGTCGGGACCCGGGTACGTGGTGGAACCGTGCCCATGTCCGTGGCCGTGGCCCTTCGAGGCGCCCTTGCCGCCGTCGGCCGACGGGGACGGGTCGTCGAGGACGATCTCCTGCTTGAGGTCGATCGCCTGCACCGAGGAGAGCTTCTGCGCCGCCGCGATCGCCGCGTCCGCCTTGCCCGTCGGGACGGTGGCGCGGACATAGCCGAGGCTGTCGTAGGTCCGGTCCACCGAGGCGCCCTTGAGGGCGCCGAGCTCGTCCGAGACCTGCTCGGTGGAGCCCTTCTTGGTGGCGATCATGAGGGTGACGTTCTTGTCGCCACCGGCCTTGGCCTCGGCGAGCAGTTCGGCGTCGGCCGTTCCGAGCTTGTCGTGCGCGGTCTTCACCGCCGCGTCCGCCGGGTCGCCGGTCGTGTCGGCGAAAGCGGTGGAGGCGGAGATTCCGGTCGTCGTCAGGGCGGCTACCAGACCCGCCGCGAGCGCGACTCGGACCACGCGTCTCTTCCCGCGTATGTGATCGAGAGACATGGGCATCCTGTTCAAGATTTGGGCGCCAGTTGACCGATACATTGCGCCATCTGTGGGGTTGTTGGGGAGTGCCGTAGATGGCGTAAGACCGACATGACGCGAATACGTCAAGACGCCGGGACCCGGGGCGGGGCGCGAAGCATGCCGAACCGGTCCAATGCGGCCGGCCGGTGCTCCGGGGCCCCCGACGCCGCGCGCCGCCGCGGCGGTTGGTGAACACCGGATGAGCGTCCGGCCACCTGCGGACCGGCCGCCGGTGACCCGCGGGAGGACTGCTGATCCACGTCCGCAGATGGGTGCCGGACGTTCCGTCTGCGTTGCACCGCAGGCCACCCCGGGTGCCAACGATCCGGTGAGGAGCGGCACCGCAGTGCCGCCGCAGCCACCGTCCACCGGGGGAACCCGCCATGCCTGGTCCCGTGTCCGCTGCCGCCCTCAGCCGCCGCAACGTCCTGATCGCCTCGGGTGCGACCGCCCTCGGCGCGGGGCTCGGTTTCGCGCTCGTCCCCGGTTCGGGCGACGCGACGGCCGCGCCCCCACTCGCGGAACCGGTCACCGGACCCGCGTCCGGCCTTCCGGCCGCCCCCACGTCACCCGCCGCGCCCGCCGCGGCGCGGCCCTACACCGCGGGCACCACCCTGCACTCCGTCGCGGCCCCGCGCGGCAGGGGAGGCTACCGCCGGCTCGGCGACGGCCCCGGCTGGAAGCGGGTCACCCGCACCGAACTGGCCGCCGCCGGGAGCGGCCGCGCCGCTCACCGCACAAGCCTGTCCTGCTTCGTGCAGTTCACCGACCTGCACCTGACGGACGTGCAGAACCCTCAGCGCTACGAGTTCCTGCGCTCCGCCGCCTCCGCCGGCTGGCGCCCCCAGGAGGCGCTCACCAACGCCGGCGCCGTCTCCCTGGTCGAGCGGGTCAACGCCCTGCGGTACGGGCCCGCCACCGGCACGCCCATCGGTTTCGTCATGACCACCGGCGACAACACCGACAACAACTCGCGGATCGAACTGGACTGGTTCCTCGCGGTGATGAGCGGCGGCCGCTTCACCCCCGACTCGGGCGACCCGGGCCACTACGAGGGCGTGCAGGACTCCGGCCTGAAGGGCTTCTGGCAGCCGGACGCCGCGCTGCGCGACGCCGACAAGGCGGCCGGCTACCCCCGCCTGCCCGGCTTCCTCGCCGCCGCGGTCCGCGAGCTCAACAGCCCCGGCCTGAACGTCCCGTGGTACTCCACCATCGGCAACCACGACCAGCTGTACGGAGGCTCGTACGCCGCCTCGTCCTTCTTCCACGACCTGGCGCTCGGCTCACGCAAGCTGTTCTGGCTGCCCCCGGCCGAGGCCGAAGCCGTCAACGCGTTCCTGCGCCAGGGACCCGACCCCCAGGGCACCCGCTTCCGCGAGGCCTGGAACCGCCACAAGGGCAGCGCCCGCACCGTCACCCCCGACGGACGCCGGGCACCGGTCACCCCGCGCGAGTACATCGCCGCCCATCTGGACCCGGCGCACGCCGGGGCCGGTCCGGTCGGCCACGGCTACACGACGGCCGAACTCGACTCCGGCCGGCTCCACTACGCGTTCCGGATCTCCGACGGCGTGCTCGGCATCAGCCTCGACACCACCGACCGCGGCGGCGACTACCGCGGCTCCCTCGGCACGGACCAGATGAACTGGCTGGACCGGACGCTCACCGCGCACGCCGACGACACCGTGCTGGTCTTCAGCCACCACCCCAGCTGGTCGATGACCAACCTGGTCCGCGACCCGGCCCGCCCCGGCGAGCGGCGACGAGGTGCTCGCGCTGCTCGGCCGGCACCCAGGCGTCGCCGCCTGGATCAACGGGCACAGCCACAAGAACAGGATCGTCCCGCACGGCACCTTCTGGGAGGTCTCCACCGCCTCCCACGTCGACTATCCGCAGCTGGCCCGGATCATCGAGCTGACCGACAACCACGACGGCACGCTCTCGCTGCTCTGCACGCTCGTGGAGTCCGCCGCTCCCTACCGCACCGACTTCTCCGACCTGTCGCAGACCGGGCTCGCCGCGCTCTACCGCGAGCTCGCGTTCAACGCGCCGGGCTCCCGTACGACGCTCTCCGGCGGGCCGGGCGACCGCAACGTGGAACTGCTGCTGAAGAAGCGCTGACCGCCCGGGTCACCGCGGCAGCACCACCACCCACGACGCGGGGTTGCGGTCGGCCGCGGCCATCAGGGCCGTACGGACGACGGTGGCCTGCTGCTCCAGGGACTCCCGGAGCTTGCGCGGCGTGATGTGCACGACCGAGATGCCGAGTCGCTCCAGGTGCTCGCGCTTGCGGGCGTACTCGGCCCACAGGGTGTCGTCCTCCTGTCGGGGCACGCGGGCGTCGAGCTCGACCGCGACCGCGTGCTCCGGCCAGTACGCGTCCACGCCGCCCAGGTGCGGGCCGCCCGGCAGCCGCAGGTCCACGTTCCACAGCGGGTCGGGCAGCCCGAAGCAGCGCACCATCGTGTACAGCCGGTTCTCGGCGATCGCGCGGCCCTCGGCCACCAGCGCGTCCACCGCCTCCACCACGTGCGGCCGGGAGAGCAGCCGGGCCCGGCTCAGCTCCGCGACGAGCGCCGACGCCTCGCAGTGGCCGCCGCGCACCGCCTCGGTGAGCACCTGGCCCACCGCCCGGGCGTCGTCCAGCTCCTCCACCGCGTCCGCCAGCGCCCGGGGCAGCGGCGCGCACGGCACGCCCTGCACCTCCCGCGGCCGGGGCAGCGCGGTGGTGCGCACCAGCCCCACGTCGCCGACGGCCCGCAGCCGCCGCTGCCGGGTCACCAGCAGGTCGATCCGGTCCAGGCCGACCAGCGGCGGCACCGAGGAGAAGCGGTGCAGGGCGAGCGCCGCGAGCCCTGTGACCATCGCCTCGCGGCCCGCGTAGAGCAGTGCCGCCCGGACCCGCTCGTCGCCGGTGGGCCGGCCGCGGTGGAGGACGTACACCCGGGGCAGCACCTCCTGCCAGGGACCGCCGGGGCGGCAGCGCTCGGCCAGCGTCTCGGGGGCGACGCCGTGCTCCCGCAGCTGGCGGGCCGACAGCACGGTCGGCCGGGTGCGGGAGAGGTGGTCGAGGGGGCGGGGGCTGAGGGGGATGTTGTGGTTCATGGCGGGTGGATTCCCGCATCCCTCAGGGAGCCTAACGGCTGTTACCGTACCGTCGACAAATGCGGACATCACCGCACTAAAGTTCAGACGTTCGGTTGCCGAGTGCCGTTTTTCACCTATTCGGGTGACCGACCTCTCCCCACCTGCGGGCCGGCCCCGGCGATGCTGCCGCACCACCGGGGCCGGGCGGTACCCCGTGTACGCCATTGGGGTGACCGGTCACCTGTTCCCTTCCGGGAGGGAGGCCTCAGCCGGCCCCAACCGCCGCGTCCCGCTCCTGCGCCCGCAGCGCCCGCGCGAGGTCGTCACGGCACTCGGCGACCAGCCGGCGCAGCGCCGGCGGCGCGTCCGCGTGGGCGTCCAGCCAGGCGTCGGCGGCGTCGAGCGTGGCGGGCCGGTCCTGGTGGTGCGGGAAGAGCCCGCGGACCACGGCCATGCCGATCTCGATCGAGCGCTCCTTCCAGACCCGCCCGATCACCTCGAAGTAGCGGTCCGCGTACGGGGCGAGCAGCTCGCGCTGGCCCGCCTGGTCGAAGCCCGCGATGGTGGCCTCGACGAGCGCGTTGGACAGCGCGTCGGACTCCACGACCGACGCCCAGCACTGCTCCTTGACGGCCGCGGACGGCCGCGCCGCCAGGCAGCGCACCTGGTGCCGCTTGCCGGAGGCGGTGTCGTCGCGGGCCAGCTCCGCCGCGACGGCGGCCTCGTCGGCCCGGCCACCCGCGGCCAGGGCCTCCAGGAAGGCCCAGCGCAGTTCCTGGTCGACGTCGAGCCCGTCGATCTTCTCGGTGCCGTCGAGCAGCCCGCGCAGCATGTCCGTCCCGGCGTCCCCGGAGGCCACGGCCGCGTGGAAGCGGGCCCAGGCCAGCTGGTGGCCGCTGCCCGGGGCCGCCGCGCCCAGCTCGCGCAGCGCGCCGTCGGCCAGCTCGCGCCCGCCCTGCTCGCGCCAGGCCGGCGCCGCGTAGTCGTTCAGGGCCGTACGGGCCTGCATGTGCAGCCCCTGCAGGACGCCGATGTCGGTCTCCGCGCCGGCGAAGCGCAGCACCAGGCCGAGGTAGTCGCGGGCGGGCATCAGCCCGTCGCGGGTCATGTTCCACACCGCGGACCAGGCCAGGGCGCGGGCCATGGGGTCGGTGAGCGAGCCCAGGTGCTCCCGCACCGTGGCCAGGGAGTCCTCGTCGAAGCGGATCTTGCAGTAGGTCAGGTCGTCGTCGTTGACCAGCACCAGGTCGGGACGTTCCGCCCCGGCGAGCTCGGTCACCACCGTGCGTGGGCCCGCGACGTCGGTCTCGACGCGCGCGTAGCGCTCCACGGTGCCCTCCGCGGTACGCCGGTAGAGCCCCACCGCGACCCGGTGCGGCCGCAGCTCGGGGTGCGAGGGCGCGGCGTCCTGCGCCACGGCCAGCTCGGCGATCCGCCCGTCGGCGTCGTACGCCACCTGCGGGGTCAGCGAGTTGACGCCCGCGGTCTGCAGCCAGGACCGCGACCACCCGGCCATGTCGCGCCCCGAGGTCTCCGCCAGCACCGACAGCAGGTCGCCCAGCTCGGTGTTGCCGTAGGCGTGGCGCTGGAAGTAGCGGCGCGCGCCCTCCAGGAAGGCGTCCCGTCCGACGTACGCCACCAGCTGCTTGAGCACGCTGGCGCCCTTGGCGTAGGTGATGCCGTCGAAGTTGAGCTTGGCGTCCTCCAGGTCGCGGATGTCGGCCGTGACCGGGTGGGTGGAGGGCAGCTGGTCGGCGCGGTAGGCCCAGGCCTTGCGGCGGTTGGCGAAGGTGATCCAGCCCTCCTTGTAGCGGGTGGCCTCCACCAGCGAGAACGCGCCCATGAAGTCGGCGAAGGACTCCTTCAGCCACAGGTCGTCCCACCACCGCATGGTGACCAGGTCGCCGAACCACATGTGCGCCATCTCGTGCAGGATGACGTTCGCCCGGCCCTCGTAGGACGCCTGGGTGACCTTGCCGCGGAAGACGTACTCCTCGCGGAAGGTGACCAGCCCCGGGTTCTCCATCGCGCCGATGTTGTACTCGGGCACAAAGGCCTGGTCGTACTTCCCGAAGGGGTACGGGTAGCCGAAGTGGTCGTGGAAGAAGTCCAGGCCCTGCTTGGTGACGGTGAAGATCTCGTCGGCGTCGAAGTACCGGGCGAGGCCCTTGCGGCACAGCGCGCCCAGCGGGATCTCCAGCTCGGAGCCGTCCGGCAGCGCACGCCGGTAGGTGTCGTGGACCATGTGGTAGGGCCCGGCCACGACCGCCGTGATGTACGTGGAGATCGGCCGGGTCGGCGCGAAGTGCCGCGTCTCGCCGCCGCCGGAGACCCCGGTCACCCGCTCGTTGCCGAGCACGACCCAGGACTCGGGCGCGGTGACGGAGAAGGTGAACGGCGCCTTCAGGTCGGGCTGCTCGAAGTCGGCGAAGACCCGGCGGGCGTCGGCCGGCTCGTACTGCGTGTAGAGGTAGACCTCGCCGTCCTCGGGGTCGGTGAAGCGGTGCATGCCCTCGCCCGTCCGGCTGTAGGCGCACTGCGCGTCCACCACCAGGACGTTCTCGGCGGCGAGGCCGTCCAGCGTGATCCGCGCCCCGTCGAAGACCTCCGCGGGGTCGAGTTCGCGGCCGTTGAGCGTCACCGACGTCACGGAGGGGGCGAGCAGGTCGGCGAAGCTGGACGCACCGGGCTCCGTGCAGCGGAAGCGGATCGTGGTCACCGACCGGAACGTCCGCTCCTGCGGGCGCAGCGCCGACCGGAGGTCGAGGGCGACCTCGTAACCGTCCACGGCGAGCAGCCGTGCCCGCTCTCGGGCCTCGTCACGCGTGAGGTTCTCACCGGGCACGGGGTCTCCATCCTTCGCACGCCGTCGGGGGTCGTCTTGTGGACGCCACGCATCTTTGCACGTCGGCCCTGACGGCGGCGCACGGGAATGGGGATGGCACCGGGGGCGTTGCCGGTTCCGGACCACGTGTCACCGCATCATGTCCGGAGGAGAGAAACGTGACCGAGACCACAACGACCCCCACCCCGGTGGACTTCTGGTTCGACCCCGCCTGCCCGTGGGCGTGGATGACCTCCCGCTGGATGCTGGAGGTGGAGAAGGTGCGACCCGTCGAGGTGCGGTGGCACGTGATGAGCCTCGCCGTCCTCAACGAGAACCGCGACGAGCTGCCCGAGCAGTACCGGGAGTTCCTGACCACGGCCTGGGGCCCGGTCCGCGTCTGCATCGCCGCCGAGCAGAAGTACGGCAGCAAGGTGCTCGGCCCCCTCTACACCGCGCTGGGCACCCGCATCCACAACCAGGGCCTGGGCCACAAGGACCACGACGTCATCGTCGCCGCCCTGGAGGAGGCGGGCCTGCCCGCCGAGCTCGCCGACTTCGCCCGCAGCGACGCCTACGACACGGAGCTGCGCGCCTCCCACCAGGAGGGCATCTCCAAGGTCGGCCAGGACGTCGGCACCCCGGTCATCGCGGTCCCCGGCGCCGACGGCGAGCAGATCGCCTTCTTCGGCCCGGTCGTCACCCCGGCGCCCAAGGGCGAGGCCGCGGCCCGCCTGTGGGACGGCACCCTGCTCGTCGCGTCGACCCCCGGCTTCTACGAGATCAAGCGGACCCGCGACCAGGGCCCGGTCTTCGACTGAGCCCGGCCGGTCCGGTCAGAAGTGCCGGAGCAGTTCGGGGAAGGCCGCCAGCCGCAGCACCCGCTCGTCGGCCGGGTCCAGCTCGGACTGCTCCAGCACCCAGGTGTTCTCGTTGGGGATGAACACCGCGCTCATCCCGGCCTCGCGCGCGGGCAGGATGTCCGACTTCGGGGAGTTCCCGATCATCCAGCTCCTGCCCGGCGCGAAGCCGTACCCCGCCAGCAGCGCGCGGTAGGTGCCCGCGGCCTTCTCGGGCACGATGTGCACCCCGCGGAAACGGTCCGCCAGCCCCGAGGCCGCCACCTTGCGCGCCTGCTCCTCCTCGTCGCCCTTGGTGAGCAGCAGCAGCTCGTGGCGGGTGCCCAGCTCGTCCAGCGTGCTCGCCACGCCGGGCATCAGCTCCACCCGGTGCTCCACGAAGGCCACCGCCAGCTCGTCCACCCGCCGCAGCTCGGCCCGCGTGACGGGCCGCTCCCGCAGCCGCTCCAGGAGCTCGCCGAGGCTGCGCAGGAAGACCTTGCTGCCGTAGCCGTGGACGACCGCGTTCGCCGCCTCGATCTCGTTGAGCAGCGCCCTGATCTGCGTGCGGTCCAGGACGGGATGGTCCACCCAGTCCAGGAAGTCCTCTATCACCCGCTCGAAGACCACGTTGTTCTCCCACAACGTGTCGTCCGCGTCGAAGACCAGTACCTGCCCCGTCAGCCGTGCCTCGTCCATCCCGCGAGGGTAACCAGAGCCCGCGCCCGCCGGCCGCGCATTTTCCGCGGTGCGTCAGGCGTGCCGTGCGGCCAGCGCCGCTTCCAGCTCCGCGCGGGACGGCGGATCGGCGCCCACGCGCGTGCAGTTGAGCGCCGCGGCCGTGACGCAGCGCTCCAGCGCGGCGGCGAGGGCGTCGCGCGAGGCGGGGACGCCGCCACCGGCGATCGCGTCGAGCAGCGCCGCCTGGAAGGCGTCGCCGGCCCCGATGGTGTCGACGACGCGGACCTCGGGCGCGGCCACCCGTACGAGGGCGTCCTCGGTCACCGCGAACGCGCCCTGCGCGCCGAGCGTGACGACCGCGAGCCGGGGCCCCTCGGCGAGCAGCGCCCGCGCCGCCTCCTGCGGGGCGAGCCGCGGGAAGAGCCAGGCGAGGTCCGCGTCGCTGGCCTTGACCACGTCCGTCACCCCGGCCAGCCGCAGGCACGCTCGGCGGTAGGCGAGCCGGTCGGGCTGGACGGCCGGCCGCACGTTGAGGTCGGCGACGACGGTGCGCCCCGGTACGGCGTGCAGCTCGCGGCAGAGCTCCAGCACCCGCGCGGCACCCGGTTCCACCACCGCGGCGAGTGAACCGGTGTGCAGTACCGCGGTGTCCGCGGGCAGCGACAGCCGCTCGGGGTCCCACGCGGCCAGGAAGTCGTACGAGGCGGAGCCGTCCCGGTCGAGGTAGGCCATCGCCAGCGTGGTCCGCCCGGCCGGGCTCGCGGCCCGCACCACCTCGACCCCGGTGGACTCCAGATGCGCCCGCACCAGTTCGCCGGGCGGGTCGTCGCCCCACGTGGTGACCAGGGTGGTGGGCCGCCCCAGCCGGTGCAGGCCGACCGCGACGTTGGCCGGGCTGCCGCCGGGCACCGGTGTGACCTGCCGCTCCCCGGAACGCCACAGCAGGTCGACGAGGACCTCGCCGACGACGCCGACGCGGGAGGGGGAGGACGGAGCGCTCATGCGGGCAGCATAGGAGGCCGCCGTCCGGCCGCCGGAGCCGTGTCGCAGCCGGCCGTCGGCGGCGCTCCGGCGACGCTCCGGCGGGGATTGGAGAAACCCCACTAAGGCCCGGGTGACGAAGCTCACGCCCGGTGCGGCTTCCTTGTAGGAAGGCGACCAAGGCCGTGATCAGGCCTTTGTGATCGGCGGACGATGATCGGTGAGGGCGAGCCGGGTTAACGTCACGGTGTCCCGAACCGACCCTCACCCCGCGGAGTCACCCGATGGCCAGCGCAGTTCCCGCCGCTTCCGCCGTACGGACCCACCCGGTCCTCGCCGACCTCATCCCCGCGTCGCGGCTGCGCGACGTGGCCCTCGTCACCGGTGGCGCCGTACTGACCGGCCTGGCCGCGCAGTTGTCGGTGCCGGTCCCCGGGTCGCCGGTGCCGGTGACGGGCCAGACCTTCGCCGCGCTGCTGGTGGGCACGGCCCTCGGCGCGCGCCGCGGCTTCCTGGCGCTCGCGCTGTACGCGGTGGCCGGTGTGGCCGGGGTGCCGTGGTTCGCGGAGGGGTCGTCCGGCGCCGCGGCGCCGAGCTTCGGCTACATCCTCGGCATGGCGCTGGCGTCGGCGCTCGTGGGCGCGCTGGCCCGGCGGGGTGCCGACCGCAGCGTGTGGCGGATGGCCGGCGTCATGGTGGCCGGCAGCGCCGTCACCTACGCCGTGGGCGTTCCCTACCTGGCGCTGGCCGCGCACCTGACGACCGGCCAGGCCGTATCGCTGGGCCTGACCCCGTACCTCATCGGCGACGCGCTGAAGGCCGCCCTCGCCATGGGCGCGCTGCCCGCCGCGTGGAAGCTGGTCGGCCGCCGCGGCTGACCGGACACGACGTACGACGCACCCGGGTGGGGGCGGGGCGCAGGCCCCGCCCCCACCCGTTCCGCGTCAGTGCCGCGGCGCCGGCCCGCGCCGGGTCAGCCACAGGCCCGCGCCGCCCGCGGCCAGCAGCAGGCCGCCGCCCAGCAGGAGGACGGCCGTGCGGCCGGGAGGGCCGGTGTCCGGCAGCGTGCCGGGTGCGGAGGGACCGGCGCTCGCGGAGGTGTCGGGGCCGAAGGGCACGTTGTCGGTGCCCAGCAGCAGCGGGGTGTCGGGGGCGTTCGGCGTGGGCTTGCCGGTGCCGAACGGGACCGGTCCCTGCTGCCACAGCAGGGTGCCGGTGTCGCCGAGCATCACGGGCAGGCAGATCTTGCCCTTGCCCTGGAGGTCGTAGGTCGCGGAAACGGTGTAGTTCCTGCTCTTTCCCGCCGCCAGTCTTCCGACGGCGCAGCTGAATCCGCTGTTGGAACCGTCCGGGAGCTTCCCTTCCGGAATCGGGTCGCAGCCCTCCACCGCGGTCACCTCGAGGGCGTCGAAACCCACCACCAGGAGCCGCAGGTCCGGGGACTCCGCGTCGCCCTTGTTGACCACCCGGGCGGTGATCGTGGTCTTCTCGGTCTTGTTGTCGACGGAGATCCTGGTCGGCAGTTCGGTGCTCACCTTCACCCCGGCCGGGGCGCTCGGGCCCGGTGTACCCCCCTGGCCGCTGCCCGGTACGGGCTCGGCACCGTACACGGGTCCGGCGAACGCCAGCGCCAGCACCGCGGCCGCCGCGGCCGTTTTCCGAACATGAATTCGCCGATTGAAAAGGCGCATTGCTCTTCCCCCTTCTGCACCGCATCAGCGGTATCTGAAGAGGTACCACAAGATTCCGGGCAACTATGCTGTGATGGTGGCAAGTTCATACTTCTGTCCCGGTCCCCGCGTGAATTGCGGGCCACCGGACAGGAATTGAGGGGCATGGGGAATTCTTCCCGCAGTGGGGAGTCCGGGCATGGTGGGAAATACGGGCGGTGAGGTGCGCGGCCGGCTGGTGGCCGGCCGCTACCGGCTGGGGGAGCCGATCGGCCAGGGCGGCATGGGCCGCGTCTGGCGGGCGGTCGACGAGGTGCTGGACCGGCAGGTCGCGATCAAGGAGATGCGCCTGGACGACAGGGAGGCGGAGGACGCCCGGGTCCGTCGTGAACGCAGCCTGCGGGAGGCGCGCGCCACGGCCCGGATCGACCATCCGAACGTGGTCCGGATCTACGACGTGGTCCAGGAGGACGACCGGCTCTGGATCGTGATGGAGCTGGTCGACTGCCGTTCCCTGGAGCAGGTGCTGATCCAGGACGGCCCGGTCGACGTGGCCGAGGCCGTGCGGATCGGGACCGGACTGGCCCGCGCGCTGCGGGAGGTGCACGCGGTCGGCGTGCTGCACCGTGACATCAAGCCCGGCAACGTACTGATCGACACCAGGGGCAGGGTCGTCCTCACCGACTTCGGCATCGCGGCGATCCAGGACGCCACCGCGCTGACCATGGCCGGGATGCTGGTCGGCTCGCCCGACTACATGGCCCCCGAACGCGTCGAGGGCCGCCATCAGGGGCCGCCGTCGGACCTGTGGTCCCTGGGCGCGACCCTTTGCGCCGCCCTCGAGGGCACGTCGCCGTTCTCCCGGGCCACCACCCTGGCCACCCTGCACGCGGTGCTCTACGAGGAGCCCCTGCTTCCCGCCGGCTCCGGGCCGCTCCACGGCGCCCTGGCGGCCCTGCTGCGCAAGGACCCCGCGGAGCGGATGACCCTGGACGGCCTGGACGAGGCGCTCGCCGCCCTCGGCACGCCCCCGGGCGGTCCGACCGTCGTCACCCGGCAGGCGCCGCCGCCCCCGCGGGAGGGACGCACCCCGACGCTCGCCGTCGGAAGGGCCGCCCCGGTACCGGAAGCCGAACCGGTGGCGGACCCCGAACCGGAGGACGCCGTCCCGCCGGGCTGGGAGCGCCGCACCCCGGCACCACCCGCGCCCGAACCCCGGCCCGAATCCGCGCCCGAGCCCGCGCCCGGCCCGGAGCCGGAACGCGGACCCGCACCCGAGCCCGCCGCGCAGGCCCCCTCCCGGGTCCGCCGGGCGGCCCTGCTGACCGTGGCGGGAGCGGCCGCCGCGGTCCTCGCCGTCACCGTCGTCCTGCTGACCGCGCCGCGCACCGGCCACCGCGAGGGCCCCGTCGTCGCGGGCACCAGCCGTCCCCCGTCGACCGGTGCCACCTCGCCCGCCGGTCCGTCCACCGGCACACCCGCCCCCGGGGAGCGCAACGAGACCGGCTTCGCCTGGCGGCCGCCGCGGGGCTGGACGCGCAGCGCGAAGAGCCCGTCCAACGTCCACTACCACGCCCCGGACGGACAGCAGGAGATCGCCGCCTCGTACGCACTCGCACGGGGCGGCGATCTCCTGGAGCAGTGGCGCGTCTTCGAGGCCGGTTCCCGCGACGTGCCCGGCTACCGCAGGACCCGGCTGGAGCGGACGTCGTTCCGCGGACGCCCCGCGGTCGTCTGGGAGTACTCCTTCACCCAGGCCGGCGCGCCCTGGAAGGCGCGGCAGCTCGGCTTCACCGAGGGAGGCAAGTCGTACCAGCTGAACGTCTGGTACGCGGCTTCCGCCGGATCCGCCGCGCCGGCCGCCTACGACCGGGTGAGGGAGTCCTTCCGGCCCTTGTGAAGCAGCTGGCGGACCACCGCGACGGCGACGACGCCGAGTGCCGCCAGCACCGAGACGACCACCTGGTCCCGGCCGCCGCCGTCGGCGGTGTCGGTGAGCATGTAGCCGAGCACGAACACGATCATCGCGATCGTCGCCCACGTCAGGTACGGGTACAGCCACATCCGCACCCGCAGCCGCTCCGGCGCCTCCTTCAGGATGATCTTCCGCATGCGCAGCTGTGAGAAGCAGATCACCAGCCACACGAACAGGGCGATCGCGCCGGAGGCGTTGAGCAGGAAGAGGAAGACGGTGTCGGGGTACCGGTAGTTGAAGAAGACCGCGACGAAGCCGAAGACGACCGAGCCCAGGATCGCCGCCTGCGGCACGCCGCGCCCGGTGGTGCGCGCGAACGCCCTGGGCGCGTCACCGCGCCGGCCCAGGGAGAAGGCCATGCGCGAGGCGGTGTAGAGACCGGAGTTGAGGCAGGACAGCACCGCCGTCAGCACGATCACGTTCATGATCTGGCCGGCGTGCGCGATGCCCATCGAGTTCAGCGCGGCGACGTAGGAGCCGTCCTTCGCGATCGACGGGTCGTTCCACGGCAGCAGCGCCACCACGATGAAGATCGAGCCCAGGTAGAAGACGCCGATCCGCCAGATCACGCTGTTGGTGGCCTTGGTGACCGCACGCTCGGGGTCGGCCGACTCACCGGCGGCCAGCGTGACGATCTCGCTGCCCATGAAGGAGAACACGACCAGCAGCACACCGGTGAGGATCTTGCCGGGGCCGTTGGGGAGGAAGCCGCCGTGCGCGGTGAGGTTGGCCAGCCCCGCGGCGTCGTCGTGGCCGCCGGGCAGCACCCCGAGGACCGCGAGCGCGCCGAGCACGATGAAGCCGGCGATGGCCACGACCTTGATCCCGGCGAACCAGAACTCGAACTCGCCGTAGGAGGCCACCGAGGCCAGGTTGGTCGCGGTGAGCACGACCATCACGATCAGCGCCCAGCCCCACTGCGGGACGGCCGGGACCCAGCCCTCCAGGACCTTGGCTCCGGCGGTCGCCTCGACCGCCAGCACCACGACCCAGAAGAACCAGTACAGCCAGCCGATGGAGAAGCCGGCCCAGCGGCCCAGCGCGCGGTCGGCGTAGGCGGAGAAGGAGCCGGAGGTGGGGTTGGCGGCGGCCATCTCGCCCAGCATGCGCATGACGAAGACGACCATCACGCCGACGAGTGCGTACGACACGAGGATGCCGGGGCCGGCGGCGGCGATGCCGGAGGCGGAGCCGACGAAGAGGCCGGCGCCGATCACACCGCCGATCGCGATCATCGACAGGTGGCGGTTCTTGAGCCCGGCCTTCAGGCCCGAGCCATCCTGCTGCTCCGTCGCGGCCTCGTGGGCCGGAGCGGTGGAGTCGGCCACTGGGGTGGGGGGACGTGTACTCATGGGGTGGCATGAAACACGGCCCGGGGCGATCGGGGAACCTTTGATTCCGTTTCGTTGTCCTACCCTCAGCGCACGCTCAAATTCCCCTCACGGAACACCCACGGCATGTCGCCCAGCGTGCCCGTGCGACACTCGTCCGTATGCGCGTGTACCTCGGTTCCGACCATGCCGGCTTTGAACTCAAGAACCACCTGGTGGAGTGGCTCGAGGCCAACGGGCACGAGCCCGTCGACTGCGGCCCCCACGTCTACGACGCCCAGGACGACTACCCGCCGTTCTGCCTGCGCGCCGCGGAGCGCACCGCCGCGGACCCCGGCTCCTTCGGCATCGTGATCGGCGGCTCGGGCAACGGCGAGGCCATCGCCGCCAACAAGGTCAAGGGCGTCCGGGCCGTGCTCGCGTGGAGCCAGGAGACCGCGACCCTCGGCCGCGAGCACAACGACGCGAACGTGATCAGCGTCGGCGCCCGCATGCACACCACGGACGACGCCACCAAGTTCGTCGAGGTCTTCCTCGGCACGCCCTACTCCGGCGAGCCGCGCCACACCCGCCGCATCGACATGCTCACCGCGTACGAGACCACCGGCGAGCTGCCCCCGATCCCCCCGCACCACCCGCAGGAGGGCTGATCCGGGCATGCCCGAAGGGCATACGATCCACCGCCTCGCCGCGGACCACGGGGAACGCTTCGCCGGCCGCGTGGTCCGCGCGAGCAGTCCGCAGGGCAAGTTCTCCGACGGCGCCGCCCTCCTGGACGGCACCGTGATGGAGTCCGCGGAGGCCCACGGCAAGCACCTCTTCCTGGGCTTCGGCCCGGTCGGCTGGGTCCACGTCCACCTCGGGCTGTACGGGAAGTTCGGCTTCGGCACCGGCCCGGGCGCGGCCCCCGTCGGCCAGGTCAGGCTCCGCCTGGCCAGCGAAGGGCACCACGCCGACCTGCGCGGGCCGACCGCCTGCGAGCTGATCACCGGGGCCGAGAAGCGGGCGATACACGACCGGCTCGGCCCGGACCCGCTTCGGCCGGCCGACAGCGGGGAGGCCGCCTGGGCCCGCGTGGCGCGCAGCCGCACCAGCGTCGCCGCGCTGCTCATGGACCAGAAGGTCGTCGCGGGCGTGGGCAACGTCTACCGCGCCGAGGTCCTCTTCCGGCACGGCGTCGACCCGTACCTGGCGGGACGGGACCTGGACCGCGCGCGGTGGGACGCGATCTGGGCCGATCTGGTGGCCCTGATGCGCGAGGGCGTGCGGAACAACCGCATCGACACCGTCCGCCCCGAGCACACCCCCGAGGCCATGGGCCGTCCGCCGCGCGTCGACGACCACGGCGGCGAGGTCTACGTCTACCGCCGCGCCGGGATGCCCTGCCACCTCTGCGGCACCGAGGTGCGCACCGCTTCCCTGGTGGCGCGCAACCTCTTCTGGTGCCCCTCCTGCCAGCCCGCCCGGAGCTGACGCCGCCGGCCGGAGGCCCCCCGCGTACGGGAGCACCCCGGCCGGGGAACGGCCGCCGGAACCCCGGAACCGGAACCCTAGAAACCGTGCGGCAGCCAGGGGGCGACGTCGCCGCCGAAGGCCACCGCGGCCTCCCGCAGCGCGCCCTGGCGCAGCTCCCGTACGCGTCCGGCCCGCGCCAGCGCGGTCAGCGAGACGTCACCCAGGTAGGCCGCGCCCAGCTCGCGCACCGACAGCGCCAGGTCCGCGGCGTCCGTCGTCCGCTCGCACGTGGCGCCCTTGGCGTCGCCGCCGAGCCGCCAGCGGCCCTCGTTCCACGGGCAGAAGGGGTCCGAGACCTCCAGTACGACGTCCAGCGGGGCCGCGTAGGTACGGGCCGACAGGGCCGCGCCCACCTCGACCGGGCGCAGCAGCAGGCCTTCCCTGACGCGCACGCCGCAGCGGCGTACGTCGTCGACCAGGTGCAGGACCGGGTCGTCGGCGGGACGGTTGCGCGCGGTGATGCGGCAGGTGAGGTCGATGCCGAACAGGTAGCGCCACAGCGCGGCATATGTGTCCGGATCCAGTGCCTCCAGGTCGCGCAGCACCACCGTTCCGTCCGGTCCGGCCGCGTTCCAGGCGGACTTCACCGCGTACCGCGTGTAGCCCCGCACCTCTCCGTCGCGTTCGGCGACCACGCAGAGCAGTTTCGACGCGCCGTCGCGGAACGCCTCCGGGTCGAGCACGCCCTTGCGCTCCCAGTTCGGCCGCCGTTCCAGCATGCCCGGCCGGGTGGGCACCAGCCGCCCGTAGACCTCCTCGCAGGCCGCCAGAGCCTTCTCCGGGTCGGCGAAGCGCAGCGTGACCCCGTCGGCGCCCGCGGGCACGGTGAGGCCGGCCCGCAGGGTGTCGACCTCCAGGGCCGTCTGGCGGGTGGCGACCTCGTAGCCGTACCGGCCGTAGATAGCCGGCTCGGACGCCGTGAGCACCGCGAGGGGCTCGCCCAGTTCGTGCACCTCGTCCAGCTGCCGCCGCATCATCGAGGTCAGCAGCCCGCGTCGGCGGTGCGTCGAGGCGACGCTGACCATGGTGACGCCCGCCGCCGGGACCACGGCGCCGCCCGGCACCGCCATGCGGAAGGAGAACGCCCCCGCGGTGCCGACGACCTCCGCGCCGTCCCAGGCCGCGATCGACCGGGAGGGCTCGGTCACCCCGCGGTCGAACTCCCGCTCCTCCGTCGGCCAGACCGCGCTGCCGAAAGCGCGTTCCAGCGTGCTGAACCACTCGTCCCACTGTTCGGACTCGAGAACCCGCAACTCCACCGTCATGTGCCCTGCCTATCAGCCGCCCCGCGGGCGGGCGACCGGTTTTCGCCGGTCGTGGCGGCGAATCGGCGCACCATGAGGGGCACCTCCGGTGCGGAGAACGGGTGAGGGTGGATAGGGTCGCCGGGAAGATGGCACGACGCCCGGTAGGAGACGGATTCAGGGCCCGGTGGCGCAGGACGGTCCACCGGGCCCGGGTCGGCCTGCGCAAATCCGCCGTGGACTACTTCCGCGGGGACGCCGCCGACTGGCTCGCGCTGACCGTCCTGACGATCAGCGTGCCGCTGATCGCCTGGGGCACGGTGCTGGCGCCGCAATGGTGCCCGCCCACCACCCTGGTGCTGCCCGTCCTCGTCGGCGGCCTGCTGCTGCGCCCCTCCAGCCTCCTGCTGCTGTACGGGGCCAGCGCCGCCGCGATGGTCGTGGAGTCGGCGGTCCTCGGGCCGTACCGCGACGGTGTGGGCCGGGTGACCCCGGGCACCGTGCTCGTGGTGGCGGCGGTGGCGCTGGCCGGGCTGATCGTCGCGCAGTTCCGCGCCCGGGTCGGCGTGCCCTGGATGCGCGGCGGCACGATGCTCTTCGACCTGCGCGAGCGCATCCGGGTGCAGAGCAGGCTGCCGCGGCTGCCCGAGGGCTGGCACGCCGAGATGGCGCTGCGGCCGGCCGGCGGCCAGTCCTTCTCCGGAGACTTCGTGGTGGCCACCCGCACCTCGGGCGGGCGGATCCTGGAGGCCGTCCTCACCGACGTGTCGGGCAAGGGCATGGACGCCGGCTCACGCGCGCTGCTGCTGTCCGGCGCCTTCGGCGGCCTGCTGGGCTCGCTGCCGCCGCACGCCTTCCTCACCGCCGCCAACGGCTACCTCCTCCGCCAGAACTGGGACGAGGGCTTCGCCACCTCCGTCCACCTGGTGCTGGACCTGGAGACCGGCGACTACGAGCTGCTCTCCGCCGGCCATCTGCCGGGCATGCAGCTCAGCGCGGGCACCGGCCGCTGGGAGGAGAAGGCGGCCGAGGGCCCGCTGCTGGGGGTGTACGACGGCGCCGAGTTCCACAGCGTGAAGGGCACCCTGCGCTCCGGCGACGTCCTGCTGCTCTTCACCGACGGTCTGGTCGAGGCCGCCGGCCGCGACCTCACCGAGGGCATCGACCGGCTCATCGGCGAGGCCGACCGGTACGTGGCGCACGGCTTCCGCGGTGCGGCCTGGCAGCTGATCGAGGCGGTCGCCAAGGACGTCAACGACGACCGCGCCCTGCTCATCGTGTGCCGGGACTGAGCGCCGGCCGGAACGCCCAGGGCATCCTCGGCTCCACGGCGAATCGGAACATCCGCTGCACCGGCGGGGTGCACAGCGCGGTGACCACCACGGCGGCGATCGCGGTGACCGCGACCTGGCCCAGCGGGGTGTGGATCCACCCGTGGTCGTACCAGCTGCCGAAGCGCGAGCCCTTGGCGATGAAGCCGTGCAGCAGGTAGCCGTAGAGCGTGCCGGCGCCCAGCGCCGTGAACCACGTGCGGCGGCGCGGCACCCAGGCGAAGAAGCACACCGTCAGGGCCAGGGAGCAGCAGAACAGCGCCGGCGTCATGACCGGTCCCGTCCACCAGGCAGCGCCCAGTTCCTGGGCGCTCGTGCGGTGGTAGAGCCAGGCCCGGTCCATCCGGGGCACCGCCCAGTAGGAGACGGCCAGCGCCGTGAGGCCCACCGGGACGGACAGCACGCGCACCACGCGGCGCCGCGCGAGGCGGAAGTGCTCGGCCTTCAGGCACATGCCGACCACGAAGAAGGGCAGGAACTGCAGGACGCGCTGAAGTTCCAGGTCGTCGCCGATGGCCGGGGAGATCGACGCGAGGGCCGCGATCACCAGCGCGACCGCGACCGGCTGCCGGACGACCCGCCAGATGGGGGCGGTGAGGCGCCAGATGAACAGGGCGGCGAGGAACCAGGTGAGGTACCAGGGGTCGAGCAGGCTGAGAGGCTGGGGCGCTGCGTCGTCCGCCCAGTTCCTGAAGAGCGAGTAGGCGGCCTCGAAGAGCAGGTACGGGACGGCGACGCCGGTGATCAGTCTCCTGACGCGGTCCGGACGGGCGTCGAAACTCCTGGAGAAGTAGCCCGAGATGACGATGAACGCCGGCATGTGGAACGCGTACACGAGGTTGTAGAGCGCGCCCGCGGCCCTGCTGTGCCCGGTGAGGGGTTCCCAGGCGTGGCCCATCGCGACCAGGACGATGGCGAGGTACTTGGCGTTGTCGAAGAACGGGTCGCGCCCGGCGGCCGGGGCGCGGGACGTGGCGGGGGCGGAGGTCTCCGCCGGGGCGGCCGGCGCGGGGCCGGAGGAGGCCTGCGTGCGGGGGGTGGGGAGAACGGAATTCCCGGTCTGGGTCCTGCCGGGGGACAGGGTGTTCGTGCGGGGGAGCTGGAACATTTGATGCACCATAGCGGGCGCCTCTGCCGGAGTAAATTTTCGGCCGGAATGGCGGTCGCCACGTTGTCACCCGGGAATGCATACGTCGTGTTGTTGTCCGTTCGGTGCCGCTATGGGCGGTCATATAAGGGTTGAACGGGGCATATCGCCAGACGGGTTGGCGGCTGTGCAGGTTTTTTGATGATCCTTTGTGTGGCAAGTGGGTGTGTGGGGAAATAGTTTGAGGGAAATTCACTCGAACGTGCCGTGTAATTGCGAGATTCGCCTCGACCCAACTGATCGTGAACGATCGCGATGTCCTGCGTCACAGGTGTGCGACCCCGGCACGCGGGGAAGAGGTGTCCCGCGGGGTCACGGTGTCGGTGGCAGGTGGCACGATGGACGTCGTGGGGGTGCGGCTGCCGGTGGCTCTCCCCGGAACGGTGAGGCGTCAGACCGAGGATGTGATCCCCAGTGGCCATCTCCCTGTCCGTGGTCCTGTTGTTGGCGATCATCATGGTCGTCCTGATAAGAGGCAAGTCGCTCAAGGTCGGCCCGGCCATCATCGCCGCGCTCTTCGGCTTCTTCCTTGCCTCCACGGGCATGGCGCCGTCGATCAACAAGTTCCTCGACTCGCTGGCCGACACCATCAACCAGATAAACCTCTGACCGGTCCCCGGCGCGGCGCGCGCCACGGGTCACCGGTCAGAGGTCACAGGTCGCAGTCACCCGTCACCCGGCGCGGTGGCCGCGCCGGGTGACGGGGAGTCAGGCGACGGCCGGTGTACGGTCCTCGGCCGTCCCGATGATGCGGCGCAGCGCGGCGGCGCGCTCTGCGGGGCCCTCCGCGGACATCAGCGCCGCCAGTACGGCGATACGGGCCTGCCCCGCGCGCAGCGTCCCGGCCAGCACACCGCCGGCCGCGGCGAGGTCCACCGCGCCGCCCCCGGTGTACATCGGGGCCACCGGCCCCGCCGCCACCCGGGTGCTCACGGCGACCAGCACTCCGGCGTCCACCGCGCGGCGCACCGCCGCCACGAACTCGGGCGTCGCGTTGCCCGCCCCGGTGCCGACCAGCACGACGCCTTGTGCCCCCGCGCCCAGCGCGGCCTCGAAGAGCACCGGGTCGGCGTCCACGTGGTGCATCACGACGTCGACGCGCGGTGCCTTCGCGCCGGGATCCGGAAGCGGCAGCGCCGCGGCGCGCGGCCGCGGAGCGCCCCAGGCGATCTCGCCGAACTTCACCCGGCCCAGCGGCCGCCCCGAGGGGTCCGCGAAGGCCTGGACGTCCAGGGTGTGCGCCTTGACCGTGCCCCGGGCCGTGTGCACGAAGCCGCCGAAGGCGATGACCACGCCGATGTCCCGGCCGGTCGCGGCGGTCAGCAGCGCGTCGTAGAGGTTGCCCGGCGCGTCGCCGTCCACGGAGTCCAGCGGGAGCTGGGCGCCGGTGAGGACCACGGGGCGCCGGTCGTCGTGGTGGAGGTCGAGGAGGAACGCGGACTCTTCCATGGTGTCGGTGCCGTGCGTCACCACGACGCCGTCCACGGCCGGGTCCGCCAGCACCTCGTGGACGGTCCGCAGCAGCTCCATCTGGTGGGCGGAGGTCAGCCGGGAGCTGTTCACCGTGAACAGGTCGCGGACGGTCACCTCGACGCCCTCGGGGACCGCGCCCGCCGCCAGCACCTCGTGGCCGGCGGCCTCGGCCGCGTACCCGGCCCCCTGCCACCGGCTGGCGATCGTGCCGCCGGTGCCGATCACGACGATGTGCTTCACGTTTCCCTCGCTCGTGCGTTCGCCCGATCCTCCCCGGCAAGGATATGCGCTGAACCCCGGCATCGGATTGCCAATCAGCCCGCGTAGACCCGGCAAACGTGGTAACTATCGCCCTTGTGGACGCCATCGACAGAAGAATCTTGCGTGAGCTCCAGGCCGACGGCCGGCTCACCAACCAGGAGCTGGCCGCCCGGGTCGGCCTCACCCCCTCCCCGTGCCTGCGCCGGGTGCGCCAGCTGGAGGAGGACGGGGTGATCCAGAGCTACCGGGCCGTCGTCGACCCGGCCGCCGTCGGCCGCGGCTTCGAGGTCTTCGCCTCCGTCGAGGTACGGCGGGACCGCGAGTCCGTCGCCGCCTTCGAGGAGCGGGTGCAGGCCATCCCCGACATCGTCGAGGCCTACCGGCTCTACGGCGCGCCCGGCTGCCTGCTGCGGATCGCGGTGGCCGACAGCGACGCCTACGAGCGCTTCTGGACGGAGAAGCTGATCGCCCTGCCGGGCGTCAGCGAGGTGAACTCGCAGATGATCATGAAGCGGATCAAGGGTCCGCAGGGCGTGCCGGTCGGGTAGGGCCGGGGGTTCGACGGCCCCGTGGACCGCCGGCGCCTCCTCGAACAGTCCGTGGCCGCGGCCCTCCTGGAACTGGGCCACGGCAGGGTCGCCGACCACACCCCGCCCTCGCGGCCGCCCACGCGCACCGCACCCGAACCCCGCCTGGACCGCCGACAGCCCGGTTGCGGGTCGAGACGGAGGCCGTGACTCCAGGCGCACAGGGCGCCCCGGCCCGGCCGATGCGGGACAGCGGGCGGCTGCCGTCGGCGCGCAGTCCGTGCCGGGTGAGGAGGCGGCCCGACAGGGCCAGGTCGCGGATGGACGCCGCTACGCGGGGTTCCCGGCGCTGCCCGGGACGCGTCCGAGGGCGTCCCGCACCGCCCCCTCGGAGCGGGCGACCACCGCCGTGCCGTCCTCGGCGGTGATGATCGGCCGCTGGATCAGCCGGGGATGCGCCGCGAGCGCCCCGATCCAGCGTTCCCGCTCACCCGGCTCGCGCCGCCACTCCTTCAGCCCCAGTTCCTTCGCCTCGGCCTCCTGGGTCCGGACGATGTCCCACGGCTCCAGCCCGAGCCGCTCCAGCACCGCGCGGATCTCGTCCGCGTCCGGCGGGTCCTCCAGGTAGCGGCGCACCGTGTACTGCGCGCCCTCCTCGTCGAGCAGGTGCAGCGCGGAGCGGCACTTCGAGCACGCGGGGTTGATCCAGATCTCCATGCCGCCAATGTAGTGAGGCGTTCAGGGGTCGTCGCGCCCGTCGTCGCGCAGCCTGCGCCAGATGCGGGTGCGGTGCAGCACGTAGACGGCGATGAGCAGCACGAGCGCCTGCAGTCCCACGGCGAGCAGCCAGAAGACGTCCCTGCTCTCCAACTCGTCGGTCATGTAGGTGAAGTTCATGCCGAAGAAGCCGGTCAGGAAGGTCAGCGGGAGGAAGATCGTCGAGACGATGGCCAGCCGGTTGATCACGCCGTTCTGTTCGCCGGACACGAGGGAGGAGTAACTGGCGAAGGCCCGCCGGGCCGCGTCCTGGAGCGACTCGATGCTGGCGAGCACCATCCGCGCGGCCCGCTGGTACGAGGCCGCGAGCCGTTGCCGCTCCTCCGGGAAGCTGCCGCTCATCATCCGCCGGGTGATGGTCTCGTCGGCCGCCTGCAGATAGGGCAGCAGGGCGTGGTGCAGCAGGGCCGCCCGCCGCCGCAGTCGCGCCAGCCGGTACACCTGCTGCGGGTGCCGGCTCTCGAACATCTCGTCCTCGAGGTCCTCCACCTGCAGCAGCGCCTCCACGGCGGTCCTGCGGAAGGTCTCCAGGGCGTCCTCCAGCAGCAGGAACAGCGTGGCCGTGGCGTCCGCGGGCCGTTCGTGCGGCAGCCGGGTGACGAACCGCCCGACCAGGGTGTTCCACCCCCGGTGGACGGTGACCAGGTACCGCTCGGTCACGAAGACGTGGACGTGGACGACCTTGCCGTCGTCGTCGATGACGGGCACGACGAACCGGGCGTTGTCCCCGTGGAACTCCGCCCGCGCCGTCTCGCCCTCCCTGCCCAGCCACGCCAGGTCCTCGGCGTCCAGGCCGAGTTCACGGGCGATCGACAGCTCGTCGGGCCGTCCTTCCCCGGGCACCTCGACGTCCACGAGCAGGAACCGGCACGCCGCCAGCCGCTCACGCGCCTCCGACACGGCGGCACGGGCGACGATGCCCTCGGGCATCGACACCACCGTAACGATCATCGTCTCTCACCGTGGATCACCGGCACACCTCCCAGCCTGCGCAGACTCCGGCGTCCACGCATGCGGAGGTGCCCGGTCCAGGGGTCCGCGGGCTCCGGCGGGCCCGCTTCTCAATGAGCCGCCGGCCGTATGTCAAGCCCCGAAATGCAGCGACGTGACGCGGGCGGAATGCCCAGGCCTACTGGATTCATGAGGTCGCGCAACACCGACCGAGAAGAAACCACCGGGACTTCCCCCGGTGCCGGAATATCCGAAAAGGGATCCTCCGGAATTCCCACCCCTGGACCACTTGAGGAGAACTGCCATGTCCCGCACCCGCAAGATCGTCATGCTGACCGCCGCCACCACCCTCGCCGCCGGTGGCGCCCTGATCCCGACCAGCGCCTTCGCGGCCGCCCCCGCCCGTGTCGCGGCCGCCCAGGCCGCACCCCAGCAGCACGGGCTTCATGTCAACGACGGCGGCGGGGTGAACAACAACATTCCCGTCTTCAACAATACCGGCGGCTTCTTCGGCGGCCCGGTGAACAACAACATTCCGATCTTCAACAACGGCGGCGGTCTCTTCGGGGGCGGGGTCAACAACAACATCCCGGTCTTTAACAACGGCGGTGGCCTCTTCGGGGGCGGCGTGAACAACAACATCCCGGTCTTCAACAACTGACCCCCCGCCCTCTCTGCCCCTGCGCGGCCGGTCCCCGCCCGGCCGCGCTCGGGTGATGTCCGGGAGTCCCGCGAGGTCCACGAAGTGGTATTGAATGATACCGTTACGAACACAACCATAGGACCAGCTGTCGCGATGGGTGTGGCCCGTTGTCGTTCCTCTCGTGCAGCGCCGAGAGGGCAGGAGCAGTCATGAAGATCGCAGTTGCCGGTGGTACCGGAGCAGCCGGACGGCTCGTGGTGGAGACCGTGCGTGCTCGCGGACACGAGCCCGTGGTCCTGTCGCGCGGGCAGGGCGTCGACCTGGTGAGCGGGTCGGGGCTGGACGCGGCGCTGACCGGGGCCGAGGTGGTCATCGACGTCAGCAACGTGACCACGAATCGCAAGTCGGTGGCTGTGGGCTTCTTCGACAAGGCGGGGCGGAATCTCGCCGGGGCGGCCGAGCGCGCCGGGGTCCGGCACCTCGTGACGCCGTCGATCGTGGGGGTCGACCGGGTCGGGCACCCCTACTACACGGGCAAGTTGCGCCAGGAGGAGATCATCCGGGGCGGCGCGGTGCCGTGGACCATCATGCGGGCGACGCAGTTCCACGAGTTCGTGGGCCAGGCGCTGGGCGGCGTGCCCGGGCCGGTCGCGCTCGTGCCGACGGCTCCGGTCCAGCCCGTCGCCGTACGGGAAGTGGCCGAGGCCCTCGTCGACCTCGCCCTGGAGCCGCCGAAGGGGATGGCGCCCGAGCTCGCGGGCCCGCAGGTCGAGTCGCTGGTCGACCTCGCCCGGCGCCTCATCGCCGCGGGCGGTGCACGCCGGCGCCCGGTCTGCCCCCTGTACTTCCCCGGGGGGATGAGGAGCGGCGGCCTGCTGCCGACCGGCCCTGGCCCCCGCGGCACCCTGACATTCGCCGACTGGCTCGAGCAGCGGAGCCCGGCGGCGTCCTGATGAACGACGGCCCGGATCCCTCCGGGCCGTCCACCGGTGTGCCGCGAGGGCTGGTTCGGCGTGGCGCTTGGCTCGGTCAGGGCCGGCGGCGATTCCGGGCCTCCCGTTCGGGTGACGGACCCGAGGCGTCAACTCGGCGTGTCGCCGACGGCGTTGACCCCGGCGAGCACCCGTTCGGGTTGACGAGGCCTCCGATGGGGCGAGCCGTCAGGCGCGCGGTGGCCCGTTCGCACCGGAAGGCCCGCCCGGCGAACGGATGGGCTCAGGTCGGGGAGTCACTGCCCTGACCTGGGCCTTCACCTGCAGAGCGGGCGACGGGAATCGAACCCGCGTAGCCAGTGTGGAAGACGAGGTACGCGCCGCTTCGCTGGCCCCGGTCGCGGTGCGGGTGCCTGGGAGTGGTGTCCGCGCCCGGGATTCCCCGCTGTTCCCCCTCGATGGCCCTCGTCACGGGCACGTCAGGTGGTGGGGGCCTCCCTCATCCGGGCGGTCCCTCGTGCGCGTGGAGGTGCGTCGCTCGGGACGGCACTTCCAGAATGCGCGTCAAAGCGGGACGCCGCGTGGTGGCTGATGAGCGTACGAGACGGGCCCCCAGCGCTTCTCGGCGTCGGAGCCCCGGCTCTCGGCCGAGGGGGGCGTCGGGGGTGGAGGTGACGAACCCTCATGCACTGGCCCGATCCTGATCCCCGCGGGCCGCGGCTGCCCGCCGGGGGCCCCTGCGGTACGCCGAGAGCCCTGTGCCCTTCTGCCTCTGCGTCGTGACCACTGCCTCACCAGGTTCGTGCACAGCTGCATGCGTCCGTTGCCGCTGCAGCGGCCGAGGGCGGGCATCCTGCTATCGCCAAAGTCCCGCGCACACGGCTCCGTTGCCGTCATCTGCCGCCGTGAGGAGCCGCAAGGCAGACAGGCATCCCGCCGCATACCGATTGCACTCTGAGGGGATTCCTACCCTGGGCACGCCGGGGCGGCCGAACCCGGGCCGGTCGATCCTCGGGCGCGGCTACTCCGTCTCGGCGTGCTTATGCCGGCGCCACCAAGCACGGCAGAGCGGTTAGCCCTTGGCCAGCGGCCCATTGCGTCCGCTCGATGTCCGGCACGCCGGCAGAGGACAACCGAGGTGCCCGGGCTCCCGCCTGCCGGGCCTGGCCCAATGCCCCCGGTTGTGCGGAGACGCCACCAGCAGAGTGAACCATGCGCTACCCATAACTCCTTTGGCTCTCCGCGCATATGCCCTTTATCGGATCATTGCTAGCTTTTGGCTGGTGAGCAGCGGTTTGTCGCTTCCTTCGGTGAGCACTTGCTCGCCGGCCCCCTTTGGTCCGGGAGCCGCTGATTTGGCAAGCGGCTGAGGTTCGGCGACCGGAGCTCACCACCCAGGTTCGAAGTCCCCCTCGCAGGGGTGGCCGTGCTCGGCCACAAGAAAGGGTCTCTCCCTATGTCAGAGGTTTCTGTCCCGCCCGCTCCGCCAGGCAGGCGACGTATACGCGTACACAAGGGGCTCAAGGCACCAATGCTCCTGATACCCGTCGCGGTGCTGATGGCGACGCTCACCATGATCACGACCCTCGCCCACGCCGTATCACCCCCGGCGGTGGGACTGGGGACCGCCAACACGTACGGGGTTCTGGCCGCCACCACGGTCACCAACACAGGCCCCACCGTCATCCTCGGGGATCTGGGACTTTTCCCCGGCACATCGGTGACGGGATTCCCGCCCGGAATCGTCTTCGGAGCGACGCACGTGAACGACGCCGTCGCGGGCCAGGCGCAGTCCGACCTGACCACCGCCTACAACGACGCGGCGGGCAGGCCCTCCGACGGCAGTGCGGGAACCCAGCTCAACACCCAGACCTTCCTCCCCGGCGTCTACACCGCCGCGGCGGCACTGGATCTCGCCGTCAACGGGACCGTCACTCTCGATGCGCAGGGCGACCCCAACGCCGTCTTCATCTTCCAGGTCGGCTCGGCCCTGACCATGAACGTGGGCAGCACCGTCCGGCTCATCAACGGAGCCCAGGCCTGCAACGTGTTCTGGCAGGTGGGCAGCTCCGCGACGATCGGGACCGGTTCCGACTTCAAGGGCACCATCATGGCCTTGACGTCCATCTCTGCGGCCACCAATGCGGCGATCTCGGGCCGGCTCCTGGCCCGGAACGGCGCGGTCACTCTGGACAGTAATCGCATCACCGTCCCGACCTGCAGCGTGGTTGGCCCGACGGGTCCGACCGGCCCGACGGGTCCGACCGGTCCGACGGGTCCGACGGGTCCGACCGGTCCGACGGGTCCGACGGGTCCGACGGGTCCGACCGGTCCGACCGGCCCGACGGGTCCGACCGGCCCGACGGGTCCGTCCGGTCCTGCGGGCCCGAGTGGTCCTGCCGGTCCGTCCGGTCCTGCCGGTCCTGGTGGTCCTGCCGGTCCGTCCGGTCCTGCCGGTCCTGGTGGTCCTGCCGGTCCGTCCGGTCCTGCCGGTCCTGGTGGTCCTGCCGGCCCGAGTGGTCCCGCTGGCCCGACCGGCCCTGAAGGTCCGGCCGGTCCTGAAGGTCCTCCTGGGCGTCCCGGGCGACCCGGCTTCCCCGGCTACCCCGGCCTCCCCGGCGGTCCGGGTCTTCATGACCACCGCGACCACGACGGCAAGTACGACGATCACGACAAGTACGACGATGACGAGCACGGCAGCAACTGCCACGCCAAGCCGCCGTGGAAGGAACCGAACGACGACGAGTGGGCATGGAGCTTCCAAGTGACGTGCCGGGACTGAGAAAAGCCCCAACCTCATCGTCTTGAGGAAAGAAGACTTCCAGGGGGTGCCCCGAACAAGGGGCGCCCCCTGGGGGATCTACGGCCTCGGCGACGTCCACCAACCCTTCGCCGCCCACCTAGAACGCCGCATCAGCTCGGACCGCCGGGAGCTTGCCGAGGCCGATGCATCTCACACCCGTGCTCGGCCGGACCGGCGGCGTTGGGGCGGGCGCAGTCGCCCACGGCCCCCGTCGCGGTGGTCACGGCGGTCGTGCCTGACGAGAGGCGGTGCCGGCGGCGCCGGTGTGGTCGGTACGGCCCCAACCGGGAGGCGTGAGCCGTAACCGTGTGTTCCCCCGTGCTGTGTGTCGCGCAGATGATTCATGAGTGCTCCCAGGGTGCTCGCCGCATCAGCGAGGGCAGCGGTGACGGCGGCGTCCGAGACCCTCATGCGCTTCCTGCCCCGTGCAATCGCTCCACTGCCAACAAGCCGCCGGCGGTGGCGGTGATGTGGGGATCGGCCGCGGCGGACAGCAAGCGGGCGGCGGTGTCGGAGTCCGTCTCCGGCGGAATGACCAGAAGGTCCCAGCGTCCGGTGTCGCGGGAGAGCAACAGGAGCTTGTGAGGGTCCTGGTCCGCTGTGAACCAATCGACGGGCACCACGTGCCCGGCCACGGCCGCCCTTCGGGGGACGGCCGGCCAGAAGTGCGGGTTAACGGCGACACGGGCGATCCGCCCCCATGGGGCGTCCGGAGTGGCCGTAAGTGCGGAGAGTTCCGCCGCCAGATCGCGTGAGCGGGGCCACCAGGCTCCGTCGAGGGGACCCGGGGCGGCGGTTACCGGCTTCAGGGAGAGTCGGACGTCGTCAGGGGCGAGGGATTCATCGTGCGTCGTGTGATCAAGGATCAAGCCCATACGTTCACTGGCCCGGCTAGGCATTCGCCGAAAACGACACCGGCACGGAAGCCGGGGTACGGAATGCCTTCGGTTCGTCCACCGTACTCCGTTGAGGCAGGTTGCGGGGTTGACCTGCGACGTAATGGTGTGTTGCCACCACTCCCCTTCATCGACGCCGACACGGTCCAGCAGCGTCACACCCGCGCCGCTCTGAAGAAGGCTTCCTGATGGCGCGCCGACGCCAGTTCGGGCGTGCGCGGAGCTGCCCTCGGGGCGCTGTCAGGCGCGGTACCAAGGCCCGGACGGTATCGGCCGCCCCGCTCTGATGACGTTTCGCGCAAAGCGGGGAGGCCGACGTCGGCCGGCCGACCAGCAGACCGCGACTGCATCTTGTGCCGTACCTCGGACGCGTGCCCATCTCGGACGTCACACCTGCCGCCGTGCGTACTTGGCGTCGTGAACGACTGGAGTCGGGGACCGGTCCCAGCCCTGTCGCCCCATCGTCGAGGCCATGCAGCCGCGGTACAAGGCGCTCGTCCTCCTGGCGGCTTTCTGCGGCCTCCGATGGGGTGAATTGATTCGGCCTGCGTCGTCAGGATGTTGACCTCGACTACGGCATGATCCGCGTACGCCGTTCGGTGGCCGAGCTCACCGGCGGGCAACGGTCTACAACGCGCTCAAGAGCGAAGCAGGCAAGCGCACCGTCGCCATTCCGGCCGGCCCCCCAGTGATCGACTCGCACATGAAGATCTGCGGAGAGACCGGCGCCGCCGGGCGTGTCTTCGTCGGGGCGAAAAGGCGCCACCCCGCGCCGGAATCACTTCAACCGGTGCCGGCACAAGGCACGCGGCAAGGCCGGCGTGAACGGTCTTCGGTTTCATGATCTTCGGCACACCGGCAACAACCTGGCGCCGCACACCACGGCCAGCACGCGGGACCTGATGACGCGCCTCGGGCACAGCTCGGCCCGCGCTGCGCTCATCTATCAACATGGGAAGCGCGACCGTGAACGCGAGATCGCCGATGCGATCGACACCATGATCGTCAAGGCCGTGAAGCGAGGATCGCGCCCACAGGGGCACGTGGTGGGCACGGACGACTGGTCCTGCTGAGGAACGGCGAAGGCCCAGGACCGGGGATCGCTCCCCTGACCTGGGCCTTCACCTGTAGAGCGGGCGACGGGAATCGAACCCGCGTAGCCAGTTTGGAAGACTGGGGCTCTACCATTGAGCTACGCCCGCAACGGCCAGTCAGTCTGGCACATCAGATCGTAGCCGATCGACCCGGCTCCCACGCACGTCACATTTGGCCGTCAGGGTGTGCGGAGGCATGTACTCTACGTGTCGCACCGACGGGGTGTGGCGCAGCTTGGTAGCGCGTCCGCTTTGGGAGCGGAAGGTCGTCGGTTCGAATCCGGCCACCCCGACCAGTGCTCGGCCGCCCTGTGCCGAGCAGGCCCGGCCGCAGGATTGTGGTACCGGTAGGATGGGTCGTCGGCCACGCGGTACGCGGAAATACGCAGGTCGAACACCAGCCGCCCCGCACGATCGCCGAGCGGCCGCCCATCAACGTAAAGCCCCCAAGGAGACCCAACCGTGAAGAGCGCCGTCGAGACTCTGAACCCGACCCGGGTTCGACTCACTGTCGAGGTGCCCTTCGAGGAGCTCAAGCCCAGCCTCGACGCGGCGTACAAGAAGATCAACCAGCAGGTCACGGTGCCGGGCTTCCGTAAGGGCAAGATCCCCGCGCGCGTCATCGACCAGCGGTTCGGCCGTGGCGCGGTCCTCGAAGAGGCCATCAACGACGCCCTGCCGAAGTTCTACACGGAGGCGGTCAACGAGGGCGAGCTCAACGTCCTCGGCCAGCCCGAGGTGGACATCACCGAGTTCAACGACGGCCAGGAGCTGAAGTTCACCGCCGAGGTGGACATCCGGCCGGTCATCGAGATCCCGGACTACTCCGGCATCGAGGTCACCGTGGACGCCATCGAGGTGTCCGACGAGGACGTCGACAAGGCCCTGGAGCAGCTGCGCGAGCGCTTCGCCTCCACCACCGTCGTGGAGCGCGCCGCCGCCGACGGCGACGTCGTCGTCGTCGACCTGGAGGCCTCGGTCGAGGGCGAGGTGCTGGAGGACGGCGTCGCCGACGGCGTCACCTACACCATCGGCTCCGGCCAGCTGCTCGACGGCATCGACGAGGCCGTCATCGGCCTGGAGGCCGGCGGTTCGGCCACCTTCACCTCCGAGCTCAAGGGCGGCTCCGCCGCCGGCAAGGAGGCCCAGGTCAAGGTGGAGGTCACCACCGTCCAGGCCCGTGAGCTGCCCGAGCTCGACGACGACTTCGCCCAGCTGGCGAGCGAGTTCGACACCCTCGAGGAGCTCCGCGCCGACGCCGTGAAGCGCCAGGAGCGCATCAAGCAGTACGACCAGGCCACCCAGGCCCAGGAGAAGGTGCTGGACGCCCTCCTGGAGCTGGTCGAGATCCCGCTGCCGGAGAAGCTGCTCAAGGACGAGATCGAGACCCGGGTCCACAACCTGGAGCACCACCAGTTCCCGGCCGCGGGCCTGGACTGGGACTCGTTCCTCGAGAACGAGGGCAAGACCCGCGAGGAGTACGACGAGGAGATCGAGGGGCAGGCGAAGAAGGGCATCAAGACCCAGTTCGTCCTGGACGAGCTCGTCTCCACCGAGAAGCTCTCGGTCAACCAGGAGGAGCTCACCGAGCACCTCATGCGCCGTGCCGCCTCCTCGGGCATGAGCCCGGACCAGTTCGCCCAGGCGGTCGTCGAGGGCGGCCAGGTGCCGCTGCTCGTCGGCGAGGTCGCCCGCGGCAAGGCGCTGGCCCTGGTCGTCGAGGCCGCCACGGTCAAGGACACCAACGGCGAGGTCGTCGACCTGGAGGACGAGGAGGACGAGACCGGCGAGACGGTCCAGGCCACCTCCGAGGACACGGACGCCGAGACCGCCAAGGGTGAGGGCTCCGAGGCCTGATCCTCGCCCCGCAGCGACATCCCACGGGCCCGGACGACCAGTGCGTCCGGGCCCGTTCTGCTCCTTTTCGCTCTCCGCTTACACCCTCCCTGCGCTGACAGCGAACAGTTCCGCGTGAGGGATTGCCGGGCCCCACCTGCGCGTTAGGGTCCGTAAGTACGAGGGCCCGTGCCCTACGAGAAGACCCTGTGACGGCGTCCGCGCCGTCCGACAACGAGCAGGTGGATACGTGACGACTCCGATGCCTTCCGCCGCCGGCGAGCCGACCATCGGTGGCCTCGGCGACCAGGTCTACAACCGGCTGCTCGGCGAGCGGATCATCTTCCTCGGCCAGCCGGTGGACGACGACATCGCCAACAAGATCACCGCGCAGCTGCTCCTCCTTGCCGCCGAGCCGGACAAGGACATCTACCTCTACATCAACAGCCCCGGCGGCTCCGTGACGGCCGGCATGGCGATCTACGACACCATGCAGTTCATCAAGAACGACGTCGTCACCATCGCCATGGGTCTGGCGGCCTCCATGGGCCAGTTCCTCCTGACCGCCGGCACCCCCGGCAAGCGCTTCGCGCTGCCGAACACCGACATCCTGATGCACCAGCCGTCCGCCGGCCTGGCCGGCTCGGCCTCCGACATCAAGATCCACGCCGAGCAGCTTCTCCGTACGAAGAAGCGGATGGCCGAGCTCATCGCGGAGCACTCGGGCCAGAGCGTCGAGGCGATCACCCGCGACTCCGACCGCGACCGCTGGTTCTCCGCCGACGCGGCCAAGGAGTACGGCCTGATCGACGACGTCATCACGCACGCCGTGAACGTGCCGGGCGGCGGCGGCACCGGGGCCTGACCGGGCCTGACGCCCGTGCAGCCCCGCAGGACCGACCCCAGCCCAATGCTCATCTCAGGACGGTGAACGTGACCACCCAGAACTTCCCCGGCAGGGGCATCTACGACCGTACGAGCGCGGCCGAGGCCCGCTACGTCGTGCCGCGCTTCGTCGAGCGCACCTCCCAGGGCGTCCGCGAGTACGACCCCTACGCGAAGCTCTTCGAGGAGCGCGTGATCTTCCTCGGGGTGCAGATCGACGACGCCTCCGCCAACGACGTCATGGCGCAGCTGCTGTGCCTGGAGTCGATGGACCCGGACCGCGACATCTCGGTCTACATCAACAGCCCCGGCGGCTCCTTCACGGCGCTGACGGCCATCTACGACACGATGCAGTTCGTGAAGCCCGACATCCAGACGGTCTGCATGGGCCAGGCGGCCTCGGCCGCGGCCGTGCTGCTCGCGGCCGGCACCGCCGGCAAGCGGATGGCGCTGCCGAACGCCCGCATCCTGATCCACCAGCCGTACAGCGAGACCGGCCGCGGCCAGGTCTCCGACCTGGAGATCGCCGCCAACGAGATCCTGCGGATGCGTGCCCAGCTGGAGGAGATGCTGGCCAAGCACTCCAGCACCCCGATCGAGAAGATCCGCGACGACATCGAGCGCGACAAGATCCTCACGGCCGAGGAGGCACTCTCCTACGGTCTGGTCGACCAGATCGTCTCGACCCGCAAGAGCTCGTCGGTCGCGGTCTGACGCCCGGCAGGGCATTCTGCGACAAGAAGTCCCCTCTTGGAGCCGCCGGGTTGTGCAGGTCACGGCCCAGTAGCTCCAAGGGGGGCCCGCACTGGGGGCGCGGCAAGGTACCGTCGATAGGCAAGCACCAGGACTCGTCGAACTGACGGGACCCAGGCGAAGGGGAAGCACCTCGTGGCACGCATCGGTGACGGCGGCGATCTGCTCAAGTGCTCGTTCTGCGGAAAGAGCCAGAAGCAGGTGAAGAAGCTCATCGCAGGACCCGGTGTGTACATCTGCGACGAGTGCATCGATCTCTGCAACGAGATCATCGAGGAGGAGCTCGCCGAGTCCTCCGAGGTGCGGTGGGAGGACCTGCCGAAGCCGCGCGAGATCTACGAGTTCCTGGAGAGCTACGTCGTCGGCCAGGAGCCGGCGAAGAAGGCGCTCTCCGTCGCGGTGTACAACCACTACAAGCGCGTGCAGGCGGGTGAGAACGGCGGCGGCCGCGGCCACGACGACGGCATCGAGCTCGCCAAGTCCAACATCCTGCTGCTCGGCCCCACGGGCTCCGGCAAGACCCTGCTCGCCCAGACGCTGGCCCGCATGCTGAACGTGCCGTTCGCCATCGCGGACGCCACGGCGCTCACCGAGGCCGGGTACGTCGGCGAGGACGTCGAGAACATCCTGCTCAAGCTGATCCAGGCGGCCGACTACGACGTCAAGAAGGCCGAGACGGGGATCATCTACATCGACGAGATCGACAAGGTCGCGCGCAAGAGCGAGAACCCGTCGATCACCCGGGACGTCTCCGGCGAGGGCGTGCAGCAGGCCCTGCTGAAGATCCTGGAGGGCACCACGGCCTCGGTGCCGCCGCAGGGCGGGCGCAAGCACCCGCACCAGGAGTTCATCCAGATCGACACCACCAACGTGCTCTTCATCGTCGGCGGTGCCTTCGCGGGTCTGGAGAAGATCATCGAGTCCCGGGCCGGCGCCAAGGGCATCGGCTTCGGCGCGACGATCCGCTCCAAGCGCGAGATCGACGCCGCCGACCAGTTCTCCGAGGTCATGCCGGAGGACCTGGTGAAGTTCGGCATGATCCCCGAGTTCATCGGCCGTCTGCCGGTCATCACCAGCGTGCACAACCTCGACCGCGAGGCGCTGCTGCAGATCCTGGTCGAGCCGCGCAACGCCCTGGTCAAGCAGTACCAGCGGCTCTTCGAGCTCGACGGCGTCGAGCTCGAGTTCGAGCGCGGCGCCCTGGAGGCCATCGCCGACCAGGCCATCCTCCGCCAGACCGGCGCCCGGGGCCTGCGCGCCATCATGGAGGAGGTGCTGATGTCGGTGATGTACGAGGTGCCCTCGCGCAAGGACGTCGCCCGCGTCGTCATCACCGAGGACGTCGTGCACTCCAATGTGAACCCGACCCTGGTCCCGCGCGAGCCCCGCATCATCGGTAAGGGCGAGCAGAAGAGCGCGTAGCGCGCACCCACCCGCACACGTGAGGGGGCGCCCGGCATCCGCCGGGCGCCCCCTCACGTGTGGTGGCCGGTTACTTCTTGACGCGGACGTCGTTCCGGAACTTCGCCGTGGTCTCCGCGAAGTCGGAGACGGAGGGGGCGTCGGGGATGGTGCCGGAGCCGGCCGCCTCCGTGGAGGGGGACCAGATCAGCAGGGCGATGGTGCTGTCGTCACCCCAGACGCAGAAGGGGGACTTGAAGACGCCGTAGTCCTTCTCGCCGCACTTCATCACGTCGCCGTCGAAGCCGGCCGGGTGCTGCTCGTCGGCCGTGCTGCCCGACAGGGCCGCCGAGATCATCTTGTCGACCGCGGCGCCGGGGTCGTCGATCCCGCCGTAGGCGCCGCCGAACCCGATCTGCTCGTCGGCGCTCGTGTAGGCGGCGGAGATCGAGGTGCCGTTCGAGATGTACTTGTCGCTGCCGGACTCGGACTCCGCGAGCTTCTGGTCGGACTTGCTGTACTTGCCGTCCACGACCGTCGCCGGCGTCGTCAGCTTGTAGTCGCCGCCGCCGATACCGCCGCCGCTCGAGAGGGCGAAGATGCCGCCGCCGATGACCGCGGCGGCGACCACGACGCCGACGACGATTCCGATGATCTTGCCCTTGCCGCCGGAGGACGCGGGCGGCGGCGGGGTACCCCAGGCGCCGGGCTGCTGACCGTACGGGCCCGGCTGCTGGCCGTACGGGCCGGGCGGCTGGGGCTGGCCGTAACCGGGGACGGGCTGCGGCGCCGGGGGCTGCTGGGGGTAGCCGTACCCGGGTGCGGGCTGCTGGGGCGGGCCGGGCGGGACCGGCGGCTGCTGGGGCTGGCCCCCGTAGCCGGGCTGGCCGCCGTAACCCGGCTGCGGCGGCGGCTGGTTGAAGCTCATCGGTGAGTCCCCTCGTTGAACTGCTGTCTCCTCGTACTCATCCTTGCGGATTGTTTAAGCCGTCTTTACATCGGAGTCGTCAGGACTTGGTAACAAGACGATGCAGATGCCCGGTTGATCACCGTCGTCGCACATCCGGCCGGAGTCACCCCTACCCGCTCCCCCTGCCGAGTCACCCTCAGCTCCGCTCCGTCTGTGCGCCGTTCGGGCCGCGGCGGTCGTGCTCCGGGGGCGCGGAGGGGGTGCCGCCTGCCGGGCCCGGCCCCCACGCGCCCGGTGCCCGGGCCCGTGGGTCACCCGGATCCGCGCGGCGCCGGCGCCCCCGGCCGGGCCCCGCGGCGGGCGCGCGTCCGCCGGTGCCGGGGGCCGCCCCTCGCGCCCGGGCACCGGCGGATTCGTTAGGGGGCCCGCCCCGCCCGTAAACTGAGCGCCGTGACCGACAACACTCAGCAGGCCGCCGAGAGCGGACCGAACAGCGCGACCCCCGAACTGCCGACCCAGTACGCGCCGGCCGAGGTAGAGGGGCCCCTGTACGAGCGCTGGGTAGAGCGCGGTTACTTCGAGGCCGACGCCAAGAGCGGCAAGAAGCCGTACACGGTCGTCATCCCGCCGCCGAACGTCACCGGCAGCCTCCACCTGGGCCACGCCTTCGAGCACACGCTGATCGACGCACTCACCCGCCGGAAGCGGATGCAGGGGTACGAGACGCTGTGGCAGCCCGGCATGGACCACGCCGGCATCGCCACGCAGAACGTCGTCGAGCGCGAGCTCGCCAAGGAGGGCAAGTCCCGCCACGACCTCGGCCGCGAGGCGTTCATCGAGCGCGTCTGGCAGTGGAAGGCGGAGTCCGGCGGGCAGATCTCCGGGCAGATGAGGCGCCTCGGTGACGGCGTCGCCTGGTCGCGTGAGCGCTTCACCATGGACGAGGGCCTGTCCAAGGCCGTCCAGACCATCTTCAAGAAGCTCTACGACGACGAGCTCATCTACCGCGCCGAGCGCATCATCAACTGGTGCCCGCGCTGTCTGACGGCCATCTCGGACATCGAGGTCGAGTACCAGGACGACGACGGCGAGCTGGTCTCGATCCGCTACGGCGAGGGCGAGGACTCCATCGTCGTCGCGACGACCCGCGCCGAGACGATGCTCGGCGACACCGCCGTCGCCGTCCACCCGGAGGACGAGCGCTACCGGCACCTCGTCGGCCGCGAGATCGAGCTGCCGCTCACCGGCCGCCGCATCCCGGTCGTCGCCGACGAGCACGTCGACCCGCAGTTCGGCACGGGCGCCGTCAAGGTCACGCCCGCGCACGACCCGAACGACTTCGAGATCGGCCAGCGCCACGGTCTGCCGAACCTCGCCGTCATGGACGAGCGCGCGGTCATCACCGCGCACGGCCCCTTCCAGGGCCTGGACCGCCTGGAGGCCCGCTCCGCCATCGTCGCCGCGCTGCGCGCCGAGGGCCGGATCGTCGCCGAGAAGCGCCCGTACGTCCACTCCGTCGGCCACTGCTCGCGCTGCAAGACCACCATCGAGCCGCGGTTGTCCATGCAGTGGTGGGTCAAGGTCGGCCCGCTGGCGAAGGCCGCGGGTGACGCCGTCCGCGACGGCAAGGTCAAGATCCACCCCCAGGAGATGGAGAAGAGGTACTTCGACTGGGTCGACAACCTCCACGACTGGTGCATCTCGCGCCAGCTGTGGTGGGGTCACCGCATCCCCGTCTGGTACGGACCGGACGGCGAGATCGTCTGCGTCGGTCCCGACGAGGAGCCCCCGGGCGGCGAGGGCTGGACCCAGGAGACCGATGTCCTCGACACCTGGTTCTCCTCCGGTCTGTGGCCGTTCTCCACGCTCGGCTGGCCCGAGGAGACCGAGAGCCTCGCGAAGTTCTATCCGAACTCCGTCCTGGTCACCGGGTACGACATCCTCTTCTTCTGGGTCGCCCGGATGATGATGTTCGGTCTCTACGCGATGGACGGCACCCCGCCGTTCCACACCATCGCCCTGCACGGCATGGTCCGCGACCAGTTCGGCAAGAAGATGTCGAAGTCCTTCGGCAACGCGGTCAACCCGCTGGACTGGATGGACACCTACGGCTCCGACGCGCTGCGCTTCACCCTCGCGCGCGGCGCCAACCCCGGCACCGACGTGCCGATCGGCGAGGACTGGGTCCAGGGCTCCCGCAACTTCACCAACAAGATCTGGAACGCCACGCGCTTCGCGCTGATGAACGGCGCCACGGTCGGGGGCGACCTGCCCGCGCCCGAGGAGATGTCGGCCACCGACCGCTGGATCCTGTCCCGGCTGAACGCCACGGTCGCCGAGGCCGACGCGCTCTACGACGACTACCAGTTCGCCAAGCTCAGCGACGTCCTCTTCCACTTCGCGTGGGACGAGGTCTTCGACTGGTACGTCGAGCTGTCCAAGACCACCTTCCTGGCGGGCGGCCGCCCGGCCGAGGTCTCCCGGCGCGTGCTGGGCGAGGTCCTGGACAAGCTGCTGCGACTGCTCCACCCGGTGGTCCCCTTCGTGACCGAGACGCTGTGGACCACGCTCACCGGGCGCGAGTCGGTCGTCGTCGCCGACTGGCCGGCCGACTCCGGCTTCCGCGACGCGGCCGCCGAGAAGGAGATCGCGGCGGTGCAGTCGCTGGTCACCGAGGTCCGGCGGTTCCGCGCCGACCAGGGCCTGCAGCCGGGCCAGAAGGTCCCGGCCCGGCTCGACCTCGGCTCCACCGGCCTGGAGGCCCATGAGGCGGCGGTCCGCCAGCTGCTGCGCCTGCAGCCGGAGGGCGAGGGCTTCACCGCGACGGCGACCCTCCCGGTCGCGGGCGCGACGGTCGCGCTGGACCTCTCCGGGGCGATCGACGTCGACGCCGAGCGGAAGCGGCTCGCGAAGGACCTGGCCGCTGCCGAGAAGGAGAAGGCGCAGGCCACGGCGAAGCTGGGCAACGAGGCGTTCCTCGCGAAGGCACCGGAGCCCGTCGTCGCCAAGATCCGCACCCGCCTGGAGGCGGCCGAGGCGGACATGGCCCGCATCACCGCGCAGCTGTCCTCGCTGCCGCAGAGCTGACGCACCAGGGGTGGGCAGGCGGAAACGCCTGCCCACAACCCGGATCTACCCGGCCGCTTCGTACAATGTGGTCGTGAGCAACCCGCGCCCCGAGAACGACGAGCCCCTTTCCGACCCGCTGGCCGCGATGGGTCTGGGCGGCGACGAGGACGAAGCCGACATCGACCCCGGCCGCGAGGCCGACCTGGCGGTGATCGAGGCGGGCAGCCGTACCCTCCGGGCCGGGGGACCGGTGCCGCAGGACGACGGCGTCCCGGCCCGCCCCGCCGACCCGGCGGTCGACAAGGCCCTCCGCGAGGTCGAGGCGGAGCTGGCCGGCCGCTGGCCGGAGACGAAGCTGGAGCCGTCCCTGGACCGGATGACCGCGCTGATGGACATCCTGGGCGAGCCGCAGCGCTCCTACCCCTCGATCCACATCACCGGCACCAACGGCAAGACCAGCACCGCCCGCATGATCGAGCAGCTGCTGCTCGCCTTCGACCTGCGCACCGGCCGCTACACCAGCCCGCACGTGCAGTCCGTCACCGAGCGGATCAGCCTCGACGGCCGGCCGATCGCGCCGGAGAGCTTCATCGAGACGTACCGCGACCTCCAGCCGTACGTGGAGATGGTGGACGCCTCGCAGCCGTACCGGATGTCGTTCTTCGAGGTGCTGACCGGCATGGCGTACGCCGCCTTCGCCGACGCCCCGGTGGACGTGGCCGTCGTCGAGGTCGGCATGGGCGGCAGCTGGGACGCGACCAACGTGGTGGACGGCACGGTCGCCGTCGTGACCCCGATCGACCTGGACCACACCGACCGCCTGGGCGAGACGGCCGGCGAGATCGCGGTGGAGAAGAGCGGGATCGTCAAGAAGGACGCCACCGCCGTGCTGGCCCAGCAGCCCGTGGAGGCGGCCCAGGTGCTGCTGAAGCGGGCCGTCGAGGTGGACGCGACGGTCGCCCGGGAGGGCATGGAGTTCGGCGTCACGCACCGCGAGGTGGCCGTCGGCGGGCAGATGCTGACCCTGCGCGGTCTGGGCGGGGAGTACGAGCAGGTCTTCCTGCCGCTGCACGGTGAGCACCAGGCCCACAACGCGGCGGTGGCGCTCGCCGCGGTGGAGGCCTTCTTCGGCATCGGCACGCTGCACGCCCGCACCCTCGACGTGGACACCGTCCGCACCGCCTTCGCCAACGTCACCTCGCCGGGCCGGCTGGAGGTCGTGCGCCGCAGCCCCGCCGTGGTGCTGGACGCGGCGCACAACCCGGCGGGGGCCCGGGCGGCGGCCGCCGCGCTGGGCGAGGCCTTCGGTTTCACCCATCTGGTGGGCGTGGTCGGGCCGAGCGGCGACAAGGACGTACGGGGGCTGCTGGAGGCCTTCGAGCCGGTCTTCGCCGAGGTCGTGGTGACCCAGAACTCCACCCACCGCGCCATGGACGTGGACGAGTTGGCCGCGCTCGCGGTCGAGGTCTTCGGCGACGAGCGTGTGCAGGTCGAGCCGCGGCTGGACGACGCGATCGAGGCGGCCGTGACGCTCGCCGAGGATCAGGGGGAGTACTCCGGCGCCGGGGTGCTGATCACCGGTTCGGTGATCACCGTGGGAGAGGCCCGGCTGCTGCTGGGCCGGAAGTGACGAGCGGGAAGCGAAGCCAAGCGGATGCGGACCCTGTGCGCGAGCACCCTGATCGGTGAGTTCTTCGTGATCGGCTTCGCCGGTCTGGTGGCGATGAAGCAGCCGGAGCTGACGGCCGGCACGGTATGGACGGTCAGCGGCATCGCCATGGCCCTGTGCGTGCTGCTGTGCGGCATGCTCGGGCGGCGCGGCGGGCTGGCCGTCGGCTGGCTGCTGCAGGCCGGGCTGATCGCGAGCGGCTTCGTCGTCCCGGTGATGTTCTTCCTCGGCGTGGTATTCGCCGGGCTGTGGTGGGCCGCCGTCCACTTCGGCCGGAAGGTCGACGAGGCCAAGGCGGCACGTGCGGCGCAGCCGGCCTGACCGCACGGGTCGTACGCGGGCCGAGGGGGTGCTATGGGTCCCGGGCATCCCCGGTAATGTCGTCGTACCCGCACCCCGCACATAGGAGTCACACCGTGTCCCAGCGCACCCTCGTCCTTCTCAAGCCGGACGCCGTACGTCGCGGCCTGGTCGGCGAGATCCTCGGCCGCATCGAGCGCAAGGCGGGCTGGAGCATCACCGCGCTGGAGCTGCGCACGCTCGACCGCGCCATCCTCGAGCAGCACTACGCCGAGCACGTCGGCCGGCCGTTCTACGAGCCGCTGGTGGAGTTCATGGCCTCCGGTCCGGTCGTCGCGCTGGTCGTCGCGGGGGAGCGGGTCATCGAGGGGCTGCGCGCGCTGGCCGGCCCGACCGACCCGATCGCGGCCGCCCCCGGTTCGATCCGCGGTGACTTCGGCACCATCGTCCGGGAGAACCTGATCCACGCCTCGGACTCCGAGGAGTCCGCCGAGCGGGAGATCAAGATCTTCTTCCCCGGCCTGGCCTGATCCTCCGCGACAGTTCGCCCCGAATTCGCCGCTGACGCCCGATCAGCTCAACGGGCGGCCGGAAATTTCCCGGCCGCCCGAAGGCATATGCCGGGGGTTCGGGGGAACCAATTCCGCCGACACGGCGTCACCATTGCAGAGGACAGCTGTGTGTTCTGATGACAATGGCGGCGGAACCCTGACCCTGTGCCCCGTCGGGCGCGACTACGATGGAATCTCCGCTCCTCCGGCTCGGCGCACAGCAGCGTATCCGCCGTGCTCACCCCCACATCGCTCCAGCTCGGGAAGGCCAGACGTATCCTCATGGCGAACAACATGTCGTTCATCGGCCGTGACATGGCTGTCGACCTCGGCACCGCCAACACGCTGGTGTACGTCAGGGGTCGCGGGATCGTCCTCAACGAGCCATCCGTCGTCGCCATCAACACCAATACCGGCGGCATCCTGGCGGTCGGCTCCGAAGCGAAGAAGATGATCGGCCGGACCCCCGGCAACATCGTCGCGGTCCGTCCTCTCAAGGACGGGGTGATCGCCGACTTCGAGATCACCGAGCGCATGCTGCGCTACTTCATTCTCAAGATCCACAAGCGTCGCTACCTGGCACGGCCCCGCGTCGTGGTCTGTGTCCCCTCCGGCATCACCGGGGTCGAGCGCCGCGCCGTCATCGAGGCCGCCACCCAGGCCGGCGCGCGCCAGGTGCACATCATCGAGGAGCCCATGGCCGCCGCGATCGGCGCCGGGCTCCCCGTCCACGAGGCGACCGGCAACATGGTCGTCGACATCGGCGGCGGCACCACCGAGGTCGCCGTCATCTCGCTCGGCGGCATCGTCACCGCGCAGTCCATCCGGGTGGCCGGTGACGAGCTGGACAACGCGATCATCCAGCACATCAAGAAGGAGTACAGCCTCCTGCTGGGCGAGCGCACCGCGGAATCGATCAAGCTCACCATCGGCTCGGCCTTCGCGGTCGACAACGAGGAGCACACCGAGATCCGCGGCCGCGACCTGGTCTCCGGCCTGCCCAAGACGGTGGTCGTCTCGGCCGCCGAGGTGCGCAAGGCGATCGAGGAGCCGGTCAACGCCATCGTCGACGCGGTCAAGACGACCCTCGACAAGTGCCCGCCCGAGCTGTCCGGCGACATCATGGACCGCGGCATCGTCCTGGCCGGCGGCGGCGCGCTGCTCCGCGGCCTGGACGAGCGGCTGCGCAACGAGACCGGCATGCCGATCCACATCGCCGAGTCCCCGCTGGACTGCGTGGCCCTCGGCGCCGGCAAGTGCGTCGAGGAGTTCGAGGCGCTGCAGCAGGTCCTGGACGCGCAGCCGCGCAGATGAGTCCTCACGTTCCGTCGTACGGGTGAAGTCCCGCCCGTACGCCGGATCGTTCTACCTCCCGGGACGGCCCATCGGGCCCACGGGCTCACACGCTCTGACGAGGAAGGCACGGACTGGCCCCCGTGAGGGACACACGAGAGAGCCGGCTTCTGCTGGTACTGCTGGTGGCGATCGCATTCGCGCTGATCACCGTCGACATCCGCGGCGGTGAGGACTCACCGTTGGACGGCGCCCGGTCCGCCGCGGCCGCCGTCTTCGGCCCCGTGGAGAACGGGGTCGCGGCCGCGGTCGATCCGGTGGACAACGCCGTGGACGCGGTGCGCGACTCCGGAGACCGCAGCAGCCGCATCAGCAAGCTGGAACGGGAGAACGCCGAGCTCAAGCAGCAGCTCGGAAGCAAGGACGTCACGCGCGAGCGGGCCCGCGAACTCGACAAGCTGCTCAAGCTCGCCGGCGCCGGTCAGTACCGCGTCAAGGGCGCGCAGGTCATCGCGATAGGAGCGGCCCAGGGCTTCTCCTGGACGGTCACCATCGACGCCGGCGCCAACGACGGCATCCAGCGCGACATGACCGTGGTCAACGGGGACGGCCTGGTCGGCCGGGTCACCACCGTCGGCCCCTCCACCTCGACCGTCCTGCTCGCCTGCGACCCGGACTTCACGGTGGGCACACGGCTGGAGAAGTCCTCCGAGCTCGGCTTCGCGACCGGCCAGGGCAACCGGCCGATGCGGGTGCAGCTCCTCAACGGCAAGGCCCACGTGAAGAAGGGCGCCCGGCTGGTCACCTTCGGCTCGCAGGCGGACAAGCCGTTCGTCCCCGGCGTGCCGGTCGGCACGGTCGTCAAGGTCGACCGCGCGGGCGGCGGCCTCACCCGTACGGTCGAGGTCACCCCGTTCGTCGGCTACACCAAGCTCGACATCGTCGGTGTCGTCGTCCAGGGCCCGCGCAAGGACCCGCGCGACTCGGTACTGCCGGCCGGGCCCAAGCCCATCCCGACGGTCACGGTCACCGCGACCCCGAGTGTGAACCCCTCTCGGTCCCCGCTCTACGGACAGGAGGAGGTCCGATGAAGCGCATCCTGCTCTCCACCGGCCTCGTGGTCGCCGGCATGATCCTCCAGGTGTGCGTCCTGGCCCGCCTCCATCTGCCCGGCGCCGTCCCCGACCTGCTGCTGCTCGTCGTCCTCGGTCTCGCACTGACGTACGGTCACGTGGCCGGCTGCCTCATCGGCTTCGGCGCGGGCCTGCTCGCCGACCTCGCCCCGCCCGCCGACCACGCCGCGGGCCGCTACGCCCTCGTGCTGTGCGTCGTCGGCTACATCGCGGGCCTGGTCAAGCCCGACGGCGGCCAGTTGCGGTCGGCCACCCGGCCGATGCTGGTCGTGGTCGGCGCCGCCATCGGCTCCACGGTGCTGTACGCGGCCGTGGGTGCCCTCGTCGGCGACACCGCGGCCCAGCACGTGGGCCTGGGCAAGCTGCTGTTCACCGCCACCCTGTACGACCTGCTGCTCGCGCCTTTCACCGTGCCGTGGATCATGGCACTGGCCCGCAGGTACCAGGGCGACCCGCTCGGGGAGGACGCCTCCGGCCCCGGCTTCGGCGCCCGTATCGGCGGTCAGCGCTCGAGCCTGCTGGGCCGGGTGGGGAGCGTCGCCAAGGGAGGACGGCGCTTGTGAGCGACGCACACGAGGCCGCCGGGCCGCGGCCGACGACGAAGCGCGCGCTGTCGTGCCGAGTGGGCGGAGAAGCGGGAGTGGCGGCGTGAGCAACATCCCCGAGACCGGTCGGACGCCGCGCGTCACGATCCGGTTGGTGGTCCTGCAGATCCTCGTCCTGTCCCTGCTGTTCACCCTCGGCGGGCGGTTGTGGTTCCTGCAGATCCGCGACGGCCGGGAGTACACGGCGCAGGCCAACAGCAACAACGTCCAGGAAGTCGTCGCGCCCGCCGTCCGCGGGTCGATCCTGGACGACAAGGGAGTGGCGCTCGCCGACAACGAGACCCGCCTGGTGGTCTCCGCGAGCCGCACCGACCTGCTGAAGCAGAAGGACGACGGCAAGGCGGCGCTGACCCGGCTCGCCGGCGTGCTGCACATGAAGCCGGAAGAGGTCCTGGGCAAGGTCCGGCTCTGCGACTCGCAGACCCCCAAGCCCTGCTGGAACGGTTCGCCGTACCAGCCGATCCCCATCACCGACGAGGCCACCACCCAGCAGGCGCTGCAGATCATGGAGCGCCGCGAGGACTTCCCCGGCATCACCGCCGAGCCCACAGCGGTGCGCCGCTACACCTCGCCGTTCGGGTCCAACACCTCCCAGGTCCTCGGCTACCTCTCGCCCGTGACGGACGACGAGCTGACCGCCGCGGAGAAGAAGGGCCGGTCGCTGCTGCGCTCGGACCAGATCGGCCGCTCCGGCCTGGAGCGCACCTACGACAGCGAGCTGCGCGGCAAGGCCGGCGTCACCCGCTACGAGGTGGACAACCTCGGCCGGGTCATCGGCAAGGCGGGCGAGACCGCCGCGGAGCCCGGCAGCCATCTGGTCACCAGCATCGACGCACGCGTCCAGAGGGTCGCCGAGAAGGAACTCGACGAGGCGATGAAGGTCGCCCGGAAGACCTTCGACAAGGTCACCGGCAGCCTCTACAAGGCGGACTCCGGCGCGGTCGTCGTCATGGACGTGCACACCGGCCAGGTCATCGCGATGGCCAGCGCGCCCACGTACGACCCGAACGTCTGGGTCGGCGGCATCTCCGCCAAGGACTACGCCAAGCTGACGGGCAAGAAGTCCAACTTCCCGCTGCTCAACAGGGCCATACAGGGTCAGTCGGCCCCCGGCTCGACCTTCAAGGCGATCTCCACCTCGGCCGCCGTGAAGGCCGGCTACGACATCAACGGGCGCTACCCCTGCCCGTCGTCGATGACCATCGGCGGCCGGGTCTTCAACAACTTCGAAGGGGAGAGCGCGGGTTCCATCACCCTCGCCCACGCCCTGGAGATCTCCTGCGACACCGTCTTCTACGGCCTGTCGTACGACCAGTGGCTGAAGGACGGCGGCACCAAGCCCAAGAAGCACCCCAAGGACTGGTTCTACAAGACCGCCAAGGAGTACGGCCTCGGCTCGCTGACCGGCATCGACCTGCCCTCCGAGGTCACCGGACGGATCCCGGACCGGCAGTGGAAGCGGGACTACTACGAGGCCAACAAGAATTACTGGTGCAAGGTCGCCAAGAGCGACAAGCAGGACTACGCCAGCCAGATCGCGCGCGAGAACTGCGTCGACGGCTACGTGATGCGCGCCGGTGACTCCGTCAACTACGCCATCGGCCAGGGCGACACCCTCGTCACCCCGATCCAGATGGCCAACATCTACTCGGCCATCTCCAACGGCGGCACGCTCTACCAGCCGACCATCGGCAAGGCGATCATCAGCGCCGACGGCAAGAAGGTCACCCGCGTCAAGCCGAAGGTGAACGGCAAGGCCCCGGCCACCAAGAACACGTTGAAGTACATCAACGAGGCCCTGGAGGGCGTCGTCACCCACGGTACGGCCGCGTGGCGGTTCGGCGGCTGGCCGCAGGACAAGATCCCGCTGCACGCCAAGACCGGTACCGCGGAGGTCGCCGGGAAGCAGACCACGTCGTGGTTCACGACGTACAGCAAGGACTACGCGATCGTCATGACGATCTCCCAGGGCGGTACCGGCTCCGGCGGTTCCGGCCCGGCCGTCCGCAAGATCTACGAGGCCATGTACGGCGTCCAGAAGGACGGGGCGATCGACAACAAGAAGGCGCTGCTCCCGCACCCCCTGAGCAAGCTGCCGAAGATCGACGCCGACGGCACCATCAAGATCACCAAGGCCGCCTGGGCCGACGTGCCGCAGGTGCCCGCCGCACCGCAGGACACCGTACTGGCGGCCGTCGCGCTGCCCCCGGACCGCACCGGGTACCTGCTGCCGGGCAGGAGGCACCGGTCATGAGCGCGCACAGCTACGCCGCGCGGCGCTTCACCCCCGAACGCGGCACCCTGGGCAAGCTCCTGGCCCGGGACTCGATACTGCGCCGGATGGACTGGCTGCTGCTCGGCGCCGCCCTCGCGCTGTCCCTGATCGGCACGGCGCTGGTGTTCTCCGCGACGCGCAACCGCACGGAACTCACCCACGGGGACCCGTACTACTTCCTGCTGCGGCACATGCTCAACACCGCCATCGGCTTCGCCCTCGCCGCCGGCACGGTCGCCCTGGGCCACCGCCGGCTGCGGGGCGCGGTGCCGGTGCTCTACGCCATCTCGGTGCTGCTGGTGACCGCGGTGCTGACCCCGCTGGGCACCACGGTCAACGGCGCCCACGCGTGGATCGTGCTGGGCGGCGGCTTCTCGCTGCAGCCGTCCGAGTTCACCAAGATCACCATCATCCTGGGCATGGCGATGATGCTGTCCGCACGGGTGGACGCCGGCGACCGGCTCTTCCCCGACCACCGGACGGTCGCCCAGTCCCTCGGCTTCGCCATACTGCCGATGGCGATCGTCATGCTGATGCCCGACCTCGGCTCGGTCATGGTGATGGCGGTCATCGTGCTCGGCGTGCTGCTGGCCTCCGGCGCCTCCAACCGCTGGGTCCTCGGCCTGATCACGGCGGGCGCGGGCGGCGCGATCGCGGTCTGGCAGCTCGGCGTCCTGGACCAGTACCAGATCGACCGCTTCGCCGCCTTCGCCAACCCCGCGCTCGACCCGGCGGGCGTCGGCTACAACACCAACCAGGCGCGCATCGCCATCGGCTCCGGCGGGCTGCTCGGCAAGGGCCTGTTCGAGGGCAGCCAGACCACGGGGCAGTTCGTGCCCGAGCAGCAGACCGACTTCGTCTTCACCGTGGCGGGGGAGGAGCTCGGCTTCGTCGGGGCGGCCCTGATCATCGTGCTGCTGGGCCTGATCATGTGGCGCGGCTGCCGCATCGCCCGCAACGCCACCGACCTGTACGGCACGATCATCGCGGCCGGCGTCGTCGCCTGGTTCGCCTTCCAGTCCTTCGAGAACATCGGCATGACCCTCGGCATCATGCCCGTGGCGGGTCTGCCGCTGCCGTTCGTCTCGTACGGCGGATCGTCGATGTTCGCGGTCTGGATCGCGATCGGGCTGCTGCAGGCCATCCATATGAAGCGGCCCATGTCGGCCTGATCCCGTCCGCCGGGTGAACGCACCATTGCGGCCGGGCGAACCCGCGATTAGGTTCCTGACATGGGGAAGCGTGTCGCGGAGACCGAGCGCAAGTACGAGGCCGCCGAGCAGACCGGTGAGCCCGATCTCGAAGGTCTGCCCGGGGTCGCGGCGGTTCGCGTCCTGGAACCCGCCGAACTGGACGCCGTCTACGTCGACACGTCCGACCTGAGACTGGCCACCCACAGGATCACCCTGCGCCGCCGCACCGGCGGCGACGACGCGGGCTGGCACCTGAAGCTGCCGAGCTCGCAGGCCGACACCCGCACCGAGGTGCACGCGCCCCTCGGCAAGCAGGGCCGCAAGGGCGGCCCCAGGGTGCCCAAGCCGCTGCTGGCCGAGGTCGCCGCGATCGTCCGCGACCGGGAGCTCGTCCCGGTCGTCCGGCTGCGCAACACCCGCAAGCGGGTGCACCTCGTCGACGACGCGGGCGCGCCCCTGGTGGAGATCGCCCACGACCACGTCCGGGCCACCGTCCTCGACCACGGCGACAGGGCCGAGAGCGCCTGGACGGAGGTCGAGACCGAGCTCCTCGACGGCGACACCGCCCTGCTCGACGCCCTGGAGAAGCGGCTCCGCGCGGCGGGGCTGCGGCGCTCGAAGTCCCCCTCCAAGCTCGCCCGGGCCCTCGGCGACCGCCTGGCGACCGCCCCCCGGCCGCCGCAGCCGCCGTCCTCGACCCGCACCGCCGGGGACATCGTCCTGGCCTACGTGCACGAGCAGGTCGCCGCGATCATCGGCTGGGACCCGGCGGTCCGCCGCGACGAGCCGGACTCCGTCCACCAGATGCGGGTCTCCACCCGCCGGCTGCGCAGCGCCTTCAAGTCCTTCCGCCGCGAACTGGACCGCGGGGTGACCGACCCCATCGGCGACGAACTGAAGTGGCTCGCCGGAGTCCTCGGCCTGGAACGCGACCGCGAGGTCCTCGCCGACCGCCTCGGCGACCGCTTGGCCGAGTTGCCGGAGGAACTCGTCACCGAGACCCTCACCGCGCGCATCGGCGGTGACGCCCCCGTCCACGAGGGCGCCCGCAAGGAACTCCTGCGCGAACTGGGAGGCGGCCGCTACTTCCGGCTCCTGGACACCCTGGAGTCACTGCTCACCGACCCGCCGCTGCTCGACGGCGCCGCGGTTGCCGCGGCCAAGGCCGTCGCCGAGGCCGTGGCCCGCGACCACAAGCGGCTGCGCCGGCGCGTCGAGCCCGCCCTGGAGATGGCACCCGGCCACGAGCGCGACCTCGTCCTCCACGACGCCCGCAAGGCCGCCAAGCGGGCCCGCTACAGCGGCGAGGCCGCCCGGGCCGTCCCGGCGCTGCGCAAGCCCGCCAAGAAGCACACCAAGCGCATGAAGGCCGTCCAGCAGCTGCTCGGCGAGCACCAGGACAGCGTCATCTGCCGCGACGCCGTGCTCCGTCTCACCTCCGACGCCCGCGGGGCCGGCGAGGACACCTTCGCGTACGGCGTGCTCTACCAGCTGGAACGCGACCGCGCCGCCGCGGCCGAGCGGCAGCTGCCGAAGGACTGGCCCAAGGCCGACCGCGGCAGACTGGCCGGCTGAGCCGCCGGGACGGCCGTCAGGGGGCGCCCGGCCCGCGTCGGGCGCGGCCGGGAAGCCCTCTGTGACGCGTTACGCTGAATGGTCACCCTTGCCAGCTCACGAAAGACACCTCTGATGCCTGTCGAGTCGGTCTTCCCCCAGCTCGAGGCCCTGCTGCCGCATGTGCAGAAGCCGATCCAGTACGTCGGCGGGGAACTGAACTCCACCGTCAAGCCCTGGGACGAGTGCGACGTCCGTTGGTCCCTGATGTACCCGGACGCCTACGAGGTCGGGCTGCCCAACCAGGGCGTCATGATCCTCTACGAGGTGCTCAACGAGCGCGAGGGGGTTCTCGCCGAGCGCACCTACAGCGTGTGGCCGGACCTCGAGGCGCTGATGCGCGAGCACGGCGTGCCGCAGTTCACCGTGGACGCGCACCGCCCGGTCAAGGCCTTCGACGTGTTCGGCCTCAGCTTCTCCACGGAGCTCGGCTACACCAACATGCTCACGGCCCTTGACCTCGCGGGCATCCCGCTGGAGGCCCGGGACCGCACCGAGGACGACCCCATCGTGCTCGCCGGCGGCCACGCGGCCTTCAACCCGGAGCCCATCGCGGACTTCCTGGACGCGGCCGTGATCGGCGACGGCGAGCAGGCCGTCCTGGAGATCACCGACGTGATCCGCGCCTGGAAGGCGGAGGGCCGCCCCGGCGGACGCGACGAGCTGCTGTTCCGGCTCGCCCGCACCGGCGGGGTGTACGTGCCGAAGTTCTACGACGTGGAGTACCTGGCCGACGGCCGGATCGCCCGCGTCGTCCCCAACCGCTCCGGCGTGCCGTGGCGGGTGTCCAAGCACACCGTCATGGACCTCGACGAGTGGCCGTACCCCAAGCAGCCGCTGGTCCCGCTCGCGGAGACGGTCCACGAGCGCATGTCCGTCGAGATCTTCCGCGGCTGCACCCGCGGCTGCCGCTTCTGCCAGGCCGGCATGATCACCCGCCCGGTGCGCGAGCGCAGCATCACCGGCATCGGCGAGATGGTCGACAAGGGCCTGAAGGCCACCGGATTCGAGGAGGTCGGCCTGCTGTCGCTGTCCTCCGCCGACCACTCCGAGATCGCCGACGTCGCCAAGGGCCTCGCCGACCGGTACACGGAGGACAAGATCGGCCTGTCCCTGCCCTCCACCCGCGTCGACGCCTTCAACATCGACCTGGCCAACGAGCTGACCCGCAACGGCCGCCGTTCGGGTCTGACCTTCGCCCCGGAGGGCGGCTCCGAGCGCATCCGCAAGGTCATCAACAAGATGGTCTCGGAGGAGGACCTGATCCGCACCGTCGCCACCGCCTACGGCAACGGCTGGCGCCAGGTGAAGCTGTACTTCATGTGCGGTCTGCCCACCGAGACCGACGAGGACGTCCTGCAGATCGCCGACATGGCGAAGAACGTCATCCAGAAGGGGCGCGAGGTCACCGGCCAGAACGACATCCGCGCCACGGTGTCGATCGGCGGCTTCGTGCCCAAGCCGCACACCCCGTTCCAGTGGGCCCCGCAGCTCGGCGTCGAGGAGACCGACGCCCGCCTGGAGAAGCTGCGCGACGCCATCCGCGGCGACAGGAAGTACGGCCGCAACATCGGCTTCCGCTACCACGACGGCAAACCGGGCATCATCGAGGGCCTGCTCTCCCGCGGCGACCGCCGCGTCGGCGCCGTGATCCGCGCCGTCTACGAGGACGGCGGCCGCTTCGACGGCTGGCGCGAGCACTTCTCCTACGACCGCTGGATCCGCATGTGCGAGAAGGCGTTCCCGGAGCAGGGCGTCGACCTCGCCTGGTACACCACGCGCGAGCGCACCTACGAGGAGGTCCTGCCCTGGGACCACCTGGACTCCGGCCTCGACAAGGACTGGCTCTGGGAGGACTGGCAGGACGCCCTCGACGAGACCGAGGTCGAGGACTGCCGCTGGACGCCCTGCTTCGACTGCGGGGTGTGTCCTCAGCTGGACACCCACATCCAGATCGGCCCGACGGGCAAGAAGCTGCTCCCGCTGACCGTGGTGAAGTAGCCCGACGCGGACACGAAGGCCCCCGCCGCACGGCGGGGGCCTTCGTGCGTACGGGGAGCGGAACGACCGTCAGGCCGGCTTCGCGGCAGGGCGGTTGATGCCGGGGCCGGGGCGCGTCGTCGTCCCGCGCCGCCCGTGGGGAGGCCGGGTTCCGCCCCGGGGAGGGGGAAGGCGCGCTTCCGGGCTTACCGTTCGGGCATGGAGGAACGGGGGAACGCCGGTGGGTACGGCGAGAACGGGGACGGCTGCCTGACGGTGGCGGTCAGGATGCCGGCGCGGATCGTCGCGCTGGTGGTGGTGCTTCCGCTGCGTATCGCGTGGGACGCCCTGACGGTGGCGGGCCGGGCCCTGGGGCGGTTCGGGAAGTGGCTGGTCCGGGTGCTCGTGGCCGCCCCCGCGGTGGCGCTGTGGCGGTACGTGCTGGCGCCGGTGGGTCGGGCCGTGGGGTGGGCGGTGCTGGGGCTGGTCCGGTACCTGGTCGTGCTCCCGACGGTGGCGCTGTGGCGGTACGTGCTGGCGCCGGTGGGACGGGCCGTGGGGTGGGCGGTGCTGGGGCTGGTCCGGTACCTGGTCGTGCTCCCGACGGTGGCGCTGTGGCGGTACGTGCTGGCGCCGGTGGGACGGGCCGTGGGGGTCGCCGTGGGGTGGGCGGTCTCCGTGCTGGTCGTCCTGCCGCTGGCCGCGCTGTGGCGGTACGTGCTCGTCCCGCTGGGCCGGGCGTCCGGCGCGGGGGTGGTGTGGGTGCTCCGGACACTCCTGGTGGTGCTCTTGGCGGCGCTGTACCGCCATGTCCTGGTGCCGGTGGCCGCCGGGGCGGCGTGGCTGGCCCGGTGGGCGGTCCGGGTGCTCGTCGTGGTTCCGGCGGTCGCGCTGTACCGCCACGTCCTGGTGCCGGTGGCCCGGGCGGCGGCGTGGCTGGTGCGGTGGGTGGTCGTGGCCCCGCCGCTCCTCCTGTGGCGCCGGGTGCTCGTGCCGGTCGCCCGGGAGGTCCGGGACGCCCTGCTGGTGGCCTGGCGCGTGGCGGGGTACGTCTCACGCGTCGTGGGGCGGGCGCTGAAGTGGCTGGTCACGGTGGTCCTGGTGGTTCCGGCGGCCTGGGTGTGGCGCGCTCTGGTGCTGCCCGTGTGGCGGCCGGTGCGGCGGGCGGCGGCCGAGGCACGCCATGCGGTGCGCGACGCGCTGGCCGCGGTGCGGGAGACCGTGCGCGGGGTGCGGGCCGATCTGCGTACCGCGCTGACGGGCGCGCCGCGACCGGTGGAGCGCGGCGGGCGCCGTGGGGAACCGGAAGGCCGGAACCCCCAGTAATCTGGAAGACGACAAGCAACCCCGTCCGGGGTGACCAAGACGCACGAGGGACTGAACGACACTGGGCAAGCGACAGCCCGAAGGCCCGCCGCCCGCACCCGCGGTGCAGCGCATCCGACTGCGCTACACCAAGCGCGGCCGCCTCCGGTTCACCAGCCACCGCGACTTCCAGCGCGCATTCGAGCGGGCGCTGCGGCGCGCCGAGGTGCCCATGGCGTACTCGGCGGGCTTCACTCCGCACCCCAAGGTGTCGTACGCCAACGCCGCACCCACCGGCGTCGCGAGCGAGGCCGAGTACCTGGAGATCGCGCTCAGCGAGGCCCGTGAGCCGGAGAAGCTGCGCCTGCTGCTGGACGAGTCGCTGCCGGACGGCCTCGACGTGGTCGACGCCGTCGAGGCCCGCACCTCGGGGCTCGCCGAGCGGCTGGAGGCGTCCGTGTGGCAGCTGCGACTGGACGGTGTGGAGCATGCCGCGGCCGAGCGGGCCGTGGCCGCGTTCCTCGCCGCCGGGACCGTCGAGGTCCAGCGCATGACGAAGAACGGCGTGCGGACTTTCGACGCGCGCGAGGCCGTCGCCCGGCTCGAAGCGGTGGATCCGCAGGTGGCCGGGGCCCGAGAAGGTATCTTCGAACAGGGTGCCGATAGGCCGACACCAGCAGCTTGTGCGATACTGCGGCTGGTTGTTCGGCATGTGACACCTGCCGTACGACCCGACGACGTCCTGTCCGGCCTCCGTGCGGTGGCCGACCTCGCGCCGCCGGTCCCCGCTGCGGTGACCAGGCTGGCGCAGGGGCCGCTCCATGAGGAGACCGGTACGGTGACCGATCCGCTTGCGCCCGACCGCGATGCCGCGGCGGTGCCGGAGGGTTCCGCCTAGGACCGTCGTCGTTGTGCGGCCGACGCATCTGGGGAAACCCGGGTCCGGCAGCACACATCAGACGAGACTTTCGTCGGCCCGTTAGGGCGGTGCCGACGAGCGAAACGACAGCTCCCGTGTGGCGCCCGCGCCCCCGGGCGGTGGAACCGCGAGGACGCGGACCGCCGCGAACCGGACCAGGGTGCGGCGCCCGGGAGCGTGACGGGAGATATGCCCGCATGCTCGAGCAGAACGAGCCGAACCAGGCGCCCGAGAACGGCGCCACCGAAGCCGCCTCCGGCGGCACCGACACCGAGGCGACGGCCGCTCCGCGCCGCCGTCGCCGGGCGGCGAGCCGTCCGGCGGGTCCGCCCGCGGCCGGCGAGGCCGCCCAGGACGTGACCTCCGCTACAGCGGCAGCGGCCGCCGAGCCGCCGGCCATACCGGCCGAGACCCCCTCCGCCGAAACCGAGGCAGCCCCCGCGCGGACCCGCCGCCGGGCGACCCGCAAGGCGGCCGCCCCGGAGCAGCCGCCCGCCGGATCCGCGCAGGAGACGGCCGAGGCCGCCCCCGCCCCGGCCCGCCGTCGCGCGACGCGGAAGTCCGCGGCCCCGGCGACCGCCCCCGAGGCCCCCGCCGCGCAGACGCCTGCCACCGAGACCCCTGCCACCGAGACCCCCGTGGCGGAGCAGGCCGAGCAGCCGGCCGCCCCGGCCCGTGGCCGGCGCCGTGCCACGCGCAAGGTGACCAGCCCCGAGCCCGCCCCGGCCGCCGAGGAGACGAGTGGCCCCGCGGCCACCGCCGACACGCAGGCCAAGGAGCTCCAGGCCGATCTGCCGCTGCACGCCGAGGCCGCCCCCGTGGCGGAGCAGGCCGAGCAGCCGGCCGCCCCGGCCCGTGGCCGGCGCCGTGCCACGCGCAAGGTGACCAGCCCCGAGCCGGCCCCGGCCGAGGACGCGGCGGTGGCCGTGGCCGCCGCCGACGCTCCGGCGAAGGCCCTCCAGGAGGAGCCCACCGAGCGTCCGAAGCGCGGGAGGGCCGAGAAGCCCCAGGCCGAGAAGTCCAGGGCCACCCGTTCGCGTCGGCGCACCGCTCCGGCCGCCTCCTTCCTCGCCGCCGACGACGGCTCGCGCCGTCTGAAGCCGGGCGCGCTCGCGCCGCGTGAGGAGGCGCGGGCCGAGGCCGGCGGCGAGGCCGCCGCGACCGCCGCCCCGGAGCAGCGCACCTACACCGCCAAGGCCGTCCCGGACGGTTCCGGCTGGGCCGTCGAGGTCGAGGACGCCTACGAGATCCGCGGCTACGGCGACACCGTCGACGAGGCCCGCCTCGCCGCGGTCGCGGCCGTCGCTGAGGCGTTCGGCGTCCCCGCCGACACGATTGTCATCGAGGTGCAGGAAGCGCAGGGCGCCGAGGTCGAGCCCGAGGTCGTGCCCGAGCCCGAGCCCGAGGTCGCGCCCGAGCCCGAGGCTGCTCCCGCGCGTGGCCGGCGCCGGGTCGTGCGCCCGCCCGTGGCCGTGTTCCAGGCGCCGGTGTTCCAGGCCCCCACCGCCGCGCAGGCCGTGCAGCCCGCGGAGCACGAGGAGCCGGAGGAGCCCGAGGCCGAGGAGTACGCCGGCGGACGCCGCCGTCGCCGCCGTCGCCGTGGCGAGCCCGCGGAGGCCGTGGAGGCCGTGGAGGCCGCGCAGACCGCCGTCACGGAGCAGGCCGACGAGGAGCCCGAGGCCGCCCACGAGGACGAGGCGGAGGCCGAGGAGCACGAGGCCGACGAGCACGAGGACGAGGGCGGCGAGCGGATCTCCCGCCGGCGCCGTCGCGGTGGCCGTCGTCGTCGTCGCGGTGAGGCCGCCGACGGCGACGAGACCGCCGGTGAGGACGAGGAGGCCGAGGACGAGGGCGCCTCGGACGAGGGCGAGGACGACGAGGAGCAGGACGCCGAGAACAGCAGCACCAGCCGCCGCCGTCGCCGTCGGCGCCGCCGCGGCGGTGACGGTCCGGCCGAGGAGAGCCTGGGCGAGGACGCGCCGGAGCGCACGGTCGTCAAGATCCGTGAGCCGCGCAAGCCGTCCGAGCCGGTCGACGAGGTGCAGTCCATCAAGGGCTCCACTCGTCTGGAGGCCAAGAAGCAGCGCCGCCGCGAGGGCCGCGAGCAGGGCCGCCGCCGGGTGCCGATCATCACCGAGGCCGAGTTCCTGGCCCGCCGCGAAGCGGTCGACCGTGTGATGGTCGTCCGTGAGAACGGCGACCGGACGCAGATCGGCGTGCTGGAGGACGGCGTCCTCGTCGAGCACTACGTCAACAAGGAGCAGGCCACCTCGTACGTCGGCAACGTCTACCTGGGCAAGGTCCAGAACGTGCTGCCGTCCATGGAGGCCGCGTTCGTCGACATCGGCAAGGGCCGCAACGCCGTCCTGTACGCCGGTGAGGTCAACTTCGAGGCGCTGGGCATGGGCAACGGCCCGCGGCGCATCGAGGCGGCCCTCAAGTCCGGCCAGTCGGTGCTGGTCCAGGTCACCAAGGACCCGATCGGCCACAAGGGCGCGCGTCTGACCAGCCAGGTCTCGCTGCCCGGCCGCTACCTGGTCTACGTGCCCGAGGGCTCGATGACCGGCATCAGCCGCAAGCTGCCCGACACCGAGCGCGCCCGGCTGAAGCAGATCCTCAAGAAGATCGTCCCCGAGGACGCGGGCGTCATCGTGCGCACCGCCGCCGAGGGCGCGAGCGAGGACGAGCTGCGCCGCGACGTCGAGCGGCTGCAGTCGCAGTGGGAGGACATCCAGAAGAAGGCCAAGAGCGGCAACGCCCCGTCGCTGCTCTACGGCGAGCCGGACATGACCGTCCGGGTCGTCCGCGACATCTTCAACGAGGACTTCGGCAAGGTCATCGTCAGCGGCGACACCGCCTGGGAGACCATCCACGGCTACGTCTCGCACGTCGCGCCGGACCTGGCGGAGCGGCTTGGCCGCTGGACCTCCGAGGTCGACGTCTTCGCCACGTACCGGATCGACGAGCAGCTGCTGAAGGCGCTGGACCGCAAGGTCTGGCTGCCGAGCGGCGGTTCGCTGGTGATCGACCGGACCGAGGCGATGGTCGTCATCGACGTCAACACCGGCAAGTTCACCGGCCAGGGCGGCAACCTGGAGGAGACGGTCACCAGGAACAACCTGGAGGCGGCCGAGGAGATCGTGCGCCAGCTGCGGCTGCGCGACCTGGGCGGCATCATCGTGATCGACTTCATCGACATGGTGCTGGAGTCCAACCGCGACCTCGTCATGCGCCGGCTGCTGGAATGCCTGGGCCGGGACCGCACCAAGCACCAGGTGGCCGAGGTCACCTCGCTGGGCCTGGTGCAGATGACCCGCAAGCGGGTGGGCCAGGGCCTGCTGGAGTCCTTCTCCGAGACCTGCGTGCACTGCAACGGCCGCGGCGTCATCGTCCACATGGACCAGGCCGCGGCGACCGGTGGCGGCGGCAAGCGCAAGCGCCGTCGCGGCGGTGCGGCGGAGGAGCACGCGGTCGCGGAGACCGCCGCCGTCACCGAGGCCGAGGAGGCCGCGGAGGAGGCTCCCGAGCTGGAGCCGGTCGCGGTCACCGAGGCAGAGCTGGTGCCCGCGGTCGGCGGGGACGAGGAGTGGTACAGCAGCCCGGCGGAGGCCGAGGCGGCGGTCGGCCGGCGTTCCCGGCGGCGGGCCTCGCGACGGGTCACCGCTCCGGTGAGCTCGCCGGACGCCACGGCCGAGATCGTCACCGTCGTCCCGGCGGTCGCGCCGGTCACCGAGCCCCAGGCGGCGGAGGCCGCGACGGCCACCGCCGTCGAGACGCCCGTCGCCGTGGGCGCGGCCGAGCCGGCGGAGGAGCCCGTGGCACCGGTCCGCGGCCGGCGCCGGGCTACCCGCAAGGCCACCGCGCCGAGCGCGCCCGCCGGTGAGGCCGCCACCGTGGTGGTCTCCGCGGCGGAGACGGCCGTCCCGGCACCGGCCCCCGAGCCGGAGCCCGTGGCGGAGGTCCAGGAGCCGGCGGCGCCGGTCCGCCGGCGTGCCACGCGTCGGGCGTCCGCCCCCGCGGGCGCGCCGTCCTCCGGCGAGGAGGCCGCGGTCGTGGTCGTCCCCGGTACCGAGGCGCAGCCGGAGCAGACCCCGGCGGCCGAGGCGGGGACGGTGGAGACCGAGACCGCCGAGACGGAGCCGAAGAAGCGGGCCGCGCGCAAGACGGCCGCGAAGAAGGCGCCGGCGAAGAAGGCCGTCGCGAAGAAGACGGCCGCCAAGAAGACCGCTGTCAAGAAGACCGCGGCCAAGAAGACGACGGCGAAGAAGGCCGCCGCCAAGGCCACGGCCGAGGCGCCCACCGAGGCGTCCTGACCCAGGGTCACCGTCCGCGGGCCGTTCCCCACCGGGGGACGGCCCGCGGTGCGTCCGGGGTCGCGCACGCGCCGGTTTGACCCGGTCGGGGACGCCCCGTAACCTTGACCTTCGGCGTTTTGACGCCCATTCCTGAGCACCTTCCTACCGGCCACGGCCGGCAGAGGCCCCCCATGCATCGCAGGGACGGCTGGCGTCAGGAGTGACGATCCGAGCGAGAGAGTGAGTTACGCGTGTACGCAATCGTGCGCAGCGGTGGTCGCCAGCACAAGGTGGCCGTCGGCGACGTCGTCGAGGTTGACAAGATTTCCACTGGCAAGGTTGGCGACGCGGTCGAGCTCTCGACGCTGCTCGTCGTCGACGGCGACGCGGTCACCAGCGACCCGTGGGTGCTGGCCGGGATCAAGGTCCAGGCCGAGATCGTGGACCACCACAAGGGCCAGAAGATCGACATCCTCCGGTACAAGAACAAGACCGGCTACCGCCGTCGTCAGGGTCACCGCCAGCAGTACACGGCGCTGAAGATCACCGGCATCCCCGCCGCTGCGAAGTAAGGGACTGAAGAGAGATGGCACACAAGAAGGGCGCATCGTCCACCCGGAACGGTCGCGACTCCAATGCCCAGCGGCTCGGCGTCAAGCGCTTCGGCGGCCAGGTCGTGAACGCCGGTGAGATCATCGTCCGCCAGCGCGGCACCCACTTCCACCCCGGCGCGAGCGTCGGCCGTGGCAAGGACGACACGCTGTTCGCCCTCGCCGCCGGTGCGGTCGAGTTCGGCACCAGCCGTGGTCGCAAGGTCGTGAACATCGTCCCGGTCGCCTGATCGGCCGCGATACGACTTCACCGAGGGCGGATCCTGTTTCCCGGACGGGAAGCAGGTCCGCCCTCGATGTGTTGAAGCCCAAGACATCCCGTACGTATCTGGAGGAACATCCGCATGACCACCTTCGTGGACCGCGTCGAGCTGCACGTCGCCGCGGGTAGCGGAGGCCATGGCTGCGCCTCCGTGCACCGGGAGAAGTTCAAGCCGCTGGGCGGCCCGGACGGCGGCAACGGCGGCCGTGGCGGTGATGTGACGCTGGTCGTCGACCAGTCGGTCACCACGCTCATCGACTACCACCACCACCCGCACCGCAAGGCCACCAACGGCAAGCCCGGCGAGGGCGGCAACCGTTCGGGCAAGGACGGCACGGACCTGGTCCTGCTCGTCCCGGACGGCACCGTCGTCATGGACAGCCGCGGCAACGTGCTCGCGGACCTCGTCGGCCACGGCACCACCTTCATCGCCGGCCAGGGCGGCCGCGGCGGCCTCGGCAACGCGGCGCTGGCCTCCGCGCGCCGCAAGGCGCCGGGCTTCGCGCTGCTGGGCGTGCCGGGCCAGAGCCGGGACCTCGTCCTGGAGCTGAAGACGGTCGCGGACGTGGCGCTGGTCGGCTACCCGAGCGCGGGCAAGTCCTCGCTCATCTCCGTGCTCTCGGCCGCCAAGCCGAAGATCGCGGACTACCCCTTCACCACTCTCGTCCCCAACCTCGGCGTGGTCACGGCCGGTTCGACGGTCTTCACCGTCGCCGACGTCCCCGGACTCATCCCGGGCGCCAGCGAGGGGCGGGGCCTGGGCCTGGAGTTCCTGCGGCACGTGGAGCGCTGCAGCGTCCTGGTGCACGTCCTGGACACCGCCACCCTGGAGTCCGATCGCGACCCGCTGAGCGACCTCGACGTCATCGAGGCGGAGCTGCGGGCGTACGGCGGTCTCGAGGACCGTCCGCGCATCGTCGTCCTCAACAAGGTGGACATCCCCGACGGCCAGGACCTCGCCGACATGGTCCGCCCCGAGCTGGAGGCGCGCGGCTACCGGGTCTTCGAGGTGTCCGCGGTGGCCCACAAGGGCCTCAACGAGCTGTCCTACGCCCTCGGTGGCATCGTGGCCGAGGCGCGGGCCGCCCAGCCGGTCCAGGAGGCCACCCGCATCGTCATCCGGCCCAAGGCCGTGGACGACTCCGGCTTCACCGTCACCGCCGAGGAGGGCCTCTACCGCGTCCGCGGCGAGAAGCCCGAACGCTGGGTGCGCCAGACCGACTTCGCCAACGACGAGGCTGTCGGCTACCTCGCCGACCGGCTCGCCCGCCTCGGTGTCGAGGAGGCACTGGTCAAGGCCGGCGCCCGCGAGGGCGACGAGGTCGTCATCGGCGCCGAGGACGACGCCGTGGTCTTCGACTGGGAGCCGTCGGTGGCGGCCGGCGCCGAGATGCTCGGACGCCGTGGCGAGGACCACCGCTTCGACACGCCCCGCCCCGCCGCGCAGCGTCGCAAGGACCGCGACGCCGAGCGGGACGACGTCCAGGAGCAGTTCGAGGGCTTCGACCCCTTCGAGTCCTGAGCCGCGGCAACAAGTGACGAGGGCCGGTTCCCCCGCGATCAGCGGGGGGACCGGCCCTCGTCGTCGTGCCGTGCGGTTCAGCTCACGGACGCCTGGAGCGGGGTCGCGCCCTCCTCTTCGGCCTCCTCGGCGCCTTCCTGCTCGCGGATCTCCGCCTCGAGCTGCGCCATGACGCCCTCGAAGTCGCGGGTGGAGAGCAACAGCTTGTAGATGATGGCGAGTTCGAAGGTCAGCAGCAGCACGGCCGCGCCGATCGTGACGCCGACGATGGCACCGGTGAGCGGGGCGATGATGAAGACCGCCATCTGGAACTCGATGCCGCTGATGAGGTGCGGCCGCACACGGTGCTTGATCAGGAAGTCGCGGAACTTCTCGTAGGGGCCGAAGCGCTTCTTGAAGGTCTGCTGGAGGTCGATGACGCGCTTCGGGCCGTGCTCGGGCGACGGGGCGTCCGCGTCCGCGTCGGTCGCCTCGGTCGCCTCGGCGGAGCCGTCCGTCGTGGCCGGCGCATTCGCCGTGGCGGTGTCGGGGCCGGTCCACTGCGCGGGCACGTTCCGCGGGCCGGGCTCGACGGCGTCGAGCACCGCGGCCGCGGCCTGGGCGTCCGCATCGGCCTGCGTCTCGTCGTCCTCGGCCCGCTCGCGGAGCAGGTCCTCCATGAAGGCGGTCGGCTTGGCCGCCTCGACCCGCTGCAGCCGCTTCTGGATCTTCTTGCGCATCCCGGCCCGCACCTTGAAGATCTGCAGCGCGTCGAGGTAACGCAGCGCGTCCAGGAAGATCACCGCGAGGGCGAGCCACATGTAGACGGGCTTGTCGGTGCGGTAGAACTGCCCGCCCATCAGGGCCGCGGCGCAGCAGACGACGCGGATGCGGTCGAAGATGTAGTCGAGCCAGGCGCCGAACTCGGAGCCGTTGCCGGTCAGGCGCGCGAGCTTCCCGTCCATGCAGTCGAGGATGAAGCTGACGTGGTAGAGCACGGCGCCGAGGATGAGCCACTTCCAGTCGGCCATCGCGAAGCACGCCGCCGCGCCGAGGCCGAGGACGAGGGCGCCCCAGGTGATCTGGTTCGGGGTGACGCGGGTCCACCTGGCCGTCCAGCGCACCAGCGGGGTGGCCACCGGATCGACCAGGAACACGGTCCACCAGGCGTCCCGCTTCTTCTCGGTGAGGCGCCGTACTTCCGCGAGCGGCGGTATTTCCATGAACCAGGAACCTTTCGAGGCGGGACGGGGGGATCGAACATGCTTGCGGTTCAGATGGGGGCGGGAGGGCGGCGCGCCCGTCAGGACGGCTCTTGCATCCACCGCAGGTACGACACCCGGCGACGCCCAATGGTTGCACGGGTGAATGGAGAGTAAACAAAAAGTTGTCGAATGGTATCCCGCGACCCATTCGTCCAGGGGCCCGCGGAACCCGTCCGGGAGGCGGCAGGGCGCACGGACCGGGGAAGTTCTCGCTCCGTCCGCCGAGGCGTTTCCCGGGACGGGGTGGCGATCGTGGCAGACGGCACCCCTTGCGCGGCGCCGTCCGCCTCGAGGGCGATGCCGTTGCCAGGGGGAGCCGGTGCCCGTCCCCCGTACGGGCGACGGGCGCAGAGGGCGGGCACAAAGAAGGAGGCCTCCGGCGGAACGTGGTCGTTCCGGCCGGAGGCCTCCCCGGTGGGTCAGCGCGCCCCGGTCACAGGGCGCCGGCCCGCTGCCGCGGGACTACCTGTGCGGTGCCGCGGGCGGCCTTGGCGCGCCGCTCGTCCACGCGGGCCGCGAGGGTGTGCACGGCCTCCTGGAAGCGTTCCGCGGAGGTGGGCGCGGCCGGGCCCAGCAGATGGTCCCGCAGCTCCTCGCGCGCCGTGGCCAGTGTGTCCTCGGCGGTGCCCCGTGCCACCTTCAGCAGGCTGTCGAGTCCCTTGCCCTTCGGGGTCAGCACGGTGCCGGCGCGGACGGTCGGGAAGGTCTCGCGGAAGCCGTCCTCGGACAGGTCCGTGGTGTTGGTGACCGCGTAGGGCTTGCCGCTCACGATGAACTCGGAGATCACGCTGGACACGTCGGTGATCAGGACGTCGGAGTGGTTGAAGCAGGAGTAGAGGCCGGGCCTCTCGGCGGTGAGCACCTGGTGCTCCGCCGCGGGGCGCACCGTCCAGTAGACGGCCTCCCATTCCTCCGTCGCGCGCCGCATGGCCTCGGTGACGCTGATCTCCCCGGCCACGCCCTTGTCGGCCATGCGCTCCAGGTCGTCCGCGGTGCTCAGCGACCAGGCGGCGGTGAGCCGGTCGAGCTCCTGCTCGGTCCGCTCCAGCAGAGCGAGCTGCTCGGGCGACGGGTCCGTCTGCGGACGCGACCTGTTGGCTTCCTGGATGAGCTCGATGATGCGCTGGTTGGCGGCGCCGGCCCGCGGGTCCACGGACCCGGTCAGGGGGTGCGGCCGGTAGAGGAGCCGGACCCCGGGGTCGGCGAGCAGCTTGCTGACGAGCTTCTCGCCCGCCAGGACGATCGAGGTGTTGCCCGGGTCGTCGGTCCACCCCTCCCAGGTGGGCGCGTACAGGACCGTGACCGGCTCCCCGGCCCCCACCGGACCGGAAGCGCGCTCGACGCCGGCCAGCTGGGGACGGCCGACCTCCACGATGTCGTCGTCCGCCACACCGACCGCGGCGAGGGCGTAGCGCTCGCGGGCGGCGGGGCCCGCCACCCAGACCTCGTCGTAGGCCTTCGCGTAGGGGTTGCAGCTGGACAGCTTGTCGCTCTCGCCGTGGTTGACGAAGGCGTGCATGATCGACGGGATGCGCAGTACCTGGGAGGTCTTGGGCGCGTTGGCCGGGTGAAGCAGCACCTTGAGGCTGGAGTCGTCGAGCCGCATGAGGTCGGCGACCTTCGGCAGGCACACGATGGGGAGGTCGGTGGGGCCGATGCGTGACACCATTCCCCGCTCACGCAGCACGATCAGGGGCCGGCCTTCGAGCTTGGCCAGCGCGGGCAGCCACATGTTCGCCTGGTACGCGGAGCTGCTGCCGCCGGAGAAGTACATGCCGACAGTGGGGCGGTAGTCCCGCAGCCACGCGTCGAACCACTCCATGACCTCTTCCTGCTGCGGGGCGCGCCGTCCGCGAAGGACGGCGGCGGCGAGCACCGCCAGGGCCACGGCCGCCAGGACCACGGAAAGGCCGACGCCCGCGAGGGCCCACACGGTGTGCCCGGTGACCGCGGTGACCGACAGCCCCGCGACGGCGGTGAGCTCGATCAGCAGCAGTCGCAGTCCGGGCCGGCGGGTGATCACGGACGGTGGAGCGGACGGCAGGCTGAGGGCGGAGGTGTCGATGTTCCGCGTGATGACCGGGAGCCTCCGGCCCCGCTGCACCAGGACGCCGCCGGCCTGAAGCACGACGTGCGCGCCGTGCACGGCCAGCAGCCCGCCGAGGCAGAGCAGGAGGAACGTCGTCGACGGCCCGTCGTGCAGCCGCAGCAGCCCGATCACGAGCAGCAGGTCGCGCAGCGCCTGCCGCGTGACCGCTTCGGCCTGCAACTGGCCGAGGATCTTCGGCGGGGTGCCCTTGGCGGCGTGCAGGCGGAGGTCGGCGGCGTAGCCGATCGCCGCGGCGCCGACCAGTAGCGCCGTGCCGGGGAGTGCCACACCCACGATCTGGGCGATCAACGCGCAGGCCTGCAACAGCAGCAGCAGCGCGAAATGGATGGTCTCCGTCCTGGTCTCCATGGTGCGTTTCACAGCGGGCAACCTACCATTCAAAAGGATGAGGTCTTTTGGCTCGAACGGCCGTGCAACTGCCCTGCACAGGAGGTCTGATGGCCGGGGAACGGAAGCCGTGCGGGCACCGTCCCGTGTGAGATATCACAAGCGAATGGCTCCTCTTGACCGCATGGACCGCCCGCATGCGGTTTGAGTCCTTCGGTGACAAAGGTTCATGCTATGCGAATTTCCCGCCCCGCCCTTTGGGTCCTTGGTCCCGTAAGGCCGGTCCTTCCGGCCCGTCCGCTGGGTGGATGCCGGCGGCACCGGGTCGCCCTTCTGCCGTAGATTGCGAAGCCGGGAGAGGAAAGGGACGGACGTGGCGAGCGCGAGGCAGGACGTGGCGGAGGCCCGGCGGGTCGTGGTCAAGGTCGGGTCGAGTTCGCTGACGACGGCGGCCGGCGGCCTGGACGCCGACCGGGTGGACGCCCTCGTGGACGTGCTGGCCAAGGCGGGCGGAACCCGTGAGGGCGCGGCGCAGGAGGGCTCGGCCGTCAAGGAGGTCGTCCTGGTCTCCTCCGGTGCCATCGCCGCGGGCCTGGCGCCGCTCGGGCTGGCCCGGCGGCCGCGGGACCTGGCCCGGCAGCAGGCCGCCGCCAGCGTCGGCCAGGGCCTGCTCGTCGCCCGCTACACGGCCTCCTTCGCCCGGTACGGAGTACGGGTCGGCCAGGTGCTGCTCACCTCCGACGACATGAGCCGCCGGGCGCACTACCGCAACGCCTACCGCACGCTGGACAAGCTGCTCGCCATGGGCGCCATGCCGATCGTCAACGAGAACGACACGGTGGCCACCGACGAGATCCGGTTCGGCGACAACGACCGCCTCGCCGCGCTCGTCGCCCACCTGGTCCGCGCCGACCTGCTCGTCCTGCTCTCCGACGTCGACGGCCTCTACGACGGCGACCCCGCCCTCCCGGGCACCTCGCGCATCGAGGAGGTCCACGGGCCGCAGGACCTGGAGGGCGTCTCCATCGGCAGCGCGGGCAAGGCCGGCGTCGGCACCGGGGGCATGGTCACCAAGGTCGAGGCCGCCCGGATCGCCGCCGGCGCCGGCATCCCGGTCGTGCTCACCTCCGCCTCGCGGGCCGCGGACGCGCTGGCCGGCCGGCGTACGGGCACCCTCTTCCACGCCACGGGCAAGCGCTCCGCCGACCGGCTGCTGTGGCTGGCCCACGCCTCCGCCCCGCTCGGCGCGCTCATCCTGGACGACGGCGCCGTGCAGGCGGTCGTCAAGCGCCGCACCTCACTGCTGCCGGCGGGCATCGCGGCCGTCGAGGGCCACTTCGCCGCCGGTGACCCGGTGGAACTGCGCGACGCCTCCGGCCACGCCGTCGCGCGCGGCCTGGTGAACTTCGACGCCAAGGAACTGCCGCGGCTGCTCGGGCGCTCCACCCGCGAACTGGCACGGGAGCTCGGCCCCGCCTACGAGCGCGAGGTCGTGCACCGGGACGACCTCGTACTGCTGCACCACTGAGGCGGACCTCCTTCGTGGTTACTTCGTGAAAACCGCCCCGCGGCCGCTCCCGGGCTGCTGGACTTTGAGGGCAGAGCACGGAATCCGGCCAGGGACGTGACGACAGGGACGACAGGGAGGCCGCCGGTGAGACGAGGGCGCCCGGGGGCATCGTCGTCCCGAGGGACGGCGGAGCGGACACTGGTGAGCGTGACGAGCGACGACACCGCCCCGCCGGCGCGGGAGCGCCCCGTGTCCCGGCTCTGGCACGTGACGCTCAGCGTCTCCGGGCCCGAGGCCCCGCTCGCCGAGGTCCGGCGCGCGCTGGAGCAACTCGCGAACGACCATCCCTTCCTGCTCACCAGCCGGTACGCGGCCGACCACGCCGAGATCCGGTACTGGGAGGAGGCCCGCGACCTGCACGACGCCGCCGCCATCGCGCTGCGGCTGTGGGGCGAGCACCGCTCCTCCGCCAACCTGCCGCCCTGGGAGACGGTCGGCCTGGAGGTCATCGACCGCGAGACCTACCACCAGCGGCTCGCGGAGGGCTACGGGCCGCCCCCGGCGGCGCCCGTCGGAGTGCACCCCTACTGAGCCGAGGCGGCCTCCGCGCCGTGCGCCGCACGGGTCTCACCCCCCGGAAAGCCGTCCCGTCGCGTGGCGCCCACGCCGTACCCTGGCGGCTATGAGCAGCCGCAGCCACAGCAACGACGACCTCGCCGCCTCCCTGCCCTCGCCGTGGCCGAAGAGCCCGGTGCTGCAGGCCGCCTACCGCGCCCGCTCTGCCGCCGCCGACCTCGCGCCGCTGCCGCGCTCGGTGAAGGACGACGCGCTGCTGGCCATCGCCGACGCCCTGGTCGTCCGCACGCGGGAGATCGTCGAGGCCAACGCCGCGGACGTCGCCCGCGCCCGCGAGGCGGGGACCGGCGAGTCGATCGTGGACCGGCTGAGGCTGACCCCCGAGCGGGTCCGGGCCATCGCCTCCGACGTTCGGGACGTGGCCGGCCTGCCCGACCCGGTCGGCGAGGTGGTGCGCGGCTCGACGCTGCCCAACGGGCTGGACCTGCGCCAGATCCGGGTGCCGCTGGGCGTGGTCGGCATCATCTACGAGGCCCGGCCCAACGTCACCGTGGACGCCGCCTCGCTGTGCCTGAAGTCCGGCAACGCGGTGCTGCTGCGCGGCTCCTCCTCCGCCCTCCACTCCAACTCCGCGCTGGTGACGGTGGTGCGCGACGCGGTCGGCGGCGCCGGACTGCCCGCCGACGCCGTGCAGTTGGTGCCGGGGGAGAGCCGGGAGTCGGTGCGCGAGCTGATGCGTGCCCGCGGCATGGTCGACGTGCTCATCCCGCGTGGCGGCGCCTCCCTCATCAAGACGGTGGTCGAGGAGTCCATCGTCCCGGTGATCGAGACCGGCACCGGCAACTGCCATGTCTACGTGGACGCGCAGGCCGACCTCGACATCGCCGTCTCGGTCCTGCTCAACTCCAAGGCGCAGCGCCCGAGCGTGTGCAACGCGGCGGAGACGCTGCTGGTGCACCGGGACATCGCCGCCGACTTCCTGCCGCGCGCCCTGGACGCGCTGGCCGAGGCCGGGGTCACCGTGCACGCCGACGACCGGGTGCGGGAACTGGCCGGCACGTGCGGCACCAAGGCCACCGTCGTCCCTGCCACCGCGGAGGACTGGGAGACCGAGTACCTGAGCAACGACATCGCCGCCGCCGTGGTGGACTCGCTGGACGCGGCCGTGCAGCACATCCGGCTGTGGTCGTCCGGGCACACCGAGGCCATCGTCACCACATCGCAGCCGGCCGCCCGCCGATTCACCCGGTTGGTGGATTCCGCGGCCGTCGCCGTCAACGCCTCGACCCGGTTCACCGACGGCGGCCAGTTCGGCTTCGGCGCGGAGATCGGCATCTCCACCCAGAAGCTGCACGCCCGCGGCCCCATGGGCCTGCCCGAGCTGACCTCGACCAAGTACGTCTACACCGGGGACGGTCACGTACGCGGCTGACCGGCGGCGGCGGACGGAGAGAGTTTCCCGGCGGCCTGCCCAATCCGCGTCATCGGCCCTATTCTGGACGGGTGCCGGACGAACTGGGGGGCAAGCCGTTCCCGGACGGCGAGGACCACGGTGGCGCGGATGACGAATTCGCGTCCGTGGTGCTCGACGAGGCCTTCATACGGGCGGCAGCCTTCCACGAACCCAGCGCCCACGAGCGCATGCTCGCCGCCGCCACGGCACAGGCCGAGGCCGAGGCGTCCCGCCCCCGCGTCCTGAGCGGGGAGGACGCCGCCGCTCCGTTCGACCGGGAGGACGCCGGGCGCTCCACGGAGGACGAGGAGTACGAGGACCTCTACTCCCAGCGCAGCCCCTACCGGGGCAACGGGCGCTGGCACCGTACGGTGGCGTGGGTGCTGGCCGTGGTGATGGGCATCGGCGTCGTCGCACTGACGTTCGCGGCGGTCTACCGGGGTGCGGGCGGGGGCCGCCAGCCCTCCGTCCCGCCCTCCCCGACCGGCCGGATCGGGGCCCCGTCGCTCCCCCCGGTGGCGGTCAGCCACAGCCCCTGAGCGCCGCCCGAACTTGTCTCCTTCCAGGACGTTTTAATGGGCCCTGACAGACCTACGCTTGTTGTATGGCCGGGCCTGGAGACCCACCGGAGGGGAACCCCGAGGGCTCCCCGGGAGGTGGTGAGGACGAGTACCGATCCGTCGTCTTCGACGAATCGTTCGTGCGCGCTGCCCGGATACAGGAGTTCTCCGCGCGGGAGCGGCTGGACGGATCGGCCCGCTCGGTGCGCACCCGCCGACTCTGGGCGCGCGGCGGCGCCCCGCGGCAGGCGCTGGTCCTCGTCCTCCTGATCGCCGTGGCCTTCGGTACCGCCGTCTACCTGGGGATACGCAACCCCTACGACCCGCCCGCCCCTCCCGTGGCGGAGCCGCTGCGGATCACCCTGCTGCCGCTCGCCCCCACGGCCGCGGTGGCCGCGGTGGACCGCGCCCGGCCCTACGCCGGGCAGCGCGCCGAGCACTACCGGGCCGGCGGGGACGGCTACGCGCTGCCGCCGGCGCGCCGCACCGCGCACTTCAGCGAGAGCCAGGTCATGCAGGCACTGGTCTCCGCCAAGGAGTACCTGGTCGCCTCCTCCGCCGATCCGGGTGCCCTGACCGGCGGGGACGTCCGCACGGTGCGCACCATGCTCGACCCCGGCCAGCTCGACCAGTTCGACCACAGCCTGGAGCGCCCCGCCGACGACGGGCGCCACGCGGCGACCGGCTGGCTGGTGCGCTTCGACCCCGGCCGGGTCGCCCTCGCCGACGACGAGGTCAGGGTGCGCGGCACCATGACCGTGGCCGAGGCGGGGGAGGAGGCCCTGGAGGTCGTCACCGACCACACCCTGGTCTACGCCGTGCAGGCCGCCGCCGGGGACAGCGGCCAGGCCTCGCTGTTCACCGTGCGGCGCGAGCTGCGGCTGCGCTTCGACCGCGCGGACCTGCGCGACAAGCACGTGGAGCTGCTGCAGGCCGCCGTCGAGGCCGGCCCCCTGTCCTGCGTCGGCGCGCCCGTGGCGCACTTCCTGCCGCTGCTGGCCGGGCAGCGGCCCCCGGTGCAGCCCGGGGTCGATCCCCACGACCACCGCCACGAGATCAGCTCGGTCTGCGGGGTGCTCGCCCCGGCCCCGGCGGCCGGACCGGCGATCAGCCCTCCGGCGGCGGGTCCTGCGAGTCCTTCGGCGGGCGCCCCGAGGAGTCTGGGCCCGAGCCCGGCGTCCCGGTGAAGCGGTCGCGCAGCCGGCCGCCGATGTCGCCGGCCCCCGACCCGATGTCGGAGAGCAGCTTCATGAGCGGGTCCTTGCTCGTCTTCACCGTTTCGGCGTAGTGGCTCGCGGATTCCTTGAACGAGTCGTAGACGGAGGTGTCCTTGTCCTCGCCGCGCCGCGGGTAGTGCCCGTCCATGATGCGCTGGTGGTCGCGGCTCGCGGCCCATTTCTTCAGCTCCGCGGCGCGCACGGTGGTGAACGGGTGGCTGCGCGGCAGAACGTTGAGGATCTTCAGCACGGAGTCGCGCAGGTCGCCGGACTCCTCGTACTCCTCGGCCTGCTTCAGGAAGGCGTCCACGTTCATCTCGTGCAGGTGGTTGCCGCCGGCGATCTTCATCAGACCGCGCATGGACGCCTGCAGGTCCTGGCCGACCAGGAGCCCGGCCCGGTCCGCGGAGAGCTCCGACTTGCGGAACCACTCGCGCAGCGCGGTGACGATCGCCATGATCGCGAGGTTGCCGAGCGGTATCCACGCGACCCGCAGCGCCAGGTTGGTCAGGAAGAGCAGGATCGTGCGGTAGACGGCGTGGCCGGACAACGCGTGACCGACCTCGTGGCCCACGACGGCCCGCATCTCCTCCTCGTCCAGCAGCTCCACGAGCCCGGTGGTGACGACGATGATCGGCTCGTCCAGGCCGATGCACATCGCGTTGGGCCGCGGATCCTGGGTGACGTACATCGGCGGGACCTTGGGCAGGTCGAGGATGTAGCAGGCGTCCCGCAGCATGTCGTTGAGGTGCGCGAACTGCTGGTCGCTCACGCGCACCGAGTCCGAGAGGAACAGCAGCCGCAGCGAGCGCTCCGGCAGCAGGCCGCTGAGCGCCTTGAAGACGGTGTCGAAGCCGCTCAGCTTGCGCAGCGCCACCAGCGCGGAGCGGTCCGCAGGGTGTTCGTACGCGCGCGAGGAGATCCCCTCGAAACGCCGCCGGTTGCGTCCGGGCAGCCGCTGCCCGTCCTTCCCGCCGCCGTTCGCACCGCTCGAATCGTTCGGACCGGACATATGTCCCCGCCCCCCTGCTCGCCCGTTGGGTACGTAGTGAGGACGCGCGGAGCCACCGCGAAGTTCCGCCCGGACCGCCCGTACGATGTTGCCCGAGTCCTCCGCCCGTCGACAGACCCGAAGCCACCAAGGGACGCCGAATGACCTCCTACGCGACCGCCGCCGTTCTGACCACGCTCGCCGAGGGCGAGGGCGGCGGCAACCACGAGAGCCTGAGCCCGTACCTCACCGGCGGCGGCGCGCTGTTCGCGCTGCTGCTCCTGCTCTTCATCACCACGCGCTTCAACCGCGACCGCTGAGCTCGATCAGGTGATGCGGGTAGGGTCTATCCGCATGAAGAAGCGAATCGGTGTGATGGGTGGGACGTTCGATCCCGTCCACCACGGCCACCTCGTCGCGGCCAGCGAGGTGGCGCACCTTTTCCAGCTGGACGAGGTGGTCTTCGTGCCCACCGGCCAGCCCTGGCAGAAGAGCACCCAGAAGGTGTCGGCGGCCGAGGACCGTTACCTGATGACGGTGATCGCCACCGCGTCGAACCCGCAGTTCTCGGTCAGCCGCAGCGACATCGAGCGCGGTGGCCGCACGTACACGATCGACACGCTCCGCGACCTGCGGGCCGAGCACCCCGAGGCGGAGCTGTTCTTCATCACCGGGGCGGACGCGCTGGCCCAGATCTTCTCCTGGCGCAAGGCCGAGGAGCTGTTCTCCCTGGCGCACTTCATCGGCGTCACCCGCCCCGGGCACACCCTGTCCGACCCCGGCTTCCCGGCCGGCGGGGTCTCCCTGGTGGAGGTGCCCGCCCTGGCGATCTCCTCGACCGACTGCCGTCAGCGGGTCGCCAAGGGGGAGCCGGTCTGGTATCTCGTGCCCGACGGCGTCGTGCGCTACATCGACAAACGCAGGCTGTACCGGTAAGTGATCAGCGGCTGATCGGCAACTGGAGGGGTCCCCAGTGAACGACTACCCCCGATGGCAATACGCCGAGGGAACACCCGAGCAGGGCGGTCAGGACCCCTACGGAGAGGACCCCTACGCACAGCAGCAGGGCGACTACGCAAACGGCTACGGCGACGAGTACGGGCAGTACGACCCGTACGCCCAGCAGACCGGCCAGCAGCAGGCCTACCAGGGGCAGCAGCCCCAGCAGCAGGGTCAGCAGGGCTACACCGGCCAGCCGTACTACCCGCAGGAGCAGCAGCAGTACCAGCAGCCGCAGCCGCAGCAGTCTCAACAGCCCCAGCAGACACAGCAGTACCAGGGGTGGATCCCGCAGCAGCCGCAGTACCAGGAGCCGTACTACGAGGAGCAGCAGTACGGACAGCAGCCCCCGGCGCCGCCGCAGGCACCGGCCCCCCAGACACCGCAGCAGGCCCCTCCGGCCCAGCGGCGGCCCGCGTACGAGGAGCCGCCGGCCCGGCCCGCTCCCGCGCCCGGCCGCGGGCCTTCGGGTGAAGACGGCTTCCACACCGGCCAGTTCTCCTTCGTCGACGAGGAGACCGAGGAGTCGGAAGAGGTCATCGACTGGCTGAAGTTCACCGAGTCGCGCACCGAGCGCCGCGAGGAGGCCAGGCGCCGCGGCCGCAACCGCGTGGTCGCCGCGGTCGTCGTCCTGGCGCTGGCCGCCGTCGGTGGCGTCGGCTACCTGTGGAAGGCCGGCAAGATCCCCGGCCTCGGCGGGGACTCCGGGACCGCCCAGCAGGCCGCGGGCGGCCAGAAGCGCGACGTCATCGTGCTGCACCTGCGCCCGGTCGGCAGCGAGGAGACCTCGACCGCGCTGCTGGTCAGCAACTCGACCACCAAGAAGGGCACCACCGTCCTGCTGCCGAACTCGCTGGCCGTGAGCGGCGACGACGGCGGCAGCACCACGCTCGGGAAGTCCGTCGTGGAGAACGGTTCCGCCCCCACGCGTGAGGCGCTGGAAGGCCTGCTCGGCACCAAGATCAGCGGCACCTGGCGGCTGGACACCCCCTACCTGGACAACCTCGTCGAGTCCCTCGGCGGCGTCCTCGTCGACACCGACGCCACGGTGAAGGCCGGCAAGAAGAAGGGCGACAAGACCCTCGTCAAGCCCGGCAAGCAGCAGGAGCTCGGCGGCCAGGCCGCCGTCGCGTACGCCATCCACCGGGGGCCGGGCGAGGGGCCGGACAAGCAGCTCGCCCGCTTCGGGCAGGTCGTCCAGGCCGTGCTCAAGAAGATGTACAGCGACCCCGACCTGGCGACCAAGACCGTCGAGGGGCTCAACCAGGTCATCGAGCCGCCGCTGACGGAGAAGGACCTGGGCAGCAGTCTCGCGGCGCTGTCCGAGGAGGCCAAGGGCGGCGACTACACCACCGAGACGCTGCCGGTGGAGCCCGACGGCACGCTGAGCGAGAAGGCCACCGAGGACGTGGTGAAGAAGGTGCTCGGCGGCACCGTCACCAACACCGACTCCGAGGGCATCCCCCGGGTCACCCTGCGCAACGCCACCGGCGTCGCCACCAACACCGGCGAGGCCCAGGTGCAGATCGTCGGCGGCGGCTACACCTTCGTCTCCGGCGCCGCCGCGGACACCCAGGCCACCTCGCAGGTCCTGTACGCCGACGCCGACCAGAAGGCGAACGCGGAGGAGCTGGCCAAGACGCTGGGCCTGTCCGCCAAGGCCGCCAAGAAGGGCGACGTCGCCTCCAACGCCGACATCACGGTCGTCCTGGGCCAGGACTACAGCCCGCCGAAGAGGGTCTGACCTGGGCGGCGCATAACCGGTCGGGGACCGAGGACGGTCCGTGAGACCCTGGACGTACGAACGTCCCCGACCGGAAAGCCTCACCAGTGACCGCCACGGACCGCTCCATCGAGCTCATCCAGACCGCCGCGCAGGCGGCCGCCGACAAGCTCGCGCACGACATCATCGCCTACGACGTCAGCGACGTCCTCTCCATCACCGACGCGTTCCTGCTGGCCTCGGCGCCCAACGACCGCCAGGTGAAGGCCATCGTCGACGAGGTCGAGGAGCGGCTGCAGAACGAGCTCGGCGTCAAGCCGGTGCGCCGTGAGGGCGAGCGCGACGGCCGCTGGGTCCTGCTCGACTACATCGACATCGTGGTGCACGTCCAGCACTCGGAGGAGCGGGTCTTCTACGCGCTGGAGCGGCTGTGGAAGGACTGCCCCGAGCTCGAGCTGCCCAAGGACGCCGTCGCCACCCGCGGCAAGGCCGATGAGCACGCCCGCGCCACCGCGGCCGCCGACGAGGGAGAGCTGATCTGAACGGGCATGGGCGCGGTCGCGGCCGCCGCGTCGTCTTCTGGCGGCACGGCCAGACCTCGTGGAACGTGGAGGGCCGCTTCCAGGGCTCCACGGACATCCCGCTGACGTCCGCCGGCGTCGCCCAGGCCAAGCGGGCCGCACGGCTGCTGGCCGCCCTGGAACCGGACGCGATCGTCTCGTCCGACCTGCAGCGCGCCGCCGACACCGCCGCGGAGCTGGCCGCCGTCACGGGCCTGGACATCTCGTACGACGAGGGGCTGCGGGAGACCTACGCGGGTGTCTGGCAGGGCCTGACCCACGAGGAGATCACCCAGCGGTTCGGTGAGGAGTACGCGGCCTGGAAGCGCGGCGAGCCCGTGCGGCGCGGCGGCGGCGAGCTGGAGACCGAGGTCGCCGAACGGGCCGCCCCGGTGGTGCTCGCGGCGGCCGACAAGCTGCCCGACGGCGGTGTACTGGTGGTCGTCAGCCACGGCGGTGCCATCCGCACCACCATCGGCCGGCTGCTCGGGCTGGACCCGCGCAGCTGGGAGGCGCTCGGCGGGCTGTCCAACACCTGCTGGTCGGTCCTCGGCGAGGGCGCCCGCGGCTGGCGGCTGCTGGAGCACAACGCCGGCACCCTGCCCGAGCCGGTGCTCGGCGACGACGACTGACGGGTCCCGCGGGGCCGGGGCGGGGCCGGTCCGCGGCCGATTTCAGGAATCCGGCCCTGACCGGCTAAGCTTCTTCTCGTTCGCCGGGCGGAAAAGCCCGAGGACAGCGGGGCTATAGCTCAGTTGGTAGAGCGCTTGCATGGCATGCAAGAGGTCCGGGGTTCGAATCCCCGTAGCTCCACAGAAGCACCGGATCCCGTCTCCCCTCAGGGGAGGCGGGATCCTCGCGTTTCACCCGGCCGGTTCCGTGGCCGGCCCCTTTCGCCGTGAGCTCCGGCAGCGGCCACGCGTGCCGGGGCGGCCCACCGGCGGGCCGTCGGTTTCCGGCTCTCCTCGTCGGCCGGCCCGGCGGCGGGGGCAGGGCGAACCGGCCCTGCCGGCGGCCCTGTTCGGGGTGGCCCGCCGCCGGCCCGAGGACCGCCTCGGGCACGCCGTCCCCCAACCCGCCGCCGACTCGTGCGCGCGGCCGCCATGGCGCAGGACCCGGGCACCGCTCAGACGGGTGCCGTGGCGCGGTCCCCGCGCCCGCGCCACGCGGCGGCCGCCGCGAGGCACAGGAACGCCGCCCCGGCGGCCGGGTAGACCGCGGACAAGGCCATCTGGGGCGCCGACTGGTGGAGTTCGGGACGCGCGACCCCGTCCCCGTGCGGCGTGAGCCACAGCGCGTACGAGCAGAAGAGCAGGCCGAACAGCGCGGCGCCGCCCCACCGCAGCGCGGGCCGGCGGCCGCGCGGTGCACGTCCGCAGAGGAACACGAGCAGCGGGACGGCCCACACCCAGTGGTGCGACCACGAGACCGGGCTGACGAGGAGGCCCGTCACCGCGCAGGACAGCACCGCCCAGGCGTGCTCCCCGGAGGCCAGGTGTGCCGCGGCGACGGCCAGGCCCGCGGCGGCCACGAGGACGGCCACGAGGAGCCACGGGCCGCCCGGGTCGCCGGTGTGCAGGGCGCGGGCGAGGACGCCCCGCAGTGACTGGTTGGCGGTGTCCTCCCCGTTGCCGGCGCGGTCGGCGGAGAAGACGACCCCGGTCCAGAACCGCCTTGAGTCATGCGGCAGTACGAGCGCGGAAAGGCCCGCGGTCGCGGCGAAGGTGACGAAGGCCACGGCCGCCTGCCGCAGCCACGCGTTCCACCGCTCGCGCCGGCGCCAGGCGGCCACCGCCCCGCCGATCGCCAGGAAGAGCACGAACAGCAGCGGGGTCAGCTTGATCCCCGCGGCGATGCCGATGCCGATCCCCGCCGTTCGGCTCCTGCGCCGGGTGAGGTCCCACAGCACCAGGACCGCGAGCAGCAGGTTGATCTGCCCGTACCGCAGTGTCGTCCACACCGGCTCGCACCACACGGCCGCCGCGGCCACTCCGAGCGCGGCCGCCGCCGGCGGGAGCCGCCGCGGAAGTCCGGCCAGCCGGAGCGACAGATGGCAGAGCGCCACCAGCAGGCCCAGGTTGAGCAGGGTCGCCGCGACCCGGCAGGCGCCGGTGCCCAGCAGCGTCAGCGGCGTGAAGAGCAGCGCCGCGAACGGCGGGTAGGTGTTGGGCAGCTGCGCGTGGGTGACGCGCATCGCGTAGAGGTCCCCGCCGTTGCGCACCGTCCAGCCCTCGGCCCGGTAGACGGTGAGGTCGATCATCGAGACGTGCGCGGCCCGTTGGGCGGCCCAGAAGGCCGCGAAGGAGACCAGGCAGACGAGTGCCGCGACGAGGGTGGCCCGCCGTACCGGCAGGCCCCGGGGCGCGTTCCCGGCGGCGGCCCTGGGCTGTGTCGCGGTCACTGCGGGCTGCTCCAGTCTCGGTCGGGGAGGGGTCAGCCGACAGTACCGGTCGCCCTGTCGGGGCGGCCAGGAACGGATTTGGCGAAGGGCCCCCATGGCCGTGTAATGTATGGCAGGTCGCCGGGGGAACCCGGGAGAACGACATCGCGGGGCTATAGCTCAGTTGGTAGAGCGCTTGCATGGCATGCAAGAGGTCCGGGGTTCGAATCCCCGTAGCTCCACTTCCACAATGTGACGGGAGCCCGTCCGATCGCCTCGATCGGACGGGCTCTTGGCGTTCCGCGGCGGCCGCCTTCAGCCGGCCGCCGCGCGCCCGGCGAAGGCCAGCACCCTGCGCCAGGCGTCGGCCGAGGCCTCGGCGTGGTCGCCCTGCTTCGCGTCGAAGAAGCTGTGCGGGGCGTCCGGGTAGGTGACCACCTCGTGCTCGACCCCCGCCTCGGCGAGGGCGCGCTCGAAGGCGTGGACGTGCTCCCGCGGGATGCCGGGGTCGTCCCCCGCCATCAGCGCGAGCACCGGGGCGGTCAGCTCGCCCGCTCGCTGGGTGGGCCCGGGGGAGCCGTCCGGTCCGGGGGCGGGCCAGCAGTAGAAGCCCACGGTCCCGGCGAGGCCGTGGCCCGCCCTCTTCGTGCCCGCGAGGACGGCCAGGCGGCCCCCGATGCAGAAGCCCGCGGTGACGATCCGGTGCCGCCCGCCTCCCTCGGGGGAGCGCAGGTGCGCCACCGCCGCGGAGAGGTCGTCGTACAGGCCGCGCGGGGTGAGCCGCACCATGTGCTCGTCCACCGGGAAGTCCGGGCCCCGCTCGCCGGCCCCGGCGGTGCGGCCGTAGTAGTCCACGACCACGGCGTGGTGGCCGTGCTCGGCGAAGCGCCGGGCCAGCTCGATGTAGAAGCGGTAGAGCCCGCGTACATCGGGCAGGATGACGACGCCGAGCCCGGAGGGGTGCTCCGGTACGGCCTCGAAGGCGGCGAAGCGGGTTCCGTCCCGCGCGGTGAGCGTGATCCGGTGGTCCCGGGCGAGGGCCTGCGGCCCGTGGGGCACCGGAGGCGCGGAGTCGGCGTCGAAGCACATGGTGCGGCTCCCTGGGGGTTCTCGCGGGTCAGTTCTCGAGGCCGGGCGTGGCCATGGCGGTGAACGGGGGCGTGCTCGTGCCCTCGACCCGCAGCCGCTGCCACAGGTCGGGGTCGGAGAGCTCGCCCTCGGCCCGGCCGTGCGGGGTGCACACGGTGACGGGGACCGGCCGGCGGGCGGCCAGCGCGGACAGCCGCGCGTCGGGGGCCAGCCGGCCGTACCAGTGGTAGCGGCCGTCGAGGGGCTGGAAGTAGCCGGTCAGCCGGACCTCGACGTCGAGGGCATGGCCGGCCACCAGCAGGGTGGCCGGTCCGGCGTAGCCGTCCTCGTCGTGGCCGTGGCCGTGGCCGTGGCCGTGGCCGTGGTCGGGCTCGGGGCCGTGGGCGGTCACGACAGCCAGCCGGCCTCGCGCCAGACCTTCTCCGTCGGACCGCCGATCAGCCCGATCTGCCGGTAGTACGCGGCGATCCGCTGACCCCCGTACTTCGCGTTCTCGATGTTGTTGGGGTTGGCGCGGGCCGCCGCGATCGCGGTCTTCGGATCGAGCCCGGCACGCTGGTACATCAGCGGGTTGTAGCGGTCCTTGCGCATGCCCGCCACGATCCCCGCGAGCAGTCGGCGCAGCGCGCCGAGCCGGGCCCTGGACAGGGTGGGCACAAACCGTTCGAGCTCGGTGCGGGCGAAGGAGATGTGCCGGGCCTCCTCCACGACGTGGATGCGGGCGACCGCGCGCACGACGGGCTGGATGGTCTCGTCGTTGGCCTGCTCGCGCTGGAAGCGGTCGAAGAACTCCTCGGTGAGCAGGATCAGCGCCCACAGCGCCGGCACCGGCGCGAAGGTCTTGAGCAGCAGCCCGCTGCGGAGGGTCTTCGGCGGCGTCGGGTAGATCTCGGCCCCGGTCTTCTCCACCAGCCTGGCGAACATGATCATGTGGCGGACCTCGTCGGCGACCTCGGTCAGCGCGAACTGCACCTGCGGGGTCGACACGTCGCGCTTGTAGACGTACCGGGAGACCAGGTGGAGCAGGACGTGCTCGGTCCACACCCCGACGGCGACCGAGGCGGCCAGCTCCTCGCGGCTGAGCAGCATCTTCTGCTCGGCGCCGAGTGAGTCCCACAGCTCGGTGCCGTAGAGCGAGCAGCGCTTCTCCGCGAGGAACCACTTGCCCTCGGCGAGCGGCGCGTCCCAGTCGATGTCCACCAGGGGGTCGTACGAGTGCCGGGCGGACGCGACGAGCAGCTGGGCCGCCTTCTTCGTCTGGCGGGCGACCGGATCGGCCTTGGGATCGGGCTTGAGCAGTTCGGACGTCATCTCTTCCTCCTAGGACTGCGGTCGGACGATCTGGTGGACGTCCAGCGACAGCGCCTCGCGGACGGGACGGCCGGCCAGCACCTCGACGACGTAACGGGCCGTCAGGACGCCGAAGAGCAGCGAGGTGTAGACCAGCTGCGGAACGCTGTAGTCCGGTTCGTCGCGGTGGGCGCGTATGTCGGCCAGCAGGTCCTCGGGCACCAGCTCGCGCGGCACGATCCGCAGCAGCAGCTCCCACACCGACTCGGTGGCGACCTGCTCCGCGGTGACCTCGCCGGCCAGTGGCGGCAGCCCGGGGCGGTAGTCGTAGTAGCGGATGTGCTGGGTCCCGGACATGTCGTAGCCGGAGACGACGGGACGGCCCTGGGCCGCCGCCTCGGCGTGCAGGGCGTACTTGGCGCGCCAGCCCGCCGGGGTGGTCACGTCGACGCCGTCGACGACGATGTCGCAACTGCCCAGCAGTGCCTTGACGTTCTCCGGCCGGATGCCCTCAGGGCGCACCTCGGCGACCGCGTGCGGGTTGACCGCGCGGACGCGCTCGGCGGCCACTTCGGCCTTGTTGCGGCCGATGTCGGAGTGCGCGGCGTGCTGCCGGTTGAGGTTGTTCAGCTCGTACGCGCCGGGCTCGGCGAGTACGAAGTGCTGGACGCCCAGCCGGGTCAGCGGGTCGACGGTCGCGCCACCCGTCGACCCGCAGCCCGCGACGAGCACGACGGCCGTGCGCAGCGCCCGCTGCGCGGCGTCCGGGATCAGGCCGCGGTTGCGCTCGGTGAACGCGGCGTAGAACGTGTCGGGGGCGCCGCCCGCCCCCGCGCCGCCGGCGGGGCCGGGGACGGTCGTGTGGATGCCGGTCATACGTGAACCCTCCGCAGGCGGCCGCCGACGGACTCCACCAGGCCCTTGAGGGCGTCGAGCGGATTGCGGTCGGTCAGGGCGCGGTCGATGTCTCGGATCAGTCGCTGCAGTTCCTCGCCGTGCGGAGCCCGCGCCACGAAGGGCTTCACGACCTCGCGTTGCGTGTAGAGCGGGAACATCAGGTCGTCGGCGGGCAGCGAGGGCCGGGTGCCCTCCAGCACCGTGATGTCCTTCAGGCTGCGCAGCAGCCGGCGGATCGCGATGCCCTCCTCGCCGTCGCCCACGAGCACCTCGGGGGCCGGCTCGATCCGGCCGAGCGCGGTGTGGAAGCCGAGCATCAGCTCCAGCGCCAGACGCAGCCGCGCGTAGGCGCTGGAACGATTCTGCTCGGCGCGGTGCACCAGCCGCTTGACCTCCCAGACGCGGCTGGTGTCGAGGTCCCCGTCGCACTCCACGTGCTCGAAGAGGTTGACCCCGTGGGCGACCTCGCACGGGAAGAGCGCCCGCGCGGGATCCTTGAGGCCCAGCGGCACCGGGTCGGTCGAGCCGACCAGCGAGAGGTAGCGAAGGATCGCGCCGCTCGCCCCGTCGAGGGCGAGCACGTGGATCTCGTTGCCGTGGCCCGCGTGCGGTTCGGTCACCAGGGAGCGCCGGAAGGCGAGATCCGCGCTGGCGAACCTCAGGCGCAGGTACTGGGCGAGCCGGAAGCCGTAGATGCCGTGGCGGTACGGCTCCGGCAGCCCGTCGTTGCGCACGGCGAGGACGGTCGGGCCGCCGGGCCGTTCGCAGTGGTACAGGAGGCTCTCCGCGGGCACCTGGGCGGCGAGCCCCGTGAAACTGGTCAGGCTGTGCACCATCTGCACCTCGGCCGCGTAGACGTCGGTGCTGCGGGCCCGTTCGAGTGTCTGCTCCATCCGATGGCTCCCTCGCCGGATCGTGGTTCAGGCGCGGTGGCCGTAGAGCGCGCCGGTGACGGCCAGCGCGAGGACCTCGGGGGTGCCCTCGTAGATGCGGGCCCCGAAGGACTCGCGGACGAACTTCTCGACGTCGTACTCCCGGCAGTAGCCGCGGGCGCCGAGCATCGACATGGCCTCCTCGGCCACCTCTATGGCGATCCGGTCCGCGTAGAGCTTGGCGGCGGCCGGGCCGTAGGTGGGGGCCGGCAGCATGTTGTCGGCCTGGTGCGCGGCCTGGAGGTACAGCAGCCGGGCGGCGTCGATCTTCACGGACATCCCGGCGAGCTTCCGCGCGCTGAACTGGTGCCGGTACAGCGGCACCCCGGCCTGGACGCGCTCCCCGCACCACTGCCTGGCGATCTCGAACGCGCCCCGGGCGACACCGGTGGAGATCGCGGCGACGGTGGCGCGGGCCTGGTTGGACTGCATGGTGAGGAAGTTCCAGCCGTTGCCCTCGCCGTGCACCACGTTCGCGGCGGGCACACGGACGTCCTCGAAGACCAGGGTGGTGCCGAGGCAGGCGCGGTAGCCCATCTTGTCCGCGACCGGGCCGCGGGTCACGCCCTCGCTGTCCAGCGGGACGACGAAGGTGGTCAGGCCGTCCGCCCCGGGATGCCCCTCGAGGTTGGCGAAGACGGTGCACCACTGCGCGACCCTGCCGTTGGTGATGAACCGCTTGACGCCGTTGAGGACGTAGCCGTCGCCCTCCCGGCGGGCGGTCGTCACCTCCTGCGCGTGCGGGGAGTTCTCCGGGATGAGCAGGTCGCAGCCGGCCACCTCCTCGGTGATGGCGTTGCAGGCGAGCACCGGCTCGGCGCCGAGGAACCCGGGGATGAACCGGGCCTGGAGGGCGGGGTCGCCGGAGGCGAGCACGCTGCTCTGGCCCAGCAGCGAGGCGCCGAAGACCAGCGCGGTGCTCGCGCAGACGGCGGCAAGCTCCTCCAGGGCGACGGCGACACCGAGCACCCCCACACCGCGGCCGCCGAACTCCTCGGGCAGCGTCATCCGCAACAGCCCCAGCTCGTGGCCCTTGCGGACGATCTCCCAGTCGAAGTCGTCGTGCGGCGCGAGGTCGTTGTCGAGCACGCGGGGCTTGACGACGGTGCGCGCGAACTCGCGGACCTCGTCGCGCAGCCGTTCCACCTCGGGCGGCAGCGTGAACAGGGAGGGCATGGCGGCCGCGCTGAGGGCGGCGGTGTCGGACAGGGTCGGCGCATTGGTGACGGTGCCGGTGCTGACGGCGGCGGTCATGGCGGTCATGCCTTTCATGGGTGTCGTCGTACGGTCGTCGGACGCGTCAGGAACGGGGCCGGGCGGACAGCTCGGCGTACGTGGCGCCCACGGCCGGCAGCAGGTCGGTCAGCTGCCGGACCCGGGCGACCGGGCCCTTGATGGCCAGCCGGCGCTCCACCACGGCGTTCATCAGCGGCAGCCGGCCGCTCCAGATCTCGTGGGCGGTGTCCTGCCCCATCTCGAAGCGCAGGGTGGGCGGGAAGGGCGGCTCGCCCGCGACCACGCCGTCGGAGGAGACGAAGACGGCGGTGCCGGGCTCGGGCGGGACGAAGTACAGCGAGAGCCCGCGGTCCTTCAGTCGTGCGGTGAAGTCGTCGTCGGCGAGCAGGGCGCCGAACAGCGTCCGGTGGTCCACGGTCATGGCGGAGGGGCCTTTCGGTTCGTCGGGCTCGGATCAGGTGGCGCGCAGCAGGTCGGCCGCGCGCTCGGCGAGCATCACGGTCGGCGCGTGGGTGTGCGCGCGGGGGATGACGGGAAGTGCGCCGGCATCGACGACGCGCAGTCCCGCCGTCCCCCGCACGCGGAACCGGGGATCCACGACCGACGCCTCGTCCGCCCCCATGCGGCAGGTGCCCACGGGGTGGTAGAGCGTCTGCGCGTGGCGGCGCACGAGGGCGGCCACGGCGTCGGCGGAATCGTCCAGGACCCCGGCGACCAGCGGCTGTCCGAGCCACGGCGCCAGCGGTTCCCGGCGGAGGATGTCCTGGGCCCGGCGGACGCCCGCGGTCAGCGTGGCCAGGTCGGCCCCGCCCGGGTCGGTCAGGTAGCCGGGGTCGATCAGGGGTGCGGCCGCCGGGTCCGCGGACCGCAGCGTGATCCGGCCGCGGCTCTCGGGCTGCAGCAGGACGACGCCGAGCGTCACCCCGTGTCCGGGGTCGCCGCGCCCGTGGTCGAGGAACGGCACCGGCATCCAGAGCAGTTCGACGTCCGGTGGCGCGGGCCGCTCGTCGGTGCGCAGCCAGACCACGGCCTCGGCGAGGTTGGAGCTCAGCTTCCCGGTGCGGTGGCGGAAGTACTGCATCACGTCCTCGCCCTGGTCGCCGATGCCCGGCGAGACCGGCTCGCGGGCGGCCAGCGCGAGCGGCGCGAAGAGGTGGTCGCTCAGCCCCCGGCCCACCGCCGGCAGTTCCACGGCGACCGGGATGCCGTGCGCGCGCAGCTCCTTCGGGTTGCCGACGCCGGACAGCATGAGCAGGTGCGGGCTGCCCACCGCGCCCGCTGCGAGGATCACCTCGCGGGCCGCCGCCACCGTCCGTACGCCCTCCGGGGTGGCGACCTCGACGCCGGCCGCGCGGGTGCCGTCGAGCACGACCCGCCGGGCGTGCCCCGCGGTGAGCACGGTCAGGTTCTCCCGGCCGAGGGCGGGGCGCAGATAGGCGTCGGCGGTGCTCCAGCGGCGGCCGTTGCGCTGGGTGACGCGGATCGGCCCGCAGCCCTCGGGCGCCGTCCACTCGGTGCCGCCCATCGGGGGGACGCCCGCCTTGGCGCAGGCGGCGAGGAAGTCGGCGGTGGTCGGGTTGGGGTCGCGCAGGTGCCGGACGCCCAGCGTCTCCTCGGCCTTGCGGAAGTACGGCTCCACCTCGGCGAAACCCCAGCCGGTGAGGCCGGCGGCGACCCAGCCGTCGTAGTCCGCGCGGTGACCGCGCGTCCAGATCTGGGCGTTGAGCGAGGAGGAGCCGCCCAGGGTCCTGCCCCGCGGCCAGTAGACCTCGCGGCCGCCCAGGGCCGGCTGGGGGGCGGTGGAGAAGGCCCAGTCGTACTCCGTGCCGAACAGCTTGGGGAACGCGGCCGGGATGCTGATCTCCGCTCTGCGGTCGGGTCCGCCCGCCTCGACGAGGACGACCCGCACCGAGGGGTCCTCGCTGAGCCGCGCGGCGAGGACGCAGCCGGCCGAGCCGGCGCCGACCACGACGTAGTCGGCGCCGGCGACCGAGGCGGTGGGCCCGGTCACGCGATGTCCTGCGCGAGGTTGCGGATGATCTCGGACGCGAGCACCGCGTGCCCGTGCATCGAGAAGTGGATCCCGTCCCCGCTCATCAGCGTGGGCTCGTTCCGGACCGGATGCCGCTCCATCTCCACGACGGTGGCGTCGTAGCGGCCGGCCACGGCCCTGATCCGCTCGTTGAGCGCGGTGATCCTGGCGCGGAACTCCACCAGTTCGGGGAAGGCGTCGAAGATGTCGGCGACCGTGAAGGCGAAGATGTGCGCCTTCTGCTCGCGCAGTGCCCGGTAGACGGCGTCGAGATCGGCCTCGACGGCGTCCAGGTCGGGCTCCGGCACGAAGAGGTCGTTGCCGCCGGAGGCGACGTTCACCAGGTCGGGTCGGAACGCCAGCACCCGCTCCAGCTGGGTCCGGCGGACCTGGGCGGTGCGCAGCCCCGTCTCACCGGTGTTGAGGTACTCCAGGCCGGACCGGGTGGCCCGCAGGGCGCCCGCCACCCGCTCGGGCCAGGGCACGTCGGCGTAGCCGGGGCAGGGGCCGCCCACGCCCTCGGCGAAGCTGTCGCCCATCACGGCGAACCGCTGCCAGGGCGCCGGGCGCAGCAGCTCCGCCGCCTCGTCCGCCGGGAGGCAGTGCCGGTCGGCGCCTTCCTTCGCCGGGGTCACGGCGGCGCTCACGCGGCGTCGATGGGGGTGGCGAGGGCCTGCACGACCAGGTCCTCGACGTCCTGGACGGTGGTGATGTCCGGTACCGTCCCCTGGCTCATGGAGCTGAGGCCGAAGGCGGACTCGATCTGCAGCGACAGCTCGATCACGGCGAGGGAGTCGTAGCCGAGGTCCTCCACCAGGAGGTCGGCGGGGGCGACGTCCCGCTTGCCGCTCGGGCTCATCTCGCCGACGATCTCGCGGACCCTGGCGCGCGTGTTCTCGTTGGACATGACGGACTCACTTTCCTGAGAGGGGTACCGAGGGGTGGTTCACCGGGCGGCGGCGCGGGCCGCGGCGGCACGGATCGGGTGCGGCGCCGACCACCGCTCCTCGTAGGCCGACAGCGCCTTGTCGATCTCCTGGCGCCAGGCCCGCCCGGCGCGGTCGGCCAGTTCGGGCAGGCCGATCAGGCGCAGCTGCTTGACCAGCCGCTCCTCGCCGATGTCGACGGCGCCCTGCAACTGCGCGGCCCGGCTGGCGAGCGCGGCGGGGATGGCGGGCGAGGGGTTGTGCCGGGCCGGGCCGACGAGCACCCAGGCCGCCATGCCGATCGCCTCGAAGTGGGCGTCCTCGACCACCCGGCCGTATCCGCGCGCCACGCCGTCCTCGGCGGCGCGCAGCCCGAACGAGACATGCCGGGACTCGTCGCGGGTGACGTTGGTGAGCCCCTCCTCCAGGGCGGCCAGTCGCAGCCGCCGGGCGAGGAAGCGGGTGGTGCGCAGCGCGGTGGCGGCCAGTACGCCCTCGGTGATCAGGTGGTAGTAGACCAGGGCGCGGTACCAGGACTCGGTGTCGCCGCTGCGCCGGACCTCCGAGGTGACCCTGGTGAGCTCGGGGGCGAAGACCTTGGCGTAGTCGGCTGCGGCCTCCAGCTCGCCGCCCTCCGCGGCGTCGAGGTCGATGCCGCAGGCGTCCTCCAGGTAGGTCTGGAAGAACCGCACGTGGCGTGCCTCGTCGGCGAGCTGGGTGCACAGGTAGATGCGGTCGTCCTCGGTCGGCGGGCTGTCGATCAGCGTGCCGAGGGTGTGGGTCACCGCGACCTCGCCGACCTCCAGTTCGGCCAGCGCGCCCAGCATCTGCTGCCGCATGAAGGGGGTGAGGGCGTTCCAGCGCTCCACGTCACGGGCCGGCCTGACCTCGGCGACGCTCCACTGCTGGCGCTCCCAGCGGCGGTAGAGGTCGGCGGAGGTGGCGAGCCGGCCCTGCCGCTCCTGGCCCTCCTCGTGCTCGTCGGCGCCGGTTTCCGCGGTGATGTCGGGGACGTGACCCTGGCCGGGGCCGGTGTCCGTGGTGGTGGCGGTCGTCATTGCACTCTTCTCCTTGTCGGAATTCGCGTCGTCAGGGCATGCGTGACCGCGGCGGGAACGCGGCGGAATTCACGGATGCCGGACAGGAATCGCCACGACTGCGGCGCGCGTGCCGGGAATCCCGGGAATGCCGGAGCGCCGGACGCGCGGGACGCGTCGGGTCAGCCGGTGACGGGGGCGGCGGGAGCCGTGCCGTGCACGACCTCCCCGAGGGCCGCCCCGTCCTGGAAGCGGTGCCAGAGCAGGCGCCGGCGCGGCTTGCCGCTGGAGGTGCGGGGGATGCCGCCCCGTGCGGCGCGGACCACGGTGACCCTGACGGTGTCGTCGGTGGCGGCGCGGATCACGGCGAGGGCGCCGTCGAGCCAGCCGGAGTCCCCCGTTTCGACGACGGCCACCACGTGGTGGGCCTCGCCGGTCGTACCGAGGGCGACGGCGCAGCGTCCGGAGGGGATGCCGTCGACCGCGGTGAGCGCGGTCTCGAGGTCCTCCGCGTGCACCTTGCGACCCCGGACCTTGATGCTGTCACCGACCCGTCCGACCACGAACAGCTCGCCCTCCAGCAGGAATCCGGCGTCGCCGGTACGCAGGCCGTCGCCCGTGAAGTTCGACGAGGCGTCCGGTACGCAGGAGCGGTAGCCGCCGGCCACGGACGTCCCCCGGACGCGGATCTCGCCGAAGTGCCCCTCGGGGAGCGCCGCGCCGTCCTCGTCGACGATGTCCACGCCGGCGCCCGGCACCGCCGGGCCGCAGGACGTCAGCCAGTTCGCCCCGCCGTCGGGGTGGACGGTCCCCAGCTGTCCCCGGTCGGTGGGCACGACGGGCCGGCCGGTGTGCAGTCCGCCCTTCAGCCGTACCGTGCGCGCCCCGGAGCCCGGCCTGACGCCCGAGACGGCCAGGGTGGCCTCGGCGAGGCCGTAGCAGGGGGCGAAGGCGGTGGTGCGGAAGCCGTGCGGGGCCAGCAGCGCGGCGAACGCGGCGGCGGCCCGGGGGTCGATGCGCTCCGCCCCGTTCATGGCGACCCGCCAGTGGGAGAAGTCCATTCCCTCCAGGTCCTGCGGGCGGACGCGTTTCGCGGTGTAGCCGTATCCGAAGTTGGGGGCGGTGGTCATGGTCGCGCCGTGCCGGCCGTGCGCCTCCAGCCAGCGCAGCGGGTTCCTCACGAAGTCCAGGGGCGACATGAGCCAGAGGTCGATCCGGGCCGTGAGCGAACCGAGGAACGTCCCGATGAGCCCCATGTCGTGGTAGAGCGGGAGCCAGGAGGAGCAGGAGTCGGCGGCGGTTGTGCCCAGCCACTCGTGAATGCTCCGGACGTTCGCCGCCAGATTGTCCCGGGACACGCGGACACCCTTCGGCGAACCGCTGGAACCGGAGGTGAACTGCAGCAGCCCGAGTTCCGCCGGCGTGCGTCGCGCGGAATCATCGGCCGATAATCCGGCCGACTCCTCGAGAAGTACCACGGAGCCGCCGTCGAGTTGCGCCGAGGTCTTCTCCGCTATTTCCGCGAGGGACGCGTCGGACAGGATCAGAGCCGGTTCCGCGACTTTCAGGATGTCCGTGACGTGCTCGGTGTACCGATCATTTCCCTGGAAAGTGAGGGGCGAGGCGATCGGAGCCGGGGTGAGGCCGGCCAGCATGGTGCCCAGGAAGGCGGGTGCGAAGTCACGCACCTCGTTGACCAGCAGAGACACCACGTCGCCGGGCTGTGGGCCGTGAGTGTGGAGTAAGGACGCCACCCGGTGGGCCTCGCCGGCCAGTGTGCTGTGGGAAACGAACGACCAGCCGGTCCCGGAATCGGAGAAGTGGATTCCCCGGTCGTCGGCGGCATGGTCGATCCAATCGAGAACGGTGTGCACCAGGTCCCCCCGTGGTCACTGATCTACGAGCCGGAAATGGTCGTTCCCGAAGTTCCGGCCCTGCCGCGACCGAGTCTGCCACGGGGAGGGGTTGACTGCAAGGAAATTGTTTGCGCCGACCCATTGGTAATGATCGGAGGGAGCGGATTGGTTTATTCCTTGAATTCTTTCCGGAATGTTTTCCTCCGTCGTTCGCCGAGTAATCGTGGGGAATGTTGACGGAAAACGGGAGGATGGCGGCCGGGAGAACGATTCAACGTTCTCCCGGCCGCCTGTCTCCGGGCCTCCGGCGGGGGTCTCAGGAACCGGAGACCTCCGCCGGCGTCTGCGCGCCCGCCTCCTGCCGGGGGACGGCCGCGGGGGTCCGGTCGGTGAGTCCCAGGGCGGCGAGCGCCGCCACGACGGTGACCGCCGTGCACACCCGGTACAGGTCGTGGAAGGCGTCGATACCCGGCGCCGAGTGCGCGGCCATGATGGCGGCGAGCATCGCCGTCCCCAGGGCGCCGCCGATCTGGCGCGCGGTGAGGTTCATGCCCACCCCGGCCGCGAACTGCAGCGGCGGCAGCGCGGTCGCGGCGATGGACGACAGTGAGGTGACCGCGAAGCCGAGGCCGCCGCCGCCCAGGAGTCCGGTCGGTACCCAGGCACCCCAGAAGTCGGGGTCCGGGCCCAGGAAGCCACTGCCCATCAGCGCGGTGCAGGCGGCGAACATGAGCGCGCCGAGGATCACCAGCCGCCGGTGCGCGGCCGGTTCGGAGGCCCGCCCGGCGATGGTCGAGGTGACCATGGAGGCGACCGCGCCGACGCTCATCGCTCCGGCGGCCTCCATGATGCTCCAGTGCCACACGCCGGTGGCGAAGAGCGCGCCCGCCAACAGCCAGGCGAACATCGACACGCCAAAGACCGCGGAGACACCGTTGACCACGGCGTACTTCCGGCTCTTCCACAGCTCGGTGGCGATGGCCGGGGACGCGTGCCGCCGTGACCTGAGCACCGCGAAGGCACCCAGGGCGAGTCCGCCGGCGAGCAGCCCGAGCGTGCGGGCGCTCGTCCAGCCCCAGGAGTCGCCCTCGGTGAGGGAGGCCACGACCAGGCCGATGCCGAGCGCGAGCGACGCGGTGCCGACGACGTCGGGAAGCCTGCTGCCCGTCGCGGGCCGGTGGCGGGGGAGCGCCCTCAGTCCGGCGACGGCCAGCAGGACACCGATGGGCACGTTGATGTAGAAGACCGCTCGCCAGCTCATCTGCTCCACGAGCACGCCGCCGACGGCCGGGCCGACCACGGCGGAGAAACCCGCCACCGCCGACCAGGTGCCGATCGCCTTGATCAGCTTCTCCAGCGGGGTCGAGGACATGATCAGGCTGAGCGCCGAGGGGATCATCCCCGCCGCCAGCGCGCCCTGCGCGAACCGCGCCACGATGAGCCACTCGGGGCCGGTGGCCGCGCCGCAGGCCAGTGAGGCGAGCGTGAAGCCGGTCAGCGACCAGAGGAAGACCCTGGTGCGCCCGACGGTGTCGGCAAGCCGTCCCGCCGGGGTCAGTACGGCGGCGAACATCACCGCGTAACCGCTGACCACCCAGGTCAGCGTGGCCATCCCGGTGTCGGGGAACTTCTCGATGATCTTGGGGAACGCGATGTTCACGACGGACAGGTCGAGGAACGCCATGAAGGTCGCGCCCGAGCAGAGGAGCAGCACCAGGCCCGGATTGACCTCGGGCCCTTCCTGCCCACTCTCTAAGCGATCGGACATAGTGCGGCACACCTCCGGTGAGCGGGTACGCGGAACTGCCGAGGGCCGGCCGTCTCGGGTAGAATCGACAGGGCCCTTACGTTCTTAGCGTGCCAAGAACGTAAGGTTCCTGTCAATGCGAGGGGAGACCTGGGTGGACGCCGACATCGATGAGCTCTGTCTGAGCTTCCTGGTCCGTCAGGCGTGGCTGAACATGCGCGGGGCCATGGACGGTGCCTTGTCGGGGCTCGGACTGTCCGTCGCCCAGTACGCCTCCTTGCTCGTGCTCGCGGACCAGCCGGGCATCACCATCGCCGACCTGGCCCGGGCCGTGGCCAGCACCCGTCAGTCGGCCAACGAACTGCTCGCCGGGCTCGCCGACCAGGGTCTGGTCGAGCGCCGGCGGCACCCCACGGACGGCCGCAGCCAGCAGGTCTTCCTGACCGACGCCGGGCGCGGGCGCCTCGAGGAGGCCCGGCCCGTGGTGCGCGAACGCGAACGGGAACTCGAGGCCGGGTTCAGCCAGGAGGAGCGCCGGCTGGCCCGGCAGTGGCTCAGGCGCATGACCGGCGACCGGCCGGAATGAGCGCGGTGCCGGCCCGCCGGCCGGCGCGGACGCACGAGGGGCCCGGCACCACCAAGGTGCCGGGCCCCTCGTGCGCCCGCGGTCAGCGGCGCCCGCCCTCCTCCATGCGCAGCGCCAGCGCCGGGCAGCGGGCCACCGCGCGCTGCGCGGCCGCGTCCAGGTGCGGCGGTACCGGCGTGCCGGCGATGTCGGGGTAGCCGTCCCGATCCAGCCGTACGATCTCCGGCAGCACGCCGGCGCACAGGCCGTGGCCCTTGCACAGCGTCCAGTCGACGTTCAGCCGCTTGTTGCTGGGCGCCGCGGCCGCGGCGCCCGCGGAGCCGCCGCCGCGCAGCATCGGGGGGTCGGACTTCAGCAGCGGCAGCACGCCCACCGTGGGACGGCCGCAGCCGCCGCCGAGGACGTGGGCGGCGAGGTCGTCGGTGAAGGCGTTGATGCTGGACATCACAAAGCGCATCGAGCCGTCGGGGTGCTTGCACACGCCGCGCCCCTTGACCGCCACCGCGGTCTGCCGCAGCTGCTCCAGCGCGGCCTGTCCGCCGCCGTTGAGCACGTCCTGGAGCAGCCCTGCCATACGGGGCAGTCCGAGGCGGCACGGCCCGCACTGGCCGGCCGTCTCGGCGGCGAGCCACTGGGCGACCAGCAGCGACTCGCCGAGCGGGCACAGTCCCGGGTCCAGCGGCAGCAGGGCGCCGGCGCCCAGGGTGGCCTTGTGGGCCTCCAGGCTCTCCCTGGCTATCGTCACCATCGAGGCGACGCTGGGGTCGATCCAGGCGCCGTGGTAGCCGCCGACGAGCACGCCCTGACCCGGATTCCCGCCGCACATCTGCAGGATGTACGACATGGGGACGCCGGTCGGGGTCTCCACGACCGTCTGCCGGGGCACCGAGCCGGAGACGGTCAGCATGGCGGTGCCGGGCTCGCCGGGGGCGCCCGCGGAGCCGAAGCGGATCGCTCCCATGCGGGCGCCGATGGCCAGTTGGGTGAAGGTCTCGGTGTTGGAGAAGAGCGTCGGCATCCCGCCGAGGCCGGACTCGCTCGCGCTCACCTTCTTGCCGGGCGGCAGGGGGAGGCCGCCGTTGGCCGCCGAGATGATGCCCGAGGACTCGCCCGACACGAAGCGCTCCGGCATCCGTACGATCCGGGCCCTCAGCTGGCGGCCGCGCTTGGTGCCGAGGCCGCGCTCGGCCAGGGCGTCGCGCACGGACTGTTCGTTGGTGTCGCGGGTGACGCTGATGACCAGTTCACGGGCGCCGAGGATCTCGGCGCACAGCAGGGCGCCGTCCAGCATGAGATGCGGGGCGCGGCGCAGGATGACCGCGTCCTTGCGGCAGGCCGGTTCGCCCTCGCAGCCGTTGACCATCACGGCGGTCGGGGTGCCGCGCCGGCGCGCGGCCTCGCCGACGGCCTTGAGCTTCTTGTAGAAGGGGAAACCCGCTCCGCCGCGGCCGCGCAGTCCCATCAGCTCGGCGAGGTCGAGCAGTTCGCCCTCGGTCAGGCTCGGCATGGAACCGTGCACGTTCAGATGGGTCACCCGGTCCAGGCGCTCCACCTCGTCGAAACCCGCGGTGATCCGGGGCAGCCCGACGGTACGCACGTCGGGGAGCACGTCACCCGCCCCCGAGCGAGGGGCGGGTGACCGGTCCGGTATGGCGGGAACGCTCATCGTTGTCCTTCATAGGGCCCGGGCGTGGACTGCTGCCAGGCGATCGGCTGGAGCCGGTCGGCCCCCAGCGGATCCACGTCCTGTGCGCCGCCCTGCAAGGGCGTGCCCCACGCGGGGGTGCCGTCCCAGCCGGTCTGCTGGGGCTGCTGCTGGTACGGCACCTGCGGTTGCTGCGGGTACGCCGCCTGGGGTTCGGCGGGTACCTGCGGCATCTGCATCGTGGCGGCCGCGGGATCCAAGCCGAGAGTACGGTCCGGTGCCGGGGGAGGGACAGCCGTGTACTGCTGGGCGGTGGGGAAGTTGGGCAGCGGCGGCAGCGGCTGGCTGTAGGCGCTGGCCAGGCTGGGCCCGGTCTCCTCGCGCGGCACGGCGCGCCGGCGGCCCGAACCGCCCCGGGACGCGGCCCGTTCGCCGCCGAGCTTGCGGAAGGAGGCGGAGCGTTCCCGGGTCTCGGGGAAGAGCGCCTCGCCACGGGTCCTGCGGAGGCGGTAGATCAGGCCGATGGCGACACCCACCAGGCAGATCCCGTAGGCCACGACGATCCATGACTTGGCCGAACGCCCGGACTGCAGGCCGTGGATCAGCGCCATGCACCAGGAGGCGTAGGCGGTGCTGTGCAGGATGCGCCACCGCACGGGGTGGCGGTTGGCGGCGAAGACACTGCGCATGGCGCCCGTGGCGGCGGCGAGGATCATCAGGTAGGCGGCGAGCACGCCGAGGGCGATGAGCCCGTCCCGGCCGGTCACGCCGAGGGGGAGGAAGGCGCCGGCGGTGGTGACCCGTACCTCGACGATCTTCGTGGTCACGTGCAGGATCAGGAACCCGATCGCGGCGACGCCCAGACCGCGGTGGATGCCCTGGGTGAGCAGACGTTCGCGGGGCCCGAGGAAGACGGTGTCGGTGGACACCAGGCCCCAGATGACGGTGCAGCTCAGGGAGACGAGGGTGAGGACGCCGGCGCCGAAGTCCAGGAACGCCCGCAGGTACGGCCCCGCGGTGACGGCGAGGACGAGCAGGGCGGCGGCGGTGCCGGCGATCGCCCAGGCGCGGGGCGACCGTGCGGCGCGAAGGGCCCCGGACAGGATGTCGCTCGCCGGTATCGGGGGGGTCCGGCGACCGTCCGGGGACTGTCGGTTGGTGCGCATGGGGCAGACGCTAACCCCTGCGGGTGGTCAGAACGATCGTCTTTCGACAACCCGGGATGAGGATCATTACGAACTGCTAACGTTGGTTTGTTCGGGCTCCGTTCGGCAAGGATGATCGGCCCCTTCTCGGAGCGTCCGGTCTCCGGCACCATATGTCCGCATTCCGGATCGGATCGCCCTCCCAATTGCCCTTTCGTGGGCCTTCTTTGAGTCCTTCTTGGCGAACACATGTACCTGGCATGAGCTGTTCATCGCGAGAGTGGCGTGGCGGTCTCCGCGCGCAGCCGGTTCCGGCGCGCCGCCACTCCGCGAGAACTTCACACAGCAGGGGGTCACATGAGTTCAACCCGCTCGAGAAAGCGGGCCGGCCTGGCCCTGGCGGCGACACTGCCGCTGGTCGCCGGCGCTCTGGCGATGGGCATACCCACCGCGCAGGCCGACGCGCCGCACGGACGGCACGGCCTGGCCGGCAGCAAGCCGGTCTGGGCCACCGCAAAGGCCGACAGGGGCGCCACGGCCGACTCGGCCGAGGTCACCCTCCGGGTCTACCTCGCCGGCCGCGACGCCCAGGGCCTGGCGGCCTACGCCAAGGCGGTTTCCGACCCCGGTTCCGCCTCGTACGGCGCGTTCCTCTCGGCCGAGCAGGCCAAGGCCCGCTTCGGCGCCACCGCGCAGCAGGTCGCCCAGACCCGGCAGTGGCTGGAGTCCTCCGGGCTCCGGGTCACCGGCGCCGACGACCACTACCTGACCGTCACCGGCGACGTCGCCGACGCGGAGAAGGCGTTCGGCACCCAGCTCCACAACTACGCGAAGGGCGCCAAGACCTACCACGCCCCGACCGGAACGGCCTCGGTGCCCGCCTCCCTGGACGGCGCGGTGCTCACGGTCACCGGCCTGGACAACTCCCCGCGGCGCGCACGGCACCAGGACACGCTGCCGCCGCCCGGCGCCGTCTTCAAGAACGCCGGCCCCTTCTCCACGTACTACGGGTCGAACACCGACAAGAAGCTGCCGGTCGCCTACGGCACGCGCGCCCCCTACGCCGTCAAGGGCTACACGGGCAGGCAGCTGCGCGCGGCCTACGGAGCCGGCTCGTACAACGGCAAGGGCGTCACCGTCGCCATCACCGACGCGTTCGCCTCCCCGACGATCGTCGCCGACGCCAAGAAGTACGCGGCCCGCAACGGCGACGCGGCCTACAAGCGGGGCCAGCTCTCCCAGGTGCTGCCGGGCGACTACCGCTACACGAGCCCCGACGAGTGCGACGCCTCCGGCTGGTACGGCGAGGAGACCCTGGACGTCGAGGCGGTGCACGCGGTCGCCCCGGCCGCCGACATCACCTACGTCGGCGCCGCCTCCTGCACCGACGACGACCTGCTCGACGCGCTCGGCAAGATCGTCGACCACCGGCTCGCCGACATCGTCTCCAACTCGTGGGGCGACCTCGAGTCCAACGAGACGCCGGACATCGCCGCCGCCTACGACCAGATCTTCCAGATCGGCGCGGTCGAGGGCATCGGCTTCTACTTCTCCTCCGGCGACGCGGGCGACAACGTCGCGAACCCCCTGGGGACCGGCGCGAAGCAGGTCGACACCCCGGCGAACTCCCCCTGGGTCACCTCCGTGGGCGGCACCTCGCTCGCCGTCGGCAAGGGCGACAAGTACCAGTGGGAGACCGGCTGGGGCACCCTGAAGGCGACGCTGGCCGAGGACGGCTCGAGCTGGACGGCCTTCCCCGGCGGCTACACCTCCGGCGCGGGCGGCGGTACCAGCAAGCTGTACGCGCAGCCGTTCTACCAGCGCGGCGTCGTCCCCGACTCGCTCGCCCGGGCCAACGGCGGCACGGTCAGGCAGCGCGTCGAGCCCGACATCGCCGCCGTCGCCGACCCGAACACCGGCTTCCTCGTCGGCCAGACGCAGGCCTTCCCGGACGGGTCTTTCCAGTACAGCGAGTACCGGATCGGCGGCACCTCGCTCGCCGCCCCGGTGATCGCGGGCGTCCAGGCGCTGGCGCAGCAGGCCCGGCACGGTGTGCCGATCGGCTTCGCCAACCCGCTGATCTACGACCGCTACGGCACCGGCGCCTACCACGACGTGACCGACCACCCGCTGGGCCGCGGCAAGGACCTCGCGGTGGTCCGCGTGGACTACGCCAACGGCTTCGACGCGGCGGACGGCACGATCACCTCGCTCCGCAGCCTCGGCAAGGACAGCTCGCTGTCCGCGGTCGTCGGCTACGACGATGTGACCGGCGTCGGCACCCCGGCGCGCGGCTACCTCGACACGTACAAGCCGCACCACCGCTGAGCACGGCCGGAAACGGCACGGAAGGGCCCGCACCGGGGGGAACCTCGGTGCGGGCCCTTCCCGCTCTGGGGTACCCTGACCCCATGCGTGCCGTACGCCTTCTGCTTAGTGAGCCGTGCTGACCAGGATCGATGTCAGTGCGGCGCCCCTCCTGTGCGAGGGGCTTTTTCGTTTCCGCAGCTCCGCGGTTCCGCAGGCAGATGCCCGTACGGCGGCCGGGCCGCAGGCCGTCATGACAGCGATGGAGTACGAAGGACGATGAGCGAGACCACCCCCGCCGCGGAGGCGGCTGCGCCCCACCGCTACACGGCCGCCCTGGCCGCCGACATCGAGAGCCGCTGGCAGGACTTCTGGGACGAGCACCAGACCTTCGCCGCGCCCAACCCCATCGGTGACCTGGCCGGGGACGGCGAGTCGGCCAAGCCCAAGAAGTTCATCATGGACATGTTCCCGTACCCCTCGGGCGCGGGACTGCACGTCGGCCACCCGCTGGGCTACATCGCCACCGACGTCTTCGCCCGCTTCCAGCGGATGACCGGGCACAACGTGCTGCACACCCTGGGCTTCGACGCCTTCGGCCTGCCCGCCGAGCAGCACGCCGTGCAGACCGGCGAGCACCCTCGGGTCACCACCGAGGCCGCCATGAACAACATGAAGTCCCAGCTGCGCCGGCTGGGCCTGGGCCACGACAAGCGCCGGTCGTTCGCCACGATCGACCCGGACTACTACAAGTGGACCCAGTGGATCTTCCTGCAGATCTTCAACTCCTGGTACGACCCCCAGGCCGACCGCGCCCGCCCCATCGGTGAGCTGGTCGAGCAGTTCGAGAAGGGCGACCGGCGGACGCCCGACGGGCGTGCGTGGGCCGAGCTGACCCCCGTCGAGCGCGACGCCGTCCTGGGTGAGTACCGCCTGGCGTACGCCTCGGAGTCCCCGGTCAACTGGTGCCCCGGCCTGGGCACCGTGCTGGCCAACGAGGAGGTCACCGCCGACGGCCGCTCCGAGCGCGGCAACTTCCCCGTCTTCAAGGCCAAGCTGCGCCAGTGGATGATGCGCATCACCGCCTACGCGGACCGCCTGCTGACCGACCTGGACGCGCTGGACTGGCCCGAGGCGATCAAGCTGCAGCAGCGCAACTGGATCGGCCGCTCCGAGGGCGCCAAGGTCGGCTTCGCCGTCGAGGGCCACCCGGGGGAGCCGATCACCGTCTTCACCACCCGCCCGGACACCCTGTTCGGCGCCACCTACATGGTGCTGGCCCCCGAGCACCCGCTGGTCGACACCGTGGTGCCGGCCGCGTGGCCGGAGGGCACCAAGGACGCCTGGACCGGCGGCGCGGCCACCCCGGCCGAGGCCGTCGCGGAGTACCGCAGGCAGGCCCAGTCCAAGTCGGACGTCGAGCGGCAGACCGAGGGCAAGAACAAGACCGGCGTCTTCAGCGGCGCGTACGCCGTGAACCCGCTGACCGGCACCCGAGTCCCGGTCTTCGTCGCCGACTACGTCCTGATGGGCTACGGCACCGGCGCGATCATGGCCGTCCCCGGCCAGGACGAGCGTGACTGGGAGTTCGCCACCGTCTTCGACCTGCCCATCATCCGCACCGTCCGGCCGCCCGAGGGCTGGGAGGGCGAGGCGTACACGGGCCAGGGCCCGGCGATCAACTCCGCCAACGACGAGATCGACCTGAACGGCCTGGAGGTCGCCGACGCCAAGCGCAAGGTCATCGCGTACCTGGAGCAGCGCGGCATCGGCGAGGGCACCATCAACTTCCGCCTGCGCGACTGGCTGTTCAGCCGCCAGCGATACTGGGGCGAGCCCTTCCCCATCGTCTACGACGAGGACGGCGTCGCCCACGCCCTGCCCGACTCGATGCTGCCGCTGGAGCTGCCCGAGGTCGAGGACTACTCGCCGCGCACCTTCGACCCGGACGACGCCGACACCGTGCCGGAGACCCCGCTGTCCCGCAACGCGGAGTGGGTCCATGTCGAGCTGGACCTGGGCGACGGCCGGGGCGTGCGACCGTACCGCCGCGAGACCAACACCATGCCCAACTGGGCGGGTTCCTGCTGGTACGAGCTGCGCTACCTGGACCCGCACAACGACCGGCAGCTGGTCGACCCCGAGATCGAGCGGTACTGGATGGGTCCGCGGGAGGGGCAGCCGCACGGCGGTGTCGACCTGTACGTCGGCGGCGCAGAGCACGCGGTGCTGCACCTGCTGTACGCGCGCTTCTGGTCCAAGGTGCTGTTCGACCTGGGCCACGTCTCGTCCGTGGAGCCGTTCCACAAGCTGTTCAACCAGGGCATGATCCAGGCCTACGTCTACCGTGACAGCCGCGGCTTCCCCGTCCCGGCGGCCGAGGTCGAGGAGCGTGACGGCGGCTGGTGGTACGGCGGCGAGCAGGTCAAGCGCGAGCTGGGCAAGATGGGCAAGTCCCTGAAGAACGCCGTCACCCCGGACGAGATCGCCGCCGAGTACGGCGCCGACACCCTGCGCCTGTACGAGATGGCGATGGGCCCGCTGGACGTCTCCCGTCCCTGGGACACCCGCGCCGTCGTCGGCCAGTACCGGCTGCTGCAGCGGCTGTGGCGCAACGTCGTGGACGAGACGACCGGCGAGGTCACGGTGACCGGGGCCGAGCCGGACGAGGACACCCTGCGCGCCCTGCACAAGGCGATCGACGGCGTCCGCCAGGACCTGGAGGGCCTGCGCTTCAACACCGCCATCGCCAAGATCACCGAGCTGAACAACCACCTGACCAAGGCGGGCGGCCCCGTGCCGCGCTCGGTGGCCGAGCCCCTGGTGCTGCTGATCGCGCCGCTGGCCCCGCACATCGCCGAGGAGCTGTGGCGGCGGCTGGGGCACGACGGGTCCCTGGCGCACGAGGACCTGCCGGTGGCCGACCCGGCGTACGTGGTGGACGAGACCGTCACCTGCGTCGTGCAGATCAAGGGCAAGATCAAGGCCCGTCTGGAGGTGCCGCCGACGATCTCCGACGCGGACCTGGAGGTCCAGGCCCTGGCCGACCCGGCGGTCGTCGCCGCGCTGGACGGCGCGGGGGTCCGCAAGGTGATCGTGCGGGCGCCGAAGCTGGTGAACATCGTTCCGGCGTGACCGCGTGACCGCGTGACCGCGTGACCGCGTGACCGCGTGACCGCGTGACCGCGTGACCGCGTGACGGCCGGGTGGTGTGCGGCGGTCCGACGGCCGCCCTGATCACCCGGCCGGCGCAAGTCGGTGTAGGGGGCGGGTAAGGGTTCTCCCGGAACCCTTGCCCGCCCCCGTCCGTTTACCGTGGACGTACAACCGGTCCAGCAGACCGGGCCGGTCCGACGGACCGGGCCGACCAGGCAGAGGAGCCGCCGTGGATGTCGCCGTCGCCGTGATCCTGCTGCTCTTCGCCTCCTTTGTGGCGCTCGGCGTCGTCGCCGCGGTCAAGACGGCGCGGGCGGTCAAGCGCGGGGTGGAGCGCACCAGCATCGAGGCCCGCCGCGTGGTCGAGGACACCGGCCTCAAGGCCCGCCGCTACAGCCGGCCCGGGCCCGCCGGGAAGCTCGCCGAGCTGCGCCTGGCACTGCGTACGTCCGTCGCGAGCACGGGCGAGGCACTGGAGGGGCAGGCGGCTGTCGACCCGTCGCTGAGCGAGGCCGTCGCCCTGCTCAGCCGGCTGCGCTCGCACGCCCAGGAACTCGACGCGGAGCTGAGGCTTCTGGAGCGCGAGCCCGACCGGGCCCGCATCGCCGCCCGGATCGGCGAACTCGAGGAGCGCACGCGGCGCATCACCCACTCCGCGGACTCGCTGCGTTGGGCCGCCCAGGACCGCGCCCGCCGCTTCGCCGACGACGACCTCGCCGCGCTGGGCCGCGACATCGACCTGGAGGCCGGGGCGTTGCGGCACTGGGCTCCCGCGGCGCTCCCGGAGCCGGGACCGGTACCGGAACCGCACATTCAGCCGGGGACGCGGCGGGAGCGGACGTCCGAGCCCGGCGCCGGTCAGCCGCCCAAGGCGCTGTGACGGGCCCCACGCGGCCGGGACGCGTCCCGGGGACGTTCACCCGGGTTCACCTCGGCGGAGCCGTACTGTCGCCCGGCCTTCGGCGCGGGTAACCTCCCGCACATGTCGTCCCATGTCGCTATCGTCACCGATTCCACGGCCTACCTGCCGCAGGAGGCCCTGACCCGGCACCGCATCACCGTGGTGCCCCTGGCGGTGGTGATCGGCGACGAAGCGCTGGAAGAGGGCACCGAGGTGTCGGCTCCCGCGGTCGCCCGCGCCCTGCAGCGCCGCAAGCCCGTCACCACGTCGCGGCCGAGCCCCGAGGAATTCGCCGCCGCCTACCGCGCGGTGGCGGAGTCGGGTGCGACCGAGATCGTCTCCCTGCACCTGTCGGCCGAGTTCTCCGGCACCTACGACGCCGCGCTGCTCGCGGGGGCGCAAGCGCCGGTGCCGGTGCGCGTGGTGGACACCGCCATGGTCGCCATGGCCCTCGGGTTCCCGGTGCTGAGCGCCGCCGAGGCGGCGGAGGCGGGCGGCTCCGCGGACGAGATCGTGGCGGCGGCGGAGAAGCGGGCGTCGGACACATCGGCGTACTTCTACGTGGACACCCTGGACTACCTGCGCCGGGGCGGACGCATCGGCGCGGCGCAGGCGCTGCTCGGGTCGGCGCTCGCGGTGAAGCCGCTGCTGCAGCTGGACGAGGGCCGCATCCAGCTGCTGGAGAAGGTCCGTACGGCCTCCAAGGCACTGGCGCGGCTCGAGGAGATCGTCGTCGAGCGGGCGGGCACCCGGCAGGTGGACATCGCCGTCCACCACCTGGCCGCCGCGGACCGCGCCTCCGCCCTGGCGGAGCGGCTGCGGGCGCGGGTCCCCGGACTCAACACCCTCATCCTCAGCGAGGTCGGCGCGGTGATCGGCGCCCACACGGGCCCCGGGCTGCTGGGGGCGGTCGTCTCCCCGCTGTGACGCCTTGCGGGTGACGGAGTTATCCACAACCTGCGGACGATCCACAGGACTTGAGCAAGATCATCTCTTTGGCGGCGGTCCGCCTACCGTCCCTGACATGCGATCGACCACCGCAACTCCTCGCCACCGCAGGCATCCGTCCGCAGCCTCCGGCACACCGGCCCCTGCCGCGGTCCGGGAACGGGCCGCCGCGCTCTTCGACCGTCCGCCGGTGCGCCCCGCGCAACGGGGTGTGCCGCAGCCACCGGAACGACCGGCACGGCCGGATCCGCCCGAACGACCGGCGCGACCGGAGCGCGCGGCACGACCGGAGCCCGCGGCGCGACCGGGGCGCGGGGCACGACCGGAGCCGCCGGCTGCGGCGGATCCGCCGGGGCGCGGGGCCGTGCCGGACCCGCCGGGGCGCGGCCGCGTCGGGGGTGCCTGGCGTCTGGCCCTCACCGAACGCCTCCCCACCTGGTTCTCCGTCCGGTGCGGCATCGAGGCGAGGACCGCGGCCGCCCTCGCCGTCGTGCTCCTCGTGGCCCTGGCCTTCGCGGTGCACCACTTCTGGACCGGCCGGCCGCGCACCGTCGCGGTGCCCCCGGTCGCCGCGGCGCTGCCCGCCGCTGCCGAGGCCCCCGCCGCCGCCCGGACCTCCGCCGCGGCCGGGCCGCGGGCGCCGAGCCCCGTGCCGGGCGCGAAACCGGTGCTGGTCGTGGACGTCGCGGGCAAGGTCAGAACCCCGGGGCTGCGCCGGCTGCCCGCGGGGTCCCGCGTGGCGGACGCCGTGGCCGCCGCCGGGGGAGCGCTGCCCGGCACGGACACCAGCGCCCTGAACCTGGCCCGCCTTTTGGCCGACGGGGAGCAGATCGCCGTCGGCCGCCCGGCCCCGCCGCCCGCCGCCGGCGTCCCGGGGGCCGCCGGCGCGAGCGGTCCGGTCAGCCTCAACACCGCCACCGCCGAGCAGTTGGACGCCCTTCCCGGTGTGGGTCCCGTGCTCGCCCAACACATCATCGACTACCGCGGACGGCACGGCGGTTTCACGTCCGTGGAGCAACTGCGTGACGTCAACGGCATCGGGGACCGCCGGTTCTCCGATCTCAAACCGCTGGTCACCCCGTGAACGCCTCCCGCCCGGCGGTGCACGCGGCGGCCGTCTCCCCACGGGGTGCGTCGAACCCGCGCCAGGAAGGCCCGCCGGACCTGCGTCTGGTGGCACCGGCCATCGCGGCCTGGCTCGCGGCGGGCGTCGCCCTCGCACTGCCGGGGCGAGCCGTGGCATGGGCGTGCGCGGTGGTCGTCCTGGCGGCGCCGGCGTCGCTCGTACGCCGGTGGGCGACGGCGGCCACTGTGGCGCTCTGCGCGGCGGCGTCCGCGGCCGTCGCGGGGCTGCACGCCGCGGATCTGCACCGCGGTCCGGTGCCCGCCCTGGCGGCCGAACACGCGCATGCGAGGGTCGAGTTGCGGCTGACCGCGGATCCCCGGCTGATCCGCCCACAGATGAGCGGGGCGGTGCGAGCCCCGGACGCGGTGCTGGTGGAGGCCGAGGCGGTGCGCGTGGCGGCGCGGGGTGCGACGACCGCCGTCCGCACTCCGGTCCTGCTCATCGCCCGGCAACCGGCTCGCAGGTGGCTGACGTTGCTGCCGGGGACACACGTCGACGCGGAGGCCCGGCTCGCCCCGGCGACGGGCCCGGGTGACCGAGTCGCCGCGGTGCTGTCGGTCCGCGGGCCGCCCCGCGTCGTCGAGCCGCCGGGCCGTGCGCAACGGGTGGCCGGCGGGCTCCGGGCGGGACTGCGTGAGGCCACCGAGGGCCTGCCGCCCGACGCCCGGGCCCTCCTTCCCGGGCTGGTCGTCGGGGACACGTCCCGAGTCCCGGTGGAGTTGCACGACGCCTTCGAGGCCACCGACCTGACCCATCTGACCGCGGTCAGCGGTTCCAATCTCTCCCTGGTGCTGATCCTGCTGATCGGTCCTCCCGGGCTCGCCCTGCGCGCCGAACGCGGCGGCCTGGCGCCGCGGCTGGCTCTCCCGCTCCGTGTGACGGCCGTGCTCGGGGGAGTGCTCACGGTGGCGTTCGTCGTCGTGTGCCGGCCGGACCCGAGCGTGCTGCGCGCGGCCGCCTGCGGGCTGATCACCCTGCTGGCCATCGGCACGGGCCGCCGCCGCAGCCTGCTGCCCGCGCTGTGCGGAGCCGCCCTCCTGCTGCTCCTCTACGACCCCTGGCTCGCCCGCTCGTACGGCTTCGTGCTGTCCGTGCTGGCCACCGCCGCGCTCCTCCTTCTCGCGCCGCGCTGGAGCGCCGCTCTGCGACGCCGGAGGGTGCCGCCGCGCCTCGCGGAGGTCCTGGCCGCGGCGGCGGCCGCGCAGGCGGTGTGCGCCCCCGTGGTGGCGGTGCTGGCCGCCCACGTCAGCCTGGTCGCCGTCCCCTGCAACCTGCTGGCGGAACTCGCGGTCGGCCCCGCCACCGTCCTCGGGTTCGCGGCCCTGGCCGCGGCGCCGTTCGCCATGCCCGTCGCCAAGGCCCTCGCCTGGGTCGCGGCCTGGCCGGCCGACTGGATCGCGGCGGTGGCCCGTCGTGGTGCCGCCCTGCCCGGAGCGACGATCGACTGGCCCGGCACCTGGGCAGGCGCCCTGCTGCTGGCCGCCGTCACCGTGGTGGTGGTCGCGGCCGGGCGCCGCCTTCTGCGCCGTCCCTGGCTGTGCGCCGCGGCGGCGCTGCTGCTCGTGGCGGCCGTCGTGCGTCCGGTGCCGCTGCCGCGCGCGGTGACGGGCTGGCCGCCGCCGGCCTGGCGGCTGGTGGCCTGCGACGTCGGCCAGGGCGACGCGCTGGTGCTCTCCGCGGGCGACGGCGCCGCCGTCGTGGTGGACACCGGCCCGGAGCCCCGCCTCGTCGACCGCTGTCTGCGCTCCCTCGGGGTCACCGAGGTCCCGCTGCTCGTCCTCACCCATTTCCACGCCGACCACGTCGCCGGCCTCCCCGGGGTCCTGCGCGGCCGCTCCGTGGGCGCCATCGAGACGACCACCCTCGACGAACCCTCCGACCAGGCCGCCTTCGTACGCCGTCAGGCGGCCGACGCCCGTGTCCCCCTGCTACGCGCGGCGCCCGGGGAGCGCCGCCGGCTGGGCTCCCTGGACTGGAGCGTGCTGTGGCCCGCCGCGCCCTCCCTCCTCGCGGGCGCCGACGACGCCAACCCGAACGACGCCAACCCGAACGACGCCAGCGTCACCCTGCTGGTCCGCACGGCAGGGCTCACCGTGCTCCTGCTCGGCGATCTGGAGCCCGCGGCCCAGCGCGCGCTCCTGACCGCCGTCCCGGACCTCCCCCGCGTCGACGTGCTGAAGGTCGCCCACCACGGTTCCGCGTACCAGGACCCGGCGCTCCTGGCCCGGCTGCGGCCCCGTCTGGCGCTCGTGAGCTGCGGTGCGGGCAACCCGTACGGACACCCGTCCCCACGCACCCTCGCCGCGCTGCGCGCCCAGGGCACCGCCGTCCTGCGCACCGACCGGGACGGTCCGGTCGCCGTCCTGGGCGACCGGGAGGAACTGCGGGCAGCCGCGGCCGGTCCGCCGCCCGCCGCGAGGCGGGCCGGCCGGGGACGGCGAAGGGCCCGCACCGGTGCACGACCGGTACGGGCCCCACGGGGGACGGGCGGCGGCTCAGACGTTCTCGAGGCCCATCTCCTCCTCGGGCACGGAGATCACCCAGCGGGTGCTCTGCCGGGGCCGGAGGTAGAAGAGCCAGTAGGCGAGCGAGGCGGCGACGATCACACCGGTGATCACCAGGTCCTTCGCGGTCTGCCGGGTCAGCACGTACGCCAGCACGACGACCAGCAGCAGCGGCACCGCGGGCCACAGTGGCATGCGCCAGGCCGCGCGCTCCCTGTGCCCGCCGCGGCGCGAGCCGAGGGCCGCGAGCGCGACGACGATGTACATCGCGGCGACGGCGACACCGGTGACGCCGCTCAGCGTCTCCACCGGTACGAAGCAGAGCACGGCGCCGGGCACGCCCACCGCGAGCGTCGCGATCCACGGGGCGCCGAACCGCTTGCTCAGCGTGCCGAAGGCCCTGTTGACCGGGGCCGGCCAGGCGCGGTCCCGCGCGGAGGCGTACAGCACCCGGGAGTTCTGGATGACCATCACGATGCCCGCGTTGATGATGGCCAGCGCGATGCAGAGGCTGATGAAGGTGCCGACCGCCGAGTTGCTCCAGCCCTGCACGAGCGCGGAGAGGTCGCCGGCCATCAGGGAGTTCATGTCGGGCGCGCCCAGCGTGATCGCGATCGTCGGCACGATCACCACGACGGCGCCGATGCCGAGCGTCCACAGCACGGTCCGGGAGACCGTGCGCCGCGGGTTCTCCATCTCCTCGGACAGGTACACCGCCGTGCTGAAGCCCTGCAGCACGAAGAGCGCGATCGCCAGTCCCGCGATGATCGTCCCCGCCGTGACGGCCGTGCTCACCCCGTGCCCGGCCTCGGTCACCGGGTGGATCAGCACCGAGGCCGACCGGGAGGTGTGGGAGAAGCCGAGGAAGGCCACCACCGCGGCCGCGACGACCTCCAGGACCAGGAAGATGCCGGTGATCCAGGCGTTGGCCCGCAGGTCCAGCAGACCCATGACGGTGGCGAGCAGCATGACGGCGGCGCCCGCGATCTTCGGGTCGATCTGCATGATCGGCGCCAGGTACTCACCCGTGCCGAGCGCGATGATCGGCGGCACGATCATCACGACGACCAGGGACAGCACGAACACGATCCATCCGGCCAGCCGCCCGATGAGCGTGCCGACCATGGCGTACTCGCCGCCCGCGCTCGGTATCAGCGTGCCGAGTTCCGAATAGCAGAACGCCACCGCGATGCAGAGGACCGCAGCGACCACGATCGTCAGCGCCGTCCCGGTTCCCAGGTCGGCGAAGAGCGGGGGCACGATGACGAAGAGCGAGGAGGCGGGGGTCAGGCACGACAGCGTCAGAAGCGTTCCGCCGACCACGCCGATCGACCTCTTGAGCGACTTCGGCGCCTCGATGGGCGGGGCGAGCGGCGAGTGCGGGGCCGTCGGCGGGTGGAGCGTGTCGGTCATGCGCGCATCCGATCGGGTCGGGCTTGAGGGGGCTACCGCCTCCGGTCCAGGGAAACATGGAACGGAATATTCACTTCCGCTTCCGAGGATGAAACCGCGCCCGCCAAGCCCCCGTCAAGAGTCTCCGGACAACGAAATCCGAAGATCCACTGCCCCATGTCCGACGTAAAACCGGCAACTTAAGGCAGTCCGCTGTGCATATCAGTGCTCGGAGATCAGAATAGCCACACCCCTTCCTTCATCAGATCCCGGTCTCGCATCTCGGTCGCCGTCCCCCAGGCCTGCACCCATTGCGGCCGGACCGCGTAGAACGCGTACGAAGGTCCGTCACCGCGGGGATCCCACGCGGCCTTCGCCGCGAAGGCGTCGCCGACGCCGTCCGGCAGCCGCGCGAACTCCACGACCCGTGCGGTGCCGTCGACGAGCACCAGATCCCGGGTGTGCCCCAGGCTCAGCCGCACCCGTCCCGATGCCTCCAGGTTCCGCCCGGTGGGATTCGTCCTCCGGGTGGCGAGCCACAGCTCCTGCCCGTCCCACCAGAACGACAGCGGGACCAGGCACGGTGCACCCTCCCCGTCCGCCGTCGCCACCCACACGTCCTCGTCGTCCCTGAGCCGGACCATCGCCCCGGCGTGCCGCTCGCGCAGTGTTCGAGTCATACGGTGAAGCTATCCGGGTCCGGCGTGATCGTCGCGGGTTCCCCAGGACTGACGCGAGGGACGCCTTCCCGGCCGGAGCCCGACTTCGCCGCGTCCGCGCCGCGCACCCCGGACGCCCCCGACCCGTCGTGGGTCAGGGCACCACCGCCGTCGCGGTGACCTCCACCAACTGGCCGGTGTACCCGAGGCAGCCGACCCCGAGCAGCGTCGACGTGTGGGGCCCCTCGGTCAGCCCCGAGGCCCGTACGACCTCCCAGACCCGCGACAGGTCGGCGGGGTCGGCGGCCACGACGTAGACCGTGCTGGCGACGACGTGCTCCAGGCCGCTGCCCACGGCGCGCAGGGCCTCGTCGAGGTTGGCGACGACCTGGTGTGCCTGGGCGACCGGATCGCCGGGGCCCACCAGGGCGCCCTGGGCGTCCAGAGGTACGGAACCGGCCATGAAGGCGAGCCGCTGCCCGGCCTCGACGACGGCGGCGTGCGCGTAGCCGGGCGGCGGGAACAGGGTCGGGACGATCGTGCGACGCACCATGGGGGACTCCTCGGCTCGAACTGGCTGACCCGGCGATCCTGCAGAGCCGCCGCGTGGACGTCACCCGGTTTTTCGCACCCCGGACGGCACCCCCGGACGGCACCCCCGGACGGCCCCCCGGGACGGCACCCCGGGCCGCCCCCCCCTGGCCGTCCGCCGCGGCGGAGCTGAGAGTCCGCTGAGAAGTGCAACCGCCGTGTCACGGCTTGCCCATGGCTCCGTCTCGGCACGCATGAAGGGCGGGGGGCCGTGGCAGGTTGACGGCATGACCATCATCGGCTGGATCGTTCTGGGCCTGATCGCGGGCGCCGTCGCGAAGATACTGCTCCCCGGCAAGGACCCGGGCGGAGTGGTCGGGACGACGCTGATCGGCATCGCGGGCGCCGTGGTCGGCGGCTGGATCTCGGCGAAGTTCCTCGACCACCCCATCACCAAGGACTTCTACGACCTGCCCACGTGGGGCGCGGCCATAGGCGGCGCGCTCGCCCTCCTGATCATCTACCGCATCCTGTTCGGCGACTCCCGCTGACCGCGGGCGCGGGCAGGAGCTGCACATCCTCCCGGCGCACGGACAGCGCCTGCGAACGGTCCGGGTCCCACAGCCAGATCCAGTCCCCGGAGGCGCCGAAGGACAGGACGGCGTGGCCGGCCGGCACCGGGCCGTTCTCCACGGGGACGGGGCCCTCGCCTACGGGCACCACGCACATCAGGGTGCCGCGCACCCCGAAGTACGCCGCCGGGGCGTGACCTCGGTGGGCGGCGGTCGCCGCTTCCCGGGCGGCGCGGTCCGCGTCGCGGACTCCGGTGAAGAGCGCGGTGGCCGCGAAGGCCGCCGAGAGCAGCACGGTGAGGGCGACCAGGGCGAGGCGGTTGTCGCCCTTGGCGATGTGCACGTGCCGCAGCCACCCCGCGACGGCCGTGAAGAACAGGACGAACCCCAGCGCGAGGCCGAGCGGTTCGGCGGCGGCCGCGTACGGCCACAGGTCCCCGGCGGAGCGGACGGAGCCGGACGGGATGCCGAAGCGGTCGAGGTAGAGCGCCTGCATCAGCCGGCCGAGCCAGGTCACCAGCGACCACCCCACCGGTAGGGCGAGCGGCACCAGCCAGACCGCGTTGCGTGAGAACCACGAGTCGCGCAGGGCGAAGTACACCCCCGGCGCGCAGAAGAGGGCCGCCGCGGTCAGCGGCCACCACAGGAGCCCCGTGCCGTCGAGGGCGGCCCAGCCCAGCACCGCCGCCGCGGCGACGGCCGCACCGGGCAGCACCCGCACCCGGGACGCGGTACGGCGCCCCTCGACGGCCGTCGCCTCCTCCTCCGTCTCCGGCGGCGCGGGCCGCAGTTCATAGGCCTCGGAGGTGAACGTGCGGCCACCCAAGGGGCGTTCCGCGAGCTCGCGCTCGACGGCCTCCCGGGTGAGCCCGCCCGGCACCCGCAGCAGCCGGTGCGCGCCGCGCCCGCCGCACGCGGCCCACCACCGTGCGAGCCGGTCGCGCCACCCGGTGCCCGCGCCGGGACGGCGGATCACGCGGTACTCGGTCCGCGGGTCGTCCGGCCGCAGCAACAGCGCCGCGTCCCGGACCCACAGGGCGAGTTGATGGGTCCTCGCCAGCCGCTCCACGGCCCCGCACGCAGCCTTCTCGGCCCGCCGGCGGGAGCCGCTCAGCCGGACCTCGACGACGAGTGCGACGCGGCCGCCGTCCGCCGTGGCCGGGGCGTCCTCACGGCCGGCGCGGCGCACCGCCCAGCCCCGTGCCTCCATCAGCCCCTGGGCGAGGGCGAGCTCGTCGGCCTGGTCGACTGCCTCGACCAGGAGACGTACGCGTTGGTTGAACGGGACGGCCGGGAGCGTCCCGGCCGTCCCGGGGCGTTCGGCCCCCGGCTCCTGCGATCGACGGCGCTGTGCGGGGACCCGCAGCGGCACGGTCTAGTCCTCCTCCTCCAGCCAGCCCTCGAACTCCTCCGCCAGTTCGTTCAGAGCGGTGGGGTCCAGTTCCTCGTCGTCGTCGTTGATGACGACGAGCCATTGGGCGTCCTCGGCGTCGTCCTCGCCCGCGAGGGCGTCACGGACGAGCTGGGGGCGGGCGGGCAGGTCGAAGCGTTCGGCGGCTTCGTCGGCGGCGTCCTCGGCGGCGTCGCGGTCGGGGAGGACGAGCACATGTCTGACGTCATTCACCGGGACATTGTGTCGGACCCGCGTGGGATGCTGGACCGCGATGGCCAGGAACAGTACGACAGACAGCCCGCTCGCCCCCCTGACGATCGCGGTGGGACAGGAGGACCTGCTCCTCGACCGTGCGGTACGGGAGGTCGTGGAGGCGGCGCGCGCCGCCGACGCCGACACCGATGTGCGCGACCTCACTCCGGACGCCCTCCAGCCGGGCACGCTGGCGGAGCTCACCAGCCCGTCGCTGTTCGCCGAGCGCAAGGTCGTGGTCGTACGGAACGCACAGGATCTGTCCGCGGACACCGTCAAGGACGTCAAGGCCTACCTGGACGCTCCCGCCGAGGAGATCACGCTCGTCCTGCTCCACGCGGGCGGCGCCAAGGGCAAGGGTCTGCTGGACGCGGCGCGCAAGGCCGGTGCGCGCGAGGTGGCCTGCCCGAAGATGACCAAGCCCGCCGACCGGCTGGCCTTCGTCCGGCAGGAGTTCCGCACCCTGGGCCGGTCCGCGACCCCCGAGGCCTGCCAGGCACTGGTGGACGCCATCGGCAGCGACCTGCGGGAGCTGGCGAGTGCCTGTGCCCAGCTCGCCGCCGACGTGGAGGGCGCGATCGACGCGGCGGTGGTGGCCCGTTACTACACCGGCCGCGCCGAGGCGACCGGCTTCGAGGTCGCCGACCTCGCGGTGACCGGCCGCGCCGCCGAGGCACTGGAGCGGCTGCGCTGGGCGATCGCGGTCGGCCAGCCGCTGCCCGGCATCACCTTCGCGCTCGCCTCGGGTGTCCGCGCCATCGGCAAGCTCGCCTCCGCCCCGCGCGGGGCGCGCTCCGGTGACCTGGCCCGCGAGCTGGGCATGCCGCCGTGGAAGATCGACCGCGTACGCCAGCAGATGCGCGGCTGGTCGGCCGACGGCGTCTCCGCCGCTCTGCGCGCGGTCGCCGATGCCGACGCCGCGGTCAAGGGCGGTGGCGCGGACCCGGCCTACGCCCTGGAGAAGGCGGTCGTCGCCGTCGCGCGGGCCGCGCGGGCTCGCTGATCCCGCGGCGGACGGATCCGGTCATGCCGAAGGGCCCCGTACCGAGGAGGTAAGGGGCCCTTCGGAGGCCGCACCCGCGTGGCGAACGCAGGCCGCGTGCGGCCGGAACATCATGGGTGCCGGTGGAGGAGCGGGTGAGAGGGACCGCTGTGTCCGTCACCGACGGGTACTGCTACGGGAAGGCTCAGCCCTGGAGGCCGGCCACCTTCAGCGCCAGCGCCGACTTCTTGTTGGCGGCCTGGTTCTTGTGGATGACGCCCTTGCTCACGGCCTTGTCGAGCTTCTTGGACGCGAGGCGCGCGGCCTCGGTGGCCTTCTCGACGTCGCCGGTGGCCACGGCCTCACGGGTGCGACGGATGGCGGTCTTGAGCTCGGACTTGACGGCCTTGTTGCGCAGGCGCGCCTTCTCGTTGGTCTTGTTGCGCTTGATCTGGGACTTGATGTTCGCCACGAAAGAGCCTTTTCAGGTGCGATCTGATGGGGTCCGCGCCTCGGGTAGAGGGCACGAGACGCGACTGCCCAGGTTAGCAGTCGGCCGCCGCGCCGCCCAAACCGGTGTCCGGTGGCGGGTCTCCCGGCCCGTCCCGCACCGCCCGGCACGGTCGTGGGCCCGGGCCATGGGACTATGGGAGCCATACGTATCGATCCGACCAGAGGCGACAGGCGCCTCAAGAGACAGGACCCTGCGTGCCCGCGACCCCTTCGAACGTGCCGGAGCCGAGCCGTACCGACCCGGCGCTGATCCGCAATTTCTGCATCATCGCGCACATCGACCACGGCAAGTCGACGCTCGCCGACCGCATGCTCCAGCTCACCGGCGTGGTGGATCAGCGGCAGATGCGCGCCCAATACCTCGACCGGATGGACATCGAGCGCGAGCGCGGTATCACGATCAAGTCCCAGGCGGTCCGGCTGCCCTGGGCGCCCACCGAGGGTGCAGGCCAGGGGAACACCCACATCCTGAACATGATCGACACCCCGGGGCACGTGGACTTCACCTACGAGGTCTCCCGGTCGCTGGCGGCCTGTGAGGGCACGGTCCTGCTGGTCGACGCCGCGCAGGGCATCGAGGCGCAGACGCTGGCCAACCTCTACCTGGCGATGGAGAACGACCTCACCATCGTCCCGGTGCTGAACAAGATCGACCTGCCGGCCGCGCAGCCCGAGAAGTTCTCCGAGGAGCTGGCCAACCTCATCGGCTGCGACCCCTCCGACGTGCTGAAGGTCTCCGCCAAGACCGGCCTCGGCGTCGAGGCGCTGCTGGACCGCGTCGTGGAGACCGTCCCGGCCCCGGTCGGCGTCGCCGACGCGCCCGCCCGCGCGATGATCTTCGACTCGGTCTACGACTCCTACCGCGGCGTCGTCACCTATGTCCGGGTCGTCGACGGTCAGCTCGGCAAGCGCGAGCGGATCAGGATGATGTCCACCGGCGCGACGCACGAGCTGCTGGAGATCGGCACCAACTCGCCCGAGATGCTGCCGGCCGACGGCCTCGGCGTCGGCGAGGTGGGCTACCTGATCACGGGTGTGAAGGACGTCCGCCAGTCCAAGGTCGGTGACACGATCACCCAGCAGACCAAGGGCGCCACCGAGGCCCTGGGCGGCTACAAGGACCCCAGGCCCATGGTGTTCTCGGGCCTGTACCCGCTGGACGGCTCCGACTACCCGGAGCTGCGCGACGCCCTGGACAAGCTGCAGCTCAACGACGCCGCGCTGGTCTACGAGCCGGAGACCTCCGCGGCCCTCGGCTTCGGTTTCCGCGTCGGCTTCCTCGGTCTGCTGCACCTGGACGTGATCCGCGAGCGGCTGGAGCGCGAGTTCGGGCTCGACCTGATCGCCACGGCCCCCAACGTGGTCTACCGCGTGGTGATGGAGGACGGCGCCGAGCACGTCGTCACCAACCCCAGCGAGTTCCCCGAGGGCAAGATCGCCGAGGTGTACGAGCCGGTGGTGCGGGCCACGATCCTGGCGCCCACGGAGTTCATCGGCGCGATCATGGAGCTCTGCCAGACCCGGCGCGGCTCGCTGCTCGGCATGGACTACCTCTCCGAGGACCGGGTGGAGATCCGCTACACCCTCCCGCTCGCCGAGATCGTGTTCGACTTCTTCGACCAGCTGAAGTCCAAGACCCGCGGTTACGCCTCCCTGGACTACGAGCCCACCGGTGAGCAGACGTCCAGCCTGGTCAAGGTCGACATCCTGCTGCACGGCGACAAGGTGGACGCCTTCTCGGCGATCACGCACAAGGACGCGGCGTACGCCTACGGGGTGCGGCTCGTCGCCAAGCTGCGCGAGCTCATCCCGCGGCAGGCCTTCGAGGTGCCCATCCAGGCCGCCATCGGTTCGCGGGTGATCGCCCGCGAGACCATCCGCGCCATCCGCAAGGACGTCCTCGCCAAGTGCTACGGCGGTGACATCTCCCGCAAGCGGAAGCTGCTGGAGAAGCAGAAGGAAGGCAAGAAGCGGATGAAGATGGTCGGCTCCGTGGAGGTGCCGCAGGAGGCCTTCATCGCGGTGCTCTCCAGCGACGAGAACGCGGCCAAGAAGAAGTAGCCGCGGCGGGTCGGCCGACGCGGTCCGACGCCGCGCGAAGGAAGGGCGCTTGTCCGATTACCGGGCAGGCGCCCTTTCGTATGAGAGGTCCGGCATTCGGGTGATTGGCAAAAACCCCTGCCCGTGCGGTTTCTGCCGGGAGTCCACGACGTTACTCATCGTGACAGCGGCGAAAGGCGTCGCTGTGGAAGGGGAATGTGAAGTGAAGTACTCGAAGGCCGCGGCCGTCGTCGCCGGTTCCGTGATCGCGCTGGGCGCCGCCGGTGCCGCCGCGTCCCCCGCCTTCGCCGGGGAGGCCCTCCCGCTCGGCAACGGGCCGATGAAGATCCTGGACGCCAAGGACGAGGTCGCCAAGACCGGTCTGAAGGCGGTCACCGGCAAGACGGGCGAGCTGCTCGGCGGAGCGGGCAGGACCGGGGGCACCAAGGGCATGATCGGCGGGCTGCCCATCGGCGGCTGAGCGCCGCCTCCCCGCGGTGCCGCCGGTGGGTGGCCGGAGCGGTGGCCGGAAGGCGGGCTCCCCGGATTCCGGGAGGGCCCGCCGTTACGTGTATGGGCCATGCATTCGGTCGTCACGGTTGCATCGCGGTGGCCGCGGCCCCTTACCAAGCGGGCGCCGATTCCCTACTCTGATCACCACTCGGTGGTTACTCACGAGTCACCCAGCTAAGAGGCGGGCCCCCGGAGGTTGTCGTGACCGACACGCAGACTTTGATCGAGAACCGGCCGCCCTCCGTGGCGAGCCTGTTCCTGGAGCGCGTCGAGGCGACGCCCGATGCCGAGGCGTACCGCTTCCCGGTGGCGTCGGCGGACGGCGGTGCCGAGTCATGGAGGTCGCTCACCTGGAAGCAGGCCGCGGAACGGGTCCACGCCGTGGCCGCGGGCCTGATGGACCTGGGTGTGCGCCCCGAGGAGCGGGTGGCGATCGCCTCGGCCACCCGGGTCGAGTGGATCCTGGCCGACCTCGGCGTGCTCTGCGCCGGTGCGGCGACCACCACCGTCTATCCGAGCACCAACGCCGACGAGACGGCCTTCATCCTGGCCGACTCCGGCAGCCGGGTGCTGATCGCCGAGAACGCGGTGCAGCTCGCCAAGGCCGTCGAGCGCCGCGCCGAGCTTCCCGAGCTGGTCCACGTCGTGGTCGTCGACGCCGAGGGCGCCGACCTCGGGGACGACGGGTGGGCGCTCTCGCTGGCCGAACTGGAGCAGCGCGGCAAGGTCTACCTGGAGAAGAACCCCGAGGCCGTCCGCAAGGCCGTGGGCGAGATCACCAAGGACCAGCTGGCCACCCTCATCTACACCTCCGGCACGACCGGCCGCCCCAAGGGCGTACGGCTGCCGCACGACTGCTGGGCGTACATGGCCAGGGCGATCCAGGCGAACGGCCTGCTGGAGGCGGACGACGTCCAGTACCTCTGGCTGCCGCTGGCGCACGTCTTCGGCAAGGTGCTCACCGCCGGGCACATCACCATCGGCCACGTGACCGCGGTCGACGGCCGCGTCGACAAGATCATCGAGAATCTGCCGGTCGTGCAGCCCACCTACATGGCCGCCGTCCCGCGCATCTTCGAGAAGGTCTACAACGGCGTCGCCGCCAAGGCCCGCGCCGGCGGCGGGGCCAAGTACCGGATCTTCAAGTGGGCCGCCGAGGTCGCCCGCGAGTACGCCAAGGTCACCCAGGACAACCGCCGCCGCACCGGCAACGCGAGCGCCCCCTTCGGGCTCACCGCCCAGCACGCCGTCGCCGACCGGCTGGTGTACGCCAAGCTCCGCGACGCCTTCGGCGGCAAGCTGCGCGCCTGCGTCTCCGGCTCCGCCGCCCTCTCCCCGGAGATCGGCTACTTCTTCTCCGGCGCCGGCATCCACATCCTGGAGGGCTACGGGCTGACCGAGTCCAGCGCCGCCAGCTTCGTCAACCCCGGCGAGGCCTACCGGACCGGCACGGTCGGCAAGCCGCTGCCCGGCACCGAGGTCCGCATCGCCGAGGACGGCGAGATCCTGCTGCGCGGCCCCGGCATCATGCAGGGCTACCACGGGCTGCCCGAGAAGACGGCCGAAGTGCTGGAGTCGGACGGCTGGTTCCACACCGGTGACATCGGGGAGCTGTCCGCGGACGGCTACCTCACCATCACCGACCGCAAGAAGGACATCATCAAGAACTCCAACGGCAAGTACATCGCGCCGGCCGCGGTCGAGGGCCAGTTCAAGGCGGCCTGCCCGTTCATCAGCAACGTCCTGGTGATCGGCGCCGACCGCAACTTCTGCACCGCCCTGTTCGCCCTCGACGAGCCCACGATCCTCGGCTGGGCGAAGGAGAACGGCCAGGAGGGCAGGCCCTACGCGGAGGTCGTCGGCTCCGAGCAGGTGCGGGCCCTGATGGACGGCTATGTGCAGCGGGTCAACCAGGACCTGCAGCGCTGGCAGCAGATCAAGACCTTCCGCGTGCTGCCGCGGGACCTGGACGTCGAGCACGGCGACCTCACGCCGAGCCTGAAGCTCAAGCGGCCGGTCGTGGAGCGGGAGTTCAAGGACCTGATCGACGACATGTACGCCGGTACGCGCGAGGACTGAGCGGGCCGGGCGCCTCAGTCGCCCGTCCGGGGGCCCGGCAGGCCCACGCCGCGCAGCGCGCGTTCCAGCCGGGCCACGCGGTGGGCGAGCGCGGTGACGTCCGGGCGGCCGTCGGCGGCGAGTTGCCGCTCGACGGCCGCGAGGCGCTGCTCGACCGCCTCCAGCCGGTCCCGGTCGCGCTCCAGCAGTCCCCGCAACTGGCGGGACTTGTGGTGCAGTTCGAGGAAGACCGTCACCTTGGCGCGCAGCACCCAGGGGTCGAAGGGCTTGGTGAGGTAGTCCGCCGCGCCGGTGGCGTAGCCGCGGAAGGCGAAGGTGGTGTCCAGGTCGTTCCCGGTCAGGAAGATGATCGGGATGTCCTTGGTCTGGTCGAGGCGCTTGATGTTCGCGGCGGTCTCGAAGCCGTCCATGCCGGGCATCAGGACGTCGAGCAGTACCACCGCGAACTCCTGGCGCAGCAGTGCCTTCATCGCCTCCTCCCCGGAACGGGCGCGCACCAGCGGCTGGTCGAGGGTGCCGAGGATGGCCTCGAGGGCGACGAGGTTGTCCTCCATGTCGTCGACGAGGAGGATGCCCGCCTTCCCCGCGACCGTGCCGGTGGTGCCCGTGGTCACGACGCGGGCCTCGCGGGGTCGTCGGAGCCGCCCGGGCCGCCGGGGCCGGGACAGGTCCGTCCGTCGTCCCGTCCCGCCTCGGGGTCGAGCAGCAGGTGCGCCACGTGCAGCAGCCGGTCCACGTCCACCGGTTTGGGCACGTAGTCGTTGGCGCCGCAGGCGATCGAGCGTTCGCGGTCGCCCGGCATCGCCTTCGCCGTAAGGGCGATGATCGGCAGCGCGGCGAAGCGAGGGGTGCGGCGGATGGCCTCGATCGTCTCGTAGCCGTCCATCTCGGGCATCATGATGTCCATCAGCACCAGGGCGACGTCGGGGTTCCGCTCCAGGGTCTCGATGCCCTCGCGGCCGTTCTCCGCGTACAGGACGGGCATCCCGATCCGGGCCAGGACGTGGGTGAGGGCGAAGACGTTGCGGATGTCGTCGTCGACGATGAGCACGCGGTTGCCGGTCAGGACCCGGCCGGCGCGGCCGTCCCGCCACTCGTCGATCCGGTTCGAGGTGGGCCACGTGTCGTCCGGCGCGCCCGCGCCCGCGCCCGACGCCCGGGGATCGGCGTCGTACGTCCCGGCGGCGGGCGCCGGGCATCCCCCGGCCTCGCCGGGGGCGCCCGCGGGGCCGTGCTGCGGCTCCGGCTCGCCGGTGGCGCCGTGGCCCGCGTACACCGCCGGGACGTAGAGCGTGAAGGTGCTGCCCCGGCCGGCCTCGCTCTCGGCGACGATCCGGCCGCCGAGCAGCCCCGCGATCTCCCGGCTGATGGACAGGCCCAGCCCGGTGCCGCCGTACTTGCGGTTCGTGGTGCCGTCGGCCTGCTGGAAGGCCTCGAAGATCACCGGGAGCTTGTCGCAGGGGATGCCTATCCCGGTGTCCCGTACGGCGAAGGCGATCAGGTCGTCGGCGCCCTCGCAGCGTGACACCCGCAGCTCAACCCGCCCCTGGGAGGTGAACTTGATCGCGTTGGAGAGCAGGTTGCGCAGCACCTGCTGCAGCCGCTGCTCGTCCGAGAACATCTCGCGGGGCACGTCCTCGGCCACGGTGACGTCGAAGGCGAGTCCGCGGTCCAGGGTGATCGGCCGGAAGGTGGCGTGCACATAGTCCAGCAGCTTGATCAGCGGCAGCTTCTTGGGACGGAGGTCCATCCGCCCCGCCTCGATCTTGGAGAGGTCCAGGATGTCGTTGATCAGTTGCAGCAGGTCCGAGCCGGAGCGGTGGATCGTGGTGGCGAAGTGCACCTCCTGCTCGGACAGATGGCCGTCCGGGTTGTCCGCGAGCAGCCGGGCCAGGATCAGCAGCGAGTTGAGCGGGGTGCGCAGCTCGTGCGACATGTTGGCCAGGAACTCGGACTTGTACTGCGACGAGGTGGCCAGCAGGGCCGCCTTCTCCTCCAGTTCGGCGTTGGAGCGCTGCAGCTCGCCCTGCTGCCGCTGGAGTTCGTCCGAGCGCTCCTGCAGCTGCTGGGCGAGCCGCTGGGACTCCGACAGCAGCGACTCCGTGCGGGAGTTGGCGATGATCGTGTTGATCGCCACGCCGATGGTGCTCACGAACTGGTCGAAGAAGGCCAGGTGGACGTCGGAGAAGCGGGAGAAGGAGGCCAGCTCGATGACGCCGAGCAGTTCGTCCTCGAAGAGGATGGGGATGATCACGACACTGGCCGGGGCGGCCTCGCCGAGACCCGAGGTGATCGTGATGTAGTCGGGCGGCGCCTCCTCCACGAGGATGCGTTTCTTCTCCATCGCCGCCTGCCGCACCAGCCCGTGGCCGGGCATGCCGGGGGTGTCCACGGTGGCGCCCTGCGCCGAGCCGTACCCCGCGATGAAGGCCAGCCCGCGCGGGGCCCGCGGCTGGGCGGTGCCACTGCGGTCGGCGTCGGTCTCGGCGAGGAAGAACGCCCCGTACTGGGCGTTCACCAGCGGGGTCAGTTCGCGCAGGATGAGGTCCGCGACCTCCATCAGGTCGCGGTGCCCCTGCATCAGGCCGGCCAGACGGGCCAGGTTGGACTCCAGCCAGTCCTTGGCGCGGGTGGTCTCGCGCAGGTTGGCCACCATCAGGTCGACGTTGTTCTTCAGCTCGGCGACCTCGCCCTGCGCCTCGACGGCGATGCTGCGCGACATGTCGCCCTGGGCGACGGCGGAGGCCACCTCGGCGATGGCCCGCACCTGGGTGGTGAGGTTGGACGCCAGCTCGTTCACCCCCGTCGTCAGCCGCTTCCACGTGCCGTAGACGCCCTCCACGCGGGCCTGGCCGCCCAGCTGGCCCTCGCTGCCGACCTCACGGGCGACCCGGGTCACCTCGGAGGAGAAGGACGACAGCGTGTCCACCATCGTGTTGATGGTCGTCTTCAGCTCCAGGATCTCGCCGCGCGCGTCGACGTCGATCTTCTTCGACAGGTCGCCCTGGGCGACGGCGGTGGCGACCTGGGCGATGTTCCTGACCTGGGAGGTCAGGTTGTCGGCCATGAAGTTGACGTTGTCGGTGAGGTCCTTCCAGACGCCGGAGACGCCGCGGACCTGTGCCCGGCCGCCGAGCCGGCCTTCGGTGCCGACCTCGCGGGCCACCCGGGTCACCTCGTCCGCGAAGCCGCGGAGCTGGTCGACCATCGTGTTGATGGTGTCCTTGAGCTCCAGGATCTCGCCGCGGGCGTCGACCGTGATCTTCTTCGACAGGTCGCCGTTCGCCACCGAGGTCGTCACCTGGGCGATGTTCCTGACCTGGGAGGTGAGGTTGGACGCCATGAAGTTGACGTTGTCGGTGAGGTCCTTCCAGACCCCGAAGACGCCGCGGACCTGGGCGCGGCCGCCCAGTTGGCCCTCGGTGCCGACCTCGCGCGCCACCCGGGTCACCTCGTCGGCGAAGGCGGAGAGCTGGTCCACCATCGTGTTGACGGTGAGCTTGAGCTCCAGCAGCTCACCTGTCGCCTCGACCGTCACCTCGCGGGTCAGGTCGCCCCGCGCCACCGCTGTCGTCACCAGCGCGATGTCGCGGACCTGGGCGGTCAGCCGGGCCGCCATCCTGTTGACCGCCTCGGTCACGTCCCGCCAACTGCCGGACAGCCCCCGCACCTTGGCGCGGCCGCCGAGCCGGCCTTCGGTGCCGACCTCGCGGGCCACCCGGGTCACCTCGCCGGTGAACAGCGACAGCTGGTCCACCATGCGGTTGACCGCCCGGCCGAGCCTGCGCAGGTCCCCGCGGAGCGGCCGGCTGCCGTCGTGCAGGTCCACCCGCTGGGTCAGGTCCCCGTCCGCGACGGCGTCCAGCACACGGGTGGCGTTCGCCGCCGGGATGACCAGCGCGTCGATGAGGGAGTTCGCCGCCTGCACGCTCATCGCCCAGGAGCCCTGGCCCGGGCTCTCCGCGAGCCGCTCGTCCAGCCTGCCCCGGCGTACGACCTCCCGCTTGACGCGGTCCAGTTCGGCGGAGAAGTGCTGCTCGCGGGCGACGATCCGGTTGAACGTTCCGGCGAGTTCGGCCAGCACCCCCTCCGTCCCGTCGCCCAGCCGTACCCGGAAGTCGCCGTCGCACAGGGAGCGCATCGCCGTCAGCAGCGGCCGCAGTTCCGCCGCGCGTATCCACTCACCGTCCGTAGGCGGGTCGGCGACACGCGGACGCGCAGGAGTCGCGGTTTTCGGTGCGGGAACAGCCGATTTAAGAGCCATGACGGCCTTCTTCGGTGACTCGGCGCTTATGAGCGCGCTCAGTCTGTCACGCTGGGCGTGCCGTTAAGGGCGCAATGCCGGATCTGCTCGGGAGCCGCACAGTGGGGCCAGATTCCATGCCACGGGAGTTCGTTTCCCGTACCAGCCTGCCCGGCAACCAGCTGGCGGCCTCCGCGGCAAGGAAGTTCGTCCGTGCCGCGCTGGCCGAGTGGACCACCGAGGAGCCCTGGCCGGCCGAGAGCATCGGCGACCACCTCGTTGACGACGCGGTGCTGCTCGTGAGCGAACTCGTCACGAACGCCGTCATCCACGCCGGCACCACCGTCGAACTGCTCTGCCGGCTGGAGAGCGCGGCGCCCGGCGGACGCGAGGAGGGCGGACTCGTCGTCGAGGTCTCCGACCACCACCCGGCCCGGGTCGTCCGCGACCGGGCCGAACTCGCCCGCGAGGGCCGCGACGGAGGGCGCGGACTGCAGCTCGTCTCCGCGCTCTCCGAGGAGTGGGGCATCACCTACCGGCGCGAGCTCAAGACCATCTGGTGCCGGCTGGCCGCCGACCGCGAGCCCGCGGGGACGCTGCCGCCGGCCCCCGAGGCCGACCGCGCCCTGATGCGCGGACTGCGCGCCACCGAGATCCTCGCGCCGACGGCGCACCGCCTGCCGCGGCGGCACGACAGCGAGTGGATCAACCGCGGCTCGCTCTCCTTCCTCGCCGAGGCCTCCGACCTGCTCGCCGGGCAGCTCGACGAGGACATGGTCGCCTCGCTCGCCGGGCAGCTGCTCGTGCCCCGCCTCGCCGACTGGTGCGCCGTCTGGCTCTTTGGGGACGGGCCCGAGGGCACCGAGCCCCGCCTGGCGCGCGTCTGGCACGCCTCGGAGAGCAGCATCGACGGGCTGCGCATGGTGCTGGAGAAGGAACCGCCGCCGCCCGCCTCCCGCGCCGGCGCCGTGCCCTGGCCGTGGCCCGCCACCGCCCAGGGCACGGACGCGGTCGGCGCGGCGCTCGCCTGCCCCCTCGTCACCGGCGGCCGCTGCCACGGCACGCTGCTGCTCGGGCGCACCGGGCTGATGCGCTTCCCCGACGAGGTCATCGGCCTCATCGAGGACTTCGCGCGCCGCGTCGCACTGGCGGTGGGCACCGCCCGCCAGTACACGCGCCAGGCCATGATCAGCCGGGTGCTGCAGCGCGGCCTGCTGCCCGCGGGGCTCGGCGCGGTGCCGGGCGTCGACACGGCCGTCGTCTACGAGCCCACGCGTGCCGACGTCGTCGGCGGCGACTTCTACGATCTCTTCCCCGCGGGCGGCGGCCGCTGGTGCTTCGCCCTCGGCGACGTCCAGGGCAACGGCCCCGAGGCCGCCGCGGTCACCGGCCTCGCCCGGCCCGTCATGCGGCTGCTCGCGCGCGAGGGGTACGGCGTCACGGAGGTCCTCGACCGGCTCAACCGCGCGCTCGCGGACGAGGCCGCGGCGGCCACGCTCGGTGACGCGCTCGGGCCGGGGTGGGACGCGGGACCGCGGTTCCTCTCCCTGCTGTACGGGGAGATCGTGCCGGAGGGGGCGGGGGAGGGTGCGCCGGGAGGCGGTTCGGGTGGCGGCGCCTTGTGCACCCTGGCCAGTGCCGGGCACCCCCTTCCGCTCCTGCTCACAGGAGACGGCGCGGTACGGCCCGCCGCGGTGCCGCAGATACTGCTGGGGATCACGGACGACGCGCGGTACCGCAGCGAATCGTTCCGGCTGGCCCCGGGGGACACGTTGCTGTGCGTCACGGACGGGGTGACGGAGCGGCGCAACGGGAGCCGCCAGTTCGACGACGACGACGGGCTCGCGGCCGTGCTGGCGGCTTGCGCCGGGCTGGGGGCGGCGGGGGTGGCGGAGCGGATCCGGCGAGCGGTGCACGAGTACGACGTGGCGCCGCCGGATGATGATCTCGCGGTGCTCGTGCTTCAGGCCCAGTGAGGGCCCTTTCCGCGAGGGGTGCCCCTTGCGGCCCGTTGTTGTGTGCGGGTGCGTTGTGCCTGCGGGCGGGTGCGCCGGGGTGCCCGGTGGTTGTGTGCGGGTCGTTTGCGCCTGCGGCGGGCGGTTCTCCCGCCCGCCCCCCGATTGCCCGGCGCGGTCAGTGACCGCCTCGCGCGTGCATGGTGGGCCGGGGGCGGGGCCTCCGGGGCTGCACGTCCTGGACTGGGTTATTTACGTGCATGGCGGGCGGTACTTGTTGTGCCCCGGATGCCGCACACAAATATCCCGCAGCGTCCAGAACATCCACCCCTACGACCCCACCCCCTCCGTATCGCGGGCGACTGACGGCCGGAGGGTGGTCAGAGGGCAGTCCGGGGTTGCCGCACGCGTCTTACCGAACGCCCACGGCCATGGGGGTGGTGGCTGAGGCCCGCGCCGGTTCCGGCGCGATCGGACCGGAAGGGGGTGTTCGGGCCGATGCCCGGCGGTATGGCGCCCTGCTGAGCGGCCCGTTGTCGTGTGCGCGTTCCTGCCCGATTTCGGCCTTCGGCCAGGGGGGCGGCCTGATTCGGTGTGGTTCCAAGACTGAACCTGGTTGCGGGTCGGCCGCCCGCCGGAGGTCAGGGTGCGTCCCCGCATCGGGGCTCGTCGTGATCTGCCGCCTGGCGGCCTTCGGCATCGCCGTGACATAGGCAATGCCCTGGAGCGCCGGTGGGTGAGGTGCGTCACTCGTCCCGTGGGAGGTGCCCCGGGCCACGGGTGCGTGCACCCTTGCTCGCCTGCGGCTGGGGACCCCCTGCTGGGGGCAGCTCCCCGCGGTGTGGGGAGGGGCGGCCCCCCATCACCCCCCCCACCGGCCGTTGGTCGCCCCACGATTCGGAGGGGGCGGGGTCGTAGGGGTGGATGTTCTGGACGCTGCGGGATATTTGTGTGCGGCATCCGGGCACAACAAATACCGCCCGCCATGCACGTAAATAACCCAGTCCAGGACGTGCAGCCCCGGAGGCCCCGCCCCCGGCCCACCACGCACCCTGCGAGGCGTTCACTGACCGCGCCGGATGGGGGTCCCCCCGGCCGAAGGCTGGGGGAGGGCGGGAGGGCGGGGAAACCGCCCGCCGCAGGCGCAACGGACCCGCACACGACAACCGGGCAGCCCGGGGCACCCGGCCCGCAACCACAACGGACCCGCGCACAACAACCGGGCCCCACACAACGCACCCCGAGGGGACGGAACCGCCCTCGGAGGGGATGGCGGACAATGGGACGCATGCCATCCGTACTGCCCGACGGGGAGCCCATGCCGGAGGACGGCGCGCTCCCGCCGACCGCGCTGCAGGGCGCGGACTCCCGCCCGCTGGGGTTCTACCTGCACGTCCCGTACTGCGCCACCCGCTGCGGGTACTGCGACTTCAACACCTACACCGCCGCCGAGCTGCGCGGCACCGGGGGCGTGCTCGCCTCCCGGGAGAACTACGCGGACACCCTGGTCGACGAGATCCGGCTGGCCCGCAAGCTGCTGGGCGACGACCCCCGCCGCGTCGAGACCGTGTTCGTCGGAGGCGGGACGCCGACCCTGCTGCCGGCCGCGGACCTGGCCCGGATGCTGGGGGCGATCCGGGACGAGTTCGGCCTGGCGGAAGGCGCGGAGGTCACCACGGAGGCGAACCCGGAGTCCGTGGACCCGGCGTACCTGGAGGAGCTGCGGGCCGGGGGGTACACGCGGCTCTCGTTCGGGATGCAGAGCGCCCGTCCGCACGTGCTGCAGGTGCTGGACCGGCGGCACACGCCGGGCCGCCCGGAGCAGTGTGTGGCGGAGGCGCGGGCGGCGGGGTTCGAGCACGTCAACCTGGATCTGATCTACGGCACGCCCGGGGAGTCGGACGACGACTGGCGGGCGTCGCTGGACGCCGCGATCGGCGCGGGGCCCGACCATGTGTCGGCGTACGCGCTGATCGTGGAGGAGGGCACGCAGCTGGCGCGCAGGATCCGGCGCGGCGAGGTGCCGATGACGGACGACGACGTGCACGCGGACCGCTACCTGATCGCGGAGGAGCGCCTGGCGGCGGCCGGCTACGGCTGGTACGAGGTGTCGAACTGGGCGACCTCGCAGGCGGCCCGGTGCCGCCACAACGAGCTGTACTGGACCGGGGCGGACTGGTGGGGCGCCGGGCCCGGCGCGCACAGCCACGTGGGCGGGGTGCGGTGGTGGAACGTGAAGCACCCGGCGGCGTACGCGGCGGCGCTCGCCGAGGGCCGCAGTCCCGGGGCGGGCCGTGAGGTACTGGCGGCGGAGGACCGCCGGGTGGAGCGGATCCTGCTGGAGCTGAGGCTGTCCGAGGGCTGTCCGCTGGACGTGCTCGCGCCGGCGGGCGCCGGGGCCGCGGAGCGTGCCGTGAGGGACGGCCTCCTGGAGACCGGTCCTTACCGTGAGGGCCGCGCCGTCCTCACCCTGCGCGGCCGTCTGCTCGCCGACGCCGTCGTCAGGGACCTGGTCGACTGACTCAGCCCGGGGCTGTGACGAAGTCGATCAGCTCCTCCACGGGCCCCAGCAGTTCGGGCTGGAGGTCCTTGTAGGAGTGGACGGCGCCCAGGATGCGCTGCCAGGCGGCGCCGGTGTTCTCCGGCCAGCCCAGGGCGCGGCACACGCCGGTCTTCCAGTCCTGGCCGCGGGGGACGGCCGGCCAGGCGGGGATGCCGAGGGAGGAGGGCTTCACGGCCTCCCAGACGTCGATGTAGGGGTGGCCGGCGACCAGGACGTGCTCGCCGGTGACCTCCGCGGCGATCCGGGACTCCTTGCTGCCGGGCACGAGGTGGTCGACGAGCACGCCGAGGCGGGCGTCCGGGCCGGGGGCGAAGGAGGCGACGATGGCGGGGAGGTCGTCGACGCCGTCCAGGTACTCGACGACGACGCCCTCGACCCGCAGGTCGTCGCCCCAGACGAGCTCGACCAGTTCCGCGTCGTGGCGGCCCTCGACGTAGATCCGGCCGGCGCGGGCGACCCGGGCCCGGGCGCCGGGGACGGCGAGGGAGCCGGAGGCGGTCAGCCGGGGGCCGGCCGCGGGGGCGGCGGCGGAGGGGCGCACGAGGGTGACCACGCGGCCCTCCAGGAGGAAGCCGCGGGGCGCCAACGGGAACACGCGGTGCTTGCCGAAGCGGTCCTCGAGGGTGACCGTGGGGCCCTCGGCGGTCTTCTCGCACCGGACGACCGCGCCGCAGAAGCCGGTGGAGACCTCCTCCACCACCAGGTCCCGCTCGGCGGCGACCTCGGGCGCGGGCGTGGCGGGCCGTTTCCACGGCGGGGTGAGGTCGGGGTCGTAGCTGCGGCTGCGCATGCCTGGGATCGTATCCGCGCGGCGCGCCGCTCAGGCGGATCCGAACCGGGCGGCGAGCGCGTCCCGTTGGGCGCGGACGAATCGGGCGTCGACGACGGCGCCGTGGCCCGGCACGTACAGCGCGGTCTCGCCGCCCAGCAGGAGCAGCCGGTCCAGGGCGGCGGGCCAGGCGTGCGGGGCGGCGTCGGGCCCGGCCTGGGGCTCGCCGGACTCCTCGACGAGGTCGCCGCAGAAGACCACGGCCCGCGTGCCCGGCACGACCACCGCCAGGTCGTGCGTGGTGTGTCCCTCACCCGGGTGGACCAGCAGGACCTGCCGGTCGCCGCCGAGGTCGAGTTCGTAGGAGCCGTCCACGAGGTGACCGGGGCGCACGAGGGCCTCCGCCGCCTGCGCGGACTCGGCCTCGCCGGCGCCGTGCTCGACCGCGTCCAGGCCCAGCGAGAAGCGCTCGCGGCCGAGGTAGGTGTCGAGGGTCATCTCCCCGAAGACCTGGACGCCCTCGAAGGCGGCGGTGCCGAAGACGTGGTCGAAGTGGCCGTGGGTGAGTGCGATGTGCGTCACGTCCCGCCCGGTCAGTTCGCGGACCTCCCGGCGGAGTCCGGCGCCCTCGGGGACGGAGGAGCCCGTGTCGATCAGCAGCACGCCGTCGTCGCCGACGACCACCCCGACGGTCACGTCGAGGAAGGGCAGCCGCCGCCGTGCGACGCCCGGGGCGAGCTGTTCCCAGCCGCCGGGGGAGCCCGGCGCGGTCGGTGTGGTCTCCACAACGTGACGGTATCCCCGCGACGTGCCCCGCGCCCGCTACGGTGGCCGGTCAAGGACGTCCTGGGACCGAACCCGTGGACGGCCCTTGCCGAGGTCTTGCCACCCCGCCGTACACTGACTTGGGGAAAACTGGCACTCAGCCAAGAGGAGTGCCAGGCCACGGGGGGCGACACGACCCGCACGGTGACCGAGCGACTGGAGGTGCGCGATGCTCAGTGAACGACGGCTGGAAGTGCTGCGTGCCATCGTCCAGGACTACGTGGGCACCGAGGAGCCGGTCGGCTCCAAGGCGCTGACCGAGCGGCACGCCCTCGGCGTGTCCCCGGCCACCGTCCGCAACGACATGGCCGTGCTGGAGGACGAGGGCTACATCCAGCAGCCCCACACCAGCGCCGGCCGCGTGCCGACCGACAAGGGCTACCGGCTCTTCGTCGACCGGCTGACCAGTGTCAAGCCGCTGTCCGGCGCCGAGCGCCGGGCCATCGGGAACTTCCTGGACGGCGCCGTCGACCTCGACGACGTGGTGGCCCGCACGGTCCGGCTGCTGGCGCAGCTGACCCGGCAGGTCGCGATCGTCCAGTACCCGTCGCTCACCCGCTCGACGGTGCGCCACGTCGAGCTGCTCGCGCTCGCCCCGGCCCGGGTCATGCTGGTGCTGATCACGGACACCGGACGGGTGGAGCAGCGGCTGGTGGACGTCCCGGCACCGGTCGGCGAGACCGTGCTGGCCGACCTGCGCGCCCGGCTGAACAGCCGGGTGGTGGGGCGCCGCTTCAGCGACGTCCCGCCGCTGGTGCAGGAGCTCCCCGAGGGCTTCGAGCCCGACGACCGGCCCTCCGTCCAGGTGGTGCTCGCCACACTCCTGGAGACCCTGGTCGAGGAGACCGAAGAGCGGATCATGCTCGGCGGCACGGCCAACCTGACCCGCTTCGGGCACGACTTCCCGCTGACGATCCGCCCGGTGCTGGAGGCGCTCGAGGAGCAGGTGGTGCTCCTCAAGCTGCTGGGCGAGGCCAAGGATTCGGGCGTGACGGTGAGAATCGGTCACGAGAACTTCCATGAGGGCCTGAACTCCACATCGGTCGTCTCCGTCGGCTACGGTTCGGGCGACGAGGCGGTGGCGAAACTCGGCGTGGTCGGACCGACCCGCATGGACTACCCCGGAACGATGGGAGCGGTACGCGCAGTGGCACGTTACGTCGGACAGATCCTGGCGGAGTCGTAGTGGCCACGGACTACTACGCCGTGCTCGGCGTGCGCCGCGACGCAGGACCGGACGAGATCAAGAAGGCCTTCCGCCGTCTCGCGCGAGAGCTGCACCCGGACGTCAATCCGGATCCGAAGACCCAGGAGCGGTTCAAGGAGATCAACGCCGCTTACGAGGTGCTCTCGGACCCGCAGAAGAAGCAGGTCTACGACCTCGGCGGCGACCCGCTGTCCGCCAACGGCGGCGGTGCGGGCGCGGGCGCGGGCTTCGGCCAGGGCTTCGGCAACTTCAGCGACATCATGGACGCCTTCTTCGGCACTGCGTCCCAGCGCGGCCCGCGCTCGCGCACCCGGCGCGGCCAGGACGCGATGATCCGGCTGGAGATCGAGCTGGACGAGGCGGCCTTCGGCACGACCAAGGACATCCAGGTCGACACGGCCATCGTCTGCAACACCTGCCACGGCGAGGGCGCCGCCCCGGGCACGACCGCGCAGACGTGTGACATGTGTCGCGGCCGCGGTGAGGTCTCGCAGGTCACGCGGTCCTTCCTCGGCCAGGTCATGACCTCCCGCCCGTGCCCCCAGTGCCAGGGCTTCGGCACCGTCGTCCCCAACCCGTGCCCGGAGTGCGCGGGCGACGGCCGGATCCGCTCGCGGCGCACGCTGACGGTCAAGATCCCGGCCGGTGTCGACAACGGCACCCGCATCCAGCTCGCGGGCGAGGGCGAGGTCGGCCCCGGCGGTGGTCCCGCCGGCGACCTCTACGTCGAGATCCGCGAGCTCCCGCACCAGATGTTCCAGCGGCGCGGTGACGACCTGCACTGCACCGTCACCATCCCGATGACGGCGGCGGCGCTGGGCACCAAGGTCCCGCTGGAGACCCTGGACGGGCTGGAGGAGATCGACATCCGGCCCGGGACACAGTCCGGCCAGTCGATCCCGCTCCACCAGCGCGGCGTCACGCACCTGCGGGGCGGCGGCCGGGGCGACCTCATCGTGCACGTCGAGGTCCAGACCCCGGGCAAGCTCGACCCGGAGCAGGAGGAACTGCTGCGCCGCCTGGCGAAGCTGCGCGGCGAGGAGCGGCCCCTGGGGCAGTTCCAGCCGGGCCAGCAGGGGCTGTTCTCCCGCCTCAAGGACGCGTTCAACGGGCGCTAGGCCGACACCGCCTCGCTCACGGGCCCGCGGCCGAGGGTGCACGCACCCTGGACCGCGGGCCGTCGCGTGCCGTGAAACGATGGGCGCATGGCCGCCCTGACCCACCGCTCCCCGAGGACCGCGCCGTGACCGCACCCGTCTTCGTCGTCGAGCCCGGCGCGCTGGGCCCGGACCGCATCACGCTCTCCGGCCCCGAGGGGCGGCACGCGGTGTCCGTGCGCCGGCTGCGGGCCGGCGAGGAGATCGTGCTCACCGACGGCCTGGGACGCGGCGCGTACGGCACGGTGGCGGCCGTCGACGGCAAGGACACGCTCGAGGTCGCCGTCGCCGAGGTCCGCGAGGAGGCCGAACCCCGTCCGCGGATCACCGTCGTCCAGGCGCTGCCCAAGGGCGACCGGGGCGAACTCGCCGTCGAGACCATGACCGAGGTCGGCGTCGACGCGGTCGTGCCGTGGGCCGCCGCGCGCTGCATCACCCAGTGGAAGGGCGAGCGCGGCGCCAAGTCGCTGGCCAAGTGGCGGTCCACCGCCCGGGAGGCGGCCAAGCAGGCCCGGCGGCTGCGGTTCCCGGAGGTCGCCGAGCCGATGACGACTCGTCAGCTGGCCGGGCTGCTGTCCGGCGCCGCGTTCGCCGCGGTCCTCCACGAGGAGGGCTCGGAGCCGCTCGCCACGGCCCCGTTGCCGCCCGAGGGCGACATCGTGCTCGTCGTCGGCCCCGAGGGCGGGGTCTCCCCGGAGGAGCTCGACGCCTTCGCCGCGGCCGGCGCGAAGCCGTACCGCCTCGGCGCCAGCGTGCTGCGCACCTCCACCGCCGGTGTCGCCGCGACGGCCCTCCTGCTGGGCCGTACCGGACGCTGGGGCTGACGCGGACGCCGAGGTGGCGTCCCCCCGGCGGGCAATGAGATCGAAAACCCCTGACCAGCCGGGCGCCGGGTGGTTAATGTGACGACGTGACGCAGCCGCAGCCTTCGCATCCCGCGTACCTCCGCTTCCCGCACCTGCACGGTGACTTGATCACCTTCACCGCCGAGGACGACGTCTGGGCCGCCCCGTTGGACGGCACCGGGCGGGCCTGGCGGGTCAGCGCCGACAACATGCCGGTCGGCCATCCGCGGTTCTCGCCCGACGGGACGCTCATCGCGTGGACCTCCACGCGGGACGGCGCACCCGAGGTGCACGTCGCGGCCGCCGACGGCGGGCCGTCGAAGCGGCTGACGCACTGGGGCAGCGGGCGCACCTCCGTGCGGGGCTGGACGCCCGGCGGCGACGTGCTCGCCATCAGCACGTACGGGCAGGCGTCGCTGCGCCGCAGTTGGGCGCGGGCGATCCCGGTCGACGGCGGTCCCGCCTCGACGCTGCCGTACGGTCCGGTCGGGGCAGTCGCCCACGGGCCGGACGGGGCCGTGCTGCTGCTCTCGGCCACGATGGGACGTGAGGCGGCGGCCTGGAAGCGCTACCGGGGCGGCACCGCGGGCAAGTTGTGGATCGACCGCACGGGCGAGGGGGAGTTCGAGCGGATCCACGCCGGCCTGGACGGCAACGTGGAGTACCCGATGTGGGTGGGGGACAGGATCGCCTTCCTCTCCGACCACGAGGGCGTCGGCGCGGTCTACTCCAGCCTCCCCGACGGCGCGGACCTGCGCCGCCACACCTCCGTGGCGGACGGCGGCTTCTACGCGCGGCAGGCCGCCACCGACGGCTCCCGCGTCGTCTACACCAGCACCGGCCGGCTGTTCCTGCTGGACGACCTCGACGGTGCCGAGGCCCGCCCGGTCGAGGTGCGCCTCGGCGGCCAGCGCGCCGACCTGCAGCCGCACCCGATCCACGCGGCCCACCACCTCGGCGACGCGCGGCCCGACCACACCGGCCGCGGCAGTGCTGTCGAGATCCGCGGCACCACGCACTGGGTCACCCACCGCGGCGGCCCGGCACGGGCGTTGTCGGCCGAGCCGGGGGTGCGCACACGGCTGCCGCGGGTGTTCGGAGGCGAGGGCGACCAGCAGGTCGTCTGGGTCACCGACGCCGAGGGCGAGGACGCGCTGGAGATCGCCCCCGCCGCGGGCACCGGTCCGGCCGCGCCCCGCAGGCTGGCGGCGGGGCGGCTCGGGCGGGTCCTGGCGATGACCGTCTCACCGGACGGCCACCGGATCGCCGTCGCCTCGCACGACGGCCGGGTGCTGCTCGTCGAGGCCCAGACCGGCGAGGTGCGCACCGTCGTGGAGGGCGAGCACGGCCACGCCACCGGCCTCGCCTTCTCGCCCGACTCGGCCTGGCTCGCCTGGTCGCACGCCGGACCCGATCCGCTGCGCCGGCTCAAGCTGGCCTCGACCGCCGACCTCACCGTCGTCGACGCGACCCCGCTGCGCTTCCGGGACTTCTCGCCCGCCTTCACCGCCGACGGCAAGCACCTGGCGTTCCTGTCCGAGCGCTCCTTCGACCCGGTCTACGACGACCACGTCTTCGACCTCGCCTTCCTCCGCGCCTGCCGCCCCCACCTGATCACCCTCGCCGCCACCACGCCCTCGCCCTTCGGCCCGCAGCGCCACGGGCGGCCGGTCGACTTCTCCGCCGAGGACAAGGACGGCGACGACCGCGGCCAGGACGAGGGCAAGAAGGACTCCCGCAAGGAGGACGGCGAGGACCGGCCCCGCACGCCCGTCACCAAGGTGGACGCCGAGGGCCTGGCCGACCGCATCGTCCCCTTCCCCGTGGAGGCGGCCCGCTACTCCACGCTGCGCGCGGCCAAGGACGGCGTCCTGTGGCTGCGTCACCCCGTGCGCGGGGTCCTGGGCGCGAGCCTGGCCTCGCCCGAGGCCGAGCCGCCGTCCACCGCGCTGGAGCGCTACGACCTCAAGCAGCTGCGCGTGGAGGACATCGCCGACGACGCCGACGACTTCGCCGTCAGCGGCGACGGCAACAAGGTGCTGGTGACGTCCGGTCACCGGCTGCGGGTCGCCGCGGCCGACCACAAGTCGGCCCCGTCCGAGGACGAGACCGACAGCAACGTCACCGTCGACCTCTCCCGGGTCCGTGTCACCGTGGACCCGCAGGCCGAGTGGCGCCAGATGTACGACGAGTCGCACCGCCTGATGCGGGACAACTTCTGGCGCGCCGACATGGGCGGCGTCGACTGGGACGGCGTGCGCGAGCGCTACCGGCCCGTCCTGGACCGCGTCGCCACCCACGACGACCTCGTCGACCTGCTCTGGGAGGTGGCGGGCGAGCTCGGCACCTCGCACGCCTACGTCATGCCCGCCGGCGGCCGCGGCGACGGGCTCCACCGCCAGGGCCTGCTGGGCGCGGACCTCGCCCGGGACGCGGACGGCGTGTGGCGCGTGGAGCGGGTGCTGCCCTCGGAGACCTCCGACCCGCGGGCCGGCTCCCCGCTGGCGGCGCCGGGCGCCGCGGTCCGCGCGGGCGACGCGATCCTCGCGGTGGACGGACGGCCCGTGGACCCGCTGACCGGCCCCGGCCCGCTGCTGATCGGCACCGTGCGCAAGCCCGTCGAGCTCACCGTCGGCCCCGCCGACGGCGGGGCGGCGCGCCATGTGGTCGTCGTGCCCATCGCGGACGAGGAGCCGCTGCGCTACCACGACTGGGTCGCCGGGCGCCGGGCGTACGTGCACGAGCTGTCCGGTGGCCGGCTGGGGTATCTGCACGTCCCCGACATGGTCGGCTCCGGCTGGGCCCAGCTCCACCGCGACCTGCGCGTGGAGGTCGTGCGGGAGGGGCTGGTCGTGGACGTGCGGGAGAACCGCGGCGGCCACACCTCGCAGCTGGTCGTGGAGAAGCTGGCGCGGCGGATCGTGGGCTGGGACCTGCCGCGCGGGCTGCCCCCCTTCAGCTACCCGCTGGACGCGCCGCGCGGGCCCGTCGTGGCCGTCGCCAACGAGTTCTCGGGCTCGGACGGCGACATCGTCAACGCGGCGATCAAGGCGCTGGGGATCGGGCCCGTGGTGGGCACCAGGACCTGGGGCGGCGTCATCGGCATCGACTCCCGCTACCACCTGGTCGACGGGACGCTGGTCACCCAGCCGAAGTACGCCACGTGGCTGGAGGGCATGGGCTGGGACGTGGAGAACCACGGCGTCGACCCGGATGTCGAGGTCGTCCACACCCCGCAGGACTCGGCCGCCGGGCGCGACCCGCAGCTGGACGAGGCCGTCCGCCTCGCCCTGGAGGCGCTGGCGGCGCATCCGGCCCGCACCGCGCCCCCGTTGCCGTAGCGGCGGGAGCGGGGCCCGGCGCGACCCGGGCCCCGCGACGGCGCGCCGCCGCGGGGGGCACCGGTAGCATGCGGGACGTACTGATCAACCCCTGGACGGAGGCGTCAGGTGGCGGGAGAGCCGCAGGCGGACTGCCTGTTCTGCAAGATCGTCGCGGGGAGCATCCCCGCGACCGTCGTGCGGGAGACCGAGACGACCGTCGCGTTCCGCGACATAAACCCCCAGGCGCCGACGCACGTCCTGGTCATCCCCAAGGCGCACTACCCGGACGCCGCCTCGCTGGCCGCCCGGGCGCCCCAACTCGCCGCGGACGTGCTGCGGGAGGCGGGCGAGGTGGCGACCGAGGACAAGGTGGACGGCAGCGGCTACCGGATCGTCTTCAACACCGGCGCGGGCGCGGGCCAGACCGTCTTCCACGCGCACGCCCACGTGCTGGGCGGCCGTGGCCTCGAGTGGCCGCCCGGATAACCGCCGGTGTCCGCACGTGAACTGGTCGTGCTCGGCACGGCCAGCCAGGTTCCCACCCGGCACCGCAACCACAACGGCTACTTCCTGCGCTGGGACGCCGAGGGCATCCTCTTCGACCCGGGGGAGGGCACACAGCGCCAGATGCTGCGGGCCGGTGTGGCGGCGCACGACCTGACCAGGCTGTGCGTGACCCACTTCCACGGGGACCACAGCCTGGGCCTCGCCGGGGTGATCCAGCGGATCAACCTCGACCGGGTGCCGCACCCCGTCACGGCCCACTACCCCGAGTCCGGCCGCCGCTTCTTCGACCGGCTGCGCTACGCCACCGCCTACCGCGAGACGGTGGCCCTGCGCGAGGAACCGGTGAAGGGCGAGGCGGTGGTGCTGGTCGACTCCGGCGCCTTCCTGCTGGAGGCGCGCCGGCTGTCGCACCCGGTGGAGGCGTACGGCTACCGGCTGGTCGAGCCCGACGGGCGCCGCATGCTGCCGGAGCGCCTGGACGCGCACGGCATCACCGGCCCGGCGGTGGGCCGGCTGCAGCGCGAGGGCGAGGTGGACGGGGTGACGCTCGCCGACGTGAGCGAGCCGCGCCCGGGGCAGCGCTTCGCCTTCGTGATGGACACCCGGCTCTGCGACGCGGTGTACGCCCTCGCCGACGGCTGCGATCTGCTCGTCATCGAGTCGACCTTCCTGGACGAGGACGCCGCGCTCGCCGAGGAGCACGGGCACCTGACGGCCGGTCAGGCGGCCCGTGTGGCGGCCGAGTCCGGTGTCCGGCATCTGGTGCTCACGCACTTCTCGCAGCGCTACACCGAACCGGCGGACTTCGAGCGCCAGGCGCGGGACGCGGGCTTCGAGGGCGAGCTGACGGTCGCCCAGGACCTCGGCCGGGTCGCCGTGCCGAAGCGCCGCCAGACGTAGCCAAACGCCTCTGACCTGTACGGTTGCCGGGTGAGCATCCCCAAGGCCGAACTCCATCTGCACATCGAAGGCACCCTCGAACCCGAGCTCGCCTTCGCCCTCGCCGAGCGGAACGGGGTCGACCTGCCGTACGCCTCGACCGAGGAGCTGCGGCAGGCCTACTCCTTCAGCGACCTGCAGTCCTTCCTCGACCTGTACTACGCGCTCATGGCCGTGCTCCGCACGGAGCAGGACTTCGCCGACCTCGCCGACGCCTACCTCGCCCGCGCCGCCGCGCAGGGTGTGCGGCACGCCGAGGTCTTCTTCGACCCGCAGGCGCACACCGCGCGCGGCGTCCCGCTCGGCACGGTGGTGGAGGGCCTGGCGAGGGCCCTGGACCGCGCCCCGGAGCGGCACGGCGTCAGCACGCGGCTGATCATGTGCTTCCTGCGGGACGAGTCCGCCGAGTCCGCGCTGGAGACCTTCGAGGCCGCCCGGCCCCACCTGCACCGGATCAGCGCCGTCGGCCTGGACTCCGCCGAGGTCGGCCACCCGCCGTCGAAGTTCCGCGCGGTGTACGAGGCCGCGGCGGCGGCGGGTCTGCGCCGGGTCGCGCACGCGGGCGAGGAGGGTCCCCCGGCGTATGTGCGGGAGGCACTGGACGTGCTCGGCGTCGAGCGGATCGACCACGGCATCCGCAGCATGGAGGACCCGGACCTGGTGGCCCGGCTGGTCCGCGACCAGGTGCCGCTGACCGTCTGCCCGCTGTCCAACGTACGGCTGCGCTGCGTGGACACCCTCGCCGACCACCCGCTGCCCGCCATGCTCGACGCGGGGCTGATGGTCACCCTGAACTCCGACGACCCCGCCTACTTCGGCGGCTACGCGGGCGACACCTTCGACGCCGTTGCCGGCGCGCTCCCGCTCGGCGAGGACGACCTGCGCAGGCTCGCCCGCAACTCCTTCCTGGCCGCCTTCCTCGACGACGACGAGGAGTTGCGCGCCCGGTACCTCGCCGAGGTGGACGCCCACACGTTCTGAGTGCGGCCGCGCGTGCCGTCTGAGTACGCGCACTCATGCGGGCCGTGGCGCGCGGGCGGAGCATGGAGTCATGCGAAGGCACCTGATGCGGCCCGCAGCGGCCGTCACGCTGATCGTGACCACGCCCGTCGCCACCTGGGGGCTCATGGGCCGGCAGGACGCCGCGGGCTTCGATCCCTCGGAACTGGACTACCTGGTACGGCCCTTCGGTATCCCGGCGGGGGCGGAGACCGCGATCGGCGCGGCCGCGGCCGTGCTGGCCACCGGCGCGGCGGTGCTGCTGGGCCGGGCCTCCCGTCCCGGACCGGACCGCTTCGACGGCCGGTGGTGGGAGGTCATCGGACCGCTGCTCGCGGCCGGGCTGCTGACCGGCGCGATCTGGCGGACGGTGACGGCCGGGGTGATCGGCGCCAACATCGGCGCCGGGCTGGCGATGCTGCTCGGCGGGCCCCTGGTCGCCGGGCTGGTGCTGTGGTCGCTGGGCCGGGGCCTGTGGCTGGCCCGCGCCCGCCGCAGCGGCCCCCGCCCCCCGCGCGGCGGGACGGGCACCGCGGGCTGGCGGCCCGCCGCCGGTCAGGGCACGTAGTACATCGGGTTGGGGAGCTTGAACGACTTGTCGGCGTGACCGCCGTTCAGGTCGCTGTACTGGTCGCCGAAGTTGGCGACGATGTCGTACCCCTGCGCCTCGATGTGGGCCCGGGTGCCCGCCTTGTAGTCGACGGTGGAGCAGGTCCACGTCGGGGCGGAGCAGGGCAGGTAGTCGGTCGCGACCTTGTTCTTCAGGAAGAAGTGGGCCGGGTCGGCGGCGGAGGTGTAGCCGGCGGTCCCGAGGTTGCGGACGCTCGCGGCGCGCTGCGTCTCCGGGCGGCCGGTGATCCAGAAGACCGTCACGCCGTGGTCGGCGGCCCAGTTGGCCAGCTGGGGCATGCCGAGGACCGGGGCCATGTCCTTGTTCTGGATGTAGGCATCGTTCGAGGCCGGCGTGTAGTTGAAGCCCACCTCGAGCTCGTAGTTGTACGTCAGCAGGGACGTGTCGTCGACGTCCAGGACGATCGCCGGCTTGCCGTGGCGGTGGTGCGCGGACTTCGCGAGGGCGTCCCGCAGGTAGTCCTGGGCCTTCTTCTCGATGCCGGCGACCTGCTTGGCGTAGTTGCCGTCGGCCGAGGCCTGGTGCTCGCCCGAGGCGTCGACGGTGTCGCCGTAGTACGCCTTGATGTCGTTGACCACGTCGGTCAGGTTGGGGATCTGCTTGTCGCTGCGCGGCACGGAGGTGTCCGCGGTCGCCGCGCCGACCCCGTAGAGGGTGGCGGCGGCCGCCACCGCGGCGACGGCGGCGGCGAGGGTGCGGGTGCGCCCGCGGGTGAACACGGACGGTCTGGCTGCGGGCATCTGGGGGCTCCTTCGATGGATCCGGCCGGAGGGCGCACACGGCCGGGCCCACGCGCTCAGGGGTACGCCCGGCCCTGCGGGGCTCGTTGACGCGGCGACGCTAGGGGTCCCGATCATGCTGGTCAAGGGCTGTCTACGCGCGATGACCCCGAATCGCCGCCCGAGGCCGGATCAGCCCAGGTCGCCACGTGCGGAAAGGACCGGCAAAGCTTTGGTATGCCGCCGCGGCCGGGTACCGGGCCGCCGTGCCCGTACCCGTCCTAGGGTCAGTGCCGGTGCCGTCCGGGACCACGCCGCCCCGATGCCGCGCCCCGTGCGCGGGTGTGCCTCGACAGGGCCGCGCCGCCCGCGCAGAGCACGGCGCCCGCCGCGAACGCGGTGAAGCCCAGCGGTGCCTTCGGCAGCCCCCACAGGGACTCCGCAAAGGGATCCGGCGGGGCCTGCGCGCTGCCCGCACCGCCGAGCAGGCTGAGGATCAGGGACACCCAGACGGCGAACCCGGCGAGCGCCACCAGCACCCCGGCGGCCATGAGCACCCGCCCCGGCCCCCGCACCCGGAACAGCCCGGTGCAGGCCTCCTCGGCGGCCCCGGGGTCCGCCTCGCGCCCGTCGCCGCCGTCCCCGTAGCGCCGGCGCCCGGCGAGGTACTGCGCGCGCCCGGAGGGGTAGGGGTGGGTGTCGCCGGGCCCGGACGGGGCCCGGGTGTCCCCGAGGTCGTGGAGGACGGCCGGCGGCGGGCGAGTGGTGCCGCCCGGCTCCTCCCCGGGCTCCTCCCCGGGCTCCTCCCCGGGGTCGTTGCCGGGGTCCCCCGGGGACGGGCGCCCCTGCCGGGCCGCCTCCACCGACAGCCGCAGTTCGACGTGGCCGATGCGGAGCAGGTCCCCGTCGCGAAGGGGGCGCGGCGCGTCGAGCAGGGTCCCGTTGAGGTAGGTGCCGTTGGTCGAGCCGAGGTCGCTGAGCACGACGTGGCTGCCGGCTCGGTTCATCGCGGCGTGCCGCCGGCTGACGCCCTCCGCGTCCAGCCGGATCCCGCTGCCGGCGAGCCTGCCGATCTCGCAGTAGCCGGCCGGAACGGCGTAGGCCCGTCCGGCGTCCGGCCCCGTGGTCACGATCAGTTGCGGTGGTGCGGCCGAGTGTCCGGGCATCTCCAGCCCCTGGGGTCATCCGCTTTCCCTCAGCATCCGTCCGCGTCCCCGCGCGGACAAACGCTGGTCACGGCCCCGGGCGCGCGTACGATCGGTCGGAACGACACCAGGCCGGGAGGAGCCCGGGTGGAAGACCAGCCCGTCCTCGACCCGCTCGCGGCGGTACGCGGGCCGGACGACCCGGAGACCGATGTGTACCTGACCGGCACGGTCTTCCTGGACATCATCTTCACCGGTCTCGACAGCGCGCCCGTCCGCGGCACCGAGTCCTGGGCGCGCGGCATGGGGTCGAGCCCCGGCGGCGTGGCCAACATGGCGACCGCCCTCGCCCGGCTGGGGCTGCGCACCTCGCTCGCGGCCGCCTTCGGCGACGACGTGTACGGGGACTACTGCTGGGACTCCCTCGCCGGCGGCGAGGGCATCGAGCTGGCGCTGTCCCGCAAGATCCCCGGCTGGCACTCCCCGGTCACGGTCTCCATGGCGTACGAGGGCGAGCGCACCATGGTCAGCCACGGCCACGAGGCCCCGCCGCCCGAGGAGCCCGCCCCGCCGTGCCCGCCGCCGAGCCGGGCGTGCGTGGCCTCCCTCGTTCCCGGGGTCCCGCAGCAGGAGTGGATCGGCACCGCCGCCGGGCGGGGCAGCCGGATCTTCGCCGACGTGGGCTGGGACGACAGCGGCCGCTGGGACCGCGCCGACCTCGCCGACCTGGCGCACTGCGAGGCCTTCCTGCCGAACGCGGCCGAGGCCATGCGCTACACCCGCACCGACTGCCCCCGCGCCGCCGCCCGCAAGCTGGCCGAGCTGGTCCCCCTGGCGGTGGTCACGCTGGGCCCCGAGGGCGCGTACGCGGTGGACTCCGCGGCCGGGCAGGCTGCCGAGGTCCCGGCGCTCTCCGTGGAGGCCCTGGACCCCACGGGAGCCGGGGACGTCTTCGTCGCGGGCTTCCTCACCGGCACCCTTGCCGGCTGGGCCCTCGCCGACCGGCTGGCCTTCGCGTGCCTCACGGCCGCGCTGTCGGTGCAGGAGTTCGGCGGTTCGCTGTCGGCGCCCGGCTGGATCGAGATCGCGGCCTGGTGGCAGCACGCCAAGGCCTACGACGACCAGGACCGCTCCGCACTGCGCCGTTACGCCTTCCTGGACGACCTGCTGCCCACCGGCACCCGCCGCTGGCCCCTGCGCCGCGCGGTGCCGACGATCGGCTTCCGCCCGCCACCGATGCGCTGACGCGAGGGGCCCGCGTCAGGCGATCACGTCGACGGGGCAGCGGGCCGCCTTGGCGCGCTCGATCCGGGCGTCCCCCGTGACCAGGGCGCACCCCAGGTGTTCGGCGAGCGCGACGTACGAAGCGTCGTACGCGGAGAGGTTGGCGCGTAGCTCCCAGACGCGATCGAGCAGGGCGTATCCCGGCATGCGCTGGATCGGCAGGGCGGACAGCAGGGTGATCGCCGTCTCCGCCGCCGCTTGCTCCAGCTTTCCCCCGAGCGACAGGCCACGGATCGCATGAGCCGCTTCGAACTCGATGACGGCCGGTGCGTGAAGGATCTCGCCGGACAGGCGTTTGCGCGCGAGATCGCCCAGTGGCCCGCCGTGGGTGAGGGCCAGGACGAGTGCGGACGCGTCGACGACGATCACCCGCGGCGCCCCTCGTCGAGGTGACCCAGCAGGTCCTCCACGGTGTAGTCGGCTGTCGCCGACTTCCGGGCGCTGGCCAGTATGTCGTCGACCGTCGGCGTTCGCGCCTGTTCGATCAGCCTCTGGCGCAGGTACTCGTTCAGGGACTGGTGCGCCTCGACCGCGCGGTGCTTGAGGGTGCGGTGCACGTCGTCGGGGACGTCCTTGATCTGGATGTTCGCCATGTCGTCACGTTAGCATGCGAAACGCATGCATGCATGCGTTTCGCATGCGCCGTCACACCCGGCGTTCCAGGATCTGCCCCGGCCAGGGGTCGCCCTCGGCCCGGCTGACGGCGAAGGGCTGGGCGCGGGTGAAGCCCAGGGCCTCGTAGCGCCGTACCAGCCGGCCCTCGCCGCCCGCGTAGCAGTCGACCCGCAGCAGCCGGATGCCGCGCCGCCGGGTCTCGGCGACGGCGTCCTCCACCAGGGCCGCGCCGATGCCGCTGCCGGAGAGGGACCGGTCGGTGACCAGCAGTCGCAGGTAGAGCTCGCGCTCGTCCACGGGCGGGGCGTAGTCGGGCCTCTCCTCGGCCAGCACGCAGACGCCCACCACCCGGCCGCCGGTCTCGGCGACGCGCAGCAGGTACTCCCGCGCGTACCGGGTCACGCGCTCCACCGCCGGGGGCCGGGAGGACCAGGGGCGGGTGCCCCACTGACCGGTGTGGCCGCGTGCGGTCAGCCACGCGATGGCCTCGTCCAGCAGGGCGAGCGTGGCGGGCAGGTCCCCGGGTCCACCGGTTCGGATCTCCATTCCGCTGTTCTACCCGGCGCGTGACGGAGCGTAAAACCTCTCGGAACCCCAGCCACACCGACGTACCCTTGAACCCCAAGCCCAGTGGCATGCCGAACAGCAGAAGGCGGGTTGAGCAGGCCGTCGAGCCTGGCCCATGACTCAGACACGGACAACGCAGCAACGGCAGGCGAGCGCCCACTTCGTCGTACCGGCCAAGCACCCCATGGTGACCGTCCTGGGGTCGGGCGACTCGCTGTTGCGCGTCATAGAGCAGGCGTTCCCGACGGTCGACATCCATGTGCGAGGCAATGAGATCAGCGCGAGCGGTGCACCTGCGGACGTCGCACTGGTCCAGCGCCTCTTCGACGAGATGATGCTGGTACTGCGCACAGGCCAGCCGATGACGGAGGACGCAGTGGAGCGGTCGATCGCCATGCTCCGCCAGGACAGCGGAACCGACGGCCTGGAGGAGACCCCCTCCCAGGTGCTCACCCAGAACATCCTGTCCAGCAGGGGCCGGACGATCCGCCCCAAGACCCTCAACCAGAAGCGCTACGTCGACGCGATCGACAAGCACACGATCGTGTTCGGCATCGGGCCGGCCGGCACCGGCAAGACCTACCTGGCCATGGCCAAGGCCGTCCAGGCCCTGCAGTCCAAGCAGGTCAACCGGATCATCCTGACCCGCCCCGCCGTCGAGGCGGGCGAGCGGCTCGGCTTCCTGCCGGGCACGCTCTACGAGAAGATCGACCCGTACCTGCGCCCGCTGTACGACGCGCTGCACGACATGATCGACCCCGACTCGATCCCCCGCCTCATGGCGAGCGGCACGATCGAGGTCGCTCCTCTGGCCTACATGCGCGGACGCACGCTCAACGACGCGTTCATCATCCTCGACGAGGCGCAGAACACCAGCGCCGAGCAGATGAAGATGTTCCTCACCCGCCTCGGCTTCGACTCCAAGATCGTCATCACGGGAGACGTCACGCAGGTCGACCTCCCCGGTGGCACGAAGAGCGGGCTGCGCCAGGTCGTGGACATCCTCGAAGGCCTCGAGGACGTGCACTTCTCGCGTCTGACGAGCACGGATGTCGTACGCCATAAGCTGGTCGGGCGCATCGTGGACGCCTACGAGCGCTACGACGACCTCAACGGCAACCGAAAGTAGCCACCGAAGCACTATGGCGATCGACGTCAACAACGAATCCGGCTGGGACTTCGACGAGGCGGCGGTGCTCGACATCAGCCGCTACGCCCTGCAGCACATGCGCATCCACCCGCTGTCCGAGCTCTCGGTCATCGCGATCGACGCCGATGCCATGGAGCAGCTGCACATCCAGTGGATGGACGAACCGGGCCCGACCGACGTCATGTCCTTCCCGATGGACGAACTGCGTCCCGGGAAGGACGACGAGGAGCCCCCGCAGGGCCTGCTCGGGGACATCGTGCTCTGCCCCGAGGTGGCCAAGAAGCAGGGCGACGCGGCCGTGACCAAGCACTCCATGGACGAGGAGCTGCAGCTGCTGACCGTCCACGGGGTCCTGCACCTGCTCGGTTACGACCACGAGGAGGCCGACGAGAAGGCCGAGATGTTCGGCCTGCAGAAGGCCATCCTCGACGGCTGGCGCGCCGAGCGCGGCATCCAGGGGCCGTCGCCGGCCCCGACGACCACCCACTGATCGCGATGGTGGTCTTCGCCGTCCTGCTGGTCGTCGTCGCCTGGCTGGCCGCCTGCGCCGAGGCCGGTATCGCCCGCACCTCCCGCTTCCGGGCGGAGGCCGCGGTGCGTGCCGGCCGGCGCGGCGCGGACAAGCTGCTGGCGGTCTCCTCGGACCCGACCCGCTACCTCAACGTCGCGCTGCTGGTCCGGGTGGCCTGCGAGATGGCGGCGGCGGTGCTGGTGACCGTCGTGTGCGTCCGGCACTTCGAACGGACCTGGCAGGCGGTCCTGGTGGCGGTCGCCGTCATGATCGTGGTCTCGTACGTCGCGGTGGGCGTCTCGCCCCGCACCATCGGCCGCCAGCACCCGCTGAACACCGCCACCGCGGCGGCGTACGTGCTGCTGCCGCTGGCCCGGGTCATGGGCCCGGTCCCGGCGCTGCTGATCCTCCTCGGCAACGCCCTCACCCCCGGCAAGGGCTTCCGCCAGGGCCCGTTCGCCTCCGAGGCGGAGCTGCGCGCGCTGGTGGACCTCGCCGAGAGCGAGTCCCTCATCGAGGACGAGGAGCGCCGCATGGTGCACTCCGTCTTCGAGCTCGGCGACACCCTGGTCCGCGAGGTGATGGTGCCGCGCACCGAGCTCGTCGCCATCGAGCGTTTCAAGACGATCCGCCAGGCCATGACCCTCGCCCTGCGCAGCGGTTTCTCGCGCATCCCGGTCACGGGCGAGAGCGAGGACGACATCGTCGGCATCGTCTACCTCAAGGACCTCGCCCGCCGGGTGCACATCAACCGGGACGCCGAGACCGACCCCGTCTCCTCGCTGATGCGCCCGGCCTACTTCGTCCCCGACACCAAGAACGCCGGCGACCTGCTGCGCGAGATGCAGCGCGAGCGCAACCACGTCGCCGTCGTCATCGACGAGTACGGCGGCACGGCCGGCATCGTCACCATCGAGGACATCCTGGAGGAGATCGTCGGCGAGATCACCGACGAGTACGACCGCGAGCTGCCGCCGGTCGTGGAGCTCGGCGGGGGCCGCTACCGCGTCACCTCCCGCCTCGACCTCGGCGACCTGGGCGAGCTCTACGGAGTGGACCTGGACGACGAGGACGTCGAGACCGTCGGCGGCCTGCTCGCCAAGACCCTGGGCCGGGTGCCGATCCCCGGCGCCTCCGCCGTCGTCACGCTCCCCGAGACCGCCTCGGCCCCGAACGCGCCGGCCGCGCTGCGGCTCACCGCGGAGGCCCCGTCGGGCCGCCGCAACCGGATCGGCGCGGTCCTCGTCGAGCCGGTCGCGGCCGTCGTGGACGAGGACGGCGCGGGTCCGGAGCCGGACGGGGCGATGCACGGCGGGTAGTGCCGCGCCCGTCCTCGTGCGGGGATCATGGGCAGGCCCTGTCCTCCAGGGGGAACCACCGGGACGGCTACGCTGACCGCCATGAGCGACGAGCTGCCCGCGGAAGACCGCAAGATCATCACCCTGGCCCGCTCCACCCGGGCCCGCAACGGGGTTCCCGAGGGCGCGGCGGTCCGCGACGAGACGGGCCGCACCTATGTGGCGGGCACCGTCGCCCTGGAGTCGCTGTCGCTCAGCGCGCTGCAGACCGCGGTGGCCATGGCCGTGGCGAGCGGAGCCACGTCACTGGAGGCGGCGGCCGTGGTGTCCGAGGCGGAGGCGGTGCCGGACGCGGACCGCGCGGCCGTGCGCGACCTGGGCGGCGCCGACACCCCCGTGCTGCTGGCCGGGCCCGACGGCGCCGTCAGGGCGACGGTCACCGCCGGCTGAGTCCGCGAGGTCCCTCTTTGTCCCGGCCCGCCGGCGGGGGCCGGCCTGCCGGCGGTCAGCCCGGGGCGGGCCCCGTCGCGCGGGCCGCGCGCAGGGCGTGCTCCCAGTCGCCGATCAGGGCGCGAGCTGCGGGCAGCAGTGCCTCGCCCTGCGCGGTGAGCGCGACGCTGCGCGGCCCGCGGTCGAAGAGGCTGAAGCCGAGCTGCCGTTCGAGGGCCCGGATCTGCTTGGAGAGCGCGGGCTGGGAGATGCGCAGCCGCTCGGCGGCACGGGTGAAGTGCAGCTCGTCCGCTACTTCGGTGAAGTAGCGGAGGTCACGCAGGTGGACATCCATAGCCATCGGTCGTAGCAGTGGCTCCTGGACGGTTCCGTGCCCCCGGCGGAACGCTGGACGACGGCCCGGGAAACGCACCCCGAGCGCCCAGGCCCGCCCGGAACGCACAGGTCAGCGGGGAGGACGCACCGCCGACCGCCACCCGCGCCCGCAACGGGCCGCCCCCCGCCGGGCACCGGCGGCTCCGGCCGCCGGCAGCGGGCGTCGGCCGGGCCCGGTGGATCAGGGACAATGGTCGCCATGAGCGTTCGCACCGAGACGACCCCCGCCCCCGCCCACCGAGCCGGCTTCGCCTGCTTCGTGGGCCGCCCCAACGCGGGCAAGTCCACGCTGACCAACGCTCTGGTCGGCACGAAGGTGGCCATCACCTCCAACCGGCCACAGACCACCCGGCACACCGTGCGGGGCATCGTGCACCGCCCCGAGGCCCAGCTCGTCCTCGTCGACACACCCGGTCTGCACAAGCCGCGCACCCTGCTCGGCGAGCGGCTCAACGACGTCGTCCGCACCACCTGGGCCGAGGTCGACGTGATCGGCTTCTGCCTGCCCGCCGACCAGAAGCTCGGCCCCGGCGACCGCTACATCGCCAAGGAGCTGGGCGAGGTCCGCAAGACCCCCAAGGTGGCCATCGTCACCAAGACCGACCTGGTGGACTCCAAGCGGCTCGCCGAGCAGCTGGTGGCCGTCGCCCAGCTCGGCGCCGAGCTGGGTATCGAGTGGGCCGAGATCATCCCGGTCTCCGCGGTCGGCGACAAGCAGGTCTCCCTCCTCGCCGACCTCATCGTCCCGCTGCTGCCGGAGGGCCCCGCGCTCTACCCGGAGGGCGACCTCACCGACGAGCCCGAGCAGGTCATGGTCGCCGAGCTCATCCGTGAGGCCGCACTCGAGGGCGTGCGGGACGAGCTGCCGCACTCCATCGCCGTCGTGGTGGAGGAGATGCTGCCGCGCGAGGGCCGCCCCGCGGAGAAGCCGCTGCTGGACGTGCACGCCAACATCTACATCGAGCGCCCCAGCCAGAAGGGCATCATCATCGGCCCCAAGGGCTCCCGGCTGAAGGAGGTCGGCACCAAGTCCCGCCGCCACATCGAGGCGCTGCTCGGGACGCCGGTCTTCCTCGACCTGCACGTGAAGGTCGCCAAGGACTGGCAGCGCGACCCCAAGCAGCTGCGCAAGCTCGGCTTCTGACCCTCCGGGCCGGAGGCCGGGCCCCCGGGCCGGCGGCGCCGTCGGAACCGGACGGCACCGCGGCACGGCGGCACGGCGGCGAGGATGTCAGGCGCCCTCCTTCAGCACCAGCCGGACCAGTTCGCGCTGTTCCTCCGTCAGCCACGGGTCGGCGCAGTGCACCGTGTGGCCGTCGACCGCGATCTCGTACCGGAAGCCGTCCGGTACGCCCTGCGGGGGCCCGCCCGGGTCCGCGGCGAGGACGTCGCGGGCGAGGGTGTGCAGACGGAAGGCGTCGGGCCGGCCGGCGGTGTCCAGGACGGCCCGGCGCTCGATCCCCGCGAAGCCGCCTGAGCGGATCACCTGTATGCGCATGGCGGACGTCTACCCCTGGGCGGGCGGTCGCGCACCCTCCGGGGCGGGCGACTGGCGCGGTACGTCGGTGCCGCCGAGGGCGGTCGCGATGCCGACCTCCGACCACGCCTTCACCACCGCGGCGTGCTCCTCGCCCTCGCCGAAGCGCCCGGCGGCCGCGGCGACCGTCGCCTGGGCGAACTCGGCGAACGTCGCCCTCGGCGACAGCGCGCCACCGGTCAGCACGTCGTACCAGACAAGCCCGGCCCGCTCCCAGGCGTTGCCGCCCAGCGCGGTGGCGAGCAGGTGGAACGCCCGGTTGGGGATGCCGGAGTTGATGTGCACGCCGCCGTTGTCCCGCGAGGTGCGGACGTAGGCGTCCATGTGGCCGGGCTGCGGGTCCTTGCCGAGGACGTCGTCGTCGTAGGCCGTGCCGGGGGCCTTCATGGAGCGCAGCGCCACACCCGTGACGCGCGGGGCGAGCAGTCCGGCGCCGATCAGCCAGTCGGCCTCGTCGGCGGTCTGGCCGAGCGCGTACTGCTTGATGAGGGAGCCGAAGACGTCGGACATCGACTCGTTGAGGGCGCCGGACTGGCCGAAGTAGTCGAGGTTGGCGGTGTACTGGGTGACGCCGTGGGTGAGTTCGTGGCCGATGACGTCGAGGGGGAGCGTGAAGTCGAGGAAGATCTCCCCGTCGCCGTCCCCGAAGACCATCTGCTCGCCGTTCCAGAAGGCGTTGTTGTAGTCGCGGTCGTAGTGGACGGTGGCGTCCAGCGGCAGCCCGGCGTCGTCGATGGAGTGGCGGCCGTACGCCGTCAGGTAGAGCTCGAAGGTCGCCCCCAGCCCGTCGTAGGCCCGGTTGACGGTGGCGTCGGCGAGGGCGGGGTCGCCCTCCCCGCGGACGGCCCGTCCCGGCAGGTCCGTGCGGTGCTCGGCGTCGCTGATCGTGCGGCGCGGCCGGTCCGACGGCTCCGCCCCGATCACCGGGAGGGCGCCGATGACGGTGGTCAGCCGGCGGCGGGTGCGCTCCGCGGCGTCGCGTTCCAGGGTGCGGCGGGCGGGCTCGGCGAGTGCGCGGTCCTCGTTGCGGGCGACCTTGTCGAGGACGTGCGGCGGCACGATCGTGCAGAAAACGGGTGTCTGCTCCATGCAGGGCAATGTGGCACGGTGCTCACTGTCTGTCACTAGGTGTCACCATGATCCACGGAAAAGGGGGAAGATGTGCGTTTTTCATGTCATCGCGGGCGGTCTTGCATACTGAGAAGAACGCCGCAGCGGCTGCAGGGTCCCCGGGGGCTCGGTTATGGTCGACAGCATCATGCGTTTCGGGCTGCTTCTTCTTAGCTGCCGCGGCGAGGGCCTGTAGTCCAGGTCGACTCCCTCCCCGCGGGGTTTGGCGTTGCACCAGCGCCGGTCGGCCGCCTCCACAGCCGCAACCGAGGAGCACCCCCGCAGATGTCCACCCCGAACGCCGTCGGCCGCCCCACGCCCATCACCGCCGCGACGGTGCGCCAGCGCCCGACCGCGATGCCGGTCCACAAGTACAAGCCGTACGAGGCCGTGGAGATCCCGGACCGCACCTGGCCGGACCGGCGGATCACCAAGGCCCCCCGCTGGCTGTCGACCGACCTGCGGGACGGCAACCAGGCGCTGATCGACCCGATGTCACCGGCCCGCAAGCGCGCGATGTTCGACCTGCTGGTGAAGATGGGCTACAAGGAGATCGAGGTCGGCTTCCCGGCCTCGGGCGAGACCGACTTCGCCTTCGTGCGCTCCATCATCGAAGAGGGCGCGATCCCCGACGACGTCACCATCTCCGTACTGACCCAGGCCCGCGAGGAACTGATCGAGCGGACCGTGGAGTCCCTGCGCGGCGCGGCGCGCGCGACCGTGCACCTCTACAACGCGACCGCCCCGACCTTCCGCCGGGTGGTCTTCCGCGGCTCCAAGGAGCAGATCCGGCAGATCGCCGTGGACGGCACGCGGCTGGTCATGGAGTACGCGGACAAGATCCTGGGCGACGAGACCGTCTTCGGCTACCAGTACAGCCCGGAGATCTTCACCGACACCGAGCTGGACTTCGCGCTGGAGGTCTGCGAGTCGGTCATGGACGTCTGGCAGCCCGAGGAGGGCCGCGAGATCATCCTGAACCTGCCGGCGACCGTCGAGCGCTCCACGCCCTCCACCCACGCGGACCGCTTCGAGTGGATGTCGCGGAACCTGTCGCGCCGCGAGTACGTGTGCCTGTCGGTCCACCCGCACAACGACCGCGGTACGGCCGTGGCCGCCGCGGAGCTGGCGCTGATGGCCGGCGCCGACCGCATCGAGGGCTGCCTGTTCGGCCAGGGCGAGCGCACCGGCAACGTCGATCTGGTCACCCTGGGCATGAACCTGTTCAGCCAGGGCGTGGACCCGATGATCGACTTCTCCCAGATCGACGAGGTCCGCCGCACCGCCGAGTACTGCAACCAGATGGAGGTCCACCCGCGCCACCCGTACGTGGGCGACCTGGTCTACACGTCCTTCTCCGGCTCCCACCAGGACGCCATCAAGAAGGGCTTCGACGCCATGGAGGCCGACGCGGCCGCCCAGGGCCCGGGTGTGACCGTCGACGATCTGGAGTGGGCGGTCCCGTACCTGCCGATCGACCCCAAGGACGTCGGCCGCTCCTACGAGGCCGTCATCCGCGTGAACTCGCAGTCCGGCAAGGGCGGCGTCGCGTACGTCCTGAAGAACGACCACAAGCTGGACCTGCCGCGCCGCATGCAGATCGAGTTCTCGAAGATCATCCAGGCGAAGACCGACGCCGAGGGCGGCGAGGTCACCCCGAAGGAGATCTGGGCGATCTTCGAGGACGAGTACCTGCCCACCCCGGAGAACACCTGGGGCCGCATCGTCCTGCGCAAGGCGCAGACCTCGACCAGCAGCGACGGCACCGACACCCTGACCGTCGAGGCGGTCGTGGACGGCGCGGAGACGGCCCTGACGGGCACCGGCAACGGCCCGATCTCCGCGTTCTTCGACGCGCTGGCCTCGGTCGGGGTCGACGCCCGCCTGCTGGACTACACCGAGCACACCATGAGCGAGGGCGCCAGCGCCCAGGCCGCCTCGTACATCGAGTGCGCCATCGACGGCCAGGTCCTGTGGGGCATCGGCATCGACGCCAACACCACCCGCGCCTCGCTGAAGGCGGTCGTCTCCGCCGTCAACCGCGCGGCCCGTTAGTCACCGCGGACGGTGAACCGGCCACGGCGCCCGCCCGGGCGCCGTGGCCGATTCTTGTATTCGGCCCTCTCGTGGTACTGACTGCGCGTTGCTCATGTGGCTAACATCACGTCATTACGGCGCCGTTGCCGGAGCGTTGCCCACGCGTACGGCGCGTAATGGGACGAACCGGTGTAATCGGGATGGCGGCCGGAGGGTGCGAAGTGCTCCAGATCAAGGGCTTGTGCATCTTGGGCGTGCGGACGGTCTGGCACACCGAAGGTGACGGGGAGTTCTTCTGCGCCGGCTGCGGCGGCGACCGCGGCTACCGGCGGCGCACCGGCACCCGGCGGCTGACCCTGCTGGGTCTGCCCCTCCTGCCGCGCGGCTCGGCCGGCACGGTCGTGGAGTGTGTGGTGTGCCGCACGCACCGCGGCCCGGGGGTCCTGGAGCAGCCCACCACCACCGTCTTCTCCGCCATGCTCCGCGACGCCGTCCACACCGTCGCCCTCGCCGTGCTCACCGCCGGCGGCGCGATGGGGCGCGGCGCCCGCGAGGCCGCCGTCGGCGCGGTCCGCTCGGCCGGGTTCACCGACTGCACCGAGGACCAACTGCTCGGCCTGCTCGCCGCGATCGTCGCCGACGAGGGCCGCTTCCCCGGCGCCTCCGACGCGCTGGACGCCGACGGGCTCGCGGACGCCCTCGACGGCTGCGGCAGCTGGCTGTCCATCGAGCTCCACGAGGCCCTGGAGCCCCTCTCCCGGCACCTGGCCCCCCAGGGCCGCGAGCACGTCCTGCTGCAGGGCGCCCTCATCGCCCTCGCCGACGGCCCCTACCTGCCCGCCGAGCGGGAGGTCCTCGGTGCCGTCGGCCGCTGCCTCGGCCTCGTCGGCGCGGACACCGAACGCATCCTGGAGGCCGCGGCCCGCACGCCGTCCTGACGGCCGCTCCCCGACGTCCCTCAACCCCCGCCCCCGCCACCGCCGGGCGTACTCCCCGGGGAGTAACGGGCCCCGTCCCGCACCCCGGGAAGTAACGCGCGTTTCGCCCTCGGGCCCGACGAAAGGGCGCTCCGCGGCCGGAAGTCTGGAAGCGACCAGACCACCGGCCCGGAGGGAGGCCCATCATGGGGGCCCCGACCACTGAGACCACACCGGCCGCCGCGCCGCCGCCGACGCGAGGACGGGGGAGGAGCCGGGGCGCCCGCGCGCTCCCCTGGGCGGTGCTCGCGCTGTGGATCGCCGTGCTGTCGCTGGCCGGCCCGCTGGCCGGCAAGCTCGCCGACGCGCAGCAGAACCGGGCGGTGGACTATCTCCCGGTGAGCGCCGACTCCACGCAGGTCGCCCGGCTCCAGGACGCCCTGCCCGGCGGCGAGGCCACCGAACTCGTGGTCGTCTACCACCGCGACGGCGGGCTGACCGCCGCCGACCGCGACAAGGCCGCCGCCCAGATCGCCGGCATCGCGCGGGCGCACCGGCTCACCGGCGGTACGCCGCACGCCGTCATGTCGCACGGCGACACACTGATGTACCCCGTGGCGAGCACCGGGCCGGGCCAGGACGACGCGGCCAGGAACGCCTTCGTCACCGACGTCCGCGACCGGGCCGAGGGCGGCGACGGGCTGACCGCCCACGTGGGCGGCCCCGGCGCGCTCAACACCGACATGAAGGAGGTGTACTCCTCCCTCGACGGGCCGTTGCTGTGGACCACCGTCGCCGTCGTCGCCGTCCTGCTGATCCTCATCTACCGCAGCCCGCTGCTGTGGCTGCTGCCCCTGCTTGTCGCGGGCGTGGCCGACGCTGCTGCGATGGCCGGGGTCTACGGACTCCACCAGGCCTTCGGCATCACCGTCACCGGCCAGAGCCAGGGTGTGATGACCATCCTGGTCTTCGGCGCCGGCACCGACTACGCGCTGCTGCTCGTCTCCCGCTACCGCGAGGAACTCCGGCGCGTACCGCGCCCGTACGACGCCATGCGCGCCGCGCTGCGCGGCTGCGGCCCCGCGATCCTGGCCTCCTCCGGGACCGTCGCGGCGGGGCTGCTGTGCCTGCTCGCCGCCGACCTCAACAGCAGCCGGGGCATGGGCCCGATCGCCGCGGTCGGGGTGCTGTGCGCGCTCCTGGCGATGACGACCCTGCTGCCCGCGCTGCTGGTGCTGCTGGGCCGCCGGGTCTTCTGGCCGCTGGTCCCGGCGTACGGCAGCGAAGTGCCGCGTCCGCGCGGCCTGTTCGCGGCGATGGGCGGCTCGGCCGCACGCCGTCCGCTGGCCGTGCTCGCGGGTGGCGCGGTGCTGCTCGGGGTGCTGGCGCTCGGGACCCTGGCCCTGCCCGGCAGCCTGAAGAACGACGACGCCTTCACCAGCGCCCCGGAGTCGGTCGCCGCGATGCGCATCCTCGCCGAGGCCGACCCCGGCCGCTCCGCCCAGCCGATCACCGTCATGGCGCCCACCGGCCGGGCCGGCGAGGTGCTGGCCGCGGTCCGGGGCACCGAAGGGGTCGCGTCCGCCGAACGCGGGCGCAGCGGCGGCGGCTGGACGGAGGTGTCGGTGACCGCGCAGGCGCCGCCCGAGTCGCCCGGCGAGACCGCGACCATCCACGCCCTGCGCGCGGAGCTGGACGGCCCCTACGGCGCCCACGTCGGCGGGCCCGGTGCCCAGCAGGCCGACCTGGCCGGCACCAGTTCCCGCGACCGCCGGGTCGTCGTGCCGCTCGTCCTGGCGGCCGTGCTGCTGATCCTCGTCGTGCTGCTGCGCAGCCTGGTCGCGCCGCTGCTGCTCGTGGTGGCCGTGATCGCGGTGTGGGGCGCCGCGCTGGGCATCGGCGGGCTGGTCTTCGGGCCGCTGTTCGGCTTCGAGGGCACGGACCCGGGGCTGCCGCTGCTGTCGTTCGTCTTCCTCGTGGCGCTCGGGGTCGACTACGGCATCTTCCTCATGCACCGGATGCGCGAGGAGTCGCTGGCGGGGGCCGCGCCGGCCGCCGCGGCCGTCACCGCGCTGCGCACCACGGGCGGGGTGATCGCCTCGGCCGGGCTGGTGCTGGCGGCCACGTTCTCGGTCCTGGTCAACATGCCGCTGGTGTCGCTGGTCGAGATGGGCTTCGTCATCGCCGTGGGCGTCCTGCTGGACACCTTCCTCGTCCGGACCTACCTGGTGACCTCCGCGAGCGTGGCGCTGCGCGAGCGGCTCTGGTGGCCGGGCCGGCTGAGCCGGCCGCGTACGAGCCCGTGAGCCGGCCCGTGAACCGGTCTGTCACGCCGCCGACCCCGTAACGGAAGATGGAGCCGTGCCGAAGCCGCCGCCCCTCCCGCCCGCCGTCCGCGCGCACAAGGACGCCGCCCTCGCCGTGGGCGTGCTCGCGCTCCAGAGCACCATGGGCGCCCTCCTGCCGTCCGGGCAGGGGCACCGCCCGGACGCGGCGGGCTGGGCGCTGCTGGTGGTCACCGCGCTGGTGCTGGCCGTCCGGCGGCGGTGGCCGATGACCGTGATGCTCGTCATGGTCGCGGCCGTCGCCCCTTACCACGCCATGGACAACCTCCACCTGGCCGTGGTCCCGGCGAGCATGGTGGCGATCTACTCGCTGGCGGTCGCCGGGCCGCCGCCGCGGACGTACCTCACCGTGGCGGCGGTCGTCGCGATCATGGTCGGGGTGATGTCGGCGACACCCGACCGGCACGCGGCGACCGACATGCTGCGCAGCGGCGGCTGGGTGGTGGCGGTGGCACTGACCGGCGAGGCGGTCCGCATCCACCGCAAGTACGTGGCCGCCATCGTCGGGCGCGCCGAACGTGCCGAACGCACCCGCGAGGAGGAGGCGGCCCGGCGCGTCGCCGAGGAGCGGCTGCGGATCGCCCGCGACCTGCACGACCTGCTCGCCCACAGCATCACCCTCATCGGCGTGCAGACCTCGGTCGCCGCGCACGTCCTGCTCGCCGACCCCGACCGGCTGGACCGCACGGCCGTCGCCGGCGCCCTCGACGGCATCGCCGGCACCTGCCGCGACGCCCGCGCCGAACTGCGCGCCACCCTCCAGGTGCTGCGCGGCGACGACGAGCGCGGCCCGCTGCCGGGCCTGGCGGCCGTGGCCGACCTGGCCCGCTCCGCCGAGGCCGCCGGCGCCCGGGTGGAACTGGCCGTGGCGGCCGGCGCGGACGGGGTGCCCCCGGCGATCGGGGCGGCCGCCTACCGGATCGTGCAGGAGGCCCTCACCAACGCCGTGCGGCACGCCGGGGGCACCTCGGTCCGGGTCGGGGTGGAACTCGGCACCGACCCGGACCGTGGCACCGCCCTGCGGATCGCCGTCACCGACGACGGCCCCTGCCCGGGGACGGAGGCCGAGCACGAACCGGACCGCCCCGACGCCCGATGGCGGCCCTGGCGCGCCGTGGCACCCCCGAGGCTCCCTGCGGACGCCGGCCCGGCGGAGACCGTGCCCGCCGCCGGCTACGGCCTCATCGGCATGCGCGAGCGCGCCCGCAGCGTCGGCGGCACGCTGACCGCCGGGCCCCGGCCCGAGGGCGGTTTCCAGGTGGCCGCCGTTCTGCCGTTCGCGGGGGGCCCGGCATGATCCGCGTCCTGCTCGCCGACGACCAGAACCTGGTCCGCGAGGCCTTCGCGATGCTCGTCGACTCCGCCCCCGACATGCGGGTCGTCGGGCACGCGGCCACCGGCCGGGAGGCCGTGGCGGCGGCCCGCGCCGGCCGCGCAGACGTGGTGATCATGGACATCCGCATGCCGGACCTCGACGGCATCGAGGCCACCCGGCTCATCGCCGCCGACGAGGACCTGGCCGGCGTCCGGGTGCTGGTGCTGACCACGTACGACACCGACGACCACGTCCTGCCCGCGCTGCGCGCCGGGGCCAGCGGCTTCCTCGTCAAGGACACCCGCCCCGCCGACCTGCTCGACGCCATCCGCACGGTCGCCGCGGGCGAGGCGCTGCTCTCGCCCGGGCCGACGGCACGGCTGATCGCCCGGGTGCTGCGCCTGCCCGAGGGGCCGCCGCAGGGCGGCCCCGCACCGGAACGCCTGGCCGCGCTGTCCGAACGGGAGCGGCAGGTGCTCACCCTCGTCGCACGGGGCCTGAACAACACCGAGATCGCCGAGGCGCTGGGCCTGAGCCCGCTCACCGCCAAGACGCACGTCAGCCGGATCATGGGCAAGCTCGGCGCCCGCGACCGCGCCCAGCTGGTGATCGCGGCCTACGAGTCGGGGCTGGTCGCCCCCGGCGGAACGGCGGGGCTCAGCGGCTGACCGCCCAGAGGAGGATCGCGGCGGCGACGGCGAAGCAGGCGAGCACGGTCCACACCGTCGTGCCCAGCGTCCGTCCGTCCGCGGCCATCGCCGGCGCCCCGGTGGCGCCGTGGGCCTGCGACAGATGGGCCAGCGCCTTGTCCCTGGCGCCGCCCCAGGTGATCTGCTCGCGCCATCCGCAGTGCCGGCACTCGAGCATCCGCCGCTGCCGGTCCGCGTAGCCGTACAGCACCTCCAGCCCGGTGCCGTCGGGGCCGGTCGCCGTGATGCGGTGGGTGACGGAGTCCATCAGCGGGCCGTCAGCACCAGTGCCAGGGCGACGAGCGCCGGCACGGTCTGCACGAAGAGGATGCGCCGGCTCGCCGTCGCGGCGCCGTACAGCCCGGCGACCGCCACGCAGACCAGGAAGAACACCTTCGCCTGGAAGCCCACCGGGTCCGGGGCGACGGCGCCCCACACCAGCCCGGCGGCGAGGAAACCGTTGTAGAGCCCCTGGTTGGCCGCGAGCGCCTTGCTCTCCTGCGCGAACTCCGCGGTGGTCCCGAAGGCTCCCCTGGCGCGGGGGGTGGTCCACAGGAACATCTCCAGGACCAGGATGTAGACGTGGAGGGCCGCTATGAGCAGCACGGCGACGGTCGCTGTGATCGACATGAGCCGTAGCGTACGACCCGGGCCGGACCGCTCGCTCCGTACGGGAGAATGGGCGCATGAGTCTGTTCCGCGACGACGGCATCGTGCTGCGCACCCAGAAGCTGGGCGAGGCGGACCGGATCATCACTTTGCTCACCCGCCGGCACGGCCGGGTGCGGGCGGTGGCCCGCGGCGTGCGGCGGACGAAGTCCAAGTTCGGGGCGCGGCTGGAGCCCTTCTCCCACGTGGACGTGCAGTTCTTCGCACGCGGGGGAGAGCTGATCGGCCGCGGTCTGCCGCTGTGCACCCAGGGCGAGACGATCGCCCCCTACGGCAGCCGCATCGTCACCGACTACGCCCGCTACACCGCGGGCACGGCGATGCTGGAGACCGCCGAGCGCTTCACCGACCACGAGGGCGAACCGGCCGTGCAGCAGTACCTGCTGCTGGTCGGCGGCCTGCGCACGCTCGCCGACGGTGAGCACGACCCGCGCCTGGTGCTCGACGCCTTTTTGCTGCGCTCGCTGGCGGTCAACGGCTACGCCCCCAGCTTCGGGGACTGCGCGAAGTGCGGGATGCCCGGCCCGAATCGGTTCTTTTCGGTCGGCGCGGGAGGAGTCGTATGCGGCGAGTGCCGCCCGGCCGGAAGCGTCGTACCCTCACTGGAGTCACTGGAACTCCTCGGCGCGTTGCTCGGAGGGGACTGGGAGACCGCCGACGCGTGCGAACCGCGCCACTGCCGGGAGGGCAGCGGACTGGTCGCCGCGTATCTGCAGTGGCACCTGGAGCGCGGCTTGCGCAGTCTGCGCTTCATCGAGAAGTAGCGGTACCCGGCGGGCCCGGCAGCACCAGGTCGTGAGGCACAGGAAGTGGAGAGCAAGGTCATGGCAGTACGCGGGATTCTGAGCCGTCCCCGGCGCGAGTACCGGGCTCCCGACCCGCATCCGTCCGGCGCGCAGCCCCCCAAGATCCCAGGGGAGCTGGTGCCCCAGCACGTGGCCATCGTGATGGACGGCAACGGCCGCTGGGCCAAGGAGCGCGGCCTGCCCCGCACCGAGGGGCACAAGATCGGCGAGTCCGTCGTGCTGGACGTCCTCAAGGGCTGTCTGGAGCTGGGGGTCAAGAACCTCTCCCTGTACGCCTTCTCGACCGAGAACTGGAAGCGCTCCCCCGACGAGGTCCGCTTCCTGATGAACTTCAACCGGGACGTCATCCACCGCCGCCGCGACGAGATGCACGAGATGGGCATCCGCATCCGCTGGGCCGGGCGCATGCCCCGGCTGTGGAAGTCGGTCGTCAAGGAGCTCCAGGTCGCGGAGGAGATGACCCGCGACAATGACGCGATGACGCTGTACATGTGCGTCAACTACGGCGGCCGCGCGGAGATCGCCGACGCGGCGGCGCGCCTGGGCGAGGACATAAAGGCGGGTCGCCTCGACCCCTCCAAGGTCAACGAGAAGACCCTCGCCAAGTACATGTACCACCCGGACATGCCGGACGTGGACCTGTTCGTCCGCCCCTCCGGGGAGCAGCGGACCTCCAACTTCCTGATCTGGCAGTCCGCCTACGCCGAGATGGTCTTCCAGGACGTCCTCTGGCCGGACTTCGACCGCCGCGACCTGTGGCGTGCGTGCCTGGAGTACGCATCCCGCGACCGCCGCTTCGGCGGGGCGATCCCCAACGAGCAGTCGCCGGGCGCGCAGAGCGGCGCGGACACCGAGTAGTCAGTGGTCACCCCGCGGTCGCCCACCTGGCGACCGCGGGACACGGGGGAGGGGCATGAACGGACGGCGCGGTGGCGCGGCGCGAGCTGTGGCCGCCGGTCGCGGTTGCGCCGCGGCGGTGGTCTTCGCGGCCGGCGCCTGCCTGGTGATGCTCGGTTTCCTCGCCACGATGGACATGGAGTCGGGTCCGGGCCTGCGCGACAACACCGCTCCCCTGGTGGTCTACCTGTGCGCGCTCGCGGCCCTGCTGGCCGCGGGCGGGGTCGCGGTGGCGGTACGGGGCTCAAGGGCGGCGCGCGGCGCCGCCCTGTGCCTGGCCGCGCTCCTCGCGTGGCGGATGTGCACCGTCGCCCCCGCCCTGCACTGCTGGTCCCACAACAGCGTCGGCCGGGCCGACGACGGTTCGTACCTCTGCTTCGACCGCTGACCGGCGCGGGATCAGGCCCGCACGGGGACGCCGCCGCAGCCGGCGCAGTCGGCGCAGGTGCCGAAGATCTCCACCGTGTGGGCGACGTCGACGAAGCCGTGCTCCTCGGCGATGGTGTCGGCCCACTTCTCGACCGCGGGACCCTCGACCTCGACGGCCTTGCCGCAGACGCGGCAGACCAGGTGGTGGTGGTGGCCGCTGCTGCAGCGGCGGTAGACGGACTCGCCCTCCCCGGTGCGGAGCACGTCGATCTCGCCGGCGTCGGCGAGGGACTGCAGCGTGCGGTAGACCGTGGTGAGGCCGACCGAGTCACCCCGGTGCTTGAGGAGGTCGTGCAGTTCCTGGGCGCTGCGGAACTCGTCGACCTCGGCGAGGGCCGCGGCGACGGCGGCACGCTGCCGCGTCGATCGGCCTCGGACGGGGGGCTTGGCGGTCGTCACCGGTGGCCTCCTACTCGGTCGGTTCGGTCGGTCATTCTGCCAGGCCTGGAGCTCATACCCGGACGTCGTCCTCGGTGGGACGCGCCGCGGGTACCTCCAGGGTGCACCGTGTCCCGTCCCCTGCGGCACGGCGCGCACGTTTTTTCGCCAGCGGCGCCGCCAGCAGCGTCAGCGTGACGAAGACGCCGATGGCCAGCAGCACGATGGTCGCTCCGGAGGGCACGTCGGCGTAGTACGAGGTCACCGTTCCGGAGAAGGCGACCACCACGCCGATCACGACCGACAGCGCGAAGGCCGTGGCGAAGCTCCGGGCGATCTGCTGCGAGGCGGCGACCGGGATCACCATCAGCGCGCTGACCAGCAGCAGCCCGACGACCCGCATGGCGACCGTGACCGTGACCGCCGCGGTGACGGCGACCAGCAGGTTGAGCAGCCGCACCGGCAGGCCGGTCACCTGGGCGAACTCCTCGTCCTGGGAGACCGCGAACAACTGCCGCCGAAGGCCCACGGTGACCAGCACCACGAAGCCGGCCAGCAGGCAGATCGCGGTGATGTCCTGCGGGGAGACGGTGGTGATGGAGCCGAACAGATAGGTGAGCAGGTTGGCGTTGGAGCCGTTCGGCGCGAGCGAGGTGAACAGCACGCCGGCCGCCATGCCGCCGTAGAAGAGCATGGCGAGGGCGATGTCGCCGCGCGTCCTGCCGTACCAGCGGATGAGTTCCATGACGACGGCGCCCGCGACCGCCACGGCCGTCGCCATCCACACCGGGTTGGCGCTGAGCAGGAAGCCGAGGCCGACACCGGTGAGGGCGACGTGGCCGATGCCGTCGCCCATGAGGGACTGGCGGCGCTGGACGAGGTAGATGCCGATCGCGGGGGCGGTGATGCCGACGAGGACGGCGGCGATCAGCGCCCGCTGCATGAAGGCGTAGGAGAACAGCTCCATCAGAACAGCCCCGTCCGGATCGGCTCGGCCGCATGACCGGCGTGCGGGTGGACATGGTCGTGGCCGGGCAGCGCGTGCTGTCCCCGGGCCTTCGGCGGGGGCCCGTCGTGGACGACGCAGCCGTCGCGCAGCACCACCGCGCGGTCGATCAGCGGCTCGAGCGGCCCGAGTTCGTGCAGCACCAGCAGGACGGTGGTGCCCAGCGAGACCTGTTCGCGCAGCGTCCCGGCGAGCACTTCCTGGCTGGCGAGGTCGACGCCCGCCATCGGCTCGTCCATGATCAGCAGTTCGGGCTCCACGGACAGCGCGCGGGCGATCAGCACCCGCTGGTGCTGGCCGCCGGAGAGCGCCTCGACCGGGTCCGCGGCCCGGTCGGCCATCCCGACCAGCTCCAGGGCGTGCTCCACGGCCCGGCGGTCCGCCTTGCGGGGCAGACCCAGCCTCGTACGGGCCAGCCGCCCGGCGGAGACGACCTCGCGGACGGTGGCGGGGACGCCGGAGGCCGCCGTGGTGCGCTGCGGCACGTAGCCGATCCGGGCCCAGTCGCGGAAGCGGTTCAGCGGGGTGCCGAACAGCTCCAGCCCGCCCGAGGTGAGCGGCACCTGGCCGACCAGGGCGCGGATCGCGGTGGACTTGCCCGAGCCGTTGGCGCCGAGCAGCGCGACGACCTCGCCGCGCCGCACGGTCAGGTCGACGCCGCGCAGTACCGGCCGTGAGCCGAGCGTGGCGGTCGCACCCCGCATCGATATGACCGTGTCCATTCCAGCCTCCGTACCGGGCTCCGTCATCATCGCCTCACTTCGCGCCGAGCGCCGCGCGCAGGGCCTGGAGGTTGCTGTGCTGGACCTCGAAGTAGTCGCGGCCCGCGGACTTGTCGGTGATGCCCTCGATCGGGTCGAGCACCGCGGTCTTCAGGCCGAGGTCGCCGGCGAGGGTCCTGGCGGTCCTGTCGCTGGCCAGCGTCTCGAAGAATACGGTGCTGACGCCCTTGTCCTCGGCGAGGGTGTGCAGCGTCCTCATCCGGGCGGCGCTGGGCTCGGACTCCGGGTCGATGCCGCTGATCGCCTGCTCGACCAGCCCGTAGCGCTCGGCGAGGTAGCCGAAGGCGGCGTGGGTGGTGATGAAGGTGTCCGAGGAACGGTTCTTCAGCCCGTCCTGGAAGTCGGTGTCGAGCGCGTCGAGCTTCCTCACCAGCGCCGCGGTGTTCTTCTCGTAGGCCGCCTCGTGGGCCGGGTCGGCCTTGGCGAGGGCCTTGCCGACGCCCTCGGCGACCTCGGCGTAGCGGACCGGGTCGAGCCAGATGTGCGGGTCGGCGCCCGCGTCCTCGTCCCCGTGCCCGCTGTGGTCGTCCCCGCTGCCGTGGTCGTGGCCGTCGACCTCGGTGCCGTGGTCCTCCAGCGGGGTCAGCGCGGCGGCGTCGACGGTGTTCTCCACGCCGGACTGGGCTATCGCGTCGTCGACGGCGGGCTGCAGGCCCTTGAGGTAGACGACGACGTCGGACTCGCCCAGCTCGCCGGTCTGCCGGGGGGTGAGCTCCAGGTCGTGCGGTTCGGTCCCGGGCTTGGTCAGTTCCGTCACGTCGACGTGCCCGCCGCCGATCTGCTCGGCCAGGAACTGCATCGGGTAGAAGGAAGCGGTGACCCTCAGCCTGCCGTCCTCGCCGCTCGCGCCCGCGGTGGAGCAGGCGGAGAGGGCGACCAGCCCGGCGGCGGCGAGGGGGACCAGAGCGCGACCTATGTTCATGACACCCATTTTCAACAAAACTGGAAACGATTGTCAATTGACCCTGTGATCGGACGCGGTCCTCCCGGAGTGCGGAACCGATTTGATACAGCCCCCGCACCCGCCGGTAATCTGAGGTATTCGCCGGACCGCACGCGACCCGGCGACTCCACCGACCGCTTCGTCGTCTGAAGAGAGCACCGTGGCCGCCGACAAGATCGACACCATCGTCAGCCTGAGCAAGCGCCGTGGCTTTGTTTTCCCCTGCAGCGAGATCTACGGCGGTCAGCGCGCCGCCTGGGACTACGGACCGCTGGGCGTCGAACTGAAGGAGAACATCAAGCGCCAGTGGTGGCGTGCGATGGTCACCTCCCGGGAGGACGTGGTCGGCCTCGACTCCTCGGTGATCCTGGCCCGCGAGGTCTGGGAGGCCTCGGGTCACGTCGCCACGTTCACCGACCCGCTCACCGAGTGCACCTCCTGTCACAAGCGTTACCGCGCGGACCACCTGGAGGAGGCGTACGAGGCCAAGCACGGCCACCTCCCGGCCAACGGCCTCTCCGACCTCAACTGCCCGAACTGCGGCAACAAGGGCACCTTCACCGAGCCCAAGCAGTTCTCCGGCCTCCTCTCCACGCACCTGGGCCCGACCCAGGACTCCGGCGCGGTCGCGTACCTGCGTCCGGAGACCGCGCAGGGCATCTTCACCAACTTCTCGCAGGTGCAGACGACCTCGCGCCGCAAGCCGCCGTTCGGCATCGCCCAGACCGGCAAGTCCTTCCGCAACGAGATCACGCCGGGCAACTTCATCTTCCGGACCCGCGAGTTCGAGCAGATGGAGATGGAGTTCTTCGTCAAGCCCGGCGAGGACGAGCAGTGGCACGAGTACTGGATGCAGCAGCGCTGGGACTGGTACCGGGGCCTCGGCCTGCGCGAGGAGAACATGCGCTGGTACGAGCACGCCAAGGAGAAGCTGTCCCACTACTCGAAGCGCACCACCGACATCGAGTACCGGTTCAACTTCGGCGGCACGGAGTTCTCCGAGCTGGAGGGCATCGCCAACCGCACCGACTACGACCTCAAGGCCCACAGCCAGGCCAGCGGCCAGGACCTGTCGTACTTCGACCAGGAGGCCGGCGAGCGCTACTTCCCGTACGTCATCGAGCCCGCGGCGGGTCTCAACCGCGCCATGCTCGCCTTCATGCTCGACGCGTACAACGAGGACGAGGCCCCGAACGCCAAGGGCGTGATGGAGAAGCGCACCGTCATGCGCCTCGACCCGCGCCTGGCGCCGGTCAAGGTCGCCGTGCTGCCCCTGTCGCGCAACCCGGAGCTCTCGCCGAAGGCCAAGGGCCTCGCGGCCGACCTGCGCCGCCACTGGAACATCGAGTTCGACGACGCGGGTGCCATCGGCCGCCGCTACCGCCGTCAGGACGAGATCGGTACCCCGTTCTGCGTGACCGTCGACTTCGACACCCTCGAGGACAACGCGGTCACCGTGCGCGAGCGCGACACCATGAAGCAGGAGCGCGTCTCGCTGGACCAGGTCGAGGCCTACCTCGGCGGCCGGCTGCTCGGCTGCTAGGCGACACGGCCCAGGTCCGGACCCGGACGTACGCGAAAGGCGCCCGGCCGTTCCCGAGAGGGGAGCGGCCGGGCGCCTTCGTGCGTCCGCGGGCCCGGGGGGCCGGGCGATCGGGGCTTCAGGCCCTCAGGCCGCGCACGATCAGGTCGTTGACCGCGGAGAACGCGGCGTCGACGCCCGGGGTGAACCACTCGGCGGCGTAGGCCGGGTCGTGGAAGCGGACGGTGGCGTCCCACACCGCCTGCGCGGCGGCCCCGGGGTCGCCGGCGGCGAAGTCTCCGCCGGCCACGCCGTCCCGGATGATCCGGGTGAGGAGCCCGACCATGACCGCGACGTGCTCGGCGACCACGGAGCTGTGCTCCTCGGTCAGCGCCATGTAGGTGGCGAACAGTTCGGGGTCGCCGCCCGCCTTGCGCCGCTTGGCCGCGAACAGGGCCTCCAGCCAGGCGCGCAGCCGCGCCTGAGCCGGCCGGCCGCCGTCCTCCGCTATCGCCGACAGCTCCGCGTGGGCCTGGTCCAGCCACCGCTGGGTGACCGCCTCGCGCAGCGCGGCCTTGGTGCGGAAGTGCCGGTAGACGCTGCCGTGGCTGACCCCGAGGGCACGGGCCACGTCGACCACGGTGGCCTTGGCCGGGCCGTAACGGCGCAGCACCTCTTCCGTGGTCTCGAGGATGCGTTCGGCGGTCAGCGTCTCGGGTGGCATGGGCGCCATTCTCCCAGGGCCGGGCGGATGCCCGTCAGTGCCGGTGCTCACTGTCCAGGTGCGCCATCTGCGACTGCGGGTAGCGCTCGCCCGCGGCCGCGTCGGCCGGGACGGCGGTCTCGATCGCCGCCAGGTCGTCCGCGTCCAGGGTCACGTCCAGCGCGCCCAGCGCCTCGGCCAGCCGCTCGCGGGTGCGGGCGCCCACCAGCGGGACGATGTCCTCGCCCCGGGACAGCACCCAGGCGATCGCGGTCTGGGCGACCGTGACGCCCTTCTGCTCGGCGATCTTGCGCAGTGCCTCGACCAGCCCGAGGTTGTGCTCCAGGTTCTCGCCCTGGAAGCGGGGGCTCATGGCGCGGAAGTCGTTGCCGGCCAGTTGCCGGTCACGGGTGAAGTGGCCGCTGATCAGTCCGCGGGACAGCACGCCGTACGCCGTGACGCCGATGCCCAGTTCGCGGGCGGTGGGCAGGATCTCGTGCTCGATGCCGCGGGAGATCAGCGAGTACTCGATCTGCAGGTCGCTGATCGGGGCCACGGCGGCGGCCCGGCGCAGGGTGGCGGCGCCGACCTCGGACAGGCCGATGTGCCGTACGTAGCCGGCCTCGACGAGCTCGGCGATGGCGCCGACGGTCTCCTCGATCGGGACGTCCGGGTCGACCCGGGCGATGCGGTAGACGTCGATGTGGTCGGCGCCCAGGCGCTGCAGGGAGTACGCGGCGAAGTTCTTCACGGCGGCCGGGCGGCCGTCGAGGCCCAGCCACTCGCCGCCGGGCCCGCGCAGGGCGCCGAACTTGACGCTGATCAGCGCGCTCTCGCGGCCGGCCGGGGAGGCCGTGCGCAGGGCCTCGCCGACGAGCAGCTCGTTGTGGCCCATGCCGTAGAAGTCGCCGGTGTCGATCAGCGTGACGCCCGCGTCGAGGGCGGCGTGGACGGTGGCGATCGACTCGCCGCGGTCGGCGTCGCCGTAGAGGGCGGACATGCCCATGGCGCCGAGGCCGAGGGCGGAGACGACGGGGCCGGAGGAACCGAGGGTGCGGTTCTGCAAGGGGACTCCTTGGTCGGATCAGGAGGTGGTGCGGGGATGCTGACAACAGTGACACATGCGCTGACAGATTTCAATATCTGTCAGCGCAACTGTCACTCGCATCTCCGCCTCCGGGAGGACCGGACCAGGCCAGGGACCCGGACCAGGGACCCGGAACCCGGCCCCGCGGCTCCTCAGGCCACCTGGCGCGGCAGGCGCAGGCTGGCCAGCGCCGTCACGACCACCGCCGCGAACTGCACGATCAGTACCGCGACCAGCGCCTCACGGGTCCCGTGCGAGGGGACCAGGGCGAGGAAGAGGGTGCCGAGGGTGGCCACGCCCAGGGCCAGCGCCGACTGCTGGGTGGTCACCATGACCCCGCTGCCCACCCCGGCCCGCTCGCCCGGCACGTCCGCGAGCACCAGCCGGAACAGCACCGGCAGTTGCAGCCCCTGGCCGAGTCCGGCCAACGCCACACCCGGCAGCAGCGCCCACGCCGTCATCCCGGGTTCCCAGCTGCGGGCCACGGTCAGCGCCAGCACCGCGATGCCGGCGCCCTGCAGGACGCCGCCCGCGGTGACCACACGCCCGCCGTACCGGCCCACCAGGTGCGGCCCGGCCAGCGAGGCCAGGAAGAACGCCACGGCCATCGGCACGAGTGTGGTGCCCGCCTCCACCGGCCCGTACCGCAGGCCCTGCTGCAGCGCGACCGCGATCACGAACATGAAGCCGCCGAAGCCGATGGAGAACGGCACCAGCAGGGGCAGCGCCCGCCGCATCCCGGTGAGCGCGAACAGGCTCGGCGGCACGAGCGGGATCCGCCCGGCCCGGTCGGCCCGTCGCTCGACCACGAAGAAGGCCGCGGCCGCGAACGGGAAGACGGCAAGCGACACCCACGTCCACACCGGCCAGCCGGCCGCACGCCCCTCCGTCAGTGGCGCCAGCAGGGTCACCAGTGACACCGCCAGCAGCAGGGTGCCCGGCCGGTCGACCGGCGCGGGCCGGTCGGAACGGGTCTCGGGCACCGAGCGCAGCGCGAGCAGCAGACCGGCCGCCGCGACCGGCACGTTGACCAGGAACACCGCGCGCCAGCCGGTGCCCGCGATGTCCGCCGCGACCAGGACGCCGCCCAGGATCTGGCCCGCGACCATGGACAGGCCCGCGGTCGCGCCGTACAGGCTCAGCGCCCTGGCCCTGCGGTGCCCGGCGGTCGTGGAGTGGATCGTGGCCAGCACCTGGGGCAGCATCAGCGCGGCCGCCGCGCCCTGTGCGACGCGGGCGCCCACCAGCACCCACGCGTCGGGCGCCAGACCGCAGGCGAGCGAGGTGAGGCCGAAGGCCGCCATGCCGGCGAGGAAGAGCCGGCGGCGGCCGAAGGAGTCGCCGAGCCGGCCGCCGAGCACCAGCAGCACGGCGTACGCCACGCCGTAGCCGGCCACGACCAGCTCCAGCAGGGCCGCCCCGGCGTGCAGGTCGGTCTCGATGGCGGGCAGGGCGACGTTGACGATGAAGAAGTCGATCAGCGGCAGTGCCGCGCCCAGCAGCACGGTGAACAGGCCCAGCGGGCTGAGCGCCGGTGCCGCGGGGCCGGGCGGCGCCTCGGCGGCCGGTGGCGCGGTTCTCGCGGCGGGTGCCGGACCGGTGGCGCCGACCCGGATGACGCGGGGCCGCACTCGAGCCCGGGAACGGAGATCGGCGGAGGATTCGTTGTGATCGGTCACGTATGCCACGATGACCTTGTTCCAAGGGGGGTACCAGAGAGCGTTTATCCAGGTATCGCGACCACCTGGCAATGGTTTGGGACGTCAGGCACCCTGGAGGTATGACGTCTCCCAGCGCCGCCGCGCGGAGCGAGCTCGCTTCCTTCCTCCGCAGCCGCCGTGAACGGATCTCCCCCGAGCAGGTCGGACTCCCGCCCGGCCGCCGACGCCGCACCCCCGGACTGCGCCGTGAGGAGGTGGCACAGCTGGCCGCGGTCGGCGTGACCTGGTACACGTGGCTCGAGCAGGCCCGGGAGATGCAGATCTCCGCGCAGGTGGCCGACTCCATCGCCCGGGCCCTGATGCTGGACCCGAACGAGCGCACCCACCTCTTCCTGCTCGCAGGGGTGCCGGACCCCAACCCGCGCGCCCAGTGCCCGGGGATGTCGGACCAGATCCGGGAGATGCTGGCGAAGCTGGAGCCGCTGCCGGCCGCGGTCCTCAACAGCCGCACCGACGTGATCGCCCACAACCGCACCTACGCGCGGCTGGTCGACGACCTCGACAGACTCCCCTTCGAGGACCGCAACATCATGTGGCTGGCCTTCACCGACCCCGCCTGGCGCGAGGGCCTGCCCGACTGGCACGAGACCAGCCGGCAACTGGTCGCCAAGTACCGTGCGGCGATGGCCGAGCACCTCGCGGAGCCCGCGTGGAAGTCCCTGGTCAAGCGGCTGGAGCAGGCCTCCCCGGAGTTCTGTGAGCTGTGGGAGCGGCATGAGGTGCAGGAACCGGAGAACCGCACCAAGCGCTTCCTCAACCCCCGGGTCGGTCTGCTGACCTTCCACTTCACGCACCTGTGGCTCGGCCCCAGCCAGGGCCCGCGGCTGGTGACCTACTCCCCGGCGGACGCCGCCACCCGCGAACGGCTGGACCGGCTGTACGAGATCGCCGCCTCCGCGCCGAGCGTCATGCCGATGTCGGTGTGAGCAGCCGCTGCCGCGTCTCCATGAGGGCGAAGCCCAGCAGGTTCAGGCCGTGCCACCGCGCGGGGTCGGCGGCCTTGTCGTCGTCGGCCGCGAGCCCGATGCCCCATATGCGGTCCAACGGGCTGGCCTCCACCAGCACGCGCGAGCCGGTGCCCAGCAGGTAGTCGCGCAGGGCCGGGTCCTGACCGAACTTGGCGACGTTGCCCTCGACGACCAGTTCCTCGCGGTGCCGCTCCCAGGTCGCGTTGTCGAAGCCGCGCACCTGACGGCCCAGCTTCTTCGCGGCGTGCGGGTGCGGGGCGGCGAGGATGGCGGCGAGGGCCCGGTCGTCGTCGAAGAGCCGGGCCTTGCCGGCCATCATCCAGTGCTCCGCCGTGGCGTAGCCGATGCCGTCGACGGTGAACTCCGACGGCCACCACTGGCTCAGGCAGCCCGCGCCCACGCTGCCGTCGCGCTGCGGCCGGTGGCCCCAGAAGAACAGATACCTCGGCCGGACGCCGCGCGCGGTCAGCTCCGACAGGGCGGCCCGGGAACGGGCGTCGCGGGGCTCGGTGATCTGCGTCGTCATGTTCGTGACGGTACCGCCGGGCACCGACAACGGCCCCCGGTTTTCCCCGCTCACCCCGGCGCGGGCCCCAGCAGCTTGGTCACCACCCGGTCCAGCGCCGCGAGTTCCTCCGGGTCCAGTGCCACCAGGCCGGGCGGGGGAGTGCCGAGGATGCGGTCGGCCTCCTCCGCGGCCGAGGCGCCCGCGGGCGTGACGCTCAGGAGCTTGCGGCGCCGGTCCCGCGGGTGCGGCGTGCGCTCCACCAGCCCCCGCCGGGCGAGGTCGTCGACGACGAGCGTGACGTACGGGCGGTCCGTCATGAGGTCGGCGGCGAGGTCGCCCGGGGTGACGGGGTCCGCTGCGATCCGGCGCAGCGCCTTGACCCGGAAGAAGCTCATGCCGAGGGCGTCGGCGACCTCGCGACGGCGTTCGTTGCGCTCGAGGACGAGTGTGCGCAGGTCGCGCCACACCCGGGTGGCCGTGGCCTCGTTCATCGGGCGCCCACCGGCTCGCGGGCGGCGTCGGCGCTGAGCCGCTCGGCGGCGCGTTCGGCGGTGCCCGCCGCCCACCGGCCCGAGGTCAGCCACCCCAGCGCCAGGATCGCCACACCGCAGCCGGTGATGATCCACCACGCCGTGAGGTCGAGGCCGGCGGCGAGCGCGGCGCCCATGACGGCCACGCCCAGGGACTGGCCGACCTGCCGGCTGGTCGATGCCACCGCCGCGGCGACCCCCGCCTGGGTCCGCGGCATGCCGGAGACGGCGGTGTTGGTGATCGGCGCGTTGACGAAGCCGAAACCGATGCCGAACAGGACGTACGCGGTGAACAGCTTCGTGTCCGAGGCGGTCGCGTCCAGCGCGGCGAACATCACGCCGCTCGCCGTGGTGGCCACACCCGCCAGCAGCAGCGGCAGCCGCGGGCCGCGGCTGCCGACCATGCGTCCGGACAACGGGGCGCAGACCAGGGCCATGACCGCCATCGGCAGCAGGTGCAGACCGGCGTCCAGGGCGGACAAGCCGCGCACGTCCTGCAGGTACAGGGTGTTGAGGAAGAGGAAGCCGGCGAGGGCGGCGAAGGCGCTCACCGCTATCACCGTCGCCCCGCTGAAGGGCGCGCTGCGGAAGAAGCGCGGGTCGATCAGCGGTTCCCTGCGCCGACGTTCGTAGGGGACAAGGGACGCCGCGGAGAACAGGGCGAGCGCGAGGCAGCCGACGATGACCGGGGAGCCCCAGCCCGCCGCGGGCGCCTCGATGATGGCGTAGGTCAGCGAGCCGAGCAGCGCGATGACCAGCAGCTGACCGACCGGGTCGATCCGGCGCGCCCGTGGGGCACGGGACTCGGGCACGTAGAGCGCGGTCAGCACCAGGGCGAGCAGCCCGATCGGCAGGTTGATCCAGAACACCGAGCGCCAGCCGACCGTCTCCACGAGCGCGCCGCCGATGATCGGTCCGGCGGCCATGCTGATGCCGACGACACCGCCCCACGCCCCGATCGCCCGCGCGCGCTCGCGCGGGTCGGTGAAGACGTTGGTGATGATCGACATCGCGACGGGGTTGAGCATCGAACCGCCGATCGCCTGCAGCATGCGGAAGACCACCAGCCACTCCAGGCTGGGGGCGATGCTGCACAGCGCGGACGCCACCGTGAAGATCACCAGGCCGGTGCGGAAGATCCGGCGCCGGCCGATCCGGTCGGCGGTCGAGCCGGAGAGCATGAGCAGCGAGGCCAGCACGAGCGTGTAGGCGTCGATGGTCCACTGCAGTCCGGAGATGGAGGTGTGCAGGTCCCGGCGCATGGCGGGCAGCGCGACGTTGAGGATCGTGTTGTCGAGGCTGACGATGAGCAGACTCATGCAGCAGATGGCCAGCACCAGAAGGCGCCTGCCCCGGCTCAGCTCGGGCATCGGCTGTTCGGTCTCCTTGATCCGGATTGATTGTACGTGTGTAACCATTTCACGCTACACCCAACCTCGCCCCGGTGATACGGGAGAATGGTCCGCATGACTGCTGACGCCACCGCTCCCGCACTCCGCATCGGCCCGCACACCGTGTGGCCCCCGGTCGTGCTGGCACCGATGGCGGGGATCACCAATGCGCCGTTCCGCACGCTGTGCCGCGAGTTCTCCGGCGGCAAGGGGCTCTTCGTCTCGGAGATGATCACCACCCGGGCCCTCGTCGAGCGCAACGACAAGACCATGCAGCTGATCCACTTCGACGGCAGCGAGAAGCCGCGCTCGATCCAGTTGTACGGGGTCGACCCGGTCACCGTCGGCAAGGCGGTCCGGATGATCGTCGACGAGGACCTCGCCGACCACATCGACCTGAACTTCGGCTGCCCGGTCCCCAAGGTGACCCGCAAGGGCGGCGGCTCGGCCCTGCCCTACAAGCGCAACCTGCTCCGCTCGATCCTGCGCGAGGCGGTCGGCAACGCGGGCGACCTGCCCGTCACGATCAAGATGCGCAAGGGCATCGACGACGACCACACCACCTATCTGGACGCCGGCCGGATCGCCGTCGAGGAGGGCGTCACCGCCGTCGCGCTGCACGGCAGGACGGCCGCGGAGCACTACGGGGGCACGGCCGACTGGGAGGCGATCGCCCGCCTCAAGGAGCACGTCCCGGAGATCCCGGTCCTGGGCAACGGCGACATCTGGAGCGCCGCGGACGCGGTCCGGATGATGCGGGAGACCGGCTGCGACGGCGTCGTCGTCGGCCGCGGCTGCCTCGGCCGCCCCTGGCTCTTCGGCGACCTCGTGGCCGCCTTCGAGGGCGGCGGCGCGCCGGCCGCCCCGACGCTGCGCGAGGTCGCCGGCGTCATGCGGCGCCACGCCGGGCTGCTGGGGGAGTGGCTGGGCGACGAGGAGCGCGGTGTCATCGACTTCCGCAAGCACGTCGCCTGGTACACCAAGGGCTTCTCGGTCGGCTCGGAGATGCGCCGCAAGCTGGCGATGACCTCCTCCCTCGCCGAGCTCGACGCACACCTCGCCGACCTCGACCTCGACCAGGAATGGCCGGATGGCGCCGAGGGGCCGCGCGGCCGGACGGCCGGGAGCAAGCGCGTGGTGCTCCCGGACGGCTGGCTGCAGGACCCGTACGACTGCTCGGTGGTCGTCGGTGCCGACGCCGAGCTGGACACTTCGGGCGGCTGAGGACGTTTCGCCGGTCCGCGGGGACGTCCGGACTGTAAGACGAACCGCGGGCAGAACGAGTGATTCTCGCCACGCTTGATAGGGGTGTCGCTCAGATGAGCAGCCTGAGTGCCACCACATCTCTCCAATGCGTGGCACTGAGTGTCATCGTTGTCGTGGACACATGCTCAAGCCATCCGTCACGTGGAGTGACCGACTCCAAGTGTGCCGATCACGTGGCGAGAGCATGTGTTCGACGATTGAACGCATGGGTTGTTCACCCGTAGGGGCGCCACGACTTTCGATCTCTCGGCGGATGGGTGGTTACGACCGTGTGACCTGGTGATTGACGTACTGCAGCGCCTTCGGGATGGGTACGCTCCCCGCCGTCAGGGCATCCCGGCCGCGAGGAGCGAGTCCCGTGTCGGAAGAACAAGTAATCCAGAAGTTCGTCTACGACTTCACTGAGGGCAACAAGGACCTCAAGGACCTGCTCGGCGGCAAGGGCGCGAACCTCGCCGAGATGACCAACCTCGGTCTGCCCGTCCCCCCGGGCTTCACGATCACCACCGAGGCCTGCAAGGTCTACCTGGAGTCGGGCGCCGAACCCGCGGCGCTGCGCGACGAGGTGAGTGCGCACCTCGAGGCGCTGGAGCAGCGGATGGGCAAGCAGCTCGGGCAGGCGGACGACCCGCTGCTGGTCTCCGTCCGCTCCGGGGCGAAGTTCAGCATGCCGGGCATGATGGACACCGTCCTCAACATCGGCCTCTCCGACGCCTCGGTCGTGGGCCTGGCCGCGCAGGCCGGCAACGAGCGCTTCGCCTGGGACTCCTACCGGCGCCTGATCCAGATGTTCGGCAAGACCGTGCTGGGCGTCGACGGCGAGCTCTTCGAGGACGCGCTGGAGGACGCCAAGCGCGCCAAGGGCACCCACGACGACCTCGACCTGGACGCGGGCGACCTGCAGGGCCTGGTCGAGCAGTTCAAGGCCGTCGTCGCCAAGGAGACCGGACGGGACTTCCCGCAGGACCCGCGCGAGCAGATGGACCTGGCCGTGCGCGCCGTCTTCGACTCGTGGAACGGCGAGCGGGCCAAGCTCTACCGCCGCCAGGAGCGCATCCCCGGCGACCTCGGCACCGCCGTCAACGTCTGCTCGATGGTCTTCGGCAACCTCGGCTCCGACTCCGGCACCGGCGTCGCCTTCACCCGCGACCCGGCCACCGGCCATCAGGGCGTCTACGGCGACTACCTGAGCAACGCGCAGGGCGAGGACGTCGTGGCGGGCATCCGCAACACCGTGCCGCTCGCCGAGCTGGAGCAGCTGGACAAGGCGTCCTACGACCAGCTGATGCAGATCATGGAGACCCTCGAGACGCACTACAAGGACCTGTGCGACATCGAGTTCACCATCGAGCGCGGCAAGCTGTGGATGCTGCAGACCCGCGTCGGCAAGCGCACCGCGGCCGCCGCCTTCCGCATCGCGACCCAGCTGGTCGACCAGGGCCTGATCGACGAGGCCGAGGCGCTGCAGCGGGTCAACGGCGCGCAGCTGGCGCAGCTGATGTTCCCCCGCTTCGACGAGAAGGCGAAGGCGGAGCGGATCGGCTGGGGCATCGCCGCCTCGCCGGGCGCCGCGGTCGGCAAGGCCGTCTTCGACTCGTACACCGCCGTGAAGTGGTCGCGCTCCGGCGAGAAGGTCATCCTCATCCGCCGCGAGACCAACCCCGACGACCTCAACGGCATGATCGCCGCCGAGGGCATCCTCACCTCGCGCGGCGGCAAGACCTCGCACGCCGCCGTCGTCGCCCGCGGCATGGGCAAGACCTGCGTGTGCGGCGCCGAGGAGCTCGAGGTCGACACCAAACGGCGCCGGATGACCGCGCCCGGCGGGGTCGTGGTCGAGGAGGGCGACGTCCTGTCCATCGACGGCTCCTCCGGCAAGGTCTACCTCGGCAAGGTGCCGGTCGTGCCGTCCCCGGTCGTGGAGTACTTCGAGGGCCGCATGCACGCCGGCGCCGACGACGCCGACGAGCTGGTGCGGGCCGTGCACCGGATCATGGCGTACGCGGACCGGGTCCGCCGGCTGCGGGTGCGCGCCAACGCCGACAACGCCGAGGACGCCTCCCGCGCCCGCCGCTTCGGCGCCCAGGGCATCGGCCTGTGCCGCACCGAGCACATGTTCCTCGGCGAGCGCCGCGAGCTGGTGGAGCGGCTGATCCTCGCCGACACCGACTCCGAGCGCGACAAGGCGCTCTCCGCGCTGCTGCCGCTGCAGAGGTCCGACTTCGTCGAGCTCCTCGAGGCGATGGACGGGCTGCCGGTGACCGTGCGCCTGCTGGACCCGCCGCTGCACGAGTTCCTGCCCGACATCACCGAGCTGTCGGTGCGCGTCGCGCTCGCCGAGGCGCGCAAGGACTCCAACGAGAACGACCTGCGGCTGCTGCAGGCCGTCCACAAGCTCCACGAGCAGAACCCGATGCTGGGCCTGCGCGGCGTGCGCCTGGGGCTCGTCATCCCCGGCCTGTTCGCCATGCAGGTGCGGGCCATCGCCGAGGCCGCGGCCGAGCGGCGGAACGCCAAGGGCGACCCGCGGGCGGAGATCATGATCCCGCTGGTGGGCACCGTCCAGGAGCTGGAGATCGTCCGCGACGAGGCCGAGGCCGTCATCGCCGAGGTCGAGGCCGCCACGGGCACCGAGCTCAGCCTCACCCTCGGCACGATGATCGAGCTGCCCCGCGCCGCCCTGACCGCCGCCCAGATCGCCGAGGCCGCCGAGTTCTTCTCCTTCGGCACCAACGACCTGACCCAGACGGTCTGGGGCTTCAGCCGCGACGACGTCGAGGCGAGCTTCTTCACCGCCTACCTGGAGAAGGGCATCTTCGGCGTCTCCCCGTTCGAGACCATCGACAAGGACGGCGTCGGCGCCCTCGTCCGCTCCGCCGCCGAGGCCGGCCGCGCCACGCGGCCCGACCTCAAGCTCGGCGTGTGCGGCGAGCACGGCGGCGACCCCGAGTCCGTCCACTTCTTCCACGAGGTGGGCCTGGACTACGTCTCCTGCTCCCCCTTCCGCATCCCCGTCGCCCGCCTGGAGGCGGGCCGGGCCGCAGCGCAGAGCAAGGGCAGCGACTGCCGGTAGCCCGGCCCGGAAGACCATCTCCCACCCTCACCGGGGGCGGCACCTTTGTGCGAAGGTGCCGCCCCCGCTTCCGTTCCGCCCGGCTACGAACGGAACGGGCCGCGCACCTCGTAGGTGATGCCGCCGGACGAACTGCCGCTCGTGCCGCGCTGGGAGGAGAAGTACAGCCGGGTGCCGTCGGGGGAGAAGGCGGGACCGGTGATCTCGGAGCCGGACTGGCCGCCGACGCGCAGGAACGGCGAGACGACGTCGGCCGGGGTGATCAGGCAGATCTCCATGTTGCCGCCGTCCTCGGCGACGTAGAGGTCGCCCGAGGAGCTGCCGGTGATGTTGTCCACGCCCGTCAGCGGGGCGCTGCCGGAGACGAGGGAGTCGTCGTAGGCCAGCGCGTAGGTGCCGGCGGCCAGGTCGAGGCGCCAGACGCGGTTGTCGCCCTTGGTGGTGAACCAGACGGTGTCGTCGGCGTAGTGGCAGCCCTCGCCGCCGTTGAACTTCTTCGCGCCGGAGACCTGGCTGCGGGTGGCGGTCGGGGAGCCGTCGGGGTCCGGCACGTTCGCCCAGGTGAAGGAGCCCGAGGCGGCGGTGCCGGCGACCAGCACCTGCAGGGTCCCGGCGGACAGGTCGCCCCAGGTGGCCGGGACGAACCGGTAGAAGCAGCCGTTGGTCTCGTCCTCGGTCAGGTAGACCGCCTTGCGCACGGGGTCGGCGGCCGCCGCCTCGTGCTTGAACCGGCCCATGGCGGCGCGGCGGACGGCCGCCTCCACGCCGCGGGGGTCGGTCTCGTAGACGTAGCCGAGGCTGACCTCCTCGCAGGACAGCCAGCTGTTCCAGGGCGTCCTGCCGCCGGCGCAGTTCTGCCGGCTGCCGGAGAGGATCCGGTAGGCACCCGTGACGTTGCCCGAGGAGTTGAACCGCACCGCGCTCGCGCCGCCGCCCGGGTTGACCTCCGAGTTGGAGACGTAGATCCAGCCGGTGCCGTCGGCGAAGCACGCGCCGCCGTCGGGCGCGCTGTGCCAGGTGTACGAGGTCCCCGCGACGGTCTGGCCGGAGCGGGCGATCACCCGGCTGGTGAAACCACCGGGCAGGGCGATGCCGTTGGCGTCGGGCGCCAGCAGCGCGCCGTAGGGGCCGGTACCGGGCTGGGCGGGTGCGGCGTACACCGCCCCGCGCATCAGGGTGCCTCCGAAGGCGGCCGCCGAGCTGCCGACCACCGCTCCGCGTAAGAAGGTTCGACGTTCCACGATCACTCCAGGGACGACGGGTGGCCCGCCCGGACCCGACGCCGCGGGCGGGTCGCGCACCGGAAGGTTAGGGCGCGCCCCCTGACGTGGGCACCAACGCAGCGTGAACCCTCCGCCACGGTCTGCCGGATTCACCGTCATGGCGGACGGCGCGGGGCGGCGCGGCTCACCCGCCGCGGGCAGCTCGTAGCGGACGCCCGTGAGCTGCTCGGAAGCCGCCCACAACAGCTCGCCCGACCGGTCGTCGCGGGTCCACGGGGCGCGCCAGGAGGGAACGGGGGAGCCGCGCCACCCCTGGAAGCGGGGGCCGGTGAAGGAGTCGGGGAGCACACCGGGCGCCGTGGCGGCGTACAGCAGCGGGAGCGCGCCGGCGTCCGCGGACTGGGCGATCACCCGGTTCCCGAGGTTCACCACGCGCTCGACGGTCCGGCGGTTCTCCATGCGCGCGGCGCGGGTCTGCAGGCCGGTGCTGGCGTAGCCGGGGTGCGCCGCCGCGGCGACGGTCGCGGCGCCCGCGGCCGCCAGCCGCCGGGACAACTCGTGGACGAAGAGCAGATTGGCGCTCTTGGACCGGGCGTAGGCGATCCAACGGCGGTAGCGGCGCTCGCTGTTGAGGTCGCCCGGGTCGATGGTGGCGATCGCGTGCATGCCGCTGGAGACGGAGACGATCCGCGCGCCAGGGGTGGCCATCAGGCGCGGCAGCAGCAGGCCGGTGAGGGCGAAGTGGCCGAGGTGGTTCACGCCCATCTGGGTCTCGAAGCCGTCGGCGGTGGTGCCGTAGGGCAGCGCCATCACACCGGCGTTGTTGACCAGCAGGTCGAGGGCGCTGGCGTCGTACCCGGCGGCGAAGGCGCGCACCGAGGACAGGTCCCCCAGGTCGAGGTGGCGGTATCCGGCGCGGGCGTCGGGCACTTCGGCCTTCAGGCGGTCGACGGCCTCCTTGCCGCGCGCCTCGCTGCGGCAGGCGAGCAGCACCCTCGCGCCCCTGCGGGCGAGTTCGCGGGCGGTGCAGTATCCGATGCCGCTGTTCGCTCCGGTGACGACGGCCGTGCGGCCGCTCTGGTCGGGGATGTCGTTCGCGGTCCACAGCATGCGGGCCAGCGTAGGGCCGCCGCGCCGCCCTTCACACGGGTGCGCGACGGCCCTTCGGCGTCAGGAGTGCGGGGGACGGTCCTCGCCGGTGCCGCCGGTGCCGCCGGTGCCGAACTCGTCGCCCATCTTGTCCTGAGCGGTGTCGACCTGGCGCTGGTACTTCCCGCCGGTCTTGTCGTCCAGCATGTCGCCGCCCTTGTCGATGCCCTTCTGGGCCTGGCTCTCGTGGCCCTTCAGCTTGGCCTTGATCTTGTCGAACATGGACATCGCTGTCCTCCTCGCCGTCAGTGGCACTTCTCTCAGCATCACCGCCCCGACGAAGATCCGCATCCGGAGCCCGCGGTGTCCCGAATCCGCAGGTCAGAGGGCCCGTGTGAGCCGCGCTCGCGGTGGCCGCCCGCATGGCGGCCGCCCGCCGGACGGTGTACGCGAATCCCGGGGCGCCCCGCGCGGCGGCGTTCCCCTCGCGCACGCCCCGCCGGGTCCGGCCGCCGTGCGCCGGGGCCGCCGGGCACGGGGACCACCGGCCGGTCCGGTGCCGTGCGGCGGCTGCCGTCGGCCGGGTTCTTCCGGCGCGGCCGCCGCGGGTTCGCGCCGTGAGTCGGCACGACCCGTCGGCGTTCGGCATGGGGAGGGGGTGTGATGTGCCGTCCCGGGCGGGGGCGGACGGCCGGCGGGGTTTGAGTCGGCCGGGGCGACGCAAGGGGCGTCTGCCTGGTGCAGCGAGCCGACCGTGGCGCGCCGGCCACGGTGACCACCGGACGAAGTCCGCCGCGGCAGGGCCACGACGCCGTGCGCCGGGGCCCTGCCGGAACGGCGGCGGGTCAGGGGGCGGGGGAGACCCGGCCGCCGATGTCGACGGTGCCGTCGGGGTGGGGGCGGGTCAGGATCTGCGAGGCCGCGCCCTGGCGGACGTCCAGCGGGCGTCCCAGCTCGGCGGTGAGCACCAGGGCGGCGGCCCCGGTCGCCTCGTCCTCGACGATCCCGTCGCCGCGTCGCGGGAAGGCCCGCGCGCGGACGCGCCCGGCCGCCTCGTCCGCCCAGGCCCACGCGTAGAGCCAGCCCTCACCGGGCGGCGGCGCGGGCAGCGCGTCCACTTCCGCGGGTGAGCCGAACCGCCGGGTGCGACGTCCCGACGCCCACTCCGCGCGCCCGCGCACCCAGGTGAGCCCGCCCTCCGTCCAGGCCTTCACCTCGCCGGCCGGCGGCCGCAGCACCTCGGCGCCGAGCAGCCACGCCGTCCCCACCGCCGGATGGCCCGCGAAGGGCAGCCGCGCGCTCGGCGTCCAGATGTCGATGACACCGCGACCGGTGTCGTCGACGAACACGGTCTCGCTGTGGCCGAGCTCGGCGGCCAGCCGCCGCCGCGCCTCCGCCCCGGGCACGGACGCGCCGTCCCGCACCACCCCGAGCAGGTTCCCGCCCCGCCCGTCGGGACCGACGAACACCCGCAGCACCTCGACCTCGGCCATGGACCGATTCCAGCAGGTGCCGCGCCCGTCACCGCATCCGCACGGGGAAGGCCGGGACCGAGACCGCCCCGTCGTCGAGGCAGCGGCCGTTCTCGAGGTCGAAGCGCTGCTTGAGCAGCGGGGAGGCGACGAAGGCCCGGCCCTCGGCGGTGGAGCCGATCAGGCCGCGGGACAGGACGTAGGCGCCCGTGAAGGGGTCGCGGTTGTCGATGGCGTACGCGCGCCCGTGCCGGTCGGTGAACAGGGCCGCCTGCCGGCCGTCGGGGAGGAGGGCGGCGACGCCGCGGCCGGGGGTGAGGGCGTCGTGGTCGCACACGGCGAACCAGTCGGCGGTGCCCGGGAGGAGGACTTCGACGTTCATGCGGTGGTGGTCCCTTCGAGGGTGCGGACGGCGAGCACGGGGCCGGCGAGCAGGCCGAGGTCGGGCTTGACCTGGTCCCGCTCGGGGACGAAGCGGACGGAGGGGTCGGGCACGCCGGGCGCGTTGACGAAGGAGACGAAGCGCCGCAGCCGCTCCGGGTCGTCCAGCGTCTCGGCCCACTCGTCGCGGTAGTTGGCGACATGGCCGGCCATCTGCCGCTCCAGCTCCTCGCAGATGCCGAGCGAGTCGTGGACGACGACGTCCCGTACGTGGCCGAGCCCGCCCTCGATCCGCTCCAGCCAGGCGGACGTGCGCTCCAGGCGGTCGGCGGTACGGATGTAGAACATCAGGAAGCGGTCGATCAGGCGGACCAGTTCGGCGTCGCTCAGGTCCTGGGCGAGCAGGTCCGCATGGCGCGGGGTGGCGCCGCCGTTGCCGCCGACGTAGAGGTTCCAGCCGCCCACGGTGGCGATGACGCCGAAGTCCTTGCTCCGCGCCTCCGCGCACTCGCGCTGGCAGCCGGAGACGGCGGACTTGAGCTTGTGCGGGGAGCGCAGGCCCCGGTAGCGCAGCTCCAGGTCGATGGCCATGCGGACGCTGTCCTGCACGCCGTAGCGGCACCAGGTCTGCCCGACGCAGGACTTCACGGTGCGCAGCGCCTTGCCGTACGCGTGCCCGGACTCGAAGCCGGCGTCCACCAGCCGGGCCCAGATCACCGGGAGCTGGTCGACCCGGGCGCCGAACAGGTCGATCCGCTGCCCGCCGGTGATCTTGGTGTAGAGGCCGAAGTCGCGGGCCACCTCGCCGATCACGATCAGCTTCTCCGGGGTGATCTCGCCGCCGGGGATGCGGGGCACGATCGAGTACGAGCCGTTCCGCTGCAGGTTGGCCAGGAAGTGGTCGTTGGTGTCCTGCAGCGCTGCCTGCTCGCCGTCCAGGACGTAGCCGGAGGCGCCGATCGCCGGGGCGAGCGAGGCGATGATCGAACCCACGGCCGGCTTGCAGACCTCGCAGCCGTCGCCCCCGCGGGCGCCCTCGCGGCCGTGACGGTCGAGCAGTTCGCGGAAACCGGTGATCCGCAGCGCCCGCACGATCTCGAAGAGCTCCTGGCGGGTGTGGGCGAAGCAGCCGCACAGCCCCTTGTCGACCTCGACGCCGGAGGCCTCCAGCTCGGCGGTGACCAGTTGGCCCAGCACCTTCACGCAACTGCCGCAGCCGGTCCCGGCCCTGGTGCACTTCGTCACCTCGGGGACGGTCGCGCAGCCGTGTTCGGTGACGGCGCCGCGGATCGTGCCCTTGGTGACGTTGTGGCAGGAGCAGATCACCGCCTCGTCCGGCAGCGCGGACGGCCCCAGCGCCACGGGGGCACCCGCGCCCGCCGGGAGCACCAGATGCTCCGCGGGGACCGGCGGCACGGAGCCGGTGAGCGGGCGCAGCATGCCGTACTGCTCCGCGTCGCCGACGAGGATGCCGCCCAGCAGCACGCCGTCGCGCGAGACGACCAGCTTCTTGTAGACCCCGGAGCGGGAGTCGGAGTAGACCACGTCGAGGCAGCCCGCGGTCGCCCCGTGCGCGTCGCCGAAGGAGGCCACGTCCACGCCGAGCAGCTTCAGCTTGGTGGAGGTGTCGGCGCCGGTGAAGGAGCCGTCCTCGCCGGCGATGGCCTTCGCCGCGGTCTCCGCCATCTCGTAGCCCGGCGCCACCAGGCCGTACACCCGGCCGTCGGAGGCCAGGGCGCACTCGCCGATCGCGTAGACCTGCGGGTCCTCGGTGCGGCAGGCCGCGTCGACGACGATGCCGCCGCGCTCCCCGACCGGCAGTCCGCACTCCCGGGCGAGCTGGTCGCGCGGCCGTACGCCCGCGGAGAAGACCACCAGGTCGGTCTCGAGCGACGAGCCGTCCGACAGCGCCATGGCCCGGACCGAGCCGTCGCCGGCCGTGAGGATCTCCTGCGTGCCCACCCCCGTGTGGACGGCCACGCCCATCTCCTCGACGGTGCGCCGCAGCGCCTCGCCGCCGCCCTCGTCGACCTGCACCGGCATCAGCCGGGGAGCGAACTCCACGACATGTGTGTCCAGTCCGAGCCCCTTGAGGGCGCCGGCCGCCTCCAGTCCGAGGAGCCCGCCGCCGACGACCGCGCCGGTGCGGGAGGTCATCGCGTACTCCTCGATCGCCAGCAGGTCCTCGATGGTGCGGTAGACGAAGCAGCCGCCCGCGTCCCTGCCGGGGACCGGCGGTACGAAGGGGTACGAGCCGGTGGCCAGCACCAGGGTGTCGTAGCCGACGGTGAGGCCGGAGCGGGCCGTGACGGTCCGTGCCTCCCGGTCGATCGTCACCGCCGGGTCGCCCAGGTGCAGTTCGATGCCGTGCTCCGCCATGAAGCCGGCCTCCACCAGGGAGAGCGCCTCGGGGCCGGTGCCGGCGAAGTACGAGCTGAGGTGGACGCGGTCGTACGCCGGGCGGGGCTCCTCGCAGAGCACCACCACCCGCGCGCGGGAGGTCAGGCCCCGGTCGGCCAGCGCCTCCAGGAACCGCTGTCCGACCATCCCGTGGCCGACGAGCACAATGGTGGGCGTGGTCATGTCAGGACCCTCCGTTGTCGGTGAGCAGGTGGAGCGGGGGAGAGGGCAGTGGCTCGTCGCCCTCCCAGGTGCGGGCGAGGGTGCCCACGGTGCCGAGGTCGCCGAGGAGGATGCCGCCGACGAGGCGGTCACCGCGCAGGACGACCTTCCGGTACGCGCCGCGCGTGGCGTCGGCGAGCCGGAGCACGTCGTCGCCCGGGGCGGGGGTGGTCTCGCCGAACGAGGCGATGTCCAGGGCCGCCGGGCCGTTGAGGGTGAGCCGGGTCAGCGAACGGGTGCCGCCGTACCGCGGCGCCGGGCCGGCCGTCAGGACGTCCGCCAGCGCGTCCGCCTGCTCGGTGGCCGGGCCCGCGAGACCGTAGACGACGCCGGCGTGCTGGGCGCAGTCGCCGATGGCGTGGACCGACGGGTCCGAGGTGCGCAGCGCGTCGTCCACCACCACCCCCCTGGCGACCGCCAGCCCCGCCGCCTGGGCGAGCCCGACGCGCGGCCGGACGCCGCAGGCCAGCACGACCAGGTCGGTGCCGAGGCGGTAGCCGTCGGCGAGTTCGACCGCGGTGACGACGGGACGCGCCGCCCGGCCCTCGCCGCCCGCCCCGCGGGGCAGGGTCAGCGGACGCGCCCCGGCGGGAGTGCCTCCCGTGCGCGCCGCCAGGGCCAGCCGCAACTGCCGCGAGGGCTCCGCGCCGCCGTCCGCGTCACGGGTCAGCAGACCGCGCACCCGGCACTGGGTGTGCACCTCGACACCCAGCCCCTCCAGATGTGCGCGCAGCAACTCGGCCGCGGAGGCGTCGAGATGGCGTTCCATCAGGTGCTCGCCCTGGGTGGCGACCACCACCTGCGCCCCGCGTGCCGCCAGCGCCCGCGCCGCCGACACCCCGAGCAGCCCGCCGCCGACGACCACCGCGCGGGCCCCGGGGCGCACCGCCGCCGAGAGCGCCAGGCAGTCGTCCATCGTCCGGAAGGCGTGCACCCCCTCCGGGAAGGAGCCGCTGTCCTCCGCGAACAGCCCGCGCAGCGGCGGCAGCACCGGATTGGAGCCGGTCGCCAGCACCAGCCGGTCGTACCGCAGCACGCCGCCGTCGTCACAGACCACGGCCCGCTCGGCGCGGTCGATCCGCACCACCCGGACACCCCTGCGGACCGCCGCGCCGGGCACCCCCGGCAGGGCGACCGCCTCCGGCGCGTACCGGCCCGCCAGCACCTCCGCGAGCAGCACCCGGTTGTACGGGGCGTGCCGCTCCTCGCCGACCACCGTGACGTCCGCCCCGGAGGGCGCCAGACGCTGCGCGAGGCGCGCCCCCGCCATTCCGCCGCCGACCACCACCATCCTCATGGCACGAGCCTGCGGTGCCGCTGTTACCCGGCCGGATCCCCGTCGTTTCCCCCGGGGAACAGTGCCCTCAGCGCCGGACCGGCCCGGCTGTGAGCCCGAAGCGGCATCCGGCTACGGCCGGTCGACCCTGATCATGGCGATACCGGGCCGGACCTCGGCCACCGACGCGAAGTCCTGATCGGCGTGGATCAGGGTCAGGCCGTGGGCCTCCGCGGTCAGCGCGATGAGGATGTCCACGGGCGACGGGCCCCTGTGGTGCCCGATGGCGATCAGATCACGCTGCACGGCGTGGATCCGGCGCCAGGGATCGTCGAGCGCCGGGCACCGGCCGAAGGTCCGGCGGAGTACGGCGAGAAACGGCTCGTACTCGCGATCGGAGCGCACACCGGTCATCAACTCGGCTTCGACCGGCGGGCACATGGCGACCAGCCCCCGGGCCACATGCGTGGGCCACGGCTCGGGGATCTGCCGCCGCAACAGGCGCCGCATCGCCGAGGTGTCGGCGAGGTAGCTCATCGGCCGCCGCGCTCCTGCTCCGCCAGGTAGTCGAAGTCCAGGACGTCCTCGGCGCGCTCCTGGAGCCACGCGAGACCGCGGGCACGGTCGTCGGCGCTCGTCCCGGCCGCTATCGACAGGGCCAGGTTGATCGTCTCGCGCTTCGTCCTGGTGCCGAGCTGCCGTTGGGCTTGGGCGAGCATCGCGTCGTCCAGATCGATGACCGTGCGTGCCATGATCGCCTCCGGGTTGATATCAGACGTCGACGGTCCGCGGCTGCGCCCGCTCGACGCGGACCGCGCACACCTTGAACTCCGGCATGCGGGACGTCGGGTCGAGCGCCGGATTGGTGAGGGTGTTCGCCCGGCCCTCGCCCGCCCAGTGGAAGGGCATGAAGACCGTGTCCGGACGGATGGCGCGGTCCACCCGGGCCGGCGCCACCGCGCGGCCCCGGCGGGACGTGACGGCGACCGGGTCGCCCTCGGCGACACCGATGCGCTCGGCCAGACGCGGGTGGAGCTGTACGAACGGACCGGGCGCGGCGGCGTTCAGCTCCGCCACCCGCCGCGTCTGGGCGCCCGACTGGTACTGCGCCAGCACGCGGCCGGTCGTCAGGTACAGCGGGAAGTCCCCGTCCGGCTCCTCGGCCGCGGGCCGGTGCAGCACCGGCACGAACTTGGCCCGGCCGTCCGGCGTCGCGAAACGGTCGAGGAACAGCCGGGGCGTGCCCGGGTGCGCGGCGGCCTCCCCGGCCGCCGGTTCCGGGCACGGCCAGAACACGCCGTCCTCCGCCTCGATCCGGCGGTAGGTGATCCCCGAGTAGTCCGCGGGCCCGCCCGCCGACGCGCGGCGCAGCTCGTCGAAGACCTCCTCCGGGTCGGCAGGGAAGCCCTTCTCCCGGCCCAGCCGCGAGGCCAGCCCGTTCAGCACGTACAGGTCGCTGCGCACGCCCTCCGGCGGGTCCACGGCCCTGCGCCGCAGCAGCACCCTGCCCTCCAGGTTCGTCGTGGTGCCCGTCTCCTCGGCCCACTGCGTCACCGGCAGCACCACGTCGGCCATCGCCGCCGTCTCCGACAGCACCACGTCGCACACGGCGAGGAAGTCCAGCGCCGCGATGCGCTCCGTGACGTGCGCCGCCCGCGGCGCGGAGACCACCGGGTTGGAGCCCATCAGCAGCAGGCCCTTCACATCCCGGCCCAGCGCGTCCAGCAGCTCGTACGCGCTGCGCCCCGGCCCCGGCAGGTCGTCCGGGTCGACCCCCCACACCCCGGCCACGTGGGCGCGGGCCGCCGGGTCGTCGAGCCTGCGGTAGCCCGGCAGCTGGTCGGCCTTCTGGCCGTGCTCCCGGCCGCCCTGGCCGTTGCCCTGCCCCGTGAGGCAGCCGTACCCCGACAGCGGCCGCCCCGCGCGGCCCGTCGCCAGGCACAGGTTGATCCACGCGCTCACCGTGTCCGTGCCCTTCGACTGCTGCTCCGGGCCCCGCGCGGTCAGCACCATCGCCTCCGGCACGCCGCAGAACATCTCCACCGCCTCACGGAGCCTCGGCACCGGCACCCCCGTGATCCGCTCGACCAGCTCGGGCCAGAGCGTCATCGCCGCGGCGCGCGCCTCCGGCCAGCCCGTCGTCCGCTCCGCGACGAAGTCCTCGTCCACGCGGCCCTCCGCGACCACCAGGTGCAGCAGGCCGAGCGCGAGGGCGAGATCGGTGCCGGGACGCGGCTGCAGGTGCAGGTCGGCGTGCTCGGCGGTGCGCGTACGGCGCGGGTCCACGACGATCAGGCGGCCGCCGTTCTCCTTCAGCTCCGTGAAGTAGCGCAGCGCGGGCGGCATCGTCTCGGCCAGGTTCGAGCCGACCAGGATCACGCAGCCGGTCCGCGGGATGTCCGCCAGCGGGAACGGCAGGCCCCGGTCCAGCCCGAAGGCCCTGGAGTGCGCGGCGGCGGCGGAGGACATGCAGAAGCGGCCGTTGTAGTCGATCTGGGAGGTCCGCAGCACGACGCGGGCGAACTTGCCCAGGGCGTACGCCTTCTCGTTCGTCAGCCCCCCGCCGCCGAAGACGCCGACGGCGTCCGGGCCGTGGGCGGCCCGCACCCGGAGCAGGCCTTCCGCGACCCGGTCCAGGGCGTCCCCCCAGGGGGCAGGCTCCAGCCGCCCGGAGGCGCGGTTCCTGACCAGGGGCCCGGCCAGACGCGCCTGAGGGGACAGCACGGCGGGCGCGGTGCGTCCCTTGCCGCACAGGGCGCCCTTGTTCACGGGGAAGTCGCGCTCCACGACGTCCAGGGCGCCTGCCGCGGTGCGGACCAGGCCCATTCCGCACTGCAGGGCGCAGTAGGGGCAGTGGGTGTCGACGGTTCCGCCTGCGCTCGCGCTCATGCCGTCCACGATGCGGCGCCGGTGTTTCGCGGCGCGCGCGTGGGCGTTACGGCGGGCGCACGGTGCGCTCCCTGCGGGGCTGTGCGGGGTGTGAGGCGCTGCGGCCGCCTCCTTGCGGCCGGTTGTTGTGTGCGGGTCGTTTGCGCTTGCGGGCGGCTGCGCCGGGCTGCCCGGTGGTTGTGTGCGGGTGCGTTGCGGTTGCGGTGCCCCTTGCGGCCGGTTGTTGTGTGCGGGTCGTTTGCGCCTGCGGGCGGCTGCGCCGGGCTGCCCGGTGGTTGTGTGCGGGTGCGTTGCGGTTGCGGTGCCCCTTGCGGCCGGTTGTCGTGTGCGGGTTGTTTGCGCCTGCGGCGGGCTGTCCCCCGCCCTCCCGCCCTCCCCTAGCCTTCGGCCGGGGGGACCCCCATCCGGCGCGGTCAGTGAACGCCTTGCAGGGTGCGTGGTGGGCCGGGGGCGGGGCCTCCGGGGCTGCACGTCCTGGACTGGGTTATTTACGTGCATGGCGGGCGGTACTTGTTGTGCCCCGGATGCCGCACACAAATATCCCGCAGCGTCCAGAACATCCACCCCTACGACCCCGCCCCCTCCGTATCCGTGAGCGACTGACGGCCGGAGGGGGGTGAGGCGGTCCGGGGTTGCCGCACGCGTCTTACCGAACGCCCACGGCCATGGGGGTGGTGGCTGAGGCCCGCGCTGGCTCCGGCACGATCGGGTGCTCGGGCCGATGCCGGCGGTAGGGCGCGCGGGCGCTGAGGTGAGAGGCCTGTTGTTGTGTGCGTGTTCCCGCGCTTTCCGCCTTCGGCCAGGGGGCGGCCTGATTCGGTGTGGTTCCAAGACTGAACCTGGTTGCGGGTCGGCCGCCCGCCGGAGGTCAGGGTGCGTCCCCGCATCGGGGCTCGTCGTGATCTGCCGCCTGGCGGCCTTCGGCATCGCCGTGACATAGGCAAAGCCCTGGAGCGCCGGTGGGCGAGGTGCGTCAGTCGTCCCGTGGGAGGTGCCGCCCCCGGCCACGGGTGCGTGCACCCTTGCTCGGCCTGCGGCCAAGAGACCCCCCGCTGAGGGCAGCTCCCAACCGTGCGGGGAGGGGCCGCCCCCCATCACCCCCCACCGGCCGTTGGTCGCCCCCTGATACGCAGGGGGCGGGGTCGTAGGGGTGGGCGTTCTGGACGCTGACGTGTATTTGTTGTGCGGCACAGACGGCACCTGCCTGGACCGCCCGTCATGCACATAAATATGCGGTACAGAATGCCCAGCCCTGGAGGCCCCGCCCCCGGCCCACCACGAACCGCGCGAGGCCCGCACCAACCATCCGGGATGGGGGTCCCCCCGGCCGAAGGCTGGGGGAGGGAGGGAGGGCGGGGGAGAAACCGCAACCGCAACCACAACGGACCCGCACACAACCACCGGGCCCCACAGAACGCACTCGGACACGACAACGCGCCGCGAGGGGCACCGCACACACCGGGGCGCCCCCCGGGAAGGTCACCCCAGGGCGCGCCCGACCCCACCCTCGCGGGGGCCGAGGAAACGGGGGTCGGGGGTGAACGCCGCGTCGAAGGCGGCCTTCACGGCTCCCGCGACCTCGCGGGTGCCGCCGTAGTACCAGGTGGCGTCGTGCCGCTCGTCGACCCCGACCCCGTACGCCTCGATCCCGGCGGCCTCGCACAACGCCAGCGCCCGCCGTATGTGGAAGCCCTGGCTCACCAGTAGCGCCCGGTCGACGCCGAAGACGCGCCGGGCGCGGGCGCAGGAGTCCCACGTGTCGAAGCCGGCGTAGTCGAGGACGACCTTGTCCCGGGGCACCCCGTGCGCGGCCAGGTAGTCGCGCATCGCGGTGGGCTCGTCGTAGTCGGTGCGGCTGTTGTCGCCCGTGACGAGGACCGCCCGCACCTTGCCCGCCGCCCACAGTTCGGCCGCCGCGTCGAGGCGGTGGGCCAGGTAGGGGGAGGGCTCGCCGTTCCACAGGCCCGCGCCGAAGACGACGGCGACGGGCTCCGCGGGGGCGTCCGCGACCGTGCGGACCCGGTCGTCCGCCGTGACCTGGAGCCACGTCGCGGGCAGCAGCGCCAACACTCCCAGCGCCACGGCGGCCCACAGCAGGTGCCGCCATCCCCGCCTGGAGCGCGGCAGCCGTCGCAGCCGCCGCACGACGGCCGCCACCCGCGATCCCGGCGTCTTCCGGTTCAGGCTTCGTTCCACGTCCGAGTCGACGTCCCGCACGTCCGTGCGGTTCCATGAAGTTGATGCGTGACGACCATTCCCGCCTCCCGTTCTTCGTGTACGGGACCCTGCGGCCCGGCGAGATCAACCACTCCTGGCTGCTGCGGGGCCGGACGACGTCCGAGACGCCCGCGGTGCTGCACGGCGCGCTGCTCTTCGACGGCCCGGGCTACCCGTACGCCGTGGCCGACGGGCGCGGCCGCGTCCACGGCGACGTGATCCATCCGGCCGAGGACCTGTACCAGGAGGTGCTGTCGGACCTCGACCGTCTGGAGGAGTACAGCCCGGGGGCGCCCGGGAACCTGTACGAGCGGGTCGTCCGCGACGTGCGTACCTACTCCGGGCAGACGCTGCCCGCCTGGGTGTACCTGGCGGCCGCGGACCACGAGCGGGAGCTGCGCGAGAAGGGCCGCCCCATCGCCGGCGGCGACTGGAAGCACCGCTGACCCGCGTACGCCCTCACACCGGTGCGCACGACGTGTGAAGCGGCGGAAACCAGTCGTGACGTCGGTGCAACGGCCCGGCAACCGCCGCTCGCGACACTCGGTCCATGACGGCCGAGCAGCCCGCGCCGCACGGCGCGCCAGGACCGGACCACTTCGACAGCACGGCACAGCTCATGTCCCGGATCACCGCGCAGCTCAGCAGCCGGCTCTCCCGGGTGACCCTGAGCTCCGCGCCCCCGCGCCCCCCGGTGCTGGTCGCCGTCGCGCACGGCAGCCGGGACCCGGAGGCGCTGCGCACCGCGCACGCCCTGCTGGACCGCATCAGGGACCTGCGCCCGGGGCTGGCCGTGCGGCTGGGCCACATCGAGATCGACGAGCCGCCGCTGGACGACGCCCTCGCCGCCCTGAGCGGCGAGGTGGTCCTGGTGCCGCTGATGCTGACCCGCGGCCACCACGTCGCACGGGACGTCCCCGGGGCGCTGGCCCGGGCCCCGCACCTGCGCGGACGGGTCGCGGCGCCGCTCGGGCCGCACCCGCTGCTCGCGGAGGCGCTGTACGACCGGCTGGCCGAGGCGGGCTGGCGCCGCACCGGCTCCGGGCGGGCCGCCCGGCGTGCCGGGGTCGTGCTGGCCGCCGCCGGGTCCCGGAACCCGCGGTCGGCCCGCGACACGCAGGCGACGGCAGCCCTGCTGCGGGCGCGGCTGGGCGGCGACGTCCCGGTGGTGCCCGCGTACGCGTCGGCGGGGCCGGACGTCGCCACGGCGGTGCGCCGGCTGGCGGCCGAGGGCCGGGACCGGGTCGCGGTGGCGTCCTGCTTCGCCGCTCCGGGCCGGTTCGCGACGGCGACGGCCGCCGCGGCGCCGTGGATCGCCGCCGCCCCGCTCGGCGCGCATCCGGCGATGGCGGCGCTGGTGCTGCACCGCTACGACCGGGCGCTGGCCGGCACGGCCGGTTCCGCCGCCGCGGCGCAGCCGGCCACCGCGTAGCCACCGGTATCCGCTCGCGCCCGCTAACGTCGCGGTATGGACGCGAACCACCCCGCGGCGGCCGACCACGCCCCCTACAGCGAAGCCGACACCGAACGCTATGTGCCCGAGCCCGACAAGCGGCCCGGCCGCACGTCCTTCCAGCGGGACCGGGCCCGCATGCTGCACTCCGCGGGACTGCGCAGGCTGGCCGGGAAGACGCAGGTGGTGGACCCGGTCGACGACGCCCGGGCGATCAACAGCAGCCCGCGGACGCGTCTGACGCACAGCCTGGAGTGCGCCCAGGTCGGCCGGGAGCTCGGGGCGGCCCTCGGCTGCGACCCGGACCTGGTGGAGACCGCCTGCCTGGCCCACGACATCGGCCATCCGCCCTTCGGCCACAACGGGGAGATGGTGCTCGCCGAGGTGGCGGCCGGCTGCGGCGGCTTCGAGGGCAACGCCCAGAGCCTGCGCATCCTGACCCGGCTGGAGCCGAAGCGGTTCGCCCACGCCGACGACGGCACCCTGGTCAGCGTGGGCCTCAACCTGACCCGGGGGGCACTGGACGCGGCGACGAAGTACCCGTGGCCCCGCGGCGGCCACCCCACCGATCCCGCCAGCCCGAAATTCGGCGTGTACGAGGACGACCTGCCGGTCTTCGAGTGGCTGCGCCGCACCGCCCCCGCCGACCGCCCGTACGTGCAGTGCTTCGAGGCGCAGGTCATGGACTGGGCCGACGACGTGGCGTACTCCGTCCACGACGTCGAGGACGGGCTGCACGCCGGCCACCTGGACCCGGCGGTGCTGCTCGCGGAGCCCGAGCGCCGCGAGATCTTCGCCGTCGCCGCCGGCCGCTACGCCCCCGGGGCGGCCGAGGACGAGCTCGCCGAGGCACTGGACCGGCTGCTGGACATGGAGTGGTGGCCGCACGGCTACGACGGCTCCGCGATCGCCCAGGCCCGCCTGAAGGACGCCACCTCGCAGCTGATCGGCCGCTTCTGCCTGGCCGCGGAGCGCGCCACCAGGGACGCCTACGGCACCGGCCGGCTCACCCGCCACCGCGCCCAGCTGGTCGTCCCGCGCGACCAGAGGCTGGAGTGCGCCGTCCTGAAGGCGGTCGCCGACCGGTACGTCATGCAGCGCGAGGCGCAGGAGCGGCGGCGCGCCCAGCAGCGGGTGGTCATCGGGGAGCTCGCCGAGGCCCTGCTGGCCCGGGCGCCGGAGGGGCTGGACCCGCAGTTCCGCGGCATCTTCGACGCGGCCAAGGACGACCGGGCCCGGCAGCGGGCCGTCGTCGACCAGATCGCCTCGCTGACCGACGCCGCCGCGACCGCCCTGCACGCCCGGCTCAGCACCTCCCGGTGAGCCCCCGGCGGGCCCCCGCCCGCCCCCGTGCGCGGCGCCGCCCCCGTTCCCGGTCGGCGCGGCACTCTTCACGTCGGCCCCGGCGTGCGGGACGCTCACATGACTGGCAATTGCCAGAGGGAGGGCCGCGGGGCACCCGAGGACACCAGGGAGGCGCACAGTGGTGGACGCAGACCACACATTCGTCATCGTCGGGGCGGGGCTCGCCGGGGCGAAAGCGGCGGAGACGCTGCGCTCCGAGGGCTTCACCGGCCGCGTGATACTGATCGGGGACGAACGCGACCACCCCTACGAGCGACCCGCGCTCTCCAAGGGCTTCCTGCTGGGCAACGAGGAGCGCGACTCGGTCTTCGTCCATCCCGCCGCCTGGTACGCCGAGCACGACGTCGAACTCCACCTCGGCCAGCCGGTCACCGGCCTCGACCGGGTCGCCCGGCGGATCACCCTGGGCGACGGCACCGCCATCCCGTACGACAGGCTGCTGCTGACCACCGGTGCCGAGCCGCGCCGGCTGGACATCCCCGGCACCGACCTGGTCGGGGTGCACCACCTGCGCCGCCTCGCGCACGCCGAGCGGCTGAAGAACGTGCTGACCTCGCTCGGGCGCGAGAACGGCCACCTGGTCATCGCGGGAGCGGGCTGGATCGGCCTGGAGGTGGCGGCGGCCGCCCGCGGCTACGGCGTCGAGGTCACGGTCGTCGAGCCGCAGCCGTGCCCGTTGCACTCCGTGCTCGGCCCGGAACTCGGCGAGGTCTTCGCCGACCTGCACCGCGAGCACGGTGTGCGCTTCCACTTCGGAGCGCGGCTCACCGAGATCACCGGCCAGGACGGCATGGTGATGTCGGTGCTCACCGACGACGGCGAGGAGCACCCCGCCCACCAGGTGCTCGCCGCGATCGGCGCCGCCCCGCGCACCGCGCTCGCCGAGGCCGCCGGACTCGCCCTCGCCGACCGGGCCGCCGGCGGCGGCATCGCGGTGGACGCCTCGCTGCGCACCTCCGACCCCGACGTCTTCGCCGCCGGAGACGTCGCCAACGCCGAACACCCGCTGCTGGGCGGCCGGTTGCGGGTCGAGCACTGGGCGAACGCGCTCAACAGCGGGCCCGTGGCGGCGCGCGCCATGCTGGGCAAGGACGTGCTGTACGACCGGGTCCCGTACTTCTTCACCGACCAGTACGACCTGGGCATGGAGTTCTCCGGGCACGCCGCCCCCGGCACCTACGACCAGGTCCTGGCCCGGGGCGACATGGGCAAGCGGCAGTTCATCGCCTTCTGGCTGCGCGAGGGCCGGGTGCTGGCCGGGATGAACGTCAACGTGTGGGACGTGACCGACACCATCCAGAAGCTGATCCGTTCGGGCCGCCAGGTCGACACCGACGCGCTGGCCGACCCCACGGTGCCGCTGGCCTCCCTGCTGGAGTGAGCGCGGGAGTGACCACCTAGCATGGCTGCCATGGAGCCCAGGACCGCCGTCGTACCCGTCGAGGAGATCTTCGATCTGCGCTGGAGGGTCCTGCGGCCGGGGCTCCCCCGGGTGTCGGCGGTCTTCCTGGAGGACGGTCACCCGCTCGCCTTCCACATGGCGGCCTACGGCGACGGCGGCGACGAGGTCGTGGCGTGCGTCACGCTCTTCCCTGAGCAACTGCCCGGCGACACCGCGATCGCGTACCGGATCCGCGGCATGGCCAGCGCCCCCGAGGTCCGCGGCCGCGGCTACGGGGCGGCGCTGCTGCATGCCGCGCTGGAGCAGGCCCGGCAGCGCGGTGCCGAGCTGGTGTGGTGCAACGGCCGCACCTCGGCCCGCGGCTTCTGGGAGGGGCAGGGCTTCACGGTGGTGGGGGAGGAGTTCGTGCTGGAGCCGGCCGGGCCCCACTTCCTCTTCGTCGCCAAGCCGGTCTGACCTTCCGCGGCCCGCGCCGTAGACTCCCTGTGTGGCTGGGCGGATCAGGGACGAGGACGTCAAGACGGTGCGGGACGCGGTCCCGATCGACGCCGTCGTGTCCGAGTACCTCCAGCTCAGGAACGCGGGCGGCGGCAACCTGAAGGGCCTGTGCCCTTTCCACGACGAGAAGTCCCCCTCCTTCCACGTGAGCCCGAGCAAGGGGCTCTACCACTGCTTCGGCTGCCAGGAGGGCGGCGACACCCTCGACTTCGTGATGAAGGTCGACCACCTGTCCTTCTCCGAGGCCGTCGAGAGGCTCGCCGCCGTGGCGGGCATCACACTGCGGTACGAGGAGGGCGGCTACACCCCGGGCCGCCAGCAGGGCGAGCGGATCCGGCTGATCGAGGCCCACAAGGTGGCCGCGCAGTTCTACGTCGAGCAGCTGGGCGGCGCCGAGGCCGAGATCGGCCGGAAGTTCCTCGCCGAGCGCGGATTCGACCAGGCCGCCGCCGAGCACTTCGGCGTGGGCTACGCCCCGGCGGGCTGGGACCACCTCGTCCGCTTCCTGCGCGGCAAGGGCTTCACCGATCGCGAGCTGATCGTCTCCGGGCTGGCCAGCGAGAGCCGCCGCGGCGGCGCCATCGACCGCTTCCGCGGCCGGCTGATCTGGCCGATCCGCGACATCACCGGCGAGGTGATCGGCTTCGGCGCCCGCAAGCTGCGCGAGGACGACCAGGGCCCGAAGTACCTCAACACCCCCGAGACGCCGATCTACAAGAAGTCGCAGGTGCTGTACGGCATCGACCTGGCGAAGAAGGAGATCGCCCGCACCAGCCGGGCCGTCGTCGTCGAGGGTTACACCGACGTCATGGCGTGCCATCTCGCGGGTGTCACCACCGCCATCGCGACCTGCGGCACCGCCTTCGGCGGCGATCACATCAAGATCCTGCGCCGGCTGCTGATGGACAACTCCAACGCCGAGGTCGTCTTCACCTTCGACGGCGACGCGGCCGGCCAGAAGGCCGCCCTGCGCGCCTTCGAGGACGACCAGAAGTTCGCCGCCGAGACCTCCATCGCCATCACCCCCGGCGGCATGGACCCGTGCGATCTGCGCCTGGCGGAGGGCGACGCGGCCGTGCAGCGGCTGGTGGACACCCGCACGCCCCTGTTCGCCTTCGCGCTGCGGTCGGTCGTCGCCCGCTACAACCTCGACACCGCCGAGGGCCGGGCCTCCGCGCTGGAGGCGGGCGCGCCCATCGTGGCGGGCATCAAGAACGCGGCCATCCAGCACGAGTACGCGGTGCAGCTCGCCGGCATGCTCGGCATCCTCGACTCGCAGTTCGTGGTGCGCCGGGTCGCCCAGCTCGCCCGCTGGCAGCGCGAACGCCGCCAGTCCGGCGGCCCGTCGGGCCAGGGGCCCCGCAACGGCCCGCCGCAGGGGCACCAGGCGGCTCCCGCCGGTCCGGCCGGTCCTCCCGTGCCGAGCGGCCCCCGGCTGGACCTGCGCAGCCCGGCGCACCGCGTCGAGCGCGAGCTGCTCAAGCTGGCCCTGCAGCACCCCGGGCTGGTCTCCCCGGTCTTCGACGCCTACGGGGAGGACGAGTTCACCGCCCCGCCGTACGTCGCCGTGCGCCGCGCCATCACCGAGGCGGGCGGCGCGGAGTCCGCCGACGCCGGGTATCTGGCCCGCGTCCGTGACGTCGCGCCGGACGACACGGTCCGCAGCATGGTGACGGAACTCGCCGTCGAGGCCGTGATGCACAAGGCCCCCGACATCTACGCGGGCGAGGTCCTCGTCCGGGTCCGCCTGCTCGCGGTCGACCGCCGCGTCGCCGAGGTCCGCGCCTCCCTCGCCCGGCTCGGCCACCGCGCGGACGAGGCCCAGCTCTCGGCCGTCCAGGGCGAGCTGTGGGCGCTGCAGCAGTACGGCCAGCGCCTGCGCGTCGAGGGCGCCGCCGCCCTCTGAGCCGGGCCGCGCAGGGCCGTCCGGCCCGGGAACGGACGGGAACGGACGGGAACACGGGCGTGACGAGGGGGTTGCCCTCCGTCACAAAAAAGCGGCGCACGACCCTCGTGGGCACGGTGTGCCGTACGCCACACTGGGGGCGGTGCAAGAGTCCTCGGAGCGCGGACTGCCGAGCGGTGTCGATGGTGACGCCACCGCGGTACCGCTGACGGCGAACTCCCGGACGGGCCGCGGCGAGGGCGCCGTGACCGTTCCGTCGGCGCGCGTCTCCGAGCCCGTGGCTGCGCTCACCGTGGAGGTCGCTCCCGTGCACATCCAGACCCTGAGGCCCCCGGCGGCCCCTGCCGACGACCTGCTGGAGCGCGTGCCGGAGCAGAACCACGCGGCCGTGCACCCCGAGGAACCGGCCGGGGAACCCGACGAGGCGGAGGCGCAGGCGCAGGCCGAGGCGGGCTCCGACCCCGACCCCGACCCCGAGTCCGATCCCGACCCGGGACCGGTACGGCGGGCCGGCGACGAGGTCGCCGGCCCGTCCGCCGACCTGTTCCGCCAGTACCTGCGCGAGATCGGCCGGATACCGCTGCTCACCGCCGAGGAGGAGGTCGAGCTCGCCCGGCGCGTCGAGGCGGGCCTCTTCGCCGAGGAGAAGCTGAACGGCACCCAGGACCCCGACTCCCGGCTCGCCGTCGACCTCGACCGTCTGGTCGTGCTCGGCCGGATGGCCAAGCGCCGCCTGATCGAGGCCAATCTGCGCCTGGTCGTCTCCGTCGCCAAGCGCTACGTGGGCCGCGGCCTGACCATGCTGGACCTGGTGCAGGAGGGCAACCTCGGGCTGATCCGCGCCGTGGAGAAGTTCGACTACGCCCGGGGCTACAAGTTCTCGACCTACGCGACCTGGTGGATCCGCCAGGCCATGAGCCGCGCCCTGGCCGACCAGGCCCGCACGATCCGGGTCCCGGTCCACGTCGTGGAGCTGATCAACCGCGTCGTCCGCGTCCAGCGCCGCCTGCTGCAGGAACGCGGTTACGAGCCCACCACCGAAGAGGTCGGCGCCCACCTGGAGATCTCCCCGGAGCGGGTGAGCGAGGTGCTGCGCCTGGCGCAGGAACCGGTGAGCCTGCACGCCCCGGTGGGTGAGGAGGAGGACGTCGCCCTCGGCGACCTCATCGAGGACGGCGACGCCGCCTCGCCCGTGGAGTCCGCGTCCTTCCTGCTGCTGCGCGAGCACCTGGAGGCGGTGCTGTCCACCCTCGGTGAGCGCGAGCGCAAGGTCGTCCAGCTGCGCTACGGCCTGGCCGACGGGCGCCCGCGCACCCTGGAGGAGATCGGCCGGATCTTCGGCGTCACCCGCGAGCGCATCCGGCAGATCGAGTCCAAGACCCTCAACAAGCTGCGTGACCACGCCTTCGCCGACCAGTTGCGCGGCTATCTCGACTGAGGACGCGGGAGCCCCCGCCGGCCGGGCCGGCGGGGGCTCGTGTCGCGGCGGCGCCGACGGTCAGTCGACCTCCGCCACCGCCTGCGCGAACTGCGCCGCGTACAACCGGGCGTAGGCACCGTCTCCGGCCAGCAGCTCCTCGTGCGTGCCCTGTTCGACGATGTCGCCGCTCTCCATCACCAGGATGACGTCCGCGTCACGGATCGTGGACAGTCGGTGCGCGATGACGAAGCTGGTCCGCCCGTGGCTGAGGTGCGCCATGGCCCGCTGGATCAGTACCTCGGTGCGGGTGTCGACCGAGCTGGTGGCCTCGTCCAGGACGAGGATCACCGGGTCGGACAGGAACGCCCGCGCGATGGTGATCAGCTGCTTCTCGCCGGCGCTGACGCCGGTGCCCTCGTCGTCGATGACGGTGTCGTACCCGTCGGGCAGGGTCCGGATGAAGCGGTCCGCGTGCGCGGCGCGCGCGGCCTCCTCGATCTGCTCGCGGGTGGCTCCCTCGGTGCCGTACGCGATGTTCTCCGCGATCGTGCCGCCGAACAGCCAGGTGTCCTGCAGCACCATGCCGATGCCGGAGCGCAGCTCCTCCCGCGGCATGGACGCGATGTCGGTGCCGTCGAGGGTGATCCGGCCGCCGGTGACCTCGTAGAAGCGCATGAGCAGGTTGACCAGGGTGGTCTTGCCCGCGCCCGTGGGGCCGACGATGGCCACCGTGTGGCCCGGCTCGACGGTCAGCGACAGGTCCTCGATCAGCGGCTTCTCCGGCTCGTAGCGGAACGCCACGTCCTCGAAGCGGACCTCGCCGCGCCGCACCTTGCGCAGCGAGAGCGTCTTCGGCTCCGGGCTCTGCTCCTGCGCGTCGAGCAGTTCGAAGACCCGCTCGGCGGAGGCGACCCCGGACTGCACCAGGTTGGACATGCTCGCCACCTGGGTCAGCGGCTGGCTGAACTGCCGGCTGTACTGGATGAACGCCTGGACGTCGCCGATGGACAGCGCGCCGCTCGCCACCCGCAGGCCGCCCACCACGGCGACCAGGATGTAGTTGATGTTCCCGATGAACATCATCGCCGGCTGGATGACGCCCGAGATGAACTGCGCCCGGAAGCCCGACTGGTAGAGCGCCTCGTTCTGCTCGCGGAAGGCCTCCGCGGACTCCTCCTGGCGGCCGAAGACCTTCACCAGGGTGTGCCCGGTGTACATCTCCTCGATGTGCGCGTTGAGCTTGCCGGTGGTCCGCCACTGCTGCACGAACTGCGGCTGGGCCCGCTTGCCCACCGCCGTGGCGACGAACACCGACAGCGGCACGGTCACCAGTGCCACCAGCGCGAGCAGCCAGGAGATCGAGAACATCATCACCAGCACGCCCACGATCGACAGCAGCGCGAAGATGATCTGCCCCATCGTCTGCTGCAGCGTCTGGCCGATGTTGTCGATGTCGTTGGTGGCCCGGCTCAGCACCTCGCCGCGTGCCTGCCGGTCGAAGTACGACAGCGGCAGCCGGGCCAGCTTCGCCTCGACGTCCTGGCGCAGCCGGAACACGGTGCGCTGGATGACCGTGGTGGCGAGCCGGCCCTGGACGATCGCGAAGACCGCGGCGCCCGCGTAGATCGCGAGGGCGGTCAGCAGCACGTGGCCCACGGCGTCGAAGTCGATCCCGGCGCCCGGGGTGAAGTCGGCGGACCGCAGCAGGTCGGCGAGGGTGTCGCTGCCCTGCTGCCGGAGGTGCTCGATGGCCCCGGCCTTGTCGGTGCCGGCCGGCAGCGAACGGCCGAGGACCCCGGCGAAGATCAGGTCGGTGGCCTTGCCGAGGACCCTCGGGCCGATGACGTTGAGGGTGACGCCCAGTGTCGTACAGGCCAGCATGGCGACGACCAGGGCGCGTTCGGGACGCATCAGCCCCAGCAGCCGCTTGCCGGAGCCCTTGAAGTCCATGGACCGCTCGGTGGGCTGGCCGCCCATGAACCGCATCGGCCCCGCCGTGGGTGCGGGCCCCCTGCGGGGCGCGGGGACGCTCATGCCGCCTCCTGCTCGGTGAGCTGGGAGAGCACGATCTCCCGGTACGTGGGATTGCCGTCCATCAGTTCGCGGTGGGTGCCGGTGCCCACCACGCGGCCCTCGTCGAGGACCACGATCCGGTCGGCGTCGCGGATGGTGCTGACCCGCTGCGCGACGATCACGACCGTCGCGTCCGCCGTCTCCCGGCCCAGCGCCCGGCGCAGCGCGGCGTCGGTGGCGTAGTCCAGTGCGGAGAAGGAGTCGTCGAAGAGGTAGATGCCGGGCTTGCGCACCAGGGCCCGTGCGATGGCGAGGCGCTGGCGCTGGCCGCCGGAGACGTTGGTGCCGCCCTGCGCGATCGGGGCGTCGAGTCCGGAGCCGCCGTCCTCCGGCGCGAGCCGTTCCACGAAGTCCCTGGCCTGCGCGATCTCCAGGGCGTGCCACAGGTCCTCGTCGGTGGCCTCGGGGTTGCCGTAGCGCAGGTTGGAGGCGACCGTCCCGGAGAACAGGTACGGCTTCTGCGGGACCAGGGCGACCGTCTCGGCCAGCTGCGCCGCGTCCAGTTCGCGGACGTCCGTGCCGTCGATCAGCACCCGGCCGCCGGTGGCGTCGAACAGCCGCGGCACCAGCCCGAGCAGGGTCGTCTTGCCGCTGCCGGTGGAGCCGATCACCGCCGTGGTCTCACCGGGCCGGGCGATCAGGTCGACACCGCGCAGCACCTCGGCCTCGGCCCCGGGGTACGCGAATTCCGCGGCGCGCAGTTCCAGCTCGCCGTGCCGTGCCGTCAGCCGCACCGGCGCGGCGGGCGGGACGACGCTGGGGTCGGTGCCGAGCACCTCCTCGATGCGCTCGGCGCACACCTCGGCGCGCGGCACCATCATCACCATGAAGGTGGCCATCATGATCGACATCAGGATCTGCATCAGGTAGCTGATGAAGGCGGTCAGCGCGCCGATCTGCATGCCGCCGCTGTCGATCCGGTGGGCGCCGAACCACAGCACGGCCACGCTCGTGACGTTCACGACGGCCATCGCGACCGGGAACATCAGCGTCATCATCCGCCCGGCGCGCAGCGCGACGTCCGTCAGGTCGTCGTTGGCCTTGCGGAACCGGTCCTGCTCGAAGTCGTCCTTGACGAAGGCGCGGATGACCCGGATGCCGGTGATCTGCTCGCGCAGCACCCGGTTCACCGTGTCGAGCCGCTCCTGCATGGAGCGGAAGAGCGGGCGCAGACTGCGAACCAGCAGCAGCACCAGCACGCCCAGCACCGGCACCACCGCCAGCAGCAGAGAGGACAGCGGCACGTCCTGGCCGAGCGCCATGATGATGCCGCCGAAGCACATGATCGGCGCCGAGACCATCAGCGTGAAGGTCATCAGCACCAGCATCTGGACCTGCTGGACGTCGTTGGTCGTACGCGTGATCAGCGAGGGGGCGCCGAACTGCCCGACCTCGCGCGAGGAGAAGCGCTGCACCCGGTCGAAGACCGAGGCGCGGATGTCCCGGCCGACGGCCATCGAGGTGCGGGCCCCGTGGTAGACGGCGCCCACCGAGCAGGCGAGCTGGACCAGGGTCACGGCGAGCATGACGCCGCCGATCCTGAGGATGTAGCCCGTGTCCCCCTTCACGACGCCTTCGTCGATGATGTCGGCGTTCAGGGCGGGCAGGTAGAGCATGGCGAGGGTCGCCACGAGCTGCAGTACGACGAGCACGGAGACGGCACGCCTGTAGGGCAGGAGATGGGACCGCAGGAGACGGATCAGCACGACGGATGACCCTATAGTCCGATGGTTGCCGCAGGCACACGGTTTACCGGCTCATGGCCGACACCGGGATCAACCCGGGAACGCCCCCGGATGCGTCTGCTCACGCACCGACACGTACTGCTGCCGCACCGAGTGCCCGATCGGCCCGTCGTCCTCCCCCGGTTCGACCACGGCGTAGTCGGCGGGGTGCCAGTACGGGGGCTGCTCCGGCGAGTCCGTGCCGTTCACCACGCCGAGCGACCACGCCGCCTGCCGGGCCGCGCCCAGCGCCGCGTACTCGCCCGGCGGGGGCACCACGAGCTGCGCGCCCAGCAGCGCCGGGGCCATCGACCGCACGGCGGGCAGGTCGCCCGCCGGGCCCAGCAGGAAGATCCGGCGCACCTCCACCCCGCGCGCCCGCAGCACGTCCAGCGCGTCCGCCAGCCCGCACAGCATCCCCTCGAACGCCGCCCGCGCCAGGTGCTCCGGCTTCATGCTCTCGCGCCGCAGCCCGTGCAGCGTCCCCGCGGTGTGCGGCAGGTCCGGCGTGCGCTCGCCCTCCAGGTAGGGCAGGAGCACCAGGCCGTACGAGCCGGGTGTGGAGCGCATCGCCAGCTCGGACAGGCCGGCCAGGTCGGTGCCGAGCAGCTCGGCGGTGCCGCGCAGCACCCGTACCGCGTTGCGGGTGTGCACCACGGGCAGATGGCGGCCGGTCGCGTCGGCGAAGGAGGTGATCATGCCCGACGGGTCGCTCAGCGCGTGGTGGTGCACCGCGAAGACCGTCCCCGCCGCGCCCAGCGACACCACCGCGTCCCCGGGGCCGACGCCCAGGCCGAGCGCGGCCGCCATGTTGTCCCCGGTGCCGGCCGAGATCAGCAGCCCCTCCGGGGTCCGGCCGGCCGGCTCGGCGGGGGCCAGCACCTCGGGCAGCTGCACCGGATGGCCGAGGGCCAGCTCCACGATGTCCGTCCGCCACCGGCCGGTCGCGGCCGACCAGTAGCCCGTGCCCGAGGCGTCGCCCCGGTCCGTCGTACGCCGCTGGGGGCGGCCCATCAGCTGCCACACCAGCCAGTCGTGCGGCAGCAGCACATGGGCCGTGCGCTGCGCCGAGGCGGGTTCGTGCCGGGCCAGCCAGCGCAGCTTCGCCACCGGGTACGCGGCCTGCGGCACCGCCCCGACCGCCTCGGCCCAGGCGCCGGGACCGCCCAGCTCCTCGGTCAGGTCGGCGGCCTGGATCTGCGCCCGCTTGTCGTTCCACAGCAGCGCGGGCCGCACCAGCGCCCCGCCGGCGTCCAGCGCCAGCATCCCGTGCTGCTGTCCGGAGACCCCGATGGCCTCCACGCCCTCGAGCATCCCGCCCTTGGCCGCCTCGCCCAGCGACAGCAGCCACGCCTCGGGGTCGACCTCGGTCGGCGTCCCGGCGCCCTCGCCGCCCGGAAGGGGGTGCGGGGCGTGCGTCTGCCGGAGCACGGCCCCGCTCCCGGTGTCGCACACGACGACCGTCGTGCCGGTGCCCGAGCTGTCGATCCCCGCCACAATCCCCATGCGGGCATCATGCCGCACCCGGCGCGTACGGCGGAAAACCGGGCACCCGCGCCCGCAGCCGCGCCACGCCGGGCTGTGGCGTCAGGTGTTGCTGGTGCCCCAGTCGTCCTCGCCGGCGGAGCCGTTGCCGCGCACCCGGCGCAGCCGCTCCGCGACCGCCGGCGGCAGCCGGTCCCCGACCTTGGCGGTCACCACGTCCACGGCCTTCACGGCCGCCCCGCGCCCCGCCTGTCCCGCGGACTCCACGCTGTTCCGCACCGCCGGGTTCTGCGCGATGCGCTGGGCGCTCTTGCGCAGCTGCTCGTACCGTTCGCGGCCGGCCCGCGCCCCGAGCACGTACCCGACGGCGACCCCGCTGATGAACGTCAGCCGGTAGCGCATGGCTCCACCCTCTCCTCGTCTCGGGGCTGTGCTTCGCGCCTACCCGCCGTGGCCTGCGGACAACCACGGAGATACCGGTTGGCGGAGCACCCCCCACCTTGCGCTAATGTATGTGTCGCAGCGAGCGCACGCCGTCCGGGATGCCGGAAACGGGTGCATTCGGTGCAAGCGGAGCGATCCCCTGTAGCTCAATTGGCAGAGCAGCCGGCTGTTAACCGGCAGGTTACTGGTTCGAGTCCAGTCGGGGGAGCTCGCGCTCCTCTATCCCCTGTAGCTCAATTGGCAGAGCAGCCGGCTGTTAACCGGCAGGTTACTGGTTCGAGTCCAGTCGGGGGAGCACCGGTCAAGGACCCCCTCGGGGGTCCTTTTTCGTGCCCCGGGGAACCGATCACCCGGTGATCGCAGTCCACCAGGTGGTGCGTCTGTGACCCGCGAGGGCGACAGATCGTATGAGCAGCTATGCTGCGGCAGACGGCGTGGACGGGATGGTGACGGCACGCCGTACGGGGCGGTAGCTCAGCCGGTTAGAGCAGCGGACTCATAATCCGTCGGTCGTGGGTTCGAGTCCCACCCGCCCCACCGAGGGCCGCGGGCCCGCAGGTTCGGGACCCGCAGCGAGATAACGAACGAAGCCCCTCCGGGTCACCCGGAGGGGCTTCATCGGTCGTTAGGCGGCCCGCCGTCGCCCCGAGTTGCCGGCGCGTCATGCCCGACGCGCCGTCACCCCGGCAGGTACTCGCCGGACATGGGCGAGCCCCCACCGCCGGGGTGCGGAGAGCAGAGGGCCGGCGCTTGTAGCGAGCGCCGGCCTTCGTCGCGTCCGCGGCACGGTCGCCCGTGGTGGCCTCTCGGGATGTTCACTCTCATCGCGGCGATCGTCGGGATACTCGTTGGCTGACCGCTTCGACCCAGGAGGTCCGGATGGCGGCAGACGAGAACGGCGACGGCTGCACCACGAATCCTCGGCGGACCAAACTCATGCTCACCCAGGAAATGGACGACGTCACGGAGGCGATGAAGGGCGCACGGATGCTCGGGGTCGGCATTCAGGTGCGCAACGTCGCGCGGCCCGGCGACCGGCCGGGCCATTGCCTGGACTCGTCGTGTTCGACGACGTGCCGCTCGGCACCGACGAGGGGCCGCACGCGGAGGAGTGGTCCGGCCTCAGGACCACACGTCGGGGCCGCCGCCCCGCCAGTCGATCACCTCGGGGTCGACGACGTCGGCCATGTCGGCATCAAGGCCGGCGCGACGCAGGAACTCCACTAGGTCGGCCATCCGGTACGCGGTGCCGAGGATCTCGTTCTCGACGCGCACCACGCGGCCGCCGGTGTCCGAGAGCGGCATCACGGTCACTCGATGCTCCACTCCTTCAGCGTGCTCCCCGCCCCGTTGCGTCGCACCCCGGAAGTGCGGCCTTGCCCTGAGCGGACGAGGTTCAGCCCTCGTGGGCGGGGTCGCCCGTCACCCATGTGCGCGCCCACCCGTCCGGCCACGCGGTTCGGCGGGTGCGTTACTGCTCAGAGTGCTTGAGGGCCCCGTCTCCCCCCCCAGACGAGGTTCTCGCACCGTGAGGTGGGCCCCTGCCGCTGCGAAGCGCCGGGGGCCTGTCTCGTTTCCGGCATGAGTGGCCCGCGCTGGGCTCTTTCAGGCTTTGCCTTCGAGGGCGCCCATCGGCAGGCGGTGAGGTGTATACCTGAAGTAACCGAACAAATACCCCATACCGGTCGCATCGCTGCGCCTCTGAGGAGCCCACAATGCCCTACGGAGCCTTCGATGCTTCGCAATCCCCGCCCCGACCCAACGTGCTGCTCGCCCGCGGATGCGAGGTATGCCGCGGCTGGGGAACCGTAGTCACTGACCGGGGGCTTCATGAGCTGTGCCCGGCCTGTCAGAGCCGGGCATGCCAGGTGGAGCGCGCGGTTTGACGACGCGGCCCACCAATTACGAGGCCCCGACCGCGGCAACTGCGGTGGGGGCCTCGCCCGTCAGCCTCCCGTGTTGCTTGCCGTCGGAGGCCGGCGGCAGCTCTACAGGGAGTACATGCGGGGCCGGGACGGGCCTTCCCGCCGGCCCAGGAGTCCGCGCGCCTGGCCGTCGAGCGGGCGAAGCCGGATGCGATGCCGCCGTACCGGCTCGTTACCGGCCCGGCCACCCAGCAGCGGATCCGGGCCACGCTGCGCACCGCGCTGAACGGGGCCGTCAAGCGGCAGCTCATCACCTTCAACCCGGCATCCCTCGTAGAGCTCGCATCCGGGAAGCGGCCGAAGGCTGTGCTGTGGACCGAGCAGCACGTCCAGCACTGGCGCGAGACCGGCGATAAGCCGAGCGCCGTCATGGTGTGGCGGCCGGACCAGAACGGCGCCTTCCTCGACGAGGCCGAGGCCGACAGGCTGTACGCGTTCTTCCGCTTGATTGCGTTCCGTGGGCTTCGCCGCGGCGAGGGCGTCGGCCTGGACTGGGTGAACGTCGACCTCGAGGCCCATCCGCTCTCGGTCGCGAAGGAGATCGTGGTCGACGGCCGGACCCCGGTCGAGGACGTGCCGAGGACGGACGGCTCCGCGGCGACGATCGCGCTGGACTCGGTGAACGTGGCCGTGCTGCGCGAGCACCGCGCCCGCCGGCTGAAGGTCCTCACGGCCGAGCTGGGGGAGTGGCTGCACCCGGAGAAGGTGTGGGACGCGTTCCGCCGGATCTGCCGCGCGGCAGACCTGCCGCCCATCAACCTGCGAGACCTGCGGCACTGCGCGGCCACGCTGATCCACGCGGGTGGCGGAGACCTGCACGCCATCAAGGAGACGCTGCGCCACTTCACGATCACGCTGGCCGGCGAGACGTACACGTCGCTGCTGCTGGAGGCCGACCTTGAGATCGCCGAGGCGCGCGGCCGCCCTCGTGCCCCGGGTCAGGAAGGCAGCTGTAGCCGAGACGGCAACGACTGAATGACCGCGTGTCACCCAGTCGTGGGGATGCGCCCACGACTGTGGTCTTCAAGGACCCCGGTTGAGAGGGGCAGTTCTCTCGGCCCGCGCCACTTGATCGTAGGCGCCGCGAAATGCGCGTGACCTGCGATAAATCGGTAGGGGGCGGCACGATCCGGCAGGGCGCGGGATTGGGTGCTGGAGACTCATGATCCGTCGGTCGTGGGTTCGAGTCCCACCCGCCCCACCGAGGGCCGCGGGCCCGCAGGTTCGGGACCCGGAGCGAGACAGCGAACGAAGCCCCTCCGGGTCACCCGGAGGGGATTCATCGGCCGTTAGGCGGCCCGCCGTCGCTCCGAGTCGCCGGCGCGCCATGTCCGACGCGCCGTCACCCCGCCGGGGTCTCGCCGGACATGGGGGAGGCCTCCGCCGCGCGGTGCGGCGGCAAGACCTCGGCCGTCAGCGGGGCCCGGTGTGGAGCGGGGCGGGCGCCCGAGCGATGCAGGCCTCGGCGTCGGCGCACCACGTCGGCGTCGATCTGTGGCACCACACGGGACCGGACGGCGCGTCACTGCTTCAGGCCGTCGGCCACCTGCTGCCGGCCGCCACCGGCGCCGCGCCCTGGTCCCACCCCGAGCCGGACTTCCACGCCCACGCCGCCTCCGACGTCGTCCACGCGGCCGCCGACCACGGTGACCGGCGGGCGCGCGCCGCGCCGGCGGACCTGGAGGCTGGGCACTGCGGCCGGCACCGGAGCAACTGGAGGGCATCACGGGCTGAACGGGGACGGCCGGGCCCGGTCCTGCTCCGGATGCGCCATCCGGGTGACTGTGATGTGCTGGGTCTGTCGATGACGGCCCGGCACCCTGCGGGTGCCATGGGCCCCGGCTATCCCGCCCCTTCCCAGGGGGCCGGTGATCCGCGCTCCCTCGCAGGCACCGTCGTGTGCCCGGTGCCTCGGGAGCGCCGGCACCGGCCGATTCGACAACCCGACCCGAGGCGGACCCCATGGCTCTCTCGAAGAAGCTCGCCGCAGGAACGGTCGCCGCGCTCGCGGCGGGGGCCCTGGCGTTCGGCGGCACCGGTACGGCGCTCGCCGACGACGGCTGCCACGGCGGGGACGGCCAGGGCGGTTCGCCGTCGCACTGCCTGCCCGGCGGATCGGGATGGTCCGCGGCGGACGTCCAGGAGGCGCTGCAGGCCTTCCTGCAGGCCCATCCGGACATCGCCGCCGATCCCCATGTACAGGCCTTCGCCGCACTCGCCACGCAGTGGCTGGAGGCGCATCCCGGGATGACGGCCGACCAGTTGACGGCGGCGCTGGGGCCGGTCGTCTCCTGCCTGGAGGCGGGCGGCGCACCGGAGTCCTGCGTGACGTCGCCCTCCTGACGGAACCGGCGGAGCGGCCTGATGACGTCCGACAGCCCGATGATCCTCGTGACCGGCGCCGCCGGGAGCGTGGGAGCGGTCGGGCACACCACCGTCGAGTTGCTGAGGGAACGCGGCCTGCCCGTCCGTGCCTTCGTCCACCGGGAGGACGAGCGGGCGGCCCGGTTGCGGGCCACCGGGGCGGAGGTCTTCGCCGGCGACCTGACCAGGACCGCGGACGTCGCGCGGGCCTCGGAGGGCTGCGGCCGGATGTACTTCGGCATGGGCGTGTCCGCGCAGTATCTGCAGGCCGCCGCGACGACGGCGGCCGTGGCCCGCGCCCACGGGGGCCTCGATGTCCTGGTCAACATGTCGCAGATGACGGTCTCCCAGATGGACCTCACCAGCACGACCGAGTCCAAGCAGCAGTGGCAGCAGTGGCTGGCGGAGCAGGTCATGGACTGGTCCGGGGTCCCGGTCTGCCACATCCGGCCGACGGTCTTCATGGAGAACCCGCTCTTCCTCGGGCTCGGTTTCCGCTCGATCGCCCGGGACGGCACGATCCGCCTGCCCTTCGGCGACGGGCGGACCTCGCCCGTCGCCGCCCGGGACGTCGCCGAAGTGGTCACGGCGGTGCTGGCGGACCCGGCGCCGCACGTCGGCCGGGTCCACGAGCTGACCGGGGCGGAGTCCCGCGACATGACGGCGATCGCCGCCGAGTTCACCGAGGTGCTGGGGCGGAAGGTCCGCTACGTCGACGTGCCGTACGAGGAGTGGGCCGGGGAACTGGACGCCCTGGGGCTCCCCGACCACGTGCGGCAGCACATCGCCACCATGGCCCGCCTCCACGCGGCGAACCGCTACGACCGCGCGACCGACGACATCAGGGAGATCCTGGGCAGACCGGCCTCCGGCATGGCGGAGTTGGTCCGGGAGCACCCGGAGGTCTTCGGCTGAGGCTTCCCGTGGGCATGCGAGCCGATGGCGCGGGGGAGCCCGGCGGCGGTGGGCGGCGGCCGGCCGGCCATGGCGACGGTGGACAGCCGACGCGCCGCAACCGGCACGACGGCCGTACGCCCCGCCTCGGCCACGGTGCCGCGCAGGGCGCAGACGTTGGCGACGCGCTGCCCGCCGGGGAGCGTGGCGCCGGCGTGCGCCACGAGGCCGGCGAGCCCTCGGGCGGCAACGCGTGCGCCGCCGGGCCCCTTTCACCACGGGAGGCCGGCTGCCGCTCAACCGTTCACCGGGAGTTCCCTCGCCCGCACGGTAGACGTGTCATCCTTGCGCTCCGCATTCCGACGTGATCAAGGAACCCCGCATGGCCCAGCTGCCCGATCTCCTGCCCGATTCCGCCGTGAAGCCCGACAGATGGGCCCAGTTCCGGGGACTTTCCCCGTGGCAGGTCGGGGGCACGGTCATTCCGCTGGTGCTGATCGTCGTCGGCGGGCTCCTCGGCGGACTCGCCGGGGGAGCGGCCACGATGATCAATCTGAAGATCGCCCGTTCCGGGTGGTCCTCCGCAGTGCAGGCGCTCGCCATGGTGGGCGTCGTCCTCGCCGCCGCGATCGCCTACCTCGTGGCCGCCGCTCTCCTCTCGGCGGCGCTCGGTTAGGGGCCCGTCGAGGCGGCCACAGGAGTGAAGGGACGAAGCGCCACGAGCCGGCTCTTAGGGTGGGGTCATGGCCACCTCGACCCCACCGAACGCCGAGCCGAACGCCGAGCCGAACGCCGAGCCGAACGCCGCGCCGGACGCGACGCCGTCCGGCCGGAGCCCCGTTGACCCCGCCGAGCTGATCGCCGACCCCTACGGGGCGTACGGCAGGCTCCGCGAGGCCGGCCCCGTCCACCGCATCACCGGCACCGACGGGCGTCCCGCCTGGGTGGTCACGCGGTACGAGGACGTGCGCCAGGCGCTCGGCGACCCGCTGCTGTCCCTGGACAAGCGCAACGCCCTGCCCGGCAACTACTCCGGGTTCGCGCTGCCCCCCGCCCTCGACGCCAACCTGCTGAACATGGACCCGCCGGACCACACCCGCATCCGGCGCCTGGTGTCGCAGGCCTTCACTCCGCGCCGCGTCGCGGACCTGCGCGAGCCGGTCCGCCGTACCGCCGCCGAACTCCTGGACGCCGTCGCCCCCGACGGCCGCGCGGACCTGATCGCCGCCTACGCCGCACCGCTGCCCATCCGGGTGATCTGCGACCTGCTCGGCGTGGCCCCCGGCGACCGCCGCGACTTCCGGGGCTGGACGGACGCCCTGGTCGCGCCGGACCCGTCGCGTCCCTCCGCGGCGAAGGAGGCGGTCGCCGCGATGCTCGCGTACTTCGGGCAGCTCATCGCGCGCAAGCGCGCCCACCCCGAGGACGACCTGCTCTCGGCGATGATCGCCGCCCGCGACGACGGCGACCGGCTCAGCGAGGACGAGCTGATGTCGCTGACCTTCCTCGTCCTGTTCGCGGGGTACGAGAACACCGTGCAGCTCATCGGCAACGCCGTCCTGGCGCTGCTGACGCACCCCGCGCAACTGGCGGCGCTGCGTGCCGAGCCGGGCAGGACCGCGGCGGCGGTCGAGGAGCTGACCCGCTGGGACGGGCCGGCGCCGCTGGCCATCCGGCGCTTCCCCCTGGAGGACGTCACCATCGGCGGCGTCACGGTCCCCGCCGGGGAGACGGTGCTGCTGTCGCTGGCCGCGGCCAACCGAGACCCCGCCCGTTTCACGGAGCCCGACCGGCTCGATGTCGGCCGCTCCGACACCGCGCACCTCGGCCTCGGGCACGGCATCCACTACTGCCTCGGCGCGCCCCTGGCCCGGCTGGAGACCGAGATCGCGCTCACCGGACTGCTGGCCCGTTTCCCCCGGCTCGCCCTCGACGCCGACCCCGCGGAGCTGCGGTGGCGCGCCTCGATGCGTACCCGCGGCCTGATCGCCCTCCCGGTCCGCTTCTGAGCGGCGGTACGGGCCGGGTCACCGGCGGGCGGCGACGGTCGCCGCCACGGCCACCGCCAGCGCGCACCCGGTGGCCGCGGCCAGCGCGGCGGGCGGTGTCACCAGGAGCACGAGGAGGCCCCCGGCGAGGGCGCCGGCCACCAGGGCGGCGACGCTCAGCGCCTGGCGTACGGCGATCCGCCGGTCGTGCGCCGCGGCGCCGGTGTCGCCGATCAGCCCGACCAGGGTGCGGGTCATCACGGTCGTGGTCAGGCCGGCGATGCCGACGCGTCCGGCCATGGCGTTCTGGACGCCCATCGCGACCGCGCAGACCACCACCAGCACGCGCCGCGGCCCGTCCAGCGCGTGCAGCACCGTGGCGGAGGCGAGCAGCGCGGTCTCGCACAGCGCGGCCGCGCTCACCAGCGCGACCGGGGGGCTCAGCCGGGACAGCGCCGCCCGGCAGAAGAGGATGCCCACCGCGAAGCCGCCGAGGGCCACCAGCGAGGTGACGACCGAGAACTCGGGCGCCCCGGCGAGGCCCAGGCTGACGAAGACCAGGTTGCCCGTCATGTTCGCCACGAAGACCTGGCCCAGGCTGAGGATGCTCACGGCGTCGACCAGCCCGCTGAGCACGGTGAGGACCAGCAGCAGCACGGTCAGCAGGCGCCGCCGTTCCCCTTCCGGGCCACCGCTCATGTCCAGCCGCCTTCCCCAGGGGTTCGGTGCCGCTCCTGGTCAGGATGCACCGGACCGGGGCCCGGAGCAGACTTGTGCGTGTCCGCCCGGACCCGGGCGCGCCCCGACACGAAGGAGCGTGGTGATGGCGGAACCGCTGCCGCAGCCGGTGCTCAGCCCTCTCACCACGTCCGCGATCTTCCTGGTCGTGACGGTCGACCCCGGCGGGGAGACCGCCGTCCGCGATCTGCTGGAGGACCTGTCCGGACTGCAGCGCTCGGTCGGCTTCGGCACCCCGGACGGGCGGCTCAGCTGCGTCGCGGGGGTGGGGTCGAACGTGTGGGGCCGCCTCTTCGGCGGCCCGCGCCCCGCCGAGCTGCACCCCTTCGTCGAGCTGACCGGGGCCCGCCACCAGGCGCCCGCCACCCCGGGCGACCTGCTCTTCCACATCCGCGCCGGCCGGCTGGACCTGTGCTTCGCGCTGGCCTCCCTGGTGATGGACCGGCTGCGCGGCCATGTCACGGTCCGTGACGAGGTGCACGGCTTCAAGTACCTCGACATCCGCGACCTGCTGGGGTTCGTCGACGGCACCGAGAACCCGGTGGGCCCCGAGGCGACCGAGGCGGTCCTGACCGGCGGCGAGGACCCGGACTTCGCGGGCGGCAGCTATGTGATCGTGCAGAAGTACGTGCACGACCTCGACACCTGGAACGCCCTGCCGGTGGAGGCGCAGGAGCGGGTGATCGGCCGCAGCAAGCTGGGCAACGTCGAGATGGACGACGAGGTGAAGCCGGCCGACTCGCACGTCGCCCTGACCACGATCGTCGAACCGGACGGCACGGAGCGGCAGATCCTCCGCGACAACATGCCCTTCGGCCGGGTGGGCACCGCCGAGTTCGGCACGTACTTCATCGGCTACGCCCGGACCCCCGAGGTCACCGAGCGGATGCTGCGCAACATGTTCCTCGGCGACGGGCAGGCGAGCCACGACCGGATCCTGGACTTCTCCCGGGCCGTGACCGGCACGCTGTTCTTCGTGCCCTCCGCCGACTTCCTGGACGACCTTCCCGATCCCCCCGCCGTCGCGGCCCTCCCGGCCGCGAAGTCGCTGGGGATCGGCGACCTGAGGAAGACCGTCACATCATGAACAACCTGCACCGGGAACTCGCCCCGATCTCCGAAGCCGCCTGGGACGACCTGGAGGAGGAGGCGCGGCGCACCTTCGAGCGCCATGTCGCCGCCCGCCGGATCGTCGACGTGCCCGAGGCTGCCGGCCCCGCGTTCGCCGGGGTGAACACCGGCCACCTGGACCCGGTCGAGGCGCCCCACGAGGACGTTGTCGCCCGCGTGCGCCGCGCGCAGCCGGTCGTCGAGCTGCGCGTGCCCTTCACGGTCGACCGCCGTGAGGTCGACCTCGTGGAGCGCGGTGCCCAGGACGCGGACTGGCAGCCCGTGAAGGACGCCGCCCGGCGCATCGCGTTCACCGAGGACCGGGCGGTCTTCGAGGGGTACGCGGCGGCCGGCATCACCGGCATCCGCGCGAGCGCGTCGAACCCGCCGCTGGGCCTCCCCGCGGATGTGCGCGACTACCCCGACGCCGTCAGCCAGGCCATCTCGGCGCTCCGCCTCGCGGGCGTCGGCGGCCCGTACACGCTCGCGCTGAGCGCCGACGCGTACACCGCCGTCAACGAGACCTCCCACTACGGCTACCCGGTCCACGCGCACCTCGCCCGGCTCCTCGACGGGGAGATCGTGTGGGCGCCCGCCATCGACGGGGCGTTCCTGCTCTCCACCCGCGGCGGCGACTTCGAGTTGCGGATCGGCGAGGACGTGTCCATCGGCTACCTGTCGCACGACGACACCAGTGTGCGGCTGTACTTCCAGGAGACCCTCACCTTCCTGGTGCACACGGCGGAGGCGGCGGTCGCGCTCACGGCCGCGTGACGGGCGGCGCGTGACGGACGACGGGTGACCGGCGCCCGGTGCGGGTATTCGCCCGTTATGACCGGAAAACACAGGAAGACCTCGCTCTGGCCGCACCGCTCCCAGGTCAGGACCGCCGGCCCCGCCCGTCACGCCGCCCCGCAGGGCGAGGGCGGCCGCGGCCGCGAGCGCGTCCCCGAGGACCTCCCGCCCGCCCACGCCCCGGTGGTGCCCGGCACCCACGTGGACGGCACGGAGGCACCCCACCACCGCGCGTGAGGGCGGCGCACCGAACACGTCGAGGTGCCCGGCCCCTCCGCGCGCCGCCGCGTCCGCCGGGGAGCGCGGGACCGCGGACGCCCGAGCCGGCGTACGGGGTCCGGAAGGGCCGCTGACGGACCCTCACGAAGTGTGCCCCCGTCCGGGTGGAGCGGGACGGGAGGGCGTGACACGTTCCGTCACCGCGGGGACCGATTGTGTGATTATTCGGCCCGCTCGGTTGGAGGTAGTGCCCCCATGAAACCAGTGACGGAACGTCAGCCCGGCCATCGCGCCGCGGAGGTGCGGACCCGGTGACGATGCACACCGAGAACGAGATCGTCATCGACGCACCCCTGCGGTACGTGTGGCTGCGGACCAACGACGTCGCCGGCTGGCCCACCCTCTTCAGCGAGTACGCCGAGGCCGAGATCATCTCCCGGGACGGCGACACCACCCGCTTCCGCCTCACCATGCACCCCGACGAGAAGGGCCGCGTCTGGTCCTGGGTGTCCGAGCGCACCGCCGACCCCGAGACCCGTACCGTGCGGGCCCGGCGGCTGGAGACCGGCCCGTTCGAGTTCATGAACATCTTCTGGCAGTACGAGGAGCTCGGCCCGGAGAGCACCCGTATGCGCTGGCTGCAGGACTTCCGGATGAAGGTGGACGCGCCCGTCGACGACGAGGGCATGCGGCAGCGGATCAACAGCAACTCCCGCGTCCAGATGCAACTCGTCAAGGACCGCCTGGAGTCCCGCCGGATCCGTCCCGTCGGCACCCTGGACACCCACGCGGACACCCGCCGCGGCGGCGACATCCGCACCCTGCTGACCACCGCCTCGGTCGGTACGACGGACGGGTTCTGCGGCATGGTCACCGTCGGCCCCGGTGAGGCCGTCGCCGAGCACTACCACCCGTACTCGCAGGAGCAACTGGTCGTCGTCGAGGGCGAGGTGCGGGTCGACCTCGACGGTTCGCCACGCAGCGTCGCCGCCAACGAGGCCCTGCTCGTGCCGCGCGGGGTCCGCCACCGGCTGGTGAACACCTCCGACGCCGCGGCCCGCGCGGTGTTCTTCCTGGCGCCGCTCGCGCCGCGCCCCGAACTGGGGCACGTCGACACCGAGACCCGTGAGCAGGCCGCCGCCGTCGCCCGCGCCGCCGCCGCGGCGGGCCCGGCGACGGAGGGCCCGGCGCCGGGCCGCGAACTGGTCGACCGGTGACCGCGGGCCGTACCGCGCGCAGGGTGGTGGTGACGGGCGTCGGAGCCGTCGCCGCCGGCGGCGTCGGGCGGGAGGCGTTCTGGGAGCGGATCGTCGGGGGCAGGCCGGCGATCCGCCGGATCACCCGCTTCGACCCCTCGCGGTACCGCTCGCGGATCGCCGCCGAGGCCGACTTCGACCCCCTCGCGGCCGGGCTCACCCCGCGGGAGATACGCCGCAACGGCCGGTTCGCCCAGTTCGCGCTCGCCGCCGCCGCCGAGGCGCTCGCCGACAGCGGACTGCGCACGGAAGCCGAGGACACCGACCGCTTCGGGGTCTGCCTCGGCACCGCCGTCGGTGCCACCGTCACCCTGGAGGACGAGTACGTGGTCGCCAGCGACGGCGGCCGGCACTGGGAGGTCAGCCCCGACCACGGCATGCCCTTCCTGCACCGGGCGATGCACCCCTCCTCCGCCGCCGCCGAACTCTCCCTCCGGCACGGCCTGCACGGTCCGTCCTCGGTCGTCTCCACCGGCTGCACCTCCGGCGTCGACGCGATCGGCTGCGCCTTCCGGACGCTGAGCGACGGCGAGGCCGACGTCATGCTGGCGGGCGCGAGTGAGGCGCCCGTCTCCCCGGTCACGGTGGCCTGCTTCGACGCGATCCGTGCCACCACCGCCTTCACCGGCGATCCCGAGCTGACGCCGGCACCCTTCGACGCCCGGCGCGACGGCTTCGTGCTCGGCGAGGGCGGCGCCGTGCTCGTGCTGGAGGAACTGGAGCACGCCCGGGCCCGGGGCGCGTCCGTCTACTGCGAGGTCCGCGGCTGGGACAACCGGACCGGCGCCTACCACATGACCGGTCTGCGCCCCGACGGCTACGACCTGAGCGAGGCGATCATCTCCGCCATGTCGGAGGCCGGCATCGCCCCCGAGCAGCTCGACTGGATCAGCGCGCACGGCTCCGGCACGGTGCAGAACGACCGCTACGAGACCGCCGCCTACAAACGCGCCCTCGGCGAGTACGCGCGCAAGGTCCCGGTGAGCTCCGTCAAGTCCGTCATCGGCCACTGCCTCGGCGCGGCGGGCGCACTGGAGATGGCCGCCTGCGCCCTCGCCGTCCGGCGGGGGGTGATCCCGCCGACCGCGAACCTGCTGCGGCCCGACCCGCAGTGCGACCTCGACTACACGCCGGTCCTCGCCCGCGAACGGCGGGTGCGGCACGCGCTGTCGGTGGCCTGCGGCCTCGGTGGTTTCCAGTCGGCGATGGTCTTCTCGGCCCTGGAGCCGGACCCGGAACGGGAGGCGGGGGCATGACCACACGCGCGGTCCTCAGCGGGCTCGGGGTCGTCGCCCCCACCGGCGTCGGCGCCCGCCCCTACTGGCGGGCCACCGTCGCCGGGCGCAACGGCATCCGGCCGATCGGCAGGCCCGACGCGGGCCGCTCCCCGGTCGTGCTGGCCGGGGAGGTCACCGGGTTCGACGCTGCCCGCTGGATCGACGACGAACTCCGCGCCGAGACCGACCGCTGGACCTGGTTCGCCCTGGCCGCGGCCGAGATGGCGCTGGCCGACGCGGCGCTGCGGCCCGCCGACCACCCCCCGTTCCATCTGTCGGTGGTCACCTCCAGCGGCTCCGGCGGCAACGAGTCCGGCCAGCGGGAGACCCACGCCCTGTGGGCGCGGCAGCCCGGTGAGGCCGGCGCCCACCAGTCCGTCGCCTGGTTCCACGCGGCGGGCGCCGCCCAGATCTCGATCCGGCACGGGCTGACCGGTGGCTGCGGGGTCGTCGCCGCGGACGGCGCGGGCGGTCTCGACGCGCTCAAGCACGCCTGGCGGCTGCTGCGGCGCGGCGGAAAGGCCGTGATCGTCGGCGGCACCGAGGCGCCGCTGTCGCCCTTCGCGCTCGCCTGCCAGTCGACCCTGCCCACGGTGCACCGCGGTACCGACCCCGAACGGGCCTATCTGCCCTTCAGCCCGCAGGCCTCGGGTTTCGTCCCCGGGGAGGGCGGCGCCCTGATGGTCCTGGAGGAGAAGGCGCACGCCGCGGAGCGCGGGGTACGCGGCTACGCCGAACTGCTCGGCCACGCCGCCACGCACGACGCCCACCACCACACGGCGCCCGCGGCCGACGGCGTCCAGCTGGCCCGGGCCGTCACCACGGCACTGGAGCAGGCCGGCCGCGCCCCCGAGGACGTGGACGTGGTCTTCGCCGACGGCGCCGGCGACCCGGCCGGGGACGCGGCCGAGGCCGCGGCGCTCCGCCGGGTCTTCGGCGACCGGCTGTCGGAGGTCCCGGTGACGGTGCCCAAGGCCGGCGTCGGCCGGCTGACCTCCGGCGCGGGCGCCCTGGACGCGGTGACCGCGGCCCTCGCCCTGCGCACCGGGGTCGTCCCGCCCACCCGGGGCGGCGACGCGCGGGCCGCCCGCGAGCGGTACGGCGTCCGCCTCGTCACCCGCTGGACGCGGCCGGAACGGCTGACCACGGCCGTGGTCCTCGCCCGCGGGACCGGCGGGTTCAACAGCGCCGTCGTCCTGGGGTCGTTGGACGCGGACTCCTCGTATTAGCGGCGCGCCCTACGGCCTGGGAGTGAATGAGGGAGAACCTGGAGCGATGCCCGTCACGTCCACCCGGTGGGGGGCGTTGCTCCAGGTGTCGGCGTCCGGAGGACGTCGTTGAACTCCCAGAGGAGAAACTCCCCATGCTGAAGAAGGCTCTCGCCTGCGCTTCTCTCGCCGTCGCGGCCGCCGGCGCCGTCGTCCCCGCCGCCGTGGCCTCCGACACCTCGGGCGGGAACTACTCGCAGAACGTCAACCTGATCCCCCACCCCTGCGTCGACGTCAAGCGACTCAACCTGACGACCCTCACTCCGATCGACCTGCTGACCGAGACCAGTGGCCAGCAGTGCAACGAGAAGTCGAAGGTCGTCGACGGGCACAAGTCCGCGCTCTCCGACCTGATCGACGCCGGGGCCTACCAGAACTGACGGATCGGGCGCACACAGGGCCCGGCCCCACGGAACTCCGTGGGGCCGGGCCCTTTTCCGGTGCCCGTCCTCGTCCGGCGCGCACACAGGCGGCGGCCGCCCCCGTGGATCGGGGACGGCCGCCGGAGATCCCACCCGAATCAGTTCTGGTACGCGCCGATGTCGGCGAGGTCGGACAGCGCCGACTTGTGCCCGTCTACCACGCTGGACTTCTCGTTGCACTGCTGGCCGCTGGTCTCGGTCAGCGCGTCGATCGGAGCGAGCGTCGCCGGACTGACCCGCTTCACATCCAGGCAGAGGTGCGGCAGGACGTTGACGTTCTGCGAGTAGTTCCCACCGTGGACGTCGGAGGCCTGGGCGGTCGGCGCGAGGGCCGCGGCGCTGCCGGTCGCGGCCACCGCGAGGGTGGCGCAGGCGAGTGCCTTCTTCAGCATGTTGCGGAGCTCCAGAATGAGGTGCGGACGGATGGCGGGGCGCCCGGAGCGGGCGCCGCCGTCAGACGTTGAAGCAGGCGTTGCCGGCCGTGGGGTTCAGCAGCGCGCCGGCGTTGATGCCGTTGCCGCAGATGTTGACCGGGATGTTGACCGGGATCTGGATGACGTTGCCGCTGAGGACGCCCGGGGAGCCGACGGCCGCAGCCTCGGCCGAGGCACCGCCGCGGTCGTGGTGGCGGTCCTTGCCGCCGTCGCTTGCGAGGGCGCCACCCGCGCTGCCCATCACCGCGACACCGGCCGCGACGGTCAGCACTGCGGCCTTCGAGAGACGCTTCACGAGCTCTTCCTTTCCTTGGGTCACTGACGTGCGGTCTGGTCAACGACGCGCAAGCCGGGGCGGATGCGGAGCGTCACCCGAACAGCCGCCGGAACCGGGCAGCCGGAATGGTGAGCTGATAACCAGAAACCTGGGGGACCGTCAGATTGCCTACCGGTCAAGGAGCTCCGCGGATGCGAACCTCTCTGCGGCGGACCGCCTCCGCCGCCCTGATGACTGCCCTTCCCGCCCTCGCCCTGGCGGCTCCCCTCCCGAGCGCGGCGGAACCGCTGCCCGGTCCTCCCGGGGCGATTCCGGACCAGTACATCGTGACCCTGGACCACGGCACCGCGCCGCAGACCGTCCTCGACGGGCTGGGCGTCCAGCCGCTCTTCACCTACCGGCACGCGCTGGCCGGCTTCGCCGCCCGGCTCACACCGGCCCAGGTGCAGCGGGTCCGTGCCGCGCCCGGCGTCGACGAGGTGGAGCAGGACGCGGTGGTCGCCATCCCGCTCGGCGAGGACGCCCCCGCCGACAGCGACCTGGAACCCCCCTACCCCGGCGACGTCCCGGGTGAGCCGAGCGGCCCCGTCGACTTCCCCCAGGACACCGCCGCGCCCGGGGCCCCGTCCCCGAACGCCGGGCCGCAGCAAGGGCCGCAGGAGGCGCCGCCGGCGGCGGGGGCACCCGGAGCGCCTCTGCCGGCGGGACCGGGAACGGGACCGGGAACGGGACCTGACGAGCAGTCGCCGGAACAGTCTCCCGGGCAGATGCCCGGGCAGTTCCCCGGGCAGTTCCCCGGGCAGGCGATGCCGGAACTGTCCGGTCCTGATCCGGCGGCTCCGGACCAGACGGTGCCGTACCAGGCGGCCCCGGAAGCGGCCGGGCCCGTGCAGACGGCGCCCGGGCAGTCCTCGCCGGATCCCGCGGCGCCGGGGGAGCCCGTCGCCCCGGGGTCCGGCACCAAGCCGGTCCCGGTCCCGCAGACCGTCCCCGGCCCGGCCGTACCCTCGGCACCGGTGCCGGACTCCTCCGGACCCCGGTCGAAGGGGCTGCGCGGCATGGGCGGGTTCACGCCCTGGGGCCTGACCCGGATCAACAACCGGGCCCTCGGCGGCTCCGGCTTCGAGGTGCGGGCCACCGGCGCCAAGGTCACCTCGTACATCGTCGACAGCGGCATCGAGTTCTCCCACCCGGACTTCGGGGGCCGTGCCGTGCCCGGGTACGACGCGATCGGCGACGGCCTGGACGGCGGGGACTGCAACGGCCACGGCACCCATGTGGCGGGCGTCGTCGGCGGCGGCTACACCGGTGTCGCCCGCAAGACGGCGCTGGTGTCGGTACGGGTCTTCCCGTGCGTCGGGCGGACCTCGAACTCCGCGGTGATCGCGGGCGTCGACTGGGTCGCCGGGCACGCGAGGAAGCCCGCCGTGGCGAACCTGTCGCTCTCCGGGCGCTGGTCGCAGGCGGCCAACCGGGCCGTCGAGGGTCTGGCCAAGGCCGGGGTGTTCCCGGTGGCCGCGGCCGGGAACGACAACCTCAACGCGTGCTTCGTCTCGCCGGCGAGCTCGCGGACGGCCTTCACGGTCGGGGCGATCGACCCGGAGGACCGCCGCGCCTGGTTCAGCAACTGGGGCACCTGCGTGGACATCCACGCACCGGGCACGGGCATCCTGTCGGCGTACCTCAACGGGAGTTTCCGCGACATGGACGGCACGTCGATGGCCGCCCCGCACGTCACCGGGATCGCCGCCCTGTACAAGGACACCCACGGTGACGCGTCCTTCGAGGCGCTCAGCGCGTGGCTCACCGGCCATGCCGTCCGCAACGTGCCCATCGACGGCGGCTACGGCACCGCGCGGCTGTCGGCCTACACCAACGGCCTGTGACATGGCGGGGCCGCCGGAGGAGGTGCCCTCCGGCGGCCCCGAGAGGTGTGACGCGGGCGTCAGCCGTTGATGCAGACGTTGCCCGCGGTCGGGTTGAGCAGGCCGATCGCGTTCAGGCCGTTGCCGCAGACGTTGATCGGGACGTTGATCGGCACCTGGATGACGTTGCCGCTCAGGATGCCGGGGGAGCCGACGGCGATGGCACGGGCGTTGGCACCGCTGCGGCGGTTGCCGTAACCGTAGCCGTCGAAGCCGTAGCCCTTGCCGTAGCCCTTGCCGTAGCTCTTGCCGTAGCTCTTGCCGTAACCCTTGCCACCGCCCTTGCCGCCGCCGTCGTATGCGAGGGCGGTGGTGGCGGAGCCGAGGACGAGGGCACCGGTGGCGACAGTCAGGGCGACAGCCTTGGAGAAACGCTTCACTTGTGTTCCTTTCGGACTGGAGGGGACCAGAGGTCGTGATCTGATCAACGACCCGATTTGTCCATGGATGCGCATGATCACCCGAATAGTCGTACTGGATTCGGATGCCGCCTGACGATTCGTCAGCATTTCGGATCCGCGGCGACCGTTCGGCGCACCAGAAGCGGCGGTGCCCGGCCGCCGTCGGTGCGGGCGCCTCGGCGCGTCCCGGCCGCGGCCACGTGGACCCGCCGCCGTTTGTCCCACCATCCGCCCCCGCTTCGGTGGCCGCCCCGGTTCCGGTCTCCGCCCCCGCTTCGGTGGGCGCCCCGCCGCATCGGCCTCGGGCGTTCCCTCGGCCGTCCCCTCGGGCGGGCCGTCCGGACCCGCCGGGCCCGGCGGGGGATGACGGGGACGAAGCGGGAAAGAAGCGAGGACGGCTGCCCGGTGGCGGCCGTCCTCGCTTCTTCGGTCCTTCCGCGTCCCTCAGCGCCGCACCAAGTGGCGCCGTACCGCCGCGATCCGGGTGGAGGTGCGCTGCCTGGGCGCGCGGTGCCGGCCGCGGCTCGTCGGGGCCCGCCGTGCGGACAGCACACCCGCCACCTGGCACCGCAGCACACTGCACCGCCAGGCCAGCAGCGGGACGAGGGCGGTCAGCAGCGCGATCGCCGCCCAGGTGCGCATCGCCGCGTGGGCGTGGCCGAGGGGGAGCGAGGCGAACAGCGAACCGGCGAACAGGGCCGCCCACAGCAGGTGGACACGGAAGGTGGCGAGCCGGTCCGGGCGGGCCGGGTCGCCCTCGGCCGCGGCGACCGGGCCCGGCGTGCGCCGCAGCGGTGGCGTCACGAGGGCGAGCGCGTAGAGCGGGGCGGCCACCGCGGACATCACCGTCCCGGCGACGCCGAAGGAGCCCCTGGGCCGGTGGGGGCTGACGTTGCGTCCGCGGTTGCCCAGGCAGAGGGCGACCCGGAACGCGACGGCGGTGCCGTGGAGCGTCAGCCATACCGCGGGGTCGATGGGGGCCACGGAAGCGCCGAGTCCGAGGAACAGGACGCAGGCGAGCGCGGTGAGGAGCCAGCCGAGGCCCGCCAGGGGGTAGTGGGCGGCCGTCAGCGTGTAGGTGAGCAGGCTGCCCGGACGCAGCTTCCACGGGGCCTTCCAGGACTGGCGCAGGACCGCCTCGCAGGTGCCGCGGCTCCGGCGCCGCTGCTGGTCGAAGAAGCCGGACCAGGAGGACGGCCCCTCGCCGACGGCCACCACGTCCGGGGTGTGCACCGAGCGCCACTTGCGGCCGGTGGCGGGGTTGCGGCGGCCGTGGATCTCCAGCCCGGTGGCAAGGTCGCCGGCGGCGGAGTCGTACAGCCCGCCGGCCTGCCGGAGCGCCGAGACGCGGACGACGTTGGCGGTGCCGCTGAACATGGCGGAGCCGTAGCGGTTGGCGGCCCGCTGGGCGGACGCGTCGACGAGGGACCGGTGGCTCTCGGCGGCCCTCGTCACGGCCGTGCCGCGGGTGCCGTGGCCGCCGTGGACCTGCGGGCCGACGACGAAGGCGACGTCCGGGTCGTGGAAGTAGCCGAGCATCCGCTCCAGGTAGTTGGGGAGCGGCACCCGGCCGGTGCCGACGGAGGCCGTGAACTCGTAGTCGTCGCCGTGGGCGTCGAGCCAGGCGTTGTGGCCGCCGTGCCGGGCGCCGGCGCGGAAGGCGCCCTTGGGCTGGTTCCAGCGTTCGACACCCTTGCGGGTGAAGTGCCGTACGCCCATCGCCTCGCAGAGCCGCCGGACCTCCGGGTCGTCGTCCTCGTCCAGCAGCCACACGTCGACGGGGCCGTCGTGCCGGACGCGCACCGCGCCCTCCAGGGTGGCCCGCACCCGTACCAGGGACTCCTCGCCCGGGGCGGCGGAGGTCAGCAGGGCGACCCGCGTGCCCGGTGCCGGGGCGACCGGGACCGGGTCGCGGGCGACCAGGGTGGCGTGGGCGTGGGACACGGCGGCGACCAGCCGGAAGAGTCCGGCGAGGCCGAGGCAGACCAGCACCGCGACGTCCGCGACGTGCGCCCACTGCGGCACGGCCTCACGGGTCGCCCAGTGGCGGGGCTGCAGGAGCCAGACCAGGACGCCCAGCGAGGCCAGGGGTGCGGCGGTGAGCAGCAGCCAGGTGCGGACCCGGTGTCCTTCGCGGGACATCAGGCTGCGGTACCTGACCCGGTACAGCACCCCCGGTCGCGGCGGGTCGTTGAGGGGTCCGGCGAGCGTGCCGTGGCGCGCGTAGTCGTGGCGGCGGGCGGTGTCCGGGTTCGTGCCCGGCCGGTCGGCGTCGCCGGTGGCCGGGGAGGGGACGAGCCCGCCGGGCCGGGCGGGCGTCTTGCGCATGCTGCTGGGCGTGATCGTCACGGCGACCCCGTAGGAGGAGAGAGGTGAAGGAATCACCGAAAAGTCGGAAAGTGGTGCAAAGCCTCTGATGGGCACTGAGAAAGTAGCAAACGGCCCTAGAGTTGTCCGACAAGACGACAATCGGCGTGGCGTGGTGCGTGGCCATTGCCCGCTACGACCTGGCGCGGATACGCTGCGTTCGCGATACCGATCGTTATACGGAATCTCGAACAGGCGCCGGAGAGAGCGAGCAGAGATGGGACGTCTCGTACCCGCCGTGACCAGAGCCCTGGACATCCTGGAGCTCTTCCTCGAAGGCGACGGCTCGATGTCCGCGCCCGAGATCACCCGCAGGCTGGGGCTGCCGCGCACCACCGTGCACGAGCTGGTGACGACCCTCGCGGCGCGCAACTACCTGGTGCCGCAGCCCGGTCAGGCCGGCCGCTACCGGCTCGGCGTGCGCACGTACCAGCTCGGCAGCCGCTACGCCGAGCAGCTGGACCTCGCCGCCGAGGGCCAGCAGGTGGCCCGTTCGGTCGCGGAGACCTGCGACGAGACGGTGCACGTGGCGGTCCTGGAGGGCACCGACGTCATCTACATCGCCAAGGTGGACAGCACCCACGCGGTGCGGATGGTGTCGGCGGCCGGGCGGCGGCTGCCCGCGCACTGCACCTCCGTCGGCAAGATGCTGCTGGCCTCGCTGCCCCCCGACGACCTCGACGAACGCCTGCCCGGGGACGGGCCGCTGCCCGCGATGACCGAGCACAGCATCACCACGGCCGGCGAACTGCGGCGGCAGCTCGACGCGGTGCGCGAGCGGGGCGTCGCCGTCGAGCGGCGCGAGTCCAACCCCGACGTCTCCTGCGTCGCCGCCCCGGTCCGTGACTCGGTGGGGCGGGTGGTGGCCGCGCTCAGCATCTCGGTGCCGATGATCCGCTGGAACGAGGAGCGCCGGGCCGAGCTGGAGGAACTGGCCGTCAAGGGCGCCGCCGAGCTGTCCGAGCGCCTCGGCCACCGGGGCGGTGCGCGGTGAACGGGGTCGAACTCGCCCTGAAGGCCGGGGCGCGGCTCGGCGAGGGGCCCACCTGGGACCCGGTCGGCGCGCGGTTGCTGTGGGTGGACATCCTCGCCTCCCGGGTGCACTGGTACGACCCGGCCGGCGGCGGCGAGTCCGTGATGGCGACCGGGCAGCACGTCGGCGCGGCCAAGCCGCGCGCGGCCGGCGGCGTGGTGGTCAACCTGCGCGACGGCGTGGGGCTGTACGACGCGGACGGTGCCTTCCGCTGGCTGCACCGCGACCCCGTCCCCGGGCGGCGGGCCAACGACGCGGCCGTGGACGCCGCCGGCACCCTGTGGGCGGGCACCATGCGCTACGACGAGGCGCCCGGCGGCGGGACCCTGCGCAGGGTCGGCCCGGACGGCACGGTCGTGCCGGTGCTGGACGACGTGACCGTCAGCAACGGCACCGACTGGAGCCCCGACGGCTCCCTGATGTACTACGTGGACAGCCCGACCCGGCGCGTCGACGTGTTCGACGTCGACCGGGACACCGGACTCGTGCGCGGGCGGCGGCCGTTCGCGGCCGTCGAGGAGGCCGCGGGTCTCCCGGACGGGCTCACCGTGGACGCCGAGGGCTGCGTCTGGGTGGCCCTGTGGGACGGGGCGGCCGTCCGCCGCTACACCCCGCGGGGCGACCTGGACCGGGTCGTGGAGGTGCCGGTACGGCGGCCCACGGCCTGCGCCTTCGGCGGCCCGTCCCTGACGGATCTCTACATCACCTCCGCGAGCACGGGCCTTGACGCCCGGGAGCTGGCGGAGCGGCCCCTGTCGGGATCGCTGCTGGTGGTGCCGGGAGCCGGGCAGGGGATGCCCGATGTGCCGTTCGGTGGTTGATTCCGTGGTGGTTCGGGGTTGATTCGGGGCTGATCGGCGCCCTAAACCCGCATGTCCCGGGTTTCACAGAGGTTTCACGGGATCGACGGGCAACTCATATGTACGTCGTATCAGTGCGTCCCATACGCTGCCAAGGCAATGGACTACTGCGCAGCTTGCCGACGGCACATCAACGGCGCCCTGTCTTGCCCAGGGTGCGGAACGCCCGCCCACCAGCTCGGTGCGCAGGGGCCTGCCGACGCGCCCGCGCAGGCATCCGCGGCTGGCGACGGCGAGAACGCCGCCGCCTCCGAGGGCGGTCGCGCCGAACGACGCAAGGGCGCGGGGCGGGGCCCCGCGGAGGGCGCCCCGCGCCGCTCCGGCAGCCGGGCCCGTACCCGCCGCGTCCGTACCCGCCGCCGCTCGCGGCTGCTGGTCGGCACCCTGGTGGGCGCCGCCATCGTGCTCGTCGGCTGGAGCGTGGCGGAACTCCCGCTCGCCGGCTACGTGACGGGCGCGAACTCGGCGGCCGCGGACCACACGCGGACCGACGGCGCCTCCCCGAGCGCGACCTCCTCGCCCGGCGGCGACACCTCCGGGGACCCGAAGGCACCCGCCTCCGACACCTCGGCGTCCGCGAGCACGAGCGCCTCCGCGTCACCCAGCGTCTCGGAGAGCGCCAAGAAGTCGCAGTCCCCCTCGGCCACCGCCTCCGCCACGGTCAGTCGCTCGCCTGCGGGCTCCGGGGCCTCGGCCCCCGCCGGCGGCGCCCCCACGGCCTCGGCGCCGCCGCACTCCGCCCCGGCCTCGCCGCCCGCCACGCACACGCCGAAGCCGACCCCCTCCTGCACCCGTTTCCTGTGGTGGTGCACCTGACGGGCACCGGGCCCGTCCTTCCCGGCTCTTCCGCCGACCCGTCCCGCCCCCGTCCCACCGGCTCACCGCGCCGGCCGGTTCCACCGGCCGGCGCTCCGGTGTGCGACGGGACACGCCCATGCCGATTTATTTGACTTCCTCAAACATCCAGGCTCATGGTTAGTTAAGAACCTAAAGCTTTGGAGGCGTTCCCCCCATGCCGAAGAGCCGTGAATGGCACCTGGTAGCCCGCCCTCACGGGTGGCCGAAGCCCGAGGACTTCGCGCTGCGCGAGACCGAGGTCCCCGAGCCCGGACCCGGTGAGATCCTCGTGCGCAACCTCTACGTGTCGGTCGACCCCTACATGCGCGGCCGCATGAACGAGGCGAGGTCGTACGCGGAGCCGTACCGGCTGGACCAGCCGATGCACGGCGGCGCGGTCGGCCGGGTCGTCGCCTCGGCCGCGGAGGGCTTCGCCCCCGGCGACCACGTGCTGCACCCCCTCGGCTGGCGCGAGTACGCCCTGGCCAAGGCGGAGGCCGTGGTCAAGGTCGACCCCGACCTCGCCCCGCTGAGCACCTATCTGGGCGTGCTCGGGATGACCGGCCTCACCGCCTACGCGGGCCTGCTGCGCGTCGCCGGCCTCAAGGAGGGCGACGTGGTCTTCGTCTCCGGCGCGGCGGGCGCGGTCGGCAGCCAGGTCGGCCAGATCGCCCGGCTCAAGGGTGCCTCCCGGGTGATCGGCAGCGCCGGCTCGGACGAGAAGGTCAAGCTCCTGGTCGAGGAGTACGGCTTCGACGCCGCCTTCAACTACAAGAACGGCCCTGTGGCCGAGCAGTTGGCGGCGGCCGCGCCCGACGGCATCGACGTCTACTTCGACAACGTCGGCGGCGAGCACCTCGAGGCGGCCATCGGAGCCCTCAACCTGCGCGGCCGGGTGGCCGTCTGCGGCATGATCGCCATCTACAACGCCACCGAGCCCGCCCCCGGCCCCCGCAACCTGTCCCGGCTCATCCAGAACCGGCTGCGCATCGAGGGCTTCCTCGTCGGCGACCACTACGACCTGCAGCCGCAGTTCGTCCAGGAGGTCGGCGGCTGGATCCGCGAGGGCAGGCTGCACTACCGCGAGACCGTCGTCGACGGGATCGAGAACAACCTGGAGGCCTTCCTCGGCGTCCTGCGCGGCGACAACACCGGGAAGATGCTGGTGCGCCTGCCCGAATAGCGGCGCGCGGCAACGGGGACGAGGGGCGCGCCCGGGCGGGCGCGCCCCTCACGCACCGCCGGTCTCCCCGTCGCCCCGGCCCGGGTCGAGCAGGGTGACGAAGTGCCGGAAGACCGCCGGCATGTCCACCGCGCCGGGGTCGTGCAGCCACTGCAGCTGCAGACCGTCCATGACGGCCACCAGCAGCGGGGCGGCCTGCTCGGGGGTGAGGCCGCCGGGCAGCCTGTCGCCGTACTGGGCACGCAGGGAGTCGGCGGCCCAGCGGCGCACCCGCGTGTAGCGGTCCCTGAAGTACTCCCGCGCGGGATGGTCCCCGGTGACGCTGTCGCCGGCGAGCACGGCGAAGACCTGGACGACGCCCGGCCGGGTGGCGTTGTACTCGACCAGGTCGGCGACCATCTCCATCGGCTACGAGGACGCCTCCTTCACGCCCGCGGACGGCGCCGCGGACGGCGGGCCGGACGTGCTGGGCACGCTCACCGTACGTCTGCGCAACACCGGCGACCGGCCGGGGCGCGAGGTCGTCCAGGTCTACCTGGCGGCGCCCGCAGGCGAGGACCCGGCAGTCGGCCGTCCGGCCCGGGTCCTGGCCGGGTTCCTCTCCGTCGAGCTCGCCGCGGGCGCCGTGACGGAGGCCCGTATCGCGCTCGCGCGCCGCGCCGCGCAGATCTGGGACCCCTCGGAGGGTGACTGGCGCACTCTTGCGGGTACGTACACCGCCGAGGTCGCGCGCAGCGTCGCCGACCGCCGTCTCACGGTGCCGGTGGCCGTGAACGGCTGACCCACACACCCCGGGGAGGTCCCTGACACCCTCCCCGGGGTGCGGGGTCGTCGACCGGGTTCGTCGCGCGCCGGCGCGGGGCGGACGTGCGGCGTTGCCATCGTGGTCGTGGGGCGCCGCCTCCCGGCCGGTGCCGGGCCGTGAACACCGTCCCGTGCGTCGTGGGTGGCGCCCGACTCCGCGTCCGGGAAGCCCTGCGGCCCTCCCGGGGACGTCCGCCGCTCGGTGACGGTTCGTCAGGCGCCGCGCCGGGGCGGTCCCCCGGGCGGACCCCGCCCGATTGCGGGCCGGGTGCCGTGACGTGACGCTCGTGCCAATGGCGCCCCACTCCAGGCGTCCACCCGAGGAGCAGCGATGACGGCACGAACGCGCATCCGTCCGGTCCTGGCCGGCGCGGCACTCCTCCTGGCCGGCGCGTCCGTGCTGCCGACCGGCTTCGCGCGGGCCGGCGAACCGCCCGCGCCCGCCGTCACCGGCTGCTCGGTCAACGACCGGCCGGTCACCGGCGCCGCCGTCACCGGCACCGAGGGCTTCGACGAGATCGACTGCGCGCACGGCGTCCCCGCCGGCGTGGTGGTCGCCGGGGGCGGCGGTGTCGACGTCATCACCGTCCACGGCGGCAACGCGGGGACCGTCGACGGCGGCGGCGGGGCCGACATGATCGAGATCAGCGGCGCGAACAGCGGGCTCGTCACCGGAGGCGACGGAGGCGACCTCGTCGACCTGATCGGCGACGCCGACGCCAACTCCGGCACCGTCAGCGGCGGGCCGGGCGACGACGTGCTCTTCCTGAGGGCCGAGGACATCGCCGGCACCGGCGTCGTGACCGGTGGCACGGGCTCCGACGTCTGCCTCTTCGACCCGGACCCCTCGGGCCTCCGGGACTGCGAGGTCATGGTCTGAGCCGTCCCCGGCCGCCCGCGGTTCGCATACTCTGTCGCGCATGCGAGATCTTGCCTCCGGTATACGGCTCTTCGTGGACGGCCAGCGCTGGGTGCTCCGGCACGGCCGCTGGTTCGGCTTCGGGATGCTGCCCGCGCTGATCACCCTCGTCGGTTACGCGGCGGCACTGGTCGCCCTCGCCTTCTGGGCCGACGACGCGACGGCCTGGGCCACCCCCTTCGCCGACGACTGGGACTCGCCCTGGCGAGGCCTGTTCCGCGGACTGCTCACCGCGGTCGCCTTCGGCGGCGGCCTGCTGCTGGCGGTGATCTCCTTCACCGCGGTGACCCTCCTGGTCGGCCAGCCCTTCTACGAGTCCCTGGCCGAGCGCGTCGACGTCTCCGAGGGCGGCGCCCCGGACGGGCCCGACCTCCCGCTGTGGCGGGAGTTGCTGCAGTCCGCCCGGGACAGCCTGCGGGTGCTGGTCCGGGTCGCGATCTGGGGCGTGCTGCTCTTCGCCGCCGGCTTCGTCCCCGTCGTCGGCCAGACCGTCGTCCCCGCGATCGGCTTCTGCGTCTCCGGCTACTTCCTCGCCCTCGAACTCACCGGCGTGGCCTTCCAGCGCCGGGAGGTGCCGCTGCGGGAGCGGATGCGCATACTGCGCGGCCGGATGGCGCTCACGCTCGGGTTCGGGGTGCCCCTGATCCTGTGCTTCCTGGTGCCGCTGGTCTCCGTCCTGCTCATGCCCGGCGCGGTGGCCGGCGCCACGCTTCTGGCGCGGTCCGTGATGCCGCCGCAGGGAGCCCCGGAGACGCAGCCGGAGTCCGGTGCGCCCGTGGCGCCGCTGGACTTCCGCAAGCCGTAGCCACCGGAGGCGACCGGAGGGAACCATTCCGCACCCGTCGTGTGACCTATGTACGGGGACGAGCACGCGAGGGGGAGGCGCGCCATGGCGCAGCGCACCAACCAGTACGACGACAACCCGCAGAGCTACCGCACCTACTGGGTGAGCCGCGGCTACGAACACGACGCCGAGGTGGCCGCGTTGCGCCGGCTGCTCGAAGGGCGGCACTTCGGCCACGCGGCCGACGTCGGCGGCGGCTACGGCCGGCTCGTGCCCGTGCTGCGGGAGTTCGCCGACCGGGTCACGCTGGTGGACGCGAGCCGCAAGCAGCTGAACGACGCGGAGGTGTACCTCAAGGGGCTCGCCGGGGTGAGCATGCGGCTGATGAGCGCCGACGGCCTCGGCCTGCACTCCGCGAGCGTGGACCTGGTCACCCTCATCCGCGTCATGCACCACCTGCCGGACCCGCGGGCAGCACTGGCGGAGATCGCCCGGGTGCTGCGCCCGGGCGGCACCGCCGTCGTCGAGACCGCCAACCTCGCGCACGCCGCCAACCGGCTGCGCTACGCGGCGCACCGCCGGCGGGTGCCGCTGTCGCCGGTGGACATCCGCTCGGCGGAGAACCGCGAGCGCGACAGCATCCCGTTCGTCAACCACCACCCGCGCACGGTCGCCGGGCAACTGGAGGCCGCGGGGCTGCACGTGGAGCGGCGGCTGTCGGTGTCCAACCTGCGCAGCACGCGGCTGAAGCGGGTGGTCCCGCACTCGGCGCTGGTGAGGGCCGAGGGCGCGCTGCAGTCCCCGCTGGCCCGCGTGGGGTTCGGGCCGAGCATCTTCTTCCTCGTCCGCAAGCCGGCCTAGGCCTGGCACGGTCGGGCACGGCCTGGCGCCCGGGCCCCTGGCGGAGAGGGGCTCCGGTGCGGCATGCTCCGGGCGCCGACCCGTACCCGACCGACCGGAGGTTCCCCGCGATGCGGCTGCCGCTCCACCCCGGCGTGCCCGCCGACGTCCCGCCGCCGACAGGCGAGGAAGTGCGCCTGGAGCAGGCGGTGCCGCGGGAGATCCTGCGCCGCAGCGGCTTCCACGCCGCGGCTCCCCGGTTCGCCCGGGCGCTGGCGGAGGCCCACGACCCGGCCGAGGCCGCCAGGACCGTACGGCGGCACGGGCGCGCCCTGTGGCGGGCCGCCGTGGACCGGGCCCAGGGCCGCGGGCCGGTGGAGGGCGACCTGGGTCACGACGACGACCGGCCGCTGTACTGGGCCCGGCTCGCCCTCGGCAGGGAACTGCGGGGGTGGGAACCGGCGTTCAGGCTGTCCGCCGCCGTCCGCGCGGCGCTGGCGGCCCGCCTGGAGCGTGCCTCGCGGGGGCAGGACGCCGTCCGGCCGCCCGTGGCCGAGGGCGTTCGGCGCATCCTGCTGACCGGCTTCGACCCCTTCCGGCTGGACGCCGACATACGCCGCAGCAATCCCTCCGGGGCCGCTGCGCTCGCCCTGGACGGCGTCACGCTGGAGACCGCCGCGGGCCCGGCCCGCGTCGAGACCGTCGTCTTCCCGGTGCGCTGGGGCGACTTCGCCGACGGCACGGTCGAACGCGTGCTGCGCCCCCGGTTCCGGCCCGGCCCGCGTCGTGTCGACCTCTTCGCCACCGTCAGCCAGGGCCGGGACGGACGCTTCGACCTCGAACGCTTCAACGGCGCCTGGCGCGGCGGCCACCCCGACAACGCGGGCCTGTCCGTCACCGGCCCGGTCCCCGTCGCCGCCCCCGGCCGGCAGCCGCAGTGGACGGCGTCCACCCTGCCGTACGCGGCGATCGCCGCCGCCGGGACCGGTGCCTTCCCGGTGCACGACCGCACCACCGTCACCGAGGTGCCCGCCGGGGCCACCGCCCCCGTCACCCGTGACGGCGGCCCGACGGCCGGTTCCGCCGCCCGCGCCGGGGGCGGCGGCGACTACCTCTCCAACGAGATCGCCTACCGGGCCACCCTGCTCCGGGACAGGCTCGCGCTGCCCGCCCCGGGCGGCCATGTCCACACCCCGGTGCTCCACTTCGGCCCCGGCAACACCGAACCGGCCACCGGCACGGTCACCGACCCCGCCTTCGTCGCCCAGCGGCTCGCGGTCACCGCCCAGATCCGCGCCCTGCTCGTCGCGGCCGCGGGCACCCTCGGCTGAGAGGGACACGCCGCCCCGCTCCCGCCGTCGGTGTCCGCGGGAAGGGGCGGCGGTCACTGAACGGAAGCGCGTCCGGGCCCGTATGAGACGCGGGAAGGCCGCAAGATAGCCGAACCGCGCACCACTTGTCCCACGATCAACCCACATGTACTAGATGTGAGGAATGTGTGACAAGGTCGTGCGGGCAAGGGGAAGCGGGCCGCCGCGGCGCGGCCCCCGTGATCGAGGGAGGTTCTGCCGTGACCGTCGCTGTCGGCGTCACCGGTAATGCCACCGAGTTGTTCCGCGCCAACACCGCGCACAGTCCCTCGTACTTCGCGCTGCGCCGCGCCGCCGGCGGCCTGTCGCCCTCCGGCGGAGGGCGCGACATCGTCGACTTCTGCATCCCGTGCAACCCGTACTTCCCGAGCCCGGCCATGTACGAGAAGCTCCAGGAGTCGATGCGGGACATCCTCACCTACTACCCGAGCAGCACGGACGTCATCACCAACGAGCTGTGCTCGCTGCTCGGTCTCAACCCGCAGACCGTGGCCATGGGCAACGGCTCCACCGAGCTGATCACGTGGATCGACCACCTGCTGGTCCGCGAGAGCCTGGCGATCCCCATACCGACCTTCGGCCGCTGGACCGACCAGCCGATGGAGACCGGCAAGCGCGTCGACATGTTCCTCCTCCCGGAGGCCGCCGGATTCGCCCTCGACCCGGCGGCCTTCGTCGCGTTCGTCCGCGCCCGCGGCTCCCGTACGGCCGTGATCTGCAACCCCAACAACCCCGACGGCGGCTTCCTCCCCAAGCACGCCGTCGTGGCGCTCATGGACGCCCTGTCCGACCTCGACCTCGTCGTGATCGACGAGTCGTTCCTCGACTTCAGCGACGCCGAGGCCTGGCCGAGCGTCGCCGACGAGGCCGTCCTGCGGCCCAACGTGATCGTCCTGCGCAGCCTCGGCAAGAACTTCGGCCTGCACGGCATCCGCTTCGGCTACCTGGTCGCCAATCCGGCGCTGGCCGGGAAGGTCCGCCGCATGCTGCCGAAGTGGAACCTCAACTCCTTCGCCGAGGCGGTGGTCTTCATGCTCAAGGACCACCGCGAGGAGTACGCGCAGAGCCTGCGCATGGTCTCCCGCGACCGCCAGGAGATGACCTGGCAGCTCGCGGCGCTGCCGGGGCTCACCGTCTACCCGTCGCAGGGCAACTTCGTCTTCGTCAAGCTCCCCGACGGCGTCGACGGCGCCGTGCTGCGCGACCGGCTGCTGGCCGAGCACGGGGTGCTGGTCCGCGAGTGCGGCAACAAGCTGGGCAGCAGCAGCCGTTTCATGCGGCTGGTGGTCCGCCCCCAGGCCGACGTCCAGCGGCTGCTCACCGGGCTGAGCACGGTGCTGTACGGCAGCACCTGGTACGCCGCACCCGCACCCGCGGCTGCCGCGCCCGTCCAGGAGCAGCCCCCACCGCCCCCGCAGCCCGCGCCGCAGCAGCTGCCGCAGATCCAGCCCGCCCCGCCGCCGCAGCCGCTCCCGCAGATCCAGCAGGCCCCACCGCCCCAGCCGCTGTACGAGCAGCCCTTCGCGCCGCCCCCGGCGCCGCCGCAGCCGGTCTACGAGGTCAGACGCGAGCCGCAGCCGCAGCCGCAGCCTCAGGTCCAGCCTCAGCCTCAGCCCCAGGTACAGCCGCAGTTCCAGCCGCGGGCCGAGGGGCCCGCCACGGACATGTACCCCGCGCTGGCCGCCGAGGTCCCGCCGGCCTTCGCGGCGGTGCCGTCAGGCACCCCGCGGCCGGCCCTGTACTGGCAGGACGCCTCCTGACGCACCGCGCCCGCGCGGGCCGGTCGCTCACCGGCCGGCGCGGGCGCGGGGTCACCTGGCCGAGCGGAACGAGCGGCTTTCCAGGGTCTTCCACTCCCCGCACGAGCTCTGTTTGCCGCGGGTCTCGTGGATGGTGCAGTGCGTCTCGACCACCCGGCCGTCCCGGGTGATCGCCTTGACCCACACGCCGGAGCCGACGGAGGTCACCGTGGCCCCGCAGACGCCGCGCGGGTAGCCCCGGTTGCCGCTGAGGGAGTGCCACACGAAGCGCCCGCGGGGAAGGGTGCGGCCGCCGATGAAGATCCGGCCCTCGAACACCGCGACGGAGATCTCCTGGTCGTTCTTGCGGAGGGTCGAGTCGATGCTGACGCAGTCGCCCTCGCGGCCGCCACGTGCGTCGCCCTGCTCGTCCCGGCGTCCGTCGTCGCGGTTCCCGCCCTGGTTGCCGCCCTGGTCACCGCGCTGGTTGCCGCCCTGGTTGCCGCCCTGGTCACCGCCCTGGTTGCCGCCCTGGTCACCGCGCTGGTTGCCGCCCTGGTCACCGCCCTGGTCACCGCGCTGGTTGCCGCCCTGGTCGCGGCCCTGGTCGCCGCGCTGGTTGCCGCCCTGGTCGCGGCCCTGGTCGCCGCGGTCGTCCCGGCCCTGGTCGCCCTGGTCCCGGCCCTCGTCGCCGCGCTCGTTCTCGACCTCGTCCGGCCCGTTGTCGCCCCGGTCGGTCTCCCGCTCGCCCCGCTGGTCCGTGCGCTCCCCGCCGTCCCCGCCGTCCGCGCCGTTCTCGTCGCGGGCCTCCTGCTCGCGGCCGCCGTCCTCACCCTCCTCCCCCTCATCCTCGTCGTCGTCGGCGGCGACGCTCCGCGTGACGGGCGGCCGGGGGTCGTTCACGGCCGCCCTCGTGCCGGCCGCCGTGGTCACGGTGCCGGGGGTCGTGGCGAGCACGGGCGCCGACACCGCGGCCGCGGCGACGGCGAGCGGCAGGACCACGCCGGTCAGCCGTCCGTACCGCCGGAACCTGCGCGGCGAAGACGGCCTGCCGTCAGGACTCATGGGGGACTCCTCGTCGAATGCGAAAGCCGCAGGGCTTGATCGACGGGATGCGTACCCCCCGGCGCGCGGACTCTGTGCCGCTGTCATTCCGGTGGCCCAGAACATTCCCGTACGGCCGAGGGGGTGTTCACCCGTAGCCGGTCCCGGAGTCGACAGGCGGGGGCGCCCGGGAGACAATCCCGGCCGCCCCCGCCCGCGGGGAGGGTGGCGCCGCTCAGTGGGTGTCGAAGGAGTGCACGGTGGTGGAGCGGTAGGTCTGCCCCGGCCGCAGGACCGTCGACGGGAACGAGGGCTGGTTGGGGGAGTCCGGGAAGTGCTGGGTCTCCAGGCAGAAGCCGTCGCCCTGCCGGTAGACCCGGCCCGAGGAGCCGGCGAACGCACCGGTCAGGAAGTTGCCCGTGTAGAACTGCACACCGGGCTCGGTGGTGGCGATCCGCATGACCCGGCCGGAGACGGGCTCGGTGACCGTCACGATGTGCTCGGGCGCGGCCGTGCGGCCCTTGTCGAGCACGAAGTTGTGGTCGATGCCCTGGCCGTACAGGATCTGCTGGTGCGCGGAGCGGATGTCGCGGCCGATCGTCTTCGCCGAGCGGAAGTCGAACGGGGTGCCCGCGACGGGCGCCAGTTCACCGGTGGGGATCAGGGTGGAGCCGACCGGGGTGTAGCGCCGGGCGGCGATCTGGACCTCGTGGTCGTAGATGCCGCCGTCGCCCTCGCCGCGCAGGTTGAAGTAGGTGTGGTTGGTGAGGTTGACGACCGTCGCCTTGTCGGTGGTGGCGGTGTAGTCGATCCGCCACCGGGCGTCGGCGGTCAGGGTGTAGACGACCTTGACCTTCAGCGTGCCCGGGTAGCCCATCTCGCCGTCCGCGCTGGTGTAGCGCAGCACCAGACCGGCGTCCGAGCCCGCCTTGAAGCCCTCGACCGCCCAGACCCGCTTGTCGAAGCCCCGGTCGCCGCCGTGCAGACTGTTCGGGCCGTCGTTGACGGGCAGCTGGTGGGTGCGGCCGTCCAGGGTGAACTTCCCGCCCGCGATGCGGTTGCCGTAGCGACCGATCAGCGCGCCGAAGTACGGGCTGCTCGCCACGTAGCCGGCCAGGTCGTCGAATCCGAGGGACACGTTGACGCGGCGGCCGCGCCGGTCGGGCAGCTCCAAGGTCTGGACGATGCCGCCGTACGAGAGCACCTTGAGGGTGATCCCGCCGTTGCTGACCGTCCAGATGTCGACCTTGGTGCCGTCCTCCAGGGTCCCGAAGTGTTCCTTGCTCACCTTGCTCCTGCCCGCGGGCCTGTGCCTGGCGTCGGCGGTCTGCCGCGCCGTGGCGGCCTCCCCGGCCGCCCAGGCGTTCGTCCCGCCGATCGCGGGCGCGACCGCCCCGAGTGCCGCGCCCGCGATCAATGTACGTCTGTTCACTTGCGGCTCCTTCTGTAGGTAGCTGCTTTACGAACCGACCTTGCGCTTGTTCCAGACGTCGAAGCCGACCGCGGCCAGGAGCACCAGACCCTTGATGACCTGCTGGTAGTCCGTGCCGATGCCGACCAGCGACATCCCGTTGTTGAGCACCCCGAGCACCAGGCCGCCGATGATGGCGCCCAGCACCGTGCCGACGCCGCCGGTCGCGGAGGCACCGCCGATGAAGGCGGCCGCGATGGCCTCGAGCTCGAAGTTGATGCCGGCCTGCGGGACGCCGGCGTTCAGCCGCGCCGCGTAGACCAGTCCGGCGAGGGCGGCGAGCACGCCCATGTTCACGAAGACCAGGAAGACGACCCGCTTGTCCTTGACACCGGAGAGCTTGGCCGCCGCCTGGTTGCCGCCGAGCGCGTACACGTGGCGTCCGATCACCGCGTTGCGCATCACGAAGCCGAAGACGATGAGCAGCCCGGCGAGGATGAGCAGCACGATCGGCACGCCGTGGTAGCTGGCGAGGGTCATGGTGAAGGCGACGCAGCACGCGATGATGGCGAGCAGCTTCAGCAGGAAGAAGTTGCGCGGCAGCACGTCCAGGTCGTACGCCAGCTGCTGGCGGCGGTCGCGGATCTCCTGGACGACGGCGATCGCGATCACCACGAGACCGATGAGCAGCGTCAGGTTGTGGTAGTTGGTGTGCGGTCCGACCTCGGGCAGGAAGCCGTTGCCGATCTTCTGGAAGCCGCGGGGGAAGGGCGAGATGGACTGGCCCTCCAGGAAGATCTGGGTGCCGCCGCGGAAGAGCAGCATGCCGGCCAGGGTCACGATGAACGACGGGATCCCGACGTACGCGATGAAGTACCCCTGCCAGGCGCCGGCGATCGCGCCGATGAGCAGGCAGGCGACCAGGGCGAGCGGCCACGGGACGTGATGGTGGATGATCATCACGGCGGCGGCCGCGCTGACGAAGGCCGCGAGCGAACCGACGGACAGGTCGATGTGGCCGGCGATGATCACGACCATCATGCCGATCGCCAGGATCAGGATGTAGCTGTTCTGGCCGATGAGGTTGGTGACGTTCTGCGGTTTGAGCAGGATGCCGCCGGACCATATCTGGAACAGCGCCGCGATCAGCACCAGCGCGATGATCATGCCGTACTGGCGCATGTTGCGCCGTGCCGCCTGCAGTAGGAGGCCGGCGGCTCCGGCCGCCGCGCCGCCGTCCTTGACGGCCGCGGCCGCGCCCCCGGCGGGCGGCGGAGGAGTCTTGTCGGTCTTCACCGGGCTGCCCATCTCAGTTACCTCGGTCCATGGTCATGTGGCGCATAAGCACTTCCTGCGTCGCGCTCTCGCGCGGGATCTCCCCGGTCAGCCGGCCCGCCGACATCGTGTAGATGCGGTCGCACATGCCGAGCAGTTCCGGCAGCTCGGAGGAGATGAAGACGACGGCCTTGCCCTGGGCCGCCAGGTCGTTGATGACCGTGTAGATCTCGTACTTGGCCCCGACGTCGATGCCCCGGGTGGGTTCGTCGAGGATGAGGACCTCCGGCCCGGCGAAGATCCACTTGCTCAGGACGACCTTCTGCTGGTTGCCGCCGCTCAGCTTGCCCGTGGTCTCGAAGACCGTCGGGGTCTTGATGTTCATCGTCGAGCGGAAGGACTCGGCGACGCGGGCCTCCTCGTGCTGGTTGACGACGCCGCGCTTGGCGACCTTGGACAGGGCGCTGAGCGAGATGTTGCGGCTGATGTCGTCGATGAGGTTCAGCCCGTAGTGCTTGCGGTCCTCGGTGACGTAGGCGATGCCGTGGCCGACCGCCTCCGGGACGGTGCGGGTGCGGATCTCCTTGCCGTCCAGGTAGACCCGGCCGCTGATGCCCCGGCCGTAGGAGCGGCCGAAGACGCTCATGGCCAGTTCGGTGCGGCCTGCCCCCATCAGCCCGGCGATGCCCACGATCTCGCCGCGCCGGACGTTGAGGGAGACCCCGTCGACCACCTTGCGCTGCTGGTCGATCGGGTGGTGCACCGTCCAGTCCTCGACGGCGAAGGCCACCTCGCCGATCTCCGGTTCCCGCTCGGGGAAGCGGTGGTCGAGGTCGCGGCCGACCATGCCGCGGATGATCCGCTCCTCGGTGACGGCCCTCCCGCCGTCCTCGTCGGTGGCCTTCATGTCGAGCGTCTCTATGGTCCGCCCGTCCCGCAGGATGGTGATGGAGTCGGCGACCCTGGCGATCTCGTTGAGCTTGTGCGAGATGATGATGCAGGAGATGCCGTGCTCCTTGAACTCCAGGATGAGGTCCAGGAGTTTGCGGCTGTCCTCGTCGTTCAGGGCGGCCGTCGGCTCGTCCAGGATCAGGAGCTTGACCTCCTTGGACAGCGCCTTGGCGATCTCGACGAGCTGCTGCTTGCCGACGCCGATGTCCGCCACACGGGTGCTCGGCTGGTCGGCCAGCCCGACCCGCTTGAGCAGCGAGCCCGCGTGCCGCAGCGTCTCGTTCCAGCTGATGACACCGCGTGTGGAGTGCTCGTTGCCGAGGAAGATGTTCTCGGCGATGGACAGGTAGGGCACCAGGGCGAGTTCCTGGTGGATGATCACGATGCCGCGCTGCTCGCTCGCGCGGATGTCGCGGAACTCGCAGGTCTCACCGCGGAAGAGGATCTCCCCTTCGTAACTGCCGTGCGGATAGACCCCGCTGAGCACCTTCATCAGGGTCGACTTGCCCGCACCGTTCTCACCGCAGATGGCGTGGACCTCGCCCTCGGCGACAGTCAGGGTGACGTCGGAGAGCGCCTTGACCCCTGGGAAGGTCTTGGTGATGGAGCGCATTTCGAGGACGGGTCCGGCCATTCCTGCTTTCCGTTCTCCTCGGGTGGTGGGAAGGGGAAGATCGTCGGTCGTGTACCGGCTCCGGGACTACTGGAGCTCGGACTCCTTGATGTAGCCGGAGTCGACGACGGCCTCCTTGTAGTTCGACTTGTCGACGCTCACCGGCGGCAGCAGGTAGGTCGGGACGACCTTGGTGCCGTTGTCGTAGGTCTTGGAGTCGTTGATCTCCGGCTTGCCGCCGGTCAGCACCGCGTTGCCCATCTGGACGGCGACCTTGGCCAGTTCGCGGGTGTCCTTGTAGACGGTCTGGGCCTGCTCGCCCGCGATGATCGACTTGATCGAGGCGACCTCGGCGTCCTGGCCCGTGACGATCGGCAGCGGCTTCTTGCCGGTGCCGTAGCTCACGCTCTTGAGCGCCGAGATGATGCCGCGGGAGATGCCGTCGTACGGGGAGAGCACCGCGTCCACGTCGTCGGACGTGTACGACTTGCTGAGCAGGTCGTCCATGCGGGCCTGGGCGGTGGCGCCGTCCCAGCGCAGGGTGGTGACCTGGTTGAGCTCGGTCTGGCCGCTCTTGACCACCAGCTGCTTCTTCTCGATGTACGGCTTGAGGGTGTCCATCGCGCCGTTGAAGAAGTACTTGGTGTTGTTGTCGTCGGGCGAGCCGGCGAAGAGCTCGATGTTGAAGGGGCCCTTCTTGCTGCCGTCCTTCAGGCCCAGCTTCTCGATGATGTAACCGGCCTGGAGCTCGCCGACCTTGTAGTTGTCGAAGGTCGCGTAGTAGTCGACGTTCTCCGAGCCCAGGATGAGGCGGTCGTAGGAGATCACCTTGATCCCGGCGTCGTGGGCCTGCTGCAGCACGTCGCTGAGGGCCGAGCCGTCGATGGCCGCGACGACCAGCAGCTTGTCACCCTTGGTGATCATGTTCTGGATCTGGGCGACCTGGTTCTCGACCTTGTCGTCGCCGTACTGCAGGTCGGTCTTGTAGCCCTGCTCCTTGAACTGCTTGACCATGTTGTCGCCGTCGGCGATCCAGCGCTCCGACGACTTGGTGGGCATGGCGATGCCGATGGTGCCCTTTTCCCCGTCCTTGCTGCCGCCGCCTCCGGTGTTGTCGCTCTGCCCGCAGGCGGTCGCGGTGGCGCCGAGGGCGAGGGTGGCCACCATCGCGGCGGCGGTGCGCAGACGTGCGGCTCTGGCGATGCGCATGGCTGATCAGATCCTTTCGGCGGCCAGGCGGGGGTCGGTCGCCTGGTCCGGGTCGGTCGCGATGTCCAGGGGGAAGCGGTGGAGCGGGCCCGGCAGCCGCGCGCCCAGCGGGGACTGCCCGCCGTCCGCGCCCAGCCGGGAGAGCAGGTCGAGCACAAGGCGGCCGCGCCGGACCCGCTCGCGGGCGGTCGACAGGGCGACCTCCCGCAGCTGGCGTCCGTACGGGTAGATGCCGGGGGCCTTGCTGAGCCCGAACTTGAGGTAGATCGGCGCGCCGCGGCGGATCAGCTCCGCCGCGTCGTAGAGCCGTACGAAGCCGCCGAGGTCGTCCGGGGCCTCGATGTAGAAGTCCATCGGCGCCCGGCTGACCCGGCGGATCTCGGTGATCTGCTGGAGGGTCAGGTCGGAGGGGATGTTGATGGAGTCGGCGCCCAGCCGCTCCCACACCGCGTAGGCCGCCGGGTTGACCGGGCCGACCAGCGCCGAGACCTTGAAGGTGGTGTCGGCCGGCAGCAGCCCCTGCCCCCGCAGCTGGTGCAGCAGCCACAGCACTCCCTCGTCCGCGACGAGCAGGCAGCGCACGCCCAGGGCGGCCGCCCGCAGCGCGTCCTCGACGCAGCCGGCCACCTGGTCGTGGCCGCGGGCCCGCAGGCCCCCGCCGCGGGAGTCGGTGCGGGTGGCGGCGCCGATGTCCCAGGTGCCACGGGGACCGGTGAACAGGCAGAGCTCGACGTCGCGTTCGGCGCACGCGGTGACCATCTCGGTGATCTCCGCGTCCGTCAGCATCCAGATGCCGCTGCCCTGGCTGATCCGGTGCACCGGCACCTCCAGCCGCTCGCTCTCCTCCAGCACGGTGGCCAGGGCCTCCGGGCCCTCCACGGAGGGGATCTCGGTGCGCCAGGTGCCGCCGTCGGGGAAGGAGTGCGGGGAGGAGTCGGCCGGGTCGTCCGCCGGCGCGCCGTGACCGAGGAGTGTGAGCGCGTACTGGCCCGGGTGACGGGGACCGGAGGTGGGACCGGCCGTGCCGGGGCTCGGGGTGGGTGCGTCGGTCACGGTGCTCCTTCGTTCTCGCCGTTCGAGATTTCGGACGACGTTCGGTTCATTGGGTGTGAGTGGGCACGGATGGGACATCGTGTGTCCGCCGCGCACGGAGCGGTCACGGACGCAGCAGCACCTTCCCCACCTTGGGATCCCGGCTCCCCAGCAGTTCCAGGGCGTCGGCGTACTCCTCCAGGGGCAGGTCGTGCGTGATCAGCGGTGCCGGGTCCAGGATTCCGGCGTCGAAGGCCCGTACGGTGTGGGCCCAGGCGGCGGGCGGCGCCCCGAAGACCGTGTGCACGGTCAGCTGGCGCACCACCAGGTCGGTGGGGTCGAGGCCGAGCGCCCCCGGTGCGGGGATGCCGGTCAGTGCCATCCGGCCGCCGCGGCGCAGCAGCCCCGCCGAGACGCGGGCCGCGGAGGCGGACCCGGCGGCCTCGACCACCAGGTCGTACTCCCCTTCGGTATCGGCCAGTTCGGCGGCCGTGCGGAACCGCGTGGCGCCGAACGAGGCGGCCAGCTCCTCGCGGACCCGACCGGTGCCCACCACCAGCAGCTCCGCCGGTGACACCGCGGCAAGGAACTGCACCGCCAGCATGCCGAGCGTGCCGGTGCCGACGACCGCCACCCGCTCGCCCGGCGCCGCCGGGGCCTTCAGCAGCGCCGCCGCCACGCACGCGGCCGGCTCCAGGAGCGCGGCGGTCCGCAGGTCGGCGGCGTCGTCCAGGACGTGCAGCAGCCGGGCGGGCAGGGTCAGGGTGTCCGCCATGGCACCGGGCTTCGTGAAGCCGGTCTCCTCGTACGGGGCGCTGCACAGCGTGGTCTCCCCGGCGTGGCAGCGCTCGCAGACCTGGCAGTTGCGGAAGCCCTCGCCGACGACCTTCCGGCCCACCAGCCCGTCGGTCACCCCGGCGCCGACCGCCTCCACCGTGCCGGACCACTCGTGGCCCGGGGTGACGGGGTAGCGGACGTACCCCTCAGGGCGGGTGCCGGCGTACATTTCCCGGTCGCTGCCGCAGATGCCCGCGGCGTGCACGCGGACCAGCGCCTCGCCCGGACCGGGCGGCACCGGTCCGGCCGGCGCGATCCGGTGCCGGCCGGGCCCGTCGAGGACGACGGCGCGGGGGGTGTGGACGGTCACTTCGCGCCCTTCGGCTTCCGGCGCTCCCAGCCCTCGGCCCACAGGTCGAAACGGGCCTGCTGCTGGGGGAACTCGGCGGCGGCGTCGACGTCGAGCTCGACACCGAGGCCCGGTGCGTCCGAGAGGGTGAAGCACCCGTCCTCGCCGACCACGGGGGCGCCCTTGACGACCTTCTTGATCTCGGAGTCCGCGAAGTCGTTGAAGTGCTCGAGGATCTTGAAGTTGGGGGTGCACCCGGCGAGCTGGAGGCTCGCGGCGGTGAGCACGGAGCCGCCGACGTTGTGCGGGGCGACCAGCACGTAGTGGGTCTCCGCGGTGGCGGCCAGCTTGCGGACCTCGTTGATGCCGCCGATGTGCCCGAGGTCGGGCTGGATGATGTCGGCGGCCTGCAGCTCGAACAGCTCGCGGAACTCGTAGCGGTCGTGGATGCGCTCGCCGGTCGCGATCGGCAGGTCCGTGTGGGCGGCCACCTTCGCCAGGGCCTTGAGGTTCTCCGGCGGCACCGGCTCCTCGATCCAGCTGGGCTTGAAGGGTGCCAGGTCCTTGGCGACGCGGATCGCGGTCGCCGGGCTGAACCGGCCGTGCATCTCCACCAGCAGCTCGGTCTCGGGGCCGATCGCGTCGCGCACGGCCTCGATGAGGGAGACGGAGTAGGCGGTCGCCGCGTGGTCGAGCTCGAAGTGGCCGGTGCCGAAGGGGTCGATCTTCAGCGCGCGGTAGCCCCGCTCCACCACGGCGGCGGCGGCCTTGTGGTAGGCCTCCGGGGTGCGCTCGGTGGTGTACCAGCCGTTGGCGTACGCCTTGACCTTCTCGTTCACCTTGCCGCCGAGCAGCTGCCACACGGGCACGCCGAGGGCCTTGCCCTTGATGTCCCAGCAGGCCATCTCGATGACGGCGATGCCGGACATGACGATCTCCCCGGCGCGCCCGTAGTCGCCGTACTTCATCCGGCGGACCAGGTCCTCGACCGCGAAGGGGTCCGAGCCGGCTATGTGGTTGGCCTCCGCCTCGTGGAGGTAGCCGAGCAACGCGTCGGTGTGGCCGAGCATGCGGGTCTCGCCGACGCCCGTGAGTCCCTCGTCGGTGTGGACGAGCACATAGGTGAGATTCCGCCAGGGAGTGCCGACCACATGGGTGCTGATGCCGGTGATGCGCACGGAAGTTCGCCCCTTACAGGGTGTCGTTCGAGATTTCGTCACACGTTCGAAATGTTGAAGGGAACGTAGTTACGGGCTCCCGGCGGTGTCAATGGGTGTGCCGGGGAGGTGACGGCGATGTTGCCGAAGTGAGTCCGTCCGCCCGTGGCGCGCACCGCGCCGTGTCCGAAACCCCGAACGAGGAGCCGGTCCTGCCGGCAGGGACTAGCGTCCGACCGCGCCCGGCCCGAAGGCCGCCGCGTAGACCAGTCGCGCCAGCTTGGCCTGACCCTCGGCGCTGGGGTGGAACCAGTCCCAGGGACTCAGCTCCTTTTGGGTGAACCGGTAGTCGAAGACCATGCCGCCGTCGTAGCGGCAGCGCTCGAGGCGCGCGCACTCCTGCCGCAGGACGTCGTTGTACGCCATCACCCTCTCGCGTACGGTCAGCCGCCGTTCGCGGGCGGCCGTGCTCATCGACTCCGCGTCGGAGAGCATCGACGGGCACAGGCCCAGCTTCCAGATCTGCCGCCCCAGCGCGTTCTGCCGGCCGACGTCCCACAGGCGCATCAGGTCGGGCACGCTCGCGACGAAGACCTGGGCCTTGGGCAGTTCGCGGTCGAGGGTCCGCAGGGCGGCGGAGAAATCCCGGCGGTACTCGGCCGCCGGGGTCATGCGGTCGGTGCTGCGCGCACACGCGTCGTTGGCCCCCATCAGGATCGTCACCTGCTGCGGCCGTCGTTCGACGGCCTTCTTCGCCTGTGCCGGCAGGTCGTGCATCTTGGCCCCGCTGGCCGCCAGGTTCCAACTCTTGGAGGCCGGCTTGTCCAGCAGGCGGGTGGCCACGCTCTCCACGGAGCGGCGGCTGCCGGTCGCCCAGGACAGGTCCGGACAGTCCGTCAGGATCCCGCAGGCGTCGAAGGCGCGGGTGATGGAGTCCCCGAGCGCGGCCAGCGAGGCGGGGGTGGTGTCCCACACCGCCGCGGGGCGCTTCGCCGCGTCCGCCCGTCCGGCGGCGCCGGCCTCGGTGCTGCCCGGGCCGTCCTTCGCCGAGCAGCCGGCCGCGAGTGCCGTCGTGAGCAGGGTGACCAGCGCGATCAGGGCGCCGCTGACCCCGCGCGAGAGCGACAGGCGCATCCGTTCTCCCTCGGACGAGTGGGTGACTTCTCGCTGATCCCGACAGTACGTCACTCGTCGCCTGACGCCGCGCGGTAGCTTTTTCCCTGACAGGTGGTGCGAAAGAGGTGATCCAAGGTCAGATCTTGTCTCATTCGTTATGATTAGTGCAGAATGTCCACTGCTGTCCCGGATGGCTCGGTTATGGGCATGAGGCCGCTGGGGAAGGCGTACCTCGTCCCACACTGGAGGTTCCGGTGACGACACGTGGAGTTCTGTACGTGCACTCCGCGCCACGCGCGCTGTGCCCGCACGTCGAGTGGGCCGTCGCGGGTGTGCTCGGCGTGCGCGTGAACCTGGACTGGATCCGCCAGCCCGCCTCGCCGGGCACCTGGCGGGCCGAGTTCTCCTGGCAGGCCCAACCCGGCACTGCCTCCAAGCTGGCGTCCGCGCTGCGCGGCTGGCACCTGCTGCGCTTCGAGGTCACCGCGGAGCCCTGCGCCGGTGCCGAGGGGGAGCGCTACAGCAGCACCCCCGACCTCGGCATCTTCCACGCCGTCACCGGCATCCACGGGGACATCCTCATCCCCGAGGACCGGTTGCGCGCCGCGCTCGCCCGCGCCCGCAAGGGCGAGGCCGACCTGGAGACGGAAGTCGCCAAGCTGCTCGGCAAGCCCTGGGACGACGAACTGGAGCCCTTCCGCTACGCGGGTGAGGGCGCCCCCGTGCGCTGGCTGCATCAGGTCGTCTGACGCTCCGCCACCCGCGGCGGATCCGCGGCGCCTTGCCGCGCCGGCGGCCCGTCGCCCCCGCGTGCCGCGGCACCCGGCCACCACACCTTCGGGCCGATGTCCCGTACCAGCGCGGGCAGCAGGAACGAGCGCACCAGCAGGGTGTCCAGCAGCACGCCGAAGGTCACGATGAACGCGATCTGCAGCAGGAAGGCCAGCGGGATCACGCCGAGCGCCGCGAAGGTCGCCGCGAGCACCACGCCCGCCGAGGTGATCACCCCTCCGGTGGCGGTCAGTCCGCGCAGGACGCCCTGCCGCGTGCCGTGGCGCAGCGTCTCCTCGCGGACCCGGGTCATCAGGAAGATGTTGTAGTCCACGCCCAGGGCGACCAGGAAGACGAAGCCGTACAGCGGCACCGAGGCGTCCGTCGCCGAGAAGCCGAACACGTGGCGGAAGACCAGCGCCGACACCCCCAGGGTGGCGGCGAAGTTGAGGCCCACCGTGGCGACCATGAGCAGCGGCAGCAGCAGGCTGCGCAGCAGCGCCGCCAGGATCACCAGGATGATCGCGAGGACGACCGGGACGACGAGCGTGCGGTCGCGCTCCGCGGTCCGCTGGGTGTCGAGCTGCTGGGCCGTGTACCCGCCGACCACCGCGTCGGCGCCGGGCACCGCGTGCACGGCCGTGCGCAGCCGCTGCACCGTGGCCTTGGCGGCGTCGCTGTCGGCGGCGTCCTGCAGCGTCACCTCCAGCAGGACCCGGCCGCCGGTGACGAGCGGCTCGCCCCCGCCGGGCCTTCCCGAGGCGGTGAGCGGGGCGACGGAGTCGACGCCGTCGGTGCCGGACGCGGCCCGGGTGACGGGGTCGAGCCGGTCCGCCTGCGCGATGACCACGGCGGGGTTGCCCGAACCACCGGGGAAGTGCTCGCCGAGGACGCGCTGGGCGGTCACCGAGGGGGCCTGGTGGACGAAGATCTCGTCCAGCGGCACGCCCCGGGCGGTCAGCGCGGGGGAGAAGGCCGCACAGCCCAGCAGCAGCGCCAGGCTCCCGGCCCAGACCCGGCGCGGCGCGCGGTCCACGAGGGCCGCGATCCGCCGCCAGACGCCCTCCCCCTCCGGACGCCTCTTCCGCGGCCTGGCGGGCCAGAAGGCGGCCCGGCCGAGCAGCAGCAGCGCCGCGGGCAGGAAGGTCAGGCTGCTCGCCACGGCACAGACGATCCCGACGGCGCCGACCGGGCCGAGGGCGCGGTTGTTGGTGAGGTCGCTGGCCAGCAGGGCGAGCAGGCCGAGGGCCACGGTCGCCGCGCTCGCCACGATCGCCCCGGCGGAGCGGCGCAGCGCGGCGCGCATCGCCGCGAACCGGTCGCCGCGGGTGGCGAGTTCCTCCCGGAAGCGGGCGGCGAGCAGCAGGGCGTAGTCGGTGGCCGCGCCGATGACGAGGATCGACAGGATGCCCTGGACCTGGCCGTCGACCCGGACGACGCCGTGGTCGGCCAGCACGTAGACCACCCCGCAGGCCAGGCCGAGCGAGAAGACCGAGCCGACGATGATGACCAGGGGCAGCAGCAGGGCGCGGTAGACCAGCAGCAGGATCGCGAGCACCACGCCGAGCGCGGTGAACAGCAGCAGTCCGTCGATGCCCGCGAAGGCCTCGCCCAGGTCGGTCTGCGAGGCCGCGGGTCCGGCGATGTGGGCGGTGGTCCCGCCGACGCGGGACGCGGTGTCCCGGATCCGGCCGACGGCGTCCCCGACGTCGCGGCCGAGGTCGGGGCGGAGCTGTACGACGCCCTGCAGGGCCAGGCCGTCGTCGGAGCGCAGCGCGGGGGAGGGGCGCCCGCTCACCCCCTCGGTGCCGGCGAGCGAGGCCAGCGCGGCCGTGGCGGCCCGCTGCTGGGCGTCGGTCACCCGGCCGCCGCCGGCGGTCCAGACGACGATCGCGGGCACGGTCCCGTTCCTGCTGAATGCCGTCCGTTCGGTGACGGCCCTCGTGGACTCGGCGCTGCGCGGCAGGAAGGCCGCCTGGTCGTTGGTGGAGACCTCGCCGAGCCTGCCGGCGTACGGGCCGAGGGTGCCCCCGATGCCCAGCCAGGCGACCAGCAGCACCACCGGCAGCAGCCATCGGACGGCGCGCGGCAGGGATGTCATCGCTCTCTCCCGTGGGGTGCGGAACCGGGGGATCTCCCCGTGAGGAAGGATATATCTCAGCGATTGAGTATCTTAATAATCGAGATTATTTACGATGGGGGGGTGCCCGACAACCTCCAGGACGAGTCCCCGACCGGGCTGCACGCCTTCGCCGTGCAGCTGCGCCGGATGAACAGCGAGTTCAACCGCATCGCGCAGGACTTCGCGCAGAGCCAGAAGCTGCACCACACCGACGTGCAGGCGCTGGTCGCGATCCTGGACGGCGACGACCAGGGCGGGGCCATGACCCCCGGTCTGCTGCGCGAACGCCTCAACCTGACCTCCGGTGCCGTCACCGCCTGCCTGGACCGGCTGGAACGCGCCGGCCACATCCGCCGTACCCGCGACGCCGCCGACCGCCGCGTGGTCCATCTGCACTACGCCCCGCGGGGGGTGGCGGTGGCGCGGGAGTTCTTCCGTCCGCTCGCCCGGAGCACCGACGCGGCGCGCGCCCGCTTCACCGAGGACGAACTCGCCGTCGTGATGCGCTTCCTGGGCGCGATGAACGACGAACTGACCGCCCTGCGCGCCCCCGCCCCGGAGTGAGCCGCTGCCGTCACGGCCCCGCCGCGCCCTCCCGGGCCGCCGCGGCTATGTTGCGCGCCATGCCGCCGAAGACCACCGAGTGGAACGGCGACACGCTCCACCAGTACGCGTGCCCCGCCAGCCCGCGCGGATGGAACAGCGCCCGCTGCCCGTAGACGGTGCGCCCGGCGCCGTCCCGTCCGGCCGACAGCTCCAGCCAGGCCAGGCCCGGCAGCCGCATCTCGGCGCGCAGCCGCAGCAGCCGGCCGGGCTCGATCTCCTCCACCCGCCAGAAGTCCAGCGAGTCGCCCGCCCGCAGGTGCGCCGCGTCCCGCCGCCCCCGGCGCAGCCCCACCCCGCCCACGAAGCGGTCGAGCCAGCCGCGCACGGCCCAGGCCGGCGGGAAGGAGTACCAGCCGTTGTCGCCGCCGATGCCCTCGATGACCCGCCACAGCGCCTCGGGCGAGGCGTCCACGATCCGCGTCCGGTGGTCGCAGTAGAGGGAGCCGCCCGCCCAGTCCGGGTCCGTCGGCAGCGGGTCGCTCGGCGCGCCGGGCACGGAGGCCGAGGACCAGCGGGTGACCACGTTCGCCTCCCGGATGCGCTGCAGCGCCAGCCGCAGCGCCGGCTCGACGCCGATCATGCCCCCGGCCGGGTCCGGCACCCAGCGTGCGATGTCGTGGTCGTGGCAGACCACCTCGTAGCGCAGCGACTCCGTCAGGGGCCGCGCGATGCCCGCGGGCACCGGGGTCACCAGCCCCACCCAGTGGCTCGACAGCCGCGGCGTCAGCACCGGCACCGGCACGATCAGCCGCTGCGGCAGCCCCGCCACCTCGGCGTACAACAGCATCATGGCGCGGTACGTGAGCACGTCGGGGCCGCCGATGTCGAAGGCGCGGCTCACCTCGGGCGGCAGCGTGGCGCAGCCCACGAGGTAGCGCAGCACGTCCCGTACGGCGATCGGCTGGATCCGGGTGCTCACCCAGCGCGGGGTGACCATCACCGGCAGCCGTTCGGTGAGGTAGCGCAGCATCTCGAAGGAGGCCGAGCCCGAGCCGATGATCACCGCCGCCCGCAGCGCCGCCGTCGGCACGCCGGAGGCGAGCAGCACCCGGCCCACCTCGGCGCGCGAGCGCAGATGCGGCGACAGCTCACGCTCGGGCACCCCGGCGGGGGTCAGCCCGCCCAGGTACACGATCCGCCGTACGCCCGCGGCCCTCGCGCGGGACCCGAAGACCTCCGCGGCCTCCCGGTCCGTCCGTTCGAAGTCCCGCCCGCTGCCCAGGGCGTGGACGAGGTAGTACGCGACGTCCACGCCCTCCATCGCCGCCGCCACCGAGTCCGGGTCGGTGACGTCGCCCCTGACGACGTCCACCTCGCCCGCCCACGGGTGGTCGCGCAGCTTGCCGGGGGTACGGGCCATGCAGCGCACCTGGTGCCCCGCCTCCAGCAGCTCGGGGACGAGCCGGCCGCCGATGTAGCCGGTGGCGCCCGTCACCAGGCAGGTGAGGCTCATCGCGGACTCCCCGCGTCGCGGGCGAAGGGACCGGCCGGCGCGGTCCCCGGTGGCCGCGGGAGCGGGCGGGCACCCGTGCGCGGACGCGGGTTCATCGCGCTCCCTCCGTTCCCGGGGCGGTCAGCGCTCCCGCCACCTCCGGCGGCAGCGGGCCCAGCCGCAGCAGGCCGGCGAGCAGGCGTGCCGTCAGGGCGTGCCAGGTCCCGGCACCGCGCAGCATCGCGTGGTCGCCGCCCGGTACCACCAGGTGGCAGGCCTGGGCGCCCGCGGCCCGCGCCCGGTCCGCCAGGGTCAGCGAGCCGGCCGGATCGGTGACCCGGTCCCGGTCGCCGTGCAGCAGCACCAGGCGCCGTCCGGCCAGATGCCCCACCGGCTCGCCCTCGGGGCACCACGGCGCCAGCCCCACCACCGCGCCCACCAGCGGATGCCCGGCCGCGCGCAGCGCCGCCCGTCCGCCCATCGAGTGCCCCACCAGCACCACGGGCACCTCCCCGGCCCGTTGCCGCAGCGCCTCCAGCGCCCGCAGGGCGTCCCGCGCCGCGTCCTCCCGCTCGCCGTTCCAGCCGCGGTGCCGGTAGCGGACCCCGGCCAGCACCACCCCGTGCCCGGTGGTGGCCCGGCCGATCGCCCGGACGAACGGACGCATCCGGGCCCCCGGAAGGTTCAGCGCCGGTGGCGGTTCCAGGCCCTCCGCGCGGCCGCCGTGCAGCACCAGGACGGCGGCGTGCGGCCGCTGGGGCAGCACGTACGGCACCAGCGCCGGGCACGGCCGCCCGCCGCCCGCTTCGTCACCGTACGTCATGGAATTCGCCTCTCTCGTGTGCTCTCCGTCATTATCGGCCGCCCCCCGCGGCCACGCCCGTCACATACCTCCACCCATGGATTCGCCGCCGCGTGCCCGGCGGATTGCCGTACGGACCAATCCGCCCGGCGGCCGGCTCCGAACCACCGGCAGGGAGAGGAACACGACGAAGGGACGGGATGTGACCGACGGAAGGCGAAGGGTGGCCGTCGTGGGCAGCGGCGTCGCCGGGCTCACCGCCGCCTACCTGCTGCAACGGCACTGCGACGTATCGCTGTTCGAGGCCGACGACCGGCTCGGCGGGCACGCCCACACGCACGACGTACCCTCCTCCGACGGCCGGGTCACCGCCGTCGACAGCGGCTTCATCGTCCACAACGAGCGCACCTACCCCACCCTGCTGCGGATCTTCGCCGAACTCGGCGTCCCCACGCAGGAATCCGAGATGAGCATGTCCGTCCGCTGCGAGGGCTGCGGACTGGAGTACGCGGGCGCCCGCGGCCCGTCGGGGATCTTCGCGCAGCCGCGCAACGCGCTGCGCCCCGCCTATCTGCGTATGCTGGCCGAAGTGCCCCGATTCCACCGCCTCGCCCGGCGGCTGCTCGCGGAGGGCGGTTCCGACGACACCACCACGCTGGGGGAGTTCCTCGGCGCGGGGGAGTTCTCGGCGTACTTCACGGCCCATTTCATGACCCCCCTGGTCGCCTGCGTCTGGTCCTGCTCGCCGCGGACCGCGGCCCACTACCCGGCGGTCTACCTCTTCCGGTTCCTGGACCACCACGGGATGCTCTCGGTGGGCGGCGCCCCCACCTGGCGGACCGTCACCGGCGGATCACGCGTCTACGTCGAGCGCATCGTCAAACGGCTCACCGCGATCCGCACCGCCACCCCCGTACGCGCCCTGCGCCGGCACGCCGACGGTGCCGACGTCGTCACCGGTGACGGGGAGACCGAGACGTACGACGCGGTGGTCGTCGCCACCCACCCCGACCAGGCGCTGGGGCTGCTCGCCGACCCCACCGCGGACGAGCGCCGGACGCTCGGCGCCCTCACGTACTCCCGCAACCCGACGCTGCTGCACACCGACACCTCGGTGCTGCCCCGCGGCCGTGCCGCCCGCGCCTCCTGGAACTACCTCATGCCCACCTGCGCACCCGACCCCGGCGGGGTGCGCGTCAGCTACGACATGAACCGCCTCCAGCGGCTGGACATCCCCGAGCACTACCTCGTCACCCTCGGCGACGACGACCGCGTCGACCCGGCCCGGGTGCTCGCCCGCATGGTGTACGAGCACCCCGTCTACACCCCCGCGTCGCTGGCCGCGCGACGGCGGCTGCCCGCCCTCTCCACCCCCGTCACCGCCTACGCCGGGGCCTACCACGGCTGGGGATTCCACGAGGACGGCTGCCGCTCCGGAGCCGAGGCCGCCCGCCGGCTGGGGGTCCGATGGTGACCCCCGCAGGCCTGCCGCCGCAGGTGCCCGCCCTGTACGAATGCACGATCACCCACGTCCGCACCCGCCCGCGGCGGCACGCCTTCACCCACCGCACCTACATGTGGCTGACCGACCCCGCCCGGCCGCCCCGGTTCCCCGCCGCGCTGCGCCCGCTCGCCCGCTTCGACCCCCGCGACCACTTCGGCGGCCGGCACGCCACCGTACGGGCCGCCCTCGACGCCTACCTCGCCGCGCAGGGCGTCGACCTGCACGGCGGCCCGGTCCGCATGCTCTGCCACGCCCGCGTCCTCGGCCACGTCTTCAACCCGCTGACCCTGTACTGGTGCCACGACCCGGCCGGCACCCTCGTCTGCGTCGTCGCCGAGGTCCACAACACCTACGGCGAGCGGCACGCCTACCTGCTGCACACCGACGAACGCGACACCGCCCGCGTCGCCAAGGACTTCTACGTGTCCCCGTTCTTCCCTGTCGACGGCGGCTACCGCATGCGGCTGCCCGAGCCGCACGACCGGCTCCACCTCACCGTCCACCTGGAACGCCCCGGCGGCGCCACCCCGTTCACCGCCACCGTGCGCGGCGAGCGGCGCCCCGCCACCGCGCCGGGCCTGCTGCGGGCCGCCGCCCGGCACCCCTGGTCCACGGCCGCGGTGTCGGCCGGCATCCGCCGGCACGGCATCCGGCTGCTGCTGCGCGGACTGCCCGTGCAGCACCGTCCCGTCCACGCGCCCCAGGAGGGTTTCGAGTGACCATGTCCACCACATCCGTCCCCCTCTCCGCCTCCGCGCCCGCCGCCGGCGTGGACCCGCGCCGCTGGCCCGACGTCGCGGCACGGCCACGCTGCTCACGCCTGCGCGCCGCCGTCGCCGGTGCCGTCCTGCGACGTGCCCTGAGCGGGCTCCCGCTGCGCTGCCGCCTCGGCGAAGGCGGACCGGTCCTCGGCACCGGCGGCCCCGCGGTGCTGATCGCCGACCCCGAGGCCTTCAACCGCCGCGTCGGCACCGACGGCCTCATCGGCTTCGGCGAGTCCTACATGGCCGGTGAATGGGACGCGCCCGACCTGCCGGCCGTCCTCACCGTGCTCGCCTCGCACGTCACCGAACTCGTCCCGCGGCCGCTGCAGCGGCTGCGCTCCCTGTGGGCGCACCGGCAGCCCACCGAGCGGCGCAACACCCTCGACGGCGCCCGCGGCAACATCCACGACCACTACGACCTGTCCAACGACCTCTTCGCCCTCTTCCTCGACGAGACCCTGACCTACTCCTCCGCCGTCTTCCGCGGCTTCCCCGCCCGGCGCGCCCAACTGCCCGCCGCACAGCACCGCAAGATCGACCGGCTGCTCGACCTGGCGGGCGTCGGCGAGGGCACCCGGCTGCTGGAGATCGGCACCGGCTGGGGCGAACTCGCCGTCCGGGCCGCCCGCCGCGGCGCCCGGGTCGTCTCCGTCACCCTCTCCGAGGAACAACGCCGGCTCGCCACGGCCCGGATCGCCGCCGCGGGGCAGCAGGACCGGGCCACCGTGCAGCTGCGCGACTACCGCCAGGTGACCGGGAGCTACGACGCCGTCGTCAGCGTCGAGATGATCGAGGCCGTCGGCGCCGAGTACTGGCCGGTGTACTTCACCGCCCTGGACCGGCTGCTCGCCCCCGGCGGCACGGTCGCCCTCCAGGCGATCACCATGGCCGACGAGCGCATGCTCGCCACCCGCCACACCCACACCTGGATGCAGAAGTACGTCTTCCCCGGCGGGCTCATCCCCTCCCTGGAGGCGATCGAGCGGACCCTCGACGAGCACACCGCGCTGCGTGTCACCTCCTGCGACGGCTTCGGCCCGCACTACGCCGAGACGCTGCGGCTGTGGCGCGAGCGCTTCACCGAACGCGCCGCCGACGTCGCAGCCCTCGGCTTCGACGAGACCTTCCGCCGCATGTGGACCCTCTACCTCGCCTACTCCGAGGCCGGCTTCCGCTCCGGCTACCTCGACGTGTGCCAACTGCGGCTGGCCCGTGGGGAGGCCGCCGGGTGAAGGGCGCCGCGGACACCCTCGCCCCGCTGCTGGAGCAGTTCACGGGCGGCCCGCTGCCCGTACGGCTGCGGGCCTGGGACGGCAGCACCGCCGGGCCGCGCGACGCCCCCGTGGTCGTCCTGCGCTCCCGGCGCGCGCTGCGAAGACTCCTGTGGCAGCCCGGCGAACTCGGCCTCGCGGAGGCGTACATCACCGGGGACATCGACGTGCGCGGCGACCTCACCGAAGGACTGCGCGCCCTGTGGCACGCGGTGCGCGACGACGGGCTGCGCCCTCCCCGGCTCACCGCGGCCGACCGGCTGCGCGCCGCCGGCGCCGCCGTACGGCTCGGCGCGGTCGGGCCCCGGCCGCCCGCCCCGCGCGGCCGCGCCAGGCTCAACGGCACCCCGCACACCAGGAGCCGCGACCGGGCCGCCGTCAGCCACCACTACGACCTGTCCAACGACTTCCACGAACTCCTCCTCGACCCCTCCATGGCCTACTCCTGCGGCTACTGGACGCGCGACGGCGACCCCGCGTACGGCCTCGCCGACGCCCAGCGCGACAAGCTCGAACTCGTCTGCCGCAAGCTGGACCTGCGCCCCGGCACGCGGCTGCTCGACATCGGCTGCGGCTGGGGCGCGCTCGCCCTGTACGCCGCGCAGACCCATCGCGCGCAGGTCCACGCGGTCACCCTCTCCGCCGCCCAGCGGGACTTCGTACGGGACCGGATCCGCGAACGCGGCCTGGAGGAGTACGTCACCGTCGAACTGCGCGACTACCGCGACCTGGAGGGCAGCGGCGGCTACGAGGCGGTCACCGCGATCGAGACGGGCGAGCACGTCGGCGACGCGCACTACCCGCAGTTCGCCGGGGCGATCCACCGCATGCTGCGGCCCCGGGGCAGGGCACTGGTGCAGCAGATGTCCCGCGGCCGTGCCGCCCCCGGTGGCGGCGCCTTCATCGAGACCTACATCGCCCCCGACATGCACATGCGGCCGCTCGGCCGGACCGTGGCGCTGCTGGAGGACGCGGGTCTGGAGGTCCGGGCCGTGGAGTCGCTGCGCGAGCACTACGTGCGCACCGTGCGGGCCTGGCTGGCCACCCTGGAGCGGCGCTGGTCCGACGTCGTCCTCCTGGCCGGCGAGGAGACCGCGCGCGTCTGGCGGCTGTACCTGGCCGGCGGCGCGCTGGCCTTCGCCGAACGGCGCATGGGCGTCGACCAGATCCTCGCCGTACGGCCCACCGCCGACGGCACCGGCGGCACGGCCGGCACGCCCGCCGCCTGGTACGCGGGGTGGTGAGCGCGATGGACGGCTTCCCCTGGGGCGCGTTCGGGACGGGCGTGGCGGTGGCGGCCGGGGCCGCGCTCGCCGTCATGCTCGTCACCTTCGCCTTCGCGCTGTCCCGCGGCAGGCACCGCTACGTCGACGTCGCCTGGGGCGTGGCCTTCACCGCGGTCGCCGGCTCCGCGTACGGCATGTCCGCCGGGCACGGCGACCCGGCCCGCCGCGCCCTGGTGCTGGCGCTGACCGCCGTGTGGGGCCTGCGGCTCGCCGTCCACATCGCCCGCCGCGGACGCGGGCACGGCGAGGACCCCCGCTACGAGGCCTTCCTGGCCAAGGCCCGCGGCGGCCGGGCCGCCTACGCCCTGCGCGCGGTGTACCTGCTGCAGGGTGCGCTCGTCCTGGTCGTCTCGCTGCCCGTCCAGGCCGCCTCGTACATCCCCGGCCCGGTCGGCCCGGCCGTCGCGGTCGGTGTGCTGCTCTGGCTCACCGGCCTGCTCTTCGAAACCGTCGGCGACCACCAGCTGGCCCGCTTCAAGGCCGACCCGGCGAACCGGGGCCGCATCATGGACCGCGGCCTGTGGAGCTGGACCCGGCATCCCAACTACTTCGGCGACTTCTGCGTGTGGTGGGGCCTGTTCGCGGTGGCCTGCGACGCCTGGCAGGCCGCGGCGGTGTCCGCCGTGTCCCCGCTGCTGATGTCGTACCTGCTGACCCGGGGCAGCGGGAAGGCCCTGCTGGAACGGCACATGGCGGACCGCCCCGGCTGGCCCGACTACGCCTTGCGCACCAGCGGCTTCTTCCCCCGGCCCCCACGGAAGCGGGGCGGCGTTCCGCCGGGGTGAGGGGGCGGGGGCGTCACGGTGCGGCCGGTGGCGCCTCGGGGCGGGCGGTCCGGGTGCCGACGTCCGCGGGCTGGCGGGGCTTCACCGCCGCCGCGCTTCGCGACGTGGGTTCGCTCAGATGGGTCGAGTGCCTGCATCGAGGCGGGCGATGGGGGGTGGCTCCCGGCGGGCGGCACTGCCCGCGTGCCGGGAGCCGTGTCCGTCTCGGGGCGGGCGGCCCGGGGCCCGACGCCCCGGGCCGGCGCCGCGGCTCTCGACCCGTGGGGTGCTATGTGCCGCGGGCACCGCGGAAGCGGGCGAGGGCCTCGTCGAGGTCGACGAGCGGGGCTGGGTAGTCCAGGGCCTCCCGTTCGGCCTCGGGAAGGCGCCAGGGACGGTGCACTGCGCCGCCCCGCACCTCGGCCAGCTCGGGCACCCAGCGGCGTACGTAGACGCCGTCCGGGTCGAAACGGCGGGCCTGCACCAGGGGGTTGAGCACCCGGTTCGGGCGGGTGTCGGTGCCGGTGCCGGCCACCCACTGCCAGTTCAGCTGGTTGTTGGCGACGTCGCCGTCCACCAGCAGCTCCAGGAAGTGCGCCGCGCCGATCCGCCAGTCCACGTACAGCGTCTTCGTCAGGAAGCTCGCGGCCAGCAGCCGCGCACGGTTGTGCATCCAGCCCTCGTGCCGCAACTGCCGCATCGCCGCGTCGATCACCGGGTATCCGGTACGGCCCTCGCGCCACGCGTCCGCCTCGGGGCCGTCGCCGCGCCAGCGGTCGCCGCGCGGCCGCAGGTCCCGGGAGGCGGCGTCGGGGCGGGCGGCGAGTACCTGGTGGTGGAACTCGCGCCACGCCAACTGCCGTACGAACGCGTCAGCGCCGGGCCCGCCGGCGTCGCGGGCGCGCCGTACCAGCTCGGTGGCCGACAGACACCCGAAGTGCAGGTGGGGCGAGAGGCGCGAGGTGGCGTCGCCCGCCAGGTCGTCGTGGCGGTCCTCGTACGCGGCGAGCCCCGACGCCCGCCAGGCGCGCCAGCGTTCGCGGGCCTCGGTCTCCCCGCCCGCGGGCAGCCCGGGCGACGTGCCCTTCGGCGCCGTCGGGAGCGGCCGGGACGCCACGCCGTCCGGGACGCGGACCACGCGGGGCGCGCCCAGCGGGTCGCGCAGGTCCGCGCTCTCCCAGCGCCGGAAGTACGGGGTGAACACCCCGAAGCTGTCCTTGCCGGCCGGGGTCACCGCACCGGGCGGCACCGCGGTCAGCACGGCGTCGTGCACCCGCAGTTCGCGCCCCGCCCCGGCCAGCGCCTCCCGCAGCCGCTCCTCGCGCCGCGCGGCGTACCGGCTCACCCCGGCGGCGACGTGCACCTGCCCGGCACCGGTCTCCTCCGCGACCCGGCATGTCTCGCGCGCCACGTCCCCGCGGCGCAGCACCAGCCGCCCGCCGCGCTCGCGCAGCCCCTCGTCCAGGTCGGCGAGGCAGTCCGCGAGGAACGCGACGCGATTCGGAGCGGCGAAGCCCACGGCCTCGATGGCCTCGTCGAGCACGAACAGGGGGACGACCCGTTCCGCGGAGTCGAGGGCGGCCCGCAGGACGGGGTTGTCGTGCAGCCGCAGATCGGCGGTGAACAGGCAGATCGACGTCGTCGTCACGTCCGTTGCACTCCTCCTGGCCGGTATGCGCGCCCGGCGAGCCTATGGCGCCGCCCTCCGCCGCGGCGTGAGGCGCCCCGCCGCGCCCCGCGAGCCTGGGCGTTACCCGGGGAGCCACGTCCTCGCGAGCGCCCCCACGGCGGCGTTGGGTCCGGTCCCCCGCGCGGGGCCCTCGCCCCATGGGGGCCGGGCTCTCCTGGGGCTCCAGGCCTTCCTGGTCCTCGGGCGGTGGTCCGCGCCGCAGGGCAGCGGCAGGCGAGGCCGCGTGACCCTGCGTCGTGCCGGGTGGCCGGTATGGGGCGTCCCCGGGCGCTCGGGCACGGCTGTGCCCCGTGGGCGGGGCTCGCCCGGCTGCCCTCGGGGACGGGGGCTCCCCGGGCTTCGGTAGGCGGAGCCCTACCGTCACGGAGTGGTTGTACGGGTGCTCGCGTGGCGGTGTCCTCGGGGGAGGCGCTGCCCGGGGTCCGGCCGGGGTGCCGTGTCGCGGGCGAAGCCGTGCCTCCGGCCGGGCGGCCCGCCCCCGCGCACCGCACCGGACGGGGTGCGGCGCGGTGCGCGGCGCGGCGGCGTCACGCCGGGAAGTCCATCAGGGCCAGGGGGTCGGAGGTGGGCCTGGCGGAGCCGCCGGGGGGTTCGACGGTGATGCCCATGCCGGAGGCGCCGTCGACGGCGCCCTGGAGGAGCACAGCCTGGGTGGTGTCGCGGCCGGAGGGCTTCGGCATGAGGCCGGCGGAGCGCATCGTGCCGCCGTCGGCGTACCAGAGCTGGTAGACCCGGTTCCCGCTCAGCGCGGGCATGCCGTGGGCGAAGAAGACCGCGCGGTCCTGGCTGCGGGAGACGACGACGGTGCCGCTGGCGCCGCCCGCGAGCTTCGCGGAGGTCGTGACGGCGTCGGGGGCGGCCAGGACCCGGGAGATCTGCTCCGCCTGGGCCTGGGTCTGCCGGTTCTCCTGGCGCAGGTCGCCGAGCTGTTGCTGCTGCCAGACCGCCACCCCGCCCAGTGCCGCGGCCGCGGCGAGGCAGGCCGCGAGGGCGAAGCGGACGCGGCGCCGTGCGGGCTGCGGGGCGCGGCGGCGCGTCGCGCGGGCGGCGGCGCGCGGCGGCTCGGGCACCGACGGCGGCTCCTGCCGCACGTTGACGATGAGCCGCATGACGTCGTCCTTCATGCGGGGCGGGACGGGCTCGGCCGCCGCGAGCCCGAGGCGGGCGGCGGTCGCGCCCAGCTCGCGGACTTCCAGCGCGCAGGCCTCGCACTCCGCGAGGTGACGTTCGAACTCCGCGCGCTCGTGCCGGGCCAGCGCGTCGACGGCGTAGGCGCCGGTGAGGGTGTGCAGTTCGGCCTCGGTGCTCACGCGGTCACCCCCAGGCAGTCGCGCAGCCGGATCAGGCCGTCCCGGAGGCGGGTCTTGACGGTGCCCAGCGGCAGCGACAGCAGTTCGGCGACCTCCCGGTAGGTCAGCCCCCGGTAGTAGGCGAGCGTCACCGACTGGTGCTGCACCTCGGTGAGGGTGCGCATGCAGCGCCGCACCTGTTCGGCCTCCAGCCGGGCCTCGACCTGTTCGGTGACCTCGTCGTAGGCGGGGGTGCGCTCCAGCAGCGCCGCCTTCTGCTCGCGGTCCGCCGCCGCGCTGGCGGACCGCACGCGGTCCACGGCCCTTCGGTGGGCCAGGGTCATCACCCAGGTCATCGCGCTGCCCTTCTCCGGCCGGAAGCGGGCGGCGGTGCGCCACACCTCCACCAGCACCTCCTGCGTCACCTCCTCCGACTGGGCGGGGTCCCTGAGCACTCCGCGCACCAGCCCGAGCACCGGTCCGCTCACGGCGTCGTACAGCCGGGCGAAGGCCTCCTGGTCGCCGCGCGCGACGGCGAGCAGCAGCTCCGAGAGGTCCGGGCCCTGCCGTGCGGGCCTGCCGAACCGCAGCGGTTCCCTCACCACACCTCCAGCGTTCGATTCCGTGGGTCGCGGACAAGTGTCCCGTCCGGCATTCGGCGCCGCGAGCGTTTCGGATTGGTCCGTCGTACCGTGGCAGTCATGTCCGACACCACCTCAGCAGCAGTTCTCGGCACCGGCATCATGGGTGCCGCGATGGCCCGCAACCTCGTCAAGGCCGGCCTCGACGTCCGTGTGTGGAACCGTACGAAGGAGAAGGCCGAGCCGCTCGGCAAGGACGGCGCACGCGTCTGCGACACACCCGCGGAGGCGGTGGACGGCGCCGACGTGGTGCTGACCATCCTGCACGACGCGGACTCCGCCCTACAGGCCATGCGGCAGGCGGCGCCGGCGCTGCGGAAGGGCGCGGTGTGGGCGCAGTGCACCACCGCGGGCGTGGGCGCCCTCGGGGCGTTCGCGCAGTTCGCGCGCGAGCACGGCGTCGTCTTCCTGGACTCGCCCGTGCTGGGCACCCGGCAGCCCGCCGAGAACGGGCAGCTCCTGGTGCTGGCCGCCGGGCCGCAGGAGGCGCGGCAGGCGGTGGCACCGGTCTTCGACGCGATCGGCAGCCGCACCGTGTGGACGGGGGAGGACGCGGCCGAAGGCGCGGCCAGCCGCCTGAAGCTGGTGATCAACAGCTGGGTGCTCACCGTCACCCATGGCACCGCCGAGGCCCTCGCGCTCGCGAAGGGCCTCGGCGTGGACGCCGCGGACTTCCTCCAGGCCGTCTCCGGCGGCGCACTCGACATGGGCTACCTGCAGGCGAAGGCGGCGTCGATCCTGGCCGGCGACTTCACTCCCAGCTTCGCCGTGCACACCGCGGAGAAGGACGCCCGGCTGATCGTGGAGGCGGGGGAGTCCGTCGGGGTGCGGCTCGACGTGGCCGCGGCCGGTGCCGAGCGCTTCCGCCGTGCGGCCGAACTCGGCCACGGGGAGGAGGACATGGCGGCCTCGTACTTCGCGAGCTTCGAGAAGTGATCATCCGATGTGCGGGAAGAGGCTGGTGAAGGACGCCGCCGCCTCGGCGGCGTCCCGGCCGAACGGGGCGTCCAGGTCCCAGATGAGGAAGAGCAGGAAGGCGATCAGGGCGCTGTAGAGCCCGGCGAGGACCAGTTCGCGCCGGGAGCGCCGGATCTGCAGGCTGAAGATCAGTCCCACCGCGACGAGGGCGCCGGCGATCAGACCGAACCACACCACCCCCGGCATGGTCGGTCCGGCGTTCTCGCCGCGTCCGGTGCGCGCGTCGTCGGCGGCCGCGACCTGGTCGACGATCGGCTGGTACGCCTGGTTGGCCAGCGGGGTGCGCGGTTCGAAGTCGGTGACATCGCGGCGCACCTTGTCGAGGAGTTCCGAGCCGCGCTGCGTGTTCTCCCCGTGCTTGAGCATGTAGGGGATCTCCGTGTGCGCGACGTACGAGACGTACGAGTCCACATCGGCGCGCACCTGGTCGCGGACGGCCGCCGGGTAGACCTGGACGCGCTGCCGCACCTCGTGCAGGGCCTGGGTCTCGCGGTGGACGGTGTCCTCGGCGCCGCCGCGGGCCTCCCACACGCCGGCGATGGCGAGGCCGAGGACGATGGCGTACACCACGCCGATCATCATCGTCATGTACTCGATGACGTCGGGGGTCTCCGAGGGGTCGTCGTCATCGCCGACGCGGCGTTGGTTGATGAGCACGATGGTCAGCACCACGGCGCAGGCCGCGGCCATCGCGATGCCCAGGACGAGCCAGTCCGACATCGATCACCTCCGTGAGCGGGCTTGGGAGCGGGGCTTGAGCGCGGCGGCGGACAGGACCGCCGGGGCGGTGACGAGCAGCATGAGGTGGACGATGCTCGGCCCCTCGGGCGGGGGCGGCGCGCTCGCCTTGCGGTAGGCGACCGGCGGGAGTTCCGCGCGGTGCGTCGGGGTGGGGGTCGGCGTCGGCGTCGGTGTGGGCGTCGGAGTGGGCGTCGGAGTCGGGGTGGGGGTCGGCGTCGGGGTCGGCGTGGGCGTCGGAGTCGGGGTGGGGGTCGGCGTCGGGGTCGGCGTGGGCGTCGGCGCTGGAGCCGGTGCGCGGCGCACGGGGCGGGCGGGGGTGGGGCGCGGCGCCGGTCCGCAGGGGTGCCGCCAGGACACCGAGCCCCGGGAACCACCGCTGTCCGTGCGGGCGTTCACCGTCGACTCGTACGCGGGGCAGTGCCGCCGCCGGACGGTCGCGGACGAGCCGCCCTTGCCGGTGCGCGCGTCCACGGTGTCCCCGCCGTGGGTGACCCGGGCCCGCGTCTCCCCGTCGCGGGTCTCCACCCGGACGGCGCCGCCGCCGGTCTCGACACGTACGGTGCCGTCGGGCAGGAAGCGGACCATGGGCGGGCCCGGTGGCCCCGGTGGATCGTGCGCGTACGCCGTCCCCCCGGCCACCCACGGCCCCAGCACCGTCAGCGCCGCGGCCGCCGTGAGGCCGGCCCCCCTCAGCCAGATGCTCATGGACAAGATCCTGCGCGGTGCCGCGCGCGGCCATCCGGAGGACCGGGCCAATCCCCCCGAAGGGCTGATTCGTCAGCTCAGGACGCGCCGCAGCGCACGCCGGGCGCGATCGGGGGCGGATGCGTCACCGAAGAGCTGCACGGCGTGGTTGAGGGAGAAGTAGATCCCGTTCAGCTCGAAGACGAGCTGTTCCGGGTCGGTGCCGGTGGGCAGTTCGCCGTGCTCGACCGCGGCCCGGATGTCGCGGGTCAGCCGGCGCCGCCAGACGGTGTAGAGCCGGGCGACCGCCTCCCGTACCGGCCCCTCGCGGCCGTCGAACTCCACGGCGGAAGCGGTGAACAGGCAGCCGCCGGGGAAGGCCTCGCGTTCCCGGTCCAGGTAGGTCACCCATGCCTCGCAGATCGCGGTCAGCCGGGCGAGGCCGGGAGCGGCCCCCGCGGCGGGCACCCACACGGCGCGCGTGAAGATCTCCGAGGCCCGCCGCAGGGCGGCGATCTGCAGGGCCTCCTTGGTACCGAAGTGCCCCAGCAGCCCGGACTTGCTGATCCCGAGGTCGGCCGCGAGCCGGCCGATCGTGAGGCCCTCCAGGCCCTCCACGGAGGCGACCGCGACGCTGCGTTCGATGATCCGCTCACGGGTGTGGCGCGCCTCGGCGGCGGACTTGCGTGGGCTCATGCGGCCATCGTAGCCACCTCTCTCCCTTTAGAGTCCGACCGATCGGTCGCTATAGTGCCGCCATGACTGCATCCCGCATCGCCGCCCTGGGTCACCACCAGCCGCAACGTGTCCTCACCAACGACGATCTGGCCGCCATGGTCGACACCAGCGACGCCTGGATCCGGCAGCGCACCGGCATCGCGACCCGGCACATCGCCGCCGAGGACGAGACGGTCGCCGACATGGCGAGCGCCGCCGCCGGCAAGGCGCTCGCCGCGGCGGGCCTGGACCCCTCGGACGTCGACCTGGTCGTCGTGGCCACCTCCAGCGCCGTCGACCGCTGCCCCAGCACCGCCGCCCAGGTCGCGGCCCGGCTCGGCATGACGGCGCCCGCCTCCTACGACCTCAACAACGCCTGCGCGGGCTTCACCACCGCGCTCGCCGCCGCCGACCACTCGGTACGGGCCGGTGCCGCCCGGCACGCCCTGGTCATCGGCGCCGAGAAGATGTCCGACCTCACCGACTGGAGCGACCGCAGCACCTGCGTCCTGCTGGGCGACGGGGCCGGCGCCGCCGTCGTCAGCGCCGCCGATGCCGCCCCGGGGACGCTCCCCGGCATCGGACCGGTCGTGTGGGGCTCGGACCCCACCCGCGCCGACGCCGTCCGGCTGGCCGGCGCCTGGCAGCCCCGCTTCGCCCAGGACGGCCAGGCGGTCTTCCGCTGGGCCACCACGACCCTCGCCCCGATCGCGGAGGAGGCCTGCCGGCGCGCCGGTGTCGCCGTCGGCGACCTAGGCGGCATCGTGACGCACCAGGCCAACCTGCGGATCATCGAGGCCGTCGTACGTCGGCTGGGCGCCCCGCAGGCGGTGGTGGCCCATGACGTCGTCGACTCCGGCAACACCTCCGCGGCCTCCGTGCCGCTGGCCTTCTCCAAGCTCGTGGAGCGCGGCGAGCTCACCCCGGGCGCTCCCGTACTGCTGCTCGGCTTCGGCGGCGGGCTGTCCTGGGCCGGGCAGGTCGTCGGCTGCCCCTGATCCGGGAACGGCGGAGGGCCGGTCGGCCGCGCGAGCGGCTGACCGGCCCTCAGGGGTGCCGTACGGCTCAGGCCTTGAAGGCCATGACCACGTTGTGGCCGCCGAAGCCGAAGGAGTTGTTGACGGCCACGATCGGGCCCTCGGGCAGCTTCCGCGCCTCGGTGGAGACCAGACCCGGGTCGATCTCGTCGTCCAGCTCGACGATGTTGATCGTCGGCGGGGCGATCCGGTGGTGCAGGGCGAGGACGGTGGCGACCGTCTCGATGCCGCCGGCGCCGCCCAGCAGGTGACCGGTCATCGACTTGGTGGCCGAGATGGCCACGTGGTCGAGGTGGTCGCCGAGCACCTTGCGGAGCGCCTTGACCTCGGCGACGTCACCCTGCGGGGTGGACGTCGCGTGCGCGTTCAGGTGCGCGATCTGCGCCAGGTCCAGACCGGTCGCGGCGATCAGCTGCTCCAGCGCGGCGGCGATGCCGCGGCCGGTGGGCTCCGGCTGCGCGATGTGGTGGGCGTCGGACGACAGACCCTGGCCCAGCACCTCGGCGTACACCCGGGCACCGCGCCTGGCGGCGTGCTCGGCCGACTCCAGGACGACGACACCGGCGCCCTCGCCGAGGACGAAGCCGTCACGGCCCTTGTCGTAGGGGCGGGAGGCGCCCTGCGGGTCGTCGTTGTTCTTGGACATCGCCATCATGTTGGCGAACGCGGCGATCGGCAGCGGGTGCACCGCCGCCTCGGTGCCACCGGCCACGACGACGTCGGCGCGGCCGGAGCGGATCATCTCGTACGCGTAGCCGACGGCCTCGGCGCCGGAGGCGCAGGCGCTGACCGGGGTGTGCACACCGGCGCGGGCGTTGACCTCGAGGCTGACGTTGGCGGAGGGGCTGTTGGGCATCAGCATCGGCACGGTGTGCGGGGACACCTTGCGCGGGCCGGAAGTCTTGAGGTTGTCGTACTGGTCGAGCAGGGTGGTGACGCCGCCGATACCGGAGGCGATGACCGTGCCCAGGCGGTCGGGGTCGACCGAGCTGTCCTCGCCGGCCTTGGCGGTGAAGCCCGCGTCGGCCCAGGCCTCACGGGTGGCGATCAGCGCGAACTGCGCCGAGCGGTCCAGCTTGCGGGCGAGCGGTCGGGGCAGGACCTCCAGCGGCTCGACGGCGATCTGCGCGGCGATGCGCACCGTCAGCTCGGCGGCCCAGTCCTGCTTCAGGGGGGTGACGCCGGAACGCCCGGCGATCAGCCCTTCCCAGGTCGACGCGCTGTCCCCGCCCAGCGGAGTGGTTGCGCCGATACCGGTGACGACCACGGTGTGATTGGTCGGGCTCACAGGGATTGTCTCTCCACGTCTAGAAGGGCGGGCGACAGACACGTCGTCCAGGGGTGGTTCAGGCTCAGCCCTGAGCCTTGAGGATGTAGTCGACGGCGTCGCCGACGGTCTTCAGCTGCTTGACGTCGTCGTCCGGGATCTTGACCTCGAAGCGCTCCTCGGCGGCGACGACGACCTCGACCATGGACAGCGAGTCGACGTCCAGGTCGTCGGTGAAGGACTTGTCCAGCTGGACGTCCTCGGTCGGGATGCCGGCGATCTCGTTCACGATCTCCGCGAGACCCTCGACGATCTCTTCCTGGGTGGCCATGGCGGCGCTCTCCTTCTTCGTGCTGGTTACTACGGGCTGCGGCGGGCGGGAGTGCGCGCCGCGTAGGTGTTGCCTAGGGGAGGGTAACGACAGTGGCGGCGTAGACGAGCCCTGCCCCGAAACCGATGATCAGTGCCGTGTCGCCGCTCTTGGCCTGTCCGGTGGCGAGCAGACGCTCCATCGCGAGCGGGATCGACGCGGCGGAGGTGTTGCCGGTGGTCTCGATGTCGCGGGCGACCGCGACGTGCTCCGGCAGCTTGAGCGCCTTGATCATCGAGTCGATGATGCGCATGTTGGCCTGGTGCGGGATGAAGACGTCCAGGTCGTCCGCGGTGATCCCGGCGGCGTCCAGGGCCTCCTGGGCCACCTTGGCCATCTCGAACACGGCCCAGCGGAAGACGGTCTGGCCCTCCTGGGTGATCGCGGGGAACTTCAGCTCCCCGTCCTCGCCCACCGGCAGCTGCGAGACGTCGCCCACGCGGAAGCGGTCCCACGCCACGGTCTGGGTGATGGTGTTGGACTTGTCGCCCTCGGAGCCCCAGACGGTGGGGCCGATCTCGGGCTCGTCGGCCGGGCCGATGATGACCGCGCCGGCGCCGTCGCCGAAGAGGAAGGCCGTGGCACGGTCCGTCTTGTCCGTCAGGTCGCTCAGCCGCTCGACGCCGATCACCAGGACGTGCTTCGCGCTGCCCTCGGTGACCATGCCCTTGGCGAGGGTCACCGCGTACGTGAAGCCCGCGCAGCCCGCCGAGATGTCGAATGCGGCCGGCTTGCCGGCGCCGATCCGGTGCGCGATCTCGGTCGCGACGGCCGGGGTCTGCTTGAAGTGGGAGACGGTGGCGACGATGACGCCCCCGATGTCCTCGGCCGAGATCCCCGCGTCGGCGATGGCCTTGCCCGCCGCGATGACCGACATCTCGGCGACCGTCTCGTCCGGGCCGGCCCAGTGCCGGGTGGCGATGCCGGAGCGGGAGCGGATCCACTCGTCGCTGGAGTCGATGTTCTCCAGGATCACCTCGTTGGGCACCACACGGGTCGGCCGGTAGCCGCCGACGCCCATGATGCGCGCGTACGGGGACCCCTTGCTGGGCCTGATCTTCGCCATGTCTGCGGGGACTCCTATTCCTGGGTGCCGTGCTCGGCCACGATCGCGCGGGCGGCCTCGAGGTCGTCCGGGGTCTTCAGCGCCAGGGTCGCGACGCCGGGCAGCGCGCGCTTGGCCAGGCCCACCAGGGTGCCACCCGGCACCAGCTCGATGATCGCGGTGACGCCGAGCTCCTTGAAGGTCTCCATGCACAGGTCCCAGCGGACCGGGTTGGAGACCTGCGACACCAGGCGGGAGACGATCTCGGCGCCGGAGGCGACGACCGTGCCGTCGGTGTTGGACACGTACGGCAGCGCGGGGTCGGAGACCGCCAGCGTCTGGGCCAGCTCGTCGAGGACGGCCATGGCCGGGGTCATGTGGTGGGTGTGGAACGCGCCCGCCACCTTCAGCGGGATGACCCGCGCCTTCTCGGGCTTGTCCGAGGTCAGCTCCGCGAGCTGCTTCATCGTGCCGGCCGCCACGATCTGGCCGGCGCCGTTGATGTTCGCCGGGGTGAGGCCGAGGTTCTCCAGGTGGGCGACGACGGCGTCCGGGTCGCCGCCGAGCACGGCCGACATGCCGGTCTCGGTGACGGCCGCGGCCTGGGCCATCGCGGTGCTGCGGGTGCGGACGAAGGTCATCGCCGCTTCGGCGCTGAGTACGCCGCCGACGGCCGCCGCCGTGATCTCGCCGACGCTGTGACCGGCCACGGCGCCCAGCGCGGAACGCGCGGCGGCCGGGTCGCCGAACAGCTGCTCCGCCGCGAGCAGACCGGCCGCGACCAGCAGGGGCTGGGCGACGGCGGTGTCACGGATCTCCTCGGCCTCGGCCTTGGTGCCGAAGTGGGCGAGGTCGAGCCCGGCGGTCGAGGACAGACCGGCGAGACGGTCGGCGACACCGGGTAGTTCGAGCCAAGGGTTCAGGAAGCCGGGGGCCTGGGCGCCCTGGCCGGGAGCGACGAGTACGAGCACGCTTTCAACTCTCTCTTGAGCGAGGTGATCCCCGCCCGTGGGGACAGGGACCAAGAACCGACGGGCGATTTGTTGGTGTCCCACAAAAGCCCTCAGCGCATCTACGGTGTCTGCCCCGACTCGGAGAGTCGGCCCAGGATGAGCGCGATACGTAGGGTGAATGCGGAGCGCACGTCCGAGGGTGACCAGCCGGTGACGTCCGTCACACGTCGCAGCCGGTAGCGAACGGTGTTGGGGTGAACGAACAACATCCTGGCGGCCCCTTCCAGTGACGAGGCCTGTTCGAGGTAGACGGACAGAGTCTCAAGCAGTGCCGAACCAGCTTCCTCCAACGGCCTGTAGATCTCCTCCACCAGCTGATCGCGGGCGTGTCGGTCGCCCGCCATCGCGCGCTCCGGGAGCAGGTCGTCGGCGAGCACCGGGCGCGGCGCGTCGGGCCAGGCCGCGCAGGCCCGCAGGCCCGCGGCGGCGGCCTGCGCGGACTTCGACGCCGCCAGCAGGTCCCCCACCAGGGGCCCGGCCACCACCGGCCCGGCCGCGAACGGCCCGATCAGCGCCTTGGCCACCCGCAGCGGGTCCCCGTCGCCGCCCGCGACCACGATCAGCCGGTCGCCCAGCACTCCGGTGAGCACCTGCAGCTTGGCGTGCCGCGCCGCCCGCCGGATCGCCTCGACGGTGAGCTCGCTGTCGCCGTTGGGCGCCGTGCCCAGGACCACCGCGATCTTGTCGGGGGAGCTCCAGCCGAGCGCCGCCGCCCGCGACAGCACGCCCTCGTCCGCCTCACCGGACAGCACCGCGTTGACCACCAGGGACTCCAGCCGGGCGTCCCAGGCGCCGCGCGCCTCGGCGGCCTGGGCGTAGACCTGGGCCGTCGCGAAGGCGATCTCCCGCGCGTACACCAGCAGCGCCTCGCGCAGCACCGACTCGTCGCCGGGGGCCGCGACCTCGTCGATCGCCGACTCCATGACCTCGATGGTGGTGCGCACCATCTCCACCGTCTGGCGCAGCGAGATCGCCCTGGTCAGTTCCCGCGGGGCGGTGCCGAAGACGTCGGTGCTGATGGCCTGCGGGGTCTCCGGGTGGCGGAACCACTCCGTGAAGGCCGCGATGCCCGCCTGGGCCACCAGTCCGATCCACGAGCGGTTCTCCGGCGGCATGGCCCGGTACCAGGGCAGCTGCGCGTCCATCCGCGCGATCGCGGCCGCCGCCAGGCGCCCCGAGGACTTCTCCAGCCTCTTCAGCGTGGCGGTGTGGGAGTGGTCGCGGGCGGGGTCGAATGCGTTCAGCGCGGGTTCTGGCACGGGTACAAGCCTGCCTTATCCGGGCGGATGCATGGCACGGACCCCTCACCTCCGTGCACCCGTGGCTCAGAGGCGGCCTCCCGAGGCGGAGTCGGCGGACAGCCGCTGCGCGAGGTAGACCGGGATCACCGACGCGACGATCAGCACCGCGGCCACCACGTTGACGACGGGGGCCTGCTGCGGCCTGGCCATGTTGCTGAAGATCCACACGGGGAGGGTCTGGACACCGGGACCCGCGGTGAAGGTGGTGACGACGATCTCGTCGAAGGAGAGGGCGAAGGCGAGCAGCCCGCCCGCCAGCAGCGCCGTGCGCACCAGAGGGAAGGTGATGTCGCGGAAGACCTGGAAGGTGTTCGCCCCCAGGTCCATCGCCGCCTCCTCGTACGAGCCGGAGGTGCGCCGCAGCCGGGCCACGACGTTGTTGAAGACGACCACGACGCAGAAGGTGGCGTGCCCGACGACGACCGTGAACAGGCCCAGCCCGACGCCGAGCGGCTCCAGGACCGTGCGGAACGCGGTGTTGAGGGCGATGCCCGTGACGATGCCGGGCAGCGCGATCGGCAGCACGACGACGAAGGAGAGCGCCTCCCGCCCGAAGAAGCGGTACCGGGCGACGGCGAAGGCGATCAGGGTGCCCAGGACCAGGGAGACCGCCGTCGCGCCCAGGCCCGCCTTCACCGAGGTCCACAGCGCGGCGCGGGCGCCGGAGCTGTGCCAGGCGTCGGCCCACCAGTGCAGGGTCAGGCCCGAGGGGGGCCAGCCGAAGCCGCGGGCGGCGTTGAAGGAGTTGAGCAGGACGAGCAGCAGCGGCACGTAGATGACGGTGAAGCCCAGCGCGGCCGCGACGCGCAGGGCGATGCGGGCGGGACGGGAGAGTCGCATGGTCAGGGGCCTCACAGACTCCGGAGCGCGCCGGTGCGCCGCACGGCCAGCAGGTAGACGACGATGACCGCGACCGGCACGGTGCCCAGCGCCGCGGCGAGCGGCAGGTCGAGGGTGATGTTGGAGTAGACGACGTTGCCGATCAGCTGGGTTTTGCCGCCGACGATCTGCACGGCGATGTAGTCGCCGAGGCTGAGCGAGAAGGTGAAGACCGAGCCGGCCGCGACCGAGGGCAGCACCATCGGCAGCACCACGGACCGGAAGGTGCGCCAGGTCCGGGCCCCGAGGTCGGCGGAGGCGTCCAGCAGGCCGGCCGGCAGCTGCTCCAGCGCGGCGTGGATCGGCAGGATCATGTACGGCAGCCACAGGTAGGCCAGCACCATGATCGCGGCGGGCAGGCCGTAGCCGGGGCCGCTGAGGCCCAGCGGCCTCAGCGCCCAGTCCAGCGGCCCGTCCTCGGAGAGCATGATCCGCCAGGCGTACGCCTTGACCAGGTAGCTCGCCCAGAGCGGGGTGAGCACGGCGACGACCAGCAGGTGCCGGTACCTCGGGGCGGCCACCCGGGCGGTGTAGAAGGCGATCGGGAAGGCGATGACGACGTCGATCACGGTCACCGCGACGGCGACGCCGATGCTGCGCAGGGCGACGTCCCGGTAGACGTCCGTGGTGAGGACGGTGCGGAAGGTGTCGGTGCTCCAGACCTTGACCAGGTCGGAGGTGAAGGGGTCGGTCGTCCAGAACGCGGAGAGGAAGAGCGCGGCCAGCGAGCCCAGATAGGCCAGGACCAGCCAGAGCAGCGGGGCGGACAGCAGCAGCGACAGCCGCAGCCGCGGGCGGCGGTGCAGGGAACCTGCCAGCCGCCGCCCGAGGGTGCCGCCCGTCGTGGTCGGCGTGGTGGTCACGGACGGCTCAGCCCTTGATCTCGGTCCAGGCCTGGACCCACTTGGCGTAGGGCACGCAACGGACGTCGGTGCGGCCGTCCAGGCACTGCGGGATCGGGGTGTTCCAGAAGTGGACCTGCTTCCAGTAGGGCTCGTCGGCCGCGTGGAAGACGGTGCAGTGGTTCTTGTCCGAGGTCAGGGCGCAGGACTTCTCGTTCGCGGGGGCCTCGCCGAACCACTCGGCGACCTGGGCGTTCACCTTCGGCGAGACGATCCAGTCCAGCCACTTGTAGGCGCAGTTGGGGTGCTGGGCCTTGGCCGAGACCATCCAGGTGTCGGACCAGCCGGTGGAGCCCTCGCTCGGCAGGACCGCCTCGACCGGTGTCTTCTCGGCCTTGGCGAGGTTGGCGATGACCTGCCAGCTGGTGCCGATGACGGAGTCGCCGCTCTTGAAGGAGGAGATCTCCTTCAGGTAGTCGCTCCAGTACTCGCCGACGTTCGCGTTCTGCTCCTTCAGCAGGGCGACGGAGGCGTCGAACTGCTTCTGGTCCAGCGCGTACGGGTCCTTGATGCCGAGCTCCGGCCTGGTCTTCATCAGGTAGAGCGCGGCGTCCGCGAGGTAGATGGCGGAGTCGTACGCGGTGACGTGGCCCTTGTAGGGCGAGGCCTTGTCGAAGACCGCCGACCAGGAGGTGGGGGCGGGGGAGACCTTGTCCGTGCGGTACATCAGCAGGTTGGCGCCGCGGCCGTGCGGGACGCCGTAGGCGACCCCGTTCACCGAGTTCCACTTCTGCATCTTCAGGCTGGCGAAGACGTCCTTGTAGTTGGGGACGAGGCCGGTGTTGACCGGTGCCGCGTCGCCCGAGGCGATGAGGCGCAGCGAGGCGTCGCCGGAGGCCGAGACGGCGTCGTACTGGCCGGTCTTCATCAGGCTGACCATCTCGTCGGAGGTGCCGGCCACCTTGGTGTCGACCTGGCAGCCGGTCTCCTTCTCGAACGGGGTGACCCAGTCGACGGACTTGTCGTTCGAGCCGTCCTCGGCGTAGCCGGCCCAGGCGATCAGGTTGACCGCGCCCTCGGTCTCCCCCAGGGCCTTCGGCGCGCTGAGCTTGGGCGGGGTGAAGGCGCCGCCGGAGGAGCCGGAGCCCTTGCCTGGCGAGGACGAGCCGCCGCAGGCGGTGGCCAGGGCGAGGACGGTACAGGCTGCGAGGGTACGGGTCAGACGCACGTGGGCTCCGTTTCCGGGTGGGGGGACTGGACGGTGACGTTGTGCCTGCGGTGCCACTGGAGGCGGACGTGGGTTCCCCGGTAGGCGGCGACGTCGGCCGAGGAGGTCTCCTGGTTCTGCTGGAGGGCGGTCAGCCGGCCGCCCTCGTCGAGGTCGACCAGGAAGCGCGTGGTGTCGCCGAGGTAGATGACCTCGGCGACGGTGCCGGAGACGGTGCGCAGCCCGTCGTCCGAGGCGTCCGACGCGTCCGAGGCGTCCGAGGGGTCGCCGGGACCCAGTAGACGGATCTTCTCCGGACGGATGCTGTAGGTCCCGGCGCCGTCGGTGAGCAGGTTGGACGTGCCGACGAAGCCCGCGACGAAGGGCGTCGCCGGCCGCTCGTACACCTCTGCGGGGGTGCCGACCTGCTCGATCCGGCCCTGGTGGTAGACCGCGATCCGGTCGCTGAGGGTCAGCGCCTCCTCCTGGTCGTGGGTGACGAAGACGAAGGTGATGCCCACCTCCCGCTGGATCGCCTTCAGTTCGACCTGCATCTGCTCGCGCAGCTTGAGGTCGAGCGCCCCCAGCGGCTCGTCGAGCAGCAGCACCCGGGGACGGCCCACCAGGGCGCGGGCCAGCGCGACCCGCTGCCGCTGGCCGCCGGAGAGCTGCGCCGGGCGGCGCGCGCCGAACCCCTCGAGCCGGACCGAGGCCAGCGCCGCGCGGGCGCGCTCGATCCGCTCCGCCTTCGGCACCCTGCGGACCTTCAGCCCGTAGGCGACGTTCTGCTCCACCGTCATGTGCGGGAAGAGCGCGTAGTCCTGGAAGACGGTGTTGACGTCCCGCTCGAAGGGGGCGAGCCGGGTGACGTCCCGGCCGGCCAGCTCCACGGTGCCGGCGGTGGGGGCCTCGAAGCCCGCGATCATCCGCAGCACCGTGGTCTTGCCGGAACCGGAGGGGCCCAGCATCGAGAAGAACTCGCCGTCGGCGATCTCCAGGTCCACCCCGGCGACCGCGTGCACCTGGCCGAAGGACTTGCGCAGGTCCCGCAGGCGTATGGCGGGTGTGCCGGTGTCCGTTTCCTTGGCCGTTCCCTCCATCGGCGGGGAACCCTTCTCTTCGGCTGGAGCGTTGACCGGAAACCTATGAAGTTATATTTCAGAGGACAAGGCCTGGCCGGGGTAAAACTTTCGCCAAGTGAGAAGGTGTGCGGGTGAGCAAACTTTCGAATGGCGCGCTGCACGCCGTCTTCGCACCGGTCGGCAACCTCGCCCGGGTCGACGCGGTCGTACGGCGCCTCGCGGACGCCATCGAACTGGGCCTGCTCGCCGACGGCGAGCAGCTCCCGGGCGAGAGCGAGCTCGCCACCCGCCTCGGAGTCTCCACCGTGACCCTGCGCGAGGCCCTCATGGCCCTGCGCCAGCAGGGGCTGGTCACCACCCGCCGCGGCCGCGGCGGCGGCAGCTTCGTCACCGCCCCCGACCAGCCGCGCACCGCCCGGCTCGGCCACCGGCTGGCCGACTGGAGCACCGAGGAACTGCGCGACCTCGCCGACCACTGGGCCGCCGTCGCCGGCACCGCCGCCCGGCTCGCCGCGGAGCGCACCGAGCCGGAGGACCTCTCCCCGCTGCAGCGCTCCCTGGAGGAGTTCGAGGCCGCCGGCGAACCCGCCGCCCGCGGCCGCGTCTACGGCAGGCTGCATGTGGAACTCGCCGCCGCCGCCCAGTCGGCCCGTCTCACCAAGGAGGAGATCCGTATCCAGGCGGAGATCGGAGCGCTAATCTGTCTCGCACTCGGGGAGGACGACGCCCGCGCGGCGGTCGTCGAGCTGCACCGCGCGCTGCTCCGCGCCGTGCGCGACGGCGACGCGGAGCTGGCCCGGTCCCTGGCCGAACGGCGGGTGCAGGACGCGATGGAGCGCCTGATCGGACTGCGCCTGACCGTCGCCGGCTGACCCGGGCGTCCGCACCTCCCGTCCTCCCGCACCGGAGGCAGCCGCCGTGGCCGTCAGCTCAACCGCCCTCGTCGACGAGGTCGTCGCCGACGTCGTGGACCGGGTCCGCGGCACCCTGGAGGACGTCTTCGCCGCCGTCGCCCAGGTCGCCGAGCGCACCACCGCCATCGCCGCCGTCCGCGCCGCCGGCCGGGCCCCCACCACCGCCGACCTCGCCGCCCTGCGCCCGCTGCTGCACGAGCGGCTGCGGCGCCGGCACGACCTGATCTCCGGCATCGGCTTCATCGCGGAACCCGGGCTGCTCGGCGACGTACCGGCCTGGCTGGAGTGGTGGCAGAACCACGGGGAGGACGGGCTGCGGCCGCTCCTGCCCGACCTCGACCCGGGCACCTCGGCCTACTCCGACTACACCCACTGGGACTGGTTCGCCCTGCCCCGCGCCACCGGCGAGCGCGCCGTGGCCGGACCGTACGTGGACTACCTGTGCTCCGACGAGTACAGCCTCACCCTGTCGGTGCCGGTCCAGCACGGCGGGCGCTTCCTCGGCGTCGCCGCCGCCGACGTGTACCTGCGCCACTTCGAGGCCGCCGTGCTGCCCCTGCTGCGCCGTCTGCCCGCCCCGGCCGCCCTGGTCAACGCCCGCGGCCGGGTCGCGGCCTCCACCGACCCCCGGCACCTGGCCGGTTCCCTCCTGCGCAGTGTCAGCGGCCGGTCCTGCGGACCGATCCCGCTGACGCTGGTCACAGCGCTGCCAGCACCGCGTCCGTGAGCGCCGGCCACAACGGCAGGGCCCATTCGCCGAAGTCACGGTCCGTCAGGACGACGCAGGCCGCCCCGGCGTCGGGGTCGACCCACAGGAAGGTGCCGGACTGGCCGAAGTGGCCGAAGGTGCGCGGGGAGGACGAGGCGCCCGTCCAGTGCGGGGACTTGTGGTCCCGGATCTCGAAGCCCAGGCCCCAGTCGTTGGGGTTCTGGCCGCCGTAGCCGGGCAGCACGCCCTTGAGGCCGGGGAAGGCGACGGAGGTCGCCGCCGCGACGGTCTCGGGGGCCAGCAGCCGCGGCGCCTGCAGTTCGGCGGCGAAGCGGGCCAGGTCGTCGACGGTGGAGACGGCACCGGCGCCGGCCGAGCCAGGGCAGTCGGTGGCGTGCATGCCGAGCGGCTCCAGCACCCCCTGCCGCAGGTACTCGGCGAAGGGGATCCCGGTGGCCTTGGCGATGTGGTCGGCCAGCGCGTCGAAGCCGGCGTTGGAGTAGATCCGCCGCGTGCCGGGAGCCGCCATCACCCGGTGCTCGTCGAAGGCGAGGCCGGAGGTGTGGGCGAGCAGGTGCCGTACGGTCGAGCCCTCGGGGCCGGCCGGTTCGTCGAGTTCCACCGCGCCCTCCTCGACCGCGACCAGCGCCGCGTAGGCGGACAGCGGCTTGGTCACCGAGGCCAGCCGGAAGCGCCGCCCGGTCTCGCCGTACGTTCCCAGGACCGTGCCGTCACGGCGGACGACCGCCGCCGCGGCCGTCGGGACAGGCCAGTTCTCGATCGCGCTCAGGCTGCTCAGGCTCCGCATGACCGTGAGCCTAACGAATGGCCTTGCCTGGAGTGCACTCCAAGGTTTTAGCGTGGAACCCATGACCGTGACGCAGGTGGCCAAGAGCAAGCCCGGAAGCGTGCCCGACTGCTCCGACGAGGCGCGGCGACCCCTCCCGGACGGCCGGGACCGCTACACGATCAGCGAGGTGGCGGCCTTCACCGGCCTGAGCGCGCACACGCTGCGCTGGTACGAGCGGATCGGGCTGATGCCGCACGTCGACCGCTCGCACACCGGGCAGCGCCGCTTCACCGACCGCGACCTCGACTGGCTGGCCTTCGTCGGCAAGCTGCGGCTGACCGGGATGCCGGTCGCGGACATGGTCCGCTACGCCGAGCTGGTGCGGCTGGGGGAGCACACCTTCTCCGACCGCCAGGAGCTGCTGGAGTCGACCCGGCGCGACGTGCTGCGGCGGATCGCCGAGCTGCGGGACACCCTCGCGGTCCTCGACCACAAGATCGACACCTACGCTGACGCCCGCCGGGCGTCGGAGAGGGCATGAGGCGCATGAGCGACAACAACGAGACGATCGCCAAGGTCACCCTCGGCACGGGCGGCCCCCTGGTCGGCGTGCAGGGCCTGGGCTGCATGGGCATGAGCGAGTTCTACGGCCCCACCGACGAGGCCGCCGCCCGCGCCACCCTCGACGCGGCGCTGGACCTCGGGGTCACGCTCTTCGACACCGCCGACGTGTACGGCCTGGGCGCCAACGAGGAGTTCATCGCCCCCTTCGTGCGCGAGCACCGGGACGAGATCACCCTCGCCACCAAGTTCGGCATAGAGCGGAAGGCCGACGACGCGCGGTACCGGGGCGTGCGCAACGACCCGGAGTACATCCGCCGGGCCGTCGACGGCAGCCTGCGCCGCCTCGGCGTGGACGTCATCGACCTGTACTACATGCACCGCCGCGACCCCGCCGTGCCGCTCGCCGAGTCCGTCGGCGCGATGGCCGAGCTGGTGCGGGCCGGCAAGGTGAGGCACCTGGGCCTGTCGGAGGTGACCGGGGCCGAACTGCGCGAGGCGCACGCCGTGCACCCGATCGCGGCCGTGCAGTCGGAGTGGTCGCTGTTCAGCCGGGACGTCGAGATCTCGCTGACCGGTGCCGCCGCGGAGCTGGGAGTGGCCCTCGTGCCGTACTCCCCGCTGGGCCGCGGCTTCCTGACCGGCTCCTTCCAGGACGCCTCCCAGCTGTCGGCGGACGACTTCCGCCAGTACCAGCCCCGCTTCTCCGGGGAGAACGCCAAGCGCAACCTCGACCTGCTGGAGCCGCTGCGCCGGGTCGCCGAGGCGCACGGCGCCACACCCGCCCAGATCGCCCTGGCCTGGGTGCAGCAGCGGGCGCGGGCGCACGGGCTGACCGTGGTGCCGATCCCGGGCACGCGCAAGGCCGAGCGTCTGCGGGAGAACACCGCCGCCACCCGGATCGTCCTCGGCGAGGCCGAACTGGGGTGGCTGGAACCGCTCGCCGGGCAGGTCGCGGGTGACCGCTACCCGGACATGTCGTCCACGTCGGCGGCGCGCGAGTAGCCGTCCCGGTCCAGGGCGGGCCGCGCCCGCGCGGCCCGCTGGACCGCCGCGACGACCGCCGCCGCCAGCGGCAGCGACTCGTGGACGAGGCCGTAGCCCAGGCCGAACACCACGGTCGCCGGGTCGTCGTCGGGGTTGCCGGCGCGGTGGCCGTCGGCCTCGCGCGGCAGCAGCCGCAGGTGACCGCCGAGCATCTCGGGGGAGCGCCAGTCGACCCCGGACAGCTCGGCGACCGGGAAGTGCTGGTCACCTGCCTTCCACTTGGCCGTCGAGGCGCCCGTCCAGAACCAGCGGAAGGACACCGTCTCGCCGTCGAAGGACGCCTTGCCGTCGTACGCCTTGAAGGACTGGGGTGCGGACGGCACCTCCACGAGGTGGCGCGGGGCGGGTTCGGCGTCCGAGCCGCCCCCGGCAGCGCCGATCGCGGACAGCAGCTCCTCGGCGTAGTACTCGGCGAGCAGCTCCCGCTCGGCGGGCAGCACCAGCCGGTAGGGGTCGGCGGCCTCCTTGAGCTGGCCCTGCGCGGCCTCCATCAGGGGATCGGCGCCCCGCCGCGGGAGCCCGCGCAGCACGATCGTGCCGCGCCGCCCGGGGGCCAGCTCGACGCCCGCCAGGGCCTCGTAAGGGACACGCCGCCGCCCCAGGGACTGCAGCAGCTTCGAGTTGCGCATCCCCCGCTCGTAACGGATGAGCACCGCATCGGCATCGAACTCCCATACGGCGTTGGATCCGGCCAATACGTCACCCATACGGGTCATCGTAGGCCGCGTCGCCGTTTCGGGAACCGGCCGGGCACGGCCGGACTAGGCCACGCCCGCCGTGCAGTCGCTGCCGTCGGCGCACCGGACGTCCGGGTAGCGGCCGAGGGCGATGCTGGTGAAGTTGGCGAGGCTGTCGGTGCCGGGGCGGAAGTAGCCCGCGTGCCCCTCGGCCGCCTCGGAGGTCACCACGCGGGCGCCGAAGGACCGGGAGACCGGGTCGGCGCCGTGGCCGAGCCCGGCGAACTCCATGTGCGGCACGTCGCCGATCCAGTCGGTGCTGTCCCGCGTGGCCCACACCCGGGCGGCCGTGCCCAGGTCGGCCGCCTTGTCCACCCGCATGCCGGGGCTGCCGAAGACGGCGATGTCGGAGACCCGCCCGGAGGGCAGTTCGGGGGCGGCGACGCCGCACAGCACCGAGCCGTAGGAGTGGCAGAACAGCGAGACGCCGCCGTGTGCCGGCAGGGACCGCACCAGTGCGGCCAGCCGGACGGCGCCCTGCTCGGCCAGTTCCCCGGTGGAGGCGTCCAGGCCGACGCCCTGCGGGGTCGTGTAGTCGGCCCAGGCGATGACGGCCGTGCGCGTGCGCGGGGCGGCGGCGTGCTCGGCCGCGTACAGCGAGCGGGCCATGCCGACGGGGGCGCGGGCCGGATCGTCCTCGCGTTCGAAGGAGAGCACGTCGGTGTCGACCCCGGGCACGACGAGCGAGACCCGTTCGGCGGTGCCGAGGTCGCCGAAGACCTCGGCGGCGCGGCCGCGGCCGGTGGGGTCGAAGGCGAGGATCTGCCGTCCGCCGTCGAGCAGGGAGGCGTAGCGGTCGGCGCGTTGCGCGGCGTCCTGGCGGCCCTCGGTGGTCAGCAGGGAGCTGCGCGAGCGGGCGGTCTCCTGGGCGCGGGCCTTGACGAGCGAGCGCCGGTTGGCCTGGTAACGCAGGGCGACCGGGGCGCCGTTGAGGTTGCCGACGACGAGCGGGTAGCGGTGGGCGAGGAGCCTGGCCCCGTCCGGTCCGACCGAGGCGAAGAAGCGCGCGATGACGCCGGGGGCCGCCTGGGGGTCGGGGAGCGGACGTCCGCCCACCGAGCCGTGCCGCCACGCGGCCGTGGCCACCGCCAGCGCGTCCCCGCCGCCCTTGTGGTGGCGCAGCGCGGTCCAGCCGGTGGTCGCCAGCATCACGAAGACCACGGCCAGGGCCAGAAGGGCGCGCAGGGAGGGGGAGCTGAAGCGCTCGTCGACGAGGTTCACTGGGGGACACCCTAGGAGACGCCGGAGACCCCCCGGGCGCGCCGTGACCCAAGTCACGTTTGGAACAAGGAGATTCCGGACACAGCCTGGTGTTCGTCCCACGGTTGTGCGAGGACCGGGACCAGCAGGTTCAGGTGTTCCTCGGTGATCCGGCGGATGGACTCCACGCTGGTCTCGTCGCCGTCGCCCCACAGGCGCTGGGCCACCCGGATGACCCCGCCGACGGCCGCCACGAGCACCCGCGGCCGCGGGTCGGCCGGGTCCAGGCCCTCGCGGGCGGCGATGACCGAGGCGAGCCGTGCCTCGACGAGCGCCGAATGGCGCATCTGGGCGGACAGCAGCGTCGGCGTGGACTCGATCACCCGGTACATCGCCATGTACGTGGACAGCGGTACGACGGCGGCGATGACGGCGCTGATGCTGTGCCAGGACTCGTCCAGCGCGGCGCGCAGCGCCTCGAAGGGCGGTTCGCCGGCCGGGCGCTCGGCCACCGCGGTGACGAAGGCCTCCTCGACGCTGTCCTCCAGCGCGAGCGCGACCTCCTCCTTGCCCGCGAAGTAGCGGAAGAAGGTGCGCTGCGAGACCTCGACCTCGGCGGCGATCTCGTCGACGGTCGTGCGCTCGTAGCCCTTGACGACGAACAGCTCGATCGCGGCCCGTATGAGCGCGTCGCGCGTGCGCTGCTTCTTGCGTTCGCGCAGGCCGCACACGGGCGTCGCGCGCATCGCGTGCTTCATCTGCCGTCCACCTCCAAAGGGCCCCACGATACTTCCGTGCCTTCCTGACAGTTACCGACGGATGACTGCTTTGGTCAAATGTCAGGCACTGACATAATCTCTTGCCCATGACCCAAGGCTCCGTCGTCACCGACAAGGCCCCGGACTCGATACCGGCGCCTTCCAAGAAACCCCTCCGCGGCCACCCCTGGCTGACCCTGTTCTCGGTCGCCATCGGCGTCATGGTGGTGGCGCTGGACGGCACGATCGTCGCCGTCGCCAACCCGGCCATCCAGGCCGACCTGGGTGCTTCCCGCGAGCAGATCCAGTGGATCACCACCGGCTACATGCTGGCCCTGGCGGTGTCGCTGATCACCGCGGGCAAGCTCGGCGACCGCTTCGGCCACCGCCAGACCTTCCTCGTCGGCCTCGCCGGATTCGCCGTCACCTCCGGCCTGATCGGCGTGTCCAGCGGCGTCGGCATGGTGATCGCGCTCCGAGTGCTGCAGGGCGTCTTCGGCGCGCTGCTGCAGCCCGCCGCGCTCGGCCTGCTGCGCGCCACCTTCCCGGCCGAGAAGCTCAACATGGCCATCGGCATCTGGGGCATGGTCATCGGTGCCTCCACCGCCGCCGGGCCGATCGCGGGCGGTCTGCTGGTCGAGCACGTCAACTGGGAGTCGGTCTTCTTCATCAACGTGCCCGTGGGTCTGGTCGCGCTGGTCCTGGGCCTGGTCATCCTCAAGGACGTGCGCGCCGAGAACGCGCCGCGGTCCTTCGACGTCCCGGGCATCCTGCTGCTATCCAGCGCGATGTTCGGCCTGGTGTGGGGCCTGATCAAGGCTCCGGAGTGGGGCTGGGGCGACCCGCTGACCCTGGGCTTCCTGGCCGGCTCGGTGCTGCTGTTCGTCCTGTTCGCGTTCTGGGAGAGCAAGGCCTCCGAGCCGCTGATCCCGCTGCGCATGTTCCGTTCGGTGCCGCTGTCCGCGGGCACGGCGCTGATGGTGCTCATGGCCTTCGCCTTCCTGGGCGGCCTGTTCTTCGTCACCTTCTACCTGCAGAACGTCCACGGCATGTCGGCGGTGGAGTGCGGCGTCCACCTGCTGCCGCTCACCGCGATGATGATCGTCAGCTCGCCCGTCGCCGGCGCGCTCATCACCAAATTCGGCCCCCGGGTGCCGCTGGTCGGCGGCATGGTGTGCACGGCGGTCGCGATGTTCGGCATGACCGGTCTGGAGGCCGACTCCGGCACCGCCGTCATGTCCCTCTGGTTCGCCCTGCTGGGCCTCGGCCTGGCCCCCGTGATGGTCGGCGCCACCGACGTCATCGTCGGCAACGCCCCGCTGGAGCTGTCCGGCGTGGCTGGTGGCCTCCAGGGCTCCGCGATGCAGGTCGGCGGCAGCCTCGGCACCGCCGTGCTGGGCACGATCATGGCCTCGCGGGTCGACAGCGTGCTGCCCGAGAAGTGGGCCGGTGCCGGCCTGCCCCCGCTGAAGGGCGAGCAGGCCGCGCAGGCCGCCGACGCGGTCGTGGTCGGTGTGCCGCCCGTCGCCAAGGACACCCCGGCCGAGGTCGTCGCGCTGATCACGAAGGTCACCAACGAGACCTTCCTCTCGGGGATGGGCCTGGCCTTCACCGTCGCCGGCGTGGTGGCCGCCTTCGCGGCGGGCATCGCGTTCCTGACCAAGCGCGGCGTCAACGCGGACGCCGCCGGCGGCGGGGTGCACATCTGACACCGGACGATTCCCTATCCGGGTGAACGAGGCCCGGGGCCCTTGGCGGCCCCGGGCCTCGCCGTTCACCGTGGAGCTCCGACCACCACGGGGGAGTGATCCACATGCGCAGTGCCGTCCTGACCCTTGCCCTGGCCGCGGCAGCCGCGGCCCTGGCCGCCCCGGCCCCGCCCGTCGCGGCCGCCCCCGCGGCGGCCCGCCCCGCAGGGCGCTGCGACCCCGGGGAGCTGTGCCTTTGGGACAAGCCGGGCTACCGCGGGGCACGCCTGGTGCACGAGCTCGCCGACACCGACGTCAACTCCTGCGTGCCGCTGCCGCCGGGGACGTCCGCGAAGTCGTTCGTCAACCGGACCCGCAAGCTCGTGACGACCTACCAGAGCGCCGAGTGCTCCACCGAGGGCGACTTCGTGACGTTCCCCTCCGGTACCTGGGTGCCGGAGTCCCGGCACACCGTCCGCGCCTTCCAGATCGTCGACCAGTGACACGAGCCCGCGGGGAGCCGGGAAAGGCCGGGGCCCCCGCCGCGCGGATGCGCGACGGGGGCCCGGTCGGGACGACGGTGCTACGCGTCGCCGCCCGCGGCGCCGGGGTCGGCGGCGGCGACGTCGAGCAGCTGGTAGCGGTCGATCGCCTGCTTCAGCACGGAGCGGTCGATCTTCCCCTCCTTGGCGAGCTCGGTGAGCACGCCGAGGACCACCGACTGGGCGTCGATGTGGAAGAACCGGCGCGCCGCGCCACGGGTGTCGGCGAAGCCGAAGCCGTCGGCACCGAGCGACTGCCAGGTGCCCGGCACCCAGCGGGAGATCTGGTCCGGGACGGCCCGCATCCAGTCCGAGACGGCCACGAACGGGCCCTCGGCGCCGTTGAGCTTCTGCGTCACGTACGGGACGCGCTGCTCCTCCTCCGGGTGGAGCAGGTTGTGCGCCTCCGCCTCCACGGCGTCGCGCCGCAGCTCGTTCCAGGAGGTCGCGGACCACACGTCGGCCCGGACGTTCCACTCCTCGGCGAGGATCCGCTGGGCCTCCAGGGCCCACGGCACGGCCACGCCGGACGCCAGGATCTGCGCCGGGATCGCGCCCGCCTCGGCCGTCCGGTACCGGTACAGGCCCTTGAGGATGCCCTCGACGTCCACGCCCTGCGGCTCGGCCGGCTGGACGATCGGCTCGTTGTAGACGGTGAGGTAGTAGAAGACGTCCTCGTTCGCCTCGGGGGTCCCGCCGTACATGCGGCGCAGGCCGTCCTTGACGATGTGCGCGATCTCGAAGCCGAACGCGGGGTCGTACGCGACGACGGCCGGGTTGGTCGAGGCCAGCAGGTGCGAGTGGCCGTCGGCGTGCTGCAGGCCCTCACCGGTGAGGGTGGTGCGGCCCGCCGTGGCGCCCAGCACGAAGCCGCGCGCCAGCTGGTCGGCCATCTGCCAGAACTGGTCGCCGGTCCGCTGGAAGCCGAACATCGAGTAGAAGACGTAGACCGGGATCAGCGGCTCGCCGTGGGTCGCGTAGGACGACCCGGCGGCGATCAGCGAGGCGGTGCAGCCCGCCTCGGAGATGCCGTCGTGCAGCATCTGTCCGGTCGGGGACTCCTTGTACGCCAGCAGCAGCTCGCGGTCGACGGACTCGTACGTCTGGCCCAGCGGGTTGTAGATCTTGGCCGACGGGAAGAGCGAGTCCATGCCGAAGGTGCGGTACTCGTCCGGCGCGATCGGCACGAAGCGCTTGCCGATCTCCTTGTCCCGCATGAGGTCCTTCAGCAGCCGGACGAAGGCCATCGTGGTGGCGATCGTCTGGTTGCCGGAGCCCTTGCGGGTGCCCGCGTAGGCCTTGTCGTCCGGCAGCGCCAGCGGCTTCGCGCGCACGACGCGGGTCGGGACGTAGCCGCCCAGGCCCTTGCGCCGGTCGTGCATGTACTGGATCTCCTCCGAGTTCCGGCCCGGGTGGTAGTACGGCGGGGCGCCGGACTCCAGCTCCTTGTCGGAGATCGGCAGGTGCAGCCGGTCGCGGAAGCGCTTGAGGTCGTCGACCGTCAGCTTCTTCATCTGGTGGGTCGCGTTGCGGCCCTCGAAGTTCGGGCCGAGCGTCCAGCCCTTGACGGTCTGGGCCAGGATCACGGTCGGCTGGCCCTTGTGCTCACGGGCCGCCTTGTACGCCGCGTAGATCTTGCGGTGGTCGTGGCCGCCGCGGCCCAGGTGCAGGATCTGGTCGTCGGTGAGGCCCTCGACCATCTTCCGCAGCCGGTGGTCCTCACCGAAGAAGTGGCCGCGGATGTACTCGCCGGTCTCGGTGGCGTAGGTCTGGAACTGGCCGTCGGGCGTGGTGTTGAGCTTGTTCACCAGCACGCCGTCGCGGTCCTGCGCGAGCAGCGGGTCCCAGGTGCGGTCCCAGATCAGCTTGATGACGTTCCAGCCGGCGCCGCGGAACTGCGACTCCAGCTCCTGGATGATCTTGCCGTTGCCGCGCACCGGGCCGTCGAGCCGCTGCAGGTTGCAGTTGACGACGAAGGTGAGGTTGTCCAGGCCCTCGCGGGCGGCCAGGGACAGCTGGCCGAGCGACTCGGGCTCGTCCATCTCGCCGTCGCCGAGGAACGCCCACACGTGCGACTGCTCGGTGTCGGCGATGCCGCGCGCCTGCAGGTAGCGGTTCATCCGGGCCTGGTAGATCGCGCCCAGCGGGCCGAGGCCCATGGAGACGGTCGGGAACTCCCAGAAGTCGGGCATGAGCCGCGGGTGCGGGTAGCTCGACAGGCCGTACGGCGCCTTGGACTTCTCCTGGCGGAACGCGTCGAGCTGGGTCTCGGAGAGCCGGTCCAGCAGGAAGGCGCGGGCGTACACGCCGGGGGAGGCGTGGCCCTGGAAGAAGATCTGGTCCCCTCCCTTGCCGTCGTCCTTGCCCCGGAAGAAGTGGTTGAAGCCCACGTCGTACAGGGAGGCAGAGGAAGCGAAGGTGGCGATGTGCCCGCCGACGCCGATACCCGGCCGCTGCGCCCGGGACACCATGACCGCCGCGTTCCAGCGGGTCGCGTTGAGGATGCGCCGCTCGATGTCCTCGTTGCCGGGGAAGAACGGCTCGTCCTTGGTGGCGATGGTGTTGACGTAATCCGTGCTGCGCATCTCGGGCACGGCAACCCGCCGCTCGCGGGCTCGCTCGATCAGGCGGAGCATGAGGTAGCGGGCGCGCTCGCGTCCGCGCTCGTCGACGGCGGCGTCAAGCGAGTCGAGCCATTCCGCCGTCTCCTCGGGATCGAAATCCGGGACCTGGCTGGGAAGGCCGCCAATGATGATCGGGTTGCGATCTGATCCGGAAGCCACGCTATTCCTTCGCTTCTAGGGTCTTGCTCTGCTGGGTCGCGCCGCCTCCATCGTGTACCGCGCGTTCGGGATACGTCATCTCTACTGAGTGGTAACCACCACTAAGTGAGACAGACCCCTCTTCCAGACCCTCTTGAGGCTCTCGCATGGCTGTCCGGTGGCCGTTCGACCAAACCGCAACTCTACGCCCACTCGGACGTACGACCGACCGCAACCCCGATTCGGGAGAAATCCTGGCATAGTGGAGTGAGCCACGTCACCCCTCACGGTTCGGGTTGCGGTGACACGTCAACGTTTGGGCGGGATGGGCGGCTGGGTACTTGCGCGAACCGCCGCGCCCGTGTGGACTACCGCCCATAACCCCGCACAGGAGCGGGAAGACAACCCCCATGACAGGAGGCAGAGCGTGAGCGCGACCGCGGGCCACGCGGAGGAGCAGACCAACCCGGCTGGCCGGCTTGGTTTTGAGCCCGGACAGGTGGTCCAGGAGCTCGGCTACGACGACGACGTCGATCACGAGCTCCGTGAGGGTATTGAGGGGATCACGGGCGAAGAACTCGCGGACGAGGAGTACGACGACGTCGCCGACGGCGTCATCCTCTGGTTCCGTGATGATGACGGCGATCTGACCGACGCCCTGGTCGACGCCACGTCCGCCATCGACGAGGGCGCCCAGATCTGGCTCATGACCCCGAAGACCGGCCGTGACGGGCACGTCGAGCCGAGTGACATCGGAGAGGCCGCGCAGACCGCCGGCCTGGCTCAGACCAGCAGTGTCAACGTCTCCAAGGACTGGACCGCCAGTCGTCTGGTGACTCCCAAGACGGCGAAGGCCGGCAAGCGCTGAACCCTGCCGACCGGCACCGCGCCCCCGTGACCGAGCGTCGCGGGGGCGCCTTGCATTGCGGGCCCGTGGCGGTGCGAGACTGACGGCGGGTCCCGGCCGCGGGTCCCGTCACCGTCCACCGGAGAGGTGTGTCCACCATGGCGCTCGCCGTAGGCGACCAGGCCCCAGACTTCGCGCTGCGGGACCAGCACGGCCGGACCGTGCGGCTGTCCGACTTCAAGGGCGCCAAGAACGTCGTGCTGCTCTTCTTCCCCTTCGCCTTCACCGGGGTCTGCACGGGCGAGCTGTGCGCGCTCCGCGACGAGCTGCCCGCCTTCCAGAACGACGAGGTCCAGCTGCTCGCGGTCTCCAACGACTCGATGCACACCCAGCGCGTCTTCTCCGACCAGGAGGGCCTGGAGTACCCGCTGCTGTCCGACTTCTGGCCGCACGGCGAGGTCTCCCGGGCCTACGGCGTCTTCGCCGAGGACAAGGGCTGCGCGGTGCGCGGCACCTTCGTCATCGACAAGGAGGGCGTGGTCCGCTGGACCGTCGTCAACGGCCTGCCGGACGCCCGTGACCTGAACGACTATGTCAAGGCGCTCGAAGCCCTGTAGTCCTGGGGAACCGGGTACTAACCTCAGGGCGTTGATCCTGATACGAGCAGCACGCGATGACATGGGAGGACCCGTGGGAGTCAGCCTCAGCAAGGGTGGCAACGTATCGCTGACGAAGGAGGCCCCCAACCTCACGGCCGTCATCGTCGGCCTCGGATGGGACGCCCGCACCACCACGGGCTCGGACTTCGACCTCGACGCCAGCGCCCTGCTCACGGGCACCGAGGGCAAGGTCCTCTCCGACGAGCACTTCGTCTTCTTCAACAACCTCAGGAGCCCCGACGGCTCCGTGGAGCACACCGGTGACAACATCACCGGTGAGGGCGAGGGGGACGACGAGCAGATCAAGGTGAACCTGGCCGGCGTGCCGGCCGAGGTCGCCAAGATCGTCTTCCCGGTGTCGATCTACGACGCCGAGACCCGTCAGCAGTCCTTCGGCCAGGTGCGCAACGCGTTCATCCGCGTCGTCAACCAGGCCGACGACAGGGAACTGGCCCGCTACGACCTCACCGAGGACGCCTCGACCGAGACGGCGATGGTCTTCGGAGAGCTGTACCGGCACGGTGCGGAATGGAAGTTCCGGGCCATCGGCCAGGGTTACGCGTCCGGCCTGCGCGGCATCGCGCAGGACTTCGGCGTCAACGTCTGATTCGCCGGGGTCGCGCGGTCCGCGTCCGGCGGGCCGCGAGCCCCCGCGGGGGAGGAGAACAGCATGGGCGTGACGCTCGCCAAGGGGGGCAATGTCTCCCTCACCAAGGCCGCACCCAACCTGACCAGCGTGCTGATCGGGCTCGGCTGGGACGCGCGCTCCACCACCGGGGCGCCCTTCGACCTGGACGCCAGCGCCCTGCTGTGCGCCTCGGGCCGGGTGCTCGGCGACGAGTACTTCGTCTTCTACAACAACCTCAAGAGCCCGGAGGGCTCGGTCGAGCACACCGGCGACAACCTGACCGGTGACGGCGACGGCGACGACGAGGTCCTGCTGGTGGACCTGTCGGCCGTACCCGAGCGGGTCGACAAGATCGTCTTCCCGGTCTCCATCTACGAAGCCGACGCCCGCGGCCAGACCTTCGGTCAGGTCAGCAATGCCTTCATCCGGGTGGTCAACCAGACCGACCAGAGCGAACTGGCCCGGTACGACCTCTCCGAGGACGCCTCGAGCGAAACGGCGATGATCTTCGGCGAGCTGTACCGGTACGGCGGCGAATGGAAGTTCCGAGCCGTTGGCCAGGGGTATGCATCAGGCCTCCGGGGCATCGCCCTAGACTTTGGGGTCAACGTTTCGTAAAGGGATTGGATATCCAGTGCTCCTCCGAACTTTCGGCTGGTCGTTCGGTGTCACCGCCGCCGGCCTCGCCCTCGCCGGTTATCTGTGGGGTGCGGAGGGGCTTGCCCTCGTCGCCATCCTGTCGGTGCTGGAGATCTCGCTCTCCTTCGACAACGCGGTGATCAACGCCGGCATCCTGCGGAAGATGAATGCCTTCTGGCAGAAGATCTTCCTCACCATCGGCATTCTGATCGCCGTCTTCGGCATGCGCCTCGTCTTCCCGATCATCATCGTGTCGATCACGGCGAAGCTGGGACCCATCGAGGCCATCGACCTGGCGATCAACAACAAGGAGCAGTACGAGCACCTCGTCACCTCCGCGCACCCGGCGATCGCCGCGTTCGGCGGGATGTTCCTGTTGATGATCTTCCTCGACTTCATCTTCGAGGAGCGTGAGCACAAGTGGCTCGCCTGGCTGGAGAAGCCCCTCTCCAAGCTCGGCAAGCTCGACACGCTCTCCGTGGTCGTCGCCCTGGTCGCACTGCTGATCACCGCCACCACCCTCGCCACCGCCGTCCCGCACGGCGGCGGTGACAAGTCCTCCACGGTGCTGCTCTCCGGCATCGGCGGCCTCATCACCTACCTCGTCGTCGGCGGCATCTCGAGCTACTTCGAGGACAAGCTGGAGGACGAGGCCGAGGAGGCCGACGAGGAGCTCGAGGAGTTGAGCTCGGGCGGCAAGCCGGCCGGCAGCGGCGCCTCGGCCGTGGGCCTGGCGGGCAAGGCGGCGTTCTTCCTCTTCCTCTACCTCGAGGTCATCGACGCGTCGTTCTCCTTCGACGGCGTCATCGGCGCGTTCGCGATCTCCAACGACATCTTCATCATCGCCCTCGGCCTCGGCATCGGTGCGATGTACATCCGGTCGCTCACCGTCTTCCTGGTCCGCAAGGGCACCCTGGACGACTACGTCTACCTGGAGCACGGCGCGCACTACGCGATCGGCGCGCTGGCGGTCATCCTCCTGGTCACCATCCGGTTCGAGATCAACGAGGTCATCACCGGCCTCATCGGCGTCGTCCTGATCGGCGCCTCCTACTGGTCGTCGGTGGTGCGAAACCGCCGTCTCGGGGAAAGCTCCGAGCAGCGGGACGACAAAGCGGAGGTGACGAGCGGGGTCTGACCCCCGTCTCGTCACGGCAAACGGCTCACGCCGCCCCTCGCCGACCCGGCGGGGGGCGGCCTGCGTCCTGGGGAGGGACGGACGGACATGTGGAACTTCCTGCGGCCGAGCGGCGGCATCAACACGCAGTTCGACATGGCGAACGCGCACACCATCGAACTCACCCGGCGGCACCAGGTCGTCTCGCTGTCCAAGCAGGGCGCGGCCGTCGGCAACCTGCGCATCAACCTGTCCTGGCAGATGCGCACCTCCGACACCGGCGGCTGGAACCAGCGCAGCGGCTCCTGGCTGAGCCGCCAGATGCACCTGTTCAAACCGGAGCCCGTGCAGGCCGCCGGCCCCGCGATGGTCAACGTCGACCTCGACCTGGCGTGCATGTACGAGCTGACCGACGGCACCAAGGGCGTCGTGCAGCCGCTCGGCAACTTCCTCGGCGACCTCGACGCCCCGCCGTACATCCAGATGACCGGCGACGACCGCTTCGGCGGCTCGTCCGGCGAGACGCTCTACATCAACCTCGACAAGCACGAAGAGTTCAAGCGCATGCTCGTCTTCGTGTACATCTACGACGGCACGCCGGCCTTCGACCGCACCCACGCCAAGGTGGAGATCTTCCCCAGCTCGGGCCCGCGGATCGAGATCCTGCTCGACGAGCGCGAGCCGCAGGCCCGCTCCTGCGCGGTGGTGCTCATCGAGAACAAGAAGGGCGACCTGACCGTGCGCCGCGAGGTGAAGTACGTCTACGGCTTCCAGGCCGAACTCGACCGGCTCTACGGCTGGGGCCTGCAGTGGGGCCGCGGCTACAAGACCAAGGTCTGACCGCGCGGCCCCGTGCCACGGCCTAGCGGCGTTCCTGGAACTGCGGGCCCATCGGCGGCAGCCGGAACCCCTGCACCGGCTGCGGGTAGCCGTACGCGGGAGCAGGGGCCGCAGCGGTCGCGGCGGGCTGCTGCGGCGGGTAGCCGTAGCCGGGGGCGGCCACGGTGGGCTGCGGTTCCTGCGGGTAGCCGTACGCCGGGGCGGCCACCGTCGGCTGCGGTTCCTGCGGGTAGCCGTAGGCGGGCGGCGCGGTGGGCTGCGGGGGCACCGGCGCCGGGGCCTGCAGGGTGTACGCGTCCGGCTCGCCGGTCACCGCGACGGTCGGCGGCACGGGCTGCGGCACCGAGGCCTCGCCCTCCGGCCGCGGCGGCGGCGCCTCGTCGAGGTCGCCCTCCTCCACGGTGATGCCGAACTCGGTGGCCAGCGCCTCCAGCCCCGAGGCGTAGCCCTGCCCCAGCGCACGGAACTTCCAGCCGCCCGCCCTGCGGTACAGCTCGCCGCAGATCAGCGCCGACTCGTCGCCGGTGTCCGGGACGACGTCGAAGAGCGCCAGCGGCTCGGCGTCGGCGCCCGCGGCCGTGTCGTAGAGCAGCACCGTCAGGTCGGAGACCAGGGCGAAGGGGCCGCCGTCCGAGGAGGCCGCGACGACCACCCGCTCCACGCCCGCCTCGAGTGCGGTCAGGTCCACCTCGACCGCGTCCGTCAGCCCGGCCGGCTCGCTGCGCTTGGGCAGGTGCCGGGCGGCGCCCCCGGGGTGCCGGGGCTGGTTGTAGAAGATGAAGTCCTCGTCCGAGCGCACCCGGCCGTCCGCGCCCAGCAGCAGCGCCGAGGCGTCCACGTCCGGCACACCCGCCCCCGGGCTCCAGCGGAGCACCGCCCGCACCGCCGAGGCCGTCACCGGGATGTTGGAGCCCTTCACCATCGCCTGCGTCATGCGCGTAATCCTGCCCTCCCGGGGGCCGCGTCCACAACGCGGGGCGTGTGACGGGTGTGCCGGAGGGGAGGGATGCGGACAGGCCGACATGTACCGGACCCGAGGGGGTTACCTGATTTTCACGTACGCCGGGAACGTCCGCAGGGGGCTCGCACGTACGATAATCGGCCACACGGCGTCGGGGGACGCTTCCCACCTCTCCAACCACCACCTGCCACGGGGGAACGCATGCGCCACTTCGGGCACCTCGCACCGGACGTACGGAACGAGCTCTTCCACCGGGAGCCCGCGGAGTTCACCGCGGCCTCACCGGCCGGCACGCTGGCCGTCGCCCTCGGCGCCACCCTCTACTGCCCGGCCACCCGCTCGCGGCTCGCCGACGACGTGCTCAAGCAGGCCGCGCGCGGGGTCGTCTCGATGGTGCTGTGCCTGGAGGACTCCATCGACGACCGCGAGGTCGAGACCGCGGAGGAGAACCTGGTCCGCCAGTTCGGCGAACTGTCACACCGGATCCCCGACGGCGACCCCCCGCTGCTCTTCATCCGCGTCCGCACCCCCGGCCAGATCACCGACCTCGTGCGCCGGCTCGGCGACGACGTGTCCCTGCTCTCCGGGTTCGTGCTCCCCAAGTTCACCGAGGAGTCCGGGGTCCCCTTCCTGGAGGCACTCGCCGCCGCCGAGGCGGACTGCGGGCGGCGGCTGTTCGCCATGCCCGTCCTGGAGTCCCCGCAGCTGCTCCACCTCGAGACCCGCACCGAGACGCTGTACGGCATCTCCCGCACCGTCGACAAGTACCGCGACCGCGTCCTCGCGCTGCGGCTCGGCGTCACCGACTTCTGCTCCGCCTACGGGCTGCGCCGCTCGCCCGACATGACCGCCTACGACGTCCGCATCGTCGCCTCGATCATCGCCGACGTGGTCAACGTCCTCGGGCGCGCCGACGGCACCGGCTTCACCATCACCGGACCGGTCTGGGAGTACTTCAAGCACTCCGAGCGCATGTTCAAGCCACTGCTGCGGCAGAGCCCCTTCGTCCCCGCGGCCGTCGACCTGCGCGAGGCCCTGATCCAGCGGGACATGGACGGGCTGCTGCGCGAGATCGAACTGGACCGGACGAACGGCCTGCAGGGCAAGACCTGCATCCACCCCTCGCACGTCCAGCCCGTGCACGCGCTCAGCGTCGTCTCCCACGAGGAGTGGAGCGACGCGGCCGACATACTCCACGAGGACCGCAGCGGCGGGGGCGTGCTGCGCTCGGCCTACACCAACAAGATGAACGAGGTGAAGCCGCACCGCGCCTGGGCCGAGCGCACCGTGCGGCGCGCCGAGGTCTTCGGCGTGGCGCGGGAGGAGATCGGCTTCGTCGAGCTGCTCTCCGCGTGCGTGCCGTCGTGACCGGCTACGAGAGGGAGAGTGCCGAAGGCATGGCAGTGGAGCGCGTCTGGTCCGGGCAGTGGGTCGCCGACCGGCTCGGTGTCACCCTGCGGGGAGACGGCCTGAGCGGTCTGCTCGGCCTCGCCCTGCGCCGCAACCCCAAGCGGGCGCACCTGCTGGTCTCCAATGTGCTGGGCAAGCACGTGCCGCAGCGCCCGCAGGTCGTCTACGACGCCGGGTACGGGCTCGGCGTGCGCGTGCGGGAGCTGCTGGGCGAGGAGGAGGCGGCCCGGGCCGTGGTGCTCGGCTACGCCGAGACCGCGACCGGCCTCGGGCACGCCGTGGCCGACGGCGTCGGCATCGCCCCGTACCTGCACTCCACGCGGCGCCCCGTGCCCGGGGTGGAGGCGGTCGGCGGCTTCGAGGAGGAGCACAGCCACGCGACCTCGCACCTGCTGCTGCCCGAGGACGCCGGCCTGCTGGCCGGGGACGGGCCGCTGGTGCTGGTGGACGACGAGTTCTCGACCGGCCGGACGGTGCTCAACACGGTGCGGGCGCTGCACGCCCGCCACCCGCGACGCCGGTACGTCGTGGTCGCCCTGGTCGACATGCGCTCGGAGGCCGACCGCGCACAGCTCGCCCGGTTCACGGCGGACCTCGGCGCGGGCGTCGACGTCGTCGCCCTGGCCTCGGGCACCGTCGGCCTGCCGGACGGGGTGCTGGAGCGGGGCCAGGCGCTGGTCGCCGCGCACGGCGCCGCCGCACCCGCGCACCCGGCCGCTGCCGCGGCGCCGCACCGGGTGCACCTGGACTGGCCCGCCGGGCTGCCCGACGGCGGCCGGCACGGCTTCACGCCCGCGCACCGCGCGCGGCTGGAGGCGGCGCTGCCCGCGATGGCGGCACGTCTGGCGGAGGGCCTGGGCGCCGTCGGTGCCGGCCCGGCGCCCCGCGTCCTCGTCCTCGGCAACGAGGAGCTGATGTACGCCCCGCTGCGGCTGGCGCAGTCCCTCCAGGACGCCCTGCCCGCCGTGGAGGTGCGCTTCTCCACGACGACCCGTTCGCCGGTCCTGGCCGTGGACGACCCGGGGTACGCGATACGTACCCGGATCACCTTCCCCGACCACGACGACCCGGCCGACGGGCCCGGCGAGCGCCACGCGTACAACGTGGCGGGCGCGGGCTTCGACGCCGTCGTCGCCGTCGTGGACAGCGCGGGCGACACGCCTGCCCTGCACGCTCCCGGAGGGCTGCTCGCGCAGCTCGCCGGCCACACCGAAAGGCTCCTGCTGGCCGTGGTGCCCTCGTACGAACCCCGCCCGCCCGCCCCGACGCTCCCGGAGCCGCTGCGCGGGCCCGCGTTCTCCTCGTACGCGCCCGACGAGGTCGGCTGGCTGCTGAAGGACCTCTCCGACGTCGAGCTGGAGGCGCCCACCGAGGAGCGCGAGGAGGCCATCCAGAGCGGCGGGGCGCACTACGCGGAGTCGCTGCCCGTGGAGTACCAGCCCAGCGCGGAGTACCAGGAGCTGTTCCGGAACGCGCTGGCGGACTCCGCCGGCCGGATCGCCCGCGCCGTCGGCGCCGTGACCGAGCTGGTGCTCGCCGAACGCGGCCCGGAGGCCGTCCTGGTGTCGCTGGCCCGCGCGGGCACCCCGGTCGGTGTGCTGATGCGCCGCTGGGCCCGGCACGCGCACGGCCTGGACCTGCCGCACTACGCCGTGTCCATCGTCCGCGGCCGGGGCATCGACACCACCGCCCTGCGCTGGCTGGCCGAACACCACGACCCCGCACGGGCGGTGTTCGTGGACGGCTGGACGGGCAAGGGCGCCATCACCCGCGAACTGGCCGACGCCGTGGCCCCGTTCGGGGGCTTCGATCCGGAGATCGCGGTGCTGGCCGACCCCGGGTCGTGCGTCCGCACCTTCGGCACGCGCGACGACTTCCTCATCCCGTCCGCATGCCTGAACTCCACCGTCTCCGGCCTGGTCTCGCGCACCGTGCTGCGCGCCGACCTCATCGGCCCCGACGAGTTCCACGGCGCCAAGTTCTACCGCGAGCTGGCCGGCGCCGACGTCTCCGGCCTCTTCCTGGACGAGGTCTCGGCCCGCTTCGGCGCCGTGGCCGACGAGGTCGCCCAGGACGTCAAGGAACTCCAGGCCGGTGACCGCACGCCCACCTGGGAGGGCTGGGCCGCGGTCGAGCGGATCAGCGAGGAGTACGGGATCGGGGACGTCAACCTGGTCAAGCCGGGCGTCGGCGAGACCACCCGGGTCCTGCTGCGCCGCGTGCCGTGGCGGGTGCTCGCCCGGCGCGGCGTGGGAGGCGACCTGGCGCACATCCGGCTGCTCGCCGAGCAGCGCGGCGTCCCGGTGGAGGAGGTGGACGACCTGCCGTACTCGTGCGTCGGGCTGATCCACCCGCGCTTCACCCGGGGCGCGACCGGCACGGACGGCAAGGCGGTGGAGGCCAAGTGAAGCAGCGCCCGGAGATCGTGAAGTCACTCGTCGCCAGCGACCTGGACCGCACCCTCATCTACTCGCCGTCGGCCCTGGCCCTGTCCATGGCCGACGAGGAGGCGCCGCGGCTGCTGTGCGTCGAGGTGCACGAGGGACGGCCGCTGTCCTTCATGACCGAGACCGCCGCGGCGCTGATCCAGAGGCTCGCGGCCGCCGCCGAGTTCGTCCCCGCCACGACCCGCACCCGCAAGCAGTACCGGCGCATCAACCTGCCGGGCCCGGTCCCGCGGTACGCGATCTGCGCCAACGGCGGGCACATCCTGGTCAAGGGCCACACCGACCACGAGTGGAACGCCGAGATGCGCCGCCGCCTCGCCGAGGGCTGCGCGCCGCTGGACGAGGTCCGCGCGTACATGGCGCGCACCGCCGACGAGTCCTGGCTGCGCAAGGAGCGCGTCGCCGAGGACCTGTTCGTCTACCTGGTCGTGGAGCGGTCGCTGCTGCCCGAGCTCTGGGTGAAGGACCTCGCCGAATGGGCGGACGAGCGCGGCTGGACGGTGTCGCTGCAGGGCCGCAAGGTCTACGCCGTGCCCAAGCCGCTCACCAAGTCCGCGGCCCTGGCCGAGGTCGTCCGCCGCACCGGCGCCGACCACGTGCTCGCCGCCGGCGACTCCCTCCTGGACGCGGAGCTGCTGCTCGCCGCCCACACCGCCTGGCGCCCCGGCCACGGCGAACTCGCCGACACCGGCTGGGGCGCGCCGCACGTCGACGCCCTGACCCTGCCGGGCGTCGCGGCGGGGGAGGAGATCCTGCGCCGGATGCTCAGCGTGGCGCGCCGCTGACCCCGTCCGGCCGCACCACCCGCGTGCACGCGCTGCGCGTCGTCTCGACGCGCAGCGCGTTCGGCCGTTCGCTGGCATCGATGAAGGCCCGGGCCTCCGCCTCCGTGCGACCGCCCGTCACATGCCGTGCCAGCAGCCGCTCCTCGCGGACCGCGGGATCGGCCTCGACGAACCACAGCTCGTCCAGCAGGTCCCTGACCTCGTGCCAGCCGGCGGCGTCGTCGGCCAGGTAGTTCCCCTCCGTCACCACCAGCCGGGCCTGCGGCGGCACGGCGATCCCCGCCGCGACCGGCTCGTCCAGGTCCCGGTCGAAGTCCGGCGCGTAGACGGTGCCGGCCTGCCGGGAGCGCAGCCGCCGCAGCAGATGGACGTAGCCGTCCACGTCGAAGGTCTCCGGCGCGCCCTTGCGGCCGCGCAGCCCGAGCCGGTCCAACTGGGCGTTGGAGAGGTGGAAGCCGTCCATCGGCACGTACGCCGCCGTGCCCGCGCCGAGGCGCGCGTCGACCCCCTCCACCATCGCCCGGGCCAGGGTCGACTTGCCCGCCGCGGGCGCGCCCGCCAACCCCAGCAGCACCCGCCTGCCTGGCATGCTGGGCACCAGGGCGAGGACGTCATCCACGTACATGCCGCCACCTTAAGGAGCAGCCGTGCCCGAGACCAAGAACCCGCAGCTCACGCCCGAACTGTATGCGTATGTCCTCGACCACAACCCGCCCCTGGACCCGGTCCGGGAGGAGCTGGTGGAGATCACGCGCGCCCGCTTCGGCGCCGCGGCGGCCATGCAGTCGGCACGCGAGCAGGGCCCGCTGCTGGCCTTCCTGGTCCGGCTGACCGGGGCGCGGCAGGTCGTCGAGGTCGGCACCTTCACCGGATTCTCCGCGCTGTCCATGGCGCAGGCGCTGCCCGCGGACGGACGGCTCATCGCCTGCGACATCTCCGAGGAGTGGACCGCGGTCGCCCGTGAGGCCTGGGCCAAGGCCGGCGTCGCCGACCGCGTGGACCTGCGGATCGCGCCCGCGCTGGACACGCTGCGGGCGCTGCCGCGCGATCCGTGGATCGACCTCGTCTACCTCGACGCCGACAAGGGCGGCTACGTCGACTACTGGGAGGAGCTGGTGCCGCGGATGCGGCCCGGCGGGATCATTGCCGCCGACAACACGCTCTTCCACGGGCGGGTCGTGGACCCGCGCGCCACGGGTGACACGGCGGGGATCCGGGCGTTCAACGACCGTGTCGCGTCCGACGGGCGCGTCGAGGCGCTGCTGCTGACCGTGGCGGACGGGCTGACCCTGGCGCGCAGGCTGTGAGTCGTGGTTAATCTGTGCCCATGCCCCGTTACGAGTACCGCTGCCGCTCCTGCGGCACCACGTTCGAGCTGAGCCGGCCGATGGCCGAGTCCTCCGCGCCGGCGGAGTGCCCCGCCGGGCACGACGACACCGTCAAGCTCCTGTCGACGGTCGCGGTCGGCGGCACCGCCGCCGCCTCCGGGGCGGCGGCACCTCGCCCGGCCGCGGGCGGCGGAGGCTGCTGCGGCGGCGGCTGCTGCGGCTGACGGGCCGCGGCGGCACCGGACGACCGTTCGCGGGACGCCGCCGCCGGGCGGGAACTCACCCCGCCGGAGCGGATACGGGCCCGCGGGCCTGCCGCCCGACTGCCCGCGCTCGTCGCGGAACTGGACGCCTGCGGGCTGCCGCACACCGTCGTGCACGGCGACTTCCACCCGGGGGACTGGCGCTGGGACGGGCGGCGCGTCGTGATGGTGGACTTCGCCGACAGCCACTACGGCCATCCCGTCCTCGACGGCCTGCGCCCGCGGGAGTTCCTCGACGAACCCGGCCGGCACGCCGCCGCCGAGACCTGGGTCCGCACCTGGTCCGCCCTGCGGCCCGCGTCCGACCTCCGGTGGGCGCTCACCGTGGGCGAACCGCTGGCGCATCTGCTCCACGCCGTCCGCCACCAGGAGTTCCTGGACAACATCGAACCGAGCGAGCGCGTCCACCACGCGGGCGATCCGGCGGCGGAGATCCGCGCGGCGCCGGCCTGCGCCGCGCGGTAACGCCCTTGGGCGGCGGGGATGGTGGGGCGGTGGCGGGCCGCCAGGGGGCGGCTAGGCCCGCCCCGTGGCGCGGTCCTCGCGGATCGCGGCGACGACCCGGCCCGCCGTCTCGCGCACCGCCGCCGTCTCCGTGAGGAAGTGCCACCAGTCGGGGTGCCGTCCCTGGAGGCCTTCGACGGCGCCGTCGAGGCGGGCGACCGCCTCGTCGAGGGGGCGCGCGTGCCGCTGCTCCGGTGTCGTGCGGCCCTGCATGGCCAGCCGCTGCGCGTCCCGGACGGCGAACCGGGTCCGCTCGATCTCGCCCTGCGGGTCCTTGCTGACCTCGTTGAGCCGCCGCAGCCGGTCGCCGGCCGCGGACACCGCCCCGTCGGCGTCGTCGAGCAGCGCCCGCACCGTGCCGAGCAGGGCCGTCGCGTCCGGCCAGCGCTGTTCGTCCCGGGCCTTCGCGGCCTCCTGGAGCTTCTGCTCCGCGCGGCCCACGGCCTCCGTCGCCCGCTCCGGCACGTGCTGCAGGTCCTGCCAGCACGCCATGCTGAAGCGGCGGCGCAGCTCGCTGAGGACCGGATCGACGCCCTCCGTGCGGGTGGCCAGGGCCTGGGTCCGGGTGCGCAGCGACACGATCCGCTTGTCGATCTCACGGGCCCGCTCGGGCAGCCGCTCGGCCTCGGCGCGGATGGCCTCGGCCGTGCGCAGCACCTCGTCGCCGCGCCGGATGGTCTCCTGGACGCCGTGCGTTCCGGCGCCCTGGTTGAGCTTGGTCAGCTCCGGGCCGAGGGCGGCCAGCCGGGCCGCGAGGTCGTCCGCGCGCAGGCCCGAGGCCCGTACGGCGTCCAGCGCGTTGGACGCGGCGAGCAGCGCCTGCCGGGCCCGTTCCACGGCCGGGGCGAGACGGGCGAGCTGGGTCTCGGCCTTGTCCAGCAGCGGGCCGAGCCCCCGGGCGAAGGCGTCCAGGTCCTTCCTGGCACGGACCAGGTCGTCCTTCGCCTTGGTGAGCTCGGTGCGGGCACGGGCCGCGGTGGCGGCCTCCAACTCGTCGCGGTCCAGGTCGTAGGCGTCGACCGCCGCGATGTAGGCGGCGCTGACCTGGTCGATGCGTTCGCCGAGCGCCCGGAAGTCCTCGCTCGCGCGCCGAGCGGCGGGGGAGCTGTCGACCGCGGTGATGGTCTCTATGGAGATCACCAGGTCGCGCTGGGCCGTGTCCAGCTCGTAGAACGCCTCGGCGGCGGCGTCCTTCGCGGCCTGGGCGTCGGCGCGCAGATTGTCCCCACGCCGCCACCACGAGCGTGCCGTCGTCACAGTCGCCCTCTCCCGCAGGTCCGCCGCCGGTGGTTGTCCGCTCCAGTCTCCCACCTGGCTGGGACGAATACACGGGCCGGGCGGTTGCGGTCAGCGGCCGGCTTCCGTGACGCTCACCGAGCCGTCGCCCGTACGGACCGTCACGACGTGGCCGCTGGTGTCGTCGCGGGGCACGTCGACGCTGACGTGCCCGTCGCCCGAGCGCGCGGAGACCTTGTAGCTCTGGTGGGGCAGCGCGACGCTGACCCGGCCGTCGCCGCTCGTCGCCTCGACGAGGTCGGGCACCTTGTCGAAGGCCAGCTTCACCGAGCCGTCCGAGGTGTGGGCGCTGACCTCGCGGGAGCCGATGCCGCCCGCGTCGATCCGGCCGTCGCCGCTGGAGAGCCGGAGCGGTCCGGTCACGTCCCGGACGACGACCGAGCCGTCGCCGGTGGTGAGGTTCAGCGGGGTGCTGAAGCCGCTCGCCTCCACGCTGCCGTCGCCGTTGACCACCGTCAGGCGGACCCCGCGCGGCACCAGCACCTCGTGGCGCACCGAGCAGTTCTGCACCGCGCCCTGGCACTTGGTGCGGAAGATCAGGGTGTGGCCGTGCATCGACCAGGTGGCCTTCGGGGTGTCGCCGAACACGGCCCAGCCGTCGAACCACCGGGTGACCCGGACCTCGTCCACGTCGGCCGGCCTCACCACGACCTTGCTGTCGGAGGAGTCGATGGTCAGCTCGCTCCCGTCGAGCGCGAAGCTCTTGCGCTCCGGCTCGGTGTCGTCGGAGGCGTTCGCGCAGGCGGACGCCGTGCCGATCAGCGCCACGACGCCCGCGGCGGCGGCGAATGTCCTCAACGTGCGGGTGCTCTTCGTCATACCCAGGACGCTACGGAGCGCCCGTTGTGCCCGGAATCAGGCCGCCCACCGGAAGCGGGGTGGGGAAAACCCCCGCCACGTCCGGGGGTTCCGCGAGCACGCGGCCGCCGGGAGCGGCGGCCGCGTGCTCGCCGGGGCTACGCTCCGGGACGCGCGATGTCCACGTTCTCCAGGACGCCGAGGGCGTCGGGGACGAGGACGGCCGCGGAATAGTAGGTGCTGACGAGATAGGAGATGATCGCCTTCTCGTCGATCCCCATGAAACGCACCGAGAGTCCGGGCTCGTACTCGTCCGGAATTCCCGTCTGGTGCAGGCCGATCACACCCTGGTTGTCCTGGCCGGTGCGCATCACCAGGATCGAGGTGGTGTTCTCACGGGAGATCGGAATCTTGTTGCAGGGGAGGATCGGGATTCCACGCCACGACGGAACGTGCTGGCCGTGGAAGTCGATGCTGTGCGGCACCAGACCGCGGCTGTTGAATTCCCTTCCGATGGCCGCGATGGCCCGCGGATGGGCCAGCAGATACTGGGCGTTGCGGCGCCGGCTGATCAGTTCGTCGAGGTCGTCGGGGGTGGGCGGGCCGGAGTGCGTGGTGATGCGCTGCCGGTAGTCGGCGTTGTGCAGGAGCCCGAACTCCCGGTTGTTGACCAGTTCGTGCTCCTGCCGTTCGCGCAGTGCCTCGATGGTCAGCTTCACCTGCTGCTCGACCTGGTTGTAGGGCTGGTTGTACAAATCGGCGACGCGGGTGTGGACCTTCAGCACGGTCTGGGCGACGCTCAGCTCGTATTCGCGCGGGGAGAGGTCGTAGTCCACGAAGGTGCCGGGCAGGTCCGGTTCCCCGACGTGGCCCGAGGCCAGTTCGATGGCCTTCTCGCCGTACTTGTTCTGCGCCTGCTGGGTTCCGGTGACGAAGCCCGCGACGTGCTCCCGCAGCCCGTCGGCCTGCTGCATGACGGACTGGAAGGCCTGGCGCGGCAGCGCGAGCGCGGTGACCGGGGTGGCCGCCCTGGCGGTGTACTCCCAGGTGCTGTCGGGGCCGGCCAGGCCCTCGGAGCCGAAGTGGTCGCCGTCGGCGATGCTGCCGATCACGCCCTGGCCGTCCCACTTGGCCGGGGCCAGCTTGTTGATCTTGCCGTGGGCGACGAGGAAGACGTGGTCGGCCGGTTGCCCGGCGGCCACGATCGTCTCACCGGCCGCGTACTCCCGTTGCTCGAACTGCCCGGCGAGCGAGGCCAGCACCGCCTCTTCGGTGAAGCCGCGCAGCAGCGGCAGTTCCCCGAGCTCCGCCGGGATCACCCGGACCTCGGAGCCGGTCTGGACGAAGTCCACCCTCCCGTCGCCCACCGAGTAGCTGAGCCTCCGGTTGACCCGGTAGGCGCCGCCGGCGGCCTCGACCCACGGCAGCACCCGCAGCAGCCAGCGCGACGTGATTCCCTGCATCTGCGGCGCGGATTTGGTGGTCGTCGCCAAATTCCGCGCGGCAGCGGTTCCCAGACTCCGCTGGGACTGGCCGTTACCCGTCGCCGCCTCCGACGCGACACCCGGCTCAACCGTCATGAATGGTCCTTCCCTTGCGGCCTGATGGCCCACGCCCACAAAGGCGCGGTTAGAGCAATCAATTCACGCTGAAACGAGGTTTGTTGTGCGGTGGTCCCCCTGCCTTCGGCCGCTTTCCCCTCGGAAACTACCCACCGGGTGGAGTGCCCTGCACTCACTCATTCGGGTGAGCGTGGATTTCCGGGCCGCCGGAGTGGGCCGGCCGGCCCGCGGGCGTACTCATGTGCGACTTCCGGGCCGGGTCTGCGGGACGCCGAATGCGTGGCATGTCCATGATGTGAACCCGGGCCTGCGCGGAACATCTCGTTCCGGGGACGTTCTGTCCTCCCTCCCGGTTAATCGCGTGCTATTCCCGATGCTCACCATCGAAGATGAGGAAAACGTCACGCGCCCCGAGGGGATCACAGGAGCATGGCTGGCGTACGCTGTACGGCTGAGAGCGGATCGCAGAAGAACCGCTTCTGCGCGATACCGCCTCACACCCCGAAGGCGCCGCGCACTCGCCAGGAGAGGAGGACGCGGTGTTCATCGGAGCAGGTTCCCTGTTCGATTCACCGTGGATCTACGCCCTGGTAGCGGCATCCATCGTGCTGGACGTCTTCCTGCCGGTGATGCCGAGCGGCGTCCTGCTGATCTCGGCCGTCACGGCCGGCACCGCCGCCGGCGGCAACGACCTCCTCGACGTGCTCGCCCTGCTGATCTGCGCGGCCGTCGCCTCCACCCTCGGCGACCTCGCCGCGTACCGCCTCGCCTGGCGCGGCGGCGACTGGATCGACCAGCACGTGGCGCACTCCCGCCGACTCTCCACCGCCCAGGAGATCCTCGGCGCGGTCCTGTCCCGCGGCGGCGGCGCGCTCGTCGTGCTCGCCCGCTTCGCCCCGGCCGGCCGCTCCGTCGTCAGCCTCAGCGCGGGCGCCGCGCACCGCCGCATCCGCGAGTTCCTGCCCTGGTCGGCGCTGGCCGGCCTGGCCTGGGCCGCGTACAGCGTGGGACTCGGTTACGCGGGCGGGCAGTGGCTCGGCGCCGGCTGGCTCGGCACCGCCACCTCCGCCGTCGCCCTGGTCGGCTCCGGCTCCCTCGCCGCGTACGTCTTCCGCCGGGAGCGCCGCGCCCAGACGGTCGTCCCGGTGACGCTGCCCGCGCAGGCCTCGGCCACGCCCGAGCGGGCCGCCGTCGCCGAGGCCCTCTGAGCCGTACCGGACCCGCCCCGGGTGGGCGCCGCCGATGGGCGGCCCGACACGAGGCGTGACAGCATCGGTACGGACATCCACCGGTCTGGGGGGCCAACGGACGGATCGGAGACCCCCGATGCGACTCGGACCGCTCACCGGCCTGGCGGCCGTGATCCTTGCCGCCGCCTCCTACGCGCTCCAGGGGGACACCCCGGGGATCGGCAGTTCCGGGGTCGCGGTCAGGGCGTTCTACCTCACCCATGACACCAGGCAGGGCGTCGGCCTCTACCTGCTGCTCGTCGGCGGACTCTTCCTGGCGTTCTTCGCCGGCTACCTGCGGCACGTCCTGGCCGCGTCCGACCGCACCGGCTGGCTGCCCCAGGTCGCCTTCGCCGGCGGCATCCTGGCCGCCCTCGGCTTCTGGATCAGCGCCGGGCTCACCCTCAGCCTCGTCGAGGCCAGCGACCGCCCCCTGGTCGGCGGCGGCGCACTCCAGGCCCTCAACGCCCTCGGCAGCGACCTGTTCATGCCCATCCTGGCGGGCATCGGCGTCATGCTGCTCGGGGCGGGACTGGCCGTCTCGCGCAGTGAAGGCGGTCCGCTGCCGCACTGGCTGGGATGGGCCGCCTTCGTCCTCGGCGTGCTGATGTTCATCCCGTTCGCCGGCTTCATCGGCCTCGGGCTCGCCGGGCTCTGGGTCATCGCCGTGTGCGTCCTGCTGCTCGCACCGGGACAGCGGCAGCCCGCGCCGGGCGGTCCCGGTCCCGCCGGGCCCGACGGTCCGGGCCGGCCGCGGGACAGCGCCACCCGCTGACGGCCCCCGCCCGAGTCCGCGCGGGCCGCGGCTCAGCGCTTCCTGCGGTACGCGGTCCCGTCCGCCGACCGTTCCAGCCAGCCGCCCTCCACCAGGTAGCGGCGCAGGGCCGCGCAGTCGTCGTGCACCGTCCGCAGCGCCTCGTTGACCTCGCGCTCGTGGTAGTCCCGCCCCGGCCGGAACAGGGTCTCGGCCAGATGCCGCAGCAACTGCTCGCGCCGCGCCGCCCGGCGCGGGATGACCGTGAGCCGCCCCTGCGAGAACAGGGCCGACACCGCATGCGCACCGCTTTCGGGCACAGCGCACTCCTCAAGGTCGGGGACGATGACTCCGCCGGGCAGCGTGACACGCGGACCGGCCGGGAGCACGTGATTTTCCGCCGGCGCGACGGGGACGCGAGACCGCGGCGTCCGGTCCCGCGCCACCCACCGCCCACCGCCCGCCGGTGCTCACGGCGCGCGGACGCCGAGGCGGTCGGCCTCCTCGATCACCTCACCGAGCAGTCCGAGCCATGGGTCCACGTCGGCGGCCTGCAGGCCCTCGTCGAGCCCGAGGCCCTGGCCGCCGGCGAGGTACACCTCGGTCGCACCGCTCTCGCGGGCGGCCATGAGGTCCTCGGCGATCTGCCGGGGCGATCCGCCGAGGAAGGGCCGGCCCTCCCCGATCGGTTCACGGGTCACGGGGGTCGGCCAGGGCACCTGGTTGACCACCATGAGGTCCCCGGGGTCGCGGCCCGCCTCCCGGGCGGCGTCATGCAACGTGGACACGATGCCGCGCAGTTCCTCGGCCGAGGAGGTGATCGGGATCAGGCCGTCCGCGATCCGGGCGGCGCGCTTGACGGCGGCCGGCGAATTCGCGGCGAGCAGCACCGGAATGCGGGCCTGGACCGGCTTGGGGTTCACCTGCGACGGCGCGATCCGGTAGAACTCGCCTTCGTGCCGGACCGGGTCCGGGCCCCACGCGGCCCGCATCGCCGTGATGAATTCCTCCGTGCGGGCGCCCTTACGGCCGCTCGGCACGTTCGCCGTCTCGAACTCGCTGTGCTGCCAGCCCTGCCCCAGGCCGGCGACGACCCGGCCGCCGCTGAACCGGTCGAGGGTGGCGAGCCTGCGGGCGAGCATCACGGGAACGTGCAGCGGTGCCACCAGGATCGCGGTGCCCAGCTTGATGCGCTCGGTCACGGCGGCGACATGGCTCAGCGTCTCCAGTGGCTCGTACACCGAGCCGTAGAACTCCGGCAGCATCGCGGGTTCGCCCCCCGTCCACAGCACGACCTTGTCGAGCGGGCGGAGCAGGCGCTCGAACGTCCACAGGGCGGAGTAGCCGAGCCGTTCGGCCTCCTTGGCGACCTTGACGATCGTCTCCGGCGAGGTCTGCGGCCCGGCGGTGGGCAGTGCGAGACCGATGTCCATGGGTCCTCCAGCAGGTGGAATCGGGTTGTCGGAGATCGCGGTCCCGACGCGTCGGCGATGCCGGGACGCGGCCGTACGCCGGGGACCTGCCCGGCGGTTCCGCCGGTACGGCGGCCGTCCCGGGACCGCGTCGGGGAGTGCGGTCTCGGGAGAGCTTCCTATCTCATATAGTAGAAGCTGTGTCCAATATAGTAGATCCGCTGGTCGCGCAGATCGCAGCTCGCATCCGCAGTGAACGGGAGCGGCGCCGGTGGACCCTGGCTCAGGTCGCGGACGCCTCCGGTGTGTCCCGCGCGATGATCAACCGGATCGAGCGCGCCGAGAGCAGCCCCACCGCCGTCGTCCTCGGCAAACTGGCCGCCGCCTTCCAGATCCCCCTCTCCGCCCTGCTCACCCCTGCCGAGGCCACCGGGGTGCACCGGACGGCCGACGCCGTGGAATGGCACGATCCGGCCACCGGATACCGCCGGCGCCAGATCACCGGGCCGCGGTTCCCCGCCGACATCGCCGAGGTCCACCTGCCACCCGGGGCCCGCGTGCCGTATCCGGCGGCGTCCCTGGCCTTCCAGCGGGTGGCCGTCTGGGTGCTCGACGGCCGGCTGACCTTCCACGAAGGCGACGCGGTGCACGAACTCGACGCGGGCGACTCGATCGAGATCGACGAACCCGTCCCGCACGTCTTCGCCAACACCGGCGATACCGAATGCCGCTACGCGGTCGTCCTCACCCGCGTCGCGCGGCCGTGACGGTTCGACCACCGATCGGCGCCGCGCACGTCGTGGTGCGCCGCGCGTCCGGGGACGACTTGCCGTCGCCCTCGCGCTTCCCGGGCCGCCGGATGTAGGAGACTGCACGCACATGGTCCGGATCGGGCGCCCGACCGGGTCCCTTCTTGGTGAGAGGTGTCATGTGCCCAGCGTGGTAAAGATCAACGTACTGACCGTCCCGGCCGAGCAGCGCGAGGTCCTGGAGAAGCGGTTCGCCTCGCGCGCGGGCGCCGTGGAGAGCTCGGACGGCTTCGAGTGGTTCGAGCTGCTGCGCCCGGTCGAGGGCACCGACCAGTACCTCGTGTACACGCGGTGGCGCAGCGAGGAGGACTTCCGCAACTGGATGTCCGGCCCGATGCAGGCCGCGCACCGCGAGGGCGGCGAGGGCGGCGGCGAGCGCCCCAGGCCGGCCGCCACCGGATCCACCGTGTGGTCCTTCGAGGTCGTCCAGCAGGCCGCGCCGAAGCAGGCCTGAACCCGCGTGGCGCCCCGTCCCCCGGGGCGCCGCCCACCGGCCGCCGAAATCGCCTTGCCGTCGGCGATCACCGGACGCCAGGCTGTGGCCATGGAAAGGCCGCTGCTCTTCCTCGACGTCGACGGGCCGCTCAACCCGTACGCGGCCAAGCCCAGCCGGCGTCCCGAGGGCTACACCACGCTGCGCGTGCCGGTGCCCGGCGTCTCCTCCCGCCCGCTGCGGGTGTGGCTCAACCCCGCCCACGGCGAGGCTCTGCTCGGGCTGGGCTTCGAACTGTGCTGGGCCACCACGTGGATGGCGGAGGCCAACCACTGGATCGGCCCGGTCATCGGGCTTCCCGAGCTGCCGTACGTCGACTTCGGCGCCGCGCTGTCGGCCCACCGTCCCGACCTCGTGCACTGGAAGACCGAGGCGCTCGTGGCGTACGCCGCGGGCCGCCGTTTCGCCTGGGTCGACGACGAGCAGAGCCCCGCCGACGCGGACTGGGTCGCCGCTCACCACCCCGGCCCGGCGCTCCTGCACCACGTCGACCCGCGGGTCGGCCTGCGCGAGGCCGACTTCACCGCGCTCGCCGCCTTCGCCGCGTCACCGCGGTGACCCTCCCGGCTGTCCCGGCTGCTCACGCCGCCGGGCGGTGGGGGCCGGGGCGGTCCTGGTCCTGGCCGCACAGCTCGGTGGTCAACCGGGTGAGCAGCGCCGCCAGGTCGGCGTGGCGTTCGGGGTCCCAGTCGCCGAGGAGTTCGGCCAGCACCTTGCGTCGGGCCTCGGTGAGCAGGGCCACGACCTCCTGGCCGCGTTCCGTGAGGTACAGCGGGTTGCCGCGGCGGACGGCGTAGCGGCGTTCCTCGATCTCGAAGGCGGCGCCCTCGATGACGTTGTACGGCACCGTGGTCTGCACGGCGAGGTCGACGGGGTCGGCGGAGCCGGTGCGGGCGATGTACAGCAGCAGCCAGCCGGCGGCGGGCTGGAGGCCGAGGCCGGTCAGCTCGGTGATCCGTGCGTACAGGTCGCGGCGGGCCTCACGGCTGCCGAGGACGCTCAGGCCGCGGGCGATCTCGTCGAGGGAGGAGCGGTCGACGGGGTTGGTGCCGAGCGTCTCGCTCGCGTCGGGCACGGTGACCGTGCGCCGCAGTGGTTGCTCCTTCAGGAACCAGGCCAGGACGAAGGCCAGCGCGCAGACCGGCACCGCCCACAGGAAGACGCTGGTGATGGCGGTGGAGTAGGCGTGCAGCACCGGGTCGCGCAGGGACGGCGGGAGCTGCCGCACACCGCGCGGATCGGACTGGACCATGGCCGGGTCGAAGCCGGGCGGCAGGGTGAGGCCGGTGAGGGCGGCGGAGATCCCGCGGGCGAGGTTGGTCGCGAAGATCGCGCCGAAGATGGAGACGCCGAAGGCCGCCCCGATGGAGCGGAAGAAGGTGGCGCCGGAGGTGGCCGCGCCGAGGTCGGCGTAGCCCACGGCGTTCTGCACGGCGAGGATCAGCACCTGCATGACCAGGCCGAGCCCGAGGCCGAAGACGAGCAGGTACAGGCTCAGCACCCAGACCTCGGTGGTCTCGTCGAGCCGGTGCAGCAGGAACAGCCCGAGGATCGTGACGGCGGTGCCGGCGATCGGGAAGACCTTGTAGTGGCCGGTACGGGAGACGATCTGGCCGGAGGCGGTGGAGGCCACCAGCATGCCCACCACCATCGGGATCATGTGCACGCCGGACCAGGTCGGCGAGTAGCCGTGGACGACCTGGAGGAAGGTCGGCAGGAAGGTCAGCGAGCCGAACATGGCGAAGCCGACCACGAACGAGATCACCGAGCACATCCAGAAGGTGCGGATCCGGAACAGCCGCAGCGGCAGCACGGGTTCCTCGGCCCGCCGCTCGACGAGGACGAAGAGCCCGACCAGCAGCACGCCCAGCACCGCGAGCCCGATGATCTGCCAGGAGCCCCACGGCCAGGTCGTGCCGCCCAGCGAGGTCATCAGCACCAGGCACGTCGCCGCGGCCGCCACCAGTGCCATGCCCCAGTAGTCGATGCGGTGCGTGGTGCGCCGTACCGGGATGTGCAGCACCGCCGCGATCACGGCGAGCGCGACGATCCCGAGCGGGAGGTTGACGTAGAACACCCAGCGCCAGCTGAGGGTGTCCACGAACAGTCCGCCCAGCAGCGGCCCGAGCACGCTGCTCGCGCCGAACACCGCCCCGAACACGCCCTGGTAGCGCCCCCGGTCGCGCGGCGGCACGATGTCGCCCACGATCGCCATCGACAGCACGATCAGCCCGCCGCCGCCCAGGCCCTGCAGCGCGCGGAAGGCGATGAGTTCGCCCATGCTCCGCGAGAGGCCGCACAGCGCGGAGCCGATCAGGAAGATCACGATGACGGACTGGAAGAGCTTCTTCCGCCCGTACATGTCGCCGAGCTTGCCCCACAGCGGGGTGGCGGCGGTGGAGGCCAGCAAGTAGGCGGTGACCACCCAGGAGAGGTGCTTGAGGCCGCCCAGGTCGCTGACGATCGTCGGCAGCGCGGTGGACACGATCGTCTGGTCGAGGGCGGCGAGCAGCAGACCGAGCGCGAGCGCGCCGATCGCGACGTACACGGACCGCTTGTCGGTCACCTCCGCCGGGCCGTCCGCCGGGGCCGGCCCCCCTGGGGCAGCGGTGTCGTCCTGCGCCATAGGGACTCGTTCCGCTCGGGTACCGGGGGCTCCGATACCGCGTTCACGTCACTTCCTTATAAATATTCACACCCTTTCCACGAGATTGGCTCCGTTTGTACGACCGTCGGGGCCGGAGGCGCCTGGGCACCGGGCCACTGCGGTCTGCATAATCACTGCGTCTGTCAGGGGATGGGGAGGGGGCGCCGGTGGCGTCTGACAAGCCGGGGTCACCGGCTTCGCAGGAGGAGCACGAGTACGAGTCCCTCCGGGTACGGCCGTACGTGCCGGGACCCGAGGACTACGCGGACGCGGACGAGCCCGTCCCGGCCGCCGTGTCGGCGGGGGCCGCGGAGGCCTTCCCGCCGCAGGCCGCGGACGATCCGCCGACCGCGCCCCTGGCGCCCGTGCCCCCCATGCCGCCGGAGGGGGCCGGCGGGGCGGCGGGGCAGGAGGAGGACACCGACCTCATCGACCTCGGCACGGTCTCCTCGGACCGGCTGCTGCCGGTGCCGGTGGCCGCCACGTCGCGTGACCTCGTGCCCTACCCCTCCCGTGCCGAGGGCCGGCGCCGCGCGGGGGCCCATCGCCGCCGCCGTGGCGCGCTCGTCGCCGGCGCGGGCATCGGGGCCGTCGGCCTCGCCGTCGGTGCGGTCTTCCTGACCGCCCAGCTGACCGGAATACCGGACCGCACCGAGGCGGCCCCCGACCGGGGCGCCTCCGAGCCCGCGGTGGAACTGCCCTCCTCCGCGTGGCCCTCGGCCTCGGCCTCCGCCTCCGCCTCGCGCTCGGCCTCACCCGGCGTCAGCCCCTCCACGCTCGCCTCCGCGAGCGCCTCGGCGTCGGTCACGACCGGCGCGCCGACGCCCAGCGTCAGCGCGTCCCGGCCGACGGCCTCCGCCGGCGGCCAGGTCTCCCAGGCGCCCAGCTCGCCGCCTCCGCCGGCCGCGCCCGTGACGCTGCAGCGCGGCGACACCGGTCCCGCCGTCGTGGACCTCCAGAACCGCCTCAAGGCGGTACGGCTCTACTACGGCCCCTCCGACGGCGACTACAGCCGGAAGGTGAGCGACGCCGTCGCCCGCTTCCAGTTCTTCAACGGGGTCAAGGGCGACCCGCAGGGCGTCTACGGGCCCAACACCCGTGCGGCCCTGGAGGCGAAGACCGGCAACACGCCGGGCAACGACGACGACAACGGCAACGGAAACGGCTGGGACTGACCGGCCGCCGCATCCCGCGCACGGCGCCCGCCCCGGGACCCGGTCCCGCGGCGGGCGCCGTCGTACCCGGCCGTCCGGGCGCTCCGGCAGGATGGGGGCGTGGCGATCGACGACTTCGGGCCGAGGGGCTTCCAGCTGGTACTGCTGCGGCGCATGGCCGACCACCGGCCCGAACTGGTGGAGGAGGCGCTGCGCACGCTCGGGGCGAGCCGTACCGAGATGCGGGAGGCGAACCGCCGCTGGCAGGCCTGGGGGCACGCCAAGGGCTTCCCGCGCGGCGAGCGCCGCTACCGTGCCGTGCTCGGGCCGCCCGAGGCGGTGCTTCGGCGCACAGTGGGAGACCTCACCTGCCCGGCGCTGCTGTGGCCGGTCCCGCTGTGGCCGACCCTGCGGTTCGAGGTGCTGTGCGCTCCGGGCGGCGGGGCGGTCTGGAACGAGTGGCTGGTCCGCGCCCCGGGGGAGCAGGGGCCGCGGCTGTCGGACCTCGACGACCTCACGCCCTGGTCCTGCACCGTCGACGAGGTGGCCCGGGCCTTCCCGCCCGCGCGGCCCCTGGAGGGCGACGCCCCCACCCGCTGGCGGCTGGAGTTCACCGACCCGCGGGCCCCGTCGGGGGCCGCCCGCCGGAGCGCGGGCTTCACCTACGGACTGCTGCAGTACGTGGACGGGACGGGCGACGCGCCATGAGGTCGGCGGGGCGCGGCCGCCCCGGCGGCGGCCGCGCCGCGGCACGGCCGCGGCACCGCTGCGGCACCCCCCCCTGGCGGAACCACCGCACGGTTTTGTATCGTGTAGGAACAAAGTGGTTCCGCCCGTTTCCCCTGACCGGCGGGCGGGCCACTTGCTTGCACGTCCGAGGGAGTTCCATGCTGTCGCCGTCCACCGTCGTCCCCGCCCGCGCTCTGCTGCTGGACATGGACGGCACGCTGGTCAACTCCGATGCCGTGGTCGAGCGCTGCTGGCGCCGGTGGGCCGGGACGCACGGGCTCGACGGCGACGCCGTGATGAAGGTCGTCCACGGCCGCCAGGGCTACGCCACGATGGCGGTGCTGCTCCCGGACCGTCCGATGGCGGAGAACCACGCCGACAACGCCCGCATGCTCGCCGAGGAGACCGCCGACGTCGACGGCGTCGTCCCGGTCGAGGGGGCCCCGGCCTTCATGGCGGCCCTGCAGGGCCGCCCGCACGCCCTGGTGACCTCCGCGGACGACGCCCTCGCCCGGGCCCGCATGAGTGCCGCCCGCCTCCCGCTGCCCGCCGTCATGGTCACCGCGGAGAGCGTCAGCGCCAGCAAGCCCGACCCGGAGGGCTTCCTCAAGGGCGCCGCCGAACTGGGCTTCGGGCCCGAGGACTGCGTGGTCTTCGAGGACTCCGAGGTCGGCATCGCGGCCGCCAAGGCCGCGGGCATGCGCGTGGTCGGCGTCGGCCCTCGTGCGGCGGCGCACGAGCCCACGGTCCACGTCGACACGCTCGCGCGGGTCCGCGTCGAGGCCGCGGCGGACGGGACGCTTCTGCTGCACGTCGGGTAGCGCCTGCGGCGCCCGGACCGGGGTGCGTTCTTTGTGTGCCGGTCGGTTGTCGTATGCAGGTGCGTTGCGCCTGCGGCGGGCATCTCCCGCCCGCCCTCCCTCCCCCAGCCTTCGGCCGGGGGACCCCCATCCGGCGCGGTTAGTGACCGCCTCGCGGCGTGCGTGGTGGGCCGGGTGCGGGGCCTCCGGGGCTGCACGTCCTGGACTGGGTTATTTACGTGCATGGCGGGCGGTCCATGTCCGAGCCCCGGATGCCGCACACAAATATCCCGCAGCGTCCAGAACATCCACCCCTACGACCCCGCCCCCTCCGTATCACTGGGCGGCTGACGGCCGGTGGGTGGTTGAGGGCGGTCCGGGACTGAACGCCCACGGCCATGGGGGTGGTGGCTGAGGCCCCCGCCAGCTCCGCCGCGATCGGACCTGAAGGTCTTTCGGGGTGCTCGGGCCGATGCCGGCGATAGGGCGCGCGGGCGCTGATCGCTCTGCTGAGCGGCCCGTTGCCGTGTGCGTGTTGCCCTGTTTCGGGCTTCGCTCAGGGGCGGCCTCACTCGGTGTGGTCCCGAGACTGAACCTGGTTGCGAGTCGGACGCCCGCCGGACGCCAGGGCCGATCGGCAATCGTCGTGATCTGCCGCCTGGCGGCCTTCGGCGTCGCCGTGACATAGGCAAGCCCTGCGAGCACCCGCGGGTGAGGTGCGCCAGTCGTCCCGTGGGAGGTGCCGCCCCCGGCCAGTGGTGCGTGCACCCTTGCTCGGCCTGCGGCCGGGGACCTCCTGCTGGGGGCGGTTCCCAGCGGTGCGGGGAGGGGCGCCCCCCATCACCCCCCACCGGCCGTTGGTCGCCCCACGATTCGGAGGGGGCGGGGTCGTAGGGGTGGATGTTCTGGACGCTGCGGGATATTTGTGTGCGGCATCCGGGGCACAACAAGTACCGCCCGCCATGCACGTAAATAACCCAGTCCAGGACGTGCAGCCCCGGAGGCCCCGCCCCCGGCCCACCACGCACCCCGCGGCGCGGTCACTGACCGCGCCGGGCAATCGGGAGGGCGGGCGGGGAAACCGCCCGCCGCAGGCGCAAACAACCCGCACACAACAACGGGCCGCCGAGATGACATCCTGGCGGGGTGAGCGGCTTGAACGGACCCGAGATCGGCATCAGCTTCGCCTCCGCGCTGCGGCTCTTCGCCGCGGCGGCGCGACGGGAGGGGCGGACGACCGTCGTCACCGACGGGGTGTCCACCCTGGGGCACGTCGTGGAGTCGCTCGGGGTCCCGCTCACCGAGGTCGGCCGGCTGCTGGCCGACGGCCGCGAGGTCCCCGTCTCGTACGTGCCGGCCGCGGGCGACCATGTGGAGGTCGAGCCCGTCACCCGGCCGCAGCCGGTGCCGGGCGCGCCCCTGCGCTTCCTGCTCGACGTGCACCTGGGCACGCTCGCCCGGCGGTTGCGCCTGCTGGGGGTCGACGCCGCGTACGAGAGCGAGGACATCGGCGACCCGGCGCTGGCCGCCCGGTCGGCCGCCGAGCGCCGGGTGATGCTCTCACGCGACCGCGGCCTGCTGCGCCGCCGGGAGCTGTGGGCGGGCGCCTACGTCTACAGTGACCAGCCCGACGAGCAACTGCGCGACGTGCTCGGCCGGTTCGCGCCCGCCCTGGAACCCTGGACGCGCTGCACGGCCTGCAACGGGCCGCTGCGGGAGGCCGACAGGGACGCGGTCTGGGAGAAGCTGGAGCACGGCACCCGCCGCAGCTACGACGTGTTCGCGCAGTGCGCCGAGTGCGAGCGCCCGTACTGGCGCGGCGCGCACCACGCCCGGCTCGAGGCCATCGTCCGCGACGCGGTGACCGAGTTCGGTGCCGCGCAGGCCGCCCCGCATCGCCGGCTCGCCGACTGAACGACGGCTTACAACCGGTCCCCGATGCGGGCCGGCGCCGGGGGATGCGGCCCGCCACCGTCAACAGCACTCCGGCAACCTGCTCGGGGTGCTCGACGGCGAGCCAGTCGGTGGCCGTGGGGTCGCCGTCCGGTCCGAACGCCTGGGACGAAGAGACCGTCCGACACCCCGGCGCCACGCGCTCCTTGTCGACCGCGCAGGCGTCCAGAACGGGCTCGGATCTCCCGTCGGCGCCGTCGAAGCGGTAGCGGAAGCGGACCTGGTCGCCTTCGGAGGGCACCTGCGGGTGGGGCTCGAGGCGGTACGTGTCCTCGACCTGCACCCTGACTCCGGCCTCACCGCGCTCCGCAGTCGTGTCGGTGCAGCCCCAGGGGAAAGAGCAGCCGGACAGAGCGGGAATCACCGGAGCCGACGGAACTCCGGCACGCAGCCGTGCGGGCGCGGCGGATGACGCGTCATGCGGCGCGCACCGCGATCGGGCCGGGCTCGCCGGGCTTCTGACGCACCGGCACGCACGCCTACCGCGCCCGGGCCGTAGGGGAGCCGGCCCGCGCGAGGGCGGATCCGGTGCCGTCCGACCTCTAGACATGACGTGTCCATGTCGCCAACCTGTTACCTGCCGCTTGTCCCGCAGAAACGTCCCAGCAGAAGGATGGCCAGCGGTTTCAGTGGCCAAACACCCCCACATCAAAGGGAGTTCCCTATGTCCCGGATACGCAGTGCTCTCGCGCGGCGCAGTGTCTACGCGCGTCGACGCCTGGGTCTCCTCATGGCTCTCACCAGCCTGTTCGCCGGCTTCGCGACCCTGAACGGCCCTACCGCCCAGGCGGCGCTCCCCACCCCCGTCAGCGCGGCCACCGCCCGCACCTACCTGGCCTCGCTCAAGGTGGCCACCGAGAACCGCACCGGGTACAACCGCGACCTCTTCCCCCACTGGATCACCATCAGCGGCGCCTGCAACACCCGTGAGACCGTGCTCAAGCGCGACGGCAGCGGTGTCGTGACCGACTCGGCCTGCGCCGCCACCAGCGGCTCCTGGTACTCCGTCTACGACGGCGCCACCTGGACCGCCGCCTCCGACCTCGACATCGACCACCTCGTGCCGCTCGCCGAGGCCTGGGACTCCGGCGCCTCCGCCTGGACCACCGCCAAGCGCCAGTCCTTCGCCAACGACCTCACCCGCCCGCAGCTCATCGCCGTCACGGACAACGTGAACCAGGCCAAGGGCGACCAGGACCCGGCCACCTGGATGCCGTCGCGCACCGCCTACGCCTGCACCTACGTCCGCGCCTGGGTCCAGGTGAAGTACTACTACGGCCTGTCGGTCGACTCCGCCGAGAAGAGCAAGCTCAGCAGCGTGCTCGGCGGCTGCTGATCCCACGTCCCGGCTCCGCCCCGGCCGCCGGGACCACGGCCGGGGCGCGGTCGGGAACTCACGCCTTCCCTCCGACGTCCACAACTCACGACGACGGAGGGAAGGCCGACCGCCATGGCACAACTGCGCCTGGGCCCGCTGCTGAGGTACGTGGACGAGGACACGGCCACCGTGTGGGTCGAGGCCGACCGCCCCGCCACCGTGACCGTCGCCTGCGACGACGGGGCCGACGGCAGCGAGCACACCTGGCAGATCGCCGGGCACCACTACGCGATCGTCACCGTGGGCGGGCTGCGCCCCGGCACCACCACGGCGTACCGCGTCCTCCTCGACGGGCAGCAGGTCTGGCCGCTGCCCGGCTCCCCGTACCCGCCGAGCACCATCCGCACCGCCGCACACGACAGCGACGGCGAAGGGGACGGACGGCCGCTGCGCGTCGCGTTCGGCTCCTGCCGCTGGGCCGCACCGCCCCCGGACGAACCCGACCCCCTCGGCCCGGACGCGCTGGACACCCTCGCCCACCACATCGCCTCCGGCGACGCGCCCCGCCCCGACCTCCTGCTGCTGCTCGGCGACCAGATCTACGCCGACGAGACCTCCGCGGCCACCCGCCGCTGGCTCGCCCGGCGCCGCGACCTGAACGAGCCGCCCTGGGATCAGGTCGCCGACTACGAGGAATACACCCACCTCTACTACGAGTCCTGGCTCGACCCGGACATCCGCTGGCTGCTGTCCACCGTGCCCAGTTGCATGATCTTCGACGACCACGACGTGATAGACGACTGGAACACCTCCCACACGTGGCGCAACACCATGCGGGAGACGGCCTGGTGGCACGAACGCGTCACCAGCGGCCTGACCTCGTACTGGGTCCACCAGCACCTCGGCAACCTCACCCCCGCCGAACTCGCCGCGGACAAGCTGCTCGCGGCGGTACGCGCGGCCGACGACGGCACCGAGACCCTGCGCGCCTTCGCCGCCCGCGTGGAGGCCGACCCGGCGCACACCCGCTGGAGCTACCGCCGCGACCTCGGGCGCACCCGCCTGCTGATGGTCGACTCACGCGCCGCCCGCGTCCTGGACGAGCACGAACGCGCCATGCTCGACCCGGAGGAACTCGACTGGCTGCGGGGGAACGCCCGCCCCGACGGCAGCTTCGACCACCTGCTCATCGGCACCTCCCTGCCCTGGCTCCTCCCGCACGCCGTCCACGCCGCCGAGGCCTGGAGCGCCGCCCTCTGCCGCGGCAGCCGCGGACACCGCTGGACCCACCGCGGCGAACGCCTGCGCCAGGCCGGCGACCTCGAACACTGGTCGGCCTTCCCCGACTCCTTCGACGACCTCGCCGGGATCCTCACCGACGCGGCCGACGATCCCGAGGCCCCCGCCACGATCTGCGTCCTGTCCGGCGACGTCCACCACGCCTACACCGCCGAGGCCCACCGCCCCGGCACGCCCCTGCGCTCCCGGCTGCTGCAACTCACCTGCTCCCCGGTCCACAACACGATCCCCGGCTACATGCGGCTCGCCTTCCGCTTCGCCTGGACCGGCCCCGCCCGCCTCATCGGCCGCGCCCTCACCCGGCACGGCCGCGCCGTCGCCCCCGCGTTGCGCTGGCGCAAGCTGGACGGCCCCTGGTTCGGCAACCAGCTGATGACCCTGACCCTGCGCGGCCGTGCCGCGGCACTGCGGCTCGACCAGACCCGCGCGCCGAAGGGGACTTCACAGCGGGCGGCGCTGGTGACGGTGATGGACACGCACCTCACGACGGACTGACCCACGGCAGGAGGGCCCGCGTTCCTCGCGGGCCCTCCTGCCGTGGTGCGCGTACGGGGGTCAGGACCTGCTGGTGCTGTTGAACTTCGCGGTGGCCCACAGGTACCCGAGGACGGTGAGGCCGACACACCAGGCGGTGGCGATCCAGCCGTTGACGCCGATCGGGGTGCCGAGGAGGAGACCGCGGAGCGTCTCGATGGCGGGGGTGAAGGGCTGGTACTCGGCCACGGGCCGGAACCAGCCGGGCATGGCGTCGAGAGGGACGAAGGCGCTGGACAGGAGCGGGAGGAGGATCAACGGCGTGGCGTTGTTGCTGGCGGCCTCGGCGTTGGGGCTGACCAGGCCCATGCCGACGGCGATCCAGGTCAGCGCGGTGGCGAACAAAACCAGGAGGGCGAGGGCGGCGAGCCATTCCAGGGGCGTGGCGCCGGTGGAGCGGAAGCCGATGGCGACGGCGACGGCGCCGACGAGGACGACGCTGACGACGGACTGCAGGACGCTGCCGATGACGTGTCCGACGATCACGGAGCCGCGGTGGATGGCCATGGTGCGGAAGCGGGCGATGATGCCCTCGGTCATGTCGTTGGATACGGAGACGGCGGTACCGATGGTGGTGCTGCCGATGGTCATCAGGAGCAGGCCGGGGACGAGGTAGGCGATGTAGGCGGAGCGGTCGGGGGTGCCGCCGCCGATGCCGGCGCTCATGGTGTCGCCGAAGACGTAGACGAACAGCAGGAGCAGCATGATCGGGGTGAGCAGGAGGTTCAGGGTGAGGGAGGGGTAGCGGCGGGCGTGCAGGAGGTTGCGGCGCAGCATCGTCGAGGAGTCGCGCAGGGCGAGGGACAGGGTGCTCATCGCAGGGCCTCCGTGGGCTGGTTCGGGACGCGGGTGTCGTTGCCGGTGAGGGCGAAGAAGACGTCGTCGAGGTCGGGGGTGTGGACGCTCAGTTCGTCGGCGTGGACGGCGGCGGTGTCGAGCTGGTCCAGGAGCGTGCGCAGGGCCTGCTGGCTGCCGTCGCTGGGGATGTGCAGGGTCAGGGCGTCGTCGTCGCCGGTCGCGGTGGGCAGGGCGGTGGCGGCGTCGCGGTAGGCGGCGGGGTCGGTGAAGCGGAGGCGGACGTGTCCGCCGGGGATGAGGCGCTTGAGTTCTTCGGCGGTGCCCTCGGCGGCGATGGTGCCGTTGTCGAGTACGGCGATGCGGTCGGCGAGTTCGTCGGCTTCGTCGAGGTACTGGGTGGTGAGGAAGACGGTCACGCCGCTGGTGACGAGTTCGCGGATGATCTTCCACATGGTGTGGCGGGAGCGGGGGTCCAGGCCGGTGGTGGGTTCGTCGAGGAAGATGATGCGGGGCTTGCCGACCAGGGTCATGGCGATGTCCAGGCGGCGTTTCATGCCGCCGGAGTAGGTGGAGGCGGGCTTGCCGGCGGCGTCGGTGAGGTCGAAGCGCGCCAGGAGTTCGGCGGCCACCCGCCTGCCCTCGCTCCGGGACAGGTGGTGAAGGTCCGCCATGAGGAGCATGTTCTCCTCGCCGGTGATCAGCCCGTCGACGGCGGAGAACTGGCCGGTGACCCCGATCGCCGCACGCACGGCCTGCGGTTCGGTCGCCAGGTCGTGGCCGGCGACCTGCGCCTGCCCGCCGTCGGCGGTGATGAGCGTGGACAGGATCTTCACGGCCGTCGTCTTGCCGGCACCGTTCGGACCCAGCAGCGCGAACACGGAACCGGCGGGGATGCGCAGGTCGATGCCGTCGAGGACGGTCTTGTCGCCGAAGGACTTGCGCAGTCCGACGGCTGAGACGGCGGCCGGCGACGCGTGGCCGTCGCGCTTCCTGGGCGTGGGCATGACAGATGAAGGCATGGGGCCCTCCGATCGAAGGCTGAAGTGGGTGGGGGACGGGCGTGGCGAGGTCGTGCGGCTCAGGCCTGGGCGCGGTGGATCTCGATGTTGCCCCAGCGGGTCCGGGCGTGGACCTCGACGGTGTCCTCGGTCTTCTGCGGGGCTTCGGAGCCGGCGAGCGTGTTGCGCACCTGTCCGCGCTCGGAGCTGACGTCGAGCCAGGCGGCCGTGCCCTCGCGGACGCCGATCTCGATGGCGCCGTAGGAGGTCTCCAGGCGGACGGCGCCGCGGGCGACCTCGGCGACGCGCAGGTTGCCGTGGGCGACGGTGGCCGTGACCGAGCTCTCGGCGCGCGCGATGTCGACGTTGCCGTGCGCTCCGCGCACCCGCAGCTCGCCGAGCGCGGCGCCGACGGTCGTGGTGCCGTGCGAGTTCCTCATGTCGGCGGGGCCGTCGATGGTGCCGACGCGCAGGCTGCCGGAGCTGGTGGTGATCTCGGCCGGACCCTCGACCCGGTCGACGGTGACCGTGCCGTGGGAGGCGGTCAGCTGCAGCGGGCCGGTGGTGTCGAAGCGCACGTCGTTGGACGAGGTCTTCACCCGGACCTCGCCGAGCCGGCCCTCGCCGAGCACCTGGGTCCAGGAGCCGGTCACGTCGACGCCCGAGCCCGTGGGCAGCTCGACCGTCACGTCGACGACGCCGCTGGGCCCGATGAGGAAGCGCTCCTTCGTCCTGACGGTCAGGGCACCGCTCGCGTAGGTGACCTCGGTCTGCTCGGCGGCCCGTACGTCCTTGTCCCGCTTCGGCTCGCGCGGCCGCACCTCGACGACGGTGTCGGAGCGGTCGCCCGCGGTGAACCGGATGGAACCGGCGCCCACGTGGGCGGTGACCGAGATCGGTTCGGGGGTGTCGAAAGTAGGCATGGCTGTCCCGTCCTTCTGAGTCCTTGGGTCGTCCCCGCTGGTGGGACGTGGTGTGGGTGACGTGGGGCGGGGCGCGGGCGCGGCTAGCGCACCCAGCCCCGGAAGCTCTGTCCGGTGGTGCGGGTCTTCTCCGTCGCGCGTGGCTGCGGCGCGCCGTCGACCGCGGCCGACACGGCCCGTACCAGCCACGCGTTGACCGACAGGCCCTCGCGGCTCGCGGCTTCCTCGGCGCGGGTCTTGAGATGCGCCGGCAGGCGCAGGTTGACGCGGGCGGTGCCGCCCTCGTCGCCCTCGGCCGGGACCGGGGTCCTGTGCGGTTCGACGGGCGCGGCGCCCATCTCCGCGGGGCCGCCGCCGGCGGGCGGCAGCGTCACCACGAAGTCGGGGTCCAGTCCGCGAAGCCGTACGTCGACCGAGCCGGGGGCGAGTTCGCGGGTGATCTCGTCCATCGCCGCGGAGAGCACGTTGAGCATGGTCAGGCGGGTCGCCGACTCCAGGGGAGCGGTGAGCCGCTCCGCCAGCTCGCGGGCTTCCTCCCCGCCGGCTTCGGCGGCCACCGCGAGTTCGCGGCGGAGGGTGTCGACATACGGGGTGAGGTCCATGACGCCATCATGGCATCACTATGGCGCCATACGCAAGCCCCCGTGGTGCCATGCGGGGTGCGGGCGGGTGGGTTGGCGCTCTGAGCTGGGAAAATGCCATGGCGGCGGTCTGGGTCACCGTGGCGCCATCCGTGCCTGATGCGCCATCCATGGTGCGATGTGGCACCAGCTGGCACCGAGTGGCACCACGTGCTGCCGCGTGGTGCCACCGCAGGCGCACGCGATCAGCCCGCGCGTTCCAAGGTGACGGCGCTGCGCACGGGCGTGGCCCGCCACATGGCGGCCAACTGCGGACAGGACTGGATCAAGCGGAGCGTCTCCGCGAGCGCGGCGGTCCTGGGCGCACCGATGGCGTGGTGGTCGAATCCGGTGTCCTGGAGGCCCAGGTCGTGCAGTTCGGCCCATGCCGGATCCTCGGCGAAGCAGAGTTGCAGCTCCACCTTCCAGTACTCCGGTTGCCGGTGGGCGGCGTCGCCGCCGGTGTCGCGGACCGCGAGCAGCCGCCCGAACGAGAGCGCGGGCAGGTCGTCGTTCCAGTCCCACCGGCCCCATTCGGCGATGAAGCCGTCGCCGTCGGCCTCCTCGACGCCCTCGACTTCGACGGCCAGGAATTCGGCGAACGCCTCCCAGGCCACGCCGACGTCGCTGACGGCGTCGGGCGCGGCGCCGTGGCGGCGCAGGGTTCGGGACAGGGCCTCGGCGGCGGATCGCCGGGGGATGGGCACGGCGGGACGCTAGCCCGCGTGCTCGTCGAGCCAGAGGACGATCCCGGTCACGCCGCCCAGCACGGCCGCGACGCCCGCGCGGATCGCCGCGGCGCAGCGGGCGGGCGTGAAGGTGGCGGGGTCGTACGTCGAGGACATGCCGAGGCCCTCGCCGCGGAACGACGCGCCGGACCAGTCGACCGCGGTCACGTTGGCGGTGGGCTCGGCCAACTCCGCGCCCACCACGAGGAACTGCTGGGAGAGGTGGTTCGGGGTGACCGTGGCCAAGGGGTCGATCAGGGCGTTGCCCGCGCCGACGATGAGGTCCGCGTGCATGTCCAGGGCCCGGGTGACGGTGGGCAGGAGGTCGGCGGGGTGGTCGGCGACGACCTTCCTGAGGTCGACGTGTTCGGCCTCGGCCCACTCCTCCACGGCGGTCACGAGCCTCTTGGTGGGGCGGTCGTCGCCCGAGGTGAGCAGGACGACGCGGTAGCCCTTCGAGGGGTGGACCCCCGACCAGGAGCCGGGCCGCGGGGTGGCGGTGGCCTCGGGGGCGGGCGGGGCGGCGCGGTCGACGAAGCCGGGGCCGGGCGTTCCGACGGCACTGGGCCGGGGATGCGGTTCCGACCAGTCGTCGCCGGAGCCGCATCCGGTGAGCAGCGCGGCGGCCGCGGCCAGGGTGGCGGCGGCTCGAAGCGGGGGGCGCAAGGCGATCGACCTCCGGGTGGTGACAGGTGGTGCCGCCCCCATCCTGCAATCCGTCCCGCTTCGGCTCCATCCGCGGGGGCCTGTTCTCGGACTTGTTTTCGCACGATTCGCCGGCCGGCCGGTTCCGGTTCACCCATGACGTGCACCGTGCAGTGGCAACCTGAAGGAGCCACATGTCACATCGCCTCCGCCGCAGCCTCGTCGGGATCATCGCGGCGGTGATCGCCCTCCTCGGCCTCGGGCAGCAGTCCGCATTCGCGCACGGGTTCACCTCGACCGTGTACGCGGACGTCGCCCCGGCCGACGGGGGCCGCATACGGACCACCCTGGAGCTCGAGTACGACCTCTTCGTCGTGTCCGCCGCCGACTACCAGCACGACGACACCCTCTTCCGTGAAGGGACCGCCGCGTTCGACGCCGGCGACTCCGCCGCGCAGGCCGCGGCGCTGGAGGCGCACGCGAAGTCGGCCGTCGCGTACGCCGCCGAGCGCTTCACGGTGGCCTCCGACGGCAAGGCCTGCACCGCGACCCCGGCCGGCGGCTTCACGATGGGCCGGCGGGAGGGCGTACCGTACGCCACCCTCCGGCTGGACTGGAACTGCCCGCAGGGCGAGGACCGCGAGGTGCGCAGCGGACTGTTCCCCGACTCCGAGGGCTACGTCAAGGGCACCAAGACGATCGTCACGTACGCGCTCGACGGCGGCTCGGGCAGTGCCGCGCTCGACTCCGAGCACCCGTCCTTCTCCCTCGGCCAGTCCTGGTACGAGCGGTTCTGGGAGTTCTTCCGGCTCGGCGCCGAGCACCTGCTGACCGGGATCGACCACATCCTGTTCCTGCTCGCCCTGATCGCCGGTTCGCGGCGGCCGCGCGAGATCGTGCTGGCGGCCACCAGCTTCACCCTGGCGCACTCGGTGACGTTCATGCTCGCCGCGCTGGGCGTGGTCGACGTGCCCGCGCGGATCGTGGAGCCCGTCATCGCGCTGTCGATCGCCGTGGTCGCCGGCTGGTACCTGTGGCGGATCTGGCGGCGCGGCGACCACGCGACCGAGCTCGAGGCGCCCGGGCAGGGGCACTTCAGCCTGGACCGGGCCGGCTGGACCCGCCTCGGCGTCGTGTTCTGCTTCGGCCTCGTGCACGGCCTGGGCTTCGCGGGTGCGCTGGGGATCGACGAGGCGTGGTCGTGGACGCTGCTGTGGTCCCTGCTGGTGTTCAACGTCGGCATCGAGGTGGTCCAACTGGCCGTCATCGCCCTCGTCTTCCCGCTGCTGATCCTGCTGCGCCGCCGCTCGGCGCGGGCCGGGCTGTGGGCCACGGGCGGGATATCGGCAGGGGTGTCCGTGATGGGGCTGGTGTGGTTCGTGCAACGAGTGTCCGGATTCTGAGACTGCGTCCAGGGCTCGTGCGTTGTTCAACTATCACGTAGCTCGCATTTATGTTCGCTTTACCTGCCGAGGTGAGCGTGGGGTTCTCCACTCGATGCACACGATTCGTGCACAGAAGGAAAAGACAAAAATGAGATCGAGCAACTCCTCGCGGACCCCCGGGTCCGCGCGGCGCCGTGTGGCCACCGGGGCCACCGCGGCGTTCCTCGGCCTGACGGTTGCCCTTGGCAACGGGCTGGTGACCTCGGCGTCCGCCGCCGACACCGCCACCCTCAGCGGCATCGTCCTCGGTGTCGGCGCCAACGAGACCCAGCGCACCGTGACCTGGTACTCCTCCGCCGACACGGCGCAGCAGATCCAGGTCGCCCCGACCGCGCAGGTGACCGACGGCCAGTTCCCGGCCGGCTCCGCCACCTTCGACGCCATCGGCGCGGCGAACATCGCCACCAGCGGCGGCTTCAACCGCCACGCGACGATCACCGGCCTGAAGGAGAACACCCAGTACTCCTACCGCGTCGGCAGCGAGGGCAACTGGTCCACCGCGTACTCCTTCAAGACGCAGGACTTCGAGGGCGAGTACGACTTCCTGTTCTACGGCGACCCGCAGATCGGCTCGTCGGGCAACCTGGCCGCCGACCAGGCCGGCTGGCAGGACACGGTCGACGTCTCGCTGAAGGCCAACCCGAACGCCGAGATCCTGGTGTCGGGCGGTGACCAGGTCGAGACGGCCAACACCGAGTCCCAGTGGAACTCCTTCCTCGCCCCCGACGGACTGCGCCAGTACCCGTGGGCGGCCACCATCGGCAACCACGACGTCGGCGGCAAGGCCTACGAGCAGCACTTCACCACCCCGAACACCGACCGCTCGGCCCCGTACTACGACAACGGGAACCCCGCGGGCACCAAGTCGGGCGGTGACTACTGGTACATCTACAAGGACGTGCTGTTCATCGACCTGAACAGCAACAGCTACAACTCCGCCAACGGCGGCGGTGACGCGGCGCACGTCAACTACGTGACCGACGTCATCAACAAGCACGGCAACGAGGCCAAGTGGAAGGTCCTCGTCTACCACCACGCCATCTACTCGCCGGCCTCGCACGCCAAGGACGGCGACAACAAGCTGCGTCGTACGGACTTCCCGACGACCTTCTCCAAGCTCGGGGTGGACCTGGTCCTGCAGGGCCACGACCACAGCTACTCCCGCAGCTACCTGATCAAGAACGGTGAGAAGGAGAACCCGGCCGAGCAGCCCGGTGCCTCCGACGTGTACCCGGGTCCCGGCGGCGTCCTCTACGTGACGGCCAACTCCGCCTCGGGCTCGAAGTACTACGACATCACCAAGCCGGACAGCAGCGGCACCAGCGGCGCGGGCAACGGCGCCGACCCGCTGAACCCGAACAGCTACTGGTACAACTCGGTCCAGAACCAGGAGCACGTCCGCACCTACGTCAAGGTCCAGGTGCGCAACGACAAGCTCGTGGTCGAGAACATCCGCAGCGCCGCCAACGGCGCCGACCAGCCGGTCGGTTCGCACGTCGACGACGTCACGGTGCACCCGTACCACGGGGACAAGCAGGACCTGCAGGTCGACGTCCCCAACCCGGCTCCGGGTGAGTTCGGCTGGACCATCGACGGCTACAACGGCCTGGTGGACCTCGGTACCGCCAAGGAGCAGGACGGCGACCACTTCGTCGCGGGCGGCAAGATCAACCCGATCCTCGTCTCCGACAGCCGCCGTTCGCTCGCCCCGTGGTCGATCTCGGCCAACGTGGGTGACTTCAAGGACGCCGACAAGACGTTCTCCGGCTCCTACCTCGGCTGGACGCCGTACGTCCTGGACGGCGGCGCCGGTGCCAAGGCCGGCGACCCGGTGACCTCGGGCTACGACGACCACGGCCAGGGCCTGTCCGTCTCGCGCGGCCTCGGTTCCGCCGAGCAGGGCCACTCGCGGGGCTCCGCCAAGCTCGGCGCCGACCTGGATCTGAAGATCCCGGACAGCGTCGAGAAGGGCGGCTACCGCGCCACCCTCACGATCACTGCGCTGAGCAGCTGACCGTACCCGTTTGACGGCGGGGCAGGCACCGTCGGTGCCTGCCCCGCCTCCCGCTCCAGGAGAACCCCGACATGCTCCCGTCCGCACCGCGCCGCACGACGCCCTTCGCCCGTACCGCCGTCCTGGTCCTGCTCGCGGCCCTCGCCCTCGTGGGCCTCCACGCGGGTCCCGCCCGGGCGGCCGACGGCGACGTCACCTGGACGGTCAGGACGGCCGCGAACGGGTTCGGCGACGACCGGTCCAGCTACAGCTACTCCGCGAACCCCGGCGGTCAGGTCAAGGACGCCATGGTCGTGGCCAACCGCAGCACCACCCCGCTGCGGCTCGCGCTCTACGCGTCCGACGGCTACACCACCGACACCGGGCAGCTAGACCTGCTCACCAAGGACAAGAAGTCCGTCGGGATCGGAGCCTGGGTCCACGCCGACCGCGACAGCGTCGTCATCAAGCCCGGCAAGACCGCGGAGATCCCCTTCACCGTCACCGTCCCGGACAACGCCACCCCCGGCGACTACGTCGGCGGCATCCTGACCTCGCTCAAGCAGTCCGACGAGGACCAGGGCATCAACGTGGACCGGCGCCTGGGCATCCGGGTCAAGCTGCGGGTCAGCGGCGCGCTCAAGCCGAAGCTCGCGGTCGAGGACCTCCACGTCGACTACAGCGGCCCGGCCAACCCCTTCGGCACGGGCGACGCCACCGTCACGTACACGATCCACAACACCGGCAACGCGATGCTGTCGGCGCGCCAGTCCGTCTCGGTGGCGGGCCCGTTCGGATGGCTGCGGGCGAAGGCCGGCGACATCGCCGCGCCGCCGGAGCTGCTGCCCGGGGAGAGCTGGAAGGTGAAGGTGCCCGTCCACGGCGTGGCACCCGCGGTCAGCCTGACCGCGACCGCCACCCTCACCCCGATGCTCACCGACGCGTCGGGCTCCATCAACCCCCTGGACCCGGTCGAGGCCACCGCCCACGGCTGGGCCGTGCCCTGGATCCTGCTCCTGCTGCTCGTCCTCCTCGCCGCGGCCGTCGCCGCCGTGATCGTCCTCAGGCGCCGCGGCCGCGCACGGCGCAAGCAGCGCGAGGACACCCGGGTGCGGGACGCCGTGGAGAAGGCGCTCCGCGGGCAGGACGCACAGACCACGCAGACCACGCAGACCACGCAGCCGGAGCAGACCGCGAAGCCGGAGCAGAAGGCCTGACCCGGCGCGTCAGTCCGTGACGACGGCGGGGTCCCAGGGCCACGAGGCGTCCCGCCCCGCCTCCAGGAGCGGGATCAGCCGGAACGCCGCGTCGCCGAGGCCGCCGAAGGTGTGCCGGTGCGGCCCGGTCGCGCCGTGGCCCATGGCGTACCCCGCCAGGTTCCATGTGTACACCGGGACGCGCTCCGGGACGGCGTTCAGCGGGCCGCCCAGGGGCGACCAGAAGGCCTGTTCGTCGGTGACCACGACCACCCGGTCGTGCCCGGCGTAGTGCCGGGTGACCGCGGCGGCGGTGTTCGTGCCGCCGAGGTCGCCGAACCGGTCCAGCGCCCGCAGGACGGACTCGTTCCGCGCCGGTTCGACGCGCAGGCTGCCGGTGCCGAACTGGACGAGGTCGGCCCGTTCGGCCCGCATCGCCAGCGCGGTGCCGAAGATCGCGGCGGAGTCGGCCCGGTTGAGCTCGGTGTCCGCGCTCGGCCGGTCGAACATCGAGCCCGACCGGTCGACCAGGACCAGCGTCCGGCCGGGCAGCGCGGGCACGTTCGCCAGCGAGTGCCCGAGGGCCGTCTCCAGGGGTTCCTCCCACCGCCGCGAGGGAACGTTGCGGTGCGCGGCCAGGTAGCGGAACGGGAACTGCCGGGAGCGGAGCACCTCGGCGGGGTCCGAGATCCGGCGGGCCACCTCCGCGGCCGCCTCGTCGCCGACCCCGGCGAGGTCGAAGTTGCGCAGGTTGCGCACGAGTGCCATCGCCCCCATCGAGGGGATCACGGCCTCCCACACCGCGGCGTCCAGCGGCCCCTGCAGCCAGCCCGCCAGCGCCTCCCAGGTCATCCCGGCCGCCGCCAGCCGCTCGGCCCCGTCCGCCCCGGTGACCAGCGCGTACCGCCGCTCCACCGGTACGGAGAGCAGCGCGTGGTGCGCGGCGAGGAGCGGTTCCCCGGCCGGCGGTACGGCGCGGTCCGGACGGTGCCGCCGGTCCAGCGCGTACCGGAACAGCCCGCCCTGCCACGGACGGCCGGGCGCGGGGGCGGGGTGGGTGAGCTCCAGTACGTCGCCGAAGCGGAAGGTGTGCGAGGCGGTGTCGTACGTGAGCAGCGCGCGGCCGGTGTAGAGCCGGCGCACGGCGTCCGCGACCCCGCGCTTGAGCGGCTGCGGCAGCTTCCGCCCGTACCGGGAGGTCCAGTACGCCAGCAACTCGCCCGGCTCGTCGGGGCGTTGCAGCACGGCCTCGACGGCCTGCCGGGAGAAGCCCGCGGCCCCGGCGTCCAGCCGGCCGCGGACGAACTCGGCCGCGCCCACCACCGACGCCGTTCGTATGTGGGCCCGTGTGCGGAGCCAGCGCAGCAGACCGAGGGTCCACTGCGGCTCCTCGACGGCGAGTTGCCGCACCAGCCGGACGTAGCGCTCGTCGCGGGACCCGGCGTCCTCGTAGAAGCTGTTCTGACCGGCCATGTGGGAGACGGCGAGCAGGAACAGCTCCGCCTTGGGCTCCCTCGCGTACCCGGCGCCCGCCTCGTGGTTGAGGCCGGGCGGCGGGAACACCGTCCGGAACACGGCCCGTGCGGACCGGGGAGGCGCCACGACCCAGCGGCCGTGCACGGAGAGCGGGGAGGTGGCACCGCCCGCGGTGACGCCCGGTATCTCGGCCCGGATCTCCTCCCTGGCCTCGGTCTTGGCCCGCTGACGGTTGAACCGGGTCATGCAGATGTCCCCCTGGCGGGTGGCGGTCGGAGGGCGCGCGGCAGGAACACACGCGGCACGGAACACGCGCGGTCACCGACATCGCCCGGCGCACGCGAGAACGGCGCCTCCCGAGATCAGGGGTGTGCACCGGTGGGTACTTTTTTCGCAGGAAGTAACCGGGGCACGGCGCATCGGAAGGCGTCGGACGGGGACGTTACCCCGCCCCGCACGCCGGCGCATCCGAATTGACGCGGGGGCCACGCGCGGCGCCCGACGAGGGTGGCCCGGGCGGTCTCGTACCGGGCGGGGGAGAAGCGGACCGGGGGAGAAGCGGACCGGCGATGCGCGGTGGTGCCGTCCTGCGCGCTCTCCAACGGCGCGAGTACGCGCGGGAGTCGTTCGCGGCCACCACGGCTTGTACCCGTCCGGCGGACATGCCGCCTCCCCGGCAGGCCGAACTCGGCGGTCCCGCCTCAGAGTCGGAGTTCCGCGCGGGGCCGGGCCGACGACCGTCAGGCGATCTTCCGCCCCTCCGGCCGGTGCCCGGCACCCGCTGCCCGCATCGCTGGTGTCAGAGGATGTACTCGCCGAGGGCGTAGCCCTTGGGCTCCGTGATCAGCTCGATCCTCAGCCCGTTGGGGTCGGCCAGGAACATGCTGTCCGCGACCTCGGTCGGGAAGGCCGCGTACGCCATGCCCTGCTCGTCGAGGCGTGCCTTCACGGTGGCGAAGACCTCGGGCGTGACCGACAGCGCGACGTGGTGGCCGCCGCCGACCGTCTCCGCGTAGTCGGGGTGGGGGTGGCCCGGGAAGTCGAAGAAGGCGAGCATGTTCTCGCCGCCCATGTCGAAGAAGAAGTGCGTCGAGCCGCGGTAGTCCCGGTTCTCGATCAGGTCCACCAGCGGGAGGCCCAGGACGTCCCGGTAGAAGAGGATGGTCTCCTCGACGTCCCGGGCGATGAACGCGGCGTGGTGGACCCCCTGCGTCGTGGGCGCGGGGCGTTCCCCGGCCGGGAGGAGGTAACGGTCCCTCAGCTCTGCCTGACGCTCCAGGATCGCCTGCAGTTCCTCGCCGTGCGGCTGTGCCATGGTCGTGACTCCTCATCCTGCGGGCTGCGCGGAGTGCGCGGACTGCGCGGGCGGGCCCCCGGGCGACGGTGCGGGGCCCGCCCTGCTCGATTCATGCTTGACGCGTCAATCGAACATAGAGGCATTTATTTGACGCGTCAAGGATGGGTGGGGGTCGCCGGGGGCGGTGAGCGTCAGGACCGACGTGCAGGTCCCGGGCCGTGTGCGCCAGGCGCATCGGGGTTCGGCCTGGCCCCCACGTCCACGGTGCCGGGACCGGTCCCGGTGGCCGGGGTCCGCCCCAGCCCGTCGCCGTCGCCGGCGAGGACCGGGGGCCCGCCGTGACGTCCCGGGCGTTCCCGGGATCCACGACCGCCCGAGCCCGGGTCGGGCTGCTCGCGGGGATGCCGGCGCCGACCGGGCCCGCGAAGTCGCCGGCCGGGCCGAAGGCCGTCCAGCCGGCGTTCCGGGACGGCTGTCGGTCATGGTGACCGGGGTCGTCCGCCCCGAGGTGTGCGGGTGCTCGCCCGGCGGGTCCAGCACCGGAGCCGGCAGCGCGGCGTGCGGCCGCCCCCCGATCGAGATCACCAGGCCCCCGGTTCCACGGTCGTCATGATCGACTGCTCGTGCCCGCCCGGGGCCGTGCTCCCGCACGCGGGGACGCCCGCCCGGTCGCACGCCCGCGGCTGCGGAGCGCCGCGCAGCGCCGCGGCGGCTGAGGCGACACAGCCCGACGTGTCCCGTCGCCGGGCGCGGCGCCGGGGATGCGCGCCGCGGTCCCGGCGGCCGCGGAGGGTGACCGCGGACCCCCTGCCGTGGCCATGGGCTGCTCGTGCGTAACCGCCCTCCCGAGCGGCCAGAAGATTTCCGGCGAGCCGATCACACAGGCTCTGACCTGCGGAAAAGCGGCCCCGATGACGCTGCGTCGCGGCGCTTTCTTTTGACTCCGGGCCTCACCCGTGTCACGGTCATTTCCTCGGCGTTTGCCGCCTTGCATCACGGCGTCCCTGCCCGGTGAGCGAGAACGCGTGGGTCACGTGCCCCTCGTCCTACCGGCTCCAGGCACACGAAGCCGGTTCGACGACGGTCGGAAATGGCACGGCCGTTGTCCACCAATCTTCCCGTACGAAGGAGATTGACATGCGCGCAAACATCACCGTCCGCCGGACTGTCGCCGCGGCGCTCGCGGCACCGATGCTCGCCTTTGTCGCGGCGGGCACCGCCGATGCGGCACCGCAGACCGTCACCTCAGTCGCCCCTCAGGCAGCTGTGACGAACTACGTCCAGGGCGGCGGCGGTGGCTTCGGCGGCATCGGCGGCTTCCGTGGCAACGGGTTCTACGGCAACAACTTCTACGGCGGGTTCGTCCCCGCCGTGGTCGTCCCCGTGGTCGTCCCCATCGGCGGCTTCGGCGGCGGCTTCGGCGGCGGGTTCTTCCCCTTCCGCTGAGGGCTCACCGCCCCCGGCGGCCACCGCGGCACGCCCCACCCGGCCGGAGGGCCCGTGACGAACCGCCACGGGCCCTCCGGCCGGCGCCGCGGTCGCGTCGCTCCTGTCACACCCCCACGGCGGCTCCGGTCTCAGCTGTCGGCCCCCGTTGACGCGGGGCCGTTCCGTCGACGACGAGGAGACACCGTGACCGTCCAGCTCAGCGCATTCGACTTCGGCATGCCGTGGGAGTCGCTCTACGGGTACAGCCAGGCCGTCCAGGCCGGCGAAACCCTCTACATCTCGGGGCAGTTGTCACACGACAGCGCCGGCGCCTTCATCGGGACCGGCGACTTCGAACTGCAGATGAGGACCACCCTCGACAACCTCGACCGCGTGCTGGAGCACTTCGGCGCCCGCCGCGACCAGATCGTCGAGACCACCGTCCTGGTACGGGGCCTGCGGGACCACTTCGACACCGCCGCCCGCCTGCACGCCGCGTACTGCGGCGACCACCGCCCGACCAGCACCGTCATGGGCGTGTCCGACCTGGCGCTGCCCGACCAGCTCGTCGAGATCGGCGCCGTCGTCCGCCTCGACGTCAACCGCTGACGCACGCCTGCCTGGGGGCTAGGATCCGGGCCATGGCCCTGACCCCGCACGACGTGGAACGGTTCGAGGCGTCCAGGCCCCGCCTGGAGGCCGTCGCCTACCGTCTCCTCGGCTCCGCGAGCGAGGCCGAGGACGCCGTGCAGGAGACGTTCCTGCGCTGGCAGGCCGCCGACGTCGACCGCGTCGACGTCCCCGAGGCGTGGCTGACCAAGGTGCTCACCAACCTGTGCCTCAACCAGCTCACCTCGGCCCGGGCCCGGCGCGAGACCTACGTCGGCCAGTGGCTCCCCGAACCGCTGCTCGCCGGGGACCCGATGCTCGGCCCGGCCGACACCGCGGAGCAGCGCGAATCGGTCTCGTACGCGGTCCTCGTCCTGCTGGAGCGCCTCACCCCCAACGAGCGCGCGGTGTACGTGCTGCGGGAGGCCTTCGCCTACCCGCACCGCGAGATCGCCGAGATCCTCGACATCACCGAGGCCGCCAGCCAGCAGATCCACCACCGCGCCAAGAAGCACGTCGCGGACGGCAGGGCCCGCGGCGCCGGCGCCGGGATCGACGAGGCGGCGGCCCGGCGGGTCGTCGAGGAGTTCCTGGCGGCCGCCACCAGCGGCCGGACCGAACCGCTGGTGCGGCTGCTCACCCAGGACGCCGTCGCGGTCGGCGACGGCGGCGGGAAGGTCCCGGCCCGCGCGAAGGCGTTCGAAGGCGCCCTCGCCGTCGCGAAGTTCCTGCGGGGTCTGTTCAAGCCCGGCACGGCCAAGCGCACCCTGGTCGGCGGCTCGGCCGAGGTCCACGTGACGGCCGTCAACGGCGGCCCCGCAGCCGTTGCGGTCGTCGACGGCCGGATCGTCGGCGTCATGTGCCTTGAGGTCACCGCCGGCGGCATCGCGGCCGTCCGCAACCAGGTCAACCCCGACAAGCTCGAACGCGCCACCCGGCGATGGGCGGCCGACGACCACGGGGAACCCCTGCTCCACGCCTTCTGATCCCTGTGTGACGTGCTTCACATCACGTTCCTGTCAGGAAACGGCGGGCCGCCCGGTTCAAGTGGCGAATCCGCTGGAGAGCAGACAGGAGCCAGGACATGCAGCACCGCATCGTCGTCCTCGGAGCCGGTTACACCGGAGCCAGCGCCGCCGGGCGCATCGCCCGGCGGCTGCGCCGCGAGGACGTGGCCATCACCCTTGTCAACGCGGAGCCCGACTTCGTCGAGCGCGTCCGCATGCACCAGCTCGCCGCCGGCCAGGACCTCACGCCCCGGCCCCTCGGCGAGATGTTCGCGGGCACCGGCGTCGAACTGAGGGCGGCGAAGGTCACCGCCGTCGACGCCGACCGCCGCACCGTCACCGTCCACAGTGCGGACGGCACAGAGGAGTTGGCGTACGACACCCTCGTCTACGCCCTCGGCAGCGGCTGGAAGGAGCAGGGCGTCCCCGGCGCCGCCGAGCACGCCCACGAGATCGCCGGCCGCGCCGGGGCGCTGCGCGCGCGCGAGCGCCTGGCCGGACTGGAGGCGGGACGGCCCGTCCTCGTGGTCGGCGGCGGCCTCACCGGCCTGGAGACCGTGACCGAGATCGCCGAGGCCCGTCCGGACCTTGCCGTCGCCCTCGCCGCCCACGGCGGCCTCGGCGACTGGCTCTCCCCGAAGGGCGCCCGGCACCTGCGGAAGGTCGTCGACCGGCTCGGCATCACCGTGCACGAGCACACCGCCGTCACCGCCGTCGAGGCCGACCACGTGACGACTGCCGACGGCACCTCGCTCCCGGCCGCGGTCACCGTGTGGACCACGGGCTTCGCCGTCCACCCCATCGCCGGGGCCACCACCCTGGAGACCACCGACAGCGGCCGGATCGTGGTCGACGGCACCATGCGCTCGGTCTCCCACCCGGACGTCTACGCCATCGGCGACGCCGCCATGGCGATGGGCCCCGGCGGCAAGCCGCTGCGGATGTCGTGCGCCTCGGGCATCCCCACCGCCTGGCAGGCCGCCGACGCCATCGCCGCCCGCCTGACCGGCGGCAAGCTCCCCAATGTGCCGCTGCGGTACTTCAACCAGTGCATCTCGCTGGGCCGCAAGGAGGGCCTGATCCAGTTCGTCACCGCCGACGACCGCGCCGTCGGCTCGGCCATGACCGGACGGTTCGCCGCCGTCTACAAGGAACTCGTCTGCAAGGGTGCCGTCTGGGGTGTCGCCAACCCGACGATGGGCATCCCCACCCGCCGCCGCCGGGTCACCCCCCGGCCCGCCGCGGCAGGACCCGCCGTCCGTACGCCGGCCTGACCCGGCCCGCGGGCCACGCGGCCCCGCCCGCGGGCGGGGCCGCGCAGGCGGCGACCGGCGGGGCCGCCCGCCGTCACCAGGGGGATCAGGAGTTGGCGATCAGCGCCGCCGTCGGCAGGAACGTGGCCAGCACGCTGAGCAGCCAGAAGCCGCGTGCGGTGAGCGCCGTCCGTGCGGCGAGGGGCCGGTTCGCCATCCACCAGAGCACGGCGTACAGGAGCACGACGGGTCCGAAGAGCACCAGCGCGGGCATGATGCCGTCGTTCTCCGTCGGCTCCCGCCGGGTCAGTCCCAGGTCGGCGAGCGGCCAGTTGGAGGCGATGTACCAGAGCATCCAGATCGGGACCACGCCCGGAATCCCCAGCAGCAGGTTCACACCCAGGGCGGTGTACCACCGTCTCGCCATGTCCCTCGCCCCCCGTGATCGTCTGCCGAGACGGTACACCGGGGGGAGAAGGAGCCGACCGCCGCGTCCACGGCGGGAATCCCGCGTGGAGCGGCGGTCGGGACACGCGAACCCGCCGACGGCCGGGTGGTCAGCCGATCTCCACCGCCATGCCCTTGACGTTGGTGGCGTCCAACGCCTTGCGGATCCCCTTGGCGAGCTTGACCGCGTCACCGACGGCCCAGAAGTGCACGAAGAACAGCCGCGGTTCGTCCACGAGCCCGTGGTTGTGCAGTTCGACGAGCTGGCATCCGGCTTTCCTGAGGGCCGCCAGGACGTTCTGGACCTCACTGGCGATCATGGCGCAGTCGCCGCTGACCGCGGCCCGGCCGTTGCCCAGCGGCTGGTAGTTGATCGCACTCGTCGATCCGAGGCCCGGCGGCAGCACCATGCCGGCGTCGATGATGGTCTCCCGGCGCACGAAGGTGTTCTTGTAGACCCCGTCGTCGATGCCGCCCTTGACGCCCATCACCTTGTCGATGGCGGCCACGTCCATGTCGAGCTCGCGCGGCTTGCTGTGGTCCGGCCGCCCCGGGGGCGGGGCACCGGTACGGTCGAGCGCCGCGCGCAGGCCCTTGGCGATGGCCACGGGGTCCTTGCCGTGCGCGTGGACGTGGACCCACCAGATCTCGGGCGTCTGGGACAGCAGGTGCTTGTGGATCGCGGTCTGCTCGATCTTGCGTTCGTGCAGCACGTCGGTGAAGGACTGCATCTCCTTCTCGGTGACGACCACGTCGCCCATCAGCAGCGTGTTCCCGTCGGCGTAGCGGACGAAGGACACGTGCGAGCCCAGTGCGAGCCCCGGTTTGACGGTGACGCCCTGCGAGACCACGTTCAGGTCCCGGCGCGGCAGGCCCGTGTGGTACATGAACTCGCGCCTGATGTCGCCCGTCCGTCCCAGCGCGAGGGCCACCTCCTTCCAGTCCGTCAGGGCGGTGCGCACGGGCATGACCGACGGGTGGTTGTGCTGCTTCGACGTCCCGGTGGGCGCGCACGCGGAGATCGCCCCGCCCAGCAACGGCGCCAGAGTGGCCGCGGCGAGCAGATGCCGCCGTGACGCACCCGCCTGCGAGTGGGTGTCCTGCTGTCGGTCCTCACGCATCATGTGTGCCTCCTGACGGGATGGAAGCACGGCGAACGGCGGACACACCCCAGCACCGCCAGCACTGCGGCCAGGTGGGTGAAGCGCCCGTCGGCAAACGGGTGAGCCCACCCGGCGGAACGGCTTCCGGGCCGGGTCGCAGGTGTGGGCGCCGAGACTCACCGGGACGGCACTCCGGGACCCTCCGGTCATGCCGGCGCACCGCCTCACCGAGATCCCCGCCGACGCCCTGGCCGTCATCGAGACGCACACCGGGCCGGTGCGGAAGACGGAGCCGGTCCCCGACGGGCCTCGACCCGGAGGCCGCGGCCCCGCGGCCCCGCGGCCCCGCGTCCACACGGCGACCGGCACCGTCTTCGACGGGATCGCCGGCGATTCCCGCGACGAGTGGACAGCGCGGATGCGGCCGCCGCACGGCACCGCCGGCGATGCGGCTGACCGAGCCCGTACGCCACCGGTCCGCGCGGCTTCGTGTGAGCCCCATCCGTCAGGCGCGGGGGCTCATCCGCCTCGCGGTACCCGGACCGGGCGTGAACGCCGCAGGCCCCACCACATGCGGTGGGGCCTGCGGCGTTCCCCGCTTCCCGGGGTTCGCGGACGCGACATCCGGGGCCGGGACGGGCCTACTTGGTGAAGACGAAGTACTTCCAGGCGCCGTGCGTCGTGGAGTTGACGTTGTCGCCGGAGGAGCCGTTGACGTACGACGAGCGCATCCGGGCGCGGATGCCGGACTCGCCCGCCGCCTCGAGGCGCACGGCCGACTTGCCGTTCTTGCCCAGGGCGAAGTACTGGGAGCCCGCGCCGTACCAGGAGCCCTGGTAGTACACCTGGAGCTCGAAGCGCTGCTTCCGGCCGGTGTAGTAGTTCATCGTCGTGGTGAACACCGGGTCGGTGTTCTTGTGGAACCAGTAGTACGTCGTGGCGCCGATCCTGCCCGTCTTGTAGTGCTTGGAGACGGCCGTGGAGACCTTCGCCCGGGCGTACGCCGTCGACTTCACGGTCTTGGAGGCGGAGCGGGCGTCGCCGGCGAAGACCGCGGTGACGTTGGTGTCACGGGTCATGTCGACCGTCACCGACACGTTGCCCTTGGAGTTGACCTTGGCGCTCTTCAGCAGCTTCTTCGGCTTGTCCGTCCCGAACGGGTCCGCGTAGATCGCCACGGTGCGGCTCTTGTACGTCGTCCCGAGGTGCGCGGTGAAGACGACGTCCTTGCCGTACGAGTACAGCTTGCCGTTGTTGTTCAGGGTGAGCGCGGTGGCCTTGCGCGAGACCTCCACCGCGTCGGAGCCGGAGGCGGGCGTGTGCGTGGCGTCGCCCGCGTAGGAGACCTTGTAGGTGACCTTGCCGCCGGCGGCGGGGGTGTCCGTGAAGGAGAAGCCGCCGTCCGCCTTCGTCGTCACGGCGGGCAGTGCCTTGCCGTTCGGCGACTCGATGTCCGTGCGGGTCACCTTCAGGCTGGTGCCCGCCGCCAGGAGCGTCTTCGAGGTCAGCTTGCCCGTGACGGTGAGCTTCTTGGCCCGCTCCGACTTGCCGGGGGCCGACACCTTGAGGGTGGGCAGCTCCTTGGTGGGGTCGGTCAGGGCGCGAAGGGTGTAGGTCCCGTAGGTGTTCACGGAGACGGCGAAGAGCCGGCTCGCGTCCGGCGCCCAGGCGAGCGCCCCGTCCACGAGGGTGTCGGCGCCGCTGCTGTTGCCGGTGTTGGGGAAGTCGTACTCCCGCGTCGGCTTGGGGTCACCGGGCCGGTGGACGTGGACGTCGGGTTCGTACCAGGAGAAGCTGCCGCCCGCGACGCTGCCGTCGGGCGCGACCCGCACGGCGTTCGGGTAGGCGTTGATGGGGTAACCGGCCTGCTCGGTGAGGTCCGTTGTCGAGTAGGCGCCGATGCCGTACCCCATGTCGGGGTCTCCCCACGACGTGAGGACCTGGCTGCCGTCGGGCGTCAGGTCCAGTTGCCGCACGGCGGTGTCCATGCCGCCCTTGACCCGCAGCGTGGCCCCGTCGGCGGTGACGTCGTACACCGCGAGGTCGGCGCCGTTGCCCGCCGCCAGCACGCCGGGGACGGCCGGATCGGACGCCAGGAACATCCCGAAGGCGCCGGAGAAGTCGATGTCGCCCCGCTGGGCGAGGTGGACGACGGGCTCGGCTCCGGAGACGTCGAGCGAGCCGAAGTCGGTGCCGTAGGCGAACCAGATCCGGCCGTCCACCACCTCCAGGTCGAGGGGAGCCGCGCCGACCGGGTAACTCGCGGTCTGGGTGTAGGTGCCCGTCTCCACCGAGATGATCCGGTCGGCGTTCTTCACGGCCGCGTACACCTGGCCGGAGTCGGCGGACAGCGCGAGGCCGGTCACGCCGGAGAGCCCGGTCAGCGTCGCCTTCACGGTGCCCGCGTAGTCCGTGACGACGATCTTGCCGCCGGTCGGATCGGAGACGTACACGCGCTGGTGGGCGCCGTCCACGACGATGGCGCCGATCGATTTCACGGGAAGGGTTTTCGCGGAGTCGGCCGCCGCCGGACCCGCCAGGCCCGTTACCAGGGCCGCGGAGCTGAGTACGAGCGCGAGTGCCGTCGCGGTCGAGATGCTGCGCCTGCGCACAGTGATGTGACCCCCACAGAAGAAGCCCGGTGCTCGCCGGGCGGAGAAGAACAGGCCGCGCGTCCCCCCTCGCACCGACACGGGTGCGCGGACGCCGGAGTGGCAGCGTATGGCATGCGAGTGACAATTGAAGACCGGAATACCGCGACCCCGCGCACCGGCGGAGCGCACCTGCGCCGCCGTGACCAGGCACGCGAGCGCATCGCCGCCCGCGATGCGACGCTCATCCGGCTTCCGCGGGCGCCGCCGGCGCGGCAGGCATGTGAGCTTCTGCGCCATGCTCTTCTCTGCGGCCGGCAAGGCTCACCTGAGGCGCGACCCGGATTTCCCGGAGTCCGGCGGTCTGCGGATGTCGAGAACGTGCCACCGGCTCCGTCCCAGGGGCATCAGCGGCCACCACCGGCCGCACGAGGAAGAAGGAGAAGCCGGCATGGCGATTCAGCGGATGGACAACGTCGGCATCGTCGTCGAGGACCTGGAAGCCGCCATCGCGTTCTTCGTGGAACTCGGCATGGAGCTGGAGGGCCGGGCGGAGGTCGAGGGCCGCGTCGCCGACCAGTGCACCGGACTCGACGGCGTCCGCTGCGACATCGCGATGGTCCGGACCCCGGACGGTCACAGCCGGCTCGAGCTGGCGAAGTACCGCAGCCCCGCGGCGACCAGCGCGGGGCCGCGCAACCGGCCGCACAACATCCTCGGCACGCACCGCGTCATGTTCGCCGTCGACGACATCGAGGACACCGTTGCCCGCCTGCGCCCTCACGGCGCCGAACTCGTCGGCGGGATCGCCCGGTTCGAGGACAGCTATCTGCTCTGCTACCTCCGCGGCCCGGAGGGCATCATCGTCGGACTGGCCGAGCAACTGGGCTGAGCGGGAAGATGCTGCCCATGGCGTGCATCCGAAGGGGCCGTGCCGCGTAGAAGACCGGCTTCGCTTCGGCCGCGAGATCGCGGATGGGGAGGGCCCTGGATTCGTTGTCGCGAGGTTCCGGGTCTGTCGGGGGCGGCGAATGCCGCCATCCGCGCGCTCGAACGGGAGCGGCTGTCTCCGGGCATCGTGTCGGCGGCGCTGAGTGTGTGGTCTGTGCGCGTGCACGGCACCAAGCGCCGGTGGAGGCGTTGGGAGGCCGAGTTCACGTGCCCATGCTGTGGCGAGGGCTGGGCCCGGGACAAGCTGCAACAGGCCCTGCTCCGGCTTCCGCCGGGGGCCGCCACCGAACGCCGGGGGCAGGTCGAACGCCTGGACGCGGTCCTTCTCGGACGAACGCACCACGAGTCCCTGACGGATCCGGATCTGGCGTGGTGGCATCGCAGGTGCTGACCACGTCCCGCCCTTTGACCGGGCGGTCGACGGGTCGCACGTCCGGGCACTGATCGAGCTGCTCGAACGGCACGGAGCCTGGCATCGAGGTGGGAGGAGCGAGCCCATGGCGGCCGACCGGTACGACGGGCCCGGCTTCCGTCCTGATCAGGACTGGGCGCCGCCGGCTCAGCGGCGGGGGATGCCGCCCGGCGCCGAGGGTGGCTCTCCGGAGGCGGCTCGCGGCCGGTGGAGTGCGAAAGAGACGGAAGCCTACGTTCTATGACATCGGTCACAACGCTCCACCGACCAACCGGCGCCCTTAGTAGATGCGACGTGGCAGAGATATAAGTGTTTGTCCATTTTTGCCCGAATGTGGATTCTGTCGCGCTTCCCGGAATTCGCCCGGCCGACCCACACGCTCGCTGTCGGGTGACGTAAGGCTTCTGACGTTACGTCAGTTATTTTCTCCCGCGGCGATGTGCGGACCGGAGATCCGCGCACGGCCCCGGTGAGGTCCCGGGACCTACGAGGCGACGTAGTGGCAGGACCCTTTGCGCTCCCTGTGGAGCCGTCCTAACAATGACCACCCACAGGACGTCGCTGCGGTTCGAAACCGGTGTTCACGCGGAGTCGACCGCGCACCGGACGCTAGGCGTCACCGAGTGAGTAGGAGCCTTCGCATGAAGTCGTCCCGAACGTCCCCGCGGCTCCTCGCCCTCGCTCTCGGCCTGGGTCTGGCCTCCGGCACGCTGGCCGCGGCGGTGCCGGCGAGCGCCCAGACGGCCGCCACTCCGTCCGCTTCCGCCGGTACCTCCGTGGCGCGGTACGACGGGTCGGCCGGGGAGGCCGGGAACAACAAGGCGTTCTTCGAGGCCGTGCTCAAGTCGGTCGCCGAGAAGCGCGCCGCCCAGCCCGCCGCGCAGGCGGTGACCGTCTACTACGACGACTCCCAGGCGCCGAGCTTCCGTTCGCAGATATCGAGCGCGGCCTCGATATGGAACAGCTCCGTGTCCAACGTCAAGCTCCAAGAGGCCTCGAGCGGTGCCGACTTCTCCTACTACGAGGGCAACGACTCGCGAGGGTCGTACGCCTCCACCAACGGCCACGGAAGCGGCTACGTCTTCCTTGACTACACCCAGAACCGGCAGGACGACTCGCTCCGCGTCGTCACCCACGAGACCGGGCATGTGCTGGGCCTGGCGGACGACTACAGCGGGCCGTGCAGTGAGCTGATGTCGGGCGGCGGCCCCGGCCCGTCCTGCACCAACCGCTATCCGGACGCCACCGAGCGCTCGCGCGTCGACCAGCTGTGGGCCAACGGAGTCGCACAGGCCCCGGGCACGGTGAACCAGCCCGGTGTCAGCGTGAGCCCCGCACCGCAGGTGGGGACCGGGGCGCCGGGCCAGGGCCCAGGGCGTCCGCTCCACAGGACGCCCTGGCGGTAATCGCGTTCCCAAGGGGGAAGCGGCTCGCTGACGGTGTCCGAGCACTCCTGCAGACCGGCAGACAGACGCTGGTGCTGTGTACGGCTGTCCGGGTCGGCGGACCTGGCGGGGCATCTCGCCGGGTCCGCCAAGCGGCGGCGCACGGGTCGGGTCTTCGTCCGGCCTTGAGGGGGAGTGCTTCGGCGGAACAACGTCCGGCGGATTCGGCTCCGCGCCGTCGCTACGGCCGGAACACCCTCGCCGCGACGGGCAGGGCCTCCACGGCCGCCATCGGACAGGCCCAAGCGGTCGCAATGGTGCGTGCCGTCTTCAATGCCGTCGCCCTGCTCCTTCGCCCACCGTCCGCAGCAGAGGCGACAGCCACCCCGCCGGGCGGAGCACAGCCCCTTGGCGGACTCGCGCGGCTGTGGAGGGACCACCTGCGCACACTGTTCCCCGACGGCTTCCGCGGCGTGGACTTCGACGGCGTGGACCTGGTCCTCCTGGACGCCGACGTCGCCGGCCTCGTGCATAGAGAACTGAACGGCGGACTTAACGACAGGGGCATTGCCTCCCTCTGGGGCTGCATCGCCGACCTCGACAAGATCGTGCCCCTGATCAACGAGGAGTACTGCGCCTCCTACTTCAGGAAACTTCGGACGATGGCACAGCTCGCAGCATCGCCCTACATCCCCACTGCGATCTGACTGCCGGGGTTGAAACAGACTCGCGAGGCGGGTACGTCGCCTGCGGGACGCCACAGGTCCGGATGCCAAAGACCCCGAGCCATGAGCGGCCGGCGGTCTCCTCACTGGTCGGCGTGGACGGTTTCGAAACCGCCGACAGTGCCTTGTAAGCCTGGTGGTCAGGGCTATCGAGGGTGCGCAGGTCAGATCAGGTCTGCTGGGTCCCCAGCTCAGCGAGGCATCTCGACCGCAGCGGGCCGACGTTGACCGTGGTTGACCTTCTGATGTGGCACGGTTGTGGCACGTGTAACTGGAAACGGCGCTATGGCGTCATGCCAGATCATGAGCCCAACCAAGTCGCGGTCGCATGCGTGGATACCCTGGGTCAGCGCGCCCATCTTCGGGATGTTCGCGGGCTACGGAGCCTGGCTGCTGGTCTTCAGCGCGCGGACGTACTGCGACGCTGGGATGGAGGCCGGCGACCGGTTCGGGTTCTGGTACGTCGAGCTACCCGAGCACGTAGTCGGCTACGGCCTGTGTGCGCTCGTCCTGCACGGTGTCGCCTGGTTACTGACCTTCCGTGCGCCGACCGCTCTACGGGTGTGTGTGTCGATGGCGCTGGTCGTAACGACGCTGACCCTCTTGGCCTGGTGGTACTTCAAGACAGAGGGGACTCTCGACGGTTCTTTCAGCGATTCTGGGCTTTGCCCACCCAGCAACATTCCGCCGTGGTGGCCCGCCTGGATCCCCGCCTGATGCGCAGTGGGAGGTGTTGAGCCGTTCGGTGCCGGACTCCGCCGTACCCATAATGATCCGACACTGCTGGGCGGCCTGTACGCGGCCACCTGCGCAGGAACCATGTCCTCCCACACGCAGGACCACCGCCTTGTAAGTTCCAGCGGGGGTTGGTTGCGCCTGCTCGTATCACTGGCAATCGATGGCGTCGGAGCCCACCAGCAGCCGACCCGATCCGCTGGCGTACGTCCTCGTTGATGTCGGCTGCAGATGTCAGAGTTTCTACCGGCGGCAGTCACTCCAGCAGCAAGCCCGCCACAGGTAGGGGCTCGTTGTACAGCCACGTGAAGGTCCGGTCAGGCTCCAAGTGGGCCTCGCCCCAATGAATGGCGTGGATACCGCCTTCTGCGTCAGCGGTGAAGAAGACACAGACGAGCTTCGTGGACGCCCCTAGCTCCTCGAACGCCTCATGGAGCTTCTCGTACTCCTCGGACGTGAGGTCGTCATCGAGTGCGAACAGACCCTCCTGTGGCTCCGGCCCGTGCCCAATCAGCATCCGCCGGCGGGTCGAGGATGCACCAGAGGGGAGCCGGGCGCGGTCCAGCGCTGTCGGGCGGTTCGCGTACTTGTAGGGGAAGAGGGCGTGGTCGTTGATCACGGCATAGTCGTAGCCACGTACGACGCGTACGGCTCCACCCAGCTCCTGGGCCGCGACCGCCAATTCTTCGCGGACCGCCTCCGCCAGGGTGGAGCCGTAGGGGCTCCGCTTCTTCAATCGCGCAGCCAGATGTACCTCGCGAGCCCGCGCATGGGCCTTGCCCAGCTGCACTGGCACCCGAGCCGCGAGCGCGCCAGCTTGCTCACCAAATCTTCGTGCTGCCCACGCTGAAGGCGCTGCCGCGCCGGCATCGAATCCAGGCATGCAGTATCGCCCCTCCCCTGGCCCACCCCGCCTTCCTTCCTGTGTGACAGCTACGTGCACGACACGCAAGGTGGCGATCCGGCCAAGGCATGACCAGGGGGCGTACGCGGGCTTCGCGTTGCGGTTCCCCGCTGTTACCTGCGTACTGGGCCGGTTCTGTGAGCCGTCGCACCCGGCAAGCGCTTAGAAGGCGCCGGGTGGGATCACGGGCGCACCCCTTCTGACCTGGCGTTCCCCGAACGCCAAGCGGGAACGTTCGGCGCCCTCGACATGCATTCGACACGGGTGGTGAACGGCTTCTGCCGCCCTGGACGATCTGTTGGTGAGCTATGCCGACAACATCGCCAAAACCACCCGCGCAATCCGCGACTAACCCGAACGAGCACTCCCACTTCTGGACATCACCAACAAACCGGACCCTTAAGGAACTTGATCAAGCCCTGCCCCTCGCCAGACGTCCAGGGGCCCCTGCGTCAAAACATGGCACTCGCGCGCAGGCGGGGCCGTACTCAGTGGGTGGCGCGCGGGGGCGTCGGCGTACCGTGAACCCGCGTAGCGTGCCTGGCGAACCGACGTCGCGCGATCGCAGGCATAAGCAGCCTGACTGGCAGCGGAGCCTCGGCGAGGACGCCCGCGACGACCTCTCGGTCGCCCTCATACATCGCCATGCCGAAGGCTAGCGGAAGAGACTTCTTTGCTGACTTCTCGAGGCTGTGCTCGCCGAGCCGTCGCCATTCCGCCGCGGTAACGTACTTCTCGGCCAGAGGGAGGATCCGCTCCTCCTCCATGGCCATGTGCTCCAGCAGCGCAGCCTGCAGCCGGTCGAACGCCTCGGCAAGTTCCTGACCGGCGCGCGCGGTGGAACGCCACTGCGGCAGCAGGCGCAGGACCTCCGCGTTGGCGGACTCGATACCGTGGTGCTGCCGCTCCATGACAGGCACGACGTCCTCGGCCTCCTTGCCGCCACGCTGGTGAAGCAGCGGCCACAGCACGACGTCCTCGCCCTCGTGATGAAGGTGCAGGACTTCGCAGACGAACTCGGCGTGGGCGCCCACGACCTCGGATCGCTTGATGTCGTCCGGGGCAACGTCCCTAATGAGTTGCGGGAGAAGACCGAACTCGCGGCGCAACATGGTATGCACCATATACATGTCCCGGACGTCCGCCATGGGTTCGTCGTTGAGCTGGTTCACTAGGGTCCTCGATCGTCTTCGCGGAGAGATCCGCTGCTGCTTGCCTGAGGCGTTGGTCTGCCGAACCGAGCGCATGCTGCGCCGGAGCGAGCCCCGGCCCCAGAGGTCGTAATCCAACGGCCACCAGAAGGTCTGCAGCCACAACTACCACCCCGGAGAAATCTAGAGGGCGAGATGGCGAGAGCATAGAAGGAGCGCGCCAGATCCAATCATCTAGTCAACTGCGACCTTCGAAAATAGCCGCGCTCCACCGCCGTAGCGCGGCTACACCTTCTGAACCGCGCTGTGAACGCCGCCGATCCTGGACGTGGACAGTAGAAGCGCGCACGCCCACCTGGTGCAGTTCATGCGGTGCCATGACACCCGAACCGAATCCCGGCCCTAGCCATGCTCGCTCAGACATTTCTCGCGGCCACCCGCGGCTCAAGCGGCGGCAAAGGGGTACGCAGAAACGGTTCCGGCACCCTGGTCCGCTCACCCTGGCATAAGTCCGCCGGCTTCCGGCAACTCACCGCCCATCCCGACCTAGTACGCGGCTGAGGGAGCTTGCTGCAGGGAGCAGGATCGGCGATCGAGGTACGTTCCTGACGGGTAAGCTTGGCGCGCATGTTCTATGCGGCTGAATTGGTCTCGTCCTAGAGTTTGGTGAAGCCTCCCTGGCCGACCGAGCGGTCACTCTAGGTTGTGGAGTGCTGCCACGGTGACAGACGGCTCTTCTTCGCCGCCGTCTGTCAACCGTGGTTAACCACGGCCGGATGCTCTGCAATGTCCTGTACACCATGGCAGCCACTGGTTGTTGGTGGCAGGTCGTTGTATAAGTTCGGCAAAGGATCAATGAAAGCAGGAATGTGAACCTCAAAAACATCGTCGGCAAGTTCGGTATTGCCGCCGCGGGAGTGGCGGTCGCGCTGACTGTTGCGCCTTCCGCGACCGCCACTCCTGCCCAGTCGGGCACGGTCACTGTAACCGCCTACCCTGATTGGGATCTCGGCACTGACCACTGTGACGATATCAAGATCCAGTCCACAGCCAACGGTCTTTTTGTTGCCGCGGAGAAGGATTATGACGGATATGTCAAGGGCATGCTCCGGGCTAGATCGTCCTCTGGCGGGTCTTGGGAGAAATTCTCCCTTTGCCCGATGGACGGGTATTACACCCTCTTTTCGTATGGCACCATGAGTTATGTAAGCGCCGAGAAGAACTACACCGGCGCCGACGCAGGCATGCTCCGGGCGCGTAGCGCCGACGTCAAGAGTTTCGAGAAGTTCGAAGTCCGCTGCCCTAGCTACTGCACTATCAAGTCTCTCGCCAACGGCCAGTACGTGAGCGCTGAGCTGGCCTACACAGGCACTGGCTACGGCATGCTCAGGGCTCGATCGTCCTCCGTCCAGTCCTATGAGAAGTTTGCGTTCTCGCAGGGCTGAGATGCGACCACACCGGGATCGATGAAGTTTCCCCGTGATCTCGGACACGTGATCGTTATGCCGCGAGGGCGTTGCTGGTGCCGTTGCCTGGTTTCGGCCGGGGTGAGGTAGCCGAACGTGCGGTGCTTGCGTAGGCGGCGGCGGTTGTAGAAGGTCTCGATGAAGGAGAAGACCTCGGCGCGGGCGGTGGCCCGGTCGGGCCAGGTACGGGTGCCGATCTCTTCCTTGAGCAAGGCCCAGAAGCTCTCCGCGGCGGCGTTGTCGAAGCATCCCGCTAGTTCATCCCTAGCCCGATTGGCGGAGCGGGTTTGGCCGGTGGCCTGCCTGGGCTGGGGCCGAGCATGATCAGGGGGCCGTACGCTGGTTGGCAACTCGGGCAGGCTTGCCCCTGCCCGCAATGTGTGCGAGTGGCCCCCTGGTCTTGCTCGGCGCGGGTCCCGGACCGGGGAGGTGGCTAAAGCCGCGGAGCCCCCAGCCACAGCAGGTTTCTCCTCAGCCCACCGTTCGCCGTCTGGCGGGCGGCCGGCGGCCGGGCCGGAGCGGGGCGAAGACAGGAGCGGCGGCCCGAGGCGCCGGGCCGCGCGCCGCCGCGCTCTGCGCGGCGGGAGCGCCTTGATGAAGTAGAGAAAGTCTTACCGCGCAGCGGTGCTTCATGATCGTCTAGGCCAGCAGTCAAGCATCACCCGGCGTCAGACCGGCGGACTTATCGGCTCGGCAAGTGCGTTGGGCTGAGTCGGGTGGCCTAGAAGGGCGGGTCGTCGCTGCAGCCGGACTGTTGGTCGTCGATGGAGACCGCATCACCCCACGGCGATCCATCTTGTTCTGTCGGCCGCGGCGGACGAACGTCGGTAGGTCGCATGAGGTCTTCGTAGGGCTCACCCCAAGCCTTGAGGCCGTCGATGGCGCTGTGTCGGTAGTACTGGGGGCGTTCGCAGGTCGCCAGCAGATCCCGGGCACGGATGGCTAGGTCAGGGCGGTGGCCTGCCAGATCGGGGTGTTGGGCGAGGAAGATGGCTGTCATGAGGGCCGCGTGACGCACGGCCTGCTTAGCGTCGTCCAAAAGGGGGGCCACTGCCTGGAAGAACAGTGGCCGCAAGGCCCGTACCGCCTCGATCTCCGGTGAGACCTCGCCCCGCCTCAGTAGCTTGCCGTACAACTCGTCGTCGGTGTCGTAGGCCAGCGACGCCAGCCATTCGAGCAGTTCCGCACGGAGCAGGCTGCGCCGTTCCCCTCCGACTGGATGTTCCCAGGAGTAGTAGGTCCCTTCGACCTCGGTACTTGGCTCGGGAAGGATCGCGGCGATGAACAACGCCGCGGGCACCGTGGCCGGGGAGACGCCGTTTGAGTGGCGCAGGCAATCGAGGTCCTTGTCCATGACGCGCGCGTGGACGATCGGATCGGTACCGCGCAGGGCCGCCAGCGAAGCGGGTACGTCGCCTGCTGGACCCCACAGGTGCTCCAGACTGGCCCAGTCGGTGTCGCGGAGGATCGCTTCCGGCTTAGGCAGAGACCGCATCACCGCAGTCGTGGTGTGCTCTGGTTCGCTCGTCACCGGGACATGCTACGGAGGGCCATCAGGCGGGGTTCAGGCGCTTGCCATCGTGGCTCCGCACATGGGGAGCCTCGCCATCGAGGGCGTCGAGCAGTCGGACTGCAAAGACTTCGGACATGCGCTCGGCGACTTCTTCGGGCGTGAGCCAATCGATGGCCGTGGACTCGTCGGAGGTGCGCTCGGTGCCGCCGGAGGGCTTGCACCGGAAGACCAGGGCGACGACGCCGCGGGTGGTGTTCTTGTAGACCCCGGTCAGCTGGTCCACCTCGACGTGGATGCCGGTCTCTTCCCAGACCTCGCGCTTGACCCCGTCCTCGGGCGACTCGTCCAGTTCCAGGACGCCGCCCGGGAGCTCCCAAGTGCCGTTGTCGGCACGGCGGATCGCCAGAAGCCGGCCGTCTTCGCGCACTACGGCTCCGGCCACGGATACCGAGTGCAGTGGTGTCGTTGACGCCGATACCTGGGATGTACTCACCTGCTGAAGCGTAGAGGGGCGAGGTTCTATTGCACCTTGATCAACTCATGGAGCTCCAGGACTGTCGAGTGTCCAAGGTGCTCGGCTACCGTGCGGTCCATGCCTTCTGCGCTGGACACGCCCCAGGGAGCGGCCGAACTGGCCGAGTCGTTGTTGCCGCCGCTTGGGAACCGATGGCTGCATACGCAGGCCGTTGCAGCGCGTGCCCGCGAGGTGTCCGCGGCCGTGCCGGCGGATGAGCGTGATCTCCTCGTGGCCGCCGCGTGGCTGCACGACATCGGCTACGCCCCGGAGCTGCGAGACACCGGCTTTCATCCGGTCGACGGTGCTCGGCACCTGGAATCTCTCGGTGCACCCGACCGGCTCGTGCGCCTGGTCGCCCATCACTCGGGCGCCGTCTATGAAGCGGAACAGCGGGGACTGTCGGTGGAGCTGGCCGTGTATGAGCAGGAGGACTCTCCGTTGCTCGATGCGCTCATCTGCGCCGACATGACGACGGGTCCCGCCGGCCAGGCCTTCGACTTCGAACAGCGCATGGACGAGATCCTGGTCCGGTACGTGCCGGGCAGCGAAGTGCACACGGCGATCAGCAACGCGCGCCCGTACCTGCGGGCAGCTGTCGAGAGAACGCAGGCCCGTCTCGTCGATCAGCCGATGTAGGGCTCGGCGCGACTGGCCAAGCCATGGTCGATCCGCATCCGCATCGACGGGTGGATGTTCAGCTCGCCCAGCTTGCTCGGGGGTACGAACGCCACTTCCTTGCTCTCGCTGCTGGTGCGGAGCTCGCCGCCGGTGATGCGGGCGTGGAAGCAGATGGAGAACTGTTGCCGCACCTCGCCGTCGTCGTAAGCCATGACGTGGGCCGGGTTGGTGTAGATGCCGACCAGGCCAGTCACCTCTACATCGAACCCGGTCTCTTCCTTCGTCTCCCGCACGGCTGCGGCCAGCGCGGACTCCCCGACGTCGACGCCTCCGCCTGGCAGTGCCCACAGGTTGTTGTCGGTCTTGTGGATAAGCAAGATCTCCCCGGCCTCGTTGAGCGCGACCGCCGTGACCGAGGGCACGATGCTGTTCGCTTTCGGGGCGCTTGGGTCGTTGAAGTAGTCGACGCGGGCCATGTGTCCAGCCTCGCACACACGACCTGCCTCCTTCAGTGCGTGGTGAAGGGGGCGTATCCGGTCGGAACCTCACTGACGCGCAAGTCAGAGAAGAGCAAGGTCAGACGGTGCGCGTTCGTCTCGATGCAGACCTCATGAAAGTCGAGCCCGGTGGCTCGGGACCAACGACGAGCCGCTTCTGACTCAGGGAGAATCGACGCGCCCGGGTACATGCAATGCCACTTGACGCCCCAGACATAACCATCGAGGTCGGCAGCCGTCTCGTGGTCGATGAGGCGGTCGTCGAGGGAGGCACGCCAAGTCTCGGGCGGCACAGAAGACTCGCACCGGGCCTCGACGCAGTACCTGAAGAGGTACCTCCGATGGGCTGGCTCGACGCCGGTTTGAGGATCCGCAGTCATGTAGACGATGACTTCGTAGTCGCGCATGTAGTCGGCGTATCCGTGGTCCACGACAGCGTGATCGAAGGCCTCATCCAGCAGTCGTTCCAGTTCAGCGACGTCCATGCCGCCGTTCTACCTCACGTGACCAGCTCTCCGCAGTGAGGTATCCGCCGGTGCTGACCGGTACTGCGGCTCCAGCGATCTCCCGTCCAGGACCTCGATGTCGACGATGACCGTACCGGTAGGGTCGAGGCTGAGCCAGATCACTACTTCGTCGTCCTCCTCCAGCTGGCAGATGTAGGGAGTGGGCGAGCCTTGGGGAGCCGTCAGAAGGTTGTCGCACGTGGCGGAGCAGGTGCATACGCCGTAGTACCGAAGCGTCGGGATCTGCTCGCTGAGGACCCCGCCATCCGGCTCGAGCAGGCGCAGGATGTCGGCGGCGAGCTCCGGAAACACCTCGGCGAACAAGGGCAGGTCGGCGGTCATCGGACGGCGGGAGTCCCGCACTCCCAGGCGTAATCGAAGCTGCGCATGTAGTGCCGGAAGGTGCGGGCGCCGGGCAGATAGCGGAAGTGCAGGACCGGGTTCTGGCCGGCGGGAGCTCCGAGGACGTGCGGGTTCACCAGGACGTCGTCGTCGAATCGGTAGATGGAGTTGTACAGGATCGTGTCGTGCGACCTGACCTCCACGCCTGGTGTGGCCATGGTCGGTTCGAGGTAGCGGCGCGTGATCCGGGCTCGCGCGGCCAGGTCCCCGCCGATCCCCTCCTCATCACCGCGCTGACGGACCGCATCCGAGTCCGGGTCGCCCAGCAGTATCCGCACCTGCGCGCCGGCGGCGGCCTTCTGCGCCAGCTGGTCGGGGAGGTCGGGGTGGCTGTCGAAGAGGAACAGCCCTGCGTAGACCAGGATCTCGACGTGGCTGGTGGCCTGCTCGATCAGCGATGACCACAGGGCCGCCGGGACCGCTCCGCGGTGCGGGTAGTACGTGATCAGCTCGGACGTGCTCGCCGTCTCGGCCTGTTTCTGGACCGATGGCCACACGTAGACCTCGTCGACACCGAGGAAGCTCGCCGCCTTCCAGCGGTGGCCCCGGTGAGGTGTGCGGTTGGTGGTGATCCAGCGCTCCACGCTCTTGGGATCAACCCCGACGTGGTCCGCCACGGACTGGATGGTCTCGCCCTTTGCCGAAATCGCCGCGCGTAACCGCTCGTTCGCCATCGTCGTGCCCTTCTGGGGGGACGCCAGGGACGTTTTGACGATAGCTCAGACGTCCCCAAACGTCCATACGGACCGCGATGCGTCCACTACCTCTCGCGGTCTCATGAAGTCACCGCCGAACGACGGCGGAACGCCTACTCCAACAGGAGACAGACGATGCGTCAGATCCCCGTGGACACCTCCGCCGCCTCCGTGATGGTGGCCCAGGCACCCCAGCCCAAGGTCCGCGACCGCCGTACCGGTGAGATCGCCACGGACGCCGAGACCGGCGCGACGATGATGACCGTGGACGTGATGTTCGCGGCGAACGGCGAGGTCGAGATCCTTTCGGTGGCCGTACCGGAGCCGGGCATCTCCGGTGAGCTGGTGATGGGCACGCCCGTCGCGCTGACCGGCCTGGTGGCCCGGCCGTGGGAGAACGAGTTCAACGGCCAGCGCCGCCATGGCATCAGCTTCCGCGCGGTTGCGGTCACCTCGCTCGCCGCCGGCACCGCGAAGGCGGCCTGACCCATGACCCGCTTCACGGTCGCGCTGCTGCTGGTCGTCGCCACCGCTCTGGTTCTGCGGTGGCGGCGCCCCGCCTGGTACTGGCTGACGTTCGGGGTCTCGCTTGCCCTGCTCCGGGTGGCCGTCCGCTACAGCTCGGTGATGGACGCCTGCGGGCTGACCGTCCCCCCGTCCCGCTGGCGCTTGGCGCTCGCCCGGGCCGCCAACCGCCCCATGCCGGGGCCGAGGGCTCCCCGCGTCCTGCGCGTGCGGCCGACCCGAACCGGCCTGGTGCTGCGATTGAAGATGCGCCCCGGACAGGACGCCTTCGACTTCGCGGCGGCCTCCGACCGACTGCGGCACTCCTTCGCCATGTACGCGGTCACCGCCCGCGAGATCCGCTCCGGTGTGGTCGAGCTGCGGATGACTGGCTACGACGTCCTCAAGCGGGTGCAGATGCCCGCGAAGGTCGACGCGACACCGATGCGCGTACCTGTCGCGCTGCGCGATGACGGGGAGGTCCACTACCGGGATTACCGGAAGGTGCCGCACGCGCTCAACATCGGCGCCACGCAGTCGGGTAAGTCCGTCTATCAGCGCAGGCTCGTCACTGAACTCGCCAAGCAGCATGTCGCACTGGTCGGCATCGACTGCAAGCAGGGCGTCGAGCTTTCCCCGCTGGCCCGCCGGTTCTCGGCGCTGGCCGACAACCCCGACACCGCCGCTGACCTGCTGGACGCGCTCGCAGACCGCATGACGGACGTCTACCAGCTCATACGCCGCGAACAGCGCGTGAGCGCCGACATCCCCGACGCGGAGATCGCCGCCGACATCTGGGACCTGCCCGAGCACCTGCGGCCCGTGCCGGTCGTGCTCCTCATCGACGAGGTGGCGGAACTGGCCCTTTACGCCACCAAGGAGGAAGAGAAGCGCCGCGACCGGATCATCACCACCCTGGTCAGCCTCGCCCAGCTCGGCCGCGCCGCCGGCATCTACGTCGAGGTGTGCGGACAACGCTTCGGCTCCGAACTCGGCAAGGGCATCACCATGCTCCGCGCCCAGCTCACCGGCCGGACCGCACACCGGGTCAACGACGAGACCAGCGCCAACATGGCATTCGGCGACATCGCCCCGGACGCCGTCCTAGCTGCGATCCAGATCCCCACCGAGACGCCCGGCGTCGCCGTCGCAGCCGACTCCGCCGGCGGCTGGGTCCGCACCCGGACACCGCTCACCTCGCTGCGGCACGCGGCCAACGTCTGCAACCGCCACGCGGACCTCACACCGGAGCTTCCCGAACTCGCCGCCTTCCGGCCCGCCCTGCCGCCCGTGATCCCGCCCAAGCCGCTCCACGCACCCGCCCAGCTGACCGAAGCGGCCTGACCTCGGAGGAGAACGATCATGCGGTCTCTGCGCGTGGACGCGGTGCTCGTGCAAGCGGTCATCGCAGGGGCACTGTCCTTCGCCCACCTACATGACCTCGCCGCCGCAGCCGGACAGAGCGGCTGGAAAGCCTGGGCCTACCCCATCAGCGTTGACCTGCTTCTCGTTGCCGCCTGGCGACGGCTCCGCATCCTCCGCACCGACGGCGCACCCGTCCGCGCCGCATGGCTGTGGTTCGCGGTGGCCCTGTCCGCATCCCTCGGGGCGAACATCGCCACCGCGGGGCTCCTCGACCTGGACCACGTACCCGACTGGCTGAGCATCCTCGTCGCCGGATGGCCTGCCCTGGCCTTCCTCGGCGGCACCCTCCTGGTCCACGCCCCCGGCCCCCGGCCGCAGCCGACTCCTGCTGAGACCGAAGCGACCGGCGTTGAACGCGCCCCCGAGTCCGTGCCGGAAGCCGTCGAAGCGCCCGCCACCGCCCCGGCACTGCCCGCGCCCCCGCCGGCCACCCCCGCAGTCCCGGCCGCGCTCGTCGCCCACGCACGCAAGGTCGCCGACGAACACCGCGCCCGTACTGGTGCACCGATCGACACCGACACCCTGCGCGTCCGTCTCGGCGTCCCTGCGCCGATGGCCGACGCCATCGCCGCCCAGCTCACCTGACCTTGAAGGGAGACACCCCATGCCCGCCCGTGACTACTTCCACTCGGTTCTACGGATCGGCCCGGTACAGATCGGGACCCACCGCGACCGCCACGGCCGAACCAAGCACGCCGCGGTGTGCACCAACGACCGCTGCGGCTGGTCGGCCGACTACTCCAGCTCCTCCGCCGCCCAGCTGGCTGCCCGCACCCACCGTTGCAAGGTCGTTTAGGAGGCCCCGGCATGGACGTCCCGCTCTGGTTCGCCCTCATCGTCGTCGGCTACCTCGGCTGCAAGCTCGCACGACCGCCCATGTGGCTGGTCCTGGTGCTGCTGCTCGGCGGCTACCTCATCGCGGACAGCCTGCTCGCCCCCGTCGTCGACTCCGTCATCAAGTAACCCGAGAGGAGAACAACCATGTTCCGCCCGACCATCCCGACCAACCCCACCCCGACCGGCGCCGTCATCCCGCTCGACACGCGATCGACGGTCTCTCAGGAAGTCTCAGAGGTCACGGTGACGACGCCCGTGCCTGCTGCTCCCGCCCCGTCGCGTCCCGTCGTGCAGCTCACTCCAGGCGCCCTGGTCGCGCTCGTCGGCGGCGGGACCGCCGTGGTTCTGGTCGTCGGCGCCGTCCTGGTCTCGATGCTCCTGGCGGTCGCTGTCACCGCCGCTTCGGTCGCGGTCTGCGCCGTCGTCCTGCGATCGCTGATGACCTCGTACAACCGCCGCTGACCGGCCGCCGGGTGGCGCACACGCCGCCAAGCACGACGCCACCCGGGGCCGTCCCTCCCGACCGCAATCGAAAGGAACCCCCATCATGACCGACTCCGGACGCACCGCGCCGCGGATCTGCCCGGCCTGCGACGGCTTCGCCTCCGCCGCCATCACCCTCGGCGGCCGCGACCGGCACGGCCACCTGCGCACCCTCACCGTCCACTGCCCGGCCTGCCATGGCACCGGCACCCTCCGCCCCGTTCGGACGCGGGAGGGCGCCCGTGCCTGATACCGCGACCCTCGCGGGCCTGGACCCGACCACCCTGACCGACCTGCTGAGGGTGGCCGGGTCCCCGGGCTTCCACCGCTGGGAAGACCAGATCCGCCGCACTGGCGGCTGCTCCGACCCCATCCACCTGACCGGCTGGACCCTCACCAAAGACAAGACCAGCGGCGAGACCCTGCACCACTACTCCACCGAGAACGAACCCGGCGGACGGCTCCGCATCGCCTGCGGCAACCGCCGCGCCTCGCGCTGCCCGGCCTGCGCCTGGACCTACGCGGGCGACACCTACCACCTCATCCGCGCGGGGCTTGCTGGTGACGAACGGCGGGAGATCCCTGGCACGGTGCGGGATCACCCGAGGGTGTTCGCCACCCTCACGGCTCCGTCGTTCGGGCGGGTGCACAACCGGCCCGACTCCGGACGCTGCCGCTGCGGCACCCAACACCCCGCCGACGATTCGACGCTGGGGACCGCGCTCGACCCGGCCACGTACGACTACGCGGGGGCGGTGCTGTTCAACAACCATGCCGGGAAGCTGTGGCAGCGCTTCACCAATCGACTCCGCCGCGAGATCGCCGCCCGTGCCGGCCTCACCCAACGCGCCATGTCAGAGGTCCTGCGCGTCTCCTTCGGCAAGGTCGCCGAGTTCCAAAAGCGCGGCGCCGTCCACTTCCACGCCGTCATCCGCCTCGACGGCCCCGAAGGCCCCGATACCGAGCCGCCATCCTGGGCCACCACGGGGTTACTGGAAGACGCCGTTCGGGCCGCTGCCCACCACTCCTACACCTCGATCAGCGTCCCGGCCGCCGGCGACCAACCGACGCGGACCTTCCGCTGGGGCGCCCAGCTCGACGTCCGCCCGGTCAAAGCCTTCGGGGACGGCTCGGACATCACCGAGCAGGCCGTCGCCTCCTACGTCGCCAAGTACGCCACCAAAGCTGCCGAGAACACCGGCACCCTTGACCGCCGTATCGGTGAACTCGCCGAACTCGACCGCCACGGCGTGCCCGACCACGCCCGCCGCCTCATCCAGGCCTGCCGCGACCTGGACGACCTCTACCCCGACCGGCGGCTGTGGGCCTGGGCACACATGCTCGGCTTCCGCGGCCACTTCTCCACCAAATCCCGCGCCTACTCCACCACCCTCGGCGCCCTGCGCCAGGAACGCGCCGACTACCGCGCTGCCCAAGAGCACGGGGACCTCGGCCTGGAGGACATCGAGCCAGACACCGTCCTGGTCCTGGCCGACTGGCAGTACGCCGGCCACGGCCACACCCCTGGCGAATCCGTCCTCGCCGCGTCCATCGCCCGGGACATCCGTATCAACCGCGAAACCGCCCGCGAAGCCCTGCGCGACCAACTGGCCCTGGAAGGAGCCGCAGCATGACGACCACGACCGCGGAGTTGCTGACCGTGCCGGAGGTCATGGCGCGGCTCAAGCTCGGACGCTCCACCGTCTACGACCTGATCCGGTCGCGCCGCCTGGTCTCCATCACCATCGGCCGCGCCCGCCGCATCCCCGCCGACGCCGTGCGGGACTTCATTGCCCATGAGACCGAGGAGGCCGCTGCCTGATGCCCGGACAGCGCAAGCGCAACCCGAACGGCGCCGGCACCATCACCAAGCGCAAGGACGGCCGCTACCAAGCCGCCGTCTACGTCCTCCAGCCGGACGGCACCCGGGCCCGCAAGTTCGCCTACGGCAAGACCTGGGCCGAATGCGACACCAAGCGCCGGGACCTACTGGCCAAGGTGGAGTCCGGCATCCCCGTGCCCACCCGATCCGCCAAACTCGCCGAGTGGCTGCCGTACTGGCTGGAGAACGTCATCAAGCCCCGGCGGAAGCGCACAACGTTCGCCAAGTACGAAGTGCACGTCAGGCTCTACCTGGTGCCCATGCTCGGCGCCAAGAAGCTGGACGCCCTGAGCGTCGCCGACGTCCGCCGCTTCCTCGCACGTCTGGAGCAGCAGACCACCGCGGCCACCGCGAAGGAGTCCCACAAGGTGCTGCGCTCGGCGCTGTCGGCTGCCTGCCGGGAGGAGCTGATCGCGCGCAATGTGGTGTCGCTCGTCGAGCCGCCGCACGTGGAGCAGCGCGACCTGTCGCCGTGGTCGCTGGACGAGACGCTCGACTTCCTCGCGGCGGCCCGGACCGATCCGCTCTACGCGGCCTTCGTCATCGCCATCGCGCTCGGCTTCCGGCGCGGCGAGATCATCGGTCTTCGCTGGCAGGACATCGACCTGGAGCAGCGCGTGATCCGGGTCCGCAAGCAGCGTCAGCGCGTCCACGGGGAGGTGTACGACGACGATCCCAAGGGGCGCCGCCGCAAGCAGTCGCTTCCCCTGCCGGCGATGTGCGTGGCGCCCCTGCGGTGGCAGCGGATGCGCCAGGCGGCCATGCGGGAGCGCGCGGGGGAGCAGTGGACCGAGAGCGACTACGTCTTCACCACCCGCACGGGTCGGCCGGTCGAGCCGCGCAACCTGTACCGCTCGTTCACGCGCGTGGCGGGAAGCGCCGGGCTTCGCGTGATTCGGCTGCACGACGCCCGGCACGGCTGCGCCACGCTCCTCACCGCGGCCGGCGTCGCGCCCCGCGTCGTGATGGAGATCCTTGGGCACTCCCAGATCGCCGTCACGATGAACGTCTACACGCACGTCGTGCAGGACACCCAGCGGGAGGCCGTGAGCCACATGGACCGGCTGCTGCGGAGGCGTCCCGGCCGCGAGTGAGCGTGGCCGTTGATGTCAGATCTGGATGTCAAAGACCCCCAGCCATGACCGGCTGGGGGTCTTCTCACTGGTGGGCGTGGACGGTTTCGAACCGCCGACATCTGCCTTGTAAGGGCAGCGCTCTACCGCTGAGCTACACGCCCGCTGGACATGCGAAAGCACACCCTACCCTGCCATACCCGGTGACCGGCAAACGCGCGCCCAGGGTCAGGTGTAGGTCACACGGAGTTCCTTCACGCCGTTGAGCCAGGGGGAGCGGAGGCGGCGGGGCTGGGCCGCGAGGCGGATGGCGGGGAGAGTGTCGGCGATGGCGTTGAAGATGAGGTCGATCTCGAGGCGGGCGAGGCTGGCGCCGAGGCAGAAGTGGGGGCCGCCGCCCCCGAAGCCCAGGTGGGGGTTGGGGTCGCGGGTGATGTCGAAGGTGTCGGGGGCCGCGAAGACCTCGGGGTCGTGGTTGGCGGAGGCGTAGAAGATGCCGACGCGGTCGCCCTCGCGGATCTTCGCGCCGCCCAGCTCCGTGTCGTGGGTGGCGGTGCGCTGGAAGGAGGTCACGGGGGTGGCCCAGCGGACGATCTCGTCCGCGGCGGTGCGCGGGCGCTCGGCGCGGAAGAGGTCCCACTGCTCGGGGTGGGTGAGGAAGGCGTGCATCCCGTGGGTGATGGCGTTGCGCGTGGTCTCGTTGCCGGCGACGGCCAGGACGAGGACGAAGAAGCCGAACTCGTCGGTGGTGAGGTTGCCCTCGTCCTCGGCGGCGACGAGCTTGGTGACGATGTCGTGCGCGGGGCAGGCCTTGCGCTCGCTCGCCATGTTCATCGCGTAGGAGATGAGCTCGATGGAGGACTCGGTGCCGACCTCCTCGGTGATGGCGAGCTCGGGGTCGTCGTAGCCGATCATCTTGTTGGACCACTCGAAGATCTTGCTGCGGTCCTCCTGCGGGACGCCGATGAGTTCGGCGATGGCCTGGAGGGGCAGTTCGCAGGCGATGTCGGTGACGAAGTCGCCGGAGCCGTGGGCGGTGGCCCCGGCGACGATGTGTTCGGCGCGGCGGCGCAGGGTGTCCTCGAGGGCGCGGATGGCGCGGGGGGTGAAGCCGCGCTGGACGATCTGCCGCAGGCGGGTGTGCTCGGGCGGGTCCATGTTGAGGATGATCAGCTGCTGGGCGTCGATCCGGTCCCGCTGCATGTGCTCGTTGAAGCGGATGATCGCGGTGTTGGTGCGGGAGGAGAAGGTCTCGGGGGTGGTGGAGACCGTCTTGACGTCGGCGTGGCGGGTGACGGCCCAGTAGCCGTCGTCCCCGAAGCCCGCGATGCCGTGGGGCTGGGGGATCCAGGAGACGGGCGCGGTGTGCCGGAGCGCGGCGAACTCCGGGAGCGGTATGCGCTCCTGGTTGACGTCCGGGTCGGTGAAGTCGAAGCCGTCGGGGAGGGCAGGGCAGGAGGGGGGCGGCGTGGCGGACATCGGCGGCTCCTGGTCCGGGTGGTCCGGCGTACTCCGGGTCGTGGTCCGAGTCGTGGTCCGGGTCGTGGTCCGGGTGGTCCGGCGGCCCGGATCTCCGTGGTGGTCTCCGGGGTTTCCCCGGGTGGTGGTCCGCGGACGTCCCCGCAGCACACTGTCTGACGCTCCATCAGATATGTGCCTGTGGACGGTAGCCCCGGCCCCTTCAAGTCGCAAGGCCCGCGGCGGTGCGGATCGGCCGGTTTGGTGCACGACCCTTGCGCCCGCGTACCGCCGGTAATCAGACTGCTGGGCGGAACTAGAACGCGTACTAGTTCTGCCGCGGGCGCCGGGACGCCCCGCGGCCGAGGAGAGGACGAGGTACATGGCCGCTGAACCCGTCATCGTCGAAGCTGTACGCACCCCCATCGGCAAGCGCGGCGGCGCGCTCGCCAATCTGCACCCCGCCTACCTGCTCGGTGAGACGTACCGCGAACTGCTCGGCCGCACCGGCATCCAGCCCGATGCCGTGGAGCAGATCGTCGGCGGTACGGTCACCCATGCCGGGGAGCAGTCGATGAACCCGGCGCGCAGCGCCTGGCTGGCCTGCGGGCTGCCGTACGAGACGGCCGCGACGACCGTGGACTGCCAGTGCGGCTCCTCGCAGCAGGCCAACCACATGGTCGCCAACATGATCGCGGCCGGCGTGATCGACATCGGCATCGGCTGCGGCGTGGAGGCGATGTCGCGGGTGCCGCTCGGCAGCGGCTCCAAGCACGGGCCCGGCAAGCCCTTCCCAGACGAGTGGAACGTGGACCTGCCCAACCAGTTCGAGGCCGCCGAGCGCATCGCCCGGCGCCGCGGGCTGACCCGGGAGCACGTGGACCGGCTCGGGCTGCTGTCGCAGGAGCGGGCGGGACGGGCCTGGGCCGAGGAGCGCTTCAAGCGGGAGACCTTCGCCGTGCAGGTGCCCACGACGGAGGAGGAGCAGCTCGCCGGCCAGGGCATGTGGCGGCTGGTCGACCACGACGAGGGCCTGCGCGACACCAGCATGGAGGCGCTGGGCGGGCTGAAGGCGATCATGCCGACGGCCGTGCACACCGCGGGGAACTCCTCGCAGATCTCGGACGGCGCGGCGGCCGTGATGTGGGCGTCCAAGCGGATGGCGCGGGCGCTCAAACTGCGGCCGCGGGCCCGGATCGTGGCGCAGGCGCTGGTCGGCGCGGACACGCACTACCACCTGGACGGACCGATCGACGCGACGCGCACGGTGCTCGGCAAGGCCGGCATGACGCTGAACGACATCGACCTCGTCGAGGTCAACGAGGCCTTCGCCTCGGTGGTGCTGTCCTGGGCGCAGGTCTTCGACCAGGACCTGGAGAAGGTCAACGTCAACGGCGGCGCGATCGCCCTCGGTCACCCCGTGGGCGCCACCGGGGCCCGGCTGATGGCCACGGCGCTGCACGAACTGGAGCGTGCCGACAAGGAGTTCGCGCTGATCGTGATGTGCGCGGGCGGGGCCCTCGCCACGGGCACGATCATCCAGCGGATCTGACCCGGCGGGGTGCGCCCGCCCCTCCTCGCCGGCGCCGGCCCGTTCCCGCCGCCGGACCGTCAGCGCGACTGGGGCGGCGCGCCCGGCACACCGGGCGCGTCCCCCTCGCCGAAGGCCACCGGCGCGCCGAACGCGGCGCGCCGGGTGGCCCGGCGCAGGGCGCGCAGCACGAACGGGCCCAGGGTGAGGACGAGGACCGCGGTCAGCACGGCACGCGGGACGTCCCAGCCCAGCGAGGTGGCCAGGCAGTACGCGACGAAGCGGGCGAGGTTGTCCGGGAGCGGGTCGCCCGGCACGAAGGAGACCCCGGAGGACGCGCCGCCGAGATACGGCCAGCCCTGCAGGTTCATGATCGTCCCGTACGCGATCGAGGACACCGCCCCGTACCCGGCGAGGAGGACGAGTTCGCCCCGGCCGCGCAGCCGGGCGGCGCCGGGGAGCAGGCCCGCGCCGAGCGCCACCCAGCCCATCGAGAGCATCTGGAACGGCATCCACGGCCCGACCCCGCCCGTGAGCAGGGCCGAGGCGAACATCGTCAACGCCCCCAGCGAGAAGCCGAAGCCGGGGCCGAGCACCCGGCCGGACAGCACGACGAGGAAGAACATCGGCTCGATGCCCGCCGTGCCGCCGCCGAGCGGGCGCAGGGCCGCGCCCGCGGCGGCCAGCACGCCCAGCATGGCGACGGACTTGGCGCTCAGGCCGTCCTCGTCGTCGGCGATCGTCGCCATGACGACGGCGAGCAGCAGCGGCAGCAGCAGTGCGAACAGCCAGGGCGCGTCCCCGCTGTGGGCGAGCCCGGAGCCCGGGTCGGCGAGCAGCGGCCAGCCGAACGCGGCGACGCCGATCGCGGAGACCAGCGTCAGCGCGGCGACGGCCCGCCCGCCCAGCCGGACCGCGCGTGGCGGACGCGCGCTCACGCCGTCCCCGCCAGGGCCGCCCCGACCTGGCCGACCGTCAGCCAGGGCAGCGGGCCGAGCACCTTGGCCACCTGCGGGGCGAAGGCGGGGGAGGAGACGACGACCTCGGCGGTGGGACCGTCCGCGACGAGGTCGCCGTCGGCGAGGACGACGACGCGGTGGGCGAGTTCGGCGGCGAGTTCGACGTCGTGGGTGGCGAGGACGACGGCGTGGCCGTCCGCCGCGAGCGCGCGCAGGTGCGCGGCGAGACGGGCCTTGGCGGCGTAGTCCAGGCCGCGGGTCGGCTCGTCGAGCAGGATCAGCGGGGGCCGGGCGGTCAGCACGACGGCGAGGGCGAGCGCCAGGCGCTGCCCCTCGGACAGATCGCGCGGGTGGGTGCCGTCGGCGACCCCGGGCAGCAACTCGCCGACCAGGGCGCGGCAGGTGCCGGGGGTGGCGCGGGCGTCGGCGTCGGCGGTGGCGCACTCGGCGGCGACGGTGTCGGCGTACAGCAGGTCCCGGGGGTCCTGCGGGACGAGGCCCACGCGGCGGATCAGCTCCGCGGGCCTGGCGCGGGACGGCTCCAGGCCGCCGACGTTCACGCTGCCCGAGGTGGGTGCCCGCATCCCGGCGAGGGTGGACAGCAGGGTGGACTTGCCCGCGCCGTTGCGGCCCATGAGTGCCAGGGTCTCGCCGGGCCGTACGGCCAGGTCCACCGCGCGCAGCGCCTCGACGCGGCCGCGGCGGACGGTGAGCCCGGACACGGCGGCGACGGGCTCGCCGGTGGCGGGCGCGGGCGGCGGGGGCGGGGTGCGGCCGGCGAGGCGCTCGCGCAGCGGGGCGGCGGCGCGGCGGGCGTCGCGCACCGACAGCGGCAGCGGGGACCAGCCGGCGAGACGGCCGAGCGCGACGACCGGCGGACGGACCGGCGAGAGCGCCATGACCTCGGCGGGCGGCCCGGAGACCGGGGCGGCGCCCCCGCCCGGGAGGAGGACGACCTGGTCGGCGTACTGCACGACCCGCTCCAGGCGGTGCTCGGCCATCAGCACGGTCGTCCCCAGGTCGTGGACGAGCCGCTGCAGGACGGCGAGGACCTCCTCGGCCGCGGCGGGGTCGAGCGCGGACGTCGGCTCGTCCAGCACCAGGACCCGCGGGTGGACGGTGAGGACCGAGCCGATGGCGACGCGCTGCTGCTGCCCGCCGGAGAGGGTGCCGATCGGGCGGTCGCGCAGGTCGGCGAGGCCGAGCAGGTCGAGGGTCTCCTCGACGCGGCGGCGCATCACGTCGGGGGCCAGGCCGATCGACTCCATGCCGTAGGCGAGTTCGTCCTCGACGGTGTCGGTGACGAAGTGCGCGAGCGGGTCCTGGCCCACGGTGCCGACGACATGGGCGAGTTCACGCGGCCGGTGGGTGCGGGTGTCGTGCCCGGCGACGGTGACCCGGCCGGTGAGTACCCCTCCGGTGAAGTGCGGCACGAGGCCGGAGACGGCGCCCAGCAGCGTGGACTTGCCCGTGCCGGAGGGCCCGACGACCAGGCAGAGTTCGCCCTCGGGGACGGTCAGGTCGACACCGGCGACGGCGGGCCCGGCGGCGCCGTCGTACGTGACGGAGACCTGCTCGAAGCGGATCACGGGCGGGCTCCCTTCAGGTGCGCGGGCAGCAGCCCCAGCAGGACGGCTGCCGCGGGCCACAGCGGCAGCGAGGGCGCGGTCAGCGGCACGACGGGCGGGTCCAGGCCGGCGGGGGAGGCCGCGGCGGCCCAGATCGTCAGCGCGGCGACGGCCGCCCCCGAGGCGGTGATCAGCCATGCCGTCGCGTCCCAGCGGTCGGGGCGGTACCGGGTGCGTACGGAGCGCCGCCCGCCGAGCCGCAGCCCGGCGACGGCGGCGGCCAGTCCGGCCAGCAGCAGGGGCAGGCCGTACGCGGCCCCGGTGGCGGCCAGCAGCGCGTACGTGCCCGCGCACAGTCCGAGCAGCCCGCCGAGGGTGAGCGCGACGGTCGCCCGGCGCACGGCCGGCGGCACAGCGGCGGTGCGTCCGTAACCGCGGGCGTCCATGGCGGCCGCCAGGGCGACGGAACGCTCCAGGGCGCCCTCGAGCACGGGCAGGCCGACCTGGAGCAGCGCCCGTACGCCCTTCTCCGCGCGGCCCCGCAGTCTGCGGGCCGTCCGCAGCCGCCGGACGTCGGCGACCAGATGGGGCGCGAACGTCATCGCGACGACCACGGCGACACCCGCCTCGTACAGGACGCCGGGCAGCGACTTCAGCAGCCTGGCCGGGTTGGCCAGCGCGTTCGCGGCACCGAGGCACGCCAGGAGGGTGGCCAGCCGCATGCCCTCGCGGAAGGCGAACCACAGCCCCTCGGCGGTGACCCGCCCGCCGAGACGGACGCCCTGCGCCCAGTCGGGGAGCGGCACTTCGGGGAGGGTCAGGACGGTGTGCGTGCCGGGGATCGGGGAGCCCAGGACGACGGCGAAGACCAGCCGGATGGCGACGACCACCAGGCCCAGGCGCAGGAACGCGGCGTACGACCGCGACCAGGGCGTGTCCGGCACCCGGCACACGGCCACGACGTAACCGGCGACGGCGGCGAGCAGCGCGAGCAGCGCCGGATTCGTCGTCCGCGACGCGGCGGTGGAGAGCCCCAGCGCCCACAGCCACCACGCCCCGGCGTGCGGTCCCCGCGCCCGGCCCGCCGGCCGCGGGCCTGCGGCGCCGGCCTGCCCGGCGCGTTCCGGCCGCCCCAGCGGCCCCCGCAGGCGGCCGGAGCCGCCACCGCCTTCGGTGCCGCGGCGGAGGGGGTGATCGTGGCTGCCCGCGGGCACGATCGCCCGCCGGGGCCGGACCGCCGCGCCGGAGCGGTGGGTGTCCGGGGTGGGCAAGGCGGGGGCCGCCGGGGCCTCGGTGGCGGTCGGGCCGGGCGTGCGTGGTTTCCCGCCGGAGCCGGGGGTGGTGGCCGGCCCGATCGACACCGGTGTGCCGCGGCGGGGTGGCCGACGAGCAGCGGGGGTTGCCGTGCGGGCGTCCGGGGTGGACGAGTCGTCGCGGCGATCGCGGAGGCGCAGCAGAGACGGCAGCGCGAGGGACCGCGATGCCCTGGACCGTCCGTCGGTCGCGTTGGCCCTGCGTGGTTCGCCGGGGGTGTCACCGGACGGCAGGACTGACCGCTGCTGCGGCCGGAGCGGAGCGGCGGCGCCGGAACGGCGGGTGACCGGGGTGGGCGAGCCGTCGCCGGTGCGCGGGCGCAGCAGGGGAATCAGGGCGAAGGCCCGCAGCGGGCGGGGCAGGGGTGTTCCGGCGGTCACGGGCGGTCGCTCCGGCGGCGGCGGACCTGCCAGGCGGCGGCCGCGGCGACGAGGAGGACGACTCCGGCGGCGCCGTACGTGCCGAGCGCGGGACCGGGGGAGGAGGTGGGGGCGGGGGGTGCGGCGGCGTCGGCGACCTGTTCGCCGCAGCCCTTGGCGGGGTAGCCGGCGATGGCGCAGACCAGGCCCGCGGAGTTGTAGCGGAGCGGGGGCGCGACGGCGGCCAGGGCGTCGGCGGAGGTGGCGTCGGCGGCGACGCGGGCGCAGGCGGTGCGGCCGGCCGGGGCGTCGGCGGCGGTGCCGAAGTCGAGCAGCAGGGCGACCCGCTTGGTGCCCGGGCGGGCCGGGGTGCCCTCGCAGACGGCGGCGAACCGGGCCGTGCCGCGGGGGCGGGCGGCCGAGTCGGCGTCGGGGCTGACGCCGAAGCGCCAGCCCTCCACGGCACCGTCGCCGGGGCGGCTGAGGGCGGGCCCGGTCTTGGCGTACGCCCAGGCGCCGGTGGCGGCGTCACGCTGCCAGAAGGACCAGTACCGGTAGCTTGCCGCCTGCGCGGGCGTCGCGACGAGGGCGGCCAGCAGGGCCATGAGGAGTGCCGCCGCCGTGAGGGGCGGCCGCCTCACAGCCGGTGCTTCCGGCCGGCGAGCAGCACCCCGATGCCGATGCCGGCGACCAGGCAGGCGCCGACGATCCACCACACCGAACTGCCGCCCGAGGACTCGGGCTTCTGCTCCGCGACCGGGCCGAGGGCGCTGAGCCGCGTGATGTGGTCCCGCATCGGGTTGCCGGTGGCGTGTGCGGCGAGGGCGAGCTGCGCGAGGGCGGTGGGATTGTCCTTCGCCCAGGCACCGGAGTTGGCGGCGAGCCAGTTGTAGGCGCCCTTGGCGGCGTCGAGATGGCCGCCGGCGGCGAGGGCGATGACGGCGTCGGCGGTGGTGCCGAAGTCGGGGGTCTTCTGGTCGGAGCCCGGGGTGACGGCGTCGAAGTGGCTTCCGCCGGCGGTGAGCCGGGCCGCGAGCCAGGCGGCGCCCGCGTCGGAGGCGCTGCCGCCGCACCCGCTGCGCACGGGGACGTCGCGGCCGGGGGCCTCGACGACGAGGCCCGCGCCCTCGGCGCCGCGCACGGCGTCGGCGGTGGCCTTGGCGTTGGCCGCGAGGTCGCCCGACTTGGGGTCGGGCTGGTAGGCGAACGCGCCGCCGTCCTTCTTGCCGCAGGCCAGCTGGAGGGAGCGCAGCGCGTCGTAGGGCGACAGGCCGTCGGTGGTCACGGACTTGACGTCGGTGCCGGCGGCCTTGAGGCCGCCGATGACGACGCCGGTGGAGTCGGCGTCGGAGGCTCCGCCGGGGTTGTAGGACCAGCCGCCGTCGCGGTTCTGCACCTTGGCGAGCCACTCGGCGGCGCGCTTGACGGGGAAGTCCTGCCCGTGGACGGCGAGTGCCTGGACGGCTATGGCGGTGGCGTTGGTGTCCTCGGTCTTCGGGTCGCAGGGCGCCGTCGGGTCGGGACGGTACGAGGCGAATCCGCCGTCCGCGCACTGCTGCCCGGCGAGCCACTTCACCGCGTCACCGGCCGGTTCCGTGTCGGCCGCGTGCAGCGCCAGCAGCGCGTACGACTGGCGCCACACGCCGTCGTACGTCGGGTCGGCGTCCCCGTACAGCGCGGCGGGGGCCGCCGCGGGCGAGGGTGACGGCGACGCGGCTATGAGGAGCGTGCTGAAGGCGGCCAGGGCGGCCGCGGCGGTGCGGCGCAGGTGCATCGGGTGGTGCCTTTCGGGTGAGCGGTCGCGCAGCCGGATGCGGGCGCGCGGTCACGGCACCGGGCTCCGGCTCCGTGTACCTCGACGGAAGAGCCGCTCCCGTCCGCGCGGGTGCTCCGGCTGGGCCCTCCCCGGGCGGGGACGGCTCACGGTTGCGGGTCAGCGCCGGATTCGCACCGGCTTCCCCCGCTCGGACGTGATTGGACTTGGTTGTGTCGAGCACACCTTAGCCGGGACCGCGTGCCGCGCCGTGCCCGGCCTCGTGCGGTCTGCCTCACACCGGCGGGCTCGCACCGGCGGCTCACGCCGCGGTGTACGCGACCGGGTCGGACCCGGGCACCGGTTCGGCGTGCCCGAGCTTGACCAGGCGGCGCAGGTGCGCCTCGGCCTCGGCGACGGCGATGTTCCGGGAGGGGAAGGGGATCTGCTCCCAGGGGCGGTTCCACTGCATGGCCTCGGCGAGCTGCCACGGGGTGCGGGGGGCCTCGGCGATCAGGGCCCGGAGCGAGGCCAGGCGGGCGGTGTGGTGGTCCAGCAGCTCGCGCACCCGGGCGCCGGCGCCGGTGAAGGCGTGCTCGTGGGCGGGCAGCACCTCGGCGGGGTCGAGCCGGGCGACGCGTTCGAGGGAGTCGAGGTAGTCGCCCAGGGGGTCGCCGGCGGTCGCGTCGTCGGGGTCCTCGTACAGGCCGATGTGCGGGGAGATCCCGGGCAGCAGGTGGTCGCCGGAGAAGAGACGGCGGCCGTCCTCCTCGAAGAGGCAGACGTGGCCGGGGGTGTGGCCGGGGGTCCACACGGCGCGGACGGCGCGGCCGGCCAGCGGCACCCGCTCGCCGGGGACGATCTCGCGGTCGGGGAGGGCGGGCCGCAGGCCGGGTACGTCGGCGGCGCGGCGCTCGGCGCGCACCGCCCGCAGCGGGGCGAGGTGCTCCTCGGGGGCGCCGGCGGCGGCGAGTTTGGCGGCGAGGTAGTCCAGCCACAGGCCCGGCCGGGCTCCGCGGGCCCGGCGGACGACGGCGGCGTCGGCGGGGTGCATGGCGATCCAGGCGCCGGAGGCCTCGCGGACCTTGCCGGACAGGCCGTGGTGGTCGGGGTGGTGGTGGGTGACGAGGACGCCGTGGACGTCGGCGAGCGAGGTGCCGATCGCGGTGAGGCCGTGGGCGAGGGCGTCGTAGGAGGCGGGGTCGTCCCAGCCGGTGTCGACCAGGACGGGGCCGCGGTCGGTGTCGACGACGTAGACGAGCGTGTGGCCCAGGGGGTTGTCGGGGATCGGGACCGGGATGCTCCAGATGCCGTCGCCGTGCTCCATGAGGTCCCCTCTCAGCTCCGGTCGCGTGCATTGCCCACCATAACTAGAACTGGTATCAGTTCTGAAGCAGAGTCACTTTCTGACGAAGCATCAGGACCGGCCAAAGGCGGGACGGGACAGGCATGGACGCGAACGGGATCGTCGCACACGAACAGCTCTTCATCGGCGGGCAGTTGGTGGACCCGCTCGGCACCGGCACCATCGAGGTCGTCTCGCCCCACACCGAGCAGGTCTTCGCACGGGTGCCGCACGCCTCCCGGGAGGACGTCGACCGGGCCGTCGCCGCGGCCCGCGGGGCCTTCGACGAGGGCCCGTGGCCGCGGGCGACCCTCGACGAGCGCATCGAGGTCGTCACCCGGATCAAGGACGCGATCGCCGTACGGCACGAGGAGATCGCCCGCGTCATCAGCTCGCAGAACGGCTCCCCCTACTCCTGGAGCGTGCTCGCCCAGGCGCTCGGCGCGATGATGGTCTGGGACGCCGCGATCACCGTCGCGCGCGGCTTCACCTGGGAGGAACGGCGGGCCGGTGTGCTCGGCCCGATCCTGGTGCGCCGCGAGCCGGCCGGCGTCGTCGCCGCCGTCGTCCCGTGGAACGTCCCGCAGTTCACCGCCGCCGCCAAGCTCGCCCCCGCGCTGCTCGCCGGGTGCGCGGTGATCCTCAAGCCGTCCCCGGAGTCACCGCTCGACGCGTACCTGCTCGGCGAGATCGCCGCCGAGGCGGGGCTGCCCGAGGGCGTGCTGTCGATCCTGCCCGCCGACCGGGAGGTCAGCGAGTACCTGGTCGGACACCCCGGCGTCGACAAGGTCTCCTTCACCGGCTCGGTCGCGGCCGGCAGGCGCGTCATGGAGGTCGCCTCCCGCAACCTCACCCGGGTGACGCTGGAACTCGGCGGCAAGTCCGCCGCGCTGATCCTGCCGGACGCCGACCTGGACACCGCCGTCCCCGGCATCGTCTCGGCCGCCTGGATGAACAACGGCCAGGCCTGCGTCGCCCAGACCCGCATCCTCGCGCCCCGCTCCCGCTACGACGAGACCGCCGAGCGCCTCGCCGCGGCGGCCTCGGCCCTCGTCGTCGGCGACCCCCTCGACCCCGCCACCCAGGTCGGGCCGCTGGTCGCCCGCCGCCAGCAGCAGCGCTCCCTGGACTACATCGCCCTCGGGCAGCAGGAGGGGGCCAAGGTCCTCACCGGCGGCGGCCGCCCGCAGGCGCAGCCCACCGGCTGGTACGTCGAGCCCACCCTCTTCGGCGACGTGTCCAACTCCATGCGGATCGCCCGCGAGGAGATCTTCGGCCCGGTCATCTGCCTGCTGCCCTACGAGGACGAGGCCGAGGCCGTCCGCATCGCCAACGACTCCGACTACGGCCTGTCCGGCAGCGTGTGGACCGGTGACGTCGGGCATGGCATCGACATCGCCCGCCGGGTGCGCACGGGCACCTTCAACGTCAACACCTTCAGCCTCGACATGCTCGGCCCCTTCGGCGGCTACAAGAACTCCGGGCTCGGGCGCGAGTTCGGGCCCGAGGGGCTGGGCGAGTACCTGGAGCACAAGATGGTCCACCTGCCCGCCGGCTGGGAGGGCTGACCCCGTGGGGGACCGCTGGCACATCGAGGTCGACCGGGGGGTGTGCATCGGCTCGGGCATGTGCGTGAACTCCGCTCCGGGCGGATTCACCCTCGACTCCGCCCGGCAGTCCCACCCCGCGGCTCCGGACACCGATGCCGCGGAGGCGCTGCTGGCGGCGGCGGAGGGCTGCCCGGTGGAGGCGATCAGCATCACGCTGGCCGACTCCGGCGATGCTGTCTTCCCGCCCGAGGAGTGAACGGGCCGGAGGGGTCAGGCCCCCGTGCGCCGCGGATCGGTCAGGTCGATGAGCCGGCAGACGGTCTCGATGTCGATCTTCACCTGGGCGATCGAGGCGCGCCCGGACAGCCAGGTCACCAGCGCCGAGTGCCAGGTGTGCTCGATGACGCGCACCGCGGACAGCAGCTCGGGCCCGGGCGGCCCGTCCAGCCGCATCGCGTCCAGCACGATCGCGGTCGTCAGCCGCGACACGGCGTCCACCTCCGGGCTGACGGAACGGTCGGCGAAGGTCAGCGCCCGCACCATGGCGTCCGCGAGGTGCGGCTCCCGCTGCATCGCGCGGAACGCGCGCATCAGCGTCTCCGCCACGCGGTCCGCGGGCGCGGCGGCCGAGGGCGGGCGCTTGCGCAGCGCCTCGTGGAGGTGCTCCAGCTGGTCGCGCATCGTGGCGACGAGCAGATGGATCTTGGACGGGAAATAGCGGTAGAGGGTGCCGAGCGCGACGTTCGACTGCTCGGCGACCTCGCGCATCTGGACGGCGTCGAAGCCGCCCCGCACGGCGAGCTCGGCGCTGGTGCGCAGGATGCGGCGGCGCCGGGCTTCCTGACGTTCGGTCAGCGGCACGGGGGACGGCGTCGGCTGAGGAGCTGCGGTCATCTGTCCCAATCCGAATCTGTGCGCCGTGCGGAACCGTCCCCCAGCGTACTGCGGTGCCTTTCTGTGGGAGTGCGTCTGTGGGGGCCGGGTCTTCGTGTGCGGCGCCGTTGTGGTTGCGGTTGCGGGGGGTGCCCCTTGCGGCCCGGTTGTTGTGTGCGGCTTGTTTGCGCCTGCGGTCCCGGGTGCCCCGGGCTGCCCGGTTGTTGTGTGCGGGGTTGTTTGCGCCTGCGGCGGGCGGTTTCCCCGCCCTCCCTCCCTCCCCCAGCCTTCGGCCGGGGGGACCTCCATCCGGCGCGGTTGGTGCGGGCCTGCGCGCGTGCGTGGTGGGCCGGGGGCGGGGCCTCCGGGGCTGGGCATTCTGTACCGCATATTTATGTGCATGGCGGGCGGTCCAGGTTCTTGCCGTCTGTGCCGCACAACAAATACACGTCAGCGTCCAGAACGCCCACCCCTACGACCCCGCCCCCTCCGTATCGCTGGGCGACCAACGGCCGGTGGGGGGTGATGGGGGGCGCCCCTCCCCGCACGGTTGGGAGCTGCCCTCAGCAGGGGTCCCCCGGCCGCAGGCCGAGCGAGGGTGCGTGCACCAGTGGCCCGGGGCACCTCCCACGGGACGGCTGACGCACCTCACCCGTCGGCGCTCCAGGGCTTTGCCGTCACGGCGACGCCGAAGGTCGCCAGGCGGCAGATCACGACGATTGCCGATGTGGGGACCCTGGCAGAGCGACCTGGCCCAGGTCCGCACCCTGACCTCCGGCGGGCGTCCGACGTGCAACCAGGTTCAGTCTTGGAACCACACCGACCGCACCGCATCGGGCCGCCTCTGGCCGAAGGCTGAGGGAGGGCGGGAACGCCCACACGGCAACGGGTCGCTCAGCAGGGCGTCATACCGCTGGGCATCGGCCCGAGCACCCGATCGCGCCGGGGCCGGCGCGGGCCTCAGCCACCACCCCTATGGCCGTGGGCGTTCGGTAAGACGTGTGCGGCAACCCCGGACCGCTCTCTGACCACCCTCCGGCCGTCAGTCGCCCGCGATACGGAGGGGGCGGGGTCGTAGGGGTGGATGTTCTGGACGCTGCGGGATATTTGTGTGCGGCATCCGGGGCTCGGACATGGACCGCCCGCCATGCACGTAATAACCCAGTCCAGGACGTGCAGCCCCGGAGGCCCCGCGCCCGGCTCACCACGCACGCGCGAGGCGGTCACTGACCGCGCCGGATGGGGGTCCCCCCGGCCGAAGGCTGGGGGAGGGAGGGAGGGCGGGGGATGCCCGCCGCAGGCGCAAACAACCCGCACACGACAACCCGGCACGGCCACAGCCACGGCGTGGCGGGAATCACCCGCACCAGCCAGAACCCCCCGCACGGCTACAGGTATCTTCGTGCTCTCGGGCCAACTCCTGAGTAACCGATTCTGAAACTTGTTCTACCAACGCACGGGCGGCTACGCTCCCGCTGAAGTGCAGTGAGAAGGGGGCCGTGAGTGACCGCAGAGGCCAGGCCGCTCCGGATCGCGCTGCTCACCTACAAGGGGAACCCGTTCTGCGGGGGCCAGGGCGTCTACGTGCGCCATCTGTCGAGGGAACTCGCCCGGCTCGGCCACAGCGTCGAGGTGATCGGCGCCCAGCCCTACCCCGTGCTCGACGAGCTCGGTGACGGGGTACGCCTCACCGAGTTGCCGAGCCTGGACCTCTACCGCCAGCCGGACCCGTTCCGCACCCCGAAGCGCGACGAGTACCGCGACTGGGTGGACGCGCTGGAGGTCGGCACGATGTGGACCGGGGGCTTCCCGGAGCCGCTGACGTTCAGCCTGCGGGCCCGGCGTCACCTGGCCGCCCGGCGGGGGGCCTTCGACGTCATCCACGACAACCAGACCCTCGGCTACGGTCTTCTCGGCGGCCCGGACGCCCTCGGCGCGCCGCTGGTGACGACGATCCACCACCCCATCACCGTCGACCGGCAGCTCGAACTCGACGCCGCGCAGGGGTGGAAGCGCCGGGCGTCGGTCCGCCGCTGGTACGGCTTCACCCGGATGCAGAAGCGGGTCTCGCGCCGGCTGCCGTCCGTGCTCACCGTCTCCGGGAGTTCCCGCCAGGAGATCGTCGACCACCTCGGGGTGCGCGAGGACCGGGTGCACGTGGTGCACATCGGCGCGGACACCGGGCTGTTCTCGCCGGACCCGTCCGTGCCCGAGGTGCCGGGGCGGATCGTGACCACCTCCAGCGCCGACGTGCCGCTCAAGGGCCTGGTCCACCTCGTGGAGGCGCTCGCGAAGCTGCGCACCGAGCACCCCGACGCGCACCTCGTCGTCGTCGGCAAGCGGGCCGACGACGGGCCGGTGGCCGCCGCCATCGAGCGGTACGGGCTGGGCGGCGCCGTCGACTTCGTCAAGGGCATCAGCGACGAGGAGCTGGTCGACCTGGTGCGCGGCGCCCAGGTGGCGTGCGTGCCGTCGCTGTACGAGGGCTTCTCGCTGCCGGCCGCCGAGGCCATGGCCACCGGGACGCCGCTGGTCGCCACCACCGGCGGCGCCATCCCCGAGGTCGCCGGGCCCGACGGGGAGACGTGCCTGGCCGTGCCGCCGGGGGACCCGGGCGCGCTGGCCGCGGCGCTGGGCCGGCTGCTGCGCGACTCGGAGCTGCGCCGCCGCCTCGGCCTGGCCGGCCGGGAACGCGTACTGGCCCGCTTCACCTGGGAGCGGGCCGCCATCGGCACCGCCGAGCACTACCGTGCGGCGATCGAGGCCGCCGCGGGGCCGCGGCCCACTGTCCAGTCTCCGTCCCGGACGAAAGCAGACTCCACGTGCTGACCGTCGACTTCACCCGCTTCCCGCTCGCCCCGGGCGACCGCGTGCTCGACCTGGGCTGCGGTGCGGGCCGCCACGCCTTCGAGTGCTACCGGCGCGGTGCGAACGTGGTGGCCCTGGACCGGAACGGCGACGAGATCCGCGAGGTCGCCAAGTGGTTCGCCGCGATGAAGGAGGCCGGGGAGGCCCCGGCCGGGGCGACCGCCACGGCGATGGAGGGCGACGCGCTGAGCCTGCCGTTCCCCGACGACACCTTCGACCGCGTCATCATCTCCGAGGTCATGGAGCACATCCCGGACGACAAGGGCGTGCTCGCCGAGATGGTGCGCGTCCTCAAGCCGGGCGGGCTGATCGCGGTCACCGTGCCGCGCTACGGGCCGGAGAAGATCTGCTGGGCGCTGTCCGACGCCTACCACGAGGTCGAGGGCGGCCACATCCGCATCTACCGGGCCGACGAACTGCTCGGCAGGATCCGCGAGGCGGGCCTGCGCCCGTACGGCAGCCACCACGCGCACGCGCTGCACTCCCCGTACTGGTGGATCAAGTGCGCCGTCGGCGTGGACAACGACAAGGCCCTGCCGGTGAAGCTGTACCACAAGCTGCTGGTCTGGGACATCATGAAGAAACCGCTGGCCACCCGGCTCGCCGAGAACGCGCTCAACCCGCTGATCGGCAAGAGCTTCGTCGCCTACGCCACCAAGCCGCACACCCCGAAGGCGGGCGTCGACGCGTGAGGCGCACCGAACACCTCGTCCTGCCCGGCGTCCTGACCTCGGAGCAGGCCGCGCAGACCGTCGCCGGGATCCTCGCCGTCCAGCGGCCGGACGGCGCCATACCGTGGTTCGAGGGCGGCCACCTCGACCCCTGGGACCACGTCGAGGCCGCCATGGCGCTGGACGCCGCCGGCGAGCACGAGCACGCCGAGGCGGCCTACATCTGGCTCGCCCGCCGGCAGAACCCGGACGGTTCCTGGTACGCCGCGTACGGCTGGGCCGACGGCGGCGAGGGCGAGCCCACCGACCTGGGGCGGGAGAGCAACTTCTGTGCCTACGTCGCCGTCGGCGTGTGGCACCACTACCTCTCCACCGGCGACGACGCCTTCCTGGAGCGCATGTGGCCGGTGCTGTACGCGGCCGTCGAGTACGTCCTGGAACTCCAGCTGCCCGGCGGCGAGATCGCCTGGAAGCGCGAGGACGACGGGACGTACCCGCAGGAGGCGCTGCTGACCGGCTGCTCCTCGATGTACCAGGCGCTGCGCTGCGCGCTGGCCGTCGCCGAGCACCGCGAGGACCCGCAGCCCGACTGGGAGCTGGCCGCCGGTGCCCTCGGGCACGCCATCGCCCACCACCCCGAGCGGTTCCTGGACAAGGACCGGTACTCGATGGACTGGTACTACCCGGTCCTCGGCGGGGTGCTGCGCGGCGAGGCCGCGCGGGAGCGCGTGCTGGCCCGCTGGGACGAGTTCGTCGTGCCCGGCCTCGGGGTCCGCTGCGTGGTGCCCAACCCGTGGGTCACCGGCGGTGAGAGCGCGGAACTCGCCCTCGCCCTCTGGGCGATGGGCGAGTCCGACCGCGCCGTGGATGTCCTGGCCGAGATCCAGCACCTGCGCGCCGAGGACGGCATGTACTGGACCGGGTACGTCTTCGAGGGCGACGCGCAGGCCGGCACCGAACCCTCGGTGTGGCCCCGGGAACGCACCACATGGACGGCCGGGGCCCTGCTGCTCGCCGTCGCCGCCCTGGGAGGGGACGAGGCGACGACGGCGGTCTTCGGGGGCGACCGGCTGCCGCTCGGGCTGGCGCCCGAGGCGGCGGGGTGTTGCACCGGCCGGTGAACGGGCGTCAGGCCCGGTTGACGCGACCCGCCACGGCGTGCCCGACGATCAGGTAGACCGCCGCCGGCAGGCCGTAGTTCAGCAGGGTGCGCGCCCATGCGGACTGGGTGGAGAAGATGTTGTGGGCCCAGCCACCGAGCCAGGACGCCATGTCGTGGATCCACTCCACGAGGTCGTTCGCCCGGTTGGCGTCGAGCATCCACAGGACGATCCACAGGATCAGGATGAAGGCCGCCACGTCCGCGGCCACCATGATGATCGTGGCCGCCAGATTGCCGCGATATCGTCTGGACATACCTGCCGTCTTGCCCCGATCGGCGGACTGAAACGTCGCCGGCGGCGCCCGCCTGACGCCCCGTACGGCCCTGTGCGGTGGCCGGTGTGCGGGGCCGGGGCGAGGATGCGATCACCCACCGCATCCTCCCGGGAGAGACCGTCATGCCCTTGCGCCGTGCCCTGACCGCCCTCCTGCTCTCCGGTGTGCTGCTGCTCGTCCCCGCCTGCGGCGGCGACTCCGGTGACACCGCGAGCGGCGGCACCGCGAGCCCCACCTCCTCCGTGCAGAAGCAGAAGCTCGCCAAGACGCGCTTCGTCGCCAACGCCGGACTGGCCGCCGGCGCGACCTACCAGTGGATCGTCAAGCCCTACCGCGAGGGTAAGTTCAACAAGGACGCCGACGGCCGCAAGCTGACGCTGGTGAAGGCGGGCCTGGCCGGGGCCTTCGCCTACAACCGGCTCAAGGCCGCCGCGGAGAACGCCAAGGGCGACCCGACCCTCTCCAAGCTGGTGGCGCCGCTGACCGCGGGCATCGACTCGCTCAAGGACCTGCCGGCCAAGCTGCGCAGCGGCCAGGGTACGGACGACATCGTCGGCACCTTCCAGGACACCATCACCGGCGTCAAGTCGGCGGGCGAGGGGGCCGGCGCCAAGGTCACCGACAAGGTGCCCTCGCTGTCCCAGCTCAGCGGCGGATGAGCTCGGCCAGCACCCGCAGGGTGGCCGGGTCGGGCGCGGTGACCAGCAGGTCGGTCACCGGGCCCGACCGCCACATCTCCAGCCGCTCGGCGATCCGCTCCCGCGGGCCGACGAGCGAGATCTCGTCGGCGAAGGCGTCCGGCACCGCCGCCACGGCCTCCTCGCGCCGCCCGGCCAGGAACAGCTCCTGGATGCGCCGGGCCTCCTCCTCGTAGCCCATCCTGGCCATCAGGTCGGCGTGGAAGTTGCGGGAGGCGGCGCCCATCCCGCCGATGTAGAAGCCGAGCATCGCCTTCACCGGCAGCAGCCCCTCCGCCGGGTCGTCGCAGAGATGGGCACGCGCCATCGGGGCGATCATGAAATCCTTCGGCGCGTCCGCCAGCGACACCTCGTACACGTCGGTGCGGAACGGCGACCAGTACAGCGGCAGCCAGCCGTCGGCGATGCGGGTGGTCTGCGCGATGTTCTTCGGGCCCTCGGCGCCCAGCAGGATCGGCAGCCCGGCCCGCAGCGGATGCGTGATCGGCTTGAGCGGCCTGCCGAGGCCGGTCGCGTCGGGCCCGGCGTACGGCAGCGGATGGAAGCGCCCGTCCAGCGCCACCGGGCCCTCGCGGCGCAGCACCTGCCGTACGACGTCCACGTACTCGCGGGTGGCGGTCAGCGGACTGCGCGGGAACGGCCTGCCGTACCAGCCCTCCACCACCTGCGGCCCCGACAGCCCCAGCCCCAGTACGACCCGGCCGCCGGAGAGGTGGTCGAGGGTCAGCGCGTGCATCGCGGTGGCCGTGGGGGAGCGGGCCGCCATCTGGGCGATGCCCGTGCCGAGCCGGATCCGGCTGGTGTGCGCGGCGATCCAGGTGAGCGGGGTGAAGGCGTCCGAGCCCCAGGCCTCGGCCGTCCACACCGAGTCGTAGCCGAGCCGCTCGGCCTCCTGGGCCAGGGCCAGGTGGCCGGGGGAGGGGCCGCGCCCCCAGTAGCCGAGGGCCAGACCGAGCCGCATGCGCACGCCTCCCACCGCAACTGACGGTATGTCAGAGATACGGTACGGCAACCGCCCCACGCCCCGAAAGGGAAACAGCCGTGCCCCGGACCGGACGGTCCGGGGCACGGCTCGTGCGTCTCGCGTGTGTGCGCGAGGGGCGGGGGTCAGCCGCGCTGGAGGCCGCTGACGTCCTGCAGGACGCCGCGCCGGCCGTCCTGGGTCTGGGCGACCAGGGCGCCGCCGCGCTGCTCCACCGCCAGGTACCAGGTGCCGGGGGTCAGCTCGGCGATCTGCTGGGCCGAACCGTCCTCCGCGTACAGCGGCCGTGCCACGGGCACCGCGAACCAGAAGGCCGCGAACTCCGCCGAGGGCTGCTGGGCCTGCGGCTGCTGCGGCTGCTGCTGCCCCTGCGGGTAGCCGTACTGGCCGCCGCCGAACGACTGGTCGGCCGGCGTACCGTGCCCACCGGTCTGCCCGGGGTACCCGTAGCCGCCCTGCTGCACGCCCGGGTACGGCTGGCCCTGCTGGCCGCCGTACGGCTGCGCCTGCTGGGGCTGCTGCGGCCGGGGAGCGGGCAGCAGCGGCGCCTTCAGCACGGGAAGGCCCTGCAGGGTGAGCAGCATGGCCGCGGCGAGAGCGGCCGCGGCGACGAAGGAGAGGTAGGCGCCGGCGGCCAGCTCGAAGGCCTCGCTCCCGTGGAACAGCGACCACAGCGCGTCCCAGGCGGCGGCGACGGAGAGCACCGCGCCCCAGTGCGCGAGCCCGATGCCGAGCAGCTTGCGGCCCTCGGGCTGGAAGCGCGAGGCGACGAACAGGCCGGCGGCGATCAGGCCCAGGAGATGCACCGAGGGCAGCAGCGGGAACAGCTCGCTCTTCCACGCGCTGGCTCCGCACTCGTCGGAGCTGCATCCCTTGAACGTGTAGAAGTTCAGGAACGAGGCGATCAGCAGCAGCAGCGCCGCGCCGATCACCGCGCCGTCTCCTCGGGTGAGGGAGCGGTTATTCACTAGGAGTCCTTGTCAGTCGTCTCGTTGTCGCTGTCGCCGAGCGGTTCCCCATCGTATGAGGGCGGTTGTCGCCGGGTGGGACCGGTACGCCCCTCGGTGACACGATCGGGACCCAATGCTCACCGGCCGATCACTCGCGGTCTTCCAGGAATGCGCTGATGCCGTCCGCGATGCCCTCCGCGGCGCGCTGCCGCCAGGCCGGGCTGGTCATCAGCGCCGCGTCCTTGGGGTCGCGCATGTTGCCGCACTCGATCAACACCTTCGGCCTGGTGCTGAGGTTGAGTCCGCCCAGGTCGCGGCGGACGTCCAGGCCGGTGCCGCCGCCGATGTAGTTGGACGGCCGGGTGCCCGTCTCCGCCGCGAAGTGCCGCTTGAGGGCGGTGCCCAGCAGCTTGGACGGCGCGCTGATCGCACGGGTGTCCGCGATGCCGCGGCGCACCGGGGCGGGCAGGATCACGTGGAAGCCGCGGTTGCCGGCCGCCGAGCCGTCGCCGTGCACCGACACCACCGCGTCGGCCTTGGCCTTGTTCCCGATCCGGGCCCGCTCGTCGATGCACGGGCCGTAGGCGCGGTCGCCGTCGTACGTGAACCTCACCGAGGCCCCGCGCGCCTCGAGCAGCGCCCGGGCGCGCCGGGACACGTCCAGGGTGAACGCGGCCTCGGCGTAGCCCGCGTCGGTCGCCGTGCCCGTGGTGTCGCACTCCTTGCGGGCGGTGCCGATGTCGACCAGGCGGTTGATCTCGGCGGTGTGCCGGCTGTTCCGCGCGTTGTGCCCCGGGTCCAGGACCACGACCTTCCCCGCGAGCGGCTTCGCCGCCCCGGAGGACGGTGCCGCCGAGGACGGGCCGGAGGACGCCGCCGCCGAGCGGTGCGGACGCACGTTCTGCGGGAGGTCGCCGTTCCGTCCGGGGTCGTCCGGTCCGCTCGTGGCGTCCCACACCAGCCACGCGGCCGCGCACGCCGGCACCAGCGCGGCCACGACGACCACGGTGGAGCGGCCTTTCCTCTTGAACACGTCAGCGATGCTATCCGCCGTCTCAGGTCCCGGCGCCCGTACGCCGCAGGACGTGCAGCGAACCGGTCACGGACACGTCCGTGAACGCGCCCGAGTCCAGCGCCCGCCGGTAGATCCGCCAGGGTGCCTGGCCCCCGTCGGCCGGGTCCGCGAAGACGTCGTGGATGACCAGGAGGCCGTCCTGCGCGAGGTGCGGCGCCCAGCCCTCGTAGTCGTTCCCGGCGTGCTCGTCGGTGTGCCCGCCGTCGATGAAGACCAGGGCGAGCGGCTTCCCCCACACCGCCGCGACCTGCGGGGAACGGCCGACGACCGCGACCACGTGCTCCTCCAGCCCGGCGGCGTGCAGGGTGCGCCGGAAGGCGGGGAGGGTGTCCATCAGGCCGACCTCGGGGTCGACGAGCGTCGTGTCGTGGTACTCCCAGCCGGGCTGCTGCTCCTCGCTCCCGCGGTGGTGGTCGACGGTGACGGCGACGGTCCCGGCCTCGCGGGCGGCGGCGGCCAGCAGGATGGTGGAGCGGCCGCAGTACGTGCCGACCTCCAGCAGGGGCAGGCCCGGGAGGCGCGCGGCGGCAGCGGTCGCGGCCGCGTGGAGGGCGAGGCCCTCGTGGGTGGGCATGAAGCCCTTGGCCGCCTCGAACGCGGCCAGTGCGTCCGCGGGGACCTCGGCGGGGGGTGGCGTGCTCATGCCCTCCATCGTCCCCCACGCCCGCGGTGCCGTTCCGCCCGGGGTGCGGCTCGCGGCGGGCGGTCCGGGGCGTGGGCCGTTCTGGTTGAATGGTCACCATATGACTGATCTGCTGCCGGGCGGGGTACCGCAGGACCTCGAACTTGTGCGGGCCGCGCAGTCGGGCGACGCGGCGTCCCTGGGTCTGCTGCTCGCCAGGCACCGGGCGGCCATGCACGGGGTCGCCCTCGCCATGCTCGGCCACAGCCCGGATGCCGAGGACGCCGTGCAGGAGGCGGCGCTCATCGCGCTGCGGCGCATCGGGGACCTCCGCGACCCGGACGCGGCCGGCCCGTGGCTGCGCATGGTGGTCCGCAACGTCTGCCGTGCCCAGCTGCGCAGGAAGTCGGCGGTCCCGGTGGCCGAACTCGAGGGATTCGTCGCCATGGACCGCTCGGGCGGCCCGCCCGACCCGGCGGACGTACTCGACGAGCAGGTGCTGCGGGACTGGATCTGGAGTGCGCTGGAGCAGTTGTCACCCGGGCTGCGACTGGTGACGATGCTGCGCCACTTCACCGACGTCACCTCCTACGAGGAGATCGCGCTGCTGTGCGGCATCGCCGTCGGCACCGTGCGCAGCAGGCTCAACCAGGCGCGTGCCAAGCTGGCCGCCGCGCTGCTGAGCCTGGGCGACCAGGTCCACGACGACGCCGCCTCCCTCACCGCGCACCACCGCCTTCTGGCCGAGCAGACCATGATCGCGGCCCATCGCGGCGAGCTCGCCTCGGCCTGGGCCGGGTGGCGGTCGCCCCGGCTGGAGGTGACCTGGCCGACCGGCAAGCGCTCGGACCTCGACTACCTGGGGTTCTCCTTCGGCCGTGACGTCTCCGAGGGCGTCCGTCAGAAACTGCTGAACGTGGTGGCGAGCCGTGAGGTGGTCATCTGGGAGACGGCCATCGTCAACCCGCCGGAGGACCCGTTCCACTGCCCGCCCGGCGTGGTCTGGGTGCACTTCCTGGACCGGGACCGCGACGACAGGTTGCGCCTGTACCACCCGCGCCGCCGGCTCGCCGGCGGCGCAAAAGATCATGGCGGCTGATCGAACCTTTCCGGTCCTCACCGCATCGTGCGGGTATGAACGTCATCCATCACGAGGCGGAGCACCTCACAGGTGCCGCCACGTCTCCAGCACGTCCGGCCCGCACACGGGCGCGGTGCCGTAGCGGCGCAGCGCCGGCCCCGGTGATCGTCGGCGGCCACGACTTCGTCACCACCGAGGACAAGGGGAACGCAGCATGAGCACCACGGTGCCGACCGGCCTCGCCGAGGAGACCGAGATTGCGGCCTACGCCGACTTCGTGACCGGTGCGCCGGCGGACGTCCGCGGGACACTGGGCATCGGCGCGGAGCGGATCGGCTCCGTGCGGGCGCTGGCCGTTCGTGAGGACCCGAGCCGCTTCTTCAACCGGGCCGGGGGTTTCGGGCCCGCCGCACCGGTCACCGCGGACGTCGTGGATCAGGTGTGCGCCTTCTACCGCGAGCAGGGTGTGCCCGCCGGCTCGTTCGCGATCGCGCCGTCGCTGCTGCCCTCGGACTGGGCCTCGATCGCACAGAAGGGGAACCTCGCCGAGGGCGGGCGTCTCGTCAAGCTCGGCTGCGAGGTCGAGACGGCCCTGGCCGCGGCCGACGGTGTCACCGCGCTCGACCCGGGCCTGCGCGTCGGCCTCGTCGGGCGCCACCAGGCGCACGAGTGGGCCACCGTGATGATGACGACCTTCGGCTTCACCGCGCCGGCCATGATCGACATGGCCGCGGCGTGCGTGGGCAGGCCGGACTGGCGGCAGTACGCCGTCTGGGAGGGGGAACGGATCGTCGCCGTCGGCAGCGTCTTCGTGAACGGTGACTGCGCCGACATGTTCGGCGGGGCGACGCTCCCGCAATGGCGCGGCCGCGGCGCCCAGTCGGCGCTCCTCACGGCCCGCGTCCGGGCGGCCCGCGACGCCGGCTGCCGATGGCTCGTCGCCGAGACGGGAGCGGAGGGCCCGGGCGACCGCAACACCTCCCTCCACAACATGCTGCGTGCCGGCTTCGAGTCGCTGTACGAGCGGGTCACCTGGGTGTGGCACGCCTGACGGGGTAGGCGGCCCGGTCAGAGCCAGCCGTTGTGGCGGGCGGTGCGGACCGCCTCCGTACGGTTGCGGGTGCCGGTCTTCCCGATGGCGGACGACAGGTGGTTGCGCACCGTCGACTCCGACAGGTGCACGCGCGCCGCGATGTCCGCCACCGTCGCCCCGTCCGCCGCCGCGTTGAGCACGTCCTGCTCGCGCGGCGTCAGCGGGCTGGGCCCGGTGCTGAGGGCGGCGGCGGCCAGGGCGGGGTCGATGACGCGGTGCCCGTCGAGGACGCGCCGGATCGCGGCGGCGAGGTCCTCGACGGGGCCGTCCTTGACCAGGAAGCCGCGGGCCCCGGCCTCCATGGCGCGGCGCAGGTAGCCGGGGCGGCCGAACGTGGTCAGGATGAGCACCTTGCACTCCGGGAGGCGCTCGCGCAGTTCCGCCGCGGCGTCGAGCCCGCTGCGCCCGGGGAGCTCGATGTCGAGCAGCGCGACGTCGGGCCGGGCCTCCAGCGCCGCGGCGACGATCCCGTCGCCCGCCGCGACCTGCGCGACGACGTCGATGTCGTCCTCCAGGTTCAGCAGCAGGGAGAGCGCCCCGCGCATCATGCCCTGGTCCTCGGCCAGCAGGACCTTGATGGCGCCGCTCATGCGGTCTGCTCCTCCTCCACCGGCAGTTCCGCGACCACGCGGAACCCGCCCCCGGGACCCGGGCCCGTGCCGAGGGAGCCGCCGGCGGCGGCGAGCCGCTCGGTGAGTCCCTTCAGCCCCGAGCCCGATCCGGAGCCCGAGCCCGAACCCGATCCGGGCGCCGAGCCTACGCCGCGGCCGTCGTCCGTGATCCGCAGGCGTACGTGCCCGCCGGTGCCGGCGAGCTCGATGGCACAGCTGGTCGCCCCGCTGTGCCGTACGACGTTGGTCACCCCCTCCCGCACCACCCAGCCGAGGAGCGCCTCGGTCTGCGAGGGCAGCGGCGGGCCGGACTCCTTGACGACGGCCTCGATCCCGGCGGCCGCCAGGGCCGAGCGGGCGCGGTCCAGCTCGGTGGAGAGGCTGCCCTCGCGGTATCCGGTGACGGCCTCGCGGATCTCGGTGAGCGCCTGGCGTCCGACCGCCTCGATGTCGGCGACCTGGGCGAGGGCGGCGTCCAGGTCGCGCGGGGCGAGCCGGCGGGCGGCCTCCGCCTTGACGACGACCACGGACAGGGTGTGCCCGAGCAGGTCGTGCAGGTCGCGGGAGAAGCGCAGCCGTTCCTCGGCGACGGCGTTGCGGGCCAGCTCCTGGCGGGTGGCGCGCAGCTGGGTCACCGCGTCGAAGAGGGTGAGCATGGCCGCGGTCACCAGGCCCGAGATGAGGCTGCCGTACCCGATGGACACGCCCTCCCAGATGTCACCGCTGCGGAGCCCGGAGACGATCCCGGCGGACACCGCGAGGGCGACGAGCACCGGACCCATCCGCCGGCCGCGCACCACGATCCCGACGGCCAGCGACAGCAGCGGGAAGAACACCAGCCAACTGCCGCCGTAGCCGATGGCGAGGGCGTAGGTGACGGCGGCCAGCGCGAGGAGGTAGCGCCGGGGCACCTTGCCGCGGGCGGTGCGCGGGTCGAAGGAGGTGAAGACCACACCGATGTAGAGGGAGTTGAAGGCCAGCAGGCCGAGGCCGCCGAGCCAGGGGTTGGCGGCCTCGCCCTGCAGGAGGTGGGACAGGGCGCCCACGCCCATCAGCAGCCAGGGCAGGAAGGTGAAGCGGGTCGGGGGCTTGAGGTCCTCGATCTCCTCGGAGAAGGACCGGGTCACCCGCAACTGCCGCCACCCGTGCCGGATGCGCGCCGGAAGCGGGGGCCGGGATTCCGTCGTGGTCGCCATGGCCATCGTCTCCTCCTCTTCCGCGGTGCGGGCGGGACTCACGGGGTGCGTGCCGAGCGGCGGTAGGCGTACACGGCGTACGCGCCGAAGAGGGCCGTCCACGCGGCGAGCACGGCGACGGTACCCGCCCGGGGGACCGCGCCGTCCGCGATGCTCCAGCCGAGCTGCCCGAAGCGGTGAGACGGGGTCCACTCGGAGACCGCCCGCAGCCAGCCGGGGAAGACGGCCGAGGGGATCCACAGCCCGCCGACGACGGACAGGCCCAGGTTGCAGGCCATGTTCACCACGCCGGTGGTCTGCCCGGACAGCCGGTAGCCGTTGCCGAGGCCGAGCAGGGTGAAGGGGGCGGTGCCGACCCACAGCAGCCCGCCGACGGCGGCCCACTGCCAGGGCTCCAGTTCGACGCCGTTGACGAGCCCGCCGGCCAGCAGGACGGCCAGGATGGCGGGCAGCACGGTGACGGAGCCGCTGATGCAGCGGCCGGTGACGACCAGCAGCGGCGACATGGGGGTGATCCGCAGCTGGCGGAGCCAGCCGAGGCCCTTGTCCTCGGCGACGCTCGACCCGGTGGACACCGCCGAGCCCAGGGCGCCGTACGCGGCCATGCCGATCATGGCGGCCAGCGAGGCGGCCTTGTCCTCCTCCGAGCCGGAGACCCCGAGGTTGGTGAAGAGCAGGTACATCATGACGGGCATGCCGACGCCGAAGATCACGAATCCGGCGTCCCGCAGGGTGCGGCGGATCTCCAGCGAGACGTAGGCGAGCAGCATCAGACCTTCTCCTCGGCGAGGGCGGCGGTGTCCGCGGCGGCGGTGTCCGCCGCGGGGGCGGGGGCGGCGTCCTCGGCGGAGGACTGCGCGGTGAGGGAGAGGAACGCGTCCTCCAGGCTGGCGGCGGTGACCGTCAGGCCGCGGACCATGCCGCGGTCGGCGAGGGCGAGGACGGTGGCGTCGGAGTCGGCGGAGCGCAGCAGGGCGCGGTCGCCGCGGACCTCGACGGACACCACCCCGGGCAGTTGCCGCAGGCCCTCGGTGGGGGTCCCGGCCAGGTCGAAGGAGACGAGGTTGCCGCCGACCGCGCGCTTGATGCGCTCGCCGCTGTCGTCGGCGACGACACGGCCGCGGTCGATGACGACGATGCGGTCGGCGTTCTCGTCCGCCTCCTCCAGGTAGTGGGTGGAGAACAGCACGGTGTTGCCGCGGGCCGCGTAGGCCCGCATCGAGTCCCAGAAGGCGCGCCGCGCCTCGACGTCGAGGGCGGCGGTGGGCTCGTCCAGCACGATGAGCTCGGGGTTGCCGGCCAGGGCCACGGCGAAGCGGACCCGCTGCGCCTGGCCCCCGGAGAGCCGGTCGGCGCGGCGGCCGGCGACCTCGGTGAGACCGGCCAGCTCCAGGGCCTCGGCCACGGGCAGGGGGGACGGGTAGGTGCGCGCCACGAAGGTGATCAGCTCCCGGACGGTCACCCGGGGGATCGGCCGGCCGTCCTGCAGCATCGCGCCGACCCGGCCCGCGCGGACCGCGGTGTGCGGGGTGCCGCCGAAGAGCCGGACCTCGCCGTCGTCGGGCTCGTCGAGCCCGAGCAGCAGGCTGATCGCGGTGGACTTGCCCGCGCCGTTGCGGCCGAGCAGGGCGACGGACTCCCCCCGCCGGATCTCCAGGTCGACGCCGTCCACCGCGCGTACCGCGCCGAACGCCTTGACGGCCCTGGTGAAACTCACTGTCGTCGTCATGTCACCGACACTACGACCGGCGGCCCACGCCGGGTCAGTGGGGAATGTACGGACCCGGGCAGGACAAATGTCACTGGCGCAGCGCCATTCTGACGGTGTGTCAGCTATTCCCAGCGCCCGGGTGATGCGTTATACATGGGCTGGCTAGAACGCGTTCTAGTGCACGCCCTGGCGGGGCCGACGGTGCGGACGGTCGCGCCAGGGCCCACCGCGCAGCGAAGGAGCCGCCGGACATGCCGATCGACGTCGCCGCCGCCACCTCGGCCGAACCCCGCAGCGCCGAACTCGTCTGGGACCACAGGGACGTCATCCTCTACCACCTGGGCCTCGGCGCGAACACCCTGGGCTACGCCCTCGAAGGCCCCGGCCTGCAGGTCCTGCCCAGCTTCGCCACCGTCGCCGGCGGCTCCGCCGCCGCCGGGGAGGCACGCGGCGGGCTGTCCCTGCCCGGCATCGAGATCGACCTCGCCGCCGTCCTGCACGGCGCCCAGCGCATCGAGGTGCACCGCCCGGTCCCCGTCCGCGGCCGGGCCGTGCAGACCTCGCGCGTCGCCGACGTCTACGACAAGGGCAAGGCCGCCGTCCTCGTGCTCCGCCGCGAGGTCGCCGACGAGCAGGGCCCGCTGTGGACCTCCGACGCGCAGATCTTCGTCCGGGGCGAGGGCGGCTTCGGCGGCGACCGCGGCCCCTCCGCCCGCACCACGCCGCCCGGCACGGCCCCCGACCGCACCGTCCTGCGCGCCACCCGCGAGGACCAGGCCCTGCTCTACCGGCTCTCCGGCGACTGGAACCCCCTGCACGCCGACCCCGAGTTCGCCAAGCACGCCGGCTTCGACCGGCCGATCCTGCACGGCCTGTGCTCCTACGGCATCACACTCAAGGCCGTCGTCGAGACCCTGCTCGGCGACGACGCGGGCCGCGTACGGTCCTGCTCCACCCGCTTCGCCGGGGTCTTCTTCCCCGGCGAGACCCTGCGCATCCGGATGTGGTCCGAACCGGGCCGCGTCCTGGCATCGGCGACCGCCGTCGAACGCGACGACGCGCCGGTCCTCGCCGACACCGTCGTCGAGCACTCGTAAGTCCCGGAGGGGAGAGGGGAACACCCATGCGCGCAGCACTCCTGCAGGAGATCGGCCAGGACAAGCTCGAGGTCGTCGACGACATCGAGACGGTGGGCTTCGGCCCCGGCAAGGTGCGCATCCGGCTGCGGGCGACCGGGCTGTGCCACTCCGACCTGTCCGCCATGAGCGGCGTCCTGCCGCAGCCCGCGCCCTTCGTGCCCGGCCACGAGGGCGCCGGGGAGATCACCGAGACCGGCGAGGGCGTCACGGGCCTCAAGGCCGGCGACCGCGTCCTGGTCTGCTGGCTCCCGGCCTGCGGCGCCTGCCCGGCCTGCCGGCGCGGCCAGTCCCACCTGTGCCTGGCCGGCTTCATGAACGCCGGCACGCCCAACTTCCGCCGCCCCGCCGGGGACGTCTTCGGCTTCGCCGGCACCGGCACCTTCGCCGAGGAGGTCGTGGTCTCCGCCTCCTGCGCCGTGCCCATCCCCGACGACCTGCCGTACGAGATCGCCGCCCTCATCGGCTGCGGCGTCACGACCGGCATCGGCGCCGCGCTGAACACCGCGCGGGTCACCCCCGGCTCCTCCGTCGCCGTCATCGGGTGCGGCGGCGTCGGCATCAGCGTCATCCAGGGCGCCCGCGCCTCGGGCGCCTCGGAGATCATCGCCGTCGACCCGGTGGAGTCCCGCCGCGACGCGGCGCTGCGCTTCGGCGCCACCGACGCGGTCGCCCCGGAGGAACTGGCCGACGCCAAGGCCCGGATCACCGGCGGCGAGGGCTTCGACTACGTCTTCGAGGTCGTCGGCCGCAGCGCGACGGCCCGCACGGCTTACGAGAACACCCGCCGCGGCGGCACGCTCTGCGTCGTCGGCGCCGGCGCGATGGACGACCTCCTGCAGATCAACATGTTCGAGCTCTTCTTCGACGAGAAGCGCATCCTGCCCTCGCTGTACGGCGGCGGCGACGTCCTGCGGTCCTACGACCGCGTCATCCGCCTCTGGCGCGCCGGGCGCGTGGACCTGGAGGGGCTCATCACCCACCGCGTACGGCTCGACCAGATCAACGAGGCCGTCGACCAGATGCGCAGCGGCGAGGCCCTGCGCACCTGCATCGCGGTCTGACACCGGGACGGGGGAACCCATGGGCGTACTGGACGGCAGGACCGCCGTCGTCACGGGGGCGGGACGAGGCCTCGGCCGCGCCGAGGCGCTGGAACTGGCGCGGCTGGGCGCCAACGTGGTCGTCAACGACTACGGGCAGCCCGGCCGCGACGGCTCCGGCGAGGCGTCGGCGAGCCCCGCGGACGAGGTCGTCGCCGAGATCACCGCCGCCGGCGGCCACGCGGTGGCGCACCACGGGGACGTCGCCGACTTCGACCAGGCGCAGGACCTGGTGCGGCTGGCGGTCGGCACGTACGGGGCGCTCGACGTCCTGGTCAACAACGCCGGCATCCTGCGGGACCGGATGGTGTTCTCGATGACCGAGGACGAATGGGACTCCGTCGTCCGGGTCCACCTGAGGGGCCACTTCGCCACCACCCGGTTCGCCGCCGCCCACTGGCGCGAGCGCGCCAAGACCACGGACGCCCCGGTCTACGGCCGGATCGTCAACACCTCGTCCGAGGCGTTCCTCGCCGGCTCGGCCGGCCAGCCCAACTACGCGGCCGCCAAGGGCGGCATCGTCGGCCTCACCTCGTCGACGGCCGCCGCCCTCGGCAGGTACGGCGTACGCGTCAACGCCATCTGCCCGCGGGCGCGCACGCGGATGACCGAGGACGTCTTCGCGGGCCTCGGCCGGTCCGAGGACGGACCGGACCCGCTGGGGGTGGAGCACGTCGCCCCGCTCGTCGGCTACCTGTCGTCACCGGCGGCCGACCGGATCACCGGCCAGCTGTTCGTCGTGCACGGCGGGATGGTGGCGGTGATGGACCGCCCCCGCGTCGCGGCGAAGTTCGACACCGCCAAGGAGGCGTTCACCCACGACGAGCTGGACGACCTGCTCACCCCGTACTGGGCGGGCCGTGACCCCGGTGACACCTTCGCCGCCACCGACGTCCTGGCCCTGCGCCACGAGGGCTGAAACGGGCCCCGGGCCCGTCAGACCTCCATGCCGGCGGACCCGGAGGGCCGGCGGTGGCGGCCGTGCGGCGGCGGGACCGCCTCGGCTTCGTTGTCGTGGGTGGAAGCCGTACCGCGGTGGCGGCCGGCGTGCAGGCCCTCGGCGTTACCGTCCTCGAGGCGGGCCTCGGCGGCGGTGCCGTGTCGGGCATCGGACATGGGAAGACTCTCCGTCGACTAGCTTGCAGGGTGCGCGGAACGCCGCAGGAGTTTACCGATTCAAGATCCCGTGGCCAGCGGCGCCATCTGCAACGGGAGCACGGGGCTGGTCCTGCCGCCGTCCGGGACGGCCGGGGGAGCGCCCTCCGCCGCGCTCCCCGCCGGGGACGGCGAGGGCACCGCGGCCGGCGCCTCGTACTCCACCGTGCCGCACGGGCAGTGCGCGCAGGCGTACGGCAGGCGCAGCACCCCCCGGGCCGACCACAGGCCCGCCCCGGCCAGCCATCCCTCCGGCGCCGACAGCCAGGTGGCGCGGCGTTCCCCGGGCCGCCAGACCGCCAGCGACGTGCCGTGCGGCCCGTCCGCGCGCAGCGCCACGGCGCACGCCTCGGGCATCAGCACCTGGCCGGGCTGCGCCGCGAACGGGGTGAGCACCGCGTCCGGGACGCGCAGGCACTCGGCGAACCGCATCGGCTGACGGCTGCCCAGCACGCCCCAGCCGATCCGGTCCTCGCCGGTGGCGTCGCTGCGCACTATCAGCAGCCCGCTGTCCGGCTCCGCGAGCAGCAGCCGGTCGTTGCTCGCCTCGGTGATCTGCAGCAGCGGGCTGACGGCCCCGGCCCGCTCCAGGTCGACGGCGACCGTCTTGACCGTCCCCTCCACCTCGCGGTCCAGCGCGAGCAGACGTCCCGCCCGGTCCAGCCACGCGCCGCCCCCGCAGCGGCCCGGGACCTCCGCGAGCCGGCGCGGCCGCAGATCCCGGTCGTCGTGCACGAGCCACACCGCCGACACCTCGCGCGCCGGGTCGTAGGTGAGCGCGTACGCCTCGCCGGAGGCGACCGGAGGCAGCAGCCGCGCCTCCGCCTCCCCGCCCGGCAGCGAGCCGACGAGCAGTTCGCCGGTGCCGGGACCGGTCGGGTAGAGCAGGGCGAGGTCGAACCGGTCGGCGACCCGGCGGCGGATCAGCACGCGGCCGTCGGGCAGCGGCATGACCTCGGAGCACTGTTCCTCGGGCTGGTTGCCGGGCAGCGGCACGGTGTACGGCTCGGGCCCGCCGAGCGTCCAGCGCTCGGGGTACCAGCCGTCGTCCCCTTCGGGTCCCTGAGCCAGGCAGGCGGCGTAGGAGCCGTCCGCGGCGATCGTGAACCCGGCCCGTCGCACGGTGGTGGTCTCGGTGGCGCAGGCTGTCATGGTGTGGCTCACCTCCGGGCCACGACGCTAGTTTTCGCACGCCCGGGCGTCCGACACGAGTTGGTGGTCTTCACGCGTAAGGGTGGCTCTCGTCCCGTTCCGTCGGACTTCGGATGCTCGGTGTGCTCATGACCAGCCCGGGATTCCGGCCGCCCGGCACCGGCGCGGTAACCTCGACCCGTGCCGAAACTGTCCGACGTCATCGCCGCCCTCGAAGCCCTCTGGCCCCCGGCGTGGGCCGAGCAGTGGGACGCCGTCGGGCTCGTCTGCGGAGACCCGGACGCCGAGGTCGGCCGGGTGCTGTTCGCCGTCGACCCGGTCCGTGAGGTCGTCGACGAGGCGATCGCCACCGGCGCCGACCTGCTGGTCACGCACCACCCCCTCTACCTGCGCGGGACGACGACGGTCGCGGCGACCGGCTTCAAGGGCCGCGTCGTGCACACCCTGATCAGGAACGACATCGCGCTGCACGTGGCGCACACCAACGCCGACCGGGCCGACCCCGGGGTCTCCGACGCCCTCGCCGAGGCCGTCGGCCTGCGCGTCACCGGCCCCCTCGTGCCCGACCCCGCCGACCCGGCCGGGCGCCGCGGCCTCGGCCGCATCGGCGAGCTGCCCGAGCCGATGACACTGGCGGACTTCGCCCGCCGGGCGGCGGCCGGCCTGCCGGCCACCGCGACCGGGCTGCGCGTCGCGGGCGACCCCGGGCGGCAGGTCCGCACCGTCGCGGTGTGCGGCGGCTCCGGCGACAGCCTCTTCGACGACGTACGCAGGGCCGGGGTGGACGTGTACCTCACCGCCGACCTGCGCCACCACCCGGCGTCCGAGGCGCAGCAGGCGGGTCCGCCGGCCCTCGTCGACGCCGCCCACTGGGCCACCGAGTGGCCCTGGTGCGAGCAGGCCGCGCGCCGGCTCGACGAGGTCTCCGAACGGCACGGCTGGGCGCTGCGCACCCACGTGTCACGAGCCGTCACCGACCCGTGGACGGCCCACGCCCAGGCACTTCCCCTTGACGAACCCACGACCTCAGGAGCCCCCCGCTGAAAGCCGCGCCCGCAGACCAGATCCGACTGCTCGAGGTCCAGTCCCTCGACTCGCGCCTCGCGCAGTTGGAACACAAGCGCAAGAACCTCCCCGAGCACGCGGAGATCGAGCGCCTCGGCTCCGACGTGACCCAGCTGCGCGACCTGCTGGTCGCCGCCCAGACCGAGGAGAGCGACACCGCCCGCGAGCAGACCAAGGCCGAGCAGGACGTGGACCAGGTGCGCAAGCGCGCCGTCCGCGACCAGGAGCGGCTGGACTCCGGCGCGGTCTCCTCCCCGAAGGACCTGGAGAATCTGCAGCGCGAGATCGCCTCGCTCGCCAAGCGGCAGAGCGACCTCGAGGACATCGTCCTGGAGGTCATGGAACGCCGCGAGGGCCTGCAGGAGCGGGTCCAGGAGCTGACCGGCCGCCTGGAGTCCGTGCAGGCCAAGGCCGGGGAGTCCGAGGAGCGCCGCAGCACCGCGCTGCAGGCGATCGACGCCGAGGGCTCCACGGTCGTCAAGGAGCGCGACATCATCGCCGGTTCGGTCCCCGCCGACCTGCTGAAGCTCTACGACAAGCTGCGCGGCCAGTCCGGCGGCGTCGGCGCCGCCCGGCTCTACCAGAAGCGCTGCGAGGGCTGCCGGCTGGAGCTGAACATCACCGAGCTCAACGAGGTGCGGGCGGCCGCCGCGGACGAGGTCGTGCGCTGCGAGAACTGCCGCCGCATCCTCGTCCGCACCCCCGAGTCGGGCCTGTAATGGCCCGTACGTTGGTGGTGGAGGCCGACGGAGGGTCCCGGGGCAACCCGGGACCGGCCGGGTACGGCGCCGTCGTCTGCGACGGCGCCACGGGCGAAGTGCTCGCCGAGGCCGCCGAGTTCATCGGCACGCACACCAACAACGTCGCCGAGTACCGGGGTCTGATCGCCGGGCTGCGTGCCGCGCACGCGATCGACCCGCAGGCCCGGGTGCGGGTGCGGATGGACTCCAAACTGGTCGTCGAGCAGATGTCCGGCCGCTGGAAGATCAAGCACCCGGACATGCGGCCGCTGGCCGCCGAGGCGAAGACGGTCCTGCCGGCGGAGCAGGTCACCTACGAGTGGATCCCGCGCGAGAAGAACAAGCACGCCGACCGGCTCGCCAACGAGGCGATGGACGCCGGCAAGCGCGGCAAGCAGTGGGAGCCCCGCCGCCCCTCCGCCGTGCCGGACGCCTCGCCGGCCGTCGCCGCCACCGAGCCCGTGGACGAGGCCCCCAAGGCCCCGCCCGCCGGCTGGGCGGCGGCGGCCGACCTCGGCACGCCCACCACGTTCGTCCTGCTGCGCCACGGGGAGACCCCGCTCACCGCGGAGAAGCGCTTCTCCGGCAGCGGAGGCGACGACCCGGAACTCTCCGAGAAGGGCCGCTGGCAGGCCCAGCGCGTCGCCGACTCCCTCGCCGCCCGCGGCACCGTCCAGGCCGTCGTCACCTCGCCGCTGGCCCGCTGCCGGCAGACCGCGCAGACCGTCGCGGACCGGCTCGGCCTCGACCTGCGCGTCGACGAAGGGCTGCGCGAGACCGACTTCGGCGCGTGGGAGGGGCTGACCTTCGCCGAGGTGAAGGAACGCCACCCGGCCGAACTCGACGCCTGGCTCGGCTCCGCGAAGACCGCCCCGCCCGGCGGGGAGAGCTTCGCCGCCGTCGCCCGCCGGGTCTCCCTCACCCGGGACAAGCTCATCGCCCGCTACGCCGGGCGCACGGTGCTGGTGGTCACCCACGTCACGCCGATCAAGACCCTGGTCCGGCTCGCCCTGGGGGCCCCGCCGGAGTCGCTGTTCCGGATGGAGCTGTCGGCGGCGGCACTGTCGGCGGTGGCGTACTACGGGGACGGGAACGCGTCGCTGCGGCTGCTCAACGACACGTCACACCTGCGCTGACGGCGGCGCCGGCGCGCGCAACGCGGCCGCCTCGCGGGCGAGGTGCTCCACCCGGTCCCAGTCGCGGTCCCGCAGGGCGTCCTGCGGGACCATCCAACTGCCGCCCACGCAGGCGACGTTCGGCAGGGCGAGGTAGTCCGGCGCGCGGGCCGCGTCGATGCCGCCGGTCGGGCAGAACCGGATCTCCGGCAGCGGGGCGGCCAGCGCCTTGAGGTACGCCGTGCCGCCGGCCGCCTCCGCGGGGAAGAACTTCAGCTCCCGCACGCCGCGTTCGGCCAGGGCGACCACCTCGGAGGCGGTCGACACCCCGGGCAGGAACGGCAGCCCGGACGCGGTCATCGCGTCCAGCAGGCCCCCCGTCCACCCCGGGCTCACCAGGAACCGCGCCCCCGCCCGCGCCGCCGCCCCCACCTGCTCCGCCCGCACCACGGTCCCGGCCCCCACGACTGCCTCCGGCACCTCGCGGGCCGCCGCGGCGATCGCCTCCAGCGCGGCGGGCGTCCGCAGCGTGATCTCCACCGCGGTCAACCCCCCACGGACCAGCGCCCGGACGAGCGGGGGCGCGTCGGCGGGGCCGTCCAGCGTCAGGACCGGGATCACGGGGGCGGCGGGGGCGAGGTTCAGCACCGTGGCATCGTGCCGCCCCTACGCGCCCCCCGCAACGCCGGTTGCAGCCCGTGCAACGGTGCAACGGTGCCCCGGGCGGCCCGGTTGTCGTGTGCGGGTGCGTTGTGGTTGCGGTTGCGGTTTCTCCCCCGCCCTCCCGCCCGATTGCCCGGCGCGGTTGGTGCGGGCCTGCGCGCGTGCGTGGTGGGCCGGGGGCGGGGCCTCCGGGGCTGGGCATTCTGTACCGCATATTTATGTGCATGGCGGGCACCTGCGCTCGGTGCCCCGGGTGCCGCACAACAAATACACGTCAGCGTCCAGAACGCCCACCCCTACGACCCCGCCCCCTCCGTTTCGCTGGGCGACCAACGGCCGGTGGGGGATGATGGGGGGCGCCCCTCCCCACACCGCTGGGAACTGGCCCCAGTAGGGGGTCCCCCGGCCGCAGGCCGAGACAGGGTGCACGCACAGCTGGCCGGGGGCACCCCCACGGGACGACTGGCGCACCTCACCCATTGCCGTCACGGCGACGCCGAAGGCCGCCAGGCGGCAGATCACGACGAGTGCCGATGTGGGGACGCACCCGGACCTCCGGCGGGCGGCCGACCCGCAACCAGATTCAGCCTTGGAACCACACCGACCGCACCGAATCAGGCCACCCCTGGCAAGGCCGAAATCGGGCAGGAACGCGCACACGACAACGGGCCGCTCAGCAGGGCGCCATACCGCCGGGCATCAGCCCGAGCACTCCCTTCCGGTCCGATCGCGCCGGAACCGGCGCCGGCCTCAGCCACCACCCCCATGGCCGTCGGCGTCGGTAAGACGTGTGCGGCAACCCCGGACCGCCCTCTGACCACCCTCCGGCCGTCAGTCGCTCATGGATACGGAGGGGGTGGGGTCGTAGGGGTGGATGTTCTGGACGCTGCGGGATATTTGTGTGCGGCATCCGGGGCTCGGACATGGACCGCCCGTCATGCACGTAAATAACCCAGTCCAGGACGTGCAGCCCCGGAGGCCCCGCGCCCGGCCCACCACGCACGCGCGAGGCGGTCACTGACCGCGCCGGATGGGGGTCCCCCCGGCCGAAGGCTGGGGGAGGGAGGGAGGGCGGGAGAACCGCCCGCCGCAGGCGCAAACAACCCGCACACGACAACCGGCCGCCACCACATCCCACCCGCACAAAACTCAGTGGACGTCCGACACCAGCACGTCGAGCCGCCCCGGCGCAGCCACCTCCACCGTGAAGCCCAGGTCGCGCAGGGCCGCGACGAGCGCGTCGGGGTTCTCGGGGCGCGCCCCGGACTCCAGGAGGGCCCGCACGATCCGCCCCTTCGTCGCCTTGTTGAAGTGGCTGACGACCTTCCGCGTCTCCGCCTGCACCACCCGCACCGTCGCCGTCCGTCCCGCCAGCGCGCTGCGCGGCGCCGGCTTCCACGCCGCCCCGTACGCCGACGACCGCAGGTCGAGCAGCAGGCCGCCGCCCGCGGCCTCGGCGGCGTCCGGGAGGGCCTCGGCGAGGTGGGTGCGCCAGTACGTGGCGAGCGACCCGAGCGCCGGCAGTTTCACGCCCATCGAGCAGCGGTACGCGGGGATCGCGTCGCGGATGCCGACCGCGCCCCACAGCCCGGAGAAGACCAGCAGAGACCGGGCGGCGCGGCGCCGGGCGGCCGCGTCGAGGGTGTCGAGGCCGAGGGCGTCGTAGAGCACGCCGGTGTAGATCTCGCCGGCCGGCCGGGTCCGCGCTTCGCGCAGCCCCGCGTTGCGGGCGATCTCGCCGCGCAGCCCGGGGCTGAGCCCGAGCACGTCCGCCGCCTTGTCCTCGTCGCCGCCCGTGCAGAGCCCCACGAGCTCGTCCAGCACCGTCGCGCGGGCCGTGGTGAGCCCGGGCAGGGAGAGGGAGCCCAGGTCGACGGCGGGGCCCGTGCCGTCGGTGGCCTTGCCCTCGGACGGCGGTAGCAGGACGAGCACAGTTGTTCTCCTTCGCGTTTCCCCGGTGCAGTGCAGCCTACGACCGTGCGACTTAGGCTCGCTCCATGCCTCGTCGTCCCCTCCGCGTCACCACCGCCGACGGAGTCCGGTTGCGGTCCGCGCTCGACGCGCTCCGCGCGGACCTGCAGGTGCGGCGGGACTTCCCGGCGGGCGTGCTCGCCGAGGCCGAGGAGGCCGCGCGCGACCCCCGGCTGCCGGGGTACGACGCCACCGACGTGCCGTTCTTCACCGTGGACCCGCCCGGGTCGCTCGACCTGGACCAGGCGATGCACCTCGCGGTCCGCGAGGGGGGCCGCGGCTACCGGGTGTCGTACGCGATCGCCGACGCCGCGGCGTTCGTCGCACCCGGTGGCGCGCTGGACGCGGAAGCGCACCGGCGTGTGCAGACCCTGTACTTCCCCGACGTCCGGGTGCCGCTGCACCCGACGGTGCTGGGTGAGGGGGCGGCCAGCCTGCTGGCCGGGCAGGACCGGCCCGCCGTGCTGTGGCGGATCGACCTCGACGCGGACGGGGCGGTCACCGACGTCGACGTCCGCCGTGCGCTCGTCCGCAGCCGCGCCCGGCTCGACTACGCGGGTGTGCAGCACGCGATCGACGCCGGTACGGCCGAGGAGCCGGTGGCCCTGCTGCGTACCGTCGGCCGGCTGCGCGAGGCGCAGGAGCGTGCCCGCGGCGGCATCTCCCTCAACGTGCCCGAGCAGGAGGTCGTGGAGCTCGACGGCGGCTACGCGCTGCGGTACCGGGCGCCGCTCCCCGCCGACGCCTGGAACGCCCAGATCTCCCTGCTCACCGGCATGGTCGCGGCCGGCGTCATGCTCCGCTCCGGCACCGGCATCCTCCGTACGCTCCCCCTGGCCCCGCACGGGGAGGTGGCCAGGCTGCGCAGGGTCGCCGCGGCGCTGCGCATCGACTGGCCGCACATGACCTCCTACGCCGAGCTCGTCCGCACCCTGGACCCGGAGCGCACCACCCACGCGGCCTTCCTGCACGAGGCCACCAGCCTGTTCCGCGGCGCCGACTACACGCCCTTCTGGCCGGGCCACCCCGCCGAGCCGGCCGTGCACGCCGCCGTCGCCGAGGCGTACACGCACTGCACCGCGCCCCTGCGGCGCCTCGTCGACCGCTACGCCGCCGAGTTCTGCCTCGCCGCGGTGGCCGGCCAGGAGCCGCCGGAGTGGGTCGAGGCGGCCTTCCGCGACCTGCCGGGCGCCATGCGCGGCGGCTCGCACTTCGCGGGCACCATCGAGAGCGCCTCCCTCGACCTCGTCGAGGCCGCCCTGCTCAAGGACCGCGTCGGCGAGGTCTTCGACGCGTACGTCATCGACGTGAAGGACTCCGACCCGACCGCGGGCACCGTCCACCTCCGCGACCCGGCCGTCGTCGCCCGCGTCCGCGGCGGCACCGCCCCCCTCCCGCTCGGCGAACCGCTCGCCGTCCGTCTCACACAGGCCGACCCCGGCCGCCACACCGTGCTTTTCACCCCGGCGTGATCGGCCGGTAGCATGGTCGCCACGGCAGACGAGCCGAGCGGGCGGCCGCGTCAGGACCCTGGTCCTGCCGAGGAACGTCCGGGCTCCACAAGGCAGGGTGGTGGGTAACGCCCACCCGGGGTGACCCGCGGGACAGTGCCACAGAAAACAGACCGCCGGGGCCGCAAGGCTCCCGGTAAGGGTGAAACGGTGGTGTAAGAGACCACCAGTGCCCAGGGTGACCTGGGCAGCTAGGTAAACCCCACCCGGAGCAAGGTCAAGAGGGGCCGTCGCAAGACGGTCCTGCGCGGACGATCGAGGGCTGCCCGCCCGAGTCCGCGGGTAGACCGCACGAGACCGGCGGCAACGCCGGTCCTAGATGGATGGCCGTCGCCCGGCCGGCCGCGAGGCCGACCGGGAACAGAACCCGGCGTACAGCTCGACTCGTCTGCCTCACTCCTCCCCGCCGGCGCCGCCGGTGTCGGCCGGCAGTGCGGCGCACTCCGCGGCCAAGCCGTGCCGTCCCGTGCTCCTGCGCGGACCGCGCGGGGGCGCCGCGGTGACCCAGTGGACCTCAGCGGGCCTCGGCGGCGCGGCCGCGGGCCCGCCGGCCGCGTTTCCTGCCGCCGGCCGGCCACAGGCGCGGCCGGCGCCGTGAGGCGAGGTCCTCGGTCCAGCCGACCAGCACGACGGCCGCGCCGATGAGCGGCCAGACGGTGAGGAACTGGAACCAGGTCGCGTCGAGCGGGAGATGGGCCTCGAAGAAGGGCACGTCCCACATCAGGTCGATCAGCGGGACGCTGGCGAAGAGCGCGACCTCGTGCCACAGGTAGACCGTGACGGCGCGGGCGTTGAGCAGTCCCACCGCTCCGTCGGCGCCGGGCACCCGGCGCATCCGGCGCGGCCGGAAGCGCAGCAGCAGGAGGACGAAACCCGCCGACCACAGTGCCTGGGCCAGCGGGATCTCACCGAGGTCGATGCCCTCGTCGGTGGGGTGGGTGTACGCGAACCAGCCGCCCGCGACGAGGCAGAGCGCGGCCGCGGCGACCACCGTGCGGGCCCGCAGGGCGTCCAGCAGGCCGTCGCGGTGCGCGAAGCCGAGCAGCCAGCAGGCCGCGAAGGTGACGAGGTCGACCACCGGCGTGAGGGCCGGCTCGGCGAGCGGCAGCCGGTCGTACTGGGCGAGGACGACCAGTGCGCCGCACGCCGCCAGGCACGACCGCGGCGCCGCCCGGAAGGCCTTGAGCAGCCACGGGGAGAGCAGCACGAGCCACAGGTAGGTGCGGATGTACCAGAGTGGGGCGATGATCTGCTCGGCCCAGGCGGTGCCGGGCGGGTCCGCCAGCGGCAGGATCCACAGCGGCATCCGGTGCCAGGAGTGCGGCCGCCAGCCGTGGAGCAGCATCAGGACGGTCACGGCCGCGGAGAACAGCCAGAAGGGCACCAGCAGCCGCCGCAGCCGTCCGCGCACCACGGACAGCGCGGGCCGCTGCAGCGAGTGCGCCGCCAGGGACCCGGCCAGGGCGAACATGATGCCGATGGAGGGGAAGAGCAGGGTCAGCCAGGCCCAGCCGAAGGTGTGGTAGACGACCACCCGTACCAGGGCGAGGGCGCGCAGCAGGTCAAGGTAGCGGTCCCGGCCGCCGCCCCCGCCGCCGCTCCCGGAGAAGGCGGCGGGGGCGGCCGGGGTGGTGCCCCGGGGACCCGGTAGGTGCGTCCCGGCGCCGTCCGCGGGCCGGGGCGGGGCCGCCGGGGCTCCCGCCTCGCGTGCATCGGGCATGGGGTGACTCCTCGGGAGGGTACGGGGGTTCAGACGCGGCCGGCGGTGCCGCTGCCGACGGTCGGAGCGCCGACCTCGCCGGTGCGCCGCAGCTTGTGCCAGCCCAGCCGGCCGCCGTTGACGGCCGTCACGCAGGACTGCAGCAGCACCAGGTACATCAACTGCCGGTACAGCACCTGCTGGAGGGGCAGCGGCCACAGGTCGCGCAGCGGTTCGCCGTCCAGCCGGAAGGCGTACGCCGCGCACGCGGCCTGCACGGCGAGCACGCCCGCCCACGCGAGCGCGGTGCGAAACGGGTCCATGAAGACCAGCCCGTAGATCGCGAACACGTCGATGAGCGGCGCCAGCAGCGGCGCGAGCACCTGGAAGAGGACGACCAGCGGCAGCCCGACCCGGCCGAAGCGCCCGGAGTGCCCGCGGTCGAGGACCGCCCCGCGGTGCTTCCACATCGCCTGCATGGTGCCGTAGCTCCAGCGGTACCGCTGCTTCCACAACTGCCGTACCGAGGACGGCGCCTCGGTCCAGGCGCGGGCGTTCTCCGCGTACACCACGTGCCAGCCGGCCCGGTGCATCGCCATCGTGACGTCCGTGTCCTCGGCGAGGGTCTCGTCGCTCATGCCGCCGACGTCGCGCAGCGCGTCCCGCCGGAAGGCGCCGCACGCGCCGGGGATGGTGGGCATGCAGCGCAGCAGGTCGTACATGCGGCGGTCGAGGTTGAAGCCCATCACGTACTCGATGTGCTGCCAGCGCCCGATCATCCGGGTGCGGTTGCCGACCTTGGCGTTGCCGGCGACGGCGCCGACCCGCGGGTCGCCGAAGGGCTGCACCAGTTCGCGGACGGTGGCCGGCTCGAAGACCGTGTCGCCGTCCATCATCACGATCAGGTCGTTCCTGGCGTGTGCCACACCGTTGTTGAGGGCCGCGGGCTTGCCGCTGTTGGGCTGCCGCACGACGGTGACGCCGGGCAGGTCCAGGGCCTCGACGATGTCGGCGGTGCCGTCGGTCGAGCCGTCGTCGACGACCACGATCTCCACGGGGTGGTCGCTCGCGGCGAGGGAGTGCACGGTGTGGGTGATGCACTCCTTCTCGTTGTACGCGGGCACGATGACGCTCACCGGTTCGGTGACCGTCGGCCCCCAGGCGAAGCCGGGTGCCCGTCGCCGCCGCGCGTGCCGGCGCGCCAGCACCAGCATGGCGGCGAACCGGGCCAGGACCAGCAGGCCCACCCCGGCGAGCACGACGGCCAGCGTGGGGACGGCGGCCTCGGAGAGCTCCACCGCGGCGACGAAGACCCGCCCCTTCCACAGTTCCGAGCCGGTGACCTTGCCGTTGGTGGACGTGGCGCCGACCGCCCCGCCCACGGTGTCGAAGCGGTAGCCGCGCTCCTTGAGCAGCGGGATCAGCCGGTCCAGCGCCGCCACGGTCTGCGAGCGGTCGCCGCCGGCGTCGTGCAGGAGCACGATCGCGCCCTGGCCCGGCTTCGCGGGCACGGAGGCGTCCACGATCGCCTGCGCGCCGGGCCGCCGCCAGTCCTCGGCGTCGCGGTCGATGAAGGCGGTCACGTAGCCCTGCCTGCCGACCCGCTGGACGACCGGCCAGGACAGGTCGTCCAGCGCGTCGGCGGTCGAGGAGTACGGCGGACGGAACAGGGAGGTGTGGATGCCGGCGGCCCCCGCGAGCGCCAGCTGGGTCTGGGACAGCTCCCGGTCGATCCGCCCCGGCGATTGGTACACCAGGTCGGGGTGGGAGAAGGTGTGCACGCCGATCTCGTGGCCCTCGGCGACCATCCGCCGGATCAGCCCCGGGTGCCGGGCGGCCATGCCGCCGGTCACGAAGAAGGTGGCGCGCACGTGCTGCCGCTTGAGCACGTCGAGCACCTCCGGCGTCCAGACCGGGTCGGGTCCGTCGTCGAAGGTGAGGGCGATGGTGCGGTCCGGGGTGCGGTACGAGCGGGGCTTGTCGCCGGTGGCGTCGACCACCGGGCCGCCCTCCAGCACCGCCTCCGGAACCTTGTCCGCCGAGACCGGCGGGTGGACCCGGTGGTCGGCCTCGAAGTCGCCGCGTACGTAGCCGCCGAGCAGCAGGACGCACACGAGTACCACGAGGGCGAGCAGGGGTATGACGAGGCGGGGGCGCAGGGCGGTCACTGTCCGCCCTGCGCCTGCTGGTCGACCGGGGCGTCGGAGACGCCCGGTGCGGGGGACGCGGAGGCGCTGGGCTGCCCCGACGGGGAGCCGGACGGCGCCGGTTCGGTCGCGGTCGCGCCGGCGGTCGGGGTCGGGGCGGCAGGGCTGCCCGCGGTCGCCCGCGGGGTGCCGGGGGCCCCGCCGCCCTTGGCCGGGCGCTTGGTCGGGGAGGCGCTGGGGCTGGGGGAGGACGCGGAGCGGACCGTCGCGGACGGGGACGGCGCGGCCGCCGCCCCCGCCCGGATGAAGCCCGCCGTCGCCGGGGGTGCGGCCTGGTCGGCCGGTTCGTCGAGTTCTCCCGTCCCCGAGGAGCCCGCGTCGTCCGGCGCTGTGCTCGGCACCCCCGGCAGCGGCAGCAGCGTCTTCGGCGCGATCGGCGTCGCGCCGGAGAGGCTGAGTGCCAGCGCCGCCGTGTAGACGGAGCACGCCGCGGCGACCAGCCAGCCGGCCCTGCGTACCGCGCGGGCCCGTCTCCCGCTGGAATCGACGAACACGGGACCGGGCAGCGCTATCAGCTCGGTCTCCGGCTCGGGGGTCCCGGCCTCGGACCCGACTTCGTCTGCGGGTGGTTCTGACCATACGTCGCGGTGGTGCTTGGAGAGCATGCCGCAACGTAACGCGACGCAAGCAGTCCTATGGGACGTATTTCGGACTTGACCATTTTCGGGGGTGAAGTGGTCGATTCCGGCCGCGGGTGGCTGTGGCCCGGCACCTGACCCCGGCCGCGCCCACGGCCGCGCCCCTCGGTCGTGTCCTCAACCGCGCCCGATGTACGGCATGTTCGTCGCCATCACCGTCGCGAACTGCATGTTCGCCTCCAGTGGGAGCGAGGCCATGTGCGCGACGGTACGGGCCACGTCGCCGACGTCCATCCGGGGCTCGGTCGTCAGCCGCCCGTCCGCCTGAAGGGTCCCGGCGGCCATCCGCTCCGTCATCTCCGTGGCCGCGTTGCCGATGTCGATCTGGCCGCAGGCGATCCGGTACGGGCGGCCGTCCAGTGACAGGGACCTCGTCAGCCCGGTGACGGCGTGCTTGGTCGCCGTGTACGGCGCGCTCAGCGGCCGCGGCGCGTGCGCGGAGATCGACCCGTTGTTGATGATCCGCCCGCCCTGCGGGCGCTGTGCGCGCATCGCCCGGAAGGCGGCCTGCGCGCACAGGAACGCCCCGGTCAGGTTGACGTCGACGACGGCACGCCACTGCTCGTACGTCAGCTCGTCCAGCGGAACGGCGGGCGCGCCCGTACCCGCGTTGTTGAACAGCAGGTCGACGCGGCCGAAGCGGGCGCCCACGGCGGCGAACAGCGCCGCCACCGCCTCCGGGCGGGTGACGTCCGTCGGGATGACCGCCACCGCCTCGTCCGGCAGCCCCTCGGCGGTACCGAGCAACGCCTCCTCGCGCCGGCCGGCCAGGGCCACGGCCCAGCCCGAGGACGCCAGTTCGCGTGCCACCGCCCGCCCGATGCCGGACCCGGCCCCGGTGACCACCGCGACCCGGAGCGCCGCGCCCGTTCCATTTCCCGCGATCTCAGTCATGGCTCCGCAGGGTATGCGGTGCCACGATGAAACCATGTCACCCTACGCCGAGCCCCTGTCGCACAAGGAGATCGAGGACCGCCTCGCCGAGCTGCCCGGCTGGTCCCTCTCCGAGGACGGTATGAGCCTGCAGCGCACGTACCGGCTGCCGCACATCCCGGCGGCGGTCCTCGTGATGCACATCGCGCAGATCCAGGACGAGCTGAACCACCACAGCGACCTGACGCTGGGTTACCAGTCGGTCGCCGTCTCCGTCACCACGCACGCGGCGGGCGGCCGGCTCACGGAACGGGACTTCGGCCTGGCCCGGCGCATCGAGGGCATCGCCCCGGCCCACGGCGCCGCGTAGCGGCGCAGCCCGCGGCCCGGGGGCTCTTCCGGTCGCCCACCCCTTCCCGGCACGAGGTGCGCGGGGCGTCGGCGGCGGTGCGGTCCTCGCTCCGGCACGGCCGTGCCGTGGTCGCCCGAGGGGTGTACCGGCTCCCCGGCCTCCGCGCCGGCGAGGCCGGGGAGGCCCGGGGAGGCCGATGACGCCCGCGCCGCTGTGCCGGTCGGCGTCCGCGGTGACCCGGTGGCAGCCCGGGTCGCCCTCGCGGCCCGGCGGCGCCATGCGCGCCGCGGCGAGGTCGGGACCGCCGGTCCACCGTCGCTTCCGCACCCGGCGCCCTGTGTGCGAGCCATCGCGTCCTCATCGTCCGCGTCGTCCTCGACGCCGGTCGCTGCGACGCGGCGGGTCCTGCGCACGGCGGGCGGCGGGAACCCGTTCGGCACGCGATCCGTGACGTACCGTCACCGCGGCTGTCAGGACCGGGCCGGCGGTCCGCGGCCGGGGTGGGCGGGACCGCCCCGTGCGTCCGATCCCGCAGCACACCCCGCTGTGACGATCCGTCATGTCGCTTCCCGCCGAGGTGACCTGCGACGCCCGTCGTCACCGGTCGAGATGATCTTGGCCGGGGCGTCCCGCCCGGCGCGCCACGTGGGGGGCTTCCCGGACGGGCGGCCTCGGATCGCGGGGGTGGGGCGTGGCGGTTAGGGTGGCCGTTCCGGGTCGCCGAGGTGACGCGGCGTCAACAGCGTGGCAGGGGCGTCGTGGGCCGAACGGGGGGTTCCGGGAGCTCGTGCGCACGTGAACATCCCCCTGGCCACTGGACCGGGGCCGCGCAACCCACCGCCGGGGAGGGGCACATGACGCAGCCGCAGGGCCACGGCCGCCACGACCGCATCCTGCGCGCCGCCGCCGCGCTCTTCGACCGCCGCCGCTTCCTGACCGTCACGGGGGCCGCCGCGACCCTCGCGTTCAGCACGAACCTGCCCGTCGCCGGCGCCGCCCAGGCGGCCGAGGCGGTGCCCGGGACGCTCACCGAGTACCCGTTCACGCTGGGCGTCGCGTCGGGCGACCCCACACCCTCGGCGGTCGTGCTGTGGACACGGCTCGCGCCACGCCCGTACGAGCCGGCGCCGGGCAACGGACTGTCCGACGCCCGTGTGCCCGTCCAGTGGGAGGTCGCCCGGGACGACCGGTTCAGGCGGGTCGTCCGCCGCGGCATCGCGACGGCGCACCCGGAGTTCGACCACACCGTCCACGTCGACGCCCAGGGACTCGCACCCGACCGGGTGTACTACTACCGCTTCCGCGCGGGCCCCTGGATCAGCGCCCCGGGCCGCACCCGCACCGCCCCCGCGCCGGGCTCCCTCCCGTACGAGATGCGCCTGGCCGCGGTGAGCTGCCAGGCCTACCACGACGGGTACTTCACCGCGCTCGGCCACCTCGCGGACGAGGACGTCGACGCCGTCTTCCATCTGGGCGACTACCTCTACGAGTACGCCGTCGGCGCCACCGGCGGCGCCCGTGCCTACACCGACCGCACCCTGCCGTCCTGGTTCGCCAAGGAGACGGTCACGCTGGAGGACTACCGACTGCGGTACGCCCTCTACAAGTCCGACCCCGACCTGCAGGCCGCGCACGCGGCCTTCCCCTGGTTCGTCACCTGGGACGACCACGAGACCGAGAACAACTACGCGGGCGGTTCCGACGAGGGCGGCGGCCCCGGCGACGAGTTCCTCGTCCGCCGCGCCGCCGCCTACCGCGCCTACTGGGAGAACCAGCCGCTGCGCCTCCCGCAGCTCCCGCAGGGCCCGGACATGACGCTCTACCGCCGCTTCCACTACGGACGGCTCGCGCAGTTCGACATCCTCGACACCCGTCAGTACCGCACCGACCAGGCGTACCGCGGCCGCTGGCACCACCCGGGACCGGAGTCGCAGGACCCGGCGCGCACCATCACCGGGGCGACCCAGGAGCGCTGGCTGCTGGACGGCTTACGCAGCTCTCACGCCACCTGGAACGTGATCCCGCAGCAGGTCGTGCTGTCCCGGCGGAAGAGCGGCACCGCCGCCGCGTCCCCGCTCAGCATGGACGCCTGGGACGGCTATCCGGCCTCCCGGGACCGCGTGCTGGCCGGGGCGGGCGCCGCCGGCGTCGAGAACCTGCTGGTGCTCACCGGCGACGTGCACGTCCACTACGCGATGGACATCAAGGCGGACTGGGACGACCCCACCTCGCGCACCATCGGCACCGAGCTCGTCACCAGCTCGGTCACCAGCGGCCGCGACGGCTCCCCGCGCCCGTCCGACTGGTCGGCGGTCATGGCGGCCAACCCGCACCTGCGGTTCTACGACGGCCGCCGCGGCTATGTGACCGTCCGGCTCGACGCCGAGGAGGCGCGGGCCGACTTCAAGACCGTCGACTCCGTGACCACCCCCGGCGCCGCACTGACCACCGCCGCGTCCTTCGTGACCGAGGCCGGGGACCCCGGTCTGCGGGAGACCTGACGGGGGTCAGTGCTCGCCGGGGTAGCGGACGCCGATCCGGTCCCGGACCGTGTCGAGCGTCCGCATGACGGCGAGGCTGCCCTCCAGCGGCACCAGCGGGGACTCCCGCTCGCCCGCGCGCAGGCAGCGCATGACCTCGGCCGCCTCGTGCTGCAGCCCGCGCAGACCGTCGTCCGGGGCGCCGAACTCCTCGGGCTCGCGGCCCTCGCGGTGCAGCACGAAGCGGTCCGGGTGGAAGAAACTGGCCGGAACCTCGATCCGTCCCCGTGAGCCGGTGACCACCGCGGTCTGCGCGGTGTCGGCGGTGAGGGAGCAGCTGAGCACCGCCATGGCGCCGCTGTCGTACCCGAGCAGCATGCCGGTGTTGTCGTCCACGCCGTCCTCGGTCAGGTGGGCCCAGGCCTGGACCTCGTCGGGTTCGCCGAGCAGCAGGTGGGCGAAGGAGACCGGGTAGACGCCCAGGTCCAGCAGGGCGCCGCCGCCGAGCGCGGGGTCGAGCAGCCGGTGGCCGGGGTCGAAGGGGCCGGCGAGGCCGAAGTCGGCGTGCACGCTGCGTACCTCGCCGACCGCACCGTCCGCGACCAACTCGGTCAGCCGCCGCACCACGGGGTTGCAGTAGGTCCACATCGCCTCCATCAGGAAGCGCCCGTGGGTCCGGGCGAGATCGGCCAGCTCGCGCGCCTCGACCGCGTTGACGGTGAAGGGCTTCTCGCACAGCACCGACCGTCCGGCCCGCAGGCACAGCCCGGCCGCGACGCGGTGCGCCGAGTGCGGGGTGGCGACGTACACCACGTCCACGCCCTCGTCGTCGGCGAGTTCGGTCCAGCTGCCGTACGCGCGCGGGATGCCGAAGCGGTCCGCGAAGGCGCGCGCGGATTCGAGCCGGCGCGAGCCGACCGCGACGATCTCGGCGTCGTCCTTCAGTTCGCGCAGGTCCTCGGCGAAGGACGCGGCGATGCCGCCGGTGGCCAGGATGCCCCAGCGCACTTTCCTACCGGAACCGACCGATTCCGTCATGAATCTGCCCCCACCTGGCCTCGACCACCTCGTGATTGCTGAGAGCATAGAGAACGATTCACACACCACGGAGAGAGACCCATGCCGGAAGCCGGCGCGACCCCGCCCGACCAGATATCCACACCGGGGCCGTCAACCCCGGTACGACGCGCCGGAGAGATCCCAGGAGCTCGCACCAGCCTGATGGTGACGTTCCTCCTCGGCGCGCTCAGCGCGCTCCCCGCACTCTCCATGGACATGTATCTGCCGGCCCTGCCGCAGGTCACCGAGGAACTGCGCAGCCCCGCCGTCACGGTGCAGCTCACGCTCACCGCGTGCCTGGCCGGACTCGCCCTGGGCCAGCTGGTCGTCGGCCCGATGAGCGACCGCTGGGGCCGCCGCCGCCCGCTGCTGGCGGGGATGGTGCTCTACGTCCTGGCCACCGCCGTCTGCGCCTTCGCGTCCACCACGGAACTGCTGATCGGCTTCCGGCTGCTGCAGGGCCTGAGCGGCGCGGCCGGCATCGTGATCGCCCGCGCGATCGTCCGCGACCTCTACGACGGCGTCGCGATGGCGCGTTTCTTCTCCACCCTGATGCTGATCTCCGGGGTCGCGCCGATCGTCGCGCCGCTCATCGGCGGCCAGGTCCTGAGGCTCACCGACTGGCACGGGGTCTTCGTCGTGCTGACCGTGGTCGGGGTGCTCCTGACCGTCGTGGTGTGGCGCTGCCTGCCGGAGACGCTGAGCCCCGGGGAACGGCACAGCGGGGGGTTGGGCGAGACGCTGGGGGCGATGCGCGGCCTCCTCGCGGACCGCGCGTTCACCGGCTACATGCTCACCGGCGGCTTCACCTTCGCGGCGCTGTTCGCGTACGTCTCCGCGTCCTCGTTCGTCGTCCAGGAGATCTACGGGGCCTCCCCGCAGACCTACAGCCTGCTCTTCGGCCTCAACTCCGTGGGCCTGGTGGCACTGGGCCAGGTCAACGGCAAGATCCTGGTCGGGCGGGTCAGCATGGACAAGGTGACCGGGGTGGGCCTGGCGGTGATCACGGCGGCCGCGGCGGTGCTGCTGGCGCTGACCTCGGGATGGTTCGGGCCGGTGGGGCTGCTGCCGGTCGCCGCGGGGCTCTTCGTGCTGATGGCGGCGATGAGCCTGGTGCTGCCCAACACCAACGCGCTCGCGCTGATGCGCACCCGGCACGCCGCCGGATCGGCCTCCGCGCTGCTCGGCACGACCTCCTTCCTGGTGGGCGCCGTCGCCTCGCCGCTCGTCGGCATCGCGGGCGAGCACACGGCGGTGCCCATGGCCGTGGTGCAGCTGGGCAGCGCCCTGGCCGCCGTGGTCTGCTTCGCCGGGCTGTGCCGACCGTGGCGACGTACTGTGGATGCACGGTGATTCGTGCCGTCATTGCCGCGCCGACTCAGGAGGCAGCGATGTCCGAGCCGATCGACGAGAGCAAGTGGGCCTGGAAGACCGCAGACAGCTGCCTGCACACCGGGTCCGAACACATGATCGATCCGGAGGACCTGGTCATGGCCTCCGGCCGCGAGCCGACGCCGGCCCTCATCGAGAAGGCCCGCAAGTTGCTGGAGGAGCATGGCGCCGCAGCTGTCGAGAGGTACCTCCCGTGAGGCGGAGCTGCGCGGCGACGAGCTGAGCCGGCTCGTCACGGACGTCACCCCATATCTGGAGCCCGTGCCCCCTTCCGCGTTCCCCTGGTGCGCGGGGGCGGTGGTCCTCGCGGGCCGCGGCGGCACGGTCGCCGTCCACGAGGCGGTGGGCTGGGCGGAGCGCTACGCCTCCTACGACGAGAACGCCGACCGCGGTGTCGAGCTGCCGCGTGACCGGTGGGTGCCGATGCGGCCGGACACCGTCTTCGACCTGGCGTCGCTGACCAAGCTCTTCACGGCCGTCGTCGCGGTGGGGCGGCTGGAACTCGGCCGGGAGGTCGCGGCCTACGTGCCCGAGTTCGCCGCCGCGGGCAAGCAGCGCATCACCGTGGGGCAGCTGCTCGACCACACCTCGGGGCTCCGTCCCGAGCTGCCCTTCCACGACCACTCCGACGCCGAGTCCCGGGCGAGGCTGCTCTGGGAGGAGGCCCCGGTCGTGGCGCCGGGCACGGAGCGGATCTACTCCGACCTCAACCTCATCGCGCTCCAGCACGTCCTGGAGCGGACCACCGGCGAGGCCCTCGACGCCCTCGTGCGGGAGGACGTCACCGACCCGTTCGGGATGTACGACACCCGCTACAACCCACCCGCCTCATGGATCCCGCGGATCGCCGCCACCGAGGACCAGCGCAGGCCCTGGGCCCGGCTCGACCGCGGCCCGCTCCGCGGAACCGTCCACGACGAGAACGCCCACGTCATGGGCGGGGTCGCCGGTCACGCGGGCCTGTTCTCGACCGCCTGGGACCTCGCCCTGTTCTGCCGCGCGCTGCTCGACCGCGGCGGCCCCTACCCGGGCTTCGAGGTGGACCGGCCCTGGTTCATGGGCGCCCTCGCGGGGCGCGGCGCGGCCGGCCACACCGGGTTCACCGGCACCAGCCTGGTGATCGACCCCGCCACCGACGGCTTCCTGGTGCTGCTCACGAACTCGGTGCACCCCTGCCGTTCGTGGCGCGACGGGAGCGCGCCCCGGGCGGCGGCGGGTACCCGGTTCGCCAGGGCGCTCGGCGTTGCGTGAGTTTGGTGGGGTGTATGGGGTGGCTGGGGCGTGCGGGGCCGCAGGGGCGCGGCGTGCACGGCGGGCGGCGGACTCGGGCGCCCGAAAGGTGAACAATGCTGTTCATCGGGTAGTTTGGCAGCTGACGTGGGGTGGGGAAACTTCCCGGCAGCCGCGTCGGCCGGCCCCCACGGCGGAGCGGAGGCGCAGGAGGCGATGGTCCCCGAGGTCAGGACACGACCGGGCCCGGCAACGGCCGGAGGGCGGTGAGGGCATGGCGCCGGAGCTCGCCGGTCTCGTCGCCGCGGACCTCGGTCCGGCGCTGCTGGACTCCCCGCTGAGCCAGGTGGTGCGCGACACGGGCGCCTCCATGGGCCTGATCTACCTGATGACCCCCGAGCAGGACCTGCTGCGGCTGACCGTGGCCGTCGGCGTCTCCCGCAAGATCGACACCATCTGGGGACGGGTGGTGCCAAGCGCCTCCAGCCCCGTCGCCGACGCGGTCCGCGAACGTCGCCTGGTGCTGCTGGACGGCCACGAGGACACCGCCCGGGCGTACCCCAGGCTCGCCCTGGTCCTGCCGTACGACTTCCCGCTCGCCGCGGCCCCGATCACCAGCGGCCCCACCACCTGGGGCGCGCTCTGCCTGGTGTGGCCGGGCGGGCACCACGGGCACCCCGGGCGGATCACCCGGCGCAACCGCGAGGCGTACCGCGGGGCCTGCGACCGCATGGGGCGGCTGCTGCGCAGGGCCGCCGAGGACGGCAGGCCCGTGCTGCCCCCCGACGAGCCGCGGGTGCTGCCCGCGCTGCGCACCCGCACCCACGGCCCCGACGAGGCGATGGCCGCGGCCGACCTCGCCGAACGGCTCCCGGAGGGCTCCTTCGCCCTGGACCTGGAGGGCCGGATCACCTTCGTCACGCAGACCGCCGCCGCGCTGCTCGGGGCCCAGGTGCCCGACCTCCTGGGCACCGAACCCTGGGAGCTGCTGCCCTGGCTGGACGACCCGGTCTTCGAGGACCGCTTCCGCGGCGCGATGATCAGCCGCCGTCCCGGCACGGCCACGGCACTGCGCCCACCGGACCGCTGGCTCACCTTCGAGTTCCACCCGGACGGCACCGGTGTGAGCGTCCGCGTCAGCCCCGCCCCGACACCCGAGGCCGCGGAGACGCCCGCGGCGCAGCTCCCCGCGGGCCCCACGCCGGACCGCGCCATCGCCCTCTACCACCTGCTGCACATGGCCGCCACGCTCACCGAGGCCGTGGGCACCCAGGACGTCATCGACCTGGTCGTCGAGCAGATGCTGTCGGTCTTCGGCGTGCAGGCCGTGGCGCTGATGACGGCCGAGGAGGGGCGGCTGCGGGTCATCGGGCACCGGGGTTACCACGAGGACTTCATGGAGTCCGTCGACGCCCTGCCGATGGACGTCGACAACCCGGCCGTGCGCACCCTCAAGACCGGCGTCCCGGGCTTCTTCGCCAACGTCGACGAGCTGCTGCGGATCTACCCGGACACGGTCGTCCGGGACCGCAAGGCCGCCTGGGCGTTCCTGCCCCTGATCACCTCGGGCCGGCCCGTCGGTTCCATGGCCCTCGCCTACGACCGCCCGCACCCCTTCTCCTCGGGCGAGCGCAGCGTGCTCATCTCGATCGCCGGACTGGTCGCGCAGGCCCTGGACCGGGCGCGGCTGTACGACGCCGAGCACAGCCTCGCCATCAGCCTGCAGGCGCGGCTGCTGCCCCGGGTCCTGCCGGACGTCCCCGGCCTGGAGGTGGCCGCCCGCTACATGCCGGCCACCCGCGGCATCGACATCGGCGGCGACTTCTACGACGTGATCCGGCTCGACACGACCACGTGCGCCGTGACGATCGGCGACGTCCAGGGTCACAATGTCAACGCCGCCGCGCTCATGGGTGAGGTCCGCACCGCCGTCCGAGCCGTCGCGGGCGCCTCCCCGAGCGAGGTGCTGACCCGTTCCAACCGGCTGCTCGTCGACCTCGACCCCGGCCTGCTCGCCAGCTGCCTCTACGCCCAGCTGGACCTGGAACGGCACACCGCCTGCATCGCGACCGCCGGCCACCCGCCGCCGGTCCTGCGGCATCCGGACGGGACCACCGAGGTGCTGCAGCTGCCGCCCGGCCCGCTGCTGGGCGTGGACCGCGACGCCCGCTACCCGACGACGGAGATCGCGCTGCCGCCCGGCGCGGTGCTCGCGCTGTACACCGACGGTCTGGTGGAGACCCCGGGCGTCGACCTCGACGCTTCCGCCGCCGACCTGGCGGCCCAGGTCGTCCGGGCCGGCCCGGACGCCTCGATGGACGCCCTGGCCGACAGCCTCCTCGGGCACGCCCAGCGGTCCGGCCCGCGCAACGACGACATCGCCCTGCTGCTCACCCACGTGACGGGACCGGCGGCCCGGCCGCCGGTGTGACGACCCCTCAGGAGGCCGACCGGCCCCCCACGCGGGGTCACGTCCTGCCATGATGTGATGCGCACGAATGTCGCATTGCTGGGGGATCACGTGACGCTGACCATCGGTGGCGCGCTGCGCGAGCTGCGCACGGCCCAGAAGTCCGCCAAGGGCGTGTCGCTGTACTCGCGCCACATCAACCGCCCGGCCGGCCGGGTGCTCGCCGCCGGCGCCTACCGGGCACGGCTGACGCCCAACCAGGTCACCCTGGTCAGCGCCGCCTTCAGCCTGGGCGCGGTGCTGGCTCTGGCGCTGGCCCGGCCCTCCTGGCCGCTGGCCCTGGCCGTGTACCTCGGGCTCGTCGTCGGCTTCGCCTTCGACTCCGCGGACGGTCAGCTCGCCCGGCTGCTGGGGCGGGGCAGCCCGGCGGGGGAGTGGCTGGACCACGTGGTCGACGCCGGGAAGATCACCGCGATCCACGCGGCCGTCCTGATCTCCTTCCACCGCTTCTTCGACCTGCCCTCCGAGGGCTGGCTGCTGCTGCCGCTCGGCTTCCAGTTCGTCGCCGTGATGATCTTCAGCGGCGGCCTGCTGGCGGACAAGCTCAAGCCGAAGCCCCCCGCGTCCGCGCAGGCGGGCACGGCCGCCGCGCCGTCACGGCTGCGCGCCGTCGCGCTGCTGCCCGTCGACTACGGGGTGTTCTGCCTGGTCTTCCTCACCCTCGGGGCGCCGAGGGTCTTCCTCGCCGCGTACGCCGCGCTGTTCGCCGTGCACGCGCTCTTCCTCGTCGCCTTCCTCGCGAAATGGTTCCGCGAACTGAGCGCGCCCGCTGCCGGCATCGAGGCCTGATCGCGAACCCGCACCACCGGCAGATGACGGCCCCCGCCCGGGCCGCTGACACCGGACGCGTCCGCGTCTTCCGAGTCCCCCTGCCGGGGCCTCGATCCTTTTGCGCATCGGAGCCCCGCCCCCGCCCCTCCCGGAAATTCCGATGACCGCACCCCAGACGTCCCGTTTCTATGTGACCACCACCATTCCGAACGTCAACGCCCGCCCCCACCTGGGCTTCGCGCTCGAACCGGTACAGGCGGACGTACTCGCCCGGCAGCACCGCAGGCGCGGCGAACCGGTGCGCTTCCTCAGCGGCACGGACGACAACTCGCTGAAGAACGTGCCGGCCGCGGAGGCCGAGGGCATTCCCGTCAGGTGGTGGTGAGACCAGCCAGGTAGGGCGGGGCCGGCGGAGATCGGGCCCGCTTTCGCCGAACATGTCGTGAACCAGAGCCCGATCTCCCGCAGACCTCTCAACAGCGCCCCGAAGCAACCGCGGACACCGGTCACGGCGGGCGCGCCGACCACCCACCGAAGGCGTGGAAGCGGCCATCCGCGCCCGCGGACGGCAACGAGACCCACCCACCGGAGACGCAACCCGCTACGGAGCCTGAACGCCCGCCGCCCACCCACCCGCACAGCGGCGACAGCCCGACGCCCCCGCACTCCCGTCCGCAGCCCGCGATCAGTGCGACCGAAGGGAGCCGGACGAAACCCGCCACCCACCCACCGGCCCCACGCCCCCGCGGTGCGCTACGCGGGGGCGGGTTCGGCGCGGGTTTCGGGGCCGTCCGCCGGGGCGGACTCGCGGCGGAGGACGGCGACGCGGGCCCAGAGGACCAGCGCCTTGAGGGACGAGCCGAGGGCCAGGCCCCAGGCGGCGCCGAGGACGCCGCCGAGGGCGTAGCCGCCGATCATGAAGCCGACCGAGGCGAGGGAGAAGACCACCTGGATGGGCAGGGTGGCCTTCGGGCGCAGGACGCGCAGGGTGAGCAGGGCGCTGGTGCCGGCGGCGATCGCGGCGTACTGCGTGCCCGTGGCGGGCAGCAGGCGGGACGCCGCCGACCAGGTCTCGCCGAGCAGTTCACGGCCGGCGCGGTCCGGCAGGGCCATGAGGACGGCCGTCCAGCCGGCGGCGACGCCCGCGAGGACGGCGGCGAGGACGGCGGTGGCCCGGACCTGGCCGCGCATGCCCGGGACGCGGCCCAGCAGCGGGGGCCCGAACGCGGTGGCGGAGTTGAAGAGCACGTTCATCGGGCCGAAGAGCGTCGTCGTACCGCGCAGCGAGCCCACCGCCAACTGGCTGGCGAAGACACCGAGTCCGACCACCGCGAGCTGGCTGGAGGCGTTGCCCACGCCGTACTCGACGACGAAGCGCCGCCCGAGGTGGCCGCGGCGCACGAAGCGCCGCAGGTCGGCCCTGGTGCCGCGCAGCCTGGGGGCCAACAGGGCCGCGCCGACGAGCAGCGCGGGCACCGCGGACAGACCCCACACCGCCACCAGCCGCGCCGGGCCCGTGCCGTGCGGCTGCAGCGCGAGCGCGGGGAGCGCGACGGCCAGCCGCAGCACGTCGCTGGTGAGGGCGAGATGCGGCAGCCGCAGGGTCGAGAAGCAGTAGCGCAGCCCGTCCTGGGTGAGCACCAGCGGCAGCACCATGCCGAGCACCGCCAGCGCCCAGGCCGTCTCGCCGGGGACGAAGGCGAGCACCGCCGCCATGGCTCCCCCGGCCACCGCGGAGGCCACGGCCACGAAGGACGCCGCCGAGCGGCAGGCCGCGGCCACCGACGCCGCCTCGCCCCGTTCCAGCACCAGGGCCTGCCCGACGTACGACACACTCACGCCCAGCAGCACGGAGAAGACCGTGTAGACCATCGAGAAGACCGAGAACCCGGCGGCGCTGGACAGCCGGGCGGCGACCACGAGCACCAGGATGTTCGTGAGCGCCGCCACGCCCTGGTCGAGCACGGAGCAGACGATCGCGGTCTTCGCGCCCGGCGCCGGGCGCACCGTCACCGCGTCACCGTGCGCAGCGGGATGGTGTCGGTGGTCGGCGCCGGGGTGTCGTCACCGGAGGCGAGGGAGGTCCTGGCCGTGGAGGCTGTGGAGGCCGTCGTGACCGTGACGCCGCCCTCCGGGGAGGACGCGGTCCCGGCGGCCGGGACGGCGGCCTCGGACCGAGCCGCGGCGGCGTTCCGCTTGCGCGCCGCCCTGCGGGCCCGCCGGGCCCACCAGCCGCGCCCGGGCGAGGTGTGCAGGACGGCGCCGAGCACGGTGCTGCCCGCGCCGCTGATCAGCTGGCGCACCCGGTCGAGGTCGGCGCGGTGGACCGCGTGCGGGTCGGCGACGACCAGGACGCCGTCGATGCGGTCGGCCAGCGCGAGCGCGTCGGCGTACGTGAGGACCGCGGGGGCCAGCACGATCACCGCGGCGCCCGGGGCGTCCGCCTCCGCGAACAGCCGGCTCGCCGCCGACGAGGTGAGCGCCCGCGCCACGTTGCGCACGCGGCGCCCCGGCACGAGGTCGAAGGAGCCGGACTCGCCCGCGTCGATGGGCACCTGGAGACCGGCCGGCCAGCCGCCCTCGCTGAGGTGCGGGGAGCGGGCCCAGCCGGGCCGGGAGCCGTCCGCCGCGCGCAGCCGCGCCGACAGCCCGGGGGTGCGCAGGTCGGCCTCGATCAGCAGCACCTCCATGCCCATCTCGGCGAACGACGCGGACAGGTTGACGGCGACCGAGGCCGCCGTGTCGCCCCCGCCGCGCGGGGCGACCACGAGCAGCCGGCGGTGCTCGGCGAACCGCTGGTCGTACGCGAGCCGGAACGCGACCGAGCGGAACTCCTCGGCCAGCCGGGAGTCGGCGTGGTCGACGGCGAGCAGCGGCCCGCCCTTGCTGCGCGGCAGGGTGCCCAGCACGGGTGCGCGCAGCGCCCGCACCACGTCGCCCTCGGAGCGCGCGGTCGGGTCGAAGACCAGCCGCACCCAGGCGGCCAGCAGCCCGATGGCGACGCCGACGAGCGCGCCGAGGCCCAGCATCATGGGCAGCCCGGGGCCGGAGGCCGCCGCCGGCGGGGAGGCGACCCGGATCCACTTGCCGGGCGTGGTGTCGAGGGTCTGCAACCTGGTGATGTTGGTGCTGAGTTCGGAGATGCGGCCGACGAGGGTGGCCTGCACGGTGGTGGCCGCGTCGAGGGTCGGTCCCTCGCCCAGCCGCAGGATCTGCTCGTCGAGTTCCTTGCGCTGCTTGACCACCGGGTCGAGCTGCTTGCGCAGGTTGTGGACGGTGTTCTTGATGGTGTTCTCGGTGGCCTCCCGGCGCGCGTCCATGAACGCCTGGGCGAGCGCGTTGGCGCGGCGGGCCGCCTGGCCCGGGTCGGTGTAGGTGTACGCGAAGCGCAGCACCAGCGTGTTGGGCGGGTTGGTGACCTGGAGGTCGGACTGGAGCGCGGAGACGGAACGCTCCGTCAGGTGCAGCTTCTTGGCGGCGCGCTTGGCGATCTCGTTGCTCATCGCCGTCTGCCGCTCGGTGCCTATGTTGATCGCCTTGTCGGGCGCCGTGCCGCCGGCCGCGAACTCGTCGACGGTGGCCGCCCGCAGCACGACCTCACTGGTCGCCACGTAGGTGTCCTTGCCGGAGACGGCCAGGTATCCGCCGCCGAGCAGCCCGATCAGCACGCCGGCCACCAGCAGCGCGCGGTAGCGGACGAGCTGACGGAACTGGTCCCGCAGGAGGTCCGGTTCGTCGTGGGCCTCGGACATCTGCGATGCGTGCGGTTGATCACTCACGTGCGTGGAACCCCCCATACGTCCGATCCCTCAGGATCGACAGCTTCTGCGGCCGTGTCCAGTGCCTCCGAGAGGAGCGCACTGATCCGTGACAATCCGGCCTCACGACTCAGGTGCGCCGCCACGTACGCGGGCCCCCGGCCCCCGAGTTCGGCGGCGGCCCCCGGGTCCTGGGCGAGGGCGCGCACGGCCTTCAGGAACGCCCCTGGGTCCTCCGGTTCCACCAGCAGCCCGGCCTCGGAGCGCAGCACCTCCTGGGCGGTACCGCCCTCCGCGGCGACGGAGGCGACCACCGGCCGCCCGGCGGCGAAGTAGGAGGTGAGCTTGGACGGGATGCTCATGTCCAGCACCGAGGCGCGCTGGGTGACCGCCAGGACGTCGGCGGCGGCCAGTACGTCGGGGAAGTCGGCGTCGTCGGCGGGCGGGGCGAACTCCAGGTTCGGCACGTCCACCGCGAGGTCCCGCAGGTGTTCGCGCTGGTTGCCGTCGCCCATCAGGACGATGCGCACCGAGGGGTCGAGACGGGCCGCCTCGACCAGCACCTCCAGGCCCTGCTTGAGCCCCATGTTGCCGGAGTGCAGCACGACCGTCTGCTCCGGACCCCAGCCCAGCCGGGCCCTGGTCTCCTCGCGCGGCCGCGAAGGGCGGGCCACATGGGACCAGTTGGGGACCAGCCGGATGCGTCCGCGGTCCACGCCCATCGCGGCGACCTTGTCCACGAAGCTCTCGTGGATCACCCCGACCAGCGTGGCCCGCTTCAGCGCGTACGCCTCCACGGCCGCGGCGGCAGCCGCCGCCCGGTCGCCGCCGCGGATGCCGCTCTGCGCGGCGGCGGCGCCCATCAGGTCCTGCACGATCGGCACGTACGGCACCTTGTGCCGGGCGGCGATGCGCGCGCCGATCACACCGCCGGCCAGGCTCGGCATCTGCGCCACCACCGCGTCGGGCCGGACGCGGGGCGCCGCGACCAGCCCGTGGGCGAGGATCGAGGCCTCGAACAGGGCCCGCTTGAGCGCCGTCTGACGTGGCGGCACGGTGTGCCGCCGACGGTGCACGCGCACCCCGGCACGCCGCTCCTCGATCCGCCACACGCCCTTGTACGCCGGGTCGAGCCGCCACGACGGGTAGTGCGGCATCCCGGCGAGCACGTGCACCTCGGCGCCGCCGCCGTCCGCGGCCGCCCAGTGCTCGGCGATCTGCGTGGCGTACGGGCCTATGCCCGCGTGCTCGGGCGCGTAGTTGGTGGAGACGAGTAGCAGAGTGCGGCCCTTGAACTCGGGCACGGAAGGACCCCTTCCCCCCAGAAGTGACCAGATGCTCACCTTATCCGTTCACCAGAGAAACACACTGGCTTCACGCTAATGTCTGAGACTCCGCAACTCGCGGAACGGTTGTATTCCTGTGGGGGGATTCGCAACATGGCGCACCGTGTGGGGTATGCACCTGGTGTCTACGACCTGTTCCACGTCGGCCACCTGAACATCCTGCGGCACGCCCGCAGCCAGTGCGACTACCTGGTGGCCGGAGTGGTCTCCGACGAGATGGCCGCCCTCGCCAAGGGGCGCAAGCCGGTCGTCCCGCTCATCGAACGGCTGGAGATCGTCCGCAGCGTGCGCTTCGTCGACGCGGCGTTCGTCGAGACCGTCCCGGACAAACTGGAGACCTGGGAGCAGGTCCGGTTCGACGTCATCTTCAAGGGCGACGACTGGCGCGGCACCGAGAAGGGGGCCAGGCTCGAACGGGACTTCGCCACGGTCGGCGTCGAGGTCGTCTACTTCCCCTACACGGTGCATACCTCCAGTACGCAACTGCGCCGCGCGCTCGACGCGCTGACGGCCCCGGCGGCGGGCGCGGCCGGGCGCTGACCCCCGGCCCGGCGCGGCCCGCTCAGCGCAGTTGCCTGCGCTCGTCGGAGCGCAGGGTCGTGACGAGGGCGAAGCAGATCAGGGCGACCCCGATGCGGCCCGAGGCCTGGAGCAGCGGGCCGCGCAGGAGGATGAAGGAGTAGCCCGCGACGAGCGGGATGACGATCGCCATCACATTGCCCGGACGCGGGTCCACCGAGGTGCGCAGGGCGTAGCGGCGGTCACCCCGGGCGGCGAGGTAGCCGAGGGCGACGAAGCCCACGACGACGCCGCCGGCGCCGAAGTCGATCCAGACCTCCGCCCACATGGGGGAGGAGAGGTTGACGTTCTTCATCCCCATCCACTGGCCGATCATGACGCCCGTGTCGCGGGGCTTGCCCTGCCAGACCGACCGAGGCACGAAGAAGAACACGGAGCCCGCGAGCTGGCGGCCGTAGAAGTGGCCGGGGCCGGTGTCCGAGAAGGTGATCGTGTTGGCGAACATCCCGACCTGGTCGTAGTCCTTGATCGCCAGCGGCTCGAAGACGGACGTGGTCTGCACCGGCTTGTAGCCGCCGTCGTCGTAGCGGAAGCGGTCGGCGAACGGGAAGACGACCAGGGCGGCCAGCACGCCCAGCGCCAGGGCCGTCCGGTACATCGTCGGGCTCTTGGGGAAGGCGGTGAACAGGAACGAGAAGAGCACCGTCAGGAACCAGTAACGCGGGTTGCTGATCGGGTTGTTGACCACCCCGTTGAGCAGCAGCAGCGCACCCCAGGTGGCGATCACCAGCGGCCGCCGGCGGGCCCGTCGCGAGGTCACCAGCCAGCGGGTGAAGACGAGCAGCGCCAGCAGCGCCGGGACGGTGCCGAAGCCGCGCAGCAAGGCGGAGCCGACGTTGGACTCCGCGGAGGCGGCGCCGTCGGCCCGGATCGTGTCGGTGATGGCCTGACGGCTGCTGAAGAACACGGCCGGACCGCCCAGTTTGACCACCAGCAGGGCGCTGCCGACGAACGCGATCGCCGCCAGCAGGAACACCCGCCTGCGGTGGAACGAGGCGGAGCGGTCCTTGCGCCGGGCGCGGCGGATCGGGCGGTGCCGCGACAGCAGGGCGCCGACGTCGAAGGCCGCACAGCCGATCAGCACCAGCGCCACCGCGACCAGCAGGTCGGCGCGGGTGCCGACGACCGGCGTAGGCGTCTGGTCGAGGACGTTCTGCACGAGCGGGGCGACACCCATCGCCACGTACACGAAGAGCCAGAACGAGCCCTGGATCAGCTTGCGGTGGGCCGTCAGCGCCATGACCGCCAGCCGCGTGCCGGAATAGCAGGTGAGCACCATCTGCAGCCAGAAGACGCCGTCGCGCACGCCCGGACCCGGCTGCACCGCGACCACCGCGGGCAGGAACAGGCCCAGGCCCAGGATCAGTGGTACGGCCAGCGCGCGGGAGAGCAGCGCCCGCGGCGAGACCGCCGGGACCTCGACGTCCCCCGCCGCAGGACCGGCCGGACCGGCCGGGCCCCCCGGCCCCCGCGGCGGGATTCCGCGCGGCTGGATTTCGTGTGCCTGAACGGCCATGCAACAGCCCCCCAACGATTCCCCTCGCGCAGTCTATAGATCCGGCCTCCCCGGAAGCGTGTCCACGGATAATCTGTGCGAACGGTGCCGGGGAGGGCACACGGGACGGGGGTTCTTGGGGGTGCGTCCGTGACGGCACGTGATCTGTCGGCCTTCACACTGGCCGGGTACGACAAGGGACGGGGCAAGGCCGTCCAGGCGCTGTGGTTCGCGGTGATGAACACCGTGTTCTCCGCCTGGTTCTGCCCGGCCCGGCTGCGGGTGGCGATCCTGCGGGCCTTCGGCGCCACGATCGGCGAGGGGGTGCTCATCCGGCACCGCGTCCGGGTGCTGTGGCCCTGGAAGCTGACCGTCGGCGACCGGACCTGGATCGGCGAGGGCGCCTGGCTGCTCAACCTGGAGCCCGTCACCATCGGCGCCGACGTCTGCGTCTCCCAGGAGGCGCTGCTGTGCACCGGCAGCCACGACCACCGCACCGTCGACTTCCGCTACCGCAACGCGCCGATCACCGTGGAGGACGGCGCCTGGGTCGCCGCCCGCGCCGTCGTGCTCGCCGGGGTGACCGTCGGCCGCCACGCCGTCGTCGGCGCCGGCACCGTCCTGTCGAAGGACCTGCCCGAACTCACCCTGCACACCGCCGACGGCACCCGGACGCTCAAGGAGCCCCAGTCGTGAAGGAGCCCCAGCCGTGAAGGTGCTGCACGTCGTCACCCTGCACACGCCCACCAACGCCTTCGGCGGCCCGACCCGGGTCGCCCTCAACCTCGCCCGGGGGCTGCGCGGCCGCGGCGTCGACGCCGAACTGGTCACCCTGGGCGACGGCTTCCCAGAGGGGGCGCTGCCGGACGAGGTGGAGGGCGTGCCCGCACGGATCTTCCGCGCCCGGCACGTGCTGCCGCGCTTCGAGGTCTCCGGGATCACCTCGCCGTCCCTGCTGGCCGGCGCGCGGCGGCTGGTGCGCTCGGCGGACGTCGTCCACGTCCACCTGATGCGCGACCTGATCACCCTGCCGGTCGCCGTGGCCGCGCTGCAGTGCGGGCGGCCGCTGGTGCTGCAGACCCACGGGATGGTCGACCCCAGCGACAAGCCGCTGGCCAAGGTGCTCGACGCGCTCGCCACCAAGCGGTTGCTGCGCCGCGCCGACGCCGTGCTGCATCTGACCGAGTGGGAGCGCACCGACCTGGAGGCGGTCGTGGGCGAGGGCAACCTGGCCAGGCCCGTACGGCTGCCCAACGGCACCGCGCTGCACCAGCCGAGGGTCCGCAGCGGCCCGCCCACCGTGCTCTACCTGGCCCGCTTCCAGACCCGCAAGCGCCCCAAGGCGTTCGCCGAGGCGATCCCCGAGGTGCTGAGGCACTACCCGGACGCGCGTTTCGTCCTCGCGGGGCCGGACTCCGGGGAACTGGCCGGCACCTTGGAGACCGTGCGCACGCTGGGCGTCGAGAAGTCCGTGCGGCACGTCGGCCCGCTCAGCCACGCCGAGGCGCTGGAGGCCTTCCGCGCCGCCGACGTCTACGTCCTGCCGTCCGTGGACGAGCCGTTCGCGATGTCGCTGCTGGAGTCGATGTCGGTGGGCACGCCCGTCGTCGTACGCGAGTCCAACGGACTCGCCCCGGACATCGAGCGGTCCGGCGCCGGCCGGGTCGTGCGGCGCCCCGAGGACGTCGGGAAGGCGGTCCTGGAACTCCTCGACGACGAGGCGAACCAGACGGCCTCGCAGGCCGCCTGGCGCCTCATCCGGGACGAGCTGTCGCTCGACGCCGTCCTCGACGTCCTCCAGGGCGTCTACGAGACGGCTACGAGGGAACGTTCTCCCGCGTCTTCACCCCGATCTGCCAGCGGTAGAAGCTGAGCGCGAGGGCGTAGTCGAAGCCGGCGCGGCCGTCGAGGAAGCCGCGCCGGGCGAGGTAGGTGTAGCCGAAGAACAGCAGCGGCTTGAAGGGCACCTTCTGGAAGATCCGTCCCTGCCGGGTCTTCAGCCCCCGCACCTGCTCCTTGGCGCCCGGGTGGTGCTCCAGCCAGGCCTCCCAGTCCGAGTAGCGGTTGTGCCGCTCGAACCAGGTGCGCACCGGGTCCAGGTCGCGGTGCTCGATCCGGCCCCTGAGCTGCCCCACCGGCCCGTCCGCGCGCGGCTGGTAGTGGCCCTCCTGCTCGCCCATACCGGGTGCGCCCAGGTCGTCGACCTCCGGGTACGACACCCGGGTGCGGTCCAGCAGGGACCGTTTGACCACCGTGTAGCCGCGCCGCAGCGGCCGCCCGGCGAACCAGTACAGCAGCGGGATGTCGAAGGCCGCGGGCAGGACGGGCTGCCGCGCGAAGACCTCGCGGAGTTCGTCGATCAGCTCCGGCGTGGGCACCTCGTCCCCGTCCAGGAACAGCAGCCAGGGGATGTCCGGGTGGACGTTGTCCAGGCACCACTGCTTCTTCTTGGGGTACTTGCCGTCCCAGGTGTACGGGACGACCTGGGCGCCCAGCGACTCGGCGATGGCGCGGGTGTCGTCGGTGCTGTCCGAGTCGACGACCACCACCGCCTCGAAGTGGCCGATGACCGATCCGACCGTGGCGGCGATGTTCTCCGCCTCGTTCTTGGTCGGGATCGCCACCACGACCGGGAGCCTGCTCTCGAGTTCCGTCATCGGCCCTCCCGTGCCCAGGCGAAGCAGCCGCGCGAGTCGAAGGTCTTCGTGCCCGCGGTGATGGTGACCTTGTGGGCCGTGCCGGTCTTCGTCCCGGCCGTCCATGTGCAGTCCTTGGTGGGGGTCAGGGCGCGGTAGGTGCCGGGCACGACGACGCTGCCCGCCTTCGCCTTGGCTCCCACGGTGTAGGAGCCGTCGGCGAAGCCCGTCCCGGCGGCGGCGAGGACGTCCTCCTGGTCCGGGCACAGATGGGTGACGGCGCCCTTGGCGCCGCCGATCTGCCCCGTGATGATGCCGCCGATCGCGGCGTCCTTGTCGACCTCGGCGACGCGGGCGATGCGGTCGCAGGTCTCCTGGCCCAGCTGCAGGACCGCCGCGGGATCGGTGCCCTTGGGTACCCGCCCCGACAGGTAGTCCTTCTCCTTCTTGGTGAAGGAGCCGGTGACCGGGGTCAGTTCGTCCTTGGGGACCTTGGGCCCGCTGGGGACCGCGTCGGAGGCGGGGTCGGTGGGCGTGGCCGGCTCGTCCGGGACCGGCGCCGACGTGGCGGCGGTCGGCGCGGGCGTGTCCCCGGCCGCGGTGTCCTTGCCGTCCGAACCGCTGGAGCAGCCGGTGAGCAGCACCGCCGCCGCCGTCACGAGGACGGCGGCGGCGGTGGCGACCCGGCGGGGCGGGTGGGTCATCCGTTCTTCCCCAGGTTGTAGTGCTGGGCGATCTGCGAGGCGGACAGCACGCTCGGGTAGACCGCGGTCTCGTCGATGGAGCCGGCGAAGTAGTTGCTCGACGGGCGGCTGGTCCAGCCCGACAGGTTGTCGCCGCCGACGTGCCAGTAGCCCACGTAGTCGTTGCCACCGGTGATCAGGAAGTTCGACGCCTGCAGCGAGCCGTCGACGTAGAGCCGCATCCCGTTGGACCCCTGGGTGGCGACGACGTGGTGCCACTCGCCGTCGTTGTAGGCCCCGGAGGTGGTGATGGTGCGGTTGCTGCCGCTGCGCACGCCGAAGATCAGCCGGCCGGCGTTGGTCATGTAGACGTGCTTGTCGGTGGTGGCGCTCGCCTCGGTGGTCCGGTCGCCGAAGCCGACGATCTTGCCGCCGGTGGTGGTCGTCGTCCGGAACCAGGTCTCGATGCTGTACGAGTTCGGCCGGTTGCGCTTGGCGTCGCTGTACGACCACTGCGTGGTGCCGTTGTAGGTGACGGCGGTGCTGCCGTTGCCGGCGATCGCGCCGGGGCTGACGCCGCGGGTCGGGCCGCCGACGTGGTTGCCGCCGTCGTCGGCGGGCGAGTTGTCGGCGACGAAGGTGTTGGCGGTCTCGTTGTAGCGCCAGTACAGCGTCGCGCCGTCCGTGAGGACCTGCGTCGGGTACGCCTCGGGCGTGGTCGCCGCGGTGACGGTCTGGGTGGGCGACTTGACGGTGGTGTTGGTGCCGTCGCTCGCCGTGACCCGGTAGGTGTAGGTGGCGCCGGCGGTCACGTCGGTGTCCGTCCAGGTCAGCTGCGGCCGCACCCACGGCAGCGAGGAGGCCGTGGTGGTGTACACGGGCGTGGCGGCGCCGTTCTTGTACACGCGGTAGGTCAGCGAGCTGTCGTCCAGGTCCAGGCTGGTCTGGATGCGGACCTTGACCGAGCCGGGGGTGACGCTGGAGGCGTTGACGTTCGGAGTGGTCGGCACGCCGGTGTCCGGCCCCGAGGAGAAGCGGGTCAGGCCCTGCTGGGCCACGCCGTTGACGGTGGTGAACTCCCCGCCGACCCACATGTAGTCGGTGCCGCCGGACGAGGAGACGGCCATGACGCGCGGGCCGATGCCCTCGCCCAGGCCGTCGTTGGTGTCGGGGAACCAGCCCAGCTTCGCGGGGTTGTCGACGGACTCCGCGAGCAGGTGCTTGCGCCGCTGGTTCGGGTACTCGTTCATGGTGCTGCAGTCGTGCGCGTGGGAGCCGCTGTACAGCACGGACTTGTAGACCTCGACGGACTGGGTGGCGCCGAGGCAGGTGTCGCGCCAGCGCTGGTTGAAGTCGCTGAGGTTGAGCGCGATGCGGCCGTCGAAGACGCCGCCGCCGGTGCCCTCGTTGCCCGTGTAGACGCCGGTCGCGTCGGTCGTGATGTCCTTGACGACGGACGTCGACGGGATGAAGGAGGACCCGTAGCCCTTCACCACGGCGCCGGTCGTCGCGTCGACCACGGCCAGGGCGTGCGAGGACGTGCCGTTGACGCGGTCGAAGTCGCCGCCGAGGACGACGTTCGCCCCGTTCGGGGTGATCTCCAGGGCACGGCCCGGCGCGTCGCCGTTGGCGGTGAAGGAGGTGGCGTCGCCGGAGGTGGTGACGGCGGCGAAGTTGTCGTGCGGCTGGCCGTCGACGGAGCTGAAGTCGCCGCCCAGGTAGACGGTGTCGGCGGTGGCGGCCAGCGCGCGGACGGTGGCGTTGACCGCGACCGCGAAGTCCGTCCTGACGGTGCAGGTGGCGATGTCGATCGCGGCGAGGCTGCTGACCGGGGTCCCGTTGACGGCGCCGAAGAAGCCGCCCGCGTACAGCGTCGCCCCGTCCGGTGACACGGCGAGCGCCCGCACGGTCGCCGTGCCGGAGCCGACGGTGAAGGACAGCCTGCAGTCCGTGGGCGCGCCGGTGGCCGCGTCGAAGGCGGCGAAGTTGACCGCCTCGCGCTCGTTCGGTCCGCCCGCCGCCTCCGCGGACGGGCGGACCGAGGAGAAGGTGCCGCCGGTGAAGACGGTGCCGTTCGCCTGCGCCATGGCGAAGACGATGCCGTTGGTCTGCCAGGTCGGCAGGCTGTCGGCCGTCATCGCCACCGGCGGCGTCAGTGCCACCGCCGGCTGCGGCGCCATCGCCCCCGCCGCCAGGGACCCCGCCGCCATGGTCAAGGCGGCGGAGATGGATCTGAGCTTGCGCATGTGCCCCCCAAGGCCCCAATGCCCCCGAGCGTGCCACTTGGCCGCCCGTGCACCGCAGGGTATGGGTTGACATACGGCTGATGGACGGTGTTTGAAGAAAATGTGAGCACTAAGGTGCGCCGAATGTCAGTACGAGTACGGGGTGGTTGCCCGCCCCCGCCGCCTCGCTCGACCACAGCCACAGCGCGTCGGTGCCCGCGCTGGTCAGCGCGAGGTCGTAGGAGCCGCCCAGGGCCCCCGCCAGCGCACCGGCGTCCAGCGCCGTCTCGTAGCCGCTCTGCGCCGCGGTGGCCCCGGTGAGCGTGCCGAGCACCGTGGAGGAGAGCGCGGGCCGGCCCGTGTACGTCACGCCGGTCTCGCTCCAGCTCCCGGTGACCGGCACGACGCTCTGACTGTCGGCCGATCCGGCACTGGCCTCGGAGCTGGTGCGCACCCGCAGCCGCGCGCTCTTCAGCACCGTGCCGGCGGGTGCGGCGGGCAGCGAGAAGCGCAGGTAGGTCAGGTACGCCGAGCTGCCGCGCACCGCGAGCGAGCCCGAGGTGCCGTAGTTGGCGGACGGGGCACCCGCGTTGACGTACGCGTCCTCGGCCGCCTCGACCGTGACCTCGGACTCGGGGGGAGTGCCGCCGCCCCCGGTGCCCAGCGAGTGGTGGTCGGCGACCTGGGCGGCGGTCAGCGCCGACGGGTACACGGCCGTCTCGTCCAGCTGCCCGGCGAAGTAGTTGCTGCTGGGGCGGTTGGGCCAGCTGCTGAGGTTGTCGCCGCCGACCCTCCAGAAGCCGGAGTAGTTCTGGCTGGTGGTGGTGGGGTCGGTGCCGACGAGGGCGCCGTCCACGTACAGCCGCATGCCGCCGCTGCCCTGGGTGGCGACGACGTGGTGCCAGCCGCCGTCGTTGTGGGTGCCCGTGGTGGTGATGGTGCGGTTGCTGCCGCTGCGCACCCCGAAGGCCAGGCGCCCGTTGTTGGTCATGTAGACGTGCTTGTCGAAGCTGCCGCTCAGGTTGTCGTCGACGTTGCGGTCGCCGAAGCCGACGAGCTTGCCGCCTGCCGTGGTCGTGGTCCGGAACCAGGTCTCGATGCTGTACGCGGCGGGGCGGGCGTGGCGGGCGTCGCTGTAGGCGTAGTCGTTGGTGCCGTTGAAGCCCATGGCGGTGCTTCCGGCCACGGCGCCCGGGGTCTGCCGGTACAGCGGCCCGTTGAGGTAGACCGCGTTGTCGTCGCCGGGGGAGGAGTCGGCGCCGAACTGGCCGGACGCCTCGTCGTAGCGCCAGTACAGGGTGGCACCGTCGGCGAGCACCCGGGCCGGGTAGGCCTGGGTCGCCGACGCGGCGGTCACCGACTGGGCCGGGGACAGGGCACTGGTGTTGGTGCCGTCGCTCGCGGTGACCCGGTACGAGTAGGTGGTGCCCGCGGTGACGGACGTGTCGGTGAAGGTCAGCTGCGGGCGCGCCCACGGCAGGGAGGACCCGGTGGCGGTGTGGATCGGCGTGGCCGAGCCGTTGCGGTAGACGCGGTAGGTCAGCGGGCCGTCGTCCAGGTCGAGGCTGGTCCGCCAGCGCACGGTGACCTGGCCCGGCCGGATGCTCGCCACGTTCACCTCGGGCACGCTCGGCGCCCCGGTGTCCGGGCCGGAGGCGAAGCGGGTCAGGCCCTGCTGGGCCGCCCCGGCGACCGTGGTGAACTCGCCCCCAACCCACAGGTAGTCGGTGCCCCCGGAGGAGACCACGGTCATCACCCGCGGGCCGAGCCCCTCGCCGATGCCGTCGTTCGTGTCGGGGAACCACGGCAGCAGCTTCGGGTCGTCGACCGACTGCGCCAGCAGGTGCTTGCGCCGCTGGTTGGGGAAGCCGCCCATGCTGCTGCAGTCGTGGGCGTGCGAACCGCTGTACAGGACGGTCCTGTAGACCTCGACGGACTGCGTGGCGCCCAGGCAGTTGTCCCGCCAGCGCTGTCCGAAGTCACTGGTGTTCAGGGCGATACGGCCGTCGAAGACGCCGCCGCCGGTGCCCTCGTTGGCGGTGAAGACCGCCGTGGCGTCCGCGGTGAGGTCCTTGGTCACCGAGGTGGCCGGGAGGAAGCCCACCGGGTAGGCCCTGGTCAGGGCGCCGGTGTCGGTGTCGACCACGGCCAGGGCGTGCGAGCCGGTGCCGCCGACGGTGTCGAAGTCGCCGCCGAGCACCGCGTGCGCGCCGTCCGGGCTCAGCTGGACGGCCCGGCCCGGCTTGTCGGCGTTCGGGTTCCACGCGCGCAGCGCGCCACCGGTGGACAGCGCCGCGAACCGCGGCCGGGACTGGCCCGCGACCGAGGTGAAGTCACCGCCGACGAAGACGGTGTCGTCGCTGACGTCGATCGCCCGCACCGTCGCCGAGAACGAGGGCCGGAAGGAGGCGACCGGCGTGCAGCTCGCGATGTCGATCGCGGCGAGGCTGCTGACGGCCACTCCGTTGACGGCGTTGAACCAGCCGCCCGCGTAGAGCGTCCGCCCGTCCGGCGAGACCTCCAGGGCGCGCACGGTCGCGGTGCCCGAGCCGATGGTGAAGGAGAGCCGGCAGCCCGCGGGAGCTCCGGTGGCGGCGTTGAAGGCCGCGAAGTTGACGGCGGACTGCGTGGTGCCGCCGGACCCGGAGGACCTGACGGTGGAGAACGTCCCGCCCGCGAAGACCGTGCCCCCCTGGTGGGCCATCGCCCACACCACGCCGTTGGTCTGCCAGGTCGGCAGCGGATCCGCGGTGATGGCCACGGGCGGTGTGAGCGCCCCGGCGGTCGGCGCCGCCACCACCCCCGCGCCGGCCAGTGAGGCCGCCGTCAGAACCAGTGCAGCGGACAGTCTTCCCCAAGTGCGCATGAGCCCCCCAGCCCTCGCCGCCCCCGGCGGTGCGGGAACGGACCGCCTGCCACGGCAGCGTACGCCGTGACGGGCGGCCCGGAGGAGACCCCGGCGGGCACTTTCGGCCGGGGTCTCCGGATTGCCTGTTACGAACCGAAGGTGAGCACCAGCCGCGGTCCGTTCGCCTGGGACGCGGCCTGCCGTGACCAGAGCCACATCGCGTCCGTTCCGGTGCTGGTCAGCGCCAGGGCGTACGAGCCGCCCAGCGCGCCCGTGAGCTGGGAGATGTCCAGCGGCACGGTGTACGACGTCGAGATCGTCGTCGCGCCGCCGAGCGTGCCCAGCACGGTCGGGGACAGCGCCGGCCGGCTGTTGTACGCGACCCCGGTCTCCGCCCACGCGCCCGTGACGGGCACGACGGAGACGGTGTCATTGGTGCCCGCCGTCGGGTCGCTGCTGGTCATGACCCGCAGCACGGCGCTCTTCAGGGTCTGGCCGGCCGGGGCCGGCGGCAGGCTGAAGCGCAGGTACGTCAGGTAGGCCGAGCTGCCGCGGACGGCCAGCGAGCCCGAGGTGCCGTAGTTGGCCGACGGGGCCCCGGCGTTGACGTAGGTGTCCTCGCCCGGGGTGAGCGTGGTGACGGTGTCGGCCGGGGCGCTGGCCAGGGCGAAGTGGTTGGCGGCCTGGGCGGCCGTCAGCACGGACGGGTAGACGGCGGTCTCGTCGATCTGCCCGCTGAAGTAGCCGCTGGACGGCTGGTCCGGCCAGCCGTTGAGGTTGTCGCCGCCCGCCCGCCAGTAACCGGTGTAGTTCTCGTTGGAGGTCTGCGGGTTGCTGCCGACGAGGGTGCCGTCGACGTACATCTTCATGCCGTCGGCGCCCTGGGTGGCCACCACGTGGTGCCAGGCGCCGTTGTTGTAGGCGGCGCTGCTCGTGACGGTGTTGGTGGCGCCGGTGTAGACGCCGAAGACCAGCCGGCCGTCGTTGGTCATGTAGACGTGCTTGTCGTACTGGCTGCTGGTGTCCGTGGTGGCGTTGCCGAAGCCGACGATCTTGCCGCCCGAGGTCGTGGTCGTCCTGAACCACGACTCCACGCTGAAGGCGGCCGGGCGCGGGTGGCTGCGATCGCTGTAGACCCACTGGTTCGAGCCGTTGAAGCCGACCGCCGTGCTGGAACCGCTGACCGCCCCCGGGCTCTGGCGGTAGGACGGGCCGCCGACGTAGTCGCCGTTGTCGTCCCCGGGGGAGGCGTCGGCGGCGAAGGTGCCGCCGCTCTCGTCGTAGCGCCAGTACAGGTTGGCGCCGTCGGAGAGCACCGCCGCGGCGTAGCTGTTGCTGCCGGAGGCCACGGTGGCCGTGGCCGTCGAGGAGAGCGGGCTGGTGTTGGTGCCGTCGCTCGCGCTGACCCGGTAGCTGTGGGTCGAGCCCACGGTCAGCCCGGTGTCGGTGAAGCTGAGCTGCGGCCGCACCCACGGCAGCGAGTTGCCGGCGGTGGTGTACACCGGGGTGGACGAGCCGTCCCGGTAGACCCTGTACGTCAGCGCGCTGTCGTCGTCGTCCAGGCTCGCCTGCCAGCTCACCTTGACCTGGCCGGCCGCCAGGCTCGCCGCGCTCGCCTCGGGAGTCGTCGGGTTGCCGGTGTCGGGACCGTTGGAGAAGCGGGTCAGGCCCTGCTGCGGGGCGCCCTGGACGGTGGTGAACTCGCCGCCGACCCAGAGGTAGTCCTTGGCGCCCGCGGAGGACACGGACATCACTCGCGGGCCGATGCTCTCACCGAGGCCGTCGTTGGTGTCCGGGAACCAGCCGAGCAGCTTCGGGTCGTCCACCGACTGCGCCAGCAGATGCTTGCGCCGCTGGTTCGGGAAGGCGCCCATGCTGCTGCAGTCGTGCGCGTGCGAACCGCTGTACAGCACCGTCCGGTAGACGGCGAGCGACTGCGTCGCGCCGAGGCAGGTGTCGCGCCAGCGCTGGTCGAAGTCGCTCAGGTCGAAGGCGGTGCGGCCGTCGAAGACGCCGCCACCGGTGCCCTCGTTGGCCACGTACAGGCCCGTCGCGTCGTCCGTGATGTCCTTGACCATCGAGGTGGCCGGGAAGAATCCCACCGGGTACGCCTTCGTCAGCGCGCCGGTGCCGGTGTCGACGACCGCCAGGGCGTGCGAGTCGGCGCCGCCGACGGTGTCGAAGTCACCGCCGATCATCACGTGGGAGCCGTCCCGGGCGGCCTGGACGGCCCGCCCCGGCTCGTCGCCCTGCGGGTCCCAGGCCTTCAGCGCCCCCGCGGTGGTCAGCGCCGCGAAGTACCGCCGGGACTGGCCGGCGACGGTGGTGAAGTCACCGCCCATGTAGACGGTGTCCGCGGTCACGTCCAGTGCCCGTACGGTCGCGGAGATCCCCGGGTGGAAGGAGGCGACCGGGGTGCACGTCGCGATGTCGATGGCGGCCAGGCTGTTGACCTGGACGCCGTTGACGGAGCTGAAGTATCCACCCGCGTAGAGGGTGTCGCCGTCCGGCGAGACGGCCAGGGCGCGCACGGTGGCCGTGCTGCCCGGGCCGATCGTGAACGACAGGTGGCAGTCGGTCGGTGCGCCGGTCGCGGCGTCGAACGCCGCGAAGTTCACCGCCGACTGCTCGTTGGTGCCCGCTGCGCTGCCGGGCGGACGGACGGTGGAGAAGGTCCCGCCGGCGAAGACGACCCCCTCCGACTGGGCCATCGCCCAGACGATGCCGTTGGTCTGCCAGGTCGGGAGTTCGTCCGCGGTGATCGCCACCGGCGGGGTGAGCGCGGTCGCGGCCGGAGCCGCGGCCACCCCCATCCCCGCCAGAGCCCCCGCCACCAGTGTCCCGGCGGCGGTCATCGCCCCAAGTCTTCGCATGTGCCCCCCAAGGCCTCACTCGTGCACAAGCGGCCCATTCGCCCGCCTGTGGACGGCAGCGTAGGGGGCTGTGAAGCTCCTCGCGTGAAAGTTTGACGAAATTGTGTTCACTCTTGGCTCGGCCGGGCGTTGCCGGGACTTAACTCCGTTTCCCCCGGCGGGTGTTCAGCGGTCGATGCGCACGGTCACGCCGGCGAGCTGGTCCTCGACCTGCTTGCGGTCGGCGTCGACCATGATCCGGGCCAGCTCGTCGACCCGCACCGAGGGCTTCCAGCCGAGCAGTTCCTCCGCCTTGCTCGCGTCGCCGATCAGGGCGTCGACCTCGCTGGGGCGCTCGTACTTGGGGTCGTAGCGGACGTACTCCGCCCAGTCGAGGTCCACGTGTGCGAAGGCGGTCTCCACGAACTGCCGTACGGTGGCGGCCTCGCCGGTGGCGACCACGTAGTCGTCCGGCACGTCGCGCTGGAGCATCCGCCACATCGCGTCGACGTACTCGGGTGCGTAGCCCCAGTCCCGTACGGCGTCGAGGTTGCCCAGGTAGAGCCGGTCCTGCAGGCCGGCCTTGATGCGGGCGACGGCACGGGTGATCTTGCGGGTCACGAAGGTCTCGCCGCGGCGCGGGGACTCGTGGTTGAAGAGGATGCCGTTGACCGCGAACATGTCGTACGCCTCGCGGTAGTTGACCGTCGCCCAGTAGCCGTAGACCTTTGCGCAGCCGTACGGGCTGCGGGGGTGGAAGGGCGTCCGCTCGTTCTGCGGCGGCGGGGTGGCGCCGAACATCTCGGAGGAGGAGGCCTGGTAGATCCGGGTCGCCACGCCGCTGGCCCGCACCGCCTCCAGAAGCCGCATCGAGCCGAGGCCGGTGACGTCACCGGTGTAGAGCGGGGCGTCGAAGGACACGCGGACATGGGACTGGGCGCCCAGGTTGTAGACCTCGTCGGGCCGCAGGTCGCGCAGGAGGTTCACCAGGGCCACACCGTCGGAGAGGTCGGCGTGGTGGAGCACGAAGGAGCGGTTCGCCTCCTGCGGCCCCTGGTAGATGTGGTCGATCCGCTCGGTGTTGAAGCTGGACGACCGTCTGACGAGGCCGTGCACGGTGTACCCCTTGCCCAGCAGCAGCTCCGCCAGATAGGAGCCGTCCTGGCCGGTCACACCGGTGATCAGGGCGCTCTTGCCCATGCGATCTCCCCCCTTGGGTCGGTTATGTTTCTTTTGCGTACTGATGTTTGGAATCACCCCCGGTGGGGTGAACCCTCCTGGCAGAATCCGCTTCCATGAGCGAAGCGAACGCACTCCTGCCCGACCGCGCCCGGATCTTCGTCGCGGGCCACCGCGGCCTGGTCGGATCGGCGGTGACCCGGCGGCTGACCGCCGACGGGCACGAGGTGATCACCCGGGGCCGCGGTGAGCTCGATCTGCGCGACGCGGCGCGCACCGAGGCGTTCCTGAAGGATCAGCGGCCCGACGCGGTGGTGCTGGCGGCCGCCAAGGTCGGCGGCATCATGGCCAACAGCACCTACCCGGTGCAGTTCCTCGAGGACAATCTGCGCATCCAGCTGAGCGTGATCGCCGGGGCGCACGCGGCCGGGGTGGGCCGGCTGCTCTTCCTGGGCTCCTCGTGCATCTACCCGAAGCACGCGCCGCAGCCGATCCACGAGGACGCCCTGCTGACCGGCCCGCTGGAGCCGACCAACGAGGCGTACGCGCTCGCCAAGATCGCCGGCATCGTCCAGGTGCAGTCCTACCGCAGGCAGTACGGCGCCTCGTTCGTCTCGGCGATGCCCACCAACCTCTACGGCCCCGGCGACAACTTCGACCTCGAGACCTCGCACGTGCTGCCCGCGCTCATCCGCCGCTTCCACGAGGCGCGGCGCGACGGCGCCCCCGAGGTGGTGCTCTGGGGCTCCGGCAGCCCGCGCCGGGAATTCCTGCACGTCGACGACCTCGCCGCCGCGTGCGCGGTGCTGCTGCGCACGTACGACGGCGAGGAGCCGGTCAACATCGGCTGCGGCGACGACCTGACGATCCGCGAACTGGCCGAGACCGTGCGGGAGGTCACCGGCTACGAGGGTGCCGTCGCCTGGGACACCTCCAAGCCCGACGGCACCCCGCGCAAGCTGCTGGACATCTCCCGTCTCTCCGCCCTCGGCTGGAAGCCGCAGATCCCGCTGCGGGACGGGATCGCCGCCACGTACCGCTGGTGGAGGGACGATTGCGCTGCCTGACATTCAGTACGCTCCGCGGCCGTCCACGACGGCCCGGAACGTACGGGCCATCACGTCGACGTCGCTGGTGAACGTCCAGTTGTCGACGTACCGGAGGTCCAGCTGAAGCGTCTCGTCCCACGAGAGGTCCGAGCGCCCGCTGACCTGCCACAGGCCCGTCAGACCGGGCTTCACCGACAGCCGGCGCAGCGCGACCTCGTCGTAGCGGGCGACCTCCTCCGGCAGCGGGGGGCGCGGGCCGACGAGCGACATCTCGCCCCGCAGCACATTGATCAGCTGCGGCAGTTCGTCCAGTGAGCAGCGGCGCAGGATCCGCCCGACCCGTGTGACGCGCGGGTCGCGGCGCATCTTGAACATCAGGCCGTCGCTCTCGTTGGCGGAGGCCAGTTCGGGCTTGCGGTCGTCCGCGTCCGTCACCATCGTGCGGAACTTCCACATGGTGAAGGGCACGCAGTCCACCCCGTGGCGGATCTGCTGGTAGAACACCGGCCCCTTGGAGCCGAGCCGGATGGCCGCCGCGATGAGGCCGAACAGCGGGGAGAGCAGCAGCAGTCCGACGCCGGCGCCGGCGCGGTCCAGCACCTCCTTCAGGCCCACCTGGACCCCACGCCGCAGCGGCGGGCTGATGTGCAGCAGGGTGAGGCCGGCGGCGGAGGTGAGCTCCACCCTGCGCACCGCGACGTCCGTGAGGCCCGGGAGCACGGCCAGCGGGATGCCCGCGTCGTGCACGGCCCACGAGAGCTGCCGCAGGCGTTCTCCGGCCATCCGCGGTCCGGGCGCGACCAGCACCAGGTCGGCGCCGAGTTCCCGCGCCGCGGTCAGCACCGCGCCGGAGTCGGCGCTCGGCCGCGCCGGTGACAGCGACTCCAGCCGGGCGGACACGGGGGCGCCGCACTCCAGGTTGGCCAGCCCGACGGGGATGGCGCCGACCACGACGTACTCGTGGTCGGTGCGCGCGGCCAGCTGGTCGACAACGTAGTCGGCCGCGCTCGGCTCGCCGATCACCAGGATGCGGCGCACCGCGTGCGCCTCACGCCGGGAGGCCAGCAGATGACGGTAGGTCAGTTTGCGGCAGGCGGTGGTCAGCAGCAGACCCGGAGTGAGGGCGAACAGGGCCACGGACGGTTCGGACTGCTCGCCGAGCAGCGCGCGGACCACCGCGAGCACGCCGAGCAGGACCATCCAGTCGTAGAGCACGGACAGCCCGCTGCGCGACTCGCCGAGTGCGCGCTGGGTGTACCTGCGCCGGGCGGTCTGGACGATCAGCCAGGCCGCCGCGGCGGTCACGGCGCACAGCACCGGGTGTGGCTGGAACGTGGCGTCGAAGACGACCCCGACCGGGAGCGCGATCCCCATCGCGTCCGTGACGAGTGCCGCCGGCAGGTACCAGCGCGCCTTGTCGCTCAGCCCGCGCGGGGTGGCCGTACGGCCGCGCGCGGGAGACGTATCTATCGGGCCTGAATTGGGTATACCGACACGCCGCATGGACCCCCCTGGCACAACGCGACAAAAGTGGGCACACCCGCTACTTCCCCAAGCAGCCGTGCGCCGTAGTAACCCGGAACGCTATGCCAAACAGTTGTGCGTTCGCTGCGGTTTACGAAATTTCGGAGGCCAGTTGTCCTGAAGTTCACATTCGGCTTGATCTGTCCGCTGGAGGGTCCTGTGATGCGGTACGGCGCCGTCTGGGGATCGTTCCTGATCGTAAGGGGTTGAGGGTGCCCTGTCCGCGCTCCTGACGCGCTCCGGTGGGCGGTTCGCGCGCCCCCGGCCGGAAGGCGATGTGTGCCGTCCCTTCGTATACAGGCGCGCGCTGTCGGAACCGCTCGTTCCGGGACGGGTGGGGGGAGGGTGACAGAGCGGACGGACCGGATCAGTATGGTGTGGCCATGCCAGGCAGTCGCACCGCTCCCACCGCGAGGGACATCGGCAGTCCGGTCCGGTTCCTGTGGTGGCTGGTCGTCAGCCAGCGCCGCCGCGTCACCCTCGGCGCGCTGCTGGGCAGCACGTGGATGGCGAGCCTGGCCCTGTCGCCCTACCTGCTGTCGCGCGCCGTCGACGACGGCCTGCGCGCCGACGACCACGGCGCCCTCGCCGGGTGGTCCGCGGCGCTCCTCGCCGGCAGCGGGGTCACGGCGTGGCTCGGCATCGCCCGGCACCGGACGATGACCAAGGTCCGGATGGACGCCTCCTTCCGCACCGTCCGGGTCACCGTGGCGCACGCGACGCGCCTCGGGGCCACCCTGCCGCGCCGGGTCACCGCGGGCGAGGTCGTCGCCATCGGCATGAGCGACGTGCAGGCCATCGCCCAGTCGCTCACCGTGACCGGTCCCGGGGTCGGCGCCGTCGTCGCGTACGTGACCGTCGCGGTGCTCCTGCTGTCCATATCCCCGCTGCTCGCCGCCGTGGTGCTGGCCGGGGTGCCGCTGCTCGCCGTCACCGTCGGGCCGCTGCTGCGCCGGCTGCAGGGCGTCGGAGCCGGCTACCGCGAGCAACAGGGCGCGCTGACCGCCCGGTTGGTCGACGTGGTGACCGGGCTGCGGGTACTGGGCGGCCTCGGCGGCAAGGAGGCGTACGCCGTGCGCTACCGCCGCGACTCCGCGGCGCTGCGCGAACAGGGCTACCGGGTCGGCGCCGTGACCAGCTGGGTCGGCGCCCTCGGCAACGGGCTTCCCGCGCTCTTCCTCGCGGTCGTGACCTGGCTGGCCGCGCGGATGGCCGCGGAGGGCTCGATCGGCGTCGGTGACCTGGTCGCCGTCTACGGCTACGTCGCCGTGCTGGTGATCCCGGTGGCGTTCTTCATCGAGGGCGGCGCCGACCTGGCCCGGGCCACGGTCGCCGCCCGGCGGGTCACCCGCTTCCTCGCCCTGCGGCCCGAGCACGCAGACGACCCCGAGCGTGCCTCCGCCCCCGCCCCCGGCGCACCCGCCGTCCTGCGCGACCCCGGCTCCGGCGTCGAGGTCCGCCCCGGACTGCTGACCGCGCTCGCCGCCACCCGCCCCGAGGACGCCGTCGCCGTCGTCGACCGGCTCGGCCGCTTCGCCCCCTCCGACGCGACCTGGGGCGATGTCCGGCTGGACGCCGTCCCCGTCGGGTCGCTCCGCGACCGGGTCCTCGTCGCGGACAACGAGGCCGACCTCTTCGCCGGCACCGTCCGCGAGGTCGTCGCCGGACGCCACGAGCCCGCCGACGACGCGATCCGCGCGGCCGTCCGCGCCGCCGCGGCCGGCGACGTCGTCGACGCCCTCCCCGACGGCCTCGGTTCCGCCGTCGCCGCGCAGGGCCGCAACCTCTCCGGCGGCCAGCGCCAGCGCCTGCGGCTCGCCCGCGCCCTGCACGCCGCCCCGGACACCCTGCTCGCCGTCGAACCCACCTCCGCCGTCGACGCCCACACCGAGGCCGCGATGGCCGCCGGGCTCCGCGCCGCACGGCAGGGCCGCACCACCCTGGTCACCACGACGTCCCCGCTCGTGCTCGAACAGGCCGACGTCGTCGTTTTCCTCGTCGACGGCAAGGCGGCCGCGACCGGCGCGCATCGCGACCTGCTGCGTGACGAGGCCGGCTACCGGGCGCTGGTGGCGCGGGGCGCGGGCGAGGGGGCGGGGTGACGGCGGACGTGCTGCCGGTCGCCGACCGTGCCCGGGTCCGCCGTGCGGCCCTGGGTGAACTCCGCGCCGACCGGCGCGCGTTCGCCGGCGTGCTCGCCCTCAACGCGCTGGCCGCGGGCGCCGGCCTCGCCGGGCCGCGGCTGCTCGGCGCGATCGTGGACACGGTCAAGGACGCGCCCGGCCGGTCCGCCCTCGCCGCCGTGGACCGGCTGGCGCTCGCCATCGCCGCCTGCACGGTGCTGCAGATCCTGCTGTCCCGTCAGGCCCTCAAGGCGGGCGCCCGCTTCGGCGAGCGCACCGCGGCCCGGATCCGCGAACGCTTCCTCGACCGCACCCTCGCCCTGCCCGCCGCCACCGTCGAGCGGGTCCCCACCGGCGACCTGGCCGCGCGCGGCACCACCGACGTCACCGCCGTCGCGGTCACGCTGCGCGACGCGGTGCCCGAGGTGCTCGTCTCCTGCGTGCAGGTGCTGTTCGTCGTGGGCGCCGTCGTCCTGCTCGACCCGCTGCTCGGGCTGTGCGGACTGGCCGGCATGGCGGTGATGGGGGTCGCCCTGCGCTGGTACCTGCGCCGGGCCCGCGCCGCCTACCTCGCCGAGGGCGGGGCCAACTCGGCGCTCGCCGAGGAACTGTCGGCCACGGCCGCCGGGGCCCGCACCGTCGAGGCGCTCGGTCTGCAGGCACGCCGTGTCGCGAAGGCCGAGACGGCCGTCGCGGAGGCCCGCCGCACCCGGCTGCGCACGCTCTGGTTGCGCACGGTGCTCTTCCCGGCCGTGGACGTCTCCTACACGCTGCCGGTCGTGTGCGTGCTGCTGGCCGGAGGCGCGCTGCACCAGCGGGGCGCCGTGTCCCTCGGCACCGTGATCGCCTCGGCGATCTACCTGCGGCAGCTGGCCGGGCCGCTGGACAACCTGCTGCTGTGGGTCGAGCACCTGCAGGGCAGCGCCGCGTCGTACGCACGCGTGGAGGGCCTGGCGATGGTCCCCGCGGCCGGGCCGCCCACCGCGGCCGTGCCCGCCGGAGGCCGCATCGAGGTCACGGACGTCCGGTACGCGTACGGCCACGGCGGCGACGTGCTGCACGGCGTCCGCCTGGACGTACGGCCCGGGGAACGCCTCGCCGTGGTCGGCCCGTCCGGGGCCGGCAAGTCCACCCTGGGCCGGCTGCTGGCGGGCGTCGACCGCCCCCGCAGCGGGGCCGTCACCGTCGGCGGCGTGCCGGTCGCCGACCTCGCCCCGGACGAACTGCGCCGCCAGGTCGTCCTGGTCACCCAGGAGCACCACGTCTTCCACGGCACGCTCCGCGACAACCTCCTCCTCGCCGATCCGGCCGCCACCGACACCGAGTTGCGCGCGGCGCTCGCCGCCGTCGACGCGGCCTGGGCCGACGACCTGCCCGACGGTCTCGACACCGCACTCGGCGCCGGCGCCCACCCCCTCGGCGGCGCCCAGGCGCAGCAAGTCGCCCTGGCCCGGGTCGTCCTGGCCGATCCCCACACCCTGGTCCTGGACGAGGCCACCGCCCTGCTCGACCCGACGACGGCGCGCAGCACCGAGCGCGCCCTCGCCGGCGTCCTGCGGGGCCGCACGGTCATCGCCATCGCCCACCGGCTGCAGACCGCCCACGACGCGGACCGCGTCGCCGTGATGGACCGCGGGGTGGTCACCGAACTCGGCACCCACCACGACCTGGTGGCCGCCGGAGGCGCCTACGCCGCCCTGTGGCGCTCCTGGCACGGCACGACGGACACCCCGCGGACCACGGCCTAGCGTGCCCCGCCCGGTCTAGCCGACCAGCCGCTTGCGCCAGTCCAGAGGGGTCACCGTGATGACGCTGTCCGGGTCCCCGTCCCACTCCGACGGCAGCCCGGCCGCCGTGAGCGCCGCGACGACCTCCCGGCCGACCGCCGCCGTCGTCCCGGACGAGCCGTCGAAGCCCCCGTAGAAGAGGGGCAGCCCGCGTCCGGCGGCCGCCGAGTCGGTGCACCCGGAGTGGAAGTAGACGAATCCGCGGGCGTCCGGCGCGCCCACCGCGCCGATCCCGGAGTCACGGGGCGAGCCCGGGCCGGCGAGGAAGTTCTCCCGCGCCGTGATGCCCGCCCGCTCCAGCGCCGCGAACGCGCCGGTGAGCCGCTCCGGGTCGGTCTCGTCCTCCCAGCGGGCCTGCTCCGCCAGGCGCTCCAGCCACATCCGGTCGACGAGCTCCCATGCCTGCTCGGAGGAGACCGGCCGCCGCCGCCCGGAGACGAGGAACCGCTCGGCGGCCTCCGCCAGTTCGGCCCGGGTGGCGTACCCGCCGACCAGCAGCTCGCGGACCCGTCGCTCCAGGCGGGCCCGCTCGTGGTCGTCGAGCTTCAACGGGCGGACCCGTTTGGGGGCCCGGAGTCTCATGCGCTCCCAGGCGAGCCCGTGGCCCCAGCCCTCCTCGCCGCGGGCCCAGCCGGCCATCGCGGCCAGCACGGGTTCCGGGGTGTCCTCGTACGCCACGTAGTGACGGTCGTACCCGCCGTCGCGGTGCTCCAGTTGGTAGTAGCCCTCCACGGGGGCGTACCACACCTGCAGGTAGACCTCCGGCAGGTCCGGTATCCGCTGGACGACCAGGAACAGCTCGCCCCCGGCCCCCAACCCGGCCACCAGGTCGCCGAGTTCGCGCGCGGAGACCCGGACGTGCCGCCGCCCGTCCTCCCTGCACACGGTGATGGGAAGCATGCGCCCCACCTTGGCACGGACCGCCGCCCCGGGGCCATGCCCGCGGGGTGAGGGCATTCACGTCGAGGCGGGCTTTCCCGTGGGCTCGTTCTTCTCCTGTGCCCCCGCCCGCCCGCGGCCCTCGGCCGCGGACGGCAGCGCACGCCAGGGCAGGAGCAGGGCGCTGGCGACGCACAGCACCCCCGCGACCAGGATCGCCACACGGACGCCCCCCACGGCGGCGACGACACCGCCGACCAGCATGGACAGGGGCTGGGCCGTCTTGGAGCCCACCGACCACGCGGTGACCACCCGGGTCATGACGCCGTCGTCCGTGGCGGCCATGCGGTACGTGGCGAAGGACGGGTTGAAGACCCCGGCGGCCAGCAGCAGGAAGGTGTCGGCCGTGATCATGACGACAGGCCCGAGAGCACCGGCCGGCACCCAGGCGAGCAGCAGGAGCCACGGGGTGCGCAGCACACCGAACAGGAGCAGCACCCGGTGCGGGCCGAGCCGGCGGGTGAGCGGGGCGGTGAGCCGGGAGCCCAGGGCGCCGCCGAGGCAGGGCAGCCCGAGCGCCAGACCGTACTGCCAGGGGGTGAAGTGCAGTTCGCGGAGCATCATGACGGTCAGCAGCGGACTGCCCATCATGATGGCTCCGCCGAAGAGCATGGCGTTCCAGAAGAGCGGCCGCAGGCCGCGGTGCCCCATGACGTAGGCCCAGCCGGCCATGAGGTCCCGGCCGCGGCCGGTCGACCCGGCCCGCGCCGGGGGCTCCGGCTCGGGCCGGCGGATCAGGCGGACACCCAGCGCGGACAGCAGGAAGGAGAACCCGTCCACGGCCAGCGTGACCGTCGTCCCGAAGGCGGTCACGAGCAGCCCGCCGAGCGGCGGGCCCGCGCTCAGACTGAGCCAGCTGGTGGTCTCGAACCGCGAGGCCGCCCGGAGGCGGTCGCCCGGCGGGACGAGACCCTTGAGGTGCGCGGTGCTCGCCGCGCCGAACACGATGGCCGCGGCCGCCTGGACGACGCCCACCAGGCACAGTTGAGCGAAGGTGAGCACGCCGAGCGCCGCCGCGACCGGGACGCTGAGCAGCACGAGGCAGCGGAGCAGATCAGCGGCGATCATGACGGGGCGCTTGCGGCGGTGCTCGACGCGGCCACCCAGCGGGAGGGTGATGGCGGCGGCCGCGAGCGCGGACAGCGCCGCGAGGAGGGAGACCTGGAAGGCCGTGACCTCCAGCGCCAGGACGGCGACCAGAGGCAGGGCCCCGGTGCCGATCGCGCTTCCCGCCGCACTCACCGCGTAGGCGCCCCACAGCCGGCCGAAGTCACGGCGTGCGTCGTTCGATTGATCATCCGACGAGGTCATGGCGGCTGAGCCTAGGGGCGACCACCGACACGCGGCAGAGGTGCGCACAGGGCGGGAAGGCGCGACCCCGCGAGCGGCAATCCACACCCTCGGGTCGGCCCGCGGGTCCGGACGGTCCCGGACGAGAGCCCCGGCGCGGTCGCCGGGACCGGGCCCGAGACCGAGGAGAGGCGGTCGATCCGCTGCGGGGCCTCGTCCACGCCCGTGCCGTCGCCGGCTTCCGGCCCGGGGCGGCAGCGGCCCGGTCGCGTCCCGGTGCCGGTGACCTCGCCGTCGCCTCCGGTGCGGGTGCCGGTGCACCCTGGCGGCGACCGCGCCGGCCCGGTCCGGGCGGCCCTTACCCTTGACCTTTGTGTCCTCTCTGCAATCCGCCCTCGCGGGGCTCCTCGACGGGCTCCCGCCGGGCCGCGCCACCCAGGCCGTCGACCGGCTGATCGCCACCTACCGGGGGCGCACGCCCAGCAGCACCCCGATCCTGCGCGACCGCTCCGACGTCGCCGCCTACGCGGCGTACCGCATGCCGGCCACCCACGCCGCGGTCGGCGCGGCGCTCGCGGAGTTCCGGGCCCGGGCGGGGGAGTGGGCGCCGGCCAGCCATCTGGACGTGGGCGGCGGGACCGGCGCCGCGACCTGGGCGGTCGCCGACGCCTGGGAGGACGGGACGCACACCAGCACCGTCCTCGACTGGTCGGACGCGGCGCTCTCGCTCGGCCGCGAACTGGCCGCGGACTCGGAGCACGCGGCGGTGCGGGACGCGCGCTGGCAGAGGACACCGCTGGGCGGCGGCGCCCGGCTGCCCGAGGCGGACCTGGTCACGCTGTCGTACGTCATCGGCGAACTGACCGGGCCCGACCGCGACGCGGTCGTCGCCGAGGCCGCCAGGGCGGCGCGCGGCGCCGTGCTCGTCGTCGAGCCGGGCACGCCCGACGGCTACGCGCGGGTCCTCGCGGCGCGCGAGAGGCTCGTCGCGGACGGCTTCCACGTCCTCGCCCCCTGCCCCCACGACGGCACCTGCCCGGTGCAGGCCCCCGACTGGTGCCACTTCGCGGCGCGGGTCGCCCGGACCTCGCTGCACCGGCAGGTCAAGGGGGGCTCGCTGCCGTACGAGGACGAGAAGTTCAGCTATGTCGCCGCCGCCCGCTTCCCCGCGGCGCGTGCCGGCGCACCGGACCGGGTCGTCCGGCATCCGCAGATCCGCAAGGGGCAGGTCCTCATCGACCTGTGCACGGTCGAGGACGGCCTGCGCCGCGACACCGTGACCAAGCGGCAGGGGCCGCTGTACCGCGCGGCCCGCGACGTCGCGTGGGGCGACGCGTGGCCGCCCGAGGCCGAGCAGGGGTAGCGCCCCGCGTCAGGCGCCCAGCACCGCCATGGCCGCGTTGTGGCCCGGGACGCCGCTGACCCCGCCGCCGCGCACCGCGCCCGCCCCGCACAGCAGCACGTTCGCGTGCGCGGTCCCCACGCCCCAGGCGCCGCCGCCCGACTCCGCGTACGGGAACGCCAGGTCCCGGTGGAAGATGTGCCCGCCGGGCAGGCCGACCTCCCGCTCCAGGTCGAACGGGGACTTCGCCTCGATGCACGGCCGCCCGTCCGCGTCCACCGCCAGGCAGTCGGCCAGCGGTTCCGCGAGCACCGCGTCCAGCTGCGCCAGGGTGGCCTTGAGCAGGGACTCCTTCGCCTGTGCGGGGTCGTCCGCGAAGAGCCGCGCCGGGGCGTGCAGCCCGAAGAGGGTGAGGGTGTGCACGCCCTGTGCGGCCAGGTCGGGGGAGAGGATCGAGGGGTCGGTCAGCGAGTGGCAGTAGATCTCGGAGGGCGGTGCCGTGGGCACCGTGCCCTCGGCCGCCTCGCGGTAGGCCCGGTCCAGCTGGGTGTACGACTCGGCGATGTGGAAGGTGCCGGCGAAGGCGTCGCGCGGGTCCACCGCGGTGTCGCGCAGCCGCGGCAGCCGGCGCAGCAGCATGTTCACCTTGAGCTGGGCGCCCTCCGGCTTCTCCGGGGCGGCCTCGCCCAGCAGCCCGGCCAGCGCGTACGGCGAGGCGTTGACCAGCACGTGGCCCGCGCCCACCCGGCCGCCCTCGAAGGACACCTCGGCCCGGGTGCCGTCGGTCTCGACGGCCGTGACCTCGGTGCCGGTCACGATCTCCGCCCCGGCCGCCCGCGCCGCGTCCGCCAGGGCGTCGGTGAGGGCGCCCATGCCGCCGACGGGCACGTCCCAGTCGCCCGTGCCGCCGCCGATGACGTGGTAGAGGAAGCAGCGGTTCTGCAGCAGCGAGGGGTCGTGCGCGTGGCTGAAGGTGCCGATCAGGGCGTCGGTCAGCACCACGCCGCGCACCACGTCGTCCTCGAAGACGGACTCGACGGTCTCGCCCAGCGGCCGCTCGAACAGCGCCGACCAGGCCTCCGGGTCGGCCACGGTCCGCTCCAGTTCGGCCCGGGAGGGCAGCGGCCCGGTCAGCGTCGGGAAGACGCGCTCGGCGACCCGCTGCGTCATGCCGTAGAAGCGCTGCCAGGCCTCGAAGTCGCGGTCGGAGCCGGTCAGCCGGACGAAGCTCTCGCGGGTCGCGGACGGCGACTCGGCGTCGACGAGGAGCCCGCCGTCGCCGTGCGGGGTGTAGGAGGAGATGCGCCGCCGCCGCACGGCGAACCGCAGCCCCAGGTCGTCGACGATCTTCCGGGGCAGCAGGCTCACCAGGTACGAGTACCGGGACAGCCGTGCGTCCAGACCGGTGAAGGCGCGGGTCGAGACGGCGGCGCCGCCGGTGCCCGGCAGCCGCTCCAGCAGCAGCACGGAGCGGCCCGCGCGGGCGAGGTACGCCGCGGCGACCAGGCCGTTGTGGCCGCCGCCGACGATCACGACGTCGTACGAGGTGCGGAGGGGCAGCTGCTGCGACATGCGCCCCTTCGTATCACGCTCAGTCGCGCAGCTCCATGGTGCAGCACTTCACGCTGCCGCCGGCCTTGTGCAGTTCGGACATGTCGACCGGCACCGGCTCGTAGCCGCGCTCGCGCAGCCGCCGCAGCAGCCCGGTGGCCCCGGAGGGGACCAGGACGTTGAGGCCGTCGCTGACGCAGTTGAGCCCGAAGGCCGTGGCGTCCTGCCGGTTGGCGGTCAGCGCGTCGGGGAAGAGGCGGCGCAGCACCGCGCGGCTGCCGGGGGAGAAGGCGTCCGGGTAGTACATGATCTCGTCGCCGGAGAGCACGCACAGCGCGGTGTCCAGGTGGTAGAAGTGCGGGTCCGTGAGCTCCAGGCCGACGACGGGGCGGCCGAAGAACTCCTGGAGCTCGGAGTGCGACAGCGGGCTGCTGCGGAAGCCCTTCCCGGCCAGCAGCCAGCTCTCGGTGACGGCGAAGTCCCCCTCGCCCTCGTTGACGTGGTGCGGGTCGTGCACCTCGCCGTAGCCGCGGTTCAGGAACCACTCGCGGTGCGCGGGAGCCTCCGCGGCCCGCTCGGGGTTGGCGAAGCGGGCGCCGAAGACCCGGCCGTCGACCACGGTGGCGCCGTTGGCGGCGAAGACCATGTCCGGCAGGCCCGGCAGCGGCTGCAGGATCTCGACGGTGTGCCCCAGCGAGCGGTAGCGGTCGCGCAGGTCCTCCCACTGCAGCAGGGCGAGCGCGGGGTCGACCGGCTTCGTGGGGTCCATCCAGGGATTGATGGAGTACGTGACGCGGAAGTACGTGGGAGGACACATCAGATACCGGCGGTACGAGGCGGTTCGCGCTGCGCTCAATGAAGGCTCCTCGCGGTGTGGTTGAGGCCGTAGTGACATGGTGGACCCACAGCGGACACCGCGCACCGGATTGCGGACGCAAACACCCCCCGGCGCAGTGGTCCCAGAAGCACCAGGAGGCCCTGTGCCGGGACACCCCAAGTTTCTCTTATGATTCATGCGTGTTCGATTCCAGGCACATCAAGACGTTCCACACCGTGGTCACGGCCGGCTCCTACTCGGCCGCGGCCGCGGCGCTCGGCTACACGCAGCCCGCGGTCACCCAGCAGATGAAGGCGCTGGAGCGCTCGGTGGGCACCGCGCTCTTCGTCCGCGTCGGGCGGCGCATGCGACTGACCGAGGCGGGGGAGGCGCTGGCCCGGCACGCCGAGACCATCCTGGACAGCATGTCCGTGGCCTGGGAGCAGATAGGGGCGGTGACCCGGCTGGAGACCGGCCGGGTGAGGCTGTGCGCCTTCCCCAGCGCCAACGCCACCCTGATCCCCGAGGCGCTCGCCCTGCTCGCGGCCGAGCACCCCGGCATACGGGTCGAGCTCCTGGGAGACGAACCGCCCGACTCGCTGGAGCGGGTCACCCGCGGCGAGTGCGACATCACTCTCGCCTTCACCTATCCGGGACTGCACGAGGCCGTGCCGGACGACCTGGTCGAGATCCCGCTGCTGGAGGACCAGCTCATGGTCCTGATGCCGGCCGGGCACCGGCTGGCGAGGTCCCGCTCGGTCCGGCTCGGCGACCTGGCCGGCGAACGCTGGATCGCCGGCTGCATGCGCTGCCGGGTCAACTTCCTCCACGAGTGCGCCGAGCTGGGCTTCGCCCCCGACATCGCCTTCGCCACCGACGACAACCTCGTGGTGCAGTCGCTGGTCGCCGAGGGGCTGGGGGTCGCGATGATGCCCGGGCTGGTGCTGTCCTTCATGCGGCTGGACCGGGTCACCGGCCGGCCGCTGGACCCCGTCTCCCGCCGCCGGGTCGCGGCGTACGTGCCGCGCGACCACCTGCGGATCCCGGCCGCGGCCCTGGTGCTCGACGCGCTCCGGACGGTCGCCGAGCGGCGCAGCGGCTGCTGACCCGGACCCCATCCATAAGGAGGGGAACAGCGGGGTGAAGGAACTGTCAGTGGACGCCCGGGCCCGCGCGCACGGACGCTGCGGGCATGACCTCCGCGACCGTTCCGGTGCTCTCCGCGCCCACCGCCAGGCTGGCCCGCCTCGTCGACGAGGTGCGGGAGGCGGTCGGCCGCGGCCTGGCGCCCGGCCCCACGGCCCACCTCGTGGGCGAACGGCTCGCGCCGCACCTCGGCGCCCCCGACCTGCTGGCCGGGCGGCACACCGAGGGCGACCCGGACCGCTACCGCCAGCACGTCCTGCACGCCGAGGAGGACGGCAGCTTCTCCGTCGTCGCCCTGGTCTGGCTGCCGGGGCAGCGGACGTCCATCCACGACCACGTCTCGTGGTGCGTCACGGGCGTGCACCAGGGCCGGGAGCACGAGCGCCGCTACCGGCTGGTCCCCGACGGGGCCGGCTCCCGCCTCGTCCCCACGCAGGACGTCGTCAACGCCCAGGGCGAGGTCTGCGGATTCGCGCCGCCCGGTGACATCCACGAGGTGTGGAACGGCGGCCCCGGCAAGGCGATATCGCTGCACATCTACGGGGCCGACATCTCCCGCCTGGGCTCCAGCGTGCGGCGCGTCTACCGGCTGCCGGTCGGCGAACGGTGAACCTCCGCACCCCTACGCGCACCCCCGCGACCGCCCCGCGCGGGGCGACGCCGGCCGCCCGCCCCGCAGCGGCCCCCGCCGGAAGCGGTGCGGGCCGCCGCCAGGCCGCGGCGGCCGTCCTGCCCGGCCTGCTGGTGGCCGCCCTGGGCGCCGCCCTGGCGACCGTGCTGCACCTGCTGCTGCCCGCCGTGCCGGTGCCCACCAGCGCCGTCGTCCTCGGCATCGCCGCCGCCAACCTGCCGGGCCTGCGCACGACCCTGCGCGGCCGGGCCCGGCCCGGGCTGACCTTCGCCGGGAAACGGCTGATGCGGGTCGGCATCGTCGTCCTCGGACTGCAGCTCGGCCTGGACGACGTGCTCGGACTCGGCTGGGCCACGGCCGGCATGGTGGTCTGCGTCGTGGCCGCCACCTTCTGGGGCACCGTCTGGCTCGGCCGCCGCATGGGACTGCGCGGCGACCAGCCCCTGCTCATCGCCACCGGCTACTCCATCTGCGGCGCCTCCGCCATCGGCGCGGTGAGCCAGGTCACCGGCAGCGACGAGGAGGACGTGGCCGCGTCCGTCGCCCTGGTCACGCTCTGCGGCACCCTCGCCATCGGCGTGCTGCCGCTGCTGCACCACCCGCTCGGTCTGGACGACGTCCAGTTCGGCCGCTGGGCCGGGGCCGGCGTGCACGACGTCGGGCAGGTCGTCGCGACGGCGCAGACCGCGGGCCCCGCGGCGCTCGGCGAGGCGGTGCTCGTCAAGCTGATGCGCGTCGCGCTCCTGGCGCCCCTGGTCGCGGGCGTCGCCTACGCACTGCGCCGGCGGCGCGCGATCTCGGGCGCCGCGGGGCCGGACGCCGCGGCCTCGGCCCGGCGTACGCCGCTGCTGCCGCTGTTCGTCGTCGGCTTCCTCGTCATGATGGCGGTGCGCAGCACCGGAGTCCTCCCGGCCGGCGTGCTCGACGGCGCGCAGCAGCTGCAGCAACTGCTGCTGGCCATGGCCATGGTGGGGCTCGGGAGCATGGTGCACCTGCCCGCCCTGGCGCGGACCGGGCCGCGTGTGGCCGCCGTCGGCCTCGTCTCCTGGACCCTCATCGCCACCGTCTCCTACGCCGGCGTGCTCCTCACCAGCTGACGGCCGCGGGCCCTGGCGCGACCGCGACCGGGCCGCGACGAGTCGAGGGTCGCTGTGCCGAGCGCGGTACCGGCCCGCCGGATGGTGTCGTTCAGGGCGGAACCGACGCCCGCCTCTCCCCGACCGCGGCCGGTGTCGCCAGGCCCGCGCCGAGGGCGACCGCGGGTACGGCATGGCCGGTGCCGTGCGCCCGGCACCCCGTCCGGGGCGACCTCTAAGGTGAGCGCATGCCGACACCGCAGACCGAGCCCGACGACGTCCTGCTCCCCGACACCCGCCGGGCCCTGCTGCACCGCGTCGCGGTCGCCCAGTCCCGCAGCCGCACCCCCTCCCTCGTGGCGGCCGTCGTCCGGGACGGCCGGGCCGTGTGGACCGGGGCGCGCTCCTGCGTGGACGGTCACGCACCGGACGGGGACACCCAGTACCGGATCGGCTCCCTCACCAAGACCTTCGTGGCCGTCCTGGTGATGCGACTGCGCGACGCGGGGCGCCTCGGGCTGGACGACCCCGTCGAGAAGCACATCGGCGGCACCCCCGCAGACGGGGTCACCGTCCGCCAACTCCTCACGCACACCGCGGGACTGGCCGCCGAGACCCCCGGCCCCTGGTGGGAGCGCACGCCCGGCGCGCTGCGCCCCGGGACGGCCGACCTCCTCGGCGAGAGGCCGCGGCTGCACCCCGCCGGCGAACGCCACCACTACTCCAACCCCGGGTTCGCCCTGCTCGGCGCCGTCGTCGAGGCCCTGCACGACGGCGCGCCCTGGGACGAGGTGCTGACCTCCGAGGTCCTCGAACCGCTGGGGATGACCCGTACGACGCGCCGCCCGCGGGCCCCGCACGCCGGAGGCTGGGCCGTCCACCCGTACGCCGAGCTGATGATGGCCGAGGCCGTGCAGGACACCGGGCTGATGTCCCCCGCGGGCGAACTGTGGTCGACCGCCGACGACCTGTGCCGCTGGGCCGCCTTCCTCGCCGCGGGCGACGAGCGCGTCCTGGCGCCCGCCACGCTGGAGGAGATGCGCCGGCCGGCCGCGCCGGGCGGCGACCAGGGCCTCGGCGTACAGCTGTCGAAGGGCCCGGGCGACCGGGTGCTGGTCGGTCACGGCGGCTCCATGCCCGGTTTCGTGGCCGGGCTGTGGTGCGACGTCGACGAGGGCCTCGGCGCGGTCGTCCTCGCCAACTCCACCACCGGAGCCCCGGCCACCTCGATCGCCGCCGACCTGCTGCGCCTCGTCGCCGAACGCGAGCCCCGCATCCCCGAGCCCTGGCGGCCCGTCTCCCACCCCGACCCGGAACTGCTCGCCCTCACCGGCCACTGGTACTGGGGCACCGCCCCGTACGTGCTGCGCGTGCGCACCGGCCGCGACCTGGAGCTGACCGCCCTGTCCGGCACCGTCCGCGGCGCCCGCTTCCGCGCCCGACCGGACGGCACCTGGACCGGCCTGGACGGCTACTACGACGGCGAGACCCTCCGTGCCGTGCGTACGGACGACGGCGCCGTCAGCCACCTCGACCTCGGCTCCTTCGTCCTCACCCGCACCCCCTACGACCCCGCGGCCCCCGTCCCGGGCGGAGTCGACCCCTCCGGCTGGACCGCCCCCCTCGGCTAGCGTCCCGCCGCGGGCGCCGCCGAGACGTCCCGTCAGGCCGTCAGGGGGAACTCGCGGCCGAGCGCGGCGAAGACGGCCGAGTTGTGGGCGAAGGCCCGCCGGCACTCCTCCACGACGCGCTGCCTTTCGAGCTCGTCGACCGGCAGGGCGTCCAGCAGGCTCCGGTACTCGCGCTTGAACGCCGCGGGGTTGCCGATCGCGTCGAACACGTAGAAGCGCACGCCGTCGCCCTTGCGGGCGAAGCCCCAGGTCCGCTCCGCGATGCCGCGGATGACCTGGCCGCCCGAGAGATCGCCGAGGTAGCGGGTGTAGTGGTGGGCGACGTAGCCCGCCGGCCACGCGCGGGCGGTCTCGGCGATGCGCCCGGTGTAGCCGAGGGTCTCGGGCAGCGCGGCGGCGCGGTCGCGCCAGCCGGGGGCGAGCAGGTGGTCCAGGTCGCGTTCCAGGGCGGCGACGCGCAGCAGTTCGGGACGGAGGAAGGGGCCGGCCACCGGGTCGCCGGCGAGTTCCGCGGCGGCGTCCTCCAGCGCCCGGTAGACGAACCAGAGCTGCTCGGTGTAGCGCGCGTACGCGGCGACCCCGAGGCGGCCGCCGAGCAGGTCGCCGATGAACGTCGAGGTCTCCGCCTCGGTGTGCCGGTCGTGGCTGGCGGAACGGATGACGGCCGAGAACGGTGCGGTCGCGGAGCCGTGGGCTGGCGTCAAGGGAGCCTCCTGCGTCGGGCCTGCAGGAATCGTCGCGACTCGGGCGACCCCGAGTCGGCGGGTTGCCGACAACCTGTCGGAAACCAGGCTAGCGCGGATCCGCCTTCCGGGGCGGTCGACGCGTCGCGCCGCGGGTGACGGTGGTCACGGGAGCGCGGCCCTCGCCGGTCGCCGCCCCGGCTGCTGCGAGCAGTGGTGACGAGAAAAACATTCCTCTATATCCGCAAAGTCCCCCATCGGTGGCTCGATGCCCTTCGCCCCGATATGTAAGGCCGAATCGGCCGTCATCACGTTCCCCCTCCGGGGGGACCCCGCGTACGACCGGAATGCGCACGGGGAGCAGGATGGTTTCAACCATCCGTGGATTCCGCTTACGGCCTTTCCCTCGTTACGTAGGGTGGAGCAAGGGTTCACGGGGCGAGGAAAGGGGCTCGATGGTCACCAAGGGCAGGTTGTCCGACTGGCTGCGCCGCAAGGCGGGGGAGCGCGGTGCCGGAGTGGACGGGGCCGCCGTCCGTGCGGCCGCCGGCGGCCGGAACGGGGACGACCTGCGCCGGGACGAGCTCCTGCTGGAGGCCGCGGACGCGGGCCTGCCCCTGGCACCGGCCGCCCATCCCTCGCCCGTCTCCGGCTACCGCTGTTCCTGTGACCGGATCGGCTGTCCCACCCCGGGCACGCACCCCGTCTCCTTCGCCTGGCAGACCCAGGCCACCACCGATCCGGAACAGCTCAGGCGCTGGCTGCGCACGCACCCGCTGGCCAACTTCATCACCGCCACCGGCATCGCCCACGATGTCCTGGACGTGCCCGCCGAGGCGGGCCGGATGGCCCTGGAGCGGCTGGCCGCCGAGGGCTCCGAGGGCGGGCCCGTCGCGGTCTCCGACGGGCGGATGCTGTTCTTCACCGCCACCCGTGCCACGGCCGACGAGGACGAGTGGTGGCCGTGCGAGCTGGACTGCCATCCCGAGACCCTCGACGAGCACCCGGGCCTGCGCTGGCACTGCCGCGCCAGCTATGTGCTGCTGCCGCCCTCGCGCCTGCCCTCCGGCGCCGTCGTCGCGTGGGTCACCGGTCACGGCCCGGACCGGGCGCTGCCCGATCCGCTGCCGCTGCTCGGGGTGCTGACCGACGCCTGCGCCCAGGTCGAGCCCGAGCCCGAGACGGCGGGCTGGCTGCACTGACCCTCGCCGCACCTGCTCCGGCCGCACCGCCCCCGCGGGTCACTCCCCGCGCGCGGCGACCAGGCCCACGGTGCGGGTGAGGAAGACGACCTGACCGCCGCCGTCCTTCTCCGCCGGGACGAGCACGGTCTGCCGGGCGACCCGGCCCAGCGTGACCGACTGCTTCGGGGTGCCGGTCATCAGCGCCCTGGTGTACGTGTCGACCTGCGGGGTGACGCCCGGCCGCAGCATGGTGATCTTCGCCGTGTGGTGCGTGGCGAAGAAGACCAGCGCGCCGCCGTCCTTGGTGCGCAGCCCGAGCGGGGCGAAGTCCCCCTCCGTGGCGGGCTGGTCGGCGTACTGGGTGGCCGACTGGGCGGTGCGGGCGTTCTTCGCCCGGCTGGTGACCAACTCCGAGGTGGACGACCCCGGGGCGAACACGGACGCGTCCTTCGCGTCGCCCTTGGCCAGGTACCCGGTGTAGGCGCCGCCCAGCTCGCCGGGGTCCACCACCAGTCCGGAGCCCTCGGCCGCCACCGGCTCCACGTACCCCTGCGCGTCACGGGTGAACTCCGGGACGGCGGAGGCCCGGACGGAGGCGACGTACGACACCCGCCACGCCTCTCGGGCACCGCCCCGCTCGAAGACCATCAGCCAGCGGTTCGTGCCGGTGCCCGAGCCGCCCAGCTCCGGTGCCACGTCGGCCACGAACCACTTGGGCCAGCCCACCTGGCGGGGTATCAGAAAGCGCGGGTCGCCGAGGCCCAGCGCCTTGAAGTCGGGGTTGCCGCCGGGAGCGACGGTGTTCCGGGCGCGCAGACCGGCCCCGTCGACGGCGCCGAGGGGGCCGGACTCGACGGTGGCGATCAGCTTCGCGTCGAGGTTCTTGTTCGCCTCGTTGTTGACCTCGGTGAAGCGCTCCAGCGCCTGGCCGGCCTCAGCCTTCGTCACCGACGGGATGAGCGCCCGTTCCCCGTGCACCGTCACGCACCCGGTCAGTGGCGCCGCCGTCAGCGTCAACAGCGCGAGCGCCGACAGGAATCGCGGCCTGCGGGTCATCGGACGTGGGCTCCTTCGGGGCTGCGGCGGACGGCTTCACGGCCGGCGCGGCAACCCTACCGGGGCGGAGGAAGAGGAACATCGTGGGCGCGAGATACAGCGCCCAGACCGTGACCTGCAGCCAGGTCGGGTCGGGCTGGAAGTTGAACACGCCCTTCAGCAGCGTCCCGTACCAGGAGTCGGCCGGGACCACGTCGCTGACGTCGAAGGCCTGTGCCTTCAGCCCCGGCAGCCAGGCGGCCTCCTGCAGGTCGTGGAAGCCGTACGCGAGCACGCCCGCCGCGACCACGACCAGCATCGCGCCGGTCCAGGTGAAGAACTTGGCGAGGTTGATGCGCAGCGCGCCCCGGTAGAACAGCCAGCCCAGCACCGCCGAGGTCAGCAGGCCCAGCACCGCACCGACCAGCGGGCGCACGCCGTCGTCGGTGGCCTGCACCGCGGTCCAGATGAACAGCGAGGTCTCCAGCCCCTCACGCCCCACGGCGAGGAAGGAGGTGACGACCAGCGCGCCGGTGCCCATGGCGATCGCCGCGTCCAGCTTCCCGTGGAGTTCGGCCTTCAGGTGCCGCGCGGTGCGCCGCATCCAGAAGACCATCCACGTCACCAGGCCGACCGCCACGATCGACAGCGAACCGCCCAGCGCCTCCTGCGCCGTGAAGGTGAGCTCGGAGGAGCCGAACTGCAGGGCGGCGCCGAAGGCCATGCTCACCAGGACCGCGGTGCCGACGCCCAGCCAGACCGGCGGCAGCTTGTCCTTGCGGCCGGTCTTCACCAGGTACGCGACCAGGATGCAGACGACCAGGCTGGCCTCCAGGCCCTCCCGGAGCCCGATCAGGTAATTGGCGAACACCGCCGGTCACTTCCTCTCAGTGGTTCTGGAAGAGCTCGCGGCCCCACCAGTCGTCCTCGTCGCGGACGCCCGGCGGTACGGCGTAGACGGCCGAACCCACGTGCTGGATGTATTCGTTGAGCGAGTCGAGCTTCGCCAGCCGCATCTGCAGCGGCACGAAGCCGTCCCGGACGTCGCGCTGGTACGCGATGAAGAACAGCCCGGCGTCCAGGCGGCCCAGGCCGTCGGTGCCGTCCGTGAAGGAGTAGCCGCGGCGCAGGATCGTCACACCGCTGTTGTCCGGGTGCGCGAGCCGCACGTGCGCGTCCGGGAGCATCGCCTTGAAGTCGGGGGCGTCGTGCTCGCGCTGCCTGCCGATCGGGGCGCCCTCGCCCTTCGTCCGGCCGAAGATCTCCTCCTGCTCCCGCAGCGAGGTGCGGTCCCAGGTCTCGATGTGCATCCGGATGCGCCGGGCGACCAGGTACGAGCCGCCGGCCATCCAGGACGGGCCGTCCTTCGCGGACACCCACACGTGCTTGTCCTGCGCGGCCCGGTCGGAGCCCGCGACGTTGTGCGTGCCGTCCTTGAAGCCCATCAGGTTGCGCGGGGTCTGCTCCTCGGGCGTGGTCGAGGAGGTCTTGCCGAAGCCGAGCTGCGACCAGCGCATCGCGACCTTGCCGAAGCCGATCCGGGCCAGGTTGCGGATGGCGTGCACCGCCACCTGCGGGTCGTCCGCGCAGGCCTGGATGCACAGGTCGCCGCCGCTGCGGTTCGGGTCGAGGGCGTCGCCGGGGAACTTGGGCAGGTCCACCAGCGCCTTCGGCCGGTGCGCCTTCAGGCCGAAGCGGTCCCCGCCGTCCTTCGCGGTGAAGAGCGAGGGGCCGAAGCCGATGGTGAGGGTGAGCCGCGAGGACGGCAGCCCCAGCGCCTCGCCGGTGTCGTCCGGCGGGGCCTCGGCGAGGCCGCCGACCGCGCCCTCGCCGACCGGCCGACCCTGCGTCATCTTGCGGGCGGCGTCGCTCCATTCCTTCAGGAGCGCGACCAGCTCCTCGCGGTCCTCGGTCTTGACGTCGAAGGACGCGAAGTGGAGCCGGTCCTGGACCGGGGTGGTGATGCCGGCCTGGTTCGCCCCGTGGAAGGCGATCGCGCCGCCCGCGGCACCCGCGGGCTGCACATCGTCCCCGGAGCGGACCGCGGCCACGGCGCCGCCGGCCGCGGTGGCCGCGACGACGACGCCCGCACCGGTCCAGCCGAGCACCTTGCGACGCGACGTGACGGTCTCCTCGGACATGGTCCGATGCCCCCTCGGGTTACTTGGCGACGGCCGCGGCGAGCTTCGACAGCGGCTCGGCGAGCGCGTTGACCGCGTCCGAGAGCTCCTTGCGCTGGTCCTTGCCGACGGTGTCGTAGGACACGAACTCCGTCGAGCCGCCGCTCTTGCGGTACTTGTCGAGCAGCGCCGTCAGGGCCGGGAACTGCTTGTCCAGTTCGGCGGTGAGCTCCGCGTCGTTCTCGGCGGCGACCGGCTTCAGCAGCTCGTACGCCTTCAGCGCGCCCTCGACGTTGGCGTCGAAGTCCGACAGGTCGGTGTGGGAGTAGCGGTCCTCCTCACCGGTGATCTTGCCGGTGGCGACCTCGTCCAGCAGCTCCTTGGCGCCGTTGGCCATGCTGGTGGCGGTGATGTCGGCCTTGCCGACGCGGGTCTGCCAGTCCTTCAGGTCGGAGACCAGCCGGTCGGCGAGGGCGCCCTCCTCCGGCCCGGCCTTCTTGTCCTGCCACAGGGACTTCTCCAGCCGGTGCCAGCCGGTCCACTTCTGACCGTCCTCCAGGCCGTCCTCGCGGGTGTCGGTCAGCGGGTCGATGTCGCCGAAGGACTCCGCCACCGGCTCGGTGCGCTCCCAGCCGACACGGGAGGGCGCGAAGAGCGACTTGGCCTTCTCCACGTCGCCCGCCTTGACGGCGTCGGCGAACTGCTGGACGACCGGGACGGTCTGGTCGGCCTGCTCCTGGACGTAGGTGCGGTACGCGGCCACCGCGGCGTCCAGACGCGCGTCGCCCTTGGCGGCGCCCTTGCCGGTGACGGTGATCTTCTGGCGGATGCCGTCGCCCTTCATGCCGGGCTTGCAGGCGATCTGGTACGTACCGGCCTTGATCTCCGCGGTGATGGTGGCCTTGGTGCCGGGGCCGATGTTCTCCCGCTCGGTCACGATCTGGTCGCTGGGCGTGTAGACGTAGACCTCGGTGACCTTGGAGCCCTTGTTCTCCACGGCCAACCGGACGTGCCCGGCGGGGAAGGTGGTTTTGGAGACCTCGCACGTGCTGTCCGTCGCGGTCACCGTGATCGCGTCGGAGGCCTTGCCGTCCGCCTTCTCCGCGCACCCGGTGACGGCGGTGACGGCGACCACCATGCCGGCGGCGGCTACTGCGGACATGCGGACGGCGGACATGCGATCTCCAGGCGGCTCAGGGACAACGGCTTAGGCAAGCCTTTCCTGTGAAAGGCTTGCCTAACCTATCCGAGGCGCCCCACGCCTATTCGTCCTTTTCGTAAAGGGAAGGCAATGGAAAGGTCAAGGGAGCGTCAGTACCTCCGCGCCTGTGTCCGTCACGACAAGGGTGTGCTCGAACTGCGCGGTTCGCTTGCGGTCCTTCGTGACGACCGTCCAGCCGTCGTCCCAGATCTCGTACTCGTGGGTGCCCAGGGTCAGCATCGGTTCGATGGTGAAGGTCATCCCGGGCTTCATGATCGTGGTGGCGCGCGGGTCGTCGTAATGCGGGACGATCAGGCCGGAGTGGAAGGCGGTGTTGATCCCGTGGCCCGTGAAGTCGCGCACGACACCGTAATCGAATCGTTTGGCATAGGACTCGATGACCCGGCCGATCACATTGATCTGCCGTCCGGGCTTGACCGCCTTGATGGCGCGATTCAGGGATTCCCGGGTGCGTTCCACCAACAGCCTTGATTCCTCCGCGACTTCACCGACGAAGTAGGTGGCGTTGGTGTCCCCGTGCACCCCGTGGATGTAGGCGGTGACATCCAGGTTGACGATGTCGCCGTCGCGCAGCTCGGTGGAGTCGGGGATGCCGTGGCAGATCACCTCGTTGACGGAGGAGCACAGCGACTTGGGGAAGCCCCGGTACCCGAGGTCCGAGGGGTAGGCCTGGTGGTCGCACATGTACTCGTGGGCGATCCGGTCCAGCTCGTCGGTGGCGACACCGGGCGCGATCGCCTTCGCGGCCTCCTCCATGGCCTGTGCGGCGATCCGCGAGGCGATCCGCATCTTCTCGATCGTCTCCGCCGACTGCACCTCCGGGCCGTCGTACGGCCGCGGGGCCGGCCTGCCCACGTACTCCGGACGCGGGATCGAGGCGGGCACGGAACGGGTGGGGGAGAGCTTGCCGGGAACCAGGACAGACATGTCGGCGAGTGTATCGGCGGCCGGTCGGGCAGCATGGCGGCAGGACGTCGTACGAGGAGGGACGATGGCGCTGTTCAGGCGAGTCCGCAAGCCCGCGGGGAAGCCCGGCGAGTGGTTCTACTGCATCGAGCACCACAAGGTCGAGGAGGGGCCCGAGTGCCCGGCCAAGGACCGGATGGGGCCGTACCCGAGCCGCGCGGACGCGGAGCGGGCGATGGAGACGGCCGCCGAGCGGAACCTGCAGTGGGAGAACGACCCGCGGTGGAAGGACCGCGCGCGGGAGGAGGGGGAGGACTGACCCGGCCGCCGGCGCCGGGTGCACGATGGAGGGGTGAAGCTCGGTCTGGCCGGTGACACCATGCTCGGCCGCATGGTCGCCGCGCGGCTGGCCGAGGCCCCTCCGGAGGCGCTCTTCTCCGAGGAGGTCGTGGCCGTCGCACGGGAGGCGGACCTCTTCGTCCTCAACCTGGAGTGCGCGATCTCCGACCGCGGCGAGCCCTGGCCCGACCCCCTCAAGCCCTTCTTCTTCCGTGCCCCGCCCGTCGCCGTGCGCGCCCTGACGCACCTGGGCGTGAGCTGCGTCAACCTGGCCAACAACCACGCCCTGGACTACGGCCGCACGGCGTTGCTGGACACGCTGGAGCACCTGGCCGCCGCCGGGATCGCCGCCGTCGGGGCCGGACCGGACGAGGCCGCCGCGCGCGCCCCGGCGGTACTGGGCGGCCGGGGAGGCGCCGCGGGCTCCCCGGGCCTGGGCGTCGTCGGCGTCACCGACCATCCGGCGGAGTACGCGGCGGGACCGGACCGCCCCGGGGTCGCCTACGCCGACCTCGGCGAGGGCGTCCCGCGCTGGCTCACCGACGGCGTCGCGAGCCTGCGCGCCCGGGCCCCGGCGGTGCTGGTCACCCCGCACTGGGGGCCCAACATGACCACCCGCCCGGCCCGCCGCATCCGTACCGCGGCGGCCGCCCTGCGCACGGCCGGCGCCGCACTCGTGGCGGGCACGTCCGCGCACGTCTTCCACGGCGTGACGGACGGTGTGCTCTACGACCTCGGCGACTTCGTCGACGACTACGCGACCGACCCGCGGCTGCGCAACGACCGCGGCCTGCTCTTCCTCGTCACCTTCGACCCCGCCGGCCGGCGCCCCGTCCGGCTGGAGGCGGTGCCGATCGCCCTCGACTTCTGCTTCACCCGCCTGGCCGACCGCGCCGAACGGGCCTGGATCGCGCGGCGGTTCCGGCGCGCCTGCGCGGCGTTCGGGCACGAGGTAACGGAGGAGCGCGGGCGGCTGGTGGTCCGCTGGGACGGACAAGCTACCCGCCCGTAGCACAGACACCCCCTTCCTGTCCGAGATTCCGAACGGATTGAGGTCCAGACCAACTGCGCTCCGTTTCCCAGGGCACGTGGACCGGATCCGACCGACGGCCGGTCGGAGGAAAGGGGCCCCATGTCCAGGAAACGCACGATGAGCACCAAGCAGAAGATCGCGCTCATGACCGGGGCGGCGACCCTGGCCGGCGGTTTCGCCGTGGTGACGATGAGCATGGGTCACGCCTCGGTGGTGTGCGACGGGCTCGACCAGGCGCTGCGCAACAACGAGAGCTTCATCGCGGGCCAACGCGCCAACCCCGACGCCCAGTCGGCGGCGCGGATCGCCAACCGCGAGGCCGTGATCAAGCAGATCAACGTGCAGCGGGAGGCCTCCGGCTGCGGGGCCGCCCCGGCGGCGCCCGCCGCCCCCGCCGGGCAGGGTCAGAACCAGAACCAGGGGCAGAACCAGGGCCAGGGGCAGAACCAGGGCCAGGGTCAGAACCAGGGCCAGGCCGCGGCGCCGGCGGGCGGCGCCGGCGGTCAGGTCGTCTGCCCGGGTTCCACGGTCACCCTCTCCGGCGAGGCCGGCGCGCCCGCCGCCTCCAGCAACCAGTTCCCGCTGGGCACCAGGCTCAAGGTGACCAACCTGGACAACAACAAGTCGACCACGGTGTCGGTGACATCGACCTCCGGGAGCTGCGCGCTGCTGAACAACGCGGCTTTCGAGCAGGTCCGGGAGCCCGGCAAGTTCCTCATCAGGAAGGCGCGTATCGAGCGCGTCGGCTGACCGGGACCCCGCGGCCGGTCCGGGCCACTGCCGTACCAGGAAGCGGCGGTGGTCCGGACCTCTTGACGGGAGCACGACAGTCCGCTTCAATCCGCGAGACAGGTCCAGACCAACGGTCCAGACCACTCGCACAGCGCAGCCCCCCGCCCCCCACAGGGAGGTCACGTGCTCTTCCGTCGTCATGTCCCCCGTACCGGATCGCGCAGATCCCGCATCCTGGCCGGCCTCACCGCCGCCTTCCTCGCGGCCGCCGGCAGCCTGATCGCGCTGCCCGGCACCGCCCAGGCCGCCAACCTCGTCGCCAACCCGGGCTTCGAGAGCGGCAGCCTCTCCGGCTGGTCCTGCTCCGGCGGATCGGTCGTCAGCAGCCCCGTGCACAGCGGCACCAAGGCACTGGCCGGCGCGGTCAGCGGCAGCGACACCGCCCAGTGCACCCAGACCGTCTCCGTGCAGCCGAACACCGCGTATTCGCTCTCCGGCTGGGTGCGCGGCGCGTACGTCTACCTCGGGGTCACCGGCGGCGCGTCCACCTGGACCCCGTCCGCCGCCTCCTACACCCAGCTGACCGTCCCCTTCACCACCGGCGCCTCGCAGACCAGCGTCCAGATCTACGTGCACGGCTGGTACGCGCAGGGCACCTACAACGCCGACGACATCAGCCTCGACGGCCCCGGCGGCGGGGGCGGCGGCGACACCCAGGCGCCCACCGCGCCCAGCGGCCTCACCTCCACCGGCAAGACCTCCTCCAGCGTCTCGCTGTCGTGGAACGCCGCCACCGACAACACCGGCGTGACCAGCTACGACGTCTACCGCGGCAGCACCCTCGCCACCACGGTGACCGGCACCTCCGCCACCGTCAGCGGGCTGGCCGCGAGCACCGCGTACACCTTCACCGTCAAGGCGCGCGACGCCGCGGGCAACACCTCGGCCGCCTCCAACGCGGTGAGCGTCACCACCAGCGCGGGCGGCGGCGGGGGCACCGGCTTCAAGCAGGCAGCGCCCTACCTCTACCTCGGCTGGGGCGACCCGCCGAGCCCGTCCACGGTGATGAGCGCCACCGGCATCAAGTGGTTCACGATGGCCTTCATCCTCTCCTCCGGCGGCTGCAACCCCGCCTGGGACGGCTCCCGTCCGCTGACCGGGGGCACCGACCAGTCCACCATCAACGCGATCCGCGCCGCGGGCGGCGACATCGTCCCGTCCATCGGCGGCTGGAGCGGCAACAAGCTCGGGCCCAACTGCTCCACGCCCGAGGCGCTCGCCGGCGCGTACCAGAAGGTGATCGACGCCTACGGCCTCAAGGCGATCGACGTCGACATCGAGAACACCGACGAGTTCGAGAGCGAGGTCGTCCAGGACCGCGTCCTGAACGCGCTGAAGATCGTCAAGCAGAACAACCCCGGCATCCGCACGATCATCACCTTCGGCACCTCGACGACCGGTCCCGGCTACTGGGGCAACCGCCTCGTCGAGCGGGCCAACGCACTCGGCGCCAACATCGACGTCTTCACCATCATGCCGTTCGACTTCGGCGGCGGCGCCGACATGTACGGCAACACCGTGAACGCCGCCGAGGGCCTGAAGGCCAAGCTGAAGTCCACCTTCGGCTGGGACGACGCCACCGCCTACGCCCACCTCGGGATCTCCGGCATGAACGGGCTGAGCGACCAGCAGGAGACCACCACCCCGGCCATCTGGACCCAGATCCGGGACTGGGCCAACTCCCACCACATCGCCCGGCTCGCCTACTGGTCCGTCAACCGGGACCGCCCGTGCCCCGGCGGCGGTGTGACCAGCAACTGCTCCGGCATCAACCAGAGCACCTGGCAGTTCACCTCGATCACCGCCGGATTCACCGGCTGATCGGACCCCCGCCCCCCACGGGTCAGGCGGCGGAGGACACCGCGTCCTCCGCCGCCTTGCGCATGCCCACGGCGTGCTCGTTGGTCCGGGCGTCGTACGCCATCAGCGTCGGCAGGCAGGCGGCCAGCGCCCCGACCGCCGCCACGCACGCCAGCCCGCCGGTCCACACCGAGGTGCGCAGGCCCAGCAGCGCGGCCGAGCCGCCGGCCCGCACCTGGCCGAACTGCGGGCCGATGGTGAAGGAGAGCAGTTCGATGCCGGCCAGCCGGCCGCGCAGCGCGTCGGGGATGGTCTGGTTCCAGATCGTGGCCCGGAACACCCCGCTGACCATGTCGAAAGCGCCCGCCAGCGCCAGGAAGGCCAGCACCGCCCATACGTTGCGGGACCAGCCGGCCGCCGCCATGCACAGCCCGAAGCCCGCCGCGGCCAGCACGACCGCCCGCCCGTGCCGGTGCACCCGCGACGACCAGCCGCCGGTGAGGCTCATCAGCAGCGCACCGGCCGGCAGGGCCGCGTACATCAGGCCCAGCGACCAGGGCGCGCCCAGGTCGTCCGCGATGAAGGGGAACACGGCGATAGGGAAGGCCAGTCCGGTGGCGGCGATGTCCACCACGTAGGTGCCCAGCAGTTCCTTGCGGCTCCAGGCGTAGCGCGCCCCCTCCGCGATCGAGCGCAGCGACGGGCGCTTCGCGTCGTGCGAGGGCGGCGAGGGCCGCAGCCCGAGGCCGAGGACGACGGAGAGGGCGAAGGTGAGGGCGTCGACGGCGTACGCCCACCGCAGGCCCGCGTACGCGATCAGCACACCCGCCAGGGAGGGCGCCGCGATCGCGCCGATCTGCCAGCGCAGCGCGTTCAGCGAGGCGGCGGCGGTCAGTTGCTCGTGCGGGACGATGCGCGGCACGATCGCGTCCAGCGCCGGCCGCTGGAGCCCGCCCAGCGCGCTGGTCAGCGCGGCGACCACGTACAACGGCCAGAGCACCGGCCGCGGCAGCAGCGCGTTGAGCAGCAGCACGGTCGACAGCACCCCGAGGGCCGCCTCCGTCCACAGGATGAGCTTGCGGCGGTCCAGAGCGTCCGCGAGTGCCCCGCCGTAGAGGCCGCAGACGATCAGCGGCACCAGTTCGACGGCGCCGAGGGCACCGACCGCGAGGGTGGAGCCGGTCAGCTCCTTGACCTGGACCGGGACGGCCACGAAGGTCAGGAAGCTGCCGAAGTTCGTGATCAGGCCCGCGCACCACATCAGGCGGAAGTCGCGCGAGGTCCGCCAGGGTGCGAGGTCGGGAAGGAGTCTGGACACGAGGTCGCATGCTCCGTGCACGGACCCCTGCGGCGCAACCGGGTTTCTCCGCCGGTGCCCCGCGACCGGCGGCGGCCGCGAGGTACCGGTGCGGCCCGCCTGTCCTGGGCCGGCGTCACCGGCGACCGGTGGTGGCACACGCGGCGTTCGTGGGCCGGCGGCCTTCCGCGCGCGTGCGGGTGCGCGCTGACGACGGCACGGCCGGGCTCGGATGAGGGTGCCGCTCACCCCGCGGCCCCCGGCATCGCGGACGCACCGGCGACCGCGGGGGCCGCCGCCCCGCACGGGACCCGGTGGCGGGCATCGTCGTCAGCGCATCAGCCCCGCGGCCGCCAGCCGCTGCCGGACCACCGCGACAGCGGTGTCGTCCAGCGGGACCTGCGGGGGAGCCGTGGCCGCGCAGCCGATGACGCCGCGCAGCCGCAGCGCCGTCTTGAAGGCGCCCAGCGCGGAGGAACTCGGGCCCATCGGCGTGGAGTCCGCGCCCGCGTCGACGATGGCGAAGAGCTGCGCGAGCCGGTCCTGCTCCGCCGCGGCCTCCCGCCAGCGTCCCGCGACGGCGTGCGCGTGGAGCCGTACGTAGCCGTGCGGGTCCACGTTGCCGAGACCGGGGACGACGCCGTGCGCGCCCGCCAGGAGGGCGCCGTCCACGGCGAGTTCGGACCCGGTGAGCACGGCGAAGGAGGAGTCCAGGCCGCGGCGGCGCAGCTCGGTCAGCAGCCGGCGCATGGGGCCGTCGGCGCCGCTGCTGTCCTTCAGGCCGGCCAGGGTGCCCTCCTCCGCGAGGGCCAGCACGGTCGCCGCGGGCAGCTTGGTGTGCACCGCGGAGGGGATGTCGTACGCGAACAGCGGCACCCCGCCCGCTCCGTCCCGCACCCGGCGGAAGTGGTCGGCGATCTCCACCGGATGCGTCGCGGCGTAGAAGGGGGCGGTCGCCACCAGGGCGTCGGCGCCCGCCGCGACGGCGGCCCGCGCGTGCTCCAGCACGCGCGGGGTGGTCATGTCGACGACACCGGCCAGCACGGGCACCCGGCCCCTGACGGCCTCCACGACCGTCGTGAGCGCGGTGCGCCGCTGCGGGTCGGTGAGGAAGGCCGTCTCGCCGCTGGACCCCAGGGCGAAGACCCCGTGGACCCCGGCCGACAGGACATGCCCGACCAGGGCGCGCAGGCCCTCGGTGTCGACGTCCCCCGTCTCCGTGAGCGGGGTGCACAGAGGTGGTACGACCCCGCGCAGCGGGCGGAGTGGATCGTTCCCGGTTGCGGTCATGGACGGCTTCCTACCAGCTCGCAGGCGGCGGCGACACCAAGTGCTCGGCGAGCCGGGAGAGTCGGGGCAACCGGTCCCGCAGCCGCACCCGGCGTCCGGCCGCCGCGCTGACCAGGTGCTGCAGCACGTCCATACCGACCTCGGAGGGCTCCGGGGGCACGGTGAGCGCGTCGTGGGCCAGCCCGCGCAGCTCGGGGTCGCCGGCGTCCATCGCCAGCACGGTCGCGCCGGAGCGCCGCGCGTCGTCCACCCGCTCCAGCAGCCCGGCCTCGGCCCGCTCGGGGGTGACCACCAGTACCGTCTCGCCCCTGCGGGCGGCCTCCAGACGGGCCGTCCCGACCGCCAGGTGCGGGGGCGCGCCCTGCGGCACGCGGTGCCGCACCAGCGTCGGTGACAGCTCCGGCAGCCCGCTCCAGGCGGCCTCGTCGTCCAGATGGGCCGCCATGTGCCAGGGCTCGTAACCCCCGCTGCCGACGAGCAGCAGCCCGCCCGCGGGCCCCCGGCGGACGGCCCCGCGCAGCGAGCCGGCGAAGGACCGGGTCAGCTCCGGCCACTCGCTTCCGGCGAGCAGTTCACGGACGACCTCGACCCGTACGGCATCCATGTCCCGCATCCTCGCGGACCGCGCCCCCGTCCGGCCCCGCTTCGCGCCCCGCTCACCCGAACGGGGTCAGTCCGCGCCGTCCGCGGGCAGGGCCCGGGACACCCGTTCCCGCACGTCCGCGAAGTGCCGCCGCATGGCGGCCCTGGCCGCGCCCGCGTCCCCGGTGCGCAGCGCGCCGACGACGGCACGGTGGTTGGCGACGGCCCGCTCGACCGGGCCGTCTGCGGGCGCCAGGCTGGTGCCGGCCTCGTGGTAGGCCGCCCAGAACAGGTCGACGAGCTGCAGCACGAGCTCGTTGCCGCAGGAGGAGTAGAGCAGCGAGTGGAAGGCCCGGTCCGCGTCCGGGTCGTCGACCATCCGCGCCGCGAGCTCGTCGAGTTCGTCCAGCCGCTGCGGCGGCAGCGTCCCGGCCACCTCGCCTATCAGGCCGACTTCGAGCAGTTCGCGCACCGCGACGAGGTCGGCGAGGGCCCGTACCCGGGACCGCAGGTGAAAGGTGAGCGAGGGCATCAGCATCCGCAGCGGCGCCTGTCCCACGAACGTGCCCGTGCCGTGCCGGATCTCGACTATGCCGAGCGCCTGCAGCGCCCGCACCGCCTCGCGCACGCTGTTGCGGCCGGCACCGAGCAGGTCCATCAGCTGCGGCTCGGTCGGCAGGGTCGCGCCCGGGGCGAGCCGCTGCTCGTGGATCAGATCGATGATGCGGTCCTGGAGCGTCGGGCCGCGGCTGCTGCCGGCGGTTCTGGTCACGGGTGGCCGCCTTTCCCAGTGCTGTCGTGCGTTTTTGACGTTCCGTCTGCTGTCCCGTGCGGCTCGCACCGGACGAGGGACGTCCTGCGTCCGCCCGGCAGCCGCGCATCGGGAGGCAACACCGATGTCATACCTCACATCCGTCGTCCCCCGAGCCGATACCGGTGCGTACGGGGGCCTTCCCGCACCGCGCGGGGCCGCGTGCGGGCCGGACCGCGAGGGGCGCGTCACAGCGTCCGCACGGCCACGCACGGCCCCCACCTGGCAGGATCGCGGTATGACTGTTGACAGTGGCAATGAGACCCCCGCCCCCAAGGTCCCGGCGAAGGACCCCTGGGAGCTGCCCGACGTGTCGGGCCTCGTCGTCGGCGTCCTCGGCGGCACCGGCCCGCAGGGCCGCGGCCTGGCGTACCGGCTCGCCAAGGCCGGCCAGCAGGTGATCATCGGCTCGCGTGCCGCGGACCGCGCCCGGGCCACGGCCGACCGGCTCGGTCTCGGGGTGCAGGGCGCCGACAACACGGAGACCGCCCGCCGCAGCGACGTCGTCATCGTCGCCGTCCCGTGGGAGGGCCACGGCGAGACGCTGGAAGCCCTGCGCGGGGAACTCGCCGGCAAGCTCGTCGTCGACTGCGTCAACCCGCTGGGCTTCGACAAGCAGGGCGCCTACGCTCTGAAGCCGGAGGAGGGCAGCGCCGCCCAGCAGGCCGCCGCGCTGCTGCCGGAGTCCCGCGTCACCGCCGCCTTCCACCACCTGTCCGCGGTGACGCTCGAGGACCCGGAGGTCGAGTCGATCGACACCGACGTCCTCGTCCTCGGCGACAGCCGCGCCGACACCGACCTGGTCCAGGCCCTGGCCGCGCGCATCCCCGGCATCCGCGGCGTCTTCGCCGGCCGGCTGCGGGGCGCCCACCAGGTGGAGGCACTGGTCGCCAACCTGATCTCGGTCAACCGCCGCTACAAGGCCCACGCCGGCCTGCGCCTGACCGACGTGTAGGGCAGCGGGGGCATGGGGGACAATGGGCAGGTTCGTGACCGACCCGACAGGAGCCGCCCCCCATGCCCCGCCTCGCCCTCTACGCGCTCGTCCTGTGCGCGCTCGCCGTGGCCGCCGCCGTCGTCTCCTTCGTGGAGGGCAGCTGGCTGGGCGTCCTCTGGATCCTGATCGCGGGCCTGACCAGCAACATGTGCTGGTACTACCTGCGCAAGGCGAAGGCGGACCGGGAGTCCGCCGAGCAGCGGATCAGCTGAGCGGGTCGCCCTCCCAGAACTGGAAGAAGGCGTAGCCCAGGCCCGACAGCCCGTCCGGGATCCCGAAGGCAGCCGTCACGGAGTCGATGAAGCCGAAGAACGCGGCTTTGACCTCGGGGATCCACAGCACACCGAAGACGGCCAGCAGCCCGAACTGCCCGAAGGGCTCCAGCTGGCGCCGCGTCCGGTACGAAAGCCAGGGCTCGATCACGCCGTAGCCGTCGAGGCCCGGCACCGGCAGCAGGTTCAGGATCGCCGCCGTGACCTGCAGCATCGCCAGGAAGGCCAGCGCGGACGCGAAGGGTGCGTTGGTGCGGTCCAGCGTGATGACGCCGAGGGTGAACGGCAGCATCAGGGCGATCGCGAACAGCACGTTGGTCAGCGGGCCCGCGGCCGAGATGAGGCTGTGCTTCCAGCGGCCGCGGATCCTGCCCCGCTCGATGAAGACCGCCCCGCCGGGCAGGCCGATGCCGCCCAGGATCACGAAGATCACCGGCAGCACGACGCTCAGCAGCGCGTGCGTGTACTTCAGCGGGTTCAGGGTCAGATAGCCCTTGGCACCGATCGAGATGTCGCCGCCGTGCAGCGCGGTACGGGCGTGCGCGTACTCGTGCAGGCACAGGGAGACGACCCAGCCGGACACGACGAACAGGAACACGGCGAAGCCGGTGCTGGCCGAGAAGTCCGTCCACACCGCCCAGCCCGAGACGGCCATGATCGCGACCAGGCCCAGGAAGATCGGGCTGATCTGCCGTTCGCTGCGGGTTGCTGCGGTCGTCATCGTGCGGGCTCCTGCGGAGGCGGTGCGTCATCGGTCGTGGTGCTGGCCGCCCGATCATGCCATCCGACGCCGCCGGGCACAGCCACGGCGGGATAACGCTCTGCCGCCGCCGGACGTTCCTGCGGCGCCCCGGCCCCGGCCGGCCGGGTCGCGCCCGTATTGCGATCCGTCATCGATCGCCGCAGGCCCCCTCACGGCCCCGGGCGGGCAGGCGCATGCTGAGTCGCACCGGGGTGAGGGGGGAACGATGGGACGGAATCGGCGCGTCGTCCTGGCGGTGCTCGGCGCCGCAGGGCTGGGCCTGTTGTCCGGATGCGGGGCGGCGACCACGGGAGTCATGGGGATCAGCGTGACCGAGGACGGGAAGCCGCTCGCGGTGATGCTCGTCTGCGACGGCCGGGTCGAGAGCGTCACGCTCCACGACGCCGACCGGGGGCCGAGCAGGAAGAACCGCCTGGCCGCCTGGAGCCGGGGGAGGCCGGCCACGCGATTCTCCGTCTGGTCGCTGGAGAGCGGCGGCAGGGGCTGGAGCGTCGAGAAGACCATGGCGCCCCTGGAGCCGGGACGCACCTACACCCTGTACGGGTGGACCGGTGACCCCGCGTCGACGACCAGCGGCGTGGACTTCACGGCCGCGCAACTGGCGGGCCTGCGGCCCGGGCAGGTCCGATGGTTCAAGGGCGAGGAGATGCCGGGCACCGACCGGGACGGGTTCGCCACGGTGGGGGTCGCGGAGTTCCGCGCGGACGCGTGCGGGGAGTTGTGACGGGTGGGTTGTGGTTGCGGCCGGTTGTCGTGTGCGGGTCGTTTGCGCCTGCGGGCGGCTGCGCCGGGCTGCCCGGTTGTTGTGTGCGGGTTGTTTGCGCCTGCGGGCCGGGTGCCCCGGGCTGCCCGGTGGGTGTGTGCGGGTTGGTTGCGCCTGCGGCGGGCGGTTCTCCCGCCCTCCCGCCCGATTGCCCCGGATGGTTGGTGCGGGCCTGCGCGCGTGCGTGGTGGGCCGGGGGCGGGGCCTCCGGGGCTGCACGTCCTGGACTGGGTTATTTACGTGCATGGCGGGCGGTCCAATTGGTGCCGTCTGTGCCGCACACAAATATCCCGCAGCGTCCAGAACATCCACCCCTACGACCCCGCCCCCTCCGTTTCGTTGGGCGGCCAACGGCCGGTGGGGGGTGATGGGGGGCGCCCCTACCCGCACGGTTGGGAGCTGCCCTCAGCAGGGGTCCTCTGGCCGCAGGCCGAGCAAGGGTGCGCGCACCCGTGGCCGGGGGTGGCACCTCCCATGGGACGAGTGACGCACCTCACCCGCGGGTGCTCGCAGGGCTTTGCCTATGTCACGGCGATGCCGAAGGTCGCCAGGCGGCAGATCACGACGATTGCCGATGTGGGGACGACCCTGGCCTCCGGCGCGGGCGGCTGACTCGCAACCAGGTTCAGTCTGGGAACCACACCGAATGAGGCCGCCCCTGAGCGAAGGCCGAAACAGGGCGGCACACGCACACGGCAACGGGCCGCTCGACAGGGCGCGCCCTACCGCCGGCATCGGCCCGAGCACCCCGAAAGACCTTCCGGTCCGATCCACCCCATGATCATCGCGCGAAGCCGGCGCGGGCCTCAGTCACCACCCCCAGCTACCAAAGGAAGCTGCCCCCATGGAGCACCAGACGGCCGTGGGCGTTCAGCAAGGCACGTGCGGCAACCCCGGACCGCCCTCACCCCCCTCCGGCCGTCAGTCGCTCACGGATACGGAGGGGGCGGGGTCGTAGGGGTGGATGTTCTGGACGCTGCGGGATATTTGTGTGCGGCATCCGGGGCTCGGACATGGACCGCCCGCCATGCACGTAAATAACCCAGTCCAGGACGTGCAGCCCCGGAGGCCCCGCACCCGGCCCACCACGCACGCCGCGAGGCGGTCACTGACCGCGCCGGGCAATCGGGCGGGAGGGCGGGGGACAGCCCGCCGCAGGCGCAAACAACCCGCACACGACAACCCGGCAGCCCGGCGCAGCCGCCCGCACACAACAACGGACCCGCACGCAAGCCACCGGGCAGCGCGGGGCACCCGGCCCGCAACCGCGACGGCGCCGCACACGACAACCCGGCCCCACAGAACGCAACCCGGGGGCGCCCGCCCCCGCGCCTCGGACAGAATGGGGGGCGTGCGCTACGGCATTCTCGGGACGACGCAGGTTCACCGCGACGACGGCACAGCCGTACCGCTGGCCGGTACGCGGCTGAGGTCGCTGCTCGCCGCGCTCGCGCTGCGTGCCGGGCGGGTGCGGACCACCGAGGCGCTGATCGACGAGGTGTGGGAGGGCGAGCCGCCCGCCGACGCCACCGGCGCCCTGCAGGCGCTGGTCGCGCGGCTGCGGCGGACGATCGGGCACGAGGCCGTCGGCTCGGTGGACGGCGGCTACCGCCTCGTGGCCGAGCCGGACGCCGTGGACCTCCACCGCTTCGAGCGGCTCGTCGAGGACGGCGGCCGGGCGCTCGCCGACGGCGACGCGGCCAAGGCCGCGGAGGCGCTGGACTCCGCGCTCGCGCTGTGGCGCGGCCCGGTGCTGGCCGACCTCCCGGACCGCGTGACCGTCGCGCCCCGCTACGACGCGCTGCGGCTGGACGCCCGGCGGCTGCGGATAACCGCCGAAGTGGCGCTGGGCCGCGCCGAGCAGGTGCTGCCGGAGGCCGTGGAACTGGCCGCGGCGCACCCGCTGAACGAGGCGGTTCAGGTGCTGCGGCTGCGTGCGCTGCGCGAAGCGGGCCGGGGCGCCGACGCGCTGGTGGCGTACGAGGAGGTGCGGCGCGAGCTCGCCGAGACGCTGGGCACCGATCCGGGCCCGGAGCTGCGCGCCCTCCACACGGAGCTGCTGAATCCTTCCGCCCCCGCCCCCGCCCCCGCGGGGGCCCCGTCCGGGAGCCCGGTGCGGCTCGGCAACGCGCGTGCCCGGCTGACCAGTTTCGTCGGCCGCGAGTCGGACCTGTCCGCGATCGCCGCGGACCTCGCGGCCGCGCGGCTGGTCACCGTCACCGGCCCGGGAGGCACCGGCAAGACCCGCCTGTCGCAGGAGGCCGGGGACCTGGTCGCCGGGCACTGGCCGGACGGCGTCTGGTTCGCGGAGCTGGCACCCGTGGAGGACCCGCGCACCGTGGCCGTCGCCGTGGTGAACGCGCTCGGCCTGCGCGAGACGCTGCTGCACGCGGCCTCGGCGACCGAGGCGGCGCTGGCCGCGGAGGCGAAGGGGGCCGTGGCCAAGGACCCGCTGCTGCAGCTCACCGAGTACTGCGCGGAACGCCGCATGCTGCTGGTCCTGGACAACTGCGAGCACGTGATCGGCGCCGCCGCCGAGCTCGCGGAGCGGCTGCTCGCGCACTGCCCGGACGTGGCGGTGCTGGCCACGAGCCGCGAGCCGCTGGGTGTCCCGGGCGAGCTGATCCGCCCGCTGGACCCGCTGCCCCGGACGCCGGCCCTGCGGCTGCTCGCCGACCGCGGTGCGGCGGCCCGTCCCGGCTTCACGCCGGACGAGGACCCGGAGGCCTGCGCCGAGCTGTGCCGCAGGCTCGACGGACTCCCGCTCGCCATCGAGCTGGCCGCGGCCCGGCTGCGGATGATGACGCCCCGTCAGCTGGCCGACCGGCTCGACGACCGCTTCCGCATCCTCACCGCGGGCAGCCGCACCGTGCTGCCACGCCAGCAGACACTGCGCGCGGTGGTCGACTGGAGCTGGGGCCTGCTCAGCGAGGCCGAACGGATCGTGCTGCGCCGCTTCGCCGTGTTCGCCGGCGGCTGGGACCTGGCCGCCGCCGAGGCGGTGTGCGGAGCGGACGGCGGCGCCGTGGACGCCCGCGACGTCGCCTCCGTCCTGGCCTCGCTCGTCGACAAGTCGCTGGTCGTCGCCGACCTCGCCGAGGACGGCGCCCGCTACCGCATGCTGGAGACCATCGGCGAGTACGCGGCCGAACGCCTCGTCGAGGCCGGTGAGCGCGACACCGTGGGCCGCCGCCACACCACGTACTTCCGCGAGTACGTCCGCACCGCCGACCCCGAGCTGCGCGGACCGGGCCAACTGCGGTGTCTGGACCGCCTGGAGCGGGAGCACGAGAACCTGCGGGCCGCGATCCGCCGGGCGGTGGACACCGGGGACGAGCAGGAGGCGCTCTGCCTGGTGCTGGCCTGCAGCTGGTTCTGGGAGATGCGCAACTACCGCAGCGAGATCGGCCACTGGCCCGCCGTGGTGGCCGCGATGAGCCCGGTGGACGCCTTCGCCGAGCCGCTGCGGCTCCCGCCGCTGGACCGCGGGCCGCTGGAGGACCCGCCGCCGATGACACCGCAGCAGCTCACCGAGGCGCGGCGCTGGGTGCGCACCTCCGAGGTGTTCGCGTACATGGGCGAGCGCGACGTGTGGAACGACCCGCGGCTGGTCGGGCTCGGCGAGGCGATCATCGAGGCCTACCCGCCGGAGCTGCCGCAGTCCAGCCTGCGGCCGGGGCTCTTCCGCATGCTCGGCGCGATGCTGACCGGGCGCTTCGACCGCATGTCCGAGCTCATGGACGACACGGTGGCGAGCTGCCGGCTGCACGGCCGGGTGTGGGAGCTGGCGTTCGCGCTGCAGTTCCGCGCCAAGGTGATGAACGACGTGGAGGACCGGCTCGAGGCCTCCATGGACGACATCCGCGAGGCCCGGGAGCTGTTCGGCAGGGTCGGCGACGACTGGGGCATGGCCGAGGTGCTGGCGGCGGAGGCCGAGGCGACCGCCAACGCCGGCGACTGGGTCCGCGCCGCGGAGAGCTGCCGCGAGGCCATCGAGCTCGCCCGCAAACTCGGCGCGTACCAGCACGTGCCGATCATGACGGTCCGCCTCGGTGACGCCCTCGCCAACGCCGGCGACCTCGTGGAGGGGGAGCGGCTGATCCGCGAGGGGGTGGCGGAGGCCGAGACCTACCGGCCGGTGGGCGACGACGCGGGCTACTACGGCAAGGTGCTCCTCATCGCCCTGCTCTCCCGGCGCGGCGAACTGGACGAGGCCTTCGCACTGCTCGACGCCCTGCAGGCCGCCCCGCCGCGCGGGATGCCCTCGTTCATCGTCGGACTCCTCGCCGCCATCCGCGGCTGGCTCACCGGCATGGCCGGCGACCCGTACGGCGGGCTGCCCCATCTGGCCGAGTCCGTCGCCTACATGGAGGGGCACCCGCTCAGCCCGATCATCGGGCCGCGCCTGGGCGTGCTCCTCTTCCCGCCGGGTGTCGCGCTCTTCACCGGGATCGCCGGCCTGCGGGACGGCGACGACGTCCGCGGCCCCGCCCGCCGCGCCGCGGTGGTGCTGGGCGCCCACGACGCGCTGCGGCAGACCGCCTGCACCCCGTGGGAGCGGACGAGCCTGGACGAGGACGCGGTACGGCTGCGCGGGTACCTGGGCGAGGAGGACTTCGCGCACGCCTACCGCGAGGGCGAGGGGCTCGTCTTCGCGGAGGCGGTCGAGCTGCTGCGCCGGCCCGTCTGAGGCTTCCTCAGCCGGCCTTCTTGCGGGGCGCCGCCTTCTTCGCCGCGGTCTTCTTGGCGGCCGTCTTCTTCGCCGGCGCCTTCTTCGCGGCCGTCTTCTTCGCCGGGGCCTTGCCGGAGGCGGTCTTCTTCGCGGCGGCCTTCTCCCCGCCGCGGGCGTCGATGCTGGCCTGGAGCGCGGCCATCAGGTCCACCACGTTGTCGGGGGCGGCGGTGACCTCGGCCATCTCGGGGACGGGCTCGCCCTCCAGCCGGGCGGCGACCAGCTCGTCCATCGCGTGCTGGTACTCGTCGTGCATCGACTCCAGGTCGAAGTCCTCGGAAAGGGTCTCCATCAGGCTCTGCGCCATCTTCAGCTCCTGCGGCCGCACGGTGACCTTCTCCGGCGGCGCCAGCCCCTCCGCGGCGCGGACCTCGTCGGGCCAGTACATGGTGTGCAGGACCAGCACGTCCTCGTGGACGCGCAGCAGCGCCAGCGACTCGCGGGTGCGCAGCGCGATCTTGGTGACGGCGGCCTTGCCGCTGCTGCTCAGGGCCTCGCGGAGCAGGACGTACGGTTTGGCCGCGGCGGTCTCGGCGCCGACGTAGTAGGCACGGGACAGCGACAGCGGGTCGATGTCGTCGGCGTCGACGAAGGCGAGCACGTCGATCAGCTTCTTGCTGGGCAGGGGCAGGGCGGCCAGGTCCTCGTCGGTGAGCACCACCGTGCGGCCGGCCTCGTCCTCGTACCCCTTGGCGATCTCCGCGTAGGGGACCTCCTTGCCCTCCTTCTCGCAGAACCGCTTCATGCGGATGCGGCCGCCGTCCTCGGCGTGCACCTGGTGCAGGGAGACGCCGTGCTCCTCGGTGGCCGCGTAGAGCTTGACGGGAATGGAGACCAGCCCGAAGCCGATCGCACCTTTCCACATGGATCGCATACTTTCGTCCCTTTCCGGGGACTTTCCAGACTATGCCCGCCCCGTCAGCCTCGCCCGACCGGCAGACGGTCGAGGTGGACGGCCGCCGAGTGGTCCTCACCCACCTGGACAAGGTCGTCTTCCCGGTCACCGGCCACACCAAGGCACAGCTGCTGCAGTACTACGCGAGCATCGCCCCGGTGCTGGTGCCGCACGCCGCCGGGCGCCTCGCCTCCTTCGTCCGCGCCCCCGAGGGCCCGCACGCCCAGCGGTGGTTCGCCAAACGCCCGCCCGCCGGCACGCCCGACTGGGTGACCACCGCCGGGGAGGCCGGCGAGCCGCACATCGTCGTCGACTCCACTCCCGCCCTGGTCACCATGGCCAACCTCGGCGCCTGGGAGGTCCACGTCCCGCAGTGGACCGCGGCGGGCGGCCGCGACGCCCACGACCGGCTCGTCCTCGACCTCGACCCCGGCGAGGGCGCCGACCTCGTCCTGTGCTGCCGGGTCGCCGAACGCCTGCGCCAGATGATGGAGGACGACGGGCTCACCGCCTTCCCCGTCACCTCCGGCAGCAAGGGACTCCATCTGTACGCGCCGCTGCGGTCCGCCACCGAGGCCGCCGCCACCGGCTACGCCAAGGCGCTCGCCGCGCGCATGCGCGACGAGCACCCCGGCCTTGTCGTCTTCTCCATGACCCGCAGCCTGCGCGCCGGGAAGATCTTCATCGACTGGTCCCAGAACGCCTCCGCGAAGACCACCGCCTGCCCCTACACCCTGCGGCTGCGCGACCGCCCCGGCGTCGCGGCCCCCGTCACCTGGGACGAGGTCGCCTCCTGCCGGACGGCGGAGGACCTCGCCTTCACCCCCGAGGAGGTCCTGCGGCGCGCCGCCGTCCACGGCGACCTGCTGGCCGCCCTCGACGACGCCGCCGGACGCGGCATCCTGCCGTGACGGGCGCCCCCTGGTGACCGGCCCCCTCCCGCTGCCCGTCCGTGTCGCCCTGGCCCGCCGCGTGGACACCGTCCCCGCGGCCGACGCCCTTCCCGGCGGGTGCGCCTACGAGCCCAAGTTCGACGGCCACCGCATGGTCGTGCTCACCGGCCCCGTGCGTCTGCAGACCCGCTCTGGCCGGCTCGTGACCGCGACCTTCCCCGAGATCGCCGAGGCCGCCGGGGCGCTGCCGTCCGGTACCGTCCTCGACGGCGAGGTCGTCATCTGGCGGGACGGCCGCATCGACTTCGGCGCCCTCCAGCGCCGCGCGCTGCGCGGCTCCCGCCGCCGCCCCGTCCTCCCCGCCAACTACGCGGCCTTCGACCTGCTCGCGGCCGGCGGCACCGACCTGCGCGGCCGCCCGTACGACGAACGCCGGGCCGCCCTCGTCGCCCTGCTGGCACCGCTCGGGCCGCCGCTGCAGGCCGTACCCATGACGACCGACCGCGACGAGGCCGTCCAGTGGTACACCTCGCTCGCCCCGGCCGGCATCGAGGGCCTCGTCGTCAAGGGCCGCGGCCAGCGCTACCGCCCCGACCGACGTGACTGGCTCAAACTCCGCCACGCCGTCCCCCAGGACGCCGAGGCCATCGGCTTCACCGGCGCCCCCCGCGCCCCCCGCGCCCTCGTCCTCGACCTCGGCGACGGCCCCTTCGCCTCCGCGCCCCTGGACGCCCCCCTCCGCACGCAGTTCGCCGCGCTCCTCGTCCCCCCGCCGGCCCCGGCCGCCGCGGCCCTCGACGACGGCACCCCCTACCGTCCGCTGCCCGCCCCCCTCCCCGTCGAGATCCTCCAGGGCGAGGGCCGCCACGCCCTCACCACGGTGCTCCGCCTCCGGCCCGAGGCGTGACGGGGCGGAATGGTTCACCACCCCGCCCCGGAAAGGCCGTTGAGCAGCGGTCGTAGCCGGAATACCGTGACGCGTCGCCGCCCGGCCCGTCGCGCGCGACCCCCTGGTTCCGAGGAGACCCCGTCCGGCATGCGCGCGTTCCTCCAGGCCCTCCGGCTGCTCGTGCCGCTGCTCGGCACCCACGCCGCCCTGGACCGGGCCGCGGACGCCGCCGTGTCCCCCGGACGGAGCCGAACCGGGCAGCTCGGGCCCGCGCGGCCTCCTCGGGCCGCCCGCGGACCGGGCACCGGCTCAGCCCTGGGCGGCCGCCGCCGGCACCTGGCGGGTGCGGGTCCAGCGCAGCAGGGTCTCCACGTCCCAGGTGTTGACGACCCGCTCAGGGGGGACGCCGCACTCCTCGGCGCGGGCGCAGCCGTGGATCTGCCAGTCCAGTTGGCCGGGTGCGTGGGCGTCGCTGTCGATACTGAAGAGCACCCCGGCCTCCACGGCCTTGCGCAGCAGCCGGCGCGGCGGGTCGAGGCGGTCGGGGCGGCTGTTGATCTCCACGGCCACCCCGAAGCGCTCGCAGGCGGCGAAGACCAGGTCCGCGTCGAACTCCGACTCCGGGCGCAGCTTGCCGGACACCAGCCGGCCCGTGCAGTGGCCGAGCACGTCCACCAGGGGGTTGCTGATCGCGGAGATCATCCGCCGGGTCATCTCGTCCCGGTCCATCCGCAGTTTGGAGTGGACGGAGGCGACGACCACGTCCAGCCGGTCCAGCAGCTCCGCGTTCTGGTCGAGGGCGCCGTCGGCGAGGATGTCGCACTCGATGCCGGTCAGCAGCCGGAAGGAGCCGCCGAGGCGGCCGCCGACCTCGGCCACCACCTCCAGTTGGGCGCGCAGCCGCTCGGCGGTCAGCCCCCCGGCGACGGTCAGCCGGGGGGAGTGGTCGGTGAGCGCCGCCCACTCGTGGCCCAGCTCCATCGCGGTGCGGGCCATCGTCTCGATCGGGCTGCCGCCGTCGGACCAGTCGGAGTGCAGATGGCAGTCGCCGCGCAGCGCGGCCCGCATCCGCAGCCCCGCGCCGCCCTCCGGCCGGGGGACCGCGTCCGCGGCACCCTCCGCCAGCCGGGTGAGGTAGGCGGGCCGCTCGCCCGCCAGCGCCTCCCGGACGACGGCGGCGGTCTTCGGGCCGAGCCCCTTGACCTCCTCCAGGCCGCCCGCCCGTTCCGCGCGCCGCCGGAGCTCCTCCGGCGGCAGCGCGGCGACCGCGGCGGACGCACCGCGGAAGGCACGGACCCGGTAGGTCGGAGCACCGTCCCGCTCCAGCAGGAAGGCGATCCGGTCCAGCGCCGCTACGGGGTCCATGCCTCCAGGATCAGGTCTTGTTGCGGAACCTCGCCACCGCCAGCGGCGCGCTGATCACCGTGATGCCGACGGCCCACATCACCGTCATCATCGCCGAGTGCGCGACGGCGCCGCCGTTGATCAGGTTGCGGGAGGCGTCCGCGAGGTTGGACAGCGGGTTGTAGCGGGTGAAGGCCTCCAGCCAGCCCGGCATGGTCGTGGGCTTGGCGAAGATCGAGCTCCCGAACTGCAGCGGCAGGACGACGATCATGGCGAGTCCCTGGACGGACTGGGGGGTCCGGGCGACCAGACCCAGGAGGATGAAGACCCACATCAGCGAGGCCCCGAAGGCGAGCGACAGCACCACCGCGCCCAGCAGCCCGAACACCCCGTTGTCCACGTGCAGTCCGAGGATGAAGCCCATCAGGAGGAGGATCACCGTGGCGACCAGCGCCCGGCCGATCTCCACCACGATCTTCGCGATCAGCACGGAGGAGCGGGCGATCGGCATCGTGCGGAAGCGGTCCATCACCCCGGTCTTGAAGTCCGAGTTGACGCCCGTGCCGACGGCCATGGCGATGTTCATGCCCATCATGGCCATCAGGCCGGGCACCATGTAGTTGACGTACTTCTCCTGGCTGCCCTCGAGCGCGCCGCCGAAGACGTACACGAACAGCAGCGTGAAGACGATCGGCATCAGCAGCGCGTCGAACATCGACTCCGGGTCCTGCCGGATCTGCAGCACGTTGCGCCGCACGAGGGCGCCGATGTGCCGCAGGTTGGCGCGCAGCCCGATCCGCGGATCGGCGGCCGCGGCCCTGGTGTTCCCCGCGGGGACGGTGACGGCGGTCATGCCGCGAGCTCCTCTCGCTCCTGGGTGCCGCTGCCGCGCGTGACGGCCAGGAACACCTCGTCCAGACTGGGCAGATGGGTGTCGATGCCGGCGATGGCGAAGCCCTGTGCGCCGAGCGCGGCCACGACCTCCGTCAACTGCTCGTCGCTGAGGATCGGCACGTTGAGCACCCCGCCCGCGTGGTCCGCGACAGCCTGCGCGCCCCTGCCGAGCGCCGCCGCCATCGCGTCCAGCACCCCGGGGTCCACCGGCCGCACCTGCAGCGTCCGGCCGCCGACCTTCGCCTTCAGCTCCTCGACCCGGCCCCCGGCGATCACCCGGCCGCGGTCGATGACCGTCAGCTCGTGCGCGAGCTTCTCGGCCTCCTCCATGTACTGCGTGGTCAGCAGCACGGTCGAACCGTCCGCGACCATGTTCCGCACTTCCTCCCACACCTCGTTGCGGGTGCGGGGGTCCAGGCCGGTGGTCGGCTCGTCCAGGTACAGCACCGCCGGGCGCCCGATCATCGACGCCGCCAGATCCAGGCGCCGGCGCATGCCTCCCGAGTACTCCTTGGCGGGCTTGCGGGCGGCGTCCGTCAGCGAGAACCGCTCCAGCAGCTCGTCCGCCCTGCCGCGGGCGTCCCGCCGGGACAGGTCCAGCAGCCGGCCGATCATGTAGAGGTTCTCGCGGCCCGACAGCGACTCGTCGACCGAGGCGTACTGCCCGGTCAGCCCGATCACCCGGCGCAACTGGCGGGGCTGCGCCACCACGTCGTACCCGGCCACCGTCGCCGTGCCGGCGTCCGGCCGGATCAGCGTGGACAGGATCCGTACCAGCGTCGTCTTCCCGGCACCGTTCGGCCCCAGTACGCCGAGCACGGTCCCCTCCCGCACGTCCAGGTCCACCCCGTCGAGGGCCTTCGTCTCCCCGTAGCGCTTCACGAGCCCCCGCACCCTGACGGCGGTGTCCATGCTCTTGGCATCTCGTTCTGTCATGACGCCACGGTCGCGTGTGTCACCGACACGGCGCCGACATATCGCTGACAGCCCCACCGACACGGTGCCGACACCGCCTCGGCCGCCCGCGCGCGGCACCGGAGAACGCCGGAGGGGGGACGCGCACCGCGCGTCCCCCCTTCCTGTGCCGGCGCCCGCAGGGCCTATGTGGTGACCGACACCAGCCGCTGGCCCTGGGACGTGACGACGTCGAAGCGGGAGATGTCGTCCGGCTGCATCCCCGCCGACCCGTCCAGAGTGAGCGGGTTGGGCTGGTCGGAGGTGCCGTAGCCGGCCGTCGGGACACTCCAGGTGCCGACCGTCTGCTGCGAGCCGTCCTTTCCGACGACGACCAGGCGGCAGGTCAGCGGGCCCTGGACCCCGGCGAGGGTGAGGCCGACCTCGCTGCCCCACTTCTTCTCGTTGATACCGACCGTCGCCTTGACGCCCGTGGAGTTGTCGGTGCCCTTGAACTGCTCCGCGTACACCCTGGCCTGCGCGTCGTCCGAGCCGCCGGAGGCCAGCACCGCGACGGTCGGGGCCGCCACGATCAGCGCCACGGAGGCGGCGAGCGCGAACATCCTGCGCCGGGCGCGGGTCTTGCGCTCGTCGGAGACCTTGCCGAGGAGACGCCCGAGCACCTTGTCGCCGCTGGGCGGGACGGGTGCGCCGGCACCGGCGGGGGCGAGTTCGGCGAGCACCGGCACGAGGCCGCTCAACTCGTCGAGCTGCTGCCCGCACTGGTGGCAGATGGCGAGGTGCTGCTCGAAGCGCGCCATGTCGGCGTCGTCGAGCACGCCGAGGACGTAGGCCCCGACGTCGACGTGCGGGTCGTGGGGGGCACCTGCCCCGGAGCCGTAACCGTAGACCGTCACGAGGTGGTCACACCCCTTTCCTCAAGAGCGATTTTCAGGGAGCGGAGGGCGTAGAAGACGCGGGAGCGCACGGTGCCGGGCGGTACCCCCAGCGCCGCCGCGGCCTCGTTGACCGTCCGGCCCTTGAAGTACGTTTCGATCAGCACCTGGCGGTGGGCCTCGGTGAGATCATCCAGTGCGTCGGAGATCGTCATCAGCCTCAGGGAGCGTTCGAGTTCGTCCTCGGCCGGGAGCTGGTCGAGGGCGGCCGGGGAGGCCTCCGGGGGCCGTGCCTGACGGCTGCGGTGGCCGTCGATCACGATCCGCCGGGCGACCGTCACCAACCAGGGCCGCAGGGAACGGGCGCCCGGGTCGAGCCGGGACGCGCTCTTCCACGCGCGCAGGAGTGTCTCCTGCACCACGTCCTCGGCCAGGTAGCGGTCACCGCCGACCAGCCGAAGAACGTATGCGAAGAGCGCACCCGCGTGTTCGCGGTAGAGCGCCCGCATGAGGTCCTCTTCGGGGACCCCACCTGAGCGATGGTCGGCCACGAGCGCATCCTGCCCTACTGATCGCTGGGGGTCGAGTCCTCTCAATGCCTGCTGTCCCATCAGTACCCGTCTGACCCGTTCTCGGTGGAGGCGCTCTTCGGCTGCGCGGGCGCCCCGGCCTTCTCGCCGTCCGGGGTGGCCGCGTACCAGGTGCGGTTCGCGCCCTGGCCCTTGGTGTCGCCCGGGTTCTTGTCGCCCGCGAAGTGGTAGAGCGGCATTCCGTTGAGCGTGAGCTGCATCGTGCCGTCGGCGCGCTTCACGCTGCCGACCAGGTTCTGGTCCACGCCCTGCACCTGGGTGTCCGAGACCGCGGCGGCCGGCTGCCACTGGGTCGCGCACTCGCCGGTGCAGGTCGAGGTCGGCGGGTTGGGCTTGTCCTGCTCGAAGCGGTACAGCACCCAGCCCTTCTCGTCGGTGACCAGTTTGCCGAGCTGGGCGTTGTCGACGGTCCGGAGACCGGGGGCCGCTGCGGGCTGCGACGCCTGGATCGCGCCCACCGGGGGACTGGCATTGTCGACGCCCGCGTTGCAGGCGGTGGCGACGATCAGCGCGGCGGAGGCGAATGCCCCCGCCCCCACTGACCGGCGCAACTTCGGAACGTTCATGCCAAGGCCCCCGGCATTGTCTCGTCGGTGCTCCGCCCCTGGTGGGCGGTTGCCAACTCATACGGAGACGAGGGGCGGTGTACTCAACCTCCTCAGAAAAAAACTTCCGCCCCGGGGAGGGGGTGCCCGGGGCGGAAGCCGGCGGTGCGTCGCACCGCCTCAGGGGAAGTCGCGCGTGGCGCCGCGACAGGTCGTCGGGAGATCAGTGGAAGCTGTGCTCCGGGGCCGGGTAGGCGCCGCCCACGACGTCCTCGGCGAAGGCCTTCGCGGCGCCGCCGAGGGTCTCGCGCAGCGCCGCGTACTGCTTGACGAAGCGCGGCACCCGGCCGCCGGTCATCCCCGCGAAGTCCGTCCAGACCAGCACCTGGGCGTCGCACTCCACGCCCGCGCCGATGCCGACCGTCGGGATGTGCAGGATGCGCGTGACCTCCGCGGCCAGCTCGGCGGGGACCAGCTCCAGCACGACGGCGAAGGCGCCCGCGTTCTGCACGGCCTTCGCGTCGCGCAGCAGCTGCTGGGCGGCCTCCTCGCCGCGGCCCTGGACCGGGTAGCCGCCGAAGGCGTTGACCGACTGCGGGGTGAGGCCGATGTGGGCCATCACGGGGATGCCGGCCTGGACCAGCAGCTCGATCTGCTGGGCGGAGCGCTCGCCGCCCTCCAGCTTCACGGCGCCCACCCCGGCCTCCTTGACCAGCCGGGTCGCGCTGCGCAGCGCCTGCGTCGGACCCTCCTGGTACGAGCCGAACGGCAGGTCGCCGATGACCATCGCGCGCTTGGTGCCGCGCACGACGGCGGCGGACAGCATCGTCATCTCGTCCAGCGTGACCGGGACGGTGCTCTCGTAGCCGAGGTGGCAGTTGCCCATCGAGTCGCCGACCAGCAGCACGGGGATGCCGGCCTCGTCGAAGACCGAGGCGGTCATGGCGTCGTAGGCGGTGAGCATGGGCCACTTCTCGCCGCGCTCCTTGGCGGCGGCGATGTCCCGGACGGTGATCCGCCGTGTCCCCTTGCCGCCGTACAGCGCCTTGCTGCTGTCGGGAGCGGGCTGGGCGGGCGTCTGGGCAGCCGGAACGGCATGCGTCATTGCAACGGCTCCTTGTGTCATCTCGAGGCGCCCTCACGGCGTCCCCGGACCGCTTCCATGCTGACACGCGCCGCCGTTCGCGCAAAGGGGGGCGTCCGCCGCTCCCCCTTTTGCCGAGGTTTTACAATACGAAACGGTCCCGTATCGGAAATCGGGTCTACGTTGGCCGCATGCCCGCCGACACAGCGCAGCCGCCGAGCCTCGGTGTCCCGGAGGCGGTCCACCGCCGCCGCTGGGGGATCCTGACCGTCCTGCTGTTCAGCCTCCTCGTGGTGGTCCTGGACAACTCGATCCTCAACGTCGCGATGAAGACGATCGCCGAGCCCGCTCCGACCGGCCTGGGCGCCACCCAGAGCCAGCTGGAGTGGGCGATCAACTCCTACACGCTGGTCTTCGCCGGCCTGCTGTTCACCGCCGGCCTGCTCGGCGACCGCCTCGGCCGCAAGAAGGTGCTGCTCTTCGGCATGGCCGTCTTCGGCGTCGGGTCGGTGCTGTCGGCCTTCGCCGGCTCCTCCGGCGAGCTGATCGCCTTCCGCGCGGTCATGGGCTTCGGCGGCGCCTTCGTGATGCCCGCCACGCTCGCCATCATCATCAACGTCTTCGAGCGCGAGGAGCAGCCCAAGGCGATCGGCATATGGACCGGTGCGGTGGGCCTCGCGATAGCCATCGGCCCGGTCACCGGCGGACTGCTCCTCGAGCACTTCTGGTGGGGCTCGGTCTTCCTGGTGAACGTGCCGATCATCGCCGTCGCCCTCGTCGCGATGGTGCTCATCGTCCCCGACTCGCGCGACCCGCGGCCGGGCCGGCTCGACCCCTTCGGTGTGCTGCTCTCCATCGTCGGCCTGGTGCTGCTGGTGTACGGCATCATCAAGGGCGGTCAGCTCGCGGACTTCACCGCCCCCACGGCCCTGGCGCCCATCGTGGGCGGCCTCGTGGTGCTCGGCGCCTTCGTCTGGCACGAGGCCCGCAGCAGCCACCCCGCGTTCGACGTCTCCTACTTCCGCAACCCGACCTTCTCCGCCTCGGTCTCCGCGATCGGCCTGGTCTTCTTCGCGCTCATGGGCGTGACCTTCTTCATGGTCTTCTACACCCAGAGCGTGCGCGGCTACACCGCCCTGGAGTCCGGCCTCCTGCTGCTCCCGCTCGCCCTCGCCCAGCTCGTCTTCGCCCCCCGCGCCCGGCTGGTCGTCGACCGCGTCGGCGCCCGCGCCACCTGCGCCACCGGGCTCGCGCTCATAGCGCTCAGCTTCCTCGGCTTCCGGTTGCTCGACGCCGACAGCCCGATCTGGCTGCTGGAGGTGCTGTTCTTCCTCATGGGCACCGCCATGGCCCACGTGATGCCGCCCGCGACCGTCGCCATCATGTCCTCCCTGCCGCGCGAGAAGGCCGGCTCCGGCTCCGCCGTCAACAACACCTTCCGGCAGGTCGGCGGCGCACTCGGCGTTGCGGTCCTGGGCTCGCTGATGTCGACGGTCTACCGTGACGGCATCGCGGACCATCTGACGGGCCTCCCCGCCGAGGTGCAGCACCGGGCCGGCGAGTCCATCGAGGCCACGCGCGCCGTGGCCGAGGGCATGGGTCCCGCGGGCAAGGCGCTGATCGCCCCGGCCACGGACGCCTTCCTCGACGCCATGCACGTCACCGCCTACGTCGCGAGCGGTGTCGCGCTGCTCGGCATGCTCGTCGTCCTGTTCTTCCTGCCCGGCAGGAACTCCGGGGCGCGCCCCGCGGGCGGGGAGGAACGCGAGACCAGCCCGGTGGGGGCGGAGCGGTGACCGACACCCGTGCGGGGACGGAACCGGGCGACGGGACGTCGCCCGGGCCTTCCGTGCGCGTCGCACGCGGCCGCCCGCGCAGCGCCGCCGCCGACACCGCGATCATCGAGGCCGTCCTCAGCCTGCTGGAGGAGGGCGCCACGATCGCCGACCTGTCGATGGAGCGCATCGCCCGCGCCGCCGGGGTCGGCAAGGCCACCGTCTACCGGCGCTGGGCGGGCAAGAACGCGCTGATGCTGGACGTCATGAAGTCCGTGGACGAGCAGACGCCGCGGCTCGCCGGCCGCTCGGTCCGTGACGACCTGGTCACCTGCGTCGAGTTCATACGGCGCAGAGCCCTGGTCAAGCGTTCCTCCGCCCTGCTGCGCAACGTCATCGCCCAGGCCCAGAACGAGCCCGAACTGTGGGCCGCCTACCACGACACCGTCATCGCGGCACGGCGCGCGCAGGTCGGCGAGGTCCTGCGGCGCGGCGTCCGCACCGGCGAACTCCGCGCGGACATCGACCCGGAACTCCTCGGCGACCTCTTCCTCGGCCCCATGCTGTCCCGCTCGATGCTGCGCCCCGACGCGGCGCTGCCGGAGGGGCTGTCCGAGCTGATCGTCGACGCGGTGCTGCAGGGTGTCCGCGCCGGGAACTGAACGCGTCAGGGAACAAGGGGAATGTCCTCGTTCTGTCACAGGGCGTCCCGTGGGCGGCCCGGCGGGGAACCCGTCGCCCGGCGAGTCCCGTCCTCCGGGCGTCGATCCCCTATGGTCGACTGAGCACCTGGCAAGACAGTGAGGACTCCCCCCATGGCTCAGGCGTACGACGCGGACGTGACCACCGACAGCGGTGACAAGCCGCAGGGTTCGGGTGCGAACGGACGTTTCGGACGCTTCCGGCGGTACTGGGCGTTCGGCGACGGCATGTGGCGGCGGGGGATCGTCACGGCCGTACTGGCCGTCGCCATCACCGTGGTGATGGCCTTTCACGGAGCGGTGCCCAACCGGGTCGGCAACCTGGGCAGCCTGCTGGAGACCTTCCTGCCGTGGCTCGGGCTCGTGCTCCCGGTGCTGCTGGCGGTCGGGCTGCTGCGGCGCTCGGCCACCGCGCTGATCGCCGTCCTGCTGCCGACCGTGGTGTGGCTGCACTTCTTCGGCGGGCTCCTCACGGACAAGCACACCGGCGGCGGCGACCTCACCGTGGTGACCCACAACGTCAACGCCGACAACCCCGACCCCGCCCGCACCGCCCAGGCCCTCGTCGGCTCCGGGGCCGACCTCGTCGCGCTGGAGGAGATCCCCGCCGGGAAGGCCGCCGTCTACGAGTCGGGTCTGAAGGCCCGCTACCCGTACCACGCCAGGCTGGGCACCGTCGGGCTGTGGAGCAGGTACCCGCTCAGCCAGGTGCGGCCGGTGGACATCCGGCTCGGCTGGGTCCGCGCCCTGCGCGCCACCGCCGCCACCCCGCACGGGAAGGTCGCGGTCTACGTCGCCCATCTGCCCTCGGTGCGGGTCAAGTTCAACGCGGGTTTCACCGCCGGCGAGCGCGATCGCAGCGCCGACGCGCTCGGCGAGGCCGTGGCGGACGAGAAGGTGCCCGACGTGATCCTCATGGGCGACCTCAACGGCACGATGAACGACCGCGCGCTCGCCAACATCACCTCCCAGATGCGCTCCACGCAGGGCGCCGCGGGCGACGGCTTCGGTTTCAGCTGGCCGGCCGGCTTCCCGACCGCCCGCATCGACCAGATCCTCGTCAGGGGAGCGGAGCCGACCGACTCGTGGGTGCTGCCCGCGACGGGCAGCGACCACCGGCCGGTGGCCGCGAAGGTAGCACTCCCGTAACGAGTTCTTCGCCCACGGGAAGAACGGGCCGGGCAGACTTTGTTCCGCAGTTAAACTTATAGCTGCTCGCAACCCTGCCCCGGAAAGGCCTGTCATGCCTCTCGCCCTGCTCGCACTGGCGATCAGCGCATTCGGCATCGGTACGACGGAGTTCGTGATGATGGGCCTGCTGCCCGACGTCGCGGACGACCTGCACACCTCCATCCCGACCGCCGGTTACCTCGTCTCCGGCTACGCCCTCGGCGTCGTCATAGGCGCCCCCCTCCTCGCCGCGATCACCACGCGGATGCCGCGCAAGGCCCTGCTGATCTCCCTCATGGGCCTGTTCACCGTCGGCAACACCCTCTCCGCGCTCGCCCCCGGCTTCGGCTGGCTGCTCGCCGGCCGCGTGCTGTCCGGACTCCCGCACGGCGCCTTCTTCGGCGTCGGCGCGGTCGTCGCCGCGAGCATGGTCGACCCCGCGCGCAAGGCCCGTGCGGTCTCCCTGATGATCGCCGGCCTCACCGTCGCGAACATCGTGGGCGTCCCCGCCGCCACCCTCCTCGGACAGCACCTCGGGTGGCGCGCCACCTTCCTCACCGTCGGCGTCATCGGCCTCGTCGCCATCGCCGGCATCGCCCTGCTCGTCCCCCGCATCCCGCTCACCCCGGGCGGCGGACTGCGCCGGGAGCTGTCGGCCTTCCGCAGCGGGCAGGTCTGGCTGACGCTGGCCACCACGATCTTCGGCTTCGCCGCGGTCTTCGCGGTCTACAGCTACGTCACGCCCATGCTCACGGAGGTCGCCGGGTTCGGGGACGGGAGCGTCACCCTGGTCCTCGCCCTCTTCGGTGTCGGCGCGACGATCGGCAACCTCCTCGGCGGCCGCCTCGCCGACCGCGCCCTGCGGCCCGCCCTCCTCGGCGGGCTCGGCGCGCTCGCGGTCGTCCTGCTGCTGTTCACGGTCACCCTGCACGCCCGCTGGAGCGCGGCGCTCACGGTCGTCCTGCTCGGGGTCGCGGCGTTCGCCGCGGGGTCGCCCATGATGATGCTCGTCATGGAGAAGGCCCGGCACGCCCCGGCGCTGGCCTCCGCGGCGAACCAGGCCGCGTTCAACCTGGCCAACGCGGGCGGTGCCTGGCTCGGTGGGGTCGTGCTCGCGCACGGCCTCGGCTACACCGCCCCGGCGGTGGCGGGCGCGGGGCTGGCGGTCATCGGGGTGGGGATCGCCACGGCCGGAGGGCTGTGGGAGCGGCGCGCGGCGGGGGGTTCGGGGGCGGCGTCGTCCTCCTCCCGGGTCGTCGTGGCGTCCGACGCCGTGGTGCGGTCCGCGGAGCGGGTGGGCTGACGGCGGGCGCCCCCGGCCGTGGCTGAGACGCCTGCCCGAAACGGGGGTCGGGCCCTGCTTCGGGCCCGGTTCGGGGCAGCGCTGGGGCGATGGTGCCCGTGGACGGGTGCGGGTTCGTCTCGCGCCCTTCGGGCGCGAAGCGGCGCGCTGCGGACGGGACGGTGGGGTGGCCCGCCCCCACGCGGTGCGGGTCGGCGGTCGGCGCGGGTTCAGGCTCCGGAGTGGAGCCGGTTGTTCGTACGGTTCCGGTCTCGTCGCCATCCGCACCCGCGGACGGCGGCGAGACCCGCGCCACTGGGGAGGGGACCCGCTCCGGAGCCTGAACCCCGGCCACCCGCCCACCCGCACACTGCCGAGGAGGGCGGCCCCCACCCTCCCCTCCGCGGCCCGCGTCTTTGCGCCCGAAGGGCGCGAGACGGCGCAACAGCCGACCACAGCGGAACCGGCCGGTACGGCCTGGTACCGCCGCAGGCCCAGACAGCCCGCACACAGCGACGGGCCGCAAGGGGCACCCCCGGACGCACCACCCCGGACCGCCGGCGCAGCGTCACGCGTGCTCGCGCCAGCGGTTCGTGATGGGGAGCCTCCGGTCCTTCCCGAACCCCTTCGCCGAGATCTTCGTCCCCGGCGGATACTGCCTCCGCTTGTACTCCGCCGTGTCCACCATCCGCAGCACCTTCGCCACCAGCTCCGCCTCGAACCCGGCGGCGACGATCGCGTCGCGCCCCTTGTCCTGGTCGACGTACATCGCCAGCACCCGGTCCAGGACGTCGTAGTCCGGCAGGGAGTCCGTGTCGACCTGGCCGGGGCGCAGCTCCGCGCTCGGGGGCTTGGAGATGGAGTTCTCGGGGATCGGCGGGGTCTGGCCCCGCTCCGCCGCGGCCTGGTTGCGCCACTGCGCGAGGCGGAAGACGGTCGTCTTGTAGACGTCCTTGATGGGCCCGTACGCGCCGACCGAGTCGCCGTACAGCGTGGAGTAGCCGACCGCCAGCTCGCTCTTGTTGCCCGGGGCGAGGACGATGTGCCCCTCCTGGTTGGAGACGGCCATGAGCATCGTGCCGCGCAGCCGGGACTGGAGGTTCTCCTCCGCCAGCCCGGTCAGCCCCAGGGAGCCCATGTAGGCGTCGAACATCGGGCCGATCGGCACGGTGCGGAAGTTCAGGCCGGTGCGCCGGGCCAGCTCGGCGGCGTCGTCCTTGGAGTGGTCGGAGGAGTACCGCGACGGCATGGAGACGCCGTACACGTTGGCCGCCCCGACGGCGTCGCAGGCGATGGCCGCGACGAGGGCGGAGTCGATGCCGCCGGAGAGGCCGATCAGCACGGAGCGGAAGCCGTTCTTGGCGACGTACGCCCGCAGGCCGACGACCAGCGCGGTGTAGACCTCCTCGTCGTCGCCCAGCCGCGGGGCCTGGCCGCCGTGCACCTCGGGCTCGTACGCGGGGAGCGGCTCGGCGGAGAGGGTGACGTGCTCGATCTCCAGGCCGTCGTCGGCGATGCCGCCCGGCACCTTGGTGGTGTCCGCGGCGGGCAGGTCGAGGTCGACCAGGACGCAGCCCTCCTCGAACTGCGGGGCCCGGGCGATCACCTCGCCGTCCTCGGAGACGACGATCGAGTCGCCGTCGAAGACGAGCTCGTCCTGTCCGCCGATCATGGCGAGGTAGGCGAGGGTGCAGCCGGCCTCCTGGGCGCGCTTGCGCACCAGGTCGAGGCGGGTGTCGTCCTTGGCTACCTCGTACGGGGAGGCGTTGACGGAGAGCAGCAGCCCGGCGCCGGCGGTGCGGGCGGCGGGCACCCGGCCGCCGTCCTGCCACAGGTCCTCGCAGATGGCGAGGGCGACGTCAACACCGTGCACCCGGACCACCGGGAGGGTGTCTCCGGGCACGAAGTAGCGGAACTCGTCGAAGACGCCGTAGTTCGGCAGGTGGTGCTTGGCGAACTTGAGTACGACCTTCCCGCCGTGCAGCACGGCCGCGGCGTTGCGCGGCGAGCCGGCGGGCTGGCCGTAGCGGGGCTGGGCCTTCTCGCTGCGGTCGAGGTAGCCGACGACCACGGGCAGCTCTCCGAAGCCCTCGGCCGCCAGGCGCTCGGCGAGCGCCTCCAGGGCGGCACGGCTGGCTTCGACGAAGGAGGAGCGCAGGGCGAGGTCCTCCACGGGGTACCCGGTCAGCGCCATCTCCGGGAAGGCCACGAGGTGGGCTCCCTGTTCGGCCGCGTGCCGGGTCCAGCGCACCACCGACTCCGCGTTCCCGGCGAGGTCGCCGACGGTGGAGTCGATCTGATTCAGGGCGAGGCGAAGTTGAGGCACGCCGCCCAGTGTAATCGTCAAATCGACGCGATGCCGTGGGCGGCGCCTGTGGGGTCGCGCACTCGGCCCCGGAAGCCGTGGCGGACGGGCCTTTCCGGGGTCGTCCCCCTGTGTCAAGATCGCAAGGGTGCATCACAATGGTGGCGAGGGGTGTCCGGCGGTACCGGCCGCCGCCGAAACAGTCCGGTAATCCCGTGGCGCGATACTGGTCTGGCCCTCGCTCGAGCCGGCACGGACAACAGGCCCCATGACCTGTGAGGTTGGATAGCTATGGATAAGCAGCAGGAGTTCGTGCTCCGCACCCTCGAGGAGCGCGACATCCGTTTTGTGCGGCTGTGGTTCACCGACGTGCTGGGTTATCTCAAGTCGGTCGCCGTGGCGCCGGCCGAGCTGGAGCAGGCCTTCGACGAGGGCATCGGCTTCGACGGGTCCGCGATCGAGGGCTTCGCCCGGGTGTACGAGTCGGACATGATCGCCAAGCCGGACCCCGGTACCTTCCAGATCCTGCCGTGGCGCGCCGAGGCCCCCGGCACGGCCCGGATGTTCTGCGACATCCTCATGCCGGACGGCTCCCCGTCGTACGCCGACCCCCGCTTCGTCCTCAAGCGGTCCCTGGCCAAGGCCTCCGACCTCGGGTTCACCTTCTACACGCACCCCGAGATCGAGTTCTTCCTGCTGAAGAACCTGCCGCTGGACGGCACCGTGCCGGTGCCCGCCGACAACTCCGGCTACTTCGACCACACCCCGCAGAACGTGGGCCAGGACTTCCGCCGCCAGGCCATCACGATGCTGGAGTCGATGGGCATCTCGGTGGAGTTCTCCCATCACGAGGGCGCCCCCGGCCAGCAGGAGATCGACCTGCGGTACGCGGACGCGCTGTCCACCGCCGACAACATCATGACCTTCCGGCTGGTCATGAAGCAGGTGGCGCTGGAGCAGGGCGTGAACGCCACGTTCATGCCCAAGCCCTTCAGCCAGCACCCGGGCTCCGGCATGCACACCCACCTCTCCCTCTTCGAGGGCGACCGCAACGCCTTCCACGAGTCCGGCGCCGAGTACCGGCTGTCGAAGGTCGGCCGCTCCTTCATCGCGGGCCTGCTGCGGCACGCCGACGAGATCTCCGCGGTCACCAACCAGTGGGTCAACTCGTACAAGCGCATCTGGGGCGGTGCCAACCGCACCGCGGGCGCCGGCGGCGAGGCGCCCTCGTACATCTGCTGGGGCCACAACAACCGGTCCGCGCTCATCCGCGTCCCGATGTACAAGCCCGGCAAGACGGGCTCCACCCGCGTCGAGGTCCGCTCCCTCGACTCGGGCGCCAACCCCTACCTCGCCTACGCCGTCCTCCTGGCCGCGGGCCTCAAGGGCATCGAGGAGGGCTACGAGCTCCCGCCCGGCGCCGACGACGACGTCTGGGCCCTCTCCGACGGCGAGCGCCGTGCGCTCGGCATCTCGCCCCTCCCGCAGAACCTGGGCGAGGCCATCTCCCTCATGGAGCGCAGCGAGCTGGTCGCCGAGACGCTCGGGGAGCACGTCTTCGACTTCTTCCTGCGCAACAAGAAGCAGGAGTGGGAGGAGTACCGGAGCGAGGTCACGGCGTTCGAGCTCCGTAAGAACCTCCCGAACCTGTAGCCGCAGGTCAGCGGGGTTTCCCGAGGACGACGTGATCCGGGCCGGCAGCGCGATGCCGTCGGCCCGGAGTCGTCTCATTCGCCGACCGCAAGAACGGAGAGAACGAAAGCCAGGACTGTCCAGAGCACGCGATTCATGGGCGAGCCATAGTGCGTGCCATACCCGTGCACGTCCGGCGGTGCCGAACGGGGAGCCACGGGGAACAGCAGTGACGACCCCACGTTGCCACAGGTCAGCGTCTGTCCAGGCGAGGCATGGTCCACAGCCTCAGTCTTCCAAACTGGGGCTCCTGCCCCCATCGGTCACAACTGGGCGGACTGACGACCGCCGGCCACTGTGCCCGTCACTCTTCAGAGAGAAAGTCCTCCAAAGCCGCCAGCCAAGCGCGGGGTTGGTCGATGTGGGCCATGTGCCCTGCTTCCTCAAGTACCGAGGCTCGTGCGGTGGGGATCAGCTTGACGGTGGGTTCGACGAGGTCGGCAGGGAAGGTCATGTCCTGTCGCCCGTGTAGCAGAAGCATGGGGATGCCGACATCTGCGAGCCGCTGGGGTGTATCCGGATGGCGGGGGCTCGGCAGCGTGCCAGCTTGCCAGGGCCGCATCCACTCGGCGGAGAAGTAGATGCCTTTCAGGACATCGAGGTAGCCAGGCAGAGCGTCCGGACGCCAGACGTTAGCTGGGGCGCTGGCCAGAGCAGCTGCTCGGGTGAGTTCGGGTCCCGACAGCGAGGGGTCAGACCAGACCTCGGCCTCGGCGGTCATGCGTTCAGTGCGCTCGTGCCAACCGTCGAATGCATCCGGGGGCACTGGCAGGACACTGCTCGACGCAACCACCAAGCGGCGGACACGTTCAGGTACGGCCAAAACGAGCCGCTGGGCAATCAGCCCTCCGTACGAGAAACCGAGGATGTCTGCCCGCTCGATCTCCAACGTGTCCAGCAGACGGACGAGGTCGGTGATCGTCGCTGCGGGTGTGTACTCGTCATCGGCCAGGCCGCGGGTCGAACGCCCACAGCCGCGTAGGTCCGGCAGGATGATCCGGCGGTGATCGGCGAGCTCGGCGACGGGTTCACGTAGATACGTGTGATCCCAATCAGGACCTCCGTGGATCACCAGCAGAGGCCGCTCAACAGAGCCGTCGGATTGCACCACGAACAGGTCCACTGCGGGGTCACTCGACACAGGCACAAGAGTCTCGATGAACATCTGTCCAGTGTTCCAATCCCGCCCGCCGCGGTGCAGGATCCGGCGGACAGAGATGCGGCAACGCCGGACAGACCGGCTCCCGCAGGTCACAGTGCTCGCTCTGGTAATCGCAGGTCGGTGGAAGCCCGATGCACTTCCTGCGCACCTCGTCTCCGTGAACCGCGTCTTCACCTTCCCTCGTCGCGAATGATCAGCACAGGATGCCGCCGTCCGGCGAGGTGTCTCGCGGCCGGGAGCGGATCCGAACTCCGTGCCAGAATCCGGCGCATGCAACTCGATCAGACGCTCGTGGACGCGGCCGTGGAACTGATGGACCGACGCTGGCCTCCGGGTGAAGCGGGTGGCGCGGCCGCGGTGCGGCTCGCCGACGGGGGCATTGTGACCAGCGTGGGTCTCGACAACATGCACGGCTCGGTCGCGCTCTGCCAGGAGACCGGGGCGTTCATCCAGGCCTATACGCAGGACCGGGTCGTCACCGCTTCCGTCTGTGTCTGCCGTGACGTGGAGCGTGACAGGATTCTGATTCTGCCGCCCTGTGGCGTCTGCCAGGAGCGTCTCGCGTTGTGGGGGCCGTCCGTCGAGGTGGCCGTCCCAAGGGACGGCGATCCCACCCGGTGGGAGGGGCGGACGCTCGCGGAGGTGAACCCCTATTACTGGGCTCGCCAGTTCGCCGGCGGGGGATGGCCCTCCCGAGCGCAGCACTCCGGGTGACCGCACACCCGGGTCCTCTTCCCGGAGCGGTGTGGGCGGCCACGTCGCCGGAGTCTGGACGGTTCTGTCCGGACGAGAGGCATACGGACCTTCGAGGTCTGTCCGACCGCTTCGGCGAACTGCGTTCGCGCGGGCAGGGGTACCTCGAAGTCGGTCTGCCGGGGGCCGAGTTCCCCTGGCTGTCCATGGGCTTCAGGGGCGATCACGCGGTCGTCCACCTGCTGGAGGACGCGGGGGCGATGTCCCTTCGCGTGGGTGACGGGACCGTTCCCCCGGGGGTCGTGGCCGGGGTCCCGGTGATGGACGGCCTCGCGGAGTTCACGGGCGGCTTTGTGCTGGGCGTCGATCGGGCGTGGGCCGTCGTGCAGGACTTCGTACGGACGGGAGTGCCCGGTGAAGGGGGGTGGTGCGAGCTGTAGTCACGGGGAGGACGGGGTCATCCTTGGACGACAGGGGCGCGGTTGCCCGCGGGGTGGACCCTTCAACGGATCCGGGAGGTGTCCGGCGACCGGAAGGCCGTCGTGCTGGATCCGGACCGGATGGTGAAGCGGGTCGCCGCCGACGGGGCCGACGAGGTGATGCGGCCGCAGATCGTCCTGGGTTTCCACACCCTGTGCATCGTGAAGCAACTCGAGGACGACGACTGGTCCATGGGCAGCCTGAACGACGACGGTTCCGTCCACTGGCGGTCGGTCCACGGCGATCTGTACCAGGCGTTGCGCGGCCTGTCGGCGCACGCGTCAGACCGCCGGGGTGATCCGGGTGGCGTCCGGTCGTGGCCGGCGCAGCCGGTCCGGGTACCGGGAGGGTCGGGGTCGCCCGCATCGATGGCACGTGGTGTGGCAGCGTGGACGGCATGACATCCGGAACCGGTACCGACGTGCTGCGCTACACCGCCTTCAGCTCCGACCCCGCCGGGGGCAATCCCGCGGGCGTCGTCCTCGATGCCTCGGGCCTCGACGAGCAGCGCATGCTCGGCCTCGCCGCCGAGGTCGGCTACTCCGAGACGGCGTTCGTCACGGAAGCGGACCCCGCCCGCCGGCGGTTCACCCTGCGCTACTTCAGCCCCCTCGCCGAGGTCGACTTCTGCGGTCACGCGACCGTCGCGACCGCCGTCGCGCTGGCGGAGCGCATCGGGCCCGGTGAGCTGGTCTTCGACACCCCGGCGGGGGAGATCCCCGTGCTGACCGCCGCCGACGGCGAGGGGGCGCTGCACGCCACGCTCACCAGCGTGCCGACACGGTCCCGCCCGGCCGAGGACGCCGAGTTGGACGCGGCGCTCGCCGCGCTCGGCTGGGAGCGCGGCGAGCTGGACCCCGCGCTGCCGCCGCACGTGGCGTTCGGAGGGGTTCACCACCTGGTGCTGGCCGCCGCCGCCCGGGCCCGGCTGGCGGACCTCGCGTACGACTTCGAGGCCCTCGCCGACGTCATGCGCCGCCACGGGTGGACCACGGTGCACCTGGTCTGGCGGGAGGCCCCGGACCGCTTCCACGCCCGCGACCCCTTCCCGGTGGGCGGGGTCGTCGAGGACCCGGCGACCGGCGCGGCCGCGGCGGCCTTCGGCGGCTACCTGCGGGAGCTCGGCCTGGTGGCGGAGCCGGCCCGGGTGGTGGTGCGGCAGGGCGAGGACATGGGCCGCCCGAGCGAGCTGCTGGTGGCCGTCGACCCGGGGGACCCGCGGGTGCGGGTGACCGGCCGGGCGGTGGCCCTGGTCACGCCCTCGGTCACGGGGCCCCGGGCTGTCTGATCCAGCCGATGGAGCGCTCGACGGCACGCTGCCAGTTCTCGTACTCGGCCTCGCGGCGCCCGGGGTCCATGCCGGGCAGCCACTGCCCGGCGCGGTGCCAGTTGTTCCGCAGCACCTTCAGGTCCGGCCAGTAGCCGGAGGCCAGGCCGGCTGCGTAGGCGGCGCCCAGGGACACCGTCTCGGCGACCATCGGGCGGACCACGGGGACGTCGAGCACGTCGGCGATGAACTGCATGAGCAGGTTGTCCGCGGTCATGCCGCCGTCGACCTTGAGCTCCTTCAGCCCGATGGAGGAGTCGGCGTTCATGGCGTCGACGACCTCGCGGGTCTGCCAGCCGGTGGCCTCCAGGACGGCCCGGGCCAGGTGCCCCTTGGTGATGTACGAGGTGAGGCCGACGATGACGCCGCGGGCGTCGCTGCGCCAGTGGGGGGCGAAGAGACCGGAGAAGGCGGGCACGATGTAGCAGCCGCCGTTGTCCTCGACGGTCAGGGCGAGGGTCTCGATCTCGGGGGCGCTGCTGATCAGGCCGAGGCGGTCGCGGAACCACTGCACCAGTGAGCCGGTGACGGCGATCGAGCCCTCCAGGGCGTAGACCGCCGGCTGGTCGTCGATCTTGTACGCGACCGTGGAGAGCAGCCCGTGCCGTGATCTGATCATCGTGGAACCGGTGTTGAGCAGCAGGAAGCTGCCGGTCCCGTAGGTGCACTTCGCGTCGCCGGGGGAGAAGCAGGTCTGGCCGAAGAGCGCCGCCTGCTGATCCCCCAGGGCGGCGGTGATGCGGACCCCGGGCAGGACGGTCCGGGCCGCGCCGTAGTTCTCGGCGGACGCGTGGATCTCCGGGAGCATCACGCGGGGGACGCCGAAGAAGTCCAGCAGGTCCTGGTCCCAGGTCAGCGAGCGGATGTTCATCAGCATGGTGCGGCTGGCGTTGGTGGCGTCGGTGATGTGCAGGCCGCCGTCGACCCCGCCCGTCAGGTTCCAGATCAGCCAGGTCTCCATCGTCCCGAAGAGCAGCTCCCCGTCGCGGGCGCGCTGCTCCAGCCCGGGCACCTCGTCGAAGAGCCAGCGGATCCGCGGCGCGGAGAAGTAGGTGGAGGGCGGCAGGCAGCAGCGGTCCAGGAAGAAGTCGTCGCCGGGGTCCTTGCGCAGCCGCTCGACGAGCGGCGCGGTACGGGTGTCCTGCCAGACGATGGCCCGGCCCAGCGGTACGCCCGTGCTCGGGTCCCACAGCACGGTCGTCTCCCGCTGGTTGGCGATGCCGATCGCGGCGACCTCGTCCGCCGCGATCTCGGCGGAGGACAGCGCCTGCGGCACGATGCGCTCCAGGTTGCGCCAGATCTCCAGCGCGTCGTGCTCGACCCAGCCGGGCCTGGGGAAGTGCTGCTGGTGCTCGCGCTGGGCGACCGACACCAGGCGGCCCCGGTGGTCGAAGAGGATGCATCGGGTGGAGGTGGTGCCCTGGTCGATGGACAGCACATACCGTTCAACCATGGTCGGGGCCTGCTTTCCGATGCTTTCCCGGGTTTTCCCGTGCCTTCGTCGCGTTCGCCGTGTCCCTCGCGTTCCTTGTATTCCTTGTGTTGCTTGTGTTCCTTCTCTTCTCGTGCCCTTCGGGTCCGGAGTGCGGGCGGGCCTCACCAGCGGGCGGCGCCGAGGTCCCTGGAGATCGCCCGCGCGGCCTCCCGGAGCAGCGTGACCAGGGACGCCTGGGGGCGGCCCCTGGTGTCGCAGATCCGCTCGACCGGGCCGGACAGGCAGATCGCGCCCACGACGAGGCCGCCCGAGCTGCGGATCGGCGCCGCGACCCCGGCCTCGCCCATCGACATCTCCTGGACCTCCGCCGCCCAGCCCTGCTCGCGGACCTCGGCGAGGGCGCTCCTCAGGTCCTCCGGGACCACCAGGGTGTGCCGGGTGTACGCCTCCAGTTCCTCCTTCAGCAGCGGCTCCAGCGGCGCCGCCCCGTACGCCAGCAGGATCTTGCCGAGCGAGGAGGCGTGCAGCGGCAGCAGGGCGCCGACGTCGAGCGTCTGGAGGCTGTCGTCGGGCCGGAAGACGTGGTGGACGACGAGGACCTGGCCCTCCAGCGGGGTGCCGAGGCGCACCGCCTCCCCACTGCGGGCGGCCAGCGCGTCGGCCCAGTTGATCGACCGGGACCGCAGCTCGTTGACGTCGAGGTAGCTGGTGCCCAGGTGCAGCAGGGCCGCCCCGAGCTGGTACTTCCCGGTCGCCGGGTCCTGCTCGACGAAGTCCACGTGCTGGAGGGTGCGCAGGATGCCGTGTGCCGTGCCCTTCGCCAGTCCGAGGGAGGCGGCCACTTCGCCCAGCCCGAGCCGGCGGGGACCGCCGGCCAGGAGCCTGAGGATCGCCGCCGCCCGTTCGATGGACTGCAGCGGGCCGGCCATACGTCGATGCTATCCCCGGCAACCACGATGGGCATCAGCGCGTTTCCGCAGGTCGTTCGGCCTACGAGGGCGGCGTTCGACAATGGCGACCCCGATTCATTGACCCGCGATGTCCCGTCTCGGAAGCTTTCGTGCAGGTCCGGGAGTCCACCCGGCGGGACTTCCCTGGGAGGAGGACACCATGGCGGCAGAGCCCGAGACGATGCCGCAGCGCGAGGATGTGCACGTCTGCGCGCTGTCGCACATCCCCGGCGCCCTGTCCGTGGTGCGCCGGCGGGTACGGGGCGTGCTGGCGGAGTGGGAGCTGTGCCCGGAGGTCGCCGAGGACGCGCTGCTGGTGATATCCGAGCTGACCACGAACGCGATCGTGCACGCCGACGGCCCCGCCTCCCTGCGCATCTGCTGGACGGAGGTCGACGGGCACAGCGCCCTGCACATCGAGGTGACCGACTCGGGTCCGTCGGCCCGACCATGCATGCCGGGGGGATCCACCGACCCCGACGAGCACGGCCGGGGCCTCGGCATCGTGGGCGCCCTCTCGACACGGCACGGCATCCGCGCCGACTGCGCCGGGTTCACCCGCTGGGCGGACCTGGTCACCGCCTGAGCCGCCGCCGGCGGGGCAGGACCGCCGCCCGTGCCCGGGGCGGGCGGCGGGTCGTTCCGCGCGGCGCGCCGCGGACGGGCTTACGGTGCCGCTCATGGCACTGAGCATTCGCAACCAGATCGTCGGCAAGGTCGCCTCGGTGGTCCCGGGCGAGGTGATGGCCGTGGTCACGGTCCGCCTCGACGGCGGGGGACCGGACTTCACGGCGGCCGTGACGGCCGAGGCCGTGCGGGAGCTCGGCATCATCCCCGGCGGCGGGGTGACGGTGCTGATCAAGGCGACGGAGGTCTCCCTGGCGACGGCTCCGGTGCAGGGCATCAGCATCCGCAACCGCATCCCCGGGACCGTCGCCGGAGTGACGCCGGGCGAGGCCATGGCGAGCGTGCGGGTCGACTTCGGGGGCGGCCGCGAGCTGACCGCCGTGATCACCCGGGAGGCCCTCGACGAGCTGGGCGTCGCCGAGGGCGCCCAGGTCGTCGCGCTGGTCAAGGCGACCGACGTGTCGCTGGCGACCTGAGCGGACGGGGCCCCGGCCGGGGCCGCGCAGGGCCTACCCGAGGTAGGCGGGAGCCAGCGCCGCCGTCATCATGCGGCGGGCCGTGCCGGTGCCGTCGGCGGGCACCGTCCACAGGTCCGCGCCGAAGTCCCCGGCGAGGGCGTAGACGACCGTGTGGTCGTCGCGCCAGACGACCTGGTCGTCGACGCTGCGCCGCTCGGCGAGCGGGGTCTCGCGCATGGTGGCCAGGTCCAGGACGTACAGCCGCCAGGGCGCGTCGGGGGAGAGGCCCGCGACGCGCTTCTTGAAGACCAGCCGGGTGCCGTCGGGTGAGAGCGAGGGGCACTCGACGTTGCTGCGCAGCGTGCGGACGGAGCGGGCCGCGACGTCGCCGCGGACGAGGTAGGTGCGGCCGCCGGTGCCCAGGGTGGCGTAGAAGTGGGTGTCGTCGGAGAAGGTCACGCCCCAGAAGTTGACGTCGGCGGCGTGGTAGGGCCGGCCGTCCCGGGTGATCCGGAAGTCCTCGAGGTTCGTGACGAGGGCCCAGGTACGGGTGTCGAGGACGGAGGTACGCGTGGAGAAGTTCGTGCCCGCATAGGAGTCGCCCCCGACGAACACGGTCCAGGCGGCCATGCGCCCGCTGGGCGATACCCGGGCCCGGGTCGGGATGCCCGCGAGGGGGAAGTGGCGCAGCTCGTGCAGCCGGGCGTCGAGCACGACGGCGCGGTAGGTGTCCTGGACGGCGCCCTTGACCGACTGCAGGCAGATACCGGTGCCCGCGGCCGCGTAGAAGCGCAGGCACGTGACGTCGGAGGCGGTGCGCGCTGCCTCGGGGCTGCCGGCCGGGACGGTGGCGAGCTCGTCCCGGTGCGGGCCCCACGCCATGTTGCGGAACACCATGCGGGGTGTGTCCGGCGCCAGCGTCACCGTCCCCGCCGTCACCACGGGGCCGCCCGCCTGCGGGCGGTCCTTCTCCGCCGCGCGGTCGGCGGCGCGCAGCACGGACACGGCGGCGACCGCGGCCAGCGCCGCCACGGCGGCGAGCAGCACGAACAGACGGCTGCGGGTGTTCATGGGGGGCCTTTCCTCGGGGGTCACTTGCTCGGCGCGGGACGCAGGTACACGGCGCAGACCGCGCACACCGTCAGCGCCAGCGCGGCGGTGGTGAGGGCCGCGCGGTCGCCCCAGGCCGTCCAGGCCGCGCCGAAGGCCAGGGAGGCGGCGAAGCGGGCCGCGGCCTGCCCGGTCTGGACGAGGGCGAGCCCGGCACCGCGCAGCTCGTCGGGTACGGCGGTGGACGCGGCGGCCATCAGCACCCCGTCCGTGGCGGCGTAGAAGGCGCCGTGCAGCAGCAGGACGGCGTACGCCGGGCCGTGCGCGAGCAGCAGCCCGTACGCGGCGAGCAGGGCGACGTGCCCCGCCAGGAACATCCGCCAGCGGCCCATGCGGTCGGCCAGCCGCCCCAGCGGCATCGCGAGCAGCAGGAAGGCCGCCGCGGTGCCCAGGGGGAGCAGCGCGAACCAGCGGTCGGGGACGCCGAGGCGGTGCTGGAGCAGCAGGTAGACGAAGGAGTCGCTGACCGTCGACAGGCCCAGCAGCGTCGCGCAGACCGTCAGCCTCCGCACGTCCCGGCGGCGCAGCAGCGCCAGGGACGCCCGCAGCGAGGGCGCGGGGGCGGTGGATGTGGGCGAGTCCGCGGATGCGGGGGCGGGAACCCCGCCGCGGCCGCCCGGCACGAAGAGCAGCAGCACCAGCACTCCCAGGGCGGCCACGCAGGAGCTCACCGTGAAGACGGCGTCGTACCCCTCGGCGGCCTGCCGCAGGATGAGGAACGCGACCAGCGGTCCCAGCAGCGCCCCGGCGGTGTCCATGGCGCGGTGCACGCCGAAGGCCCGCCCGCGCGTCTCCGGCGCCGAGGACAGCGAGATCAGCGCGTCCCGCGGTGCGGTGCGCAGCCCCTTGCCGGTCCGGTCGACCGCGAGGACGGCACCGATCAGGGGGAGGCTGTGGACCAGGAGCAGCGCGGGCTTGCACACCGCTGACAGTCCGTAGCCGACGGCCGCCACGGCCTTGTGCCGGCCGCCGCCCCGGTCGGCGAGGTGGCCGCCGACCAGCCGCACCAGCGCGCTGAAGCCGTTGTAGACGCCGTCGAGCAGGCCGAAGCCGAGCGGGGAGAGCCCGAGCCCGGCCACGAGGTAGAGGGGGAGCACCGCGGTGACCATCTCCGACGAGACGTCGGTGATCAGGCTGACGGTGCCCAGGACGAGGACGGTGGGGGCGACGGCGGTGGCCCGGGGCCCGGGACGCGACGCGTCCCGGACCTCGGTGCCGGCTCCGCCGCGGCTGTCCGCGACGTACACCGGTCTCAGCTCGCCCAGATACCGGTGATGTCCGAGGCGGAGGCGGCGTTGCCGGCGTGCGTGCCGAGACCCGCCAGGTCCTCCAGCGTGCGGAGCATGTTGTAGTGGTTGTAGGTCGTCGCGGACGACGAACCGGCCTTGACCGGCTGGCCGTACAGCACGGTCGGGATCTTGTTGCCGCTCAGCCGGTTGTCCTCGTCGAAGGTGACGACGAGCAGGCTGTTGTGGGTCTTCGCCCAGGTCGCGTACGCGCCCAGCTTGTTCTTCAGCCAGGTGTCACCGGTGGAGACCGAGCAGTCGTGCATGTCGCTGCACAGGTTCGGCACCACGAAGGAGACCTTCGGCAGGGTGGTGAAGTCCGTCGGGAACTGCGCGAAGGTCTTCGCCGTCGACGTCGGGACGTTGCTGAACGCGAACCACGGGTTGTGCTTGCGGGCGTAGGTGCCGCTGCTGCAGGTGGTCGAACCCTGGCTGGGCAGCGTCTCGTTGTAGCTGGCCCAGCTCTTGCCCGCGGCGATCAGCTCGGAGGCGAGGTTGGGCTTGGAGCTGAAGCCGGGGGTGTAGCAGCCGTCGTCGGTGACACCCTGGTTGCCGCCCGAGAAGATCTGCAGGTAGTTGGGCTGGCTCGGGTGCGTGACGCCGTACGACTGCGTCAGGCTGGCGCCGCCGGCCTTGAGCGTGTTGTTGATGTAGGGGGCGCTGGAGCTGCCGATGACCTGGTTGTAGGCGTGGTTCTCGAACATCACCACGACCACGTGGTCGGGGTTCGGCACGCTGCCGGCCGCGTGGGCGGTCTCGGAGCCGCCGAGCCCGGCCCACAGGCCGAGGGAGGCGGCGGCGACGCCGAGGGCGGAAGCGAGGGCGGTGACGGAGCGACGGGGACGGGGCAGGGACCAGCCGGACACGGCGGACCTCCGGAAAGAGGGGGACGGGGAGTGGCGCCGCGCCAGGTTAGGAGGGGGCCGTGGACGCCCGAAGCGCCGCGGAAATGAAGGTCAGGGGAACGCTGCCTACGTTCTGGATCTTGAGGTCAAGCACAGGTAAAAGGGCCCGGGGAGCGCAACTCGCGCTCCCCGGGCCCTTGCTGTCAGGACGTCACTTGACGTACGTGATGCCGTCCGTGGTGATCGCCGGCCGGCCGGAGGTGCCGACGACGACGATCTTCAGCGTGTGCTTGGCGCTGGTGCTCCAGGTCTTGGACCAGATCGTCTGCCGGTAGGCGGTGGTGGAGGACTTGAGGTCCACCGTGGCCGTCTTGACCCCGTCGACGTAGACGTACGCCTGGCCGGAGGTCGAGGCCCGGGAGACCACCCAGCCGACCGAGCGGCCGGTGAACGTCCAGGTCAGGCTGGCGTTCTTGGAGGACGAGGTGTAGGACTTCCCGCCGAGGTAGCTGGTGGAGCTCTTCGCCGTCCACGTCCCGGTCTTCGTCGCCGAGGTCTCCTGCAGGATCGCCGCCGTGCGGCTCACCGAGGCGGTGGCGTAGTTCCCGGCCGCGTCGGTGGCCTTCAGGCCGTACGTGACCGCGGTGTTCACCTTGCCCGTGGTGCTCCACGACGTGGTGGTCGGGCCGAAGGTGGCCGTGCTGGGGGCGGTCGCCGCGACGCTCTTGAGGGCGCCGTTGTCGGCGGCCTTCCAGGTCACGGAGACCGGCACGGAGGTGCTGGACACCGTGGCGTTGCGGATCTTCACGGAGGGGGCGGTGGTGAAGGTCGGCTTGGTCGTGTCGCCGACCACGCTGTACGAACTCGCTGATGTCGCCGTCTTGTTGTTGTTGTGCACGGCCCGCACCGTCACGGTGTGCTTGCCCGCGGCGACGGTGATCGGAGCGGAGGTGGCGGTGGCCTTGGCGGTGGCCGCGACCTTGCCGTCCACGAGCACCTCGAACCGCTTGACGACGGCGGTCGGGGTGGACTCCTTCCAGGCCACCGTCGCCGTTCCCTTGGTGTAGTACGAGGAGCCGGAGAGCGTGGCGCCGCTGACGCCGTTCAGGGTCGGCGCGGCGACGCCCGCCGCGTACGAGCGGATCGTGGCCAGCTTGTCGTACAGGTTCTGACCGGGGCACGCGGTGGCGAAACCGTCACGGTGCCCGGAGATCGGGTTGAACGTGTACGACTTGTCGTAGACCCACGGCGAGCTGTCCTTCGCGCCCTCGACCAGGGTCTGCGTCTTGCTGCCGGGGTTGGGGTTGATCCCGTACTGGCCGAGCTTCCACGCGGACAGCGCCGCGATCGAGCCGAGCATCTTGGAGGAGATCGGCGTGGCCGGGACACCCTTGATGACCTGGAAGGTGCCGATCGCGGCGATACCCCAGCTGCGCGTGTTGAAGCCGTAGGTCTGCGCGCCGATGACGGGCAGGTCCAGGCCGCCGAAGCGGCCCTCGAAGATGGTGCCGCACTTGTCGACGAGGGCGTTGTAGCCGATGTCGCGCCAGTCCTGGGACAGGTGGTACGCGTAGATCCACCGCACGATCTGGGCCGATTCGCTGCAGTCGTAGTCGGCGGCGGTGTCCGTGTGGTGGACGAAGACCACGTTCACCTTGTCCGCGTAGGGCGGGTCCCCGGCCTCGCGCTTGGACTCGTCGGCACCCCAGTCCTTGCGGAGCTTGATGGCCGGCTTCGCCACGGTGGAGGCCGGGGCGGTCGGCCGGGTCGAGCTCGGCGACGGCGAGGTGGAGGGGGAGGTGGACGTGCTCGCGGACGCGCTCGGCGAGGTGCTCGCGGACGCGGAGGAGTCCGGTGCCGGGGCCGAGGTCGACGGGGTCGCCGTCTCGCTCGGGGAGGAGACTTCCGGATCCGGCGTGGCCGAGTCGGGCGGGGTGTCGGTCGCCGAGGGATCGGCCGGCGGGGTCGTGGTCTCCTCGGCGTCCGCCGCGAAGGCGGCGGGCGCCATGGCGACATCGTTGCCGCTCTTCTTGGCGTCGCCCACCAGTTCGAGCTGAAGGCCCTTCGGGAGGGTGCCCGACGCGCCGTTCGCCGACACGACCTTGAGCTCGACACCGTTGGAGAGGCCCACGTACAGCGGGGCCGATCCGCCCCGGGTGGCGCCCTCGGTCCTCGGGTCCGGAGCGTCGTCGTAGTGCGGGTCGACCCCGTGCCAGTCGGACCATCCGCCGGTCTTCACCGAACGCGTGCGCACCTGGACCGTGCCGTCCAGCTCGGTGCGCGGGTCGTCCCACGTCACACCGAGCAGGCCGAAGGTCTCCGTGTCGCGCTGCGCCACGGTGCGCTCCCCGCCCTCGCCCTTGAGGGCGAGTGACTGGACCGCACTGGGCACCGGCCCCTTCGGGGCCGCCGACGAGGCGGTTCCCTCCGGGCCGCTGGCCACGGACGCGGCGGTGATGACACCGGCCCCTCCGAGTACGACCGCCCCGATCGCGAGCCAGGCACGCCCGCGCAGACGTATTCGCCGCATGTTCTCTTCCCCCGCCCCGTCCCCACCCCTGGGTAGCCGTGGGTACCGTTGGTTGACTTTTTAAACCTCAGAAACAGCAAGCGCTTTATACCAGAAGGACCAGACCGCGCTCACACCGCCGGACGATCACCGTCAAAGCGGCCATAACGCCAGGTAACAGAGCCGGGGCCTGGCGGATACTCTCTCTAGGGCGGATCAGGCCGGCCGGGAGCACCGGGAAAGGCAGGCGGCGTGCTGGAAGGGCGACGGGACACCAGGTTCGGGCGGCTGCTGCGGCACGGCTTCAGCGACGCCGTGGCCGCCGAGGCGCTGCTGGGCGGCGAGCAGCTCGCCCCGGTGCGCAGCGACCCGGTCCTGCTCGACGCGCTGGGCGCCACCGCCGACCCCGACCAGGCGCTCGCCTCCCTCGTACGGCTCGTCGAGGCCCTCGACCCCGGGGAGCGGCGCACCCTCCTCGACACGCTCACCACGGCCAAGCCGCTGCGCGACCGGCTGCTCGGGGTGCTGGGAGCCTCCACCGCGCTCGCCGACCACCTGACCCGGCATCCGCGCGACTGGCACGCCCTGGTCACCTACGAGCACGCCGACCTGCACCCGGGGACCACGGAGTTCGAGCGGGGACTGGCCGGGGCCGACGACCCCGAGTCGCTGCGCGTGGCCTACCGGCGCTGCATGCTGGGCATCGCCGCCCGCGACGTGTGCGGCACCAGCGACCTGGTGCAGACCGCCGCGGAGCTCGCCGACCTCGCCACCGCGACGCTGCGCTCCGCCCTGGCCATGGCCGAGGCGGAGGCGCCGGCCGACGCCGCGCTGTGCCGGCTGGCGGTGATCGGCATGGGCAAGTGCGGCGGCCACGAGCTCAACTACATCTCCGACGTCGACGTCATCTTCGTGGCCGAGGCCCGCCCCGAAGCCGACGAGGCGAAGGCGCTGCAGGCCGCCACCCGGTTGGCCTCGCGCATGATGCGGATCTGCTCCGACACCACCGTCGAGGGCAGCATCTGGCAGGTCGACGCCAACCTGCGCCCCGAGGGCCGGCGCGGCCCCCTCGTGCGCTCCCTTTCCAGCCATCTGGCCTACTACAAGCGCTGGGCCAAGACCTGGGAGTTCCAGGCGCTGCTCAAGGCCCGCCCGGTCGCCGGCGATCCGGCGCTGGGCCGGGAGTACGTCGAGGCGCTGTCGCCCATGGTGTGGCAGGCCGCCGAGCGCGACCACTTCGTCCAGGACGTGCAGGAGATGCGGCGCCGGGTCGTGGAGAACATCCCCGTGGCGCACCTCGACCGCGAGCTGAAGCTGGGCCCCGGCGGGCTGCGGGACGTGGAGTTCGCGGTGCAGCTGCTCCAGCTGGTGCACGGCCGCACCGACCCGTCGCTGCGCAGCGGTACCACCCTGACCGCGCTGTCCCAGCTCGCCGCCGGCGGTTACGTGGGGCGCGCGGACGCGGCGGCGCTCGACACCTCGTACCGCTTCCTGCGGACGATGGAGCACCGCATCCAGCTCCACAAGCTGCGCCGCACCCACCTGGTGCCGGAGGACGTGGCCGACCTGCGGCGGCTCGGCCGCTCCCTGGGCTTCCGCGCGGACCCGGTGACGGAGCTGCAGCGGGAGTGGCGGCGGCACGCCCGGGAGGTGCGCCGCCTCCACGAGAAGCTCTTCTACCGGCCGCTGCTCGACGCGGTCGCCCAGCTCGCCCCCGGCGAGGTGGGCCTGTCCACGGACGCGGCCAAGCAGCGCCTGGAGGCGCTCGGCTACGCCGACCCGGCCGCCGCCCTGCGCCACCTGGAGGCGCTGGCCTCGGGGGTCAGCCGCAAGGCCGCCATCCAGCGGACGCTGCTTCCGGTGCTGCTCGGCTGGTTCGCCGACTCCGCGGACCCCGACGCGGGCCTGCTGAACTTCCGCAAGGTCAGCGACGCCCTGGGCCGTACTCCCTGGTACCTGCGGCTGCTGAGGGACGAGGGTGCCGCCGCCGTCAACCTCGCGCGGGTGCTCTCCTCCGGGCGGCTCGCCCCCGACCTGCTCATGCGGGCACCGGAGGCGGTCGCCCTGCTCGCCGACGACGAGGGGCTCCAGCCGCGTACGCGCGGCGCCATGGACCAGGAGGTCCTGGCCGCGGTCCACCGCGCGGACTCCGCCGAGCAGGCCGTCGCCGCGGTACGCGGAGTGCGCCGCCGCGAGCTGTTCCGCACCGCGGCCGCGGACCTGGTCGGAGTCCACCGCGACGACCCCGACGCGATCGGCGCCGCCCTCACCGACCTCAACGCCGCCGCCGTCACGGGTGCCCTGCAGGCCGCGGTCAACGCCGTCGAGGCGGCCGAGGGCGAGCCCCTGCCGACCCGGTTCTCCGTCATCGGCATGGGCCGCTTCGGCGGGCGCGAACTGGGCTACGGCTCCGACGCGGACGTCCTGTTCGTCCACGAGCCGTACGAGGGCACCGACGAGCACCGGGCCGCCAAGGCCGCGCTCAAGGTCGCCAACGAGCTGCGCAGGCTGCTGCAGATCCCCACCACCGACCCGCCGCTGCTCATCGACGCCGACCTGCGCCCCGAGGGCAAGAGCGGACCGCTGGTGCGCACGCTCGGCTCGTACGCCGCCTACTACCGGCGCTGGTCGCTGGTCTGGGAGAGCCACGCCCTGCTCCGCGCCGAACCGGTCGCGGGCGACGAGGACCTGGGCGCCCGCTTCATCGGCCTCGTCGACCCGCTGCGCTATCCGGCCGACGGGCTGCCGGAGGAGGCGGTCCGCGAGATCCGCCGGCTCAAGGCCCGTATGGAGTCCGAGCGGCTGCCGCGCGGCGCGGACCCGACGACCCACGCCAAACTGGGGCGGGGCGGGCTCAGCGACGTCGAGTGGACGGTGCAGCTGCTGCAGCTCCGGCACGGCGCGCAGTTCCCCGGGCTGCGGACCACCCGCACCCGGCCGGCGCTGGCGGCGGCCGAGGCGGCGGGGCTTGTCGCCGCCGAGGACGCCGAGGTGCTGGACGCCGCCTGGATCCTGGCGAGCCGGATGCGCAACGCCGTCATGCTCGTCCGGGCCCGCGCCGGCGACACCTTCCCCGGCGACGGCAAGGAACTCGCCGCGGTGGGGCGGTACCTCGGCTACGAGCCGGGCCACGTGGGCGACATGGTCGAGGAGTACCGCCGGGCCACGCGCCGTGCCCGCGCGGTGGTCGAGCGCCTCTTCTACGGCACGGACTAGGCCGGCGCCCGGCCGGCGCCCGGCGCCCGGTCAGGCCGTGGCGACGCGGACCTGGCGCGGCAACCGGTAGGCGAGCCCCCCGTAGACGGCAAAGGAGGCGGCGAATCCGACCCCGAGGCAGAGGGTGCCGCCGGCCGCGTCCAGCCAGAAGTGGTTGGCGGTGGAGACGATGACGAGCAGGGTGACGACCGGGTAGAGCACACCCAGCACCCGCACCCAGGCCCGTCGCGCGAGCATGGCGACGGTGATGCCGCACCACAGCGACCAGCCGATGTGCATCGAGGGCATGGCCGCGTACTGGTTGGAGACGTGCGCCAGGTCGCCCGACGCCATCGACCCCCAGGTGTGGTGGATCTTCACGGTGTCGATGAACCCGCCGCCCTCCATCAGCCGGGGCGGCGCCAGGGGGAAGAAGTAGTAGCCCAGCAGCGCGATGCCGGTCGTCACGAACAGGACCAGCCGGGTCGGCGCGTAACGCCCTGGGTGCCTGCGGAAGAGCCACACGAGCACCGCCAGGGTGACGATGAAGTGGAGCGTCGCGTAGTAGTAGTTCATCCCGACGATGAGCCACGTTACCGAGTTCACGGCATGATTGACCGCGTGCTCGAAAGCGAGCCCGAGGGACTGCTCCAGGTCCCAGACGTGGCTCGCGTTCCGCATGGCGTCGTCCTGCTGCTCCGGTACGGCGTTGCGCACCAGTGAGTAGATCCAGTAGCTGACGGCGATCAGCAGGATCTCGAACCACAGCCGGGGACGGCGTGGTGCCAGCAGTCCGTTGCCCGTCGTCGCTCCATCGGCGTCACGGGAATCGATGGAGCGCTGCGGTACGCCGCCACTGCGGTGGGCCATGATCTTCGCGGTCGATTCCCCCATGGGGCGATAGTCTGCCATGCGGTCCGGTGCCGTCCGATCAACCCCCGGTGGGATTCCGTGCATCCCGAGTACGCCTCCCGGCCGACTGCTGTACGGGTACGGCTGCCCCCGCCTGGGGACCTGATGCCGTCGAACCGCGGACGACCAGTTCGGGCAGGAAGACGAACTCGCTGTGCGGGGCCGGGGTACCGCCGATCTCCTCCAGCAGGGCGCGCACGGCGGCCTGGCCCATGGCCGTGACCGGCTGCCGGATGGTGGTGAGCGGCGGATCGGTGAAGGCGATCAGCGGGGAGTCGTCGAAGCCGACGACGGAGACGTCCCCGGGGACGGACAGCCCCAGCTGCCGGGCCGCGCGGACGGCGCCCAGCGCCATCATGTCCGAGGCGCACACCACGGCCGTGCAGCCCGCGTCGAGCAGACCGGAGGCGGCCGCCTGACCACCCTCGAGGGTGAACAGCGAGTGCTGGATGCGTTCGGCCGCCTCGTCGGCGGCTATCCCGAGGACCTCCTCCATGCTGCGCAGGAAGCCCTCGATCTTGCGCCGCACGGGGACGAACCGCTTGGGGCCGACCGCGAGGCCGATCCGCTCGTGGCCGAGCGACGCCAGATGGGTGACGGCCAGGCGCATGGCACCGCGGTCGTCGGGTGAGACGAACGGTGCCTTGATCCTGGCGGAGAAGCCGTTGATCAGGACGAACGGCACGCTCTGGCCGTGGAGCCGGTCGTAGCGCGCCGTGTCGGCGGTGGAGTCGGCGTGCAGCCCGGAGACGAAGATGATCCCGGCGACGCCGCGCTCGACGAGCATCTCGACGAGTTCGTCCTCGGTCGAGCCGCCCGGCGTCTGGGTGGCCAGCACCGGGGTGTATCCCTGCCGCGTCAGGGCCTGCCCGATGACCTGGGCGAACGCGGGGAAGATCGGGTTCTCCAGCTCGGGCGTGATGAGCCCGACCAGGCCCGCGCTGCGCTGCCGCAGCCGCACCGGCCGTTCGTACCCCAGCAGGTCGAGGGCGGCCAGCACGGACTGGCGGGTGGCGGCGGAGACACCTGGCTTGCCGTTGAGGACACGGCTGACGGTCGCTTCGCTCACCCCCGCCTGGGCTGCGATGTCGGCAAGCCTTGCGGTCACAGGATTGGACTGTACCGGTCGCATCTCAGATCGCCCACCAGATGCACGAATCAGCCGGAAGACGGACGGATCCGCCGGTGAGGGCGACGGGCTCGGAGGAGAGCACCGGCCGCCCCGGAACGCGGAGTTGGACCGGCACCGGATGGGTGTTGACGGTGCACACCAGGCCGGGCCGGGAGAACGCGAGCACCCCCTCCGGGGCGTCCAGCCAGCGCATCGGCCCGTCGCCGAGGCCGGGCAGCTCACGGCGCAGCCGCAGCGCCGAGCGGTACAGCTCCAGCGTGGAGTCGGGGTCGCCGGTCTGCGCCTGGACGCTGAGGCCGCCCCAGCCCGCGGGCTGGGGCAGCCAGCCGGCGGCCGGGCCGAAGCCGTGGCTGGGGCCGTCGGTGGTCCACGGGATGGGCACCCGGCAGCCGTCGCGCAGCCCGTCCTGACCGTTGTCCCGGAAGAAGGAGGGGTCCTGGCGGACCTCGTCGGGCAGGTCGGTGACCTCGGGAAGGCCCAGTTCCTCGCCCTGGTAGACGTAGACCGAACCGGGCAGCGCGAGCATCAGCAGGGCCGCGGCGCGGGCCCGGCGCAGCCCGGCCGCGCCGTCGCCGTAGCGGGTGACGTGCCGGACCACGTCGTGGTTGGAGAGCACCCAGGTGGTGGGGGCGCCGACGGAGACGGTGGCGGCGAGGGACTCCTCGATCACCGTGCGCATCGCCCCGGCCTCCCACGGGCACTGCAGGAAGTGGAAGTTGAAGGCCTGGTGCATCTCGTCGGGGCGGACGTACAGGGCCATGCGCCCGGCGTTCGGCGCCCAGGCCTCGGCGACGCCGATGCGCTCGGCCGGCAGTGCCCCCGGCCGGGGGTCGGGGGAGTAGGAGTCCAGCAGCCGGCGCCAGGCGCGGTGGATCTCGTGGACCCCGTCCTGGTCGAAGAAGGGGAGCGTCTGGGAGCCGATCATCTTGACCTGCTCCTTGCGGCCGATGTCGGGCAGGCCGGCCGCCTTGACCATGCCGTGGGCGACGTCGATGCGGAAGCCGTCGACGCCCAGGTCCAGCCAGAAGCGGAGGACGGCGTCGAACTCCTCGCGGACCTCCGGGTGCTCCCAGTTGAGGTCGGGCTGCTCGGGCGCGAAGAGGTGGAGGTACCAGTCGCCGTCCGCGACCCGGGTCCAGGCGGGGCCGCCGAAGACCGACTCCCAGTCGTTGGGCGGCAGTTCGCCGTGCTCGCCCTTGCCGGGGCGGAAGTGGTAGCGCTCACGGGCCGGCCCCCCGCGCCGGTCCGTGAGCGCCGCCCGGAACCACGCGTGCCGGTCGGAGGTGTGGTTCGGGACGATGTCGACGATCACCCGCAGGCCCAGCTCGTGGGCGGTGCGGATGAGCGCGTCGGCGTCCGCGAGGGAGCCGAAGAGGGGGTCGACGCTGCGGTAGTCGGCCACGTCGTAGCCGCCGTCCGCCTGGGGGGAGGCGTAGAAGGGGGTCAGCCACACGGCGTCGGCACCCAGCTCCGCCAGGTACGGCAGCCGGGCCCGGATGCCGGGCAGGTCGCCCACGCCGTCACCGTCGCCGTCGGCGAAGGAGCGTACGTACACCTGGTAGATGACGGCGCTGCGCCACCAGCCGGGAGCGCGCCCCTCGGGGGCGGCCGGGGTCTCGTCGGTCGCGTCGTGGATGACGGGGGCGAGCTCTTGGGTCATGTCGGTCCCTCGTGAGTCGGCGCCGGTCCCTGCCGATGATTCCGATCCTCCGCGTGATCGGCAATGCCTTTCAGGAATTTGCGGAAGATCTCGTAACGGCTTCCAGGACGGTGAGCGTCCCACGGTGCGTCTCCCGTCTGCAACTGTGAGGACACGCAGATGTAACGATCGGAAGATCTTGCAAGTCTTTGCAGCAAGGTCTTTCGTCGGGCTTTCTTCCCTGTTACGTTCCTCGACAGCCCGGCCGCCGCAAAGGCGCAGTCGGCAGGGGGGACGCGGCGACGCGCCCCGCACCATCACGGGCTTTCATCCTGGAGGAGATCACATGCGGCGTGGCATAGCGGCCACCGCGCTGATTGCGGCGTTCGGGCTCGCGGCGACGGCTTGCGGCGGCGACGGCGGCAGTGACAAGGCCGGCGGTCCCGTCACCATCACCTGGTGGGACACCTCGAACGCGACGAACGAGGCGCCGACCTACAAGGCCCTGGTCGCGGAGTTCGAGAAGGCGAACCCGAAGATCAAGGTCAAGTACGTCAACGTCCCCTTCGACGCGGCGCAGAACAAGTTCGACACCGCCGCGGGCAGCAAGGGCGCTCCGGACGTGCTCCGCTCCGAGGTCGGCTGGACGCCCGCCTTCGCCAAGAAGAGCTACTTCGTCGCGCTGGACGGCACCGACGCCCTCGCCGACCAGGACAAGTTCCAGGCCTCCCTGCTGAAGCAGGCCCAGTACGAGGGCAAGACCTACGGTGTGCCGTTCACCACGGACACCCTGGCCCTGGTCTACAACAAGAAGCTGTTCCAGGAGGCCGGCATCGCCGAGGCCCCCAAGACCTGGGACGACCTGAAGGCCGCCGCGGGGACGATCAAGAAGAAGGCCGGCGTCGACGGCTTCTGGCTGAACACCGCCTCGTACTACGCCCAGCCGTTCCTGTACGGCGAGGGCACCGACATGGTGGACACCGCCGGCAAGAAGATCACCATCAACGGCGAGGCCGCCGCCAAGGGCCTGAAGACCTGGCAGGGCATGTTCTCCGGCGCCGGCCTGCACAAGGCCGACACCACCGCCGACTCCTACGCGCACATCCAGGACGCCTTCGTCAACGGCAAGGTCGCCGCGATCATCCAGGGTCCCTGGGAGATCACCAACTTCTACAAGGGCTCCGCGTTCGCCGACAAGAACAACCTCGGCATCGCGCCCGTCCCGGCCGGCTCCTCCGGCTCGGCCGGCGCCCCCACCGGTGGCCACAACCTCTCGGTCTACGCGGGCTCGGACAAGGCGCACCAGGAAGCCGCCATCCAGTTCGTGAAGTTCATGACCTCGGCGAAGAGCCAGACGCAGATCGCCCTCAAGAACTCCACCCTGCCGACCCGCTCGGACGCCTACACCGCCGAGGTCACCGCCGACCCGGGCGTCAAGGGCTTCCAGTCGGTCCTGTCGGTCGCCCAGCCGCGGCCGGAGCTGCCGGAGTACGGCTCCCTGTGGGGCCCGTTCGGCGAGGAGCTGACCAAGGTCGCCGGCGGCAAGGAGCCGCTGGACAAGGGCCTGGACAACGCGGCCACCGCGATGGCCAAGCTGCTGCCCGACTACAGCAAGTGATCCCCGCGGCCGCCGGTCCCGCCCCCTTCCGGGCGGGGCCGGCGGCCACCGGCTGTTCCACCCGGTAAGAAACCCCGTAGAAGAGGGCCAACGATGACAGTCGCCGCCCAGGGCACGGCCGCCAAGACCCGCGGTTCCCACGAGCCGCGCCCCGGTCCGATCAAGCGCCTCAAGCGCTCCTACCAGAAGTACTGGTACGCGTACGCGATGATCGCCCCGGTGGTCGTCGTGCTCGGCGTGCTGGTGGGCTACCCGCTGGCCCAGGGCTTCTACCTCACGCTCACCGACGCCAACAGCCTGAACTCGGCCCGCACCATCGGCGTCAACCACATCGACGCCACCTACGAGTTCATCGGCCTCCACAACTACGCCGACATCCTGTGGGGCCCGACGGCGTACGACCGCTTCTGGTCCCACTTCATCTGGACGGTGATCTGGACCGCGGTCTGTGTGACCCTCCACTACGGCGTGGGCATGGGCCTGGCCCTGCTGCTCAACCAGAAGCTGCGCGGCCGCACCTTCTACCGCATGATGCTGATCCTGCCCTGGGCGGTGCCGACCTTCGTCACCGTCTTCTCCTGGCGGATCATGCTCAGCGACTCCGGAGTGGTGAACTCCTTCCTCGGCGCCCTCCATCTGCCGCAGCCGCAGTGGCTGGAGGACAGCACCTTCCAGCAGATCGCCGCGATCGGCGTCAACACCTGGGTCGGCGTCCCCTTCATGATGGTCTCCCTGCTCGGCGGCCTGCAGTCGATCCCCTCAGAGCTGTACGAGGCCGCGGAGATGGACGGCGCCAACGCCTGGCAGCGCTTCCGCAACGTCACCCTGCCCGGACTGCGCTCGGTCAGCAGCACCGTCGTCCTGCTCGGCATCATCTGGACGTTCAACCAGTTCGCCATCATCTACCTGCTGTTCGGCAGCGGGGCCCCCGACGCGCAGATCCTCGTGACCTGGGCGTACTACCTCGGCTTCGGCCAGCAGCCGCGCGACTACGCGCAGTCCGCCGCCTACGGCGTCCTGCTGCTGTCCGTCCTGGTCGTCTTCACCGCCTTCTACCGCCGCTGGCTCGCTCGCAACGAGCAGCTCGCCGGCTGAGGGGATCAGCAGCATGAGTACCACCACCAAGACGACGGTCCCGGGCCCCGGCCTCGGCGGCGACCCGCTCGACCCCCCGGCGCCGCCGCGCCCGAAGCGGATCCGCGGCCGCGGGCAGCGCAGCCGCACCGCCTCGGTGCTGTCGCACGGCGTGCTGATCACCGCCAGCCTCATCGCGCTGTTCCCCATCGCCTGGCTGGTCTTCCTGTCCCTCGGCCCGGACAAGGACGACTACCTGCACCCGGGCCGGATCCTGGACAAGGCGGGCTTCGCCAACTACTCCTTCGTCCTGGAGCACACCAGCTTCTTCACCTGGATGGGCAACACCGCCATCATCGCTGGCGCCACCTGCGTCATCGGCGTGATGATCGCCGCCACCACCGGCTACGCGGTCTCCCGGATGCGCTTCCCGGGCTACAAGAAGTTCATGTGGGCCCTGCTGGTCACCCAGATGTTCCCGGTCGCCGTGCTCATGGTCCCGATGTACGTGATCCTCTCTGACCTGGGCCTGATCGACACCTACGGCGGCCTGATCCTCGTCTACTGCAGCACGGCCGTGCCCTACTGCGCCTGGATGCTCAAGGGCTACTTCGACACCATCCCCTTCGAGATCGACGAGGCGGGCCGGGTCGACGGACTCAGCCCCTTCGGCACCTTCTGGCGGCTCGTGCTGCCGCTGGCCCGGCCCGGACTCGCGGTCGCCGCCTTCTACACCTGCCTCACCGCCTGGGGCGAGGTCGCCTTCGCGACCACCTTCATGCTCGACGACGGCAAGTACACCCTCGCCGTCGGCCTGAGCAGCTTCGTCAGCGAGCACGACGCGCAGTGGAACCTGATGGCCGCCACCGCGGTCCTGATCGCCATCCCTGTCAGCGTCGTCTTCTACCTCGTGCAGAAGCACCTGGTCACCGGCCTCACCGCCGGCGCGGCCAAGTCCTGACCCGTACCACCCGTATCCCCTGGGGCGCCCGGCCCGACCGGCCGGGTGCCCCGACCCCGACCCATCGCCGCACCGAGCCTTCCATCCTCCAAGGGATCACCATGACCCAGTACCTGGCGGACTCCACCCGTCACCCCCACACCTCCGACCAGCCCGTGGCCACCACGGACTGGTGGAGAGACGCGGTCATCTACCAGGTGTACCCCCGCAGCTTCGCCGACGGGAACGGCGACGGCATGGGCGACATCCCCGGCATCCGCGAGCGCCTGCCGTATCTGCGCGACCTCGGCGTCGACGCCGTCTGGCTGAGCCCCTTCTACGCCTCCCCGCAGGCCGACGCCGGCTACGACGTCGCCGACTACCGGGCCATCGACCCGATGTTCGGCACCCTCCACGACGCCGACGGCCTGATCCGCGACGCCCACCGGCTGGGTCTGCGGATCATCGTCGACCTGGTCCCCAACCACTCCTCCGACCAGCACGAGTGGTTCAAGCAGGCGCTGCGCGAGGGCCCCGGCTCCCCGCTGCGGGCGCGCTACCACTTCCGCCCCGGCAAGGGCGAGGACGGCGAACTGCCTCCCAACGACTGGGAGTCCGTCTTCGGCGGCCCCGCCTGGACCCGTGCCGCGGACGGCGAGTGGTTCCTGCACCTGTTCGCCCCGGAGCAGCCGGACTTCAACTGGGAGCACCCGGCCGTGCGGGACGAGTTCCGCTCGATCCTGCGCTTCTGGCTGGACATGGGCGTCGACGGCTTCCGCATCGACGTCGCGCACGGCCTGGTCAAGGCCGACGGCCTGCCCGACATCGGCGCCCATGAGCAGCTCAAGCTCCTTGGCAACGATGTCCTGCCCTTCTTCGACCAGGACGGCGTCCACGAGATCTACCGCTCGTGGCGGCGCATCCTCGACGAATACTCCCCCAGCCTGCGGCCGGGGGTGCCCCCACGCCCGCGCATCGCCGTCGCCGAGGCCTGGACCCCCACCGTCGAGCGCACCGCCAACTACGTCCGCTCCGACGAACTGCACCAGGCCTTCAACTTCCAGTACCTCGGCACGAAGTGGGACGCCGCCGAGCTGCGCGAGGTCATCGACCGCTCGCTCGACGCCATGCGCCCGGTCGCCGCGCCCACCACCTGGGTGCTGTCCAACCACGACGTGGTCCGCCACGCCACCCGGCTGTCCTCCGACGGGAAGAGCCACGACCTGCGCCGCGCCCGCGCCGCCTCGCTGCTGATGCTGGCGCTGCCCGGCTCGGCGTACGTCTACCAGGGCGAGGAACTGGGCCTGCCCGAGGTCACCGACCTGCCCGACGAGGCCCGTCAGGACCCGGCGTTCTTCCGCGCCGCGGGCCAGGACGGCTTCCGCGACGGCTGCCGTGTCCCGATCCCGTGGACGGTCGAGGGCACGAGCTTCGGCTTCGGCAGCGGTGGCAGCTGGCTGCCGCAGCCGAAGGGGTGGGCGCGGCTCAGCGTCGCCGCGCAGACCGGCGACCCGGCCTCCACGCTGGAGCTGTACCGCTCCGCCCTGCGGCTGCGCCGCGAGCGGGACGGCCTCGGCGCGGGCGAGTCGGTCCGGTGGCAGGACGCCCCGCAGGGCGTGCTGTCCTTCCGCCGGCCCGGCTTCGCGTGCACCGTCAACACCACGGCCGCGCCGGTGACACTGCCCGTGCCGGGCGCGCTCCTGCTGGCCAGTTCTCCCGTGGAGGTCACGGCGGACGGGGTCGTCGTCCCGGCCGACACGACCGTCTGGTGGGCCGTTTGACGTGCGTCGCGGTCGCATAGGGTCTGTAGGTGTGAACACCACAGCTCGACTCGCCGACATCGCGGCCCAGGCGGGGGTCAGCGAGGCCACCGCCAGCCGCGTGCTGAACGGGAAGGCGGGGGTCGCCCCCGCCACCCGGCAGAAGGTGCTGGCCGCACTGGACGTGCTCGGCTACGAGCGTCCGGTGCGGCTGCGCCAGCGCAGCGCCGGCCAGATCGGGCTGATCACCCCCGAGCTCAACAACCCGATCTTCCCCGCCTTCGCCCAGGTCATCGAGCAGAACCTGACCGGCTACGGCTACACCGCGGTGCTGTGCACCCAGCACCCCGGCGGCTCCACCGAGGACGAACTGGTGGAGGCGCTCGTGGAGCGCGGGGTGCGCGGCATCGTCTTCCTGTCCGGGCTGCACGCCGACGTCACCGCCGACCCCGAGCGCTACGCTCGCCTGCTCGGGCAGGGCGTTCCCTACGTGCTGGTCAACGGCTTCAACCCGGCGATCGCCGGACCCTACATCTCGCCGGACGAGCGCGCCTCGGCGCGCATCGCCGTCCAGCACCTGGTGGAGCTCGGCCACCAGCGCATCGGCCTGGCCGTCGGCCCCAACCGCTTCGTGCCCGTGCACCGCAAGGTCGAGGGCTTCGTCGAGGCGCTGGGCAGCCTGCTCGGGCTCGGCGAGGAGCAGGCCGCGGAGTACGTCCGGCACACCCTCTTCTCCGTGGAGGGCGGCCACGCCGCCGCCGGGGCGCTGCTGGACCGGGGCTGCACGGGCATCGTCTGCGGCAGCGACCTGATGGCCCTGGGTGCGGTGCGCGCGGTGCGGGAGCGCGGGCTGACCGTCCCCGGGGACGTCTCGGTCGTCGGCTACGACGACTCGCCGCTGATCGCCTTCACCGACCCGCCGCTGACCACGGTCCGCCAGCCGGTCGAGGCGATGGGCGCGGCCGCGGTGAACGCCCTGCTGGAGGAGATCGGCGGCAACCCGGTCCAGCGCTCGGAGTTCGTCTTCCAGACGGAACTGGTCGTCCGCGGTTCCACGGGCCAGGCGCCCGGCGGCGGCCGGCGTTCCTGACGGCGGGGCCCGCCGGGCATCGCGCGTCCCGCGGGTAGATGCCGAGGCGGGCCCTGGACCTGCCCCGGGCGGGGCGCAGCGGGGTGACTTCGTCGGTCCTGGGCCCGCCCCCGTATCGGTGGCGACCGGTCCAGCCGGCCGGGCGCGTGGGACCCGCCGTCAGGGGCGGACCCCCGGCCGGCCGAACCGGGCTGAAGAGGAACGTAACAGCCGCTCCGGCCAGGACGGAAGGCCCCTGCAGAAACTTTCTGCAAGATTCTGCAGGGGCCTTGCGCAAGGGCGTGACCGCAGGTGGGAGGCCACATGGCCTTCGGTCGGGGGCCGCTCAGGGTGCGATGCCCACACCGTCCAGGCGGCTCCACGCGCGCTCCTGGGCGGCGGACAGCGCCGGCCAGTGCCGCGCCCCCGGCCGCGGGTACACGCGGGAGGCGTAGGGGCGCGGGACGTAGCCCGGCTCGAAGAAGCACCCGGTGCCGTAGGCGGCGTCGAGCGCCGGGCAGGCGGCGGCCACCGAGCGGGGCGTGGGCTTGTGGCCGGTCCGCACCCAGGTCGCCAGCGACCGCATCGCGGCGGCGTACTCGGAGGAGCTCAGCTCGCTGTGCTCGCTCTCCCGCGTGAAGTTCTGCACCAGCAGCCTTCCGCGGTGGGCGCCCTCCAGGGAGGCCCGGTAGGCCGCCTCGTGCTCGACGAAGGCGGTCGGGTCGTCGATGGCGTGGACGGTGAGCACGGGGATCGACACGGCGCCGGTGACGTCGCTGTCGAAGGACAGGTCCCGCCGGGCCGCCGGGTCGGCGGCGAAGCGCTCCACGCCGGCGTTGAGGGCCGCGTCGTCGTGCGAACCGGTGTAGCGGACCGTGGTGTTGCCGAACGGGTTACGGCCGCCCAGCCGGTTGTGCACGATGTCGCGGAAGGTGAAGGTCGCGAACCGCAGGTGCGACTCCAGCGTCCGCTCGGGAAGCCTCGTCACGGCCAGGATGTCGTCGAGGTTGCGCTGCTGCAGGGCGGTGCGCTCCTGCGGGGTCGAGGAGTAGCCGGTGCACTCCTGCAGGCGGGCGCGGAGGCCGGTGGCCGTCATCGTGGAGTCGGCGCGCAGCCCCATCCACAGCGGGTACTGGGGCTCGGTGGGCCTGGGGTGGTTGCCGCAGTAGTACTGGTAGACCACGCGCAGGTCCACCCGGTAGTCGTAGCCGCGCGAGCCCCCGCCCAGGACGCCGCTGGTCAGCAGGGCGCCGTCGTAAGGCGATCGGTGACCGGCCGCGTGGATCTCGGCGACCTTGGCCGCCACGTTCCCGCCCCAGGACTGGCCGTGGACGAACGTCCGGCGCGGCGCGCCGAAGCGCTGCACGAACAGCCGTCGCACGTTCTCGGTGTCCTCGGCCGCCATCCGCGTGCCGTAGCCGCCGCGGCGGTAGGAGGAACCAGCCCAGGCGTAGCCCTCCTTCACCATGACCGACCAGCGCGCCAGGTCCCCGACGCTCCGTTCCGGGTCGGAGGTGTCGCCGAGGTCGGGGCCGCCGTGGGCGTGGACGACCAGGGAGCCGTTCCAGTCGCGCGGGACGGCCATCGCGTAGTGGGCGCCGTTCGCGTCCTGGCCCCGGTAGCAGGTCGCCTGCGCCGCGAGCTCGGCCGGGCAGTCGGCGGGGGCGGGCGCCGTCCCGGCGGCCGCCGCGGGCGGGGGGCCCGCGAGCCCGGTGGCGAGGAGGGCGGCGATGCCCCCGGCCGCCAGGGCGATGCGGCGTCGTGCGGTTCCGGAACCGGTGCGTTGTGGGGAATGCCCGGTGAACATGGTCTCGTCCTCCCGTGGTCGCCCGGCGCGTCGTCGCGCGGGGGCCCCGATGTTTCGGGACGCGGTGGCGGGGGTCCAGAGCCGTGGCCATTGCGTTCATAGTGTTCGGTGATCCGCAGCCGCGGGAGGGCCGTTGACGGGGCGTCAGCAGGTGTGCACCGTCGCGCCGGCGGGTCTGTTGGAAATCCTTGCGACATCTTGCTGTAAGCCCTTCGCAAGGAGTACGGTCCCGGTCACTGGTCCGGCACCGCTGCCGGACGAGGGCTCATGGCGCGTGGGCTCCCAGAGGTACAACCGTCCGCACACGGATTCCGCAAGGAGAACCCCCCGTGGCCCAGCACACCGGGCTGCCCGCGTCCACGCGCCCACGCGCGCGCGGACGCGGAGCCGCAGCCGTCGCGGTGGCGGCCCTCGCCGCCGCCTTCGCCGTCCCCGCCTCGATGCCCGCCGCCCAGGCGGCCGCCCCGCCCCCGCCGCCCTCCGACGCGGCGCTCGCCGCCCAGGCGGCGCGTCACGACCTCACGCGGGAGCAGTTCTACTTCGTACTGCCGGATCGTTTCGCCAACGGCGACCGGTCCAACGACGGGGGCGGCCTGACCGGCACCCGGCTCAGCACCGGCTACGACCCCGCCGACAAGGGCTTCTACCAGGGCGGCGACCTCAAGGGGCTCACCGACCGGCTCGACTACATCAAGGGCCTCGGCACCACCGCGATATGGATGGCGCCGATCTTCAAGAACCGGCCCGTACAGGGGACGGGTGACCAGGCATCGGCCGGCTACCACGGTTACTGGATCACCGACTTCACCCAGGTCGACCCGCACTTCGGCACCAACGCCGACCTCAAGGCCCTGATATCCAAGGCCCACGCCAAGGGCCTGAAGGTCTTCTTCGACGTCATCACCAACCACACCGCCGACGTCGTCGACTACGACGAGAAGTCCTACGGCTACCTCTCCAAGGGCGCCTTCCCCTATCTGACGAAGGACGGCGTGCCCTTCGACGACACCGACCACGCGAAGGGCGGAAAGGGTTTCCCCGCCGTCGACCGCGACTCCTTCCCCCGCACCCCCGTCGCCACCGCGAAGGACAAGGTCCCGGCCTGGCTCAACGACCCGACGATGTACCACAACCGGGGCGACTCCACCTTCGCCGGGGAGAGCTCCGAGCAGGGCGACTTCTCCGGCCTGGACGACCTGTGGACCGAGCGTCCCGAGGTCGTGAAGGGCATGGAGGAGATCTATGAGAAGTGGGTCCGCGACTTCGCCGTGGACGGCTTCCGCATCGACACCGTCAAGCACGTCGACCTGCCGTTCTGGACCCAGTGGGCCACGGCCCTCGACGCCTACGCCGCGAAGCACGGCCGCGAGGACTTCTTCATGTTCGGCGAGGTCTACTCCGCCGACACCTCCATCACCTCCCCGTACGTCACCCAGGGCCGCCTCGACTCGACGCTCGACTTCCCCTTCCAGGACGCGGCCCGCCAGTACGCCTCCCAGGGCGGCTCCGCGGCGAGGCTCGCCTCGGTCTTCGGCGACGACTACAAGTACACGACCGACAAGGCCAACGCCTACGAGCAGGTCACCTTCCTCGGCAACCACGACATGGGCCGCATCGGGACCTTCCTGCGGCAGGACAACCCGAAGGCCGACGACGCCGAACTCGTACGCCGGGACCGGCTCGCCAACGAGCTGATGTTCCTCTCCCGCGGCAACCCGGTCGTCTACTACGGCGACGAGCAGGGCTTCACCGGCGCCGGCGGCGACAAGGACGCCCGCCAGACGCTGTTCGCCTCCAAGGTCGCCGACTACCTCGACGACGACCAGCTGGGCACCGACCGCACCCACGCGAGCGACGCCTACGACACCGGCGCTCCCCTCTACCGGGCGATCGCGAAGCTCTCCGCACTCCGCAAGGCCCATCCGGCGCTCGCCGACGGCGTCCAGACCGAGCGCCATGTCACCGACGGCGCCGGGATCTACGCCTTCTCGCGCACCGACCCGAAGACCCGCGCCGAGTACGTCGTCGCCGTCAACAACGCCACCGAGGCGCGGACCGCCGACATCCCCACCGGCTCCGCGAACACCCCCTTCACCGCCTTGTACGGCACCGAAGCCTCCGCAACCAGCGGCGCCGACCGCAAGATCGGCGTGACCGTCCCGGCGCTGTCCACCGTGGTCTACAAGGCGGGCAGGCCGCTCGGCGCCCCCGCAGCTTGGCCCGCGCTCACCCTGAAGGCCCCCGCGGCGGGCGCCACCGGCACCGTCGAGCTCTCCGCCGATGTCGACGGCGGGCAGCTGAACCGGGTCGTCTTCGCCGCACAGACCGGCAACGGCCCGTGGAAGGTCCTCGGCTCCGCGGACCACGCGCCGTACAGGGTCACCCAGACGGTCGGCGACGACGTGACGCCCGGCACCGCGCTGCGGTACAAGGCGGTCGTGATCGATTCCGCCCGCCGCACCGCGAGCGCCACCGCCGAGACCACCAGCGGCGCCCCGGCCGTGCCGGAGACCCCGGTGGCGAGCAGCCGCGACCACGCCGTCGTCCACTACAAGCGCGCCGACAACAACTACACGGACTGGCGCCTGTACGCCTGGGGCGACATCGCCGACGGCGAGGGCACCACGTGGCCGGCCGGCCACGACTTCATCGGCCGCGACGCCTACGGCGCCTTCGCCTACGTCAAGCTCAAGCCGGGCGCGTCCAGCGTCGGTTACCTCGTCATCGACAAGGACGGGAACAAGGACGTCGCCGCCGACCGGTTCATCGACGTCACCAAGAACGGTGAGATCTGGGTGGAGCAGGGCAAGGAGGCCGTGGCCACCCAGGCCCCGTCCGGCACCGAGCCGGGGCAGGACAGGACGAAGGCGGTCCTCCACTACCACCGGGCGGACGGGGACTACGCGGGCTGGGGCCTGCACACCTGGACCGGCGCCGCGAACCCGACCGACTGGCCGAGCCCGCTGCAGCCGGTGCGGACCGACGCCTACGGCGCGGTCTTCGAGGTGCCGCTCGCCGCGGGCGCCACGTCGCTCAGCTACATCATCCACAAGGGCGACACCAAGGACCTGCCCGCCGACCAGTCGCTCGACCTCACCGCCAGTGGGCACGAGGTGTGGCTGCTGAACGGCACCGAGAAGTACCTGCTGCCCGCCACCGCGGGCTCCTCCGCGGACCTCGACCTCTCCTCGGCCAAGGCCCAGTGGATCGACGCCGGCACCGTCGCCTGGAAGACCGGCGACACCGCCGCGAGCCACCAGCTCGTCTACGCCCCCGGTGGCGGCCTGACGATCAAGGACGGCGCCCTGTCCGGCGAGGGCCACTGGCTCCGCCTGCAGCGCGTCGAGGGCGGCCTGACCGACGCGCAGAAGGCCCGCTTCCCGCACCTGAAGGACTACCAGGCCTTCACGATCGACCCCCGTGACCGCGACCGCGTCCGCACCGCCCTCACCGGCCAGGTCGTCGCCACCCAACGGCTGGCCACCGGGGCGCTGCTCTCCGCCACCGGCGTCCAGATCCAGGGCGTCCTGGACGACCTGTACGCGGCCAAGGCGACCAAGGCCGCCCTCGGCCCGGTCTTCACCCACGGCAGGCCCACCCTGTCGGTGTGGGCCCCCACCGCCCAGTCCGTCGCCCTGGAACTGGACGGACGCACCGTCCCGATGCGGCGCGACGCGTCCACCGGCGTGTGGAGCGTGACCGGCGAGCGGAGCTGGACCGGCAAGCCGTACCGCTACGTGGTGAAGGTGTGGGCGCCCGGCGTGCAGAAGGTCGTCACCAACGAGGTCACCGACCCCTACTCGGTCGCCCTGACCGCCGACTCGAAGCAGAGCCTGGTGGTCGACCTCGACGACGCGAAGCTCGCCCCGGGAGGCTGGTCGCACCTGGCCAAGCCCAAGGCGGTCGGCCTGAACAACGCGCAGATCCAGGAACTCCACATCCGGGACTTCTCCGTCGCGGACTCCACCGTCCCCGCCCGGGACAAGGGCAGGTACACCGCCTTCACCGACACCGGCTCCGCGGGCATGACGCACCTGAGGGCGCTGGCGAAGTCCGGGGTCTCCTACGTCCACCTGCTGCCGGCCTTCGACTTCGCCACCGTCGCCGAGAAGAGCGCCGACCAGGCCACCGTCGACTGCGACCTGGGCGCCTACCCGGCCGACTCCGACAGGCAGCAGGAGTGCGTGGCCGCGGTCGCCGCCAAGGACGCCTACAACTGGGGCTACGACCCCTTCCACTACACCGTCCCCGAGGGCTCCTACGCCACCGACCCGGACGGCACCCGGCGCACCGTCGAGTTCCGGAGGATGGTGCAGGGCCTCAACAGGGCGGGCCTGCGGGTCGTCATGGACGTGGTCTACAACCACACCGCCGCGAGCGGCCAGGACGACAAGTCCGTCCTCGACCGGATCGTGCCCGGCTACTATCAGCGCCTTCTCGACGACGGCACCGTCGCCGATTCCACCTGCTGCTCCAACACCGCGACCGAGAACGCGATGATGGGCAAGCTGGTCGTCGACTCGATCGTCACCTGGGCCAGGGAGTACAAGGTCGACGGCTTCCGCTTCGACCTGATGGGCCACCACCCGAAGGCGAACATCCTCGCCGTCCGCAAGGCGCTGGACGCGCTGACCCCCGCGAAGGACGGCGTCGACGGAAAGAAGATCATCCTCTACGGCGAGGGCTGGAACTTCGGCGAGGTCGCCGACGACGCCCGCTTTGTGCAGGCCACCCAGAAGAACATGGCCGGCACCGGCGTCGCCACCTTCTCCGACCGGGCCCGCGACGCGGTCCGCGGCGGCGGCCCCTTCGACTCCGACCCCGGTGTCCAGGGCTTCGCCTCCGGCCTGTTCAACGAGCCCAACGGCTCCGCCGCCAACGGCAGCGAGGCCGAGCAGCGGGCCCGCCTGCTGCACTACCAGGACCTCATCAAGGTCGGCCTCACCGGCAACCTGAAGTCCTTCTCCTTCACCGACAGCAGCGGCAAGGAGGTCAGGGGCGCCGAGGTCGACTACAACGGCTCGCCCGCCGGATACGCGGACGCCCCGGGCGACGCCCTCGCCTACGCCGACGCACACGACAACGAGTCCCTGTTCGACGCGCTCGCCTTCAAGCTGCCGAAGGGCACCTCGCCCGCCGACCGGGCGCGCATGCAGGTCCTCGCCGAGGCCGTCCCCGCCCTCTCCCAGGGGCCGGCGCTCTACCAGGCGGGCTCGGACCTGCTGCGCTCCAAGTCCCTGGACCGTAACTCGTACGACTCCGGCGACTGGTTCAACGCCGTCCACTGGGACTGCGGCGCGGGCAACGGCTTCGGCCGCGGCCTGCCGCCCAGGGCGGACAACGAGTCCAAGTGGTCCTTCGCCGGGCCGCTGCTGACCGCGGACACGCTCCGGGTCGGCTGCGCCGAGATCACCGCGGCCTCGGCCGCCTACCGGGACCTGCTGCGGATCCGCTCCACCGAGCCGGCCTTCGGGCTGACCACGGCGGCCCAGGTCCAGGAGCAGCTGTCCTTCCCGCTCTCGGGGCAGGACGAGACCCCGGGTGTGATCACCCTGCGGGCCGGGCGGCTGGTCGTGGTCTTCAACGCGAGCCCGAAGGCCCAGGACCAGCGGGTCGGCGCCCTCGCCGGGAAGGGCTACGCCCTCCACCCGGTGCAGGCCACCGGCTCCGACGCCGTGGTGAAGCGGTCCTCCTACGACACCGCGTCCGGCACCTTCACCGTGCCGGGCCGCACCGTGGCGGTGTTCGTCCGCACGTAGCGACACGTTCCGTCACCGCCCGGCCGGCGAACCGCTCCCCGCGGGCTCCGGCCGGGCGGTGCTGCGTACGGGCGAAGTGCGTGTCCATCCGGATGAATCGGCGGCGGGTCGGCTCCGGTGGGCGATTCGCCAGGGGTACGTATCCGCGCGGCTCCGGTGACGCACGGTGATTTCCGTCCCCGGGTGGCCTCGTTCCCGTCGTCCCCTGGAGGACCCTTGAAGCGGCGCCAGCGAATATCGCTCTCCACTCTTCCCGCCCTGCTCGTCCTGCTCGTCGGCACCCTGCTGGGCACGGTGGCCTCGGCCCACGCCGAGGACTGGGGGCCGGGCGCACAGCTCGCGGCTCCCCCCGGGCGCCCCGCCGCGGGCCACGGACCGGGCCCGGGAGCCGCGGGCCACGGACCGGGCCCGGGAGCGGGTGCCCCCGGGCGCGTTCCCGGTGGTCCGGAGAACCCGCGCATCTGCATCGGTGCCACCTTCACCGACCCCAAGTTCTTCTGCGGCGACCCCCGGCTCGGTCCGCGGCAGCTGCCCGCCAAGGGGCTGCTCGGCGCGATGCTGACGGACTACCGGCGGCTCGACGGGCAGAACGCCAACGGCTTCCTGCGCACCTGGTTCGACTTCGCGGCGAACAGCTACAAGTTCCCGCCCAACGACGGCTTCCTCCCCGGCGGCCCCGTCGCGGTGATCAACCTCGCCGTGGGGCAGCGGATCGACCGCTTCGGCGGCGAGGGCGGACGGTTCCTCGCACCGGCGGGATCGCCGTACTCCCAGCGCTCCATCGCGCCGTCGAACCTCAACACCTTCGACCCGGGCTACCCCTTCAACTACCACCTGTACAAGGTCGTCAGGCCGTTCGCGGTCTCCGCGGGGCCCGTGGCGCCCTTCTACGGGCAGCCCGGCAACGGCCTCCAGTACGTGCTGCCGCTCGGCGACAGCGTGGCCAACCGCATCACCAACGGCGACCTCATCCGGCTGAACTGACGGGTGCGGCGATGGACCGGCGTGAGCTGTGCGACGCCCTCGCCTCCGCGGGGGTGCCCGGCGGGCTGTACGAGATCCCCGGGTTCCACGAGTTCGACCTGAGGCCCCCGGACTTCAGGTACCTCCGGCAGGAGGACGACGCGTGGGTGGTCGGCAACGTCGAGCGCGGAGTGCACGACCCGCACCGGCGCTTCGCCACCGAGGACGCGGCCTGCCACTACCTCTACGAACAGCTCACCGACCGCGGGCCCGGTCCGGGCCCCGGCGCCGACGAGGAGATGGAGGAGGTCCTGCGCGACCGGGAGGAGATCCGGCGGGCGGCCCATGACAGCTATGAACGGGCCCGGCGCCGGCGGAACTGATGCGGCCGGCCCCTGCGGCCCGCCGACGCGGAGCGGCCCGCCCCGGGATCCGGGGCGGGCCGCCCGCACGTCCGCGGCCGTCGCTACAGCGCCTTCTCCAGCAGCGTCACCGCGTACGGGCTGCCCTTGCCGCCCTGCTTGTGGGGCTGCTCACCGACGACGGTGTAGCCCGCGCCCTCGTAGTACGCCCGCAGCCGCGGGTTGCCCGCCACGCAGTCCAGCCGCGCGTACGGGCGGCCCTCCTCGGTGATGCGGCGCTCCGCCCGGTCGAGCATGGCCCGGCCGAGGCCGCGCGGGGCGGCCGTCCGGTCCACCATGAGGCGGTGGACGTAGCCCGCGTCCGGGGGGCGTAGCCCCCAGGCGTGCTCGTCCGTCCACCACAGCTCCCAGGCGCCGACCACCCGGTCCGCGCTCGCGGCGAGCCAGACCTCGCCCGCCGCCATGCGGGCGCGGAAGTGACCCTCGTCCATCTCGCCGGGCTTCCACTGGTCGATGCCGTGCTCCTGCATCCAGCGGGCGGCGTCGTCCCGGAGGCGGACGAGGAGGGCGGCGTCGCCGGGCAGCGCGAGGCGGAAGGAGAGGTCGTTCATCCCTCCATTGTCCGGGAACCGTTTCCGGGCCTTCGCCCGGCCGGGCCCGCGAGGGCCGGGCCGCACCGCGCCGGGACCGCTCCCCGCACGACGGACGCCCCGGCGGTCGCTCCCGGCGCGGAACAGGCCGCCCGGGCGCGGGAGGACGCCGGCTCAAGCGCCCCGGAGGCGAACCGAGCCGGACTCAGCGCAGCGTCGTGAGCGCCGCGCCCGAGTCGAGCACCGCCGACAGCTCGGCCCGGGCGCCCTGCTCGGCCCGTACCGCCATCGTCGGGCCCTTCGAGGTGCCGGTCACGCCGCCCGTGGCCTTGATCCGCGTCACGTCACGGCTGCCCGCGGCCAGCAGGTACCAGTGGCCGGCGGTGGACTTCCACAGAGCCCCGGCCAGCACCCGCGGCATCCCCCGGCCGCACGCCCCGCCGTCCCGGCCGCTCTGGCCCACCGGCGCGCCCGGGGTGCCGGGCTCGGACACCGGGGGCAGGAACAGCGCCAGGGCCCGGCCCTCGGTGCCGCGCCAGGTGTCGGCGCGGGCGCAGACCCACGAGGCCTGACCGTTGTCCTCCGGCAGCCGCTGCGTCGCGTACCGCCAGACGTTGACCGACCGGGTGCCCAGGCCGCTCATGGAGGACAGGTTGCAGGCCGTCCGGGCCATGTTCGCCAGCGCCGTGGGGCCGGTCGCCTCCAGCGGCGTGCCCACCCCCGGTGGCTGGTACGTCAGGTGCGCCGGCACGAGGTCGCCGAGGTCGGTGAGGAGGAACGGCCGGTCCGCGCCGAGCCCGCCGTCGGCGCGGAACTGCAGCGCGGGCCAGGTGTCCCCGCACACCCCGGGACGGCTGTCCGCACCCGGCATCCGCACCGGCTCGGTCACCCCGTCCGCCGTGCGGTCCAGCCTCGCCGGGGCGCGCCCCGGGTCCCGCAGGTCGCGCGAGGCCGCCTCGGCGACCCAGGGGGCGGTCAGGAACCGGGTGTTGCCGTCCGTCCGGCCGAGCACCACGGCCGCCGTGGTCACGCCCGCGCCGTCGACCCGGGCGAAGTCCAGGGCCGCCGAGCCCCCGCCGTCCCGCGGCTCGGCGTACCGCACCAGCCGCAGGCCGTCGTACATCAGCACCACCGTGGCGCCGTCCACGTCCCCCGCGTACAGCAACTGCGGCTGCTGCACGGGCAGTCCCTCGGCGGTGCCCTTGGTCGCCGACACCGAGACCCGGGCGGAGGGCTGCGCCCACACCGCCATCGCCCGGCCCAGCAGCGCCCGGTCGCCGGCGCGTCCGCCACGGGTCGGCCAGGCGGTGAAGTCCACCCGGGAGGCGCGGGTCCACGCGGTGTCCTTCACCCGCACCAGCTTCGCCGGGTCCAGCAGCCCCGCGGTGCCGTACGCGCCCGGTGACCCGCCCGCCGCGTACGGGTCCTGCCCGCCGGTCAGCACCGCGACGAGGGTCGCGGTGACGGCGATCGCGCCCGCCGCGATGAGGCCCACCCTTACGTGCTGGCGCCTGCGCAGCAGATCCGTCGGCCGGGCGTGCACCGTGCACGGGTCGAACCCGCTGCCGCCCAGCAGCAACCCCTCCGGAACCGCCTTGGCGGCCTTCAGCGCACCCCGCGGGTCGGCCACCCCGGCGGCCACCAGCAGCCTGCGCACCTCGCGGCCGTCCGCGTGCCGGGGCCGCTCCAGCTCCAGCAGCGCGTACGCCGCCCGCCCGGCCGCGTTCAGCCCGGACAGCGCCCGGTCCAGCTCCGCCTCGTCCGTCCCGGTCGCCTTGGTGTGCAGCCGCAGGCCCAGGACGTACGGCGCCGGACCGCCCACCAGGGTCCGGCGCAACCGGCCCCGCCAGCCCCGCTCGCGCCCGAACGCCAGCGCCGTGTCCAGCACTTCCTGCCGCACCAGGGCGTACGCCGGGTCCATGGTGCCCCGCGGCCCGGCCACGTCGGCCACGGCCGGGTCCGGTTCGCACGGCGAGCGCGGCAGCGCGCCCTGCGTCAGGGTGTGGGCGGTCAGTACCCTCCGGTGCCGGCCGAGCGACGGCGGCAGCGTCAGATAGGCCAGCCGGACCAGGTGCGGGTAGTTCTCGACGAGTGCGGCCTCCGCCTCCTCGACGTCCACGATGACGGGTGCGCCGTGCCGGGGACGGGTGGCGGTCGCGTGCTGGGCGTTCACGTTCCGTTGAACGAGTGAATCCTGGGATGGTCACTCCGCCGCCCGCGCACCACCCCCGGTACGGGAGCCGCCACGTGCCCTCGGGGCAGGCGTTGTCGGTGCCCACCGCCATGATGGCCGCATGCACGAGACGGACTGGGCCCGGCTGTTCCACGCCTACGGCGCCGCGACGGACACCCCGCGGCATCTGGCCGCCCTGCGCGGCGGCCGGGAGGCGGAGGTGGCGGCCGCCCTGGAGCACCTCAACGGGGCGATCGTGCACCAGGGCACGCCCTGGCCCGCCACACCGCCGGCCGTCCGGCAGGTCGCGGAGCTTCTTGCCGGGGAGCACCCGGCCGGACCGCGATCGGCGCTGCTGGGCTTCCTGCGGTACGCGGCGGAGGCGGCGCCCGGCCCGGCGGAGGCCGAGGCGTGCCGGGCGCGGGCGTTCCCGGCGGACGGCGCGGCGATCGGCGCCTGGGAGGAGGCCTGGGCGAACGCGGACGAGGAGGAGCAGGAGGCCCTCTGGGACGGGGAGACGGCCGACCTGGCGGTCCTTCGCGCGGCCGTCGGGGTGTTCGACGCCCTGCCCGCCGTCCACGCGGCCGCCGCCGTCCATCTGACCGACCCCGACCCGGAGGTGCGGGCCGCCGCGGCCGCCTGCGTGGCGATCACGGCCGCCCACCCGGCGCTCGCCGGCCGGAGGCAGGAGGTGGTCCGGGTGCTCACCACGGCCTCGCGCACCGCCGGGACGGACGAGCGCGCCGCCCTCGCCGTCCACCTGGGGGAGCTGGGCGAGGCGCCGCGGTCCCTCCTCGCCGACCCCGAACCGGCCGTGCGTGTCTGCGCCGCGCTCGCCCCCGCCCTCGAGGGCGACGAGGACGCGGACGCGGTGCTGCTGGAGGCCCTGCGCGACCCCGCGGCGCTCGACGCGGCGTTCGGGCGCACCCCGGCCACCTTTCCCGGCCGCCCCCGCTTCACCGTCTCCGCCGCGGTGTGCCGGCGCGTCACCGACCCCGAGCGGCTGCTGCCCGCGGCCCTGGCCGTCCTGCCGCTGCTCCAGTGGCGGTACCCGAACCCGGACCTCGGCCCCTACCTGCCGCTGCTCTTCCCCGACGGCTGGCCCGCCGCCCATGCCGCCACCCCGCCGCAGCGCGCCTACGCCGCCGCCCTGGCCGCGCACGACACCTTGTGGGACCCGCGCGGCGGCAACCGGGGCGCCCTCTTCGCCCCGCTCGGGCTGCCCGACGACCGCGCCGCGTGGCGGGCCCTGAGCGCGACGTCCGAATCCCGCCGGACCTCCTGACCCGGCCCGGCGACGCTGGGGGGCATGGACACCCATCGCACCACGTACGAGATCCGGGCCCTCGACCCGGCCGTGGCACAGGAGCTGCGGGGCCTCGACGACGCCGGTCTCGTCCCCCGCCCCGAGCCCGACCCGGAGGGCGGCGCCCCGCTCCGCTGCTGCCTGCGGCGCAGCGCGCCGGGGGAGCGGATCGCCCTGGCCGGCTACGCGCCGCTGCGGCGCTGGGCCGCCGCGACCGGGGCCGACCCCGGCCCGTACGCCGAGACCGGTCCGGTCTTCGTGCACGCCGCCGCCGGGGACTGCCCCGGCGCGCCGGACGGCTCCGGCTACCCCGCCGCCCTCCACGGCGACCGGCGGGTCTTCCGCTGCTACGACTCCCGTGGCCGCATCCTCGGCGGCCGCCTGGTGCAGCTGACCGCGGACGAGGTCGGCGCGGGCGCCGCCGACGCCGTCCTCGCGGCCCGGTTCGCCGACCCGCGGGTCGCCCTGGTGCACGTACGGGCCGTGGAGTACGGCTGCTTCCTCTTCGAGGCCGTCCGCACCCCTTGAACGCGCCGAGGGCGCCCGGCGGGTGGCCGGGCGCCCTCGGGGACGGTGCGGAGCGTCAGACGAGCTCGGCCTTCTCCAGCGCCGAGCAGCAGGTGCCGACGATGAGGCGGGTGACGACGTAGGGGTCGACGTTGGCGTTGGGCCGGCGGTCCTCGATGTAGCCCTTCTTGTCGACCTCGACCTGCCAGGGGATGCGGACCGAGGCGCCGCGGTCGGAGACGCCGTAGCTGTACTCGCTCCAGGGGGCGGTCTCGTGGGCGCCGGTCAGGCGGGCCTCGACGCCGGAGCCGTAGTTCTTGATGTGCTCCATCGGCTTGTCGTCGCGGCCGAGGGCCTCGCAGGCCTCGACGATCGCGTCGTAGCCCTCGCGCATGGCCTTGGTGGAGAAGTTGGTGTGCGCGCCCGCGCCGTTCCAGTCGCCCTTGGCCGGCTTGGGGTCGAGGGTGGCGGAGACGCCGAACTCCTCGGCGGTGCGGTAGAGCAGCCAGCGCGCGACCCACAGCTGGTCGGCGACCTCCAGCGGGCTCAGCGGGCCGACCTGGAACTCCCACTGACCGGGCATGACCTCGGCGTTGATGCCGGAGATGCCCAGACCGGCGGCGAGGCAGTTGTCGAGGTGCGTCTCGACGATCTCGCGGCCGAAGATCTCGTCGGCGCCGACGCCGCAGTAGTAGCCGCCCTGCGGGGCCGGGTAGCCGGCCTCGGGGAAGCCCAGCGGGCGCGAGCCCTGGAAGAAGGTGTACTCCTGCTCGATGCCGAACAGCGACTCCTGGCCCGCGAACCGCTCCGCGACCGGGCGCAGCAGGGCACGGGTGTTGGAGGAGTGCGGCGTGCCGTCGATGTCGAAGACCTCGCACAGCACCAGCAGGTTCGCGCCGCCGCGGATCGGGTCCGGGTAGGTGGCGACCGGCTTGAGCACACGGTCCGAGCTGTGGCCCTGGGCCTGGTTGGTGCTGGAGCCGTCGAAGCCCCACACACCGGGCTCCGCACCGTCGGCGAGGATCTTGGTCTTCGAGCGCAGCTTGGCGGTCGGCTCGGTACCGTCGATCCAGATGTACTCGGCCTTGTAGCTCACGGGCGTCATCCTTGGTGGCGTGTGCCTTGCGGGGCGGGTGGTGTTGCCGCTGCAGCCTCACAACCTGCGATTTCGCATCCATTGCCCGTGTGTTAACCCGATGTGAACGCGCTGCCGTCCCACCTGGCGGACACCCCGGCCCGATGGGCGCCCAGCCCTGCCACGGTCGCCGAAACACCCCCGTACGCCCGGCGGCCGGCGGGCCGGAGCGGCCCTCCGCCGCCCCGGTGCCGGGGCCCCGCGGACCGTCGTGACCAGGGACGTAGGGTGTGTGCCATGCCTCACATCACCGTGGACTACACAGGCAACCTCGCGGACGCCTTCGACCGGCGCGGCTTCGCGACCGCGTTGCACCCGCTGGTCGCCAAGACCATCGACACCAGGGTGGAGGCGTGCAAGACCCGCTTCCTCCGGTCCGACGAGTACGTCCTCGCCGACGGCGGTCCCGAGCACGCGCTCGTCCTCGTCCGCGCCGCCGTCCTGTCCGGGCGCACGCCCGAGGCCAAGACGCGGCTGAGCGAGGGCGTCCTGGAACTGCTGCGGGAGCACCTCGCGCCGACCCCGGGGCTGAGCGTGCAGACCGCCGTCGACATCGTCGACCTCGACCGCACCTGGTACCGCAGCCACACCGAGCCGGCGGGGGAGCGGTGACCATGCGCATCGGACTTCTCGGCACCGGCCCCTGGGCGGAGATCGCCCACGGCCCCGCCCTCGCCGCTCACCCCGACGTCGAGTTCACCGGGATCTGGGGCCGCCGCCCCGAGGCGGCGGCCGCACTCGCCGCGACCCTCGGCACCCGCGCCTACGCCGACGTGGACGAGCTCATCGGCGACGTGGACGCGGTGGCGATCGCCCTGCCCCCGGACGTGCAGGCCCCGCTGGCCGCGCGTGCCGCCGCGGCCGGCCGGCACCTGCTGCTCGACAAGCCGGTCGCGACGACGGTGACCGACGCCCGCCGCGTCGCCGACGCCGCCGAGGCCGCCGGGGTCGCGTCGGTGGTCTTCTTCACCCTGCGCTTCGACGCCACGAGTTCCGCCTGGATCGACGAGCAGGCCGCCCGGGACGGCTGGTTCACCGCCCGCGCGGAGTGGCTCGGCTCGGTGTTCACCTCCGGGGACAGCCCCTTCGCCGACTCCCCCTGGCGGCGTGAGAAGGGCGCGCTGTGGGACGTCGGACCGCACGCGCTGTCCGTGCTCCTGCCCGTCCTCGGGGACGTCACCGCTCTCACCGCCGTCCAGGGCCCCGGCGACACCGTCCACCTGGTGCTGCGGCACGACGGCGGCGCCTCCAGCACGGCGGCGCTGAGCCTCACCGCCCCTCCGGCGGCCGCCGGCATGACCGTCGAGCTGCGCGGCACCAGCGGCGTCGCCTCGCTCCCCGACCGCGCCGACGGGCCCGTGCCCGCCTTCGGCAACGCCATCGACGCCCTGCTCACGGCCGTGCGCACCGGCGTCCCCCACCCCTGCGACGCCCGTTTCGCGGCGCGCGTGACGGAGTTGCTGGTCTCGGCCGACCCTGTGTGACGCGCCGTCAGGGGCAGGACTCTGGCGGGCGACTTGCGAAGTGCCTATCGTTTTGGGTATGGCAGCGGACTGGTGGTCCATCGAAGTCCTCAACGCCAGCACACCCGCCGCGGCATGGCGTGACGCGTACGCGCCGACGCTTGTCGAGTCGGCGGTCACCAACCGTGCGCTGGCGTGGGAATGGCACACGTACGGGTGGGGTGTCGTCTTCGAGTTGTGCTTCCGTGAAGAGGAGCACTGGCTCGGGTGGCGCGCCCTGCCCGGTACTCGCGCGGCGCTCGACGCCGTCCCCGATCCCGTCTCCGGCATCCTGGTCCACCGCGGTCGCGGCGGCACCAGCGGAGCGTTCGTCCCCCGCGCCCCGCACCGTTCGCCGGGCGCGGCCGCGGTGGGCCTCCCCGAGCCGCCGCCGGAACCCTCCGGCGCCGCCGTCCTGTGCGAACGGGCGGCGCCCGTCTGACGCCCTCGGCGCACGCCGCGCCGTACGCGCGTCCGGCGCGGCGGGAAGAATGCGCGCCGGTGCGGCCTTGTACGGATCATGAAGGCCATCGTGTACACGGAAGGCGGCGGCCCCGAGGTGCTGCGCCTGACCGAGCGGCCGCTTCCGCAGCCGGGTCCGGGCGAGGTGCGGGTACGGGTCGAGGTGTCGGGGGTCAACCCGACGGACTGGAAGTCGCGGCGCGGCGGGCCGCCCGCCACAGTCGCGGAGCAGGTGCCGAACCAGGACGGCGCCGGGGTGGTGGACGCCGTCGGGGAGGGCGTCGACCCCGGACGGACCGGTGAGCGGGTCTGGCTGTGGGAGGCCGCCTGGCAGCGGGCGGACGGCACCGCCCAGGAGTACGTGACGCTTCCCGGGGCACACGCGGTGCCGCTGCCCGCGACCGCGTCCTTCGACACCGGCGCGAGCCTCGGGATCCCCGCGATGACCGCGCATCGCGCGCTGACCGTGGCGGAAGGCGGCCCGGCCCGGCTCGCCCCGGGCGTCCTCGGCGGCCGGAACGTCCTGGTCGCGGGCGGGGCGGGCGCGGTCGGCCACGCGGCGATCCAGCTCGCGCGCTGGGCGGGGGCGTTCGTCGTGGCCACGGTCAGCAACCCCTACAAGGCGGAGCTCGCCCGTGCCGCGGGGGCGCACCACATCGTGGACTACACGGCCCCCGACCCGGCCGCGGAGATCCGCCGTGCCGCACCGGAGGGCGTGGACATCGTCGTGGAGGTCGCCGTGGCGGTGAACAGCGGGCTCGACCTGGCGGTGCTGGCGCCGAACAGCGTCGTCGCCTACTACGCGGACAACGGCGGCGCCGAGTTCACGCTGCCCGTCAGGGAGACCTTCGCCCGCAATCTGCGCTGGCACGGCGTGCTCGTCTACACCATGCCGGACGCCGCGAAGCGCGAGGCGGTCGCGGCCGTCACCGCGGCCCTGCGGGACGGCGCCCTGCGGTCCGGCGAGGAGTCGGGGCTGCCGCTGCACCGCTTCCCGCTGGAGCGCACCGCCGACGCCCACGCGGCGGTGGAGGACGGCGTGGTCGGCAAGGTCGTCGTGGACGTGTAGGCACGGGCGGCGGGCGGTGCGGCTGTCGCGTTTGTTCAAGACCGCCCGCCGCCCGCCTCCGCAGGATGGGCGCATGACCGAACCGCACGCATTGATGATCGAAGCCGCCGCCGAGGCCGCCCGGGTCGCCCGCGGTGTGGGCGGCGACCCCGCCCGCCTCTCCGCGCCCACCCCGTGCGGGGAGTGGGACACCCGCACGCTGCTCAACCACTGGATCCTCTACACCTCGCACGGCCTGGAGCACCGGGCGCTGCGCAGGCGGCTGCCCGAGGAGCTCACCGCCCGCGACTTCACCGCCGCCCCGGACTGGGCCGGGGCGTACGCGGAGCAACTGGACCGCGCCGTCGCGGCGTGGGCGGCGCCGGAGGTGTGGGAGGGCGAGCTCGATCTGGGGCACGAGCAGATGCCGGCCGCCGAGGTCGCCTCGATGATCGTCAAGGAGCTCGCCGTCCACGGCTGGGACGTGGCCCGGGCCACCGGCCAGGAGTACCGCTGCGGCCCGGGGCTCGGCGCGTTCGTGCTGGAGGTCGTCGACCGGTACGCCGAGGTCTACCGCCGCTACGAGGGCTTCGCCGCGCCGGTCATGCTCCCGGACCCCGCCGCGGCCACGGCCTTCGAGCGGGCCCTGGCCCTGTCCGGCCGCACTCCCGCGCGCTGACCGCGGCCCGCTCGTGGGCCGCGGCCTATGCGCCGATGACGCCCGTGCCCAGCAGGCCGAAGAGCAGGGTGCCGATCACGAGCCGGTAGACGATGAACGCGTTGAACGAGTGCTTGGCCACGAACTTCAGCAGCCAGGCGATCGACCCGTACGCGACGACGAAGGACACGACCGTCCCGACGATCAGCGGCGCGGTGTCGACCCCGGCGCCGAGCGCGTCCTTCAGCTCGTACAGGCCGGCGCCGGTCAGGGCGGGGATGCCCAGGAAGAAGGAGAGGCGCGTCGCGGCGACCCGGTCCAGGTCGAGGATGAGCGCGGTGGACATCGTCGCGCCGGAGCGGGAGAAGCCGGGGAAGAGCAGGGCGAGGATCTGCGAGGAGCCGACGAGCATCGCGTCCTTGAACGTGGTGTCGTCCTCGCCCCGCTTGTGGCGGCCCATCTGGTCGGCCGCCCACATCACACCGCTGCCGACGATCAGCGATCCCGCGACCACCCACAGTGAGGCCAGCGGTCCCTCGATGAGCGGCTTGGCCGCCAGGCCGACGACGACGATCGGGATCGTCGCGAAGATCACCCACCAGCCGAACTTGTAGTCGTGGTGGTACCGCTCCTCGCGGTTGGCGATGCCGGTGAACCACGCCTTGCAGATCCGGACGATGTCCTTGAAGAAGTAGACCAGCACGGCCGCGATCGCGCCCGACTGGATGACCGCGGAGAAGGCGACGACGGCCTTGTCGTCCACCGGGATGCCCATCAGGCCTTCGGTGATCTTCAGGTGGCCGGTGGACGAGATCGGGAGGAACTCGGTGACCCCCTCCACGACGCCGAGCACAGCTGCCTGACCGATACTGATGGCGCTCATGGGACCCATCTCTGCGGAGTACGTGGCGTGCCCGGGCCTGCACCGGCCGGAGCCCTACGGAGTGTAAGAGAAGTCCCGCGCCCCCCGCGAACCAGGTCCGCCCCGACCGCACGCCCCGAAGGCCTGTCCCGGCGGGCGGCGACCTCGCGAACAGGGAGGACGCGCCCGAGTGCGGTCCGGCGGCATGTCGCGCATGTCACATCACCGGCATTCCGTATGAAATAACAGACAAGGGTGTGTCTGCCTCGAAAAGCGCACAGAAGGCACATCGGTGATGCCGTCGCGGTGCGGCCGTGCAGTGGGTTCCGGCTCCCGGTGGCGGGGGAGGCGAGTCGTACCGCCCGCCTCTCCCACCCCCGGCCCCTGCGTGCGCGGATGGACGGGGGGTGCCCCCAAGTCCCCTGCGGTGCAGGGACGGTGCGACGCAGGGCTCGAACAGGCCCGGGTGTGGGCAATACTGGCGGCCGCATGCCTGCGTAGGAGCCTTTCATGTCGATGATCAGCAATCTCCGCCAAGCCGTCCGCCTCACCCACATACGCCAACGGCGTGTGGACCTCAGCCACCCGGCGCGTTCCCCGCTGGGCAGCTCGGTGGTGAACTGCGTGGTCTACGCGGACGGACTGCGGCAGGACGACTGCGCCGCGTACGAGGCGATCGCCCGGGTCCGCAAGTCCGGCCGGGGCTTCGTGTGGATCGGGCTCCACGAGCCGACGGAGGCGGAGTTCGCCGGTGTCGCCGAGTTGTTCGGACTCCACCCGCTCGCCGTCGAGGACGCCGTCCACGCCCAGCAGCGGCCCAAGCTGGAGCAGTACGGCGACACCCTGTTCACCGTCCTCAAGACCGCCCGCTACGTCGAGCACGACCGGCTCACCGCGACCAGCGAGGTCGTGGAGACCGGCGACATCATGGTCTTCACCGGCGCCGACTTCGTCATCACGGTGCGCCACGGCGGCCACGGCTCCCTCGGCCCGCTCCGCGAGGGCCTGGAGACCGTCCCCGACCAGCTCTCCAAGGGGCCGGCCGCCGTCCTGCACGCGATAACCGACCATGTCGTCGACCAGTACCTCGCCGTCACCTCCGCGGTCCACGAGGACATCGAGCAGGTCGAGACGGACGTCTTCTCCGACCATCACGGCCGCGGCACCGACGCCGGCCGGATCTACCAGCTCAAGAGGGAACTGCTGGAGCTCAAGCGGGCCGTGGCCCCGCTCGGCCGCCCCCTGGAGCGGCTCGCCGAGGTCCCCCTGCCCGGCATCGAGGCCGACCTGCGGACCTACTTCCGCGACGCCGCCGACCACCTCGCGCGCGCCAACGAGCAGGTCAACTCCTTCGACGACCTGCTCAACTCGATCCTCCAGGCCAACATCGCGCAGGTGACCATGGCCCAGAACGAGGACATGCGCAAGATCAGCGCCTGGGTCGCCATCCTCGCCGTCCCCACCATGATCTGCGGCCTGTACGGGATGAACTTCGAGCACATGCCGGGGCTCCGCTGGACCTACGGCTATCCGCTCGCCGTGGGCGTCATGGTCGTCATCTGCTTCGTCATCCACCGCGGATTCCGGCGCAACGGCTGGTTGTGAGCAGTGCTGTGTGACATATTACCGGCGTGAGCAAGCCGACGAGCTGCGATGTCCTGGTCGTCGGCGCCGGGATGGTGGGCGCGGCCTGCGCCCTCCACGCCGCGGCGGCCGGGCTCCGCACCGTCCTGGTGGACCGCGGACCGGTGGCCGGCGGCACCACCGGGGCCGGCGAGGGCAATCTGCTGGTGTCCGACAAGGAACCGGGTCCGGAGCTCGGACTCGCCCTGCTCTCCGCCCGGTTGTGGCATGGACTGACCGAACGTCACAACCTGGGCGCGACCGCCGAGTACGAGGCCAAGGGCGGGCTCGTCGTGGCCTCCGGCGAGGAAGGCCTGCGCGCGCTGCTGGACTTCGCCGCCGCCCAGCGGCGCAGCGGCGTCGAGGCGGTGCCCGTACCGGCGGACGGGCTGCGCGAGTTCGAACCCCATCTTGCGGACGGCCTCGCCGGAGGCGTCCACTACCCCCAGGACGCCCAGGTGCAGCCCGCGCTCGCCGCCGCCCGCCTCGTCCGCGCCGCCCGCGACCTGGGCGCCGAGGCCCGGCTCGGCACCACGGTGACGGCGGTGCTCCGCACGCCGGACGGCGCCGTGCGCGGGGTCCGCACCGACCGCGGCGACATCCACGCCCCGGCCGTCGTCAACGCCGCGGGCACCTGGGGCGGCGAGGTGGCCGCGCTCGCCGGGGTACGGCTGCCCGTACTGCCGCGGCGCGGCTTCGTCCTGGTCACCGAGCCCCTCCAGGCGCGCACCGTCCGGCACAAGGTCTACGCGGCGGACTACGTCGCCGACGTCGCCAGCGACTCCGCCGACCTGCAGACCTCCGCCGTCGTCGAGGCCACGGCGGCGGGCCCCGTCCTCATCGGCGCCAGCCGTGAACGCGTCGGCTTCGACCGCACCTTCTCCCTCCCCGTCGCACGCCGTCTCGCCGCCCAGGCCCTCGCCCTCTTCCCGGTGCTCCGGGAGGTCGCGACACTGCGCGCGTACACCGGCTTCCGGCCGTACCTGCCGGACCACCTTCCCGCGATCGGCCCGGACCCCCGTGCCCCCGGGCTCCACCACGCCTGCGGCCACGAGGGCGCCGGCATCGGACTCGCCCCGGCGACCGGCCACTTGATCGCCCAGTGCCTCACCGGGGCCCGCCCCGACCTCGACCTCACCCCCTTCCGCCCCGACCGCTTCCCCGCCGAGGAGGCCACCCCGTGAGCCGCCGCAGCCCCCTGCGCCTGGCCCGCGCCGCACCGGGCCCGGGCTTCACCTTCACCTTCGACGGGCGCGACATCCCCGCCCACCCCGGGCAGTCCGTCGCGGCCGCCCTCTGGTCGGCCGGCGTCCTGTCCTGGCGCACCACCCGCGTCGACGGCGCCCCCCGGGGCGTCTTCTGCGGCATCGGCGTCTGCTTCGACTGCCTCGTCACGGTCAACGGCCGCCCGGGGACGCGCGCCTGCGTCACCGCCGCCCACCCCGGCGACGTCGTCACCCCGCAGGCCGGCACAGGAGAGCTGCCGTGACCGGCGCAGGCGCCGGTCCGGGACCTGGGAGCCGTCGCGGGAGGCGGACGTGAGCGGGATGAGGTACGAGCTGGCCGTCCTGGGTGCCGGCCCGGCGGGGATCGCGGCCGCGCTGGAGGCCGCGGACTCCGGCGTGCGCGTCGCGCTGGTGGACGCCGCGCCCCAGGCGGGCGGGCAGTTCTACCGGCAGCCCGCACCGGGCCTGCGGGCACGCAGGGCCGGGGCCCTGCACCACGCGTGGGGTACCTGGCGGAGGCTGCGCGGGCGCCTTGAGGCCCACATCGAGGCGGGCCGCGTCACCCACCTCCCGGGGTGCCAGGTCTGGTGCGTGGAACCGGGGTTCACCCTGCACACGCTCGAGGCGGGCGCGATCGGCGCGGACGGGGTGGTCCTGGCGACCGGGGGATACGAGAAGGTGCTGCCGTTCCCCGGCTGGACGCTGCCCGGGGTCGTCACGGCGGGTGGCGCGCAGGCGATGCTCAAGGGCGGTCTGGTGCTCCCCGGCCGTACGGTCGTCGTCGCCGGGACGGGGCCGCTGCTGCTGCCGGTCGCGGCGGGCCTCGCGGCGGCCGGGGCGCGCGTCGCGGCGCTCGCCGAGGCCGCCGACCCGCGCGACCTGCTGCGGCACGCCGGCGCCGTACCCCTCGGCAAGGCCGTGGAGGGCGCCGTGTACGCCGCCCGCCTGGCCCGGCACGGGATCCGCGTGCGCTGGCGGCACACGGTCGTCGCCGCCCACGGCGTGGACCGCGTCGAGGCGGTCACCCTGGCCGGGCCCGACGGCGCACGGCGCCGTGTCGCATGCGACGCCCTCGCCGTCGGCCACGGGCTGCTGCCGCACACCGACCTCGCCGGCTCCTTCGAGGTGGACGCGGAACAGCGCACCCCCACCCCCGGCGTCTGGGCCGCCGGCGAGGTCACCGGCGTCGGCGGCGCCGAACTCGCCCTCGCCGAGGGGGAGATCGCCGGACGGTCCGCCGCCGCCCGGCTGCGCGGTACGGAGCCCGACCCCGCGGGGTGGGCGACCGCCGTCCGCCGCCGCGAGCGGCTGCGGAGGTTCGCCGCCGTGCTCGACGCCGTCTACCGCCTCCCCGGCGACTGGGCGGAGTCCACCGTCACCGACGACACCGTGGTGTGCCGCTGCGAGGAGGTGCCCGCCTCCGCCGTCCGCGAGGCCGTCCGCGACCTCGGCGCCGGCGACCTCCGCACCGTCAAGCTGCTCACCCGCGCAGGGATGGGCTGGTGCCAGGGCCGTGTCTGCGGCCCCGGCGTCGCCGCTGTCGCCGGATGCCCCTTCACCGACCCCGGGCGGCCCCTCGCCCGGCCCGTGCCGCTCGGCCTGCTGGCCGCTGAGGCAGCCGAAGAGGAAGAGAGGGAACAGCCATGAACAGCACCCCCGACCGTCCGTGGCGCGGCGTGCTCGTCGCCACCGCCCTGCCGCTGCGCGCCGAGGACCTGTCCGTCGACTACGAGGCCTACGCCGCCCACTGCGCCTGGCTGGTGGCGAACGGCTGCGACGGCGTCGTGCCCAACGGCTCGCTCGGCGAGTACCAGGTCCTGACCCCCGCGGAGCGCGCGCGGGTCGTGGAGACGGCCGTCGCCGCGATCGGCGGCGAGCGCGTCGTACCGGGCGTCGCCGCGTACGGCTCCGGCGAGGCGCGCCGCTGGGCCGAGCACGCCGCCGACGCCGGATGCCGGGCCGTGATGCTGCTGCCGCCCAACGCCTACCGCGCGGACGAGCGTTCCGTGCACGCCCACTACGCCGAGGTCGCACGGGCCGGGCTGTCGGTCGTCGCGTACAACAACCCCTACGACACCAAGGTCGACCTGACCCCGCGCCTGCTCGCGGAGCTGCACGACGCCGGCCACATCCAGGCCGTGAAGGAGTTCAGCGGCGACGTGCGCCGCGCCTGGGAGCTGGCCGAACTCGCCCCGGAACTCGACCTGGTGATCGGCGCGGACGACGTGCTGCTCGAACTGGCCGCCGCGGGCGCCAAGGGCTGGGTCGCGGGCTACCCCAACGCCCTGCCCCGGGCGTGCGGCGAGCTCTTCCGCGCCGCGGTCGCCGGGGACACCGGGACCGCGCTGCCGCTTTACCGGTCGCTGCACCCGCTGCTGCGCTGGGACTCCAGGACGGAGTTCGTCCAGGCCATCAAGCTGTCGATGGACCTCGCCGGCCGGTACGGGGGCCCCTGCCGCCCGCCGCGCGTGCCGCTGCTGCCGGAGCAGGAGAAGGACGTCCGGGCCGCCACCGAGGCCGCGATCGCGGCCGGCCTGGCGTAGCCACCCCCGGCCGCGGCCCCGGCACCCGACCCACGAGGAGGACACACCCCCATGCGCAGCAAACTCGTCCTGCACGCGGTGGACTCCCACACCGAGGGCATGCCCACCCGCGTCGTCACCGGCGGCATCGGCACCGTCCCCGGCGCCACCATGAACGAACGCCGCCTCCACTTCCGCGACCACCTCGACCACATCCGGCACCTGCTGATGGACGAGCCCCGCGGCCACGCCGCGATGAGCGGGGCGATCCTGCAGCCGCCCACCCGCCCGGACGCCGACTACGGCGTGATCTACATCGAGGTCTCCGGCTACCTGCCGATGTGCGGGCACGGCACGATCGGCGTGGCGACCGTCCTCGTCGAGACCGGCATGGTGCCGGTGACCGAGCCCGTCACCACGGTCCGCCTCGACACTCCGGCCGGCCTGGTCGTCGCGGAGGTCGCCGTCAGCGACGGCGCGGCGACCGCCGTGACCCTGCGCAACGTCCCCTCGTTCAGCGTCGCACTGGACCGCAAGGCCGTCCTCGCCGACGGCCGCACCGTCACCTACGACCTCGCCTACGGCGGCAACTTCTACGCGATCCTGCCCCTGGACTCCTTCGGCCTGCCCTTCGAGCGGTCCCGCAAGGACGACATCCTCGCTGCCGGCCTCGCGCTGATGGACGCGATCAACGCCGAGGAGCCGCCCGTCCACCCGGAGGACCCCACCATCCGCGGGTGCAAGCACGTCCAGTTGCTGGCGCCCGGCTCCACGGCGGTCCGCTCGCGGCACGCCATGGCCATCCACCCCGGCTGGTTCGACCGCTCGCCGTGCGGCACCGGCACGAGCGCGCGGATGGCGCAGCTGCACGCCCGCGGCGAACTGCCCCTGCACCAGGACTTCGTGAACGAGTCCTTCATCGGCACGCACTTCACCGGGCGGCTCACCGGCACCAGCGAGGTGGCCGGCCTGCCCGCGGTGCTGCCGTCCGTCACCGGCCGCGCCTGGATCACCGGCACGGCCCAGTACCTGCTGGACCCGTCGGACCCTTTCCCCGCCGGATTCGTCCTCTAGCGACCCGGACACCGATACTGGTCGCATACATGCCACGTCGCCGAGGAGGAGCCACCGCATGGCAGCGCACGACGGGCCCGCCCTGCCCGCCCTCGGCGGGCAGCGCTCCGGCAGTTACCGCGAGCTCGTCGCGGACGCCCTGCGCGCGGCGCTGGTCGCGGGGGAGCTCCGCCCCGGCGAGGTGCACTCGGTGCCCGCGCTGGCGGGCCGCTTCGGCATCTCCGCCACGCCCGTCCGCGAGGCGCTGCTGGACCTGGCCAAAGAGGGGCTGCTCGACCCGGTGCCCAACAAGGGCTTCCGGGTGACCGCCGTCTCCGACGGGCAGCTCGACGAGTACACCCACATCCGCTCCCTCATCGAGATCCCGACCGTCACCGGCCTCGCCTCCACCGCCGACGCCACGGCGCTGGAGGCGCTGCGCCCGGCCGCAGAGGAGATCGTCACCGCCGCCGCTGCCGGCGACCTCATCGCCTACGTGGAGGCCGACCGCCGCTTCCACCTCGGGCTGCTCGCGCTCGCCGGCAACGAGCACCTGGTCGAGGTCGTGGGCGACCTGCGCAAGCGCTCCCGGCTGTACGGCCTCACGGCCCTCGCCGAGCGCGGCCTGCTCCGGGCCTCCGCGGAGGAGCACCTGGAACTGCTGGACGTCCTCCTGGCCCGCGACGGCGCGGCCGTACAGGCCGTCATGACCCGCCACCTCGGGCACGTCAGGGGCCTGTGGGCGCGCTGACCGGCGGAGGCGGCCCGGGGCCGTTCTTCGCCGTACGCACCGGGCCGGGGGAGCCGCTGGCGGAGGGATTCGTGCCGCTGGCGGAGGTGTACGCCGGGCGGCCGTCGCCCGCGCTCACCGGCCGGGTCGCGGAGGTCGGGCGGCGGCTCGGCACGGGGGAGCGGCGCGTCGCCGCCTCGCTGGCCCAGCAGGGGCTGGCCGCGCGGCTGTGGTCCGTCGCGCTCGGCCCGGCGGCGCTCACCGGCCGCATGCCCGACCTGTCCGGCGGACGCCTGTGGTGGCACCCCGGCCGGTCGACACCGGACGAGCTGTGGCTGCCGGACGACGCCCCGCAGGTGCCCGCCGGCCGACTGCGCGAGGACGTGCTCCTGGGTCACCTGGTGCCCCTCTGCGAGTCCGTGCACGCGGTGTCGGGCGTCGCGCCCGGGCTGCTGTGGGGCAACGCCGCCTCGGCCCTCGCCGGCACCCTGCGGGTGCTGCGCTCCTGGTGCCTGGGGGAGGGCGCACGGCCCGCCGCGGCCGCCCGTGCCGTCGCGCTGACGGAGGAGCTGATGGCGGACCCCCTGCTGCGCGACGCCGGCGACCTCCGCCTCACCGGACCGGGCGCACCCGCCTACGTCCGCCGCAGCTGCTGCCTGTACTACCGCGTGCCCGGCGGCGGACTGTGCGGGGACTGCGCGCTGCGCTGAGGGCGGGCCGGCCACCGGCGGGCGCCGCGTCGAACTCCCGGTGACCAGGAACTATCCATGTGGGCAGAGAAGTTGATGATGTGGAAAGCTGTCGTCAGCGGTGCCGGGTCAGGGCCCGGCCGGCCGCCGAGAGGAGCGCAGCGTGATGGAGAACGGCTTCCGCGCCGAGGAGATCGACACCGGCAGGCCGCACCCCGCGCGGATCTACGACTACCTGCTGGGCGGCAAGGACAACTACGAGGTCGACCGCAAGGCCGCCGACGCACTCGCCGTCGTGGCTCCCGAGGTGAGGATCGGCGTCCGGGCCAACCGGGCCTTCATGCGCCGCGCCGTCCGGCACGTGGTCGGCAGCGGCGTCCGCCAGGTCCTCGACATCGGCACCGGCCTGCCCACCTCCCCCAACGTGCACGAGATCGCCCAAGAGGTGTCGGCCGACGTCCGCATCGCGTACGTCGACAACGACCCGATCGTGAACACCCACGCCAACGCCCTGCTCAGCCGCTCGGCCGCGACCAGCGTCGTACTCGCCGACCTGCGCGACCCCCGGGCCGTCCTGGACCACCCCGACGTCCGGCGGGTCATCGACTTCGACGAACCGGTCGCCCTGCTCCTCGTCGCCGTCCTCCACTTCCTCACCGACGGGGAGAAGCCCGCGGAGGTGGTCGCCACCCTGCGCGACGCGCTCCCGGCCGGCAGCTACGTGGTGCTCTCGCACGCCACCGGCGACTTCGCCGACCGCAGCGACGCCCAGGCCGTCTACAACAACGCCACCGCGACCCTCAACCTGCGCTCCCGTTCCGAGGTCGAGCGGCTCTTCGACGGCTTCGAGCTGGAGGAGCCGGGCCTCGTCCAGGTCCCCTTCTGGCGCCCCGACACCCCCGTCCCGCCGCGCTCCGGCGAGATCGGCTTCTACGGCGGCGTCGCCCGCCGCGGCTAGCGGGGCCCGCCCGTTCTTCAGGCGGGCCGGTCCAGCCGGGCCTTGAGGACCCGGGCCCTTGCCCGCTGGACCGCCCCCGCCTGGGAGGCGGCGAAGCGCAGCAGGCCGGGCGGCGTGCGCAGGTGCAGGGTGTCGGTGACCAGGCTGCCGTCCCCGTCGCGGTCTATGGCGAAGCGGTAGCCCATGCGGACCCGGGCGGGACTGCGGACCTCGCCGGAGATCTCGGCGGAGTGCGGCAGCCGGTCCGGGACGGCGACGAGCGTCACGTCGATGACGTTGTCGTGCCGCAGCAGGCCCAGGAACCGGAACCGCTCCACGGCCGTGTAGTGCACGCTCCCGCCGCTGCGGTGCACATCGCGCACGTCGACGAGGAGCGGCGACAGGCCGATGTAGTGCGTCGGCTCGGCCAGGTGCGCGAAGACCTCCTCCGGGGGCGCGGCCACCCGGAAGGTGTGCTCCAGTTCTGTGGACGGCATCGCGGACCCCTCCTCGGCACGGCACCCGGCACGGGGATCCTCCCACCGAGGCGCGCGCCGCACACCGGCTTCCGGGACGGGAAAAGCCGTCGGCCGGCTCTCCTGGACGAGGAGAGCCGGCCGACGGGTGGCGCACGGTCCGGGCGGGCGGTTCCCCGCTCCGGCCCGGGGCCGCATCAGATGTCGAAGTAGAGCTCGAACTCGTGCGGGTGCGGCCGCAGCGCGATCGGGGCGATCTCGTTGACCCGCTTGTAGTCGATCCAGGTCTCGATCAGGTCGGAGGTGAAGACCCCGCCCTGCAGGAGGAACTCGTGGTCGTCCTCGAGGGACTCCAGGACCGCCGACAGCGAGGTCGGGACCTGCGGGACGCCCGCGTGCTCCTCGGGGGCGAGCTCGTAGAGGTCCTTGTCGACGGGCTCGGCCGGCTCGATCTTGTTCTTGATGCCGTCGAGGCCGGCGAGCAGCAGCGCCGAGAAGGCCAGGTACGGGTTGCCGGAGGAGTCCGGGGCGCGGAACTCGATGCGCTTGGCCTTGGGGTTCGCACCCGTGATCGGGATGCGGATGGCCGCGGAGCGGTTGCGCTGCGAGTAGACCAGGTTGACCGGGGCCTCGAAACCGGGGACCAGGCGGTGGTAGGAGTTCACCGTGGGGTTGGTGAAGGCCAGCAGCGCCGGGGCGTGCTTGAGGATGCCGCCGATGTAGTAGCGGGCGGTGTCGGACAGGCCCGCGTAGCCCTGCTCGTCGTAGAACAGCGGGGCGCCGTTGGTCCACAGCGACTGGTGGACGTGCATGCCGGAGCCGTTGTCACCGAAGATCGGCTTGGGCATGAAGGTCGCGGTCTTGCCGGCACGCCAGGCGACGTTCTTCACGATGTACTTGAAGAGCATCAGGTCGTCGGCCGCGGCGAGCAGCGTGTTGAACTTGTAGTTGATCTCGGCCTGGCCGGCGGTGCCCACCTCGTGGTGCTGGCGCTCGACCTGGAGGCCGGACTTCATCAGCTCGAGAGTGATCTCGGCGCGCAGGTCGGCGAAGTGGTCGACCGGCGGGACCGGGAAGTAGCCGCCCTTGTACTTGACCTTGTAACCGCGGTTGTCCTGCTCCGCACCGCTGTTCCAGGCGCCGGCCTCGGAGTCGATGTGGTAGAAGGACTGGTTCGCGCTGGTCTCGAAGCGGACGCTGTCGAAGACGTAGAACTCGGCCTCGGGGCCGAAGTACGCGGTGTCGGCGATGCCGGAGGAGGCGAGGTAGGCCTCGGCCTTCTTCGCCACGTTCCGCGGGTCACGGCTGTACTGCTCGCCGGTGATCGGGTCGTGGATGAAGAAGTTGACGTTGAGCGTGGAGTCCCGGCGGAACGGGTCCAGCTTGGCCGTGGAGAGGTCCGGCACCAGAGCCATGTCGGACTCGTGGATGGCCTGGAAGCCGCGGATCGAGGACCCGTCGAACATCAGCTGCTCGTCGGGGTCGAAGGACTCGACCGGGACCGTGAAGTGCTGCATCACACCGGGCAGGTCGCAGAACCGGACGTCCACGAACTTGACGTCGTTGTCCGAGATGAACTTCTTCACCTCGTCGGCGTTTTGGAACGACATCCAACTCCTCCTTGGCCCGGCCCGGGAGGCCGGATTGCAGCTCATGGGTGCGACCAGTGCGGTGGCGCACGTTGATGCCGACCATAGAGATCGGGCATTTCCCTCTCGTGACCCATTTGTTTCTTGCAGGTTAACCGAGCCGCCGCACGGGTGCCGGGTCGGACGCGGGCGCCCCCGGGCGGGGGGTTACCGTGGAGCCGTGGACAACAGGGATGTCATCGGATCGTGGATCGAGGGCCCGAAGGCCGCCGCGGAGCGGATGGGTGTCGACTTCGGCTACCGCGGGCAGCGCCTCGGGCTGCCGGAGGACGGCCCCGGCTCGATCGCCCCGGTCGGGCGGCGCATCGCGGCCCTCTTCATCGACTGGGGCCTGTGCGCGCTGATCGCCTACGGGCTGATCGCGCACCGTGACGCGGCGGCGGCCAATCCGTGGACCACCGTGGTCTTCGGCCTCATGAGCGTGCTGCTGCTGGGCACCATCGGCACCACTCCGGGCAAGCGCCTGCTGCGCCTGCGGGTGGTGAGGGAGGACGGCGGGCGGCTCGGTCCGGGCGCGGCGGTGCTGCGGACGCTGCTGCTCCTGCTGGTCGTCCCGGCGGTGGTCTGGGACCGCGACACCCGCGGTATGCACGACCGGGCCGTGAAGGCGGTCCAGATCCGGATGTGACCGCGGAGCGCACGACGCGAAGTGCCCCGGACGAGTCGATTCGTCCGGGGCACTTCGCGTTCCGTTTCGTATGCGATCAGCGGCCCTTCGGCATCCGCATGCCCTTGGGGAGCGGACCCTTCGGCACCGGCATGTTGCTCATCAGGTCGCCGAGCGCCCGGAGCCGGTCGTTGACCTCGGTGACCTTGGGACCGGGCAGGACCCGCGGGAGCTTCAGCAGGGTGGTGCGGATCTTGTTCAGCGGCACCTGGCCCTCGCCGCTGCCCACGATGAGGTCGGTGACCGGGACGTCCACGACGATGCGCGCCATCTTCTTCTTCTCGGAGGCCAGCAGGCCCTTCAACCGGTTCGGGTTGCCCTCGCCGACCAGGACGATGCCGGCCTTGCCGACCGCGCGGTGCACGACGTCCTGGCTGCGGGTCATCGCCACCGCGGGCGTCACCGACCAGCCGCGGCCGACGTTGTCCAGCACCGCGGCCGCGGCGCCGGGCTGCCCGTCCAGCTGGCCGAACGCCGCCTTCTCGGCACGCCGTCCGAAGATGATCGCCATCGCCAGCAGGGCCAGAAGGAAGCCCAGGATGCCCGCGTAGATGGGGTGACCGATCAAGAAGCCGATGGCGAGGATGACACCGAAGGTGACGATTCCCACAGCCGCAAGGACGAGCCCGACCTTGGAGTCGACCCGCCTGGTCATCTTGTAGGTCTGGGCGATCTGCTTCAGGCGCCCAGGGTTGCTCTCGGATGTTTCCCTCGCCATGCCGCACAGGATACGTGGCCCGCGCGGCCCTGGCCCCACCGGAGGGGGTCCGCCTTTTCCGGCGGCCCCGCCGGGGCTCTAGAGGACGTCGCTGTGCGAGGCCCGCGAGGAGACCAGGGCGTCCATCACGTGCTGGGCGTCGCGGCGGTCCTTGGCGCGCTTGCGGTCCTCCAGGACGGCGGACCAGGCGTTGCGGCGCGCCGTCTCCTCGGCGCCGCGGAACAGGAGGTACTCCACAGCGCGCAGCGCGCCGGCGGCGGCGCCGGGGATGGTGCTCTGGCGGTGGAGGTGTGCGGCCTGCATGGTGGTGTCCCCCTCAGGACGGCTCAGACGCGGTGGGATGGTCCGCTTATCCAGAGTCACCACATTGTGTTACCAGTCCGTGACCGGTCGGTCAAACCGTCGTGAAGCCCTGGCGGTGCCTTTGCGCCGTTCCCCACGGCGGTGCCGCACGTCAGGGACGCGTCAGGGGCCCCCGCGGGGACCCCTGACGTGACGAACCGCACGTTCCGGCGGTGACCCGGAGGTCACCGCAGCGTGATCAGACGGCCTGCACGGCGACGACCTCGCCGCGCTCGCCGCGGCGCTCGACGGCCTGCTGGAAGAGCCGGCCGGCCCGGTACGAGGACCGCACGAGCGGGCCCGACATGACACCGGCGAAGCCGATCTCCTCGGCCTCCTCCTTCAGCTCCACGAACTCGTGGGGCTTCACCCAGCGCTCCACCGGGTGGTGCCGCAGGCTCGGGCGCAGGTACTGGGTGATGGTGATCAGCTCGCAGCCCGCGTCGTGCAGGTCCTGCAGCGCCTGGCTGACCTCCTCGCGCTCCTCGCCCATGCCGAGGATGAGGTTGGACTTGGTCACCAGGCCCGCCTCGCGCGCCTTGGTGATGACCTCGAGCGAGCGCTCGTAGCGGAAGCCCGGGCGGATGCGCTTGAAGATCCGCGGCACCGTCTCCACGTTGTGGGCGAGCACCTCGGGACGGGCGCCGAAGACCTCGGCGAGCTGCTCGGGGACGGCGTTGAAGTCCGGGATCAGCAGCTCGACCTTGGTGCGCCCGGCCGCGCGGTCGGCGGTCATGGCGTGGATCTGCCGCACGGTCTCGGCGTACAGCCAGGCGCCGCCGTCCTCCAGGTCGTCGCGGGCGACGCCGGTGATGGTGGCGTAGTTCAGGTCCATGGTGACGACGGACTCGCCGACGCGGCGCGGCTCGTCACGGTCGAGGGCCTGCGGCTTGCCGGTGTCGATCTGGCAGAAGTCGCAGCGCCGGGTGCACTGGTCGCCGCCGATGAGGAAGGTGGCCTCGCGGTCCTCCCAGCACTCGAAGATGTTGGGGCAGCCGGCCTCCTGGCACACCGTGTGCAGACCCTCGCGCTTCACCAGGCTGTGCAGCTCGGTGTACTCGGGACCCATCTTGGCCCGGGTCTTGATCCACTCGGGCTTGCGCTCGATGGGGGTCTGGCTGTTGCGGACCTCCAGACGCAGCATCTTGCGGCCTTCAGGCGCTACAGCGGACACGTCCGACTCCCTCTCGAGGCTTCGTTTCGTTGGTGAACATCAGCGTACGCCTGTGGATTCCGGGACGACCCGGGGGAGCGGCTCGGCCGACTCCAGGACCCGCCGCAGGTGCTTCTCCACCACCGGGAGGACCTCGCGGACGCTGACCTCGCGGCCGAGTTCGTTGCTGAGCGAGGCCACGCCGGCGTCCCGGATGCCGCAGGGCACGATCCGGTCGAACCAGGTGTTGTCGGGGTTGCAGTTCAGTGCGAAGCCGTGCATCGTCACGCCCTTCGCGACGCGGATGCCGATCGCGGCGAGCTTGCGGTCCTCGCGGCGCTGGCCGGCGTTGGAGGGGGCGTACTCCGGGCCCGACAGGCGGGGGTCGAACTCCTCGTCCTGCAGCCGCGGATCGAAGTCCAGGGTCAGCCCCGGGATGACCGGAGGACGGTCCTCGATCGGATCGCCCAGCACCCACACGCCGCTGCGGCCCTCCACCCGGGTGGTCTCCAGGCCGAGCTCGGCGCACGCGTCGATCAGCGCCTCCTCCAGCCGGCGCACGTGCGCGACGACGTCCACCGGGCGCGGCAGCTTCAGGATCGGGTAGCCGACCAGCTGGCCCGGTCCGTGCCAGGTGATCTTGCCGCCGCGGTCGACGTCCACCACGGGGGTGCCGTCCAGGGGGCGCTCGCTGTCCTCGGTGCGGCGGCCCGCGGTGTAGACGGGCGGGTGCTCGAGCAGCAGGCACGTGTCGGGGATCTCGTCGGCGAAGCGCGCGGCGTGCACGCGGCGCTGCTCCTCCCACGCCTCCCGGTACTCCACCGCGTCCTCGCCGAAGCCCAGGTGGACGAAGCGCAGGTCACTCACGGCCGCTCCCTTTGTGGTCCATTGCGGCGCCCCTCCACGCGTCAAGAGCGCCTCAGCAACTGTACGTCCGGTGGGGTGGTGTCCTGCACGGGGCCGAGGGCCTAGCACCCGGCAAAGGGCAAAGGAAGCGTTCTGCCGATATGTGGGTGCAGATTCACCCGATACGGCGAATGGGAGGCGCTCGGGTGGTGAGTGAGTCGATACAGAACGTTACATTCGCGCCGTTCTGCGGATGTACCCCGCGGGCCGCGGACGGTGGACACCGTCCCGGACGCCCGCGACGCCGCACACGCCCGAACACCCGCAACCTCGCACGCCCGCACGCCCGGAAGGCAGGGGACCGCACCACTGATGTCCGACCGTTCCTCGCAGCGCCCCCCGAACCGTCAACTGGCCGCTCTGATCGCCGAGGCCGGGTTCTCCAACGCCGGGCTCGCCCGCCGGGTGGACCAGCTCGGCATCGAGCACGGTCTGGATCTGCGGTACGACAAGACCTCCGTCACCCGGTGGCTGCGCGGCCAGCAGCCCCGGGGCACGACGCCCGCGCTCATCGCCGAGGTCTTCACCCGGCGGCTCGGGCGCCGGCTGTCCGCCCACGACCTCGGCCTCGACGCCGTCGCCCCCGTCTACGCGGGGCTGGAGTACGCCTCCTCCCCGGAGGAGGCCGTCGAGATCATCTCCGGGCTGTGGCGGAAGGACACCGGCAACCAGGCCGACCTCCGCAAGATCGCGTTCACCCCCGCGGGGCTCGTCGTCCCCAGCCGCGACTGGCTGATCGGCCGGGCCGACGACCGGGTGGGGCGCGGCCCCGAGCCGGGCACCGTCCCGGTCGGCGCGGGCGGTCCGGGGCACGGCGCCGGCCCTGGGGCCGCGCGGCTGCCGGCGCAACGGGCGGGCGGCGGCTCACGCGGTGCGCCCGCACCGGTCGCGGTCGCCGCGCCCGCGGTGTTCGGCGGCACCGGCCAGCGGGTGGGCATGGGGGACATCGCCGCCCTCCGCTCCGTCGGCGAGCTCTTCCGCACCCTCGACAACGCCTACGGCGGCGGCCACGCGCGGCAGGCCCTCGTCCGCTACCTGGAGCACGAGGCCGAACCCATGCTGCGCGGCAGCTACGGCGAGACGATGGGCCGCCGCCTCTTCGCCGCGGTCGCCGACCTCACCCGGCTCGCGGGGTGGACCTCGTACGACATCGGCGCCCACGGGCTCGCCCAGCGGTACTTCGTGCAGGCCCTGCGGCTCGCGCAGGCCGCCGGGGACCGGGTCTACGGGGGGTACGTCCTCGTCACGATGAGCCGCCAGGCGGTCTACCTCGGGCACGGCCGCGAGGCCGTCCAGCTGGCGCGGGTGGCCCAGCAGGGGGTCGGCGGCGGAGCCCCGCCGGTCGTGCAGGCCCTCTTCCACGCGGCCGAGGCACGGGGCCACGGGCTGCTCGGCGAGGTCCGCGCCTGCACGGCGGCACTGGTGCGGGCCGAACGCGCCCTGGAGGCGGTCAGGAACGGCGACGACGTCCCGTCCTGGGCGCGCTTCTTCGACGAGGCCCAGCTCGCGGACGAGTTCGGCCACTGCCACCGCGACCTCGGCCAGTACCGCGCGGCCTCGCAGCACGCAGAGCGCTCGCTGCAACTGCGCGGCCACGCGTACGCCCGCAGCCGCGTCTTCTGCCGCACGGTGCTGGCCACCGCGCGGCTCGGTCTCGGCGAGGTCGACGCCGCCTGCGCCCTCGGCGCGGAGGCCATGCAGGCCGCCGTCGAGATGCGGTCGCTGCGCGCCGTCGAGTACGTCCGCGACTTCAGCCGCCGCCTCGACACCCACCGCGACGCCGCCCCCGTCCGCGCCTTCCACGACCGCGCGACGGCCCTGGGAGTCCCTGCGGGGTAGCGCCCTCCGGGCGCCGGGACGGGGGTGCCGGGTGCCGAGCGGATGGTCGTGCCCGTGGGTGGGTGCGGGTCCGTCTCGCGCCCTGCGGGCGCAAAGCGGCGGGAGAGCCGAACAACCTACGCGGCGAGCGGCTGCGTGCCGGGGCCCTGGCCGAGGCCCACGTCGCGCAGGAGGTGCTGCGCCGCGCGACGCCCGGAGAGCAGAGCCCCCTGGACCGTGCTGGTGTCGCGGTGGTCGCCGCAGACGTAGAGGCCCTGCAGTATCCGCACCGGGCGGCGCAGGTCGTGCGGGGCCGTCATCGCGGGGAGCGCTTCGGCGTCGTGGTGGACGGCGAGCAGCTCCCATCCGGCGGTGGACGTGCCGTAGAGCTCCGCGAGATGGGCCCGGACGGCGATGTCGTCCGGTGCGGCGGCGGCCGCGGGGCCCAGTAGTACGGAGGTGACGAGGGCGCGGCCCACGGGCGCACGGGAGGGGTCGACGAGGCTGGCCGGAAACGTGTGGGAGACGGGTCCGCGCCGGTCCGCGTCGAGCACGAGCGCGGGCTGCTTCAGCGGCGCCGCCGACGAGGCGTGGTGCAGGACGGTGACGCCGTGGAAGGCGGGGACCCGCAGCCCGGGCAGCAGACCGGCCGCCGCGCGGGCCCCGGTGGCGACGACCACGGCCCGGCACGGGATCTCGTCCCCGCCCGCGGTGCGGACGCCGTTCGTGGCGGCGGCGACCGCCCGCACCCCGGTGCGGACCGTACCGGGCGGCAGCGCGGCCGCCAGCGCCTGCGGCACCGTGGCCGCGCCGCCCGCCGGCAGGCACGCACGGCCGAGGGCGAAGCCGCGCAGGACCAGGTCGGCGACCCGGCTCGACGTCGTGAGGTCCGGGTCGCAGAGGAGCGCGGACAGCAGCGGCCGCAGGTACCCGTCGACCGTGCGCGGCGCGAAGCCGCGTGAGGCGAGGGCGGCCGCGGCCGTGGTCTCGGGGCGCTCCAGGAGGCGCTCGGCGGGTGCGTCGGCGAGGCGGTTGAGTGCCGTCCGCAGCCGGGCCTTGTCCAGGGGCGAGCCGATGGGCGCGCGGGCCGCGGCGAGCGCGGCGCGCGGGTCGCCGACGCGGTAGCCGCGGCCGGCGGAGCGCACCAGGACGCCGGGCGAGAGCGGCCGCAGCTGCAGCCCCTGCAGTTCCGGGGTGCGGCGCAGCTCCGGGTAGGAGGTGTTGAGCAGTTGTGGACCCCGGTCGAGAAGGAAGCCGTCGACCTTCTCGGTGGCCATGCGGCCACCGACCCGGTCCTCGGCCTCCAGCACGGTGACGGTGAGCCCCGCACTGGTGAGGTGACGCGCCGCGGAGAGCCCGGCGAGGCCGGCCCCGATCACGCACACGTCCGTAGGTGAACCCGTAGAGCGTGCTGTAGAGAGCACGATGCCCCTCCCCGAGGTCGGCACGTTTCCCCGCTCGCGTCAGCTGGTGCTGGAACCGTCATGCCCACTCCCGCGCCAACTGATGCCGGAAAACGGCTGTGGGTGGCATTCAGTGCCTTTCTTCGGCCAGCGCGGCGCGGATCGCCTCGTCGATCCCGGGGTGGGTGTAGGTGAACCCGGAGTCCAGCAGCACCCGCGGCACCGCGCGGGTGCTGCCGAGGATCTCGGTGGCGAACTCCCCGACGGCGGCGCGCAGTACGGGCCCGGGGACCGCGAACACCGTGGGCCGGCGCAGCACGCGTCCCATCGCCCGGGTCACCTCGGCGTTGGTCAGCGGCTCGGGCGCGCACAGGTTGACCGGCCCGGAGACGGACTCGGTGCCGATGATGTGGCGCAGTGCCGCGATGTGGTCGTGCAGGGAGATGAAGCTCCAGTACTGGCGTCCGTCGCCGAGCCGGCCGCCCAGGCCCGCCTTGAAGAGCGGGAAGAGCCGGCCCCATGCCCCGCCCCTGCCGGAGACGACCAGTCCGGTGCGGGCGAACGCGGTGCGGACGCCCGCCTCGCGGGCCGGGTCGGCGGCGGCCTCCCAGTCGCGGCAGACGGAGGGCAGGAAGCCGGTGCCCAGCGGTGAGCTCTCGTCGACCCGGCGGTCGCCCGTGTCGCCGTACGCCGTGATGCCGGAGCCGCTGACGAGCACCCGCGGCGGGGTGCCGAGGGAGGCCAGGGCCCGCGCGAGGGTGTCGGTGCCCCGCACCCGGCTGTCGCGGATGGTCCGCTTGTAGTCGTCCGTCCAGCGGTGGTCGCCGACCCCGGCGCCGGCGAGGTGGACGACGGCCTCCACGCCCGCGAGCCGCGTGGTGTCGACGGTGCCCCCCTGCGGGTCCCAGCGCACCTCGTCCGGCCCGGAGGGCTCGCGCCTGACGAGGCGTACGACCTCGTGCCGGTCGGAGCGCAGGGAGCGGACCAGGGCGGAGCCGATGAGGCCGGACGAGCCGGTGATGGCGATGCGCATGGGGACATCGTCGCGCGGAACGGCCCTCCTGGTGTGGGAGGGTGACACGCATGTCCGACATCCGTGTGCGTCCGGCCCTGCTCTCCGACGACCCCGCACTCGTGCGTCTGGAGCGGGCGACGTGGTCGACCCTGCACGCGGTGCGGCCGCCGCGGGAGGAGAACGAGGACTTCTTCGGCGAGCGCTTCGGCCCGGACACCTTCCTGGTGGCGGAGACCGACGGGCGGGTCGCCGGTTTCGTCGGGCTGGTGCCGCCGACGCCGCTGGCCTCCAACGCCCATGTGCGCCAGATCCAGGGCCTGGCGGTCGACACCTGGGCGCGGGGCCGCGGGGTGGGCCTGGAACTCGTCCTGGCGGCCGTGGTGGAGGCGCGCCGGCAGGGCGCGGTGCGCGTCACGCTGCGGGTCCTGGGCCACAACACCCCGGCCCGGCGGCTGTACGAGGCGGCCGGCTTCACCGTGGAGGGCGTGCTGCCCGGGGAGTTCCTGCTGGACGGCGTCTACGTGGACGACGTGTGCATGGGGCGCCGGGTCTGACGGTCACCCGGTGCGGGCGGCGGGGCCCGGCGGCGCGGCTCAGCCGAAGCGCTCCCAGAGCCGGGGGAATCGCTCCGCCACCGCGGCCGCGTTCTCGAAGTCGATGTAGACGCCCTCCGGCTCGGCGGGCTGCGCCGGCAGGTCCAGGTCCGGCAGCCGGACCCCGGTGAGTTGCTCGTACGCCTCGTCCGCCGCGTAACCGAGGTCCTCGGCGTCGCCGTCGACCTCCGGGTCGAAGGAGCCGGTCAGCTGCGCGAGGCTGTCGGGGTCGTGGACGGCCCCCTCGAAGACGTGCCGGCCCTGGCCGATGAGCCAGCACCGGAAGAAGTCGAACGCGTCGTCACCGGCGCCCCCCAGCATCAGGTCGGCGGCACCCCACACGTCCCAGCGGTAGGCCCGGTTGAAACGGCTCTCGAAGTGCCGCGCGAAGTCGACGACGGACTCCGGGTCGAGCTGGGTGAGCCGTTCCACCAGGAGGTCGGCGTGCTCCTCCGGGTCGCCCCCCGCTGCCTCACGCGTGCTGTCGACGATCTCCCAGAACTCCGTCTCGTCCATCACCGCTCCAGCATCCTGGCTGCGGCCCTCCGACGCACGCGGAACACGGCAGACGCGGCCCTCAGGAGTAGAGGGCGGCCATGGCGCGGACGGCGCCGGCCAGCCGCTCGCGCAGGGCGTCCGGGCCGAGCACCTCGGCGTCGGGGCCGAGGGACAGGAGCTGTTCGTAGGCGACGTCCTGGCCCTCGACGGGGAGAGTGACGGTCACCCGCCCCCGCGCGTCGGGGGGTGCGGCGGCCGCGAGGGCCTCGCGGGCGGCGGTGCGGTCGGTGACGTACGGCAGGCGGCGGGCGCCGTCGGGCGTGAGCCGAAGGACGACCTCGGCCCGGAGCATCGAGCGGGCGAACTCGGCGGCGCGGGCCTCCCAGAACGCCGGCAGATCGAAGTCCGGATCTCTGCCGAAACGATCCTCCGTGGGCTCCGCCGCGGTGAACCGGTCCACCCGGTAGACCCGGACGTCCGCGCCGCAGCGCGCCACCGCGTACCAGACACCTCCCTTGAGTACGAGGCCGTACGGATCCAGCTCGCGCTCCACCTCCTCCTCGCCCCGCCGGTACCGGGCCCGCAGCCGCCGGTCCCCCCACACCGCCGCGGCGAGCGCCGGCAGCAGCCGCGGCGTCTCCGGTTCCTGCCACCAGCCGGGCGCGTCCAGGTGGAAGCGCTGCGCCGCCGAGCGCGGTGCGTCCCGCAGTTCGGGCAGCAGGGCGGCGGAGACCTTCAGACGGGCCGAGGAACCCGCGTCGTGCAGGCCCATGGCCCGCAGCGCGGCGGGCACCCCCGACAGGAAGAGCGCCTCCGCCTCCGCGCGGGCCAGCCCGGTCAGCCGGGTGCGGTAGCCGTCGACGAGGCGGTACCCCCCGGCGCGCCCCCGCTCGGCGTAGACCGGCACCCCCGCCTCGGACAGGGCCAGGACGTCCCGGCCGACGGTGCGTTCGGACACCTCCAGGGCCTTGGCGAGTTCGGTCGCCGTCATCGACTCGCGGGACTGGAGCAGGAGGACGAGATGGATCAGTCGTGCCGCACGCATACCCCGAGGCTATGCGGTCGCCCCGGGCAACGGGACGGGGCCGGTCCGGCATTCCGGACCGGCCCCGCCGGAGCCCGCTGCGTGCGCGTCGGCGCGGGGGGAAGGACTCCGCAGCGCGCAACCCGCCAGGGCGACCGGGCCGGTGGGGGCGGTGGCGCTCCGGCGGGAGTCGGCGACGGCGATCCGCCGTCATTGCGGGGCGGGTTCACCGGCGTCCGGATCCCCGGCCCTGCCCCCTCCAGTACGTCCGCCGGGCCCGGGCCGTTCAGTCCGGCGGGGAATCGCCCGGCGACGGCGGGACGGCGGGACGGCACAACGGCCGAGGCCCCAGCCCGGGAAGGGGCTGGGGCCTCGGCCGTCGTACGGTCCCGCGAGGACTCCGGTCGGTTACAGACCGAGGTCGCCCTCGAACTCGCCGGCCTCGAGACGGGCCTTGACGTCGTTCAGGTAGCGGGCGGCGTCCGCGCCGTCGACCAGCTGGTGGTCGTACGACAGGGTCAGGTACGCCACGTCGCGGATCGCGATGGTCTCACCCAGGTCCGGGTGGTTGACGACCATCGGGCGGCGCACGGTGGCGCCGATGCCGAGCTCGGCCACCTGCGGGTAGTTCACGATGATCGTGTCGAACAGCGCACCGCGCGAGCCGGTGTTGCTGATCGTGAACGTGCCGCCGGACAGGTCGTCCGGGCTGATCTTCTTGTTGCGGACCTTGCCGGCCAGCTCGGCGGTCTTCTTGGCGATGCCGGCCAGGCTCAGGTCGCCGGCGCCCTTGATGACCGGGACCATCAGGCCCTGCTCCGAGTCCACCGCGATGCCGACGTTCTCGACGTCGTGGTAGGTGACGGTGCCGTCGTCGTTGATCTTGGCGTTGATGACCGGGTGGGCCTTCAGCGCCTCGGCGGCGGCCTTCACGAAGAACGGCATCGGCGAGAGCTTGACGCCCTCGCGGGCCAGGAAGGACTCCTTGGCCCGGGTCCGCAGCCGCATGATCCTGGTGACGTCCACCTCGACCACGGTCGACAGCTGCGCCTGGCTGTGCAGGGCCTTCATCATGTTCTCGGCGATGACCTTGCGGATGCGGGTCATCTTGACCGTCTGACCGCGCAGCGCGGCGGCGGCGGCCGGCACCGTGACGCCCGCGGACGGGGCCGGGGCGGTCGGCGCGGCGGCGGCGGCCTTGGCGGCCTCGGCGGCGGCCAGGACGTCCTGCTTGCGGATGCGGCCACCGACACCGGTGCCCTTGACCGCGGCCAGGTCCACGCCGTTCTCGGCGGCGAGCTTGCGCACCAGCGGGGTCACGTACGCGCCCTCGTCGGTGGGCGCCGTCGCCGAGGGGGCGGCCGCGGCGGCCGGGGCAGGGGTGACCGGAGCCGGAGCCGGAGCCGGAGCGGCGACCGGGGCGGGCGCCGGGGCGACCGGAGCCGGGGCCGGGGCGGGCGCCGGGACCGGGGGAGCGACCGGGGCGGGAGCCGGAGCCGCGGCGGCCGGGGCCGGAGCGGGTGCGGCCGGAGCCGGGGCGGCGGCGGGCGCGGCGCCGGCGGCACCGATGACGGCGAGCTTGGCGCCGACCTCGGCGGTCTCGTCCTCACCGACGAGGATCTCCAGCAGGGTGCCGGCGACCGGCGACGGGATCTCGGTGTCGACCTTGTCGGTGGAGACCTCGAGCAGCGGCTCGTCGGCGTCGACGCTCTCGCCGACCGACTTCAGCCAGCGGGTGACGGTGCCCTCGGTCACCGACTCGCCCAGTGCCGGCAGCAGCACCGGGGTGCCCTCGGCACCGCCGGCCGGAGCCGCGGCCGGGGCGGGGGTGGCGGCAGCCGGGGCCTCGGCGACGGGAGCCGGGGCGGGGGCGGGGGCCTCCTGCACCGGAGCCGGCGCGGGCGCCTCGGCGGCGGCCGGGGCCGGGGCGGCAGCGGGGGCACCCGTGCCGTCGTCGATGACGGCCAGCTCGGCGCCGACCTCCACCGTCTCGTCCTCGGCCACCTTGATGGAGGAGAGGATGCCGGAGGCGGGCGCCGGGATCTCGGTGTCGACCTTGTCGGTCGACACCTCGAGCAGCGGCTCGTCGGCCTCGACGCGCTCACCCTCGGCCTTGAGCCAGCGGGTGACGGTGCCCTCGGACACGCTCTCGCCGAGCGCCGGCAGGGTTACGGAAACCGCCATGGTTTCGGTTGCTCCTAACGATCTGTGCGGATGGTTCTGCGTGTCCGTGTGTCAGTCGTGCGAGTGCAGCGGCTTGCCGGCCAGCGCGAGGTGGGCCTCGCCGAGGGCCTCGCTCTGCGTCGGGTGCGCGTGGATGAGCTGCGCGACCTCCGCGGGCAGGGCCTCCCAGTTGTAGACCAGCTGGGCCTCGCCGACCTGCTCGCCCATGCGGTCACCGACCATGTGGACGCCGACCACCGCACCGTCGCGGACCTGGACGAGCTTGATCTCTCCCGCGGTCTTGAGGATCTTGCTCTTGCCGTTGCCGGCCAGGTTGTACTTCAGGGTGACGACCTTGTCCGCGCCGTACAGCTCCTTGGCCTTGGCCTCGGAGATACCCACGGAGGCGACCTCGGGGTGGCAGTACGTGACGCGCGGCACGCCGTCGTAGTCGATCGGCACGGTCTTCAGGCCGGCCAGCCGCTCCGCGACGAGGATGCCCTCGGCGAAGCCGACGTGGGCCAGCTGGAGGGTCGGGACGAGGTCGCCGACCGCGGAGATGGTGGGCACGTTGGTGCGCATGTACTCGTCGGCGAGGACGTAGCCGCGGTCCATGGCGACGCCGGCCTCCTCGTAGCCCAGGCCCTGGGAGACCGGGCCGCGGCCGACGGCCACGAGCAGGACCTCGGCCTCGAACTCCTTGCCGTCGGCCAGGGTGACCTTGACGCCGTCGGCGGTGTACTCGGCCTTGGAGAAGAAGGTGCCGAGGTTGAACTTGATGCCCCGCTTGCGGAAGGCACGCTCCAGCAGCTTGGAGCTGTTCTCGTCCTCGGCCGGCACGAGGTGCGGCAGGCCCTCGACGATGGTGATGTCGGCGCCGAAGGACTTCCACGCCGAGGCGAACTCGACGCCGATGACGCCGCCGCCGAGGATGATCGCCGACTTCGGCACGCGGTCCAGGACCAGCGCGTGGTCGGAAGAGATGATGCGGTCGCCGTCGATGGCCAGGCCCGGCAGCGACTTCGGCACGGAGCCGGTCGCCAGCAGGACGTGCCGGCCGGTGTAGCGCTGGCCGTTGACGTCCACGGAGGTGGGGGAGGAGAGCCGGCCCTCGCCGGTCACGTAGGTGACCTTGCGGGAGGCCACCAGGCCCTGCAGGCCCTTGTAGAGGCCCGAGATCACGTCGTCCTTGTACTTGTGGACCCCGGCGATGTCGATGCCCTCGAAAGTGGCCTTGACACCGAACTGCTCGGCCTCGCGGGCCTGGTCCGCGATCTCACCGGCGTGCAGCAGAGCCTTTGTGGGGATGCAGCCGCGGTGCAGGCAGGTGCCGCCGAGCTTGTCCTTCTCGATCAGGGCGACGTCCAGACCGAGCTGCGCCGCGCGCAGGGCCGCGGCGTAGCCGCCGCTACCGCCACCGAGGATCACTAGGTCGAAAACGGTGCTGGCGTCGTTCGCCACGTCACGTCCTCCATGCATGGATACGCCGGAGCCGGTCCGTCGTGACCGGGCGGCGGCTTTTGTTCGGCCGCTTCTGTTAAACGGGGCCCTGTCGTGCCGAGACAACATCTTCGCACTTGTTCGGGGCCGACGAGGCACCGGGCCGGTGTCTGAGACGTACGGAACGTCCCCGGCCGGGGCTACTCGCCGGTATCCCTTGCGAAATACGGAGCGGTTGCACTCTTTGCTCGCTCTTGGCGAACGCGTACGGCCCCGGATGCCATACCCGGGGCCGTACGGAATGTGCCGAGGCTTACACCGCGGTCAGAGGAGCTCTCCCTCGCCGGCCTTCTCGGCCACGCGCACCAGGGTGCGGATGGCGGAGCCGGTGCCGCCCTTGGGGGTGTAGCCGAAGGGGCCGGACTCGTTGAAGGCGGGGCCCGCGATGTCCAGGTGGGCCCAGGTGATGCCCTCGCCGACGAACTCCTTCAGGAACAGGCCGGCCGCCAGGCCGCCGCCCATCCGCTCGCCCATGTTCGCGATGTCCGCGGTGGGGGAGTCCATGGCCTTGCGCAGGTCGGTCGGGAGCGGCATCGGCCAGGACTGCTCGCCGACCTCGGTGGCGGTCTCGTGCAGCGCGGTGCGGAAGGCGTCGTCGTTGGCCATGACACCGAAGATGCGGTTGCCGAGCGCCAGCACCATGGCGCCGGTCAGGGTCGCCACGTCGATGATCGCGTCGGGCTTCTCCTCCGAGGCGCGGGTGAGGGCGTCGGCCATCACCAGACGGCCCTCGGCGTCGGTGTTGAGCACCTCGACGGTCTTGCCGCTGTACATCTTCAGCACGTCGCCGGGGCGGGCGGCGCTGCCCGAGGGCATGTTCTCGGCGAGCGCCAGCCAGCCGGTGACGTTGACGGGCAGGCCCAGGCGCGCGGCGGCGACCACGGTGGACAGCACGGCGGCGGCGCCGCTCATGTCGCACTTCATGGTCTCGTTGTGACCGGCCGGCTTCAGGGAGATGCCGCCCGAGTCGTAGGTGATGCCCTTGCCGACCAGCGCCAGGTGCTTGGCGCCCCGGCCCTTGCCGCCCGTGTAGGCGATCTTCACCAGGCGGGGCGGGTTCGCCGAGCCCTGGCCGACGCCCATGATGCCGCCGTAGCCGCCCTTGACCAGCGCCTTCTCGTCCAGGACCTCGATCTTGAGGCCGTGCTCCTTGGCGGCCTCCTGTGCGAGGGCGGCGAAGGACTTCGGGTGGAGGTCGTTCGGCGGCATGTTGATCAGGTCGCGCGCGCGGTTGACCTCGGCCGCGATGACGGCGGCCCGCTCGGCGGCGGCCTTGTACGCCTTGTCCCGCGGCTTCGCGCCGAGCAGGGCGACCTCCGCGAGCGGCGCCTTGCCGTTGGACGACTGGTACGCGGTGTACACGTAGGCGCCGAGCAGCGCGCCCTCGGCGACGGCCTGCGCGGCGTCCGCGTCCTGCACCGGGAGCGCGTAGGCGGCCTTCTTCGACCCGGACAGCGCGCGGGCGGCGGCGCCGGCGGCCTTGCGCAGCGCCTCGGTGTCGTACGCGGCGCCGTCGGCGGGGGCCTCGCCGAGCCCGACCGCCAGCACGACCGGGGACTTCAGGCCGTCCGGAGCGGGGAGCTTGGTCACCTCACCCTCAGCGCCCGAGGCGCCCAGCGTCTCGAGCGTCGCGGCGAGCCGCCCGGCGAAGGCCTGGTCCACCGCCTCCGCCCCGGCGGCGACCTCGGGGCCCTTGGCGCCCTTGGTCACGCCGACGACGACGGCGTCAGCGCGCAGCGCTGCCGCGGAGGAGGTGCTGAGAGTCAGTGCAGTCACGGTGATGCGGATCCTGTTCCTTCGGGGGTCCAATACTTGACGCCGGACTCCGTCCGGCTCCCCTCGTGTCCCGATGCCGGGCGTCCTTCGCGGCAGGGAACGGGGGTGCAGGACCGACCTTACGCTCACTCCTGTCACTTGCGACCACGACCTGCGCCCATGACGGCGAAGGCGCGGGTTTTCCCTATGGGAGCGCGCCCGGGCGGCACCTCTGCAAGGGCTCCGACACCCGCCCGTACGGCGGGAGTTGGGGAATCCGCCGACGCCGCGGCGCGGTTGTCGCGCGGCGCTCAGCCCAGGGTCAGCACCAGCAGCGCGGTCGTCGCCGCGGTCTCGCACAACGCGCCGAAGACGTCACCGGTGACGCCGCCCAGGCGCCGGCGGCACCGCAGGAGCAGCAGTTCCGCCGCGGCCAGCGCCAGCACCGCGGCCGCCGCGCAGCGCACCGCGTCCGGCGCGCCGAAGGCGGCCCCGCAGGCGGCGCAGACCGCCACCGTCAGCGCGGCGAGCGCCCAGGCGGTACGGACGGGGACGACGCCCGCCACGGCCGCGCCGAGCCCGCCGGGCCGGGCCGGCGGCACACCGTCGCGGCAGGCCAGCGTCATCGCGGCGCGCGCGGTGAGCCCCGCCAGGGCGGCGGCCACCGCGCCCCGGGTCCAGGACTCGCCGTACAGCGCGGCGAGCGCGGCGACCTGCGCCAGCAGGACGAGGACCAGGGTGAGCACCCCGAAGGGCCCGATGTCGGACTGCTTCATGATGCGCAGCGCGTCCTCGGCGGGCTTGCCGCTGCCCAGCCCGTCGGCGGTGTCGGCCAGCCCGTCCAGGTGCAGCCCGCGCGTCAGGGCGGCCGGGACGGCGGCGCTCACGACCGCGGCGGGCAGCGGCCCCGAGCCGAGGAGCAGCAGCAGCCCGCCGGCGGCCGCCGCGCACAGCCCCACGACCAGCCCGACCGGCGGCGCCCAGAGCATCCCGGCGCGGGCCGCCGGGCGGTCCCAGCGGCCGACGTGGACCCGCAGCACCGTCAGCGTGCCGAAGGCGAAGCGCAGTCCGTCGGCCGCCGTCGCGGCCGCGGGAGCGGGAAGGGGCGCGGGGTCGGGGGCGGTGCCGGCGGTCATGGCGTGCAGGGTAACCGCCGCGGCGGAACCGTATAGTGCCGCATACGGGGCGAATCTGGAGCAATCGGCATGAGCGACTGGTGGTACCGCAACATCATGGAGCCGGGAAAGCTGCCGCTGCTCCTCGCGCTCGGCGCGTTCGTGCTGACCTTCCTGGTCACGCGGATGATCACCCGCCTCATCCGGGCAGGCAGGGGCCCCTTCCGCAACATGTCCTCCGGCGGCACCCACATCCACCACGTGGTGCCCGGGATCATCCTCATGACGATCGGCGGCTTCGGGGGCGTCGCCAGTTCCTCACGGGGCTTCGGCGCCGGCCTGTCCGCGGTCCTGTTCGGCGCCGGAGCGGGCCTGGTGCTCGACGAGTTCGCGCTCGTGCTCTACCTCGACGACGTGTACTGGAGCGATCGCGGACGCAAGAGCGTCGAGGCCGTCGTCGTCACCTTCTCCGTCGTCCTGATGATGCTCTGCGGCCTGGTCCCCTTCGGCGTCGACTCGGTGACCCCGGACGAGCAGCAGAGCCGCGTCTCGGTGATCCTCACCATCGCCGTCAACTTCCTGTTCGTCCTCGTCGCCCTCGTCAAGGGCAAGATGCGCTCCGCCGTCCTCGGCGTCTTCGTGCCCTTCGTCGCCCTGTACGCCGCGCTGCGGCTGGCGCGCCCCGACTCGCTGTGGGCCGAGCGGCTCTACTCCCGCAGGCCCCGCGCGGCCCTGCGGGCCGAAGCCCGTGCCGCCCGTCACGACGCACGCTGGTCGGGCCCGCTGAGGCGGCTCCAGGACTGGCTCGGCGGCTTCACCGAGCACTGAGCCCCGGCGGCCGGACCGGCCCCGCACCGACCCGTGCGCACGAGCCCGCGCGCGGGCCCGCTCACCGCCGGGCCGAAGGCATCCTGGGCGCGGCGAGGAAGCCCTCGGCGCGTGCGCTCGCCAGTCCGATGCGCGGGAGTTCGCCGCCCTTCTCGAAGAGCAGGAAACGCGGCTCCCAGACGGGCCGGTACTTGGCGTTGGCGCGGTACAGCGACTCGATCTGCCACCACCGGGAGAAGAAGGTCAGCAGCGCCCGCCACATCCGAAGCACCGGTCCGGCGCCCAGTTTCGCCCCGCGTTCGAAGACCGACCGGAACGCGGCGAAGTTGAGAGAGACCCGCTCGACGCCGAACTCCTCCGCGCGCCGGATCAGCTCGATCACCATGAACTCCACCAGCCCGTTGTCGGAGTCCCGGTCGCGGCGCATGAGGTCCAACGACAGCCCGTGCCGCCCCCATGGCACGAAGCTGAGCAGCGCCCGCGGCTCGCCCCCCTCGTCCGCGCACTCCACCATGACGCAGCGGCCGTCCGCCGGGTCGCCGAGCCGTCCCAGCGCCATGGAGAAGCCCCGCTCGGTCTGCCCGTAGCGCCAGCGGTCCGCGCGCTCCACCAGGGCCGCCATCTCCCGCTCCGGGACGTCCTCGTGCCGCCGTACGCGGACGGTGTACCCGGCGCGCCCGATCCGGTGGTGCGCCTGCCGCACGGTGCGCATCGCGCGGCCCTCCAGGGTGAAGTCGGCGACCTCGACGACCGCCTCGTCACCGAGTTCCAGGGCGTCCAGCCCGTGCCGGGCGTACACCGTGCCGCCCTCCTCGCCGGCCCCCATCACCGCCGGCACCCAGGCGTGCTCGCGGGCTTCGGCGAGCCAGGCCCCGATCGCCCCGGGCCAGGCCTCGGGGTCGCCGATCGGGTCGCCGGAGGCGAGGGACACTCCGCCGACGACGCGGTAGGCGATCGCCGACTTGCCCGAGGGCGACCAGACCACGCTCTTGTCGCGGCGCAGCGCGAAGTAGCCGAGCGAGTCCCGCTCGCCGTGCCGGTCCAGCAGGGCGCGCAGCCGCATCTCGTCCTGCGGGCCCAGCAGTTCGCGGCCGCGCGGCGAGCGGAAGGCCGCGTACAGCACCAGCAGGAACAGCACCGCGCTCAGGGCGTTGATGACGACGTCGACCCAGCCCGGGGCCGAGATCCCCGGGAAGGACTCCCCGGCGTTCGCCAGCGAGACCACCCGGAGCATCGCGTACGCGTACCGCTCGCCGAAGGTGGAGCCGTGCCCGGTGTCGGTGACGGTGACCAGCCCGGCGGCGAGCAGCCCGCCGGCGGCGACACCGCCGACGGCGACCGCGGCGGCCAACCGGGGGTTGGCGGGGTCGCCCTTGGCGCGGAACGCGCGGCGCCCGGCGAGCAGGGCGGCGCAGAAGGCGGCGGTGATCCCCAGCGACACCCAGTTCTGCGGGTGGCCGCGGACCTCGGGGACGGCCGTCGCCGCGGCCAGGAACAGCAGGTAGAGCCCGGCGAGGACGAGGTTGAGCAGCCAGGCCGCGCGCTTCCTGCGGCGCATCGTGACCGCCAGGAAGAGCGCGAGGAAGGCCGGGGTGTAGCCGGCGGTCAGCAGGTACGGCGTGAAGTACTCGTCGACGTCGTGCCGCCGGATGTCGTTGCCGAAGGACACCCACACCGCACCCAGCAGGTCGACCAGGCCGACCACGCGCAGATACCCGACGGTGAACACCGCGCAGCGTTCACGCCGGACCGAGACGGCCGTTCCCATAAGTCCGGATCCTACGGGAACGGCATGGTTTGTGACGCGTCAGAAACGTTCCGGCAGCTCCGCCGACAGGGCGGCGGCCGCCCTCAGCAGAGGCAGCGCCAGCAGCGCGCCGGTTCCCTCACCCGCCGTCACCTTCTGGTCCAGCAGCGGCTCGATGGACAGCCGGTCCAGCGCCTTGACCTGGCCGGGCTCACCGCTGGCCTGCCCGGCCAGCCACCAGTCCGGCGCCCGGAAGGCGATGCGCTGCGCGACCAGCGCGCACGCCGCCGACACCACGCCGTCCAGCACCACCGGCAGCTTCCGCACCGAGGCCTGCAGCAGGAAACCGGTGATCGCCGCCACGTCCGCGCCGCCGACCGCCGCCAGCAGCTCCAGCTGGTCGCCCAGCACGGGCCGGGCCCGGCGCAACGCGTCGCGGATCGCCGCGCACTTGCGCATCCAGGCGATGTCGTCGATGCCCGAACCCCGGCCGGTCACCACCGAGGCGTCCGTACCGCACAACGCCGCGACCAGCACCCCGGCCACCGTGGTGCCACCCACGCTCAGGTCGCCGAGGAGCACCAGGTCCGTGCCGGAGTCCGCCTCCTCGTCCGCGACGGCCATACCGGCCCGGAACGCCGCCTCGGCCTCCTCGGCCGTCAGCGCGTCCTCCACGTCGATCCGGCCGGAGCCGCGCCGCACCCGGTACGCCGTCACGTCGGCGGGCAGGTCCTCGGCCGGGGCGTCCACGCCCACGTCCACCACCCGTACCCCCGCGCCGTACTGACGGGCCAGCACATTGACCGGCGAGGCCCCGTCCAGGACCCGCCGCACCAGCTCCACGGTGGTGCCCTCGGTGCGGGCCGACACCTTCAGCGCCGCCACCCCGTGGTCCGCGGCGAACAGCACCGCCTTGGGGTGCTCGATCGGGCGTACGGTCGCCATGCCCTGGGCCGCCGAAAGCCAGTCGGCGAGCTCGGCCAGCCCGCCCAGCGCGCTCGCCGGGCGCACCAGCCGCTGCCAGCGGTCGCGGGCGTCACGGCGCACACCGGCGTCCGGACGCTCCACCAGGGTCGCGAAGTCATCAAGGTTCAGGCCGCTCACGGGGTCGAACACTACCGGTCCGCGGGGCCGCGCGCCGAGGTCAGCCCCGCAGCGGCAGTGCCTGTCCCGCGACCACCAGCACCACGTGCTCGGACTCGTCGGCCAGCGCGGCGTTCAGCCGCCCCAGCTCGTCCCGGAATCTGCGCCCGCTGGCCGTGGCCGGGACGACCCCGGAGCCGACCTCGTTGCTGACCGCCACGACCGTGCGGCGGGTCGCGCGCCAGGCCGCGGTCAGTTCCCCGACACGGCGGCGCAGTTCGCGCTCGGCGCCCTCCGCCCACGTGCCGTCGTCCCATGCGCCGAGCTCGTCCATGGTGTGCGTCAGCCACAGCGACAGGCAGTCGATCAACAGCGCCGGCCCGTCCCCTTCGGCCAGCAGCGGCAGCAGGTCGCAGGTCTCCACCGTCTGCCAGGACTGCGGGCGCCGCTCCCGGTGCAGCGCCACCCGCTCAGCCCACTCCGGGTCGCCGCCCCGGATCCCGCCGGTGGCCACGTACACCACGTCGGGGAAGGCCGACAGCCGGCGCTCCGCCTCCACCGACTTGCCTGACCGCGCGCCGCCCAGCACGAGCGTGCGCCGCGGCACGTCGGGTACGTCGTGGATGTCGCCGACCGTCAGCGTCGTGCCGTCCGGCACCGCCCGCACGCCGAGCGCGGCCAGCCGGCGCCGCAGCTCCGGCCCCGGGTGGACGCGGTGGTCCAGGTGGACGGCGACCACGTCGGTGGTGCTCCCGACCGCGCCGGCCGCGCGCAGCCGCGCCAGCGCGTCCGGCCGGCCCACCGCGTCCAGCAGCACCGCCCGGTACGGCTCCACGGCCTCCGGCAGCCCCGCGGGGGCGCACTCGGGCGGCAGGTACAGCAGCCGCTCGCCCCCGGGTCCCGTCACCTCGTACCCGGAGCCGGGCGCGTCGACCGGGACCGCCCGCACCCGGTGCCCGGTCGGCAGTGCGATCTCCTGCCCGGCCGCCACCCGGCCCGGCGCGGGCAGCCCGGCCGGGATCTCCACGGCCGGCCCGTCGTGCGGATGCGACAGCAGGACCTGGCGCACCCCGGCGAGCGAGTGACCGGAACGCGCCGCCGCGAAGGCGAGTCCGGGCGTCAGGTCGAGCAGCAGCACCCCGTCCACGAGCAGCGAGGTCGCCGCCCGCGCATGGTCGCCCACCGCCGTCTCGCACGCAGCGCACGGGCAGCCGGGGAGGGGCAGGCCGTCGGGGCCCCCGGTGCCGAGGAGAGTCAGTTCCACGTGCAGATCCTCTCGCGTCCGCGCACGCTACGCTGCCGGGCAGGCACCCCCAGGGACGAGGAGACGGACATGGCGTGGACGTGGCGTTTCGAGAAGACCGACGGCACGGAGGTCACCCCCGCGGTCGAGCCCGAGGAGTTCACCACGCAAGGTGACGCCGAGTCATGGATCGGCGAGGTCTGGAAGGACCTCCTCCAGGGCGGCGCCGACCAGGTCCACCTCTTCGAGGACAGCACGAAGATCTACGGCCCGATGAGCCTGCACGCCGACGAGTAGACCCCGTGCCGCGGCGGCCGGGAGGGCCGGCCGCCGCAGCGCCCCGGGGGCGGGGCCGTGGGACGTCCCACGACCCCGCCCCCTGCCGTGCATCCGGCCCTACTGGAGCTGCCCCAGCGTGACCTTGACGGTCTTCTCGGCGCCGCCGCGCTGGAAGGTGACGTCCACGGTGTCGCCGGGCGCGTGCTGGACCAGGGCCTCGGAGAGCGACTGCAGGGTGGTGATGTCGTCGTCCCCGACCCCGGTGATGACGTCCCCGGGCCTGATGCCGGCCTTCTCCGCCGCCCCGCCCCTGGTGACCTCGACGACGCCCACCCCGGCGGGCTGGAAGTCCTCGTCGAGGACGGTGCGCCCGGCGATGCCCAGCGCCGCGCGGCCGGAGTCGACGACCCTGCCGTGCTCGATGATCTGGTCCGCGATGCGGGTGACGGTCGCCGCGGGGATGGCGAAGCCGATACCCGGCGCGGAGGAGTCGCCCATGGTGGGGTTGAGCGCCGCGAGCGTCGGGATGCCGATGACCTGGCCGGAGAGGTTGACCAGCGCGCCGCCGCTGTTGCCGGGGTTGATCGGCGCCGAGGTCTGCACCATGTCGGCCAGGGTGGCACCGGTGCCGCCCTCGGCCCCGGCCTCGCTGACCGTACGGCCGACGGCCGAGACGATGCCCTGCGTGACGCTGCTGTTCAGGCCGAGCGGGCTGCCCATGGCGAGCACGATCTGCCCGACCTGGACGTCGCGGGACCGCCCGAAGGCCGCCGCGCGCAGCCCGCTCGGCGGGTCCTCGAGTTCGATGACGGCCAGGTCCTGCTCGGGATAGGCGGCCACGAGCCGGCCCTTGTGGAGGGTGTCGCTGTTGGCGAGGGTGACCTCGAAGGTGTCGGCGCTGCCGACGACATGGGCGTTGGTGACGATGTGGCCCTTGGTGTCGTAGACGATGCCGGAGCCCAGTCCCTCGGACGTGTTGATCTGGACGACGGACGGCAGCACCGCCTTGACCACCTGCTGGTAGGAGCGCTCCAGATCGCGGGCGCCGGCCAGCTCGGAGGCGGCGACGGGCGCGGGCGCGGAGGACGCCGCGCTGGGGGAGGGGGAGTCCCCCGTGCATCCGGCGGCCAGGCTCCCGCAGCATGCGACGGCCAGCAGCAGGGCCGCCGCCCGCAGTGCCGCCGGCGGCCGCCATCGGTTCGGCTTGGAATCGCGCATGACCGAAGTGTCGCGTTCGCGGCGCTCCGTCCCGGGTATCCCGCCCCGGTCAGCTCCGTACGCCGCACAGATGCAGCAGTGCCGCGACTCCCCGGTAGGGATCGGTGCGCCCGGCCAGCTCCTCGGCGGCCAGCAGTTCCTCCGGCACCTCCACGGCGTCGTCCGGCGCCGTGTCGGTGAAGACCCGCACCCCGTACCAGGCGTGCAGCGGCGCGCCGATGGCGCTGAGCGTCGTCGTCAGGTCCGCGCGCCGGTCGGCGCGGGCGGGCAGCCCCAGCCGGTTGGTGTACGTGTCGCCGCCGAAGGCGGCCAGCGCGCCGGCCCAGTCGCCCTGCAGCGCGGGCCGCATCGCCAGGGCGTCGGCGTTGCGCACCAGCAGCGACAGCAGCCCGCCGGGGGCCAGCACGCGGGCGAGTCCGGCGACCATGGCGTCCGGTTCGGGCACGTACATCAGCACGCCGTGGCAGAGCACCACGTCGAAGCTGCCGGGCCCGAAGTGCCGGCCGGTCTCCCGGCCGTCACCCTCGACGAGGGTGATCCGTTCGCGTATGCCCTCGGGCTCGGCGGCCACCGCCTCGCGCAGGACGGCCGCCATCTCCGCGTCGGCCTCCAGGCCGGTGACCAGGTGACCCGCACGGGCCAGCCGCAGGGCCTGGGTGCCCTGGCCGGGGCCGACGTCCAGGATCCTGAGCCGGCGCCCCACGGGGAAGCGGGCGGTGATCTGCTCGTCGAGCTGGCGCGCGACGAGCTCCTGGCGCACGGTGTTCCGGAGCCCGCCCAGCCGCTCCAGCCACGGGCCCGCGGCGGCGGCGAACCCGCCGTTCCCGCTCAGAGCTTGGTGCCGCGCTTGACCTGCGGCTTCGGCAGGCGCAGTCGGCGCATCTGGAGGGTCCGCATGAGGGCGTAGGCGACGGCGCCCTTGGTGGGCTTGTCCGGGAAGCGCTTCGCCAGCTCGCGGCGGAGCAGCAGGCCGCTGACGGCCGAGTCGACGACGATCAGCACGATCACCACGAGCCACAGCAGCAGCGAGATGTTCTGCAGCGCCGGGTTGCGCAGCATGCTGAGCACGAGGATGACCACGGCCAGCGGCAGGAAGAACTCCGCCACGCGGAAGCGTGAGTCCACGTAGTCGCGGGCGAACTTGCGCACCGGGCCCTTGTCACGGGCGGGCAGGTAGCGCTCGTCGCCGTTCATCAGCGCTTCGCGCTGCTTGGCGAGGTCGGCGCGCCTGGCCTCACGGGCCTGCTTGGTGGCGGCCTTGCGGTCGGTGGGTGTGGTCACCGCCTTGCGGCGCTGCGTCTGGGCATCGCTGCGTTTGGGGGTGGGGCGGCCCTTGGGAGCCTGCGGGTCGCGGGGCTGCCGGTCCTCCACCACAGTGGTGGACACGGTCTGCTCGGTTTGGGAACGACGTCGGAACACGACTCCAAGGTTACGTGCTCGCCGACCGGACCCCCAGCCCCTCACCTACTCCCTGGGCCTGAGGTCATCGAACTGTGATCGTTCCTAAGGATGAGCGCATCCGCAACAGAACAGTGGGGTAATGGAACCAGGGCCCGTACTGTGGGGTCTGTAGATGGTGTGCTGGCGAGCTGAATGAAGGGGGCGCGCGAGGCCCATGAGCGGTGTCATGAAGCGGATGGGGATGATCTTCCGCGCGAAGGCCAACAAGGCCCTTGACCGGGCCGAGGATCCGCGCGAGACCCTCGACTACTCGTACCAGAAACAGCTGGAGCTGCTGCAGAAGGTGCGGCGCGGTGTCGCGGACGTCGCCACCTCGCGCAAGCGCCTGGAGCTGCAGCTGAACCAGCTGCAGCAGCAGTCCGCGAAGTACGAGGACCAGGGCCGCAAGGCGCTCGCCCTGGGCCGGGAGGACCTGGCCCGCGAGGCTCTGTCGCGCCGTGCCGCCCTCCAGCAGCAGGTCACCGACCTGGAGACGCAGCACCAGACGCTGCAGGGCGAGGAGGAGAAGCTCACCCTCGCCGCCCAGCGGCTGCAGGCCAAGGTGGACGCCTTCCGCACCAAGAAGGAGACCATCAAGGCCACCTACAGCGCGGCCAAGGCCCAGACCCAGATCGGCGAGGCCTTCTCCGGCATCTCGGAGGAGATGGGCGACGTCGGCCTGGCGATCCAGCGGGCGGAGGACAAGACCGAGCAGCTGCGCGCCCGGGCCGGCGCCCTGGACGAGCTGCTGGCCTCCGGCGCCCTCGACGACCCGACCGGGATCGCCAAGGACGACATCCAGGCCGAGCTCGACCGCCTCTCCGGCGGCAGCGACGTCGAGCTGGAACTGCAGCGCATGAAGGCCGAGCTGGCCGGCGGCTCCCCGCAGCAGGCCATCGAGGGCGGGCAGCAGCAGGGCCGGCCCCAGTCGCAGACCCAGGACCAGCCCCGGTTCGACAAGCAGTAGACACTCCGGAGGAGGGCGTCGTGATCGTACGGATCATGGGCGAGGGCCAGGTGACGGTGGACGAGAGCCACCTCACCGAACTCGACAAGCTCGACGACGAGCTCCTGGCGGAGATGGAGAGCGGTGACGAGGCCGGGTTCCGGCGCACGCTCACCGCGCTCCTTGACGCCGTCCGGCGGCTCGGCACACCTCTGCCGGACGACTCCCTGGAGCCGTCCGAGCTGATCCTGCCGGCCTCGGACGCCACCTTGGAGGAGGTCCGGGAACTGCTCGGGGACGAAGGTCTCATCCCCGGCTGACCCTCGCCGACCAGCGCACTCGCCGACGTGCCCCGGCCCGGTACCGCACCGGGCCGGGGCACGGCCGTCCGTGGGGACCCGTACCGTTGATGAGCGTGCATCATCGATCCATGAGGGACCGGGCCCGGCTGTGGCCGCAGGCCCACCCCATCGCCCTCGACGCCGGGCTGGCGCTCGCCGTCCTCGCGGTGATCCTCGGCAACATGTTCATCGGGCCGCACACCGAGCGGTACGACGCCTCGGCCCCGGACATCCTGCTGGCCGTCGTCGGCTCCGCCGCGCTGCTGCTGCGCCGGCGCAGCCCGCTGGGCGTCCTCGCCTTCACGTGCGCGGTCACCGTGGTCTACCTGCTCACCGCGACCGGGGAGGGCCGCGCACCGGTGGCCGCCACCGTGGTCGTCGCGCTCTTCTCCGCCTCCACGCACACCGACCGCACCACCACGTTCCGGCTGGGCCTGGCGACCTGCCTCCTGCTGCCCGCGATCGCCATGCTCTTCGGGGCCCGGCCCTGGTACTCCGCCGAGAACATCGCCCTGTTCGCGTGGAGCGGCATGGCCGCGGCCGCCGGTGAGGCCACCCGCAACCGCCGTGCGTACGTCGCCGCCGTCGAGGAGCGCGCCGAGCGGGCCGAGCGCACCCGGGAGGAGGAGGCCAAGCGCCGCGTCGCGGAGGAGCGGATGCGGATCGCCCGGGAACTGCACGACGTGGTCGCCCACCACATCGCCCTGGTCAACGTGCAGGCGGGCGTCGCCGCCCACATCATGGACAGCCGCCCCGACCAGGCGAAGCAGGCCCTCGCGCACGTCCGCGAGGCGAGCCGCTCCGCGCTGGACGAGCTCCGCGCGACCGTCGGCCTGCTGCGGCAGTCCGGGGATCCCGCCGCTCCCATGGAACCGGCGCCCGGCCTCGGCGTGCTGGACCAGCTCGTCGACGGCTTCCGCCGGGCCGGGCTGCCGGTGGAGGTCGTCGAGGAGGACCCCGGCACGCTTCCCGCGAGCGTGGACCTCACCGCGTACCGGGTCATCCAGGAGTCGCTCACCAACGTCCACAAGCACGCCGGCCCGGGCGCCCGGGCCGAGATCCGCATCGCGCGCGGCGACGCGGAACTGGAGGTCACCGTGGTCGACCGCGGCGGCAGCCCGCAGGCCCCGGGTACCGCGGGCGGCGGCCACGGCCTGATCGGCATGCGCGAGCGCGCCGCGGCCCTCGGCGGCACCTGCGAGGCCGGCCCCCGCACCCAGGGCGGCTTCCGCGTCCACGCCCGCCTGCCGCTGGCCGCCCCCGCCCGGCCCGCCGGCCCGGCGGGGGATGGGAGAATCCCCGCATGATCAGGGTGCTGCTCGCGGACGACCAGGCGCTGCTGCGGGGCGCGTTCCGCGTCCTCGTGGAGTCCGAGCCGGACATGGAGGTCGTCGGGGAGGCCTCGGACGGTGCCGAGGCCGTCGCCCTGGCCCGCGGCACCCGCGCGGACGTCGTCCTGATGGACATCCGCATGCCCGGCACGGACGGCCTGGCCGCCACCCGCGAGATCACCGCCGCCGAGGACCTGACCCACGTGGCGGTCCTGGTCCTGACGACCTTCGAGGCCGACGAGTACGTCGCCCAGGCGATCCGCGCCGGCGCCGCCGGATTCCTCGGCAAGGGCGCCGAGCCGGACGAGCTGCTGGCCGCGATCCGCACCATCGCCGCGGGCGACGCGCTGCTGTCCCCGTCGGCGACCAAGAGCCTGATCGCCCAGTTCCTGGCACAGAGCGGCGGGCGGCGCCCGCTGCCCTCGGAAGGCGGACCGGCGGCCCCCGACCTGGACGCTCTGACCGCCCGCGAACGCGAGGTGCTGGTCGAGGTGGCGATGGGGCTGCCGAACGACGAGATCGCCGAACGGCTCGGGGTGAGCCCCCTCACCGTCAAGACGCACGTCAACCGCACCATGGCCAAACTCGGCGCCCGCGACCGCGCGCAGCTGGTCGTCGCCGCGTACGAGTCGGGTCTGGTGCGGGCCGCCCCGCGCTGAGTACGACCGGCGCGTACCGCATCCGCAGTACGCCCCCGCGGGCAATCACGACCTCGGGCTGAGGAAACCACCCTTCGCGGCAGGAGAAAGTGGCGTGGGCTGACAAAGTCCGCAACCCGAGACCATCCGAGCACTCTGAGCACAGAGAAGAGACCGCACCACGATGTCCTGGCTGTCCCGATTCAGCCTCGCCCAGCGCAGCCTGGTCGCGCTGATGGCGGTGGTCGCCATCGGCTTCGGCGCCATCGCGATACCGTCCCTCAAGCAGCAGCTGCTGCCCTCCATCGACCTGCCCATGGTGTCGGTGATCACGGCCTACCCGGGCGCGTCCCCCGACGTCGTCGAGAAGCAGGTCGTCGAGCCGATCGAAAACGGCGTCAAGGGCGTCGACGGCATCACCGGCATCACGTCCACGGCCAGCGAGGGCGCTGCCGTGATCATGGCCCAGTTCGACTACGGCATCGACAGCGACAAGCTGGTGGCCAACGTCCAGCAGGCCGTGAACCGGGTCTCCTCGCGGCTGCCGGAGGACGCCGACCCGCAGGTCGTGGCCGGCTCGACGGACGACATCCCGACCGTCGTCCTCGCCGCCACCTCCACCGGCATGGACCAGCAGGCACTCGCCGACGCGCTCGACCGCTCGGTCGTCCCGGAGCTGCAGGACATCGACGGCGTCGGCCAGGTGACCGTCACCGGCGTCCAGGACCGGATCGTCACCGTCACCCCCGACGACAAGAAGCTCGCCGCCCGCAAGCTCGGCGGCGCCGCCCTCGTGCAGACGCTGCAGGCCGGCGGTCACGCCGTCCCGGCCGGCTCCTTCGACGACAGCGGCAAGAGCCGCACCGTCCAGGTCGGCGGCGAGTACGCCTCGGTGCGGGAGATCGAGGACCTGCGGATCCCCGCGTCCCCCAAGCCCGTGCGCCTCGGAGACGTCGCCACCGTCGCGGAGCGCCCCGACGCCGCCGACTCCATCACCCGGACCGACGGCGAGCCCAGTCTCGGCGTCGCCGTCACCATGGACCAGGACGGCAGCGCCGTCGCGATCTCCTCGGCCGTCAAGGACAAGCTGGCCGACCTCGAGCGCGACCTCGGCAAGGGCGCCGAACTCACCGTCGTCAGCGACCAGGGCCCGGCGGTCTCCAAGTCCATCGACGGACTGACCATCGAGGGCCTGCTCGGCCTGCTCTTCGCGGTCGTGATCATCCTGGTCTTCCTGGCGTCGCTGCGCTCGACCCTGGTGACCGCGGTCTCCATCCCGCTCTCCGTCGTGCTGACGCTGATCGTGCTGTGGACCCGCGGTCTGTCGCTCAACATGCTCACCCTGGGCGCGCTGACCATCGCCATCGGCCGTGTCGTCGACGACTCGATCGTGGTGCTGGAGAACATCAAGCGGCACCTCGCCTACGGTGAGGAGAAGCAGTCCGCGATCGTCGCCGCGGTGCGCGAGGTGGCCGGCGCGGTCACCGCCTCCACCCTCACCACGGTCGCCGTCTTCGTGCCGATCGGCCTGGTCGGCGGCATGGTGGGCGCCCTGTTCGGCTCGTTCTCGCTGACCGTCGCCGCGGCGCTGCTCGCCTCGCTGCTGGTGTCGCTGACGGTCGTCCCGGTGCTCTCGTTCTGGTTCCTCAAGCCCCCGGCCGACGCGGGCACCGTGGACCCGGACGAGATCCGCCGCAGGGCCGAGGAGCAGGAGGCCCGCAGCCTGCTGCAGCGGCTGTACGTGCCGGTGCTGCGCTTCGCCACCCGGCGCCGCGTCACCAGCATCGTGATCGCCGTCGCGGTCCTGCTGGGCACCTTCGGCCTCGCCCCGATGCTCAAGACCAACTTCTTCGACCAGGGCGACCAGGACACCCTGACCGTCAAGCAGGAACTCCCGCCGGGCACCAGCCTCGCGGCCTCCGACGCGGCGGCCCGCAAGGTCGAGAAGCTCCTCGAGGGCATCGACCAGGTCCAGGACTACCAGGCCACCGTCGGCTCCTCCGGCTTCCTGGCGGCCTTCGGTGGCGGCACCGGCGCCAACCAGGCCAGCTTCCAGGTGAAGCTGAAGGACGCCGACGACAGCGCCGGCGTCCTCGACGAGATCCGCACCGGCCTGAAGACGCTCGACGGCGCCGGCACGACCTCGGTCTCCGCCGGCGGCGGCTTCGGCAGCCAGAACCTGTCGGTCGTGGTCAAGGCCGCGGACGCCGACACCCTGGCCAAGGCCAGCGCCCAGGTCCGCGACGCCGTCGCCGGACTGGACGACGTCACCGACGTCACCAGCGACCTCGCGCAGAGCGTGCCCCGCATCGAGGTCCACGCCAAGCAGGCCGAGGCCGCCCGCTACGGCCTCAACGACGCCACTATCGGTGCCGCCGTCACCCAGGCCGTGCGCGGTACGACCGTCGGCACCGCGGTGCTGGACGACACCGAGCGGGACGTGCGGGTGCTCTCCGAGCAGAAGGCCGGTACGGTCGCCGAGCTCGAGGCACTCACCATCGCCACCCCCGCGGGACCGGTGAAGCTCGCCAAGGTCGCCGAGGTCGTCGAGGCCCCCGGCCCGGTGCAGAAGACCCGGATCGACGGGGCCCGCGCCGCGACGATCACGGCCAAGCCGACCGGTGACAACACCGGCGCGGTGAGCACCGCCCTGCAGGCGAAGATCAAGTCGCTGAAGCTGCCCAAGGGCGCCACCGCCGAGATCGGCGGTGTCTCCTCCGACCAGGACGACGCCTTCCTGGCGCTCGCGCTCGCGATGCTCGCCGCGATCGCCATCGTCTTCATGCTGCTGGTCGGCACCTTCCGCAGCCTGATCCAGCCGATGGTGCTGCTGGTGTCCATCCCGTTCGCGGCGACCGGCGCGATCGGCCTGCTGCTGGTCACCGGCACCCCGATGGGCGTCCCGGCGCTGATCGGCATGCTGATGCTCATCGGCATCGTCGTGACCAACGCGATCGTGCTGATGGACCTCATCAACCAGTACCGCGCTCAGGGGTACGGCGTGGTGGAGGCCGTCATCGAGGGTGGCCGGCACCGTCTGCGGCCGATCCTGATGACCGCGCTGGCGACCATCTTCGCCCTGCTCCCGATGGCCCTCGGGGTGACCGGCGAGGGCGGCTTCATCGCCCAGCCGCTCGCCGTGGTCGTCATCGGCGGTCTGCTCACCTCGACGCTGCTGACCCTGCTGCTCGTCCCGACCCTCTACACGATGGTCGAGATCCGCAAGGAGCGCCGTGCCAAGCGCAAGGGGCTGAAGCGGGCGTCCAAGGCCGGCGGCCCGGGCGACGGGGAGACGCGCAAGGAGCCGGAGCTGGCCGGGGTCTGAGACCCGGCGCAGACCGACCGGCGGCAGGGCCCGGGGCGTTCGTGAACGCCCCGGGCCCTGCCCCGTCTACAGGAAGAACCCCGAGGGGATGTACGGCTCGGGCGGACGCATCCCCCGCAGGCACACCCAGCCGGACGTGCCGATCTCCATCCCGGCCGCCAACCCCACGTCCACCGCCCACTGCTGTTCCGCCGTCAGATTGGGGACCCGGGCCGTGGTGCCCTCGGGCAGGCTCAGCAGCGCGGCGGTGAGCAGCCGGGACGCCAGCCGCCGCGAGGTCGCGGCCAGCAGCCGTACGTTCCCGTCCCGGTCGACGTAGCAGTAGCCGCTCCCGGCGAGGTCGTCCACGACCAGCAGGGGGCACTCGGTGAGCAGTTGGTCGTGGTCGGGGCCGTGCGCGCCGCCCCGGGTACGCCGGTCCACGGAGTCCATCAGGTCGCGGTGCTTGGCCGAGCCCTCGTGCACCGCGCCGTCCGGCGCCGGCAGGTCGCCCTTGCGGACGGCACCCTTCAGGCGCATCGCCGGATGCAGCGCGAAGCCCGCCCGGCGGTAGGTCGCCGCGGCCCTCGGATCGGGGGAACTGCAGATGATGCCGCGCAGGCAGCCGCGCCCGTACGCCAGGGCGGCGGCGAGCAGTTCGCGGCCGACCCCCTGCCGCTGCGCCGAGGGCAGCACGGCGAACAGGGAGAGCCCCCACGTCCCCTCGCGGCGCGTCGACATGGCGACCCCGAGCGGCATGCCGGAGGTCTCGTCCACGGCCAGCCAGCAGCCACCGGGGTCGGTACGCGCTACGTACCGGTTGCGCCGTCGCAGCAGGGCGGCCCGCTCGGGGGGCATCCCCTCGGGCGGGCCGCCGCCGGGCAGGGCGTCGGAGGCACCGAACGCGGCGGCGGCCACCACCGCTATCGCGTCGGCGTCCTCGTCGGTGTCGTGCAACGGGCGCAGGATCATGCGCCCATCCTGCCCCTACGGCAGGGCGAGCATCCGCTCCAGCGCCAGCTTGGCGAAGTGCTCGGTCTCGCGGTCGACTTGGATGCGGTTGACGACCTTGCCGTCGGCCAGCGACTCCAGTGCCCACACCAGGTGGGGCAGGTCGATCCGGTTCATGGTCGAGCAGAAGCAGACGGTCTTGTCGAGGAAGACGATCTGCTTGTCCGGGTGCGCCTTGGCGAGCCTGCGCACCAGGTTGAGCTCGGTGCCGATCGCCCAGGACGAGCCGGCCGGGGCCGCCTCCAGGGCCTTGATGATGTACTCGGTCGAACCGACGTGGTCGGCCGCGCTGACGACCTCGTGCTTGCACTCGGGATGCACCAGGACGTTGACGCCGGGGATGCGGGCCCGCACGTCCTCCACCGACTCCAGCGAGAAGCGGCCGTGCACCGAGCAGTGGCCGCGCCACAGGATCATCTTCGCGTCGCGCAGCTGCTCGGCGGTGACCCCGCCGTTCGGCTTGTGCGGGTTGTAGACGATGCAGTCCTCCGGGGAGAAGCCCATCTCCCGGACCGCGGTGTTGCGGCCGAGGTGCTGGTCGGGGAGGAAGAGCACCTTCTCGCCCTGCTGGAACGCCCACTCCAGGGCGCGCTCGGCGTTGCTGGAGGTGCAGATGGTGCCGCCGTGCCGGCCCGTGAAGGCCTTGATGTCGGCGGAGGAGTTCATGTACGAGACGGGCACGGTGACGTCGGCGACGCCGGCGTCGGTGAGCACGTCCCAGCACTCGGCGACCTGCTCGGCGGTGGCCATGTCGGCCATGGAGCAGCCGGCCGCCAGGTCGGGGAGGACGACCTGCTGGGCGTCGGAGGTCAGGATGTCCGCGGACTCCGCCATGAAGTGCACACCGCAGAAGACGATGTACTCGGCCTCGGGGCGGGCGGCGGCGTCACGGGCCAGCTTGAAGGAGTCGCCGGTGACGTCGGCGAACTGGATGACCTCGTCGCGCTGGTAGTGGTGGCCCAGGACGAAGACCTTCTCGCCGAGCTTGGCCTTGGCGGCGCGGGCGCGCTCCACCAGATCCGGGTCCGAGGGGGCGGGCAGGTCGCCGGGACAGTCGACGCCGCGCTCGCTGCGCGGGTCGGACTCGCGGCCAAGGAGCAGCAGGGCGAGCGGGGTCGGCTGGACGTCCAGCGGTTCGGATGTGGTGGTCACGGGCCCGGAGCCCTTTCTCTGCGGAACTGCGACGCAAACCTTTTCGTCTGTTTGACGCTATCTATCATAACCCGTTCGCGTCAGAATGACGATGGCCCTCGCGTCAATGTGACGCATTACCCGCGTGGGGCCCGGTGTGCGAGCATGGAGGGCGCGAAGACCCATCGGACCCGGAGGAATGAATCCGGGCCGCCACCGGTTCACCGTTGTGGCAGCATCCGTACAACCCGGGAGTGGATCAGATGACGGTTCAGGACGAGACCAGCCAGAGCGAGGGCATCCTCCTGTCCGACGCGGCGGCCTCCAAGGTCAAGAACCTGCTCGAGCAGGAGGGCCGCGACGACCTCGCGCTGCGCGTCGCCGTCCAGCCGGGCGGTTGCTCCGGCCTGCGCTACCAGCTGTTCTTCGACGAGCGTGCGCTCGACGGTGACGTCGTGAAGGACTTCGGCGGCGTCAAGGTGGTCACCGACCGCATGAGCGCCCCGTACCTCGGCGGCGCCTCCATCGACTTCGTCGACACGATCGAGAAGCAGGGCTTCACGATCGACAACCCGAACGCCACCGGCTCCTGCGCCTGCGGCGACTCGTTCCACTGAGCCCCGCGCGAGGGTGGCGGGCACCTGGGGTGCCCGCCGCCTTCGGCATGTCCTGACGCCCCTGCCGGCAGCCCGCCGGCCGCGTCCGCGGGCTACTTCCGCGGCACCGTGCTGCCGTCGGACAGGTCGACGACCCTGCGGTCGCCCAGGGGCGTGTCGAGCCGGACCGTGCGGGAGAACCGCTCGGCGATCATGATGCAGGCCTTGCCCGGGTCCTTCTGCACCACCGTGACCTCGACCTTCACCACCGTGCCCGACTCGTCGGCCGAGGCCGTGTAGTCACTGCACACCCCGCCCCAGAAGCGCAGCGTCAGCTCCGTCCCCTCGGCGCGGTACGACTCGACCTTCGCCGTCGAGGCGGGCGGCGCCGCCGTCCCCGAGGGCGCGGGGGAGGCCCTCCCGTCCCGTACGTACGCCGGGTCCACCGCGGGCTGTGCCAGCACCGAGGGGCGCGTCACGCCCTCCTGCACCACCTCGAAGAGCCAGGACGGCACCAGCGTCTGCCGCCCGGCCACGAACTGCGCCGACAGGCCGAACTCGGCCTTCCGCACCTCCAACTGCCGGTGCGCGCTCGGCACACAGGGCAGCACCTGCGGCAGCGTCGGGTCGTCGCCGGGCGCGCGGGACGGCTTCGGCACCACGGTGGGGCAGTCACCGATGCCCAGGTCACCGCCCGTCCCGGGGCGCTGCAGCAGCTTCAGCGCCTCCTTCGCCGACCCCACCGGATAGGTGTCGCCCCTGGTCAGCGGCGCCATCATGCCGTGCCCGGTGACCAGCAGCCCATCGGAGGCGACCTGCACGGCCGAGCGCCAGCCGTGCGTCGGAAGCCCCGCCACCCGCGGGTCCGCGGTGACCGTGCGCAGCACCCCCGAGACCTCACTCGCGTCCGTCCGCGCGCCCTTCAGCCCCAGCGCCGCGAAGACCGGCGCTGCCCTGCGCAGCGCCTCCGCCGCCGGCACCGCGAGATCGTCCTGGGCCGGGGCGCGGCTCTTGCGGGGCTTGCCGCCGTAGTACGAGTACGCCCAGGTGCCCGGAGCCTCCTTGTTCACCCGGAGCACCGGACCGCCCCCGTCCGGCGTACCGCCGGCCTTCCAGACGCCGTGGTCGGACTTCACCGTGCCGGGCACACCCAGGGCCCGCGCCAGCCGCTCCACCGCGGCACGCGACACGCTGCCCGGGCGCTGCACGGCCGCGGACGACGGGCCGTCGGGCAGATCGCCGCGGACGGTGAGTTCGGCGCCCGTGCCGCCGGTGGCGCCGTCGAGTTCCAGCGGCTCCGGCGAACCGTCCCCGCTGCCGCCCGAGGCGCGCGGAGCGCCGCCCTCGGCGTCCGACGAGGCCCAGTAGGCGCCGCCGCCTCCGGCGGCCAGCACGGCGACGGCGACCGCCGACGTCACCCACGGTGACCTGTGCCGGCGGCGCGGTTGCGTCGGCTCGCTCTCCACGATGGCTCCCTCGGCTCCGCTCAGCTGCGTACAGCTGACGACGTCCCGGTCCTTCGACCGGGGGACGCCACTTGGACGGGCCGGAGCGCCTCGCGGTTCCGATCAGTCGGCGTAGTCGGCCATGCCCTCGACGACGTGCGACGACGCGGCCGGCACCGTGATCCCGTGCAGACTCGCCGGGCTGACCCGCGCGGACTCCTTCTCCGCGGGGACCTCCCAGTGCGCGGCCATCTTGCGGCAGTCACCGATCAGCTCGGCGAGCGACTCGGGGTCGTCGAGCGGTGCGGTGGGAAGAGGAGTGGTCATAGACACGACCATAGGCACGTGGGGTCACGGGAGAAAGGCCTACTATCAGGTAGTTTCGCCAGGTCGGCGCCCACCGGTCCAGCCGGTAGCGTGGACAGGTACCGTCCGCCGCCCGCCTCCGCAGGAGCATCCCAGCCGTGCGTATCGCAGTCACCGGCTCCATCGCCACCGACCACCTGATGACCTTCCCCGGCCGATTCGCCGACCAACTCGTCGCCGACCAGCTGCACACGGTCTCCCTCTCCTTCCTGGTCGACACGCTCGACGTACGCCGCGGTGGCGTCGGTGCGAACATCTGCTTCGGGATGGGCCAGCTGGGTGTCCGGCCCGTCCTCGTCGGGGCCGCCGGCTCCGACTTCGACGAGTACCGCGCCTGGCTCGACCGGCACGGTGTCGACACCGCCTCCGTCCGCATCTCCGAGGTGCTCCACACCGCGCGCTTCGTCTGCACCACGGACGCCGACCACAACCAGATCGGCTCCTTCTACACCGGTGCCATGAGCGAGGCCCGCCTCATCGAGCTGCACTCGGTCGCCGCCCGCGTCGGCGGCCTCGACCTGGTGCTCATCGGCGCCGACGACCCCGAGGCGATGCTCCGCCACACCGAGGAGTGCCGTTCCCGCGGCATCCCGTGGGCGGCGGACTTCTCGCAGCAGATCGCCCGCATGAACGGCGACGAGATCCGGATACTGCTGGACGGCGCGGCCTACCTCTTCTCCAACGAGTACGAGAAGGGCCTGATCGAGTCCAAGACCGGCTGGACGGAGGAGGAGATCCTCGGCCGGGTCGGCACCCGCGTCACCACGCTGGGCTCGCGCGGCGTCCGCATCGAGCGGGCCGGCGAGGAGCCGATCGTCGTGGGCTGCCCGGAGGAGGACGCCAAGGTCGACCCCACCGGCGTCGGCGACGCCTTCCGTGCCGGCTTCCTCTCCGGTCTCGCCTGGGGCGTCGGCGCGGAGCGGGCGGCGCAGGTCGGCTGCATGCTGGCGACGCTGGTCATCGAGACCCTCGGCACCCAGGAGTACCAGCTGCGCCGGGCCCACTTCATGGACCGCTTCACCAAGGCCTACGGCGACGACGCCGCCGAGGAAGTCCGCACCCACCTGCACTGACCCGCTCCGCGGGGGCGGTGGGGGCGGCAACGTCAGGAGACCCGGCGCACCCAGTACGCGGTGCCCCGGGGCGCGGCGTGCGCCCCGAGGTACTCCTGTTCGCGCATGTCGCACCACGCCGGGATGTCGAGCCGGGCGGCCTCGTCGTCGGAGAGCACCGACACGACGCCGCCCACCGGCACGTCCCCGATGACCTTCGCCAGCTCGATGACCGGAATCGGACACCGCTTGCCGAGCGAGTCCACGACGAGGTCAGGCTCGCCCCCGCCCTGCGCCCCGGCCGTCCGCCCCGCCCCCGCCGCGGGCCCGGACGCCGGCGCGCCGAGCCGCTCCCGCACCGTACGCACCACCTCCGGCAGCACCTCCAGGAAGCGGTCCACGTCGCCGGCCCCCGTGCCCGCCGGCAGCGAGACCCGCACGTTCCCCTCGGACAGCACGCCCATCGCCTTCAGCACATGGCTGGGCGTCAGCGTGCTGGACGTGCACGAGGACCCGGAGGAGACGGAGAAGCCCTCCCGGTCCAGTTCGTGCAGCAGCGCCTCGCCGTCCACGTAGAGGCAGGAGAAGGTCACCACGTTCGGCAGCCGCAGCTCGGGGTGGCCCACCACCTCGACGTCCGGGACGAGTTCGGGCACCGCGGTACGGATGCGGTCGACCAGGGCGGACAGCCGCGCCGCCTCCGCGGTGGCCTCGGCGCGCACCGCCCGCAGGGAGGCCGCGGCGGCGACGATCGCGGGGAGGTCCTCGAAGCCGGGCGCGCGCCCCGACTCCCTTTCGTCCGTGGGTCCCTGGGCCGCGAAGCGGGTGCCCTTGCGGACCGCCAGCAGGCCCACCCCGGAAGGCCCGCCCCATTTGTGGGCGCTCGCCGTCAGCAGCGACCAGCCGCCCGCCACGGCCCCCCAGCCCAGTGACTGGGCGGCGTCGACGAGCAGCGGCACCCCCGCCGCCCGGCACAGCTCGGCGGCCTCGCCGACCGGCTGCACCGTGCCGACCTCGTGGTTGGCGGACTGCAGGCAGGCCAGCGCGGTGTCCTCGCGCAGCGCGGCGCCGAAGGCGCCGGCGTCGACCAGGCCGGTGCGGTCGGTGCCCACCTCCGTGACGTCGGCGTCCTCCACCGCGTGCAGCACGGAGGAGTGTTCGACGGCCGAGACGACCACGTGCCGGCCGACCCGGCGTCGGCCGGCGAGCGCCCCGGCCACCCCCGCGTGCACGGAACGCGTACCCGAAGGAGTGAAAACGAGTTCGTCCGGACGGCAGCCGACGGCGTCGGCCGCGGCCTCCCGGGCGGCGTCGAGCAGCAGCCGGGCGCGGCGCCCCTCGCGGTAGAGCCGGGAGGGGTCGGCCCACCCCTCGTCGAGCGCGGCGAGGAGGGCCTGCCGGGCGACGGGATGCAATGGTGCGGCGGACGCGGCGTCGAAGTAGGGCACGTGCTGCACGCTACGCCCCGGCGTCCCGCCGGGCGTCTGGGGACCAGTCAAAAGCCCCCGAAACGGGGCCCTCCGCAGGTGCGGAGCGGTGCCCGACACCCCTTCGGGGGCAGCCCCGGCGCGTTGGCCCCCCTCCCCGCGCGCCCCAAAATCGAGTCCAGTAGGGTTTGGTCCGCATAAACATCCACACCACTGCCCGCGCCAGGGCGACCGACCAGCACAGGCCGGGCATCCGGACGCGTGGGCGAGACTCTCGGGAAGGCGCTACGTGAGTCCCTACGGCTCCGACCGCTCGTCGCGGCGCCCGATGCGGCGGATTCTGCCGCAGGCGCTGGCCGCGGGCCTGGTCCTTGCGACCGCCACAGGTTGCACATACGAGGACTTCCCCCGCCTCGGCATGCCCAGCCCCGTCACGGAGCAGGCACCCCGGATCCTGTCGCTCTGGCAGGGTTCCTGGGCCGCCGCGCTGGCGGTCGGCGTGCTCGTCTGGGGACTGATCCTCTGGAGCATCATCTTCCACCGGCGCAGCCGCACCAAGGTGGAGATCCCGCCGCAGATCCGCTACAACATGCCGATCGAGGCGCTCTTCACCACGGTCCCGCTGGTCATCATCTCGGTGCTCTTCTACTTCACCGCCCGGGACGAGTCCAAGCTGCTGGAGACCTCGGCGCGCCCCGACCACGTGGTCAACGTGGTCGGCTTCCAGTGGAGCTGGGCCTTCAACTACGTCGAGGACGTGGACGGCGACCCGTCGACGCCGAAGGCCGGCACGGTGCCCGCGGAGCTCTCCTCGATCTCCGCGAAGAAGCTGAACGCGCCCGCTGGTGCCGACGGCGTCTACGACTTCGGGACGCCCGCCTCCAAGAACCAGGACACCGGCAACCCGGGCCCGACCCTGTGGCTCCCCAAGGGCGAGTCGGTCCGGTTCGTCCTCACCTCGCGTGACGTCATCCACTCCTTCTGGGTGGTCCCCTTCCTGATGAAGATGGACGTCATCCCCGGCCACACCAACGTCTTCCAGGTGACCCCCACCAAGGAGGGCACCTTCGTCGGCAAGTGCGCCGAGCTGTGCGGCGTGGACCACTCCCGGATGCTCTTCAACGTCAAGGTCGTCTCCCCGGAGGCCTACAAGCAGCACCTCCAGGACCTGGCGAAGAAGGGCCAGACCGGTTACGTCCCGGCAGGCATTGCCACCACCGGCAACGCCAAGAACGCGGAGACCAAGACCCAGTGAGCATTCTCAACGAACCCCACGGTGCGGCCGCCGCGCACGACGCCTACGCGGACGAGATGCCGGTTCGCACGAAGCAGCCCGGCAACGCCATCGTCAAGTGGCTGACCACCACGGACCACAAGACGATCGGCACGCTCTACCTGGCGACGTCGTTCTTCTTCTTCCTCATCGGTGGCGTGATGGCGCTCGTCATGCGCGCCGAACTCGCCCGCCCGGGCACCCAGGTGGTGTCCAACGAGCAGTTCAACCAGCTCTTCACGATGCACGGCACCGTGATGCTGCTGATGTTCGCGACCCCGCTCTTCGCCGGGTTCGCGAACTGGATCATGCCGCTGCAGATCGGCGCCCCCGACGTTGCGTTCCCGCGGCTGAACATGTTCGCCTACTGGCTCTACCTGTTCGGCTCGCTGATCGCCGTCGCCGGCTTCCTCACCCCGAACGGCGCGGCCGACTTCGGCTGGTTCGCCTACTCCCCGCTGACCGACGCGGTCCGCTCGCCGGGCATCGGCAGCGACCTGTGGATCATGGGTCTGGCGTTCTCCGGCTTCGGTACGATCCTCGGCTCGGTCAACTTCATCACCACGATCATCTGCATGCGCGCCCCCGGCATGACGATGTTCCGGATGCCGATCTTCACCTGGAACGTGCTGCTCACCGGTGTGCTGGTGCTCTTCGCCTTCCCGGTGCTGGCCGCCGCGCTGCTGGCCCTGGAGGCCGACCGCAAGTTCGGGGCGCATGTGTTCGACGCCGCCAACGGCGGCGCATTGCTCTGGCAACACCTCTTCTGGTTCTTCGGGCACCCAGAGGTGTACATCATCGCCTTGCCGTTCTTCGGCATCATCAGTGAGGTCATCCCGGTCTTCTCCCGGAAGCCGATGTTCGGCTACGTCAGCCTCATCGCGGCGACGATCTCCATCGCCGGCCTCTCGGCGACGGTGTGGGCCCACCACATGTACGTCACCGGTGGTGTGCTGCTGCCGTTCTTCTCCTTCATGACCTTCCTGATCGCGGTACCGACCGGTGTGAAGTTCTTCAACTGGATCGGCACCATGTGGAAGGGCTCACTGAGCTTCGAGACACCGATGCTCTGGGCGATCGGCTTCCTGATCACCTTCACCTTCGGTGGTCTGACCGGCGTCATCCTGGCCTCGCCGCCGCTGGACTTCCACGTCTCCGACTCGTACTTCGTGGTGGCGCACTTCCACTACGTCGTCTTCGGAACGGTCGTCTTCGCGATGTTCTCCGGCTTCCACTTCTGGTGGCCGAAGTTCACCGGCAAGATGCTCGACGAGCGCCTGGGCAAGATCACCTTCTGGACGCTGTTCATCGGCTTCCACGGCACCTTCCTGGTCCAGCACTGGCTGGGTGCCGAGGGCATGCCCCGCCGGTACGCGGACTACCTCAACGCCGACGGCTTCACCACGCTGAACACCATCTCGACCATCAGCTCCTTCCTGCTGGGCCTGTCGATGCTGCCGTTCGTCTACAACGTGTGGAAGACGGCGAAGTACGGCAAGCCGGTCGAGGTCGACGACCCGTGGGGTTACGGCCGCTCGCTGGAATGGGCGACCTCCTGCCCGCCGCCGCGGCACAACTTCCTCACGCTGCCGCGCATCCGGTCCGAATCCCCGGCCTTCGACCTCCACCACCCGGAGATGGCCGCTCTGGACCAGCTGGAGAACGTCGGCGCGGCTCCGGCCGTCTCCGGCGGCGACGAGAAGGAGAGCGGCAAGTGAAGTTCCAGGGCAAGCTGTTCCTGTGGCTGTCCGTCTTCTTCCTGGGCATGGCCGTCGTCTACGGCCTGTGGTCCAAGGAGCCGGTCGGCACCACGGCGCTCTTCCTCTCCTTCGGCCTCGCCGTGATGGTCGGTTTCTACCTGGCCTTCACCGCCCGGCGCGCCGACACCGGTGCGCAGGACCGCGAGGACGCGGACGTCGCGGACGACTCCGGCGAACTGGGCTTCTTCAGCCCGCACAGCTGGCAGCCGCTCCTGCTGGCCTTCGGTGGTGCCATGGCCTTCCTGGGCATCATCTTCGGCTGGTGGCTGATCTACTTCGCGTCGCCGTTCATCCTCGTCGGCCTGTGGGGCTGGGTCTTCGAGTACTACCGGGGTGAGAACCGCACCCAGTGAGCGCCCGGCGCCCACGCACCGCACGGCGATGGCCCGGACCCCCGGCAGGGGGTCCGGGCCATCGCCCGTTCGCACGCGCTCGACGGGCGCCGGAGATCATCTCTGCTTAGCGTGGTGACCATGGGTCACTTTTCTCCGCGCCGCATGGCGACCGCGATCGCTGCAGTGACACTCTCCGCGCCGCTGGCCTCCTGTTCGGGCGGCGGCGATCCCCTCGCCAACGCCCCCTACGACGCCGCCGACCAGGTCGTGTGGACCGGGGGAGTCGCCGGGTCGAAGAAGGCCGACCCCAAGAAGCCGCTGGAAATCACCGTCAAGGGTGAAGGCAACCGCATCACCGACGTGACGGCCTCCGACGGTTCGGGACGCTACGTGAGCGGCCGGCTGTCCGCGGACGGCAAGCGCTGGCGCAGCACCTCCAAGCTCTCCGCCGCGGCGCACTACGTCGTCAAGGTGACCACCGAGGACGGGGAGGGCCGCCAGGGCCGCAAGACGCTCTCCGTCGACACCACGGGCACCAAGCGCCACCTGAAGGTCACCTTCGGCCCGGAGAGCGGCACCTACGGCGTCGGACAGCCCATCACCGCGGAACTCAGCGCCGCCGTGAAGGACACCCTCGGCCGGAGCGTCGTCGAGCGCAACCTGCACGTCAACGCCTCGCCGGCGGCCGACGAGGGCGCCTGGTACTGGGTCGACGACAAGACCCTGCACTACCGTCCCAAGACCTACTGGCCCGCACACGCCCGTATCGACGTCCGCAGCACCCTGGACAAGGTGCACATCAAGGGCTCGCTCTACGGAGGCGACGTCAAGCCGCTGACGCTGCGCACCGGCGACCGCGTCGAGGCCGTCACCGACGCTGCCACGCACACCATGACCTTCAAGCGCAACGGCAAGCTCGTCCGCACCATCCCGGTGACCACCGGCAAGCCCGGGTTCTCGACCCGCAACGGCATCAAGGTGGTGCTGGGTCAGGAGGCCAACGTACGGATGCGCAGCGAGACCGTCGGCATCGCCTCGGGCAGTTCCGACTCCTACGACCTGCCCGTCCAGTGGGCCACCCGTGTGACGTGGAGCGGGGAGTACGTGCACGCGGCGCCCTGGTCCGTGGGCTCGCAGGGGATCGCCAACGTCAGCCACGGCTGCGTCGGCATGAGCACCGCCAACGCCCACTGGTTCTTCGACAACGTGCGGGTCGGCGACGTCGTCTCGGTCGTCCACAGTCTGGGCGAGGACATGCCCGCCTTCGGCAACGGCTTCGGTGACTGGAACATGTCGTGGAGCGAGTGGCGCAAGGGCAGCGCGACGGGTGCGCGCAAGGGCGCCGACCCGGCCGTGGCCGACCGTACCGACGCCCCTGCGGCCCGTCTGCAGCCCAAGATGTGACGCTAGGCGCCGACGGCCAGCCGCTGCCTCAGCAGCCCCGCCAGGGCCTCGTTGAGCGCGACCGGGTCGACGGGGTGGCTCACCGCCGCGTCGGCCCGGCTCCAACTGGCCAGCCAGGCGTCCTGGGGGCGCCCGATGAGCACCAGCACGGGCGGGCAGCGGAAGATCTCGTCCTTCACCTGGCGGCACACTCCCATGCCGCCGGCCGGGACGGCCTCGCCGTCGAACACGCACGCGTCGATGCCGCCGCTCTCCAGCGCGCTGAGGACCGCCGGGAGGGTCGCGCACTCCAGGTACTCGACCGGCGGCAGATCGCTCGCAGGGCGGCGGCCGACGGCCAGACGGACCTGTTCCCGGGTGTTCCTGTCGTCGCTGTAGACCAGCACCGTCGCGGTCGTCTGCATCCGTGCCTCCTCGCCTTCGTGGAGTCGCCTGCCTGTGGCCGAACCTTACTCCCGAGCACGGTGCTTCGAGGAGGGTTAGCTCCTTCGGGCGACGCCTTTCCCTACCTCAAGGGCCTTGACACACCGAATGGCACCCCCCGGAGTGAGCGCGAGATAAGGGACCGACATAATGTCGGTCGTGGCGACAGCAACAGCAGTAGAAACCGGGCACGCGCACCCGTCGGTCAACCGGCCGAACCTCACCAGCGTCGGAACCATCATCTGGCTGAGTTCCGAGCTGATGTTCTTCGCGGCCCTCTTCGCGATGTACTTCACCCTTCGCTCGGTCACGGGTGCCGAGTACTGGAAGGCGCACGCCGACGTCCTGGACATCCCGTTCTCGGCGACGAACACCACGATCCTCGTGCTCTCCTCCTTCACCTGCCAGATGGGTGTGTTCGCCGCCGAGCGCGGCGATGTGAAGAAGCTGCGCTCGTGGTTCATCGTGACCTTCGTCATGGGCGCGATCTTCGTCGGCGGTCAGATCTTCGAGTACACCAACCTGGTCAAGGAGGACGGCCTCTCGCTCTCCTCCGACCCGTACGGTTCGGTGTTCTACCTGACCACCGGATTCCACGGTCTGCACGTGACAGGTGGTCTCATCGCCTTCCTGCTGGTCCTGGGACGGACCTACGCGGCACGGCGGTTCACCCACGAGCAGGCCACCGCGGCCATCGTCGTGTCCTACTACTGGCACTTCGTCGATGTCGTCTGGATCGGCCTCTTCGCCACGATCTACCTGATCAAGTAGTCGGACCCGCGCGCGAGTCGCGCACGGTCACGACATCCAGAACCATCGACGCAAGAGATCCTGACACCGGGGTAATCCGTGAAAAAGCTCTCCGCACGACGGCGCCACCCGCTGGCGGCGCTTGTCGTCCTACTTGTCGCGCTCACGGCCATCGGGGGGCTGTACGCCGCGCTCGCGCCGGCGCCCAAGGCTCAGGCGGACGACAGCTCCCAGTCCCTCGCCATCGAAGAGGGCAAGAAGCTGTACACCGTCGGCTGCTCCAGCTGCCACGGTACGTCGGGGCAGGGCGGCAGTGACGGCCCCAGCCTCGTCGGCGTCGGCTCCGCGGCCGTGGACTTCCAGGTCGGCACCGGCCGCATGCCCGCCCAGCAGCCCGGCGCCCAGGTGCCGCGCAAGAAGGTCATCTACGACCAGAAGCAGATCGACCAGCTCGCGGCGTACATCGCCTCGCTGGGCCCCGGCCCGGTCACGCCCACCGAGGAGCAGTACGACCCGGCCGGCGCCGACGCCGCGCGCGGCGGGGAGCTGTTCCGCACCAACTGCGCCCAGTGCCACAACTACCAGGGCAAGGGCGGCGCGCTGACGCACGGCAAGTACGCGCCCACGCTCGAGGGCGTGAGCAACAAGCACCTGTACGAGGCCATGCTGACCGGCCCGCAGAACATGCCGTCCTTCCCCGACACGACGATGCCGGAGGAGAACAAGCGGGAGATCATCGCGTACCTCGACGCCGTCAACGGCGAGGGCGCGCCGAGCCCCGGCGGCATGTCGCTGGGCAGCCTCGGCCCGGTCACCGAGGGTCTCTTCGGCTGGATCTTCGGCCTCGGGGCCCTGATCGCCTGCGCCATTTGGCTCGCGGCCCACACCACCAAGGCGAAGAAGTCATGAGTCAGGACATGTCAGAAGAGAACCTGCCGGACAGGCCGGCACACGAGGGCGGCGGCCAGGTCGCGACCGCGGAGAACCCGTTCGCGGACCCCGGCTTCCCGGCTCACCAGCCGCGCCGCCAGGACATCGACGAGAAGGCCGCGAGGTCCTCCGAGCGCACGGTGGCGTTCCTGTTCACCGTGTCGATGCTCGCCACGCTGGGCTTCATCGCCAGCTTCGTGGTCATCCCGATCGACAAGATCGTCTACATCTGGCCGCTGGGCCACATCAGCGCGCTGAACTTCGCGCTGGGCATGACCCTCGGCGTCTCGCTCTTCGCCATCGGCGCCGGCGCGGTCCACTGGGCCCGCACGCTGATGTCGGACGTCGAGGTCGCCGACGACCGCCACGCGATCGCGGCGACCCCCGAGGTCCGGGCCAAGGTCATGGCCGACTTCGCCGCGGGCACCGGTGAGAGCCAGATCGGCCGCCGCAAGCTGATCCGCAACACCATGCTCGGCGCGCTGACGCTGGTGCCGCTCTCCGGGGTGTTCCTGCTCCGCGACCTCGGCCCGCTGCCGGAGGACAAGCTCCGCCACACGCTGTGGTCCAAGGGCAGGCTGCTGATCAACCAGAACACCAACAAGCCGCTGCGTCCCGAGGACGTCGCCGTCGGCTCGCTGACCTTCGCCGTGCCCGAGGGCCTGGAGGAGGAGCAGCACGACTACCAGGAGCAGCTCGCCAAGGCGGCCCTGATGATCGTCCGCATCCAGCCGAACGACATCAAGGACAAGAAGTCCCGCGACTGGGCGCACCAGGGCATCCTGGCGTTCTCCAAGATCTGCACCCACGTCGGCTGCCCGATCAGCCTCTACGAGCAGCAGACGCACCACGTGCTCTGCCCCTGCCACCAGTCGACGTTCGACCTGTCCGACGGTGCCCGGGTGATCTTCGGCCCCGCCGGTCACGCCCTGCCGCAGCTGCACATCAGTGTGAACGGCGAGGGTTACCTCGAGGCTCTGGGCGACTTCGAAGAGCCCGTGGGCCCTGCGTTTTGGGAGCGTGGATGAGCACCAACACGAGCGCGAGCGCGAAGCCGCGCGGAAAGGCCCCGGCCGGCGAACGCGTCGCCGACTGGGCCGACGGCCGGCTGGGCATCTACAGCCTGGGCAAGGCCAACCTGCGGAAGATCTTCCCGGACCACTGGTCCTTCATGCTGGGCGAGATCGCCCTGTACAGCTTCATCATCATCATCCTGACGGGTGTCTACCTGACGCTGTTCTTCCACCCGGCGATGAACGAGGTCGTCTACGACGGCTCCTACGCGCCGCTGCAGGGCATCAAGATGTCCGAGGCGTACGCCTCGACCCTGCACATCAGCTTCGACGTGCGCGGCGGTCTGCTGGTCCGGCAGATCCACCACTGGGCGGCCATCGTCTTCGTGGCCGCGATGCTCGTGCACATGATGCGCATCTTCTTCACCGGTGCGTTCCGCAAGCCGCGCGAGATCAACTGGGTCTTCGGCTTCCTGCTGCTGTTCCTCGGCATGTTCGACGGCTTCATGGGCTACTCGCTGCCGGACGACCTGCTGTCGGGCACCGGTATCCGCTTCATGGAGGGCGCGGTCCTGTCCGTGCCGATCGTCGGCACGTACCTCTCGTTCTTCCTCTTCGGCGGTGAGTTCCCCGGCGCCGACATCGTGCCGCGGTTCTACACGATCCACGTGCTGCTGATCCCCGGCATCATGGCGGGCCTGCTGGTGGCCCACCTGATCCTGATCGTCTACCACAAGCACACGCAGTGGGCCGGCCCCGGCAAGTCCGAGAAGAACGTCGTGGGCATGCCGTTCTTCCCGGTCTACACGGCCAAGGCGGGCGGCTTCTTCTTCGTGGTCTTCGGTGTCATCGCGGCCATGTCCGCGCTGGTCTCCGTCAACCCGGTGTGGGCCTACGGCCCCTACCGGCCGGACCAGGTGTCGACCGACGCCCAGCCCGACTGGTACATGGGCTTCTCCGAAGGCCTGATCCGCATCATGCCGGGCTGGGAGATCAACTTCGCGGGCCACACGCTCGTCCTGGGCGTGTTCATCCCGCTGGTGATCTTCCCGCTGGTCCTGGGCTTCATGGGCGTCTATCCGTTCCTGGAGTCCTGGGTCACCGGTGACAAGCGCGAGCACCACCTGCTCGACCGGCCGCGCAACCGTCCCGTCCGCACGGGTATCGGCGCCGCCTGGATCAGCCTCTACCTGATCCTGCTCGTCGGTGGTGGCAACGACCTCTTCGCCACCCGCTTCCATCTGTCGATCAACGCGATCACCTGGGTGGTCCGGATCTCGTTCTTCGTGCTGCCGGTGCTGGTCTTCTTCGTCACCAAGCGGATCTGCCTGGGTCTGCAGCGGCGCGACCGGGACAAGGTGCTGCACGGTCGCGAGACCGGCATCATCAAGCGCCTCCCGCACGGTGAGTTCATCGAGATCCACGAGCCGCTGGAGCAGGGCGCGCTGTTCAAGCTCACCCAGCACGAGCAGCCCAAGCCGCTCGAGGTCGGCCCCGAGGTCGACGAGAACGGCGTGGAGAAGAAGGTCGGCCCCACGGAGAAGCTGCGCGCGAGGCTGTCCCGCGGCTACTACGGCGAGGGAACGCAGATCGACAAGCCCACAGTCGAGGAGTACGAGGAGATCACGAGCGGCCACGGTCACCACTGATCACTGAAGCTGTGCCACCGGGCAGGGCCCCGTCCATCCGATGGACGGGGCCCTTTCCCGTTCCCCCGCGCCGATAGGCTGGAGCCGAAGGTTTCCCGCCGCACGTCAGACCCCATGGAGTGGACCATGAGCGTTGTGAACCCCGCCGGAGGCGCATCCGTGGCGGGCGGCTCCTGGCCCGACGTCCTGGGCGCGCTGCTGAACGGCAAGGACCTGACGGCGGCCGAAGCGGCGTGGGCGATGGACCGGATCATGAGCGGCGAGGCCTCGGACGCCCAGGTCGCCGGCTTCATGGTCGCCCTGCGGGCCAAGGGGGAGACCGTCGAGGAGGTCACCGGCCTCGTCGAGTCGATGTACGCGCACGCGGAGCCGCTGCACATCCCGGGCCCCGCCGTGGACATCGTCGGCACCGGCGGCGACCGTGCCAGGACCGTGAACATCTCCACGATGTCCGCCATCGTCATCGCCGGCACGGGCGCGAAGGTCGTCAAGCACGGCAACCGCGCGGCCAGCAGCGCCAGCGGTGCCTCCGACGTCCTGGAGAAGCTCGGCATCAACCTCGACCTGCCCGCCGGCCGGGTGGCGGAGGTAGCCGAGGAAACCGGGATCACCTTCTGCTTCGCCGCGAAGTTCCACCCCGCGATGCGGTTCGCCGCCCCGGCCCGCCGCGACCTGGGCATCCCGACCTCCTTCAACATCCTCGGCCCGCTGACCAACCCGGCCCGGGTGGGCGCCTCCGCCGTGGGGTGCTTCGACACCCGGATGGCCGGTCTGATCGCGGGTGTGCTGGCCCGCCGCGGCTCCTCCGCGCTGGTGTTCCGGGGCGACGACGGGCTGGACGAGCTCACCGTCACGGCCACCTCCCAGGTGTGGGTGGTGCGGGACGGGAAGGTCGAGCAGGAGTCCTTCGACCCGCGCGACGTCGGCATCGAACTGGTGCCGATCGAGGCGCTGCGGGGCGCGGACGCCGCATACAACGCCGACGTCGCCCGCCGGCTGCTGGCCGGCGAGACCGGCCCGGTCCGTGACGCGGTGCTGCTCAACTCGGCGGCCGCGCTGGTGGCGCTGGAGGGTGCGGGTGGCCGGCTGACCGACCGGATCGCGGCCGGGATCGCGCGGGCGGCCGAGTCGGTCGACTCCGGGGCGGCCGCACGGACGCTCGAGCGGTGGGCCGCGGCCACGCAGGCCTGACCACGAGAACCACCACGGAGGGCCGGGGCCGTTGCCCCGGCCCTCCGTGCTGTCCGCCGCTGTTCCGTCCGACCCCGTGCCGTCCGACCCCGTGCCGTCCGACCCCGTGCCGGCCGCTCCCGGGCGGGCCGTCCGGGATGCGGACCGCGGCTTGCGGCGAGGTGCCCGTGTGGCATGATGCTGCGCAGGTCACGAGTGACAGCGAAACGGCCCCGGCCCGCTGTCCGGCAACCCTCCTTCCGTGGCGGGGTGCCCCGGGTGATGACCAGGCCGCAGGCAGCGAGGTCTGCGGCAAGCGCGGTCAGAGGAGTTCCTCCATGAGCAAGCGAATGCGCTAGGGCCTTTCCCGGCCCCCAGCCGCCTCCCCACCCTCCCCGGGCGTCCGCCCGTCGTGCCGAGGGCTGTTCCGTCATCACTGACGTTCCTTCACCCACGCCTGCTCCCAGGAGACTTCGCCATGTCGCTGCGCCCTGCCCTGCCCTCGTCCGTCCGCGCTCCGCTGCCCGTCCTGGGACGCGAGGTCCTCGTGCCGCTCGTGACCGGGGGCGAGGTGGGCTACGCCGCCCTCGACTACGCGGCCAGCGCGCCCGCGCTGCAGCGGGTCTGGGACGACGTGGCGGCCTACGCGCCGTACTACGGCAGCGTGCACCGGGGGGCCGGCTACCTCTCGCAGCTGTCGACCGACCTGTTCGAGCAGAGCCGCGCCACGGTCGCGGAGTTCCTCGGCTGTCGCCCCGGCGACCAGGTGATCTTCACCCGTTCGACCACCGACTCGCTGAACCTGCTGGCCGCCGCCGTACCGGCCGGCACGAGCGTCTTCGTCTTCGAGACCGAGCACCACGCGTCCCTGCTGCCGTGGCGGGAGGCCGACGTGACCTACCTCGGTGCCCCCCGCACCCCGGCGGAGGCCGTGGCGACGCTGGAGCGGGCACTGGCCGCCCGGGCGACGGACGGACCGGCGCTGGTCTGCGTGACCGGGGCGTCCAATGTGACCGGTGAGCTCTGGCCGGTGCGGGAGCTGGCCGCGGCGGCCCACGCCCATGGCGCCCGGATCGTGCTGGACGCGGCGCAGCTCGCCCCGCACCACCCGGTGGACATCGCGGAACTCGACGTGGACTGGGTGGCCTTCTCCGGGCACAAGCTGTACGCGCCCTTCGGCTCCGGCGTGCTCGCCGGCCGCGCCGACTGGCTGTGCGCGGCCGAGCCCTACCTGGCCGGAGGCGGCGCCTCCCGGCGGGTGGCCCGGAGTGCGGACGGCGGGGTGGACGTCGACTGGCACACCACGGCCGCCCGGCACGAGGCCGGCTCGCCCAACGTGATCGGCGCCTACGCGATCGCCTCGGCCTGCCGCGCGCTGACGGAGGCCGGGTTCGACCTGCTGGTCGAGCGGGAGCAGGCGCTGGTGGCCCGCGTGCGGGCCGGACTGGCCGAGGTGCCCGAGGTCAGGGTGCTCTCGCTGTTCGGCGACGACGCCCCCCGGGTCGGTGTCGTCTCCTTCGTCGTCGAGGGCTGGAACAGCTCCCACTTCGCGGCGGCGCTCTCCGCGGAGTACGGGATCGGCGTCCGCGACGGCCTCTTCTGCGCACACCCGCTGCTGCGCACCCTGCTCGGCGCCGCCGACCAGGAGCCGGGCGAGTGCGGTGCCCCCGAGGCCGCCCCGGGCGAGCTTCCGGAGCCTTCGGTCGGGGGCGCCCCCGCGCTCAACGCCATCCGGGTCTCCTTCGGCGCGGGCACCCCGGACGAGCACGTGGAACGCTTCGTCGACGCGGTGCGGGAGCTGGTGTCGGACGGGGCCAAGTGGCGTTACCGGACCGAGGACGGCCGCTGCGTGCCGGACCGGGACCAGGCCTGAGCGGCCCGGCCCCGGTGCGCCGTGCCGGGCGGACCGGTCAGGCGTCCAGGCCGATGGCGAAGGCCGTCTCCAGGTCGTGCTGGGAGTAGGTGCGGAACGCCACGTGGGTGTCGGTGGCCTCGACGCCGGGGATCTTGCTGATCCGGCCCGGGATGACGTCCGCGAGCTCGTCGTGCCGGGCCACCCGCACCATGGCGACCAGGTCGTACGTCCCCGTCACGGAATAGACCTCGCTGACGCTGTCGAGCGCGGCGATGGACTCCGCGATCTCGGGGATACGGTCGACGCTGGTCTTGATGAGCACGATCGCGGTGATCACGGCTGTGGGTCTCCTTGGCTCGCCCTGGCTGCGGGCTCAAGCTTAGGCGTTGCGCGACAGCACACCCACGTGCACAGGAAGCCGCAGACGAAGCCGGTGATGTGGGCGAGGTAGGCCACCCCGGGACCCGTCTGCTGGATCTCGCCGGCGAGCCACTGCAGGACGAACCAGAAGATCAGCACCATCCAGGCCGGGAAGCGCAGCGGCAGGAAGAAGAGGAAGGGGAAGACGCTGGTCACCCGGGCCTTGGGGTAGAGGTAGAGGTACGCGCCGAGCACCCCGGAGATCGCCCCGGACGCGCCGACCAGGGTCTGCGTGGAGGAGGTGTGCCCGAGCGCGTAGCCGTACGTCGCCACGTAGCCGGAGGCGATGTAGAAGAGCAGGAAGCGGAAGCGGCCCATGCGGTTCTCGACGTTGTCGCCGAAGACCCAGAGGAAGAGCATGTTGCCGAGCAGGTGGAACCAACCGCCGTGCACGAACAGCGCGGTGAGCACCGACACGAACGGTGAGGTGGCGAAGGACCCGAGGGGCGGGCAGCCGGTCGGCATCGGCACCTGCGCCAGGGGGATGTGCCCGTGCCAGAGCTCGGTGGGGATGACACCCCAGCGGGCGAAGTACGTCGCCTGGGCGCACACCTGATCGTGGCCCATGCCGTACATGTAGTTGAGCCCGGAGGACGGGCTGATGAGGAACAGCACCCCGCACAGCCCGATCAGCGCGTACGTCACCACGGGTGTGCGGTGGACGGGGTTCTTGTCGTACACCGGGATGACCATGGACCGATCATGACGGAACGGGTGTAACGGGCGCGGGGCGCCTCGCCGCAGCGCGCGGGACCACCGAGGCCGTAGGGTGACCGGAACGCATCCGCGCGACCGAGGAGACGACCGATGCCGGTGCCCCTGCCGACCGTCACGACCCGCTGGCGTTGCACCCTGTGCGGCAATCTGACCCGGTTCGACGTCACCCGCTCCAGCAAGGTCGTGGAGTACGTCCACCTGGACCTGGCGGGCGAGCCCTCGGTCGAGGAGCGCGAGGTGCTCAGCGAGACCGTGGAGTCGGTGCGCTGCCGCTGGTGCAACGCCGTGGACCAGGTCGAACTGGTCGACCGCCCCGACACGGCGGCGGCGACGCAGGCCTGAGCGCGGCCGGGGACAATAGAAGAATGCGGCGCGGCCAGAGAGGTTGAAGGAGGCCGGGGAGGCGCCCACGGACTGGACGGAGTGAGGGTGGACGGGACCGGCGGTAACCCGGGCCGCGGCGAGGAAGCTGCCGCGCCCGAGACCGCGGCTGCGCCGGAGGGGTCCGTCCACGGCGAGTCGCTGGACCGTCCGCTGCCCGAGGGCGTACGGCACCGCGTGGTCGCCCTGGCGGCGGAGGCGTTCGGCGGGCTGACCCCGGCCGAGCTGCCCGCCGTGCTGCGCCCCTACGCCCGGTTCACCCCGAGCCGCCGCGCCAAGTTCGCCGCGACCGCGCTGGCCACGGCACTGGAGGGCGACCCGTCCTTCCGGCAGCGGGTGGGCGCCCGGCTGCGCGAGTCCGAGCCGGAGCTGTGCGAGGCGCTGGACGCCGGCACTCCGCCCCCCGCGGTCGACCCGCTGGACGTGGCGGCCGCCGCATACCTGCTGCGCCCCGCGGGCTGGGCCAAGCTGGTGGCCGCGGCGGGCGAGGAGGCGCAGCGGGTCAGCGCCGAACGGGCGGGCGAGGAGGCGCAGCGCGAGCTGCGGCAGCTGAAGGCGGAACTGGACGAGGTCCGGACCCAGTCCCGTACCGAGGCCGTGCGGGTCCGCACCGAGCTGGATGCGGCCCGTAAGGAGGCCGAGTCGCTGCAGCGCAAGCTGCGCAGTGCGGCGAGCGACGTGAAGCGGGCCGAGGCCGCGCTGCGCAAGGTCGAGGCCGAACTGGACGAGACGCGCGCGGCCGCGGCCGTGGAGAAGGCGTCGGCGGACGGTGAGGCACGCCGGCTGCGGGCCCGGCTCGTCGAGGCCGAGCAGGCGGTGGAGGCGTCCCGCCGGGCGGCCCGCGAGGGCCGCAGCACCGAGGACATGCGTCTGCGGCTGCTGCTGGACACCGTCCTCGACGCCGCTTCGGGACTGCGCCGGGAGCTGGCGCTGCCGCCGCGCGACACCCTGGGCGCTCGGCCCGCGGACACCGTCGACGCCGTGACGCCTGGGGCGATCAGCCCCAAGGACATCGCGCGGCGCGCCCTGTCGGAGGACGATCCGGCACTGCTGGACCAGCTGCTGGCGCTGCCGCAGTCCCATCTGGTGGTCGACGGCTACAACGTGACCAAGACCGGTTATCCGGCGCTGCCGTTGGAGAAGCAGCGGCTGCGGCTGCTGGGCGGCCTGGCGGTGCTGGCGGCGCAGAGCGGCGCCGAGGTCACCTGCGTCTTCGACGGGGCCGATCTGGACGCCCCGGTGCTGCTGGCGCCGCCGCGCGGGGTGCGGGTGCTGTTCAGCAAGGCCGGTGAGACGGCGGACGAGTTGATCCGGCGTCTGGTTCGGGCGGAACCTCCCGGTCGTCCGATTGTGGTGGTTTCTTCCGATCGCGAAGTTGCTGACGGTGTGGCCCGTGCCGGTGCCCGCCCGGTCGCATCCACCTTGCTGCTGAAGCGACTTGCCCGGGTGTGACCTGGAGCACACCGTGGGGTGCGTGAGGCGCTTTTTGTGGACTCAGCGTCAACTCGTCATCACTGCACGTGCGATATGTGTAAAGAAACCGCAGCCGAGCGACTTTTTTTCTTCAGGGATTTGATCCGATCACAAGATGGTCACTATGGTCGTGCCTCGAACCTCTGCCCAGTCGATCATCCACTCAGGATGGCGGCGGAGGTCCCGCCGATCTGAAGTGCCGCGCGTACGACGGGGGACGCCGACGCTCAGGGCCGGGGAACGCAGTTCCCGATGCATGCGGCAGGCGGCTGGAGGAAGAAGGAGCTCGCCCGAGTGGCGTCCCACCGTCGTCCCAAGCAGGCCAGTCGCACACGTGTCACCGTGCTCACCGCGACCGCCGCCGCAGCCGTCGCCCTGTCCGCGCAGGCGGCCCAGGCCGCTCCCGCCAAGCCCTCCGTCAAGAGCGTGAAGGCCAAGGTCGACGGCCTCTACGAGCAGGCCGAGCAGGCGACCGAGAAGTTCAACGGCGCCAAGGAGAAGCAGCAGAAGCTGCAGAAGCAGGTCGAGGACCTGCAGGACGAGGTGGCCCGCGAGCAGTCCGAGCTCAACGACCTGCAGGACGACCTCGGCACCCTGGCCAGCGCCCAGTACCGCAGCGGCGGCATCGACCCGTCGCTCCAGCTCTTCCTCTCCGCCGACCCGGACAGCTACCTCGACAAGGCGTCCACGCTCGACCAGCTGAGCACCAAGCAGGCCGAGGGGCTCCAGCAGATCGCGGAGAAGAAGCGCACCCTCAACCAGCAGAAGGCGGAGGCCGCGAGCAAGCTCAACGAGCTCGACGAGACCCGCACCGAACTGGGCAAGAAGAAGAAGGAAGTCCAGGCGAAGCTCGGCGAGGCGCAGAAGCTGCTCAACTCGCTGACCGCCGCCCAGCGGGCGTCCCTGACCGCCGCGGAGAACCGCGCCAACCGCTCCAACGAGCGGGTCGACCTGGGCAACGACCTCCCGGCCTCCTCGCTGGCCGCCGCGGCCCTCTCCGCCGCCAAGACCAAGCTGGGTTCGCCGTACGTCTACGGCGCCACCGGCCCGAGCTCCTTCGACTGCTCCGGCCTCACCTCCTGGGCCTACGCCCAGGCCGGCGCCGGCATACCGCGCACCTCCCAGTCCCAGGCCAACGCCGGCACCCGGCTGTCGATGAGCCAGCTGATGCCCGGCGACCTCGTCATCTTCTACGGCGACCAGCACCACGTGGGGCTCTACGCGGGCAACGGCCAGGTCCTGCACGCGCCGCGCACCGGCACTGTCGTGCGCTACGAGTCCATCAACAACATGCCGTTCCAGTTCGGCGTCCGCATCTGAGATCCGGGCCGAAACGGCGGAGCCCGTTGAACCTATCGGGTGATCTCGTACGGTGACGGCCCGGCGGTGACCTGCGCAAGCAGGGCGCCGTCGGGCCGCCCGGCGGTACACGGCCTTTGAAGTCCCCGTGTCCGGCTGACTACTGTCAGTCGACGTGCCATCCCATCGACGCATTCCGCAACCCGGCCGGGCCCCGCGTACCACCAGGGTCACGGTCCTGACGGCGGCGGCCACCGCCGCCGCCGCGATGGCGGGCGCGGCCACCACCGCGCAGACGGCCGCCGCCGACCCGGCGGACGCCCCGGGCGATGTCGCGGCCCGCATCGACCACCTCTACACCCAGGCGGAGCGGGCCACCGAGCAGTTCAACGCCGCCCGCGAGAACACCCAGCGGCTCCGGCGCGAGGTGGAGGTGCTCCAGGACCGCGCCGCGCGCGGCCAGGAGCGGGTCAACCGGCTCCGCGACGACCTCGGCACGCTCGCCGGGGCCCAGTACCGCGGCGGGGGAGTGGACCCCACCCTCGCCCTGCTGCTCTCGCCCGACCCGGCGACCTATCTCGACCGGGCCGCCACCCTCGACCGGATCAGCAGCCGCGGCAACGCGCGACTCGGCGAACTCCGCTCCGCCCAGCGCTTCCTGGACCAGGAACGTTCCCGGGCCACCGATCGGCTCGGCGAGCTGGAGCGGGCCCGCACCAGCCTCACCGTCCGGAAGAAGGCCGTGCAGCACAAGCTGATGGCGGCCGCGCGCCTGGTCAACTCCCTCTCCCCGCAGGAGCGGGCCCGACTCGCCGGCCGCCTGGAGGCCCGTGCCTCCCGTTCCGGCCGCACGGTCGACATCCCGGACCTCGGCCCGCTGTCGCTGCGCGCCGCGACGGCCGTCGCCGCCGCGCGCTCCGCCGTCGGCGCCCCCTACGTGTGGGGTGCCACCGGCCCCGGTTCCTTCGACTGCTCCGGCCTGATGGTCTGGGCGTACCGCCAGGCCGGCGTGGGCCTGCCCCGCACCTCGCAGGCCCAGCTGAACGCCGGGCGGCACGTACCGCTCAGCCAGGCGCGCCCCGGCGATCTGGTCCTCTACCGCGGCGACGCCAGCCACGTCGCCATGTACGTCGGCGACGGCCAGGTCATCCACGCCCCCTACCCCGGCGCCCGGGTCCGCTACGACCCCGTCGCCATGCTGCCGGTCTCCGCGGTGACCCGGCCCACGTGAGCGCCGCCGCCGGGACCGTACGATCGGCGGCGTGGCCCTCTTCCGCTCGCCGACCCGCGCCGTGGCCGCCGCGCTGTGCGCCGCGGCGGTGCTCCTCGCGGGCTGCGGACCCTCGGGCGGCGGTGCGGCGGAGCACGCGCTCCCCGGGGACCCGGTCGTCCGGCAACTGCTGGAACGGCGGGCCGACGCGGTCCTGGACCGCGACGAGAAGGCCTACCTGGCCGATGTGACGCCCGCCCGGCGCGACGCCGAGCGCCGGGTCTTCCGCAATCTCCGGGTGCTCCCGCTCGCCTCCTGGTCGTACCGGCTGGTCTCCACGGAGGGCGCCGACCCGGTGACCGCCCGCGTCGAGCTGCGCTACCGCCTCAAGGGCTATGACAGCGCCCCGGTGACCACGGACGAGTCCCTGCTGCTGCGCACCGACGGCGGCGGACGCTGGCGGGTGGCCGGCGACGGCGATCCGGGCGGCCTGCTGTGGGAGCAGGGGGCGCTGCACGTCGTCCGCGGCAGCCACAGCCTCGTCCTCGGCACCGGCGACCGCGAGGAGCTGGCCCGGTACGCCACCGACGCGGACCGGGCCGTCCCGCAGGTGCGGCGGGCCTGGGGCGGGAAGGGCTGGACCGGGCGGGTGGTGCTGGAGGTGCCCTCCTCCCTGCGGCGCATGGGCCAACTGCTGGACGCCCCCGCCGAGACGTACGCGGGCGTCGCGGCCGTCACCACCGGGGAGGCCGGCGGCAGCGGCACCGCCCCCGCCGGACGCGTCATCGTCAACCCCGAGGCCTTCGCCGGGCTGTCGGCCTTCGGCCGCCAGGTCGTACTCACCCACGAGACCACCCATGTCGCCACGCGCGCCGCGACGACCTCCCGCACCCCGATGTGGCTCTCCGAGGGCTTCGCCGACTGGGTCGCCTACCGGGACTCCGGCCGTACGGCGCCGAGCCTGGCACCCGAGCTGCGCCGCGACGTCACGGCCTCCGGCCCGCCCGGGCACCTCCCCGCGGACGCCGACTTCGCGCCCGGCGCGACCGCTCAGGCCCAGGCGTACGAAGGCGCCTGGCTGGCCTGCCGGCTCATCGCCGACACCTGGGGCGCCGACCGGCTGGTCGCGCTGTACCGTTCCGGTGCGGATCTGCGCGGCACGCTCGGCATCGACGAGGACGCCCTCACCGAGCGCTGGCGGGCCTACGTCGAGGGGGAGTTGGGATGAGCGGCACGGACGGGGACTTCACGCCGGAAGAGACCGCCCGCGGCAGGGCGCTGCGCCGCGCGCAACTGCCCTTCGTGCTCGGCGGCCGCCTCGCCGGGCTCGCACTGCTGCTGGTACTGGGGCTGACCCCCGCGGGCGCCGCCCTCACCGGGCTGTTCGGCGACGCCCGGGCCCTGCGCGTCCTGGCCGGCGGCCTGCTGCTGGTGCTGCTCCAGCAGGCGGTCACCCTGCCGTTCTCCGCCCGGGTCCGCGTCATCCGGCGCCGCTACGGGCTCGTCACGCAGGGCTGGGGCGGCTGGGCCGTCGACGTCCTGCGCGGGCTGCTCGTCACCGTTCCGCTGGCGCTGGCCGCGCTGTACGGCTACTACGGCCTCGGCTGGGCCTGGGCGGCCCTGGGCGCCGTCTGCGCGGCCGTCGTGCTGTCCTGGCTCGCCCCCGTCGTGCTGGAGCCGCTCTTCAACCGCTTCCGGCCGATGGAGGACGGGCCCCTGCGCGACGCGCTGCTGGCGCTGGCGGAGCGGGACCGGATCCCCGTACGGGCGGTGCTCGTCGCCGACGCGTCCCGGCGGACGACCGCGCTCAACGCCTACGTCTCCGGCTTCGGGCGCACCCGGCGGATCGTCGCCTACGACACGCTGCTCGGCACGGCCCCGGCGGCCGAGGTCGAACTCGTCGTCGCCCACGAACTGGGACACGTCAAGCACCGTGACGTGCTGCGCGGCACCCTGCTCGGCGCCCTCGGCGCGGGAGCGGGGGTGTGCGTGCTCTCCGCGGTCATGGCCGCCTCCTCCCACGGCACGGACGACCCGCGCGGGCTGTTCCTGCTGGCGGCGGCGGCCGCGGTGCTGTCGGCGTGCGCCGGGCCGTTCGGCTGCGCGCTGAGCCGGCGCGTCGAACGGCGGGCGGACACGCACGCGCTGGAACTCACCGGGGACGCCGAGCGGTTCATCGCCATGCAGCGCCGCCTCACCGTCACCAACGTCTCCGACCCCGACCCCCCGCGCCTTCTGCACGCCCTCTTCGGCACGCACCCCACCCCCGTCCAGCGCATCGCCGCCGCCCGCGCCTTCGCGGCCGCCACGGGTTAGTCCGCGGCCCGCGGCGAGGGAGTTGCGGGCGGTCACCCGGGCCGTACGCGTCACCCCACGATCAGCCGCACGGCGTGTCCGTGGCTTTCGAGGCCGCCGGCCCCGTGGGCCGCAGGGCCGTACGCCTCCGGGCGGACGGGGCCGTGACGCCCACGCGGGCCTTCGCGGGCCGTCCGCGCAGCGGTGCATGCGGCGCCCGGGATCGCTCGCCTCCTCCGGGTCGGCAGCGCAGCCTGCGCGCGGGCCTCACCCGGATCCGCCGCTTCGCGGCCTCGTGGCCCCGTGGGCCGTCCGCGGTCACGGGTGTCCCGGGAACGTCGGTTGCGCCCGCGCGTCCGTCTGCCCGGCGGGTCGCAGGGCCGTGCGCCTCCGGGCGGCCCGGCGCCGTGACGCCCTTCCCGGGCCATCCGCGCAGCGGTGCACGCGGCGCCCGGGGTGCGCGGGATCGCTCGCCCCCTCCGGGTCGGCAGCGCAGCCTGCGCGCGGGTCTCACCCGGACCCGCCCTCAGGCGGTGAGGTCCGCCAGGGCCTCCGTGAGCCATTCGCGCTCCGCGTGACCCGTGGCGCGGGCGATGCGGAGCATGCCCTGGCGGAAGGGGTCGCCCGTGTCCTCGGCGCGCACGGGCTTGCCGCGGTCGTAGAAGAAGCCGGCCGGTGTCTCCAGGAACTCCAGGCGGCGCCGCAGCACCCCGGCCTGGGCCGTGGTGTCGGGGAGGTGTCTCAGGAACGCCAGCACGGCGAAGAAGCGGGTGGCGTCGGTGATCTCGATCGGCTTGGGATCGCGGAGCCGGGCGAGCAGCCGCGTGCGCCCGGCGTCGGTGAGCGAGAGCACGCGGCGCGGGGCGGCGCCGACGCCGGGCTCGGTGTGCTGGCCGACCAGCCCGGCCGCGGTGAGGCGGTTGATGGCCGGGTAGAGCGCGCCGTCGCTGACCGGGCGGACGTGGCCGTTGAGTGCGGCGATGCGCTCCTTGAGCTCGTAGCCGTGCAGGGATTCCTCGTAGAGGAAGCCCAGGATGGTGAGCTCCAGCACTGTTCGCCACCTTTCCCGATCATGCGTTCGGACTTGTCCGTGCAGTGCCCATGATGGTACCTCTAAACGCTGTACCTCGAAACGAGGTATCACGTTCGGGGAGGGAACCCATGACGCACCCCGCCCGGCTGGCCGCACTGGCGGGCCCGCGTGGCCGCGGCAGGCACGGCGTTCCTGCGCACCCTGGGGCCCTACCTGGTGCTGCCGGCGTGCTCCATCGCGCCGGGCGGTGTCCTCCAGGGCGGCGGGGCCGCGCCGCTGGTCCGGGTGACCCCGGTCGGCACGGCGGTGCAGCTGCCGCTCGCCTACGCGCTCGCCGTCCCGGCCGGGCTGGGGCCCGTGGGCGTCGGCGCGGCGATGGCCGTGGCCGCGGGGCTGCAGTGCCTGGCCGTGACGGCGGCCTTCACCAGGTCAGCAGCTTCTCGGCGTCCTGGTCGTGCTCCGGAAGACGCGACTCGGGCGCGCCGCGCGGCCTCAACGGCAGACGCGCCGAGGCCACCCACAGCCGGCGGCAGGCGATGACCGAGGCGGCCACCAGCAGGCCGTTGCGGAGCAGCAGCAGCGTGATGCCGAGGCCGGTGCTGCCGACGACGTCGGCGAAGCGCACCGGGAACTCGTACAGGGTGAGCACCGTCGCCGCCAGCACCAGCACCGCGGGCAGCACCATCACACTGGCCCGCAGCGTGAGGCAGACGGCCGCCAGGCCGATCAGCCAGATCATGTACTGGGGGCTGATCACCCGGCTGGTCGTGGTGAACAGCAGCACCGCGGTGAACGCCGCGTCGAAGGGCGTCTGCGGGCCGTACGTCCGCGCCCGCAGCCGCCACAGCAGCAGCCAGCCGAAGGCCACCGCGGTCAGCCCGAGCGCGATGTCGCTGACCAGGCCCACGTAGGGCCCGAGGAACTCCACGGAGCCGTAGTTGAGCAGCACCTGGCCCTCCCAGCCGTGGTGCCGGGCGATGTGGAAGACCAGGGAGCCCAGGGACTCCACCTCGGTGCCCCGCTCGCCCTGGAAGCGCAGGAAGGCGAAGGCCCCCGGCATCCACAGCCAGAAGCCCAGGGCGAGGACGCCCGCCCCGGCCGCGGCCGCCGCCCAGATCCGGCGGTCGCGGACCCCGGTGAGCAGCAGCACCGGCCAGACCTTGAGCATCGCGCCGAACGCGATCAGCGCGCCCGCGACCCTGGGACGGCGCACCGTCGCCAGCAGCGCGGCCACGGCGACGGCGGTGACCATCACGTCGTAGCGCGCGTACGCGGTCGGCCCCAGCAGCGGCACGCCCAGTACCCACACGTAGGCACCGGCCGGCCGCCGCCCCTCGCCGCGCGAACCGCGCAGCAGCAGCGCGAAGGCGACGAGGTCGGCGGCGCAGGCGAGCCAGAAGAAGGCGGTCGCGTAGTCGAGGAACGGCAGCATCGCGGGGGAGAGCACCGCGAGCGCGGCGGCGGGCGGGTACTGCCAGGTGACGTCGTGGTGGGGGAAGGCGCCGGTCTTCAGGACCTCGTACCAGCCGTGGTAGATCACCGAGACGTCGGTGGTCACGTCCAGCGGGGACAGGCTGAGCACCTTGAAGACGTAGAGCAGCAGCAGGACCCTGGTGGCCACCCAGGCGAGGACCGGCCCGACCGGGAGCCGCTTGCCGCTGTCGCCTGCCATGTCCACCTCGTCGAATCGGTTCTGCTGTGATGATGCATGATGCCGGTCTCACCCGTGGACAGGCGTGTGGAGCTTAGACGCGCCGGGGACCGCGGTCGGTTGCCGCCGACCGCACCGGATACCCTCGGCGACGTATGGACAAGACCCTGATCGTCACCAACGACTTCCCGCCACGTCCCGGTGGCATCCAGGCGTTCGTGCACAGCATGGCGCTGCGCCTCGATCCCGGCCGGGTGGTGGTGTACGCGTCGACCTGGCGGGACGGCTCCGAGGTCGCCGCGTTCGACGCCGAGCAGCCCTTCCCGGTCGTACGCGATCGTACGACGATGTTGCTGCCGACCCCGAGGGTGACCCGGCGGGCCGCCGCGCTCCTGCGCGAACACGGCTGCACGTCGGTGTGGTTCGGGGCGGCGGCCCCGCTCGGGCTGATGGCGCCCGCGCTGCGGAGGGCGGGGGCGCGCCGGCTGGTGGCGACGACCCACGGGCACGAGGCGGGGTGGGCGCAGCTGCCCGCGAGCCGCACGCTGCTGCGGCGGATCGGCGAGGGCACCGACACGATCACCTACCTGGGCGAGTACACCCGGTCCCGGATCGCCCGGGCGCTGACGCCCGAGGCCGCCGGGCGCATGGTGCAGCTCCCGCCGGGCGTGGACGAGAAGACCTTCCACCCGGCCTCCGGCGGCGAGGCGGTGCGCACCCGGCTGGGGCTCACCGACCGGCCGGTGGTCGTCTGCGTCTCCCGCCTGGTGCCGCGCAAGGGCCAGGACACCCTCATCGAGGCGATGCCGCTGATCCTGGCCGCTCAGCCGGACGCCGTCCTGCTGGTCGTGGGCGGCGGCCCGTACGCGGACGACCTGAAGCGGCTCGCCGAGCGGACGGGGGTGGCGGAGTCGGTGCGGTTCACCGGGGCCGTGCCCTGGCAGGAGCTGCCCGCGCACTTCGGCGCCGGCGACGTCTTCGCCATGCCGTGCCGCACGCGCCGCGGCGGACTGGACGTCGAGGGGCTCGGCATCGTCTACCTGGAGGCCTCGGCCACCGGGCTGCCGGTCGTCGCGGGCGACTCCGGCGGGGCGCCGGACGCGGTGCTGGACGGCGAGACCGGCTGGGTGGTGCGCGGCGGGGAGCCCGGGGAGGCCGCCGAGCGGATCCTGGCGCTGCTGGACGACGCGGAGCTGCGGCGCCGGATGGGCGAGCGCGGGCGCAAGTGGGTCGAGGACGCCTGGCGGTGGGATCTGCTCGCCGAGCGGCTGCAAGCCCTCTTGTAAAAGACCATGTGCGCGCGGTATGGGCGGAATCTGCCGTTCCGCCCATGATGCGCCCATGACAGCAAACCTGACGCGCCGTCAGATAATGGGCATGGCCGCCCTGCAGACGGCAACCGTGATGGGACTCACCCGCATCGGGCTCTCCCCGGCCGCCGCGGCGGACCGGGAACCGGCCGGCTACGTACCGGCCGTCGTCGTCGGCTCCGGCTACGGAGGCGCGGTCGCGGCGTTACGCCTTGCCGAGGCGGGCGTGAGCACCCTCGTACTGGAGATGGGACGGGCCTGGGACGCGCCCGCCTCCGACGGCAAGGTCTTCTGCAGCACCGCCTCGCCGGACCGGCGCTCCATGTGGTTCCGCACCCGCACCGCGGCGCCCCTCGCCTCCTTCCTCTGGCTCGACGTGGTCAACAGGGACATCAGCCCGTACCCCGGCGTCCTGGACCGCGTCGACCACCCCGGCATGTCCGTCTACGTCGGCCGCGGCGTCGGCGGCGGATCCCTCGTCAACGGCGGCATGGCCGTCACACCGGACCGCGCCTACTTCCGGGAGGTCCTCCCGCAGGTCGACGCTGACGCCATGTACGGGACGTGGTTCCCCCTGGCCAACCGCATGCTCGGCGTGAACACCGTCGCGCCCGACTGGTTCGAGAGCACCGAGTGGTACCAGTTCACCCGCGTCTCCCGCGCCCAGGCCGCCAGGGCCGGGCTCGCCACCACCTTCGTCCCCAACGTCTACGACTTCGGCCACATGCAGCGCGAGGCCGCCGGGACCGCCACGAAGTCGGCCCTGGCCCAGGAGGTCATCTACGGCAACAACTTCGGCAAGCGCAGCCTGGACCGGACCTACCTCGCCGCCGCGCTCGGCACCGGCAAGGTCACCATCGAGACGCTCAGCCGCGTCAGGGCGATCCGCCGCGACCCCGACGGCAGCTACGTGCTCACGGTCGCGCAGACCGATCTCACCGGCGCCGTGGTCGCCACCCGCGAGGTCGGCTGCGGCGCCCTGTTCCTCGCCGCGGGCAGCCTCGGCACCACCGAACTGCTGCTGCGCGCCCGGGAGACGGGCGCCCTGCCCGACCTCAGTCCCGCCGTCGGCAAGGGCTGGGCGGGCAACGGCAACATCATGCTCGGCCGCGCCAACCACCTGTGGAACCCCACCGGCGCCCGCCAGTCGACCATCCCCGTGATGGGCATCAACGACTGGAACAACGCCGCCAACCCCGTGTTCGCCGAGATCGCCCCGCTCCCCATCGGCCTGGAGACCTGGGTCAGCCTCTATCTGGCGATCACCAGGAACCCCGAGCGGGGCACCTTCGTCTACGACACGGCCACCGACGCGGCGGTGCTCAACTGGAGCCGCTCCCAGAACCAGCCCTCGGTCGCCGCCGCGAAGACCCTCTTCGACCGCGTCAACCGGGCCAACGCCACCATCTACCGCTACGACCTGTTCGGCGGCAACCGCGTCTTCGCCGACGACTTCTGCTACCACCCGCTGGGCGGCTGCGTCCTCGGCAGCGCCACCGACGCCTACGGCCGCGCGAACGGCTACGACGGCCTGTACGTCGTCGACGGCTCGCTCGTCCCCGGCTCCATCGGGGTCAACCCGTTCGTCACCATCACCGCCCTGGCCGAGCGCACCATGGCCAGGGTCCTGGCCCAGGACGGCATCACCTAGGAACGCCGGTGGCCGCCGTCCGCGCGAGGCGTACGGCGGCCACCGTCACCGTGGGTGGGGGCCCGTCAGCGCGGGCTCACGAGCCGTAGATCGCGGCGATCTCGTCCGCGAAGTCCCGCAGCACCACATTGCGCTTCAGCTTCAGCGAGGGCGTCACGTGACCGGACTCCTCCGTGAACTGGGTCGCCAGGACGCGGAACTTCTTCACCGCCTCCGCCTTGGACACCGCGGCGTTGCCGTCGTCGACCGCCGACTGCACCTCGGCCAGCAACTCGGGGTCCTCGCGCAGTTCCGCCACGCCGCGGCCGGACTTGCCGTGCTGCTCGGCCCAGCGGGGCAGGAACTCCTCGTCCAGGGTGACCAGCGCGCCGATGAAGGGCTTGCCGTCGCCGACCACCATGCACTCGGCGACCAGCGCGTGGGCGCGGATCCGGTCCTCGATCACCGCCGGGGCGACGTTCTTGCCGCCCGCGGTGACGATGATCTCCTTCTTGCGGCCGGTGATGGTGATGTAGCCGTCCTCGTCCAGCGTCCCGATGTCGCCGGTGTGGAACCAGCCGTCGGTGACGGCCTCGGCGGTGGCCGCCTCGTTGTTCCAGTACCCCGAGAACAGGTGCTCGCCGTGGAGCAGGACCTCGCCGTCGTCGGCGATGCGGACCGTGGAGCCGGGCAGCGGCTGGCCGACGGTGCCGATCTTGGTGCGGTCCCAGGGGTTGAAGGCGGTGGCCGCACAGGACTCCGTCAGGCCGTAGCCCTCCAGCACCGTGAAGCCGATGCCGCGGTAGAAGTGGCCCAGCCGCTCGCCCAGCGGCGCCCCGCCGGAGATCGAGTACTCGGCGCGGCCGCCGAGCACGGCGCGCAGCTTGCTGTAGACCAGCCGGTCGAAGACCTTGTGCTTGAACTTCAGGCCGAGCGCGGGGCCGCTCGCCGAGTCCAGCGCGCGGCTGTACTCGATCGCCACGTCGGTGGCCTTGTCGAAGATCTTCCCCTTGCCGCCGGCCTGGGCCTTGGCGCGCGCGGAGTTGTAGACCTTCTCGAACACGCGCGGTACGCCCAGCAGCAGCGTCGGCCGGAAGGCGGCCAGTTCGTCGGTGAGGTTCTTGGTGTCGCTGACGTGCCCGAGCTTGATCGGCGCCATGACGGCGGCGACCTCGACCAGCCGGCCGAAGACGTGCGCGAGCGGCAGGAAGAGCAGGATCGAGGAGTCACCGGTGCGGAAGAGCGGCTTCAGGCGCTCCACGACGTTGCCGCACTCGGCGAAGAACGCGCGGTGCGTGAGCACGCAGCCCTTGGGACGGCCGGTGGTGCCCGAGGTGTAGACGATGGTGGCCGGGGAGTCCGCCTTGGCCCAGGCGCTGCGCTCGTCCACCGTCGCCTCGGCGACGTCCGTGCCGGCCGCGCCGAGGGTCTCGACCGCGCCCGCCTCGATCCGCCACACGTGCTTGAGCTGCGGCAGGCGGTCGCGCACCGACTCCACGGACTTCTCGTGGGCCTCGGTCTCCACGACGGCCGCGACGGCGCCGGAGTCACCGAGGATCCACTCGATCTGCTCGGCCGAGGAGGTCTCGTAGACCGGCACGGTGACCGCGCCCGCGGTCCAGACGGCGAAGTCGAAGAGGGTCCACTCGTACCGGGTGCGGGAGATCAGGGCCACCCGGTCGCCGGGCTGCACGCCCGAGGCGATCAGGCCCCTGGCGGCGGCACGGACCTCGGCGAGGAAGGCGGTGGCGGTGACGTCCGCCCAGTCGCCGGCCGCGGTCTTCCGGGCGATGACGGAAACGTCGGGATGCTGCGCGGCGTTGCGGCGGATGAGATCAGTCAGGTTCCCGTCCGCGGGGACCTCGTAGAGAGCCGGAAGGCTGAACTCGCGCAAAACTGCTGCTCCTCATCGGCGCCGGCGGCGGTGCTGGCTGCGTCCACTGCATGGTTGAGCGTGGAACGGACGGCCTGGACGTTACCCACCGGTAAAGCTTCTGCGGTAGGGGGTGCCGTGTAGATGTTTTGTGTGTCACATCGTCGTCACACGCCGGATGCCCGCTGCGGCACAGTGCGGATCCACTGGTCGGAAGCCTAGTCGAGCCCCCCTGTGACCCGCAGGTAACCGGGGCCCCGGTGTGCCCTCCCCAACCCCGTCCGCCGCGTCCTAGAGTGATCGTCATGCGGGTCCATGTCGTCAGCGACGTCCACGGCGCCTCCGAAGCCCTCGCCAGGGCCGGCGACGGCGCCGACGCGCTGATCTGCCTCGGCGACCTGATCCTCTTCCTCGACTACGCCGACCACTCGCGGGGCATCTTCCCCGACCTCTTCGGCACCGAGAACGCCTCCCGCATGGTCGGGCTGCGCACCGCGCTGCGCTGGGACGAGGCCCGCGCCCTCGACCGCGAGCTGTGGTCGGGGCTCGGCACGGATCGGCGCACCGCCATCGAGTCCGCCGTGCGCCGGCAGTACGCCGAGCTGTTCGCCGCCTTCCCCACCCCCACCTACGCCACCTACGGCAACGTCGACATCCCCGCGCTCTGGCCGGAGTACGCCCGGCCCGGCACCACGGTGCTCGACGGCACCACCACCGAGATCGGCGGCCTGGTCTTCGGCTTCGTCGGCGGCGGGCTGCGCACCCCCTACCGCACCCCGTACGAGATCGACGACGAGACGTACGCCGCCAAGGTGGAGGCCCTCGGCGAGGTCGACGTGCTCTGCTCGCACATCCCGCCCGCCGTCCCCGAGCTCTGCTACGACACCGTCGCCCGCCGCCTCGAACGCGGCAGCGAGGCACTGCTCGACGCGATCCGCCGGGTGCGCCCGAAGTACGCGCTCTTCGGCCACGTCCACCAGCCGCTCGTGCCGCGGATGCGCCTGGGGACGACCGAATGCGTCAACGTCGGCCACTTCAACTCCACCCGAACGCCCTGGGCGCTGCGGTGGTGACCGCCCCGGCGGTCTCCGGCCGCCCGACCAGGCGGTAGCCTTCACCAGCAGGCATACAACAGCAGGTACGACGCGACGTCCCGGAGGGGCCACGGCGATGGCGGAACACACCAGGTCGAGCATCACGATCGACGCGGCCCCGGCCGAAGTCATGGGCGTCATCGCGGACTTCGCCCGGTACCCGGAGTGGACCGGCGAGGTGAAGGAGGCCGAGATCCTCTCCGCCGGCGGCGACGGCCGTGCCGAGCAGGTCCGGCTCCTCCTGGACGCGGGCGCCATCAAGGACGACCACACCCTCGCCTACACCTGGGCCGGCGACAACGAGGTCCGCTGGACGCTGGTCAAGTCCCAGATGCTGCGCACCCTGGACGGCGCCTACATCCTGGTCCCGCTGGAGGACGGCAAGCGCACCGAGGTCACCTACCAGCTGACCGTCGACGTCAAGATCCCCATGCTCGGCATGATCAAGCGCAAGGCCGAGAAGGTCATCATCGACCGCGCCCTCGCCGGTCTGAAGAAGCGCGTCGAGTCCCAGGGCTGACGTGCGGACGCTGCTGGTCACCGGCACGGGCGGCGCCGGGCGCACGACGGTCGCCGCCGCCACGGCCGTGGCCGCGGCCACGCCCGGACGGCGCGTGCTGCTGCTCTCCGCCGACCGCGACGCCTCCCTCGAGAGGGTGCTGGGCCCGGTGCCCGCCCCGGCCGGCGGTGACGGTCCGCGGGCGGACGAGGGGGCCGCGCCGCCCTTCGCCCCCGTGCCCGGCCTGTGGGCCGCGCGCATCGACGCGGCCGCCGCCTTCCGGGCCGACGCCGCGGCCGTCCAGCAGCGCCTGGGCTCTCTGCTCGACCTGCTCGGCGCGGCCCCGCTGGACCCCGAGGAACTGACCGAACTCCCCGGCGCGGACGCTTTCGCGCTGCTGCGCGCCCTGCGGGACACCGCCGACGGCTGGGACCTCGTCGTCGTCGACCTCCCGCCGGTCCACGACGCCCTCGCCGCGCTCGCGCTGCCCGCGCAACTGCGCCGCTACATCGCCCGGCTGGTCCCCCGGGAACGGCAGGCGGCCCGCGCCCTGCGGCCCGTCCTCGCCCAGCTCGCGGGCGTGCCCGCGCCCGGCGCCTGGGCCTACGAGGCCGCCGCCCGCGCCGACCGGGAACTGGCCGCCGCCCAGGCCGTGATCGAGGACGCCGCCACGACCGTACGGCTGGTCGTGGCCCCCGGCGCGCACGCCGCCGACGCGGTACGCCGGGCCCGCGCCGGACTGGCCCTGTACGGCCACCGCCTCGAGGCGGTCGTCGCCAACCGGCTGCTGCCCGACGGGTCCCCGGACCCCTGGCTGGCCGAACTGGCGGGCCACCGCCGCAAGGAAGTGCGCGCCCTGCGCGCGGAACTCGCCGGCACCACCACCGCGCTCCACGAACTGCCCCACCTCGGCCGCGAACCCCGCGGTGCCGAGGACCTCGCCCGGCTCGCCGCGCGGCCGCCCGCCGACGCGCCCGAGGGTCCCGCCGCGCCGCCGTGGACCACCGAGGACCGGCTGGCCGCGGAGGGCCACTTCCTCTGGCGGCTGCCGCTGCCGGGCGCGACACGCGACACCGTCGACCTCGTACGCCGCGGCGACGAACTCGTCGTCGACGCCGAGGGATACCGCCGCATCCTCCCGCTGCCCTCCGCGCTGCGCCGCTGCACCGTGGCCGGTGCGGCGCTCCGCGACGGCGCGCTGCAGGTCCGGTTCGCCCCGGATCCCGGTCTTTGGCCCCGCTGAGCGCTGAAAGCGGCGCCCCTGTTCGGGTACCGTCGTTGGTATCAAGCCGGAGCCTTACGGAGCCACCATGAGCGAATCCACGGACCGCGCGGGCCGCCCCGACGCCGATTCCGACGCCTGGGCCAAGGCGAGCGCGGAGGACATCGCCGCCGAGAACGCCCGCAGGCGGCAGCAGAGCGGCCAGACCCCCGGCAGCGCCGGCGAGGAGCTTCGACGTCTCGCGGAAGCCGTCACCGACCGTCTGTCGATGCTTCGCACCCCTGCCGCCGAGATGGCGGCTCAGGGGCTGATCTCCCAGGTCAAACAGGCCGTGGAGCCGATCGTCGAGCGCAACCCCGAGGTCTTCGACCACCTCGCCGCCGCCGGCGCCGAACTCCTGGCCGCCTACCGCGCCGCGGTGAGCGGGCAGGAACGCCGCTGGACCTCCGGCGGGGACACCCCGCCCAGCGAGCGCATCGACCTGGACTGAACGGCGCGACACGGACCCGGCACGGAGCATCGGGCCCGAACAGGGCGCAGGCCGCCCTCCGGTACGGTTGGACGCAGCGGGGCTCGACCGAATACTGAGGGATACATGGGACTCACCATCGGCGTCGACATCGGCGGCACGAAGATCGCGGCCGGCGTGGTCGACGAGGAAGGCTCGATTCTCGAAATCGTCAAGGTGCCGACCCCGCAGACCTCCGAGGGCGTCGTCGACGCCATCGCGACAGCGGTGCACGACGTCAGTGCCGGCCACACGGTCGAGGCCGTCGGCATCGGTGCCGCCGGCTATGTCGACGACAAGCGCGCCACCGTGCTCTTCGCGCCCAACATCCGCTGGCGGCACGAGCCGCTGAAGGACAAGGTCGAGCAGCGCGTCGGACTGCCCGTCGTCGTCGAGAACGACGCCAACGCCGCTGCCTGGGGCGAGTACCGCTTCGGTGCGGGCCAGGGCCACGACGACGTCATCTGCATCACCCTGGGCACCGGGCTCGGCGGCGGCATCATCATCGGCAACAAGCTGCGCCGCGGCCGCTTCGGCGTGGCAGGGGAGTTCGGCCACATCCGCATGGTGCCGGACGGTCTGCTGTGCGGCTGCGGCAGCCAGGGCTGCTGGGAGCAGTACGCCTCCGGCCGGGCGCTGGTGCGCTACGCCAAGCAGCGGGCCGTCGCCCAACCGGAGAACGCCACCCTGCTGCTGTCGCTCGGCGACGGCACGCCCGAGGGCATCCAGGGCCAGCACATCAGCCGCGCCGCGCGCGACGGGGACAAGGTCGCCGTCGACTCCTTCCGGGAGCTGGCCCGCTGGGCCGGAGCCGGTCTCGCCGACCTGGCCTCGCTCTTCGACCCCTCCGCCTTCATCGTCGGCGGCGGAGTCTCCGACGAGGGCGAACTCGTCCTCGAACCCATCCGAAAGTCCTTCCGCCGCTGGCTGGTCGGCGGCCAGTACCGGCCGCACGCCCAGGTCCTCGCCGCGCAGCTCGGCGGCAAGGCCGGTCTCGTCGGCGCGGCCGACCTCGCCCGCCAGGGCTAGACCCGGCCCGGCGGTCACCCGTACGGCACCGGTGCCCCCGTCACTCCACGCACAGGAGTGACGGGGGCATCGCCTTTGCGCGCCGGGCACGCCCGCCCCGTACGACCACGGCCGCCCCGCGGGAACGCGCCGCCGCTACAGTGACCCCGTGAGCGAGGGCCGATCGCCGCAGCTGCCGGCGTCCCGTACGGAGCCGGACGGCTCCGCCGTCGTCCGCGTGCTGAGCTACAACATCCGCTCCATGCGCGACGACACCGCCGCGCTCGCCCGGGTGATCCGCGCCTGCGACCCCGACCTCGCGCTGATCCAGGAGGCACCGCGCTTCTTCCGCTGGCGCAAGGCCGTCGCACGCCTCGCCCGCGCCTCGGGCCTGGTCGCCGTCACCGGCGGGGCCACCGCCACCGGCCCTCTCGTGCTGTCCTCCCTGCGGGTGCACGTGGAACGCGCCGAGGACGTGCTGCTGCCCCGCACGCCCGGCCTGCACCGGCGCGGTTTCGCCACCGCCGTCGTGCGCGTCGGCGGCGCCCGCCTGTCCGTCGTCAGCTGCCACCTCTCGCTCCAGGCGCGCGAGCGCTACGACCAGGGCGGCATGCTGCTGGACCGGCTCGCCGCGATGGGCGAGCCGTACGCGGTCGTCGGCGGCGACCTCAACGACCGCCCCCACGGCCGCACGTTCCGCCGTCTCGCCGACGACCTGCAGGACGCCTGGGCGGCCCGGCCCTGGGGCGGTGAGTACACCTCCACCCCGCACGACCCGCACCAGCGGATCGACGCGATCTTCACGACCCCGGGCGTCGAGGTCCTCGGCTGCGGGGTCCCGCACGGCCTGCCCGGCGTCACCCCGGACGACCTGAGGGCGGCCACGGACCACCTCCCGGTCCTGGCCGCCCTCAGGGTGCCCGCGTCCGCCTGACCTCGTGCCCGTCAGACGACGGCGCCGCCGCCCGGCAGGTCGTCGTCCTCGTCGCCGCCCGGACGCATGCGCGTCACCAGGGTGGCGAAGCCGCCGAGGAAGCCGCCTATGCCGACGGTGAGCGCCCACCACGGCATCGGCTCCTGGAAGAGAACGAATCCGAAGATCAGCAGTGGCCCGCCCACCGCGGCGAGCCAGGCGAACTTCGTCGTCACGTCCGCCTCCGGGAGCGGCGGCGGCTCCGGCGGCTCGTAGTGGCCCTCGTCCGCGTCCTCGTCCAGCTCGTAGTCACGGGGACCGGACAGCACGGGGTGAAGGATGATGCGCGTCGCGTCCGGCGCCGAGGGCACCGCGGACGGGTCCGCCGCCGTCCCGTTCCCTTCGCGCTCGCCGTCCGCCTTGTCCTCGCCGTCCCGCTCCGCCGCCGGGACGTCCTCGGCCGCGGGCCAGGAACCCGTCCCGGGCTCGGGGTCCTTCTCGTACGCCGCGACGAGCTCGGCCCACGCCGACTCCTCGTCCAGCGGCGCGCGTTCCGGCTCGCCGCCCTCGGGCACCTGACGCTCCTCCTCCTCGGGCTCAGCCACTGGCCGCCTCCTCCTTGTCCGCTCGCTCTCCCGCACCCGAGAGCCGCTCCACGAAGGCGTACGACTGCTCGAAGACCGTCTCCGCGTCGTGGTCGAGCGTCGCCACGTGGTAACTGCGCTCCAGCACCGTCTCCGTGACGTCCGTCGACGACACCCGGCTCAGCACGACCGCCGAGTTCGACGGGTGCACCACGTGGTCGACCCGGCTGTGCAGCAGCAGGAGCGGCTGCGTCACCTGCGGCAGCTCGTGCCGTACCAGCGTCCAGAAACGGCTCAGCGAGTGCACCGCCCGCAGCGGGGTGCGGTCGTAGCCGACCTCCTCCGAGCCCTCCTTGGCGATGTCGCTGGCGATGCCCGGAACGGAGGGGACGAAGTGGCGCAGCAGGGGGACGGCCTTCAGCTGGTGGCTGTCGGCCTTGACCGAGGGGTTGACCAGGGCGATGCCGCTGACCGCGGCGCCGTGCTGGGCGGCCAGCCGCAGGGTCAGGGCCCCGCCCATCGACATTCCGAAGACAAACACGCGGTCACAGCGCTCGGACAGCGCGCGGAATTCCCGGTCCACCTCCGCGTACCAGTCCTCCCAGCCCGTCAGCTGCATGTCCTGCCAGCGCGTGCCGTGCCCCGGCAGCAGCGGTACGGACACGGTCAGGCCCCGCTCGGCGAGGTACTCGGCCCACGGCCGCATGGACTGCGGTGTGCCGGTGAAACCGTGGCACAGCAGGACGCCGACCTCACCGCCGTCCTGGCGGTAGGGCTCGGCTCCGGGCATCAGCGGCACCGTACGTCTCCTGTTCGGTGGAATGCGCGAAAAGCGATACCTCACAGTACGCGGACGGCCGACACCGGGGGAGAGCACCGGCGGATCTGGCGTTAAGGTCTTCCCGTCAGACACAGGAGGTCATCGGTTGTTGTACGGCGTGATGAAGATCGCCATCGGCCACCCCCTGCGAGCCGCGTTCCGGCCGTGGGTGGAGGGCCTCGAGCACATCCCCAAGCAGGGACCGGCGATCCTGGCGAGCAACCACCTGTCCTTCTCGGACTCGTTCTTCCTGCCCGCCGTGCTCGACCGCAAGGTCACCTTCATCGCCAAGGCCGAGTACTTCACCACGCCCGGCATCAAGGGCAAGCTCACCGCAGCCTTCTTCAAGGGCGTCGGCCAGCTCCCCGTGGACCGCTCCGGCGCTCGCGGCGCCGGTGAGGCGGCGATCAACAGCGGGATAAAGGTCATCGAGGCCGGCGAGCTCTTCGGCATCTACCCCGAGGGCACTCGCTCGCCCGACGGCCGGCTCTACCGCGGCAAGCCCGGCGGCCTGGCCCGCATCGCGCTCGCCACCGGCGCGCCCGTGATCCCGGTCGCCATGATCGACACGGAGAAGATCCAGCCGCCCGGCCAGGTCATGCCCAAGCTGATGCGCCCCGGCATCCGGATCGGCAAGCCGCTGGACTTCAGCCGCTACACGGGCATGGAGCACGACCGCTTCATCCTGCGCTCGGTCACCGACGAGGTGATGTACGAGATCATGAAGCTCTCCGGCCAGGAGTACGTGGACATCTACGCGACGGCCGCCAAGCGGCAGATCGCCGAGGCGGCGAAGAAGCAGCAGCACGGCGGGTCCTAGCCGGACACGCCCGGGGGAAACGGGGGGACGGCCCATGGCCGGGGAGAGGACCGGCGCGGCCGGGGGGAGAACCGGCGGGCCGCCCGCGGCGCGGCCGGCGCGCGTCACCCGCATGTCGGTCGAGCAGCCGCTGTGGCGCGCCCTCACCGGCTACCGGGTGCTGACCGCCGCGTACGCCATCGGGCTCTACGCCGTCGCCTACCACGAGCACGCACACCCCCTGGCGGGAGCGGCCTACATGGCGGTGCTCGCCGTGTGGACGCTGGCCACCGTGGGCAAGGTGAGCTCGCCCCAGCGCTGCACCCGCCCCTTCCTCATCGCCGACCTCGGCGTCGCCCTCACCGGCATACTCATCACCCCGCTCGTCGAGTCGCACCAGCGCATCCTCGACGGCGGCCCCACCCTGCCGTCGATCTGGACCGCGGGTTCCGTGCTCGCCTTCGCCATCAAGGGCGGCTGGCGCTGGGCCGCCGCCGCCTCCTGCCTCGTCGGCGGCGCGAACATCGTCGAACGCGGCTCCCCGGCCCGCGACACCCTCCACAACGTGCTGCTGGTCGCCATCGCCAGCATCGCCATCGGGTACGTCGTCGAGGTCGCCCGCGCCAGCGAGCGCACCCTCGCCCGCGCCCTGCAGATCGAGGCCGCCACCCGTGAGCGGGAGCGGCTGGCCCGCGACATCCACGACAACGTGCTGCAGGTGCTCGCCATGGTGCAGCGGCGCGGGGCCGAGATCGGCGGTGAGGCCGAGGCCCTCGGCCGTATGGCGGGCGAGCAGGAGGCCGCCCTGCGCACCCTGGTCACCGACGGCGCCGCCGCCCTGCCCTCCCCCCGCGGCGGCACCGGCGCCGGCGCCGAAGGCGACGACGCGCAGGACGCGGACGCGCCCCGCGACCTGCGCGCGCTGCTCACCCCGTACGGCAGTGCCCGGGTCACCGTCTCCGCGCCAGGCACCCCGGTCGTCGTCCCCGGCCGCGCCGCCCGCGAACTCGCCGCCGCCGTGGGCGCCGCCCTGGAGAACGTCCGCCGGCACGCCGGCGAGGACGCGCACGCCTGGATCCTGGTCGAGGACGAACCCGAGGCCGTCCTGGTCAGCGTCCGCGACGACGGCCCCGGCATCCCCCAGGGGCGCCTCGCCGCCGCCGAGGCCGAGGGCAGGCTCGGGGTCGCCCAGTCCATCCGCGGCCGGCTCCGGGACCTCGGCGGCACGGCGGAACTGGTGTCGGTACCCGGGCAGGGGACAGAAGTCGAGTTGAGGCTCGCCAAATGAGGGAGGAGATTGGGGTCATGGCCGTGAAGGTGATGGTGGTCGACGACCACCCGATGTGGCGGGACGCGGTCGCCCGCGACCTCACCGAGGCCGGATACGTGGTGGTCGCCACCGCCGGTGACGGTCCTGAGGCGGTCCGGCGGGCCAAGGCGGCCATGCCCGAGGTGCTCGTCCTCGACCTCAACCTCCCCGGCCTGTCCGGTGTCCAGGTCTGCAAGGACGTCATCGCCGACAACCCGGCCCTGCGGGTGCTGGTGCTCTCCGCGAGCGGTGAGCACGCGGACGTCCTGGAGGCCGTGAAGTCCGGCGCCACCGGCTACCTGCTGAAGTCCGCCGGCCGCGAGGAACTCCTCGACGCCGTCCGGCGCACCGCCGTCGGCGACCCCGTCTTCACCCCCGGCCTCGCCGGCCTGGTCCTCGGCGAGTACCGCCGTCTCGCCTCCGACCCCGCCCCCGCGGCGTCCGACACCCCCGAGGCGCCCCGTCTCACCGACCGCGAGACCGAGGTCCTGCGGCTCGTCGCCAAGGGGCTCAGCTACAAGCAGATCGCCGAGCGGCTGGTCATCTCCCACCGCACCGTCCAGAACCACGTCCAGAACACCCTCGGCAAGCTCCAGCTGCACAACCGTGTGGAACTCGTCCGCTACGCCATCGAACGAGGACTGGACGAGGAGTAGCCCCGCCACCGGCTCGGGGGCGCCCGCACCCATGCCGCACGCCGCCCGGAAGGGTGAAATCGGCGGGCCAACATCCCCATGGCGCAAAGGATTTCATCGAACGGCCCATCCCACCTGTGACGCCGGTCACGCTAGCGTCGTGGGCGCAGGCAAAAGGTGCGAACGGGAAGGGATGGATCATGCGAGTTGGCGTGCTGACCGGCGGCGGAGACTGCCCCGGGCTCAACGCGGTCATCCGTGCCATCGTGCGCAAGGGTGTCCAGGAGTACGGATACGAGTTCACCGGTTTCAGGGACGGGTGGCACGGCCCCCTCGAGGGCGACACGGTGCCGCTGGACATCCCCGCAGTGCGCGGCATCCTCCCGCGCGGCGGCACGATCCTCGGCTCGTCCCGCACGAATCCGCTCAAGGTGGAGAACGGCGTGCGCCGCGTCAAGGACAACCTCGCCAAGTACGAGGTCGACGCCCTTGTCGCGATCGGCGGCGAGGACACCCTCGGCGTGGCCACCGCCCTGTCGGACGATTACGGCGTCCCCTGCGTCGGCGTGCCCAAGACCATCGACAACGACCTGGCGGCCACCGACTACACCTTCGGTTTCGACACCGCCGTCAACATCGCCACCGAGGCGATCGACCGCCTCCACACCACCGCCGAGTCGCACATGCGCGTCCTCGTCGTCGAGGTGATGGGCCGCCACGCCGGATGGATCGCCCTGCACTCCGGCCTCGCCGGCGGTGCCAACGCCATCCTCATCCCTGAGCAGCGCTTCGACCTCGACCAGGTCTGCGCCTGGGTGGAGAGCCGCTTCAAGATCCGCTACGCGCCCATCGTCGTGGTCGCCGAGGGCGCCATGCCGAAGGACGGCGACATGGTGCTCAAGGACCAGACGCTCGACTCCTTCGGCCACGTGAGGCTCTCCGGCGTCGGCGAATGGCTCGCCAAGGAGATCGAGCGGCGCACCGGCAAGGAGGCCCGCACCACCGTGCTCGGCCACGTCCAGCGCGGCGGCACCCCCAGCGCCTTCGACCGCTGGCTCGCCACCCGCTTCGGGCTGCACGCCATCGACGCGGTCCGCGACCGGGACTGGGGCAAGATGGTCGCCCTGCGCGGCACGGAGATCGTCCGCGTCCCGCTCCGCGACGCGACGGCCCAGCTCAAGACGGTCGATCCGCGCCTCTACACGGAGGCCGGGGTCTTCTTCGGTTAGACGCGGCGTTTCCTCGGCGCCGTCTGCGCTTTCCCCGCTTGCCATGGGCGATCACGCGGCCGTACATTCCCTGCACCCGGCTTGTCCGGCCGCTTCGTCTATCCCCCTTGAGCACATGAGGAGCGCCCGGAATGACGGGTGTACTGGCGGTCGCAGGCGGCACCGCATCCGGCAAGTCCACCCTTGCCGAGGCCCTGTCGCTGCAGTGTCCCGAGAGCATCGCACTGGTCCATCTGGACGACTACTACGTGCCCGCGCACGATCCCCTCAGGGGCGTGTGGACGGTCAGCGCCGGCGGGCACGCCATCCTCGACTGGAACCATCCCGGCTCCATCGACGAGGCCGCCGTCAGCGCCGCGATCGACATGGCGCTGGCCCGGCCCGGCGTCCGCCTGGTGGTGGTCGAGGGACTCTTCGCCCTGACCCTGCCGTCGGTGCGGGAACGCGCGGACTGGCGGGTGTACGTGGACGCCCCCGACGACGTCCGGCTGGCCCGCAAGATCCTCCGCAAGATCGAGGTCCAGCGGCAGGACCCGCGGCTGTCCCTGCTGAACTATCTGCAGAGCGGCCGGGACCGGCACGTCGCCCACGTCGCGCCCTCCCGGGCCGCGGCCGACCTGGTGGTGGACGGTACCCACGAGGGCCCGGAGATGCTGGCGGCGGTGCTGGGCCTCATCGGCCCGCTCCTGTCGGCCGTCCCCGAGCCCCTGCCCGATCCGCTCCCCGCCGCCCGCCCCCGCCGCGGCCGCGCGGTCACCCCGCGGACGCACCAGCTCCCCGCGGCGGCGGTCTGACGGCCGGGGGACCTGCCCACCCTGCCGCGTCGAGGTTCCCCGAGAATTGTTTGAACGCGTTCAAGAGGTGTGGCGCGGGGCCGGACGGCGACTCCCGGCCCCGCGTGCCCGTCGCTACCCCGCGACCGTCACCCCCGCCAGGAGCTCCGCCACGATCGCCGTGCCGTTGAGGGTGAGCACGGACTCGGGGTGGAACTGGACGCCCGCGAAGCCCGGGCCGCGCATGGCGTGGACGTCGCCGGTGGGACGGTCGCGGCTCAGGTCGACGCGGTGCATGGCCAGCTCCTCCGCCGTCGCGTCGTCGCAGCGGGCGGTGAAGGAGTTGTAGAACCCGACGGTCTCGGCCCGCCCGAACAGGTCGATCGGTGTCTGCGCGCCCTGGAAGGGGACGTCCTTGCGGACGATGTCGAGGCCGAGCTCGGCGGCGATCAGCTCGTGGCCGAGGCAGACCCCGAGCAGGCCGTGCCGGTGGCCGCGGACGAGTTCGGCGGTGAGCCCGCGCAGGAGCGCCATCTTGGGATCGCCGGTGTCGGACGGGTCGCCGGGGCCCGGGCCGAGGACGACCGGGCCCCGGTGGGCGAGGGCGGCCCCGTGCAGCCCCGGCTCGTCGAAGCGGCGCACGGTGACCTCCAGCCCCGACGACCGCAGTACGTGCGCGAGCATCGCGGTGAAGGTGTCCTCGCCGTCCACCACGAGGGCGTGCCCGGACAGCGTGCGGGGCTGCTCGGCGGTCCGCATCCGCAGCCAGAACGGCGCCAGGTTCCTGCGGCGTCCGTCCAGTGCGGCCCGCACCCGGATGTCGTCGCCGAGCCGCGGCCGGCCCGCCGCCGGGCCCCGGGACGGTCCGGGCCGGACCCCCAGCGCGGCCAGCACGGCCGCCGCCTTGGCGTGCGTCTCGGCGACCTCCGCGTACGGGTCGGAGCGGCGCACCAGCGTCGCGCCCACCGGGACCTTCAGCCCGCCCGCGGCATCGACGTCCGCCGTGCGGATCAGGATGGGGGAGTCCAGGGTCTGCGCGCCGCCCGCGTCCCGCCCGATCAGGGCGAGGGCGCCCGCGTAGTAGCCGCGGCCGCCCGGCTCGTGGCGCTCGATCACCCGGCAGGCGTTCTGCACCGGCGAGCCGGTGACCGTCGCGGCGAACATCGTCTCGCGCAGGACGTCGCGCACGTCCATGGTGCTGCGGCCGCGCAGCTCGTACTCGGTGTGCGCCAGGTGCGCCATCTCCTTCAGGCGCGGGCCGACGACGACTCCGCCGAGGTCGCCGACGGTGCACATCATCTTGAGTTCCTCGTCGACCACCATCGTCAGCTCCTCCACCTCCTTCGCGTCCCGCAGGAAGGCGAGCAGCCCCTCCGCGTCCGGCCCCTGCGCGGGGTAGCGGTAGGTGCCGCTGATGGGGTTCATGACGACCGTGCCGCCGGCCATCCGCACGTGCACCTCGGGGCTCGCGCCGACCAGGGTCCGCTCGGGGGTGCGCACCACGAACGTCCAGTAGGCGCCGCGCTCGGCGTCGAGCAGCCTGCGGAACAGCGCGAGCGCGTCCGCCGCCGCGAATCCGGGGATCTCGCCGCGGAAGGTGCGCCGGATGACGAAGTTCGCGCCCTCACCGCGTCCGATCTCGTCCTCGATGACGCGCCCCACGATTCCGGCGTAGGTGTCGTCGTCGACGTCGAACGCCCCGCCCTCGACGCGCACCGCGTGCGCGGGCAGAGCCGCCATGAGCTCGGGCAGCGGCAGCTCGAACGTCTCCAGGGGGCGGAGCACGACCAGCGGCGTCCCGTCGTCGCGCACGTCGAAGCCGCGCTCCCTGATCTGCCGGTACGGCACGAGCGCCAGCGCGTCGACCGTGGGCCGGGCCCCCTCCGGGGCGCCGGTGGGCAGCGCGATGTCGGTCAGCCGCTCGGCCGTCCCGACCGGGCCGAGCAGCACTTCGACGCTGTCCGCGGCGCATCCCGGCGCTCTGCGCCTGAGCAGCGCGAACGGTGGGCACGCGGGGTCCAGCAGCCGTTCGACGAGCGCGGCGGCGGAGGGCGCGGTGCTGGGGTCGTGGTTCTCCACGGCGGTTCCTTCCGGTCTTCGGCGAGGGAAGGGACGGCCGCGCAAACACCGAAGGCCGCCCCTCGGGCGGCCTGAGCGTCTGCCTGTGCGTACGCGCTGCTAGTGGGCCGCCGGATCCGCGGTCCACCACCACTGCAGGTGCGTCTGCTGCGTGTACATGCTCCGCATCCTAACGCATGCGCTCACGACGCGACGGTCGTGTCTCACGCTTTCGGGGCATCACGGGGACGTACGGCCCCGGTACTCTCGGGAATGCCTCCAGGATCCCGTCCACGGGAGGAACCATGCCCGCCGAACCATTGCCGGCCTGGGCGATTCCGCCGCGCGGCGGCTTCCCTCGGACGACCTGGACCGCATTCCCGACCTCCCGCCGCACACGGAGTTGATCGACGGGAGCCCGGTGTTCGTGAGCCCGCAGAAGAGCTTTCATTCGCCGGTAATCGATCTGCTGGTACTGGCTCTGCGAGCGGCGGCCCCGGAGACCCTGCGGGTGCGGCGGGAGATGAGCGTCGTGCCGAACACGCGCAACCGGCCTGACTCCGAGGAGCGGGACCGCAAGCGCATCCCGCACTTCTGGCGGGTCGAGAAGGGCGAGGGCCGGCTCCCCGTCGTCCACGTCTTCGAACGGGAGCCGGCCACCGGCGCCTACGTCGCCACCGGCATCCACCACGACGGCCTCAAGGTGTCCGTGCCGTTCGCCGTGGACATCGATCTCAGCGGGATCGATCGGCTGTAGCCGCCGCTTCCTGGAAGCGGCGCAGGAGTTCCCGGCCGGGTGCGCTGTCGGCGTCGAAGCCCTGTATGCCGCGCGACTCCGCCGGCACGAGCGGGCCGAGCAGCAGCGCGCCGTCGCAGCGGAAGCAGAGGGCGACCTCGAAGAGGACCTCATGGGCGCTGTGGGCGCGGATCGCGTAGCCCGGCAGGAAGCACCGGGCACGCTCGCCTTCCGGCACTTCGCCGAGCAGGCCGAGGACGTGCTGCGCCTCGTCCCCGACCCAGACGTCGATCGTGTCCCCCGGCACGGTGCGTGGCCGGGGGACCAGGGCGGCGGTGATGCGTACGGCCTCGACGAACTCGATCGGCGCGGCGACGACGGGAAGCAGCATGAGCACAGCATGGCCGCTCCCCGGGCGGCTCACCTCACCCTCACCTCACCGCACCAGTCGCCACAGGGACGCCCACTGCGCCGCCGTGAGGTCCTTGGGCAGGGCGTACGGCGGCACTCGCTCGGCGCGGAGCCAGTCGCGCAGTGCCGTGCGGTCGAAGTGGCCGGTGCGGGCGAGGACTTCGCGCACGCCGCGGCCCGGGCCGGTGAACACCCGCTGGACGAAAGCCTGATACGCGTGGCGGTCGCCGGGGACGAGGGGCTCCGGGCGCCGGGTCATGGTGAGCAGGCCGCCGTCGACGGAGGGCGCCGGGCGGAAGGCGCGCGCCGGGACGCGGGAGTGGAGGGCGAAGTCGTACCAGGGCCACCAGGAGGCGGTGAGCATGCTGGCGCCGCCGACGCCCGCACGGCGGCGGGCGACCTCCCACTGGACGAGCAGCACCGCGGACTGCCACCGGTCGGCGGTCAGGACGCGCCGCATGATGGTGGTCGTCAGATGGAAGGGCAGGTTGCCGACGATCACGTGCGGTTCGCGCGGGAAGCGGTAGCGCAGGACGTCGGTGTTGACGACGTGCGCGCCGCGCGGGAGCCGCCGCTGGAGGCGCTGCGCGCGCCGGGGGTCGATCTCCACGGCCGTGAGGGGGCGGCCGGTGCGGCTGAGAGGGAGGGTCAGCGCGCCGTCGCCGGGGCCGATCTCGACGATGGGCCCGCTGGTGGCGGCGACGAGGGCCTCGATGGAGGCGATGACCGTGCGGTCGGTGAGGAAGTTCTGGCCGAGCTCGTGTCGGCCACCCACCAGGGACCGGTGGTGAGGCATGGGTGTGTGCACTCCGCGACATAAGAGGTTCCGACGATGGACCCGATGCCGCGGCGAAGAGCGCCGCGGCTATGCCCGGCGCAGCCTGATGTAGTAGGTGCAACCCATGTGCGGCACGGTATCCCGGTCCCGTTCGGTTCCGCACGTGGTTTTCCGTGCCGTCCCTGTGGACGCTCGCGTATGGGGTGGAGCGTTCGGGCCATGTTCCGTCTCGCGGGGCGCGGCTTCACTGGTCGCATGACTTCCCGAGACGCCGTCCTCGTCGCGGCCACCGTCGCCGTCGGTCTCATGGCCGGGCTGTTCTTCGCCTTCTCCACCGCCGTCATGCCGGGCCTCGCCAAGGCGGCCGACCGCACGCTCGTCGACGCGATGCAGCGCATCAACGCCGCCATCCAGAACGGCTGGTTCCTGCTGGTCTTCGGCGGCTCGCTGCTGCTGTGCGCCGCCGCCGTGGTGCTCTGCCTGCGTGACGGGGGCGGCGGACCGCTGCCGTGGGTGATCTCCGCGACCGTGCTCTACCTGGCGGTGCTCGCCGTCACCTTCGGCGTCAGCATCCCGCTGAACGACGGGCTGGACGCGGCGGGCGACCCCGGCGGCCTCGCCGACGCCGCCGCCGTGCGCGAGCGGTTCGAGGCGGCCTGGGTCCGCTGGAACCTGGTGCGCACCCTTCTGTGCACGGGTGCGCTGGGCTGCCTGGGCCGGGCGCTCGTCCTCAGCGGACGGGCCGCGGCGGAAGGGGCGATTCGCACAGGGCACATGTGAAGTCGCCGTCCTTGACGAGGTTGCGCTCGCCGCACCGCGGGCAGTGCCGGAAGACGACCGCCTGGGTGAACCACCGGGGGCGGGCGAGGCCCGCGCGGTCGAGGGCCTCCGCCAGGGCCGGCCAGGACGCCGCGGGGTCGGGGCAGTAGCCGGTCGACTGGTTGCTGACCTCGGTCACCTCCCATCCGCCGTCCTCGCGCGGGGCGAACGTGATCTCCCCGGCGGCCAGCACGGGTCCGCCCCCGGCGCACGCCACGTGCTCGCTGCGGCGCGGTGCCAGCAGAAGCGTGCCGGCCGGGTCGACGACATAGGTGAACGGCTCCCCGCGGTCGGCGGGGCCCGCGCCGTCCAGCCACTCCCGGAGGCCCTCCGGTGACCGCACCGCCCGGCCCGTCGCGCCGGGCCGCACCACGGCGGCGCGGATGTCGTCCGGTCCGACGTACGTGAACTCCTCGGACGGCGCCGGCATGGCGGCGACCCCCTTCCCATGGCGGCTGCGGTGTGCGGGGCCGAGCGTATGCCCCCGGCCGGGGTGCGTCTCACTGGGTGGACCCCGCGGCAAGGCGCACGGGCCGGACGCGCCGTCGCCGCGCGCCGGGCGGCGCCGGCGCAAGGGCCCTGCGAGGGCACGCCGTCCGCGCCCCGGGGGCCCGCTCAGGGCGGGCCGCAGGGAGCGCAGGGTGGGTCACCCGGTCGTCTCATCCTCTGGTCCGGTGCGCAAAGGAACGGACACGACCCCGTAATGTGGGCTTCGTGACCGTGAACGCTGAAACCCACGCCGGGCGCCAGACCTGGCGCTCACTGCCCGCGGCGCAGCAGCCTGAGTACCCCGACCCCGAGGCTCTGCGCGAAGTGATCGCGGACCTCGAGTCGTATCCGCCGCTCGTCTTCGCAGGCGAGTGCGACCAGCTGCGCGACCGCCTGGGGGCCGTGGCCCGTGGTGAGGCGTTCCTGCTGCAGGGCGGTGACTGCGCCGAGGCCTTCGACCAGATCGCCGCCGACCAGATCCGCAACAAGCTGAAGACGCTGCTGCAGATGGGCGCCGTCCTCACCTACGCCGCGTCCGTGCCGGTCGTGAAGGTGGGCCGGATCGCCGGCCAGTACAGCAAGCCGCGTTCGAAGCCGACGGAGACCCGGGACGGGGTGACCCTCCCGACCTACCGCGGTGACTCGGTCAACGGCTTCGAGTTCACCGAGGCGGCCCGTGTGCCGGACCCGGAGCGGCTGAAGCGCCTGTACAACGCGTCGGCCGCGACGCTGAACCTGGTGCGTGCCTTCACCACCGGCGGTTACGCGGACCTGCGGCAGGTGCACGCCTGGAACCAGGACTTCGTGAGGTCCTCGCCCTCCGGGCAGCGCTACGAGGCCCTGGCCCGGGAGATCGACGGCGCGCTGAACTTCATGCACGCCTGCGGCGCGGACCCGGAGGAGTTCAAGACCGTCGAGTTCTACGCCTCCCACGAGGCGCTGCTGCTCGACTACGAGTCGGCGCTGACCCGCGTGGACTCGCGCACCGGCCGGCTGTACGACGTGTCCGGCCACATGGTCTGGATCGGAGAGCGCACCCGTCAGCTCGACCACGCGCACATCGAGTTCGCCTCGAAGATCCGCAACCCGCTCGGTGTGAAGCTCGGCCCGACGACCACGCCCGAGGAGGCGCTGGCGCTGATCGACCGGCTGGACCCGGACCGCGAGCCCGGCCGGCTGACCTTCATCACGCGCATGGGCGCGGGCAAGGTCCGCGAGCTGCTGCCGAACCTGGTGGAGAAGGTCACCGCCTCGGGCGCGCAGGTCGCCTGGGTCTGCGACCCGATGCACGGCAACACCTTCGAGGCGGCCTCGGGCCACAAGACGCGCCGTTTCGACGACGTGCTCGACGAGGTCAAGGGCTTCTTCGAGGTGCACCACGGCCTCGGCACCCACCCCGGCGGCATCCACGTGGAGCTCACCGGCGACGACGTGACCGAGTGCGTGGGCGGCGGCGACGAGATCTTCGTCGACGACCTGCACCAGCGCTACGAGACGGCCTGCGACCCGCGGCTCAACCGCAGCCAGTCCCTCGACCTGGCGTTCCTGGTGGCGGAGATGTACCGCGGCCAGTAGCGGCGGCCGTCCCGTCACGGACCTGGCGGACCCTGAGAGGGGCGCGGATCACATCGATCCGCGCCCCTCGTCGGTTTTCAGCCACTCGCCCGGCGGGTAAGGTTAGGTTAACCTCAGGCCGGGATCGAGAGAGAGGTGAACCGCGTGTACGTCTGCTCGTGCTTCGGCATCACCGAAGAGCAGGTCAAGCAGCATGCGGACGCCGGCCGCTGCACCCCTCGCCAGATCGCCTCCGCCTGCAAGGCGGGCACGGACTGCGGTTCGTGCGTGCGCCGGATACAGGCGCTTCTCGGCCGCGGCGAGGGCTGTGCCACCCGTACGAAGCTCGACACGGTGAAGCCCGGCACGCCCGCGGCGCCCGCCGCCCCCGCGCCGGCCTCCCTGCCGGTCCCGCCCGCGCTGCCGGTGCCGGTGACGGCTCCGCTGCCCGCGGCCGCCAGCGCCGCCTGAACGGCCGAGCCGCCGAACTGCCCTGCCGCCGGTCCGCTCAGCTGTCGGGCTGCTCGACGAGCTGCGCGATGTACAGCGGCTCCCCGAGCTTCTCGATGAGCTCGAGCTGGGTGTCGAGGTAGTCGATGTGGTGCTCCTCGTCGGCGAGGATGTCCTCGAAGATGTTGGCCGACGTGATGTCGCCCTTCGCCCGCATGACCTCGATGCCGCGCCGGAGGCGGTCGATCGCCTCGACCTCGACCTGCCGGTCGGCCTGGAACATCTCGGTGACGGTCTGCCCCACCCGGACGTGGAAGAGCCGCTGGTAGTTCGGCAGTCCGTCGAGGAAGAGGATGCGGTCGGTCAGCACCTCGGCGTGCTTCATCTCGTCGAAGGACTCGTGCCGCGTGTACTTGGCGAGCTTCGTCCAGCCGAGGTTCTCCTGCATCTTGGCGTGCAGGAAGTACTGGTTGATCGCCGTCAGCTCGCCCGTCAGCTGCTCGTTCAGGAACTCGATGACCTCGGGGTCGCCCTGCATGGCAAGCCCGTCCTTTCGGGAGGAATCCACACGATGGGCGCATCTTCGCACCGCCGGTGGAAGCGATCCAGTAAGTTCACACTTACTCCGCTGACCCGGGTTGTCGTACTTTGCCCAGGTGCTGGTCGGTAGCACTGCATCCGGTCTGTCACCATGGACGCATGGGTCAGTCCGAACGCCGCGAAGGGGAGCTTCCTCCCGGGCAGCGGCTTCAGCGGGGCTGGCCGGTCACCCACTACGGTCCGGTGCCCAGGTTCAAGCCCGAGCGGTGGGAGTTCCAGGTCTTCGGCGCCACGGCGGACGGCGGCAAGCGCGCCTGGGGCCACGAGGAGTTCGCCGCGCTGCCGTACACGACGGTCATGGGCGACTTCCACTGCGTGACCAAGTTCAGCATGCTCGGGGTCGAGTGGGGCGGCGTCTCCGCCGCCGAGATCCTGCGGCTGGCACCGCCCGCGCCCGATGTCACGCACGTCATGGTGTGGGCCGAGTACGGCTTCAGCTCCAACCTGCGGCTGGCGGACTTCGCGGACCCCCAGTCGATATTCGCGACCCACCGCGGCGGAGAGCCGCTGACCGCGGAGCACGGCTTCCCGGTCCGGCTGGTCGTGCCCCGCCTCTACGCCTGGAAGGGTCCCAAGTGGGTCCGGGGCGTGGAGTACATGACCTCCGACCGCCGCGGCTTCTGGGAGGAGCGCGGCTACCACAACATCGGAGACCCCTGGAGCGAGCAGCGCTACTCGTACCAGGAGGAGCCCGGCGACGGGCCGGAGTTGTAGCCGCCGGACCCCTGCCGCGGATCAGTGGTACCCGCGCACGACCGCGTGGCCCTTGCCGCGGCCGATCATCCACTTGTTGACGGGTGTGGTCACCAGGAAGGCGACCACGAAGGCCAGTGCGAGGCTGAGCCAGAACAGCGCGTCCGACAGCGTCGCGTCCATCGCGCCCGGGAACAGCAGGATCGTCCCGTTGTCCGCGATCTCCATGAAGACGATCGAGACGGTGTCGGCGGCGAGCGCCACCCGCACGGCGCTGCGCAGGTCGAGGCCCGCGCGCAGGACGCCGCGCATGGTGAGCGAGTAGCCGAAGACGAAGGCCAGCACGATCGCCAGGGCCATCGTCGGGACGTTGTGCCAGCCGAGGGCCGTGCCGATCAGCATGCCGAGGACCTCGCCGATCGCACAGCCGGTGAGGCAGTGCAGCGTGGCCTGGACGGCGGTGCCCCAGGAGGCCGGGCCGCCCGCGTGCCCGCCGCCGTGGTGCCCGCCGGCGTGGTGCACGGTGCCGTGGTGCTCGTGGTGGGAGTGCTCGACGTGCTGCATCCGGTGTCCCCCAGGGATGAGTGCGGGTGTCGTCGTGCCCTGTCCCCGCGGTCAACGACATACCCCCCCAGGGTATTCCCGCATCCGCCCGGTCAGGCCGGGCGCAGCGACTTCAGCACGGCCACGTCCGTGGCCATCCCGGTCCCCTTGGGGCCGCCGTTCGGCGTCTCCACGAGCAGCGGCACGCCCTCGGTGGCGGGGTGCCGGAACAGCTCCCCGAAGGCGGCGGTACCGATGTGCCCGGCGCCGATGTTCTCGTGGCGGTCCTTGTGGGCGCCGGCGACGTCCTTGGAGTCGTTGGCGTGGATCAGCTTCAGCCGCCCCTCGCCGACCGTCGCCACCAGCTCGTCCAGCGTGGCCTTGACCCCGCCGGCCGCGGCGAGGTCGTGCCCGGCCGCGAACACATGGCAGGTGTCCAGGCAGACGCCCAGCCGCGGGTGGTGGTCCAGGGCGTCGAAGTACGGGCCCAGGTCCTCCACGAGCGAGCAGAGCGAGAACCCCTGACCCGCGGTCGGCTCCAGCAGCAGCCACGGGTCGTCGTCGTGCGTCAGCTCCTCCAGCAGCGGCAGCATCCGCTCCCGCACCTGCGCCAGCGCCGTGGTCCGGGAACGGCCGCCGGTCGCCGACCCGGTGTGCACGACCGCGCCCAGCGCGCCGATCGCCCGCCCCCGGCGCAGCGAGTGGCGCAGCGAGTCGACGGAGTGGTCGACGGTCGCCGCGGTGTGCGAGCCGAAGTTGATCAGGTACGGCGCATGGACGTACGCGGGGACGCCCTGCGCGGCGCAGCGCTCGCGGAACTCCTCGTCCTGCCGCGGACTGCCGGGCGGGGTCGCCCACCCGCGGGGGTTGGCCACGAAGACCTGCACGGTCTCGGCACCCATCCGCGCGGCCTCCGCCAGCCCGGTGGCGGCCAGGCCGCCGGCCACCGCGACATGGCCTCCGACGGGGTTGCGGAGCGCGGCGGCGCCGCCCCCGGACATGGCTATCGCACCCACAGTGTGATCGTGCTGCCCTTCGGTGCCTCGGTGCCGCCGGCCGGCGACTGGTTGTTGACCTGGCCGGTGAAGAAGAACTGGATCACGCGGACGTCGAAGCCCGCGGCCTCCAGTTTCGCCTTGGCCTCGTCGACGTCCAAGCCTTCCACGTCCGGGACCCCGATCATCTCCTGGCCCTTGGAGACCGTCAGCGTGACCGTGTCCCCGGCCGCCAGCCGTGTGTTCGCGCCGGGTGTCTGCCCGGCGACCGCGCCCTCGTCCGCCTGGTCGGAGAAGACCCGCCGCGGGTCCACCTTCACCCGGAGGCCCGCTTCCTGCAGCTGCCGGCGGGCGTCCGCCAGCGGCTGCCCGAGCAGATCGGGGGTGTCGACCGGCACGCCCTTGCTCACCACCAGCGACACGGCCGAGTCCGGCCGCCGGCTGGCGCCCGAGCCGGGGTCGGTGGAGATCACCCGGCCCTGCGGCACCTCGTCGCTGAACTCCCGGGACACGGTTCCCGGGCTCAGGCCCGCGGCCTTCAGCCGCCGCTTGGCCTCGGCAAGCTCCTCGCCCACGACGCCGGGGACCGTCACCCGCTCCGGGCCCTTGGACACGGTGACCGTCACCGTGCCGTTGTCCCGGATGCGCTCGCCGGTACCCGGGTCGGTGGAGGCCACCTTGCCCCTGGTCATGGTCGGGTCGAAGGCCTCGACGACCTCGACCCGCAGCCCGGCGTCGCGCAGCTGGCGCTCCGCCTGCGCCTGCGGCAGCCCGACGACGGCGGGGGTCCTGGTGAACTGGCCGTCGTTGATGTACCAGATGCCCGCGCCGACCCCGAGGATCAGCAGCAGGGTCGTCACGACCGCGATCACCCCGGGACGCCGCCGGGACCGCAACCCCGGCCGGGACTCCACCCGTGGCTGCCGCCGGGTCGGCTCGGGCGACAGCTCCAGGCGCGCGGTGCGGTGCACCACCGTCGTCGGTTCCTCGGAGCCGGCAGGTGCGGCGGGGGCCGGAGCGGGGGTGCGCGCGGCCGGCGGCACCAGGTCCAGCTGCTCGGGCGTCATGCCCTGGCGTACCGCGTGCAGCCGCCGCAGCAGCTCGGCGGCGTCGGCCGGACGCCGCGCGGCGGCACGCGCGGTCGCCTCGGCCACCAGCGCGTCCAGCTGCGGGGGCAGCCCGGGGGAGGCGGCGGACGGGGCGGGCACGTCCTCGTTCACCAGCTGGTGGATCACCTGCACCGGAGTCCTGCCGCGGTGCGGCTTGCCGCCGGTGAGCATCTCGTAGAGCAGCACCCCGCAGGCGTACACATCGGTGCGCTCGTCGGTCGTACGGTTCTCGACCTGCTCCGGTGCCATGTACGAGACCGTGCCCAGCACCCCGCTGGTGGAGGTGTCTGTGTGCGTGCCCGCGATCCTGACCAGGCCGAAGTCCGCCACCTTGACGCGGCCGTCGTCCCCTATGAGGACGTTCTCCGGCTTCATGTCGCGGTGCACCAGCCCCGCCCGGTGGGCCGCGCCGAGCGCGGCCAGCACGGGCTCCAGGATGTCCAGCGCGGCGCGGGCCGGCAGCGCGCCGCGGTCGCGCAGCACGTCGCGGAGGGTGCAGCCGGCGATGTACTCCATGGCCAGGTAGACGTAGGTGCCGTCGGTGCCCTGGTCGTAGACCTGCACCACATTGGGGTGGTCGAGGCGGGCGACGGTCTTCGCCTCGCGGATGAAGCGCTCCACGAAGCCGGGCTCGGCGGAGAGGGCCGGGTGCATGACCTTCAGGGCGAGCAGCCGGTCCAGGCGGGTGTCCAGCGCCCGGTAGACCGTCGCCATGCCGCCGACCGCGATCCGGGACTCCACCCGGTAGCGGCCGTCGAGCGTCTGCCCGACGAGCGGGTCCCGAAGCGTCGTCCTGTCCACGAAGGTGCAGTTTACGGTGCCGACATGACCCTTCTGGGCTAACGCGCCCAGGTTGTACCCCACTCGTGCGGTACCGCAACCGCCCCGTGACCCGGCGCGGTGGCGGTGTCCCGCTCGGGTGGGGCCCCGGCCCGAGCAGGTTCCGCGCAGGTCGCGGCCGCTCGCCGGGCCGCCGGTCAGGGGGCGCCGAAGGCGGGACGCTCCGGGTCGAACGTGGCGAGGCCCACAGCGGGGGAGGACGCGGTCGCGTGGTGGCGGCGGGGGATGCGTCCCGCCCGGTACGCCAGGCGCCCGGCCTCGACGGCGTGCCGCATCGCCTCCGCCATGAGCACCGGTTCCCTCGCCCGGGTGACGGCGGAGGCCAGCATGACGGCCGCGCACCCCAGCTCCATCGCCAGGGCCGCGTCCGAGGCCGTCCCCGCCCCCGCGTCCAGGACCACCGGCACCGTCGCCCGCTCGACGATCAGCTCGAAGTTGTGGGGGTTGCGGATGCCGAGCCCCGATCCGATGGGCGAGCCCAGCGGCATGATCGCCGCGCAGCCCACATCCTCCAGCTTCCGGGCCAGCACCGGGTCGTCGTTCGTGTACGGCAGCACCGTGAAGCCGTCGTCCACGAGGGTCTCCGCTGCGTCCAGCAGCTCCACCGGGTCGGGCAGCAGGGTGCGCTCGTCGGCGATCACCTCCAGCTTCACCCAGTCCGTGCCCAGCGCCTCCCGCGCCAGGCGGGCGGTGAGCACGGCCTCGCCCGCGGTGTAGCACCCGGCGGTGTTCGGCAGCACGCGGATGCCGTGCCGGGCGAGCACGGTCAGCACGGAGCCCTTGACCGTCGGGTCCAGCCGCCGCATGGCGACCGTGGTCAGCTCGGTGCCGGAGGCGAGCAGCGCCTGCTCCATGATCTCCAGGCTGGGCGCACCGCCCGTGCCCATGATCAGCCGGGAGTCGAAGGTGGTGCCGCCGATGGTCAGCGGGTCGTCGGCCATGGGGGTCAGCCTCCCTGGACTGCGGTGAGGACCTCGACGCGGTCGCCGTCGCGCAGCGGCGTCGCCGGCCACTGCGCGCGGGGGACGACGGTCTCGTTCAGCGCGGCCGCCACCCCGGACGGAGCGGTGGCCAGGGACGCGACGAGGCGGTCGAGGGTCACGCCCTCGGCCACCTCCCGCGCCTCGCCGTTGACGGAGACGGACACAAGGACGGGCGCGGTCATGCCTGCTGCTCCTGGAGGGCGAAACGGTCGGGGGAGAAGGGCTCGGCCTGCGCGGGGACCGCCGACCCCGTGAGGACCTCGGCCATCACGTCGCCGGTGATCGGGGTCAGCAGCACGCCGTTGCGGTGGTGGCCGGTGGCGACCACCAGTCCGTCCAGCGCGCCGCGGCCGAGCAGCGGGGCGTTGTCGGGGGTGCCGGGGCGCAGCCCCGCCTGCGTGCCGGTCAGCGGGAGTTCGGTGATGCCGGGCAGCAACTCGTGGGCGTCGCGGAGCAGTTCGTACACCCCGCCGGCGGTGACGGTGGTGTCCCAGCCCATCTCCTCGCTGGTGGCGCCGACGACCAGCTCGCCGTTCTCGCGCGGCACCAGGTAGACGTGGCCGCCGCGTACCACGGCCCGCACCGTCCGCGACAGGAACGGCGCGTACGCCGGCGGCACCCGCAGCCGCAGCACCTGCCCCTTCACCGGCCGTACGGGCGGCAGCGCCCGTGTGGGCAGCCCCTCGACCCGGGCGCTGAGGCTCCCGGCGGCCAGGACCACCTGCCCGGCGGCGATCCGGGTGCCGTCCTCCAGAACGACCCCGTGCGCGCGGTCGCCCGTGACCGCCACCCGCGCCACCCGCGACCGCCGGAACTCCACCCCCGTCAGCTCGCAGGCGCGCACCAGCGCCGCCGCCAGCCGCCGCGGGTCGATCTGGTGGTCGCCGTCGACCCGCAGTCCGCCGTGCACGCCGGGGGCGAGCATCGGCTCCAGGCGGCGGCACTCGCGGCCGCCGAGCCACTCCGAAGCCAGACCCAAGGACTGCTGGAAGGCGTGGAGTTCGCGCAGCTGCGCGCGGTCGTCGGCGTCGAGGGCGACGGCGAGGGTGCCGCACGTGCGGTACCCGAGGTCGAGGCCCGTGGTCTCCTCCAGCTCGGCCACGAAGGACGGATAGCGCCGCGCCGCCGCGAGGTTGAGCTCCAGCAGCGCCTGCTCGCCGTACTGCACCTCGGTGACCGGGGCCAGCATCCCCGCGGCCACCTGGGCGGCCCCGCCGCCCGGTTCGGGGTCCGCGACCGCCGTGCGCAGGCCGCGCTGACCGGCCCGCCACGCGGTGACCAGTCCGATGATCCCGCCGCCGATCACGACGACGTCATGACGGTGCATGATGTTCCCGCTCCTCCCTTCGCCGGCATGACCCGGATCAGGTTCGTACGGTCGGCGGCCGCTCCAGCCGCCCTCTCAGCCCGGTGCGCCGGGCTCCCGCGAGTGCTCCCGACCCACCTTAGTACGCACCATCCGCGGCGAGTAGGGCACCGGTACGGGCGGCCGGCGCCCTTGCGGCGTTACGGTGATCGCGTGACCAGCAGCAGCGAACAGCGCGTCGTCGTCGTAGGGGCCGGGATGGCCGGGGTGCAGACCGCCGTGTCCCTGCGCGAGCAGGGGTGGGGCGGGACGATCACGCTGATCGGCGCGGAGCGGCACGCCCCCTACGACCGGCCGCCGCTGTCCAAGGGCGTGCTCTTCGGCGCCGAGGAGGGCCCGGCGCTGGACGTCGACTTCGCCGGCATCGACGTCGAGCTGCTGCTCGGGCGGCACGCGAGCGCACTGCGCGCCGGCGAGCGGGAGGTCCTCACCGACGGCGGCCCGGTCGCGTACGACAAGCTCGTGCTGGCCAGCGGCGCCGAGCCCGTCATGCTCCCCGGCAGCGAGGGCACGCCGGGCGTGCACGTGCTGCGCACCCTGGACGACGCCACCGCGCTGCGCCCGGTACTGGAGAACCGGCACCGGGTCGTGGTGGTCGGCGCGGGCTGGATCGGCGCCGAGTTCGCCACCGCGGCACGTCACGCCGGGTGCGAGGTGACCGTCGTCGAGGCCGCCGACCGCCCGCTCGCCGGGGTGCTGCCCGCGCACATCGCCGAACGGATGCGCGGCTGGTACGCGGAGGAGGGCGTCGAGCTGCGCTCCGGCGCGGTCGTCTCCTCCGTCGAGCCGGGCGCGGTGCGGCTGGCCGACGGCAGCGTGCTCGCCGCCGAGGCGGTCGTCATCGGGATCGGCGCCCGGCCGGCCACCGGATGGCTGGCCGGTTCCGGCGTCGAGCTGGGGCCGGACCGCTCGGTCCTCGCCGACGACCGGCTGCGCACCTCGGTGCCGGAGGTGTACGCCGTGGGGGACTGCGCCTCCTTCCCTTCGGCGCGGTACGGGGAGCGGCTGCTGATCCACCACTGGGACAACGCGGTGCAGGGGCCGCGCACGGCCGCCGCGAACATCCTGGGCGGCGACGAGCCCTACGACCCCGTCCCCTACTTCTGGTCCGAGCAGTTCGGGCGTTTCGTGCAGTACGCCGGATACCACGTCGACTCCGACCACATGCTGCTGCGCGGCGACCCCGACGGCACCGCGTGGTCGGTGCTGTGGCTGCGCGACGGCCAATTGGTGGCGCTGTTCGCCGTCGGACGGCCCCGCGACCTGGCGCAGGCCCGCAAGCTCATCGCCCGCGGCGCCCACCTCGACGAGACGCTTGCGACCGACCCGGCGGTCCAGCTGAGGGCCGCGGTCGTCTGACTCGCGGGCCGTGCCGGACGGGCCGCCGCGGCGTCGGCGGGGCGTAGCGGACCCGTCAGGACGGAGCAACGGGGGGCGTGAGCGGTTCCATGGTGTCGGTCCGGGATGGCACGCTTGTCCTGTGACCGAGATCGACGCAAAGATTGACTCCCTCGTCCCCTCCTGGCTGTACGTCCCCGACGTCGCCGAATGCCTCGGCGTGGAGGTGACCCGGGTCCGCCAGTTCATCAAGGAGGGCCAGCTCATCGCCGTGCGCCGCGGTGAGAACCGGGCGCTGATGATCCCCGCCGACTTCATCGGCGAGGAGAAGATCGTCAAGGGCCTCGTGGGCACCCTGACCGTCCTCAAGGACGACGGGTTCAGCGACGAAGAAGCCCTGGAGTGGCTGTTCACCCCGGACGAGAGCCTGCCCGGTACCCCGGTCCAGGCGCTGCGCGACAACCGCGGCACCGAGGTGAAGCGGCGCGCCCAGGCGCTCGCCGTCTGACCGCACGACCCGCCACCGACGCAGCGACCCGAGGGGGACCCGCCCGTATGAGCACGCGTACGAGCACGAGCAGCAGTACGAGCACCAGCACGAGCAGCAGCACCCGCGCCCAGCTCGCCGATGCCCGGCTCTACCTGTGCACGGACGCGCGCAGGCGCCACGGCGGCCTGGCGGAGTTCGCGGCCTTCGCGGACGCCGTGCTGGCCTCCGGGGTGGACGTCATCCAGCTGCGCGACAAGGGCCTGGAGGCCCGTGAGGAGCTGGAGTACCTCGAGGTCCTCTCGGAGGAGTGCGGCCGCCACGGCAGGCTGCTCGCGGTGAACGACCGCGCCGACGTGGCGCACGCCGCCGGGGCGGACGTCCTGCACCTGGGCCAGGGCGACCTGCCCGTGCCGGCCGCCCGCGCGATCCTCGGCGACGAGGTGATCATCGGACGGTCCTGCCACTCCGAGGACGAGGCGGCCGCGGCCGCCGCGGAGCCCGGTGCGGACTACTTCTGCACCGGGCCGGTCTGGCCCACCCCGACCAAGCCCGGCCGGCCCGCGCCCGGACTCGGCCTGGTCCGCTACGCCGCGGGCCTGGGCACGGACCGGCCGTGGTTCGCGATCGGCGGGATCGACCTGGCCAACGTGGAGCAGGTACTCGAAGCCGGGGCCCGCCGGATCGTGGTCGTACGGGCCGTGACGGAGGCGGACGACCCGGGTGCCGCGGCGGCCGAGCTGGCCAAGCGGGTGCGTGCGTACGGCGAGTGAGCGAGGTCCTGGCGGGGGCCCGCGCCGGCCGGGTGGCCTACGGCCGGCGGGCCCCCGCGGGGCCGTCTCGCGCCGCGAGCGCGGGATGTCCAAGGGGTGGACATTTGGGCGTCGCCTGTTGGGACGGCCCAGCTCTCGCCGCTAGCCTGAGGCGCATGGCCCTCGGAACCGCCTCCACCAGGACCGATCATGCGGTCACCATTCGTGAGCTGCTGGCCTCCGGTGAGCGCTCGTACTCCTTCGAGTTCATGGCGCCGAGGACCGAGAAGGGCGAGCGGACCCTGTGGAACGCGATCCGCCGCATCGAGGCGGTGGGCCCGACGTTCGTCTCCGTCACCTACGGGGCGGGCGGCAAGTCACGCGAGGGCACGGTCCGGGCGACCGAGCGGATCGCCTCCGACACCACCCTGACCCCGGTCGCCCACCTGACCGCGGTCGACCACTCCATCGCCGAGCTGCGCAACATCATCGGCCAGTACGCGGACGCCGGCATCCGCAACATGCTCGCCCTGCGCGGGGACCCGCCCGGCGACCCCATGGGGGAGTGGCTGCGGCACCCGGAGGGCGTCGACTACGCCTACGAACTGGTGCGGCTCATCAAGGAGTCGGGCGACTTCTGCGTGGGCGTCGCCGCCTTCACGGAGATGCACCCCCGCTCGGCCGACTGGGAAAGTGATACGCGTCACTTCGTCGAGAAGTGCCGGGCGGGCGCGGACTACGCCATCACCCAGATGTTCTTCAACGCCGAGGACTACCTGCGCCTGCGTGACCGGGTCGGGAAGGCGGGCTGCGAGACCCCGATCATCCCCGAGATCATGCCGGTCACGAACGTGCGGCAGATCGAGCGCTTCGCCCAGCTCGGCAACGCGCCTTTCCCGCAGGAGCTCGCGGACCGTATCCTCGCGGTCAAGGACGATCCGGCCGCGGTGCGGGCGATCGGGGTCGAGTACGCGACGGAGATGTGCCGGCGGCTGATGGCCGAGGACATCCCGGGGCTGCACTTCATTACCCTTAATCACTCCACGGCGTCGTTGGAAATCTACGAGAATCTGGGACTGCACCAGAGGTCGTGAGGGCGGACCAGCCGCCCCTGTTGGCCGACGACGGTGAACGGTGAGGAAGTGCGCTCATGGCCTACACAGTGCTCTACATCGCCTTCGGGGTGGTCGCGCTGTGGCTGCTCGGTGAAGTGCTCCTGCAGTACAAGGCACGGCTGAGGTGGCGCCTGCTGGCCTTCGCGGGGTTCCTCGGAGTCGTCCTGGGCGTCTACCTGCCCTCGGTCCTCGTCATCGTGGTGGGTGCGCTCGCCTTCGGCGCCGGCCAGACCTTCGTCACGCTCTCCTACCGCCGCGGCTTCGTCGAGGGCTGGGCGCTGCGGTCTCCCAAGGAGGGCGCCGACGACGACGAGGACGACGACGCACCGCCGCTGCCGCGCCGTGCCGCCGGCCGCCGCGGGCGGGGCGCGCAGCACGAAGAGCCTTCGGCCGACGGCCTGTCGACGCCGTACGAGGAGCCCGGCAACGAGGCCCCGGCCGGCGCGGGCGTCGGGCAGTCCTACGACAGCTACGCTGCCGCCGGCCAGGCCCCCGCGGCACCCGCGGGGACGGACTCCACGCAGGTCTACCAGCCGATGCCCATGCACGAGGAGAGCGGCGAGTACCCGATGTACGACGGGCAGCCGCAGCCGAACTACGCCCAGGACCCCTACGCGGGCGCCGGCGCCGGCTACCAGAACTACGACGCCACCACCGGCTACGGTGACTGGAACGGCGGTCAGCAGCAGCAACAGCAACAGCAGCCCGCCGCCGCCTCGTACGACGCCTACGGCCAGCAGCAGACCGGCGGCTGGGAGCAGCAGCAGACGGCGTACGGCACCTACGCCGGCGGCTACCAGGACCCGTACCAGGGGCAGGGCGCCCCTCAGCAGCAGCAGTACGGCTACGACACCCCGGCGGGTGGTGTGTGGGTGCCGCAGCAGGGCGGGGAGCAGCAGCCCTACGCCCCGCAGCAGCAGAACTCCTACGACCAGCAGGGCCAGCAGCAGGGCCAGCAGCAGGGTCAGGGGCAGGGGCAGTACGACCAGTACGACCCCTACCGCTACAACTAGCGCCCGACGACGGGCCCGTCAGCCCGGCGTCGCCGAGGACCTCCACGTCCGCGGCGGCGACGGGCCGCCGTGGGTGGACCAGCGGCAGCGGCGCGCGACTCAGCGGCTGCCGCCCGGACCGCCCATGACGAGGTCGGCGGCGATGGCACCGGACATGCCGGTGTGGGCGAGGCCGCCGCCGGGGTGGGACCAGCCGCCCACCAGGTACAGACCAGGGACGAGCAGCCGGTTGCCGGGGTGCAGATGTGCCCCGTCCGCGCCGGCCAGGGCAGGGCGGGGGAGCCGGCCGCCCGGGGTGCCGGTCTCCTCTTCGGTGTCGGCGGGGGTGTGCACGGCCCGCCACAGCAGGCGGTCCGTCAGATCGGGCAGCACCGCGGCCGCGACCGCCTGCACCGCGTCCGCGGCGCGCTCGGCCAGGCCCGGCGCACGCCAGTCCACCCCCGAGGGGCCGTGGGGCGGGACCGTCACGCCGAGCGTGACCGACTCCGAGGCGCCGTCGGGCCGCAAGGTGTCGTCGTCGGGGCGCAGTACCGTGACCGTCGGGCTGCCGTACAGCTCGCCGCGTGCCACGGCGGCCGCCTCGGCCTGCAGGTCCGCGGTGTGCACGACCGTACGGTGCGCGGCGTCCGAGGGCCGGGCCCCGCGCAGCGCCAGGCAGACCGTGAGGCGCCCGGGGCCTTCGCAGCGGGCGCCGGGGCCGACTCCGTCCCACACCCGGTCGGCGGGCCAGGCGCCTCCGGCGCCGTGCGAGAGCAGCGGGGGCAGCAGCCACGGCGCGACACCGGCGACCACGGTGTCGGCCTCCACCCTTGTGCCGTCGGCGAGTTCGAGGCCGGCCGCGCGGCCGGCCTTCTCCACGATCCCCGCGACCCCGGTCCCGAAGTGGAACTCCACCCTCCGCGCCACGCACCGCGCGTGCACGGCGTCGGCCAGTGCCCGCATGCCGCCGCGCACGTACCAACTGCCGAAGGTCTGCTCCATGTACGGCAGCACGGCGGCGCTCGCGGGCGCGGTACGCGGGTCGAAGCCGTACGTCAGGGCATATGAGCCGAGCAGCGCGGCGAGCCGGGGATCGTCCAGTTCGCGCCGGGCGACGTCGGCCAGGGTGGGCGCGCCGCGCCGGAACAGCCCGCGGCGCACGGCAGGCGCCGGATACGGGTCCCGGCCGAGCGCGGACGGGTCGCCCGCGAGCGCGTCCTCCAGCAGGGGGCGGCGCGTGGCGTCCCAGACCTCCCGGGCCCGCACCAGCAGCTCGCTCCAGCGCTCGCCCGCGCCGGCGCCGAGCGCCGCGTCCAGGGTCGCGACGACCCCGCCGCGCGACGCGTTGGGCAGCGACACGGACGTGCCGTCGGAGAAGACGTGGCGGCTCGCCGGGTCGACCTGGGAGAGGGTGACGCTGTCCTCCAGGCTCTCCCTGCCGGTCTTGACGAACAGGTCGCGGTAGACCGCCGGCAGGTGCAGCAGACCGGGGCCCGTGTCGAACCCGAAGCCCGCGCGCTCCAGCCGCCGCACCGCACCCCCGTGGGTGCCGGCGCGCTCGTACACCGCCACCCGGTGCCCGCCGATCGCGAGCCGGGCGGCGGCAGCCATGGCGCCCATCCCCGCGCCGATCACCGCAATCCGTGCCATGAAGGGGACTCTAGCCCCAGCCACCGACAACGCCGCGACCGGTCTTGCGGCGCTCTCTTCGGGCCTTCCAACGCTGCCAGGCACGGCGGATCCGCGACAGTATGAAGATCACCAAGATGATGCCCAGCACCAGCAGCACAGCCGCGATGCAGGCCGCGGCCACCGGGTGGAAGAGCGCGAAGACGATGATCGTGGCGACGCCGGCGTCCTCCGCCAGACTGATCACGATGTTGCTCGCGGGTTCCGGCGAGGTGTTGACGCCCAGCCGGAGCCCGGCCTTGACCAGATGGCTCACCAGCGCCGTCGTCCCGCCGACCGCGCCCGCCGCCAGTTGCGGCAGCGAGCCGTCCTGTCCGGCCAGCAGGGCCGCCACCACAGCTCCGGCGACCGGCCGGATCGCCGTGTGCACGGCGTCCCACGTGGTGTCCACGTAGGGGATCTTGTCCGCGACCGCCTCGCAGAGGAACAGGATCCCCGCGACGACCAGCACATCGGTGCGCTCCAGCGCCGGCGGCACCTCGTCGCTGACGCCCGTGACGCCCATCAGGCCCAGCAGGAAGACCACGGCGTAGGCGTTGATCCCGCTCGCCCAGCCGCTGGTGAACACGAGCGGAAGTACCGACATGGGCCGTGATGCTACCGAACCCCCGGAAAGGTACGGCCCGCCTTTGAGTGATACGACGCGGTGATGAGTACCTGTACTCAGACCCCCACTTGAGTACCTGCGCGGATGAGCGCGGACCGGCCCCGACGCCAAGGTGGAGGCAACGGAAGGGCACGGCACCGGCACCGCCGACACGGGGCGGCGGAACGGCTGCGACGCCCGGCCGGAGCGGGGGTGCACGGGGGAGCGCCGTCCCGGAACGGCCCGACGGGGGATCGGGCCGCGCCGGGGCGGCGCGCCACAAGGCGGCGTTCAGGCGCGGGCGTGCCCCGCGACCCGTCCCTGCAGGAGTCGCGACAAGGCCGCGTGCACGTCGTCGATCGACCGCTCGGGCTGGAAGGACAGCCAGTCGAGCGCCGCGACGAGCACCATCCCGAAGAGCGCGGCCGCCGTGAGCGGCACGTCGATCTCCTCGGAGAGCTCGCCCGCCGCCACCGCGTCGCGCAGCGTCTGCTCCACGACCGCGACCGCCTCCTTGCGCAGCACCATGAGCGTGTCCTGCCAGGCGCGGTTGGTCCGCCACAGCTCGGCCACGTACAGCTGCGTGAAGGACGGGTACTCCGCGATGAAGGCGAGCCCGGCCCTGATCATCGCGTCGATGGCGTCCACGTGGCTGCCGCCGCGCGCGGTGACCTCGGCGCCCGCATCCCGCAAGGAGGCCGTCAGCAGGCCCACGCCGTGCCGCAGCAGCTCCTCGAAGAGCTCGTTCTTGCTGGCGAAGTTGTAGTAGACGGTGCCCTTGGCCACCCCGGCGCGCTCGGCGATCTCGTCGACGGTCGTCGCGGAGAAACCCTGCTCGGCGATGAGCGTGACCGCGGCCCGGAAGAGCCTCTGCCGGGTGGCCTGCCGTCGTGCACTGTTCATGACGACGATTCTCTACGCTCCGGGCGGTCGTATCGGCGCTGCCTCACAGGGACAGCTCCGGATGCAGCCGGTCCATCGTCCACACCTGCTTGCGGCGGGCCGACACCGCGGTCAGCGCCAGCGCGCCCGCGGTGAAGGCGAGCAGCACCAGGACCGCCCGCCACACGGGCCAGAGCCCACCGCCCGTGATGAGGTGGCGCAGCCCCTCGACGACGTAGGTCATCGGCAGGAAGGGGTGGATCGCGTTGAAGAAGCCCGGACTGGTCTGCACCGGGTAGGTGCCGCCCGCCGAGGTGAGCTGCAGCATGAGCAGTGCCAGCACCAGCACGCGGCCGGCCGGCCCGAAACGGGCGTTGAGCCACTGCACGACGGCGGCGAAGCAGGCGGTCACCAGCACGAGGAAGCCGATCGTCCCGGCCGGCCGCACCATCTGCAGGCCGATCGCCCAGTGCAGCACCGCCATCAGCGCCAGCGTCTGCAGCACCCCTATGGCCGCCACCGGCAGCCACCCGGCCACCGCGATCCGCCGGGCGGGGGCGCCCGCGGCCATGGCGCGCCTGCTCAGCGGCTGCAGCAGCATGTAGGCGACCATCGCGCCGACCCACAGCGACAGCGGGATGAAGTAGGGGGCGAAGCCCGTCCCGTAGTTGGGCGCCTTGTGCAGCGACCGGGCGGCGAGCCGGACCGGGTCGGCCATCACCTCGGTGCGGCCGGTGCGCTCCCGGCCGTCGTAGTCGGGGATCCGGGACGCGCCGTCGTGCAGGCCGTCGGCGAGCCGCCCGCTGCCGTCGGTGAGCCGGGTCAGGCCGGTCGTCAGCCGGTTGCTGCCGTCCGACAGCCGGTACATCCCGCCCGCCAGGGTGTCGGCCCCCGAGGCGAGGTCCCGCAGCCCGGCGTCCAGGGCGCCCGCGCCGGCGGAGGCGGTCCGCAGGCCCTTCGCCACCTTGTGGGCGCCGTCGTTGAGCCGGTTGACGCCGTCGACGGCGTTCCGGAGCTTCGTGGCGAGCGCCGGGTCGGACAGCTCCACGGCCGCCGAGTGCAGCGCGCCCAGGTCGTCGCGGAGCCCGTCCAGGGCCGCGGAGTGCCCGTGCACATAGGTGTCGAGGCGGCGCGCGACGTCCGCCACGTCGTCGGCGGCGTCGACAGCCTTCTTCAGCGTCCGGCACTGCGGGGTGACCGCGCCCAGGGGGCACTGCTCGGCATAGGCGTCGTGGATCCCTGCGGCGGCGTCCTCGGCGTCCTCGACCGCCTGCGCCGCCTGCCCCGGCAGGTCGTCGATGCCGTCGCGGGCGGCCTGCGAGCCGCGGGCGACGACCCGCGCCACCGCGTTGATCTCCTTGACGTGCTGTTTGACGAAGGTCAGTTCGTCAGAGGCGCCGTTGACCTTGTCCGCCAGAGACTGGGTCCCCACGGCGACCTGTCCCGCTCCGGTGTCGAGCGCTCCCAGCCCGCCGGCGAGGGAACCGCTGCCCTGCTTCGCCGTGTGCAGGCCGCCGGCCAGCCTGCGCGCTCCGTCCTCGGCGCTGGAGATGCCGTCGCCGAGTTCCTTGGAGCCCGTACGGGCCGTGCCCGCGCCCTTGGTGACGTCGTCGGCGCCGTCGGCGGCCTCGGCCGTCTCGTCGTGGAGGTCGGAGAAGGCCACGAAGATCCGGTCGTAGAAGTTCCTCGACGCCTTGGTGGAGGCGGCGGACCGCACTTCGGAGAAGACGGTTCGGGAGATCTGCCCCACGATGTAGTTGTTGGCGTCGTTGGTGCGCACCTGGAGCGCGCCGGTGCGCGGGTGGTCGCCGGAGCTCGACGCGACGCGCGCGCTGAAGTCCCGCGGGATGGTGAGCGACAGGTAGTAGTCGCCGTCCTGGACGCCCTTGGCGGCCTCGGCGGCGCCGGTCTCGCGCCAGTCGAAGGTGGCGCTCTCCCGCAGGCCGTCCACGATGGAGTCGCCCGCGGCGAGCCGTCGCCCGTCCACGGTGGTGCCCTCGTCGGCGTTCACCAGGGCGACGGGGATCTTGTCCAGCCGCCCGTAGGGGTCCCAGAACGACCACAGGTACAGGGCGCCGTAGAGCAGCGGCAGGAGCAGCAGCGACACCATGGCCGCGCGCGGCAGCCGCCCCCTGCCGAACTTCCTCAGCTCAAGCGCTGCCAGCCTCGGCGTGCGCATCGGCCGCCCCTTCCTCGTCGATGTCGTCGTGGTGCTCGTCGTGGTGCTCGTCGTTGTGCTCGGCACCGGGCTCCGCGGCGGCGTCCTCGGTCGCGCGGCCGTGCGCGGCGGGCGCCCGGGTGCGTACCACCACGGCGTCCTCCGGCGCATCCGTGCACACCGCCAGCACGGTCGTGCCGTTCGCGGCGATGCCGCGCAGCATCGCCCAGGCCCACTCGCGTTCGGCCGGCGCCAGCTTGTGGTCGGTGTCGTCCACCGCCAACACCTCGGGACGGGCCAGCAGCGCGAGGGCGGTGCCCAGGCGCAGGGCCTCGAGCCGCTCCAGGTCCCGGGCGGCGGTGCGTTCGGCCTTGGGCAGAGTCGACAGGTCAAGCCCGGCCGCCGAGAGCGCCTCGTCGACACGCGCCCCGCCGGTTCCGCCGGGCCGCAGCAGTTCGCGCAGCGAGCCACCGAACCGCCGCTGCAGCAGCACGCGTTCCCGCAGGTGCTCGCCGACGGTGAGGCCGGGGTCGAGTTCCGAGACCCCGGCGACGGGGCCGAGCGCGGCGACGCGGCGGACCGCGGCGAGTTGCTTGGGCAGCCGGAACCCGGCGACCTCGGCCCGGCCCTCGGTGGCGCGCATGCGCCCGGTCAGCGACAGCAGCAGGCAGGTCCGGCCCGAGCCGGAAGGCCCCTCGACGGCGATCAGACTGCCCGCCGGCGCGGTGAAGGCGACGTCCCCGAACACCCGGCCCCGGGGCCCCTCGAGCCCGTACCCCTCGGCGGTGATCACGTGGCCGCCCCTTTCTTTTGAACTGACTGGTCAGTGCAAAAACACTAACCCACGGCGCCATCGGACCGCGAATCCGGGGACGTTCGGGGACGCCGTCCGGCCGTGGCCGCCGTTTCCCCAGGTCAGCGCGATTGTCAGAGGTGTGCTTCACGATGAGTGGTGAAGGCAGGGAAGTGTCGGACACGTCATGCGAAGACAGGAGGTATGTGATGACCGCGTCAGTCCGCAGCGGCGCCGTCGCCGGCGGCAGTGCCGCCGACGTCCACCCCGTGCTGCGCAGGGCCAACGCCCCCGCGGCCGCCCTCGACCTGCTCGTCCAGGCCCGGCGGGGGCTCGACGAGGCCGCCGTCCTGGAGATCCCCAACGACCGCTTCGCCACCGCCCACTTGGCCGCCCTGCGTACCGCGGCCGCCGTCCTCGCCGTGCGCGGCCGCCCCGAAGCCACCAGGCGGCGCCGGCAGCGGATACGCAGCGCCTGGGAGGTGCTGCCCGAGGTCGCGCCCGAACTGGCGGAGTGGAGCGCCCTGTTCGAGGCGGGCGCCCGGCAGCGGGCCCGCGCGGAGGCCGGCATCCAGGGCGCGGTGAGCGCCCGCGAGGCCGACGACCTCGTCCGCGCGACGGAGATGTTCCTGCGGCTCGTGGAGCGCATGCTGGCGCTGCAACCCGTGCTGGACCGGCCGCAGACCGGCCGTCCCGCTTGATCGGCCGCCGGGCGGCAGCCCACTAGAGTGGGTCCCAGGCTGGGCCGACCGGTCCCCAGCCCCGTCCGTCCGCGAGGAGCCGTCCGCATGTCCCGTCCAGGAGGGGCCGAACCGCTGCGGCCCCGCGCAGCCCTGCGTACCGCCGTGGTCTGGGAGGTCCTGCGCGATGCGCTGGACCGGCAGGCCAAGGCCGCCGGACGGGACGTCCTCGACGTGCTCGACACCGGTGGCGGCACCGGCAACTTCGCGGTGCCCGTGGCCAGTCTGGGCCACCGGGTCACCGTGGTCGACCCAAGCCCCGACGCCCTCTTCGCCCTCGAACGCCGTGCGGCGGAGGCGGGCGTCACCGAACGTGTCAGCGGTGTCCAGGGCGACGCCCACGGGCTGCTCGACGTCGTGCCGGCCGGCAGCCACGACGTCGTGCTCTGCCACGGCGTCCTGGAGTACGTGGACGACCCCGCCGAGGGCGTGCGGAACGCCGCGGGCACCCTGCGCGCCTCCGGCGCCCTCAGCCTGCTCGCCGCCGGCCGCCACGGTGCCGTCCTCGCCCGGGCGCTCGCCGGTCACTTCGGCGAGGCCCGGCACACCCTGGACGACCCCGACGGCCGCTGGGGCGAGGGTGATCCGATGCCCCGCCGCTTCACCGCCGACGAGCTCACCGCCCTGGTCGCCGACGCCGGGCTGCGGGTCGGCTCGGTGCACGGCGTCCGCGTTTTCGCCGACCTGGTGCCCGGCGTCCTGGTGGACACCGAACCGGGCGCGATGGACGCCCTGCTGAGGCTGGAACTGGCCGCCGCCGAGCAGCCCGCCTTCCACGCCGTGGCGACCCAGCTGCACGTGCTGGCCGAGCGCGGCTGAGCCGGAACGGGGGGCGGTCGGCGTTGCCTCTTCCGGTCACCCAGCGGGAGGAGTCCGTCACACGCCCCCCGATTCCCGGTCAAGGGCCTTATGCTGGCATGACGTGGCGTTCGACGGGGAAAACACCCCCCGTCGGATTGGCGTAGTGGGGCGGGTTTCACGGGGGCGATTCCCTGCCTATCCTGGAAGGGTCGTACCGGTCGCTCCCCCGCGACCGACGAGGAGGAGGACTCCGTGCCGCTCTCGGAGCACGAGCAGCGCATGCTCGAGCAGATGGAGCGAGCGCTGTACGCCGAAGATCCCAAGTTCGCGTCGGCGCTTGAGGGAAGCGGGCTGCGCACCTACACCAGGCGGCGCGTCTACCTGGCTGTAGCGGGCTTCCTGGTGGGCATCGGGCTGCTGATGGGTGGCATGATCGCCCAGCAGCCCTGGATCAGCGTCGTCGGCTTCCTCGTGATGCTCGGCTGTGCCGTTCTCGCCGTCACCGGCTGGCGTCGTGCCGCCAAACCGGGTGCGGCCGCCGCTCCCGGGGGGCAGCCCCAGCAGGGGGCCGGCGGACGCGGCCGTCGCAACCAGCCGCGGCGCAAGATGATGGACCGCATCGAGGAGCGCTGGCAGCGGCGCCGCGACGAACAGGGCCACTGACACACAGACGAAGACGAAGGGGGCGGGGTTCCGGTCGGAACCCCGCCCCCTTCGCCATGCTGCCCTGCTGTCGCCCCGTGGTGCCGCGGCGTGCGACACACGGCGTGCGCGACGTGCGGGCTCCTGGGGGCGGCCACCCGGCCGCCCCCAGAAACCTCAGGAGGCCCGGCGCTGCCGCAGCGGCCGCATCACGGCGTCGCCCGCGCCGCGCAGCCGGGCCGACACGCGGGTGGAGAACGCGGACCAGCGCTCCGCGGACCGCCACACGACCCGGACCGCGGAACGCGGCAGCAGCACGGCACGGATCCGCGTCCTGGCGTCCACGTTCCTGCGCAGCCCCTCCCGGACCAGTTGCACGTCCTTCGCCGAGCCCGTGGCGGTCGGCGGCCGCGGCGAGAACAGGGCCTGCTCCACCGCGGACGCCAGACGCTGCGCCGCCTCCGCGGCGGTCCCTTCCAGGCCGCCGTCGCGGACGAGGCGCCCCGCGACCCGGCGCGGTGTCTCGGACTCGTCGGGCCGCAGACCGTAGTCCCAGGCGGTGTCGATCAGCTCCAGCCAGGCCGCCAGGGTCCGGGCGCCGTCGCGGGCGCCCATGGCGTCCAGCTCGCCCGGGGTCAGGCCCTTCGGGGCCCCGCCCTGCGCGTCCCCGCCGTCCGGCGCCGTGCCCCGGGCGCGCCCGGTGAGCTCCAGCCACGCCGCCAGGGCGGCCGGATCCTGGCCGCCGCCCAGCCGCTGGAAACGCTGCCTGCGCCGCCAGAGCAGCGGCAGCAGCAGGACGAGCACCACCAGCGGCACCACGGCCCAGGCGAGGACGCGCAGCGTCCACTCGAGGATCCGCGGCCACAGCCCCTCGTCATCCCCGCCGGTGCCCGAGGCCTGCCCCAGGGGGTCGCAGTTGCCGAGCTGGGCGTCCTTGCCCAGGCAGGTCGGGGCCACGGTCGGGCCGGTGCTCGCGCCGGCCCCCGCGGACTCCTCCGGCGTGTCGGGCGCCGAGGGCCCGGTGTCGGAGGGAGCCGTCTCCTGGGTGTAGTCCGGCAGGGTGCCACGGGTGGGCGTGGGCTCGAACCGCGTCCAGCCGACACCCTCGAAGTACAGCTCGGGCCAGGCGTGAGCGTCCTTCAGCCCCACCGCGTACGCGCCGTCCGACTCCGCGGTGCCGGGCGTGAAGCCGACCGCCACCCGTGCCGGGATGCCCAGGGTCCGCGCCATCGCCGCCATGGTGAAGGCGAAGTGGATGCAGAACCCTTCCTTGTTGCGCAGGAAGCGGGTGATCGCCTGCACGCCGGTGCCGGAGCGCACCGAGGTGTCGTACGAGAAGGCGCCCGAGGTGAACCACCGCTGCAGGGCGAGGGCCCGCTCGTAGTCGTTGCCGGCGTCCTTGGTGACGTCTAGGGCCGTCTGCGCCACCACCTGCGGCAGCGAGTCCGGCACCTTCGTGTACTCGGCCCGCAGCCGGTCGTCGGCCGGCGGCGCGCTCGCCAGCTGCTGCGCGGTCGGCTCCAGGGCCAGGCTGCTGACCTGGTACTGCGTGCCGGAGGTGGTCTGACCCCGGTCGCCGATGATGGTGCGGCCCGTGGTCTCGAAGCGCCAGCGCCCGTCGACCTGCACCTGGGTGGCCGGGTACGGCAGCGGCAGCCACATCTGGACGTAGCTCTTGTCCGCCGCGACCGAGGTGGCGACCTCCGTGGCCTTCACGCCGGGGCCGAGCCCCTGGGGGCTGGGCAGCACCTTGGGCACGCCGGTGAGGGAACGCTGGGCGGGCTCCCACTTGTCACCCGTGAAGCGGTCGAGCGCCACGATCCGCAGGTACATGTCCGCGTTGGAGACGGCGTTCGTCCGGTAGCGGATCACCACCCGGTCGTCGGACTGGTTCAGGTTGTCCTGGAGCGCGACCACCGGGTTGACCGCGGAGATCGTTCCACCGCCGCGCCCGTTGCCCGTGCCCGAGCCCCCGGTCGGCAGCAGCCCCACGCCCATGGAGGGCAGCGCGGCCGGCGCCACCAGGGCGATGCCGAGCGCCATCGCCCCGATGCGGCGCCCGGTCCGCACCGGGGCCACCGCCCCGGTCGGCCCTCCGTAGCCGGCGCGCGCCCCGGATCCGACGCCGCCGAAGACCCGGCCCCAGCGGGAGATCCGGTCGCGGCCCTCGGCCAGCAGGAGCAGCAGGTAGCCGACGGCGGCCAGCATGAAGTACGGCCAGCGGGTGCCGTCGCCCCCGGCCAGCCCCGCCGCGATCGAGTACAGGGCGAGCAGCGGCAGCCCGGCCGGGGCCGCGCTGTCGTAGGTCACCGCCAGCGCGTCCACGGCCAGCCCGATCAGCAGCACCCCGCCGAGCAGCAGCAGCCGGATGCCCGGGGTGACCGGCGCCGGGATCGCGAACTGGGTCACGTCCTGCATCGCTGCCGTCAGCAGGTTGCCGAACTGGGTGTACGCGGCGGGCCCGGGCAGGAACCCGAGCACGGCCTGCTCGCTCGCGAACATCAAGGTCAGCACCAGCAGCGAGAACACCGCCTGCGCCAGTACGGTCAGCGGCCGGGCCAGTGGCGCCCGGCGGGTCAGCGCGCCCACCCCGGTCTGCAGCAGCACCAGGAAGACGGCCTGCAGGATCCACGAGTTCGGCGTCGCCAGCGGCAGCAGCGAGCAGGCGGTCATCAGTGTGGCCGCCGCCGCGCACAGCGCGAGCCGTCCCCGTCCGCTCATCATCGCGTCCCCGCCTCCTCGCGCGACCGGTGCCGGTCGGCCCGCTGCCACAGATCGGGCAGCCCGTCGCCGGCGGCGGCCCGGAGCACCGTCCAGCCCGCCTCGTGCAGCATCCGCACGGTCCGCGCCGAGGCGCCCTCGGGCGCGACCCCGCCGGCGTCCGGCCCCGGGGCCGCGGGCTGTGCCGTCCCGTCCTCGTCCAGGGCCCCCCAGGCCGCGCTGTCCAGGAGGAAGGCGACGGCCGCCCCCGCCCGCTGCCGCATCCGCCCCGCCATCGCGGCCTGCTCCTCGTCGAGGTCCCCGAAGAAGGCCACCAGCAGGCCCTCGCTGCCCGTGCGCAGCACGTCGAGCGCACGCGAGAGCCCGGCGCCGTCCGAGTGGTCGACCACGGCCAGGGTGTCCAGCATGGCGCCTGCCGCGTCCGAGGAGTCGGTGCCGCCGAAGCCCTCGGACCCGGGCACCGTGCTGCCGGTGTCGGTGAGCAGCCGTACGGAGTACCCGCGCTCCAGCATGTGCATCGCCACCGACGCCGCCCCGGACACCGCCCACTCGAAGGCCGAGTCGGGCCCGGCGCCGAAGTACGCCACGGCACGCGTGTCCAGCAGCACCGTGCACCGGGCGCGGTGCGGCTGCTCCTCCCGGCGCACCATCAGCTCGCCGTACTTGGCGGTGGAGCGCCAGTGCACCCGGCGCAGGTCGTCTCCGTGGCGGTAGCCGCGCGGGATCACGTCGTCCTCACCCGCCAGGGCCAGCGCCCGGGTGCGGCTCTCCCCGTAGCCGGAGGAGTCGCCCTTGAGCTTGACCGGCGGCAGCGGCTCCACGCGGGGCACCACGGTCAGGGTGTCGTACGCGCTGAAGGAGCGGGTCAGCTCGCACATGCCGAAGGGGTCGGTCAGCCGCAGCTGCAGCGGCCCCAGCGGGTAGCGCCCGCGCAGGTCGGAGCGGACCCGGTAGGACACCTCGCGGTGCCCGCCGGGCTCCACCCGGTCCAGGATGAAGCGGGGCCGGGGCCCCAGCACGTACGGCACCCGGTCCTGGAGCATCAGCAGCCCGGTGGGCAGCCGCGAGACGTTGTCCACCCGCAGGTGCACCCGGGCCTCGGACATCGCCGGCACGCGCGAGGGCGACAGCCTGCGGCTGCCGGCGACGCGGTAGCGCGTGCGGTACAGGACCGCCACGCAGACCAGCGGCAGCACGGCCAGCAGCAGGCCGACCCGCAGCAGGTCCGGCTGCCCCAGGACGTAGGCGCAGACGGCCGCCGCGATCCCCGCGGCGAGGAACGAGCGGCCCCGTGTGGTGAGGCCGCCCAGGGCGGCCCGGAAGCCGCTTTCACGCTCGGTCACGCGGCACCTCCAGCGCCCCCGCCCGTCGTCCGGGTCACCGGTTGCCGTACGGGTCGGGGACCGGCGTGCGCTGCACGATCTCCGCGATGACCTGCTCCGGGGTGCGCCGGTTCAACTGGGCCTGCGCGGTCGGCAGCAGACGGTGCGCCAGCACGGCCGGGGCCAGCGTCTGGACGTCGTCGGGGAGCACGTAGTCCCTGCCGTCCAGGGCCGCCGCCGCGCGTGCCGCGCGCACCAGGTGCAGCGTGGCGCGCGGGGAGGCGCCGAGCCTCAGGTCCGGGTGGTCCCGGGTGGCCGACACCAGGCTCACCGCGTAGTGCCGCACGGCCGCGGACACGTGCACCGTCCGTACCGCGTCGACCAGTTTGACGATCTCGTGCGCGTGGGCGACCGGCTGCAGGTCGTCCAGCGGGCTGACGCCCGCGTGCACGTCGAGCATCTCCAGTTCGGCCTCCATGCTGGGGTAGCCGATGGAGACCCTGGCCATGAAGCGGTCCCGCTGCGCCTCGGGCAGCGGATACGTTCCCTCCATCTCCACCGGGTTCTGGGTGGCGATGACCATGAAGGGGCTCGGCAGCGGGTAGGTGCTGCCGTCGATGGTGACCTGCCGCTCCTCCATCGACTCCAGCAGCGCGGACTGCGTCTTGGGCGACGCGCGGTTGATCTCGTCGCCGACGACGATCTGCGCGAAGATCGCGCCCGGCTTGAACTCGAAGTCGCGGCGCTGCTGGTCGAAGACGCTGACTCCGGTGATGTCCGACGGCAGCAGGTCAGGCGTGAACTGGATGCGCCGGACCGAGCAGTCGATCGACCGGGCCAGCGCCTTGGAAAGCATCGTCTTGCCGACGCCGGGGACATCCTCGATCAGCAGATGTCCCTCGGCGAGCAACACCGTCAGCGCAGTCCGTACGACCTCGGGCTTGCCCTCGATCACGTTCTCCACCGACCGGCGTACGCGGTCCGCCGTGGCAGTCAGATCGCTGAGGCTCGCTCGTGCGTCATAGGTCGTCACCCGGTACTCCTCGGCCCGTTCCTAGGGTCGCGGTCATCCCTGGACCGGCCCTCCCCGTCACACGAAGCATTCTCTCCTTCAACTATGCTCCGCGTCACTCCGCTTCCGTTACTCGTTTGTGATTTCGCGCAGCAGGCCGGTGTGCACGTCGAACACAAACCCCCGCACATCGTCCGTGTGGGCCAGGAAGGGAGACGTCCGGACCCGCTGCATCGACTGCCGCACGTCCTGCTCGACGTCGCGGAAGGACTCCACCGCCCAGGTGGGACGCTGGCCCACCTCCTCCTCCAGCTCCGTGCGGAACTCCTCGGTCAGCGACTCCAGGCCGCAGCCGGTGTGGTGGATCAGCACGACCGAGCGGGTGCCCAGCGCGCGCTGGCTGATGGTGAGCGAGCGGATGGTGTCGTCGGTGACCACGCCGCCGGCGTTCCGGATGGTGTGGCAGTCGCCGAGCTCCAGGCCCAGCGCCTTGTGCAGGTCGAGGCGGGCGTCCATGCAGGCGACCACGGCCACCTCGAGCACGGGGCGGGCGTCCATGCCGGGGTCGCGGAACTGCTCCGCGTAGCGCCGGTTCGCCTCGACCAGCCGGTTGGTGACGGACGCCGTGCCGGTGCCGGCGGGAACCGCGGACTGATGCGCGTTTATCGACATGACACGACCGTAGAGCGCGCCGTCTCTTCCGACCTGCTGTGAGGTCGGCAAATCTCGGTCAAACCGGTGCACTGTGAGGTAACCCACAGGCGTCGCGCGCGCTCGCCCGTGCGGGTGATTCGGTCGCCCGGGCCCGCGAGGGCGCCTGCGCCAGGGCAGGCTTCTCGTTGACCGTGGGGACCGGTGGAGTAAAGTGGCGCGAAGTGGGTCGCCAGCCTAGCGCGGGAGGTGCGGATGTTCCTCGGGACGTACGCGCCACGGCTGGACGACAAGAGCCGGCTGGTCCTCCCCGCGAAGTTCCGCGAACAGTTCGCGGACGGCCTGGTCATCACCAAGGGCCAGGAGCGCTGCCTGTACGTATGGCCGGTCGAGGGCTTCCGCGCCCTCACCGAGGAGCTCCGCCGGGCCCCCCTCACCTCCAAGGCGGCACGCGACTACATGCGGGTGCTCTTCGCCGGCGCCCACGACGAGGTGCCCGACAAACAGGGCCGGGTCACCCTCCCGCAGCCCCTGCGCGACTACGCCGGACTGCGGCGCGAATGCGCGGTGATCGGCGCCAACACCCGGGTCGAGGTGTGGGACGCGGCGGCCTGGGAGGACTATCTGGCGGGTCAGGAAGACGCCTTTTCGGCGTTGTCCCAGGAGGTGCCTCCCGGCTTACTGTGACCTCGCCCGTAGCCTGATGACTCACGTCCGTGTACGTGACGCTCGGCCTCCTCCCGCTCCCCGGTCCGCTGGCACTCCTTCCCCGGTGCCAGATGGCCGCCCACGAGCGGGCGGGGACCCAGTGGTACGTCCCCGCGAGCAGATGAGAAGGGCTTCATGAGCACCACCCCGTCCGAGCCACGCCACGTCCCGGTCATGCTGGACCGCTGCCTGGACATGCTGGCCCCCGCCGTCGACGCGCCGGGCGCCGTGGTCGTGGACGCCACCCTCGGCCTCGGCGGGCACAGCGAGGCACTGCTGCGGCGGTTCCCCGAGGTCCGGCTGGTCGCCGTCGACCGCGACCCCGCCGCGCTCAAGCTCGCCGGTGAGCGGCTCGCGCCGTACGGGGACCGGGCCACCCTCGTGCACGCGGTCTACGACGAGATCCCCGAGGTGCTGGAGCGGCTCGGCGTCCCCAAGGTGCAGGGCGTCCTGTTCGACCTCGGCGTGTCCTCCATGCAACTGGACGAGGCCGACCGGGGCTTCGCCTACGCCCAGGACGCGCCGCTCGACATGCGCATGAACCAGACCGCGGGCATCAGCGCCGCCGAGGTCCTCAACACCTATCCGCCGGGCGAGCTGGTGCGGGTGCTGCGCGAGTACGGCGAGGAGAAGTTCGCCCGCAAGATCGTGGAGGCGGTCGTCCGCGAGCGGGAACGCGAGCCCTTCACCACCAGCGCCCGGCTGGTCGAGCTGATCCGCGAGGCGCTGCCGCAGGCCGCCAAGCGCACCGGCGGCAACCCGGCCAAGCGCACCTTCCAGGCGCTGCGCATCGAGGTCAACGGGGAGCTGACGGTGCTGGAGCGGGCCATCCCGGCGGCCGTCGCCGCGCTCGCGGTGGGCGGCCGGATCGCCGTGCTGTCGTACCACTCCCTGGAGGACCGCCTCGTCAAGGGAGTCCTCGCGGCCGGCGCGGCCACCACGGCGCCGCCCGGGCTGCCCGTGGTGCCGGAGCAGTACCAGCCGCGGCTCAAGCTGCTCACCCGCGGCGCCGAGCTGCCCACGGAGGACGAGATCGCCGCCAACCGCCGGGCCGCCCCGGCCCGCCTGCGCGGCGCCCAGCGGATCCGCGAGGCCCTGAAATGAGGCGGCGCAGCTCGGCGGCGCGCTCGCCCTTCGTGCTGCTGATCGTGCTGCTGCTGGGCGGCGGCCTGATCACCCTGCTGCTGCTCAACTCGGCGGTGAACCGGGACTCCTTCAAGTTCAGCGAGCTGCAGAAGAAGACCACCCAGTACACCGACGAGGAGCAGGCGCTGCAGCAGGAGGTCGACCGGTACTCGGCGCCGGACGCGCTGGACGAGCAGGCCCGCGAGCTGGGCATGGTCCCCGGCGGCAACCCGGCCTTCCTCGCCCCCGACGGCACCGTCCTCGGCAGCCCCGGCGCCGCGCCGTACGTGCCGGCGCCCAGCCCGAGCACGGCGCCCGCCACCGTCGCGCCCAGCGGCTCCGCGGCCGCCTCCCTGGGCCCGACGCCGTCCGCCAAGCCCAGCACCAGCCCGAAGGAGACCCCGTGACCGCAGCTCCGGGGCCCCGTGCCCTCCATCCGCCCCGATCCGCCCGTCCGGCCGGCCGGGAAGGTGCCGGGGCGTGGTGACCCGCGACGGGGAGCCGCCGCGCGAACGGGGCGAACGGGGCGATCGGCGTGACCGGGCCGACCGGGAGAAGGGCGCCCAGGGCCGCGGTGACCGCGGTGACGGCGGCGGGGCCGCCCCCCGGCGCCGGCAGGTGCCCCGGGGGCGCGACGGCGACGCCGGAGCCCCCGCACGCGGCGGCGAGTCCGGGGAGCCCCGGCGCAGGACGACTCCCGGGCAGCAGGGGGCTCGCCGGCCCGCCGCACGCGGCGCCCGGCAGCGCGAGGACGCCGCCCGGGCCGCCCGTGGGACGGGCCGCGACCCGCGCGCCCGCAGGCCCACCTCCGGCGAGGAGGGACCGGGCACCTCCGGCGTGGCGCACCGCCGCACCCCCGCCGCCCGCAAGCCGGCCGGCGGGCGCGACCGCGACGCCGCCGCCCGGGACCGGGGCGGCCGCGCGGCCGTACCGCCGCGGCGCAGGCCCCCGCGCCCGGTCACACCGGCCGGTGCCCCGCTGCTGCGGCTCGGCCGGCCGCGCCCCCGCCTGCGGCTGGTCAGCTTCGCGCTGACCCTGGTGATGCTGACCTTCGTCATCCGGCTCTTCCAGGTGCAGGCCGTGGACGCCGCGACGTACGCCGCCAAGGCCGAGGTCAACCGGAACGTCAAGGTGACCCTCGCCGCCGAGCGCGGGACGATCACCGACCGGAGCGGGGTCGACCTGGCCACCACCGTGGACGCGTACGACATCACGGCCGACCCGATGCTCTTCACCCCCAAGTACGCCAAGGCCGAGGACGCCCCGGCACGCGCCGCCGAACTGCTCGCGCCGATCGTCGACGGGGACGAGAAGAAGATCGCGAAGCAGCTCGCCAACTACCCGCGATCGCGCAACGAGATCATCGCGCGGCAGCAGTCGCCGCAGGTCTGGAACCAGATCAAGGACCTGCAGAGCGCGCTCGCCGACCGGGCCGAGAAGGGCGACGGCGTCAACTACCTCGCCGGCGTCTTCCGGCTCCGGCACGCCAAGCGCGTCTACCCCGCGAGCGACCTCGCGGCGGGCGTGGTCGGCTGGGTGAACGCCTCCGGCGCGGGCGGCGGCGGCCTGGAGAGCCGCCTGGACAAGGCGCTCGCGGGCAAGGACGGCACCGTCACCTACGCCCAGTCCGGCGGCCGCCGGGTGCCGACGGCCAGCATGCAGGAGCGCGCCGCGGAGCCCGGCACCGACGTGGAGCTGACGCTGGACCGGGACATCCAGTGGGCGGCCCAGCGGGCGATCACCCAGCAGGTGCGGGCGTCCGACGCCGACCGCGGGTACGTGATCGTCCAGGACACCCGCACCGGGCAGGTGCTGGCCATGGCCAACGCCCCCGGTTTTGACCCCAACGACCTGTCCCGGGCGGACCCCACCGCACTCGGCAACGCGGCCCTGCAGGACGCGTACGAGCCCGGCAGTGTCAGCAAGCTGATGTCCATGGCCGCGGTCCTCGACGAGGGCGTGGCCACCCCCGACACCCACGTCACGGTGCCCGGCACCCTGCCGCGCGCCGACCGGGTCTTCCACGACGACGTGGACCACGGCACCTGGTACCTGACGCTGAACGGCGTGCTCGCCAAATCCAGCAACATCGGCACGATCCTGGCCGCAGAGCAGCTCGGCAAGAACCAGAAGCAGGCCAATCGCGTCCTCTACTCTTATCTGAGGAAATTCGGCATCGGGCGGCCCACGGGGGTCGGGTTCCCCGGAGAGACGCCCGGCATCCTGGCGAGGCCGGACAAGTGGAACGCGTCCCAGCAGTACACCATCCCCTTCGGGCAGGGCCTGTCGCTCAACGCGCTGCAGGCCACCTCGGTCTACTCGACGATCGCCAACGGCGGGGTGCGGGTCGAACCCAGTCTGGTGCGCGGCACGACCGGCCCGGACGGCCGCTTCGTCCCGTCCCGGGAACCGGCGAAGACCCGGGTGGTCAGCACGAAGACCGCCAGGACGCTCTCCACCATGCTGGAGTCCGTGGTCGGCGACGAGCAGGGCACCGGAACCAAGGCGCGGATCGCCGGGTACCGCGTGGCCGGCAAGACCGGCACGGCCAACCGGGTGGACCCGGAAACGGGCACCTACAGCGGCTACACGGCCTCCTTCATGGGGTTCGCTCCCGCGGACGACCCGCGCGTGACCGTGTCCTGCGTGATCCAGAACCCGACCCGCGGCAGTTATTTCGGTGGTCAGATCTGCGGCCCGGTGTTCAAGCGGGTCATGGAGTTCACCCTGAAGTCCCTGCAGGTGGCGCCGAGCGGAGCCAAGACCCCGAACCTGCCGGTCGAGTGGGACCCCTCGAAGCCGTGACCGGCGAGCAGGGGAGGAAGGAACGGCGGCCGTGAACGGACACGACCCCACAGCCCCGGGTACGGGCGGTAGCCCCGCGCACGCGGACCGTACCGGAGGAAGCAGCAGGCCGGAAGCCCGGCGAGAGGCTTTTGGCCCGGAGCCCGGCCCGGCGGGTACTCTCACGGCCGTGTCACACGCTGATCAGCCCCCCGGTCCCGAACAGAAGCGGCCGGGCGCACCCCGCCCCGCCCAGGTCCGCCCCGTACCGCCCGCGGAACTGGCCGCGCGGCTGGGCGTGGAACCGCCCGCGCCCGGTGCCGCCCCGGTCACCGGGATCACGCACGACTCACGGGCCGTCCGCCCCGGCGACCTGTACGCCGCGCTGCCCGGCGCCCGCTTCCACGGCGCCGACTTCGCACCGCAGGCGGCCGAACTGGGGGCCGCGGCGATCCTCACCGATCCCGCGGGCGCCGAGCGCGCCGCCGCGACCGGCCTGCCGGTGCTGACGGTCGAGGACCCCAGGTCCCGGATGGGCGACCTGGCCGCCGAGATCTACGGCCGGCCGGGTGAGGGCCTGCTGCAGATCGGCATCACCGGCACCTCCGGCAAGACCACCACCGCCTATCTCATCGAGGGCGGCCTGCGCGCCGTGCACGGTGACAGGACGGGACTGATCGGCACGGTCGAGTCGCGGATCGGCGACGAGCGGCTCAAGAGCGAGCGCACCACCCCCGAGGCCACGGATCTGCAGGCGCTCTTCGCGGTGATGCGCGAGCGCGGCATCGAGGCCCTGGTCATGGAGGTCTCCAGCCACGCCCTGGTGCTGGGCCGGGTGGACGGCGCGGTCTTCGACGTCGCCGTCTTCAACAACCTCAGCCCCGAGCACATGGAGTTCCACTCGGGCATGGAGGACTACTTCCAGGCCAAGGCGCAGCTGTTCACCCCGCGCCGCAGCAAGGCCGGGGTGGTCAACATCGACGACGAGTACGGCCGCCGCCTGGTGCGCGAGTCCCAGGTCCCGGTCACCACCTTCTCCGCCGAGGGCCACCCGGACGCCGACTGGCGCGCCGAGCACGTCGTGACCGGGCCGATGCGGTCCACCTTCACCGTGGCCGGTCCCGGCGGCGTGCGGATCGAGGCCGCCTCGCCCCTTCCCGGGCCCTTCAACGTCGCCAACGCGCTCGCCGCGATCACCGCCCTGGCGACGGCCGGGATCGACCCGCAGACGGCCGCCCAGGGCGTCGCCGCCGTCCCGGGCGTGCCGGGCCGGCTGGAGCGCGTCGACGCGGGACAGCCGTACCTCGCCGTCGTCGACTACGCACACAAGACCGACGCCGTGGAATCGGTGCTGCGGGCCCTGCGCAAGGTCACCAAGGGCAGCCTGCACATCGTCCTCGGCTGCGGCGGCGACCGCGACGAGACCAAACGCGGCCCGATGGGCGCCGCCGCGGCACGGCTGGCCGACACGGCCGTGCTGACCTCCGACAACCCCCGCTCCGAGGACCCGCTCGCGATCCTCACCGCGATGCTGGCGGGAGCGGCCGGGGTGCCCGCGCACGAGCGGGGTCATGTCGTCGTCGAACCCGACCGGGCGGCGGCCATCGCTACCGCCGTCGCCCTTGCCCGGCCGGACGACACCGTACTGGTGGCCGGCAAGGGCCATGAGCAGGGCCAGGACATCGCCGGAGTGGTACGCCCCTTCGACGACCGACAAGTGCTGCGCGCGGCCGTCGAACGGGCCGCCGCCACACCAGCGCAGGAGAAGGACCAGGACCAGCTGTGATCCCACTCACCCTCGCCGAGGTCGCACACGCGGTCGGCGGGAGCACGCACGACATACCGGACCCGACGCTGCCCGTCACCGGGTCCGTCGAGATCGACTCCCGCAAGGTGACGCCGGGCGGCCTGTTCGTCGCTTTCCAGGGCGAGCACGTGGACGGCCACGACTACGCGAAGCAGGCCGTCGCGGCCGGGGCGGTGGCCGTGCTGGCCGCCCGGCCGGTCGGCGTGCCCGCGATCGTCGTGGACGACGTCCAGCTCGCCCTCGGCGCCCTGGCCGCGCAGGTCATCGAACGGCTCGGCGCGACCCTCGTGGCGCTGACCGGATCGGCGGGCAAGACCAGCACCAAGGACCTCACCGCACAGGTGCTCAAGCGGCTGGCTCCGACCGTCTGGACGCCCGGCTCGCTCAACAACGAGATCGGGCTGCCGTTGACCGCGCTGCGCGCCGACGCCTCCACCCGGCACCTGGTGCTGGAGATGGGCGCCCGCGGCATCGGCCACATCCGCTACCTCACCGAGCTGACCCCGCCGCGCATCGGCGTCGTCCTCAACGTCGGTACCGCCCACATCGGCGAGTTCGGCGGCCGCGAGCAGATCGCCCAGGCCAAGGGCGAGCTGGTCGAGGCGCTGCCGGAGGCCGCCGAAGGCGGCGTCGCCGTGCTGAATGCGGACGATCCCCTCGTACGCGCCATGTCCTCCCGCACCGCGGCGCGCGTCGTGCTGTTCGGCGAGTCCGCCGACGCCGACGTCCGCGCCGAGAACGTCCGCCTCAACGACCGAGGTCAGGCCGTCTTCGCGCTCACAACACCTACCGGGTGCAGCGAAGTGACCTTGCGCCTGTACGGTGAGCACCACGTGTCGAACGCGCTTGCCGCGGCCGCCGTTGCCCGTGAACTCGGCATGCCCGTCGACGAGATCGCCACCGCGCTCTCCGAGGCGGGGACGCTGTCCCGCTGGCGTATGGAGGTCGTCGAACGGCCTGACGGCGTAACGGTCGTGAACGACGCCTACAACGCGAACCCCGAGTCCATGCGAGCCGCCCTGCGCGCGCTCGCGGCCATGGGGCGTGCCGCCGAGGCACGCGGGGGACGCACGTGGGCGGTGCTGGGCGAGATGGCGGAGCTCGGCGGGGAGGCCCTCGCGGAGCACGACGCTGTCGGACGGCTCGCCGTCCGGCTCAACGTCAGCAAGCTCGTGGCAGTCGGCGGCCAGGCGGCCGCCTGGGTGCAAATGGGCGCCTACAACGAGGGTTCGTGGGGTGAGGAGTCGGTGCACGTGTCCGACGCTGAGGCGGCGATCGACCTGCTGCGCAGTGAACTGCGTCCGGGGGACGTCGTGCTGGTGAAGGCATCGAGGGCGGTCGGCCTGGAGCGGGTCGCACTCGCGCTGCTCGACGGCGTCGAGGGCGGGGGCGCTCAGTAATGAACCAGATCCTGGTCTCGGGCGTGCTCGGGCTGTTCCTGTCCCTCATCGGAACCCCGATGCTGATCAAGCTGCTGGCCCGCAAGGGCTACGGGCAGTTCATCCGCGACGACGGCCCGAAGGAGCACCACAGCAAGCGCGGTACGCCCACCATGGGCGGCATCGCCTTCATCCTGGCCACGCTCGTCGCGTACGCGCTCACCAAGGTCATCACCTCCGAGCGCCCGACGATCTCCGGCGTGCTGGTGCTCTTCCTCTTCACGGGCCTGGGCGTGGTCGGGTTCCTCGACGACTACATCAAGATCGTCAAGCAGCGCAGCCTCGGTCTGCGGGCCAAGGCGAAGATGGCGGGCCAGCTGATCGTCGGCATCACCTTCGCGGTGCTGTCGCTGCAGTTCGCCGACTCCCGCGGCGTCACCCCGGCCTCCACCCGGCTGTCGTTCACACAGGACTTCGGCTGGTCGCTCGGCCCGGTGATCTTCGTGATCTGGGCGCTGTTCATGATCCTCGCGATGTCGAACGGCGTGAACCTCACCGACGGCCTCGACGGCCTGGCCACCGGCGCCTCGGTGATGGTCTTCGCCTCCTACACCGTCATCGGCGTGTGGCAGTACGGCCAGTCCTGCTCCAACGTCATCACCGCGGGACCAGGCTGCTACGACGTACCGCACCCGCTCGACCTGGCGGTGGTGGCCGCCGCGCTGATGGGCGCCTGCTTCGGCTTCCTGTGGTGGAACACCTCGCCGGCCAAGATCTTCATGGGTGACACCGGCTCCCTCGCGCTCGGCGGAGCCCTGGCCGGTCTGGCCATCTGCTCCCGCACCGAGATGCTGCTGGCCATCCTGGGCGGCCTCTTCGTCCTGATCACCCTCTCCGTGGTCATCCAGGTCGGCTCCTTCCGCCTGACCGGCAAGCGCGTCTTCCGCATGGCGCCGCTGCAGCACCACTTCGAGCTCAAGGGCTGGAGCGAGGTCCTGGTAGTGGTCCGCTTCTGGATCATCCAGGGCATGTGCATGGCCGTCGGTCTCGGTCTCTTCTACGCCGGCTGGGTGGCCGCTCAGTGACCCCGGTCCCCGGGCAGGAACCCGGCCCCCGTCAGGACGGACCTCCGCCGGCCGCCGTCGAGGCGGCCGGGCGGCTCGGCCTGCCGGGCCGCCGGGTCACCGTCGCCGGCCTGGGCGTCTCGGGCGTGCCCGCCGCCAAGGCGCTGCACGCCCTCGGGGCTCGCGTCACGGTCGTCAACGACGGCGACGACGAGCCGGCCCGGGCCCAGGCCGCCGAACTGGAGGCGCTGGGCGTCACCGTGCGGCTCGGGGACGGCCGGACCCTGCCCGAGGGCACCGAACTGATCGTCACCTCGCCGGGCTGGCAGCCCGCCGCCCCGCTCTTCACGGCCGCCGAGGCCGCGGGCGTGCCCGTGTGGGGCGACGTGGAGCTGGCCTGGCGGCTGCGCGGCCCCGGGGCGGCGCCCTGGCTCGCCGTCACCGGCACCAACGGCAAGACGACGACCGTGCAGATGCTCGCCTCCATCCTGGCCGCCGCGGGCCTGCGCACCGCCGCGGTCGGCAACATCGGCACGCCCGTCCTGGACGTCGTCCTGTCCGGCGAGGAGTACGACGTCCTCGCCGTCGAGCTGTCCAGCTACCAGCTGCACTGGGCCCCCTCGGTCCGCCCGCACTCGGCCGCGGTCCTCAACCTCGCCCCGGACCACCTCGACTGGCACGGCTCCATGGCCGCCTACGCCGCCGACAAGGGCCGCATCTACGAGGGCAACAAGGTCGCCTGCGTCTACAACCTCGCCGACCCGGCCACCGAGGCGCTGGTGCGCGAGGCCGACGTGGAGGAGGGCTGCCGCGCGATCGGCTTCGGCCTGGGCAGCCCGCGGCCCTCGGAGCTCGGCGTCGTCGACGGCATCCTGGTCGACCGGGCCTTCGCGCCCGAGCGCCACAAGAACGCCCAAGAGCTGGCCGAGGTCTCCGACGTGCACCCGCCGGCGCCGCACAACATCGCCAACGCCCTGGCGGCGGCCGCCCTCGCCCGCGCGTTCGGCGTCCCGCCGGCCGCGGTCCGGGACGGCCTGCGCGCCTTCCGGCCGGACGCCCACCGCATCGCCCACGTGGACCGGATCGACGACGTGGACTACGTCGACGACTCCAAGGCCACCAACACCCACGCCGCCGAGGCCTCCCTCGCCGCGTACGAGCACATCGTCTGGATCGGCGGCGGCCTCGCCAAGGGCGCCGCCTTCGACGAGATGGTCAAGGCCGCGGCCAAGCGGCTGCGCGGCGTGGTGCTGATGGGGGCCGACCGCGCCGTCATCCGTGAAGCGCTCGCGCGACACGCCCCCGAGGTCCCGGTCGTCGACCTCGACCGCACCGACACTGGGGCGATGGCGGCGGCCGTCCACGCCGCGCGGGACCTCGCCCACCCGGGGGACACGGTGCTCCTGGCACCGGCCTGCGCCTCGATGGACATGTTCGCGAACTACAAGGCTCGCGGAAACGCCTTCGCGGAGGCCGTACGGGATCTGCGGGCGCCCGGCGCCGGGCAGTAGCCGGAGCCGCTCCGGCCCGCACCGCGACCTAGGAGGGGACATGACGGCAGCCGACCACGGTGACGCCTCCGGTTCTCGTTCCCGCAACGCCCTGAAGGCGCCCGCCCGCCCCCCGCGGGCGGCGCCGCCCCGCCCCGGGGCCGCGGCCCGCGGGGCGCGTACGCCCGGCGGCAAGGCGCAGCGGGGCAGCGTGCTGCGCGGCGCCAGGGTCGTCCTGGACCGCGCCATGCGGGCCTGGGACCGCCCGCTGACCGCGTACTACGTCATCCTCGGCAGCAGTCTGCTGATCACCGTGCTCGGCCTGGTGATGGTCTTCTCCGCCTCGCAGATCAAGGCGCTGGAGTACGGGCTGCCGTCCACGTACTACTTCCGCAAGCAGCTGTTCGCCGCCGTGCTCGGCACCGGCCTGCTCGTCGCGGCCTCGCGAGTGCCGGTACGGCTGCACCGCGCGCTGTCCTACCCGCTGCTCGTCGGCTCGGTGTTCCTGATGGCCCTGGTCCAGGTGCCGGGGATAGGGCAGTCCGTCAACGGCAACCAGAACTGGCTCTACCTCGGCGGCCCGTTCCAGCTGCAGCCCAGCGAGTTCGGCAAGCTCGCGCTCGTCCTGTGGGGCGCGGACCTGCTGGCCCGCAAGGAGGACCTGAAGCTCCTCGTCCAGTGGAAGCACCTGCTGATCCCGCTGGTGCCGGTGGCCTTCCTGCTGCTCGGTCTGATCATGCTCGGCGGTGACATGGGCACCGCGATCATCCTCACCGCGATCCTGTTCGGCCTGCTGTGGATCGCCGGCGCCCCCACCCGGCTGTTCGCGGGCGTGCTGGGCGTCGCGGCGGCCATCGGCTTCCTGCTGATCAAGACCAGCGGCAACCGTATGGAGCGGCTGGCCTGCATCGGCGCCACCGATGTCACTCCCGGTGGCGGCTGCTGGCAGGCCGTGCACGGGATCTACGCCCTCGCCTCGGGCGGATGGTTCGGTTCGGGACTCGGTGCGAGCGTGGAGAAATGGGGCCAACTGCCCGAACCGCACACCGACTTCATCTTCGCCGTGACCGGGGAGGAACTGGGGCTGACAGGCACGCTGTCGGTGCTCGTCCTCTTCGCGGCTCTAGGCTATGCGGGTATCCGCGTGGCCGGTCGAACGGAGGACTCCTTCGTCAGGTTTGCCGCGGGAGGCGTGACGACGTGGATCACGGCGCAGTTCGTGGTCAACATCGGTGCGGTGCTCGGCCTGCTGCCGATCGCCGGAGTCCCGCTCCCGCTGTTCTCCTACGGGGGCTCGGCCCTCCTGCCGACCATGTTCGCGATCGGGCTGCTCATCTCCTTCGCGAGGAGCGAGCCCGGCGCGCGAGCGGCGCTCAACGCGCGGGGGCCCGGCTACTGGCCGGGGGCAATGACACGGACGATGAGGCGGTTCGTCAGACGGCGACCGTCCGGAGAGCGGTGAATTTCGGTGCATGTCGTACTCGCCGGTGGGGGGACCGCCGGCCACATCGAGCCCGCGCTCGCGCTCGCCGACGCCCTGCGCAGGCAGGACCCGACCGTGGGGATCACGGCACTCGGCACCGAGCGGGGTCTGGAGACCCGCCTGGTGCCCGAACGCGGCTACGATCTGGCGCTCATCCCCGCGGTCCCGCTGCCGCGCAAGCCCACGCCCGAGCTGATCACCGTCCCAGGGCGGCTGCGCGGCACCATCAAGGCCGCCGAGCAGATCCTGGAGCGCACCAAGGCCGACGCGCTCGTCGGCTTCGGCGGCTACGTCGCCCTGCCCGGCTACCTGGCCGCCAAGCGGCTCGGGGTGCCGATCGTGGTGCACGAGGCCAACGCGCGTCCGGGCCTCGCCAACAAGATCGGCTCCCGCTACACCGGCTTCGTGGCCGTGAGCACCCCGGACAGCAAGCTCCGGCACTCGCGCTACATCGGCATCCCGCTGCGCCGGTCGATCGCGACCCTCGACCGCGCCGCGGTCCGCGCGGAGGCGCGTGCCGCCTTCGGCCTCGACCCGACCCTGCCGACGCTGCTGGTCTCCGGCGGCTCCCAGGGCGCCCGGCGGCTCAACGAGGTGATCGCCTCCGTCGCCCCGCGCCTGCAGCAGTCCGGTGTCCAGATCCTGCACGCGGTCGGCCCGAAGAACGAGCTCCCGCACGCGGACAACATGCCCGGCATGCCGCAGTACATCCCGGTCCCCTACCTGGACCGGATGGACCTCGCCTACGCCGCCGCCGACATGATGCTCTGCCGGGCCGGCGCCATGACCGTCGCCGAGCTCTCGGCCGTGGGGCTGCCGGCCGCGTACGTCCCGCTGCCGATCGGCAACGGCGAGCAGCGGCTGAACGCGCAGCCGGTCGTCAAGGCGGGCGGCGGCGTCATCGTCGACGACGCCGACCTGAGCGCGGACTGGGTGCTCGGCAACGTGCTGCCGGTCCTGACCGATCCGCACCGCCTGTACGAAATGTCGCGCGCGGCAGCCGAGTTCGGCCGCCCCCATGCCGACGAGCTGCTCGTCGGCATGGTCCACGAGGCGATCGCCGCCCGCCGCGGCTGAACCCCGGCGCCGGCCGGGCACCTCCGGCACCCCCTGCGCACGGCGCCGGGGGTGCCCCGTGCTCCGTTGGGGTCACGGGGGAGGGGGCCCGGCCCGCCGGGCGGCGCGCGGCCGCCCGGCCACCCAGCACGACGACTAGCCTGCCCGGAAGCGGAAGGCAGTTCCGACGACCCCGGAGGCGAACGTGGCCGTACCGACGACCGTCGAGGTGGCCGGCGACCAGGACGGCGGGACCGGACTCCCGCCGCGGCGGAGCCGGCGCGTCATCGTCCTGACGGCGCTCGCCGCAGCCACCGTGCTGGGCGGCACCGGGACCTGGCTGCTGTACGGCTCCGCGTGGCTGCGCGCGACGCAGGTCCGCGTGACGGGCACCGAGGTGCTCCACCCCGACGAGGTCCGCGACGCCGCGCAGGTCCCGCTCAACGGGCCGCTGGTTTCCGTGGACACGGATGTGATCGCCCGCCGGCTGAAGGCCCGGCTGCCGCGCATCTCCGCGGTGGAAGTGGAGCGTTCGTGGCCGCACGCGATCACACTGAAAGTGACGGAGCGAACTCCCGCCGCCCTGGTGAAAGGTGACGGGTACTTCGCCGAAGTGGACGCGGACGGCTTCCGGTTCGACGAGCGGGACGCTCCACTGAAGGGTGTGCCCATCATCGAATTGCGGCCCTACCGCGACTCCGCGAGCTATCGACTTTTTGGTACAAAACGACTATTGGCGGCGGCTGTTCGAGTCGCGGCGGACCTGCCGAAGGTCGCATACCGGGACGCACAGCTCATCGAGGTGCGCTCATATGATGACATTACGGTCCAACTGACCCGTGGGCGGGCGGTGATGTGGGGGAGCGCGGATCAAGGGGCGGAGAAAGCGGTTGCTCTGGCCGCCCTGATGAAAGTCGAGGAGCATGCCGAGTTCTTCGACGTGAGCGCCCCAACATCCCCTGCGGCATCGGACGGTTGACGTCCCAGCCTTCTGTTCGACACCCTGGTTGGTCCGGCTCTGGCGTGATCACATAGGGTCAAAAGAAAAGCGGGAGGTTCGGCGTGTTCGTTGAACGCGAACCGCTTGTCGATTTAGTGTCCTGTCCCAAAGACAGTGCGGGACAGACATACTGGTAACCCTAAACCTCAGGGTTAGGGTTCGGATCGGCCGGCCTTCCCGACCGTCCCCACAGGTATACGTAACTCGAGGCGAGAGGCCTTCGACGTGGCAGCACCGCAGAACTACCTCGCAGTCATCAAGGTCGTCGGCATCGGCGGCGGTGGCGTGAACGCCATCAACAGGATGATCGAGGTCGGTCTCAAGGGCGTCGAGTTCATCGCGATCAACACCGATGCACAGGCCCTGCTCATGAGCGACGCCGACGTCAAGCTGGACGTCGGCCGGGAGCTCACTCGTGGACTCGGCGCCGGCGCCAACCCCGATGTCGGCCGCAAGGCCGCCGAGGACCACCGCGAGGAGATCGAAGAGGTGCTCAAGGGCGCCGACATGGTCTTCGTCACCGCGGGCGAGGGCGGCGGTACCGGCACCGGCGGGGCGCCCGTGGTCGCCAACATCGCCCGCTCGCTGGGTGCCCTCACCATCGGTGTGGTGACCCGCCCGTTCACCTTCGAGGGCCGCCGCCGGGCCAACCAGGCCGAGGACGGCATCGCCGGGCTGCGCGACGAGGTCGACACCCTCATCGTGATCCCCAACGACCGCCTCCTGTCGATCTCCGACCGCCAGGTGAGCGTGCTGGACGCCTTCCGCTCCGCGGACCAGGTACTCCTCTCCGGTGTTCAGGGCATCACCGACCTGATCACCACCCCCGGTCTGATCAACCTCGACTTCGCCGACGTGAAGTCCGTGATGTCCGAGGCGGGTTCGGCCCTCATGGGCATCGGCTCGGCCCGCGGGGACGACCGCGCGGTCGCCGCCGCCGAGATGGCGATCTCCTCGCCGCTGCTGGAGGCGTCCATCGACGGCGCCCGGGGCGTGCTGCTCTCCATCTCCGGTGGCTCGGACCTCGGTCTGTTCGAGATCAACGAGTCCGCCCAGCTGGTCAGCGAGGCGGCGCACCCCGAGGCCAACATCATCTTCGGTGCGGTCATCGACGACGCCCTGGGCGACGAGGTCCGGGTCACCGTCATCGCGGCCGGATTCGACGGCGGGCAGCCGCCGACCCGCAACCGCGACAAGGTGCTCGGCTCGTACTCCCCCTCGCGCGAGGAGAACTCCTCCCCGGCCCGTCCGGCCGCGCAGCCCGCCGAGCCGGTCCGCCCGGCCTTCAGCGGCCTGGGCAGTGTCACGCAGCGTGACGAGGAGCCGAAGGCCGAACCGGTCGCCGAGGTTCCCGCCCAGCCGATCGCCCCGCAGGTTCCCCCGGCGCGTCCCTACCAGGACACCGCCGCCGAGGAACTCGACGTACCCGACTTCCTGAAGTAAGCACAGCCACACGTGATAACGCTCAGCCATGCACGTCCGGGCGGCGCCCACTTCGCCTTCACCGACAGGTGGGGCGGGGTGAGCGCCGTTCCGTACGACAGCCTCAACCTCGGCGGCGCCGTCGGTGACGACCCGGCCGCCGTCCTCTCCAATCGCGAAGCCGCCGCACGCGGTCTGGGCCTCGACCCCGCCCGCGTGGTGTGGATGAACCAGGTGCACGGCAACGACGTCGCCGTCGTCGCCGCCCCCTGGGCCGACGGCCGGGTCCCCGAGGTGGACGCCGTCGTCACCACCCGGCCCGGACTCGCCCTCGCGGTGCTGACCGCCGACTGCGTCCCGGTCCTGATGGCCGACGCGCACGCCGGAGTGGTGGCCGCGGCCCACGCCGGCCGCCCGGGTCTGCTGGCCGGGGTCGTCCCCGCCGCGGTCGAGGCCATGGTCGGTCTCGGCGCCCGCGCGGAGCGGATCACCGCGATGACCGGGCCCTCGGTCTGCGGCTCCTGCTACGAGGTGCCCGAGTCGATGCGCGACGAGGTGGCCGCCGCCGTCCCCGAGGCCCGCGCCACCACCAGCTGGGGCACCCCCTCCCTGGACATCGCCACCGGAGTGCACGCCCAACTCGCCCGACTGGGTGTGCCGATGGGTGAGAAATCCCATATTTGTACGATGGAGTCCGGGGACCACTTCTCGTACCGCCGCGAGCGGACCACCGGACGACTCGCGGGATATGTCTGGCTGGACGGACCGAGTGACTGACCGTACGCAAGAGCGAAGGGCCGAGCTGGCCGGGAACCTGGCCGCGGTCGAGGAGCGCATCGCGGCGGCCTGCGCGGCGGCCGGCCGGGCGCGGGACGAGGTGACCTTGATCGTGGTCACCAAGACCTATCCGGCGAGCGACGTGCGGATCCTGTCGGACCTCGGTGTCCGCGAGGTGGCGGAGAACCGCGACCAGGACGCCGCCCCCAAGGCGGAGGCCTGCGCCGACCTGCCGCTGACCTGGCACTTCGTGGGACAGCTGCAGACGAACAAGGTGCGCTCGGTGGTGCGCTACGCGGACCTCGTGCATTCGGTCGACCGCCGCCGGCTGGTCGACGCCCTCTCCTCGGCCGTCATGAAGTCCGAGCGGGCCGACCGCGAGCTCGGCTGTCTCCTCCAGGTCGCGCTGGACGCCGAGTCCGGGGCGGATGGCTCCCGCGGCGGAATCGCACCCGATGCCGTCGAAGGGATCGCCGAAGCCGTCGCGGCCGCCCCCGGGCTCCGCCTTGACGGACTGATGACGGTGGCACCGCTGGCGGGGCCGTACGCGGGTCAACCCCGCGCCGCCTTCGATCGGCTGGCGGAAATCGCATCCTGCCTGCGCGCCGCGCATCCGGCTGCGAACATGGTCTCGGCAGGGATGAGCGCGGACCTCGAAGAGGCCATCGCCGCCGGTGCGACACACGTACGCATCGGTAGCGCGGTACTCGGAGTCCGGACCGGGCTCGGGTAACGTCACCAAACAAGTCGGACCACACAAAAAATATGGTCTTTCCCCGCTGAGAGGACGCAGAGCATGGCCGGCGCGATGCGCAAGATGGCGGTCTACCTCGGCCTCGTGGAGGACGACGGGTACGACGGCCCGGGATTTGACCCCGACGACGAGTTCGAACCCGAACCCGAGCCGGAGCGCTCCCGCCGACCGCACCAGTCCCACCAGCCACCACATCAGACACAACCGGAGGAACCGGCACGCATCGTGCATGCCCCGGCCCCCCGGGAACCCCGGATCGCCGCAGTGGCATCCATCACACAAGAACGCCATAGCCTGGAGAAGAACGCGCCGGTGATCATGCCCAAGGTCGTGTCGGAACGAGAGCCGTACCGGATCACGACACTCCACCCCCGGACGTACAACGAAGCCCGTACGATCGGGGAACACTTCCGTGAAGGCACTCCGGTGATCATGAATCTGACGGAGATGGACGACACGGACGCGAAGCGACTTGTCGACTTTGCCGCCGGACTGGTCTTCGGGCTGCACGGCAGCATCGAGCGGGTGACGCAGAAGGTGTTTCTGCTGTCGCCTGCTAACGTCGATGTCACGGCGGAGGACAAGGCCCGCATCGCCGAAGGCGGGTTCTTCAATCAGAGCTGAGATACGCAACCGTACGAAACCGGCCGTGAGGTCCATGAACGAGCAGGGGAGAGGGCAGCGCGATGGACATCGCACTCCAGGTGCTGTGGATCGCGCTGATGTGCTTCCTGCTTGTCCTGATCTTCCGGTTGGTGATGGACTATGTTTTCCAGTTCGCCCGATCGTGGCAGCCTGGGAAGCCCATGGTGGTCGTCCTGGAGGCCACCTACACTGTCACCGATCCGCCACTCAAGCTTCTGCGGCGGTTCATCCCGCCGCTGCGCCTCGGGGGCGTGGCGCTCGACCTGTCCTTCTTCGTATTGATGATCATCGTGTACATCCTGCTCACCGTCGTAGGGGGCTTGCGAGGATGACCGATGCGGGCTCCCGATATGTCGACGATCACGTTGAGGTGAAGAGATGCCACTGACCCCCGAGGACGTGCGGAACAAGCAGTTCACGACCGTCCGCCTCCGAGAAGGCTATGACGAGGACGAGGTCGACGCCTTCCTTGACGAGGTCGAGTCGGAACTGACGCGACTGCTCCGCGAGAACGAGGACCTGCGCGCCAAGCTGGCCGCGGCGACCCGTGCCGCCGCCCAGAACCAGCAGCAGGGCATGCGCAAGCCCGAGCCGCAGGACGGCCGCGGTCCCGGGGCTCCCGTGCCCGCCGCCATATCCGGACCGCAGCCGGTGCCGCCCCAGCAGATGGGCGGCCCCGGTCCCCAGGGACCCGGCAGTGGCCTCGCCCTGCCCGCCGGGCCCAGCGCACAGCAGGGCCCCGGTCCGATGGGCCAGGGTCCGATGCAGGGCGGCCCCATGGGTCAGGGCCCGATGGGCCAGGGCCCCATGGGTCAGGGTCCGATGGGTCAGGGCCCGATGCAGGGCGGCCCCATGGGCCAGGGTCCGATGGGACAGCAGCACCCCATGCAGGGCGGCCCCATGGGTCAGGGCCCGATGGGACAGCAGCACCCCATGCAGGGTGGTCACCCGATGCAGCAGCAGGGCCCCGGTGGCGACAGCGCCGCCCGTGTGCTCTCGCTCGCCCAGCAGACGGCCGACCAGGCGATCGCCGAGGCACGCGCCGAGGCGAACAAGATCGTCGGCGAGGCCCGCAGCCGCGCCGAGGGCCTGGAGCGCGACGCCCGCGCCAAGGCCGACGCCCTTGAGCGGGACGCGCAGGAGAAGCACCGCGTGGCGATGGGCTCCCTGGAGTCCGCTCGCGCCACGCTGGAGCGCAAGGTCGAGGACCTGCGCGGCTTCGAGCGCGAGTACCGCACCCGCCTGAAGTCGTACCTGGAGAGCCAGCTGCGTCAGCTGGAGAACCAGGCCGACGACTCGCTCGCCCCGCCGCGCACCCCCGCGGCCGCTTCCCTCTCCTCCGGTTCCGGAGGAATGGGCGGCACCATGGGCGGCGGCGGCATGGGCACGATGGGCGGCGGCATGGCCACGGCCGGTGCCGGCACCATGGGCGGCAACCAGGGCTACGGCGGCCAGGGTATGGGCGGCGGGCAGAACCCGACGTACGGCGGCCAGCAGCAGATGTCGCCGGCCATGACGCAGCCGATGGCACCGGTGCGGCCCCAGGGCCCGGCGCCGCTGCAGCAGGCGCCGACGCCGATGCGTGGGTTCCTGATCGACGAGGACGACAACTAGTCGCTTACGCGACTGCGGCACCACAGGGCCGGGCCCCCAGGGAATCGCTTCCCTCGGGGGCCCGGCCCTTTCACGGTCCCCTCGTGTGCGGCCCGTTGCTGTGTGCGGGTCGTTTGCGCCTGCGGGCGGCTGCGCCGGGCTGCCTGGTTGTTGTGTGCGGGTTGGTTGCGCCTGCGGCGGGCTGTCCCTCGCCCTCCCTCCCCCAGCCTTCGGCCGGGGGGACCCCCATCCGGCGCGGTCAGTGAACGCCTCGCGGGGTGCGTGGTGGGCCGGGGGCGGGGCCTCCGGGGCTGCACGTCCTGGACTGGGTTATTTACGTGCATGACGGGCGGTCCAAGTCCGAGCCCCGGATGCCGCACACAAATATCCCGCAGCGTCCAGAACATCCACCCCTACGACCCCGCCCCCTCCGTATCCGTGCGCGACTGACGGCCGGAGGGTGGTGAGGAGTGGTCCGGGGTTGCCGCACGCGTCTTACCGAACGCCCACGGCCATCAGGCCCTCCATGGGGGAATCTTCCAACTGATCACGGAGCAGTTCGGGCACAGGGGCTATCGGGGCGCTTGGGCCGATGCCGGCGGTAGGGCGCGCGGGCGCTGATCGCTCTGCTTCGGCCAGGGGCGGCCTGATGCGGTGCGGTTGGTGTGGTTCCAAGGCTGAATCTGGTTGCGGGTCGGACGCCCGCCGGAGGTCAGGGTGCGTCCCCACATAGGCGCTCGTCGTGATCTGCCGCCTGGAGCGTCGGCGGGTGAGGTGCGTCAGCCGTCCCGTGGGAGGTGCCCCGGGCCACGGGTGCGCGCACCCTGTCCCGGCCTGCGGCCGGGGGACCCCCTGCGGAGGGCAGTTGGCAGCGGTGCGGGGAGGGGCGCCCCCCATCACCCCCTCCACCGGCCGTTGGTCGCCTTCCGAAACGGAGGGGGCGGGGTCGTAGGGGTGGGCGTTCTGGACGCTGACGTGTATTTGTTGTGCGGCACCCGGGGCACCGAGCGCAGGTGCCCGCCATGCACATAAATATGCGGTACAGAATGCCCAGCCCCGGAGGCCCCGCCCCCGGCCCACCACGCACCCGCGCAGGCCCGCACCAACCATCCGGGATGGGGGTCCCCCCGGCCGAAGGCTGGGGGAGGGCGGGAGGGCGGGGGACAGCCCGCCGCAGGCGCACACAACCCGCACACAACGACGCCCCCCGCCCACGGGAAACGTGGGCGGGGGGCGTCGTGCGGTGCCCGACCCCGAAGGGGTCAGCGCTTGCGGAGGTGGAACGTGAGGCCGAGGGCCTCGTCGGTGAAGGCGGGGCCGTAACCCTCCTCCGGGGCGCCGGAGGCGAAGTCCGTCGCGAGGACCTCGTCCGCGACGAGCCGCGCGTGCTCCGCGAGCGCCTCCGCCAGTTCCGCGTCGGCGGCGGCCCAGCGCAGCGCGATGCGGTCCGCGACGTCCAGGCCGCTGTTCTTGCGGGCCTCCTGGACGAGCCGGATGACGTCGCGGGCCAGGCCCGCCCGGCGCAGCTCCGGGGTGATCTCGAGGTCGAGCGCCACGGTCGCGCCGGAGTCGGACGCGACGGACCAGCCCTCGCGCGGGGTCTCCGTGATGATCACTTCCTCCGCGGACAGGGCGACCGGCTCGCCGTCCACGACCACGGACGCGTTGCCCTCGCGCAGCGCCAGCGACAGCGCCGCCGCGTCGCACTCGGCGACGGCCTTGGCGACGGCCTGGACGCCCTTGCCGAAGCGCTTGCCGAGGGCGCGGAAGTTGGCCTTGGCCGTGGTGTCGACCAGGGAGCCGCCGACCTCGCTCAGGGACGCCAGGGAGGCGACGTTGAGCTCCTCGGCGATCTGCGCCCGCAGTTCCTCGCCGAGCGCCTCGAAGCCCGAGGCGGCCACCAGGGCCCGCGAGAGGGGCTGGCGGGTCTTGACCCCGGACTCGGCACGGGTGGCGCGGCCCAGCTCCACCAGGCGGCGTACGAGGGCCATCTGCTCGGACAGGACGGGGTCGACCAGCGCCGCGTCCACCGTGGGCCAGCTCGCCAGGTGCACCGACCCGGGGGCGCCCGGGGTGACCGGGACGACCAGGTCCTGCCAGACGCGCTCGGTGATGAACGGCACCAGCGGCGCCATCAGCCGGGTCACCGTCTCGACGACGTCGTGCAGGGTGCGCAGCGCCGCCTTGTCGCCCTGCCAGAAGCGGCGCCGCGAGCGGCGCACGTACCAGTTGGACAGGTCGTCGACGAAGGACGAGAGCAGCTTGCCCGCGCGCTGGGTGTCGTACGACTCCAGCGCGTCGGTGACGTCGCGCACCAGCGCACCCAGCTCGCCGAGCAGCCAGCGGTCCAGCAGCGGGCGGTCGGCCGGGGCCGGGTCGGCCTCGCTCGGGGCCCAGCCGGAGGTGCGGGCGTACAGGGCCTGGAAGGCGACCGTGTTCCAGTACGTCAGGAGGGTCTTGCGGACCACCTCCTGGATCGTTCCGTGGCCGACCCGGCGGGCCGCCCAGGGCGAGCCGCCGGCCGCCATGAACCAGCGCACGGCGTCGGCGCCGTGCTGGTCCATGAGCGGGATGGGCTGGAGGATGTTGCCCAGGTGCTTGGACATCTTCCGGCCGTCCTCGGCGAGGATGTGGCCCAGGCAGACCACGTTCTCGTAGGCGTTCCGGTCGAAGACGAGGGTGCCGACCGCCATCAGCGTGTAGAACCAGCCGCGAGTCTGGTCGATCGCCTCGGAGATGAACTGCGCCGGATAGGTGCCCTCGAAGAGCTCCTTGTTCCGGTACGGGTAGCCCCACTGCGCGAACGGCATGGAGCCCGAGTCGTACCAGGCGTCGATGACCTCGGGCACGCGCACGGCCGCGGCGGAGCACTGCGGGCACGCGAAGGTGACGTCGTCGATGAAGGGGCGGTGCGGGTCCAGGCCGGTCTGGTCGGCGCCGGTCAGCTCCGACAGCTCGGCCAGCGAGCCGACGCAGGTGAGGTGGCCCTCCTCGCAGCGCCAGATGGGCAGCGGCGTGCCCCAGTAGCGGTTGCGGGACAGCGCCCAGTCGATGTTGTTGTTGAGCCAGTCGCCGAAGCGGCCGTGCTTGACCGCCTCCGGGTACCAGTTGGTGCGCTCGTTCTCGCGGAGCAGGGCGTCCTTGACCGCGGTCGTGCGGATGTACCAGGACGGCTGCGCGTAGTAGAGCAGCGCGGTGTGGCAGCGCCAGCAGTGCGGGTAGCTGTGCTCGTACGGCAGGTGGCGGAAGAGCAGCCCGCGCGCCTGGAGGTCGTCGACGAGGGCCTCGTCGGCCTTCTTGAAGAACTGGCCGCCGACCAGCTCCAGGTCCTCCTCGAAGGTGCCGTCGGGGCGCACCGGGTTGACCACCGGCAGCCCGTAGGCGCGGCAGGTCCTGAGGTCGTCCTCACCGAAGGCGGGCGCCTGGTGGACCAGGCCGGTGCCGTCCTCGGTCGTGACGTACTCGGCGTTGACGACGAAGTGCGCGCCCTCCAACTCGACCAGGTCGAAGGGGCGCTGGTACGTCCAGCGCTCCATCTCGCGGCCGGTGAAGCTCTGGCCGGTGGCCTCCCAGCCCTCGCCGAGCGACTTGCCGAGCAGCGGCTCGGCGACGACCAGCTTCTCCCGGCCGTCGGTGGCGACGACGTAGGTGACGTCGGGGTGCGCGGCGACCGCGGTGTTGGAGACGAGCGTCCAGGGAGTGGTCGTCCACACCAGGAGCGCGGCCTCGCCCGCGAGCGGGCCGGAGGTGAGCGGGAAGCGCACGTACACCGAGGGGTCGACCACGGTCTCGTAGCCCTGCGCCAGCTCGTGGTCGGACAGGCCCGTGCCGCAGCGCGGGCACCAGGGCGCGACGCGGTGGTCCTGGACCAGCAGGCCCTTGTCGAAGATCTGCTTGAGCGACCACCAGACGGACTCGATGTACTCCGGGTCCATCGTCCGGTAGGCGTCGTCGAGGTCGACCCAGTACCCCATGCGGGTGGTCAGCTCGGCGAAGGCGTCGGTGTGCCGGGTCACGGACGCGCGGCACATGGCGTTGAACTCGGCGACGCCGTACGCCTCGATGTCCTTCTTGCCGGAGAAGCCCAGCTCCTTCTCGACGGCGAGCTCGACCGGAAGACCATGGCAGTCCCAGCCGGCCTTGCGGGTCACGTGGTGGCCCTGCATCGTCTTGAAGCGCGGGAAGACGTCCTTGAAGACGCGGGCCTCGATGTGGTGCGCGCCCGGCATGCCGTTGGCGGTCGGCGGGCCCTCGTAGAAGACCCACTCCGGCTTGCCCTCGGTCTGCTCCAGGGAGCGGGCGAAGACCTTGTTCTCCTGCCAGAACGCGAGCACCTCGTGCTCCAGCGCGGGCAGGTCTACCTGGGCGGGGACCTGGCGGTACTGCGTCATCGGATCTGCCTCCGGCGGACACGGTCGCGTGCGTATTCCGTCGGAGGGACGAGAGCGCCTGCTGTGAGTGCTCCCGCGGTACCACCCTCCTTGGCCGCGGACGGGCCCCTGCGGGCTCGCTCCGCAACCCCCTCATTGGGGTCGCGCTGCCGGCTCTACTCGCCCTCGCGGGTTTTCTTCCGGCGGCTCCGGGGTGATCTTCACGTCGCGCACACCCCCGGGCTTCCACCGTCCCCGGGTCGCTATGGGCTGCGTACGGCGCTACTCGTCCCCTTCCACGCCTTTCGCTCCGCCCAGTGTAAGGGGCCGCGGGGTGCGGTGTCGGCCGGGTTTCGGCGGAGGGCCGGTGTGACCCGAATGGCCCGGTCCGCACCCCGTTACCCGTGGGTACCGGAATACCCCGCGGAGAGCTGGGCACAACGGATGCAGACCTGCCTCCCGACCCGGCACGGCAGGCGGATCAGGCGGCGTGCCCCGTTGCCGCGGGTCCGGAGCCGATTTATCGTTCCGGCACGATTCGCGAGCAAGATCGCAATATGTGAAGGGGCCTCGGCCATGGTGGGGAAGAAGACCACCGTCACGAAGAAGACGACGGCGAAGAAGACGGCACCGGCGGCCGCCTCCGCGGCCCGCACGAATGCCGCGCCCACCGCGCGGAAGGCGGCGGCCGAGCGCCCGGCCAAGGCTGCGTCCCCCGCTCGCAGGAAGGCCGCCGCGGCAGGCGAAGGAACGGCCGAGGGGACGCGGAGCACCAGGAGGAAGGCCGCGGCCGGGAAGAAGGCGCCCGCGAAGAAGGCTGTCGTACGCAAGGCGGCACCCGCCGCGAAGCAGGCCGCGGCGTCCGCCGCGGGGAAGACCGCGGCCAAGGCCGCAGGAAAGAAGGCGGCCGTGGCGGAGGAGACGACGACGAAGGCGGCGTCCACGCGCAAGACCACGGGACGTACGGCGAGCAAGACCGCGCCTCCCGCCAAGAAGACGGTGACGGCGGCGGAGAAGCCCGCGAAGGCGCCGGCCGCGGCGAAGAAGGCCGCGCCGGCGAAGAAGGCCGCGAAGGCGGCCAAGACCGCCACCGCCAGGACCACCAGGACCGCCGGTACGGCCGCTGCGGCCGCACCCGCGAAGACCACGAAGTCCGCGAAGGCCACGAAGACGGGAGCCAAGAAGGTGGCAGCGAAGAAGACGGCGGCCGGTACGGCCGCGGCAGGGGCGTCCGCCTCCGCGGTTCCCACGGCCCGCATCGCCGAGGCGGCGGGCGCCGTCGCCGCGGGCGACCTGGCCGTACGGCCGGACGAGGAGCCGTGGTCCGAGCAGGAGGTGGAGGCGGCGCGCACCGAGCTGCTGGCCGAGATGGACCGGCTGCGGTCCGAGATCACCACCTCGGAGGACGCCATCACCGGGCTGCTGCGCGACTCGGGCGACGGGGCCGGTGACGACCAGGCCGACACCGGCACCAAGAACATCACGCGCGAGCACGAGATGGCGCTGACCGCCAACGCCCGCGAGATGCTCGCGCAGACCGGGCACGCGCTCGAGCGGCTGGACTCCGGCACGTACGGGCTCTGCGAGTCCTGCGGCAAGCCGATCGGCAAGGCGCGGATGCAGGCCTTCCCCCGCGCGACGCTCTGCGTGGACTGCAAGCAGCGCCAGGAACGCCACTGAGCGCCGACCGCCGATGCCGGCCACTGGGCGCGGAAACGGGGAATCGCGGGGCCCGAACCCTCGCAGCCCCGCTGTTCGGACGTATGTGCCGTAACCTCGTCTGCGTCAGGATCCGGACTGGCGCAGATCAGGGCTGAAGGACTCACATGGCGAAGGCACAGGAGACCGCGGCGGACACGGCCGAGGAGCCGACCGGCGGTACGGACGAGGTCACCGGCAAGGGGCCGCGGCGCATCGCCGTGCTCCTGAGCGTCGCGGCGCTCGCGTACGTCCTCGACCTCCTCACGAAGATCTGGGTGGTGACCAGCCTCGAGGGACACGAGCCCATCGAGGTGATCGGCAGCTACCTGCGCTTCGAGGCGGTGCGCAACGCCGGTGCGGCCTTCGGCTTCGGCCAGGGCATGACCATCGTCTTCACGGTGATCGCCGTCACGGTGGTCGTGGTGATCGCCAGGATCGCCCGCAAGCTGCACAGCGTGCCGTGGGCGATCGCGCTGGGACTCCTGCTCGGGGGCGCCTTCGGCAACCTCACCGACCGGATCTTCCGTGCGCCGGGCTTCCTGCAGGGCCACGTGGTCGACTTCATCGCGCCGACCCACTTCGCGGTGTTCAACCTGGCCGACTCGGCGATCGTCTGCGGCGGCATCCTGATCGTCCTGCTGTCCTTCCGCGGTCTGGACCCGGACGGAACCGTGCACAAGGACTGAGCCGGGAGCAGGGCGGCGAGGGGCGCCCCGCGGATCCGGCATACTCGATCAGGTGAGTATGCCTGCCGAAGTTCGATCCCTCCCCGTCCCCGATGGCCTCGAGGGCGAGCGCGTCGACGCCGCCATCGCCCGTATGTTCGGTTTCTCGCGGACCAAGGCGGCCGAGCTGGCCGCCGCCGGGAAGGTGACGATCGACGGCAGCGCGGCCGGCAAGTCCGACCGGGTCTCGGGCGGTGCCTGGCTCGAGGTCGAGATGCCCGCGCCGCCGCGCCCGGTGGAGATCGTCGCCGAGCCGGTGCCCGGCATGCGCATCGTGCACGACGACGACCACGTGGTCGTGATCGACAAGCCCGTGGGCGTGGCCGCCCACCCCAGCCCCGGCTGGACCGGCACCACGGTCATCGGCGGCCTGGCCGCCGCCGGCTACCGGATCTCGACCTCCGGGGCCGCCGAGCGCCAGGGCATCGTCCACCGGCTCGACGTCGGCACCTCGGGGCTGATGGCCGTCGCCAAGTCGGAGATCGCCTACAGCGACCTCAAGCAGCAGTTCCGGGAGCGCACCGTCGACAAGCGCTACCATGCGCTGGTCCAGGGCCACCCCGACCCGCTGAGCGGCACCATCGACGCCCCGATCGGCCGCCACCCCCAGCACGACTACAAGTGGGCCGTGACCGCGGAGGGCAAGCCCAGCGTCACGCACTACGACCTCGTCGAGGCGTTCCGCGCGGCCTCCCTGCTCGACATCAAGCTGGAGACCGGCCGCACCCACCAGATCCGGGTCCACATGGCCGCCCACCGCCACCCCTGCGTCGGCGACCTGACCTACGGCGCCGACCCCACCCTCGCCAAGCGGCTGAAACTCACCCGCCAGTGGCTGCACGCCGTGCGCCTGGGTTTCTCCCACCCCGAGGACGGCCGCTGGGTGGAGTTCGAGAGCACCTACCCGGACGACCTGCAGTACGCCCTCGACACCGTGCGGGCCGACAGTGCCTGAGAACTACGAGGTCCGGGTCGCCGCCGACCCGGACGACCTGAAGGCGTACTACGCGGTCCGGCACGAGGTCTTCGTCGTCGAGCAACAGGTCCCCGCCGACCTGGAGTACGACGCACACGACGACGCCGCCGTGCACGTCCTGGCGATCGGCCCCCACGGCGCACTCGGCGCGGGTCGGCTGCTCCTCGGCGAGGACGGCACCGGCATCCTCGGGCGGCTCGCCGTGACCGGCGCCTCCCGCGGGCTGGGCATCGGCGTGGCGCTGGTGCGCGCCATCGAGGACGAGGCCCGGCGGCACGGTCTGTCCGCCGTCGAACTGCACGCCCAGACCCACGCCGTCGGCTTCTACGAGCGCCTCGGCTACACCGCCTTCGGCGCGGAGTACGAGGAGGCGGGCATTCCGCACCTCTCGATGAGGCGCGTGCTCTGACCGGGGCCGGGGCGGCGGACATGCCACGCTAGGGGCGTGGATCAACTCGCGCTGTTCTTCGCCCTGATGCTCGCGGCCATCGTGATGGTGCCGCTGGGCGACCGGATGGGGCTGCCGTCGCCCGTTCTGATGACGCTGCTCGGGGTCGTGCTGGCCCTTCTGCCGTTCGTACCGAACGTCGAGATCAACCCCGGGCTCATCCTGCCGCTCGTGCTGCCGCCGCTGCTCTACGCCTCCGTACAGCGCACGTCCTGGCGGCAGTTCGCCGCCAACAAGAAGGCCATCTTCCTGCTGGCCGTCGCCCTTGTGCTGATCACCACCGCGGCGGTGGGCGCCATCGCCGCCACCGTCGTCCCCGGCATCTCGCTGGCCGCCGCCCTCGCGCTCGGCGCGCTGGTCGCCCCGCCCGACCCGGTGGCCGCGACCGCGGTCGCCGGGCGGCTGGGACTGCCGCGCCGCATGGTGTCGACCCTGGAGGGCGAGGGCCTCTTCAACGACGTCACCGCGATCGTCGTCTACAACGTGGCCGTCGCGGCGGCCGTGACCGGTTCCTTCTCGTGGCCGGAGGCGCTCGGCGAACTGCTGCTGTCGGCGGTCGTCGCGGTCGCCGTCGGCGTCGTGCTGGGCTGGACGGCCTCCAAGCTGATGGGGGTCGTCGGCGACCCGACCCTGCAGATCGGGCTCTCGCTGCTCGTCCCGTTCGCCTCGTACGCGATCGCCGACGAGGCGCACGGCTCCGGCGTCCTCGCCGTGCTCACCACCGCGCTCTTCCTCGCCGAACACGCCCGCGACGCCGACGACGTGACCGGCCGACTGGTCGGCGCCACCTTCTGGGAGGTCGTCGACACGCTCGTCACCGGCGTCGCCTTCGGCCTGATCGGCCTGGAGCTGCACAACGTCTTCGGTGTCGGTGCCGGCCGCTGGGGCACCATGGTGAGCCACGCGGCGATCGTCGTCGGCGCGGTCGTCCTCGTACGGCTGGCCTATCTGATGCCGGCCGCGGCGGTGACCAGGCGACTGCACAAACGGCGCGACCTGGACGAGGACATCCCCATGTCGTGGCGCGAGACCGTCGTCATGTGGTGGGCCGGCATGCGCGGTGTGGCGTCCGTCGCCCTGGCGCTGGCCATCCCGCACACCACGGAGAGCGGCGAGCCCTTCCCGGCGCGGGACGAGATCCTCTTCATCGCCTTCGCCGTCGTCCTCACCACCCTGGTGCTGCAGGGGCTCACCCTTCCGCAGGTCGTCAAACGGCTCGGGGTGAGCAGCGACACCCAGGTGGAGCACGACATGGAGATGCTGCTCGCGCTGCGCGCCATGGCCGCGGCGAAGCAGCGGCTGAAGGAGGTCGAGGCCACCGAGGACTTCTCCGAGGAGGTCTCCGAACTCCTGCACCGCCGCGCCTTCGACGTCGGGGCCCGTATCTGCCCCGACATCGTCGACGACGAGAAGCGCGACCGGCACACCGCCCGGGTGCGGCGCATCAAGACGGTCGAGCGCGTCCAGCGCGACATGCTCTCCGCCGCCCGGCACGAGGTCCTCGCCGCGCGCAGCGAGCCCGGCTACGACCCCGAGATCGTCGACCGGGTGCTGCGCCAGCTCGACGTGCGCAGCCTGCGTGTGTCCCGGTAGCCGCCCTGCGGCGTCCCGGCCCGCCGTCGCACGGTGACGCGCCGCCGGCCCCTACCGGGCCCCGGGGCCGGGACCGATGTCCTCGGCCCCGGGGGTGGCCTGCTGCCGGTCCGGGGCCTCGGCCAGGCCGGGGGCGGTGGCGGTGTTGATGCGCGGCAGGGCGTACGGGTGCTCGCGGCGCAGCCAGTCGATCATGTGCTCCCGCACCACGCAGCGCACCGTCCAGATGTCGTCCGCGTCCTTCGCGGTGGCCAGGGCCCGCACCTCGATCGTGGACGGCGTGCTGTCCGTCACCACCAGGCCCCAGGCCCGGCCGTCCCACTGCTCGCACCCCTTGAGGACGTCGTGCAGGTGTTCGCGCATCAGGTCGACGGGTGTGGCGTGGTCCAGGTGGAAGTAGACGGTGCCGGTCATCCGGGCGTCGCCGCGGGACCAGTTCTCGAAGGGCTTGCTGGTGAAGTACGAGACCGGCATGGTGATCCGCCGCTCGTCCCAGGTGCGCACCACGAGGTAGGTGAGGGTGATCTCCTCAACCGTCCCCCACTCGCCCTCCACGACCACCGCGTCGCCGATCCGGACCATGTCCCCGAAGGCGATCTGCAGCCCCGCGAAGAGGTTGCCCAGCGTCGACTGGGCCGCGATGCCGGCGACGATGCCGATGACCCCCGCGGAGGCCAGCATGGAGGCGCCGAACCCGCGCATCGCGGGGAAGGTCAGCAGCATGGCCGCGACCGCGACCACGCCGACGACCGCGGTGACGACCCGCTGGATCAGCGTCACCTGCGTCCGGACCCGCCGTACCCGCGCCGCGTCCTGGGCGGCGGACGCGTACCGGGAGTAGGACGCCTCGACGACGGCGGCCGCGACCCTGACGATCAGCCAGGCACAGGCCCCGATCAGCACCAGCGTCAGCACCTGCCCGACCCCGCGGGTGTGGCCGCGGGCCAGGTGCGCCTGCTCGTACGAGCCGCGCAGCAGCGAACTGCAGATCACCAGCCGGAGCGGCAGCCGCGCGCGCCGCAGCAGGTTCCACAGCGGGGTCTCCGGGTGCCGGGCGTCCGCCCGGCGCAGGGCGTGGTCGACGGCCCAGCCCACGGCGAGCGTGACGACGAGGGAGCCGCCCACCACGCCGAGCGGTCGTATGACGGAATCCATGTCTTCGACGGTAACGGGCATGATGGAGCCCGTACCCGACCGTGCGCCGATCATGGGAAGTGAAATTGTGAGCTCCGGCATGACCATCGTGCTGTTCCACTCGGCCTACGGACTGCGTCCCGCCGTGCACGCCGCCGCGGACCGGCTGCGGGCGGCCGGCCACGAGGTGCATGTGCCCGACCTCTACGAGGGCCGCACCGCGGACACCGTCGAGGAGGGCATGGCCATCAAGGACGAGATCGGCCGCGACGAATTGCTGATGCGCGCCGTCACCGTCTCCGGACCGCTCTCCGACCGCGGCCTGGTCTACGCCGGGTTTTCGCTGGGCGGTTCCATCGCGCAGAACCTCGCCCTCGCCGACGACAGGGCCCGGGGCCTCCTGCTGCTGCACGGCACCTCCGACATCGCCGACGACGCGGCCACCGAGCTCCCCGTCCAGCTGCATGTCGCCGAGCCCGACCCCTTCGAGCCCGACGACTGGCTGAACGCCTGGTACCTGCGCATGCGCAAGGCGGGCGCCGACGTGGAGATCCACCGCTACCGCGGCGCCGGCCACCTGTTCACCGACCCCGACCTCGACGACTACGACGCGGAGGCGGCCGAGCAGGCCTGGGCGGTCGCCCTGGACTTCCTCGCGGACCTCGCGGCGGAGGCGGGGGAGGGGTGAGGCGGGGTGAGGGGAGGCGCGGGAGGCGCGAGGGGCGTAACGCCGTTGTGCGCGGGGGCCGTTGTCAGTGGCCGCTGAGATCATCCGGGACATGGGTGTTCTCTACGGGTACTACTCCGCCGCCGACGACAAGGACGCCGCCCGCGCCGTGGTCCGCGAGTTCCGCCGTGCCGAGTCCGGCAGCCGCGACCAGCACGTGACCCAGGGCATCGACCCGGTCGTGGAGTTGCTCCCCGCGGAGGTGCTCATCACCGGCCGCGCCCCCGAGGACGTGCGCTCCGACCCGCGCCGCGGCGCCCTGGTGGGGGTGGCCGGTGAGGGCAGGGTCGTCGCGGTCTCCCTCACCGACAGCTTCCGCGACGCGCTCGCCGCCTTCGACGCGGACCTGCTCGACGACGTCGCCATGGGGTGGTCCCGCAGCTCCGGAGGCCTCCACGGCGTCCACGGCCCCGACGTCCTCGGGCTGTTCCTCAAGGAGCTCGCCGGGCTGGCCGGCCGCGCGTCGGCGGACGGGCGGCGCCTCTACTGCTGGATACGCCCCTGAGCGAGGGCGGCCCTGCGGGTCCCGGCGGCCGCGGCGAGCAGCAGGAGCGCGGCCGAGGGCAGGAACACGTACATCGCGATCACCGCGCCGATGACGGACCAGGTGACCAGCGCCAGTGCGATGACGACGCAGGCCTGGGCGAAGACCTTGGGGAACCGCCCCAGGAGCGGCGGCAGCGCCAACGGCACGACGGTCGGCACGAAGAAGCCGCCGTAGTAGCCGTCCAGCCCGTAGACCAGCCCGGGCACCGCGGCGGCCAGCGCCCCCACCGCCAGCACCCACTGCCGGCGCCCGATCCCCGCCCGCGCATCCGGCCGTGTAGTCGGCCGTCCCGCCCCAGCCCCCATGACCGCCCCTTCCCCCGTGGCGAACACCGCTTTGAACGCGTTCAACCTAGCGGATCGCGGCCCGGCCCCGTACCGGCGGCCGAACGAGGCGACGCCTGTTGCCGTTCCCGGGACGGCCGGGGTGCAATGGGCGCATGGAAGACCTGACCTCGATCGCCGCCGCCCTGGCCGGGGTCGGCCCCCGTCTCAAGCGCCTGCGCACGCAGCGGGGCGTCACGCTGGCCGCGCTGTCCGAGGCCACCGGCATCTCCACGAGCACGCTGTCCCGCCTGGAGACCGGCCGGCGCCGTCCCAGCCTCGAGCTCCTCCTCCCGATCGCCCAGGCCCACCGCGTACCGCTGGACGAACTGGTCGGCGCCCCCGAGGTCGGCGATCCCCGGGTCCGCCTCAGGCCCCGTAGTGTGAACGGCCGTACCGTGCTGCCCCTGACCCGGCAGCCGGGCTCCCCGCAGGCGTGGAAGGTCGTCATCCCGGCGGCCCAGTGCGAGCCCGACCTCCGCGTACACGAGGGCTACGAGTGGCTGTACGTGCTCTCCGGACGCCTCCGCCTCCTGCTGGGCGACCGCGAGGTCGTCCTCGGCGTCGGCGAGGCCGCCGAGTTCGACACCCGGCTGCCGCACTGGTTCGGCAGCGCCGACGACCGATCCGTCGAGATCCTCAGCCTCTTCGGCAGCCAGGGCGAACGCATGCACGTCCGTGCGAGGCCCGGCCGGGGGAGCGGGGGTGACGACGGTGACGGCGCAACTGCGGGGCACACGGCACCCGGCACGTGAGCGGGTGCTGCGGGCGGCGCCCGTACGAGCACGGCCTGGAAACAGGGGAGTGGCCCCGGACGTCTTGCACGGTGGGCCGACGCCGCCGGCCGCTGGTCCGGCGGGGCCGCTACGATCGGCGTATGACGTCACATCAGGCGGATGCCGCGTAGGTCGCCGCGCGAGGTGAGGGCCGCCGGGTCCGATGGGCGAGGCGATGGTGCGGTGAGTTCGCTGCTCATCGGCACATGTCCGGGGCGGCCGGGGTGCGTTGCCGTTCACACGTACCTCTTCGTCGACGGTCTCGACGTGGTCGCGCGCAGCGACAGCAGGATGGCCGGCCTCGATCCGCGGCGCCTGCTCCGGCCGGGCGGGCCGCTCCATCCGGCGGACATGCCGCATGAGGTCGAGGTGGCAGCCGAGGAGCAGCCCGAGCCGGGGCCGGACAGGCTGAGCATCCGGGTCCGACTCCGGGGCGGGACGGTCATCTGGTCCGGCCTGCAGTACCCCGGCGACGACGGCAAGGCCGTCGAAGAGGTGCGCTTCCGCCTGGAGCAGTACCTGGGCGAGATCGAGCGGGCATACGCGGTCGTCACCGCCGGCCGGCCTTCCTGCGGTGCGGTCACCGCGGCCGGGGCGCGCCTCTTGCCGGTCGTTTCGTCGACGGGTCCACCTGCGGTCCCCGACCACTGGTCATAACGTCGCTTCGGTCACGCAGTCGCTCGCACTGCTTCGGGACGAAGAGGCCGTGAGCTAAAGGCCTTCGCGCTCGATCAGTGAGCCGTCAGGGCTCAGTGTGTAGAAGCGCGGCGGAGGCATGGCTTCGACGGCTCTGCGCAGCTCCGCTTCCTGTTCCGCGGGATCAGGCCCCTGCGGGTTCCGCACGTGGAATCCGTACAGCTTGAGGGCGTTCGCGTCGACGTCATCCGGCTCGGGACGGCCCTCCTGGATGAAGCCGCAGAGCGCGCGCAGAGCGTCTTCGCCCAGATCCAGGGGGTGAAAGGGCAGGGCGTACGGCTCTGCCTCCTCGCCGGGCCACGGGATGACATCGGCCGGGTGGTCTCCGGCCCAGTAGGGCAGCTCAAAGGGGAGCGGTTCGCCGATGTTCTCGATGATGCCGTTGTCCGGCGACAGACTCAGGGAGCGGACAAGGTGTCCGTCTTCCCACACCGCGAACGCGAGCCAGTCGACGACGCTGTGCATGGCGTGCAGAACAAGCCGTCGGCCGGCGCTTGCCGCGACGAGGTGTCCGGTGAGCTGGGAAGGGGCGTCGATCATCACCTCCTGATCCGCGATGACCTCCACGCCCGGCCAACTGGCAGCGTACGCCGTGCCATTCGGGGGGTACGTGCCGTCCGAGAGGGTCGAGCCCTCGCACTCCTCGATCTCCCAGCCTGGGTAGAGCTGACGCATCGTGGAGGTCGTCCGGTCCAGGTCCGCCGCCCCTACTTGTCGCAGCAACCCCGGTGCATCGCCATCTGCGTACACCAGCAGCCCCGTCTTGGCTCCCAAAGCCCCTCCCCAGAGTGTTGCCCTTGGTGGCGGACGCACCATAGCCGCACGCACTGACACGCGCCCAAAGTCGCGAGCGGGCAACGGCATTGCCCGTTGGCGCGCGGGCCGCACAGGGTGACATCGACGACCCGGAGTGTCGGTAGTCGCCAGCGTCCGTGCTGCCGCGGACCGCGAATCGAACTTCGCAAGCGGGTGTCGCCCTGCGAAGCGGCCACCGTCGTGGGGCCGTCCTAGGGGTGTGGAAGGTGGGGAGCGTCTTGCGGAGCCGCAGCTCAGTTAGGTGGCTGCTCAGTAGACCGATTAGAGAGCCCATAAGTCCCTGACCTGCGCGCGAGCCCCATCATTCCCCGTCTGGGGCCATGGTGGGGCCGTCATCGCCTCTCGGGCCGCCGAAGACTCGGTCAACGGCCTCCTTGGTGCGCTTCTCGCTGCTCGGCATGAGGTGCGTGTAGGTCCGCAGCGTGAACCCCGCGTCGTAGTGACCGAGGTATTCACTCAGCGCCTTGATGCTCTCCCCGGCATCGAGCAACACCGAGGCGTAGAAGTGGCGCAACGCGTGCATGCCGTTCTCGCGGGCATGTGGGACACCTGCCGCAGTGAGCGCCGGGCGCCAGATCACGCGATTGAAGACGTTGCGGTTCAGCTCCCGGGAGTCGTCGCCGTAGAAGAGCAGATCCGCCGTGACTGGAGGCCCGTCCAAGACCTTCCACGGCAGCGTGACGGACATCGGCGGATGCCGGGTGATGTGATCGTCCAGCACCGCAGCGACCGAGTCAGGCAAGGGGACGTCCCGGAGCTTGCCGCCCTTCGGCGGGGCGAAGACCGGGCGGTTGCCGATCAGCTTGACCTGGCGCACTACGTGGACCACCGAGTCCAAAGCGTCCACACCATCCACTGCTAGGCCGAATATCTCGCCCTGGCGAAGACCGCACCCGCCGGCCACGTCCACCATGGGGCGGAAATGATGGGGCAGCGCTCCGCGAACTGCATGCACCCGGTCACGGTGCCAGGGCACGAGGCGACGAGCGTCGAGACGAGGCGCCCGAACCGCTGTCGAGCGACAGGGATTCTGGAAGATCAGCCGGTCCTCTACCGCAGCCGTCAGCAACGTCGATAGGTTCGCGAAGATCACGCGCCGGTATGTGGCCGCAAGGTTCTGTCGTTCCAGCTCGCGAAGCCAGTCCCGGAGATGCGAGGGACGTAACGCTCCCAAGGACCGCGCGCCCAGGTACGGCAAGATGTGCAGTCGGATGCGCTGCTCCGTCCCCGCGTACGTGCTTGGGTCCATCGACAGCGAGTTCAACCACTGGGCCGCGTACTGGCTCAGCGTCATCCGTCCGGCAGAGGGATCGACGTAGCGTCCCTGCCGCAGGTCAGCCGAGATCTCCGCCAGCCAGGCCTCCGCTTTGCGCTTCTGCTTGTCAGGGAACGACTGGCTCTTCTCGGTGCCATCTGGGCCGACATACCGAGCTCTGTAGCGCAGGCCGACGCCGTACCGGTCGGTCTTGACCTTGACTGCCTTGCCATCCGGCCCGGTCTTGGTCGTGTACCAGCGGTCTTGGATGTGTCCCGGCATCAGGCGGCCTCGCCTTCGAGGAGGCTGGCGACCCAGGCGCGGACGTCTTCGGGGTCGTAGCGCAGGTGCCGGCCGACCCGGAAGCCGCGGGGACCGATGCGCTTACGGCGCCACTGGTAGACCGTCTCCAGCGGGACGCCCAGGAGGTCGGCCAGGTCGACGGGGGTGAGGTAGCGGGTCGGGAGCGGTCGGGCCGCGCTTTTGGTACTCGGCGACCTTGCCGAAAGAGACCCGGCAGACCTCCTTCATGGCGGTCTGGGAGAGTCCGGCGCGGGCGGCGATCTCCCGGCGCAGGTAGATGGTGAAGCGCCGCCACAGGTCACCTGCGTGGTTGTTCCACAGCACCGCGCCCGCGTAGTCGTACCGGTCGGGATCGAGCGGGGTGCCGATATCGGGGTCGTGCTCGCCGTGGGCGGTGCCGCAGCGGCAGCGGCCGGTGTCGGGGCGGTTGTGGACCGGCCCGAACGAGGGGGCTGTCAGGGTGGCGAACACCTTCGGGTGCGTGCGGACCGCCACCGGGACGTCCTTGCGCTCATCGCCGGTCAGCCCGGCTCGGATGAGGTGGAAGGTGTCGCCCGCGTAGGTCCAGGCGCACGAGGGGCAGCGCGAGGCGCGGCGGTTGCCGCAGGCCACCCGTAACCGGCCCCCCGGCTCACCGTCGGTGGAGTACGAGTAGAGGACCTGCCCGGTGGCGGCGTCGCGGGTGACCGTGAGCCCTTGCGGGTGGATCGGGTCGGCGCAGCCGCCGGTGCGCTGGATCTGTTCCCGCCACCGCTCGAACCCGGGGTCGTTGGCGAGCCGCAGCGCGTCGGCCAGGGTGTGGGGGTCGGTGCCGCAGGCGGCCGCAGCATCAGCCACAGCCGCCAGGGCAACAGGCGTCAGGGTCACGCGACCACCGCCACCGGGCCGGTGAACAGGGCGGCGCGGACGGCGGTGTTGTGGCGCATGCAGGCCGTGAACAGCGGGCTGTCGTGGCAGGCCTCGCCGACCGCATGGCGATCGCGTAAGACTTCCCGGTCATGCAGTACATAAGTAGGCTCGCGGCGTGACAGACCACGGCATTGAGTTCCCGGTCTTCCGACTCCACGTCGTGCCGGCGGTCCTGGCACTCGCGAGCCCGTCGTGGCAGCGCGATGTCTGGCTGCGGCCGGAGGAGTTCGAGGATCTGGACTACGTGGTCAACGTGCTCTTCGACGACTTCTGCGACGCAGACGATCCCGCGCCGTGGTTGGGCAAGAGCCTACGCACGCAGGAGGAGGTCACGCTGATGAAGGAGCTTGGCGAGGCGTACTCCGTCGTGCAGGAACAGGTAGGCCGAGGAGCCCAGGATCAGGACTACCTGGACAGTCCAGAGTGGGGTTCGGTCATCAAAATCGCAGCCAAGCTGGCGCAAGTGATGGTGACCAATGACCTCCAGGCGGCGGCCCTCCTGCACTACGAGCAGTCCCAGCATGGCTAATCCGACTGCTCATGCCGACCGGGAAATCTCAGGCGGTGTCTAGGTTCAGTTGATGTTTGACGGATTGGTGTCGGGTGACGCTTGACGTCTGGCCTAGACATCGCAGCCGACTATCTTGTCCGGTGGAATTTCCCTTAGATCCCTTTCGGAGGTGATCGTCCGTCCTGTAGGCGTAGTCAGTCCGGGGTCATGTCGTACTCGTCGACATCCAGAGCTGCGCCGGTGGCGGCGAGAAATCTCAGCACGTCAGGGTCCAAGTGCCAGCCGAACAGGTTGGGCTGATCCGACGCGGCGGCTCCGTGAGTGGTCTCGTCGTCGTTGAAGTAGCGCACGACTTCCAGCACGGCACTGCCATATTCCTCATCCTCAGCCGCCAACCTCGCCGCAAGTTCAGCGATGCGATCCGTGTGCGGGCCGAGTCTGTCCAGGAGCCGCGCGACTAGCTCGTCAACCGACAGGCCAGGCTCACGGCACACGACCTTCCAACGATGGGTGATCGGCAGAGTCGGCGAATCGGCCCTGCGGCTTCCACGCACGGTCGTCTCGTCGGGCTCGATGCCCAACCACGCGGTCATCTCTTGTGCGGTTGTGCGGCTGCTGCTCAAGGCGAAGTAGACGTACTGGCGAAGCGGCATTGCGCGAGCGTAGCCCTGGACCTGTCGTAGGCGCTCGCCGCGTCGGCAACGAGTCAGGCAGCCCGTCCGGGCGTCGCCACCCGAATCAGACGCACACAGCCAAGCCGAGGCAAGCGGTGTCAAGCATCAGGTGAAGCCACACTGTCAACCAACAACCGAGACACGACATCGCCGCCAGCGGCAGCCGAGTTACGGATTTCTCTACCTCATCAAGGCGCTCCCGCCGCGCAGAGCGCGGCGGCGCGCGGCCCGGCGTCTCGGGCCGACGCTCCTGTCTTCGCCCCGCTCCGGCCCGGCCGCCGGCCGCCCGCCAGACGGCGAAGGGTTGGTTGAGGAGAAACCCGCTGGGGCTGGGGCGGTCGTCTCCGCGGCTTTACGCAGCCACCATGGGGCGAGCCTCGAAGATCGGGGGCCCACTTCGGGCTATTGCGGGCAGCCGAGGTGCTGCCCGAGTCGCGATGAGCTTACGGGCCCCCGATCTCTCGCCCCATGGCGGCTCCTGCCCAAAGCCGCTACGTCGACCTCAGCTGTACGGTGCCCCCGTGAACGAAGAGAACGAATGGGGGCTGCGACCTCTCACCCCAAGCGAGACCGACCGTCTTCGGGAGCTCGCCGAGGCGGTGGGGGAAGATCTGGGCCAATTCGGGCTCACTTTGTACAACCGGGAGGCGCCAGATTGGGAGACAGCGGCTGGCGGGCTGGAAATCGAAGTAGACGCGTTCGATGATGCCGCGGGCGGGATCTGGCTCCACTGGACGGTACATCCTGCTCTCCGCCGTGCGAGCCTCGAGGCCCATCAGAGTGGGAGGCCAAACGATTCCGTGATCCGAGCTGCGGGGCACGTTCACGAACGGATGGCGTCAGCGATCCTGTCCATGTTGAAAGCGCTCGGATACGTCGCCGAGAACAGCAACGATGACTATCGCCCCTTTGCGATCAAGGTTCTCTCTGGACCCCGCTGATCCCAGGGCCGTGCCCCTCGCTCCTAAACGGTGGCGCGACAGTGCTGTACAGCAGCGGAGTACAGCAACCTCCGCGCCCACACCGACCGCCGCCCGCTCCAGGAAACCGCCTGACATCCCCAGCAGACCTCAGCGACCGTCGCGCCCATAGTTCGCATCGAGGGGATCGGGCGTGCCACAGCCGTGCCAGGTGAGGCGGTGCCGAGCGGGGAGCCACGGGGAACAGCGGTGACGGGACCGCGTTGCCGCAGGTCAGCGTCCGCCCAGGTGAGGCAGGGTTCGCAGCCTCAGTCTTCCAAACTGGAGCTCCAGGCCAGGCAGCAGCCCCCAACGCGCCGGGATCTCATGTCCCGACGGTGAGCGGGAAGACGCTGCTCAACCTCGGCAGTTTGCGGCTTGCCTCCTCTTCATCGCGGACGTCCCAACGCTCGCCGGCGGGGTCTCGGGGCCCCACATCACTACTCGCCCGGGCATTCACGGCGTCGTAGAACGCATCGCCGCAGTCGTCGGATTCTCCAGCCACCAACTCATGGGCTTCGAGCGCAACGTAATCGAGCGACTCCCATCCCGGCCAGGCATCGCCCCACTCGCTCCGGGGACGCCCCACCAGACGCCGGACCTCAGGCGTGCGGGCCAGGGCGTCAGGATCGGCCACCGCGCGTTCGAAAGCCTCGCGCCCCAGCCCCACCATCCAGAGACCGAAATAGCAGAAGCCGTCGTCCGAACACCAACCGCCGAAGATCCGCTCTGCGGCTGCCACCAGATCCCAGGTGAACGCATCCGCAGTCACCTGATTCAGGCGTACCTGAAACTCCACGATCTCCGCTGGTGACCTCTGCGACAACTCACCGCGCAGCCACTCAAGCCGATCATCCCGACTCAGGGCTTGCTGTCGGCACGCCTCGATGAGAGACCAGAAGGAATCAATGTCCACGTGGGCACTCTGCCAGGCGTCTCTGACAAGACCTGTCGGGCCTGCCCCTGAATCGTGCAGTCCTTCCCAGGCGTCGTGCCCCTGGCGTGCCCGATCGCACGGGAAACCACGGGGAACCACGGTGCCATCGCGCACGAAGAAGGGGCGCCCCCGTGTCTTGGGGCACCCCTTCTGTCCAGCGCCTTCGCCGGCCTACTGCGGAGAGTGTGGGATTTGAACCCACGGTGACATCGCTGCCACGACGGTTTTCAAGACCGCGGACCAGAGCCAGACGGAGCCTGGCGACGCTCGGCCTCGGTCCCCGCTTACCAGGCGCTCAGCCAAGCGAACGGAAACAGGCTGCCGCGACCTCAAGTGCCTCGTCCAACGACGTCACTTCCCTCCGGAACTCACCCGGGAACATGGTCACTCGGTAGTCGGCTTCCGACAGCGGTGTGACCTTCACCAGGCCGGCGTCCATCTCGAATGGCTTCCGGCTCAGCATCAAGCTCCCGTGGCTGATGTCCGGGTAAAAGTGACGCAGTTCAGGATGGTCGTGGGCCGCCTGAATGAATGGCCGATCACACAGGTGCCATGCGCTGGAGAGAAGCTGCCTCCACTTGGTAGGGACCGGGTTGCCGTCTTCAAACGCCTGCGCCAGTTCGCTCCAGCTCATAAATGGGAAGCGTTCATGCAGCTCCCGCAGAGTGCATCCTCGGCGCCACGAGGCTGCCGCTTCCACCACGGCGGCGAGTTCGTCCGTCCAACCACTCGTCAGCGGGAAGGTCTTGTGGCGCTGAAACCGCACATGGATCATCCCGTCCGAGCCCAGGGACACGAGGATCGGCCCCCTGTCGCTGACAGCCTCCACCTCGTCATAAGAGCCAGCCACTGGCCGGACCACGCCCAGGTCAAATCCTTGCGTCATCGCGATGTGCTTCATGCGTTGGGCCAGGTCGTCCTGCTGCGTAGCATCGGAATCGGTCGCCCCCGCGCCTTGGTCACCTGTCGTCATGCCCGCCCCCGCCAATGAGATATCAAGCGAGTCACAGTACGCCGTGCCACTTGGAGGAAGGCCAGACAGGGCCCAGCGGTTGAGCGATGGAGAGGCGGGCCGTCTGTGGGCCGTCCGAGGTTGACCGGCAGTAGCGAGCGTTGCCGCACTGTCGTTTCCCGTGCGACCTGATCCCGGGCCGTCTGTGGGCCGTGCGAGGTCACCCGACACCGACCAACAACGACAGAAGCCCACGGCATCTGAGCTGGTCAGAGCCGTGGGCTACTTCTGTCCTACTGGTCAGCCGGACCGGGGATCAGTAGACCGATATGTGCACATGGTCGAAGTGGTTCTGCGTGATGGACCCGCGGTCCTCCATCAGCTTCCACCCCTGCTGCGGGAGTCGGCTCGACCAGATGTGCTGCTTGTAGATGACGTACCAGATGCCGTATTCGTCCGCGTGCTCCCGCACCCAGGCCACGATGGCCTCGCCCAGGACGTCGGGTTTGCCAGTGGCCTTCTCGCCGGCGGGCATCAGCATGAAGTCGCAGGCGCGGCCGAGGGGGTGTTCGCCGCCGCCGGCGATGCCGCCTTCCTCGCGGTAGCAGCCGGGGGCGCCCTCCAGGCCGCGGGGGCCGAACTCCTTGACGACGGCCTCGCGGACGGCCTCCATGCGCGCGGTGATGTGCTGGGGCCCGCGGGGTTGCTCCTTCGGCCAGTTGGCCGCGCGGACCTGCGCGGAGAGTGTGGGCCACGCAATAGCGGCCAGTACGAGGCCGCCGATCAGCAGCAGCCCGAATATGGTGCGCCGCCGGCCGCGGCGCGCGGTGTCCCGCCCCCTGGTGGTGTTCATCGCAAGCCAGAACGTTCGATCCTGGCCGGAAGTGCCCGGTTGGAACGCCGGGCGACGGTGACGCGAATTACGCCCCGCCCGGGTTCGTCGCCGGGCACGCGAGCGTACGCTCCTGCGTTGACCCGGCAGACACGGACCAGCCCAGGAGGCACTGCACCGATGGCCACAGGCATGACGACGGACGAAGAGCGCGGCGAGCGGATCCTCGAGGTCTTCGGCACCGCGTTCGGGGAGCTGCTGGCGGCCGATCCGGCCGCGTTCCGGGTCAAGTTCCGCAAGATGGCGGCGTCGGCGTTCGCCTTCTACCGGGGCACCGCGTGCCTCTACTACGCCGACCTCGCCGACGCCGAGGACAGCGGCCCGTTCCTGGACGAGCGCACGTCCCGGGTGTGGATCCACGGCGACCTGCACGCCGAGAACTTCGGCACGTACCTGGACGCCAACGGCCGCCTGATCTTCAACGTCAACGACTTCGACGAGGCCTACGTCGGCCCGTTCACCTGGGATCTGCAGCGCTTCGCCGCCTCCATAGCCCTGATCGGCTACAGCAAGGCGCTGGCCGACGACGTGATCTCCGGTCTGGTGCGCAGCTACGCCACCGCCTACCGCGAGCGCATCCGGGCCCTCGCCCAGGGCGAGGCCGTCCCCTCCCTGGCGCTGGACTCCGCCGAGGGCCCGCTGCTGGAGGCGCTGCGCCACGCCCGCTCGCAGACCCGGGTGGCACTGCTGGACTCGATGACGGAGATCCGCGCCTGGGACCGCCGCTTCACCGAGGGCGGCGGCGCGGTGGATCTGGACGGCGGCACCCGCGAGAAGGTGCTGCGGGCCTTCGAGGCGTACCTGGACACGCTGCCGGAGACCAGCCGGATCAACCCGGAGAGCCACCGGGTCAAGGACGTCGTGGGCCGTCGCGGCGTGGGCATCGGCAGCGCGGGCCTGCCCTCGTACAACATCCTCCTCGAGGGCCACACCGACGCCCTGGAGAACGACGTCGTCATCTACATGAAGCAGGGGCAGACGCCGGCGGTCTCCCGGCACATCACCGACCCGGCGGTGCGCGACTACTTCCGCCACGAGGGCCACCGCACCGTGATCTCGCAGCGCGCGCTGCAGGCGCACGCCGACCCGTACCTGGGCTGGACCGACCTGGACGGCGTCGGCCAGCTGGTCGCGGAGGTGTCGCCGTACGCGGTGGATCTGGACTGGTCGGACATCGACGACCCCGAGCAGATCGAGGCGGTCGTCGCGGACCTCGGCCGGGCCACCGCCGGCATGCACGCGGCGGCGGACGACGAGAGCGGGCACTCCCTTGTGCCGTTCTCCACGGAGGACGCCATCGACGCGGCCATAGCGCGGGACGAGGAGGGCTTCACCGAGTCGCTGGTGGAGTTCGCCCACTCCTACGGCGCCCGGGCCCGCGCCGACCACCAGATCTTCGTGGACCTGTTCCGCAACGGCCGCATCCCGGGGCTCTGATCCGGGGGTCTTGCCCCGGGCCTTGTTCCGGGGTTTAGGCACTGCTTACACACCGGCATGACACACTCTGCGCCATGGAAGGGACCGGACCCCGGCTGAGGGCACTGCGCGCGGGATGCTTCGCCGCGCTGTGCGTGACGCTGTCCGCGACCGCCCACATCATGCTCTCGCGGGAGCCCCTGCCGATGACGACCACGGCGGGGGCCTTCGCGGGCGTCTTCGCGGTCGCGTACGCGCTCGGCCGCCGCGAGCGCGGCTACTGGCCGATCGCCGGCCTGCTCGTCCCGCTGGAACTGGCCGTCGACACGCTGTTCACCGCCGGTCAGAACACCTGTTACGGCCCCGGCGGCGGTCCCGTCACCGGTTCGTGGCGCTCGATCAACGAGGCGCTGGTCTGCCACGGCGACGTCGGCGGCTCACTCGCCACGGCGCCCGGGGTGTCCGGCACCGGCACCTCGCCGTGGCTGCTGCTCCTGGCGCACGTCTGCATCGGCCTGGTCGCCGCCGGGTGGCTGCGGTGCGGTGAGGACGCCCTGCACCGCCTGCTGCGCGCCGCCTTCGGGCCGCTGCTCGTCGCGGTGGCCGTCTTCCGGACGGCCGGGCCGCGCGGCACCACCCGTCCTGGCGCGGCCGGGCCCATGGCCGCCGCCCCGGCGCTGCCCCTGCTCCTGCACTCCGTCGTACGGCGAGGGCCGCCCGCCCGCCTCGGCTTCCGCTGAGCACGGCGCCCCACCCCTCACCCACGTACGTACGAGTCGGAGATCACACCACCATGAGCAAGCGAAACAGCCAGGCCGCCAAGAACGCCGCCCGTGAGCGGCTGCGCGTCGAGCGCGAGCGGCAGGCGAAGCGGGACAAGCTGCGGCGGCAGCTCGTCGTCGGCGGCAGCGTCCTGGGCGTGCTGGCGCTCGGTGCCGGCATAGCCGTGGCCGTCGTCAAGATGAACGCGCCCACCTACTGGGAGAAGGCGGCGGACAAGCCGCTGGTCAAGCCGGCCAACTCCTCGGGCAAGAACGGCACGTCGATCGTCATCGGCGACGAGAGCGCCAAGCACACGCTGAAGGTGTACGAGGACCTGCGCTGCCCGGTGTGCGCGCAGTTCGAGCAGACCTCGGGCGAGACCGTCCAGAAGGACGCCAAGGACGGCAAGTACAAGATCTCGTACACCATGGGTGCCTTCCTCGACGACCGCCTCGCCCAGGGGCAGGGCTCGAAGAAGGCGCTGAGCGCGCTGGGCGCCGCCCTGAACGTCAGCAAGGACGCGTTCGTCCAGTACCACGCCCTGCTGTACTCCAAGGACGTCCACCCCGAGGAGACCAAGGACGACTTCGGCAGCGCCGACAAGCTGATCGAACTGGCGCAGAAGGTCGACGCGCTCAAGGGCAACAAGACCTTCGACAACGCGGTCCGCAACGGTACCTACGACAAGTGGGCGCTGACCATGGACCAGCAGTTCACCGACGACGGCATCCAGGGCACGCCCACCGTGAAGCTCGACGACAAGCCCATCGAGAGTCCGCAGGCGATGACCGCCGACCAGTTCACGGCCGCGGTCGACCAGATCATCGGCAAGGGATAGCACCGGCCCGCGGGCCGCTTCGCCCTCCGGTCGCAGGCGTCGTGCCGGGGACCGGAGGGCGAAGTCCTTCCGAACTCCTGTGCACGGGGTCCCGGAAAGGGGTTACTGACGCGTAATCTGACCGGCCGTGACCGAGACCTCTGCACCCTCACAGACCTCATCGAGAACACCCAGCCGCCGTTCGGTCGTCAAGGCCGGCGCAGTTGTGACCGGCGCCGCGCTGATACCGCTGACGGCCGGCACCAGCCCCGCGTCCGCCGCCGCGGAGCCCGCCTTCCTGCACGGCGTGGCCTCCGGCGACCCGCTGCCCGACGGCGTGCTGCTGTGGACGCGGGTGACCCCCGTCCCCGAGGCCGTCCCGGGCTCCGGGCTCGGCCCGGCGGCCGAGGTGGGCTGGACCGTCGCCCGGGACAGGGCGTTCACCTCCGTCGTGGCGACCGGTACGGCCACCGCGACGGCCGCCTCCGACCACACCGTCAAGGTCGACGTGCGCGGCCTGCAGCCCGCCACGGACTACTGGTTCCGCTTCACCGCCGGCGGCGTGACCTCGCCGGCCGGCCGCACCCGTACCGCGCCCGCCGAGAACGCCACCGCCGACCGGCTGCGCTTCGGCGTGGTCTCCTGCGCCAACTGGGAGGCCGGGTACTTCTCCTCGTACCGGCACCTGGCCGCCCGCGGCGACCTGGACGCCTGGCTGCACCTGGGCGACTACCTCTACGAGTACGGCACCGGGGCATACGCCGCCCGCGGCACCGTCGTCCGTCCGCACGCGCCCGCCCACGAGATCGTCACGCCGGCCGACTACCGCACCCGGCACGGCCGCTACAAGACCGACGCCGACCTGCAGGCGCTGCACGCGGCGGCCCCGGTGGTGGCGATCTGGGACGACCACGAGTTCGCCAACGACGCCTGGTCCGGCGGGGCCGAGAACCACACCGAGGGCGCGGAGGGCGCCTGGGCGGCCCGGGTGGCAGCGGCCAAGCAGGCCTACTTCGAGTGGATGCCGGTGCGTGCCTCGATCGCCGGCACCACCTACCGGCGGCTGCGCTTCGGCAGGCTCGCCGACCTGTCCCTGCTCGACCTGCGCTCCTTCCGCTCCCAGCAGGCCTCGATCGGCAGCGGCTCGGTGGACGACCCGGACCGGACGATCACCGGCCGGGCCCAGCTGGACTGGCTGAAGGCCGGTCTGAAGACCTCGGACACCACCTGGCGCCTGATCGGCAACTCGGTGATGATCTCGCCGGTCGCCTTCGGCGCCCTGCCGGGCCACCTGCTGGCGCCGCTGGCCAAGCTGCTCGGCCTGCCCGCCGAGGGCCTGGCGGTCAACGTCGACCAGTGGGACGGCTACACCGACGACCGCCGCGAACTCCTGGCGCACCTGCGGGACAACGGCATCCGCAACACGGTCTTCCTGACCGGTGACATCCACATGGCCTGGGCGAACGACGTCCCGGTGAAGGCGGCGACCTACCCGCTGTCGGCCTCGGCCGCGACCGAGTTCGTGGTCACCTCGGTCACCTCCGACAACCTCGACGACATCCTCGAGGTGGCCCCGGGCACCGTCTCCACGGTCGCCGAGGCCGCCGTGAAGGCCGCCAACCGCCATGTGAAGTGGCTGGACATGGACTCCCACGGCTACGGCGTGCTGGACATCACCGGTGAGCGGGCGCAGATGGACTACTACGCGCTCTCCGACCGCACCGACCCGAACGCCTCCTCCACCTGGGAACGTTCGTACCGCACCCTGTCGGGCACGCAGAAGGTCGAGCGGGTCTACTCGCCCATACGCTGAGCCGCCGAACGTCGCTTTCCGGCCGCTCCCCGCGTCGTGCGGGGAGCGGCCGTGGCGGGGCGGTTGGCAGGAGAGCCCCCGGGTCCGAATCCGGACACACCGCCCGCCCCGCGCTCCGGGGACGTCGCGCGGGCCGGCGCGGACCCTCAAGGGACCTTCGTTGTCTAGGGATTCCCCTCTGTCCGTCAATGGGCCGGAAGAGGGCTGCACCGGTTCTGGCATGGACACATAACCTCCGGGCGGCGAGGAGGAAATTCCTCCCGTACGTCCCACGAGGAGTGCCCCCACATGTCACGCACCCCCCGTTCCCGCCGTCTCGTCGGTCTCGCCGCCGTGGCCGGAACCCTGGTCCTGCTTCCCCTCACCGGCGCCACGGCCACCGTGAGCTACGCCTCCGCGCACACGAGAACCCCCGCCGAGCAGTGCGCGGACAGCGGCGACGCCGCGGCCCGCAGGATGAAGGGCTCCACCGCCCACGAGCCCAACGCCGTCAGCGACGCCACCGCCCGGGCGATGGACGCGGACCTGAGGAAGCGCGTCGCCGAGGCCAAGGCCGAGGGCAAGGGCTCCCGGGTCGCCGCCGCCGCGGCGACGACTATCCCGGTCTACTGGCACGTCATCCACAGCGGCAGCACCGGCAAGCTCAGCGCCTCCGCCATCTCCGGCCAGATAGCGGTGCTCAACGCCGCCTACGCGGGCCAGGGCACCGGCAACGTCGACTCCGGCTTCCGGTTCTCGCTGGTCGCGACGGACTACACCGACAAGGCCGCCTGGTACAACCTGACCGAGGGCTCCTCGGCCGAGACCGCGATGAAGACCGGCCTCCGCAAGGGCGGGGCGAGCGCGCTCAACATCTACTCGGCCAACCTCCAGGAGGACCTGCTCGGCTGGGCCACCTTCCCGAGCTGGTACGCCGGCAACCCCAAGGACGACGGCGTCGTGATCCTCGACGCGTCCGTGCCGGGCGGTTCCGCCACCAACTACGACCAGGGCGACACCGCCACCCACGAGGTCGGCCACTGGATGGGCCTCTACCACACCTTCCAGGGCGGCTGCGGCGCCAGCGGCGACTACGTCTCCGACACGCCCGCCGAGAAGACCGCCGCCGGCGCCTGCCCGACCGGCCGCGACACCTGCACGGCCAGTGGCGCGGACCCGATCCACAACTTCATGGACTACACCTACGACTCCTGCATGTACCAGTTCACCGCAGGCCAGGTGAGCCGTATGAAGAGCTCCTGGACCGCCTACCGGGCGAGCTGACGCCACCGTCCGCGTCCGGCCGGTCACGGGGCCGGCCGGGCGCGGCGGAGGGGTGGGAATGGCATCGGCTGTCGGACCCCCGGCGTAGGATTCCAACGCCGCCAGATGACGACCGATGCCGGAGGTGTCGCTTCCCGTGACCACGCCGTTCACCCACCTGCATGTCCACACCCAGTACTCCCTGCTCGACGGGGCGGCGCGACTCAAGGACATGTTCAAGGCCTGCGGTGAGATGGGCATGACGCACATCGCCATGACCGACCACGGCAACCTGCACGGGGCGTACGACTTCTTCCACCAGGCCAAGGGCGCCGGGATCACGCCGATCATCGGCATCGAGGCGTACGTGGCGCCGGAGTCCCGGCGGAACAAGCGCAAGGTCACCTGGGGCCAGCCGCACCAGAAGCGCGACGACGTCTCGGCCTCCGGTTCCTACCTGCACAAGACCATCTGGGCGGCGAACGCGACGGGTCTGCACAACCTCTTCCGGCTCTCCTCGGACGCCTACGCCGAGGGCTGGCTGACCAAGTACCCGCGCATGGACAAGGAGACCATCGCCCAGTGGTCGGAGGGCCTGATGGCCTCCACCGGCTGTCCCTCGGGCGAGGTGCAGACCAGGCTCCGCCTCGGCCAGTTCGACGAGGCGGTGAAGGCCGCCGCCGAGTACCAGGACATCTTCGGCAAGGAGCGGTACTTCCTGGAGCTGATGGACCACGGCATCGAGATCGAGCGCCGGGTCCGCGACGGGCTGCTGGAGATCGGCAAGAAGCTCGGCATCCCGCCGGTCGTCACCAACGACTCGCACTACACCTATGCCAGCGAGGCCGACGCCCACGACGCGCTGCTGTGCATCCAGACCGGCAAGAACGTCTCCGACCCGGACCGCTTCCGCTTCGACGGCACCGGCTACTACCTGAAGACGACGGACGAGATGCTCGGCATCGACTCCTCCGACGCCTGGCAGGAGGGCTGCCGCAACACCACGCTGCTCGTCGCGCAGCAGGTGGACACCGACGGCATGTTCCAGGCGCGGAACCTGATGCCCCGCTTCGACGTCCCCGAGGGCTACACCGAGGTCACCTGGTTCCGCGAGGAGACCATGAGCGGCATGCGGCGCCGCTACCCCGGAGGCATCCCGGACGACCGGATGAAGCAGGTCGAGTACGAGATGGACACCATCATCCAGATGGGGTTCCCGGGCTACTTCCTCGTCGTCGCCGACTTCATCATGTGGGCCAAGAACAACGGCATCGCCGTCGGCCCCGGCCGAGGCTCCGCGGCCGGCTCGATCGTCGCGTACGCCATGGGCATCACCGACCTCGACCCGATCGACCACGGTCTGATCTTCGAGCGCTTCCTCAACCCCGAGCGCATCTCCATGCCCGATGTCGACATCGACTTCGACGAGCGCCGGCGCGCCGAGGTGATCCGGTACGTCACGGAGAAGTACGGCGCCGACAAGGTCGCCATGATCGGCACCTACGGCACCATCAAGGCCAAGAACGCGATCAAGGACTCCGCCCGCGTCCTGGGCTACCCGTACGCAGTCGGCGACCGCCTCACCAAGGCGATGCCCGCCGACGTCCTCGGCAAGGGCATCCCGCTCTCCGGCATCACCGACTCCGCGCACCCCCGCTACAGCGAGGCCGGCGAGATCCGCTCGATGTACGAGAACGAGCCGGACGCCAAGAAGGTCATCGACCTCGCCCGCGGCGTGGAGGGCCTGGTCCGGCAGATGGGCGTGCACGCCGCCGGCGTGATCATGTCCAGCGAGCCGATCGTCGACCACGCCCCGGTCTGGGTGCGGCACTCCGACGGCGTCACCATCACGCAGTGGGACTACCCGAGCTGCGAGTCGCTCGGCCTGCTGAAGATGGACTTCCTGGGCCTGCGCAACCTCACGATCATGGACGACGCCGTCAAGCTGGTGAAGGCCAACAAGGGCGTCGACATCGAGCTGCTGGCCCTGCCCTTCGACGACCCCAAGACCTTCGAACTGCTGGGCCGGGGCGACACCCTCGGCGTCTTCCAGTTCGACGGCGGCCCCATGCGCTCCCTGCTGCGCATGATGAAGCCCGACAACTTCGAGGACATCTCCGCCGTCTCGGCCCTCTACCGGCCGGGCCCGATGGGCATGAACTCGCACATCAACTACGCGCTGCGGAAGAACAAGCAGCAGGAGATCACCCCGATCCACCCGGCGCTCGAGGCCCCCCTCAAGGAGGTCCTCGACGTCACCTACGGCCTGATCGTCTACCAGGAGCAGGTGCAGAAGGCCGCCCAGATCATCGCCGGGTACTCCCTCGGCGAGGCCGACATCCTCCGCCGCGTCATGGGCAAGAAGAAGCCCGAGGAGCTGGCGAAGAACTTCACCATCTTCCAGGAGGGCGCCCGGAAGAACGGCTACGGCGACGACTCGATCCAGGCGCTGTGGGACGTCCTGGTGCCGTTCGCCGGCTACGCCTTCAACAAGGCGCACTCCGCCGCGTACGGCCTGGTCTCCTACTGGACGGCCTACCTCAAGGCCAACTACCCGGCCGAGTACATGGCGGCGCTGCTCACCTCGGTGCGCGACGACAAGGACAAGTCGGCGATCTACCTCAACGAGTGCCGCCGCATGGGCATCAGGGTGCTCCCGCCGAACGTGAACGAGTCGGACGCCAACTTCACCGCGCAGGGTGACGACGTCATCCTGTTCGGCCTCACCGCCGTCCGCAACGTCGGCCAGAACGTGGTGGACTCGATCATCCGCTGCCGCAAGTCCAAGGGGAAGTACACCTCCTTCCCCGACTTCCTCGACAAGGTCGAGGCCGTGGTCTGCAACAAGCGCACCGTGGAATCGCTGATCAAGGCCGGCGCGTACGACGAGATGGGGCACACCCGCAAGGGCCTCACCGAGCACTACGAGCCGATGATCGACAACGTGGTCGCGGTGAAGCGCAAGGAGGCCGAGGGGCAGTTCGACCTCTTCGGCGGCATGGGCGACGAGACCGCGGGCGACGAACCGGGCTTCGGCCTCGACGTCACCTTCTCCGACGTCGAGTGGGACAAGACGTACCTGCTCGCGCAGGAGCGCGAGATGCTCGGCCTGTACGTCTCCGACCACCCGCTCTTCGGCATCGAGCACGTCCTCAACGACAAGGCGGACGCCTCCGTCTCGGCGCTGGCCGGCGACTACTCCGACGGCTCGATCGTCACCATCGGCGGCATCATCTCCGGTCTGCAGCGCAAGATGACCAAGCAGGGCAACGCCTGGGCCATCGCAACCGTCGAGGACCTCGGCGGCTCCATCGACTGCATGTTCTTCCCTGCCACCTACCAGTTGATCTCGACCCAGCTCGTCGAGGACGCCGTCGTCTTCGTCAAGGGCCGGCTCGACAAGCGCGAGGACGTCCCGCGCCTGGTGGCCATGGAGCTGATGGTCCCCGACCTCACGGACGCCGGGACCAACGCCCCGGTGACGATCTCCATCCCGACGGTGAAGGTGACCCCGCCGCTGGTCGCCCGCCTCGGCGAGGTCCTCGCCAGCCACAAGGGGAGCACCGAGGTCCGGGTGCGGCTGCAGGGTGCCCGCAAGACGACGGTGCTGAGGCTCGACCGCCACCGTGTCACTGCCGACCCGGCACTCTTCGGCGACCTCAAGGCCCTCCTGGGCCCCTCCTGTCTCGCCACCGCCCAGCAGCAGGCGGGCTGATCACGCGCCGAGCGAGCCGGCGGACGCGCCGAGGGTGGCACCCCTTCCGGAAGGGGTGCCACCCTCGATCATGAGCGACCGGTGCCTGCGCGCTAGTTGTGGCCGAACTTCTTCTGCCGCTTCTGCGACACGTGCGGTTCGGCGCCCGGGACCGTCATCGCCGGCTCGCGTCCGCCTGCGCTCTTCGCGTGCTCTTCGGTGGTCGCGGCGCTGCGGTCGTGCTGCTGGCCGGTACGTTCGCCCCGGTTCTTGTTCTTGCCCACGATTCCTCCTTGGGGGAAATCTCGGATGATGGGCCGCACTCAGGCTTGCACGGGAGTACGAAGGTCGCATTTCGGGCAGTTGCAGAGTGTGGCGCGCCGGTGATCGCGTAACCGGTCACAACGCCCCCGTGTTCGGGCAGACTCGGGGCAACAGTGTTACCGGGGGGTCGGACGGCAGGACTTTCGGAGAAGAGGGTGAGACCGATGGACCGCTGCGTCGTCCTCGTGGACGCCGGCTACCTGCTCGGAGCCGCCGCGAGCCTCCTCGCCGGAGAGCCCTCCCGGTCCCGGATCACCGTCGACCACTCCGAGATCGTCGCGGGTCTGCGGGAGCGCGCCGAGAAGGAGACCGGCCAGCCGCTGCTGCGGATCTACTGGTTCGACGGCGCCCCCGACCGCGTACCGCAGCCGGAGCACCGCAGGCTGCGCGTGATGCCCCGCGTGACGGTCCGCCTCGGCGCGCTGACCCGCACCGACGGACGCTGGGCGCAGAAGGGCGTCGACGCGGCCATGCACGCCGAGCTGTCCGAGCTGGCCCGCAACCGCGCCTGCTCCGACGTCGTCCTGGTCACCGGCGACGGCGACCTCCTGCCCGGCATGATGTCGGCCAAGGAGCACGGCGTCGCCGTCCACCTGTGGGCCGTGCAGGCCGCGGACGGCGACTTCAACCAGTCCGAGGACCTGGTCGCCGAGGCCGACGAGCGGCGCGTCCTGGACCGGGAGTGGATCACCCGGGCCATCCACGTGCGCGAGCCCGCCGGGGTCTGCGCACCGCTCACCCCGCGTCCCGAGATCGCCGCGATCCTCTCCGCGCCGCTGCCCGAGACCGCCCAGGGGGCCGAGTCGCAGCCCGCGGCCGACCAGCCCGCGGAGCCGGCCGCCGCCGCGCCCCAGGTCGTCACCGCCGAGCGCAACGGCACCCGCCCGAGTCCCGAGGCGCCCGCCGCCACCGCCGGCAGGGGCCTGGTGCCCACCCCCAAGGACGTCGCCGGCATCGTCCACCGCGGGCACTCCTCGCCGCACCCCGCCTCCCCGGCCGCCACCGGCGCCACCCTGCGCTGGTCCTCCGACCGCGGGCTGGTCGGCGGCGTCGAGGGCGCCGACGCGACCCTGCCCACGCTGGCCCAGCTCACCAGCGCCGAACAGCGCTGGGCGGACCGCGAGGAGGACATCACGGCCGTCAGCGGCGACCCGTACGAGGTCGGCCAGGTCTTCGCCCGCCGCTGGATCGGCCGGCTCGCCGACACGTCCCACCTCCAGGTGCTCTCCGCCGAGTACCCGCGCGTCCCGCACCGCATCGACGGCGAGCTGCTGCGCTACGCCGCCCGGTTCGGACTGCTGGCCCACAAGGACGACCAGATCGACGAGCACGACCGTTACGCCATCCGGGCGGGCTTCTGGCGGGAGATCGACGCCCGCGCCGTCGTCGCGAGGGCCTCTCCGGGCGAGTGAGCGCACCGGATCCGACCCTGCGGCATGTCCCGGCCGGGATGCAGCGTAGGCTCGGTCCTCGTGAGTACGGGCACGGAACAGGGCGCCACCGCGCGGACGGCGGTGGTGGTGACCGTGCGCGGGCTGGTGAAGAGCTACCCGGCCGGGCGGGGCCGGCGCGGCGCCGCGAGCGCCCCGGTACGCGCCAACGACGGCATCGACCTGGACATCCGGGGCGGTGAGATCTTCGGGCTGCTCGGCCCCAACGGTGCCGGGAAGACCACCCTCGTACGCCAGTTGACGGGGCTGCTGCGCCCCGACGCGGGCGGCGTCGAACTGCTCGGCCACGACATCGTCCGGCACCCGGAGCGCGCGGCGCGGCTGGTGGGCTACCTCGGTCAGGAGTCGAGCGCGCTGGACGAACTGACCGTCGCCCTCGCCGCCGAGACCACCGGGCGACTGCGCGGTCTCGACATCAGGGCCGCGCGCGCCGAGCGGGACGCCGTCCTGGAGGAACTGGAACTGACCGCCCTCGCCTCGCGGCCGCTGAAGCGGCTGTCGGGCGGGGAGCGACGGCTGGCCTGCTTCGCCGCCGCCCTGGTGGGCGAACGGCCCGTGCTCGTGCTGGACGAGCCGACCACCGCCATGGACCCGGTCGCCCGGCGCGCGGTCTGGGCGGCGGTCGACCGGCGGCGCGCCGAACGCGGCACCACGGTTCTGCTGGTCACCCACAACGTGATCGAGGCGGAGACCGTGCTCGACCGTGTCGCGGTCATCGACGAGGGCCGGGTCATCGCCTGCGACACCCCGGCCGGGCTCAAGGCGCTCGTCGCCGACGAGGTACGGCTGGACCTGGTGTGGCGGGACGAGCCCCCGCTGGCCGTGCCCGGCGTGGCGGCCCTGCGCGAGACCGCCCGCGTCACCGGGCGCCGCTGGACGCTGCGGCTGCCGCAGCAGCGGGCCCGCGCCGTGGTCGCGGAGCTGACCGGCGGCCCGGCCTTCACCGCGCTCGACGATTTCACCCTGACGGCGCCGAGCCTGGAGGATGTCTACCTGGCGCTCGGCGGTCGGAGGAAGGGGCTGGTCAAGGCGTGAACGGTGGCAACGGCGGAGACCTGACCCCGGACCTGGACCGGAGCGTGGACCGGAACGTGAATCTGGACGAGGCGCACGGAACGGCGCGGCGGGGCGGCGCGGAGTGACGATCATCTCCGCGGGCGCGGACACCCGGACGGCGGCACCGGCGGCGACCGCAGCCCCCCTGGGCGCGGAGGCCGCGACGCTCGCCCCGCGGGCCCGGTTGCTGCCGGCGATGGCCGCGGTGTACCGGGCGCAGATGTCCCGGGCGAAGGTCGCCCGGATCCCGCTGTTGTTCGTGGCGACCTTCCAGTCGGTCGGCATCATGATCATGATGAGGGGCGTCGTCGACGGCGGCCCGGCCGCGCGCGCTGTCGTGGCCGGATCGAGTGTGCTGGTCGTCGCCTTCGTGGCGCTCAACCTGCTGGCCCAGTACTTCGGGCAGCTGCGCGCCTCCGGCGGGCTCGACCACTACGCGACCCTGCCGGTGCCCCCGGCCGCCGTGGTGCTGGGCGCGGCCGGCGCGTACGCCTCCTTCACCGTGCCCGGGACGCTCGTGACGGCGGGCATCGGCTGCGCGCTGTTCCAGCTGCCCTTCGCGAACCTGTGGATCCTCGTCGCGGTCATCCCGCTGGCGGGGGCAGCGCTGTCCGGGCTGGGCGCGGCGCTCGGGCTGCTCGCGCCGCGCCAGGAGCTGGCCACCCTGGCCGGCCAGCTCGGCATGTCCGCGGCGCTGCTGCTGGGCGTGCTGCCGGCCGGCAACCTCCCCGAGCCCATCCGCTACCTACGGGACCTGCTGCCCTCCACCTACGGTGTGGAGGCCCTCATCCGCAGCTTCGACGACCACCCCGACTGGCTGGCGGTCACCGCCGACCTGTCGGTGTGCGCGGCCGTGGGCCTGGTGTCGCTGGCGGCGGCCACCTGGGCCTACCGTCGTGCCGCCTGCCGGTGACCCCCGGGGTGCGGTGGCGGTGAGGTGCCGGTGACGCGGGCCACGGACGGACCTGGCACGATGGCAGAGTGACCGCACCCCTGACCCCCCACGACCAATGGCCGCCCGCGCCGCTGCCGCCGTTCCCGGAGCAGGAGAGCCGCATGGACCCCGTCCGGGAGCTCAAGAGCGGCGCGCTGACCGCGGTGCTCGTGGCCGTGGCGGGTGTGGTCCTCGGCCTGCTGTGGCTGTGGCTGGCGCCGCGGATCCCGCTGGTCTCCGACGGCAAGGCGGTCTACCTCAAGGACACCGAGGGGGAGCAGGCGATCGGCGCCGACGGCACCTTCGTACTGCTCGGGCTCGGCATCGGGGTGCTGACCGGGGCGGTCGTCTTCTGGCGGAACCGGCGTGGCGGCGTCGGAGTCGTCCTCGGCATGGCCGCGGGCGCCGTACTGGGCTCCGTGCTGGCCTGGCGGCTGGGCACCTGGCTCGGCCCCACCAGTGACCTGATCGCGCACGCCAGGGCGGTCGGCGCGAAGAAGGTGTTCGACGGCCCCCTCGAGCTGCAGGCCAAGGGCGCGCTCCTGGCCTGGCCCATAGGGGCCGTCCTCACCCATCTGGTGCTCACCACGGGCTTCGGCCCGCGCGACGAGCAGCCCCCCGCCGTGGACTGGAAGCCGCCGCCCGCGGGCATCTGACCCAGGGCCCGGAGGTCACGCCGGGCGCCTGCCGTGGTTGGCCTTGCGCTTCTTGATCCGCCACCTGCGCTTGCGGGTGCGCTTGGACATCGGGCCTCCCTGTGCCCGGTGCGCTTCCGGGCAGAGTGCGCCCGTACGGCCCCGCCGTCCAGGGGTCAGGCGCGTCCGATCGGTGCGACGACCGCGTCCGTGAGCCGCACCAGGTCCTGCGGTGCCAGTTCGACCTCCAGGCCGCGCTTGCCGGCCGAGACGAAGACCGTGGCGTGCTCCAGCGCGGACGCGTCCACCACCGTGCGCAGCCGCTTGCGCTGCCCCAGCGGGGAGATACCGCCCCTGACGTAGCCGGTCGTCCGCTCGGCGGCGGCCGGGTCCGCCATGCCGGCGCGCTTCCCGCCGGCCGCGGAGGCCAGCGCCTTCAGGTCGAGCGAGCCCGCGACGGGGACGACGGCGACGGTCAGCGCCCCGTCCACGTCGGCGACGAGGGTCTTGAAGACCCGGTCGGGGGAGGTGCCCAGCGCCTGTGCGGCCTCCTCCCCGTAGCCGAGCTCCGAGGCGGGGTCGTGGGCGTACGCGTGCACGGTGAAGGCGGCGTTCGCCTTCTCCAGGGCGACGGTGGCGGGCGTGCCGCCGGAGGATGACTGCTTCTTCTTGGCCATGGCGCTGCGAGGATACGTCAGTTCGGGCTCGGCACCTGGCGGGTCAGGTCCACGGCGGGCAGGGCGCCCAGCTTGTCGATGACGGCCGCCTCGCGGCGCAGCAGCCGCAGTTCCTCCGCCAGCCGGGCCGCCGTGTCCGGCGCCTCCAGCAGGGCCTGCTTCGCCGGGGTCCCGGCGACGGTCGCGGCCGCCACCAGGTACGACAGCACGGTCGGGTCGTCCGGCAGTTCCTGGCTCCCCGCCAGGCTCCGCTCCCGCGCACCGGCCAGCCGCTTCTGGTAGGTGCGGAACGCCCGCGCCACGTCGGCCGCCAGCGCTCCCGAGCCGGTGCCGGGCTCCTCCGCCACCTCCTCGACCTCACCGGTCAGGTAGGGCCCCGAGGCGTCCACCGACAGCAGCCGGAAGCGCGTCGTGCCGGTCGCCACGACGTCGAAGCCGCCGTCCTCGCGCTCCCCGATCGTCGCCGCGTCCGCGGTGCAGCCCAGCGCGTACAGCGCCCCGGACAGGTCCGCCGCGTACCCGGCCGCCGCCTTCTCGGCCCCCGCGGGGGCGACCTCGTGGCCGTCGCGGATCGCCACGACGCCGAACCGGCGCGGTGCGTCCTCCGGCAGGGCCAGCAGGTCGCGGAAGAGCGCGCGGTAGCGCTCCTCGAAGACGTTCAGCGGCAGCACGAGCCCCGGGAAGAGGACGGAGCCGAGCGGGAAGAGCGGAAGACGAGCGGTCACGGTCAGCAAGCCTAGGGCCTGCGACGGCCACCCCCCATCGTCGCCCTCGTCCCGCCCCGTCCGTTTTCGCCCCGAACGGGCCGTACGCGCCCGGAGCGCGCCTCCTGCCGGGACCTCAGCCGCGGCGGAGGAGACGGGAGGCGCCGGCGGCGACGGTGGTGGCGAGGATCCAGCCGAGCATGGTGAGGACCGCGGCGGCCCACTGGGCGCTGCCACCGAGGCGCCAGGCGTTGTCCTGGCCGAGGTTGATGACCGGGAGGAGCAGGTCGAGGGCGAAGAGGGAGGGGCTCCAGTGGGGGAAGGCGCCGCCGTCGACGGGATCGGGCTCGCCGTGGACGTTGAAGAAGACCGCGCCGAAGGCCCAGAGCAGCGCCATCCAGATGGCGGCCCGGCCCGGGCGGTAGCCGTAGCCGACCGTCACATCCTGCAGGTAGCCCCACAGCTTGCCCGCGAGCGGAAGGGTCTCGCGGCGCCGGCGGTGCTTGGCCAGCAGCACCTCGCGGGCGTCGGCGTCCTCGCCGCTCGCGCGCAGGGCGGCCGACAGGTGCTCGTACGGCTCGGGGCTGTACTCCGGGGTGGCCGCGGCCAGCCAGCCGATCCGGGCGCGCAGCGGGAAGGCGCCCTCGGGGCTGAGGGAGCCGTAGGCGAAGCCGGTCAGGTCGAGGCCGCCGGCCTCGGGCCAGCAGGTGCGGCTGTCCGTGAGATTGCCCACGCGCGCGCCGGCCAGTGAGATCGTCCCGGTCGGCGGCTGATCCAGGGTGAGCCGCAGCTCGGGCGTCTGGATCCGGCGCAGCGACAGCTGCTGCCCGCCGGTGAGCCGGAACCGCGCCTGGTGGATGATCACCGCGTTGCCGAACCGGCCGTCGTCCAGCCGCACCCCGCCGTCCGAGCTGAAGCGCCGGGTGCGCACGCCCAGCGGCGGGGTGCCGCTGCCGGAGCCGCCGGTGCCGACGTAGCCCGCGCTGAGGTAGAGGGTGTGCTCGACGGTGACCCGGGCCGCGTTGAGCGCGTAGCGCCCGTACGGGTTGTGCAGCCGGCTGCCGCGCAGGCTGAGGCGGCCGCCGATGCGGGCGCTGCGCAGGCTGATCTCGCCGGTCGCCTCGATCAGTTCGGCCTCGACGTCCTGGGCGACGCTGAGCCCGTCGGCCGCCAGCGCCCGGCCGTGCCGGTCCTTGCGCAGGGTGATCTGGTTGAGCAGCAGGTCCGTGCCGATGTGGGCGTCGGTGAGCCGTATCCCGCCCTCGATCGTGCACTGCGGCAGGTGCAGGTCACCCGAGGTGTGCAGCCGGGCCGCCTCCAGCCGCGGTATGGCGCAGCGCACCATGCGCAGGGTCGTGAAGTTGCACTCCGCGAGCAGCACCTGCTGCTCGAAGCGGCAGTCGTGCAGCTCCACGTACGGCACCACCGTGCCGCCCGAGAGGTTGAGCTGCCCGCTGATCTGGGCCCCGGACAGCTTCACGCACGACACGCGCCCCGAGGCGGCCTGCGGCCCGTCGAGCAGCAGCTTGGCGATCACCTCGGCCCGCACCGTGCGGTCCGGGCCCCAGAAGCGGTCGGCGGCCGGGTCGTCCCGCTCCGGGATGCCGGTGCGCAGGTCGTACAGCTCCCCGCGGCGGAAGGCCTTCCACAGGCCCTGTTCCACGGCGGTCCAGTCGTGCGGCGGCGCGACGTCCGACGGCTCGGTCACCGGTTTCCCTCCCGTGGCTCACAGCGACGACCGAAACGCTATCGGTGGGCAGGCTCGCGGGCGACAAGCGGGGGCGATCTCCGGCCTCGGGACGGTGGGCGTATCACGGACTGATACCCGGCCGAGCGCGCGGGGGCGGTTCTCTACACTTGGGAGGGTGATCTCCCGAATCGATCTGCGCGGCGACGCCTTCCCGGCGGACGGAGTCGACCGCGATCTGCTGCCCCGAGCCGAGCTCGACGTCGAGGCCGCACTGGAGACGGTGCGCCCGATCTGCGAGGACGTGAAGCATCGTGGCACCGCGGCACTGATCGACTACGCGGAGAAGTTCGACGGCGTCACCATCGACCGGGTACGCGTCCCGGCCGAGGCGCTGACCCGGTCCCTGGAGGAGCTGGACCCGAAGGTGCGGGCCGCGCTGGAGGAGTCGGTCCGCCGCGCCCGGCTCGTCCACGGCGAGCAGCGCCGCACCGACCACACCACGCAGGTCGTGCCGGGCGGCACGGTCACCGAGCGCTGGGTGCCGGTGGAGCGGGTCGGCCTGTACGTGCCCGGCGGACGCTCGGTCTACCCGTCCTCCGTGGTGATGAACGTGGTTCCCGCGCAGGAGGCCGAGGTCGGCTCGATGGCCGTCGCCTCGCCGCCGCAGAAGGAGTTCGGCGGGCTCCCGCACCCGACGATCCTCGCCGCGTGCGCGCTGCTCGGCGTCGACGAGGTGTACGCCGCGGGCGGCGCCCAGGCCGTCGCGATGTTCGCCTACGGCACCGAGGAGTGCCGTCCGGTGAGCATGGTCACCGGCCCCGGCAACATCTGGGTCGCCGCGGCCAAGCGCCTGCTCAAGGGCCGCATCGGCATCGACGCGGAGGCCGGCCCCACCGAGATCGCCGTCCTCGCCGACGCCACCGCCGACCCGGTGCACGTCGCCGCCGACCTGATCAGCCAGGCCGAGCACGACCCGCTGGCCGCCGCCGTCCTGGTCACCGACTCCGTGGACCTCGCCGAGTCGGTGGAGAAGGAGCTGGAGCGGCAGATCGGCGCCACCAAGCACGTCGAGGACCGGATCGCGCCCGCGCTGTCCGGCCGCCAGTCCGGCATCGTCCTGGTCGACGGGATCGAGCAGGGCCTGCAGGTGGTGGACGCCTACGCGGCCGAGCACCTGGAGATCCAGACCGCTAACGCCGCCGCCGTCGCCGCCCGGGTACGCAACGCCGGCGCGGTCTTCGTCGGCGCGTACGCCCCGGTCTCGCTCGGCGACTACGCCGCGGGCTCCAACCACGTGCTGCCCACCGGCGGCTGCGCCTGCCACTCCTCGGGCCTGTCCGTGCAGTCCTTCCTGCGCGGCATCCACGTCGTGGACTACACCCGAGAGGCGCTCGCCGAGATCGCCCCGCACGTGGTGACCCTGGCCGACGCCGAGGACCTGCCGGCACACGGCGCCGCGGTCCGCGCCCGATTCGATTGGACGGTACCGGGTTCGTGACCGGCATCGACGACCTGCCCATCCGGGACGAACTGCGCGGCAAGTCCCCCTACGGCGCCCCGCAACTCGACGTGCCCGTACGCCTGAACACCAACGAGAACCCGTACCCGCTGCCCGGGCCGCTGGTCGACCGGATCACCGAGCGGGTCCGCGAGGCCGCCCGCGACCTCAACCGCTACCCCGACCGGGACGCGGTGGAGCTCCGCACCGAACTCGCGAAGTACCTCACCCGCACCGCCGGTCACGAGGTGGGCCTCGCCAACGTGTGGGCCGCCAACGGCTCCAACGAGGTCATCCAGCAACTGCTGCAGACCTTCGGCGGCCCCGGGCGCACCGCGATCGGCTTCGAGCCCTCGTACTCCATGCACGGCCTGATCTCCCGCAGCACCGGCACCGGCTGGATCGCCGGCCCGCGCCGAGCGGACTTCACCATCGACGTGGCCGCCGCCGAGCGGGTCATCGCCGAGCGGCGGCCGAACGTGGTGTTCGTCACCTCGCCCAACAACCCCACAGGCACCGCCGTCGCCGCCGACACCGTCGTGGCGCTGTACGAGGCGGCCCAGGCCGCCCGGCCCTCCCTGGTGGTGGTCGACGAGGCGTACGGCGAGTTCAGCCACCGCCCGTCCCTGCTGCCGTTGATCGAGGGCCGCCCCAACATGGTGGTCAGCCGCACCATGTCGAAGGCCTTCGGCGCCGCCGGCCTGCGGCTGGGCTACCTCGCCGCCGACCCCGCGGTCGTCGACGCCGTCCAGCTGGTGCGGCTGCCGTACCACCTGTCCGCCGTCACCCAGGCCACCGCGCTGGCCGCCCTGGAGCACACCGATACGCTGCTGGGATACGTCGAGCAGCTGAAGACCGAGCGGGACCGCCTGGTCGGCGAGCTGAGGGCGATCGGCTGCGAGGTCACCGACTCCGACGCCAACTTCGTCCAGTTCGGCCGCTTCGAGGACAGCCACCGCGCCTGGCAGGCGATCCTCGACCGCGGCGTGCTCGTCCGCGACAACGGCGTACCGGGCTGGCTGCGGGTCACCGCGGGCACCCCGGCCGAGAACGACGCGTTCCTCGAAGCGGTACGCGAGCTCAAGAAGGAGCAGTAACCACATGACCCGCGTCGGCCGCGTGGAGCGCACGACCAAGGAGACGTCCGTCGTCGTCGAGCTCGACCTCGACGGCACCGGCAGGACCGAGATCTCCACCGGAGTCGGCTTCTACGACCACATGCTCGACCAGCTCGGCCGCCACGGTCTGTTCGACCTCACGGTCAAGACCGAGGGCGACCTGCACATCGACACCCACCACACCATCGAGGACACCGCCCTCGCACTGGGCGCCGCCTTCAAGCAGGCGCTCGGCGACAAGGTGGGCATCTACCGCTTCGGCAACTGCACCGTGCCGCTGGACGAGTCCCTCGCCCAGGTCACCGTCGACCTGTCGGGCCGCCCGTACCTGGTGCACACCGAACCCGAGAACATGGCGCCGATGATCGGCTCCTACGACACGACGATGACCCGGCACATCCTGGAGTCCTTCGTCGCCCAGGCGCAGATCGCGCTGCACGTCCACGTGCCGTACGGGCGCAACGCCCACCACATCGTGGAGTGCCAGTTCAAGGCGCTGGCCCGGGCCCTGCGCTACGCCTCCGAGCGCGACCCGCGCGCCGCGGGCATCCTCCCGTCGACGAAGGGCGCGCTGTGACCAAGCCGGCCATCCTGTTCATCCTGCTCGGCCTCTTCCTGGCCGGCGGTGTCTACTCCTTCTGGAAGCAGAAGCTGCCCAAGGGCGTCGTCGTGCTGCTCGGCATCGGATCCGCCATGTCGCTGGCGGCCGGCCTGCTGCGGCTGTAGGGGGGTTCGGCAGATGAGCAAGGCCGCCAAGAAGGTCGTGGTCCTCGACTACGGCTTCGGCAACGTCCGTTCCGCCGAGCGCGCGCTCGCCCGGGTCGGCGCGGACGTGGAGATCACCGCCGACTTCGACAAGGCGATGAACGCCGACGGGCTGCTCGTCCCCGGCGTCGGCGCCTTCGCGGCCTGCATGGCCGGGTTGAAGGCGGTGCGCGGTGAGTGGATCATCGGGCGCCGGCTGTCGGGCGGCAGGCCCGTGATGGGGATCTGCGTCGGCATGCAGATCCTCTTCGAGAAGGGCGTCGAGCACGGCGTCACGACCGAGGGCTGCGACGAGTGGCCCGGCACCGTCGAGCCGCTGCGCGCGCCGATCGTGCCGCACATGGGCTGGAACACCGTCAAGGCGCCGGAGGACTCACGGCTGTTCGCCGGCCTGGACGCCGACGCCCGCTTCTACTTCGTGCACTCCTACGCGGTGCGCACCTGGGAGCTGGAGACCGCCAACCCCACCATCCGGGCCCCGAAGGTCACCTGGGCCACGCACGGCGAGCCCTTCGTCGCGGCGGTGGAGAACGGCCCGCTGTGGGCCACCCAGTTCCACCCCGAGAAGTCCGGCGACGCCGGCGCCCAGCTGCTGACCAACTGGCTCGACACCATCAAGGACTAGGACGTACGCCGCCATGAGCACGACGCACCGCCTCGAACTCCTTCCCGCCGTCGACGTCCGCGACGGCCAGGCCGTCCGCCTCGTCCACGGCGAGTCCGGTTCCGAGACGTCCTACGGCGACCCGATGGCCGCCGCGCTGGCCTGGCAGCAGGCGGGTGCCGAGTGGCTGCACCTGGTCGACCTTGACGCCGCCTTCGGCACCGGGGACAACCGCGCGCAGATCGCCGAGGTCGCCCGCTCCATGGACGTCAAGGTCGAGCTGTCCGGCGGCATCCGCGACGACGACACGCTGGCCGCGGCGCTCGCCACCGGCTGCACCCGGGTCAACCTGGGCACCGCCGCCCTGGAGACCCCGGAGTGGGTCGCCAAGGTCATCGCCGAGCACGGCGACCGGATCGCGGTCGGCCTGGATGTCCGCGGCACCACGCTGCGCGGCCGCGGCTGGACCCGCGACGGCGGCGACCTCTACGAGACGCTGGCCCGCCTCGACTCCGAGGGCTGCGCCCGCTACGTCGTCACCGACATCAACAAGGACGGCACCCTCCAGGGCCCCAACCTGGAGCTGCTGAAGAACGTCTGCGCGGCCACCGACCGGCCGGTCGTCGCCTCCGGAGGCGTCTCCTCCCTCGACGATCTGCGGGCCATCGCCACCCTGGTTCCCGAGGGGGTCGAGGGAGCCATCGTCGGAAAGGCCCTCTACGCCAAGGCGTTCACCCTGGAAGAGGCCCTGGAGGCAGTGTCCCGATGACGGAGACCCCCGAGGTGCGGCGAGTGCAGAGCGACAGCCCCTGGGAGGAGCAGTTCGGATTCGCACGTGCCGTCGGGGCGGGGGACCGCGTCCACGTCGCGGGCACCATGCCGTTCGTCGGCACCGTGCTCTACGGCGAGGGCGACCCGTACGAACAGGCCAGGGTGGCGTTCACCAACGCCCTGGCGGCACTGGAGGAGTTCGGCCTGGACGCCGGGTCCGTCGTCCGCGTCCGGATCTACCTCACCCACACCCGCGACATGGACGAGGTGGGCCGGGCGCACAAGGAGTTCTTCGACGCGGCCCGCCCGGCCACCACGATGGTCGTGGTCTCCGGTTTCATGGACCCGCGGGTCCTGGTCGAAGTGGAACTCGAAGCATTCCGAGCGTTCCGAGGAGCACGAGAGCAATGACCCTGGCGGTCCGAGTCATCCCCTGCCTGGACGTGGACGGCGGCCGGGTCGTCAAGGGCGTCAACTTCCGGAACCTGCGGGACGCCGGAGACCCGGTCGAGATGGCCAAGCTCTACGACGCCGAGGGCGCCGACGAGCTGACCTTCCTCGACATCACCGCGTCCTCCGGCAACCGCGAGACGACCTACGACGTGGTGCGGCGGACCGCCGAGCAGGTCTTCATCCCGCTGACCGTCGGCGGCGGCGTGCGGTCGGCCGACGACGTCGACAAACTGCTGCGCGCCGGGGCCGACAAGGTCGGCGTCAACACCGCCGCGATCGCCCGGCCCGATCTCCTGCGCGAGATCGCCGAGCGGTTCGGCCGGCAGGTGCTGGTGCTCTCCGTGGACGCCCGCCGCACCGAGGCCGGGACCCCGTCCGGCTTCGAGGTGACCACGCACGGCGGCCGCCAGGGCACCGGCATCGACGCGGTGGAGTGGGCGCACCGCGCGGCGGAGCTGGGCGCCGGCGAGATCCTGCTCAACTCGATGGACGCCGACGGCACGAAGGACGGCTACGACACCGAGATGATCGCCGCCGTCCGCAGGCACGTCACCGTCCCCGTCATCGCCTCGGGCGGCGCGGGCCGCCTCACCGACTTCCCCCCGGCCGTCGCCGCCGGTGCCGACGCCGTCCTGGCCGCCTCCGTCTTCCACTTCGGCGACCTGCGCATCGGCGAGGTCAAGCAGACGCTGCGCGACGCCGGGCACCCGGTGCGCTGACCCTGTGACGGCATCGGTCCCGCCCGTTATCCGGCCGTCCGGACGGCGACGCGGCCGCGGGCCAGGACCGGGCGCGCGACGGCGAGGGTGAGGGCCGAGAGGGTGACGCCGCTCGCGGCGCTGACGGCGGCCGTGGGGAGGGAGCCGTCCGCGAGGATCAGGCCGCTGACGGCGGAGCCGCCCGCGATGCCCGTGGTGACGAGGGTGACCAGCCAGGCGAAGGCCTCGGTGACGGTGCCCGCCGGGGCCAGTTCGCCGGTGAGCCGGAAGACCACGGTGAGCAGCGGCGCGAAGAACACCCCGCTGAACAGGGCGACCAGCGCCATCGGCAGCGGGCCGGGGACCAGGGTGAAGGGCCAGAAGGTGAGGGCCATCCCGGCGCCGGTGACGGCCGCCTTCGTGGCCGCGTCCGCCCGCCAGGGCAGGGCGGCGATCAGCAGGGCGCCGATCAGGGCCCCGGTGGAGTTCAGCGCCAGCAGGGTGCCCGCGCCGCCGGGCAGCGGGTGGCGCTCGGCATAGGCGACGGCGAAGACGTTGAACGTGCCCAGCGCCCAGCCGCAGCCGGTCAGCGCGCACAGCAGCACGACCAGGGCCCGGTTGCGCAGCGGCCCGAGCCAGTGGACGGAACGGGTGGCGGAGGCCCAGGCACGCGAGGGCGCGGAGGTCGCGACGGAGACCGCGCCCACCACCCCGAGTAGGGCCGCGGCCACCAGCGCCAGCCGGGCCGGGCCCGCCACGGCCAGGCCGCCGACCAGCAGCGGGCCGCCGATGAAGACCAGTTCCTGCGCGCCCGCGTCCACGGCGTACGCCGATTCCAGTTCATCCGGCTCGACCAGATCGGGCCACAGCGCCCGCAGGCACGGTTCCAGCGGAGGCGACGCCGCCCCGGCGACGGCCGGGCCGAGCACGGCCACCGCCGTGCTGCCCGGTGCCGCGGCCAGCGCCGCGAAGCCGGTGGCCGAGACCAGGGACGAGAGGATGAGCACGCGCGGCTGGCCCAGCCGGTCCACCCACCGTCCCAGGAGCGGCCCGCCGATCGCTCCGGACACCGCGTAGACGCCACCGGCGGCGCCGACCAGCCGGTAGTCGGCGCCCGCCGCGCGCAGCGCCAGCGCGATGGCCAGGGCCGCCATGGCGGTCGGCAGCCGTCCGACGAGCGAGCCGGACAGCAACCGGCCCACATGGGGCCGGCGGAGCAGCTTCAGGTACGGCACACGTCACCCACGGAGGTCGAGCGCTGCGGCGATCACGTCGTGCACCAGGGTCTCACCGGACGCCCGGTTCTCCTTCAGCCGGTCGAGATCTTCCGGGCCGAACCAGCCGTACGCCGTGTGCGATCGGGGTGCCCACCTGGGAGGGCGACGACGGCCAAGGCCTGCGCCATGAGGCGGACTTCGTAGTCGATGTCGACGGCGACCTCACGCGTCCGCGCCTGGAGCCGGGCAAAGCCGCCGTACCGCGCGCAGCCGCCACTCGGTCTCTTCTGCCACCTCGCGGGCGAGGGCCGCCAGGAGGGTCTCGCGGGGTTCCACGTGACCGCCGGTGATGTCCCGGCAGTCCGGGAAGGGCCGGCGGCCGGGGGAGCGGCGCCGGGCGAAGGCCCTGCCGTCCGCGCCGAGGACGACCGCCGCGGCGAGCTCGCCTTCGCCGGGCCGTTCGACATCGGCCTCGCGCTGGTCGCCGCCGACCGGGGCCGGGGCGCGGCCGGGCTCGGCTGGATCGTCAGCGGCTTCGGAGCCTGCGCGGGCGCCGCCTCGCTGCCGCTGACGGTACGCGGCAGGCTGCCCCGCGCCGGATTGGCCCAGGCCTGCTGCCTGGGGCCGGCGGCGGTCGCGGTGGCCGACTTCGCCTTCGTCCCCGCACTGCCGGGAGCGGTCGCCCGGGCGGTCGTGGTCGGTTTGGTGGCATGGCTGAGCGGCGCGCTGTGCGGGGCCCCCGCTGCAGACCCTCACCGAACCGGCCTGCCTCGGCCGGGTCAGTCCGGTGGCCGCGCGCTGTTCTCGCTCGGCCTCGCACCGATGGGCCATCCGCTCACCGGTGCCCCCATCGGCGCCCGGGGCCCGCGGCCGGCGTTCGTGCCGGGCGCGGCGGTCGCGGCCGCGGGGGCTGTCGTCGGAATCGCCGCGCCGGCGCTGCGGCGGGCGGAACTCGCCCGCCGCCCCGGGTAGCCGGACTCAGGCGGTGATCCCGAGCCTGGCGTCGTACAGCCGGGTCACCGCGTCCTTGTCGCCCTCCGTCTCCACCCGGGCGGAGTCCTGCCGGCCGAAGGCGAACAACAGGAGTTCGCCGGGCTCCCCGGTGACCGTGACGACCGGGGCGCCGCGGTGCGCCACCGCGGTCTGGCCGTCCGGACGGCGCAGCACCATGCCGACCGGGGCCTTGCGGCCCAGCAGACGGGCGGAGCGCTCCAGTCGGGACCAGAGCAGGTCGGCGAAGACGGGGTCCGGTTCGCGCGGCGACCAGTCCGGCTGGGCCCGGCGCACGTCCTCGGCGTGGACGAAGAACTCGACGGTGTTGGCCGCCTCGTCGATCTGCTTGAGGGCGAACGGCGACAGCCGCGGCGGCCCGGTGCGGATCAGCCGGATCAGTTCCTGGTAGGGCCGTTCCGCGAACTCCTTGCGCACGCGCTCCGACCGGTCGGCGAGGAAGGGGATGACCAGGCCGGCCGAGGCGTCACCGCGGCGCTCCCGCACCACGATGTGGGCGGCGAGGTCACGGGTGGTCCAGCCCTCGCAGAGGGTTGGCGCCTCGGGTCCGGCACTCTCCAGCAGGTCGGCGAGGAGCAGACGTTCACGCTGGGCATGAGTCGACATGCCGTCAGCCTACGTCCGGCCCCCGCCGGCGGGCAGCAGCTAGGGCAGCGGTTTCGTCAGCTTCTTGCCGTCCGGCCGGTTGCTGAGGGTCAGGGAGCAGGAGACGGTGTCCTTGCCCTGCAGCTGGTAGCCCGTGAGCTTCGGGTACAGCGCGTAGTAGAAGTACCCGGGGTTGTCCTTGACGTCCTTCAGGTGCTTGGCGGCGTCCGCCTCGCACAGCTTCAGGACCTTGGCCTTGAGCGCGGCCTCGGTGGCGAAGGTGCCCGTGATGGTCTCGTTGGCGATGACCTCGGCGTCGTGCGGGCCGTTGCAGGAGACCGTGGTGACCTCGGTGACGCCGGTGTCCAGTCCCGGGTCGTCGAAGCACTGGCCGGGGCTGAGCACGACGTACTTGCGGAAGGTCTCGGAGGGGTCCGGCTCGGTGGACGCCGTCGCCGTGTCCTGGGTGGTGGGGGCCGAGGCCGTGGGGCTGCTGCTGGTGGTCCCGGTGGCGCCCTTGTCGTCCCCGCCGCCGCTCAGCGCGATCGCCAGACCGCCGACGACGACGGCGATCAGGACGATCGCGCCGATGGCTATCGCGGCCACCTTCGCACCGCCACCGCTGCGCGGCGGCTGAGGCGGCGGCGGGTAGCCGTAACCCCCGCCCTGCTGCGGCGGTCCGGGGAACTGCGGCTGGTTCTGGTAAGGCGGCTGCGGCTGGTACTGCGGCTGCGGCTGGTACTGCGGCGGGCCGAACCCCCCGGGGGGCGGCCCAAAACCGCCACCCTGTCCGGAGCGCGGGTCGTCGGGCGGCGACGGCGGAGGAAAACTCATGGACGAAGCATGCCCCATGCGGGTGAGCGGAGTGCGGGCAGGAGCCGAAGTCGTGCCACCCGGAGCGGGCAGAATGGAGGTATGGAATCCCCGCTCGACCCAGCCGTCGCCGCCCGTCTCAAGCGCACCGCCGACGGCCTCGTGCCCGCCGTCGCGCAGCAGTACGACACCGGCGAAGTCCTCATGCTCGGATGGATGGACGACGAGGCGCTGCACCGCACCCTCACCACCGGCCGCTGCACCTACTGGAGCCGCAGCCGCCGGGAGTACTGGGTCAAGGGCGACACCTCCGGTCACGTCCAGCACGTGAAGTCCGTGGCCCTGGACTGCGACGGCGACACGATCCTGGTCAAGGTCGACCAGGTCGGCGCGGCCTGCCACACCGGCGACCGCACCTGCTTCGACGCGGGCGAACTGCCGCTGTCCTGAAGCGGCCGCGCCCGGGCACTAGGCTGCGGACCATGACCACGGGCACCGTCACCCCCGATCCCGACACCTTCCGCAAGCTGGCGCAGGACCGCCGTGTCATCCCGGTCAGCAGGAAGCTGCTGGCCGACGGGGACACCCCGGTCGGCCTGTACCGGAAGCTCGCGGCCGAGCGCCCCGGCACCTTCCTGCTGGAGTCCGCGGAGAACGGCCGCTCGTGGTCCCGTTACTCCTTCGTCGGCGTCCGCAGCGCCGCCACCCTGACCGAGCGCGACGGCCGCGCCCACTGGCTCGGCACGCCCCCGGTCGGCGTGCCCGCCGGCGGTGACCCGCTGGAGGCGCTGCGGGCCACGATCGAGGCCCTGCACACCCCCCGCGACCTGCACGACGACGCCGGACTGCCGCCGTTCACCGGGGGCATGGTCGGCTATCTCGGCTACGACGTCGTACGCCGCCTGGAGCGCATCGGCGACCACGCCCGCGACGACCTGGGGCTGCCCGAGCTCACCATGCTGCTCACCTCCGACCTGGCGGTGCTCGACCACTGGGACGGCTCGGTGCTGCTGATCGCCAACGCGATCAACCACAACGACCTCGACACCGGCGTCGACGAGGCGTACGCCGACGCCGTGCGGCGGCTCGACGCCATGACCGCCGACCTGGCCCGCCCCGTGGACTCCGCGCCCGCCGAACTGCCGCCCTCCCGGCTCCCGGAGGAGGTCACCTCGCGCTTCGGCGGCGCCGCGTACCAGGCCGCGGTGGAGACGGCCAAGGAGTACATCCGGGCCGGCGACGCCTTCCAGGTCGTGCCCTCGCAGCGGTTCGAGACGCCCTGCCCGGCGAGCGCCCTCGACGTCTACCGCGTGCTGCGGGCGACCAACCCCTCCCCGTACATGTACCTGCTGCGCTTCGACGGCTTCGACGTCGTCGGCTCCAGCCCCGAGGCGCTGGTCAAGGTCGAGGACGGCCGGGCCATGGTGCACCCCATCGCGGGCACCCGGCCGCGCGGCGCGACGCCGCGGGAGGACCAGGCGCTCGCCGACGAACTGCTCGCCGACCCCAAGGAGCGTGCCGAGCACCTGATGCTGGTGGACCTGGGCCGCAACGACCTCGGAAGGGTCTGCGAACCCGGCAGTGTCGAGGTCGTCGACTTCATGTCGATCGAGCGCTACAGCCACGTCATGCACATCGTCTCCACCGTCACCGGCAGCGTCGGCGCCGGCCGCACGGCCTTCGACGTCCTCACCGCCTGCTTCCCCGCGGGCACCCTCTCGGGTGCGCCGAAGCCGCGCGCGATGCAGATCATCGACGAGCTGGAGCCCACCCGGCGCGGCCTGTACGGCGGCGCCGTGGGCTACCTGGACTTCGCCGGCGACTCCGACACCGCCATCGCCATCCGCACCGCGGTGCTGCGCGACGGGACCGCGTACGTGCAGGCCGGCGCCGGCATCGTCGCCGACTCCGACCCGGTCAGCGAGGACACCGAGTGCCGGAACAAGGCCGCCGCGGTGCTCCGCGCCGTCGCCACGGCCGGCCGGATGCGCGCCGGGGCGTGACCGGCGCGGGCCGGGCCCCGCGTGCCGGGGCGGCGCGGCGACGGGGGATAGTGGTCGGGTGAGCAGCTCCGCACCCCAGCCCAGCACCGTCGCAGAACCGGCCGCCGATCCCGCAGCCCGCCGGACGGGCGGTCGCGGCAGCCTCGTCCTCGCACTGGCGAGCGGCGTGCTCGGTGCCGCGGTCGTACTCCTGGCCTCGAGCAAGACCTGGCAGGAGGGCAGCGCGCCGTTCGCCGACGGCGGGATGCCGGTCAGGGTCTCCGGCCACCAGGTGACCGGGGTGCCGGGAGCGCTCGCGCTGGTGGGCCTCGCCGCCCTCGTGGCGGTCTTCGCCGTACGGGGAGCGGCCCGGCTGCTCGTGGGCGGGCTGCTCGCGCTGTGCGGGGCCGGGGCCCTCGCGGCGGCGCTGCTCGCGTTCGGCGACACCGCGGCCCTGGACGCGGCCGCGGCGACCGCCAGCGGCCTGTCCCGTACGACCGTCACCGGGTCCTCCACCAGCGCCTGGCCGGGCGTCTCGGCGGCCGGCGGCGTGCTCCTGCTGCTGGCGGGCATCGTGGCCCTGCTCCGCGCGCGGACCTGGCCCGGCATGTCGAACCGGTACGACCGTGACACCCCCAAGGCGGCGCCGCCCCCCGCCCGTACCGCCGCGGCCCCGGGCGCGGAGGAGCGCCCCGAGGACCTGTGGAAGGCGCTGGACCGCGGCGAGGACCCCACCGAGTCGCCCTGACGCGCCGGGCCACCCCCCGCGCGCGGAGCGTGAGCGGAACGGGGGACAATATCCCGTGACGCGCGCCATCGCGCGGGCGGACGAACTGACGACCCTTTCTCGAAGAACGACTTGGGAGCACTCATGGCGGGCAACAGCCACGGACACACCCCTGCCGCCTGGACCGGCGTGACCATCGCCTTCATCGGCTTCTGCGTCGCGGCTGCCTTCGTCGTCCTGGCGGAGCCGATCGGGATGTTCGCCGGCCTGGCGGTCGCCGCCCTGGGCGGTGTCGTCGGTCTCGGCATGCGCGCCGCGGGCCTCGGCAAGCCGATGCCGGAGCGGCAGCGCGGCTGACCCGGGCATCGGGCTCCGGAGCCGCCGCCGGCACACCGCCGGCGGCGGCTCCGCGCTTTCCGGCCACCCCGGCTGTTCCGGGCGGGCACGACGCGGGACAATCGCCGGGTGACCGAGACTGCCGCCAGGCCGAAGCCGAGTGACCTCGCCGCCCCGCTGGGCGTCCTCGGCGGTGTCGCCGCCGCCTTCGCGTACGTCGGCACCTTCGACCCGAACGAGGCCGGGCACTACCCGGTCTGCCCCCTGCTGCGGTACGGGGGCGTGTACTGCCCGGGCTGTGGCGGGCTGCGCAGCGCGTACGCGGTCGTGCACGGCGACTTCGGCACGGCGCTCGGCCTCAACGCACTGGCTGTGGCGGGCTATGTGCTCTTCGCCGTGCTGTGGACGGTCTGGCTCACCCGGACGCTGCGCGGCAGGTCCTTCTCGCTCCCGCTGCGGGCCGTGCACTGGTGGACGATCGCGGGCGTCGTGCTGCTCTTCACCGTCGTCCGGAACCTTCCATTCGGGGCCGCACTGGCGCCCTGACCTGCGTCGGAGCGGTGCCCGGACCGTCCGGCCGGTGGGCCTTCGCTCCGCCGGATGCGGGTCCTCCGCCGCCCGGCGGTTACCATCGCAGTGCCGGTGGAACATCTCACTGGCTTGATCGTTTCGCTTTCGGAAGGGGTCCTCTCGCGTGAGTGTGCTCGACGAGATCATCGAAGGCGTCCGCGAGGACCTCGCCGAGAGGCAGGCCCGGGTCTCCCTCGACGAGCTCAAGGATCGGGCGGCGAAGGCGCGCGACGCCAAGGACGGCGTGGCGGCCCTGCGGGGGGACAGCGTCAAGGTCATCTGCGAGGTCAAGCGGTCCAGCCCCTCCAAGGGGGCCCTCGCCGCCATCGCCGACCCCGCGGGCCTCGCCGCGGACTACGAGGCGGGCGGCGCCGCCGTCATCTCCGTCCTCACCGAGCAGCGCCGGTTCGGCGGTTCGCTGGCCGACCTCGAGGCCGTCCGCGGCAAGGTCGACATCCCCGTTCTCCGCAAGGACTTCATCGTCACCGCCTACCAGCTCTGGGAGGCCCGCGCCTACGGTGCGGACCTGGCGCTGCTGATCGTCGCGGCGCTGGAGCAGGACGCGCTGGTCTCCCTGATCGAACGGGCCGAGTCCATCGGGCTCACCCCGCTGGTCGAGGTGCACGACGAGGAGGAGGTCGAGCGGGCGGTCGACGCGGGCGCCCGCATCATCGGCGTCAACGCGCGCAACCTCAAGACCCTCGAGGTCGACCGCGGCACCTTCGCCCGGGTCGCCCCGGAGATCCCGGACCACATCGTCAAGGTGGCCGAGTCCGGCGTCCGCGGCCCGCACGACCTCATCGCCTACGCCAACGACGGCGCCGACGCCGTCCTCGTCGGCGAGTCCCTGGTGACCGGCCGCGACCCCAAGGCCGCCGTGGCCGACCTCGTCGCCGCCGGCGCGCACCCCGCGCTGCGCCACGGGCGGGGCTGACCGGCACCATGACGAGCTACGCGCGACTGGCCCGGGGCTGCCGTCCCCGTGGCTGCCGCGCGCCCGCGCGGCGCGTCCTCGGTCGCCGCGTGCGCTACCACATCGGCTGCGAGCCGGGTCAGATCAACGGGCGCCGATGGCGCTGACGGCGGCGCCGTCCGCCTGATGACCGGGGCACGGGCGTGCCCACCGGCGTCCCGCCGGCGACCGCCCCTTCGTGCTTGCCGGTCGCGGGCGCGCGCCCATGCTGCGGGCGGCGCCCCATGCGCCGCCGGCGCCGTAACGTGACCATTGGTACGCGAAACCCTGGGGGCCGCCGACGTGCGCCCCCGAAGGAGCCGAGAACGTCATGTCCGAAGACTTCTTCATCCCCGACCCCGAGGGCCGGGTCCCCAGCGCCGAGGGCTATTTCGGCCGGTTCGGCGGCAAGTTCATCCCGGAGGCGCTGGTCGCCGCCGTGGACGAGGTCGCCGTCGAGTACGACAAGGCGAAGTCCGACCCCGCCTTCGCCGCGGAGCTGAACGAGCTGCTGGTGCACTACACCGGCCGCCCCAGCCCGCTCACCGAGGTGCCGCGGTTCGCGCGGCACGCCGGCGGGGCACGGGTCTTCCTCAAGCGGGAGGACCTCAACCACACCGGCTCGCACAAGATCAACAATGTGCTGGGCCAGGCGCTGCTCACCAAGCGCATGGGCAAGACCCGGGTCATCGCCGAGACCGGCGCCGGGCAGCACGGCGTGGCCACGGCCACCGCCTGCGCCTTGTTCGGCCTGGAGTGCACCATCTACATGGGCGAGGTCGACACCGAGCGCCAGGCGCTCAACGTGGCCCGCATGCGCATCCTCGGCGCCGAGGTCATCCCCGTGAAGTCGGGCAGCCGGACCCTGAAGGACGCGATCAACGAGGCGTTCCGCGACTGGGTCGCCAATGTGGACCGCACCCACTACCTGTTCGGCACGGTCGCCGGCCCGCACCCGTTCCCGGCGATGGTGCGCGACTTCCACCGCGTCATCGGCGTCGAGGCGCGCCGCCAGATCCTGGAGCGCGCGGGCCGGCTGCCGGACGTGGTCGCCGCCTGTGTGGGCGGCGGGTCCAACGCGATCGGCCTGTTCCACGCCTTCATCCCGGACGAGGGCGTGCGCCTGCTGGGCCTGGAGGCGGCCGGCCACGGCGTGGACTCCGGCGAGCACGCGGCGACGCTGACCGTCGGCGAGCCCGGCATCCTGCACGGCTCCCGCAGTTACGTCCTCCAGGACGACGAGGGCCAGATCACCGAGCCGTACTCGATCTCGGCAGGCCTGGACTACCCCGGCATCGGCCCCGAGCACGCCTACCTCAAGGAGACCGGCCGCGCCGAGTACCGCCCGGTCACCGACGACGAGGCGATGCAGTCGCTGCGCCTGCTGTCCCGCACCGAGGGCATCATCCCGGCCATCGAGAGCGCCCACGCCCTCGCGGGCGCGCTGCAGATCGGCCGGGAGCTCGGCGAGGAGGGCCTGGTTCTGGTCAACCTCTCCGGGCGCGGCGACAAGGACATGGACACGGCCGCCCGCTACTTCGGGCTGTACGACGAGGCTGAAGGAGCACAGCGGTGAGCGGGCAGATCGAGCTGCTGGACCGGACCCTGGTCGGCGCCAGGGCCGAGGGCCGCGCGGCCCTGGTGGCCTACCTCCCGGCGGGCTTCCCGACCGTCGAGGGCGGCATCGAGGCGGCGAAGGCGGCCCTGGAGGGCGGCGCCGACGTCGTCGAGATCGGCCTCCCGCACAGCGACCCCGTGCTGGACGGCCCGGTCATCCAGACCGCGGACGACATCGCGCTCCGCGGCGGCGTGCGGATCAAGGACGTGCTGCGCACGGTGCGCGAGGCACATGCCGCGACCGGGAAGCCGATCCTGGTCATGACGTACTGGAATCCGGTCGACCGCTACGGCGCCGAGCGATTCGCCGTCGAACTGGCGGAGGCCGGCGGCGCCGGCTGCATCCTGCCGGACCTGCCGGTGGAGGAGTCCGAGGTGTGGCGGAAGGCCGCCGAGCAGCACGGACTGGCCACGGTGTTCGTGGTCGCCCCGAGCAGCCGGGACGAGCGGCTGGCGAAGATCACGGCGGCGGGCTCCGGCTTCGTCTACGCGGCCTCGCTGATGGGCGTCACCGGCACCCGTGAGAGCGTCGGCGCCGAGGCGGCCGACCTGGTGCGGCGCACCCGCGCCCAGACCGAACTGCCGGTCTGCGTCGGGCTGGGCGTCTCCGACGCCGCCCAGGCGGCCGAGGTGGCGGGCTTCGCGGACGGGGTGATCGTCGGCTCCGCGTTCGTCAAGCGGCTGCTCGACGCGCCGGACCTGGAGCAGGGCCTCGCCGGCGTGCGCGAGCTCGCCGCGGACCTGGCCCGGGGCGTCCGCCGGTAGCGGCGCCTCACTCTTCCGGGCGAAACATCGGCCGGGGGCACGCGCGAGCGTGCCCCCGGTTCGTTGTGCCTGGGTGTGAGCGAGAAGAACCGTGAAGGAAAGCGCAATGCCCGGGACCGGCTGCAGGAGCAGCGGGCGGACGACCAGCGCCGGCAGAAGCGCAAGAGGACGGCGATCGTCGCGGGCTCCGTGGTGGGGGTCCTGGTCGTCGGCGCGGTCATCGGGGTCGTGGTGTCCAACAGCGGTGGCGGTTCCGGCGCCCCGGCCGTCGCCCCGGTGGGCGCGACGGGCAAGGACAAGCTGGCCCTCCCCAACGGCGCGAGCGACGCCCCGTCCACGCTGACCGTGTACGAGGACTTCCGGTGCCCGGCCTGCGCGGCCTACGAGAACGAGCTCCGCGACACCATCCACAGCCTCCAGGACCAGGGCGGGCTCAAGGTCGAGTACCACCTCGTCCGGCTGATCGACGGGAACCTGGGCGGCACCGGCTCGCTCGACGCCGCCAACGCCGCGGCCTGCGCGCAGGACGAGGGCAAGTTCCGCGCGTACCACGACGTGCTGTACCGGAACCAGCCGCAGGAGAACGACGACCGCTTCGCCGACAAGAATTACCTGCTGGAGCTGGCGGGCAAGGTTCCGGGGCTGAAGACCCCCGCCTTCACCAGCTGCGTGAAGGACGGCACGTACGACGACTGGGTGAATGCCAACAACAAGGCCTTCGGCACCGCCGGCTTCAACTCCACGCCCACCATCCTGCTCAACGGCGGCGAGAACCTGCTGGCGAAGGGGCAGCCCAACCTGACCGCGGACCGGCTGAAGCAGCTGGTCACCGAGGCCAACAAGGGCAAGAAGCCCGGTACCGCGACGCAGGGGGCCACCCCGCCGAGCGCGTCCGGGTCGCCGGGCGCACCGGGATCGGCGAGCGGCTCGGCACCCGCGGGGGGCTCTCCCGCGGCCTCGCAGAGCGGCTGAGCCCCCCGCCCGTTATCCAGCCGTTGCCGGGCGGGTGCCCGTCGCAGCCGCCCGGCACGGTAGCGTCGGGAGTGCCATGGAACTCGAACTCGCATTCATTCCCAGTCCGTCGCGCGGGGTCATCCACCTCGGCCCCATCCCTCTGCGCGGCTATGCCTTCTGCATCATCATCGGTGTCTTCGTGGCCGTGTGGCTCGGCAGCAGGCGATGGGTCGCCCGCGGCGGACAGAAGACCACGGTCGCGGACATCGCCGTCTGGGCGGTGCCGTTCGGCCTGGTCGGCGGTCGCCTCTACCACGTGATCACCAGTTACGAGCTCTACTTCGGTGAGGGCAAGGACTGGGTCAACGCGTTCAAGATCTGGGAGGGCGGCCTCGGCATCTGGGGCGCCATCGCCCTGGGCGCCCTCGGTGCCTGGATCGCCTGCCGGCGCCGCGGCATCCCGCTGCCCGCGTACGCCGACGCCGTGGCGCCCGGCATCGCCTTCGCCCAGGCCATCGGCCGCTGGGGCAACTGGTTCAACCAGGAGCTCTACGGGCGCGCCACCGATCTGCCCTGGGCGCTGAAGATCGACAGCGCCCACCGGCCCGCGGACAGCCTGGACGCCGCGACGTACCACCCGACCTTCCTGTACGAGTCGCTGTGGTGCGTCGGTGTGGCCCTGCTGGTCATCTGGGCCGACCGGCGCTTCAAGCTCGGCCACGGCCGCGCCTTCGCGCTCTACGTCGCGGCGTACACCGTCGGGCGCTTCTGGATCGAGTACCTGCGCGTCGACGACGCCCACCACGTCCTGGGCCTGCGGCTCAACGACTGGACCTCGATCCTGGTCTTCGCCGCCGCGGTGGTCTACATGGTGGTCTCGGCGAAGCTGCGGCCCGGTCGTGAGGAGGTCGTCGAGCCGGCGGCCCTCGCCCCGGCCGGGGCCTCCGCGAAGGACACGGACCCCGACGCGAAGGACGCGGACGCGAAGGGCGCGGACGCCGAGGACGCCGACGAGAAGGCGGCGGACGGGGACGGCGAGAAGACCGGAGCCGGTGAGGCGGAGCCGGACACGGACGAGGAGGACGGCGCCGCCGTCCCCGTCGAGGCCGAGGCCAAGCCCGCCAAGAACCTCTGACGCGCACGTCGCGCAGCCCGCGGCCGCCGTTCACCACCCGGTGACGGCGGCCGCGGCGTTTTCCCCTCCGGCGAGTTTTCGCAGGTAAGGCAGGCTTTCCTTGCTGGAAACGCAGGGAATTCGAGCGTACGGTCGAGGCGTTCGAGGGAGGGACGCGGGGATCGCCGCCCCGGGGGAAGGAGCACTTTGACCATGTCGTCAGCCGTGGAGCGCAGCGCACTGGACACGGCCCCCGAGCGGACGCCGGGGGAGGACGGGCAGGCGGCGCCGTACCACGTGGCGCACCACACCCACCGGGACGTGAGCGGCGGCTGGCTGCGTCCGGCCGTGTTCGGGGCGATGGACGGCCTGGTGTCGAACCTGGCGCTCATGACCGGCGTCGCCGGCGGCAATGTGGCCCCCTCGACCATCGTGATCACCGGATTGGCGGGACTCGCGGCAGGCGCTTTCTCGATGGCCGCGGGCGAGTACACCTCGGTCGCCTCCCAGCGGGAGCTGGTCCAGGCGGAGCTGGACGTCGAGCGGCTGGAACTGCGCCGCAATCCCAAGGACGAGATGCGCGAACTGGCCGCGCTGTACGTCGCACGGGGCGTCGAGCCGGAGCTGGCCGAAGAGGTCGCCCGGCAGATGTCCAGGGACCCGGAGATGGCCCTGGAGATACACGCCCGCGAGGAGCTGGGCGTCGACCCGACCGACCTGCCCTCGCCCCTGGTCGCGGCCGGTTCCTCGTTCCTGTCCTTCGGCGTCGGCGCCCTGCTGCCGGTGCTCCCGTACCTGATCGGCGCAACGGTGGTCTGGCCCGCGGTGATCGTGGCGCTGATCGGTCTCTTCCTCTGCGGGGCGGCTGTGGCGCGTGTGACGGCGCGCAGCTGGTGGTTCAGCGGACTTCGGCAGCTCGTCTTGGGCGGAGCCGCCGCCGGGGTTACCTTCGTTCTGGGCGCGCTGTTCGGAACCGCCGTCGGTTGAGCCGGGTGACGGCCACAAGCCACTTGTTACCCGCTCGTTTCAGCGCGACCGACAGAGGGCATCAGTCTGTGGCGCCGTGGGCAGTGTCGCCTGCGTCTCACGTGAACGATGCTGGCCCAAAACTGCCTGCTCGTAGCGCTGCTCAGTCCACATGATGGAACTGGCTATCCACTTTTCGGCCATCCGGCCATCATGTAACCTGCACGAAATCGCAGAGGGCCAACGTCGTCCCTAGTGCGCATGTCATATGCCAGATGACGACGACGGGAGAGCCGATGCGTTCCGCGTCCACGCACCCCCAGGCCGCCGGCGCCGGTTCCGGCCGGGCCCACATGGACGGGCGTCCCGCCCCCCAGGGGATGTACGACCCCCGCAACGAGCACGACGCCTGCGGCGTCGGTTTCGTGGCCACCCTCACCGGTGAGGCGGACCACGCGCTCGTGCAGCAGGCACTGACCGTGCTGCGCAACCTGGAGCACCGCGGGGCCACCGGCTCCGAGCCGGACTCCGGCGACGGCGCGGGCATCCTGATGCAGGTCCCGGACGCGTTCCTGAGGGCGGTCGCCGGCTTCGAGCTGCCCGCCGCCGGCCGGTACGCGGTCGGCACGGCCTTCCTGCCCGTCGAGGACGAGGACCGCCGCAAGGCCGTCGAGTCCATCGAGCGGCTGGCCGCCGAGGAGGGCCTCGCCGTCCTCGGCTGGCGTGAGGTGCCGATCGGCCCCGACACCCTCGGTGCCACGGCGCGCTCGACGATGCCGTACTTCTCCCAGCTCTTCGTCGCGGACGCCGGGGGCGCCCGGACCGGGATCGACCTCGACCGCCCGGCCTTCGTGCTGCGCAAGCGCGCCGAGCGCGAGGCGGACGTCTACTTCCCGTCGCTGTCGGCGCGCACGCTCGTCTACAAGGGCATGCTGACCACCGGCCAGCTGGAGCCCTTCTTCCCGGACCTGTCCGACGAGCGGATCGCCACCGCGATCGCCCTGGTGCACTCCCGTTTCTCCACCAACACCTTCCCCAGCTGGCCGCTGGCGCACCCGTACCGCTTCGTCGCCCACAACGGTGAGATCAACACCGTCAAGGGCAACCGCAACTGGATGCGCGCCCGCGAGTCGCAGCTCGCCTCGGACCTCTTCGACGGGGACCTGGAGCGGATCTTCCCGGTCTGCACCCCGGACGCCTCCGACACGGCGACCTTCGACGAGGTGCTGGAACTGCTCCACCTCGGCGGCCGCTCGCTGCCGCACAGCGTGCTGATGATGATCCCCGAGGCGTGGGAGAACCACGACTCCATGGACCCGGCCCGGCGTGCCTTCTACCGGTACCACTCCACCCTGATCGAGCCCTGGGACGGCCCGGCCTGCGTCACCTTCACCGACGGTTCCGTCGTCGGCGCCGTCCTGGACCGCAACGGCCTGCGCCCCGGCCGCTACTGGGTCACCGACGACGGCCTGGTCGTGCTCGCCTCCGAGTCCGGCGTGCTCGACGACATCGCCGCGGACAAGGTGGTCCGCAAGGGCCGCCTGCAGCCCGGCAAGATGTTCCTGGTCGACACGGTCGGGCACCGGATCATCGAGGACGACGAGGTCAAGGCCCAGCTCGCCGCCGAGCACCCCTACGGGGAGTGGCTGGACGCCGGCCTGATCCACCTCGACGACCTGCCCGAGCGCGAGCACATCGTGCACACCCACGCCTCGGTCACCCGCCGCCAGCAGACCTTCGGGTACACCGAGGAGGAGCTGCGGATCCTCTTGGCGCCGATGGCCAAGACCGGCGGCGAGCCGCTGGGCTCCATGGGCACCGACTCGCCGATCGCGGCGCTGTCCGAGCGGCCCCGGCTGCTCTTCGACTACTTCACCCAGCTGTTCGCGCAGGTCACCAACCCGCCGCTGGACGCCATCCGCGAGGAGCTGGTCACCTCGCTGATCAGCGCCGTCGGACCGTCCGGCAACCTGCTGGAGCCCTCCCCGGCCTCCTGTCGCAACATCACCCTGCCGTTCCCGGTGATCGACAACGACGAGCTGGCCAAGCTCATCCACATCAACGCCGACGGCGACCTGCCGGGCCTGAAGGCCGCGACCCTGTCTGGCCTGTACCGGGTCTCCGGCGGCGGTGAGGCCCTGGCCGCGCGGCTCACCCAGATCTGCGCCGAGGCCGACGACGCCATAGAGGACGGCGCCCGGCTGATCGTGCTCTCCGACCGGCACTCCGACGCCGAGCACGCGCCGATCCCGTCGCTGCTGCTCACCTCGGCCGTCCACCACCACCTCATCCGCACCAAGCAGCGCACCCAGGTGGGCCTGCTGGTCGAGGCGGGCGACGTCCGCGAGGTGCACCACGTCGCGCTGCTCATCGGCTACGGCGCCGCGGCGGTCAACCCGTACCTGGCGATGGAGTCGGTCGAGGACCTGCTGCGCGCGGGCACCTTCCTCCAGGGTCTGGAGCCCGAGGCGGCCATCAGGAACCTGATCAAGGCGCTGGGCAAGGGCGTGCTGAAGGTGATGTCCAAGATGGGCATCTCCACCGTCGCCTCCTACCGCGGCGCGCAGGTCTTCGAGGCCATCGGCCTGGACACCGACTTCGTCGACACCTACTTCCACGGCACCACGACCAAGCTCGGCGGCGCCGGCATCGACGTGGTCGCCAAGGAGGTCGCCGCCCGGCACGCCAAGGCCTACCCCGCCTCCGGCATCGCCCCGGCGCACCGCCGGCTGGAGATCGGCGGCGAGTACCAGTGGCGCCGCGAGGGCGAGCCGCACCTGTTCGACCCCGAGACGGTCTTCCGGCTGCAGCACGCCACCCGCTCGCGCCGCTACGACATCTTCAAGCAGTACACGGAGCGGGTGAACGAGCAGTCCGAGCGCTTGATGACGCTGCGCGGGCTGTTCGCGTTCAAGGACGGCGAGCGCGCCCCGATCCCGGTCGACGAGGTCGAGCCGGTCTCCGAGATCGTCAAGCGCTTCTCCACCGGCGCCATGTCGTACGGCTCCATCTCGCGCGAGGCGCACGAGACGCTGGCCATCGCCATGAACCAGCTGGGCGGCAAGTCCAACACCGGAGAGGGCGGCGAGGACCCGGACCGCCTGTACGACCCGGCGCGCCGCTCCGCGATCAAGCAGGTCGCCTCCGGCCGCTTCGGCGTCACCTCGGAGTACCTGGTCAACGCGGACGACATCCAGATCAAGATGGCCCAGGGCGCCAAGCCCGGCGAGGGCGGCCAGCTGCCCGGCCACAAGGTCTACCCGTGGATCGGCAGGACCCGGCACAGCACCCCCGGTGTCGGCCTGATCTCGCCGCCGCCGCACCACGACATCTACTCCATCGAGGACCTGGCGCAGCTGATCCACGACCTGAAGAACGCCAACCCGCAGGCCCGCATCCACGTGAAGCTGGTCTCCGAGGTCGGCGTCGGCACGGTCGCGGCGGGCGTCTCCAAGGCCCACGCGGACGTCGTGCTGATCTCCGGACACGACGGCGGCACCGGCGCCTCCCCGCTGACCTCGCTGAAGCACGCGGGTGGCCCCTGGGAGCTGGGGCTGGCCGAGACCCAGCAGACGCTGCTGCTCAACGGCCTGCGCGACCGCATCGTGGTGCAGACCGACGGCCAGCTGAAGACCGGTCGCGACGTCGTGATCGCCGCCCTGCTGGGCGCCGAGGAGTTCGGCTTCGCGACCGCCCCGCTGGTGGTGTCCGGCTGCGTGATGATGCGGGTGTGCCACCTGGACACCTGTCCGGTCGGCATCGCCACTCAGAACCCGGTGCTGCGCGACCGCTTCTCCGGCAAGGCCGAGTACGTGGTGAACTTCTTCGAGTTCATCGCGCAGGAGGTCCGCGAGCTCCTGGCCGAGCTGGGCTTCCGCTCGATCGAGGAGGCCGTCGGCCACGCCGAGCTGATCGACACCACCGCGGCCGTCACCCACTGGAAGGCGCAGGGCATGGACCTGGCCCCGCTCTTCCACGTGCCCGAGCTGCCCGAGGGCGCGGCCCTGCACCGCACCACCGACCAGGACCACGGCCTGGGCAAGGCGCTCGACAACGAGCTCATCGCGCTCGCCAAGGACGCCCTCGACAACGGCGACCCGGTCCGCGCCCAGGTCGCGATCCGCAACGTCAACCGCACGGTCGGCACCATGCTCGGCCACGAGGTGACCAAGAAGTACGGCGGCGCAGGCCTCCCCGACGACACCGTCGACATCACCCTGACCGGCTCCGCGGGCCAGTCCTTCGGCGCCTTCCTCCCCAAGGGCATCACGCTCCGCCTGGAGGGCGACGCCAACGACTACGTCGGCAAGGGCCTGTCCGGCGGCCGGGTGATCGTCCGTCCCGACCGCGGCGCCGACCACCTGGCCGAGTACTCGACCATCGCCGGCAACACCATCGCGTACGGCGCCACCGGCGGTGAGCTCTTCCTGCGCGGCACCACCGGCGAGCGCTTCTGCGTCCGCAACTCCGGTGCCACCGTCGTGTCCGAGGGCGTGGGCGACCACGGCTGCGAGTACATGACCGGCGGCCGCGCGCTCGTCCTCGGCCCGACCGGCCGCAACTTCGCGGCGGGCATGTCCGGCGGCATCGCGTACGTCCTCGACCTCGACCCGGACAACGTCAACACCGGCATGGTGAACGTCGAGGACCTGGACGCCGACGACATCAAGTGGCTGCACGACGTGGTGCGCCGCCACCAGGAGGAGACGGGCTCCACCGTCGCCGGGAAGCTCCTCGCCGACTGGGGCCACACCCTCACCCGCTTCGGCAAGGTCATGCCGAGGGACTACAAGGCAGTGCTCGCCGCCAAGAACGCCGCCGAGCAAGCCGGGCTCTCCGAGTCCGAGACCGTCGCGAAGATGATGGAGGCGGCAAATGGCTGACCCGAAGGGCTTCCTCACCACGCCCCGCGAGACCGCTCCGACCCGCCCGGTCGAGGAGCGCAAGCAGGACTGGAACGAGGTCTACGTTCCCGGCGGCCTGCTGCCGATCATCACCAAGCAGGCCGGACGCTGCATGGACTGCGGCATCCCCTTCTGCCACAGCGGCTGTCCGCTGGGGAACCTGATCCCCGAGTGGAACGACTACGCCTACCGCGAGGACTGGAAGGCCGCCAGCGAGCGCCTGCACGCGACCAACAACTTCCCGGAGTTCACCGGTCGCCTCTGCCCGGCCCCCTGCGAGTCCGCCTGTGTGCTCGGCATCAACCAGCCGGCGGTGACCATCAAGAACGTCGAGGTCACCATCATCGACAGGGCCTGGGACAGCGGGGACGTCACCCCGCAGCCCCCGGACCGGCTCTCCGGCAAGACCGTCGCCGTCATCGGCTCCGGCCCGGCGGGCCTGGCCGCCGCCCAGCAGCTGACCCGGGCGGGCCACACGGTCGCGGTGTACGAGCGGGCCGACCGCATCGGCGGTCTGCTGCGCTACGGCATCCCCGAGTTCAAGATGGAGAAGCGGCACATCAACCGCCGCATCGAGCAGATGCGCGCGGAGGGCACCAAGTTCCGTACCGGTGTCGAGATCGGCCGCGACATGGACGGCGCCAAGCTGCGCAAGCGCTACGACGCCGTGGTCATCGCCGCGGGTGCCACCGCGGCGCGTGACCTGCCCGTCGAGGGACGCGAACTGGGCGGCGTGTACCAGGCGATGGAGTACCTGCCGCTGGCCAACAAGGTGCAGGAGGGCGACTTCGTCACCGCGCCGGTCTCCGCCGAGGGCAAGCACGTGGTCGTCATCGGCGGTGGCGACACCGGCGCCGACTGCGTCGGCACCGCGCACCGCCAGGGCGCCCGTTCGGTCACCCAGCTGGAGATCATGCCGCGGCCGTCGGACGACCGCCCGTCGCACCAGCCCTGGCCGACCATGCCGATGACGTACAAGGTCACCTCCGCGCACGAGGAGGGCGGCGAGCGGGTCTACGCCGTCAACACCATGCGGTTCGAGGGCGACGAGGACGGGAACGTCAAGGCGCTGCACCTGGTCGAGGTCGAGTTCCAGGACGGGAAGTTCGTCCCGCAGCCCGGCACCGAGAAGGTCATCCCGGCCGAACTGGTCACCCTCGCCATGGGCTTCACCGGCACCGACCAGCGCAACGGCCTGGTCGAGCAGCTCGGCCTGGATCTCGACGCCCGCGGCAACATCGGCCGCGACAAGGACTTCACCACCAATGTGGACGGGGTCTTCGTCGCGGGTGACGCGGGCCGCGGCCAGTCGTTGATCGTGTGGGCCATCGCCGAGGGCCGTTCCGCGGCCCGCGCGGTGGACCACTACCTCACCGGCGCGAGCATCCTGCCGGCCCCGATCCGCCCGACGGATCGCCCGCTGACGGTCTGACCACCCGTCACACCTGAGACGTCCCGTACAAGGGCGTACGGAACGGAACGCGGCGCCTGCCCTCACCCGACCGGGGGCAGGCGCCGCACTGCGATGTCGTCGAACTCCACCCGGGCGTCCTCGGTGTAGGCGCCCACGGCGCCCCGTGTGTAGGGGCGTTCGGCGTCCGTGTACGCGGTCAGGAAGCGCCCGTCGACCGTGATCGTGAGCGTGCCGCCGCGCTGCTCCACCTCGATCCGGTACCGGTGCCCGGTGGGGAACGGCGCCGGACCGGTGGCCAGGAAGCGCTGGCCGCCCGGGTAGGCCGGATCGCGCTTGCCCAGCTCCCAGCCGTTGGGCTTGAGGGCGAGGTAGTAGAAGTGCTCCGGGTCGCGGTACGCCCAGACCAGCCACGGCACTTCCCAGGGGTTCGGTCGCGGGGTGCGCAGTTGACGGAGCGTCCGGGTCCGCGCCGCGTACGCCATGTCCCCGTACTCCTCCACGGGCCGGCCGCGACCTGGCCGGCGCGCGCGCCCCGCTGGCAGCCGGCTCCGCGCGGGCCGCGGCGGCCGCCGACGCCGGCACCACCGCGCTCGTCCTGTACGACACCGCCGGCCCCTACGGGCACCTCGGCGAGCTGTACGCCATGGCCACCGCCAACCTCGCCGGCCACTTCGGGACCGTGACCGCCAAGCCCGTCTCGCAGTACACCGCGGGCATGGTCGACCAGTACACGGCCACCTACTACATCGGCTCCACCTACTACGGCGGGAGTATCCCGGACGCCGTCCCCGCCGCCTTCTACCAGGACGTGGTCGCCACCACGCGCCCGGTGACCTGGCTCGCCGACAACATCTGGTCGCTGGCGAACGCGACGGGAGTCGCCCAGTTCCAGAACAAGTACGGCTGGGACCCCACCGCGTCGTACTTCGAGGCGAACGGCAGCGTCGGCACCGTCACGCAGGTGACGTACAGGGACCAGGCCCTCACCCGGAAGGTCCCGGCCGGCCAGGACGGCGGCGTGCTGCGGCCCGCCGTCATGTCGGGGCCTGGCTACCCGGCGGTGACTCAACTGGCCACCGCCCGCGACACCAGCACGGGCACCGACTTCCCGTGGGCGGTGCGCTCGGGCAACCTCACCTACGTCGGTGAGATCCCCTTCGCCTACGTCTCCGAGAGCGACCGGATCATCGCCTTCCAGGACCTGCTCTTCGACTCCCTCGCCCCCGCCACCGCCGAACGGCACCGGGCCATGATGCGGCTGGAGGACATCAGCCCCAACTCCGACCCCGCACAGCTGCGGGCCATCGCCGACTACCTCGCCGCGGAGCAGATCCCCTACGGCATCAACGTCATCCCCGTCTACACCGACCCCAAGGGCACGCACAACAACGGCCGGCCGCAGACGGTCACCCTGGTGCAGCGTCCGCAACTGGTCGCCACCCTGAAGTACATGCTCCAGCACGGCGCCGTGCTGATGAACCACGGCTACACCCACCAGTACGGGAACACCGCCAACCCCTACAACGGCGTCACCGGCGACGACTTCGAGTTCTACCGGGCCCACGTCGACGCCTCCGACAACGTGGTCTACGACGGCCCGGTCACCGGGGACTCCGCCCTGTGGGCGCAGACCCGGGTCACCCTGGGCCTGGCCCAGTTCGCCCTGGCGGGCCTGCCGGTGCCCAGGCTGTGGACCACCCCGCACTACGCGGCCTCCGCCACCGACTACAAGGTCTTCGCCCAGAACTACACCGCGCGCCTGGAGCGTTCGCTGTACTTCTCCGGCACCCTCGGCGGCAGCACGGCCGACCCCAACCGCTTCATCGGGCAGTTCTTCCCGTACGTCGTCAAGGACGTGTACGGCACCAAGGTGCTGCCCGAGAACATCGGCAACTACGAGCCCGAGGCCTACAACAACCACCCGGCGCGCCTGCCGGCCGACCTGATCGCCTCGGCCTAGGCGAACCTCGCCGTCCGCGACGGCTACGCCAGCTTCTTCTACCACCCCTACTACCCGGTCCAGCCGCTCAAGGAGACGGTCGAGGGCATCCGCGCCCTGGGCTACACCTTCGTCAGCCCCGCGACCGCCGGATGACCCTGTTCAGGAGGACCGCCGCCGCGACCGTCGCGGCGGCGGTCCTCGCCCTCACCGCCGGCTGCACCACCGTCGGCGCCGCCCGGCCCGCGGACCGTTCCGACGACCGGCCGCACCAGCGCCCCGGGGACGCCGCGGACGACCGCGTCCACGGCATCGCGCTGCCCTCCTGGGCCGCGGACGACTACGACAGCCCCGCGGCCGGGCGCTATCTGCGCGGCATCGCCGCCACCGGCGCGCGGTGGGTGTCCTTCACCCCCACCTGGTACCAGTCCGGGGTCCACGACAACTCGATGCGAACCACCGGGGAGACCGCGAGCGACGACAGCCTGCGGCGGATCGTCCGCGAAGCGCACGCCGCCGGCCTGAAGGTGCTGCTCAAGCCGCATGTCGATCTCACCGGCGGCGGTGACCGGGCCGGCATCACGCCCGCCGACCCCGACGCGTGGTTCGCCTCGTACACCCGCTTCATCACCCACTACGCGGAACTGGCGAGCTCGCTCGGCGTCGAGCGGTTCTCCGTCGGCACCGAACTGGCCGGCACCTCGCGGGACGGGGGGTGCTGGGCGGCGGTGATCCGCGCCGTCCGGGAGGCCTACGACGGTCCGCTGGTCTACGCCGCCAACTACGACGAGTACGAGCACGTCCCCTTCTGGGGCGCCCTCGACCTGATCGGCGTCGACGCCTACTGGCCGCTGGCCGACCGCCCCACCACCGACGCCCGCCGGCTGCGCGACGCCTGGCGGCCCGTCATCCGGGAACTGGCCGGCTACTCCGCCCGGCACCACCGCCGCGTGCTGTTCACCGAGGCCGGGTACGTCAGCCAGCGCGGGGCGACCACGGCGCCGTACTCCTGGACCGTCAGCCGGCAGCCGGGGGAGGCCGAACAGGCGGCCGCCTACGAGACGCTGCTCGCCGCCCTGGACGGGGAGCGCTGGTGGGCTGGGGTGTGCTGGTGGATGTGGGACGACTGGCCGGACAGCGGGGAGACCCCGGCCCGGCTCGCGTACAGCCCGCACGGCAAACCCGCGGAGGAGGTACTGCGCCGCTGGTGGCGCAGATGAGCGTGACAATTCAGACTAAACGCTGACATTGTGTCGTCATGACGGCTCTCGCACCCGGCGCAACCGAGGACACGACGGACTTCGCCGACGCCGACCGGGGATTCCTCGGTGCCCTGACCCCTGGCCGCGTCACCGACGGCGGCGGCCGGGTGGTCTGGGACGGTGACGCGTACTCCTTCCTGCAGGGCCCGTGCCCCGACACCGCGCACCCCGGCCTGTGGCGGCAGAGCCGGCTCGCCTCCCGGCAGGGCCTGTTCGAGGTCGTCGAAGGCATCTACCAGGTACGCGGCCTCGACCTGTCGAACATGACCCTCGTCGAGGGGGACCGCGGGGTCGTCGTCATCGATCCCCTCCGCTCCGCCGAGTGCGCCGCCGCCGCCCTCGCCCTCTACCGCGAGCACCGGGGGGACCGGCCCGTCACCGCGCTCATCTACAGCCACTCGCACGTCGACCACTTCGGCGGGGCCCGCGGCGTCCTTCCGCTCGGTCACGACCCGGTGCCCGTCCTCGCCCCGTCCGGCTTCCTGGAGCACGCCGCCGGCGAGAGCGTCGACGCCGGGGTCGCGATGACCCGCCGCGCCGTCTACATGTACGGCTCCGAACTGCCCAAGGGCCCGGCCGGGCAGATCGGCTGCGGCCTCGGCCAGACCGCCTCCACCGGCACCGTCACCCTGATCCCGCCCACCGTGCACGTCACCCGCACCGGCCAGGACGAGACGATCGACGGGGTCCGGATGATCTTCCAGCTGACCCCGGGGGCCGAGGCGCCCGCCGAGATGAACTTCCACTTCCCCGCCAAGCGGGTGCTGTGCATGGCGGAGAACGCCACCCACACCATGCACAACGTCCTCACCCTGCGCGGCGCGCAGGTCCGCGACGCCCGGCTGTGGGCGCACTACCTCAACGAGTCCCTCGTCCTTTTCGGCAACGCCTCCGACGTCGTCATCGCCTCCCACCACTGGCCGACCTGGAGCCGCGAGGGCATCCACCGGCTGCTGTCCCACCAGCGCGACCTGTACGCCTACCTCCACGACCAGACCCTGCGGCTGATCAACCGGGGCCTCACCGGCAGCGAGATCGCCGAGGAGCTGACCCTGCCCCCCGCCCTGGAACGGCTCGACTCCAACCGCGGCTACTACGGCTCCCTCAGCCATAACGTGAAGGCCGTCTACCAGCGCTACATGGGCTGGTTCGACGGCAATCCGGCCCACCTGTGGCAGCACCCCCCGGTGGCGGAGGCGCGCCGCTACGTGGACTGCCTCGGCGGCACCGACGCCACCGTCGCCAAGGCCAGGGAGTACGCCGAGGCAGGCGACCTGCGCTTCGCCGTCACCCTGCTGGGCCACGCCGTCTTCGCCGACCCCGGGCACGCCTGCGCGGCGGAGGAACTGGCCCTGCTCTACGAGCGCCTGGGGCACGGCTGCGAGAACGGGCCCTGGCGCAACTTCTACCTGATGGGCGCCCAGGAACTGCGGCAGGGCGTCACCCGGACCCCGGTCGTCATCGCCAACCCGGACGTGATGGCCGCCCTCACCGTCGACCAGCTCATCGACTCCCTCGCCATCCGCGTCAACGGCCCCAAGGCGTGGGACGTCCACCTGACCATCGACTGGCGCCTGACCGACGAGCACCGCAGCTGGCACCTGACCCTCTCCAACGGCGCCCTCACCTACTTCTCCACCCAGGACGGGCGCCCCGCCGTACGGCACGCCGACCTCACCCTCACCCTCACCCGGCCCGAGCTGCACCGGCTCCTCGCGGGCGGCCGCTTCGAGGGCGTGGAGCACGAGGGGGACCTGAAGGTGGTCGCGACCCTCGTCGGGCTGCTGGATGCCGCCGACCAGGACTTCCCGATCGTCACACCGTGAAGGTCCCCCGGAGCGCGCCGCGCACCACGGTCCGGCACCGCACCGTCGAAGCGAACGGGATCCGGCTGCACATCGCGGAGGAGGGCGAGGGCCCGCTCGTCCTGCTGCTGCACGGATTCCCCGAGTGCTGGTACTCCTGGCGCCACCAGTTCGGGCCGTTCGCCGCCGCCGGCTACCGGGTGGTCGCCCCCGACCAGCGAGGCTACGGCCGCAGCGAACGGCCCGGCGCCGTCGAGGAGTACACCGTCCTCGACCTCGTCGGCGACGTCGTCGGCCTCGTGCACGCCCTCGGCGAGAGCCGCGCCGTCGTGGTCGGCCACGACTGGGGCGCCCCCGTCGCCTGGCACACCGCGCTGATGCGGCCCGACGTCGTCCGCGCCGTCGCCGGCCTCAGCGTCCCGCCGACCCCGCGCAGCGACGACACACCGCCGTTGCGGTCCATGCGGGAGCTGTACGGGGGGCACTTCTACTGGAACTACTTCGAGCGGCCCGGTGTCGCCGACGCCGAGTTCGCCGCCGACCCGCGGGCCACCTTCCGGCGCTTCCTGTACGGCGCCTGCGGCGACAACCCCGCCAACGACCCGGCTCCGGCGCAGCCCCTCGTACCTCCCGGCGGCGGCTTCCTCGACATCGTCGAGGAGCCCGGGGAACTGCCGGACTGGTTCACCGACGAGGACCTCGACGCCTTCACCGCCGAGTACGCCGAGTCGGGCTTCACCGGCGGGCTCAACTGGTACCGCAACCTCGACCGCAACTGGCGGCTGACCGCGCCCTGGACCGGCGCCGCCCTCCAGGTGCCCGCCCTCTACGTCACCGGCGACCGCGACCTCGTCCACGGCTTCCCGGGGATGTCGGAGCTGATCCCCGTGCTGCGGCAGCTCCACCCCACGCTGCGCGAACCGGTGGTGCTGCCCGGGTGCGGCCACTGGACCCAGCAGGAGCGCCCGGCGGAGGTCAACGCCGTGCTGCTGGACTTCCTGCGGGAGGCCGCCCCGCCCACCGGCTGAGCACGCGCGCGGTCAGGTGTCGCACTCCAGCACGGTCCGGCACAGCCCGCACCGTGCCTTCACCCGGCCCCGCACGGGTACCCGGATCCGCTGGTGGCACGTGGGGCAGGGGAAGGAGACCCGCTGGGGGTCGCCGCCCTCGAAGGCATAGCCGGCGGCCGGGTACGCGAGACCGCGCCGCCGGTCGTGGGCGTACCGGCGGCGCCCCGCCCAGCCGCAGCCGACCATCGGCGGATGCCGCAGATCGTCCTCGGCGACCCGCAGTCCGGCCCGGTAGGCCTCCTGGGCCCTCGGGCTGGTGAGCCACGGCTCGATGTCGTCGCCGAAGGCCTGCGCCCGCTTGGCCAGGACATAGCCGAACTCCTCCGGGGTGAGGTAGCCCAGCTTGGACGCGGCCGTCGTCAGCCGCTCCCCGAGCAGCGCCGGCTCCTCGCGGTAGGAGTCCAGCAGCAGCCATCCCGCGCCCAGATAGGTCGTGGCGGTGTCGGTCAGGATCTCGTTCTCCCGCACCCCGGGGAACTCCAGGCCCAGCCGGTGCAGATAGACGTGCATGACCTCGTGCGCCAGCACCGCGCCGACGTCGCGCCGGTCGTCCCGGAAGCGGCCGTGCAGCTCCACGAAGTACTCGGGCCCGGCGGCCAGTTCCACGTTGCCCGCGTGCACCATGTCCCGGAAACTGACCACCATGCGGGCCTCCGGCAGCCGGAAGTGCTGCACGATGGCCCGGGCCACCCGCTGGGCGCCCAGATGGAGGTCCTCGTCCGCGGGGAAGGCCACCGCCTCAGGGCGCACGCTCGCCGGGAAGCGGCTCACCGTGTCGTACGACAGCCGCCGGTAGAGCGCGGTCAGGGCGGTCCGCACCTGCTCGAGGTGCGGGAATCCGTGCACGATCGGGCTGGACGACGGCTCGGTCACGGCGCCTCCCCAAGCGGGTACGACGCTTCGAGCCTACGCGTCGACCCAGGCCGTTGTCGCCGTGCGTTCCGGCCCCGTGCCGCTCGCCCAACCACCCACCGGCACGCCCAGCGCGGCCAGCCGCTCGGCGGCGGTCGGCGCGGTGCCGCCCTCCGCCTGATACACGCTGACCAGCAGCCGGCCGCCGGGCTCCACCAGCTCCACCAGCAGTCTGCGCACCAGGTCGCCCAGCCGGCGCTCGGGCACGCAGTCGGCGAGGGTGTGCACGAACGTGAACCGTCCGCCGTCCGCCGGCCCCCAGTCCAGCGCGTTGCCCAGGGCTATCCGCCCGGCCCACCGCGGCAGCCGGCGCCGGGCCAGCTCCACCAGGCGCGGGGCGAAGTCCACGCCGTGGGGCTCGATCACCCGGCCCCGCTCCGCCGCCCACCGCCGCACCGAATCCATCAGCAGCCCGTTGGCGCAGCCGACGTCCAGGAACGTGCCGTCCTTGTGCAGCGCCTCGACCACCATCGAGCGCCGCGCCCGCCACTGCTCCGGCTCCCGGCCGAAGCCCGAACCGCCCTCGGGCGTGGTCGCCCGCAGATAGGCGGGCTCCAGCAGGCGCAGGTTGTCGGCGAAGTACGAGGCGTCGTCCTGTTCCCGGAAGGAACGCGCCGCGTCCAGCACGGCACGCCGCTCGGGGCCCTGGGGGAGCATGCCCGCGATCGTGCCGGCGTCGGCCACGACCAGGTCCGCGTCGGCGGCGTGCGGCCGCCGGCCCCGGTAGCGGTCGCCGTCCAGCCAGGCGTAGAGCCGCTGTTGCCCGGCGTCCCAGGCGAAGGGGTGCACACGCTGCCGGTAGTAGCCGGCGGTCTCCAGCGGCACCCGGGCGGCGGTGTCGAGGATCCAGTCCTCTCCGGGCAGCACCACACCGGACGGCAGCCGCACCACCCCGTCGCCGCGGCGTACCGCGCCCGCCAGGCCGCCCGGCAGGAACGGCACGAAGGTGACCCGGCGCACCGACGCGGGGTCCGGGTCCTGCCCGACCGGCTCGTACGCCGTCCGTCCCGCGTCCATGCCGTCCCCCTCGGCCGTATGCGTCCACCCCGGCCCGCTCGCACGGGCCGCGATGCCGCGCGCACCCGGCGGCGGCATGTGGACACCGTACAAGGGGGCACCGACACCGGCACCGGTACCGGCACCGGTCCGGCCGTCGCTCATCCCGTGACGACCGGCCCCGGAGCCTGCCCGTAGCAGAGGCAGAACGGGTGCCCGGCCGGGTCGGCGAAGACCCGGAAGCCGCTGCGCTCGCCGCCGCTGTCGTGCAGGAAGACGGCGCCCAGCGCCACGACCTCCTCGTGGGCCCGCTCCACGTCGGCGCGGGTCGGGACGTCGAAGTCCAGGTGGAACTGCTGGGGGTGCTCCGGGTCGGGCCAGCGCGGCGGCCGGTGGAAGGGCACTTCCTGGAAGGCGATCCGGGCACCGTGCGGTGCCGTCAGGGTCGCCCACGAGGGGTCCGCGGTGTCCAGCGCCCAGCCCAGGACGCCCTGGTAGAAGGTGCCCAGCGCGGTCGGGTCCGGGCAGTCGATCACGGTGCACTGCAAGGTGGCGATCATCCGCCGAGCCTGCCCGGCGTCCTCCTCCGGACGCAAGGCCCGCCCCCGGGACCATACTTTCGGCTGATACGGAACCGGTCCGGCGGTGGAGGCCCCGGCACCCCCGGGCTCAGTACGGTGGGACCCGTGGCCGGCCGCCCGTCGCCCGGCGGCCGGCCACGACACTGTGCCGTCGCCGCCCGAAGGACCCCGACCCATGTCCGCCGTCTGCGCCACCTCCGCCGCAACCGTCCGGACCGCCGTCGCCCGGGGCGCGGCGCTCGCCGTGCTCGCGGTCCTCGCGGTGTGCGTGGCCGGGATCCCCGGCGCCCTGGGCGTTCCCGGACCGGCGCTGACCGGCGCGCTGCTGCTGGCAACGGGCGTCTGCGGCGTCCTCTACGCCGTCCGCCCGAGGTGAGCGCGCGATGCGGATGACGCACCGTCGCATCAACGTCCTCGCCCTCGTCCTCCTCGCCGTCGCCGCCGCCGCGACCGGCTGGGCGGTCACCCACGCGGGGCAGGGCCGGGCGGCCGCCGTCGTCCACGGCAGCACGCCCGCCCGCGCCTCCGACCCCGACGGGCACACCCCCGTACGCATCGACATCCCCAGTGCGGGCGTGCACGCCCGGGTCGTCGACCTCGGGGTCACCGACGACGGCACCCTGCAGACCCCCGCCACCGAGCAGGGCCGCTACGCCGGCTGGTACGACCGCAGCGCCGCCCCCGGCGACACCGGCACCTCCGTGATCGTCGGCCGCGACGACGGCAGGCGCGGACGCGCGGTCTTCCACGACCTCCACGACGTGCGCCTCGCCGACACCATCGCCGTCACCCGGCGTGACGGCAGCCGCGTCCGCTTCACCGTCACACAGGTCGAGCACCTGCCCCGGCACGCCCTCGTCACCGAGGTCCGGCGTGCCGACGGCGACACATCCACCCTTCGGCTCGTCACCTGCGCGGGAGACCGGCACGGCGGCGGACGGCCCGCCGGGATGCTGGTCGTGCGGGCGACCGCCGTCCGCGCCTCCCGAGTCGCGCCGCCGCCCGGCGAGGCCGTGTTCCCCGGGTGAGCCCGCGCCGGTGCGGACGGAGGCGGGCGCCTTCCTCCGCCCCGGTTGCCGCGGCATTTTCGGCGGAGGATCGTGAGGAGCGGGGCCCCTCCCGCAACGGATGACGGAGTCGAGCGCCCCCGCCGCGGCGCCCCACACGGTTCCCCGCCGCCTCGGGCGTCGCCCGACGGACACCGGGTCGTGCCCCGTCGGCCGGGTCGCCTCGGGCACCCGGGACGCAGGGCCACGGGAGGCCGCGATGTGTTTCGTGCATTCTGGTACCGCAGGCGCCCGCAGCCTGGTCCAGCAGGCCTCCGCGGGACCGGCCGCGGCCGCGCTGTCGGCACTGGCCGCGGGTGGCGGGACGGTCGGCGGCATGGACGTCGCCGGCGCCGGCAGCCCGGACGTGACGACGGGACCGGACGGGGACAAGGTCGTGGACGGGTTCGGCCACGTGCTGCACAACCGGTGGAACCGGGACCTGCGTCCGGTCACCACGGTGCGGCCGGGCGAGGTCGTCCAACTGCTGTGCCGTGACGCCCTGGACATCGGCGCCGCGGCCCGGACGATGACCCCCGAGGCGACCCTGACCATCGACCTGGGGAAGGTCCATCCGCTGACCGGCGCCATCGAGGTGGAGGGCGCGCAGCCGGGCGACATCCTCGAGGTCGAGGTCCTGGACGTCGCCCCCCTCGTGGACTTCGGCTACGTCGTCGTCAGCCCCGCCCTGGGCCTGTTCGGATCCCTGCGCCCCGAACTGCTGGCCCCGCTCGCCCCCTGGAGCGAGGCCTCCCAGCTGAGCGACCCCACTCCCGGACCTGCCGCCGGTGCCCTGCCGGAGGACCAACCCCACAACAGCGGCGCGCCGTTCATCCAGTTGTTCGGCTTCGAGCGCGGCCAGAACACCGGCTTCGCCACGTTCACCGGCGCCGACACCGGCCGGCAGGCCCGCATCCCCGTCGCGCCCTTCATGGGGATCATGGGCGTCGCGCCCCTGCGCAAGGGCATGTACCGCACCTTCCCGCCCGATGTCAGCGGCGGAATGGGCGGCAACACCGACATCCGGCAGCTCGTCAGGGGAACACGGATACAGATCCCGGTCTACGCCGAGGGCGCGCTGTTCTCCGCCGGGGACGGGCACATGGCGCAAGGCGACGGAGAGGTGACCGGGACGGCCATCGAGACGCTCATGGCGGTCACCCTGCGCTTCGGCATCGTCCCGGACACGGTGATCGCCGGTCCCCGGGCCGTCGTGCCCGCCGCGGACCCGACCCAGCTGGCCATGCCCGAGGAGATGCTCGCCCAGGGCTACTACCAGACGACCGGCACCGGACCGGATCTGATGGAGAACGCCAAGAACGCGGTCCGGGACATGATCGACTGGCTCGCCGGCGACCAGGGGCTGAGCCTGCACGAGGCCTACACGCTCTGCAGCGTGGCGGGCGACCTGAAGATCAACGAGACGGTGGACCTGCCGTCCTGGCTCGTGTCGATGACCCTTCCGCGCGGCATCTTCACCTGACGGCGGGCCGGGGCCGGACGTACGGACGGGCGGGCGCCTGGATGCCCCGACGCGCGGACGCCCCGGAGTCCCGACGTACGGCCGTGCGACGGCGGGCCGCGGGGAACCCTCGTGCGCCGCGGGCCGGGCATGGGGCAGCATGGCCGCATGCCTGCTCTCACACGTGCCGAGGCCGAGACCCGCGCCCGGCTGATCGCCGTCCAGCACTACACCGTCGACCTGGACCTCACCCGCGGCGACGAGGTGTTCGGATCGACCACCGTCATCCGCTTCACCGCCCTCGCCGACGGCGACACCTTCGTCGAGCTGAAGCCGGCCGTGCTGCACGGCGCCGTCCTGGACGGGCGGCCGCTGGACCCCGCGACCCTGGACGACAACCGGCTGCCGCTCACCGGCCTCGCCGCCGGACCCCACGAGCTGCGGGTCGAGGCGGACATGCGGTACTCCCGCACCGGTGAGGGCATGCACCGCTTCACGGACCCGTCCGACGGCGAGACGTACCTGTACACCCAGCTCTTCCTGGACGACGTGCAACGCGTCGTCGCCGCCTTCGACCAGCCCGACCTCAAGGCCGTCTTCGAGGTCGCCGTGACCGCGCCCCGCGCGTGGACCGTCCTCGGCAACGGCGTCGCCGAGCGCACCGGGGAGGCCGAGGGCCGCTGGCGTGTCGCGGCGACCCCGCCGATCAGCACCTACCTGCTCGCCGTCGCGGCCGGACCCTGGCACTCGGTGCGCACCGAGCACGCGGGCCTGCCCTTCGGGCTGCACTGCCGCCGTTCGCTCGCCCCGTACCTGGACGCCGACGTCGAGGAGCTCTTCGACATCACCCGGCGCTGCTTCGACCGCTACCACGAGCTGTTCGAGGAGCCGTACCCCTTCGACTCCTACGACCAGGCCTTCGTCCCCGAGTTCAACGCGGGCGCGATGGAGAACCCCGGCCTGGTCACCTTCCGCGACGAGATGGTCTTCCGTTCCGCCGTCACCGACACCGAGCGGCAGACCCGCGGCATGGTCGTCGCCCACGAGATGGCCCACATGTGGTTCGGCGACCTCGTCACCCTGCGCTGGTGGGACGACATCTGGCTCAACGAGTCCTTCGCCGAGTACATGGGCTACCAGGTGCTCTCCGAGGCCACCCGGTTCACCGGTACGTGGACCGACTTCGCCGTCGCCCGCAAGGGCTGGGGCTACGACGCCGACCAGCGCCCCTCCACCCACCCCGTCGCCCCCGCCCCGGAGGCCGTTCCCGACACCGCCTCGGCGCTGCTCAACTTCGACGGCATCTCCTACGCCAAGGGCGCCTCCGCGCTGCGTCAGCTCGTCACCTGGCTCGGCCGCAAGGACTTCCTCGCCGGCATCAACGAGCACTTCGCGCGGCACCGCTTCGGCAACGCCGCCCTCGCCGACTTCATCGACTCCCTCGCCGGCGCCACCGACCGCGACGTGCACGCCTGGGCCGACCGCTGGCTGCGCACGACCGGCGTCGACACGCTCACCCCCGTCCCCGTCCCCGTCCCCGTCCCCGTGGACGCCGACGGCGGCTGGCGGCTCGACGTCACGCAGCAGGGCAGCCGCCCGCACCGCATCGCCGTCGCCGCGTACGACCGGGCCGGCGCAGACCCGGCGCAACTGGTGCTGCGCGAGCGCTTCGAGACCGACGTACCCGCGAACGGCGAGACGCCCGGCGCACGTCCGGGAACCCGCCCCGACCTGGTGCTCCTCAACGACCAGGACCTGACGTACGCCAAGATCCGCTTCGACGCCCGGTCCTGGGACACCCTGGTCGCCGCGCTGCGCGGCCTGCCCGACCCGCTCAGCCGGGCCCTGGTCTGGAACGCCGCCCGCGACCTCGTCCGGGACGGCGAACTCCGTCCCGCCGCCTACCTCGACGTCGCCCGTGCCCACCTGCCGTACGAGACCGACATCGCCGTCGTGCAGGGCGTGCTCGGGTTCGCCCGCGGGCAGATCGCCGACCGCTACCTGCCCGCCGCCGAACGCCCCGGCGCACTCGCCACGCTGGAGGCGCTCGCCCGCGACCTGCTCACCCGCGAGGACCCCGGGCTGCGGCTGGCCGCGGCCCGCGAGCTCATCGCCGCCACCGCCGACCCCGGTGCCCTGCGCGGCTGGCTCACCGAGGGCGCCCTGCCCGGCGGGCCCGCGCTCGACCCCGAACTGCGCTGGCAGATCCTCACCCGGCTCAGCGTCCTGGGCGCGGCGTCGGCCGAGGACATCGCGGCCGAACTGGCCTCCGACCCGAGCGCCACCGGCCAGGAGGGCGCCGCCCGCTGCCGGGCGGCGCTGCCCGACCCGGAGGCCAAGCGGGACGCCTGGGCGCGGATGTTCGACGGCGACACCCTGTCCAACTACCTCTTCACCGCCACCGCCCAGGGCTTCTGGCAGCCCGAACAGCTCGACCTCGTCCGGGAGTACGTGCCCCGGTTCTTCCCCGCCGCGGTGGCGGTCGCCGCCCGCCGGGGCCCCGCACTCGCCGAGGCCGCGGGCCGCTGGGCCTTCCCCGTGGCAGTCGTCGAGGGCGCCGTGCTCGACCTCGGCGAGGAGTGCCTCCGCACCGGCGACCCCGCCCCCACCCCCGCGCTGCGCCGCCGACTCGCCGACCAGCTCGACGACCTGCGCCGCGCCCTGCACGTCCGGTCCGCCTGAGGGCGTCCGCGCGGGGCCGGGCGGCGCAGACGGTCGCGGTGACCGGTGTGCGCCGCCCGGCAGCCGATGGAGGGATTCCGCCGCACAGTGAGCGGCGCTCGAGCAGGAACCAACCTGGAGGTACGCATGTTCGGCAGAATCGGGGCACCCGAGTTGCTCCTGATCCTCGTCGTACCGGCCGTTGTCGTCCTCGGCATCGTGCTCGCCGTTGTGCGCAAGCGGCAGCCCCGGCCCGACGCGGCGGCCTGGCAGGAACGGCAGCACTGACCGCTCCGCACGCGGACTGACGCACCGAGGCCCCGCGGCGGGGCTCGCCCACGGGGCCCGGGGCGGCGCCGCGGCTTGTGGACGCCCCGCGGGTGCGCCGGGGCGGCGACCGTTCGGGGTGCGGAGGCAACACCCGGGGCGGGGGAGCGTCGTTACGCAGGTCGCCCAGCGCGCACGCGCCGGTGACCCGCGACAACGGAGAGGGCGCCGACTCCATGCCACCCCATCTCGCCGGCGGAAGTGAAGGGCCGGACCGGTTGCGCCCGTTGGTCGAGGACGCGCTCGGCGCGCTCGCGGCGGGGGCGGCCGCCCGGAAGGGGCCGCTTCCCGCGGGTGGCCCGGGGGCGGTGGCGCGGCGGGTACGGGAGGTGCTGGGGGAGGCCCTGCCGGAGGACGGCACCGGGGCCGCGGAGGCGCTGCGCGCGCTGGTCGGGGTCGTCGCCGAGGGCGCGGCCGATCCGGCGGACCCGTTGTGCGCCGCCCACCTGCACTGCCCGCCGCTGGCCGCGGCCGTGGCGGCCGACCTTGCCGCGAGCGCGCTCAACCCCTCGATGGACTCCTGGGACCAGGCACCGGCCGCCACCGCGCTGGAGGCGGAGGTCACCCGGGCGCTGGCCCGCCTCGTCCACCCGGACGCGGCCGCGCCGGACGCGCTGATCACGACCGGCGGCACGGAGTCCAACCAGATCGCCCTGCTGCTGGCCCGGGAGACCGCCCCCGGCGTACGGGTCGTCGCCGGGGCCAACGGGCACCACAGCGTGCCGCGTTCCGCCTGGCTGCTCGGGATGCCCGCCCCCGTCGTCGTGGACACCCCCGGCGGGGTGCTCGACCCGGAGCGGGTGCGGGACGCGCTCGCCGCGGACGGGGGCCCGGCCCTGCTGGTCGCCACCGCGGGCACCACGGACTCGGGCGACATCGACCCGATCCCCGAACTCGCCCGCGCCGCCCGGGAGTACGGCGCCCGCCTGCACGTCGACGCCGCGTACGGCGGGTCGCTGCTGTTCAGCGACCGGGAGGCGGCGAGGCTCACCGGGCTGCGGGAGGCCGACACCGTCACCCTCGACCTGCACAAGCTGGGCTGGCAGCCCGTGGCGGCCGGGGTGCTCGCGGTGCGGGAGGCCGGGCTGCTGCGCCCGCTCGACCACCGCGCCGACTACTTGAACGCCGCCGACGACACCGAGGCCGGCTTCCCCGACCTGCTCGGCCGCTCCCTGCGCACCTCCCGCCGCCCCGACGTGCTGAAGATCGCCGTCACGCTGCGCGCCCTGGGCCGCCGCGGCCTGGGCGAGCTTGTCGAGGCCGTCTGCGAACGGGCCCGCCACCTCGCGGACCTGGTGGACCGGCACCCCGCACTGACCCTGCGCGCCCGTCCGGCGGTCAGCACCGTCCTCTTCCGCCCCACCGGCGCCGGCGACGAGGAGGTCGCCGCGATCCGCCGCCGGCTCATGCTCGACGGCCGCGCCGTCCTCGGCCGAGCCCGCGCCGACGGACGGCTCTGGCTCAAGGCCACCCTGCTCAACCCGGCCACCGCACCCACCGACCTCGAGGCACTGCTCACGCTCGTATGCGCGACCCACCAGGAAGGCAGCACCCCCCGATGACCGCGACCGACGACCACGACCCCCACCGGGACCAGCCCTTCGACCTGCTCGGCATCGGGATCGGCCCGTGCAACCTGTCCCTGGCGGCGCTCGCCGACGGCGTCCCGTACCTCAGCGCGGCCTTCTACGAGCAGGAGCGCTCCTTCCGCTGGCACCCGGGGCTGCTGCTCGACGACGCCACCCTCCAGGTGCCGTTCCTCGCCGACCTGGTGAGCCTGGTCGACCCGACGAGCCGGTGGAGCTACCTGAACTACCTCAGGACCCGAGAGCGGCTCTTCCCGTTCTACTTCGCCGAGCGCTTCCACACGCACCGCGCCGAGTACGACGCCTACTGCCGGTGGGTCGCCGAGTCGCTGCCCAGCACCTGCTTCGGCCACCAGGTCGACACCGTCCGCTGGAACCCCGGGCGCGCCGTGTTCGAGGTGGACCACACCCGGCTGGACGCCGACGGCCAGGCCGAGGCCCTCGGCCGTACGTACGCCCGCAACCTGGTGCTCGGCGTCGGCAGCGCGCCGTACGTGCCGGAACCGCTGCGGCCGCTGGCCGAGTCGCCCGCCGTCCCCGTCGTGCACTCGGCGCACTACCTGGAGCACCGGGACCGGCTGCTGGCCGCCGAGCACGTCACCGTCGTCGGCTCCGGGCAGTCGGGCGCCGAGGTCTTCCTGGACCTGCTGCGGGCCCGGCCCGCCGGGCGCGAACGGCTGACGTGGATCGCCCGCAGCCCCTCGTTCGCCCCGATGGAGTACAGCAAGCTCGGCCTGGAGCAGTTCACCCCCGACTACACGCGCTTCTTCCACGGGCTGGCCGAGCCGGTCCGCGACAACCTCCTGCCCCGCCAGTGGCAGCTGCACCGGGCCATCGACCACGGGACGATCGGCGCCGTCCACGACGAGCTGTACCGCCGCACCCTGGGCGGCGGCTGGCCGGACGCCGTCCTCACCCCCGGCGTGACGGTCCGTACGGCCGGCCGGATGGGCATCGGAGCCGTCGAACTCCACCTGGAGCACGAGCAGCAGGGCACCCGCAGCCGGCTGGTCACCAACGCGGTCGTCCTCGCCACCGGCTACCGGGAGCGCTCCCTGGACGCGCTGCTCGCCCCGATCGACCCGTACATCCGCCGTGACGCGTCCGGCCGGCCCCGGATCGACGAGTGCCACCGGCTGGAGCTGGACCCGGTCGTCGCGGGCACCGGCGCGGCCGTCCACGTGCAGAACGCCGAGCGCCACACCCACGGTGTCGGGGCCCCCGACCTCGGGCTCGCCGCGTGGCGCTCGGCGGTCGTCCTCAACGCGGTGACCGGCAAGGAGCCCTACCCGCTGCCCTCCCGGACGGCCTTCACGACCTTCGGGCTCGGCGCGGCCACCGAGCCGGTCAGCCCTTGGACCGCGACTTCTCCTTGCGCAAGGCCCGCAGGTACTCGCGGTTCATAGCGGCGATCGACGGCAGCGGGATGCCCTTGGGGCAGGCCGTCGCGCACTCCCCGGTGTTGGTGCAGCCGCCGAAGCCCTGGTCGTCCATGGCCGCGACCATGTCCAGCACCCGGGTCTCGCGCTCGGGCTGCCCCTGGGGCAGCACGTTGAGGTGGTTGACCTTGGCCGAGGTGAACAGCATCGCCGAGCCGTTGGGGCAGGCCGCCACGCACGCGCCGCAGCCGATGCACTCCGCGTGCTCGAAGGCGAAGTCGGCGGCCTCCTTCGGCACGGCCGTCGCGTGCGCCTCGGGCGCGCTGCCGGTCGGCACGCTGATGTAGCCGCCCGCCTGGATCACCCGGTCGAAGGCCGAGCGGTCCACCACCAGGTCCTTGACGACCGGGAAGGCGGCGGCCCGCCACGGCTCGACGTCGACGGTGTCGCCGTCCTTGAAGTGCCGCATGTGCAGCTGGCAGGTGGTGGTCCGCTCCGGGCCGTGTGCCTGGCCGTTGATGACCATGCCGCAGGCGCCGCAGATGCCCTCCCGGCAGTCGTGGTCGAAGGCCACGGGCTCGTCGCCCGCGAGGATCAGCTCCTCGTTGAGGACGTCGAGCATCTCCAGGAAGGACATGTCGGGGCTGATGTCCTCGACGCGGTAGGTGACCATGGCGCCCTCCTCCTCGGAGGACTGCTGGCGCCAGATGCGCAGGGTGAGGTTCACGCGTAGCTCCGCTGGGTGGGGTGTACGTACTCGAAGTCGAGGGCCTCCTTGTGGAGTACCGGGTCCTCGCCGGAGCCGGTGAACTCCCAGGCCGCGGCGTACGAGAAGTTCTCGTCGTCGCGCAGGGCCTCGCCGTCCGGGGTCTGGCTCTCCTCGCGGAAGTGGCCGCCGCAGGACTCGGCGCGGTGCAGGGCGTCCAGGCACATCAGCTCGGCCAGCTCCAGGAAGTCGGCGACGCGGTTGGCCTTCTCCAGGGACTGGTTGAGCTCCACGCCGCTGCCGGGCACCTTCACCCGGCGCCAGAACTCCTCGCGCAGCGCCGGGATCCGCTCCAGCGCCTTGCGCAGCCCGGACTCGGTGCGGGCCATGCCGCACTCGTCCCACAGCAGCTCGCCGAGCTCGCGGTGGAAGGAGTCCGGGGTGCGGTCGCCGTCCACGGCGAGCAGCAGGTTCAGCCGGTCCTCGACCTCGGCGACGGCCTCGGCGACCGCCGGGTGGTCGGGGGCCACGGTGTCGTGGGGGCCGCGCGCCAGGTAGTCGTTGATGGTGGCGGGGAGGACGAAGTAGCCGTCGCCCAGGCCCTGCATCAGGGCGCTGGCGCCGAGCCGGTTCGCGCCGTGGTCGGAGAAGTTGGCCTCGCCGATGGCGAACAGGCCCGGGACGGTGGTCTGCAGGTCGTAGTCGACCCACAGGCCGCCCATCGTGTAGTGCACGGCGGGGTAGATCCGCATGGGGCGGCTGTACGGGTCCTCCGCGGTGATCCGCTCGTACATCTCGAAGAGGTTGCCGTACTTCTCCTCCACCTTGGCGCGGCCCATGCGGGCGATCGCGTCGGCGAAGTCCAGGTAGACGCCCTGGCCGCCCGGTCCGACGCCGCGGCCCTCGTCGCAGACGTTCTTGGCGGCGCGGGAGGCGATGTCCCGGGGCACCAGGTTGCCGAAGGAGGGGTAGATCCGCTCCAGGTAGTAGTCGCGCTCGTCCTCGGGGATCTCGTTCGGCGGACGCGTGTCGCCCTTGGCCTTCGGCACCCAGATGCGGCCGTCGTTGCGCAGCGACTCGCTCATCAGCGTGAGCTTGGACTGGTGGTCGCCGGAACGCGGGATGCAGGTCGGGTGGATCTGCGTGAAGCAGGGGTTGGCGAAGTACGCGCCGCGCCGGTGGGCCCGCCAGATGGCGGTGGCGTTGGAGCCCTTGGCGTTGGTCGACAGATAGAAGACGTTCCCGTAGCCGCCGCTGGCCAGCACCACGGCGTCGCCCATGTGCACCGACACCTCGCCCGTCACCAGGTCGCGGGCGACGATGCCGCGGGCTTTGCCGTCCACCACGATCAGGTCGAGCATCTCGGTGCGCGCGTGCAGTTCCACGTTGCCCGCGTCGATCTGCCGGGACAGCGCCTGGTAGGCGCCGAGCAGCAGCTGCTGGCCGGTCTGGCCGCGGGCGTAGAAGGTGCGGGAGACCTGGACGCCGCCGAAGGAGCGGGTGTCCAGCAGGCCGCCGTACTCGCGGGCGAAGGGCACGCCCTGCGCCACGCACTGGTCGATGATCTGCACCGAGACCTCGGCGAGGCGGTGCACGTTGGACTCGCGGGCGCGGAAGTCGCCGCCCTTGACGGTGTCGTAGAACAGGCGGTGCACGCTGTCGCCGTCGTTGCGGTAGTTCTTCGCGGCGTTGATGCCGCCCTGGGCGGCGATGGAGTGCGCCCGGCGCGGGGAGTCCTGGTAGCAGAACTGCACGACGTGGTAGCCCTGCTCGGCCAGGGTGGCGCCCGCGGCGCCGCCGGCCAGGCCCGTGCCGACCACGATCACCGTGTGCTTGCGGCGGTTGGCAGGGTTGACCAGTTTCGCCTCGAACCTGCGGCGGTCCCAGCGCTCGGCGATCGGTACGTCCGGCGCCTTGGTGTCGGCGATCGGTTCGCCCAGTCGGTAATCCATGGTCAGTCCACCAATCCGGTCATCACGGCGACGGGTACGACGAGGAAGCCGGCGGTCAGCGACGCCGCCAGCACGTTCGCCGTGATCTTCAGCGCGCGGTCGCGGCGCTTGTTCACCGCTCCCAGGGTCTGCGCGGCGCTCCAGAAGCCGTGCCTGATGTGCAGGCCGAGGGCGAGCATCGCGACGATGTAGACGACGTTCACCCACCAGATCCGGAAGTCGGCCACGATGTTCTCGTAGGGGTGGTGCTCCTTGCCCAGCGGATTCACGGTGAGCGTCGTCAGGTCGAGGATGTGCCAGACGATGTAGAGGCCGAGGATCACCCCGCCCCAGCGCATCGTCCGGGTCGCGTAGCTGGCCCGCTGCCGCTTGTGCTCGTACTTCGCCGGGCGCGCCTTGATGTCGCGCTTGCTGAGCTGGTAGGCGGCGACGCCGTGCAGCACCACCGCGACGACCAGGCCGGTGCGCTGGATGTACAGGTACCAGCTGTTGTGCAGGGCGGGCTCACCGATGGTGCGCAGCCACGCCGCGTACCCGTTGAACTCCTCCGCGCCGAAGAAGATCTTCAGATTGCCCAGCATGTGCGCGACCAGGAACAGCAGCATGATCACGCCGGTCCCGGCCATGACCGTCTTCTTGCCCACGGTCGAGCCCCACAGTGCCCGTAGGAGCGACGGGCGGCGACCCGTGCCGGTCGTCGCCCTCGTCCTCGTCGTCGCCAAAGCCATGGGCCCGACGCTAGGTCTGCCTGCTACGACAGGTCCAAGACATGTTCCGGCTCGTTTCGATAGGTCACGCCTATCGTGGGTTATCGTGCGGTCATGCAGTTGCAGCAGCTCGTGTACTTCCTGGCGGTCTCCGACACCCTGCACTTCACCCGCGCCGCCGAGCGCGTCCACGTCGCGCAGCCCTCGCTGTCGCAGCAGATCAAGGCCCTGGAGCGGGAGCTGGGCGCGAACCTGTTCAGCCGGGCCCGCGGCAACATCGCGCTGACCGACGCCGGGGAGGCCCTGCTGCCACTGGCCCGCCGCATCATCGCCGACACCGAGACCGCCACCCAGGAGGTCCAGGAACTGGTGCAGCTGCGCCGCGGCCGGGTGCGCCTCGGCGCGACCCCCAGCCTCGCCACCGGCCTGCTGCCGGACGTGCTGCGCGACTTCCACGACCGCTACCCGGGCATCCGGCTGGTCGTCGAGGAGGGCGGCTCACGCGACCTGGTGCGCGAGCTGGCCTCCGGCAGCCTCGACCTCGCCCTGATCGTGCTGCCGCTGCAGAGCCACGACCCCGCCCTGGACGCCACGCCGCTGCTCCACGAGGACCTGGTGGTGGTCACCGCCGCCGACGCTCCGCCGCCCTCCGCGGGCCCCACCATCAGCGTCGGCGACCTCAGGGACCAGCCGCTGGTCATGTTCCGCAACGGCTACGACCTGCGGGAGCTCACCGTCACCGCGTGCCGGGCGGCGGGTTTCGAGCCGCGCTTCGCGATCGAGGGCGGCGAGATGGACGCCGTGCTGGGCTTCGTGGAGGCGGGACTCGGGCCCGCGGTCGTGCCCAGCATGGTCGCCGGGCGCCGTCCCAGGCTGCGTACGACGCCCTTCGAGGCCCCCGGGCTGCAGCGCACCGTCGCCCTGGCGCACCGCAAGGACGCCGAGCCCCCGCGCGCCGCCCGGGAACTGCGCCGTGTGCTCCTGGAACACGTACCGGCCTGAGGCCCCGCGGCGCCGGCGCGACGGCCGGCGTCAAACGCCCGGAGGGCATGTGCGCGGCGCGCACATGCCCTCCGGTCCACCCTTGCCAACCGGCTGCCCGGGCCTAGAAGACCGGCACGCCGCCGCGGGTCAGCTTCCAGTCCTGCGAGCCGAACCGTGCCGGGTCGATGGCGCCGTTGGCCTGCACCCAGGTGATGATGGTGTTGCGGATCTCCTCGGAGTTCGCCCACACCTGCTGCGCCGTGGCGACGCCGGGGAAGTTGCCGCCGCCGTTGGCCCGGTAGTTGTTGACGGCCAGCACGAAGCGGGCCGACTCGTCGATCGGCGCACCCTGGAAGAGCACGTTCGACACCCGCGAACCGGCGGGGCGGGAGATGTCGATGTCGTAGGTGACGCCGCTGACCACGTCGTAGTTGTAGTCGGGCGTGCCGTTCGCGTTCGTCAGCTTCGCGACGTCGACGGGCGCGTCGGGCGCCGTCTGCGCGAAGTAGTTCGCGGAGAACTCGATGTACGCCTTGATCTGGGCACCGGTCAGGACCCGGGCCTCCAGGGTGTTCTCGAAGACGTACAGCCCCGCGACGTCGCGGATGGTGACCTGGCCCGCCGGGATGGCCGCGGTGCGCGAGAAGCAGGCTGCCTGCGACAGCACGGGCAGGGAGGCGTACTCCGTCCCGGCGAGCGCCGCCTTGACCGTCTCGGCCTGGACGAAGTTGATGAAGTCGATGATCGGCGTGTCCTTGTAGGGCGACTCCTCCGCCGTCATCGCGGCGGCCGAGGTGCCGATCACCTGGTTGACGTAACCCACGACCTCCTTGTGCTCGTCCGCCAGCAGCCGGACGATCCGCGGGTCCTCCTCGACCGTGTTGGAGTTGAGGACGGACGCGCCCACGGTGACGACCTCCCACTTGCCCCGGACCAGCTCCAGGCCGAAGTCGAAGACGGTCAGCCGCTGGCCCCACTTCAGCGGCTCGGAGAGCACCACGCCCTGGCCGGTCTGCTTGTTGGCCACCACGTACTCGGGGATCTCGGAGTGGGCGTGGCCGACCAGGATCGCGTCGATGCCCGGCACCTGTTCGGCCACGAGCGCCGCCGCGTTCTCGACGTACGGCAGCTGGTCACCGTAGGAGGAGGTGCCGGAGGAGCCGCTGTGGGCCGAGACGACGACCACGTCGGCGCCCATCGCGCGCAGCCGCGGCACGTACTTCGCGGCCTGCTCCTCCAGGCCCGGGAAGGTCATCTTGCCCTGCACGTTGGCCTTGTCCCAGATCGCGATGCCGGGGTTGGTCAGGCCCAGGACCGCCACCTTCACGTCGGGCGCGCCCTTCACGCGCAGCCGGTGGAAAGAGTACGGCGGGAAGGCCGGCCGGCCCGTGCGCGCGTCGAGCGCGTTGGCGCCGAGCAGCGGGAAGTCGCACTGCTCCTCGAACTTGCGCAGCACCGGGATGCCGTAGTTGAACTCGTGGTTGCCCAGCGCCGCCGCGTCGTAGCCGATGGCGTTCATGGCCTGCGCCATCGGGTGCACCGGACCGTGCTTGGCGGTGATCGGGTCGATCTTGGCGTAGTAGTAGGACAGCTGGGTGCCCTGGATGGTGTCGCCCGCGTCGATCAGCAGGGTGTTGCCGCGGCCCTTGGCCGCGCGCTGCTGCGTGACCAGGGTGGAGATCTTGGCGAGGCCGACGTCGTTGTGCGCCTTGTCGTCGTACTCGGCGTCGGTGAAGTAGTCCCAGTTGAAGACGTTGCCGTGCAGGTCGGTGGTGCCGAGGACGCTGAAGGAGTACTTCTTCGGCGCCTGTCCGTGTCCGTGCCCGTGGCGGCCCGTGGCCTGGGCCGGGGCCGCACCGGCCACGGCGCCCGCCGTGCCGGCGAGCGCGAGTCCCGCGCCGGTGGCGGCGGAGCGGTTGAGGAAGTCCCTGCGGTTCAGCGGCATACGTCGGCTCCTGCTGTCCGGTGGCGCCCCGGGTGGTCGTCAGGGGCGGGATGATCGTCTTTTTGTGGTGTTAACGCGCGTAGATTCTGGCGCAAGGGTGCTCCCGGCAACACCCCCGCCAGGTTGCGAACAGATGACTCGTCACGGCCGCGGCGGCCTGGCAGGGTGGGACGCATGACCACAGAACCGGCCAGGACGTACCCGACGCCCGAGACCCCGCACGTGGGGGTACGGGGCGAGGCGACCCTCGAGGTCGAGCCCGAGCTCGCCCGGATCGCCGTCACCGTCAGCGCCCGGGGCACCGACCGCCGCGCCACGCTGGACGACCTCACCCGGCGCAACGCGCAGGTGCTCGACCTCGTCAAGGGCTGTGCCGACGCCGTCGAGAAGCTGGAGACCGGCGCCTTCGTGATCACCCCCGAGCTGCGGGAGCGGGGCCGCGGCGAACGCGTACGGGCGTACCACGGCAGCGTGCGCGTGAGCGCCGCCCTCACCGACTTCACCGTTCTGGGGGAGCTCATCACCCGGCTGGCCGATCTGGAGCTCACCCGTGTCGACGGCCCCTGGTGGTCGCTGCGCCCCGACTCCCCGGCCTACGGCGAGGCCCGCCGGCAGGCCGTGCGCGACGCGGTGCAGCGCGCCCGCGAGTACGCGGAGGCACTCGGCGCCCGCCTGGTCGCCCTGGTCGAGCTGGCCGACGAGGGGGTGCAGCAGTCGGCACCCTTCCGCGCCCGACCGGCGATGCGGACCGCCGCCTTCGCGGCGCCCGGCGGCGCCGCGGAGTCCGCACACGCCCTTGACATGGAGCCGGAGCGACAGAGCGTGTACGCGCAGGTCACCGCGCACTTCACGATGACGGCCCCCGACCTGTCTGCCTGAGGCCCGCCGTACCTGCGGTGTGCTCATCAGAGCGGACCACGGCTCACTTCACCGCTTGTCAACAACCGTTAATCAGGCTGACGTTGGTCAGTCGCATTCCACGAGGCCCCTACTGTGAAGTAGGTCATAGGCTCGCTCCATGCGCCGAGCAAAAATCGTCTGCACCCTCGGGCCCGCCACCGACTCCTACGACCAGATCAAGGGCCTGGTCGAGGCCGGTATGGACGTCGCCCGCCTGAACATGAGCCATGGTTGCCACGCCGATCACGAGGAGCGTTACCGGCGCGTGCGCAAGGCCGCCGACGAGAGCGGCCGGAGTGTCGGGATCCTCGCGGACCTTCAAGGCCCGAAGATCCGGCTGGGACGCTTCGCGGAGGGCCCCGTACTCCTTGAACGCGGTGACGAGTTCACGATCACCACCGAGGAGATCGAGGGCGACCGCCTGGTCTGCGGCACCACCTACAAGGGTCTCGCCGCCGACGTCACGCGCGGTGAGCGGATCCTCGTCGACGACGGCCGCGTCACCCTGGAGGTCACCGGCGTCGACGGCCCCCGGGTCCGCACCCTGTGCATCGAGGGCGGTCTGATCTCCGACAACAAGGGGCTCAACCTCCCCGGTGTCGCGGTCTCCGTGCCCGCCCTGTCCCAGAAGGACGTCGAGGACCTGCGCTGGGCGCTGCGCACCGGTGCCGACATCGTCGCGCTGTCCTTCGTCCGCAGCGGCCGGGACGTCGAGGACGTGCTGCGCATCATGCGCGAGGAGGACCGCAGGGTCCCCGTCATCGCCAAGATCGAGAAGCCGCAGGCGGTCGAGAACCTCGAGGAGATCGTCGCCGCGTTCGACGGGATCATGGTGGCCCGCGGCGACCTCGGCGTCGAGATGCCGCTGGAGGCCGTGCCCATGGTGCAGAAGCGCGCCGTCTCCCTCGCCCGGCGCAACGCCAAGCCGGTGATCGTCGCGACGCAGATGCTGGAGTCGATGATCGACTCCTCGCGCCCCACCCGGGCCGAGGCCTCCGACGTCGCCAACGCCGTCATGGACGGTGCCGACGCGGTCATGCTCTCCGGCGAGACCAGCGTCGGCAAGCACCCCGTCGAGACCGTCAGGACCATGGGGCGGATCGTCGCCGCCGCCGAGGAGGACATGCTCGCGGCCGGCCTGCCGCCGCTGACCGAGCAGAACAAGCCCCGCACCCAGGGCGGCGCCGTCGCGCGCGCGGCCGCGGAGATGGGCGACTTCCTCGACGCCAAGTACCTGGTGGCCTTCACCCAGTCCGGCGACACCGCCCGGCGGCTCTCCCGCTACCGCTCGCCGATCCCCGTGCTCGCCTTCAGCCCCGAGCCGGCCACCCGCTCGCAGCTCAGCCTCACCTGGGGCGTGGAGACCTTCCTCGGTCCGATGGTGCAGACGACCGACGAGATGGTCGACCAGGTCGACGAGCAGCTGCTGCGCATCGGCCGCTGCCAGGAGGGCGACATCGTCGTCATCACGGCGGGCTCGCCGCCCGGTGTCCCGGGGACCACCAACCTCGTACGCGTGCACCACATCGGGGAGGACGACTCCCCTTCGCACCGCTGACGCCGGCGCCGCCGCCCGCGGCCGGGCGGCGGCCGCGCGCCTCCAGCAGGAGCGCGAGCGACAGCAGCGCGACGCCGAGCAGGAGGGAGCCCCACGGCAGGTAGGAGGTCAGCAGCAGCACCGCCTGCCGCTGGGAGCTCACCAGGCCGACAGTGTGCCGGACGTAGTCCTCGCGCATCCTCACGTGCCCGGCGAACGCGGTGATCGGCTGCTGCTTCCCGTCGGTGAAGCGCATCTCCTCGCGGTGGACCTCCTCCCCGTTGACCGGGGCCCCGGTGACCGGGTCCACCCAGAACATGCGCTTGGTGGTGTACCAGCGCTCCATGCCCATCGCCGCGACGGTCTGCGGGGTGACGCCCTCGACGGGCATCCTCTTCGGCAGCGGCACCTTGGTCCAGGGGACGGTCTGCTCGAAGTAGTAGACCTCCAGGCCGCGGAACTCCTGCGTGCCCCGGTAGTGGATGGGCGCGGAGCTCCGTGCCTGCGCGTCGAAGTAGTAGTAGTCCCGCTTCTGCGTGAGGAACGGGAACTTGAACTCGACGCCCCGGCGTTCGACGGGGTCGCCGTCGACGCTCTCGCCTCCCGCGTGCACGGGCTCCTGCGTGTGCGCGTCGAAGACGTACCGCTCCGGGACCTGGGAGACCATCGCGCCGTCCGGGCCGACCACGTAGGCGAGCCCGTCCCACACGACGACGTCGCGGCCGGTGGCCCGGTCGATCCTGCGGGCCTCCTCCACGTTGCCCTTCAGGGTCTGCACGATGCTGACCCTGGAGACCTTCTTCGGCCGCATCGTGCCGTAGTCGAGCAGCGTGGCGTCCCGCGCCTCCAGGACGACCGCCTGGTACTGGCCCGCGGGGATCTTCGCCAGCCGGGGGAACGCGTACCAGCGCACCAGCGGTGACAGCGCGGTGAAGAACACCGCGAGGGACAGGAGGACCAGGCTCGACCTGCGGCGCATGGGACCGCCCTCCTACGGGTGCGCGGGGACGGTGGTGAGCAGCGGCTCGGGGGAGGTGCTGCCGTCCGGCGGACCGACCGCGGTCACGAGGAGGACGATCGCGAACGCGGCGACGAGTCCGATGGCCGCGGCGATGACTGCGCGCATGGCCGTACCTCCCGGTCGTACGGCTACGTCGGCTGGGCCGGTGCACCGTAGCAACCGGGAGGTGAAATGAGAACAGGTTCTACGGCGTCAGTTGACCGGGCCGGAGGCGGTGCCGCCCTCGGTCTCCGTCGGCGACGGGCTGTCGCTGGGGGAGGCCGTCGCGCACGGGTCGGGCGTACCGGTCGGCGACGGGGAGGCCGTGTCGGTGGGGGTCGCCGTGGGCGTGCCGGAGTCCGTCCGACAGGTCGGCGGATCCGTCGGGTCCGTGGGATCCGTCGGGTCCGTGGTGGGGTCCGACGTCGGGGAGGTCGTGGGGGGCGTCGTCGTCGGCGAGGGGCTGCCCGGCGGGGTGCCGATCGTGCCGCTGGAGGACGCGGTCGGGGTCGGCTTCTTCGTCGGCCGGGGCGAGGAGCTCGCGCTCGGGGACTTGGACGGCGAGGGCGTGGTGGAGGGGGACCCGGAGAACGGCGGGTTGCCGGGGGTGTCACTGCCCGCGCCGCCGATGTCGGGGACGGAGACGACGTCGCCCTCGCGGAAGTGCTCGTACCAGGACAGGACGGTGTTCAGGTACGCGGTCGAGTTGTTGTAGCCCAGGATCGCCTGGTGCAGGTTGCTCTCGACCGACAGGTCGCGGTTGCCCGCGCAGAGGTAGCGGCCGGCGGCGAGCGCCGCGTCGAATATGTTGTTCGGGTCGCTGACGCCGTCGTCGTTGCCGTCGGAGCCCCAGGTCTGCCAGGTCGACGGGATGAACTGCATCGGGCCGACCGCGTGGTCGTGGACCCTGTCCCCGTCCCAGGCGCCGTCGTCGGTGTCCGTGATCTTCGCGAAGCCGTTGCCGTCCAGGGTCGGGCCGATGATCGCTGAGATCGTGGTCCCCTCGGAGTCCACGTTGCCGCCGCGCGCCTGATTGGACTCCACCTGGCCGATCGCGGCCAGCAGTTCCCAGCGCATGTTGCAGCCCGGGTCGCTGGCGGCGAGCGCCGTCTCGGCCCTGCGGTAGGCCTCCAGGACGGTCGCGGGCAGGCCCGTGCCGTCGGTGGTCACGGTGCCGGTGCCGGCGTCCGGGGTGGTGGAGCTGCCCGGAGCGGGGGTGTTGAGCGGCGGGAGCTCGGTGAAGTACTCCGACGAGTTGCCGTCGATGGGGTCGCCCGGCGGGGGCACGATCGGGGCGCCGACGCTGGTGTTGAGGACGCCCTGCAGCAGCCCGGGAGCCTGGGAACCCGTCAGCGCCGCCATGGCCGCGGCGGCCACCGCGGTGCCCGCGACTCCCCTGCGGATCCGCCGTCCGTACCGCGCTCGCATACCCGGTGCCCCTCCCGAAAGCCGTATTGCCCGTCTCCCTGCGTGGCAACCCTGGTGACCCTACGGCAACTTCCTGAACGGAGCCACCGTCCCGGACGTCGCATACTGATCGGACAGATGTGTTCCGGAAGAGGTTGCATGCCGTTCACGATGAGTCATGCGTTGGCAGTGCTGCCGGGTCTGCGGCAGGACCGCGCCGGCACCGTACGAGGACGCGGCCCGCTCGTCGCGGCGGCCCTCGTCGCCGGCTCCTTCGCCCCCGACGTGCCCTTCTTCGCCGATTCGCTGGTGCGGGGCCTGTTCGGCTACGGGCAGTTCACCCACGCCCCGCTCGGCGTCGCCCTCGTGGACCCGGTCATCGCCGCCGGGCTGGTGGGCGGCTGGGTGGTGCTGCGCGGCCCGCTGGTGGCCCTGCTGCCCGAGCACCGGCAGGCGGGGATCGCCGCCCTGGTGGGTGTCGGCGACCCGGTGCGGCCCTCGGCGCGCTCGGTCGCGGCCTTCTGGCTGTCGGCCGTGGCCGGGGCGACCACCCACGTGGTCTGGGACGCCTTCACCCACCCCGGGCGGTGGGGCGTGCGCCTGCTGCCCGTGCTCGACCACGAGGTGCACGGCACGGCCCTGCACAAGTACGTCCAGTACGGGAGCTCGGCCGTGGCGCTGGCCGTGCTGGGCTGGTACGGGCTGCGCGCCCTGAGGGCCGCGCCCGATGCGGCCGAAAAACGCCCCTCCCTCGTGCCCCGGCTCTCACGCCGGGCCCGGCGGCTCGCCCTGGCCGTCCTCGGCGCCACCACGGCCGCCGGGGCCGCCGTACGGGCGGAGCAGTGGTACGGGGCGACCGGCGACGCCGCCGGGATGATCCCGGCCGGACTGTTCGGCGCCGGAGCGGGACTCGCCCTGGCCGCCGCGACCTGCGCCGGCGCGGTGCACCTCACGCACCGCGCCGCCCGCCGCGACGGCAGGGGGACGCCCGGTCAGTGGGCCGCCGACTCCCAGTCCGGACCGACGCCCACGGAGACGTCCAGCGGCGCCCGCAACGGGTAGGCGGCCGCCATCTCGCGGCGGACCAGCTCCTCCACCGCGGCCCGCTCTCCGGGCGCGACCTCCACCACGATTTCGTCGTGCACCTGGAGCAGCAGCCGCGACCGCAGCCCCTCCTGCGCGAGTGCCGCGTCCACCTTCAGCATCGCGACCTTGACGATGTCGGCGGCCGAGCCCTGGATCGGCGCGTTGAGCGCCATCCGCTCGGCCATCTCGCGGCGCTGCCGGTTGTCGCTGGTGAGGTCCGGGAGGTAACGGCGGCGGCCCATCAGCGTCTCGGTGTAGCCCGTGACCCGGGCCTCCTCCACCACCCGCTGCAGATAGTCCCGCACGCCGCCGAACCGCTGGAAGTACGTCTCCATCAGGCCGCGCGCCTCAGCCGCCTCGATGCCCAGCTGCTGCGACAGGCCGAAGGCCGACAGCCCGTACGCCAGGCCGTACGACATCGCCTTGATCTTGCGGCGCATCTCGGCGTCCACCTGCTCCGGCAGCACCGAGAAGACATAGCTGCCGACGGTGGTGTGCAGATCCTCGCCGGAGTCGAAGGCCGCGATCAGCCCCTCGTCCTCCGAGAGGTGGGCCATCACCCGCAGTTCGATCTGGCTGTAGTCGGCGGTCAGCAGCGACTCGTAGCCCTCGCCGACCACGAAGCCGCGGCGGATCGCCCGGCCCTCGTCGGTGCGCACCGGCACGTTCTGCAAGTTGGGGTCGGTCGACGACAGGCGGCCCGTGGCGGCCACGATCTGGCTGAACGTGGTGTGGATCCGCCCGTCGGGAGCGATCGTCTTGACCAGCCCCTCGACCGTCACCCGCAGCTTCGCCTGCTCCCGGTGACGCAGCATGATCACCGGCAGCTCGTGCTCGGTCTGCGCCGCCAGCCACGCCAGCGCGTCCGCGTCGGTGGTGTAACCCGTCTTGGTCTTCTTCGTCTTGGGCAGCCCCAGCTCGCCGAAGAGCACCTCCTGGAGCTGCTTGGGCGAGCCCAGGTTGAACTCGTGCCCGACCGCGGCGTGCGCCTCCTTCACGGCGAGCTGCACCTCGCCCGCGAACCGCTGCTCCAGACGCTCCAGATGCTCGCGGTCCGCGGCGATGCCCGCCCGCTCCATCCGCGCCAGCAGCGCCGAGGTCGGCAGCTCCACCTCGCGCAGCAGCCGCAGCGCGCCGTCCTGCTCCAGCCGCGCGGCGAACGCGTCACCCAGGTCCAGCACGGTGCGCGCCTGGACCATCAGCGCCTCGGACTCGGCCTCGTCGTCGGCGCCGAAGGCCAACTGCCCGTCCTCGCCGCCCGCGGGGGCCAGCTCCCGCCCCAGGTACTCCACCGACAGGTCGTCCAGCGCGAACGAGCGGCGGCCGGGCTTCACCAGATACGCGGCCAGCGCCGTGCACATCGAGACCCCGTCCACGCTCCAGCCGTGCTCGGCGAGGACCCGCGTCACGTTCTTGGCGTTGTGCAGCACCTTCGGCCGCGCGCCGTCCGCCAGCCAGGCCGCGAAGGCCCGCTCGTCCTTCTCGTCCAGCGCCGCCGGGTCGAACCACGCCGCCGGGCCCTGCGCCGTCGCCAAAGCCACCTCGGACACGCTGCCCGCGCCCAGCGCCCACGCGTCGACCGTCGCCACGCCCAGCGGCCCGCCGGCGTGCTCCGCCAGCCAGTCGGCCAGCTCGCCCGCGGCCAGCACCCGGCCCTCGACGGCGACGCCGCCGGCGACCTCCTGCGTGCCCTGCTCCTCGGCGCCCGGGTCGGCCGCGTACAGCCGCTCCCGGAAGTTGGGGTGACGGAACTCCAGGGTGTCCAGCACGTCGTCGAGCGCGTCCCGGTCGTACGGCTGCCGTGCCAGCTGCTCCGGCCCGCACGGCAACTCCACGTCCCGCACGAGTTCCGTCAGCCGGCGGTTGAGCTTCACCGACTCCAGGTGAGCGCGCAGGTTGTCGCCCGCCTTGCCCTTCACCTCGTCCGCGCGCTCCGCGAGCTCCGCGAACGACCCGAACTGGTTGATCCACTTGGCGGCGGTCTTCTCGCCGACGCCCGGGATGCCGGGCAGATTGTCCGACGGGTCGCCGCGCAGCGCCGCGAAGTCCGGGTACTGCGCGGGGGTCAGCCCGTACTTCTCCTCGACCTTGCCCGGCGTGAACCGGGTCAGCTCGGAGACGCCCTTGGTCGGGTACAGCACCGTGACGTGGTCCGAGACGAGCTGGAAGGAGTCGCGGTCCCCGGTGACGATCAGCACCTCGTACCCCAGCGCCTCCGCCTGCGTGGCCAGCGTGGCGATCACGTCGTCCGCCTCGTAGCCCTCCGTGGCGAAGCGCTGCACGTGCATCGTGTCCAGCAGCTCACCGATCAGCGCCACCTGGCTGCGGAACTCGTCCGGCGTCGCGGACCGGGTCGCCTTGTACTCGGGGAACTCCTCCAGGCGCCACGTGCGCCGCGAGACGTCGAACGCGACCGCGAGATGCGTCGGCTGCTCGTCACGCAACGTGTTCGCCAGCATCGAAGCGAAGCCGTACACCGCGTTCGTGGGCTGGCCGGTGGTGGTGTTGAAGTTCTCCACGGGCAGCGCGTAGAAGGCCCGGTACGCCAGCGAATGCCCGTCCAGCAGGAGCAACCGGGGCCGCTCACCCCCCTGGGGTGCGGTGCCGGTCGCTGCGCTCGTCTTCTCTGCCTTTGCTGCCACGTCCCCGATCCTCCCACGCCCGACTGACACTGCCGGTCCGCAGCCTCGTCGTGGCAGGATCGAAGTCATGGCAGGCAAAGCACCCGCAGGCGACCCCGTCCAGGACGCACCCGAGGTCAGCGCCCCGCAGCACACCGCTGCCGGGCTCCCGGCCATCGGGCACACCCTCCGCATCGCGCAGCAGCAGATGGGAGTGCGCCGCACCGCGCTCACCCTCCTCAAGGTCAACCAGAAGGACGGGTTCGACTGTCCCGGCTGCGCCTGGCCCGAGCCGGAGCACCGGCACACCGCCGAGTTCTGCGAGAACGGCGCCAAGGCCGTCGCCGAGGAGGCGACCCTGCGCCGGGTCACCCCGGACTTCTTCGCCGCGCACCCCGTCGCCGACCTCGCCCGGCGCAGCGGCTACTGGCTGGGCCAGCAGGGCCGCCTCACCCAGCCCATGTACCTGCCCGACGGCGCCGACCACTACGAGCCCGTCCCCTGGGAGCGCGCCTTCGAGATCGTCGCGGACGAGCTGAACCGCCTGGCGGGCCCCGACGAGGCCGTGTTCTACACCTCCGGCCGCACCAGCAACGAGGCCGCGTTCCTCTACCAGCTCTTCGCCCGCGAGTTCGGCACCAACAACCTGCCCGACTGCTCCAACATGTGCCACGAGTCGTCCGGCTCCGCGCTCGCCGAGACCATCGGCGTCGGCAAGGGCAGCGTCCTGCTGGAGGACCTCTACCGCGCCGACCTGATCATCGTCGCCGGGCAGAACCCCGGCACCAACCACCCCCGCATGCTCTCCGCCCTGGAGAAGGCCAAGGCGAGCGGCGCCAAGATCGTCACGGTCAACCCGCTGCCCGAGGCCGGCCTGCAGCGCTTCAAGAACCCGCAGACCCCCAAGGGCCTGGCCGGCGGCGGCACCCCGCTCGCCGACCTCTTCCTGCAGATCCGGCTCGGCGGCGACCAGGCCCTCTTCCGCGCACTCAACAAGGCGCTCCTGGAGGCCGAGGACCAGGCGCCCGGCACCGTGCTCGACCAGGCCTTCATCGCCGGCCACACCCACGGCTTCGAGGAGTGCGCCGCCGCCGCCCGCGCCACCGGCGCCGAAGAGGTGCTGCGCGCCACCGGGCTGCCGCAGTCCGAGATCGACGAGCTCCTCGCCATGGTGCTCGGCGCCAAGAGCGTCATCGTCTGCTGGGCGATGGGCCTCACCCAGCACAAGCACTCCGTGCCCACCATCAAGGAGGTCGTCAACTTCCTCCTCCTGCGCGGCAACATCGGCCGTCCCGGCGCCGGCGTGTGCCCCGTGCGCGGCCACAGCAACGTCCAGGGCGACCGCACCATGGGCATCTACGAGAAGCCCGCACCCGCCTTCCTCGACGCCCTGGAGAAGGAGTTCGGCTTCGCCCCGCCCCGTGAGCACGGCCTGGACACCGTCGCCGCCATCCGCGCCCTGCGCGACGGCGGCGCCAAGGTCTTCTTCGCCATGGGCGGCAACTTCGTCGCCGCCTCACCCGACACGGACGTCACGGAGGCGGCCATGCGCCGCGCCGGCCTCACCGTTCACGTGTCCACCAAGCTCAACCGCTCCCACGTGGTCACCGGCGCCCGTGCCCTGATCCTGCCCACGCTCGGCCGCACCGAAAGGGACGTCCAGGCGACCGGCGAGCAGTTCGTCACCGTCGAGGACTCCATGGGCATGGTGCACGCCTCACGCGGCGGCCTGGAGCCCGCGGGCCCCCTGCTGATGTCGGAGCCGGCCATAATCTGCCGCCTCGCCCGTGCCGTCCTCGGCCCGGACAGCCGGGTGCCCTGGGAGGAGCTCGAGGTCGACTACGACCGGATCCGCGACCGCATCTCCCGGGTGGTCCCCGGATTCGACGACTTCAACGTCAAGGTGCGCCGCCCCGGCGGCTTCACCCTCCCGCACGCCCCGCGCGACTCCCGCAGCTTCCCCACCGCCACCGGGCTGGCCAACTTCACCGCCGCCCCCCTGGAGTACCCGCGCGTGCCCGAGGGCCGGCTGCTGCTGCAGACGCTGCGCTCGCACGACCAGTACAACACCACCATCTACGGCCTCGACGACCGCTACCGCGGCATCAAGGGCGGCCGCCGCGTCGTCCTGGTCCACCCCGACGACGCCGCCGCCCTCGGCTTCGCCGACGGCGCCTACACCGACCTCGTCAGCGAGTGGACGGACGGCACCGAACGCCGCGCCGAGGGCTTCCGGGTGGTCCACTACCCGACGGCCCGCGGCTGCGCCGCCGCCTACTACCCGGAGACCAACGTGCTGGTCCCGCTCGACCACACCGCCGACACCAGCAACACCCCGGCCTCCAAGTCCGTCGTCGTCCGGCTGGAACGGACCACCCCGGTCGGCGGTCCCCACTGACCGTCCGGTAGAAAACGGGCCAGTACACCGAACGACGACGATCGGAGCCACCGTCCATGGGCGAGCAGACCACCACCAGCCTTTTCTCCCCGGAGGTCATCGAGCAGTACGCCGGTCTCGGCGTCGACCTGGTGGCGCTCTTCTCCGCCGGCGACCTCGGCTCCCGCATGGGCGTCGAGATCGTCGAGGCGACCGCGGAGCGCGTCGTGGGCACCATGCCCGTCGAGGGGAACACCCAGCCCTACGGGCTGCTCCACGGCGGCGCCTCCGCCGTTCTGGCGGAGACCATCGGGTCCATCGGCGCCATGCTGCACGGCGGCCCCGGCAAGATCGCCGTCGGGGTCGACCTCAACTGCACCCACCATCGGGGCCTGCGCTCCGGCAAGGTGACCGGGGTCGCCACCCCCGTCCACCGCGGCCGCTCGTCCGCGACCTACGAGATCGTCATCAGCGACGAGCAGGACCGCCGGGTCTGCTCCGCCCGCCTCACCTGCATGCTGCGCCCGGCCACCCCGGCCGCCCCCGGTGCCGCGGGCTGACCCCCACCCCGGCACACACGAAGAACCGTCCCCGGAAGTCTCCGGGGACGGTTCTTCGTACGGACTCACCGGCCGCTACGCGGCGCCCTCACCCAGGTACGCCGCACGCACCCGCGGATCGGACAGCAGACGCGACGCCTCGTCCTCCATGACGATCGAGCCCGTCTCCATGACGTAACCGCGGTCCGCCAGCTGCAGCGCCTGGGAGGCGTTCTGCTCCACCAGCAGCACCGTGGTGCCCTGGTCGTTGATCTCCTTGATGATCTCGAAGATCTGCTGGACGATCAGCGGCGCCAGACCCATCGACGGCTCGTCGAGCAGCAGCAGGTTCGGCCGGCCCATCAGCGCCCGGCCGATGGCCAGCATCTGCTGCTCACCGCCGGACAGGGTGCCCGCCAGCTGCGTACGCCGCTCCGCCAGACGCGGGAAGAGATCGAGCACCCGCTCCAGGTCGTCCTTGGGGACGCCCTTGAAGCGGTACGCACCCATCTCCAGGTTCTCCAGCACGGTCATCACCGGGAAGACCCGACGGCCCTCCGGGGACTGGCCGATGCCGAGCTCCACGACCTTGTGCGAGGGAACGCCGTCGATGCGCTCCCCGCCGAGGCGCACCTCGCCGTGGCGGGGGTGCAGCAGACCGGAGATCGTGCGCAGGGTGGTGGTCTTGCCGGCGCCGTTCGCGCCGAGCAGCGCCACGACCTCACCCTGCCGGACGGTCACATTGATGCCCCTGAGCGCCTGGATGGCGCCGTAGAACACCTGCAGGTCGACCAGCTCCAGCATCGCCGGAGCCACAGCGACGCCGGAATCCGGCGCCTTGTCGACGTTGGCGGCCTCGGTCATCGGCCCTCCTCCTCGGACTCGCGCGGCGCGGGGACCTCGGGAGCCTCCGGCGCCTCGGCCGAGTGATGCGACTCCACGATCTCCACCATCTCCGCGACGGCCTCCACGGCCTCCTCGTCGGCCGAACCCAGGTACGCCTCGATCACCGCGGGATCGCGCTGCACGTCCTCGGGCAGCCCCTCGGCGATCACCTTGCCGAAGTTCAGCACCATGACCCGGTCCGCCACCGACATCACGAGCTTCATGTCGTGCTCGATCAGCAGCACGCTGACGCCCAGGTCCTGGTTGATCCGGCGGATCAGCTGCTCCAGCTCCAGCTTCTCCGTCGGGTTCGTACCGGCCGCGGGCTCGTCCAGCAACAGCACCTTCGGGTCGGTCGCCAGCGCCCGTGCGATCTCCAGGCGCCGCTGGTCACCGTAGGAAAGACTGGCGGCCAGCTCATTGTGCTTGCCCGACAGACCCACGTACGACAGCAGGTCCTGCGCCCGCTTGTCGCTGGCCTTCTCGTCCCGGCGCGCCCACGGCATGCCCAGCATGATCGAGATCGCTCCCGACTTCTGCCGCGACTCCGCCGCGATCTTGACGTTCTCCAGCGCCGTCAGCGCCGCGAACAGGCGGATGTTCTGGTATGTACGGGCCACGCCGTACCGGTTCACCAGGTACGGCTTGGTGCCCAGCAGCTTGCGCTCCGCACCACCCTCCTCGTGGAAGGTGATCGCGCCCTCCTGCGGGACGTACACGCCCGTCAGGGAGTTGAACAGCGAGGTCTTGCCGGCGCCGTTCGGGCCGATCACCGCGAGGATCTCGCCCCGCTGCATCGTCAGGTTGACGTCCGACAGGCTGGTGAGACCACCGAACCGCAGCGTCACACCGCGGGCCTGCAGCACCGTCCCGGCGGTCTGCGCGGGCTGCACGCCCGCATCCTTCACCGCGTTCACGACTTCACGCCTCCCGTCGGCTCGGTCATCGCATCGGCATCACCGATGCCCGCCTCCGCCATGTGCAGCTCGCGCTGCCTGCGGCGGGAGGGGATCACACCCTGCGGACGGAAGATCATCATGATGACGAGCAGCGCACCCAGGTAGATGAAGCGATCCGCCGGCGGCACGTAGTCCTTGAGCGCGTTCGGCAGCCACACGAGCAGCGCCGCACCGAACAGCACGCCCGGAAGCGAGCCCATGCCGCCGAAGACCACGTAGGCCAGCGCGAGAACCGACCACACGATGGTGAAGTTCTCCGGGTTGATGAAGCCGACCTTGCTCGCGTACACCACGCCCGCCAGACCCGAGGTCGACGCACCGATGGCGAACGCCAGCAGCTTGTACCGCACCGTGTTGATGCCGGTCGCGGCGGCCGCCACCTCGTCCTCGCGGATCGCCGTCCAGGTGCGGCCGATGCGCGAGTGCTCCAGGCGGCTGTACAGGAAGATCAGCAACGCCAGGAAGAACAGCAGCAGATACCAGTACGGCAGCGGGTCGAACGTGTGCCACACATAGTTGATCGGGCCGATGTGGATCTCGGGGCTCGGGATGCCGAAGGCACCGCGGGTGCCGCCGGTGAAACCGTCCGAGTTCTTCGCGACCAGGTACACGATCTCGTGGAAGCCCAGGGTCACGATCGCCAGGTAGTCGCCGCGCAGCCGCAGCGTCGGGCCGCCCAGCAGCACACCCGCGATCAGACAGGTCGCGATCGCGAACGGGATCGACTCCAGCGCGCCCACCGTGAACGGCGGCTTCACCGGCATGTGCCCGGTCCAGTACGCGCAGGAGTACGCGCCGATCGCGTAGAAGGCGATGAAACCCAGGTCCAGCAGACCGGCCCAGCCGACCACCACGTTCAGGCCGACCGCGATGATCATGTAGATGCCCATCTGGCTGACCAGGATCTCCTGCCACTCCACCGAGGAGTTGGCGGGGACCACGATGGCCAGGACCAGCAGAACGGCCAGCGAGGCCAGCTTCAGCCAGCGATTGGAGGCATACGCCTGCTTCGCCGGGGCGGTCGCCTGCGAGATGCCCGACGTCGCCTTGCGGACCACGGCACGCGCGGGAGCACCGAACTCGGCCAGCGCCCACACGGCCACCATGATCGCCAGACAGATCCACAGCCGCGCCGACTCGAACGCACCCGTGAAGGCTGACAGCTTCTCCGCAGGATTGCCGTCGGCACCCGTCATCAGGGCCAGCCCGTAGCCCAGCATCAGCATGCCGAACAGCCGGACCCAGCGGGGCTCCTGGTACCAGGAGCGCCGGCGCAGCTTGGCCACGTCGACCGAGAAGGGCTTGGAAGCGCTCATGTCACTCATGCCGACCTCCCCAGACGCTCGCCCATGATGCCCGTCGGACGGAACATCAGCACCAGGATCAGGACCACGAACGCCGTCACGTCGATCCACTCGGTGCCGAAGACGGGGGAGCTCAGGTTCTCGACGATGCCCAGCAGCAGACCGCCGACCATCGCGCCCCGGATGTTGCCGATACCGCCCAGCACCGCCGCCGCGAAGGCCTTGATGCCCGGCAGGAAGCCCACCGTGAACCAGACCTGGCCCGAGATGCCGAAGCCGTACAGGAAGCCGGCCGCGCCACCGAGCAGGCCGCCGATAATGAACGTACGGGAGATGATCTTGTCGATGTCCACACCCATCAGGCCGGCCGTCTCCGCGTCCTGCGCGACGGCCCGGATGCCCGCACCCATCTTCGTGCGGTTCACCACCATGTCCAGGCCGATCATCATCGCGACCGCGGAACCGATGATGATCAACTGAGTGATCTTCACCGGGGTGCCGAAGACGCTGAAGACCTCACCGTTGGTGTACAGCTCCGGCATCGGCACGGGGTTGCGGCCCCACAGCTTGCCCGCCAGGTTGTACAGGAAGAACGACGCGCCGATGGCGCTGATCAGGAAGACCAGCTTCGGGGCGTTGCGCTTGCGCAGCGGCTTGTACGCCGCCTTCTCCAGACCGAACGCCGTCAGCGCTCCGACCAGAGCGCCGGCGATCATGCCGACGATCACCCAGACCACGGAGGTGAATCCGTGAGGACTCTCGGGGGCGAGCTCCGACAGAACGACGAGCGAGCCGAAGCCGCCCATCATGAAGACCTCGCTGTGCGCGAAGTTGATGAGCTGGAGCACGCCGTAGACGAGGGTGTACCCGATCGCGATGACGGCGTACATGGACCCCGTCGTCAGACCTGGGATGAAGTAATCCCAGAAGTTGTGGAAGAGATTCATCGTGCGTGGGAATCCTTGCTGAAGCCGGTGAAGGGCGGCGAAATCGCGTCCGACACAGCGGTGGGGAGCGCGGGGCGGCGGCCCGAACCGATGCCGCGCCCCACACCCCCCACCTCAGATGCCGGTTGCCGGATCAGCCGTTGCTGAGGGTGGCCACGTCACCCAGGTAACCGATCTTGCCGTCCGTGACCTTGTACAGGTACACGTTCTTGATCTTCAGCTCGCCCTTGTCGTCGAAGGCGAACTCCTTCGTCAGGCCCTTGTAGTTGACGGCCTTCAGCGCCGCCAGCAGCTTGTCGCGCGTGACGTCCTTGCCGAGCTTCTTCATCTCGGAGATGACGAGGTTGCCGATGTCGTACGACTCGGCCGAGTAGGTGCCCGGAGGAGTGTTGAACTTCGCGGTGTACGCCTCGGTGAACGCCTTGGTGCTCTCGTTCGCCGTCGCGTCGGTGCACGGGCAGGTCAGCAGCCAGTTGTTCGCCGCGTTGCCGGCCAGCTCGACGAACTTCGCGTCGTTGGAGCCGTCACCCGAGATGCCGATGCCCTTGTAGCCGCCGTCGGCCAGCTTCTTCGCGAACGGCGCCAGGTCGGCGTAGTAACCCGCGTAGATCAGCGCGTCGGGCTTGGCGTTGACGACCTTGGTCGCCGCGGCCGTGTAGTCCGGGGTCTTCGCCGGAACGCTGTCCGTCACCACGGTGACGCCCGCGTCCTTGAGGCTCTTGACCGCGACCTCGGCCAGGCCGACGCCGTACTCGCTCTTGTCGTCGATGACGAAGACCTTCTTGGCCTTCTCCTTCTTCGACAGGTACTCGGCCATGCCGGCGCCCTGCTCGTTGTCGTTCGGCGCGCCGCGCAGGAACGAGGTGAAACCGAGCGACGTCAGACCCGGGTTGGTCGCCGACGGCGACACCGCGGCGAGCTGCGCCTGCGCGTACAGCTGACCCGAGGCCTTGGTCGGACCCGAGAAGGCCGGGCCGACGACCGCGACGACGGACTTGTCGCCGATGAGCTTCTGGGCCGCCGCGGGCGCCTGGTCCGGCAGACCCTGGTCGTCGCCGTCCACGACCTTCAGCGTGAAGGGCAGGTCGCCCTTCTTGTTGGCCTCGTCCACGGCCAGCTTCAGACCGTTGTTCTCGTTGATGCCCAGCGCGCTGTTGTCGCCGGACAGCGGGCCCTGGAAGCCGATGGAGAAGGTCGGCTTGCCACCGCCACTGCTGTTGTCGTCCTTGCCGCCACCGCATGCGGTGAGCGCGAGAGCGCCAACTGCCATCGGAATAGCAAACTTGACGAGCTTCTTGTTGAGCACTACGACCCCCTGAGCCGCCCAATGAACCTGTCGGCGGGCCGTAGGCCCTCCGGATTGCGACCGCGTGAACATCACGCGGGTTGGCGGGAATGTAATCCGCTGATCAGGCACACAGATAGGTCGTAGGAAGATATGTGATCGGACGGTGACCTGGGTCATGTGCCGGAAACAGAACGGTCCTTACCGGTAACCGGACGACCCCTGGGGGAGAGATGCAGTCAAAGGTCCGATTTGGCGGCCTTGTGCGACGGGTGGCCTCCCGGCCCCTCGCGACCGTGCTGGCCGGAGCGCTCGCCGGGGCCACGGTAGCGGCCCTCGTCGCCGCGGCGATATGGCCACACCCTTCCCCGCCCGCGACCGGCCAACCCCTCCGTCAGCTCGAAATCCCCCTCGACGCACCCGCCGTCAAGGCGGGGAACCTCGAATTCCGCGCCCTCGCCCTGCGCTGCGGTATCGCCGTCATCGTCGGCACCCACGCCGAACACCCCGCCAAGGGCCGTCTCTGTCGCGTCCGCCTCGCCGTCACCGTCGACGACTCCGTCAGCGCACGCCTCGACAACGACCTCCACCGGCTCGTCCTCGCCGACGGCAGCAGGCACTCCATGGACTGGGAGGCCATGCAGATCAAGCGCCAGCCCCTCATCATCGACATCGGCGCCCACGACAGCGCCGAGTACGACCTGTGGTTCGACATCCCCCGCGACGCCGCCGTCGACCACCTCGCCGTCACCAACGACAAAGGGATGCCCGCATCGGACATCCCTCTGCCATCGCGTGACTGGCCCGACCGCTCGGCCTGAACCGCTCCCCGGCCGACGCTACTTGGCGCCGCCGTCCACCTCGTCCAGCACGGCCTGCGCCACCGCCTGCATCGTCATGCGGCGGTCCATCGACGTCTTCTGGATCCACCGGAACGCGGCCGGCTCCGTCAGCCCGTACTTCGTCTGCAGGACGCTCTTGGCCCGGTCCACCAGCTTCCGGGTCTCCAGCCGCAGACTCAGGTCCGCGATCTCCTCCTCCAGGGCCCGCAGCTCCGTGAAGCGCGACACCGCCATCTCGATCGCGGGCACGACGTCGCTCTTGCTGAAGGGCTTCACCAGGTAGGCCATGGCGCCCGCGTCCCGGGCCCGCTCCACCAGCTCGCGCTGCGAGAAGGCGGTCAGCATCAGCACCGGCGCGATCTTCTCCTTGGCGATCCGCTCCGCGGCCGAGATCCCGTCCAGCACGGGCATCTTCACGTCCAGGATCACCAGGTCCGGCCGCAACTCCTCGGCGAGCTTCACGGCGGTCTCGCCGTCCCCCGCCTCACCGACGACGGAGTAGCCCTCCTCCTCGAGCATCTCTTTCAGGTCGAGCCTGATCAGAGCCTCGTCCTCGGCGATCACCACGCGGGTGGTCTGCGGCGGTACGTGCGACTGCTCGTCAACGGGCTCGGCGGCGCTCACGGGACTCCTCGTTCCAGGGCAGGTGCTGCCCCAAGAGCCTACCTATCTCCGGTATGTTTAGGACACGGAGGGTATACGCTAGCCTTCGCTTCAAAGGAAGCCCCGGTAGCCCAGCGGTAGAGGCAATGGTCTCAAACACCATATAGCGTGGGTTCGAATCCCACCCGGGGTACTCCGCCTTCAAATTCAAGGCGTTTATCACTCGGAGCGATCTTCACTGAGTCGAGTGAGCGACAGTGGATTCCCGGTCGCGCGTGGCAGGAATCACGCCAAGGTCGACCATGTGTACGACCTGGAAACGCGCCGCCGGACTCTCGCACTTCTCGCCGAGGGCCGAAGCCTCAAGTCCGTGAGCCGGATGACCGGTATATCCCGTTCCGTCATGCGCGGCTGGCGCACCCGCATCGAACCCGCACGGAGCGGCACCGACTGCACCGGCCGTGCCTCGGGCCCCGCCTACGCCTATCTGCTCGGCCGCTACCTCGGCGACGGCTGCATCAGCCCCCAGCCGCGCGGCGGCCACGCCCTGCGCATCGCCTGCGCGGACGCCTGGCCCGGGCTGATCGACGCGTGCGAGGAGGCCATGAGGGCCGCACGGCCCGGGAACTCCGTGTGCCGCGCCCACACCCAGGGCTGCACCATGGTCACGTCGTACAGCGACCACTGGCCCTGCCTGTTCCCCCAGCACGGACCCGGCAGGAAGCACGAGCGCCGCATCGTCCTGGAGCCCTGGCAACAGGATGTCGTCGACGAGCACCCCTGGGACTTCCTGCGCGGGCTCGTCCGTTCCGACGGAAGCCGGGTCGTGAACCGGGTCACCCGGACCGTGACGGGCGAGACGAGGCGGTACGAGTACCCGCGCTACTTCTTCACCAACAGGTCCGACGACATCCGGCGCCTGTGCACCGACACGCTCGACGCCCTCGGCGTCGCCTGGAGGCAGGCCAACGCCTGCAACATCTCCGTCGCACGCCGGGAGGCGGTCGCGCTCATGGACCGCTACGTCGGTCCGAAGCATTGAGCCGGGCGCTGGTGTGCCGGGTGGCGACCGCCGTCGTGGGGTCCTCGGGCCAGGGGTGCCTGGGGTAGCGGCCGCGGAGTTCCGCGCGCACCGCGCGGTAGCCGTCGCGCCAGAACGAGGCGAGGTCGGCGGTGACGGCGGCGGGACGGCCGGCGGGGGAGAGCAGGTGGACGAGGAGGGGGACGCGGCCGCCGGCGATGCGGGGGGTGGCGGTCCAGCCGAAGAGTTCCTGGAGCTTGGCGGCGAGGACGGGGCGGTCGTCGTCGTAGGAGACGCGGATCTTGGAGCCGGAGGGGATCTCCAGGCGTTCCGGGGCGAGTTCGTCGAGGCGGGCGGCTTCGCCGGTGGCCCAGGGCAGGAGGCGGCCCAGGGCGGTGGCGGCGTCGGCGCGGGCGAGGTCGGCTCGGCGGCGGGCGGTGGCGAGTTCGGGGGCGAGCCACTCGTCCGCGCGGGAGAGCAGGGCCTCGTCGGAGACGTCGGGCCAGGGGGTGCCGATCTCGCGGTGGAGGAAGGCGAGACGCAGGCGCAGGGTGTCGGCGTCGCGGGTCCACCTCAGCAGGCGGGGTCCTTCGCGGCGGAGGCCGTCGAGGAGGGCGGTGCGCAGTTGTGCGGGGTCGGGGTGGGCGAGGGGGCGCGTGGTGAGGGTGATCGCGCCGAGCCTGGCGGCGTGGTGGGCGGTGACGTCGCCGTCGGTCCAGGTGACCTCGTCGGTCTCGGTGAGCAGGGGTGCGGCGGCGGTGCGGGCGGTGTCCTCGTCGATGACGGCGGCCAGGCGTACGCGGGCGGAGGGGGAGCCTGCGGGGCGGTCGGCGACGGCGACGGCGAGCCACTGGGGGGTGCCGAGGCGTGTGCCGTCGGCGAGTTCGGCGGCGGTGCCGGAGGCCATCAGGTAGCCGGTGCCACTACCGGTGCCGCGGCGGCGGGCGACGCGTTCGGGGAAGGCGAGTGCGGTGACGAGGCCGGCGGCGGTGTCGTCGGTGAGCGCGGTGGCGGGGTGGTCGGGGGCCGCGGCGGCGAGGCGGCGGGCTTCGCGGCGCCAGCGGTCGGCGTGGGCGTCGTGGGCGCGGCGGGCGGTGCGCCAGGCCGCGGCGAGGTCGTCGCCGTGGTCGCGCGGGGGCTGCTCGGAGAGGAGGGCGACGATGTCGGCGGCGCGGCGGGTGCCGGTGCGGGGGGCGCCGTCGAGGAGCGCGCGGGCGAGGCGGGGGTGGAGCCCGATGCGGGCCATGCGGTCGCCGCGGTCGGTGGTGCGGCCGTCGGGGCGGAGGGCGCCGATGGCGGTGAGGACGTCGTGGGCGGCGGCGAGGGCGCCGGGCGGGGGCGGGTCGAGGAGGGCGAGCCCGGAGGCGTCGGGGTCGCCCCATGCGGCGGCCTGGAGGGCGAAGGGGGTGAGGTCGGCGACGGTGATCTCGGGGGAGGGGAAGCGGGGCCGGCCGGTGTCCTCGGCCTCGTTCCAGCAGCGGTAGGCGGTGCCGGGGGCTTCCCGTCCGGCGCGTCCGGCGCGCTGGGTGGCGGTGGCGAGGGAGGCCCGGACGGTGGTGAGGGAGCCGAGTCCGCGGGCGTGGTCGGTGCGGGGTTCGCGGGCGAGCCCGGAGTCCACGACGACGCGGACGCCGGGGACGGTGAGGCTGGACTCGGCGACGGAGGTGGCGAGGACGACGCGGCGCCGGGCGCCGTCGCCGCCGCGGAGCACGGCGTCCTGGACGGAGGCGGGTGCCTGGCCGTGGAGTTGGAGGACCTCGGCGCCGATGTCGCCGAGCAGGCCCGCGACGCGGGCGATCTCGCCGGTGCCGGGGAGGAAGCACAGGACATCGCCGTCGCCGGTGCGCAGCGCGGTGCGGACGGTGGCGGCGACATGGTCGAGGAACGCGGGGTCGACGCGCATGCCGTGCGGGGGGCGGGTGCCGTGCGGTGGGGGTGCGTGGGTGACGGCCACGGGGTGCATGTGTCCCCGGGCGTGGACGACGGGCGCGTCGCCGAGCAGCCGTGACCAGGCGTCGGCGTCGGTGGTGGCGGAGGCGGCGACGATGCGCAGGTCGGGGCGGAGGGCGGCGCGTACGTCGAGCAGGAAGGCCATGGCGGTGTCGGCGTCGAGGTGGCGTTCGTGGCACTCGTCGAGGAGGACGGTGGTGGTGCCGGGGAGTTCCTGGTCGCGCTGGAGCCGCTGGAGGAGGACACCGGTGGTGACGACCTCGACGACGGTGCGGGGAGAGACCTTGCGGTCACCGCGGACGGTGTGGCCGACGAGGCCGCCCGGTTCCTCGCCGAGCAGCCAGGCCATGCGGCGGGCGGCGGCCTTGGCGGCCATGCGGCGCGGTTCCGCGACCACGACGGTCCGGGTGGGCCGGTCGTCGAGCAGCCCGGCGAGGGCGAGCGGGACGAGAGTGGTCTTGCCGGTGCCGGGCGGGGCGGCGAGGACGGCGCACCCGTGGCCGTCGAGCGCGCCGTGGAGGGCGGGCAGGGCGGTGCGCACCGGGAGGGCGGCGAGGGCGTCCTCCCGCGGTCGCGCGGGGCGGGGAGTCACGGGGCGACGCAGACGAAGATCGCGGTGCCGGGGATGACGCGGCCGCGCTGCGGGGACCAGCCGCCCCACTCCGCGGTGTTCCAGGCGGGCCATTCGGGTTCGACGAGGTCGACGAGACGGAAGCCGGCGGCGCTGAGTTCGCGGACGCGGTCGCCGAGGGTGCGGTGGTGTTCGACGTAGACGGCGTGCCCGTTCTCGTCCTGTTCGACGTAGGGGGTGCGGTCGAAGTAGGAGGCGGAGGCGGTGAGTCCCTCGGGGCCGGGTTCGTCGGGGAAGGCCCAGCGGACGGGGTGGGTGACGGAGAAGACCCAGCGGCCGCCGGGGCGCAGGACGCGCCGGACCTCGCGCATGACGTGGGCGGTGTCGGCGATGAAGGGGAGGGCGCCGTAGGCGGAGCAGGCGTGGTCGAAGGAGGCGTCGGCGAAGGGGAGGACGCCGGCGTCGGCCTGTACGAGAGGGAAGGGGCTGTGGCCGTCGTCGATGCGGCGGGCGTGCTGGAGCTGGCGGTGGGAGAGGTCGAGGGCGACAGGCCGGGCGCCGTGCGCGGCGAGCCAGCGGGAGCACTGGGCCGCGCCGGCGCCGATCTCCAGGATGCGGGCGCCGTCGAGGCCGGCGGTGGGTCCGAGGAGGTGGAGTTCGTCCTCGGTTGCTCCTTCCGGGCCCCATACGAAATCGGAGTCGCCGAGGAACTCCCCGTGGTCGCTCTGGTACTCGTCCGCGTTGCGGTCCCACCATCCGCGGTTGGCTCGGCTGCTCTCCGTGTCGTCGGCGACACGGCGCGTGGCCTCGGGTTCTTCGGGGGCTGGCCGGGGGGCCGGTGCTTGGATCATCGCGCTGGTCGTCGTACCCTCTGTGGTGACCTGTGGCTGCGGTGTCACCGCAGCACGTCTATGTGCCAGTGCCCGGTACGGGGTGTTACGCCCGTGGTGTGCTCTTCGTGCATTGACCGTGCCCGGCTGCCCCCGTATGCTACAAGTTGCGCTGCGAGCCTGCGCGCCTCGGACGGAGCAGGCTGCGCTCACATCTGTTGTACCTCTCGGCCTTGTGGGCTGTCCGGAATCGGCAGGAGCGAAACGGGCTTACGGCGTAGCAGTACCTACGACTTCATGTCCGTACCGGAGCCCTTTTCCTAATGACGAGCAGCACCGAGGCCCAGGCCCCTCGTACCACCCCGCAGGTGGCGGTCAACGACATCGGTTCCGAGGAAGCCTTCCTCGCCGCGATCGACGAGACGATCAAGTACTTCAACGACGGCGACATCGTCGACGGCGTCATCGTGAAGGTCGACCGGGACGAGGTCCTGCTCGACATCGGTTACAAGACCGAGGGTGTCATCCCCTCGCGCGAGCTTTCGATCAAGCACGACGTCGACCCCAACGATGTCGTCGCCGTGGGTGACGAGATCGAGGCCCTGGTTCTCCAGAAGGAGGACAAGGAGGGTCGTCTGATCCTGTCCAAGAAGCGCGCCCAGTACGAGCGCGCCTGGGGCACGATCGAGAAGATCAAGGAAGAGGACGGGATCGTCACCGGTACCGTCATCGAGGTCGTCAAGGGTGGTCTCATCCTCGACATCGGCCTTCGCGGCTTCCTCCCCGCCTCCCTGGTCGAGATGCGCCGTGTCCGCGACCTCCAGCCGTACGTCGGCAAGGAGCTCGAGGCCAAGATCATCGAGCTGGACAAGAACCGCAACAACGTGGTCCTGTCCCGTCGCGCCTGGCTGGAGCAGACCCAGAGCGAGGTCCGTCAGACCTTCCTCACCACCCTCCAGAAGGGTCAGGTGCGCTCCGGCGTCGTCTCCTCCATCGTCAACTTCGGTGCCTTCGTGGACCTGGGTGGCGTGGACGGCCTGGTGCACGTGTCCGAGCTGTCCTGGAAGCACATCGACCACCCCTCCGAGGTCGTCGAGGTCGGCCAGGAGGTCACGGTCGAGGTCCTGGACGTCGACATGGACCGCGAGCGTGTCTCCCTGTCGCTGAAGGCGACCCAGGAAGACCCGTGGCAGCAGTTCGCCCGTACGCACCAGATCGGCCAGGTCGTCCCCGGCAAGGTCACCAAGCTGGTGCCGTTCGGTGCGTTCGTCCGTGTGGACGAGGGCATCGAGGGTCTGGTCCACATCTCCGAGCTGGCCGAGCGCCACGTGGAGATCCCGGAGCAGGTCGTCCAGGTCAACGACGAGATCTTCGTCAAGGTCATCGACATCGACCTCGAGCGTCGTCGCATCAGCCTCTCGCTGAAGCAGGCCAACGAGTCCTTCGGTGCTGACCCGGCCTCGGTCGAGTTCGACCCGACCCTGTACGGCATGGCCGCGTCGTACGACGACCAGGGCAACTACATCTACCCCGAGGGCTTCGACCCCGAGGCCAACGACTGGCTCGAGGGCTACGAGACCCAGCGCGAGGCTTGGGAGCACCAGTACGCCGAGGCGCAGACGCGCTTTGAGCAGCACCAGGCCCAGGTCATCAAGTCCCGCGAGGCGGACGCCGAGGCCGCGGCCCAGGCCGGCGAGGCGGCTCCGGCCGGCCCGACCGGTGGCTCGTACTCCTCGGAGTCCGGTGACCAGTCCGGCGCTCTCGCCTCGGACGAGGCGCTGGCGGCGCTCCGCGAGAAGCTGGCCGGCGGCCAGAGCTGATCGCAGGGCACACGCCCACGCATCACGGAAGGACCCGCTCTCCCCTGGAGGGCGGGTCCTTCCGCGTTCGCCGGGTCCGGGTGGGAATGCGCGGGCTGTACGGTCCGTTGCACCGTGAGTTGACGTAGACCGAGGGAAGGGTGCGCAGTGCTGGATCCGCAGGGGCTGTACACATACGAGCCGGGCGGGGCAGAGGCGGTCGACGAGGCGTTCGGTGAGACCGGGCCCGTGCTGCTGTACCACTTCGAGGGGTACATCGACGCCGGTGAGACCGGGGCGCAGGTCGTCGAGGAACTGCTGGAACGGCAGGAGCACCGGCTGGTGGCGCGTTTCGACGCGGACCGCCTGGTGGACTACCGGGCGCGCCGTCCGCTGATGACCTTCAAGCGGGACCGCTGGACGGGGTACGAGGCGCCGGAGATCGCGCTGCGGCTGGTCCGTGACAGCACGGGCTCGCCGTTCCTGCTGCTGTCGGGTCACGAGCCGGACATCGAGTGGGAGCGGTTCGCCGCGGCGGTGGTGCAGATCGTGGAGCGCCTGGGCGTTCGGCTGGCGTTGAACTTCCACGGCATCCCCATGGGCGTGCCGCACACCCGGCCGGTGGGGCTGACGCCGCACGGCAACCGGCTGGACCTGGTGCCGGGCCATCGCACCTGGTTCGACGAGGCGCAGGTGCCCGGCAGCGCCGAGTCGCTGATCGAGTACCGGCTGGCCGAGGCGGGCCGTGACGTACTGGGCGTGGCCGCGCATGTACCGCATTACCTGGCGCGTTCGGGCTACCCGGATTCGGCGCTGGCCGTGGTGGAGGCGCTGACGGCCGCCACCGGGCTGGTGCTGCCGCAGGTGGCGCACGCGCTGCGGATGGAGGCGCACACGGTGCGCGCCGAGATCGACCGGCAGGTCGCCGACGGTGACGTGGAGCTGGTCGCGGTGGTGCAGGGCCTGGAGAACCAGTACGACGCGATGGCGGGGGGCAGCAGCCGGCAGAACCTGATCGCCGAGCCGGTCGAACTGCCGTCGGCGGACGACCTGGCGGCTGAGTTCGAGCGTTTCCTGGCCGACCGCGAGGACGACGGCGCCTGACCGGGCTCGTGGGTGTGCGGGGGCACCGGTAGTCTCGCGCCATGGTCAAAGTGGGGCTGACGGGCGGGATCGGGGCGGGCAAGAGCGCGGTGTCGCGGCTGCTGGCCTCGTACGGGGCGGTGCTGGTCGACGCCGACCGGATCGCGCGCGAAGTGGTGGAGCCCGGCACACCCGGGCTGGCGTCGGTGGCCGCGGAGTTCGGCGCGGGGGTGCTGGCCGCCGACGGATCCCTGGACCGGCCGAAGCTGGGCGCGATCGTCTTCTCCGACCCCGAGCGGCTGCGCGCGCTGAACGCGATCGTCCACCCCCTGGTCCGGGACCGTTCGGCCGAGCTGGAGCGGGCCGCGGGCCCGGACGCCGTCGTCGTGCACGACGTGCCGCTGCTGGCGGAGAACGGTCTGGCGCCGCTGTACGACGTGGTCGTGGTGGTGGACGCCGCCCCGGCGACCCAGTTGGACCGGCTGGTGCGGCTGCGCGGGATGGCCGAGGAGGACGCCCGGGCCCGGATGGCGGTGCAGGCCACCCGGGAGCAGCGGCTGGCGGTCGCCGACGTCGTGATCGACAACGACGGGCCGCTGGAGGCGCTGGAGCCCCAGGTCCGGCAGGTGTGGGAGCAGTTGCGTCAAAAGATCGTCAAGAGCTGATCCGGAACCCTCTCGGCGGACGTCCATGGGGGCAGTGGCGTCACTGTGCCGTGGACAGGAGGGGGATGGGGATGGAAGCCGTGTCGGCCGCGATCGGGATCGCCGTCGTGGTGCTGGGGCTGGGTCTCAAGAGCAGTCTCCGGGTGATCAGGCAGTACGAGCGGGGTGTGGTCTACCGCCTCGGACGGGTGCGGTCGCAGGCCAAGCAGCCCGGGCCGCGTCTGCTGGTGCCCTTGGTGGACCGGATGACCAAGGTCAACATGCAGGTGGTGACCATGCCGGTGCCCTCGCAGGAGGGCATCACCCGGGACAACGTCTCGGTGCGGGTGGACGCCGTGCTGTACTTCCGGGTCATCGACCCGATCAAGGCCACGGTGGACGTGCAGAACTACCAGTTCGCGATGGTGCAGGTGGCCCAGACCTCGCTGCGCTCGGTGATCGGCAAGAGCGAGCTGGACGATTTGCTGTCGGGGCGCGAGGCCATGAACGAGGGCCTGGAGCTGATGCTGGCCACGCCGGCCGTCGAGTGGGGCATCCACATCGACCGAGTGGAGATCAAGGACGTGGCCCTGCCGGAGTCGATGAAGCGGTCGATGGCGCGGCAGGCCGAGGCCGACCGTGAGCGCCGGGCGCGCATCATCACCGCGGACGGCGAGCTGCAGGCCTCGGAGAAGCTCGCGCAGGCGGCGTCCGCGATGGACGCCACCCCGGCCGCGATGCAGCTTCGCCTGCTGCAGACGGTCGTGGAGGTGGCCGCGGAGAAGAACTCGACGCTGGTCATGCCGTTCCCGGTGGAGATGCTGCGCTTCTTCGAGCGCGCGGCCGGGAGCGAACGCCCGGCCGCCGAACCGGCCCCCGCCCCCGCCCCCGCCCCCGCCCCCGCCCCCGCCCCCGCCCCCGCCCCCGGCCCGGCCCCCGGCCCGGCTGCGGTCGCGGGGCCCGCGCGGCCCGTCGCCGAAGTCGACGGCGCGGCGCCGGCGGCCCTGGAGGCACCGAAGGACCGGCCGGGGCCCGCGGTGCCGGCGGAACGGCGCCCGGTGGACGAGGAGGCCTGAGTCCCGCTGTTCCCCAGGGGAATGCATATGCGGATGCTGATGTTGGGTAGTTGTGAGCTGTTGAGTGCCCGGGGAAGGAGGCGGCTGTGCCCGAGCAGAGCCCCGAGAACCACGTCATCGACTTCCGTGCGGCGGAGCATCTGCTGGCGGCCCGCGACGCCCGCGGGGCGGTAAAGCTGCTGGACTCGGTCATCGCCGCCCACCCGGAGAACACGGCCGCGCGGCTGCTGCGCGCACGGGCCTTCTTCCTGTCGGCGCAGCTGCGGCCCGCCGAGCTGGAGTTCCAGGTCGTCCTGGAGCGCGAGCCGGACAACGCGTACGCGCACTTCGCCCTCGGCCGCACCCTGGAGCGTTCCGGCCGGTCCGCCGAGGCGCTGCGGCACTTCCGGCTGGCGGCGGCGCTCGACCCCAAGCCCGACTACCTGCAGGCGGCCCGCTTCCCCGGCCCGGCGTGAGCCAGGCCGGGGAGTTCGCCCGGTTTTACGGCGAACACCCCTCGCGTCACATTGATCCGCATCGTCACTCCCGTTACGGTTCCGGGGCACGCGTTCTGACGCAGCCTCAACTGTCGGGAGCCGGCCGTGACTCGAGTGACCAGGCGGATGCTGCTGGGTTCCGCCGCCGCGACCGCGGCGGGCGCGGTGTTCCCCACGGGGGCGGCGGGCGCGACCATGGCCGCCTCCTTTGACACGGCTCCCGCGCAGGCCGCGCTGGGCCGGCTGCTGCCGCGGCACGCGGGGAAGTTCCGGCTGGTGGCGCTGGGCCGGGGGAACGGAGGCAAGGACGGCGAACGGTCCGACCGCTTCCGGATCACGGGCGCGCGGGGCCGCGTCGAGGTGGCCGGGACGTCGCCGGCCACACTGCTGTGCGGCGTGCGCTGGTACCTCAAGCACGTGTGCGGCGTGGGCGTCTCCTGGGTGGGTGACAGCCTGGACGCCCTGCCCGCGACGCTTCCCGCCCCGCCCCCGGACGGCATCGCCCGGCGTGCCACCGTGCCGCACCGCTTCGTCCTCAACGACACCAACGACGGCTACACCGCCCCCTACGCCGACTGGTCGCGCTGGGAGCGCTTCATCGACGTCCTGGCACTGCACGGCTGCAACGAGGTGCTGGTGGTGGCCGGCGCCGAGGCCGTGTACCGGCGTGTGCTGCGCGAGTTCGGCTACTCCGACCGGGAGGCCCTGGCCTGGTTGCCGGCCCCGTCCCACCAGCCGTGGTGGCTGCTGCAGAACCTGTCCGGGTACGGCGGCCCGCTGACCCCGGGCATCGTCGACGCCCGCGCCGCGCTGGGCCGCAGGATCACCGCGCGGCTGAGGGAACTGGGCATGGCCCCTGTGCTGCCGGGCTACTTCGGCACCGTCCCGGACGGCTTCGCCGGGCGCAACGCGGGGGCGCGCGTCGTCCCGCAGGGCACCTGGCACGGTTTCGCCCGCCCGGGCTGGCTCGACCCGCGCAGCGGCGCCTTCGCCGCCGTGGCCGCATCCTTCTACCGCCACCAGAAGAAGCTGTTCGGCGAGGCCGGGTACTTCAAGATGGACCTGCTCCACGAGGGCGGCACCGCGGGCGACGTGCCCGTGCCCGCGGCCGCCCGGGGCGTCCAGGCGGCGCTGAGCGCGGCGCACCCCCGTGCGACCTGGGTGATCCTCGGCTGGGAGAAGAACCCGCGGGCCGATCTGCTGGGAGCCGTCGACAAGGAGCGGATGCTCGTCGTGGACGGCGTCTCCGACCGCTACGCCTCGGTCACCGACCGCGAGCGGGACTGGGCGGGCACCCCGTACGCCTTCGGCTCCATCCCCAACTTCGGCGGCCGGACGACGATCGGCGCCAAGACCCATGTGTGGGCGGACCGCTTCTTCAGCTGGCGGGACAAGCCCGGCAGCGCCCTGTCCGGCACCTGCTACCTGCCGGAGGCCGCCGAACGCGACCCGGCCGCCTTCGAGCTGTTCTGCGAACTGCCCTGGCACGAGCGGCGGGTGGACCTGCCGACCTGGTTCGACACCTACGCGCGGACCCGCTACGGCACCGCGGACGGCCAGGCCCGCGTCGCCTGGCAGGCGCTGCGCCGCACCGCGTACCGGCACGACGCGCTGGAGCGCGCCGACGCCCACGACAGCCTGTTCACCGCCCGCCCCTCGCTCACCGCCGACTCCGCCAGCGTGTACGCGCCGAACGCCCTCACCTACGATCCCGCCGCCTTCGACACGGCGTTCGCCGCACTGCTGGCCGTGTCCGCCGGGGCACGCCGACACGACGCCTATCGCTACGACCTGATCGATGTCGCCCGGCAGGCCGTCGCCAACCGCAGCCGGCAGCTCCTGCCGCAACTGCGCGCCGCGTTCGAGCGTGGCGACGCGGCGGTCTTCCGCCAGCTGTCCGAGTTGTGGCTGCGGCTGATGCGGCTGGCCGACGAGGTCGCGGGCGGTCACCGGGCGTTCCTGCTCGGCCCCTGGCTCGCGGAGGCCCGGGCCTGGGGCGGGGCGGCCGTGCAGCGCGCCGAACTCGAGCGCACCGCCCGGGTGCTGGCCACCACCTGGGGCGGGCGCGCGACCTCGGTGTCACTGCACGAGTACGCCAACCGGGACTGGAACGGCCTGGTCGCGGACTTCTACCTGCCGCGCTGGCGGACCTTCCTGGACGACTGCGCGGCGGCCCTCGGAACCCGCCGCACACCGCGGGAGGCCGACTGGTACCGCGCCGAGGAGCCCTGGACGAAGCGCGCCGGGAGCTACCCCACCCGGCCCACCGGCGACGCGCACACGCTCGCCCGGCGGGCCTACGAGGCCCTCGCCGCGGCCCCCTACCAGGGCACGCTGGCCGTGACCGCGCAGCCGGCGACGCTGGCACCGGGCGGCCGGGCCCTGGTGACGGCCGAGTTCACCAACACCAACGGGCTCGCCCCCACGGGCACGGTCGGCTTCTCCCTTACCGCGGACGGGGTGCGGGCCGCACCTCGCGGGGCGCTGTCGCTGCCGCGCGTGGCGGCCGGCGGCACCGGCCGTGCCACCTGGCACGTCACCGCGCCCGAGGCTCGTCCCGAGCGGCCGCTGTCGCCGCTGCGATACGAGGCGCGGGCCGCGTACGAGCCGGTGCCGGGCGGCGCGCGGGTGCCCGCGGTCGCCGCGGGGGACCTGTACGTCGCGAGCCCGCCGGACCGCGAGTACCGCACCGTCAACGGCATCGGCGCCGTCTTCGGGCAGCTCGGCGACCGCTTCGCCATCGACGGCGCCGGGCGCGACCTGTGGAAGGGCACCGCCGAGTTCGCGGCGCTGCTGCGGCGCGGCGCGCTGCGGGACGGCGGGACGGTCACCACCCGGGTCGACAGCCAGGCGAAGACCGCCGCATGGGCGCGGGCGGGCATCGTCGTCCGTGACGACCTCGACGATCCGGCCGCCCCGGGCTTCCTGAACCTGGCGGTGAGCCCCGGGCACGGGGTGACGCTGTCGTACGACTCCGACGGCGGCGGCCTGCTCAACCGCTACCGGCGGCTCGCCGGAGTGCGGGCCCCGGTGCTGCTGAGGCTGCACCGCCGGGGCCGCGCGTACACGGGGGAGTGCAGCACCGACGACGGGACGACATGGCGGAAGGTCGCGACCGTGACCGTCCCGGCCGCGGCCCGGACGCAGGACGTGGGGCTCTTCATGACCGCGGGCAACGGCGGCACGGGCGACCGCGGCCTGGTGGAGTTCACCGGCTTCCGCATCGGCTGAGCCCGGAGGCTCCCTCGCCCTCAGTCGGTGCCGTCACCCGCGCCGACGGCGGCGACGAGGGCGGCCAGGGCGTCACCGAGCCGGTCCACTCCCTCGCCGGGGGCACCACCGGGCTCCGTCATGTATCCGTCCCGGCGGATCTCGACCATCAGCGCCGACACCTCGCGGACCTCGCCGTAGTGCTTCAACGGCACATAGGTGCCGGCGAACGGCGAGTCGAGACCGACCTCGCCGCACGGCGCGAAGGCCTCGCGGGCCGCGTCCAGCAGCCAGGCCGGGGTGTGGAAGGCGTCGGTGCCCAGGCAGACCGCGGGGCGGGGGCCGCCGCCGTGCAGCTCGTAGGGCAGCGGCGCACCGGGGTAGGAGTGCACGTCGATGACGACCGCCCGCCCGGTGGCCGCCAGCCGGTCCTGGACGGCAGCCGTCATGGCGGCCGCATACGGCTCGAAGTACGCGTCCAGCAGATCCCGTTCGTGGCGGGGGTCGTCCTCGCGCAGCGGGGCCCCGTGCGAGGTACGGGTGTAGACGGCGCCCATGCCGACGGCGCGCATCTCCTCCCGCTCGTCCGGGAACCGCTCGGGGTCGACCACCAGCCGCGACAGGAGGTTGGTGAACTGCCAGGCCCCGGTCCGCGCGGCGGCGCGTACGGCGATCAGGTCGGTGTACGCGTCCGTCATGTGGTCGAGTTCGGCCGTCAGCGCGTCGTCGTCCAGGAGGATGAGCTCGCGGACGTGCCCGGGCAGGGCGCGGGCACTGTGCGGCACATGGAGGAGCACCGGTGAGTCCGGTGCGCCCTCGGTGATGCCGAAAGCCGATTCGTCCATTTCTCCGCCCCTCTCTCCGCCCCACTCTCCACCCCTCACCGGCACCGCCGGAGACACCCGCCGTCGTGACGGGTGCCGCACACGGCGATGTCGGCGGCACGTCAGAACAGCGGCTCCGGAAGGACGCCCTCCAAGGCCAGCAGCGAGCGCTTGATGTCGAGCATGCGCAGACCTCCACCGAAGCCGCCGATGCCGCCGTCGCTCTCCAGGACCCGGTGGCACGGGACGACGACGGGCAGCGGGTTGGAGCCCATGGCCGTCCCCACGGCCCGGGCCGCGCCCGGCTCGCCGACCCGGTTCGCCAGATCCTGGTAGCCGACCACGCTGCCGAACGGGACACCGGTCGCCAGTTCGCGCAGCACACGGCGGTTGAAGCCGGTCGTCAGCGACCAGTCGAAGTCGAGGTCGAAGGTGTGCCGCGTCCCGGCGAAGTACGCCTCCACCTGCGGTATCGCCTCGTCCAGCCGGGCCCCCGCGGCGCTCGCGGGCCCGGGCCGGTGCGCGGCTACGGCGCCCAGGCGGGAGCAGATCCGCTCCAGCACGGCGGGGGCCTCCTCCGCCCCGGTCCGGAAGGCCACGTGGACAAGGCCCTGCCCGGTCGCGGCGAGCAGCAGCGGCCCGATCGGTGCCTCCAGCACCGTCCAGGCGACCTCGGTGGCAGGGGTCTGGGGTTGCGTCACGGTTCCCACCCTAGGACGGGGCACCGACAGCCGGTGCCGGCCCGGGTCCTGTGACCTCCCCGGACGGTGACGGCAACCGGCCGCACGCCCCGCCACCCGGGAGGGTGGCCGTTCTCGACAGGTGTGTCACAAGCGGTAGTTGATCGGTTACGAGAGGGGATGGGGCGCGCATGACGCGAAACGAATTCACCCACGCCGTCCGCCGGCTCGCCCGCGAACAGGACCGGGTCGCCACCGTCGCCCAGCTCGCCGCGGTGGGCGTACCGCAGAGCAGGCTGCGCGAATGGTGCCGCCCCGGCGGCCGGTGGCAGCGGCCGCTGCCCAGGGTGGTCGTTCTCCAGCCCGGTCCGCTCACCGCCGCACAGCGGTCCAGGGCGGCGCTGGCCTTCGCCGGGTATCCGCAGGTCCCGGCCATGATCACCGGTGTGGCGGGGCTCGCCCTGCACGGCGTCGCCGTCGCCGCGCCGCCGTGCGGGCTCCCGGTGGTGGACGTGCTCGTCCCGAGCGAGCGGCGCATCCGCACCCACACCTGGGTGCGGGTCCACCACGGCCGCGGGCTCCCCGTGCCCGACACCGTGGACGGAGTGCCCGTGGCGCCGGCCGTCCGGGCGGCGGCCGACGGCGTACGGGAGTCCATCGACCCCGAGTGGGCCCTGGAGGTGGTCCGCGAGCTGGTCACAGCGCTCGGCGTGCCCGCCGCCGCGCTCGCCGCCGAACTGGGTGGCGCGGTGCTCGCCCGGCGCCCCGCCGTGGCGGCCCTGCTGGACGCCATGGACTCCGGCCAGCGCGCGATCTCCGCCGAGCCGATGGCCCGCGCCCTGGTGGCCCGGTCGGGGCTGCGGCAACCGCTGTGGCGTCCCACGCTCGAGTTCGACGGCGCCTTCCTGGGCTCGCCCGACGCCTACTGGGTGCGCGACGGCCTCGTCCTGGACCTCGGCCCGGGCACGGGGCGCGGCCGGCTGGAGTCGCTGGGACTGCGTGTGCTGCGGGTCGCGCCCGCCGCGCTCACCCGCAGCCCCGCCGAGGTCGTCGCCGCCCTGCGCAGCGCCCTGGCCGAGGGTCCGTACGGGCCGCTGGAGCGGATCACGGCACTGCCCGGAACGAGATGACGTACGGGTGTCCGCGCGATGAGGCCGTCGTGAGGATGCCGCTCCGGGCGGGCCCGCGCATGTCCGCGCTGACGGTCCACCTGCACAGCGCCGCCCGCGAGGGGTCGGCCGGGGCGGGACCGGTCGCGTCCCTGGCCCCCGTGCTGATCGGCCCGGCCGTCTTCCTCTGCCTCTCCGGTGTCGTCGTGGCGCTGCCCCGCCCGTCGGCGACTTCGTACCGGAGCCCGCGCCCGCCCGCGGCCGGCGCTCCTGGCGGGCGGACCGCGCCTCGCAGGCCGCCCGCGCCTCACGCTTCCGCGAGGGCCCGCGCGAACGCCAGTGACGGCTGGCCGACCCCGCTGCACCGGGTCGGGGCCGTCCTCCCGGGGGCGTCCTCGCAGGCCCTGTCCCGGTCGGCCGACCACATCGACAGGCCGCCCAGCCCCTTGTCGCGGGCGAAGGCGGCCAGTTGCGCCGCGTCCCCCAGGGTGAAGACCTCGCCCTCGATGTCGTTCACCCCGATCATCGGCGTCACCGTGAGGGTCCGCCAGGCCGCCGCGTCCGGCAGGCCCAGCAGCGCCTTGAGCTGCCGGTGCGCCGAGGTGGCCGCCTGGATCGCGTACCGGCCCATGTCGCCGGTGTACGACTCCCCGTAGTCCATCGCCATGATGTTGACGCCGTCGACGCGCACCCCTTGGCGCCGGGCGTCCGCGAGCAGCGCCGAGGCCTCGGAGGTCAGCCCCGACGGCATCGCCGGCAGCGTGAAGGAGACCGACAGCGTCCGGCCCTCGCGCTCCGCCTCCCTCTGGAGGCGGGCGACGGCACGCGCCCGGCGGGTGTTGGCGGCCGAGTCCGCCAGGTCGTCGCCCTCGACGTCGAAGTCGAGCCCGGTCAGCCGGTAACGGCCGATCACATCGGCGTAGGCGGAGCCGAGTCCGTCCACGTCGCCGCAGGCTCCCGCCAGCTCCGTGCCGTCGGCGCCGCCGAACGAGACCCGCACGTCGCGGCCGGTGGCGCGCAACGCGGCGATCCGGTCCGCCAGGTCGCCGTGGGCGATGCCCTCGCGCCCGTCCCAGGTCGGGGCGCAGCCACCGCGCGCGGTGACGAACCCGAGGGTGAAGCCGTCGGCCCCGGTGGTGCGGGCCGCGTCCGCCATGTCGTAGGCGGTGGAGCGCGAGGCGTCCACGTACGGGGTGAAGGCCACCTCGGCCACCGGTTCCCTCCCCTGGGGCGCGCGGGTCGCCGGGGGGCCGGCGGGCTCCCGGCCGGTGAGGAGGGAGGCGGTCGTGGCGGCGACGGCGACCGCCACGAGCCCGGTGATCAGCTGTGCCGTGCGGCTCTTCATGACGGAGAGACTATCTGCCCCGGGAATTGCGGATCCCGTTTTCCGGGAATTATCGAAAGGTGGTCGCGGTTCATTCGTGGGATTAATTCCGGAGTGAATCCAGGGAATTCGGTGAGGGGAATTACTGCTAGCATTCCGCCCATGCATTCCCTCTCCCGGCGGGCGTGTCCCCGTGGGCGGTCCACGGAGGAAGGGCCCGTGTTCGTCGACGCGTCGGGCCGCCGGGCGCGCATTATCCGGCGCGTCGGACTGGTCGTCGGCGTCGCCTGCGCGGGATATGCCGTGCTGCTGGGCGTGGCTTTGGCGGGAGGCACCCCTTTCGCGCCCCAGACCCTTATTCCGGGTGCCGACGTCCCCGGGGGCGCTTCGGCGCAGGCCGGGGCGCGTGGACGGACCGGGGGTGCCCACAAACACGCCGCGGGCGCCCCGGGCGCCGCTCACGCCCCCGCGCCGGCGGCCCGCCCAGCCGCCGCACCCACCGTCGTCGCGGCCGCCGAGGTGACCCCCTCCGCAACCGGGGGCCGCGCGACGGCCTCCGCGACCGCCACCACCGCTCCCGGCAGGACCGGTGCCACCCCGACGGCGAGCGCCTCCCCGAGGCCCACGCCCCCGCGCACCCCGGCGGCCTCCGCCTCGCCGTCCGCCTCCGTCCCCGCGACACCCGGGCCGGACACCCCCGCGTTCCCTCCGGGCGACGCCGGCGGCGATCCCGTGTCCGGTGACGGCTGGGACGACTGAGCGGCCATGGCGCGGACGGCCCGGCACGCGGCACCCGGTGCGATCACCAAGGTGGCGTCGGCCGGCCGGCAGGCCGTGCCCAGACCTCGCGTCGTCATGGCCGTGCTGGGACTGTTCGCGCTGGTGTGCGTGATGCTGCTGGACGGCTACCTGCACTCGGAGATCGGCAGCGACAGCCGCGTCCACGAGTCCGGGAGTTCGGACCGGGTGCCCGCCTCCGTCCTCGAGGGCGGCCCCGTGCTGACCTTCGGCGCCGACGGCGAGCCCGTCAGCCACACCCTGCCGCCCCGGACGATCGCGCTCACCTTCGACGACGGCCCCGATCCCCGGTGGACCGCGAAGGTGCTCGCCGTACTGCGCGAACACGACGTGCCGGGCACCTTCTTCGTCGTGGGCCAGATGGCCGCCCGGTACCCCGCGCTCATCCGCGACATGGTCGACTCCGGCGGCGAGATCGGCGTCCACACCTTCTCCCACGTCGACCTGGCGTACCAGGACAGGGCCAGGATCGACCGCGAACTCGCCCAGACCCAACTGGCGCTCGCCGGTGCCGCGGGCATCACGACCTCGCTCTTCCGTGCGCCGTACTCCTCCGAGCCCGACGCCGTCGACGACACCATGTGGCCCGTCTACCGCTACCTCGGCACCAAGGGCTACATCAGCGCCTTCGTCGACACCGACAGCGAGGACTGGCGGCGCCCCGGCGTCGCACACATCGTCCGCGGCGCCACCCCGGGGAACGGGAAGGGCGCCTCCGTGCTCTTCCACGACGCCGGGGGCGACCGCTCCCAGACCGTGGAGGCGCTCGGCACGTACATCGACGCCATGAAGGCGAAGGGCTACACCTTCACCACGCTGACCGCGAGCCTGGGCGCCACGACCGCCAACCACCGGGCGAGCGGAGCCGAGTTGTGGCAGGGACGCGCCCTCATCGGCGTCGTGGCCCTGGCCGAGTTCACCATGCCCGTCCTGTTCTGGCTGCTCGTCGTGGTCGGCGTCGCCGTCCTGGCCCGCTTCGCCCTGATGCTCGTCCTCGCCCGCCGGCACGCCAGGATCCGCGGCCGCCGCCGCTTCAGCTGGGGGCCGGCGGTCACCGAACCGGTCAGCGTCATCGTGCCCGCCTACAACGAGAAGGAGTGCATCGCCAACACGGTCGGTTCACTCGCGGCGAGCACCCACCCGGTGGAGATCATCGTCGTGGACGACGGCTCGACCGACGGCACCGCGGGCATCGTCGAGGCGATGCGCCTGCCGCGGGTGCGCGTCGTGCGCCAGGAGAACGCGGGCAAGCCCGCCGCGCTCAACCGCGGCCTGGAGCACGCCCGTCACGCACTCGTCGTGATGATGGACGGCGACACGGTCTTCGAGCCCGGCACCGTGCACCGGCTCGTCCAGCCCTTCGCCGACCCAAGGGTCGGTGCCGTCGCGGGCAACGCCAAGGTCGGCAACCGGGCCACGGTGATCGGCGCCTGGCAGCACATCGAGTACGTGATGGGCTTCAACCTCGACCGCCGCATGTACGACCTGCTCGGCTGCATGCCCACCGTGCCGGGTGCCGTCGGCGGCTTCCGCCGCGCCGCGCTCCTCGAGGCCGGGGGTATGAGCGGCGACACCCTCGCCGAGGACACCGACGTCACCATCGCGCTGCACCGCGCGGGCTGGCGTGTGGTGTACGCCGAGCACGCCCGCGCCTGGACCGAGGCACCGGGCACCATCGGCCAGCTGTGGCGGCAGCGCTACCGCTGGAGCTACGGCACCATGCAGGCGCTGTGGAAGCACCGGCGCTCCCTGGTGGACCGCGGGCCCTCGGGACGCTTCGGCCGCGTCGGCATGCCGCTGGTCGTGCTCTTCCAGATCGTCACGCCCCTCTTCGCGCCGTTGATCGACCTCCTGACCGTCTACGGCGCCGTCTTCGTCGACCCCGCCAAGTCGCTCCTCGCCTGGGCCGCGCTGATGTCCGTCCAGCTCCTCTGCGCGGCGTACGCCTTCCGCCTGGACCGCGAGCGGTACCGCCATCTGCTGATGCTGCCGCTGCAGCAGATCGTCTACCGGCAGTTGATGTACCTCGTCCTGATCCACTCCTGCGTCACGGCCATGACCGGAGGCCGGCTGCGCTGGCAGAAGCTCGAGCGCACCGGCGAGGTCGGCTCCCCGCAGGCGTCCGCGGAAGCCGCCCGATGACCGCGTCCGACACCTCCTCCCTGCCGCTGCCGCGGCCCGGGACCTCCGCCCGCCGCGCCGGGCGCCCCCGCCGCCCGTGCGGCGGCCGCGACCGCTGCCTGGACCTCCTGCGCGCGCCCCGGCGCTCGTCCGCGTCGTGACATTTCACACGTTCGGCTGGGCCTGGCTGAGCCTGGCATTCCCCTCCCTCGGCGCGGCGATGGCCCTCTCGCCGCCGGGCCCGCGCTCCACGGCGGTGAAGCCGAGCCGGCGCAGCAGTTTCCTGACCTGCCGGCTGCTCGGCTTCGCCCACCGCGACGGGCTGCTCGACCGCGCCCCGGCCGGCCTGGTGCCGGTCCTGGACCTCGTCCCACCGCGTGGCCGGCTCGTACGACCTCAACGGGCTCCCCCTCGCCCAGGCGCTGTGGTCGGCCGGCTTCGTCCTGCTCCTGCTGCGCTTCCGGCCGTGCGCCGGGCCGGCAGGGCGGATCCCGCCGCCGGCCCGGCTGGTGCGGATCGTCAGCGCGCGGGCCGTGACACGGGGTCGCGCTCGTGCTCAGCGTCCCCCTGATCGACCTGATGCGGCGGGTCAGGGCCTTCGAGGGTGGAGAACCTCGCAGCGGGGCGCCGGCCCCGCCTCCTGCCCTGATCCGGGCAGGTCGGAGCCGGTTGTCGGTGGGGGGTCGTACCGTTGACCCATGCGGCCCGTATCAGACATCGAACGCAGTGTGGCGCCCTTCGAGGTCGTCAGCCCCTACCAGCCCAGCGGCGACCAGCCGGCCGCCATCGACGACCTCGAGCGGCGCATCCGCGCGGGCGAGAACGATGTCGTCCTGCTCGGCGCGACGGGTACCGGAAAGTCGGCGACCACCGCCTGGATGATCGAACGGCTGCAGCGCCCGACCCTGGTCATGGCGCCCAACAAGACCCTGGCCGCCCAGCTGGCGAACGAGTTCCGCGAGCTGCTGCCCAACAACGCGGTCGAGTACTTCGTCTCGTACTACGACTACTACCAGCCCGAGGCGTACGTCCCGCAGACGGACACCTACATCGAGAAGGACTCCTCGATCAACGAGGAGGTCGAGCGGCTGCGCCACTCCACCACCAACTCGCTGCTGACCCGCCGCGACGTGATCGTGGTCGCCTCGGTGTCCTGCATCTACGGCCTCGGCACGCCCCAGGAGTACGTCGACCGCATGGTCCGGCTCAAGGTCGGCGAGGAGATCGACCGGGACGCCCTGCTGCGCAAGTTCGTCGACATCCAGTACGCGCGCAACGACGTGGCGTTCACCCGGGGCACCTTCCGGGTGCGCGGCGACACCATCGAGATCTTCCCGGTCTACGAGGAGCTCGCCGTCCGCATCGAGATGTTCGGCGACGAGATCGAGGCGCTCTACACGCTGCACCCGCTCACCGGCGAGATCATCACCGACGACCAGCAGCTCTACGTCTTCCCCGCCACCCACTACGTGGCCGGACCGGAGCGCATGGAGCGCGCCATCGCCGGCATCGAGAAGGAGGTCGGCGAGCAGCTCGCGGTCATGGAGAAGCAGGGCAAGCTGCTGGAGGCCCAGCGGCTGCGGATGCGCACCACCTACGACATCGAGATGATGCGGCAGATCGGCACCTGCTCCGGCATCGAGAACTACTCGCGGCACATCGACGGCCGCGAGGCGGGCTCCGCCCCGTCCACCCTCATCGACTACTTCCCCGAGGACTTCGTCCTCGTCATCGACGAGTCGCACGTCACCGTGCCCCAGATCGGCGCCATGTACGAGGGCGACGCCTCCCGCAAGCGCACCCTGGTCGACCACGGCTTCCGGCTGCCCTCCGCCCTCGACAACCGCCCGCTCAAGTGGGAGGAGTTCCTGGAGCGGGTCGGTCAGACGGTCTACCTGTCGGCCACCCCCGGCAAGTACGAGCTCTCCCGGGGCGACGGTGTCGTCGAGCAGATCATCCGCCCGACCGGCCTGGTCGACCCCGAGGTGATCGTCAAGCCCACCAAGGGGCAGATCGACGACCTCGTCCACGAGATCCGGCTGCGCGCCGAGCGCGACGAGCGCGTCCTGGTCACCACGCTCACCAAGAAGATGTCCGAGGACCTCACCGACTACATGCTGGAACTCGGCATCCAGGTGCGGTACCTGCACAGCGACATCGACACCCTGCGCCGCGTGGAGCTGCTGCGCGAACTGCGGGCCGGCGAGTTCGACGTGCTGGTCGGCATCAACCTGCTCCGCGAGGGCCTGGACCTGCCCGAGGTGTCGCTGGTGGCCATCCTCGACGCCGACAAGGAGGGCTTCCTGCGCTCCGGCACCTCCCTGATCCAGACCATCGGCCGCGCGGCGCGCAACGTCTCCGGCCAGGTCCACATGTACGCCGACAAGATCACCCCGGCGATGGAGAAGGCCATCGAGGAGACCAACCGGCGCCGGGCCAAGCAGATCGCCTACAACGAGGAGCGGGGCATCGACCCGCAGCCGCTGCGGAAGAAGATCGCCGGCATCCTTGACTCCTTCGCCCGCGAGGACGCCGACACCGAGGAGCTGCTGGGCTCGGGCCGCCAGCGCTCGCGCGGCAAGGCACCGGTGCCGGGCCTGTCGGCGAAGGCGGGGGAGAAGCGGGCCGCCAAGAGCCTGCCCGCCGCCGAACTGGCCGAGCTCATCGGCGAACTGACCGACCAGATGCACACCGCCGCCGCGGATCTGCAGTTCGAGGTCGCCGCCCGGCTGCGCGACGAGGTGGGCGAGTTGAAGAAGGAGCTGCGGCAGATGAGGGAGGCGGGCGTGGCCTGACCGTTGCCGCTGTCGAATCTCTTGCCGAACCACGGTGCCCTACCCGGGCGTCTACCCATAGGGTGCGGAGCAACCGCACGTCGGCAAAACGGTTGAGAGGGGACAGCGCGTGACGGTCAACATGACCAAGGGTCAGAAGATCAGCCTGCAGAAGTCGGACGGGGGGACGCTTTCGTCGGTCCGCATGGGGCTCGGCTGGCAGGCCGCCCCGCGCCGTGGGCTCTTCGGCAGCCGCACCCGGGAGATCGACCTCGACGCCTCCGCGGTCCTCTTCGCCGACAAGCAGCCCGTGGACGTGGTGTTCTTCCGGCACCTCGTCAGCGACGACGGCTCGGTGCGGCACACCGGCGACAACCTGGTCGGCGGCGCCGGGCAGGGCGGGGACGACGAGGCGATCCTGGTCGACCTGCAGCGCGTGCCGGTGCACATCGACCAGATCGTCTTCACGGTCAACTCCTTCACCGGGCAGTCCTTCCAGGAGGTGCAGAACGCCTTCTGCCGCCTGGTCGACGAGAGCAACGGCCAGGAGCTGGCCCGTTACACCCTGACCGGCGGTGGCGCCTACACCGCGCAGATCATGGCGAAGGTGCAGCGCGGTGGTGATGCCGGCTGGTCGATGACCGCGATCGGCACCCCGGCCAACGGCCGCACCTTCCAGGACCTCATGCCGGCGATCCTGCCGGCGCTCTGATCGGGCACAGGGGGGCCGCGGGCATGACCACCGAGCTGGTCCACGGGCAGAACCATCCGCTACCCGGCACCACGCTGGAGGTCCGGGTGTCGGCCGGCACGCCGGTGGTGGCCGGCGTCTCTCTGGGCGACGGGCAGGGGCGCGTGAGCGGCCCCGGGTCCGTCGCCCACCCGGGGGCGCCGCGGCTGCCCGGCATCGAGGTGCCCGCGCGTCTCGCCGCCGAACAGCGCGTCATCGCCGACCTGGCGGCCGTCCCGGCGGAGGTGGACCGCGTCCACGTCCTGCTGGCGCTGCCGCCGGTCGCGGGGGCGCCGACCCGCTTCGGGGCCTGCCCCGCGCCCCACCTGACCGTCCACGGATCCGACGGGGCGCCGGTCGCGAGCTTCACCGTGACCGGGCTGAGCAGCGAGGCGGCGATCGTCGCCCTGGAGCTGTACCGCCGCCAGGGCGCCTGGAAGGTACGCGCGCTCGGCCAGGGCTACGCGGGCGGGCTGGCCGAGCTGCTGCGCGACCAGGGGCTGGGCCGCCCCGAGGCGGACGCCGTGGCCGCCCGCGTGGCGGACGCGGTGCGCCCGGCACCCGCCGTGCCGTCCACCGCACCGCCCCCGGTCGCCACGCCGCCACCGCCCCCCGTCCCTCCCACCGGCTCCCCTGCCGGCACGGTGCGCCCGAACCCGGCGCCCGTCGCGGGCGACGCCTCCGGCTGGAGCATGGAGGAACGGCTCCACAACCAGGTCTGGGGCATGTTCGAGGACCTGGCCCGCACCATCGCGGCGTACCGCAGCGCCGTCGACTTCGCGGAGTCACGGCTCGGCCAGGAGCTGGACACGCTCCTCGCCGACCCGCGCGCCCGCGTCGGCCCCGCCGCCGAGGCCGCCCGCGACCAGGCCCGGGCGCGCCAGGAGGAGCTGGTGGACCGGGCCCGTGCCGTGCTCGACCGCGACCTGGCCCAGCTGACCGCCGAGGCCGAGGTGGTCGAGCCCGCCCTGCCGCCGCCCTACGCGGGCTGGGAGAGCCCGGTCTGGCACGGCTACCGCGTCCCCGCCGAGCCGCCGATGGCGGTCCGGCTCGGCGACCTCCACCTGCCCGAACGTCCGGAGCTGCGCATCCCCCTGCTGGTACGGCTGCCGCTGGAGCGCGGGCTGTGGGTGGACAGCGCCCAGGACCGCCGCCGCGCCGTGGACGTGGCCGTGGCGCTCGCCGCCCGTCTGCTCGCCTCCCACCCGGCGGGGGAGTGCGCCGTCCACGTCATCGACCCCGCGGGCTCCGCCGCGACGGCGCTGGCCCCGTTCACGGACTCCGGCGCGCTGCGTGAGCCGCCCGCCACGGGCGCGGCCGGTGTGGCGGCGCTGCTCGCCCGGCTCACCGAGCGGGTCGACCTGGTGCAGATGGCGCTGCGAGCAGACGTGCCCTTCGAAGTGCCCCCGGGCGTCGACCCGGCCCGCCAGGTGCTGGTCGTCAACGACTTCCCGTACGGCTTCGACGACCGGACGATCAACCAGCTGCGCTACCTCGCCGACGAGGGACCGCAGGTCGGTGTCCACCTGGTCCTGGTCGCCGCCCGTGAGGACGCCCGCGAGTACGGTCCGCTCCTCGACCCGCTGTGGCGCTCGATGATGCGTCTGACCCCGCAGCCCGACGATCACCTCGCCGACCCCTGGGTCGGCCACGCCTGGACGTACGAACCGCTGCTCGCCCCGCCCGGCAGCGCGGTCCTGTCCCAGGTGCTGCGCCAGGTGGCCGCCGCCCGCCGCACCTACGACCCGGGCCGTTACTGACCTGTCCGGCCGGTCCGGTGGGGCTCCGGCCCGCCGTCCTGATTGACCATCACTTTACTCTCTTTACCTTTCCTTGGGATTTCATGTACTCTTCTTTACGCGGAGGGGAGTACTCCCTGCTTGCGGTGCATCCCGTCATCACGGGCCTGACGGCCCCGGGACACCGGCCCCGGCCCATGGGCCCGGGTGGAAGAGACCTCCGGCAGCGACAACGCTGACAATTGCCAGCCCATCTGCCGGAGGCATCGCGTGGATGTATCCCTGACCCTCTGGGTGCTGACCATCGCCGGTCTGTGCGCCCTGATCGCCGCCGACTTCTTCATCGGGCGAAAACCCCATGACGTGTCGGTCAAGGAAGCCGGTGCCTGGACGGTCGTCTGGATCGTCCTGGCCGCCCTCTTCGGGCTCGGCCTGCTGTTGTTCGCCGGCGGGCAGCCCGCGGGCGAGTTCTTCGCGGGCTACATCACCGAGAAGTCGCTCAGCGTCGACAACCTCTTCGTCTTCGTGCTGATCATGGCGAAGTTCGCGGTGCCGACCCAGTACCAGCAGCGCGTCCTGCTCTTCGGCGTGCTCATCGCACTGGTCCTGCGAGCGGCCTTCATCGCCGCGGGCGCCGCCATCATCGCCAGCTTCTCCTGGGTCTTCTTCATCTTCGGCGCCTTCCTCATCTGGACCGCGTGGAAGCTGGTCCAGGAGGCCCGGGCCGAGGAGCACGACGAGGAGTTCGAGGAGAACAGGCTGCTGAAGGCCGCCGAACGCCGCTTCGGCGTCGCCGACCGCTACCACGGCACCAAGCTGTTCATCCAGCAGAACGGCAAGCGGATCATGACCCCGATGCTCGTGGTCATGCTGGCGATCGGCACCACCGACGTCCTGTTCGCGCTGGACTCCATCCCGGCGATCTTCGGCCTGACCCAGGACCCGTACATCGTCTTCACCGCCAACGCCTTCGCCCTGATGGGCCTGCGGCAGCTGTACTTCCTCATCGGCGGTCTGCTGAAGAAGCTGGTCCACCTCTCCTACGGGCTGTCGATCATCCTCGGCTTCATCGGCGTGAAGCTCGTGCTCCACGCCCTGCACGAGTTGGGGGTCCACGTCCCGGAGATCAGCATCCCGTTCTCCCTGGGCTTCATCGTCGTGGTCCTCGCCGTCACCACGGTGACCAGCCTCATGGCGTCGAGGAAGCAGGCGGCCGCGGAGAAGCGCGACGAGGAGCACATCGACGCCTGACCCCGGCTCCTCAGCCCGGGCGGGGTGCGCGGCGGTCCGCCGCGCACCCCGCCGTCGTGTCCGCCGCGGCCGCACCCCGCGTCTCCGGCAGCGCCGCGAAGCACCCGAGGCTGATCAGCGCCACGGCCGCGACGTAGACCGCCACCGGCCACGGGCTGCCGGTGCCCGCCACCAGCCGGGTCGCCACGAGCGGGGTCAGGGCGCCGCCCAGGACACCGCCGAGGTTGTAGCCCAGTGCGGCTCCGGTGCAGCGCACCCGGGGCGCGTACAGCTCCGGGAGGTACGCGCCCACCACGGCGAAGACCGTGATGAAGGCGATCAGCTCCGCGGCGGACCCCACGGCGATCGCCACCGGCTCGCCGCTCGCGAGCAGTCCGGCGTACGGGAAGACCACCACGCCCATCGCGGCGGTACCCACCAGCGCCATCCGCCGCCGCCCGAAGCGGTCGCCCAGCAGCCCCGCCGGCGGCGTGAGCGCCCCCTTGAGCAGGACGGCCACCAGGACGCAACCCAGCACGACCGTGCGGTCCATGCCGAGGTGCTCGGTGGTGTACGCCAGCGACCAGGTGGTCACCGTGTAGAAGACGGCGTAGCCGCACGCCATGGCGCCCGCCGTGAGCAGCACCAGGCGCCCGTGCTCGCGCAGCAGCTCCGAGACGGGCACCCGGGCCAGGTCCCCGCGCCCCGCGGCCGCCGCGAACGCGGGGGTCTCCGGCAGGGTGGCCCGCAGCGCCAGGCCGGCCAGCGCGAGCGCGCCCGCCACCCAGAACGGCACCCGCCAGCCCCAGGAGCGGAAGGCGGCGTCGCTCAGCCCCGCGGACAGGGCGAGCACGATCCCGTTCGCCAGCAGGAAGCCCACCGCGGGACCGGTCTGCGGCAGGCTCGTCCACAGCCCGCGCCGCCGCCCCGGCGCGTGCTCCGCGACGAGCAGCACGGCGCCGCCCCACTCGCCGCCCAGCCCCAGCCCCTGCAGGAAGCGCAGGGCCACCAGCAGAACGGGCGCGGCCGGGCCGATCGCGGCGTATCCGGGGACGCAGCCGACGGCGGTGGTCGCCAGCCCGGTCAGCAGCAGGGAGCCGACCAGTACGGGCCGGCGTCCGACGCGGTCGCCGATGTGGCCGAAGAGGACCGAGCCGAGCGGGCGGGCGACGAAGCCCACCGCGAAGGTGCCGAACGCGGCCAGGGTGCCGGCGAGCGCCGAGGCGTCGGGGAAGAACAGCGGTCCGAGGACGAGGGCGGCCGCGGTGCCGTAGGCGAAGAAGTCGTAGAACTCGATCGCGGTCCCGGCCGCCGACGCGGCGGCGATCCGGGCCATGGAGGGGGAGGTGCGCACGTGGGTCCAACGACCCACGTGCGCGGGGGTGGCGGCGCCGCGGTGGGCGCCGCCGTGGGGCCGCTACCAGCCCCGTTCGCGCCATTCGTCGAGGTGCGGGCGCTCGTCGCCGAGCGTGGTGTCCTTGCCGTGGCCGGGGTAGACCCAGGTCTCGTCCGGGAGGCGGTCGAAGAGCTTGGCCTTGACCCCCTCGAAGAGGCTCGTGAAGTGGTCCGGGTTGCTGTGCGTGTTGCCCACGCCGCCCGGGAAGAGGCAGTCCCCGGTGAAGATGTGCGGGTGCCCGTGGGGGTCGTCGTAGATCAGGACGATGCTGCCGGGTGTGTGACCGACCAGGTGCCGAGCGGTGAGCTCGACCCGGCCGACCTGGATCCGGTCGCCGTCCTCGACGGGCACGTCGGTGGGGACGGGGATCCCCTCGGCGTCGTGGCGGCCCGCGTAGGTGCGGGCGCCGGTCCCGTCGACCACGGCCTGCAGCGCCTGCCAGTGGTCGGCGTGCCGGTGCGTGGTGACGACGGACGCGAGACCGTCGTTGCCGGCGACCTCCAGGAGCGTGTGCGCGTCGTTGGCCGCGTCGACGAGCAACTGCTCGTCGGTGGCGCGGCAGCGCAGCACATACGCGTTGTTGTTCATGGGGCCGACCGCGACCTTGGTGATGATGAGGTCCTTGAGTTCGTGCACGTCGGGCGCGCCCCCGACCGTGACCTCGCCGCTGTACGTCATGACGTCAGCCTAGTGGCGGCAGCACGGGCAGCGGCACGTCCGGATGGGCGGTCAGGTCCTCGCCGCCGGAGCGGCCGCTGACCCAGGCGAGCAGCGCGTGCCGGGGCCCGCCGACGGTGAGTTCGGGCTCGTTGGCGGCGCCGATCACCCACTTCTCGCCGCTGCCGGTGTCGTGGATGCGGACGGCGGCGACGCCCTCGTGGCCCGACAGGTCGTCGATGATGGCGCCGAGCTCCCGGGTCGCGAAGTCCTCGGGGAGGTGCGCGCAGGTGTACTCCAGGCCGAGGTCGACGTGGTGGAAGTAGATCTCCATGAGCCGGACGTACGGGATCTCCGCCGCCGCGATCACGCGGCCGGAGCGCATGACGACCTGTGCGGCCCAGTTCCGCGGCGGGAGCTCCTCGAGGGCCAGGGCCAGCCGGTCCGCGGAGATGCGCAGGTCGTCGAGGTGCTCGGCGAGAGCGCGGCCCGCGCCCTCCTCGATGTCCTTGTCCCGGCGGTCGCCGCTCTCGTACTGCGGGGTCTCCTCGCCGGTGCGGGCCCAGATCATCAGGTTGACCAGGGAGTCGGCGTTGCGCGCCAGGTGGGCCAGCACGTGGCCGCGGGTCCAGCCCGGCAGCCGTGACGGCTCGGCGACGGACGCGGGGGGCATGGCGGCGACGGTCTCGATCAGTCGTTCGGTGGCCTCGCGGAGTTCGGCCGCATCGTGGTCGGGGTCGGGTCGTTGGACAGACACGGGGCCTCCTGGTCGGACCTGATCGACGTCTCCAGCGGAGACGCTAGCGCGGGACACTCGTTCGGGTGAAGCTGCCGCACCGATGCCGGAAATCGAATGTGCGTGCTATAGGCTCGCTCTCGTCGTAACCGGAAGAAAACTCGTCGGCGCCCCGTTTAGGCTGTCTGGGGGTGCTGTCCCTTTGTCTGTCTTTTGAAAGGTGCGCACTGGCGTGGCCGATCGTCTCACCGTCCGTGGCGCTCGCGAGCACAATCTGAAGAACGTCTCGCTCGACCTGCCACGGGACTCGCTCATCGTGTTCACCGGCCTCTCGGGGTCGGGCAAGTCCTCCCTGGCGTTCGACACGATCTTCGCCGAGGGCCAGCGACGCTACGTGGAGTCCCTCTCCTCGTACGCACGGCAGTTCCTGGGCCAGATGGACAAGCCGGACGTCGACTTCATCGAGGGCCTGTCGCCCGCGGTCTCGATCGACCAGAAGTCCACCTCGCGCAACCCGCGCTCGACGGTCGGCACGATCACCGAGGTCTACGACTACCTCCGCCTGCTCTTCGCCCGCATCGGCAAGCCGCACTGCCCCGAGTGCGGCCGGCCCATCTCCCGGCAGTCGCCCCAGGCGATCGTGGACCGGGTGCTCGAGCTGGAGGAGGGTTCCCGCTTCCAGGTGCTCTCGCCGCTGGTGCGCGAGCGCAAGGGCGAGTTCGTCGACCTCTTCTCCGACCTGCAGACCAAGGGCTACAGCCGGGCCCGGGTGGACGGCGCGACCGTCCAGCTGACCGAGCCGCCGAAGCTGAAGAAGCAGGAGAAGCACACCATCGAGGTGGTCGTCGACCGCCTCACCGTCAAGGAGAGCGCCAAGCGCCGGCTGACGGACTCGATCGAGACCGCCCTGGGCCTCTCCGGCGGCATGGTGATCCTGGACTTCGTCGACCTCCCCGAGGACGACCCGCAGCGCGAGCGGATGTTCTCCGAGCACCTCTACTGCCCGTACGACGACCTGTCGTTCGAGGAGCTGGAGCCCCGCTCCTTCTCCTTCAACTCGCCCTTCGGCGCCTGCCCGGAGTGCACCGGCATCGGCACCCGCATGGAGGTCGACCCGGAGCTGATCATCCCCGACGAGGACAAGTCCCTCGACGAGGGCGCCATCGCCCCCTGGTCGCTCGGCCACACCCGGGACTACTTCCAGCGCCTGATCGGCGCGCTCGCCGACGAACTGGGCTTCCGCACCGACATCCCCTGGGCGGGGCTGCCGCAGCGCGCGAAGAAGGCCCTGCTCAACGGCCACAAGACGCAGATCGCGGTGCGCTACCGGAACCGCTACGGGCGCGAGCGCTCGTACACCACCTCCTTCGAGGGTGCGATCCCCTTCGTCCGGCGCCGGCACGCGGAGTCCGAGAGCGACTCCAGCCGTGAGCGCTTCGAGGGGTACATGCGCGAGGTGCCCTGCCCCACCTGTGAGGGCACCCGCCTCAAGCCGATCGTGCTGGCGGTCACCGTCCAGGGGAAGTCCATCGCCGAGGTCGCCGCGATGTCCATCAGCGACTGCGCGGAGTTCCTGCGCGGCATGAAGCTGAGCGCACGCGAGAAGACCATTGCCGAGCGGGTGCTCAAGGAGGTCAACGAGCGGCTGCGCTTCCTGGTCGACGTCGGTCTGGACTATCTGTCGCTCAACCGCGCGGCCGGCACGCTCTCCGGCGGCGAGGCCCAGCGCATCCGGCTGGCGACGCAGATCGGCTCGGGCCTGGTGGGCGTGCTCTATGTGCTGGACGAGCCGTCGATCGGCCTCCACCAGCGGGACAACCACCGGCTCATCGAGACCCTGGTGCGGCTGCGCGACCTCGGCAACACCCTGATCGTGGTGGAGCACGACGAGGACACCATCAAGACCTCCGACTGGGTCGTGGACATCGGGCCGGGCGCGGGCGAGCACGGCGGCAATGTGGTGCACAGCGGTTCGCTCAAGGAGCTGCTGCGCAACAAGGAGTCGCTGACCGGCCAGTATCTGGCGGGCAAGCGGCAGATCCCGATCCCGGAGACGCGCCGCCCGGTCGACGGGGAGCGCCGGCTGACCGTGCACGGCGCCCGGGAGAACAACCTGCGGGACATCGACGTGTCCTTCCCGCTGGGTGTCTTCTCGGCGGTCACCGGGGTCTCCGGCTCCGGGAAGTCCACCCTGGTCAACGACATCCTCTACACACACCTGGCCCGTGAGCTGAACGGCGCCCGGGGCGTCCCGGGCCGGCACACCCGGGTCGACGGGGACGATCTGGTCGACAAGGTGGTCCACGTCGACCAGTCGCCGATCGGCCGCACCCCGCGGTCCAACCCGGCCACGTACACGGGTGTCTTCGACCACGTCCGCAGGCTCTTCGCGGAGACCATGGAGGCGAAGGTGCGCGGCTATCTGCCGGGCCGCTTCTCCTTCAACGTCAAGGGCGGCCGCTGCGAGAACTGCTCCGGCGACGGCACCATCAAGATCGAGATGAACTTCCTCCCGGACGTCTATGTGCCGTGCGAGGTCTGCCACGGTGCCCGGTACAACCGGGAGACCCTGGAGGTCCACTACAAGGGCAAGTCCATCGCCGAGGTCCTGGACATGCCGATCTCCGAGGCGCTGGACTTCTTCGAGGCCGTCCCGACGATCGCCCGGCACCTGCGCACCCTCACCGAGGTCGGGCTGGGGTACGTCCGGCTGGGCCAGTCCGCCACGACCCTGTCCGGTGGTGAGGCGCAGCGTGTGAAGCTCGCCTCCGAGCTGCAGAAGCGCTCCACCGGCCGCACGGTCTACGTGCTGGACGAGCCCACCACGGGTCTGCACTTCGAGGACATCAGCAAGCTGATCAAGGTGCTCTCCGGGCTGGTCGAGAAGGGCAACACCGTGATCGTCATCGAGCACAACCTCGATGTGATCAAGACGGCCGACTGGGTCATCGACATGGGTCCCGAGGGCGGCAGCGGCGGCGGTCTGGTGATCGCCGAGGGCACCCCCGAGCAGGTCGCGGGGGTGGGCGCCAGCCACACCGGCAAGTTCCTCAGGGACATCCTGGGCGCCGAGCGGATCTCCGACGCCCCGCCCGCCCCGGCAAAGAAGCGGGCCGCCCCGCGGAAGCGGGCCGCGACGAAGGCCTGACGGCAGGCTCAGAGTTTCGGCACGTAAGGTGCAGCTTTCAAGCTCTTTTCCTTACGTGCCGAAGCGGAGTCCCTCATGGCCGACACCACCGCCCTGCCCCCCTGCCGCCGTACCGTCCTGAAGGGTGCGGCCCTCGCCGGAGTCGCCGGGGTCGGCCTCACCGCCTGCGGTGGTTCCGGCACGACGGTCTCCGACGGCCCGATCGAGCTGGGCGCGGCCACCGAGGTCCCGGTCGGCGGCGCCAAGCTCTACCGCGAGGCCAGGATCGTCGTCGCGCAGCCCACTCAGGGCACCTACCAGGCCTTCAGCGCCGTGTGCACCCACCAGGGCTGCACCTGCGACAAGGTGGAGGGCACCGCACTGTCCTGCCCCTGCCACGGAAGCGTCTTCGACGCCGCCACCGGCGCCGTCCGCACCGGACCCGCGACCAAGCCGCTGACCAAGGTCGACGTCCAGGTCGAGGACGGCAAGCTCGTCGCCGTGACCGGGGCCTGAGACGGCGGGAATGTCACCGTCAATCAGTAGGGTGGGGGCATGGCCGATCCCTCCAGCTACCGCCCCAAGCCGGGACAGATTCCGGACTCTCCCGGGGTGTACAAGTTCCGGGACCAGCACGGCCGGGTGATCTACGTCGGGAAGGCGAAGAGCCTGCGCCAGCGGCTCTCCTCGTACTTCCAGGACCTCGCAAACCTGCACCAGCGCACCCGCACGATGGTCACCACCGCCGCCTCCGTGGAATGGACGGTGGTGACCACCGAGGTCGAGGCGCTGCAGCTGGAGTACTCCTGGATCAAGGAGTTCGACCCGCGCTTCAACGTGAAGTACCGGGACGACAAGAGCTACCCCTCGCTCGCCGTCACCATGAACGAGGAGTTCCCCCGCGTCCAGGTGATGCGCGGCCCCAAGCGCAAGGGCGTGCGCTACTTCGGCCCCTACGCGCACGCCTGGGCGATCCGCGAGACCGTGGACCTGCTGCTGCGGGTCTTCCCCGTGCGCACCTGTTCCGCCGGGGTGTTCAAGCGCTCCGCGCAGATCGGCCGGCCCTGCCTGCTGGGCTACATCGGCAAGTGCTCGGCACCCTGCGTCGGCCGGGTCAGCGCCGAGGAGCACCGCGAACTGGCCGAGGAGTTCTGCGACTTCATGGCCGGCCGCACCGGCACCTACCTGCGCCGCCTGGAGCAGCAGATGAGGGACGCGGCCGCGGCGATGGAGTACGAGAAGGCGGCCCGGCTGCGCGACGACATCGAGGCGCTCAAGCGCGCCATGGAGAAGAACGCGGTCGTCCTCGCCGACGCCACCGATGCCGATCTGATCGCCGTCGCCGAGGACGAGTTGGAGGCCGCCGTCCAGATCTTCCACGTCCGCGACGGCCGGGTGCGCGGTCAGCGCGGCTGGGTCACCGACCGGGTCGAGGAGGTCGGCACCGCCGAGCTGGTCGAGCACGCCCTGCAGCAGCTCTACGGCGAGGAGCGCGGCGAAGGGGTGCCCAAGGAGGTGCTGGTGCCCGCGCTGCCCGACCCGTGCGAGCCGGTGCAGCAGTGGCTCACCGAGCGCCGCGGCTCGCAGGTGAGCCTGCGGATACCGCAGCGAGGCGACAAGAAGGACCTCATGGCCACCGTGCAGCGCAACGCCCAGCAGGCGCTGGTGCTGCACAAGACCCGGCGCGCCTCCGACCTCACCACGCGCTCCCGCGCGCTGGAGGAGATCGCCGAGGCGCTGGACCTGGACTCGGCACCGCTGCGCATCGAGTGCTTCGACATCTCCCACCTCCAGGGTGACGACGTCGTCGCCTCGATGGTGGTCTTCGAGGACGGGCTGGCCCGCAAGAGCGAGTACCGCCGCTTCCAGATCAAGAGCTTCGCCGGCCAGGACGACGTCCGGTCGATGCACGAGGTGGTCTCCCGGCGCTTCCGCCGCTACCTGCTGGAGAAGCAGAAGACCGGCGAGTGGGTCGACGGCGACGGCGAGGGCGTCGGCCCGGGGAGCGGCGGCGAGGTCGCCGGCGGACCCATCGACCCGGACACGGGCAGGCCGCGCAGGTTCGCCTACCCGCCGCAGCTGGTCGTCGTCGACGGCGGGCAGCCGCAGGTCGCCGCCGCCCAGCGGGCGCTGCAGGAGCTCGGCGTCGAGGACGTGGCCGTGTGCGGCCTGGCCAAGCGCCTGGAGGAGGTCTGGCTGCCCGGCGAGGACGACCCGGTCATCCTGCCGCGCACCAGCGAGGGCCTGTACCTGCTGCAGCGGGTCCGTGACGAGGCCCACCGCTTCGCCATCGCCTACCAGCGCAACAAGCGCTCCAAGTCGATGAGGGCCGGCGCCCTGGACTCGGTGCCGGGCCTCGGCGAGAGCCGCCGTCAGGCGCTGCTGAAGCACTTCGGCTCGCTCAAGCGGCTGCGGGCGGCGACGGTCGAGCAGATCTGCGAGGTCCCCGGCGTCGGCCGGCGCACCGCCGAGGCCGTGCTCGCCGCGCTGGCCGGGGCCGCCCCCGCCGGACCGGCGGTGAACACCGCCACAGGAGAGATCATTGAGGAAGAGGGGACGGCCGGTCCGGTGACCGTCCCCACGGAACGGGGAAACAGCTCATGAACGCGAACGACGGAGGCGGAGCACAGGTGACGACCGGAGGAGCGGGCGAGGCTGCCGAGGCCATCCCCGAACTCGTGATCATCTCGGGCATGTCGGGTGCCGGGCGCAGCCATGCGGCCAAATGCCTGGAGGACCTCGGCTGGTTCGTGGTGGACAACCTGCCGCCGGCCCTCATCCCCACCATGGTCGACCTCGGCGCCCGCTCCCAGGGCAACGTGGCACGGATCGCGGTGGTCGTGGACGTCCGCGGCCGGCGCTTCTTCGACAACCTCCGCGAGTCCCTGGCGGACCTGGACTCCAAGGGAGTCAAGCGCCGGGTGCTCTTCCTCGAGGCATCCGACGAGACGCTGGTGCGCCGCTTCGAGTCGGTGCGCCGCCCGCACCCGCTGCAGGGCGACGGCCGGATCGTCGACGGCATCGCCAAGGAACGGGAGCTGCTGAGCGAGCTGCGCGGCGACGCCGACCTGGTGATCGACACCTCCAGCCTCAACGTCCACGAGCTGCGGGCCAAGATGGACGCCCAGTTCGCCGGCGAGGAGGAGCCGGAGCTGCGGGCCACCGTCATGTCCTTCGGCTTCAAGTACGGCCTCCCCGTCGACGCCGACCTGGTCGCGGACTGCCGCTTCCTGCCCAACCCGCACTGGGTGCCGGAGCTGCGGCCGTACACGGGTCTGAACGACGAGGTCGCCACCTATGTGTTCAACCAGCCTGGCGCCAAGGAGTTCCTCGACCGCTACGCCGAGTTGCTGCACATCGTCAACGCCGGCTACCGCCGCGAGGGCAAGCGCTACGTGACCATCGCGGTCGGCTGCACCGGTGGCAAGCACCGCAGCGTCGCCATGTCCGAGCGGCTCGCCGCGCGGCTGTCCGCCGACGGAGTGGAGACGGTGGTCGTCCACCGGGACATGGGGCGCGAGTGATCAGGACGACTCGGCGCTTGCGCCGGTCGGCAGGGCGCAGTGGGGTCACCCCCAAAGTCGTGGCACTGGGAGGCGGGCACGGACTGTCCGCCTCCCTCTCCGCCCTGCGCCGCATCACCCAGGATCTGACGGCCGTGGTCACGGTCGCCGACGACGGCGGCTCCAGCGGCCGTCTGCGCCAGGAGATGGGGGTGCTGCCGCCCGGCGACCTGCGCAAGGCGCTGGCCGCGCTGTGCGGCGACGACGAGTGGGGCCGGACCTGGTCCCAGGTCGTCCAGCACCGCTTCGTCAGCGAGGGGGAACTGCACGGCCACGCCGTGGGGAACCTGCTGATCGTCGCGCTCTGGGAGCAGCTCGGCGACCCCGTGGCGGCACTGGAGTGGGTGGGCCGGCTGCTCGGTGCGCACGGCAGGGTGCTGCCCATGTCGGCGGTGCCGCTGGAGCTCACCGCCACGGTCCGCGGCCACGACCCGGAGGAGCCGGACGAGGTCACGACCGTGCACGGCCAGGCCACCGTCGCCCTCACCCCCGGTGAGGTGCAGGAGGTTCAACTGGTGCCGCACGACCCGCCGGCCGTCCCCGAGGCGGTGCAGTCCGTGCTCGACGCGGACTGGGTGGTGCTCGGGCCCGGTTCCTGGTTCTCCTCCGTGATGCCCCACCTGCTGGTGCCCGATCTGGTGTCCGCGCTCATGGAGACGAGGGCCCGCAAGGTGCTCGCGCTCAACCTCGCGCCGCAACCGGGTGAGACCGAGGGCTTTTCTCCGCAGCGTCACTTGGAGGTTTTGGCCCGACACGCCCCTAAACTCACCATCGACGTGGTGCTGGCCGACGAGGCCGCCGTACTCGACCGCGACAGCCTCATACAGGCAGCCGAGCGTTTGTCGGGCACGGTGGAACTGGCCCGGGTCGCCGCCCCCGACGGGCCGCGGCACGATCCGGAACTGCTGGCCGCCGCGTTCGACCGGATTTTTCGTATGCATGGAAGGATCGGCCCATGGCGATGACGGCAGCGGTGAAGGACGAGATCTCCCGGCTCCCCGTCACCCGGACCTGCTGCCGCAAGGCGGAGGTCTCGGCGATCCTGAGGTTCGCGGGCGGACTGCACCTGGTCAGCGGACGCATCGTGATCGAGGCGGAGCTGGACACCGGAATCGCCGCGCGCAGGCTGCGCAAGGACATCCTGGAGATCTTCGGGCACTCCTCCGACCTGGTGGTCATGGCGCCCGGCGGGCTGCGCCGCGGCAGCCGGTACGTCGTACGGGTGGTCGCCGGCGGTGACCAGCTGGCCCGCCAGACGGGTCTGGTGGACGGCCGCGGCCGTCCCATCCGCGGTCTGCCCCCGCAGGTCGTGTCCGGGGCCACCTGCGACGCCGAGGCCGCCTGGCGCGGTGCGTTCCTGGCCCACGGCTCGCTGACCGAGCCGGGCCGTTCCTCGTCGCTGGAGGTCACCTGCCCCGGTCCCGAGGCGGCGCTCGCCCTGGTCGGTGCCGCCCGCCGGCTGCAGATCGCGGCGAAGGCGCGCGAGGTGCGGAACGTCGACCGCGTGGTCGTCCGTGACGGTGATGCCATCGGCGCGCTGTTGACGCGGCTCGGCGCGCACGAGTCGGTGCTGGCGTGGGAGGAGCGGCGGATGCGGCGCGAGGTGCGCGCCACCGCCAACCGGCTCGCCAACTTCGACGACGCCAACCTGCGGCGCTCGGCCCGTGCCGCGGTCGCGGCGGGCGCGCGCGTGCAGCGGGCGCTGGAGATCCTCGGCGACGACGTGCCCGAGCACCTCGCGGCCGCCGGCCGGCTGCGCATGGACCACAAGCAGGCCTCGCTGGAGGAGCTGGGCTCGCTCGCCGAACCGCCGCTCACCAAGGACGCGGTGGCGGGCCGGATCCGCCGTCTGCTGGCGATGGCCGACAAGCGCGCCTCGGACCTCGGCGTCCCGGGCACCGAGTCCAACCTGACCGAGGAGATGGTGGGCTGAGCCCGGCGCGGCCCGCCCGCCCCGTCCGGTTACCGGTCCGTACGGCGGGCACCCGTGGCGCCGATGTCACCGCCAGGTGCCCGGGGAGGTAGGGTCGTCCTTGGTCGGGGACATCCCAATACGTCGCAGCCGGAGCGAAATGGCCTCCGGCACACCAGCGAGGAGATCGGTTCGTGACGATCCGCGTAGGCATCAACGGCTTTGGTCGCATCGGTCGAAACTTCTTCCGTGCCGCCCTGGAGCAGGGTGCGGACATCGAGATCGTGGCTGTCAACGACCTGGGTGACACGGCCACCACCGCGCACCTGCTCAAGTACGACACGATCCTCGGCCGCCTCAAGGCCGAGGTGTCCCACACGGCGGACTCCATCACCGTCGACGGCCACACCATCAAGGTGCTGTCCGAGCGCAACCCCGCCGACATCCCGTGGGGCGAGCTCGGCGTCGACATCGTGATCGAGTCGACCGGCATCTTCACCAAGGCCGCCGACGCCAAGAAGCACCTCGACGGCGGCGCCAAGAAGGTCATCATCTCGGCGCCGGCCTCCGACGAGGACATCACCATCGTGATGGGCGTCAACAACGAGAAGTACGACCCGGCGAAGCACAACATCATCTCCAACGCGTCCTGCACGACCAACTGTGTGGCGCCGATGGCGAAGGTCCTCGACGAGAACTTCGGCATCGTCAAGGGTCTGATGACGACCGTGCACGCGTACACCAACGACCAGCGCATCCTTGACTTCCCGCACAAGGACCTGCGTCGCGCCCGCGCCGCCGCCGAGAACATCATCCCGACCTCGACGGGTGCCGCGAAGGCCACCGCGCTGGTCCTGCCGCAGCTCAAGGGCAAGCTCGACGGCATCGCGATGCGCGTCCCGGTCCCGACCGGCTCCGTGACCGACCTGGTCATCGAGCTGGAGCGCGAGGTCACCAAGGACGAGGTCAACGCCGCCTTCCAGAAGGCCGCCGAGGGCCAGCTCAAGGGCATCCTGGAGTACACCGAGGACCCGATCGTCTCCTCGGACATCGTCAACTGGCCGGCCTCCTGCACCTTTGACTCCTCGCTGACCATGGCGCAGGGCAAGCAGGTCAAGGTCATCGGCTGGTACGACAACGAGTGGGGCTACTCCAACCGTCTCGTCGACCTGACCGTGTTCGTCGGCGACCAGCTCTGACACCCGCTCGACCTCCCGTCATGCGATGAGGACAGGGTCCGAACGACGTGCCGTCGTCCGGACCCTGTCCCATGAGGTGGCGGTCCGAGCGATTCGACCCAGTCAGGACCAAGGCAGGGGAGCCTTCACCATGAAGACGATCGACGAACTCGTCGACGAGGGGGTCGGCGGCAAGCGCGTGTTCGTGCGCGCCGACCTCAACGTGCCGCTGTCCGGCACCACCATCACCGACGACGGCCGCATCCGCGCCGTCGTGCCGACCATCGCCAAGCTGGCCGAGGCCGGCGCCAAGGTGATCGTCGCCTCCCACCTGGGCCGTCCCAAGGGCGCGCCCGACCCGCAGTTCTCGCTCGCCCCCGTCGCGGCGCGCCTGGGTGAACTCCTCGGCACGCAGGTGGCCTTCGCGACCGACACGGTCGGCGAGAGCGCCCGCGCGACGGTGGACTCCCTCACCGACGGCTCGGTGGCGTTGCTGGAGAACCTGCGCTTCAACCCGGGCGAGACCAGCAAGGACGACGCCGAGCGCGGTGCCTTCGCGGAGCAGCTGGCCGCGCTGGCCGAGCTGTACGTCGGCGACGGCTTCGGCGCGGTGCACCGCAAGCACGCCTCCGTCTACGACCTCCCGGCCCGGCTGCCGCACGCCGCGGGCCTGCTGATCGCCACCGAGGTCGCGGTGCTGAGGAAGCTCACCGACGAGGTGTCCCGTCCGTACGCGGTGGTGCTGGGCGGCGCGAAGGTCTCCGACAAGCTGGGGGTCATCGACCACCTGCTGGAGCGCGCCGACCGGATCCTGATCGGCGGCGGCATGGTCTACACCTTCCTCAAGGCCCAGGGCCACGAGGTGGGCAACAGCCTGCTGCAGGAGGACCAGGTCCCCGCGGTCACCGAGTACCTGGAGCGCGCGAAGGCCAAGGGCGTGGAGTTCGTGCTGCCCGTGGACGTCGCCGCCGCCCCGTCCTTCCCGGACCTGAAGAACCCGGTCGACACCAACCCGCTGGTCGTCGGAGTCGATGCCATCCCCGCCGACGTGCAGGGCCTGGACATCGGTCCGGAGTCCCGCAAGCTCTTCGCCTCGAAGCTCGCCGACGCGGCCACCGTCTTCTGGAACGGCCCGATGGGCGTCTTCGAGCACCCCGACTACGCCGAGGGCACCCGCGCCATCGCCCAGGCGCTGATCGACAGCCCGGCGTTCACCGTGGTCGGAGGCGGCGACTCGGCCGCGGCCGTCCGCATCCTGGGCTTCGACGAGAACGCTTTCGGCCACATCTCGACCGGTGGTGGCGCGAGCCTCGAATACCTCGAGGGCAAGACGCTCCCCGGCCTCGCCGCACTGGAGGACTGACCCGATGACCTCGCGCACGCCGATCATGGCGGGCAACTGGAAGATGAACCTCAACCACCTCGAGGCCATCGCCCACGTCCAGAAGCTCGCCTTCGCGCTCAACGACAAGGACTTCGACGCCGTCGAGGCCGTCGTGCTGCCGCCCTTCACCGACCTCCGGGGTGTGCAGACCCTGATCGAGGCCGACAAGCTGAAGATCAAGTACGGTGCCCAGGACCTGTCGGCGCACGACTCCGGCGCCTACACCGGTGAGATCTCCGGCCCGATGCTGGCCAAGCTGAAGTGCTCGTACGTGGTCATCGGCCACTCGGAGCGCAGGCAGTACCACCACGAGACCGACGAGCAGGTGAACGCCAAGGTCAAGGCGGCGTTCCGGCACGAGCTGACGCCGATCGTCTGCGTCGGCGAGGGTCTGGACGTCCGCAAGGCCGGCGAGCAGGTGGCGTACACCCTCGCCCAGGTCGACGGCGCCCTCAAGGACATCCCGGCCGAGCAGGCCACGACCTTGGTCGTCGCCTACGAGCCGGTGTGGGCCATCGGCACCGGCGAGGTCGCCACCCCCGAGGACGCCCAGGAGGTCTGCGGAGCGATCCGCGGCCGGCTGGCCGAGCTGTACGGCCAGGAGGTGGCCGACGCGATCCGCATCCAGTACGGCGGCTCGGTCAAGGCCGGCAACATCGCGGCGATCATGGCGCAGCCGGACGTGGACGGCGCCCTGGTCGGCGGTGCCGCGTTGGACTCGGAGGAGTTCGTCAAGATCATCCGCTTCCGCGACCAGTAAGTTCTGCGGCAGTAGGCTGTCGGGCCCTGCCCGAAGTACTCTGTCGGGGGTCGGAGCGCTGCGCGGCAGCGGCCCGGCCCCCGCGTCGTCCTAGGTCACCGAGAGAGTTGGTCCAGCTGTGGTCATCGGGTTCTCCATCGCCCTCATCATCTTCAGCCTGCTGCTGTTGCTGCTCGTGCTGATGCACAAGGGCAAGGGCGGCGGTCTGTCCGACATGTTCGGTGGCGGCATGCAGTCGTCCGTCGGAGGTTCCTCGGTGGCCGAGCGCAACCTCGACCGGATCACGGTTGTCATCGGTCTGTTGTGGTTTGCCTGCATTGTCACTCTCGGGCTTCTGCTGAAGTTCCAGAAGTGACCGAGTCCCCGGCTTCCGGGGAGAACTGACGCCTCGTCGTTGGCGCGACTTATCATGGGAGGGCGCCATGGGATACGGTGCCCTTTCCCCGCAGGCGCGGGGTGAACCGGTCTCCGTAAACTGGGCGACCTCGCAGCACCATCACGCAGGGAGTTACGACCGTGGCAAGTGGCAACGCGATCCGTGGTAGTCGGGTCGGGGCGGGGCCGATGGGAGAGGCCGAGCGGGGCGAGTCCGCGCCGCGCCTCCGCATCTCCTTCTGGTGCTCCAACGGGCACGAGACCCGGCCGAGTTTCGCGAGCGACGCGCAGATTCCCGAACACTGGGACTGCCCGCGCTGCGGCTTCCCGGCGGGCCAGGACGAGGAGAACCCACCTGCGCCGCCGCGCACCGAGCCGTACAAGACGCACCTGGCGTACGTGCGGGAGCGGCGCAGCGCGGCCGACGGCGAGGCGATCCTCGCCGAGGCGCTGGCCAAGCTGCGCGGCGAGATCTGAGCCGTACCGGCTGATGCTCCACGGGCCCGACCCGCAAGGAAGACCCTTCTTTCGCGGACCGGGCCCGTCGCGTCCCTTCAGTGCGTAACCGGAACGTATACTCCGTGTCGTGTCTCTGGTGATCGGCATCGATGCGGGCGGAACCCGGACGCGCGCCTACCTGGCCGAGGCAGCGCCCGACGGCGTGGTGCTCGGCGAGGGTGAGGGCGGGCCCGGCAACGCGATGACCGTAGAACGCGTGGCGCTGACGCAGCACCTCGCGGACGCCATCCGCGGCGCGGTCCCGGAGGACCGCAGGGGCGAGGTCACGACCGTCGTGGGCGGCTTCGCCGGCGCGGCGCTCGGCACCGGCCCCGAGACGGGGCACGAACTGGCCATCTCCTGTCTGCGGGCGGCGCTCGACAGCCACGGCGTCGGCGCGCCCGAGGTGACGGTCTGCGGTGACATCGAGGTCGCCTTCGCCTCCGCGCCGGGCACGCCCGCGGACGGACTGGCGCTGGTCGCCGGGACCGGAGCCGTGGCCGCGCGGATCGAGAAGCGCAACCAGACCCTCGTCGCGGACGGCAACGGCTGGCTGGTCGGTGACGAGGGCAGCGGCTTCTGGCTGGGCCGCGAGGTCATGCGGGCCGCTCTGCGCGCGCTGGACGGGCGCGGGCCGTGGACGATCCTGGTCGAGGCCGTGCTCTCCCACTACATGGGCTCCCCCGGGGGTCCGTACCTCGCGCAGGAACGCCCCGGCGGCCACGAGTGCCACGTGCTGCGCAACCGTCTGGTGCCGCTGGTGTACGCCGAACCCCCGGTCAGGCTGGCCAGGTTGAGTCCGCTCGCCGTCGCCGCCGACCGGGACGGCGACGAGGTCGCCGGAGCCCTGCTGGACGACGCCGCCGACGAACTGGCCGCCACCGTCGCCGCGCTGGACCCGCGGCCGGGCGAACCCCTGGTCGTCACGGGCGGGCTGCTGGGGCCGACGGGACCGCTGCTCGGCCGGATCGTGGCCCGTGCCGAGGAGATGGACCTGGACGTGCTGCCGGTGCGCGACGGCGGCGCGGGTGCGCTGGCGCTGGCCCGGCTGCGGGTGAACGGGGACTGAGCGGGAGCGAACCGGACGGTTCGGACGGTTCGGACGGTCCCGACAGGACACCCCCGTCTGGGGATTGACGTGGACTAGACCTCTCGTCCATCGTTTCGGAGGAGTACCCACCGGATCACTGGACTCAGGGGGAATCGGCCATGGCCGACGACGTGACGACCACCGCTGCACGGTTCGCCGACGAGGCGAGGACGGTCATCGACCGTGTGGTCGCCGCCAACAAGGACTCCGTGGCCGCCGCCGCCCGGCTGCTGGCCGACTGCGTCGCCGCGGACGGCATCGTCCAGGCCTTCGGGACCGGCCACTCGCAGGCCACGGCGCTGGAGATCGCCGGACGTGCCGGCGGGCTGATCCCCACCAACCGCATCGGACTGTCGGACCTGGTGGCCCGCGGCGGCGAAGACCTCGCGGTGCTCTCGGACCCGCTGCTGGAGCGGTCGCCGGGGCTCGGCAAGCGGCTGTACGAGCTGGCCGCCCCGCATCCGCGGGACGTCTTCGTCGTGATCTCCAACTCCGGCGTCAACAACTCGATCGTCGACTTCGCCCTGCACGTGAAGGAGGCGGGCCACCCGCTGATCGCCCTCACCTCGCTGCAGCACACCCGTTCCGTCCCGGCGCTGCACGCCAGCGGCAAGCACCTGGCCGACGTAGCCGACGTCGTGCTGGACAACGGGGCGCCGATGGGTGACGCGCTGCTCCCGCTGCCCGACGGCGGGTCGCTGTGCGGGATCTCCACGATCACCTCGGCCATGCTCGTCCAGATGACCGTCGCCGAGGCCGTCGGCCTGATGACCGCCGAGGGCCACCAGGCACCGGTGTACGTCTCGGCCAACGTCCCAGGCGGCTTCGAGCGCAACCTCGTCCTGGAGCGCCACTACGGGGAGCGGCTGCACCGCGGAGGGTTCTGACCTGGGCGTACGCGGCGTTGTCAGTGGCCCCCGCTACGGTCTGTGACGAAGGTCGAGGACCGGTGAGCGGGGGTTTCCATGAGCGTCGGCATCGCGTACGGCACCGAGCACGCGCCCGCGTGGCGGGGCGGGTTCGGGCGGCTGTGGACGGCCGCCGCGGTCTCGCGGTTCGGTGACGGGCTGCGGGCGGCGGCGCTGCCGCTGCTCGCCGTGGGGTTGACCGACTCCCCGCTGCTCGTCTCGCTCGTCACCGCCGCGGGCTACGTGCCCTGGCTCCTCTTCGGGCTGCTCGGCGGCGCGGTGGCCGACCGGGTGGACCAGCGGCGCGCCATGTGGGCCGTGGACGCCGTACGGGGCGCGCTCACGGCCGCCTTCGCGCTCGCGGTGTGGCTGGACCGGGCGGGCATCGCGCTGCTGCTCGTGCTGGCGTTCGCCCTCACCACGCTGCAGACCCTCTTCGACAACGCCGCGACCTCCCTGCTGCCGGCTGTCGTGCCGTCCCGTGCCCTGGGCCGTGCCAACGCCCGGTTGATGACGGCTCAGACCACGGCCGCGACCTTCCTCGCCGCGCCCCTGGTGCCGGTGCTGTTCGGTCTCACCGCCGCGCTGCCGTTCGGGGTGGACGCCCTCAGCTACGCGGTCGCGGCCCTGCTGGTGGCCTCGCTGCGGCTGCCCGCGCCCGAGCGGGCCGTACGGGCGGCCGGCCACACGCTGCGGCAGGACATCGCCGAGGGGATACGCGTGCTGTGGCGGGACCGCGTGCTGCGGGCGCTGTGCACGGCCAACACCGTGGTCAACGTGGGCATCGGCGCCCTGGTGGCGACCCTCGTCCTCCAGGTCACCGGCTGGCTCCACGCCGGGCACACGGGATACGCCGTCGTCCTGATCGCGTACGGAGCGGGCAGCGTGGCCGGGGGAGCGGCCGCCGGGCGGCTCTCGGCGCTGCTGGGCGGCCGTGTCAGAAGCCTCGCGCCGGGCCTGGCCCTCCAGGCCGGCTGCCTGGTCCTGGCCGGCACCGTGCGCTCCCTGGCGGTGACCGCGGCCGCCCTGGCCGTCTTCGGCGCCCTCGGCATGGTGTGGAACGTCAACGAGACCACCCTGATGCAGCAGCGCACGCCCGAGAAGTTGCTGGGCCGGGTGAGCGCGGCCATGCGCACCCTGGGAGTCGCGGGGGCGCCGCTGGGAGCCCTGCTGGGCGGCGCCACGGCGCAGATCCTCGGTCCGAACACCCCGCTGCTGCTCGCGGCCGGTCTGGTGGGCTGCGCGTTGCCGGCTCTTCGTCCGATCGTCACCACGCCCGACGGCGGACGTGAAAGAACGACGTGCAAGTAATCAACTAGTTTGGACCTGCAGCAGGAGGACGAGGAGAAGTGGACTGATGTCCGATACCAACACGCAGGGCCGAACCCGTCTCGACCAGCGGCCCGAGTGGCACGCGCTCGCCGAGCACCGCGAGGAGCTGGGCGCGACCCACCTGCGGGAGCTGTTCGACACCGACCCGGACCGCGCCCGGCGCTACACCGTGCAGGTCGGCGATCTCCATCTGGACTACTCCAAGCACCTGGTGACCGACGAGACGCTGCGTCTGCTGCGCGACCTCGCGGCGGCCACCGGTGTCGCCGAGCTGCGGGACGCCATGTTCCGCGGCGAGAAGATCAACGTCACCGAGGACCGCGCCGTGCTGCACACGGCGCTGCGCGCCCCGTTGTCGGCCGAGATCACGGTCGACGGCGTCAACGTGGTGCCCGGGGTCCACCATGTGCTCACCAGGATGGGGAGCTTCGCCCACTCCGTCCGCACGGGCAAGTGGGTCGGCTCGACCGGACGCCGCATCAAGAACGTGGTGAACATCGGCATCGGGGGTTCCGACCTGGGACCGGCGATGGCCTACGAGGTGCTGCGGCCGTACACCGACCGGGAGCTCACCTTCCGCTTCGTCTCCAACGTGGACGGCTCCGACCTCCACGAGGCGCTGCACGGCCTGGACCCCGCCGAGACGCTGTTCATCGTCGCGTCCAAGACGTTCACCACCATCGAGACCATCACCAACGCCACCTCGGCGCGCGAATGGCTGCTCGACGGGCTCGGCGGCGACGAGAACGCGGTGCGCTTCCACTTCGTGGCGGTGTCGACGAACGCGGCGGAGGTCTCCAAGTTCGGCATCGACACCGACAACATGTTCGAGTTCTGGGACTGGGTAGGCGGCCGCTACTCGTACCCGTCCGCGATCGGGCTCTCGCTGATGATCGCCCTCGGCGAGGAGCAGTTCCGGGAGATGCTGGCCGGTTTCCACCTGGTCGACGAGCACTTCCGCACCGCCCCGCCCGAGGCCAACGCGCCGCTGCTGATGGGCCTGCTGGGCGTCTGGTACGGCCAGTTCTTCGACGCCCAGGCCCACGCGGTCCTGCCGTACAGCCACTACCTGTCGAGGTTCACGGCCTACCTGCAGCAGCTCGACATGGAGTCCAACGGCAAGTACGTGGACCGCGAGGGACGGCCCGTCGACTGGCAGACCGGCCCGGTCGTGTGGGGCACACCCGGCACCAACGGGCAGCACGCCTACTACCAGCTGCTGCACCAGGGCACGAAGTTCATCCCCGCGGACTTCATCGGCTTCGCCAACCCGGTCGGCGAGCTCGAGGCGGCCTTCGCCGCCCAGCACGACCTGCTGATGGCCAACTTCTTCGCCCAGACGCAGGCGCTGGCCTTCGGCAAGACCGGCGAGGAGGTCCGTGCGGAGGGCGTCCCGGAGGAGCAGGTCCCGCACCGCACCTTCCGCGGCAACCATCCGACGACGACCATCCTCGCGAAGGAGCTGACCCCGTCCGTGCTGGGCCAGCTGGTGGCGCTGTACGAGCAGAAGGTCTTCGTCCAGGGCGCGGTCTGGAACATCGACTCCTTCGACCAGTGGGGTGTCGAGCTGGGCAAGGTCCTCGCCAAGCGCCTGGAGCCCGCGCTGACCGAGGGCGCCGAGGTGGCGGGCCTGGACGCTTCCTCGAAGGCCCTCGTGGCCACCTACCGGTCGCTGCGCGGCCGCTGAGGCGGACGACGCACACGCAGAAGACGCCGGGCGGGCTCCTCGGAGCCCGCCCGGCGTCTTTCTCTTCGTGAGGCGTCCCGCGCCGGTCACCGCCTCACGGGGAGGACGGCGGGTAGAGCTGCGGGGGCAGCTTCGCTGCGGCCGTACGGTCCAGCAGCCACAGTGTGCGGGCCCGCCCGTGGGCACCCGCCGCCGGGGCCTGGATCTCACCGGGCCCGGACAGGGCGATGGCCACGGCACCCGCCTTGTCCTCGCCCGCCGCCAGCAGCCAGACCTCGCGGGCGGCACGGATGGCGGGCAGGGTGAGCGAGATCCGGGTCGGCGGCGGCTTGGGGGAGCCGTGCACGCCCACGACGGTGCGCTCGGTCTCGCGGACCCCCGGGTGCCCGGGGAACAGCGAGGCCACGTGCGTGTCAGGACCCACACCGAGCATCAGGACGTCGAAGGAGGGCACCGGCCCGTGGTCCTCGGGACCGGCCGCCTCCGCCAGTTCCTGCGCGTAGGCCTCGGCGGCGGCGTCCGCGTCGTTGCCGAGCGGCCCGTCCGAGGGCGGCATCGCGTGCACCCGCGCCGGGTCGACCGGAACCGCGTCGAGCAGCGCCTCGCGGGCCTGGGTCTCATTGCGCTCCGGGTCGCCCGAGGGCAGGAACCGCTCGTCGCCCCACCACAGATCCAGCCGCGCCCAGTCCACCGCGTCCCGGGCCGGCGAGGCGGCCAGGGCGGCGAGCAGGGCGTTGCCGTTGCGTCCGCCGGTCAGCACCACCGAGGCGGAGCCGCGGGCGGCCTGGGCGTCCACGATCTTCGTGATCAACCGGGCCGCCGCGGCCTGCGCCATCAGCTCCTTGTCGCGGTGGACCACCACCTGGGGTGCGGTCACTGGGCGGCCGCCTTCTTGCCGGAGCCGCCGTTCTGGCCGGTCCCCGCCGCCGCGGCGGCCGGCTCGGCCGTCTCCTCGGCGTGCGCGAGCCGGTCCACGCCGAACTTGACCGCGGCCGCGTACGCCTCGTCGGGGTCGAGCCGGCGCAGCTCCTCCGCGATCAGGTCCGAGGTCGCCCGCCGCTGCAGCGCCACGTGCCGGTCCGGCTGGCCCGGGATGGCGAGTTCGGCCAGCGCGCCGGTCGGCCGGTCCAGGCAGATCTCGCCGTCCGCGGTCGCCAGCCGTACGGCGGTGATGCCGGGGCCGTCGGAGACCTTCCGCCTGACGGGCACGCCGAGTCGCCGGGCGAGCCACAGCCCGAGCAGCTCGGTGCTCGGGTTGTACGCCTCGCCCTCGACGACGGCGCCCTTGACCGCGGCCTGCTTCTGGTCCAGGGCCGCGGCCAGCACGCTGCGCCACGGGGTGATCCGGGTCCAGGCGAGGTCGGTGTCGCCGGGGGCGTACGTCGCGGCACGCAGCCCCAGTGCGGCGACCGGGTCCTCGGTGGCCGCCGCGTCGGTGATCCGGCGCGCCGCGAGCTGGCCCAGCAGGTCCTCGGCGGGGTTCGCCGGGGCGTCCTCGGGCCACCAGACCACCACGGGGGCGTCGGGCAGCAGCAGCGGCAGCACGACACTCTCGGCGTGGTCGGCGAGTTCGCCGTGCAGGCGGAGCAGGACGATCTCGCCGGTGCCGGACTCGCCGCCGACGCGCACTTCGGCGTCGAGGCGGGCGTTGCGCCGGTCGCGGGGGGAGCGGCCGGGCCGCTTGATGACGACCAGGATGCGCGAGGGGTGCTCGCGCGAGGCGTCGGAGGCGGCCTTGAGGGCGTCGTAGTGGTTGCCCTCGTCGGTGACGATGACGAGGGTGAGCACCATGCCGACCGCCGGGCTGCCGATGGCCCTGCGGGCCTTGATCAGCGCCGAGTTGATCTTGCTTGAGGTGGTCTCGGTCAGATCGATGTTCATGGCCGGCGCCAGCTCCTGCCGTCTCGTGCGAGCATCTCGTCCGCCGCCTTCGGACCCCAGGTGCCCGCGGTGTACTGCTCGGGTTTGCCGTGGCGGTCCCAGTACTCCTCGATCGGATCGAGGATCCGCCAGGACTCCTCGACCTCCTGGTGCCGGGGGAAGAGGTTGGCGTCGCCGAGCAGGACGTCCAGGATCAGCCGCTCGTAGGCCTCCGGGCTGGACTCGGTGAAGGACTCGCCGTAGGCGAAGTCCATCGTCACGTCCCGGATCTCCATCGAGGTGCCCGGCACCTTGGAACCGAACCTGATCGTCACGCCCTCGTCCGGCTGGACGCGGATCACCAGGGCGTTCTGCCCCAGCTCCTCGGTCGAGGTGTTGTCGAACGGGGAGTGCGGGGCGCGCTGGAAGACGACCGCGATCTCGGTGACGCGGCGGCCCAGGCGCTTGCCGGTGCGCAGGTAGAAGGGGACCCCCGCCCAGCGGCGGTTGTCGATCGCCAGTTTGATCGCGGCGTAGGTGTCGGTCTTGGACTTGGCGTCGATGCCCTCCTCCTCCAGGTAGCCGAGCACCTCCTCCCCGCCCTGCCAGCCGTGCGCGTACTGGCCGCGCACGGTGTGCCTGCCGAGGTCCGCCGGCAGCTTGACCGCCTGCAGCACCTTCAGCTTCTCCTGCACCAGCGACTTGGCGTCGAAGGAGGCGGGCTCCTCCATCGCGGTCAGCGCGAGCAGCTGCAGCAGGTGGTTCTGGATGACGTCGCGTGCGGCGCCGATGCCGTCGTAGTAGCCGGCGCGGCCGCCGATGCCGATGTCCTCGGCCATCGTGATCTGCACGTGGTCGACGTAGGAGCGGTTCCACAGCGGCTCGAACATCGTGTTGGCGAAGCGCAGCGCCAGGATGTTCTGGACCGTCTCCTTGCCCAGGTAGTGGTCGATCCGGAAGACGTCCTGGGAGCGGAAGACCTGGTGGACGACCTGGTTGAGCTCTTGTGCGCTGGCCAGGTCGTGGCCGAAGGGCTTCTCGATCACGGCCCGTCGCCAGGAGCCCTCGGCAGGGTCGGACAGCCCGTGCTTCTTCAGCTGCTGGACCACGCTCGGGAAGAACTTGGGCGGCACCGAGAGGTAGAAGGCGAAGTTGCCTCCCGTACCGCGGGCCTTGTCCAGTTCGTCGACCGTGGCGCGCAGCTTCTCGAAGGCCTGGTCGTCACCGAAGTCGCCGGGGACGAACCGCATCCCCTCGGAGAGCTGCTGCCAGACCTCCTCGCGGAAGGGGGTGCGCGCGTGCTCCTTGACGGAGTCGTGGACGACCTGCGCGAAGTCCTCGTCCGCCCAGTCGCGGCGGGCGAAGCCGACGAGGGAGAAGCCCGGCGGCAGCAGCCCGCGGTTGGCGAGGTCGTACACGGCGGGCATCAGCTTTTTACGTGACAAATCGCCCGTGACGCCGAAGATCACCAGGCCCGACGGCCCCGCGATGCGCGGGAGCCGTCGGTCCGATGCGTCACGCAGCGGGTTGGCGCTGCTCAACGTGCTTACGCCTCCTTCGGCGCCAGGCGCTTGAGCTCGGCCTCGGTCGAGCCCAGCAGTTCGTTCCAGGACACCGCGAACTTCTCGACGCCCTCGTCCTCCAGCAGCTGGACGACGTCGTCGTACGAGACGCCGAGCGCGCCGATCGCGTCCAGCTCGCCCTGGGACTGCTCGTACGTGCCGCGGATGGTGTCCCCGGTGACCTCACCGTGGTCGGCGACCGCGTCCAGCGTGGCCTCGGGCATGGTGTTGACGATGCCCGGGGCGACCAGCTCGGTCACGTACAGGGTGTCCGGGTAGGCAGGGTCCTTCACGCCGGTGGAGGCCCACAGCGGACGCTGCTTGTGCGCGCCCTCACGCTCCAGCGCCTGCCAGCGGTCGGAGGAGAAGACCTCCTCGTACGCCTGGTAGGCCAGCCGGGCGTTGGCGACGGCGGCCTTGCCCTTGAGGGCCTTGGCCTCGTCGCTGCCCAGCTTCTCCAGGCGCTTGTCGATCTCGCTGTCCACGCGCGACACGAAGAAGGAGGCCACCGAGCGGATCAGGGAGAGGTCCAGGCCCGCGGCCCGGGCCTTCTCCAGGCCCGCCAGGTAGGCGTCCATGACCTCGCGGTAGCGCTCCAGCGAGAAGATCAACGTGACGTTGACGCTGATCCCCCGGCCGATCACCTCGGTGATGGCCGGCAGGCCCGCCTTGGTCGCCGGGATCTTGATCAGGGTGTTGGGCCGGTCCACCAGCCAGGCCAGCTGCTTGGCCTCGGCGACGGTGGCGGCGGTGTCGTGGGCCAGACGCGGGTCGACCTCGATCGACACCCGGCCGTCCTGGCCGCCGCTGGCGTCGTACAGCGGGCGCAGCACGTCGGCGGCGTCGCGTACGTCCGCGGTCGTGATCATCCGCAGTGCCTCGTCCACCGTCACCTTGCGCGCGGCGAGGTCGGTGAGCTGCTGCTCGTAGCCGTCACCGCCGGCGATCGCCTTCTGGAAGATCGACGGGTTGGTGGTGACGCCGACCACGTGGCTCTGGTCCATGAGCTCGGCCAGGTTGCCGGAGGTGATCCGCTTACGGGACAGGTCGTCGAGCCAGATCGCCACGCCCTCGTCGGAGAGGCGCTTGAGTGCGTCTGTCATGGGTTCTGCATCTCCTCGGTACGTCGTATGCGTCTGTGCGTCAGCGTGCGGCGGCGGCGATGGAATCGCGTGCGGCGGCGGCCACGGCCTCTGCGGTCAGACCGAACTCGCGGTAGAGGACCTTGTAGTCGGCGCTTGCCCCGAAGTGCTCCAGGGACACAATCCGGCCCGCGTCGCCGACGAAGCGGTGCCAGGTCAGCCCGATACCGGCCTCGACGGCGACCCTCGCCCGGACGTTCGGCGGGATGACGCTGTCGCGGTACGCCTGGTCCTGCTCCTCGAACCACTCCACGGACGGCATGGAGACCACGCGCGCCGGGATGCCGTCGGCCTGCAGCTGCTCGCGGGCTTCGACGGCCAGCTGCACCTCGGAGCCGGTCGCGATCAGGACGACCTGCGGCTGGCCGCCCTCGGCGTCGAACAGCACGTAGCCGCCCTTGACGGTGTCCTCGTTGGCCGGGTAGGTCGGCACGTTCTGCCGGGTGAGGGCCAGGCCGTGCGGGGCGGGGTGGGCGGTGTGGCGGCGCATGATCTCAGCCCAGGCGATCGCCGTCTCGTTGGCGTCGGCCGGACGGACGACGTTGAGGCCGGGGATGGCGCGCAGCGCTGCCAGGTGCTCGATCGGCTGGTGGGTCGGGCCGTCCTCGCCCAGGCCGATGGAGTCGTGCGTCCACACGTAGGTGGCCGGCAGCTTCATCAGCGCCGCCAGGCGGACCGCCGGGCGCATGTAGTCCGAGAACACCAGGAAGGTGCCACCGTAGACACGGGTGTTGCCGTGCAGCGCGATGCCGTTCATGGTCGAGCCCATGGCGTGCTCGCGGATGCCGAAGTGCACGGTGCGGCCGTACGGGCTCGCCTCCGGCAGCGGGTTGTCGGTGGGGAGGAAGGACGACGAGGCGTCGATGGTGGTGAGGTTCGAGCCCGCCAGGTCGGCGGAGCCGCCCCACAGCTCGGGGATCACGCCGCCCAGCGCCTTCAGCACCTCACCGGAGGCCTTGCGGGTGGCGACGGCCTTGCCCGCGGGGAACTCCGGGACGACGTCCTCCCAGCCGGCCGGGAGCTCGCCGGCGTGGATGCGGTCGAAGGTGCGGGCCCGCTCCGGGTTGGCGGAGCGCCACTCCTCGAACCGCTTGGTCCACTCCGCGTGGGCCTCGCGGCCGCGGTCGGCGACCTTGCGCGCGTGCGCCAGCACCTCGGAGGCGACCTCGAAGCTCTGCTCGGGGTCGAAGCCCAGCACCTTCTTGGTGGCCGCGACCTCCGTGTCGCCCAGCGCCGAGCCGTGGGCGGCCTCGGTGTTCTGGGCGTTCGGGGCGGGCCAGGCGATGATCGTGCGGGCCGCGATGATCGAGGGGCGGTCGGTGACCGCCCGGGCCTTGTCGAAGGCGGCGTACAGGGCCCGGACGTCGAAGTCGCCCGAGGGGTCCTGCTCGATGCGCTGCACGTGCCAGCCGTAGGCCTCGTAGCGCTTCAGCACGTCCTCGGAGAAGGCGGTCGCGGTGTCGCCCTCGATCGAGATGTGGTTGTCGTCGTACAGGGCGATCAGATTGCCCAGCTTCTGGTGCCCGGCCAGCGAGGACGCCTCGGCGGAGATGCCCTCCTCCAGGTCGCCGTCGGAGACGATCGCCCAGATGGTGTGGTCGAAGACCGACTCGCCCGGAGCCGCGTCCGGGTCGAACAGGCCGCGCTCGTAGCGGGCGGCCATCGCCATGCCCACCGCGTTGGCGATGCCCTGGCCCAGCGGGCCGGTGGTGGTCTCCACACCCGTCGTGTGACCGTGCTCCGGGTGGCCGGGGGTACGCGAGCCCCAGGTGCGGAAGGCCTTGAGGTCCTCCAGCTCCAGCCCGTAACCCGAAAGGAAGAGCTGCGTGTACAGCGTCAGCGACGTGTGTCCCGGCGACAGGACGAAGCGGTCGCGACCGGTCCACGCGGCGTCCGAGGGGTCGTGCCGCATCAGCTTCTGGAACAGCAGGTAGGCCGCGGGGGCGAGGCTCATCGCCGTACCCGGATGGCCGTTGCCGACCTTCTGTACGGCGTCCATCGCCAGAACCCGGGCGGTGTCAACCGCACGCCTGTCCAGCTCGCTCCACTCCAGCTCGGAGGTGGTCGGCTCGGTGCTCACCTGAGAGGGCTCCTCTCCACATGTATTACGCCGGTGACGATGTGCACACCGGGCGTTGCCGAGCCTACCCCTGCACGTGCGTGCACCTTTTCGAGTGTGGGCTCGACGGCTGCGGCAACCGATCCCCGGGCAGCGGCATTCCCTCCCCGGCACCGGTGGTGTCACCAGCGTGCCCCGGTCAGCGTTTCTTCGCCTGTTGAACGCAGAACACCTTCAGGTTGCACTTCTCTTGCGCTATGGAGGCCAACACGTGGCACCCCCGAGCGCGGGCGGAGTATCCGCTACGTCTAAAGTGGCGTGGTACGCGCAAGCGGAGCCGCTTGCTGGACTTTTCCTCAGGGGTGTTCGTGACGGCCGTCGAATCCCGGCCCGCCGGAGCCATCGGGTCGAGCCACCGCCACCGGCCGTTCGGTGCCCGTGTGATGGCGTTCGTGGCGCTGACCAAGCCGCGCATCATCGAGTTGCTGCTCATTACGACGGTACCGGTGATGTTCCTCGCGGCGGGCGGCGTCCCCGACCTGTGGCTGGTCGCGGCGACCATGATCGGCGGCTACATGTCGGCGGGCGGCGCGAACGCCCTCAACATGTACATCGACCGCGACATCGACGCGCTCATGCACCGCACGGAGCAGCGCCCGCTGGTCACCGGCATGGTCGCGCCGTGGGAGTGCCTGGTCTTCGGCATCACGCTTTCGGTGGTTTCCACCGTCTGGTTCTGGGTGCTCGTCAACCCCCTGTCGGCGGCGCTGTCCCTGGCGGCGATCCTGTACTACGTCTTCGTCTACACCCTCGGCCTCAAGCGCCGCACGGCCCAGAACATCGTCTGGGGCGGCATCGCCGGCTGCATGCAGGTGCTCATCGGGTGGTCTGCGGTGCGGAACGAGCTGGCCTGGGCGCCGTTCGTCCTCTTCCTCGTCCTCTTCTTCTGGACGCCGCCGCACTACTGGCCGCTGTCGATGAAGGTGAAGGACGACTACGAGCGCGTGGGCGTGCCCATGCTGCCGGTCGTGGCGGGCAACGTCGTGGTGGGGCGGCAGATCGTCATCTACAGCTGGGTGATGGTGCTGGTATCGCTCACGCTGTGGTGGCCGCTCGGTGCGGCGAGCTGGTTCTACGCGGCCGTAGCCGTGGTGCTGGGCGCCTTCTGGCTGGTCGAGGCGCACGCCCTGTACGGGCGGGCGAAGGCCGGTGTGGTCGGCGCCAAGCTCAAGGAGATGCGGCTGTTCCACTGGTCCATCACCTACGCGACACTGCTGTTCGTCGCCGTCGCCGTGGACCCCTTCCTGCGCTGATTACCGGCGGGTAGCATTCCTGTCATGGCAGAGAACGAGGAAGCAGTCACCCAGGCCGCGGACCGCCGGGCCGCGGCCCGTGCCGAGCGCCGCGCCGCCCGCCTGGCGAAGCAGATCACCGCGTTCGCCAGGAGCCACGGCGGCGGCGCCGAGGGCCAGATCGCGTACATCGGCGAGGTCGGCACCCGCATCGTGCTCGTCGGTGAGAACGGTGAGTGGGGCGACCTGGTGGCCCCCACGTACGACATCGCCCGCAGCGCCGTGGAGCGCTCCGGGATCACCGTGCACGAGTCCTTCGACGGAGAGCTCGCGGCCAAGGTGCGCACCGGCCGCTACGAGTGGTCGCGGATGGCCGGGATCCAGATCGGCGGACCCGCCAACACCTGACGCCGGGCCCGCCCGTTAGGACCATGGGAGTGGTCCGGTCGACGGGTGGCAACGAGGAGGCGCCGGTGGATACCGAGGAACGCGACGAGAGGCGGCTGACGGCCCGCCGGGAAGCGGCGCGGCTGTCCGCGGAGGGCGTGCGCGCCGTCGCCGTCAGCTGGGTGGACAACGCGGGCATCAGCAGGGCCAAGACCGTGCCCACCGCCCGGCTGTCGCACGCCGCGCACCGCGGGGTGGGCATGTCGCCGGTCTTCGACGTCTTCACCTCCGACGACGCCGTCACCTCCTCCCCGCTGATCGCCGGCCCCGACGGCGACCTGCGGCTCTTCCCCGACCTGGACCGGCTCACCGTGCTGGCCGCCCGGCCCGGCTGGGCCTGGGCCCCGACCGACCGCTACGACCAGAACGGCCGCCCGCACCCCGCCTGCCAGCGGCTGTTCGCCCGGCGTATGACGGAGCGCGCCGCCGAGCGCGGCCTGGAACTGCGGATGGGCTTCGAGACCGAATGGGTCGTGGCCAAGGACGACGGCAGCGGCGACTGGGCCTCCCGCGGCCCGGCCTACGGCCTGACGCGGGTGACCGAACTCTCGGACTACCTGCTCGACCTCCACGACGCCCTCGCCGCCCAGCGCATCGAGGTCCTGCAGGTGCACCCCGAGTACGCGCCCGGCCAGTTCGAGGTGTCCACCGCGCCCGCCGACCCGGTCCGCGCCGCCGACGAGGTCGTCCTCGTCCGCGAGACCGTGCGGGCGGTCAGCGCCGCCCACGGACTGCGCGCCTCCTTCGCCCCGGCCGTCGTCGCCGGGCAGGTCGGCAACGGCTGCCACCTGCACCTGAGCCTGCGCGAGCACGGGCACAACCTGCACCGCGACCCCACCGCCCCGTACGGCCTGGCACCCGCCGCGAACACCTTCCTGGCGGGCGTGCTCGACGCCCTGCCCGCCCTGTGCGCCATCGGCGCCCCGTCCCCGGCCAGCTACCTGCGCCTCGTCCCCTCCCGCTGGGCCGGCGTGTACCGCTGCTGGGGCGTGGAGAACCGCGAGGCGGCGCTGCGCCTGGTGCCGGGCGAGGCCGACGACCCCGACGGCGGGCACGCCGAGCTCAAGCCCTTCGACGCCGCCGCCAACCCCTATCTGCTGGTCGGCTCCGTCATCGCGGCGGGCCTGGCCGGTCTGCGCGACGGCGGGGGGACGCTGCCGCCGCCGGTCAGCGGGGACCCGGTCGGGCACGGCGACCAGAAGCGGCTGCCCACCTCGCTCAGCGAGGCCGTCTCGCACCTGGTGCGCAGCGGGACGCTGAAGGAGGCCCTGGGCGAGGCGCTGTTCGGCGCGGTGGTCGCGGTGCGGCGCGCCGAGTCCGAGGCGCTGGCCGAGTACGGTCCCGACGAGCTCGCGGAGGCCACCCGGTGGCGGTGGTGATCGAGCTGCCGCCGCTGGTCGACCACCACTGCCACGGCGTGGTCCGCGGCGAGCTCGGCATCGCGGCCTTCGAGACGTATCTCACCGAGTCCGACGCGCCCGCGGCTCCCGGCACCACCTTCTTCGACACCCAGACCGGCTTCGCCGTCCGCCGCTGGTGCCCGCCGCTGCTCGGACTGGAGCCGCACTGTCCGCCGGCGGGCTACCTCGCGCGGCGCCGCGAACTCGGGGTGTACGAGACCACGCGCCGGCTGCTGCGGGGCAGCGGCATCGGCACGTACCTCGTCGACACCGGGCTGCCCGGGGACCTGACGACGCCCGCGGAGCTGGCCGCGGCCGGCGGGGGAGCGGAGCGGGAGATCGTCCGGCTGGAGCGGCTCGCCGAGGGCGTCGCCGGGGCCTGTGGCTCGGCCGGGGCTCTGGTCGAGGGCATCGCCGAGGCCGTCCACGCCGCCGCGCGCACCGCCGCCGGCTTCAAGTCGATCGCCGCCTACCGCCATGGCCTGAGCCTCGCCCCTGAGCCGCCCGCGCCCGGCGAGGTCCGGCACGCCGCCGGGGCGTGGCTGGAGGCGCGCGGCGCCGGACGTCCCCGGCTCGGCGACCCCGTACTGCTGCGGCACCTGCTGTGGACGGCCGTCGCGACCGGGCTCCCGTTGCAGCTGCACACCGGCTTCGGCGACCCGGACCTGCGGCTCGACCACGCGGACCCGGCGCTGCTGACGGACTTCGTCCGGGCGACCGCGGGGACCGGGACCGACCTGGTGCTGCTGCACTGCTACCCGTACCACCGGCAGGCGGCCTACCTGGCGAACGTCTACCCGCACGTGTACGCGGACGTCGGCCTCGCCCTCGGCCATGTGGGGGCGCGGGCGAGCGCGGTCCTCGCGGAGTTCCTGGAGCTGGCGCCGTTCGGGAAGCTGCTGTTCTCGACGGACGCCTACGGGCTGCCCGAGTTGCACGTGACGGGCGCCGAGACCTTCCGCGGCGCGGTGCGCGAGGTGCTGGGCGGCTGGGTCGCCGACGGCGCGTGGTCGGCGGCCGACGCCCGGCGCGTCGCGGCCATGGTGGCCGCGGACAACGCGCGGCGGCTGTACCGGCTCCCGTGAGCGGCCCCCCTCGGCGGGGGCGTGGGCGGCGTGTCCGTGCCGCGTCCGGTGGGCGGGTGCGGGTTCGTCTCGCGCCCTTCAGGCACACAGTCGCGGGCTGAGGACGGGAGGGTGCCGCGCGGGGCTGGTCGGCGGTGCGCGGGTGGGTGCGTGGCGGGGGTCCAGGCTCCGGAGCGGGTTGCCTTTGCCGGCGGCGGGGGCTCGTTGCCGCCCGCGGGTGCAGATGGCCGCTTCCACGCCCACTCCCGGTGATGGGCGCGCCCGCCGTAACCGGCGTCAAGCGGTGATTCGGGGTGTTGTCGGGGGGTACGGCGGAGATCGGGCTCGCTTTCCGCCGACATTCACGGCGGAAAGGGCCCGATGTCCGGGGAGCACCCGCCGGTTGCGGCGGGCGCGCCACCCGCGGACGGCGACGAGACCGGAACCCGATGAACAACCGGCCCCGCTTCGGAGCCTGAACCCCGGCCACCCACCAGCCCGCAGTGCGGCGATCAGCCCCAGACCGCCACCCTCCCGTCCGCGGCCCGCGTCTTTGCGCCCGAAGGGCGCGCCCCGGCCCAGGTGCTGCGCGGGTGGGTGCCTAGGCGGCCGGCGCGGGCTCCGGGGCCGACGCGACGGCCGCGGGCACCGGCTCCTCGCCGCGCTCGCTCTCCGGACGCTCGCGCATCGACAGCAGCACCCGCAGCACCGCGATCCACACCAGCGTCGAGCCGAGCATGTGGAGGGCCACCAGGACCTCGGGCAGCTTCGTGAAGTACTGGACGTAGCCGATGACGCCCTGCGCGAGCAGTACGACCAGCAGGTCCCGCACCCGGGCCCGCGGCCCCGCGGGGGCGTCGACGGCACGCAGCACGAACCACAGCGCGATCGTCAGTCCGCACACCACCCACGCCAGGTCGGCGTGGAGTTGCGAGATGGTCTCCCACTTCACCGGGACGCGCGGAACGTCGCTGCTGTCGCCCGCGTGAGGTCCGGCCCCCGTCACGAGCGTGCCGACCGCGATCAGCGCCCCGGAGGCGGCGATCAGCACCCACGTGAGCTGCCTGACCGGCTTGCCGACCAGGGGACGCGCTCCGGCGTCGCCCTCTCCGGCCCGTTGCCACATCACCAGCGCGACGGCGATCAGCGCGCTGGAGAGCAGGAAGTGCGCGGCGACCGTGTACGGGTTGAGACCGGTCAGCACGGTGAAGCCGCCGAGCACGGCGTTGCCCATGACGACCCAGAACTGGGCCCAGCCGAGCCGGGTCAGCCCGCGCCGCCACGGCGCCGCGGCTCGCGCGGCGATGATCGCCCAGCCCACGGCGGCGCACAGCACGTACGTCAGCATGCGGTTGCCGAACTCGATCACCCCGTGCACGCCCATCGCCCGGGTCGCGGTGAGGCTGTCGTCGGTGCACTTGGGCCAGGTCGGGCAGCCGAGGCCCGAGCCGGTCAGCCGGACGGCGCCGCCGGTCACCACGATGACGACGCTCATGACGAGCGCGGCCAGCGCGGCCCGCCGGACCGTCTCGGGGGACGGGGTCCAGCGCTGGGCGATGAAGGCCAGGGGGTTTCGCGCGGCTTGGCCTGCTTGGCTGAGATTGGGCACGGCCACCATCGTAGGCGCCTCCTTGTGCAATCCTTCACGAGGGGGACGCCCAGGGGAGGGGTTGGGGGACATGAGCGACGTCGGCCGGCGGAAACTGCTCTACGGAGGCGCCGCCGCGGCGCTCACGGGGATCGGCGCGGCCGCGTACACCGCCGCGGACACCCCCGCCGCCGAGGCCGTGCGGCAGCCCAGGAGCACCACGCACCCCGGCGTGGTCGACGTCGTCGCCGACTTCGGGGCCAAGGGCGACGGCACCACCGACGACAGCAAGGCCTTCGCGGACGCCTACCGCTACGCCGAGTCGCGCCTGGACGACCACACCGGCCGCACCGTGATCGACGTCCCGCCCGGCAAGTACCTGATCACCGAGCCCGGCGCGCTGCTGGACGGCGACGACCCGTCCAACGCCGCCAACGGCCTGCGCTTCCGGGGCGCGGGCCTGCGCATCAGCGAGATCGTCTTCGCGCCGCGGGAGCCCGCCGGCGCCTTCCTCTGCCGCAACGACGACATGTGGCAGAACATCGCCTTCGAGGGCCTGCGCTTCACCTCCGGCACCCCGGGCGCCTCCTTCTTCTCCTCCTACTCCACCGGCGGCGCCGCGAACTACCGCTTCACCGACTGCGAGTGGATGGGGGAGTGGGAGTACGGCATCGCCCTCGACGGCACCAACACCAACTCCGAGATGCGCTGGGAGGCCTGCCGGGTGGGCGGCGCCTACCGCAGGGCGTTCCTCTACTCGGGCCTGTCCAAGCGGTCGGAGAACCCGGAGCAGCAGGACCAGTTCCTCAACTACTGGTTCACCGACATGAACGTCACCTACGAGTGGGGCAACTTCCTGGAGTTCCCCTACGGCGGCTCGGTCACCTGCCGCGCCGGGAGCTACATCGTCACCGGGCGGCGCCCCGCGCCCCACCCCGACTACGGCTACGAGAGCGCCTTCTTCCGCTTCCCCCGCAAGCAGCACTTCAGCTCGGTGCAGCGCTTCCACGCCGAGGACATCCGCTTCGAGCTGCGCAACGCCGACACGGTCGTGATCGACTGCGAGTGGGGCGGCGGCACCGTCCACTTCAACGACTGCGACGACACCGCCAACGCCTTCAAGTCCTTCGCCCCGCAACTGCGGGCCCACCGCTACACACTGGGCCCGCGCGGTCCGCTGGTGCGCTACGACTCCTGCCAGCTCACCGGCGCCCACCGGTACCGCACCGACGGCTCCGCGGAGCTGCCCACGACGGTGCGCTACGACATGTGCCTGCTGGCCAGCCACGCCCCGGAGAGCGGCTTCCTCGCCCTCGACGAGGGCCAGGGCACCGGCTTCGCCCGCTTCGTGGACTGCGTCACTCCCACCTGAACCAGCGCGCCGCGGCGCCGAGGCCCAGCACGGCCCAGACGGCGAGGATCCCGAGGTCGCCCCACGGCATGCCCGCGCCGTGCTGGAGGACGTCCCGCAGACCGTCCGACAGGGCCGAGATCGGCAGCAGTTCCAGGACGGAGCGGGCCGTGTCGGGGAACCTGTCCAGCGGCACGATCACCCCGCCGCCGACGAGCAGCAGCAGGAAGACCAGGTTCGCGGCGGCGAGCGTGGCCTCGGCGCGCAGCGTGCCGGCCATCAGCAGACCGAGGCCGGAGAAGGCCGCCGTGCCCAGGGCGAGCAGCAGGAGCACCGCCAGCGGATTGCCGCTCGGAGACCAGCCCAGGGCGAACGCGATCACGGTGAGCAGGGCGATCTGCAGGACCTCGGTGACCAGCACGGAGCCGGTCTTGGCGGTCATCAGCGCCCAGCGCGGCAGCGGGGACGCGCCGAGCCGCTTCAGCACGCCGTAGCGCCGCTCGAAGCCGGTGGCGATGGCCTGGCCGGTGAAGGCGGTCGACATCACGGCCAGCGCGAGGACGCCGGGGGTGAGGAAGTCGACGGCCTTGCCGGCGCCGGTGTCGACGATGTCGACGGCGCTGAACAGGACCAGCAGCAGCGTGGGGATGACGACGGTCAGCAGCAGCTGCTCACCGTTGCGCAGCAGCATCCGGGTCTCCAGCGCGGTCTGCGCGCCGATCATCCGGGGCAGCGAGGCCGCTCCGGGGGCCGGGGTGAAGGTGCCGGTGGCGGTCACGAACGCAGCTCCTTGCCGGTGAGCTCCAGAAAGACGTCCTCCAGGGTGCGCCGCTCGACCGCGAGGCGATCGGGCATCACGCCGTGCTGGGCGCACCAGGAGGTGACGGTGGCCAGCATCTGCGGATCGACCTTGCCCTCGATGCGGTAGCTGCCCGGGGTGAGCTCCACGGCCGCGGAGTCGGCGGGCAGCGCCTTGAGCAGGGAGGCCAGGTCCAGGCCCGGGCGGCCGGAGAAGCGCAGGGTGTTCTCGGCGCCGCCGCGGCACAGCTCCTCGGGGGTGCCGCTCGCTATCACGCGGCCCTTGTCGATGATCGCGACGTCGTCCGCGAGCTGCTCGGCCTCGTCCATGAAGTGCGTGGTGAGGACGACGGTGACGCCGTCGGCGCGCAGCTCGCGGATCAGCTCCCAGGTGCTGCGGCGGGCCTGCGGGTCCAGTCCGGCCGTCGGCTCGTCCAGGAAGACCAGCTCCGGGCGGCCCACGACGGCCATCGCGAGCGCCAGACGCTGCTGCTGGCCGCCGGAGAGCCGGCGGTACGGGGTGCGGCCGCAGGACTCCAGGCCGAGCCGTTCGATCAGCAGCGCGGGGTCGACGGGGTCGGCGTGCAGCTTCGCGGTGTGCCGCAGCATCTCCTCGGCGCGGGCACCGGCGTACACGCCGCCGGACTGCAGCATCACGCCGATCCGGGGCCGCAGCGCGGCGGCCTCGCGTACGGGGTCGAGCCCCAGCACCCGTACCCGGCCGCCGTCCGGACGGCGGTAGCCCTCGCAGGTTTCGACGGTGGTGGTCTTTCCGGCTCCGTTGGGTCCGAGCACGGCGGTCACGGTGCCCCGGGCGACGCTCAGGTCGAGCCCGTCCACCGCGGTCTTGGCGCCGTATCGCTTGACCAGTCCCGTCATCTCGACCGCGGGGTCCATTCGCATGAGCGGAAGTCTACGAACCCGCGAGGGGTGCTCCGCCGGGAGGGCGGTGCCGCGCGCCGTCACCGCCGGTCACGAGGGGTGTGCGGCGGCCGGATCCCGGCAGCGGGGAAGATCGTTTCCGCAGGTCAGGTTAGGTATCCCTAAGTGACGCAGCAGACATCCACCCCGAGGGCCGCCGCTTGCCTATGCGAGATGAATTACGCAACACTGGGCTTGTGAAAAACGCGTCCGAGGCTCAGGAGGAGCAGACGACCGGGGAGCGGAGCACCCGCGACCGGGTCGCCAGGTCCGTCCTGGTCCATGGGCCGTCGACCGCCGCCGACCTGGCGGAACGGCTCGGGCTGACGCAGGCGGCCGTGCGCCGCCACCTGGACGCGCTCGTCGCCGAGGACATCGTCGAGCCGCGCGAGAAGCGGGTCTACGGGAACCGCGGCCGCGGCCGCCCCGCCAAGGTGTTCGCGCTGACCGACTGCGGCCGCGACGCCTTCGACCAGGCCTACGACCAGCTCGCCGCCGACGCCCTGCGCTGGATCGCCGAGTCCGCCGGCGGCGGGGAGCAGGGAGACGCCGCAGTGTCGGCCTTCGCCCGCGCTCGGGTCGCCGGGCAGGCCGAGCGCTACCGGGCGGTCGTCGAGGCGGCCGGCCCCGAGGAGCGCACGCAGGCGCTGGCCGAGGCGCTCAGCCAGGACGGGTACGCTGCCACGACGCGCAACGCGCCCGCCTCCGCCGGGGAGCAGCTCTGCCAGCACCACTGCCCGGTGGCACACATCGCCGAGCAGTTCCCGCAGCTGTGCGAGGCGGAGGCCGAGGTCTTCTCCCGCCTGCTCGGCACCCATGTACAACGGCTGGCGACCATCGCCCACGGAGACGGTGTCTGCACCACCTTCGTGCCGAAGGCCGCGTCGCCGTCCGGAACCACCGCACCGAACAACAACGCACGCAACGCCGGGAGGAACCCCGCATGACTGCCCCCCTGGAGACGGCTCACCCTGAACTCGAGGGTCTGGGCAACTACGAGTACGGCTGGGCCGACTCGGACGTGGCCGGTGCCGCCGCCCGTCGTGGCCTGAGCGAGGACGTCGTCCGCGACATCTCCACGAAGAAGAACGAGCCCGAGTGGATGCTCAAGCTGCGTCTCAAGGGCCTCAAGCTCTTCGGGAAGAAGCCCATGCCCACCTGGGGCTCGGACCTGTCCGGCATCGACTTCGACAACATCAAGTACTTCGTGCGGTCCACGGAGAAGCAGGCGGAGTCCTGGGAGGACCTGCCCGAGGACATCAAGAACACCTACGACCGGCTGGGCATCCCCGAGGCGGAGAAGCAGCGACTGGTCGCGGGCGTGGCCGCCCAGTACGAGTCGGAGGTCGTCTACCACCAGATCCGCGAGGACCTGGAGGAGCAGGGCGTCATCTTCCTGGACACCGACACGGCGCTGAAGGAGCACCCGGAGCTGTTCCAGGAGTACTTCGGCACCGTCATCCCGGCGGGTGACAACAAGTTCGCCTCGCTGAACACCGCTGTGTGGTCCGGCGGCTCCTTCATCTACGTGCCGAAGGGCGTGCACGTCGAGATCCCGCTGCAGGCCTACTTCCGGATCAACACGGAGAACATGGGCCAGTTCGAGCGGACGCTGATCATCGTCGACGAGGACGCCTACGTCCACTACGTCGAGGGCTGCACCGCGCCGATCTACAAGTCGGACTCGCTGCACAGCGCCGTGGTCGAGATCATCGTGAAGAAGGGCGGCCGCTGCCGCTACACGACGATCCAGAACTGGTCGAACAACGTGTACAACCTGGTCACCAAGCGCGCCGTGGCGTACGAGGGCGCGACGATGGAGTGGGTCGACGGCAACATCGGCTCCAAGGTGACCATGAAGTACCCGGCCGTCTACCTGATGGGCGAGCACGCCAAGGGCGAGACCCTGTCGATCGCCTTCGCGGGCGAGGGCCAGCACCAGGACGCCGGCGCCAAGATGGTGCACATGGCGCCGAACACCTCCTCCTCGATCGTCTCCAAGTCGGTCGCCCGCGGCGGTGGCCGCACCTCCTACCGCGGTCTGATCGAGATCGGCGAGGGCGCCGCCGGCTCCAAGTCGAACGTGCTGTGCGACGCGCTGCTGGTGGACACGATCTCCCGCTCGGACACCTACCCGTACGTGGACGTCCGTGAGGACGACGTGTCGATGGGCCACGAGGCGACCGTCTCCAAGGTCAGCGAGGACCAGCTCTTCTACCTGATGAGCCGCGGCCTGGAGGAGACCGAGGCGATGGCCACCATCGTCCGGGGCTTCGTCGAGCCGATCGCGCGCGAGCTGCCCATGGAGTACGCGCTGGAACTCAACCGGCTGATCGAGCTGCAGATGGAGGGGTCCGTCGGCTGACGCCCGGCCGCTCCGTCCACCACCCGATGCCCCTGTAGGGCCGTGAGCGAGCCGAAGGGCGCGCCGCTTCCGAAAGCGACGAGACCAAGCGAGGAACGAGCGCAGTGTCGAGGAACGTCGGAAGCGGGTACGAGCGCCCGGAGGCGAGCGAGCACAAAAAGGCAGAAAGAGGCAGTAAGACAGCCATGGCTGAAACCATCCCGGCCGCCGGTGCCACCACCGAAGGCGCCATCCAGGTCGGCCAGCCCCGGGACGCCCGGGTCAGCGCGCCCGCGTCCTACGACGTGGCCGACTTCCCCGTGCCGAACGGCCGCGAGGAGGAGTGGCGCTTCACCCCGCTGGAGCGGCTGCGCGGCCTGCACGACGGCACCGCCGTCGCGACCGGTGGCGGCGTCAGGGTCGAGGTGAGCGCCCCCGCGGGTGTCACCGTCGAGACCGTCGGCCGGGACGACGCCCGGGTCGGCAAGGCCGGCAAGCCGGTCGACCGGGTCGCGGCCCAGGCGTACAGCTCCTTCGAGAAGGCAGGCGTCGTCTCCATCCCCAAGGACGCGGTGCTCTCCGAGCCGGTGCGGATCTCGGTGCACGGCGAGGGCGGCGTGGCCTTCGGCCACCAGGTCGTCGAGGTCGGCGCCTTCGCCGAGGCGGTCGTGGTCATCGACCACACCGGTGACGCCGTCGTCGCGGCCAACGTCGAGTACCTGATCGGCGACGGAGCCAAGCTGACCGTCGTGTCGATCCAGGACTGGGACGACACCGCGGTCCACGCGGCCCAGCACACGGCCCTGGTCGGCCGCGACGCGACCTTCAAGTCCGTCGTGGTCACCTTCGGCGGCGACGTGGTGCGGCTGCACCCGAGGGTCGTCTACGGCGCCCCGGGCGGCGAGGCCGAGCTGTACGGCCTGTACTTCACCGACGAGGGCCAGCACCAGGAGCACCGCCTCTTCATCGACCACGACACCCCGCACTGCCGGTCGAACGTGGCGTACAAGGGCGCGCTGCAGGGCCGGGACGCGCACGCGGTGTGGATCGGCGACGTGCTGATCCGTGCCGAGGCCGAGGGTACCGACACATACGAGCTCAACCGGAACCTGGTGCTCACCGACGGCGCCCGCGTCGACTCGGTGCCGAACCTGGAGATCGAGACCGGTGAGATCGTCGGCGCCGGCCACGCCTCGGCGACCGGCCGTTTCGAGGACGAGCAGCTGTTCTACCTGATGGCCCGCGGCATCCCGGCCGACGATGCCCGCCGGCTGGTCGTCCGCGGCTTCTTCGCGGAGCTGATCCAGCAGATCGGTGTCGCCGACCTGCAGGAGCGCCTGCTGGAGAAGATCGACGCGGAGCTGGAGGCGTCCGTCGTATGACCACTGCTGAAGGCTTCCTCCGCGCCTGCGCGCTGAGCGAGCTCGAGGAGGACACGCCCAAGCGTGTCGAGCTCGGCGGCGTGCCGGTGTCGGTCGTGCTCACCGAGGGCGAGGTGTTCGCGATCAACGACATCTGCTCGCACGCGAACGTCTCACTGTCCGAGGGCGAGGTGGAGGACTGCCAGATCGAGTGCTGGCTGCACGGCTCCTCGTTCGACCTGAGGACCGGCAAGCCGTCCGGGCTGCCCGCGACGCGGCCCGTCCCCGTGTACCCCGTTCAGATCCAAGGGGACGATGTGCTCGTCTCCGTCACCCAGGAGTCCTGAGACACCCATGGCAACGCTTGAGATCCACGACCTGCACGTCTCCGTCGACGCCGAGGGCGGTCCGCGCGAGATCCTCCGCGGCGTCGACCTGACCGTGAAGCAGGGCGAGACCCACGCCATCATGGGTCCGAACGGCTCCGGCAAGTCGACCCTGGCCTACTCGCTGGCCGGGCACCCGAAGTACACCATCACCGGTGGCACCGTGACCCTGGACGGCGAGGACGTGCTGGCCATGTCCGTCGACGAGCGGGCCCGGGCGGGCGTCTTCCTGGCCATGCAGTACCCCGTCGAGGTCCCCGGCGTCTCGGTCTCCAACTTCCTGCGGACCTCGGCCACCGCCATCCGCGGCGAGGCCCCGAAGCTGCGCACCTGGGTGAAGGAGGTCAAGGAGGCCATGGAGCGCCTGCACATGGACCCCTCCTTCGCCGAGCGCAACGTCAACGAGGGCTTCTCCGGCGGTGAGAAGAAGCGCCACGAGATCCTCCAGCTCGAACTGCTCAAGCCCAAGATCGCGATCCTCGACGAGACCGACTCCGGCCTGGACGTCGACGCGCTGCGCATCGTCTCCGAGGGCGTCAACCGGGTGCGCGAGAGCGGTGAGGTCGGCACGCTGCTGATCACCCACTACACCCGGATCCTGCGCTACATCAAGCCCGACCACGTCCACGTCTTCGCCGCGGGCCGGATCGCCGAGTCCGGCGGTCCGGAGCTCGCTGACAAGCTGGAGGCCGAGGGCTACGAGGCCTATGTGAAGGGAGGCGCGTCCGCGTGACACCGCAGCTGCCGGGCCTGCTGGACGCCGAGGCGATCCGCAAGGACTTCCCGGTGCTGGACCGCCTGGTCCACGACGGCAAGAAGCTCGTCTACCTGGACAACGCCGCGACCTCGCAGAAGCCGCGCCAGGTCCTCGACGCGCTCAGCGAGTACTACGAGCGCTACAACGCCAACGTCCACCGCGGTGTGCACACGCTCGCCGAGGAGGCCACGGCGCTGTACGAGGGCGCCCGTGACAAGATCGCGGCCTTCATCAACGCGCCGAGCCGTGACGAGGTGATATTCACCAAGAACGCCTCGGAGTCGCTGAACCTGGTCGCCAACATGCTGGGCTGGGCCGACGAGCCCTACCGCGTGGACAGCGACACCGAGATCGTCATCACGGAGATGGAGCACCACTCCAACATCGTCCCGTGGCAGCTGCTCTCGCAGCGCACCGGCGCGAAGCTGAAGTGGTTCGGCCTGACCGACGACGGCCGGCTCGACCTGAGCGACATCCAGCAGGTCATCACCGAGAAGACGAAGATCGTCTCCTTCACGCTCGTCTCCAACATCCTGGGCACGATCAACCCGGTCGAGGCGCTCGTGCGCCGCGCCCAGGAGGTCGGCGCACTGGTGCTGATCGACGCCTCGCAGGCCGCGCCGCACATGGTGCTGGACGTGCAGGCGCTGCAGGCCGACTTCGTGGCCTTCACCGGCCACAAGATGCTCGGCCCGACCGGCATCGGCGTGCTGTGGGGCCGCCAGGAGCTGCTGGAGGACCTCCCGCCGTTCCTGGGCGGCGGAGAGATGATCGAGACCGTCTCGATGCACGAGTCGACCTACGCGCCGGCGCCGCACAAGTTCGAGGCGGGTACGCCCCCGATCGCCCAGGCCGTCGGCCTCGGCGCGGCCGTGGACTACCTGAGCGCCATCGGCATGGACCGGATCGCCGCGCACGAGCACGCGATCACCGAGTACGCGCTGCGCCGGCTGAAGGAGGTGCCCGGGCTGAAGATCATCGGACCGGACACCCCCGAGGGCCGCGGCTCCGCGATCTCCTTCACCCTCGGCGACATCCACCCGCACGACGTGGGCCAGGTCCTCGACGAGCAGGGCATCGCCGTGCGGGTCGGGCACCACTGCGCGCGGCCGGTGTGCCTGCGGTACGGAATTCCCGCGACCACGCGAGCGTCGTTCTATCTGTACTCCACTCCGGCCGAGGTCGACGCCTTGGTCGAGGGCCTGGAGCACGTACGGAACTTCTTCGGCTGAGGGACGGACGGCGAAGCCTGTGAAGCTGGATTCGATGTACCAGGAAGTCATCCTGGACCACTACAAGAACCCGCACGGCCGGGGCCTGCGCGACGGTGATGTCGAGGTGCACCACGTCAACCCGACGTGCGGCGACGAGATCACCCTGCGCGTCAAGCTCGACGGCACGTCCATCCGGGACATCAGCTACGAGGGTCAGGGCTGTTCCATCAGCCAGGCCAGTGCCTCCGTGCTCAACGAACTGCTCGTCGGCCGCCAGGTCGACGAGGCCGTGAAGGTCCAGGAGGTCTTCCTGGAGCTGATGCAGTCCAAGGGCAAGCTGGAGCCCGACGACGCGATGGAGGACGTGCTGGAGGACGCGGTCGCGTTCGCCGGCGTCTCCAAGTACCCGGCGCGCGTCAAGTGCGCGCTGCTGAGCTGGATGGCGTGGAAGGACGCCACCGCCCAGGCTCTGGGCGATGGCGCGGTCAGGGAGTCCGCATGAGCGAGAACGCAGAAGTGACGACGACGAAGCCGGCGAGCGAGGAGGAGATCCGTGAGGCCCTCTACGACGTCGTCGACCCCGAACTGGGCATCGACGTCGTCAACCTCGGCCTGATCTACGGCATCCACATCGACGACAGCAACGTCGCGACCCTCGACATGACCCTCACGTCGGCGGCCTGTCCGCTGACCGACGTCATCGAGGACCAGGCGAAGTCGGCCACCGACGGCATCGTCAACGACCTGAAGATCAACTGGGTCTGGATGCCGCCGTGGGGCCCGGACAAGATCACCGACGAGGGCCGCGATCAGCTGCGCGCACTCGGCTTCAACGTCTGACCTCGCGGGGCCCCGGGGGCCCTGGAGGGACCACGACCGCGGGACGCCGCTCCGATCGGGAGCCGCGTCCCGCGGTCGTATTCTCGTTTGCGCGCGTTCCCCCGGGTCGCGCCGGAGGGGGCGGGCGAGGGCCGGGTGCCCTCTGCGCACGCAGTGTTCGCCGGGGAGGTCCTGCTGGCAGAGGTCCACGAAGGCGAGGCCGGGGGCGGCCGCGTCCACCGGCTGCGGATGCGGACCATCGGCGGACACGAGGTCGATGTCGCCGTGGCCGGCGAGGAGTTGACGGACACCCCGGCCCCGGGGCACTGGGTGGACGGAGAGTTCTTCCTGACGGGTTCGCTGGGCCTGGCGGCGGCGCCGGACGCCGCCCGGAAGCGGTGGTGGTCGCGCCGGTCGTGAGGGAGCCGCCATGTGTACGGGTGTACACATCGATGTGTACGCTTGTACGCATGGCATACGCATTGCTGGGCGGGGCGATACTCGCCGAAGTGCTCGGTACGACGTCCATGAAGTTCAGCGACGGCTTCACCAGGCTGTGGCCCTCCCTCGGCACCGCCGCCGGCTATCTGATCGCCTTCGCGCTGCTCGCGCAGACGCTCAAGACGATGTCAGTGGGCACCGCCTACGCGATCTGGGCCGGGGTCGGCACCGCCGCGATCGCCGCCATCGGCATGGTCTTCCTCGGCGAGGCGGCCACCGCGGCCAAGCTGACGGGGATACTCCTGGTCATCGCCGGGGTGGTCGTCCTCAACCTGGGCGGCTCCCACTGATGGCCCGCCGCTACGACCCCGAGCGGCGGCAGCGCCTCATCGACGCCGCGATCCGCGTGGTCGGCGAGCGCGGCATCGCCGGGCTCAGCCACCGGGCGGTGGCCGCGGCGGCCGACGTCCCGCTGGGCTCGACCACGTACCACTTCGCCACCCTCGACGACCTGCTCGTGGCCGCCCTGCGGCAGTGCAACGAGGCCTTCTTCCGGGAGGTCGGGGAACGCGCCCTGCTCGGCGCGCCCGGCGCCGACCTCGCCGCCGAACTGGCCCGGTTCGTCGAGGAGACGGTCTCCCGGGACCGCCCCCGGGCGCAGCTGGAGTACGAGCTCTACCTGGCCGCCCTCCGACACGAGGCCGTACGGCCGGTCGCCGCGGAGTGGGTGGACAACATGGCCGCCCTCCTCACCCGGTGGACCGATCCGGTCACGGCCCGCGCGTTGGCCGCGCTCACCGACGGGATGTGCCTGCAGGCGCTGCTGACCGGCCGCGAGATCGACCGGGAGGAGGCCCGCGAGGTCTTCGCGCGGATCATCGGCAAACCCGGGCGAGACTGCTGACCTATACCGGCCGCGACCTGATCCGGCATCCTCACGCGCCGCATTCACGCCTTCACGTGATCGATTCTTGTAGAGCGTCGATCGGAGGCCAGTAAATGAAACAGGCGATGAAGGACATACCGAAGGTGGTGTGGCTCCTTGCCACCGGCATGTTCTTCGTGGCGGCGGTGAGCTTCACCTTCGTCTACCTCTTCGTCTACCTGACCGGACCCCGTGGGCTCAGCACCTCCCAGGCAGGACTCATCGCCGGCGTGGGCGGCGTGGGCATGGTCGCCGGCAACTTCACCGGCGGGTGGTTCGGCGACCGCTTCGGGCACCGCCGCACCCTCATCACCGGCATGGTCGTGTCCGGTCTCGGCCTGGCGGCCCTGCCGCTGACGCCGACCGCCGCCCTCGCGGTGGTCTTCCCGGTCGCCCAGTACGCCACCGGCGTCACCCGGGCCTCCAACTCGGCGCTCATCGCCTTCTCCGTGCCCGAGGGCTCCCGCCGCCAGGGCTTCGCCCTGCTGCGCTTCATGGCGAACCTCGGCGTCACCGTGGGCCCGCCGCTCGGCGCGCTGATCGCCACCACGGTCTCGTACGACTGGCTGTTCGTCGCCGACGGCCTCGGCATGCTCTTCTTCGGCGTCTACGCGCATTTCATCCTGCCGGCGAACGGCAACCACCGCCCCAAGGGCGACGCCTCGCCGGACGCACCCGGCCTGTGGACAGCGCTGCGCGCCCGGCCCGCCGTGCTGGTGCTGCTCGCCGCGATCCTGGTCGCCGACACGATCTACCGCCAGCAGTACTCCACCCTGCCCGTGTACCTGAAGGACCACGGCATCGGCACCGGCGTCTACGGCGCCCTGATCGCCGTGAGCGGCGCCCTGGTCATCCTCCTCGAGCTCCCGGTCACCGTCGCCCTGCGCCGGCGCGCCCCGCTGCCGATCATCGGCCTCGGCGTGATGCTGGTCGGGCTCGGCTTCGCCGCGCCGGCCACCGGCCACTGGTACATCGCGGCCGCCGTCGTGATGATGATCCTGCTGACCGTGGGCGACATCCTCTACAAGTCGCCGTCCACTGCCTACGTCGCCGACAACGCCCCCGACCACCTGCAGGGCCGCTTCCAGAGCCTGTACGCCGGCGCCTCCATCAGCGGCGTGGTGCTGGCCGCCCCGCTCGGCGGCGTGCTCTACCAGACCGCGCCGGGCGCGCTGTGGCCGCTGTGCGCCGTCCTCGGCGTCGTCGCCGGGGCGGCCGTGCTCGGCGCCCAGCGGCTGCCGGGCGTACGGGTAGCGGCCGTCGAGCCGGACGCGGTCAAGGCCGCGACGCAGTCCTGACCGCTTCGAGCGCCTCCGCCACGCTCGCCGTGACGTCCGTGACCGGGTAGAACACCCGCCGGACCACCCGGTCCGCGCCGACCACCAGCGTCAGCCGCTTCAGCCGCACCGCGCCGCCCGCGCGGAAGGTCGGCAGCCGCAGCGCCGCGGACAGGGTCAGCTCCGCGTCCGACAGCAGCGGGAAGGGCAGCCGCTCCCGCTCGGCGAACTCGGCCTGCTCGTCCGGGCGCTGGGCGCTCACCCCGTGCACGGCCGCGCCCGCCGCGGAGAACTCCGCCGACCGGTCGCGGTAGGTGCAGGACTCCAGCGTGCAGCCCGCCGCCCCCGGGATGTCGCCCCAGCCCGGGGGGTAGGACGCCGGCCGCGCGAAGGCGCCGGGGAAACAGTAGAGGACCGTGAACGGGCGGTCCACGGCCACCGGGTCGAGCAGTTCGCCGTCCGGGCCCGCGGGCAGCAGCAGCGCGGGCACCCGGGTCCCCGTCAGCGCGTGCACGCGCTCGGCCTCCAGTGAGCCGTCCGCCGCGGTGCCGGTGGTCGTGCCGTCGCCCAGCACCCACTGGTCGCCCCAGTCCTGGAGGGCGATCAGCACCGGCAGCAGCGCCCGGCCGCGCGGGGTGAGTTGGTACGCGTACCGCACCGGGCGCTCCTGGTAGGGCTCGCGGGCCAGCACGTCCGCGTCGACCAGCAGGCGCAGCCGTTCGGCCAGCACCTTGCGGGAGACGCCGAGTTCGCGCTGCAGGTCGTCGAAGCGGTCGACGCCGCGGGCGGCGTCCCGCACGATCAGCAGCGTCCACCAGTCGCCGACCACGTCGAGGGCCTGGGCGATGGAGCAGTTCGCGTCACCGAGGTGTGTGCGGCGGGCCATGCCGCTATCCTGCCAGCCGAGAGTGAGTTCCCAAAAGGAACCCACTGGCCGGAGGAGGGGGTTGGGGTATGCGCGAGGTGCCCAGGGTCGTCTGGTCGCTGGCCGCGGGGGTCTTCACGAACGCGGTCGTGAGCTTCACCTTCGTCTACCTCTTCGTCTGGCTGACCGCGGTACGGGACCTGCCCGTCGCGCAGGCCGGGCTGATCGCCGGCACGGGCGGGGTGGGCCTGGTCGCCGGCAACTTCACCGGCGGCTGGTTCGGCGACCACATCGGCCACCGCCGCGTCCTGCTCACCGGATCCGCCGTCTCCGGCGCCGGACTCGTCCTGCTCCCCGCGCTGCCCACCGCCGTGCTGCTGCCCGTCCTGCTGCTCGCGCAGTACGCGGCCGGCACCGCGCGCGCCGCCAACTCCGCGCTCGTCGCCGTCTCCGTGCCCGAGGGCGCCCGCCGCCAGGGCTTCGCCGTGCTGCGCTTCGCCTCCAACGCGGGCTTCACCGTGGGGCCGCCGCTCGGCGCGCTGCTGGCCGCCCACACCTCGTACACCTGGCTCTTCGTCGCCGACGGCGTCGGCACACTGCTCTTCGCGGGCTACGCCGCCCGCGCGCTGCCCGCCCAGGGCGCCCGCCGGGCCCGCGCCCCGCGTCCCGCGGACGCCACCGGATTGTGGACGGCACTGCGCGCGCGGCCCGCCGTGATGATGCTGCTGGCGACGATCCTCGTCACCGACACCGTCTACCGGCAGCAGTACTCCACCCTGCCCGTCTGGCTCGCCGACCACGGCATCGGCACCGGCGCGTACGGCTGGCTGATCGCCGTCAACGGCGGCGTCATCCTCTGCCTGGAGATCCCGGCCACCGTCGCACTGCGCCGCCGGCCGCCGCTGCCGATCATCGGCACCGGGCTCGTCCTCGTCGGCGCGGGCTACGCCGCCCTGGCCGGCGGGCCGTACATCGCCACGGCGGTGACCATGATGGTGCTCCTCACGGCGGGGGAGATCCTCTACAAGACCACCGCCACCGCCTACGTCGCCGACAGCGCCCCGGACCACCTGCAGGGCCGCTTCCAGTCCCTGTACGCGGGCGCCTCCGTCAGCGGCACCGTCCTCGCCCCTCCCCTCGGCGGCGCCCTGTACGAGGCCGCCCCCGGCGCGCTGTGGCCGGTCTGCGCGGTGCTGGCCGCGCTCAGCGGGGCGGTGCTGCTGACGGCCGCCGCGCGATGGCGGCGCGGTGCGGGGGACGGGGACGGGGAGGCGGTGTCCGCCGGAGGCGTGCCGGGTGGGGCGGGTGTGACGCGGTGGCGTTCCGGATGGCGGGCCGGTTGGGCAAGCGCGGGACGCAGCGACTAGCGTTCGACACATGACTGACACGACCGCCACCTCTCGCGCCACCGGTGCCGTTGCCGCAGGCCTCGCCACGATCGCCGACGACGGCACCGTCCTCGACACCTGGTTTCCCGCGCCCGAGCTCGTGGCGGCCCCCGGCCCCGCCGGGACCGAACGGCTCACCGCGGACCAGGCCGCCGAACTGCTGGGCGACGCCGCCCCCAAGGCGCTGGGACCGGACCCGCGCCGCGGCGTCGAGGTCGTCGCCGTACGCACCGTCATCGCCTCGACCGACGACAAGCCGCTCGACGCCCACGACGCCTACCTGCGCCTGCACCTGCTGAGCCACCGCCTGGTCAAGCCCAACGGCCAGAACCTGGACGGCATCTTCGGCCTCCTGGCCAACGTCGCGTGGACCTCCATCGGCCCCGTCCCCGCCGGGAACATCGAGCGCGCCCGCCTCGCCGCCCGCGCCGAGGGCCTGCACCTGTCGGTCTACGGCGTCGACAAGTTCCCGCGCATGACGGACTACGTCGTCCCCGCCGGCGTCCGCATCGCCGACGCCGACCGCGTGCGCCTCGGCGCCCACCTCGCGTCCGGCACGACCGTGATGCACGAGGGTTTCTGCAACTTCAACGCCGGCACGCTGGGCACCTCCATGGTCGAGGGCCGCATCAGCCAGGGCGTCATCGTCGGCGACGGCTCCGACATCGGCGGCGGCGCCTCGATCATGGGCACCCTCTCCGGCGGCGGAAAGTCCGTCATCTCCATCGGCGAGCGCTGCCTCCTCGGCGCCGAGGCCGGCATCGGCATCCCCCTGGGCGACGACTGCGTCGTCGAGGCCGGCCTCTACGTCACGGCGGGCACCCGGGTCTGCCTGCCCGACGAGACCATCGTCAAGGCCAAGGAGCTCTCCGGCGCCGACAACCTCCTCTTCCGCCGCAACTCCATCACCGGCGCGGTCGAGGTCCTCCAGCGCACGGGCTCGTGGGGCGGGCTGAACGAGATCCTGCACAGCCACAACTGACCGACGGCGGCCGTGACCTGCGGCCGTCTTGTCGATCAACGTCCTGATCTGCCGCCGGGCCGTCGGCAGTTGTCGACGTCTGTCATCGCTGAGCGCCCTACCACGGCCCGAGGACGTCCCGGGAGGGCGCTCGTGCATGAGCCCCGCTTCAGGAGTTCGATCCGGGAGCCGCAGCCTGGCGGCACCACCGTGTGGTCTGGACGAGCGTGGGGGGCTGTACCTGGCCGCCCGCATCCGGTGCTGCTCGCGCGGGAGCGCCCCGCGGCGCGTGGCTGCGGGGCGCTTTGTGCCGCCTAGTCGATCTTCTGTCCGTCGTACTTGCCGCCCTTGCAGGTGTTGGTCGCCCAATCGACTGTTCCGCCGCCGTCCTCGCACTCACCCACGGTTGGGGCGGCGTCGGTGGGGGCGGTGGTGGCGGTGGTGGCGGTGGCGGTGGCGGTGGTGGCGGTGGCGGTGGCGGCGCCTGTGAGGCCGAGTCCGGCGAGGGCCGCCGTGGCGATGACGGCGGTGAGGATTCGTCGAATGCGCATGTGGTTCCCCTTTCACGGATTGCCTCGGTCGGGGCACTATTCACCTTGATCTTCACCCATGTGGGCGGCACGTCATGTTGCGCCATCCGGGTGACGGCGCTGTCGGGTGCGGCGTCGGTGACGCGACCCGTCAGGCGGGCCCTGGTGGGCGGTGCCGCGCGTGGCCACCTCGCGGTCCCGTTCCAGGAGATCGCCGGTCCATGGGCCGTGAAAGGATGAACTGAACAAGTTCAGTTGGGGACTCACGGGGAGGAGTCCGGGCTGCCTGCGACGTGGCGGCCTGGGCCCGGGCTACCGCCCGCGACATGTAGCGCCGCACGGCTGGTACCGGTGGGACGAGTGGCGGATGATCCGACGCGATCACCGCAGGCCACACGACTGGACTGGAACATGTGGCGGAGCCGAGCCTTCCTGTCCCGAGCTGCCGCAGTTCGCGCGCCGGGTGATCGTGCAGCAGGCGACGGCCCCGCTGCGCAGATCGACGGGTGGATCGCGGCGGAGGAGCTTCGGGAGCCGAGCGCCGCTGCGGTGAGGAGATGCGGCCGCGGACGGGATCAGGATGTAGATCATCCGCGAAGAAGTGATCCGGGGCCCCGCTGACCTGGGCGCGCCGTGACGATCAACGCTGTGACCTGCGATCGAGTGGTCAAGGGTTGTCGGCGCTGATCGTCGTCGTGCGCCCTCGGGCGGCCCAGAGGCGGCCGGGCTCTCAGACCTGGCTGGCTTCACTCGTACACGACGGCTGCGCTCAACGTGCGGGCGAGCAGGCTCCACGGGGGGTGTCGGCCTCGGATGACTGGCCTGCTTGGATCAACGCATGACTTCTGGCAGCACTACGGGGCACGCGGGCGGCAAGATGGATCTTGCGGTCTGGTTCGGCGGAATGTCCGTGGCGTGTTGGTGCTGCTGTCCGTTCTGGTTGCTGGTCTGGGTTTTCGCCCTCCCGATGGGGATAGCCGGCCTGGTGCGAGGTATCACGGAGTATCGGGCGGCAGCACGTACACAGGCGAGTAAGTCTCGGGCTGTAGCTGGGACCGTGCTTTCCCTCATAGGAAGCGGAGCTGCGGTCGCGTACGTGATCTTTGTCGTTACCGAACCGTATGACGGCGTGCTGTGAACCGTCAGGTTCAGTGAGCGCCGACAGCGTACCCACTAGTTCAGGAATAGCGGTCGCGGCCGGGTTCTGGCATCACTGCTTCAGGAGTTCATTCACAGCCGCAGGCGCGCTGCCATGTTGCTACGGCAGAAACCCAAGGCGGGCCCTCGGCAACCGTCAAGGTCTACGTGCGTACGGCTCCGTGCCGTCATCTGCTGCCGTCGAGCGCTGTGTCGTCGAAGGCCGTCGCCGCGAACTGCGCGCAGACAGAAGCCCGTTGACTCACACCTGCGCGCTGCAGTCAGAGCCCGGGCTTGAGCGCTGGGCAAGGCGTGCTGTTCACCGGGGACGACAATTTCGTGATGTGCTTCTTGGATCCACGCCGCGTGCCCGGCGCCGGCCACCACCCTGCTGCTCTCAGACAGTGGGCTCCCTGACCGACGCGGCCCGCGGCGCATGCCTGCGGCCCCACCCAGGGGCCGGTGACTCAATGTATTGGGGGCGGGCCGAAGTTGTGGTTGCGCTGGTCCACCGGCACTACGACGACCGACCGTGGCCGGGCCTGGAGCCCGACGGCGGATTCGTCAGGGAGGGGGCACGTCGTGCGAGATGAAGTGGGCGAGTGCGGGGGCACGGAGGGCGCGCTGGCGACAGAGGTTGCTCTGCTGCTCCGGGACTGGAAGAACCTCGTAGCAGCGGTCGAAGAGGGATATGGGTGGAGTGCGCCCGAACTGGACCATGACGCCTGGTGCCGACGCTCCCTGGCACGCCTGTGGCCGAACCTGCCCGAGGCGGTGGAGCGGAGCCTGCAGCCGGTCCTCGACGGTCTGGACGTGAGGTTCCGCGCTGCGACCGTTCCCTGGCCCGACATCCATGGCGCGCATGAGGGCGAGTGGGGGACTCGGCGCATCCCACGGCTCCTGGAGCCCGAGAGCGGGGAGCTGTATCGGAACGGGTGGCCAGATGGCTGGGACATGCTGCCCTTCCCCCGACCGGACTCCGTGAGCGTGATCTGACGTGTGCAAGTACGCTGCCGCCCCTCGCCAGAGCGGGGCGAGGGGTGCGCGGAGCCCGTTGCGCCCGACTCGCCGCTGACCTGCGAGAGCCGCTTCGTGTGCGTGACCGCGGGTGGTTCGAACCGCCGACATCCGCCTTGTAAGGGCGGATATGGTCGGCGGCGAAGGTCCAGGTCGCTGCAGCCGTAACCGCAACCCACGTGAACGCGCATCACAGCTGCGATGAGCCGTCGCTGACCGTGGCGGACCGCACGATATGGCACGACTGCGGCACGTGAGTCCAGGGCCACGACTCTACCGTCCGTCACCGAGATGCATGGGAGCGATCGGGAGCTGTTCCCTGTGGGGCCATGTGAAGGTGCGGTCGGGTTCTAGACGGGCGTCTCCCCAGTGGATGGCATGGATTCCGTTTTCGGCGTCAGCCGTGAAGAACACACAGACCAGCCTGGTGGAAGCGCCCAGTTCCTCGAACACTTCGTGCAGCCCTAGGTACTCCTCGGTCGCCAAGTCCTCATCGACGTCGAACAGGCCTTCAGGAGGCTGCGGCCCGTGAGCTCGGAACAGCCGGTGTCGAGTGGGTGACGCATTGGCCGGCAGCCGGGCTCGGTCCGGGGGTCTCGGCCTGTCCGCGTACCGGAATGGGAAGAGTGCGTGATCGTTGATCACGGCGTACTCGTATCCGCGCACGTCTCGCACGGCTTCCCCTAGCTCACGCGCCGTCTCCGCAAGGTTCTCGCGTACGACGCCCGCAAGGGCGACACCGTACGGACTCCGCTTCTTCAGCCCCGCAGCGAGGTGTGCGGCATGAGCCTTTCCGTGCGCCTCGGCCAGTTGAATCGGGACCGCAGCGGCAAGTGCGCCGGCATGCCGCCCAAACCGCTCGACGGCCCAGGCCGACGGTCCTTCCGGATAGCCACCCAACACCGACATGCAGTGCTCCCCTCCCCCAGGCCTCGCCTCTGAACTGTGTGCCACGTAGACGAAGGGCGCACAAGGGGGCGATCCGGCCAGGGCGCGACCGGACATGCTCCCTGCTCAGAACAGCCACAGCTGACAGCGTGCGGCACGCGGCCGTGAGCCTGCGGCCGTGTCGTACTCTGCGGCCGCGGCCTGTCGGGAACGCGGGCGGGCTGGTCGTCCACGCGCAACTCCGGGTCCGCGCAGGCGACCGCCCCGGACAGGCATCCGCGCGACGCTGTTCGCGAGCTCGGATGATGCCGGTCCAAGGGGAGGGCGAGGTGGGCGTGCACGTCTCCATCAGGGGGTGGCTGGAGTGCGACGAGCAGCAGCTCGCCGCCGTCCGCCAAGTGATCGCGGACCATTCCGACGGGCACTACAGCGACGGCTGGGGCTTTCCGGCCCGACACCTCAATTGGACCTCGTACGTCTTCTACGGCGGCGATGTCCGTGCGTCCGCCGTGGACTGGTTCATGGACCAACTGCGGGCGATGGCCGCGATCCGCGCGTCCGACGAGGACGGGGAGCGGGTCCGTGGGCTCTTCGTGGCCAGCAGCGAGGTGGCTGGGCAGGTCGAGTGGCAGGTGCGGGGCGGATCGGTGACGACCCGGCCGACTGAGGCCGGTCTTGCCTACCTGGCCGAGTAGCGCGGGGCTGTCGCACGTTGCCGGGATGGTCGGCACGGCGTCTCAGGCCGAGCGGAGCTCGGCCGCGACCCGCTCCCCGAGAAGACGCAGCGATCAGGACACCAGCGTCGTCCCGGGGCTCGGGCGGGCATCGAGGTCGGGGACCCGGCGCGCAGCGGACCCTAAGCCGCCGAAGGCGGTCTGCCGCACCCGGTGTCGGTCACGTCGCGGAGGGGCCGGGAGGGAGGGTGAGCCGCAGGACGATCTCGCCGTCGTCGATGTCACCGGTGGGCTCGAAGCCGAACTTCCGGTAGAAGGGCCACGGCTCGCCGTCGCCGGGCTCGTAGCTGGTCAGCAGCTCCGTGGCGCCGTCCGCGCGGACCAGGTCGACGATCTGCGTGAGCACCTCACGGCCGATGCCGTGCCCCTGGTACCGCTTGTCGATCAGGAGGCGCCAGATGAAGTGCCGCCCCCGGTAGGGGCCGGACGGCGGCTTCCACGACAGCATCACGAAGCCGACCGGTTCGTCGCCGCGGTACACGGCGCGGTACCAGGGACTGGCGTCCGGCATCTTCGCCGCCTGCTTCAGCGACAGGGACACGGACGCGACGAACTGCTTCTGCTTGTGCCGGACGCGCAGGGCGCGGACGGCCTCCCGGTTGTCGTCGGTGATCTCCCGGAGGTGCACGCCTGGGGACGTCATGCCACACCCTTTCCGCATCCGGCGATTTCCCTGTGCGTACGCCTCGCCGAGGACGCCAGGTCGGACGTCTCCGCAGCGTAAGCGGCCCGGGCGGGTCGGGGTGGCACTGGCACGCCGGGCGTGGGCCCGTTCGCCGGCTGTTGGAGTCCGGCCCTGCCGGTTCCCGCCACCGTCCGATCGGACCGCGAAGGACAGCCATGGTCGAATGGGTACGAACCCTGGTCGAGGCACTCGCGCAAGGGCTGCCGGGACTCAGGGCGATGCGTGAGGAGAACCGGCGCCGCAAACTCCGTGCCGAGCTGTTCATCCTCCACGTGCGGCTCAACGAGGCGATGCCGGAGGCCGAAGGGATCGTCAGGAGCCTGGAGGTCTACCGGGAGAGGATGGGCCGCCACCTCGAGCACGGCGACGACGCGTACGCGCTGACCGCCGGAGGCTGGGTCGCCCGGGGCGTGCAGCGGCAGATCGTGAACCTCACCCGGATCTCCGGTCTGATGAGCGACCACGGCGTGGCGCTGCAGATCATCGATCCCGATGCCTACAACCGGCTTCAGCCGCTGCTCAGCGGGAAGTGCAACGCCCTCCAACTGCTCCTCGCCATCATGCGCTCCGGCGCGCTGCCGCTCGCGCCGACGCAGGAGGACCTCACGAGGGCCATGGACGTCGGTCATCCCCGCAGCAGGGATGGTCAAGACCGGATGATGGCCAATCTGCGGGAGTTCTCGCCCCGGTGGCACGACACCGCGCTGCCCACGTCGTCCGAATGGGGACCGACGACGTACGAATGCGTCGTCCGGTACCTGCGGGAGCGCAGGCCGCGCGAGCAGCTGGCCGAGATCCGGGCCGCGTCGGCGGCGCTGCGGAGCGCCCTCGAAGAGCACTTCACGATCTCCGACGTACTGCTGGAGGTCGGGGACGAGCGGATGGGGGGCGGGGGCGCCGGGGCGGCAGCTTCGTGGGATGACGTCCCACGGGAGGCTTGGGCGGAACTGGCTGCCTGGGGCAGCATGTGACCCGCGGGGTGCGTGGTGTGGGCGGCCGAGGGGCCGCCGGGGAGGGAGCGCGTCATGGGTGGGGCGGAGCGGGACGGTTCCGGCGCGGGGGCCGTGCGTCCGGAGGAGATGATCGCGGAGGCGCGGAAGGCGTTCTTCGTGGTGTTCGGCTTCCTGGCGGTCGTCTGGCTGCTGCAGGTGGCCAACTACGCGGGCCACTACGCGCTCTCGCGGGACTACGGGGTGGTCTCCAGCGACGTCGGCACGCTGCCGAACGTCCTGACAGCGCCTTTCCTGCACTGGAGCTGGGCGCACATCGAGAGCAACTCCGGCCCGCTGTTCGTCTTCGCCTTCCTCGCCGCGTACCGCGGGGTGGGCCGCTTCCTCGCGCTGAGCCTGCTCGTCGCCGTGACCAGCGGCCTGGCGGTGTGGTTCTTCGAGCAGGGCAACGCCGACACGGTCGGCGCCAGCGGCCTGATCTTCGGCTACTTCGGCTACGTCGTGGTGCGCGGGCTCTTCGACCGGCACCTGATCGACACCCTCATCGGCATCGTGATGGCGGCGTCCTTCGCCTACATGCTCACGGTGGCCGTGCCGGGGACGCCGGGCGTGAGCTGGCTGGGTCACCTCGGGGGACTCGTCGGCGGCCTGGTGGGGGCGTGGCTCTTCCGTGACCGGCGCGTTCGCGGCGGCGACCCGTCCCGCCGGGGCGGCAGCGGGCCGGCCGCCGTGACGCGCGGCGGCCTCCCGCTCCCCGCCGACAACCCGCGGGCCGCTCTGCACAAGGAACTGGGCGACCTGGGGCTGCTGTAGGCCCCCCGCCGGCCCGTACGTGCCGGCGGGCGGCTCAGATCCAGGTGCTCAGCCACATCCGGGCGTGCCAGTCGTCGTAGGGGATCGTCCGGCCGGTGTAGATCGGGAAGAAGTAGATGAAGTTCCAGACGATCAGCAGGACGAGCACGCCCGCGGCCACCACCCCGTAGGTGCGGCGGCGTTCGGTCGCGCCGGGCCGGCCGATGAGCGCGCCGAGCGCCATGGCGAGGGCGAGGCAGAGGTAGGGGAGGAAGACGACGGCGTAGAAGGAGAAGATGGTGCGGTTCTGGTAGTGGAACCACGGCAGGTAGCCCGCGGCGACCGCGCACAGGACGGCCCCGGCGCGCCAGTCGCGGCGCAGCGCCCAGCGGTACAGCAGGTAGACGAGGGCGAAGCAGGCGGCCCACCACAGCAGGGGCGTGCCGAGGGCGAGGATCTCCCGGGAGCAGTTGGCGACGCCGCAGCCGTCCTGCCCCAGCTTGGGGGACTCGTAGAAGAAGGACACGGGACGGCCGAGGACCAGCCAGCTCCACGGGTTGGACTGGTAGGGGTGCGGGTCCGACAGGCCGACGTTGAACTGGTAGACCCCGTACTCGTAGTGCCACAGGCTGCGCAGCGGTGCCGGGATCCACGACCACGTGCCGCCGCGCCCGTCGGCCCAGTGCCGGCCGTAGCCGTCGTCGCTGAGGAACCAGCCGGTCCAGGTCACCAGGTACGCCACCACGGCGACCGGGACGAGGGACAGCAAGGACCAGCCGAGGTCGCGGCGGAGCACCGCGCGGTAGGGGCGGCGGGCGCCGGCCAGACGCCGGGCGCCGACGTCCCAGAGCACGGTCAGCAGCACGAAGAACGCCAGGTAGTACAGGCCGTTCCACTTGACGGCGGAGGCGAGGCCGAGGAGCGCGCCGGCCGCGAGCCGCCAGGGCCGGAGGCCGGTTCCCGCGCGGGCGCCGGTGTCCTGGTCGGGACCGGCGAAGCCGTCGAGGCCCACGGGGAGGGCCGCTGCGAGCCGGGCCCGCGCGCGGTCGCGGTCGATCAGCAGGCAGCCGAAGGCGGCCAGCACGAAGAACATGACGACCACGTCGAGCAGGGCGACACGGCTCATCACGAAGTGCAGGCCGTCGACCGCCATCAGCCCACCGGCCAGGCAGCCCAGCGCCGTGGAGCGGAACAGGCGGCGGCCGATGCGGCACAGCATCAGCACCGACAGGGTGCCGAGCACCGCCGCCATGAAGCGCCAGCCGAGCGGGTTCAGGCCGAACACCCACTCGCCGAGCGCGATCACCCACTTGCCCATCGGCGGGTGCGCCATGAAGTGGCCGGTCTCGGAGAGCGGGATGACCTGGGGGTCTCCCAGGATCTGCGGGTCCGAGACCTTGCGGTCGGGCCAGCCGCCCTCGTAGCCGAGCCGGAGCAGGGACCAGGCGTCCTTGGCGTAGAACGTCTCGTCGAAGACGATCGCGCGCGGGCTGCCGAGGCTCACGAAGCGCAGTACGCCGGCGAAGACGGCGACCAGGACGGGGCCGAGCCAGCCCATGGCCCGTGCGGCACGGTACGCCCGCGCCGGGCCGAGGCCCAGGGCCTGCCACGTGCGGGTGCCGGGCTCGGGGAAGGGCGGGACCAGTCGCTCGCGGGTGTCGGTCCGGGGGCGTGGGCTGTGGCCGAACCGGCGCAGTCGCAGCGGCCAGTCGGCGGCGGTCGCCGCCCGGGGGTCGCCGGCGTCGTCGTCGGTGCGGTCCGGCGTAGCGGTGTCCGTCGTCACCCGCACATCCTAGGGACGTTGTCGGATGGTCATACCGGCACCCGTGTTCGAGGAGCGTCGCGCGCTGGTCGGGCTCCCCGCGCTGCCGGCCCGACGCCCGGCTGGAGGCCCCGGAGGTCGTCCTCCCGGCGGGCCGATACGCGGCGGTCGTCGCGCCGGCCGTGCTCAGACGACCGGCGCCCGGTGCAGGTCCAGCGGAAGGATCCCCGCCTCGTCGAAGCGCCGCTCCAGCGCCTCGGTGCCGTGCTCACGGCGGAAGGCGATCTCGGACGAGGTCACCGGCAGCAGCCACAGCAGACGGGCGTGGCCGCCCGGCAGGTGGCAGACCTCCAGGTCGGGGCCGTGGAGGTACGGGAGGCTGACCAGGATGTGGTCGCAGGCCGAACCGGGGACCCAGGGTTCGCCGACCGGGAGGCTGTGGCCCACGTCGAGCGGGTGCGGCCGGGGACCGCAGTGGTAGTGGGCGGTCATGGCGATCAGGTCCGCGAAACGGGGGTCGGGGACCGGGGCGGTCAGGACGAACTCCACGCCGTGGCCGTCGCGGTTGGCCCGGGACCAGCAGCCGGCCGTCACATAGGTCCAGTGGCCGCCGCGGGGACCCGGGCCCACCTCGATGACACGCAGGCCCGGTACCGTGCCGCGGCGTCCGTCGCCCAGGTCGTGGGCGGCCGTGCCCACCGGGTGTCCCGCGAAGAACTCCCGCACGTGCCGGTCGAGCGCCCGGTGCGCCTCGCTTGTCGTCATGGCGGGGATCATGACAGGCGCCCCGCGGGGCGGCGCGAGGGGGACGCCGTACGCCCTGTCGCGCACCGGTGCATCCGCGGGGCGCGGGCCGCCGGGGCGTGCGCACCGGCGCCCGGCTCCGGCGGTGGGGCGGAAGTGACACCGCTGACGGATGGAACCGCAGTGCGCGTTCTTCGGGCCCGCCCTCGCCCGGCAACGCCGGCAACTCGTGCGTCCGTCGCGGTAATGGCGGGTGACGGAAAGCCGAAGCGCGCCCGCCGGGCGCCCACACGTCTAGGCTGGTGCTGCGCGTTCAGGCGCCCCCCGGACACCGCTGCATTGGAGACCCCGCCATGGCCGCTGACCGCCTCGAATTGCCGCCGGTGAGGCTGCTGCCCGAGGAGGAGCTGGCGCGGCTCGCACTCGCCGTGCCGCTCCTCGACCGCGCGGTACGACTGGCGCGCTGGTGCGCGCCGCACGTGACCGTGGACGCCATGGGGGAGCTGACCGCGCAGGACGTCCCGCGCGCCGTCCGTGAGCTGGGCCTGGAGGAGCAGCCGGACGGCCCGGCGGACGCGGCGCAGGCCTGGGGCGTGGCCGTCGACGCCGGGCTCGTCGACCTCGACATCGAGGACACGGACGAGGACGAGGCCGACGAGGAGGCCGGCGCCGGGAGCGTGGCCCTGGACGAGCCCGCGGGGCGCGCCGTGCCCGGCGAGGCGCTGGGACGGCTGGACGCGGGCGGGCCGCGCGAGGTGCTGGAGGTGTGGCTGGCCGCACTCGACACGGCGCTGGCCGAGGCCGCGACCCCCGACCTCGACGGCCTGTTGGAGGAGCTGGGCCCGGACGGCGAGGTCGACCTGGGCACCCTGGACTGGGACCCGGAGGAGGAGGCCGAGTTCCTCGACGGCGCGCTCGCCAACCTCTACCTCTTCACCGCCATGGAGGACTCCGGCGGCGACGCCCAGGACGCCGTGCCGCTGCCGGTCCTGGCCGCCTCCCTCGTCGTCCCCGAGGACGTGGAGGAGCCGAGCGACGCCCTGCTGGAGGACGTCACCGAGGTGATGATGCGCCTCGACGAGCACTTCCGGCTGCTCACGACCATCGGGCTGCTGGAGTACCAGCCGCTGGACGAGGCCCTGATCGAGGAGGCCGAGTCCGAGGACGACGGGCCCGCCGAGGGGGCGGCGGCCTTCCCGGAGGAGATCGGGCCCGAGGAGGTCTCCCGCTACGGCCTGGTGCGGCTGACCCCGCTCGGCGTGTACGGCGTGCGGTCCCGGATGGCCGACGCCGGCATGCACGCCCCGGTCGCCGGCGACCTGGCGGGTGAGCCCGCCGCCGTCCTCCTGGAGGCGTTGTTCCAGTACCCCGACCAGATCGCCCGCCGCGAGGCCGACGCGTGGCTCGGCAACCGCAAGCCCTACGACGCGGCCCGCGAACTGCTGGAGGCGGCGCGCGGGGAGGACCGCAACGCGCCCGGCCGCCGCCTGGTCGCCCAGCAGACCCTGAGCCTGCTCGGCGACGAGGCCGAGCCGGCCCTGCGCGAGGTCCTGGCGGACCGCCAGCTCGGCGGACTGGCCCGGGTCTGGCTCACGGAACGCGAGGCGGCGGACGTCCCCGCCCCCGACGAGGACATGATCTTCTGGCTCACCGTCGACACCATCGCCGCCCAGCTCGACGCCGACGACGACCCCGAGTTGCTGCGCGAGCTGGTCACCGACCTCGTCGCCCGGCACGACGGGTTCTTCACCGCCGCCTGGCGGGTGGACCACCCGGCGACCGCCGACGTCCTGGAGGCCATGGGCCGCATCCACCCCGACAAGCGACTGGCCAAGGAGGCGCGCAAGGCCGCGTTCAAGGCCCGTTCGGCGGGAACCGCGGCGCCCTGATCCGCCCGCGGGCCCCGCGGGGAGGGCGTGGAGGAGGCCCGAACGTCTCGGGGAATGGGCGTCGGAATGTCCTGCTCAGTTCAACTCCCGTTCGCCGTGGGACGGGAGCGTGGCTGCGGCAGAGCAGTGACCACGTGGCCCCAGGAGAAAACGATGCCTCTCACCCGCAGAGACTTCGCCAAGCGCACGGCGATCACCGGCGCCGGAGTCGCGCTGGCCGGAACCGTCGACGTCCTCGCGACCGCACCCGGCGCCCTCGCCGCCGACGCCCCGGCGACCGCCGCGGCGGCCGGCGCGTCCCGGCACCACGGCGGCCTCGGCTACGGCGAGCTGGTCCCCGACCCCAAGGGCATCCTGGCGCTGCCCAAGGGCTTCTCGTACCGCGTCATCACCCGGACCGGCGTCACCAAGCTGGAGTCCGGCGAGTCGACCCCCTCCAACCACGACGGCACCGCCACCTTCGAGGGCCTGCGCGGCGCCACGCTGCTCGCCACCAACCACGAGCTGGCCGGTGCCCGCGCCGACTGGCCGCACCCGGTCCCGCTGACCGAGGGCCTGGTCTACGACTCCGGCGCCGCCGGCGGCGTGACCATCGTCGAGGTCGCCAAGCACGGCGGCCACGTCGTGGAGTGGGTCGGCGTGGCCGGCACGGCCACCAACTGCGCCGGCGGCCGAACCCCTTGGGGCACCTGGCTGACCTGCGAGGAGACCGAGGACAAGGCCGGCAAGAACGGCTTCCTGAAGGACCACGGCTACGTCTTCGAGGTCGACCCGTACGACCGCAGGGCCAACCGCGACCCCAAGCCGATCAAGGCACTGGGCCGCTACGCGCACGAGGCGGTCGTCGTCGACCCCAAGCGCGGCCACCTCTTCCTCACCGAGGACGCCTCCAACCCCAATGGCCTGTTCTTCCGCTGGACCCCGCCGGCCGGCTTCCACCACGGCCGCGGCAAGCTGCGCGCCCTGCCCGACAGCGCGGGTGTGCTGCAGGCCTTCAAGTGCTTCGACTCCGGCGGCAAGTTCGTCGACGACCTGTCCCGCGCCACGAAGATCGGCACGGTCTACGGCGTGGACTGGGTGGACGTCCCGGACCGCGACGCGAAGGCGACCTCCGTCCGCAAGCAGTTCGCGGCCGGCGAGGTCACCCGCGCCCGCAAGCTGGAGGGCATGTGGTGGGGCGACGGCGGCGTGTACGTCGTCTCCTCCTACGCCCGCGAGGAGAGCCCGGGCGCGTCCCACGACGGTGCCGTGTGGTTCTACGACCCCAAGCGCCGCACCCTGACCCTCAAGGTCCTCCTCGGCGTCAACCCCGACCCGTCGGCCGACGGAGCCTTCGACGGTCCGGACAACATCACCGTCTCGCCCTACGGCGGCCTGGTCATCGCCGAGGACGGCGAGGGCGTGCAGCACCTGTTCGGCGCGCTCGGCGACGGCCGTACCTACCCGATCGCCCGCAACGAGCTGAACATCGGCACCGCGGAGGAGCCGGAGTACAGCGAGTTCACCGGTGTGACCTTCTCGCCCGACGGCAAGACGCTGTTCGCCAACATCCAGGACCCGGGCATCATGCTGGCCGTCACCGGCCCCTGGCGCCGCCAGGGCCATGGCGGCGCCTGCTGAGCCCCGACCGCGTCACCCGCGCCCGGTGGTCCGTGCCCCGCATGGGCCACCGGGCGCACGCGCGTCGCTCAGAGCGCCTGCGCGGCGGGCTTGACCATGCCCTTCACCGTGCGGGAGTCGACGAAGTCGCCCATCGCCGTCATCTCCCACTCACCGGAGAACTGGCGGATGAACTTGGCCATCATCACGCCCGTGCGGGGCTCGGCGCCGGTGAGGTCGAAGCGCACCAGCTCCTCGCCCGTCGCGCCGTCCATCAGGCGGCAGTAGGCCTTGGCCACCTGGTTGAACTTCTGGCCCGAGAAGGAGTTCACCGTGAAGACCAGCCCGGTGACCTCGGGCGGCAGCCCGCCGAGGTGGACGGTGATGACCTCGTCGTCGCCCGCGCCCTCGCCCGTGAGGTTGTCGCCGGAGTGCTGGACCGCGCCGTTCAGGATGGTGAGCCGGCCGAAGTAGCAGGACTCGATGTGGTTGCGCTGCGGTCCGTACGCGATGACCGAGGCGTCCAGGTCGATGTCCTTGCCGCGGTACGCGGGCTCCCAGCCGAGGCCCATGCGGACCGAGGTCATCAGCGGCTTGCCGCCCTTGACCAGGGAGACCGTCTGGTGCTTCTGGAGGTTGACCCGCCCCTTGTCCAGGTTGATCTTGCCCGTGCCGACCGGCGGGGCGGGAGGGGCCGGCGGTGCGGCCGGGGGTGCGGGGGGAGGGGTCGTGGCCGCGGCCGGCGGAGCGGGCGGCGGGGGAGCCGTCGGCGGTGCCTGGGGCGGAGCCTGCGGCGCGGCGGCCGCGGGCTCTTCCACGGAGACGCCGAAGTCGGTGGCGATGCCCGCCAGCCCGTTCGCGTACCCCTGGCCGACCGCGCGGGCCTTCCAGGCGCCGGCGCGGCGGTAGACCTCGACCACCACGAGCGCGGTCTCGGTGCTCAGCCCGGAGGGGGTGAAGGTCGCGAGGACGGCGCCGCTGTCGGCGTCCCGCACGGTGGCCGTCGGCTCGGTGCCGGCGAAGGTGGCCCCGGGCGCGTCGGGACTCGCCGTCACGACGATCTTCTCGATGCCGGCGGGCACGGCCGCGGTGTCGACCGTGATCGCGTCGGGGGAGGTGCCGCCACCGGACCGGTAGGTGACGCCCGGCCCCGCGGGCTGGTTGTAGAAGACGAAGTCGTCGTCGGAGCGCACCTTGCCGTCGCCGGCGATCAGGAGGCCTGAAACATCCAGCCGCACGGGCGCGGATACCTCCACTGCCACGCGCGCCGCGGAGAGCGGGATGTTCGAGCCGGGTGTCATTGCGGTCATGTTCCGCTTAACGATCGTTCCGGGTTTACGGTTCCATTACCGAACAGAGTTTTCACGTGTCACGCATCGTGGTCGTCAGCGGTGGCGGTAAGGGGATCGGCCTGGCCGTCGCGGAGGCCTTCGTCCGTGACGGGGACCAGGTCGTGCCGGTCGGACGGCGGGCGGACGTCCTGGACGAGGCGGTCGCCCGGCTGGGTTCCGGATGCGCCCTGGCGGTCCCGGCGGACCTGACCGACGAGACGGAGGCGGCCGGGGTCCGTGACCTCGTGGCCGGGCGCTTCGGCCGGGTGGACGTCCCGGTCGACAACGCGGGCGGGAACGTCGCCCCCGGCGCCGGCGAACCGTCGCTCACCGAGCTGTGGACGGGCGACTTCCGGTCCGCCGTGCTGACCGCCGTGCGCGGCGGCGGCTCCGGCTCGTACGGCGCCGCCGAGGCCGCCCTGCACCCTTACGCCTGCGACCTGGCGGCGGACCTGGGCGCGCGCGGGATCACCGTCGACGTCATCGCGCCCGGCTTCGTCGACGACACCGGATTCTTCGGCGGGCGCACGACGCGGTAGCGGCGCGCGTTCCTCGTCGGCCAGACCCTCACCGGCCGGGTCGGCGTCCCCGGGGACGCCGCCTCGCTCGCGCACTGGCCCGCCTCCCCGGGCGCCGCGCACCGCGCGGATCCACCAGGTGAACGGATGTGCGGAGCGCGGCCGCCGAGGGCCGCCCCCGGGTCAGTGGGGCCAGATGGGCGGGTGCGTGGTGAAGTGGCCGCCGAGGTGTGCGTGGTCCGGGTTCGCCGGGTCGAGTTCCCCCTGCGCGGCCACGAGCCCGGCCGCGAAGGGCTCGGAGTCGTCCTGCGGTTCGTAGCCGAGCGCCCGAGCGGAGGACAGGTCCCACCACAGCCGGGTGTTGGCGGAGCTGCCGTAGACCACGGTGTGCCCGACGCCCTCGGCGGTGAGGGCTGCGTGCAGCAGCCGCGCGCAGTCCTCCGGGCTCATCCAGACCGACAGCATGCGCACCGACGTCGGCTCGCGGAAGCAGGAGCCGATGCGGATCGAGACGGTCTCCAGGCCGTGCAGGTCCCAGTAGAGCTGGGCCAGGTCCTCGCCGAAGCACTTGGACAGGCCGTAGAAGGTGTCGGGGCGGCGCGGGGTGTCGACCGGGATGAGCGGGTCGTCCCCGACCGGGCGCGGCGTGAAGCCCACCGCGTGGTTGCTGGAGGCGAAGACGATCCGCGGAACGCCCTCCTCCCGGGCGGCCTCGTAGAGGTTGTACGTGCCCTCGATGTTGGCGCGCAGGATCTTCTCGAAGGGGGCTTCCAGGGAGATGCCCGCGAGGTGGATGATCGCGTCGACCCCGCGCACGGCCTCGCGCAGGGCGGCGCGGTCCGCCAGGTCGGCGATGATCGCGTCGGGCGCGCCCTCGACGGGCAGCATGTCGAGAAGGCGCAACTGGTAGCCGTGCGCCGGCAGCAGCTCGCGCATCAGGGTGCCCAGACCGCCTGCGGCGCCGGTGAGCAGGACGGTGCGGGGAGCGGGCATGCGCGGGTCTCCTCGATCGGACGTCCATGCTCATGGACGTCATTCATATTCATGGACACGCTAAAGAGCGCTTGTCGAAGCGTCAAGACTCCCCCACCTGCGGCTGTCTTCCTTGACCCTTCCCCTGTGCTGCCTTAGCGTGAACGCGTTCATGAATATAGACATCGATCAGATGAGCGCACAGACGCCAGTCTTCAGGGAGAAGCCGATGACCGATGCCGCCTCACTCACCGCGCGCCTCGACGGCCTGCTGTTCTTCCCCGTGACGCCCTTCGGCCCGGACGGCGCCGTCGACCTCGAGGTCTTCCGCGCGCACGTGCGCCGCGGGATCGAGGCCGGGGCCGGGGCGGTGTTCGCGTGCTGCGGCACCGGCGAGTTCCACGCGCTGACGCCCGAGGAGTACCGCGCCTGCGTCGCGGCGGCCGTCGAGGAGTCCGCGGGCCGGGTCCCGGTCGTCGCCGGCGCCGGCTACGGCACCGCCCTGGCCCTGCAGTTCGCGCGGCTCGCCGAGGAGGCGGGCGCCGACGGACTGCTCGCCATGCCCCCCTACCTCGTCGTCGCCGACCAGGCCGGACTGCTGCGCCACTACGCGGCGCTCGCCGAGGGCACCTCGCTCGACGTCATCGTCTACCAGCGCGACAACGCCGTCCTCACCCCCGCGACCGTCGCCGAACTCGCCCGCATCCCGCGCATCATCGGCCTCAAGGACGGCGTCGGCGACCTCGACCTGATGCAGCGCATCATCAGCGCCGTCCGCAGCACCGTCCCCGACCGCGACTTCCGCTACTTCAACGGCCTCCCCACCGCCGAACTCACCGGCCTCGCCTACCGCGGCATCGGCGTCACCCTCTACTCCTCCGCCGTCTTCTGCTTCGCGCCCGAGATCGCCCTCGCCTTCCACCGCGCCCTGACCGGTGGCGACGACGCCACCGTCAACGCCCTGCTCGACGGCTTCTACCGGCCGCTGGTGGAACTGCGCCACCAGGGCCGCGGCTACGCCGTCTCCCTCGTCAAGGCCGGGGTCCGGCTGAGCGGGCTCGACGTCGGCGAGGTACGCCCGCCGCTGTCCGAGCCCGCGCCCGCGCACGTCAAGGAACTCGCCGAACTCATCGACCGCGGACTCGCCCTGCTCGGCGAGGACTGACGTACGGTGGCCCGCGTCAACCCCGATCACCAGGAGCCGTGTTGAGAGCCTCCACCTTCGTCTACCCGTGGGACGTCATCGGCGACCCGGAGGCGGCGGACCGCATGGCCGGCCTCGGCGTCCAGCAGGTCACCCTCGCCTCCGCCTACCACTCCACCCGGGCGCTGACCCCCCGCCACCCCGGGCACCGCGTCGTCACCGCCCGCCACGCCGCCGTGCTCTACCCGCCCGACGAACGCCGCTGGGCGGGGCGCGCCCTGCGGCCGTACACCCAGGACTGGGCGGGCGCCGAGGACGCCTACGGCGAGGCCGCGCGGGCCCTGCGGGCGGCCGGACTGGCCGTGCACTCCTGGGTCGTGCTCGCCCACAACTCCCGCCTCGGGGACGAACACCCCCGGGTGAACGTGCGCAACGCCTACGGCGACCGCTACCCCTGGGCGCCGTGCATCGCCCAGCCGGAGGTGCGCGCGTACCTGGTCACGCTGGCGGCGGAGGCCGCGGTGCGGCCGGGGACGGGTACCGGCGGCACGGAACTGGAGTCCTGCGGCTGGTACGGCCTCGCCCACCTGCACGCCCACGACAAGACGGGCGGCGTGCCGCTGCCCGGGGCCGCGCAGTACCTGATGTCCCTGTGCTTCTGCCCCGCGTGCGAGGCGGGGTACGCCGGGCTGGGCGCGGACCCGGAGGAACTGCGGGCGGCCGTACGGGGCGCCCTCGCGCCGGTATGGGCGGGGGAGTGGGCCCCCGGGCCCGACGAGTGGGCCGACGTCGAGAAACTGCTCGGGGCGGACCTCGCGGGGCTGACCATGGCGTGGCGGGGCTCCGTCGCGCGGGACCTGCAGCGGGCCGCGGTGGAGGCGGTACGGGTCGCCGCGGCACCGGGGTTCCAGGTGCTGCTCCACGCGGACCCGCACGCGCACCGCTGCGGGGCCAACGCCGGCGTCGACCCGGAGTGGGTCCTGGGCCACGCGGACGGGCTCGTGCTGCCCGGGGCGGACCTGATCGCGGCCTGCGTGCCGCACGCGCGGCCGGGGACCGTGCTGGCCGCCAACTTCCCCGTGGTCGCCGGGATGGGCGGCAGCCCCGGCACGCTGGCCGCGGACGCGGCCCGGGCGGCGGCTGCCGGGGCGACGGAGTTGCGGCTTTACCACGCGGGGCTCGCGTCGGAGGGGGATCTGGCGGAGGTGCGGGCGTTCTTGGCGGAGGTGGGGTGAGGCTTGCGCCTCGTGGGCCGGTTGGTTGTTGTGTGCGGGTTGTTTGCGCCTGCGGCGGGCGGTTCTCCCGCCCACCCCCCCGATTGCCCGGCGCGGTCAGTGACCGCCTCGCAGGGTGCGTGGTGGGCCGGGTGCGGGGCCTCCGGGGCTGCACGTCCTGGACTGGGTTATTTACGTGCATGGCGGGCGGTCCATGTCCGAGCCCCGGATGCCGCACACAAATATCCCGCAGCGTCCAGAACATCCACCCCTACGACCCCGCCCCCTCCGTATCCGTGGGCGACTGACGGCCGGTGGGTGGTTGAGGGCGGTCCGGGACTGAACGCCCACGGTCATGGGGGTGGTGGCTGAGGCCCGCGCCGGCTCCGCCGCGATCGGACCTGAAGGTCTTTCGGGGTGCTCGGGCCGATGCCGGCGATAGGGCGCGCGGGCGCTGATCGCTCTGCTGAGCGGCCCGTTGCCGTGTGCGTGTTGCCCTGTTTCGGCCTTCGCTCAGGGGCGGCCTCACTCGGTGTGGTCCCAAGACTGAACCTGGTTGCGAGTCGGACGCCCGCCGGACGCCAGGGCCGATCGGCAATCGTCGTGATCTGCCGCCTGGCGGCCTTCGGCGTCGCCGTGACGGCAAAGCCCTGGAGCGCCGGTGGGTGAGGTGCGCCAGTCGTCCTGTGGGAGGTACCGCCCCGGCCACGGGTGCGTGCACCCTTGCTCGGCCTGCGGCCGGGGGTCCCCCTGCTGGGGGCCGTTCCTCGCGGTGTGGGTAGGGGCGCCCCCCCATCACCCCCCACCGGCCGTTGGTCGCCCGCGATACGGAGGGGGTGGGGTCGTAGGGGTGGATGTTCTGGACGCTGCGGGATATTTGTGTGCGGCATCCGGGGCACCGAGCGCAGGTGCCCGCCATGCACATAAATATGCGGTACAGAATGCCCAGCCCCGGAGGCCCCGCCCCCGGCCCACCACGCACGCGCGCAGGCCCGCACCAACCGCGCCGGGCAATCGGGCGGGAGGGCGGGGGACAGCCCGCCGCAGGCGCAAACGACCCGCACACGACAACCGGGCAGACCGGCGCACCCGGCCCGCAGGCGCAACCAACCCGCACACGACAACCGGGCGCAACCCATTGACGTACCCCGCCCCCCGCCCTACCTTCGTCGCGTCGTACTTCGTACGTCATATATGAGACGCCATACGCGAGATCCGAAAGAGCCCCCATGGACCTGCTCGCCGGCACCGCGCCGACGCCGATTCCGTCCCGTACCCAGGTCGTGCTGGAAACGATCAAGCACGGGATACTGACCGGGCAGCTGAAGCCCGGTCAGGCACTCGTGGAGGCCGAGCTGGCCGCGCAGTTCGGGGTGTCGAAGACGCCCGTGCGGGAGGCGCTCAAGACGCTCGCCGGCACCGGGCTGGTCGTGATGAGCCAGTACAAGGGCGTGACCGTGCGGACGGTGGACGCGGAGATGGCGCGTCAGGTGTACGACGTGCGTCTGCTGCTGGAGCCGGAGGCCCTGCGCCGTACCGTCACGCACCGCGCCCCGCTGGACGCCGCGCGGGAGGCGCTGTCGCGGGCCGACGAGGCGGGGGACCGGGCCGACCGGTCGCTCGCCAACCGGGAGTTCCACCGGGCGCTGTACACGCCGTGCGGCAACCCCCTGCTGGGCCGGATGCTCGACGACGTGCGGGACCAGGCGGCCCTGGTCTCGGCCGTGGTCTGGCAGGAGACGCCGTCGTGGGAGCAGGAGGCCCGCGAGCACCGGGAGATCCTGGCGCGTGCGCTGGACGGTGACGCGGACGGCGCGGCGCGGCTGCTCCACGACCACATCGCGAGCTTCGTGGCCCGGGCGTTCCCCGAGGGCCCGGACGGCGGCGGCGGGCCGGCCCGCTGAGCCGCGGGCGCGCGGGGGTGAGGGGACGGCCCCCCGCGCGCCCGCTCCCCCCGTCCGCCGCCCCCACCGCACCCCGCAGCCACCCGAGTTGAAGGGCTATCGAATGTCATTCGCAGAGCAGTCGTCAGCGCTCGCCGATGTCGTGGCGATCCCGGTGACCCCGTTCGACGCGGACGGGGGCGTGGAGCGCGCCGCGTACCGGGCGCTGCTGCGCAGACTGCTCGACAGCGGGGTGCGGACGGTCACGCCGAACGGCAACACCGGGGAGTTCTACGCCCTCGACCCGGCCGAGCGGCGGCTGGTCGTCGAGCTGACGATGGCGGAGGCGGACCCGGGCACCCAGGTCGTGGTGGGCGTCGGCCACGACGTGCCGACCGCGGTGGCCGCCGCGCGGCACGCGCGGGACGCCGGGGCACAGACGGTGATGGTGCACCAGCCGATCCACCCGTACGTGTCGCCGGAGGGCTGGGTGGACTACCACCGCGCCATCGCGGAGGCCGTCCCGGAGACCGCGGTCGTCCCGTACGTCCGCAACCCGTTGCTGGACGGCGGACTGATCGCGCGCCTCGGCGCGTTGTGCCCGAACGTCGTCGGGGTGAAGTACGCGGTGCCCGACGCCGCCCGCTTCGCGGCGGTGGCGCGGGACGCGGGGCTGGAGCGCTTCACCTGGGTCGCGGGCCTCGCCGAGCTGTACGCCCCCGCGTACTGGGCGATGGGCGCGACCGGCTTCACCTCGGGCCTGGTCAACGTCGCGCCCCGGGTGTCACTGGAGATGCTGCGCGCGCTGCGCGACGGCGACTACGCGGCGGCGATGAAGGTGTGGGAGCAGATCAGGGAGTTCGAGGACCTGCGGGCCGAGCAGAGTTCCGCCAACAACGTGTCGGTGGTGAAGGAGGCGCTGGCGGTGCTGGGACTGTGCCGCCGCGAGGTGCGCCCGCCCAGCCGCCTGCTGACCGGGGACCGGCGCGAGCGGGTTGCCGCCCTGCTCGCCGGCTGGGACCTGTGAGCCGGGAGGGGACGGAGGGCCGCCATGAAGAAGCCGGAAGAGCTCCGCAGCCACCAGTGGTACGGGACCGACGGCCTGCGCTCGTTCAGCCACCGGGCCCGCACCCGGCAGCTGGGCTACCTGCCCGAGGAGCACCTGGGCAAGCCGGTGATCGCGGTCCTCAACACCTGGAGCGACATCAACCCCTGCCACGTCCACCTGCGCGAACGGGCCCAGGCGGTCAAGCGCGGGGTGTGGCAGGCGGGCGGCTTCCCCCTGGAGTTCCCCGTCGCGACGCTCTCGGAGACGTACCAGAAGCCGACGCCGATGCTCTACCGCAACCTGCTCGCGATGGAGACCGAGGAGCTGCTGCGCTCCTACCCGGTGGACGGGGCGGTCCTGATGGGCGGTTGCGACAAGTCCACGCCGGCGCTGCTCATGGGGGCCGCGAGCGCCGACCTGCCGGCGGTGTTCGTGCCGGCCGGGCCCATGCTGCCCGGGCACTGGCGCACCGAGGTGCTGGGCTCCGGCACCGACATGTGGAAGTACTGGGACGACAAGCGGGCCGGGCTCATCGGCGACTGCGAGATGGCCGAGCTGGAGAGCGGGCTGGCCCGTTCGCCCGGTCACTGCATGACCATGGGCACCGCCTCCACGCTGACCGCGGCGGCGGAGGCGCTGGGGATGACGGTGCCGGGCGCGTCGTCGATCCCGGCCGTCGACTCCGGGCACGACCGCATGGCGGCGGCCTCCGGGATGCGGATCGTCGATCTCGTGCGGGAGGACCTGCGGCCGTCGGCGATCCTCACCCGCGAGGCGTACGAGGACGCGGTGGCCACGGTGCTCGCCCTCGGCGGTTCGACCAACGCCGTGATCCACCTGATCGCGATGGCCGGGCGCAGCGGTGTCCCGCTGACGCTGGACGACTTCGACCGCATCGCCCGCACGGTGCCGGTCCTGGCGAACCTCCGGCCGGGCGGCCGCCACCTGATGGAGGACTTCCACTTCGCGGGCGGCCTCCCCGGGTTCCTGACCCGGCTGCGGGACGCCGGCGTCCTGCACCTCGACCGGCCCACCGTCGCGTACAGGACCCTGCGCGAGCAGCTGGCCGGGGCGCTCGTCCACGACGACGACGTGATCCGCCCGCTGGACGCGCCGCTGGCGGCGGAGGGCGGCGTCGCCGTCCTGCGCGGCAACCTGTGCCCGGACGGCGCGGTCATCAAGCACATCGCCGCCGAGCCGCACCTGCTCAAGCACACCGGCCCGGCCGTGGTGTTCGACGACTACCGGACCCTGCAGCGCACCATCGACGACCCGGCGCTCGGCATCACCGAGGACAGCGTGCTCGTGCTGCGCGGCTCCGGCCCGCTCGGCGGCCCGGGCATGCCCGAGTACGGGATGCTGCCGCTGCCCGGCCACCTCCTGAAGAAGGGGGTGCGGGACATGGTGCGCATCTCCGACGCCCGCATGAGCGGCACGAGTTACGGCGCGTGCGTGCTGCACGTGGCGCCCGAGTCGCACGTGGGCGGACCACTCGCCCTCGTCCGCACCGGGGACCTGATCACCCTGGACGTCCGGGCGCGCACCCTGCGCCTGGAGGTCGACGACGCGGAACTGGAACGCCGGCGCGCGCAGTGGCAGGCACCGCCGCCCCGCTACGGACGCGGCTACGGCGCGCTGTACCAGGACCAGATCACCCAGGCCGACACCGGCTGCGACTTCCGCTTCCTGGCCCGGCCCGGAGAAGTGCCGGAGCCCTACGCGGGCTGACGCCCGCCGCGCACCACCCCGCACCGCCCGTACCGCCACCGCGCCCGTGGCGGCCCCGCACCACTCAGCAAGCGCTTTCCCCGTACCCGTACGAAGGAGTACCGGTCATGGCCACAGCCGTGGCGAAACCACCCCGGCCCCCGCGGCGCCGGCCGTCCGGCGCGGCCCGGCGCACCCCGTACCTCCTGATCGCCCCGGCCGTCCTGCTGATGCTGGGCTTCATCGCCTACCCGATGCTCAGCGTCCTCTACTACAGCCTGCAGGACTACAACGTCACCAAGCCCTGGCGGAACGGCTTCGCCGGCCTCGGCAACTTCCGGCGGATCCTCTTCGACGACCCGCTGTTCTGGCAGAGCCTGCTCTTCAGCCTCAAGTGGGTCGTCGCGGAGGTGGGACTGCAGCTCGCGCTCGGGCTGGCGCTGGCCCTGATCGTCAACCAGACCTTCGTCGGCCGCGGCCTGTCGCGCGCCCTGGTCTTCTCGCCGTGGGCCGTCTCCGGCGTGCTGACCACCACGATCTGGATGCTGCTGTACAACCCCGCCACCGGCATCAGCCGCTACCTCGCGGACGCCGGCATCGGCGAGTACGGCACCTCGGTGCTGTCCGACCCCAGCACCGTCTTCCCCGCCGCCGTCCTGGCCGAACTGTGGCGCGGGGTGCCGTTCTTCGCCATCCTCATCCTCGCCGACCTGCAGTCCATCCCGAACGAGCTGTACGAGGCCGCCTCGGTCGACGGCGCGGGCCGCTTCCGGCGGTTCTTCCACATCACGCTGCCCCACCTGCGGGACGCCATCGTGCTGTCCACGCTGCTGCGCGCGGTGTGGGAGTTCAACAACGTCGACCTGCTCTACACGCTCACCGGCGGCGGTCCCGCCGGGTCGACGACGACGCTGCCGCTGTACGTCGCCAACACCGGCATCGACGGCCACGACTTCGGCTACGCGTCCGCGCTCACCACCGTCGCCTTCGTGATCCTCCTGTTCTGCTCCATCGTCTACCTGCGTCTCAGCAAGTTCGGGAGCGACCGCACATGACCACCACCGTGCCGGAGACGAACGGCGTCCCCCTGCCGCACACGGCGCCCGCGACGCGCCCCGACAGCGGCGGCACCGGGCCGCGCCGCGGGCGACGGGCGCTCACCGCGGGTGCGCCCCGCTGGCAGATCTACCTGCCGCTCGGCCTGTACCTGCTGTTCACGCTCGTCCCCTTCTACTGGATGCTGCTGTTCGCGCTGCGTCCCTCGGGGTCCACCTCGCTGGTGCCGTGGCCGGCCACCACCGCGCACTTCTCGAAGGTGTGGAACGACCTCGGCTTCGCGGTGTTCTTCAGGAACAGCCTGCTCATCGGCGTGGCCACGCTCGTGATGACCACCGTGGTCGCGCTGCTCGGCGGCTACGCGCTGGCCCGCTTCGACTTCCGCGCCAAGCGGGCCTTCCTGCTGGCCCTGCTGTGCTCGCAGTTCATCCCGGGCGCGCTGATGCTGGTGCCGCTCTTCCAGATCTTCAGCGAACTGCGCATGATCGACTCCCTGTGGAGCGTCATCGTCGCAGAGACGGTCTTCCAGCTGCCCCTGTCGATCATCCTCATCAGCGGCTTCATCAGGAACGTGCCGGTGTCGCTCGAGGAGGCCGCCTGGGTCGACGGCTGCGGCCGGATCCGCGCCTTCTGCGCGGTCGTGCTGCCGCTGCTGCGCCCGGGACTGATCGCGGTGGGCTCCTTCGCCTTCGTGCACAGCTGGAACCACTTCCTGTTCTCACTGATGTTCCTCAGCACGCAGGAGAAGTACACGATCCCCGTCGGCCTCAGCTACACCATCGGCTCCGGCGAGAGCGTCGAGCTCGGGACGCTCGCCGCGGGCGGCGTCGTGGCCGCCGTGCCCGTCGTCATCGTCTTCGCCTTCATCCAGAAGTGGCTGGTCACCGGCTTCAGTGCGGGCGCGGTGAAGGGCTGACGCCCGTCCCTGCACCGCAGATCCCCCACGGACGAGGAGGTCCGAACCGTGCGTGAAGCATCCCCACGGCCCGCCGGCGGCGGCCCGCCCGTGACGCCGTCCGGCGCCGCGCCCGTGCCCGTCGTCCTGGCCGGGGCCCGCGGTCACGGCGCCTGGCACCTGGAGAACCTGCGCAGGCTCTCGGCCACCGGGCTGGTGCGCCTCGCCGGGATCTGCGACACCGCCGCGCTCGCGCCGGGGGAGCCGGCCGGGTTCCCCGAACCCGCCCGGGGCACCGACCTGGGCGAGCTGACCGCGCGGACCGGCGCCGGGATCGTCATCGTCTGCACCCCCATCCACACGCACACCGACCTGGCGCTGGCCGCGGCCGCGCAGGGCGCCCACGTGCTGCTGGAGAAGCCGCCCGCGCCCTCCTACGCCGCGTACGAGCGGCTGGTCGCCGGGGTCGAGGCGAGCGGGCGGGCCTGCCAGATCGGCTTCCAGTCGCTCGGCTCGCACGCCCTGGCCGCCGTGCGGAGGCTCGTCGCCGACGGCGCGATCGGCGCCGTGCGCGGTATCGGCGCGGCCGGCAACTGGGTGCGCGAGGAGCACTACTTCCGCCGGGCCGCCTGGTCGGGGCGGCGCAGGATCGGCGCGACGGACGTCGTCGACGGGGTGCTCACCAACCCGCTCGCCCACGCCGTCGCCACCGCGCTCGCCCTGGACGGAACCGAACGCGCCGAGGACGTCGGGGCGATCGAGCTGGAGCTCTTCCGGGCCAACGCCATCGAGGCCGACGACACCTCCGCGCTGCGGCTGCGCACCGCACGGGGCACGGTCGTCACGGTCACCGCCACCCTGTGCGCCGAGCGGAACACCGAACCGTACGTGGTCGTCCACGGCGACCGCGGCCGGGTGACCTTCTGGTACAAGCACGACCGCGTCCTGCTGCAACGCGCCGGGCACGGGCCGCAGGAGCGGCGGTACGGGCGCACCGACCTGCTGGAGAACCTGGTCGCGCACGTCCGGCACGGCGAGGACCTGCTCGTGCCGCCCCACGCGACCGGCGCCTTCATGAAGGTCGTCGAGGCCGTGCGCACCGCGCCGGACCCGGTGCCGCTCCTCCCGGACGCCTGGCGCACCGAACCCGGCGAACGCTCCGCCAGGCGCGTCGTCACCGGGGTCGACGCCATGGTCTCCGCGGGCGCCGAGCGCCTGGCCCTCTTCTCCGAACTGGGCGCCCCCTGGGCCGCCGCCGGCGGGGTGGTCCCGCGATGACGGCCACGACCCTGCGCGTCGCCGGACGCGCTGTGGGGCGGTACGTCCACCGCGCCGAGCTGCCCGGACGGCTCTCCCCGCGCCCGTACCTGCACCCGCTGACGACCCTGGCCGGGGTGCCCGTCACCGAGTTCATGCCCGGCGACCACCTCCACCACCTCGGGGTGAGCGTCGCGGTTCCGGACGTCGACGGGCGCAACTTCTGGGGCGGCCGCACCTACGTACGCGGCCGCGGCCCCACCGAGCTGGACGACCACGGCGTCCAGGAGCATCTGGGCCTGTTCCGCAACGGCCCGGAGGGCTTCACCGAGGAGCTGTCCTGGCGCTTCGGGGACCGCGAACTGCTCCGCGAGCGCAGGACGGTCGCGGCCCGCGCGCTCGGCACGGACTGCTGGGCGCTCGACGTCACCTTTGCGCTGGCCAACCCCGGCGACCGGGAACTGACCATCGGCAGCCCCGCCACCAACGGCCGCCCCGGCGCCGGTTACGGCGGCTTCTTCTGGCGGGCTCCCGCCGAGCCGGAGCGGGCAGGGGTGTTCACGGCCGACGCGGAGGGCGAGGAGGCGGTGCACGGCCGGGCGGCCGAATGGCTGGCCCTGTCCGGCGAGGGCTGGACGCTGGTCTTCGCCGGGGCGACCGGCGCGACCCGCCGCGACCCGTGGTTCGTGCGCACCGCCGAGTACCCGGGCGTCGGCTCCTCCCTCGCCTGGGCGCGGCGGCTGCCCGTCCCGGCGGGCGGCACCGTCACCCGGCGGATCGCCACCGCCGTCGCCGACGGGCGGCTCCGCTCCGACGAGGCCGGCGCGCTGGCCCGCCGACTCGTCGAGGGGAGCGGCTGACGATGCGCCCCTGGACGGCCGACCTCGGCGACGGCACCTACCGCAACCCGGTGCTCCACGCCGACTGGTCCGACCCCGACGTCATCCGCGTCGGCGACGACCACTACCTGACCGCCTCCAGCTTCGGCCGCGTCCCCGGCCTGCCGGTCCTGCACTCCCGCGACCTCGTCAACTGGCGGATCATCGGGCACGCGCTGGACCGTCCCGTACGGGGGTCCGCCGTGCCCCGGCACGACTGCGGGGTGTGGGCGCCGTCGCTGCGGCACCACGACGGCCGCTTCTGGATCTTCTGGGGCGACCCCGACACCGGGCTGTTCCAGGTCAACGCGCCCGATCCGCGTGGCCCGTGGACCCGTCCGCACCTGCTGAAGGCCGGCAAGGGCCTGATCGACCCCTGCCCGCTGTGGGACGAGGACGGCACCGCCTACCTGGCGCATGCCTGGGCCAGGTCCCGCTCCGGGGTGAAGAACCGGCTCACCGGGCACCGGATGAGCCCGGACGGCCGGGAACTGCTGGACGAGGGCCGGGTGGTCGTGGACGGCGACACGATCCCGGGCTGGTTCACCCTGGAGGGCCCCAAGCTCCACCGGCACGACGGCTGGTACTGGATCCTCGCGCCGGCGGGCGGGGTGGAGACCGGCTGGCAGGGTGCGTTCCGCGCACGCGACTTCTTCGGCCCCTACGAGGAGGCCGTGGTGCTCGAACAGGGGCGCACCGCGGTCAACGGGCCGCACCAGGGCGCCTGGGTGCGCACCGCGCGGGGCGAGGACTGGTTCCTGCACTTCCAGCAGCGCGGCGCGTACGGGCGTGTGGTGCACCTGCAGCCGCTGCGCTGGACGGCGGACGGCTGGCCCCTGGCGGGCGACGCGGGCGAACCCGTCGCCCGGCACGCCAAGCCGGCGACCGCCGAGCCGCAGCCGCCCGAGGCCCCGGCCACCGACGACGACTTCCCGGGCGGACGGTTCGGCCGGCAGTGGTCCTGGGCCGCCGCCCCGCGGCCCGGCTGGACCACCGCGCACGGCGGCGACGCGCTCCGTCTGACCTGCGTGCGCACCGCCGACGCCGATGACCTGCGGCGGCTGCCCAACGTCCTTGCGCAGAGGCTGCCCGCCGAGTCCTTCACCGTCACCGTCGACATCGCGCTGGACGCCGCGGCCGACGGCGCCAGGGCCGGGCTGGCCGTGGTCGGCGACGCCTACGGCTGGATCGGCCTGGAGCGTTCCGCGGACGGCGTCCACCTGGTGCACCGCTTCGCCGAGTCCGACGCCGCGGCCGAACGCGACGCGGCTCGGGACCGCCCGGCGCCGGACGGGCGCGCCTCGCTGCGCGTCGAGGTGACCCCGGGCGCCCGCTGCCGCTTCGCCGCGGACACCGGGGACGGACCGCGCCCCTCGGGCCCGGTGTTCGCCGCCACGCCGTGGCGGTGGGTCGGCGCCCTGCTCGGGCTCTTCGCCACCGCGCCCGCCGCGCCGACCGCGCCGACCGGCCCCGGCGGTCCCGCCGGGACCGCGCACTTCACGCACTTCCGGATCACGGGGGGCACGGCCGGCCCGCCCGCCCCGGAACCCGCGCCGGACCCCCGGCCGCCCCGTACGTCCCCACCACCCGCACACACCCCGACAGGAGAGTCACCATGAGAGCACCGAAGGGTCGCGGAGCACGCCTCGCCGCCGCCGTCGCGGCCGTCTCCGCACTGGCGCTGACCGCGTCCGCCTGCGGCACGGACGGCAAGGGAAGCGAGGGCGGCGAGGGCAGCGGCAAGGGCACCGTCACCTTCTGGGACAACAACGGCGGTGTCCGCACCGAGGTGTGGAAGGAGATCATCTCCCGCTTCGAGAAGAAGAACCCGGACATCAAGGTGAAGTACGTCGGGGTCGCCGCCGCCGACGTGCAGTCCAAGTACGACACCGCCATCGCGGGCGGCAAGGGCCTGCCCGACGTGGGCGGCGTGGGCACCGCGATGCTCGCGAGCCTGGTGGCGCAGGACGCCCTGGACCCGGTGACCGACCGCATCGAGGACAGCTCGCTGAAGGGCGGGTTCGACCCCAACCTGGTCAAGAGCGTGCAGGTGGCGGGCGGCGGCGACGAGCTGTTCTCGGTGCCGACCTCCGCCAACATGGGCGTCCTGTGGTACCGCACCGACCTCTTCGAGGCCGCGGGGGTGCCCGCGCCCACCACCTGGGACGCCTTCTTCACGGCGACGGAGAAGCTGACCGACCGGAAGAACAACGAGTTCGGCTTCACCTTCCGCGGTGGCGCCGGCTCGATCGCCCAGGCCCTGGACATGATGTACGGGCAGTCCGGCATCGACAGCTTCTGGAACGGCGACTCGACCACCGTCAACGACCCGAAGAACGTGGCGGCGCTGGAGAAGTACGTCGCGCTGTACAAGAAGACCACGCCGGAAGCCGACCTCAACAACGACTTCACCAAGATGGTCGCCGAGTTCGACAACGGCAGGATCGGCATCCTCCAGCACAACCTGGGCTCCTTCCAGAACCACCTGGACGCCCTCGGCAAGGACAAGTTCGCGGGCGTGGCCATGCCGGTCGACGCGGCGGGGGTGCGCACGACGGTCTCCAATCCGGTGGACGGGATCGGCCTGTTCAAGAGCTCCGGCAACAAGCAGGCGGCCTGGAAGTTCATCGAGTTCGCCGCCTCCGCGGAGGCCAACAGCCTGTGGAACGAGTCGGCCGGGGCCATACCGTCCAACACCCAGGCGCAGGACGACGACTGGATCGCCTCGGCGGGAGCCACCAAGATCGCCATCGACGCGCTCACCGACCCCAAGACCAGGATCGTCCAACTGCCCTACTACCTGCCGGACTGGAACACCCTCAGCAAGGCCGACAGCGAACCGGAGTTCCAGAAGGTCGTCCTCGGCCGGCTGAGCGCCAAGGACTTCCTGGACGCCTTCGCCGGGAAGCTCAACGCCGCGCAGGCGGACTGGAAGAAGCACAACTCCTGATCCACGCGTCCGGGAAGGGGACGGCCGGCGGCGCCCACGCCGTGCGGTGCGCCGCCGGCCGTCCCCCGTTCCCCCTTCCCTCCCGACCCCCTCGCAAGGACTGCCGGGCGGGCAGCGGAAGGCTCTGACCGACCGCCGCCCCGCCAACCGCACCACCCCGTCGGCCGACCGTCCCCGGCCGGCGGACGTCACACCGCCGCTGCGCCCTCGGGGGCCGCGGTCCGGGCCTTGCGGCCCTCGTACCAGAGGGCCGCGCCCGTCACCAGCGCGCCCACGCCCTCCCACACGCCGACCCCGAGGAAGCCGGAGGGCGCCCGGCCGGCCACCACGGCGGTGGTGAAGACGACGAAGGTCAGCACCCGGAACGGGACCGTCCAGCGGAAGAAGGCGCGCCAGTCGGCGAGGGCCGCCAGGACGTAGTACACGCCCATGTTGAGCGCCGCCATGGAGGAGGCCGTGAGGAAGACCAGGGTGTGGTCGCCGGCCGCGCGGTGGTCCGGCTGGTGGAAGCCGAGCAGGGACAGCTGAACAGCGGGCGAGACGATCCCCACGATGCCGAGCGCGGCGGCGAGCAGACCGAAGACGGCCATGGTCCAGCCGGAAAGGGAGCGGGGGAGACGCACCGGTCCTCCAAGTCCGGGGGCGGCGGCTTCGGCGCCCCGACTCCCTTGATCCTAGGGGATGTTCAGGCCGACTCCCGCCGCACCAGCTCCGTCGGGAGGATCACCCCGGCGGGCTCGTCACCGGCGATGCGGGCGAGCAGCAGCCGCACCATCTCGGCGCTGATCCGGTCCCACGGCTGGCGGATCGTGGTCAGCGGCGGCAGCGTGGCCAGTGCCGCGGGGGAGTCGTCGAAGCCGCCGACCGCGACGTCCTCCGGCACTCGCCGCCCGGCCCGTTCCAGAGCCGCCAGCGCGCCCTGCGCCATCAGGTCGGAGGCGACGAAGACCGCGTCCAGGCCCGGGGCGCGGTCCAGCAGCGCGGTCATCGCGGCCTCGCCGCTGGACCGGCTGTAGTCACCCTCGGCGACCAGCGACTCGTCCGCGGGCAGCCCCGAGGCCGCCAGCTCCTCCCGGTAGCCCGCCAGCCGCTGGACACCGCCGGGGGTGTCCAGCGGCCCGGTGATCATGGCGACCCTGCGCCGCCCGGTGGCCACGAGGTGCCGCACCATCCGGTGCGCGCCGCCCCGCTCGTCGGCCGCCACGTACGCGACCCGGCCGCCCTGCCCCAGCGGCTCCCCGCACGCGACGACCGGGACCCCGGCCTCCTCCAGCCGCTCGGCGACCGGATTCCCCGAGTGGCTGGACACCAGCAGCACGCCGTCGACGTGCCCGGCGGTGATGTAGCGGGTTATCCGCCGCCGCTCGGACTCGTCTCCGGCGATCATCAGCAGCAGCGGTATGTCGTGCGCGGCCAGCGCCTGGGTGCAGCCGCTGAGCAGCACGTTGAAGTTCGGGTCCTCGAAGAAGCGCTCCTGCGGCTCGGTGAGCAGGAAGCCCACCGAGTCCGACCGGCCGGTGATCAGGCTGCGGGCGTGCCGGTTCACCACGTAGCCGGTGCGGCGGATGGCGGCGTTGACCGCTTCCAGCGCGGCCGGGCTCACGTTGTGCCCGCCGTTGAGGACGCGCGACACCGTGCCCCGTGACACGCCCGCCTCGCGGGCCACGTCGTGGATCGTCGGGGGACGGCGTCGTTCTGTGCGGCTCATACCGTTCTTCCTTCGGGGGCTCCTCAGGACTTTACGGCCCCGGAGAGCAGGTCCAGGCTCCAGAACCTCTGGATGACCAGGAACAGCGCGATCAGCGGCATTATCGCCAGCATCGCGCCGGTGATCACCAGCGTGTAGAGGGCGGGCGCCGAGGCGCCCTGCTGGAGCAGGGTGAACAGGCCGAGCGTCACCGGGAACTTCTCGTCGTCGCCGAGCATGATGAACGGCAGCAGGAAGTTGTTCCAGATCGCCACGAACTGGAAGAGGAAGACCGTCACCAGCCCCGGCAGCATCACCGGCAGCGCGATCGTGCGGAAGATCCGCCACTCCCGCGCCCCGTCCACCCGGGCCGCCTCCACCACCTCGTCCGGCACGGCGGCGGAGGCGTAGATCCGCGCCAGATAGATCCCGTACGGCGCCAGCACGCTCGGCAGCAGCACCGACAGGTAGCTGTCGGCCAGACCCGCCTTCGCCATCAGCAGGTACTGCGGGATCGCCAGGATGACCGGCGGCATCAGCACCCCCGTCAGCAGGACGTTGAAGATCGCCTCACGGCCGCGGAAGCGGTACTTAGCCAGCGCGTAGCCGCTGATCGCGGACACCGCCGTCGACAGCAGCGCCCCGAAGCCCGCGTAGAACAGGGAGTTGAGCATCCACCGCCAGTAGACGCCGTCGCGGTACGCGGACAGCGCCGAGAGGTTGTCCGCCAGACCCGTGCCGGGCAGGAAGGTGAACGTCGAGAAGAGCTCGCGGCTGCTCTTCGTCGACGCCACCAGCACCCACGCCACCGGGAGCAGGCAGTAGGCGGCGCCGAGCAGCAGGACGACGGTCGGGACCAGGCCGGCACGGCGGCGGCGCCGCGGCGCGGAGGCGCGCGCCTCCGCGGTGGCGCCGGACCGCCGGTCGAGGGGGGTTGCGGTGACGCTCATCAGGAGGCTTCCTGCCGGGTACGGGAGTTGGCCGCCCGCAGGAAGCCGAAGGACAGCACGAGGGTGACGACGGCGATGACCACGGACGTCGCCGCCGCCGAGTGGAGGTCGCCGCGGACGAAGGCGTCCTGGTAGACCTTCATCAGCGGACTCCAGGTCGTGGAGATCGAGTTGGTCATCCCCTTGAGGGTCATCGGCTCACCGAAGACCTGGAAGGTCGCGATCATCGAGAAGAAGAAGGTCAGCACGAGCGCCGGCGCCACCGTGGGGATCTTGACCCGCAGCGCGATCTGCAGCTCCGAGCAGCCGTCGATCCGCGCGGCCTCGTAGATCTCGGCGGGCACCGCCCGCAGCGAGGTGTAGATCACGATCATGTTGAAGCCGGTGCCGCCCCATACGGCGACGTTCGCCAGCGCGCCGAACAGCGCGCCGCCGTTCAGCAGGTCCGGCTCCGGCAGGCCCAGCGCGCCCAGCGCGTAGTGGACCGGGCTGAGCGAGGGCAGGTAGAGGAAGCCCCACAGCAGCGCCGCGACCACCCCGGGCACGGCGTACGGCAGGAAGATCGCCAGGCGCGAGAAGCCGCGCAGGCGGGTCCGCTGGGCGTCCAGCATCAGGGCGAACAGCAGGGCGAGGCCCAGCATCACCGGCACCACGATCGCGCCGTAGCCGAGGATGCGGGCGGCGCCGTGCAGGAGCTCGGTGTCGGACAGGACGGAGGCGTAGTTGGACAGCCCCGCCCAGGTCTCGCCGCGGGCGCCCCGGCCCAGGCCCAGTCCCTTGACCTCGATCTTGCGGAAGCTCAGGTAGAGGGCGTAGCCGATGGGGAGTGCGAAGGTCGCGGCGAACAGGACGACGGCGGGGACGAGGAATCCGTAGGGGGCGAGGCGTCGGGTGCGCCGGGCGGCGGTCGGCGAGGGCGGCATGGGCGGCTCGTTTCGGACGGGGGACGGACGGGCGGGGACCGGGGGCGCGTGGTGCCCCCGGTCGACCTGGGGGGTGCCGCGCTACTCCGCGACGGGGAAGCCCTGCTTCTTCATGTCGGCGACCGTTGTCGACTGCACCGTGCCCAGCGCCGGGCCGAAGCCCGCCTTGTCCTGCGCCGCCTTGCCGAAGGCGTCCTTGAACGCGCTGTAGGCGACGTTCACGTTCGGGCCCCACGCGCCCGGGGCGGTGGTCTTCGCGATCTCGGCGGCCTTGGTGTAGAAGTCCGGCTGGTTGGCGAAGAACTCCGGCGCCTGGGCGAGCGCGTCCCCGGTCTGGGCGGCCGTCGCCGCCGGGTAGATGCCGCCGTTCTTCACCATGGCCGCCACGGCCTCCGGGTCGGTGTTGAGCCAGGTCGCGAACTTCACCGCCGCGTCCTTGTGCTTCGAGTCGTTGGAGACGCCGGTCGTGGAACCGCCCCAGCTGCCCGTGACGTGGTCACCCGCGGTCCACTGCGGCAGCGGCGCCATGGCCCACTTGCCCTTGGTGTCGGGGGCCGCGGTCGTCAGCACGCCCGGCGCCCACACGGCGCTCACCCAGGCGATCTGGGTGCCGGTGTTGAGCGCCTTGTTCCACGCGGGGGTGTACATCGGCTGGTTGTCGATGGCGCCCTCCTCGACCAGGCCGCCCCAGAAGTCGGCGACCTTGGTGGAGGCGGCGTCGTCGATGGCGACGTTCCACTTGTCCCCGCCGGTCGTCCACCACTTCGCGCCCGCCTGCTGGGACAGGCCCGCGAACAGGCCGGGGTCGGTGGCGGAGAAGGTGGTCAGCGCCTTCTTCGGGTCCTTCTTCTTCAGGGCGCGGGCGGTGGCGGCGAACTCGTCCCACGTCGTGGGCACGCTCAGGCCGTACTTCGTGAACAGGTCCTGGCGGTAGTAGAACATCAGCGGCCCGGTGTCCTGCGGGATCGCGTACACCGCGTCGGAGCCGAGGGTCACCTGCTGCCACACGCCCTCGGCGAAGTCCTTCTTCGTGTCGCCCGCCTGCCCGGATATGTCGGCCAGGACGTCGTTGCTCACCAGAGTGGGGAGTGCCTGGAACTCGGCCTGCACCAGGTCGGGCGCCTTGTGCGCCTTCGAGGCCGTGATGATCTTGGTGACGAGGTCGTCGCCGGACGCCTGCTTCTTCACCGTGACCGTGATGCCGGCCTCCTTGCCGGGGCCGGCGTTCCAGATCGCCGCGACCTTGTCCAGGCCGGGGGCCCAGGCCCAGTACGTGAGGCCGACAGGGCCCGACCCGGCCCTGTCCTCGCTGTCTCCACCCGCTCCGCCGTCGTCCGGCGAACCGCAGCCGGCCAGCAGCGTGGTGGAGAGCGCGGCCGCGGCGAATGCGGCGACGAGGCGCTTGTTCATGGGTTCCTCCCCTGACGAGGGTGCGCGGGGGCGCTGTGAGCGTTCACAGTAGAGAAACATCTCCGACACTTGTCAATGCCTGTGGCCCTGCGGTTACCTTGGCCGAGCCGCCTCTCAGGAGGCTGTGCACGTTCCCAGAGTTGACCCAGGAGATCCCATGGCGCGCCTTGCCTACGGCGGCGACTACAACCCCGAGCAGTGGCCCGAGGAGGTCTGGCAGGAGGACGTCCGGCTGATGCGCGAGGCCGGTGTGACCATGGTCAGCGTCGGCATCTTCGCCTGGTCGAAGCTGGAGCCCGAGCCCGGCCGCTACGACTTCGGCTGGCTCGACCGGCTGCTGGACCTGCTGCACGAGCACGGCATCCGCGCCGACCTCGGCACCCCCACCGTCGTACCGCCCGCCTGGTTCTACGCCGCCCACCCCGAGGCGCTCCCGGTCAGCCGCGAGGGCGTCCGCTACGGATTCGGCTCGCGCGGCGCCATCTGCCACAGCTCCGCCGCCTACCGCGCGGCCGCCGCCCGGATCACCGAGCGGCTGGCCGAGCGCTACGGCCGCCACCCCGCCCTCGCCCTGTGGCACGTCCACAACGAGTACGGCGTACCGGTCGGCGCCTGCTACTGCGAGGCGTCCGCGGAGGAGTTCCGGCAGTGGCTGCGGGCCCGCCACGGCACCCTTGACGCCCTCAACGCGGCCTGGGGCACGGCCTTCTGGGGCCAGGCGTACGGCGACTGGGCGCACGTCGACGCCCCGCGGCTGACCCCCACCGTCGCCAACCCGGCCCAGCAGCTCGACTACGCCCGCTTCACGGACGAGACCGTCCGCGGCAACTTCACCGCCGAACGCGACATCCTGCACCGGCTGTCACCCGGTGTTCCGGTCACCACCAACTTCATGACCGCGCTCAGCCAGTGCGACTCCATGGACTACTGGGCCTGGGGCCGCGAGGTCGACCTCGTCACCAACGACCACTACCTGATCACCGACGGCCGCCGCACCCACGTCAACCTGGCCATGGCCGCCGACCTGACCCGCTCCGTCGCCGGCGGCGCCCCCTGGCTGCTGCTGGAGCACTCCACCAGCGGCGTCAACTGGCAGCGCCGCAACCCCGCCAAGGCCCCCGGCCAGATGGCCCGCAACAGCCTCGCGCACGTGGCCCGCGGCTCGGAGGGCGCCCTGTTCTTCCAGTGGCGGCAGTCCCGCTACGGCGCCGAGAAGTTCCACTCGGCGATGCTGCCGCACGCCGGCACCGACAGCCGCGTCTGGCGCGAGGTCGTCGGGCTGGGCGCCGACATCGCCGCCCTCGCCGAGGTCGCCGGCACCCGGACCGTCGCGGACGCCGCCGTGCTGTGGGACTGGCAGTCCTGGTGGGCGCAGAAGCTCGAGTGGCGGCCCAGCCAGGACCATGACGCGCGCGAACGCGCGGACAGCTGGTACGAGGCCCTGTTCGACCGCCATCTGACCGTCGACTTCGCCCGCCCGGAAGCCGACCTGTCGGCCTATCCCCTTGTCGTCGTCCCCGCCCTCTACCTCACCACCGAGGCCGCCGGACGGAACCTGCGGGCCTACGTCGAGGGCGGCGGCACGCTGCTGGTCTCCTACTTCTCGGGCGTCGTCGACGAGCACGACACCGTCCACCCGGGCCCCGTGCCCGGCGCGCTGCGGGACGTGCTCGGGCTGACGGTCGAGGAGTTCGCGCCCCTGCTCGACGGCGAACGGGTCCGGCTCGACGGCCCCGAGGCCCCCGCGCTCACCGGCGACCTGTGGACGGAGGTCGTCGTGCCGCGCGGCGCCGAACCGGTGTGGACCTACGCCGACGGCCCCGCCGCAGGCCGCCCCGCCGTCACCCGGCACGCCCTGGGGGCCGGCACGGCCTGGTACGTCTCCACCCGGCTCGGCCCCGCGGAACTCGGCGCGGTCCTGGCCGCCGCCGCGGAGGACGCGGGCCTGCCGGACCGGGCCGAACTGCCGCATGACGTCGAGGTCGTCCGCCGAGCCGGGGAGCAGGGCACATACCTCTTCGTGATCAACCACAGCGGGGCCGAGGTGAAGGTGCCGCTCGACGTGCCGGGCACGGAACTGCTCACCGGGGAGCGGGCCATCGGCCGGCTCAGCGTGCCGCCGGGCGCGGTCCGGGTGCTCCGGGAGGAGTCCTGAGCGGGCGGATCAGAGGCGGCGGGTCGCCAGCGTGAGGCGGTCGCGCGCGTCGAAGAGGGCGTCCTTGATCAGCTGCTCGTGGGCCGGGGTCAGCCGGGCCACCGGCACCGAGCAGCTGATCGCGTCACGGGCGGGCGTGCGGTAGGGGACGGCCACGCCGAAGCAGCGCAGGCCGAGCGTGTTCTCCTCGCGGTCCACGGCGTAGCCCTGCTCGCGGATCTGGTGCAGCTCGGCGATCAGCTTCTCGCGGTCGGTGTGGGTGTGCTCGGTGAGCGGCTCCAGCGTCTCCGGCAGCAGCTTGCGGACCTGCTCGTCGGTGTACGTGGCGAGCAGCGCCTTGCCGAGCGAGGTGGAGTGGGCCGGCAGCCGGCGGCCGACGCGGGTGAACGGCCGCAGGTAGTGCGAGGACTGACGGGTCGCCAGGTAGACGACGCTGGTGCCGTCGAGGCGGGCGAGGTGGATGGTCTCGCTGGTGTCGTCCGAGAGCCGGTCCAGGGTCGGGCGGGCCGCGGCCACGACCTCGTCACCGTCGATGTACGAGGTGCCGACCAGCAGGGCGCGCACGCCGATGCCGTAGCGGGTGCCGGTGGCGTCGGTCTCGATCCAGCCCAGTTCCACGAGCGTGCGCAGCAGCATGTACAGGCTGGACTTGGGGTAGCCGACGGCCTCCTGCACGGCGGCCAGGCTGTGCATGCCGGGCTGCCCGGCGAAGAACTCCAGCAGCTCCACCGTCCGCACCGCGGATTTGACCTGCGCCCCGCCCTCACCTGCAGCCATCTCGGAGGACCCCTCTTGTTCGGCCGGGACCCGCGCAAGTAGGCTCCCGAACAGATTCACAGTTGCGGATGCTGTTCAGCATATCGAACGAAAGGCCTGGAGGTACCCGCGGTGGCCGTACCAGTGTGGAGCGTCGATCCCCGAACCGGGAAGCAGCGGGAGCAGGTCGCCGTCGAAGCCACCGCCGAGGAGGTCGACGCCGCGGTACGCGCCGCCGCCGCGGCCTTCCCGGCGCTCGCCGACCGCGAGGTGCGGGCCCGGCTGCTGCGCACCGCGGCGGACTTCCTCGAGGGGGCCGGCCCCCGCATCCTGGAGGCCGCCGACGCGGAGACCGCCCTCGGCCCCGCCCGCCTCACCGGCGAACTCGGGCGCACCACCTACCAGCTGAGGGCCTTCGCCGAGATCGTCGAGGAGGGCGCCTTCCTCGACGTCATCATCGACCACGCCGACGCGACGCTCGCCCCGCCCCGGCCCGACCTGAGGCGCTACAAGATCCCGCTCGGCGTCGTGGCCGTGTACTCCGCCAGCAACTTCCCGCTCGCGTTCTCCGTGCCGGGCGGCGACACCGCCAGCGCGCTCGCGGCGGGCTGCCCCGTCGTGGTCAAGGCCCACCCCGACCACCCGGCGACGAGCGAGCTGTGCGCGGACGCGCTGCGCCGGGCCGCCGTGGAGGTCGGGTTGCCCGCCGACGTCGTCTCGGTGGTCCACGGCTTCCAGGCCGGCATCGACCTCATCAAGCACCCGCTGGTCTCCGCCGCCGGGTTCACCGGCTCCGTACGGGGCGGGCGCGCCCTCTTCGACGCGGCGGCGGCACGACCCGTGCCGATCCCGTTCCACGGCGAACTCGGCAGCCTCAACCCGGTCGTCATCACGGAGGCCGCGGCCGAGGAGCGCGCCGAGCAGATCGGCGCGGGGCTCGCCGGGTCCGTGACGCTCGGCGTCGGCCAGTTCTGCGTCAAGCCCGGCCTCGTACTGGCCCCTGCGGGGGAGGCGGGCGACCGCCTCCTCAAGTCCCTGGCGGCCGCGGTGGGCGACGTCGCCCCCGGCACCCTGCTCGACGCCCGCATGCGGGACAACTTCATCGCGGGCGTGCGCGAACTGACCACGCTGCCCGAGGTGGAGGCGCCGGTCGAGCCCGGCGACGGCGGCGAGCACCTGGTGCGCGCCGGCTTCGTCTCCGTCCCGGCCGCCCGGCTCGCGGAGGACGGCGAGCACGACGCGCTGCTGGAGGAGCACTTCGGGCCCGTCACGGTCGTCGCGCGGTACGGCACCGCGGAGGAGGTCGAGGGGGTGCTCGGACGGCTCCCCGGGAACCTCACGGCGACGGCGCACCTGAGCGAGGCCGAGGCGTCCGGCGGCGACGGCTCCGGCGCGGAACTGCTGCGCCGGCTCACCCCGCTGGCGGGGCGCGTCGTGGTGAACGGCTGGCCCACGGGCGTCGCGGTGGCCCCGGCCATGCACCACGGGGGGCCGTACCCGGCCACGACCTCGACGTCCACGTCGGTCGGCGGTACGGCGATCGAGCGGTGGCTGCGGCCCGTCGTCTACCAGGACGCGCCGGAGGGGTTGCTGCCGGCGGAGCTGCGCGATGGCAACCCGTTGGGGTTGCCGCGGCGGTACGACGGGCGGCGCGAAGCCTGAGGCTTGGGCCTCCTGCGCCGGGTGGGGTGTTGTGTGCGGCCGGTTGTCGTGTGCGGGTGTGTTGCGCCTGCGGGCCGGGTGCCCCGGGCTGCCTGGTTGTTGTGTGCGGGTTGTTTGCGCCTGCGGGCCGGGTGCCCCGCGCTGCCTGGTTGTCGTGTGCGGGTTGGTTGCGCCTGCGGCGGGCGGTTCTCCCGCCCGCCCCCCCCGATTGCCCGGCGCGGTCAGTGACCGCCTCGCGCGTGCGTGGTGGGCCGGGGGCGGGGCCTCCGGGGCTGCACGTCCTGGACTGGGTTATTTACGTGCATGGCGGGCGGTCCAAGCCCGAGCCCCGGATGCCGCACACAAATATCCCGCAGCGTCCAGAACATCCACCCCTACGACCCCACCCCCTCCGTATGACGGGGCGACTGACGGCCGGAGGGGGGTGAGGCGGTCCGGGGTTGCCGCACGCGTTTACCGAACGCCCACGGCCGTCTGACCCTCCATGGGGGGGGCATTTTCCAGCGGTAGCTGGGGGCGGTGGCTGAGGGCCGCGTCGGCTTCGCGTGATGATCATGGGGTGGATCTGGCCGGAAGGTCTTTCGGGGTGCTCGGGCCGATGCCGGCGGTAGGGCGCGCCCTGCTGAGCGGCCCGTTGCCGTGTGCGTGTTCCCGCCCTTTTCGGCCTTCGGCCAGGGGCTGAACCTGGTTGCGGGTCGGCCGCCCGCCGGAGGTCAGGGTCGTCCCCCACATCGGCGCTCGACGTGATCTGCCGCCTGGCGGCCTTCGGCGTCGCCGTGACATAGGCAAAGCCCTGGAGCGCCGGTGGGTGAGGTGCGTAAGCCGTCCCGTGGGAGGTGCCCCGGCCACGGGTGCGTGCACCCCTGCTCGGCCCGCGGCCAGAGGACCCCTGCTGGGGGCAGCTCCCAACCGTGCGGGTAGGGGCGGCCCCCATCACCCCCCTCCGGCCGTTGGGCGCCCAGCGATACGGAGGGGGTGGGGTCGGAGGGGTGGGCGTTCTGGACGCTGACGTGTATTTGTTGTGCGGCACAGACGGCCACGACAAGTACCGCCCGCCATGCACATAAATATGCGGTACAGAATGCCCAGCCCCGGAGGCCCCGCCCCCGGCCCACCACGCACGCGCGCAGGCCCGCACCAACCGCGCCGGGCAATCGGGCGGGAGGGCGGGGAAACCCCCAACCGCAACCACAACGCACCCGCACACGACAACGCGCCGCGAGGGGCACCGCACACGGAACGGCCCCCCCCGGGAGGGTTACCGCACTGCGGAGAAGTCGCGCGCCCCGATGAACTCGGGCCGCCGCACGGGCGCCGCGAACGGCTCGAGGGCCGCGTTCTCCACGCTGTTGAAGACGATGAAGACGTTGCTGCGCGGGTACGGCGTGATGTTGTCCCCCGAGCCGTGCATGCAGTTGCAGTCGAACCAGACCGCGGACCCGGGCTGCCCGGTGAAGAGCCGGATCCCGTGCCGGCCCGCCAGTTCCGTGAGGGCCGTGTGGGAAGGCGTGCCCGCGTCCTGCATCTGGAGGGACTTCTTGTAGTTGTCCTCCGGCGTCGCGCCCGCGCAGCCCAGGAACGTCCGGTGCGAGCCCGGCATGATCATCAGGCCGCCGTTGGTGTCGTGGTTCTCGGTCAGCGCGATGGAGACCGAGACCGCGCGCATGCGGGGCAGCCCGTCCTCGGCGTGCCAGGTCTCGAAGTCGGAGTGCCAGTAGAAGCCGGAGGCGCCGAAGCCCGGCTTGACGTTGATCCGGCTCTGGTGGACGTAGACGTCGGAGCCGAGGATCTGCCGGGCGCGGCCGACGACGCGGGGGTCGCGGACCAGTTCGGCGAAGACCGGGCTGATCTTGTGGACCTCGAAGACCGAGCGGATGTCCTGGGACTTCGCCTCCACGATGGACCGCTCGTCCGCGCGCACGGCCGGGTCGGCGCACAGCCGCTCCAGCTCGGCGTGGTAGCGGGCCACGTCCTCGGGACCGATGAGCGCGTCGACGGGCAGGAACCCGTCGCGGTCGAAGTCGCCGAGTTCGGACGGCCGGAGCGGGCCGGTCGTGCCGGGTCCGCCCCAGACGACCGGGTCCTGGCGCGGGGTCAGCACCTCGGCGGTGCCTCGGGTGGGGTAGAGGTCGGTCGTCGTCGCGGTGGTCATCGCTGGTCACGCTCCCTCGGTGAGCAGGGGGTAGACGCCGTTCTCGTCGTGCACCTCGCGCCCGGTGACGGGCGGGTTGAAGACGCAGACGAAGCGCAGGTCGGTCTCGGGGCGCATGGTGTGCCGTTCGTGGCCGTCGAGCAGGTAGAGCGTGCCGGGGGAGATCCGGTGCCTCTCGCCGGTCTCGTCGTCGGTCAGCTCGCCCTCGCCCTCGACGCACAGCACCGCCTCGACGTGGTTGGCGTACCACATGGAGGTCTCGGTCCCCGCGTACATCACGGTCTCGTGCAGTGAGAAGCCCACGCGGTCGTCGGCGAGGATGATGCGCTTGCTGCGCCAGGTGCCGGTCTCGGCGGTGACATCGCGGTCGGTGCCCTCGATGTCCTTCAGGGATCGCACGATCACGGTGGGACGGTTCCTTTCGTCAGGCGGTCTCGCGGACGGAGCGGGCGAGGGTGCGCAGCCCCTCGTCGAGCTCTTCGGGGGTGATGGTCAGGGCGGGCAGCAGTTTGACGACCTCGCCGCGGGGGCCGGAGGTCTCCAGCAGCAGGCCCAGTTCGAAGGCGCGGGCGCAGACCCGGGAGGCCCGGCCGGGGTCGGTGAACTCCAGGCCCCACACCAGGCCGCGGCCCCGGTATTGGGCGCCGGAGCGCGGATGCTCGGCGCAGATCTCGCGCAGGACGGCCTCGGCCTGTTCGCCGCGCTTGAGGGTCTGCTTCTCCATGCTCCCGCCGTCCGCCCAGTAGGTGTCGAGGGCGGCGGTGGCGGTGACGAAGGCGGGGTTGTGGCCGCGGAAGGTGCCGTTGTGCTCGCCCGGCTCCCAGATGTCCAGTTCGGGGCGGAAGAGGGTCAGCGACATCGGCATGCCGTAGCCGCCGATCGACTTGGAGAGGGTCACGATGTCCGGCACGATGCCCGCCTCCTCGAAGGAGAAGAACGGGCCGGTGCGGCCGCAGCCCATCTGGATGTCGTCGACGATCAGCAGCATGTCGCGGCGCCGGCACAGGTCGGCCAGGCCGCGCAGCCACTCGGGGCGGGCGACGTTGATGCCGCCCTCGCCCTGGACCGTCTCGACGATCACGGCGGCGGGCTGGTTGAGGCCGGAGCCCTGGTCCTCCAGCAGCCGCTCGAACCACAGGAAGTCCGGGACACGGCCGTCGAGGTAGTTGTCGAAGGGCATCGGGGTGCCGTGCACCAGGGGGACGCCGGCGCCGGCCCGCTTCATCGAGTTGCCGGTGACGGCGAGCGCGCCCAGCGACATGCCGTGGAAGGCGTTGGTGAAGGACACCACGGACTCGCGGCCCTTGACCTTGCGGGCCAGCTTCAGCGCCGCCTCGACGGCGTTGGTGCCGGTCGGTCCCGGGAACATCACCTTGTGGTCCATGCCGCGCGGGCGCAGGACGACGTCCTGGAAGCGTTCCAGGAAGGCGCGCTTGGCGGTGGTGCTCATGTCCAGGCTGTGCGTGATGCCGTCGCGCTCCAGGTAGTCGAGCAGGGCGCGTTTGAGCACGGGGTTGTTGTGCCCGTAGTTGAGGGCGCCGGCGCCGGAGAAGAAGTCGAGGTAATCGTGGCCGTCCTCGTCGAAGATGCGGCTGCCCTGCGCGCGGTCGAAGAGGGCGGGCCAGCCGCGGCAGTAGCTGCGGACCTCGGACTCGAGGGTCTCGAAGACGGACATGGCGGGCGGGGTGATGGTCACCGTGCATTCCTTCTGTGGGGGAGGAGGAGTCGGGCGGGGACGGCCGGGTCAGACGAGGGGCCCGATGCGGTACAGGACTTCGGGTCGGTGGTCGTCGGGGAACAGCGCCGTGTCGAAGAGCACCCCGCGCTCGGTCCGCGCTCCGTGGCGGGCGGCGAAGGACGTGAACAGGCGGTGCGAGGCCTCGTTGTCCGGGGTGATCGTGGTCTCGACCTCGCGGACGCCGGACGCGGCGGCCCGTTGTGCGAGGTCGTCGAGCATCGTGGCCGCGAGCCCCCGGCCGCGGTGCGCCTCGTCCACGGCGACCTGCCAGACGACGAGGGTGCGGGGGCGCTCGGGGCGGACGTAGCCGGTCACGAAGCCGATCGGTTCGCCGTGCGCCGTACGCGCCACCACGGAGGTGCCGGCGAAGTCCCGGCACCACAGGAGATAGCTGTACGGGGAGTTCAGGTCCAGGGTCCGTGAATCACGGGCAATGCGCCACAGTGCGGCGCCGTCCTCGATTCCCGGGGTGTCGAGCAGCAATTCCCTAGCGACGGTCATGCGGAGACAACGTAGCGGGCGGAATTCCGAATTGCATGCCGCGCGGCTCTTGTCGCGGGTGGATGCCGCTGATATCAGGCGCGCGGAGGCCGCCAGGATGGGATCGTTTACCTGTATATTTCGGGGCAGATGGGTGGTGTTGTGGGCTCGGTCACATCCTCGAAATCATCACGGGGTGTCGATGAAATCTTGGCGTTTGAAGCCGTGATCCCGGGGCAGGAGTGGAATGCGGAATGCCTTCCCCGATACCCCGGATAATTACTCTGAATTTCCCTGCCGTCAATCCGGTGTGGAATTCGGCATGCCGAAAGCGCAAGGGCCGTCCCAGCCGTTCGCGACGGCTGGGACGGCCCTGGGGACTGCGGGACGGTCAGACCTGCCAGGCGGCCTCGGCCGCCGCCACGGCCGGCTCGGGGTCCGCCTCCAGGGCGCCGGCCAGCGTGCGCAGCGTACGGACGACCACGGCAGGGTCGGCGTCCCCGCCGTAGTGGTTGACGCGGATCATCTCCTTGGCCAGTGCCCCGCCGCCGGCGACCAGCGGGAGTCCCGGCTCCAGGGCCAGGGCGCGGGCGACCAGCCCGTCGGCGGCGACGCCGTCCAGGGTGCGCAGCGTCGTCGCGACCGGCGCGGCGTCCTCGTCCCGGTACACGTACGGCTCGACGGCGGCCAGCGCCGCCGCACCGGCCCGGGTCGCCGCCGCGGCGGCGCGGTGCCGGGCGATCACCGTGCCGAGCCCGGCCTCCTCGATCCGCTCCAGGCAGGCCTCCAGCGCCAGCATCTCCAACTGCGCGGGAGCGTGCGGCAGTGCCCTGCGCCCGGCGTCGAGCCAGCGCTCCTTCCAGTCCAGCAACGACAGGTACGAACGGCGCGGAGCCGCCGGGTTGTCCGCCAGACGCCGCCACGCGCGCTCGCTCACCGACACCGCCGACACCCCGGCGGGCCCGCCCATCGCCTTCTGGGCGCCGATCACGCACAGGTCCACGCCCCACGCGTCCACCAGCAGCGGCTCGGCCGCCACCGAGGCGACCGCGTCGACCATGAACAGCGCGCCGTGCGCCCGGACCACCTCGCCGATCTCCGCCACCGGGTTGGTGTTGCCGGTGGCGGCCTCCGCGTGCACCAGCGACACGAAGTCGATCTCCGGGTGGCCGGACAGCGCCCGCTCGACATCCTGCGCGTTCACGGCGGCGTGGAAGGGCACCTCCAGGTCGACCACGGTGGCGCCCGCGTCCCGCAGCCAGTTGCCGAAGGTCTGGCCGTACGGCCCGGTCACCACGTTCAGCGCCGTCGAACCCGGTCGCGCCCCGCCGCGGATGCAGCCCTCCAGTGGCAGCAGGGCCTCGCCCTGCGTGATCACGACGTCCTGCTCCGTGTGCAGCAGCGCGGCGACTCTCCGCTCGATCGCGGCGAAGCGCTCGGCGGTCAGCGGGGGCAGGTCGAGCAGGGGGTGGGACACGGTGGCGCCGCTTCCTTCGTCGAGGGGGTGTACGGCCCGAGGGTATCCGGCGGCTCGTAGAGTGCTGACATGGCTGTTCGCGAGGCGTCGCAGGCGCTCCACATCAAGGGCCGCATCCTGGCCGGGCCGCAGGACGTCCGGGACGAGCTCTGGGTGGTCGGCGGGCGCGTCACCTACGAGCGCCCCGCCGGCCTCCGCGACCTCACCACCGTCGAGGGCTGGGTCCTGCCCGGGCTGGTCGACGCCCACTGCCACGTCGGCCTCGACCAGCACGGCCCCGTCGACCCGGGCACCTCCGAGAAACAGGCGCTCACCGACCGGGACACGGGCACCCTGCTGCTCCGCGACGCGGGTTCGCCCTCCGACACACGCTGGATCGACGACCGCGAGGACCTGCCGCGGATCATCCGGGCCGGCCGGCACATCGCCCGTACCCGCCGCTACATCCGCAACTACGCCTGGGAGGTCGAGCCCGAGGACCTGGTCGCCCACGTCCGCCGGGAGGCCCGGCGCGGGGACGGCTGGGTCAAGCTGGTCGGCGACTGGATCGACCGCGACGCCGGCGACCTCACCGCCTGCTGGCCGCGCGGCGCCGTCGAGGCCGCCATCGCCGCCGCCCACGAGGAGGGCGCCCGCGTCACCGCGCACTGCTTCGCCGAGGACGCCCTGCGGGACCTCGTCGAGGCGGGCATCGACTGCGTCGAGCACGCCACCGGGCTCACCGAGGACACCATCCCGCTCTTCGCCGAGCACGGGGTGGCCATCGTCCCCACCCTGGTCAACATCGCGACCTTCCCGGACCTCGCGGACGGCGGCCAGGCCAGGTTCCCGCGCTGGGCGGACCACATGCGCCGGCTCCACGCCCGCCGCTACGACACCGTCCGCGCGGCCCACGACGCCGGCATCCGGATCTTCACCGGCACCGACGCCGGCGGCTCCCTCGCCCACGGGCTCGTCGCCGCGGAGGTCGCCGAACTGGTCACCGCCGGCCTGCCCGCCCTCGACGCGCTCTCCGCCGCCACCTGGTCGGCGCGCGAGTGGCTCGGCCGCGACGGCCTCACCGAAGGGGCCTCCGCCGACCTGGTCGTCTACCCGGAGGACCCCCGGGCCGACGTCCGCGTCCTGACCGCGCCCCGGCGCATCGTGCTGCGCGGCCGCGTGGTGGGGTGAGGCATGACCTACCGCATGCATCTGCGCGCCCTCCCCGAGTCCCAACTGCCGCGGGGCTACGGGCCCCTGGCGGGGTTCCTCGACGAGGCCTGGGACCATTACGAGGAGGAGGCCGGGGCGGGGATCGCCTGGAGCATCGAGAAGGACTTCGAACTCCTCGACCGGCTCTGCACGAGCGAGCCCGCGGCGCCGGGCGGCGCCGACGGCCCCGGCGCCCTTCCCGTCGCGGGCGGCATCGTGATCGAGGACCCGCGGGACGTCGACCCCCCGATCCTCGTGCTCGATCCCGGAGAGGTCCGGGAGGCCGCGAGGTTCCTCGACGAGGTGCCCTTCGACGCGCTGTGGGCGTCGGGCGGGAAGCCGGTCATGGCCGGCTTCCGGGGATGGGACGAAGCGCGGGTCCGTGACGAGGTCGTCCGGCCCCGGCACGAGGGGCTGCGGACCTTCTACGCCCGCGCTGCCGCCCAGGGGCACAGAGTAGTGAAGTGTTCTGGTTCTGAGCCCCGAATGATCCCATCGCCCCAATTCGGGTGATCCTGGGCTGGGTCGCCCCGTCCGTCCCCGCTTCGCGTGCTGCCATCGGTCCTACCGGAATTCGCAACGGGACGGGGAACGACCATGACCAGGCAGGGACCGCAGAAGTACCCGGGCGCCTCGCGAAGGTACTGGTACCAGGACGACTACGGCGGCGACGCGATGGAGGTCAACGCCCTCGTGCTGCACACCACCGAGGGCCGCAGCGTGCCGACGTACGGGGGCGGCGGCAGCGCGCCCAACCTGACGGCGAAACCGGACTTCGAGGACGAGAAGCTGGTCTGGTACCAGCACTTCGACATCGACATCTCCTCGCGCGCCCTGGTCAACCGGCCCGGCGGGGTGGAGACCAACACCCTCAACGTGTGCCAGGTGGAGCTGGTGGGCACCTGCGACCCCGAGCGGCACGAGGACTGGGGCGCCGCCAACCGGCACATCTACTGGCCCAAGGCCCCGCAGTGGGCGCTGCGCGAACTCGCCGAGTTCCTCGCCTGGATGCACACACATCACGGCGTGCCCCTGAAGGGGCCGAAACTCTGGCTGCCCTACCCCCGCTCGTACGGGAACGCGGGCGGCCAGCGGATGACCGGACGGGAGTGGAACGCCTTCCGCGGGGTCTGCGGCCATCAGCACGTGCCGGAGAACTGCGTGCACCCCGACACCCCGGTGCTCCGCGCCGACCTGACCTGGGTGCGGGCGGCCGAACTGGCCGTCGGGGACGAGATCGCCTGCTTCGACGAGGAGGACACCGAGGCCGCCGGGGGCGGGCAGGGGCGACGCCGGCTCCGCCGCGGGGTGGTCACCCGCAACGACCCGGCGCGCAAGGACGCGTACCGGGTGACCACGGCCCGGGGTGAGGTCGTCGCGACGGCCGACCATCCGTGGCTGGTGCGGCTGCCGCACGGCGACGCGTGGGTGGCCAGCCGCGAACTGACCCCGTTCAAGCACCGGATCGTCGCCCTCGCCGACCGGCAGGGCGCCCCCGTGGGCGCCTGGGAGGGCGCCGTCGTCGCCGAGGTCACCGGTGATGCGGAGGTGCTCGCGGTCGAGCCCCTGGGTGAGCAGCCGATCGCCTCGCTGTCGACCTCGACCCGTACCTACGTGGCGCGCGGGCTGCTGTGCCACAACTCCCACGGGGACCCCGGCGCGCTCGACTTCGCCAAGATGCTCGAATACGCACGATCGCAGGTGTGACGCACGGGAACGCGTGTGCCGCAGGTTTCGAATACGGGGACGAAAACCACCCTTTGGAGTGAACCGCGCCCAGGTGGGTGCCGGTTCACTCTCCGTACGTAAATCATTACGGGGTCGAGGTCGCCCGGCGAGCGCGCTGTCCCCTTCAGCGGCGCTGCGGCGACTCCATGACCATTTGGGGGTTTTCCACTGTGTCCAGCTCTCCCTTCAGCATGCCCGCGCGCCGTCCCGCCGCCGCGCTGGGGGCCGCCGTCGCGCTGGCGGCGGGCGCCCTCGCGCTGGGGCCCGCGACCCCGGCCGCCGCGTCCAGGGGGACCCACGGCTCGTCCGGCAAGGCCGGCGCGGTCGTCCTGCGGACCGGCCTGGACGTCTCGCTGCTCCGCAAGTCCGTCGACGTGCCGCTGAACCTGACGCTCAACGAGGTCCACGCACCGGCGAGCGCCGACGAGACCGCGCTGACCGCCACCCTCGACGGGGTCGACCGCGGCAGGCCGTTCAGCGTTCTGCGCGCCGACGTCGCCACCGCCCGGGCCACCGCCGACCGCCACAAGGCGGAGGGCTACGCCAAGCTCGTCAAGGCGCGCGTCAACCTGCCCGGACTGCCGCTCCTCGGGCTCGTCAAGGCCGACGTGATCTCCGCGCGCGCCACGTGCGTGGCCGGCCGCAAGCCGGTCGCCGACGTCGAGATGCCCGGCCACGTCGTCGTCCTCGGCAAGCGCGTCGCCGTCTCGGCCGGCGGCACGACCCTGGTGAAGGTGCCCGGCGTGGGCGAGGTCCGCCTCGACCTCGCCAAGAAGACCGTCACCTCGCGCAGCGCCGCCGCCACCGCACTGGAACTGTCGGTGGAGGTGAACCCGCTCAAGCTCGGCGTCGCCGAGGTGAGCGGCACCGTCACCCTCGCCGGGGCCACCTGCGAGACGCCCCGCCGCGGCGGGCACGGCGGCGGTGGTGGACACCACGGTGGCGGTGGCAACGGCGGCGAGGGCTCCGGCGGCGGCGAGGAGCCGCAGACCGGGGGCGAGTCCGAGCAGCCCTCGCAGTCCGCGGAGCCCACGCCGTCGGCCGAGCCCTCGGAGTCCGCGCGCGCCGACCAGTCCCCGCAGGCCGCGCCCGCGGCGACCGGCGACCTCGCCGAGACCGGCAGCAGCTCCATGACCCCGTACCTCGCGGGTGGTTCGGTGCTGCTGTTCGCCGCCGGATTCCTCGTCATCCGCAAGACCCGCCGCAAGCCGGCGGCCGAGAGCGCCCGGGACTGACGACCCCGGGTCGACCCCGGGGGGCGGACCAGGGGTGAGGGGGGATGTGGAGGGCGGCTGAGTGTCCGGAGCCGCCCTCCACGTGTTCTCCGCTGCCGCTCTCCGCGCCCCTCGCGCCTGTCTGCGGGCGTCTGAAAAGGGTACTTTCCACTACCCTGTTGGGGAGTGTTCGCGCGCCCGTCGCGGACGGGGCCGGGGGGTCGCATGTTCGGGGGACGGTACGAATTGCGGGCGCTGCTCGGCTCCGGCGGCATGGCGCGGGTCCACCTCGCGTACGACACCCGGCTCGGCCGGACCGTGGCCGTCAAGACGCTTCTGCCCGAGCTGGCCCGCGACCCCGAGGCGCGGCGCCGCTTCGCCCGCGAGGCCCGGGCCGCGGCCGCGCTCAACCACCCCGGCATCGTCACCGTCCACGACCAGGACGAGGTGACCACGGACGACGCGGTCGTGCCGTACCTGGTGATGGAGCACATCGAGGGCCGCACCCTGGCCGAACTCGCCCGCGAACAGGCCCCGATGGAGATCGAGCGGGCCGTCCGCACCACCTGCGAGATCCTGGACGCACTCGCCCACGCCCACGCACGCGGCCTCGTCCACCGCGACGTGAAGCCCTCCAACGTCCTGATCACCACCGGCGGCGCGGTCAAGGTCGCCGACTTCGGCATCGCCCGGGTCGTCCACTCGCTGTCCCGCATCACCGGCACCGGCTCCGCCATCGGCACCCCCGGCTACATGGCCCCCGAGCAGTGCGCCGGTGACTCCGTCGACGCCCGCAGCGACGTGTACGCGGTCGCCTGCATGCTCACCGAACTCCTCACCGGCACCGTCCCCTTCGCAGGGGCAACCCCGCTGTCGGTGATGTACGCCCACGTCCACCAGACACCGGTGCCGCCCTCCGCGCGCAATCCGCTGGTGCCGCCCGAACTCGACGCGATCGTGATCGGCGCGCTGTCGAAGAACCCGGCGCTGCGTCCGCGCAGCGCCGCGGAGATGCGGAACGCCCTCAGCGGCTGGCTGGCCTCGCGGACCCCTCCCACGGGCCCGCCCGCCCTGCCCCCGCCGCCCGCGCGACCCCCCGCCGTGCCCCATCCCGCGTACAACCCGCCCTCGTTCGGCCCGCCGTCCTACCCCACGCGGCCCGCCTGGGACACCCCCGTCCCGGGGCCCCCGCGCCGCCGCCGGGGCGTGGTGGCCGCGGTGACCGCGGCCGTCGTGGCCCTCCTGGTCACCGTGACGGTCCTCGTGGACCCCTTCGGCGACGATCCGAAGAAGCCCGTCACCCGCACCGCCCAGGACCTGATCGCCGCCCGCAGGCCCACCGGCGGCTACAACGGCGCCCTCACCGGCGCCGTCAACCCGTCGACCGCCAGGGGCGGCACCCTCAGGCTCATCTCCGCCTACGCCCCCGACTCCCTCGACCCGGCCCGCACCTACTCCCCGATCGTGTGGAACCTCGGCCGCCTCTACCTGCGCAAACTCGTCGACTTCGCCCCGCAGCCCGGCGCCGCGGGCACCCGCCTCGCCCCCGACCTCGCCACCAGCACCGGCAGCATCTCCGACGGCGGCCGCACCTACACGTACACCCTCAAGGAGGGCGTCACCTTCGAGGACGGCACGCCGATCACCTCCCGGGACGTCAAGTACGGCATCGAGCGCACCTTCGCCAGGGACCTCTACCCCGGCGGCCCCACCCACCTGCGCGACCTGCTCGACCAGGGGCAGGACTACCCCGGCCCCTACAAGGACACCGACCCCGACGGGCTCGGCCTGAAGAGCGTCGAGACCCCCGACGCCCGCACGATCGTCTTCCACCTCGACGCACCCTTCGCGGACTTCCCCCACGTCCTGGCGCTGCCCATGTCCTCGCCCGTCCCGAAGGCGAAGGACACCAAGGAGCGCTACCAGGACCAGCCGGTCGCCAGCGGCCCCTACCGCATCGCCTCCTACGACGCCGCCGCCGGGCTGCGCCTGGTGCGCAACGACAAGTGGGACCCGGCGACCGACGCGATACGCACCGCCCTGCCCGACGAGGTGGAGCTCACCATCGCCGCGGACACCGCCGCCGTGGACACCGCCCTGACGAACGGCACCGCCGACCTCGACCTCGCCCAGACCGGTCTCCAGGAGGCCACCCGGACCCGGGTCCTCGCCGATGAATCGCTCAAGTCCCGCGTGGACCTCGTGCAGACCGGCGCCGTCCGCTACTTCTCCCTGCAGACCGCCGTCGCACCCCTCGACGACTACCGCTGCCGCTGGGCCGTCCAGTACGCCACCGACCGCAGCCTGCTGCGCAACGCCCTGGGCGGCCAGGACGCGGGCGATGTCGCCGGCGGCATGCTCCCGCCGACCATCGGCGGCCACGACCGGCACCTCGACACCTACGGCACCGTGAGCGGCGGCTCCTACCCCGAACAGGCCCGGCGCTTCCTCGGCGAATGCGGCCACGCCAAGGGGTTCGGCACGGTCGTCGCCGTCTCCGGCAGCGACCCGGCCGCCCGCAAGGCCGCGCAGTCCCTGGCCGACCAGCTCGCCGAGGTGGGCATCAAGGCGACCGTGCAGACCCCCGACGCCGCCGACTTCTACGCCGCCCTCACCGACCAGCAGCAGATCAAGGACAAGGGCTGGGGCATCGTCATGACCACCTGGCAGTCCGACTGGCCCTCCCCGGCCGGATTCCTGCGCCCGCTGCTGCTGCCGGACAGCCCCAGCAACTACGCGGGCCTGGACGACCGGGAGATCAACTCCCTGATGAACGAGGCCGACTCCGAGACCAACCGCAACGCCGCCGACAACCTCTGGCGCACCGTCGACTCCACCGCCCAGGACCGCGGCACGCTGCTGCCCTTCCTCTACGACCGCCGTCTCAACTACCGCTCCGACCGCCTGACCAACGCCTACGTCCACCCGGCCCTGGGCGGCCTCGACATCCAGGCCCTGGGGGTCAAGGGTTAGCCGGTGGGACCGGTTCCGGATGCCGGGCGCCCGCGCCCGCACCGGCGGGGCGACCTACGGTTCGGCTGTGGGGCACTTGGCGCGGCGTCGCGATGAGCCCGCCGCGCCAGGGCGCGCCCCCGCGGGCGGGCGGCGTGGGCGGTTCGTACCCGGCGACGGGGGGTACAGCCGCGGCGTCGCTGCGAGCCCGCAGGGTCGGCACATGGCCCGCGCGGCGGCTGCTCCGCGTCAGCCGTCGAGCGCCTTCGACAGGGCGGCCGCGAAGCGGTCGGTCGTGGCGGGGTCGCGGACGGCGAGACGGAGCCAGTCGGGGGAGAGACCGGGGAAGGTGTCGGCGCGGCGAACGGCGAAGCCGAGGTCGCGCAGGCGGGCGCGGACGGAAGCAGCGTCGGGCAGGCGCAGCAGGACGAAGGGGCCGTGGGCCGGGCCGGCGACCTCGACGTCGTCGAACTCGGCGAGCCGGCGCAGCAGGTGCTCGCGGTCGGCGGACGTCCGGCGGGCCGCCTCCTCCGCCTCCGCCAGGGCCGCGGGGGCGCAGCAGGCCTCGGCGGCGGTGAGGCCGGGCGCCGAGACCGCCCACAGGGGCTGGGCGCGGCGCAGCGCCGCCACGCGCTCGGGGTCGCCGAGGACGTAGCCGACCCGCAGGCCCGCCAGGCCCCAGGTCTTGGTGAGGCTGCGCAGCACCACCAGGCCGGGCAGGTCGCGGCGGGCGGCGAGGCTCTCGGGCTCGCCGGGCACCGCGTCCATGAACGCCTCGTCGACGACGAGCGTGCGGCCCGGCCGGGCCAGGCGGGCGAGGTCCGCCGCGGGGTGCAGAACGGAGGTCGGGTTGGTCGGGTTGCCGACGACCACCAGGTCGGCGGCTTCGGGTACCGCCCACGGGTCGAGGCGGAAGCCGTCCGCCGCCCGCAGCACGACGCGGTGCACAGGATGCCCGGCGTCGCGCAGGGCTGCCTCCGGCTCCGTGAACTGCGGGTGGACGACGACCGCGTGGCGGGCCCGGGTGGTGCGGGCCAGCAGGACGAACGCCTCCGCGGCACCCGCCGTGAGCAGCACCTCCTCGGCGGGGCGGCCGTGGCGTGCGGCGACCGCCCGGTGCGCGGCGCGGTCGTCCGGGTAGCCGGCCAGCCCGTCGAGGGTGGCCGCGAGGCGTTCCCTGAGCCACGGCGGGGGTGTGCCGGCGCGCACGTTGACGGCCAGGTCGGTGAGGTCCCCGCCGCCGTCGCGGACCTCGGCGTCGCCGTGGTGCCGCAGATCGTGCTCGCCGTCGCCGTCGCCGGGCTCCGGCCGCCCGCCGCCGTCGCGCGCCGGCGCGTGCCGCACCTCGACCTCGGGGCGTGCCTCGGCCCAGCCCTCCGCCTGCTGCGAGACCCGCTCCTCCAGGGCCGCGTCCGCCGGGAAGCCGGTCAGCACGACGATCCGCCGGGCACCGAGCCGCGCGCAGCGTTCCAGGCCCGCGGGGACGTCCGGCGCCGCGGTCGTCAGGAAGGCGGTCTCCACGCCCGCATAGCCCCGGCCCTCCCACAGCAGCCGTGCGGTGCGGGCCACTTCGGCGTTGTCCGCGGCCTGGGGGGAGCCGGCGCCGACCAGCAGCACCATGGTCGCCGCCCGGTCCAGGGGCGTACGGCGGCCGCCGCCGAGCGCGGCGTCGACGCGCCGCTCCAGCACGTCCTCGGGCCGGTTGATCACGGTGCCGTCTCCTCCGTCGTGCTGTGCGTGCCGTGCGTGCCGTGCTCGGGTGTACGGTGCCGGGCCACCGCCGCGGTCGCCCTCGCCGCACCGCCCCCGGGGGCGGACTTCCTCTTCGGTACCAGCAGTTCGCCGCCGGGCGCGGCGGCCAGCGCCGCCGCCTCCGCCACGGAGGGCGTGCCGACCGCGGCCAGCGCCGCGTCCGAGGGGCTCGGCACGTCGACCGCGGCCAGCGTACGCGCGTCGTACGTCACCAGGGGAACGCCCAGCCGCTCGGCCGCCGTGACGAGGCCCGGCTCCCCGGCCTTGCCGTCGACGGTCGCCAGCGCCGTGACGGACGCCTCCGGCACACCGGCCTCGGCGAGCACGGACCGTACGAGCGTGAGCACTTCGGCCGCCGCCACACCGCGGGCCGCGCCCACACCGACGACGACGCTCACGAGGGCGCGCCGGCCCCGCCCGCGCAGGAGGCGACGAACCGCCGTGCCAGGGACGGCTCCGCCGCCCAGTGGACGTGCAGGTACGACGCGTGGACGCCGCCCCGCACGAAGCCCTCCACGCGCCGCTCCGGCCGGATCAGGCCCCAGGCGGGGGTGGCACCGGCGGCGGGTTCCACGACGGTGCGGTGGAACTCGTGGCCGCGCACCCGGGTCCCGGCGGCCGCCAGCGCGTTGTCGGAGATCGCGACCGCCTCGCGGTAGCCCAGCGTGAGCCGGTCCGACATGCGGGCCGTGGTGTCCAGCACCCCGCACATGGGACGTCCGTCCAGCTCCCGCGCGAGGTAGAGCAGGCCCGCGCACTCCGCGGTCACGGGCCCGGCGAAGGCGGCGACGGCCTCGCGCAGCGGCTCGTTGGCGGACAGCTCGGGGGCGTACATCTCGGGGAAGCCGCCGCCGATGACCAGCCCCGCGGCACCGGGCGGCAGCCGCTCGTCCCGCAGCGGGTCGAAGGTGACGACCTCCGCCCCCGCCGCGGCGAGCAGTTCGAGGTGCTCGGCGTACGAGAAGGTGAACGCAGCTCCGCCCGCCACCGCGACCACCGGCCGGGCGCCCGGCGCCGCCGGGCCGGCGGCCGCCTCCCACGGGTCCCAGGGCTCGTCCGCGAGTGGGGGAGCGCTGCGTGCCAGGGCCAGCAGCGCCTCCATGTCGCAGCCCGCCCGCAGCCGGGCGGCCAGCGCCCGGACGGCGTCGACGGCGTCCGCACGGCGCTCCGCGACCGGGACCAGCCCCAGGTGCCGGGAGGGCGTGCCGACCGCGGTGTCGCGCCGCAGCGCGCCCAGGACGGGCACGCCCGCGCCGTCGAGGGCGTCGCGCAGCAGTTCCTCGTGCCGGTCGGAGCCGACCTTGTTGAGGATGACGCCGGCGACCCGCACCTCCGGGTCCCACGAGGCGAAGCCGTGCACCAGCGCCGCCACCGAACGGGACTGCGACGAGGCGTCCACCACCAGCACCACCGGCGCCCGCAGCAGCTTCGCCACATGCGCGGTGGAGGCCAGCTCGCCCATCCCGGAGGCGCCGTCGAAGAGCCCCATCACGCCCTCCACGACCGCCAGGTCGGCCCCCCGCGCGCCGTGCAGGAACAGCGGCGCGATCCGGTCCGGGCCGCACATGTAGGCGTCCAGGTTGCGGCCCGGGCGGCCGGTGGCCAGGGCGTGGTAGCCGGGGTCGATGTAGTCGGGGCCCACCTTGTGCGGGGAGACCGCGAGCCCGGCCTCCGCGAAGGCTGCCATGAGCCCCGTGGCGACGGTGGTCTTGCCGCTCCCCGAGGCGGGGGCCGCGACGACGAGCCTGGCTACCACTCGATGCCCTTCTGGCCCTTCTGACCGGCGTCCATCGGATGCTTGACCTTGCCCATCTCGGTGACCAGGTCCGCGAAGTCCAGCAGCGGCTGCGGGGCGTTGCGCCCGGTGATGACGACGTGCTGCGTGCCGGGCCGTTCGCGCAGGACCGAGACCACCTCGTCGGTGTCGATCCAGCCCCAGTGCAGCGGGTAGGCGAACTCGTCCAGCACGTACAGCCGGTAGGTCTCGGCGGCCAGGTCGCGCTTGACCTGCTCCCAGCCCTCGCGGGCGGCGTCCTCGCTCTCGGCGATGTCCCGCTGCACCCAGGACCAGCCCTCGCCCATCTTGTGCCAGGCGACACTGCCGCCCTCGCCGGAGGCGCCGAGCACGCGCAGCGCCCGTTCCTCCCCGACCTTCCACTTGGCGGACTTGACGAACTGGAACACCCCGACCGGCCAGCCCTGGTTCCACGCCCGCAGCGCCAGCCCGAAGGCGGCGGTGGACTTTCCCTTGCCGGTGCCGGTGTGCACCATCACCAGCGGCCGGTTGCGTCGCTGACGGGTCGTCAGCCCGTCCTGCGGCACAACGCTCGGCTGTCCCTGTGGCATTACGCGGCCCTCCGTACATCCCGTACCAGTGCCGCGACGCTGTCCGCGCGCAGCTCGTCCAACGTCACGGCGGTGCCGTGCAGTTCGCGTGCCAGCTCGCCCGCGAGGCCCAGCCGCACCGGCCCGGACTCGCAGTCGACGACCACCGAGGCGGTGCCCTCGGCCGCCAGCAGCCGCGCCGCGCGCCCGGCCGTGCGCACCGGCTCGGGGCCGCCGGTCGCCCGGCCGTCGGTGACCACGACCAGCAGCGGGCGGCGGGAGGCGTCACGCAGCCGCTCCACGCGCAGCACGTCGTGGGCCTTCATCAGCCCGGCGGCCAGCGGGGTGCGGCCGCCGGTGGGCAGCTTGTCCAGGCGTGCCGCGCCCGCCTCGACCGACGAGGTCGGCGGCAGCGCCAGCTCCGCCGTCGCGCCGCGGAAGGTGATCAGTCCGACCTTGTCGCGCCGCTGGTAGGCGTCGAGCAGCAGCGACAGCACCGCGCCCTTGACCGCGCTCATGCGCTGCCGGGCGGCCATCGAACCCGAGGCGTCGACGACGAAGAGCACCAGGTTGCCCTCGCGGCCCTCGCGGACCGCCTCGCGCAGGTCGTCCCGGCGGATCACCAGGCCGGGGCCGCCGCGCCCGCGCGCCCGCTGGTGCGGAGCCGCGGCGTGCACGGTGGCGGCCAGGTGCAGTTTGGTCAGGGCGCCCTGGGGCCGCCGGGCGCCGGTCGTCCTGCCGTGTGCGGTCCGGGCGCGGGAACGGCGGCCCATGGCGCCCTCGCCGAGGCCGGGAACGGTCAGTGCGCGGGCCTTGAACGGCTCCGCGGCGGGCACCGCGGCCCGTTCGCCCACGCCGCCCTGTGGTGCCTGCGCGGGCTCGGGCTGCGGAGCGGAGTCCGCCGGCTCCCTGGGCGGGGCGATGTCGGGCGCGGTGTCCGGGGTGCCGTCGTCGCCCCGGGGCGGGCTGCCGCCGCCGTCGGGGCCGCCGCCGCCGTCCGGGCCGGGGTCCGGGTCGTCGTCCTCGCCGCGGTTGCGTTCCAGGGTCTCGTCGAGCTTGTCCTCGTCGAGGCCCGGCGCGTCGAAGGGGTTGCGGCGGCGCCGGTGCGGCAGCGCGAGCAGCGCGGCCCGGCGCACGTCGGCGTCGGTCACGTCGGTGCGCCCGGCCCAGGCCGCGAGCGCGGTCGCCGTGCGCGCCATGACGATGTCCGCGCGCATCCCGTCCACCTCGAAGGCCGCGCAGGTCGCGGCGATCTGGCGGAGCGCGCCGTCGCCGAGCGAGACCGACGGCAGCAGCGCCCGTGCCGCCGCGATCCGCTCGCGCAGCTCCCGCTCCTCCGCCTGCCAGGCGGCGGCGAAGCCCGCCGGGTCCGCGTCGTAGGCGAGGCGCCGCCGGACGACCTGCACCCGCTCCTCGGTCTCCCGCGACGCCGCGACCTCCACCGTGAGGCCGAAGCGGTCCAGCAACTGCGGCCGCAGCTCGCCCTCTTCGGGGTTCATCGTGCCGACGAGCAGGAAGCGCGCGGCGTGGCGCACCGAGACGCCCTCCCGTTCGACGTAGGAGGCGCCCATGGCGGCCGCGTCCAGCAGCAGGTCCACCAGGTGGTCGTGGAGCAGGTTGACCTCGTCCACGTAGAGCACGCCGCGGTGCGCGTCGGCCAGCAGCCCCGGCTCGAAGGCCTTCACGCCCTCCGCCAGGGCCCGTTCGATGTCCAGGGCGCCGACGAGGCGGTCCTCGGACGCGCCGACCGGCAGCTCCACCATGCGCGCCGGCCGGCTCTCCGCGCCGGCGTCCGGGCTGTGAGGCCCGTCCGGGCACGCGGGGTCCGGCTCTGCAGGGTCGCAGCCGAAGCGGCAGCCGGGCACGACCTCCACGGGCGGCAGCAGCGCCGACAGCGCCCGTACGGCGGTGGACTTGGCGGTGCCCTTCTCGCCCCGTACCAGCACACCGCCCACCGCGGGGCTGACCGCGTTCAGCAGCAGCGCCAGCCGCAGGTCCGCCATCCCGACGATCGCGGTGAAGGGGTATGGGGTGCTCACGCGGCCTCCTGGGTCGAACGGTCGTTGCGGCGGTGCTCACGGACGGCCCGGCTCCGGGGCCGCGACGGGGTGCTCACGGCGCCCCCGGCGGGACGAAGGGCAGCCCCGCAGGGGGGCCCTGCTCGATCAGGCGGAGCAGGGCGCCGGTGTCGGCGTGCTCCTCGATCAGATCGCCCAGCCGGTCCAGCTGCTCCTCGCGGAGCGCGCCGAAGGCGGTGCCGGGGGCGGGGACGAAGCGCCGCCCCGCGGCCTGCGCGACGCGGCGCAGGAAGGCGCGGCGGAAGCCGTCGCTCTCCAGGGAGCCGTGCCAGTGGGTGCCCCAGACCGCGCCGCTGCGGCAGCCGTCCAGGAAGGACTCGTCGCCGCCGCGGACGTCGGCGACGCCGTGGTGGATCTCGTACCCCTCGACCGGTTCGCCGTACGCCTTTCCGGAGGGCCGGGCCAGGGTCTTCTCCGTGGCGAAGCGGATCCGCGCCGGCAGCAGCCCGAGGCCGGGGACCGTACCGGCCCGCGACTCGACGTCGTCCTCGATCGTCTCGGCGAGCATCTGGAAGCCGCCGCAGATCCCCAGCACCGGGCGCCCCTCGGCGGCCCGGCGGACGACCGCGTCGGCCAGCCCCCGCTGCCGCAGCCACTCCAGGGCCTTGACCGTGCCGCGGGTGCCGGGCAGCACCACGAGGTCGGCGTCGGCGAGTTCCTCCGGCCGGTCCACGAAGCGGACGAGGACACCGGGCTCGGCGGCGAGCGCGTCCACGTCGGTGAAGTTCGACATCAGCGGGACCGCCGCGACGGCGACCCGCAGGACGTCCTCGCCGTGCGGCGGCACCGTGTCCGACTCCCGGACGCTGCCGCGCAGCGACATCCGCAGCCCGTCCTCCTCGTCGATGCCGAGGCCGTGCCGGAACGGCAGCACCCCGTAGAAGCGGCGTCCGGTCAGCCCGCGCAGCATCTCCAGCCCCGGCTCCAGCAGGGACACGTCGCCGCGGAACTTGTTGACCAGGTAGCCGCAGACCAGTTCCTGGTCCTCGGGGGCGAGCAGCGCCGTCGTCCCGAAGAACGAGGCGAAGACCCCGCCCCGGTCGATGTCGCCGACCACGACCACCGGGAGCCGGGCGGCCCGCGCCAGGCCCATGTTGACGATGTCGCCCCGCCGCAGGTTGATCTCGGCCGGGCTGCCGGCGCCCTCGCAGATCACCGCGTCGTACCGCCCGCGCAGCTCCTCCAGGCAGCCGGTGACGGTCTCCAGCAGCTGCGCGCGGCTCCCGTTGTGGTAGCCGCGCGCGCTCATCTCGCCCACCGGGCGCCCCATCAGGACGACCTGGCTCGTCCGGTCCCCGCCGGGCTTGAGCAGCACCGGGTTCATCAGGGCCGAGGGCTCCACGCGCGCCGCCTGGGCCTGCATCGCCTGCGCGCGGCCGATCTCGGCGCCCTCGCGGGTCACGTACGAGTTCAGCGACATGTTCTGTGCCTTGAACGGCGCCACGGAAACGCCCTGCCGCGTCAGCCACCGGCAGATCCCCGCCGTGACGACGCTCTTGCCGGCGTCCGACGTGGTCCCCGCGACCAGCAGGCCCCCGCCCCTCATGAGTCCCTCCTCCGGGCGACCGCGCCCCACGCCAGGCGCCCGCCCACCGCGACCGCCAGCGCCAGCGCGCCGACCCGCCGCGACAACCGCGCCGCCCGTTCGATGTCCCGTACCTCCACCGGCCGGTTCCCCGCCCCCAGCACGGGCCGGTGCTCCACCCGCCCGCCATAGGCAAGCGTCCCCCCGAGGCGTACGCCCAACGCCCCCGCGAACGAGGCCTCCACCGGCCCCGCGTTCGGGCTGGGATGCCGGGAGCCGTCCCTGCGCCAGGCCCGCCACGCCCGCCGGGGGTCGGGGCCGGCCAGCACCGCGAGCGCGGCGGTCAGCCGGGCACCGGGGTAGCCGGCCACGTCGTCCAGCCGGGCCGCGGCCCAGCCGAACCGCCGGTGCCGCGGCGACTTGTGACCCACCATCGCGTCGAGGGTGTTGACCGCCCGGAAGCCCACCAGCCCCGGCACGCCGCCCAGCGCACCCCACACCAGGGCGCCCACGACGGCGTCCGAGGTGTTCTCCGCGACGGACTCCACGACCGCCCGCGCCAGTTGAGCCTCGTCCAGCGCCTGCGGGTCGCGGCCGCACAGATGGGGCAGCCGCTCGCGCGCCGCCTCCATGTCACCGGCGGACAGCGCGGCGCCGACGGCCCGTGCCTCGCGTACCAGGGAGGTTCCGCCGAGCACGGCCCAGGTCGCCGCCGCCGTCAGGGCGACGGACGCCGCGCCGGAACGGCGCACGGCACGCTGGAGCCCGGCCGCGGCCGCCACCGCGCCGCCCGCGCACAGGGCCGTGTGGAGGGCGCCGAGGCCGCGGTGGTCGCGCCACAGCGCCCGCTCCAGGCCGGCGGCGGCGTTCCCGAACACCGCCACGGGGTGACCGCGGCGCGGGTCGGCGAGGGCGAGGTCGGCGAGCCAGCCGAGGGTGGCACCGGTGGCGAACGCGCACGGCGCCGCGGCGCCGGTGTCGGGTGAACGGCCGGAGCCGCGCATCACAGGAGTCCTCACTCAGGGTCCGCGCCCTGGTTCGACGTGACCGGCGACGAGAGTCTCCTGGCTCCCGGATCGGCGGCACCCCCGGCCTTCCAGCCCCGAGTCGGGGCCGTGGCCATGGGCGGGGGTCCGCTCCCCGGTGACAGTGGCGGGACCGCGCCGGATTCGCACCGGACTTCCTCTCCTGCCGCCGTTTGGCGGTTCCGATACCACCACGCCCCGCTCCGGCCCGTCAACTCATCGCGACAGCCTGTGGAAAAGAAGAAACCCCAGCTCACGGCCGGAAGGCCGGGAGCTGAGGTCAACTTCACACCGCGGTGCGCGGGGACGTGCGGGTCAGGCGACGATCAGATAGATCCCGTACGCCACCGCCGCCGCGCACAGCGCGAAGCACAGGTACGCGCCGGTGCGGGCCAGGGCGGTGGTGCCACCCGGGGCGGAGGTGCCCGCCTCGCCGCCGCCGGCGGTGCCCTGCCTGGACAGGCCGACGATGCCGAGGGTGAACAGGCCGACGAGTCCGACGGTCACGGCGAGGCTGACGCCGAAGACGGAGCCGAGGGCAGCCCAGTCGATGTGCATGGTGCTGGTTCCTTCCGGGGCCGGTGCGGCTGCCGCCGTCAGGCGGAGGCCTTGGCGGGGTCGGTGTCGGCGGCGGTCGTGGTCAGGCCCGCGGGCGGCGGGATCACGGCGGCGATGGCCGTGGTGATGACGCCCGGCTCCTCGGCGTCGTGGGCCTCGTTGACGTTGGTGTGGTCGACGGGCTTGCGGCGGGAGGCGATCCAGATCGCGGTGCACGCGGCGAGCGCCAGGACGGCGACCGTCGTGACACCCCAGTCGCCCTGGTCGGCCAGGAGCGCGGCGCCCGCGGCGACCAGGCCCGCGGACGGGAGGGTGAGCCCCCACGCGGCGAACATCCGGCCCGCGGTGCTCCAGCGGACGACGCCGCCCTTGCGGCCGACGCCGGCGCCCATGACGGAGCCGGAGCAGACCTGCGTGGTGGAGAGCGAGAAGCCGAGGTGCGAGGAGGCCAGGATGACGGTCGCGGCGCCGGTCTGGGCGGCGAAGCCCTGCGGCGGCTGGATGTCGGTGATGCCCTTGCCCATGGTGCGGATGATCCGCCAGCCACCGATGAAGGTGCCGAGCGCGATCGCCATGCCCGCCGAGACGATGACCCACAGCGGCGGGTCGGAGTCGGGTGCGACGACGTTGCCGGCGATCAGGGCGAGGGTGATGACACCCATGGTCTTCTGCGCGTCGTTGGTGCCGTGGGCGAGGGAGACGAGGCCGGCCGAGGCGATCTGCCCGGCCCGGTATCCCTTGGCGGTGGCGGCCGGATCGGCGTTGCGGCCGATGCGGTAGGTCAGCCGGGTCGCCAGCATCGCGCCGACCCCGGCGACCAGCGGGGCGCAGACGGCCGGGATCAGGACCTTCATGACGACCGCGTCACCGTTGATCGAGCCGAATCCGGCCGAGGCGACGGAGGCGCCGATGAGGCCGCCGAAGAGGGCGTGGGAGGAGCTGGAGGGGAGGCCCGCCAGCCAGGTCAGCAGGTTCCAGACGATCGCGCCGACGAGTCCCGCGAAGATCACCTCGGGCTTGATGCCCGCGCTCTCGTCGAGGATGCCGCCGGAGATCGTCTTCGCCACCTCGACGGAGAGGAAGGCGCCGACGAGGTTGAGCACGGCGGACATGGCCACCGCCGTCTTGGGCTTGAGCGCGCCAGTGGAGATGGTGGTCGCCATCGCATTGGCGGTGTCGTGGAAACCGTTCGTGAAGTCGAACACGAGTGCGGTAATGATCACGATTCCGATCAGGAGCGTGATGTGTTCCATTGACCCAGGCATTCGTTCGATCGGACAGTGGCGGTGGCGACCGTACGGAGTCTGGATGAACGGAAGGTGAACGAGGAGAGGCGCGGCGGTGCCGGTGCGTGCGGGGGGTGTGGTCCGGCCCCGGCCCCGGCCCGGAATCCGGCCATTCGCGCGCTTCGGGCCCCCCTTTCCGGAGGTCCGGAAGAGATCCTGGTCACGAGGGGTCGGACGCGGTGGGCCCGCGCGGGTTCGTCTCGCGCCCTTCGGGCGGAAAGACGCGGGCTGCGGACGGAGAGGTGGGCGGCCGGGCTTGTCTGCGGTGCGCGCGTGGGTGCGTTGCCGGGGTTCGGGCGCCGGAGCGGGTCACCTTTCCGTTGGCCTCGGGTCTCGTTGCCGTCCGCGGGTACAGATGGCCCCCTCCACGCCCACTGGTGGTGGGCGCGCCCGCCGTGACCCGCGACTGCGGGTGATTCGGGGTGCCGCCATGGGGGGCTCAGGGAGGGCTTTCAGCGGTATCGACGGCGGAAGCGGGCCCGATGTCGGGGAAGCACCCGCGGACGCCGGTTACGGCGGGCGCGCCACCCACGGACGGTGGGCGTGGTCACCGGCCATCGGCACCCGACGGCAACGAGACCGGAGCCGTGCGAACTGCCGGCCCCGCTCCGGAGCCTGAACCCGGCCACCCAGCGTCCCGCACACCGCCGACCGGCCCGGGCCCCTACCCTCCCCGTCCGCAGCCGGCCGCTTCGCGCCCGCAGGGCGCGAGGCGGCGGGACAGCCGAACCACCGGGGCGGTACCCACCCACCGGCGCCGCACGTACCGGTCGAATGCCCCTAGTGGCGGCCCGAGATGCGGTCCGCGATGCGGGCCAACCGGTCGGTCTCCACGCTGCGTCCGGCCTGCTCGCGCCGGTCGGCGCCGCGGTAGGCCGCGTACAGCCCGTGCACCCCGATCCACCGGAAGGGCTCGGGCTCCCAGCGGCGCACGCGGTGGTGCACCCACGGCAGGGCCGTCAGCTCCGTGCCGTGCGCCTGGCCGGAGTCCATCTGTACGAGGTCCCGCAGCGTCCGCGCCGCGAGGTTCGCCGTGGCGACACCGCTGCCGACGTAGCCGCCCGCCCAGCCGAGGCCGGTGGAGCGGTCCAGCTCGACGGTCGCGCACCAGTCGCGCGGCACGCCGAGCACCCCGGACCAGGCGTGGTCGATCGCCACCCGCCCCGTCGCCGGGAAGAAGCGCACCAGGATCTCGCGGAGCGCCTCGACCGTCGCCGCCTGCGTGCGGCCGTCGTTGTCCGTACGCGAGCCGAAGCGGTAGGGCACCCCGCGGCCGCCGATGGCGATCCGGTCGTCGGCGGTGCGCTGCGCGTACATGTACGCGTGCGCCATGTCGCCGAGCGCCTCCCGGCCCTCCCAGCCGATGGTGTCCCAGACCTCCCGCGGCAGCGGCTCCGTCACGACCATCGAGGAGTTCATCGGCAGCCACGACCGCTTCTGGCCCTTGAGCGAGGCGGTGAAGCCCTCCGTGCAGCGCAGGACGTAGGGGGCGCGCACGCTCCCGAACGGTGTGACCGCGTGCTTCGGCCGGATCTCCGTCACCGGGGTCGACTCGTGGACGACGACGCCGAGCGCCTCCACCGTGCGGGCCAGCCCCTGCACCAGCTTCACCGGGTGGACACGCGCCCCGTGCGGCGTCCAGGTGCCGCCGGCCGTCCCGGCGACCCGGATCCGCGCGGCGGACTCGGCCGCGCCCAGCAGCAGGCGGTCCTTCTCGCCGAAGGCGACCTCTGTCTCGTGGAACGCCCTGAGCCGGGCCAGTTGCGCGGGGGAGTGGGCGACCTCCAGCACCCCGCCCTTGTGGACGTCCGCGTCGATGCCCTCCTCGGCGGCGACGCGGATCACCTCGTCCACGGTCCCGTTCATCGCGCGCTGCAGCGCGACCGCGGCCTCCCGGCCGTGCAGCGCGGCGTAGCGGTCGCGGCCGGCGATGCCGTTGTACAGCCAGCCGCCGTTGCGGCCGGAGGCGCCGTAGCCGCAGAAGCGCTGCTCCAGGACGACGATCCGCAGGAAGGGCACGGCCTTCTTCAGGTAGTAGGCGGTCCACAGTCCGGTGTAGCCGCCCCCGACGATGCACACGTCCGCTGTGGTGTCCCCGGGCAGCGGCTCACGCGGTACCGGGAGGCCTGACTTCGCGTACCAGAAGGAGATGCCGCCGTTGACGGTGGTCATGGTGCCCCTGCAATTCGTATGCGTGCTCGGTCCGGAAGGTGTGCCGGGACGTTACTGTGCCCCGAGAGCGGGCGGCAACGGCCAACCTGTCAGGATCAGCGCTCGGAGGTGGCACGGATGTCGGTGCGGAACGCGGTGGCGCGGGCCTGGACGGAGCTGGTGGACACGGCCCGCCGCTCCGTCGACGACGGTCTCGTGGTCGGTACGTCCGGCAACGTGTCGGTGCGGGTGGGCGACGACCTGGTGCTCGTCACGCCCAGCGGGGTGCCCTACCACCGCCTCGCCCCGGAGGACACGGTCGGGGTCGGCCTGGACGGCAAGCAGGTGCTCGGCGCGCTGCGCCCGACGAGCGAGCTGGCGATGCACCTGGCGATCTACCGGCACACCGACGCGGGCGCCGTCGTGCACACCCACGCCGTGCACGCCACCGCCGTGTCCACGCTCCTCTACGAACTGCCCGCCATCCACTACATGGCCGCGGCCCTGGGCGGCCGGATACGCGTCGCCGACTACGCGATCTACGGCAGCGAGGAACTGGCCGCCAACGTCCTGCGCGCGCTCCGCGACCGCACGGGCTGCCTGCTGCGCAACCACGGCACCATCGTCTACGGCGACGACCTGGAGCAGGCATACGACCGCACCGCCCAGCTGGAGTGGATGTGCCAGGTCTGGCTCGCCGCCCGCTCGGTGGCCGGGTTCTCGCCCTCGCTGCTCTCCAAGCGTGAACTCGCCCGCGTCGCCGAACGACTGCGCCAGTACGGCCAGCCCGGGGACGAGGCGGAGGGTGAGCACGAGGGGCACGAGGGGCACGAGGTCCACGACGGCCCCGAGCTCCACGGGCCCGCCCGCGCCGACGTCCCCCGGCCCCGCGAGGCCCACGAGGACGAGCGCGGCTGAGCCCGGACGGCTCCGCCCACTGGCCGCCCCGGGTGAGCGCGCGGAGACTGGAAGCGATGCGCCTCACCACGGCGGCGGCCCTCGCCGCCACGACAGCGTTCGGTGCCGGTGCGGCCGCGGTGGCGGCCGGGCGGCACGTCTCCGAGCTTGCCCTGAGGCCGAGCGCGAGCGGCGTCGACCCGGACCCGCTCACCGTCCACGCCGTGACCGGGCAGGACATCACCCTCACCCGGACCCTGGGCACCGCACGGCGGGGAGTGCACGGCCTGATCGCCGCCGGGGTGCACGTCACGGTCGGCGAGGTGCTCTCGACGGCCCCGGACTCGGTGACCCGTCGCCTGGTGCGGATCAACCGCGGCGCCGTCGCGCCGGGCGACACCTTGCGGCTCACCCCGCAGGTGCACATAGGCACCCCGGGGTCGGCCCTCGGCCTGGAGTACCGGGACGCCGAGATCCCCGCCGAACTCGGCCTGCTGCCCGCCTGGTTCGTGCCCGGCGCCCGTGACACCTGGGTCGTGCTCGCACACGGCCTCGGCACCTCCCGCGAGCTCGGCATGAACCTCATGGCGTTCCTGGCCAACCTGCGGCTGCCCGTCCTGGCGTTCTCCTACCGCAACGACGCCGGCGCGCCCCCCTCGTGGGACGGCATCGGCCACCTCGGCGACTCGGAATGGCGCGACCTCGACGCGGCCATGCGCTACGCGGTCCGGCACGGCGCGCGCCGGCTGGTGCTGCACGGCTGGTCCACCGGCGCGACGATGGCGCTCCGGGCGACCAGCCACTCCCCGCTGCGCGCCCTGGTGTCCGGGATGGTCCTGGACTCCCCGGTGCTCGACTGGCAGGACACGGTCCGCTCCGCGGCCGCCGCCCGGGGCGCGCCGCGGGCGCTGCTGCCGCTGGGCGTGCGCGCCACCGAGGGCCGCACCGGCCTGCACGCGGAGCGGATCGCCGAGGCCGCCCACCCGGAGCGGCTGGACGTCCCGGCGCTCGTCTTCCACGGGCCCGACGACGCACTCGCCCCGTGGGGGCCGTCCCGCCAACTCGCCCGGCAGCGTCCGGACCTGGTCACGCTGCACGCCGTCAGCGGCGCGTCGCACGCGGCCATGTGGAACGCCAACCCCTCAACCTACGAGGAGGCCCTCCGACGCTTCCTCACCCCCCTCCTCTGAGCCCCTCCCTACGTGGTCTTTATGTCCGAACAAAAGCGCATCTCTCCCTTTAATTCGGGCGGCGTCAATCACGGTACGGGGACGCTCGTTTGGGTTTCCGGGTGCTCACCCGCAAGACTGCTCCCGTGACGTCCCGTATCCCGCGAGACACTCCGCTGCGGCTTGTCCCGCGCAGGCCACTCGCCACCGCGCGCCGTGCCGCCACCACGCGGCGAAGCCGCCCGCCGCGGCCGCCGGAGGGAATCCCGGCGCTGCCCGAGCTCGCCCGCAGGGCGCGCACCGAACTCTCGGACGCCGTACGGCTGGCCCGCTGGGCCGACGCGGAGACCGGCGCCGCCGCCCCCGGGACCGCCGGGATACTGCGGGACCCCGACGTGCTGCGGGCCGTCGCCGCCCTGGGCCTGACGGAGCGGCAGGTGCGCACCGCCTGGGACCGGGCCCGACTGACCGGCCTGATCGAGCTGCACAAAGGAGGTGCCGCCCGGCCCGGCTGGCGACTGCGCGCCTGGGACCGCGACGACACCGCCGTGCTGCGCGGCTGGGTCGCGCTCTTCGACGCGTGGTCGCTGGCGCACCCCGCGGCGCTCGAGCCGGAGTGCGCCGACGCCGACCCGTCGCTCGTCGCGGAGGCCGTCGAGGCCGCACCGCAACTGCTCTCCCTGCTCCACCTCTCCTCCGGTCCGGTCGCCGTGGCCGTGCTGCTGGACCTGTTGCGGCAGCGTGTGGCCGAGCTACGCGCGGAGCGCCACGAGCCCCCGGCGGGCGGCGGCCGCGACGAACTGCCCGCGCTGCTGGACTGGACGCTGGACGCGCTCGCCCGTGTCGGCGCCCTCAAGCCCCGCGACCCGGCCCGCCCCGGCGAGGTCACCATCACCGCGCTCGGCAGCTGGGCGGTGTGGGTGAAGCTGGAGCAGATCTGTGTCGCCGCGCAGGGCCCCGCCGGCCACTTCGAGCACTCCGCCGAGGAGATGCTCAAGGCATGCATCGGGATGGCGCCCGGCGCCGCCCGCGACGAGTACAAGGCCTGGCTGGCGGCCCGCCCGGTGGCCCAGGCGGTGGGCGAGTTCCTGGACGTGGCGCGCGGCGACGACGCCCTGCTGCGCGCCCTGGCCTTCGAGGCGCTGCGCGTCGTCGGCGGCCCCGCGGAGCCGTCCGTCCGCCACGCGGTCGACGAGGCAGGTCTGCGGCCCTACGCGCTGCTCTGGCTCGCCGAGCACGAGGGTGCGGACCCGGAGGACGTCGCCGCGCTGCTCACCCGCGAGGAGTCCACCTGGCTGTGGGTGGACACCGCCGCGGCCGTGGCCGACCACGGCGAGAGCCACCTGCTGGTGAGCCACCTCGAGACGGCCGTCCAGGGCTCGGTCACCCGCCTGCTGGAGGAGCTGCGCCACGCGGGCCACCCCCGCACCGTCCAGGTGCTGGTCGCCCTCGCCGCCGCGCACCCCGACCCCGCCCTGTCCAAGATGATCCGCCGGGCCGCCTTCCAGGTGCACACCGGGGGAGAGTGACGGGGGAGCCGCTCCAGGGTCAGTCCGGTATCCGCGGCACATAGGTGCCGAAGGACCAGAGGTTGCCCTCCGGGTCCCGGGCCGTGTAGTCCCGCGACCCGTAGTCCTGGTCGGTGAGCGGCAGCACGACCTCGGCCCCGGCGGCGACGGCGCGCTCGTGGTGCGCGTCGGTGTCCTCCACGGCCACGTACACCGACGCGGCACCCAGGTCCGAGGCGATCCGGCTGAACGCGGTGCCCGACCGCTCGCTGCCGAGCATCACCACGCCGTTGCCGTACGCCAGTTCCGCGTGCTCCACCGTGCCGTCCCCGCCCTCGTACACCGCGACCTCGGTGAAGCCGAAGGCCTCCTTCAGGAAGGCGACGGCGGCCTTCGCGTCCTTGTAGCGCAGCGTCGGACAGACGGTGGGCGCGGTTGCCTCGGCGGCCATGACGATCACTCTCCCCTTCCGGGACCTGACGTCCTGTGTGACGTGGATCCCAGTCTGGCAGGGGGGTCCGACAATGGCCCCGCGCCCGGACATTCCGGCCGGTCAGCGCTGGAAGGTGTCGCAGTCGCCGGGGTCACCGGTGTCCAGCCCGGTGGTGAACCACTGCTGGCGCTGCGCGGACGAGCCGTGCGTCCAGGATTCCGGGGTCACCCTGCCCTGCACCCGGGACTGGATCGCGTCGTCGCCGACCGCGGCGGCCGCGTCCAGCCCCCGGCGGATGTCCTCCTCGTCGAGCGCGCTGATCATCGGGCTGCCCGTGTCCTCGTCCAGGGTCCGTGTGGCGTTGTGCGCCCACACGCCCGCGTAGCAGTCGGCCTGCAGTTCCACGCGCACCGAGTTGCTGCTCGGGCCGGTGAGCCGGTCCTGCGCCTTGCCCAGGGTCCCCACCAGGTCCTGCACGTGGTGCCCGTACTCGTGGGCGACGACGTAGCTCTCGGCGAACGGGCCGCCCTGCGCGCCGAAACTGCTGCTCAGGGTCGAGAAGAAGTCCAGGTCCAGATAGACCTTGCGGTCCACGGGGCAGTAGAAGGGCCCCGACGCGGGGTCCGCGACCCCGCACCCGGTGCGGATGGGCTGGTCGAAGAAGACGGTCGGAGCGGGCTCGTAGGTCATGCCGCGCTTGCGGAACTCCGACGCCCAGTACGCCTGCACGTTGTTGATCACCGCGACCATGCGGCACTCCTGGCGGGCGTTGGCGTCCGCTCCGGTGCGGCAGCCGGCGGCGAGGTCCGAACCCGAGGTGGTGCCCGGCGCCTGGCCCGGCGGATCGGAGGAGAGCCCCAGCTGGTCGGGGCTGATGCCGAAGATCAGCCCGATCACCAGGACGATCAGCCCGGCGAGACCACCGCCCACCATCTTGCCCCGCGGCCTGCCGCCGAACCGTCCGCCGCTTCGCCGGTCCTCCACCTGGGATGTGTCGAGCGATGCGTCGTCGTCGAACTGCATACCTCCGATTATCGGCTGTTCCGTCCCTCCCGGCCCGTCGCGACCGCCGTCGTGACCAGCCGGGCGGCGCCCGCCGGCTCCCGCCCGAAAACCGCTTGCCGGGCACCCGTGCCGCCCCCGGTAGACTGGAGACATGGCAGTGATCCTCACGCATTAGACGGCGTCCGACCGCGACCACCGCGGATCCACGTCCGACTGCCGTCCGACACGCCCAGGAGCTTCTTCCCGTGATTACTGCCACCGGCATCGAGCTGCGCGCCGGAGCCCGCGTCCTCATCGAGTCCGCCTCCTTCCGCATCGCCCGCGGCGACCGCGTCGGCCTGGTCGGCCGCAACGGCGCCGGCAAGACCACGCTCACCAAGGTGCTCGCGGGCGAGGGCCTGCCCGCCGCCGGCACCGTGACGCGCTCCGGCGAGGTCGGTTATCTGCCCCAGGACCCGCGTACCGGCGACCTCGACGTCCTGGCCCGCGACCGCATCCTGTCCGCCCGCGGCCTGGACACCGTCCTGCGCAAGATGCGCGAGAACGAGGACCGGATGGCCAACGGCAAGGGCGCCACCCGCGACAACGCGATGAAGAAGTACGCCCGCCTGGAGACCGAGTTCCTCACCAAGGGCGGATACGCCGCCGAGGCCGAGGCCGCCACCATCGCCGCCGCCCTGGGTCTGCCCGACCGGGTCCTCGCCCAGCCGCTGCACACCCTCTCCGGCGGTCAGCGCCGCCGCGTCGAGCTGGCCCGCATCCTCTTCTCGGACGCCGACACCCTGCTGCTCGACGAGCCGACCAACCACCTCGACGCCGACTCCGTCCTGTGGCTGCGGGACTTCCTCAGGACCTACCGCGGCGGCTTCATCGTCATCTCCCACGACATCAACCTGGTCGAGACGGTCGTCAACAAGGTCTTCTACCTGGACGCCAACCGCTCCCAGATCGACGTCTACAACATGGGCTGGAAGCAGTACCTCACCCAGCGCGAGGCCGACGAGAAGCGCCGCAAGCGCGAGCGCGCCAACGCCGAGAAGAAGGCCGCGACCCTCAACGCCCAGGCCGACAAGATGCGCGCCAAGGCCACCAAGACCGTCGCCGCCCAGAACATGGCGCGCCGCGCCGACAAGCTGCTGTCCGGACTGGAGGCGGTGCGGCAGTCCGACAAGGTCGCCAAGCTGCGCTTCCCGGACCCCGCGCCCTGCGGCAAGACCCCGCTGACGGCCGAGGGGCTGTCCAAGTCGTACGGCTCGCTGGAGATCTTCACCGACGTCGACCTGGCCATCGACAGGGGCTCCAGGGTCGTCATCCTGGGCCTCAACGGCGCCGGCAAGACCACCCTGCTGCGGTTGCTGGCGGGCGTGGAGCAGCCCGACACCGGCGAGGTCGTCCCCGGCCACGGCCTCAAGCTCGGCTACTACGCCCAGGAGCACGAGACCCTCGACGCCGACCGGACGGTCCTGGAGAACATGCGCTCCGCGGCGCCGGACATGGACCTGGTCGCCATCCGCAAGATCCTCGGCTCGTTCCTCTTCTCCGGCGACGACGTCGACAAGCCCGCCGGCGTGCTGTCCGGCGGTGAGAAGACCCGGCTCGCGCTGGCCACGCTGGTCGTCTCCAGCGCCAATGTGCTGCTGCTCGACGAGCCCACCAACAACCTCGACCCGGCCAGCCGCGAGGAGATCCTCGGCGCGCTGCGCACCTTCTCGGGCGCGGTCGTCCTCGTCACCCACGACGAGGGCGCGGTGGAGGCGCTGCAGCCCGAGCGGATCATCCTGCTGCCCGACGGCGTCGAGGACCTGTGGGGCCAGGACTACGCCGACCTCGTCGCGCTCGCCTGATCCTTCCGGGGCCCGCGGCCGATCATCCGTGTGGATCACTCCACTGGATCATTCGGCCGACGGGTGATCCTTCATCTGCGTGAGACCGGCTCGTACTCCGGCGCGGGAACGTGCGAAATACCGGACGTACGGATGGATCAGCCGCGTCACATGGGGAAACTCCTTACCGGCCCGGGTGACCTGCCCTTTCTCCGCCGCGCTTCGGGGGGAGCCGGGGAAGGCTGTACGGAATGCCGGATTCCACCCGTCCGGCGCCGGGTGTCCGCGTCAACAGGGCGCCAAATGTTGTCGCACGGACCTTGCCGAATGGGTGGCCAGGAAGTCTCCTAGGGGTGATCATGAGAGTCACAGAGCGCACTTCCCTAGAGGAGGCACGGGTGGCCGAGACTCTGAAGAAGGGCAGCCGGGTGACCGGCGCCGCGCGCGAGAAGCTCGCGGCAGACCTCAAGAAGAAGTACGACGGTGGAGCAAGCATCCGGGCGCTGGCCGAGGAGACCGGCCGCTCGTACGGCTTCGTCCACCGGATGCTCAGTGAGTCCGGCGTGACCCTGCGCGGTCGCGGCGGAGCGACACGGGGCAAGAAGGTTTCCACGGCCTGACACACGGCCGGGCGCCTTGCGCAGCGGCTCGGAGTCGTGGCGGGACCACCCGGTCGCGGGAACGGCCGACCGGGTGGTTACTCTTCGGTAATCCAACTGCGGATCGCCAGGAGGTGCCCGATGTCCGACCCCACTGTGCTGCTGGAACGCGACGGCGTACGACTCGTGACGGAGGATTCCGTCGCCACCGTCACGCTGTGCAACGCGGCCAAGCGCAACGCCCAGTCGCCCGCCTTGTGGCGGGCGCTGGTCGAGGCCGGCCGGCTGCTCCCGGGCAGCGTACGGGTCGTCGTGCTGCGCGCGGAGGGCGTGTCCTTCTCCGCCGGGCTGGACCGGCAGGCCTTGACGCCCGAGGGATTCGACGGCGAGCCGTCGTTCGACGACCTCGCGCGCGCTCCCGAGGGCGAGCTCGACGCGACGATCGCCGAGTACCAGGCGGCGTTCACCTGGTGGCGGCGGAACGACGTCGTCACCATCGCCGCCGTGCAGGGGCACGCCATCGGGGCGGGCTTCCAGCTGGCCCTCGCCTGCGACCTGCGCGTCGTCGCCGACGACGTGCAGTTCGCCATGCGCGAGACCAGTCTGGGCCTGGTCCCCGACCTCGCCGGCACCAAGCCGCTGACCGAACTGGTCGGCTACGCCCGGGCGCTGGAGATCTGCGCCACGGGCCGCTACGTCGATGCCGAGGAGGCCTGCGCCGTCGGCCTGGCCAACGTCGCCGTCCCCGCGGCCGAACTGGACGCCACCGTCAAGGACCTGGCGGGCGCCCTGCTGGCCGCGCCGCGCGACGCGGTGATCGAGACCAAGGCCCTGCTGCGCGCGGCCTCGGGCCGTACGTACGAGGAGCAGCGCGTGGCCGAGCGTGCCGCGCAGGGCCGCCGGCTGCGGGACCTGGCGGGCGCGGGGGAGTAGCGGCAGCGCCGGGCCCGTGGTCCGTGTCCTCAGTCCCCGGCGATGTCGGTGACCACGACGGTCGTGACGTCCTGCGTCACGGCCGTCACCGCCATGGCCACGGCCCGTCCGACGTCCAGGGCGCGGTGCCCCGCGTCCACGGCGATCTGCACCTGCGACGGATGGCGCTGTCCGCCGAGCCGCGAGGTCAGCCCGGCGACCCCGGGCACCGACGCCGCAGCGCGGTCCGCGGTGGTGGCGGTCCGCCCGCCCTCCGGCGGGTCGACGGGCTCCGAGGGGAGCGCCACCCGTGGGCCGCCCTCCTCCAGCAGTCCGGTGACGATCAGGTCGACCGCCTCCGTCTCCAGGCCGACGCCCTCGGCGGCCGCCCGCCACAGCGCGTCCCTCAGCCGCGCGGCCGACTCGGGCAACGGGCGTTCAGGGGTGGCCTCGAAGCCCGCCTCCACGCGCAGCGGCCGCCTCGGCAGCGCCCCGGAGGGCGCCGACTCCGGCAGCGCCCCGGCCGCGTCACCCGGTTCCCCGCCCGAGCCGCCCTGACCGTCCGGTCCGCAGGGCCCGTTCGCCGTGCCGATGCGCAGCGTGCCCACGCGGACCCCGGGCACCGCGCCGGCTGCCGCGCGCAGTACCCCGGCCGCCGCCCGCTCGGTGACCCACACCGTGTCCCCGCGCCCGCCGAGGGGGAGCACACGGCCCAGCCCGAGTTGCCGGCGCACCGCTCGAGTCAGCCGGTCCGCGGTCATCGGCCGTCGCCTCCCTCCGGCGCGCGCGTCCGCGCGCGCCGCCATCCTGTCCCTGATCGCTGCATCCTCACGGCGCGACGGGGCATGCCCACATAGTGTGGTGCACGGAGCAGCCCGTACCGCTCCCGCCGTCGGAAACCCGAAGGGACGAGGTGCGATGACCGAGACCGCTCAGCAGCCGGAGGAGCGGGGCCGGACCCTGGAGAAGGGGACCAGCCCGGCCGGCAACGGCACGTCAGGGCGACGGGCGCCCCTGGGCGATCCCGCGACGCGCGGGCGGACCACCATCGCGGACGGCGTGGTCGAGAAGATCGCCGGGCTCGCGGCCCGCGACGTGGAGGGGGTGCACGCCCTCGGCTCCGGTGTCTCGCGCGGCTTCGGCGCGGTCCGCGACCGGGTGCCCGGCGGCAGGTCCGTGACCCGGGGGGTGCGAGCCGAGGTGGGCGAGGTGCAGGCCGCCCTCGACCTGGACATCGTGGTGGACTACGGGGTCTCGATCGTGGCGGTCGCGCACGGGGTGCGCGAGAACGTCATCGCGGCCGTGGAGCGGATGACCGGGCTCGAGGTCATCGAGGTCAACATCGCGGTGGGCGACGTCAAGCTCCCCGACGACACGGACGACGACGACCAGGAGCAGCGGGTCCAGTGACGGGCCCCGGGAGGGAAACAGGGAGCGGACGATGAGCATGGCCGTGCTCGGCTTGATCGTCGGGATGGCGCTCGGATTCGCCGGGTACTTCGGCGGGTTCGCGGCCTTTCTGCTGGTGGCGGCGCTCGGCGCCGTAGGGTTCGTGGTCGGCCGGTTCCTCGACGGCGACCTGGAGCCCGGGGAGTTCTTCCGCAGTCGTGACCGGAGGCGGTGAGCCACGCAGATGACGGCCGCGGCGCCGAACTCCCCCGCCCAGCCCCTCGTCCCCGGAGAGCGCGGCTCGCTCCGCCTCGCCGACCGCGTGCTGGCGAAGATCGCCTCCCAGGCGGCCCGCGAGGCCCTCGCCGACGCCCCCGGCAGAGAGTACGTGCCGCGCGGCGCGCGTCCCCAGGCGAGCGTCTCCGTCCTCCGCGAGCAGGTGTACGTAAGGCTCTCCGTAGAACTCGGCTACCCGGTGGACATCGCCGAGGTGTGCCGGTCGGTGCGCCGCCATGTCGCCTCCCGCGTCGAGGAGTCGACCGGTTTCGCGGTCCTCGGGGTGACCGTGGAGGTCGAACGCCTGCACTCGCGGGCCAGCCACATCGTGGAGGAGGCGAGGGTCCGGTGAGCGGACTCGGCCCGTCACCCCTCCCGCCGCGGCCCCGTTCCCGCCCGCGGCGCTTCTGGTCCCCGCGCCGCCTCCCCGCCGCGATCACCGCGGCCCTGCTGGCCGCCGTGGCCGGGCTGCTGCTCTACGACGTCGCCGCGGTACGCGCCGGACGGCCCGGGATGGCCTGGCGCCGCGACCTCGCGGACGAACTGGCCACCCGCCCGCTGGACGACCCGTGGATCCTCGCCGTGGCCTGCGTGGCGGTCGTGCTCGGGCTGTGGCTGCTCGTCCTCGCCGTCACCCCCGGGCTCCGCGACGTGCTCGCCATGCGCGCGGGAACGGCGCCCGTACGGGCCGGACTCGACCGCCACGCCGCCGAACTCACCCTGCGCGACCGCGCGGTGGAGGTCGCCGGGGTGCGATCGGCACGCGTCACGGTCACGCGGCGCACCGCCACGGTGCGCGCCGTGGTCGCCTTCCGGGAGACGGAGGCGGTCCGCGCCGACCTGGCCGCCGCCCTGGCCGAGGCCGTGGAACAGCTGGCCCTGGCCCGGCCGCTGGGCCTCGCGCTGCACGTCCGCCGTATGGGAGAGGGGTGAGGCGCGGTGCGCGCCACCGTCAATCGTGTCGTCCTCGTGCTCACCGGGCTGGTCCTGGTGCTGGCCGGCGCCGTCGTGCTGTGCTCCGCGACGGGTCTGCTGCACCGTCCGTACACCGGCCGGGACGACGTGCTGCTCAGCGAGGGCGACCGGACCCGTTACGAGGACACCTCCTGGTGGTGGCCCGTCGTGATCGGCGTGCTGGCCCTGATCGTGCTGTGCGCCCTGTGGTGGCTGCTCGCCCAGGTGCGCGACCGCAGGCTGCGCCGGCTGGCGGTGGACGCCGATGACGACGGCACGGCGCTGCTGCGCGGCCGCGCCCTGGAGGAGATCATCGCCGCCGACGCCGAGCAGCTGCACGGCGTCGACCACGCCACCACCGCGCTCATGGGCACGCCCACCGCGCCCCGTGCCCGGCTGCAGCTCGCCCTGTCGCCGAACGCCGTCCCCGGTGACGTCCTCGCCGAACTCGACTCCGCGGTCCTGGACCGCGCCCGCGTCAGCGCCGGCCTCCCCCTGCTCCCCGCCGAGGCCCGGCTGCGCGCCGTCAGCCACCGCGCGGCCCGCGTCAGCTGACCGCGCCGGGGCCGGACTTCGGCGACCGGGCCCGGAAGGGGGGAGGCCTCGAAGGGGGGAGGGCCTAGAAGCCGCCGCGCGCCCCGCCGTCCACCGGGAGCATGATTCCCGTCAGATAGGAGGCCGCAGGTGACATCAGGAAGGCGGCGGCACGGCCGAACTCCTCCGGGGTGCCGTAGCGGCGCAGCGGGATGCGCTCGCTGAGGCGGGCGCGTGCGGCCTCCGCGTCGCCGGTGAGGGCGTCGAGCTCACGGACGCGGTCGGTGTCGATCCGGGAGGGCAGCAGCCCCACCACGCGGATGCCGCGCGGCCCCAGCTCGTTGGCCAGGCTCTTGGCGTAGCCCGCCAGGCCCGGTCGCAGGCCGTTGGAGACCACGAGTCCCGGGATCGGTTCGTGCACCGAGCCGGAGAGCACGAAGCCGATGACGCCGCCCTCGCCGAGTTCGTCGGCGGCCGCCCGGGACAGTCGCACAGCCCCGAGGAAGACGGACTCGAACGCGTCCCGCCACTGGTCGTCGCCGATGACGTCGGTGCCGCCCGCCGGCGGGCCGCCCACGCTGACGAGGAGGCCGTCGAGCCTGCCGAACGCCCGGCGTGCGGCGGCGATCAGCCGCTCCGGCGCCTGCGGTTCGGCGTTGTCCGCGACAACGCCGGTCGCCCGCTCGGCGCCGCCCAGCGCCGCGACGGCGGCGGCGACCGACTCCTTGCGGCGGCCGCCGACGACCACCCGCGCGCCGTCGGCCACCAGTTCCCGCGCGGCGGCGAAGCCCAGCCCGCGGGTCGCGCCCGTGACGACGTACACCCTGTCCCTCAGCCCGAGATCCATGGCGTCATCGTGCCCCGTCGCGGCCGGATAGCGTGAGCGCGGTGTTGACCAGTCCGATGTGGCTGAACGCCTGCGGGAAGTTGCCCAGTTGGCGCCGCTCCACCGGGTCCCACTCCTCGGCCAGCAGACCGACGTCGTTGCGCAGGCCCAGCAGCCGTTCGAACAGGCTGCGTGCCTCGTCGGTGCGGCCGATGCGGTGCAGCGCGTCGGCGAGCCAGAACGAGCAGGCCAGGAAGGCGCCTTCACTGCCGGGCAGCCCGTCCACGCTGCTGTCCTCCAGGGTGTAGCGGCGGACGAAGCCGCCGTGGTCCAGATCGCGGCGCACCGCCTCCACCGTGCCGACCACCCGGCTGTCGGTGACGGGCAGGAAGCCCACCTGCGGGATGAGAAGGGTCGCCGCGTCCAGTTCCTTGGAGCCGTAGTACTGCGTGAAGGTGTTGCGCTCCCGGTCGAAGCCCTTGCGGCACACCTCGCGGTGCACCTCGCCGCGCATCGCCCGCCAGGAGTCCGCGTCGCCGGACAGGTGCGGCAGGCCCTCCAGGGTGCGCACCGCCCGGTCGGCGGCCGCCCAGGCCATCACCTTGGAGTGCACGAAGTGCTGCCGGTCGCCGCGCACCTCCCACAGGCCCTCGTCGGGCTCGTGCCACTTGGTCTCCAGGAAGTCCATCAGCGTGCGCTGCACCGCCCAGGCGTGCGGTTCGTCGCGCAGCCCGAAGCTGCGGGCCAGGAACAGCGAGTCGAGGACCTCGCCGTAGACGTCGAGCTGAAGTTGCTTGGCGGCGGCGTTGCCGGTCCGCACCGGCAGGGACGCCTCGTAGCCGGCCAGCCAGTCCAGCTCCTCCTCGGGCAGCCGGCGCTCGCCCGCCAGCCCGTACATGATCTGGAGGTCGGCCGGGTCGCCGGCGACGGCGCGCAGCAGCCAGTCGCGCCAGTGGTAGGCCTCCTTGAGGTAGCCGGTCTCGACCAGCACGTTCAGGGTGAGCGTCGCGTCGCGCAGCCAGCAGAAGCGGTAGTCCCAGTTCCGCACCCCGCGGATCTCCTCCGGCAGCGAGGAGGTGGCCGCCGCGACGATGCCGCCGCTGGGCGCGTACGTGAGCGCCTTGAGGGTGATCAGCGAGCGCAGCACCGCGTCCCGCCAGGGACCGTCGTAGCGGCACTTGGCCGACCAGGACTCCCAGTCCGCGCAGCTCTGCTCCAGCGCCCGGAAGGGGTCGATCAGGCGAGGCCGGCTCTCGTGGGAGGGGTGCCAGGTCAGGGCCAAGGCGGTCCGCTCGCCCTCGGCGACGGTGAAGTCCGCGTGGGTCGCGAAACCCTTGCCGTACATGGGCACCTGGGGTACGGAGCGCAGCCACACCGAGTCCGGCCCGGCGATCGCGACGCGGTGGCCGTCGGTGCGGCGCATCCAGGGGACGACCCGCCCGTAGTCGAAGCGCAGCCGCAGTTCGCTGGCCATCGCCACACGCCCGCGTACGCCCTCGACGATACGCATGACGTCCGGCGCGCGATCGCGCTGCGGCATGAAGTCGATCACCTTGGCGGTGCCGTCGCGGGTCTCCCACACGCTCTCCAGCACCAGGGTGCCGTCGCGGTACGAGCGGTGCGTGCAGGGCTCCTCGCGCCAGGCCGAGGCCGGGGCGATCCGCCAGTTGCCGTTGTCCTCGTCGCCCAGCAGCGCGGCGAAGCAGGCGGAGGAGTCGAAGCGCGGCAGGCAGAGCCAGTCGATGGAACCGCTTTTGGAGACCAGCGCGACGGTCTGCAGGTCGCCGATGATCGCGTAGTCCTCGATCAGTGCCGCCACGGTCGGCCTCCGTCTCTCCTCTTACGAGGGTCCCCGCTCTACGAGGGTGCCCCCGGCGCTAGGGCGACGCGACCGCAGCGGCGACCGGTTCGGCCGTACCGTCCGCCTCCTGCGCCGCCGCCTCGCGGGCGGCGAGCCGCTCCCGCCGCTCCCGGCGGACGAGGATGACCCAGCCGACCGGCACCATGGCGGTGAACAGCCACCACTGGATCGCGTACCCCATATGCATGCCGATGCTGCTGTGGTCGGGGTCCGGGATCAGCTCGGGCTGCCGCCCGGAGGGCTTGGGGGAGGTCGTCTCCAGCTCGATGTAACCGCCGACCGGCCGCTCCGCCGCGGGCAGGTCCTCGGCCACCAGGGCGCTGTTGATCAGCATGATCATGCGGTCGGGCAGTCCGCCCTTGTTCCGGATGCCGGTCGCCGCCGTGGTCTCGTCCGGGCGCAGCCGGCCGGTGACGGTGACCTCGCCGGACGGGGCCGCGGGGACCTTCGGGACCTTCGTCAGGTCGGTACCGGCCGGGATCCAGCCCCGGTTGACCAGCACCGACCGGCCGTCGGCCAGGACCAGCGGGGTGATCACGTGGTAGCCGATGCTGTCCCCGTCGGCGGCGGTGCGCTGACGGGCGACGACCTCGCCGGCGGTGTCGTAGCGCCCGGTCGCGGTGACCGTGCGGTAGACCTCCCGCTTCGGTACGGCCGCGCCGGGGGCGGTCAGCGACTCCACCGGGGCGGGCTTCGCCCTGAGGTTGTCCGCGATCAGGTGGTTGCTGGCCACCCGGCGCTCGTGCCGGTGCATCTGCCAGAAGCCCAGCTCGACCATGGCGGGCATCAGGAGCAGTGCGATGAGGGTGAGGATCACCCACTGCCGGGACAACAGGAAGCGGTACACCCCATGACCGTACAACTCGGTCGCGGGGCGCTCTGCGGAGGGGTCGGACGGCGCCGCGGCGAGTCCGCCGGGATCAGCCGCCGCCGGGATCAGCGCCCACCGGGATCAGCCGCCGCCGGGCAGCGAGCCGACCCGGTCGATGATGCCGCTGCGGCCCTCGGCCTTCGAGCAGTGGCCGCCGCAGTACCAGTGGCCGTCGACCTCGACCCCGTGGCCGACGATCCGTACCCGGCAGTGCTCGCAGATGGGCGCCATCCGGTGGATGGCGCACTCGAAGCTGTCGAAGACGTGCACGGCCCCCTGGGCGTGCACTTCGAAGCTCATCACATAGTCGTTTCCGCATACTTCGCATCGGGCCATGAGGCCCAGGGTGCGGGCCGGGCCCCGGCGCGGCAATCGGTGACCGGGTGCGTCGCGGGCGCACCACTCGAACGGCGGTGTCAGCCGTGCACGTCCGGCGCGGGGGCGACGTCGCCCAGCAGATCGGCGAAGCGGCGCTCGCCGACCACCGGGGTGCCGAGCTGCCGGGCCCGTACGGTCTTCGTGGTGAGCGAGCCCGGGTCGTTGGTCACCAGCAGGCTGGTCAGCCGGCTCACCGAGGACGACACGTGCAGACCCGCCTCGGTGGCGCGGTCCTCCAGCAGTTCGCGGTCGATGCTCGTGTCGCCCGAAAAGGCGACCCGCATTCCCTGGACCAGTGGTCCCCCGGACTCCAGCCGCCCCGGGTTGGGGTAGGGGCAGGCCGGCCGCCTCCGCGCGGGCCGCCAGCTCATCGGCCGGTAGGTGCTGCGGTATCCCGCGGAGGCCGACTGCGCGGGGACGGCCGTGTCGATCCACTCCGTCAGCGGACGGCAGGCGTGCAGCGGCAGCCGGAGTCCGCCCGCCGCGGCCTGCCGCAGGCTGGGGCGGAACACCTCCGCCAGCACGCGGGCGTCGTCCAGGGCGTGGTGGGCGCGTTGCTGGACCACGCCGAAGTGCGCGGCCAGGGACTCCAGCTTGTGGTTGGCCAGCGGCAGCGCCAGCGCCTTGGAGAGCACGATGGTGCACAGTCGGTGCTCCACGGGCGCCACGGTGCCCGCCCGCGCGAACTCCCGGGCCAGCATGGACCAGTCGAAGACCGCGTTGTGGGCGACGAACACCCGGCCCGACAGCCGATCCGCCAGCTCGGCGGCGACCTCGCCGAAGAGCGGGGCGTCGGCCAGCATGTCCGAGGTGAGGCCGTGGATCCACACCGGGCCCGGGTCCCGCTGCGGGTTGACGGGGGTGTACCAGTGGTCCTGCACCTCGCCGTGCGCGTCCAGCCGGTAGACGGCCGCGGACACTATCCGGTCGTCGCGGCCGAGGCCGGTGGTCTCGACGTCCACGACGGCGTATCCGTCGGGGTAGGCCTCTGGCCACGACGGTTGCGGAAGCTGGGGCGCGTGCATGGAGGAACACAATACGGGCGGCCACCGACAGCGCCCGCCGCCACCCGCCCCTGGCGCACCGTCGGATGCCCCCGTGGGCGGTCCGTCCGGGGGCGGCGCGCCGGGCGTGTGACGCTTCGGTCCGGCCGGTCAACCGCCCGCCCTGTGACTCCGGTTGGGCTCACACCCCGCCGCGGCGGCCGGCCCGGCCGACTCCCTCCGATACCGCCGGGTAGAACCGATCGGTAACGACCTCTAGCCGGGGCCGCCACGCGCCCTTAAGGTGCGCGCATGCCGCAACTGCCCGATGCCGTGATGTGGTCCATACCCGCGTTCGTGCTGCTCACCGTCGTGGAGCTGATCAGCTACCGGATCCATCCGGACGAGGACGCCGCCGGGTACGCAGCCAAGGACACCGCGACGAGCCTGTCGATGGGACTCGGCAGCCTGTTCTTCGACTTCCTCTGGAAGATCCCGATCGTCGTGGTCTACACCGCTGTGTACGAGTTCACCCCGCTCCGGGTGCCCGTGGACTGGTGGACGCTCCCGCTGATGCTGCTCGCGCAGGACTTCTTCTACTACTGGCAGCACCGCGGTCACCATGTGATCCGCATCCTGTGGGCGAGCCACGTGGTGCACCACTCCAGCCGGAAGTTCAACCTCTCCACCGCATTGCGCCAGCCCTGGACCGGCATGACGTCATGGGTGTTCTACCTGCCGGTGGTCGCCTGCGGGGTGCACCCGGCGGCACTGGCGTTCTGCTCCTCGCTCAGCCTGGTCTACCAGTTCTGGATCCACACCGAGCGCGTCGACAAGCTGCCCCGCCCGGTCGAGTTCGTCCTCAACACGCCCTCGCACCACCGCGTGCACCACGCCTCGCAGGGCGGCTACCTGGACCGCAACTTCGGCGGCATCCTGATCGTCTGGGACCGGCTGTTCGGTTCCTTCGCGGCGGAGGGCGAGCGTCCGGTGTTCGGGCTCACCAAGAACATCACCACGTTCAACCCGCTGCGGGTGGCCACCCACGAGTACGCCGCCATCGCCCGTGACGTCGCCGCGGCCCGCACCTGGCGCGACCGCGCGGGCCACGTCCTGCGCGGTCCCGGCTGGCGGCCGAGGGGCGAGGAGCCGGCGGCGTGACGCGCGAGCGCGCCGCCCGCGCGGCGACGGCGGCCTTCGCGGTGGTGGCCGCGGTCCACCTGGCGGCGCAGCTCGCGGGGTCCGTGACGGCCGACCACCTCACCAAGCCCGTCCTGGTGCCGCTGCTCGCGGTCTGCGCGGTGCTGCGCGGTGGCCCCCGGCTTCTGGTGGCCGCGCTGCTGTGCGGCTGGGCGGGGGACGTGCTGCTGCAGCTCGACGGGGACACGTCCTTCCTCCTCGGGATGGGCGCGTTCGCGGCAGGGCACGTCTGTTACCTCACACTCTTCACCGCCCGCGGGGCCTTCGCCGACCGGCGGCGCGCGGCCGTGACGGCGGCCGGCTACGCGGTCGTGTGGCTCGCCGCGCTCGTCGTGGTGTGGCCGGGCCTGCCCTCCGGGCTGCGGCTCCCGGTCGCCGCGTACAGCCTGCTGCTGACGGCGATGGCGGCCGGCGCGGCCGCGCTCGGCCCGCGGGCGACGGCGGTGGGCGGGGCGCTCTTCCTGCTCTCCGACACCCTGCTCGCGACCCGGCTCGCCGACCTCCCGCAGCTCCCGGCGGCCGACTTCTGGATCATGCTCGGCTACCTCGCCGCGCAGTTCCTGCTCTCCACCGGCCGGTACGGTGGTACGACCCCGTTCGAACAACCATCGAGGACGACTTCCGTATGCGCGCCACCGTGATCCACGCCCCCCACGACATCCGGGTGGAGGAGGTGCCGGACCCGGCGGTCCGGCAGCCCACCGACGCGGTGGTGCGTGTGGTGCTGGCCTGCATCTGCGGCAGCGACCTGTGGGCGTACCGCGGCGAGTCGGCCCGTAAGCCGGGACAGCGCATCGGGCACGAGTTCCTCGGCGTCGTCGAGGAGACCGGCTCCGCGGTGTCCGGGCTCAGGCCCGGCGACCTGGTCGTCTCCCCCTTCGTGTGGTCCGACGGCACGTGCGACTACTGCGCGGAGGGCCTGACGACCTCCTGCCCGGCCGGCGGCTTCTGGGGCCAGGTCGGCTCCGACGGCGGCCAGGGCGAGGCCGTACGCGTGCCGTTCGCGGACGCCACCCTGGTGCGGCTGCCCGCCGAGGCCCTGTCCGACGACCGCCTGCTGGCGGGTCTGCTCACCCTCTCCGACGTGCTGGGCACCGGTCACCACGCCGCCGTCGGCGCCGGTGTGCGGCCCGGGGCCACCGTCGCGGTCGTGGGGGACGGCGCGGTCGGCCTGTGCGGGGTGCTCGCCGCCCGGCGGCTCGGCGCGGAGCGGATCATCGCGCTCGGCCGGCACGAGGCCCGCACCGCCATCGCCCGTACCTTCGGCGCCACCGACGTCGTCGCCGAGCGCGGCGAGGCGGCCGTCGAGGCGGTCCGCCGACTGACCGGCGGCCACGGCGCCCACGCGGTCATCGAGGCCGTCGGCACCGAGCAGTCGATGCGCACCGCGGTCGCCGTCACCCGCGACGGCGGTACCGTCGGCTACGTCGGAGTCCCGCACGGCAGCGGCACCGGCCTCGACCTGAGCGACATGTTCGACCGCAACGTCTCCCTGCGCGGCGGCGTCGCCCCGGTCCGCACCTACATCCCCGAACTGCTCCCGGACATCCTCGACGGGACGATCGACCCGTCCCCGGTCTTCGACCTCACCGTCGGCCTGGACGGCGTCCCGGGCGGCTACCAGGCGATGGACGAGCGCATCGCGCTGAAGGTCCTCGTCAAGGCCTGACGCCGCCCCGGACAGCGGTCCGGACAGCGGGAACGCCCGGCGGGGATCCCGCCGGGCGTTCCCGCTGTCACGCGGGGCGCGTCACTTGGTGACGGCGTCCAGGGCGTCGACGATGCCGTGGCCGTAGAAGCTGGTCACGTGCCGTCCCGCGGTGCAGGTGGCGTCCTGCACACCGTTGCCGTCCGGGTCGTACAGACCCGTCGGGCAACGCGGGTCGTCGGCCTGGGCCTTGAGCATCCACTGCAGCTGCTCCGGGGAGGCGTGCGGGTGGCGGCTCTTGATGAGCGCGGCGACGCCGGCCACGTGCGGGCTGGCCATCGACGTGCCCTGCAGGTAGCCGTAGGTGTTGCCGGGCAGCGTGGACAGGATGCGCCCGTTGGCCGAGGGGGTGGCGGGGATCTGGTAGCGGTCGCCGCCCGGGCCCGCGACGTCGACGACGCCCAGACCGTAGCTGGAGTAGTACGACTTCAGCTTCTGCACACCGGTCGCGGAGACGGTGACGACGCCCGGCAGCTGGGTCGGGAGGTCCCAGCAGACGTGCGGGTCGATCGTCCGGGTGACCGGGGTGGTGTCGTCGGGGCTCGTCGCGTCCTCGATCGCGTCCGAGTCGAGGTCGTGGTTGGAGTTGCCCGCCGAGGCGACGTTCAGCACACCCTTCTTGTGGGAGTACTGCGCGGCCCGGTTGACGGCGTCGACGATGGCCCGCTGGTCGGGGTCGCCGAAGCAGTTGTAGAGCCAAGGGTCGATGTAGTAGCTGTTGTTGGTGATCTCGACGCCGTGGTCGGCGGCGAAGACGAAGGCGCAGACCACGCTCTCCGGGAAGAACAGCTGGGTGACGGGGTCGGCCACCTTGATGGAGGCGACCTTCACGCCCGGGGCGACACCCGCCACGCCGATCCCGTTGCGCGCCGCGGCGATCTCACCGGCGACGTGCGTGCCGTGGTAGGCCTCCGGAACGTAGGGACGCCAGGCGCCCGGGCTCGTGTCGGCCTTGCCGCCCACGCAGTTGGCGGACTGCGAGGCCGAGAAGTTGGCGGTGAGGTCCGGGTGCGTGTCGTCGACGCCGGTGTCGATGACGGCGACCGTGACCTTGCGGCTGCCCGGGTTGATCCGGGCGGCCTTGTCGGCCCGGATGGCCGGCAGGTCCCACTGGTCCGGCTCCATCGGCTCCTGCCCGGCGGTGGCCGCGGCCTTCGCCCGGGCCGCGCCGGCGGCGGTGATCTCCTGCACCGCGCCCAGATCCGTCGTCGACGCCGTGGACAGCGCGGCCGTACGGGTCGCCCCGGCCGTCTGCACACCGCGCACCTTGCGCATCTCGGAGGCGAACGTGGGGTTCGCGGAGTGGACGACGATCACGCCGATCCGGTCGTAGGTGGTGACGACGTCACCACCGCTGCGGGACACGGCCCGCTCGACGGACTTGATGGTTCCCCGGTCGGTCTTGGTGTTGACCACGTACGACAGCGTCGGGCCGTCGTACACGGCACCGCCGCCGTTCGAGGCGGATCCGGCGGTGGCGGCCGAGGCGGCGTTCGGCAGGAAGGCGAGAGCACTCGCCACCGCGAATCCGATGGGTATCGCGAAGGCGCGGCGCCGTCTTGGCAGTGGAGCCATGGGATCTCCAATCGTCCAAACGCCCGTCCTGGCGGCCGTGTTGCCCTTGGACGGGTACATGACGTTGGAAGCTATCGCCGCCGTCGGCGCGCGATCAATGGATTGGTAAAGAAAGCTCAAGTTCCGGTTGCCGAAGAAGAACCAGTTTTCAACTACCGCCCCCTGTCGAAGGCCGTGGTTGCGCCTCTACCATGCGCGGGTCCGATCTTTACGTGACGTAGCTCACGTCGGCGCCCCGTGCGCCCGCGCGGGTCGCGTCGCCTGCTCGTGCCCTCTCAAGCTCCGCCCCCACAGGAGGCATCGTGGACCCCGCACGACCTTCGGCAAGCTCCGGTCCGCCGTCTGCCGACTCGTACGCCGAGGTGCAGGCGAGCGCGGAGTTCGCCCAACTGCGCCGCTCATACCGCTCGTTCGCGTTCCCGCTCACGGTCGCGTTCATCACCTGGTACCTGCTGTACGTCCTGCTGTCGAACTACGCCGGCGGCTTCATGGACACCAAGGTCGTGGGCCACATCAACGTCGCCCTCGTCTTCGGGCTCGCGCAGTTCGCCACCACCTTCGGCATCGCCGTCTGGTACTCCCGGCACGCGAACGCCAAGCTCGACTCCCGCGCGGACGCCATCAAGGCGCGCCTGGAAGGCCCCGGCGTCCGGGGCGCCGACGACACCGACGACACCGAGAGCACGGAGGCCACCGCATGACCGCGCTGCACACCACGGGAGTCCAGGTGGTCGCGGTCGGCGCGAGCGAACACCGGCCGCTGATCATCACCCTGTTCTCGGTCTTCGTCGTCGCGACGCTCGGCATCACCGTCTGGGCGGGCCGCCAGACCAAGGACGCAACCGACTTCTACGCCGGCGGCCGCTCCTTCAGTGGCTTCCAGAACGGCCTGGCGATCTCCGGCGACTACATGTCGGCCGCGTCCTTCCTGGGCATCGCCGGCTCCATCGCCCTCGTCGGCTACGACGGATTCCTCTACTCGATCGGCTTCCTCGTCGCCTGGCTGGTGGCGCTGCTGCTGGTCGCCGAACCGCTGCGCAACTCCGGCCGGTTCACCATGGCCGACGCCCTCGCCTTCCGACTGCGGCAGCGCCCGGTGCGCACGGCCGCGGGCATCTCGACCATCGTTGTCAGCATCTTCTACCTGCTGGCCCAGATGGTCGGCGCGGGCGCCCTGGTGGCGCTGCTGCTCGGCATCACCGGTGAGGGGCCGCGCCGTCTGATCGTCATCCTCGTCGGCGTCGTCATGGTGCTGTACGTGACCATCGGCGGCATGAAGGGCACCACCTGGGTGCAGATGGTCAAGGCGGTGCTGCTGATCGGCGGGACCCTGCTGATCACGTTCCTGGTCTTCGCCAAGTTCAACTGGAACCTGTCCTCGCTGCTCGGCGCGGCCGCGGAGAAGAGCGGCAAGGGAGCGGCGTTCCTGGAACCGGGCCTGAAGTACGGCGTCACCGCGACCTCGAAGATCGACTTCATCTCGCTGGGCCTGGCCCTCGTCCTCGGCACGGCCGGTCTGCCGCACATCCTGATCCGCTTCTACACCGTGCCCACCGCCCGGGCCGCCCGCACCTCGGTGAACTGGGCGATCGGCATCATCGGCTGCTTCTACCTGATGACGATCGCGCTGGGCTTCGGGGCCGCCGCGCTGCTCACCCCGGAGACGATCACCACGTCCAACGCGGCCGGCAACACCGCGGCCCCGCTGCTCGCCCAGGAGATCGGCGGCGGCGCGGACTCCACCGGCGGCGCGATCCTGCTGGCGGTGATCTCCGCGGTCGCCTTCGCCACCATCCTGGCCGTGGTCGCGGGCCTCACCCTCGCCTCCTCGTCGTCCTTCGCGCACGACCTGTACGCCAACGTCATCCGCAAGGGCACGGCGAGCGAGAAGGAGGAGGTGGCGGCGGCGAAGATCGCCGCGGTGGCCATCGGGGCCGTGGCGATCCTGCTCGGCATCTTCGCGGGCAAGCTCAACATCGCCTTCCTGGTCGCCCTGGCCTTCGCCGTCGCGGCCTCCGCCAACCTGCCGACGCTCCTGTACAGCCTGTTCTGGAAGCGCTTCAACACCACCGGGGCGCTGTGGAGCATCTACGGCGGTCTGATCACCTCCGTGCTCCTGGTGGTCTTCTCGCCCGTGGTCTCGGGCAAGGCGACCGCGATGTTCCCCGGTGTGGACTTCCACTGGTTCCCGCTGGAGAACCCCGGGATCATCTCCATCCCCGTCGGTTTCCTGCTCGGTGTGGTGGGCACGCTCCTGTCCAAGCCGGAAGAGGACGCCGACCGAAAGTACGCGGAGCTGGAGGTCCGGTCACTCACCGGAGCCGGAGCGCATTAAACAGACTGTTGAACGTCAGTGCCGTCCCGTAGGCTGCGAAGTAGCGGGACGGCACTGCCGTCCCACCGACCGGACCCTCAAAGGGAGGCGCGCCGTGCTGATCGACACCTACGGCCGGATCGCGACCGACCTCAGGGTCTCGCTGACCGACCGGTGCAATCTGCGGTGCACCTACTGCATGCCCGAGGAGGGCCTGCAGTGGCTCGGCAAGCCCGAACTGCTCACCGACGACGAGATCGTCCGGCTGGTGCGGATCGCCGTCACCACGCTCGGCGTCAAGGACGTCCGCTTCACCGGCGGCGAGCCCCTGCTCCGCCCCGGCCTCGTCGGCATCGTCGAGCGCTGCGCGGAGCTGGAGCCCCGTCCCAAGCTCTCCCTCACCACCAACGGCATAGGCCTCGCCCGCACCGCGGCCGCGCTGCGCGGGGCCGGGCTGGACCGGGTGAACGTCTCCCTGGACACCCTGCGGCCCGACGTGTTCCAGACCCTCACCCGCCGCAAGCGGCACGAGGACGTCGTCCGCGGCCTGGAGGCCGCCCACGCCGCGGGACTGACCCCGGTCAAGGTCAACACCGTGCTGATGCGCGGCATCAACGACGACGAGGCCCCCGAGCTGCTGGCCTGGGCCCTGGAGCACGACTACGAGCTGCGCTTCATCGAGCAGATGCCGCTCGACGCCCAGCACGGCTGGCAGCGCAGCGACATGGTCACCGCCCAGGAGATCCTGGAGAGCCTGCGGACCCGCTTCACCCTGACCCCCGAGACCGACGAGGCCCGCGGTCACGCCCCAGCCGAACGCTGGCTGGTGGACGGCGGCCCCGCCCGGGTCGGTGTGATCGCCTCCGTCACGCGGCCCTTCTGCCGGGCCTGCGACCGCACCCGGCTCACCGCGGACGGTCAGGTGCGCAACTGCCTGTTCGCGCGTGAGGAGAGCGATCTGCGCGCCGCGCTGCGCTCCGGCGGCTCCGACGAGGAGATCGCCGAACTCTGGCGCACCGCGATGTGGGGCAAGAAGGCCGGCTCCGGCCTGGACGACCCCACGTTCCTGCAGCCCGAGCGGCCCATGTCAGCCATCGGCGGCTGAGCTCGTCTCCCACTCCTCGAAGGGCACGACGTCCTTCAGGAAGCCGCGGACGCCCAGGAACGACGACAGGTGCTCGCGGTGTTCCTCGCACGCCAGCCAGGTCTTGCGGCGCTCGGGCGTGTGGATCTTCGGGTTGTTCCAGGCGAGCACCCAGACGGCGGGGGCGCGGCAACCCTTGGCGGAGCAGATCGGAGATTCGTCGGTCACGAACCCCATCCAAACATGGCGACGCCGGGCAGCCACGGGGGGAGCCGCCCGGCGTCGGTCCGTCGCTCCGACGGGGGATGCGGAGCGCGTACGCAGTATGTCACGCGGCACGGCCCGCAGTGCAGTGGATCCTCATGATTGATCTGAGGTTTTCTTGAGCTTCGAAGCGGGGCGGGAACGGGGAAAAGGTTCAGGCCTGACCGGAGCGAGGCCGTCCGTCCTCTTCCGTGGTCCGCTCCGCCGGCAGCAGTGGTTCACCGGGGCCGAGCGCCGGCGGGACCGGCGGCGCGATCCGGGCCGAGGGCAGCCCGGGGGCGTTCTCCCGGCCCGCGTTGGCGATGACGACCGCGATGTACGGCAGCACCAGACCGAGCACCAGCGCGATCCAGGCCAGGGGCGTCGAGACGTTCCACAGGACGACCGCCAGGATGAACGACAGGGTGCGGACCGACATCGAGATGATGTAGCGCCGCTGCCTTCCGCGGACGTCATCGGTGAGCCCCGCCGCGGTCCCGGTGATCCGGAAGACCTCGGTACCGCTCCGCTTCCGCATCACGTTCCACCACCTGCTCGAAACGCCGGAAGCCACCCGGTTCCGGCACGGCCCACGTTACGCCGTGGGTCCGTCGCAGTGGAGACCGGGGAGGCGGTCGGCGTGTGACAGCACCCGCCTTACGGCGTATGGCCGCCTTCCGCATGCGGCGTACCCGGGCCACGCCGAAACTGGCCGCATGAACTGGTTCTGGGCGATCATCGTCGGCATCGTGCTCGGCTTCCTGGCGAAGCTGCTCCTGCCAGGGAGGCAGGACATCCCCTGGTGGCTCACCATCATCTGCGGCATCCTCGGCGCCTTCCTGGGCAACGCGGTCGCCGGATGGGTCGGCGTACGGCACACCAACGGCGTCGACTGGATCCGCCACGTGCTGCAGATCCTGGGCGCGATCCTCGTGGTCGCCGTGATCACCCCGCTGTGGGCCTCGGTCCGCGGCAGGCGGCGCCGGACGGCCGCCTGACGGGACGTGCCGGCCGCCCGGCAGGGCTCTCCGCTCAGTGGGCGTGCTGCCGCAGATGCGTCGGCGGCACCAGGTCGGTGAGCCACACTCCGTTGGCGCTCACCCGGAACACGTGGCCAGTGGCAGCCAGCCCCGCCGCGTCCACCGCCAGCACCACCGGACGGCCGTGCCGCGCACCGACGCGCACGGCCGTCTCCACGTCCGCGGACAGGTGGACGTCCTGCCGGGACATCGGCTTGAGCCCCTCGCGCAGCACGATGGGCAGGGTGGTGCTCGCCGTGCCGTGGAAGAGGACGGCCGGCGGATCCGCCGGGGACAGCCCGAGGTCGACGTCGACCGAGTGCCCCTGGCTGGCCCTGATCCGCCGCCCGTCCTCCGAAAAGGCGTACCGCTTCTTGTTGTTGCAGGCCACGACGTGGTCGAGGTCGGCGCGCGAGAAACGCCGGCCGGCCCGGCGGGACGCGGCGATCAGCTCGTCGACGTCCACCCAGCCGGCCTCGTCGAGGGTGATCCCGATCGAGGCCGGGTCGTGCCGCAGCACCCGGGCCAGGAACTTCGAGACCTTGACCGTCTGCTTCTCGTCCATCGCCCCACCCATCGTCCTGGTCAGACCCCCTGGCTGACCGAGCTCATGTTGAAGTCCGGGACCCGCATCGCCGGGAACGCGGCCCGGGTGAACCAGTCGCTCCACTCGCGCGGCAGCGTCCGCTCGGTGCGGCCCACCTCGGTGGCCCGGCCCAGCAGGTCCACCGGCGACTCGTTGAACCGGAAGTTGTTCGCCACGCCGGTCACCTCGCCGCCCTCCACCAGGTAGACCCCGTCCCGGGTCAGCCCGGTCAGCAGCAGGGTGGCCGGATCCACCTCGCGGATGTACCACAGGCAGGTCAGCAGCAGGCCGCGCTCGGTGTCCGCCACCATCTCCTCCAGCGACCGCTTGCCGCCGCCGTCCAGGATCAGGTTGCCCCCGGACGGAGCGAAGGGCAGCCCGGTCAGACCGGCGCTGTGCCGGGTGGTGGACAGCCGGTTGAGCACGCCCTCGCGCACCCACTCGGTCGCCTCGACGGGCAGCCCGTTGTCGAAGACCGACGCGGCGTCGCCCGAGGCGTGGGCGATCACGAACGGCGCCGACTCCAGCCCCGGTTCGTTCGGGTCGCTGCGCAGCGTCAGCGGCAGTTCCGAGAGCTGCTCGCCGACCCGGGTGCCCCCGCCCGGCCGGCTGAAGACCGTACGGCCCTCCGCCGCGTCCCGGGCCGCGGCGCTCCACTGCTGGTAGATCACCAGGTCCGCCACGGCGGACGGCGGCAGCAGCGTCTCGTACCGCCCGGCGGGCAGGTCGATCCGGCGCTCGGCCCAGGCCAGGCGCTGCGCCAGGTCGGCGTCGAGGGCCGCCGGGTCGACGTCGGTGAAGTCGCGGGTGGCGGCACCGGCCCACGCCGAGCGGGACATGTCCTCGGACTTGGCGTTGAGCTCCAGGGTGCCGCTGGGCTGGTCGTGACGGAGCCGCAGCCCCGAGGACGTGCCCAGGTAGGTGGAGGTGACGGAGTGGTACGCGAAGCCGTACAGCCTCCGGCCGCCGGCCCGTGCCGCGGCGAAGGACTCGCCCAGGGCGGGCGCGAAGGCGGCGAACACCTCGGAGGAGGTCTCGGCCGGCGGCTCGGTGAAGGAGGGGCTCGCCGGCACCCCCTCGACCAGCGGCTGGGCGTCCTCGGCGGGACCGGCGGCGCGCGCGGCCGCCTCGGCGGCGCGTACCAGCGGCTCCAGTTCGTACGCGGTGACCGCGGCGCGGGACACCACGCCCGAGGCGGTGCCCTGGGCGCCGTCCACCGTGGCGACCACGGTCAGGGTGCGGCCCCGCGTCACACCGTTGGTGGTCAGGGCGTTGCCCGCCCAGCGCAGGTTGGCCGAGGAGTCCTCGTCGGCGATGACGACGCAGCCGTCCGCCCGGGACAGCTCCAGGGCGCGCTCGACGATCTCGTGGGGCTTCGAAACGGAGCTCATCGACCGGCCTCCTGCGTGGTGTTGAGGATGTTGACGCCTCGGAAGAGCGCGGAGGGGCAGCCGTGCGAGACGGCGGCGACCTGTCCCGGCTGGGCCTTGCCGCAGTTGAAGGCACCGCCCAGGACATAGGTCTGCGGTCCGCCGACGGCCTCCATGGAGCCCCAGAAGTCGGTGGTGGTGGCCTGGTAGGCGACGTCGCGCAGCTGTCCGGCCAGCCGGCCGTTCTCGATCCTGAAGAATCGCTGGCCCGTGAACTGGAAGTTGTAGCGCTGCATGTCGATCGACCACGACCGGTCGCCCACGACGTAGATGCCGCGCTCGACGCCGCCGATCAGCTCCTGCGTCGACGGCCCGTCCGGCGCGGGCCGCAGCGACACGTTCGCCATCCGCTGCACCGGCACATGGCCGGGGGAGTCCGCGTACGCACAGCCGTTGGAGCGCTCGAAGCCGGTGAGCCGGGCGATCCTGCGGTCGAGCTGGTAGCCGACCAGGACGCCGTCCTTGACCAGGTCCCAGGACTGCCCGGCGACGCCCTCGTCGTCGTAGCCGACGGTCGCCAGGCCGTGCTCGGCGGTGCGGTCACCGGTGACGTTCATGTGCGCGGAGCCGTACTGCAGCTTGCCCAGCTGGTCGAAGGTGGCGAACGAGGTGCCCGCGTAGGCGGCCTCGTAACCCAGCGCGCGGTCCAGCTCGGTGGCGTGGCCGATCGACTCGTGGATGGTCAGCCACAGGTTCGACGGGTCGACCACGAGGTCGTACGAGCCCGCCTCCACCGACGGCGCCGCCATCTTCTCGGCGAGCAGCCCGGGGATCTCCGCGAGCTCCGCGTCCCAGTCCCAGCCGGTGCCGGTCAGGTACTCCCAGCCGCGTCCGGCCGGCGGCGCGAGGGTCCGCATCGAATCGAAGCCGCCGGACTCCGGGTCCACGGCGACGGCGGTCAGCTCGGGGTGGACCCGCACCCGCTGCTGGGTCGTGGTCGTCCCCGCGGTGTCCGCGTAGAACTTGTTCTCGTGGACGGTCATCAGGGAGGCGTCGACGTGCGACACGCCGTCGGCGGCCAGCAGCCGCCCGCTCCACTCGGACAGCAGACCCGTCTTGTCGGCATCGGGCACCTCGAAGGGGTCGACCTCGTACGAGGAGACCCACACCCGGTCGGAGTGGACCGGCTCGGCCGCCAGCTCCACCCGCTCGTCGGAGCCCGCCGCCGCGATCACCTTGGCCGACAGCTTCGCCATCGCCACCGCCTGCCCGGCCACGCGCGCCGCGGCGTCCATGGTCAGGTCGACCCCGGAGGCGAAGCCCCACGCCCCGCCGTGCACCACGCGCACCGCGTAGCCGACGTCCGTGGTGTCGGACGAGCCGGATGCCCTCCCGTCCCGCAGTCGCCACGAGGCGCTGCGCACCCGCTCGAAGCGGAAGTCGGCGTGCTCGGCGCCCAGCGCGCGGGCGCGTGCCAGCGCCGCGTCGGCGAGCGCCCTGAGCGGCAGCGCCAGGAATGACTGATCGACCTCGTGGGGCACGTCGGCCTCCCCTTCTGTCCAGTCGTCGACGTCTCCGCAGTGAATCATGCCGCTCCGACAATCCGCCCGCCTGCGGTTTTCTGTAGGGACTCGACAGCGACTCGCACATGCCCCTGTCGGGGGTCGATTCCACGTACCGCGAGGTAGGCAGATAGTTTTCTGGAGTACCAGACCTCTAGGGAAAGGGTGATCCGTTGAGCCGCTCGGTTCTCGTCACCGGAGGAAACCGGGGCATCGGCCTCGCCATCGCCCGAGCGTTCGCCGACGCGGGCGACAAGGTCGCCGTCACCTACCGCTCGGGCGAGCCACCCGAGGGGTTCTTCGCCGTCAAGTGCGACATCACCGACGGTGAGCAGGTCGAGCAGGCGTTCAAGGAGATCGAGGCCCAGCAGGGCGCGGTCGAGGTGCTGGTGGCCAACGCCGGCGTCACCCGCGACCAGCTGCTGCTGCGCATGTCCGACGACGACTTCACGACCGTCCTGGACACCAACCTCACCGGCACCTTCCGCGTGGTCAAGGCCGCGTCGCGGAAGATGCTGCGGGCCCGCAAGGGCCGCATCGTGCTGATCTCCTCCGTCGTGGGGCTGCTCGGCTCGGCGGGCCAGGCCAACTACGCCGCCTCCAAGGCCGGCCTCGTCGGCTTCGCGCGCTCCCTCGCCCGTGAGCTCGGCTCCCGCAACATCACCGTCAACGTGGTCGCCCCCGGGTTCGTCGACACCGACATGACCCGGGTGCTCACCGACGAGCAGCGCAAGAACATCGTCGGCCAGGTTCCGCTGGCCCGTTACGCGCAGCCCGAGGAGATCGCCGCCTCGGTCCGCTTCCTCGCCTCCGAGGAAGCCGCATACATCACCGGAGCCGTCATTCCCGTCGACGGCGGATTGGGTATGGGTCACTGAGCATCATGAGTGGAATTCTCGCTGGAAAGCGCGTCCTCATCACCGGCGTGCTGATGGAGTCCTCCATCGCCTTCCACACCGCGAAGCTCGCCCAGGAGCAGGGCGCCGAGATCATCCTCACGGCGTTCCCGCGTCCCACGCTGACCGAGCGCATCGCCAGGAAGCTGCCCAAGCCGGTCAAGGTCATCGAGCTCGACGTCACCAACGACGAGCATCTGGCCTCGCTCGCCGACGTCGTCGGCGAGGAGCTGGGCGGCCTCGACGGCGTCGTGCACTCCATCGGCTTCGCGCCGCAGGACGCGCTCGGCGGCAACTTCCTGAACACGCCGTTCGAGTCGGTCGCCACCGCGATGCACGTCTCCGCGTACTCGCTGAAGTCGCTCACCATGGCCTGCCTGCCGCTGATGCAGGAGGGCGGCTCGGTCGTCGGCCTCACCTTCGACGCGCAGTTCGCCTGGCCCCAGTACGACTGGATGGGCCCGGCCAAGGCGGCGCTGGAGGCCACGTCCCGCTACATGGCCCGGGACCTCGGCAAGCAGAACATCCGCTGCAACCTGATCTCGGCCGGCCCGATCGGCTCCATGGCCGCCAAGTCCATCCCGGGCTTCAGCGACCTGGCCGACGTCTGGAACCACCGCTCCCCGCTCGAGTGGGACCTCGCCGACCCCGAGCCGGCCGGCCGCGGTGTCGTCGCGCTGCTGAGCGACTGGTTCCCGAAGACGACGGGCGAGATCATCCACGTCGACGGCGGTCTGCACGCGGTGGGAGCGTAGCGGCTCGCGCCGCTCGGACCACTGGACGCGGCGCCGCTGACGGCGGTGCGCAGCCGGGCGGAGTCCGGCGCAGCCGTCCCGAAGCCGGGGAGGCCCTTCGGGGCCGAGTCGTGCGAGGGCGGCGGGAAGGACGGGACGACGGGCGGGATTGTCCACGTCGACGGCGGTCCCACGCGGTGGGAGCTGATCGCACGGCCGTCACGGCCTCTTCGCGTACGGCCCCGGTGCCGCCTTCGGGCGGCGCCGGGGCCGTACGCGCGTTCGGGGCCTTGTCCCCCGTTCGGCCCAGCAGACCGGGTGGCCGGGCCCCGTGGGCCGGGAGGATGGCTGTGCGGGGGGAGAGCCGGGGGTGAGCGGAGGGAGGGCGTGCATCGTGCGTGCCTACGTGTGCGCCGCGGCGGCGCTCGCGGCGTTCGCCGCGGGCCTGGGCCCGGCGGCCGCGGCGGGGGCCGCGGCACGGCTGCCGGACGTCGCGCAGTGCCGGACCTCGGTGCAGGGCAGCGAGGGCGTCGCCGTGTGCTTCAACCCCGACCCCGACCTGGACCGTGTGCGGCTGCACATCGAGTGCCGCCAGTGGTGGGACCCGGACGTCGACGGGGCCTCCGTCCCGGTCGGGCCCGCCGAGACCGTCACCCTCAGCGACCGCTGCTGGAAGGAGATCCAGGAGATCTGGGTCAGCGGGATGCTGGGCTGAAGCGGCAGCTGAAGGCGTGCGCCGACGCTTCGGCGGAGGCCGCCTCCGGATCGCCGGCCCGGATCGCCTCGACCAGCCGGGCGTGGTCCACGTACTGCTCGGGGCGCAGCTCCTCGCCGACGTCCGCGCGCAGGAACGCGCGCAGTACCTCGCCGAGGTCGGCGTAGAGCTCGACGACGACCTCGTTGTGCGAGGCCGCCACGACGGAAAGGTGCAGTGCCGCGTCGGCGTCGACGAAGGCCTCGGCCTGGCCCGACTCCCAGGCGCGTTCCCGCCGTGCCAGGGCCGCGTCCAGCTGCCTCAGGTCGCGATCCGTGCGGCGCCGCGCGGCGAGCGCGGCGGCGGACGCCTCCAGGGCGCTGCGCAGCTCGGCCACGTGCTGCGGATCGGAGTCGGCGAAGCGGCGGTGCATGACCCCGGCCAGCTCGCTGGTGGCCAGCACATAGGTGCCGGAGCCCTGCCGGATGTCGAGCAGTCCGTTGTGCGCGAGCGCCCGGACCGCCTCGCGGACGGTGTTGCGGGCCACCCCGAGCTGCTCGACCAACTGTGTCTCGGTGGGGATCCGCGACCCCACCGGCCACTCACCGGAGGTGATCTGGGCGCGCAGCTGCGCGATCACCTGGTCGGCCAGGGCGGAGCGCCGGGGCGAGGTCAGGGGCATGGACTCTCCTCAACATTCATCCCATCATTCTATGATGGTCGGCATGCGTGACGACGAAGCGACGCTCGACCCTGCCACGGAACGGGCCACCATGCCCGCACACCTCCCCACCGCCGCGCAAGGCGTACGGCGCACCCGGATCCTGGTGGCCGTCGCATTGGTGCTCGCCGCACTCAATCTGCGGCCCGCGATCACCAGCCTCGGCGCACTCCTGGAGGAGGTCCGCGACGGCCTCGGCATGAGCGGCACCGTCGCGGGCCTGCTCACCTCCGTTCCCGCGCTGTGCTTCGCCGTGTTCGGGGTGACCGCGCCCCGGCTGGCCCGCCGCCGCGGTCCCGGTGCCGTGGTCTGCGCGGGCCTGGTCGCGATCACCCTCGGGCTCTTCCTTCGTCCGTTCGCCGGCGGCACTGCGCTCTTCCTCGCCGCCAGCGCCCTCACGCTGGCCGGCATAGCCGTCGGCAACGTCCTGATGCCCGTCGTCGTCAAGCGCTGGTTCCCGGACCGCGTGGGCACCATGACCGGGCTCTACTCGATGGCCCTGTCCCTGGGCACGGCCCTCGCCGCCGCGGCGACCGTCCCGGCGACCCGCGCCTTCGGCGGCGACTGGCGGCTCGGCCTCGCGGCGTGGGGCGTGATCGCCGCCGTCGCCGTACTGCCCTGGCTCGCCCTCGTCCGCGACCGGGGCCCCGCCCCCGCGGCCCCCACGGCCTCCCCGCAGGCCCTCGCCCCGGAGCGGACACAGACCGGCAGCATCGCCCGCAGCCGCACCGCCTGGGCGCTCGCCGTCTACTTCGGGCTCCAGGCCACGGGCGCGTACATCACCATGGGGTGGCTCCCGCAGATCTTCCGCGACGCCGGGGTCTCCGCCTCCACCGCGGGCGTGCTGCTCGCCGTCACCATGGTGATGGGCGTACCGCTCTCCTTCGTGCTGCCCGCGCTCGCCGGCCGGATGCGGCACCAGGGCGCACTCGCCGTCGGCCTCGGCCTGTTCGGGATCGCCGGCTACGGCGGCCTGTGGGCGGCCCCGGCCGCCGCGCCCTGGGTGTGGGCCCTGCTGCTGGGCATCTCCAACTGCTCGTTCCCGCTCGCGCTCACCATGATCGGGATGCGTTCGCGCACCGGTGGTGGGGTCGTGCGGCTGTCCGCCTTCGCGCAGTGCACCGGGTACCTGCTCTCCATCCCCGGTCCGATCCTCGTCGGTACCCTCTACCAGCACACCGGCGGCTGGGACCTGCCGGTGGCCTTCATGCTGGCCCTGCTGGTGCCGCAGATCGCCGCGGGTGTGGTCGCCGGCCGCGACCGCGCCGTGGAGGACGAGCTCTGACCACCCGCGTGCGCGGGTGCCGCCGGCGGGTGCGAGACTGGGCGGCATGCCCGTGCTCGAGCCCGATCCCCCGCAGCCGCAGAAGAAGCTCCTGATCATCTTCGGCCTGATGATGGCCGTGCCCGCCTTCGTCGCGGTGATCGCCGTCATCGGCGCCAAGTTCGGCTGACCCGCCACCCCGAGACCCGGGGTAGGGACAACCCCACCTCCCCTAGGGGGCCAGGGTCAGGGTCAAGTGGGTGGGCCACCCGATGGGACCGGCGGCCGCGTTTCCGTAGCGTCGTGGTGCAAGGTCGGACGACGTTCCGGCACCCCGGCCGACCCACGGAGGCGCCCCGTGTCCACGCAGGCTGTTCCCTCGCGTACCCCGCGAACCCGCGCCGCCCGCCCGGCGGTCGGGGGCGGCACGCAGACGCGCCTGCCGTGGTGGGCGCTCGCCCTGCCCGCCCTCGCCTTCGCGGCGCTGCTCGCCCTGGTCGTGGGCCCGGGGGCCGCGGAGGCCTCGGCCGCGGAGCCCGTCGGACAGCTCCTGCACGCGGTCGGCGAAGGGCTCCCGGGGCTCCTGCAGCACCTGCTGTGACCCTCCCGCGGCGAACCGTGATCCGTCCCGCAGCCCGCGCCTGGCGGCCGGATTTCTGGAAAGCTGAGGGTCATGAGCGCAGCTGCATCGCCCCGCCGGATCGTCCTGCTCCGGCACGCCAAAGCCGACTGGCCCGACGTCCCCGACCACGAGCGACCGCTGGCGGAACGGGGACGCAAGGAGGCCCCCGTCGCCGGCCGCAGGCTCGCCGAACTGGGGATCCCGTTCGAACTCACCCTCTGCTCCTCGGCCACGCGCACCCGCGAGACGTGGAAGCTGGCCGCCCACGAACTCCCGCACCGCCCCCGCACCGTCTACGAGGAGCGTCTCTACGACGCCACCCTCGGTGATCTGATCGCTCTGCTCAACGAGACCCCCGAGGACGTCGACGACGTGCTGCTGGTGGGTCACAACCCGGCCATCCACGCGCTCGCGGACGCCCTCGCGGGGGAGAGCGACGGGGACGCCCGCGCGCGGATGAACCGCACCGGCTTCCCGACAGCGGCCATCGCGGTGATCACCTTCTCCGGTCCGTGGAAGACGGTCGAGCACGGCGTCGGCCGCCTCGTCGACTTCTGGTCGCCGCACGACTGAGCCGCGCCCGGCCGCGGCCCGGTGAGCCGCAGGGACGGTACGGCGAGGGCCCCGGAGCGCCCGCTGCCGGGGTCCTCGCCGTGCCCGTTGGTCCGCGCCGGTCAGGCCCGGGCGGTGCCGCCGTCCCCGGCGTCGGCCGCCTCGACCTCCTCGCGGGTGATCCCCAGCAGGTAGAGCACGGTGTCCAGGAACGGCACGTTGACCGCGGCGTCCGCGGCCCGCCGCACCACCGGCTTGGCGTTGAAGGCGACCCCTAGGCCCGCCGCGTTGAGCATGTCCAGGTCGTTGGCGCCGTCGCCGATGGCGACGGTCTGGCTGAGCGGTACCCCGGCCTCCGCCGCGAAGCGCCGCAGCAGCCGGGCCTTGCCCGCCCGGTCCACGATCTCGCCGGTCACCCGGCCGGTGAGCTTGCCGTCCACGATCTCCAGGGTGTTGGCGGCCGCGAAGTCCAGCCCCAGCCGCTCCTTGAGGTCGTCGGTGACCTGCGTGAAGCCCCCGGAGACCACGCCCACCTGGTAGCCCATCCGCTTGAGCGTGCGGATCAGCGTGCGCGCCCCGGCCGTCAGCCGCACCTCCTGGCGGACCTTGTCGATCACGGACTCGTCCAGCCCCTCGAGCAGGGCGACCCGCGCGTGCAGGGACTGCTCGAAGTCCAGCTCGCCGCGCATCGCCGCGGCCGTCACCTCGGCGACCTTGTCCTCGCAGCCCGCGTGCGCCGCGAAGAGCTCGATCACCTCGTCCTGGATGACGGTGGAGTCCACGTCCATGACCACCAGGCGCTGCGCCCTGCGGTGCAGGCCCGCCGACACCACGGCCACGTCGACCCCGCGCTCGTGGGCCTCGAGGGCCAGCGCCGGGCGCAGCAGGTCGGTGGCGACGCCGGAGACGGCGAACTCCACCGCCGTCACCGGGTACTTCGCGAGCCGGAAGATGCGGTCGATGTTGCCGCCCGCGCCGGTGATCCTGGCCGCTATGGCGGCGGTGGACTCCGCCGTCAGCGGGTGCCCCAGCACCGTCACATGGGAGCGGCCCTCGCCACGCGGCCGGTTGTCGCCGATACCGGAGATGATCTCGGCCTGCAGGCGCATCGACTCCGCCCACGCGTGCACCGTCGCGCGCAGCTCGCCCTCCACCGAACGGCCCGCGGGGGCCGGCACCAACGCGCAGAGCACGATGCGCCCCCGGGTGACGACCTGCTCGATGTCGATGACGTTCACCTGGAAGCGGGCCAGCGTCTCGAAGAGCCCGGCGGTGATTCCCGGCCGGTCCTTGCCGAAGATCTTGACCAGCAGCGTCGGCACATTGGCGGCGGTGGCAGCGGTCGCCTGCGATGCGTCGTTCATGGTGTCTCCACCGTATCGGGCACCGTGCCCGGGACGGACATGTGTTCCGCCTGGCGGACACCGTCCGTGGTCAGCGGCGGCCCCCGGGCGCGCCGGGCGGCGGGGGTCCCTCGCGCGGCGGGCCGGGCGGCCCCGGGGGAGGACCGGGCGGCGGGGGCAGCGGCGCCCCGGTGACGGTCCGCGCGGAATGCGGCGCCTGACCCTGTGGTGGCGGGCCGTGTGGCGCCTGACCCTGCGGCGCCGGGCCCTGCGGGGGCTGCCGGTAGGGATTGGGCCGGGTGTCCGGCGGGCCGTAGCCGGGGCTGGGGACGTACGGGCCGGGCTGGTAGGCGATGCCCGGATACGTGCGCGAGTTGCTCTCCCCGGCCGCACGGCGCAGCGCGTACGGCGACACCCGGCGCCCGGCGGTGCCCGTCACCAGCGCCAGTACCGCCCCCGCGCCGCCCGCCGCCGCCCCCCACGCGGCGCCCAGCAGGAGCGCCAGGGGAAGGCTGCCGTGCAGGTCGATGCCGGCGCCCACCGCGTCGAAGCCGAAGACGGAGACGCCCGCGTCCACCGAGACGCCGGTCACCCACACCAGCAGCGGGAAGGCGACCGCCGTGACCAGTCCGAGCCGTAGAGCGCAGCGCCCCGCGTACCCGGCCCGCGTCGACCCCCACCGCGGGGTGCGGGCCGCCGCCAGCGCCCCCGCGGCCAGCATCATCAGCGCCGCGGCGACGGTCAGCAGCCACACCCGCTGGTCGTACTCGGCCAGCCGGGCGGGCGTCACCGGCTCCTCGACGCTGGTCGACAGCAGCCGGTCCAGCGGATCCGGCAGCACCTTCGCCAACTCCCCGGTGGCCGTGCCCCGCCAGGACACGAACAGCCCGAGCGGCACCGCCAGCCACACCCCGTTGGGCGCCCCCAGCAGGGCGGCCCCGGCGATCCGGCCCGGCTCGTCACCCGTCACCGCCCCGTACCCCGCGGCGGCGCAGCCCGCGACGACGGCCAGCAGCAGCACCCGGCGCAGCGCCGATGCCGCGGGCCGGACGACCCGGTGCAGCCCCTCCAGGGCGGGCGGCAGCGGCGCACGGCGCGAGCTGAGCAGTGCCAGCAGGAGGACGACCAGCACCCACAGCAGACCGCCCAGCAGGGTGCGGCCGGTCGCGACGTGGAAGCTCACCGAGGCCTTGGCGTCGATCAGGTCCTGCAGCCCGTCCCCGAGCCCGCCGCCGATGTCACCGATGCCCGGCAACCCGTCCGTCAGGCCGCCGCCCTTGTCCCCGCCCAGCGAGGCCCCGTCGAGGGCGATGGTGTCCTCCCCGGCCCACGCCAGCGCGCCCAGCAGGGTCACGAACAGCACCACCACCGCCCCTGCCCGCGCGGCCAGTTCGCCCCCGGGGACGGTCAGCCCCGCCCCGCGCAGCGACCGCAGGAACACCCAGGCCAGCAGCAGGGCACCGATCAGGCCGACGCCCAGCGGCATGAGCTCCAGCCGGCCCTCGCCGCCGGCGCCGCCCAGACCGAACACCGCGACGTCACCGGAGGGGACGACCTTGCCGCCCACCGCCATGGCGACCACGGCCGCCGTCATCGGCCCCAGCGAGCCCGCGGTGTCGGCGCCCAACAGGTGCAGCCCCAGCGCCGCGGCCCCCACCATCCCCAGGTACGCCCAGCTCACCGCGGCGACCGCCGAGAGCAGCACGCCGCCCCACGGGACCGGTCGCCCCGGGCGCGCGGGCGCGTTCGAAGGTGTGGAGGTGTACGCGGTCATGCCCGCCCCCGAGGTCTCGCGTCCGAACCGCCTGCGCTGCATGGTGCCCCGATCCGTCATGATCCGCACGGTTCATGGGCGGTTACCACTCTCCGGTGGTGTTTCGGCGCCGTCAACGGCTTCTCGGAAGAGGGTTCACATCATCGCCGCGGCATGGCTTCCTAGCGGGTGCGCGTGCCTGGAATAGTTCCGCCCGATGTTCGCAATCCCTAGACTCCCCTCATGGGGAACTCGGGGGACAACTTTGTGGGGCTTGGGGTGCCTGAACTCGTACTCGAACTGAACGGACGGACCTGGGCGCTCGATCCGGCCAGGTCGTACAGCCTCGGCCGCGATCCGCAGTCGGACGTCGTCCTCGACGACGCGCGGGTCTCCTGGCGGCACGCCACCATCCGCCGCGGCGAACGCGGTTGGGTCGTCGAGGATCTCGGCAGCACCAACGGGACCTACGTTCAGGGCCAGCGCGTCCACGCCTATGACGTCGCCGCGGGGGCCACCGTCAACCTCGGCAACGCCACCGACGGCCCGCGCCTGAGCTTCAGCGGCGGCGCCGCGGCCGGCGGTGACCTCTACAGCGCCGAGACCGCGCTGGCGAACCCGCACCAGGGCCGCCGGTCCGGGCCCACCGCACCGGCGACACCGAACTCCGGCACCCCGCCGCGGCAGGGCGGCTGGGGGAATGGCTCGCCCGCCGCCCACGTGCCGCAACCCTCGCCGGCCCCGCGTCCGGACCAGCGGAAGCCCCAGGGCCGCATCCCGTCGCCCCACGGGCCGTCGGGCGCCGCCGGCGCGCCGCCCGTCTACGGCGACCGCAGCCCGACCACCTTCCACCACCTGGTGCTCGGCCGCGTCATGAAGATCGGCCGTGCCCTGGAGAACGAGCTGGTCGTCTCCGACCTGCAGGTCTCCCGCTTCCACGCGGAGTTCAGGGCGCACCCCGACGGCCGCTACGAGATCGTCGACCTCGGCAGCCACAACGGCACATACGTCAACGGCCAGCCGATACAGCGTCATCTGCTGGGCCCCAACGACATCGTGGGCGTCGGCCACTCCACCTTCCGGCTCGTCGGCGACCAGCTCGAGGAGTTCGTCGACACCGGCGAGATCTCCTTCTCCGCCCGCCGGCTGACCGTCCGCGTGCCGCAGGGCAACACCACCAAGACCATCCTCAACGACGTCTCCTTCGGCGTCCCCGAGAAGTCTCTGGTCGCCGTCATCGGGCCGTCCGGCTCCGGCAAGTCGACGCTGCTGCGCGCCCTGACCGGATACCGCCCCGCCGAAGAGGGCGAGGTGCTGTACGACAGCCGCAACCTCTACAAGCAGTTCGCCGAGCTGCGCCAGCGCATCGGCCTCGTCCCGCAGGACGACATCCTGCACAAGGAGCTGACGATCCGCAGAGCCCTGCGCTACGCGGCCAAGCTCCGCTTCCCCGGCGACACCAAGGCCGCCGAGCGCGAGGCCCGCATCGACGAGGTGCTGCGCGAACTCAAGCTGGACGTCCACGCCGACAAGCGCGTCACCTCGCTCTCCGGCGGCCAGCGCAAGCGGGTCTCCGTCGCCCTGGAGCTGCTCACCAAGCCCTCGCTGATCTTCCTGGACGAGCCCACCTCCGGCCTCGACCCGGGCATGGACCGCGACGTCATGAAGCTGCTGCGCGGCCTCGCCGACGACGGCCGCACCGTGCTCGTCGTGACCCACTCGGTGGCCGAACTCGCCCTGTGCGACAAGCTGCTGGTGATGGCGCCCGGCGGTGCCGTGGCCTACTTCGGCCCGCCCGAGGAGGCGCTGAACTTCTTCGGCTACGAAACCTGGGCCGACGTCTTCTCCGCCTTCGAGAGCTACCGCGACTACGACTGGTCCGGCCGCTGGCACGGCTCCCAGCACTACCAGATCTACGCCGCGGACCTGGACGCGGTCGCCCCGCAGTCCGTAGGCGCGGCCCCGCAGCGGGCCAAGCCGCCCAAACCGCAGAGGTGGCCGGCGCAGTTCGTCACCCTCGTCCGCCGCTATCTGTCGGTGATCGTCTCCGACCGGGGCTTCATGGCGCTGATGGTGATCCTCCCGGCCGTCCTCGGCCTGGTGAGCGCGGTCATCCCTGCGAAGTTCGGTCTGGCGCCGACCGGCCAGGCGGACAAGTTCAACACCGACGCCGGCACCATCATGCTGATCATCGCGGTCGGCGCCTGCTTCTCGGGCGCCGCCAACTCGGTCCGCGAGCTGATCAAGGAACGGGTGATCTACGAACGGGAACGCGCCACCGGCCTGTCCCGCTCCGCGTACCTGTTCTCCAAGGTCTTCGTGCTGGGCCTGATCAGCGCCCTGCAGGGCGTCATCATCTGCGCCATCGGCCTGTCGGCGCGCAAGCTCCCCGAGGAGGGCCTGATCGTCAAGGGCTTCCCGGCCGCGGAGATCACCCTGGTGGTCATCGCGCTGGGCTTCACCTCGATGATGTTCGGCCTGGTCATCTCCTCGCTGGTGAGGACCGCCGAGATGACCATGCCCCTGCTGGTGATGTTCGCGATCGTCCAGGTCGTCTTCACCGGTGTCCTGTTCCAGATCTTCGGCACCGTCGGCCTGGAGCAGGTGGCCTGGCTGATGCCCTCCCGCTGGGCCGTCGGCGCCGCCGGCGCCACACTCGACCTCGGACACCTCATGCCGCCCTGGGACCCGGCCAAGCCCGGCAACCTCGACCCGCTGTGGGAGCACTCGGCGAGCCAGTGGGGCTTCGACATGGCGATCCTGCTCGGCATCGCCCTCGTCTGCGGCATCCTCGTGCTGAGGCTGCTGCGCCGCCACGAGCCGGAGGTCATGCGCAAGTAGCGGCCCCGCGTACGACGACGGAAGGCGGCGGCTCCCCAGCCCGGGGAGCCGCCGCCTTCCGTATGTCCGCGCGCCCTGCGTGCGCCGGCTCAGTACCAGTGGTTGGCCTGCCAGAACGACCAGGCTCCGCAGGGGCTGCCGTAGCGCTCGTTCATGTAGTCCAGACCCCACCTGATCTGCGTGGCCGGGTTGGTGCGCCAGTCGGCGCCCGCGGAGGCCATCTTGGCGCCCGGCAGCGCCTGGACCAGGCCGTACGCGCCGGAGGAGGGGTTGACCGCGTAGGGGTTCCAGGTGCTCTCGTGCATCACGATGTTGGAGAAGCACTGGAACTGGGCCGCGTCACCGATGATCTGCTGCGCCATCTGCTGCGGGGTGCCGGACGGCGCGGCAGGCGGCTGCGGGGCGGCCGCGCGCGGTGCCGTACGCGAGCTCTCCTGCCGCTGCTGCGGGACGAGGGCCTTGCGCTCATGGCTGCGGTTCGCGGCCTGCCGCTCCTGCCGGCGCGCCTCGTCCGCGGCCCTGCGCGCCCGCTCCTGCGCCTGGCGCTTGCGCACCACGGCCTGGTGGGCGACGTGGTCTGCGTGCTGCTTCGCGAGCACCTTGCGGTGCGCGACGTGGGCGGCGTGCGCGGCGTGCTGCTCGGCCGCGGCGGCGCGCGCCCGCTCTGCGACCGACTCCGCCGCCTTGCCGGAGGCCTGCGCCGTCCCGCTGGTCCCGGTCACACCGGTGATGGCCAGGACGCCCACACCGGCCGCGGCGATGCCGGCGGCGGAGTACTTGTGGGCCTTGGTCAGACGGCCGAACTTCGGGATCGTCGGGAGCTGCATGGGGGAGTGACCTCTTCCATTCGGCTGCGCTCCACTCCGCCCTCGGGCAAGGAGAAGCGCCGCATGTCGAACACGGCGCGGAGCGACCCGAGCATTCTTAGCCCCGGGAAATTCCCCAGCCAAACCCATCCATTACTACCCGAAGTCGTAGCGGCCGGACCGGCCGGGTACGGCACACGCCGTACCTCCTGCCGATCCGGCCGCCCCGCCCACTACTACGCTTCTTCGTACGTGATGTACGTCCTGTGCGCCGCCTCACAGGCGCGTCGCGCACCGCGACCGCGTCGCGACGCCACGTGCCCCGGGCGGGGCGGTCAGGGCAGCAGCAGGTTCACGTCCCCGAACTCGTGCCAGAGGTATCCCGCCCCCACCGCTGCGCCGTAGACCTGTTCCAGCAGCTCCCGCCCGGCCACCGCCTCCAGCATCAGCACATGCGACGCCGCCGGGTCGTGCAGCCCGGTGAGGAGGCCGTCCACCGCCCGCACGCCCCGCTCCGGGGTGACCACCAGGTCCGTCCAGCCGCCCGCCGCCGCGACCCGCCCCCGCGCGTCGGCCGCCGTCTCCAGGGCTCGCACCGCGGTGGTGCCCACCGCCACCACCCGCCCGCCGCCCGCCCGGGCGGCGTTCACCAGCCACGCGGTGCTCTCCGGCACCGAGAACCGCTCCGGATACGGCGGCTCGTGCGCCTCGCCCGAGGACACCCCGGTGTGCAGCACCACCGGAGCCATCTGCACCCCCCGGCTCACCAGCGCCGTGACCAGCCCGGTCGTGAAGGGGCGGCCCGCGCTCGGCATCTCGGCCGAGCCGAGGCCGTCGGCCGACGGCAACGAGAACACCGTCCGGTACGCCGCCACCGGCTGGTCCCGCTCGGTGTACGCGTACCGGATCGGCCGCCCGTGCCGGTGCAGGAACGCCATCGCGTCCGCCACCGACGCCCACGCCACCCACAGCCTCTCCCCGCAGGGGCTCAGCGGCTCCTGCGGCACCAGCCGCTCACCGCCGGGCAGCGCCACCGCCACCCCCGCCGGGCCTCCCGTGCGCGGCCGGGTCGTGCCCCGCCCGTCGGGCGTCCGCAGCTCCACCACCCAGCGCCCGTCGTCCAGCAGCCCCGAGAAGTGCACCACCACCGGCGACTCCCCGAGCGTGGCGTCCACCGCCGCCGGCAGGGTTTGCGAGGTGTTCACCACGAGCACGTCCCCGGCCCGCAGCAGCTCCGGCAGGTCACCGAAGCCGTGGTGCGCCACCTCGCCCCGGGCCCGCCGGCCCACCAGCAACCGCACCCCGTCACGGCCCGACGCCCCGCCGGCTCGCTGCTCCACCGGCACCCGCGCCGCCAGTTCCTCCGGCACCCTCATCGCGCCCAGCGCGGTCACCGCCCGGCCTCCAGCAGTGCCGGGGCCACGTAGCGGCCACTGGCCGCGCCGCCGTCGAGCAGCCCCAGCACGGCCGGCACCACGGATCCGGGAGCCGGACGCCCGTCCGCGTCCGGATCGTCGGGCACCGCCGCCGTGTACAGCTCGGTCCCCATGTCGCCCGGGTCCAGCCACCACACCCGCAGATCCGGCTCCTCCACCGTCAGTACCGCCGACAGCTGTTCGAGCGCCGCCTTGCTCGCGCCGTACCCTCCCCACGTGGGGTACGCCTCCACGGCGGCGTCCGAGCTGATGTTGAGGACGGCGCCCCGCCGCCGGCGCAGCAGCGGCAGAGCCTCCTGGACCAGGCCCAGCGCGGCCACCACATTGGTCTCCAGCGCCGCCCGCAGCCCCTCCAGCGGATGCCCGGACAGCGGCCGCAGCGGCTCGGCGCCCAGCGCGCTCGCGTTGTTCACCAGCAGGTCCAGCCCGCCGAACTCCCAGGCCGCCGCGACCAGGTCCACCCGGTGCCGCGGATCGGTGACGTCACCCGGCAGCGCGGCCACCCGGGTGCGTCCCGCCAGCTCCCCCTCCGCCTGCTTCAGCGCCCCGGCCGACCGCGCGTCGATCACCAGGTCCCAGCCCCGCTCCGCGAGCGCCCCGGCGAGGGCCCGGCCCAGTCCCCGCGACGCTCCCGTGATGATTGCCACCGGCATGACGTGTCCTCCCGCCGGCCGCCCGGCCCGTCGCCCGGCGGCTGCCCCCACCGTAGGAACGGCCCCGCCCCGGACACCTCGGCCGCCCGCAGCACGGGCGGAAGGAACTTCGCCCTAGGTCCACGGACCGGGGGAGGTCGGTCACGAGGCCGATCCCGCAGGACCCACCCCGCCGGTACGGTGAGATCATGTCCAGCCGATCGTCCCGACGCGGCATCGAGGCGGTGAGTGCGGCCGTCCTCGCGATGAGCCGCCACCTGGAAGTACGCGAGGTCCTGCAGACGATCGTCTCGTCCGCCCGCGAACTGCTCGAGGCCCAGTACGCGGCTCTGGGCGTGCCGGACGACCACGGCGGCTTCGCCCAGTTCGTCGTCGACGGAGTCAGCGACGAGCAGTGGAAGGCCATCGGCCCGCTCCCCCGGCAGCACGGCATCCTCGCCGCGATGCTCCACGAGGCCACCCCGCAGCGCCTGCGCGACGTCAAGGGCGACCCGCGCTTCGGCGGCTGGCCGTCCGCCCACCCCGACATGGCCGACTTCCTCGGCATGCCGGTGGTCGACGGCGACGAGATCCTCGGTGCCCTCTTCCTCGCCAACAAGTGCTGCGCCACCAGTCCCCGGGAGGACCACGGCGGCTTCACCGAGGAGGACGAGGAACTGCTGCGCACCCTGGCCGCGCACGCCGCCATCGCCCTCACCAACGCCCGCCTGTACGAGCGCAGCCGCGAACTGACTCTCGCCGGGGAACGGGCGCGGATCGCCCACGAACTGCACGACGCCGTCTCGCAGAAGCTGTTCTCGCTGCGGCTGACCGCCCAGGCGGCCTCCGCCCTGGTGGCCCGCGATCCGGAACGCGCCCGCGAAGAGCTGCGGCAGGTCTCCACGCTCGCCGCCGAGGCCGCCGACGAACTGCGCGCGGTCGTGGTCGAGCTGCGGCCCGCCGCGCTGGACGAGGACGGCCTGCTGGCCACCCTGCGCACCCAGGTCGACGTCCTGGACCGGGCGCACTCGGCGCGCATCTCCTTCGGCCACCGTCACGTGCGGGCCCTGCCCGCCGCCCAGGAGGAGGCGCTGCTGCGGGTCGCCCAGGAAGCCCTGCACAACGCGCTGCGCCACGCGGACGCCGGCAGGGTGACGGTGTCCCTGGAGGGCCGGGGCAGGGGAGCGGTACTCACGGTGCGGGACGACGGACGGGGCTTCGACCCGTCCGCGGTGCGTCGTGCCGGCCGCCACCTGGGACTGGTCTCGATGCGGGACCGGGCCGACGGGGTGGGCGGCGGGCTGACGGTGGACTCGGCGCCCGGCAGGGGCACCGTGATCGAGATGGAGGTGCCCGGTGGCTGACGGCCCCATTCGCGTCCTGCTGGTCGACGACCACCAAGTCGTCCGCCGGGGTCTGCGGACCTTTCTGGAGGTGCAGCCGGACATCGAGGTGGTGGGCGAGGCCGGGGACGGCGAGGAGGGCGTGGACCGCGCCGGGGAACTCGCACCCGACGTGATCCTGATGGACGTCCGCATGCCCGGCGTCGACGGGATCGAGGCCCTGCGACGGCTGCGCGACAACGGCAGCAAGGCCCGCGTGCTGGTCGTCACCAGCTTCACCGAGCAGCGCACGGTCGTCCCGGCGCTGCGCGCGGGCGCGGCCGGCTACGTCTACAAGGACGTGGACCCGGACGCGCTGGCCGGCGCGATCCGCTCGGTCCACGCCGGACACGTGCTGCTGCAGCCGGAGGTCGCCGACGCCCTGCTCTCCCAGGAGGAGAGCACCCCCGGCCAGGGCCGCGGGGGCACCCTCACCGACCGGGAGCGCGAGGTGCTGTCGCTGATCGCCGAGGGCCGTTCCAACCGGGAGATCGCCCGCGCCCTGGTGCTCTCGGAGAAGACCGTGAAGACCCACGTGTCGAACATCCTGATGAAGCTGGACCTCTCCGACCGCACCCAGGCGGCCCTGTGGGCGGTGCGGCACGGCATCGGCGGCTGATCCTGCGACGCAGGTGAGCGGTATCCGACGGCGCTGAAGCCGGGGCACTTAGCGGTAGGACAAGCGGATCGTCTCGGTCCGGAGTGAGATTCATACCGTCGGGTGTATGTCGCCCGGATGGCGCAACCTGGGCGGGCGTGGGCCGTTTTCCATGGCGTGCTGCGGCGACTGCCGCGGCACCCATGCAAGGAGGGTCAAGAACGTGAAGAACCTGCACAAGGCCGCAGCCGTCGCCATGGTCGCCGGGAGCCTCGCCATGGTCGGCGCGGGTGCCGCCTCCGCCCACAGCGGTGGCGCGCAGGCCCACGGTGGCGCGAAGAACAGCCCCGGCGTGGTCTCGGGCAACGTGATCCAGGTGCCGGTGCACGTCCCGGTGAACGTCTGCGGCAACACCATCAGCGTCATCGGCCTGCTGAACCCGGCGATCGGGAACGTCTGCGTCAACCGCTGACCCAGAACGTCACCCCCCACGGCATGGCCGTGACCACCGGCCCCGGAGCGCTTCGCCGCCCCGGGGCCGGTCCGTTCGTGCTGACCACGGCGTCCTTCCGCACGGCACGCGGCACGCTCCGGTGCCCCACGCGGATTCCGCCGTACGGAGGTTTCCGGCGTCCTCCCCGTGTCAACGCCCCGGGCTCCGCGTTCCTCACAGTGCGGCTCCTCGAAACGGGCCGTGCCATCACAGGAGGAACAGTTTCATGAACAGCGCCAAGAAGGCCGCCCTGATCATCGCCGCCGCCGGTGCGGCCGCCGCCGGTTCGGCCGGTACCGCGCTCGCCGACTCCCACGCGGGTGCCGTGGCCGCCGGCTCGCCCGGTGTGCTCTCCGGCAACGTGATCCAGGTTCCGGTGAACATCCCGATCAACCTCTGCGGCAACACCATCGACGCGGTCGGCATCCTGAACCCGGCCATCGGCAACGTCTGCTTCAACCACTGACGTGCGCGGAGGGCCCCGCGGACAGCGTCGTCCGCGGGGCCCTCCCCCCGTTCCCGGCCGGCTCAGCCCCGGCGCCGCTCGGCCTCCTCGACGTACGCGTTGTACGCCGCCACCTGCGCCCGCCGCGCCGTGCGCTCCACCGGCCGCAGCAGCTCGGCCCGGGCGGCGATCTCCGAGGCGCTGACCGCCGCCCCGTGCCCGGCCTGGGCACCGGTCGCGATCCCGACCAGCGCGCCCACCCGCTGGGCCAGTTCCAGCACCCGCACCGCCCGCGGCGGATACCCCGGCGCCAGCACCTCGCGCCCGCGCGCCGCCCGCGCCCGGTACGCCTCCAGAGCCGCCTGGGCCGCCGGGCCCGCGCCGGCCACGTCCAGCCGCGCCAGCGCCTCCGTGGCGTCCCGCAGTGCCTCCGCGAGCTCCCGCTCCGCCTCGCCCAGCGAGGGCACGTCCGCCGGCGGAGCGTCCCGCACCTCCAGGCACTGCCACTCCACCGACACGTGCACATCCCCCTGCGGCCCGGCCTCCGCGACCTCCGGCACCAGGCCGACGGCCGGTCCGCCCACCGCGATGACCGCCTCGCCCGCCGCCAGCGCCCGCGCGTTGAACTCCGGCGGCCCGCTGAGCCCGAGCGGGTGCCCGGGCACCGGGAGCGCGATCCGCAGGCCGCGGACGCCGAGCGCGCGCAACCGCCCCAGCCCCAGCGTCAGGCCCACCGGGCCGTCCTCCCCGGGGAGTCCGGAGATCCGGTGGACCGAATCGTCGGCAAGCACTTCCTGAGCGGCGTCATCCGGCGCGGCAAGTCCGGCAATCAGGGCATTTCCCCAGGCCGCCAACCGTCCTGAGCGAGGTTCGTCGAGCATCCCCCCAGCCTAAGGACTGGGGCGGCCCGGGCGTGGCGTAGATTTCCTGGGGGCAGCGCCTACAGGTGCTCGCGACGGCAGACGTGCGATCGGGAAGTGGGAGACAACACGCTCATGAGCGATGTTCTGGAGCTGGTGGACGTATCCGTGGTCCGAGACGGCCGGGCTCTGGTGGACCAGGTCTCCTGGTCGGTCGCCGAGGGCGAGCGCTGGGTCATCCTCGGTCCCAACGGCGCCGGCAAGACGACCTTGCTGAACATCGCCTCCAGCTACCTCTTCCCGACCTCCGGCACCGTCCAGATCCTCGGCGAGAAGATGGGCGGCGTCGACGTCTTCGAACTGCGCCCCCGCATCGGCATCGCGGGCGTCGCCCTGGCCGAGAAGCTGCCGCGCAGCCAGACCGTCCTGGAGACCGTGCTCACCGCCGCGTACGGCATGACCGCGCACTGGCAGGAGAGCTACGAGCAGGTCGACGAGGACCGCGCCCGCGCCTTCCTCGACCGCCTCGGCATGAGCGACTACCTCGACCGCAAGTTCGGCACCCTCTCCGAGGGCGAGCGCAAGCGCACCCTCATCGCGCGCGCCATGATGACCGACCCCGAACTGCTCCTGCTCGACGAGCCCGCCGCCGGCCTCGACCTGGGCGGCCGCGAGGACCTCGTCCGCCGCCTCGGCCGGCTCGCCCGCGACCCGATCGCCCCCTCCATGGTGATGGTCACCCACCACGTCGAGGAGATCGCCCCCGGCTTCACCCACGTCCTGATGATCCGCCAGGGCAAGGTCGTCGCCGCCGGCCCCATGGAGACCGAACTCAGCTCCCGCAACCTCTCCCTGTGCTTCGGCCTCCCCCTCGTCGTCGAGCGCCGCGGCGACCGCTGGACCGCCAACGGGCTGCCCCTGAAGTGACCCGCTGACGCCACCCGCGCACACGGTCCCGCGCCGAAAGCGTCGGGCAGAGCCGTCGCACCCTGTCACAGATCCACTGCGGACCCCTACCATGGGCCTGTGGACGACTGGTTGTGGTGGCTGATCGCCGCCGTAGGGCTGGGTATTCCGCTTGTGGTGACCGCGATGCCCGAGTTCGGGATGTTCGCGGTCGGAGCCGTCGCCGCCGCGATCGCGGCCGGCCTCGGCCTCGGCATCACTGCGCAGGTGCTGATCTTCGTCATCGTCTCGATCGCGGGCATCGCCGTCGTACGCCCGCTGGCCAACCGGAGCCGCGCGCAGCGCCCGGAGCTGCGCAGCGGCATCGACGCGCTGAAGGGCCGTCAGGCCGTCGTCCTCGAACGGGTCGACGGGCACGGCGGCCGCATCAAGCTCAACGGCGAGGTCTGGTCGGCCCGCGCCCTCGACACCGGACGGGCCTTCGAACCCGGCGAGAGCGTGGACGTCGTCGAGATCGAGGGTGCGACGGCGGTCGTGATGTGATCCGGCGCGCCCCCGCACCCGGAGACGGCACGGGAATTCGCCGAACCCGGCCCGCCTCCCCGCGGGGTCTGCCAGACTTGATCATGTCTTCGTACAGGTAGCCACAGGCAATCGGCGTGGGAGTGGACGTGCAGCCGATCATCATCGTCCTGATCATCCTGGTGGTGCTCGTCTTCATCGCACTCATCAAGACGGTCCAGGTCATCCCGCAGGCCAGCGCGGCGATCGTCGAGCGCTTCGGCCGCTACACCAGGACCCTCAGCGCGGGCCTCAACATCGTGGTGCCCTTCATCGACACCATCCGCAACCGCATCGACCTGCGCGAGCAGGTCGTGCCGTTCCCGCCGCAGCCGGTGATCACCCAGGACAACCTGGTCGTCAACATCGACACGGTGATCTATTACCAGGTCACCGACGCCCGGGCCGCCACCTACGAGGTCGCCAGCTACATCCAGGCGATCGAGCAGCTCACCGTCACCACCCTCCGCAACATCATCGGCGGCATGGACCTGGAGCGGACCCTGACCTCCCGCGAGGAGATCAACGCGGCCCTGCGCGGCGTCCTCGACGAGGCCACCGGCAAGTGGGGCATCCGCGTCAACCGCGTCGAACTCAAGGCCATCGAGCCGCCCACCTCCATCCAGGACTCGATGGAGAAGCAGATGCGCGCCGACCGCGACAAGCGTGCCGCCATCCTCACCGCCGAGGGCATCCGGCAGTCCCAGATCCTCACCGCCGAGGGCGAGAAGCAGTCCGCGATCCTGCGCGCCGAGGGCGAGGCCAAGGCCGCCGCCCTCAAGGCCGAGGGCGAGGCCCAGGCCATCCGCACCGTCTTCGAGTCCATCCACGAGGGCGACCCCGACCAGAAGCTGCTCGCCTACCAGTACCTGCAGATGCTCCCCAAGATCGCCGAGGGCGACTCCAACAAGCTCTGGATCATCCCCAGCGAACTCAACGACGCCCTCAAGGGCCTCGGCGGCATCGTCAACCTCCCCGGCGCCCCCGGCGGCGGCGCCGGCGACGGCGGCACCCGACGCGAGACCCCCCGGCTCGACAAGGACTGAGCAGCGCGGCTGCCGCCGCGAACGCGTATGACATGATCCGTGCGCTCCTCTCCCCCCGGTCCCGTCGGGGGAGAGGAGCCGCACCGACCATGGAGACGCCTATGACCTACTGGGAAGCCCTGGCCGTGTTCGCGGCCGGAATCGGGGCCGGCACCATCAACACCGTCGTCGGCTCCGGCACGCTCATCACCTTCCCCGTCCTGCTCGCCGTGGGGCTGCCACCCGTCACCGCCAACGTGTCCAACACCCTCGGGCTCGTCCCCGGCTCCATCAGCGGCGCCATCGGCTACCGGCGCGAACTCGCCGGACAGGGCCCCCGCCTGCTGCGGCTGGGCGCCGCCGCCCTCGTCGGCGGACTCACCGGGGCAGTGCTGCTGCTGACGCTGCCCTCGCGGGCCTTCGACACGATCGTGCCGGTCCTCATCGCCATCGCCCTCGTCCTCGTCGTCGTCCAGCCCCGGCTCTCCCGCGCCCTCCAGGCCCGCCGCTCCGGCAACGGCACCCACGTCCCCGAGCACGGCGGCCCGGTCCTGCTGGGCGGACTCCTCCTCGCCAGCATGTACGGCGGCTACTTCGGCGCCGCCCAGGGAGTCATCTACCTCTCCCTGATGGGCGTCCTCCTCGAGGAGTCCTGGCAACGGATCAACGCGGCGAAGAACGTCCTCGCACTGATCGTCAACGGTGTCGCCGCGGTCTTCTTCCTCTTCGTCGCCGACTTCGACTGGACCGCTGTCGCGCTCATCGCCGTCGGGGCGGCCCTAGGCGGCGTGCTCGGCGCCCGCATCGGACGCCGCATGCCGCCTGTCGCCCTGCGCGGCGTCATCGTCGTCGTGGGCCTCGTGGCGATCACCCAGCTACTGCTCAAGTAGGCGGGCGACCGCCCCGGGACTTCAGGACTCAGGCCGGCAACGCGAGCCGGCCGGGAACGCCCTCACGGTCCTTCAGCCCCAGCGCCAGCAGCAGCGCGTCGGCCGGCGTCGGCTCGAACGGCTGGGTCAGCAGCCGCATCCCCGCCTGCTCCGGCGTACGGTCCGCCTTGCGGTGGTTGTCCTCCGCGCACGACGCCACCGTGTTCAGCCACGTGTCGCCACCACCGCGCGAACGCGGCATCACGTGGTCCACGGTGGTCGCCCTCCGGCCGCAGTACGCGCAGCGGTGGCGGTCCCTGACCAGCACACCCCGCCGCGACCACGCCGCCCGTTGTCGGAAGGGCACTCTCACGTACCGGCAGAGCCTGATTATCTGCGGCACCGGCACCTCCACCGCCGCCGCACGGATCCGCAGCCCGGGATGAGCCTGCTCGACCACGGCCTTGTCCTGCATGACCAGCACCACCGCACGCCGCAGCGACACAGTCGACAGCGGCTCGAAGGTCGCGTTCAGCACCAGCGTCTCACGCACGTCGCCCACCCCTCGGGTCCATCCCCGCCCCGTGGCGAGGTGGCTCCACTGTGACCGGGCGATACCCATGCGGACAACGCAATTTCCGCACGTGAAAGCGAACAGGAGGAAACAGGGAAAGAAACGGCGACCCCTGGCCGCCGGCCACCCCGGGCGCCCTCCCCCGTAGGGGTCCGGGGCGCCCGGAGCGCGGCGATCGGCGTGGACGCCCGGGCGCATGACCGGGCTCCGGCGGACGGCAGGCAGGTCGCGCGGCGAGAGCCGCACAGCGCAACGCCCCGCCGCCCCCGCCACTGCGGTGCCGACCCCCGGTGACGGTCAGGTCACCAGGCAGACACCACAGTGCGATGCGGGAGCGCCGGGGCGCAACGGGATTTCGGGACCCCCGGCCGCGGCCGGGAGCGCCACGGCTACTGCGGGTTCTCGTACTCGCCGATCAGGTTGGCCCGTGCGATCGCGTGGAACCGCAGGTTGAAGCCGACGACGGCGGGCGACACGTCCCCGTCCGGCCCCAGCTTCTCCTGGTCCACCGCGTACACGGTGAACACGTACCGGTGCGGCCCGTCCCCGGGCGGCGGCGCGGCACCGCCGAAGTCCTTGCTGCCGTAGTCGTTGCGCACGTGCACCGCACCCTCGGGCAGCCCCTTGAAGCCGTCACTGCCGGCCCCCGCGGGCAGCTCCGTCACCGACACCGGGATGTCGAAGAGCACCCAGTGCCAGAAACCGCTGCCGGTGGGCGCGTCGGGGTCGTAACACGTGACGGCGAAGCTCCTGGTCCCCTCGGGGAAGCCCTCCCACCGCAGGTGCGGAGAGACATTCCCCTCGGCGTACACCTGGGAGTCCTTCAGCGTGCCACCCGGCTCGAAGTCGTCGCTCACCACCGTGAACGACGCCACCGGCGGGTGGAAATCGTGGGGGAGCGGCCGCCGCTTCTGCTCGGTCACCTCGGTACCTCCTGCTGATCGCGAAACGCGCTTCCGCCCGCCGATCCTAGAACCAGTTGCGCTTGCCGCCGACCTCGGCCAGCCACTGGTTGAGGTACCCCGCCCAGTCGGTCGTGTGGAAGTTGTTCAGGTCCACGGTGAACGAGCGGAAGGCGTCGCTGCCCTCGCTGAACAGCCCCGGCTTCTTGTCCATCTCCAGGATGACGTCCATCTCGTGGCCGTCGGAGACGAAGCTCAGCTCCACCTGGTTCAGCCCGCGGTACTGCTGCGGGGCGAAGAACTCGATCTCCTGGTAGAACGGCAGCCGCTGCCGCGTGTTGCGGATGTGGCCGCGCTCCAGGTCCGCGTTCTTGAAGCCGAAGCCCAGCTGGCCGAACGCGTCGAGGATCGCCTGCTGCGCCGGCACGGGGTGCACGTTGATCGGGTCGAGGTCACCGGAGTCCACCGCACGGGCGATGGCCAGCTCCGTGGTGACGCCGACGTTCATCCCGGTCAGGTGACGCCCCAGGAACGTTGTGATCGGGGTCTCCCACGGGATCTCCAGCCCGAACGGCACCACGTGCACCGCACCCGGCTGCACCTCGAACGCCCCGCCCAACTTCTGCCGGTGGAACTCGATGTCCTGCTTGTACTCCGTGTCCTGGCCCTCGACCTCGACGCGGGCCTGCAGGCCCACCGACAGCCCCTCGATCTGCTGCGGCACCGAGCCGCCCTGGATCCGCACCTCGCCCTGGACGACCCCGCCCGGGACGACGTTCGGCTCGTTGAGCACCGTCTCGACCGACGCGCCACCGGCGCCCAAGCTCGCAAGCAGCTTCTTGAAGCCCACGATGTCCCTCTCCCTTTACTGGCGGTTGCCTCGGTCATTACGAACGCGGCCCCACCCCGAACGGTTCCATTACTCTCGTACCGCATGATCCCCCCTCCCGGAAGCACCCCGCTCCCCAGGTCCTTCTTCGACCGGCCGGTGCTGGAGGCGGCCCCCGACCTCCTGGAGCGAACCCTCGTACGCAGGACGGACGACGGCCCCGTGGCGCTCAGGCTGACCGAGGTCGAGGCCTACGCCGACCCCCTGGACCCCCGCTCGCACGCCCACCGCGGACGCACCGACCGCAACACGGTCATGTTCGGCCCGCCCGGCCACGCGTACGGCTACTTCACCCACGGCATGTCAAGGCGGTCGGCATGAACGTGGTGGATCTTGCTCACCCCGCTGAAGAAGTCGCCCCCAAGCTGCTCGGTGCCGTCCTCACCCACGAGACCCCCGAGGGAACCGTGAGCATCGCCGTCACGGAGACCGAGGCGTACTCCGGTTCGGCCGACCCCGCCTCCCACGCCTACCGGGGCAGGACACCCCGAAACGCCGTCATGTTCGGACCCGCGGGGCACCTGTACGTCTACCGGTCTCACGGTCTCCACTGGTGCGCCAACATCGTCACCGGGGCGGACGGCATCGCTACGGCTGTCCTCATCCGGGCAGGCAGGGTCATCGAAGGTGAAGACCTGGCCCGCGAGCGGCGAGGGGCCAACGTCGAGAGCCCGCGTCTCGCGCGAGGTCCGGGGAATTTCTGCCAGGCGCTCGGCATCACGGCAGAGCACAACGGCACGGACCTGCTGTCAGGAGCCTCGGTCGCGCTGTCGGAGGGCGAGCCGGCACCCGCCGCGCTCATCCGGGTCGGTCCTCGGGTAGGTGTGAGCAAAGCCCACGACTGGCAGCACCGCTTCTACCTCGCCGGTGATCCGACGGTCTCGGCGTACCGACTGAGCCCGCGAGCCAAGCCGTCCGCCGGAACCTGAGCCGCCGTACGCCTCGCCCGCGGCTCGCCGGCGTGGAGCCGGGCCCCCACCGTCGGCCCCTACCGCGCACACGCACCGCGCCGCCGCGCCCCGGGGCGCGCAAAAGGACTCGAGCGGAACGCGTAGTCTCGGAAAGACTCCGTACGAACGGGTACGAGGCATCGAACGACACCAGGAGGCACGAGAACCGTGACGGACATCGTCGACGAGCTGCGGTGGCGAGGGCTGATCGCCGTTTCCACCGACGAGGACGCACTGCGCAAGGCGTTCGCGGACGGCCCGGTCACGGTCTATTGCGGCTTCGACCCCACCGCGCCCAGCCTCCACCTCGGCAACCTGGTGCAGATCCTCACCATCCGCCGGCTCCAGCTGGCCGGCAACCGGCCGCTCGCCCTCGTCGGCGGCGCCACCGGTCTGATCGGCGACCCCAAGCCGACCGCCGAGCGGACGCTGAACGACGCCGACGTCGTCGCCGGCTGGGTGGAGCGGATCCGCGCCCAGATCGAGCCCTTCCTCTCCTTCGAGGGCCCGAACGCCGCGGTGATGGTCAACAACCTCGACTGGACCTCGGGCCTGTCGGCCATCGAGTTCCTGCGCGACGTGGGCAAGTACTTCCGGGTCAACAAGATGATCGCCAAGGAGGCCGTCGCCCGGCGGCTCAACTCCGAGGCCGGCATCAGCTACACCGAGTTCAGCTACCAGATCCTCCAGGGCATGGACTTCCTGGAGCTCAACCGCCGCTACGGCTGCACCATGCAGACCGGCGGCAGTGACCAGTGGGGCAACCTGACCGCCGGCATCGACCTGATCGGACGCGTCGAGGGCACCTCCGTGCATGCCCTCGCCACCCCGCTCATCACCAAGGCCGACGGGACGAAGTTCGGCAAGACGGAGTCCGGCACGGTCTGGCTCGATCCAGAGATGACCACGCCGTACGCCTTCTACCAGTTCTGGCTGAACGCCGACGACCGTGACGTGTCCAAGTTCCTGCGCATCTTCAGCTTCGCGTCGCAGACCGAGATCGAGGAACTGGAGCGGCTCACCGAGGAGCGTCCGCAGGCCCGCGCGGCCCAGCGCGCCCTCGCGGAGGAGCTCACCACCCTCGTCCACGGCGCCGATCAGTGCGCCGCGGTCATCGCCGCGTCCAAGGCACTTTTCGGCCAGGGCGAACTCACCGAGCTCGACGAGCGGACCCTCGCGGCGGCCCTCGGTGAACTGCCGCACGCCAAGGTGGCCGAGCTGGCCACCGTCGCGGACCTCTTCGCCGAAGTGGGGCTCGTGGCCAGCAAGTCCGCGGCCCGCCGCACCATCAAGGAGGGCGGCGCGTACGTGAACAACGTCAAGATCGGTGACGAGGACGCGGCCCCCGAGGCCTCCGACCTGCTGCACGGCCGCTGGCTCGTGCTGCGGCGCGGCAAGAAGAGCCTGGCGGCCGTCGAGGTCGCCGGCGGCTGACGTCGGCTGGTTATCCACGTTTGAGCGGCGGCGGAGCTTGACTCCGCCGC
>NZ_CP109144.1:6737500-7382500 GCF_035918135.1 Actinacidiphila glaucinigra
GGAAGTGAAACATCTCAGTACCCGCAGGAAGAGAAAACAACCGTGATTCCGGGAGTAGTGGCGAGCGAAACCGGATGAGGCCAAACCGTATGCGTGTGATACCCGGCAGGGGTTGCGCATGTGGGGTTGTGGGATCGTACTTCAGTCGTCTGCCGGCGGCTGGGCGAGTCAGAAACCGTTGATGTAGGCGAAGGACATGCGAAAGGTCCGGCGTAGAGGGTAAGACCCCCGTAGCTGAAACATTAGCGGCTTGCTTGTACGACACCCAAGTAGCACGGGGCCCGAGAAATCCCGTGTGAATCTGGCGGGACCACCCGCTAAGCCTAAATATTCCCTGGTGACCGATAGCGGATAGTACCGTGAGGGAATGGTGAAAAGTACCGCGGGAGCGGAGTGAAATAGTACCTGAAACCGTGTGCCTACAAGCCGTGGGAGCGTCGGACATCAGCTTGCTGGTGTCTCGTGACTGCGTGCCTTTTGAAGAATGAGCCTGCGAGTTTGCGGTGTGTGGCGAGGTTAACCCGTGTGGGGTAGCCGTAGCGAAAGCGAGTCCGAATAGGGCGTTTGAGTCGCATGCCCAAGACCCGAAGCGGAGTGATCTAGCCATGGGCAGGTTGAAGCGTGGGTAAGACCGCGTGGAGGACCGAACCCACCAGGGTTGAAAACCTGGGGGATGACCTGTGGTTAGGGGTGAAAGGCCAATCAAACTCCGTGATAGCTGGTTCTCCCCGAAATGCATTTAGGTGCAGCGTCGTGTGTTTCTTGCCGGAGGTAGAGCACTGGATAGGCGATGGGCCCTACCGGGTTACTGACCTTAGCCAAACTCCGAATGCCGGTAAGTGAGAGCGCGGCAGTGAGACTGCGGGGGATAAGCTCCGTGGTCGAGAGGGAAACAGCCCAGAGCATCGACTAAGGCCCCTAAGCGTACGCTAAGTGGGAAAGGATGTGGAGTCGCACAGACAACCAGGAGGTTGGCTTAGAAGCAGCCACCCTTGAAAGAGTGCGTAATAGCTCACTGGTCAAGTGATTCCGCGCCGACAATGTAGCGGGGCTCAAGCGTACCGCCGAAGTCGTGTCATTGCAGCATTACTCCCAACGGAGGCTGTGATGGGTAGGGGAGCGTCGTGTGCCGGGTGAAGCGGCCCTGTAAGGGAGTCGTGGACGGTTCACGAGTGAGAATGCAGGCATGAGTAGCGATACAAGAGTGGGAAACTCTTGCGCCGATTGACTAAGGGTTCCTGGGTCAAGCTGATCTGCCCAGGGTAAGTCGGGACCTAAGGCGAGGCCGACAGGCGTAGTCGATGGACAACCGGTTGATATTCCGGTACCCGCTTTGAAGCGCCAGCGCTGAACCCTCTGATGCTAAGCCCGTGAAGCCGCCCTTGATCTCTTCGGAGTGATGGGGAGTGGTCGAGCCGGTGACCCGAGGTGGTAGTAGGTGAGCGATGGGGTGACGCAGGAAGGTAGTCCAGCCCGGGCGGTGGTTGTCCCGGGGTAAGGGTGTAGGCCGAGTGGTAGGCAAATCCGCCACTCATTGAGGCTGAGACCTGATGCCGAGCCGATTGTGGTGAAGTGGATGATCCTATGCTGTCGAGAAAAGCCTCTAGCGAGTTTCATGGCGGCCCGTACCCTAAACCGACTCAGGTGGTCAGGTAGAGAATACCGAGGCGTTCGGGTGAACTATGGTTAAGGAACTCGGCAAAATGCCCCCGTAACTTCGGGAGAAGGGGGGCCATTGCTGGTGAGGGGATTTACTTCCTGAGCTGGTGGTGGCCGCAGAGACCAGCGAGAAGCGACTGTTTACTAAAAACACAGGTCCGTGCGAAGCCGTAAGGCGATGTATACGGACTGACGCCTGCCCGGTGCTGGAACGTTAAGGGGACCGGTTAGCTCCATTTCGGTGGGGCGAAGCTGAGAACTTAAGCGCCAGTAAACGGCGGTGGTAACTATAACCATCCTAAGGTAGCGAAATTCCTTGTCGGGTAAGTTCCGACCTGCACGAATGGCGTAACGACTTCTCGACTGTCTCAACCATAGGCCCGGTGAAATTGCACTACGAGTAAAGATGCTCGTTTCGCGCAGCAGGACGGAAAGACCCCGGGACCTTTACTATAGCTTGATATTGGTGTTCGGTTCGGCTTGTGTAGGATAGGTGGGAGACTGTGAAGCGGTGGCGCCAGCCATTGTGGAGTCGTCGTTGAAATACCACTCTGGTCGTGCTGGATGTCTAACCTCGGTCCGTGATCCGGATCAGGGACAGTGTCTGGTGGGTAGTTTAACTGGGGCGGTTGCCTCCTAAAGAGTAACGGAGGCGCCCAAAGGTTCCCTCAGCCTGGTTGGCAATCAGGTGTTGAGTGTAAGTGCACAAGGGAGCTTGACTGTGAGACTGACGGGTCGAGCAGGTACGAAAGTAGGGACTAGTGATCCGGCGGTGGCTTGTGGAAGCGCCGTCGCTCAACGGATAAAAGGTACCCCGGGGATAACAGGCTGATCTTCCCCAAGAGTCCATATCGACGGGATGGTTTGGCACCTCGATGTCGGCTCGTCGCATCCTGGGGCTGGAGTCGGTCCCAAGGGTTGGGCTGTTCGCCCATTAAAGCGGTACGCGAGCTGGGTTTAGAACGTCGTGAGACAGTTCGGTCCCTATCCGCTGTGCGCGTAGGAGTCTTGAGAAGGGCTGTCCCTAGTACGAGAGGACCGGGACGGACGAACCTCTGGTGTGCCAGTTGTCCTGCCAAGGGCATGGCTGGTTGGCTACGTTCGGGAGGGATAACCGCTGAAAGCATCTAAGCGGGAAGCCTGCTTCGAGATGAGGACTCCCACCCCCTTGAGGGGTTAAGGCTCCCAGTAGACGACTGGGTTGATAGGCCGGATGTGGAAGCCCAGTAATGGGTGGAGCTGACCGGTACTAATAAGCCGAGGGCTTGTCCTCAGATTGCTCGCGTCCACTGTTTGGTTCCCGGGTTGCGAAAGGTCGCACCGGTTGAACCAGTCACTTAACTGAAAAGTGTGCTTGTTCGCCTAACACCCGATGGTGTTTCGGTGGTCATAGCGTTAGGGAAACGCCCGGTTACATTTCGAACCCGGAAGCTAAGCCTTTCAGCGCCGATGGTACTGCAGGGGGGACCCTGTGGGAGAGTAGGACGCCGCCGAACAATCTTTATGGACCCTCGGTCCTGGCCAAAGCGCTGGGACCGAGGGTCTTTTTGTTTTTGGCGTGGTGCGCAACTCGCGGACGGGTACGAGAGACTGGCACTACAGCAGTACGAACGACAGGAGTCACGTCGATGTCCAACTCGCCCGAGGAACGGCCGGATCGGCCTGAGCGGCGCGCTCCGCGCCAGGGCGGCGACCGGGGTGAAAACCGCAGCAGCGGCCCCCGGCGCGAAGGCGACCGAGCCGGCGGCGGTTACCGCCGGCCCGACGACCGTCCGCGGGGGCGGTACGAGGACCGGGGTCGCGATGACCGGCGTGATGACCGCGGCGGTTTCCGTCGCGATGACCGTCCGCGTTCCGACCGCCCCCGTGAGGATCGTCCGCGCGATGACCGGCGTGACGATCGTGGTGGGTTCCGTCGCGATGACCGTCCGCGCTACGACCGGCCGCGTGAGGACCGTCCCCGTGACGACCGGCGTGACGATCGTGGTGGGTTCCGCCGTGACGACCGGCCGCGTTCTGACCGGCCTCGTGAGGACCGTCCGCGCTTCGACCGGCCGCGTGAGGACCGTCCGCGCGATGATCGGCGTGACGATCGTGGTGGGTTCCGCCGTGACGATCGTCCGCGTTCTGACCGGCCTCGTGAGGACCGTCCGCGCTTCGACCGGCCTCGTGAGGACCGTCCGCGCGATGATCGGCGTGACGATCGTGGTGGGTTCCGCCGTGACGATCGTCCGCGTTCTGACCGGCCTCGTGAGGACCGTCCGCGCTTCGACCGGCCTCGTGAGGACCGTCCGCGCGATGATCGCCGTGACGATCGTGGTGGGTTCCGCCGTGACGATCGTCCGCGTTCTGACCGGCCTCGTGAGGACCGTCCGCGCTTCGACCGGCCTCGTGAGGACCGTCCGCGCGATGATCGCCGTGACGATCGTGGTGGGTTCCGCCGTGACGACCGGCCGCGGTACGACCGTCCCCGCGACGATCGTTCGCGTGATGACCGTGGTGGGTTCCGCCGTGACGACCGTCCGCGCTACGACCGGCCTCGTGAGGACCGTCCCCGTGACGACCGGCGTGACGATCGTGGTGGGTTCCGCCGCGATGACCGGCCGCGCTACGACCGCCCCCGCGACGATCGTCCGCGTGACGACCGGCGTGACGGCCCGCCCCGTGGGCCGCGGCGGGACGACGACCGTGGGGGTTACCGGCGCGACGACCGCCGGGACGAGCGTCCCCGCGGCCCGCGTCGTGAGGACGATCGGGGCCAGGGCGGCCGCCGGCCGTACGTGCAGGGGCGTGGGCGGTTCGAGAACACCCGGGGCCGCGACGAGCGCCGCGAGGAGCGGGAGCCCGTCAAGCGGCTGCCGATCCCGGACGACGTCACGGGTCAGGAGATCGACCCCAGCGTGCGTCAGGAGCTCATGAGCCTGCCGAAGACGCTCGCCGAGGACGTCGCGCGGAACCTCGTCATGGTGGCCCGGCTGCTGGACGAGGATCCGGAACTGGCGTACGGCTACTCCAGGGTCGCGCTGCGGCTCGCGTCCCGTGTCGCCGCCGTGCGTGAGGCGGCCGGGTTCGCCTCGTACGCCACGGAGCGGTATGCCGAGGCGCTGGCCGAGTTCCGTGCCTGCCGCCGGATGACGGGCACGGTCGACCTGTGGCCGGTCATGGCGGACTGCGAGCGCGGCATGGGCCGTCCGGAGCGCGCGCTGGAGATGGCGGGCGCTCCCGAGGTGCACAAGCTGGACCGCGCGGGTCAGGTGGAGATGCGCCTGGTGGCCGCTGGTGCCCGGCGTGACATGGGCCAGAACGACGCCGCCGTCGTCACCCTGCAGAGCCCCGAGCTGGCGTCCAACGCCGTGCACCCGTGGACCGCGCGGCTGCGCTACGCGTACGCCGACGCGCTGCTCGCGGCGGGTCGTGGTGACGATGCGCGCGAGTGGTTCGCCAAGTCGCTCGAGGCCGACCAGAGCGGCAGCACGGACGCGTCCGACCGGCTGGCGCAGCTGGACGGCGTGGCCTTCGTGGACGCGCTGGACGACGCCGACGACGAGCAGCCGGCGGCGGATGAGGCCGCCGCGGTGGATCGCGACGACGTCGCGGACACCGCGGACACCGGGAACACTGCGGATGCCGGGGTCGCCGAGGGCGAGAACGGCGACGGCGAGGACGACGAGCACCGGGACGGCGAGGGCCGCAAGGACCGCGAGGCCGGTGACGCCGGGGAGCCGGACGTCGACCTGACCGACGAGGCCGACCCGACGGCGTTCCTCGACGACCCGTTCAAGGAGCCCTCCAAGAACACCGAGGGCTGATCGCCGGTACGAGGGGCGGCATCCGCGTCATGCGGATGCCGCCCCTCGCGTTGTGCGGGGTCAGGCGGAGGTGCCGTCGAGTTCCAGGCTCCGCAGCACCAGGCCGGTCGCCGGTTTCGGGCCGAACGACGTCGACTTGCGCGGCATCGTCACGCCCTGTTTGGCGAGGTCGTGGACGACGCTCTCGCGCACGGGGTGGATGAGCACGGCCGTGCCGCCGAACTGCTCGGCGTGTTCGACCGCGGCCTCCGTGTCGTGGATGTAGTGGATGTGCTCGGGGGCGTCGGGCACTTCCCAGATACGGTCCAGGAGCAGGCTGTGCAGCACGGTGGCGTCCAGTTGCCGCCATTCGTCGGGGCGGTCCCCCGGGATGGCCCGGGCGAGGGCCCCGGGGTCCGGCCGGTCCAGGAGGTGGAAGCGGCCGTCGCCGGTGAGCAGGAACGCGTTGCCCTCGGCGGCCGCGGCCTCCAGGGCGGCGAGGGCCTCCGGCAGGGGGCCGGGCAGCTCCTGTACGCGGAAGGCGTCGCGGACCGCCTCGACGGCCCGCGCGACGGGCAGTTGCGGCAGTACGCGGTGGATGGCGCGGACCCGCAGCGGGTATCGGGTGGTGTCGACGAGCAGCACCAGGCCGTAGTCCCACGGGCTCGGCGCCTCGTGCTCGGCCTGCAGCAACAGGTAGGTGGCCCAGCGGTGGTGGCCGTCGGCGATGACGGCCTGGTGCCGGGACAGGTCGGCGTCGACCGCCGCGATCGCCTGCGGATCGGTGATCGCCCACAGCCGGTGGTGGATGCCGTCCTCGGTCGTCGTGGCCAGCAAGGGCGGGCCCGCGACGGTGCGTTCGACGACCTCGGCCGCCTCCCCGTCGTCGCCCCGGTACGCCAGCAGCAGCGGTTCGAGGTTGGCGGCCGTGGCGCGCATGAGGGCCGCGCGGTCCGCGACCGGGCCGGGCATCACGTCCTCGTGCGGCAGCACGATCCGTTCCTCGGGCGGGGTCAGCCGCAGGGCGCCGATGAGGCCGCGCTGCACCTGATCGCCCTCGCGCTGCTCGTACACGTACAGGGCGGGCTTGGGGTCGAGGGCCAGGACGCCCTCCTCCTGCCATTGGAACAGCGCCCAGGCGGCCTTGCGGTGCCGGCCGTCCGGGGGCTCGGCGGTGGGCAGGATGAGCCGCACGACGTTGTGCGGGTCGGCTGTCTCCAGGTGCCGCTGTCCCTCGGGCCGGACGACGACGTCGTACGGTGGCGAGGTGACCGCGGCCAGGCTGCCGACCCGCTCGGGGACGTAGCGGAGCGCGCGGAACGGCGCCAGCCGCAAGCCCCGTACAGCGGGTCCGGAATTGTTCATCCGGGCATGCTACGCGGGTCATGTCCGCGAAGTGTGCCGAGTGATCGACGACATACGAGGAGCGACCGCCCGATGAACCACCGGACCGGCCCGGCCGGCAGTGAAAGGCCTCTTGACCAGGCGTACGACACGGCTCTGCTCGACCTCGACGGAGTGGTCTATGCGGGTGGTGACGCGATCGCGCACGCCGTCGAGTCGCTCGGCGTGGCGCGGGCGCACGGCATGCGCCTGGCGTACGTCACCAACAACGCCGCCCGCACCCCGCGGACCGTCGCGGAGCACCTGACGCGGCTCGGGGTGCCGGCCGAGGCCGGGGAGGTCATCACCTCCGCCCAGGCGGTGGCCCGGCTGATCGCGGATCAGGTCCCGGCGGGCGCGCGGGTGCTCGCGATCGGCGGCGAGGGACTCATGGAGGCGTTGCGCGAACGCGGGCTCCAGCCGGTCGACTCGGCCGACGACGACCCCGCCGCGGTCGTGCAGGGCTACTCGCCGGAGGTGGGCTGGGGGCAGCTCGCCGAGGCGGCGTACGCGGTCAACCGCGGCGTGCCGTGGTTCGCGTCCAACACCGACCTGACCATCCCGACCGCGCGCGGCACGGCACCGGGGAACGGCGCGCTCGTCGAGGTCGTCCGGATCGCGGCGGGCGGCGACCCGCAGATCGCGGGCAAGCCGCTGCCGCCCATGCACCGCGAGACGGTGATCAGGACCGGCGCGCGGCGGCCGCTGGTGGTCGGCGACCGGCTCGACACGGACATCGAGGGCGCCCACGCGGGCGGCGTCGACTCGCTGCTGGTGCTCACCGGGGTCACCACCGCCGCGCTGCTGCTCGCCGCCCCGCCCGAGCACCGGCCCACCTATGTGGACGCCGACCTGCGCGGCCTGCTCACCCCGCAGCCCGAGGTCGTGGACGCCGGCGAGGGCGCGTACCGCTGCGGGGACTGGACCGCCTCGGTGGGCGACGGGGCGCTGGTGCTGCACCGTGACGACGAAGGCGAAGGCCAACCCATGGACGGGCTGCGGGCGCTGTGCGCGGCGGCCTGGACCCAGGCCGGGGACGGCACCTGCGACCTGGACGCGGGGAAGGCGCTGGACCGGCTGGGGTTCTAGAGGAGCTTGCGCAGCCGCAGCAGGTCGCGGAAGCCCGCCTCCAGCTTGACCCTGCCGCTGCCCCACGCCTTCGCGAAGTGCAGCCTGCCGTCGACGAGCGCGACGAGGTCGTCACCGGTCATGGTGAGCCTTATCTCGGCGCGCTCGGCCGGCGGGCCCTGCACGGTGACCACGTCCTGGATACGGCCGTCCACGAGACGTCCCACGAAGGTCACGTCGAGATCGGTGATGCGGCAGCTGAGCGAGCGGTCGAGCGCGGCCGCGCTGTGCAGGTCGCCCTCGGTCCTGGCGAGGTTCTCGGACAGCCGCTCGAGCGCGCTGCGGCACTCCTCGATGGTCGCCATGGGCTGTGCGTCTCCCGTTCGGACGTCGGCTCGTGCTGGTGCTGATCGACCGTACCGCAGCGGACCGTCGGGGAGATGCGGCGCCATAGGCGGTAGCGTCGTGACCGACGAAGTCTGGGGAACTGGCGAAGGCGAGGAGTGAGGGCGTATGCGGGACGCGTTGCGGACCTGTCTGCAGATCGCGGGCGGCCTGACCGAGGCCACCCGGCGACGGGCGGTCGGTGCGGCGAAGGAACTGCTCGACCAGACCGGGATAGACGTCGACGCGGTACAGCGGAGCATCGGCGAGCGGATCCCGCCCGAGGTACAGACGCTCGCGGACGAGCTGATGGCATCGGGACGGGCCAACCGCGACCTGCTCGTGGGGCTCATCCGGGAGGAGATCGACAAGGCGATGAGCCGGGTCGGGCGGCTCGCGGACGAGGTCACCAAGGTCGGTGTCGTCCTGGAGGCCCTGGAACGCCGCATCCGCAACCTGGAGGACGACGACCGGGAGCCGGCCTGGGCCGACGCGGCGGACGAGGAGCCGGACCCCGGCCTGTACGTGCCGCCGCAGCCGCCGGTGGAGCACGCACCGGTCGACGGGCACACGTCGGCGCCCGCGCCCGCGAGGAGGCCCGAGCGGACGGGCGCCACGGGGGCCACCCCGGTGGCGCGCAAGAACGCCGCGCCGGCGCACCCTCCCACGACGCCTGAGGCGTCTGTGGCGCCTGCGGCTCCGGAGCCGGTCAGGACCGAGGGTGCCGGGGCCGTACCGGTCGCGCGCAAGAACGCCGCCCCGGCCAAGGCGCCCGCGCCGAAGAAGGCGGCGCCTGCCGCGAGGAAGACCGCCCCCGCCAAGAAGGCCGCCCCGGCCAAAACCACGGCGCCGGCGAAGAAGGCGGCGGCCTCCGGCACCGACTCCGCGGCGAAGAAGGCCACTCCCGCCAGGAAGACCACAGCCGCGGCCAAGAAGACCGCTGCGGTCGCGCCGGCGAAGAAGGCGGCGCCCGCGGCGAAGAAGGCCACCCCGGCCACCCCCGCCAAGAAGACCGCGGCGGCGTCCCGCACCGCTGCGGCCGCGCCCGCCAAGAAGACGCCCGCCGCGAAGGCCCCGGCCAAGAAGGCGGCCCCGGCCGAGAAGGCAACCCCGGCCAAGAAGGCCGCGACCGCCAGGAAGGCGGCGGCCCGCCCGCAGGAGGCGAAGGGACGTGACTGAGACCGGGCTCGAGGGCGTGGTCCCGGCACTCGGACCGGAAGCCGGGACAGCCGCCGGGGCGCCCGCCCCGGCGCAGGCGGTCGCCGACGCGGGGCCGCGCCCGCTGGGCGTCGTCCTGGACGCCACGGGGAATACCGAGGTGGACGCCGTCCTTGTCCGCCTGCAGGATGCCGACCTGCTTCCCACCGAGGACCACGTCGAGGTGTACGAGGATGTACACCGTGGGCTGCGCGACACGCTCACGAGACTCGACGACGACAACAGGAGCTGAACCTCACGTGGCACGACGCCGACTCGACGCCGAGCTGGTGCGCCGGAACCTCGCCCGCTCGCGGGAGCACGCCGGGCAGCTGATCGCCGACGGGCGGGTGACCGTGGGCGGGACGACCGCGACGAAGTCCGCGACGCAGGTGGAGACCAGCGCCGCGGTCGTCGTGGCCGAGGACGCCTCGGACCCGGACTACGTATCCCGCGGCGGGCACAAGCTGGCGGGGGCGCTGGCGGCGTTCGTGCCCCTGGGGCTGCGCGTGGAGGGGCGCCGCGCGCTGGACGCCGGGGCGTCCACGGGCGGCTTCACCGACGTCCTGCTCCGCAACGGCGCGGCGCGCGTCGTCGCGGTCGACGTCGGCTACGGGCAGCTCGCGTGGTCGCTGCAGAGCGATGAACGCGTCACCGTGAAGGACCGTACCAACGTCCGCGAGTTGACGCTCGAGCAGATCGACAGCCGGCCGGTGGACCTTGTGGTCGGCGACCTGTCCTTCATCCCGCTCGGGCTCGTCCTGCCCGCCCTCGTACGCTGCGCCGCGCCCGACGCGGACCTGGTCCTGATGGTCAAGCCGCAGTTCGAGGTGGGCAAGGAGCGACTGGGCAGCGGCGGTGTCGTCCGCAGCCCTCAGCTGCGAGCCGAGGCCGTACGACAGGTCGCCGGGCAGGCGGCCGCACTGGGACTGGGGGTGCTGGGCGTGACCGCGAGCCCGTTGCCGGGACCGTCGGGGAATGTGGAGTACTTTCTGTGGCTGCGCGCCGGGGCGCCCGAGCTCGACCCGGCGGATGTCGAACGCGCTGTGGCGGAGGGGCCCCGTTGAGTGAGACGCACGAGACACACGAGGTGCACGGGACGTCCGGCCGCACCGTCTTCCTCCTCGCGCACACCGGGCGGCCGGCGGCCATCCGCAGCGCCGAGCGGGTGGTCCAGGGACTGCAGCGCTGCGGCATCGGGGTCCGGGTGCTGGCCGAGGAGGCCGAGGACCTGACGCTGCCGGGCAACGGCGCGGTGCAGCGCGTGCAGGAGATCGGCCCGGAGACCGTCGCGGACTGCGAGCTGATCATCGTCCTGGGCGGTGACGGCACGCTGCTGCGGGGCGCGGAGTTCGCGCGGGCCTCCGGGGTGCCGATGCTCGGGGTCAACCTGGGCCGGGTCGGCTTCCTCGCGGAGGCCGAGCGCGACGACCTGGACAAGGTCGTCGACCGCGTGGTCACCCGCGACTACGAGGTCGAGGAGCGCATGACGATCGACGTCCTGGTGCGCAACGACGGCCGGGTCGTCCACACCGACTGGGCGCTGAACGAGGCGTCGGTGGAGAAGCAGGCGCGCGAGCGGCTGCTGGAGGTCGTCACCGAGGTCGACGGCCGTCCGGTCTCCCGCTTCGGCGGCGACGGGGTGGTGATGGCGACCCCGACCGGTTCGACCGCGTACGCCTTCTCGGCCGGCGGGCCGGTGGTCTGGCCGGAGGTCGAGGCGCTGCTGATGGTGCCGATCAGCGCGCACGCGCTCTTCGCGAAGCCGCTGGTGACCTCGCCGAGGTCGGTGCTGGCTGTGGAGGTGCAGCCGAAGACCCCGCACGGCGTGCTGTGGTGCGACGGGCGGCGCTCGGTGGACCTGCCGGCCGGGGCCCGCGTGGAGGTCCGGCGGGGGGCGGTGCCGGTCCGGCTGGCGCGGCTCCACCACGCCTCCTTCACCGATCGGCTGGTCGCGAAGTTCGCGCTGCCGGTGGCGGGCTGGCGGGGCGCGCCGCACTGAGTTTCCCCTCAGGGGTGAGGCCCGTCGCGCGGCGGCCCGCAAACCTCGTATGGTCGTATCCGTGTTGGAGGAAATGCGGATCCGGTCGCTGGGAGTCATCGAGGACGCCGTGGTGGAGCTGTCGCCCGGCTTCACGGCGGTGACCGGTGAGACCGGCGCGGGCAAGACCATGGTCGTCACGAGCCTCGGGCTGCTGCTGGGCGGCCGTGCCGATCCCGGTCTGGTCCGGATCGGGACGAAATCGGCGTCCGTCGAGGGACGGATCACGCTGGGGGCCGACGCGCCCGCCGCGGTGCGGGCCGAGGAGGCGGGCGCCGAGCTGGACGACGGTGCGCTGCTGATCAGCCGTACCGTCTCGGCGGAGGGCCGTTCCAGGGCCTTCGTGGGCGGGCGCTCGGTCCCCGTGGGGCTGCTGGGCGAGCTGGCGGACGAGCTGGTGGCCGTCCACGGCCAGACCGACCAGCAGGGCCTGCTGCGGCCGGCCCGCCAGCGGGAGGCGCTGGACCGGTACGCGGGCGACGCCGTCGCCGTGCCGCTGGCCAAGTACGCGGCCGCCTACCGGCGTGTGCGCGAGGTCGCGGGCGAGCTGGACGAGCTGACCACGCGGGCCCGCGAGCGGGCCCAGGAGGCGGACCTGCTGCGCTTCGGCCTTGAGGAGGTCGCAGCCGCCGAGCCGCTGCCCGGCGAGGACGCCGACCTGGCCGCCGAGGCGGAACGTCTCGGCCACGCCGAGGCGCTCGCGTCGGCCGCGGCACTGGCGCACGCCGCGCTCGCGGGGAACCCCGAGGACCCGGAGGGCGTGGACGCCGGGATGCTGGTCGCGGGCGCCCAGCGCGCCCTGGAGGCCGTGCGCTCCCACGATCCGGCGCTGGCCGCGCTCTCGGACCGGATCGGCGAGATCGGCATCCTTCTCGGCGACGTCGCCGGTGAGCTCGCCGGGTACGCCGACGACCTGGACGCCGATCCGCGGCGGCTGGCGGCCGTGGAGGAGCGGCGGTCCGTCCTCGCCCACCTCACCCGCAAGTACGGGGACACGATCGACGCCGTCCTGGCGTGGGCCGAGCAGGGCGCGGCCCGGCTGGGCGAGCTGGACGGCGACGACGAGCGGATCGAGGAGCTCACGGCGGAGCGCGACGCGCTGCGCGCCGAGCTCGGCGACCTCGGCCAGGCCCTCACCGACGCGCGCGCGGAGGCGGCGGAACGCTTCGCCGCGGCCGTCACGGCGGAACTCGCGCAGCTCGCGATGCCGCACGCCCGCGTCGGCGTCGCCCTCCGGCAGACGGGGGACGAGGAGGGCATCGAGGTCGGCGGCCGCCGGGTCGCCTTCGGCGCGACCGGCGCGGACGAGGTCGAGCTGCAGCTCGCACCCCACCCCGGCGCCCCGCCCCGGCCCATCGCCAAGGGCGCGTCCGGCGGTGAGCTGTCCCGCGTGATGCTCGCCGTCGAGGTCGTCTTCGCCGGGTCGGACCCGGTGCCGACGTACCTGTTCGACGAGGTCGACGCGGGCGTCGGCGGCAAGGCGGCGGTCGAGGTCGGCCGGCGCCTGGCGCGCCTGGCGCGGACCGCGCAGGTCGTGGTCGTCACGCACCTGCCCCAGGTGGCCGCGTTCGCGGACCGGCAACTGCTGGTCGAGAAGACCAACGACGGGTCCGTCACGCGCAGCGGGGTGCGCGTCCTGGAGGGCGAGGAACGCGTGCGGGAGCTCTCCCGGATGCTCGCCGGCCTGGAGGACTCGGAACTCGGCCGTGCCCACGCCGAGGAACTGCTGGCCGCCGCCCGCGAAGCACGCTGACGCGCGCCGGGACCGGGGTACGCGGCGTGCCGCCCTGCCCGTGTGCCCGGCGGCGCGGTGCGTTGCCGGGGGGCGTCCGGCTTCGCCGCGGCGGGTGGCCGACCACAGTCCCCGGCGTGACGGGGGTGCCTGTCCCGCCTGCCGACCACCGTCCGGCGGGCCCCGGGAGGGGGTTTCCGCCCACCGCACTCGGAGCGCGTTCCGGGTGCCGTCGTCGCCGCGGTTCCGACGGCTGCGGGGAGGCGGTCGTCGATGCCGCCGGTCGGTCCGTGGCCGGTCCGCCGCTGGCACCGCCGTCCCGAGACGCGGCCGTGCGCCCGCGCGTGCCACGCCCGACGGCGCGTACCCCGGCTTACGGGTACGGGGTCGGCGTGATGGGGGAGTGGGGGCACTCGTAAGGGTGGTCCCGCGTACGTGTGGCCGGGTGGGGGTGGGGCATCGCTCCCTGGATGGCCTATCGGCCTGGCATCCTTGAGGGAGCAGACCCGCCGCCCTCCGCACGATGCCGAGTCAGGAGCCCTACCCCGCGTGAGCAGTTCACCGAGCCCCTTGCACGGGCAGCTGCACGCCGTCCACGTCCTGGGCGAGACGGCGCGGGCCCATGTCGCCTCCGTGGCGGGTGGGTTGGTGGCGCGCGGCGTGCAGGTGACGGTCTGCGGGCCGGGCGAGGCCGAGGAGCGGTACGGATTCGGGGCGGCGGGGGCGCGGTTCGCGCCCGTCGAGATCACGCGGCGCTCGCAGCCGAGGGCCGACGCGGCCGTGGTGACGGCACTGCGGGCGGCCTGCGCCGGCGCGGACGTGGTGCACGCGCACGGGCTGCGGGCCGGACTGCTCGCCACGATGGCGCTGAGCGGGCGCCGTACACCGCTCGTGGTGACCTGGCACGGCGCGGTGCTGGCCGAGGGGGCGCGGGGGCGGGTGCTGCGGCTGCTGGAGCGCCGGGTGGCCCGGGCGGCGGAGGTCGTGCTGGGCGCGTCGTCGGACCTGGTGGACCGGGCCCGTTCGGCCGGGGCCCGGGACGCCCGGCTCGGGCCGATCGGGGTGCCGGCGCCGCCGAGGGTCGCGCCGTCCGTGGAGGCGGTGGCGGAGGCGGAGCGGCGCCGGCAGAAGACCCGGGACGAATTCGGCGTGGGCGAGCGGCCGTTGCTGCTCGCCGTGGGCCGTCTGGAGCCGCGCAAGGGGTACCACCTGTTGCTGGACGCGGCCCACGGCTGGGCGGGGCCGGCTCCGGCGCCGTTGCTGGTCGTCGCGGGCGAGGGCTCGCTGCGTACGGAGCTCCAGGAGCGGATCGACACCGAGGAGCTGCCGGTGCGGCTGCTCGGCCGCCGTGACGACGTGCCCGAACTCCTCGCCGCCGCCGATGTGGTGGTGCTGCCGTCGCGCTGGGAGGGGCGCTCGCTGATCGCGCAGGAGGCGCTGCACGCAGGGGCACCGCTGGTGGCGACCTCCGTCGGCGGTACGCCCGAACTCGTCGGAGAGGCGGCGGTGCTGGTGCCGTACGGCAACCCGAAGACGCTCGCCGACACGGTCACGCGTCTGCTGCGGGACCCGGCACGGCGTGCGGGGCTGGCCGCGGCCGGTCCCGTACAGGCCGCCACTTGGCCGACCGATGATGAAACGGTCGCCCAAGTGCTCAGCATCTACGACGAGTTGATCTCCTACTGAAGGCCGCCGCGTACGACGGCCCCGAGGTCAGCCCCCGTACGCGCCGCTCGCCGTGAGCCGCAGCGCCGTGTCGATCAGCGGCACATGACTGAAGGCCTGCGGGAAGTTGCCGACCTGCCGCTGCAGCCGCGGATCCCACTCCTCGGCCAGCAGGCCGAGGTCGTTGCGGAGCGCCAGCAGCTTCTCGAAGAGCCTGCGGGCCTCGTCGACCCGGCCGATCATGGCGAGGTCGTCGGCGAGCCAGAAGGAGCACGCGAGGAAGGCGCCCTCGTCGCCGGGGAGGCCGTCCAGGTTCTCGCCGCCGGGCGGGGCGTCGGTCGGGTAACGCAGCACGAAGCCGTCCTCGGTGGACAGTTCCCGCTGGATCGCCTCGATGGTGCCGATGACGCGCTTGTCGTCCGGCGGCAGGAAGCCGACCTGCGGGATGAGCAGCAGCGAGGCGTCCAGCTCGCGCGAGCCGTAGGACTGCGTGAAGGTGTTGCGTTCCTTGTCGTAGCCCTTCTCGCACACGTCGCGGTGGATCTCGTCGCGCAGGTCGCGCCAGCGCTCCAGCGGGCCGTCGACCTCGCCGGACTCGATGAGCTTGACGGTGCGGTCGACGGCGACCCAGGCCATGACCTTGGAGTGGACGAAGTGCCGGCGCGGGCCGCGGACCTCCCAGATGCCCTCGTCCGGCTCGTCCCAGTGGTCCTCCAGGTACTGGATGAGCCGGATCTGCAGCAGCGAGGCGTAGTCGTTGCGGGCCAGGCCGGTCATGTGCGCCAGGTGCAGGGCCTCGGTGACCTCGCCGTAGACGTCGAGCTGCAGTTGGTGGGCCGCGCCGTTGCCGACCCGGACCGGGATCGAGCCCTCGTAGCCGGGCAGCCAGTCCAGCTCGGTCTCGCCGAGCTCGCGCTCACCGGCGATGCCGTACATGATCTGCAGGTTCTCCGGGTCGCCGGCGACCGCGCGCAGCAGCCACTCGCGCCAGGCGCGGGCCTCGTCGCGGTAGCCGGTGCGCAGCAGGGAGGACAGGGTGATCGCCGCGTCGCGCAGCCAGGTGAAGCGGTAGTCCCAGTTGCGGACGCCGCCGATGTCCTCGGGCAGCGAGGTGGTGGGGGCGGCGACGATGCCGCCGGTCGGCCCGTACGTCAGGGCCTTGAGCGTGATCAGGGAGCGGACCACGGCGTCCCGGTAGGGGCCGTGGTAGGTGCACTGGGCGACCCACTCGCGCCAGAAGTCCTCGGTGGCCTCCAGCGACGCCTCGGGCTCGGCGAGCGGGGGCGGCTCCTTGTGCGAGGGCTGCCAGCTGATGGTGAAGGCGATGCGGTCGCCGGGCGACACCGTGAAGTCCGCGTAGGTGGTGAGGTCCTTGCCGTACGTCTCGACATCGGTGTCGTGCCAGACGGAGTCGGGGCCGGCGACGGCGACGGTGCGCTCGCCCACCTTGTGCACCCAGGGCACGACCCAGCCGTAGCTGAAGCGCATGCGCAGCGCGGACCGCATCGGGACCCGGCCGCTGACGCCCTCGACGATCCGGATCAGCTGGGGGGCGCCGTCACGCGGCGGCATGAAGTCGATCACACGGACCGTGCCGCGGGGGGTGTCCCACTCGGACTCCAGCACCAGGGAGTCGCCCCGGTAGCGGCGCCGGGTGGCGGCCGGGGCAGGGGTGCCGTTCGCGTGGGCGGGGCCGAGCCGCCAGTAGCCGTGCTCCTCCGTGCCGAGCAGGCCCGCGAAGATCGCGGGGGAGTCGAAGCGGGGCAGGCACAGCCAGTCGACCGTGCCGTCCCGGCACACCAGGGCGGCGGTCTGCATATCGCCGATGAGTGCGTAATCCTCGATACGCCCGGCCACGTAGGTCTCCCAGTCGAACGACGGCGGCGCCCCTTGGGACTGGGGCGGTGATTGCGGTCTGTGGATCTGTCGACGAGCTCTTTCCCGGGAGCGGGCGGGGTAGTGCCGTGCCGGTTCACTCGCATCGAATCGATGTGTCCGAGCAGGATACGACGTCAACGCGAGCTGTGCGGAAGACCTGACCGCCCCGCTGGGCCGGTCGGGTGCATTTTGTCGTACCAAACTCCCGGTGACCGCTTTTTTCGGCAGAGAGCCGTCCGCGCCGTCTGGTGCGCGTCACTGATACCCTGGTAGCCCGTGGGCCGGTGGCCTGAACCACTGAACCGCCGCGACGACACCCCTCTTCACCACCATGGTGCCGTCCCGACCACCACCTCGCGACCACGGGAGCCCCCTGTTGGCACTGCCGCCCAAATCCACGACGACCAAGCACCTCTTCGTCACGGGGGGTGTCGCCTCCTCGCTCGGCAAGGGTCTGACCGCGTCGAGCCTCGGCGCACTGCTCAAGGCCCGGGGTCTCCGCGTCACCATGCAGAAGCTCGACCCGTACCTCAACGTGGACCCGGGCACGATGAACCCCTTCCAGCACGGTGAGGTGTTCGTCACGGACGACGGCGCCGAGACCGATCTGGACATCGGCCACTACGAGCGCTTCCTGGACGTGAACCTCGCCGGCTCGGCCAACGTCACGACCGGCCAGGTCTACTCCTCGGTGATCGCCAAGGAGCGGCGCGGCGAGTACCTCGGCGACACCGTGCAGGTCATCCCGCACATCACCAACGAGATCAAGTCCCGCATCCGGCGCATGGCGACCGAGGACGTGGACGTGGTGATCACGGAGGTCGGCGGCACCGTCGGCGACATCGAGTCGCTGCCCTTCCTGGAGTCCGTGCGGCAGGTCCGGCACGAGGTCGGCCGGGACAACGTCTTTGTGATGCACATCTCGCTGCTCCCGTACATCGGCCCCTCCGGCGAGCTGAAGACCAAGCCGACCCAGCACTCGGTGGCGGCGCTGCGCAGCATCGGCATCCAGCCCGACGCGATCGTGCTGCGCGCCGACCGCGACGTGCCGACCTCCATCAAGCGCAAGATCTCGCTGATGTGCGACGTCGACGAGGAGGCCGTGGTCGCCGCGATCGACGCCCCGTCGATCTACGACATCCCCAAGGTGCTGCACACCGAGGGCCTGGACGCGTACGTCGTCCGCAAGCTGAACCTGCCCTTCAGGGACGTCGACTGGGCGCAGTGGGACGACCTGCTCAAGCGGGTCCACCAGCCCGAGCACGAGGTGAAGGTCGCCCTCGTCGGCAAGTACATCGACCTGCCCGACGCCTACCTGTCGGTGACCGAGGCGCTGCGCGCCGGCGGCTTCGCCAACAACGCCAAGGTCAACATCAAGTGGGTGACCTCGGACGACTGCAAGACCCCGGCCGGCGCGGCCCGTCAGCTCGGGGACGTCGACGCGGTCTGCGTGCCCGGCGGCTTCGGCGACCGCGGCGTGGAGGGCAAGGTCTCGGCGATCACCTACGCCCGGGAGAACCGCATCCCGCTGCTGGGCCTGTGCCTGGGCCTGCAGTGCGTGGTCATCGAGGCGGCCCGCAGCCTGGCCGGCATCCCGGACGCCAACTCCACCGAGTTCGACCCGGCGACCGCGCACCCGGTGATCTCCACCATGGCCGAGCAGCTCGACATCGTCGCCGGCCAGGGCGACCTCGGCGGCACCATGCGGCTGGGCCTGTACCCGGCGAAGCTCGCCGAGGGATCCATCGTCCGCGAGGTCTACGGCGGCGAGCCCTACGTCGAGGAGCGGCACCGCCACCGCTACGAGGTGAACAACGCCTACCGCGGCGAGCTGGAGAAGAAGGCCGGTCTGCAGTTCTCCGGCACCTCCCCGGACAACACGCTGGTCGAGTACGTCGAGTACCCCCGCGACGTGCACCCCTACCTGGTGGCCACCCAGGCGCACCCCGAGCTCAAGTCGCGCCCGACCCGTCCGCACCCCCTGTTCGCGGGTCTGGTCGCGGCCGCGGTCGAGCGCCTCAAGGGTTGATCGATACGGTTGCGGGGGCGGGCCGGCGTACGGCCCGCCCCCGCACCGCGTACGGAGGGCACCATGCTGAAGGACACTCCCGAGGAGTGGCGGGTCACCGCCACCGCCACCCCCTTCACCGGGAAGAAGACCAGCGTCCGCACCGATGACGTCGTCATGCCCGACGGCAGCGTGGCCCGGCGCGACTACCAGGTCCACCCCGGTTCGGTGGCCGTGCTCGCCCTCGACGACCGGGACCGGGTCCTGGTCCTCAAGCAGTACCGCCACCCCGTGCGGATGAAGCTCTGGGAGATCCCCGCCGGGCTGCTCGACGTCCCCGGTGAGAACCCGCTGCACGCCGCCCAGCGCGAGCTGTACGAGGAGGCGCACGTCAAGGCGGAGGACTGGCGGGTGCTCACCGACGTGTACACCACGCCGGGCGGCTGCGACGAGGCCGTGCGGATCTTCCTGGCCCGGGGCCTGTCCGAGGTGGAGGGCGAGCGCTTCGAGGTGTCGGAGGAAGAGGCCGACATGGAGTTCGCCCGGGTCCCGGTGGACGAGCTGGTCCGCGGCGTCCTCGCGGGGGAGCTGCACAACAACTGCCTCGTGGTCGGCGTGCTCTCGCTGCAGGCCGCCCGGGCCGGTGACGGCCTGGAGTCGCTGCGCCAGGCCGAGGCCGAGTGGCCGGCGCGTCCGTTCTCCGCGTGACCCGTTCGGTCTGACCATCCGATCGTCCGAGAGGGTGATCATTGGCTGGATCCACCGCGTCGCGTACGGGGGTTGGACCCCCGGCGTGAACTAGGCTCATGCCGTTCGTAGGAGAACGGGAGTGGGCCCGTGGCGGATCACGTGCTGGACGCCGACGCATCGGCGGCGGCCTCTGACGACGGCCCGTGGGAGCCGGCGTCGCAGACCCCGGCACACGGCACGTTGCCCCCCGGCCTGCCGGGATTCTTCGGCCGCCGCCGAGAGCTCGAGGAACTGCGCGCCGACATCGACCGGCCGGGCCTGGCGGCGCTGCGCGGCCAGACGCCCGACGGGAGCCGCGTGCTCCTCGTGGCCGGCCGGCCGGGCTCGGGACGCACGGCGCTGGCCGTGCGGCTCGCCCACGAGGTGGCCGACCGCTACCCCGGCGGCCAGTTCTACGTACGGCTCAGCGAGAACGACGGCCGTCCCGTGCCGCCCGAGCAGTCCGCCCGCGCCCTGCTGCGCGCGATGGACGTCGAGGCCGAGCCGGCCGCGGAGCGCGAGGAACTGCTCGCCGCGCTGCGCACCGCCCTGAACGGACGCAAGGCCGTCGTCGTCCTGGACGACGTCGTCGACTCCCGGCAGCTGCTGGACCTGATGCCCAAGGACTCGGGCAATCTGATCGTCGCCACGGCCGAGGGGCCGCTGCCCGGCGTCCACGACGTACGCCCCTGCACCCTGGGCGGGCTCGACCCGGCGGCGTGCGTCGACCTGCTGGCCGAGGCCGTGGGGCGGGTGCGGATCACCAACGACCCCCGGGCCGCGGACGGCCTGGCCCAGGAGTGCGGGGGCCACCCCGCGGCGCTGCGGCTCGTCGCCGCGTGGCTCGCCGCCCAGCCCCGCACCTCCGTCGCCGAGGCCACCCGCCGGCTGCACGCCGAGGCCGCCGGGCCCGCGGCGGGACCGGCCGCCGCCGCGGTCTCGGAGGGCGGCGCGGCCACCCGGGGCAACGGCATGCTCCGCGCCGACGTCGGGCACCGCACGGGCAGCGGCCCGCTTCCGGAGGCGCTGCGCGGCCTGGCCGCCGCGGACGGGCAGGCACGTGTGCTGCGCCGGGCGGGCGCCGTCGCCGACCCGGACGCGAGGACGGCCGGCGGCCCCGAGGCCTCCGGGGCGGTGAAGGAGAAGGGGAGCAGCACCCCACCGCCCACCCCGCGGGCCACCCCCGCGCCGGAGCTGCTGCGCGCCTTCCGCTTCGTGTACGGGGCGCTCTCGCCCGCCGTGGCCCGCATGCTGCGGCTGCTCGCGCTCGCCCCTTCGGGCCTGACCGACGCGCAGACCGCCTCCGCGCTGGGCGGCTGCTCGGTCGAGGCCGCGCAGGCCACGCTGGCGGACCTGGCCGCCTGCGGGCTGCTCCACCCCGAGCCGGCGGCCGGCGACCTGCCGGCGCAGTACCGCGTGCCGGGCTGGCTGACCCCGCCGCTGCGGGCGCTGCTGGAGAGCACGGAGAAGCCGTCCGAGGCGCAGCTCGCCCGCGCCCGGATGCTGGAGCGCACGGTACGGCTGCTGCACGCGTGCCGGATGTGCCTGGAGGGCGAGACGGAACCCGACGGGCTGCCCAAGTCGCTGCGCTTCCCCAGCCGTCCGGTCGCGGCCGGGTGGCTGCGGGTACGGCTGCCGGTCCTGCTGGCCGCCGCGCGGCTGGCGGTCGCGGACGGCGAACTCGACACCCTGGCCCGCCGCCTCATGGCCGCGCTCGTACGGGCCCTGGCCGCGGACCCCGACGGCGGCGCGACGGCGCCCGAGCGCTACCGGCTCCACCACCTGGTGCTGGACGTGGCCGAGCGGCGCGGACTGCACCGTGAGAAGGCGGCGGCCCTGCTGAACATCGGCGACCTGGACGTGGAGGCGGCCCGGCCGCTGGACGCCCTCGACCGCTACCGGGCAGCGCTGGTCGCCTCCCGGGAGGCCTACGACGGGGACGCCGAGGGACGCGCGCTGGAGGCCATCGCCGGGACGTACCTGGAGCTGGACGACCCGCAGCGGGCCTCCGACTGGTACGGCAGGGCGCTGGCCCTGCGGCAGGCCCGCGGCGAGCTGGTCCACCAGGCGCGGCTGCACTCCCGGCTCGGCGCCCTGTTCACCTACGCCGGACGCTACGGCCACGCGCTGCGCGAGTGGCGTGCCGCGGCCGCCGCGCACCGCCGGCTGAAGGACCTGCCCGCGCAGGCCCGCGCGCTCAGCGAGGTGGCGCGGGTCCAGGAGTACGCGGGGCATCCGGAGGACGCCCTGCGGACCTGCCGCGACGCCCTGTACTGGGCCCGGCAGGCGAAGGAGCGGCGCCTGGAGGGCGCGGTGCTGCTGCGCATGGCCGACACCCTGGACCGACTGGGGGACCCGGCGGGAGCCCGGTTGCAGCGGGCCGCGGCGCGCCGGCTGCTGCCCGCCGACGAGATTCCGCAGCCCGAGGAGGACTGAGGGCCCCTGTTTCCGGGGCCAAGAGGCCACGGGGGACCCTCAGATCGCGCCGTAAGTGGGCTGTACCTACGAAACTGCCAATACCTTCGCTGAAAGTAGTCACTTTGTAAGGCTGGACAGTGACTCTTCCTTCACTACACTTGGTCGCACCGCAGAACATCGCGGTCAGGTCCGACGTACCCCGTGATCGGGTGACATGTCCGGAGACCTGCCAAAACCCTCCACTCCCGTGAACAGGACCGTGATCGACGTGAAGGTCGGCATCCCCCGCGAGGTCAAGAACAACGAGTTCCGCGTGGCCATCACCCCCGCCGGCGTGCACGAGCTCGTCCGAGGCGGCCACGAGGTGTTCGTCGAGCAGGACGCCGGCCTCGGCTCGTCCATCCCGAACGAGGAGTACGTCTCCGCCGGTGCGACCATCCTCCCCACCGCCGACGAGGTGTGGGCCGTCGCCGACCTGGTGCTGAAGGTCAAGGAGCCGATCGCGGAGGAGTACCACCGGCTCCGCAAGGACCAGACCCTCTTCACCTACCTGCACCTGGCCGCGTCCCGCGAGTGCACCGACGCGCTGCTGGAGTCCGGCACCACCGCGATCGCGTACGAGACCGTCGAGCTCGCCAACCGCCAGCTGCCGCTGCTCGCCCCGATGTCCGAGGTGGCCGGCCGGCTCGCCCCGCAGGTCGGCGCGTACCACCTGATGCGCTCGGCCGGCGGTCGCGGCGTGCTCCCCGGCGGCGTCCCGGGCGTGGCCCCGGCCAAGGCCGTCGTCATCGGCGGCGGTGTCTCCGGCTGGAACGCCGCGCAGATCGCCGTCGGCATGGGCTTCCACGTCACCCTGCTCGACCGGGACATCAACAAGCTGCGCGAGGCCGACAAGATCTTCGGCACCAGGGTGCAGACCATCGTCTCCAACGCCTTCGAGCTGGAGAAGGCGGTCCTCGACGCCGACCTCGTCATCGGCGCGGTCCTGATCCCGGGCGCCAAGGCCCCCAAGCTCGTCACCAACGAGCTGGTCTCCCGGATGAAGCCGGGCTCGGTGCTCGTCGACATCGCCATCGACCAGGGCGGCTGCTTCGAGGACTCCCGTCCCACCACGCACGCCGACCCGACCTTCACGGTGCACAACTCGGTCTTCTACTGCGTCGCCAACATGCCGGGCGCGGTGCCGAACACCTCCACCTACGCGCTGACCAACGCGACGCTGCCCTACATCGTCGAACTGGCCAACCGCGGCTGGCGCGAGGCGCTGCGCCGTGACGCCGCGCTCGCCAAGGGCCTCAACACCCATGAGGGCCAGGTCGTCTACGGCCCGGTCGCCGAGGCGCACGGCCTGGACACGGTGGACCTCGCCGCCGTTCTCGGCTGACGGCCGCCTCGTCGATTGATCGATTTTCCGCGTCGGCGTCAACTTGTCGCCAATCCGGTACGCACGGCCGGGTCTTGAGTCCCAAGACCCGGCCGTTCGCGTGGAACCATACTGTTTTGCCGATTCGTCCCCCCGCGAAACATCCCCGGCGTCGTCGTTACACCCTTGACAGCGAGACGTTCGGTTGCCGACACATCGTGCCGTGTCCGGTGGATTGTGTTGCTGTGAACCACCGACACGCCATAGAGTCGCCAACCGTCGGCATGCTGCAACGCTGACCTATTGAGAAGTTTCCTGGTCACCAAGGAGGTAAGACGACTTGTGAATGAGTCGACATTTGCTCCCGGGGGTGGTCAGCCAGGAATGACCGTGCAGACCGACGGTTCCGCACGACTCGGACCGGTGGCCTCCGTGGCCGTCCGGACCTTCGAGGCGCGCAGGGCCGGCACAGACAACGAGACGCGTTACGCGAACCCCATGGCGCAATACGAAGAAGAGCTGCAGGACGGTCAGTTCTACGACCCCGACGCGGAGTACGAACCCGACCCCGAGTACGCGGCCACCCTCGCGCCCGACGCGGCGCGCCAGCGCCGCGAGCGCGTCGGTCCCACCGGCCGCCCGTTGCCGTACTTCCCCATCCCCGGCCCGCTGACGGACCACGGCCCGGCGAAGATCATCGCGATGTGCAACCAGAAGGGCGGCGTCGGCAAGACGACGTCCACCATCAACCTGGGTGCCGCGCTCGCCGAGTACGGCCGCCGCGTCCTCCTGGTCGACTTCGACCCGCAGGGCGCCCTCTCGGTCGGACTCGGCGTCAACCCGATGGAACTGGACGTCACCGTCTACAACTTGCTGATGGAGCGCGGGCTCTCGGCCGACGAGGTGCTGCTGAAGACCGCGGTGCCCGGCATGGACCTGCTTCCCAGCAACATCGACCTGTCGGCCGCGGAAGTCCAGTTGGTCAGCGAGGTGGCCCGCGAGTCCTCGCTGCAGCGGGCGTTGAAGCCGCTGCTGCCCGACTACGACTACGTCATCATCGACTGCCAGCCGTCGCTCGGCCTGCTGACCGTCAACGCCCTGACGGCGGCCCACCAGGTGATAGTGCCGCTGGAGTGCGAGTTCTTCGCGCTGCGCGGTGTCGCCCTGCTGACCGAGACCATCGAGAAGGTCAGGGAACGGCTCAACCCCGAGCTGGAGCTGGACGGCATCCTCGCCACGATGTACGACTCGCGCACGGTACACAGCCGCGAGGTGCTGGCGCGTGTCGTCGAGGCCTTCGACGACCACGTCTTCCACACCGTCATCGGACGGACCGTCCGCTTCCCGGAGACCACGGTCGCCGGTGAGCCGATCACCACCTACGCCTCCAACTCGGTGGGTGCCGCCGCCTATCGCCAGCTCGCCAGGGAGGTGCTCGCCCGGTGTCACGCCGAGTGAGTCTCCCGGGGGCCGACGAACTGTTCCGTACGACAGGGGGGCGCGGGCTCCAGACGCCGCGGCAGCACGCCAACGGCGAGACTCCCGGCGCGGGCCCGGGCGGCGGCCCGGGCACCGACCCCGGAGCCCCCGGCGAACGCCCGCTGCGGCCCGTGCCGGCCCCCGCCGAGGAGCCGGCGCCGGAGGAGGCGCCCGTCCGCGAGTCCGCGGCGCCCTCCGAGGCGGCCGAGCACGGCGGACGGGACACCGGCGCCGACCCCGGCGCCTCGCCGTCCCCCGCGGCCCGCTCCGTCCCCGAACAGGCGGGTCCGCCCGTGCGGCGCGGCCCGCAGGCCCCCGGAACGGGCTCCGCAGGCCCCCAGGCGGCCCCGCAGCCGCCGCAGCCCCCGCAACCGCGCCGCAAGTCCGGACGGGCCCCCAGGCGGCCCAGCGGGCGCGAGCGCCACGACGAGAAGATCACCGTCTACGTCTCCGCCGAGGAGCTCATGGACCTCGAGCACGCCCGCCTCGTCCTGCGCGGGGAGCACGGGCTCGCCGTGGACCGCGGGCGGATCGTCCGCGAGGCGGTCGCGGTGGTCCTGGCCGACCTCGAGTCCCGCGGCGACGCGAGCATCCTCGTACGCCGCCTGCGCGGCCGCTGACGCGATCCGCGCGATACGGTGCCGTCCTCCGCACGGCCCCGTCAGCACCATCTGGACCCCCATGCCCCCCGACGACACCGCAAACCCGCAGCGCTCCCGCCGCCTCCTCGGCCGCGGCCCCGGCGCGAGCCCCGCGCCGCCCCCGGCCGACGAGGGCGTGGAGGGACCGGGTGCGAGCGACGCGGTGGGTGAGTTCGGCCACACCGCGCCCGCCGCCGAAGCCGTGGCGCAGGCCGCCCCGGAGCCCGAGGGGCGACTGCTCGTCGCGGACCCGCCGCCCGCACCGCAGGCGGTGGACGACGACGGGGCCGCTCCCGTGCCCGAGACGCAGCCCGCCGACGAGCCGGGCAGCGAGGACGCCGCCGCCGCGAACGACGGCCGGTTCACCGTCCGGCTGGCGAACTTCGAAGGCCCCTTCGACCTGCTGCTCCAGCTGATCTCCAAGCACAAGCTCGACGTCACCGAGGTCGCCCTGTCCAAGGTGACGGACGAGTTCATGGCCCACATCCGCGCCATGGGACCGGACTGGGACCTGGACCAGACCACGGAGTTCCTGGTCGTCGCGGCGACGCTGCTGGACCTGAAGGCCGCGCGCCTGCTGCCCGCCGCCGAGGTGGAGGACGAGGAGGACCTCGCCCTGCTGGAGGCCCGGGACCTGCTCTTCGCCCGCCTGCTCCAGTACCGCGCGTACAAGCAGATCGCCGCGATCTTCGCCGAGCGCCTGGAGGCCGAGGCGCTGCACCACCCCCGCACCGTGGGGCTGGAGCCGCAGCACGCAGAGCTGCTGCCCGAGGTGGTGCTGAGCATCGGGCCGGAGCGCTTCGCACAGCTCGCCGTCAAGGCGATGCAGCCGAAACCGAAGCCCCAGGTGTACGTGGACCACATCCACGCGCCGCTGGTGAGCGTCCGAGAGCAGGCAGAGCACGTCATCGCGATGCTGCGCGAACGCGGCGAGGCGAGCTTCCGGGAGCTCACCTTCGACGCCCCCGACACCCTGACGGTCGTGGCACGCTTCCTGGCCCTGCTGGAGCTGTACCGGGAGAAGGCGGTCGCGCTCGACCAGGAGGAGGCCCTCGGTACGCTCCAGGTCCGCTGGACGGGCGGCGCCGGGGCGCCGGACCAGCCGCTGGTCACCGACGAATTCGACCAGGTGCCCGCCGCCGGGAAGGACGGGAAGGATGGCTGACGTGACGGAGGTGACCGGAGTGACCGAGGTGGCATCCGAGGCGTCCGAGACGGTCGAGGGGACCGCGCGGGCGGCGGAGGGCGCGCCCGCGGGGCTGCTCTCCGTGGCGGAGCTGGAGCTGCGCCCCGCCCTGGAGGCCGTCCTGATGGTCGTGGACGAGCCCGTCACCGAGGAGACCCTGTCGAAGGTGCTGGAGCGCCCGCGCCGGGAGATCGCCACCGCCCTCCACGACCTGGCGCAGGAGTACGCCGCCCAGGGCCGCGGCTTCGACCTGCGCCTGATCGCGGGCGGCTGGCGCTTCTACACCCGGCCCGCCTACGCCGCGGCCGTCGAGAAGTTCGTCCTGGACGGCCAGCAGGCCCGCCTCACCCAGGCAGCGCTGGAGACCCTGGCGGTCGTCGCGTACCGGCAGCCGGTCAGCCGGTCCCGGGTCTCCGCGGTGCGCGGAGTCAACTGTGACGGCGTGATGCGCACCCTCCTCCAGCGGGGTCTGGTGGAAGAGTGTGGGACGGAAGCCGAGACAGGTGCGATCCTGTACAGGACGACGAACTACTTCCTGGAGCGGATGGGCCTGCGCGGCCTGGACGAGCTGCCCGAGCTCGCCCCGTTCCTCCCGGAGGCGGACGCCGTCGAGGCGGACTCCCTGGAGGGCGTCCCCTCATTCGACCCGGACTCGACGACGGATAGTTGATGCGAAGCAGTAGCGGCAGCGGCAGGAACAGTGGCGGCAACCGGAATCCCCGGGGTGCCGATGGGGGCAGCTCCCGGTCGAGGACCGGGGGACAGCGCGACGACCAGCAGAAGCGCGCGGGCCGGCCCCGTCCGGAGGAGCGCCGTTACGACGTCGGCGGCGGCTCCGGCGGCTCCGGCGGGCCCGGCGGAGCGGGCGGTGGCGCCAGGCGCGGCACCGGCGGGAAGCCGGGCGGCGCGTCCGGCAAGCCCCGCAAGTCCGCCCCCGCACGCCCCCGCGAGCTGGACGCCCAGATCGAGGAGCGCAACCGGGAGCGGCACAGCAAGCCCAAGCTGAACCTGCCCAAGACCTTCCCCGGGGCCGAGCAGGAGGGCGAGCGCCTGCAGAAGGTGCTGGCCCGGGCGGGCATGGGCTCGCGCCGCGCGTGCGAGGAGCTGATCGAGCAGCGCCGTGTCGAGGTGAACGGCAAGATCGTCACCGAGCAGGGCCTGCGCGTGGACCCCGACAAGGACGAGGTGCGCGTCGACGGACTGACCGTCGCCACGCAGTCGTACCTGTTCTTCGCCCTGAACAAGCCGGCAGGCGTCGTCTCCACGATGGAGGACCCCGAGGGCCGCCAGTGCCTCGGCGACTACGTCACCAACCGCGAGACCCGGCTCTTCCACGTGGGGCGGCTGGACACCGAGACCGAGGGCATCATCCTGCTCACCAACCACGGCGAGCTGGCCCACCGTCTCACCCACCCCCGCTACGGCGTGCAGAAGACGTACCTCGCCGCGATCAACGGTGTGCTGCCGCGCGACATCGGCAAGCAGCTGAAGAACGGCATCCAGCTCGAGGACGGCTACGCACGCGCCGACAGCTTCCGCGTCGTGCAGCAGACGGGCAAGAACTACCTGGTCGAGGTCACCCTGCACGAGGGCCGCAAGCACATCGTGCGGCGCATGCTGGCCGAGGCGGGCTTCCCGGTCGACAAGCTGGTCCGCACCAGCTTCGGCCCGATCGCGCTCGGCGACCAGAAGTCGGGCTGGCTGCGGCGGCTCACCAACACCGAGGTGGGCATGCTCATGCGCGAGGTCGACCTCTGAGCCGTCCGGTCCCCGCCGGTACGGGTCCGCTACGCGTCCCGTACCGGACCGGCTCGGGTCGGCTCCGCGGAGGGTGTCCCGAGCGGGCTGCCGACGGATAAGGACTTTCCCGGAGGCCGCCGTTCCGGGAAGGATGGCGCAATGACCATCCACGCCGAACGCCTGCGCGGGGCCGGGCTGCCCGAACTCACCCCGGCCCTCGCCCAGCGGGGACAACCGTTGCTGTTCGCCACCGTCTCCGGTGCGCACCTGTACGGCTTCCCGTCCCGTGACTCGGACGTGGACCTGCGCGGCGTCCACCTCCTCCCGCTGGCCGACCTGATCGGGCTGCGGGAGGGCGAGGAGACCCAGACCCGCATGTGGGAGCAGGACGGCCTCGAGCTCGACCTGGTCACCCACGACCTGCTGAAGTTCGCCCGGCTCATGCTGCGGCGCAACGGCTATGTCCTGGAGCAGCTGCTGTCCCCGCTCGTGGTGCACACCAGCGGCGTCCACGCCCAACTCGTCGACCTGGCGCCCGGCGTCATCACCGGCCACCACGCCCACCACTACCGGGGTTTCGCCCGGACGCAGTGGGAGCTGTACGAGAAGACCGGTGAACTCAAGCCGCTGCTCTACACCTTCAGGGTGCTGCTGACCGGCATCCACCTGATGCGCACCGGCACCGTCGAGGCGCACCTGCCGACACTGCTGGAGCACGTCACCGCCCCGGGGTACGTCCGCGAACTCATCCACGAGAAGGCGGTCGCCGAGCACGGTCTCGCCATGGACCTCGACCCGCGCCGCGTCCGCGCCGACGTCGAGGCCCTCCACGAGGTCCTGGACGACGCGCAGCGCGACACCCGGCTGCCCGGCGAGCCGACGGCCTACGACACCCTCCACGACCTGGTCGTCCGCACCCGGGTGGCCGCCGCGTGAGCCCCGCCGTGACCGGGCGCCGCGCGGCCTCGGGGGCGATGGCGGGCCTGGCGATCGGTGACGCGCTCGGCTTCCCCACGGAGTTCAACGACATCCCGTCGATCCTCGCCAAGTGCGGCCCGTGGCGGGAGATGGAACTGCCCCGCCCGGCCTTCGTCACCGACGACACGCAGATGACCCTCGCCCTCGCGCGTGGGCTGCGCACGGCGACGGAGCGCGGCCCCCTCACGCCGTCCCGGCTCGCCCGCCCGGTGCGCGAGGAGTACGTCGGCTGGTACCACTCGCCCGACAACAACCGCGCCCCCGGCCGCACCTGCCTGGTCGCCTGCGAGAAGCTGGACCACCCGGACCGGCCCTGGCAGGAGGCCAGCCAGACCGGCTCCAAGGGCTGCGGCGCGAACATGCGGGTCGCCCCGGTCGGACTCGTCCCCGGGCTGCGCCCCGACGAACGGGCGGGGGCGGCGCAGTTGCAGTCCGCGCTCACCCACGGCCACCCCACGGCGCTCGCGGCCTCCGACCTCACCGCGCACGCCGTGCACCTGCTCGCGCAGGGCGCGGCCCCGGCGGAACTGACCGGCCTGCTGCGCGGCTACGCGGCGGAGCAGCGCGACACGTACCACGAGTGGTGGCTCGGGGACCTGTGGCTGCGTGCCCACGACCACGGCCCGGTGTCCTTCGTCCGCCGCGGCTGGGACGAGTGCCTCGGGGTGCTCGACCGCCTCGACGCGGCGCTGGCGGCCCCGGACCGGGAGGCCGACCCGTGCCTGGCCACCGGCGCCGGATGGATCGCCGAGGAGGCGCTGGCGACCGGCCTGCTGTGCTTCCTGCTCTTCCCGGACGAGCCCGTCACCGCGGTCCGCCGGGCGGCGTGCTCCTCCGGGGACTCCGACTCCATCGCCTGCCTGGCGGGCGCCTTCGCCGGCGCGCACCACGGCCTGGCGGCCTGGCCGGACGCCTGGGTGGAGCGGCTCGAGCACCGCGACGAACTACTCGCCCTCGGTGCCCTCTGGGACGGCGACGGCGGCTGACGCCCGCCGGACCCGGAACAGGAAGTCCTCGACGCGGGCCCGGTCCGGCTCGTCCGGGAGGGGGCTGCGCGGGGCGGCGGCGTCGGCCTCCTCGCGCAGCCGGAGCATCCAGGACTCCGTCTCCGCCCAGCCGGCCTCGCCCCGCTTGACCGCCAGCAGCCGCTCGCGGTGGTCGCCGACCTCGATGCGCAGTTCGCCGCTGCGGAGCAGGTCGCGGGAGCTGATCAGCAGGCGCAGCAGGTGCATGGCGTGCTTCCAGCGGGGCGCGCCGTGCGTGCGGACGTCGGCCTCCAGCTTCCGCAGCTGGCCGGTGGCGTAGCGCGCGAAGCTCTCGTGGACGTGCCGGGACAGGAAGGCGCCGCGCAGGGCGAGGAGCTCCTTCCCGGTGTCGTCCACGTGCTCGACGAGCGGGGAGTGGAGGCACTCCAGGATGTTGGGGTTGGCGCGCAGCGCCAGCTCGCAGAACCGCTCCAGTTCCCAGGAGAACTGCTCGTGCTCCGGGCCGTCCACGTGCCGGGGCGGCTTGTCGAAGCGCCAGAAGAGCGGGGTGGGCGCGACGTACACCCCGCGGCGATCGATGTCGCTGCCGTCCGTGGCCAGCCCGAAGGCGCGCGAGCCCATCACACAGGCGTAGACGGTGTGCCGGCGTACGAGGTCGTGGTCGCGCATGGACCGGGATCGTACGGGCTACACGAGGAAGATCTCGCCGTCTTTTTCGGTGATCTCCTCGGGGGGAAGCGGCTTCTTGGCCGGTCCGTGGGCCACCGAGGCGTCGGTGATGCGGAACTTGCTGCCGTGGCAAGGGCAGTTGATGGTGCCGTCGGAGACGCTGTTCACCAGGCAGCCCTGATGGGTGCAGACGGCGGAGAAGGCCTTGAACTCGCCGGCCTTGGGCTGGGTCACCACGACCTTCTTGTCCGTGATCACCGTGCCGCCGCCCACCGGCACGTCGGCGGCCTTCACCAGCACCTCGCCCTGCGGGGGCGGCGACGCCGTGGCCGACGCCGTCGCCGGCGCGGAGGCGGGCTCCGAGGCCGGTGGCGCCGAGGTCGCCGCGGCCTGCGGCGCGCTCTGCTCGCCGTACTTGCTGCATCCCGCGAGCGCCGCCGTGGACAGCAGCACCATGCGTCGCTTCATGTCGTCACCCCGACCGTTCGGAAGAACCACAACGCTGACGTGAGCCACAGCACCGTCAACGCCGTGAAGACCAGCCCGCCGACGACCGGCAGCAGCCGGTCCGGCAGTCGCTCGGCCCGCAGCAGCAGCATCTTTGCCGTGAATGCCCCGAAAAAGAAGCACCCGAGCAGCGAGTGCCACATCACGCGGCTGCTGTACGTCTGATAGCCCAACGCGTACAGGCAGTGCACGGCGACCGGGACGCTCAGCAGGAACGCGACGCGGCCCGACCAGCGGTGCAGCCCGCTGCTCCAGGAGGGGGCGCGGACGCCCGGCACCTTGCCGTACATCACCAGCGCCGAGGCGATCTGCACCAGGGCGAAGGCGAGGGCGGCCGTGGCGAGCCAGGACTTGACCGCGCCCGTGCTGGAGAAGCCGGCGAGGTTGAAGGCGGTGCCGGCCGGGTCGTGCACCCTGCCGTACGCGCCGAGGGCGACGGCGACCGCCGCGGCGGCGAGCGCGGGGACGAGGAACACGGCCGCCCGCGGCCCGGGGCGGGGCGGCGGTGCCGGGAAGGACGTGGTGGCGGCGTTCGGGTCCACGTTCATGGGGCGCTCCTGCTCCTGCCTGCGGGCGGACGGTCAGGGGATCGGCCGTGCGGTGAGCTGCGTGCCGTCGACGGTCACGGCACCGGTGGCGGGGTCGATGGCCGGGGCGGCCGACGGTTCGCCGTCGCGTGAGACGATCCCCACCTGCTTGCCGTTCGGCAGCACGATCCAGCCGCCGACGACCCGCGCGCCGCGTACCGAGGCCGTCGCCCGGTACAGACCGGACGGCTTGACCGCGCGCTGCGCCGTGAAGGGCTGCTCCAGCCCCGTCAGCCGCACCTCGCCGGTGACGCGCCCGCCCTCCAGGGTGCCCTCCAGCAGGGCGCCGCGGTCACCGGTCAGGCGCATGCCGCCGTCGTCCCCGACGTCGCCGCGCAGCCAGGCCTCCTTGGCGCGCCCGTCGCAGACGTACGCGACGGCCTTGCCGTCGTCGCGCAGCGCGATCGCGACGCTCGCCGCGCCGTCGCCGGTGCGGCCCGCGTAGTCGGCGTCGGGGCGTGGGGCGGTGGTCGTGGCCGTGCCGGAGGGGGCGGGCGACCGCGGCGCCGGGGGAGCCGAGGAGGGGGGCGCGGAGGGAGCCGCCGAGGACGGCGGGGCGCCCCCCTTCGCGTCCGCCGCCGGCGGTTCCGTCGTCGCGTTGAGCGACAGCATGATCAGAGCGAGTACCAGCCCCGCGAGGAGCGTGTGGAGCGGTCCGGAACGCTGCATGTCCGTCTCCCCCGAGGCCGCACGGTCGGGTCACCATCGAACCGGACGGCCGCCCCGCCGTCCAGGGGCGTGTCGGGACGAAGCGGCGCTTACGACCACACCGCCAGCGCCACCGCGCGGCCCTCCGCGTCCCGCTGCACCTCCAGCATCCCGACCACCGCGCTGCGGTTGACCCGCCCGTACACGTGCGGGAAGCGCGTCTCCTGCGGTACCCCCGGCGGCGGCACCGGATCGGCGTCCTCCCACAGCACACGGGCCTCCAGGGCCTCCTCGTCGATCAGCAGCACCATCAGCGGGCCCGGGGTGCCCCGGTAGAAGGCGTCGGCGACCGCGAGCGCCACCGCCTCGTCGGGCGCGCAGTGCACGAACCCGTCCTCGGCGAGCGACGAGGGCGCGTACGGACGGTCCGGGTCGCGCAGCCAGTCGTCCAGCGGAACCAGGTGGAAGATCATGCTTCATGGTGTACCGCAGCACCTCCCGCGTCTCGCAGGGCGGGCGTGTCCGCCGCTCCCCGTCCACCGCGACTACGCTGACCAGGTACGTGCGCGCAGCAACACAGGGAGCGATGACGTGGCGGTACGAGCGGTCCGCGGAGCCGTCCAGCTGGAGCGGGACGAGGCGGAGCACATGCACGGGCAGGTCGCCGAGCTGCTCACCGCCATCCTGGAACGCAACGGCATCGCGGTGGACGACCTGATCAGCGTCTGGTTCACCGCCACCCCGGACCTCCACAGCGACTTCCCGGCGGTCGCCGCGCGCAAGCTCGGCATCACCGACGTGCCGCTGATCTGCGCGCAGGAACTCGACGTCGCCGGTGCCATGCCCCGGGTCGTGCGGATCCTCGCCCACGTGGAGTCCGGCCTGTCCAAGGGCGAGATCTCCCACGTCTACCTCGGCGCCGCGGCCGCCCTCCGCAAGGACATCGCCCAGTGAGGACCGCCCTCGTCATCGGCACCGGCCTCATCGGCACCTCCGCCGCCCTCGCGCTCGCCTCGCGCGGCGTCGAGGTCCACCTGGAGGACCACGACCCCTCCATGGTGCGCACGGCCGCCGCGCTCGGCGCGGGCACCGACGAGCCCCCGTCCGGCAGGGTCGACCTCGCGATCGTCGCCGTGCCGCCGGCCCACGTCGCCGCGACCGTCGCCGAGGCCCAGCGGCGTGGGCTCGCCCGCGGCTACCTCGACGTCGCCAGTGTGAAGTCCGGGCCGCGCCGCGACCTGGAGGCGCTCGGCTGCGACCTGACCTCGTACATCGGCACCCACCCCATGTCCGGCCGCGAGCGCTCGGGCCCGCTGGCCGCGACCGCCGACCTCTTCGAGGGCCGCCCCTGGGTGCTCACCCCGACCCCGGTCACCGAGACCGAGGTGCTCAACCTCGCCCTGGAGCTGGTCGCCCTCTGCCGCGCCGTCCCGGTCGTCATGGACGCCGAGGCCCACGACCGCGCCGTCGCCCTCGTCTCGCACACCCCGCAGCTCGTCTCCAGCATGGTCGCGGCGCGCCTGCAGCACGCCGAGGACAGCGCGGTGCGCCTGTGCGGCCAGGGCATCCGCGACGTCACCCGGGTCGCCGGCTCCCAGCCCGGCATGTGGATCGACATCCTCTCCGCCAACCCCGGTCCGGTCGCCGACGTCCTCGCCGACCTCGCCGCCGACCTGACGGAGACCGTCGAGTCCCTGCGGGCCCTGCAGTCCGCGGACGACGCCAAGCGCCGCGACGGCGCCGCCGGTATCGAGGACCTCCTGCGCCGCGGCAACGCCGGCCGGGCCAAGGTCCCCGGCAAGCACGGCTCCGCCCCCAAGGCGTACGACGTCGTCGCCGTCCTCATCGGCGACCAGCCCGGGGAGCTCGCGAGGCTGTTCGCGGAGGCCGGGGCGGCGGGGGTCAACATCGAGGATGTGCGGATCGAGCATTCGACGGGGCAGCAGGCGGGTCTGGCGCAGCTGATGGTGGAGCCGGCCGCGGCGGCGCGGTTGTCGGCGTCGTTGCGGGAGCGCGGCTGGTCGCTGCGCGCCTGAGCGGGTCGGCGGACGGAGCCCGGCGCGGCCGTGCGAAGCCCGGTAGGCACCCTCGGGGCCGAGCGGTGCGAAGGCGGCGTCTGGGATCGGGTCCAGCCCGGGGAGCTCGCGAGGCTGTCCGCGGAGGCGCTCGCGGCGGGTGCGGCGGGGGCCGGGGAATTCGTGGTACGGAGCCGAATGGGTGGGCCGGTAACCTTGTGGGGATGGCATTGCGCCAGCCGTGTACCTGCTCCACGCACAAGGAAGGTCCCCCGACTGTGTCGAATCCGGTGATCGTCGCGATCGACGGCCCCTCGGGCACTGGCAAGTCCAGCACTTCGAAGGCGGTCGCGGCCAAGCTCGGCCTGAGCTACCTGGACACCGGCGCGCAGTACCGGGCGATGACCTGGTGGATGCTGAGCAACGGCGTCGACGTGAACGACGCGGCCGCCGTGGCGACCGCCGCCGAGAAGCCGGTGATCCTCTCCGGGGCCGACCCGGCTGCACCCACGATCACGGTGGACGGTGTGGACGCCTCCGGCCCCATCCGCACCCAGGAGGTCACCGCGGCCGTCAGCGCCGTCAGCGCGGTGCCGGAGGTGCGCACCCGTCTGGTCGGGCTGCAGCGCGACGCGGCCGCCGGCGCGCCGGGCGGCATCGTCGTCGAAGGCCGGGACATCGGCACCACCGTGCTGCCCGACGCCACCGTCAAGATCTTCCTCACCGCCTCCGCGGAGGCCCGCGCCGCCCGCCGCGGAGGCGAGCTGAAGGCCACCGGCAGCGCCCAGGTCGACCTGGCGGCGACCCGCGAGGCCCTGGTGCGGCGTGACGCGGCCGACTCCGGCCGCAAGACCTCCCCGCTGGCGAAGGCGGACGACGCCATAGAGGTCGACACCAGCGAGCTCACCCTCGACCAGGTCATCGAGTGCGTCGTCACCCTGATCGAGGAGAAGCGGGCCGCTTCGTGAGGGACACATCCGCGGTTCCGGGGCCGAAGGGCGTGGCGGTCGGCCGCCGCCTCGGCATCGGGATCATCAACAGCCTCTGGCGCCCCCGGGTGCTCGGGGGCTGGCGCCTGCCCGCCACGGGGCCGGTGATCCTGGCCGTGAACCACTCGCACTACGTGGACGGGCCGGTGCTCATGGGCACCTGCCCGCGCCCGGTGCACTTCCTGATCAAGAAGGAGGCCTTCATCGGGCCGCTGGACCCGTTCCTGCGAGGGATCGGCCAGCTCCCGGTGGACCGCCACAGCACCGACCGCACCGCGGTGACCGGCGCGCTCGGCGTGCTGGAGCGCGGCGGGGTCCTCGGGATCTTCCCCGAGGGCACCCGGGGCGAGGGCGACTTCGCCGACCTGCGGGCGGGCCTGGCCTACTTCGCGGTGCGTTCCGGCGCGCCCATAGTGCCGGTCGCGGTCCTCGGCACGTCCCGGCCGGGACGGCTGATCCGCGGCCTGCCGCCGGTGCGCGGCCGGGTCGACGTCGTCTTCGGCGACCCCTTCGACGCCGGTGACGGGTCCGGGCGCCGTACCCGTACGGCACTGGACGCCGCCACCGTGCGCATCCAGAAGCACCTGACCGGCCACCTCGAGTACGCCCGGCGTACCTCGGGCCGCGCCTCCTAGCGCCGGCCTGACCCACACTGGGGCGTGCAAGCCCCCGCACATTTGACGATCGACGGAGAAGCTTTCATGGACATCGAGAACGAGTACGGCGAAGTCGGCGCGCTCGACGACGCCGATTACGCCGAGTTCATGGAGCTCGCCGCCGAGGAGGGGTTCGACCTCGACGAGGTCGCGGGCGACCTCGCGGCGGCGGGCCACGGCCCGCTGCCGGTCCTCGCGGTCGTCGGCCGCCCGAACGTCGGCAAGTCGACCCTGGTGAACCGGATCATCGGCCGCCGTGAGGCGGTCGTCGAGGACCGCCCCGGCGTCACCCGTGACCGCGTCACCTACGAGGCCGACTGGAACGGCCGCCGCTTCAAGGTCGTCGACACCGGCGGCTGGGAGCAGGACGTGCTCGGCATCGACGCGTCCGTCGCCGCGCAGGCCGAGTTCGCGATCGAGGCCGCCGACGCCGTGGTCTTCGTGGTCGACGCCAAGGTCGGTTCCACGGACACCGACGAGGCCGTGGTCAAGCTGCTCCGCAGGGCCGGCAAGCCGGTCGTGCTGTGCGCCAACAAGGTCGACGGGCCTTCGGGCGAGGCGGACGCCGCCATGCTGTGGAACCTCGGCCTCGGCGAGCCCTACCCGGTCTCGTCGCTGCACGGCCGCGGTACGGGCGACCTGCTGGACGCGGTGCTGGAGGCGCTCCCCGAGGCGCCGATGCAGTCCTTCGGCAACGCCGTCGGCGGCCCCCGCCGGGTGGCGCTCATCGGCCGCCCGAACGTCGGCAAGTCCTCGCTGCTGAACAAGGTGGCCGGTGAGGAGCGCGTCGTCGTCAACGAGATGGCCGGCACGACCCGCGACCCGGTCGACGAGCTCATCGAGCTCGGCGGCAAGACCTGGAAGTTCGTGGACACCGCGGGCATCCGCCGCCGCGTCCATCTCCAGGAGGGCGCGGACTACTACGCCTCGCTGCGCACCGCGGCCGCCCTGGAGAAGGCGGAGGTCGCCGTCGTCCTGATCGACGCCGGCGAGTCCCTCGCCGAGCAGGACACCCGCATCATCTCGCTGGCCGTCGAGGCGGGCCGGGCCCTCGTCATCGCCTACAACAAGTGGGACGTGCTGGACGAGGAGCGGCGCTACTACCTCGAGCGCGAGATCGAGAAGGACCTCGTGCAGATCCAGTGGGCGCCCCGGGTGAACGTCTCCGCCCGTACCGGCCGCCACATGGAGAAGCTCGTCCCGGCCATCGAGACCGCGCTGGCGGGCTGGGAGACCCGGGTCCCCACCGGCCGCCTCAACGCCTTCCTGGGCGAGCTCGTCGCCGCCCACCCCCACCCGATCCGTGGCGGCAAGCAGCCCCGCATCCTCTTCGGCACCCAGGCCGGCACCAAGCCCCCGCGCTTCGTGCTCTTCGCCTCCGGCTTCCTGGAGGCCGGCTACCGCCGCTTCATCGAGCGCCGGTTGCGTGAGGAGTTCGGGTTCGAGGGGACGCCGATCCAGGTGTCGGTGCGGGTCCGGGAGAAGCGCGGACGCAAGAAGTAGCCCCTGCGCGGGCAGGTCGCGTGCAGCCGCTCGTCCGGTCGTCCCCGCGGGGGCGGCCGGGCGGGCGGTTTTTCGTGGGGTACGGGGGCGCTTCCCGGAGAGTCGCGGCAGCGGGCCGCGGCCGCGCGAAGTGGCCCTGCCGGGGCCGGACATGGCGCCGCCCGCCGGGTCGCCTCCACGGGGCGATCGGGCGGGCGGTTCGTCGTGCGGGGCGGGTCAGAGTCCGCCGTGCATGCGGTTCTCGGCGAGGCCCGGCGGGAGGGCGGGGAGGTCGCCGCGATGGCGGCCCGCGACGCGGTAGGGGGAGTTGGCGCCACCGCGGTCGGCGAAACCGTTGAACTGCAGGTCCTCCTCGCCGGTACGGTCGCCGGGAAGGGTGCGGAAGAGCCTGCGGTACTCCGAGTAGAGCGCGTCGTAGATCGGCGTGCCCTCACTCACGGACGCATCCTGCGCGGTGCGCATGGGGGGAATGGGGCTTCGGTACTGGGCTCGTGAGGAAGCGTCAAAGGTGTGCACGTCGTGGCAACGAGCGGCTCAACTGCAGGGATGCGGGGCGTACGGATGAATCACGCATATGCACTGCCATAGGCCAAAGGCGCGTACGGCGGGCCGTACGCGCCTTTGGCCGGAGCCGGTGGATCAGGTGCCGGAGAGGGGCATCGTCGCCGCGACGAGGAGTCCGCGCCCGCAAGCGCGCTCGAGGGAGTCGCGCAGCAGGTCCTCGCGGGGCTGCTGGCCGATGGTGCCGTGCGGGGCGGCGTACACGTACACCTCGTTGGACTTGTGGACGGCCTGGCGCCAGCCCTCGCTCACCGCGAGCGGCTGGTGAGCCTGCCACCACGCGCCGGCGGAGCCGGGCTGGAGGATGGCGTGCAGCTGGCCCATGGCCAGCAGCACGGACCAGCCGGGCAGCGGGGACGGCGGCGTGGAGAGGTCGTTCACGGGGAGGAAGCCCTGCTCGATGAGGATCGGCAGGAAATCGTCGTCCGGACCGCTGTCACCGGGGCGGGCGATCGGCCCGGTGGGTTCGATGACCAGGGCCGGGCACACCTCGTCCTTGACCAGGACGAGGCCGCAGGTGATGCCGAGCACCGCCTGCCGTGGCGCGGCCGTCGCCGTGGCGCCGGCCGTCTCCTCGCCGGCGATGCTCTGCACCGCGCCCTGCAGTTGCTCCTCCGAGACCGGCACGACCTGGGAGGGGATGCACGTCGCATGGGCGAAGGCGAGCACGGCGGTCTCCTCGCCGACGAAGAGCACCGTGCTGGTGCGCTCCATGGCGGTGTCCCCGGGCGTGCGACAGGAGGTGCAGTCGTACGTGCCGGGCGCGCTGTCGCCGGCCAGCAGGCGTGCCGCCTCCTCATCGCCGATCTCGGCTCGTACCTCGTCGCTGACGTCGAGCATGGGCGGCACTGAAGCCTCCTTGGAAATGTACGGCTACGGGCTCCTTTGCCGGGCCTCGCCCGGCACATAGTGACAACGGCCGATCTGTGGCGGGAGTCACGGCCTTCTTGGTGCGTGCTCGCGCGTCCGCGTGCGGAGTGTGATCGGACGTGCGGAGCCGGTCACTCCTCGTCCTACCTTTCACCCCCGGACGCCTCCGCGCCTATGAGACGGGTCACATGGCGCATATGCGCTGTAGGTATATGCCGCAAAAAACACCATCAATCCGGTGTCCTAAATAGGTCTTTACTCCCGGTAACCTGCAACTGGCCTGCAGCGTAGGGGATTTGTTTGGTGACCGAGCGCGACCCTGCCTAGATTTGCCCGCCGTGTGCAGAGAGCACCGCCCGGGAGGGCTCGCACGGAGGACGGCCGAGGATCGGAACGCCATCGGCCGGCGAGCGAAGGGGGCGGGGACCGCGCCCGATGCGCGGGGACCCCGTCCGTCGGGTGCCGTACCAGGGGTACGGCGCCATGGGGGAACCCCGGGTCCGTGGAGAGGGATTCCATGGCCGTATCAGCCAAGTACCGTCGGTCCGCAGTCGTAGCCGGCGTCACCGTTCTGACCCCGCTGGCCCTCATGGCCGTCGCGGGGCCCGCGAAGGCCGTCGACAACGGGGTCTGGGACCGCATCGCCGGCTGCGAGAGCGGCGGGAACTGGCACATCAACACCGGCAACGGGTACTACGGAGGACTCCAGTTCTCGGCCGGGACCTGGCGCGCCTACGGCGGCACCGCGTACGCGGCGACCGCCGACCGGGCGAGCCGTGAGCAGCAGATCGCCGTCGCCACCAAGGTGCAGCGGGCGCAGGGCTGGGGCGCCTGGCCCACCTGCTCCGTCCGCGCCGGCGCCAACGGGAGCGCGCCCGGCCGCGGCACCGCCCCGGCCGCGCCGAAGGCGAAGCGGCACACCGCACCGGCGCCGGCGAAGCAGTCGCGCGGCACCGGCGGCCACCCCGACCGCGGCCAGAGCCGGGCGGAGGGGCACGGAAACTACAGCGTCCGCGGCGGCGACACCCTGAGCGGCATCGCGGCCGCCCACGGGACGACCTGGAAGAAGCTGTACGCCGTCAACCGGTCCGTGATCGGCGCCGACCCCAACCTGATCCTTCCGGGGCAGCGGCTGTCGGTCTGACCCACCGCGCTCCCCGGCCCACCCGGCGGCCGTGCTCCGACCGGGTGGGCCCGGGCACGCACACGGCGCGGCGGGCGACGACGCCCGCCGCGCCGTGCCTAACCTGGCCCGCATGTTCCGTCCCCGCCGTCTCGCGGTGACCGCGCTCACTCTGCTCGCCACGTGGGCGGCCCTCGCTCCCGGGGTCGCGCAGGCCGACGGGCACGCACCCGTCTGGCTGGAACTGGCGCACTGCGAGAGCAGCAACCGCTGGAAGACCAACACCGGCAACGGCTTCTACGGTGGGCTGCAGATCTACCAGCCCACCTGGGTCGAGCACGGCGGTCTCGACATGGCCTCCAGGCCCGACCGCGCCACCCCCGACCAGCAGGTGACCGTCGCCGAGGAGATCCTCCGCGACCAGGGCTGGGAGGCCTGGCCCACCTGCGCGCAGCGCCTGCGGCTGTCCGGCCGGGCGCACGCCGTCCGGTCCGGCGAGACCCTGGAGACCTTGGCCCGGCGCTTCGACGTCAGCGGCGGCGCGGCCGAGCTGTACCGGCTCAACCAGGACGTCATCGGCTCCGACCCGACCCGGCAGCTCACCCCCGGGACACTGCTGCGCCTGCCGAAGTGAGCCCGCCGGGCACGCCGTGAGCGCGCCCTTCCCCGGCCCGCTCCCCGGCCCGCCGCCCGGCGCCCGCGTCCACTGCCCCTCCGTCACCCGGTGGGCCCTCCGTGCGTAGCCCGGTGGGGTGACACCGTGAACGGGGGCTCGGGCGACCGGGCCATCCGGGGAATGCAGTGTGGGGCGCGATCGCCCCTCCGCGCCGCGCCGGGGCTCCGTGCCTGATGGCACGGGATCCGGGGAGGATGCCCCGAGGCCTCACATGAACATCACAGCGGGGATACAACGAGGAAACGGGAAGGTGAACGGGGGCAACCTGTGGGTCTCGGGGGCGGTCTTGCCAGCACCAGGACGGACACCGGTCCGCGGGAAGCAGGAGAACGCAGGGACGCATGCGCATTTCCATACTGATCCAGAACGCGTACGGAGTCGGTGGCACCATCCGCACGACTTTCAACCTGGCGGGAGCCCTGGCCGAGCGGCACGAGGTGGAGATCGTCTCCGTTTTCCGCCACCGTGAGGAACCCACCTTCACCCTCGACCCGCGTGTCGGCCTGCGCCACCTGGTGGACCTGCGCCCGGACAGCGACACCTGCGACCTGAAGGACCCGCTGTACAGGACGCCCTCCTTGGTTTTCCCCAAGGGCGAGAACCGCTACGAGCAGTACAGCGTGCTCAGCGACCGGAGGATCAAGGCCCATCTGACGTCGCTCGACGCCGACGTCGTCATCGGCACGCGTCCCGGGCTGAACGTCCACATCGCCCTGCAGGCCCCGCGCCACATGGTCCGGATCGCGCAGGAGCACCTGACGCTGGAGACCCACTCCGTACAGCTCCTCCTCACGCTGCGCCGGCTGTACCCCCGGCTGGACGCGGTCACCACGACCACCGAGGCCGACGCCGCCGCCTACCGGCGCAGGCTGCGGCTGCCCGGGGTGCGGGTGGTCACCCTGCCGAACAGCGTGCCCGACCCGGGCGTCGCCCCCAGCACCCTGGACGCCAAGTACGTCGTCGCGGCCGGCCGGCTGGCCCCGGTGAAACGTTACGGAGACCTCATCAGGGCCTTCGTCAAGGTCGCGGCGGAACGGCCGGACTGGGGTCTGCGGCTGTACGGCTCGGGTGCGCAGCAGGAGAAGCTGGAGCGGCTCATCGCGCGCCTGGACATCGGGGACCGGGTGACCATGATGGGCACCGCCTCGCCGATCGAGCCGGAGATGGCCAAGGGGTCGATGCTCGCGGTCTCCTCCAGCATGGAGTCCTTCGGCATGACCATCGTCGAGGCGATGCGGGTGGGCCTGCCGGTGGTCAGTACCGACTGCCCGCTCGGTCCCGGCGAGATCATCAGCGACGGGGTGGACGGCCTGCTGGTGCCCCCGCGGGACGTGGACGCGCTGGCCGCGGCGATGCTCCGGCTGATCAACGACGACGAACTGCGCCACCGGATGGGCGAGGCGGCCTTGAAGAAGGGCGCCCAGTACGACCCCGCGAAGATCGCCGACGCCTGCGAGGCCCTGCTGGAGGAGCTCATCGCCCGCCGGGCGGGCGCCGCGGGCCGGCTGCGCGCGGCCGGACGCCACGTCGGCGGCCTGGGCGTGGGCGCCGCGTACTCGGGCAAGGACATCGCCCGGGCGGCCAAGCGGCGGGCCCGCCGGCTGCGCAAGAAGCTGCGGAACAAGGTGCGGGCGAGGCTCCGCGGAGGCGGCGGCAAGGCCGGATCCCCGGCGCGCGGGCAGAAGGCGGGCTGACGCGGGACGCTGCGGGGGCGGTACGACGTCGTACCGCCCCCGCCTTGTCGCCGTCAGTCGTGGCCCCCGGCACCGGGCTCGACGGCGTCACGGCGCCCCGTGGACCGCGCCTGGTCGAGGGCGGCGACCTCCGGGTGGTGCAGGTCGAAGGCGGGGGACTCGGAGCGGATCCGCGGCAGCGTCGTGAAGTTGTGCCGCGGCGGCGGGCAGGAGGTCGCCCATTCGAGGGAACGGCCGAAGCCCCAGGGGTCGTCGGCCTCCACCCGCCGGCCGTGCCGGGCGGTCCGCCACACGTTGCAGAGGAACGGCAGGGTCGACAGCCCCAGCAGGAACGCCCCGATCGTCGAGATCGTGTTGAGCACGGTGAAGCCGTCCGCCGCCAGGTAGTCCGCGTACCGCCGGGGCATGCCCTCCACGCCCAGCCAGTGCTGGACGAGGAAGGTGGTGTGGAAGCCGATGAAGAGCGTCCAGAACTGGATCCTCCCCAGCCGCTCGTCGAGCATCTTCCCGGTGAACTTCGGCCACCAGAAGTAGAAGCCGGCGAACATGGCGAAGACCACCGTCCCGAAGACCACGTAGTGGAAGTGGGCCACCACGAAGTACGAGTCGCTGACCTGGAAGTCCAGCGGGGGCGAGGCGAGGACCACCCCGGTGAGGCCGCCGAACAGGAAGCTCACCAGGAAGCCGACGGCCCACAGCATCGGGGTCTCGAAGGACAGCGAGCCGTGCAGCATCGTGCCGATCCAGTTGAAGAACTTCACCCCGGTCGGCACCGCGATCAGGAACGACAGCAGCGAGAAGAACGGCAGCAGCACGGCGCCGGTGACGAACATGTGGTGCGCCCACACCACCATCGACAGTCCGGTGATGGCCATCGTCGCGCCGACCAGCGTCGTGTAGCCGAAGACCGGCTTGCGCGAGAACACCGGGATGATCTCGGTGATGATGCCGAAGAACGGCAGCGCGATGATGTACACCTCCGGGTGGCCGAAGAACCAGAACAGGTGCTGCCACAGCAGCGCCCCGCCGCTTTCCGGCTCGAAGACCACCGAGCCGAAGCGCCGGTCCGCCTCCAGCACCAGCAGTGTCGCCGCCAGCACCGGGAAGGCCATCAGCACCAGGACCGAGGTGAAGAGCACGTTCCACGTGAAGATCGGCATCCGGAACATGGTCATGCCCGGCGCCCGCATCCCCACGATGGTGGTGACGAAGTTGACCGCGCCGAGGATGGTGCCGAAGCCCGCCAGCGCCAGCCCCATGATCCACATGTCGGCGCCGATCCCGGGCGACCGGGTCAGGCTGTTCAGCGGTGCGTAGGCGAACCAGCCGAAGGACGCCCCGCCGGTGGGGGTCAGGAAGCTGCCCAGCACGATGAGCCCGCCGAAGAGGAACAGCCAGTACGACAGCATGTTCAACCGCGGGAAGGCGACGTCGGGCGAGCCGATCTGCAGCGGCATGATCTCGTTCGCGAACCCGGCGAAGGTCGGGGTGGCGAAGAGCAGCAGCATGATCGTGCCGTGCATCGTGAACAACTGGTTGAACTGGTCGTTCGTCATCAGCTGCAGACCGGGGCGGGCGAGCTCGGCGCGCATCAGCAGCGCCATGAACCCGGCGGCGAGGAAGAAGCCGAAGGACGTGATCAGGTAGAGGTGGCCGATCTTCTTGTGGTCGGTGGTGGTCAGCCAGTCCACCAGCAGCCGCCCCGGCCGCCGGGGCGCCGCCGCCCGCCCGGTCGTGGTCTGCGTTGCGTAGGTCCCCATCGGCACGCTCCCTCGCGGTAGGAGATCGTGCCGGCACCCGGTCTTCCGTACTCGATCTTCCGTACAGTCTCGGGCAGACGGCCCATCATGTGCCGGAACGGGACGGGACGGCCGTGACGCGTCGTCGACGGGCGAGGCCGGACGCGCCACCATGGGGGTGGCCGGCCCTGCGGGAACACGTGCGTGAGGGCGCGTCAGGCACCGGGTGCCGGACGGGCCGGGAGCCCGTCCGGGCCGTTCGAGGCGGCATTGAGGAGACCGTCGAACGAAAGTACGATAAAGGGGCCATGCCGTAGCGCATCGAGGGGGCACCCCGTGACGCATCCGGACCACGACCGCGCGCTGGAGTGCGCGCTCGCCGCCGCGCGGCGCGGCTTCCCCGTCATCCCGCTGTCGCGGACCAAACTCCCGGCGGTCCGTTCACCGCACCGGGGGGAGACCGCCCGCGGGATGTGCCGCGGCCAGTGCGGACGGCTCGGCCACGGTGTGCACGACGCCGCCACCGAGCCCGCCCGGATAGCCGAGCTGTTCGCGGCGGCCCCCTGGGCGTGTGGGTACGGGATCGCGTGCGGGCGCTCGCCGCACTATCTGATCGGCCTCGACCTGGACCGCAAGGACGGCGTCGACGGCGTGACCGACCTGGTGGACCTGGCCGCCCGGTGGGGTTTCGCCGTGCCGTGGACGCGCACGGTGATCACTCCGAGCGGCGGCCGGCACCTGTGGCTGCGCGGCCCGGCGGAGGCGGTCGTGCCCAACTCCGTGCGCCGGCTCGGCAACGGCATCGACGTGCGCGGCAGCGGCGGCTACCTCGTGGGACCGGGTTCCGTCACCACGGCCGGCCTCTACCGCTGGGACCCGCCGACGGCCTCGATGCCGCCGGCCGCCGTGCCCAAGCGGCTGCTGCGGCTGCTGCTGACGACCCCGCAGCGCCGGGCCGTGCGCGCGGCGGCGGGTCCGGGGGCGGGCGGGAGCACGGCCGGGCCGCTGATCCGCTTCGTGCTCGGCTCGTCCGTGGGGGAGCGCAACGAGCGGCTCTTCTGGGCCGCCTGCCGGGCGTTCGAGAACGGGCACGGGGACCGGGTGGCCGAGGAGATGGTCGGAGCCGCCGTCAGCACGGGACTGTCGCAACGCGAGGCGGAGTCGACGGTGGGATCCGCCCGCCGGCATGTCCTCGGGGGGTCTGGCGGGCGGCGCTCGGCGGGGGCACTCTGACCCCATGACCTCAACCGCACCGAGGGCCGACCGGGTCGCCGTCACCGAGGAGGCCGCGGAGTTGCTGCGGCGTCTCGCCGACCAGCACGGCCCGTTGATGTTCCACCAGTCCGGCGGCTGCTGCGACGGCAGCTCGCCCATGTGCTATCCGCTGGGGGAGTTCCTCACCGGGGACTCCGACGTGCACCTCGGCGATCTCGACGTGCCGGGCGTCGACCCGGTGCCGGTGTGGATGTCGCGCGACCAGTTCGCCTACTGGAGCCACACGCATCTGACGATAGACGTGGTGCCGGGGCGCGGCAGCGGCTTCTCGCTGGAAGCGCCGACGGGCAACCGGTTTCTGATTCGGTCCCGGCTGCTGACGGACGAAGAGCTGTCGACGCTGGGGACGTGATGTGAGGGATGTGTGTGGACCGTTTCCCGGAATTCCGCCGCGGCCGGCCCGGCCGGTTTTCGCCGGTCGTGTCCGCGAATTCGGCGGGCGATTGGAAAAGTCGCCCCCAAAGAGTGAACGGTGCACGCCAAACACTGTCCGGGATTCTGTGACAGAAGTGTGACGATCAAGTCGGCCGCGCCTTCCGTCACGGCTCGTGTGCGCCTACGGTTGCTCACATGGCAACCGATCCGACCGCCGCACGGCAACCGCAGGACGAACCGGACAGCTACGTCGGCCTCTCCGCCGACGAGGCCGAACGCCGGGCCACCGAGCAGGGCTGGAGCACGGTGCGCGCCCTGCCGCCGGGCGCCGTCATCACCATGGAGTACCGGGTGGGCCGGCTCAACTTCACCGTCGAGGGCGGCCGGGTGACCCGCTGCTGGAGCGGCTGAGGTCCCTCCGCACGGCCCCGGCACGACGAAGGCCCCCGCCGCACCTCTCGGGTGCGGCGGGGGCCTTCCTGCGGGTGCGGACGGGGCGGGAGGCGTGCGTACCTGCCCCGCGGGCGGTCAGCCGGGGGTACCGCGGCCGCGAGTGACGCCGGCCTGGCCGACGGCCGCCGGACGGCCCGGCCGGTCGGCGGGCGGGCGGCGGCTGCCGGCCGGGGTCACCGGGGTGCGCTCGTGGCGGGCGGTGTGGGGACGCGCCGGGTGGTGCGGTATCCCCGACGCGGGCGTCGTCGCGCGGCCGCTGAGAACGACGGGCTCGAGTACGCCGTCCGGGTTGTCGGAGAGCTGCGCGGAGGCCATCGCCGTGTTCGCGGCGGGGGCCGCGGCCGGCGCCCGGCGGGTGCCGCGGCGGCGCGCCCAGGCGGCCGTGATCCGTTGCTCGGCCGAGGCCATCAGGGGCTCGAACCAGGGCAGTGCCAGCAGGATCAGCAGGCCGGCCGCCCAGCCGAGCAGGACGTCGCTGACCCAGTGGGTGCCGAGGTAGATGGTGGTCATGCCGACGCCCAGCGCCAGCAGCGCCGCGATCACGGAGGTGACCCGGCGGACCCACGGGGTGGTGGCCAGATAGGCCAGGACCCCCCAGGTCACCACGGCGTTCGCGGTGTGACCGGAGGGAAATATATCGCCGCCGGCGAAGAGTTCGGCCGATCCGGCGCTGGTCGCGTAGTGCGGGCCGAGCCTGCCCAGGCCGTACTTCACCGAACCCACGGTGACGTTCAGCAGCAGCAGCGACGTGCCCAGCACGAGCAGCGGGTGCAGGGTGCGCTGGCGCCAGGCGCGCCAGCCCAGCCAGGAGGCCACGATCACGGCCGTCGGGCCGCGTTGGCCCAGGACCACGAAGTAGTCCAGGAACGCGTGGATCTGTGGCCACTGCTTGTACGGCCGCCACATCATGACCTGCCAGTCCAGGGTCACGAGCTTGGACGTCGTCAGGACGGCTACGACGATGGCCACATAGGCCACGAGCGTCGAGCCGAACAGCAGCACGCGTGTCCGGCTCATGCCCGGGGGAGCCTGGGCTGTCGCGGGCTCCTCCATGAGGCGAAGCTTGTCATCGGTACGCACTCAATCGACGTTACAGCGTGTGATGGCGGAGTTCGGCCGGAAGGACGGGTTCGTAATGACGATGTGATGTGGACTGCGTCTCACTCCGCCCAATGGAGGTAGCGCCGACGTGCGCATTGAGCCGAATGCGGGAACTCCTTGATTTTATGTTTCGAAGTGCTTCCGGAGGATCTTGGAAAATCGCATGTTCGATTTCCGCGCGCCCCGTTTATCTTTGATTAGCCGTTACTTCTCCCGGAGTTCGCCCAGCCTTGGGCCGGCCCGTCCCGGTTCCGTGCGGCCGCCCGTCGCGGGTCCGGACGCACGCCGGTGACCTGGGCGGATTCCCGATCGGCGGGCGCGTGAACGCACCCGGCAGGGGTACGTGTTGATCCGCGCGCCCCGCGTCCGCCGTGCGTACGACCGGAGCGGGCGGGTACACGCCATCGCGTGGACGCCCCGACGACCGCCCCGCGGGCACCGGAAATGTCCGGCACATCTCCGGCGCATGGCCGTCACGTGACCACGGCCACGTGGGAACGTGACCTGCGCCACCCACCATCGGCGCGGACTCGCGTAGTCTGACGACTTCACTCGCCCCGTCTCACTGGGTTCCCCCGGGACCGTCCCCCTCGTCCTGCCCAGGGACACCGCGAGCGCACCGCTGGGAGGTACGGACATGACAGGGACGTCCTCGGCCGGCATTTCCGGGCCGGCCGCCGTCCCGCGGCACACTCGGCCGGTCAACCGCTGGACCGTGCTGATCGTCCTCTGCGTCAGCCTGCTGCTCGTCGCCCTCGACGCGACCGTGCTGCACGTCGCCGTTCCCGCGGTGAGCGAGGACCTGCGCCCCGGCGCGATAGCACTGCTGTGGATCGTCGACGCCTACCCGCTCGTCGCCGCGTCCCTGCTCATCCTCTTCGGCACCCTCGGCGACCGCGTCGGAAGACGCCGGATCCTGCTGCTCGGCTACACGATCTTCGCGGCCGCCTCTGCGGTGGCGGCCTTCGCGCCCGACCCACGCGTCCTCATCGCCGCCCGCGCCCTGCTCGGCGTCGGCGGCGCGATGATCATGCCGGCCACGCTGTCGATCCTCCGGCAGGTCTTCCCCGACCGCCGGGAGCGGGCCGTCGCCATCGGCGTGTGGAGCGCCGTCGCGGCCGTCGGCGCCGCCGTCGGGCCGGTCCTCGGCGGCTTCCTCGTGGAGCACTTCTGGTGGGGCTCGGTCTTCCTGATCAACATCCCGCTGATGGCCGTCATCCTTCCGGTGGCCCGCTGGCTGCTGCCGGAGTCCCGCGGTGAGCTGGACGGCCCCTGGGACGTCCTGGGCGCGGTGATGGCCGCGCTGGGCATCCTCGGCGCCATCCTCGGCGTCAAGCGGATCGGCGGCGGCGCGGCCCCTTACGAGCCCTCCGCGCTGGTCCCGCTGCTCGTGGGCCTGGTCCTGCTGGTGCTGTTCGTGCGCCGGCAGCGGAGGCGCGAGCACCCGCTCATCGACATAGGCATGTTCGTCAGGCCCGCCTTCGGCACCTCCGTGGGCTGCATCGTGCTGGCGCTGCTCGCCCTCGTCGGCCTCGAACTGATCGCCGTCCAGTACCTGCAGCTGGTCCTCGGCCTGAGCCCCCTGCAGACGGGGCTGCGGCTGCTGCCGCTCACCCTCGCCGCCATGGGCGCCGGCCTCCTGGGCTCCCGGATGCTCGGCAGCTTCGGGCCGCGAGCCATGGTGAGCTCCGGTTTCGTCCTCACCGCGTGCGCGGTGCTCGTGCTGACCCTCATGGGCCAGCACGACCGCCCGGGCGTGCTCACCGCGGGCTTCGTCCTGCTCGGCTTCGGGCTGGAGACCACGCTCTTCGGGGCGTACGAGTCCATGCTGAGCGACGCCCCCGCCGAACAGGCGGGCGGCGCCGCCGCGATCGGCGAGACCTCCTACCAGCTGGGCGCCGGCCTCGGCATCGCTTTGCTGGGCAGCGTCATGAACGCCGCCTACGCCCCCGGCGTCGCCCGGGTCCCCGGGGTGCCGGCGGACGCCGGCGCCTCGGCCGGCAAGTCGCTCGGCGAGGCCTACGAGGTCTCCGACCACCTCGGCGGTTCCGCCGGGGCCTCGCTGCGGCACGCCGCACGGCACGCCTTCGTCCACGGCATGCACATCACCCTGGTGGTCAGCGCGGGCCTGCTGCTGCTCGGCGCGGTCGCCGCGCTGCGGCTGCCCCGCCGCATGGAGTGCGGCACGGCGGCCCAGCGGCCCGCCGTCCCCGGCATCCCGTCCCCGCGCGAGCACGCCCTGGCCGGGGCCGACGTGTCGCGCTGAGCACACCGTCGGGGGCTTTACCCGCCCCCGCCACGGAAGTAGCTTCGTCGGCGAAGCGCAGTGATCACCGGAGAGGACGACGATGTCCGCTGGAAAGCCGCAGTTCGACCCGTACGACCCGCTCGGCATCGACGACCTGCTGGACGACGAGGACCGCGCGGTGCGGGACACCGTCCGCGGCTGGGCCGCCGACCGCGTGCTGCCGCACGTGGCGGAGTGGTACGAGCGCGGCGAGCTGCCCGGGATCCGCGAGCTGGCCAGGGAACTCGGCTCGATCGGCGCGCTGGGCATGTCGCTGACCGGCTACGGCTGCGCGGGCGCCTCCGCCGTCCAGTACGGCCTGGCCTGCCTGGAGCTGGAGGCCGCCGACTCCGGCATCCGCTCGCTCGTCTCCGTCCAGGGCTCGCTGGCGATGTACGCCATCCACCGGTACGGCTCCGAGGAGCAGAAGCAGCGCTGGCTGCCGCGGATGGCCGCCGGCGAGGTCATCGGCTGCTTCGGGCTCACCGAGCCCGACCACGGCTCCGACCCGGCGGGCATGCGCACCCACGCCAAGCGGGACGGGTCCGACTGGATCCTGAACGGCCGCAAGATGTGGATCACCAACGGCTCCGTCGCCGGCGTCGCCGTGGTGTGGGCCCGCACCGACGAGGGCATCCGCGGCTTCGCCGTGCCCACCGGCACCCCCGGGTTCTCCGCCCCCGAGATCAAGCACAAGTGGTCGCTGCGCGCCTCCGTCACCAGCGAACTGGTGATGGACGACGTGCGCCTGCCCGCCGACGCCGTCCTCCCCGAGGTCACCGGTCTGCGCGGCCCGCTCAGCTGCCTGAACCACGCCCGCTACGGCATCGTCTGGGGCGCCATGGGCGCCGCGCGCAGCAGTTTCGAGGCCGCCCTGGAGTACTCCCGTACCCGTGAGCAGTTCGGCCGGCCCATCGGCGGCTTCCAGCTGACCCAGGCCAAGCTCGCCGACATGGCGCTGGAACTGCACAAGGGGATCCTCCTCGCCCACCACCTCGGGCGGCGCATGGACGCGGGCACGCTCCGTCCCGAGCAGGTCAGCTTCGGCAAGCTCAACAACGTGCGCGAGGCGATCGAGATCTGCCGCACGGCCCGGACCGTGCTGGGCGCGAACGGCATCTCCCTGGAGTACCCCGTGATGCGGCACGCGACCAACCTGGAGTCCGTGCTCACCTACGAGGGCACCGTCGAGATGCACCAGCTCGTGCTCGGCAAGGCGCTCACCGGGCTCGACGCCTTCCGGTAGCCGCGGCCGTCGGCGCCGGGTCCCGGCGCCGACGCCGCGGTTCAGTTCTGGTTGAAGAAGCCGTCGCCGCCGCGCTTGCTGTCCGCGTTGACGACCAGGTAGTCGGGCGGGGTCAGCAGGAAGACGCGGTTCGCCACGCGGTCGATGGAACCGCGCAGGCCGAAGGTGAGGCCGGCCGCGAAGTCGACGACGCGCTTGGCGTCGGAGGACTCCATGGCCGTCAGGTTGACGATGACCGGGACGCCGTCCCGGAACAGCTCGCCGATGCCGCGGGCGTCCCGGAAGCCGTCCGGGGTGACCGTGGCGATCCGGCGGCCCTGCTCCTCCGCCGAATCGGAGGCCACGCGCACGCGGGGGTCCGTGACCCAGGAGTCGGGGGAGGACGTCTCGGCGCCGTCGCCGTAATCGGCGTAGTCCTCGTCGTAGTACTCCTCGGCGCTGTTGTCGTCGACGAGTCCCAGCCAGGCGCTCGCCCGTCGTACCGATCCCATGGACGCCTCCTCTCGCACGCGGTCAGTTTGCCGTCCGCACCCCTATGGTCGTCCATGATGCGGATGATGCGCCAAGCGGATACCCACCGTGGGGTGGATTCGTGACAGACCTGGTGCATAAATCGCACTAGTGGCCCCCAGTCGCCCCATGGAATACGGCTCCTGACGGATCATCGGAAAGAGTCCCGCTCGGTAGAGTGATGCCGCACCGCCGGACAGCCGAACGGGCGGCGTACAGAACGACCAGCCGATGACGTGCTCCATTGCTGCGAATGACGTACGGGGGATTGCGATGTTCGGAATCGTCAGACCGTGCAGGCACCGTCTGCCGGAGAAGCTGGCCATATCGTGGACGGCCCATCTGTGCGGTCTCTGCCTCGCCCTGAGGGATGACCACGGGCAACTGGCCAGGGTCGCCACGAATTACGACGGACTCATCGTCTCGGTGCTGGTCGAGGACCAGGCCGGGCGGACGCGGGACGGACGCCGCACCGCCGGGCCGTGCCCGCTGCGGGCGATGCGGACCGCGCCGGTCGCCCAGGGGGAGGGCGCACGGCTGGCCGCGGCGGTCTCGCTGGTGCTGGCCTCCGCGAAGGTGCGCGACCACATGGCGGACGGCGACGGGCTGCTGGCGCGCCGTCCGGTCGCCGCGGCGGCGCGCACGGTGGCCGGCCGCTGGGACCGCGCGGGCGCCGTGACGGGTTCGGTGCTCGGCTTCGACACCGCGGTGCTGGTCGACGCCGTCGGCCGGCAGACCGCCGTCGAGGCGGCCGCCGGGCCCGGCACGTCCCTGCTGACCGTCACCGAGCCCACCGAGACCGCCACCGCCGCCGCGTTCGGCCACACGGCGGTGCTGGCCGGGCGCCCGGGCAACCGCGCCCCGCTGGAGGAGGCGGGCCGGCTCTTCGGCCGCCTCGCCCACCTGCTGGACGCCGTGGAGGACCTGGACGCCGACGCCGCGGCGGGCGCGTGGAACCCGCTGACCGCCACCGGGACGAGCCTGGACGAGGCGCGGCGGCTGTGCGACGACGCCGTGCACGGGGTCAGGCTGGCGCTGCGGGACGTCGAGTTCACCGACGGCGCCCTCGCCCACGTCCTGCTCGCCCACGAGCTACGGCGGTCCGTGGACCGCGCGTTCGGCGCCTCGTGCGCCCACCACCCGGGCCCGGGCGGCCCCGGCGGGCCGGTGCAGTCACCCTGGCTGACCCCCGGCCCCCCGCACCAGCAGGGCCCCCGCCGCGGCCTGCTCGCGGGATGCGCGGTGTTCGCGGGGCTCTGCTGCACCTGCCAGATCTGCTGCCGGGACCACTACGACGACCCCTGGAGCGGCAGACGGCGCGAAGGCTGGTGCTCCAACTGCGACTGCTCCGGGTGCGACTGCGGCTGCGGTGACGGCTGCTGCTGCGACTGCGACTGCTGCGGCTGCGACTGCTGAGGGGCCGTGCGGCCCGTTCCCGCGAGGGCGACGGCGACGCCGGGGCGCGGGCGCGATGTCCTGCGGCCCGGCGCCCGTGGCTGGGTGAGGTGCCCGGTGGGGCCGACGGGCCCTGCGCGGCCGGGGACCGTGCGGCCTCGGCGCTCGGGGGGGCAGGCCGCGCGAGCGGCCGCGTCTTCGCCACAGGCTGCAGTCGCTCTCCCGCGGGCGCTCGACCACGGGTCGGAGGCGGGCTGGGGCGGCGTGAAGGGACGGCGGCGTCGTGCGGCGCAGTCCACGGGGCGTGCTCGGTGTGGCCGGGGTCGGGGAAGGCCCTTGTGCGGTGGGTCGGGGTGGCGGCGCCTCGTCATGTGCGGGGAAGGCGCGTCGTGCGGCGCAGTCCACGGGGCGTGCTCGGTGTGGCCGGGGTCGGGGAAGGCCCTTGTGCGGTGGGTCGGGGTGGCGGCGCCTCGTCATGTGCGGGGAAGGCGCGTCGTGCGGCGCTGCGGAGGCGTGTTCCCGCGCGAGCGGTGGGCTTGCGCCGGGGGCTGCGCGGCGTCGGGGCGCGCGTGCCCGGTGAGGCCGTTCGACGCCGCTTGGGGCGGTCGTTGTGGGGCCCCGGACACGGATCGCGTGGCCGCGCACCGCGGTGGCGTGCGGCGTCCCGGCGGCGTCAGACCTGGTGCGGGCCGCCCGTTCGCGCCAAACCGGGGGTGGGGAGCGGGGGCGGCCGACGGGTGGCGGGGGTGGCGGGCTCACCAGCTGATACACCGTCACAGCGGTGGGCGCGGGGGCGGCGTCGGGGCGTTTCGGGGGCGTGACGAGGCCGAAACCCGCCCTTGTGCGCTTGTGCGTGACTCTGAATACTCCCGTGTGCGCAGCATTTGTCAGGGGCACGCCACCCCCACAGTACGGCGGCGCCCTCGCTGCGCCTCACCGGCCCGCGCTACGCGGGTCAACTTCCGTTCCCCCACAGGAGGAAAACGCGTGAGGATCAAGCGCACCACCCACACCCCCGTCCCGAGACGTGCACGGCTGATCGCCGTGGCGTCCGGTCTGCTGGCGGCCACCGCGCTCACCCTGCCCGCCGCCCAGGCCGCTCCCGCGTCCAAGGCCTCCCCCGAGGCCGCGGCCGCGCTCACCACGTCCCTCGGCACCGCCTCCACCGCCGGTTCGTACTACGACGCCAAGGCCAAGGCCATGGTCGTCAACGTCACGAACGACAGGGCGGCCCAGGCCGTCAGCGCGGCCGGCGCGGTCCCGAAGTTCGTGGCGCACAGCACCGCCCAGCTGGAGAAGGCCGGGAAGGCCACCCTCGCCGCGGACGTCTCGGGCACGTCGTGGGTCGTCGACCCGAAGTCCAACCGGCTGGAGATCACCGCCGACAGCACCGTCACCGGCGCCGAACTCACCAAGCTGCAGGAGGCCACCGCCTCCTACGGCGACGCGGTCACCTTCCGGCGCACGGCCGGCACCTTCAAGCGGCTGATCGCCGGCGGCGACGCCATCTACGGCGGCGGATACCGCTGCTCGCTCGGCTTCAACGTGCGCAGCGGCAGCACCAACTACTTCCTGACCGCCGGGCACTGCGCCGAGGTGGCGTCCACCTGGTACTCCAACTCCAGCCAGTCCACGGTGCTGGGCCCGAACGCCGGCTACAGCTTCCCGACCAACGACTACGCGCTGGTCCGGTACACCAACACCTCGATCGCCAAGGGCGGCACGGCCGGCAACACCGACATCACCAGCGCCGGCAACGCCTTCGTGGGCCAGGCCGTCCTGCGCGACGGCTCCACCACCGGCATCCACAGCGGTTCGGTCACCGGCCTCAACGCCACCGTCAACTACGGCGGCGGCGACGTGGTCTACCAGATGATCCGCACCAACGTGTGCGCCGAGGGCGGCGACTCCGGTGGCGCGCTGTACACCTCCGGCGGCATCGCGCTGGGTCTGACCTCCGGCGGCAGCGGCAACTGCAGCACCGGCGGGACGACCTTCTTCCAGCCGGTGACGGAGGCGCTCAGCGTCTACGGCGTCAGCGTCTTCTGACCTTCCGGGAGGTCCACGCCCTCCCTTCCGTCACGGATGTGCCCGGCGGCCCCACGGCCGCCGGGCACGTCCCGTATGGCCCTCTTGTCCGCCGGGCTGATCGTCGCAATACTCCGCGAGGCACCGCATAACCTCGTAGGGGGGAACATATGAGGAACAAGCGCACCACTCCGCGCAGCGGCCTCGCCTCGCGCGCCGCGCTGCCCGGAGCGGCGCTCCTCGGCCTGCTGGCCGCGACCGCGGTGGCCGTGCCGGACGCACGGGCCGCCACCGCCCACGGGGCCTCGGCCGCACACGTGGCCGCGGCGGGCCTGGCGGCCGAGTCGGCGGACGTCGCGGGCAGTGCCTGGGCGGTCGACCCGGAGAGCGGCGCGCTGGTCATCGCCACCGACGACACCGTCACGCGCACCGGGCTCACCGCGTTGCGGCAGGCCGCCGGACGGTACGGCGGAACGGTCCGCTTCGAGCGCGTCGGCGGCTCCTTCGAACGGATGGCCGCCGGCGGCGACGCCGTCCACGGCGGCGGCTTCCGCTGCTCGGTCGGCTTCAACGTCCGCGCCGCCGGAAGCTACTACTTCCTGACGGCCGGTCACTGCGGCCGCGCCGCCACGACCTGGTACGGCGATGCCGCCCGGACCAGGACGCTGGGCACCACCACGGCCTTCAGCTACCCGTACAACGACTACGCCCTGGTGCGCTACGGCGACTCCGTCGCGCGGCCCGGCAAGGTCGGCCGGCAGGACATCACGAAGGCCGCGCGGGCCCGTGTCGGGGAGGCGGTGAAGCGGGACGGTTCCACCACGGGCGTCCGCAGCGGCACGGTCACCGGGCTCGGCTACACCGTCAACTACGGCGACGGCGACATCGTCCGCGGCCTGATCCGCACCGACCTGTGCGCCGAACCCGGCGACTCCGGGGGCCCGTTGTACGACGGGACCAAGGCCCTGGGACTGCTGTCCGGCGGCAGCGGCGACTGCACCGAGGGGGGCACCACCTTCTTCCAGCCGCTGCCCGCGGTCCTCAAGGCGTACGGGGTCGGCGTGTACTGAGCCGGCCCCGGCCACCGCCCCCGGGACGTGTGCCCCGGTCACCCCGTGAAGCGCACCTCCCGGGCGGCGGCCTCCGGCACCGCGAACCCCAGCAGCCGCTCGCCCTCCGCCGCGAGCGCCTTCCGCGCCCCCGCGGCAAGCGGCGCGTGCGGCTGGACGTGGAGCACGGCCGCGTCGCGGGCGGACCGGATCCGCCACAGCCCGTGGACGAAGCCGTCGTGCAGGAAGAAGCCGCGGTTGCTGCCGCTGCCGGGCAGCGGCTGCCCGGCGTGGGGATCGCGCGGCACGATCCGTGCCCGGTCGGCGTGCGAGAGGGCGATGTTGTCGTACTGCGGCAGGAACCGCGGCGGCGCCGGCGTCCCGGGGCCGGGGAAGGGCGCGCCGGGGACGTCGTACAGGGCGGTGCCCTTCTCGTCGCGGTAGACCCGCAGCCCCGGGCGGAGCCGGTCCATGACCGCGCGGAGCCCGGTCAGCCCCGACCAGACGGCGACGTCCCCGGCCGACGCGGGGCCGAAGGCGGCGAGGTAGCGCAGGACAGCCGCGTCCGGCGCGGCGCCTTCCGCCAGGGCGAAGTCCCGGCCGAGCCACCGGTCGGCCGGGGTCTGCAGGGCCGCGCCGGAGGTGCGCCACAGGCCGCGCGGCGGCGGCTGCACGGTCGGCACCCGCGCCGTGACGGCCAGCGCGAGCGGCAGCCGCTCGCGGTCCGGCCAGCGCTCCCGCAAGGTGTCCCCGAGCCGGCTCGGGGGCAGCGGGCCGTCCTCGAGGAGCGCCCGGCCCGCCCCGGCCACCTCCGCCAGGTCCAGCCCGGCCAGCTGCCGCCGGAACTGCCCGAGCAGGCGCCGTTCGAGCACGTCCTGCACCACCGGGCGCAGCGCCATGCAGTCCCGCGCCGTCACCAGGTGCACCGTCCACCGCAGCAGCGACATCCGCACCGCCCGCCGGTCCGCGAGCATCCCGGACAGCTCCTGCGGCGCGAAGGCCTCGATCCGGGACCACAGTGCCACGTACGGGTCCTGCGGCTCCTGCGCCTGCAGTCCCACCAGACGCTCGACCATGTCCGCGGCACCGGTGGGCACCCGGCCCAGCAGCGACTGCCGGGCCAGCAGGGAGCGGTTGAGCGTCCGACGGTCCAGGACGGTGCCCTCGGGGATCGTCTCCATGGGCGTCACGGTAGGCCGGAATGCGGTCAGGAACCGTCCGCGACGCCTGTCAGACTGCTGCCGTGCTGGAAACCTCCGCCCGACTGCTGCGCCTGCTGTCCCTGCTCCAGTCCCGGCGCGACTGGACGGGGCCCGAACTCGCCGAGCGCCTCGAGGTCACCGCCCGGACGGTGCGCCGCGACGTGGAGCGCCTGCGCGCCCTCGGCTACCCCGTGCACGCCACCCCCGGCACCGCCGGCGGCTACCGGCTGGGCGCGGGCGCAGCGCTGCCCCCGCTGCTGCTCGACGACGACGAGGCGATCGCGGTCGCGCTGTGCCTGCGCACCGGCGCCGGCGGCAGCGTCGAGGGCATCGAGGAGACCTCGCTGCGCGCACTGGCCAAGCTGGAGCAGGTGCTGCCCTCCCGGCTGCGCCGCCGGGCGCAGGCCATGGAGGCCGTCGCGGTCGCCCGGCCCGCGTCCCTGCCGGGCACCGTCGCCCAGGACGTGCTGACCGCGATCGGCGCCGCCTGCCGCGACCACGAACGGCTGCGCTTCGACTACCGGGCGCACGGCGGCACCGCGAGCCGCCGCACGGTGGAGCCGCACAGCCTGGTCCACCACGGCCGCCGCTGGTATCTGCTCGCCTGGGACACCGACCGGCAGGACTGGCGCACCTTCCGTGTGGACCGGATCGACCCCAGGTCTCCCACCGGCCCCCGCTTCGCGCCCCGGCGGCCCCCGGCGGACGCCGCGTCGTACGTCGCCCGGGGGGTCACCTCGCGGGCGTACCGCCACCAGGCCGTCGTCGTCGTGCACGCCCCCGCCGAGGCCGTGGCCGAGTACGCCGGGTACGCGACCGTGGAGTCCGCCGGGCCGGACAGCTGCGTGCTGCGCACCGGTTCCGAGTCCCTCGACGCGCTCGCCGTCTACATCGGCATGCTCGGCGTCGACTTCGAGGTGCGGGAGCCCCCTGAGCTGGCCGAACGGCTGCGGGTTGTCGCGGACCGGCTCGCCCGGGCGGCGGGTGCGCCGCGGTAGGCCGCCGCCCAACCCGTAACGGGGCATCCCGGCCCGTATCCGGCGGGTTACCCGCGAGGTACCGTGGAAGTACTGCGATTCCGGACCCCAGGGGGCCGTGATGGTCGTCGAGTTGATAGCCGCCGTGCTCTCGGCAGGAGCGTTGTACTTCGTGGCCGGGGCCCGTGTGGTGCAGCAGTTCGAGCGGGGCGTGGTGTTCCGGCTCGGCCGGGTCAGGGGCGGGGTGCGGACCCCCGGATTCACCATGATCGTGCCGGTCGTCGACCGGATGCGGAAGGTGAACCTGCAGATCGTGACGATGCCGGTGCCCGCCCAGGAGGGCATCACCCGCGACAACGTCACGGTCAAGGTGGACGCGGTGGTGTACTTCAAGGTCGTCAACGCCACCGACGCGATCATCAACGTCGAGGACTACCGGTTCGCCGTCTCGCAGATGGCGCAGACCTCGCTGCGGTCGATCATCGGCAAGAGCGACCTGGACGACCTGCTCTCCAACCGCGAGAAGCTCAACCAGGGGCTGGAGCTGATGATCGACAGCCCGGCCATCGGGTGGGGCGTGCAGATCGACCGCGTGGAGATCAAGGACGTCTCGCTGCCGGAGACGATGAAGCGCTCGATGGCCCGCCAGGCCGAGTCCGAGCGGGAGCGCCGGGCGCGGATCATCAACGCGGACGCCGAGTTCCAGGCCTCCAAGAAGCTCGCCGACGCCGCGGCGGTCATGAGCGACACTCCCGCCGCGCTCCAGCTCCGCCTGCTGCAGACGGTCGTCGCCGTCGCCGCGGAGAAGAACTCCACGCTCGTGCTGCCCTTCCCGGTGGAGCTGCTGCGCTTCCTCGAGCGCGCCCAGCAGGGCCCGTACCCGGCGGTCGAACAGCAACCGGCGTCCGCACCCCGCGCGGCGGCCGCGCCTCCCCGCGGGCCCGCGCCGAGGGTCGCCGCCGACCTGCCCGAGTCCGGCGTTCCGTCGGCGGAGCCCGCCGAGGAGCTCCCCACAGGCCTGCGCGAGACCCTCGCGGCGGACCCGCTGCTGGAGACCGTCCGGCCGCAGCGGCCCCCCGAGGTCAGCTGAGCCCGCCCTCCGCCCGGGGCATGTCCGGCCGCCACACGTACGGCACGGTCACCGCCACCGGCAGCAGCCCCAGCCGGGCCAGGATCGGGGCGCTGTCCGGGGACGCGTCGACCTGCACGAAGCGGTGACCCGCCGCGACCGCCAGCCGGGCCCGGTGCGCCACCGTCGCCCGGTAGGCGCCGCGTCCCCGCCACTGCGGCAGGGTGGAACCGCCCCACAGCGACACGAAGTCGGTGCCCTCGTGGAAGCGGGCCCAGCCGGCGCAGACCACCGTGCCGTCGGCGGTCTCGGCGACGACCACCACGCAGGGGTCGCCGGGCCCCGACACCTCGCTCTCCAGCATCCCCGGCAGCCAGTCGTGGGGCACGCCCCAGACCGTCTCCTCCATCTGCCGGATGCGCTCGAAGTCCGCTCGTGACGTGACCTCCCGCAGCGCCAGAGCCTCCGGCAGCACCGGGGCGGCCGTCAGCGCCGCCGCCTCGCCGACCAGCACCGTCTCCGGTTCCTCCGGCACGAAGCCGGCCGCGACCAGCCGGTCCGGCAGCCCCGCGGGCAGGTCGTGGGCGTGGTACTTCCACTCCACCGGCATGCCCAGCGCGGCGTAGTGGTCCCGCTGCCGGGCGATCAGGGCGTCGAGCCCGGGGCCGTCCAGTCCGCCGAGGTCGCGGTAGTCCAGGAACCCCGTCTCCCCGTGCTCGTAGGTCTTGCGCAGCAGCGGTCCGTCGCGTTCCACCGAGCGGAACCGCGAGAGGTCGGCGGGCACACGGGCGCGCAACTGCCGGTCGTAGGCGGCGCGGTACTCCAGCGCCACGAGGGAGGGGTCGAAAGTGCTCATCGGGCGGATTCCACCACAACCGTGACCCCGGACGCGAGCGGATCGGCAGCGGTGAACGCAACGGGGCGGGGCCGCGTATGTCAGGCGGAACGACGCTTCCCCCTGCGCCCGACGATCCGGCCTGTATCCCCCCACAGGAGGTCACGAGTTGAAGCACAAACAGATAGCCAAGAGGAAGATCGTGTTCGCCACGGCCGGTGCCGCCGCCATCGCGGCAGCGGCCGTACTGCTGCCCAACGCCAACGCCTCGCAGTCCGCCGAGCAGGGCCCGGAAGCCCCCGCGCCGAAGCGGCTCGGCGCCGCGGCCGCCGCGGAACTCGCCTCACGACTCGGCGCGGAGTTCGGCCCGTCCATCGCGGGGGCGTACTACGACGCGGGGAGCGGGCGGCTCGTGGTGAACGTGGTCGCCGGGGACGGCGGCGACGCGGCCGCGCAGGCCGCGAAGGCCGGCGCCGCGACCCGGACGGTCGAGAACAGTGCCGCCGAACTGACCTCCGCCGCGCAGACCTTGAAGCAGCGCGCCACGATCCCCGGTACCGCCTGGGCCGTCGACCCCCGGACGAACCAGATCCTGGTCACCGCGGACAGCACCGTCACCGGTGGCAGATGGGACACCCTGGAGTCCACCGTGCGGTCCCTGGGCGGCGGTATGGCCCGGATCCAGAAGTCCGCGGGCGAGTTCAAGCCCCTCCTGGCCGGCGGGGACGCCATTTTCGCCGACGGGGCGCGCTGTTCGCTGGGCTTCAACGTCGTCAAGGACGGCGCCCCGGCCTTCCTCACCGCGGGCCACTGCGGGGTCGCCTTCGCGAACTGGTCGGACAGCCAGGGCGGGGCGCCCGTCGCGACCGTGCGGCAGGCGACCTTCCCGGGCGACGGCGACTTCGCGCTCGTGACGTACGACGACCCGAACACCCAGGCGCCCAGTCAGGTGAACCTCGGCAACGGCCGGGCCCTGGCCGTCAACGGGGCCGCGGAGGCCGCCGTGGGCCAGGAGGTGTTCCGGATGGGCAGTACCACGGGGCTGAACGGGGGCACGGTCCTCGGGCTCGACGCGACGGTCAACTACCCGGAGGGCACCGTCACCGGGCTGATCCAGACCGACGTCTGCGCCGAGCCGGGCGACAGCGGTGGCGCGCTGTTCACCCGTGACGGCAGCGCGATCGGCCTCACCTCCGGCGGCAGCGGGGACTGCCAGGTGGGCGGGGAGACCTTCTTCCAGCCGGTGACCACGGCGCTGGCCGCGGTCGGGGCGCGACTCGGCTGACGTCCACGTGTTCAGGCGGGCCCCGGGCTGCGGCGGAGCCCGGGGCCCGGCCGTGTGCGGCCGGGGGGCCCGCACCGGGGGCCGGGCGGCCGGGAGCGGCGGGTCAGCGGATGCCGGGATCGGGGGGTCAGCGGAACCGGCGGTGCAGGGGGAAGGCCATGACCGTCGCGCCGACGTGCACGGCCCGGTGCGCCGGGCGCGGCGCCTTGGCCTCCTCGTGCAGGCCGACCAGCAGGGCCGCCAGCCGGTGCCGGAAGTCGTCCCAGACCTCGGCGTCCTCGTCCTCCGGGTACCGCGGGGGCCGCGCGCCGCACGGCGGCTCCACCAGACCGGCGGCCGCGAGGCGGCGCAGGTGGCTCACGATGCGCAGCCGGCCGGGGTGCGCCACGGGTCTGGAGACGGTGTCGGTCGCGGTCATGGCGGTCAGTAAATCGTGCCGTCCCCTTGCCTACGCAACCCCCGAGTAGCCACCGGGGTGACGTACGCGTGACGCGGGTTGACGCCTGGGGCGTGGGAGCATCCGCGTGACACCGGGACGTGACGAATCTCGCACCGATGCGGTGTTTGGGTCGTCCGGGAGGGCGCGTACCCTCGCACCCCTCCCGAGCCCCGGGCCCGCCCTCCCCGCCCGCGGGCCCCGGCGGGCGGGGCGATGACGCCGTGCCCGGGGAAGGGAGGGGCTTTTCGGCGTAGCGTGGCCGCCGTGACGGATCTGGTGGCACGGACTTGTGACCGTATCGACCGGCTCGACGCCCGGATCAAGGCGTTCGTGCGGGAGCCGGACCGGCGGGGCCGGCTGGCGGCGGAGGCGGCCGAGGCGCCGCCGGGAGTGCTGTCCGGGGTGATGGTGGGTGTCAAGGACATCGTCCGGATCGACGGGATGGAGACCAGGGCCGGGTCCGCGGTGCCGCCGGAGGTGCTGGCCGGGCCGCAGGCACCCCTGGTGGACCGGCTGCGGGCGGCCGGGGCGCTGGTCGCGGGGAAGACGGTGACGGCCGAGTTCGCGGTGACCGCGCCGGGGCCGACCCGTAATCCGCACAACACCGCCCACACGCCGGGTGGTTCGAGCAGCGGCTCGGCGGCCGCGGTGGCGGCGGGCATGGTGCCGCTGGCGGTCGGGACGCAGACCGTCGGCTCGGTGGTCCGGCCCGCGGCCTACTGCGGGGTGGTGGGCTTCAAGCCGACCTTCGGGCGCGTCCCGGTGGACGGGGTGATCGCCAACGCCCCGAGCTTCGACACGGTCGGGGTGCTCGCCGCGGACGTCGCGATGGCGGCGCGCGGCGCGTCCGTCCTGTGCGACGACTGGCGGGAGCCGCCGGCGGGCGATGGCCGGCCGGTGCTCGGCATACCCGCCGGCCCCTACCTGGAGCGGGCCGGGGCGGAGGCCCGGGAGGCCTTCGCGGCACAGGTCAAGCGGCTGGAGTCGGCGGGCTGGACGGTGCGCGAGGTGCCGCTGATGGCCGGCCCGGGCGAGTTCGACGCGGTCGTACGGCAGTTGTACGTGATGAACCGCTACGAGGTGGCCCGTACGCACGCCGACTGGTTCCCCCGGCACGGCCGGCTGTACCGCGAGCAGACGGTCGCCGCCATCCGCGAGGGCCACGCCGTCGGCCGCGACGACTACAAGCGGGCCGTGGGCGAGCGCCGGGTCCTCCGCGAGCGGCTGCTGGCGGCCATGGGGGAGGTCGACGTCTGGCTGGCACCGTCCGCCACCGGCCCCGCCCCGTTCGGGCTGGGCAGCACCGGCGACTCGGTGATGTGCCTGCCGTGGAGCAACGCGGGCCTCCCCTCGGTGAGCCTGCCCGCCGGGTTCGCCGCCAACGGGCTGCCGCTCGGCCTGCAGGCCGTCGGGCGCCCCGGCGAGGACGAGGAACTGCTGCGGTGGGCGGCGGCGTTCGCCCCGGTCGTCAGGCCTCGGTGAAGACCAGGTCCTCGACCGGGACGGTCATCCGCACGGTGTGGCCGCCGGTCACCTCGACGACGTGGTGCAGTCCCCGCACCTGCGCGCGCGGGGTGTCCGAGGACAGGATCCGGTAGGTGTCGGCCGCCCCGGCCAGAAAGGCGCGGAAGGCGCTGAGGGAGGGCTCGCCGAGCGCGAGGTAGTCGAAGAGCCGCCGGAAGAGCTTGGGGACGAGCACCGCGTCGTCGGTGAGCGAGGAGAGTCCGGTGACCTTCGCGCCGGTGGTGCTCACGTCGTCCGGCCACAGCCCCCTGCCCGCGTCCCGGGCCTGCCGGGCGACGTCGGTCAGCTCCCGGCGCAGGTCCTCGTAGAGGTTGCTGTAGAAGGTCGGGTAGGCCAGGCCCTCGGCGACCAGGTGGTGGTTGACGGTGGCGCGCAGCAGCGGCACGCCGACCGTGACCTCCTGGCCGCTCTTCGTGCCCTCCGGCAGCGCGCCCCGGCCGGCCAGGGCGACGCAGCGGCCGTGCACGTCCACCCCGCCGGTGAGGATCCAGCCGGGGACGCTCTCGGGACTGGCGGCGACGACCCTCTCGCCGCCGGGCCCGCGCTCCACGGCGGTGAAGCCGAGCCGGCGCAGCAGTTCGTCCCGGGCCGCGTGGGCGAAGGGCAGCGGCTGGTGGGCCGGGGCGGAGGTGGGCCCGTAGTGGGTCTCCAGCGCGTCGACGGCGTCCAGCCGCAGCTTGCCCCGGCAGGAGTTGGTGAGGTCGAGCCCGAGGCCGCCCCTGACCCGGTTCCAGTCGGAGTGGCGGGTGGGGACGAAGCCCACGGTGTCCCCGTCCGGCTCGGTGTTCTTTATCTGGAAAGAGCCCTTGACCAGCAGCATCGGCATGGCGACTCCCCGTCGGGGTGCGAGCGTCGGTGACGTCGTGTGCATGAAACCACGCGGAGGGTGGCGGAGGACAGGGATCCGGCGCGTCTTCGTACATGTGTTCGACAAGTGGTCTATGGTGGGTGGCAGAGGGTTCGGAACGGGGGAGGCGTGAGCGGTCGGAGGTGCGTATGGCGGGATTCACGCACCTGCACACCGTCTCCGGCTTCTCGCTGCGGTACGGGGCCTCGCACCCCGAGCGGCTCGCCGAGCGCGCCGCCGAACGGGGGATGGACGCGCTGGCGCTGACCGACCGGGACACGGTCGCCGGGGTGGTGCGCTTCGCCAAGGCGTGCGCGCGGGCCGGGGTGCGGCCGCTGTTCGGGGCCTCCCTGGCGGTGCCTGCGGCGTACGCGGGGGAGGGCGCCGTCCCGCAGGCCGGCCCGCCGCCCGCCCGCCGGCGTACCCCGGTGCGCGGCGGGGCCTTCGTGCCGGAGGCGACCGACCGGGCGGTGTTCCTCGCCCGGGACGGCCGGGGCTGGGGCGCGCTGTGCCGGCTGGTCAGCGCCGCCCACACCGACGGCGGCATCGGCTGGGAGGACCTGGGGCGGGAGGGGCTGTACGTGCTGCTCGGCGCGGACTCCGAGGTCGGCCGCGCGCTGGCGGCCGGACGTCCCGACCGGGCCGCCAGGCTGCTGCGCCCCTGGCGCGAGGTGTACGGGGACGCGCTGCGCCTGGAGGCCGTGCACCACGGCCGCACCGGCACCGGGTACGGCTCGCTGCGACTCGCCGCCCGCACCGTCGGTTTCGCCGTCGAGCAGGGCGTCGTCCCGGTGCTGACCAATGCCGTCCGCTATGCCGACCCCGGCCAGGGGGAGGTGGCCGACGTCCTGGACTCGGCACGCCGCCTGGTGCCCGTCGACGTGCGCGACGCGGGGGGCCTGGACAGCGGCGAGCGCTGGCTGAAGGACTCCGGTGACATGGCGCGCACCGCCGAGCGGGTCATGGAGGCGGCCGGTTACACCCGAGGCGACGCCCGCCGGCTGCTGCGGGCCACCGAGGAGACCGCCGCGGGCTGCGCCGTCGACCCGGAGGAGGACCTGGGGCTCGGGCAGGTGCACTTCCCCGAACCGGAGGTCGTCGGCGCCGGCGCACGCACCGCCGACCGCGTGCTGCGCTCCCACTGCGCCGCCGGGATGGTCCGGGAGGGCCACGACCGGGACCCGGAGTACTGGGCGCGGCTCGACCACGAACTGCGGATCATCGAGGGGCTCGGCTTCGCCTCGTACTTCCTCACCGTCGGCCAGGTGGTCGCCGACGTGCGGGAGATGGGCATCAGGGTGGCCGCGCGCGGCTCGGGCGCCGGCTCGCTCGTCAACCACCTGCTGGGCATCGCCGCCGCCGACCCCGTCGAGCACGACCTGCTCATGGAACGCTTCCTGTCCGGCAGGCGCGCCTCCCTGCCCGACATCGACATCGACGTGGAGTCCGCCCGCCGGCTGGAGGTCTACCGGCGCATCCTGGACCGCTTCGGCGGTGAGCGGGTCGCCACCGTCGCCATGCCCGAGACCTACCGCGTCCGGCACGCGGTGCGCGACGTGGGCGCCGCCCTCGGGATGGACCCGGAGCAGACCGACCGGCTGGCCAAGGCCTTCCCGCACATCCGGGCCCGCGACGCGCGGGCCGCGCTCGCCGAACTGCCCGAGCTGCGGCAGGTGGCGGGGGAGGACCACGGCCGGCTGTGGGAGCTGGTCGAGGCGCTGGACGCGCTGCCGCGCGGGGTCGCCATGCACCCCTGCGGGGTGCTGCTGTCGGACGCCGGGCTGCTGGACCGCACACCGGTCGTGCCGACCAGCGGCGAGGGCTTCCCCATGTCGCAGTTCGACAAGGACGACGTCGAGGACCTCGGGCTGCTCAAGCTCGACGTGCTCGGGGTGCGCATGCAGTCCGCGATGGCGCACACCCTGGACGAGGTGGAACGGACCGGCGGCGGCCGGATCGACCTGGACCGGATACCGCAGGGCGACCCCGCGACGTACGAACTGGTCCGCTCCGCCGAGACGCTGGGCTGCTTCCAGATCGAGTCCCCGGGCCAGCGCGACCTGGTGGGGCGGCTGCAGCCGGCCACCTTCCACGACCTGGTCGTGGACATCTCCCTCTTCCGACCCGGGCCGGTCGCCGCCGACATGGTGCGGCCCTTCATCGAGGCCCGGCACGGCCGCACGCCCGTCCACTACCCGCATCCCGACCTGGAGCCCGTGCTGCGCGAGACCCACGGGGTCGTCGTCTTCCACGAACAGCTCATCGGCATCATGTGCGTCATGACCGGCTGCGACCGGGGCTTCGCCGACGAGGCCCGGCGGGCGCTGTCGGACGAGACCCGGCAGGGGCGGCTGCGGGCCTGGTTCGCGGACGCGGCCCGGGAACGCGGCTACTCCCGCGAGGTCATCCGGCGCACCTGGGAGATCGTCTCGGCCTTCGGCGCGTACGGCTTCTGCAAGGCGCACGCCGTCGCCTTCGCCGTGCCGACCTACCAGTCCGCCTGGCTCAAGGCGCACCACCCGGCGGCCTTCTACGCCGGGGTGCTCACCCACGACCCCGGGATGTACCCCAAGCGGCTGCTGCTCGCGGACGCCCGGCGGCGCGGGGTGCCGGTGCTGCCGCTGGACGTCAACCGGTCGGGCGCGACCTATCGAGTCGAACCGGTGTCCGGAGAGGGGGACGGTGCGGAGGTGTGGGGGCTGCGGCTCGCGCTCTCCGAGGTCCACGGCATCAGCGAGGCCGAGGTCGCCCGGATCACCGCCGGACAGCCCTACTCCTCCCTCCAGGACCTGTGGGAGCGTGCCCGCCCGGGCCGCGCCGCCGCCGAACGCCTGGTCCAGGTCGGCGCGCTGGACCCCTTCGGGGACAACCGCCGCGACATGCTGCTCCAGGTCGCCGAAGTGCACCGGCAGGGCCGGGCCTCCGCGTACGACGGCCAGCTCACCCTGACCGCGGGGGCGGGCGAGCCGGCGTTCGCGCCGATCGGCCTGCCCGACATGGACGACGGCGAACGGCTCGGCGCCGAACTCGGCGTCCTCGGCATGGACGCCTCCCGCCACCTGATGGACGACCACCTCGCCTTCCTGGAGGAGCTGGGCGCGATCCCGGCGAACCGGCTGCGCGAGGTGCGGCACGGCGAGACCGTGCTGGTGGCCGGGGCCAAGGCGGCCACCCAGACCCCGCCCATCCGCTCCGGGCGCCGCGTCGTCTTCACCACCCTCGACGACGGCACCGGCCTGGTCGACCTCGCCTTCTTCGACGACAGCCACGAGGCCTGCGCCCACACCGTCTTCCACTCCTGGCTGCTGCTGGTCCGCGGGGTGGTCCAGCGCCGCGGACCGCAGAGCCTGTCCGTCGTCGGCGCCGCCGCATGGAACCTGGCCGAGCTGGTCGAACTGCGCAAGGAGGGCGGCCTGGAGGCGGTCGCGGCACGCCTGGCGAACACCCCGGGCGAACCCGCCGGCCTCCCCGCGCCCCCGCCCGAGGGCCGCCGGGTCCGGATGTCCACCGGTTACGAGATGCACCCCTGGGCCGATCTGCGGCCCGCGGGCGAGGGCGCTCCGACCGGCCGCAAGCTGTGGCACTCCAGCCCGGGGAGCGCGGGACGATGACGGACGACCTGCACGTGCTGTACGTGCACTTCCACGCCGCCGAGGCGCTGTACGGGCGACTCCTCGCGCTGCTCGGCGGCTTCACCCCCGTCGTCCAAGCGCTGCCGCCCGACGCCGCGCTCGCCGACGTCCGCGGGGCGCTGCGCTACTTCGGGCGCGACGCCGCGGAACTGGCCACGCTGCTGCGGGTGCGGCTGCTCGCGCTCCACGGCGTGGACTGCACGATCGGCGTAGGACCGAACCCGCTGCTCGCCCGGATGGCGGCACAGGGCGGACCGGAGGGCGCGGTGCGCGCGGCGCCCACCGACCCCGCGGCCGTGGCGGCCTTCCTCGCCGAGCGCCCGGTGGCGGCGCTGTACGGCGTCGGCCCCGCGACGGCGCGGCAGTTGGGCACGTACGGCCTGGACACCGTGGGACGGGTGGCGGCCGCGCCCCTGAGCACCCTGCAGCGGATCCTGGGCGCCGCGGTGGGCCGCAGGACGCACGAGCGGGCCCGCGGCATCGACCCGGCCCCGGTGGTCCCGAACGCCCCTGCCCGCTCGGCCGGAGCCGAACGCCGCTTCGGGCACGACGAGCTGGACCCGGTGCGGCACCGCCGCGCCCTGCTGTCGCTCACCGAGGAACTGGGCTCCTCGCTGCGCGCGTCGGGCCGGGTCGCGCGCTCACTGACCCTCACCGTCCGCTACGCGGACCGCTCCACGACCACCCGCACCCGCGCGCTGGCCGAACCGAGCGGCCACGGCGCCGCCCTCGCCGATGCCGCGTACCGGCTCTACGAGGGGCTGGGCCTGCAGCGCGCCCGGGTGCGCGGACTCGCGCTGCGCGCGGAGGGGCTGACGGACGCCGGCCTCGCGACGCTGCAGCTCAGCCTGGACCCGGGGGACGAGAAGGCGCGCCGGATCGAGGCGGTCGCGGACCGGGCGCGGGCCCGCTTCGGCCCGCGGGCACTGATGCCCGCGGCGCTGTCGGGTGCGGCCTGACGCCCCATTACCACATCGGCGTGAAGCCGACGTGATGAATTCTTTACCGACCGGTAGCTGGCGACGTTTGTTACTCCTCCGTAAATTGACGGCAGCTCAGCAATCCAGTGATCCGGATCACAGGGTGCACGGGAGCCAGTCCTTCCCCCACCTGCGAGGAGATCGCTCGATGCTGCCCATCAGACCGCGATCAGCGCTCCGGCTCCTCTCCGCGCTGACTCTCACCGCCGCCCTCTTCGCCACCCCCGTCCTGGCGGACACCACCACCACCGCACTGGCGAAGGCCCCCGCGTCCGGCGCCAAGGCCGCCGCGACCGTCAACGCCTCGACCACCGCCACCGCGAGCAGCGGCTGGAACAACTGGTCCTGCAAGCCGTCCGCCGCCCACCCGCGGCCCGTCGTCCTCGTCCACGGCACCCTCGGCAACTCCATCGACAACTGGCTCGGCCTCGCGCCCTACCTGGTCAAGCGGGGCTACTGCGTCTACTCCCTCGACTACGGCCAACTGCCCGGTGTGCCCTTCTTCCACGGGCTCGGCCCCATCACCGCGTCCTCCCGGCAGCTCGCCGACTACGTCGACCGGGTCCTCGCGTCCACCGGCGCGGGCAAGGTCGACATCGTCGGGCACTCCCAGGGCGGCATGATGCCGCGCTACTACATGAAGTTCCTGGGCGGTGCCCCCAAGGTGAACGCGCTCGTCGGCATCGCGCCCAGCAACCACGGGACCGACCTGGGCGGGCTGCTCAAGCTGCTGCCCTACTTCCCCGGGGCGGCCGAGGCCATCGAGCGCCTCAGCCCGCAGGGACTGACCGACCAGATGGCCGGATCGGCCTTCCTCACCCAGCTGAACGCCGGCGGCGACACCCTGCCCGGCGTCCGCTACACGGTGATCGCGACCAAGTACGACGAGGTCGTGACGCCGTACACCTCGCAGTTCCTGTCCGGCCCCGACGTCCGCAACGTGGTGCTGCAGGACCTGTGCCCGCTCGACCTGTCCGAGCACGTCCTCGCCGGGCTGACCGACCGCATCGTGTTCCACGAGACGGCCAACGCCCTCGACCCGGCGCACGCCAAGGCGACCGACTGCGGGGACGTCTTCAGCTGACGTTACCCGCAGCCGAACGGCCTCAGCTGACGTTCCCCGCCCGGCGCCTGCGGGCGACGAGCAGCAGCACCGACGCACCGAGCGAGACGGCGGCGGCCCCCGCCGCCATCAGCGAGGTCGTGCCGGTGCTGCTGCTCCCGGTCTCCGCGAGGTCCGCGCCGGACGGGGACGTCTCCGCCGTCGCGGACGGCTCCGCGAGCGGGCTCGCCGAGCCGTCCGCGGCGGTCTGCGCGTGGTGGTGGCGCACTGTCGACCGGTCCGCCCCGGCGGCGATCCGCGCGTCGTCCGGCACGGAGGCGGTGGGCGCGGGGGCGGTCGTGGCCGCGTCGGGGGCCCCTGTCGTGGCGGGGGCCGAGGTCGCGGGCGCGGCGGGCGTTTTGGGGGCCTTGCCGGTGTCCGCGCCGAAGACCACGTCCGAGCAGGAGTAGAAGGCCTCCGGGCTGTCCGAGCGCTGCCAGATCGTGTAGATCAGCTGGCGCCCCGCCCTGGCCGGCACGTCCACCGGCAGGACGTAACTGCCGTCCCGTACCTGAGGGTCGGTGACCTTCGCGAAGGGCCGCGCGTCCAGGTCCGACCACGTCAGCGGCCTCGACGGGTCGTACCCCGCCTTCGTCATGTACAGCTCGAACGAGCCCTTGTGGCGGGCCGTCACGCGGTACGCCAGGTCCTGCCGTCCCGGCGCCATCCGCGTCGCCGGCCAGTCGGCCCGTGCCAGGTCCAGCGCCTTGAACTCCTCGTCGCCCGCGCTGCAGAGCCTGCCGTCCGGTATCAGCTGACGGTGCCGCCCGGCCGCGTCGCCGATGCGCACCCCGTTCCAGTCGTAGAAGGCCTGCGTGCCGCCCGCCGCGACCGCCGCCCGGCAGGCCGCCGACGCCGGGTTCTCGGGGTTCTCCGCGTAGCAGGTCAGCACCCGGCTGACCGGGCCGCCCATGGTGCCGTGCGCGCCCGCCGGTCCCGCTGCCAGTCCGGTCAGTGCGAGCGGTCCGATCCCGAGGACGGCGGCCAGGGCGGCCCTGCGGCGTGCGGTCATGGTGGGGTTCTCCTTCGGCGGTGGCCCGGGCGTGGCGTGCCGGGACCCCGTCGGAGCCGCCCCCGTGCGCGGCGCCGACGGGCATCGGCGAACCAGCACGCTAGCCGCGCCGCCGGGGCGGAACCCCTGTTCGGAGGACCTGCGGGCGATCTTTATGGCGGCGTTAAGGCATCGCTAAGCAGGAGCTGAGGATGCGGGGCGCGCCGCCGGAGCGCGGACCCCACCGGACCCGGGGGCGGCCGGCCCGCCACGGCCCCGGCCCGGTCGACGGGCCGGGGAGGGGGCGCCGCGTCAGGAGGAGTGCCGGCTGCGGGAGGTGCGGCGCGGCGGGTGGGTGAGGGTGATCTGCCGCACGAGCTGGTGGAAGCAGGACAGCGCCGCGATGGCGGGGAGGCTGGCGACGGTCCAGTCGGTGATCGTCCGGGGGGCGGAGGCGACGCAGAACAGGATCGCGAAGGCCGAGAAGAGCAGCACGACCGCCCAGGAGTGCGGGGCGCGGCGCTGGTGCAGCGCGGCCCGCAGGATCGACAACGAGGCCACCATCCAGGGGCCGTAGACCAGCAGCGGCCACCAGCCCGCCAGCCCCGACGCCCCGTTGGTGGCGGCGATGTGGCGCAACGGGTCGTGGGCGACCATCCCGCCGAGCACGCTCACCATGGCCACGATGGTGGCCGCGACCGCCGCGACGACGAAGCTGAGCGTCTGGGTCCGGGCCGCCTTCTGCCGCAGCGCCGCCCGGCGGATCCTGCGGTGCCGGTGCCGGGTGAGCGGCAGTTCGTGGGTCGCGGCCTCCGGGGAGGGCGCGGCGAAGACGTCGTCCTCCTCGTCCTCGTCCACGTCGTCCAGCAAAGGGGGTTCGAGGAGCTGGGCCAATTCCTCCTCGGACGTCCACACCCCGTTCAGGACCTCGTAGTCCGGGGCGGAGAAGACGCCGTTCCCCGAGGTGTCGTCCGGGGCCTGGCGGGGACTGTAAATGGTCTGTCCGTTGAGGTGGTCCTCGTACGGCACGTCGTTCTCGAAGCGGAAACGGTCCTGCAAAGGCGGCATGAAGGAATTCCTGTCGGGGCCGGGCGTGGGCGGGGGATACGGGGAATGCACGCCCTAATACCTCGCATCCAGATCGATACCGGAGCAGCGGCGGGTGAAATCCCCCTCGATCCCGAGCATTTCGTCGGCGAACTGTTCCAGTTCCGAAGAGCAGTACACGAGTGGAATGTGCTCCTCGCCGCGCTCGATGTAGGCGTCCGAACTCCGACCGAAGAATCCCGCCGTTCCCGGGACGAAGACCCATTCCCCGAGGGGGACGCCCTCCATCGGGCGGTACGGACGGCTGCGGCGGATGGGCGCCGGGACCGTCCGGGGGACCTCACTCCCGGACGGCGCACCCGGCGCGTTCTGGGGATCGACTGTGACCACATCCCCACAACGACCCCCGGGCCGTGATGGAGTTGGGCCGTTCGAGTGACCTCCGCCCCGTGTTCCGTGAGGTGTTGGCCCTGGCCACGGGCCTCGGCGGGCAGCCTAGGGTGACGCCATGACCGAACCGACGCGCCGCCGCGCGGCCGCCCTGGAGCTCATCGACGCCGTCGTCGACCCCGGCACCTGGCACGGCTGGGACGAGCCCGTGACCGCTCTGCCCGGGTATCTCGACGACCCCGGGTACCGCGCCGACCTCGCCCGGGCACGTGAGCGCACCGGGCTCGACGAGTCGGTCGTCACCGGCGAGGGCCGGATCCGCGGCCGCCGGGTCGCCGTCGTCGCGGGCGAGTTCCGCTTCCTGGGCGGCTCGATCGGCGTCGCCGCGGGCGAACGCCTCGTACGGGCCGTCGAACGGGCCACCCGCGACCGGCTGCCGCTGCTGGCCTCGCCCGCCTCGGGCGGGACGCGGATGCAGGAGGGCACCATCGCGTTCCTGCAGATGGTCAAGGTCACGGCGGCCATCACCGACCACAAGGCCGCGGGCCTGCCGTACCTGGTCCATCTGCGGCACCCGACCACGGGCGGGGTCCTCGCCTCCTGGGGTTCCCTCGGGCACGTCACCGCCGCCGAACCCGGCGCGCTCATCGGCTTCCTCGGCCCCCGGGTCCACGAGGCCCTGTACGGCGAGGAGTTCCCGCCCGGCGTCCAGGTCGCGGAGAACCTGCTGGCCAACGGCATCGTCGACGCGGTCCTGCCCTCCGGGGGGCTCGCGGACGCCGCGGCACGCGCCCTCGGGGTGCTGTGCGGCGACACGGCGGGCGCTCCGGACCCCGCAGGGGCCGAGCCCGTGCACGCCCCGGCCGTGCCCGTCCCCACGGCCGAGGAGTCCATCCGGCGCTCCCGGCGGCCCGAACGGCCCGGGCTGCGCGCCCTGCTGGCCGTGGCCGCCCGCGACGTGACCCCGCTCAGCGGCACCGGCGCGGGGGAGCGGGACCCCGGACTCCTGCTCGCGCTCGCCCGGATCGGCGGCACGCCCTGCGTCGTCCTCGGCCACGACCGGCGGGAGACCGGCGACGGGCGCCCTCCCGCGCTCGGCCCGGCCGGCCTGCGGGTCGCCCGCCGCGGCATGGGCATCGCGGCGGAACTGGACCTGCCCCTGCTGTCCGTCGTCGACACCGCGGGTGCCGCGCTGTCCCGGGAGGCCGAGGAGGGCGGCCTGGCGGGCGAGATCGCCCGCTCCCTCGCCGACCTGATGACCGTGCCCGCGCCCACGCTGTGCCTGCTGCTCGGGCAGGGCGCCGGCGGGGGCGCGCTCGCGCTGCTGCCCGCGGACCGGGTGGTCGCGGCGCGGCACGCGTGGCTCTCCCCGCTGCCGCCCGAAGGGGCCTCCGCGATCCTGTACCGGACGACGGAGCGGGCGTACGAGGTGGCCGGGCGCCAGGGGGTGCGCTCGGCGGACCTGGCCGCGCACGGGATCGTCGACCGCGTGGTGGAGGAGGCGCCCGACGCGGCGGACGAGTCCGAGGCGTTCCTCGGCCGCCTCGGCGCCGTCCTGGGCGCGGAACTCGCGGCCCTCCGCACCCGGCCCCGTGCCGTCCGCCTCGCGGCCCGCCGCACCCGCTACCGGAACCTGGGCCTGAGCTGACGCCCCCCGCGAGCCGCGTCCCGCGCCGCACGCGGGCCGCGCCCACCGGGTCCCGCACGGGGAGACGCGGGGCGTTGTCAGTGGGGGGTGGAAGGATCACGGGGTGGGCGAACTCAGCAGTGACGTGTACTGGGACACCGTGGCCGACCGCTTCGACGAGGAGCCGGACCACGGCCTGCGGGAGCCCGCCGTGCGGGAGGCGTGGGGGGCGCGGCTGCGGGGGTGGCTGCCGGGCGCCCCGGCGGACGTGCTCGACCTCGGCTGCGGTACGGGCAGCCTCGCGCGGCTCGCCGCCGAGCAGGGGCACCGGGTGACCGCCGTCGACCGTTCACCGCGGATGGCCGCGCTGGCCCGCGCGAAGCTGGCCGGTACCGGGGCCCGCGTCCTGCTCGGGGACGCGGCCGAACCGCCCGTCGCGGAGGGCCGGTTCGACGTGGTGCTCGTCCGGCACCTGCTGTGGGCGCTCCCCGACCCGGTGGCGGCGCTGCGACGCTGGGCCCGGCTGCTGCGCCGCGGCGGACGCCTGGTGCTGGTCGAGGGCCGCTGGGGGGAGTCGGAGCCCGTGGGCATCGGCGCCGCCGAACTGGCCGTGATGGTACGGCCGCTCGCCGAGCACACCCAGGTCGAGCAGCTCGCCCACGACACCGCGCTGTGGGGCCGCCCGGTACACGACGAGCGCTACGCCGCGGTCGTGCGGATCAAGCAGCCCCGCAGGCACACGGAGATCGTCGACGTCCACCTCGTCCTGCGCCGCGGCGACGAGGTCCTGCTCGGCCGCCGGCTCGACACCGGATACGCCGACGGTCTGCTGCACGCCCCCTCCGGCCACGTCGAGGACGGCGAGGACGTCCTGACCGCCGTTATCCGCGAGGCCCACGAGGAGGTGGGTGTCGCGTTGCGGCCGGCGGACCTCTCCGTCGCCCTCGTCATGCAGCACCGCGCGCCCGGCGGGGGCGAGCGCATCGGCTGGTTCTTCGAGGCGGACGGCGGGGTCCACGAACCGGTCAACCGCGAGCCGGAGAAGTGCTCGGAGCTCGGCTGGTTCCCCCTGGAGGCGCTGCCGGACGACATGGTGGCCTACTGCAGGGCCGGCCTGGAGGCGTACCGGGCGGGCGAGCGCTTCGTGCTGCACCTGCACGAGCCCGGCGACACGATCGCCCACGACCCGGCGGGGCCCGGCCGCGCCGTCACCCTCGCGGCCGGCGCGTGCAGCACAATGGCCGCGACAAACAGCGCCGATCCGTCCCGCCGGGAGGACGACTCACCGTGAGCCTCAAGATCACCGTCAGGCCCGACGCGGCCACCGCGCCCTACGAGCAACTGCGCGAGCAGATCGCGGACCAGGCGCGTTCCGGCGCCCTCCCGGTCGGCTACCGGCTGCCGACCGTCCGCGGGCTCGCCGACGACCTCGGGCTGGCGGCGAACACCGTGGCCAAGGCCTACCGCGCCCTGGAGACGGACGGCGTGATCGAGACCCGCGGCCGCAACGGCACCTTCGTCGCGGCCGCGGGCGACGCCGCCGCCCGGGAGGCGGCCGCCGCCGCGTCCGCCTACGCCCAGCGCGTCCGGCGCCTCGGTCTCGACCGGACCGCCGCCGAGGCCGCCGTAGGGGAGGCCCTGCGCGCCGCGTACGAGGCGTAGCCCGCCCCGCTCACAGCAGTCCGGCCGGCTTGTAGAGCGCCGGCGAGCCGGCTACCGCGACGTTGAGGCCGGCGCCCGTGCCCACCATGGGGATCTCGACGGCGAGGTCGAGCAGGTCGAGTGCCTCCGGCGGGATGCCCTGCTGCTCGTGCCCCGGCACGACGACCGTGGCGCGCCGCGCGGCCGGCAGGTCCGCCAGCCGTACGGCCTCGTCGGCCAGTTCGACGCCGACGACGTGCGCCCCGCGCTCGCGCTGCCGCCGCAGCGGGCCCGGAGGATCGCCGAGTCCGGTGGACGCAGGCGGGCCGCCGCAGGGCGTTGCCGCGAGCGAGCGCCTCCGGCACCCAGGGGAAGCGGGGGACGACCAGGCACGCGCCGGCCGCGTGGCAGGTACGCAGCAGCGTCCCCAGGTCGGCGCCGTGCAGCGGCCACAGTGTCGCCGCGTACAGGTGGTCCCAGCAGCCGTGCGACCGCGGGCGGCGGCCGCGCCGTACTTCGGCCGGGGCGCGGGTGCGTATCCTCCCCCTCGCGCCGGGGGACCCCCGGCCATCAGAGGTAGAGGCCTCCGGAGGCGGAGGCCGGGGTCGTCTGGTGGGGGAGCGCGGTGCCGCCGGAGGAGGAGGCGGCGCGGCGCAGCGCGTACAACTCGGCGAGCGTGGCGCCGTCCCGGCCGATGCCCTCGGACGTGCCGAGCCAGCCGGTCGCCTCGGCGCGGGTCAGCGGGCCCACCTCGATCCGGGCCAGGCAGCGGCCGGGGCGGACCACCGCCGGGTGCAGCCGCTCCAGGTCCTCGTTGGTGGTGATGCCGACCAGGACGTTGCGGCCCTGGCCGAGCAGGCCGTCGGTGAGGTTGAGCAGCCGGGACAGCGCCTGGCCGGTCTGGTGCTTGGCCTGGCCGCGGATGAGCTCGTCGCAATCCTCCAGGAGCAGCAGCCGCCAGCGGCCCGGCCCTTCGGCATCGTCCTCGCCGATGGCGATCTCCATCAGGTAGCCGACGTCGTTGAAGAGCACCTCGGGGTCGAGGACGCAGTCCACCTGGCACCAGTCGCGCCACGCACGGGCCAGCGTGCGCAGCGCGGAGGTCTTGCCGGTGCCGGGCGGGCCGTGCAGGAGCAGCAGCCGGCCGCTGACGTCGTCGGCGGTGAGCTTCATCAGCCCGTCCATGGCATCGGCCACCGGCGCCGTGTAGTTGCCCCGTACGTCGTCCCAGGGGGCGGCGCTGATCTGCCGCGTGATGCGGTGCGGCCCGCGGCGCGGGGCGACGTACCAGAAACCCATGGTCACGTCGTCGGGCTGCGCTTCCGGCTGGTCCTCGGCGTCCTCGACGGCCTCGGCCAGGACGCGCTGCGCCAGCTCCTCGCTGACCGCCGTCACCGTCACGTCGGCCCGGCGGTGCCAGCGCGAGACGAGGATCGTCCAGCCCTCACCCTCGGCGAGGGTCGCGCCGCGGTCCTTGTCCCGCGCGGAGCGCAGCACCGATCCGCCGCCCGGGACGAGCGTCAGCCCCGACTTGACCCGGTCGAGGGAGGCACCGCACGAGTAGGGCTGCTCGCCGGTGACGAAGCGGCTGAGGAACAGGGCGTCGACGGCGTCGGACGGCGAGTCGTCGTCGTTCATGCCGAGACGGATGGACAGGGCGCGATGCGGGGGCGTTGCGTCGGGCATGCCGCTCATGATCCGGCACAAGGTCCGCATTCGCACCGGGTTTTTGCGGAGTGGCGGAATCCTCCGGAAACCCTGAACGGCCGGTGAAACCGGCCCGATCCGGGCATCAGGGCGGTTACCCTGGCGGGTGATGGGACGTCATGCGAACGTGCGTATGGGGTTGCCGGGGGCGGGGCGGCGAGGGGTCACCGTGCTCCTGGGCATCGGTGTGGCCGCCCTGGTCCTCCTGCTGGCGATGTGCGATCTCGGGGGCGGCGCGGGCAGCACCGCGCGCGGCAGCGGCGGCGCGGGGGGCGGAGTGCACGGTCCCTCGACCGTGCCCACCGGCAGGCCCACGACCGGGCTGGGCTTCGGACTGACCCACACCGAGTACAGCGCGGACCACGGCGGCAGCACGGCCAAGCGGTCCGCGGAGCGGCTGCTGTCGACGCGCCCGCTGCCGCAGAACCAGGCGATCATGGGCTGGGGCGCCGACAACCCCGAACCCTCGCCCGGGACCTACGACTTCGGGGAGCTCGACGACCGTGTCGACCTGGTCCGCGCCAGCGGCGGCACGCCCGTCATCACCCTGTGCTGCGCCCCGGACTGGATGAAGGGCGGCAAGGCCGGGACGACGGACTGGTCGCGGCTCGAGGTGGCCCCCGACCGCGCGCACTTCGACGACTTCGCCGCGCTCGCGGCCACCGTGGCCCGCCGCTACCCGGACGTGCGGCACTTCATCGTCTGGAACGAGTTCAAGGGCTTCTGGAACGACGGGCGGCAGCGCTGGGACTACGAGGGCTACACCGACCTCTACAACCGGGTCTTCCGGGCCCTGAAGCAGGTGAACCCCGGCAACCTCGTCGGCGGCCCCTACCTCGTCATGGACAGCTTCGCCCCGGGCGACGACGGCAACGGCGACGCCTCCGCCACCCTCAAGGGCCCCTGGGGCGCCGCCGACCGTCGGGTCCTGGACGCCGTCGACTACTGGCTGGAGCACAAGGCCGGCGCCGACTTCATCGTCGCCGACGGCTCCAGCACCAGCCGCGACGACCGCATGCGGCCCGACGAGTTCGCCGCCACCGAGAAGTTCGCGGCGGTCGGCCGCTGGCTCAGGGAACGCAGCGGCGGGCTGCCCCTGTGGTGGGCCGAGTGGTACGTGGAGCCCGACGACGGCACCGCCGGCTGGGACGAGCGCCACCGCACCGCCGTGCAGGCCACCGCGATGATGGAGCTCGCCCGCGGCGGCGCCGACACCGCCTTCTACTGGAACCCCCAGGAACGCGGCCGCACCTGCCCCGGCTGCCTGTGGACCAGCACCGAACTCGCCTCGGGCGGAGGTGAGCAACTGCCGATGATGGACCTGCTCCGGCGCTTCGCCGCCGCCTTCCCGCCGGGCACCCGCTTCCGTGACGTCCCCGTCGCGGACGAGGACCGGCCCAACGTCCGCGTCCTCGCCGACGACCGCACCGTCCTGGTCGTCAACACCCTCGGCCGCACGATCGGCGCCGAGGTCGACGGCCGCTCCTTCGACCTCCCCGCGTACGGCATCCGCTGGCTGCGCCGCGGTTAGTCGGCGGGTGGGGTTGGTGGCGGTGGCGTGGGTGGTTCGGCTGTCGCGCCGTCTCGCGCCCTCCGGGCGTGAGACGGCGCGACAGCCCCGGGACACGCGGAACGCCACGGTCAGCCCACGTTGCGGATCAGCCACTCGTCCGGGTTGAAGGTGTCCCTCGCGGTGGCCGGGGCAGTGGCCGGGGTCTCCACGAAGGTGTCCTCCGGGCGTATCCGGTCCGGCAGCTTCCCGAACCGGGCACGGCGGGACTGCGCGGCCTCGTCCTGTGCGGCCTCGTCGGGGCGCTGGTCCTCGGTCATCGGGCCACCTCCTTCACTCCTGCCACGAGAACGCGGCAGCCCGGACAGGTGTTCCCCCGGCGTGCCCCCGCCGCTGCCGGCGGGGGCACGTCCGGTCAGTGCAGGGTCAGGAACCTCACGACCGTGGCCGCCAGGAACACCAGCAGCAGCGGCACCGCCGCGAGCAGCGAGATCCGCATGCCGCGCCGCCGCAGCACCTCGGGCACCGTGGCACGGGCCAGCTCGCGGGCGCCGAGCAGCACCAGCAGCGCCACCCCGGCCAGCACGCCCGCCGCCGTCCAGGTGTTCCAGGTGACGACCGGGAAGACGCGTCCCGGCCGTGGCTCCGGTACCGCCCAGTCGCTGGGCTGCTCCCGCAGCTCGTAGAGCGTCGCGTCCTCGTCGCGCAGCACCGGCCGAAGCTCGGGGCGCGTGTCGAGGGAGCGCAGCAGCTTGTCCGGCCAGGTCGCCGAGAAGCCCGCGTCGAGCTGCAGATAGGTGTTCTGCCCGCGCGACACCATCAGGTAGGAGTTGGGCCCGGCGTCGCGCAGCGCCTCGACCAGCGGACCGACCAGCACCGGGTCGCGCGGGGCGAGCACCGGCACGTATGTCACGCGCTCCATGTCGCGGGCGTTCCACGGCAGGCTGGGCGTGACGTCGTCCACGGGGTCGGTGCTGAGCCAGACCACCCGCGCCGTGGGCCTGTCGTGCTCGTACACGTACTCCATGGCCGCGACCTCGCCCGTGCGGACCCGCTCGAAGGACTCGTTGCCCCAGCGCGCCACGAGGAAGCCCGCGATGAGCACCCAGCCGGCGAGCAGCGCGGCGACGGGCCCGCGCCAACCGCGGTCCGAGGAGCTGCGCGGGAAGATCGCCAGCGCCCCGAGCACACAGGCTCCGGGCAGGGCGAAGAGGAACACCCGCAGCGCCATTTCGCCGCCGTAGGACTGCATGCCGAAGCCCAGGAAGGGCACGACCAGCAGCACCAGCAGCGCCCGGTCGCCGATCCCCGCCCAGCGGCGGCGCAGCCATCCCAGCACCGCCAGCGCCATGACCGCGCCGGCCAGGGCCACCCGCACGTACAGCACCAGCTTGTGGACGGTGCTGCCGCCCTCGATGCGCCCGGACACGCTGGAGGAGACGTTGCCGCCGAGCGAGCCCATGCCGCCGAACAGCTCGTCGAAGTGACCCGACCAGTACGGTTCGGCGACGAAGCAGATCCACCCGAGCAGCAGTACCCCGCACAACAGCGGCAGCCCGCGCGGCGTCGAGCGGCGGACGAGCACCAGCACCGTGAGCACGCCGAGCATGACGAACGGAGTGAGCTGGTGGCTGACGACGGAGGCGGCGAACAGCCCCACCAGCAGTGCCAGCAGCAGCGCCCGGTCGCTCCGGCCCACCGGCGGTACGTCGGCCTCGCCGGGGATGAGCCTTCCCGCGGGCGGGCCGGCGGCACGGAACCACACCAGGAGCACGGCGACGAACGTCAGGTACAGCAGATAGTTGGCGGACTGCGGGGAGAAGTAGTCCTGCCCCACCCAGCCGCACAGCGCGAACAGCCACGCCGCGCACCACTTGGCCCGCCGGCCGGCCCGCACCGAGCGCAGCAGCAGCGCCAGCGGGGCCAGGGAGAGCAACTGGACGGCCGTGGGCCACCAGCGCAGCACCTCGGTGAGGTCGGTGACCCCGCAGGCCGAGGCGACGAGCGTGACCGCCGCGAAGAAGCCGGGCCACGAGAACCGGGCGTCCATGTCGGGCGCGGCGTCCCCGGTCCGGCCGATGTAGTCGATGAAGCCCGCGTGCTGCCAGGCCGTCGCGAACCGCGGCTGTTCCTCCAGCACGGCCGGGACGGCGTGCAGGGACGCCACGGTCGCCAGCAGGACGGCGGCCAGGAGCCACGGCCGGCGCCCCGGCAGCCACAGGCCGCAGACGAACGTCAGGACGAGCAGCGCAGCGCCGGCCAGTGTCGCAGGTGGCAGGACGGAGATCAGGCCGAGTCCGTTCATGGCGTCCAGCGAGGCGTCGTCCATGCCACGCAGGGGAAGCCAGTACAGCCCGAGCGCGCCCAGCAGCAGCCCCCACACCCCGAGTTCGAGCAGCATGGCGCGGCCGCGCCGTCCCTCCTCCGGCGGCGGCAGCGCCGGCGGGCCCGGATCCCGCGGCCCGGCGGACGACGACGGCCCCGGGAGCGCCGTCGCGGCCGGTGGCAAAGCCGGTGGTACGGCGGTGCCCTGCGGCGGCGTCACGTACGGGCGCCGTTCGGGATGGTCGAAGTCCATGCGCACGCCGAGCCGCAGCGTGTCGCTGTCCAGGGCGGCGGCGCGCGCCCAGCGCGTGCCGTAGACGATCTCCAGGTCCTCACCGGCGCCCTCCGCCTCGGCCGCCTTCGCCGCCTTCGCAGCCGTGGCCGCCTGCGGTGCGGTGCCGGCCGGTCCGTCCGGCGGGGTCCCGGTTCCGGCGGTGGCGCCGGACGCTCCGGACATCAGCCTGCGCAGCCCGACCAGCGAGACCACCGCGATGACGACCAGGCTGCCCAGCTCGGCCCAGCCAGCGCCGGTGATGCCCAGCGGGCCCAGCAGCGCGAGGGTGAGCCCCAGCACCAGGACGCACAGCAGGCCCTGCAGGAGGGCGAGCAGGCCGGTGCGGCTCTGGGCGCGCAGGATGCCGAAGTAGACCTCGATCAGGACCCGGGTCAGCGAGCAGAGCGCCAGCAGCCGCAGCAGCGGCGCGCCCTCCCGCGCGTAGCCCTCGCCGAAGACGCCGAGGATCTGCGGGGCGAAGACGAGCATGAACAGGGCGATCGGGACCATGATCCTGGCCATCCGGCGCAGGGCGGCCCGGCAGTTCTCGGCGATCCGCGAGGGGTCGTGCGCGCCCTCGACGGTCAGCGAGGAACCCATGTTGATCGCCAGCAGGTCGATCGTGCCGCCTATCGTCATCGTGATGTAGAAGTACGCGTTGTCCGCGGAGCTGATCTGCGAGGCCACGATCACCGGCACCAGGTACACCACGGCGAGGGCGAAGAAGGAGCCGGTCGCGTCCCCCGCGACGAAGCGCCGCATCTCGCGCGGCCGGGGCGGTTCGGTGCTGCCCTCGGTGGCCTTGACGTGCCGGGGCACCAGCCGCCGGAAGACCAGCCAGCCGAGCGGCACGACCGACAGGGCGATCGCGGCGACCCACGAGACGAAGACCCCCGCCGTCGGCACGGCCGCGGCGATGCCCACCAGCAGCGCCAGCTTGGCCGCCGAGAACACGGTGTTGCCCACCGGCACCCACACCGCGCTGCGCAGTCCGGTCAGCACCCCGTCCTGCAGGGTCAGCAGCGACCAGCCGACGACCGCCGCGAGGAAGCCGAGCCCGTTGACGGGCCCGTGCAGGAACCGGTACGAGGGGCCCCAGAAGTCCAGGGTCAGCAGGAAGACCGCCGCCGCGAGGGCCACGACGGCCGAACTCCCGGCGTACGTACCGAAGATCAGCCGGCCGGTGCGGCGCCCCGAGACCGGGATGTAGCGGGCCAGCGCCCCGGTGAGCGTCACGGCGGTGAGCCCGGCGAGGAACTTCATCGCGGCGATCGCCGCCGAGCCCTGGCCGACCGCGTCCTCGGTGTAGTAGCGCGCGGCGACGAGCCAGTAGCCCAGGCCCAGGACCGCGGAGACACCGGTGTTGAGCATCAGCGCGTACGCGTTGCGGAACAGCTGGTTGCCGCCGCGCCGGGCGGACGCGCCGCCGCCCGCGCCGCCGCCGACGGGGCCGCCGCCGGTGGCGGCGGGCGGCGGCGGGGCGGTGGCCTCGGGGTTTGCGGGGGTCGTGCTCGTGGTGGCGGTCGTCTCAGACACGGGTCTCGTGCACCTTCCGCAGGCACCGGCGGGCTCTGCGGACCAGGGCGTACCCCTTGGTCAGCGCCCGGTCCCCGGCGAAGTTGCGTGCGACGGCCCGGCCCTCGACCAGCCGCTCGAACTCCTCGATCCCGGTGCTGCGGCGCACGGTCACCCGGGCCAGGGCGTACGGCGCCTGGCGGCGGCGGTCCGCGAGGGCGTTGCCGACGGCGAGGGCCGAGGTGAACCCCGCGAAGCGCACGGCACGCCGTACGCGACGGCTGGAGTAGCCGTACGGGTAGGCGAAGGACACCGGCGCCGCGCCGAGTTCGTCGCGGAGGACCTCCTTGCAGCGCAGCACCTCGAACCAGAGGCGTTCGTCGCCGAGCTGGTCCAGCTGGGGATGGGAGTGGCTGTGGCCCCCGATCTCCACGCCGGTGGCGGCCAGTTCGCGCACCTGGTCCCAATCGAGCATGGCGTCCGGCGCGGCGCCCGGCAGCTCGTACGGCCCGCGCAGCCAGCCGGTGGAGACGAAGAGCGTCGCCGGGAAGCCGAGGCCCTTCAGCACCGGGAGGGCGTGCCGGTGCACGCCCTCGTAGCCGTCGTCGAAGGTGATCAGCACGGGGCGGCGCGGCAGCGGCCGCCCCGTGCGCCACGCCTCGGCCAGCTCCGCCGTGCCGAGTGGGGTGAAGCCGCGTGCGCCGAGCAGCGTCATCTGCCCGGCGAGGGCGGCGGGGGTCACCGACAGCCCGCGTGTGGCGGGCGCGGGCGTGTCGGTGACGGCGTGGTACATCAGGATCGGCACGGGACCGCTCCCCTGCCCGGCCGGCTCGGTCATGCGACGGCACCTCCCGGTGCGTTGTGGTCGGACGGGGACGCGGCGCTCGGTCTCATGCCGGGCCGGCCTCCCCTCGGGTGCGGAACCTGGCGACGGCGTAGCCCGTCGCCGTCGTCGCGACGCCGGCGACGATCGCGCCTGCCCGGCCCGCGCCGCCGGGACGCCCGCGGAGGGCGTCGCGCAGCCCGCGGGCCGCACCGGCGGGCAGGACACGGGTGGCGTACCGCCGTTCGGTCTCGAGTCCGGCGTCCGTGCCGACGCTCCGGGTGACCAGGGCCTTCGACAGGCCCTCGGCGTAGCAGCGGGTGCGGAAGTAGCCGAAGCGCTCCCGGGCCTCGGGGACGCGGTGCCAGATCACGGCGCGGTCGTCGACGAGCAGCACGCTGCCCGGCTTGGCCTGGGCGAGCCGGATGCAGAACTCGGTCTCCTCGCAGCCCAGTGGGCGCCGGTCGCCGTCCCGGCCGATGCCGGTGGCGAAGCCCCCGGCGATGTCGAAGGCGATCCGCCGGAACGAGGCGTTGCCGCCGAGCACGTTGCGGACCCTGGCGCGGCCGGCGGGCTGCCCGCGGTAGGAGGCGCCGACCACCCAGTCGAACTCCTCGGGGAACCAGCGCGGCCGGCGCCCCGAGGCCCACACCGGGCGGGTGCGCCCTCCGACGCCCATGACCAGCGGGTCCCGGTAGGCGTCGGCGAACCAGTGCAGCCAGTCGCGTTCGGCGACGGCGTCGTCGTCGAGGAACGCGACGACCTCGCCCCGCGACGCGGCGATACCGGTGTTGCGGCCGGCGGACAGGCCGCGGGGCCCGGCGTTGGGCAGCACCCGCACGGCCGTGCCCTCGTAGCGGCGGGTCAGCCGGGCCAGCAGGACGGGGTTGTGGTCGACCACCAGCAGCACCTCATGGGCCGGGAGGCGTTGCGCGTGCACCGAGGCCACCGCGGCGAGGATGTCCTCCCAGCGGTCCTCGGTGTACGCGCAGACGACCACGGACACCCGGAGGAGGTCCTCGTGGGTCACCGGGCCCCCTCGCGGCGGGCCGCCCGGCGCTCGTTCTTCTCCCGGAGGATGACCTTGAGGACCCGTAACCCGTCGCGGACCGCGCGCAGGTTGCTGGCGCCGTGGATGCGCACGTACTCGTGGCTGGGGATCTCCTGGACCTTCAGACCGGCCGTGACCACTCTGATGTTCATCAGGGTCTCCACCTCGAAGCCGGTGCAGTCCAGGGTGATCTTGTCCAGGCAGTGCCGCCAGAAGGCGTTGTACCCGTAGCACAGATCGGTGTACCGGGCCCCGAACTTGGCGTTGACGGCGGCGCACAGCACGCGGTTGCCCAGCTTGCGGATGGGGGTCATGTCGTCGGTGCCCCCGCCGTTGGCGAAGCGCGAGCCCTTGGCGAAGTCCGCGCCGGCGACCAGGGCGGAGACGTAGGAGACGATCTCGGAGCCGTCCGCCGACCCGTCGGCGTCGACCATGACGATGATCTCACCGGTGCAGGCGGTGAAGCCGGCGATCAGGGCGTCCCCCTTGCCCTTGCCGGTCTGCGGGACGATCCGCACGTCGGGCCGCAGTTCTCGGGCGACGCGGACGGTGTCGTCGGTGGAGTTCCCGTCGACCAGGACCACTTCGTGGATCCAGGACGGCAGGGTGGCGAACACGTGCGGCAGGTTCTCCGCCTCGTTCATCGCCGGGATGACCACGCTGACCAGCGGAGCGATGGCCAAGTGCGTGGAGACCGGCGTGAAATGGTCAGGCGCCAGGACCGCGGCGGTCTGCGCCTGCCCGGTGGCTGCCGGGCGCAGGAAGGAGCTCATGAGTCGTGTTTCCCTCTCGTCCGGTGGGCCGCCCGCACGGGCGGCCCTGTGGCGTGTCCGGTTCGAAAGGGGGGTTGGTCTCACCCCGCCCGGGACCCCGCGCATGGCAGGCATGTCGGTGTCCCGAGCGCAGGCCGGCCGGGTGAACGGGCATGCGTGACCGGCCGCGCGGTTCGCGGCTCGGCACACGTGTGACGGTGACCGAGCACGGCACCCCCCTACCGCGCCCCGCGGTTGTCCTGTCGCGACTCTCTGGCCCTCCCCTTGAGCCGCTGTGCATGACAGGTCGCCGCGGGTGGATGTACGACAATATTGAGGATTGAGACCCTATGGCAATACCTGACAGAGTGAATACCGTTTTAAGAAATTGCCGTGGAGTCGTCTGATTGATCATGCCTGTACGGCAATGTCCGTTATTGAGCGCCGGCGCGCAACCGTCCCACACGCTTGAGGAATCGGTCCGCGGGCTCCCGCAGCGCGGGCCGGGCCGTCACCGCGTTGCGCAGCGCGCGCACCGGCGCGCGCCGGGCGCGGTGTCCGAGCGCGACCGGATGCCGGCGGGTCACCCACCCCTCGGAGACCGCCAGATCCCGCGTCTTGAGCGACTCCTTGTACTCCTTGTGGCCGCGGCCCAGGTCGAGCTGGGCCACCCCGTCGGCGGCGGCTCCCTCCGCCATCCGCAGGTGCAGCACCAGACCCGGCGAGAACTTCGAGAACTCGGTGTCGTACGCCGGGAACCAGCAGGCCAGCACGGCGGGCGAACGCATCCCGAAGTGCGCCGCGACCGGCCGCTCTCCCGCGTACAGCACCGAAAGCTGCCCCGCGAAGCCCTCGGCGCGGGTGTGGAAGAGGTGCTCCACCAACTCGACGATCCACGGCCGGGCGAAGCGGTCGCTGCGCCCGGTTCTTCGGTACTGCGCGGACTTCCACGCCATCAGCCGCCGCAGCGCCGCGACGTCCCGCTCGTCGTGCACGTAGCGCACCTCGCCGACGTCCCGGCCGAGTTTGCGCTCCTTGGCGAGCGTGGTCCGCAGGAACTTGGGCGAGTGCGCGCGAAGATGGCCGAGATACGCCTCGTACCCGTGTTCCACGTCCATGACGGGTGAGGGGTACGTCCCGGTCGCGCCCTCCTCGAAGGGCTTCTGGCCCTCCATCAGGTGGTCGAACTCCCAGACGGCCAGGCCGCAGGCGCGCAGCAGCTCCCGCGCGTCCCACTGGAAGCCCGGCCGGTGCACGAGCCCCTGGCAGTCCGACAGCCCGAGCCCGACGGCCCGGCCCACGCCGGCCGCCGAGCGCTGGTACGGGAAGAAGGCGACCGGGACGCCGTCCTCGCGGACCACGGCGATGCGCACGCCCCGGTGGTGGTGCGCCACGGCGAGCGTGAACTCGGGTGACAGGAAGGGGTTCCCCAACTGCGGGCTGCCCGAGGCGACGGCCTGGTCCTGCACGCGGGTCCACTCCGCCCGGTCGGCGGCGGTGAGCTCGCCGGGGCGGTACACGGTGATGTCCACTTTACGGAGTCCGCCTTCTCTCGGCCCGGGCAAGGGAGTGCCGCAGCAGCGGCAGCAGGAACAGTGCGGCGCTCAGCGCCGCGATCACCGCGACACCCCCGCGGACCGACCACAGGTGCAGGGCCAGCAGGCCCTGCGCCACCAGCAGGTCGATCACGATCGTGCCGCCGGCCGCCACCACCGCCCGGCTCAGCGGGTCGAGGGAGCGCAGAGCCCCGGCGAGCGCTGCCGCCGGGGCGGCCAGCAGGAAGAAGAAGGTGAAAGGTGCCCTGACGGGCGAGGCGATGTCCGCCAGCGCGAGCACCGCGCCGACCCCGCCGACTCCCACGGCGGCGCCCGCCAGCAAGGGAAGTGATTCGTTGCCGATCGGGTGACCGGATGCGTTGTCTCTACGCGTTGGTTGCATTGGCGACTTTGCCCCCCAAAACGCCGGATGCAGAAGTTCAATGTCGCTCAATTCGGGCGCGGGCGTCAAGGAAGGGGCGAACAGAAGCAGCCGCCGTCCACGAAGGGGTGACGGGCCCTCATAATGTGGGCGATTTCCGTCGAACTGTTCGCCCCGAGGGGGTGCTGTGTTCGAACGGAGTCGTGTTCGGGCGGAGTTGCCGCCGGTGCCCCGCGGGCGCGCTCCGTCTGGGGGACCAGCCCCTGGGTCGAGGCGGCGTCACATTCGGCGCACACGGCGGTGATCGCTCGACTGACAGAAATGTCCATGTCAAGAAATCTTGGCATGGACACTTCCCGAACGTGTTACCGCGCGGTACGAAAGATGCGGCAGAGATCCTGCTAAGGGAGGTTCCATGAGACTGTCCCGTTTCGTGTCAGCCGCATCCGCACTTCTCCTTACCACCGCACTCGCCCTGTTCGGTGCCGGTTCCGCCCACGCCGCCGGCCCCGTCTACGCGGCCCTCGGCGACTCGTACTCCGCCGGAGTCGGGGCCGGCAGCTACGACAGCGCGAGCGGCAGCTGCTACCGCAGCAGCAAGGCGTTCCCCCGGCTGTGGGCGAACGCGCATAGCCCGTCCGGGTTCTCTTTCACCGCGTGTTCCGGAGCGACCACCACCGACGTGCTCAACAACCAGCTCGGTCCGCTCAACTCCTCGACGACCCTGGTCAGTATCAGCATCGGCGGCAACGACGCCGGCTTCGCCGACGTGATGACCACCTGTGTCCTCAGCTCCGACAGCACCTGCCTCAGCCGTATCAACCAGGCCAGGGACTTCGCCAACAACCAGCTGCCCGCGCGGCTCGACTCCGTCTACAACGCCATCAGCACCCGGTCCCCCTCGGCCCGTGTCGTCGTCCTCGGCTACCCGCGCTTCTACAAGCTGGGCACCACCTGCATCGGCCTCAGCGAGACCAAGCGCAGGGCCATCAACGACGCGGCCGACCTCCTCGACACCGTCACCGCCAAGCGCGCGGCCGACCACGGCTTCGCCTTCGCCGACGTCCGGGGCACCTTCACCGGGCACGAGCTCTGCTCGGGCTCGGCGTGGCTGCACAGCCTCACCCTCCCCGTCTACGAGTCGTACCACCCCACCGCCTCCGGCCAGTCGGGCGGCTACCTGCCGGTGTTCACCTCCGCCGCGTGACGCGCGGCACGACGACGGTACGGAGCACCCGCACGACGTGAGACGAGGGGTGCCGGGCCACCGCCCGGCACCCCTCGCCCGTGCCGGGGCGGCCTCAGGGGGTCGGAGCCGTCTCGTCCGAGACGCTCGGCGACGGGCTCGGCGCCTGGCACGTGACCGTGAACGGGACGTGCCCGGACTCCGTCCGCACCGGGCTGCGAACGGCGAGCGCGACCCAGCCCTCGATCGTGCCCTCCGGCTCGTAGGACGGCTCCGTGTACGGGACCGTGCGGCTCTTCGGGCCCCCCGCGGGGAAGTCGAGGCTCTGCCAGGCGTGGCCGGAACCGCCGGCGCTCGACGTCCAGCGGTAGGAGACCGTCACCGGAGTGCGGTCGACCGTGACGACCGCGGAGAAGGACGGTGCCTGCTCGGCGGGCGGCGGGCAGCTCCCGGTGTAGGTGTCGCGCACGGCCGACACCGTGACATGGACGTTCACCTGCGCCGGCGTGGTGTGCGGCGCAGAGGTGTGCGGGGACCCCGAACCGCCCCCGGCCGTCGCCTCGTAACCGCTGGCGTCCGCGTCGCCGTCGTCCTCCTGCGAGCCGGTGGCGGACGGGGTGCGGCCGCCGCCCGGGGTGTTCCCGGCGGTGGTGCCGCGGCCGGAACCGCCGGCCGGGTCGTCGTCGAGGAGGGCGTAGGCAACGCCCCCGATGCCCAGGGCGAGGGCGAGCACGCCCGCCGCCATCGCCACCGCCGCGCGGCGCGGCCGGGCCTGGCGACCGCCCGCGGGCGCGGCGCCGTATCCGGGGCCCACGGGGGCCGTCGGCCCGAGCGGTGTCGAGGAGACGGGGGTCGAGGAGACCGGGGCCGACCGGAACGGTGTGCCGTCCGGCCCCGGCGGCAGCGGCACGGCGGCCTGGGTGGTGGCGTAGGCCGTTCCGGCCCCGGGCGGGGTGCGCCCGGCGGCGAGGGCGTCCAGCCGCCGCTGCACCTCCTCGCCCGGGGGCCGGACCGCCGGGTCCTTCTGCAGCAGTCCCGTGATCACCGGGGCGAGGGGTCCCGCCCGGCGCGGCGCGGGCAGTTCCTCGTCCACCACCGCGCGCATCGTGCTCAGCGCCGTCTCGCGGCGGAACGGCGACCCGCCCTCCGCCGCCACGTAGAGCAGCACCCCGAGCGACCACAGGTCCGACTCCGGTCCGGGGCGGCGGCCGAGCGCCCGCTCGGGGGCCAGGTACTCGGGTGAGCCGACCAGTTCGCCCGTGCGGGTGATCGCCGAGGAGCCCTCGATCATGGCGATGCCGAAGTCGGTGAGCACGACCCGGCCGTCGTTGCCGATCAGCACGTTGCCCGGCTTCACGTCGCGGTGCAGCACCCCGGCGGCATGGCCGGCGCGCAGCGCCTCCAGCACCTTGCCGCCGATCCCCGCGGCGCGGCGCGGGTCCATGGGGCCCTCCGCGTCGAGGACGTCGTCGAGCGTCACGCCCCGGACGAGCTCCATGACGATCCACGGACTGCCCTCGGCCATGGCCACGTCGTACACCTTGATGACGTTGGGGTGCTCGACCCGCGCGGCCGCGATCCCCTCCTGCTGCAGCCGGGCGTACAGGCGCTCGACCTCCCGGTCCTCCAGGCCCGGCGGGGCCTTGACCTCCTTGACGGCCACCTCGCGGCCCAGCAGTTCGTCCCGGGCCAGCCACACCACACCCATGCCGCCCCGGCCCAGCTCGCTGATCAGCCGGTAGCGCCCCGCCACGAGCCGTGTCATCGGCGTGTCCCCCCTTCGTGCCGCCCGCAGCCCAGCATGACCGAACTTCCTCCCGAACGGACCCTTTCGACGGAAAGCTCCCTCAACCGGCCATCGCCAGCGCCGCCCTGAGTACCAGGCCGCAGCCCAGCACCAGCACCACGGACGCGGTGGCCAGGGGCGCGAGCCGGCGCGCCGCCGTGAACGGCCCGCCGCGCACCCGCAGCGCCGACGCCTTCCCGGCCAGCCGCCCGAGGCGGACGACCGCGAAACCGGCGGCCGTGAGCGTGATCGCCAGCCCCGCGCCGTACGCGAGGACCAGCAGGAAGCCGAACCAGGCCTGGCCCAGCGCCGCCGCGCCCACCAGGACGACGACCGCGGAGGGACTGGGGACGAGACCACCCGCGAAGCCCAGCAGGATCGTGCCCCGCAGGGTGGGCCGCGGCTCGTGGGTGTGGGTGTGTGGGTGCGGGTGGGCGTGGACGGGGGGCCGCGGCGCGGGGCGTTCGGCGGTGAGGACGGCGGCGGGCGCGGCCTGTGCCGCCGTCCCGGAGGAGGGCGCGGGGTGGTGGTGCGGGTGTCCGTGTCCGTGGTGGTGGGGGCCGCGGTCGTGGGGACCGTCCCCGTCCCCGTGGCCGTGCCCATGACCGTGCTCCCGGTCCCGCAGCCGCCACGCGCGGCGCAGCAGCGCCGCCCCGGCGCCGGCGACGAGCACGCCGCTCGCGACGCCGAGCCAGCCGATGACCGAGGGTGCCGCGGCCGAACCGCTCGTCACCAGCAGGCCGAGCGCGAACACCCCCAGCGTGTGGGTGACCGTCACCGACGCGCCCAGCGCGACCATGTCCCGGCGCGACCGCCGCCCGCCCGCCGCGGCCGCGGCGGCCATCAGCGTCTTGCCGTGCCCGGGCGCGAGCGCGTGCATCGCGCCCAGTGCCAGCGCCGTCAGCAGCGCCAGGGCGGCGAAGCCCGGGGTGAGCGCGTGCCGCGACACCAGGTCGGTGAGGGCCCGCGTCCAGCGGTCCGCGCCGCGCGGCAGCACACCGGCGGTGGCGGGGGAGTCCTCCTCCGCCACCAGCGCGGGGCCGCCCGGGGTCAGCCGGAAGCCGGCCGCCCGTTCGTCGGCGGGCGAGGAGAGCAGGTCCTTCGGGTACGCGGTGAGCCGCCGCGACACCGACTCCCCTGACACATCGGCGTCGTGGAGGGTCACGCGGTCGCCGCGCGCGGTGATCTCCCGCCAGCCCGGTCCGGTGGCGACGTCCGCCGGACGGTACTCCAGGGACGTCGGCTCCCCGGACGGCAGCCGCGCCGTCATCCGGCACTCGACGCGCAGCGTCGTCAGCCCCGCCTGCCCGGGCCGTACGGCCGCCGTGGCCCGGCGCACCGCGACCGGTTCGCGGCGCCCGCCGACGGCGGCCCGCGCGCCCTTGGCGGCGGCGTCGCAGCGCGCCTCCGCCCAGTCCGCCAACTCGGCGCGGTCCAGCGCCCGGTCGCCGTCCCGGTCGATCGCGGGCACGGCCTGCGCCGCGGGGATCTCGGCGAGGTCCTCGACGTGGTCGATCCGCAGCACGCCGGGGGCGGCGACCAGGCCGTCGTAGCGGTTGACGGTGAAGTTGCCCAGCGGATGCGCCTGCGCCTGCCCCGCGGGCAGCAGCGCGAGGGCCGCTCCCACCGCTGCCGCGGCCGCCACGGCGGCCGTCCTGCGTCGGATCACGACGGGTCTCCTTCGATGCGGGCCAGCGCGCGGCGGGCGGCGGGGGCCGCGGTGGGGGAGAAGCCGGGGTTGAGGCGGAGCGCCGCGGTCAGCGACGTCCTGGCCGCCTCGTGCTTCCCGAGGGCCGCCTCGATGACCCCTCGGTGGTAGAGGAAGGCCGCGTTGCGGTAGCCCGGGGCCGAGGAGCGCTCGGCGTACGCCAGGGCCTCGCGGTCGCGGCCGTTGACGTGCAGGGCCCAGGCGAGCGCGTCGGCGGTGTGGACGGTCCGCCGGCGCGACCATTCGGCCCGCGCCGCGCGCAGCGCCTCCGCCGCGTCCCCGTGGTCGGCCGCGACCAGCGCCGCGTCCAGGTCGGTGGCGACGCCGTTCGCCCTGGCGAGGGCGATCCAGGTGCCGACCACCGCGTACTGCTGCTCCGCCCGCTCCTTCTGCCCCGCGGCCTCGTACAGCTCGCCCAGTTCCGCGAGTTGCGCGGGCAGCGGGTGGCGGTCGACGACCCGGCCCAGGTCGCGCAGGGCCTTCTCCCGGTCGCCGCGCGCCGCGTACGTACGGCCGCGGCCCTCGACCGCCGGCAGGTAGCCGGGGTCGGCCCGCAGCGCGGTGGCGAAGTGCCGCAGCGCGGCCGGGTACCGGCCCTGGCTCCAGGCGAGCTGGCCCAGAGCCGTGGCGACGTAGGCGGTGTCGCCCGGGGTCGCGGCGGAGTCCAGGGCGCGGGTCAGGATGCGGCGGGCGCCGGCCGGGTCGCCGCGCAGTTCGTGGACATAGGCGAGGCGGGTGAAGACCGGGATGCCGGGGCGCACCGCGTCGGCGTGCTCGGCGGCGCGCAGCGCCTCGTCGTAGCGGCCGAGTTCGACCAGGGCGTCGACCCGGACGGCGAGGGCGCGCTCTCCGTAGGGGTTGACCTTCAGCGCCCGGTCCGCCTCGGTGAGGGCGGTGCGGAAGTCGTGGCGCGCGGCGGCGAGCGCGGCACGCCCGGCGAGAGCCGCGTCGTTGCCGCGCGGGGAGATCCGCAGCGAGCGGCTGAACGCCGCCTGCGCCTGCGGGTAGCGGGTCGGGTCGCCGCTGGTCCTGGCCTGCTCGACGTAGGCGGCGCCGAGCGCGGCCCACCCCGCGGCGTCCTTGGGCTGGGCCCGCAGATGCGTCTGCAGGGCCGCGATGCCGCCCGCGAGGTCGCCCTCGGCGAGGCGGTCCAGGGGGGCGTCGGCGGCGGGCGCCGCGGCCCGCGCGGTGTCCCGCGGGGCGGAGGGCCCGCCGAGGACCAGCGCGCCCGCGGTGAGCGCCAGCGCGAGGCCCAGTACCAGCGCCGCGTACAGGGCGGCGGCGCGCAGTCGGCCCGGGGCCGGTACGTCCATGGCTGCTGCCTTTCGGGATGATGGGGTGGAGCCCGGCCGGGACGCTCGCGGTGCGCCCCGGCCGGGTGCCGTGCGGTGTGCTTCCTGCGGTGGCCGTTGGCCGGGTGGCCGGTGGCCGGGCCTCAGGCCCGGCCGTGCGCCCCGCGGCCGGAGGGGCGGCGGCGCGTCCGCCACCACAGCAGCGCCGCACCGATCAGCAGCACGCCCGCGCCGCCGGAGGCCGCGGAGGCGATCAGCACGGTGTCGTCGTCACCGCCGCCGGTGAGCAGGCCGTCCGCGTTGAGCTGGGTGACCCCGTCGGTCTGCGCCGATTCGGTGGCCGGCTTGGCCAGTGGGCCGTCCGAGCCGGAGGCCGGCAGGGCCACGTACGGGAAGCCGGCGCCGAAGGTCCGGTCGTTGGCGTCGACGGCGTCGCCCAGGTCGTTCTTCGACCCGACCAGTTCGCCCTCCACCACCTGCAGCGCGATGTCGACGACGTCGTCGCCCAGCCTGCGGCCGTTGGGGAAGCCCGCGGTGTCGCCGTCCAGGACGCCGAGCCGCTTGGGCTCGGCGGCCGGCGGCACGGCCGTGTTCAGCCGCAGCATCTCCGACGGGCGGACGTGCGGCGGCTGGTTGAGCTTGGGCACGCCCGTCAGGAACACCTGGACGAGGTCGTTGCGCGGGGTGGCCGGGGCCTTGATCTTGTAGATGCCCTCGATGAGCTTGGGCAGTTCGGGGTGCGTCACGTTCTTGAGGAACTGGCCGTCGTTCCAGGGCGAGGACGCGTTGAACCGGTCCTTGTCCTTGAGCGGGTTGACCACCTCGTTCACCAGCGGCATGCCGAGGCGGGAGACCTGCGCCCAGTCGCCGTTCGCGGTCCGTCGCTGCGTGGTGGACCAGATGCCGATCACCGGCTGCTTCGCCGACTGGCGGATCGAGGCCGTCGGGACCTGCAGGGCTATGGTGTTGACGTTGTAGCCCTTGAGGGTGTCGTCGCCGACCTCGGAGAGGTTGCCGCCGTAGAGCAGGTCGAAGACCCGCAGGTCCAGGAAGAACGGGTCGTCGGCCTGGCCGGCGAAGGCCGTGGTGCCGCGGCCGAGGTGCTTGACGGCCTGCCGGCGCAGCACGTTGTAGTCCGGCATCGAGGCCTTGCCGACGTTCGACGGCGCGACCGGCACGTCGTTCGCGACCTTGTAGCGGCCGGTGACCTGCTGGTCGTGCAGCCGGAACAGGTCGATGTCGTAGGTCTGGCGGAAGTTCAGGTCCGGGTCGTCGAGGCTCGTGACCGGGCCGGTGTTGTACAGGAAGGTCTTCTTGTTGCGGAAGTGGTCCTGGAACGTCCACCGGTAGAGGTAGTCGCCCTGCGCGTCGCCGTCGCTGTCGATGTGGATGTCGTACTGGGCGTCGTCGGCGAACTTGTAGAAGTTCGGGCCGCCGGCCGGGTCCTCGAACGGGATCCAGTTCGCCACCAGGGTGGTGGTGTCCGGGCGGTCGGGGCTGACGAACGCGTAGACGTCCGTGGTGTCGTACTGCGGCTGCCCCGAGATCAGCGGCGCCTCCCGGTGGCTGGACGCCTGTGCCGTCCCCGGCTCCAGTCCGGTGACGCCCACGGCGGCGAGTCCCCCCGCGGCCACTGCACCCACGGCCAGCAGGGCGATCGTGCGCGATCGCCCGAAGCGGGCCCTGAGCCTGTTCCTGCTGTGTGCGGTCATCGCGTCGGTCCTTCGCGAGTCTGGCCCCTCCCCCTTGGAAGAGGTCCTGCGTGGGTTGTTCGTGGCCGTGCGGACGGCGGATTGGCGGACCGGGGTGAATTTGTGTCACAGGGCTGTAACGTGATATTGGCCCGGCCGGACGGTGCGCGCACCGCGGAGGGAAGCGGGGCGACCCATGAGAGGTTCCGTGCACGAACTGGCCGCGGCGTACGCGCTCGACACCCTCGCGCCGCGGGAACTGCGCCGATTCGAACGGCATCTGATGCGCTGCGACGCGTGCGCGGACCGGGTGCGGCGACTGGCCGGGGACACCGTGCGGCTCGGTGCCGGGGGTTCCGCCGTGGCGGCGCCGCCTCCGGTGCCGCCGCCTTCGTCGGTGCCGCTGCCGGCGGACGGTGCGCCGGACGACCGGGACGGACCGGAGGGCCCCGCCGGCGAGGACGCCCGCGACGGTCGGGCGCCGGGCCGGTGGTGGGAGGCGTGGCGCCGGCCGTCCGCGACGCGCCTGGCCGGGGCGGGCGCCGGGGCGGCCCTCCTGGCCTGCGCGGTGCTGGGCGCCCTGCTGCTGCGGACCGCCGCGCAACTGGACCGGGAGCGCGGGGACGCGCGTGCGGTGAACGAGGTGCTGACGGCCGCCGACGCCCGCCCCGTCTACGCCAGCGACGACCACGGACGGGGGGTGACCGCCGTGGTGTCACGGCGGATGCGCCGCGCCGTGGTGACGGTGCACGGGCTGCCCCGGCTGGAGGGCCGCAGCGTCTACCAGTTGTGGCTGGTGAGCGAGCGCCCGACGTCCTTCCGCTCCCTCGGCGTGCTGGGCGCCGATGCGGCGGCGGACGGCACGCCCGGGCCGGTCGTGACCGGTGGGCTGGACGAGTGGTCGTACGCCTTCACCGTCACGGTTGAGCCGACTGGCGGATCCCCGGTGCCGAGCTCGGACACCGTGGTCCAACTTCCCCTGCTCGCACTGGGGATCGGCTCGTGACGTCAACCCCCTTGACGGGAAGGTGAATCCGGGAACGCGGATGCATAGGTGACGCCGCAGGACGATAGGGTTACCCTGCCCGGTGCCGGGTGCCCTCGAAAGGGTGGGGAGTGTCATGGATCAGATAGCAATGCGGAGCAGGCCGCGAGTGCCTGCTGTCACGTGCGGGAGCAGCGCGTCCAGTGCGCGTCTCGACCGTCATCTCTCGGTGCTGGCCGGCCCTGCCGCGCCGCAGCGGGAGGCGGAGGAGGCCACGCTGTTGATGCGCGAGCTGACCTCGCGCGACCACGTGCGCGCGAACGCCAGCCGCGGGGCGCGTGTGTCGCTGTTCGCACCGCTGCGGCGGCTGCGCCGTTCGCTCTTCGGCAGCCGCGGCTGACCGGAGGCGTTCTCGGCGTTCCCTCAGCGGACAGGCTCGGGCGCAGTACACCGTCCCGGCACCGCGCTGCTTCATGCGGCGCGTCGGTGTACTCCGTCCGGGCCTGTTGTCATGTCGACTTGTGGTCACAGCAGGACGAACTGCCCGTCCGGTCCCTCCTCGTGGTGGTCCAGCACGGAAGCCGGACGGCGCGCCGTCCCCGGCACCGGCAGGACGTGCGCGGCGCGCAGCTCGGCGGCGCCGATCCGCGGTCCCGTCGCGACCCGGGCGGCGAGCGCGCGGCGTGACGGCCGCAGCTCCGCCAGCAGGGCCAGCACACTGATCAGCTCCAGCAGTTCGGTCGTCCTGGCCCGGGGCCAGGCGGCGGGCCGGATCGCGTCGAGGCCCTCCGCCGCCCCGTCGGGGATCCGCCGCTCGAACCAGGTCTCCAGCACCCGCGTCCCCGCGGCGTGGAACTCCCACACCGCCTCCGGCACCGGCGCCACCCGCCCGCTCCCCAGCATCAGCGCCTCGTCCTCCGGGTCGTACGACGGTGCCTCCCGCGGCACGTCGGGGAGCGCCGCCCGGACGTAGGGGCGCCGCCCGCCCGGCAGCCGGGGGTGCCCGGCGGGGCGGTCCTGCGCCGGATCGGAGAAACGGGCGCCCCGGGTGTGCAGCCACAGCATCCGGCGGCCCAGCGCGACGCCCTCCGCCCACAGCGCCGGATCGGCGGTGAGCGGGACCTCGGCGGGCGAGCCCGTGGCGAGCGCGGCGATCCAGGCGAGCACGTCCTCCGCGTCGACCGGGGTGCCGAGCCGCTCGGCGAGGCGGTCCAGGAGACCCGGCGCGAGGTTGGGGTCCGCGCCGCCGGGGCGGCGGAACAGCGGCCGGATCCGGCCCGGCCGGCCGGCGGGGGAGTGGCCGTCGGGGAGCAGTGCGGAGAAGACCAGCGGCGGCCCCGGGACCTGCGGCAGGCGCGGGAGTTCCACCGCGTACAGCTGCCGGTCCTCGTCGGCGACCCGCCACAACTCGGGGCGGGCGGCGTCGATCAGCCGCTGGTCGGGGATGAGCCACTGCTCGTCGTACGGGCCGTGCAGCACCCGCACCGGCTCCGCGATCGGGCCGTCCTCCCGCTGCAGCCGGGTGGTGGGCGCGGGGTGCCCCGGCAGCTGGGCGACGGCGGTGTGCGGGGTGCGCGCCCGGGTGGGGTGGAACAGCCGCTCGCGCTCGGCGCCCCCGGCCTTCACCAGCCGGTCCCAGCGCGCGGCGAGGGTCGCGGCCTCGGGGGCCATCACCCAGCTCCGCCCCAGGCGCAGGGGCGGGACGGACCACGGCATCAGGTCGGCCAGCGTCGGCGCTTCATCGCTCACTGTGAGCATGCTACTGAGGCCCTCAGGGCGCCTCCATGGTCACGGTGAAGGAGAAGCGGTCGCCCCGGTAGTGGATGCGCACGACGTCCACCGTGCGGCCGGTGTCGTCGTAGGTCACCCCCGTGTAGTGCAGGATCGGGCTGAGCAGGGGCACCTGCAGCAGGCGGGCGGTGTCCGGGTCGGCCAGCCGCGCCTCGACGGTGTCGGTGATGCGGCTGATCCGTACGCCGAGGGCGTCCCGGAGCACCTTCGTCATCGGCCAGCGCGCCAGGTCCGCCAGGTCGATCCGGGCGGCCAGCTCCGGCAGGACGAAGTTCTCCGCCCAGTTGGTCGGCTCACCCGACTCGTCGCAGCGCAGCCGGCGGTAGGCGACGGTGTCCGCCCGCCCGGGGAAGTACTCGGCGAACTCCGGCGGCACGGGCGCCGGGCCGTGGCTGAGCACGCTGGTGCGGTCCCCGGACTGCTGGGCGACGATCGCGTCGACCGAGCCCAGCAGCCGCACCGGCGCCCCGCGCAGCGCGGTGGGTTCGATGAACGTGCCCCGCCGCCGGTGGCGGCTGATCAGCCCCTCCTCCTCCAGCTCCTTCAGCGCCTGCCGCATCGTGAGCACGCTGACGCCGTAGTGCCCCGCCAGCGCGTCCTCGGTCGGCAGCCGCAGCGGAGCGTCCGGACGCCGGCCGAGTATCGAGGCGCGCAGGGACTGCGAGACCTGGTACCACAGGGGGAGCTTGCGGTTCAGGACCAGCGAGTCGGGGGCGAAGGTGCTGCTCGGGCTCGTCGTCATGGCCTGAAGTGTCGCTCCAGCCCCCGCCACACGCCGTCGTAGTCCCGCTGCAGGTGCTCGGCCCCCAGCGCCTCCGGGGTCGCCACCACCGGCCAGCGGGTCTCGAACATGAAGGCCAGCCCGTCGTCCACCTTCTGGGGGACCAGCTCGGCCGCGCTCGCCCGGTCGAAGGTCGTCCGGTCCGGGCCGTGCGCCGACATCATGTTGTGCAGCGAGGCCCCGCCGGGGACGAAGCCCTCCGCCTTGGCGTCGTACGCGCCCTCGACGAGCCCCATGAACTCGCTCATCACGTTCCGGTGGAAGTACGGCGGGCGGAAGGTGTCCTCCCCGACCAGCCAGCGCGGCGCGAAGACCACGAAGTCGGCGTTGGCCAGCCCCGGGGTGTCGGAGGGCGAGGTCAGCACGGTGTAGATCGACGGGTCCGGGTGGTCGTAGCTCACGCTGCCCAGCACATTGAAGCGCCGCAGGTCGTACACGTACGGCACCAGGTTGCCGTGCCAGCCGACGACGTCCAGCGGCGAGTGGCCGTACTCGGCGGCCCACAGGTTGCCGCCGAACTTGTTCACCACCTCCACCGGCTCCTCGCGGTCCTCGTACGCCGCCACGGGCGCCATGAAGTCCCGCGCGTTGGCCAGGCCGTTGGCGCCGATCGGGCCGAGGTCGGGCAGCCGGAAGGACTGGCCGTAGTTCTCGCAGACGTAGCCGCGCGCGTCGCCGTCCGGCAGCTCGACGCGGAAGCGCACCCCGCGCGGGACCAGCGCCATGTGGCCCGGCCCGGCCACCAGGACGCCGAATTCGGTGCGGAGCAGCAGCCGGCCGCGCTCCGGCACGATCAGCAGCTCGCCGTCGGAGGAGGAGAACACCCGGCCGTCCATGGAGCGGTTGGCCGCGTACCAGTGGATGCCGATGCCCTCGCGGCGCAGCACGTCACCGTTGCCGCCGACGGTGACCAGGCCGTCCACGAAGTCGGCCGGCTCCTGCGGCAGCGGCAGCGGGCTCCAGCGCAGCCGGTTGGGATCGGGCTCGGCCTGCGTGAAGGGCGCGCTGCGCAGCCGCCCGTTGGCGATCCGGCGGAACGGCGGGTGGGCCGCCGAGGGGCGGATGCGGTACAGCCACGAACGGCGGTTGTGATGCCGCGGCTCGGTGAAGGCGGTGCCGCTCAGCTGCTCCGCGTACAGGCCGAGCGGGGCGCGCTGCGGTGAGTTGCGGCCGGCCGGAACCGCTCCGGGGACCGCCTCGCTCATGTGCTCGTTGCCGAAGCCGGAGAGGTGGGCGAGGTCCTTGCCGTCCGGGATGTCGGTGCTGGTGATCTCTGTGCTGGTCACGATTCCTATGGTTGTCCATAGGAATCAACCCCGCAAGGGACCGGCCGGTCCCTGTGGAAAACCGGCATGATGGACCTTGTGCACAGCAGCGGCAACGGTCTCCGGCGCGTACCCGTCCAGCAGCGCAGCGCCGAACGCTTCGCCCGGATCCTCGACGCGGCCGCGTCGATCCTCGACGAGGGCGGCTACGAGGAGCTGAGCACGCGCGAGGTGGCCGCCCGCGCGGGCGTGCCGATCGGGTCGGTCTACCGCTTCTTCTCGAACAAGCGCGCCATGGCCGACGCCCTCGCCCGCCGCAACCTCGACAAGTACCTCGCCGGGGTCACGGACCGCCTCGACGCCCTCGGTGCGGACCGAGGCGGCGCCGGGGACTGGCGCCGGCTGATCGACGTCGTCGTCGACCAGTACGTCGCCATGCGGCGCACCGTGCCGGGCTTCGCCCTCGTCAGCTTCGCCGGCCCGGCCCCCGGCCCGGCGGTGAACGACCTGGCCAACCACCTCGTCGCCGACCGGCTCCGGGCCCTGCTCATCGCCCCGCTCGGCGCCGCCGGCGTGGCCGTGACCGACGACCGGCGGCTGCGGACCGCCTTCGTGGTGGGCGTGGAGGCCGCCGACGCGCTGCTCAAGATGGCCTTCCGCGCCGACCCGCAGGGCGAGGCCGCGCTCATCGCAGAGACGAAGGTGCTGCTCCGCGCCTACCTCGCGGGCGTTCTGGAGCCGTAGGCCGCGGGCGCCGTCCCCGCAAGTGCTATCCCGACATGCATACCGGTCGGTATGGTGACCGCACACGAGGAAGCGCCCTGCCCCCGGGAGGCCCGATGGCCAGCAGTCGTACCGCCCTGCGTATCTGTCCGCTGTGCGAGGCCACGTGCGGACTGACCCTGACCATCGACGCGGACCGGGTCACCGGCGCCCGCGGCGACCGCGACGACGTCTTCAGCGCGGGTTTCATCTGCCCGAAGGGCGCCGCCTTCGGCCAGGTCGACGGTGACCCCGACCGGCTCACCCGCCCGCTCGTGCGCCGCGACGGCGTGCTCGCCGAGGCGACCTGGGCCGAGGCGTACGCCGCCGTCGCCGAGGGCGCGGCCCGCGTCCGCGCGGCCCACGGCGCCGCGGCGACCGGCGTCTACCTGGGCAACCCCAACGTGCACACCATCGCAGGCGGCCTCTACCCGCCGATGGTCGTCCGCGCCCTCGGCACCCGCGCGCTGTTCTCGGCCAGCACCCTGGACCAGATGCCCAAGCAGGCGGCGTGCGGCCACCTCTACGGCGACGCGCTCGCCGTCCCCGTGCCCGACCTGGACCGCACCGACCACCTGGTCGTCATCGGCGGCAACCCCCTGGTGTCCAACGGCAGCCTCGCCACCGCCGCCGACTTCCCCGGCAAGCTCAAGGCGCTGCGCCGCCGCGGCGGCAGGCTCACCGTCATCGACCCCAAGCGCACCCGCACCGCCGAACTCGCCGACCTCCACATCGCCCCGCGCCCCGGCACCGACGCCGCGCTGCTCTTCGCCGTCGTCCACGTGCTGTTCGACGAGGGACTCACCGGCCTCGGTCACCTCGAAGGGCACGTCACCGGCGTCGACGAGGTCCGGGCGCTGGCCCGCGACTTCACCCCCGAGGCCGTCGCGCCGTACTGCGACGTCCCCGCCGAGCGGATCCGCACCCTCGCCCGCGACCTGGCCGCCGCCCCTAGCGCCGCCGTCTACGGGCGCCTGGGCAGCACCGCCGTACGCTTCGGCACCCTCGCCAGCTGGCTGATCGACGTGCTGAACATCCTCACCGGCAACCTCGACCGGCCCGGCGGCGCGATGTTCCCGCTGCCGGCCACCGCGCGCGCCCCCCGCCCGGCCGGACCCGGACGCGGCTTCACCACCGGCCGCTGGCACAGCCGGGTCTCCGGCCACCCCGAGGTCGCCTCCGAACTGCCCGCCGCCGCCCTCGCCGAGGAGATCGACACCCCCGGCGAAGGACGGATCCGCGCCCTGGTCACCATCGCCGGCAACCCCGTGCTGTCCGCCCCCGACGGAGCCCGCCTCGACCGCGCCCTGGCGGGGCTGGACTTCATGGTCAGCGTGGATCCCTACCTCAACGAGACGACCCGCCACGCGGACGTCGTCCTGCCGCCGCCCCCGCCCTCCCGTGGCGCCCACTACGACCTCGCGTTCGGCAACTTCGCCGTGCGCAACAACGCCCGCTACAGCCCGCCCGCGATCCCCCTGGAGGACGGCCGGCCCGGCGAACCGGAGATCCTCGCCCGGCTCGCCCTCCTCGTCGGCGGCTTCGGCCCGGACGCCGACCCCGCCCTCGTCGACGAGCAGGCCGTCACCCACCGCCTGACCAAGGAGACCGCCGACCCGCACTCCGCGGTCCACGGCCGCGACCCCGCCGAACTGGCCGCCGCGCTCACCGGGGGGACCGGATACGAGCGGCGGCTCGACATGATGCTGCGGCTCGGCCCTTACGGCGACGGCTTCGGCGCCGACCCCGGCGGCCTCACCCTGCGCCGCCTCCTCGACCACCCCCACGGCATCGACCTCGGCCCGCTGCGCCCGCGCGTCCCCGAGGTGCTGCGCACCGCCTCCGGCACGATCGAGCTGGCGCCCGCGCCGCTCACCGCCGACGTGCCCCGGCTGCTGGCGGCGGTCACCGGCCCGTCCGGGGCCGGGCTGGTCCTCATCGGCCGCCGCCACCTGCGCTCCAACAACAGCTGGATGCACAACGTGCCGGCGCTCACCGGCGGGAGCAACCGCTGCACCCTCCAGGTGCACCCCGAGGACGCCACCCGCCTCGGCCTCGTCGACGCGGCCCCCGCCCGGATCAAGGGCGACGGCGGCGAGATCGAGGCCCCGGTCGAGGTCACGGACGCCGTTCGGCCGGGCGTGGTGAGCCTGCCGCACGGCTGGGGCCACGACCGTGCGGGCACCCGGCTGACGGTCGCGGCCCGCGAACCGGGCGCCAACCTGAACCAGTTGCTCGACGGCACCCTGCTCGACCCCCTGTCGGGCACCGCGGTCCTGAACGGATTCCCCGTCCAGGTCACCCCGGCGTGATCCACCGCACGGGGCACGGCTCTGGAAACGGAAAACTATCGGCGCTAGTTTGGGCGTTCCACGGCAGGTCCGCCCGGGAGGACAAGGGATGAAGCCGCACGACGGGATGTACATCGACGGCGACTGGCGGCCCGCCGCCGGCACGGGGACGATCGACGTCGTCAACCCCGCGGACGAGCAGGTGTTCGCCACCGTGCCCGCCGGCACCGCCGACGACGTCGACGCCGCCGTCCGCGCCGCCCGCGCGGCCTTCCGCGGCTGGGCGGCCACCCCGCCCGCCGAGCGGGCCGCCCGTATCGCAGCGCTGCGCGACGTCCTCGCCGCCCGAAGCGAGGAGATCGCCGAGACGGTCACCGCCGAACTGGGCGCGCCGCTCGCCTTCAGCCGGGCCGTCCACGCGGGGCTCCCGATCGCGGTCGCGGGCTCGTACGCGGAACTCGCCGCCACCCACCCCTTCGAGGAGCGGATCGGCAACTCCACCGTCCTCCACGAGCCCGTCGGCGTGGTCGGCGCGATCACCCCCTGGAACTACCCGCTCCACCAGATCGTCGCCAAGGTCGCCCCCGCGCTCGCCGCCGGCTGCACGGTCGTGCTCAAGCCCGCCGAGGACACCCCGCTGGTCGCCCAGCTCTTCGCCGAGGCCGCCCACGAAGCGGGCCTGCCCGCAGGCGTGTTCAACCTCGTCACCGGTCTCGGCCCGGTCGCCGGACAGGCCCTGGCCGCGCACGAGGACGTCGACCTGGTCTCCTTCACCGGCTCCACCGCCGTCGGCCGGCAGATCGCCGCGACCGCGGGCGCCGCCGTCAAGCGCGTCGCCCTGGAACTCGGCGGCAAGTCCGCCAACGTCATCCTCCCCGGCGCGGACCTCGCCAAGGCCGTGGGCGTCGGCGTCGCCAACGTCATGTCCAACACCGGGCAGACGTGCAGCGCCTGGACCCGCATGCTCGTCCACCGGGACCGGTACGAGGAGGCCGTGGCCCTCGCCGTGACGGCCGCCGCCAAGTACGTGCCCGGCGAGCGCATCGGCCCCGTCGTCAACGCCAGGCAGCACGAGCGCGTCCGCGGCTACATCGCCAAGGGCGTCGAGGAGGGCGCCCGTCTCGTCGCCGGCGGCAAAGAGGTGCCGCGGACGCGGGGCTACTGGGTCAGCCCCACCGTCTTCGCCGACGTCACCCCGGAGATGACGATCGCCCAGGAGGAGATCTTCGGCCCCGTGCTGTCGATCCTGGCGTACGAGGACGAGGAGGACGCGCTGCGCATCGCCAACGGCACCGTCTACGGCCTCGCCGGGGCGGTCTGGGCGGGCGACGACGCCGCGGCCGTCGCCTTCGCCCGCCGCATGGACACCGGCCAGGTCGACATCAACGGCGGCCGCTTCAACCCGCTGGCGCCCTTCGGCGGCTACAAGCAGTCCGGGGTCGGGCGCGAGCTCGGCCCGCACGGGCTCGCCGAGTACCTCCAGACCAAGTCCCTCCAGTTCTGACCGGTTCCGCTGGTTTCGACAGCCCTGAGCGCAGGAGAAAACACCGTGGTCCGCGCCGCCGTACTGCCCGCCGTCAACGCGCCCCTCACCCTCACCGAGATCGACCTGCCCGAACCCGGGCCGGGCCAGGTACGGGTCAGGCTCGCCGCGGCGGGGGTCTGCCACTCCGACCTGTCGCTGTCCAACGGGACGCTGCGGCAGCCGGCACCCGCCGTCCTCGGGCACGAGGGCGCCGGCACGGTCGTGTCCGTGGGTGAGGGCGTCGCGGGCGTGGCCCCCGGCGACCGCGTCGTCCTCAACTGGGCGCCCTCCTGCGGCACCTGCCACTACTGCGGGCTCGGCGAGCCCTGGCTGTGCGCGGGCGCGGGCGCGGCGGCGGGCGTGCCCTACGCCAAGCTCGCGGGCGGCGGCACCGAGCTCTACCCGGGTCTCGGGACGGCCGCGTTCGCCGAGGAGACCGTGGTCGCGGCCGGCGCCGTCCTGCCGCTCCCGGACGGGGTCCCCCTGATCGAGGCCGCGCTCCTGGGGTGCGCCGTCCTCACCGGGTACGGGGCGGTCCACCACAGCGCCGCGGTGCGCCCCGGGGAGTCCGTCGCCGTCTTCGGTGTCGGGGGCGTCGGCCTCGCCGTCCTCCAGTCCGCCCGCATCGCGGGGGCGGGCGCCGTCGTGGCCGTCGACGTCTCCCCGGAGAAGGAGGCCCTGGCGCGGGCCGCGGGCGCCACGGAGTTCCTCCTCGCGGGGGAGGACGTCGCGAAGCGCATCCGCGCGCTGACCGGCGGGCACGGGGCGGACGTCGCCATCGAGTGCGTCGGGCGCGCCGAGACGATCCGCGCCGCGTGGTCCTCGACGCGGCGCGGCGGCCGTACGACCGTGGTGGGCATCGGCGGGAAGGGCGACCTGGTCTCCTTCTCCGCGCTGGAGCTCTTCCACTTCGGCCGGACGCTGTCCGGGTGCGTGTACGGGAACAGCGACCCGGCGCGGGACCTGCCGGTGCTGGCGGAGCACGTGCGGACCGGGCGGCTCGACCTGTCGGCGATGGTCACGGGGCGGATCGGGCTGGAGGGGATTCCCGGGGCGTTCGAGGCGATGCAGGGCGGAAGGGGCGGGCGGGCGCTGGTCGTCTTCTGAGCGGGTCGTTGCGGTGCGCGGCGCCGCGCTTCGCACGGGTCGTTCGCGCCCGCGGCGGGCGGTCACCCCGCCCGCCCGGCCCGGCCTTCGGCCGGGTGCGCCGCACGTGCCGTGACTGCCGGCCCCCGCTCAGGGTCGGTTGGCGACGTCCTTCACCGACGTCGGCCCCAACTGCCTGGCGCTGGCGTACTCCGGCATGGTCATGGGCTTGTCGAACAGGAAGAACGACTGGTTCGTGCCGACCGTGAACTCCATGTACGCGCCCGTCGTCGCGTCGAAACCGTAGTAGGCGTTGCAGGTGGAACCCGACGTGTAGGTGCCGTCCATGCCGGGCTGTGCGAGGACGCCGACGCCGTGGTTGGTGGTCTCCACCCGCTCCGTCGGAGTGAGCATCTTGCAGCGCGGCACCGGAAGGCCCTTCATGATGAAGTACCCGTACTCGCCGTTGGCGTTCTGGATGTAGACGTACGAGAGTTTGCCCCGCTTCCCCCACGTCTTGATCCACTGGTTGATCGCCTCGCGGGTCGGTGAGTACTCCATGCGGCCCGCCGGCTGCTGGGCCACGAGATGGTCGTAGTTGTCCTGCTTGGCCCTGTTCTCCTTGTCCTGGCTGGAGTCGGTGCAGGACGTCAGGGCGAGGCCCACGACGAGCGCGACAACGGCGGCCAGGGCCATGCGTGCGAAATTCCTCATGCGGTGCTGCCCTCTTCCCGGGACGAGATGGGGATCAGTTGGTGCACGTCGTGCGCTCGGCCGCGGCGTCCAGCCGGTACGGCAGGTCCTTGTCACGGAAGGGCGCGCGGTGCTCCTGGGCGGCCTTCGAGTTGTAGGCGTTGACCGACTCGATCCGCGTGGCCTTCAGTGCGGTGATCGACTGGTCGATCTGCGTCGTGCGAATCTCCGAAGCGGCCTTCCGCTCCTCCCGGAGCGCCTGGATCGTCCCCTCGGCGTTCTGCACGGCCTCGCACAGGTCGAAGAACTCCTCGTACGTGGCCTGCCGGAACTCGCCGGAACCGACGGTGTTCCCGCGCTCTTCCGCCTCGCCGCGGAACGGGGCGGTGATCCACCCCGCGCCGCCGAAGGCGAACACCCCGATCACGTACAGCACCGCCAGGCCGATGACCCCGCCGACGGCCCAGGTCCCCAACCGTGCCCCCTCGCGCACCTGCCCCATCGCCATCCCCCTTCGCGTGTGGTCTCCGCGGTGTGGAACCACGTGTGAAGGAGGACACGGACGCCCGGTGAAACGGTTCCGCGGACACGCCAAGCCCCGCCCGCCGGGCACGGATTGGCGGCGGGGCGGCTGCGCATCGGCCGGGAAACTGCCATAGGGTTCGGCGCGGACCGGCTCGCTCGGCCATTTGCGGTACAGGGCAGTTCAGTTCAAATCAGTTCAGGTCAGATCAGGTCGCAGTCGGGCGGTCGTCCGACAGGCACGTGCAGGGGAGCACAGCGTGAGTCTCATCAAGAAGGCATTCGAAGTCATCGAGAAGGGCTTCGACGCGGGCGGTGACGCCCTCCACGACTTCACCGTCAACCGCCGCACGGCCGAGCTCTTCCTGAAGCTGGGTGTCGCGGTCTACGCCGAGCAGCGCCTCGGCGGCTCGCACGAGCCGGTGGAGAAGATGTTCGAGGCCCTGGAGGGCCACGTCGCCGAGAACGGCGAGGTGGAGCTCGACCACCTCAAGGAGGCCCGCGAGGTCCTGGGCGAGGCGTTCGTGGCCAAGCACACCGCGGAGATCGAGGCTGAGGAGGCCGCCGAGGCCAAGGCCGTCGAGGAGGCCAAGGCCGCCGCCGCTGCCGCCGCGGCCGCCGCCGTGACTCCTGCGGCGCCCGCCGCGCCCGTGGCCGCTCCCGCGCCCCCCCTCGTGGCTCCCGCGGTTCCGGCGCAGGCCCCCGCCGCCGCCCCGGTCGAGGCCGCTGCTCCTGCCGCCCCCGCCCCCGCCCCCGCCGCTCCGGCGGAGGCCCCGGCCCCCGCTCCCGCCGCCCCGGTGGAGTCCACCCCCGCGGGCTGACCTCCGCGCGAAGGCCCGGCGGACGTCGTGTCGACGGCGCCGGGCCTTCCGCGTGCGGAGCGACTGCCGGGAGCCCGTGGCGCTGCTCGGCGGGGTCGCGCAGGTGGTGAGCCCACTGCCGCCCGCGCATGTCAAGCCACGCGATGCCGGGTCATGACGCGGAGGGGGTCGCGCGGCTTACTGGAGGGAGTCCGCACACGGGCCGCTCAGGCCCATCGCCCGAGGAGAACTCCCATGATCCTGACCCGCCGCTTCTTCGCGCTTTCCGCCGCCTCCGCCGTCGTGGCCGGGGGAGCGCTCCTGCCCGCGACCGCGTTCGCCGCCGCCCCCGTGGCCGATGACACCGCGACGTACTCGACGCTGCTGTACACCGACGACATGAGCCAGGACGGGTCCGGTGGCAGGATCCGGACCGACCACGCGGACCCGGGCCGCGGTGACCGCGACGGGGACGGCCGCGGCGGGGACTGGCGCACGCATCCCGTCTGCTTCGCCGCTCCCTGTGAGTTGTGAGTCCCGGACCTCAGTGGTCGGTGCCCAGCGCGGCGAACTGCACGGCGAGCCCGTCGACGAGGGCGCGCAGGCCCGTCTCGAAGGCGCCCTCGTCCACCTGTTGCTGCCGTTCCGCGAGCAGGTGGGCCTGACCGAGGTGCGGGTAGTCCGCCGGGTCGTACGCCGAGGGGTCGTCGACGAAGCCCCGCGCGAAGGAGCCCAGGGCGGACCCGGCCACGAAGTAGCGCATGAGCGCGCCCACGCGGGTGGCGTGGGCCGGGGGCCAGCCGGCGGCGGTCATGCCGCCGAAGACCGCGTCGGCCATGCGCAGGCCGGCCGGACGGCGGCCCGGGCCCTGGGCGAGGAACGGGACGATGTGGGGGTGGGCCGCGAGCGCGGCGCGGTAGGAGCGGGCCCAGGCGACGAGGGCGTCCCGCCAGTTGCGGCCGTCGTGGAACACGGACAGGTCGACCTCGCCGACGACCGCGTCGGCGACCGCGTCCAGGATGTCGTCCTTGGTCGTGAAGTGGTTGTAGAGGCTCGGCCCGCTGACGCCGAGCTCGGCCGCGAGGCGGCGCGTGGAGACGGCCTGCAGCCCCTCCCCGTCCACGAGCGCGAGCGCCGTGGCGACGATGCGTTCGCGGCTGAGCAGGGGCTTGCGGGGACGGGCCATGCGGCACATAGTAGAGGCTGCCCACAAGAAACTAGCAGTGATAATTTAAAGCCGAACCGAGGTGCGCCGTGAATCTTGAGCTGTCCGAGGAGCAGGCCGCGGTCCGTGCGCTGGCCGCCGGGTTCACCGAGCGCGAGATCGCGCCGCACGCGGCCGCGTGGGACCGGGCGGAGAGCGTGGACCGTGGCATCGTCGAGAAGCTGGGCGCCGTGGGCTTCCTCGGGCTGACCATTCCCGAGGAGTACGGCGGCTCCGGCGGCGACCACCTGGCGTACTGCCTGGTCACCGAGGAGCTGGGGCGCGGTGACTCCTCGGTGCGCGGGATCGTCTCCGTCTCGCTCGGGCTCGTGGCGAAGTCCGTCGCCCACTGGGGCACGGAGGAGCAGAAGCGGGACTGGCTGCCCCGGCTGGCCTCCGGCGAGGCGGTGGGCTGCTTCGGGCTGACCGAGCCCGGCACCGGCTCGGACGCCGGCAACCTGACCACGCGTGCCCGGCGGGACGGCGGGGACTACGTGATCAACGGCGCCAAGATGTTCATCACGAACGGCACCTGGGCGGACGTCGTCCTGCTCTTCGCCCGCACCAACGACATCCCGGGACACAAGGGCGTCAGCGCCTTCCTCGTGCCCGCCGGCAGCCCCGGTCTGGCCCGGCGCGAGGTGCACGGGAAGCTCGGCCTGCGCGGCCAGGCCACGGCGGAGCTGGTGCTGGAGGAAGTGCGCGTGCCGGCCTCGGCGATGCTCGGGCCCGAGGGGAAGGGCTTCTCGGTCGCGATGTCCGCCCTGGCCAAGGGCCGGATGTCGGTGGCCGCCGGATGTGTGGGCATCGCGCAGGCGGCGCTGGACGCGGCCGTGGGCTACGCCAAGGAGCGCGAGCAGTTCGGCAGGCCGATCGCCTCGCACCAGCTGGTGCAGGAGCTGCTCGCGGACATCGCCCTGGACGTCGACGCCGCGCGGCTGCTGACCTGGCGGGTCGCCGACCTCATCGACCGGGGCCTGCCCTTCGCGGCGGAGTCGTCCAAGGCGAAGCTCTTCGCCAGCGAGGCGGCGGTGCGCTGCGCCAACAATGCGCTGCAGGTCTTCGGCGGCTACGGCTACATCGACGAGTACCCCGTGGGCAAGCTGCTGCGGGACGCCCGCGTGATGACCCTCTACGAGGGGACGAGCCAGATCCAGAAGCTGCTGATCGGCCGGGAGCTGACGGGGGTCTCGGCCTTCTGACGGGGCCGGCCGGCACCGACCGACCGCTCGGTATCTAAGCGCTTGCTCAGTGCCCATGTAGGGTGTCCGCCATGGACGTGGAGGCGGGGCAGTCGGAGCGGACCGAGGCGTGGAGCGGCATCACCCCCGATGCCGCCCGGCGGCTGGTGATCGCCGCGGTCGAGGCGTTCGCGGAGCGCGGCTACCACGCGACGACCACGCGCGACATCGCCGGCCGGGCGGGCATGAGCCCCGCGGCTCTGTACATCCACTACAAGACCAAGGAAGAGCTGCTCTACCAGATCAGCGTCGTCGGGCACCGGCTCTCCCTCGGGCTGCTCCAGGACGCCGCGAACGGCGACGGCGGCCCGGCCGACCGGCTGGCGGCGGCCGTGCGCTCCTTCGTCCGCTGGCACGCGGAGCACCACACCACGGGCCGCGTCGTGCAGTACGAACTCGGCGCGCTCGGCCCCGAGCACTACACCGAGGTGGTGGAGCTGCGCCGGGAGAGCGAGGCCGCGGTCCGCTCGGTGATCCACGACGGCGTGCGGGCCGGGGAGTTCGACGTGCCGGACGTCCCGGGGACCACCGTCGCGCTGCTGTCGCTCTGCATCGACGTGGCCCGCTGGTTCAACCCCGGCGGGCGCCGGACGCCGGACGGGATCGGCGCGCTGTACGCCGATCTCGCCCTGCGCATGGTCGGGTACGCGCCCGGTCAGAGGTAGAAGCGGACGACCGTCTCGGCCACGCACACCGGCTTGTCGGCGCCCTCGCGCTCCACGGCGATCGCCACGACGAGCTGGGCGCCGCCGGGCACCTCGCTCACCTCGGCGATCCGGCCGGTGGCCCGCAGGCGGGAGCCGACGGGCACGGGGGAGGGGAAACGGACCTTGTTCACCCCGTAGTTGACGCCCATCTTCACGCCCTCGACCCGCAGCAGCTCCGGGGTGAAGGACGGGATCAGCGACAGCGTCAGGTAGCCGTGCGCGATGGTGGTGCCGAAGGGGCCCTGGGCCGCCTTCTCCGGATCAACGTGGATCCACTGGTGGTCCCCGGTGGCGTCCGCGAACAGGTCGATCCGCTTCTGGTCGACCTCCAGCCAGCCGGTCGTGCCGAGGTCCTCCCCGATGGCGGCCTTCAGTTCGCCGACCGAGGTGAAGATCCTGGGCTGAGCCATGTGATGCCTCCCGTACTGTCCAAGCGCTTGCTCAGCATGGTGTCCGCGGCGGACCCCTGTCAACGCCCCGCACCCGGCGCGTATCAACGGCCATTCGTCCGGTTTGTGACTATCTTTCATCTCCGTATGTCCCTGTCAGCGCTGGTGGAGGAGACGGAAGTGGCCGAGGCCCCCACGGAGACCAGCCCGTCCGACTGGCACACGGTGGAGGTCCGGCACGGCGGCGGCACCCCCTCCCCGGCCACCCCCCGCACGGCCCTGCTGCGCCCCGCGACCTGGCCCCAGGCCTGGCTCGCCCTCGGCGTCTACTGGCTCGCCAGTCGCGTCGTCATGCTGGCCCTGCTGCGCAGCGGGCAGGGCGACATCGCCCGCGAGGTGCACTTCCTCTACCGCCACTGGAGCGAGGGGTTCACGCACGGGGACTTCCCCGTCGGCGACGTGACCTGGCAGTACCCGCCCGGCGCCGCGCTGGTGATGCTCGCCCCGGTGCTGCTGCCCGGGCTCAGCTACTTCCAGGGCTTCGTCCTGCTGTCGCTCGCCGCCGACGCCGTCGTCCTGCTCCTCCTGCTGCGGGCCGGGACCGCCCGGCCCGGCCGCAGCACCGCCGGCGCCTGGCTGTGGGCGCTCGCCCTGCCGCTGCTGATGCACCTGCCCTACGCCCGGTACGACCTGATGGTCACCGTGATCGCCGTCGGCGCACTGCTCGCGCTGCCCGCGCGCCCGCGGCTCGGCGGCGCGCTCGCCGGGATCGCCGCCCTGATCAAGCTCTGGCCGGTGCTGACCGTGCTCGGCACCCCGCGCGGCCGGACCACCCGGCAGACCTGGACGGCGCTCGCCCTGTCCGCCGGCGGGCTGCTGCTGGTGCTGTGCACCGCCTTCCGCGGCGCCTTCGGCTTCCTGTCCGCGCAGCACCACCGCGGGGTCGAGATCGAGTCCCTCGGCGGCACCTTCCTGCACGTCGCGGAGATGTTCGGCTGGCAGGGGCGCGTGGTCGCGCACTACGGCTCACTGGAGTTCACCGGCCCCTACGTCGCCGAGATCGCCACCGCCTCCCTGCTGCTCACCGGGACCTGTCTGCTGTGGCTGCTGATCTGGCGCATGAAGGCGGCCCGTTGGACCCCGGCCACGCCGTACGACGCCGCGCTGGCCGCCGTGCTCCTGTTCACCGTCACCAGCCGGGTCATCAGTCCCCAGTACCTTGTGTGGCTGATCGGCCTCGGCGCGGTCTGCCTGACCATGCGGCAGACCACCCAGCGGCCGGTCGCCGCGCTGGTGCTGCTCGCCACCGCAGTCACCACGGTCGACTACCCGCTGTTCTTCGCGGACGTCACCGCCGCCACCTGGCAGGGCGCCGCCATCGTCGCCGTCCGCAACGCGCTGCTGGTCGCCGCCGCGCTCGTCTCGTGCGTCCGGTTGTGGCGCACGAGCGTCCCGCGCCGCAAACGGCTCGTCGACCTCCCGTAGAGTCGGGACGTGGCGAGGATCCCCGGCGAGCACCGTGAACTGACCGTCGGCCAGCTGAGCGGGCGCAGCGGCGCCGCCGTCTCGGCGCTTCACTACTACGAGGCCCAGGGCCTGATCCGCAGCCGCCGCACCGCCGGCAACCAGCGCCGCTACACCCGCGACACCCTGCGCCGCGTCGCCTTCATCCGGGCCTCCCAGCGGGTCGGCATGCCGCTCGCCGCGATCCGTGAGGCACTGGACGGCCTGCCCGAGGGCCGCACCCCGGACAGGTCCGACTGGGCCCGGCTCTCCGCAGGATGGCGGGCCGAACTCGACGCCCGCATCGACCGGCTCACCGCGCTCCGCGACAGCCTGGACGACTGCATCGGCTGCGGCTGCCTCTCCCTGGACCGCTGCGCCCTGTCCAATCCCGGCGACGCCCTCGGCGACCAGGGGCCCGGCGCGCGGCGGCTGCTCGGCACGGAGCCGCCGCGCCCCGCAGCCGCTACCAGATCGCGGGCCTGCGGCCGGCCCACGGACGGGCCGACTCCAGCTGCGCCGACAGCGAGATGAGCATCGCCTCGTCCCCGTAGCGGCCGCCGAACATCACACCGATCGGCAGCCCCTCCTCCGTCCAGTGCAGCGGCACGTTCACGGCCGGCTGCCCGGTGGCGTTGGAGATCGGCGTGAACGGCGTGTAACCGGCCAGCCCCGCGAACTCCGCCGCCGGATCCGCGTCGTTCCGCAGGCCCGCGCTCCCCACGAAGGCCGGGGGCCGCGCCAGCGTCGGGGTCAGCACCAGGTCGTACGAGGACAGCAGCGCGTCGGCGATGAGCTGCCCCAGCGCCCGGAACGCGTACAGCGACGCGGCGAAGTCGGGGCCGCTCACCTTGCCGCCCTCGGCGCGCAGGTGCCGGGTGAGCGGCATCAGCAGCTCCTCCTGCTCCGGCGCCACCGGGTAGACGGTGGCCATCACGCCCCACACCCGGGTGAAGGCGTGCAGGATCGCGTCGTCCACGGGCAGTTCGACCTCGTCCACCTGGTGGCCCAGTCCGCGCAGCAGTTCGGCGGCGCCGTCGTACGCGGCACGGCAGTCCGGGTGCAGCTCGACCCCGGGCACGGGGGGCTGGGGCAGCCCGACCACGCGCAGTGTCCCCGGATCGCGGCCGACGTAAGAGGAGAAGGACTCGCCCTGCGGCAGCGAGGGCGCGCTGTACGGGTCGCCCGGCATCGGGCCCGCGAGGACGTCGAGCAGGGCCGCCGCGTCCGCGACCGTACGGGCGATCGGGCCGCTGCCGCTCAGGCCGCTCACGTCGTGCTGCACCGGGCCCGCGCTCACCCTTCCCCGGCTGGGCTTGATGCCGAACAGGCCGCACACGGACGCGGGGATGCGGATCGAGCCGCCGCCGTCGCTGCCCTGCGCGAGGGGGGCGAGCCCCCCGGCCACCGCGGCCGCGGCCCCGCCGCTGGAGCCGCCGGCGGAACGCTCCAGGTCCCACGGGGTGCGGGCGGGCGGGGCCAGCTTGTTCTCGGTGTAGCAGGGCAGCCCGAACTCCGGGGTGTTGGTCTTGCCCAGCAGCACCGTGCCGGCCGCGCGCAGCTTGGCGGCGACGTGGTCGTCGACATCCGGCACGTGGTCGGCGTACGCCTGCGAGCCCAGGGTGCAGCGCACGCCGGCCACGAAATTGAGGTCCTTGACCGGGACCGGGACGCCGTGCAGCGGCGACAGGTGCCGCCGGCGGTCGTCGCGCCGGGCCGCGAGCGCCTCCGCCTCGGCGTCGGCGGCCTGCTTGCGGGCGATCTCCGGGGTGACGGTGATGAACGCCCCCAGGGTGTCGTTGTGCCGGTCGACGCGGTCCAGATAGTGCTCGGCGAGTTCCGTCGGGGAGACCTCCCCGGCCCTGATCGCCTTCCCCTGCTCCAGCGCCGTCAGATCGTGCAGCTCCGCCATGGGCCGGTCCCGTCCCCTTCGCGCGAGGGTGTGCGTTGCCTGAGGTGGCATCGTCGCACCACGGCGACGGGGGTGTCAGTACGGTGGCGCGCGGTGCGCTTGTCGGTCCGGGGTGGGTTGTGGTTGCGGCCGGTTGTTGTGTGCGGGTTGGTTGCGCCTGCGGGCGGCTGCGCCGGGCTGCCTGGTTGTTGTGTGCGGGTTGTTTGCGCCTGCGGGCGGCTGCGCCGGGCTGCCCGGTTGTTGTGTGCGGGTTGTTTGCGCCTGCGGGCGGCTGCGCCGGGCTGCCCGGTTGTTGTGTGCGGGTTGGTTGCGCCTGCGGGCCGGGTGCCCCTTGTGGCCGGTTGTCGTGTGCGGGTTGTTTGCGCCTGCGGCGGGCGGTTCTCCCGCCCGCCCTCCCGATTGCCCGGCGCGGTCAGTGACCGCCTCGCGCGTGCGCGGTGGGCCGGGGGCGGGGCCTCCGGGGCTGCACGTCCTGGACTGGGTTATTTACGTGCATGGCGGGCGGTACCAGTTGTGCCGTCTGTGCCGCACACAAATATCCCGCAGCGTCCAGAACATCCACCCCTACGACCCCGCCCCCTCCGTATCGCGGGCGACTGACGGCCGGAGGGTGGTACAGGGCGGTCCGGGGTTGCCGCACGCGTCTTACTGAACGCCCACGGTCATGGGGGTGGTGGCTGAGGCCCGCGCCGGCTCCGGCGCGATCGGACCGGAAGGGAGTGCTCGGGCTGATGCCCGGCGGTATGGCGCCCTGCTGAGCGGCCCGTTGTCGTGTGCGTGTTCCCGCCCTTTTCGGCCTTCGGCCAGGGGCGCGCTGGTTCGGTGCGGTCGGTGTGGTTCCAAGGCTGAATCTGGTTGCGGGTCGGCCGCCCGCCGGAGGTCAGGGTGCGTGCCTACATCGGCAATCGTCGTGATCTGCCGCCTGGCGACCTTCGGCATCGCCGTGACATAGGCAATGCCCTGGAGCGCCGGTGGGTGAGGTGCGTCACTCGTCCCGTGGGAGGTGCCCTCGGCCAGCGGTGCGTGCACCCCTGCTCGGCCTGCGGCCAGAGGACCCCTGCTGAGGGCAGCTCCCAACCGTGCGGGTAGGGGCGCCCCCCATCACCCCCCACCGGCCGTTGGCCGCCCAACGAAACGGAGGGGGCGGGGTCGTAGGGGTGGATGTTCTGGACGCTGCGGGATATTTGTGTGCGGCACAGACGGCACCAATTGGACCGCCCGCCATGCACGTAAATAACCCAGTCCAGGACGTGCAGCCCCGGAGGCCCCGCCCCCGGCCCACCACGCACGCGCGCAGGCCCGCACCAACCGCGCCGGGCAATCGGGAGGGAGGGCGGGAGAACCGCCCGCCGCAGGCGCAAACAACCCGGACACAACAACGAACCGCAACCACAACGGCGCCGCACACAACGGGCGCCCCCCGAAGGCTCACCCCGAAGGGACAAGCGCCCCCCGCGCCTCCGCCAAGGCGGACTCGCCGAGCACCGGCACCGGCACGACGATCCCGCACCGCCCGCACACGGGCCCCGCCCCGGGGTAGTGGTTGAGCCCGTTCCGCCACCGCAGCCGTTCCTCGCCGCAGACCGGGCACCCCGCCCCGGGCCCCGCGTCGATCGCCGCGATGAGGCGCCGCAGCACGTCCGCCAGCCGGTCGTCCGGGTGGACGCGGGGGTCCTCGCACCAGGCGACCCCGTTGCCGCCCCAGGTGCGCCGGTGCCAGTCGTCGAGGGCGCCGGGCTGCCGGATGCCGTAGAACTTCTCCTCCTTGCGGCGGGCCGCGAACTCCCGCTCGTAGGTGAGCCAGACCGCCCGCGCCTCCTCCAGTTCCGCGAGGGCCGTGACGAGCCGGACCGGGTCCGGCTCGCGGTCGTCGGGCGCGATCCCCGCGCCGGTGCACAGGTGGTCCCAGGTCGCGCGGTGCCCGTACGGCGCGAAGCGCTCGAGGCACCTGCGCAGGTAGGTGCGGCGCTGGGTGGGGGAGCGCCGGGGATCGCGCACCTGTCTGGCGAGGCTCCGGAATCCGGCCATGGTGTGCCACCTCCGTCGTCGGTGTCGCATCGCTCTCGAATGGACGTAACGGACGGCGTTCCGGATCCATCCCCGGGGCGGCGAGTTCCAGCCGGGATGGCGTAGCTGAAACGTGACGCATGTTCACCTTACTCGGCGGTCATATTTCGAAGTAACCTGCGTCACACCGCGCTTCGGGAGGAGTGGTCATGCGATCCAGGTTTGGCAGGTTCAGAACAAAAATGAGGACGGCCGCCGCGGCGGCCGTCCTCGCGCTGGGGGCGAGCCTCGTCGCGCCGCTGCCCATGGCGGCGCACGCCGCCCCCGTCACCGACTACTGCCAGGGGCGGTGCTCGGACATCCTGCCGCCGGGCGAGAACGGCAACGCCACCCTCGCCCAGATCCTGCTGAACCAGATCTTCGGCACCCAGCCGGAGCACGCGGAGGACCAGCTCGGGCCGTACGCGAACCTGGCCGGCGGGTACCAGAACCTCACCGACGCCACGATCAACAACTTCTTCAACGACGCCTCCTTCGGGGTCCCGGCCGGGCAGGTCGCCTCGACGACCTCCCCTCGCAGCGACGTGACGATCACCCGGGACAAGAAGACCGGCGTGCCGCACATCTCCGGCACGACCCGGTACGGGACGGAGTTCGGCGCCGGGTACGCCGCGGCGCAGGACCGGCTGTGGCTGATGGACCTGTTCCGGCACGTGGGACGCGGCCAGTTGACCTCGTTCGCCGGCGGCGCCCCCGCCAACCAGGGGCTGGAGCAGGAGTTCTGGCGCGCCGCGCCGTACACCGAGGAGGACCTGCTGGCCCAGATCGACTGGATCGCCACGCAGAACGGGGAGCGCGGCCGGCAGGCGCTCGCCGACGTCAACGCCTACGTCGACGGGATCAACGCCTACATCGCGGCCTCCGACAGCGGCCGCTACTTCCCCGGTGAGTACGTGCTGACCGGCCACAAGGACGCCATCACCAACGCCGGCACCATCGAGAGGTTCAAGTCCACCGACCTGATCGCGCTGGCCTCCGTGATCGGCGCGCTGTTCGGCACCGGGGGCGGCGGCGAGGTGACCAACGCGCTGTCCCTGCTGGCCGCCCAGCAGAAGTACGGGGTCTCCGAGGGCACCAGGGTCTGGGAGTCCTTCCGTGAGCGCAACGACCCCGAGGCGGTCCTGACCGTCCACGACGGCGAGAGCTTCCCCTACGCCGTCCGGCCGGAGAACCCGCAGGGGCGGGCACTGCCCGACGCCGGGAGCGTGACGGTGGAGCCGCTGGTCCACGACCGCACCGGCAGCGCCGGCACCGCGAAGGCGTCCGCGGCCTCGAAGAGCGCCACCACGGGCGCCCTCTCCGCGAACACCCGCGGCATGTCCAACGCCCTGCTGGTGAGCGGCGCGCACACCGCGAGCGGCCACCCGATCGCCGTCTTCGGCCCGCAGACCGGCTACTTCGCGCCACAGCTGCTGATGCTCCAGGAGATCCAGGGCCCCGGGATCAGCGCCCGCGGCGCCTCCTTCGCCGGACTGAGCATGTACGTGGAGCTGGGCCGCGGCCAGGACTACGCGTGGAGCGCGACCACCTCGGCCCAGGACATCACCGACACCTACACGGTGGAGCTCTGCCAGGACGACGTGCACTACCTCTACCGCGGCACCTGCACGGCCATGGAGAAGCTGGAGCGCAGCAACTCCTGGAAGCCCACCACCGCCGACGGCACCGCCGCTGGCTCCTACCGGATGCAGATCCACCGCACCAAGTACGGCCCGGTGACGCACCGCGCCACGATCGGCGGCAAGAAGGTCGCCTACGTGGCGCTGCGCAGCTCCTACATGCACGAGGCCGACTCGGTCGTCGGCTTCCAGATGCTCAACGACCCGTCCGCCGTCACCGACGCGGCCTCCTTCCAGCAGGCCGTCCAGCACATCAACTACACCTTCAACTGGTTCTACGCCGACTCCAGGGAGGCCGCCTACTTCAACAGCGGCGCCAACCCGGTGCGGGCCGCCGACGTCGACCCGACCTTCCCGGTGCGGGCCGAGCCCGCCTACGAGTGGAGCGGCTTCGACCCCGCCCACAACACCGCCGACTACACGCCCGCCTCGGAGCACCCGCAGTCCGTCGGCCAGGACTACTACGTGTCCTGGAACAACCGGCAGGCGAAGGACTACGACGCGGCCGGGTTCGGCAACGGCTCGGTGCACCGCGGCAACCTCCTGGACGACCGGGTGAAGAAGCTGGTCGCGGCGGGCGGCGTCACACGGGCGCAGCTCACCAAGGCGATGGCCGACGCGGCGCTGACCGACCTGCGGGGCGAGGACGTGCTGCCCGACCTGCTCAAGGTGCTGCGCAGCGGTACGGTCTCCGATCCCGCGGTGTCCGCGGCCGTCACCAAGCTCTCCGACTGGGTGACCGCCGGTGCCAAGCGCCGGGAGACCTCGCCGGGTTCGCACACCTACGCCGACGCCGACGCGGTGCGGATCATGGACGCGTGGTGGCCGCTGCTGGTCAAGGCCCAGTTCGAACCGGGCCTGGGGAGCGAGCTGTACGGGGCGCTGACCGCCAACCTCACCGTGGACGAGGCGCCCTCGGCCGGGCACGGCCCGACCGGCTCGCACGCCGGCAGCGCCTTCCAGTACGGCTGGTGGTCCTATGTCGACAAGGACATACGGGCGGTGCTCGGCGAACCCGTGCGGGGCGGCCTGGCCCGCACCTACTGCGGCGGCGGCGACCTCGCGGCCTGCCGGGATGTGCTGACCGGCACCCTCAAGCAGGCCGCCGCGCGGACGCCCGCGCAGGTGTACCCGGGTGACGAGAACTGCTCGGCCGGCGACCAGTGGTGCGCCGACACGGTCATCCACCGCACCCTCGGCGGCATCAAGCACGGCAAGATCAGCTGGCAGAACCGCCCGACCTACCAGCAGGTCGTGGAGTTCCCCGCCCACCGCTGACCCGTCGTGCACGGCCCGCGCGGGCCGGCTGCCGGCCTACGGCCTCAGGCCAGGAGCCGGCCCGCGCGCAACACGATCCGCGCCAGTTCGGGGTGGCAGATGTCGCTGTGCGCCCCGGAGGGCGGCCCCCCGCGGGACACCACGGCCGAGGCGTCCACGCTCACGCACCCGGCCCGGGGGAACGCCCCGCGCAGCGCCTCGGCCAGCGGCACGTCCATGGTGTCGCCGACCGCCTTGATGCCGTCGTGGCCCACCGCCCCCCAGCGGTCGCCGAGGTCCGCTCCAAAGCCGCGGTCGTCGCCCGCCAGCCGGGAGGCGATCGGGTACATCGTGCCGAGTGCCGTGTCGTGGCGGGAGTAGCAGGACACCACCGGGCCCGCCACCTTGAGCCGGGCGGTGCTCAACGAACCGCCGTGCGCACCGTCGTGGGGCAGCCGGGACGCGAACGCGTAGTGCGAGAAGGCGCCCTGGAGCAGGGTCACCGACTTCACGGCGCGCACCCCGTCGGGCAGTCCGAGCAGCGCGTAGGAGACCAGCCGGCCGCCGAAACTGTGCCCGACCAGGTGGACGGAGAGCGAGGGGTGGGCGCGGGCGAGCCGGCCGAGGAGGGGGCCGAGTCCCCGCTCACCGACCGCACCGGCCCGCCGCTTCATCGCGTAGTACGTCGCCTGGCGCAGCATCTCCTTGGCGCCGTTCCACAGCCGGGTCCAGCCGCCGCCCGCCAGCGGCAGCCCGGTGCCGCCCTCCAGGGCCGCCGCGTACTCCTCGCAGGCGGCCACGGGGTCGCCGCACAGGACGGCCGGTTCCGCCCCCGGCGCCGCGTCGGAGGTGTCGTCCGCGCACAGCCCGGCCACGGCCTCCGGCGGCACCCCGGTCAGCCGTCGAACGAGGGCGGCGAACTCCGCGAACGGCTCCTCGCCGTCCGGGCGTTCCTCCAGCAGCTCTGCGATCCGGCGGATGTCGTCCGCGTGCCCGGGGAAGACCGCCACGAGGGCGTCACGGGTGACCGCGTCGAGCGCCGGATCGGGCCGCAGCGGCTCCGGGCCGGGCAGGAGCGTCCCGAAGTCGGGGATCGGCTCGTCCGAGAAGCGCATGGAGGGCCACAGCACCCCCGCGTAGCCCATGACCGTGCCGGGACGGGCGCGCCCGGCGAGCAGTCCGGGGACGGGGGCGAGGAAACGGTCGTACAGGGCGGTCGCGCCGGAGCGGTCGCTGTTCCAGCCGTGGGAGAAGACCAGCAGGTCGGTGACTCCCTTCGCGCCGACGCCCGCCGTGAGCCGGTCGTGCTGCGCCCGGTCGGGGTCGCCGTCCGCGTCGAAGGTGATCTCCCAGTACGGCTCGACACTCATCCCCGGCATGACCGTCCCCCTGGTTCTCCCGGACCGATGCCGTCGCATCATCCCAATCCGGCGCGGATGCGGCCATACACCGCGCGGGGGGAATTCCGCCGCCTCCCCGGTGTCCCTTCCCAACCTCTGACCGACTGCTTAGTATGCCGACGGGAGCCCGTTCCGAGCCGAAGGAGACGCGATGGAAGCGCTGCGCGATGCCCGGGTGGTCGTCACCGGTGCCGGAGGCGGGATCGGCGCGGCGCTGGCCCGGAGATTCGCGGCGCAGGGCGCGCGCGTCGTCGTCAACGACCTGGACGAGGACGCCGCCAAGACCGTCGCGGACGAGATCGGGGGCATCTGCGTCCCGGGCGACGCCTCGGCGGTCGTCGAGCCGGCCCGCGCGGCACTCGGCGGGGGCGTCGACGTGTTCTGCGCCAACGCCGGCATCGGCGCCATGGCCGGGGCCGAGGCCGAGGACGCCGTCTGGGAGCGGGTCTGGGACGTCAACGTCATGGCGCACGTGCGCGCCGCCCGCGCACTGCTCCCGGAGTGGCTGGAGCGCGGCGAGGGCCGCTTCGTCGCCACCGTCTCCGCCGCCGGGCTGCTGACCATGGTCGGCGACGCCCCGTACTCGGTCACCAAGCACGGCGCCCTGGCCTTCGCCGAGTGGCTCGCCGTCACCTACCGCCACCGGGGCGTGCGCGTGCACGCCGTCTGCCCGGAGGGCGTGCGCACCGACATGCTGCGCGGGGCGGGGCCCGCGGGCGACCTCGTGCTCGCCCCCACCGCCATCGAGCCGGAGGACGTCGCCGAGGCCGTGTTCCAGGGCATCGCCGACGAGCGTTTCCTGATCCTGCCGCACCCCGGGACGGGCGCCTACTACACCGCCCGCGCCGGGGACACCGACCGCTGGATCGGCGGCATGAACCGGGTGCAGCGGAAGCTGGAGGAGGGGTCCGGCGCGTGAGTTCGTACGAGAGCAAACCGTGGCTGCGGCATTTCGACGAGGAGCTGCACACCCTCCCCGACCCGCCGGTCACCCTCCTGCACGCGTTCCGCGAGGTCGTCGCCCGCGTGCCCGACCGCACCGCGCTCGCGTACTTCGACGGCCGCGTGGGCTACCGCGAGCTCGACGAGCTGTCCGACGGGCTCGCCCGGTACCTCGCCGCCCGCGGCTTCGCGCGCGGCGACCGGCTGGCGATCGTCCTGCAGAACGTGCCGCAGTTCGCGGTCGCGCTGCTCGGCGCCTGGAAGGCCGGCGGCACGGTCGTGCCGGTCAACCCCATGTACAAGGAGCGCGAACTCGCCCACGTGCTGGCGGACGCCGGGGTCACCGCCCTGGTCTGCTCCGACCGGGACTGGGACGCGCACATCCGTGCGACCGCGGCCGGGTCGCCGGTGCGGATCCCGCTGACGACCAGTGGACTCGACCTGCAGACCAGGGACGACGAGCGTGTGCTGGCCGGGCGGCGCACCCCGCACGAGGACGCGGACGACCTGCTGGCCGCCGCCCGTGCGGGCACCCCCGGCCCGCCGCTGCCCGATCCCGGCCTGACCGCCGACGACATCGCGCTGATCAGCTACACCTCGGGCACCAGCGGCGTTCCCAAGGGCGCGATGAACACCCACGGCAACATCAGCTACAACGCCGACCGGCAGCGCGCGCACAGCGTCCTGCCCGACGGTGCCACGCTCTTCGCGCTCGCCCCGCTGTTCCACATCACCGGCATGGTCTGCCAGTTGGCCGCCGGCATCGTCGCGGGCTCCACCGTGGCGCTCGCGTACCGCTTCGAGCCGGGCGTCGTCCTCGACGCGCTGCGCGAGCACCGCCCGGCGTACATGGTCGGCCCCTCGACCGCCTACATGGCGCTCATGGCCCGGCCGGACGCCACCGCCGAGGACTTCTCCTCGTTCCGTCTGCTCTACTCCGGCGGCGCGCCCGTTCCCCCCGCGCTGGTCGCCGCCTTCCGTGAGCGCTTCGGCCACTACCTGCGCAACGGCTACGGCCTCACCGAGTGCACCGCGCCCTGCGCCGCCGTCCCCGCCGGGCTGGAGGCCCCGGTCGACCCCGTCTCCGGAACGCTCTCGGTCGGCGTCCCCGGCCCCGGCACGATGGTGCGCATCGTGGACGACAAGGGCGCCGACGTGCCCTTCGGCGAGCACGGCGAGATCGCCGTCCGCGGGCCCATGGTGGTGCCCGGCTACTGGAACAGGCCCGAAGCCTCCGAGGAGGCGCTGCCCGGCGGCGAGCTGCGCACCGGCGACATCGGCTTCATGGACGAGCAGGGCTGGCTCTACGTCGTCGACCGCAAGAAGGACATGATCAACGCGTCCGGCTTCAAGGTGTGGCCGCGCGAGGTCGAGGACGTCCTGTACACGCACCCCGCCGTACGCGAGGCCGCCGTGGTCGGGGTCCCCGACGCCTACCGAGGGGAGTCGGTGAAGGCCTTCGTCAGCCTGCGGCCGGGAGCCGCGGCGGACCCGGCCGAGCTGATCGGGCACTGCAGGGAACGCCTCGCGGCATACAAGTTCCCGCGCGAGATCGAGGTCCTGCCCGAGCTGCCGAAGACGTCCAGCGGCAAGATCCTCCGCAGGGAGCTGCGCACACGGCGGGATTGAGTCACATACCGGTCGGTATGCTGTCCGGGCGCACCGGTACGGAGAGAGGGCAGGCCATGGCACGGAGCACCACCCCACCCAAGGCGACCGCGGCCGCGGTACCCCAGCGGCTGCTCGCCGAGGCCACCCGCCTCTTCGCCGAGCGCGGATACGACCGGACGTCGGTGCAGGAGATCGTCGAGGCCGCCGGCGTCACCAAGGGCGCGCTCTACCACTACTTCGGCAGCAAGGACGACCTCCTGCACGAGATCTACGGGCGCGTGCTGCGGCTGCAGATGCAGCGCCTGGAGGCGATCGCCGGCAAGGAGGCGACGTCGGTGGCGGAGCGCCTGGTCGAGGCCGCCGCCGACGTCGTCGTCACCAGCATCGGCAACCTCGACGACACCAAGATCTTCTTCCGGTCGATGCACCAGCTCAGCCCGGAGAAGCAGAAGGCGGTGCGGGCCGACCGCCGCCGCTACCACGAGAAGTTCCGCGCCCTGGTCGAGGAGGGGCAGCGCGAGGGCGTGTTCCGGCAGGAGCTCCGGCCAGACCTCGTCGTCGACTTCTTCTTCGGCGCCGTCCACCACCTCGGCACCTGGTACCGGGAGGACGGGCCGCTGTCCGCCGGCCAGGTCGCCGCCGACTTCGCAGACATGCTGCTGCACTCCGTGCGGCAGCCCTGAACCGAACCGGGAGCAGACCGCATGAAGGCATGGCGAGTGCACGAGAACGGGGAGCCGCGCGCGGCGATGCGCCTGGACGAGGTCCCCGACCCGCAGCCGGGCCCCGGTGAGCTGCTCCTGAAGGTCCGCGCCGCGAACGTCAACTTCCCCGACGCGCTGCTGTGCCGCGGGCACTACCAGGTGCGGCCGCCCCTGCCGTTCACCCCGGGTGTCGAGTTCTGCGGCGAGGTCGTCGCGCTCGGCGAGGGGGTCACCGGGCCCGCGGCGGGCGACCGGGTCATCTCCCCGGCCGCGCTGCCCGGCGGCGCCTTCGCCGAACTCGCCGTCGTCCCCGCGGCGGGCGTGCTGCCCGCTCCCCCCGCGCTGGACGACGCCGAGGCCGCCGCCCTCCACATCGGCTACCAGACCGGCTGGTTCGGGCTGCACCGGCGGGCGGGGCTCGGCGAGGGCGAGACCCTGCTCGTGCACGCCGCGGCGGGCGGTGTCGGCAGCGCCGCCGTCCAGCTCGGCAAGGCGGCGGGCGCCACGGTGATCGGCGTCGTCGGCGGGCCCGACAAGGCGAAGACGGCGCGGGAGCTGGGCGCCGACGTCGTGGTCGACCGGACCTCCGAGGACTTCGTGGCCGTCGTCAAGGAGGCCACCGGCGGGCGCGGCGCCGACGTCGTCTACGACCCGGTGGGCGGCGACGCCTACACCCGGTCCACCAAGTGCGTCGCCTTCGAGGGCCGCATCCTGGTTGTCGGCTTCACCAGCGGCACGATACCCAGCCCCGGCCTCAACCACGCCCTGGTCAAGAACTACTCCGTCGTCGGCCTGCACTGGGGCCTGTACAACACCCACGACCCCGCCGCTGTGCGCCGCTGCCACGAGGAGCTCACCCGCCTCGCCGCGGAGGGTGCGATCAGGCCCCTCGTCAGCGAGCGCGTTCCGCTGGAGGGCGCCGCCGACGCCGTACAGCGCGTCGCCGACGGCACGACGACCGGCCGCCTGGTGGTCGTGCCCGGCTGACCGCGTCCCGCGTACGGCGCGGAGCCGGAGCGCCGCCGCCGCGCCCGCGGTCAAGGGCCGGCATCGCCACCGCGGTGGCATCCGGGTCCGGGGGCACCTCGCCCGCGGACCCGGACCCGCGGAGCGCCGCACGGGAGATCGGCCCGCGAAGCCCCGTGCATGCGGACGATTCCGACTCCCCGTCACCCGCTCGGCGCGGCGACCGGCGTGCCCGCCGTTGGGCGCGGGTCCTCACCCCCGACGTCACGTGCCGCCGGTCGCGCGGAATCCACACCGCGCGGACAACCGGTGCCGGGCCCCGCGACATGACCACCTTGGCCACGCCCGCGACACCGGCCGTGCGCGAGGGCGGCTCCCCCGGGCAGGAGCCCGGGGGAGCCGCGGTCATCCGTGCCGCGTCAGCCCTCCCGGGTGTACCGCTTCAGTTCACGCCGTGCCAGGGAGCGCTTGTGGACCTCGTCGGGGCCGTCGGCCAGCCGCAGCGTGCGGGCCGCCGCGTACAGCTCCGCCAGTGGGAAGTCCTGGCTGACGCCGCCGGCGCCGTGCAACTGGATGGCGCGGTCGAGGATCAGCCCGACCTTCTCCGGAGTCGCGATCTTGATGGCCTGGATCTCCGTGTGGGCGCCCCGGTTGCCGACGGTGTCCATCAGCCAGGCGGTCTTGAGCACCAGCAGCCGCAACTGCTCGATCTCCACCCGGGCCTCGGCGATCCACTGCTGGACGACACCCTGCTCCGCCAGCGGCTTGCCGAAGGCGACCCGTCCCGTGGCGCGCCGGCACATCAGCTCCACCGCCCGCTCGGCCATGCCGATCAGCCGCATGCAGTGGTGGATGCGGCCCGGCCCCAGGCGGGCCTGGGCGATGGCGAAGCCGCCGCCCTCCTCGCCGACCAGGTTCTCCGCGGGGACCCGCACGTCGTGGAAGACGACCTCGGCGTGGCCGCCGTGGTCCCCGTCGTCGTAGCCGAACACCCTCATGCCGCGGCGTACTTCGAGACCGGGGGTGTCGCGCGGCACCAGGAGCATGCTCTGCTGGCGGTGGCGCTCCGCGACCGGGTCGGTCTTGCCCATGACGATGAAGATCCGGCACCGCGGGTTCATCGCCCCGGAGATGTACCACTTGCGGCCGTTGACGACGTACTCGTCGCCGACGCGCTCGATCCGTGTCTCGATGTTGGTCGCGTCGGAGGACGCGACATCGGGTTCGGTCATCGCGAAGGCCGAGCGGATCTCGCCCGCGAGCAGCGGCTCCAGCCAGGTCTTGCGCTGCTGCTCGCTGCCGAACTCGCCCAGCACCTCCATGTTCCCGGTGTCCGGCGCGGCGCAGTTGAGGGCCGGCGGGGCGAGGTGCGGGCTGCGGCCGGTGATCTCGGCCAGCGGCGCGTACTGCAGGTTGGTCAGCCCGGCGCCGCGCTCACCGGGGAGGAAGAGGTTCCACAGCCCGCGCTCGCGTGCCTTCGCCTTCAGGTCCTCGACGACCGGCGGCGCGGACCACACGGCCTCGCCCTCCGCCGCCTCGCGCTGCCGGTGGAAGACGGCTTCCGCGGGGTACACGTGCTCGTCCATGAACGCGAGCAGCCGCCCGCGCAGTTCCTCGGTCCTGGCGTCGTACGCGAAATCCATGGCTCAGCCTTCCTGAAGCGTCCGCAGGCCGTTGTCGATGAAGGCCGGGACCATGGCGCCGATCCGGTCGAATCCGGCGCCGAGGGTCTGGCCGAGGGTGTAGCGGTAGTGGATGCCCTCGAGGATCACCGCGAGCTTGAAGTAGGCGAAGGCGGTGTACCAGGCGACCGAGGACACGTCGCGGCCGGAGCCCGCCGCGTAGCGCTCGATCAGCTCGGCGGGGGAGGGGTGGCCGGGCGCGCCCCCGGTGACGGAGACGGGCGTGCCCGGGGTGGGGCGCAGCTCGCCGTACATGAGCAGCAGCCCGAGGTCGGTGAGCGGGTCGCCGAGGGTGGACATCTCCCAGTCGAGGATGGCCCGGACGGTGTCGTCGGCGCCGATGAGGACGTTGTCGAGCCGGTAGTCGCCGTGCACGACCGCCGCGGGCGCGGAGGCGGGCAGGCGCGTGCCGAGCAGCGCCGCGAGTTCGTCGATCCCGGCCAGTTCGCGGCTGCGCGAGGCGTCGAGCTGCTTGCCCCAGCGGCGCAGTTGCCGTTCCAGGAAGCCCTCGGGCCTGCCGAAGTCGTCCAGTCCCACCGCCCGCGGGTCCACGGCGTGCAGCGCGACCAGGGTGTCCACCAGCCGCAGCACGATGTCCCGGGTGCGCTCCGGCCCGAGCTCCGTGAGCTGCCGCTCGGTGCGGTAGGGCGTGCCCTCGACGAAGTCCATGACGTAGAAGGGCGCGCCGATGACCTCGGGGTCCTCGCAGAGCAGCACGGCCCCGGGGACGGGGACGGGGGTGTCGCGCAGGGCGCTGATGACGCGGTGCTCGCGGGCCATGTCGTGCGCCGTCGCCAGGACGTGGCCGAGCGGGGGACGCCGGACGACCCAGCGGGAGACGCCGTCGGTCACCGCGTAGGTCAGGTTCGACCGGCCGCCCTCGATGAGCTCACCCTGAAGCGCGCCCGCCGGCAGTCCGGGCCGCTCGGCGTCGAGGTGCCGCCGCAGCCGCTCCAGGTCGAGTCCCGGTGGGTTCTCCGTCCCGCTCATCCTTGCTCCTCGCCGCCGCCGTAGCTGTCCCGGCTATCATGCCGACCAGTCGGTATGTCGTCCAGTCCGCCGCCCCGCCCGCCGCCGGAAAAGCAGGTGACCGGTGTTCGCGGCGCTGCGAGACTGACCCCATGATCCCGCCCGCCGCCCTCGACTCGCTCTACGGACTGGCCCACGGCGACGCCTTCGGCGACCGCTGGTTCTTCGCCCCACGGGAGGAGCGGGAGGGTGCCATCGCGCACCGGATCACCCCCGAGGACGTTCCCTGGTACTGGACCGACGACACCGCCCAGGCGCTGGCGCTCTTCGGGCACCTGACGGCGAACGGCGGTTCCGTCGGGCAGGACGCCCTCGCCGCCGGCCTCGCCGGGGCCTACGCCGCCGACCCCTACCGCAAGTACGGCCCCTCCATGCACGACGTCCTGCGCCGCATCGGCGACGGGGAGCCCTGGGCGGGCGTCGTGGCCGGGCAGTTCGGCGGGCAGGGCTCGTACGGCAACGGCGCCGCGATGCGGGTGGCGCCGCTGGGCGCGTGGCTCGCCGCCGACCTGGAGGGTGCCGCCGAGGCCGCCGCCGCGCAGGCCGCCGTGTCCCACCACCACCCCGAGGCCGCGGCCGGAGCGGTCGCCGTTGCGCTCGCCGCCGCCTTCGCGGCCCGCAGCCGCGGCGGCCCGGCCCCGCGGGACCTGCTGGCGCGGGTGGCCGACCGGCTCCCCGGCAGTGACGTGCGCTCCGGGCTGCGCACCGCGGGCCGCTTCCCCGAGGGCACCTCGGTCCGGCACGCGGCCGAGGTCCTGGGCTCCGGCTACGGGGTCTCCGCGCAGGACACCGTCCCCTTCGCCCTGTGGTGCGCCGCGCGGCACCTGGACGACCTGGAGGGCGGTCTGTGGGAGACCGTCGCCGGGCTCGGCGACATGGACACCACCTGTGCCATCGCAGGCGGGGTCATCGCCGCCCGTACCGGGATCGACGAGCTGCCGCCCGCCTGGCGCGCGGCGTTGGAGCCGCTGCCCGACTGGGTCCCGGCGCCCTCCGGCGGACCGGCGTAGCGCCGCCGACCTGCGCGTTCTTGACGGGCATCCGGACGCCACCTAGGGTCGCGTTCTGGTGGACGTATGGAATTCACATATGTGAACGCGAAGGGTGGCGTGCAGTGGCACAGCAGAGGGATCTGACGATCACCGGGGTGAGACTCACCCCCGTTCTCATCTCCGACCCGCCGCTGCTCAACACCCAGGGCGTGCACCAGCCGTACACCCCTCGCCTGATCGTCGAGGTGACCACCGCGGGCGGCGTGAGCGGCGTCGGGGAGACCTACGGCGACACCCGCTACCTGGAACTCGCGAGGCCGCTGGCGGACGCCCTGCAGGGCTGCCGCGTCGACGACCTCAACAACCTGCCGACCCTCGCGGCGCTGGTCTGCGCGGTGCCCGAGGAGACCACCGACGCGGTGGACGCCGGCGGCCTGCGCGGCGTCCAGACCGCCGACAAGCTGCTGCTCTCCGTGGTCTCGGCCTTCGAGGTGGCCTGCCTGGACGCCCTCGGCAAGACACTCGGGCTGCCCGTGCACGCCCTGCTCGGCGGGAAGGTCCGCGACACCGTCGACTACAGCGCCTACCTCTTCTACCGCTGGGCCGAACACCCCGGCGACCAGGGCGAGAAGGACGACTGGGGCGACGCGCTGGACCCGGCCGGGGTGGTCGCGCAGGCCCGCAGGCTGGTGCGCGAGCACGGCTTCACCTCGTTCAAGCTGAAGGGCGGGGTGTTCGCGCCGGAGCAGGAGATCGCCGCCGTACGGGCCCTGGCGGCTGCCTTCCCCGAGCAGCCGCTGCGGCTGGACCCCAACGGCGCCTGGTCGGTGGAGACCTCGCTGCACGTGGCGCGGGAACTCGGCGACGTCCTGGAGTACCTGGAGGACCCGGCCGCGGGCACCGCCCTGATGGCCGAGGTGTCCGCCGGCACGGACGTACCGCTCGCCACCAACATGTGCGTGACGACCTTCCCGGAGATCGCGGAGGCCTTCGCCAAGGACGCGGTCCAGATCGTGCTCTCCGACCACCACTACTGGGGCGGGCTGCGCAACACCCGCGAACTGGCCGCGATCTGCCGCACCTTCGGGGTCGGCCTGTCGATGCACTCCAACACCCACCTGGGCATCAGCCTGGCCGCCATGACGCACGTCGCCGCCACGGTGCCCGGCCTGCACCACGCCTGCGACTCGCACTACCCCTGGCAGGCCGAGGACGTCATCACCCGCCGCCACGAGTTCCGGGGCGGCCGGCTGAACGTTTCCGACGCCCCGGGCCTGGGGGTGGAACTCGACCGGGCGGCGCTGGACGCGCTGCACCGGCGCTGGCTGGAGGACGACGGCACCTTCCACGAGCGGGACGACGCCGCCGCCATGCGCAAGGCCGAGCCCGGCTGGGTCACCCGCCGCTGGTGACCCGGCCGGCCCTCAGGCCAGGCACTCCGGGATCCGGCCGCCGTTGAGCACGGCCATGTCGGTGATCACGGGGAGCAGGTCCAGCGGCGAGCCGAGCGGCAGGCCGTCCAGTTCCGCGTACGCGCGGTGCAGATTGGCGACCAGCCGCTCCGGCTCGCGCAGCGTCGCGAACTCGCCGAGGTCGGCCGCCCGCGCCACCTCCATCGGGGTCCGGCCCGCCTTGTGGCCCTCGGCCGCCAGCTCGGTCACGAAGCGCAGGTAGCCCTCGACGGTGGCGTACACCGCGGGGTCGCAGATGCCGCCGTGCCCCGGGACGACGACCTCGGCGTCGAGCGAACGCAGCACCTCCAGGGCGCGCAGCGAGCCCTGGAGCGATCCCATGGGGACGAACGGCGCGCCGCCGTTGAAGACCAGGTCGCCGGTGAAGACGACCCGGCGCCCCGGCAGCCAGACGATCGTGTCGCCGAGGGTGTGGGCCACCCCGGGGTGCAGGAGCTGCACCTCCTCCTCGCCGACGTGGAGGGTGAGGCGGTCCTCGTAGGTGACCGTCGCCGGGACCACCGGCACCTCGCCGTACTCCACGTCCGGCCAGATCGCGTGCAGTTGGTGCCCGGCCGCGACCTGCTCGGTGACGCACGCGGAGTGGCCGACGATCCGGGCCCCGTCCGCGAAGACGCTGTTGCCATAGGTGTGGTCGCCGTGGTGGTGGGTGTTGACCACGTGTGCGGGCAGCGGCGCGCCGGAGCCGACGAGGGCCTCGCGCAGCATCAGCGCCCGGCGCTCGGTGGCGGCGGTGTCGATCAGCAGCGTGCTGCTCCCGTCGGTCACCCAGCCCGCGTTGTTGAGGCACCAGCCCCCGTCCGGCTGGACGTAGGCGTGGACCCCGGGAGCGACCTCCTCGGTGAACGGGTGCTCGGTGTGCAGCTGTGACATTTTGACGCCCTTCCCTGGTCAGACGCATGGAACGTACCAGGGAAGGGCGTACGGGCGACGAAGCGGGGGCGTCGCCTACAAGACGAGCGAGAGCAGCAGGACGAAGACGATCCCGACCACGGAGATCACGGTCTCCATGGCGGACCAGGACTTCAGGGTCTGCGGGACGTTCATCCCGAAGTACTCCTTCACCAGCCAGAAGCCCGCGTCGTTGACGTGCGAGAAGAACAGCGAACCGGCGCCGACGGCGAGCACCAGCAGTGAGGCGTGCGTGGGGGTCATGCCCTCGGCCAGTGGTGCGACCAGGCCCGCGGCGGAGATGGTGGCCACGGTGGCGGAGCCGGTCGCGACCCGGATGAGGACGGCGATCAGCCAGGCCAGGAGCAGCGGCGAGATGTTCCAGCCGTCCGACCAGCCGAGGATCATGTTGCCGATGCCGGCGTCGATGAGGGTCTGCTTGAAGCCGCCGCCCGCGCCGACGATCAGCAGGATGCCGGCGATCGGGCCGAGGGACTTCTCCACCGTCGTGGAGATCCGCTCCTTGGTGAAGCCGGCCGCCCTGCCCAGGGTGAACATGCCCAGGACCACGGCCGACAGCAGGGCGATCAGCGGCGAGCCGATGACGTCGAAGACCCGGAAGACCAGGCTGCCCTGGTCGTCGACGAGGACGTCCACGAGCGCCTTGCCGAGCATCAGCACCACCGGCAGCAGCATCGTGGCCACCGTGGCGGTGAAGCCCGGACGCTTCTCCAGGTCGTCCGAGGCCCGGGCGGGGGTGAGGTGCTCGGGCGGGGTGACCTTCACCCAGCGGTCGGCGAACCGCCCGAAGAGCGGGCCGGCTATCGCGACGGTGGGCAGCGCGACGAGCACGCCGAGCGCGAGGGTGGTGCCGAGGTCGGCGTGGATGGAGTCGATCGCGGCGAGCGGGCCGGGGTGCGGCGGCACCAGGCCGTGCATCACGGACAGACCGGCCAGCGCCGGGACGCCGATCCGGATCAGGGAGTGGTTGCCGCGCCGGGCCACCAGCAGCACGACCGGGATCAGCAGCACGATGCCGACCTCGAAGAAGAGCGGGAGCCCGATCAGGCCGGCGATGAGCGCCATCGCCCACGGCAGCCGCCGTTCACTCGTCCTGGCGAGGACCGTGTCGACGATCTGGTCGGCACCGCCGGAGTCGGCGAGCAGTTTGCCGAGGATCGCGCCGAGCGCGATGAGGACGCCCACACCCGCGACGGTCGTGCCGAGGCCGGTGGTGAAACTGGCGATGGTCCTGGCGAGGGGCGCGCCCGCGACGGCACCGAGGACTCCGGTGCCGATGGTGAGGGCGAGGAAGGCGTGCATCTTCCAGCGGGTGATCAGCAGCACGATCACCGCGATGCCGGCGAGCGCGGCGAGGGCGAGCTGGGTGTCGCCCGCGCTGGTGATCGGTTCCGTCGCCGCGGGGGCCGCGGCCAGCAACTCGGCGCTGAGTGCAGACACGTTCTACTCCGTGGGGGGAGGGGGTGGGGGACTGTGCGTGGGGGGTGGGGGAGGAGGGAAGGCGGGCTCAGTGCGGGAGCGCGGCCAGAGCGCGTTCGGTGATCTGGCGGGGGCCGCCGTCGATCGCGACGACGGCACCGGCCTCGTCGGACTCCAGCGGTTCGAGCGCCTCGAACTGCGAGCGCAGCAGCCCGGCGGGCATGAAGTGCTGCATCCGCGCCGCCAGGCGCGAGGCGATCAGCTCCTCGGACCCGTCGAGGTGGACGAAGAACAGCCCGGGGGTGTCCCGCCGGAGCCGGTCACGGTAGCGGCGCCGCAGCGCCGAGCAGCTGACCACGCCACCGCGGTCGCCGCGCTCGGCGATCCATGCCGCGATGGCGTCCAGCCAGGGTGCCCGGTCCTCGTCGTCCAGCGGGTGCCCGGCCGACATCTTGGCGATGTTGGCGGGCGGGTGGAAGTCGTCCGCCTCGGCGTAGGGGACGTCCAGCCGCTCGGCGAGCAGCCCCCCGACGGTGGACTTGCCCGAGCCGGACACGCCCATCACCACCACCAGGGGGTGGTGCGGGCCCTCCGGGCCTGCCTCGGTCACCACGGGTACCTCCTCGTGCGCGTGCCTGGCCTTGCTTCGTGACCGACCCAGGAAACGCCATAGGTACTACTTATTCAAGGGCCCGAAATGAAATCGTCATACGAAGCGATTCCCGCATAGGCTGTCGCCCATGGATCGGCCCATGGATCGACAGGGAGAGCACGGCGGCCTGCACGCCCGTGTCCTGGCGGAACTCGGCCCCGCCATCGCCTCGGGCGCGCACCCGCCCGGCACGGTGCTGCGCATCGACGAGCTGGAGCGGCGGTACGGCGTCTCCCGCACCGTCGTCCGTGAGGCCGTACGCGTCCTGGAGGCCATGCACCTCGTCGAGTCCCGGCGCCGTGTCGGCATCACGGTGCGCCGCACCGAGGAGTGGAACGTCTTCGACCCGGCCGTCATCCGCTGGCGCCTCGCCGGCGCGGACCGGCCCCGGCAGCTGCGTTCGCTCACCACGCTCCGGACCGCGGTCGAGCCCGTGGCCGCCGGTCTGGCGGCGGTGGCCGCGACCCCGGAGCAGTGCCGCGAACTGACCGTCCTCGCCGCCGAGATGGCCGCCGCCGGCCGGGCAGCGGACCTCGACGAGTACCTGGTGCACGACGTGGCCTTCCACCGCGCGATGCTGACCGCCTCCGGCAACGAGATGTTCGCCCGCCTCGGCGAGGTCGTCGCGGAGGTGCTGACCGGGCGCACCGAGCACCACGTCATGTTCAGCGCCCCCGACCCCGAGGCGGTCACCCTCCACGTCCGCGTCGCCGAGGCCGTCCGCGCCCGCGACGCGGAGTCCGCGGAGCGCCTGATGCGCGAGATCTGCGTCGGCGCGCTGCGCGAACTCGACGTCCTGGCCCCCTGACCGCGCCCCCCCGCACGGCCGGGGCGGGGGCGGGGGCGGCGCCACGGGGTCAGCCGGTGGGTCCGGCGTGGCGGAGGATCACGTCCACGGTCTCCTGCGGGGTCTGGCGGGAGGTGTCCAGCCAGAGACCTATCCGCGGGGTGCCCGCCCGCAGGGCGCGGTCGAGGTCGGCGGGCGTCCACGCGCCGTAGGCCCGCTTCTTCCGGCCGGCCTCGCGGGCGGCGATCGCCTCGGGGGAGGGGACGAGGACCACGACGTGCAGCGGCCGGGTGCGCAACAGGGCGATCGTGCGCGGCAGTTCGTCACCGAGGATGACGTCCTGCAGGACGGGGGTGAACCCGGACGCCGCGTACGCGTCCGCGCTCGCCGCCGCCAGGGAGTGTCGCAGCCGCAGTTGCCGCAACGCCTCCTCCGTCAGCCCCGCGACGTCCCCCGTGCCGTCGCCGGGCAGTGCCTCGGCCCGCCCGCCGACGATCATCCGCCGGAACGCGTCGCCCCGGACGTGCGCCGAGCGGGGCAGCCGCTCGGCCAGTGCCTGCGCCACGGTCGACTTCCCCGACGCGGGGATCCCGGTGATCAGGAACATCGCTCGCACCTCACCGCGTGTGCCCTTTCCTCACCCCGCCGGGCACCGCGCGGCGCCCAGGGCGACTCTATGTTCGAGACACGTCAAGCGGAACGTTTCGGCGGACCGAAAACCAGGTGACCGGCGCGGAGCCGGGATGCTGCACTGGGGATCATGACGACCGGACCGGCGGCCGCGCCGCCCCAGCCGTACCGCTGGGCGCTGTCGCGTGCCCGAGGAGGAGCGCCGCCGGACCGGCTGGGCACCCTGACCGGGGGCGCCGCGCGCCCCAGCCTGTGGTACCTGCCCGAACTGACCGTGTGCACCGGCAAGGTGCTCGCCCGCTCGGGCGGCGCCGACCTGTGCTTCGTCGGCCGCTCCCTGGACAGCATGTACGACCTGCTGACCGGCGCCTTCGAGGGCTCCTCCCGGGAAGGGCGGCTGCTGCGCCTGCCGCTGTCGCTGCGTCTGCGCCCGCACCCGGCGCCCGCGCACACGGCCCGCCTGCGCGAGCACCTCGCCGCGGCCGGACTCGCGCCGCACGCTCTGGCCCGCCGTACCCGTCCGGTGGCACTGGTCGACCTGGTCGCCGAGGGCGGTACCTACGACACGCTGTTCGCGGCCCTCGCCGACTGGGTGCGCGAGAGCCGCGAGCCGTGGCCGGTGATCCGCCGCAAGCTGCGCTTCGTGGGCGTCACGCACCGCCGGCGGACCAGCCCGAACACCTGGCGCTGGCAGCAGAACACCGCGGGCGGCTGGGCGCGGTCCCTGCCGTCGGGGCACGTCGCCGGGGTGTCCCTGCATCCGGGGGTGTGGTCGTACTTCGGCGACGAACAGGCCAAGCTGCAGCCGTCCTTCCCGCCGCCGCGCTGGTTCGACGCGTACGCCGCGGAACCCTGGCGCGGACCGGACCTCCCCGCGGCGCTGGCCGAGTCGCTGGCCCTGGTCGAGGCGGGGCGCGGCCGGCCCGTGCGCGGGGAGTTGGTGCGGGTGATCGCGCGGGAGCCCGGTTTCGCGGAGCGCGAGGTCCGCGCCCTCGTCGCCCCGCTGCGCGGCCTGGCGCCGGCCCGCTCCCGTGCCGGTGCCGTCTCCCGCGGCCGGTCCGGCTCGCGTCAGCGCTCCTTGCCGCGGGCCTCCATGACCGGGCGCAGCCGCTCCAGCAGCGCGTAGAGGGCCGCCTGCTCGCTCTCGTCCAGGGTGTCCAGCGCCCCGTGGGTGGCCTGCATCTCGTCGCGGACGCGGCGGATGGTCTCGCGTCCGAGGTCGGTGGCCACGACGTTCTTGACCCGGCGGTCGGCAGCGCTCACCTCGCGGCGGACAAAGCCGTGCGCCTCCAGCCGGTCGACGATGCCGGTGATGTTGGACGCGTCGCACACCAGCCGCTCGGCCAGGCCGCGCATGGGCACCGGGCCGCCCAGCTGGGCGAGCACCTTGGCCTGCATGGAGGTCAGCCCGTGCCGGGCGGCAGCGGCGGCGAAGTCCTGCCACTGGGCGGTGCCGATGGCGGCGAGCAGCTCCAGCAGTTCGATCTTGGCGGGCTGCGTGGTCGTCGCGGCGGTCGGGGCGCTCATGTCTGCGAGTGTACTCAAAAGCTTGAGATGGTAAATCATTAGCTTGAAGTCTTCAAGTGTCAGTGCCCTCGGCTCAGCGCGGGCCGAGGAAGACCAGCAGCGCGCCCGCGACGGCCGGCACCAGCACGCACAGCACCGCCCGGGCCGCCGTCCCCGCCGTCATCGCGGCGGGCCGTGCCGAGCCGAGGGCGGCGATCCGCCGCTGGGCGGCGACGGTGAACGCCAGCCACGCCGACGCGCAGAGCGACAGCCCCAGCAGTCCGGCCGGCGACCCCCCGTGCAGCACCGCCTCGCGCCCGGCCAGCAGCGCCGCCACCGCGAAGGCCAGCGTGGTCCGCCGCCAGGCCAGCCGGGTCCGCTCCGGCTGCAGCCCCGGATCCCGGGGCGTGCCACCGACCGGGGCCGTCATCAGCCCGCCCACCCCAGCGTCACCGTGAGCAGCATCGCCACCGCCACCAGGGCAACCAGCACGGCCAGCGCGGCGGGGAAGCGCGAGACCGGCAGATCGTCCCCGCGGCGCATCGCCCGCTCGCAGCGCACCCAGTGGTTCACCGCGCGGACCGCGCACATCGCGCCGCCGACCACCAGTACCACCGCGAGCGTCACCCGGACCGGCCGGCGCAGGTCCCGGAGGAACTGGTCGACCGCGAAGCCGCCGCCGACCAGTGCGAGCGCGGTGCGCAGCCAGGCGAGGAAGGTCCGCTCGTTGGCGAGCGAGAAGCGGTAGTCGGGCGTCGTCCCCTCGGCCCGCACCCGTGCCGGGGCGAACCACAGGGCGACCGCCCCGGCCGCGGCCCGCACATGCTTGATCACGGCCCCACAGTACCGAGCGGCCTCCGGCCGGGCGCGCCGTGGGCGGGTGGTCCGCGGGAGCCATAGTGTATCAATTGATCCAGAAATGGTATGCTCGCGCCATGGCGCGCACCAGGGAGTTCGACCTCGACCAGGCCCTCGACCGTGCGATGGACCTGTTCTGGCGCCGCGGCTACGCGGCGACGTCCCTCCAGGACCTGCTGACCGAGCTCTCCATCGGCAGCGGCAGCCTGTACGCCGCCTTCGGCTCGAAGGACAAGCTCTACGCGCGCGCCCTCGAGCGCTACTGCTCCCAGTACGCCGGCGGAATCGTCGAACTGCTGGAGAACGCGGACGAGATCCGCCCCGTCGTCCGCGCCGCCCTGACGCAGATGGTCGAGGCCGACCTGGAGGACCCGGAACGGGGCTGCCTGCTGGTCAACGCCGCCACCGAGCGCGGTGACGACCCCGGCACCGTGGACCGCGTCGCGATCACCCTCCGTCTGCTGGAGTCCTCCCTCGCGGCGGCGCTGGAGAAGGCGAAGGCCCGCGGGGAGCTGTCCGCCGACAAGGAACCGGTCGCACTCGCCCGCTTCCTCACCACCTTCGTCCAGGGCCTGCGCGTCGTCGGCCGGGCCCGCCTCGGCCGGGCCTTCGTCGAGGACGCCGTCGACACCGCCCTGCGCTCCCTGGACTGACGCCCCGCACAGCCCCTGGCCCCGCCTGCGACCGGGGCGGAACCAGGGCGGCGCCCGATGGTGTCCCCCTCCCCATGGGACCGATCGTCACCGGCATCCGCGGACTCGTGCTCTTCGGCTGGACGGAGGCGCGCTGCTGCGCCTTCGCGGTCGCGCTGATGGCGGGTGTGGCCGGCTCGCGGCTGCTGCCCCCGCTGCCCGTCGCCCGCTACGACCTGCTGCTCTGCTACGGGGTGGCGCTCAGCGCGCTGTTCTGGGTCTGCGGCTGGGAGCGCGGCCGCGACGTCGCCGTCATCGCGGTGTGCCACGCCGTCGGGCTGCTCTTCGAACTCGTCAAGGTGCACCTGGGCTCCTGGAGCTACCCCGAACCCGCGCTCACCAAGTTCGGCGGCGTCCCGCTGTACGGGGGCTTCCTCTACGCGGCCGTCGGCAGCTACGTGTGCGCCGCCTGGCGGCTGTTCGAACTGGGCCTGACCGGCTACCGCCGCCGGGCCATGACGATCCTGGCCGCGGCGGTGTACCTCAACTTCTTCACCCACCACTGGCTGCCCGACGCGCGGTGGCTGCTGGCCGTCCTGCTGTTGTGGACCACCGCGGGCACCTGGGTGCACTTCACGGTCGACGGGATGCGCCTGCGGATGCCGCTGGCGCTCTCCTTCGTCCTCATCGGCTTCTTCCTGTGGGTCGCGGAGAACGCCGCCACCTACGTGGGCGCCTGGCGCTACCCCGACCAGGAGCACGGCTGGGTGCCGGTCTCCCTCGCCAAGTTCGGCGCCTGGGCGCTGCTGATCAGCGTCACCTTCGTCGTCGCCAGTCGCGCAGCCGCTCCCAGGCCTCCAGACCGTCGGGCACCCATTCCCGCTCCGGCAGGAGGCGTTCCAGTTCCTCCTCCGTCACGAAGTCGTGCCAGGCGACCTCCTCGGCCTGCGGCGCGACCGGCAGGTCGCAGCGCACCTCGTAGACCCGGGACCACCAGGTGTGACCCGCCGCCGCCCCCGTCCCCTCGTAGAGAAAGCTGAACAGCGCCGTCGGACGCGGCAGACCCGAGACCCCCAGCTCCTCCTCCGCCTCACGCAGCGCCGCGTCGTCGTACGCCTCGCCCGCGCCCACCACACCGCCCACGAACATGTCGTGGAGGGAGGGGAAGACCAGCTTCTGCGCGGTGCGGCGGTGCACGAACACCCGCCCCTCGCCGTCCCTGGCCAGGATGAAGACGCAGCGGTGACGCAGGCCGCGCGCGGTGGCCTCGCCGCGCGTCGTCCGGCCGACCACCCGGTCCTGCTCGTCCACGATGTCCAGCAGTTCGTCCGCCGAGAGCGGAGCGTCCTCCATGGTGTCTCCCGTCCGTTCCGGGCCCCGTGGTGCCCGTGGTGTCCACAGCGCCCCATGATCGGCCCCGGGGCGGGTTCCGGCCAAGCTCCCGGGCTGGGACCCCGTCGCCGGCGCACCGCGCGCAGAATCGAATCATGACGACCGCTCACACGAAGGTGCCGGGCCCGGCGGGCGCACCGCTGCTCGGGTCGATGCTCGACCTGCTGCGCGATCCCCTCGACACCTACGAGCGCGCGCGGCGCGACCACGGCGACCTCGTCCGCTTCATCGTCGGCCCGCCGGGGCTCCGCGCCGAGGTGCACGCGGTGTTCTCGCCCGAGGGCGCCCAGCAGGTGCTGGCGACCGAGGCGGCGGGCTTCCGCAAGGACAACCCGTTCTACGAGGAGGTCCGGCAGTCCCTCGGCAACGGGCTCCTCACCAGCCAGGACGCCGACTACCAGCGGCAGCGCAGACTGCTGCAGCCGCTGTTCACCCCGCGCCGCGTCGACGGCTACGCGACCGCCGTCACCACCGAGGCGACCGCCCTCGCCGCGGCCTGGCACGCCGCGCCCGACGGCACCGTCGACGTCCTGGAGGCGATGCACGGCCTCACCCTCCGCACGATCGCCCGCGTGCTGTTCGGCGGCGCCGTGGAACCGGCCGTGGAGGCTGTCGGCCGCTGCATGCCGGTCGTCAACGACCACGTCCGGCGGCGCGGCTTCGCCCCGGTGCGGACACCCCGCCACTGGCCGACCCCCGGCAACCGGAGGGCGGCGACCGCCACCGCCGAGCTGTACGCGGTCTGCGACGAGATCATCGAGCGCCGTCGCGCGGAGGGCGGCGACGGCCAGGACCTGCTCTCCCTGCTCGCCTCGGCCCGGGACGAGGACGGCCGTCCCCTGGACCCCGCCGAGATCCGCGACCAGGTGCTGATCTTCCTGCTCGCCGGGCACGAGACGACCGCCACCTCGCTCGCCTTCGCCCTGCACCTGCTCGCCCGTCACCCCGAGGCGCAGTCCCGGGCCAGGGACGAGATCGACCGCGTCCTCGGCGGACGCCTCCCGGGCGCCGCGGACCTCGACGCCCTGCCCCACCTCACGGCGGTCCTCAAGGAGGCCATGCGCCTCTACCCGGCCGCGCCCGTCATCGGTCGCCGCTCGGTCGCCGCCACCCGCATCGGCGGCCACCCCGTCCCGGCCGGCGCCGACGTCATCGTCGTCCCCTGGGTGATCCACCGCCACCCCGGCCACTGGACGGAGCCCGACCGCTTCGACCCCGGCCGCTTCACCCCGCAGGCGGAGGCAGCCCGCCACCGCTACGCCTGGCTGCCCTTCGGCGGCGGCCCCCGCGCCTGCATCGGCAAGCACTTCTCCCTGCTGGAGTCCGTGCTCGCCCTCGCCGTCCTGCTGCGCGGCCACGAACTGACCGCCGTCGACCAGGACGTACCGCTCGGCGCCGGCATCACCCTCCAGGCCCGCGGACCGGCCCGCTGCCGCGTCACGCCCCGTGCCTCGGTGCGACCGGCGGGCTGACCCGCGTCCGGCCCCCGGGCCGGGTCCCGCCGAACCCTTCATCTCCGCACGCCGGGGCCGGTAGCGTGCCGCTCGCGGCCGCCCCCGCTCCGTTCGCGCCGCGACGAGGCGTGTGCGAGCGTGGCCGGAGGCGTATCCGCACACGCCGCGGGTAGGGAATCGGGCCCCGAACGGTCCTACGGGAGGCGAGTGATGAAGCGACCCAGGATCCTGGTCGTCGGCGGCGGCTTCGCGGGCATGGAGTGCGCGCACCGGCTGGAGCGGCGGCTGGACCACGACGAGGCCGAGATCCACCTGGTCACGCCCTGGAGCCACCAGCTCTACCTGCCCCTGCTGCCCCACGTCGCCGCCGGGGTGCTCACCCCGCAGGCGGTCGCGGTCCCGCTGCGCCGGATGCTGCACCGCACCACGGTCATACCCGGCCGGGCGATCGGGGTCGACCCGGCCGCCAAGGCCGTCGTGATCAAGAAGATCACCGACGAGGAGACCGCGGAGCGGTACGACTACCTCGTGCTGGCCCCCGGCAGCGTGACCCGCACCTTCGACATCCCGGGCCTCACCGAGTACGGCCGCGGCATGAAGACCCTGGCGGAGGCGGCGTACATCCGCGACCACGTGATCGCGCAGCTCGACCTGGCGTCCGCCACCACGGACCGGGCCGAGCGGGAGTCGCGGCTGCAGTTCGTGGTGGTCGGCGGCGGCTACGCGGGCACCGAGACGGCCGCCGTGCTGCAGCGCCTGACGACCGCGGCGGTCAAGCGCTACCCGCGCCTCGACCCGGCCCTCATCAAGTGGCACCTGATCGACATCGCTCCCCGCCTGATGCCGGAACTCGGCGAGAAGCTCGGCCTCAAGGCACTGCAGATCGTCCGCGAGCGCGGCGTGGAGGTCTCGCTCGGCGTCTCCGTCGCCGAGGCCACCCCCGACACGGTCACCTTCACCGACGGCCGCAAACTGCCCTGCCGCACCCTGATCTGGACCGCCGGCGTCGCGTCCAGCCCGCTGGTGACCACCCTCGGCACCGAGACCGTCAAGGGCCGGCTCGTCACCGACGCCGAGATGCGCATCCCCGGCGCCGACGGGGTCTTCGCCCTCGGCGACGCCGCCGCGGTCCCCGATCTCGACGTGGGCGGCGGCGCGGTCTGCCCGCCCACCGCCCAGCACGCCATGCGGCAGGGCAAGGCCGTCGCCGAGAACGTGGTCGCCGAGCTGCGCGGCCGTCCCCCGCAGCCCTACCGGCACCGGGACCTCGGGCTGGTGGTGGACCTCGGCGGGATCGAGGCGGTCTCCAAGCCCCTCGGCGTCCCGCTCAGCGGCCTCCCCGCCCAGGTCGTCGCCCGCGGCTACCACCTCGGCGCCCTGCGCACCTTCCCCGCGCGCTTCCGCGTCGCCGCGGGGTGGTTCCTCAACGCCGTCGCCGGCGACGACTTCGTCCGCACCGGGTTCCAGGCCCGCAGGCCGGCCGCGCTGAAGGACTTCGAGGTCACCGACATCTACCTCTCACCGCAGGAGATCCGCCGCCACGTCGAGTCGCTGCGCGCGACGGCCGCCTGACCCCCCACACGCGCACCACCCCACCCACATCTGAACACCGACACCGCTGACGGCGAGGGACATGACCCAGCGACGTGAGACCCTGCGCATCGCCAACTGCTCCGGCTTCTACGGCGACCGCCTCTCGGCCGCCCGCGAGATGGTCGAGGGCGGCCCGATCGACGTACTGACCGGCGACTACCTCGCCGAACTGACGATGCTGCTGCTCTGGAAGGCCCGGCAGCGCGACCCCGAGGCCGGCTACGCCCTCTCCTTCCTCGCCCAGATGGGCGACGTCCTGGGCACCTGCCTGGACCGCGGCATCAGGATCGTCGTCAACGCGGGCGGGCTGAACCCCGCCGGGCTGGCCGCCAAACTCCGCGAACTGGCCGCCCTGGCGGGGCTGAACCCGTCGGTCGCCCACCTGGAGGGCGACGACCTGCTCGACCGGCTGCCCGGACTCCAGCGCGAGGGCCACCCGTTCACCCACCTGGCCACCGGACTCCCGCTCGCCGACGCGGGCGTGCGCCCGCTCACCGCCAACGCCTACCTCGGCGCCTGGGGAATCACCGAGGCCCTGCGCGCCGGGGCCGACGTCGTCATCTGCGGCCGCGTCACCGACGCCTCCCTCGTCGTCGGCCCCGCCGCGTGGGCCTTCGACTGGGCCACGGACGACTGGGACCGGCTCGCCGGCGCGGTCACCGCCGGGCACATCATCGAGTGCGGAGCCCAGGCCACCGGCGGCAACTACTCCTTCTTCACCGAGATCGAGCGGCCCGTGCGCCCCGGATTCCCCATCGCCGAACTGCGGCCCGACGGCTCCAGCGTCATCACCAAGCACGAGGGCACCGCGGGAGCGGTCACCGTCGACACCGTCACCGCCCAACTGCTGTACGAGATCGACCGCCCCGCCTACCTCAACCCCGACGTCGTCACCCGCTTCGACACCGTGACCCTGGAACAGGAGGGCACCGACCGCGTCCTGGTCACCGGAGCCCGGGGCGAACCCGCCCCCGACACCCTCAAGGTGTGCCTCAACCACCACGGCGGCTACCGCAATTCGGCCACCTTCGTGCTCGCCGGCCCCGACATCGAGGCCAAGGCCCGGTTCGCCGAGGCATCCCTGCTCGACGCGACCGGCGGCCCGTCCGGCTTCGGGACGTACGACCTCCGCACCGAGCCCACCGCCACCGGCGCCCGGCTCACCCTCACCGTCAAGGACCCCGACAAGGACAAGGTCGGCCGCGCCCTGTTCGGCGCCGTCGTCGGAACGGGCCTGTCCACCGCGCCCGGTCTGCACATGGAGCACTTCTCGCCCAGGCCCACCGAGTACGGCGTGCACTGGCCGGCCCTCGTGCCCGCCGCCCTCGTCCACCCCGAGGTCGTGCTCCAGGACGGCACCCGCATCCCCGTGCCGCGCCCGCCCGCCACGTCGGCACGCGTCCCCGCGCAGCCCCCGGCCCCGCCCGGCCGGCCGGCCGAGGGCCCCACCGTGCGCGCCCCGCTGGGCCTGCTCGTCGGCGCCCGCTCCGGCGACAAGGGCGGCGACGCCAACGTCGGCCTCTGGGCCCGTGACGACGCCGCCTACACCTGGCTGCGCGACTGGCTCGACGTCGAACGGCTGCGCGCGCTGCTGCCGGAGGCCGCGAAACTCCCCGTCAGCCGCTACGAGCTGCCCAACCTGCGCGCCCTGAACTTCGTCGTCCACGGCCTGCTCGGCGAAGGCGTCGCCGCCTCCACGCGCCCCGACCCGCAGGCCAAGGGACTCGGCGAGTACCTGCGCGGGCTGGAGACCGACATCCCCGCGGTGCTCGTCCCCGAGCAGCGCCGCGAGGCATGATCGCGCCATGAGCAACCTCGATGTCCATCCCGTGCCCGCCACGTGCGGCGGGCGCGAGGACGTGTCCGCCAAGCCCGTCCACGACCTGCTCACCGGACGCCTCGTGCCGCTCGGCGAGAGCACCGCCGTACGGCGCCTGCTGCCCAACCTCGGCCGCCGCATGGTCGGCGCCTGGTGCTTCGTCGACCACTACGGTCCCGACGACATCGCCGGCCGGCCCGGTATGCAGGTCCCCCCGCACCCGCACATCGGGCTGCAGACCGTCAGCTGGCTGCACGAGGGCGAGGTGCTGCACCGCGACACCCTCGGCAGCCTGCAGACCGTGCGCCCGCGGGAACTGGGCCTGATGACCTCGGGCCGGGGCATCGCCCACTCGGAGGAGTCCCCGCGCGAGCACGCCCGCCTCCTGCACGGCGCCCAGCTGTGGGTCGCCCTCCCGGAGGCCGCACGGCACGGCGAGCCCGCCTTCGAGCACCACGCCGACCTGCCGGTGCTGCGGGGCGGCGGCGGCCTCACCGCCACGGTGATCCTCGGCGGGCTGGACGGCGCGGCCTCGCCCGGCACCGTGCACACCCCCATCGTCGGCGCCGACCTCGCCCTGGCCGCCGGCACGGACGTGACGCTGCCGCTGGAGCGGGACTTCGAGTACGCGGTGCTGTCGATGTCCGGCCGGGCCGACGTGGACGGCGTGCCCGTGGAGGCCGGTTCGATGCTCTACCTGGGCTGCGGCCGGACCGCACTGCCGTTGCGCGCGGACTCCGACGCGGGCCTGATGCTGCTGGGAGGCGAGCCGTTCGAGGACAAGCTCGTCATGTGGTGGAACTTCGTCGCCCGCAGCGGAGAGGAGATCGCCCGCGCACGCGAGGAGTGGAACTCCGGGAGCGCCTTCGGCACCGTGCACGGCTACGACGGCGACCGCCTGCCGGCCCCGGAAATGCCCGCGACACCCCTGAAGCCACGCGGCCGCGAACGCTGACGCGCCGCGCGGCGGGCCGGTTCCGTGGCCGACCTCCCGGGTGCGCCCGGTTCGTGGGGGCGTTGCCCGGCCGCGATGGGCCCGCGTCGCACCCGCGTCGCCTCCGCGCACCTTGCGGGTGCGTAAGCGCTGTGCCGACCGCGTGGCCTGCGTCCCTTGGCGTCGCCCTGGCCGGTTGCATGGGGCGCGCCGAGGCGTGCGGCCGTGTGAACTCGCTTGCCGGGCAGGCCTTCTGGGCGCGTTCGGTTTCCCGAGGTCCGCGCGCGGCGGCGGCAGACGCCCGCTGGGCACTGACCGGCCGTATGCGCTCCGCGAACTCGCCCACCGTCTCGGCGTCCTGGGGCGTCCGGCACGCCGATGCCCCGCTCGCGGCGGCGGACGTACTCCGGATACTGCCCGGCCGTGAGGGGCCCGCAGTCCTCTGCGTCGCCGTCGCGGCCCTGCGCGGAGGTGCGCCGCGCTGTCGCCCTGGGCGGTTCCAAGGGGCCCCCGAGGCGTGCGCGAACCCGTCCACCGGGCCGGTCTCCTGGCGCGCCCGGTTTGCGGTGGCGTCGCCCGGCCGACAGGGACCCGCGCCGATCTTGCGGCCTGCGCGGCTGTGGCCGGCCTCGACCTCTTGGAGGGCCGGCGCCCCCGCGGGGGGTGCGGGCGCGTCGTGCTGCTCTGCCGCGGAGACCTGAGGCCCCTGGCGTCCCCCTCGCGATCCGTGCGGCCTTGGTGCTGCGCCGCACGCCTGGCCCGGTCGGATCCGTGGGTCCCGCCGAGGCGTGCGTGTCACGCGAACTCGCCCACCGCGCGGCCTTCCCAGGTGCTGTTCATCCGGGGGTCTTCGGCTGTGAGGTGCCCGAGGACTCGGTTCCCGCGCCGGCTCCCACGCCGACATCGCGGATCGCCCGGCAGTGGCCATGGGGTCCGGACCGGCCGGGTTCGAGGCCCCCCGACGCGGAGGCGCCGTGTGCACACGCGGACCGCACCGGGCGGCCGGTGGGCGCCGTCCGGTCGTCACGGCCGCGAGGCGCCGGGGGTCCCGCGCCGCCCGCCGACACGCGCCCGTGCCGTCAGACGCGGAAGACCGCCCCGACGAACTCCGTGAGCAGCCGCTCCTTGAGCGGGACGGGCAGCGCGTCGAGCAGTGCGAGCACCGGGGCCATCCGGCGCGGCAGCGCGGCGCCTCCGCCCATACCAGCGAAGGCCAGCACCGCCTCCACCTCCTCCGGCCCCAGGGTGTCCGGGTCGAGCCCCGCCGCGAACTCCGCGATCGCCGGGTCCACCGTCACCGGCTCCAGGGCGCGCGCCGCCTTCAGCGCCGCGTCCAGGTCGGTGAGGAGCGCGTCGACCAGCCCGGCCGCCGCGGGGGTCAGGGTCAGGTGCAGGTTGGGCGGCAGCCCGTCGAAGGACAGCTGCGGCTGCAGGTACCAGCCGCGTTCGCGCATCTCGTCGGCGAGGTGGAGCAGCAGGCTCAGATCCGGCGCGCCGTCGGCGCCGAGCAGGGTGAACGCGACGAGCCCGGCCTGCGGATCGCCGAGTACCCGCACGCCCTCGACGGCACGCAGTCCCGGCAGCAGCCGGTCGGCCGCCGCGGCGGTGCGCTCGGCGAGCGCCCGGTAGCCGTCCTCGCCGATGTGCCGCTGCACCGCCCACGCCTGGGCGAGCAGTCCGGCCGACTTGGTGCCCTGCGCGGTGGGGTTGACCACGGGATAGCCCGGCCAGCCCGCGTGCGCGAAGTACTGGTGGCGGCGGAGCGCGGCGTCCCGGTAGAGCACCACGGAGGCGCCCTTGTCGGCGTACCCGTACTTGTGCAGGTCCACCGAGAGCGAGGTCACCCCGGGCACCGACAGGTCGAAGTCCGGCACGTCCCGCCCGGCGCGCCGCAGGTAGGGCAGGAGCCAGCCGCCGATGCAGGCGTCGACGTGGCACAGCACACCGCGGGCGGCCGCCGAGGCGGCGATCTCCGCGACCGGGTCGACCACCCCGTGGGCGTACGAGGGCGCCGAGGCCACCACCAGCGCCGTGCGGTCGGTGATCGCGGCCGCCGTCGCCGCCGCGTCGGCCCGCAGCGTGTCCCGGTCCACCGGCACCACCACGGTCTCCAGACCCAGGTAGGCGGCGGCCTTGTGGAAGGCGGCGTGCGCGGTGGAGGGCAGGACCAGCTGGGGCGCGGTCACCCCGCGCACCGCGCGGGCGTGGTCCCGGGCGGTCTTCACGGCCAGCAGGATCGACTCGGTGCCGCCGCTGGTGAAGGTGCCCTGGGCGCCGGGCGTGCCCAGCAGCGCCACGGCGGCGGCGACCAGGTCGTTCTCCAGCCGCGCGACGCTGGGGAAGACCGTCATGTCCAGCCCGTTGACGGTGGCGAACTCCGTGTACGCCGAAGCGGCCAGCTCGTCGACGCCGGACAGCCCGGAGTCGTAGACGTACGCGAAGGTGCGGCCGCCGCGGGTGGGGGCGTCCTGCGCGCGCAGATCGGCCAGCCGCGCCAGCACCTCGCCGGCGGGGCTGGCCTGCGGGAGGGCGGGAGAGGGAACGGGCTCACTGGGCATGGTCGTCGGTGTCCTCGGGCGGGTCGGTGCGGACAGGGGTCTGCGGGGCGGGACCGGCGGGGTCCTCCCGGTAGTGGTGGAGCAGCCACAGGCTCGCGGCGGCGAGCACCGCGGGCAGCACGCTCATGCCGGCGTTGATGCCGGTCAGGGCCGAGCCAGGCTGGTCGGCGTGGTGCGCGGCGTCCGAGGAACGGAACCCGCTCACCGCCAGCACCAGTGCGAACGCCCCGGCGCCCAGCGCGAACGCCAGCGTCTCGGCCGCCGTCCACAGCCCCGTGAAGGTGGCCGCCCGCCGCCGGCCCGTGCGGACCGCGTCCGCGGCCAGGGTGTCGGCGAGCATCGTCAGCGGCAGCAACTGCAGCCCCGCGTAGGCGATCCCGACGGCCGCGACCGCCGGGTAGCCGAGGCCCGGCCCCGCGTACGGGGTGAGGGCCAGCAGGGCGGCGGCGACGACGAAGAGCAGCGAGGCGCACCACTGCGCGTACTTCACGCCGCGGGCCCGGGCCAGCCGGTTCCACAGCGGCATCACCAGCACCAGCGGGCCGATCATGCAGACGAACAGCGGGGTGACGGCCCCGGCCGCGCCCAGGGTGTACGTCGCGTAGTACTGCACCCCGGCCAGCATGATCCCCACGGCGAGTGCCTGCAGCGTCCACATCCCCACCAGGAAGAGGAACGGCCGGTTGTCCCGGGCCGCCGCCAACTGCGCCCGCAGCGAGGGTTCCGGCTCGCTGCGGGCGACCGACGGGGCGCGCCGGGTGAAGTGCCAGGCGCCCAGCATTCCGGCCAGCAGCAGCACCGCCACGACCGCCCCCATCAGCCGGTAGCTCGCGGGGGTGTCGCCGTTCTCGTGGGCGACCGCCGGTGCCAGCGCCCCCGACAGCAGGATCGCCACCCCGAGGAACCCCACGCGCCAGCCCAGCATCCGGGCGCGCTCGTCCGGGTCCTCCGTCATCTCCGCGGGCATCGTCACGTACGGCACCTGGAAGACCGCGTAGGCGGTGGCGGCCAGCAGGAAGAGCACCGCCACGTAGCCGGCGGCCGCGGCACCGCGCAGCGGCGGCGCCGCGAAGACCAGCGCGAACAGCGGCGGCAGCGTCAGCGCCCCGGCCAGCAGGAACGGCCGTCGTGAACCGCCCTGCAGCCGGCTGCGGTCGGCCGCCGCGCCCACCAGGGGGTTGATCAGCACGTCCCACGCCTTGGGGAGGAAGACGGCCGCGCCCGCCACGGCCGCCGGGACGGCCAGCACATTGGTGAGGTAGTAGAGCAGGATCAGCCCCGGCACCGTGCCGAAGGTGCCGGTGCCCAGCGACCCCAGGCCGTAGCCGATCCGCACCTGCCGGGGCAGCGGCGGTGCGGACGCGCGGCCGGCGTCCTCGGCGGGTGCGGAGGGCAGCGTCTCGGACATGGCTCCCCTGCGGGTCCGGGTCGTCTCGGTGCGGGCGTGCGTACCTACGCGACGGCGCGGCGCGCCGTGGCCGGACGCCGCGCCGTCAGGCGTAGGAGATCACGCCGACCCGGGACTCGGACAGACCCGTGAGCAGGTCAATTCACGCGAGCACCGGTCCCGCCACCACCCGGCCCGCGACCTCGCCGAAGCCGATGCGGGTGCCGTCCGGCCCCGGGGCGGTCGCCGAGATGACCAGCTCGTCACCGTCCTCCAGGAACGTCCGCTTCGTGCCGTCCGCCAGAACGAGCGGTTCCTCGCCGTTCCACGTCAGCTCGATCAGCGCGCCCCGCTGCGCGCGCCGCGGGCCGCTGACGGTGCCCGAGGCGAAGAGGTCGCCCGCCCGCAACGAGGCGCCGTTCACGGTCATGTGGGTGAGCATCTGGGCGTACGTCCAGTACATGGTGGAGAACGGCGGACGGGAGACGACCTCGCCCCGCAGCCGGACCTCCACGGCGATGTCGAGCCCGCGCGGCGGCGTCCCGGCGTCCCGGTCGTCCAGGTAGGGCAGGATCCCCACGTCGTGCGGCGGCGGGTCGACGCGCGCCGCCGACAGCGCGTCGAGCGGCACGATCCAGGGGGAGACGGAGGTCGCGAAGGACTTCCCGAGGAACGGGCCGAGCGGCACGGTCTCCCAGGCCTGGATGTCGCGGGCGGACCAGTCGTTGAGCAGGCAGACCCCGAAGACGTGGCTTTCGGCCTCCGCCAGCGGCACCGGCTCGCCCTGCGCCGTCGGACCGCCGACGACGAAACCGAGCTCGGCCTCGAAGTCCAGCCGTTCGCACGGCCCGAAGGACGGGGCGGACAGACCGGCGCCCCTGCGCTGCCCGTTGGGGCGCACCACCGGCGTCCCCGACACGACGATCGTGCCGCTGCGGCCGTGGTAACCGATCGGCAGGTGCTTCCAGTTGGGTGGCAGCGGCTCCCCGTCCGGGCGGAAGATCCGGCCGACGTTGGTGGCGTGGTGCTCCGAGGCGTAGAAGTCGACGTAGTCGGCGACGTCGAACGCGAGATGAAGCGTGACGGAGCCGCGCGGCAGCAGGTGCGGCTCGACGGCCGCCCGGTGGGCCTCGTCGGTGAGCCACGCGGTGATCAGCGACCGCACCGCCGTCCAGGCGGAACGCCCCGCCGTCAGCAGCGGGTTGAGCGTCGGAGCCGTCAGCAGCCCGGCCTCCGGCCCGGCCGTTCCCGCTCCGGCGGCGCGGGCGACGGCGCCCGCGTCGAGCACGTGGTCTCCGATGGCGACGCCGATCCGGCGTTCCTGCGGACGGTCCGCGGTGGTGAACACCCCGTACGGCAGATTGTGGACGCCGAAGGGGGAGTCGTCCGGCACGGCGACCCAGGTGGGGGCGGCCATGGCACCTCCAGATACGTCGGGGCCGCGCTTCCTCGCGCGGTCGGCTCACCCTAACGTCCAGCGTGGCCTGCGCCGCCGTGCGGCCCCGCGTCGGTAGTCTCGCCGGACATCACCCGTTCCGCCCCATTCGCGAGCGAGGAGGCCGGCGATCAGCCACCCCGGGAGCCAGCCCCAGGAAGCCGACGAGCTGCGCGAACTGCTGCGCCGTCCGGCGTACCGCAGGACGCTCGTGTTCTCCGCGGTGATCGGCATCCCGGTGTCCTTCCTGGCCTTCTGGTTCCTCGTCGCGCTGCACGAACTGCAGCGGCTGCTGTGGCAGGTGCTGCCGGGGCAGTTCGGCCTGCAGGCGCCTCCGTGGTGGTGGCCGCTGCCGCTGCTCACCCTCGCCGGTGCGATCGTGGGCCTGGTCGTCACCCGCCTGCCCGGCCGCGGCGGCCACGTCCCGGCGGGCGGTCTGCACACCGGAGGGCTCACCCCCTCCGCCCTGCCCGGCGTGGTCCTCGCCGCCCTGGCGGCACTGCCGCTGGGCGCGGTGCTCGGCCCCGAAGCCCCGCTCATCGCCTTCGGCGGCGGACTGGCGCTGCTCTTCCGCGACCTGGTCCGCACGCCGGCCACCCCGCCGCAGAGCAACGCCCTGGTGGGCGCGGCCGGTTCCGCGGCGGCGATCGCCACGATCTTCGGCAACCCGGTGGTGGCCGGAGTGCTCCTGATGGAGGTGGCCGGGGTCGGTGGGCCGCAGCTGTTCGCCGTGATGCTGCCGGCCCTGCTCGCCAGCGGCGTGGGCGACATCGTGTTCACCGGCTTCGGCCGCTGGACGGGACTGAAGACGTCCCACCTCGACATCGGCCTGCCCCGCCCGCCCACGCTCGACGCGGGCGACGTGGTGTGGGGCGTCCTGCTCGGCCTCGTGGTCGGGCTGGCCGTGCATCTGATCGTCACCGGCGGCAAGGCCGCAGCGGTGTTCGTCTCCCGCCGGCCGCTGCCGCACACCGTGCTCTGCGCGCTCGCCGCCGGCGCCTGCGCCGCCGTGTACGCGCTGGCCACCGGCCGCACACCGGAGGAGGTCGCATCCTCCGGGCAGACGGCGCTGGCGCAGATGGCCGCCGACCCGCACCTCTGGCCGGCCGGAGCCCTGGTCGCGGTGCTGCTCTGCAAGGGCGCCGGCTACGCGCTGTGCCTGGGCAGCCTGCGCGGCGGCCCGATCTTCCCCTCGCTCTTCCTCGGCGGCGCCGCCGGTCTCCTGGCCGCCCCGCTGCCGGGTTTCGGGGTCGTACCGGCGATGGCGGCGGGTATGGCGGCGGCCACCGCCGCCGCGATGCGCCTGCCGGTGAGCAGCGTGGTGCTCGTGGTGCTCCTGCTCGGCAACGTCGAGTCGGTGCCGGTCGTGGTGCTCGCGGTGGTCGTCGCCTTCGTGGCGGCCGAACTGCTGCCGCAGGGCCCGGACATCCCACCTCTGCCGCCGCCCGGGCGAGCGCCTCGTCCCGCGTCGTCGCGGCCGTGACGAGCGCCGCAGACGCGAACGCCCCCGGGCCCGCGTCTCCTTGAGGGCGTCAGGCGCTCTCCGCCCGGAGGCGTCCGTCGCGGACGGCCTCCACGAGCGCCCGGTGGTCCCGCTCGTTCTGGTCCGCGTACGCCTCGGCGAACCCGGCGACCGCCCGGTCGAAGACGTCCGAACCCCCCAGGTACGCGGCGATCGCGATCCGGTCACCGGACCGCGCGTGCGCCCTGGCCAGCGTGGCGCCGCACACCTCACCGAAGAGCGTCATCGTGCCGGGGGTCAGGTTCTCGGCCACCACGATGCCCTTCCAGTCGCGCAACTGCCGCACGTAGAAGTCGCGCTGACGCCCGTCGACGCCGTACAGGCGCTCCCAGCCGAGGAAGATGTCGCTGGTCGCCTGCATCAGGCGCTGCCCGGCGACCACCCGCTCGCCCTGCGAACGGTACGGCCCCGCCCCCGCGTACGGGGCCAGGACCGACTCCTCGGCCTCCTTCGCCTGCAGGAACAGCGGATCCTCGTCGTCCTTGCCGAGCAGGAGCAGGATCCAGCAGCGGGTACCCACACTGCCGACCCCGACGACCTTGCGCGCGCAGTCGGCGAGCCGGTACTGCTCCAGCAGGAAGCGGCGGTCGGGCTGCAGGGTGTGGCCGTACCGTTCGACGAGCCGGGCGATCTCCTTCTCCAGGGCGGCGCGGGCGTCGCCGTCGAGCAGGTCGCGCAGCGGCAGCAACAGCGGGGGATCGGGGGCGATCAGACGTCTGCCGCCGATCACCCGCGTCAGCTTGTCGAAGGCCTGCAGTGTGTCGTGCGCCCGGGCCCGGGCGCGGGCACGCTCCCAGCGCGCCACGTCCTCGCCGCCCAGCATCGGCGCGAACTGCTGCTGCAACTGGTCCGCCTCGAAACGCGTGTACCAGACCTGCAGGTTGCCCATCCCCGCGAAGCCGCGCATCCGGCGGCGGTAGGCGCCGACGGCAGCACGCACCACCCCCGCGCGCTCGTCCGCCGAGAAGCCGTTCGCGCGGCCCGCGATGACCAGACTGGCGGCCAGGCGCTTGACGTCCCACTCCCAGGGGCCCGGCAGGGTCTCGTCGAAGTCGTTGATGTCGAACATCAGCCGCCGCTCCGGCGAGGCCAGCAGCCGGAAGTTCAGCATGTGCGCGTCCCCGCACAGCTGGGCCCGCAGCCCCGAGCGGGGCGTGTGCGCCAGGTCCCCGGCCATGACCGCGGCCGCCCCGCGGTAGAAGCGGAACGGCGACTCGATCATGCGGCCGTAGCGGATCGGCACCAGCTCCGGCACGCGCCGCTCCGACTGCTCCGCCACGACGTCCACCGGATCGGCCCGGTCGGCCGCGGGCTCGTACCCGGCGTGCGCGGAACGCGGCGCCCTCTTGCGGGCCGCCTTGCCGTGCGCGGCCCGCTCCCCGGGGGATCGCCACCGGGCGTCCACGGTCATGGCGGTCACCGTCCTCCGGGCCGCACGGCCCCGCCGGGAGTGAGCGGGTGCGCCGGCCACCTCAAACGTAAGCCCGGCCCATGGGCCCGGCGAGTCGGACCCGGGGCCGTGGAGTTGTGCCCGCGGGCGGCCCCGGTGACCATGACCGCATGGAAGCGGCCGGCCGTTCCCCCGTACCCCCGGCCCCCGGCGGGGGGCGGCGATGGTCCTTGACCTCGTCCTGATCGGGCTGGCCGTCACCTTGTTCCCGTTCCCGCTGATGGCGTTCGTACTGGTGCTGAGCACCCGCGGCGGCGTGTGGAAGGGCCTGGCCTTCATCGTGGCCTGGCTGGCCTGCCTGGTCGCGGTCGTCGCGGCGGTGCTGCTGCTGACGGGAGGAGAGCCCCCGGAGCCGAAGTCCGCTCCTTCGACGGCCGCCCTCGCCGGCAAACTCGCCGTCGGCGTCGGGCTGGTGGGCTACGCCGAGCACCGCAGGCGCCGCGCGGCACGTCCCCACCGGCCGTCCCGGGTGGCGAACCGCCTGGAGCGGGTCTCGGCCTGGTCGTCCGCGGGCCTCGCCGTGCTCCTCCAGCCGTGGGGCCTGGTGGCGGCGGGCGCCGCGACCGTCGTCGAGGCCGACCTGTCCCACCTCGAGTCCTGTCTGGCGCTGCTGGCCTACTGCCTGATCGCCAGCGCCGGCCTGCTGACGATGGAGGTCTACGCCCTGTTCGCCCCGCAATCCGCCCGCGTCCGGCTGCGCGCCCTGCGCACCTGGCTCGACGGCCACCAGGACCAGGCGATCATCGGGCTGTGCCTGGTCATCGGGCTGGTGCTGGTCTCCAAGAGTCTGTACCAGCTCACCGCCTGAGCCCGAGGGCGCGCGCCGACTGGCGGCGCATCAGCTCCCGGGCAGGGCCCGGGCCGAGGTGCGCCGGCCCCGTCCCGGTGGTCCAATGGCACGGGGGATCGCACGGGGGAAGGGAGCAGTGCCGTGAGCGACCCAATCGACGAGATGGGCCCCATCGACTACGTGGTGATCGAGTTCCCCGGCAACCGCATGACCGGCGAGGCCTTCCCCCTCCTGCTCGACCTGGTGGACCGCGGGCTCGTCCGCATCCTCGACCTGACCTTCGTCCGCAAGGACGCGGACGGGAGCCTCGCCGGCCTGGAGATCGCCGACCTCACCGCCGAGGGACTCGGTGAACTCGAGGTGTTCCAGGGCGCCTCCTCCGGCCTGCTCGGCGAGGACGACCTCGCGGACGCCGCCGCCGTCCTCGAACCGGGCAGCTCCGCCGCCGTCCTGGTCTACGAGAACCTGTGGGCCGCACCCCTCGCGGTCGCGGTACGCCGGGGCGGGGGCAGGCTCGTCGCCAGTGGCAGGATCCCCGTGCAGGCCGTGCTGGCCTCCCTGGACGCCGGGGAGCCCGGCCCCTGATGACCTCCGGTCAGGCGTTGCCGCCGACGACGGTGAAGCTCATCCACGGCTCCGCGTCGGGCATACCGGGGTTGCTGGTCTTCGTCGCCAGGTAGTAGCTCTCCGTGCCCTCCAGGTTCTTGCAGCCGGGGCCGGTGTGCAGGATCACGTCGTTGAGCGTGTTGTTGGCGACGGACCTGGCACCCGTGGGCGGCAGATGGTGGCAGCCGTCCACCGACGGGCTGTCGAGCTGCACCACCTTGTTGTCGGGGGTGGTGTACACCAACGAGCCCACCGCTGTGGGGGTCAGGCCGGAGCAGCCCGCGGCGCCGAGCAGAAGGAACAGGGCGCCGGCGCGGATGCCGTGCCGCCGGAGATCTGCCATGGTGAGCGTCCTCGTCTGTGCGGAGAGCGGTGCGAAGGCAACGCTGCCCCGAAGCGCCGGCCCTGTCATGCGGGGCGCGACCAGTCGGCGCAATCGCCCGTCACTCCCTCCCGCTCGCGGTGGCCTCCCCGAAGCCCGGCCTCGCGCCCGTCACCAGGGCTTCCGGTCTTGGGGGAGGGGCACGCGCAGGTCCGCGATCTCTCGCGGACGGCCCGGCCGAACGGAGCGGCGCACCGGCCCCGGCACGGCGTGCGGCACTCCCGGCACGGTGGTCGAATGGAGGCCCAGGAGCCATCGAAGGGACGGCATCATGCCCGGTCTACTGCGTGGAGCGGTACGCACGGCCGTCGTCGCGGGCACGGCCACCGCGGTCTCACAGCGTGTGGCGCGACGGCAGCAAGGCCGATGGGCCCAGCAGGACTACGGACAGGCCCCGGTCCAGGAGCCCGCGCCCGCCCCGCCGCCCGCCACCGCGCCTCCCGCAGCCCCGCCGCCGCCCGCCCCCACGGGCGACATGGCGGGCAAGCTGGAGCAGCTCAAGCAGCTCGGCGAACTGAAGGAGCAGGGAATCCTCACCGAGGAGGAGTTCCAGACGCAGAAACGCGCCATCCTCGGCGGCTGACGGCCCCGGCCTCCGGAAGCCGAAGCCGAAGCACAGCGGAGGACGCCCAGACGCCACAGACGCCTGTGGGCGGCACCGCCGGTCTCCCGGTCGTGCCGCCCACAGGCGTCTGCATGGTGTCCGAGGGGGGACTTGAACCCCCACGCCCGATAAAGGGCACTAGCACCTCAAGCTAGCGCGTCTGCCATTCCGCCACCCGGACAAGGTGTTCGCCGCCCGGCACTCGGCCCGGCGACGTGGAAAACAATAGCAAACATCCGGAGGTCCCCGATCACACGCTTCCCGTGGCGGGAACGTGACGGCCGCCCCGGGGCCCTCGCGGGCCGCGGAGGGCGCGGGGGAGGATGGCCGGGACCGACGAACGAAGGAGACAGCGTGAGTGAGTCGAGCTCGGCCGCCCTGACGACCACCGGAGAGGACGAGGTCGTCGACCTCTGCCGGGACCTCATCCGGATCGACACCAGCAACTACGGCGACCACTCCGGGCCGGGTGAGCGGGCCGCCGCCGAGTACGTGGCGGAGAAGCTCGCCGAGGTCGGCCTGGAGCCGCAGATCTTCGAGTCGCACAAGGGGCGGGCCTCCACCGTCGCCCGCATCGCCGGCGAGGACCCCTCCCGTCCGGCCCTGCTGATCCACGGCCACACCGACGTCGTCCCCGCGAACGCGGACGACTGGACCCACCACCCCTTCTCCGGCGAGATCGCCGACGGGTGCGTGTGGGGGCGCGGCGCGGTCGACATGAAGGACATGGACGCCATGACCCTGGCCGTCGTGCGCGACATGCTGCGCAGCGGCCGCCGTCCGCCCCGCGACATCGTGCTGGCCTTCCTCGCCGACGAGGAGGCGGGCGGCGTCTACGGGGCGCGGCACCTGGTCGACCGGCACCCCGGGCTCTTCGAGGGGGTGACCGAGGCCATCGGCGAGGTCGGCGGCTTCTCCTTCACCGTCAACGAGGACGTCCGCCTGTACCTGATCGAGACCGCCCAGAAGGGCATGCACTGGATGCGGCTGACCGTGGACGGCACCGCCGGCCACGGCTCCATGACCAACACCGACAACGCCATCACAGAGCTCTGCGAGGCGGTCGGCCGGCTCGGCCGGTACGAGTTCCCGGTGCGGGTGACCAAGTCCGTCCGCGGTTTCCTGGACGAACTGGGCGACGCCCTCGGTACCGAGCTCGACCCGGAGGACATGGAGGTGACGCTGGCCAAGCTGGGCGGCATCGCGAAGATCATCGGGGCCACGCTGCGCAACACCGCCGCCCCCACGATGCTGGGCGCCGGCTACAAGGTGAACGTCATCCCCGGCCAGGCCACGGCGCACGTCGACGGGCGCTTCCTGCCCGGGCACGAGGAGGAGTTCCTGGCCGACCTCGACCGGATCCTCGGCCCCCGGGTCAAGCGCGAGGACGTGCACTCCGACAAGGCGCTGGAGACCAGCTTCGACGGTGCCCTGGTCGAGGCCATGCAGGCGGCGCTGAAGGCCGAGGACCCGATCGCCCGGGCCGTGCCGTACTGCCTGTCGGGCGGGACCGACGCCAAGTCCTTCGACGACCTGGGGATCCGCTGCTTCGGATTCGCTCCGCTGCAACTGCCCCCGGAACTCGATTTCGCGGGGATGTTCCACGGCGTGGACGAGCGCGTACCGGTCGACGGACTGAAGTTCGGCGTGCGCGTTCTCGACCGTTTTCTCGCGAACTGCTGAAACGACGCTCGCATCATCGACATTTCTTGCCGCTTAGCCGAAAAGAGTGAATGAATCCCGGCGGCAGTAGCGCGCCTTCTCCCTGCTCGTTGGTTCGTGTGCGGTCCGAGGTTGGGGCCGTTTTGCCAACAAGGAGGAAAAATGATCAAGAAGGTCGTCGCTGCTGCCGCTGTCACCGGAGGGCTCGTGGCTGCGGGTGCCGGCGTGGCCGTCGCCGACTCCGGCGCTCAGGCCGCCGCTGTCGGTTCCCCGGGGGTCCTCTCCGGCAATGTGATCCAGGTGCCCGTCAACATCCCGGTCAACCTGTGCGGCAACACGATCAACATCGTGGGGCTGCTGAACCCGGCCCTGGGCAACGCCTGCTTCAACAACTGACGCCGCGGCGGGCCGCACTGCTGCAGGCCTGATCCCGGCGGTCCCGGATGCGCCATCTCCGCGTTCCGGGGCCGCCGCACCGGCTAGGGGTGGGACACCGGTCATCCGGCCCCGGGGGGTCATTCATTCCCCCGGCGGGCGACAGTCCGCCGGTTTCCGTATCGGAAAAAGCAAGAGGCAGGGACATTCAATGCGACAAGTCGCGAAAAAGGGGCTGCTCACGGCAGTCGCGACAGGCGGCGTGCTCGCCGTCACCGGCGGCATGGCCTACGCGGACTCCCACGCGTCCGGGGTCGCCGCCGGTTCACCGGGCGTTCTGTCCGGCAACACCATCCAGGCGCCGGTGAACATTCCGATCAACGCCTGCGGTAACACCGTCAACGTTGTCGGGCTCCTCAACCCGGCGGCGGGCAACACCTGCGTCAACGGCTCCATCGACCAAGGCAAGGGCCACGGCTACGGCCAGGGCAAGGGCTACGGGAAGAAGGAGAGCGGCGGCTACGGCGGCAAGTCCGGCGGCTACGGCGGCAAGTCCGGCGGCAAGGGTGGCTACGGCGGCGGCAAGGGCTACGGCCAGGGCGGCAGCAAGGGCTACGGCGGCGGCAAGGGCGGCGGCAAGGGCTACGGCGACGACGGCTACGGCCACAGCGGTGGCGGCGCCTCGGCGCGTGCCGCGGCGGTCGGCTCCCCGGGCGTTCTGTCCGGCAACGTGATCCAGGCGCCGATCAACATCCCGGTCAACGTCTGCGGCAACACCATCGACGTCATCGGGATCCTGAACCCGGCGGCGGGCAACACCTGCGCCAACACCGGTGGTGGCTACCACCACGGGGGCAAGGGTCACCACCACAAGCCCGAGCACCACGGCAACCGCCACAAGCCGGGCAAGGAGAACAACGGTGGCGGCAAGGGCGGCGGTGGCGGTGGCGGCGGTGGCGGTGGCGGCGGCGGTGGCAACCAGCCGCAGTCCATGGGCCACGGCGGCGGTCCGTCCCTGGCCCGCACGGGTGCCGGTGACATCGCCACGGGTCTGCTGACCAGCGCCGGTCTTCTGCTGGGCGGTGCGGTGCTCTTCCGCCGCGCCCGCGCGGTCAAGAACTGAGCGTCACGGTCTCACCCCTTCGAGCGGGGCCCCGCGTTTCGCGGGGCCCCGTTCCGCGTACAGGGCGATCTCACCAGGTGGCGCGTATCTGCCGGATGATCCGGCGGCGCAGCCGTACCCGGCGGCTGCCGTCCGGGTAGAGGCGGAGCCGGTCGAGCTCCCAGTGACCGTACTCGGCGTGGTCGGTCAGCAGGCGTTGGGCCTCCTTGCGGGAGACTCCCCGAGGCACGTACACATCTCTGAATTCGTATTCAGGCATCGCATCTATTGTGCGGGGAACGCCTCGGTACGGATAGCGTCTTCTGCATGTCTGATGCCGCGCAGCCCACCGTTGCCGAGGTACGAGCCGCCGTCGAGGCGGTCAAAGCCGCGCTGGACCGCCACCTGGACGCGATCGAGAACCGCACCGGGGAGGACGATCCCGCGGTCTACGGGGCCTTCGAAGCTCTCGCCTCGGCTGCCGAGGCCTACGACGAGCTGCTCTACGACACCTATGACGAGGTCACGCCGTTCGAGGTGCCACTCGGGGACACCCTCCCCGAGTACTCCGGGCCCGAGGAACCGGGCGCGATCAGCGTCCTGATCCGCCGGGACTACACGGTGGCCGACCCGCAGCGGCTGCGCCGCCAGGCGGAACGGATCTCCGACTCCGCCGCGGCCGAAGGCGGCGACGTCGGCGCGGCGGTGGGTGCCCTCTTCGGGGAGTACGAGCCCGACGAGATCGCCGAGCGCCACAAGGAGTTCGGTCTGGAGGAGGGCGACTCCACGCTCTGGGTCACCGCGGCGGGGCCCGCCGAGCCGGGCGAGTGGCTCTCCGCGCCCTTCGACCAGGCGGACCCGCGGCATCTGCTCTGCCGCTTCGACGTCAGCGCGGTCTACGACGAAGAGGCCGACGCGGACGAGCTGGACCGGCTGGCCTGATCCGGCGCCGGCGCCGCTTCGCCGCGGGCCGGGGGAGCAGCCCCGGGCCCGCGCCGTGGATCACTCCGCCGCGGCGGCGGCAGCCTGCTCGCGCAGGATGTCGCGCAGGCGGGTCGTCCGGTCCCGGGCGGGGACCTCCGCCACGACCCGGGGCAGCGCCTGCTCGACGCCCTGCACCACGGACAGATGGCGCTCCCCGCGGCTGAACGCGGTGTAGACCCAGGCGCGGGTCAGGGCCTGTGCGGCGTCCCCCGGCAGGACCACGACCGCGGCCGGCCAGCGGCGGCCCGCCGCCTGGTGCGCCGTGACGGCCCAGCCGTGCCGTACCTCGGCGGGCACGGCGTCGGGCGCGACCACCACGGGCGTGCCCCCGCAGTCGAGCCGCAGCCCCTGCGCGTCGGCGGAGACGACGGTGCCCGGCACGGCCGTCCCGGCGGCCGGGGCGTGCACGATCCGGTCACCCGGGTCGAAGCCGCCGAAGCGGCCGGGCCCGGGGTTGAGACGCTCCTTGAGCGCGGCGTTGAGCGCCCGGGTGCCGGCGGCGCCGCCGTGGCCCGGGGTGATCACCTGGGTGTGCTCCGGGGGCACACCGATGACCCGGGGGACGGAGTCCGCGACGAGCTGGACCGTGCGGTGCACGGCCTCGCCGGCGTCCCGCACCGGGACGATCACGACCTCCTTCCCGGGGGCGTCGACCTCGGCCAGCTCGCCGAAGCCGATCCCGGAGACCAGCTCGCCGACCGGGCCGGGGTCGGGCGTGCGCGAGGCGACCTGCGGGCACACCTTCGCCGCCAGCAGGTCGGCGAAGACCCGGCCGGGCCCGGGGGACCACAGCACCGCCGGGTCGCCGGAGAGCACCAGGCGCGCCCCGTCGGGCACGGACTCGACCAGGGTCGCGGCCGTCTCCACGTCGAGCTGCGGCGCGTCCAGCACCGCCAGCAGATCCAGCGCCAGGGCGCCGTCCTCGTCCCGCCCGGGGCCCTCGTGGCCCGAGAGCAGCCCGGCGAGGGTGGCGGTCGCCTCCGCGTCCACGGCACCGGCCAGCCGCCGCCTGCCGTCCTCGGTGGCCGTAACGGCCCAGGCCCGCAGTCCCAGGGAGCGGGCGGCCGCAACGAGCGCCGCCGGTTCCGTCCGGGCCGCCTCCGCGCCCATGTGGGCGACCAGCCCGCTCCCGGCGGCCGCGCGGACCAGCGCCGCGGCGGAGGGGGACGGGGCCGCGCCGGCCGCGCCTTCCCAGTCCTGCGAGCCGTCCGCGTCGAAGGTGTTGAGGAGCCTGCTCAGGCCGTCCGCGAGGCTCTCCTCGGCCAGCGCGTAGCGGTCCAGGCCGAGGAGCAGCCGCACCGGGGCCTCCTCGTCCTCGTCGTCGGCCGCCGCACGGGCGCCGGCGCTCTCGTCCGGGACATGGAAGACCAGCACCAGGCCGTCGGCGACGGCGGCCTTCAGGGTCTCCTCGGCGTCGGCGACCCCGTTCTGCCCGAGCGCCGCGCCGAGCGTGCCCCACTCGAGCGCGGTGTGGCCCCGCTCGGCCGCCCGCTCCAGAAGCCAGACGACCAGCGCGCGCACGCGCCGCTCGTCGCCGGGGCCGCCCTCGCCGCCGAGCAGCGTCTTGGCGAAGCCGTCGGCCTGCTCCACCCGGATCCCGGCGAGCGCCAGGATCTGCCACGGATCCTCGCGCAGCGCCTCCCCGGCCCGCTCGCCCAGCGCCGCCACGGCGGCCTCGGCCAGGCTCTCCGGAGCCCCGCCCGCCGCGAGCACCGTCCGCGCGGCCGCCACGGCGTCACCGCTGAGCTGCGCGGGCAGCGCGGGCCGCGCCACGGCGGCCGGCGCCGGGGCGGGGGAGGGGGCGGCCGCGGGCCGCGACACCGCGGGACGCGCGGGCCCGGCGCTCTTCGCGGGCACCGCGGGGCGCTCCCCGCGCTCGATGGCCCGCACCGCCGCGGCCAGGTCCGTGAGTTCGGCGGGGAGCTGCGAACCGACGCCCTCGGTCGACGGCCGGGGCCGCCGGGGGGCCGCGGTCTCCTCGCCGGCGGTCTCCTCCGGCTCGGCGCGGTCCTCGCGGTCGCGGTCTTCGCGGTCCTCGGTCACGGTGGCCTCCGTTGTACGGCGGACTACGGTCGGGGCCCGATCACAGCGTGCTCCAGTCGTGGTCCGGATAGCGGTGCACCGGCGCAGAGACGTCGTCCAGCGCCTGGCAGATCTCATCCGGAAGACTAAGGGTCTCCACTGACAGTGCCGCAGCGAGCTGCCGGGCGTTGCGCGCCCCGACGATCGGCGCGGTGACGCCGGGGCGGTCCCGCACCCAGGCGAGCGCCACCTGCAGCGGGCTGGCGGCCAGCCCGTCGGCCGCTATGGCCAGCGCGTCCACGATGAGCCGGGCCGTCTCGTCGAGGTAGGGGGCGACGAAGGGCGCCATGTCCTCGGAGCCGCCGCGGGAGTCCTGGGGGGTCCCGTGCCGGTACTTGCCGGTCAGCACCCCGCGGCCCAGCGGCGAGGAGGGCAGCAGTCCCACCCCCAGGTCCAGCGCGGCGGGCAGCACCTCGCGCTCGATGCCGCGCTGGAGCAGCGAGTACTCCATCTGCGTGCTGGCCAGCGGCGTGCGCGCCGGCACGGCCTGCTGCCAGGTGGCGGCCTTGGCCAGCTGCCAGCCGCAGAAGTTGGACACCCCGACGTAGCGGGCCCGGCCGGAGCTGACGGCGAGGTCGAGGGCCTGCAGCGTCTCGTCCAGCGGGGTGGTCGTGTCGTACGCGTGCACCTGCCACAGGTCGACGTAGTCCGTGCCGAGCCGCTGCAGGGAGGCGTCCAGGGCGGTCAGCAGATGGCCGCGCGAGGCGTCGAAGCGGCGGTAGGGGTCGGGGACGCTGCCGGCCTTGGTGGCGATCACCAGGTCCGAGCGCGGCACCAGGTCCTCCACCAGCCGGCCGAGGAGGTACTCGGCGCCGCCGTCCCCGTACACGTCGGCGGTGTCCACGAGCGTGCCCCCGGCCTCCCAGAAGGCCTTGAGCTGGTCGGCGGCGTCGAGTTCGCCGGTGTCGCGCCCCCAGGTCAGCGTGCCGAGCCCGAGCCTGGACACGCGCAGTCCCGTACGGCCGAGGTGCCTTTGCTCCATGAGGGGTGAGATTACTGGTCGTCCGGGAGCTTTGGGCAGGAGTGACGTACCCGACAGGCGCCGGCGCGCGCCCGGAGCGATAGGGTCCGGGGAACAAGGACGTTACTCATCGGTAAGGGGATCGCCATGCGGCTCGGGATCAACCTCGGCTACTGGGGCGCCGGGATGGACGCCGACAACCTCGCCGTGGCGCAGGAGGCGGACCGCCTCGGCTACTCCGTGTGCTGGGCGGCCGAGGCCTACGGCTCGGACGCGCCCACCGTGCTGTCCTGGGTGGCCGCGCAGACCGAGCGCATCGACGTCGGTTCGGCCATCTTCCAGATCCCGGCCCGTACCCCCGCGATGACGGCGATGACCGCCGCCACCCTCGACTCCCTGTCCGGCGGCCGCTTCCGGCTCGGCCTGGGCGTCTCCGGCCCGCAGGTCTCCGAGGGCTGGTACGGCGTCACATTCGACAAGCCGCTGGCCCGTACGCGCGAGTACGTCGAGATCGTCCGCAAGGCGATGTCCCGGGAGCGGCTGAGCCACGAGGGCGAGCACTGGACGCTGCCGCTGCCCGGCGGCCCCGGCAAGGCGCTGAAGCTGACGGTGCACCCGGTGCGCGAGCACATCCCGCTGTACATCGCCGCGATCGGCCCGAAGAACCTGGAGCAGACCGGCGAGATCGCCGACGGCGCGCTGCTGATCTTCCCCTCCGCCGCCCACTTGGAGGACACCGCGATCCGCCACATCCGGGCGGGCCGCGAGAAGGCCGGGAAGACCATGGACGGCTTCGACGTCTGCCCGACGGTGCCGCTCGCGGTCGGCGAGGACATCGACGCGCTGGCCGACATCTTCCGTCCCTACACCGCCCTGTACGTCGGCGGCATGGGCAGCCGCAGCCAGAACTTCTACAACCGGCTCGCGCAGCGCATGGGGTACGAGAAGGAGGCCGCCGAGATCCAGGACAAGTACCTGTCCGGCGACAAGGACGGCGCCGCCGCCGCGATCCCGCGCGAACTCATCGACTCCACCACCCTGCTGGGCTCCGTGGAGCGGATCGCCGACCGGATGCAGGCCTACGCGACGGCAGGTGTCACCACGCTGACCCTGGCCCCGGCCGGGTTCACCCTGGACGAGCGGGTCGCCGCGCTGCGTGCGGGCGTCGAGGCGCTGGAGCGTGCCGGACTCGCGCAGTAGCCGGACCGCCGCGGCGGCGGCGGGCCTTCGGTGCCGGTCCCGGCTCAGCCCGGGACCAGGCGCCCCATCATCCGCCCGAAGGCGATCAGGCGCGCTATCTGGCCGGCCCCGCCGTCGTCGAGGGACTTGCTGAAGCGGAAGGACTCCGGGCGGAAGCGGGCGGAGGCGACCGTGCCGTCGGCGTCCCCGCGCACCGCGCTCATTTCGTGCGGCATGGCGGTGGCCAGCACCACGTACACCCCGCGGTCGATCCGCCGGCCCTGCTCGTCGCGGCCCACCAGGGTGCGCATGCCGACGTGGCCGATCGCCTCCAGGGGCAGCACCTGCACGGAGGAGTCCACCACCCGCCCGCCCGGGGCGTCCTCGTCCGCGACCTCCTCGCTGTGCCACAGGACGAGCCGCCGCCCGTCGCAGACCGCGGCCTCCTGCCACACCGAGGTGCCGGCCTCCGTCAGGTCGACGACGCGTTCGAGGGTGAAACCGCGGACCCGCCGCCGGCCCAGGACGCCGTCGATCGCCTCGAGGGCCACGTCGGCGTGCAGGAAGTAGGCGCGTGCCGCGTCGTCAAGGCGTGGGTAAGGGGCCCAGTCCGATCCCGCCGGGCCTCCGGGGCGTGCCGTCGTCCGGCTGCGCGTCGCCTTGCTGAACATGTCTTGGTCGTAACCCCTCCGAGGGGCTATGAAATCACGGGCACTTCGGCCGGCGGCGGGGCCCCTCGGTTTCCGCGGCCGTGGTGGGGGCTCGGGGGTCTTCCCCGCCACGGCCGTCACCAAACACAACGCCCGGAAGCCCCAGGGGTTACGTCTCCGCTCCCGTACGGCCCTCATCCGTTCGGCCGAGTTGACGCCCGGGCCTGTTGCCGCATGCTTTGCGGGCGACTTGACTCGTCTTTTGCGTATGCCCGATTCGCGCAGGAGGTTACGTCATGCTCTCCGCCCGGAGTCTGTTCCAGGAGATCCTCGACAACGACGACTCCTTCCGCCTGTTCTGCTCGATCGCCGCCAGCGGTGAGTCGCAGGGCGGCTGGGAGAACGGCAGGATCGCCGCGCTGGTCCCCGAGTCCCAGCGTGAACTGGCCCCCAAGATCGCCCGGCACGGCGCCGACGAGGACAAGCACGGCCGGATCTTCCACGCCCTGATGCGCAAGCGCGGCCTCGAACCCGTCCCGGTCCCCCCGGACACCGACTACACCATGCTCCTCGAGCGCGGCGGCATCGGCCTCGCCCACGACAAGCTGCGCCGCGACGAGCCCCTGACCGTGCCGGACGTCGTCACCTACCTCGCCCACAGCCGGGTCACCGAACAGCGTGCCTCCGAGCAGATGGCCCTGCTCACGAGGCACTTCGCCGGCCACGCCGACATCGGCAGGGCGGTCCGCATGATCTCCGCCGACGAGGACAACCACCTCGCCTACTGCCACGAGGAACTGCTGAGGTTCGCCGAGGCCGGGCACGGCGCCGCCATCGAGCGCGTCCTTCGCGAGTGCGCCCGCGCCGAGATCCGCATCTACCGCGACGTCAGCCTCGCCGTCATGGACCACATGGGCCGGATCCTCGGCTGGTCCGGGGCGAAGGCCGCGGTGCTGCGGGCCGGCATCCACGGAGTCCACGCGTACGAACGCCTGGGCGGCTGGCGGCGGATGGTCAGGCTCGTCATGCCCCAGCGCCGCGACGCCCTCGGTGGTCCCGAACCCGCGGCGGAACCGGCGGTCTGAGCGGCCTCCCGGCCCCGCGCCCGCGTCCCGCGCGGGGCCGGGAGGCCGCTCAGAGCCAGCCGTGCCGTTTGAACATCCGGTACAGCAGGATCTCGGACACGGCGATGACCGCCAGGACCGCGGGATAGCCCCACACCTGGTGGAGTTCGGGCATGTAGCGGAAGTTCATGCCGTAGATGCCCGCGATCATGGTGGGCACCGCCGCCATGGCGGCCCACGACGAGATCTTGCGCATGTCGTCGTTCTGCCGCACCCCCACCTGGGTCAGATGGGAGCTCAGCACATCGCTGAGCAGCCGGTCGAGGCTGTCCACCTGCTCGTTGGCCCGGGTCAGGTGGTCGGCCACATCGCGGAAGAAGGGCTGTGTGCCGGCCGCCACATGCGGCACCGTGCCCGTCGAGAGCCGGATCATCGGCTGCATCAGCGGCGCGGTCGCCCGCCGGAACTCCAGCAGCTGGCGCTTGAACCCGTAGATCCGGCTCGCCGTGCTCTCGGCGCCCCGGCGCGCGACGGACCTGCGGCCCTCCGGGGCGAAGACCTCCGTCTCCAGGTCCTCCAGGTCGGCCTGGAGATCGGCCGCGACCACCATGTAGTCGTCCACCACGGTGTCGCTGATGGCGTACATCACCGCGGTCGGCCCATGCTTGAGGACCTCGTGCTCCGCCTCCAGGCGGTGGCGGATCTCACCCGGGGCGATCGCCTCGCCATGGCGCACGGTGACGACGAAGCCCTCCCCGACGAAGATCATCAGCTCGCCCGCGGTGACCGTGTCCTGCTCGTCGTCGTACGAGACCGGCTTGAGCACCAGGAACAGCGAGCCCTCGTACACCTCCAGCTTGGGCCGCTGGTGGGCGCAGAGCGCGTCCTCCACGGCCAGCGGGTGCAGCCCGAACTCGCGGCTGACGAGGTCGAACTCCTTCTCCGTCGGCTCGTACAGGCCGATCCACACGAAACCCCCCTCCGTCGACCGTGCCGCCTCGAGCGCGTCGGAGAGGTCGTCGGGGGCTGCAGTGCGCTCCCCGTCGCGGTAAATGGCGCAGTCGACGATCACACCTGTCTTCTTCCGCGTTACGTCGGCGCCACACCGGACAACCGGTGGTCGTATGGTTGCGGTCATGCCCACCGTGATCCTGGTCCGGCACGGCCGGTCCACCGCCAACGCGGAGAAAGTGCTGGCCGGACGGCTCCCCGGAGTCGCCCTCGACGAGACCGGACGTGACCAGGCCGCCGCGCTTGCGGCCCGGTTGGCGGGACTGCCGCCCGCGGCCGTCGTCACCAGCCCCCTGCAGCGGTGCCGTGAGACCGTGCAGCCGCTGCTGGACGCACTGCCCGACGTGCCGCTCCACGTCGAGGAGCGGATCTCCGAGTGCGCCTACGGCGACTGGAGCGGCCGCAAGATCGCCGAGCTGGCCGACGAGCCGCTGTGGGGCGTCGTCCAGCGCTACCCCTCGGCCGCCGTCTTCCCCGGCGAGGGGGGCGAGTCGGTGCGCGCGATGCAGGCCCGCGCCGTCGACGCGGTGCGCGAGTGGAACGCCCGCATCGAGGAGAGCCACGGACCCGACGCCCTCTACGTGGTGTGCTCCCACGGCGACATCATCAAGTCCGTCGTCGCCGACGCCCTCGGCATGCACCTCGACCTCTTCCAGCGCATCGCCGTCGACCCCTGCTCGGTCACCGCGATCCGCTACACCCCGGAGCGGCCCTTCCTGCTCCGGCTCGGCGACACCGGCAGCCTGGAAAGCCTGCGTCCGAGGGAGCGGCCCACCGCGGCCCCGGGCGACGCGGAGGTCGGGGGCGGTGCGGGCGCACCGTGATCAGCTTCCGCAGTAGGGTGGACCGAACCCCGAAGACACCGAACTAACGGAGCAGGACGTGCCTCGTCAGGTGTTCCTCTACGACAAGCCCGAACGCTTCGTCGCCGGCACCGTGGGCCAACCGGGCCAACGCACCTTCTTCCTGCAGGCGAGCGCCGCCGGCCGGACGACCAGTGTCGCGCTGGAGAAGACCCAGGTCGAGGCACTCGCCGAGCGCATCGACGAGCTGCTGGACGAGGTCGTGCGCCGCACCGGCGGCGCCGCCCCCGTGCCCGCCGTGGCCCCCACGGAGCTGCTCGACAACAAGCCGCTCGAGGTCCCCGTCGACGAGGAGTTCCGGGTCGGCACCATGGCCCTGGCCTGGGACGGCGCCGAGGAACGGATGATCCTGGAGGCCCAGGCGCTGGTCGAGATCGAGGCGGAGGACGAGGAGGACCTCGAGGCGGCCGAGGAGATGCTCCTGCAGGACGACGAGAACGGACCCCCGCTGCTGCGGGTGCGCCTGACCGGCGCCCAGGCCCGCTCCTTCGCCAAGCGCGCCCTCGACGTCGTCGCGGCCGGCCGCCCGCCCTGCCCGCTGTGCAGCCTGCCCCTGGATCCGGAAGGACACGTATGCCCGCGTCAGAACGGGTACCGGCGGTCGGCGACGGCCTGAACGGGGACATAGCCGCCGAGCTGCTGGCGCACGGTGAACTGACCGTGCGCGGGCGGCTGCGGGACGCCTCCAACGCGGTCCTCTACTGCGCGGTCGAGCACGACGGCGTGCGCGCCCACTGCGTGTACAAGCCGGTGGCCGGCGAGCGGCCGCTGTGGGACTTCCCCGACGGGACGCTCGCCCAGCGCGAGGTCGCCGCCTACCTGGTCTCCGAGGCCACCGGCTGGGGCCTGGTGCCACCGACCGTGCTGCGGGACGGGCCGTACGGCGAGGGCATGGTGCAGCTGTGGATCGAGACCCCGGAGGAGGGCGGCGAAGGCCTCCTCGCCCTCGTCGAGGGCGAGGAACCCGGAGAGGGCTGGAAGGCGGTCGGCTTCGCCGAGGTCGGCGAGGGCCGCACCGCGCTGCTGGTGCACGCCGACGACGACCGGCTGCGCCGGCTGGCCGTCCTGGACGCCGTGATCAACAACGCCGACCGCAAGGGCGGCCACCTGCTGCCGGCCGCCGACGGGCAGCTGTACGCGATCGACCACGGCGTGACCTTCAACACGGAGAACAAGCTGCGCACCCTCCTGTGGGGCTGGGCCGGCGAACCGCTCACCGACGAGACCGCCGAGGTCCTCGGCAAGCTTTCCGCGGAGCTCGCCGACGGAGGCCTCGGCGCCCGGCTGGCGGAACTCATCACGCCTGCCGAGCTGGACGCGCTCCGGACCCGTGTCGCCGAGATGCTGGCCTCCGGACGTCACCCGGAGCCCTCGGGGGAGTGGCCCGCCATCCCCTGGCCGCCCATCTGAAGGTCCGGGCCCGTCGTCGCGAGTGAACCCACCGGTCGTTTGTGGATCACGCGGGCGGTTAATCTCATGACATGCATGCCTGGCCCGCTTCCGACGTCCCTGCCCTCCCGGGCACCGGGCGCGACCTCCGCCTCCACGACACCGCGACCGGTGGCCCGGTAACCCTGAGCCCCGGTCCGGTCGCCCGCATCTACGTGTGCGGGATCACCCCCTACGACGCCACCCACATGGGTCACGCGGCCACCTACAACGCGTTCGACCTCGTGCAGCGGGTGTGGCTCGACACGAAGCGCCAGGTCCAGTACGTCCAGAACGTCACCGACGTCGACGACCCGCTGCTGGAGCGCGCCGACAAGACCGGTGAGGACTGGACGGCCCTCGCCGAGCGCGAGACGACGCTGTTCCGCGAGGACATGACCGCCCTGCGGATGCTGCCGCCCGCCCACTACATCGGCGCGGTCGAGGCCATCCCGGGGATCGTCCCGCTGGTCGAGCGGCTGCGCCAGGCCGGCGCCGCGTACGAACTGGACGGCGACATCTACTTCCACGTCGACTCCGACCCGCACTTCGGCAGCGTCTCCCACCTGGACGCGGCCGCGATGCGCGCGCTGTCGGCCGAGCGCGGCGGCGACCCGGACCGCCCGGGCAAGAAGAACCCCGTCGACCCGGTCCTGTGGCTCGCCGCCCGCGAGGGGGAGCCCAGCTGGGACGGCGGCAGCCTGGGCCGGGGCCGCCCCGGCTGGCACATCGAGTGCGTCGCCATCGCCCTGGACCACCTCGGCATGGGCTTCGACGTGCAGGGCGGCGGCTCCGACCTCGCCTTCCCGCACCACGAGATGGGCGCCTCGCACGCCCAGGTGCTCACCGGCGAGTTCCCCATGGCGAAGGCCTATGTGCACGCCGGCATGGTCGCGCTGCACGGCGAGAAGATGTCCAAGTCCAAGGGCAACCTCGTCTTCGTCTCCCAGCTGCGCCGCGACGGGGTGGACGCGGCGGCCATACGGCTCAGCCTGCTCGCCCACCACTACCGCGAGGACTGGGAGTGGACCGACGCGGTGCTCGCCGACGCGGTGGAGCGGCTGGCCCGCTGGCGCGCCGCCGTCTCGCGTCCCGACGGCCCGTCGGCCGAGGCGCTGGTGGAGGAGATCCGCGAGGCGCTCGCCGACGACCTGGACGCCCCCGCCGCGCTCACCGCCGTGGACCGCTGGGCCGCCCGGCAGGCGACCGAGGGCGGTACGGACACCGGCGCCCCCGGCCTGGTCTCCCGCGCCGTGGACGCGCTGCTCGGCGTCGCCCTCTGACCCTCCCGTGGAACGGCCCGGCCGCCGCCCCCTGTGCGGGGCGGCGGCCGGGCCGTTCTGCAGGTTTCTCCGGCTTCTTCGGTTTGTCCAATTCTTCGGGGCGGCGTCGCGCGGGTCACTCCCCGTCGGCGCCGTCCTCCTTGTCGTCCCGGTCGTCCTTGGGCTTCTGCGACATGTCCCGCAGGTAGGGGCCCGCGTCGGACTCGCCCGCCTGCGGGTCGCGGCGCCGCAGATAGCGCTCGAACTCGCGGGCGATGGCCTCGCCCGAGGCCTCCGGAAGCTCCGCCGTGTCGCGGGCCTCCTCCAGCGTCTGGACGTACTCCGCGACCTCGCTGTCCTCGGCCGCGAGCTGGTCCACGCCGACCTGCCAGGCACGCGCGTCCTCCGGCAGCTCGCCGAGCGGGATGCGCAGGTCCAGCAGGTCCTCCAGACGGTTGAGCAGCGCCAGGGTCGCCTTCGGGTTCGGCGGCTGCGACACGTAGTGCGGCACGGCCGCCCACAGGCTGACCGCCGGGATGCCGGCATGGGTGCAGGCTTCCTGGAGGATGCCGACGATACCGGTGGGGCCCTCGTAGCGGGACTCCTCCAGGCTGAGCGCGGTCGCCAGGTCCGGGTCGGAGGTGACGGCCGTGACCGGCACCGGACGGGTGTGCGGGGTGTCGCCCAGGAGGGCGCCCATCACCACCACCATCTCGATGCCGAGCTCATGGGCGAAGCCCAGGATCTCGTTGCAGAACGAGCGCCAGCGCATGCTGGGCTCGATACCCCGTACGAGGACGAGGTCACGTGGCTTGGGGGTCTCGATGCGGATGACGGACAACCGCGTGGTGGGCCAGGTGATCCGCCGTGATCCGCCGTCCATCCAGACCGTGGGGCGGTTCACCTGGAAGTCGTAGTAGTCCTCGGCGTCCAGCGCGGCGAACACCTCGCCCTTGAACTCCCGGTCCAGATGCCCGACCGCGGCGGAGGCGGCGTCCCCGGCGTCGTTCCAGCCCTCGAACGCGGCCACCATGACCGGGTCGATCAGCTCGGGAACCCCCTCGAGCTCGATCACCCAGCGCCTCCTTCCGGCCGGAAGGGGGATGGTGCCACCCCCGCCGGCTGCCGTTCCTTCGCGTGCTGCACCAGCCTACGGCTTCGCGAGACAGGTGCCGCCGCCTTCGTAGGGGGATGATCCCCAGAGTCATCGGAGGTACGCGTCCGGTCAGCCACCGCTCCACGCCGAGCGGTACGCGGCCCAGTCGGCCGGGGTCGCGGCGAAGTCGACGTACAGCGCGAGACCGAAGCGCTCGCGGGAGGGCGCCTCGCGGGCGAGGCCGAGCCGGGCGCCGCGCACGGCGGCAGTGACGGTCTCCGCCCAGGCATGGCGGCCGAGATTGTTCGTGTGGTACCCGGGCAGCCCGACGAGCAGGTCGGTATCCGGCGGCGTCACCTCCAGGGCGAGCGCGGTCTGCTGGGCCACGTAGCCGCCGTACAGGCCCTCCAGGGGCAGGGCGGTGTCGTAGGTCATCATCGCGACCTGGTCCACGCGCCGGGCCACCTCCCCGAAGTAGCGCTGGGACCACCACTTGGGGTGGTTGAACAGCGGGCCGCTCACCGAGTGCAGGGAGGGCAGCGGGTCGATCTGGTGGGTCGCGACCGACAGCGGCAGGCCGCGGGCGGCGGTGAGCCGGTGCACCGAGTCCAGCAGCGCGAGGAAGCCGCGGTCGTCGGAGTACATCGGCTCCAGGTCCAGGTGCACCCCGTCGAACCCGGCCGCCAGGACCTGGGCGGCGCTGTCCCGTACCCGGGCGCGGGTCGCCGGATCGTCCAGGTGCAGGCCCTCGGAACCGTCGTGCGACAGGACCTGGCCGAGCCACGCCTGGACGCGGACCCCCGGCAGCACCGTGTGCATCCGGTCGATCATGTCCTGCGCGCCCGGGTACAGGCCGGCGTCGAGGCTGCCGTCGAACTCCAGGGGCCCGGTGTGCACGTACAGGTCCCGGGTGCCGCTGCCGCGCAACTCCCGGGCCAGCGCCTGGAGGTCGGCCCCGTCGCGCTCCCCGTCGATCCAGGCGTGCCCCAGCCACACCGCGTTCCGGTCGCGGTTGCCGCCGGCGCCGGAGGCGTCGCCTGTGTACTCCAGGCGCAGGGCGACCCCGGCGGCGAGCACCGGGAGGAGGACGGCGAGTACGACCAGCAGTGCGCCGCGGCGCAGCGTACGGGCCGAGGGGCGGCGCAGGCGCAGCCTGAAGCGTGGATTCATCCGATCCCTCTTTTCGATCACTCTTACGAAGGACCGGACGCACCCGGGCACGGCGCGGTTCGCCCGCCGTCGGGATCCGGCGGGGACCCGCCGGGTCTCAGAGCGTGGAGCGCAGCCACTGCTCCACGCTGGCGATGTGCACCGTCGCCCAGGACCGCGCGGCCTCGGCGTCCCGGTCGCGCAGGGCCGCCAGGATGGCCCGGTGCTCGTGCAGGGTGCGGCTCACCGCGTCCTCCTGCGTCAGCCCGCGCCAGATCCGCGCCCGCGTGGTCGGCCCGGACAGCCCGTCCAGCAGCGAGCACAGCACCGAGTTGCCCGAGGCCTGCACGATGCCCCGGTGGAACTCCAGGTCGCACGCGACCAGTTCCTCCACCGACGGCGACGTCCCCAGCGCCTCCAGCTGCTCGGTCAGGGCCTCCAGCTGGGACTCGGCGATGCGGGCGGCCGCCATCGCCGTGGCCGCGGGCTCCAGGATGCGGCGCACCGCGAGGAACTCCAGGACGGTGTCGTCGCGGTGGAAGTCCACCACGAAGCTCAGCGCCTCCAGCAGCAACTGCGGGTCCAGGCTGGTGACATAGGTGCCGTCGCCCTGGCGTACGTCCAGGATCCTGATCAGGGACAGCGCGCGGACCGCCTCGCGCAGGGAATTGCGCGACAGCCCGAGATCCGCGGCGAGTTCGCTCTCCTTGGGGAGCCGGTCGCCGGGGCGCAGCGCGCCGGAGACGATCATCTCCTTGATCTTCTCGATCGCCTCGTCGGTGACCGCCATGAGCCCCTTGCCTCCCCGGACATCCGATGTATCGGGCCATTATGCCCGCACCGCCCGGGGCCGGTGACCTTCCGCGGGAAAGGGATCCCGCCGCCGGGCCGGCACGGGACGAGGGCGGGGCGATGCGCACCCGCCGGCACCCGCGGAGACCGGCGAGCGGAAGACGGAGGCACCACGCCTACGGGTGGCAGAACGGGTTCGACGGCGGCTCGCTCGACGCGGCCGACCGCGGCATCGGCAACGGCAGCCACACCCACGTGTGGCACCGCAACGGCACCACGAACCAGCTCCGGTGATGGCCCTGGGCACGCCGGGCACGCCGGGCACGCAAAGGCCGTGCCCGCTGCTGCGGACACGGCCTGTGACCTGTGAAATCACCGTCGGGACGACAGGATTTGAACCTGCGACCCCTTGACCCCCAGTCAAGTGCGCTACCAAGCTGCGCCACGTCCCGGTGAGGTCCCCCGGAGCGGTGCCCCGGAAGATCAGGTAAAGAGGAGAATACCCGAACCTCGCTGATCAGCCGAATCGCTCGATCCGGATCCGGTCCGGCGGCTGCCCGGCCGCCGCCAGCAGGCGCGAGGCGTGCTCGGCGAAACCGTTGCCGCCGCACACGTACGCCTCCCAGCCGCCCGGTGGCGGATCGGCCAGCAGCGGGGCCAGATGGGCGGCGGTGAGGCGGCCCTCGGCGCGGGTGAGCAGCACGCTCGTCTCCGGGCCGTACTCGGCGGCGTAGATCAGGTCCTCGCGGGTGCGGGCCGAGACGATCAGCCGCAGTGGCACGTCCAGACCGCGCAGCCGGTGGTGGCGCACCATCGACATCAGCGGGACGACGCCCGATCCGGCGCCCAGCAGCAGCGCCGGGTGGTCCCCGGTCCAGGCGAAGAAGCCGCTGTGCGGGCCGCGGACCTCGACGGCGTCACCCGGCCGGGCGACGGTGTGCAGGTGTCCGGAGACCTCGCCGCCGGCCACGTGGTCGAGGGTCAGCTCGATGTGGCCGGAGGCGTCGGGGGCGGTGGCGACCGAGTAGTTGCGCTGCGCCGTGTAGCCGTCGGGGGCGGTGAGGCGCAGCGTCAGGTACTGGCCGGGCAGATGGCCCGCCCAGCCGGGCACCGCGAGCCGGAAGGTGGCGGCGCGCGGGGTCTCCCGGCGGATCGCCGTGATCACCGCGCGCCGCCAGACCGAGGACGCGGCCTCGGGCACGGCGATCCGGCCGGGGACGGCGAACCGGGCCGGCGGGACGAACGCCGGGGCGGGCGCGGGGGCGACGAGGTCAGTCATGGGCGTAGCGCTGCTCCTGCCAGGGGTTGCCCCGGTGGTGGTAGCCGTTCTGCTCCCAGAAGCCGGACTCGTCGTGGTCGAGCAGGCGCAGCCCCGCGATCCACTTGGTGCTCTTCCAGAAGTACAGGTGCGGGACGATCAGCCGGGCCGGGCCGCCGTGCTCGGGCGCGAGCGGCGCGCCGTCGTACTCCCAGACGATCCAGGCGCGGCCGCCGGTGACGTCCGCGAGCGGCAGGTTGGCGGCGTAGCCGGTGTGGGACCAGGCGACGACGTGCGTGGCGGCGGGGGAGGGGCGCGCGGCCTCGAGGAAGGCGTCGACCGACACCCCGTCGAAGCGCACGCCGAACTTGGACCAGCCGGTCACGCAGTGGATGTCGCCCCGGTACCCGGAGCCGGGCAGCGCGTGCGCCGCGTCCCAGTCCCAGGTGCGCGGGCCGTCCACCAGGCCGTCCACCCGGAACGTCCAGTCCCCGGTGGTGATCGTGGGCGTGACCTCGGCGGACAGGACCGGCCATGTGTCGCGGGCGTCGTACTGGCCGGGAGGCAGCCGCGGGTCGCGGTCGGCGGCACGGCTGCGCCCGGTGAAGCCGCGGGTGGGTTCGACGGCGGAGGTCATGCGGGATGCTCCCGCTCCAGTGCCTCCAGCTCGCGCAGGGCGGCCGGTTCGTCGAGGGTCAGCAGCACCCGGTCGCGCATCAGGACCCGGCCGTCGACGACGGTGTCCCGTACGTCCGCCGCCGCGGCCGCGTACGCCAGCATCGACCAGGGGTCGTGGCGCGGCGCGAGGTGCGGCCCGCCGAGGTCCAGGACGGCCAGGTCGGCGCGCTTGCCCGGCTCCAGGGAGCCCAGCTGGTCGGCGAGGCCCAGCGCTCGGGCGGCCTCGATCGTCGCCATCCGCACTGCCTGTTCCGCGCCGACGGCGGTCGGGTCGCCGGCGGCCTTGTGTACCAGCGCGGCGGCCCGCACCGCGCCCAGGACGTCGAGGGTGTTGGAGCTCACCACGCCGTCCGTACCGAGGCCGACGGTGACGCCCGCGGCCAGCAGCTCGGGCACGCGGGCGATGCCGCAGCCCAGCTTGAGGTTGGAGACCGGGCAGTGCGCGACGGACGTGCCGGTCCTGGCCAGGGCGGCTATCTCGCCGTCGGTCAGGTCCACGGCGTGCGCCAGCAGCACGTCGGGCCCGAGGACGCCGAGCGAGTCCAGCAGCTCGACCGGCCGCTTGCCGTGCGCCTCGACCACCATCGCGACCTCGGCCGCGTTCTCCGCCGCGTGGACGTGCAGCAGCGCGCCGTGCTCGCGGGCGAGCGAGGTGATCGCGACGAGCTGCTCGGGGTCGAGGGTGTAGGCGCTGTGCGCGAAGACCACCGGACGGGTGCCCGGCACGGGGGCGGTGCGCGCGGCCAGGTCGGCCGCGGCCCAGGCCATGCGGTCGCCGTACGGGCGGCCGTCCGGCGGCCCGGGCACGTCCATGAAGGTCGGACCGGCCAGCAGCCGCCAGCCCGCCGCCCGCGCGGCCTCCTCGGCGGCCTCGTGGAACCAGTACATGTCCAGGCCCGTGGTGACCCCGGCCCGTACGCTCTCCGCCACGGCGACCCGCACGCCCGCGGCCACCGCCCGGGGCGAGAGCAGCTCGGCCTCGCGGGGGATCACCCGGGCCAGGAACTCCTGCAGGTCGACGTCGTCGGCGCAGCCCCGCAGCAGGGTCATCGCCAGATGGGTGTGGGTGTTGACCAGCCCGGGGAGCACCAGGCACCCCGAGGCGTCGATCTCCTCGGCGGCGCGGTGGGCCGCGCGCACCTCCTCCGCAGGGCCGACGGCGATGATCTCGCCGTCGCGTACGGCGACCGCGCCGTCGGTGACGACGGTGCCCGCCGCGTCGACGGTCAGCACATCGCCGCCGTGCACCAGCAGATCGGCGTCCTGAGCGCTCACTTCTCGTCGCTTCCGTACTCGGTGGCCAGCAGATGCAAGGCGTCCAACGTTACCCGGCTGCCGCGGGCGACCCCCTCGGCGACCACCGCCCGGTGCGGGTCGTAGCCGCCGGTGGCCTCCACGTCGACCAGGTCGTCGGCGTTGGCGCCGTCGACGACGAGCGCCCCGCCGGCCACCAGGCCGCGCGTCGAGGCCAGCACCAGCAGCGCCGACAGCTCCATCTCGATCGCGGCGATCCCGGCCGCCGCGTACGCCGCGCCGGGCAGCGGCAGGAAGCCCGGCTGGAAGGCCGCACGCGTCCACACCACGCCCCGGTGGTGCGGCGCCCCCGCCGCCCGCGCCGCCCGCTGCAGCGCCAGCACCGCCTCCGGCGCGGCGAACGCCGGGTACTCCGGCGGCAGCAGCTGCTGCGTCACGCCGTCGTCCCGCACCGCGGCCTCGGCGATCACCAGGTCGCCGTCGCCTATGCCGGCGCGGATGGCGCCGGCCGTGCCGAGGCGCAGGATCGTGCCGACGCCGGCCTCCGCCAGCTCCTGGAACAGGCACATGGCGCCCGGCCCGCCGACCCCGTGCGAGGACACCACGACGGGGGTGCCCTTCCAGGCACCGGTGAAGGTGCGGTACTCGCGGTGGTGCGACACCTCACGTGGGTCCGTGAGCAGGGCGGCGACCTCCGCCGAGCGCGCCGGATCGCCCACGACGACCGCGTGCGCGGGCAGCCCGGTGCGCGGGATGCGGGAGATGGGCAGGTGATCCGTGGTCATCGGGCCTCCGGGCCGGGCGGGACGATGCTGTGCGGATCACCCTATGGCCCCGGCTCAGGCCGTCCGGCGGCGGAGCAGCGCGAAGGCGGCCCAGCAGGCGAGGGCGGCGAGGGCCAGCACGATGCCGGTCCCGACGAGCTGCAGCGGCCAGTAGTGCGAGGCGGGGTGGACCAGCGCCTCGGCATCGCCGAACCCCACGCCGTCCGCGGGCTTGGCCACGCGTTCCTTTGCCCAGTCCGTGGCACCGACGTGCGCGAGCCCGGTCCTGACCCTCGGCCACAGCGCGGAGCGGTAGAGCCCCGCCGTGACGAGCACGAGGGAGGTGCCGAAGAAGGCCAGGCCCAGTCCGCTGAGCGTGCGCCGCATCAGCATCCCGGCCAGGGCGCCCAGAACCAGGGCGAGCAGCACGTGCGCGACCAGGGCCGGGCCGGTGGAGAGGAAGATGTCGTTCTCGTACCAGCCGGGGCGGTCCTCGGGGTGGCCCGTGCTCCACACCCGGCGGAAGAGCAGCGTCAGGCCGGTCGTGCCGCCGGTCAGGAGCAGGGCCGGTACGGCGAGCTTGGCGGCGAGCCAGCGCGTGGGGGTGACCGACTGGACCCACGCGAGCGCGGCGGTCCCCCGCTCCAGTTCCCGGCCGACAAGGGCGCCACCGGCGAACACCGCGACCGCGAGGGGAAGCAGCGCCATCGCGCGACCCTGCAGGTGGAGGGGAACGTAGGCGTCGAAGAGTTCCGGGTCGATGCAGCGCGGAGCGCAGGCGGGGTCGTACCGTTCGTCCCCGGCGCTCAGCCACAGGGCGCGAAGGAGCCAGCCGGTGCCGGCCGCCTCGACGGCGGCCGCTTCCTGGTTCATCTCTCTCCCTCGGAGAACTCCTGGTCCAGCACGGATTGGAACAACGCCGCGGCGTCCTCGCGGTCGAGCCCCGCGGTGCGCGCCCGGCGCATCCAGTCGGTCAGTTCGCCCGCGAGCGGCGAGTCGGCCGGGCCGGCGCCCAGCGACCTCTGGACGAAGGTGCCCAGGCCGCGGCGCGCCTCCACCAGGCCCTCGCGCTCCAGTTCGCGGTACGCCTTGAGCACGGTGTTGGGGTTGACGGCGGTCGCCTCGACGACCTCGCGGGCCGTCGGCAGCCGGTCGCCGGGCTCCAGGAGCCCCAGCCGCAGGGCCTGTTTGGTCTGCTGGACGATCTGGAGGTACGTGGCGACACCGCTGCGGCGGTCGATGCGGAACTCGACCATGCGCTAAACACCCTTTCACTAAGCAAGTGGTGAAAGGGTGGGGTCTCGGCTGACGTCCTGTCAAGCCGCGGGCGGCGGCAGGGTCGCCCGCGACACTTCGGCGCGCGCCGAAACGTCCGGGGCGCATCCTGGGGACATGGTGCGAGACGACCACGCGGGACGTGCCCTCGCCGCCCTCGCGGCACTCCTCGCGGACGAGACACGGGCGGCGATGTGCCTGGCGCTGCTCGACGGCCGGGCCTGGACCGCGGGGGAGCTGGCCCGGCACGCGGGAGTGGCGCCCTCGACCGCCAGCGAGCACCTCGGCCGGCTGGTCACGGGCGGGCTGCTCGCCGAGGAACGCCAGGGCCGGCACCGCTACGTACGCCTCGCCGACGCCCGTACCGCGCAGCTCGTCGAGGACCTCGCCGCGCACGCCGGGCCACCGCCCGCCGCGCCCCGCACCCTCGCCCAGGCGGGCGCCGGAAGCGCCATGGCCCGCGCCCGGACCTGCTACGACCACCTCGCGGGACGCCTGGGCATCCTCGTCACCGACGCCCTGACCCGGCGCGGACTGCTCGATCAGAGCACCGGCTTCGCCCTCACCGACGGGGGCATGGAGTGGTTCGCCGGGCTCGGTGTCGACCTGGCCGCCGCACGCACCGGCCGCCGTCCGCTCGCCCGGCCCTGCCTGGACTGGACGGAGCGCCGCCCGCACCTCGCGGGTGTCGCCGGGGCCGCGCTGTGCGGACACGCCCTCGCGTCGGGCTGGTGCGTACGCATCGGCAGCGGCCGGGCCCTGAAGCTCACCGCGCGGGGCCGTACGGCCCTCCACACCCATCTGGGCATCGCGCCCGACGCCTTGGAGGCACCCACCGCATGAACCGCTTCGAGGCCTTCCGCGCCCTCCACCGGGCCGGCCGCCCGCTCTTCCTGCCCAATGCCTGGGACCGCGCCTCCGCGGCCGCCCTCGCCGCCCGCGGCTTCCCCGCGATCGGCACCACCAGCCTGGGCGTGGCCGCCGCGGCGGGCCTGCCGGACGCGGCCGGCGCCACCCGGGAGACGACCCTGTGGCTCGCCCGCGACCTCGTCCGGCTGCCCGTGCTGGTCAGCGTCGACATCGAGGGCGGCTTCGGCCCGACGCCCGAGGACGTCGCCGAACTCGCCGCCGATCTCGAACGGCTGGGCGTCGCCGGCGTCAACATCGAGGACGGCCGCCCCGGGGGAGCGGGCCTGGCCGACCCCGCCCTGCAGTGCGAGCTGATCACAGCGATGAAGCGCACCGCTCCCGGGCTCTTCGTCAACGCCCGCACCGACACCCACTGGCTGGGCACCGCCGAGGACGACCCGGTGGAGGAGCGGACGGAGGAGCGGGCGGAGGAGACCCGCCGCCGCGCCGCCGCCTACCTCGCGGCCGGCGCCGACGGGATCTTCGTGCCCGGCCTGGCCGACGAGGGCGCCATCGCCGCGCTCGCCGACGGCCTCGGTGCCCCGCTCAACGTCCTGCTCCCGCCGGGCGGCCCGGGGCTGTCCCGCCTCGCCGCCCTCGGGGTGAGCCGCGTCAGTACCGGCTCGCTGCTCTTCCGCGCCGCGCTCCACGCCGCCGTGGACACCGCCTGCCGCGCCCTGGAGGGCGCACCGCTCCCGGCGGGCCTGCCCTCGTACGCCGAAGCCCAGGATCTGGCGGCCGCCTACGCCCCGCCGGAAACGCGGCGGCCCGGGCGTCCGGGGTGAGCGGGGAGGTCCTTCCGCTCACCCCGGACGCCCGGGCCCACGGGTCGGGGGTGTCAGTCGCGCCGGCCGGCCAGCAGCGACTCGACCCGCTCCCGGACGTCGGCGGTGTCCAGGCCGCGCACCGTCAGGGTGGTGCGGCGACGCAGCACGTCGTCCGCCGTCTGCGCCCACTCGTGGTCGCGGGCGTACACGACCTGGGCCCAGATCTCCGGGCCGTCCGGGTGGATCCGCTCGCCGAGCGCGGGGTCCTCGTTGGCCAGCCGGGCGATGTCGAAGGACAGCGCGCCGTAGTGGGTGGCCAGATGGCGGGCCGTCAGCGGGTCGAGGCGCTGACCCGGCTCGCGGTCCACCAGCAGCCGGTGGGCGACCGCGTTGGGGTTGGCGACGCCCGGCAGCGGCACCCGCCTGGGCAGGCGGTCCAGCGGTTCCATGTCCTCGGTGAGCGGACCGCCGGGCAGCTTGGCGAGCTTGGCCGTCACGGTGCGGCCGATGTGCCGGTACGTCGTCCACTTGCCGCCCGCCACCGACAGCATGCCGCCGCTGCCCTCGCTGACGACGGTCTCGCGCTTGGCCTTCTCCACGCCGCCGGGGCCGCCGGGCAGTACCCGCAGGCCCGCGAAGGCGTAGGTGATCAGGTCGCGGGACAGGTGCTCGTCCCGCACCGAATGGGCGGCCTCGTCCAGGATCTGGCTGATGTCGGCCTCGGTGGCCCGCACGTCGGCCGGGTCGCCGGTGTACTCCTCGTCGGTGGTGCCCAGCAGGAGCTGGTCCTCCCAGGGCAGGGCGAAGGTGATGCGGTACTTGTCGATCGGGGTGGCCATGGCGGCCCGCCACGGCGCCTTGCGCTTCAGGACGACGTGGGCGCCCTTGGAGAGCCGGATGCTGGGAGCGGCGCCCTTGTCCTCCATCCGCCGCAGGTGGTCGACCCACGGGCCGGTCGCGTTGAGCACCAGCCGCGCGTCGACGCCGAACTCGGTGCCGTCCAGGCGGTCCTTCAGGTCGGCGCCGGTGACCCGGCCGTGCGTGAAGCGCAGGCCGGTGACCTCGGCGTGGTTGAGGACGACGGCACCCGCCTCGACGGCGGCGCGCACCGTCATGACCGCCATCCGCGAGTCGTTCATCTGGTGGTCGTAGTAGACGGCGACGGCCTTGAGGTTCTCCGTGCGCAGGGCGGGGTTGGCGGCCGCCGCCCTGGCCGGGGAGATGACCCTGCCGACCCCGTCGCCGAAGGCGGACAGCGCCGAGTAGGCGAAGACGCCCGCCCCGAGCCTGGCGGCCCCGACCGGCCCTCCCCGGTAGACCGGCAGGTGGAAGGTGAGCGGGTTGACCAGGTGCGGAGCCACGTCCCTGGCCAGGACCCGCCGTTCCATGTGGTTCTCCGCCACCAGCTTGACCGCGCCGGTCTGCAGGTAGCGCAGGCCGCCGTGCACGAGCTTGGAGGAGGCGGAGCTGGTGGCGCCGGCGAAGTCGCCGGCGTCCACCATCGCGACCCGCAGCCCCGACTGCGCGGCGTGCCATGCCACGGAGGTGCCCAGGATGCCGCCGCCGACGACCAGCAGGTCGTAGGTGGCGCGGCTCAGCAGTTCCCGGGTCTCGGCGCGGCCCGGGTTGCGGCCGGCGGTCGGATGCGTCCCGAGAGCCGGGACGCGCTGCAGGGTGGTCATGATCGGTTCACTTCTCCTCTTCGATCCAGCCCATGGTGCGCTCGACGGCCTTGAGCCAGTTCTTGTACTCCCGGTCGCGGGCGTCCTCGTCCATACGGGGGGTCCATTCGGCGGCCCGGCGCCAGTTGGCGCGCAGTTCGTCGGTGTCCGACCAGAAGCCCACGGCCAGACCGGCGGCGTAGGCCGCGCCCAGGCACGTGGTCTCGGCGACCAGCGGGCGCACGACGGGGGCGTCCAGGAAGTCGGCGAGGGTCTGCATCAGCAGGTTGTTCGCCGTCATGCCGCCGTCGACCTTGAGCGCGGTGAGCTCCACGCCCGAGTCCTTGGTCATCGCGTCGACGATCTCGCGGGTCTGCCAGGCGGTCGCCTCCAGCACCGCGCGGGCGATGTGCGCCTTGGTGACGTAGCGGGTGAGGCCGGTCATCACACCGCGGGCGTCGGAGCGCCAGTACGGGGCGAACAGACCGGAGAAGGCCGGCACGAAATAGGCGCCGCCGTTGTCCTCGACCGACAGGGCGAGGGTCTCGATCTCGGCCGCGGTCTTGATCAGGCCCATCTGGTCGCGCATCCACTGCACCAGCGAACCGGTGACCGCGATCGAGCCCTCCAGGGCGTACACCGGCTTCTGGTCGCCGATACGGTAACCGACGGTCGTGATCAGGCCGTTGTAGCTGTTGATCGGCTTCTCGCCGGTGTTCATCAGCAGGAAGGTGCCGGTGCCGTAGGTGGACTTGGCCTCGCCCTCGGAGAAGCAGGTCTGGCCGAACAGGGCCGCCTGCTGGTCGCCGAGCGCGGAGGCCACCGGCACGCCGGCCAGGGCTCCGGAGGCGGCGGAGCCGTACACCTCGGCCGAGGAGCGGATCTCCGGCAGCACCGCGGCGGGGACGCCGATCGACTCCAGGATCTTGTGGTCCCAGTCGAGGGTGTGCAGGTTCATCAGCAGCGTGCGGGAGGCGTTGGTCACGTCGGTGACGTGGTGCCCGCCGTCGACACCGCCGGTGAGGTTCCAGATCACCCAGCTGTCCATGGTGCCGAAGAGGATCTCGCCGGCCTCGGCGCGCTCGCGCAGGCCCTCGACGTTGTCGAGCAGCCAGCGGATCTTCGGCCCGGCGAAGTAGGAGGCCAGCGGCAGGCCGGTCTCGCGGCGGAAGCGGTCCTGCCCGACGTTGCGGCCGAGCTCCTTGCACAGGGCGTCCGTACGGGTGTCCTGCCAGACCAGGGCGTTGTGCACCGGCTCGCCGGTGTTCTTGTCCCACAGGACGGTGGTCTCGCGCTGGTTGGTGATGCCGATCGCCTTGACGTCGGCGGAGGTGATGCCGGCCTTGCTGACCGCCTCCTCGACGACCTCCTGCACGTTGGTCCAGATCTCGGCCGCGTCGTGCTCGACCCACCCCGGCTTGGGGAAGATCTGCTCGTGCTCCTTCTGGCCGACCGAGACGATCCGGCCGTCCTTGTCGAAGATGATGCAGCGCGAGGACGTGGTGCCCTGGTCGATGGCCGCGATGAACGGGCCTGCGGTGTGGGCGTCGGTCACGGTGTGCTCCTCAGGTCCTTGGGATGTCGGGGGCTGCTTCTCAGAATGCGATCTTGTAGAGGCCGGCCGCGAGGACCGAACCCACGATCGGGCCGACGACGGGTATCCAGGCGTAGCGCCAGTCGGAGCCGCCCTTGTTGGGCAGCGGCAGCAGGGCGTGCACGATGCGCGGACCGAGGTCGCGTGCGGGGTTGATGGCGTATCCGGTCGGCCCGCCCAGCGAGAGGCCGATGCCGACCACGACCAGTGCGACCATCAGGGTGCCGGTACCGGAGACCGCGAGACCCTTGGTGAGGCCGAGGGACAGGATGAAGAGCACCAGGACGAAGGTGCCGATGATCTCCGTGGCGAGGTTCTGCGCGACGTTGCGGATCTCGGGGCCGGTGGAGAATATGCCGAGCACCGGGCCGGGGCCCGTGGTCTGCTTCTCGGCCGCCGCGGTGGCCTGCGCCCCCGGACCGCCGGTGATCTCGGCGTCGGTCAGATGGGCCTGGAACTGGCCGTAGTAGGTGATCCACACCAGGGTCGCGCCGATCATCGCGCCGAGCATCTGGCCGGCCAGGTAGACCGGGACCTTGCTCCACTCGCCGCTGTCGATCGCGAGACCGATCGTGACGGCGGGGTTCAGATGGGCGCCCGAGAGGGAACCCGAGATGTAGGCGCCGGCCAGGACCGCGAAGCCCCAACCGAAGGTGATGGCCACCCAGCCGGCGTTACGGGCCTTGGAACTCTTGAGGGTGACAGCCGCGCAGACGCCGCCGCCGAGGAGGATCAGAACAGCGGTACCGATGGTCTCGCCGATGAAGATGTGGTCGCTGGACACTCGCGACTCCTTTGTCCTTCGTCCAGGGGAAGGCGGACCCCGGTCCCGTTCCGGAGTCCGTGGGCCTGTCACCAGGCCCTCGGCGGTCCCACGGTTACGTACACCTTACCGACTCCGTCGGCTGGTGTTCGACAATGTCGACCGTCGAACGAGAGTGTTCTCCTGCGTGACCGGACCCGTCAAGGGTTCGTCAGGTTGCGGAAAGGTCTCCGAGTCGGCGCGTCCGGCCGGTCGTCAGAAGCGGCCGGCGCCCAGGTCGCGGGAGACCGCCCTCGCGCAGTCCCGTACCGCCGCGACCAGTTGGGGCCTGATCTCGCCGTCCGCGCAGACCCGTTCGACCGCGCCGGTGACGGCCACCGCCCCCACGGTCATGCGGTGCCGGTCGTGGATGGGGGCGGCGATGGACGCCACGCCGTCCCACGTCTCCTCCAGGTCGGCGCTCCAGCCGCGGGCGCGGGTGAGATCCAGCACACCCTCGAACGCCGCGTCGTCGGTGACGGTGCGCGCGGTCAGCGGCTCGCGCTTCAACTCGGCCGCCTCGCTGTGCGCGACCGGGTCGTAGGCCGACAGCACCTTGCCCAGCGCGCTGCTGTGCAGCGGGTGCATGGCCCCGACCTCCAGCACCTGCCGGCTGTCGTCGGGACGGAAGACGTGGTGGACGATGAGCACCCCCTGCTGGTGCAGCACGCCCAGGTAGACGGCCTCGCCGCTGGAGCGCGCCAGGTCGTCGGTCCACACCAGGGCGCGGGCCCGCAGCTCGTGCACGTCCAGGTAGCTGTTGCCCAGCCGCAGCAGCTCGGCCCCCAGCTGGTAGCGGCCGGAGACCGGATCCTGCTCGACGAAGCCCTCCTGCTGCAGCGTGCGCAGGATGCCGTGCGCGGTGCCCTTCGCCAGACCCAGGGAGGAGGCCACGTCCGACAGGCCGAGCCTGCGCTCTCCGCCGGCCAGCAGGCGCAGGATCGCGGCCGCCCTGGCGAGCGACTGGATGGGACCTGGCATGAACAACCCCTCCGTAAGGAAACGACCACGCGCCGACATTAATGATTCGACAATGCTGAACGATGGCAGACGATGCCGACCGTCATCATCCCAGAGAAGAGTGTGGCACCGCCGTCCGCCCCTCGGAATGCCCTGCGGCGGAATCCGGGGTCTTGGCTACGCTGGCCTGGTGTGTACCAGTAGGACCGGCGCACACCAAGCCGACAGCCGTCGCACTCCAGGGAGCACACCCATGGCCCAGCCGTCCCTTCCGTCCACGAGCGGTGCCCGAGGCGCAGCACTGCGAGAGGCCCTGGCGACCCGGGTGGTCGTCGCCGACGGGGCGATGGGCACGATGCTCCAGGCGCAGAATCCCACCCTCGACGACTTCGAGGGACACGAGGGCTGCAACGAGATCCTGAACGTCTCCCGCCCCGACATCGTCGCCTCCGTCCACCGCGAGTACTTCGCCGTCGGCGTGGACTGCGTGGAGACCAACACCTTCGGCGCGAACTTCTCCGCCCTCGGCGAGTACGACATCGCCGACCGCATCGTCGAGCTGTCCGAGGCCGGCGCCCGCATCGCCCGCGAGGTCGCCGACGAGTTCGCCGCCCGGGACGGCCGCCAGCGCTGGGTCATCGGCTCCATCGGGCCCGGCACCAAGCTGCCGACGCTCGGTCACGTCGACTACGCCGTCCTCAAGGAGGGCTTCCGGCAGAACGCCGCCGGTCTCGTCGCCGGCGGCGCCGACGCCCTGCTCGTCGAGACCTGCCAGGACCTGCTGCAGATCAAGGCCGCCGTGCTCGGCACCAAGGAGGCACTCGCCGAGGCCGGACTCGACCTGCCGCTCTTCGTCCAGGTCGCCGTCGAGACCACCGGCACCATGCTGCTGGGCTCCGAGATCGGCGCCGCGCTGACCGCGCTCGAACCGCTCGGCATCGACACCATCGGCCTGAACTGCTCCACCGGCCCCGCCGAGATGAGCGAGCACCTGCGCTACCTCGCCCGCCACGCCCGCGTCGGGATCTCCTGCATGCCGAACGCGGGACTGCCCATCCTCGGCAAGGACGGCGCCCACTTCCCGCTCGGCCCCGAAGGCCTCGCCGACGCCCAGGAGGCCTTCGTCCGCGAGTACGGGCTCTCCCTGGTCGGCGGCTGCTGCGGCACCACCCCCGAGCACCTGCGCCAGGTCGTCGAACGCGTCCGCGGCCACGAGGTCACCGCCCGGACGCCGCGCCCCGAGCCGGGCGCCTCCTCGCTCTACCAGACCGTCCCCTTCCGCCAGGACACCTCCTACCTGGCCATCGGCGAGCGGACCAACGCCAACGGCTCCAAGAAGTTCCGCGAGGCCATGCTCGACGGCCGCTGGGACGACTGCGTGGAGATGGCCCGCGACCAGATCCGCGAGGGCGCCCACCTGCTCGACCTGTGCGTCGACTACGTCGGCCGGGACGGCGTCGCCGACATGAACGAGATCGCCGGACGGCTGGCCACCGCCTCCACCCTGCCGATCGTGCTGGACTCCACCGAGCCCGAGGTGCTCCGCGCCGGCCTGGAGAAGCTCGGCGGCCGCGCCGTGATCAACTCCGTCAACTACGAGGACGGCGACGGCCCCGACTCCCGCTTCGCCCGCACCACCCGTCTCGCGGCGGAGCACGGCGCCGCGCTGATCGCCCTCACCATCGACGAGGAGGGCCAGGCCCGCACCCCGCAGGCCAAGGTGGCCGTGGCCGAGCGGCTCATCGCGGACCTGACCGGCAACTGGGGCATCGCCGAGAGCGACATCATCGTCGACTGCCTGACCTTCACCATCGCCACCGGGCAGGAGGAGTCCCGCAAGGACGGCATCGCCACCATCGAGGCGATCCGCGAGCTCAAGCGCCGCCACCCGGACGTGCAGACCACGCTCGGCCTGTCCAACATCTCCTTCGGCCTCAACCCGGCCGCCCGCATGGTGCTGAACTCGGTCTTCCTCCACGAATGCGTCGAGGCCGGCCTGGACTCGGCGATCGTGCACGCCTCCAAGATCCTGCCGATCGCCCGCATCCCCGAGGAGCAGCGCGAGGTCGCCCTGGACCTGGTGCACGACCGGCGCCGCGAGGGCTACGACCCGCTGCAGCGCTTCCTGGAGCTCTTCGAGGGGGTCGACACCAAGTCCGTCCGGGCGAGCCGCGCCGAGGAACTGGCCGCGCTGCCGCTGGAGGAGCGCCTGCAGCGGCGCATCATCGACGGCGAGAAGAACGGCCTGGAGGCGGACCTCGACGAGGCCCTGACGACGCGGCCCGCCCTCGAGATCGTCAACGACACCCTCCTGGAGGGCATGAAGGTCGTCGGCGAGCTCTTCGGCTCCGGCCAGATGCAGCTGCCGTTCGTCCTGCAGTCGGCCGAGGTGATGAAGACGGCCGTCGCCCACCTCGAACCGCACATGGAGAAGTCCGACGCCTCCGGCAAGGGCACCATCGTGCTGGCCACCGTACGCGGCGACGTCCACGACATCGGCAAGAACCTCGTGGACATCATCCTGTCCAACAACGGCTACAACGTCGTCAACCTCGGCATCAAGCAGCCCGTCTCGGCGATCCTCGACGCCGCCGACGAGCACTCCGCCGACGTCATCGGCATGTCCGGCCTGCTGGTCAAGTCCACGGTGATCATGAAGGAGAACCTGGAGGAGCTGAACCAGCGCGGCCTCGCCGCCCGCTACCCCGTCATCCTCGGCGGCGCCGCGCTCACCCGGGCCTATGTCGAGCAGGACCTCCACGAGCTCTACGCGGGCGAGGTCCGCTATGCCCGCGACGCCTTCGAGGGACTGCGCCTGATGGACGCCCTCATCGCCGTCAAGCGCGGCGTGCCCGGCGCCACCCTCCCCGAACTCAAGCAGCGCCGCGTGGCCGCACGCGAGAGCGTCGTACCCGAGCCCGAGGAGAACCGGGGCCAGATCCGCTCCGACGTCGCCGTCGACAACCCGGTGCCCGCCCCGCCGTTCTGGGGCTCCCGCGTCGTCAAGGGCATCCCGCTCAAGGACTACGCGTCCTGGCTGGACGAGGGCGCCCTCTTCAAGGGCCAGTGGGGGCTGAAGCAGTCCCGGGCCGGCGGCCCCACGTACGAGGAACTGGTGGAGACCGAGGGCCGCCCGCGGCTGCGCGGGCTGCTGGACCGTCTGCAGAGCGAGGGGCTGCTCGAGGCCGCCGTCGTCCAGGGCTACTTCCCCTGCGTCTCCAAGGGCGACGACCTGATCATCCTCCACGAGGACGGCACCGAGCGGACCCGCTTCACCTTCCCGCGCCAGCGCCGCGGCCGCCGGCTGTGCCTGGCCGACTTCTTCCGCCCCGAGGAGTCCGGCGAGACCGACGTGGTCGGCCTGCAGGTCGTCACCGTCGGCAACCGGATCTCCGAGGCGGCCAACGAGCTCTTCGCCGCCGACGCCTACCGCGACTACCTCGAGCTGCACGGCCTGTCCGTCCAGCTCGCCGAGGCGCTGGCCGAGTACTGGCACGCCCGGGTCCGCGCGGAGCTCGGCTTCGCAGGGGAGGACCCGGGCGCGATGGAGGACATGTTCGCCCTGAAGTACCGGGGCGCCCGCTTCTCGCTGGGCTACGGCGCCTGCCCCGACCTGGAGGACCGCGCCAAGATCGCGGAGCTGCTGGAGCCCGAGCGGATCGGGGTCCGCCTCTCGGAGGAGTTCCAGCTCCATCCGGAGCAGTCCACCGACGCGATCGTCATCCATCACCCGGAGGCCAAGTACTTCAACGCGCGGTAGTCCGACGTACGTCGTACACTGGACGGTCCGATACGGCACCTGGCCGGTCGCACGCCCCCACCACCCGGGCGCGAGGCGACCGGCCTTTGTGCCCCCCGGCAGCAGAGGAGTGGGCGCATGACGAGCGGTATTCCCGCCACCGAGATCCGGCCGGCCCGGGAGGCAGGCCTGCAGGCCGTGCTCCTGGACATGGACGGCACGCTGGTCGACACCGAGGGCTTCTGGTGGAACGCGGAGGTCGAGGTCTTCGCGGAGCTCGGCCACGTCCTGGACGACACCCACCGCGAGGTCGTCGTCGGCGGTCCCATGGCCCGCAGCCTGGGACACCTCATCTCGGTCACCGGGGCGGACGCCACGCTCGCCGAGCTGTCCACCCTGATCAACCTGCGTTTCGTCGAGCTCATCGGCCGCGGCGTACCGCTGATGCCGGGCGCCCGGCGGCTGCTCACCGACCTGGCCGCCCACGGCGTGCCCGCCGCCCTGGTCTCCGCCTCCCACCGGCGCATCATCGACGCCGTCATGCTCTCCCTCGGCTCCCGGCACTTCGCCTTCTCCCTCGCCGGGGACGAGATCGAGCGGACCAAGCCGCACCCCGACCCCTACCTGCTCGCCGCCGCGCGGCTCGGCGCCGACCCCACACGGTGCGTGGTCGTCGAGGACACCCCCACCGGGGTCGCGGCCGCCGAGGCCGCCGGTTGCCGGGTCGTGGCCGTACCGTCCATCGCCGCCATCGCACCGGCCCCCGGGCGGACCGTGGTGACCTCCCTGGAACGCGTCGACGTGCCCTTTCTCCGCTCTCTGATTACAACCGTTCACTGAGCGTCGCCGTGAATTGAACGGAAACTCTGGGCGTTTGCCCGGCTATTTTCCGTGACGATTCGGAGCGCCGAATTGTTTACCGGCCAGTACGGCGGGGCGTGACACTTTTCACATCCGCGGGTGTCGACAGCGCGCGCCATGCGTGCTTCGGTCCGTCAAAATGCGGTGAAGTCGGTGGGGTTGTGTCCGGATTGAGGAGCCGCGCGCTGTTCGTTCCGCTGTCCGGATTTCGGTGCGCCACGCCCTGTTATCCGCCCGTGACGTGGGCTCAACTTCTTCGTGTTCGGGGGCGGTCCGCCGGAATGCCGGTGCCCGGCAATTACAGGTATCGTCGCCCCGCTCAACACTGCGCGGCCAAGGGCCGGAAGAGGGAGAACAACGAGGATGAATCGCAAGCTACTGGTGCTGCCGGCGCTGCTGGGCCTCGCCGCGCCCGTACTCGCCGGATGCGGCGACTCGACCGGTGGTGGCGGTGGCGGTGACGCGATCGTCATCGGCTCCACGGACCCCCTCGAGATGTCCGCGGACCAGCCTTCCCCCCTCGACCCGGCCACGGCGTACGACGGCGGCACGTACAGCTTCCTGAACAACACCTTCCAGATGCTGCTCGGTTACACCCGCAGCTCCTCCACCCCCGAGCCCGACGCCGCCAAGTCGTGCACCTTCTCCGACACCAAGTCGGAGACATACCGCTGCACGCTCCGGGACAACCTGAAGTTCGCCAACGGCCACGCGCTCACCTCGGAGGACGTCAAGTTCTCGGTCGACCGCGTACTGAAGATCAACAGCGACATCGGCCCGGCGAGCCTCCTGGTGAACATCGACAGCGTCGAGGCTCCGGACCCGAAGACCGTCGTCTTCCACCTCAAGACCTCCGACGCCACCTTCCCCTACAAGCTGGCGACCCCGGCCGCGGCCATCGTCGACAGCGAGGTCTACAGCGCCACCGAGCCGCTCAAGGGCCTGAAGATGGAGGGCTCCGGCCCGTACAAGCTGGACTCGTGGAAGGACGGCAAGGCCGTCCTCAGCGCGAACCCGAACTACACGGGCCTGATCGGCAAGCGCAACAACGAGAAGGTCGAGGTCCACTTCTTCCCCTCGGCCACCGAGATGATGAAGGCGCTCGCCGCCGGTGACGTCGACCTGGTGAACCGCACCCTCGAGTCGGGCCAGATCCACGAGATCGAGCAGGGCTCCGTCGAGAACGTCAAGCTGACCGAGACCCCGGGTCTTGCGGCCCGCTACATGTTCTTCAACGTCGAGGACCCCTCGGTGAAGGACAAGGCCGTCCGTGAGGCCATCGCCCGCCTCCTCGACCGCGACAGCCTCACGCGCGACGTGACCGGCCGCACCGCGTCCCCGCTGTTCGGTGCCGTCCCGACCGGCATCACCGGCCACACCAACTCGTACTTCAACGCCTACGGCGAGCCCAACCGCGACAAGGCCGCCGAGGTGCTGTCCGGCGCGGGCATCAGCACCCCGGTCAAGTTCACCTGGACCTACCCGACCGAGCACCCCTCCACGCCGGACAAGGAGGAGGCCGAGAACCTGAAGAAGCAGCTCGAGGCCACCGGGCTGTTCGACGTGAGCCTCCAGCCGATCACCTGGAAGAAGTTCCTGAAGGGCGCCGCCACCGGGCAGTTCGCCGCCTACTCGCTCAGCTGGCTCCCCGACTTCCCGGACGCCGAGACCTACATCGCGCCCTTCTTCGCGGACGACGGATTCCTCGACCTCAACTACAAGGGCGAGACCATCAAGAACCAGCTCCTGCCGTCCACCCGCCGGTCCGCGGACCGCGGCAAGACGGACAAGGACTTCGGGAAGATGCAGGAGATCCTTTCGCAGGACCTCCCGATGATCCCGCTGTACCAGGACAAGCAGTTCGTCGCCAGCCGCGACGGCATCACGGGAGCCGAATGGTTCCTCAACTCCTCTTCCAGCGCCCAGTTCTGGGAGATTGGTCGCGGTGTGACAGGATGAGCCACCGGTCGGCCGGGCCCGGGAATTTCCCGCGGTCCGGCCGGCACGGGCCTGCCCCGTACCACGAAGCAGTGAGGGAAGTCTCGTGAGGAATCGAGTCCAACGACTTGCGCTCCCGCTCTCCGCGACCTTGACGGCAGTCGTGGTCGCCGGCTGTGGTACGGGAGGGTCGGACGGCGAGGCCACCGGGGACCCCCTCACGATGGGCATCACGGACAAGGTGACCGCGGTCGATCCGGCCGCCGGTTACGACGTCGGCTCCTGGATCGTGTTCAACAATGTCTTCCAGTCGCTGCTCAGCTTCCCCAAGGGCGCCACCAAGCCCGAGCCGGAGGCTGCGGAGAGCTGCAAGTTCACCGACGAGGCGAGCAAGACCTTCGACTGCACGCTGCGCGGGGGCCTGAAGTTCAGCAATGGTGAGGCGCTCACCTCGGAGGACGTGAAGTTCTCCTTCGAGCGCACCATCAAGATCAACGACGAGAACGGCCCGGCGGTCCTGCTGGACTCGATCAAGACGATCGACACGCCCTCGCCGGAGCGCGTGGTCTTCCATCTGAAGTACTCCGACGCCACGTTCCCGATGAAGATCGCCTCGGGCGCGGGCTCGATCGTGGACCACACGCAGTACCCGGCGGACAAGCTGCGCAGCGACAGCAAGGCGACGGGTTCGGGCCCGTACAAGCTGGACTCCTACGAGGCCGGCAAGGAAGCGGTGTTCTCGGTCAACGGGGATTACCAGGGGTCGGCGGAGATCCGCAACTCCGGTATGACGATGAAGTTCTTCGGTGACGAGCCGACGCTGAAGAAGGCGGTGGAGGACGGGTCGGTGGACCTGGCCTACCGTGGTCTGGACTCGGCCGACATCGCCTCGCTGCAGAGCAGTTCGATAGCCGGCGACACCGGGATCCAGGTCGTGGAGGGCACCGGCGCCGAGGTCCAGCACCTGGTGTTCAACCTCGAGGACCCGGTGGTGGGCAACAAGGCCGTGCGGCGCGCGGTGGCCTATCTGATCGACCGCAAGGCGTTCATCCGCGACGTGTACCAGCGCACCGCGAGCCCGCTGTACTCGATCGTGCCGGCGGGCATCACCGGTCACAACACCGCGTTCTTCGACCGCTACGGCGAGGGCGGCGACACCGCCGGGGCGCAGGCCGCTCTGACGCAGGCCGGGATCACCGACAAGGTCTCCTTCACGCTGTGGGCGACGCCGGTGCGCTTCGGCCCGGGCACGGTGGCGGAGCTGAAGGCGATCGCCAAGCAGCTCAACGACAGCGGCCTGTTCGACGTGGACGTCAAGACCACCGACGCCGACCAGTACGCCAAGGACATCGAAGCCGGCAAGTACGCGGTGTACGTACGCGGCTGGGTCCCGGACTACCCGGACCCGGACAACTTCACCGCCCCCTTCTTCGGCGACGGCAACGTCCTGGGCAACAACTACGTCAACAAGAAGATCACCGGCGAGCTGCTTCCGCGCACCGCCGCCGAGGCCGGCCGCGCCGCCACCTCCGCCGACTTCGAGGACCTGCAGAACATGGTCGCCGACGACGTGCCGATCATCCCGCTGTGGCAGGGCAAGCAGTACGTCGTCTCCAGGGACAACATCAACGGCCTGGAATGGACCCTCGACCCCTCCACCGTCTTCCGCTTCTGGGAGATCCAGAAGGGCGCCTCGAACTCCTAGGGTTCCTGGGGCCGGCCGTCCCGGCCCCGCCACGACGCGAACACACGCCCCGGGACGCTACTGCGCCCCGGGGCGCACCAGTCCGCTCTCGTACGCGTACACCGCCGCCTGCACCCGGTCGCGCAGCGCCAGCTTCGTCAGCACATGACCCACATGGGTCTTCACCGTCGTCTCGCTCACGAACAGCTCAGCCGCGATCTCCGCGTTCGACATGCCCCGCGCCACCAGCTTCAGCACCTCGACCTCCCGGTCGGTGAGGGTGTGCAGCGCCTGCGGCACCGGCTCCTCGCCCGACGGCAGCCGCCCCGCGTACTTGTCCAGCAGCCGCCGCGTGACGCTCGGCGCGAGCATCGCCTCACCCGCCGCGACCACCCGGATCGCCTGCACCAGCTCGTGCGCCGGGGCGTCCTTCAGCAGGAAGCCGCTCGCGCCCGCACGCAGCGCCTCCACCACGTACTCGTCGAGATCGAACGTGGTCAGCACCAGCACCTTCGCCGGACCGTCCCGGCCCGGCCCGGTGATCTGCCGGGTCGCCTCCACCCCGTCCATCCGCGGCATGCGGATGTCCATCAGCACCACATCGGGCTGCAGCACCCGCACCTGCTCCAGGGCCTGCTGGCCGTCCCCCGCCTCGCCGACCACCGCAAGGTCGCCCTCGGCCTCCAGGATCATCCGGAAGCCCGTGCGCAGCAGCGGCTGGTCGTCCACCAACAGGACGCGAATAGCCACAAGATCTCCTTCGCCCTCAGGACTCCCCATTCTTCCCCACGACGGACAGCGGATACGGTGGGGGAGTCCCCCCGAACGAGGGGCACACCGCCTGGTGGTCGCACCAGTCGCACAGCCGGCTCGGCCGCGGCCGCCAGTCACCCGACTCCGTGGCCCGCCTGATCGCCTCCCACAGCGCCTCCAGCTTCCGGCCCACCGCCCGCAGCTCACCCTCCGACGGGTCGTACGTCAGCACCTCACCGCTGCCCAGATAGACCAACTGCAGCCGGCGCGGCACCACCCCCCGCAGCCGCCACAGCACCAACGCGTAGAACTTCATCTGGAACAGCGCCTCGTCCGCGTACTCCGGTCGCGGCGCCTTGCCGGTCTTGTAGTCCACCACCCGCAGGTCACCGGAGGCCGCCGCGACGTCCAGACGGTCGATGTAACCGCGCAGCGTCAGCCCCGACTCCAGCTCCGTCTCCACGTACAGCTCACGCTCGGCCGGCTCCAGCCGCGTCGGATCCTCCAGCGAGAACCACCGCTCGACCAGCCGGGCCGCCTCCTCCAACCACAGCGCCAGGCCCTGACCGTCCTCCGCGGCGAACAGCTCCGACAGCTCCGGGCGCTCCTCCAGCAGCCGCTGCCACTGCCCCGGCACCATCGCCCGCGCCCGGTCCGCCGTCCGCTCCGCCGCCGGCACGTCGAAGAGGCGCTCCAGCACCGCGTGCACCACGGTGCCCCGCGTCGCGGCCTGGCTCGGCTTCTCCGGCAGTTTGTCGATCACCCGCAGCCGGTACAGCAGCGGGCAGCGCATGAAGTCGGCCGCGCGCGACGGCGACAGGGAGGACGGCGGCCTCGGAGGAACGGCTTCGGTGCTGGTGCCCATGGCAGGACCCTACGGGGTGGCGCCGACAGCCGGTGTCGGGTCCCCGCAACCGGGCAATACCATCGACGTCGGAGCGTCAGCGACACGAGGGGAACCAGTGAGCGAGAGCCAGCAGCCGCCGCCGGGCGGCGAGAGGACTCCCGGACCCGACGACGGGCCCGCCAAACGTCCCCCGGGACCCGGCGGCGGCATCCTGATGGGCCGCTTCTTCGGCGTCCCCGTCTACGTCGCGCCCAGCTGGTTCCTCGTCGCCGCCCTCATCACCTGGGTGTTCGGCGGACAGCTCGACCGCGTCCTGCCCGAGCTCGGCGGCGCCCGCTACCTCGTCTCGCTCTTCTTCGCGGTCGCCTTCTACGCCTCCGTGCTCGTCCACGAACTCGCCCACACCGTGGCCGCCCTCCGCTTCGAGCTCCCGGTGCGCCGCATCCAGCTGCAGTTCTTCGGCGGCGTCTCCGAGATCGAGAAGGAGTCCGAGACCCCCGGGCGCGAATTCGTCCTCGCCTTCGTCGGCCCCCTGCTCTCGCTCGTCCTCGCCGGGGTCTTCTACCTCGGCATGTACGGCGTCGACCCCGACACCGTCCCCGGCGTCCTGCTCGCCGGACTCATGATCAGCAACCTGCTCGTGGCCGTCTTCAACCTCCTGCCCGGCCTCCCGCTCGACGGCGGCCGGATGCTCCGCGCCGTCATCTGGAAGATCAGCGGCAAGGCCATGACCGGCACCGTCGCCGCCGCATGGACCGGGAGGGCCCTGGCCATCGCCGTCCTCGTCGGCCTGCCCCTGCTGTCGTACGCCGGCGGCATGAACGACGGCGGCGACGGCGCCACCGGCTTCGACTCCCTCACCGACGCCCTGCTCGCGGCCATCCTCGCCGCCATCATCTGGACCGGCGCCGGCAACAGCCTGCGCATGGCGCGGCTGCGCGAGCACCTGCCCGAACTCCAGGCCCGCACACTCACCCGGCGCGCCCTCCCGGTCGCCTCCGACACCCCGCTGTCCGAGGCCCTGCGCCGCGCCAACGAGGCGGGCGCCCGCGCCCTCGTCGTCGTCGACGGCCAGGGCACCCCCACCGCCTTGGTCCGCGAGGCCGCCATCGTCGGCGTCCCCGAGCACCGCCGCCCCTGGGTCGCCGTCTCCGGCCTCGCCCAGGACCTCAAGCCCGGCATGAAGCTCTCCGCGGAACTCGCCGGCGAGGACCTCCTGGACACCCTGCGCGCCACCCCCGCCACGGAGTACCTCGTCGTCGAGAACTCCGGTGAGGTCTACGGCGTCCTGTCCACCGCCGACGTGGAGAAGGCCTTCCTCGCCGCCATGGCGAGGCCTTCTTCCTGAGGACTCGGGTTGCCTCCGGGGCGCTCAAGACGGTGTCGACAGTCGACCGTGCTCGGTCACTCGTTCCTCGCGACCTCCGCGCTCCCCCGGCTACCGCCGGGCGGTGCCCCCACCGACACCGTCCGCGCCCCTTCGGCTCACTCGCCGAGGCGGCAGTCCGATGTGCCCCGGCATGAACCGCAGGCCCGTCAGCCGTGGGCGCGACGGCCTGGACGCCGCCCTTGCATGCCGCGGCGAGTGAGCCGAAGGGGGCGCGCGCCCGTCGAAAGGGAGAGCACGCGGAGGCTCTGAGGAACGAGTAGCCGAGCATGGTCGACTGTCGACAGGCGCAGAGGGCGCCCCGGAGGCGAACCGAGCCCTTAAAAATGAACGGTAGGCTTGTCCGCATGTCCGAACCGACCGGTGCCGCCCGCCGACGCGGGCCCTTCAAGGTCGGGGACCAGGTCCAGCTCACCGATCCCAAGGGACGCCACTACACGTTCACGCTCGAGGCCGGGAAGAACTTCCACACCCACAAGGGTTCCTTCCCCCACGACGAGCTGATCGGCGCCCCCGAGGGCAGTGTTGTCCGAACCACGGGAAACGTCGCCTACCTCGCGCTGCGCCCCCTGCTCCCCGACTACGTCCTGTCCATGCCCCGCGGCGCCGCCGTGGTCTACCCCAAGGACGCGGGGCAGATCCTGTCGATGGCCGACATCTTCCCCGGCGCACGCGTCGTGGAGGCAGGCGTCGGCTCCGGCTCGCTCAGCATGTTCCTGCTGCGCGCCGTCGGCGACCAGGGGATGCTGCACTCCTACGAGCGCCGCGCCGACTTCGCCGAGATCGCCACCCAGAACGTCGAACGGTACTTCGGCGGCCCGCACCCCGCGTGGCAGCTCACCGTCGGCGACCTGCAGGACAACCTCAGCGACACCGAGGTCGACCGGGTCATCCTCGACATGCTCGCCCCCTGGGAGTGCCTGGAGGCCGTCTCCAAGGCGCTGGTCCCCGGCGGCATCCTCTGCGCCTACGTGGCCACCACCACCCAGCTCGCCCGCACCGTCGAGGCGATCCGCGAGCACGGCACGTTCAACGAGCCGTCCGCCTGGGAGACGATGGTCCGCACCTGGCACATCGAGGGCCTGGCCGTGCGCCCCGACCACCGCATGATCGGGCACACCGGGTTCCTGCTCACCGCCCGCCGTCTCGCCGACGGCGTCGAGGCCCCCCTGCGGCGCAGGCGCCCGGCGCCCGGCGCGTACGGCGAGGACTACACCGGCCCGGGCGGCGGCAAGCCGGCCACCGGCGGAGCGTAACCACCCGACCCCGAAGCGCCGTCGCCGGACACACCGGCGGCGGCGCTTCGTCACACCCCGCGGACATCTCCCGAAACACGGGCCCCGGTCGTACCAACTGACTGTGACCTGTGGCACGATGCTGGCCACCCCGCTCGACCAACTCCACAGGAGACAGGCGCGTGCAGCCATCCGCAGGGCCGGCCCTCCCGCACACCCGAGCCCGCTCGGTGCACTGGATCACGACCGCCGCGGTGATCGCCGCCGTCATAGGCAGCGCCGCACTCGTGCAGCCCGCCGGCGCCTCCACGGGCAGCCCCGCCGACGCCAAGGCCGGCAAGGCCGCACCTGCCGCCGTCGCGCCCCCGGACCCCCGCGCCGCCCACTTCTTCCCCCTGGAATGCGCCGGCGCCCCCGTCGACGTCGTGGACCGGGCCTCGGCGGACCTCGACGGGGACGGCCGCCCCGAGACCGTCGCCGTCGCCCGCTGCCACTCCGAGACCGGCACCCCGCCCAGTGGCCTGTACGTGCTGTCGGCCGATCCGGCCGCCGGCGCCGACCCCCGCATCGTCGAGACGCTCGTCGACCCCAAGGAGCAGCGCAGCTTCAAGGGGCTGCGGATCGACGGCCGTACCGTACGGGCCACCGTCCTCGGCTACTCCACCGACGACGTGCCCCGATGCTGCCCGGACCAGCAGCGCGACTACAGCTGGGAATGGCGGTCCGGCACCTACTACGAGATCCCCGGACCGCTCGCGAACAGCGTGTGACAGATCACTCCGCGTCGGGTCCGTACAGCTCTACACTGTCCGAAACCCGACGCACGTGAATACAGTCGCCAGGGCAGTCCCTGGCCGAATCCACCACATCGGTCAACAGCGGCAGAGGAACCGGGACGGTCGCCCCGGGTGCCTGACGGAGTTCGGCGTCGTCGCCCTTCACATAGGCGAGCCCGTCGATGTCCAGCTCGAAGACCTCGGGCGCGTACTGCACACAGATGCCGTCCCCGGTGCACAGGTCCTGATCGATCCAGACCTCTAGCGCCTCGACGACTTCGTTGCTCACCGGTACCTCGCCTGCCGTTCATCGTTCGGGAAGGGACAGCCCTTGACGGGCGTTGACCGAACCGACGATACAACCGGCCGCTTTCGGATGGTGATGGCTGGGTATCTCCCTGGCGGGAGGACGTGCGCAAGGGTGAAGATCGGACACACCCAGGACGTCTTTGTGATCTAGGGGTTTCAACCCCTACTGGCCCAGGTAGGGTCTGGAAGCGTCCAGCTCCCCTTGGAGGAGGTGAGGACCGTGGCGGCCCACGACGACGACATCAACCGTGGCGGCCGACCCGCTCGTGGATCGGAAGACCCCATGAGCCAGGTCGCCTTTCTTGAGCAGGAGATCGCCGTCCTGCGACGTAAGCTCGCCGACTCTCCGCGGCACACGAGGATTCTCGAGGAGCGGATCGTCGAGCTGCAGACCAACCTGGCAGGCGTGTCCGCTCAGAACGAGCGGCTGGCGAACACCCTCCGCGAGGCCCGCGACCAGATCGTGGCCCTCAAGGAGGAAGTGGACCGGCTCGCACAGCCCCCTGCCGGATTCGGTGTGTTCCTGCAGGCGAACGAGGACGGAACGTCCGACATCTTCACCGGCGGCCGCAAGCTGCGCGTGAACGTCAGCCCGTCCGTCGAGCTGGACGACCTCCGGCGCGGCCAGGAAGTCATGCTCAACGAGGCGCTCAACGTGGTCGAGGCCATGGAGTTCGAGCGCATCGGAGACATCGTCACCCTCAAGGAGATCCTCGAGGACGGCGAGCGGGCCCTCGTTATCGGGCACACGGACGAGGAGCGGGTGGTGCGGCTCGCCGAGCCGCTGCTGGACGGCACCCTCCGCGCCGGCGACGCGCTGCTGCTCGAACCGCGCTCCGGATACGTCTACGAACGGGTCCCCAAGAGCGAGGTCGAGGAGCTCGTCCTCGAAGAGGTCCCCGACATCGACTACCGCCAGATCGGCGGCCTCAGCAACCAGATCGAGCAGATCCGCGACGCGGTCGAACTGCCCTACCTGCACGCCGAGCTGTTCAAGGAGTACGAGCTCCGCCCGCCCAAGGGCGTGCTCCTCTACGGCCCCCCCGGCTGCGGCAAGACACTTATCGCCAAGGCCGTCGCCAACTCCCTTGCGAAGAAGGTCGCCGAGGTCACCGGGCAGCCCCAGGGCAAGAGCTACTTCCTGAACATCAAGGGCCCCGAGCTGCTCAACAAGTACGTCGGCGAGACCGAGCGGCAGATCCGCCTGGTCTTCCAGCGCGCCCGCGAGAAGGCCAGCGAGGGCACCCCCGTCATCGTCTTCTTCGACGAGATGGAGTCCCTCTTCCGGACCCGCGGCTCCGGCGTCAGCTCGGACGTGGAGAACACCATCGTCCCCCAGCTGCTCGCCGAGATCGACGGCGTCGAGGGCCTGGAGAACGTCATCGTGATCGGCGCCTCCAACCGCGAGGACATGATCGACCCCGCGATCCTGCGGCCCGGCCGCCTGGACGTGAAGATCAAGATCGAGCGGCCGGACGCCGAGGCGGCCAAGGACATCTTCTCCAAGTACCTGGTGACGACCCTCCCGCTGCACGGCGAGGACCTCTCCGAGCACGGCGGGTCGCCCGGGGCCACCGTCGAGGCCATGATCCAGTCCGTGGTCGAGCGCATGTACTCCGAGTCCGAGGAGAACCGCTTCCTGGAGGTCACCTACGCCAACGGTGACAAGGAAGTCCTCTACTTCAAGGACTTCAACTCCGGCGCCATGATCCAGAACATCGTGGACCGGGCCAAGAAGATGGCGATCAAGGCCTTCCTCGACCACAACCAGCGCGGTCTGCGCGTCTCCCACCTGCTCGCCGCTTGCGTGGACGAGTTCAAGGAGAACGAGGACCTGCCCAACACCACCAACCCGGACGACTGGGCCCGCATCTCCGGCAAGAAGGGCGAGCGGATCGTGTTCATCCGCACCCTCGTCACCGGAAAGCAGGGTGCCGACACCGGTCGCTCCATCGACACCGTCGCCAACACGGGCCAATACCTGTAACACGCGACCACCCTCCGGCTGCGGGTGCCCACGCAGGGGCACCCGCAGCCGGAGCATTTCACCCGGCATCACCCAGGAAAGCGCGTAATGATCTCCCCACCACCGCCATCGCGTTCTAGGCTCAGCGGTACCGCACGAGGGCCGGTCGCGAAGCGGTACTTGAGCGACCGGCCCAGCACGGGCCGCAGCCGGGCAAGGAGGGCCGCATGACCGTACGGCGAGTAATGGGCATCGAGACGGAGTACGGGATCTCCGTCCCGGGCCACCCGAACGCCAATGCCATGCTCACCTCGTCCCAGGTCGTCAACGCCTACGCGGCGGCGATGCACCGGGCGCGCCGCGCCCGCTGGGACTTCGAGGAGGAGAACCCACTGCGGGACGCCCGTGGCTTCGACCTCGCCCGCGAGGCCGCGGACACCAGCCAGCTCACCGACGAGGACATCGGCCTGGCCAATGTCATCCTCACCAACGGAGCCCGGCTCTACGTCGACCACGCCCACCCCGAGTACAGCGCCCCGGAGGTCACCAACCCCCGCGACGCCGTCCTGTGGGACAAGGCCGGCGAGCGCATCATGGCCGAGGCCGCCGAGCGCGCCGCCCAGCTCCCCGGGGCCCAGCCGATCCACCTGTACAAGAACAACACCGACAACAAGGGCGCGTCCTACGGCACCCACGAGAACTACCTGATGAAGCGGGAGACCCCCTTCTCGGACATCGTGCGCCACCTCACGCCCTTCTTCGTCAGCCGCCAGGTCGTCACCGGCGCCGGCCGCGTCGGAATCGGCCAGGACGGCCACGAGCACGGCTTCCAGATCAGCCAGCGCGCCGACTACTTCGAGGTCGAGGTCGGACTCGAGACCACCCTCAAGCGGCCCATCATCAACACCCGCGACGAGCCGCACGCCGACGCCGAGAAGTACCGCCGGCTGCACGTGATCATCGGCGACGCGAACCTCTCCGAGATCTCCACCTACCTCAAGCTCGGCACCACCGCCCTCGTGCTGTCGATGATCGAGGACGGCTTCATCAACGTCGACCTCGCCGTCGACCAGCCCGTACGCACCCTCCACCAGGTCAGCCACGACCCCACACTGCGACGGCTCATCACGCTGCGCAGCGGGCGGACGCTGACCGCCGTCCAGCTCCAGATGGAGTACTGCGAGCTGGCCCGCAAGTACGTCGAGGACCGCTTCGGCACCGACGCCGACGACCAGACCAAGGACGTCCTCGGACGCTGGGAGGACGTGCTCAACCGCCTCGAGGGCGACCCCATGAGCCTCGCCGGCGAACTGGACTGGATCGCCAAGCGCGAACTGCTCGAGGGCTACCGGCGCCGCGACTCGCTGGACTGGGACGCCGCCCGCCTCCACCTCGTCGACCTCCAGTACGCGGACGTACGCCCCGAGAAGGGCCTGTACAACCGCCTGGAGGCCCGTGGCCGCATCCAGCGGCTGGTGACCGAGGAAGAGGTGTCACGGGCCGTGAGCAAGCCCCCGGAGGACACCCGCGCCTACTTCCGCGGCCGCTGCCTGGAGCAGTACGCGGACGACGTCGCGGCGGCCTCCTGGGACTCCGTGATCTTCGACCTCCCCGGCCGGGACTCCCTGCAGCGCGTCCCCACGCTGGAGCCGCTGCGGGGCACCCGCAACCACGTCAAGGAGCTGCTGGACCGCTGCCGCACGGCCGAGGAGCTGGTGCGGATCCTGTCGGGCGGCTGAGCAGGGCTGAAATCCGTCCGAACCGGGAATCATCGGGGTGGCCCCCGGACGTTGGGCAATACCGGGGGCCGAAGTCAGACCCTCCTTGTAGGGTCTGATCTTGTAGGACATGGACACCGAGCGGGGTGAGGGACACATGGCTACCAAGGACACCGGCGGCGGGCAGCAGAAGGCCACGCGTTCGACCGAGGAGGTCGAGGAGACCGCGCAGGACGCGCAGGACGCCTCCGACCTCAAGGAGCGGCAGGAGAAGCTGTCGGACGACGTGGACTCCGTGCTGGACGAGATCGATGACGTCCTCGAAGAGAATGCCGAGGATTTCGTTCGAAGCTTTGTCCAGAAAGGCGGCGAGTAGTCCCTAAATGTCCGAATTGCATCAAGTGAAAAATGCTCTCGATGCAAGCGGACATTGCCCGGGGAAGCCTTCGCCGGCAATAGGTCTATGCGGGACGGACTCCAGGCGTACTGCCGGGAGTGCTCAGCCGAGTACTACCGGCAGCGCCAGGAGGCCCGGGGCCGCACCGTTCGCGAGAAGCACAAGGTGCCGCCGGGCCATAAGCGATGTCCCCGGTGCGGGGAGATCAAGCCGCACTCGGAGTGGACTCGCAACAGCAGCGCGGCTGACGGCTTGACCACCTACTGCAAGACGTGCCGTGCAGTGGAGGGTCGGGCGCGTCACCTCAGGAACAAGTACGGAATGACCGAGGCCGAGCGCGACGCCATGGTCGGGGAGCGGTTCGGTATCTGCTGCATTTGTTTGGACGCCCCGGCCGAACATGTGGATCACGACCACGGGACGGGTAGGGTCCGTGGCGTACTGTGCTTCAGCTGCAACGCCGCGCTGGGGCAGTTCAAGGATCGGCCCGACGTCATACGGCGGGCGGCCGCCTACGTGGAAGGAAACGTGTGGAAGCCAACACTCGTAGCACCGGGCGTCTACCAGCTCCCTTCCTGACGCCTGGCTCGTCCTCGTTCGTGGACTTCCTGGGGGCGCACGCGCCGGACATGCTCCCGGGCAATCGCACCCTGCCCGCCGTGAAGGGGGCCGTCGAGCTGCCGCACGGGACGACGATCGTGGCCGCGGCCTTCCCCGGCGGCGTGGTGCTCGCCGGTGACCGGCGGGCCACGATGGGCAACGTCATCGCGCAGCGGGACATCGAGAAGGTCTTCCCGGCCGACGAGTACTCGGCGGTCGGCATCGCGGGCACGGCGGGCCTGGCGGTGGAGATGGTCAAACTGTTCCAGCTGGAGCTGGAGCACTACGAGAAGATCGAGGGCGCCACGCTCTCGCTGGAGGGCAAGGCGAACCGCCTGTCGACCATGATCCGGGGGAACCTGGGGATGGCGCTGCAGGGGCTGGCGGTGGTGCCGCTGTTCGCCGGCTACGACACGGACCGGGAGAAGGGGCGGATCTTCTCCTACGACGTGACGGGCGGCCGTTCCGAGGAGTACGGCTTCGCGGCGACGGGTTCGGGCTCGGTGTTCGCGCGGGGTTCGATGAAGAAGCTGTACAAGCCGGATCTCACGGAGTCGCAGGCGACGACGCTGGTGATCCAGGCGCTGTACGACGCGGCGGACGACGACTCGGCGACCGGTGGCCCGGATCTGGGGCGGCGGATCTATCCGATCGTCACGGTCATCACCGACGAGGGCTTCCGCAAGCTGACCGAGGCCGAGTCGTCGGAGATCGTCCGGGCCGTCCACGAGCGGCGGCTGGAGCTGCCGGACGGCCCGCGGGCCGAGTTGCTCTGAGCTGGTCGCCCGAGATGCACTCGCTACTGACAGAAAGGGACGGATAGCCGGTGTCGACGCCGTTCTATGTCTCACCCCAGCAGGCCATGGCCGACCGTGCCGAGTTCGCCCGCAAGGGCATCGCGCGCGGGCGCAGCGTCGTCGTGCTGCAGTACACCGACGGCATCGTCTTCATCGCCGAGAACCCGTCCCGCGCCCTGCACAAGGTCAGTGAGATCTACGACCGGATCGCTTTCGCGGCGGTGGGCAAGTACAACGAGTTCGAGAACCTGCGGATCGGCGGGGTGCGTTACGCCGATCTGCGGGGTTACACCTATGACCGGAACGACGTGACGGCGCGTGGCCTGGCGAACGTGTACGCGCAGACGCTGGGCACGATCTTCTCGAGTGTGGGGGAGAAGCCCTACGAGGTGGAGCTGATCGTCGCGGAGGTGGGTGCGGACCCCTCGGAGGACCAGATCTACCGGCTGCCGCACGATGGTTCGATCGTGGACGAGCACGGTGCGGTGGCGGTCGGCGGCAACTCCGACCAGATCGGCAGTTACCTGGATCAGCGGCACCGTGACGGTATGACGCTGGCGGAGGCGCTGAAGCTGGCGGTGGAGTCGTTGAGCCGGGACAGCAACGGCAGTGACCGGCAGCTGACGGCGGAGCAGTTGGAGGTCGCGGTGCTGGACCGTACGCGGCCGCAGCAGCGCAAGTTCAAGCGGATCCTGGGCCGGCAGTTGTCGCGGTTGCTGGAGGGGGAGGGGGTGGCGTCGTCGGCGGAGAAGGCGGAGAAGCCCGCTCCGTCCGCTGCTCCGGCCGAGGGGGACGACGACCTTCCGGAGCTCGACGAGGACGTGTGACGGGTTCGGGCCCGTTCCCGACGCCCCGGTCGCCTTTTCGGCGGCCGGGGCGTCGGTCGTCTCAGGCGCGGCGTGGTGGGGCTGTGGAGCCGCGTACGACGAGCCGGACGGGGAGTTCGGTGCCGGTGGCGGGGCGGCCGGCGAGGGTGTCGAGGAGTGCGGTCATGCCTTCGGCGCCGACGGCGTCGGCGGGGAGGGCGATGGTGGTGAGTTCGGGTTCGACGGCGGTGGCGAGGGCGGAGTCGTCGTAGCCGGTGACGGAGACGTCGTCGGGGACGCGGAGTCCGTGGCTGCGCAGTGCCTTGCAGGCGCCGACGGCGAGGACGTCGTCGTCGCAGATCAGGGCGGTGGGGGGTGGGCCGGGGCGGTCGAGGAGGCGTTCGGTGGCCCGGCGGGCGTCCTGGTAGGTGAGGGGGGAGCGTTCGGTGGGCGGGGTGGTGCCGAGGGTGTCGGCGAGGGCCTGGGCTCGTTCGCGGAAGGTCCAGGTGTCGATGTCGGCGGCGAGGTGGGCGATGTCGCCGGGGTGGTGGCCGAGGCCGAGGACGTGCCGGGTGATCTGGTGCATGCCGTCGGCGATGGCGAGGTTGACGGTGGCGGCGGGGCCGGGTTCCGCGGGGTCGGCGTCGAGCATGACGAGGGGGAGTCCGCCGTCGCCGATGGCGGCGAGGGCGTCGGCGGCCATGGAGGAGGCGATGATGCCGTCGAGGGCTGCGCGGGCCGAGCCGAAGGGGTCGCGGGCGGGGCCGACGCCTTCGGGGGAGGGGTAGAGGACGACGCCGAAGCCGTGGTCGTCGGCGACGCGGGCGGCGCCGGTGTAGACGCGGGCGAAGTACTCGTTGGTGAGGGTGGGTACGACCAGGAGCGCGGTGCGGGTGCGGCCGAGGCGGAGGTTGCGGGCGGCGAGGTTGGGCCGGTAGCCGAGGTCGCGGGCGGCGGTGCGGACGGTGTCGGCGGTGCGTTCGGAGACTCGGCCGCGCCATTTGTCGCCGAGGACGAGGGAGACGGTGGCCTGGGAGACGCCGGCGGCGCGTGCGACGTCGCGTGAGGTCGGGCGCGCTGTGTCGGTCACCGTGGGGGCCTCTCTCGGGTGGTCGGGGGGTGTCGGCACGCGGTCGTGCGGCTGGACCGGTGGACTGGGCTCATGGTACGTATGACCCACGACGTTATACGTACAACTTCCGAAGGGGCGGGCATGGGGACCGGTTACGCGGACCTGTTGCGGGCCCGGCACGCAGCGCGGCTGCTCACCGGCACGCTGGTCGGCCGGCTGCCGAACGCGACGGCGGCCCTGGGCATCGTGCTGCTCACGCGGGCGCAGGGCGGCGACTTCGCCCTCGCGGGGGCGCTGTCGGCCGTCTACGGCCTGGCCAACGCCGTGGGGCAGCCGCTGCTGGGCCGGGCGGTGGACCGTCTGGGGCAGCCGCGGGTGATGTTCCCGGCGGCGGTGGCCTCCGCCGTGGGCATGGCCGTCTTCGCGCTCTGCGGGCCCCGTCCGCTGCCCCTGGCGTACGCCGCGATGCTCGTGGCGGGTTTCTTCACCCCGCCCCTGGAGGGCGGGCTGCGGGCGCTGTGGCCGGGCGTGCTGAGGCGGGAGGACCGGATCCATGCCGCCTACGCGCTGGACGCGGCCGCTCAGGAGGTCATGTTCGCGGTCGGGCCGCTGCTGGTGACGCTGCTCGTGGCGGCGTTCTCGGAGACGGCGGCGCTGCTGTGGATCGCGGCGGTCGGTGTGGCGGGGGCGCTGAGTGTGGTCACCTCGCCGCCGTCGCGGGCGTGGCGGACGCAGCCGCGCACGCCGGACTGGCTGGGGCCGCTGCGCGCGCCGGGTCTGCGGGCGCTGGTCGGTTCGTTCTTCTTCGTGGGGCTGGCGCTGGGCTCGATCGCGGTGGCGGCGGTGGCGTACGCCGACGGGTACGGGGGCGGGATGGTCTCCAGCTATGTGCTGTCGGGGATCGGCGCCGGGGCGCTGGCGGGCGGGGTCTTCTACGGGGCGCGCCAGTGGGCGGGGGTCCCCGAGCGGCGGCTGCGGCTGCTGATGGCGGGGCTGGCCGTGGGGTATCTGCCGCTGGCGCTGGTGCCGGGCGTCCCGCTGATGTCCGGTCTGGCGGTGCTGGCGGGCTTGTTCCTGGCGCCCTCGCTGGCCTGCGCGTTCGTGGTGGTCGACCGGCATGCCCCGGTGGGCACGGTGACGGAGGCGTTCTCATGGATCGTCACCACGTTCGGGGTGGGTGCGGCGCTCGGCACGGCGGTCGCGGGGCCGGCCGCGCAGTACGGCGGGGCGGCGGCGGCCTTCGGTGTGGCGGGGGCCGGCGGGGTGGTGGCGCTGGCCGTTCTCCTGGCCAGTGGGCGTTACCTCATGCCCCCGCAGCCGGCAACCGGGACGGAAAAAGATCGAATCGCCGCGGTCGAACCCGGTTTGAGGTCCACGCATCAGGCGTAAGGTCTCATCATGGACCGCCGCATTTTCGGGCTGGAGAACGAGTACGGCGTCACGTGCACGTTCAGGGGACAGCGGCGTCTGTCCCCGGACGAGGTGGCGCGGTACCTCTTCCGCCGTGTCGTGTCATGGGGTCGCAGCAGCAACGTCTTCCTTCGCAATGGCGCCCGTCTCTACCTCGACGTGGGTTCGCACCCGGAGTACGCCACTCCCGAGTGCGACGACGTGACGGAACTCGTCACCCACGACAAGGCGGGGGAGCGCATCCTCGAGGGCCTTCTGGTGGACGCCGAACGGCGTCTGCACGAGGAGGGCATCGCGGGTGACGTCTACCTCTTCAAGAACAACACCGACTCCGCGGGGAACTCCTACGGGTGCCACGAGAACTACCTCGTCGCCCGGCACGGCGAGTTCTCCCGGCTCGCGGACATCCTGATCCCCTTCCTGGTGACCCGGCAGTTGCTGTGCGGTGCGGGCAAGGTGCTGCAGACCCCGCGTGGCGCGGTCTACTGCGTCAGCCAGCGCGCGGAGCACATCTGGGAGGGCGTCAGCTCCGCCACCACCCGTTCCCGGCCCATCATCAACACCCGGGACGAGCCGCACGCGGACGCCGAGCGCTACCGGCGGCTGCACGTCATCGTGGGCGACTCCAACATGTCCGAGACGACCATGCTGCTGAAGGTCGGAGCGACCGACCTGGTGCTGCGCATGATCGAGGCGGGCACCGTGATGCGGGACCTGACGCTGGAGAACCCGATCCGGGCGATCCGCGAGGTGTCGCACGACATAACGGGCCAGCGCAAGGTCCGCCTCGCCTCCGGCCGGGAGGCCTCGGCCCTGGAGATCCAGGAGGAGTACTACTCCAAGGCGGTGGACTTCTGCGACCGGCGCGGCATCCGCAGCGGTGTCATCGAGCAGGTCCTCGAACTGTGGGGCCGGACCCTGGAGTCCATCTCCAGCGGTGACCTGGACAAGATCGGCACCGAGATCGACTGGGTGATGAAGTACCGCCTGATCGAGCGGTACCGGGCGCGCGACAACATCACGATGTCGCACCCGCGCATCGCGCAGATAGACCTCGCGTACCACGACATCCACCGCCGTCGCGGGTTGTACTACCTGCTGGAGAAGCGGGGCCAGGCCAAGCGGATCTGCAACGACCTGAAGATCTTCGAGGCCAAGTCCGTGCCGCCGCAGACGACGCGGGCACGGCTGCGCGGCGATTTCATCCGCCGCGCGCAGGAGCAGCGGCGCGACTTCACCGTCGACTGGGTGCACCTGAAGCTCAACGACCAGGCGCAGCGCACCGTGCTGTGCAAGGACCCCTTCCGGTCGGTGGACGACCGGGTGGAGAAGCTCATCGCCGGTATGTAGCGGCGGTGGCGTGGACGACGCGGGGCCCCGTACGTGTTCGTACGGGGCCCCGCCCACGCCGTAGAGTGGCGCGCACGCCAGACAACGCAAGATCGACCTGATGGGGATCCCCGTGCGCCGACGCTCTCTTCTCCTCGCCGTCCCTGCCGGACTGCTCACCCTCGCAGGCTGCGGTGACGACAAGTCCGGCAAGCCGGCGGCCAGCGCCAGCCCATCGGGTTCCGCGTCCTCGTCCGCGCCGGTGAAGATCGTGGACGGTCCGCTGCCGGACATCACCGCGGGCACGAAGTTCGGCGAGAAGCCGACGGTCGCCAAGGGTTCGGGCGCGCCGAGCAAGGATCTGGCCGTCAAGACGGTGATCCAGGGCAGCGGCACCACCGTCGCCGAGGGCGACTACCTCCAGGCGAACTACCTCGGCCAGGTCTGGGACACGGCGAAGGTCTTCGACAACTCCTGGGACCGGGGCGCGCCGGCCATCTTCCCGATCGGCGTCGGCCGGGTCATCCCGGGCTGGGACAAGGCCCTGGTGGGCAAGAAGGTCGGCGACCGGGTCGAGCTGGCGATCCCCCCGAACCTGGGCTACGGCGAGCAGGGCCAGCCGGACGCCGGCATCAAGGGCACCGACACGCTGGTGTTCGTCGTCGACGTGGTGGACACCTTCAGCGGCAAGAGCTCCGCCAAGGGCAAGGCCGTCGCGCAGAACGACGCCAAGCTGCCCAAGGTCGGCACCAACACCGACGGCAAGGCGCCCTCCATCGAGGTGCCCAAGACCGCCGCGCCGACCAAGCTGGTCGCCAACTACGTGCTGGAGGGCGACGGCCGCCCGGTCAAGCCCACCGACACCCTGCTGCTGCAGTACAAGGGTGTGGTGTGGGACGGCGGCAAGGAGTTCGACTCCAGCTACAAGAACGGCCAGTTGGCCCAGTTCCCGCTGCAGCAGCTGATCAAGGGCTGGCAGGAGGGCCTGGCGGGCAAGAAGGTCGGCAGCCGCGTGATGCTCGTGGTGCCGCCGGAGCTCGGCTACGGCGACAAGGCGCAGCCGGGCATCCCGGCCAAGTCCACGCTGGTGTTCAGCCTCGACATCCTCGCGGTGATGTAAGACTAGGCAGGTTGTCCGCACCTCTTTAGGAGCACGTACGTGAGCATCGAGAAGCCCGAGATCGACTTCCCCGGCGGTGAGCCGCCGGCCGAACTGGTGATCAGGGACATCTGGGAAGGCGAGGGCGCCGAGGCGAAGGCGGGGCAGAACGTCACCGTCCACTACGTCGGTGTCGCCTTCGGCACCGGCGAGGAGTTCGACGCCAGCTGGAACCGCAACTCGCCCTTCACCTTCCCGCTGGGCGGCGGCCGGGTCATCAAGGGCTGGGACCAGGGCGTGCAGGGGATGAAGGTCGGCGGCCGCCGTGAGCTGACCATCCCCGCGCACCTCGCCTACGGCAACCAGAGCCCGAGCCCGCTGATCAAGGCGGGCGAGACGCTGATCTTCGTGGTGGACCTGCTGTCCGTCTGACCGGCACGTCCGGCAGGACCACGCCCCGGAGCCCCCGCCGACCGGCATCGCCGGCCCGGCGGGGGCTCCGTCGTGCGGGGGGACGCAGCCGAACCGGCGGGGGCGGTCACCGGAACCGGCCTTCGCTTCAGGCGCGCGGCCCGGTCGCGATAGGGTCTCGACGGAGAGCTGAAGAAGGAAGAAGGTTGCGTCGAGTGGCGATTGCCAAGGCCGAGCGGCTGATGAACCTGGCGCTGTGCCTGATGAACACCCGGCGCCCGGTCAGCAAGCGGGAGCTGCGGGCGTCCATCGAGGCGTACCACGAGATCGGCTCCGACGAGGCGTTCAACCGCATGTTCGAGCGGGACAAGGACGACCTGCGTGAGCTCGGCATGGTCATCGAGACGGTGGAGAGCCTCGACGGCGAGATCGGCTACCTCGCCCGCCGCGACCGCAACCGCCTCCCCGAGATCGCCCTCGACGCCGAGGAGGCCGCCGCGCTGAGCCTGGCTGCCAAGGTCTGGCAGCAGGCGCGCTTCGCCGAGGCGGCCAGCGGCGCCCTGCAGAAGCTGCGGGCCGCGGGCGTCCCCTTCCACGACGAGGGTGACGGCGACGAGGGCGTACGGGAGCCGTCCGGGCACAGTGCCCTGGAACCCCGCATCCCCACCCCCGAGCCGGCGTTCGAGCCGCTGATGGTCGCCACCCGGGAGCGCCGCCCGGTCGCCTTCGACTACCGCAAGGCCAACGCCGTGCGCCCCGAGCCCCGCCAGGTCGAGCCCTGGGCGCTGGAGTGCTGGCGCGGCCACTGGTACCTGGCCGGCTGGGACCGCGACCGGACGGCCGTGCGTGTCTTCCGGCTCTCCCGGATCACCGGCCGGGTCCGCACCCGCGGCGGCGCCTTCACCACCGAGGTGCCCGACCACGTCGACGTCCGCGCCGCCGTCGCCAGCTGGGCCGGCGAGGGCGCGACCGCGACCGCCAGGATCCGGCTGCGCCGCGACTCCGGGTACCCGCTGCGGGCCCGCGCGGTGGAGACACTCCCGGTCGACGCCGACTGGGACGAGCTGGAGATCCCGTACGGGCACGGACTGGACGCCTGGCTGGTGGAGTTCGGCCCGGACGTGGTCGTACTGGGGCCCGACGAGTTGCGGGCCGATGTCGTGGACCGGCTGCGCGCCGTCGCCAAGGGCTGAGCGGGGGAGTACGGAGAGATGGCCAACGCGATCGACCAGACGCGCCGGATGCTGTCCCTGGTCACCTACCTGCGTGAGCGCCCCGGCGCCCGCGTGAGCGATGTGGCCCGGGCGTTCGGGGTCACCGAGGCCGAGCTGATCGGCGACCTGAACGTGCTGCCGCTGTGCGGCACGAGTTTCCGGGGCGGCGACCTGCTCGACATCGACACCGACGGCGAGCGGATCTGGTGGCACAACGTGGACGACGTCGCGCAGCCGCTGCGGCTGGCCGCCGACGAGGCCGCCGCGCTGCTGGTCGCCGCCCGCGCCGTCGCCAACCTGCCCGGACTGCGCGAGAGCGACCGGCAGGCGCTGCTGCGGGCCACCGCCAAGATCGAGGGCGCGGCGGGTGAGGCCGCCGGCGCGTCCTCCCGGCTGTCGGTCACCTTCGAGTCCGAGGGCAGTGTCTTCGCCGACGTCGACCGCGCCATCGCCGAGCGCCGGCGCCTGTGGATCCGCTACTACTCGCCGTCCCGGGACGAACTCACCGAGCGCGAGGTCGACCCGATCCGCCTGTTCGCGGTCGGCCACACCTACTTCGAGGGCTGGTGCTACCTGTCGGAGGACCGGCGCACCTTCCGGCTCGACCGGGTCGCCGAGATCCGGCTGCTGGACACGCCCAGCGACCCGCCGCGCATCGAGCCGCGCGACCTGTCGCAGGGGCTGGTGCAGCCGGCCGGCGACGACCCGGAGGTCGTGATCGAGGTCGGCCCCGGTGGCCGGTGGGTCGCCGAGTACTACCCGCACGACCTCGCCGAGGAGCTTCCCGACGGCGGGCTCCGGATCACCCTGCGCACCCCCGACCCGGGATCGCTGCGCCGTCTCGCGCTGCGGCTCGGCCGCGACGGGCGCATCGTGTCCCCGGCCGACCTCGCCGGCAGTGCCCGCGACGCCGCGGCCCGCGCCCTCGCGGCCTACGGCGAGTGAGGGAAGCGCCGGCATGGACGACCTCGACACGCTCGACACCCTCGGTACCGTCAGCCGCCTCGGCGACCCCGCCGCGACCCCGCCCGAGGTGATCTTCCGGGCCTCGTGCCCGGAGTGCCGCACCAGCTTCGAGTTGTCGGCCGACGCCCTGCGGCTGGCCATCGGCGGCAGCCACCGCACCACCTTCTACTCCTTCACCTGCCCCGACTGCGGCTCCTCCGTCCGCAAGCCGGCGGGCGACCGCATCGTGGAGCTCCTCACCGACGGCGGTGTCCGCACGATGCGGCTGCACACCGGCTGAGCCGCTACGCTCGGCTGCCATGTGGTGGCTCTACCTGTACGTCGGCCTCGCGACCGCCGGCCTGCTCGTGCTCGGTGTCCTCGCTCTTCGTGTGTACGCCGAGGTGCGCGGCCTCGCCCGGCAGGTGGGGCGCAGCAGCGACCGGCTGCTGCAGGCCTCCGAGGACCTGCGGCGCGCCGCGGAGCCGCTGGCGCGCGGCGCCGGCGAACTGTCCCGCTGACGACGGCCCCGCCGCCGCAGCGGTGCCGCCGGAGGCGCCCGGAAACACCGGGAAAGCGCTGTACGGAGCACTCTCGTCCTTCCTCGTCCAGGAAGGTACGCTGCTGAGGTTGCCCCGGATGAGCGCGGCGGGGGCGGCAACGGCAAGGACGCCGGGGGATTGCCAGGCGTTTACCCCCGCACGTTACGATCGCTGGCAGAGCGGACACCGTGTCCACGGACCCGGAGCCCGCTGCTCAAGAACCCATGCCGCCTCGGTGAGAAGGTAAAGCTTATGTTCGGCAGGCTCGGCGCCCCTGAGATCATCCTCATCCTTGTCGTCGTTCTGCTGCTGTTCGGGGCCAAGCGTCTCCCGGACATGGCCCGCGGCCTTGGGAAGTCGATGCGCATCCTGAAGAGCGAGGCGAAGGCGATGAAGTCGGACGACTCGGCCGCCCCGGCTGCAGCCCCGGCCGACGCGCCCGCCGACGCCCAGGCCGCGCCGAGGACCATCCAGGCCGCGCCCGGTGACGTCAACAGCGCCCGCCCGGTCTCCGACACCCAGCAGCCCCGCCAGACGCAGAGCTGACACGACGGCACAGGTACGGGCCGCCGGCGGGGACGCCGGCCACCGCGTGAGATGAGGACCTGGGTTGCTCAAGTCTGCCCGCGAAAAGCCGTCGAAGGACCCCGACGGGCGCATGCCGCTCGTGGAGCACCTGCGTGAGCTGCGCAACCGGCTCGCCAAGAGTGTGCTCGCGATCGTTGTGGTGGCGATCGTCGCCGCCTTCTACAGTCAGCAGCTCCTGGAGTTCCTGGCCTCCCCGGTACCCAAGTGCGGCCCCGGGGTCGTCAGCAGCGGCGGCAACTGCGCCATCGTCACGTTCGACTCCCTGACGGCGCCGTTCGCCCTCACGATGCAGGTCTGCTTCATGGCAGGCGTCATCGGCGCCAGCCCGGTGTGGCTGTACCAGCTGTGGGCCTTCATCGCCCCCGGCCTGCACCGGCACGAGCGCAAGTACACCTACATGTTCGTGGGCGCGGCGCTCCCGCTCTTCCTGGGCGGCGCCCTCCTCGCCTACAAGATCATGCCGGTCAGCATCAAGGTGCTGATCAGCTTCACGCCCGAGGGCTCGTCCAACCTGCTGAAGCTGGACGGTGTGCTGGACTTCACCATCCGCATGGTGCTGGTCTTCGGCATCGCCTTCGAACTCCCGCTGCTCCTGGTCATGCTCAATCTGGTCGGCATGGTCAGCGGCCGCCGCATGGCGGGCTGGTGGCGCGGTGTGGTCATGGGCGTCTTCGTCTTCGGCGCCGTCGCGACGCCGACCACCGACCCGGTCAGCATGATCGCCCTGTCCGGTCCGATCGTCGTCCTCTACTTCTGCGCGGTCGCCTTCTCGCTGTTCAACGACCGGCGCCGGCGCTGGCGCAACCCCGACGCCGATCTCTCCGACGACGAGGCCTCCGAGCTGGACCTCACCCCGGAGGCGGTCGGCCCCGGTGAGCGTGTCTCGGCCTCCGTTCCCGAGCAGCCCGGACCCGTCGAGGACGGACGCCGTTCCGGCGACTTCGACGACGCGACCTGACGCCGCGGAACCCCGAAGGGGCCCCGCCCGGACATCCGGGCGGGGCCCCTCGTCATGGGGCGCGCGGGCGGGCGCCGGCCGTGGTCGCCCCTGCGCAAGAAGGGGGCGCCGGTCACCTCGACGGCTCGGCTACCGCAGGGTAGGGTCCGCGCGTGACCAGCGAGATCACCATCGTCTCCAACCCCACCGCGGGCCGCGGACGGGGCGCCGGCGCCGTGGGACCGGCCGCCGACGCACTGCGCCGTGCGGGCTTCGGCGTGCGCACCGTCGTCGGCACCGACGCGGCGGACGCCCTCGCGCGGGCCCGCGAGGCCGTGGCGGACGGCACCGGGGCCCTGGTCGCGGTCGGCGGCGACGGCATGGTGTCGCTCGCCCTCCAGGCCGTGGCGGGAACCGGCACGCCGCTCGGCGTCGTCGCCGTCGGCACGGGCAACGACTTCGCGCGGGCGACCGGGCTTCCGATACGCGAGCCCGCGGCCGCCGGGGAGGCGATCGCCCGGGCCCTGAAGGAGGAGTCGGTCCGCGAGATCGACCTCGGCCGCGCGGGCGAACGGTGGTTCGGCACGGTCCTCGCCTCCGGCTTCGACTCCCGGGTCAACGACCGCGGCAACCGGATGCGGCGGCCCAGCGGGCGGCTCCGCTACGACATCGCGATGCTGGCCGAACTGGCCGCACTGCGCCCCATCCCGTACCGCATCACCCTCGACGACGGCGCCGAGCAGGAGATCGAGGCCACCCTCGTCGCCGTCGGCAACGGCACCTCGTACGGCGGCGGCATGCGGATCTGTGCCGGCGCCGAACTCGACGACGGGCGCTTCGACATCTGCGTGGTGGGCCCGTGCAGCCGCGGCACACTGCTGCGTGTCTTCCCCCGGGTCTACCGCGGCACCCACCTCGGCCACCCCGTGGTGACCGTGCACCGCGCCGCCGCCATCACGCTCGCCGCCGACGGCATCACCGGCTACGCCGACGGAGAGCCCCTCGGCCCCCTGCCGCTGACCGCGCGGACCGTCCCGCGGGCGCTGCGACTGCTGGCGGCGCCGTAGCTCCGGCCGAGGGGACGGCGGGCCGGTTCAGGCGGCGGGGGCGGAGCGCAGGACGTCGACGGCGAGGGCGAGGTCGACGAGTTCGCGGGGGTGGGCGAGGCGGCGCCCGGTGAGGAGTTCGAGGCGGCGCAGGCGGTTGAGGACCGTGTTGCGGTGGCAGTCCATGCGTTCGGCCGCGGCGCGGGGGGAGCCGTCGCACTCCATCCATGTGGCGAAGGTGACCAGCAGGGACTCCCGTTCCTCGTCGGGCAGTTCCCGCAGCGGGCCGAGGACGCGCTCGGCCAGCTCGCCGGCGAGCCGCCGGTCCGCGGCGGCCACGACCGTCGGCATCCGGTCCTCCCACAGCGCCACCTCGCCGTCGAAGGCGCACGTGGGCAGGGCGAGTTCGGCGAGCGTCAGGGCCCGGTGCAGTCCGGCCAGGCCGTGTACGACCGGGCTGACCCCCGCACGCAGTCCGGGGACCGCGCCCAGGAGCGCGGCGAGCGCCCCGGGCGAGCGGTCGCCGAGCAGGACGACCAGGACCTCGCCCGCGCCGCGGGGCACCCGCAGCACCCGGCTGCCGGCGCCCACCGGGAAGGCGTCGTCGCCGGGCGTGCCGGAGGCCGAGGCCCGCACGCTGGTCACCGCCACGACGAAACGGCCGTCGCCCGGCACGCCCAGCGCCTGGGCGGCGGCGCGTACGCCGAGGCTGTCGGTACGCCCGTCGAGCAGCGCCTCCAGCACGCGGGCGGCCCTTCTGCCGCCGCCGGCCGTGCCGTCGCCCAGGGTCTCCCGGTAGGCGTCGGCCAGGATCGCGGTCGTGCGCTCGCGGAACCCCCACATCCGGGGGGCGATGTGCACCATGAGCGGGATGCCGCCGGGGTGGTGCGCGGCGACGGTGTCGACGAGCCCCTGCCACACGACCGCGCCGCCCACGGCGAAGACGTGCGTCAGCAGTTCCGGCGGCATGCCCTGCGCGGCCTGGCGCCGACCGGCCTCGCGCAGGTACCGGGCCGCGTCCGCGTCGCGCTCCGGGTCGACGAGCCGGTCCAGATGCATGGTGATCATCGTCGCGAAGCCGTCGAGGGAGCAGTCGGGGTCGTCGACGTGGTCCACAAAGCCGGGGACCTCGGTGTGCAGCCGCGCCATGACCTGCTCCGAGAGCTCGCCGACGCGTTCCTTCATGCGCAGCGCCGCCGTCCGCAGCAGCTCCCTGGCCGCCTCGTCCTGCGTCTGCGGACGCGCCGTCACCGGGGCCCCCGGAGGCCGTGCGCCGCGGAGATCCGCTCGGCGTCCAGGGCGAGCGCCAGGTGCACCACGTCGCGCGGCCGGGCCACGGAGCGGCCGGTGAGCTCGTCCAGCCGCCGCAGCCGCCGGCGCACGGTGTTGGCGTGGCAGAACAGGGCGGCCGAGGCCCTCTCGACGGAGCCGTCGGCGTCCAGCCACGCCTCCAGGGTCTCCAGGAGCGCGCCGGCCTCTGCGGCCGCCACCTCCCGCAGCCCGCCCAGCACCGCGGCGGCGACCTCGCTCGCGACGTCCGGGCGGCGGGCGAGCAGCCCGGCCGGGTAGCGGCGGTCGAGGACGGCCACCTCGCCGTCCCGGGTGCAGGTGCGCAGCGCGAGTTCGGCGAGTTCCCTGGCGTGGCCGACCGCGCCCAGCCGGTCCACCTCCGGGCTCAGCCCGGCCCGCGTCCCGGCGGGCACCTGAAGCGCGGCCGCGAAGTCGCCGAGCGTCAGGTCGCCCACGCCCAGGTCGGCGAGGAGCACCTCGCCGCCGAGCGGGAACGCCCGGTGCACCCGCACCCGGGCGGCCACCGCGCTCCGTCGCCGTACGGGCACGGAGGTCCCGGCGGCGCCGCGGACGACCGCGACCGCGAAGCGGCCGTGCTCGGGCAGGCCCAGAGCGTCCGCGGCCTCGGCGAGGCCGGTGGCGTCCACCCGCCCGGCGAGCAGCCCTTCCAGCGCCCTGCGGCCGCGCTGCCGGTGGAAGGTCACCTCGCCGCGGGCGCGCAGGTAGGCGTCGGCCATCAGCCGGCTGTCCCGCTCGAACAGGTCCCAGACCTCCGCGGCCGCGCGGGCGATCAGCTGCGTCCCCTCGGGCCCCTGGCCCTCCCCGGCCCGGACCAGCGCGAGCCACAGCGCGTCACCGGCCGTACGGCAGGCGCCCATCATCGGCTCCAGCGGGAAGCCCTGCCAGGCCCGGCGTTCCCCCACCCACGACAGGTACTCGGCGGACACCGCGGAACGCCCCGGATCGGCGAGCGAGTCGAGGACGGCGGCGACCGACCCCTCGGTCTCCTCCGGCAAACCGGACGGGGCCAGCGCGGGCTCCCGGTAGGCCGGGTGCCGGTCCCGGATCCGCTCGACGATGTGCGCCGCCACCGGTGCCACCTGTCCGCGCACCTGCAGCGCGGCGGCTCTCAGCACGTCGTGGTGCTCCCGTCCCGAGGCGCCCGTGACGCCCGCGGTGAGCATCGGACGCGTCGGCGCGGGGCTGGCCATCCGACCTTCCTCTCGGCTCTCCGGGCGCGGGGTGGGCGGTTGCCCGCTCCGGCATTCCTACCGGCTGGTAGCCCGGCCCGGAAGACGGGTGACGCAAACGTGACCGACATCCGGACAGAACCCACACATCACCGAACACGCGGTCGTACGGGACAGCGCGGACGGTGCCGCTGCACAGCCGGGCCCCGCCGCCGTTGGGAACCGCGACCAGAAACGCCCCCGCCCCTCGCCGAACCGGCCGCGGTCTCTTCCCATGGAGCTCCGCACCACCGGCCCCGCGGCGGTGGCGGCCTCCGCGCCCGCGGCGGCCGCCCGCGGTCCCACCCCTCCAGGAGCAAGCACACCGTGACCCGGAAACAGCGCCTCAGGTCCACCGTCGTCCTCGCCGCCGCCCTCACCTGCGTCCTCACGGCCTGCGGCGGGGACACCGGTACCACCGCGGACGACGGCCCGGTCGACGCGAACGGTGTGACGACCGGGCCCGGCGTCACCGACTCCACCATCACCCTGGGCGTCCTCACCGACCTGTCCGGCCCGTACGGCCCCCTGGGCCGCTCCGTGCTGCAGGCCGAGAAGCTGTACGTCGACCAGGTCAACGCCAAGGGCGGTGTGTGCGGCCGCAAGCTGAAGCTGCTCGTCCGCGACCACGGCTACGACGTCGAGAAGGCCGTCGTCCAGTACAACGAGATGGAACCGAGGATCGCCGCGATGCCGGGTCTGCTCGGCTCGTCGATCATCAACGTCCTGCTCGACAACATCACGAACGACGACGTGATGACGACGTCGCTGGGCTACTCCTCGAACCTGCTCGGCCAGCACACCCTGACGACGATCAACTCCACGTACGACGTCGACATGGTCAACGGCTTCGAGTACCTCGCCGAAACCCGGGGCCTCGGGCCCGGCGACCGGATCGGCTACCTCTACCTCGACGGCGACTACGGCAACAACGCGCGGCGCGGGGCCCGGTTCGTCGCCGACAAGCGCGGCATGACCCTCGTCGAGAAGAAGGTCGGCGACACCCGCCAGGACCTGTCGAAGGAGGTGCGGGAACTCGGCGAGTCCGGTGTGAAGGCCGTCCTGATCAGCACCAGCCCCCCGCAGACCGCCTCGGCGGTCGGCGCCGCCGCCGCGATCGGTCTCGACGTGCCGTTCCTCGGCAGCGCCGTCGGCTTTGACCCGCGGCTGTTGAAGACCCCCGCGGCGCCCGCGCTGCTGAAGATGCTGGAGCTCGTCGCCCCCACCCCGGCGCTGAGCAGCGACGCCCCCGAGGCCGGGAAGCTCGTCGCGGACTACCGGCGCCGCTACCCGGGGGCCTCGCTGGACCAGGGCCTGGTGACCGGGCACAACACGATGGCCGTGGCCGTCCAGGACCTGAAGTCGGCCTGCGGGGCCAAGGACCTCAGCAGGACGGGCATCATCGAGGCGCACCGCCGGCAGAAGGAGTACGACCCCGGGCTGGGCCCGGCCCTCGACTTCTCCGACCCGTGGCAGCCCAGCGCCACCCAGAGCTACATCGTCAAGCCCGAGCAGGGCGTGCCCGGCGGCCTGGCCGGGGTGAAGGACGCCTTCAAGGTCCCGTTGGTGGAGGAGTACATCGCCGTCATGATCTGAGCCGCCCGCAGGGCGCGGGTGCGGGGCGTGTCGCGGGTGCGGGTCCCCGCGACACGCCCGGTTCCCGCGCCGTGGGTTTTGCTTCGGCAAAAAGATCATGTCGACTGTCAGTGCGGCCCGGTAGTCTCGTTTTCAAGATGAACGACGAGATGTCTCCCGCCGAGCGTTACGCCGCGTCCCGGCTGCGCGCCGCTGAGCAGGCCACCGCACTCGCGGGCTTCCGCGAGCTGTACGACTTCGGGCTGGACCCCTTCCAGATCGAGGCCTGTCAGGCCCTCGAGGCCGGCAAGGGCGTGCTGGTGGCGGCACCCACCGGCTCCGGCAAGACCATCGTGGGCGAGTTCGCCGTCCACCTGGCCCTCGGCGAGGGCCGCAAGTGCTTCTACACCACCCCCATCAAGGCGCTGTCGAACCAGAAGTTCACCGACCTCGTCAAGCGCTACGGCGCCGAGCGGGTCGGTCTGCTGACCGGCGACAACAGCGTCAACGGGGACGCGCCGATCGTGGTCATGACCACCGAGGTGCTCCGCAACATGCTGTACGCGGGCTCCCAGGCCCTCGACGGCCTCGGCTACGTGGTCATGGACGAGGTGCACTACCTCTCCGACCGCTTCCGCGGCGCGGTCTGGGAGGAGGTCATCATCCACCTCCCGCAGTCCGTGACCCTGGTCTCGCTCTCCGCGACCGTCTCCAACGCCGAGGAGTTCGGCGACTGGCTCGACACCGTCCGCGGCGACACCCAGGTCATCGTCTCCGAGCACCGCCCGGTGCCGCTGTGGCAGCACGTCCTGGCGAGCCGCCGGATGTACGACCTGTTCGAGGAGAGGCGGGGCGCCGGCCCGGGCGCGCAGCGCGCCGTCAACCCCGACCTGGTGCGGCTGGCCCGGATGGAGAACCAGCGCTCCTTCAACGGCCGCGACCGGCGCGGCGGAAAGGTGCGCGAGGCCGACCGCGAGCGGGAGCGCCGCCAGCAGCGCCGGATCTGGACGCCCAGCCGCGTCGAGGTCATCGAGCGGCTGGACGCGGAAGGGCTGCTGCCCGCGATCACGTTCATCTTCAGCCGCGCCGGCTGCGAGTCGGCGGTTCAGCAGTGCCTCTACGCGGGCCTGCGGCTCAACAACGAGGAGAACCGGGCCAAGGTCCGCGCCATCGTCGAGGAGCGCACCAAGTCCATCCCCGACGAGGACCTGAACGTCCTCGGCTACTTCGAGTGGCTGGAGGGTCTGGAGCGGGGCATCGCCGCGCACCACGCCGGCATGCTGCCGACCTTCAAGGAGGTCGTCGAGGAGCTCTTCGTGAAGGGCCTGGTCAAGGCCGTCTTCGCCACGGAGACGCTGGCGCTGGGCATCAACATGCCCGCCCGCTCCGTGGTGCTGGAGAAGCTCGTCAAGTGGAACGGCGAGACCCACGCCGACGTCACCCCCGGTGAGTACACGCAGCTCACCGGCCGTGCCGGACGGCGCGGCATCGACGTGGAGGGCCACGCGGTCGTGCTGTGGCAGCGCGGCTTCGACCCCGTCCACCTGGCGGGGCTGGCCGGCACGCGCACCTATCCGCTGCGGTCCTCCTTCAAGCCCTCGTACAACATGGCCGTCAACCTCGTCGGCCAGTTCGGGCGGCACCGCTCGCGGGAGCTGCTGGAGACCTCGTTCGCGCAGTTCCAGGCCGACCGCTCGGTGGTCGGCATCTCCCGCCAGGTGCAGCGCAACGAGGAGGGCCTGGACGGCTACCGCGCCTCCATGACCTGCCACCTCGGTGACTTCGACGAGTACATGTCGCTGCGCAGGCAGCTGAAGGACCGCGAGGCCGACCTGTCCCGGCAGGGCGCCAACCAGCGCCGGGCGGCCGCCGCCGAAGCGCTGGAGAAGCTCCGCCCGGGCGACATCATCCACGTCCCGGCCGGCAAGTTCGCCGGCCTGGCCCTGGTCCTCGACCCGGGCGTGCCCGCCGGCCGCAGCCCCGGTCACCACAACCGGCACGACCAGTTCCACCACGACGGCCCCCGCCCGCTGGTGCTCACGGCGGAGCGGCAGGTCAAGCGGCTCGCACAGATCGACTTCCCGGTGCCGGTCGAGGCGCTGGACCGGATGCGCATCCCCAAGTCCTTCAACCCGCGCAGTCCCCAGTCCCGGCGCGACCTGGCCTCCGCCATGCGCTCCAAGGCCGGTACGGCCGGCATCGCGCCGCAGCGGCAGCGCCGCCAGCGCTCGGCCGCCGCGGACGACACCGAGATCGCCCGGCTGCGCACCGAGATCCGCTCGCACCCCTGCCACGGCTGCGACGAGCGCGAGGACCACGCCCGCTGGGCCGAGCGCTACCAGCGGCTGCAGCGCGACACCAAGCAGCTCGAGCGCCGCATCGAAGGCCGCACCAACACCATCGCCCGCACCTTCGACCGCATCTGCGCCCTGCTCACCGACCTCGGCTATCTCGAGGCCGACAAGGTCACCGCGGACGGCCGCCGGCTGGCCCGGCTCTACGGCGAGCTCGACCTCCTGGCCAGCGAGTGCCTCCGCGACGGCGTGTGGGACGACCTCGGTCCCGCGGACCTCGCCGCCTGCGCCTCGGCGCTGGTCTACGAGTCCCGCTCCGCGGACGACGCCATGGCGCCGCGGCTGCCGTCGGGCGGCGCCCAGCAGGCGCTCGGCGAGATGGTCCGCATCTGGGGCCGCCTCGACGCCCTGGAGGAGGAGCACCGCATCAACCAGGCCGAAGGCGTCGGTCAGCGCGAACCCGACCTCGGCTTCGCCTGGGCCGCCCACCGCTGGGCCTCCGGGCACGGCCTGGACGCGGTGCTGCGCGACGTCGACATGCCGGCCGGCGACTTCGTGCGCTGGACGAAGCAGCTCATCGACGTCCTCGGCCAGATCGCCGGTGCCGCCCCCGAGGGCAGCCCGGTGCGCCGCAACGCCCGCAAGGCCGTCGACGGACTGCTGCGCGGCGTCGTCGCGTACTCCTCGGTGGGCTGACGACCGCGGCGCGCCGCCTTCGCGCGGCGCGCCCGGTCGCCGACCGCGCCGGGGCGGTTGTGCGAGGATCGGGGCGTGACCACCACGGGACGGCGTGTCGGGCGCCCGCGTGCGCAGGCGCGGCCGGACAGCGGCCTGACGGCCCGCGAGGAGCTGCTGACCGCCGCGGCCGAACTCTTCACCACGCAGGGGTACGCGGCCACCACGACCCGCGCCGTCGCCGAGCGCGCCGGGATGCGGCAGGCCTCGATGTACCACTACTTCGGCGGCAAGGAAGACCTCCTCGCCGCGCTCCTGGAGGGCACCGTCCGCCCGTCCCTCGACCTCGCGCACTCGCTCGTCGCCCGCACGGACGCCCCCGCGGAGGCCCGGCTGTGGGCGCTGTGCCGGGCGGACGTCGCCCTGCTGTGCGGCGGCGCGCACAACCTCGGCGTGCTCTATCTGCTCCCCGAGGTCCGCGCCGGGCGCTTCGGCGGCTTCCGTGCCGTCCGGGACGAACTGAAGGCCGCGTACGCCGCCCTGCTGGCCGCGACGGCCCCGGGCGCCGCGCTGCCCGCCGCCGGTCTCGCGGTCCGCGCCGACCTCGTCTTCGGCCTCATCGAGGGCGTCATCCTCATCCGGCGCGACAGCCCGATCCCCGACGCGGCCGCCTTCGCCGCCGCGACCGCCGACGCGGCGCTGCGCGTCGCCGGCTGCCCGGACGGCGACCTGGCCGGCCTGCGCCGCGCAGCCGAGGCGCTGCCGGCGGTGTGACGGGGCCCCGGGGTCAGTCCCCGGTGAGCCGGGCGGCCAGGGCGGCCAGGTCCGCCAGGCGCAGCACGCGACCCGGGGTGCCGGGCATCGGCACGTGCAGTGCGGCCGTCCAGCGGACCGGTACGGCGGCGAGGCCGTACGCCGCGCCGGCGAGGGTGCCCGTGACGGCGGCGACGGTGTCCGTGTCGCCGCCCAGGTCGACCGCGGTGCGCAGCGCGGCCTCGAAGCCTCCGGTGGTCCGCACGGCCCAGACCGCGGAGCCGAGGCAGGGCCAGACCGCGCCGTTGAACTCCGTGGCCAGGCCCGGGTGCCAGTCGGGCGCGAGGACGGCGGCCCAGCGCTCGTGGAAGGGCTCGGGCACCTGCGCCAGGGCGTCGGACACGACCGCCGGCGCGACGGGGTCGCCGCCGTCGAGGGCGACCCGTACGAGGTCGTGGAGGATCGCGCTGCCCTCCCAGGCGGCGCGGTCGCCGTGGGTGAGAGCGGCGATCCTGCGTGCGGCGTCGAGCGAGGCCGGGCGTCCGTGTCCGGCGAAGTGGACGGCGGCGGGCGCGGCCCGCATCAGGGCGCCGTTGCCCGCGGCGCGGTGATGCGTCTGGAAGTGCAGTGCCGCGGCCAGGTCCCAGGGGTCGCCGGAGGTGAGCACCGCCTCGGTCTGCAGACCGATGTCCTTGGGATCGGCGGCCGCCCAGCGCACGAAGCGCGCGAAGACGTCGGGCAGGTCCAGCGTGCCCCGTTCCAGAAGGGAGTCGGCGACGAGCACCGCCATCTGCGTGTCGTCGGTGGCCTCCCCGGGATCCCAGCCGCCGCCCCCGCACATCTCGCCACCCGCGCCCGGTTCCGGGAAGCGCGCGGAGAACGCGCCCTCCGGGCCGAACTCGAAGGGCGCGCCGAGCGCGTCGCCGACGGCCGATCCGACGATCGCGCCCGCGGCGCGTTCCCCACGCTGTGTCACAAACCCGCCCCTGCCATGAGACCTCAATGAATTCACCAAGAAACGGGGCATCGGTGAACATCCGGGCGCCCGGCGGCGTACACCGGGACCGTGCACCGCCCCTTGGAGTCATCATGTCCCGCACGCATCGGACCGTGCTGACGGGGTCGGGGCGATCTGCGCCCTCGCCAACGCGGTGCTTCACCGCCTGGGCGGCCGGGGCGGCGGTCAGTGCCGCCAGGATCGCCGGCTTCGCGCTGGCCCGGACGGTCGGCCTGCCCGGCCGTCGCGAGGAGGGCTGGGAGGTCCCGTACGGCCCCCTGTCGGTCGCCGTCGAGGGCGTGTTCGTCCCGGCCTTCGCCGCCTGGCTCGCGGCCGGGGCGACCGGTACGGCCCCGGCCGCCCGGGTCGGCGGGACCCCCGGCGCCAGGGGGCCGTCGGTCCTCCCGCGCTGACGCCCACGTTGGGGAGGGGCCCTGTCGCGCCGGGGCGAGACCGACGGCGGCGGCGATGATCCGGTTCCCGTGCGTGGGCTTCACGCGCTGAACCGTGGGGGGTTCAGATCCCCGGCAGCCGGTCCTGTTCGACGTCGAAGCGTCCGATCCGCGGTGCCGCGTCGAGCCCGTGTTTGCGCCGGCAGCCGCGGCCCCGGCCCCACAGCCGGGCGTCGTGCGCGGTCAGGGGCCGGTGGCAGTCGGCGCAGAGCACGCGGGGGCGCTCCTCGGCCGGCTGCTCGTCGGGCGCCAGGCCGGGGAGGGGGGACGGTTCGGGCGGGGGTGCGGCTGCGGCCATAGGGGTCAGTGTGGCAGCGCCGGCCGTTCCGACGGCATGCAGCGGCGCCTGGACGTCGCGCTCGGCCTGGTCCACCGCCCCGAGGTGCTCTTCCTCGACGAGCCGACCACCGGCCTCGACCCCGAGGCGCGCACCGCGATGCGGGAGGAGATCACCCGCCTCGCGGGCGACGACGGCCTGACCATCCTGCTCACCACCCACTGTCCGCAGGAGGCCGACGGGCTCGCCGAGCGCATCGCCGTCGTCGACCGCGGCCGGGTCGTCGCCGAGGGCTCCCCGGACGGGCTCAAGGGCGAACTGCGCGGCGACGCGGTGCACATGGAGCTGCGCGAGCCGGCCGGGCGGCGCGCACCTGCCGGAGACGGCGCTCGGGGAGTTCGCAGGGGTCCGCGGGGCGCGGCTGGACGGCCGCCGGCTCAGGCCCCGCCGCGCCGACGACGGCGCCGCGGCCGTGCCGCACGTGCCGGCCGTCCTGGGGAGCGAGGGCGCCGCCGTCGCCTCCGTCACCGTCGCCCGTCCGTCCGTCGCTGGACGACGTGTACCTGAGGTAAGCGGGCCGCCGGTTCGCCGACCCCGACGCCGGTTCCCCCGCGGCCGGGGCCGCGACCGATCCCGCGCCCGCCGGAGGTGCCCGACGAGCGCCGCCCTCACCCGGACCTGAAAAATGACGCAGCGTCAGCTGATGGCTTCTACCGGAAGTCCGTCCGAGGCCGGGCCGGAACGACGACGAGGCGTGACCCCACGGCGGGGGCACGCCTCGTGCGTACGCGATGTCAGGAGGCGAGGGCCTGCGGCGGGGTCTCCTGCTCCTCCTCGATCCGGCGGTTCCAGTCCGGCTTGGAGGCCTGCCAGCCGTCCTCGTCGTGACCGGTGCGCCAGTAGCCCGAGATCGACAACCGCTCCCGCGGCACGCCGAGTTCGACCCGCAGCAGGTGGCGCAGCCGCTTGACGAAGCCCGCCTCGCCGTGGACGAACGCCTGCACGTCACCCGGCGGGAACTGCAGCCCGGCCACGAGACGGACCAGCTCCTCGCCGACCCGGCCGGAGCCGCGGTGCACCCAGACGACCTCGGCGTCACCGGGCGTGGAGAGCTTCTGCTCCTCCTCCGGGCCGGAGACCTCGACGAACACCCGGGCGGGAGCGCCCTCGGGCAGCCGCTCCAGCGAGGCGGCGATCGCCGGCAGCGCGCTCTCGTCGCCCACCAGCAGATGCCAGTCGGCGGCGGAGTCGGGCGCGTAGGCGCCGCCGGGGCCGAGGAAGAGCACCTCCTCGCCGGGCTGGACGCGGGCGGCCCACGGGCCGGCCAGGCCCTCGTCGCCGTGGTACACGAAGTCGACCGTCAGCTCGCGTGCCTCCGCGTTCCAGCGGCGCACCGTGTACGTCCGGATGCGCGGCCACTGGTCGCGGGGGAACTCGGCGCGGATCCGCTGGATGTCGAACGGCTCGGGGTAGCGCACGCCCTCGGCAGGGAAGAGCAGCTTGATGTAGTGGTCGCTGTACTCGCCCACGGGGAACCCCGTGAGGCCCTCACCGCCGAGTACCACGCGGATCATGTGCGGGCTCAGCCGTTCCACGTGCTGCACCCGCGCGCGGTTGAGCTGCGGCTTCCTGCGCACCGGACGGTCTGCCATGAGCACACTCCTCGCATCAAGTTAGGCAAGCCTAACCCATCCGTGCCGTCCTGTGCAGCCCGGTCTCGGAAAGATCACGAGATCTTCGAACACCGGTTCCGATCCGCCGCTCGCCGATTTTGATGGGACGGACGCGATCAGACGCTACCCGGGAGGCCGGCGCACATGGGTTCCGACACCGCCACCGCGATCACCGCAGGACCCCGCGGGGTGCCGCTGCTGGGGAACCTCCCGCAGTTCGCCAAGGACCCGCTCGCCTTCTTCACCGCGCTCCGCGAGTGCGGGGCCGGGCAGGTCACCTGGGCCATGGGCCGCACCCCCGCGCGCTTCCTCAATGATCCCGCACTCATCGGGGAACTGCTGTCGGCCCGCGAGTCCAGCTTCTCCCTGCCCGACCTCGGATGGTCCTTCCGCTACCTGATGGGCGAGGGGGTCGTGGTGGCCAAGGGCGCCGACTGGCGCCGCAAGCGGTCCCTCGTCCAGCCCTCGGTGCGGCCCAAGCAGGTGCGCGCGTACGCGGCGACGATGGCCGACTGCGCGCGGGAGGTGGCCGAGCGCTGGAGCGGGGGCGAACGGATCGACATCCGCCGCGAGATGACCGGGCTGACCCAGCGCATCGCCGTGCGCACGGTGTTCGGCACCGACGCCGCCGTCCGCGAAGAGGTCATCGGGCGCTGCATGGACGTCGCCCAGCAGCAGATGGGCGCCGAGTTCCGCGGCCTCGGCGCGATGCTGCCCGACTGGTTCCGCACCCCGGGGCGACTCCGTTTCAAGGCCGCCGTCGACACCCTCGACGCCGAGGTCGCCCGGATCGTCGCCGCCCGCCGCGAGGCCGGCGGCGAACGCGACGACCTGCTCAGCCGGTTGCTGGCCGCCGTCGACGAAGCGGGCGTCCCGCTCACCGACAAGGAGATCAGGGACGAGACCGTCACCCTCTACAACGCCGGCCACGAGACCACCGCCACCACGCTCACCTGGGCCTGGCACCTGCTGTCCCGCAACCCGAAGGCACGCGAGGCGCTCACCGGGGAACTGGACCAGGTGCTCGGCGGCCGCACCCCGGGCTTCGACGACTACGCCCGACTGCGCTGGACCGAGGCCGTCGTGAAGGAGACCCTGCGCCTGCGGCCCACGGTCTGGCTCAACCTGGCCGTCGCCGAGGAGGGCGCCACCCTGGGCGGGGAGCCCGTCCCGGCCGGCACCCAGGTCTGGATCAGCCCCTGGGCCACCCACCGCGACCCGCGCCGGTGGCCGGAACCGGAGGAGTTCCGCCCGGAGCGCTGGCTGGACGGGGCGCCCGACGCGATCACCGACCACACCTGGTTCCCCTTCGGCGGGGGAACCCGGGCGTGCCTCGGGGCCCGCTTCGCGATGGTCGAGGCGGTGATCGTGCTGGCCACCCTCGGCAGCCGCTTCCACCTGGACACCGGCGATCAGGAGATCCGCCCGACCGTCGGCCTCACCCTCCAGCCCGACCGCGACGTGCTCGCCGTCACCCGGCCCGTTCCGACCCCAGCACGCTGAGCAGCCGCTGCAGCGAGCCGCCCAGCCCCCAGCGCTCGGCCAGCGCGGCGAGCTCCTCGGGCCGGCGCGGCTCGCGCGGCAGATGCGGGGTGAACTCCGGCAGCGGCACGTCGGAGGCCACCCGCACCACCTTCGGCGCGACCGCCACGTACTCCCGGGCCTCCTGCAGGCGCTTGCGCTGCGCGGGGGTGACCTTGGAGGCGGGGTCGTGGGCGGCGGCCATGATCCCGGCCAGGTCGCCGTAGGCGTCCAGCAGCTTGGCCGCCGTCTTCTCGCCGATCCCCGGCACGCCCGGCAGGCCGTCGCTCGGGTCGCCGCGCAGCAGCGCCAGGTCCACGTAGCCGGGGCCGTCCACGCCGTACCTGGCGCGCAGCCAGGCCTCGTCCACCAGGTCGAGCGCGCCCACGCCCTTGACCGGGTACAGCACCCGCACCCCGCGGGCGTCGTCCACCAGCTGGAACAGGTCGCGGTCGCCCGTGACGATGTCCACCGGCCCCGGCGCCAGGCCCGTCAGGGTGCCGATCACGTCGTCCGCCTCGTACCCGGCGACGCCCACCCGCGCGATGCCCAGCGCGTCCAGCACCGCCTCGATCACCGGGACCTGCGGCGACAGGGTGTCCGGCACCTCCTCGACGTCCGAGCCGCCGGGCACCTCCTCGGCGACGCGGTGCGCCTTGTACGAGGGGATCAGATCCACCCGCCACTGCGGCCGCCAGTCCGCGTCCATGCAGGCCACCAGGTCGTCGGGGGAGTGGTCGGCGACCAGGCGGGCGATGAAGTCCAGCAGCCCGCGCACGGCGTTGACGGGCGTGCCGTCCGGCGCGCGCACCGAGTCGGGCACGCCGAAGTACGCGCGGAAGTAGAGGCTGGCGGTGTCCAGGAGCATCAGGCGTCGAGTCACACGCCGATGATGCCGCACGCCGCCGACACCGTGACCTCCGTCACGGAACGGTTTGCTCCGCTTGAGTCGGGGCAGCCGCCGTCCCGGAGCGGGACAGGAGCGCTCCGCGACCAGCGTGCGGGGGCAGCCGGTCGTCCTCCCTACGACACGTGAGGTGTATGTGTACAGGCTGCAGGCAGAGCATCTGTACAAGGTGTTCGGTGCCGATCCCGAGGACGGCGTGCGCCGTCTGGAGGCCGGAGCCGGACGCGACGAGTTGCGCGAGAGCGGTACGACCGCCGCGGTGATCGACGCGAGCTTCGACGTCCGCGAGGGCGAGATCTTCGTCGTCATGGGCCTGTCCGGATCGGGCAAGTCCACCCTGCTGCGCACGCTCAACGGGCTCAATCCCCCCACCGCGGGACGGGTGCTCTTCGACGGCCGCGACCTCACCGCGCTCAGCCCCCGTGAACTGCGCCGGGTGCGCTCGCACGGCATCAGCATGGTCTTCCAGCACTTCGCGCTCTTCCCGCACCGCAGCGTTCTCCAGAACGCCGCGTACGGCCTGGAGGTGCAGGGCGTGGGCCGCAAGGAACGCGAGAAGCGCGCCGCGCGGGCCCTGGAGCTCACCGGCCTGTCCGGCTGGGGCGACTCCTGGCCCGACGAGCTCTCCGGCGGCATGCAGCAGCGCGTGGGCTTGGCCCGCGCGCTCGCCACCGACGCCGACGTGCTCCTCATGGACGAGTCCTTCAGCGCGCTGGACCCGCTGATCCGCCGCGACATGCAGGACCAGCTGCTCGAGCTCCAGCGCAGCCTGAAGAAGACCATCGTCTTCATCACCCACGACCTCAACGAGGCCATGCGGCTGGGCGACCGCGTCGCCGTGATGCGCGACGGGCGCATCGTCCAGATCGGCACCCCCGAGGACATCCTGCTGCGCCCCGCCGACGACTACGTCAGCTCCTTCGTGCACGACGTCGACCGCTCCCGCGTGCTGACCGCCGGCACCGTGATGGAGCCGCCGCAGCGCCCCGACGCGGGCGACTGCCGCTGCGAGACGGTCGCCCCGCGCACCCCGCTCGCCGACGTCCTGCCGGTCAGCGCGCGCGTCCCGCACCCCGTGGCCGTCCGCGACCAGGCCGGCGACGTGGTCGGCGTCATCGCCAAGGAGCGGCTGCTCGCGGCGCTCGGCGACCACGACGGACCGGTGACCCCCTGCACCGGCGACACGGCCCACGCGGCCCCGCCCGCCGCCGCGCCCGGTGTGCCGGCGCAGCCGCGGAAGGAGGCGGCGCGTGCCTAGGCTGCCCCTCGGCGACTGGACCGACAGCGCCGTCACCTATCTGCGCGACCACTTCGGCCCGCTCTTCGACGTCATCAGCGCCGTCGTCTCCGGCATGTACGACGGCCTGGACGCCGTGCTGCAGGCCCCCGCACCCCTCCTGCTCGCCGGGATCCTCGCGATCCTCGCGCTGTGGCTGCGCGGCCTGACCGCCGGCGTGCTCGCCTTCGCGGGCCTGGCCGTCGTCGTCTCCGTGCAGCAGTGGGACGAGGCCATGGACACCCTGTCCCTGGTGCTCGTCGCCACCGTGATCACCATCGTGCTCGCCGTGCCGCTCGGCATCTGGTCGGCGCGCAACCGCACCGTCTCCGCCGCCCTGCGCCCGGTGCTGGACTTCATGCAGACGATGCCCGCCTTCGTCTACCTGATCCCCGGCATCTTCTTCTTCGGCGTCGGCCAGGTGCCCGGCATCATCGCCACCATCGTCTTCTCGCTGCCGCCGGGCGTGCGCATGACCGAACTCGGCATCCGGCAGGTCGACGAGGAGCTCGTCGAGGCCGCGGAGGCCTTCGGCACCGCCCCGCGCAGCACCCTGCTGCGGGTGCAACTGCCGCTCGCGCTCCCCACGATCATGGCGGGCGTCAACCAGGTGATCATGCTCGCGCTGTCCATGGTCGTCATCTCCGGCATGGTCGGCGGCGGCGGTCTCGGCGCCTCCGTCTTCACCGCCATCAGCCAGGTCGACATCGGCCTCGGCTTCGAGGCGGGCCTGTCCGTGGTCATCCTCGCCATGTACCTCGACCGCGTCACCGGCGCCCTCGGCACCCGGGTCTCCCCGCTGGGCCGGCGCGCCATGGCCGCGGCCGCCTCCCCGCGCGGACCGCGGCTGTGGAAGTACCGCCCGCAGACCTCCGTCGCCGTCGTCGGCATCGTCGCCCTCGCGCTGACCGCCGGCGGGATGGGGGTCCTCGGCGGCGGGGACGAGAGGACCGCCGTCCCCGAGGCAGACGACGTCGGCAAGGGCCGCCAGGTCGACATCGGCTACATCCCCTGGGACGAGGGCATCGCCTCCACCTACCTGTGGAAGGAGCTGCTGGAGCGGCGCGGGTACGAGCCGAAGGTCACCCAGTACGACGTCGGCGCCCTGTACACCGGCATGTCCGCGGGACGGGTCGACTTCGAGACCGACTCCTGGCTGCCCGTCACGCACCGGTCGTACTGGGAGAAGTACAAGAACGAGCTGGACGACTACGGCTCCTGGTACGGCCCCACCTCGCTCGAACTGACGGTGCCGTCCTACGTCAAGGGCATCGACTCGCTGGCCGACCTCAAGGGCAAGGGCAAGCAGTTCGGCGGCCGGATCATCGGCATCGAGCCCGGCGCCGGGATGATGAAGATGCTCAACGACACGGTGCTGGAGAAGTACGGGCTGGAGGGCGAGTACAAGGTCACCACCGGCTCGACCGCGAGCATGCTCGCCCAGCTCGACCGCTCCATGAAGGCGAAGGAACCCGTCGTCGTGACCCTGTGGTCCCCGCACTGGGCCTACAGCGAGCACAGCCTGAAGAAGCTGAAGGACCCGCTCGGCGCCTGGGGCAAGGGCGACGGCATCCACACCCTCGCCCGGGGCGACTTCGCCGGCGACGAGCCCAAGGTCGCCGAGTGGCTCCAGGACTTCGAGCTGAGCGAGAAGGAACTGACCGGGCTGGAAGGCGCCGTGCACAAGGCCGGCCAGGGCCACGAGCAGGACGGCGTGCGCGACTGGCTCGACGCCCACCCCGGTCTCACGGACCGGCTCGCCCCGGTCGGCTGACCGGACCCCGGCCCCGGACGGCGCGGCACCCGGCACTTCCCCTCCCTGGTGCCGGAGCCGCGCCGTCCGGCCCTCCCCGTCCGGCGGGGATCGATACGGTGGGGACATGACCCGTCGCGACTCCGGCCCCGCACGGCGTGTGGTCTCCCTCGTCCCCTCGCTCACCGAGGCGGTGGCGACCACGGCGCCCGCCCTCCTCGTGGGCGCCACCGACTGGTGCAACCAGCCGGCCGACCTGCGCGTCACGCGGGTCCGGGGCACGAAGAACCCCGACATCGCGGAGATCGTCCGGCTCGCTCCCGACCTGGTGATCGCCAACGAGGAGGAGAACCGCGCGCCCGACCTCGACGCGCTGCGCGCGGCCGGTCTGACGGTCCTGGTCACGGAGGTACGCAGCCTTCCCCAGGCCTTCCGGGAACTGCACCGCGTGGTCGTCGAGGCCTGCGGGCTGCCGCGCCCGGCCTGGCTCGACGCCGCGGAGAAGACCTGGGCGTCGCTGCGGCCCGCCACCCACCCCCGCAAGGCCGTCGTCCCCGTCTGGCGCCGCCCGTGGATGGTGCTCGGCCGGGACACCTTCGCCGGCGACCTGCTGGCCCGGCTGGGCGTCGAGAACGTCTACGGCGACCACCAGGAGCGGTATCCGCGGGTGCCGATCGACGAGCTCGCCGGCAGCGGGGCGGACCTCGTCGTGCTGCCGGACGAGCCGTACCGGTTCACGGCGGACGACGGGCCCGAGGCGTTCCCGGAGATACCCGCGGCCCTGGTCAGCGGCCGTCACCTCACCTGGTACGGCCCGTCCCTCGCCGAGGCGCCGGCCGTGCTCGCCGCCGCCCTCGCCCCACAAGCCCCGGCCGGGCCCGCCCCCGCCCGGCCCGGCGGCTGACCCGGGGGACCCGCGCCGTGGACGCTCCCCGGCGCACGCGGGCCCATGGCCGTCACGTGCGCCGGGGAGGAACCGGGGTCAGCCGCGCCGGACGGCCGTGAAGACGGTACGGCCCGAACCGACTCGGTAGACGGCCCGTCCGTCCTGGACACCCAGGTACGTGGCGTGGCTGCCGGCCGCGGTGTAACGGCCGCCCGCCACGACGGGCAGGGCGACCGTCGCCGTCACGTTGACCGGCACCTCGACCGTCGTGTCCACGCCATGCCGGTTCCGCCGCCAGTCGACGCCGACGGTGCCGCGCTCGGTCCACTGGCTGCCCGAGGCGTGGCTCACGCCGGCGTCCGCCGGGGCGATCCGCACCGACGCGCCGCCCGGACTGGTCACCGTGAGGCCGAGGACGCCCTCCAGCACTCCGACGACACCGGCGCCGCCCCAGCCGTGCGACATGCTCTCGCTGCTGCTCTGCGAGACCTGCCCGGGCGCGCAGTCACTGCTCGCGCAACCCGGAGTCCACTGCTCCCACAGGAAGGTGCCGCCCTCGGCGAGCACCTGCGCGGGCCCGTCGGCGGAGGGATCGGTGAGGATCCGCACCAGCGTGTCCGGCCGGTCGGCGACCCGCAGCGCCTCCAGCAGGGTCCGCAGCGTCATCGGCCCCTGCCGCATCCCCTGCCGGGACAGCTCCGCGCCCAGGGCGGCGTACTCGGAGGGCTCCGCGACGCCGTAGGCGAGCGGGAAGCTCTGCGCGTGCTCGCTGCGGTGCGCGATCAGGGCGCCGTCCGAGGACAGCCCGTCCGACCACAGCCCACTGCCGCCGTCGCGCAGTTGCTCCCGCATCGCCGCCGACAGCTTCTGCGCGCGGTCGTCGTACGCGTCCCGGGTGGCGTGGTCGCCGAGCGCGTCGGCGGCCTCGGCGACCGACCGCATCGCGCCGACGCCCAGGGCGTTGACGACGGTGCGGTTCACGTTGCCGTCGGTGACGTAGCCGTACCGCATCGGGGAGGGCCAGTCGATGATGCCGTGCAGGTAGGCGCCGCTTCCGCCGGGCAGGTCGGCGACCAGGCCGCGGTCGTCCACCGCCGAGGAGACGTAGTCGGCGACGTTGCGCATCACGGGCAGGGCTTGGGCGAGCAGTTCGCGGTCGCCCGTCGTGCGGTAGTAGCGCATCACCCACTCGGGGAACATCTCGGTGTAGTCGGGGATGTCCCGCTTGGCGTCGCCGTTCGGATAGACGGAGTTGAGGGCGCCGTTGGGCCAGTAGCGCGCCTGGGAGTTCATGAAGGACACGATCGCCTGACGGGTCAGGCTGCGCTCACCCGACGCTGCCATCGTCGCGAAGGACTCGTCCACGGTGTCGCCGAGGAACTGGCCCTTCTCACGCGTCGGGGTGTCCAGGAAGACGTTCTGCGCGGACTGCAGCGCCGAACGCTGCATCAGCGAGAAGACCTCGTCCAGGGTGTCGTCGCTGCTGCGGAACGCGGCGGGGTGCGCCGCGTCGGTGTTCTGGACGACGGCGGTGACGTCGCGCGTGCTCAGCTTCTCGCCCGGGTCGCTGATCTGCAGGTAGCGCCAGCCCCAGTAGGTGAAGGCCCGGGCGGTCTGCGGGCCGTCCTTCTCGGTGTAGAAGAAGCGCATGTTGCTGCCCTGGGTGTCCAGGCCCGACGTTCCCGCGCGGGAGTTCTCCACCCAGCTCGCGGCGGCGTGGTCCTTGCCCAGGGGGCGGTCCAGGGTCACCGCCGTGCCGTCCACGGCGCTCACGGTGCGGGTCTCGGGGTGCCCGGCGCCGTACCCGGCGGCGGGCGCGTCCACCACGATCTCGTCGCCGGCGTGGACGTTCGCCGCGTTCGCCAGCGTCACGGAGGCGTCCCCGGCCCGCACGGCGGCGGTCAGCGTGGAGTTGCTGCGCCGGTAGCTCGTGGTGAACGTCAGCTGCCGGCCGGCGGTGCCGGAGCGGAGCCGTACCGAGGGCACCGCGGCGTACACCTTGCCGAAGTCGGCGAGGACGGTGCCGTCGGGCAGGCGCAGCAGCGAGACCGGGTGGACGGTCCGCTGCGTGAGGTGGGCCTGCAGCGCCGACAGGTGGGTGAAGGCGCACGGGGACGAACCGCCCTCGTAGGGCGCGCAGTTGTCCGGGTTCGGCCTCGGGTGGGCACCGATGACGGTGGCGGCGGCCCAGCCGGAGTCGTCGTAGCCGGGCGTGTTCCAGCCGGTCGGCTCGACCGTTGCGTCGTAGTACTCCACGCGGTCGCCGGCGTCGCCGTTGCGGTAGGTCAGGGTGTCGACCCGCTGCGGCTCGTAGCGGTGGACCTTCCAGGTGCCGTCGGAGACCGCCACGTCGCGGGTGCCGTCCGCGTGGTCGACCACCACCTTGACCAGCGTTCCTGAGGGGCCCTCGGGGGCGTTCGGGCCGTTGGCCCGGCCCTGGCACTTGCAGGACCAGTAGTGCGTCAGCACGCCCACGGCCAGGTCCCGGCCCGCCTTGACGCCCTTGACCGCGGCGACGTCGTAGAAGCCCTCGCCGGCGTACTCGTAGGACGAACTGCGCTGCACCGTCTCGCCGTTGACGTCGACCTGCCAGTCGCCGGAGGCCGCGACGTACACCCGGGCGCCGACCACGGGGCTGCCCGCGGACACCGGTACGACCTTGCGGGCCGCGGTCCACTCGTTGCTCGCGTCGTTCCCCGTGGCGGGACGGCGGATCCACTGGGCGCCGGACCAGTCCTGGTCCGTCAGGCCCGTACCGAAGGAGGCGCCGGCCGAGTAGGGGGAGACCGCGCCGGCGCGGTCCCAGGTCCGCACCTTCCACCGGTAGACCGTCCCCGGTGCCAGGGCGGGCCCGCCGTACGGCACCCAGGACTGCTCGGACCCGCGGACCTTGCCGCTGTCCCACAGGGTGCGGCCGCCGGGGGCGCGTACGACGACCTGGTGTGCGGTCTGGACCTCGTCGAAGTCGCCGTCCCGGGGCAGCCAGCCGAAGCGCGGCGCGCCGTCGAGCGCGAGCGGGTCGGTGCGGTCGCCCACCGTCAGGCCCGTGGGCGCACCCGGGGCGTGGTTGCGGGCGGGCCCGTGGTCGGCGAACGCCTGGGGGGTGGCGGCGGCGAGCGTGAGGCCGAGGGAGAGGGCGAGGAGGGTGAGGCGGCGGGGGAGGGGCGGACGTCGTTTCATGAACACCTCTCGGTGGGGTTTAAACGTTTCAATCCGCGGACGTAAGGTATTGATACGTTTCAATCCTGTGAACGCCGAGCGTAGGGAGGCGTGCGGTGCGCTGTCAACGCCTCCCGCGCGTAGCGCGGTTGCGGCCGGGGTGCGTTCTGTGGGGCCCGGTTGTCGTGTGCGGCGCCGTTGTGGTTGCGGTTGCGGTTTCTCCCCCGCCCTCCCTCCCTCCCTCCCCCAGCCTTCGGCCGGGGGGACCCCCATCCGGCGCGGTTGGTGCGGGCCTGCGCGGGTTCGTGGTGGGCCGGGGGCGGGGCCTCCGGGCTGGGCATTCTGTACCGCATATTTATGTGCATGGCGGGCACCTGCGCTCGGTGCCCCGGATGCCGCACAACAAATACACGTCAGCGTCCAGAACGCCCACCCCTACGACCCCGCCCCCTCCGTTTCGCTGGGCGACCAACGGCCGTTGGGGGGTGATGGGGGGCACCCCTCCCCGCACCGCCGGGAGCTGCCCCCAAGCAGGGGGTCCCCCGGCCGCAGGCCGAGCAAGGGTGCACGCACCCGTGGCCGGGGCGGCACCTCCCACAGGTCGGCTGGCGCACCTCGCCCGCGGGTGCTCGCAGGGTTTTGCCGATGTCACGGCGACGCCGAAGGCCGCCAGGCGGCAGATCACGACGATTGCCGATCGGCCCTGGCGTCCGGCGGGCGTCCGACTCGCAACCAGGTTCAGTCTTGGGACCACACCGAGTGAGGCCGCCCTGAGCGAAGGCCGAAACAGGGCAACACGCACACGGCAACGGGCCGCTCAGCAGAGCGATCAGCGCCCGCGCGCCCTATCGCCGGCATCGGCCCGAGCACCCCGAAAGACCTTCAGGTCCGATCGCGGCGGAGCCGGCGGGGGCCTCAGCCACCACCCCCATGACCGTGGGCGTTCAGTAAGACGCGTGCGGCACCCCCGGACCGCCCTCAACCACCCACCGGCCGTCAGCCGCCCAGTGATACGGAGGGGGCGGGGTCGTAGGGGTGGATGTTCTGGACGCTGCGGGATATTTGTGTGCGGCATCCGGGGCTCGGACATGGACCGCCCGCCATGCACGTAAATAACCCAGTCCAGGACGTGCAGCCCCGGAGGCCCCGCCCCCGGCCCACCACGCACGCCGCGAGGCGGTCACTGACCGCGCCGGGCAATCGGGAGGGAGGGCGGGGGACAGCCCGCCGCAGGCGCAAACAACCCGCACACGACAACCAGGCAGCCCGGGGCACCCGGCCCGCAGGCGCAAACAACCCGCACACGACAACCAGGCAGCCCGGCGCAGCCGCCCGCAGGCGCAACCAACCCGCACACAACAACCGGGCAGCCCGGGGCACCCGGCCCGCAGGCGCAACGCACCCGCACACAACAACCAGGCAGCCCGGGGCACCCGGCCCGCAGGCGCAAACAACCCGCACACAACCACCGGGCGGCCCGGCGCAGCCGCCCGCAGGCGCAAACAACCCGCACACAACAACCGGCCGCAGGGGGCACCCCCCGCACACAACAACCCGCCCGCACGGGCAAAACCCGTTGGCCCCGCGGGCGAAGCCCGCGATCCTCGGGGGATGACACGCGCACCCTGGGCCTCACTGCCCCGTGACCTCGCCGCCGCCGTGGAGGCACGCCTGGGCGCCCCCGTGGCCCGCGCCGCCGACCAGTCGGGCGGCTTCTCCCCGGGCGTGGCGGCCCGCCTCACCCTCACGGACGGCCGCCGCGCCTTCGTGAAGGCCGTGAGCCCGGCGCAGAACCCGGATTCCCCGCACATCCACCGGGCCGAGGCCCGGATCGCCGCCGACCTGCCCCGGGACATTCCGGCACCGCGTCTGCTGCACTCCTTCGAGCAGGACGGCTGGGTCGTCCTGGCCTTCGAGGACGTGCCCGGCCGCCACCCGGCGGACCCCTGGGACGCGGAGGAACTGCGCCGCGTCATGGTCGCGCTGGGCGATCTTGCCGTCCGGCTGACGCCCGGTCCGGTCGCGGCGCCGCCGGCCGCCGAACGCCTGGCGGGCAGTTTCGGCTGCTGGGCGGAGCTGGCCGCGGAGCGGGACGCGGGGAGGGACGACCTGCGCGGCCTCGATCCCTGGGCGGCAGCGCATCTGGAGGACCTCGCCGCCCTGGAGTCGGGCTGGCCGCAGGCGCTGGCCGGGGACACGCTGGCCCACGGCGATCTGCGGGCGGACAACATCCTGCTGACCCCGGACGGCCGGGTCGTGTTCGTGGACTGGCCGTGGGCCTGCACGTCCACCCCGTGGTTCGACCTGCTCTGCATGCTGCCGAGCATCGTGATGCAGGGCGGCCCCGACCCGGAGGGGCTCTTCACGGACCACCCGCCGGCGCGCGACGCGGACCCGGAGGCGGTGGACGCGGCGCTGGCGGCACTCACCGGGATGTTCCTGGCCCACGCCCGCCGCCCGGCGCCCCCGGGGCTGCCCACACTGCGCGCCTTCCAGCGGGCGCAGGGGGAGGCGGCCCTGTCGTGGCTGCGTGCCAGGCTGCGGCCTAGGCTGCCCGCATGAGCGACCTCCACTTCCGCCCCGTCACGCGTCACGACATCCCCGCCGTCGTGGCGATGTTCGCCGACGACGGACTCGGCCGGGGCCGCGAGACCCCGGACGACCTGGAGCCGTACTACGCGGCGTACGAACGCGTCGTCGCCGACCCCGGGCAGCACGTGGTCGTCGCGGAGCGGGACGGCGTGCTGGTCGGGGTGCTGCAGTTGTCGGTGATACCGGGGCTGTCACGGCGCGGGGCGACGCGCTCGGTCATCGAGGCGGTGCGCGTGCACCGCGACGCCCGTGGCGGCGGCCTGGGGACGCAGCTGATCGAGTGGGCGGTCGAGGAGTCCCGCCGCCTGGGGTGCACGCTGGTGCAGCTCACCTCGGACCGGGCGCGCACCGACGCGCACCGCTTCTACGAGCGCCTCGGCTTCACGGCCTCGCACGTCGGCTTCAAGATGCAGCTCTGACCGCGCCGGCCGCCGCGGCGATCAGGGCCCGCATCACCCGTTCGTCCTCGTCCATCTCGGGGTGCCACTGCACCCCCAGCACGAAGCGGTCGCCCGGCAGCTCCACGGCCTCCGGCGTGCCGTCCTCGGCCTCGGCGCCGATCACCAGCCCGCGGCCGAGGGCGTCCACCGCCTGGTGGTGGTAGGTGGGCACGGTCGTGGCCTCCGGCACCGCCTCCGCGTAGCGCGTGCCGGGGACCGGCTTGACGGTGTGGCGGCCGAACACGCCCACCCGGGGGCCGCGGTGGCCGTCGATGTGCTGGGCGAGGGTGCCGCCGAGGGCGACGTTGAGGAGCTGCATGCCCCGGCAGATGCCGAGCAGGGGCACCCCGGCGGCGAGGGCGGCGTCGATGAGGGCGAGCTCCCAGGCGTCGCGCTCCCGCGCGGGCGGGTCGGTGCGCGGGTCGGGCTCGGCGCCGTACCGCGCGGGCTCCACGTCCGGGCCGCCCGCGACCACCAGCCCGTCAAGGCGGGCCACGGCGTCGGCGGCGTGGGCGGGGTCGTCCGGCGGGAGCAGCGCGGCGAGGCCGCCGGAGCGCCGTACGAGCAGCGGGTACCCGGCGGGGAGCAGGGCGGAGGGCAGGTCCCAGCCGCCCCAGCGGGCCGAGCCGACCCAGTAGGTGCTGACACCGATCAGCGGACGGGCCACGGGAGCCTCCCTGCGACGCGCGGATTTCTTCTTGCACCGTACCCAACTGAGCCCCGGGCCCGTACTTTTGGATCACCTGTCGGACGGTAGGAGAGGTGATCACCCGTGGTGCACCGAACAGCCCCGCTCAGCACCGACGACCTGCGACGACGTGTCGACTCGGGGGAGATCGACACGGTGGTCGTCGCCTTCACCGACATGCAGGGGCGCCTCCAGGGCAAGCGCTTCGCGGCCCGGCACTTCCTCGACGACGTCCTGGAGCACGGCACCGAGGGCTGCAACTACCTGCTCGCCGTCGACGCCGACATGAACACCGTGGACGGCTACGCCCTGTCCTCCTGGGAACGGGGTTACGGCGACTTCGCCATGCACCCCGACCTCGGCACCCTGCGGATCACCGCCTGGGACGCCGCCACCGCGCTCGTCATCGCCGACCTGCGGCTGCTCGACCACGGCTCGACGCCGGTCGCCCCCTCGCCCCGGCAGATCCTGCGCCGCCAGACCGAGCGGCTCGCGGAGCGCGGCTGGTCGGCGTACGCGGGTACGGAGCTGGAGTTCATCGTCTTCAAGGACACCTACGAGCAGGCCTGGACGAACGGCTACCGCGACCTGACCCCCGCCAACCAGTACAACGTCGACTACTCCCTGCTCGGCACCGGCCGCGTCGAGCCGCTGCTGCGCCGCATCCGCAACGAGATGGGCGCCGCCGGGATGCGCGTGGAGTCCGCCAAGGGCGAGTGCAACCTCGGCCAGCACGAGATCGCCTTCCGCTACGACGAGGCCCTGGTCACCTGCGACCAGCACAGCGTCTACAAGACCGGCGCCAAGTCGATCGCCGCGCAGGAGGGCTACTCCCTGACGTTCATGGCGAAGTACAACGAGCGCGAGGGCAACTCCTGCCACATCCACCTCTCGCTGCGCGACGAGGACGGTCAGCCGGTCTTCGCGGGCGACGAGCCGGGCGGCATGTCGGAGACGATGCGGCACTTCCTGGCCGGGCAGCTCGCCGCGCTGCGCGACTTCTCCCTGCTGTACGCGCCCAACATCAACTCCTACAAGCGGTTCCGGCCCGGCTCCTTCGCCCCCACCGCCGTCGCCTGGGGCCCGGACAACCGCACCTGCGCGCTGCGCGTCGTCGGGCACTCCCCGTCGGCGCTGCGCCTGGAGAACCGGGTGCCCGGCGGCGACGTCAACCCCTACCTCGCCGTCGCCGGGATGATCGCCGCAGGTCTGCACGGCGTGGAGCAGAAGCTCACCCTCCCCGAGCCCGTCACCGGCAACGCCTACGTCAGCGAAGGCGTGGCGCACGTGCCGGCCACGCTCCGCGAGGCCGCCGAGCTGTGGGAGGCCAGTCCGATCGCCCGCGCGGCCTTCGGGGACGAGGTCGTCGAGCACTACCTGAACATGGCCCGCGTCGAACAGGACGCGTACGACACGGCCGTCACCGACTGGGAGCGCTACCGCTCCTTCGAACGCATGTGAGGCAGCGAGTGCCCGAAGCACCCGAACCGCTCGAAGCGCTGGACGTGCTCAACCCGGCCACCGAGGAGGTGATCGCCACCGTCCCCGCGGCGGGCCGGGAGGACGTCGACGCCGCCGTCGCCCGCGCGGCCCGCGCCCAGACCGCCTGGGCGGCCCTGGCCCCGGCCGACCGGGCGAGAATGCTGCGCCGCTTCGCGTCCGCCGTCGACGCCCACGTGGAGGAACTGGCCGCCCTGGAGGTGCGAGAGGCGGGCCACACAGTGGGCAACGCCCGCTGGGAGGCCGGCAACGTCCGGGACCTGCTCGACTACGCCGCGGGCGGTGTCGAACGGCTCGGCGGCCGGCAGATCCCGGTGCCCGGCGGCATCGACGTCACGTTCCTGGAACCGCTCGGCGTCGTCGGCGTCATCGCGCCCTGGAACTTCCCCCTGCCCATCGCGGCCTGGGGGACCGCCCCGGCGCTCGCGGCGGGCAACGCGGTGATCCTCAAGCCCGCCGAGACCACCCCGCTGACCGCGCTTCGCCTGGCGGACCTGGCGCTGGAGGCGGGACTGCCCGAGCACCTCTTCCAGGTGCTGCCGGGCGAGGGCCCGGTCGCGGGGGCGGCCCTGGTCGAGCACCCGGACGTGGCGAAGATCGTCTTCACCGGGTCGACCCGCATCGGCAAGCAGATCATGGCCACCTGCGCCGGCACGCTCAAGCGGGTCACCCTGGAGCTCGGCGGAAAGTCGCCGAACATCGTCTTCGCCGACGCGGACCTGGAGAAGGCCGCGGCGACGGCGCCGATGGCCTTCCTCGACAACGCCGGGCAGGACTGCTGCGCCCGCACCCGCGTCCTGGTGCAGCGGCAGGTCTACGACCGCTTCATGCAACTGCTGGAGCCCGCCGTCCTGGCCGTCGGCGTCGGCGACCCCGCCGATCCGGCCACCGACATGGGCCCGCTGATCTCCGCCGCGCAGCGTGACCGCGTCCGCTCGTACGTGGCCCCCGACGCGCCCGTCGCGATCCGCGGCACAGCCCCGGAGGGCAAGGGCTTCTGGTACCCGCCGACCGTGCTGACCCCCGCCGGCCCGGCCGAGCGCGTCGCGGTGGAGGAGGTCTTCGGCCCGGTCGCCGTCGTGCTGCCCTTCGAGGACGAGGCCGACGCGCTGCGCCTGGCCAACGCCACCCCGTACGGGCTGTCCGGCTCGATCTGGACCAGGGACGTCGGCCGCGCCCTGCGGCTGGCCCGGGGCACCGCCGCCGGCAACCTGTCGGTCAACTCCCACAGCTCGGTGCGCTACTGGACACCGTTCGGCGGGTTCAAGCAGTCGGGGCTCGGGCGCGAGCTCGGCCCGGACGCGCTGGCCGCCTTCACCGAGACCAAGAACGTCTTCATCAGCACGGAGGAGTGATCCCGGCAATGACGCAAGCAGAAGCAGTGGTGTGCCGCCGCCTGGTGGGCCGGACGGCGGTGGTCACCGGCGCCGGCAGCGGCATCGGGCTCGCCTCGGCACGCCGGCTCGCCTCCGAGGGCGCGAACGTCGTGTGCGCCGACATCGACGAGGCCGCGGGCAAGGCGGCCGCCGAGGAGACCGGCGGGCTGTTCGTCGAGGCCGACGTGACCGACGCGGGGCAGGTGGAGGCGCTGTTCAAGGCGGCGTACGACACCTACGGCTCGGTCGACGTCGCCTTCAACAACGCGGGCATCTCGCCCCCCGACGACGACTCGATCCTCACCACCGGCATCGACGCCTGGCGCCGCGTGCAGGAGGTGAACCTCACCTCGGTGTACCTGTGCTGCAAGGCGGCGCTGCCGTACATGCAGCGACAGGGCAAGGGCTCGATCATCAACACCGCGAGCTTCGTCGCCGTCATGGGCGCGGCGACCTCGCAGATCTCGTACACCGCCTCCAAGGGCGGCGTGCTGGCGATGTCCCGCGAGCTGGGCGTGCAGTTCGCCCGGGAGGGCATCCGGGTCAACGCGCTGTGCCCGGGGCCGGTCAACACCCCGCTGCTGCGCGAGCTGTTCGCGAAGGACCCGGAGCGCGCCGCGCGCCGCCTGGTGCACATCCCGGTGGGCCGCTTCGCGGAGGCGGAGGAGATCGCCGCGGCCGTCGCCTTCCTCGCCAGCGACGACGCGTCCTTCATCACAGGGGCGGAGTTCCTGGTGGACGGGGGTATCGCGGGGGCGTACGTGACCCCTCTGTGACCGGACGACTGACGGGAATCTTAAGGCCCGGGCCTTAAGGTGACGCCGTGACCATGACGACCCCGCCCGGCTGGTACCCAGAACCCGGGCAGACAGGCAACGGGCCCGCTCTGGAGCGCTGGTGGGACGGGACCGAGTGGACCGAGTACACCCGCACCGCTCCACCCCCCGCCCCGGCGTTCGGCGCCGGGGCGCCGGGCCATCCGCAGTACCCCGGCCACCCCGGCGCGTTCCCCGCGGCTCCCCGCAAGCCGCGCGGCGGTCTGATAGCGATCGCCGTCATCGCCGCGGTCGTGGTGGCCGGTGCGGTGGTCGGAGGTGTCGTCGCCCTCGGCAAGGGCGGCGGCGGCAGCGCGGACTCGGCCCGGCCCGCCCCGTCCCTCACGGCCCCCGGGCAGGGCCCGGAGGACAGGGGCCCGGACGGCGGCGGCCCGCCGGACGTGCCCAAGAGCGAGCCCGGCTTCGCCCTGGACGCCGTCGACGGCGTCAGCCTGCCCGTGCCCGACGGCTGGACCGGCGACACCAGCCGGTACGGGCTCGCGGAGCTCACCGTGGGCGAGTACGCCTGCCCCGGCGACCCCTCGAGCACCTGCCTGCGCGGCGGCGTCTTCTCGATGCCCGCCGCGTCGGTGAAGCTGAAGTCCACCACCGCCGAGGCCGCGGCCAAGGAGGACATCTCCGGCAACGCCGAGGGGGCCTACGGCGGCAAGATCTACGGCGACATCACCTCGCACACGCAGTTGCTGTCGCAGAAGGTCGCGGTCGCAGGCGAGCAGGGCTACCTGGTGCGCTGGAAGGTCGTCACCGAGAGGGGCGACGACGGCTACGTCCAGTCGCTGGTGTTCCCCTCGCCGTCGGACCCCGACAGGCTCGTGCTGGTCCGCTACGGCTTCGACATCAACCCCAAGGCGCCCGGCCTCGCCGTGATGGACGAGATCACCAAGGGCATCAAGGCCTCGGGCTCCGGTGGCGGCACCGGCGTGTGACCGCCGTCCCCGCACGACGGCGCCCCGGTCCGGTCCGTCCGGCCGGGGCGCCCGCGCGTCAGAGGAACGTCCTGCCCTCGCCGCGGTAGGTCGGCACCGCCCGCACCACCCGGTCGCCCTCGACCAGGTGCAGCGTGTCGAAGCGCTCGCACAGCTCGCCCGCCTTGGCGTGCCGGAACCACACCTTGTCGCCGATCAGCAGATCGTCGGCGGCCGTCCCGATCAGCGGCGTCTGCACCTCGCCCGGCCCCTCCTGGGGGTCGTAGCGCAGCCCCTGCGGCAGGTAGGGGACGGGCAGCCGGTCCCGGCCGGCCGCGCCCGAGGCCGGGTAGCCGCCGCCGAGGACGGTGACGACGCCCACGCCCGGACGCCGCACCACGGGCTGCGCGAACAGCGCCGCCGGACGCCCCCGGAAGGAGGTGTAGTTGTCGAACAGCCGCGGCACGTACAGGCCCGACCCGGCGGCGATCTCCGTCACCGCGTCCTCGGCGGCCGTGCTCTGCACGCTTCCCGTGCCGCCGCCGTTGACGAACTCCAGCCCGGGCGCCACCTCCCGCACGGCCCGCACGACCTCCGCGCGCCGCGCCGCCAGCTCCCGGCGCGCCGCCGCCTGCATCAGCCGCACCGCGCGCGAGCGCAGCGGCCGGCCGGTGACGGAGTCGCCGACGCCGGCCACATGGCCCTCGTACGCCATGATCCCCACCAGTTTGAAGCCGGGCCGCCGGGACACCTCCCGGGCCAGCGCCGCCATCTGCTCCGGCCGGTGGAGCGGGGAGCGCAGCGCCCCGATGCGGAGCCGGCCCCCCAGCATCTTCAGCGAGGTGTCCAGCTCCAGGCAGACCCGGACGATCTCGGAGCCGCCCGCGCGCGAGGAGTCGACGAGGTCCAGCTGCGCCACGTCGTCGACCATGACGGTCACCGCGGCCGCCAGCTTCGGGTCCGCGGCCAGCTCCGCGTAGCCGGAACGATCCGCCGACGGGTACGCCAGCAGGACGTCGTCGAAGCCCGAGCGCGCCAGCCACAACGACTCGGCGAGGGTGAAGGACATGACCCCCGCGAAGCCGTCCCGCTCCAGCACCCGCTCCAGGAGGGCACGGCAGCGGACCGACTTGGAGGCCACCCGGACCGGCTTGCCGCCCGCCCTGCGGACCAGGTCGTCCGCGTTGGCGTCGAACGCCTCCAGATCCACGATCGCCACCGGCGCGTCGAGGTGGGCGGTGGCCCGGTCGTACCGGGTGCGAGCTGCTCCCTGATCAGACATGCGCGAAGCTTGCCAGAATGCCCCTACCGAGCGGTAGGGGCAAGTGATCCGTACTGACGCGTCGTGACGTCGCCGCGCCCAGTAGAGTGACGCCGCAGTCCATCGCGTGAACGGGCCGTCCGCCGTGCGGCCGTGAGGGGGCACCGGGTGAGCGCCGGTTTCGACAACGGGGGAGCGACCCCCCGGCCGAGCTGGTCCCCACCGCGCCCGATACCGCCGCCCCCCGGCTCCGCCCCGCGCGCCTCCGCGCCGCCGCAGGGCTCCGCCGTGCACACCTCCGCCTCCGCCCACTGGGCCGCCACCGCCGCCCCCGGCCGGGCGTCCGCGCCCTGGGCCGCCGCGGGCCCCGCCGCCGGCGGCGAGCCCGAGGGCGGGCCGCCCCAGGAGCTGTACGGCACGGCCCCGATGCCGGCGCCCCCGTACCCGCGTCCCGTGGGCGAGCGGGGCCCTGTCGGCGTCGCCTACCCGGCCGGCCCCGTACCGCCCCCGCCGCCCGCGCACCCCCCGGCCGCGGCCTGGACCTCGCCCGTACCGCCCTCGGCGCAGCCGCCGTATCCTCCCCGGCCGCCGCACGCCCCCGCGCACGCCGCCCAGGCACGGCCCCGTACGGCCGCCGCCGCGCTGTGCCTGGTGCTGGGCCTCGGCCTGCTCGGCGGCGCCGGCGCCGGCGTGTGGATCAACCACGACCCGGCCGTGCCCGCGCCCACGGCGGCGGAGGCGAGCAAGCGCGACTTCGCCCTCGCCCGCGGCCTGTGGCACAGCACGCCCGTCGACACGCTCTTCCCGTCCACTCTGCACGGCAAGGGCCTCGGTCCGGGCGGCGCGGAACGCACCTGGACGCGGATCGGCGTGGCACCGGCCGGCGACTGCCGGGAGGCCTTCGACCCGCTGCTGGCGAAGGTGCTGCGCCCCGCCGGGTGCGTGAAACTGCTGCGCGCCACCTACGCCGACGCCACGTCGAGCGCCGTGACCACGGTCGGACTGCTCGTCACCAAGGCCGAGGCCCCCACGATGCGCAAGCTGCACAACCGCTGGATCTCCGAACGCCTGGGGTCCCGCAGGGATCTGATGCCGCGTCCGGTCGCCTTCCCGGGCACCGTCGCGGACGGCTTCGGCGACCGCCAGCGCGCCAGCTGGACCGTCACGGTAGCCGCCGACCTGCCTGTCGTCGTGTACGCGGTGAGCGGCTTCGCCGACGGCCGCGAGATCGCCGTCCCGCAGCCCGCCGCCTCGGCCGTCACCGCGGGTGCCACGGCCGCGCCCGCCCAGGCCGGACTGGGGCACGAGGCCGACGCGTTGGCCGACGCCGTCGCCGACCGGGCCCGCCGGGCCGCGGGCTCGCTGACCGCCACCCCGACGGGAGGTTCCGGATGAGGCGACTGGCCACCGCGATGACCGCCGCGGCCCTCGTCCTGCTGCCCGTCGTCCCGGCCCACGCCGACGCCGTACGCGACGCGGACTGGGCGCTGGACGCGCTGCACGCGCAGGAGGCCTGGCAGCGGACGAAGGGCAAGGGCGTCACCGTCGCCGTCCTCGACACGGGCGTGGACGGCACCCACCCGGACCTGTCCGGCCAGGTCCTCGAGGGCAAGGACATGGTCGGCTTCGGGGCCCGCCGCGGCGACACCGCCTGGGCCCGGCACGGCACCGGCATGGCCGGGATCATCGCCGGTCACGGCCATGGCCCCGGCGGCTCCGACGGCGTGCTGGGCATCGCCCCGGAGGCCAGGATCCTGCCCGTGCGGGTGATCCTCGAGGACAAGGACCCGCAGCGGAAGAAGGCCCGCACCACGCGCGGCAGCGCCCTCGCCGACGGCATCCGCTGGGCCGCCGACCACGGCGCCGACGTCATCAACCTCTCCCTCGGCGACGACAGCCGCACCGCCCACCCCGAGGCGCAGGAGGACGACGCGGTCCAGTACGCCCTGCGCAAGGGCGTGGTCGTCGTCGCCTCCGCCGGAAACGGCGGCGAGCAGGGCAACCGGGTCTCCTACCCCGCGGCGTACCCGGGCGTCATCGCGGTGGCCGCCGTCGACCGCTACGGCTCCCGCGCCGCCTTCTCCACCCGCCGCTGGTACGCGACGGTCGCCGCGCCGGGCGTCGACGTCGTGATAGCCGACCCCAACCGCCGCTACTACGAGGGCTGGGGCACCAGCACCGCCTCCGCGTACGTGTCGGGCACGGCCGCGCTCGTCCGCTCCGCCTACCCCCGGCTCAGCCCCGCCCAGGTGAAGCGACTGCTGGAGGACACCGCCCGGAGTTCCCCGGCGGGCGGCCGTGACGACGCCGTCGGCCACGGCCTGGTGGACCCGGCGGCCGCGCTGAAGGCGGCGGCGAAGGTCAAGCCCGAGGCCGTCGTGCCGAGTGCCGTCCCCTACACGCGCAAGTACTTCGGCGCCGGTCCCGACGCGGCGAAGGCGGCCGCGGCAGCCGACGGGGACGCCCTGGGCGACGGCGTCGCCGTGGTCTTCGCGGTCGCCGGCACCGGACTGGTCGCCGCCGCGGCCCTGTTGTGGCTGCGGCCCCGGCTCACGAACTCCCGGAACGGCCGGCGGCGCGGCTGAAGGAGCCGACCGCCGCCCGCGCGGCCCGTTCCACCAGCGTGATGCCCGCGGCCTGCGTCGTGCTGCCGCGGGAGACCACGGCGACCAGATACGTCCGCCCGCCGGCCCGGACGCGGCCGATGCTGTTGATGTCCCACAGCCCGGTCGTACTGCGCCGCAGCCAGCCGTTCTTGACCTCGTAGGAGCCGTCGGCCGCGGTCGGCACGCCCCAGGCCTGCGCGGCCGCGACGCGTCCCATCAGCCGGCGGACATACGCGCGGGACGCCGCGTCGAGGGCGCCGTCGGTGCCGAAGACCCTTTGCAGCAGTGTGAGTTGGTCGGCAGCCGTGGTCTGGGTAAGCCCCCACAGCGGCCCGCTGCCCGCCGTGGTCGAGGTGAGCCCGAGGCGGTGGTTGGCGGCGTCCAGTCCGGCTCCCCGGCCTATCGCCCGCCACAGCGCGGTGGCCGCCGCGTTGTCGCTGTCCTCGATCATCACCTCGGCCCAGGCCCTCTCCTGCGCCGTCAGGTCCCGCCCCGCGTCCTGGGCCTGGAGCAGCAACGCCGCCAGGATGTCGACCTTGACGATGCTCGCCGTGTCGTACAGCCCGTCCCCGTGCACCGCACGGCCGCCCGTGGCGGTGTCCAGCACCGCCACCGAGTAGCGCGCCCGCGGGTCCCCGGACACGTCCCGCAGCGCCGTCGCCAGTACCTCGCTCCACACCATCCGGGGCTCCTCGCTCACCTTCACGATCGCCACGTTCGCCGCCCCGCCGGCCCCGGTCGCGGTCACCGCCGCCGTGTGCGGCGGCGACGCCGCCCCGTACGTCGCCGTGCCGAGCACGGCGCACGCCAGCAGCGCGGTCGCCGTCACGGTGCGCACGGTGCCGCGAGGGGCGCGGGGGACAGGGCCGGTGACGTCCGTCCGGCCGGGACGCCGTGCGGCGGGGTTCTCGTAAGCCATGCCCAGGGAAGCTAGGGACGGAAACTGCGCGGTCCGTGAGAGGCGGATGAAGGGGGCGTAAGAAATCGCGGCCCGGCAGCCCCGATACCCTCGGGAGGTGGCTCTCAAGAACATTCCCGACTCCGGCTTCCCCGACGACGACGGCACCGCCGACCCCCGGCTCGCGGCGGCGCTCGCCGCGTACGACGCCGACCCGTCGGCCGAACCCGAGGTGCTGGCGGCGCTCCCGGGCGCGCGCTTCCTGGTGCCGGTGGTGGCGCTGCTCGGGGAGGTCGAGGAGGGACCGGGAGGGCTGCGCCGCGAGAAGACCAGCGACATGGCGGTGCCGACCCTCCAGGCGGCCGACGGGCGCAGGGCGCTGCCGGCGTTCACCTCCACCGAGGCCCTCGCGCGCTGGCGGCCGGACGCGCGGCCGGTGGCCGTGCCGCTGGGACAGGCACTGCAGGCGCTGGCGCACGAGAAGGCCGACACCCTGCTGATCGACATGGCCGGGCCCGTGCCGTACGCGCTGACCGGCGGCGCGCTGCGCGCCGTCGCGTCGGGCCGCGCGGGCGCGGACCCGCTGGCCGACCCCGCGGTCCGCGAGGCCCTGCGGGCCGCGGTGGGGACGGCGCCGGAAGTGGTCCGCGCCCACCTCGTCCCCTCGGCGGACGCCGACGGCACGCTGGGGCTGGTCCTGGACGAGGGCGCCGACGTGCCGCAGGTCGCGCAGCGCGTCTCGGCGACGCTCGCGGCGGACGAGGTGCTGCGCGGCGCGCTGGTGCGCGGCATCGAACTGGCGCTGCTCCCGGCGGACACCCGGCTGCCCGGCGAACCGCTCTTCACGCGCTGACGGCGCCGCCCCACCGGGGGCGACGCCGTCTCGAGCGTTCGGGCGGGGCCGGCCGGCCTAGCCGTGGACGGGGCCGGTGAACTTCTCGCCGGGGCCCTCGCCCGGAGCGTCGGGGACGACGGACTCCTCACGGAAGGCGAGCTGCAGCGACTTCAGGCCGTCCCGCAGCGGGGCGGCGTGGTAGGAGCCGATCTCGGTCGCGCCGGCGGTGACCAGTCCGGCCAGGGCGGTGATCAGCTTGCGCGCCTCGTCGAGGTCCTTGTGCCGGTCGCCGTCCTCCGCGAGGCCGAGGTTCACCGCCGCCGCGCTCATCAGGTGCACCGCGACCGTGGTGATCACCTCGACCGCCGGGACGTCCGCGATGTCGCGGGTCATCGTGTCGAAGTCGGGGCGGTCCGCGGAGGGGGACTGGTGCTGGGGGCTGGCGTCACTCATGCCTCACACGATAGGCCCACGTCGGCCGATTACGGTCTGCGGTCGGACACTGGTATGCTTGACGATCGACCGGCTGGACACCCCGTGGACGTCACGGAAACGGAGCGCTCCAGCCCACAAGTGGAGGCTCCGATCTCCCACCTTGCCGGCCCTCGAGGGCGGCGGGTCACCGGTCAGGTGCCGTGTCCCCGGAAGAGGCGCGGTGCCCGACGCGCCCCGCGGAATGCCGCGGCGGTGCTCCCGGTTGTGAGGAGCATCCGCCTGTGACCCGTATGGGGCGTTTTTCACGCCTCCTCACGGGCCGGACCAAGTTTTCAGACGTTACGCGCCTGTCAATCCAGTCAGTCGCGTGGTGCTACCGAGGAGGCCCCATCAGCGCCGAGCCCCGCATCAACGACCGGATTCGCGTCCCCGAGGTGCGACTCGTCGGTCCCAGTGGCGAGCAGGTCGGCATCGTGCCGCTTGCCAAGGCACTGGAGCTTGCGCAGGAGTACGACCTCGACCTGGTCGAGGTGGCGGCGACCGCACGCCCGCCGGTCTGCAAGCTCATGGACTACGGCAAGTTCAAGTACGAGTCGGCCATGAAGGCCCGTGAGGCGCGCAAGAACCAGGCGCACACGGTCATCAAGGAGATGAAGCTCCGGCCGAAGATCGACCCGCACGACTATGACACCAAGAAGGGTCACGTCGTCCGGTTCCTCAAGCAGGGCGACAAGGTCAAGATCACGATCATGTTCCGCGGTCGTGAGCAGTCGCGCCCCGAGCTGGGCTTCCGACTGCTGCAGCGGCTCGCCGACGACGTCCAGGACCTGGGCTTCGTGGAGTCCTCGCCGAAGCAGGACGGCCGCAACATGATCATGGTTCTCGGTCCGCACAAGAAGAAGACCGAGGCGATGGCCGAGGCCCGCGAGGCGCAGGCCGCCCGCAAGGCCGGTCGCCTGCCGAAGGACCCCGACGAGCAGGAGCAGGAGCTCGAGCTCGAGCACGACGAGCAGGACGCTCCCGCCGATGCCAGCTGACGCCGTCTGACGGCGTTGCCAGGACCCGGAGTCCGCTCCGGGTAACGCAATGAAGGACTGACGCTCTCCGTCCGCCCACGGGCGGACGGGAGGGCCAGCGACGAGGAGACTACGGCGCATGCCGAAGAACAAGACCCACAGCGGTGCGAGCAAGCGATTCAAGATCACCGGCTCCGGCAAGGTGATCCGCGAGCGCGCCGGCAAGCGCCACCTGCTTGAGCACAAGCCGTCGACGAAGACCCGTGCCCTCACCGGCACTGTCGTCCTGGCCAAGCCCGACGCCAAGAAGATCAAGAAGCTTCTCGGCAAGTGACGGCACGCCCCCTTCGATCAGGGGGCGCGATGCTGGACCGGGACCCATTCGTTTTCGGGCCGTGTGAGCACCCCCACGGCCCCTTAGAAGGAGTTATCTAGTGGCACGCGTCAAGCGGGCAGTCAACGCCCAGAAGAAGCGCCGGGCGATCCTCGAGCAGGCCAGCGGTTACCGCGGCCAGCGGTCCCGCCTGTACCGCAAGGCGAAGGAGCAGGTCACCCACTCCCTCGTCTACAACTACAACGACCGCAAGAAGCGCAAGGGCGACTTCCGTCAGCTGTGGATCCAGCGCATCAACGCCGCTGCCCGCGCCAACGGCATCACCTACAACCGCTTCATCCAGGGTCTGAAGGCCGCCAACGTCGAGGTGGACCGCAAGATCCTCGCCGAGCTGGCCGTGAACGACGCCAACGCGTTCGCCGCGCTGGTCGAGGTGGCCCAGAAGGCCCTGCCGAGCGACGTCAACGCCCCCAAGGCGGCCTGACCCACGCTCTTCCGGACCCGCAGGCGCTGCGCCTGCGGGTCCGTGCTGCATTCCGGAGCGCCGCGCCCCGCGCTTCCGGCCGGACACCGACGACCGAAGTGAGTGCACCGCCCATGCCCGGCCCCGAGCTGACCTCCCTGCGATCCCCCCGAGTCGTCGCCGCGCGGCGCCTCGCCAAGCGCAGCTTCCGCGGCAAGGAGCGGCGCTTCCTCGCCGAGGGACCGCAGGCCGTGCGCGAGGCCATGGCCCACCTGGTCGAGGTCTACGTCACCCCCGAGGCCGCCGCCCGGCACGACGGGATCGTCGCCGCGGCCCGCGCCGCCGGGGTGCCCGTGCTCACCGCGACCGACGAGGTCGTCGCCGAGATGTCGGACACCGTCACCCCGCAGGGGATCATCGGCCTGTGCCGCTTCCTGGACACCCCGTTCGAGGAGGTGCTGCGGGCCCGGCCGAAGCTCGTCGCCGTCCTGGCCCATGTGCGCGACCCCGGCAACGCCGGCACCGTGCTGCGCTGCGCGGACGCCGCGGGCGCGGAGGCGGTCGTCCTCACCGACGCCTCCGTCGACCTGTACAACCCCAAGGCCGTACGCGCATCCGTCGGCAGCCTCTTCCACCTTCCGGTCGCCGTCGGCGTCCCCATGGAGACCGTCGTGGACGGCCTGCGCGGGGCCGGGGTGCGGCTGCTCGCCGCCGACGGCGCGGGGGAACGCGACCTCGACGCCGAACTGGACGAGGGCACGATGGGCGGCCCCACCGCCTGGATCTTCGGCAACGAGGCCTGGGGCCTGCCGGAGGAGACCCGCGCACTCGCGGACGAGGTGGTGCGCGTCCCCATCCACGGACGCGCCGAGAGCCTCAACCTCGCCACGGCCGCCGCCGTGTGCCTCTACGCCTCCGCCCGCGCGCAGCGTGCTCCCGGAGGGTGCCGCTCCGTAACGATGAGCTAGTAGTGTGACGCCCCGGGGACCGCCCTGGAGAGGGGGTTACGGGGATGGACGTCAGGATGAACGGCGGCACGCCGCCGAGCGCGCCGCAGGGCTGGCCGACTGTCCTGACCGAACTCGGTGTCACAGCCGACGAGCTCCCGGACGGCCTCGTCGTCGCCGACGAGCACGGGCTCGTGCTCTGCTTCAACGCGGCCGCCGCCCGGATCACCGCGCTCGACCCCGCCGACGTCCTCGGCCGTCCGATCGAGCAGGCGCTGCCCCTGGAGGACCTGGACGGACGCCGCTGGTGGCAGCTCACCGACCCGTACGCGGGCCTGGCCACCCGCACCGGGCAGCCCGAGCGCAACCTGCTGCTCCCCGGCGGCCGCGAGGTGCTGGTCTCCGCCCGGTACGTCCGGGACCACCCCACAGGACCGGTGCGCCGGCTGGTCGTCGCGCTGCGCGGCACCGAGGCGCGGCGGCGCACCGAGCGCAGCCACGCCGAGCTGATCGCCACCGTCGCGCACGAGCTGCGCTCCCCGCTCACCTCGGTCAAAGGCTTCACCGCGACCCTGCTGGCGAAGTGGGAACGCTTCACCGAGGACCAGAAGAAACTCATGCTGGAGACCGTGCACGCCGACGCGAACCGCGTCACCCGGCTGATCGCCGAGCTGCTCGACATCTCCCGCATCGACTCCGGCCGCCTGGAGGTGCGCCGGCAGCCGGTCGACATCGCCGCGGCGGTGCGGCGCCACGTGGACGCCCTCGTCGCCGCCGGGCAGCCCGCGGACCGCTTCGCCGTACGGGTCGCGCAGTCGCTGCCGTCGCTGTGGGCCGACCCCGACAAGGTCGACCAGATCCTGGGGAACCTGCTGGAAAACGCCGTGCGCCACGGCGAGGGAACTGTCACCATTGACGTAGCACCCTCGTCGTCGCCGCGCGAGCGCGGATGGTCCGGAACAGCGGTGACCGTGAGCGACGAGGGACCCGGCATCCCGGAGGAGTCCATGAACCGCGTCTTCACCCGCTTCTGGCGGGGCAGCAAACGCGGCGGCACGGGCCTGGGGCTGTACATCGTCAAGGGCATCGTCGAGGCCCACGGCGGTTCGATCACGGTGGGTCGCGCGCCCGGTAAGGGCGCCCAGTTCCGATTTACCCTGCCCGTCGGGGCGCCGGCCTTCGCGGCCTGAGCATCGCGTGGTGATCCACCGGCCCCGACGGGCGTGACCAGCCTTTCCCCGTGGCCCCGATAGACTCGACCCTTGGCATTCAGCGGTCGGGCGAGCAGGTCGGCCACGCCATCACCCACATCGGAACGGGAAGAAATGTCGGCACCGAACAAGTCGTACGACCCTGTCGAGGTCGAGGCACTGAAACCGGAAGAGATCGAGCGCCGGCGCGACGAGGCGCTCGCCGCCATCGCCGAGGCCGCCGACCTCGACGCGCTGCGCGAGGTCAAGGTGGCCCACACCGGGGACCGCTCGCCGCTCGCCCTCGCCAACCGTGAGATCGGCGCACTGCCGCCGCACGCCAAGGCGGACGCGGGCAAGCGCGTCGGCCAGGCCCGCGGCGCGGTCAACCAGGCACTCAAGGCCCGGCAGGAGGTGCTGGAGAGCGAGCGCGACGACCGCGTGCTGGTCGAGGAGGCGGTGGACGTCACCCTGCCGTACGACCGCGTCCCGCGCGGCGCCCGGCACCCGCTGACCACGCTCTCCGAGCGCATCGAGGACGTCTTCGTGGCCATGGGCTACGAGGTGGCCGAGGGCCCCGAGGTCGAGGCCGAGTGGTTCAACTTCGACGCCCTGAACATCTGGGCGGACCACCCGGCCCGCACCATGCAGGACACGTTCTTCGTCGAGGGCGACAAGCCCGCCGGGACCGGTCCCGAGGAGAGCGGCGTCGTGCTGCGCACGCACACCTCCCCGGTGCAGATCCGCTCCCTGCTCGACCGCGAGCCGCCGGTCTACGTGATCTGCCCCGGCCGGGTCTACCGCTCGGACGAGCTGGACGCCACGCACACCCCGGTGTTCAACCAGGTCGAGTTGCTCGCCGTGGACGAGGGCCTGACCATGGCGGACCTCAAGGGCACCCTGGACCACATGGTCCAGTCGCTCTTCGGCGAGGACATCACGACCCGGCTCCGCCCGAACTACTTCCCCTTCACCGAGCCGTCCGCCGAGATGGACATGGTCTGCTACGTCTGCCGCGGCGAGTCCGTCGGCAACCCGGACCGGCCCTGCCGCACCTGCGGCAGCGAGGGCTGGATCGAGCTCGGCGGCTGCGGCATGGTCAACCCCCGGGTGCTCACCGCCTGCGGCGTCGACCCGGAGAAGTACAGCGGCTTCGCCTTCGGCTTCGGCATCGAGCGCATGCTGATGTTCCGTCACAACGTCGAGGACATGCGAGACATCGTCGAGGGTGACGTGCGCTTCACCCTTCCGTTCGGGATGGAGATCTGATGCGGGTCCCGCTTTCTTGGCTGCGGGAGTACGTCGACCTGCCCGCCGGCGAGTCCGGCCGCGACGTCCAGGCCAAGCTCATTTCCGCCGGTCTCGAGGTCGAGACCGTCGAGCAGCTCGGCACCGGCCTGAAGGGCCCGCTGGTGGTCGGCAAGGTGCTCACCATCGAGGAGCTGAGCGGCTTCAAGAAGCCGATCCGCTTCTGCACCGTCGACGTCGGCACCGCCAACGGCACCGGCGAGCCGCAGGAGATCGTCTGCGGCGCGAGCAACTTCGCCGTCGGCGACAAGGTCGTCGTCATCCTCCCCGGCGGCGTGCTGCCCGGGAACTTCGAGATCTCCGCGCGCAAGACCTACGGGCGCAACTCGCACGGCATGATCTGCTCCGCCCGCGAGCTCGGCATGGGCGACGACCACGACGGCATCATCGTCCTGCCGCCGGAGCACGAGGCCGGCACCGACGCCGTCGGGCTGCTGGAGCTCGTCGACGAGGTGCTCGACATCGCGGTCACCCCCGACCGCGGCTACTGCCTGTCGATGCGCGGCGTCGCCCGCGAGGCCGCCATCGCCTACGGGCTGCCGCTGCGCGACCCGGCGCTGCTCGACGTGCCCGGCCCGAACTCCTACGGCTACGAGGTGAAGGTCTCCGACCCGGTCGGCTGCGACCGCTTCACCGCGCGCACCGTCACCGGCCTGGACCCGGAGGCCGGCTCGCCGATCTGGCTGCAGCGCAGGCTGCAGAAGGCCGGCATGCGCCCGATCTCGCTCGCCGTGGACGTCACCAACTACGTGATGCTGGAGCTCGGTCAGCCCCTGCACGCCTACGACCGGACCCGCATCGAGGGCGTCATCGGCGTCCGCCGGGCGCAGCCGGGCGAGAAGCTGACCACGCTCGACGGCCAGGTCCGCGTCCTCGACCCCGAGGACCTGGTGATCACCGACAACCGGGGGCCGATCGGCCTGGCCGGTGTCATGGGCGGCGCCAACACCGAGATCGACGACGCCGGCGCCTCGACGACCGACGTCGTCATCGAGGCCGCGCACTTCGACCCGGTCGCCATCGCCCGCACCGCGCGCCGCCACAAGCTGTCCTCCGAGGCGTCCAAGCGCTTCGAGCGCGGTGTCGACCCGCAGGCCGCGGCCGCCGCCGCCCAGCGCACCGTCGACCTGCTGGTGCTGCTCGCGGGCGGCACCGCGGAGGCGGGCGTCACCGAGGTCATCGCGCCCTCCGCGCCGCACACCATCACCATCCCCGCCGACCACCCGGACAAGGTGGCGGGCATGGCGTACGGCCGCGAGACCGTGGTGCGCCGCCTCCAGCAGGTCGGCTGCGACGTCTACGGCTCCGACGAGCTGATCGTCACCGTGCCGTCGTGGCGGCCCGACCTGCGCGACCCCAACGACCTCGCCGAGGAGGTCATCCGGCTGGAGGGCTACGAGAACCTGCCCTCCACCCTGCCGAACCTGCCCTCCGGCCGCGGTCTGACCGAGTCGCAGAAGCTGCGCCGCCGGGTCGGCCGGGCGCTCGCCGGGGCCGGCTACACCGAGGTGCAGAACTACCCGTTCCTCGGCGAAGGCGTCTTCGACCAGCTCGGCCTCGACGCGGACGACCCGCGCCGGATCACCGTCAAGCTGGCCAACCCGCTGTCGGACGAGGAGCCCGCGCTCCGCACGACCATGCTCCCCGGCCTGCTCCACGCCCTGCGCCGCAACGTGGGGCGCGGCGCGCACGACCTCGCGCTCTTCGAGACCGGCCTGGTCTTCCGCCCCAGCGGCGAGGAGCCCGCGCCGCCGCGGCTGCCCGTCGACCGGCGCCCGACCGACGCCGAGATCGCCGCGCTCGACGCCGCCCTCCCGCGGCAGCCGAGGCGCGTCGCGGTGGTCCTGGCCGGTGCCCGTGAGCAGGCCGGCTGGTGGGGCCAGGGCCGTCCCACCCAGTGGGCCGACGCCATCGAGGCCGGGCGGGTCGTCGCCGCCGAGGCCGGGGTCGAGCTGATCGTCCGCCAGGACCAGCAGGCCCCCTTCCACCCGGGCCGCTGCGCCGCGCTCCTCGCGGTCGTCGACGGCGAGGAGGTGCTGGTCGGCAACGCCGGCGAGCTGCACCCCCGGGTGATCAAGGCACTCCACCTGCCGGAGCGCACCTCCGCCATGGAGGTCGACCTCGACCGTCTGGAGCGTGCCTCCGGCGGCCCCGTCGTCGCGCCCCGGGTGTCCACCTTCCCGGTGGCCACCCAGGACGTCGCCCTGGTCGTGGACGGCTCCGTCCCGGCCGCCGAGGTGGAGGGCGCCCTGCGCTCCGGCGCCGGCGAACTGCTCGAATCGCTGCGGCTGTTCGACATCTTCACCGGTGAGCAGATCGGTGCGGGCAAGAAGTCGCTGGCCTACAGCCTGCGCTTCCGCGCCCCGGACCGTACGCTCACCGCGGAGGAGGCCTCCGCGGCCCGTGACGCGGCCGTCGCCGCCGCGGCGGAGCGCACGGGAGCGGCCCTGCGCGGCGCCTGACACCCGCGACGTCGCGTTCCCGTGGGGCGCCCCCGGTCCGCCGGGGGCGCCCCACGGGCGTTCCCGCCGGTCACGTAGCCCGATCGGGTGAAATGGCTCCTCTGGGTACCCGGTTCGTCGCACCGAGTCGCCACAATCGTTCGGAACCAGGGCCCACTCGACGCGGGGGCTGTGTCGTCGCCGGCCGCGTCAACGGCTTCAGGGGGAGCCCCGAGGCATGATCCGACCCAGGGCGGTGAACCGCCGGAGCGGCAGCAGGGCACGGGGGCTGGCGATCCTGTCGCTTCCCGGTCTGTGGGTGGCCGCGGTGCTGGGCCTGGTGTACGCGGTGCCCGGCGGAGTCCAGTGGACGCCCGCCGCGGTCGCGGCCCCGGTGATCGCCTGCGCCGGCACCGGACGCCGCCGCTGCGTCCTGGTCAGCGGCGGGCTCGCCGTGGCGGCCGTAGCGCTGCCGGACACCGGACAACTGCTGGGTTCCGAGGTCGCCGTCCTCGCCGTCCTGGCCGTCTGCTTCCGGCTCGCCGACCGCAGGGCACGGCTCGCCGCCGAGCTCGACCGCACCCGGGAGATTGCCGTCGCCGCCCAGCAGGTGCTGCTGCCCCCGCTGCCGCAATGCGTGGGCGGCCTCGCGGTGGCCGGCGACCACCTCTCGGCCAGCCGCGGCGCCCGCGTCGGCGGCGACCTGTACGAGGTGCTCGCCACGCCCTACGGGGTGCGCGCGGTCATCGGCGACGTGCGCGGCCACGGCCTCGAGGCCATCGGAACCGTCGCCGCGCTGCTCGGCAGCTTCCGCGAGGCCGCGCACGACGAGCCGGAACTCGGTGGCGTGCTCCACCGCCTGGACCGCGCGCTCCACCGGCACCTGAGGGGGCGTGCGCACGCCGCCGAGGAGTTCGTGACCCTGATGCTGCTCGAACTGGGCGAGGACTGCGGCGTCCAGGTCATCAACTGCGGCCATCCGCAGCCGTACCGGCTCTGCCCGGGCCACCCCGGGCAGCCGAGCGCCCGCCCGCTGGAGACCGGTGAACCGTTCCCGCCGCTCGGCCTGTTCGACCCCGGTCCCGACCCGAAGGCGGTCCCCTGCGGGGAACTCCTGTCCGGCCAGGCGCTTTTCCTGCACACCGACGGCGTGATGGACGCCCGGGACGCCGCCGGGGAGTTCTTCCCCCTGCTGCCGGTCCTGGAAGGGGCGGCCGCCCAGACGGCCTCCCACGGCGGCGCGTTGTCCGCACCGGCCCTGGTCGACGCGGTGCGGGCCTCGTTCCTGCGGCACACGCGGGGGCGGCTCACCGACGACATGGCGCTGCTGGTGCTCCACCGGGACGCACCCCGGGTGCCCGTGCAGTCGGGTGCGCAGGCGGGTTCCGCCCGTACCGCAACCGGGGTTCCCGGAGTGCCGCGCCCTTGATCCCGCCCAATCCTTGGTAAACCTGGGTCGATCCGCGAGCAAAACACCCATTGCCCGCATAGCGGCCAGAACGAGGAGAGGGGCAGGCATGGCAACCCCCACCGTCACCGGAGCCGATCTGTCCACGCCCACGGGAGAACTGATCGCCGTGGTCGGGCCGCCCGGACCCCAGCGGTCCGCGCTGCAGCTCGCCCTCAACAACGCACCCTGGAGCCGGGGTCCCTCCGTCACGACGACCGTCATCAGCCGCGGCGCGTGGAGCGAGCTCCGGCGGGTGGCGGCGGCGGGGATCACGGTCGTCGCGGCGTGCGACAGCGTGGTGGCGGTGGATGCGGGGGCGCACCGGGTGGTGCTGCTGCCCGATCCCGACGGCGTTGCGTGACCTCGTGCGTTGCCCCGTGCGGCCCGTTGTCGTGAGCGGGTTGCTTACGTCCGCGGCGGGCATCCCCCGCCCTTCCCCGGTCTTCGGCCAGGGGCGGCCTCGTACGGCGCGGTCGGTGTGCTCCCGGGACTGAACCTGGCTGCGGGTCGGCCGCTCGCCGGAGGCCAGGGTGCGTCCCCCCCCACCCGCCGCTTGTCGTGCTCCGCGACAAGCCGGCCTCCGTTGCCGCCTGATGACCCTCTGGCTCTGTCCACGAGAAGGGACGGCACGCCGCCCTCGACGAGGATGAGCAGGCCGATGGCGATCAGGACCAGGGGCAGCAGGATGTGACCCCAGCGGGTGAGGGCCTTGGCGATGGCGGGTCGAGCGGCGAAGAACTTGCCCGCGAAGAACCACACGGCGACGAGCACGAGGAACACCACGGCATGCACGGTCGTCCCGCCCACGCCTGCGGTGGCGAAGACGGGCACATGGACGCCGATGTTGTCGCCGCCGTGGGGCAAAGGTGACCGCGGCGACCTCCAGCAGGCCCGGTCCACCCTCTCTGGTCTGTTCCTCCTTCTCGTCCGCGCTGCCGTCGCGGTGGTCCTTCCACGCCTGCCAGGCGGCCTTGACGTGACAGAGCACGGTGGATAGCCCTTGAGCATTCCGGTTGGCCCCTGTGCACGATGCGGCTGGATCATCCGGCGAGTGGCTTCCGGTGGGCCGCCGGGCCCGTCATGATCGAGTTCCGGGGGCTCAACGGTGGGGGTGCGGTGTGAAGGACTGGCGGACCGATCCGACGTTCGCGATGTGCCGGGAAGTGGTGGACGGGGCGGACCTGGCCCTGTTCTCGGGCGGCCCGTTCGACGTGCGGGCGGTGGTGGCCGGCATCCTTCCCGAACGCCGACAGGGCTTGGACCTCGATGCCGTCCCGTGGGGCAACTTCCCCCATGGGCACGACGTCCGAAAGGCCGTTCACCTCCTGCGTGCTGACGGCGAACCGGGCGTGGACGCGACGGGTGTGCTGTGGGGCCTGTGCGCCAATGACAGCCGGGCCGCTGCCGCCCTCGCCGTGCCGTTCCTCATCCCCCTGGCCATCGACGCCCACCACCCACACCGCGCCGCCGCCCTCGCTGTACTCTCCGGCCCCGCCCGTGCCCGGCATCACGGTGTCGCGTCCCGCGAGGAACTCCTCCTTCATCGCAACGATCCCCGGCGCGACGCCCCCGACACCCACGACGGCTACGGCTACGAGGTGACCGGCTACCCGGCCGGCTGGTCGGTGGCCGCCGCCCGAGCCGCGATCACCACCGACACCTCCGCACTCCTGCCCCTCCTCGGAGACTCCGACCCCACCGCCCGCGTCGACGCCGCCTACGTCCTGGCGACCGCCGCCGACCCCGACCACATCATCCGGACCGCCTTGGCCGACGGATTCGCCGCCGAGGGTGACGCCATGGTCCGCGCCGCCCTGCTCCTGGCCACCGCCGAGATCACCCGGGCCCACCCGCATCCGCCGACCGTCACGTGGCTGCGCGAACGGTGGCACGACCGGACGGAGGCCCCCGAAGCCCGCCTGGCGGCGGCGGTCGGCTGGCTCTGCCTCACCGACCAATCCGCACCCGAGGAGCTCCGCCGGACCGTCGACACCCTCGCCGACGACGAGCGCGCACACGCCATGGAGGCCCTGCCGTGGATGAGCGCCGCCTCCGGTACCAACGAACCAGGACTCCTGCGCTGCAGACGCTGCATGCTCCACCCGGAAGAACCCGACCCGGAAGCGGTCCTGTGGGACTCCCTCTTGGAGCAACTGTAGTGATGTGTATCGGAGTTGCCCAGCGTGGCCAACTGCGGTGCCGGTCACACGTGAAGCCCGGGGCGAGCGGCAGCAGGCCGAGGCAGCTTGTTGGGGCAGCTCCCGGCGGTGCGGGGAGGGGTGCCCTTCCATCACCTCCCACCGGCCGTCGGCCGCCCAGCGATACGGAGGGGGCGGGGGAGGCGGGGGCGCCCCCGGCCGAAGGCTGGGGGATGGAGGGTGGGGGAAACCGCAACCGCAACCGCAACGGACCCGCACACAACGGCCGCACCAGGCCCCGCGGACACGCCGACGTGACTGCGGTCATTGACAAGGCAGTTGAGCAAACGTTGTCATGAGCATATGCCGTCCCTGATCGGGCGTCGGGAGATCCTCGACCATGCCCGGACACAGCTGACCGCCGGTCCGGGCGTACTGCTCCACGGAGCGGCCGGGATCGGCAAGTCCGCCCTGCTCGCGGTGCTGACCGACGAGGCCCCGCCGGAAGGCTTCGTGCTGCGGGCCGTGCCTGTCGAGGAGGACGCCAAGCTGCCCTTCGTGGCGTTGATGGACCTCTTCGCCCGGGTGCCCGAGGAGTACGTCGACGGGCTGAGCGCGGGCCCCCGGGCCGCCCTGCGGGCGGCGTTGCTGCGGGGGCGCGAGCCGGTGGCGACGCAGAGCCGGCTGGCCGTGCGCGACGCGGCCGTCGAACTGCTGCGGGCGCTCGCGGCAGCCGGGCCCGTGCTGATCGTCGTCGACGACCTCCAGTGGCTCGACACGCCGAGCGCGGAGGTCCTCTCGCTCGCGCTGCGCCGGCTCCCCCCGGGCGAGGGTGTGCGGTTCCTGGCCGCCGAGCGCGTCGTGGAGGGCGAGGAGCCGCTCGGGATGCGGTGCTGCCCGCCGGGTACCACGGCGGTGCTCGTGCCGCCGCTGTCCGACAGCGACGTGGCCGAGCTGCTGCTGCACGACACCGGGGCGGAGCTGCCGGAACCCGCCGTGCGCGCCGTCCAGGACACGGCCGCGGGCAATCCGCTGTACGCCCTCGAGCTCGGGCGCGTCCTGCTGCGGGACGGCACGCCCTTCGAGGCCGGGGACGTGCTGTCCGTACCGCCGCGGCTGCGGGACCTGCTGCTGGACCGGGTGCGGCTGCTGCCCGCCTCCGCCCGGCAGACGCTGCTCGTCGCGAGCGCCGCGGCCCGCCCCACGCTGCCGCTGCTCGGCGCCGCGGGCATCCCGGACCCGGAGGGCGACCTGGCCACCGCGGAGACCCTGGGGGTCGCCGTCGCGGACGCCGAGGGAACGATTCGCTTCCAGCACCCGCTGATCCGCGCCGCGGTCTACGCCGACGCCCCGGAGCACGGCCGGCGCACCGCGCACAAACTGCTGTCCCGTGTGGTGCCCGAGCCCGTGGAGCAGGCCCGGCACCTGGCCCTGGCCCACCCGCACGCCGACGAGACCACCGCGGCCACGCTGACGGCCGCCGCCGAGTCCGCGCGCCGCCGCGGCGCCCCCGCCACCGCCGCCGAACTGGCCGCCCTGGCCGCCCGCCGTACCCCCGAGGACCGCCCCGAAGAGCGTGCCGACCGGCTGCTGGCCGCCGCCGAGTACGCCAGCGACGCCGGGCTGCGGGGCGACGCGGGCCGGGCCGCGGAGACCGTGCTCGCCGAGGCCTCCTCCGCGCGGCAGCGCGTACTGGCCCGGCTGATCATGCTCGGCAACGCCGGCCAGGCGCTGGGCGCCACGGGCCGTCTCATCGCGGACGGCCTGGTGGAGGCCGAAGGGCATCCCGGGCTCGAGGCCCGGTTGCACCAGTGGGCCGCCCTGCGGCACCTCATCGGCGGACGGCCCGCGCAGGCCTCCGCCCATGCCCGCCGCGCAGTTGACATGGCGGTACAGGCGGACGCCGTCGACACCCGCGTGGCCGCCCTGGCGCTGCTCGCCCGGCTGCACGCGCTGCACGGAGAGGCGGAGTCCGCCGAGGCCGCGCTCGGTGAGGCGTTCGGCCTCCCCGTGCCTCCCGACGGGCCCGGCGCCCGCGAACTCGTCCGCACCCGCGCGATCCTGGCCGCCGACGCCGACCGCATCATCGAGGCGGAACACGAGATGTCGGGCCTCCTCGGCAGGGCCGGCGAGTACGCCTCCGTCGAGGAGACCGCCGCGACGCTGGTGGCGCTGATCCGCATACAGGTGCGGTCCGGACGGTGCCGCGAGGCCCTGGACAACGTCGCCCGCTGCGCCGTGCTCCCCGTCCGGGCCGGCAACGACTCGCCGCCCGTGCTGTACGCCGCCGCGCTCGCCGAGACCGCCGGAGGGCGCCTGGAGCGCGCCCTGGAGCTCACCGACCGCACGATCCGGGCCTGCATGACCGATGGGGACCAGCTCTTCCTGCTGCGGGCGCTGGGCGTCCGCGGCCGGGCCCAACTGCTGGCCGGGGGACGGGAGAACACCGCGGCGGCCGTCGAGACCCTGCGGCAGGTGCGCAGGATGGGCGAGACGATGGGCATCGCCGACCCGGTGATGCTGCGCTGGTACGGGGACCTCGCCGAGGCGACCGTCATCCTCGGCGACACGGACTCCGCCGCCGAGATCCTGCGCGCGGCCCGTCGCCGCGCCGGGGCACGGCCGTCCGCCAGCGTGCAGTCGGCGCTGGACCGCGCCGAGGGGCTGCGCGACTGTGTACTGGGCCGTTCCAAGCGGGGCGTCACCCGCATCCAGGCCGCCGCGGACCGGCTGCGCGGCCGCTCACTCCCCATCGACCTCGCCCGCACGCTGATCGTGCTGGGCGCCGCCGAGCGCCGTCCGCGGCGGGCGTCGGCGGCCCGCGGCGCCCTGGCCGAGGCCCTGGAGATCAGCTCCGCCGTCGGCGCCGCCCCGGTCGAGGCCCGGGCCAGGGCGGAACTGGCCCGGCTCGACGCGCGGCGGGAGACGACGGCGCGGACGCCGAACTACACGTAGTCGTAGAAGCCGTGGCCGCTCTTGCGGCCCAGCCGGCCCGCGTCGACCATGCGCTGGAGCAGCGGGGGAGCCGCGTACAGCGGCTCCTTGAACTCCTCGTACATCGACTCGGCGACCGAGGCCACGGTGTCCAGCCCGATCAGGTCGGAGAGCTTGAGCGGGCCCATCGGGTGGGCGCAGCCCATCTCCATGCCGTTGTCGATGTCCTCACGACTGGCGATGCCGGTCTCGAACATCCGGATCGACGACAGCAGATACGGGATGAGCAGCGCGTTGACCACGAAGCCCGCGCGGTCCTGCGCCCGGATCGGGTGCTTGCCCAGGACGTCGGTGACGAGCTTCTCGGCGCGCACCAGCGTCTGGCCGTCCGTGGTGAGGGCGGGGATCAGCTCGACGAGCTTCTGCACCGGCGCCGGGTTGAAGAAGTGGATGCCGATCACCTGCTCCGGGCGGGAGGTCGCCACGGCGAGCTTCACCAGCGGGATGGAGGAGGTGTTCGAGGCCAGGATCGCGTCCCGGCGGGTGACCACCTGGTCGAGCACCTGGAAGATCTCGGTTTTGACCTGCTCGTTCTCGACGACGGCCTCGATCACGAGGTCGCGGTCGGCGAAGTCGCCCAGGTCGGTGGTGAAGGAGAGGCGCTCCAGCGTCGCGTCGCGCTCCTCCGCGGTGATCTTGCCGCGCTCCGCCGCCTTGCGGAGCGAGTTCGTCAGCCGGGTACGGCCCAGTTCCAGGGCCTCGCCGGTGGTCTCCGCCACCCGGACGTCCAGTCCGGCACGGGCGCACACCTCGGCGATACCCGCGCCCATCTGGCCACAGCCCACCACACCGACAAAACGGATGTCGTCGTTCAACGCCCAGCCTCTCCCTGATCGCGAGATGGAGACCCGGACCGTCGTGAGGTCCGGACCAGCCCGCTCGACATTACACCCGGCCGGCGTACCGGTCCGGGTCCCCGCAAGGGCCGTTCCGCCGGGCCCGGGAGCCCCGGTGACCGGGCCCGATGCCGCCGGTGACACTCGTGCGCCGAGGGTGACGAGGGCGCGGGTACGGGACGGACGGGGGCCCCGGGGGACGCCGGACCCGTCCGGCTCCCGGTAGGTTGCCGGACGGACCGATTCGGCCCAGTATCAGCGAAATATGAATATGACGGGGAATCAGGGGACAGTCATGCGCCGACTCTCACGCAGGACCTTCGCCGCGGGCGCCGCCGGGGCGCTCGGCGCCGTCCTCGCCGCCGGCGAGGCCGCGAGGGCGGCGGACGGGGCGGACGGGGCGGCCGTGCCCGTGGGGGCGGAGGCGCCGTCCGGGGCGGCGGACGGCCCCGGCGCGCGGGAGCAGTTCCGCGGCATGTGGCTGGCGACGGTGGCCAACCGCGACTGGCCCTCCACCCCCGGGCTGTCGGCCCGTCAGCAGCACGACGAACTCCTCGGCTACCTCGATGCGGCCGTCGAGCGGCGCCTCAACGCGGTCGTCATGCAGGTCCGGCCGACCGCCGACGCGCTGTGGCCGTCCCCCTACGAGCCCTGGTCGGCGTATCTGACCGGGGTCCAGGGGCGGGACCCGGGCTGGGACCCGCTCGGCACGGCCGTGGCGGAGGCCCACGCGAGGGGGCTGGAACTGCACGCCTGGTTCAACCCGTTCCGCGTCGCCACCCACAACGACCCGGGACGGCTCTCCCCGGACCACCCGGCCCGCGTCAACCCCGACTGGACCGTGGCGTACGGCGGCAAGCTCTACTACAACCCCGGGCTTCCCCAGGTCCGCAGCTTCGTCCAGGACGCCATGCTCGACGCCGTCCGCCGCTACCCCGTCGACGGGGTGCACTGGGACGACTACTTCTACCCCTATCCGGTCGCCGGCCGGTCCTTCGCCGACGACGACGCCTTCGCCCGGTACGGGGAGGGATTCGAAGACCTCGCCTCCTGGCGGCGCGACAACATCGACCTGCTCGTCAGCGAGACCGCCGCCCGCGTCCGGGCACTGCGCCCCGCGACCCGCTTCGGCGTCAGCCCCTTCGCCGTCTGGCGCAACCGCGGTACGGACCCGCGCGGCTCCGCCACCCGCGGCGGGGTCCAGACGTACGACGACCTCTACGCCGACACACGCGGCTGGGTCCTCAAGGGCTGGATCGACTACATCGTGCCGCAGGTGTACTGGAACATCGGCTTCGACGTCGCCGACTACGCCGCGCTCGTGCCCTGGTGGGCCGACGTCGTCGACGGCACGGGCGTCCAGCTCTACATCGGTGAGGCGCTCTACCGCGCGGGCGCCGCGGGCGAGGCGGCGGCCTGGCAGGACCCGGCCGAACTCTCCCGCCACCTCGACCTGGCCCGCAACCATCCCCAGGTGCTCGGCAACGTCTTCTTCTCCGCCAAGGAGGTCGCGGCCGACCCCATCGGTGCGATGTCCCGCGTCGTCGCCGACCACTACCCGACGCGCGTCCGCACGCCCCGCACCCGACCGGGGACGTAGGCGCGCACCACCGGGCCCGCGGCCGCGTGGTCCCGCGGCCGCGGTCCGGCACGATGCGGTGCGGACGGCTCAGCGGGTGGGGGTCGCGCCCCGCTCGTGCTCCACCGTTGAGTCCGGTCCGGGGGACAGGATGCACTCGTGCCCGTCGTCGTACCGGACGCGGTACGGCGGCTCGCCGCCCTGCCCCATGACCTCGACGATCTCGGCCACCTTGTCGTGCTGGCCGACGACCCGCCCGTGCTGCCTGACCCGGTCACCCTTGTTCGCGTGCATCGGTAGACCTCCTGTGAACTCGGCGGTCCCGCAGCCTTGCCCCTCCAGTCTAGGTTCGGGCGTCCGCTCCGCACCCCCGGGAACGGGCCCGGGTCTCAGTGCGGCCGCAGGCCGAGTTCCGCCAGCATGCGGGGGTCGGGGGTGCGCCGGTAGCCCGCCCACAGCGGGCCGCCGCAGGCGTGCAGCACCGTGTCCACCGCGGCGGCGAACGGCTCGCGCGGGCCGCCGCGGACGAGGTCGCGGTAACCGCCGAGCAGGAGCCCCGCGAGTTCGGGGTCGGCCTCGCGCAGCCGGCGCGGCAGCCACTTGCCGCCACCGCGCCAGTGGCCGCGGGTGGCGAGCAGGAGCTCGGCGGCGCCCTCCAGCAGGGCGGCGGCCACGGCGAGGAGTTCCTCCTCGTCGCGCGCGCCGAGCAGGTCGTCGCGCAGGTCGGTGACGGAGTAGCGCCGGTGGTCGCGCGCCGCGTCCGTGACCGCCGGCGGTCCGGCGGCGAGGATCCGCTCCGCGGTGTCGCGCAGCCGGGCGGCGGTCCCGTCGCGGTCGAGCAGGACGACGCCCCGCGCGCACATGAACGCCATCGTGCCGCTGCCGCGGTCCCGGTCCCAGCCCATGAAGGCCTGCGCCGACTCGGGGGTGTGCACGAAGAGCTCGACCGGCCAGGAGCCCCAGGTCAGCGATTCCGCGTGGCAGCCGGCGGGCGGATCGAGGACGACGACCACGTCCAGGTCGGACGTCGCCGTCCCCTCCCCGCGGGCGGTGGACCCGCCCAGGAAGCCGGCGAGGGCGTCGGGGAAGCGTTCGGCGAGGAGGGCGCGGGCCGCGCCGAGTGGATCTTCCATGCGCGGACCCTACGCCCTTCGCCGCGGGTTCAGAACGGGTAGTGCGCCTGCTCGGTGGCCAGGGTGACCCAGCGGGTGTTGGAGAACGCCTCCAGGCCCCAGCGGCCGCCGAAGCGGCCGTAACCGGAGGCCTTGAAGCCGCCGAAGGGCGCCTGCGGTTCGTCGGCCACCGACTGGTCGTTGACGTGCACGATGCCGGTACGCAGGCGGCGGGCCACGGCGAGGCCATGGGTGCCGTTCTCGGTGATGACGCCCGCGGTCAGACCGTGGTCGGTGTCGTTGGCCAGGGCCACGGCCTCGTCGTCGTCGGCGAAGGGGGCCACGGTGACGACGGGACCGAAGGCCTCGCCGTAGTAGATCTCCGCGTCCTTGGGCACGCCGTGCAGCACGGTGGCCGGATGCACCGCGCCGTCCGGCTCGCCGCCCCCGGCCAGCACGGTGGCGCCCTTGGCGACCGCGTCCCGCACGAGCGCGGCGACGCGCCGTGCGGAGGCCTCGCTCACCAGCGGCCCGATGACGGTGTGCGGGTGCGAGGGGTCGCCCGAGGGCAGCGTGCCGACCTTGGCGGCGAACTTGGCCGTGAACTCCTCGGCGAGGCTCTCGTGGACGAGGATCCGGTCACCGGACATGCAGATCTGCCCGGAGTTGAGGAAGACGCCGAAGACGGCGGCGTCGACGGCGTAGTCCACGTCCGCGTCGTCCAGCACGAGGATCGCGTTCTTGCCGCCGAGCTCCAGCACGGCCGGCTTGAGGTGGCGCGCGGCGTGGGTGCCGATGATCCGCCCGACCTCCGTCGACCCGGTGAAGTTGACCATGCGGACCCTCGGGTCGGCGATCAGCGCCTCCGCGACCTCGGCGGCGTCCTCACGGGCGTTGGTCACCACGTTCAGCACGCCGTCCGGCAGCCCGGCCTCGCGCAGCACGTCCGCGACGAACAGGCCGCAGGCCACCGGGGCGTCCTCGCTGGGCTTCACCACGACGGTGTTCCCGGCCGCCAGCGGCGCGGCGACCGCGCGGACGCCGAGGATGATCGGGGCGTTCCACGGCGCGAAGGCGCCCACGACGCCGACCGGCTCGCGCACCGCCATGCCGAGGACGCCCTCCTCCTGCGCGCTCAGCACCTCACCGCGCGGCGCGGTGACGGCGGCGGCCGCCTCGCGCAGGATGTTGGCGGCCAGCCCTACGTTGAAGTAGGCCCAGGGGCGTGTCCCGCCGGCCTCGTGCGCCATGATCTCCGCGGCCTGCTCCGTGCGGGCCTCCAGCAGGTCGGCCGCGGTCAGGAAGATCCTGCGCCGCGCGAACGGGCTGAGCGCCGCCCACTGCGGGAACGCGGCCTCGGCGGCGTCCACCGCCCGGGTGACGTCCTCGGCGCCCCCGGCGGCGACGGTCGCGTACACCTCGCCTGTGAAGGGGCTGATGTCCTCGGCCGTGCGTCCGGAGGCGGCCGGGACGTCCTTGCCGCCGATCAGCAGTTCGCGGGAGATGGTCATGGCAGCCCCTGTTCTGGCGCGCGAAGTCCACGTTCGCACAGTGAACTATCGTTCATTGACCGTTCGGGCACTGAGTCTGCGACGCGCCCCCCGCGCTGTCAACGGACCGGGACGCGCTTTGTGGGCGGGGTGGGAGGCGTCGTGCCGGGCGGCCAGGCTCCCGCCGCGGGCAGCCGGGGTGCCCGGAGGATGCGGTCGCCGGTGCGCCGTGCGGGTGGCCGGGCCGGCATGGGCAGGGCGCCGGCGCGGCAGCGGGGCCTGAACCGGTGCCGCCGCCGTTGGGCCGAGGTTCCAGCGCCCGTGAGCACGGCGGCCCCGGACGCTGTCGCGGATCCCGCGGCTGGGGAACGAGGGCGGAGCCGTCCGTCGTGGACACGGAGCGGACGACACCCCCCGCGGAACGCGCCGTCCGGCAGCCCGTCAGGGTCGCCGCGGGGCGGCTCACCCGCCGCCCGGCACGGGCCGGCCTGCCGTAATGCCGCCGGGGAAGGGAGCGGTTGCCGCCGGGCTGCCGGCTCGCCGGCAGCCAGTCCGCTCCCGCCTCTTGGCGCGTGCTGTTCAGGGGGCACGGCGTGTGCGCCCTGGCCACCGCCCGGATCCGGGGCGGCCGGGCCGGAGGGCGGCGTGCCGGCTGTCTCCCAGCCGGTCGCACCGAGCCTCGTGAGGACGCTCAGGCCTCGCGGCCCACGGCGTGCGAGAGGCTGCGCGAGGGACGCCGCCCGCCGCCGAGAGGGCGGCCTGCGGCGTCGCGGGGGTGTCAGGCGTCGGCGCGGCGGGCGCGCTCGGCGTCGCGCTCCTTGAGGCGGGCGGTCTCCTTGCGGACCTCGGCCTGGGTGGCGCGCTCCTTCTGCAGCCACTCGGGCGCGTCCTGCTTCAGCGCCTCGATCTGCTCCGTGGTGAGCGCCTCGCTGACGCCGCCGCGGGCGAGGCCGGAGATGGAGACGCCGAGCTTCGATGCCACGACCGGGCGCGGGTGCGGACCGTTGCGGCGGAGCTCCTGGAGCCACTCGGGCGGGTCGGCCTGGAGCGCGTTCAGCTCGTCGCGCGACACGACGCCCTCCCGGAACTCGGCGGGGGTGGCCTCGAGGTACACACCCAGCTTCTTCGCCGCGGTGGCGGGCTTCATGGTCTGGGCGGAATGGTGCGACGTCATGCCCCCAGGATATCGATCGCGGGCGCTGCCCCCGACCGGCGCCGGGGTAGCCTGGCCGGATGACCGGCTCGGAAGCTCCCTCCTCGTTCCGCCTCGCCTATGTCCCGGGCGTGATCCCCGCCAAGTGGGTGCGGATCTGGCAGGAGCGGCTGCCGGGCATCCCGCTGGAGCTCGTCATGGCCACGGCCGCCGACGCCCCCGGGATGCTCCGCGGCCTGGACGCCGACGCGGGCTTCGTGCGGCTGCCGATCGACCGGACGGACCTCAGCGCCATTCCGCTCTACACGGAGACCACGGTCGTCGTCGTCCCCAAGGACCACCTCGTGGCGGCCGCCGAGGAGGTGTCGGTCGCGGATCTCGCCGACGACGTGGTGTTCCACCCCCTCGACGACACCCTGGACTGGCAGGAGCTCCCCGGGCGGCCCGCGATCGAGCGCCCGGCCACGACCGCGGACGCCGTCGAGCTCGTCGCCGCGGGCGTGGGTCTGCTGGTCGTCCCGCAGTCGCTGGCGCGTCTGCACCACCGCAAGGACCTCACCTACCGCACGGTCGTCGACGCCCCGCAGTCGCGGGTGGCCCTGTCGTGGCGCGAGGACGCGACGACCGACAGGGTCGAGGACTTCATCGGCATCGTGCGCGGCCGCACGGTCAACAGCACCCGCGGCCGTACCCAGCCCCAGGCGCAGCCGAAGAAGCAGCGCTCGGACGAGGGGACGGCGCGGCGCAAGCCCGCCGCCAAATCGTCCGGCCGCGCGTCCGCGAAGACGCCCCGCCCCACCGCGAAGCGCGGCAAGCCCCGCCGCCGTTCGTAGGCGGGCGGCCGTCCCGCGGGAATAGCCGGAGCCCATCGCGCGCGACGCCGCCCACGTGCCGGACGAGGCATACGACGACCCGAGGAGCGTTCGGTCCTGTACGGGGGAGACATCGGCCGCCGCGTGCCGGATCGACCCCCGGGAACCGAGGTGTGCGGACTGCTTGTTGGCGCCCTGGGCTCGCACGAGCACGGGCACTCGACGACGGCCGTGCGGCTTCGGCCATCTTGACGTGGATTCTGCTACAGCACTCCCAGATGCTGGACGAAGCCGGGCGCACCGGCGAGGCGCGGGCGGCACGGCAGGAGGCGCCCGTGCTTCTCGCCGAGCCGGACCTGGCCGGGAGCGCAAGAGCTGGAGCAACATCCACGCGTGGTGGACCACTCTGATCGCACTGTCCGGAAAGACCCTGGAGGCTTCGGGCGCGCCGGCGCCTCCATGCGGCTGGGACATGATGCAGCGCTGCCGGACGTCTGCCGGGCTTATGTTGCGGCGCTTCCCGTCCCCGAGGCGGTGGTGTCCGCACGCCGCCAATCGTCCACGGCCGAGCCGCGCACCTTCCAGTGCTTCTCGCCGTCCGCGCGACGGGTGTTCGCCACCGAGTCGAAGCTTGGGCGCCCGCTGCGGCGCCGGCCTGTGCGCAACCGGCGCCCCACTTGGTGACTTGGCGCTTCAATCGGCCAGACGGTCGCTAAAGCGCCGGCGGCGGTGGCCGACGATCCGTACCGCTCGGGCACGTCCAACCCGGGGACGCCGGCACGAACCGGAACCGTGTGCCGTCCGGCGACCACCGGATCCATAGCGATGGTCGACCGTGCCTCTCGTCCTTCGACAGCAGCGGCCATAACACAGGCCACTGCTCATCCGTCAGGTCGCCCAGGCGTCTGTGCCCTCCTGGAGGCCCACGGTATGCAGCGGGTCAAGGATGACCCCGGCGTCAGTCAAGCGGAAGCCCGGGGAGAACCGGCCGAACGAGTCAGCGCCGGCCTGCCGCGCGAATCAGTCGAAGGGCAGCCATTGGTTCGGTCCATGACGAAAGCGCCGCTCAGGGGCCCCCTTTCGGGTTTTGAAGCCGTAGTGGAATACCCGAATCCGCCTGGCGTCTGACGGCGACTCGGTTTTTACCTAGGCTTTCATGTCCGGATAAGGACATGACCGTTTCCGTCCACCTCCACCCCCTTCCCTTGATCGATTCGTTCGATCAGATTGTCCGAAGTTCGGCGCGACCGCTCCGGAACGCCGTGATCAACTTGCCGGTGGAGGAGTAGGAGTGTCACCACCCCGTTGTCTTGATAAAGGCGACGTTTCGGGCGAATGCGCTGCCGAGGCCGAGGCGCCCCGAGCCCTGTCGATTCCAGGCGGCAGCCGCCCTCCGATGTGACGCCCCGTCCCGGGTGAGACTCCCGAAGTTCGCGCCCAGTGACATCAGTTGGATACGGGTGATGTGACGCACCCGGAGACCTCAATCAAGGACTTGCCATGCCCATGACCGAGCCTAAGTGTCGCTGCCTCCGGGCCGCCGGACGTCGGAGACCGATGTGATGACGCCTCACCGCCCAACCCGCCACCAGGTGCGGCTCAGTGCCGCTGCCCTCGTACTAGCGCTGGTCGCGCCCGTATTGCCGCTTGTCGCGGCGGATCAGGCGGCTGCCGAGTCGGCGCTGCCGAGTCCCGCGGCCAGCGCGCAGGCGAGGGCCGCGCAGACGGGTGAGCGGGTGGAGGTGGTGACGGAACGGACCGAGCACTCCACGACGTTCGCCAACCCGGACGGGGAGTCGTTCACGCTGGAACAGTCCATCGTCCCGGTGCGAGTGGCCACCGGGGATGGCGGGTGGGCAGATCCGGACCCGGCTCTGGTCAAGCGCTCGGACGGTTCCGTCGGTCCCAAGGCTTCCACCGCCGACTTCTCGTTCTCCGGTGGCGGGGATGGGTCGGAACTGGTGGAGATCGACAGTGACGGGCGCTCGTTGTCGCTCGGTTGGCCGGGGGTGCTTCCGAAGCCTGTCGTCGACGGATCGCGCGCGATCTACAAGGACGTGCTTCCGGGTGTGAACCTCGTGATGACCGCCGGCGTCGAGGGTTTCCGCCAGGTTCTGGAGGTAACCACCCCTGAGGCGGCGGCCAATCCCGCATTGACTGAGATCTCCTATGGCCTCAAGGCTGAAGGGCTGAAGGTCCGTGAGGGTGTCGGTGGCGGACTCCAGGCTGTCGACGGCAACGGCAATACGGTGTTCCGCTCACCGGCGGCCCGCATGTGGAACTCCGCCGGTGAGAGCGACCCGGCCGGGGAGACAGCACAGAAGTCGGTTTCCGGCGCGCGAATGGCGGGGCCGACGGCCGAGTCGGAGCCGGTTTCGGCACTGCCGCCCAACGAGGACACCGCCGCGGCACGGCTGGACGCTCCGCAGGACGGTGACAGCAGCGCCGTGATGGACATCGATGTCACCGCGGACTCGGTGAGCGTCACCCCGGACACCGACCTGATCGAGCAGACGCCGGCCGACGCCTTCCCGTTGTACATCGACCCGACGGTGACCTGGAACGAGTCCGAGCGTACGGTGCTCTCCTCGGACGGAGACGTGTTCTACAACTTCTCCGACGGCACCAACGGCATGAGCGTCGGCCACTGCGGCACCGAGGTCATCGGCGGCGTGACCTACTACTGCACGTCCGGCACGCCGTACACGAACCGGATGTACTTCGAGTTCGCGCCGGACAAGCTCAAGGGCAAGCAGGTCGTGGACGCGACGTTCGCGGTGACCGAAACGTGGTCGTTCTCCTGTGATGCCACGTGGGTCGACCTGGAGCGCACCAACAACATCTCCTCCTCCACCAAGTGGCCCGGCCCGACCAAGCTGGACCAAATGGGCGACCGGAACGTATCCGCGGGCCGGGGGGACAACTGCTCTCCCTCCCAACCTCGCAAAGCCATCGAATTCAACGACAACGCCGACGAGACCGACGAGAACCTGACGCCGACCGTCAAGGACTTCGCCGCGGGCAAGATCTCCCGCCTCACACTGATGCTGATGGCGAAGGACGAGTCGGACACGAACTCGTGGAAGCGGTTCAACGGCGACGCCGTTCTGTCCGTGGACTACATCGGAAAGCCGGCCCTGCCCGGCGACATCGGTCTGGTGGCCGGTACGAGCTTCACCTGCTCCACCAACGCGGCGTCACCCAGCACCGTCTCCGATCCGACGCCGGCCCTGACGGCACGGCCGCGTACCGAGTCGGGTGGATCCTCGGAGGCCAAGCTGCGGGCGATCATGGATGTGGAGAAGAAGAACAGCGACGGGACCTGGACGGGAGCGGTGCCGGATCTGACGGTTCCGTCCACCGGGTACGTGGGCCACAACACCAAGGTGACCGGCTCGGTGGCAGCGCTGCAGGACGGCATCAACTACCGCTACCGCGCCTGGACTCGCTCCTACAACGACTCGGGCTCGACATATCTGTCGGGGCCGTCGAACGGCTCGACCACCGGCTGGTGTTACTTCAAGGTCGACGCAGCCGCGCCAAAGGCTCCGAGCATCACCTTCACCGAGACCTACTCGCAGTGCACGGTCAATTCTTGTGTCCCTGGCGGCGGTCCCGGAACGGAGGGGGCGGTCACCTTCGGCCCCACGTCGGGTGATGTGAATGTGGCTTACATCTACCGCCTGTCCACCACGAACACATGGTCGCCCGACCAGCCCGGCGCCACTGTCACGGTGACGTTCGCCCCAACCCTCGCCGGAGCCATGCAACTGCATGTCAAGGCCAAGGACTCACAAGGGCGTTTGGGCGCCGAGAACATCGTCGACTTCGTGGTCAAGGAGGGCTCTGGGCCGGTGGCCCGCTGGCACTTCGACGAGGACACCGGCGTCGCCATCGACTCCTCGGGGGGTACCACCGTCCACAACGCCACCCTCACCGGTGGTGCGAACCGCACCGACAAGGGTCGGCGTGGCCAGTACACCGATGGCGACGGCCAGGAGGTCCTCGACAAGGGTCTTGACCTTGACGGGACCACCGGCTACGCGGCCACCAGCGGACAGGTTGTCGACACCCGCGCCTCCTACACGGTCTCCGCATGGGTACGGCTGGAGAGTATGGGCAGGTCCCGTACAGTGCTGGGCCAGAACGGCGTGAACCGCAGTCCGTTCTACCTGAGTTACGAGAACGCCGTGGGTACCTGGAGCCTGCGGGCAGTCAGCAGTGACGCTCCGGCCTCCGGGACGTGGACCTACCAGCGCGTCACCGCGACCAAGCCGCCCGTGCTCGGGGTATGGACCCATCTCGCCGGTGTCTACAACTCCGTCGCCAAGACCATCACCCTCTATGTGAACGGCGTTCCTCAGGGCACCGTCCCTTACACCACCGCCTGGGCTGCCGCCGGTCCGGTGCAGATCGGCCGCGTCCAGTGGTCCGAAACCTACACCGACTACTGGGACGGCCAGATCGACGAGGCCGCCGTCTGGCAGCGCGCACTCAGCAATGACGAGATACGTACCGAGGCCCGGCTCCTCGACGACGGCAACAAGGCGTACGTGGAGCTCGCCGCTTCCTGGAACGCCGACGCCGCTACCGGCAACGCCCTGACGGACGACTCCGGCTACGACCGTACCCTGGCCCTGAGCGGCGGGGCCACGCTCGACGGTGAGGCGATCGCCCTCAACGGCAGCACTGGCTCCGGCACTACCACCGCACCCGTTGTCGACGACACCGGCTCGTTCAGCGCCACCGCATCCGTCGAACTCGACGGCAAGGAGCTGGCCAAGAAGCCCAATGGGTACCGGGCCCAGGTAATCGGACAGCGGACCGCCACAGGATCGTCCTGGGGTGTGTGGTTCGAGAAGACCGGATCCAAGACCGTCTTGGACGAGGACAGCGGTGAAGAGCGCACGGTGGTGGCCGGCGTCTGGTACTTCGGACGCCTCGCCGCGGACGGTACCGCCGCGGGACCCGTAGTGAGCAGCGACGAGACCGCCGACGCGGACGGCTCGGTCCAGATCACGGGTGTCTACAACGCGCAGGACGGCACGAACGGCACCATCAGCCTCTACCTGAGTGCCACGCCCAATGGGCAGCCGACCGCCTACACGGCCCTGGCGGGCACCGGCGAATTCGCCGTCGGCAAGGGCTACACCTCTTCGGCCTGGAACCACTACCTTCCCGGCCGAATCGCCGAGGTCCGTGTGTGGACCGGAGCTTTCAGCGACAGCGACCAAGTCGAACAGGTCGTCGGAAGCTGACATTCGCCCAGGGTGCGGCCGGACGGTCAGGTCGTCCGGCCGCACCCTGAGGCATCCCCTCCCCCACCCATGGCTTCCACCGGGAGCCTCATGGGCGTGTTTGTCATGCCCTGAGAAAGGAAAACCTTTGAGATTCACCCCACGGAGGCGCTCTCGCACAGGGCGCTCCCGTCCTACGACGCCTGGGTTCTTGTCATCACCCGGCAGAACCCGCGTATCTGTCGTGCTCACCCTCGCAGCGGTCTTGTGCGTGCCGACGTCACTGACCCCCGTGTGGGCCGCAGGACGACTTCTCGACAAGCCGGACGTGCCGAAGGCCAAGGCCGGTACGCTGCGCCCCCTGAGCGAGAAGGCCGTGGAGAAGGCCTCCGGGAAGGCGCGGGAGAAGCGCGCGGACTCCCGAACGGACAACGCACGGCGCGAGAAGAAGGCGCACGAGGAGCAGCGTGCCGCATGGCCCAAGGCCGCCACGGCACGCGGTCGACTCGCCGGCGGGACCCCGGTGGGCGGTGGCACCGTCCCTGTGCAGGTGCTGCCGGGCGGCAAGGCCACCAAGGGACGCGCCTCCCACCCGGCTTCCGGCGATGCCCAGATCACAGTCCTGGACAGGGAGGCGACCCATCGGGCAGGTGTGACCGGCGTGATCTTCACCGCCGCCGCCGACCAGGGCGGTACCGCACAGATCACGGTGGACTACAGCGACTTCGGGTCCGCTGTCGGCGGCGACTGGGCCGGCCGACTCGGCATAGTCCAACTTCCCGACTGCGTGCTGACCACCCCCGCCAAGGCCGCCTGCAGCACCGGCAAACAACTGGAATCGGTGAACAACGCCGAGGCTCAGACCGTCGCCGCCTCTGTCACCCTGGCAAACGCGCAATCCGAAGCGGTGTTCGCCGTCACTGCCGTGGGAGCCGCTTCCGCAACCGGCTCCGGCGACTACGCCGCCAGTCCTCTGCCTCCCTCCTCCACCTGGGCGTCCGGACAGTCCTCCGGAGCGTTCGCCTGGTCCTACCCCATCGCCGTCCCGCCTGCCGCGGCAGGCCCCGGTCCCGAGCTGGAGTTCTCCTACGACTCAGGGAGCATCGACGGACGTACGGCCAATACCAACAACCAGGGTTCCCAGGTCGGCGAGGGCTTCGATCTGAGCTCGTCGTACATCACCAGGACCTACGGCTCGTGCGACGACGACGGGCAGGAGGACAAGCACGATCTGTGCTGGAAGTACGAGAACGCCACCCTGGTCCTCAACGGCCGGGCCAGTGAACTGGTCAAGGACGACACCACCGGACAGTGGCGTCTGAAGAACGACGACGACTCCGTCGTCGTGCACCACACCGACGCCGACAATGGTGACGACGACGGCGAATACTGGACCCTCACCACCTCCGCCGGCAGCACGTACACCTTCGGCCTGAACAAGCTGCCCGGAGCAGGCAGCCAGCGCACCGAATCGGTCTGGACCGTCCCGGTGTTCGGCGACGACAGCGGCGAGCCCGGGTACAGCTCGGGCACCAGTCTGGACGGTCGCGCAAAGACGCAGGCGTGGCGCTGGAACCTGGACCTCATTGAGGACACCGCCGGCAATGCCGCAAGCTACTGGTACACGCCGGAGACCAACCACTACGCCAAGCTCGCCGACAAGACGAAACTCGCCTCCTACACCCGGGGCGGGTACCTGAAGGAAATCCAATACGGTCAGCGTTCGGGCACCCTGTTCACCGGTGTCACCGACGCCAAGGTCACCTTCGCCTACGCCGAGCGGTGCACGGCTTCTGACTGCTCGTCACTGACGGACGCGACCTCTGACAACTGGCCCGACGTGCCGTTCGACACGATCTGCACGGCAAGCGAGACCGACTGCAAGGGCAGCGGCCCCTCGTTCTTCACCCGCAAGCGCCTGACCGACATCACGACCTACTCGTGGTCCACGACTGCCTCGGCCTTCACCAAGGTCGACTCCTACGCCCTGGTCCAGAAGTTCCTCGACGGTGGGGACATCGGCAACACCAGCGATCAGGTGCTCACACTCTCCTCGATCCGGCGCACCGGCGAGAACGGCACCCCTGCGATCACGCTGCCGCCCGTGGAATTCACCTACCACTTCCGGCCGAACCGGGTCGATGCCCCCGGCGACGACATCCTCCCGCTGCATCGGCCGCGCATCAACACCATCACCTCCGAGGCCGGCGCCATCACCACCGTCACCCTCTCCGGCCCCGAGTGTGTGCGCGGCAGCAACATGCCGAAGGCCGAGGACGACAACGCCATGTCCTGCTACCCGGTGTACTGGCCGGTCAACGGCGGTGACCCGCAGCTGGACTGGTTCCACAAGTACAACGTCACCGCGGTCACGGTCACCGACCCCGCAGGCCAGAACGAGCCCGTCGAGTACGCCTATGGCTACGACTCGCCTGCCTGGCGCTACAACGACTCCCCCTTCACCAAGGAATCGGAGCGAACCTGGTCCACCTGGCGTGGCTACGCCACCGTCACCTCGTGGACAGGAGCACTGTCGGGCACACGTTCCAAGACCGTCTCCCGCTACATGCAGGGCATGAACGGTGACAAGATCAAGGCCGGCGGCACCCGCAGCGTCACAACCCCGGGCATTCCGCTCACCGGCATCTCCGTCAGTGCCGTCACCGACAGCGAGCAACACGCGGGGTATCTCCGTCAAGAGGTCAAATACGACGGCGCCCAGCCTGTTTCCTCGACCCTCAACACCCCCTGGTCGCGGCGCACAGCGGTGCAGCACAAGTCGTTCGCCGACACCGAGGCCTATTACACCAACGATCTTCGGGTGTGGAACTACACCCACCTCACCGCCGGCGACACGTGGCGCACGACGAAGACCGAGAACACCTTCGACACCCGCGGGCGCATCGTGAAGATCGACGCCTCGGGCGACGACAACGCGGCCGGCGACGAGAGCTGCACCCGCAACTGGTTCGCCGGGAACACCGCCGGCCTGAGCCTCGTCACCCGTGTCCGGACCGTCTCGAAGCCCTGCGCCACCGTCGAGACCGGGCTTTCCCTGTCTGCCGACTCGGCAACGCGCGGCGACGTGCTCTCCGACAACGCCACCGTGTATGACAACCCCACCGCCACCACCTGGAGCGAGACCCAGACCCTGAGCAAGGGACAACCGACCTGGATCGGACGGCCCACCGGTTACCCGGCGACCGCGACCGGGAACGAGCGGCACCCCAGTGGCTGGCAGAAGACCGCCTCCACCACCTACGACGCCCTCGGCCGTCCCCTCGCGGTAACCAACGCCGACAACATCACCACCTCCACCGTGTACATCCCCGGCGGCACCTCCCCCACCGACGACGGCCCGCTCAGCCGTACCACGGTCACCAAGCCGCTGACCCAGAAGGTGAACACCTACTTCGACCCCGCCCGGGGCCAAGCGCTGCGCACTTACAACGTGGCGTTGAAGAAGACCGAGAACACCTACGACGCGCTCGGCAGAATCACCGCCACCTGGCTTCCCGGCCGTGACCGCGGGGCACTGAGCGCCAACGTCACCTACGGGTACGGCCTGCAGCGCTCCGCTCAGCCCTGGACCTCGGTGTCGACGCTCAAGGCCGACGGGGCCACCTACCGCACCACCTACTCCATCAGCGACGCGCTACTGCGGCCGCTTCAGGTCCAGACTCCCTCGGCCAACGGCGGACGACTCCTCACCGATACCCGCTACAACTCGCGCGGTCTGACCTACGAGACCCACGCAGAGGTCCTGGACCCGGCTGCCACTCCCAAGTCGGCGTACACCCGCGTCGAGTACGGCGGGTCGCCGAAGCAGAGTATGACCACCTTCGACGGGGTCGGCCGGCCGACCTCCGGGCAACTGTTGGTCTTCGGCGTTGCCAAGGCGGAGACCACCGTCACCTACACAGGTGACTCCGTCGCGAGCTCGGCACTCGAGGGAGGCACCGCGCAGCGCACCATCACCGACGCGCTCGGCCGTACCGTTGAAACGCGTACCTACTCGTCCGCAAGCCCGGCTGACACCCAGTACGGCGCCAGCTCCGGTGCCACTTACAACCGTGTGAAGTACGCGCTGGCCCCGGACAATGCGGTCACGGCCATCACCGGCCCGGACAACGCCGTCTGGTCCTACACCTACGACCTCTACGGCCGCCAGGTGACCGCGGCAGACCCCGACAAGGGCACTACCCGCACCACGTATACCAAGCTGGACCAGATCGACACCGTCAAGGACGACGAAGACATCGTCACGCTGTACGGCTATGACGACCTCGGCCGAAAGACCGATCTGTGGAAGACCACCCGGACGGACGCCAACAAGCTGGCCCACTGGACCTTCGACTCGGTTATGAAGGGTCTGCCCGAGTCCTCCGTCAGGTACGAGGGAGGTGTGGGCGGCAAGGCATACACCAAGAAGGTCACCGCCTACGACGACCTCGGCCGTGCGACCGCCACCGACCTCGTCCTCCCCGCGAATGATCCGATGGTCACCTCCGGCGCTGTCACCGCCACCACCACCACCGAAACCGACTACCTCATCGACGGCGCCGTCAACTACACCAAGGAACCCACCGTCGGCGGACTCGCCGCGGAGACGGTCCAGAACGCCTACAACACTTATGCCCTGCCCACCGGCGTGTCCGGCACCACGGGGTATCTGCTGGGCGCCTCGTACTCGCCCACCGGTCAGCCGCAGCAGTACACCCTCGGCACCTCCAGCGCCGCGGGTGTCAAGAAGGCTTACCTCAACCGCACCTACGAAGAGGGCACCGACCGTCTGCTGCGCTCCTACGTCGTGGACCAGACCCACGCATGGATGCCGCAAGAGCTCAACTACTCATACAACCAATCCGGCAACATAACCCAGATATCGGACCCGGCCACCCAGGGCGGCACGGTCAAGCCGGACAACCAGTGCTTCGCCTACGACGGACAGCGTCGACTCACGGAAGCCTGGACTCCCAAGACCGCGGACTGTTCGACCACCGGCCGAACCATCGGCAACATCGACGGCGCCGCGCCCTACTGGAGCACCTACAGCTACAACTCCGCGGGCCAGCGCACCAAGGAGACCGTTCACAGCTCCTCGGGTGACACCAGCCGCACCTACTGCTACGACGCCAGCCGGCCACACGCTCTGGCAGCCACCACCACGGCGGCGAGTTGTACCGGGGTTCCGGCGCAGTACTCGTACGACGACACCGGCAACACCGAGTCCCGAGTCGAGAAGGCCGGAAGCACCACCTCCCAGAGCTTGCTGTGGAGTGCGGAGGGCAAGCTGAGCAAGCTGACGGAGGGCTCATCTGCCACGGACTACGTCTATGACGCCGACGGTCAGCTTCTCATTCGCCGCAATTCCACCAGTGGCGGCGAGAGCGTGCTGTACGTGGGCTCCACCGACGTGCATGTGAAGGGGACCAAGAAGTGGGCCAACCGGTACTACTCCGTGGGTGGTACCGCGATCGCACTGCGCAGTAATGAGACCGGTACCTCCAAGGTGACCTGGCTCACCGGAGACCACCACGGCACCACAAGTCTCGCCATCGACGCGGACACTCAGGCCTTCACCAAGCGCTACAACACGCCGTTCGGTGCTGCCCGCGGCGCTGCGACGACCTGGGTCGATGACAAGCGGTTCCTTGGCAAGCCCGAAGACCTGGGCACTGGCCTCACCCACGTGGGTGCCCGCGAGTACGACCCGTCGACGGGCCAGTTCCTCAGTGTCGACCCGGTCCTCGAGGACGAGATCGCGCAAACGCTCAACGGATACAGCTATGGGGCGCAGAATCCCGTCGCCAACGCCGACCCCAAGGGTGAGGCGCTGGAAGAATGTGTAAGCGGCATGTACACGTGCACCAACCGCGGCACGAAGGTCACCGGCTACGGCAAGAACTACGAGAAGGTCGTCAAGAGTTCCGGTGGCGTCTTCGGCAACAACTACATCAAGCAGCAGGGAGCCCGGGACCGGGCCCGCCTTGTTTCCTGGAACGCAGGCCTGCAGGACGTGGCCGCGACGATCGAACAGCTCAATGAGTGGGTTGAACCGACTCAGGAAGCGTTTGAGTTTTTTGCCGACCTCAAGAAAACATTCACTGATTGGAAAAAGTCAGACAACGCCACACTGAAGAAGATGGGCGAACAAGGTACCGCTTTCTTCGAGAGCCACAAAACGGCAGACTGGGTAGCCAGCGCATCGAACACAGCTTGGTACAAGGGTGCCTCAAAGGGACTTGGGGCGGCAACCACCCTCGCCGATTTCATTGTCGAACTCATGGATGGTGAGGACCTCATCACTGCGGCTGCCAAGGCAACCCTCACAGGAACCTTCGCGACCCAAGGTGCCGTGCTCGGCGCAAGTGCTGGACTGGCTTGTGGCCCTGCGGCTGAGATATGTTCCCCCGCACTTGGCATCCTCGGTGGCTACGCTGGGGGGGAAATTGCCGGCTACCTCGACGAGCGGTTCGATGAATGGGGCGTGTGGGAGTGGACTGATGGGCTGACTGATCGCGACTGATCGCCCGCTCACACCCCTCAACGGGACCGGGTGGCATCCCGGTCCCGTTGAGGCCTCTCGCGGGCATGCACCGTCACAGTCGGGCGGGAACGACAGTCCGGCAACCAGGTCAAGTGCGAAATGTGAATGTTCCCTAATCCAAAATGACCGATAGAGTGCCGATATCGACTTAGAGGGTGTCTCACGTGGCAAGTTGCGCGAGCCTCTTGCGGCAGGTCGGGGCGGCGGCCAGGCCGAGGAAGTGCGAGCCCTGTGGTTCGTATGGACGGTGAGGCGGCGGTAGCCGAAAGACCTCAACCCGCAGGGGGGCACCTGGTCGCTGGTCAAACGCTAGATCGGCAACCTCGCCGCCGCGGACCTCGGTCAGATAACTCGGGCCGTGAAGAGTCGGCTCAAGCGGCTCCAGTACCGCCCGGAACTGTCGACGCTGCCTGGCGGCCACGGGCCTGATGCTGGTGGCCGAGGTGGCTTAGTCCCTCCAGTTCGCGTAATCGCCCATCTCTACGTCGTCGCACAGGCTCTCCCAGAACCCGTTGTGGGTGAGTGCGGTGTCATCAAGGGTGGCGACGAGCTCGCGCAGCTCGTCCGCCGCCGCCGGGAATCGCTCCTCCTCGCCTTCCTCGTAGAACGGGAAGTGGGCGATCGTGGACGCGACGCACTCGTGGAAGATTCCAAGGTCCCTGTTCACGTGGTTGGCGGTTGTGGACTCGGGCGCGGGGATGTGCACCACGCGACGCGAAGCCACGTCGATGCCGAGCCGTCCGAACAGGCCGCTGGTTCCGAAGACGACCAACCCGCTCTCACCAATCCTGTCCAGGAGCGCCGCCTCGCTCAGCGGTTGGTACTCATAACCGATCAGCCCTGCCGGGATGCCCTTCTGCCATAGATCGCTGGCCACCTCGTCGGCACGCCTGCTGAGCAGCCGATGCGCACGACGGCATACTGGGGCAACGGCAACGGCGGCAGATCCCGAATCACGCGAACAGTATCCTCGCGCTCCGGCCGCCGGGGAAGCCGTGAGCTGGGTCTGTCGCCGCCAACCGGCAAGCCCCGACATCACGCATTCAAGTTAGTAGCGCAGCAGGGTCAGGTGTTCGTCGGAGAAGTACGCCTTGTCCGCGCGGAGTTTGACGGGTCGGCGGCGCCGTGGGTGAGACACTCTCTTACGAGTTGATGGTGGTCATCTCGTTCGTGCCATTGTGGGAAGTTGAATTGTTGCCGACAAGTAATGGCCCTGCGGCCGCAGCCATCGCGGGCTATGGCGTGACCAGGGCGGAGGAACCTGCGGCTTCTCGAAAAGCATCGGGCGCACGGGAACAGAGATCGCTACGCATCGGGTGCACCTCGGACTAAATGATACTTCTGTTTCTGGCCGTGCCAGAGCTGCTGATATAAAAGGACGAAGGTCGCGCCTACGGACTATCGGTCCGTAGGCGCGACCTTCAGACGTGTCAGGCATTCAGCGTCGCGCCGAACCTCATGCGAGCCGGAAGATGAGCACACGGCAAGGGATGAATCAACGGGTGCGCACAACTACGCTGCGGGCGAGGCGGTCATGCATCCCCTGCCGCTGCGCGCCCGTGCTGATCGAGGTGACGTTCGCGATAAGGATCACCGGGACAAGCCCTATCCCTACGTTGGCGAGGTGACGTATCAGCGCCCGCCCGTAACTAATCCGGCTGTCGCTGCCGATTCTGACCACCTTTAGCCCCATGACCCGCTTCCCCAGCGTACGGCCCCAGCGGCAGGTGCTAAGTGGCGAATATGTCAGCAAGAAGGCTCCAATCCATAGGACTGCAACCAGTTGCCAGACTGCGTCGCCCTCTTCTCCGACTCCGGCAAGAACAATCCTGTCGAAGGCTAGCAGCGGCACAAGGATGACAAAGACGGCGATCACGAGATCAATGCCAGCGGCCACTTGACGCTGCCACACACTTGCAGGGGTCCCGGGCCCTGAGGCAGGAGAGGGCAGGACAAGATCGTTACCGCCTGCCAGCTGTCCGAACATGCTCTTACCAGTTCCTTTAGTCACGTGGAGAGTTCCGCTGGTCCTGGACCCTCTATTGAAATTGCAATCTTAAGGCAAAGGTTTGCCTGAAGTCGACCCTCGCCAAAAAATGTCCAGTAAGTGGGGTTCGGAGGGTCCGCGCGCCTTGTGTCACTGGGGAGCGAGGGGTCGGCGAGTTACTGTCGATGGCGGGGCTCAGTGCAGTGATCGACTCTGGAGCCTCGAACGTGGTCGGGCCCCGCCGGAATCGGTCTACCTGTGCCCGTCCGACGGTGCGGTCCACGTTTGTCTGGCTGTCAACCCACACCTGGCGCTCGGTCTTCGCGGCGCAATGGAGGCGTCCGCCACGGTGGCACGGTGCCGAGCTGGCCGTCCTCGTCGGCTTCGACCAGGACCTCGCCGCGGAAGTCACCCGCACCTCTAACCGGATACGCGGCTTGCTCACCCAGTTCCACCCGTCGCTGGAACGCATCCTCGGGCCCCGCTTTGGCCACCAGGCCGTCACCTGGCTGCTGGAGCGCCACGGATCCCCGGTCGCCCTGCGCAAAGCCGGCCGCCGCAGGCTCGTCGAAGTGATCCGGCCCAAGGCCCCGCGCATGGCCACCCGGCTGATCGACGACGTCTTCGACGCACTCGACGAGCAGACCGTCATCGTCCCGGGGACCGGCACCCTCGACGTCGTCGTCCCGTCGCTGGCCAAGTCGCTGGCGGCCGTGCACGAACAACGACGAGCCCTGGAAGCACAGATCGAGGCCCTGCTGGAGGCCCACCCTCTTTCCGAGGTCCTGACGTCGCTGCCCGGCGTCGGCGTCAGGACCGCCGTAGTCCTCCTGGTCACCGTCGGCGACGGCAGCTCGTTCCCCAGCGCCGCCCACCTCGCCTCCTACGCCGGCCTGGCCCCCACCACCAAGCAGTCCGGCACCTCCATCCACGGCGAACACGCACCCCGAGGCGGAAACCGGCAGCTCAAGCGGGCGATGTTCCTGTCCGCGTTCGCCGCCCTCCACGACCCCGCCTCACGCACCTACTACGACAAGTGCGGGGCCCGCGGCAAAACCCACACCCAAGCCCTCCTCCGCCTCGCCCGCCACCGCACCAGCGTCCTGTTCGCCATGCTCCGCGACGGCACCTACTACCAACCCAGAACCCCCCCCGCGCCGCTTGACGAAACACATAGAGGCACCCCCGTCCCGGCCGCCTGCGGCGGCCGCTGGTTCCAGGCGGGCCGGTCCGGCTCCACCCGGGCATCGAGGAGGACGTCCGCCCGGCGCGGAAGGCCCGCCCGCCTGCGTGCCACGGACATTGAGGCATACCTGTTCCGGCCGGCCGGCCGGCCGGCCGCCCGCGGCGCGGAGTTCCGCTGGGACACCGACCTGCCGGGGCGCCGGCGCGCTTCTGGCCGGAGTTCCCGGAGCCGGTGGGACGAGTCCCGGCGCCGGCACGCAGGAGCGCCCTGCCGCCGGAAGACCGGCCGCAGGGCGCTCTGTGTGGTGCGGGGTTGCTCAGTACAGGTTGCGGTAGGTGTTCCAGCCGGGGCCGATCCGGACCTTCGCAGTGAACTTCCCGGTTCCGGTGGAGGTGTAGCGGTAGAGGTCGCCGGCGGAGTTGACGCCGACGATGTCGCCCTTGCCGTCACCGTTGATGTCGCCGGGTGCGGCGAGCTTGCTGTAGGTGTTCCAGCCGCTGCCGATGGAGACCCGCGACTTGAACGGGGCGGAGGCGTTGCCCGTGCCCGCGTACAGGTAGAGGGTGCCGCCGGTGGTGCGGGCCAGGAGGTCCGTGCGGCCGTCACCGGTGTAGTCGCCCGCGCCGAGGAGCTTGTTGTAGACGCCCCAGCCGGAGCCGACCTTGGTCCGCTTGGCGAACGCGCTGCCCGTGCCGTTGCCCCGGTACAGGTAGAGGACGCCGGACTTGTCCCGCGCCAGCAGGTCGCCCTTGCCGTCGCCGCTCAGGTCGCCGGGACCGACGAGGCTGTTGTAGATGCCCCAGCCACTGCCGATCGTGTACTCGCCGTTGTACAGCGTGCCGTCGTAGATGATCGGCAGGTCCGCCTGGCCGTCCTTGTCGAGGGACGAGACCAGCGTGAGGTTGACGCCCGACCAGAGCTCCTCGAGGAACTCGCGGGGGCTGAGCAGCCCGTTGTTCTTCGAGTAGTACCAGTACAGGTTGTTCTTGGTGTCCAGCCCCATCAGCTCGTTCTTGCCGAAGTCGGGGTTCCCGCCCGCTCCGAGGAAGAGCGATGCGGCGTTCCAGCCCGTGCCGAAATCGGTGCGGTCGAGGAAGGTGCCCTGCCCGGTCGACTCGAAGAAGTAGGTCGTGCCGTCCTCGGTGCGCCCGAGGAGGTCGGCCAAACCGTCCCCGGTCAGGTCGTCGACACCGACGAGCTGGTTGTACGCGTTCCAGCCGGTGCCGACCTTGACCCGGCCCGCGAACGGGGCCGCGGCGTTGCCGGTGCCGGCGTAGAAGTACAGGTCGCCGGCGGTCGTGCGGGCGACCAGGTCGCCGATGCCGTCGCCGTTCATGTCGTTCGCGCCGACGAGCTGGTCGTACACGCCCCAGCCGGTGCCGACCTTGGTCCGCGCGGAGAGCGGGTTGCTGTCGACCGCGCCGTTGGACGTGTAGAGGTACAGCTCGCCCGCGGGCGTACGGGCCAGGATGTCGCCCCGGCCGTCGCCGTTCAGGTCGCCGGGTGCGAAGACCTTGTTGTAGATCTGCCAGCCGTTGCCGGACCAGGTGGCGTAGCCGGTGCTGTCCGCGCCCCAGCTCTGGAAGAGCGAGAGCTTGCCGGTCGCCGACAGCGTGAAGAACTCCGGACCGCCGCCGCCGTCGAGGTCGCCCGGCGCGATGATGTCCTTGTACTGCTCTTCGTAGTCGCCGTTGATCGTGTAGACGTGACCGTCCGTGCCGTTCGTCGGTTCGACGTATACCTGTCCGTCGATGGCGCGGTACATCAGATCGGAGTACCCGTCGCCGTCCACGTCCTGACGCGGCTTCGCCGGGACGTCCGCGGCGGCAGCGCCCGCGACGCGCGAGGACGGGGCCTTCGAGGTGGTGCGCTTCGGCAGCGTGAGCGTCGGCAGCCGGTCGAGCCGGGGCTGCGCGGGCCGCTCGACGGCCGGGGCATTCGGTGTCGGCGCGTCGGCCGAAGCCGGGGCGGCCAGCAGCATGCCGGCCGAGAGAGCAAGAGCGGTGCAGGCCGCGATCCGGCGCGCGCGCTTCGGGCGCGCCGGGACGGACCAGGCGGGTTCCACAGGTGACAAAGCCCCCCCAGGGGTCAGTGGTAGAGCCGGGGCACACGGAATTCACCCAGAGTTTTTACATGCATGGTGAACCGTTCCCGGGATGGCCACAGACTCTACTGCTGCGACGGGCCGGACTGAAGTGGTTTAACGATGATCAGTGAGGGAGTTTCCGCTGCTCGGAGCGGCAGGGCGCGGCACGAAAGCCGCAGAAGTCGCGGATGCGGCAGCGGTGCGGGGTGCCGGGCCGGACGCCCACCCCGCCCGGCATCCCGCACCGCCCCCTTGCCGGCGACGGTGGGCACACGCACTCCCGGGGTCCGCTGCGGATGCAACGTCTGCGACAGGCCGGTTGCCCGACCGGCCTTGGATGATCCCGGCGGCGAGGTGTAGCAAGGTGAGGTGGGATGTAGTGGCCGGCTGCAGCGCTCGGTCACGGCGCCCCCGTCGTGGCGGGCCGAAAAGCTTTGCATAAAAGTTCCGAGCGCCGTATAGTCATGCCATCGACGAGGAGGGTCCATGGCATTCCGGGCAGCGGTGGCGGGAGCGAGCGGGTACGCGGGCGGGGAGATCCTGCGCCTGCTGCTGAACCACCCCGAGATCGAGATCGGCGCGCTCACCGGGAACACCAACGCCGGGCAGCGCCTCGGTGGCCTGCAGCCGCACCTTCTGCCGCTGGCGGACCGCGTCCTGGAGGCGACGGGTGCGCAGGTGCTGGCCGGGCACGACGTCGTCTTCCTCGCGCTGCCGCACGGGCAGTCGGCCGCCGTCGCCGAGCAGCTCGGGGACACCGCGCTCGTCGTCGACTGCGGTGCCGACTTCCGGCTGGAGGACGCCGCGGACTGGGAGCGGTTCTACGGCTCCCCGCACGCCGGCACCTGGCCGTACGGCCTTCCGGAACTGCCGGGTGCCCGCGCAGCGCTGGAGGGGTCCAAGCGCATCGCGGTGCCCGGTTGCTACCCCACCGCGGTCTCGCTCGCGCTCTTCCCCGCGTACGCTGCGGGCCTGGTGGAGCCCGAGGCCGTCGTCGTCGCCGCGTCCGGCACCTCCGGCGCGGGCAAGGCGGCCAAGCCGCACCTGCTGGGGAGCGAGGTCATGGGCAGCATGACCCCGTACGGGGTCGGCGGTACGCACCGGCACACCCCCGAGATGATCCAGAACCTGTCGGCCGTGGCCGGGGAGCGGGTCTCCGTCTCCTTCACCCCGACGCTGGCGCCGATGCCCCGCGGCATCCTCGCCACCTGCAGCGCCAAGGCCAGGCCCGGCACCACCGCCGAGGCCGTACGGGCCGCCTACGAGAAGGCGCTGGCCGACGAGCCGTTCGCGCACCTGCTGCCGGAGGGCCGGTGGCCCGCCACCGCCGCCGTGTACGGCTCGAACGCCGCGCTGATCCAGGTGGCGTACGACGAGGCCGCCGACCGGGTCGTCGTCGTCAGCGCCATCGACAACCTCACCAAGGGGACCGCCGGCGGCGCCGTGCAGAGCATGAACATCGCGCTCGGCCTGCCCGAGGGGCTGGGTCTGAGCACCGTGGGGGTCGCGCCATGACCCCCCGCCCCGCCGCCCGCGCGCGCCGAGCGGTGGCCGAACTGCTCACCCGGGCCGCCCCCTGCGACGCGGGCTCCGACGCGTGCGGCCCGGCCGCGGCGACCGGGCCGCACACCGACATCACGGCGAAGGCCGCGCCCCTGCGGTGCGTCGGCCCAGAAGCGGACAAGGAGACGACACAGTGAGCGTCACGGCAGCACAAGGGTTCACGGCGGCGGGCATCGCCGCCGGGATCAAGGAGAACGGCAACCCGGACCTCGCCCTCGTGGTGAACGAGGGTCCGCGGCTCGCCGCGGCCGGTGTCTTCACCTCCAACCGCGTCAAGGCCGCCCCCGTCCTGTGGTCGGAGCAGGTGCTGGGGGGCGGCCGGGTCTCCGCCGTCGTCCTCAACTCCGGTGGCGCCAACGCCTGTACGGGTCCCGCGGGCTTCCAGGACACCCACGCCACCGCCGAGGCGGTCGCCGGCGCCCTCGGGCAGAGCGCCGGGGAGGTCGCCGTCTGCTCCACCGGGCTGATCGGCGTCCGGCTGCCGATGGGCAAGCTGCTGCCGGGCGTCGCCAAGGCGGCGGCCGAGCTCTCCGCCCACGGCGGCGAGAAGGCCGCCATCGCGATCAAGACCACCGACACCGTCCACAAGACCGCCGTGCACGAGGGCGAGGGCTGGACCGTCGGCGGGATGGCCAAGGGCGCGGGCATGCTCGCCCCGGGCCTGGCCACCATGCTGGTCGTCCTGACCACCGACGCCGACCTGGACTCCGCCGCCCTCGACGAGGCGCTGCGCGCCGCCACCCGCACCACCTTCGACCGGGCCGACTCCGACGGCTGCATGTCGACCAACGACACGGTGCTCCTGCTCGCCTCCGGCGCGTCGGGCGTCACCCCCGCCGCGGAGTCCTTCGCCGCCGCCGTCGAGGAGGTCTGCGCCGACCTCGCCCGGCAGCTGATCCGGGACGCCGAGGGCGCCTCCAAGGACATCAAGATCGAGGTGATCAACGCCGCGACCGAGGACGACGCCGTCGAGGTCGGCCGCTCCATCGCCCGCAACAACCTCCTCAAGTGCGCGATCCACGGCGAGGACCCCAACTGGGGCCGGGTGCTCTCGGCGATCGGCACCACCTCCGCGGCCTTCGAGCCGGACCGTCTCAACGTGGCGATCAACGGCGTGTGGGTGTGCAAGTCCGGCTCCGTCGGCGAGGACCGCGAACAGGTCGACATGCGCTACCGCGAGGTCCACATCACCGCCGACCTCGCCGCCGGCACCGAGACCGCGACCATCTGGACCAACGACCTCACCGCCGAGTACGTCCACGAGAACAGCGCCTACAGCTCATGAGCACCCGCAAGCACACCGCCCTGCCGAAGGCGCAGATTCTGATCGAGGCGCTGCCCTGGCTCACCCGGCACCACGGCAGGACCGTCGTCGTGAAGTTCGGCGGCAACGCCATGGTCGACGAGGCACTGAAGGCGGCCTTCGCCCAGGACGTCGTCTTCCTGCGGCACGCCGGCCTCAAGCCGGTCGTCGTGCACGGCGGCGGCCCGCAGATCAGCGCGCAGCTCGACAAGCACGGCCTGGTCAGCGAGTTCAAGGCGGGGCTGCGGGTCACCACCCCGGAGGCCATGGACGTCGTCCGCATGGTGCTCGCCGGGCAGGTGCAGCGCGAGCTGGTCAACCTGCTCAACCAGCACGGTCCGCTCGCCGTCGGTCTGACCGGCGAGGACGCCCACACCATCAGCGCGACCCGGCACCGCCCGGTGATCGACGGCGAGGCCGTCGACATCGGCCGGGTCGGGCAGATCACCGAGATCGACACCGGAGCCATCCGGGCCCTGCTGGACGACGGCCGCATCCCGGTCGTCTCCTCCATCGCCCGCAGCGCCGACACCGCCGACGGAGCAGGGGTCTACAACGTCAACGCCGACACCGCCGCCGCGGCGCTCGCGGCCGCGCTCGGTGCCGAGACCCTGATGGTCCTCACCGACGTCGAGGGCCTGTACGAGGACTGGCCGCGCAGCGACGAGGTCATCAGCCGGCTCACGGCGAGCGAGCTGGAGAAGCTGCTGCCCGAGCTGTCCAGCGGCATGGTGCCCAAGATGGAGGGGTGCCTGTACGCGGTGCGCAACGGCGTCCACACCGCCCGGGTCATCGACGGGCGGGTCCAGCACTCGATCCTGCTGGAGATCTTCACCGACGAGGGAATCGGCACGATGGTGGTGCCCGACCCCGTCGACGCGGCGGGCGGCGACACATCGCAGAGCGAAGGGGGACGGGCATGACCGGGACCGGCGACCACGGGAACGAGGCGCTCACACGGCGCTGGCAGGGCTCCCTGATGGACAACTACGGCACCCCGCGGCTGCCCCTGGTCCGCGGCGAGGGCGCGCGGTACTGGGACGCCGACGGCAAGGAGTACCTGGACTTCCTCGGCGGCATCGCCGTCAACGCCCTCGGCACCGCCCACCCCGCGGTCGTCCGCGCCGTCTCGGAGCAGATCGCGACCCTCGGCCACGTCTCCAACTTCTTCATCGCCGAGCCGACGGTCGCCCTCGCCGAGCGGCTGCTCCAGCTGTCCGGCCGCCCCGGCCGCGTGCTGTTCTGCAACTCCGGCGCCGAGGCCAACGAAGCCGCCTTCAAGATCGGCCGGCTGACGGGCCGTACGCACATGGTGGCCACCGACGGCGGCTTCCACGGCCGCACCATGGGTGCGCTCGCGCTCACCGGGCAGCCCAAGAAGCAGGAGTCCTTCCGCCCGCTGCCCGGTGACGTCACCCATGTGCCGTACGGTGACGCCGACGCGTTGCGCGCCTCCGTCACCGAGGAGACCGCGCTGGTGATGCTCGAGCCCATCCAGGGCGAGAACGGCGTCATCGTGCCGCCCGCCGGGTACCTGGCCGCCGCACGGGAGATCACCCGTGCCACCGGCACCCTGCTCGTCATGGACGAGGTGCAGACCGGCATCGGCCGCACCGGGCACTGGTTCGAGCACCAGGCGCAGGGCGTCGAGCCGGACGTCGTCACCCTCGCCAAGGCGCTCGGCGGCGGACTGCCCATCGGCGCCACCCTCGCCTTCGGTCCCGCCGCCGACCTGCTGACCCCCGGTCAGCACGGCACCACCTTCGGCGGCAACCCGGTGGCCTGTGCGGCGGCGCTCGCCGTTCTGGACACCATCGCCCAGGAGGGCGTGCTGGAGAACGTCAAGCGCCAGGGCGAGAAGCTGCGCCAGGGCGTCGAGGCGCTGGGCCACCCTCTGGTCGATCATGTGCGCGGTGCGGGCCTCCTGCTGGGTATCGTGCTCACCGAGCCGCTCTCCGCGCAGGTGCAGAAGGCGGCTCAGGACGCCGGACTCCTGGTGAACGCCGCCGTACCCGACACGGTGCGGCTCGCCCCGCCGCTGATCCTCGGTGACGCCGAGGTGGACGCGTTCCTGGGGGCGCTGCCGGGCGTCCTCGACGCCGTACACGCCGCAGAGGGACCGCGATCCGGGGAATGAGTCGACGATGAGCGAGGCGCAGCAGCAGGCCGGCGGGGGAGCCGCGGCCGTACCGCAGACCCGGATGGCACGCCACCGGCGGATCGTGGACATCCTGAACCGGCTGCCGGTGCGGTCCCAGAGCCAGCTCGCCAAGCTGCTCTCCGACGACGGGCTGAGCGTCACCCAGGCGACGCTCTCCCGTGACCTCGACGAGCTGGGCGCGGTGAAGATCCGCACCAACAACGGCGAACTCATCTACGCCGTGCCCAGCGAGGGCGGTTTCCGCACCCCCATGGCACCGCTCGGGGAGTCGGTGAAGGAGGAGCGGATGCGCCGCCTCGCAAGTGAGCTGCTGATCTCGGCGGAGGCCTCGGCCAACCTCGTCGTCATCCGCACCCCGCCGGGCGCGGCGCAGTTCTTCGCGTCCGCGATCGACCAGGCCGAGGTGTACGACATCCTCGGCACGATCGCCGGCGACGACACGGTCATGCTGATCAGCCGCGACCCGGCGGGCGGGCAGGCGGTCGCCGAGCACCTGCTGCGCCTGGCCGCGGGCGGCTAGAGCGGGTGGGCCCGGGCCCGCCAGCTCCAGCCGGTGGGCCCGGGCCCCTGTCCCTCTCCTCGCCCCGGTTCCCGTCAGACGACGGGGCTCAGGCCGCCGTCGAAGTTGATGCCGGTGCCGGTCACGTAGCCGGCCCGGTCGGACAGCAGGAACGCCACCAGGTCCGCGAACTCCTCGGCGCGGCCCACCCGGCCCAGCGGGATGCCGGAGTCGCGGCCCATCGTGGCGTACAGCTCCTCGACGGCGATCCCGCGCTGCTCGGCCTGCCGGGTCCACTGGCCGCTCTCGACCAGGCCGACGAGGACGGCGTTGACCCGGATGTTGTCGGGCCCGAGTTCCTTGGACAGCGCCTTGGTCAGGGCCAGGCCGGCCGCGCGGGAGACCGAGGTCGGGGTGCTGCCCGCGCCGGGGGCCTTGGCCGACACGGCGAGGGTGTTGACGACTCCGCCGCCCCCCGCGGCGCGCAGGTGGGGGAGGGCGAGCCGGGTCAGCCGTACCGCGGCGTGCAGCTTCAGCTGCAGGTCCTCCTCCCACACCGAGTCGTCCTGGCGCTCGAAGAACCCGGCCGCGCTGCGGCCGGCGTTGTTGACCACGGCGTCGATCCGTCCCCAGCGCCCGTCGGCGGCGGCGACGAAGCGCTCGAGGTCCTCGGGACGGGTGACGTCGGCGGGCACGCCCAGCACGTCGGCACCGGTGGCGCCCAGCTCCTTCACCACGTGCTCGATGCGCTCGGAGTCACGTCCGCACAGCGCCACCCTGGCGCCCTCGGCGGCCAGCCGCCGGACAAGGGCCGCGCCGAGTCCGTCGGACCCTCCGGTGACCAGCACGACCTTGCCGTTCAGTTGCAGATCCATGTGACGCATTCTTGCCACCTGGAACAGCTGATCGTCAAGCGCTCAACTTGGCGACGAAACGCCCGAATCCCGTGGTGTGCCAGGTCGTGCCGTCGGCGGCGACGGCGAAGGCCTCCACATCGGGGAGTGCTTCCAGCCACTCGCGGGCCCGGCCGCCCATGGCGTACCCGGCCGTCGCCCAGGTGTCCGCCTCGGTGAGGGAGGCGCACACCACGGTGAGCGAGGCCGCCCCCTCGGTGGGCGGGGCGCCGGTGCGGGGGTCGAGGATGTGGCAGCCGCGCTCGGCGGGCCCGGAGGTGGCGACGGCCAGTTCGCCGTCGGCCTCGACGACGGTGGCGAGCCCTCCGGGCCGCAGCGGGTCGGCGATGCCGACCCGCCAGGGGCCGCCGGTCAGCTGGACGTCGCCGCCGCCGTTGAGGCAGACCTTGGCGGCGCCCGCCGCCGCGATCGTCCGGACGGCCCGCTCCACCGCCCACCCCTTGACCAGGCCGGTGGGGTCGAGCGCGGTACCGGGGCCCGCGTAGCGCGGGGTGAACCAGCCGTCGGTGCGGCGCTCGGCGTCCTCGCACAGCCCCAGGACCTCCCGCACCTCGGGGGAGCACTCCGCGAGGGCGAGTTCACCGCGGCCCAGCCGGCTGATCTCGCTGTCGGCGCGGAAGGTGGAGAACACCGCGTCGACCTCGTGCAGGCCCGCCACCGCCTCGTCGAGGGCGGCCCGGACACGGGGGTCGCGGGCGCCGCGCACGTCGAAGGAGAACACCGTCCCCATGCAGTGCTCCACGTGCCGCAGGCGCGGCGGGTTCTCGGACATCGTCAGACACCGGCCTTGTCCAGGGCGCTCTGCAGCGACTTCCGGTAGCCCTCGCTGGTGAAGGAGGCACCGGAGACGGTGTCGATCTGCGCGCTCTGGGCGGTGACCGCGGCCTGGTTGAGCTCCGGGACGGCGGTGGCGGTGAGCTGGTCGCTGGTGGGGGTGCCGGCGGGGGCCTGGACGGCCGCCGCCGAAACGATCCGCCCGCCCTGGACCGTGATCTTGACCTGGACGGGGCCGTAGCTGGTCTGCGCGGCGTCCCCGGTGACGGTCTTCGGTACGGGCGCGCCGCCCTGCTTGCCGGGATCCCGCGTACCGCCGGACCCGCCGCCGTCCGCGGGATCCGAGGCCACCGGCACCGACGGGTCCGGGCCGGCGGGCGAGGGGGCCGCGGAGACCGGCGGCACCTGCTGTGCCGGGCCCCCGGCCTGCGAGGTGAAGGGCGCCGTCGTCGGCTTCAGGGCGAGCAGCAGCACGACCCCGGAGACGGTCGTCACGCTGCTCAGGAGGATCCGGCGCAGCGGGTGCTTCTTCTTCACTCGGACCTCACATCTCGAAGGACTCGTGGTGGATACGTCGTTCAGGCACTCCGGCCTCGCGCAGCGCGGAGTACGACTCCTCGGCCAGTCCCGGGGGGCCGCACAGGTACACGTCGTGCCGGTCGATGTCCGGCAGCATCCGCCGCAGTCCCTGGGCGGTGATCTCCGGGCGGGCGCCGTCGGGTCCGTTCACCGCGTAGACCAGGCGTGCGCCGCGCTCGGCCGCGATCTCCTCCAGCTCGGCCCACAGCGCGAGGTCCTGCCTGCTGCGGGCCCGGTACAGCAGCGTGAGGTCGCCGGGCGCGGCCGGCAGCGTCTCGAACAGCGCCCGCAGCGGGGTGATCCCCGCGCCGCCGGCCAGCAGCAGCACCTTGCCGCCGCGGCGGCGGGAGGCCGTCATGGCGCCGTACGGGCCCTCGGCCCACACCCGCGTGCCGGGCACGAGCGTGGCCAGCGCGGAGCTGTGGCCGCCCACCGCCTTGACGGTGATCCGCAGCAGGTCGGGCCGCGGCGGTGCCGACAGGGAGTAGGGGTTGGCGCTCCAGCGCATCCCCTCGGCGAGGAAGCGCCAGCGGAAGAACTGGCCGGGCTCCGCGCCGAGGCGGTGCAGCCTGCGTCCCGTGATCAGCACCGAGACCACGCCCGGCGCCTCCTGCACGGTCTCCGCGACCCGCATGCGGTGCCGCATGTTGAGCCGGACGGGCACCAGCACCCGGTACCAGAGCACCAGCGCCGTCACCGACCCGTACAGCGCGTACCAGACGCCGCGCGCGGTGGCGCTGCCCGCGAACTCGGCGCCGGTGGCGAGCTGGTGCCAGAAGGTCAGGTAGACCGCGGCGTAGGTCAGCAGGTGGATGTAGTACCAGGTCTCGTAGCGCAGCCGGCGGCGCAGCACGCCCGCCGAGACGAAGCCGATGATCAGCAGCAGCACGGTGCCGGCGGTCGCCTCGATCATCCGCGGGTAGTCCGTGACCACGGCGACCGACTGCTGTACGACCGGCTGCCCGGACTGCTCGGAGTAGCCCCACAGGATCAGCGCGACGTGGGCGACGACGAGGGAGACGGCGTAGCGGCCGCTCATCGCGTGCCAGCGGGCCACCCGGTCGCTGCCCACGCGCCGCTCCAGCGCGGGTACGCGGGCCATCTGCAGGACGACCAGGGCGATGGCGTAGCCGCCGAGCAGGCCGGTGATCCGGCCCGCGGCGGTGAGCCGGCCGGCTGTGGTGGGCTGGACGTAGGGGGTGTTGCCCCACCACAGCCACACGACCCCGGCGGCGCCCGCCCAGGCCAGGAGGAGCAGCGGGATCGCGGGGGAACGGCGGGGCCGGATCCGGCGCATGGCCTGCCGCCTGCCCGCCCTGCTGTTGTGGATCATCGTGGTCGTGGCCGCCATGCGCATGGATACGCACGGTCTCGCGCCGCTGCTCAAAGCCCGGTTTCTCCCTACGTGGCGTGCGGCGTTGTGGTATGGCCGCGTGGAGCGGGGAGGGGTCGTGCGGGGGCGGCCGGAACGTCCTCGGCGCGGGTGGTGCCGGGAGTCGCCGACACGCCTGTGGCCTGCGGCGACACGGCCGATTGACGAAGCATGCAGAGGAGTGCATACTTATACCCAACAGCGTATGCATCGTCACCGCCGCCATACGCACTCGACCTCGCGCACCAAAGGAGAGACCCGTGACCGAGCGCGTCGTACTCGCCTACTCGGGCGGACTGGACACCTCCGTCGCCATCGGATGGATCGCCGAGGAGACCGGCGCCGAGGTCATCGCCGTGGCCGTGGACGTCGGTCAGGGCGGCGAGGACCTGGACGTCATCCGCAAGCGGGCGCTCGCCTGCGGCGCGGTGGAGGCCGAGGTCGCCGACGCCAGGGACGAGTTCGCCGACGAGTACTGCCTCCCGGCGATCAAGGCCAACGCCCTGTACATGGACCGCTACCCGCTGGTCTCCGCGCTCTCCCGGCCGACCATCGTCAAGCACCTCGTGGCCGCCGCCAAGAAGCACGGCGCCTCGATCGTCGCCCACGGCTGCACCGGCAAGGGCAACGACCAGGTCCGCTTCGAGGCCGGCATCTCCTCCCTCGCGCCCGAGCTGACCTGCATCGCGCCGGTCCGCGACTACGCGATGACCCGGGACAAGGCGATCGCGTTCTGCGAGGAGAAGAACCTCCCGATCGCCACCACCAAGAAGTCCCCGTACTCGATCGACCAGAACGTCTTCGGCCGCGCCGTCGAGACCGGCTTCCTCGAGGACATCTGGAACGCCCCGATCGAGGACGTCTACGAGTACACCCAGAACCCCGCCGCGGCCCGCGAGGCCGACGAGGTGGTCATCACCTTCAAGCAGGGCGTCCCGGTCGCCGTCGACGGCAAGCCGGTCACCGTCCTGCAGGCCATCCAGCAGCTCAACGAGCGCGCGGGCGCCCAGGGCGTCGGCCGGATCGACATGGTCGAGGACCGCCTGGTCGGCATCAAGTCCCGTGAGGTGTACGAGGCTCCGGGCGCGATCGCCCTGATCACCGCCCACCAGGAGCTGGAGAACGTCACCGTCGAGCGCGAACTGGCCCGCTACAAGCGGCAGGTCGAGCAGCGCTGGGGCGAGCTGGTCTACGACGGCCTGTGGTTCTCCCCGCTCAAGCGGGCCCTGGACGGCTTCATCGAGGAGGCCAACCAGCACGTCACCGGCGACATCCGGATGACCCTGCACGGCGGCCGCGCCGTCGTCACCGGCCGCAAGTCCGCCGAGTCCCTGTACGACTTCAACCTGGCGACGTACGACACCGGCGACACGTTCGACCAGTCCCTCTCCAAGGGCTTCATCGAGATCTTCGGCATGTCGTCGAAGATCGCCGCCAAGCGCGACCTGGCCTAGTCGGTAGCCTCGACCACGGCAGCCCGCCTCCTCGCCCGTCCGGGCGGGGAGGCGGCCGCACATCCACCCCCGAGGGAAGCGAGCAGAGCAGTGACCACCAACAGCGGCGACGTCCGGCTCTGGGGCGGGCGTTTCGCCGACGGTCCCGCGGAGGCGCTGGCCAAACTCTCCGCGTCCGTCCACTTCGACTGGCGGCTCGCGCCGTACGACATCGCGGGCTCCCGCGCCCACGCGCGTGTGCTGCACAAGGCGGGGCTGCTCAGCGACGTCGAGCTGACCCGCATGCTCGCGGGGCTCGACCAGCTGGAGTCCGACGTCGCCGACGGCTCCTTCACCGGGACCATCGCCGACGAGGACGTCCACACCGCCCTGGAGCGCGGCCTGCTGGAGCGGCTCGGCCCCGACCTCGGCGGCAAGCTGCGCGCCGGCCGGTCCCGCAACGACCAGGTCGCCACGCTCTTCCGGATGTACCTGCGCGACCACGCCCGGATCATCGGCGGCCTGATCGCCGAGCTGCAGCACGCCCTGGTCCGGCTCGCCGAGACGCACATCGACGTCGCCATGCCCGGCCGCACCCATCTGCAGCACGCGCAGCCGGTGCTCTTCGCCCACCATGTGCTCGCCCACGTCCAGGCGCTGTCCCGGGACGCCGAGCGGCTTCGGCAGTGGGACGTGCGCACCGCGGTCTCGCCGTACGGCTCCGGCGCGCTGGCCGGTTCCTCGCTCGGGCTGGACCCGGAGGCGGTCGCCAGGGACCTCGGCTTCGAGCACGGCTCGGTGGCCAACTCCATCGACGGCACGGCCTCGCGCGACTTCGTCGCCGAGTTCGCCTTCATCACCGCCATGATCGGCGTCGACCTCTCGCGGATCGCGGAGGAGGTCATCATCTGGAACACGAAGGAGTTCTCCTTCGTCACCCTCCACGACGCCTTCTCCACCGGCTCGTCGATCATGCCGCAGAAGAAGAACCCGGACATCGCCGAACTCGCCCGCGGCAAGTCCGGGCGGCTCATCGGCAACCTGACCGGCCTGCTCGCCACGCTGAAGGCGCTGCCGCTGGCGTACAACCGGGACCTGCAGGAGGACAAGGAGCCGGTCTTCGACTCCTGCGACACCCTCGAGGTCCTGCTGCCCGCCTTCACGGGCATGATGGCCACGCTCACCGTCAACCGGGAGCGCATGGAGGAGCTCGCCCCGGCCGGCTTCTCGCTCGCCACGGACATCGCCGAGTGGCTGGTGAAGCAGGGCGTACCCTTCCGCGTCGCGCACGAGGTCGCGGGGGAGTGCGTCAAGGTCTGCGAGGCCGAGGGCATCGAGCTGGACCAGCTGACCGACGAGCAGTTCGCGAAGATCTCGCCCCACCTCACCGCGCAGGTGCGCACCGTGCTCGACGTCCACGGCGCGCTGGCATCCCGCGACGGTCGCGGCGGGACCGCGCCGTCGGCGGTGGTCGTCCAGCTCGCCGAGGTCAAGCGGGACCTCGCGGTCCAGCTGGCGTGGGCGCAGGCCAAGGGCTGATTCCGCACGCGGGGAGCCCGGCCGGGTCCGTCCACCCGGCCGGGCTTCTTCGTTCTCTCGTATGAGACATCAATGTCTCATACGCGTTACCCTCGTCTCATGAGCTTCGATCGTGAGCAGGTCCTGCGGGACGCGGCCGACCTGCTGTCGCGGCGCGCCACCGCCTCCATGGACGAGATCGCCAAGGCCGCCGGCGTCAGCCGCGCCACGCTCCACCGGCACTTCCCCGGCCGGGACGCGCTCGTGCGGGCCCTCGGCGTGCTCGGCATCGAGCAGACCGAGGAGTGCCTGGACGCGGCGCGCATCGAGGAGGGCGACCCGGTCGAGGCCGTCCGCCGGCTCATCGCCGAGGCCGTGCCCGTCTCCGGCTTCCTGGCCTTCCTCTACGGCGAGAACCAGCTCTACGACTTCGCCGAGATCAACGACGGCTGGGCGCGCATCGACGCCCGGGTCGCCGCCCTCTTCCGGCGCGGCCAGGAAGCCGGCGCCCTCCGCTACGACCTGACCCCCGCCTGGCTCGTCGAAGCGCTGTACGCGCTCATCGCCGCCTCGGCCTGGTCCGTCCAGGACGGCCGCATGGCCCGCCTCGACTCCGCCCGCATGGTCACGGACCTGCTGCTCGGCGGCATGCTGCGCGCACCCCGGAGCGGGTCATGACCACCGCCGCACCCGTCACGACCACCCGCCACGACGACCGCGGCCACCCCGCCCGCTGGCTCGCCCTCGGCGTCCTCACCCTCGCGCTGCTGCTCATCGCCGTCGACGCCACCGTGCTCGGCCTCGCCGTGCCCTTCCTCAGCGAGGACCTGCGGCCCACGTCCACCCAACTGCTGTGGATCGGCGACATCTACTCCTTCGTCATCGCCGGCCTGCTCGTCTCCATGGGCGGCCTCGGCGACCGCGTCGGCCGCAAGCGGCTGCTGCTCACCGGCACCGCCGCCTTCGGCGCGCTCTCCGTGCTCGCCGCGTACGCCACGAGCCCCGGCATGCTCATCACCGCCCGCGCCCTCATGGGCGTCGCGGGCGCGACCCTCATGCCGTCCACGCTCGCGCTGATCCGCACCCTCTTCCCCGACCCGCGCGAGCGGAGCTTCGCCATCGGCGTCTGGGGCGCCGTCTCGACCGCGGGCGCGGCCCTCGGCCCGGTCGTCGGCGGGATTCTCCTCGAGCACTTCTGGTGGGGCTCGGTCTTCCTCATCAACCTGCCCGTCATGGCTCTGCTGCTCGTCGTCGGCGCCCGGCTGCTGCCCGAGTCCCGCGACCCCGCGCCCGGCCCCTGGGACCCGCTGAGCGTCCTGCTCTCGCTGTTCGGCATGTTCGGCGTCGTCTACGCCGTCAAGCAGCTCGCCGTGCACGGCCCCGGCGCCGGCGCGGCCGGTGCGGGCCTCCTTGGCGCGGCCTGCCTGTACACCTTCGTCCGCAGGCAACTCGCCCTGCCCAAGCCGCTGCTGGACATGGGGCTCTTCCGGCACCGGGGCTTCTCCGGCGCCGTGCTGGCGGACCTGCTCACCGTGCTCGGGCTCGCCGGGAGCGTCTTCTTCCTCTCCCAGTTCCTCCAGCTCGTCCAGGGCCGCTCCCCGCTCCAGGCGGGCCTGTGCGAACTCCCCGCGACCCTCGGCGCCGCCGCCACCGGTCTCGCCGCCGGCGCCGTCGCGCGCCGCTGGTCGGTCCGCGTCGCCGTCGCGGGCGGCCTCGGCGCCACCGGACTCGCCCTGCTCGCGCTCCTGGCCCTGCGTCCCGGCACGGGCTACCTCTTCCTCGGCGCCGCCCTGCTGGTCGTCGGCGCCGGAGCCGGGCTGTCGTTCACCGTCACGGCCGACGTCATCCTCTCCAGCGTTCCGCCGCAGCAGGCCGGTGCCGCCTCCGGCGTCTCCGAGACCGCGTACGAACTCGGCGCCGCCCTCGGCATCGCCCTCCTGGGCTCGGTCGTCACCGGCATCTCCGGCGGCCCCGCCTCGGCAGACCCCGCCGCCTTCACCGACGGCCTGCGTGCCGCGTCCGGCGCCGGCGGCGCCGTCCTCCTGCTGGCCGCCATCGCCGCCTGGCGCCTGCTGCGCGGCCAGCGGCTCGCGGAGAGCCGGATCTCCGCCGTGGGCCACTGAGGGCTGCGAAGGCTGCGGCCGCGGGGCGAAGCGGCGCGTCGCACGGGGGCGTTCGGCAGCTCCGCGCGGGGCGCGTCGCCCTCGGCCTCGGCCTCGCCTCCGTCCCCGCACCGCGTCAGGCGGCGCCGGGGTCGTCGAGGGAGAAGACCGTGAGCCACTGCGAGCCGGCCGGCCGGTAACCCAGGTCCATCAGCGCCGTCGTCACCGCGCGCATGTGCGCCGCGCCGTACAGGATCCCGGCCGTGAACGGCTCGGTACGGCCGGCCCGAGCGTGGTGCAGATGCCTCAGCGCGTCGATCAGCAGGCGGTCGCGCTGGTGCAGCACCAGGTCGTCCGTCCAGAGCTCCGTCTCCTCGTCGTCACCGGGCAGGTCCTCCAACTGCAGGTGCCGGGCGAGGAACCGGCGCGTGCCGAGCAGCCGCATGCCCGCGACGTAGGCTGGGACGAGCGCGGCCAGCGCCGCCCGTTCCCTGAGCGGCAGCCGCCGCCACCGGTCGTCGAACTCCGCACCGCTCATGTCCGGGCATATCACCGGAACACCCAGCGTGGCGAAGTCGATGTCCTGGACGACCAGTCCCAGCCGCTCGTGGCCGGAGAGGCTGCGGTACGACCGCGTGAGCGCCCGCGTCGCCGTACTGTCCCGGACGCCCTCGGCGATCACCAGGTCGCAGGAGGCGCGCAGACGGGCCGTCACCTCCGCGTAGAACGCGGGCTCCGCCAGATGGATCATCGGGTACAGCTCGAAGGTCAGCGCCGTCCCGCGGCTGCGGAAGCGGATGAGCGCCGACCGCACCCCCGCCAGTTCCGTCACCTCTATGTACTGCACACGTCCCCCCGCCCCCGGCGGATCCGTCACTCGGGAGGACGCGCCGTGCGGGTCCGCGGGTTGCGCCGGCCGCCGACTCCGCCCGCACGGGGCCGGATCGCACTCCGTATGCTGCCGGTACCCGCCGCGGGGGAGGGAGCGCCATGAGCACGGACGCACAGTCCGGTCAGGACACCGACGTCCTGGCGGTCCTGAGGGAGTACACCCTCGACTGCCGCTACGAGGAGACCGAGTCCGTCATCGGCGTGGAGCTCGCCCGCGCGGAGGGCGATCCGGAGCGGACGGCCCGACTGCACGTCGCGCGCGGCCGGTTGCGGCTGCGGCAGTACGAACACCGGGCAGCGCTCACGGAGTTCGCCACCGCCCTGCGCCACGACCCGGAATGCGGCCCCGCAGCGGGGTGGCGCGTGGCGGCCCTCGAACGCATGGGCCGCCTCGACGAGGCCCTGGCCGAGGGCACGGCCGCCGCGGCGCGGCACCCGCGGGCCGCGGACGTCCACACGGCGCTGGGCTGGCTCCACCACGACGCGTGCCGCTGGGACGAGGCACTGGCGGCCTTCGAACAGGCCACCTCCGTCGGACCGCGCCACGCGGAGGGCTGGATCGGCGCCGCGTGGACCCGCGTCGAACTCGGCGACACCGCCGCCGCACTGCGGGGCCTGGAGGACGCCGAGCGCGCGCTCGCCGACCCCGTCGAGGTCCGCTGCGCGGCCGTACGCATCGCGGCGAGCCGGGGCGGCGGCGAACTCGCCCGCGCCAAGCTGCTCTCCGCCCGCTCCCTGGACCGGGACGACGTCGCCGTGCTCACGGCGGAGGTCCGGTACGAGAGCCGCCGGGGCGACGCCCGGGCCGCGCTGGAGGCCGCCGAGCGCCTCGCCGCCCGGTACGGACGGCGGCCCGAGGCGCACGTCGAACACGCCCGCTGCCTCGTCGACCTCGGACGCACGGACGAGGCGGTCGCGGCCTGCGACCGGGCGCTGGCACTGGAACCCCACTGGGAACTCGCCTGGGAGTGCAAGGCCGAGGCGCAACGACGGGGCGGCGACCCGGCGGAGGCACTCGCCACGGGACGGCGGGCCGCGCGGGAGTGCCCCTACGCGCCCGGTGTCCGGCTGGAACTCGCCGCCGCCGAACTGGCCGGCGGAGCACTCGACCGCGCCCTGGCCCGTACCGAGGAGGCCCTGGCGCTCGACCCGTGCTCGGACTGGGCGCTCGGCGTCCGGGCCGATCTGCTGAGGCGCGGCGGCGACGTGGACGGGGCGATCGCGGCCGTCCGGCACGCGGCCGCGCTGCGGCCCGCCGATCCGGAGGCACTGCTGCGCCTCTCCGGGGCGCTGGGCGCGGCCGGCCGGTACGACGAGGCACTCGCCGCCGTGACGCGCGCCAGGGAACTCGAACCCGGCGACACCTCCCTGATGGAGCGCGCGCTGGCCCTGCTGCGCAGCGCCCGCCGCTGGGACGACACGGCGGAGATGATCACCTCGCTGCGCGCGGCGGACCGCACGGGACGTCTGGAGGGCCTGCTCCTGGAGGAGCAGGCCTGCCTGTCCTTCGCGCGGCAGAGGTACGTGCGGGCGGTCGCGGAGTGCGAGGCCGCACTCCGGGCGGAACCGGGCCGCGGCTTCTCGGCCCGCCTGCGCGTCCGGGCCCTGCACAGCCTCGGTCGTCTCGCCGACGCCGAGGCCGCCGCCCGGCAGGGCGCCGAGACCGCAGCCGACGAGCCCGAGGCCCACGCCCTCCTGGCGACGGTCCTGGTCGCCGCGGAGCGCACCGAGGAGGCGCTGGCGGCCGCCGACCGCGCCCTGCGGCTCGACCCCCGCGCGACGGACGCGCACGTCGCGAGGCTCGACGGCCTCCGCGCGGCGGCACGTTGGAGCGAGGCCGAGGCCGCCCTGGAGGAGGCGGCCCGCCGCGGCGTGCCCGCCGACGTCCTGGCCGCCTCCCGCGCCAGGACGGCCCTGGCACGGGACGACCACGAAGGGGCCCTCGTCGCGGCCGAGGAGTGCCTGCGCCTGCGCCCCGACGACGCGGAAGCGCTGGAACTCCTCGTCCTGGCGCACGAGGGCCGTGCGGACCGGGCCGCCGCCGAGTCGGCCGCGCGCCGGGCCGCCGCCGCGTCGCCCCGCTCGGCGACGGGCCCCTGGCTGCTCGCCCGCTGCCTCGGCGAGCAGGACCGCACGGCCGAGGAGTGCGAGGCGTACGAGGAGGCGCTGCGGCGCGAACCGGACCACCGCGACGCGCTGCTCGGCAGGCTCGCCGCTCTGCGGACGCTCGGACGCTGGGACGAGGCCGAGCGGGCCGCCGAGGACGCCGCCGGGCTCCGGCCAGACGACCCCGAGGTCCTGACCGCCGTCGGATGGCTGTACTCCGCGATGGAACGCCCCGGCGAGGGCCTGCCGTTCGCCCGGCGCGCCGCGGAACTCACCGACGACGCCTCCGACGCCGTGGACCTCCTGGGCTGGCTCCTGCGCCGTTCACGGCACTGGGACGAGGCCGAACAGGTGCTGCGGCGCGGCGTCGACCGCCGTCCCGCGGCGCCGGACGCCCACATGGACCTGGCCTACTGCCTCTGGGACCAGGACAAGGACACGGAGTGCCTGGAGAGCGTCGACCGCGCCCTCGCCCTGCGTCCCGACCGGGTCCGCACCCTCACCTTCAAGGTGGAGGTGCTGTGCTCGCTGCGGCGCTGGAACGAGGCGGAGGCCGTCGCCCGCCGGGCGCGCGGCAGCCATCCCGAGATCGCCGCCGCGCACGTCGCGACCGCGCAGGTGCTCGCCGACACCTACCGCCGGGAGGAGGCGCTGCCGCATCTGCGGAGGGCCCTGCAGCTCGACCCGGAGCACGAGTGGGCGTGCCGGCTGCTGGTCGACACCCTCGCCGGACTGGGCCGTTCCGAGGAGGCGGAACAGGCCGCGGAGGCGCTGCTCGGCAGGGTCCCGGACGCGGTGTCCGTGCGATGCCGCCTCGCCGCCGTGCTCCGCGAGCGGCACCGGTACGACGAGGCCCTGGCCCAGTGCGAACGCGCCGTGGCCGACGCCCCGTACAGCGTGGCCGCCCACGACCAGCTGGTCACCACGCTGCGCGAATGCGGCAGCCTGGACGAGGCCGAGCGTCGCGTCGAGGAGTTCACCCGGGTCCGCCCGCACCTGGCGTCGCTCCGGTTCCAGCTGGCCGCGGTGCACGCGGAGCGCGGCGAGCACACCCCGGCCGGGCAGGTCCTGGAGGAACTGCTGGAATCCGCGTCCGGACCCCTCGGGCGGGCGGAGGCCCGTGCCGCGACCGGCTGGGTCGCGCTGATGGACCAGCGCCCGCTGGACGCGGCGGACGCCTTCGCGGAGGTCCTGCGGGGCCGGCCGCACGACCACGACTTCCGGATCGGCCGCGCCTGGTCGCTGGTGCGCCTGGCGGACCTCGGCCCCGGCGGCCCGCAGTCGGACGAGCGTCTCGCCGAGGCGGCCGCCCACTGCCGGGCCGTCGGCCGCGAGGACCCGCGCAACGCCGCGGCCCACACCTGCCTCGGGCTGATCGCGCACCGGCGCGCGGAGCCGGCCGCAGCCGAGCGGCACTTCGCCCGCGCCGTGGAACTGGACCCGTACGGGCGCTCCCACACCGAACTGGGCGCGCTCTATGTGCAGCTCGGCCGGTACACGGAGGCCGAGGCCGTGCTGCGCCGGGCCGTGGAGCTGGACTGGTACGACGTACAGGCCCACGTCGAGCTGGGCAGCCTCGCGCTGCACCGGGCCCGGGAGGGCGGGGGCGACGCCACGACGGCGGAGGCGGCCGGCGCGTTCCGCCGGGCGGTCGCGGTGGACCCGGACAGCGGCAGCGCGGCCCTCGGGCTCGCGGTGGCGCTGGCGGAGGGCGCCGGGGACCTCGGCGCCGCAGAGGAGGAACTACGACGCGTGCTCGGCCGGCGCGGGGTGCGGGACCAGCCGGAGTGGCAGCTGCGGCTCGCGCTCGCGCGCCTGCTGGTGCAGGCCGGCGACGCCGAGCAGAACGCCGACCGCCACCGCGACGCGGGCCAGGAGGCGCGGGCCGCCATCCGGCTGGCCGAGCGCGAGGCCGAACCGCACTTCGTGGCAGGGGTCGTGGAGCAGCGCCTGGGCACGCAGACCGTCGACGTCCGGCTGAAACTGCTCCACCGGCGACGGGCCCAGCGCTTCCTCACCCGCTGCCGCCGCCTCGACCCGGCGCACCAGGACGCGGAGCGGGCCCTGCGGCTGCTGGAGGAGGACGCCCGCGCGGCCCGGGGGAGCCGGCTGAGCAGCGCGGTCCTGGTGCTGGTGGCCACCGCCGTGCTCGGCGCGGCCTGGGTGGACTTCCTGTGGAAGCACCATGTCACCGCCGTGATGCTCACGACGCTCACCCCGGTGCTGGCGGGGCTCATCGCGGTGGGGTTCCTGCTGCCGGTGCTGATCCGGCTCAAACTGCCCGGGGGGATGGAGGCCGACCTGTCGGCGAGTATCGGCCAGATCTCCCGCGGCCCGCGCGGCGAGGTCGCGCTCACCCCGGCGCGGACTCCCGCGGGCAACGGGCCGGTCGGCCGGATGCCGCGCCTGTGAGGGTGAGAGGGCGTGGGGGAGGGGGTTACGCCGCCGTCGCGTGGTCCGTGGCCTTGGACGCCTTCGCCTTGGTGGCGTAGATGTCGACGTACTCCTGGCCGGACAGCCGCATCACATGGCTCATCACCTCGTCGGTGACGGCGCGCAGCACATAGCGGTCGCGGTCCATGCCCTCGTAGCGGGAGAACTCCAGCGGCTTGCCGAAGCGGACGGTGAAGCGGTGCACCCGCGGGACGCCGGCGCCGCCCGGCTGGATCCGGTCGGTGTCGACCATCGCGAACGGGACGACCGGCGCGCCGGTCATCAGCGCCAGCCGCGACACGCCCGTGCGGCCGCGGTAGAGGCGGCCGTCGGGGGAGCGGGTGCCCTCGGGGTAGATGCCGAAGACCCGGCCCTCGTCGAGGATGCGACGTCCGGTCATGAGCGCGGCGACGCCGCCGTGCCCGCCGTCGCGGTCCACGGGGATCATGCCGACGGAGGTGAAGAAGGCCGCCATCAGCCGGCCCTTGACCCCGGGGGTGGTGACGTACTCGTCCTTGCCGATGAAGAAGACCTGACGCTTCACGACCAGTGACAGGAACATCGAGTCGATGAAGGTGACGTGGTTGCCGGCGAGGATCACGGGGCCGTCGCCCGGGATGTGCTCCGCGCCCTCGACCCGGGGGCGGAACAGGACGCGCATCAGTACTCCGAGCAGTGCCTTGAGGATGATGCGGAACAACGGGTCCTCCGGTCGTGGTCGGCGGGAGTCCGGCCGGACGCCCGCGGGGTTCGCTCACCAGTGTGCGCCACCCCCGCCGAGGACGATACTTCCGCCACGGCGCGACACGCACACCGGGTTCACACGACCGGTACGCATTGTTGACATGCGTTTCCGTCACGTTCCGTCGCTCGCCGCTCGAAGGAAACACGGGCCCGCCTACGATGCGCGCGTCGCTTGGCAGGATCCGGACGGACGTTCGGCCGACACGAGGGAGCGCACATGACGCACGAGCAGCAGGGCGGCCGGGAGCAGGGCAGGGGGCCCGGGCGCCGGGCACTGATCGGGGCCGCGGCGCTCGGCGCCGGCGTCACCGTGCTCGGCGGCGCGGGCACCGCCGTGGCGGGCGAGCGGGGCTCCTCGCACGGCTCCGTTCCCGTCCACCCCCTGCCCGTCCCGACCGTCGTCGGCCACCGCGGCGCGAGCGGCTACCGCCCCGAGCACACCCTGGGCTCCTACCAGCTCGCCCTGGACCTCGGCGCCGACGTCATCGAGCAGGACGTCGTCCCCACCAAGGACGGGCACCTCGTCTGCCGCCACGAGCCGGAGATCGGCGGCACCACGGACGTCGCCGACCACCCCGAGTTCGCCTCCCGCCGGACCACCAAGACCCTCGACGGGGTCGCGACCACCGGCTGGTTCACCGAGGACTTCACCCTCGCCGAGCTCAAGACCCTGCGCGCGGTCGAGCGCCTGCCCGCACAGCGGCAGCGCAACACCCTCTACAACGGCCACTGGGAGGTGCCCACCTTCGAGGAGGTGCTGCGCTGGGCCGACGAGCAGGGCCGCCGGCGCGGCAAGGCGGTGTGGCTGCACGTCGAGACCAAGCACCCCACCTACTTCCGCGGCATCGGCCTGGGCCTGGAGGAGCGGCTCGCCAAGCTGCTGCGCCGCTACGGCCGCGACAAGCGCAACTCCCCCCTGTTCCTGCAGTCCTTCGAGCCCGGCAGCATCCAGCGGCTCGGCGCGCTGGGCCTGCACAACCCCAAGGTCGTCCTGCTGGACGCGGCGACCACCCGTCCGTACGACTTCGTCGCAGCCGGGGACCCGCGCACCGTCGCCGACCTGGTCACCCCGGCCGGCCTGAAGTGGATCGCCGGCTTCGCGCAGGGCATCGGCCCCACCCTGAACCTGATCATCCCGCGTGACGCGGCCGGCAAGCTCGGCACGCCCACCACGCTGGTGCGCGACGCCCACAAGGCCGGGCTGATCCTGCACCCCTACACGATGCGCAACGAGAACAGCTTCCTGCCCGCCGACTTCCGGGTCGGCACGGACCCCAACGCCTACGGCGACGCCTTCGGCGCCTTCAAGGTCTACTTCGAGCAGGGCATCGACGGCATCTTCTCGGACAACTGCGACACCGCGCTCCTGGCCCGCGCGGACTTCGTCGGCCGGAAGTGATCGTCAACACGAGGTGATCCCCTCCCGCGCACGGGTGGTTCCCCCGCCAGGGGGCAACCACCCGGCGCGTCGGGGATGTCCCGGCGGGCATGACCTCGCGCGTACGACACGAAGAGCTGACCGCCATCCGCCCGCTGCTCGCGGCCGAGGCGGCGGCCGAGTCCGTCCCCGCCTGCGTCGAGGCGGCGGACCTCGAACAGTCCGTGTGGCTGCGGCTGCTGGAGCTCCCCGAACCGCCCCCCGACCCCGCCCGCTGGCTGCGCCGGGCGGTGCGGGCCGAGGTCCGCCTCGCCGTGCGCCGGGCCCGCCGGGAGACGTCGTACGGCCCCGCCCGCCAGCTCGCCGCCGACTCCCTGCCGAGCACCGAACAGCAGGTGCTCGCCGCCGAGCAGCGCCGCACCCTGCTGGCCGCCGCGCGCCGGCTGCCCGGGCGCTGCCCCGAGCTGGTATCCGCCCTGATCTCCCGTTCCGACCCCACTTACCGTGAAATCTCCCGGGAGTTGGGAATCTCACAGGGCAGCCTCGGACCGATGCGTTCCCGGTGCCTGAGTTGCCTGCGTACGATCCTCGCAACCGGGGTTGCATCACCCGTACGACGGGGTAATGCACCGTAAACAGTCGGCGTACGGACGCTTGTGCACGGCCGCGCCGCCTTCCGGAAACGATTCAGGGCAACGTCCCGCGCCGCACCCTCACCCCCCGCGGCCCGGGCGGACTCGAAGGAGAGGCCAGCGCACATGGGCATGAGCGTGACCATCTCTGCGGCTACCGGCGACGACGCCGAGAAGATCCTCAAACTGCAGTACCTCTGCTACCAGGACGAAGCCGCACTGTACGGGGACTACGGCATAGAACCGCTGACCCAGACCCTCGAGGCGCTGCGCGCCGAACTCGCGGGCGGGATCGTGGTGGTGGCCCGGCTGGGCGAGGAGGTGGTGGGTTCGGTCCGCGGCTCCGTCGACGAGGACGGCACCGCGCGGCTCGCCAAGCTGATCGTCCACCCCCGCATGCAGCGGCACGGACTCGGCGGCCGTCTGCTCCGGGCCATCGAGGAGCGTCTGGCCGCGGAGAGCGAGGCCAAGCGCTACCGGCTCTTCACCGGGCACCGCAGCGAGGTCAACCTGCAGCTGTACCGCAAGCTGGGCTACGCGCAGATCGGCAACGTCGAGCCGGTCACGCGCCACCTGAGCCTGGTGCACATGGAGAAGCCGGCCGCCCGGCCCGAGACCTACGCCGCGAGCGCCTGAGCCCGCGTCAGGATCCCGAGGCCTGCTGTGGCTGCGCCGGCCGGCGCAGCCACAGCAGGCCGGTCACCGGCACGACGACGGGCAGGAACAGATAGCCCATGCCGTAGTCGGACCACACGGTCTGGTCGGGGAACGCCCCGGAGTCGACCAGCGTCAGTGTGCCCACGGTCAGCACGCCGGCCAGTTCCAGCGCGCAGCTGACCAGCGCCACCTTCCGCGCGCCCTCGCCGCCTCGCCACAGGGCCACCGTGATCACCGCGTAGACGATGCCCGCCAGCAGGGAGAGCAGGTACGCCAGCGGCGCCTCGTCGAACTGCATGCTGATCTGCACGATCGCGCGGGAGAGCGCGGCGACGGTGAAGACGCCGTACAGCGAGAGCAGCAGCCGGCCCGGCCCGCGGCCGATCCCGCGCTCGGCGGCGGCCGGCGCGGTGGCGTCCTTCGCGGTCTCAGGCACTGATGCCTCCCCAGATGTCGTGGAGCCGCACCTCCAGCACGGCCAGGATCACCCCGCCCGCGGCCACGATCGCCGAGCCCCAGCGGGTGCGCTCGGTCAGCGACATGAAGCCCGCCGCCGGGACGGTGCAGGCCGCGCCGATCAGGTACGCCACGAAGATCGTCGTGCCGTCCACCGGCTTCTCGCCGCCGGTGAGCTTGACCACACCTATCACCAGCTGGACGAGCGCCAGCACCGCCACCAGGGCCATGCCGATGAAGTGCCAGTCCTTGGTGGGCTGGTCGCGGAAGGCCGCGAAACCGCACCAGGACGCCAGGAGCAGCGCCGTGGTCGAGACCACGATCGTGAGCGCGTCGAGCATGGCGCGACTCTATTACGGGCGGGAATCGCCGGTTCCCGGCCCCCCGGCCTGTCCACATTCCGGACTGCGAGACCGGATATTGGTACGCCGCACGGGCGTCTGCTTTACTGGTGCGCATGACCACGACGAACCGCCGCTGCCGCGCGACCGAGGCGATGACGCCCGGTGTTCGTCGTATGTGTCGAATGTGTGCACGCTGAGGGCCCACGCCATCTGAGTCTCGCGCCCCGAAGCGAGACCCGCCCCTCCTGCCACGGATCGCACCTCCCCATGGACCTGGAACTGCAGCAGACCTTCCGCCGCTGCCGGCTGGCGCACGACCCCCAGCCGCCCGGCACCCACTGCTGACCTTTCCCGCACGCCCCCCGAGGGGCGCAGCCATGCCCTGTCCGCGGTCCATACGCCCCGTGTGCGGCTTTCGTCCGCCGCGCACTCGACAGTGACGGAAATCCAGTGATCACCACAACGGGCCTGACCAAGGTCTACCGTTCCCGTGACCGGGAGACGGTGGCCCTCGACGGCGTCGACCTGCACGTCCGCGAGGGTGAGGTGTACGGCGTCGTCGGACGCAGCGGCGCGGGCAAGAGCACGCTCATCCGCTGCGTGAACCTGCTGGAACGACCCACCTCCGGCACCGTCGAGGTGGCCGGCCGCGACCTGACCGCGCTCGCCGGCCGCTCCGACCGGGCGGGCTCCGCCCTGCGGACCGCCCGCACCGGTATCGGCATGGTCTTCCAGCACTTCAACCTGCTGTCCTCGCGCACCGTGCGGGACAACGTCGAACTGCCCCTGGAGATCCTCGGCGTCTCCGGCCGCGAGCGCCGCCGCAAGGCCCTCGAACTGCTCGACCTGGTCGGCCTCTCCGACAAGGCCCGCGCCTACCCGGCCCAGTTGTCCGGCGGCCAGAAGCAGCGGGTCGGCATCGCCCGCTCCCTGGCCGGCGACCCCAAGGTGCTGCTCTCCGACGAGGCGACCTCGGCTCTCGACCCCGAGACCACCCGCTCGATCCTGCAGCTGCTGCGCGACCTCAACCAGCAGCTCGGCCTGACCATCCTGCTCATCACCCACGAGATGGACGTGGTCAAGGCCATCTGCGACTCCGCCGCTCTGATGAAGGGAGGCCGCATCGTGGAATCCGGCAAGGTCACCGACCTGCTCGCCACGCCCGGCTCCGAACTCGCCCACGAACTCTTCCCGGTCGGCGGCGAGCCGTCCGGCGAGGGCCGCACCGTGGTCGACCTGACCTTCCACGGCGAGGCCGCCACCGAGCCCGTCATCTCCCAGCTCTCCCGCACCTACAACATCGACATCTCCGTGCTCGGCGCCGCGCTGGAGACCATCGGCGGCCGCCAGGTCGGCCGGATGCGCATCGAGCTGCCCGGCGCCTTCGAGGACAACGTGGTGCCGATCGGCTTCCTCCGCGAGAAGGGCCTCCAGGTCGACGTCGCCCCCGTCGGCGGGGACGAGCCGGTCAAGGAGGACGCGAAGTGAGCTGGTCGCAGATGCAGCCGCTGCTGTCGCAGGCCTGTTGGGAAACCCTGATCATGGTCGGCTGGTCCACCCTGATCGCGGTGGCCGGGGGACTCCCGCTGGGCGTCCTGCTGGTACTCACCGACCGCGGCGGACTGCTGCGCAACGCCACGGTCAACAAGGTCGTCGGCGTGGTCGTGAACCTCGGCCGCTCACTGCCCTTCCTCATCCTGATGATCTCGGTGCTGCCCTTCACCCGCTGGGTGATCGGCACCACCATCGGCGCCGAGGCCATGGTCGTCCCGCTCTCCATCGGCGCCATCCCGTTCCTCGCGCGGCTGGTGGAGACCGCCGTCCGCGAGGTCGACGGCGGACTCGTCGAAGCCGTCCAGGCCATGGGCGGCAGCACCTGGACCGTCGTCCGCAAGGCCCTGCTGCCCGAGTCGCTGCCCTCCCTGATCGCCGGGCTCACCACCACGGTGATCGCGCTCATCGGCTACTCCGCCATGGCCGGCACCATCGGCGGCGGCGGGCTCGGCGACCTCGCCATCCGCTACGGCTACCAGCGTTTCGAGACCTCTCTGATGCTCGTCACGATCGGCGTCCTGATCGTCATCGTGACCGCCGTCCAGCTCGCCGGCGACCTCGCTGCCCGCGGCGCCTCCCACCGCGGCCGCACCTCCACCACGCCCCGGCTGCGCCTGCTGCGCCCGGCCGCGGCCACCGAAGCCTCCTGACACCGCAAGGCAACACCGTTCCAGAAAGGCACTTTTCGTGCGTACCAGCATCAAGATCACGACCACCGTCCTCGCCGCCGCCGGCCTCACCCTCGGCCTGACCGCCTGCGGCGGGGACTCCGGCACCAAGAAGGACAGCGCGAGCGACCCGCTCGTCGTCGCCGCGAGCCCCGTCCCGCACGCGGAGATCCTGAACTTCGTCAAGGACAACCTGGCGGCCAAGGCCGGGCTCAAGCTCGAGGTGAAGGAGTTCAGCGACTACGTGACGCCGAACACCGCCACCGAGGACGGCTCCGTCGACGCCAACTACTTCCAGAACCAGCCCTACCTGGACGACTTCAACAAGAAGAAGGGCACCCACATCGTGCCCGTCGTCACGGTGCACCTGGAGCCGCTGGGCCTGTACTCCGACAAGCTGAAGTCCGCCGACGCGATCAAGAACGGCGCCACGATAGCCGTGGCCAACGACGCGGTGAACGAGGCCCGCGGCCTCAAGCTGCTCGCCGCCAACGGCCTGATCACCCTCAAGGACGGTGTCGGCAACGAGGCCACCCCCGCCGACATCACCGGCAACCCGAAGAACCTCAAGTTCAAGGAGCTCGAGGCCGCCCAGCTGCCGCGCTCCCTGCAGGACGTCGACGCCGCCGTCATCAACGGCAACTACGCCATCTCCGCGGGTCTCAAGCCCGCCGACGACGCCCTGGTGCTGGAGTCCGCCGACAACAACCCCTACGGCAACTTCCTCGCCGTCAAGGAGGGCAACGAGAAGGACCCGCGCGTGCTGAAGCTGAAGAAGCTGCTCACCACGCCCGAGGTGAAGAAGTTCATCGAGGACAAGTACGCCGGTTCCGTCATCCCGTCCTTCTGACCCACCGGGCCACGGCGGGGGACGGGCAGCGCGCTCAGCGCGCCCCGTCCCCCGCCGCCCCCGGCCAGTCCAGCCGCACCTGTTCCGCGCGCGGCAGCCGCGCCACGACCAGGTCGTACGAGTCCTCGACGAGCTCGCACACCATCGCGTCGGGCAGCGAGCCGTCCAGCGTCACCGTGTTCCAGTGGCGCTTGTTCAGGTGCCAGCCGGGCGCGATTGCCGCGTGCTCCGCCCGCAGCCGCACCGCCAGGTCGGGCTCGCACTTCAGGCTCACCTTCAGCGGCTCACCCCCCAGCGCGCTGATCGCGAAGATCCTCCCGCCGACCTTGAAGACGGTCACCTCAGGGTTCCGCGGGAAGGGGGTCTCCTCCACCGCGCCGCTGAAACCGAGGCAGAAGCCCCGCATCCGGTCCACGTCCATGCGCCCATTCAACACGGCGCCACCGACAGACCCTCGAGGTCAGCGCCGCCGCACCCAGTACACGTCCGTGGTGTACGGCATCTCCACCGCCGCGTTGCCGCGCGTGGCGTCGTGCCCGGCCAGCACCGCCTCCACCTCGGCCCGTACCCGCTCCTGCTCCGCCGGGTCCATCACCGCGATGTGGCTCGAGGACGTCATCCGCTCCACCACGTCGGAGACCGTCGTCGAGTGCAGGTTCGGCCAGTGCCGCTCGTGCACCCGCGACCAGCCCGCGCGGTCGGTGAATGCCTTGCGCCAGCCGTCGTCCAGGGGGCTGGGCAGGTCACGCGGCGCCAGCCGGAAGACGATGTCCTGGTAGTCCCGCACCCACGGGACCGAGGTGTCGTAGGTGTTCCACACCAGCGCCAGCGAACCGCCCGGCCGCAGCAGCCGCTCGACCTCCGCCAGGGCCTCGTCCTCCTGGAACCAGTGCCAGGACTGCGCCGCCACCACCGCGTCCGCGCACCCGTCCGGCAGGCCCGTGGCCTCGGCCGTCCCGGCCGTCACCCGTACCCCCGGCAGCAGCTCCGCGAGCCGCTCCCGCATCTCCGTCACCGGCTCGACCGCGATCACCTCCGCGCCCGTCAGGGCCAGCAGGCGGGTGAACTTGCCGGTGCCGGCGCCCAGGTCGACCACCGTACGGCCGGCCTCGAGGGGCAGCGCGTCCGCCAACTCGGCCAGGGCCGCCATGGGGTACGAGGGTCGCGACCGCTCGTACACACCCGCGGCCCGCTGATATCCGACTCCTGCTGCGTGGTGCACCGTCACGCGGGCAGACGGTAGCAGGACCCTGTGACCACAGGCGTAGCGGACCTGCGGAAAAGCCGGGGAACAGCACACCAACTGCTCCCGTCGTGCGGATGGTTGCACGTACCCTTGGGCGACGGCCGCGCAGGCCCCCGCGGCGACCCGGTCCTGCGGTGACCCGGTGGATGTTGCATGCTGTGCACTTCACACATGCCCTGGCTACGGAGCGTCGAATGACCAGCTTCCCGGAGATCTCGATCAGTACGGAGCGGCTGGTGCTGCGCGCCTACGAGGAGTCCGACATCCCCGCCCTGGCGGAGATGATGAACGACGAGTCCGTGATCGCCTGGACCTCCGTGCCGTATCCCTACACCGAGGCGGACGCCCGCTCCTTCATCGCCGAGTTCGCCCCCGCCGAGCGCGCGGAAGGCCGCGGCATCGTGCTCGCCGTCACCGAGTTCCTCACCCAGCGGCTGGTCGGCACCGTCCACCTGCAGCGCACCGACTGGCGCATCCGCAGCAGCGAGGCCGGCTACATGATCGCCCCCTGGGCGCGCGGCGAGGGCTACGCCGCCGAGGCCGTGCAGGCGACCGCCCAGTGGCTCTTCGACGACCAGAAGTTCGAGCGCCTGGAACTGCGCACCGCCGCGGACAACGCCGCCTCGCAGCAGGTCGCGCAGAAGATCGGCTGCATCAGCGAGGGCGTGCTGCGAGGCGCCGGCCTGGTCCGCATCCGGCCCGAAGGCGAGACCGACGGCCGCTGGGAGGAGATCCGCACCGATCTCATCGTGTGGAGCCTGCTCCCCGAGGACCTCGACGGCCTCGCGGAGGAGTCCGCCGACGGCTCCGACTACGCGGCGTACGCCGACTGGCAGTGAGCGCCCGCCAGCGCAAGATCCTGGCCGGGGTACTGTGCACACCCCGGGATCACCTCACCCGGGCACCACACCGCGACGTGCCCAGGAGGCAGGACGACGATGGCCGACCGTGTCACGGTGATCGGGTGGGACGGCTCACCACCCGGCGAGGCGGCGCGTTCCGCGCTGTCGGCCGCCACGCTGGTGGCCGGGACCCGGCACCACCTGGCACTGCCCTTCGTGCCGGAGGACGCCGAGCGGATCGTGCTGGGCAGCATCGACCTGGCCGCCCGCCGCATCGCGCGGCACCGCGGCACCGCGGTGGTCCTCGCCGACGGCGACCCCGGATTCTTCGGTGTCGTCCGCGCCCTGCGCACCCCCGAGTACGGGCTGGAGGTCGAGGTCGTCCCCGGGGTCACCTCGGTCGCCCAGGCCTTCGCGCGGGCCGGGATGCCCTGGGACGACGCCCGGGTGGTCGTCGCGCACACCCGCACCCTGCGGCGTGCCGTCAACGTCTGCCGCGCGCACCCCAAGGTCGCCGTGCTGACCGCGCCGGGCGCCGGACCGGCCGAACTCGCCCTGCTGCTCGGCGACGAGCACCGCACCTTCGTGATCTGCGAGGCCCTCGGCACCGAGCACGAGCAGGTCACCGTCCTCACCTCAGACAAGGTGGCCGACCACACCTGGCGCGACCCCAACGTCGTGCTCGTCGTCGGCGCCGCCCCGGCCGCCGCACCCGCGCCGGTGCCCGTCCCGGTCACCGCGCAGCCGGGCTGGCTCGCGGGCGGCGACCCCGCCACGGCCGACCGCGTACGGGGCTGGGCGCTGCCCGCCGAGCGGTACGTCCCCGGGGACGGCCCGGCGCACCTGCGCGCCCTGCAACTGGCCCGGCTCGGGCCGCGGGCGGGCGACCTGCTGTGGGACATCGGCGCCGGCGGCGGCGCCGTCGCCGTGGAGGCGGCGCGCTTCGGCGCGGCCGTCATCGCGGTGGAGGCCGACGCCGCGGCGTGCGAGCGGATCGAGGACACCGCGCGGGACTTCGGGGTGCAGGTGAGGGTCGTCCACGGCCGGGCCCCGCACGTGCTGGAGGACCTTCCGGAACCGGACATCGTGCGCATCGGGGGCGGCGGACCGCAGGTCGTGGCCGCCTGCGCCGCGCGCCGGCCGGAGCGAATCGCCGCGAGCGCGGCGAACCGGGACGAGGCCGAAGCCGTCAGCCGCGCCCTCGACGAGGGCGGATACACCGTGGAACGCGCGTTGTTGCAGGCAGTGGAGCTGGACGACGAGTGGTCCGAGCGGGAGCGCACGGTGGTCTTCACGCTCCTCGGACACCGCAGGTGAGCCGGTGGGTTGCGCCCGCATTGGCACCGGTTTGAGGTGAACCCCCTGAGCACGCGCGGACACACGCACGGTAGGCTGACGGACCGCTGTGCCGTTGTCGCGCATTGACGTCGCGTGAGGGCTGATCAGTAATGGTCAGTACCGGTCAATCGCCGTCGTCGTGCCGGTTGCCGCCCACGCTCGTTCTCTCTGTGGGCAGTGTGCTCGGCGCAGCGATGGAAGGAGCGAAACCGATGGGCGAGGGGCACGCATGACTGACACCGGCCAGGTCCCGGGTGAGGGACTGCCGGAGAACGCAGGCGAAGAAGCGGTTCTGCAGCCGCACGTCGACCTTCCCGGCAGTGGCGCGCAGCAGCAGTCCGTCCCCTCGTGGGACATCGATCCGCTCACCGCGCCGGTTCCTCCCGAGTACCACTACCTCGACCAGCCGTCCGGCCCCGCGCCGGTCGACGAGGAAGAGGAGATGCTGCTGATGCCGGGTCTGCAGGGGTCCTGGGCCGACCCGCAGCCCGTGCCGCCGCAGCCGGTCCCGGTCGCCGTACCCGTCCCGGCGCCCGCTCCCGTGGCCCCGCCCGTGCCGGTCCCGGCCCAGGCCGCGGCCCCCACCCCCGTGTCGGTCGAGCACACTCCGCACGGGGTGCCCCTGGCCCCCCAGGGCATCGGGCACGACGCCCACGAGAGCGGCGGCCGCGACTCCGTCTCCCTCGACTACTCGGCGGTCCGCACGGAGGTGCCGCTCGTACCGGGGAGCCCGGTCCCGGAGCAGCTGCCGGCGGAGCAGGCCGCGCCGTTCGTGGCGGAGCAGCCGGTGCACGCGGCGGCCGAACCCGTCGCGCAGCCCGCGCCCGCCGAAGACGCGGTCCAGGTCCAGGCCCCGGAGGCCGAGCCGGCTCCGCAGCCCCAGGTGCCCGCGCAGGTGCAGGTGCAGGAGGCCGCCCCCGTACCGCCGCGGCGCCCCCTCCACATGGGCCCCCCGATTCCGGACCCGTCCAACGGCGGCGGCATCGTGCGCTCCCTGGCCGACCGCGGTCCGGCCACCCCGCCGCCCGCACCGGTGCCTGCGCCGCAGCCGGTTCCGGCGCCCATGCGCCACTCGGGGCCGCCCACCACGGGGCCGGAGTACCTGGACATCCTCCGCGACGAGGCCCCGGCGCCCGAGGTGACCGCACCCGAGACGGTCGTGCCGGAGCCGGCCGTACCCGAGGCCGTCGTGCCGGAGCCCGAGCCGGTCGCCGTCGTGCCCGCGACGCCCGAGCCGGTGGCCGCCCCCGTGTCGCCGCTGGAAACCCCGGACGAGCCGCTGCCGTTCGGCATGGAGCCGGCCGCCGAGCTGCCCGTGGCACCGGTCGTCCCGGAGGCGCCCGAGCCGGTCGTGGTGCCGGAACCGGTCGTGATGCCCGAGCCCGAACCGGTCGTCGAGGCCGTGGCGGTGCCCGTGCCCGTGCCCGTACCTGTTGTGGAGCCGGAGCCGGAGCCGGAGCCCGAGCCGGAGGCGCCCGTCGTCGAGCCTGCGCCCGCCGCCGTCGTGCAGGAGGAGACCCCGGTCGCCGCCGTCGAGCCGCAGCCCGAGGCCGTGCCCCCGGCCGAGGCGGAGCCGGCGCCCGAGGAGCCCCAGGCATCCGAGGAACCCGAGGTCCCCGAGGTGCCCGAGGTGCCCGAGGTGCCGGTGGCCGACGAGGAGGAGGACCCGGAGCTGCTGCTGCCCCCCGCCGAGGGCTACGACCCCGCCGTACGGGACGCCGTCCACCGCGTCATCCGTGAGCGCCGGGACATCCGCAACGGCTTCCGCAAGGACCCGATCCCGCACGAGGTGCTGATCCGCGTGCTGGAGGCGGCGCACACCGCGCCGAGCGTCGGCCACTCCCAGCCGTGGGACTTCGTCGTCATCCGCTCGGCCAAGACCCGGGAGCGCATGCACGAACTCGCCATGCAGCAGCGCGAGGCCTACGCCAAGTCCCTCCCCAAGGGCCGCGCCAAGCAGTTCCGCGAGCTGAAGATCGAGGCGATCGTCGACACCCCGGTCAACATCGTCGTCACCGCGGACCCCACCCGCGGCGGCCGCCACACGCTGGGCCGCTACACCCAGCCGCAGATGGCCCCGTACTCGTCGGCGCTCGCCGTCGAGAACCTCTGGCTCGCCGCCCGCGCCGAGGGCCTCGGCGTCGGCTGGGTCAGCTTCTTCGACGAGCGCGAGATGGTCCGCGAACTCGGTCTGCCCGAGCACCTCGAGGTCGTCGCATACCTCTGTGTCGGCTACGTCGACGAGTTCCCCGAGGACCCTGAACTGGTGCAGTCCGGCTGGTCCAAGCGGCGCCCGCTGTCCTGGGTCGTCCACGAGGAGGAGTACGGCAACCGGGCCCTGCCCGGTGAGGAGCCGCACAACCTCCTGGAGGAGACGCTGCGCGGCATCCGCCCGCTGGACGCGAAGGCGCTCGGCGAGGCCTGGGAGCGGCAGAAGCGGATGACCAAGCCGGCGGGTGCGCTGGGCATGCTGGAGATCATCTCCGCGCAGCTCAGCGGGCTGTCCCGGCAGTGCCCGCCACCGATCCCCGAGCCCGCGGCCGTCGCGATCTTCGCCGGGGACCACGGGGTGCACGCCCAGGGCGTCACCGCCTGGCCCCAGGAGGTCACCGGCCAGATGGTCGCCAACTTCCTGGGCGGCGGGGCGGTGTGCAACGCCTTCGCCAACCAGGTGGGCGCCGAGGTCTGCGTGGTCGACGTCGGCGTCGCCTCCGACCTGCCCAGCACGCCCGGCCTGCTACCCCGCAAGATCCGTCCCGGCACCGCCGACATGACGGCCGGGCCCGCCATGTCGCGCGAGGAGGCACTGCGCGCGATCGAGGTCGGCATCGAGACCGCCCGCGACCTCGTCGCCGCGGGCAACAAGGCGCTGCTGACCGGGGAGATGGGGGTCGCCAACACCACCGTCTCCGCCGCCCTGATCTCGGTCTACACCGGGGTCGACCCGGCGGAGGTCACGGGGCGCGGCACCGGCATCAACGACGAGATGCACGCCCGCAAGATCGACGTCGTACGGCGCGCCCTCGAACTCCACCGGCCCGACCCGTCCGACCCGATCGAGGTCCTCGCGGCGATCGGCGGCCTCGAACACGCGGCCATGGTGGGCCTGCTGCTCGGCGCGGCCTCGCTGCGGACGCCGGTCATCCTCGACGGCGTCAGCGCGGGCGCGGCCGCCCTGGTGGCCCGTGCCATCGCTCCGGAGGTGCTCGCGGCCTGCATCGCGGGCCACCGCAGCGCGGAGCCCGGCCACCGCGCGGCGCTGACGAAGCTGGGCCTGCGGCCGCTGGTCGAGCTCGACCTGCGGCTCGGCGAGGGCACCGGTGCGCTGCTGGCGCTGCCGCTGGTGCAGAGCGCTGCGCGCGCGATGCATGAGGTGGCGACGTTCGACTCTGCCGGGGTCACGGAGAAGTCCTGACGCACGCGGTCCGGGGCGGGCGGTCTCCCCGCCCGCCCCGGCCTTCGGACCGGAGTGCCCCGTGCGGGCGGCTGCGCCGGGCTGCCCCGTTGTTGTGTGCGGGTTGTTTGCGCCTGCGGCGGGCTGTCCCCCGCCCTCCCTCCCGATTGCCCGGCGCGGTTGGTGCGGGCCTCGCGCGGTTCGTGGTGGGCCGGGTGCGGGGCCTCCGGGGCTGCACGTCCTGGACTGGGTTATTTACGTGCATGGCGGGCGGTCCAATTGGTGCCGTCTGTGCCGCACACAAATATCCCGCAGCGTCCAGAACATCCACCCCTACGACCCCGCCCCCTCCGTATCGCGGGCGACTGACGGCCGGAGGGTGGTCAGAGAGCGGTCCGGGGTTGCCGCACACGTCTTACCGAACGCCCACGGCCATCAGGCCCTCTATGGGGCGGCGCTTTCCAGCGGTAGCTGGGGGTGGTGGCTGAGGCCCGCGCCGGCTCCGCCGCGATCGGACCTGAAGGTCTTTCGGGGTGCTCGGGCCGATGCCGGCGATAGGGCGCGCGGGCGCTGATCGCTCTGCTGAGCGGCCCGTTGCCGTGTGCGTGTTGCCCTGTTTCGGCCTTCGCTCGGGGGCGGCCTCACTCGGTGTGGTCCCAAGACTGAACCTGGTTGCGAGTCGGACGCCCGCCGGACGCCAGGGCCGATCGGCAATCGTCGTGATCTGCCGCCTGGCGGCCTTCGGCATCGCCGTGACATAGGCAAGCCCTGCGAGCACCGGCGGGTGAGGTGCGCCAGCCGACGGTGGAAGGTGCCGCCCCCGGCCATCGGTGCGCGCACCTTGCTCGGCCTCCCGCCGGGGAACCCCTACTGCGGGCAGCTCCCAGCGGTGCCGGGAGGGGCGCCCCCCATCACCCCCCACCGGCCGTTGGTCGCCCAGCGATACGGAGGGGGCGGGGTCGTAGGGGTGGGCGTTCTGGACGCTGACGTGTATTTGTTGTGCGGCATCCGGGGCACCGAGCGCAGGTGCCCGCCATGCACATAAATATGCGGTACAGAATGCCCAGCCCCGGAGGCCCCGCCCCCGGCCCACCACGCACCGCGCGAGGCCCGCACCAACCATCCGGGATGGGGGTCCCCCCGGCCGAAGGCTGGGGGAGGGAGGGAGGGCGGGGGAGAAACCGCAACCGCAACCACAGCGGCGCCGCACGCAACCACCGGGCCCCACAGAACCCCGCAGCCGCCCCGCACCGTAGGGTTGGGGCGGGGCAGGGTCGCCCCGCAACCCCACCCCCTGCCGCGCCGCGAGGCACACCCTAGGAGCCGCACCGCCATGACTGCCGCCGAGGACCGCAACGACCCACCCGCCTACCCCGTCGGACTGCGCCTCACCGGCCGGCGCGTGGTCGTCCTCGGCGGTGGCCAGGTCGCCCAGCGCCGGTTGCCCCCTCTGGTCGCGGCCGGGGCCGACGTCGTCCTGGTATCCCCGTCCGCGACGCCGTCCGTGGACGCGATGGCCGCCGCGGGCGAGATCCGCTGGGAGCGACGCCGTTACCGGCCCGGCGACCTCGCCGACGCCTGGTACGCGCTGATCGCCACCACCGACCCCGAGGCGAACGCCGCGGCCTCCGCGGAGGCGGAGGTGCGCCGGGTGTGGTGCGTCCGCAGCGACGACGCCGAGGCGGCGACCGCGTGGACCCCGGCGACCGGCCGTACGGAGGGCGTGACCGTCGCCGTCCTGACCGGCCGGGACCCGCGGCGTTCCGCGGCCGTGCGGGACGCGATCGTGGAGGGCCTGCGGGACGGCTCGCTCGCGGCGCCGCAGCACCGGGGGAGGACCCCGGGCGTGGCGCTGGTCGGCGGCGGTCCGGGCGACCCGGACCTGATCACGGTGCGCGGCCGCCGGCTGCTCGCGGAGGCTGACGTCGTGATCGCCGACCGCCTCGGTCCGCGCGACCTGCTGGACGAACTGCCGCCGCACGTCGAGGTGATCGACGCCGCGAAGATCCCGTACGGCCGGGCGATGGCCCAGGAGGCGATCAACGCGGCGCTGATCGAGCACGCTAAGGCCGGCAAGGCGGTCGTGCGGCTCAAGGGTGGGGACCCGTATGTGTTCGGGCGCGGCATGGAGGAGGCGGAGGCGCTCGCCGAAGCCGGCATCCCGTGCACCGTGGTGCCCGGGATCTCCAGCTCCATCAGTGTTCCGGCCGCCGCCGGCATCCCGGTCACGCACCGGGGCGTGGCGCACGAGTTCACCGTGGTCAGCGGCCATGTGGCCCCGGAGGATCCGCGCTCGCTCGTGGACTGGGCGGCCCTCGCCCGGCTGCGCGGCACGCTGGTGCTGCTGATGGCCGTGGAGCGGATCGGCCCGATCGCGGCGGCGCTGGTGGCGCACGGCCGGGGCGCGGACACCCCCGTCGCCGTGATCCAGGAGGGTACGACGGCGGCCCAGCGCCGGGTCGACGCGACACTCGCGACGGTGGCGGAGCGGGTGGCCGCGGAGGGCGTCCGGCCGCCCGCGGTGATCGTCGTCGGCGAGGTCGTCGCCGTGGGCGAGCGCGTAACCAGCGGTAACCAGTGACGTCGGTGCCGTTGGCACCGCACTTCGGACAAGGCAGTATCACCCTGTGGCTGAGCTCATCACCATCGACGATCCCGACGACCCGCGTCTGCGCGACTACACGTCCCTGACCGACGTGGAGCTGCGCAGACGCCGCGAGCCCGCCGAGGGGCTGTTCATCGCGGAGGGCGAGAAGGTCATCCGGCGCGCCCGGCAGGCCGGTTACCGCATGCGCTCCATGCTGCTGTCCGCCAAGTGGGTCGACGTCATGCGGGACGTCATCGACGAGGTCCCGGCTCCGGTCTACGCGGTCAGCCCGGAACTCGCCGAGCAGGTGACCGGCTACCACGTGCACCGCGGCGCCCTCGCCTCGATGCAGCGCAGGCAACTGCCCGACGCCGCCGACCTGCTGGGCGACGCGCGGCGGATCGTCGTCATGGAGTCGGTCAACGACCACACCAACATCGGCGCCATCTTCCGTAGTGCCGCCGCCCTCGGCATGGACGCCGTCCTGCTCTCCCCGGACTGCGCCGACCCGCTGTACCGCAGGTCGGTCAAGGTCTCGATGGGCGCCGTCTTCTCCGTCCCGTACGCCCGGCTGGAGAACTGGCCCCGGGACCTGGAGGCGGTGCGGGAGGCGGGCTTCACGCTGCTCGCGCTGACCCCGGACGAGAAGGCCACCGACATCGACGAGGCCGGCCCGCACCGGCTGGAGCGCGCGGCGCTGATGCTCGGCGCCGAGGGCGACGGCCTGTCGACCCGTGCCCTGGTCGCCGCCGACGAGTGGGTGCGCATCCCCATGGCGCACGGGGTGGACTCGCTGAACGTGGGGGCGGCCGCCGCCGTCGCGTTCTACGCGGTGGCGACCGGCCGCCCCCGGGACTGACTCAGCCCGCCGCGGGCAGTTCCACCAGCGCGGCGAGGGCCGCCCGGTGACGGCCGGGCGTGCCCAGGGCGATCTCGTCGGCCTTGGCGCGCTTCAGCCGCAGGTGGGCCGGGTGCTCCCAGGTCATCCCGATGCCGCCGTGCAGTTGGACGCACTCCTCGGCGGCCCGCACCGCGACGGGTGCGCAGAAGGCCTGCGCCACGGCGGTCGCGACCGGGGCGTCCGCGCTGTCGCGCGCGAGCGCGTCGGCGGCGTTGCGTGCCGCGGCGCGGGCCTGGACGACCTCGAGCCACAGGTCCGCGAGCCGGTGCTTGAGGGATTGGAAGGAGCCCACGACCCGGCCGAACTGGTGACGCTCCTTCAGGTACGCCACTGTCTCGTCCAGGCACCGCTGGGCCAGGCCCAGTTGCTCCGAGGCCAGCAGCCCCGCGCCGGTCAGCAGGGCCCGTTCGACGGCCGCCGCGGCCGTCGCGGGGCCGACGATCCGGCGGGCGGCCGCGCCGTCGAAGGTGACGTCGGCGATCGGGCGGGTCAGGTCGAGCGGCACCGGCACGGCCAGGGCGACCCCGGCCGCGTCCGTCCGTACCTCGTAGAGGCCGAGCCCGTCAGGGCCGGTCGCGGGCACGATCAGCACGTCCGCCGCGGTCGCGTCGGCGACGCTGGTCACACGCCCGCCGAGAACCCCGTCCGCGTCGGCCCGCACGCCCGGGAACACCTCCGCGCCGGGCGCCGAGGGCAGCGGCACGGCCAGGGCGGCCGTCCGCTCGCCCTCCGCGAGCCGCGCCACGACGGCGTCCGCCTCCGTGGTGCCGGCCGCCAGCAGCGCCGTGGTGGCCAGCACGGCACTGCCCAGGAAGGGCACGGGCGCCACGAAGGACCCCAGCTCCTCCAGCACCACCGCCGCCTCCCGCGCGGAGGCGCCCTGGCCGCCGAGCTTCTCCGGCACCAGCAGCCCGGCGACCCCCACCTCCCGGGCCAGGGTGCGCCACAGCGCGGCGTCGTACGGCTCGTCGCCCTCGCAGCGCGCCAGGACGTCCGCCGGGGCGCACCGGTCGGCGAGCAGACCGCGCACCGCGGCGCGCAGGTCGTTCTCGACGTCGGAGTAGAGCAGGTCGGCACTCATCGCGGCAGGTCCTTCCAGGGGACGTCCTTGTCCGTACGGGGCTCGGAGGGCAGGCCGAGGACACGCTCGGAGATGATGTTGCGGAGGATCTCGGAGGTACCGCCCTCGATCGAGTTGCCCTTGGCCCGCAGATAGCGGTAACCGGCGTCGCGGCCGTAGAAGTCGACGATCTCCGGGCGGGTCATCGTCCAGTCGCCGTAGCGCAGTCCGTCCTCGCCCAGCAGCTCCACCTCCAGGCCGCTGATGCGCTGGTTGAGCGAGGCGAAGGCCAGCTTCATGCCCGAGCCCTCGGGGCCGGGGGCGCCCAGGGCGAGCTGCTGCCGCAGCCGTTCGCCGGTGAGGCGGGTGACCTCGGCCTCCACCCACAGCCGCAGCAGCCGGTCGTGCAGGTCCGGGGTGCGCAGCTCGGGCCGCTCCCGCCATGTCGCGGCGACGGTCCCGATCATCCCGCCCTCGCGGGGGAGCGGGGTGCCGCCGATGGCGACCCGCTCGTTCATCAGCGTCGTCTGCGCCACCCGCCAGCCGTCGCCGACCTCGCCGAGGCGGTGGGCGTCGGGGATGCGGACGTCCGTCAGGAAGACCTCGTTGAACTCGGCCTCACCCGTGATCTGCCGCAGCGGACGCACCTCGACGCCCGGGGCCGTCATGTCGCACACGAAGTACGTGATGCCCTGGTGCTTGGGGACGTCCGGGTCGGTACGGGCGATGAGGATCGCCCAGCGCGCGTTGTGGGCGTTGGACGTCCACACCTTCTGGCCCGTGACGATCCAGCCGTCGCCGTCGCGCACGGCCCTGGTGCGCAGGCCCGCCAGGTCCGAGCCGGCGCCGGGCTCGCTGAACAGCTGGCACCAGACCTCCTCCCCGGTCCACAGCGGGCGCAGGAACCGGGCCTTCTGCTCCTCGGTGCCGTACCGGAGCACGGTCGGCGCCGCCATCCCGAGGCCGATGCCGATCCGGCGCGGCTCGTTGTCCGGCGCCGCGACGGCGGCCAACTCGGCGTCCACGACCCCCTGCAGGGCGCGGGGTGCGCCAAGGCCGCCGAGGCCCTGCGGGTAGTGCACCCACGCCAGACCGGCGTCGAACCGGGCCCGCAGAAAGTCCAGGCGGTCCGTCGCCGCCGGATCGTGAGAGGCCAGCAGCGCGCGCACTCGCTCGCGCAGCTCCTCCGGTGTGACCGTCATGCGAATGCGTCCCTCCGCGTGTGCGTAGCGCTAAGCAAGCGCTTAGAAACTAACCCACGGAGTGCCCGTTCGTCACCCCCTGCGCGGTGCGCGTGTCCGGGGTTGGTTGCGGCCGGTGGTTGTGTGCGGGTCGTTTGCGCCTGCGGCGGGCGGTTCTCCCGCCCTCCCGCCTGATTGCCCGGCGCGGTTGGTTCGGGCCTGCGCGCGTGCGTGGTGGGCCGGGGACGGGGCCTCCGGGGTGGGCATTCTGTACCGCATATTTATGTGCATGTCGGGCGGTCCAGGTCCTTGCCGTCTGTGCCGCACAACAAATACACGTCAGCGTCCAGAACGCCCACCCTCCCCCAGCCTTCGGCCAGGGGTGCCCCCAACTCCCCCGCCCCCTCCGTTTCGTCGGGCGACAACGGCCGGTGGGTGGTGAGAAGGCGGTCCGGGGGCGCCGCACGCGCCCTACTGAACGCCCACGACCGTCAGGCGCCCTGCGGACCAGAGGGGCTCGGGCGCTCGGGTGGATGGCGCCCCCTCCATGGCGCGCACCCTCGCTCGGCCTCCGGCCGGGGGACCCCTGCTGGGGCAGCTCCCAACGGTGCGGGGAGGGGCGCCCCCATCACCCCCCTCCGGCCGTCAGTCGCCCACACGACCGGAGGGGGTGTGGCGGGGTGTGCCCATGGGGGTCCCCCCGGCCGAAGGCTGGGGGAGACGAGCGGCGGACCCGGGCGCCGAATGATGTCGGGCCAAACCGCGAGCGTTCTGGGGGTCCCCCCGGCTGAAGGCTGGGGGAGTGCGCCGGCGCGGCACCGACCCAGGCACACGCTGCGGGACCCGCACTGACCGCGCCGGGCAATCGGGAGGGAGGGCGGGGAAACAGCCCGCCGCAGGCGCAAACAACCCGCACACAACAACGGGCCGCAAGGGGCACCCCCCCCGCACACCCCCTAGCGCCGCCCCGCGGCACCCCCCACCGCACCCAGCGCCACATCGACGAGCACATCGACCCGCTCGCTCCCCCCGCTGTCCGTCCACGCACCCACCGCCGCGTTGAGACAGGACAGCACCGTCACGGCGAGTGCGCGCGCCCTCAGCTCACGGTGCTCGCCGCCCTCGTCGAGGCGCGCCGCCACGAGGGGAACGAGCAGGTCCTGCCACTCCCGCTGCTTCTTCGCCAGCGCCCCTTGCAGGGCGGGGGTCCCCGCCAGCATCACGGAGGTGGCGAGCAGTGTGCCGTCCGGGTCGCGGTCGAGCGCGGCCACGTGCTCGTCGAGGGACCGGCGCAGTGCCTCCCACACGGGTTCGTCTGCGGGGCGTGCGGCGAGGCGTTCGGCGATGCCCTGCCCGATCCCGGTGAGGTTGCCGACGACCATGTCCTCCTTGCTGGCGAAGTAGCGCGAGACGCTCCGCCCGGACATGCCGATCTCCGCCGCGATCTGCTCGATGGTCGTCTTCTCGAAGCCGTGCTCGATGAACAACTCCATCGCGCGGTCGGAGATCTGCGCCCTCACCGACTGGCGGGTCAGCTCGCGAAGGCCCGACCGCAGAGGATCCGTGCTGCTCATGGCCTCAGCGTAGCCAAGGCTGAAACCCCTGGCGCGCAGGGACGGATCTGTCGTCGTCCGTCACTCACAGCTGGGTCTGGCCGCCGTTGACCTCGTACACGGAACCGGTGACGAAGGACGCCTCGTCCGACAGCAGGAAGTTCACCACCGCGGCGACGTCCTCCACGCCGCCGGTGCGGTTCATCGCGGTCTTCGCGGCGATCGCGGCACGGACCTCCGGGGGGAGTGCCCGCGCCGACGGCGCGTCGATCGGGCCGGGTGCGACCGCGTTGACGCGGATGCCGCGCTGCGCGTACTCCACGGCCGCGGAGCGCGTGAGGCCGACGACGCCGTGCTTGGAGGCGGCGTACGCGGCCCGCCCGGCGTGTGCCATGACCCCCGCGGTGGACGCCATGTTGACGATGGCGCCGCCGCCGTGCGCCGCGAAGTGGGCCAGTTCGGCGTGCATGCACGCGAAGACACCGGTCAGGTTGACGTCGATCACGCGCAGCCAGTCCGCCGGGTCGATCTCGTGCGCGTCGACCAGTCGCGGGGTCACGCCCGCGTTGTTGAAGGCGATGTCGAGGCCGCCGAAGGTGGTGACGGTGAACTCCACGAGCCGCCGGGTGTCCTCGAAGGACACGACGTCGACCTCGTACGGCGCGGCCTCGCCTCCCGCGCGGTTGATCCCGTCGGCGACGCGTTCGGCGGCGGCCCCGTCGACGTCGGCCACGACGATCCTGGCGCCCTCGCGGGCGAGCCGCCTGGCCCCCGCCTCGCCGAGCCCGGACCCGGCGCCGGTCACGATGCCGGTCTTCCCCTTCACGGACATGGCCGTCACCTCGGCTCGACGAGGGTGAAGACGGCACCCGTCGGATCGAGGAGCACGGCGATGCTTCCACTGCCGATGTCGGTGGACGGCATGAGCAGGGTGCCTCCCGCCGAGGTCGCGCGCGCGGTCGCGGCGGAGACGTCGGTGACGGTGAAGTACGCGTCCCAGTAGGGCGTTATCTCCCGGGGCATCGCCGCGGGGCGCGGCAGCAGCAGCGAGACGGCCGTGCCGTCGAGCCGCCACTCGCGCCGGCCCAGCGGCCCGGCGGGGTCGCCGGCCGTCCAGCCGAACAGCGCGCCGTAGAAGGCGGCACTGGCGTCGACGTCGTCGGTGATGAGCTCGGCCAGGGCGAAGCCGCCGGGTCCGGCGGACGCCGAGGGGGCCTGCCGGGCGTCCGGCTCCCGGACGGCGAAGTGCGCTCCGCTCGGGTCCGCGTACAGGTCCTCGCCGCCGCCCGCGTCGGTGCGGTAGGGGGCCCTGGCGAGGACGCTGCCGCCGGCGGCGACGACCGAGGCGGCGGCCTTGTGGGTGTCGTCCACGGTGAAGCAGGCCGTCCAGCCCGGCCTCGGCAGGTCGCCGACCGGCCCGAGACCCGCGACGGGGAGCCCGCGCAGCCGGGCCGTCAGGTGGCCGGGGCCGCGTGCGGGGTCCTCGGTGAAGTCCCAGCCGAACAGCGCGCCGTAGAACGCTGCAGCCGTCTGCGGGTCGGGCGATCCCAGTTGTGCCCAGTAGGGGGTGCCGGGTGCACCGGCCGTGGTCGTGTCCATTCGCTGCTCCTCGCTGCGCCGGTTCTGCCCCCCTGCCTGTCGACTATAGACACGCGTGTCAGACAATGACAAAGGTGGCGACCGAGGTCACACTCGTGGGCATGGGTGCATACCGCGCCGTGGTGAGGACGACGTCGGTGAAGGCGTGGGTGTTCGTGCCGGCCGGGGCGCTTACGGCGTGTGGGGTGCCGTCACGCCGGGCAGCAGGCCGAGGCCGCGGCTTGGGCCCTGGCAGCCCTGCGCGGCGGCGATGCCGAGCGCGACGAGGAGGGTCACGGTGACGAAGACGATGAGCCGCTGCCGCAGCAGCCTGCGGTCCGCGCCCGCGGGCCTGCGGCCGGTGGGCGTGCGGGCGGCCGGAGTGCGCCCGGCCGGGGTCCGGGCCGGGGTGCGCGGCGCGGCGGGCGTACGCGGGGAGGCGGGGGTGCGCGGCGCCGTGGGGGTGCCCGGCGAGGTCCGCCGCTCGGTGTGCTGCTCCGCGTACTCCTGCGCCCGCGTGCCCGTGGGCCGCTCGGGGCGCGGGCCGGACGCCCGGGGCACGATGTCGCGCCGGCCCGGAGCCACGCCGAGTCCGCGGGCCTCACGGGCGGCGATCTCGGCCAGCCGCTCGGAGAGTTGGACCGTGCTGGGCCGCTGCTCCGGGTCCTTGGCGAGGCACGCGTACACCAGCGGGGCCAGTGAGTCCGGCACACCGGCGAGGTCCGGCTCCTCGTGGACGACCCGGTAGAGCATGACCTCCGAACTGCCCTGCCCGAAGGGCGAGTCGCCCATCGCCGCGTACGCGAGCGTCGCGCCGAAGGCGAAGACGTCGGTGGCCGGGGTGACCGCCGCCCCGCGCACCTGCTCCGGCGCGAGGAAGCCGGGGGAGCCGACGGCGGTGCCCACGTGGGTGAGGGTGCTCGCGCCCGTGGACCAGGCGATGCCGAAGTCGATGATCCGCGGGCCCTTGGGCGACAGCAGGATGTTGGAGGGCTTCAGGTCGCGGTGGACGACCCCGGCCTCGTGGACGGCGACCAGTCCCTCCGCCAGGGCGGATCCGATGGACGCGGTCTCGGCCGCCGGGAGCATTCCGTCGCGGGCGACCTTGTCGTGCAGCGAGGGCCCGGGGACGTACTGCGTGGCGAACCACGGGCGGTCCGCCTCCAGGTCGGCGGCGACCAGCCGGGCCGTGCAGCCGCCGCGGATGCGTCTCGCGGCGGACACCTCGCGCGCGAAGCGGGAGCGGAACTCCTGGTCCTCGGCCAGCTCGGGGCGGATCACCTTCAGCGCGACCCGCTGGCCGCGCTTGTCGGCACCCAGGTAGACGACGCCCATGCCGCCGGCGCCCAGCCGCCGGTGCAGCCGGAACGAGCCGACGACACGCGGGTCCTCGCGCCGGAGCCGCATCATCGCCATGTCGTCCATCCCCGCTGCCTGCCTGGCCAGTCTGACGCCGACAGCTTACGGACTGACCGCCCGTCGTGCCGCGAGGCCGCGCCCGCGCGGGGCGGCGGATTGTCAGTGCCGGATGGGATCCTTGAAGAGTGGGGAAAGTTCCGGCCGCTGACGGCCCGGAATTTCGTCATGCCGTCAACAGTCCATCGGACAAGGGGGATTGACGCCATGAAGGGTGATCGTGTGGAGATAGTCGTCGACGCCGGCGACACGACGAGGACGTATGAAGTGGTGGCCACCAGGGCGGGCCGCAGGGTCGAGACAGCGGTCCGCCGAGGGGTGGTCGAAGTGAGCGAAGTCACCCGGTCCGGCTCCGTGGTGCGCACCGCGCGCTTCATGGCCACCCGGGTCCTCGCCCTGGTCGAGCAGCCCATGCCGACCGGCGACGCGGAGGACGAGGAGCGCGCCTGACGGGCCCCCTGGGCGCCTGCCCGGGACATCCCCTCGGGGATGTCCCGGGGGCGCGGCCCGGTCCCTCCACCCAGGGGAGTACACGGCCGGACCCGGAGTCATCCTCGGGGAGGCCAGGGAAGCGGTACGACGGCATGACGACCGCCGCCGGCGCCGCGCCTAGTGTTGAGGTCAAGCGGCGGGCGGAGCACTCGTCCCCCGAGGTCAAACGCCCGCCGCCCCGACAACTGTGAATGATCACGGACCACGACCCGGGAGAGGGCCATGGCGAACACGGTGAGCCGTACGGTGCGGCCGGCGCGCGGCAGCAGGATCGCCGCGTTCGGCATACGCCCGTCGGGCACCCGGCATCCGCTGGTGGCGGTGGCGATGGTGCTGCCGCTCGCGGTGCTGCTCGCGGTGGCCTTCGGAGGCTGGGACGCGGTGGTCACACAGGCGTCGTCCGTAGCCGGTCTGATGGGGCGCTGACAGACGCCCTGCGGCCCCGGAAGAGCGGTCCGGGGTCCGCGAGGACCGGTGAACCAACCCCGTGGGGACGGGGGTCCGGCGGACGGCATGAATGCCCGGGTACCTGTGGCGGTACCCGGGCATCACACCCGGCATTGCCAGTGGGCGGCACGCTGCCGCACAGTGGGCCGGTGGAACGGGCAGTGGGGGAGAAAGTGACCAGCAGCGGAGCAGCGCTGACGCACGCCCTGGGGGCGGTCGCGGCAGCGGCCTCGCGGGTGCCCGGCCAGGCGCGGCCCGCCGTGCTCGCCGAACGGCCCGACGCCACCGTCGTCCGCGGCGGCCGCCTCGTCGCCAAGGCGCACGCCCCGGGCACCGATCCCGGAGAACTCGCCCTGCGGCTGCGTGTGGCCGCCCACCCGCTGATGGACGGCGTCCTGCTGCCCCCGGCGCCGCTGCCCGACCACGGGGGCGCGCTGAGCACCGTGCTCCTCGGCCGCACCGTGAGCCTGTGGCCCCTCGGCGAGCCCGTCGACCGCGACGACCCGGACTCCGCGCCCTGGGCGGAGGCCGGCGCCCTCCTGGCCCGGCTGCACACCGTGCCGCCGGCCTTGCTGCCCGGCCCGCCGCCGCAGATGCGCGGCCCGGTCAGCGCGGCCCGCGCGGTCGCCAGGATGCTCGCCGCCGGCCCCGGCGACCCGGCGGTGCTCGCCGCCTGGCACGGCCTGCCGCCCTGGGCCCGCGGCGAGGCCCCGCAGCCGCGGCGGGTGCTCTGCCACGGAGACCTGCACATGGGCCAACTGGTGCGCCACCCCGCGCCGGACGGGCCGTGGTGCCTCATAGACGTGGACGACCTCGGGCTCGGCGAGCCCGCCTGGGACCTGGCCCGGCCGGCGATGTGGTTCGCCGCCGGGCTGCTCGACCCCGCCGACTGGGGCCGTTTCCTCGGTGCTTACCGCGCCGGCGGCGGCCCCGCCGTCCCCGCGGACGGCGACCCGTGGCCGCATCTCGATGTGGCGGCGCGGGCGTTGGCGGTCCAGACCGCGGCGACAGCCGTCGCCAAGGCCGCGCAGGAGGGCCGCGCACTCGACGGGGCGGAACAGTCCGTCCTCGATACGTGCCGCCGAATCGCGGAAGTAAAGTGCAGTTCTACGCCGGGGGACGACCCCCGGCCGGCGCGAACGAGGAGATGAGCCGACGATGCTCTGTCCCAAGTGTCATGGCCCGATGCAGACGTTCACCCGCAGCGGCGTCCAGATCGAGCAGTGCGGCAACTGCCGGGGGATCTTCCTGGACTACGGGGAGCTCGAAGCGCTGACCCGCATGGAGTCGCAGTACGCCCAGCCCGCCCCGCCGCCGCCCGGTTACCCGCAGGCGTACCCGCAGCAGCAGCACGCCGCCCCGGCCTGGGGTGCCCCGCACGGCGGGCACCACGGGGGCCACCGCGGTCATCACAAGCAGCAGAGCTGGGCCCACATGCTCTTCTCGTCGTGACACGACCGAGGGCCGGAGCGAACGCTCCGGCCCTCGGGTGCTGGTGGACGATACTGGGATTGAACCAGTGACCTCTTCCGTGTCAGGGAAGCGCTCTCCCGCTGAGCTAATCGTCCTCGGTACTACGGGTGGTGCTGGTGTTGATGCAGCGTGCGCGATACTGGGATTGAACCAGTGACCTCTTCCGTGTCAGGGAAGCGCTCTCCCGCTGAGCTAATCGCGCTCGGGTCCCCGTGCCGAAGCGCGGGAAGGCCCTTCCGGGCCCAGTGGACGATACTGGGATTGAACCAGTGACCTCTTCCGTGTCAGGGAAGCGCTCTCCCGCTGAGCTAATCGTCCTCAGAGGTGGAGACGGGATTTGAACCCGTGTAGACGGCTTTGCAGGCCGTTGCCTCGCCTCTCGGCCACTCCACCAGCGCGGGGGCGGTGACCCCCACTTCGAGCGGACGACGAGATTCGAACTCGCGACCCTCACCTTGGCAAGGTGATGCTCTACCAACTGAGCCACGTCCGCAGTGTCTCCCCCGGAGCTCGCACCCGGGCGGGACCTTCGCAGGTGCGCTTCCGCGTCCCGGCGACGAGTTGAACTCTAGCGGATTACGGCTCTGCCACCAAAACGCGTTTCCGCAGCGTGCCGGGTCGGTGACCAGCGCATCTCGTCCGTCGCCGCCGACTTAGACTCGCATTCGCCCCTCCGGACCGACCTGGGAAGCCCCGTGCCCGACCTCGAGCCCCTCGCCAGATTCGGCGGCCTCGTCGCCTCCGACCTGCGGGATGTCACCACCGACCCCGCCGCGCTGGACTCCTCCGGCTTCTGGGCGGTGGTCGCCGGTTTCGAGGGCGGGACGGTCTGCGCGCGCTTCGGGACCGTACGGCCGGAATCCGCCGCGGCGGCCCCCCGCCGGCTCTGGAAGGGCCCCGCCCGCGGCGACTGGACGTCCTCGCTGGAACGCGCCGCGTACACCGCGGGGGTGCGCCGCGTCCGCCAGTACATCGCGGCGGGCGACGTCTACCAGGCCAACCTCTGCCGGGTGCTCACCGCGCCGCTGCCCGACCCGGACGCCGACATCGACGCCCTCGCGGCCGTCCTCGCCCGCGGTAACCCCGCCCCGCACGCCGGGACGGTCCGGCTGCCCGAGCACGGCATAGAAGTGGCCAGCGCCTCCCCCGAACTCTTCCTGCGCCGCCGCGGCGACATCGTCGAGTCCGGGCCCATCAAGGGCACCGGCCGCACCGAGGCCGACCTGCTGCCCAAGGACCACGCCGAGAACGTCATGATCGTCGACCTGGTCCGCAACGACCTCGGCCAGGTCTGCGCCACCGGCACGGTCACCGTCCCCGACCTCTGCGTCGTGGAGAAGCACCCCGGCCTGGTCCACCTCGTCTCCACCGTGCGCGGCGAACTGCGCGAGGGCGCCGGCTGGGCCGCGCTGCTGGACGCCGCGTTCCCGCCGGGCTCCGTCACCGGCGCGCCCAAGTCCAGCGCCCTGCGCATCATCGCCGAACTGGAGACCGCCCCCCGCGGCCCCTACTGCGGGGGCATCGGCTGGGTCGACGCCGACCGCGGCACCGGCGAGCTCGCCGTGGGCATCCGCACCTTCTGGATCGACCGCGCCGCCCCCGGCGGCCCCGTGCTGCGCTTCGGCACCGGCGCCGGGATCACCTGGGGCTCCGATCCCGATCGGGAGTGGGACGAGACGGAACTGAAGGCCTCCCGGCTGCTGGCGGTAGCGTCGGGTACGTACGACTCGAACGAAGGCGAACGGAACCATGGGGCAGAGTGACACCGTGAGCACGACCACCGCGGGCGCGATCTGGGTCAACGGCGCGCTGCGCGAGACCGACGAGGCGTCCGTGTCCGTCATGGACCACGGCCTGACCGTCGGGGACGGCGTCTTCGAGACGCTCAAGGCCACCGGCGGCACCGCGTTCGCCATGGACCGCCACCTGCGCCGGCTGGCCCGCTCCGCGCGCGGCCTCGGCCTGCCCGAGCCCGATCGGGACGAGGTGCGCCACGCCTGTGAGGCCGTCCTCGCCGCCAACCCGGTGCCCCACGGCCGGCTCCGCGTCACCTACACCGGCGGCACCTCGCCGCTCGGCTCCGAGCGCGGCACCACCGGCCCCACCCTGGTCGTCGCCCTGGGCGCCGCGACCGTCCGCCCCGACACGACGGCCGTCGTCACGGTCCCCTGGACCCGCAACGAGAAGGGCGCCCTCGCGGGGCTCAAGACCACCTCGTACGGGGAGAACGTCGTGGCGCTGGCCCGCGCCCACCAGCACGGCGCCTCCGAGGCGCTGTTCGCCAACACGCAGGGGCGCCTGTGCGAGGGCACCGGCTCCAACGTCTTCGTCGTCCTCGGGGGCAAGCTGCTCACCCCGCCGCTCGCCTCGGGCTGCCTCGCCGGGATCACCCGGGAGCTCGTCATCGACTGGGCGGGCGCCGAGGAGGCCGACCTGCCGTTCGAGGCGCTCGGGGAGGCGGAGGAGATCTTCGTGACCTCCTCGCTCCGCGACGTCCAGGGCGTCCACCGGGTCGACGACCGCGAACTCGCCACCGGGGCCCGCCCCGGCCCGGTCACGGCCAAGGCCATGCGGGTCTTCGCGGAGCGGTCGGCGGAGCACCCGAACCCGTGACGTGACCCCGGCGACCCGGTAGAACTCCACACCATGACCACCACCCTGCGCCCCGCCGAGCCCGAGCACCGCCGGCGCGGCGGAGCACGCGCCCGCCGCTTCCACGTCTGCGTCAACGGGCGCCCGGTGGGGGAGACCACCCTGTCCACCGACACCCGGTTCGGGCCCGAGGCCGGGCGCATTGTCGCGCTGCGGATCGACCAGGACCAGCAGCGCCGCGGCCGCGGCACGGTCGCGGCCCTCGCCGCGGAGGAGGTCCTGCGGGGATGGGGCTGCCGCCGAATCGAGGTCTCGGTGCGGGCGGAGGACACGGCCGCGCTCCGGCTCGCGGGCGTGCTGGGGTACGTCGTCCGCAACCGGAGCATGCTCAAGGCGCTGCCCGACGTGCCGCCGGCGCTGCCGGAGGGCAGCGTCGTACGGCCCATGACCGAGGCGGAGTACCCGGGGTGGGCGGCCCGGAGGCGGGACGAGTACGTACGGTCCTGGACGGAGCGCGGCGTGCCCGAGGCGCAGGCCCTCGCCAAGGCCGAGGCGGACGACCGGGCCGCCCTCCCCGAGGGGCTCGCGACGCCGGGCGCGCTGGTGCGGGTGCTGGAGGCCGGCGGGGCCGGGGGCACGGCGGGGGAGGCCGTGGGGGACCTGTGGGTCGGGCGCGGGGACGAGGACACGGGGTTCGTCTTCAACGTCCAGGTCGCCGAGGAGCACCGTGGGCGGGGCCACGGGCGCACGCTCATGCTCGCCGCGGAGCGGGAGTGCCTGGCGGCCGGGCTGGAGTGGCTGGGACTGAACGTCTTCGCCGGGAACGAGGCGGCGGAGGGGCTCTACGCGGCGCTGGGGTACGGGGTGACGGAAGTGCATCTGGCGAAGCCGCTTGTGTGAGTGCCCGGAGCCGTGGTCGGGGCCCGTTGTCGTGTGCGGGTGTGTTGCGCCCGCGGCGGGCATCCCCCCGGCCTTCGGCCGGGGGGACCCCCACCCCGGGGCCCGCGGTTCACGCCCACGTCATTCGGCGCCGGGTCCGCCGCCCGTCCCCTGCGGGGGCACCCCGCCGCACCCCCTCCCGTCGTATCGGCGCACGACAGCCGGACGAGGTGGGGGCAGTCTCCGCAGCCCCCCCAAGGCACCGCACAGGCGCGATGCCGAACCGGTCAGCGGCCCAGGGCCGCGTCCGCGAGGGACTCGATGCGGGCGCGGAGGCCCTCCTGGGACGTGCCGCCGTCGAGGCGCTCGCCGGAGATGACGTAGGTGGGGGTGCCGGTGACGCCGATGGCCTTGCCCTCGGCGTGGTCGGCGTCGACGACGAGCAGGTGCCGCCCGTCGACGAGCGCCGTGTCGACCTCCTCCGCGTCGAGCCCCAGGTCGGCAGCGATCTCGACCAGCAGCGCCTCGCCGCGCTCGCCCAGTTCCTCCGTGCGGGCGAGGACCGCCTCCGCGTACTCCCAGCCGCGTCCCTGGGTGAAGGCCTCCTCCGCGGCCTGGGCGGCGGCGTAGGAATGCTTGTGCTTCTCCAGGGGGAAGTGCCGCAGCTGCACCTCCAGGGTGTCGCCGTAGCGCTCGCGCAGGGCGTGCAGGTCGGTCAGGGCGGCGGCGCAGTCGGGACACTGGAGTTCGCACCAGTACTCGAGGACGACGGTGCGGGGAGTCGCTTCGTTCATGGGGCCAGTCTCCCACCGGGGGAGGAGCCGCCCCGGAGATCACCCCGAGGTTGCCGCCGGGCCGTGGCCCGGCGGCGGGGCACGGGTGCACGATGGAGCGAGCAGACCACTTCGGAGGAGCTCCGCATGCTGACCTCGACCGTGTGTGTCGCGCTGTCCGCGGCGGGCCTGGCGATCGCCCTGCTCACCGCCTACCGGCGCAGGTTCCGCAGAGCGACGATGATCGCGGCGGCGGCACTGCTGCCTGTCGGCCTGTACATGACGGGCCTGGTCTCGCTGGTCGGGACCGTCGTCCGGGCCGTCGCCGACTGGGCCGCCGACCTGGTGTTCAAGCCTTCGGTGTGGGCGGGCTTCGCCGTGCTCGCCCTGGCGGTCGTGCTGTACGTCCTCGCGCGGGTCGCCGGGCGCCGCAAGGCCGTCCCGGAGGCGAAGCCGGACCGGGCGGTCGCTCCGGGTGCGGGGGCGCCGGCCCTGGCACAGGGGAAGAAACCGGTCCCGAAGGCGGCGAAGACCGATCCCGACCTGGCCGAATTCGGTGAGATCGAGGAGATCCTCAAGCGCAGGGGGATCTGAGCGGCGTGTTGGTGGCAGGGGGTGGCGGGGTTAGGTCATCATCGCCGTGGCGGACTTCAACTACCGCCCCCTGAGCGCGATTTGGCATGCCCGGGGGCGTACGGTTGTGCGGGTTCGCGTCCCTCCGAGCACACCGTAAGGCCATGCAAGCCGAAGCAGACGACGACGAGCCACGCGGTTGCCTCTTCGCGCTCTCCCAGCCGCCGCTGATGTTGTTCCTGACCGTGATCGGCGGTCTGCTCGCCCTGGGCGGGCTCTACGACCTCTGGCCGTTCTGAGCCGGCACGGCGACGGCCTCGCGGCGGCGCGCCCGGTACGCGGCGACGTGGAGGCGGTTGCCGCAGGTGCGGCTGTCGCAGTAGCGGCGCGAGCGGTTCCGTGACAGGTCGACGAAGGCGCGCCGGCAGTCCGGGGCGTCGCAGCGGCGCAGCCGCTCCCGCTCCCCGGCGACGAGGAGGAACGCCAGGGCCATCCCGCAGTCGGCCGCCAGATGGTCGGCGAGGGAGGCGCCCGGGGCGAAGTAGTGGACGTGCCAGTCGTAGCCGTCGTGGTCGGTCAGCCGGGGCGTGGTGCCGGCCTCGGCGACGAGGGAGTTGATCAGTGCCGCGGCCTCGGGCGTGGCGGGCGCCGAGAAGACCTGGGTGAAGAGTTGCCGGACGGCCCGCACGGCGACGAGGTCGTCCTCGTCGAGCGAACCGATGTCGCTGACCTCGTTGCGCTCCACGAAGGCGCGCAGCGCCGCGAGATCGGCCAGACCCTCGCGGCCGTCACTCTCCGGTGTGGTGTTGATGAGATCCACCACGCAGTCGAGTGCGCACCTGGTGTCATGGTTGATCAGCACGGGATCGCTCTCTCCCTGGCCTGGTGGGTCGGGCGTTCCGGTGACTGTAGCGCGAGAGCCGTCGTCGTGGAGCGCGCTGCTCCCCGACGACGGCTCCGGCAGGTCGGGTCCGCGCCGTACCCCCGAGATGCGTACGGCGACGGACGGTCGGTGGACTCAGCTCTCGGCGAGGATGTGCGAGAGCTCGGTGTCCAGGTCGAAATGACGGTGTTCGGTGCCGGGGGGCACCGCGGCGTCGGTCCGCTTGAGGAACGACTCCAGGGCCCGCGCAGGGGCCTCGAGCAGCGCCTCCCCCTCCGGAGAGCTGAGGGCGATGCACACGACGCCCTGGCCGTGACTGCGGGACGGCCAGACCCGGACGTCGCCGGTGCCGGTGGGCCGGTGCAGACCTTCGGCGAGCAGGTCGCGGGCGAACACCCATTCGACTGTCTCCTCGGCACCGGTGTGGAAGGTGGCGTGCACGGCGTAGGGATCGGCCGTGTCGTACCGCAAGCCCGCGGGTACGGGCAGTGACGATTCGCTCGACACAACGAGGCGCAGGTGCAGCTCGCAGCTGACCGTGGTGTTCATAAGCGCCAGGGCCTTTCGCTCAGTGTGCGCTCGGGGATTCGCACGTCGGCGAAATCGACATGCCACCTGCGGGGACGTTGTAAACCCCTCTGACGGGTTTGTGAGGGTTCCGGTACCTCGTCCGGCCGAGTTCTTTTCCTCCCCGGCGAGCCATTCCGGTGATGAAGCGGTTTCGGGTAAGTTTGGCTGTATGACTGCGGAGAGTGACGAGCGGGAGGTGGCTGTGGCCATGGATCCCGCGACCCCCGATGACGGGGGCGACGGGGGCGGCGAGGACGGGGAGCCCGAGGGCTCCGAGCGCCCGCTGGGGTCGAGGGCGCCGGGTTTCATCCGGCGCTCCCGCGCGCTGCACGTGAGCTGGCAGGTCGGGGTCTTCCTGGTGGGTCTGGCGATCGTCGGGACGGGCGTGGTCCTGCTCCCGCTGCCGGGGCCCGGCTGGGTGGTGATCTTCGCCGGCATGGCGGTCTGGGCGACCGAGTTCGTCTGGGCCCAGCTGGTGCTGCGCTGGACGAAGCGGAAGGTGACCGAGGCGGCACAGAAGGCACTCGACCCGAAGGTGCGGCGGCGGAACCTGACGCTGACCGTCATCGGGCTGGTGATCATCGGCGCGCTGCTGGGTTACTACGTGTGGCGGTTCGGCTTCGTGATGCCGTGGAAGGCCGACCTGCACTCGTGACGCCGCGAAAGGGTCGACCGTCATCGTGGGTGCGCTGTCCGCGATGGTCGGGGCACCCGCTGACATGCGGTAATGTTGTCTCCGCACCGGGGCGATTAGCTCAGCGGGAGAGCACTTCGTTCACACCGAAGGGGTCACTGGTTCGATCCCAGTATCGCCCACCCGGACCGAGGGCCCGGAAGCCGAGAGCGGCTTCCGGGCCCTCGTCGTGTGTCCGGTGGTCCCGGTGTTTCGGGTAGGCGCGGGAAGCGCTTTCCGTCATTCTCCGTCGTAAGCATTGACGCCCTGACAGGGTCTCCCTACGGTTTCTCGGCAAGCGCTTGCCTTAATCGTTTCAGGCCCTCCGCGGGACGCGGGGTGGCGTCTGCCCGAAGGGGGCATGTCGTGAGCGTTCGACGGAGTGTGCGCGGGTCACGGGGCCCGCGGGCGGCCGGGGCCGCGGTCGCCGCACTGGCGCTGCTGGCGGCCGGCTGCGGCGGTGGCGACGGCGACCCGGACGGCGGGACCGTGACCATCCGCTACTCGTGGTGGGGCGCCCAGGACCGGGCCGAGCTGATCAGGAAGACGATCGCGCTCTTCGAGAAGGACCACCCGCACATCGAGGTCAAGACGGACTTCGCCGAGTACGCCGACTTCTGGAGCAAGTTCAACACCCAGGCCGCGGGCGGCAACGCCCCCGACGTCTTCCAGAACTCGGTCGCCTTCCTGCGCAAGTACGGCGAGAAGAACCTGCTGCTCGACCTGAACGCCCAGGTCAAGGCCGGAAAGCTCGGCATGGACGACTTCCGGGCCGGCCTGGACAAGGCCGGCGAGGTCGACGGCAGGCTGCTCGGCGTCCCGGTCGGCGGCAACACCTTCGCCCTCGTCTACAACCCCGAGGCCTTCGAGCGCGTCGGCGTCACCCCCGCCGCCGGCTGGACGTGGGACGAGTTCGACACCGCCGTCCACAAGATCAGCGCCGCCGAGGGCGACCTGTACGGCGCCAGCGACAACGGCGGGGTCATGTACCTGTACGACCTCTACCTGCGCCAGAACGGCAAGGCCTTCTTCACCGCCGACAAGAAGCTCGGCTTCACCGAGGGCGACCTCCGGCAGTGGTGGGGCGACCACTACGCCGGCAACAAGGCGGGCGACCTGGTCCCGGCCAAGAAGAGCGAGCAGATCAAGCCCAAGTCCTCGGTCAGCGGCGACCTTTCCGCCGCCGAGTTCACCTGGGACAACTTCATCGTCCGCTACGCCGCCGAGACCGACACCGAGCTCGCCCTGGCCCCGGTCCCCACCACCGACGGCACCAGGACCGGTCAGTACATCTCCTCGCTCATGCTCAGCGGCTCCGCCCGCACCAAACACCCCGAGGAGGTCGCGGAGTTCATCGACTTCATGGTCCACGACCCCGAGGTCGGGAAGATCATGGGCTACAACCGCGGTGTCCTGCCGACCAACGCCCAGTTCGACGCGTACGAACCGACCGGCGTCGACGCGCAGATCGCCGCCTACGAGAAGTCGGTGACCGGCGTCATCGAGCCGATCACCCCGCATCCCGCGGGCGCGGACGTCGCGGAGGCGGCCTTCCTGCGGATCTACGGCGAAGTCGCCCTGGGCAAGACGTCGGTCGACGACGCCGTCACGCAGTTCTTCAGCGAGGCGAAGACCGCACTCGGCTCCTGAGGGGACGACCCGTGACCCGCACCCAGATCGCCCGGACGGGGGTCGCCGAGCGGCCCCGCGCGCCTCAGGGCCGTCCCGCCGAGGGCCCCCGGGGCGCCGCCGGCCGGCGCCGGGAGACCCTGGCCGGCTACCTGTTCCTCACCCCGTGGTGCGTCGGTGTCCTGCTGCTGACGCTGGGCCCGATGCTGGTCTCGCTCTACCTGGCCTTCACCGACTACAACCTCTTCGACTCCCCGAGGTGGATCGGGCTGCGGAACTTCCGCGACATGTTCGCCGACGACCGGTGGTGGCACTCGGTGCGGGTGACGCTGGAGTACGTGCTGGTCGGCACCCCGCTCAAGCTCGCCGCGGCACTCGGCGTGGCGCTGCTGCTGGTCCGGCCGCGCCGCGGGCAGGGCTTCTACCGCTCCGCCTTCTACGCGCCGTCGCTGATCGGGGCGAGCGTCAGCATCGGCATCGTGTGGCGCTCGGTGTTCCAGGACGACGCCGTCGTGGACCGCGCGATGCACTTCGTGGGCTGGGACGCCGGCGGCTGGGTCGGTGACCCGGACTGGTCGCTGCCCACCCTCGTCACCCTGACCGTCTGGCAGTTCGGCGCCCCGATGGTGATCTTCCTGGCGGGGCTGAAGCAGGTGCCGCGGGAGCTGTACGAGGCGGCGGAGGTCGACGGGGCCGGGGCCTGGCGGCGGTTCCGCTCCATCACGCTGCCGATGATCTCCCCGGTGCTCTTCTTCAACCTGCTGCTCGAACTCGTCCACTCCTTCCAGGTCTTCACCTCGGCGGTGGTCCTCGGCGGCAGCGGTGGCGGGGCGGGCGGCCCGGCCGACTCCCTGCTCGTCTACACCTGGTACCTGTACGAACAGGGCTTCCGCAACCTCCGCATGGGCTACGCGTCCGCCATGGCCTGGATGCTGATGCTGGGCATCGGACTGCTGACCGCGGTGCTGTTCCGCACCCAGCGCAACTGGGTCCACTACGAGGAAGGGACGGACGCCCGATGACCCCCGCCGCCACCGCCCGCCGCCGCACGGCGCGCACCCTCGCCTGGCACGCGGGCGCCCTGGCCCTGCTCGCGGTCATCCTCTACCCGGTGGTGTGGCTGGTCGGGGCCTCGTTCAAGCCGGGCGACGAGATCGTCGGCAGCCTCGAACTGCTGCCCGGCCGGCCCATCGCCGACAACTACCGCCGGCTGACCCGCGGCATCGCCGACATCCCCGTCTCCACCTTCTTCACCAACTCGCTCGTCCTGGCGCTCGGTTCGGTGGTGGGCGTGCTCATCTCCTGCTCGCCGGCGGCCTACGCCTTCGCCCGGATCCGCTTCGCCGGACGCAATCTGCTCTTCGCGGTGATGATCTCGACGCTGCTGCTGCCCTTCCAGGTGCTCATCATCCCGCAGTACGTGCTCTTCCAGAAACTCGACCTGATCAACACTTACGTTCCGTTGCTGCTCGGGAAATATCTCGCCGCGGACGCGTTCTTCGTCTTTCTCATGGTGCAATTCATGCGCAATCTCCCCCGGGAATTGGACGAGGCCGCGCGCATCGACGGCTGCGGGCATCCGCGCATCTTCTGGAGCATCGTGCTCCCTTTGTGCCGGCCCGCACTCATCACGAGCGCCATCTTCACGTTCATATGGTCCTGGAACGATTTCATCGGGCCCCTGCTGTACCTGAACGAACCCGACAAGTACACCGTCTCGCTCGGGCTGAAGATGTTCATCGACCAGGACAGCGTGGCCGACTACGGCGGCATGGTCGCCATGTCGCTGGTCGCCCTGCTGCCCGTCCTCCTCTTCTTCCTCGCCTTCCAGCGCCACCTCGTCGAGGGCGCCGCCACCTCGGGGCTGAAGGGATGACGCCCACGGCCGCGGCCGAGGGCGCCCGCCGTCGCTCCGCGGCCCGGTTCGCGCAGTTCGCGCTGTTCGCCGAGTGCCTGCTGACCGGGGTGTGGCTGGTGGTGGCGGCACTGCCGCTCGTCACCGCGCTGCCCGCGTTCGCCGCCGCCTGCGGACACCTGCGGCGGCACCTGGACGGGGAGCGGTCCACCTGGCGCGACTTCGCGGCGGAGACCGTCGCCGCGACCCGCGCCGGCTGGGGCCGGACGCTTGTGTGGTGGGGCGCGCTCGCACTGCTCGGGCTCGACCTGGCCGTGGCCCGCTCCGGGGCGCTGCCCGGTGGGGGAGCCCTCACCGGGTTCAGCGTGCTCGCCGCGGTCGCCCTCGTGGTGACGGGGCTTCGCGCCGCCGCGCTCTGGCGGCCCGGGGAGGGCGGCCGGGGTGCGGCCGGCCGCGCCGTGCGACGCTGTGCGGGCGACCCCGGGGGGACGCTGCTTCTGGCGGGCGGGGCGGTGCTGGCCGGGGTGGCCGCGTGGATGCTCTTGCCGCTGGGGGCGGTGGCGTTGGGGTGCGTGGCGGGGGCGGCGGTCGCGGTGGAGCGCCGGGCCGGCGGGTAGCCCGTGGGGCGGGGTGCGTTCTGTGGGGCCCGGTTGTTGTGTGCGGGTTGTTTGCGCCTGCGGCGGGCTGTCCCCCGCCCTCCCGCCCTCCCCCAGCCTTCGGCCGGGGGGACCCCCATCCGGCGCGATTGGTGCGGGCCTCGCGCGGTTCGTGGTGGGCCGGGGGCGGGGCCTCCGGGGCTGGGCATTCTGTACCGCATATTCAGGTGCATGGCGGGCGGTCCAGGTCCTTGCCGTCTGTGCCGCACAACAAATACACGTCAGCGTCCAGAACGCCCACCCTCCCCCAACCTTCGGCCGGGGGTGCCCCCAACTCCCCCGCCCCCTCCGTATCGCGGGCGACCAACGGCCGGAGGGGGCGTCAGGGGCGCACGTGCGGCCGCAGTCCGCAGGACGCGAGCACGAGGTGGAGGCGCTCCTCGGTGGCCTCGGCGAGCGGTGGGACCAGCAGTGTCGCGATGCCCGCCTCGACCGCCGCACCGTCGTGGCCGGAACGGTCCCCGACCATCAGCGCCTCTTCGGGGCCCACCCCGAGCGCGTCCAACGCCAGCCGGAAGATGGCGGGGTCGGGCTTGCAGACACCGTGCTCGAACGACAGCACGAACCGGTCGACGTAACCGTCGAGGCCCGCCTTCACGAACCAGGGGCGGATGTCGAAGTGGACGTCACTGACCACGGCCACCCGTACCCCGGCGGTCTTCAGCGTCGCGAGTGTCCGCTCCACGTCCGTCGCGAAGAGATCGACGTCCGGCTGCGCGAGCTCGTCGTACAGGGCGTCCATCAGGGACCAGGCGATGTCCGCCGCCGAGACCCACCGTGCGAACCCGGCACGGTACGACTCCACGGACGCGTCCGCGCCGGTCATCGCCTGCGCCACTTCCGGTTGCCTGATCGCCGCGTCGAGTGCCGCGCTGAGCCGCCGTACCTCCGTCGGCGAGGTGTCCCGGGCGAGGCGCCGCAAAGCGCCCTCGATCCACGACCCGCCCTTGGGACCGGCGTGGTCAGGACCCCACTTGGGGACGATGAGCGTTCCCACCCAGTCCAGAAGGACGGCCTTGAAGGTGGGCGGGTCTTCCCCGGGGTGAAGTTCGATCACCTCGCCGGTATACCCGGTGCGGTTCGGTCGGCGGAGGGGGACTCCCCCCATCACCCCCTCCGGCCGTCATGCGCCCGAACCGGCGGGAGAGGGTGTGGCGGGGTGCGCCCATGGGGGCCCCCGGCTGAAGGCTTGGGGGAGGGAGGGCGGGTGGGCAACCCCCAACCGCAACCACGACGGTGCCGCACACGACAACCGGCCGCACCACAACCCACCCGCACGATTCCTACCGCAGGCGCCCCAGCGCCTCCCGCACGCGCCGCACGTCGCGCAGACGGCGCTCGTACGTCGCCCCCACCCCCAGCAGGAGGGCGCCGGCCAGGGCGAGCGGCACCCAGCGGGGGACCGTGCCGAGGGCCTGGGCGATGTAGGGGGCCAACTCGTGCAGCGCGTCGAGCGCGAGCACGGCCGCCCCCAGCAGGAGCGGCGCCGCCAGGCGGTGGCGGGCACCGAGGAGCATCACGGCGAGGCAGGCCGCGCCCAGGCACAGGGGGCGAACCCAGCCGGGGTCGCCCCAGGCGGCGGCGAGGCTCGGGAGGAGGGTCGTGGCGAGCCCGGGGGCGTAGGCGGCCCAGGAGGAGAACGCGGGGTCGCGGCGCCGCCGCAGCGCACCGACGGCCAGGGCGGCGACCGTGACGGGGAGCGTGTACGCCTCCGGGGCGTCCACGCCGGACGCCGCGAGGCGCACCCAGCCGGCCGCGACCATCAGGCAGGTCGCGACGTACCCGAGCCGGCGCCGGTCGGATCGCAGCGCGGCGACGGCCGCGGCGAGGAGACCCGCGAGGGCCAGTGCCAGGGCGAGCAGCGCCGGGTCGTCGGCTGCGAGGCCGATCCCGAGGAGGGCGGCGGCGTGGCCGGGGTGCTCGAAGGGGCGTCCGGGGGCGCGGAGCGCGGCGGCCTGGGCTGCCGCGGCGATCGCGAGGAGGGTGAACGCCGCCGCGTGGGCGGGCAGTCCGGTCCAGGCGAGGCCCGCCGCGCAGGCGACGACGGCGGAGGCGGTCAGCACGCGGGTGCGCGACGCCGCGGCGTACAGCGCGCCGAAGCAGGCCAGCAGCACGGCGAGCACGGTGAGCGTCGTCGTGCGCTCCGGGTGGGCCCAGGCGGCGGCCGTCGCGGCGAGCCCGCACGCGCTCACCAGGGCGGTCCAGGTGAGCGCCCTGGCCGACAGCGCGAGCAGGGCGGCCACGACGACGAGCCGTACGGGCAGCGGACCGGGGGCGCAGACGGCGACCGCGGCCGACACCAGGGCGCCGGAGGCGGCGAGCGGGGCGTACGGGGTGCCGCGGTGCAGCCGTGCCGCCGCGGCCAGTTCGGCGGCGAGCAGGCCGGCCACCGCGACCGCGCTGTACGGGTCCTCCCACGCGTCGGGCGTGAGCACGCCCACGGCCAGCGGGGGCAGCGCCCACAGCAGTGCCAGGGCGTGCACCGTGGCGGCGCCGGCCGCGAGACCGGCGGCCACCGGGCGCAGACGGGCCGGGACGGCGAAGACCGCGGCGCCCAGCACGACTACCGCGCACACCAGGTATCCCGGCACGATCCAGTCGGCGGTCACGCCGGTCCGGACGATCCCGCCCGCGCCGCCCACGGCCGCGAGCGCCGCGACCCCGGCCAGGATCCCGGACACGGCGGCGGGCACCGGCGGCCGCAGTGCGACGGCGAGGGCCACCGCCGCGGCGCCCAGCAGCAGCGCGCCGGCGCGCAGTGCCGCGCCGCCGTCGTCGGCGGAGACGGAGAGCCCGCCCGCGGTGAGCAGCCCGGCCGCCCCGACGACGGTGCCGGCGACGGCGGCGGTGATCCGCGTCCCGCGCCCGCCGGTGAGGAGGGCGGCCCCCGCGTCCAGCGTTGCCGTGACGAGCAGGGCGGCCGCGATCCCGTACACCGACTCCTGCGCCGACGCCCACAGAACCAGGGGGAGTTGACCGATCGCCACGGCGAAGGGCACCGGCAGCACGAGCCGCCCGAGCGCCTTCCCGTACCCGGCCCAGAGCGCGGCGACGGCGGCGAGGGACACGGCCGCGTAGCGCAGCCCGTCGGCTTCGGCGAAGGCCACGCGGTGGAGCGCGTACGCGTCGAGCAGCAGCAGGACGAGGCCTAGGCAGGCGACCACCTCGGCCGTCGCGTTCAGTGTGCGCCGCAGCAGCAGCGCGGGGACGCCCGTCGCCGCGAGCGTCAGGGCGCCCAGGACGGCGGCCCGGCCGCCGATGCCGAGCCGGCCCCAGCTGATGACGGTGAACGCGACGGCGGCGACCGCCAGCAGCACGCCGCCCAGGGCCAGCAGCACGTTCTGCACCGCGCGCGGCGACGTCTCCCGCCGCGACGGCGCGTCCGGCCCCGCGCCCCACGGCGCCTGCGGGTACGGCGGCCGCAGCTGCGCCAGCAACTGCCCGCGCCGTACGAGGAGGCGGCCGCGCTCGGCGTCCAGCCGCAGGAGCGCGCGGTCGGTCTCGCGCAGTTCCCCGGCGACCGGCCCGACCAGGGGCAGCGCGCAGCGCGGGCAGGCGGGCGGCGCCGTCACGGGCAGATAGGTGCCGCATGCGGGGCAGCGGTCGTGCGGCGGGGGCGTCGTCTCCATGGCTCGGAGTGTGGCGCGGCCCACGTGCACGGGCATGCGCGCCGGTACTCAGATCCGTGCTGAGTACGCACACTGGCCTCATGGACTGGAGCCGTTACCGCTTCCGCAGCCTGTGGCGGATCGCCGCCCCGCCCGAGGCCGTGTACGGCCTGTTGGAGCGTCCGCACGAGTACCCGGCCTGGTGGCCCCAGGTCCGCGAGGTGCGGCGGACCGGCGAGACCGCCGGCACCCTGCGCTTCCGCTCGGTCCTGCCGTACGACCTGTTCGTCACCGCGCACCAGACCCGCCGCGACCCGCGGGCGCGGGTCCTGGAGGTGGCGATGTACGGGGATCTGGAGGGGTGGGTGCGGTGGACGGTCGGTGCGGACGGCGCCGGCGGTGGCACCCGGCTCCTCTTCGAGGAGGACGTGATCGTCAACAAGCCGCTGATACGGCGGCTGGCCGTGCCGTGCCGGCCGCTGTTCCGGGCGAACCACGCCCTGATGATGCGGCAGGGGCGGCGCGGCATGGCAGCCCGGCTGCGCGGGGAGGACGCACCCGGCCGGGAAGCCGTTTGAACGCAGCCGCCCGTGCCCTGTATTGTTCAGGTCGTCCCGGGCGATTAGCTCAGCGGGAGAGCACTTCGTTCACACCGAAGGGGTCACTGGTTCGATCCCAGTATCGCCCACCCTCACGAAGGGCCGGTCCATCACGGACCGGCCCTTCGTCGTGCGGCTAGGCCGCCGGCTCCTCGGGGGTCCGTAGCGGCGACGGCCGCAGTGGCCACGCGGGGTCGACCCGGTCGTCCGTGCCGCTGCGGGCGAACCACGCCTGCAGCCCGCGGGCCTGGCCGGCGTGCCAGAGGGCCTGCCGGGCGTGCAGTTCGGCGGGCGGCACCTGGCCGATCCGCGCGGCGAAGCGGTGCCCCAGCACCCGCACGAGGGCGAGCGCGGCGAGGGCGTCCGCCGCGGCGTCATGGGCGTCGGTCAGTACGACGCCGTAGTGCGCGCACAGGTCGGTCAGGGTGCGGCGGCCCTTGCGGTAGCGGTCGAGATGCTTGTCCAGGACCCGGGGGTCGAGGACGCGCAGCGGACCGCGGATCAGGTAGGTGTCGAGGGCCATGCCGCGGTGGCGCCTCAACTCCCGGTCGAGCAGCGTCAGGTCGAAGGGCGCGTTCATCACCACCAGCGGCACGCCGGCCGCGGCCTGATCGGCCAGCGCGCGTGCCAGTTCCTCCACCACCGGGCCCGGGCGGCGTCCGTTGGCGCGGAGGTAGTCGTCGTCCAGCCCGTGTACCGCGCGGGCCCCTTCGGGCACCGGGACCCCCGGGTCCACCAGCCAGCGCGTCGTCCTGGCGGGTATGCCGGGGGCGTCCTCGACCACCAACGCGGCCGAGACGACCCGGTCGTGCTCCACGTCGACCCCCGTGGTCTCCGTGTCGAAGGCGGCCAGCGGGCCGTCGTACCAGTGCGGCATGGCGCACCTCCCGTGCGGATCGCAGGATTTGGGCGGCCGAACGGCCGCCCTTACGGTACGTACCCGTGACCGCACGTCACCGAACCGCAACGGTTTGCGACTTGTCGCTGGTGGGGATGATGATGGTAACGGGGATCGCCAGGATTCCCGGCCCGGAAAGGCACGGAGAGCGATGGCGCTCGAGCAGCCCGGCCCGGGTGGGCTGCTGTCCGAGCGGAACGCTTCGCTGCGCGGCGGACTCGCCACCACCAGCTGCATGGAAACCCTCCAAGTGGGATATCTGCACGCGGTGGCGGCTGCCGCCGGCTGTTCGCTCGCCCAGCCCTTCCCGGACAACGGCATCGACTGGCACATAAGCCACAGTTCGCACGGCCACAGCGTGGACGACGAGGTCACGATCAAGGTGCAGCTCAAGTGCACCTACCAGGTCGCCCCGCGGCCTCCCGGTCCCACCTTCGCCTTCACGCTCGAGAACGAGCACCTGGTGAAGCTGGCCCGGAACCCGGTCTCGGTGCACAAGATCCTCGTGGTGATGCTCGTGCCCCGCACCCAGGAGGAGTGGTTGCGCGCCAGCCACGACCGGCTGGAGCTGCGGCACTGCTGCTACTGGACGAACCTCGCCGGCCACGCGGTGACCGGCAGGCGCAAGACCACCGTGCGGATACCCACCGCGCGGATCTTCGACGACCGGGCCCTGTGCGAGATCATGACGCGGGTCGGGGCGGGAGGGAGGCCCTGATGAGCCGCACGGCCGACGACGCACTCGTCCCGCCCGACCCCGAGCGGGTCGACCCCGGCGTCCTCGTCGCGCTGCTCGCCCGCCACGGCTGGCGGAGGCGCGGCGGCGCCCCGGGCCGCTACACACGCTGGACGCCCCCCGGCGAGCCGGAGTCCGCCGCCCGGACCAGTCTGCTGGTGCCCGAGCGGCGTACCGCGGGCGCCCGCTACGCCGACCACACCGAGCTGCTGGGCGAGGCCCTGGACGCCCTCGCCCGCTGCGGCGAGCCCTCGGCGCGCGAGGTGCTGACCGCACTCGCCGTCCCGGGCGACGAGATCCGCTGGCACCGCGAGCGGCCGCCGGCCGCGGGCGCGGCGGTGCCGTGGACGGCGGCGGAGCAACTGCGCGGCGCCGCCCGCGCCATGCTCATGTCCGCCGCCCGCGCCGAACGCGACCGCTTCGGCTACTTCGGCGCGCGCCACACGGGGTACGCCGACGCCTTCCTGGAGCGGGTGCTGGTCGGTGACGCGCCGGGGCACCAGCTCACCGCGTACGTGCCGGTCCCGGAGGGCCGCCGCACCGTGACCACGCTGCTGCGCGCCCTGCAGGCCACCCGGGACGCCGTGGACTACCAGCGCACCACCGGTGGCATGGAGGCCTTCGACGCGGCGGTGGGCCTCGGCGTCTGCCACGAACTGGCCGATTCCCTGATCCGGATGGTGCGCGGCACCGAGGGCGTGGTGGTCGCCCTCGCCTGGGCTCCGGCGGCCGGGGCACCCGCCGGGTTCGCGACCGTGCCGGAGCCGGTCGAGTTCTCCCCTGGCGACCTCCCCGCGCTGGAGGCCGCCAGTGATCGTTACGTGCGCGAGGAACCGTCGGTGGACGTGCGCGTCACCGGCACCGTCACCCGGCTGCGCCGGCCGCGTCCCTCCGGGGGCGGCACCATCCGGCTGCGGGTCCTGGCCGGCGCGGACGTCCGCCACGTACGCGTCCGCCTGCCCGAGGAGGGCTACCGCATCGCCGCCCAGGCGCATCTGGTGGGGCTGCCCGTGCGGCTTTCCGGGCGGCTGGAGCGGCGTACCGGCTTCCGGCACCTCACCCACCCGTCCGCGCCGGCTCCCGTCCACGTCGACGAGGCCGACCGCGACCGGCTGATGAAGGCCCTGCACGGCGGCGTCGACACCTTCGAGGACTCCTTCGGGGGCTGACCGGCCACCCCCGCCGGACGGCGGCCGCGCCGCCCGGTGCTATCGCTTCGCGGGGCACCGGTGCGGCTCGGTAGGATTCAGCGGTGCAGCATTCCGCTGCCGGAGCCAGTGGGACATACGTCAGGAGAGACCGGTGTCAGACGTCCGTGTGATCATCAAACGCGATTCCGAGGAGCAGGAAGAGCGGCTGGTCACCACGGGCACGACGGCGGCCGAGCTCTTCGACGGCGACCGCACCGTCGTTGCCGCGCGTGTCGGGGGCCAGCTGAAGGACCTCGCGTACGAGGTCGCCGACGGCGACGAGGTCGAGCCCGTCGGGATCGCCAGCGAGGACGGCCTCAACATCCTGCGCCACTCCACCGCGCACGTGATGGCCCAGGCCGTGCAGGAGCTCTTCCCGGAGGCCAAGCTCGGCATCGGCCCGCCGATCAAGGACGGCTTCTACTACGACTTCGACGTCGAGAAGCCCTTCCACCCCGACGACCTCAAGCGCATCGAGAAGAAGATGCAGGAGATCGTCAAGCGCGGTCAGCGCTTCTCCCGCCGTGCCGTCAGCGACGACGCCGCCCGCGAGGAACTCGCGGACGAGCCCTACAAGCTGGAGCTGATCGGCCTCAAGGGCTCTGCCGCCGAGGCCGCCGAGGGCGCCTCCGCGGAGGTCGGCGCCGGCGAGCTGACCATCTACGACAACCTGGACCCCAAGACCGGCGAGCTGTGCTGGAAGGACCTCTGCCGCGGTCCCCACCTGCCCTCCACCCGGATCGTCCCGGCGTTCAAGCTGATGCGTTCGGCCGCCGCCTACTGGCGCGGCAGCGAGAAGAACAAGCAGCTGCAGCGCATCTACGGCACCGCCTGGCCGTCCAGGGACGAGCTCAAGGAGTACCTGGACTTCCTCGTCGAGGCCGAGAAGCGCGACCACCGCAAGCTCGGCGCCGAACTCGACCTGTTCTCCATCCCGGAGCAGATCGGCTCGGGCCTGGCGGTCTTCCACCCCAAGGGCGGCATCGTCCGCCGGGTCATGGAGGACTATTCGCGCCGCCGGCACGAGGAGGAGGGCTACGAGTTCGTCTACACCCCGCACGCCACCAAGGGGAAGCTCTTCGAGACCTCGGGCCACCTGGACTGGTACGCCGACGGCATGTACCCGCCCATGCAGCTCGACGAGGGCGTGGACTACTACCTCAAGCCCATGAACTGCCCGATGCACAACCTGATCTTCGACGCGCGCGGCCGCTCCTACCGTGAACTGCCGCTGCGCCTGTTCGAGTTCGGCACCGTGTACCGGTACGAGAAGTCCGGTGTCGTGCACGGACTCACCCGTGCCCGCGGTTTCACGCAGGACGACGCGCACATCTACTGCACCAAGGAGCAGATGGCGGACGAGCTCGACAAGACGCTCACCTTCGTCCTCAACCTGCTGCGCGACTACGGTCTGACCGACTTCTACCTGGAGCTCTCCACCAAGGACCCGGAGAAGTTCGTCGGCTCCGACGAGATCTGGGAGGAGGCCACCGAGACGCTGCGGCAGGTGGCCGAGAAGCAGGGCCTCCCGCTCGTCCCCGACCCGGGCGGTGCCGCGTTCTACGGCCCCAAGATCTCCGTCCAGGCCAAGGACGCCATCGGCCGCACCTGGCAGATGTCGACCGTGCAGCTCGACTTCAACCTGCCCGAGCGCTTCGACCTGGAGTACACGGCGGCCGACGGCACCAAGCAGCGCCCCGTCATGATCCACCGGGCGCTCTTCGGTTCCATCGAGCGCTTCTTCGCGGTGCTGCTGGAGCACTACGCGGGCGCCTTCCCGGCGTGGCTGGCCCCCGTCCAGGCGGTCGGCATCCCGATCGGCGACGCGCACGTGTCCTACCTGCAGGACTTCGCCGCCGAGGCGAGGAAGAAGGGCCTGCGGGTCGAGGTGGACGCCTCCGCCGACCGGATGCAGAAGAAGATCCGCAACGCGCAGCGGAGCAAGGTGCCGTTCATGGTCATCGTCGGCGACGAGGACATGGCGGCGGGTTCGGTCTCCTTCCGCTACCGGGACGGCTCGCAGAAGAACGGCATCCCGCGCGACGAGGCGATCGCCGAGATCGCCAAGGCCGTCGAGGACCGCGTCCAGGTCTGAACCGCCGGTACCGCACACGGCGACGGGCCCCCGGAGGTCAGCCCTCCGGGGGCCCGCCCGCGTCCTGCCGCTCGTCGGCGCGGCGGAAGCTCTGGGTGAGCCAGGCCGAGAACGACCCGACGACCGCGCCGATCAGGACGACGCCCAGGAACATCACGCCCACCGCGATGACCCGCCCGCGCACCGTCACCGGCACCAGGTCGCCGTAGCCGGTCGTGGTGATCGTGGAGCACAGCCACCACACCGACTCGCCGTAGGTGCGGATCTGCCCGCCGGGGGCGTCGTGCTCGTCCGCGTAGACCTGCAGGCTCGCCGCGAAGCCGAGGAGCAGCGCGCTGAGCCCCGCGTACGCCATGACCCGGGCCTCCAGGGAGAGCCGCGGCTGCTTGTGGCGGTTCTGGATCTTCCCGTAGAGCTGCAGCAGGCGCAGCGGGCGCAGCAGCGGAAGGATCACCACGACCAGGTCGAGCCAGCGCCGACGGACGTAACTCCATCGGTGCGGTGCGACGGCCACCCGGACCAGGTAGTCCACCACGAAGATCCCCCAGGTCACGACGGTGATCGTGAGCAGCAGGTCGGACCAGTCGGGCGGCAGGTCGGGGGCGAGCACGCGCACCGCGTACGTGACGAGGAACACCAGGGACGCGATGGACAGCGGCACGCTGCCCCGACGTTCCCACTCGTGCAGCCGCCGCTCGTCATCCATGGGCATGGGGCCAGCATCGTGCCCCACGGTCGGGAGTGCCCCCGGCGACACGCAGGGCCGCGACGACGCCATATGCTGCAAGGCATGACGAGTGAGCCGGAACTGCAGAACGGAGTGGGGACGCAGGACGCGTTCCAGCGCCTGTGGACGCCGCACCGCATGGCGTACATCCAGGGCGAGAACAAGCCGACCGGCCCCGGGGCCGGGGACGGCTGCCCCTTCTGCGTGATTCCGGATATGAGTGACGAGGACGGGCTGGTCATCGCGCGCGGCGACGCCGTGTACGCGGTCCTCAACCTCTACCCGTACAACGGCGGCCACCTGATGGTGGTGCCCTACCGCCATGTCGCGGACTACACCGACCTCGACGCGGCGGAGACCACCGAGCTGGCCGAGTTCACCAAGCGCGCCATGGCCGCGCTGCGCTCGGCCTCGGGCGCGCACGGCTTCAACATCGGCATGAACCAGGGCACCGTGGCGGGCGCCGGGATCGCCGCGCACCTGCACCAGCACGTGGTGCCGCGCTGGGGCGGCGACACCAACTTCATGCCGGTGGTCGGCCACACCAAGGTGCTGCCGCAGCTCCTCGCCGACACCCGCAAGATGCTCGCGGACGCCTGGCCGGCCGCCTGATCCGGCCCGCTTCCGCCGGCCGCCGGACTTCCCGGACCGGGACGGCCCGGACGCCGTCCCGACCGGGGCCCCGTCAGTAGACGTCGGCCTCGCTGGGCGAGGCGTCCTGCACCATGTTGCTCAGTATGTCCGAGCGGTTGGTGAACTTCGTGACGTCCACCCCGTTCTCCTTCATGACGGTGATGACCGCGGAGTGCACCGCGCGCAGCACCGGGGTGGCGGCGCGCAAGGCGTCGTCGGCCATGAAGCGGTGCGTCCAGGGCGTCGAGGCCCAGCTGTGCCGCAACCCGAAGGGCTCGGGCAGGACGATCTTGCCGCCGAGGTGGTCGAGTATCTGGGGGAAGCGCGTCAGGGGGGCGCGGGCGGCCAGCCGCACCACCTCGTCGCTCGCCACGAGCGGCAGCTGAACCTTCTTCTTCTCCCAGAACTTGAACGGGTGGGCTATCTCCTTCTCCTTGGCCTCCGGCGCCGTGGTGAACAGGGAGTGCACAGGCCCCAGGACGTGCCCGGTCACCTCGGTCCGCAGCGTGCTCGCCAGCACGGTCACGGTGACCATCATGGTGATCACCAGCTGGCCGTCCCAGACCACGAACTGCACGCCCAGATAGTGCCGGTTGCCCTTGTCGAACTGCTGCTCGTTGCAGATCCGCTGGATCTCGAAGTCCCGGACGGTGTAGCCGTCGACGTCCGAGCCGGTGGGCCGGGCGACCTTCTTGGCGCCCGCACCGACATGGGAGACGATCCAGTGCTGCACCTGGGGCTTGGGGAAGCCGCCGGTGTGCAGGGGGCCGCGCTGCAGGTCGCGGAGCTTGCCCTGGATCACCTTGATCACGTCCCAGCTGCGGAACGGGTGGATCTCGCTCAGGCCCTCGCGCGGGACGAGCTCCTCGGCCATCCGCCAGACGCCCCAACGGGCGCCCATGCCGAGCACGCCCTTGGGGCCGGCGTAGAAGACCACGTTGCTCTGCTGCTCCGCGGAGAGCTTGGCCAGGTTCTGGCGCAGCGTCTCGGCCCGGGTCTGGTTGGGGTTGCGCGGTACGGCCTCGGGGATCTTGGCGCCGACGCCGCTGCCGGAGACCAGCCCCGCCCAGCGTTCGCGCAGGTCCTTGGCGGTCTGCTCGCAGATCCGCTTCGCCCAGAACCAGCCCAGGACCGGGGCCACCATCATCACCCGCAGATACTGTGACCAGAAGCCGGTGAGCGGCGGGTTGAGGACGAACAGGACGGCGAAGAAGCCGACCACGATCAGGACCACCGAGCCGAGCAGCCCCGCCCGGGACCCCTCGGACTTCCGTACCACCGCGCGGAGTTGGAAGGCGCCCAGCCAGATCAGCATGCCGGGCAGGAAGAGCAGGCCGAACACGGCCATGACGGCCGTCAGTTTGCCGTCGCGCTCCTGGCGGATCCGGTTGGCGGCCAGGCAGTGCTCGACCACGGTCTGCGGCTCCGCACCGAAGGACTGCACCAGGTCATTGCGGGAGCCGCCGAGCATCCGGTTCTGCACGGCGCGGGCGAAGGCCTCGCCCAGGTTCGCCCGCAGCAACTTGACCTTCCCGGCCTGGACCGACGAATGCCCCTCGTCGGCCGTCGACAGGGCCTCCAGGGGACTGTCCCGGTACGCGGCCGACGCGAGTGCCTGGGTGGCCCCCGTCTGGCCGTCGACACCGCTCAGCGGTATCTGCGCGCCCGGGCTCAGGAAGTCGAAACCGTCGGTCACTGCCGCCCCCTTCTGGTCCCCGCCCGCGCGGAAGTGAACCCGCCCGGCCCTTTCCCCGGCCGCGGCACCGGCACACCTGCGACGCCGCCCACCCAGCGTATACGGGGCGTGTGACATGCGTCATCGGCCCGGCGGAAGAAGATCGTTCCGCCGGGCCGCCGACCTCCCCCGTGAGGGGTTACCTGCCGGACTCCTGGGCGTGCTGCTCCCTCAGTCTCTGCGCCAGCTGAGGCGGCATCGGCTCGTGCCGGGCGTAACTGCGGCCGTACCGTCCGGTGCCGTGCGACAGCGACCGCAGGTCGACCGCGTACCGCCCGATCTCGATCTCCGGTACCTCGGCCCGCACCAATGTGCGTCCCAGGCCGACCGGTTCGGTGCCCAGCACCCGGCCGCGGCGCCCGGACAGGTCGCTCATGACCGGCCCGACGTACTCGTCGGGCACCATCACCCGGATCTCGCTGACCGGTTCCAGCAGGTGGATCCGGCACTGCGACGCGGCCTCGCGCAGGGCGAGCGCCCCCGCGGTCTGGAAGGCGGCGTCGGAGGAGTCCACCGAGTGCGCCTTGCCGTCGACCAGGACGATGCGGATGTCCTCGACCGGGAAGCCGAGGGCCACGCCCTTGGCGGCCTGGGCGCGCACGCCCTTCTCCACCGAGGGGATGAACTGCCGCGGTACCGCGCCGCCGACGACCTTGTCGACGAACTCGATGCCGGAGCCGACCGGCAGCGGCTCGACCTCGATGTCGCAGATGGCGTACTGGCCGTGCCCGCCGGACTGTTTGACATGCCGTCCGCGCGCCGTCGACTTCTCGCCGAAGGTCTCGCGCAGCGCCACCTTGTGCGGCACCGCGTCGACCTGCACGCCGTAGCGCGTGCGCAGCCGCTCCAGCGCCACGTCCATGTGGGCCTCGCCCAGGCACCACAGCACGACCTGCCGGGTGTCGGGGTTCTGCTCCAGCCGCATCGTGGGATCCTCGGCGACGAGCCGGGACAGGCCGACGGACAGCTTGTCCTCGTCGGCCTTGCTGTGCGCCTGGATCGCGACCGGCAGCAGGGGGTCCGGCATCAGCCAGGGCTCCATGAGCAGCGGGTCGTCCTTGGCGGAGAGGGTGTCGCCGGTCTCCGCGCGGGTCAGCTTGGCGACGCAGGCCAGGTCGCCGGCGATGCAGTGCGGCACCGTCCGCTGGTGCTTGCCGAACGGCGAGGACAGGGCGCCGACGCGTTCGTCGACGTCGTGGTCCTCGTGGCCGCGGTCCTCCAGGCCGTGGCCGGAGACGTGGACCGTCTCGTCGGGGCGCAGGGTGCCGGAGAAGACCCGCACGAGGCTGATCCGCCCCACGTACGGGTCGGAGGAGGTCTTCACGACCTCGGCGGCCAGCGGCCCGTCGGGATCGCAGGTGAGCTGTGCGTGCGAGGTGCCCTGGGGCGTGGTGACCTGCGGGACCTCGCGTTCCAGCGGCGTCGGGAAGCCGCCGGTGATCAGTTCCAGCAGCTCCACCGTGCCGATGCCCTGCTTGCAGCCCTCGGCGGCCGGCGCGGCGGCCAGCACGGGGTGGAAGGAGCCGCGCGCCACGGCGCGCTCCAGGTCCTGGATCAGCGTCTTGAGGTCGAGTTCCTCGCCGCCCAGGTAGCGGTCCATGAGGGTCTCGTCCTCGCTCTCGGCGATGATCCCCTCGATGAGCCGGGCGCGCGCGTCGTCCAGTTCCGGCAACTGCCCCTCGTCCGGCGGGCGCTCCTCGCGCTTGCCGGAGGAGTAGTCGTAGACCCGCTGCGACAGCAGGCCGATGAGCCCGGTCACGGGCGCGTGGCCGTCCGCGGTCTCCTCGCCGTGCAGCGGGAGGTACAGCGGCAGCACCGTGTCGGGGGAGTCGCCCCCGAAGGCCTCACGGCAGGTCTCGGTCATCTCGTCGAAGTCGGCCCGTGCCGCCTCCAGGTGCGTGACGACGACCGCGCGCGGCATGCCGACCGCCGCGCACTCCTCCCAGACCATCCGGGTCGCGCCGTCGACGCCGTCGGCCGCCGAGACGACGAAGAGGGCCGCGTCCGCCGCTCGCAGACCGGCCCTGAGTTCCCCCACGAAGTCGGCGTACCCGGGGGTGTCCAGCAGATTGACCTTGATCCCGTCCCACTCCACCGGTACGAGCGAGAGCTGTACCGAGCGTTGCTGACGGTGCTCGATCTCGTCGTGGTCGGAGACGGTCCCGCCGTCGGCCACGTGACCGGCGCGGTTCACGGTCCCTGTCGCCAGGGCGAGCGCCTCGACCAGTGTCGTCTTTCCGGAGCCACTGTGGCCGACCAGCACCACGTTGCGCACGTCCTCGGGCCGGCCGGCCGCCAATGCCCTTCCGGCGGCTCCCGGACCTGCATCTCTCCTGTCGCCCATGTGCCTCGCCTCCCGGTCCGTCATGGCATGGGGACTGGCGCCACGGGAGACCACCCGCCCAGGCGGTCTGCAGTGACGCCCGCGGTAATTCGACCTTCCCACGCCCGTCACGGTGCGTCCATACGTCGTACGTGCTGCGACAGGAAGGGAGCCACGGACCTGCGCCGGAACGCGCCTGGCTACGATGGGCCAGCCGGGCGGCCGAAAGGGGCCGCGCCGGGGCACCCACACCGAACCTCCGGGAAGGCCATGCTGAACAAGTACGCGCGTGCTTTCTTCACGCGTGTCCTCACACCGTTCGCCGCGTTCCTGCTGCGCCGGGGCGTCAGTCCCGACACGGTCACGCTGATCGGCACGGGAGGCGTGGTCGCGGGAGCGCTGGTCTTCTACCCCAGGGGCGAGTTCTTCTGGGGCACGGTCGTCATCACCCTGTTCGTCTTCTCCGACCTGGTCGACGGGAACATGGCCCGCCAGGCGGGCGTCTCCAGCCGCTGGGGCGCCTTCCTGGACTCCACCCTGGACCGGGTCGCCGACGCGGCGATCTTCGGCGGGCTGGCGCTGTGGTACGCCGGGGGCGGGAACGACCTGGCGCTGTGCGCGGTGACGATCTTCTGCCTCGCCAGCGGCCAGGTGGTCTCGTACACCAAGGCGCGCGGTGAGAGCATCGGACTGCCGGTCGCGGTGAACGGCCTGGTCGAGCGGGCCGAGCGACTGGTGATCTCACTGGTGGCCTGCGGTTTCGCCGGGCTCCACAAGTTCGGCGTCCCCGGGATCCAGTGGCTGCTGCCGATCGCCCTGTGGATCGTGGCCGTCGGCAGCCTGGTGACGCTGGTGCAGCGGGTGATCACCGTGCGCCGCGAGGCCTTCGAGGCCGACGCGGCGGCGCACGAAGGGAGCGGACGGGCGTGAAGGACGGGCTGACCGACACGCTGTACGGACTGGGCTGGGGCGCGGTCAAACGGCTGCCGGAACCCGTCGCGGCACGGCTCGGCCGGTCCATCGCCGACCTGGCCTGGAACCGCCGCGGCAAGGGCGTGCAGCGCCTGGAGTCCAACCTGGCCAGGGTCGTGCCCGACGCCGGCGAGGCGCGGCTGCGCGAGCTGTCGAAGGCCGGCATGCGCTCGTACCTGCGCTACTGGATGGAGTCCTTCCGGCTGCCGGCCTGGAGCAAGGAACGCATCCGCTCCTCGTTCGACTGCAAGGACCTGCACCTCCTCGAGGAGGGCCTGGCCTCCGGCCGCGGCGTCGTCCTCGCCCTGCCGCACATGGCCAACTGGGACCTCGCGGGCGCCTGGGTCACCACCAGGCTCGGGGTGCCCTTCGCCACCGTCGCCGAGCGGCTGAAGCCCGAGACCCTGTACGACCGCTTCGTCGCCTACCGCGAGGGCCTGGGCATGGAGGTGCTGCCGCACACCGGCGGCGCCGCCTTCGGCGCGCTGGCCCGGCGGCTGCGCGGCGGCGGCCTGGTGTGCCTGGTCGCCGACCGGGACCTGTCCTCCTCCGGGGTCCGGGTGAACTTCTTCGGCGAGGCCACCCGCATGCCCGCGGGCCCCGCCCTCCTCGCCCAGCAGACCGGGGCGCTGCTGCTGCCGGTCACCCTCTGGTACGACGACTCGCCCAACCTCCAGGGCCAGGTGCACGCCCCGATCGAGGTGCCGGAGGGCGGCACGCGGGCGGAGCGGACCGCCGTCATGACGCAGCGCCTGGCGGACGTGTTCGCCGCCGGCATCGCCGAGCACCCCCAGGACTGGCACATGCTGCAGAGGCTGTGGCTCGCCGACCTCGAACCCCGGGCCGACGGGCCGGCCGGGCAACCCGCGGGGGGCGGCGCGGCGTCCTCCCCGGTGTCCGGCGACCCCGCCGACCGCTCCGGAACGGAGAAGCCTTGAGGATCGGGATCGTCAGCCCGTATTCGTGGGATGTCCCCGGCGGCGTCCAGTTCCACATCCGCGACCTCGCCGAGCACCTCATCGCGCTCGGCCACGAGGTCTCCGTCCTGGCGCCGGCCGACGACGACACCCCGCTGCCGCCGTACGTCGTCTCCTCCGGACGCGCCGTGCCCGTGCCGTACAACGGCTCGGTCGCGCGGCTCAACTTCGGGTTCCTGTCGGCCGCGCGGGTGCGCCGCTGGCTCCACGAGGGGGCCTTCGACGTCATCCACGTCCACGAGCCCTCCTCGCCCTCGCTCGGCCTGCTGACCTGCTGGGCCGCGCAGGGGCCGATCGTGGCCACCTTCCACACCTCCAACCCGCGCTCCCGGGCGATGATCGCCGCCTACCCGATCCTCCAGGCGGCGCTGGAGAAGATCAGCGCCCGGATCGCGGTCAGCGAGTACGCCCGCCGCACCCTGGTCGAGCACCTGGGCGGGGACGCTGTGGTCATCCCCAACGGCGTCGACGTGCGCTTCTTCGCCGACGCGGAGCCCAAGACGGAGTGGCAGGGCGGGGGTTCCGCCGGCGAGGAGCGGGGCCGGACCATCGGCTTCATCGGGCGGATCGACGAGCCCCGCAAGGGCCTGCCGGTGCTGATGAAGGCCCTGCCGAAGATCCTCGCCGAGCGGCCGGGAACACGGCTGCTGGTCGCCGGGCGCGGCGACGAGGCCGAGGCCGTGGAGGACCTGCCCAAGGAGATGCGCGAGCGGGTCGAGTTCCTCGGCATGGTCAGCGACGAGGACAAGGCGCGGCTGCTGCGCAGCGTCGACCTGTACGTGGCGCCCAACACCGGCGGGGAGAGCTTCGGGATCATCCTCGTCGAGGCCATGTCGGCCGGGGCGCCGGTGCTCGCCAGCGACCTGGACGCCTTCCGCCAGGTGCTCGACGGGGGCGCGGCCGGCGAGCTCTTCCCCAACGAGGACCCGGACGCGCTGGCGGCCTCCGCGCTGCGGCTGCTGGGCGACGCCGAGCGGCGCGCGCAGCTGCGCGAGCTCGGTTCGCGGCACGTCCGGCGCTTCGACTGGTCGGTCGTGGCCGCCGACATCCTCGCGGTGTACGAGACCGTCACCGCGGGCGCCGCGTCGGTCGCCACCGACGAGCGGGTGGGCCTGCGGGCCCGCTTCGGCTTCGCGCGCGACTGACACCCGCGACCGGCACCCACCCGCGACCGGGGCCCGAGACCGGTGGCCCGGTGGCCCGGTGGCCCGTACCGGTCGCACCGGTAGCCTTGCGGCCCGTGACCACCTTCATCTGGGTCGCCGTGGCGCTGGTCGCCGTCGGCCTCTACCTGAGCTGGACCGCGGGGCGGCTGGACCGCCTGCACGCCCGTATCGACGCCGCCCGGGCCGCGCTGGACGCGCAGCTGCTGCGCAGGGCCTCCGTGGCGCAGGAACTGGCCACCGCGGGGGTGCTGGACCCGGCGGCGAGCATCGTGCTCTACGAGGCGGCGCACTCCGCCCGGCAGGCGGAGGACGAGCAGCGCGAGGTGGCCGAGAGCGAACTGAGCCAGGCGCTGCGGGCCGTCTTCGCCGAGTCCGACGCCGTCGACGCCGTACGGGCCGCCCCCGGCGGCGACGAGGCCGCCCACGAGCTCACCCAGGCGGTGCGCCGGGTGCCGATGGCGCGGCGCTTCCACAACGACGCCGTGCGCGCCGCCAGGGCGCTGCGCGCGCACCGCAAGGTGCGCTGGTTCCGGCTGGCCGGGTACGCGCCGCAGCCGGTGACCTTCGAGATGGACGACGAGCCGCCGGTCGTCCTGACCGTGGAGGGCGTGGCAGGCCACTGAGGAGCGATTGGCCCTTTTGCGGTCCACTTCGTGCGGTCCACCATGAAACACAGAGCAACCATCGGTGTTCCGCCGGACGACCCTGACAGGGGCCGGGAGACGCCGGGGGCTGCCACCGTCCCGCAGTTGAGTCCCCGAGTGAGGTCCCCGTGTCCACCACGCTTCCCAGCACCCCCGAGTCCCCCGAGACCGGCACCGCCCGCGTCAAGCGCGGCATGGCCGAGCAGCTCAAGGGCGGCGTGATCATGGACGTCGTCACCCCCGAGCAGGCCAAGATCGCCGAGGACGCGGGCGCCGTCGCCGTCATGGCGCTGGAGCGGGTCCCGGCTGACATCCGCAAGGACGGCGGCGTGGCCCGCATGTCCGACCCGGACATGATCGAGGGCATCATCGAAGCCGTCTCGATCCCGGTCATGGCCAAGTCCCGCATCGGCCACTTCGTCGAGGCCCAGGTCCTGCAGTCGCTCGGCGTCGACTACATCGACGAGTCCGAGGTCCTCACCCCGGCCGACGAGGTCAACCACTCCGACAAGTGGTCCTTCACCACCCCCTTCGTCTGCGGCGCCACCAACCTGGGCGAGGCCCTGCGCCGTATCGCCGAGGGCGCGGCCATGATCCGCTCCAAGGGAGAGGCCGGCACCGGCAACGTGGTCGAGGCCGTCCGTCACCTGCGCCAGATCAAGAACGAGATCGCCCGCCTGCGCGGCTACGACAACCACGAGCTGTACGCCGCCGCCAAGGAGCTGCGCGCCCCGTACGAGCTCGTCAAGGAGGTCGCCGAGCTCGGCAAGCTGCCGGTCGTGCTCTTCTCCGCCGGCGGTGTCGCCACCCCGGCCGACGCCGCGCTGATGCGCCAGCTCGGCGCCGAGGGCGTCTTCGTCGGCTCCGGCATCTTCAAGTCCGGCGACCCGGCCAAGCGCGCCGCCGCCATCGTGAAGGCCACCACCTTCTACGACGACCCCAAGATCATCGCGGACGCCTCCCGCAACCTGGGCGAGGCCATGGTCGGCATCAACTGCGACACCCTCCCCGAGGCCGAGCGCTACGCCAACCGCGGCTGGTAAGCGCCCCAGCGCCCCGCGACGGGCAGGCCGGCGACGGTCTGCCCATCGTCCGTTGCCCCGCCCGACGTCCCGGAAGGTCCCGCCCCGTGTCCAGCAGCCCCCCGACCATCGGAGTCCTCGCCCTGCAGGGCGACGTCCGCGAGCACCTGGTCGCGCTCGCCGAGGCCGACGCCCTGGCGCGTCCCGTGCGGCGGCCGGAGGAACTGGCCGAGGTGGACGGCCTGGTGCTCCCGGGCGGCGAGTCGACCACGATCTCCAAGCTCGCCACGCTCTTCGGCGTGATGGAACCGCTGCGCGACCGCATCCGGAACGGGCTCCCGGTCTACGGCACCTGCGCCGGCATGATCATGCTCGCCGACAAGATCCTGGACGGCAGGGACGACCAGGACACCTTCGGCGGGATCGACATGATCGTGCGCCGCAACGCCTTCGGCCGGCAGAACGAGTCCTTCGAGACCGCGGTCGAGGTCGAAGGTGTGGAAGGCGGCCCGGTGCAGGGCGTCTTCATCCGCGCCCCCTGGGTCGAGTCCACCGGCAGCGGCGTCGCCACGCTGGCGCGACTCGACGACGGCACCGTCGTCGCCGTCCGCCAGGGCAACCTGCTGGCCACCTCGTTCCACCCCGAACTGACCGGGGACCACCGGGTGCACCGGTACTTCGTCGACATGGTGCGCGCCGCCGGGTGACGCGATCCCGGTAGGATCGCAATGTTCGTGAAGCAATCGGTGACGTGAAGGAGACAGGCTGATGTCCGGCCACTCTAAATGGGCTACGACGAAGCACAAGAAGGCCGTGATCGACGCCAAGCGCGGCAAGCTCTTCGCGAAGCTGATCAAGAACATCGAAGTCGCCGCCCGTGCCGGCGGCGCCGACATCTCCGGTAACCCGACCCTCTTCGACGCCATCCAGAAGGCCAAGAAGAGCTCGGTGCCCAACAAGAACATCGACAGCGCGGTCAAGCGCGGTGCCGGTCTCGAGGCGGGCGGTGCCGACTACGAGACGATCATGTACGAGGGCTACGGTCCCAACGGTGTCGCGGTGCTCATCGAGTGCCTCACCGACAACCGCAACCGCGCCGCCTCCGACGTGCGCGTCGCCATGACCCGCAATGGCGGCTCCATGGCGGACCCGGGCTCGGTGTCCTACTTGTTCAACCGCAAGGGCGTCGTGATCGTGCCCAAGGGCGAGCTCAACGAGGACGACGTGCTCGGCGCGGTGCTGGACGCCGGCGCGGAGGAGGTCAACGACCTCGGCGAGTCCTTCGAGGTGCTCAGCGAGGCCACCGATCTCGTCGCGGTGCGCTCGGCGCTGCAGGACGCCGGCATCGACTACGACTCCGCGGAGGCCAACTTCGTCCCCACCATGCAGGTGGAGCTCGACGAGGACGGCGCCCGCAAGATCTTCAAGCTCATCGACGCGCTCGAGGACAGTGACGACGTGCAGAACGTCTTCGCCAACTTCGACGTCTCCGACGAGGTCATGGAGAAGGTCGACGCCTGATCCGTCCGCAGGACGCACGACAGGACGGCGGCCCGTGGGGATGACACACCCCCACCGGGCCGCCGTCGTTGTCGGTGGCACCCGATAGCCTCCAGGAACCCGCTGAACGGCTGTCCGAGGGAGGGAGGGGTGCGGTGCGTGTGCTGGGCGTGGACCCGGGGCTGACCCGGTGCGGCGTCGGCGTGGTGGACGGGGTTCCGGGCAGACCGCTGCGCATGGCGGGGGTCGGCGTCGTCCGCACCCCGGCGGACGCCGACATCGGCCACCGACTCGTGCTGATCGAGCGCGGCATAGAGGCCTGGCTGGACGAGTACGCGCCCCAGGCGGTCGCCGTGGAACGGGTGTTCAGCCAGCACAACGTGCGCACCGTGATGGGCACCGCCCAGGCCAGCGCGGTCGCCATGCTGTGCGCCGCCCGCCGCGGGCTGCCGGTCCACCTGCACACCCCCAGCGAGGTCAAGGCAGCCGTCACCGGCAGCGGTCGGGCCGACAAGGCACAGGTCGGCGCCATGGTCACCCGGCTGCTGCGGCTCGACGCACCACCCAAACCCGCCGACGCCGCCGACGCACTGGCGCTCGCCATCTGCCACATCTGGCGCGGCACCGCGACCAACCGCCTCCAGCAGGCCGTCGCCCGAGCACGAACCCAGGAGCCCAGCACATGATCGCCTTCGTCAGCGGGCCGGTCGCCGCCCTCGCCCCCGACACGGCCGTGATCGAGGTCGGCGGCATCGGGATGGCCGTCCAGTGCTCCCCGGGCACCCTCGCCGCCCTGCGCCTGGGGGAGCCGGCCCGGCTCGCCACCTCCCTCGTGGTCCGCGAGGACTCCCTCACCCTGTACGGCTTCGCCGACGACGACGAGCGCCAGGTCTTCGAACTGCTCCAGACCGCCAGCGGCGTCGGCCCCCGCCTCGCCCAGGCCATGCTCGCCGTGCACAGCCCGGACACGCTGCGCACGGCCGTCGCCACCGGCGACGAGAAGGCCCTCACCGCCGTCCCGGGCATCGGCAAGAAGGGCGCCCAGCGGCTGCTGCTGGAGCTCAAGGACCGCCTCGGCGCTCCCGTCGGCGGAGCGGGCGCCGCACGTCCCGCGGTGGCCGCAGGGCCCGCCTCGTGGCGCGAGCAGCTGCACGCAGCGCTGATCGGCCTGGGCTACCAGCCGCGCGAGGCGGAGGAGGCCGTGGCCGCCGTGACGCCGCAGGCGGAGGCGAGCGCCGAGCCGCAGGTCGGGGCCCTGCTGCGGGCCGCCCTGCAGACCCTGAACCGAGCCCGCTGACCGTAGCCCGCCGAGCGTAAGGCGCACCGAAGTGAACTGGGACGACGAGTCCGTACCGACCACCGCCGACCGTCTCGTCGGCGCCGCCGCCGACGGCGAGGACCAGGCCGTCGAGGCGGCGCTGCGGCCCAAGGCGCTGGAGGAGTTCGTCGGCCAGGAGCGGGTCCGTGAGCAGCTCGACCTGGTGCTCAAGGCCGCGCGCCGGCGCGGCGGCACCGCGGACCACGTGCTGCTCTCCGGTGCCCCCGGGCTCGGCAAGACGACCCTGTCGATGATCATCGCGGCGGAGATGGGCGCCCCGATCCGCATCACCTCCGGCCCCGCCATCCAGCACGCCGGGGACCTGGCGGCGATCCTGTCCTCACTCGCCGAGGGCGAGGTGCTCTTCCTCGACGAGATCCACCGGATGTCGCGGCCCGCCGAGGAGATGCTGTACATGGCGATGGAGGACTTCCGGGTCGACGTCATCGTCGGCAAGGGGCCCGGCGCCACCGCCATCCCCCTCGAACTGCCGCCGTTCACCCTGGTCGGCGCCACCACCCGGGCGGGACTGCTGCCGCCGCCGCTGCGCGACCGCTTCGGCTTCACCGGCCACATGGAGTTCTACGCCCCGGCCGAGCTGGAGCGGGTCATCCACCGATCCGCGCGGCTGCTCGACGTCGACATCGAACCCGAGGGATCCGCCGAGATCGCCGGCCGCTCCCGGGGCACGCCGCGTATCGCCAACCGACTCCTGCGCCGCGTAAGGGACTTCGCGCAGGTCAAGGCCGACGGCGTGATCACGCGCGAGGTCGCCGAGCAGGCGCTGGAGGTGTACGAGGTCGACGGGCGCGGCCTGGACCGGCTGGACCGCGCCGTGCTGCGCGCCCTGCTGGGGCTCTTCGGCGGCGGCCCGGTGGGGCTGTCGACACTGGCGGTGGCCGTGGGGGAGGAGCGGGAGACGGTGGAGGAGGTGGCCGAACCGTTCCTGGTGCGCGAGGGGCTGCTGGCGCGCACACCCCGTGGCCGGGTCGCCACTCCCGCCGCGTGGGCGCACCTCGGCCTCGTGCCGCCACAGGGCGGCGGACCCGGGCAAGACGGGCTGTTCGGCCCTTGACGGCGGGGAGACTCGCCGCCGCAGGAACCTCGGTGTAATGCTTGGCGTTGTTCCACCGGCGAACGAACGCTTAGACTCCGCCGACGTCGTCCCTCCGGGACCGACGCCACAATCCCGTAGACCAGGCCCCAGCGGCCGTGCGAAGGATCGTCAAGACACCATGAATCTGGTTCAAATCCTGCCTTTCGTCCTGATCATCGGTGTCATGCTGCTGATGACCCGCTCCGCGAAGAACAAGCAGCGCCAGGCCACGCAGATGCGTGACCAGATGGCCCCCGGTTCGGGTATCCGGACGATCGGCGGCATGTACGCCGTCGTCAAGGAGGTCAACGAGGACACGGTCCTGCTGGAGCTGGCCGACGGCGTCCACGCGCACTTCGCGAGGAACGCCGTCGCCGCGGTCCTCGACCAGGCCGAGTACGACCGCATCGTGCACGGCATCGACCCGGAGCCCGAGCTCGAGGCGCAGGGCGCCGAGGACGTCGACGACGCCGAGAAGGCCGACGCCGACGAGGCCGTCGACCTGAGCAAGTCCGCCGACGAGGCCGCGACCGAGAACGCCAAGACGGACGGCACCGACAAGAAGTAACGGCCCGCCCGGTACTTTTCCAGGGTCGGCAAGTCCGTACTACTCATCGTGCCGCTCCGCTGCGCGCAGGTCGCAGGGCGGTTGGACAGGGAGAATCGAGAAGGTGGCAGCACCGAAGAGGGGCCGTAGGCCCTCGGGGAGCCAGGGATACCCCGGGCGGGCGCTGGCAGTGATCCTGCTGGCCATCGTGGCGCTCACCGGAGGGATGTTCCTCTCCGGCCACACCACCCCCCGGCTGGGCATCGACCTCGCCGGCGGTACGAGCATCACGTTGACGGCCAAGAGCGACCAGGTCGGCGCGATCAACAAGACCAACATGGAGACCGCCAAGTCGATCATCGACCGGCGTGTCAACGGTCTGGGTGTCTCGGAAGCCGAAAGCCAGATCCAGGGCGACCGGAACATCATCGTCAACATCCCCAAGGGCACCAACGCCGCGCAGGCCGAGCAGCAGGTCGGCACCACCGCCCAGCTCTACTTCCGGCCCGTGCTCGCCGAGGTGGCCAACACCCCGGCGACCCCGGCCTCGCCGAGCGGCAGCCCCTCGGGCTCGCCCTCCTCCCCGGCGTCGCCGTCCGCGAGCGCCTCGACCGGTGCCAAGGTCTCCGGCTCCCCGTCCGCGAGCGCCTCGACGCAGGGCCGCGCCGTCACCGACGCGCTGAAGGCCTCGTCGACGCCGTCCGCCCCCGCCTCGGGCGCGCCCTCGCCGAACCCGTCGCCCTCGGCGAGCACCGCGGCCCCGGGCAGCGCGCTGGACACCTCGATCCCCGAGGACCTGCAGGCGAAGCTCGCCGCGCTGGACTGCTCCGACGCGAAGACGCGCGCCAACCTGAACCTCAAGGCCAAGCCGACCGACAAGATCGTCGCGTGCAACCAGGACGGCACCGCCAAGTACGCCCTCGGTCCCGCCGCGGTCGACGGCAAGAACGTCAGCAAGGCCGCCGCGCAGTTCGACACCCAGGGCGGCAACGGCTGGGTCGTCACCCTGAACTTCGACGGCGCCGGCTCCAAGGCGTTCTCGAAGATCACCTCGCAGCTGTCCCAGCAGCAGCCGCCGAACAACCAGTTCGCGATCGTGCTGGACAACGAGGTGGTCTCCGCCCCCTCGGTGAACCAGACCCTGAGCGGCAGCGCCGAGATCTACGGCAGCTTCACCCAGGAGAGCTCGGAGGAGCTCGCGAACGTCCTGTCCTACGGTTCGCTTCCGCTGACCTTCGACAAGTCGGACGTCACCAAGGTGTCGGCGGCGGTCGGCGGCGAGCAGCTGCACGGCGGTCTGATCGCCGGCGGCGTCGGCCTCGCCCTGGTCGTGCTCTACCTGGTCGCCTACTACCGCGGCCTGAGCTTCGTGGCGATCCTGAGCCTCATCGTCTCGGCGATCCTCACCTACGAGATCATGACGCTGCTCGGCCCGGCCATCGGCTTCGCGCTGAACCTGCCCGCGGTCTGCGGCGCCATCGTCGCCATCGGCATCACCGCCGACTCGTTCATCGTCTTCTTCGAACGCATTCGTGACGAGCTGCGCGAGGGCCGCTCCCTGCAGCCGGCCGTCGCCCGCGGCTGGCCGCGCGCCCGCCGCACGATCCTCGTCTCGGACTTCGTGTCGTTCCTGTCCGCCGCCGTGCTCTTCGTCGTCTCGGTCGGCAAGGTGCAGGGCTTCGCGTTCACCCTGGGCCTGACGACGCTGCTCGACGTGGCCGTGGTGTTCCTCTTCACCAAGCCGCTGATGACGATCCTGGCCCGCAAGAAGTTCTACGCCGGCGGACACCCCTGGTCCGGGCTCGACCCGCGCGCCCTGGGCGTCAACCCCCCGCTGCGCCGCACCCGCCGCCCCGCGGCCCGTACCGACGTCAAGGAGGCCTGATGTCCCGGCTCGGTAACCTCGGGCACCGCCTGCACCGAGGCGAGATCTCCTACGACTTCGTCGGCCACCGCAAGCTCTGGTACGGCGTCTCGGTCCTCATCACCATCGCGGCGATCGTCGGTCTCGCCGTGAACGGCCTCAAGCTCGGCATCGAGTTCTCCGGTGGCGCGGTCTTCACCACCCCGAAGACCGAGATGTCGGTCAGCCAGGTCCAGGAGAAGGTCGCCGACAACACCGGCGGGCACCAGGCCATCGTGCAGAAGCTCGGCTCCGGCGCCGTCCGCATCCAGATCAGCGACATCTCGCTCAACGAGGCGAAGGAGATCCAGGGCGAGATCGCCACGGATCTCAACGTCAAGGCGAACGACATCGACCCGCAGATCATCGGTCCGAGCTGGGGCGACGAGATCTCCAAGAAGGCCTTCCAGGGCCTGGTGATCTTCATGGTCCTGGTGACGATCTACCTGGCGATCGCCTTCGAGTGGCGCAAGGCCGTGGCGGCCCTGATCGCCCTCATCCACGACCTCACGATCACCATCGGCGTGTACGCGATCGTGGGCTTCGAGGTCACCCCCGGCACGGTGATCGGTCTGCTGACCGTCCTCGGCTACTCCCTCTACGACACCGTCGTCGTCTTCGACGGTCTGAAGGAGTCCACCAAGGACATCACCAAGCAGAACCGCTACACGTACAGCGAGCTGGCCAACCGGAGCCTCAACCAGACCCTGGTGCGTTCGATCAACACCACGGTCGTGGCGCTGCTGCCGGTGGCGGGCCTGCTCTTCGTCGGTGGCGGCCTGCTCGGCGCCGGCATGCTCAACGACATCGCCCTGTCGCTCTTCGTCGGCCTCACCGCCGGTGCGTACTCCTCGATCTTCATCGCGACCCCGCTGGTCGCCGACCTCAAGGAGCGCGACCCGCAGATGAAGGCGCTGCGCAAGCGCGTGCTCGCCAAGCGCGCCGCCGACGCCCGCCGTGGCGGCGACGCCGAGGACGAGCAGCAGGACGCTTCCCCCGCGGACGGGGACGCGGACGGCGGGTCGGACGAGGACACCCACGCGGGCGCCGTCGTCGGCAGTCAGCGCACCCAGCCGGCCCGCAACAACCGCGGCCGCAACCGTCCCTCCGGCAAGCGCCACTGAGGACGGGGCGGACGACGGACGAGACACAGCGGACGAGCACCGAGGAACCCAGGCGATGACCACGACGGACGCCACCCCGGAGGGGTTGCGCAGCCTGCTGCTCAGCCGTATCCGGGACGTGCCCGACCACCCCAGGCCGGGCGTGATGTTCAAGGACATCACTCCGCTGCTGGCCGACCCCGCGGCGTTCAACGCGCTGATCGACGCCCTGGCCGGGCTCTGCGTCCGGCACGGCGCCGACAAGGTCGTCGGCCTCGAGGCGCGCGGGTTCATCCTCGCCGCCCCGGCGGCCGCCCGCGCCGGGCTCGGGTTCGTGCCCGTGCGCAAGGCGGGCAAGCTGCCCGGGGCGACGCTGGGCCAGGCGTACGAGCTGGAGTACGGCACCGCCGAGATCGAGGTCCACCAGGACGCCTTCTCGGCCGGTGACCGGGTCCTGGTCATCGACGACGTGCTCGCCACCGGCGGCACGGCCCAGGCGTCCCTGGAGCTGATCCGCCGCACCGGCGCCGAGGTCGCGGGCGTCGCGGTCCTCCTGGAGCTGGGCTTCCTGGGCGGCCGCGCCCGCCTCGCCCCGTCCCTCGCCGGCGCCCCCCTGGAGGCGCTGATCGCCGTCTGAGCCACTGGCTCGCCGGAGGCGGGCTCCCGGCCGCGGAAGCGGCGCGGGAGCCCGCCTCCGGGCGTTTCGGGGGGGGTCCACGGGGCGGACGGGACGCGGTTCACCCGATCAGATCGCTACCATGGTGTCTCGGAACTTCCCTCCTCGCCCGTCTTCCGGCCGGGAGGGGACCAGAAGGAGTGCCCTTGCAAGAAGAGGCCAGGCAGGCTCAGCCGATGACCGCCGCAGACGGGAAGAAGCAGGCGGCTTCCCTCTCCACGGCTCCTCCCGTCGCGCCCGCCGCACCGGCCGCACCTGCGGAGGGCAAGGCCGCCAAGCCCGCTCCCGCCGCCCCGGCGGCCCCTGCCGCCCGGCCCGTACGCACTCCCGGGAGCGTGGCCCCGAACCGGCCCGCCACCTCGTCCAACCGCGTCCGTGCCCGCCTCGCCCGGCTCGGTGTGCAGCGGTCCAGCCCGTACAACCCGGTCCTGGAGCCCCTGCTGCGCATAGTGCGCAGCAACGACCCCAAGGGCGATTCGTCGCAGCTGCGCCAGATCGAGCGCGCCTACCAGGTCGCCGAGCGGTGGCACCGCGGGCAGAAGCGCAAGAGCGGCGACCCGTACATCACGCACCCGCTCGCGGTCACCACGATCCTGGCCGAGCTGGGCATGGACCCGGCGACGCTGATGGCCGGGCTGCTGCACGACACCGTCGAGGACACCGAGTACGGCCTCGACGCGCTGCGCCGCGACTTCGGCGACTCCGTCGCCCTGCTGGTGGACGGCGTCACCAAGCTGGACAAGGTCAAGTTCGGCGAGGCCGCGCAGGCCGAGACGGTACGCAAGATGGTCGTCGCCATGGCGAAGGACCCGCGCGTGCTGGTCATCAAGCTCGCCGACCGCCTGCACAACATGCGCACCATGCGCTACCTCAAGCGGGAGAAGCAGGAGAAGAAGGCCCGCGAGACGCTGGAGATCTACGCCCCGCTGGCGCACCGGCTGGGCATGAACACCATCAAGTGGGAGCTGGAGGACCTCGCCTTCGCGATCCTCTACCCCAAGATGTACGACGAGATCGTCCGGCTGGTCGCCGAGCGCGCCCCCAAGCGGGACGAGTACCTGGCGGTCGTCACCGACCAGGTGCAGCAGGACCTGCGTGCCGCCCGCATCAAGGCGACCGTCACCGGCCGCCCCAAGCACTACTACAGCGTCTACCAGAAGATGATCGTGCGGGGCCGGGACTTCGCCGAGATCTACGACCTGGTCGGCATCCGCGTCCTCGTCGACACCGTCCGCGACTGCTACGCGGCGCTGGGCACCATCCACGCGCGGTGGAACCCGGTGCCGGGGCGGTTCAAGGACTACATCGCGATGCCCAAGTTCAACATGTACCAGTCGCTCCACACGACGGTCATCGGGCCCAGCGGCAAGCCGGTCGAGATCCAGATCCGCACCTTCGACATGCACCGCCGCGCCGAGTACGGCATCGCGGCGCACTGGAAGTACAAGCAGGAGGCCGTCGCCGGCGCCTCCAAGGTGCGCACCGACAGCCCGAAGTCCGCCAAGAAGGACGACGCCGTCAACGACATGGCGTGGCTGCGGCAGTTGCTCGACTGGCAGAAGGAGACGGAGGACCCGGGCGAGTTCCTGGAGTCGCTGCGCTTCGACCTGTCCCGCAACGAGGTCTTCGTCTTCACCCCCAAGGGTGATGTCATCGCGCTGCCCGCCGGTGCGACCCCCGTCGACTTCGCGTACGCCGTCCACACCGAGGTCGGACACCGCACGATAGGGGCGCGGGTCAACGGCCGCCTGGTACCGCTGGAGTCGACCCTCGACAACGGCGACACGGTGGAGGTCTTCACCTCCAAGGCGGCGGGCGCCGGCCCGTCCCGCGACTGGCTCGGCTTCGTCAAGTCCCCACGCGCCCGCAACAAGATCCGCGCCTGGTTCTCCAAGGAGCGCCGCGAGGAGGCCGTCGAGCAGGGCAAGGAGGCCATCGCCCGGGCGATGCGCAAGCAGAACCTGCCGATCCAGCGGGTACTCACCGGCGACTCCCTGGTCACCCTCGCCCACGAGATGCGCTACCCCGACATCTCCGCGCTCTACGCGGCGATCGGCGAGGGGCACATCACCGCGCAGTCCGTCGTGCACAAGCTCGTCGAGGCACTGGGCGGCGAGGAGGGCGCGACCGAGGACATCGCCGAGGTCACGACCCCCTCGCGCAGCCGCACCAAGCGGCGCTCGGCCGCCGACCCGGGTGTGATCGTCAAGGGCGAGAAGGACGTCTGGGTCAAGCTGTCCCGCTGCTGCACCCCGGTGCCGGGCGACCCGATCATCGGCTTCGTCACCCGCGGCAACGGCGTCTCCGTGCACCGGGCCGACTGCGTGAACGTCGAGTCGCTCTCGCAGCAGCCCGAGCGGATCATCGACGTCGAGTGGGCACCGACCCAGTCCTCGGTCTTCCTGGTCGCCATCCAGGTCGAGGCGCTGGACCGGTCCCGGCTGCTGTCGGACGTCACACGCGTCCTGTCCGACCAGCACGTCAACATCCTGTCCGCCGCCGTGCAGACCTCCCGCGACCGGGTGGCCACCTCGCGCTTCACCTTCGAGATGGGCGACCCCAAGCACCTCGGGCACGTCCTGAAGGCCGTCCGCGGCGTCGAGGGCGTCTACGACGTCTACCGCGTGACGTCGGCGCGCCAGCGCTGACGCAGACACGGCGAAGGGCCCGTACGCCTCGCGTACGGGCCCTTCGCCGTGGTCCGGGTGATGCCCGGGTGAAACTCAGCCGCCGAACTCGTCCAGGGACTTGAGCGCCTGGTCGAGCAGCGCCTGGCGCCCGTCCAGCTCCCGCTGCAGCTTCTCGGCCTTGGCGGTGTTCCCCGCCGCCCGCGCCGCCTCGATCTGCTCACGCAGCTTGTCGACGGCCGCCTGCAGCTGCCCGGTCAGGCCCGCGGCACGAGCCCGCGCCTCGGGGTTGGTGCGGCGCCACTCGGACTCCTCGGACTCCTGGATCGCGCGCTCCACCGCGTGCATGCGGCCCTCGATGCGCGGCCGGGCGTCGCGCGGCACGTGGCCGATGGCCTCCCAGCGCTCGTTGATGCCGCGGAAGGCCGCGCGCGCCGCCTTCAGGTCGGTGACCGGGAGCAGCTTCTCGGCCTCGATGGCCAGCTCCTCCTTCAGCGTGAGGTTCTCGCGCTGCTCGGTGTCGCGCTCGGCGAAGACCTCGGAGCGGGCCGCGAAGAAGACGTCCTGGGCGCCGCGGAAGCGGTTCCAGAGGTCGTCCTCCGCCTCGCGCTGGGCGCGGCCGGCGGCCTTCCAGTCGGTCATCAGCTCGCGGTAGCGCGCCGCCGTCGGACCCCAGTCGGTGGAGCCGGACAGCGCCTGCGCCTCCTCGACCAGCTTCTCCTTGCGGCGGCGGGCGTCCTCGCGCTGCGCGTCGAGCGCCGCGAAGTGGGCCTTGCGCCGCTTGGAGAAGACCGAACGGGCGTGGCTGAAGCGGTGCCACAGCTCGTCGTCGGTCTTGCGGTCCAGCCGGGGCAGGCCCTTCCAGATGTCGACCAGGGCGCGCAGCCGCTCGCCGGCGGCCCGCCACTGCTCGCTCTGCGCCAGCTGCTCGGCCTCGGTGACCAGGTCGTCCTTGGCCGTCCTGGCCTCCTCGGAGGCCTTGGCCTTGGCGACCTTGCGCTCCTCGCGGCGCGCGTCGACCTGCTCGGTCAGCGCGTCCAGCCGCTTGCCCAGCGCGGCCAGGTCGCCCACGGCGTGCGCCTCGGTCACCGCGGTGCGCAGGTGCTCGATGGCGGTCAACGCGTCCTTGGGGGCCAGGTCGGTGGTCTTCACCCGGCGTTCGAGGAGGCCGATCTCGACGACGAGGCCCTCGTATTTCCGCTCGAAGTAGGCCAGCGCCTCCTCAGGGGAGCCTGCCTGCCACGAGCCGACTTCGCGCTCGCCATCGGCCGTACGCACGTACACGGTCCCCGTCTCGTCGACGCGGCCCCACGGGTCGCTGCTCACAGCGCCTCCTCCACGTGATGCCCGGCCGTCGCACGGCTCGCGGGCATCGTCCACAGTTCCATTCGGCCGGGCCGTGCCCAGGCCGGTCCGACGGTCCGCTCACATCCATGGTGCAGCCGTCGAAGCAGGCACCCTACACAACGCCAACATAGGCGACCGGTGCCCCGGCTGTCCGCATCCCGCACCCGCGAAATTAACCCGCGGGTGCGGGACGCGGCGGTCAGGACTTCCCGACCGTCGCCTTGTTGATCACCACGGTGGCGTTCGGGGCGCCGTCACCGGCGCCGGTCGACTCGCCCGCGGCGGAGATCTTGTCCAGCACCTTCATGCCGGCCGCGCTGATCGTCCCGAACGGGGTGTAGTTCGGCGGCAGCGGGCTGTCCTTGTAGACCAGGAAGAACTGGCTTCCGCCGGTGTGCGCCTGCCCGGTGTTGGCCATCGCCACCGTGCCCGCCGGGTACGCACCGCCGGCGATCTCCTTCGCCTTCAGGTTCTCGTCCGGGATGGTGTAGCCGGGACCGCCCGTGCCCTGGCCCGTCGGGTCGCCGCACTGCAGCACGTAGATGCCGCTGGTGGTGAGCCGGTGGCACTTGGTGTGGTCGAAGTAGCCCTTGCCGGCCAGGAACGCGAAGGAGTTGACCGTGTGAGGGGCGTTCTTCGCGTCGAGGTCCAGCGCGATGTCGCCGCAGGTCGTCTGCAGCGCGAGGGTGTACTTCGCCGCGGTGTCGACGGTGACCGCGGGCTCCTTCTTCCACTGCTCCGTGCCGGGACTGCCCTCGGCCGGCTTGGCGCAGGGGTCGGGCGCCTTGCTCGGCTCCGCGGGGGTGGGGGAGACGTCCGCGGAAGCGGCGTCGTCCTTCTTGGCGTCCGGGCCGAAGGCGCCGGCCGCCCAGGCCGTGGCGCCCGCCGCCAGGACGACCGCGAGCACGGCGGCGACCACCGCGTTGCGCCGCACGGTCTTGCGTTGGGCCTGCACACGGCGCTCGTGCTGCCGCTCGAACTTGTCCCGGGCGAGCTGGCGCCGCCGCTGATCCTTGGTGACCACTGAGCCGTCTCCCGATGCCTTCTGCTCGTCACGTCCGAATGTGAGTACGCCGCCGATCTTCGCGCCCGGCGCGCCCCCCAGTCCAGCGACGTTACTGGTTCGCGATGGCCGCGTTCGCGCCGGTAGGCTCGTGGGGCCGCCGTTGTGCGGACGACCTGCCGAGAACGACAGCCGACAGAAGGACGAACGTGCTCATTGCCGGGTTCCCCGCCGGGGCCTGGGGCACCAACTGCTACGTGGTCGCCCCCGCCGCCGGAGAGGAGTGCGTGATCATCGACCCGGGCCACGAAGCGGCCCAGGGCGTCGAGGACACGCTCGCCAAACACCGTCTCAAGCCCGTCGCCGTCATCCTCACCCACGGCCATCTCGACCACACGGCATCGGTCGTCCCGGTCTGCGGGGCCCATGGCGTCCCGGCCTGGATCCACCCGCGGGACCGCTACATGCTGAACGATCCGGAGAAGGCCCTCGGCCGCTCGATCGGCGCGCAGCTGCTCGGCGACCTCACCATCGGCGAGCCCGACGACCTGAAGGAGCTCACCGACGGCAGCACGCTGGCGCTCGCCGGTCTCGAGCTGTCCGTGGCGCACGCGCCCGGCCATACCAAGGGGTCGGTGACGTTCAGGCTCCCGGAGACGACCGAGATCCCCTCGGTGTTCTTCTCGGGCGACCTGCTGTTCGCCGGCTCCGTAGGCCGCACCGATCTGCCCGGCGGTTCCATGGACGAGCTCTACGTGTCGCTGGCCCGTGTGTGCCTGCCGCTCGACGACTCGACCGTGGTGCTGTCCGGCCACGGACCCCAGACGACCATCGGCCGTGAGCGCGCCACCAATCCGTATCTGGCGGAGGTGGCCCGCGGCCTCGGAGGGGACGACCACCCGTCCCCTCCGCGACGAGGAATGTGACGAGAGACCTCCCAGTGAGCACCTTCCAGGCCCCCAAGGGCACCTATGACCTCCTGCCGCCCGATTCCGCCGTGTTCCTGGCGGTGCGCGAAGCGCTCTCCGCGCCGCTGCGGCGGGCCGGCTACGGCTACGTCGAGACCCCCGGCTTCGAGCAGGTCGAGCTCTTCTCCCGCGGCGTCGGCGAGTCCACCGACATCGTGACCAAGGAGATGTACACCCTCACCACCAAGGGCGGTACGGAGCTGGCGCTGCGCCCCGAGGGCACCGCCTCCGTGCTGCGCGCCGCGCTGGAGGCCAACCTGCACAAGGCCGGCAATCTGCCGGTCAAGCTCTGGTACTCCGGCTCGTACTACCGCTACGAGCGGCCGCAGGCCGGGCGCTACCGGCACTTCTCCCAGGTCGGTGCCGAGGCGATCGGCGCCGAGGACCCGGCGCTGGACGCCGAGTTGATCATCCTGGCGGTGGACGCCTACCGCTCGCTCGGGCTGCGCACCTTCCGCCTGCTGCTCAACTCGCTGGGCGACCGCGAGTGCCGCCCGGTCTACCGGGCCGCCCTCCAGGACTTCCTGCGTGGCCTCGACCTCGACGAGGACACCCGCCGGCGGATCGAGATCAACCCGCTGCGCGTCCTGGACGACAAGCGCGAGAGCGTCCAGAAGCAGCTCGTCGGCGCGCCCATGATGCGCGATCACCTGTGCGAGGGGTGCAAGGCGTACCACGAGCAGGTGCGTGAGCTGCTGACGGCGGCGGGCGTGGAGTTCGAGGACGACCCCAAGTTGGTGCGCGGTCTGGACTACTACACCCGCACCACCTTCGAGTTCGTCCACGACGGCCTCGGCTCGCAGTCCGCGGTCGGCGGCGGCGGCCGCTACGACGGCCTGTCCGAGATGATCGGCGGCCCCGAGCTGCCGTCGGTGGGTTGGGCGCTGGGTGTGGACCGCACGGTGCTGGCCCTCAAGGCCGAGGGCATCGAGCTCGAACTGCCCGCGCCCACACAGGTGTTCGCGGTGCCGATGGGCGAGGAGGCGCGCCGGGTGCTGTTCGGTGCCGTCACCGAGCTGCGCCGGGCGGGTGTCGCCACGGACTTCGCCTTCGGCGGCAAGGGCCTGAAGAACGCGATGAAGTCCGCCAACCGCTCGGGCGCGCGTCTCGCGATCGTCGCCGGCGAGCGCGACCTCGCCGAGGGCGTCGTGCAGGTCAAGGACCTGGAGAGCGGCGAGCAGAGCGCCGTTCCGTTCGACGGCGTCGTCGCGGCCGTGCGCGAGCGGCTCGCCTGAACCGTACGCGGTGGCACGGCCGGCCGGTGCTCCCACCGGCCGGCCGCGCCGTCGGCGCACCGGCCCCCCGGCCACGGGTCAGTCGAGGCGGCCCCGCTCGATCCACCGGGCGATCCGCTCGGGCCGCATCGGCCGGCCGAAGTACCAGCCCTGGCCCCAGTCGCAGCCCAGTGAGCGCAGCCGCCGGGCGTGCTGCGAGTTCTCCACGCCCTCGGCGGTGACCGTGAGTCCGAGCGCGTGCGCCAGGGACACCAGTCCGCCGACGATGCGCCAGCCCACCGGGTCGTCCGTCCCGGCGCGGTGGGGGTCCGTGACGAACGCTCCGGCGATCTTCAGTCCGGACACCGGGAGATCCCTCAGATAGGCGAGGTTCGACCAGCCGGTGCCGAAGTCGTCGACGGCCAGGGAGACCCCGGCGTCGGCGATCGCCTGCAGGGCGCGCAGCGATTCGTCCTCGGGTCCGATCACCGCGCTCTCGGTGATCTCCAGTTCCAGCCGCCCGGGTTCGAGGCCGGTGCTGTCCAGGATCGACGTGACGTCGTGCACCAGGCCGGGGTTGCGGATCTGACGGACCGCCAGGTTGACGTTGATCTGCGGGGCCGCCTCCCCGTACCGCCGCACCCAGGCGGCCGCCTGCCCGACCGCGCGTTCCAGGATCCAGCGGCCCAGCGGCATGATCAGCCCGGTCTCCTCCGCCGTCCCCACGAACTCGTCCGGGCCCAGCACCCCGAACTCGGGGTGACGCCACCGCACCAGGGCCTCCACCGCCACCAGGGAGCCGTCGGAGAGCGAGCAGAGCGGCTGGTAGTCGACGAAGAACTCCCCGCGGTCCAGTGCCACCGGCAGTCGCACGGAGATGGCGTAGCGGCTCACGGCGCGCGCGTTGTGCGTGGGGTCGAAGAGCGTCCAGCGGCCCCGTCCGGCCTCCTTGGAGCGGTAGAGCGTCAGATCCGCCGCCCGCACCGCCGCGCCAGGCGTGGTGGCGGCGATCCGCTGCGCCAGCACCCCGACGCTCGCGCCGATCGTCAGCTGCTGGTCGCCCACGAGGAAGGGCCGCGAGAGCGTGGTCAGGACGAGCTTGGCGACCGCCACCGCCTCCTGGTCGCCCCGGCACTCCTCCAGCAGCACCACGAACTCGTCCCCGCCCAGCCGGGCCACCAGGTGCCCGAGCGGAGCGAGCGCGGCGTCCAGCCGCTCCGCCACCGCCGTCAGCAGCTGGTCCCCGGTCTCGTGGCCGAGGCTGTCGTTGACGACCTTGAAGCCGTCGAGGTCGACGTAGCACAGGCCGAAGCGCGCGTCGGGCGGCGGCTGCTCGAAGAGGCCCTCCAGCCGCTCGAAGAACGCGGTGCGGTTGGGCAGCCCGGTCAGCGGGTCGTGGGTGGCCTGGTGGCGCAGCCGCTCCTGGAGCCGGTAGCGGTCGGTGATGTCCTCGACCATCGCCACCTGGTAGCGGGGTTCCCCGTGCTCGTCACGGATCAGCGAGACGGTCAGGTGCGTCCACACCACCTCGCCGTCGCGCCGGTAGTACGGCTTGTCGCACTGGAACCGCTCGCGGCGCCCTTTGACCAGGTCCTCGTACGCCTCCCACACGCCCGGGGCGTCCTCGGGGTGCACCAGCTCGGTGACCCGGCGACCACACAGGTCCTCCGGGCGGGCCCCGAGCAGCTCCCGCAGCGCCTGGTTGAACTGCACGATCGTCCCGTCCACGTCGGCGATGCCGATACCGATGGCGGCGTGCTCGAACAGCGCGCGGAAGCGGGCCTCCGAGGCGTTCCTGGCCCGCTCCGCGTCCTCACGGGCCCGGAACGCGGCACGCTGGATCGCCTCCTGCTCGCGCAGGGTCCGCTCGCGCAGCGCGGCCGCCCAGCCGGAGGCGAAGGCGCCCGCCACGACCGGCGCCCGCTCGGGACCGGCCGGCTGGTTCTGCAGCAGTGCCACGGCGGCCGCCAAAATCTCCGGGTCGGTGAAGTGGGCCTCCACCAGCAGCGTGCCGGCCTGTTCCGCGAGCGTGGTGTCGCACGTGCGGTCGCCGAGCGCCCGGCGGAGCAGGTCCGCGGTCGTGGCCGCCACCCGGCTCAGGGTCTGCGGGGGCAGCGCCAGCCCCGGGCCGGAGCGCAGCAGGTGCGACCAGGCGTCCGCGAAGTCCGGGGCGGGGCCCGCGACGGGAGACGGCGACTCCCTCACGGCCGCCGCCCCACGCCGGCCAGACCCGACATCCGTTCGGGGTGGGGCCCCACGGACTCCGGGTCCTCCGGTCGCCACTCGGACAGCCAGACCAGCCCCGGCGGCAGGAGCTCCCAGCCGTCGAAGAAGGCCGCCACGTCCGTCCTGGTCCGCATGACCAGCGGTGTCGTGGTTCGCCGGGCGTACAGCTCCGCCAGTGAGTCCGCCTGCCGGGGGCGGCTCTCACGGGAGGCGTGGGTGAGCACCAGGTGGCTGCCGGGCGGCGCGGCGTCGCGCAGCGCGCCCACGATCTTGCCGGGGTCCTCGGCGTCGGTGACGAAGTGGAGCATCGCCACCAGCAGCACGCCGACCGGCTCCCCGGGTGCGAGCAGGTCGGTGACCTCGGGCCGGGAGAGCAGGTCGCCGGTGTCGGTCATGTCGGCCATCACCATGGCGCTGAGCGGGTCGTCCTGGAGCATCAGACGGCTGTGCGCCACCGCGATCGGGTCCATGTCCACGTACACCACGCGCGCTCGCGGGTCGACGGCCCGCGCGACCTCGTGCACGGCGCCGAAGGTCGGGATCCCGGAGCCGATGTCGAGGAAGCGGGTGATGCCCAGGTCGGCGAGGTGCTGGACCGCGCGGCGCAGGAAGGCGCGGTTGGCACGCATGATCACCGGCAGGTCGGGCCAGAGCGCCATGGCCTGGCGCGCCATGTCGCGATCGGCCTCGAAGTTGTGGGACCCGCCCAGGTAGTAGTCGTAGACCCGGGCGGCGTTGGGCGTCTCCACGTCCGTCCCTGCGGGCACCCACTCGGGTCGACGCATGGGGCACCTCTCCCCGTCGGGGTGATTCCTCGGATGTACGGGTCCACTCAGAATCCTATATGTCTTATATCCACGCATTTTTGGCGAGCGTGGTTCTCGGTGAACGCCGCCACGGGTCAATAGCACAGCGTGAAGACACGTGTACGTACGGCACGCGAATTCAGCCCTCCCGCCCGGCCGTTGTCGCTCGCGCGGGTGACACGGCACCATGGGACCCGGCACTTCCGGCGGGTCCGACCCGTTGGGCAGTGCGGCACATCCCCCACCCACGGAAACGGCGACATGGTGACTACGGCGGTTGACACGGCTCGCACCGACAGCGGGAGCCAGGAGTCCGCGGACGGACTCATCGGCGCGGGCAGGGCCTTCACCTGGCTGCTCGTGGTCTGCGGTGCGCTCGGCCTGCTCGCCTCGTGGGTCATCACGATCGACAAGTTCAAGCTGCTGGAGGACCCGAACTTCGTCCCCGGCTGCAGCCTGAACCCGATCATCTCCTGCGGCAACATCATGAAGAGCGAGCAGGCGCACGCCTTCGGCTTCCCCAACCCGATGATCGGCATGGTCGCCTACCCCGTCGTCATCGCCCTCGCCGCGGGGATGCTCGCCGGCGCCCGCTACCGCCGCTGGTTCTGGCTCGGACTGCAGGGCGGCACGCTCTTCGGCGTCGGCTTCGTGACGTGGCTGCAGTACCAGTCGCTGTACAACATCGGCTCGCTGTGCCTGTGGTGCTCGCTGGCCTGGGTCGTCACCATCGCGCTGTTCTGGTACACCCTCGTCCACAACCTCAAGCACGAGATCATCCCGGCGCCCGCCAGGGTCCGGGACCTGGTCCTGGAGTTCCACTGGGTCGTCCCCGTCCTCTGGTACGGCGCGATCGCGGTGGCGATCCTGACCCGCTGGTGGACGTACTGGAGCACCCTGATCTGACGCCGGCGCCGCGCTGTCGGTGCGGTGACATAGGCTTCCTTGCCGTGGAGCCCGACCTGTTCACCGCCGCCGCAGAGGAACGCCAGTCGAGGGAGCCCGGAGGCAGCCCCCTGGCCGTACGCATGCGCCCCCGCACCCTCGACGAGGTCGTGGGGCAGGGCCATCTGCTCCGCCCGGGGTCGCCGCTGCGGCGCCTGGTCGGCGAGGGCGGCGGCGGACCGGCGGGACCGTCCTCGGTGATCCTCTGGGGTCCGCCGGGCATCGGCAAGACGACCCTCGCCTACGTGGTCAGCCACGCCACCAACAAGCGCTTCGTCGAGCTGTCGGCGATCACCGCGGGCGTCAAGGAGGTCCGCGCGGTCATCGAGAGCGCCAAGCGCGAGTCCGGCGGCTACGGACGCGACACCGTGCTCTTCCTGGACGAGATCCACCGGTTCAGCAAGGCCCAGCAGGACTCCCTGCTCCCCGCGGTCGAGAACCGCTGGGTCACCCTGATCGCCGCCACCACCGAGAACCCGTACTTCTCGATCATCTCCCCGCTGCTGTCCCGGTCCCTGCTGCTCACCCTGGAGCCGCTGACCGACGACGACCTGCGCGGCCTGCTGCGCCGGGCGCTCACCGACGAGCGCGGCCTGAAGGGCGCGGTCATGCTGCCGGGGGACACCGAGGAGCATCTGCTGCGGATCGCCGGCGGGGACGCCCGCCGGGCGCTGACGGCCCTGGAGGCGGGGGCGGGCGCGGCCCTGGCCAAGGGCGAGCCGGAGATCTCCCTGAGCACCCTCGAGGAGACCGTCGACCGTGCCGCCGTGAAGTACGACCGCGACGGCGACCAGCACTACGACGTGGCCAGCGCGCTGATCAAGTCCATCCGCGGCTCGGACGTGGACGCCGCACTGCACTACCTGGCCCGCATGATCGAGGCCGGGGAGGACCCGCGGTTCATCGCCCGCCGGCTGATGATCTCCGCCAGCGAGGACATCGGCCTGGCCGACCCGACCGCGCTGCCCACGGCGGTCGCCGCGGCCCAGGCGGTGGCGATGATCGGCTTCCCGGAGGCCGCGCTCACCCTCAGCCACGCCACGATCGCGCTCGCCCTGGCCCCCAAGTCCAACGCCGCGACGACGGCCATCGGGGCCGCCCTCGCCGACGTGCGGGCGGGCAAGGCCGGTCCGGTCCCGTCCCATCTGCGCGACAGCCACTACAAGGGCGCCGCCAAGCTCGGCCACGGCACGGGCTACCAGTACCCGCACGATCTGCCCGGCGCCATCGCCGCCCAGCAGTACGCACCGGACGAGATCCACGGCCGGCGCTACTACGAGCCGACCCGCTACGGGGCCGAGGCCCGCTACGCCGACGTGCTGGAGCGGGTCAGGGAGCGTCTGGCGGGGGAGTAGCGCGGAGCGCCCGGGTGCTCAGCGGTCCTGTGCGGCCACAGCCTCCTGCGCGGCGTCGAAGAGCGCGTGCATGGCCCGGTGCAGGTCGGTGTGGCCCCGTACCGGCTCCGGGAACTCGAAGCGGGCGTCGAAGACGCCGTCCTCGCCGGTGAAGCGCACCCGCAGCCCGAAGCGGTCCAGGGCGAGCGGCACCGCGGTGGCGGGGATGCCGCGGCAGGCGCCGGCGCCGCCGGCGAGTGCGCACAGCCAGCCCACCTGGTCGGCGTGGGCGGCCGCGAGGTGCTGCAGCAACTCCGCCTCGTGGTCGACGAGCGGGTCGGGGCTGGCGGCGGCGAACTCGTCCGGCTCCACCTGCTCCGCGCCCCACAGGTCGTCCAGCGACGCCTCGCCGACCTCCAGTCGCAGCCGCACCTTCCCGGCCGGGGCCGGCAGGTCGCGCGCGACGGTGACCCAGCCCGCGATCCAGGCGCGGCCGCGGATGCGCCCGGGCACCGCGACCGGGGCGACGTCCGTGATGTCGAGCACAGCCGTGAGATCGTCGTCCTCGGCGTGCGTCGCGGCCCGGACGGCGGGCGATTCCGCGGGAAACAGCAGGAACAGGTCGCCGTCGGTGCCCACGATCCGCTCCTCGGGGACCATGAGCTCGGGGAGGTCGGGCACCAGGCCGGGGATCACCAGGATGGCGGAGGCGGTACTCTGTACGAGAGTTCGTGTGCGCTCGGCTGCTGACGGCAGTCGGGCGATTTCATGCCCGCTGGGACGCGGCTGACCATGAGCTGATCGGACCTCCGTCAAGTCGGCGCCCTCGTTGGTGTCGGCGGCGCCCTGTGTGGCGTCCGATACGTCCGTGATGCGTGTGGTGTTCCCTGGGCGCGACATACGATCTCCTTCGCTAAGGTAAGCCTTACCTAACTTACATGGAGGTCTGGGAAACGTGAACCAGTCGCGTCCCAAGGTCAAGAAGTCGCGTGCCCTCGGCATCGCCCTGACGCCGAAGGCCGTCAAGTACTTCGAGGCCCGTCCCTACCCGCCGGGCGAGCACGGCCGTGGCCGCAAGCAGAACAGTGACTACAAGGTCCGACTGCTGGAGAAGCAGCGCCTGCGCGCGCAGTACGACATCTCCGAGCGCCAGATGGCCCGCGCCTACGACCGCGCCCGCAAGGTCAGCGGCAAGACCGGCGAGGCCCTGATCGTCGAGCTCGAGCGCCGCCTGGACGCCCTCGTCCTGCGCGCCGGCCTGGCCCGCACCATCTACCAGTCCCGCCAGATGGTCGTCCACGGCCACATCGAGGTCAACGGCCACAAGGTCGACAAGCCGTCCTTCCGCGTCACCCCCGACGACGTCGTGATGGTCCGCGAGCGCTCCCGCGCCAAGACCCCGTTCCAGGTCGCCCGCGAGGGCGGCTGGGCCGGCGAGGGCGAGACCCCGAAGTACCTGCAGGTCAACCTGCAGGCGCTGGCCTTCCGCCTGGACCGTCTGCCGAACCGTCGTGAGGTCCCCGTGATCTGCGACGAGCAGCTCGTCGTCGAGTACTACGCTCGCTGACGCCTGCCGCACCCGGCACACACGTCAGCCCCGGCCCCCGCCCTTCCGGCGGGGCGCCGGGGCTTTCGCGTACCCGGGGTGACCCGGTCCGAGGCGATCAGTCCTGGGCCGACCGGCCGATCGGCGCGCCGGCGGGTAGCGGGTCGGCGGGCGGGACGGGACCGCGGGGCTGACGCGGGCCGGGACGCGTCGGGGGCAGCCCGGTCAGGGCCCTGGCGACCGCGGCGTCGAGGTCGAGCACGAGGCCCTCGGCGTACGCCCCCTCGTAGCCGAGCCGGCCCAGCTCGGCGCGGGCCAGCTCCTCGCAGCGCTGGTGGGGGATGCCGAAGTGGCGCGAGCCGAACACCGGAAGCCCGACGAGCCGCCAGATGCCGCCCGCCGCGCCCTGCAGCACCGCCGCCTCCCGGGCGTCCCCCGGGACGCGCAGCAGCGCGAGCAGTTCGATGCCGAGCACGATGCCCACCATGTCGCGGAAGGTGTGGTTGATCCGCACGCACTCGGCCGCGAGTTCGGCGGCGAGCACCGGGTCGTCCTGCCACCAGGCGATGACCGCCCGCGTGTAGAGCGCGTACGCCAGCGCCCACCGCTCCCCGTGGTCCTCGCAGACCTCACGGATGTGGTCGCACAGCTCGATCCCGCCTTCCAGGTCGCCGTCGAAGGCCACGGCCATCGCCAGCTCGACCTCGGCCATGATCACGTTGCTGTTCAGCTCGCCCAGCGTCCGGTAGTGGCCCAGCGCCTCCTCGAACAGCGCCCTGGCGCGCGGCAGGTCGTCGCCGAGCAGCGCCCCGCACCCCATGCGGTGCACCGCGTACGCCACCGCCGTCGCGTCGCCGAGGGCCAGTGCCTGCTCGCGGCACTCGTAGAGCATGCCCAGCGCCGCGGTGCCGTCGCCCTGGAGGATCGAGACGTAACCGCACACCCACAGCGCCTTGGCGCGCTGACCCGTCGGCTCGTGGTCGGCCGCCAGCGCGCGCTCCAGCCAGTAGCGGCCCTCGGCGAGCCGGCCGCAGCCGACCCAGAAGAACCACAGGCTCGCCGCCAGGTACTGCCCGGTCCGCAACTCCTCGGGGTCCTCCAGGGAGAACTCCAGCGCGGCCCGCAGATTGGCCAGCTCGCGCTCGGTGCCGACCGAGATCTCCTCCTGCCGCGCGCCGAACCACTCCATCTCGCCCCAGGTGGCGAAGCCCAGGTACCAGTCGCGGTGCCGGGTCCGCAGCCGACGCTCCTCGCCCAGCTCGCGCAGCCACCCCAGCCCGTACTCGCGCACGGTGTCCAGCAGCAGGTAGCGCACCACGCCCGCGTCCTCGCGGCGCAGCACCACCGACTTGTCCACCAGGTCCGCCAGCAGGTCCACCATCGACTCGGCCGGCACCTCGCCGCCCGCGCACACGTACTCGGCCGCGTCGAGGTCGAAGTCCCCGGCGAACACCGACAGCCGTGCCCACAGCAGCCGTTCGCGCGGGGTGCACAGCTCGTGGCTCCACCCGATCGCGGTGCGCAGCGCGCGGTGCCGTTCGGGACCGCCGGTGCCGCCGCGCCGGGTGAGCAGCCGGAAGCGGTCGTCCAGGCGCCCGGTGATCTGCCGCACCGACAGCGCCCGCACGCGGCCCGCCGCCAGTTCCAGCGCCAGGGGGATCCCGTCCAGGCGGCGGCACAGCTCCTCCACCTCGGCCCGGTTGCCCGCGTCCACGGTGAAGTCCGGCAGCACCGCGGCCGCCCGGTCGGCGAACAGCTCCACCGCCTCGTCGGCGTCGCTCAGCGGCTCCAGCGCCACGATGTGCTCGCCCGCCACTCCCAGCGGCTGCCTGCTGGTGGCCAGCACCCGCAGTCCCGGTGCCCGCCGCAGCAGCGCGTCGGCCAGTTCGGCCGCCGCCTCCACCTGCGGCTCGCAGCAGTCCAGCACGAGGAGCAGTTCGCGGTGGGCCAGGAAAGCGCCGAGCGCGGCCCGGGGGCCGCGCCTGGTGTGGTCGGTGAGGCCGAGCGCGTCCGCCACGGCGTGGTCCACCAGCCCCGGGTCCCGTACGGCCGCGAGTTCGGCCAGCCAGACCCCGTCGGCGAAGCCGGCGCGCAGACCGGCGGCCGCGCGCAGCGCGAGCCGGCTCTTGCCGACCCCGCCCACGCCGGTCACCGTCACCATCCGGGCCCGTTCCAGCAGGCGGGCCACGTCGTCGAGCTCGCGCCGCCGGCCGACGAAGTGGTTCAGCTCGCACGGCAGGTTGCCGGGCGTCGTCTCATGGCGCATGGGTCACGGAGGGTATCGTCGAATAAGCGGAACGTACAATCCGGGCCCGTCGCCCGGGGGCGGTCGAGGGCGGCACCGGCCCGCAATGCGGTACGGAGCGTGCTGCCCGTCGCGATAAGGTCGGTATCTGATCGGTACCTGGTTCGCGCGGTGGAATCCGAGGGAGTGGCAACGTGTCCGGTGGAGAGGTGGCCGGCCTCATCGTGGCCGTCTTCTGGGCGATCCTCGTGTCGTTCCTCGCCGTGGCACTCGTACGGCTCGCCCAGGCGCTCCGTCAGGCGACCCGCCTCGTGGCGGAGGTGACCGACCAGGCCGTGCCGCTGCTCGGCGAGGCCTCCGACGCGGTCCGCGCGGCCCACGCCCAGCTGGCCCGCGTGGACAGCATCACCTCCGACGTCGCCGAGGTGACCGCCAACGCCTCCGCCCTGTCCACGACCGTCGCCTCCACCTTCGGAGGCCCCCTCGTGAAGGTCGCGGCCTTCGGCTACGGCGTGCGGCGCGCGGTCACCCTGCAGGCCAAGGGCGCCGCCAAGAAGCGCACCGTGGTCGTCGGCCGGACGCTCCCGTCCGCCCGCCGCCGTAAGTCAAGGGGCTGACCTGCATGTTCCGCCGTGCCTTCTGGTTCACCGCCGGTGCCGCCGCCGGCGTGTGGGCCACCAACAAGGTTCATCGCAAGATCCGCAGCCTGACGCCCGAGAGCCTCGCGGCGAAGGCGGCCGACAAGGCCCTCGAGGCCGGGGACCGGCTGCGCACCTTCGCGCAGGACGTCCGCGCCGGCATGTCCGAGCGCGAGGGACAGCTCAACGACGCACTGGGCCGCACGGCCCCCGACCTCGACATGTCGGCCCCGCGGCCGGCGATCTCGTACCACCACCGGAAGGACGAACACTGATGGAGTCGGCAGAAATCCGCCGCCGCTGGCTGCGTTTCTTCGAGGAGCGCGGGCACACCGTAGTGCCGTCGGCGTCGCTCATCGCCGACGACCCGACGCTCCTTCTGGTGCCCGCGGGCATGGTCCCGTTCAAGCCCTACTTCCTGGGTGAGGTCAAGCCGCCCTTCCCGCGCGCCACCAGCGTGCAGAAGTGCGTCCGCACGCCCGACATCGAAGAGGTCGGCAAGACCACGCGCCACGGCACGTTCTTCCAGATGTGCGGCAACTTCTCCTTCGGCGACTACTTCAAGGAAGGCGCCATCAAGTTCGCCTGGGAGCTGCTCACCAGCTCCGTGGCGGACGGCGGTTACGGCCTCGACCCCGAGCGGCTGTGGATCACTGTCTACAAGGACGACGACGAGGCCGAGCAGATCTGGCGCGACGTCGTGGGTGTGCCCGCCGAGCGCATCCAGCGCCTGGGCATGAAGGACAACTTCTGGTCCATGGGCGTCCCCGGCCCCTGCGGCCCGTGCTCCGAGATCAACTACGACCGCGGCCCCGAGTTCGGTGTCGAGGGCGGCCCCGCCGTCAACGACGAGCGCTACGTGGAGATCTGGAACCTGGTCTTCATGCAGTACGAGCGCGGGGAGGGCAGCGGCAAGGAGGAGTTCCCCATCCTCGGCGACCTGCCCGCCAAGAACATCGACACCGGTCTCGGTCTCGAGCGTCTCGCCATGATCCTGCAGGACGTGCAGAACATGTACGAGACCGACACCCTGCGTGCCGTCATCGACAAGGCCACCGAGCTCACCGGCGTCGCCTACGGCGCCGCGCACGAGTCCGACGTCTCGCTGCGCGTCGTCGCCGACCACATGCGCACCTCCGTCATGCTCATCGGCGACGGCGTCACCCCCGGCAACGAAGGCCGCGGCTATGTGCTGCGCCGTATCATGCGCCGCGCGATCCGCAACATGCGGCTGCTCGGTGCCACGGACGCCGTGGTCGGCGACCTCGTGGACACCGTCATCAAGACGATGGGCCGGCAGTACCCGGAGCTCGTCGAGGACCGCAAGCGCATCGAGACGGTCGCCCTCGCCGAGGAGTCCCGCTTCCTCAAGACGCTCAAGGCCGGCACCAATGTGCTGGACACCGCCGTCACCGAGGCCAAGTCCACCGGTTCCGGCGTCCTCTCCGGCGACAAGGCCTTCCTGCTCCACGACACCTGGGGCTTCCCGATCGACCTCACCCTCGAAATGGCCGCCGAGCAGGGCCTGTCGGTGGACCAGGACGGCTTCCGCCGTCTGATGAAGGAGCAGCGGGACCGCGCCAAGGCGGACGCCCTGGTGAAGAAGAGCGGGCATGTCGACATGTCGGCGTACCGGGCCGTCGCCGACACCGCAGGCAGCACAGTCTTCACCGGCTACACCGACAACGAGGGCGAGGCCAGCGTCGTCGGCCTGCTCGTCGACGGTGTGCCGTCGCCCGCCGCCAACGAGGGCGACGAGGTCGAGGTCATCCTGGACCGCACCCCCTTCTACGCCGAGGGCGGCGGCCAGCTCGCCGACACCGGCCGGATCCGCACCGACTCGGGCGCCGTCATCGAGGTCCGCGACGTGCAGCAGCCCGTGCCGGGCGTCACCGTGCACAAGGGCAGCGTCCAGGTCGGCGAGGTGACGGTCGGCTCCGGCGTCCTCGCCAAGATCGACCTCGGCCGCCGCCGGGCCATCGCCCGCGCCCACAGTGCCACCCACCTCACCCACCAGGCGCTGCGCGACGCCCTCGGCCCCACGGCCGCCCAGGCCGGTTCGGAGAACTCCCCGGGCCGCTTCCGCTTCGACTTCGGCTCGCCGGCCGCCGTGCCGGGCAGCGTGCTGACGGACGTCGAGCAGAAGATCAACGCCGTGCTCTCCCGCGAACTCGACGTCAGCGCCGAGATCATGAGCATCGACGAGGCCAAGAAGCAGGGCGCCATCGCCGAGTTCGGTGAGAAGTACGGCGAGCGGGTGCGCGTCGTGACGATCGGCGACTACTCCAAGGAGCTCTGCGGCGGCACGCACGTCCACAACACCGCCCAGCTGGGCCTGGTGAAGCTGCTCGGCGAGTCCTCGATCGGCTCCGGCGTGCGCCGGGTCGAGGCCCTGGTCGGCGTGGACGCGTACAACTTCCTCGCCCGCGAGCACACGGTCGTCGCCCAGCTCCAGCAGCTGGTCAAGGGCCGCCCGGAGGAGCTCCCGGAGAAGATCTCCGGGATGCTCGCCAAGCTCAAGGAGGCCGAGAAGGAGATCGAGCGCTTCCGCGCCGAGAAGGTCCTGCAGGCCGCCGCCGGGCTCGCCGACTCCGCCCAGGACGTCAAGGGCGTCGCGCTGGTCACCGGACAGGTCCCGGACGGCACCGGCGCCGACGACCTGCGCAAGCTCGTCCTGGACGTCCGCCAGCGGATCGGCGGCGGCCGCGCGGCCGTCGTGGCCCTGTTCGCCGTGGCGGGCGACCGCCCGCTGACCGTCATCGCCACCAACGAGGCGGCCCGTGAGCGCGGCCTGAAGGCCGGCGAGCTGGTCCGCACCGCCGCCAAGACCCTCGGCGGCGGCGGTGGCGGCAAGCCGGACGTCGCCCAGGGCGGAGGCCAGAACGCGGACGCGGTCGGCGAGGCCATCGCCGCCGTGCAGCGACTGGTCGCAGAGACGGCCTGAGGCCGCGATGCGCAGGGGTCGCAGGATCGCGATCGACGTCGGGGACGCCCGCATCGGGGTCGCCTCGTGCGACCCCGACGGGCTGATCGCCACACCCGTCGAGACGGTGCCCGGCCGGGACGCCCCGGCCGCGCGCCGTCGCATCGCACAGATCGTCGAGGAGTACGAGCCGATCGAGGTGCTGGTCGGCCTGCCCCGCTCGCTCAACGGGCGGGAGGGGCAGGCCGCGGCCAAGGCCCGCGGCTTCGCCGTGGATGTGGCGAAGATCATCTCCCCCGTACCGGTGCGCCTGGTGGACGAGCGGATGACGACCGTGACGGCGACGCAGGGACTGCGCGCATCGGGCGTCAAGGCGAAGAAGGGACGCTCCGTGGTCGACCAGGCGGCGGCCGTGGTCATCCTGCAGAGCGCCCTCGAGACCGAACGGGTGTCCGGTAAAGAGCCGGGCGAGAGCGTCGAACCGTTTATCTGATCGCGGTACGGTAACGTTCCGCGCAGCACGGCGGCCACAGCTGGATCCGTGGGTGCCGACGGGCCGGGCCCGTCCCGCCCGCGCCACAAGCGCCGGCCTGCTGCCGCCTCGCGAACCGAACCGTAGGGGATCGATGACTGACTATGGCCGGAGCCCGGGCTCCGAAGCATGGCACCCCGAAGACCCTCTCTTCGGCGATCAGTGGGGGCAGCAGCAACACCCGGAGCAGCAGCAATACCAGCAGCACCAGCAGCACCAGCAGCATTCCCAGTACCAGCAGCAACCTCAGCAGGTACAGCACCAGCACCAGCCCCAGCACCCACAGAACCAGCAGCACCCGCAGTACCAGCAACAGCAGGGCGGCTGGGACCCCTACGGCAACACCGGTCAGCAGCAGCAGTATCCGTACGACCCCCAGCAGCAGTACGACTCCTGGGGCGCCCCGGCGGGCTACGGCCAGGACGGCTACGGCGGCCAGCAGCAGCCCGACTACTACGGGCAGGGCGGCTACCCGCCCCCGCAGCGGCCCGACCAGCGCTACCCGGAAGAGCAGCCCCAGTACCAGCAGCCGCAGCAGTTGCAGCAGCAACCGCAGCAGCACCCGCCGCAACCGCAGCAGCAGCCGCCGCAACGGCAGCAGCGCTCCCGCCCGGCCGAGCAGGACGCCCCGCTCTGGGACGAAGAGGCGGGCGCCGCCGACGACCACTCGTTCTTCTCCGGCGCGGACGACGACGAGGACGACGAGCCGCAGCCGGGCCGCAACGACCGGCGTGGCCGTGCGGGCAACGGGGGCAAGGGCGGCAAGACCGGGAAGGGCGGCAAGAAGCGACGCTCAGGCATGGCGTGCCTGGTCGTGCTGGTCGTCCTCGGCGGCGGCATCGCCGGTGTCGGCTGGTTCGGCTACCGCTACTACCAGAGCAACTTCGGCCCGCCGCCGGACTTCGCGGGGAAGGGCAGCGGCGAGGTCCAGGTCGAGGTCCCGCAGGGTGCGAGCGGTATCCAGATCGGCAACATCCTCAAGAAGGCCGGCGTGGTCAAGAGCGTCGACGCCTTCACCGCGGCCGTCAGCAAGGACCCCGACGGTAACTCCATCCAGGCGGGCGTCTACGTCCTGCACAAGGAGATGGCCGCCTCCAGCGCCGTCACGATGATGCTCGACCCGAAGTCGCAGAACGTCCTGGTCATCGCCGAGGGCCTGCGCGACGTGCAGATCTACGAGATCGTCGACGCCAAGCTGGGGCTCGACAAGGGCACCACCGCCAAGGTCGCCGAGGACCAGATCGGCAAGCTCGGGCTGCCCGACTGGGCGGACGACAACAAGGAGATCAAGGACCCGCTCGAGGGCTTCCTCTGGCCGAGCCGCTACAGCGTCGGCAAGGACACCAAGCCCGTCGACCTGCTGCGCAGCATGGTCACCAACGCCAAGAAGCAGTACACCAAGTACGACGTGGAGTCGAAGGCGGAGAAGCTGGGGCTGGAGTCGCCGCTGCAGGTCGTCACCCTGGCCAGCCTGGTGCAGGCCGAGGGCAAGTCGGACGAGGACTTCCGCAAGATGTCGCGGGTGGTCTACAACCGCCTCAAGCCGACCAACACCGAGACCAACGGCAAGCTCGAGTTCGACTCGACGTACAACTACCTGAAGAACCAGAGCGAGATCAATCTCTCGCTCAAGGAGCTCCGGACCTTCGACGACCCCTACAACACGTACTACTACCGGGGACTCCCCCCGGGACCGATCGGCAACCCCGGCGCGAAGGCGCTGGCCGCGGCCATGGATCCCGAACCGGGCAAGTGGTACTACTTCATCTCTCTGGACGGGCACACGACCGAGTTCACGGAGACGCTGGCGGAGCACGACAAGCTCGCCAGGGAGTTCGACAAGAAGCACAACGGCTGAGCCGCCACCGGGGCGCCGCGCGGGGAACATCCCCCGTGCGGCTCCCTGGTGCTGCCCGGCCCCGGCGGATCACCGGGCCCTAGACTCGATGGGGCCGACCCCGGCCTGTGAGGGGCGGCCCGAACCGCCGGACACCACGCAGCCGAGGGGACCAGCCCATGACGAAGAGCCCTCGGGAGGCGTCGCGTGCCTAGGGCAGCGGTCCTCGGATCGCCGATCGCGCACTCCCTCTCCCCGGTGCTGCACCGCGCCGCCTACACGGAACTGGGTCTGACCGACTGGACGTACGACCGCTACGAGGTCGACGAGGCCGCGCTGCCCGGGTTCCTGGCCGGGCTGGCCGACCTGCCGGGCGACGGACGCTGGGCGGGGCTGTCGCTCACGATGCCGCTCAAGCGGGCGGTCATCCCGCTGCTGGACGAGGTCGGCGACACCGCCTCCGCCGTCGAGGCCGTCAACACACTCGTCCTCACCGAGGACGGGCGCCGCCTGGGCGACAACACCGACATCCCCGGGATGGTGGCGGCCCTGCGCGAGCGCGGCGTCGAACGCGTCGCCTCCGCCGCCGTCCTCGGCGCCGGGGCGACCGCCTCGTCCGCGCTGGCCGCGCTGGCGCAGATCTGCGACGGCGAGGTCACCGCGTACGTGCGCAGCGACACCCGCGCCGACGAGATGCGGCAGTGGGGCGAGCGGCTCGGTGTGGCCGTGCGGACGGCCGCATGGGAGGACGCCGCCGAGGCCCTTTCCGCGCCCCTGGTGATCTCCACGACACCGGCCGGCACAGCGGACGCGCTCGCCGCCGACGTGCCGGAGCGGCCCGGCACCCTCTTCGACGTGCTGTACGACCCGTGGCCCACCGCCCTGGCGTCCGCCTGGGCGGGGTGCGGCGGGGCCGTCGTCGGCGGGCTCGACCTGCTGGTGCACCAGGCGGTGCTGCAGGTGGAGCTGATGACCGGCCGCAAACCGGCCCCCCTGGCGGCCATGCGGGCGGCGGGCGAGGCGGCGCTGCACCGCTCCTGAACGGTCCGCAGCGGTCCACGGAGGTGTCCACGGAGCTGTCCGCCCAGCGGACCGCGCCCCGACTTCGCCACCGGACGTGAAAGGATCGGTTTACGCACAGATGGTCCGGTCCGCCTCGCCGCGGTCCGGGCGATGATGAAGGAGCGAGCACCGTTGAGCAGGTTGCGCTGGCTGACCGCGGGGGAGTCGCATGGCCCCGCACTCGTCGCGACGCTGGAGGGTCTGCCCTCCGGTGTGCCGATCACCACCGAGATGGTGGCGGACCACCTCGCGCGGCGGCGGCTCGGCTATGGCCGCGGTGCCCGGATGAAGTTCGAGCAGGACCAGGTCACCTTCCTCGGAGGCGTGCGCCACGGGCTCACCATGGGCTCCCCGGTCGCGATCATGGTGGGGAACACCGAGTGGCCCAAGTGGGAGCAGGTCATGGCGGCCGATCCGGTGGATCCCGAGGTCCTCGCCGGGCTCGCGCGCAACGCCCCGCTGACCCGGCCGCGCCCCGGCCACGCCGACCTCGCGGGGATGCAGAAGTACGGCTTCGACGAGGCCCGGCCGATCCTGGAGCGGGCCTCCGCCCGTGAGACGGCCGCCCGGGTCGCGCTCGGCGCCGTGGCCCGCTCCTACCTCAAGGAGACGGCCGGCATCGAGATCGTCTCCCACGTGGTGGAGCTCGCCTCGGCCAAGGCCCCGTACGGGGTCTACCCCACCCCCGCCGACGTCGACAGGCTCGACGCCGACCCCGTGCGCTGCCTCGACGCCGACGCGAGCAAGCGGATGGTCGCCGAGATCGACCAGGCCCACAAGGACGGCGACACCCTCGGCGGCGTCGTCGAGGTGCTCGCCTACGGCGTGCCCGTCGGCCTCGGCAGCCATGTGCACTGGGACCGCCGGCTGGACGCCCGGCTGGCCGCCGCCCTCATGGGCATCCAGGCCATCAAGGGCGTCGAGGTCGGCGACGGCTTCGAGCTCGCCCGCGTCCCCGGCTCCCAGGCGCACGACGAGATCGTCTCCACCGAGGACGGCATCCGCCGCTCCAGCGGCCGTTCCGGCGGCACCGAGGGCGGTCTGAGCACCGGCGAGCTGCTGCGGGTGCGGGCCGCGATGAAGCCCATCGCCACCGTGCCGCGCGCCCTGGCCACCGTGGACGTGACCACCGGCGAGGCCACCCAGGCCCACCACCAGCGTTCCGACGTCTGCGCCGTCCCGGCCGCGGGCATCGTCGCCGAGGCGATGGTCGCCCTGGTCCTGGCCGACGCGGTCGCGGAGAAGTTCGGCGGCGACAGCGTCACCGAGACCCGCCGCAACGTGCGCGGCTACCTCGACAACCTGGTGATCCGATGAGCGCCCCGGTCGTCGTCCTGGTGGGCCCCATGGGGGTCGGCAAGACCACCGTCGGCGAGCTGCTCGCCCAGCGGCTCGGCACCACCTGCCGCGACACCGACGCCGACATCGTCGAGGCCGAGGGCCGGCCGATCGCGGACATCTTCGTCGAGGACGGCGAGGAGCACTTCCGCGCGCTGGAGGCGGCGGCCGTCCGTGCGGCGCTCGCCGAGCACCGGGGCGTACTCGCGCTCGGCGGCGGCTCGATCCTCGACGAGGACACCCGCAAGCTGCTCTCCGGCCTGCCCGTGGTCTTCCTCGACATGGACGTCGCAGAGGCGGTCAAGCGCGTCGGCCTCGACACCGCCCGCCCGCTGCTCGCCGTCAACCCGCGGCGGCAGTGGCGGGAGCTGATGGAGGCCCGCCGCCCGCTGTACACCGAGGTCGCCCGCGCCGTGGTCGGCACGGAGGGCCGGACCCCCGAGGACGTCGCGGACGCCGTCCTGGACGCACTGGAGCTGAAGAACGCATGACGGAGCACGCCGTACACGCCCCCATCCGCATCCGGGTCGGGGGCAGTGAGGGCACCGAGCCGTACGAGGTGCTGGTCGGCCGGCAGCTGCTCGGCGAGCTGCCGGGCCTGATCGGCGACAGGGCGGCGCGGGTCGCCGTCATCCACCCCGAGGCCCTGGAGGCCACCGGCCAGGCGCTGCGCGAGGACCTGGCGGAGCAGGGCTACGAGGCCGTCGCCATCCAGGTGCCCAACGCCGAGGAGGCCAAGACCACGGAGGTCGCGGCGTACTGCTGGCGGGCGCTCGGCCAGTCGGGATTCACCCGTACGGATGTCATCGTCGGCGTCGGCGGCGGTGCCACCACCGACCTCGCCGGGTTCGTCGCGGCGACCTGGCTGCGCGGGGTCCGCTGGGTCGCCGTGCCGACCACCGTGCTCGGCATGGTGGACGCCGCGGTCGGCGGCAAGACCGGCATCAACACCGCCGAGGGCAAGAACCTCGTCGGGGCCTTCCACCCCCCTGCCGGGGTGCTCTGCGACCTCGCGGCGCTGGAGTCGCTGCCGGTCAACGACTACGTCAGCGGTCTCGCCGAGATCATCAAGGCCGGCTTCATCGCCGACCCCGTGATCCTGGACCTGATCGAGCAGGATCCGGCCGCCGCCCGCGGCCCCGGGGGCCCGCACACCGCCGAGCTCCTCGAGCGCGCCATCCGCGTCAAGGCCGAGGTGGTCTCCGCGGACCTCAAGGAGTCGGGCCTGCGCGAGATCCTCAACTACGGTCACACGCTCGGCCACGCCATCGAGAAGAACGAGCGCTACAACTGGCGGCACGGCGCGGCCGTCTCCATCGGCATGGTCTTCGCGGCCGAGCTCGGCCGCCTCGCCGGCCGGCTGGACGACGCCACCGCCGACCGCCACCGCTCCGTCCTGGAGTCCGTCGGCCTGCCGCTGACCTACCGCGGCGACCAGTGGCCGCGGCTGCTGGAGACGATGAAGGTGGACAAGAAGTCCCGTGGCGACCGCCTGCGCTTCATCGTCCTGGACGGCCTCGCCAAGCCGACCGTCCTGGAGGCCCCCGACCCCGGGGTGCTCCTCGCCGCATACGCGGAGATCTCCAAGTAGGCGCGCACGCGCACGGGACGACGGGTCCCGAACGGCCGGGCACCCCGTGGGCTGCCCGGCCGTTCACACAACTGCGGCCGTTGACGGTACCGTTCGGTCGAACCTGAAAGCTCTCGTACGGACGGAGTGGCCTCGATGCAGCATGCCGTGGGTGCGCCGCTGCCACCGCCGCACGGTGGGCAGCAGGCAGGGCAGCCAGGGCCGCCGCCGCAGCCCCCGGGCACCACCGGCCACTTCCCGATGGCCCAGGGAGCTCCCGTACAGCATCCGGTCCAGCCGCCCGCGCAGTCCGCCGCCGGAGCCGGCGCTCCGCTCCCGCGCGCCACGCACGGCCCCGTCGCGGTCCTGCTGATCGGCGCGGCCGGTGCGGGCAAGACGACCATCGCCCGGCACTGGGCCGACCACCGGGGCGTACCCACCGCCCACGTCAGCCTGGACGACGTCCGCGAGTGGGTCCGCTCCGGCTTCGCCGACCCGCAGTCCGGCTGGAACGACAACTCCGAGGCGCAGTACCGCCTCGCCCGCCGCACCTGCGGATTCGCGGCCCGCAACTTCCTGGCGAACGGCATCTCCTGCATCATCGACGACGCGGTCTTCCCCGACCGCCCGGTCGTCGGCCTCGGCGGCTGGAAGCGCCACGTCGGGCCCGGTCTGCTGCCCGTCGTCCTCCTGCCCGGCCTCGACATCGTGCTGGCCCGCAACGCCCAGCGCAGCGGCAACCGGCGGCTCTCGGACGAGGAGGTCGCCCGCATCCACGGCCGCATGGCCGGCTGGTACGGCTCCGGGCTGCCCATCATCGACAACTCCCACCTCGACGTCGCCGCGGCCGCCGCCGCGCTCGACAGCGTCGTCACCCGCAGCCTGCAGGGCCCGCCCGCCTGGTAGCCGCCACCCGGCAGCTCTCGACAGGCCGACCGGCGGCACGCGACGTACGCTCGCCACATGTCCGAGGTGCACGCTGCCCGCAGGGAACGCCTTCGGGACCGCTGCGCGGCGGCCGGATCGGCGGCGGCGCTCGTCTCCCGACCAGCCAACGTCCGCTATCTGACGGGCTGCGCCCCGCCGGGGACCGTGCTGCTGGTGGGCCCGGGTCCCGAGGACGTGCTGGTCCACCACCGTCATCCGTCCGGCGACCTGGCCGAGGGCCGGCTGCCGGACGACGTACGGGGCGTCGTCCTGTCCGGCCCCGAGGGCGACCCGGCCGTCACCGCCGCCGCGCTGGCCGCGGACCGCAAGGCGGAGGCCCTGGCGGTCGAGGAGCACCATCTCACCGTCGCACGGCACCGCGCCCTCGGCGGCGCGGCCCCCGGCGTACGCCTCTCCGACCTCGGCTCCGCCGTTGAGCAGCTCCGCCTGGTCAAGGACGAGCAGGAGATCTCGGCGCTGCGGATCGCCGCCGAGATCGCCGACCAGGCGCTCAGCGAGCTCCTGGAGTCGATCCTGGTGGGCCGCACCGAACGCCACCTCGCCCTGGAGCTGGAGCGCCGTCTCATCGACCACGGGGCCGACGGCCCCGCCTTCCCCACCTGCGTGGGCACGGGCCCGCACTCGGGTGCCGCGCGCCACCTGCCCACCGACCGGCGCGTCGAGGAGGGCGACTTCCTCACCGTCTGCCTGGGTGCCTGCTACCGCGGCTACCGCTGCGAGGTGGGGCGGACCTTCGTCATCGGCACCACACCCGCGGACTGGCAGATCGAGCTGTACGACCTGGTCTTCGCAGCCCAGCGGGCCGGCCGCGAGGCCCTCGCACCCGGCGCCGCCTGCCGCGACGTGGACCACGCGGCGCGCCATGTACTGGAGTCCGGGGGCCACGGCGAGGCGCTGGGGGAGACCACCGGACACGGTGTCGGACTGGAGATCGGCGAGGACCCTCGGCTGTCCCCCTCGGCCATGGGTAAACTGGACGCTTGCGTGCCGGTCACCGTCGAACCGGGAGTCCACATCCCGGGCCGCGGCGGTGTCCGCATCGACGACACACTCGTCGTGCGTCCACCGACGGACGGCGGGCCCGAGCTACTCACCATCACGACCAAGGAGCTGCTCGCCCTGTAGAGGGGCGGCCGCGGCTCTTGGGTCCCCGAAGCAGCAGTGCAGGAGATTCCGCAACCGTGGCCACCACGAACGACCTCAAGAACGGCCTCGTGCTCAAGCTCGACGGCGGCCAGCTCTGGTCCGTCGTCGAGTTCCAGCACGTCAAGCCCGGCAAGGGCCCCGCCTTCGTCCGTACGAAGCTCAAGAACGTGCTCTCCGGCAAGGTCGTCGACAAGACCTTCAACGCCGGCGTGAAGGTCGAGACGGCCAACGTCGACAAGCGCGGGATGCAGTTCTCCTACAAGGACGGCGAGAGCTTCGTGTTCATGGACATGGACACGTTCGACCAGGTCTACATCACCCCCGAGGTCGTCGGCGACGCGGCCCACTTCCTCCTGGAGGGCTTCGAGGCCGTCGTCGCCATGTACGAGGGCTCGCCCCTGTACATCGAGCTCCCGGCGGCCGTCGAGCTGGTCATCGAGTACACCGAGCCCGGCGTCCAGGGCGACCGCTCCACCGGTGGCACCAAGCCCGCCAAGCTGGAGACCGGCTACGAGATCGGCGTCCCGCTCTTCATCACCACCGGTGAGAAGATCAAGGTCGACACCCGCTCGGGTGAGTACCTCGGCCGGGTGACCAGCTAACCGTGGCCGCTCGTAACAAGGCCCGCAAGCGTGCCTTCCAGATCCTCTTCGAGGCGGAGCAGCGGGGTGTCGCGCCCACGACCGCCATGGCGGACTGGATCAGGCTCGCCCGGACCGACGACCGGCAGCCGCCGGTCAGCGAATACACGATGCAGCTCGTCGAGGGCTATGCCCAGCGGGCGAAGCGCATCGACGAACTGCTGTCGAAGCACGCCGTGGGCTGGACCCTCGACCGGATGCCGGTGACCGACCGGAACATCCTGCGGCTCGGCGCCTACGAGCTGATCTGGGAGGACGACGTCCCCGACGCCGTCGTCCTGGACGAGGCGGTGCAGTTGGCCAAGGAGTTCTCCACCGACGAGTCCCCCTCGTTCGTGAACGGCCTGCTCGCCCGCCTCAAGGAGCTGAAGCCGGGCCTGCGGGACGACTAGTCCCGCGCGTGCTCACCGGGCCCGGAACGCATCGCGTTCCGGGCCCGTGGCATGTCCGGCCGGCGGCCCGGCGCGGGGGCGCCGGGGCGGCAAACACAACCGCCCCTCAGACGCGGCCTGGCGGCCGCGCCCAAGGGGCGGGACGTTTCTGCTTCCCGAGGGCTCAGCCCTCCTCGTGCTGCACCGCGCGCCGTGCGTCCGCGTCGAGGACGCCCCAGCTGATGAGCTGCTCGGTCAGGACCGAGGGCGACTGGTCGTAGATGACGGCGAGGGTGCGCAGGTCGTCCTGGCGGATCGACAGCACCTTGCCGTTGTAGTCGCCGCGCTGGCTCTGGATGGTGGCGGCGTAGCGCTGCAGCGGACCGGCCTTGTCGGAGGGCACCTGGCTCAGCCGCTCGAGGTCGAGGACGAGCTTCGGCGGCGGCTCGGCGGCACCGCCGGGCGCGGAACCGGGCAGCAGCTCCTGGACCGGAACGCCGTAGAAGTCGGCGAGCTCGGCGAGGCGCTGCACGGTCACTGCGCGGTCGCCGCGCTCGTAGGAACCGACCACCACGGCCTTCCAGCGGCCCTGGGACTTCTCCTCGACGCCGTGGAGGGAGAGTCCCTGCTGCGTGCGGATGGCGCGGAGCTTTGCTCCGAGCTGCTTGGCGTAATCGCTGGACATATGGCTCCCCGGACGGAAACTCAGTAACTCACTGTGAGGTTACGCAGCGTAATTGGAATCCGTCAAGCCGAATGGTCCACACCGGTCCCCCGGAAGAGCGAGGAATGGCCGGTCACCGGCCTTTCGGCCGGGATCCGCGGTCGATCGTGGTACGGGCGGCGGACCCGCCCCGAGAGCCGCGCCAGGCGGCCGCCAGGCCCCGCCAGGGAGCACGCCAGGGTGCCTGATACGGTGGAACCGTAAGTTTTGGCGTCCTTTAAGGCCCGTCCCGTGAGGCGGGGAAGGAGGTCCCTTTTTCATGGGCACCATCGGTTCCGATCCGTCCCGGCCCGTCCTCGAGGCCCCGGACATCGCGCGGGTTCTGACCCGCATCGCCCACGAGATCGTCGAGCGTGCCAAGGGCGCCGACGACGTGGTGCTGCTCGGCGTCCCGACCCGCGGCGTCCATCTGGCGCGCAGGCTCGCCGACAAGCTCGACGAGATCACCGGCGGCAAGGTCCCGGTCGGTTCGCTCGACATCACCATGTACCGCGACGACCTGCGGCTCCGCCCGGCGCGCGCGCTCGCCCGCACCGACATCCCGGCCGACGGCGTGGACGGCCGGCTGGTCGTCCTCGTCGACGACGTGCTCTTCTCCGGCCGCACGATCCGCGCCGCCCTCGACGCGCTGGGCGACATCGGCCGCCCCCGGGCCGTGCAGCTGGCGGTCCTGGTCGACCGAGGCCACCGCGAGCTGCCCATCAGGGCCGACTACGTCGGCAAGAACATCCCCACCTCGCTGCGCGAGACCGTCAAGGTCCACCTGACCGAGGAGGACGGGCGCGACTGCGTCCTGCTCGGCGTACGCGACGGCTCCCCGGCGGACGAGTAGCGCGAGCGCCGCCCCGGCTCCCGGGGCAGCGCCCTGCCCGCCCGTCCCCACCCGGCCTGCCCGGGAGACGTGGCGTGCCGCCACCCGGCCCGCCCCCGCACGCATCCTCCGGAGTGACCCGATGAAGCGCCACCTGATCTCGGCCGCCGACCTCACCCGCGACGACGCCCTCCTCGTGCTCGACACGGCGGAGGAGATGGCCCGCGTCGCCGACCGGCCCATCAAGAAACTGCCGACCCTGCGCGGCCGCACGGTCGTCAACCTCTTCTTCGAGGACTCGACCCGCACCCGCATCTCCTTCGAGGCCGCCGCCAAGCGTCTGTCGGCCGACGTCATCAACTTCTCCGCCAAGGGCTCCTCGGTGTCCAAGGGCGAGTCCCTGAAGGACACCGCCCTCACCCTGGAGGCCATGGGCGCCGACGCCGTCGTCATCCGCCACCACATGTCCGGCGCCCCGCACCGGCTGGCGTACTCCGACTGGATCGGCGGCAGCGTGGTCAACGCCGGCGACGGCACCCACGAGCACCCCACGCAGGCGCTGCTGGACGCCTTCACCATGCGCCGCCACCTGTCCGGTCCCGGCCGCGACCTGGCCGGCCGCCGGATCACGATCGTCGGCGACGTCCTGCACAGCCGGGTGGCCCGCTCCAACGTGCTGCTGCTCGGCACGCTCGGCGCCGAGGTCACCCTGGTGGCGCCGCCCACCCTGCTGCCGATCGGCGTCGAGGAGTGGCCCTGCGAGGTCTCCTACGATCTGGACGCGGTGCTCGCCAAGTCCGACGCCGTGATGATGCTGCGCGTCCAGCGCGAGCGCATGAACGCCGCCTTCTTCCCCACCGAGCGCGAGTACTCCCGCCGCTACGGCCTCGACGGCCTCCGCATGGCCGCGCTGCCCGAGCACGCCGTCGTGATGCACCCCGGCCCGATGAACCGCGGCATGGAGATCACCGCCGAGGTCGCCGACTCGCCGCGCTGCACCGCCGTCGAGCAGGTGAAGAACGGCGTCAGCATCCGCATGGCCGTGCTGTACCTGCTGCTCGGTGGCGCCGAGCCCGCCGTCTCCGCCCCCGCCCCCGCCCGCACCGAGGAGAACAACCAAGCATGAGCGCGACCCCGAAGACGCTGATCCGCGGCGCGAGGATCCTCGGCGGCGAGCCGCAGGACGTCCTGATCGACGGCGAGACCATCGCCGAGGTCGGCCCGGACCTGACCGCCCCCGAGGGCGCCACCGTGGTCGAGGCCGACGGCAAGATCCTCCTGCCGGGCCTGGTCGACCTCCACACCCACCTGCGCGAGCCCGGCCGCGAGGACTCCGAGACCGTCCTCACCGGCACACGGTCCGCCGCCGCCGGCGGCTACACCGCCGTCCACGCGATGGCCAACACCTTCCCCGTCGCCGACACCGCGGGCGTCGTCGAGCAGGTCTGGCGCCTCGGCCGCGAGCACGGCTACTGCGACGTCCAGCCGGTCGGCGCCGTCACCGTGGGCCTGGAGGGCAGGAAGCTGGCCGAACTCGGGGCGATGGCGGACTCCGCCGCCGGCGTTCGGGTCTTCTCCGACGACGGCAAGTGCGTGGACGACGCCGTGATCATGCGCCGCGCCCTGGAGTACGTGAAGGCCTTCGACGGCGTCGTCGCGCAGCACGCCCAGGAGCCCCGCCTGACCGAGGGCGCCCAGATGAACGAGGGCGTCGTCTCCGGCGAGCTGGGGCTGACCGGCTGGCCGGCCGTCGCCGAGGAGTCGATCATCGCCCGCGACGTGCTGCTCGCCGCGCACGTCGGCTCCCGCGTGCACATCTGCCACCTGTCCACGGCCGGATCGGTCGAGATCGTCCGCTGGGCCAAGTCCAAGGGCTGGGACGTCACCGCCGAGGTCACCCCGCACCACCTGCTCCTCACCGACGAACTGGTGCGCACCTACAACCCCGTCTACAAGGTCAACCCGCCGCTGCGCACCGAGGCCGACGTCATGGCGCTGCGCGAGGCGCTCGCCGACGGCACGATCGACTGCGTCGCCACCGACCACGCCCCGCACCCGCACGAGGACAAGGACTGCGAGTGGGGCGCGGCGGCCATGGGCATGATCGGCCTGGAGACCGCGCTGTCGGTCGTCCAGCACGCCATGGTGGACACCGGCCTGCTCGACTGGGCCGGCGTCGCCGACCGGATGTCGTTCCGCCCCGCGGTGATCGGCCGCCTCTCCGGCCACGGACGGCCCGTCTCGGCTGGTGAGCCCGCGAACCTCACCCTGGTCGATCCGGCATACCGTGGTGAGGTGAATCCCGCGGGCTTCGCCTCCCGCAGCCGCAACACCCCCTACGAGGGTCTGGAGCTGCCGGGCCAGGTGTTCGCCACCTTCCTGCGGGGCAAGGCGACGGTCATGGACGGGAAGCTCTCGTGACACCTCTGGTACTCATCGCGGCGGAGGGGAAGCAATCCGCCGAGGTCACCGACTGGTCGGCCCGCATCGGCTGGGTCGTCGGGCTGCTGCTCTTCATCGCCCTCGTCTACTGGCTGATGCGCCAGGGCTGGAAGTGGCGCGGCACCCTCCAGAGCGACCTGCCGGCCCTCCCCACCGCACCCGAGGAGCCCGGCGAGCCCCGGCCCGCCCTGCTGACGACGAGCGGCCGCTACCACGGCAGCACCACGGCAGGGCAGTGGCTGGACCGGATCGTCGCCCACGGGCTCGGCGTGCGCAGCCGGGTCGAGCTCACCCTCACCGACCGCGGACTGGACGTCGAGCGCACCGGCGCGCCGAGCTTCTTCGTCCCGGCCGCGCATCTGCGCGGCGCACGCCTCGACAAGGGCATCGCCGGCAAGGTCCTCACCGAGGGCGGCCTGCTGGTGGTCACCTGGGCGCACGGGGACCGGCTGATCGACTCCGGCTTCCGCTCGGACCACGCCGCCGAGCACGCCGCGTGGGTCGAGGCCCTGAACACTCTCACGCACGACCAGGAAGGCGCACGATGACGACCTCCACCCAGCGGCCCGCGAGGGTCCCTGCCGTACTCGTCCTGGAGGACGGCCGCACCTTCCGCGGCCGCGCCTACGGGGCCGTGGGGGAGACCTTCGGCGAGGCCGTCTTCTCCACCGGCATGACCGGCTACCAGGAGACCCTGACGGACCCGTCGTACCACCGGCAGGTCGTCGTCATGACCGCCCCGCACGTCGGCAACACCGGCGTCAACGACGAGGACCAGGAGTCCTCCCGCATCTGGGTGGCCGGGTACGTCGTCCGCGACCCCGCGCGCGTGCCGTCCAACTGGCGCTCCCGCCGCACCCTGGACGACGAGCTGACCCGCCAGGGCGTCGTCGGCATCAGCGGCATCGACACCCGGGCGCTCACCCGTCACCTGCGCGAGCGCGGCGCCATGCGGGTCGGCATCTTCTCCGGCGAGAAGGCGCGGGCCGACGAGGCCGCGCTCCTGGCCGCGGTCCAGGCCAGCCCCCAGATGAAGGGCGCCGACCTGTCGGCCGAGGTCGCCACCAAGGAGCCGTACGTCGTCCCGGCGGTCGGTGAGAAGAAGTTCACCGTCGCCGCGATCGACCTCGGCATCAAGGGGATGACCCCGCAACGCATGGCCGAGCGCGGCATCGAGGTGCACGTGCTGCCCGCCGGCGCCACCCTGGACGAGGTCTACGCGGTCGACCCCGACGGCGTCTTCCTCTCCAACGGCCCAGGCGACCCGGCCACCGCGGACCTGACCGTCATCCAGGGCGTCCTGGAGCGCCGGACGCCGCTGTTCGGCATCTGCTTCGGCAACCAGCTGCTCGGCCGCGCCGTCGGCTTCGGCACCTACAAGCTGAAGTACGGCCACCGCGGCATCAACCAGCCGGTGCAGGACCGTTCCACCGGCAAGGTCGAGGTCACCGCCCACAACCACGGCTTCGCCGTGGACGCGCCGCTCGACCAGGTCGCCGACACCCCGTACGGGCGGGTCGAGGTCTCCCACGTGTGTCTCAACGACGACGTGGTCGAGGGCCTGCGGCTGCTCGACACCCCCGCCTTCAGCGTCCAGTACCACCCCGAGGCCGCCGCAGGTCCGCACGACGCCGCGTACCTGTTCGACCGCTTCGTGAAGCTCATGGAGGGCCAGCGTGCCTAAGCGCACCGATATCCAGTCCGTCCTGGTCATCGGCTCCGGCCCGATCGTCATCGGCCAGGCCGCAGAGTTCGACTACTCCGGCACCCAGGCCTGCCGCGTCCTGCGCGCCGAGGGCCTCCGGGTGATCCTGGTCAACTCCAACCCGGCCACGATCATGACCGACCCGGAGATCGCCGACGCCACCTATGTCGAGCCGATCACCCCCGAGTTCGTCGAGAAGATCATCGCCAAGGAGCGCCCCGACGCGCTCCTGCCCACCCTGGGCGGCCAGACCGCGCTCAACACCGCGATCTCGCTCAGCAAGGCCGGGGTCCTCGACAAGTACGGCGTCGAGCTGATCGGCGCCAACGTCGAAGCCATCAACAAGGGCGAGGACCGCGACCTGTTCAAGGACGTCGTCGCGGCCGTCAACGCCAAGACCGGCCACGGCGAGTCCGCCCGCTCGGTCATCTGCCACACCATGGACGAGGTCGTCGCGGGCGTCGACACCCTCGGCGGCTACCCCGTCGTCGTCCGTCCCTCCTTCACCATGGGCGGCGCCGGCTCCGGCTTCGCCCACGACGAGGAGGAACTGCGCCGCATCGCCGGCCAGGGCCTGACGCTCTCCCCGACCACCGAGGTGCTCCTGGAGGAGTCCATCCTCGGCTGGAAGGAGTACGAGCTGGAGCTGATGCGCGACAAGCACGACAACGTCGTGGTCGTCTGCTCCATCGAGAACTTCGACCCCATGGGCGTGCACACCGGCGACTCCATCACCGTCGCGCCCGCCATGACGCTGACCGACCGCGAGTACCAGATCCTGCGCGACATCGGCATCGCCGTCATCCGCGAGGTCGGCGTCGACACCGGCGGCTGCAACATCCAGTTCGCCGTCGACCCCGAGGACGGCCGGGTCATCGTCATCGAGATGAACCCGCGCGTCTCCCGCTCCTCGGCGCTCGCCTCCAAGGCGACCGGCTTCCCGATCGCCAAGATCGCCGCCAAGCTCGCCGTCGGCTACACCCTCGACGAGATCCCCAACGACATCACCGAGCAGACCCCGGCCTCCTTCGAGCCGACGCTCGACTACGTCGTCGTGAAGGTGCCGCGCTTCGCCTTCGAGAAGTTCCCGGTCGCCGACGCCACCCTCACCACGACCATGAAGTCGGTCGGCGAGGCCATGGCCATCGGCCGCAACTTCCCCGAGGCGCTGCAGAAGGCGCTGCGCTCCCTGGAGAAGAAGGGCAGCCAGTTCGCCTTCACCGGCGACCCGGGCGACAAGGGCGAGCTGCTGCTCGCCTCCGTGCGCCCCACGGACGGCCGGATCAACACCGTCATGCAGGCGATCCGGGCCGGCGCCACCCCGCAGGAGGTCTTCGACGCCACGAAGATCGATCCCTGGTTCGTCGACCAGCTCTTCCTGATCAAGGAGATCGCCGACGATCTCGCCGCCGCCGACAAGCTCGACCCCGAGCTGCTCGCCGAGGCCAAGCGCTACGGCTTCTCCGACGCGCAGCTCGCCGCGATCCGCGGCCTGCGCGAGGACGTCGTCCGCGAGGTCCGGCACGCCCTCGGCGTCCGGCCGGTCTACAAGACGGTCGACACCTGCGCCGCCGAGTTCGCCGCCCGCACCCCGTACTTCTACTCGTCCTACGACGAGGAGAGCGAGGTCGCGCCGCGCGAGAAGCCCGCGGTGATCATCCTGGGCTCGGGCCCGAACCGCATCGGCCAGGGCATCGAGTTCGACTACTCGTGCGTGCACGCCTCCTTCGCGCTGAGCGACGCGGGCTACGAGACCGTCATGGTCAACTGCAACCCCGAGACCGTCTCCACCGACTACGACACCTCCGACCGGCTCTACTTCGAGCCGCTCACCCTGGAGGACGTCCTGGAGATCGTCCACGCCGAGCAGCAGGCCGGCCCCGTCGCGGGCGTCGTCGTCCAGCTCGGCGGCCAGACCCCGCTCGGCCTCGCCCAGGCCCTGAAGGACAACGGCGTGCCGGTCGTCGGCACATCGCCCGAGGCCATCCACCTCGCGGAGGACCGCGGTGCCTTCGGCCGCGTCCTGGACCGGGCGGGCCTGCCCGCCCCCAAGCACGGCACGGCCACCACCTTCGAGGAGGCCAAGGCCATCGCCGACGAGATCGGCTACCCGGTCCTGGTCCGGCCCTCGTACGTGCTCGGCGGCCGCGGCATGGAGATCGTCTACGACGAGACCCGCCTCGCCTCCTACATCGCCGAGTCCACCGAGATCGGCCCGGACCGCCCGGTACTGGTCGACCGCTTCCTCGACGACGCCATCGAGATCGACGTCGACGCGCTCTACGACGGTCACGAGCTCTACCTCGGCGGCGTCATGGAGCACATCGAGGAGGCCGGCATCCACTCCGGCGACTCCGCCTGCGCCCTGCCCCCGATCACCCTCGGCGGCCACGACGTCAAGCGGCTGCGCGCCTCCACCGAGGCCATCGCCAAGGGCGTCGGCGTCCAGGGCCTGATCAACATCCAGTTCGCCCTGGCCGGTGACATCCTCTACGTGCTGGAGGCGAACCCGCGCGCCTCCCGCACCGTCCCGTTCACCTCCAAGGCGACGGCGGTCCCGCTGGCCAAGGCGGCCGCCCGGATCTCGCTCGGCGCCACCATCGCCGAGCTGCGCGCCGAGGGCCTGCTCCCGGCGCACGGCGACGGCGGCACCTTGCCGCTGGACGCGCCGATCTCGGTCAAGGAGGCCGTGCTGCCCTGGAGCCGCTTCCGTGACGTGCACGGCCGGGGCGTCGACACCGTCCTCGGCCCGGAGATGCGCTCCACCGGTGAGGTCATGGGCATCGACTCGGTCTTCGGCACCGCGTACGCCAAGTCGCAGGCCGCCGCCTACGGCGCGCTGCCGACCAAGGGCCGCGCCTTCGTCTCGGTCGCCAACCGCGACAAGCGCGCGCTGATCTTCCCGGCCCGGGCGCTGGTCGAGCACGGCTTCGAGCTGCTGGCCACCTCCGGCACCGCCGAGGTGCTCAAGCGCAACGGCATCGAGGCCACCGTGGTGCGCAAGAAGAGCGAGGGCACAGGCCCCAACGGCGAGCCGACCGTCATCGAGCTCATCCACGAGGGCGCCATCGACCTCATCGTCAACACCCCGTTCGGCACCGGCGGCCGCCTCGACGGCTACGACATCCGCACCGCCGCCGTCGCGCGCGGCGTTCCGTGCCTGACGACGGTGCAGGCGCTCGCCGCCGCCGTCCAGGGCATCGACGCGCTGAACCGGGGCGACGTCGGGGTCCGCTCCCTCCAGGAACACGCGGAACACCTGACCGCCGCCCGCGAGGCGTAGGCCGCAGAGGGGGACACCGATCCGGTGTCCCCCTCTGCACGAGCCCTCTCAGTTCGCCCGCCGTGGAAGGCCCCGCATGTACTCCCTGCTGTTCAACCTGTTCTTCAAGCGCCTCGACCCCGAGCAGGCCCACCACCTCGCCTTCGGCTGGATCCGGCTCGCGGCCCGGATCCCCGTCCTGCGCACCTTCGCCGCCGCGCTGCTCGCCCCGCGGCACCGCGCGCTGCGCACCGAGGCGCTGGGCCGGCGGATGCACGGTCCCTTCGGGCTCGCCGCCGGCTTCGACAAGAACGCCGTCGGCATCGACGGGCTCACCATGCTCGGCTTCGACCACGTCGAGATCGGCACCGTCACCGCCCAGCCGCAGCCGGGCAACCCCAGGCAGCGTCTCTTCCGCCTGGTCGCCGACCGCGCCCTGATCAACCGCATGGGCTTCAACAACGAGGGCTCGGCCGCGGTCGCCGCGCGTCTGGCCGCCCGCAGGGCGGTCTTCCCGACCACGGTCGGCGTCAACATCGGCAAGACCAAAATCGTCGCGGAGGAGGAGGCGGTCGCCGACTACGTCACCTCCACCGAGCGGCTCGCCGGGCACGCCGACTACCTCGTCGTCAACGTCTCCTCGCCGAACACCCCGGGACTGCGCAACCTGCAGGCCGTCGACCACCTGCGTCCCCTGCTCAGCGCCGTGCGCGAGGCCGCCGACCGCAGCGTCACCGGCCGCCGCGTCCCCCTGCTGGTCAAGATCGCCCCCGACCTCGCCGACGAGGACGTGGACGCCGTCGCCGACCTCGCCCTCGAACTCGGCCTGGACGGCATCATCGCCACCAACACCACCATCGCCCGCGACGGCCTCGGCCTCCGCGCGGACGCCGCCCTGGTCAAGGAGACCGGCGGCCTGTCCGGCGCCCCCCTCAAGGAACGCTCCCTGGAGGTGCTGCGCCGCCTGTACGCCCGCGTCGGCGACCGCACCACCCTCGTTGGGGTGGGCGGGGTCGAGACCGCCGAGGACGTCTGGCAGCGCATCCTGGCCGGCGCCACCCTTGTGCAGGGCTACAGCGCCTTCGTCTACCGGGGCCCCTTCTGGTGCCGCACGATCCACCGGGACCTCGCCGCGCTGCTGCAAGCCAGCCCGTACGCCACCCTCGCCGACGCCGTCGGCGCCGAGACCCGGAAGGCAGCCACCCCGCGATGAACCCCGAGCCCTTCGGCGCCAGGCTGCGCCGCGCCATGGACACCCGTGGGCCGCTCTGCGTCGGCATCGACCCGCACTCCTCCCTGCTCTCCGCCTGGGGCCTGCAGGACGACGTCGCCGGCCTGGAGCACTTCACCCGCACCGTGGTGGAGGCGCTGGCCGACCGGGTCGCCGTCCTCAAGCCGCAGAGCGCCTTCTTCGAGCGCTTCGGCTCCCGCGGCATCGCCGTCCTGGAGACGGCCGTCGCCGAGGCCCGCGCGGCCGGCGCCCTGGTGCTGATGGACGCCAAGCGCGGCGACATCGGCTCCACCATGGCCGCGTACGCCGCCACCTATCTCGATCCCGCCTCGTCGCTGTTCTCGGACGCGGTCACCGTCAGCCCGTACCTGGGGTTCGGCTCGCTGCGCCCCGCCCTGGACGCCGCCCGGGCGAGCGGCAGCGGCGTCTTCGTGCTCGCCCTGACCTCCAATCCGGAGGGCGCGGAAGTGCAGCGGTCAACCGCGGCGGGCGGCGCGTCCCTCGCCCAGGTGATGCTGAACCACATCGCGGCCGAGAACGAGGGTGACGTGCCGCTCGGATCGGTCGGCGCCGTCGTCGGCGCCACGCTCGGCGAGGCGGGTGTGGACCTGGCCGTGAACGGGCCCCTCCTGGCCCCCGGGATCGGCGCCCAGGGGGCCACCGCGGCCGACCTCCCCAGGGTGTTCGGGGACGCCGTGCGCAATGTCGTGCCGAGCGTCAGCAGGGGGGTCCTCAAGCTCGGACCGTCCGTCGCGGCGCTCCGCGAAGCGGCCGAAAGGGAGGTCGCAGAACTGGCCTCGGTCGTCAAGTAGCGGTCAAGACGTCCGGAAACCTGCGCAGATTTGTCCCAAAAGTCCTGGTCGGTTGACGCTGACCAGGACTTTTCTTCTTGTTTGCGCTGACTGCGGCCGCTGGGGCCGCTAGTCTCCGACGAGAGCGCGCAAGGTGCGCGTTTCACGTTGCCCCTGCAGGTGGGGGGCGACTAGGTTCCACACCGGTCCGTATCCGACAGTTCTACTTCCGAGGTGACGTAGGCGTGGCTCTTCCGCCCCTTACCCCTGAACAGCGCGCTGCCGCGCTCGAGAAGGCCGCCGCGGCTCGCCGGGAGCGCGCCGAGGTCAAGAATCGGCTCAAGCACTCCGGCGCCTCGCTGCACGAGGTCATCAAGCAGGGCCAGGAGAACGACGTCATCGGCAAGATGAAGGTCTCCGCCCTCCTGGAGTCCCTGCCCGGCGTGGGCAAGGTCCGCGCCAAGCAGATCATGGAGCGGCTCGGCATCTCCGAGAGCCGCCGGGTCCGCGGGCTCGGCTCCAACCAGATCGCATCCCTGGAGCGCGAGTTCGGCAGCCCCGCTGTCTGACGTTCCCAGCACCCTCCGGGAACCGGGATAATCGCTCCATGAGTGAACGTCCGCGGCTGACCGTGCTCTCCGGCCCCTCGGGGGTCGGCAAGAGCACGGTCGTCGCTCATATGCGCACAGTCCACCCAGAGGTGTGGCTCTCCGTCTCGGCCACCACCCGCAGGCCCCGCCCCGGTGAGGAACACGGGGTGCACTACTACTTCGTCGAGAACGACGAGTTCGACAAGCTCGTCGCCAACGGCGAACTGCTGGAGTGGGCCGAATTCGCGGGGAACCGGTACGGCACGCCGCGCCAGGCGGTGCTGGAGCGCCTCGAGGCCGGCGAGCCGGTCCTGCTGGAGATCGACCTGCAGGGCGCCCGCCAGGTCCGGGAGTCGATGCCCGAGGCGCAGCTGATCTTCCTCGCGCCGCCGAGCTGGGACGAGCTGGTCCGCCGGCTCACCGGCCGGGGCACCGAGGCCCCCGAGGTCATCGAGCGCCGGCTGGAGGCCGCGCGGGTCGAGCTGGCGGCCGAGCCGGAGTTCGACACCACCCTGGTGAACACCTCCGTCGAGGACGTCGCGCGCGAGCTGCTAGCCTTGATGGCTGTAGTCTGATCTTTTTGCACCCAATCGGAAGGTAGAGCGTGTCCTCTTCCATCACCACGCCCGAGGGCATCATCAACCCGCCGATCGACGAGCTGCTCGAGGCCACCGACTCGAAGTACAGCCTCGTGATCTACGCGGCCAAGCGTGCCCGTCAGATCAACGCCTACTACTCGCAGCTCGGCGAGGGCCTGCTCGAGTACGTCGGCCCGCTCGTGGACACCCACGTGCACGAGAAGCCGCTGTCGATCGCGCTGCGCGAGATCAACGCGGGTCTGCTGACCTCCGAGGCCGTCGAGGGCCCGGTCCAGTAACCGCGCCCAGGCGTCAGACCACGGGCCCGGCGGTACGACCGCCGGGCCCGTGGTGTGTCATGGGGTAGTACGCACCACGGTCCTACACAGCGCGGGAGAGGCGATGGGGAAGCCACAGGTCGTCCTGGGCGTGAGCGGCGGGATCGCCGCCTACAAGGCGTGCGAGCTGCTGCGCCGTTTCACCGAGTCGGGACACGACGTGCGCGTCGTGCCCACCGCCTCGGCGCTGCACTTCGTCGGTGAGGCCACCTGGTCGGCGCTGTCGGGCAACCCCGTCTCGACCGAGGTGTGGGAGAGCGTCCACGAGGTGCCGCACGTGCGCATCGGGCAGGCCGCCGATCTCGTCGTGGTCGCCCCGGCCACCGCCGACGTGCTCGCCAAGGCCGCCCACGGACTCGCCGACGACCTGCTGACCAACACCCTGCTCACCGCGCGCTGTCCCGTGGTGTTCGTGCCCGCCATGCACACCGAGATGTGGGAGCACGCCGCCACCCAGGAGAACGTGGCGACGCTGCGCCGCCGCGGCGCCATCGTGCTGGAGCCCGCGGTCGGCCGGCTCACCGGCGTCGACACCGGCAAGGGCCGGCTGCCCGAGCCCGCCGAGATCTTCGAGGCCTGCCGCCGGGTGCTGCTGCGCGGCCCGCGCGCACTGGAGGCCGACCTGGCCGGACGCCACGTCGTCATCAGCGCCGGAGGCACCCGCGAGCCCCTCGACCCGGTCCGCTACCTGGGGAACCGCTCCTCCGGCAAGCAGGGCTACGCCCTCGCCCGTACGGCCCTGGCCCGGGGCGCCAGGGTCACCCTGGTCTCCGCCAACACCGGCCTCGCCGACCCGGCGGGGGCGGACGTGGTGCGCGTCGGCACGGCGGTGCAGTTGCGCGAGGCCGTGCTGAAGGCTGCGTCCGACGCCGACGTGGTGGTGATGGCGGCCGCCGTCGCGGACTTCCGTCCGGCGCGGTACGTGGAGGGCAAGATCAAGAAGAAGGACGGCGAGGAGCCCGCGCCCGTGGAGCTGGTGCGCAACCCCGACGTGCTCGCCGAGCTCTCAGCCGAACGGCCGCACCCCGCGCAGATCGTCGTGGGCTTCGCCGCCGAGACCGACGACGTCCTGGCCAACGGCCGTGCCAAGCTCGCCCGCAAGGGATGCGACCTGCTGGTCGTCAACGAGGTCGGGGACCACAAGGCCTTCGGGGCGGAGGAGAACGAGGCCGTCGTGCTGGGCGCCGACGGCAGCGAGACCGCCGTGCCGTACGGGCCGAAGGAGGCCCTGGCGGAGCAGGTCTGGGACCTGGTCGCCGCCCGGCTGAGCTGACGACACTTCGGGGCGGTGCGTGTGAGCTACTGGCGTTCCGTCCCGAGGTGATGCACAGTGTCGCAGGTCACGGCATATCCAAGGTGCGAGATGCCGTGTCCCTGCGCATGAGTCGGACGATAAACTGACCCATGGCCCGCCGGGCGCAGCCCCGCGCGAGCCGCCAATGATCAGCCAGCAGCCGCTGCAACCCCAGGGAGCGATGTGTCCCGCCGCCTGTTCACCTCGGAGTCCGTGACCGAGGGTCACCCCGACAAGATCGCTGACCAGATCAGCGACACGATCCTCGACGCCCTGCTCAAGGAGGACCCCTCCTCGCGTGTCGCCGTCGAGACGTTGATCACCACCGGTCTGGTGCACGTCGCCGGAGAGGTCACCACCAAGGGATACGCGGACATCGCGACCCTGGTGCGGAGCAAGATCCTCGACATCGGCTACGACTCGTCGAAGAAGGGCTTCGACGGCGCGTCCTGCGGTGTCTCGGTCTCCATCGGCGCGCAGTCCCCGGACATCGCGCAGGGTGTCGACACGGCCTACGAGAGCCGTGTCGAGGGCGACGAGGACGAACTCGACCGGCAGGGCGCGGGCGACCAGGGCCTGATGTTCGGCTACGCCTGCGACGAGACCCCCGAGCTGATGCCGCTCCCGATCACACTGGCGCACCGGCTCTCCCGGCGGCTCACCGAGGTCCGCAAGAACGGGACCATCCCCTACCTGCGGCCCGACGGCAAGACCCAGGTCACCATCGAGTACAACGACGACAAGGCCGTGCGCCTCGACACCGTCGTCGTCTCCTCGCAGCACGCCAGCGACATCGACCTCGAGTCGCTGCTCGCGCCCGACATCCGCGAGTTCGTCGTGGAGCCGGAGCTGAAGGCGCTGCTCGAGGACGGCATCAAGATCGACACCGAGGGCTACCGGCTGCTGGTGAACCCCACCGGGCGCTTCGAGATCGGCGGCCCGATGGGCGACGCCGGTCTCACCGGCCGCAAGATCATCATCGACACCTACGGCGGCATGGCCCGCCACGGTGGCGGCGCCTTCTCCGGCAAGGACCCGTCCAAGGTCGACCGCTCCGCCGCCTACGCCATGCGCTGGGTCGCCAAGAACGTCGTCGCCGCGGGCCTCGCCTCGCGCTGCGAGGTCCAGGTCGCCTACGCGATCGGCAAGGCCGAGCCCGTGGGCCTGTTCGTGGAGACCTTCGGCACCCACACCGTGGACCACGAGAAGATCGAGCAGGCCATCGGCCAGGTCTTCGACCTCCGCCCGGCCGCGATCATCCGCGACCTCGACCTGCTCCGCCCGATCTACGCCCAGACCGCGGCGTACGGCCACTTCGGCCGTGAGCTGCCGGACTTCACCTGGGAGCGCACCGACCGCGTCGAGGCGCTGCGCCAGGCGGCCGGCCTCTAGGCCTGCCGCATCCACGACCCGACGACGGCCCCGGACCCTCGCGGTCCGGGGCCGTCGTCGTGCGCGGGGAGCGGGGCCGGCTCCGCAGCACTCGCGGTGGCAGCAGGCGCCCGGCACCGGAGGCACGACGGGGCGCGCGAGGTCCGCAGCAGGCAGGACGGGCGTGCGCCGCCCCGGGCCTGCGACGCGCTCCGGCCCCGACCGTGTCGGCCGCATGCGAACTCCCCTCGCATCCGTCGCCTTGTTGCAGAGGGCCGCCCGCGCATTCCCTGTCCGGTGGGGCATGGGGCATGGGGCATGGGCCCCGGGTGCCCGGGCGCGGGGCCGGGTGTCCGACGCGTCTGGTAACACTGAGGCTGTGAGCAGCGAGGACGACCGGCAGGTGTCCCCGGCGGCGGAGCCGCACGGGGGAGAGCAGCTCGCGCTCATCCGGGAGACGGTGCGCAAGGCCAAGGAGCCCCGAGCCAAGCCGCGGACCTGGCGGGGCGCGGCGCTGGCCGAAGGGCTGCCGGTGGCCCGCGTGCTGGTCGACAAGGGCCTGCTCCACCTGGACCAGTACTTCGACTACGCGGTCCCCGCAGCCATGGACGCCGAGGCGCGGCCCGGCGTGCGCGTCCGCGTCCGGTTCGGCGGCCGTGTGGGCAAGGGCGGCCGGCGCGAGGGCGGCGAGCTTCACGACGGCTTCATCGTCGACCGGCTGACCGAGAGCGACTACCGGGGCCCGCTGGCCCCGCTCGCCCAGGTCCTGTCGCCCGAGGAGGTGCTGACCCCCGGCCTGCTCAGGCTGTGCAGGGCCGTCGCCGACCGCTACGCGGGCGCCCTCGCCGACATCGTGCAGCTCGCGGTGCCGCCGCGCCGGGCCAAGGCCGAGGCGGAGCCGGTACGCGATCCGCTCCCGGCACCCCGCCCGCCGGAGCCGGGGCCGTGGCGCCGCTATCCGACGGGGCCCGCGTTCCTGCAGGCGCTGGCCCGCGGGGACACCCCGCGGGCGGTGTGGACGGCGCTGCCCGGGCCGCACTGGCCCGAGGAGATCGCCCGCGCCATGGCGGCGGCGCTGGCCTCGGGGCGCGGAGCGCTGGCCGTCGTGCCGGACGGCCGCGCGGCCGCCCGTGTCGACGAGGCGCTGACCGCGATCGTCGGCGAGGGCCGCCATGTGCTGCTGACCGCCGACGCCGGGGCGGAGGAGCGGTACCGCCGCTGGCTCGCCGTGAGCCGGGGCAGCGTACGCGCCGTCGTCGGCACCAGGGCCGCGATGTTCGCACCGGTTGCGGACCTCGGGCTTGCCGTGCTCTGGGACGACGGCGACTCCAGCCACGCGGAGCAGCACGCACCGCAGCCGCACGCCCGGGACGTCCTGCTGCTGCGGGCCGCCGAGGAGCGGGCGGGCTTTCTGCTCGGCGGTCTCACCTGCACCGTGGAGGGCGCCCAGCTGGTCGACACCCAGTGGGCGCTCCCGCTGACCGCACCGCGCGAGCGGGTACGGGCCGCCGCGCCCATGGTCCGTACGATCGGCGAGGGCGACGAGGCCCGGGACGCCGCCGCGCGCGCGGCGCGGCTGCCGTCGGTGGCCTGGCAGGTGACCCGGGACGCGCTGCAGCGCGGCCCGGTGCTGGTGCAGGTGCCCCGGCGGGGTTATGTGCCGCGGCTGGCCTGCGAGCGCTGCCGCGAGCCCGCCCGGTGCGCGCACTGCGCGGGGCCGCTGCAGCTCGGCGACGGCGAGAGCGCGCCGCATTGCGGCTGGTGCGGGCGGCCCGAGGCGGCCTGGCACTGCAAGGAGTGCGGCGGTTTCCGGCTGCGCGCCCAGGTGGTCGGCGCCCGGCGCACCGCCGACGAACTCGGCCGGGCCTTCCCCAAGGTGCCGGTGCGGACTTCCGGGCGGGACGGCGTGCTGGCGTCCGTGCCGGGCACGCCCGCGCTGGTGATCTCGACCCCGGGCGCCGAACCGGTCGCCGAGGGCGGTTACGCGGCGGCGCTGCTGCTGGACGGCTGGGCCCTGCTCAACCGTCCGGACCTGCGGGCGGGGGAGGAGACCCTGCGCCGCTGGGCCGCGGCCGCGGCGCTGGTGCGCCCGGCCGGTGAGGGCGGCATGGTGGTCGTCCTCGCGGAGCCCACACTGCGGCCCGTGCAGGCCCTCGTCCGCTGGGACCCGGTCGGCCACGCCGTGCGCGAGCTGGCCGAACGCGCGGAGCTGGGCTTCCCCCCGGTCTCCCGGATGGCCGCGGTCAGCGGCCGCCCCGCCGCCGTCGCCGATCTTCTGGCCACGGTCCGGCTCCCGGAAGGCACCGACGTCCTCGGCCCGGTACCGCTGCCGATCACCGACCCCGCGCGGCCCCGCCGCTCCGGGGACACCCCGCCGGGCGAGCGCTGGGAGCGTGTGCTGCTGCGTGTGCCGCCGGGGAACGGCGCGGCCCTGGCGACCGCCCTCAAATCCGCGCAGACCGCCCGTATCGCCCGCAAGGAGCCCGACCCGGTCCGGGTCCGCATCGACCCGCCCGACATCGGCTAGGAGCGGCCGGGTGCAGGGCTCAACCGACGAATGGGCCTGACGAGGCGGCCTGACGAAGCGTTCGGGAAAGCACGTGGCGTCCCGGCCCAGGGTTCCGGGTATGACCAGCACACTCCGACTGGAGAAGATCACCCCGGACAACGTCGACGCCGCGATCGCCCTGAAGGTCCGCCCCGACCAGGAACACCTCGTGGCCCCGGTCGTGAAGTCCCTCGCGGAGGCCTACGCGTACGGGGAGACGGCCTGGCCCCGGTTGATCGTCGACGGCGACCGGACCGTCGGATTCCGCATGGCCTTCCTCGACATCGACTTCGCGGGCGACGGAAGCGGCATCGACCTGCGTTCCGGCCTGTGGCGCCTCGCCATCGCGGCGGGCGAGCAGGGCCGCGGCTACGGAAGGTACGCCGTCGGGTCCGTCGCGGAGGAGGTCCGCCGCCGGGGCGGCACCCGGGTCACCACCGCCTGGCATTCCGGCGCCGACGGCCCGGAACGCTTTCTACCTGGGGCTGGGCTTCCGGCCGACGGGGGAGTCCAGCGGCGGCCGGACCGTGGGGGAGCTGGAGCTCGATCCGACAGGGCCGCCCGCGGCGCACCGGCGGCCCTGACCGCGGTGCGTCCGTGCCCGTACGCGCCCGCCCCGACGGCCGTCCTGTCGGCGTGGCGGGCGGCGGGGCGGGCGTGCCAGGGGAATCGCCGGATCAGCCCGTGCGTGGAGAGGGGACCGCACCGGGGACGGCCTCGTCGCGGGTGGCGGGGGCGGTGTGCACGGGCATCGCGCGGGCCGCGGGGACCGAGGGCACGACCGCCGGGGCCGGAGGCTCGCCGTGCACCTCCGTCGCGGCCGCCCCGGCCGGCACCGAGCGCCGGTTGCCGTACCGCCGGTGGACGGCCTGCTTGGTGACGCCCAGCGCCGAGCCGACGGCGTCCCAGCTGAAGCCCAGGGAGCGGTCGAACTCGACGGCCGAGGTCACCAGGGTCTCGACGCTGTCCCGCAGCTCCTGGGCGAGCCGGACGGTGGGGGCGGGGGCGCGGCCGTAGACCACGAATCCCGCGGACGGCCCGCCCCGGCGGGGACGGTAGACATTGCCCAGCTGCGTGGTCAGGGTGCGCAGCGCGTCGACCTGTCGGCGGACCCGCTCGATGTCCCGCACCAGCAGGTGAAGGCTCGCCCTGGCCTGGGCGTCATGAGTTGCGTGTTCGGGCATCAACTGGCCTCTCGAACCGGCTCTTGTGGGTCAAACTCCATTGACCAACGCGCCAGACTCCCGTGGAGTCACGCCTAAGGGGCGCATCGCACCCTCCAGGGGGCGTGCGCAGGGGTGCGCGCCCCTACCTCGACGGCCCATAGACTGGGGCGGTTGCCCTGTCCCCGTCCGACCACGGAGCCACCGCGTGTCCATCCAGCCGATCCGCCTCTTCGGCGACCCCGTGCTGCGCATGAAGGCGCAGCCCGTGACCGTCTTCGACAAAGAGCTGCGCACCCTCGTCAAGGACCTCGAGGAGACCATGAAGGACGCCCCGGGCGCAGGCCTGGCGGCTCCTCAGATCGGCGTCTCGCTGCGGGTGTTCACCTACCACATCGACGGTGAGCTGGGCCATCTGGTCAACCCGGACCTCAGCCTGAGCGAGGAGGAGCAGGACGGCCCCGAGGGCTGCCTGTCCCTGCCCGGGCTGCGCTTCGACACCAAGCGCGCCTACGGCGTCGTCGCCAAGGGCTTCACCATGCACGGCGACCCGGTGACCGTCGAGGGCACCCAGCTGCTCGCCCGCTGCATCCAGCACGAGACCGACCACCTCGACGGCATCATCTTCATCGACCGCCTCGACCGCGAGCAGCGCAAGGCCGCGATGAAGGCGATACGCGACGCAGAGTGGGCCGGTCAGCCCGCGCCCCAGGTCCGCGTCTCCCCGCACAGCACATTCGGCCGCGCACTGTAGGGCCGCGCACCGCAGAAAGGCATCCCGCACGTATGAGGCTCGTCTTCGCCGGCACCCCCGAGGTCGCCGTTCCCGCCCTCGACGCCCTGCTCGCCTCCGGCCGGCACGAGGTCGTCGCCGTGGTCACCCGGCCGGACGCCACGGCGGGGCGCGGCCGCAAGCTCGTCGCCAGCCCGGTGGCCCAGCGCGCGGAGGAGGCCGGCATCGAGGTCCTCAAGCCCGCCAGGCCCCGCGACGAGGACTTCCTGGCCCGGCTCCGCGAGATCGGCCCCGACTGCTGCCCGGTCGTCGCCTACGGCGCGCTGCTGCCCCGCGTCGCCCTCGACGTGCCCGCCCGCGGCTGGGTCAACCTGCACTTCTCCCTGCTGCCCGCCTGGCGCGGCGCCGCCCCCGTGCAGCACGCCGTCATGGCGGGTGACGAGGTCACCGGGGCCGCGACCTTCCTCATCGAGGAGGGCCTGGACTCCGGACCGGTGTACGGCGTCGTCACCGAGGACGTCCGCCCCCGTGACACCAGCGGCGACCTGCTGACCCGGCTCTCGCACAGCGGTGCGAAGCTGCTGGCCGCCACCATGGACGGCATCGAGGACGGAGCGCTGGTCGCCCGGCCGCAGCCCGCCGAGGGCGTCAGCCTGGCCCCCAAGATCACCGTCGACGACGCCCGCGTCGACTGGAACGCCCCCGCCCTGCGGGTGGACCGGGTGATCCGCGCCTGCACCCCGGCACCCGGCGCCTGGACCCTGTTCGGCGGCGAACGCCTCAAGGTCGGCCCCGTCACCCTGCTGCCCGAGCGCACCGACCTGGCGCCCGGGGAGCTGGAGGTCACCAAGCGCGCCGTGTACGCGGGCACGGGAAGCCACGCCGTGGAGCTCGGCGAGGTGCGTCCGCAGGGCAAGAAGCCGATGCCCGCCGCCGACTGGGCGCGCGGCGTCCGCGTCCCCTCCGGGGAGCGGCTCGACGCCTGACCGCGCCCCCCACGTACGCTCGAAGCGGGGCGCACCGCGTCCCGCCGTACCACCGAGACTCCCGGAGCACCTTCCACGTGAGCGAACCGTCACGCCGCCGACCGCGTCCCGCCGCCCGCCAGGGCCGCAACCAGGGAGGGCCCCCGCAGGGCGGCCGGCCCTACCGCAAGCCCCAGCGCGACCCCGTGCGCATCCTGGCGTTCGAGGCGCTGCGGGCGGTCGACGAGCGCGACGCGTACGCCAACCTCGTCCTGCCGGCGCTGCTGCGCGAGGCCGAGGCCGAGGCGGTGCGCAAGGGCCGGGAGTTCGACCGGCGCGACGCCGCGCTCGCCACCGAGCTGGTGTACGGCACGCTGCGCCGCCGGGGCACGTACGACGCCGTGATCGCGGCCTGCGTCGACCGGCCGCTGCGCGAGGTCGACCCTCCCGTGCTGGACGTGCTGTCGCTCGGCACCCACCAGCTGCTGGGCACCCGCATCCCGTCCCACGCGGCCGTCTCCGCCACCGTCGAGCTCGCCCGCGTGGTCCTCGGCGACGGGCGGTCGAAGTTCGTCAACGCCGTGCTGCGCCGGATCGCCGCCCGGGACCTGGACGCCTGGCTGGACGAGGTGGCACCGCCGTACGACGAGGACGCCGAGGACCACCTCGCCGTCGTCCACTCGCACCCGCGCTGGATCGTCTCGGCCCTGTGGGACGCCCTCGGCGGGGGCCGCGCGGGCATGGAGGAACTGCTCGCGGCCGACAACGAGCGCCCCGAAGTCACCCTTGTCGCGCGCCCCGGCCGCGCGACCACACAGGAACTCGCCGACGCCCTGCCCGCGGACACCACCCTTCCCGGCCGCTGGTCCCCCTGGGCGGTCCGGCTCGCCGAGGGCGGTGACCCCGCGGCCATCGAGGCGGTGCGCGAGGGCCGCGCCGGCGTCCAGGACGAGGGCAGCCAGCTCGTCGCCGCCGCCCTGGCCGCGGCTCCGCTCGGCGACGGCCCCGACCGGCTCTGGCTGGACGGCTGCGCCGGCCCCGGCGGCAAGGCGGCCCTGCTCGCCGCGCTCGCCGCGGAGCGCGGGGCGGCCCTGGTGGCCTCCGAGAAGCAGCCGCACCGGGCCCGGCTCGTCGCCCGCGCCCTGGCGGGCAACCCCGGCCCGTACGGGGTGATCGTCGCCGACGGCACCCGTCCCGCCTGGCGTCCCGGCGCCTTCGACCGCGTCCTGGTCGACGTGCCCTGCACCGGCCTCGGCGCCCTGCGCCGCCGCCCCGAGGCGCGTTGGCGCCGGCGTGCCGAGGACGTCCCGGGCTTCGCGCCCCTGCAGCGCGGCCTGCTGGAGTCCGCCTTGAGCGCGGTGCGCGTGGGCGGGGTCGTCGGCTACGCGACGTGCTCCCCGCACCCGGCCGAGACCCGCGCCGTCGTGGAGGACGTCCTGGGCCGCCCGGGCGCCGTCCCCGCCGAATGGGTCGACGCCCGCCCCCTCATGGCCGGGGTGCCCGACCTCGGCGACGGCCCGGACGTCCAGCTCTGGCCCCACCTGCACGGCACCGACGCGATGTACCTCGCCCTGCTGCGCCGCACCGGGGAGTGACCGCGCGCGGGTGCGGTCCGGAGGTCCGGACCGCACCCGCGCGGCGGTGGCTCGGCAGCTCAGCAGTAGAGGTTGCCGCCGGGGCCGACCCCGAGGATCGCCGTGAACTGCTGGTACTTGCTCACCCGGCTCTGCACCTGCGCCGGGTTGCGGCCGTCGCATTCCAGGGAGCCGTTGATGGAGCGGATGGTCTGGCCGAAGCCGGCCTGGTTCACCATGGCGTTGTGCGGGGTCATGCTGCCGGGGCCGTTCTGGGTGTTCCAGTACCAAAGACCCGTGCGCCAGGCCACGGCCGCGTCCTGCTCCACGCGCCAGGGGTTGCCCAGCAGGTCGATGCCGAGGGCGTCGCCGGCGGCCTTGTAGTTGAAGTTCCAGCTGAGCTGGATCGGTCCGCGGCCGTAGTAGGCCGCCTGGCCGGCCGGGCAGCCGTAGGGCTGGCCCCAGTCGCAGTAGTGCGGGTAGTTGGCGGTGTTCTGCTCGACCACGTACACCAATCCGCCCGTCTCGTGGCTGACGTTGGCGAGGAAGGCGGCGGCCTCCTGCTTCTTGACCGTGTCGCCGCCGGAGTTGGCGAAGCCCGGGTAGGAGCTGAGCGCCGCGACCAGGCCGCTGTAGGTGTAGAAGCCGTTGCGGCCCGGGAACATCTGGTTGAACTGGGACTCGCTGACCACGAATCCGGACGGGTTGGTGCCGCCGCCACCGCCGCTGGCGGGGGCGTTCCACTTCTGGTTCGCCCCGCCCGTGCAGGTCCAGATCTGCAGCCGCGTGGCGTTGGCGGAGCTGTTGCCCCTGACGTCCAGGCACTTGTCGGCGGCGGGGTTGACGATGTCGCGCGCCGCGGTGACGACCCACTGCTGGTTGGCGCTGCCGGAGCAGTCCCACAGCTGGACCGCGGCCCCGTCGGCGGTGCTGCGGTCGACGACGTCGAGGCACTTGCCGAGGGCGCGCAGCGTCCCGTCGCCGGGGTTGGACCAGCGCTGGGCGCCGGTCCCGTTGCAGTCGTAGAGCTGTACGGCGGTGCCGTTGGCGTTGTTCGCCGCGGCGACGTCGACGCACTTGCCCGCCAGGCCGCTGATCTGGCCGTCCGCCGCGCGGGCGGTCGGCGTCGCGACGAACAGGGTGGCCAGGAGCGCCGCGAGGACGGCGAAGACCGCGGACGGGCCGAGGACGGTACGTCCTGCGGGAAGCCGTCCGGCGAGGGGCGTGGACATGGGGGAGTCGCTCCTTACCCGGCCCGGGGCCGTGGTCGTGGGGGAGGGAGCTTCGCGGGGGTGCTCCGCACGGCAGGCGCGGGTGGTTCCGTGGAGGTCGCGCACGGGCGCGGCGCGGTGTGCGTCGTGTCCAGGGCGGCGTGAACTTCCCTGCTGCACCGACCCGTTGAGCCCAGCTAGGTCTAGACCATGCCAGGGTGACGGGGTCACGTCAATACTTGCAGGAGCGGGTGGGACCCGGCGCGCCCGGCCCCATGGCGCACCCCTGTCCGCCGCCGCCGTCCGCAGCGGCGAGAATCGTCATGGAACGGCAGGCCCGGAACCGCCGGACCGGCAGGCCGCGCACCGCGCGGCGGCCGGCGGCGGGGGCCGGACAGGAAGGAACGACCGCGATGCCCGCGGAGAGCAACTGGGGCGGCAATGTCGCCTTCACCGCACGAAGGCTCCACCACCCCGAGTCCGTCGCCGAGCTGCAGGAGATCGTGGCCCGGTCCCCACGGGTGCGCGCCCTCGGGACCCGGCACTCCTTCAGCACCGTCGCCGACACCGACGGCGAGCACGTCTCGACCTCCCGGCTGCCCGCCGTGATCGAGGTCGACCGCACCGAGCGCACCGCCACGGTCGGTTCGGGGCTGCGCTTCGGCGAGATCGTCCGCGCGATCGACGAGGCGGGTCTGGCGCTGCACAACCTCGGCTCGCTGCCGCACATCTCCGTGGCCGGGGCGTGCGCCACCGGCACCCACGGCTCCGGCACCGGGCGGCGCAGCCTGGCCGGCGCGGTCCGCGCGCTGACCACGGTGACCGCCGACGGCGGGCTCGCCGAGGTCCGGCGGGGCGAGGCCGACTTCGACGGCTCGGTCGTCGCCCTCGGCGCCCTGGGCGTCGTGACCCGGCTGACCCTCGACCTCGTCCCGGCCTTCGCCGTGCGCCAGACCGTCTACGAGGACATGCCGCGGGAGGAGTTCCGGGAGAACTTCCACGCGGTGATGTCGGCCGGGTACAGCGTCTCGGGCTTCACCCGCTGGCGGGAGCGTGCCGTCGACCAGGTGTGGCTCAAGGAGCGGGTCGAGGCCGACGGGACGGAGCCCGCACCGCGGACGTGGTTCGGCGCGACCGCGGCCGACGGGCCGCGGCACCCCATCCCGGGCATGCCCGGTACGCACTGCACGCCGCAGCAGGGGCTCGTCGGCCCCTGGTACGCGCGGCTGCCGCACTTCCGCCTGGAGTTCACCCCGAGCAGCGGCGAGGAGATCCAGTCGGAGTTCTTCGTCGACCGGCGTGACGCCGTGGCCGCGTTCGACGCCCTGTGGCAGGTGCGGGAGCGGTTCTCGTCCGAGGTGCTCATCGGCGAGATCCGCACCGTGGCGGCCGACTCCCTGTGGCTCAGCCCGGCGTACGGACGGGACAGCGTCGCCTTCCACTTCACCTGGGCCCCGGACGCCGAGGCGGTGGCGCGGGCGGTCCGGGTCGTGGAGGAGGCGCTGCGCCCCTTCTCCGCCCGCCCGCACTGGGGCAAGCTCTTCACCACCCCGTCTCCCGGCGCACTGCGCGAGCTCTACCCGCGCTACGACGACTTCCGGGCGCTCGCCGCCCGGCTCGACCCGTCCGGGGTCTTCCGGAACACCTTCATGCGTGAGCACTTCCCGGACTGACCCGGCGTGCGCGCCCGGTGGGCGCCCGGTGTCACCGATGTGCCGCCCGCCGGGGACGGTCATAGACTGACCGCGGTCGAAATGTCCCGTACGAGAGAGTTGGGCATCATGTCCAAGCGAGGCAACAAGCGGCGCGCCCGGAAGAAGAAGGGCGCCAACCACGGCAAGCGACCCAACGCGTGACACACGCCGTCCCGCAGTGACCGCCCGCGCCCGGCGCGGGCGGTCACCGCTGTCCGGGGCTCATGGACCGCTGCGAGGGGCGTCCAGCGCCGCCTGCTCCCCGGCCGGGTCCGCGGTGGCGCGGGGACGGTCCAGCCGGCTCGGCCACCACACGCGGTGCCGCATGTCGAGGGTCAGCGCGGTGACCAGCACCGACCGTACGACCATGGTGTCGAGCAGGACACCGAAGGCCACCGCGAAGCCGATCTCCGCGAAGCCGACGACGGGCAGCGTCGCCAGGGCCGCGAAGGTGCCGGCGAGCACCAGGCCCGCGGAGGTGATCACGCCGCCGGTCGCGGCGAGACCGGTGAGGGTGCCCTCGCGGGTCCCGGACAGCGCGCTCTCCTCGCGGATCCGCGTCATCAGGAAGATGTTGTAGTCGATCCCCAGCGCCACCAGGAACACGAAGACGAACAGCGGGAACGCCGTGTCCTCGCCCTGGAAGCCGAAGACGTGCCGGAAGGCGAGCGCGCTGACGCCGAGCGCGGCGGCGAAGGAGAGCACCACCGTCGCGATGAGCACCAGGGGGGCCGTGAGGGCCCGCAGCAGGATGCCGAGGATCACCAGCACGACGACGAGGATCATCGGGATGAGCAGCTTGTTGTCGCGCGCCGCGGCACGACCCGCGTCGAGTTGCGCCGCCGTGCCGCCGCCGACCTTGGCGTCGGCGCCCGGCAGTGCGTGCAGGGTCTCGCGGGCGCGGTCCACGGTGTCCTTGGCGGCCTGGCTGTCGGCCGGGTCGGTGAGCGTGGCCTCCAGATACGCCAGGCCGTCCTTCTGCGCGGGCGCGCCCTTCGGCACGACCGCGGAGCCGGGCGCGACGCCCTCGACACCGCCGAGCGCCGCCTCGACCTGCCCGGCCGCCCGCGCGTCGGCGATCACCACCAGCGGCTGCCCGGAGCCGGCGGGGAAGTAGCGGGCCTCGACCTGCTGCCCGGTGACGGAGTCCGGCGTGCCGGTGAAGCTCTCGGCGTTGCTCAGCCCCGCCGCCTCCAGGGTGATCAGACCCAGCGAGAGCGCCGCCAGCACGGCCGCGGTGCCCGCCCACACCGCGCGCGGACGACGGTCGATGCGGCGGCCCACCCGGGACCACAGCCCGCTCCGGGTGGGCTCGGCGGAGCCGACGTGCGGGACGCTGGGCCAGAAGACCCAGCGGCCCACGATGACCAGCAGGGCGGGGAAGAGCGTCAGCATGGCGGCCAGGCCGATGGCGATGCCGACGGCGGCGACCGGGCCGAGCCCGGAGGTCGAGTTCATCTCCGCGGCCAGCAGGCACAGCATGCTCACCGCGACCGTGGCGGCGCTGGCGACGATGGCCGGCCCCGCCCGGTGCAGGGCCAGCGCCATGGCCTCGTGGCGGTCCTCGTGTCGGCGCAGCTCCTCGCGGTAGCGGGCGACCAGCAGCAGCGCGTAGTCCGTTCCGGCGCCGAACACCAGGACGGTGAGGATGCCCGCGCTCTGCGCGTTGACGACGAGATCGGCGTGCTCGGCCAGCAGGTAGACAGCCGCCTGCGCGGTGAACAGCGCTCCGACGACCGAGACGACCGGCAGCAGGATGAGGGTGACGCTGCGGTAGGTCAGCAGCAGGATGACGACGACCACGGCGAGGGCGCTGTACAGCAGGGTGCCGTCGATGCCCTCGAACGCCTCGGCGGAGTCGGCCGCGAAGCCCCCCGGTCCGGTGATGTGCACCTCGAGGCCACCGGTGTCGTCGGCGGTGACGGCGCGTATGCCGGCGACCGCGTTCGCGAGGCCCGTCCAGCCGCCCTCGTCCATGCCGATGGGGACGATGAGCTGCGCGGCGCGCGGGCCGGCGGTGCGCTTCTCGTACACCGGGCCGACGGTGCGGTCGCCGAAGACGCCGTGCGCGGTCATCTCCCGTATCCGCGCGGCGTCCTGAGCGACCGTCGCACGGTCGGCCCCGGTGAGCCCGCCGGGCCGCGCGTAGACCACGACCGCCGGGGCGGTGTCGGGAAGGAACCGCTTCTGCAGCTCCACGACCTGGGTCGACTCCGCGCTGCCCGGCAGCCAGGAGGAGGAGTCGTTCCGCTGCGCGTCCGTGAGCCTCTGGGCCAGCGGCGCGACCGCGACCAGCAGGACCAGCCAGAGCGCGACCACGACCCATTTGCCGCGCCGGCCGCAGACCAGGACCGCCCAGCCGCGTGGAGCCTTCACACCCGCCACCTCCGCCTCGTCCAAGGCGTCCCCCGAGGAGTGCTCTCCGATCCGCACAGCATCCCACGCCCGCAAGGGCCGTGCGGGGTGGTTTTCCACAGCCGTACGCCCGGTGCGCGGGGAGGGGGCGGGCACCGCCATACTGGACACATGGCCGTGCAGATCAACCCCAGTATCCTCTCCGCCGACTTCGCGCGCCTCGCCGACGAGGCGCGGGCCGTCGAGGGCGCGGACTGGCTCCACGTCGACGTGATGGACAATCACTTCGTCCCCAACCTGACGCTCGGCGTGCCGGTCGTGGAGTCCCTCCGCAAGGCGACGGAGACCCCGCTCGACTGCCATCTGATGATCGCCGACCCGGACCGCTGGGCCCCGGCCTACGTCGAGGCGGGCGCGGGCTCCGTCACCTTCCACGTGGAGGCTGCCGCCGCGCCGGTGCGGCTGGCCCGGGAGATCCGCGCCAAGGGCGCGCGGGCCTCGATGGCGCTCAGGCCGGCCACGGCCGTCGAGCCCTACGAGGACCTGCTGCCCGAGCTCGACATGCTGCTGATCATGACCGTGGAGCCGGGCTTCGGCGGTCAGGCCTTCCTCGACATCATGCTGCCCAAGATCCGCCGGGCGCGGAAGCTGATCGACAAGCACGGTCTGGACCTGTGGCTGCAGGTCGACGGGGGAGTCTCGGCCTCCACCATCGAACGCTGCGCCGAGGCCGGGGCGGACGTCTTCGTGGCCGGTTCCGCCGTCTACGGAGCCGAGGACCCGGCCGAGGCGGTACGGGGTCTGCGCAAGCAGGCGGCGGCCGCCTGCGCGCACTGACCACTCCGTGGGCACCGTGCCCCGGTACCCCGGAGTACGTGCGAGGATGAGCGCGGAGCCGATCAGATGCGCAACCGGGGAGAGAACGTGACCACAGGCCGCACAGGGGTGCGCATGGGCCCCGGCGAGATGGTCCAGGCGGCGGCGATGGCGCGCCGCTTCTACTTGGAGGGGAAATCCAAGATCCAGATCGCCGAGGAGTTCGGCGTGAGCCGCTTCAAGGTGGCGCGGGTCCTGGAGACCGCCCTCGAACGTGACCTCGTGCGCATCGAGATCAGGGTCCCGGCCGAACTCGACGCCGAACGCTCCGACGCCCTTCGGGCCCGCTACGGGCTGCGGCACGCCGTCGTCGTCGAGTCGCCCGCCGACGAGACCGACGGCCCCGACCCGGAGAACCTGGGCGCGGTCGCCGCGCAGTTGCTCGGCGAACTGGTCAGCGAGGGCGACGTGCTCGGCCTCGCCTGGGGGCGCTCCATCATCACCATGGCCAACGCCCTCGACCGGCTGCCGCCGTGCACGGTCGTCCAGCTCACCGGCGTGTACGACGCCGGCACCGCCGACCGCGGCTCGGTCGAGGCGGTCCGCACCGCCGCGGCCGTCTCCGGCGGCGAGGCACACCCCATGTACGCCCCCATGGTGCTGCCCGACCCGGCGACCGCGGCGGCGCTGCGCGCCCAGAGCGGCATCGCGGCGGCCATGAGCTACTTCGACAAGGTCACCGTGGCCGTGGTGTCGATCGGCTCCTGGGCGGCCGGCATCTCCACCGTCCACGACGCCCTGACCGACGCCGAGCGCGAGCACTACGCCTCCCTCGGCGTCGCCGCGGAGATGTCCTCGCACCTCTTCGACGCCGAGGGCCTGCTGGTCGGCCGCGACCTGGGCGAGCGCTGCATCACCATCGAGGCGGACCGGCTGCGCCGCATCCCCGAGGTGCTCGCCATCGCCGGCGGCCTGCGCAAGGCCGCCGCGGTCGACGCCGTGCTGCGGTCCGGTCTGGTGACCAGCATCGTGACGGACACCGCCGCCGCCGACTACCTGCTGGACTCCACCGCGCCCATGCCGCGCCCCGCCCTCGACCGCGCGGACCCCGAGGCGGCCCGGGGCGCGTAGGGCCCCGGCGCCGTCGCCGCGCGCCGTGCGCGGCCGGTGCCCCTCGCTGTGACAGCATCACCGCATGCCGACCGGGCCCGCCCGCCGCTTCCTCGCGACCGCCGCCGCCCTCCTGGGCGCTCTCGCGCTGCTGCTCACCGGCTGCTCGCTGCCGTCGGCCGGTACATCGGCGGTGGAGACGCCGCCCACCGTGGCCGCCGGCACCCTGCCCGCCGAGGCACGGGAGACGCTCCGCCTGATCGACGCGGGCGGCCCCTTCCCGTACGCGAAGGACGGCACGGTCTTCCACAACTTCGAGGGCATCCTGCCGTCACGCCCGAGCGACTATTACCGCGAGTACACCGTGCCGACCCCCGGGGCGCCGGATCGCGGCGCCCGCCGCATCGTCGCGGGGGCCGGCGGCGAGATCTACTACACCGACGACCACTACAAGACCTTCAGGGCGGTCCGCAGATGACGGCAACGGCGGTGCTGGACCTCCACGGTGTCACCACCAAGAGCGCGTTCATGGAGCGCAGCGCCGAGCAGTTGCGGCTGCCCCAGTGGTTCGGCCGCAACTGGGACGCGCTCTACGACTGCCTCACCGACCTGCCGGACCCCGCACAGGGCGGCCTGCGCCTGGTCGTCCGCGGGTGGCAGGAGTACGCGGCCGCCGAGCCGGGGCAGTGGCAGACCGCCCGCCGGGTCCTCGCGGACGCCGCCGCCTTCCACGATCCCGCCGCGCTCCGCTTCGAGATCGTTTTGGAGGAAGCTACGAGCGACCCTTCGTGAGCACCGGAGTTTCCTCCGTGTTCAATCCGGCTCCGCTCGTGCAAAACTGAAGTACGTGCGTTTCCTCAATGATGCAAAGCCTCCGTACGACCTGACGTACGACGACGTGTTCATGGTCCCCAGCCGCTCGGCGGTGGGATCCCGCCAGGCGGTCGACCTCTCCGCTCCCGACGGCACCGGCACCACCATCCCCCTCGTGGTGGCCAACATGACGGCCATCGCCGGACGCCGTATGGCCGAGACCGTTGCCCGGCGCGGAGGCCTCGTGGTCATCCCGCAGGACATCCCGATCGAAGTGGTCACCGAGGTGATCACCTGGGTGAAGCAACGGCACCACGTGCTCGACACCCCGATCGTGCTCGGCCCCCACGCCACCGTCGCCGACGCGCTGGCGCTGCTGCCCAAGCGGGCGCACGGCGCCGCCGTCGTGGTCGAGGACGGCCGTCCGGTCGGCATCGTCACCGAGCACGACCTCACCGGCGTGGACCGCTTCACACAGGTCTCCGTGGTGATGTCCAAGGACCTCGTGCTGCTGCCCGCGGACATCGACCCGCGCGAGGCCTTCAACCGCCTGGAGGACGCCAACCGCAAGCTCGCCCCCGCCGTGGACGCCGACGGCAGGCTGGCCGGCATCCTCACCCGCAAGGCGGCGCTGCGCGCCACCCTCTACACCCCGGCCACCGACGCCGGCGGGCGGCTGCGCATCGCCGCCGCCGTCGGCATCAACGGCGATGTCGCGGGCAAGGCCAAGCAGCTGCTCGACGCCGGTGTGGACACCCTCGTCGTCGACACCGCCCACGGCCACCAGGAGAACATGATCCAGGCCGTCAGGGCCGTGCGCGCGCTGGACCCGCAGGTGCCGGTCGTGGCCGGCAACGTCGTCTCCGCCGAGGGCGTCCGCGACCTGATCGAGGCCGGCGCCGACATCGTCAAGGTCGGCGTGGGCCCGGGCGCGATGTGCACCACCCGCATGATGACCGGCGTGGGCCGGCCCCAGTTCTCCGCCGTCCTGGAGTGTGCCGCCGAGGCCGCCCGCCACGGCAAGCACGTCTGGGCCGACGGTGGCGTCCGGCACCCGCGCGACGTCGCCATGGCACTCGCCGCCGGCGCGTCCAACGTCATGATCGGCTCCTGGTTCGCGGGCACCTACGAGTCGCCCGGCGACCTGCAGCAGACCGCCGACGGCCGGCCGTACAAGGAGAGCTTCGGCATGGCCTCCGCCCGCGCCGTGGCCAACCGCACCAGCGAGGAGTCCGCGTACGACCGCGCCCGCAAGGGGCTGTTCGAGGAGGGCATCTCCACCTCTCGGATGTTCCTCGACCCGGCCCGCCCGGGCGTCGAGGACCTGATCGACTCGATCATCGCGGGCGTCCGCAGCTCGTGCACCTACGCCGGTGCCGCCAACCTCTCCGAGTTCGCCGAGAAGGCCGTCGTCGGCATCCAGAGCGCGGCCGGCTACGCCGAGGGCAAGCCGCTGCACGCCAGCTGGCAGTAGCGGCCACCCCCGCCGGGCGCCCCGTTCGCGGAAGCGGACGGGGCGCCCGCGCGGCCGGGGCACTCCGGGCGTCCCGCTTTGACGCGATCACCCGGGAGTGCTGCGCCGGGTGGACGGCGATCGGCCTCGTAGGCTGGTGCGCGTACGGCAAGCGCCGTTCCCAGCTCGCCCGCGAAGAGAAGTGACCCACCCCCAGTGCGACTGAACGAACTCGACGAACGCATCGTCCACGCCCTCGCCGAGGACGCCCGCCGCTCCTTCGCCGACATCGGCGCCCTCGTAGGGCTCTCCGCCCCGGCCGTCAAACGCCGGGTCGACCGGCTGCTGGCGGAGGGCGCCATCACGGGCTTCACCGTCCGCGTCGAGCCCTCCGCGCTGGGCTGGGAGACCGAGGCGTTCGTCGAGCTCTACTGCCGGCACAACACCTCGCCCGAGGACATCCGGCGCGGCCTGTCGCGCTACCCGGAGGTCGCGTCCGCGTCGACCGTCACCGGCGAGGCGGACGCCGTCGTCCAGATCTACGCCGCCGACGTGCGCCACTTCGAGCGGGTCCTGGAGCGGATCGCCGGGGAGCCCTTCGTCGAGCGCACCAAGTCCGTCCTGGTCCTGTCGCCGCTGCTGCGGCGCTACTCGGGGGCGCCTGACCAGCCGGAGGGGTGACCGCGGGTACGGCCGGCCGGGGAGGCCGTCCGCGCGCCCCCGCGCAACGAATCGCCGCCGGCGGGCCCCGGCGCGCAACGAATCGGCGGTTGGTGCGCAACGGAGGCGTCTTGTCGCCGCGAGGCCCGGAATCGTACCGTCGAGGCAGACCCGGAACACGGTTCCCACCAGGCGAAAGAGGCTCCATGGCGCCGCTGCGCACCGCGCTGTACCAAGGCCCGAGCGGCGTCCCCTCCTCCGTCGACGACAGCCTGGCCGCGCTCGACGCCGCCGCGCGCCGGGCCTCCGCCGCGGGAGCCCGGCTGCTCGTCACGCCCGAGATGTACCTGACCGGCTACGCCCTCGGTGACGCGGTCCCGGGCCTCGCCGAGGCGGCCGACGGGCCCGCCGCCGCGCGGGTCGCCCGGATCGCCGCCGAACACGGCCTCGGCATCGTCTACGGCTACCCCGAGCGCGACGGCTGCGGCGTCTTCAACTCCGCCCAGCTGATCGGCCCGGACGGCGAGCGTCTCGCCAACTACCGCAAGACCCACCTCTTCGGCGACTTCGAGCGCACCTGGTTCACCCCCGGCGACGAGGCCGTCGTCCAGGCCGAGCTCGACGGTGTCCGGATCGGCCTCCTCATCTGCTACGACGTCGAGTTCCCGGAGACCGTGCGGGCCCACGCCCTCGCCGGCACCCAGGTGCTCGCCGTGCCCACCGCGCTGATGCGGCCCTACGAGTTCGTCCCGCAGACGCTCGTGCCGGCCCGCGCGTACGAGAGCCAGCTGCACGTCGCCTACGCCAACCGCTGCGGCCCCGAGGGCGACTTCGACTTCGCGGGGCAGAGCTGCCTCGCCGGACCCGACGGCGCCGTGCGCGCCCGGGCCGGAGCCACCGAGGAGCTGCTCGTCGCCGACGCCGACCCGGAGCTCCTGCGCGCCGTCCGCGAGGAGACCCCCTACCTCGAGGACCGCCGCCCCGAGCTGTACCGCTCGCTGGGCTGATCCCGACCCCCTCCCCCCCCCCTGCCACCGCCCGCTTCACCGCTTCACAGCCAGGAGAACCACGCCATGACGTCCACGGTGCCCACCGCGGTCCACGACGAGCAGCACCCCGAGGTGCGGTCGGCGCCGCCGATCACCATGTTCGGCCCGGACTTCCCGTTCGCGTACGACGACTTCCTGGCGAGCCCCGCGGGCCTCGGCTCCATACCGGCGATCGAGCACGGCGCCGAGGTCGCGGTCATCGGCGGCGGCCTGTCCGGCATCGTCGCCGCGTACGAGCTGATGAAGATGGGCCTGCGGCCCGTCGTCTACGAGGCCGACCGGATCGGCGGCCGGCTGCGCACCGTCGGCTTCGAGGGCTGCGACGAGAAGCTGACCGCCGAGATGGGCGCGATGCGCTTCCCGCCGTCCTCCACCGCACTGCAGCACTACATCGACCTGGCGGGCCTGGAGACCAGGCCCTTCCCCAACCCGCTCGCCCCCGAGACCCCGTCGACCGTCGTCGACCTCAAGGGCGAGTCCCACTACGCGCGGACCATCGACGACCTGCCGCAGGTCTACCGCGACGTCGCGCACGCCTGGAACTCCTGCCTGGAGGAGGGCGCGGACTTCTCGGACATGAACCGCGCCATGCGGGAGCGCGACGTCCCGCGCATCCGCGAGATCTGGTCGAAGCTCGTCGAGAAGCTCGACAACCAGACCTTCTACGGCTTCCTCTGCGACTCCGAGGCGTTCACGTCCTTCCGGCACCGCGAGATCTTCGGCCAGGTCGGCTTCGGCACCGGCGGCTGGGACACCGACTTCCCCAACTCCATCCTGGAGATCCTGCGCGTCGTCTACACCGAGGCCGACGACCACCACCGCGGCATCGTCGGCGGCAGCCAGCAACTGCCGCTGCGGCTGTGGGAGCGCGAGCCGCACAAGATCGTCCACTGGCCGCACGGCACCTCGCTGAGGTCCCTGCACGACGGCGACCCCCGCCCGGCCGTGACCCGGCTGCACCGCACCGCCGGCAACCGGATCACCGTCACCGACGCCGCCGGCGACATCCGCACCTACCGCGCCGCGATCTTCACCGCGCAGAGTTGGATGCTCCTCAGCAAGATTGACTGCGATGACTCGCTCTTCCCGATCGACCACTGGACGGCGATCGAGCGCACCCACTACATGGAGTCCAGCAAGCTCTTCGTCCCCGTCGACCGGCCGTTCTGGCTGGACAAGGACGAGGAGACGGGCCGGGACGTGATGAGCATGACGCTCACCGACCGCATGACCCGCGGCACTTACCTGCTGGACAACGGGCCCGACGAGCCGGCCGTGATCTGCCTGTCGTACACGTGGTGCGACGACAGCCTCAAGTGGCTGCCGCTGAGCGCGGCCGAGCGCATGGAGGTCATGCTCAAGTCGCTCGGCGAGATCTACCCGAAGGTCGACATCCGGCGGCACGTCATCGGCAACCCGGTGACCGTGTCCTGGGAGAACGAGCCCTACTTCATGGGCGCGTTCAAGGCGAACCTGCCGGGCCACTACCGCTACCAGCGGCGCCTGTTCACCCACTTCATGCAGGACACCCTGCCCGAGGACAAGCGCGGCATCTACCTGGCCGGCGACGACATCTCCTGGACGGCGGGCTGGGCCGAGGGCGCCGTGCAGACCGCGCTCAACGCCGTGTGGGGCGTCATGCACCAGTTCGGCGGCACCACGGACCCGACCAACCCGGGCCCGGGCGACCGCTACGACGAGATCGCGCCGGTCATGCTCGACGAGGACTGACGCGCCGGACCTCAGCGGCCCAGCGGGGTCAGCAGGAAGCGGCCGACCAGCCCGACGCCCGCGTCGAGCTTCTCGGTGAACTCCTCGTACACCTCCGGCAGTCCGCGCAGGGACCACAGCACGCGGGACGCGGCCCACGCCGCGTCCCGCGCGCGTTCCAGGCTCCACGAACCGGCGAGATGGGTCAGCGGATCGGCGAGGTCCAGCAGGTCGGGGCCGGGCATCAGCTCCTCCCTGACGCGTTCCTCCACGGACGTCAGCAGTTCCCCCACGCGGTCGAAGTCCCGCTCCAGGGAAGGTGGTTCGCAACCCAGCGCCGCGCAGGTGTCCACCACCGCGAGCGCCAGGTCGTGACCCACGTGCGCATTGATCCCGGCCAGTGCGAACTGCACGGGGCGGATGCCGCGATGGCCGCGCAACTGCAGCAGAGGCCGCCAGCAGGCAGGGACGGTACGGCGGTCGGCCGCCGCGTCGACCGCCCGCAGGTAGCGGGCGGCGAAGCGGGCCGCCAGTACCGCGGCGGCGGCTGGATCACCGAAGCCGCCCGCCGCCAGGCGGCCGTCCAGCTCCTCCGTCACGGACAGGTAGACACGGTTGAAGACCGCCACCCCGTCCCCCGCCGGGAGCGCCGTGCCGAGCGCGCGCATGCGCGCCACCACCTGGCCCACCCCCACCGGGGCCGGCCGCCGTGCCGTCGTCATGCGCACAGCGTCCCAGCAGGTTGGGCGGGGTGCGCGGCACGGCGGCCGTGCCGTCCCCGGATCGGGTGAGTCACAGCGCGCCCCCGTCGCGGGCCGTCCACACCGACGGATACTGCGGGCGGAACCCCAGCTCCTCCCTGATGCGCAGGTTCGACACCACGCCGTCCCACGGATCGGCCGACGCACGCTCCGCCATACCGCCCGGGACCTCGGCCCCGTTCACCCAGTGCAGCTCCACGGCCGACACCGGCGCGTCGTCGGCGATGTTGTACGCCCGGCCCCCGATGCCGGGCGCCCGCAGCAACCGCAGCAGACCCTGCGCCACGTCCGCGTGGTGCACCAACTGCAGCCGCTGGTGCGCCGCCCAGCCGCCCGCCCAGCGCAGGGACTGCGCGAGATGCGGATCGCCGTCGCCGTACACGAAGGCGAGCCGGCCGATGCGGAGGTCCAGCCCCAACTCGCGGTGGAGCTCCAGCAACCGCCGCTCGGCCTCCGCCTTCGACGCGGGGTACGGGCCCCACATCGGGCCGCCCGGCACGCTCGCGTCGTCCTCCACCAGGGGGCGGCCCCGTCCCACGCCGTACACCAGGTTCGTGCTCGCCTGCACGAAACGCGCCGCCCCGGCCGCCGCGGCGGCCCGCGCCAGGGCGAGCGTCGCGTCACGGTTCACCGACCAGGTGCCCTCCTCCGAGGTGTCCCGGAACGCCGCCGCCAGGTGCACGACCGCGTCCGCACCCGCCAGGGCCCTGCGCACGTCCTGCTCGTCCCTCAGGTCCCCGGTCGCGATCCGCGCCCCCAGCCGGGCGAGTTCCCCACCCCGCTCGGCGTCCCGCACGAGCACCCGCACCTCCTCGCCCGGGCGGCGCCACTGCAGCAGCCTCGGCACGAAGCGGCTGCCGACCCGCCCGGTCGCCCCCGTCACCAGCGTCCGCATCCTCGGTCCCCTCTCGACGTCCTTCACCGTCACGCGACCAGGCTGCGGCGGGCCCCTGCACCGCGGGAGAGACCTCCGCATCCGGGGATCGACACTCCCTGGATAAGGCCCGGGCGCGGCGGGATGCTTGAAACGTGGACATCGACCGCGCGCAGCTCGCCGACTTCCTGCGCCGCAGCCGCGCCCGCCTCGCCCCCTGCGACGTGGGCCTGGCCGCGGGCACCCGTCGGCGCACCCCCGGGCTGCGCCGCGAGGAGGTAGCCCAGCTCGCCGGGATGTCCGCGGATTACTACACCCGGCTCGAGCAGTCCCGCGGCCCCCGGCCCTCCCGGCAGATCCTCGGATCGCTCGCACGGGCGCTGCGCCTGTCCGAGGACGAACGGGACCACCTCTTCCACCTGGCCGGGGAGGAATCGCCCCGCGATGCCCGCGACACCGGCGGTGCGGGCGGCGCGGGGCACGTACGGCCCGGACTGCTGCTGGTGCTCGACCGGCTCGACGACACCCCGGCGCAGGTCGTCAGCGACACGGGCGACGTCCTCGCCCAGAACGCGATGGCCGCCGCGCTCGTCGGCGACGCGGCCTCCCGGCCGCCGGGGGACCGCAACATCGTCCGCCGCTTCTTCCTGGACCCCGCGACGCGCGAGCTGTTCCCTCCGGGGGACCGGGCGGAGCACGCCCGGCGGCACGTGGCCCATCTGCGCGCGGTGCTGGCCGCCCGGCCCGAGGACGCGCGCGCGGCGGCGCTGGTGGGGGAGCTGCGCTGCAGGAGCGTGGAGTTCGCGGGCCTGTGGGAGGAGCACGAGGTCGGCGTGCGCCGGGCGGATGTGAAGCGGTTCCAGCATCCGGTGGTGGGGCTGATGGAGCTGGAGTGCGAGGTGTTGCTCAGTGCGGAGCATGGGCAGCGGTTGATCGTGTACACGGCGCGGCCGGGGAGCGAGTCGTACGAGCGGTTGCGGTTGCTTCGTGTTGTGGGCCTGCAGGATCTTGCGGTGCGGTGAGTCGTTGTGTGCGGGTGCGTTGCGCCTGCGGGCGGCTGCGCCGGGCTGCCCGGTTGTTGTGTGCGGGTTGCTTGCGCCTGCGGGCCGGGTGCCCTGGGCTGCCCGGTTCTCGCGTGCGGGTCGTTTGCGCCTGCGGCGGGCATCCCCCGCCCTCCCGCCCGATTGCCCGGCGCGGTCAGTGACCGCCTCGCGGCGTTCGTGGTGGGCCGGGTGCGGGGCCTCCGGGGCTGCACGTCCTGGACTGGGTTATTTACGTGCATGGCGGGCGGTCCATGTCCGAGCCCCGGATGCTGCACACAAATATCCCGCAGCGTCCAGAACATCCACCCCTACGACCCCACCCCCTCCGAATCGTGGAGCGACTGACGGCCGGAGGGGGGTTAGGCGGTCCGGGGTTGCCGCACACGTCTTACCGAACCCCCACGGCCATGGGGGTGGTGGCTGAGGCCCGCGCCGGCTCCGGCGCGATCGGACCGGAAGGGAGTGCTCGGGCTGATGCCCGGCGGTATGGCGCCCTGCTGAGGGGCCCGTTGTCGTGTGCGTGTTCCTGCCTTTTCGGCCTTCGGTCAGGGGCAGGCTGGTTCGGTGCGGTCGGTGTGGTTCCGAGACTGAACATGGTGTGGTTCGGCCGCCTGCCGGAGGTCGGGGTCGTCCCCACTTCGGCGCTCGTCGTGATCTGCCGCCTGGCGGCCTTCGGCGTCGCCGTGACGTAGGCGAAGCCCTGGAGCGCCGGTGGGTGAGGTGCGCCAGTCGTCCCGTGGAGGTGCCCCGGGCACCGGTGCGCGCACCCCTGCTTGGGCTCCCGCCGGGGGACCTCCTGCTGGCGGCAGCACCCGGCGGTGTGGGGAGGGGCGCCCCCCGTCACACCCCCTCCGGCCGTTGGTCGCCCGGCGATACGGAGGGGGCGGGGGAGTTGGGGGCACCCCCGGCCGAAGGTTGGGGGAGGGTGGGCGTTCTGGACGCTGACGTGTATTTGTTGTGCGGCACAGACGGCAAGGACCTGGACCGCCCGCCATGCACATAAATATGCGGTACAGAATGCCCAGCCCCGGAGGCCCCGACCCCGGCCCACCACGAACCGCGCGAGGCCCGCACCAATCGCGCCGGATGGGGGTCCCCCCGGCCGAAGGCTGGGGGAGGGCGGGAGGGCGGGGAAACCGCCCGCCGCAGGCGCAAACAACCCGCACGCACGCACCGGGCAGCCCGGCGCAGCCGCCCGCAGGCGCAAACAACCCGCACACAACAACCGGGCCCCCACAGAACGCGGCCTACAAGGCCCACCCCTCGCGCGTGACCGCGTATTCGACCTCCCCGTGCTCCGCCCCCGGCAACGCCTCGTCCCACTCCTCGTGGAAGACCCGGACGAACGACAGCCCCGCCTTCTCCATCACCCGCCGCGACCGGGTGTTGACGAACATCGTCTCCGCGTAGACACGCCGCGCGCCGAGGTCGGTGAAGGCCTTCCGGACCAGGGCGCGGGAGCCCTCCGTGGCGTAGCCGCGGCCCCAGGCGGCGCGTCGCAGGCGGTACCCGAGTTCGAGGTCGTCGGCGGGGCCGCCGACGCGGGGGGTGAGGGCGAACCAGCCGACGAAGTGTCCGGTGGAGCGTTCCTCCGCGGCCCAGACCTGGGAGCGCGCGAAGCGCGGCAGCACCTCGTGCCGGATGACGTCAGAGGGCGTGGGGCGGCCGTTGCCGAGGTAGCGCATGACCTCGGGGTCGCTGTCGAGCGCGACGAGCAGTTCGGCGTCCGCGTCGGTGTCGGTGAAGTGCCGCAGCCGCAGCCGGCCGGTCTCCAGGAAGATCCGCGAGTGCATGGGCGGCACGCTAGGCCTGCGTGGTCGTCGCCGCCACGGGTTTGCGGTCGTGCTCCACGGAGACCGTGCCCGCGCTGCGGAGCACCCCCGCGCCCACGGCGAGCCCGGCGGCCAGCACGGTGACGAGGCCGAAGGAGATCTGCAGGGAGCTTGCCTGCGCGATGGACCCGATGGCGGCGGGCGCCACCAGCCCGGAGGTGTAGGTGACCGTGGCGACGCCCGCGATGGCCTGGCTCGGGTTGGGCCCGCTGCGTCCGGCCGCCGCGAAGCACAGCGGGACGACGACGGCGATGCCCACGCCGATGAGGGCGAAGCCCGCGATGGCGGTGATCTGGTTGGCCGCCGTGGCGATGAGGACACCGCCCACTGTGGCGAGCAGGCCGCCGGCGCGTACGGTGCGGACGGGGCCGAAGCGGCGGACGACGAGGTCGCCGAGGAGGCGCGACACGGCCATGGTGCAGGCGAAAGCGGTGTAGGAGGCGGCGGCGACACCGGGGGAGGCGCCGGCGACGTCGCGGAGGTAGACCGCGCTCCAGTCCATGCTGGCACCCTCGGCGAAGACGGCGCAGAAGCCGATGGCGCCGATGACCAGGGCCGCGCGCGGCGGCAGGGCGAAGCGCGCGGGGGCCTCCTCCGACGCGGAGGGCCGCAGGTCGAGGACGCCGCCGCAGGCCACCAGGCCCAGTACGACGAGCAGGACGGCACCGGCGGTGAGGTGGAGGCGCGCGTCGAGTTCGGCATGGGCGGCGAGGACGCCGAAGAGGGAGCCGAGCAGCGTGCCGGCGCTCCACATGCCGTGCAGCCCGGACATGATCGAGCGGCCGAGGCGTTCCTCCACCTCCACGCCTTGGGCGTTCATGACGACGTCGGCCATGCCTGCTGACGCCCCGTAGACGAACATGGCCCCGCACAGCCAGCCCAGCCCGGGTGCGAGGGCGGGCAGCGCGAGCGAGGCGCACCACAGGCCCAGCAGGAGGCGCAGCGCGTTGCGCATGCCCATGCGGTGGGCGATGCGGGCGGCGAGCGGCATGGCGACGGAGGCTCCGAGGGCCGCGAAGACCAGGGCGAAACCGAGCTGTCCGGCGCTGAGCCCGGCGTGCTCCTGGATCCAGGGCACCCGGGTGGCGAAGCTGCCGGTCACCGCGCCGTGCACGGCGAACACGGCGGCGACGGCGAGATGGGCGCGTCGCACTCGTGGTTCGGTCTTCCCCGTCGGGGTCGTCGGCATCGTCGGCATGTTCCCTCCCAGTCTGGTCCCGCCCCGGCTCTGGGCATAAATTATCAGGCAGGCTTCCTGAAAGATAGACTGCCTCCGGCCACGGGCCACGGCCGGTGTCGCCCGCCCTCGCTCCCGCGCGACGGCTTCTGGAAGGATCCGTCCATGACCGCCATCCGATCCCATGCCGGGCGCACCGCGTCACCCCGTACGGCCCGGGCGATCAACGACCGGCTGGCGCTCGAACTGCTGCAGCGTGAGGGCCCGTTGACGGCGGCCCAGCTCAAGTCCCTGACGGGGCTGTCCCGTCCGAGCGTCGCAGACCTTGTCGAGCGGCTGCAGGAGTCCGGGCTGATCGCGGTGGTGGGCGAGACGGGAGCCGACCGGCGCGGCCCCAACGCGCGGGTGTACGGGATCGTCGCCGACCGGGCGCACCTGGCCGCCTTCGACGTCCGCACCCACAGCGTGGCCATCGAGGTGGCCGACCTGCTGGGGAACGCCGTCGGCAGCACCGTCCTGCCGGTCGACCCGTTCGGCGATCCGCAGCGTACGGTGCGGCGCTCGGTGGCCCTGCTGGAGCGGACGGCACGCACCGCCGGAGCCGGCGCGCTGCACACGATCGCGGTGGGCGCGCCCGGCCTGGTCGACCCGGCCACCGGCGAACTGAGGGCCACGGGGCAGCTGCCGGCCTGGCACTCGGCGCTCGTCGCCGAGTTGCGCAGGCGGCTCTCCCTACCGGTGCTGCTGGAGAACGAGGTCAACCTCGCGGCCGTCGCCGAGCGCCGCCTGGGTTCGGTGCGCGACCGCGAGGACTTCGTCCTGCTGTGGCTGGGCCACGGGGTGGGCGCCGCGGTGGTGCTGGGCGGGGTCCTGCGGCGCGGGGCCTCGGGCGGCACGGGGGAGATCGGCTTCCTGCCCGTGCCGGGGACCTTCCAACTGCCTAAGGCGAGCGGGTGCGAGGGCGGTTTCCACTCGCTTGCGGGCAGCGCGGCGGTGTGCGCGCTGGCGCGCTCGCACGGGATGCCGGTGTCCGGCGAGGACGACGCCGCCGCGGCGGAGGGGGTGGTGACCGCCGCCCGAGCGGGCGGCAAGCAGGGTGAACTCTTCCTCGACGCGCTGGCGGACCGGGTGGTGATAGGGGTCGCGGCCGTCACCGCCGTGCTCGACCCCGGCTGCGTGGTGCTGGGCGGCGAGGTGGGCCGGGCGGGCGGCACGGACCTGGCCGCCAGGGTCGAGGAGCGGCTCGGGCGGATGTCCCCGCTGCCCACCGAGGTCCGGGCGGGCACCGTCGCGGGCAGCGCGGTGCTGCGCGGCGCGGTGCTCTTGGCGATGGACGCCGCGCAGGACGCCTTGTTCAGCCCCGAGATGTGACCTGTGGCGTGTCCCGGCAACCGCCCTTTGCCCGCCGGACGTTCACGGGCGCCGACACGCGGTCCGAACCGCCCGGGTGGCGCCGCCTCGCGCACGGAGTCCGCGTCGGCGTCAACGGCGGTCGGCGCAGGCGGTGTTGGCCGAAATCCAGTGCGACGTGCCGCGGGGTCCGCAGGGGCTGAGCGATCCCGTGTGAGGCAATCCACACCAATCCCTTGCGTCCGCAAGGAACCTTCATGGCAGACTGGTGGGGCAGTACCAGTGACGTTCAGCGCACTCCGGGGTCGGTGAAAATCCGAACCGGCGGTTACAGTCCGCGACCCGTCCGCATCCAGCGGCCGGTTGACCAGGTGAAATTCCTGGACCGACGGTTAAAGTCCGGATGGGAGGCAGTGCGCGGCGGACGGGCATCGGTACACCGCCGTCGGCGGCAGCGTGGGTGCGTGTCCCCCGGAAACGGGTGACGCGGACGGGCGCAGCCCCACACCGGCCGCGGTGGTCCCGAGGCTCACGTCCGCTCTGTGTTCCGCACAGCCCCGGAGTCCGTGCCCGATGAGGCAGGAGGACCCGGTGGCAACACCCGGTGAAGCCGACGCGATGCGCCGGGCCATTGAGCTCGCCGCCCGCGGCATGGGCTCCACGAGCCCCAACCCCGTCGTCGGCGCCGTGATCCTCGACGCACACGGCGAGATCGCCGGCGAGGGCTGGCACCAGCGGGCCGGCGGCCCCCACGCGGAGGTCCACGCCCTGCGCGCGGCCGGCGACGCGGCCCGCGGCGGCACCGCCGTCGTCACCCTCGAACCCTGCAACCACACCGGTCGTACCGGCCCCTGCGCCCAGGCCCTCATCGCGGCCGGCGTCTCCCGCGTCGTCTACGCCGTCGCGGATCCCACCCCCGCGGCGACCGGAGGCGGTGCCACGCTGGCGGCCGCGGGGATCGACGTGGAGAGCGGGCTGCTGGAGGCCGAGGCCGCCCGCGGCAACGAGGTCTGGCTCACCGCCTCCCGCGAGCAGCGGCCCTTCGTGGTGTGGAAGTACGCGAGCACACTCGACGGCCGCATCGCCGCCGCCGACGGCACCAGCCGCTGGATCAGCTCCGCCGCCTCCCGAGCCGACGTGCACCGGCTGCGCGCCGAGTCCGACGCCGTCGTCGTCGGCTCCGGCACCCTGCGCGCCGACGACCCCCACCTCGCCGTGCGCGGCGTGGCGGGCACCTTCACGCAGCCCCTGCGAGTGGTCGTCGACACCAACGCCAAGATCACCCCCGGCGCCAGGGTGCTGGACGGCACCGCCCCGACCCTGGTCGCCGTCGCCGAGGACACCGACACCGCGCACCTGCCGGGCGTCGACGTGGCCCGCCTGCCCCGCACCGGCAGCGGTGTCTCGGTCCCCGGGCTGCTCGCCGAGCTGTACGGCCGCGGCGTCCGCTCCGTGCTGCTGGAGGGCGGCCCGACCCTGGCCGGCGCCTTCGTCGCCGCCGGGGCCGTCGACAAGGTCGTCGGCTACCTCGCACCGGCCCTCCTGGGGGCCGGACCCGCGGCCCTGGGGGACGCGGGAATCACCACCATCGCGCACGCGTTGCGGCTCGACGTCGCCGAGATCGAACGCATCGGCCCCGACCTGCGTATTACTGCCTACCCGAGCCGCACTGAGGAGAACTGACGTGTTCACCGGAATCGTCGAAGAGCTGGGCGACCTCGTCGCCGTCGAGGACCTGGGCGACGCCTCCCGCTTCCGTCTGCGCGGTCCGGTCGTCACCGAGGGCGCCAAGCACGGCGACTCGATCGCGGTCAACGGGGTGTGCCTCACCGTCGTCGACACCGCGGACGGCGAGTTCACCGCCGACGTGATGGCCGAGACCCTCAAGCGCTCCAGCCTCGGAGCGCTGCAGCCCGGCAGCCGGGTCAACCTGGAGCGTCCCATGGCGCTCGGCGGCCGCCTCGGCGGCCACCTCGTCCAGGGCCACGTGGACGGCACCGGCGCGGTCATCTCCCGCACCCCCGCCGAGCACTGGGAGATCGTGAAGGTCTCGCTCCCGGCGGAACTGTCCCGTTACGTCGTCGAGAAGGGCTCGATCACCGTCGACGGCATCAGCCTCACCGTCGTCGAGGCCGGTCCCGACTTCTTCTCCGTCAGCCTGATCCCGACCACCCTCGCCCTCACCACGCTCGGCTTCAAGCAGCCCGGCGACCCTGTGAACCTGGAGGTCGACGTGATCGCCAAGTACGTCGAGCGGCTGTACGGGGAGCGGGCCGGCGCGCCGAAGGGGGCTCCGGCGGAATGAGCGCCCTCGACACCCTGAACAGTGTCGCCTTCTCCGCCTTCGGTGAGCACTTCAAGTGGACCGACGTGGTCGGCAACGGCCTCGGCCTCGCCGGGCTCGCGCTCGGCTGGCGCCGCTCGGTGTGGGCCTGGCCGGTCCAGCTGCTCTCCGGCGTGGTGCTCGTCGCCGCGTACTGGTCGGCGCAGCTCACCGGCGGCGTCGGCAAGCAGCTGCTGGTGATCGGCGTCGCCGTGTGGGGCTGGTTCCAGTGGCGCCGCGGTGTCCGGGACGGCGGCGAGATCCGGGTCCGCTTCGCCACCTGGCGCGAGCGGGGCGTGCTGGTCGCCGGTACGGCGGCCGGACTGTTCGCGGTCGTCGGCCTCTTCACCCTCTACCCGTCGCTGTCCTGGAACCCCTGGCCGGACGCCTACATCTTCGTCGGCACCGTCGCCGCGATGGTGGCCATGGCCAGGGGCTGGGTCGAGTTCTGGTTCGCCTGGCTCGCCGTCGACGCGGTCGGCGTCCCCCTCGCCTGGAACAGCGACCTGAAGTTCTCCGCGCTCGTGTACGTCATCTACTTCGTTCTCGTGATCGCCGGCATGTACGCCTGGTGGCAGCAGACCCGGGTCCCGCGGCACGGCGGGCCCGTCCTGGAAGGAGCGGCCGCATGACCACCGCATTGCACTCCCTCTACGTGGCGGAGGACGCCCCGATCGTCCTCGACCCCGTCGAGCGGGCGATCGCCGACATAGCGGCCGGCCGGCCCGTCGTCGTCGTGGACGACGAGAACCGCGAGAACGAGGGCGACCTCATCATCGCGGCGGAGAAGGCCACCCCGGAGATCGTCGCCTTCATGATGACCGAGTGCCGTGGTCTGATCTGCGTGCCCATGGAGGAGCACGACCTGGACCGGCTCGACCTGCCGCAGATGGTGGACTCCAACACCGAGTCCATGCAGACCGCGTTCACCGTCTCGGTCGACGCGAGCGGTGCCCACGGGGTCACCACCGGCATCTCCGCCGCCGACCGGGCGACCACCATCCGGTTGCTGGCCTCCGGCGGCTCCGCCTCCGGCGACTTCGTCCGGCCCGGCCACGTCTTCCCGCTGCGCGCCAAGTCCGGCGGCGTCCTGACCCGCAACGGCCACACCGAGGCGGGCGTCGACCTGGCCCGGCTCGCCGGGCTGCGCCCGGCCGCGGCCATCGTGGAGATCGCCAACGAGGACGGGACGATGGCCCGCCTCCCCGAGCTCGTCCACTTCGCGCGCAAGCACGGCCTGGCCATCATCTCCATCGAGGACCTGATCGCCTACCGCCGCACCTCGGAGCCGACCGTGCGCCGGGAGGCCGAGACCCGGCTGCCCACCGCCTTCGGCGACTTCCGCGCCTACGGCTACCGCAGCACCGTCGACGGCATCGAGCACATCGCCCTCGCGGCCGGCGAGATCGGCGACGGCGAGGACGTCCTCGTGCGCGTCCACTCCGAGTGCCTCACCGGCGACGTCTTCCACTCGCTGCGCTGCGACTGCGGACCGCAGCTCCAGGCCTCACTCGAAAGGGTGGCGGCCGAGGGCCGGGGCGTCGTGGTCTACCTCCGCGGCCACGAGGGCCGGGGCATCGGCCTGATGTCCAAGCTGCGCGCGTACGAGCTGCAGGAGCGCGGCCGTGACACGCTCGACGCCAACCTCGAACTCGGACTGCCCGCCGACGCCCGCGACTACGGGGCGGCCGCCCAGATGCTCGACGACCTCGGCGTGCGCTCCCTGCGCCTGATGACCAACAACCCCGAGAAGACCGACGCCCTCGAACGGCACGGCCTGAAGGTCGTCGAACGCGTCGCCATGCCGATCGCGGCCGGCGAGCACAACCTGCGGTACCTGCGCACCAAGCGGGACCGCATGGGCCACGACCTGCCCTGGCTGGACCCGGCCCCCACCGGCGCCTGCGGCAACCAGTAGCCCCGAAGCAGCACCACGACAACCCGCACGACCCGTACGACCTGCACCACCAGAACCACCAGAACAAGAACGAGCAAGGAGAAGATGGACGTGAGCGGTAAGGGCGCCCCCGAGCTGACCGTGAAGAACTGTGGTGACCTGCGCGTGGCCGTGATCGCGGCGCAGTGGCACGTGCAGGTGATGGACGGCCTGGTCGACGGCGCCCTGCGCGCCCTGAGCGACCTGGGCATCGACGAGCCGACCCTGCTGCGTGTGCCGGGCAGCTTCGAACTGCCGGTCGCCGCAAAGGTGCTGGCGAGCCGGGGCTACGACGCGGTCGTCGCCCTCGGCGTCGTCATCCGCGGCGGCACACCGCACTTCGAGTACGTCTGCCAGGGCGTGACCCAGGGCCTGACCCAGGTCTCGGTCGACACCGGTGTGCCGATCGGCTTCGGCGTGCTCACCTGCGACACCGAGGAACAGGCCCTGGACCGCGCCGGACTGCCCGGCTCGAACGAGGACAAGGGGCACGAGGCGGTCACCGCCGCGATCGCCACCGCGACCGTCCTGCGTTCAGTATCCGAGCCGTGGCGCTGAGGTAGGGGCGCTTCCGCGTAGGGTGGGGACCACCATGGCCAAGAAGACATTCGAGGAGCTCTTCGCCGAGCTCCAGCACAAGGCCGCCACCGGCGACCCCAGCACCTCCCGCACCGCCGAACTGGTGGGCAAGGGAGTGCACGCGATCGGCAAGAAGGTGGTCGAGGAGGCCGCCGAGGTGTGGATGGCAGCCGAGTACGAAGGCGCCGACCGCACCGCGGAGGAGATCTCCCAGTTGCTGTACCACCTGCAGGTGATGATGGTCGCCCGGGGTATCGGCCTGGACGACGTATACGCTCATCTCTGAGCGGATCGTCACCGGCCGGCCCCGCCCTGCGCTTCTCCGCGCGCCCCTCCCACCCACATCCGAGTCGCAAAGGAACGCATCCATGCTGCGCATCGCCGTCCCCAACAAGGGTTCACTGTCCGGACCTGCGTCGGCGATGCTGCATGAGGCCGGCTACCGCCAGCGCAAGGACTCCAAGGAACTCGTCCTCGTCGACGGCGAGAACGACGTCGAGTTCTTCTACCTGCGCCCGCGCGACATCGCCATCTACGTCGGCTCGGGCCGCCTCGACATCGGCATCACCGGCCGCGACCTGCTGCTGGACTCCGGTGCCAACGCCGAGGAGATCCTGCAGCTCGGTTTCGCCCGCTCCACCTTCCGTTACGCCACCACTCCCGGCGGCGTGACGGACGTGAAGGAGTTCGGCGGCAAGACGGTCGCCACCTCCTATCCGGAGATCGTCAGGAAGCACCTTGCCGACAACGCGGTGGACGCCTCCGTGGTCCGCCTCGACGGCGCCGTCGAGACCTCCATCCACCTCGGTGTGGCGGACGTCATCGCCGACGTCGTCGAGACGGGCACCTCGCTGCGCAACGCCGGCCTGGAGGTCATCGGGGAGCCGATCATCGACTCCGAGGCCGTGGTCATCCGACGGGCCGGCGCCGGCGGCGAGGACGCGGCGGCCGAGCCGAAGGTGCAGCAGTTCCTGCGCCGCCTCCAGGGCGTCCTGGTGGCCCGCCGCTACGTGATGATGGACTACGACATCCGTGTCGAGCACGTCGAGCGGGCCATCGCCCTCACGCCGGGCCTCGAGTCGCCGACCGTCTCCCCGCTGCACCACGAGGGCTGGGTCGCCGTCCGCGCCATGGTCCCCAGCCGCGAGGCCCAGCGGATCATGGACGAGCTCTATGAGCTCGGCGCACGGGCCATCCTCACCACCGGGATCCACGCGTGCCGTCTGTGACCTCGCCCACCCCGTCCACCGTGCCCGCGGAACTCCCCGGGCTGCCCGTCACCTTCCGGCCCGCCCGCACCCGCGCGGTGCTGCTGGGCCTGGGTGCCGGGCTGCTCGCGGCCTTCGTCGCGATCGCCGTCCTGCTTCCCTCGGACGGCGCACGGCCATGGCACACCTCGGACCGGATCTATCTCCTGCTCACCGGTCTGCTGGTCGCCGGGGTGCTCGCGCTGCTCAGCCGCCCCAAGGTGGCCGCCGACCGCGACGGTGTGACCGTCGTCAACCTGACGACCCGGCGCCGCCTGGAATGGGCGCAGGTCCTCCGGGTGAACCTGCGCACCGGCGACCCGTGGGTGTACCTCGACCTCGCGGACGGCACCAGCCTGGCCGCCATGGGGATCCAGCCCGGGATCGGACGCGCCCGCGCGTTGCGCGACGCGCGCGCTCTGCGGGCCCTCGCGGAGGCGTACGGTACCGGCAAGCCGACGGCGCACTAGATCTGCCGCCACGGCCCGCTTCTTCATTACTCTGGAACCTTCGCAACGACCCGAGGAGTGACACCCAATCCACGATGGACGGATCGTCCGGTAGTACCTGCGCCGCCTCTCCCCCCCGACATACGGGAGCGGCGGCATGAGCGCCCCGTTGCTGCTGCTCGCGGCAGCCTTCCTCCTGATCCTCGCGAACGGCTTCTTCGTCGCCGCCGAATTCGGCCTGGTGACCGTCGAGCGGCCCGCCGCGGAACGTGCCGCCGCCGAGGGTGACCGCAGGGCCCGCAGCGTCGTGGAGGCGCTGCGCAAGCTGTCCTTCCAGCTGTCGGGCACCCAGCTCGGCATCACGATCACCTCGCTGGTGGTCGGCATGCTGGCGGAGCCCGCCCTCGCCGACCTGTTCTCCGGACCCCTCACCTCGGTGGGCGTACCCGGGGGCGCCGCGCCCGCCGTGGCCGTGGTGATCGGCATGATCCTCGCCTCGGCCGTCCAGATGGTCATCGGCGAGCTCGTCCCGAAGAACTGGGCGGTGTCCCGTCCGCTGGAGGTGGCCCGTTTTGTGGCCGGGCCGCAGCGTGCCTTCTCCGCCGTGTTCCGCCCGGTGATCGAGGCCCTCAACGCCGCCGCGAACCGCCTGGTGCGGGCGCTGGGCGTGGAGCCCGCCGAGGAGCTGGCCTCCGCGCGCACCCCCACCGAGCTGGTCTCGCTGGCCCGCCACTCCGCCCGTGCCGGGGCTCTCGAGCAGGACACCGCGGACCTCTTCGTCCGCACCATCTCCCTCGGCGGCCTCACCGCGGAGAACGTGATGACCCCGCGGGTGCGCGTCAGCGCCCTGCAGGACACGGCCACCGCCGCGGACGTCCTCAACCTGACCCGGGCCACCGGGCTGTCCCGCTTCCCGGTCTACCGGGAGCGGCTGGACGACATCGTCGGCATGGCGAGCCTGAAGGACGCCCTCGCCGTCCCGGCCCACCTGCGCGACCGCACACCGGTCGGCCGGGTCACGGTCGCCCCGCTGCTCGTCCCCGAGACGCTGCCGGTTCAGCCGCTCCTCGAGCGGCTGCGCCGTGAGCAGCCGATCGCCGTGGTCGTCGACGAGTACGGCGGCACCGCGGGCGTCGTCACCCTGGAGGACATCGTCGAGGAACTCGTCGGCGAGGTGCGCGACGAGCACGACAGCGCCGACCTGCCCGAGCTGGCGACCGCGCCCGCGGAGAACGGCAACCCCGTATGGGACGCCGACGGCGGCTGCCGGATCGACCTGCTGGAGCGCATAGGGCTCGACGCCCCCGAGGGTCCGTACGAGACGGTGGCCGGCCTCGTCGCCGACCTCCTCGAACGCATCCCCGAGCCGGGGGACACCGCGGTGCTGCCCGGCTGGGAGCTGCGGGTGCGCGAGGTCGCGCACCACCGCGCGGAAAGAGTTCGCCTGGTACGCGTCGGGTTCGAGGAGCCCGAGGACGGGCAGGAGGGCGAGCGATGAGCCTCCTGCAGCTGTTCTTCGCCGGTCTGCTGGTGCTCGGCAACGGCTTCTTCGTCGGCGCCGAGTTCGCCCTGGTCTCCGTACGCCGCAGCCAGATCGAGCCGCTCGCCGGCACGCAGCGGCGGGCCCGTACGGTCCTGCACGGGCTGGAGAACCTGCCGCAGATGATGGCGGCGGCACAGTTCGGCATCACGGTCTGCTCCCTGACGCTGGGCGCGGTCGCCGAGCCGACCGTCGCCCACCTGCTGGAGCCGGTCTTCGAGGCGATCCACCTGCCCGAGGGCCTGATCCATCCGCTCGGATACGTCATCGCTCTCGCCGTCGTGGTCTTCCTGCACCTCGTCATCGGCGAGATGGTCCCCAAGAACCTGGCCATGGCCGCGCCCGAGAAGACCGCGCTGTGGCTCAGCCCCGGTCTCGTCGGCTTCGCACGCCTGTTCCGGCCGGTCATCGCGGTGCTCGGCTGGTGCGCCAAGATCGTGCTGCGGCTGTTCCGGGTGGAGCCCAAGGACGAGATCGACGCGGTCTTCACCAGCGAGGAGCTGACGGTGCTCGTCGAGGACGCCCGGCAGGCCGGACTCCTCGACGACGACGCACAGGAACGCCTGGAGGACGCGCTGGAGCTGGGCACCCGCCCGGTCACGGACGTCCTGCTGTCCCCGGAGGAGCTGGTGACGGTCGACGCGTCCGTCACCCCCGCCGAGGTCGAGGAGCTGACCGTGCGCACCGGCTACTCGCGCTTCCCGGTGGCCGGACCGGAGGGCGCCTACCTCGGCTACCTGCACGTGAAGGACGTCCTCGACCTGGAGGACACCACCCGTCCCGTCCCGGCGCGGCTGTGGCGGCCGATGGCCACCCTCCGCGCGGAGCTGCCGCTGGACGACGCGCTCACCCAGATGCGGCGGGCCGCGTCGCACCTGGCGGCGGTCGCGGACTCCGGCGGTCGCGTGCTGGGGCTGGTCGCGCTGGAGGACGTGCTGGAGATGCTGGTCGGCGAGGTCCGCGACCCGGCGCACCGGGAGGTCCCGGAGCCCGGGGAGACCGGCGCCGCCCCGGCCGCCGAGGAGTCCGGCGAGGTCGCCCGGCCCCCGCGCGTGATGGCGGGCTGACACGGGAACCCGCGCGAGAGGGGCCGGGGCGCGTGCGCCCGGGCCCCTCTCCGCGTCGTTCACTCCATGGGCTCGGGCGGCGGCAGCCCGGGGCCACGGCCCGACAGCACCTCGCCGTAGGCCTGCATGAGGTCGGGCAGCCGCAGCGTGGACAGGTCGTCCCGGGACGGCTGTCCCGCGTAGCCGGACAGCCGCAGGTCGCGGTACGCGCAGCTCTTCTCGTACAGGGTCCGCAGGAAGCGGCCGTTGCCGAGTTCGTCGATCCAGCCCTGATCGACGACATGGCCGCTGATGGCGAGCAGCTCCTCCAGGGCCTCGTCGTCCCAGCGGTCGCCGTCGTCGGCGGCGAGGACCTCGCCGATGCTGGTCAGCTCGTGCGGGCGGTAGCTGGGGAAGTCGACCCGGGTGGTGAAGCGCGAGCCGAGGCCGGGGTTGGCCGCCAGCAGGCGGTCCATGCCCTCGGGGTAGCCGGCGAGGATGACGACCAGGCGGTCGCGGTTGTCCTCCGCGCGCTTGAGCAGGACCTGCAGCGCCTCGTCGCCGTAGGCGTCGCCCTTGCTGTAGCCGGAGTTGGACAGTGCGTACGCCTCGTCGACGAAGAGCACCCCGCCGAGCGCGGAGTCGATCAGCTCGTTGGCCTTGACGGCCGTCTGCCCCAGGAACTCGCCCACGAGGTCGGCGCGTTGCGCCTCGACCAGGTGGTCGCCGCCCAGCAGGCCGAGAGCGTAGAAGACCCGGCCGAGGATGCGTGCCACGGTGGTCTTGCCGGTGCCGGAGGGCCCGGAGAAGACGAAGTGCCGCTTGGGCGGCTGCACCGGCAGGCCCTGTCCCGACCTCAGTCGCGCCATGCGCAACTGGGCGGACAACGCGCGCACTTGGCGCTTGACGGGCTCCAGGCCCACCATGCGGTCGAGTTCGGCCAGCGCCTGGGAGAGCAGCACGGGGTCGGGGGCGGTGACCGGGACCTGCGGTACGACGGGGGAGACCGGCAGGATCGCCTTCTCCCGGATGTCGTCGTCGATCGGGCCGACCGCGCCCAGCGGATCGTCCAGGACCGAGCCCGCCCCCAGGCCGCCCGGCATGGCCGCGGCCCCGGCCCGGGCGTCGAGCGGATCGGGCTCGGGCGGCAGTGCCTCGGGCCCGGTCTGGCCGTAGCCCTGAAGGGTGACCGGGGCCAGGTCGGCCGTACCGTCGGTGAGGCCGTCGGACTCGTCGATCGCGGCGAGCCGCGCGGCGGTGTCCATGAACGCCGGGTCGACCCGCTGCACCGCGTGGTAGAGGGGGAGCGCGGCGGCGGTGCGGCCGGTGCCCTCGTACGCGCGGGCCAGCCAGTAGCGGAGTTCCTTGCGCTGCGGCTGCTCGCTGCGGCAGCGCATCAGGGCCGTCGTCAGCAGCGGCTCGGCCTGCCCGTACAGCTCCAGCCGGACCCGGGCCATGCCCCCGAACAGGCCGGCCTCGATGCCCAGCACCTGGTCGCCGAGGAGCGGTTCGGTGTGGCGCACCAACTGGTCCCAGTCCTTGACCAGATAGGCCCGGCAGGCGTGCAGGAAGCGGACGTGCGGATCGGTGTCGATCGGCGGGCACTCGGCCAGGGCCCGGTCCAGCTCCGCGATGTGGCGGCCGTCGAGCCAGTGGGAGGCGTGCGCGAGCAGCAGGTCGCGGCGGGTCTCCAGCACCGGCTGCACCCACCAGCCCAGCCAGTACCAGGAGTTCATCGACCGGCGGTACGCGCTGCGCTGCTCGCCGAAGCGGTCGCGGTGCCGGTACATCTGCAGCAGCGCGGTGGAGGTGTCCGCGCGCAGCGCGTGCAGCCCCAGCCAGGCGTCCGCCATGCCGGGGTCGAGGCGGACCGCGGCGCGGAACTCCTCCTCGGCCTGGGTGTAGGCGCCCATGGTGTAGGCCTCGACGGCCCGTACCCAGGCGAGATCGGCGGGGGCGCCCGAATGCTCTGTGCCGAAGTCCATCAGGTCCCCACCAGCCGTTCCCCCGGTGCCGCCCGCCGTACGCCGCTCCAACCAGGTTACGCGAAGCCGCAGTTGGTGCCAGGTGGACGCCACCTTCCTAAGGCGGCGCACCCGTTGGCATGGTACCCGCGCGGGCCCCGTGGGCCGTAGAGCGACGCGGACGGTGACGTTGGGTGAGCAACTGGCTGCCGTACGGGGCCGGATCACCCGCAGAGGGCAGAACGAAGCCCCCGGTCACGGGGGAACAACCGGGGGCTTCGCGTCTGAGGCGCGGTCGACGATGACCGCGCATTCAGAACGTAAGTCCTGTACGGCCCCTGGGTCAAGCGGCCTTGAGGCACCGCTCCGGCGGTCTCCGGGCGGCCGCAGCGCACCGGCTGCGAGCGGTCACGGTCAGTGACGGAGGGTGTCGGTGGGCAGGGTGCCGGCGGGCTGTTCGCGTAGTTCGTAGCCGTCCGGACGCTGGTGGACCAGCAGATCCGCGAACGGCCGGGAGGGGTCGGCGGCGAAGTGCGCGTCCTGCGCCCGCATCCAGCCGGCCCAGAAACCGGCCAGCGCGGGGCCGTCCCGGTGCTCGCCGCGCTCGCGTGCCGTCTCCCGTGTCACCTCCAGCCAGAGCAGGCCGGCCAGCCAGGGGCGCAGTTCGCGGCGGCCGACCCCCACGCCCTCCAGCAGGACCACGGGGGCCGGCGGCACCTCCAGGGTCGTCGCGAACCGCCGCGCCACCCAGTCGTACTTCGCGGGCCGGGCCGTGTCACCGCGGCGCAACGGCTCCAGCACCTGTTCGCGCAGCCGCCCGGTCCACTCGAAAAGCTCCTCGTGCGTGGCCAGATCGTCGAGGTGGACGACGGGAGCGCCGTCGAGCGCGGACGCCAGCGCGGCGGCGAAGGTCGTCTTGCCGGATCCGGCGTGGCCGTCCACGGCGACGAGCCGCACGGGCCCGCAGGACGGCGGAAGGGCGCGCAGCCGGGCGGCGAGCGCCCGAAGCGCCCCGGGAGTGGCGTGGTGGTCCATCGGGGCCAGCCTACGACCTGCGCCTGCGCAAGCGACTGCGGAGGGTGCCAGGGGCGTCTACGGTAAGAGTCGTGACCGACTCCGCAGCATCCCTGTACCCCCCGGAGCGACTCGAACTCGCCCGCAAGGCCGCCGCCGACGCGGGACTCGACGCGCTGCTCGTCTCGCCGGGCCCCGACCTGCGCTACCTCACCGGCTACCACGCCCATCTCACCGAGCGCCTGGTGTGCCTGGCGCTTCCGGTGCTCGGCGACCCCTTCCTCGTCGTGCCCCACCTGGAGAAGCCCGGCGCCGAGGCCTCCCCGCTCGGCGCGCTCGGCGTCGACGTCGTCGGCTGGGGCGAGACCGAGGACCCGTACGCCCTGGTCGCCGGCCGGCTGCCGCGGGGGACGGCACGGGTGGCCGTCGACAACCACATGTGGGCCGAGAAGGTGCTCGCCTTCCGTGCGGCCCTCCCCGGCACCGAGCAGAGCCTGGCCGGCGACGTGCTGCGCGAACTGCGGATGCGCAAGTCGGCCGCGGAGACCGAGGCGCTGCGACGGGCCGCGGGCGCCATCGACCGGGTGCACCGCCGCATGGGGGAGTGGCTCAGGGCCGGGCGCACCGAGCGCGAGGTCGCCCGCGACGTCGCCGACGCCGTCATCGAGGCGGGGCACACCACCGTCGACTTCGTCATCGTCGCCTCGGGCCCGAACGGGGCCAGCCCGCACCACGAGGTCTCCGACCGGGTGATCCGGGCCGGCGACCCGGTCGTCGTCGACATCGGCGGCACCACGCAGGACGGCTACTGCTCCGACTCCACCCGCACCTACGCGGTCGGTGAACCGCCCGCCGAGTTCCGCGAGATGTACGAGGTGCTGCGGCGCGCCCAGCACGCCCAGACCGACGCCGTCCGCCCCGGGATCACCGCCGAGGAACTCGACGCGGTCGGGCGGGACATCATCGCCGCGGCCGGCTACGGCGAGCACTTCATCCACCGCACCGGGCACGGCATCGGGCTGGAGACGCACGAGGAGCCGTACATCGTCGCGGGAAGCTCCCTGCCGCTGGAGCCGGGCATGGCCTTCTCCGTGGAACCCGGGATCTACCTCCCGGACCGCTTCGGCGCCCGGATCGAGGACATCGCCGTCTGCACGCCCGAGGGCGGAGAACGGCTCAACCAGACCTCGCGGGACCTGGTCGTCCTGTCTGTTTAGTCCCATGTGTTGACTCCCGGTACGGCAGGGGGGTATTCCGTACACGCGACGGTGTGCGCGGCGCGTTCGCCGCGCGCGGCGCACACCCCGCGTCAGGGGCCCAGCAGGAAGCGGCAGTCGGGGGGCCGGGCGTGTTCGACGACGAGCATGACTTCGGGATGCGGCAGTGGACGGTCGGCGGCACGACCGTGGTGGAACTGACGGGGGAGCTCGACCTGTGCGCCGGCGTGCCGGCGGCCGCGCGCCTGGACGCGGTCACCGCCGGAGCGCGGCCCGACGTCGTGGTGGACCTGCGCGGTGTGACCTTCATCGACTGCAGCGGTCTGTCGGTGCTGATCCGGGCGCGCAAGCGGACCCTCGACCGCGGCGGCCGGTTCGGCGTCGTCGCAGACAGCCCCTGCGTGCTGCGGATGTTGCGGCTGACCCGGACGATCCGGGTCTTCACCGTCCACGACGACCTGGCCTCCGCGCTGGGCGGGGCGGGTGCCCCCGATCCCCCCGCGGCGGACGGCGCCATAGCGTGAGCTCAGCGGGGCAGCGGAGCCAGGACGATCCAGACCTGGCCGCGGTCGAAGTTCACCGGCTGCCCGCCGGGCGTGCTGAACCGCGTGCCCGCTGCCGCGTCGGGCCGTGACCAGGTGGCGTCGTACGCCTTGCCGTCGCGCAGCACCACCGCCCGGCCGGTGCCCACGGTCTCGCTGTACGGGGAGGTGTTCCCCCAGCGGTCGTGGAAGCCGGAGGGGCGGACCGTGACGTACTGGACGACCACCGTCGGCGCGCCGAGCCTGCCGCCGTCGGTCGTGGTGGCCGGGTCGCCGTCGAACGACACCAGCCAGCGGTCGCCTTCGGCCGACCAGTGCAGGCCCACCGAGCCGTTCGGGTAGCGCACGGTGCGGTCGCGCTCGGGGGTGCCGCCGGGCGGTGCGTCGCCGAAGCGGAAGCCTATGTCGCGGGCGGCGGCGGCGTCCGGAGCCGCGGCAAGGAGCCGATCCGGTGCGGCGTACAGGTTGTGCGGGGCAGGGCGCGACCCGTCGCGTACGTAGGCGCCGGGCGCGTGGGCGGGGGAGACGTCGTACACCGGCGCCGCCGCGACCACCGGCAGCAGCCTGGACTGCGCCCCGGAGAAGGCGAGGGCCGGGCTGCCGAACTGGCGCAGCAGTTCCAGGTCCGACTCGCGGGCGCTGCGCACCGGGCCGACCCGGTCGGGCAGTTGGGAGGAGAAGACGGCGAGCAGACGGGTCAGACCGGACTCCACCTGCTCCACGTAGACCAGGTCGGCCCGGCCCAGCCCGGTGTGCGGCCGGGCGGCCCCCACGTTGTCGATCTTCACCGCGAGGACGGGGCCGCCGGTGCGCCCGGGCAGCCCGGTGAAGGGCGACCGTGCGGCCGCGCTGGTACCGGGCACCGACCCCGTCGAGGTGGAGGAGGGCCCGCCGGGTGTCCGCTCGGGGCCGCCGCAGCCCCGGCTGACCAGGAACACCGCGAACACCGCCAGCACGACCAGCATCGCCGCTCTCGCGGGACGTCCGGGTGCTCGGGCCACGACGGCCACCCCCGTGCTGCATGGTTATGCTGCCAACGGAAAAGTCAATTGCCGAATCGCTGCGCGTCTTCCTAGTATCCGCCACATGGAGCCGATACCCCAGACGGCGGACGCGACCGCCTTCCTCGCGGCGGACGAAGTGATCGACCACGAGCACCCGCTGGTCCGGGCGACCGCCGCGCGGCTGCGGGCGGAGGCCCCCGATCCGTATGCCTATGCCGAGGCGGCGTACACGTTCGTCCGCGACACCATCCCGCACGCCGCCGACTCCGGCGACCCGCGTGTCACCTGGCGTGCCTCCGACGTCCTGGAACTACGCACCGGCATCTGCCACGCCAAGGCCCACGCCCTGACCGCACTGCTGCGTGCCGAGGGCATCCCCGCGGGGCTGTGCTACCAGCGGCTCACCGACGACGACGGCACGGATCCCGTCGTCCACGGACTTGTCGCCATCAAGCCGCCCGGTCACGACCGCTGGGCCCGGCAGGACCCGCGCGGCAACAAGCCCGGTGTCGACGCCCGCTTCTCCCTGCGGGAGGAACGGCTGGCCTGGGTGCCCCGCCCCGCACTCGGCGAACGCGACTACCCCGGTCTCTACGCCGCGCCGCCGGCCGTCGTCCTCACCGCCCTGCGGCAGGCCGCCGACCGGGCGCACCTGTGGCGGCTGCTGCCCACCGACCTGCCGGAGCGGGAGGAACGTTGACCTCGCCCACCGCACCGGCCGTCGACCCCGGGGTGCGCGTCCCGGCCCCCGCGTGCCGTCACTCCGCCGTCGCCGCACGCTCCCGGGCGGCGACGTCCTCCGCCGTGGGGGCGGTGCCGCCCAGGTGCGCGGGCAGCCACCAGTGGTCGTTCGGGCCCGACGGGCGGCCGGTGTACACGCGCTGCGCGTCCTCCAGCAGCTCCTGGACGCGCAGCCGCAGCCGACGGGTCAGCGCGCCCGGCTTCTCATCCTGGTGCGGCGTCATCTGCTCGCCCACCCGGATGGAGATGGGGAAGCCGTTGCGGCCCAGCTGGCGCGGCTGGTCCTTGGTCCACAGCCGCTGGGTGCCCCACAGGGCGACCGGCAGCAGCGGCACGCCGGCCTCCATCGCCAGGCGCGCCGCACCGGACTTGAAGGACTTGAGGGTGAAGGACTGCGAGATGGTCGCCTCGGGGAACACGCCGATGATCTCGCCCGAGCGCAGCGCCGTCAGCGCGTGCTTGTACGCGTGCATGCCCTCGGAGCGGTCCACCGGGATGTGCTTCATGGCCCGCATCAGCGGACCCGACACCTTGTGCCGGAACACCGACTCCTTCGCCATGAAACGCACCAGCCGCTTCGCCGGGAGCGCCGTCAGCCCGGCGAACACGAAGTCCAGGTAGCCGATGTGGTTGCTCACCAGCAACGCGCCGCCCTTGCGCGGCACGTGCTCGGTGCCGGAGATGTCGAAACGCAACCCCTGCACCTTGAACATGGTGCGGGCGAAGCCGATGACGGGTGGGTAGACGAGTTCGGCCATGGCTGGGCCCCCTTCTTCGTAGGGGGTGGCCCCCGGCGGAAGTTACGCGGCCGTAGGTTTCCGGCCGCGGGCTGATCGTGCACCGTAAACGGGTGCCGTGTCATCCCGCGTGCCCGTCGGACGGCGAGATTCTCGTCACGTCACCCGGTCGTACGACGCACCAGCAGGTACATCTCGCATCCGAGGCAGTAGCCGAACACCGCGTTGAGGAAGGCCGCCGCGAGGGCGCAGGCCGTCGCCGCCAGGCCGAGCCAGGCGAGGCCCGCGGCGTAGCCGGAGAGCCCGACGAGCGCGAACCCCAGACCCACCGCCTGCGCGAAGCGCGGCGGGGCCGGGTCCTCGGTCTCGACCGGCGGTCCCAGCCGGGGCCGTACCGCCACCCGGTAGAGCAGGCCGTACGGTGAGTTCTGCACCCCCACGGCGGCGCCCACCGCGAACACCAGTGCCTGGACGGCCAGCAGCCAGGCGCTGCCGGTGACGAGGACGACGGCCAGCACCACACTGGTCAGGCTTGCGCCGAAGCGCGGTCCACGGGCATCAATGGCGTGAGGGCTCATGGGGGCCATGATTCCGGAACGGACGCCGTCCGGACCCCCTGGAATCATGGCGGTCCTGTGAACGCTGCAACGCAGGGAGGCCGGAAATGACGGGACTGGTGGTGTGCGTCGCCGTGCTCGCGGCGGCGGGGATCTTCGGCATGCTCCACAAGCGCAGGGACGGAAGGGTACGGGTGCGGGACAAGGACGCGGCGCAGCAGCTGACGGCGGGTGAGATCGGCGCGGAACTCGGCGAGCGGGCCACGCTCCTCCAGTTCTCCACCACCTTCTGCGCGCCCTGCCGGGCCACCCGCCGCACCCTCGGCGAGGTGGCCGGCATGGTCGACGGGGTGCGGCACGTGGAGATCGACGCGGAGGCCCACCTCGACCTGGTCCGCCGGCTGGGCATCGTCAGGACGCCGACGGTGCTCGTGCTCGACGCCCGCGGCACCGTCGTGCGGCGCGCGTCGGGCCAGCCGCGCAAGGCCGACGTTATTGCGGCGCTCGGCGCGGCGGTGTGACCCGCGCCCGGTGTATGACCCCCGTCCCACCTGCCGGGGCGCCCTTGACGCGGCCCCGCTCCGATCGTCAGCCTGACGCCATGTCGCGAGACCTCCTTCTGTACTCCCGCTTCGACGTCGACCTCGGTCGGCACGCGAGCGCCCGCTGTCACGACCGTTGAGTGCCCGGGACCCCGCACCCCTCCGGCTCGACAGCACGACGAAGGACAACTCCATGACCGCCTCGCCCGACCTCGGCACGCCGGCCGCCACCTCTTTGGGCGTCGTGCCCACCTCGATCCCCGCACCCGCGCAGGTCCCGCTGCCCGCGCCGCCCGCGGTGACCGCCCCCTTCGACTCGACCGCCTTCCGCGCCGTCTTCCGCCGGCACGCCGCCGGGGTCGCGGTCATCACCGCGGCCGGCGCCCGGCCCGCGGGCTTCACCGCCACGTCCCTCACCTCGGTCTCCGCCGATCCGCCCCTGCTCTCCTTCGGGATCAGCAGTACCGGCTCCGCCTGGCGCACCATCGCGGACGCCGGCCACGTGGGCGTCCACATCCTCGGCGAGCACCAGGAGGAGGTGGCCGCCACCTTCGCGCGCAGCGGCGCCGACCGCTTCGCGCCGCCCACCGCGTGGGGACCCGGCCCGTACGGAGTACCGCTCCTGGAGGACGTCCAGGCCTGGCTGGTCGCCCGCGTCCTGGCCCGCATACCCGCCGGCGACCATCGCATCGTCGTCGCCCAGGCCGTGGCAGGCGCCTCCGGGGGCGACGCGGCCCGCCCGCTGCTCTACCACCACGGCCGGTACAACGCGCTGCGCCACTGAGCCCCGCCCCGGTCCCTCGACCGGGCTAGGGGTCGTCAAGGTCACAGCCCGCCGCCCTTGCCCACGGGCGGACCGAGGGCTGTACTGGCGAGTAATATTTCTGCCGGGGGCGCCGTGCGTCCCGGCGGGGAGCCGCCGTCGAAGGCGCCTATGCTGCCTTCACAAGGCCAGTTGACGTACCCATGCAGCAGTAGGAGACAGGCGTGAGCTTGAGGATCGTTGTCGCGGTGAAGTACGTGCCGGATGCCACGGGGGATCGTCATTTCGCGGGGGATCTGACCACGGATCGGGATGCTGTGGATGGTCTGCTGTCGGAGCTGGACGAGTATGCGGTGGAGCAGGCGCTGCAGATCGCGGAGGCGTCGGGTGATGCCGAGGTGACGGTGGTGACGGTGGGTCCGGAGGACGCGAAGGACGCGTTGCGCAAGGCGTTGTCGATGGGTGCGGACAGGGCGGTGCATGTCGAGGACGACGGGTTGCACGGCAGTGATGTGATGGGGACGTCGTTGGTGCTGGCGAAGGCGGTCGAGCATGCGGGGTTCGATCTGGTGGTGACGGGGATGGCGTCCACCGATGGGACGGCGGGTGTGGTGCCGGCTCTGTTGGCGGAGCGGTTGGGTGTGCCGCAGGTGACGTTGTTGTCGCAGGTGAAGGTCGAGGGCGGTGTGGTGAGCGGCCGTCGTGATGGTGACACCGCGAGTGAGCTGTTGGAGGCGTCGTTGCCGGCGGTGGTGTCGGTGACGGATCAGTCGGGTGAGGCGCGGTATCCGTCGTTCAAGGGGATCATGGCGGCGAAGAAGAAGCCGGTGGAGTCCCTGGACCTGTCCGACCTGGGCATCGAGGAGGACCGGGTCGGTCTGGCGGGTGCGTGGACCGTGGTCGATGAGGCGGTGGCGCGTCCGGCGCGGACGGCTGGTGTGATCGTGAAGGACGAGGGCGAGGGCGGCAAGCAGCTCGCGGAGTTCCTCGTGAGCCAGAAGTTCATCTGATCCGCTTGTCCGTCTGTTTTCCGAGGAGTTTGAGTTCCCATGGGTGAAGTCCTGGTCTACGTGGACCACGTGGATGGTGCGGTCCGTAAGCCGACGCTGGAGTTGCTGACGATCGCGCGTCGGCTGGGTGAGCCGGTGGCGGTGGCGTTGGGTGCGGGGGCGGAGGCGACCGCGGGTGTGCTGGCCGAGCATGGCGCGGTGCGGGTGCTGGTCAGTGAGGCGGCGGAGTTCGGGCAGTATCTGGTGGTGCCGAAGGTGGACGCGCTCCAGGCGGCTGCCGGGGTGGTGAGCCCGGTGGCGGTGCTGGTGCCGTCGTCGGGTGAGGGCAAGGAGGTCGCGGCGCGGTTGGCGTTGCGGCTGGGTTCGGGCGTCATCACCGATGCGGTGGATGTGGTGGCGGGTCCGGAGGGTCCGGTGGCGACGCAGTCGGCGTTCGCGGCGTCGTTCACGACGAAGTCGCGGGTGACGACGGGTGTGCCGGTGATCACGGTGAAGCCGAATTCGGCGCCGGTGGAGGCTGTCGCGGCGGCGGGTGCGGTGGAGGCGCTGGAGGTGGCCTTCGGTGCGCTGGCCACGGGCACGAGGGTGGTGTCGCGTACGGCGCGGGAGGCGACGGGGCGTCCGGATCTGACGGAGGCTGCGATCGTGGTGTCCGGTGGTCGGGGTGTGGGTGGTGCGGAGAGTTTCGCGGTGATCGAGGCGCTGGCGGATTCGCTGGGTGCGGCGGTGGGTGCGTCGCGTGCGGCGGTGGACGCGGGGTGGTATCCGCACACCAATCAGGTGGGTCAGACGGGTAAGTCGGTGTCGCCGCAGTTGTATGTGGCGGCGGGTATCTCGGGTGCGATTCAGCACCGGGCGGGGATGCAGACGTCGAAGACGATCGTGGCGGTGAACAAGGACCCGGAGGCGCCGATCTTCGAGCTGGTCGACTACGGCGTGGTCGGTGACCTGTTCGCCGTGGTGCCGCAGTTGACCGAGGAGGTCACCGCCCGCAAGGGCTGACCCGGCACACCGTGCACCGGAGCCCCGCGACGCCCCCCACCGGCACCACGGGGCTCCCGGCGTTCCCACGGGTCGTTGACGCTGCGAAGAAGAGGGCGTTAGCTTCACTTCAACGATTTGTTGAAGACCGGGAGGGTGCCAGATGGCGCAGAACGAGACGGTCCGCACATCGCTCGGCGACGCGGTACGGCAGGACATCGGCGCCTCGCTCGCCGCCGTCGACGCCGAACTCGCCCGCCGCTACCCCGGGGATCCCGGCACCCGGCAGCCCGTGCACACCGTCTACGTCCCCGCCGACGCCCTCGCCGCCGACACCGTGCGCACCTGGGGCGACCGGGCGCTCGCGGCCCTTGACGAGCACGCGCCCGACGCGGAGCGGCTCGCCGGGGTGCTGGGCCTGCCGTCCGAACTCGCTGCGCCCGTCCACGACCGCGTGCGCGCCAAGCTGCGGCGCGAACCGGTCGAGGACCTGCGGATCGACTTCGAGGACGGATACGGTCCCCGGCCCGACGCCGAGGAGGACGCGGCGGCCGCGCGCGCCGCCCGGATCGTGGCCGGCGCCGTCGCGGACGGCACCGCGCCCCCGTACGTCGGCATCCGCATGAAGTGCATGGAGGCCGCCGTGCGCGACCGCGGCATCCGCACCCTGGACGTCTTCCTCACCGGCCTGATGGAGGCCGGCGGGCTGCCGGGCGGCCTGGTGCTGACCCTGCCCAAGGTCACCTTCCCCCAGCAGGTGACGGCGTTCGTCCGGCTCGCCGAGGAGTTCGAGAAGGCACGCGGACTACAGGCCGGGCGCCTCGGGTTCGAGATCCAGATCGAGACCACCCAGTCCATCCTGGGGCCCGACGGGACGGCCACGGTGGCCCGGCTGATCGACGCCGCCGAAGGCCGCGTCACGGGCCTGCACTACGGGACCTTCGACTACAGCGCCGCCTGCGGGGTCAGCGCCGCGTACCAGTCCATGGACCACCCGGTCGCCGACCACGCCAAGGCCGTCATGCAGGTCGCCGCCGCCGGCACAGGCGTACGGCTCTCCGACGGCTCCACCAATGTGCTGCCCGTCGGCCCGGGCCCCCGCGTCCACGAGGCGTGGCGGCTGCACTACGGCCAGGTCCGACGCTCGCTGGCCCGCGCGTACTACCAGGGTTGGGACATGCATCCCGCCCAACTGCCCACGCGGTACGCGGCGGTCTACGCCTTCTTCCGCGAGGGCCTCGACGCGGCGGCGGCCCGCCTCGCGGCGTACGTCGCCGAGGCCGGCGGCGACGTCCTGGACGAACCCGCCACCGCACGGGCTCTGAGCGGCTACCTGCTGCGCGGACTCGACTGCGGCGCCCTGGACTTCGCGGAGGTCGCCGCCGCCACCGGGCTGACCCGCGCCGACCTCGACGCCCTCGCGGGCCGGGCCCCCGGCGTCTGAAGCACCCCCTGCGCGAAGACGTCCGGGCCGGCCCCCGCGAGGGCCGGCCCGGACGTCCCGGTGATGCGGGCGATCAGACGAGGTCGAACCGGTCGAGGTCCATGACCTTCGCCCACGCCGCGACGAAGTCGTTCACGAACTTCGCCTTCGCGTCGTCGCTCGCGTAGACCTCCGCGAGCGCGCGCAGCTCGGAGTTGGAGCCGAAGACGAGGTCGGCACGGGTGCCCGTCCACTTGACCTCGCCCGTGACGTTGTCACGGCCCTCGAAGGTGGACTGGTCCTCGGAGGTCGCCTTCCAGGACGTGCCCAGGTCGAGCAGGTTGACGAAGAAGTCGTTGCTCAGCGACCCGGGGGTCGCGGTGAAGACGCCGTGCGACGACTGCCCGTGGTTCGCGCCCAGGACGCGCAGACCGCCGACGAGGACCGTCAACTCGGGGGCGCTGAGGGTGAGCAGGTTCGCCCGGTCGAGCAGCAGGAACTCGGCCGGCAGGCGGTTGCCCTTGCCCAGGTAGTTGCGGAACCCGTCGGCGGCCGGCTCGAGCGCGGCGAAGGACTCCACGTCCGTCTGGTCCTGCGCGGCGTCCACACGACCCGGCGTGAAGGGCACCTCGACCGGGTGACCGCCGTCAGCGGCGGCCTTCTCGACGGCGGCGGAACCGGCCAGCACGATCAGGTCGGCCAGCGAGATCCGCCTGTCGCCGGACTGCCCCGCGTTGAAGGACTCCTGGATGCGCTCCAGGGTGCGCAGCACCACGGCGAGCTCGTCGGGCTCGTTGACCTCCCAGCCGCGCTGCGGCTCCAGGCGCAGACGGGCGCCGTTGGCGCCGCCGCGCTTGTCGCTGCCGCGGAAGGACGAGGCCGACGCCCACGCGGCGGACACCAGCTGCGAGACGGTCAGGCCCGAGGCGAGGACCTGCTCCTTGAGGGCGGCGACATCGGCGGCGTCGACGACCTCGTGCGTCAGCGCGGGCAGCGGGTCCTGCCAGAGCAGGACCTCGGACGGGACCTCGGAACCGAGGTAGCGCACGAGCGGGCCCATGTCGCGGTGGGTCAGCTTGAACCACGCGCGGGCGAAGGCGTCCGCGAACTCGTCCGGGTTCTCCAGGAAGCGCCGCGAGATCTGCTCGTAGACCGGGTCGAACCGGAGGGAGAGGTCCGTGGTCAGCATCGTCGGGGCGTGGCTCTTGGCGGCGTCGTGCGCGTCGGGGATGGTGCCCGCGCCGGCACCGTCCTTCGCCACCCACTGGTTGGCGCCGGCGGGGCTGGTCGTCAGCTCCCACTCGTAGCGGAAGAGGTTCTCGAAGAAGCCCATGCCCCACCGGGTCGGGGTGCTGGTCCAGGTGACCTCGAGACCGCTGGTGATCGCGTCGGCGCCCTTGCCGGTGCCGTAGGTGCTCCGCCAGCCGAGGCCCTGCTCCTCCATCGAGGCGGCCTCGGGGTCGGCGCCGACGTTGTCGGCCGGGCCGGCACCGTGCGTCTTGCCGAAGGTGTGGCCGCCGGCGATGAGGGCGACGGTCTCCTCGTCGTTCATCGCCATCCGGCGGAAGGTCTCACGGATGTCGCGCGCGGCGGCGATCGGGTCCGGGTTGCCGTTGGGGCCCTCCGGGTTGACGTAGATCAGGCCCATCTGGACGGCGCCGAGCGGGCTCTCCAACTGGCGGTCGCCGGTGTAGCGCTGGTCGCCGAGCCAAGTGGACTCGGGGCCCCAGTAGACGTCCTCCTCCGGCTCCCAGACGTCCTCGCGGCCGCCGGCGAAGCCGAAGGTCTCGAAGCCCATCGACTCCAGCGCGACGTTGCCGGTGAGGATCATGAGGTCGGCCCACGAGATGCTCTGGCCGTACTTCTTCTTCACCGGCCACAGCAGGCGGCGGGCCTTGTCGAGGTTGCCGTTGTCCGGCCAGCTGTTGAGCGGGGCGAAGCGCTGCTGGCCGGCGCCGGCGCCGCCGCGGCCGTCGCTGATGCGGTAGGTGCCCGCGCTGTGCCACGCCATGCGGATCATGAACGGGCCGTAGTGGCCGAAGTCCGCCGGCCACCAGTCCTGAGAGGTCGTCAGGACTTCGAGGACGTCCTGCTTCACGGCCGCGAGGTCGAGGGCCTTGAACGCCTCGGCGTAGTCGAAGTCCTCACCGAGCGGGTTCGCCACCGCCGGGTTCTTGGCGAGGATCTTCAGGTTCAGCCGTTCCGGCCACCACTGCCGGTTTCCGCCGCCCTGGGTCGGGTGCGGGGCGCGCCCGTGCGCGACGGGGCAACCGTTCACACCCTCCGTCTTGGGGTCTGTGACGATTGCTTCGTGGTTCTCAGACATGGAAATCCTTCCGGACCTGGCGGATCACGGTGCTCAGGACTGCGGGCCGTCGGACGCTTTCGGGCGGGGGCCGCCGCGGTGAGCGCACGGGGGCCTCACCGGCGGCATGACAGGGAGAGCGGGCGCGGGGCCGGCTGCGGCAGTGCGACGCGGGCGCCCGAAATCCCCAGGCGGCACCGCGCGGCTGCTCGGCGGTGGTCCCGTCACGTCTCTCTCTTCTGCCGTACTGGAGTCTTCCTGTCCCTTGGCTGGCGCCGGAACCGATCCTACGATGGACGCAGTCCAAGTCAAGAAGAGCGTCAATTCCATATGCAATCAGAACCCGGACGCGTCCACGGGGTGAATTCCGGACGTCCACCGAGCTGAATGGGTGAGCAGACATGAGCGACCTGCTGGAGCGACTGCGCGGGCGCGGCTGGCGCATGACGTCCCAGCGGCGTGTCGTCGCGGAGGTCCTCGACGGTGACCACGTGCACCTCACCGCCGACGAGGTGCACGCCCGCGCCGCACGGCTGCTGCCCGAGATCTCCCGGGCGACGGTCTACAACACGCTGGGCGAACTGGTCTCCCTCGGCGAGGTCATGGAGGTCTCCACCGACGGCCGTGCCAAGCGCTACGACCCCAACGCGCACCGTCCGCACCAGCACCTGGTGTGCTCCGGGTGCGGCACCGTCCGCGACGTCCACCCGACCGGCGACCCGCTGGCCGACCTCCCCGCCGAGGAGCGGTTCGGCTTCGCGGTCTCCGAGGCCGAGGTCACCTACCGCGGCCTGTGCCCGTCCTGCGCCTGAGCGCGCCAACGGGGGGAAGCGGCGGCTACCGGTCCGCCACCGGGGCGAGTCCGAGGCCGCGCAGCCACAGCATCTGCTCGTACGGCTGGGAGTCGCGTCCGCCGCCGTGGTCGCCGAACCGCCACACCGTGATGTCCTTGGGCCCCGTGTAGCGGTTGTAGGCCGCGAACACCGTCGACGGCGGGCAGACGGGGTCCATCAGGCCCACGCTGAACAGCGCCGGCGCGGTGGCGCGCGGGGCGAAGTGGACGCCGTCGAAGTAGTCGAGGGTGCCGAAGAGCTTTTCGGGGTCGATGCGCCGGTGGACGCCGAGGTACTGGGCGAGCTCCGGATACGGGCCCTCGGCGGCGGTCTCGGCGCCCCGCCGGAAGTGGCAGAGGAACGGCACGTCGACCAGGGCCGCCGCGACGGCCTCGCGGGCCAGCCCGGCCACCGCGAGGGCGAGCCCGCCGCCCTGGCTGCCGCCGGAGACGACGACCCGCCTCGTGTCGACCGCCGGGTGTGCGCGCAGCGCGTCCACGGCGCGCACGCAGTCGGTCATCAGGCGGCGGTAGTAGTAGTGCTCGGGGTCCTCCGCGCCGCGGGTCATGAACCCCCCGACGTACTGGGGGCCCGGCGTCGGGTCGGGGTCCGGCGTGTCGTGGCCCTGGCCGCGGGAGTCGACGACCAGGTGGGCGTAGCCCGCGGCGCTCCACAGCAGGTTCTCGTGGTGCAGCCCGCGCCCGCCGCCGTAGCCGATGTACGTGACGACCCCGGGCAGCGGCCCGTCCGCGCCGCGGGGCAGCAGCAGCCAGGCCGCGACCGGCTGGCCTCCCCAGCCCGGGAAGCGCACGTCGAACACCTCGACCGTGGCCAGCGGCGAGTCGACCCGGCGGTACTCCGCCGGGTCGGTGCCCGCCTCGCGGGCGGCGGTCAGCGTCTTGGCCCAGAAGGCGTCGAAGTCCCCGGGCTCGGCGATCTCCGGTGCGTAGCGGCGCAGTTCGTCCAGCGGCAGGTCGGTGAGCGGCATGCGCGGTATCGAATCGTTTCACGGGGCGGGTGTCAACGGGCCCCCGACGTATCCCCGTTGTCCGTCCGGCGTGGGAGGGTGTCGCCGTGGACGAGATCGGCTGGGAACCGGCGCCCCGCTCTCCGGTGACGCGCGCGATGCTCAGGGCGGGTGCCGTCACCGTGCTCGCCGCGCTCGTGGCCGGGCCGGGGAGCGCCGTGCCCGTGCGGGCGGTTCCGCTGAGCCGCACGGCGGTGGAGGCGGAGCTCGACGCGGCGGCGGAACAGGCCGGCGTACACAGGTCGGAGAACACGGTGATGGGCTTGGCCGTGACCGCCGACGAGGAGTCGGACCGGCCCAGCGAGCGGTGCATGCTCGCCTGGGCGGCCGCCGAGGGGGCGGGCGAGCGGGAGTACGCCGCCGTGACGGCGGTCCTGCGCGAGCACGGGTGGACGGAACTGCGCCGGGAGAACAGCCCCGGCGGCGGTACGTACGTCAACCTCGGCAAGGGCGGCTGGAGGGTGTCGGTCGCGTACGACGGCGGGCCGGGGTCCTTCACCGCGCTGACCTTCACCGCCATGGCACATGCCTGCTGACGGTCCGGGCACGGCGCGCCCGCGCCACGCGCCCGGCCACGGTGCCCCCACGTCGGACACCGATCCGCTTGTGCCGGTACTCGCCGGCATCGTCATGGACGTCGTCGACACTGCGGGGACGACGAGATCGCCCCGGACGTCGCCGTGCGGACGGCGGAGAACGCCGGGTGGGCGTCCGCGAGCTGCCGCCCCGCGGGCGCGCCCGGGTCCTGCGGGTGCTCGACGACCTGGCCGCCGCCGAGCCGGACCCGGCTCGGCGCCGCGCCCTCGAGTCCTTCGGCTTCACCTGCGGGCTGGTCGAGGAGGAACCGCCCTGACCGGGCGCCGGGCCGCTACGGCACCGGCGGGAGCTCGCCGGAACCGCGCGGGATCAGCCGGCAGGCGAGCTCGACCCGCTTGGGGGCGCCCGCGACGCCGTCGAGCCGCTGGAAGAGCAGTCCCGCCGCGGTGCGACCGAGCTGCCCGGGGTCCTGGGCGACGACGGTGACCGCGGGACGCAGCAGGTCCGCGAGCTCGAAGTCGTCGAAGCCGACGAGGGCGACCACGCTGGGCAGGTCGGCGAGGACCCGCACCGCGGTCACGGTGATCCGGTTGTTGCCGGCGAACAGGGCGGTGACCGGCTCGGGGCCGCTGAGCATGGACTCCACGGCGGCGCGGACGCGGCCTGGGGCCGTGGGCCCGCAGGAGACCCAGTTCTCGTGCACCGGGAGCCCGGCGTCGTCCATCGCCTCCCGGTAGCCGCGCAGACGCTCGGCGGCGGTGTGGATGCGGGGGAGGTCGCCGATGAAGCCGATGCGCCGGTGCCCGTGGGCGATGAGGTGGGCGACGCCCTCGCGGGTGCCTCCGGCGTTGTCGCTGAGGACCACGTCCGCGTCGATGCCGCCCGCGGGGCGGTCGACGAAGACGGTGGCGACGCCGGCCGCGATCTCCGGTTCCAGGTAGCGGTGGTCCTCGCTGGCGGGCACGATGACCAGCCCGTCGACACGCCGGGCGCAGAAGGCGAGCACCAGTTCCTGCTCGCGGTCGGCGTCCTCGGCGCTCGACCCGGTGAACAGCAGCGTCGAGTGGGCCCGTGCCAGGTCCTCGACAGCACGGCTGAGCGGGGAGTAGAAGGGGTCGGCGAGGTCCTCGAGGACCAGCCCGATGCTGGCCGTACGGCCCTTGCGGAGCAGCCGCGCGCTGTCGTTGCGGCGGAATCCGAGGGCGTCGATGGCCGCCTGGACACGCGAGATCGTGTCCTCGGTGACGCCCGGTTCCTCGTTGACGACACGCGATACCGTCTTCAGGCCGACACCGGCCCGGGCCGCGACATCCTTCATGGTGGGACGGGCGGTGCGCGGAATATCGGTCACGGCGTGATCCTATGGGCTGGACAACGTTGTCAACAAAGGGCGACACTACGCCCATGCCGTTCGAGAGCTCTGCCGAGTCCATCGTCCCGCCGTCGGGTGCCGCCGGTGCGGGTCCGCTGATCGCCGCCGTGGACATCGGCGGCACCAAGATCGCGGGTGCCCTGGTGGACGCCCGCGGCGAGTTGCTCGTACGCGTGCAGCGCCCGACGCCGGCCGATCGGGACGCGGCGACGGTGATGGGATCGCTCGCGGAGGTGCTGGCCGGGCTGCGGGAGTCCGCGGGCTGGCCGCGGGTCGTCGCGGTGGGCATCGGCAGCGCCGGACCGATCGACGCCTCGCGCGGCACCGTGAGCCCGGTCAACATCGCCGGCTGGCGGGACTTCCCGGTGGTCGCCCAGGTCGGCGAGCGGGTCGGCGGGCTTCCGGTCGTGCTCACCGGCGACGGCATCGCGATCACCGCGGCGGAGCACTGGCAGGGCGCGGCCCGCGGGCACGACAACGCGCTGTGCATGGTGGTGTCGACCGGCGTGGGCGGCGGTCTGGTCCTCGGCGGCAAGCTGCACCCCGGCCCGACGGGCAACGCCGGGCACATCGGGCACATCAGTGTCGACCTTGACGGGGACGTGTGCCCCTGCGGCAGCCGTGGCTGTGTGGAGCGCCTGGCCAGCGGGCCCAACATCGTCCGGCGCGCCCTGGAGTCCGGCTGGCGTCCGGCCCACGGCGAGGAGTCCGACGCCGCCGCCGTCGCCCGGGCCGCCCGCGAGGGAGACCCCCTCGCCCTCGCCTCGTACGACCGCGCGGCGCAGGCGCTGGCCGCGGGCATCGCCGCGACGGCCACCCTGGTGGAGATCGACGTGGCCGTGATCGGCGGCGGTGTCGCGGGCGCGGGCCCGCTGCTCTTCGAGCCCCTGCGCGCGCACATGCGCCGCTACGCCACGCTCTCGTTCGCGTCCGGGGTGAAGGTCGTTCCCGCCGTACTCGGGACGGACGCGGGCCTGGTCGGCGCGGCCGCCGCAGCGGCGCAGGCACTGCGGCTGGAGGCCTTCGCGACCGGCGCCCACTAGGCGATCCCGGAGGGGCGGTTCACCCGTTCGGCCGATCCCCGGGGAGACCGGTCACGGCCCGGCGGGCGCGTTCAGCCGGCGAGCGCCGGCCGGGCGCGGCACCTCGGCCTCCATCGAGGAGGTCGCCCGGACGGCAGGCGCGGGGCTCGGCACCGTCTTCCGGCACTTCCCGACCGGATCCTGGAGGCGGCGGTCGTGGACGGCGCCGGGGTGCGGACGCAGTACCGGCGGATCACCCCGCCGCTGTGCCGGGCGGCCCTCGCCACGCCGCAGTTCACCCGGATGTACAACGACTTCCTGTGGGCCCTGGTCTTCATCTCCGACGGCGACAAGCCGCCGGCGACGTCCGCGCTGAACAACCCGCGGGGCCGGTTCTTCACCGACCGCAACCTGCCGGCGGCCGGCTCGGTGCTCGTGGCGCTGCCGACCGGTGTTCATGGTGCTGCAGCGGCAGTTCGTCGCCCGACCGACCCTGGGGGCCGACAAGGGCTGACCGCCGTGTTCCCGGGTTCCGAAGCCACCGGTATGCGCCGATGGCCGGGTCTGTGCGTTTGCCGACGCCGATGATCCGGGCAATTCGTAGGGGGCTACCGGGCTACGGAAGAGGGGGCACCGTGATCGTCTGGCTCAACGGCACGTTCGGCGCGGGGAAGACCACTGCGGCACGCGAACTGCTCGAACTGCTGCCGGGCAGCGTGCTCTACGATCCGGAACTCATCGGCAGCGGGCTGCGGCTGATGCTCCCGGAGAAGCGGCTGGGCGAGGTCTGCGACTACCAGGAACTGCCCGCGTGGCGGCGGCTGGTCGTCGACACCGCCGCCGCGCTGCTCGCCGAGGTGGGCGGGGGACCGCTGGTGGTGCCGATGACCCTGCTGCGGCAGGAGTACCGGGACGAGATCTTCGGCGGGCTGGCGGCCCGCCGGATCACCGTGCGGCATGTACTGCTGCACGCTGAGGAAACGGTTCTGCGTGAGCGGATCGACCAGCGCGCCGACGTGCCGGGCGACACCGAGGCCAGCGCGGGGATCCGCGCCTGGTGCCTGGACCATCTGCCCGCCTACCACGAGGCACTGCCCTGGCTCACCGGGGACGCCCATGTCGTCGACACCGCCGGGCTCGCCCCCCGCGCGACGGCCGAGCGGATCGCCGAGGCGATACGGGAGGGCGCGGGCTCCTGCGACATCGTGCAGACCCCCGAGCCCACCTCCGAGACCCTTGCGGCGGGTGTGCTGCTCTTCGACGAGGACGACCGGGTGCTGCTGGTCGACCCGACCTACAAGCCCGGCTGGGAGTTCCCCGGCGGGGTCGTGGAGCCCGGCGAGCCGCCCGCCCGGGCCGGGATGCGGGAGGTCGCCGAGGAACTCGGCCTGCGGCTCCCGGTGGTGCCCCGGCTCCTGGTGGTCGACTGGGAGCCGCCGCTGCCGCCCGGGTACGGCGGTCTGCGGCTGCTCTTCGACGGCGGGCGGCTGCCCGCGGCCGACGCCGAGCGCCTGCTGCTGCCCGGCGCCGAGCTGCGGGGCTGGCGCTTCGCGACGGAGGCCGAGGCGGCCTCCATGCTGCCGCCCGTCCGGCACACCCGGCTGCGCTGGGCGCTGCGGGCGCGCGAGCGGGCCACCGTGCTCAACCTGGAGGCGGGGGTGCCGGTGGGCGGCTGAGAGGCGACGGGCGCGCCCCGCGCCTGCGGGAGAAGAGCCGCCCGCCCGGCTCACACCGCCTTGGCGGCGTACTTCTGCAGGAAGAGCGCCTCGGTGAGCGAGAGCTTCTCCAGTTCCTCGGGGGAGACGCTCTCGTTCACCGCGTGGATCTGCGCCTCCGGCTCGCTCAGGCCGATCAGCAGGATCTCCGAGTCGGGGTAGAGCGTCGCCAGGGTGTTGCACAGCGGGATCGAGCCGCCCATGCCGGCGATCTCCATCTCGGTGCCGTAGGCGGCGTGCATCGCCTCCGCCATGGAGGCGTACGCCGGGCTGGAGGTGTCCGCGCGGAACGGCTGGCCGCTGCCGACCTGGGTGACCTCCACCCGGGCGCCCCAGGGGGCGGCCGCCTCCAGGTGGGCGATCAGCAGCTTGGCGGCCTGCTGGGCGTCCACGCCCGGCGGGACCCGCAGACTGACCTTCGCGCCCGCGCCGGCCTGCACGGACGGCGTGGCGCCGACGACCGGAGGGGCGTCGATGCCGATGACGGTGACCGACGGGCGGGCCCAGAGGCGGTCGGCGACCGTCCCGGTGCCCATCAGGTCGACGCCGTCGAGCACCTTGGCGTCGGCGCGGAAGGCACCCTCCTCGTACTGCAGCCCGTCCCAGGCCGCGTCGGCGGTGAGACCGGTCACGGTGGAGGCGCCGGAGTCGTCGTGCAGCGTGTGCAGGATGCGGACCAGGGCGGCCAGCGCGTCCGGCGCGGCGCCGCCGAACTGGCCGGAGTGGAGATTGCCCTCCAGGGTGGTCACCTTGACGTCGACCAGCGCCATGCCGCGCAGGGTGGCCGTGACGGTCGGCAGACCGACGCGGAAGTTGCCGGAGTCGCCGATGACGATGGCGTCCGCGGCGAGCAGCTCCGGGTGCTCCTCCGCGTAGCGCTCCAGACCGCCGGTGCCCTGCTCCTCCGAACCCTCGGCGATGATCTTCACGCCGACCGGGACCCCGCCGTTCTCGCGCAGCGCGCGCAGGGCGGTGAGGTGCATGATCAGACCGCCCTTGCAGTCGGCCGCGCCGCGCCCGTACCAGCGGCCGTCGCGCTCGGTGAGCTCGAACGGCGGCGACAGCCAGCCGGCCTCGTCCAGCGGCGGCTGCACGTCGTAGTGCGCGTACAACAGCACGGTGGGCGCGCCCTCCGGGCCGGGCAGGTAGCCGTACACCGACTGCGTGCCGTCCGGGGTGTCCAGCAGGGCGACGTCCTCGAAGCCCTCCGTGCGCAGGGCGTCGGCGATCCAGGTGGCGGCCCGCTCGCACTCGCTCTTGGGGAACTGCCGCGGGTCCGCGACCGAGCGGTACGACACCAGCTCGGCCAGCTCGGTCCGGGCCCGCGGCATCAGTGCGGCGACGGTTGCGGCGAGTGGTGCGGCGGACATGGGCGCTCCTGATGGGGACACGTCGAACGCGATGTTCGTGGACGGGTGGTCGTGATCGATGGTGCCACAGGCTGCCTCGCTCACCCCGCGGATTAGTATGCGGCTGAGCAGGGGTGACGGCAGTCGGCGGGTCGAACGGAAGCGGAAGCACACGTGAGCAGCGAGTACCAGGCGCAGGACGGCGGTTCGGCGGACGGCGTCGACGACACAGCGGTGTGGGACGTCGTCGTGGTGGGTGCCGGGCCGGCCGGGGCCTCGGCGGCCTACGCCGCGGCAAGTGCGGGACGCCGTGTGCTCCTGCTGGAGAAGGCCGAACTGCCCCGCTACAAGACCTGCGGCGGCGGCATCATCGGCCCCTCCCGCGATGCGCTGCCGCCGGGCTTCGAGCTCCCGCTGCGCGACCGGGTGCACGCGGTGACCTTCAGTCTCAACGGCCGGCTCAGCCGGACCCGCCGGTCCCGGCAGATGCTCTTCGGGCTGATCAACCGGCCCGAGTTCGACGCCCGGCTCGTGGAGGCGGCCGTCGACGCGGGCGCGCAGCTGCGGACCGGGGCCTCGGTCTCCCGGGTCGAGCAGCACGGCACCTCCGTCCCGGACCGGCGGACCGTCGCGGTGGTCCTCAACGACGGCGAGACGATCCTCGCCCGAGCCGTGGTCGGCGCCGACGGCTCGGCCAGCCGGATAGGCGCCCACGTCGGCGTCAAGATGGCCCAGGTGGACCTGGGACTCGAGGCCGAGATCCCGGTCCCCGCGGAGGTCGCCGAGGACTGGGCGGGGCGGGTGCTCATCGACTGGGGCCCGCTGCCCGGCAGTTACGGCTGGGTCTTCCCCAAGGGCGACACCCTGACGGTCGGCGTCATCTCGGCGCGCGGCGACGGCGCCGCCACCAAGCGCTACCTGGAGGACTTCGTCGGCCGGCTCGGCCTGGCCGGCTTCGAGCCGAGCATCTCCTCCGGCCATCTCACCCGCTGCCGCGCCGACGACTCCCCGCTCTCCCGCGGCCGCGTGCTGGTGTGCGGCGACGCGGCGGGACTGCTGGAGCCGTGGACCCGCGAAGGAATCTCCTTCGCCCTGCGCTCCGGCCGCCTGGCGGGGGAGTGGGCGGTGCGGATCGCCGAGGCGCACGACGCGGTGGACGCGCGTCGCCAGGCCCTGAACTACGCGTTCGCCGTCAAGGCCGGTCTCGGCGTGGAGATGGGCGTCGGCCGCCGCATGCTGAGCATCTTCGAGAAGCGCCCCGGTCTGCTGCACGCCGCACTCACCACCCTCCCGCCGGCGTGGAACGCCTTCGCCAAGATCACCCGCGGATCCAGCTCGCTCGCCGAGTTCGTCCGTACCCATCCGCTGGCCCGTCGCGCACTGGAGTCCTTCGACCGCGGCTGATCCCGCGTCGACTGATCTTGTCTCGATTGATCTTGCGTTGGCACCCTCCGGCACGCCATAAAGGGGGAGTTGAGGGGCAGACAACTTGTGGGAGGTGTCCTCGTCATGCCCTTGAGGAATGTGGACGGAAGACTGCCGTGGTGGGTGCGTACGCTCACCGGGCTCGTGGTGCTCGGCGGACTTCTGTTTCTGGTCGCACGCGCCGACCTGATACCTGGTCTGCCCAACCCCTTCGCCGAGGAGACCAAGGACCGCACCGGCCCCGTGGTGCTCAAGGCGATCCAGGACATGAGCCGCTTCGAGGGAGCCAGCGGCGAGTTCCAGGTCGTGGTCGACCTGGAGAAGGACGCGAAGTTCCTTCCCGACGCGGTGCGCGGCAGGCGCACGCTCTACGTGGGGGCCGGCAGCGTCGATGCCTACGTGGACCTCGGCGACGTGGGCCCGAAGGGCGTCACGGTCTCCGAGGACCGGACCTCCGCGGTCCTCACCCTGCCCCACGCCCGCCTCGAGCGGGCGTCGCTCGACCCCGACCGTTCCTACGTGGTCGCCCAGGAGCGGGGCTTCTTCGACCGGCTCGGCGACTTCTTCTCCTCCCATCCCGGGGACGAGCGGCAGGTCCAGCAACTCGCCGCGAAGAAGATCCAGCAGGCGGCCGAGTCCACCGAGCTGACGAAGCGTGCGGAGACCAACACCCGGGCCATGCTGGAGCGGCTGCTGACCTCGCTGGGATTCGAGAAGGTGGAGGTGCGCTTCAACTGACGGGCCGGAGTTCGGTGATGCGGAAGACCGGGTGCTTGTGGGCTATGGCACGCAGTTCCTCGTCGGTGGAGCCGGCCCCCACACCGCCGAAGAACACGCCCACCTCGGCCTTCCAGCGCTTGAGGTAGGCACGCAGCACCTCGGGCTTCGCGTCGTCGGCGACCTCGGTCGCGCTGAACTCCTCGACCCGCTTGCCCAGCAGCAGTCGACCCCCGCCGGCGGCCCGCATGTTGTGCGTCCACTGGACGTGCCCGCGGGGCGCCACGAGGTAGCGCTCCCCGTTCACCACCAGCAGGTTGACCGGGGTGCGCCGCCATTCCCCGCTCTTGCGGCCGCGGACGGCCAGCACCCGTGAGCCCCACACGCTGAGGCCGCGGCGGGTCAGCCAGGCCACCGCGCGGTTGAAGACGTTGATCGTGAACCAGCCGGGCTTGATGACGTGCTCGGACATCAGGACTCCTCCATGGCGCGCGGACCGTGGACCCGAAGCGGTCCGTGAGCGGTGCTCTCGCTTGAGAACAGTGTGCACGTCTCCGTGCTCCCTGGCAAGAGCACTGCTCTCGTTCTTGGTCGTTGCTCCGATCGCGCCTACACTGATCCCATGAGCGTCATCCGAACCGCCAGGGAACGGGCCCGCGACGAAGTGACCGCGGCCATCAAGGAAGAGGCGCGCCGACAGCTCGCCGACGAGGGCGCCTCGAGGCTCTCGCTGCGCGCCGTCGCGCGGGAGCTGGGCATGGTCTCGTCCGCGCTCTACCGGTACTTCCCCAGCCGGGACGAGCTGCTCACCGCCCTCATCGTCGACGCCTACGACGCCGTGGGCGCCGCCGCCGAGGAGGCCCTGGCCCGTGCCGGCGGCACCGACCCCGTGGAGCGCTGGAGCGAGGTCTGCCGGGCCGTGCGCCGCTGGGCCCTCGGCCATCCGCACGAGTACGCCCTCATCTACGGCTCTCCCGTGCCCGGCTACTCCGCCCCGCTCGACACGATCGGACCCGCGTCCCGGGTCGGGCTCGCACTGATCGCCGTGGCCGAGGAGGCCGACACCGCCGGGGCGCTCGCGGTGCCCCCGCCCGACGCCCCGCTGTCCGAGGCCGCCCACGCCGACGCCTGGCGCCTCAGCAAGGACCTGGACCGCAACCTGCCGCCGCGGGCGCTCCCTTCCTTCGTGGCCGCCTGGGCGCAGCTCTTCGGCCTCGTGAGCTTCGAGGTGTTCGGCCAGTTCAACAACGTGGTCGAGGCGCGCGACGACTTCTTCGACCACGCCGTCGCGGGCCTCGCGCACCAGGCGGGGCTGCGCCGTGGGCGCGTACTCCACGGGGAGTAGACGCGGTCACCCCGCCGGCCGGACGCCGACCCGCCGTCCCCGGTCTAGCGTGGCCGCATGACCGACGACGTGACGCGGGGAGGCGGCCCGCCCCGGGGGCCCTGGTGGCGCCGGACCGGCCCCGGCCCCGGCGTCGGCCCGGGCCACGGCGCCGAGCGCCTGCGCCACCCCTGGGTCTCGTCGTTGGTCATCGCGGTCGTCCAGGTGGTCGGGACCACGGCCGCCTCGCACAACGCGGCCGGCCGGGGCACCCTCGACCACGTCGGGTACGCGCTGCTGCTCGCCGGGCCCGTCCTGCTCCTGTGGCGCCACCGCGCGCCCGTCGTCGTCGCCGCCGCCGTCTCGGCCGTGACGCTCGTGTACGTCGCCGCCGGTTACCCGTACGGGCCGGTCTTCCTCAGCATCGTCGCCGCCTACTTCACGGCCGTGGCCGCCGGCCGCCGCAGAGCCGTCCTGGTCGTCGCGGGCGCCGTCTACACGGCCTACCTGCTCATCACCATGTGGCTGTACCGCTGGCTGCCGCCCGCGGGGGACAAGGCCGCCTCATGGGCCCAGGTGTCGGGGGCCGCCGCCTGGCTGCTGGCGATCCTCGCCGTCGCGGAGCTGTGGCGGCTGCGCAGGGAGCAGTTCGTCCGCGAGCGCCGGGAGCGGGCCGAGGCCGAGCGGCGCCGCGCCGACGAGGAACGGCTGCGCATCGCCCGCGAGCTGCACGACGTGCTGGCCCACAGCATCTCCGTCATCAACGTGCAGGCGGGGGTGGCCCTCGCCCTCATGGACGAACGCCCCGAGCAGGCCCGGCAGGCGCTGACCACCATCAAGGCGGCCAGCAAGGAGGCGCTCGGCGAGGTGCGCCAGGTGCTGGGCACCCTGCGCGGCCCCGGGGAGGCCCCCCGCTCGCCCGCTCCGGGTCTGGACCGGCTGCCCGAACTGCTCGAACAGGCCGCGGGCGCGGGCCTGGCCGTCGACATCACCCGCGACGGCCGCGCCGCAGGCCTGCCGCCCGGCGTGGACCTGGCGGCCTTCCGCATCGTCCAGGAGGCGCTGACCAACGTCATCCGCCACTCGGGCTCGCGTACCGCCCGCATCCGCATCACCCGCCGCGGGGACGCGGTCGAGTTGCAGGTCGACGACGACGGTCCCGCCACCACCGGCACGGACCGTGCCCACGACTCGGGCGGCGGCGGCAACGGGCTGCTCGGGATGCGTGAGCGGGCGGCGGCGCTCGGCGGCACGGTCGAGGCCGGACCCCGCACCGACGGCGGTTTCCGCGTCCTGGCCCTTCTGCCGCTCACCGCCGGCGCCGCGGCGGCGTCCGTCCCCGACAAGGAGAACCCATGACCCGGGTACTGCTCGCCGACGACCAGATGCTGGTGCGGGCGGGCTTCGCCGCCCTGCTGGACGCCCAGCCCGACATCGAGGTCGTGGGGGAGGCGTCCGACGGCGCCCAGGCACTGAGCCTGGTCCGCGAACTCACCCCGGACGCGGTGCTGATGGACATCCGCATGCCGGTCATGGACGGCCTCGAGGCCACCCGCCGGATCACCGAGGACGCCGCGCTGAGCGAGGTCAAGGTCGTCATCCTCACCACGTTCGAGCTCGACGAGTACGTCTTCGAGGCCATCAGGGCGGGCGCCTCCGGCTTCCTGGTCAAGGACACCGAGCCGGAGGAACTGGTGCGTGCCGTAAGGGCGGTGGTGGACGGCGACGCGCTGCTGTCGCCCGGCGTGACCCGGCGGCTCATCGCCGAGTTCGCCGCGCGGTCCAAGGAACCCTCGGCCGCGGCGGGACTGGAGCGGCTCACGGAGCGGGAGCGCGAGGTGATGGCCCTGGTCGGGATCGGCCTGTCCAACGAGGAGATCGCGCGCCGCCTGGTGGTGAGCCCGCTCACCGCCAAGACGCACGTCAGCCGCACGATGGTGAAGCTCGGCGCCCGGGACCGGGCCCAGCTCGTCGTCCTCGCCTACGAGTCCGGCCTGGTGCGGCCCGGCTGGCTCGGCTGAGCCGAAGGGGCCCGCGCGGACCGTGGTCCGCGCGGGCCCCGGACGGCGGCCGGTCAGTCCCGCACCGGGACCTTGCGCTGCTCGTCCACCGGCGCCACGGTGTCGGAGGAGGCGACCACGATTTCGTACGACACCCTGCGGCGCAGCCCCGTGAGGGTGATCAGCAACCCCGCCAGGGCGATCGCGCTGACCACGACCAGGCCGGGCCGGAAGCTGTCGAGCACGGCCTGCGGGGAGGCCGGGGGCCCGTCGCCGGAACCGGCGGTGATCGCCGCGGTGACGACCGCGAGGAAGATGGCGCCGCCCACCTGGAAAGAGGTGTTGAGCAGGCCGGAGACCATGCCCTGCTCCTCGTCGCGCACCCCGTTGGTGGCCTGGATGTTGAGCGACGGGAAGACCAGCGCGCACGCGGCGCCGAGCAGCAGCATGGACGGCAGGATGACCGCGGCGAAGCTCGGGGTGAGGTCGACGCGCAGGAAGAGCACATAGCCCAGGAAGAGCAGGGTGAATCCGGTGGCGATCACGCGCGGCGTCCCGAAGCGGTCCACCAGCGGGCCGATCCGTGTGGAGGCGAGCGCCACCAGGGCGCCCGCGGGCAGGAACGCCAGTGCGGTCTGCAGGGCCGACCAGCCCAGCAGCGACTGCATGTACTGGGTGACGAGGAACTGGAAGCCCACGTAGGAGCCGAAGAAGGCGGCGCCGCCCAGGTTGGCGCGGATCTGGTGGGGCGAGCGCAGGACGCCCAGCCGGATGAGGGGGTGGCTGCTGCGGTGTTCGATCACGGCGAAGGCGGCCAGAAGGACGGCGACGGCGGCGAAGGAGAGCAGGGTGCGGGCCGAACTCCATCCCGCTTCGGGCGCCTCGACGACGGTGAAGACCAGCAACAGCATCGCACTGGTGCCGGTGAGGGCGCCGGGCAGATCGTAGCCGCGGCCGGTGTGGCGCTCGCGGGGGCTCGACGGGATCAGCTTGATGCCGGCCACGAGGGCCAGGACCGCGACGGGCGCGGGCAGCAGCATCGTCCAGCGCCAGCCCACCTCGGTGAGCAGGCCGGACAGGACCAGGCCCATCGAGAAGCCGGTCGCGCCGCAGGTGGTGTAGATGCTGAGGGCGCGGTTGCGGACCGGCCCCTCGGCGAAGGTCGTGGTGATGATGGACAGGCCCGCCGGGGCGGTGAACGCGGCGCTCAAGCCCTTGATGAAGCGGCTGGCGATGAGGAGTTCACCGGAGTCGACGAGCCCGCCGAGCAGGGAGGCGGCGGCGAACACGCCGAGCGCGACGAGGAAGACCCGGCGCCGGCCGAGCAGGTCGGCAGCGCGGCCGCCGAGCAGCAGCAGGCCGCCGTAACCGAGGATGTAGCCGCTGACGATCCACTGCAGCGACGAAGTGGACAGGTCGAGGTCGTCCGCGATGGACGGGAGGGCCACGCCGACCATCGAGACGTCCAGGGCGTCCAGGAAGAGCGCGGCGCAGAGCACCAGCAGGGTGCCCCACTGCCGGGCGCTCCAGCGCCCGTCGGTACCGGGGGCGGCGGTGTGCGGAGAGGTCATGCCGAGGAACACTACATGCACGTGCATCAGATGCAAGCGCATTTAATGTGCGTACATCTAGTGTTGTTTTTCTGCTATCCTGCGGCCATGACCGGCGTGAAGAGTGAGCATGTGCTCGTTGAGCGGTGGCGGGAGGTCCTCTCCCTGCACGCGCGCACCGCGTGCGAACTCGACCGTGAGCTGAACCCGCACGGACTGGGCGCGAGCGACTTCGAGGTGCTCGACCTGCTCGCCGAGGGCAACCCGGACGAGGGCGGATGCACCTACCGCGTCCAGGAGCTCGCGGACCGCGTGCACCTGAGCCAGAGCGCGCTCTCCCGGCTGGTCGGCCGACTGGAGAAGGACGGCCTCGTGAGCCGGGGGATCTGCAGCGAGGACCGGCGCGGGGTGCGGGTCGCACTGACCGACGCCGGACGGGCCCGCCACGAGGAGGTCAAGCCGGTGCAGCGTGCCGTGCTGGAGCGGATGCTCGGGCAGGTCTGAAGGCGTACGGCGTCGCCGGCGACCCGAGGTCCCGTCCCGAACGAGGCGCGCCGGATCAGCCGATCGCCGCTGCGCGCCGCCACAGGTCGATCACGGAGGCATCCCCCGTCACCTGCAGCTTTTCGTACGCGCCCCGGTTCCAGAGGGTGAGGTAGAGCTCCTCGGCGCTGCCGCTCACCGTGCAGTCCGCATCGCCCGGCGCGGGCCGCTCGACGACCGGGGGATCAGCCGAGATGCGCGCGAGCCAGTCGTCCCGCTCGGCGTCGGTGTCCGTCGTGCGCACGCGGAGCGTCCTGGGCGTCTCGCTGCGGACCCGGCTCTTCGGCCGGACGTGGAAACCCGCGAGCAACTCGTCGACCCCGTCGGCCGCGAACCCCGGGTCCATCGGGGACGGAGCCCGGCCCAGGGCCAGTTCCGCGTCGACCCGGTGGATCGCCGTCTCGTGCGCCTGGCGCCGCGCCCAGAAGGCCCGCGGGGAGGGGGCCTTGAGGAAGTACCAGCACTCCAGGTCGGCGGGTGCGGCATCGAGGGCCGCGACCAGCCGCTCGTGGCCCTCGCGGAACCAGGGGAGCAGCGAGGGCTCGTCCGTCGGGGCCTTCGCCTCGATGGGTTCCGGCTGCCGGCGTCCCTCCGCCACGTAACGGGTCGCCCAGCGGTGTACGGCCCCTTGGTGGCGGACCAGTTCGCGCACTCGCCAGCCCGGGCACGACGGCACCTCGGTGTCGAGCCCGGCCGCTTCAGCGGCGTCGGCGAGCAGCACGCCGTCGCGTCGCAGTGCCTCGGTGAACTCGGCTGTCTCCATGGGGCGATTGTCGCAGCCGCCACCGACAGCCGGGCCGCAGCCGCTCAGGCGCGTGGCGACGCCGGCGGCGGGCCCGCGTGACCAGGCCAGGCGCCGCCGAGGCAGGCCGAGCCCCCCGGGCCACGAGGCGGCATCGGACGGGCGTGTCAGACTCCGGCGGCAGCCGGCGCGTGCCGGGTCGTGTGCGCGACCACGGCGGCCACCGCCGCCAGCGCCGCGACCGTGGTCAGCGCGACCGGCAGCCCGAAGCCGTCGGCGAGGAAGCCGATGGTGGGCGGCCCGAGCAGGAAGCCCGCGTACCCCAGGGTGGAGGCGGTGGCCACACCGCCGGGGCCGCCGAGGGCACCGGCCCGGCCGATGGCCACCGGGAAGACGTTGGCGAGCCCGAGTCCGGTGAGCGCGAAGCCGGTCAGGACGAGCCAGACCGCCGGACCGAACGCCCCCAGCAGCATTCCGGCGCATGCCGTCAGTCCGCCCAGCACCACCGCCCGGGTCGGGCCGAGCCGCAGCAGGAGGGCGGTGCCGGAGAGCCGTCCGACGGTCATCGCGAGGGCGACGGCGGCATATCCCGCGGCCGCGAGGGCCGGACCGGTGTGCAGGTCCTCCTGCAGATGGAGCGGACCCCACTCGGCGAGCGCCCCCTCGCCGTAGGCGGTGCACAGGGCGATCAGCCCGAAGACGGCGACCATCCGCCGGGCATCGCCGGGACGTACGGTGCCGTGTGCGCCCTCCGCGGTGACGGCCTGCGGATCCGCGGCATCCGTGTGCTCCACGGGACGGGGGATCGCGTGCCGGAGCAGGAGCCGCCCGAGCAGCGCGGTGGCCACGAGTCCGAACACGGCGACGCCGACGAGGTGCTGGGCCGGCGTCAGCCATGCGGCCAGCGGTCCGCCGACACCCGCCCCGACCAGTCCGCCCAGACTGTACGCCGCGTGGAAACCGGGCATGATGGGGCGCCGCAGTGCGGCCACCAGGTCGACGGCGACGGTGTTCATCGCGACGTTCATGCCGCCGAAGCCCACGCCGAGCAGGAGCAGCACGAGACCCAGGGTGACGGGGGCGTGGGTGAACGCGGGAAGTGCGACGCTCAGTGACAGGACGGCGCCGGTGCCGACGGTCACCCGCCGGGCCCCGAAGCGCCGGCAGAGCCGCCCGCCGGGGATCATGGTGACGACCGCTCCCGCCGACACACCGAGCAGCGCGAGACCGAGCGCCCCCGCCGAGGCGCCGACCTGCTCCTTGACGGCGGGGATGCGAACGACCCAGCCGGCGAAGACGAATCCGTCGAGGGCGAAGAAGGCGGTCAGGGCGACACGGAGGCTGCGCAGAGGGAACGGTGGACTTGCGCGATCTTGCCCGGCGAGTACGCTCCGTATTTTGTTTAGGCTCGGCACAAAGTGAGAATAGGACTGTGACCCAGACTCGGACAAGGTTGGAGCGGGGCCGCGGTGCCCTCGGTCCCGCGCTCGCGCTCGTGCACACCGGGCGCGCGCCCACCCGCGCCGTGCTCACGGCCGAACTCGGTGTGACGCGGGCGACCGCGGGGGCCGTGGCCGCCGAGTTGGAGGCGCTGCGCCTGATCCGTGTCGACACGCGGCCGGGCGGACCCGCCGGGGCGCAGGGCCGGCCCTCGCACCGACTCGCCGTCAACCCCGAGGGGCCCGTCGTCCTCGCCGCGCAGATCCACGCCGACGGATTCCGTGCCGCCCTGGTCGGACTAGGCGGCCACATCCTCGCGTCCAAGCCGGTCGCCATGACGGTGCCCGCCGATCCCGCCCGGGTCCTCGGCGCCGTGGTCGAGGCCGGCGCGGAGTTGCTGAGCGCCGCCGGCCGGGCGTGCGCGGGCGCCGGCCTCGCCGTGCCGTCCGCCGTCGCCGAGCCGGAGGGCGCCGCGCTCAACCCCCTGCACCTCGCGTGGCCCGCGGGCGCACCGGTGCTGGACATCTTCCGCGAGCAGATCGGGCGGTCCGGCATCATCTCCCCCAACGGGGCGCCGCCGCCGTGCTTCGTCGGCAACGACGTCAACGTCGCCGCGCTCGCCGAGCACCGGCACGGCGCCGGACAGGGAGCCGAACACCTGCTGGTCGTCGCCACCGGCCACCGCGGCGTGGGCGGTGCCCTCGTCCTGAACGGCAAGCTCCACACCGGCAGTGCGGGACTCGCCCTCGAGGTCGGTCACCTCACCGTCAACCCCGAGGGGCGTCCCTGCCATTGCGGCAGCCGCGGCTGCCTCGACGTCGAGGTGGACCCCCTCGCCTTCCTGGAGGCCGCCGGCCGCATCCCCGGCCCCGAGGGCTCGCTGCCCGACCAGTGCCGTGCCCTGCTCCGTGAGGAGTACGACGACCCCGCCGTGCGCAGCGCCGCCGACCGCCTCGTCGACCACCTCGGCCAGGGACTCGCGGGACTGGTCAACGTCCTCAACCCCGACCGGATCCTGCTCGGCGGCCTGCACCGCTGGCTGCTCGACGCGGACCCGGAGCGACTGCGCGCCGTCGTCGCCGAACGCAGTCTGTGGGGACGCAGCGGCGGCGTCCCGCTGCTCGCCTGCGCCCTGGACCACAACAGCCTCGTCGGAGCCGCCGAACTGGCCTGGCAGCCGGTGCTGGACGACCCGCTCACGGCGCTCGGCGCCTAGCATCCATGGCAGGCCACCGGCGGGCCGTCAGAACAGCGGCTCCGGGGGCTCGGTGGGCGGCGGCAGTGCCTTGGCGGGGGGCGCCGGCATGCCCGGCACCGACGAGGTCAGCGGCCATCCCGGCACCAGGCGCGAGTCGAGCAGCAGGACACCGCCGGCCGGTCCGGCGATGCGGAGGTAGACGTCGCCACCGGCCACGGCCACAACGGTGCCGCCCAGGGCCGTCCCCGGAGCGAGCCCGGTCACCGCGGCGGTCGCCCGCGGTGCGTCGGGCTCCAGGCCGAACACCGCCGCATGGTCGACGGGTTGGAACGCGGTGGCCGCCAGGGTGTCCCGCCAGTCGGGGACCGCGGCCGCCGCCTCGTGCAGCGCCCGCAGCTCGGCCTCCCGCGCTTCCGCGGGCGGCAGCGCGGCGCGGGCGGCACGCTTCGCGGACGTCGACACCCGGTCCGGGATGCCCAGCGCCGTCCCGAGGACCGACTCGGCGCGACGCGCGGCCATCAGCGGGCCCCGGCCGAGGAACGTGAAGCAGATCGCCGCCTGTTCGAGCAGCCGTGCGCTGCCCCGCTCGGCCGCAGTGATGCCGACCTTGCCCAGACCCGGGCCGAACCAGGCCAGGTACACCGCGAAGGGCCGCGGGTCGTCCAGCCGCGTGTCCGCCGCCACGGAACGGGAGCGATCCAGCGCCGCGCACTGCTCGCACTGGTCACGGCGCGCCTGCGCGGGAAGCTCCGCGGCCCGCGGGCACGGAGTCCAGCGCCCCGAACGCCACACGCCCGTGCACCGCCGTACCGCGCCCGGCTGCACGGCGAGCGCCAGCGGGTCGCCGAGGCGCACGGGACTGCGCCGGTCGCCGAGGCGGGGGTGCCACCAGGTCCACACCGGGCCCCCGGACACCCATCGCAGACCTGTGCATCGCCACATGATCCGCATGCTAGGCGCAGGCACCGACAGCGGCCGTACTCCCCGGGTGGTACCCGAGGTGCCGCTGGCCGTACGACGACCGGCGGTCCCGCGCGGACCAGTCTCGTGATGTCGGGAAACACGGCATCACCAAGGAGACGCATCGCAATGGACGCCACCGCACTGACCTCGCTCGCGGACCACTGGGACGGGGGACCCGGCCCCTGGATCCTGTTCTTCCCCCTGATCTGGGCCGCCGTCATCGCGGGCGTCGCTTTCCTGCTGCGCCGCACCATGTGGCGCCGGGGCCCGGGCCGCGGCCCCTGGCACGCCCGCGCGGCGATCGGCGAGCACTCGCCGATCGCCGTGCTGGGCCGCCGCTTCGCCGCGGGCGAGATCGACGAGGACGAGTATTGGCGCCGGCTGTCCGTCCTGGACGAGCAGTTCGGCCGCTTCTCCAAGGGCGGGGAGCGATGACCGCCGCCCGCGTCGTCGACGCCGTCAAGACCTATGGGACGGGCGACGCCCGAGTGCGCGCCCTGGACGGGGTCACGGTGGGCTTCCCCGCCGGACGGTTCACCGCGATCATGGGCCCCTCCGGATCTGGGAAGTCCACGCTCATGCACTGTGCCGCCGGGCTGGACACCCTCACCTCCGGGACCGCCTGGATCGGCGACACCGAGTTGGGCGCGCTCGGAGACCGGCAGTTGACGCTGCTGCGCCGGCAGCGGGTCGGCTTCGTCTTCCAGTCCTTCAACCTGCTGCCGACTCTGACCGTGGCGGAGAACATCACCCTGCCCCAGGACCTGGCCGGTACGGGGACGGACCGCGAGTGGGTGGACGCCCTGATCGACGTCGTGGGCCTGGGCGACCGGTTGCGGCACCGCCCGAGCGAGCTCTCCGGGGGCCAGCAGCAGCGCGTGGCGGTGGCCCGGGCGCTCGCGGGGCGGCCCGAGGTCGTCTTTGCCGACGAGCCCACCGGCAACCTCGACTCGCGGTCCGGCGATGGGGTGCTGCGTCTGCTGGGACGGGCCGTCCACGACATGGGCCGCACCGTCGTCATGGTCACCCACGACCCGGTCGCCGCCGCCCACGCCGACGAGGTCGTCTTCCTCGCCGACGGACGCCAGGTGGACACGATGCCCGACCCGACCGCGGACAAGGTCCTCGACCGCATGAAGGCCTTCGACACCGCCCGCGACGCGGGACGCGGCACCGCACCACGGGAGCGGGTGACGTCTTGAGCGCGCCGACCGGACCGGCCCGCGCGTCGCTGCGGCTGAGCATGTCCTCCCTGAGGGCCCACAAGCGGCGGTTCGCCGGCACCTTCCTGGCGGTCTTCCTGGGTGTCGCCTTCCTGGCCGGCACCATGGTGATGGGTGACACCCTGCGCGCCAGTTTCGACACACTCTTCGCAAGTGCCAACAGCGGCACCGACGTCGTCGTCCGCAGCGCCGACGTCGTCACCGTCCCCGGGGAGGGACAGGGCACCCGCGAACCCGTGGACACCGCGCTCGTGAAGCGGCTGAGCTCCGTGCCCGGAGTGGCGGCCGTCGCGCCCGCCATCGAGGGCGCCGGTCAGCTCGTCGGCCGGGACGGCGAGCCCGTCGGCGGCCAGGGTCCGCCCACTCTCGCCGGGAACTGGATCGACGACGCAGGGCTCAACCCGTACGCCCTCGCCGAGGGCCGCGCCCCCAGGGCCTCCGGCGAGGCCGTGGTGAACCGCGCCGCGGCCGAGAAGGGCGGGCTGGGCATCGGGGACACCACTGTGCTGCGCACCCCCGATCCGCTGCGCGTGACCATCGTGGGGCTGGTCACCTTCGGCGGCGAGGACGGCATGGGCCAGTCGACCTTCACCGGCCTCACCCGCGCCGACGCCGAGCGCCGGCTGATGCCGGGTCCCGGCCGGGCGTCCACGATCAAGGTGCGCGCGGATCCCGGCGTCGGCCAGGAGGAACTGGCGAGGCGTGTCGCGGGCGTGGTGCCCCACGGCGTCGAGGCGGTCACCGGGCAGCAGGCCACGGACGAGAACCTCGACCAGGTCTCGGGGCGGTTCCTGTCGCTGTTCACGACCCTGCTGACGGTGTTCGCAGGGATCGCCCTGCTGGTGGCGACCTTCAGCATCCACAACACCTTCGCGATCGTCGTCGCCCAGCGCACCCGGGAGAACGCCCTGTTGAGGGCGCTCGGCGCGTCCCGGCGCCAGGTGCTGGGCTCGACCCTCGCCGAAGCCGTGGCCGTGGGGCTGGTCGCCTCGGCCGCCGGGCTCCTCGGCGGGATCGGCATCGCGGCCGGGCTCCAGGCGCTGTTCCCGGCTGTCGGATTCCCCTTCCCGGAGGGTGGACTGGTCGTCGGCGCCACCGCGATGGCCGTACCGCTCGGCGTCGGCCTGCTGGTGTGCACGGGTTCGGCCGTGCTGCCCGCCGTCCGGGCCGGCCGGACGGCGCCCCTCGCCGCGCTGCGAGAGACCGCGGTCGACCACTCCGGTGCGTCGCGCGGACGGGCGCTGCTGGGGGCGGCACTGGCGGCAACCGGTGCCGCGACGACCGCGGCGGGTGCGGCGGGCACCCCCCAGGTGTGGCTCACCTCCGCGGGAGCCGCTCTCGTCGTCGTCGCGTTCGTCGTCCTGGGGCCGGTCGCCTCGTCGTACGCGGTACGCGTCCTCGGCGCACCACTGGCGCGGCTGCGCGGTGTCACCGGGGCGCTGGCCCGGCGCAACGCGTTGCGCAGCCCGAAGCGCACCGCGGCCACCGCCACCGCGCTGATGATCGGCGTGGCCGTGGTGTCGCTCTTCACGGTCTTCGGCGCCTCGCTGAAGGCCACCATGGACCGGACCGTGGACCGCTCGTTCGCCGGCGACGTCGCCGTGACGGCCTCGGGGTTCGGCGCCGGTGCGGGCGGTCTCAGCCCGAAGCTCGCGCCCGCCGTGGGGAGGCTGCCCGAGGTGGCGACGGCGGTCGGGCTCGGCAAGGGCGTCGCCGAAGTCGACGGCGGCGGGCGGCAGTTGACGGTCACCGACCCCGTCGCCCTGACCCGGGTGCTCGATCTCGGAGCCGTCGACGGATCGCTGAGCGGCCTCGGCCGGGACGGCATCGCCGTCTCCCGTCAGGAAGCGGACAAGCACCACTGGGGGCCGGGCAGCACCATGGTGCTGGCCTTCGCCGACGGCACCCGCAGGTCCTTCACCGTGCGCGCCGTCTACCGGGAGGCCGGCCTCGGCGGCGACTACATCGTCACCCGTACCGCCTGGGCACCGCACAAGGTGCAGGATTCCGACACCCTCGTCGCCGTCGCCTTCAAGGACGGCGTCGCGCCGGACGACGGACGGGCAGCCGTCGAAGAGGTCGCCCGCGGATACGGCGACCCCGAGGTGCAGACCCGCGAGGAGTACGCGGAATCCGCCGCCTCGGGCGTGGACATCATGCTGACGCTGGTCTATGCGCTGCTCGCGCTGGCCGTCCTCATCGCGCTGCTGGGCATCGCCAACACACTCACCCTCGCGATGCACGAACGCACCCGCGAACTGGGGCTGCTGCGGGCGGTCGGGCAGACCAGGAGTCAGTTGCGGGCCATGGTCCGCTGGGAGTCCGTCCTGGTGGCCGCCTTCGGCACGGCCGGCGGCCTGGCGCTCGGGGCGTTCCTCGGCTGGGCGCTGGTCAAGGCCTCTGACTCCGCGGGCACGAGTGCCTTCGCGGTGCCGCCCGGCCGGCTCGCGGTCGTGCTGCTGGTCGGGCTCGTCGCCGGGGTCCTGGCCGGATGGCGCCCGGCCCGGCGCGCGGCGCGTCTGGACGTACTGAGGGCCATCGCCGCGGAATGAATCCGCCGACGACGGCCCGGAGGGCCACGGCCGCCGTGCCCCTCGAGGGGTGCGGCGGCCGCGCGTCAGACCAGAACCGGTTCGGCCGCTGCCGGGACCAGACGATCGAGCACCGGCGGCCAGGCCTCCGGCGTCTCGGGGAGCACGGGCAGCGTCCGCGGGGCGACCTTGCGGACCACGGCCGCCGACACCTGCTCGGTCATCGCCCTGGGCGAGACGGTGGCCTCGGCCCGGAGCGTGAACCATACGACCTTGCCACCGTCGTTGAGGGTCTCGGTGCCCCAGCAGTCGCTCATCGACACGACCATGGCGAGGCCGCGGCCGCAGGTGGCCAGGGGCTCGAACTCGCGGACCCGCGGCAGGCGCGGATCGTTGTCCGAGACGGCGACGGTGAGCCAGCCGGAGGCGAAGCTCAGCTCGACGGAACAGCGCTTGTCCGGCCGGGCGTGCCGGTGGACGTTGCCGAGCAGTTCGGTGATACCCAGCAGAGTGGGGTCGGTCAGGGGGTCCAGCCGCCAGTACCGCAGCTGAGCGGCGACGATACGGCGTACCTGCTGGATCCGGGACGGCAGTGCCTCAAGTTCCAGAGCACACTGCCGCTTACTGCCTTCTGAGCTGATCACGGCTGCGACTCCCTCCGCGGTGGAGGGCGCGCCCCTGTGACCGGGGCATGCCCCGCCCGCATGGAATGGGAACACCTTTGCGGGATTGCTGTGAGTGACTGCTGCAGTGACTCCGTGACGCCACTCAAGGATCACCCCGATGGATGCTTACCGCAACTCCGTGAACGCGGAGAGTGCCGTTCCGTTCGCGTCAACGACGCGCGACCCGCTCCCGGGCGGTTCGCAGGGCGTCCAGGAAGCGGCCCGCCGAAGCCGTGCCCTGCTTGCGCAGGGTCAGGAAGTAGCCCGTGCCGTTGAGCCGGGTCAGGGTGCGGCGCCGCACCGCGAAACGCGGGGTCAGGGCGTGGACGTCCTCCACCGGCGCACTGTCGATCTCCCGCCCGCGGCTGGTGAGCAGCACCAGGCGGCCGTCCTGGATCACGACCTGCCCGCCCCGGGTGAGCGACCTCAGCCGCCGTCCGATCCGTACCCCTGTGGCGCTGAACTCCGCTTCGGCCACGGCGCATCCCCTCCTTCGTCCGGTCGCAGTCTGCCCGCTCCGGAGGGCGCCGCACCAGCGTCTGCCTATGATCGGGACACAGGCGCGAAGGGAAGGCGGCGCAGGTGAGCGGCAACGGGAAGGGTGACCGCGCGGACCGTGAGAGGACGACGGAGGCCATGTCCACCGTCGACGTGGACCGGACCGACCCGGACTACCGAAGATGGCTCAAAGAGGCCGTACGGAAGGTCCAGGCGGACGCCAACCGCTCCGCCGACACCCATCTGTTGCGCTTCCCGCTCCCCGATGCCTGGGGCATCGACCTCTATCTGAAGGACGAGTCGACCCACCCGACCGGGAGCCTCAAGCACCGCCTCGCCCGCTCGCTCTTCCTCTACGGCCTGTGCAACGGCTGGATTCGGCCGGACAAGCCGGTCATCGAGGCCTCCAGCGGCTCGACCGCGGTGTCCGAGGCGTACTTCGCCGCCCTGATCGGCGTGCCGTTCATCGCCGTCATCCCGCGCACCACCAGCTGGGAGAAGCAGCGGCTGATCGAGTTCCACGGCGGCCGGTGCCACCTGGTGGACGACCCGCGGACGGTCTACGAGGTGTCCGCCCGCCTCGCGGAGGAGAGCGGCGGCCACTACATGGACCAGTTCACCTACGCCGAGCGCGCCACCGACTGGCGCGGCAACAACAACATCGCCGAGTCGATCTACCAGCAGCTGCGCCTGGAGCGGAACCCCTGCCCGGCGTGGATCGTGGCGACCGCCGGCACCGGCGGCACATCGGCCACGATCGCCCGCTACGTCCACTACATGCAGTACGACACCCTGGTGTGCGTCGCGGACCCGGAGAACTCGGTGTTCTTCGACGGCTGGGTGAGCGGCGACGACGCCGTGTGCTGCGAACGGGGTTCACGGATCGAGGGCATCGGCCGACCCAGGGTGGAGCCGAGTTTCGTGCCCGGTGCCATCGACCGGATGATGAAGGTGCCGGACGCGGCCTCCGTGGCGGCGGTACGCGCCCTGGAGGCGGCCATCGGGCGCAAGGCCGGCGGGTCGACGGGGACCGGACTGTGGAGCGCGTTCAAGATCGTCTCGGAGATGGCCGCGGCGGGCCGCACGGGCAGTGTCGTCACCTTGCTGTGCGATCCCGGCGACCGGTACCTGGACAAGTACTATTCCGATGCCTGGGTTGCCGAACAGGGCCTGGACATCGGGCCGTACGCCGTGACCATCGACGCCTTCCTGGCGACGGCGGCCTGGCCGGACTGACCCGGTCCGTCCGTTCCGTTCTGTTACGCCGTGGTCACCCGAGGTCCGCCGGAGTACCGCCTTCCCTTCTCCGGGCGCTCTTAGCGTCCCGATATGACGATCTCTCAAGTGGCGCCTCCGGCGGTCGCGCCGACGCCTCCCGCGCCCGGTGCGTCCGCACCGTCGGCGCCCCGGGCGCCGGTGCCGCCCGTCCGGGCCCGGCGCCGGCGCATGCCGCCTCCGGCGCGGCTGGTCGTCCAGGCGACCGCCGCACTCGTCGCCGTCCTCGCCCTGTGCCTCGCCGTGGTCGTCGGGGCCGTCGCCGTCCGGTCGGACGCGGAGCGGCTGCGCGGCACGTCCGCGCACCGCGCCGCCGTCGCCGCCGAACTCGGCTTCGCCCTCGCGGACCTGGACGCCCAGCGCGCCAACCAGCTGGTGCCCGGGCACGCGGCCGACGACCCCGAGGTGTCGGTCGGCAACCGGCTCCTCGCGCTCATCACCGCGCAGCAGCGCCGTGCCCAGGCCAGCGACCTCCTGCGGCAGCTCGGCGGCGACGAGGCCCACGCCGCGCAGGTGCGCGGCATCCTCGACCTGCTCGGGCGTTACGACGACGCCGGCGGCCGTGCCGCCTACGTCGACGAACAGCACCACGAGCGGGCCGCGGGCCACCCCCCGGCGGTCGCCGTCGCCTTCTCCGCGGAGGCGGGCGACATCATGCGCAGCCATCTGCTGCCCAAGGTCGCGACGCTGGCGAACGCCTACGACGCGCAGGCCGTCGCGGCCTCACGCGCCGCGCGGGACGCCGCCATGGGCTCGGCCGTGGCCGTCGGCGTCCTCGGCCTGGCCGCCGTCGCCGTACTCCTGTGGTGGCAGCGCGACCTGGCGCGCCGTTACCGTCGCGTGCTCAACCCGGCGCTGGCCGCCGCGACGGCCGTGGCGATCGGTGTCACCCTGGCCGGGGTGGCCTCCTTCACCGGCGCCGCCGCCGACCTCGACGCCGGTACCCGGGACGGACTGCGCCCCTGGTCGCGGCTCGCGCAGGCCCGCGCCGTCGCCGCGGAGGCCGCCGCCACACAGAGCCGGTGGCTCGTCAACGGCGCCGAGCCGCAGCAGCGCGCCGAACTCGACTCGCTGAACCGGCGGCTGGAGGGACTGCTCGTGCCCGGGGGCTGGGCCTCGGCGGACGAGCGCCCCGCGTACGCCGACGTCAACGAGCGCTACGGGCACTTCCGCGCGGACGACCGCAAGCTCGTGGAGCTGATGGCCGGCAAGCGGATCGACGAGGCGGCCGTGGTGCTCACGGACGTCGGCCGCGGTGAGGTGGGCTTCGACTTCTGGGACTTCGCGACCACCCTGGACGCCCTCGCCCGGGACGAGCAGGCCGACTTCGTCTCGCGCACGGACGCCGCGCGCTCCGGGCTCGACGGCTGGCCCGCCGTTCCCGCGGGTCTCCTCGGCATCGCGGCGGTACTCGTGTTCGTGGGGGTGCGGCCGCGGCTCGCGGAATACCGCTGAGGCGCCGATCGCGGGCGCGGCGGGGCCGACGGGACTTGTGGGGAACCTGTGTTCGGTTATAGAAAGTCCTGTCAGCCCGCCCTTGTGAGAGAGCCTCCGGTGACCACCTCCCCGCCGTCCCCCGACGACGTCCCCTCCATTCCCGACGACGTCTGGGACCGTTTCGTACAGGACTCCGAGGCGGAGATCCGCGCGTCCGCGCCCAAGGAACCCTCCGCGCGCGCCCGTATGGTCACCGAGCGGCTGCGGCAGCAGGACGAGGAGGCGGCGCGCCGGGGCAAGCGCTGGGGGCGCGGCAACCCGCCGCCCGCGCGGCCGGAGGGCTGGCGCACCGGCCCCGCGGTCTACGGGGTCGAGGAACGCGGCCACCGGCGCCGCCGTTGGCTCGGGCTGATCGGTGTCCTCGCCGCCGTCGGGGTGCTGCTGTTCGCCCTGAACCCGGGCTGGGCGCTGGACTCGATGCGCGGCAGCGACGGCAGCGCGGCCCCGGACTCCACGCCGCTCCCCATGGAGACGGCGGAGCCGACGAGCGCCCCTTCGAAGGAGCCGTTCCCCGACACGCCCACGCTCCAGGACCCGTTCGCCGGCTCTCCGGCGAAGCAGTACGCCGACGGCGCCGCGGGGATCGTCCCGCCGAAGGCGCGGTCGGCCGGCTGGATGACGTCGGCGCAGGTGACGGCGGCCCTGAAGAACGTCAAGGCGTACCTGGTCGACACCAACCTCGACCCCGCGACGCTTCGGGGCGAACGGCCGGACGCCGCTTTGGGGATGCTCGATCCGAGCCAGCGCGAGACGCGCACCCGGTTCGAGACGGCTTTCCGCGAGCCGACCGAGAAGAACGACCCGCTGCGGCTCGCGGTGCGCTTCAAGCCCTCCGAAGTCGCCCTGGCGGGAGACGTGGTCAAGGCCCGCGGCCGGATGACCTTCACGAAGGGCAAGGACCGCGCCGTCGTCGTCCACGCCGACTACACCTTCGTGTACCCCGTGGTGAAGGCGGGGTCCGGATCCACCGAGGTCGCCCGGACGATCATCCGCCGCATTCTGGACGTGGAGTTCCCCGACCCGTCCCGCTACCGGGTCACCCCCGGCAAGTTCGCGGTCACCCGGTACGACGACGACATCGCCAACTCGGCCTGTTCCGTCCACGACGGCTGGCTCCACCCGCGGTTCGCCTCCGACGCCCCGCAGGGTGGCGACGCCGATCGGTCGGGGCCCACCGTGGACCCCTACGACCGCAGCAGGGACCTCGCGGCCGAGCGGACCGGGTCCGGGGACTGTGGCACCGTCTCCCGCACCTGAGGCCCCCGGACGCGCTCAGGAGGCCAGTCGGCGGTCCAGCGAGCGGACCGCGGAGCGGAAGGACAGGCCCAGGCCCGGCCGGGACATGAGCAGGAGGGCGCGCAGGGCCGGCGGGCCGTCGGCGGCGAAGGTCCAGCGCACACGGGTGCCGCCGGCCGCGGTGGGGGAGAGCGCCCACTCCTCCAGCAGGGCGCGCAGGCCGGGGGCGTTGGTCGCGTCGACGCGATAGGCGAAGCGTCGCGGGGGTTCGTCGGCGAGGACCGTCTCCTCGAAGCGTATTCCTCCGCGCAGCCCGACCGTGCGGCCCTTTACGGTCGGCACGGCGGCCGTGACGGCGTCGAACCAGGCCGTCCAGCCCTTGGTGTCCTTGGCGAGAGCGGTGTGGACGGCGTCGGGCGGCGCCGCCGCGTCGGCGGCGAAGACGAGGCGGAGCGGCGCTGAGACGAGGAAGTCCAGGTCCACCTGGCGTGTGGGGCGCAGTCGGCGCGTCATGCGCCGTACGTTAGTTGATGAGTCGTCAGTTGTCTGCGGTGTCCTCGGCCGTGCCGGTGCCCGGCTCGGGGTCCCCCGGCTCGCCGGCGACGACGAGGTCCGACAGGTGCTCGGCGATCTCCGCCCGGAGCACCTCGGGGATGCCCGCGTCCGTGACGAGGGTGTCCACGTCCTCCAGCGTGGCGAAGGAGCTCAGGCCCACGGTGCCCCACTTGGTGTGGTCGGCGATCACGACCACCCGGCGGGCGGAGCGGACGAAGCGCCGGTTGGTCTCCGCCTCGGCCAGGTTGGGGGTGGACAGGCCCGCCTCGACCGAGATCCCGTGGACGCCGAGGAAGAGCAGGTCGAAGTGGAGCGAGCCGATCGCCCGGTCCGCGACGGGGCCGACCAGGGAGTCCGAGGGGGTGCGCACACCGCCGGTGAGGACGACGGTCGCGGCGCCCTCGCGGCCTGCGGCCGCGCCGCGGGCCGCGGAGTGGAAGACGTCGGCGACCCGTACGGAGTTGGTGACCACGGTGAGGCCGGGCACGTCGAGCAGGTGGTGGGCGAGCGCGTACGTCGTCGTGCCGCCGGTGAGCGCGATGGCGCTGCCGGGGGTGACCAGCCGCGCGGCGGCGCGGGCGATGGCCTCCTTGGCCCCGGGTTCGAGGCCCGCCTTCGCCTCGAAGCCCGGCTCGTGGCTGCTGGCCGGCGCGACCGGCACGGCGCCGCCGTGGACCTTCTCGACCACGCCCTGACGGGCGAGCGCGTCGAGGTCGCGGCGGACGGTCATGTCCGAGACGTTCAGCCTCCGGGTCAGCTCGTTGACCCGGACCCCGCCGCGCCGCCGGACCTCGTCCAGGATCAGCGCACGTCGCTGCTCCGCGAGCAGGTTCTGGTTGTCGCTCACCCGAGGTCCCGTCCCATCCTCTGATGTGATCCCGATGCTGCCCGGACCGGCAGTCCGGCCATCCTTCCACGACCTCCCCCGCGGGACGGGGGGTGAAGGGCGCGGGGTGACCGGTCCCACACGCACCGCGTGTGACACGTTCGGGTGGCATTCGTGAACACCTCTGTCCAGTACTGGTACGTGTGCCCGATTCTGAATACGCGCGACGCCGTACGCGCGCCACGGGGAAAGTACGGGAGGCGATCGCGATGCGGTCGGATACGGTACGGACGGAGCTGTCGCTCGAGCTGCTGGTCCACGGCGTCGGCGGGACGACACCGCAGACGATGCTCAACGACCCGCGCATCTCGCGCGTCTGCGGTGACGACACCGCCGGGATCTACCGGCGTGCCGCCGACGTCGATGCGGAACGCCGCTCGCAGGAGTACGGCGAGGGCCCGGTGCCCGACGCCTACTCCTGGTGCAATCTGACGTCCGGGGACGCCAGTCGCGCGCTCTGGCTGCTCCTGCTCCCCTTCATGGTGGCCAATCTGGCGCACTGGATGCGGCCGCCGGTCTCCCGGCCGGGCATGGACCGGGCGTACGACGTGCTGGTGCGGCTGCTGGCGCTGTCCCTGACGGTGCTGCTGGTGGCCGCGGCCTGCGAGGTCGCGATGGACCTGGTGGCCTGGCAGTGCGCGGGCAACGCCGCCTGCGCGGGCGGCAAGAGCCGGCTCTCCTTCCTCGCCGCCGGCGAGCCGGGGCGCCGGATCGCCGCAGGGGCCGCGCTGCCCGCCGGGCTGACCCTGCTGCTGTGGTGGCTCTCCCGGCGCACCTGGTACGCCTACGAGTCCCAGCGGCCCCTGCCCGGCCAGCATCCCGACGAGCGCGAGGGGCCGGACGTCACACCGCTGGCGCGGCGCGGCTTCTGGTACGGACGGCGGCTGGTGGCCCGGCTCCGCGCGGCCCACACGGCGGCCGGGCTGCTCACGGTGGCGGTCGCGCTGGTCGTCCCCCCGCTGGAGCGGGACATGGACGTGGGCGGGATCCGGATACTCACCGCCGTCGGCTGGCTGCTGACGGGCGCCCTGGCCGGGTTGACGGTCGCGGTGGTCGCCGTGACCTGCGGCATGGGACGCAGCGAGCACGCGCCGGACGAGGCCCTGGATCCACGGCTGGCCCGGGTGATGCTCGGCGGGACGGCCGCCGCGCTGCTGGCCGCGGCCGGATACGCCTGCTGGCACCGGCCGGGCTGGAGCGCCGTCGGGCGGCTGCCGTCCGGGGAGGCCTTCGGCTGGCTCGCCCTCACCCAGGGGCTGTTGCTCGTGGCGCTCGTGTGCGTCGCCCATCTGATGCACCGCTCAGGCGGCGGCCGGGCGGAGTTGCGCGGTCTGGGCGGACCGGCCGTGGGCCTGCTCGCGTGCTCCCTCGGCGGGGTGCTCACCGGAGGGATCGCCCAGCGGGTCGCGGACTGGCTCGACCGCGGTGCCACGCCCGGCAGCGGGGGCGGCCTCGTCCCCGGGCCGCCCGTGCTGCTGTCCTGGCAGGCCTCGGCGATCCCGGTACTGCTGCTGGTGCTGGCCGTGGTGGTCGTCGTGCGCGGCAGGCGGCTGCTGCGCCGGACCCGGGCCCTGGTGCCGAAGGTGGAGGCCGACTACCCGGGCGAGGAGCACGAGCCCGCGCGCAGCCGCCAGATCGCCATGGCCCGGGCCAGGGCAGAACTCACCGACCAGGCCGCCCTGTTCATCGGGGTCGTCGGGATCGTGGCGTTTCTGCTGGGCGCGGGGGCGCTCGCCGGCGCCTGGCTGAGCGGTGCCGTCCCCGGGCGCGCCGGGGCGGGCGCGCCCGGATGGGTGCGCACGGTCGCGGAGACCGCCCAGAGCCTCGGTTCCTGGCTGGTGGGCGCCGGCGTGGTCGCCCTGATCGCGCTCGGCCGCAGGGCCTACCGCGACGCCGGGGCGCGCCGCACCGTGGGCATCCTCTGGGACGTGGGCACCTTCTGGCCCCGTGCCGCGCACCCCTTCGCCCCGCCCTGCTACGCCGAGCGCGCCGTGCCCGACCTCACCTGGCGCATGACGACCTGGACACGGGCGCACCGCGGCCGGATCATCCTCTCCGGGCACTCCCAGGGGAGCGTCCTGGCCGCGGCGGCGGTCTGGCAGCTGGATCCGGCGACCCGGGCGAGGATCGCCCTGCTCACCTACGGTTCTCCGCTGGGACGGCTGTACGGGCGGTGGTTCCCGGCCTACTTCGGGCCCCCCGCCCTGACCTCGCTCCACGGTGAGCTGCACGCCTGGCGCAATCTGTGGCGCCGTACGGATCCCATCGGCGGCCCGGTCCACCTCGACGAGCCCGGGCCACCGGTCGACCGCGCGCCGCTGCCCGATCCCGCGGCGTACGGGCGGACGGAGGAACACCCGCTGCCCGCGCCCCTGCTGACCCACTTCGACTACCAGGCCGATCCGGCCTTCGCCGCCGAGCGCGGCGCGCTGCTCGGCTGGCTCCACCGGAACACGGAGGGGACGCTGCCCGTGCAGGGTCAGGGCAGCGAGGGGAGGTCCTCGGGGTAGAGCAGTTGCAGCTCCTCATGGCTGGGCTCGCTGATCCGGGCGAGCCGGCCCGCGTGGCGCTCGACCATGGCCTCGAAGGTCTGCCGGGCGGTGCGGCCGTTGCCGAAGGCCGGGCCCTTGGGGATCGCGGTGAAGTACTTGTACAGCGCCTCGCCGGTGTCCTCGGAGAGCTGGTACTCGTGCTCCTCGGCCTGGGCCCGCACGATCCGCAGCAGTTCGACCGGGGTGTAGTCGTCGAAGGTGATGGTCCGCGAGAAGCGGGAGGCGACACCGGGGTTGGCGGACAGGAAGTGCTCCATCTCCGCCGTGTAGCCGGCGACGATCACCACGACGGCGTCGCGGTGGTCCTCCATCAGCTTCACCAGGGTGTCGATCGCCTCCCGCCCGAAGTCCCGGCCGGAGTCCTCGGGGGCGAGGGCGTACGCCTCGTCGATGAACAGGACCCCGCCCCGCGCACGTTCGAAGGCCTCCTGGGTGCGGATGGCCGTCGAGCCGATGTGCTCGCCCACCAGGTCGACGCGGGCCACCTCCACCAGGTGGCCGCGCTCCAGCACGCCCAGGGCGGCCAGGATCTCGCCGTAGAGCCGGGCGACGGTCGTCTTGCCGGTGCCGGGGGAGCCGGTGAAGACCAGGTGGCGGCGCGGGGAGGGGGCCTTGAGCCCGGCCTCGCGGCGTCTGCGGCCCACCGCGATCAGGTCGATCAGGGAGCGCACCTCCCGCTTGACGTTCTCCAGGCCCACCAGCGCGTCGAGTTCGGCCAGGACTTCGTCCGAGGGCCGGGTGTCCCCGGCCGGGGACGGGGCGGGCACGGCCGCCGCCTCGGCGGCGCCGGTCGGTGCCACGGGCAGCCCGCCGAGCAGCCCGAACGACGCGGCCGCGGGCTGCCGTTCGCCCGCCGGAGCGGGCACACCCGACGATTCGGGCACGGTGCGGCGCTCACCGCTCTGATCCCCGGTGCAGTCCTCCGTCACCGGGCCCGGCTCGGCGAACTCGTAACCGCCGCGTGCACAGCGCTCCGTGCGGCAGCGGGTGAGCGTGGAGCGGCACCCGTCGATGATGTGGAAGCCGTAGCCCCGGCTGCCCGTGACCCGGCAGCCGGTGAAGGTCCCGCGGCCCCCCGCGGAGACGTAGAACCCGGCCTCGGCCGGGTTGGTGACGACACAGCGCTCCAACGTGGGGTCGGCGCCCTTCGTCACGATGACACCGGTCGCCGTGTCGTCGATGGTGCAGGCCGACAGGGTGCCGCCGCTGCCGTGGTCGCGGAACCAGGCGCCGGTGGAGGCCTCGCGGATACGGCAGTCGTCGAGCTGCACGGTGGCGCCGTCGCTGACGGAGACCGCGGTGTTGCGGACCTGGGAGATGTCGCTGTCGACGACGTCGGCGCGCGAGCCCCGGTCGAGCACGAACAGGGCGTCGGGCACGTCGTGCACGCGGCAGGAGTCGAGGACGACGGCCGCGCCGTCGCTGACCCAGACCGCCGGGTAGTCGCCCTGGTTGTCGTGGATCTCGCACTGGTTGGCGTCCACCCGGGTGCCCGGGTCCCAGACGGACAGCCCGTTGCGGCCGAAGCGCCGCACCGTGGTGCGGGTGAGGGTGAGGACCGCGCGGGAGCGCAGGTCGACGGCGTTCTCGGGCACGTCGTGGATGTCGCAGTCGGAGAGGGTCAGGACCGCGTCGGTGTCCAGGGTGATGCCGTCGCCGGTGGTGCGGTGCACCTGGCACTCGGTGAGGTGTCCGGCGGCGCGCGAGGCGACCTGTACACCGGTGCCCTTGACCTCGTACACCTCGCAGCCGACCGCCTCGGCCACGGTGCCCTCCCCGGTGAGGGAGATTCCCGCGCCGGAGGCGTTGCGGACCCGGCATCGTTCCAGCCGCGGGGAGGCGCCGCCGCGCACCGAGATGCCGGTCTGACCGGCGGCCACCACCTCGCATTCCTCGAACAGGCCGCCCGCGGCCTCCAGGACGCTGATCCCGAGCCCGGCCGGGTTGTCCACGGTGCAGCGGCGCACGGTCGGCCGCGCCCCGTCACGGACCTCTATGCCCACCGCGGAACGGGTGCTGACCCGCAGTCCGGTGAGTTCGGGCGTGGCGCCCTCGACGAGCAGGGCGGCGGCGGAGGTGTCCTGCCCCTCGACGGAGAGGTCCTGGACCGTGGCAGCGGCCCGGACGGTCAGTGCGACACCGGCCGGCGGGGCGATCCGCACGGAGCCCGGCCCCTCGGCCGCGCGGAGTGTTATGACCTTCTCCACGACGAGGTTCTCCCGGTAGGTCCCGGGGTTGACCGAGAGCACGTCGCCTTCGGCGGCCGCATCCAGGGCCGCGGCGAGGCTCTCGTACTCTCCCGTGCGGCGGCGCCACCGCGAGCTGCTGGTGTGCGTCACCTGAACCACGCCCTGTGCCATGGAGATGCTCTGCCCCGTCCTCTTGCACTGCGCCGACCTGGGGGCCTCCACGGTAGCGCGCGCCGGGCGCGCGCCAGCACCCAGATGCTGATGGATCACCTGATGGATCCGGCCGGATGAGGCCGATTGCGGATGATCGCAGGCACCGGCGTGCGTACCCGGTGTGGTCAGCCGCCCGCTCCGGCGCGGCCCCAGCTCTGGCCGGCGGCGGCCCACTCGCGCTCCCACTCGGCGAGCCTGCGGCGCATCAGCTGCCACATGAGCACCTGGCGCCCCATCAACCCCACCACGCTCGCGGCGAGGAAGGTGCCGATGCCGGCGAGCATCGCGTGCGTGGTGGCGGAGCGGGAGTCCAGGGGCGCGGGCGCGGGCACGGCACCGGACTTGTCGGTCCACATGGTGACGTGATCGCCCTTGTCGTGGGCGGCGCCCACCCGCACCTGGGCGGTGTGGACGTGCCCGTCCGGCGCGGTCCAGCGGACCACGGCGTCACGGCGTTCCTCGCGGACGCGGCCGGACTCGGGGTCGGGGTCGGCTGCCTCACGCGGTCCGGCCTTGAGCACCACGGCGGCGACCTGCGTGCGGTCGGCGTGCTGGACGCTGACGGTGTGCTGGAGGGAGTGGTCCACGGCCAGCCCGGCCGTCAGCCCCGCGGCCGGCGCCCCCAGGACGATGGCGCAGCCCGCCGCGACTCCCGCACAGGCCTCGAACACGTCGGAACGGCGGCGCAGCCTGTTCTTCCGCCAACGCCACCACCGCACGTGCGTGGCCGTCATCGGTCGTCGCACCCCCTGTCACCGTCCAAGTACCGCACATGGCACGGCACATGCGCGGCATGGAACGGGCGGGAGGGGGCCATCTCACGCCGGCACCCGCCGGGGCCCGGACCGTGCCGCGGTCTCGGGACGCGTCTACTCCACTGACAACAACGCGTCGCCCACCCGGAGTGTTCCGGGTCGTACGGGCACGAGATTCTGTCCGAAAACCAGTCTGCCCCCGAATCTGCGGTGGCGCGCGAGGGTGCGCAGCGGCTCCCGGCCGCGGACCGCCGTGTCCTGGTTCGTCGTCGTCACCACGCAACGTCCACAGGGCTTCACGACGCGGAATTCGACTTCCCCGATGCGGATCCGGGTCCAGGTGTCCTCGGCCCAGGCGTCGGTCCCCGCGATCACGGCGTTGGGACGGAAGCGGTCCATCGGCAGCGGCCCCTCCCCGGGGTGGTCGCCCGCGGCGATCAGCGCGTTGAGGGCGGCCAGCGAGGCCTCGGTCGTCACGAGCAGGGGGAAGCCGTCGGCGAAGCCGACGGTCTCACCGGGGAGTGCGTAGTCGGGGTCGATCGGGCGGCGGCGGCCGGGGTCGTCGAGGTGGACGAGGGTGACCTCCATCCCCAGGTACCCGGCGAACCAGGCGGCGGCCGCCTCTCCCGCGGGCACGGCCTCCACCTTGTCGCCCCATATGTGCACCGGGACCGTCGTGGACGGTCCCGGTACGGCGATGTCCAGCACCGGCATCCCCGGGGCGGTGAGCAGCAGCCCACCGCCGGGGGACGACTCCGCGCGCGCCAGGGCCAGCCGGGGCTGCTCGCGCTGCGTGACACATCGTCCCGCAGCGTCGGCGAGCATCCACCGGCGGTCTCCGGCGAGCCCCCACGGCTCCACCGCTGCCTCGGACAACCGCTGTCCACCGAGTGACTTGACGGGGTGGACGTGCAGTGCGCTGAGGCGCGGTGTCGGCGTCGGAGTCGTCATTCCGCCATCGTGCCAGGCGGCGCGGTCACCCGTCGGCGGGGACCGGGCCGCCCGTGGGCATCAGCCCGAGTAGTAGCCCTGGCCGAGGTTGCGCCGCTGGTACGGCTGCTCGTCGTAGCCGGTGGGCGCCACGGGGCGCGGCGGCGCCGGACGCGGGGCCGCGGCGGGACGCACCTGCTCGTAGCCGGCCGGGCCCTGGTACTGCTGCGGGGCCTGCTGCGTCTGGTACCCGCCGTTGAAGGCCGCGGGCCGGGGCGCGGTGGCCTGCTGCGGGATGTAGGGCGCCGGCGCCTGCTGCAGCTGGGGCTGCTGGTAACCGGGCGCCGAGTAGCCGGAGTACGACGGCGTGCTCGGCGCGGAGGAGTGGTGGGAGGGACCGGCGGGCAGCGCGGGGAGCGCGGCCGGCAGGGCCGGGAGATTGCTGCCGGTGGTCTCGTACGCGGACGGGACGCGGATCGGCGCGATCTGGGGGGTGCCCCGCTCTGCGACCAGGCTGTCGTAGATCGGGGTGTCGGGGAAGAACGGCGACGTGTAGTAGCCACCGCCGTAAGAACCGCGGGGGGAGGTCATAGCCCATAAGTTAAGCCCACGATGTGCTGGTTGGGGAGACCGATTAGCAGGTCATTTCATGTGCAGTGAGTGACGGCTGGACCCTATTGCCATCGAATCGGAGGAAATCGGTCCGTGGCCGCCGTTCGGATCCCGTAAAGGCGCTGGGCCTGGGGCGTTACCGCTCGTCACGTGGGAACACGGGCGCGGGGAAGTACCCCCGTGGGATGGTGTCGGAGGGTGACGGGGCCGACACTCTCGCGCACCAACAGGTCACCCGCACGAAGGAGGAACGCGGCGTTTCCGTGACTCCGGCGAACTTCGTCCCGGGAGGCCCCTGATATGCCACAGTGAGCCATGCGCGTCGCCATGCTCTTCGGGCAGAACCGGCCGACACGGCCGGACGAATGGCACAAGGCCGCGGCGGCCGTCGCCGACGTCGTCGACGTGGTGGCCGTCCACGCGTTGACCCTGCCCGCCGTCCGCGGGCTCCCCTACGCCGGCCGCGATCCCGAGCGGCCGCACCACTACCAGGTCGCCGTCCCCCACGGCGGCGCCGTGGCACGGCGGGTCACCGCGGGCCGCGTCGGGGGCGTGCTGCGCCACGAGGCGGCCGAGTGCGGCCGGTTCGACCTCCTCCACGGCCATCTGCCAGGCGCCCAGGAGTTGCTGCCCCGGCTCGCACGGTCCGCCGGGCTGCCGTACGTCCTCACCGAGGACGACCCCTGCCTGTTCGGCCACCCCACGCGCCCCCTCCCCGGCCGGCCCGTGCGACGGGCCCGCGCCCGGATCTACCGCGAGGCCGCCGCCGTCCTCGCGGTCAGTGACGCCGTGCTGCTGCGGCTCGGCGAACTCCGGCTCCCCGGCCGGCACCGCCTGGTCCCCCACCCCGTCGGCCCCGAGTTGCTGCCGCCGGTGCCCGCCCGCACCCGGATCAGTCAGGACCCGGTGCGGGTGGCGGCCGCCGGGCGCTTCGAGGCGTACGAGGGCTGGGAGGTGCTGGTCCACGCCTTCGCCACCGCCAGGGTCAAGGACCCGCGGCTGCGGCTGGACGTCATCGCCGAGGGGTCCGCCGAACTCCCCGCCGACGTGCGCGAGCTGATACGCAAGTGCGGAGTGGCCCACTTCGTCACGGTGCGGCGGGCCCGCCGCCGTGCCGAGGCGCTGCACACCGTCGCGCACGCCGACCTCTTCCTCATGGCGAGCCATGTGGAGAGCTTCTGCGTGCGCGCGCTGGACGCGCTGTGCTGCGGCACCCCCGTCGTCGGGACCCGCACCGGCGCGCTGCCCGAACTCGTCGGGCACGACGGCGGGGTGCTCGTCGAACCCGGTGACGCGCCCGCCCTCGGCCGGGCGCTCGTGGAGGCCGCCGCCCGGCTGTCCGCGCGCCGGCCCACGGTCCTCGCCGACCGCACCCGGCGCCGCTACGGCACGGCGGCCGTCGGCGCCCGGCTCGCCGTGGTCTACGCCGAGGCGTCGTCGGGCCGCGGCCGCGCATAGGTGCGGCCCTTCCACGAGGCCCCGCGGCCCCGGGCGTGCTGCACCGCCGAGTCGACCGTCATCAGCAGATAGAGGACCGCCGTGAACGGCAGCAGCAGCGCCGGCCAGGGCGGCTGCCGGTAGTAGCGGAGCATCGGCAGGTAGGTGCCGCACATCAGGGCCCACGCCGCCGCGCCCGCCGCGCACAGCCACCGCTCGCTGGCGAGCGCCCCGCCGATCGCGGCGAGCGGCGGGACCACGTACACCAGCAGCAGGCCGAGCACCGTGCCGGCCAGGAGGACCGCGCTGTGCCGCAGCTGCGCGTACGCGCTCCGCGACACCATCCGCCACAGCTCGGCCAGGCCCGGGTAGGGGCGGACGCTGTCGACCTCGTCGGCCAGGCCCAGCCAGATCCGGCCGCCGGTCCGCTTGACGGCGCGGGCCAGCGCCACGTCGTCGATCACCGCGTGCCGGATCGCGTCGGGCACCCCCGCCCGCTCCACTGCCGAGCGGCGGATCAGCACGCATCCGCCGGCGGCCGCGGCGGTGCTGGCGCGCGGCCGGTTCACCCGGCGGAACGGGTACAGCTGCGCGAAGAAGTAGACGAAGGCGGGGACGATCAGCCGTTCCCAGGTGGTGGCGACCCGCAGCCGGGCCATCTGCGACACCATGTCCAGACCGGCGCCCTCAGCCGCGGCGACCAGGCGGCGCAACGAGTCCGGACCGTGCGCGATGTCGGCGTCCGTCAGCAGCAGGAACTCCGGGCCGCCGGACGAGGTGGCCATCTCGATGCCGTGCCGCACCGCCCACAGCTTCCCCGTCCAGCCCTCCGGGACGGGCCCCGGCGAGACCACGCGCAACGGCAGCCCGTCCGCCCGGTCCGCCAGCCCGCGGGCCAGTGCCCCGGTGCCGTCGCTGCTGCCGTCGTCCACCAGGACGACCTCGGCGCGTCCCGGGTAGCGCTGCGCCAGGACGCTCGGCAGGCTCCGCGGCAGCACCTCCGCCTCGTCCCGCGCCGGGACGACCACCGCCACGTCCGGCCACTCCCGCGGCTCCGCCGCGACGGCCGGCAGCCGTACGTCCGTCCGCCAGAACAGCCCCTGCGCCAGCAGCAGCCACACCCACGCCAGCAACGACACCACGGTCACCCACGTCAGCCACGTCACTCGGGCAGTCTGCCGCCGTGGCCCTCCCGCGTGCGTCATTTCCCCCGGTACGGCCGCAGAGCGGGCCGACAATCGCATCGCGTAAGGTTGTGCCCCGTGAAGATCGCGCTGATGGACTCCGGTATCGGCCTGCTCGCCGCGGCCGCCGCCATCCGCCGGCTGCGGCCCGACGCGGACCTGGTGCTCTCCTCCGACCCCGACGGCATGCCCTGGGGCCCGCGCACTCCCGAGGACGTCACCGCGCACGCCCTGGCCTGCGCCCTCGCCGCCGCCGGGCACCGCCCGCAAGCGCTGATCGTGGCCTGCAACACCGCCACCGTGCACGCGCTGCCCGCACTGCGCGCGGCCCTCGAACCCGCGGTCCCGGTCATCGGCACCGTCCCGGCGATCAAGCCGGCCGCCGCCGGGGCCCGCAAGGTGGCGATCTGGGCGACCCCGGCGACCACCGGCAGCCCCTACCAGCGCGGACTGATCGAGGACTTCGGCAACGGCGCCGAGATCACCGAGGTGCCCTGCCCCGGCCTCGCCGACGCCGTCGACCGGGCCGACGAGGCCGCGACGGCCGCCGCCGTCGCCGCGGCGGCCGCGCTCACGCCCTCCGACGTCGAGGCGGTCGTCCTCGGCTGCACGCACTACGAGCTGGTCGCCGACCGCATCCGGGCCGCGCTGGCGGCCCCCGCACTGCTGTACGGCTCGGCCGACGCCGTCGCCGCCCAGACGCTCCGCCGGATCGGCGCCGAGCCGCGGCCGGACGCGGCACCCACCGGAAACCTCGCGGTGATCCTCAGCGGCCGGGCGGGCGGCGTCACACCCGAGGCCCTGGCCTACGCCGAGGGCCGCTCCCTCGGCGCCGCCGCCGTCGCACCCGCGGCGGCCGAGGCGCGCTGACCCGCCCCGCGATCCACGCCGCACGCCCCCCGGGCCCCGGCGCGCCGGTCCATCTCGGCGTATCTCCCCGTGCAACGGTGCCAATACGCCGTGGGATGAGTAGGCTGCGGACTATGACGGACGCGCAGCGTGACGACGCGCGTACATCCCAGGTGTGGACAGGCCACGCGAGCAACCGGTTCCAGTGGCTCCTCGCAGCCGCGGGGGCGGCCTGCATGGCGCTCGGCATCGAGCTCGCCGTGACCTCGCCCTACACCTCGGGCACAGTGCCGCTGGTCATGTCGGTGGTGGGCTGCATCGCAGCGGGGCTGCTGGTGCTGTTCGGAACCCTCGCGTTCACGCATGTGCGCGTGAACGTGGACCGTGACGGGCTCCAGGTGCGCTGCGGCCACATCGGCGTGCCCCGCCGCCGGATCCGGTGGGAGGAGATCAACGACGCCCACCTCGCCCCTGTCGTCAGCCCCCGCCACTGGGGCGGCTGGGGATACCGATGGCGGCCCGAGCAGGGCACCGCGGTCGTCGTCCGCCGCGGGCCCGGTGTCGTGATCGACCTCGACAACGGCCGGTACTTCACCGTCACCGTCGACGACGCCGAGGGCGCCGTCCAGGCCATCCGCAGCCGGCTGGGCCTGCTCCCGTAGCCCGACAGGGCCAGGGCGCAGGCCCCGTGCGGCCGGCGCGCGGTCACTCACGACCAGCGCGCCGACACCCTCCCGGTTCCCGCGTCGCACGTCAGGAGCACGCCCAGCTCCGTGCGCTCGGCCGATACGGCGCCCTCGACCCCGTCCGTGACGTCCGCGCCGACGAGCAGCACGCTCCACGGCGCGGCCGGCGGGCGCTCGCCCAGGGCCTCGACCGTGACGGTGTCACCCGTACGGCCCACGCGGAAGACGGCGGCCGTCGAGCCGTCCGGAGCCGGCACGGCGGTGACCGTCGCGCCGCCGTCGGCCGGGGCGTGCACCCGAAGGGTGACCCCGTCCGCCCAGTCGGACTCCGGGGCCTCCTCGGCGGCGCCGAAGGGCACCACCGAGCCGGGCCTGGCCAGCAGCGGGAGCGAGTCGAAGCCGTGCGTCTCGCGCCGCCAGCCCGGGCCCTCCACGCGCTCGCCGGTCAGCAGGTGCGTCCAGGTGCCGGCCGGTACGTAGTACTCGACCTCGCCGTCCGCGCTGAGGACCGGGGCGACCAGCACGTCGTCGCCGAGCATGTACTGCCGGTCGAGGTGGTGGCAGGCCGGGTCGTCGGGGAACTCCAGCACCATCGCCCGCATCATCGGCGTGCCCTCGTCACGGGCCTGCAGCGCCGCCCGGAACAGGTACGGCATGAGGCGGTTCTTCAGCCGGGTGAAGTCGCGGGTGACGGCGACCGCCTCCTCCCCGAACTCCCACGGCACGCGGTAGGACTTGCTGCCGTGCAGCCGGCTGTGCGAGGACAGCAGGCCGAACTGCACCCAGCGCTTGAACAGCGCCGGGTCCGGCGTCCCCTCGAAACCGCCGATGTCGTGGCTCCAGAAGCCGAAGCCCGACAGTCCCAGCGACAGACCGCCGCGCAGGCTGTCCGCCATCGCCGTGAACGTCGACTCGCAGTCGCCGCCCCAGTGCACCGGGAACTGCTGCCCGCCCGCGGTCGCCGAGCGGGCGAAGAGCACCGCCTCGCCCTCGCCGCGCTCCTCGCGCACCAGGTCGAAGACGACCTGGTTGTAGAGCTGCGCGTAGTAGTTGTGCATCCGCTCCGGGTCGGAGCCGTCGTGCCACACCACGTCGACCGGGATGCGCTCGCCGAAGTCGGTCTTGAAGACGTCGACGCCCTGCCGCAGCAGCGCGCGCAGCTTCTCCGCGTACCAGGCGCGGGCGGCGGGGTTGGTGAAGTCGACCAGCGCCATCCCCGGCTGCCACAGGTCCCACTGCCACACGTCGCCGTTCGGCCGCATGACGAGGAAGCCCTCGCGCATGCCCTCCGCGAAGAGCGCCGACTTCTGCGCGATGTACGGGTTGATCCAGGCGGAGACGCGCAGCCCGCGCTCCTTGAGCCGGGCGAGCATGCCCTCGGGGTCGGGGAAGACCTCCGCGTCCCAGGTGAAATCGCTCCACTGGTACTCGCGCATCCAGAAGCAGTCGAAGTGGAAGACGCTCAGGGGGATCCCGCGGTCCGCCATCCCCTGCACGAAGTGGCTGACGGTCGCCTCGTCGTAGGAGGTGGTGAAGGAGGTCGACAGCCACAGGCCGAACGACCAGGCCGGCGGCAGCGCGGGGCGGCCGGTGAGGGCCGTGTAGCGGGCCAGGATCTCCTTCGGGGTGGACCCGTGGACGACGAAGTACTCCAGAGACTGGTCCTCGACGCTGAACTGCACCTGGTCGACGACCTCGGAGCCGACCTCGTACGAGACCTTGCCGGGGTGGTTGACGAAGACGCCGTAGCCGCGGTTGGTGAGGTGGAAGGGGACGTTCTTGTAGGCCTGCTCGCTGATCGTGCCGCCGTCCGCCTGCCAGATGTCCACGGTCTGGCCGTTCTTGACGAACGGGGTGAAGCGCTCGCCGAGCCCGTACACCAGTTCGCCGACGCCGAGCGACAGCTGGGCGACCATGAAGTGCCGGTCGTCCGCGTCGGTGACGAATCCCGTGCCGCGGGCGCCGGCCGAGGTGAGGGTGCGGCCGCCCGCCGTGAAGCCCAGCTGCCACGGGGCGGAGGTGTCGACGCGCAGGGTCAGCCCGCCCGAGGCCAGTTCGAGCACCGAGCCGTCGCGGGAGGTCTTCCCGGCGCCACCGTCCGTGGCGCCCGGCAGGCCGAACTCCGGGCCGCGCCGGACCTTCCCGGCGTGGTGGGTGGTCCGTACGCCGATCACGCCCTCGGCGGGTGACCAGCATTCCACCGTCAGCAGCGGGCTGTTGAGCGTGTCGCCGCGCCGGTGCACCGGTTTCACCGGGGCGTGCAGGACGATCCGGTCGTCCGCGACCGAGGCGTCGGCGACGGAGGTCGCGTACTTCGCCGTGACGCCCGGGCGCATCATCCAGAAGCCGTCGGTGAACTTCACGACTGCTCCTGCCGTCCCGCCCGGTGGGCGCCGATCAGGTCGCGGTACCAGCCGTAACTGGCCTTGGGCGTGCGCTTGGCGTCGTTGTCGTAGTCGACGTGCACGATGCCGAAGCGCTGGCCGTAGCCGCGGGCCCACTCGAAGTTGTCCAGCAGCGACCAGACGTAGTAGCCGCGCACGTCCATGCCCGCGTCCATCGCGGCGAGGAGCGCGTGGAGGTGGTCGCGCAGGTAGGCGACGCGGTCGGAGTCGTCGACGCGGCCGTCGGGGGAGACCACGTCGGCCTCGGCCGAGCCGTTCTCCGTGATGAAGGCGGGCGGCAGCGAGGGGTAGCGCTCCTTGAGCTCCAGCAGCAGTGCCGTGAAGGACTCCGGGACGACGGGCCAGCCCATGGTGGTGTGCCGCGTCCCGTACGGGTCGGTCTCGCGCACGCCGATGTCGACGGCGGTACGGCGGGCCGGGTCGGGCTCGCGGTGCGGGGCGTCGACGACGGTGAGGGGGCGGTAGAAGTTGAGGCCCACGAAGTCCAGCGGCGCCCCGATGACCTCCAGGTCGCCCTCGCGGCGGTACGAGCCGTCCGCGAGCGCGCCCCACGTCTCGGCCTCGCCCGTGGGGTAGCGGCCGGCGAACAGCGGCTCGGTCCACGTGTCGTTGTGCAGCGTCACGGCCCGGCGCAGCGCGGCCAGGTCCGCGGCGGAGTCGCTCGCGGCCTCGATCCGGTCGAGGTTGAGGGTGATGCCGACCTCGCGGGCACCCGCCTCGCGCAGGGCGCGCACGGCCAGGCCGTGGGCGAGCAGCAGGTGGTGGGCGGCGGCCAGCGCGCCGGTGCCCTCCTGGGCGCCGGGGGCGTGCCGGCCCTCGGCGTAGCCGACGAAGGCCGAGCAGTAGGGCTCGTTGAGGGTGATCCAGCGCTCCACGCGGTCCCCGAGCCGCTCGGCCACGGCGGCCGTGTACTCGGCGAAGGCCTCGGCCGTCGCGCGGTTGCGCCAGCCGCCCTCGTCCTCCAGGGCCTGCGGGAGGTCCCAGTGGTAGAGCGTCACGGCGGGGGAGATGCCCGCGGCGAGCAGGTCGTCGGTGAGGCGGTCGTAGAAGTCCAGGCCCTTGCCGTTGACGGCGCCGCGGCCCTGCGGGACGACACGCGGCCAGGAGACGGAGAAGCGGTAGGAGTCGACGCCCAGGTCGGTGAGGAGGCGTACGTCCTCGGCGTGACGGTGGTAGTGGTCGCAGGCCACGTCACCGGTGGCGCCCTCGGCGGTGCGGCCCGGGGTGTGGCTGAAGGTGTCCCAGATGGACGGCCCGCGGCCGTCCTCGTCGTGGGCGCCCTCGATCTGGTAGGCGGCGGTGGCGGCACCGAAGCGGAAGCCGGGCGGGAAGACCGGGAAATCGGTGGACATGGGGGTGTGCTCCCTGGGCTCGGGTGGATTGCGGTCGGTCGGGTGGGAACGAAGAACGGTGGCCCGGAACGGCGGGCGGACGGCGCCGGGTTCAGGCGTTCGCCGCACGTGGGCCGGGCGGGGCGATCCGCGGGCCCGGCACGAACGCCGGGGGGATCAGCAGGTGCCCGGGCGGGGTGGGGGACGTGCCCTGCGCGCGGGCGGCGATGGCCTCCGCGGCGAGCCGTGTCACCGCGGCGGACATCCCCGGGACGGGCAGTTCGATCCGCGGCAGGTCCTGACCCCCCAGGTCGTCGGGGAGGTTGCCGACCGCCACGACCGTCAGGTCCTCGGGCACCCGCAGCCCCTCCGCCGCCACGGCGGCGAGGATGTGCGGGAGCGCGGCGACGTGCTGCACCACCAGTGCGGTGGGCGGGCGTTCCCCGTGCAGCAGCGTGCCGATGCGCCGTGCCAGCCGTGCCATGTCCCCGGTCGACTGGTGCACGAGCACGTCGGCACCGGTCTCCGGCGCCGCACGGCGGGCACCGTCCAGGCCCCGGATCGCGTAGCCGCGCCGCGCCTGGATCTCGCGCTCGGTGGTGGCCAGGTACGCGATGTCCCGGTGGCCGGCGGCGGCGAGTTCGCGGACGGCGAGGGTGGCGGCCGCCTCCCAGTCCAGGTCCGTCCACGGCAGCGCGGCGTCGTCGGCGGACCGTCCCAGCAACGCGGCGGGGAAGCCGAGTTCGAGCATGGCCGCGATGCGCGGGTCGTCCATCTCGACGGCCATCAGGATCGCGGCGTCCGCCTGGCCGCTGCGTGCGATGCGCCGCAGCCCCGGCACGCCCTCCTGCGCGGTCATGAGCAGGACGTCGTACCCATGGGCGCGGGCCGCGTCGCTGATCTCGATCGCGAAGCGCCCGTCGACCGCCCGGTAGCCGCCCGCCACGCGGGGGAGGGCGAGTGCCAGCACGTTGGTGCGCGTGCTGCGCAGGGTGCGGGCGCTGGCGCGCGGGTGGTAGCCGAGCTCGTCGATCGCCTGCTGCACGGTGCGGCGGGTGTCCTCGGAGATCTTGCGAGAGCCGCTCAAGACGTACGACACGGTGCTGGGCGCGACCCCGGCGCGCTGGGCGACGTCCTTGATGGTGGTCATGCGGCTCCTTCGCGGCCCCTACCGGCACCGGGTTGTCGAATCGATTCGTCGAATCGATTCACCACTGCGGTGCACGATGCTACGTCGGCGCCCCGTGATGAGGCAATGGGCCCTTCCGGCCCGTGGGGCGGCGGGGCGGGCCGGGGCTCACGGGCCCGCGCCGTGGTCCGGGGTGGCGCTGAGCGGGCGGGAGGTGGCGAGCCCGGCGAGGAGGCCGGCGCCGGCGGTGACGACGGGGTAGCCGAGGACGTGGTCGACGGCTGACTGCATGGCGAGGCCGGTCAGGGCGGCCGCGGCGGTCAGGACGACGGGGGTCGGGCGCGGGGAGCGCTGGAGGGCCCAGAGCAGCCAGACGCAGGAGGCGGCGAACAGGGCGACGCCCGGCACCCCTGCTCCGCCGCCAGTTGCAGGGGCGCGGACTGCGGGGTGCCCGCGCCGGCCGCCGACGGCGCCGTTACCGCGCCCGCCTCCGTGAAGCGGCCCGGGCCGATCCCGCGCACGGGATGCTCCCGGGCGGTCTCCAGGGCGTCGCTCCACAGCCGGACCCGGGCCGGGGTGAGCTGCCCGGACAGCGAGGCCGACAGGCCGGGCGGCAGGGCGTCGACGGCGACCGCGCACGTGCCGCCGACCGCCACGACGAGGGCCAGGGCCAGGCCCGCGAGACCGAGCGCGCGGCGCGTGCGGTCGGCGGCGAGGGAGCACAGGACCACCCCGAGGCACGCGGCGAAGCCCGCCGCGGAGCCGACGGCGAGCGCGAACCCGGCCGCGGTGGCGCCGAGCAGACGCAGGCCCACCCGGAGCGGGCGTGACCGCGCGGCCCAGGCGGCGCAGCAGGCGGCGCCGGTGGCGAGCACCATCAGCGCGGCGTCGGCGTTCGCGTACCCGAGCGGCGGGGTGTCCGGGCCGCCGGACAGCCGGCCGGGCAGGGCGACCACCAGGACGACCACGGTGAGGGCGGCCGCGGCGGGGACGGCAACCGGCCGCAGGGCGCCGCCGATGCGGCCCGCCGCGTATCCGGCGGCGACCGCGAGGACGGCCAGGAGTACCCCTTCCGGGCGGGCCGGGCGGCCCGCCGCGGCGACCAGCGACCACACCGCGCAGCCGGCGAGGACCAGCGCGCCGACGGCGTCCGTCCATCCGGAGCGCGGGCGTTCCGCCGCGCCGCCCGCGGCACTCCCGGCGCCCGGCCGCGCGCCACCGGTTCGCGTGTCCATCACCCGCACCCCCTGACCCCCGGGGAACCCCCCGACCCCGGGGGTCACCGTAACCGCTGGGGCCTTCGGATGTGGAGGTCCTGTGCGCGAACGGCAAGTGCCGCGCTCGCGGGCCTGATCCACGGGAGTGCCTGGCGGAGGACGTAGGCTCGGCGGCGTGCCGATTCCCGAATTCCTTCGCGAGCTGCGGGCCCTCGTCGGCCACCGGCAGCTGCTCCTGCCCGGTGTCACGGCGGTCGTCCTCGACGACGACGGCCGCGTTCTGCTGAACCGGCGGGCGGACAACGGCCGTTGGTCCCTCATCGGCGGCATCGCGGAACCCGGCGAGCAACCCGCCGCGACCGCCGTCCGCGAGGTGCTGGAGGAGACCGGGGTGCGGGCGGTCGCGGAGCGTGTCGTCCTCGTCCAGACGATCGACCCGGTCCTCTACCCCAACGGGGACCGCTGCCAGTACGTGGACATCACCTTCCGCTGCCGGGCCGTCGGCGGGCAGGCCCGGGTCGCGGACGACGAGTCGCTGGACGTCGGCTGGTTCGACGTGGACGGACTGCCCGACCTCGGCAACCACGGGCGGCTCCGGCTCAAGCACGCGCTGTCCGACGGCCCCACCTGGTTCGAGCCCGCGGGACCGCCGCCGGAGTGAGTGTGCGCCGCCCCCACGGGTGATGACGCGAGTGTGGGCGGCGCACACATCGGTCGGGGCCCGCGCGCTGCCTAGCCTGCAGTGCATGACGCCCACGCCCCCCGCGCCCCGTCCCGCAGCAGGCCCCGTCCCGCCGTCCGGGGTGCCGGACCTGGACGGACGCACCGCGCTCGTCACCGGTGCCGCCGGCGGCATCGGCCGCGCATGCGTGCTGCGCCTGGCCGCCGCCGGCGCCAAGGTGCGGGCCGCGGACCGGGACGCCGAGGGCCTGGCCGAGCTCGCGGAACAGGCCGCGGCGGGCGGCCGCCCCGGGGCCGTCGAGACCCTGACCCTGGACCTGACCGACCTCGACGCCGCCGAGCAGGCCGCCGAGGGCACCGACATCCTGGTCAACAACGCCGGGCTGCAGCTCGTCCGCCCCATAGAGGACTTCCCGCCCGAGGTCTTCGCCACGGTGCTGCGGGTGATGCTGGAGGCCCCCTTCCGGCTGATCCGTGGGGCGCTGCCGCACATGTACGGGCAGGGCTGGGGCCGGATCGTGAACATCTCCTCCGTCCACGGACTGCGGGCCTCGGCCTACAAGAGCGCCTACGTCTCCGCCAAGCACGGGCTCGAGGGGCTCTCCAAGACCGCGGCCCTGGAGGGCGCCGCGCGCGGGGTCACCTCGAACTGCATCAGCCCCGCCTACGTGCGCACCCCGCTCGTCGAGCGGCAGATCGCCGACCAGGCGGCCGCACACGGCATCGAACCCGAGCGGGTCGTCACCGAGATCATGCTCGCCGACTCCGCCGTGAAGCGGCTGGTGGAGCCGGAGGAGGTCGCCGAACTCACCGCCTATCTCTGCTCGCCGCAGGCGTCCTTCATCACTGGTGCCTCGCTCAGCATGGACGGTGGATGGACGGCGCACTGATCTGCCGGTATCCCTGACAGCGTGCCGCGCGATCCACATGAAGCCCCCGACGACCACGGCGGAACCATGGCCCCCCACAGCCCTTCCGACGCACCCTTCCTGCGGCTGCTCGCCCGCGGGGCACCGGCCGAGGAGTACGAGCGGCCGGTCCTCGCGGCCCGGGCGGAGGGCGCGCCGTCCGCCGTGCTCGCGGAGATGGAGCAGGCCAAGCTGCTGGCCCTGCGCGTGCGGGCGGAGCTGGAGGGCCGGCGGCGGCGCGAGGCCGAGCTGTCGGCGCTCTTCGAGACGGCCGGCGACCTCGCGGGGCTGCGTGACCTCGACTCGGTGCTGCAGGCCATCGTGCAGCGGGCCAGGTCGCTGCTCGGCACGGACGTCGCCTACCTCAGCCTGATCGACCGCAAGGCCGGGGACACCTACATGCGGGTCACCGAGGGGTCGGTCTCCGCCGAGTTCCAGCGGGTGCGGCTCGGCATGGGGGAGGGGCTCGGCGGCCTGGTCGCGCAGACCGCCCTGCCCTACGTCACCGATTCCTACTTCGACGACGAGCGCTTCCGGCACACCCACCCGATCGACTCGGCCGTGCACGACGAGGGCCTGGTGGCGATCCTCGGCGTGCCCCTCGTGCTGGGCACCGGAGTCATCGGCGTGCTGTACGCCGCGGACCGCCGGGCCCGGGTCTTCGAACGCGGCCAGATCGCCCTGCTCGCCTCCCTCGCCTCCCTCGCCGCCGTCGCCATCGACACCGCGAACCTGCTGGACGAGACGCGCTCCGCGCTCGCCGACCTCGGCACCGCCAACGAGACCATCCGCAACCACAGCGCCGTGCTGGAACGGGCCTCCGAGGTGCACGACCGGCTCACCGAGCTCGTCCTGCGCGGCGGCGGCGTGGACGACGTCGCGGACGCCGTCGCCGAGGTGCTCTCCGGGACGGTGCGGGTCGTCGGCACCGAGCGCGACCCCGTCCCCGACGCGCTCGCCGACGCCGTCGCCCGCTCCCGGAAGGACGGCCACGCCGTACGGCAGGGCGAGACCTGGACGGCCGCCGTCACCGCGGGCGGCGAACTGCTGGGCGCCCTCGTGCTGCACGGCCACCCCGGACTCGACCCCGTCGACCAGCGAACCCTGGAGCGGGCCGCGATGGTCACGTCCCTGCTGCTGCTCGCCCGGCGCACCGCCGCCGAGGCCGAGCAGCGCTTCCGCGGCGAACTCCTGGACGACCTGCTCGACGCACCGCACCGCGACCCCGGACTGCTGCGCGAACGCGCGGGCAGGCTCCGCGCCGACCTCGACGCCCCGCACGTCGTGCTCGCCGCCCGCGTCGACGAGGAGCACGCCGGAGCCGCCGCCGACCGGCAGCGGCTCTGGTCGGCCGCCTCCCACCTCGCCGCCACACGGCGGGGCCTGGCCGCCGCGCGCGACGGCGGCACGGTGCTGATGCTCCCGCTGGAGCCGGGCTCCGACGCCTCCGCCACCGCCCGCCGCATCGCCCAGCAGCTGGGCACGGCGGTCCAGGCGGCCGTCACCGTGGGGGCCTCGGGCCCCGTCCTCACGCCGGCCGGCGCTCCCGGCGCCGTCGCCCTGGCCTACGCGGAGGCGCAGCGCTGCGGTGACACGCTGCGCGCCCTCGGCAGGGCGGGGGAGGGCGCCGCGGGCGACGACTTCGGGTTCCTCGGACTGCTGCTGACCGGGTCGCGCGACGTCGACGGCTTTGTGCACCGCACGATCGGCGCCGTCGCCGACTACGACGGCCGCCGGGGCACCGATCTCGTGCGCACCCTGGACGCCTACTTCGCCAGCGGCATGAGCCCGGTACGCACCAAGGACGCCCTCCACGTGCACGTCAACACCGTCGCGCAGCGACTGGAGCGCATCTCCCACCTGCTCGGCACCGACTGGCAGTCCCCGGAGCGCGCGCTGGAGATCCAGCTCGCGCTGCGCCTGCACCGGCTCGCGGCCGGGCGGCCGGACCCGCCCGGTACCGCCGGTCAGGACTGAACCGCGCCCGCGACCAGCTCCACCTCGAACCCGTCGCCGTTCTCCGGATAGGCGGCGTACTGCTCCTCGCCGCCGGCGTGGGGATGCAGCTCCGGGAACATCAGCGTCCAGCCGTGCAGCGGCGAGCGCGTCACCAGCGCGCCCAGCTCCGCGCGTATGGAAGGCGAGGTGGTTCAGCCCCGCCCTGCGGCGTTCGTGCGGCCCCCCGAGGAGATCCGGCGACCGCTCGACGACGATATAGGTCGCCCCCAGCCGCCGGCTGCGCACGGCCTCCCACCGCGGGTACCGGACGTAGCCGAGCTGGCCCAGCAGCCAGCCCCAACTCGGCGTCCGCGCGCTCCAGATCCGCGACCCACAGCTCGACATGGTGCAGCACCCCTCACCGCTCTCCCGTCACCCACGGTGACGACAGTGGACCCCGCCACTGACAGCGGCGGGGTCCACGCATCGAGGGTGCGGACGGTGGCCGCCCCCGGGTCAGCCCGCCTGGCCGGACCGGGCCAGCGGGGCGTCCTGCGCCGTCTCGGCCTCGATGGCGTCGAGGTCCCGGCCGCGCGTCTCCTTGGCCACCCCGACCGCGACCAGCGTGAGCAGCGCGGCGCCGATGACGTACAGCGAGATCGGCACCGAGCTGTCGTAGGCCGCGAGCAGCGCGGTCGCGATGAGCGGCGCCGGGGCGCCCGCGGCCACGGAGGCGAACTGGGCGCCGATGGAGGCGCCGGAGTACCGCATGCGGGTCGCGAACATCTCCGAGAAGAAGGCCGCCTGCGGCGCGTACATCGCACCGTGCAGCACCAGTCCGCCCGTGACGGCCAGCAGCAGGGCGGGGAAGCTCTTCGTGTCGATCAGCGCGAAGAAGGGGAAGGCCCACAGTCCCACACCCGCCGCACCCAGCAGATACACCGGCCTGCGCCCTACGCGGTCGGAGAGCGCGCCCCAGGCAGGGATCACGGCGAAGTGCACCGCGGAGGCGATGAGCACGGCGTTGAGCGCGGTCTGCTTCCCCAGGGCCGCGTGCTCGACGGAGTAGACGAGCACGAAGGCGGTGATGACGTAGTAGCTGATGTTCTCCGCCATGCGGGCGCCCATCGCCACCAGGACGTCCCGCCAGTGGTCACGGAGCACCGACACCAGCGGCAGCCGCTCGATCGCGGACTCCTCGGCCTTGCGCGCCTCCGCCCTGGCCAGCGCCGCCTTGAACACGGGCGACTCGTCGACCGACAGCCGGATCCACAGCCCCACCATCACGAGGACGCCCGAGAGCAGGAACGGGATGCGCCAGCCCCACGAGGTGAAGGCGTCGTCCGAGAGCAGCGCGGTCAGCGCGGACAGCACGCCGGTGGCGAGCAGCTGGCCGGCCGGCGCACCCGTCTGCGGCCACGACGCCCAGAAGCCGCGCCGCTTCGCGTCGCCGTGCTCCGACACCAGCAGCACCGCGCCGCCCCACTCACCGCCGAGCGCGAAGCCCTGCACCAGCCGGAGCACGGTGAGCAGCACCGGCGCGGCGACGCCGATCGTCCCGAACGTGGGCAGCAGGCCGATGCAGAAGGTCGCGCCGCCCATGAGCAGCAGGCTCAGCACGAGCAGCCGCTTGCGGCCGAGACGGTCCCCGTAGTGGCCGAAGACGAGGGCGCCGACCGGGCGGGCGGCGAAGCCGACCGCGTAGGTGAGGAACGACAGCAGCGTGCCGACCAGGGGTTCCTCGTTGGGGAAGAACAGCTTGTTGAAGACCAGCGCGGCGGCGGAGCCGTAGAGGAAGAAGTCGTACCACTCGATGGTGGTGCCGATGAGGCTCGCCGCGACGATTCTGCGGAGCGAGCCGGGTGCGGTGGGCGCGGGTGCCGGGGTTGCCATGGTCACCACTTCCGGGCGGGGGACGGGGACGTTTCCGATGTCGCCACACCGTAGAAACGGCCACGTCACGCTCCCATGTGGTGGAACACCACAGTTGCGCCCCCGGGTATCCGGGCGGGCCCCATGAGCGTGGCCCGCGGGGTCCCCGGCGGGGCCCGGCCCGGCGCCGGGGGCGGTGCCCGCCCGCCGGGAGGGTCCATTCGAGTGGTCGCCGCTCACGAGATATCTTGATGTCGAGCAATGTTGCAGACGTGGAGCGGAGCACCCGGTGACTGACTCGACCATCATCTATACGCACACCGACGAGGCGCCGGCGCTGGCGACGTACTCGTTCCTGCCCGTGATCCAGGCGTACGCGTCCACGGCCGGAGTCGCCGTGGAGACCCGTGACATCTCCCTGGCCGGGCGCATCATCGCCAGCTTCCCCGAGTACCTGGAGGAGGGCCAGCGCATCGCCGACGCCCTCGCCGAGCTCGGCGAGCTCGCCAAGACCCCGGCCGCCAACATCATCAAGCTGCCGAACGTCTCGGCCTCGATCCCGCAGCTGAAGGCCGCGGTCGCCGAGCTGCAGGCGCAGGGCTACGCGCTGCCGGACTACCCGGACGACCCGAAGTCCGACGAGGACAGGGACGTCCGCGCCCGCTACGACAAGATCAAGGGCAGCGCCGTCAACCCCGTCCTGCGCGAGGGCAACTCCGACCGCCGCGCCCCCGCGTCGGTGAAGAACTACGCCAAGGCGCACCCGCACCGCATGGGCGCGTGGTCGGCCGACTCCAAGACGAACGTCGCGCACATGACGGCCGACGACTTCCGTTCCACCGAGAAGTCCGTCGTCATCGCCGAGGACGGCGTCCTGCGCATCGAGCTGGTCGGTGACGACGGCACGACCACCGTGCTGCGCGAGTCCGTGCCGGTGCTCGCGGGCGAGGTCGTGGACGCCTCCGTCATGCGCGTCGCCGTGCTGCGCGAGTTCCTCGGCGAGCAGGTCGCGCGCGCCAAGGCCGAGGACGTCCTGTTCTCGGTGCACCTGAAGGCGACGATGATGAAGGTCTCCGACCCGATCATCTTCGGCCACGTGGTCCGCGCCTTCTTCCCCAAGACCTTCGCGCAGTACGGCGAGACCTTCGCGGCGGCCGGCCTCACCCCCAACGACGGCCTCGGCGGCATCCTCAAGGGCGTCGAGTCCCTGGCCGACGGCGCGGCGATCAAGGCCTCCTTCGAGGCCGAGCTGGCCGAGGGTCCGGCCCTGGCCATGGTCGACTCCGACCGCGGCATCACCAACCTGCACGTCCCGAGCGACGTCATCGTCGACGCCTCCATGCCGGCCATGATCCGCACCTCCGGCCACATGTGGGGCCCGGACGGCCAGGAGGCCGACACCCTCGCGGTGCTCCCGGACAGCAGCTACGCCGGCATCTACCAGGCCGTCATCGAGGACTGCCGTGCGCACGGCGCCTTCGACCCGGCCACGATGGGTTCGGTGCCCAACGTCGGCCTCATGGCGCAGAAGGCCGAGGAGTACGGCAGCCACGACAAGACCTTCGAGATCCAGCACACCGGCACCGTCCGCCTGGTCGACCGGGCCGGGAACGTCGTGCTGGAGCAGGCCGTCTCCGCCGGCGACATCTTCCGCGCCTGCCAGACCAAGGACGCGCCGATCAAGGACTGGGTCAAGCTCGCCGTCACCCGCGCCCGCGCGACCGGCGACCCGGCGGTGTTCTGGCTGGACGAGACCCGCGCCCACGACGCGAACCTGATCGCCAAGGTCGAGCAGTACCTGTCGGAGCACGACACCGAGGGCCTGCAGATCGAGATCAAGTCCCCGGTCGAGGCCACCGAGTTCTCCCTCGAGCGCATCCGCCGCGGCGAGGACACGATCTCCGTCACCGGCAACGTGCTGCGTGACTACCTGACCGACCTGTTCCCGATCCTGGAGCTGGGCACCAGCGCCAAGATGCTCTCGGTCGTGCCGCTGATGAACGGCGGCGGCCTCTTCGAGACCGGCGCCGGCGGCTCCGCGCCCAAGCACGTGCAGCAGCTGGTCAAGGAGAACTACCTGCGCTGGGACAGCCTCGGCGAGTTCCTCGCGCTCGCGGTCAGCTTCGAGCACCTGGCGACCACGACGGGCAACGCCCGCGCCCAGGTCCTGGCCGACACCCTCGACCGCGCCACGGGCACCTTCCTGAACGAGGACAAGTCGCCCAGCCGCAAGCTCGGTGGCATCGACAACCGCGGCAGCCACTTCTACCTGGCGATGTACTGGGCCCAGGAGCTGGCCGGGCAGACGGACGACGCGGAGCTGGCCAAGGCCTTCGGCCCGCTCGCCCAGACGCTGACCGACAAGGAGCAGGCGATCGTCGACGAGCTGATCGCCGTGCAGGGCTCGCCGGCCGAGATCGGCGGCTACTACCAGCCCGACCCGGCCAAGGCCGCGGCCGTCATGCGTCCGTCCGCGACCTTCAACGAGGCGCTGGCGACCCTCGCCTGACGCGACGGGCGGTACGCCCGGAACGCGGCACGACGCGAACCGCCCCGGCTGGTCATCCAGCCGGGGCGGTCCCGTGTCCGGGGTGCGGTGGGGCGCGGGGTTACGCGAAGACACCGTCCAGCCAGGCCTGCCAGCGCTGCCCGGCCCGCTCGCCGTCGGCACCGGGGGCGAAGTCGTGCACGCTGACGCCGACCGGCGCGCCGAAGTGGTTGCGGCCGAAGACCCGGTACATCGCCTCGCCGGTCCGCAGGCCGACGAAGTAGCGGTTGCGGTAGTCGACCACGGCCTCCACCGGTCCGGCGCCGGGCAGTTCGACGCGCACGGTGGCACCCTCGGCGGCGTCGTCCGGCACCCCGAGGGCGCGGGCGACGACCTCGAGGGCGTCCGGAGCGGTGGACGCGGCGGGACCGTTCACGGTGGCGAAGGCGGCGGGTCGCCCGGTGAAGTGGGTCAGGTACTGGCGCAGGGTGTGCAGGTAGAAGTCGGTGTGCTTGCTCGCGCCGTCGTACTGGTTGTCCCAGTCGTCGACGAAGACGCCGCTGTGCACGTAGCGCACCCAGGCACCGCCGCCCTCACGCTCCTCGATGACGTGCTCGAGCTGGTTGAAGGTCTGGTTCCCGGTGACGTCGAGGTTCTCCGACCGGGCGATCAGGTGGTGCGGCGGGTCCCAGGCGGTGATGGTGCCGCCGAAGGGAGCGGCACCGCCTTTGCGCGGCTCGAACTCCTGGGGCCAGAGCCAGCCGGCCGAGCCGGTGGTGACGGCCTCCCAGACCTCCTCGGGACGCGCCTCGGTCTCGTACGCACGGACGATCTCGAATTCCTTGGACATGGTGCTGCCGGCTCCTCTGGGGACGGGCTCGGGCGCCCGGACGGCGGGTGGGTGGGTGGCGGGGTGGTGATGTACGGGGAGATCCCTCACAGGGACTGCTCGACGGTGGCCGGGCCGGACTCCCCGACCGCGGGAGCGGGGTCCTTCACGGTGGGGTGGAGCGCGACCACGATGCGGTGCTCGCGGCCGCCTTCGGCCTCCGCGTCGTGGTACTCGGCGATCAGCGCGCTCACCCCGCGGGTCAGCTCCTCCACGAACGCGGCCCGGTCGGCGGCGGAGGCGAAGCGCACCTCGCCGTCGAGGGCGTAGGTCGCGAGCCGCTTGCGGGCCCTGGCCGCGCCGGTGATCAGAGTGCCGACGTCGCGGACGAGGCGGGCGGCGACGGCCAGCAGCCAGCGCGCGGACAACTGGTCGCGGAAGCGCCCTGGGTCCGGCTGGACGGCGGCCAGCGCGAGCGGGGAGATCACGTACGAGGCCGCGGTGGCCCGCATCAGCCGCTCGGTGACGTTGCCCTTGCGGCGCTCGCCGGCCAGCTCCACCAGGCCGTGCGCCTCCAGCGTCCGCAGGTGGTAGTTCACCTTCTGCCGGGGCAGCCCGACCCGGGCGGCGAGCATGGCCGCCGACGCGGGCCCCTCCGCCAGTTCGGCGAGGAGGCGGGCCCGTACGGGGTCCAGGGTGGCGGCGGCGGCCGCCGAGTCCTCGATCACGCTCACGTCCAACATGGCTCCACCCTCTCACCGACAAATTATTTTGTCCAGCCCACATTTCTTGTCGGTGCGTCGCGGACACCGGCCGGTAACGCCGGCGCCGGGGACGAAACGCCGATTTCACGTGCCGCGCGAACGTCCCTGACACACCGGTGGGCGGCGTCCGCGCAGGTGACGCGGCGGAACGCCGGGGGCCCCATCGCGTTACACCGTGGTACTGCACCCCGCCCCGCACGGCTCCTAATGTCAGCCGTCAAGCGGCCCGGAGTTCACCTCCGCGGCCCGCTCATTGCCGCGACGTCGGAGGGAAGACCGATGAGTCGAGTAGTGCGCGCCGCGCTCGTCCAGACGAAGTGGACCGGCGACAAGGAGTCGATGACCGACCTGCACGAGCGGTACGCGCGTGAGGCCGCGGCCCAGGGGGCACAGGTCATCGGCTTCCAGGAGGTGTTCAACGCCCCGTACTTCTGCCAGGTGCAGGAGCCCGAGCACTACCGCTGGGCGGAACCGGTGCCGGACGGCCCGACGATCGTGCGGATGCAGGCGCTCGCCAAGGAGCTCCGCATGGTGATGGTCGTCCCGGTCTACGAGATCGAGCAGGCGGGCTTCTACTACAACACCGCCGCCGTGATCGACGCCGACGGCAGCTACCTCGGCAAGTACCGCAAGCACCACATCCCGCAGGTCAAGGGCTTCTGGGAGAAGTACTACTTCAAGCCCGGCAACCTGGGCTGGCCGGTGTTCGACACGGCCGTCGGCAAGGTCGGCGTCTACATCTGCTACGACCGCCACTTCCCCGAGGGCTGGCGGGCGCTCGGCCTCGCCGGCGCCGAGCTGGTCTACAACCCCTCCGCCACCTCGCGCGGGCTCTCCTCCTACCTGTGGCAGCTGGAGCAGCCGGCCGCGGCCGTCGCCAACGAGTACTTCGTCGCCGCCATCAACCGCGTCGGCCAGGAGGAGTACGGCGACAACGACTTCTACGGCACGTCCTACTTCGTCGACCCGCGTGGCCAGTTCGTGGGCGACGTCGCCTCCGACAAGGAGGAGGAACTCGTCGTCCGCGACCTGGACTTCGGGAAGATCGAGGAGGTCCGGCAGCAATGGGCCTTCTATCGCGACCGCCGCCCCGACGCCTACGGCCCGCTGACCGAGGCCTGAGGAGAGGGAGGGAACCCGTGAGCAGAACCCTGATCCGCGGCGGCCTCGTCATCACCGCCGCGGAGGAGGTCCACGCCGACGTCCTCGTCGAGGACGAGAGGATCGTCGCCCTCGCCGCCACCGGCAGCACGGTCGCCGAAGGATGGACGGCGGACACCGTGATCGACGCGGCCGGGAAGTACGTCATCCCGGGCGGTGTCGACGCGCACACCCACATGGAGCTGCCCTTCGGCGGCACCTTCGCCTCGGACACCTTCGAGACCGGCACCCGGGCCGCCGCCTGGGGCGGGACGACGACGATCGTGGACTTCGCCGTGCAGTCGGTCGGCGAGTCGCTGCGCGCCGGTCTGGACGCCTGGCACGCGAAGGCCGAGGGCAACTGCGCCGTCGACTACGCCTTCCACATGATCGTGTCGGACGTCGACGAGAACAGCCTCAAGGAGATGGACCTCCTCGTCGAGGAGGGCGTCACCTCCTTCAAGCTGTTCATGGCCTACCCCGGGGTGTTCTACAGCGACGACGGCCGCATCCTGCGTGCCATGCAGCGTGGCGCGGACAACGGCGGCCTGGTCATGATGCACGCGGAGAACGGCATCGCCATCGACGTCCTGGTCGAGCAGGCGCTGGCCGCGGGCAGGACCGACCCCCGCTACCACGGCGAGGTACGGCGGGAGTTGCTGGAGGCCGAGGCGACCCACCGCGCCATCCGGCTGGCCGAGGTGGCCGGTGCGCCGCTCTACGTCGTCCACGTCTCCGCCCAGCAGGCCGTCGCGGAGCTGGCGACGGCGCGCGACCGCGGCCTCAACGTCTTCGCCGAGACGTGTCCGCAGTATCTGTTCCTGTCCACGGACAACCTCGCGGAGCCGGACTTCGAGGGCGCCAAGTACGTGTGTTCCACGCCGTTGCGCCCGAAGGAGCACCAGGCAGCGCTGTGGCAGGGCCTGCGGACCAACGACCTGCAGGTGGTGTCGACGGACCACTGCCCGTTCTGCTTCGTGGGGCAGAAGGAGCTGGGCCGGGGTGACTTCTCGAAGATCCCCAACGGTCTGCCGGGGGTGGAGAACCGGATGGACCTGCTGCACCAGGCGGTGGTGGACGGTCACATCAGCCGCCGCCGGTGGATCGAGATCGCCTGTGCGACGCCGGCGCGGATGTTCGGCCTCTACCCGCGCAAGGGCACCATCGCGCCGGGCGCGGACGCCGACATCGTGGTCTACGACCCGGACGCGGAGCAGGTCGTGTCCGCCGCCACCCACCACATGAACGTCGACTACTCGGCCTACGAGGGCAAGCGCCTGCGCGGCAAGGCCCGCACCGTGATCTCCCGCGGCACCGTCGTCGTCGACCAGGACCGCTACCTGGGGCGGGCCGGCCACGGCCGCTACCAGACCCGCGAGACCTGCCAGTACCTCGTCTAGCCACCCCCTCGAGCCACCCAGGGAGCGCAGCTATGGATTTCGGTCTCGTCCTGCAGACGGACCCGCCCGCCGCGGGGGTCGTGGAGCTGATGCGGCGCGCCGAGCGCAACGGTTTCACCCACGGCTGGACCTTCGACTCGACCGTGCTGTGGCAGGAACCGTTCGTCATCTACAGCCAGATCCTGGCGCGGACGGAGCGGATGGTCGTCGGCCCGATGGTCACCAATCCGGGCACCCGTACCTGGGAGGTGACCGCCTCGACCTTCGCCACGCTGAACGAGATGTTCGGCAACCGCACGATCTGCGGCATCGGCCGGGGCGACTCGGCGATGCGGGTTGCGGGCCGCAAGCCCAACACCCTCGCCCGCATCGAGGAGGCGATGCACGTCATCCGCGAACTCGCCGAGGGCCGCGAGGCCGACCTCGGCAGCGGGGCGGTGGTGAAGTTCCCGTGGGTGCGGCCCGGTGCCGAACTCCCGGTGTGGATGGCGGCGTACGGGCCGAAGGCGCTGGCGATCGCCGGGGCGAAGGCGGACGGGTTCATCCTGCAGCTCGCCGACGTCTATCTGACGGAGTGGATGGTCAAGGCGGTCAGGGACGCCGCGGTCGCCGCCGGCCGTGACCCGGCCGAGGTGAAGGTGTGCGTGGCGGCTCCGGCGTACGTCACCGAGGACGACTCCCCGCAGGCGCTGGCCCACGCCCGTGAGCAGTGCCGCTGGTTCGGCGGCATGGTCGGCAACCACGTCGCCGACCTCGTCTCCAAGTACGGCGAGGCGTCCGGCGCCGTCCCCCAGGAGCTCACGGATTACATCAGGTCCCGCGAGGGGTACGACTACTCGCACCACGGCCGCACCGGCAACCCCGACACCGCGTTCGTCCCCGACGAGATCGTCGACCGCTTCTGCCTCATCGGCACCGCCGAGCAGCACGTGGAGAAGCTGCGCGCCCTCAAGGCCCTCGGTGTCGACCAGTTCGCCCTGTACGACATGCAGGACGCCAAGGAGTCCGTGATCGACGTCTACGGCTCCACCGTCATCCCCGCGCTCCGCGCCTGATCCCGGGACCGCCATCCCCCCGCACGGCACGTTCGATCCCCGTACCCCTCGAACGAAGGGGGCTGCCATGACAGCCACCGCTCCACCCCCTGCCGGAAGAGCCGGGGCCGACGGCCGCGTCGAGCTCTCGCCCGACGCCGTCCCGTCCGGCCCGTACGCCAACGAGGACCTGCTGCCCGTTCCGCTCGCACAGCGGAAGTGGACCACCTACAACTTCACCGCGCTGTGGGTCGGGATGGCGCACAACGTCGCCTCCTGGACCCTCGCATCCGGGCTGGTCGCCCTCGGCATGGACTGGAAGCAGGCGGTGCTCACCATCGCCCTCGCCAACGTCATCGTGCTGGTGCCGATGCTGCTCACCGGCCACGCCGGTCCCAAGTACGGCATCCCGTTCCCGGTGTTCGCCCGTGCGTCGTTCGGGGTGCGCGGGGCCAACCTGCCCGCCCTGGTCCGGGCGGCGGTCGCCTGCGTGTGGTTCGGCATCCAGACCTGGATCGGCGGCTCCGGCATCTTCCTGCTCGCCGGGAAGCTCTTCGGCGACTCGTGGGCGACCGCCGGGACGATCGGCGGATACCCGTGGACGCAGTGGCTGTCCTTCGTCGTCTTCTGGATCATCCAGGTCGCGATCATCGTGCGCGGCATGGAGATGGTGCGGCGGTTCGAGAACTGGGCGGCCCCCTTCGTCATCGTCGGCGCCATCGCCCTGCTGATCTGGATGACGAACAAGGCGGGCGGCCTCGGCCCGCTGCTCGACCAGCCCTCCGCCCTCGGCTGGGGCGGCGACTTCTGGAAGGTCTTCTTCCCCGCCCTCATGGGCATGATCGGCTTCTGGTCGACGCTCTCCCTCAACATCCCCGACTTCACCCGCTACGCGGCCGGGCAGCGCGCCCAGCTGTGGGGGCAGTCCCTCGGGCTGCCCACCACGATGACGCTCTTCGCGCTGCTGTCGGTGCTCGTGACCTCCGGCTCGCAGGCGGTCTACGGCGAGCCGATCTGGGACCCGGTGGCCCTGGCCGCGAAGCTCGACAACTGGGCCGCGGTGCTCTTCGCGCTGATCACGGTCCTGGTGGCCACCCTGTCGGTGAACATCGCGGCGAACGTGGTCTCGCCCGCCTTCGACCTGTCCAACATCGCACCGCGCAGGATCAGCTTCCGCACCGGCGCGCTGATCACCTCGGTCGTCGGCGTCGTCATCTTCCCGTGGAAGCTGCTGGCCAGCCCGCAGGCGTACATCTTCACCTGGCTCGGCACCGTCGGCGGCCTGCTGGGCACCGTGGCCGGCATCCTGATCGCCGACTACTGGATCCTGCGCCGCACACGGCTGGAACTCGCCGACCTCTACCGGTCCGAGGGCCGCTACTGGTACGACGGCGGCTGGAACTGGCGGGCGCTGGCGGCCTTCGTGGCCGGCGGTGTCCTCGCCATCGGCGGCTCGCACTCCGGACTCGACGCCAAGGGCGTCAAGCAGGGGCCGTTCCCGGTCGACGGACTGATCCCCTTCCTGAAGCCGCTCGCGGACTACGGGTGGGCCGTCGGCCTCGCCGCCTCCCTCCTCGTCCACGTCCTGCTCAGCCGGCTCGCGCCGGACCGCAGGAGCTGACCGCGCTTCCGGGGCCCGGGTTCCGCCGCCCTCAGCGGCCGGACCCGGGCCCCGCGGCGCGCTGCGCCTCGTGCGCGAGCAGCGCCACGTAGAGCGAGGTGAGCTGTTCCCAGTCGTCCAGGTCGATGCCGAGCAGCGACTCGATGCTCTGCAGTCTCCGGTACAGGGCGGGCCGGCTGACGTGGTGCACCTGGGCGGCCGCCGACTTGTTGCGGCCCGTCGCCAGATAGGTGCGCAGCACCTCCAGCAGCGCCGGGTTCCCCAGCAGGGGCCCCAACTCCCGCCCGATGAAGGCCTGCAGCTCCGGCTCGTCGCGCAGCAGGCGCACCAGGCCGCGCAGCCGTACGTCGCGCAGCCGGGCCACCGGCGCGTCCGGCGGGCCGGCGACCGCCGCGTCCGCCACGTGCACCGCCTCGACGAAGGAGCGGCGCACCTCGTCCAGTTCCCGGCAGCCGAAGCCCGCGCCGACCACCACCGTACGGCCCCGCCCGGCCAACTCTTCGTGCACCCGCACCGCCACCTTGTGCACGGCGGCGTCGGCGTCCTGACCGGCGGGGATGCTCAGCAGGACCGCCGTGCCCGAGGAGCCGATCCGCGCCACCAGCCCGGCGACGCCTGGGTGTTCGGCCAGCGCGTGCTCGATCAGCTCCGGCATGTCGTCCCGGCCCTCCGGCGCCGCGCCGAGGGGGCGGACGACGACGGGGACGAAGATGCGCCGGTTGACCGGGAGGCCCGCGGCGCGCACCCGGGTGACCAACTGCTCGGGGCGGGCCGTGCCCGTCGCCAGGTCGTGCAGCAGCGACTCGGCGGCCTGGTCCTCCCAGCCCCGGTCCTGGTCGCCGAGGAGGCGGTGCATGGCCAGCGCCTCGGAGGCACGGGCGCCCAGCACCCGGCCGAACTCCTCCGGGCCGTGGTGGCCGAAGAGCACCAGGCGCCCCCACTGCCTGCCCCGGGCCTCCAGCGGCGCGACGATCCAGCCGTCCGGGCCGACCGTCACCGCGCCGCTGCCGGCCAGTTCGGCGACCTGGCCGGAGACCCGCTCCCAGTCACGCAGCAGATCGTTGAGCGACACCTTGTCACCGGCCGAGGCCAGCACACGCTGAGCGAGGTTGACGACGACCGCGGGACAGCCGCTGTGCGCGGCGATCTCGTCCAGGACCTGCTGGAGGCTGGCGCCGGAGAGGTTGAGGGCGGTCAACGAGGAGCGGACCCGGTCGGAGAGGTCGAGCGCGGCGAACCGGCCGTGCACCAGCCGTGCGTGCACCTCCTCGGTCAGCCGTGCGAACGGCGCCGGACGGTGCAGCACGATCAGCGGCACCCCGCAGCGCTCGGCGGCCCGGCGCATCGGCTCGGGCGTGGTGCGGAACGCCCGCCCGAGGCCCAGGACGACCGCCGCGACGTCGGCGCGCTGCATCGACTCGACGTACTCGCGCTGCGCCCGCTCGTCGCCCGCCAGCAGCAGGCCGGTGGTCAGCACCATCTCGCCGCCGCTGAGCATGACGCCGACGTCCAGCGCCTCGGCCACGTGCAGCCAGCGCACCGCGCGGTGCAGATGGGCGGAACCGGCCACGACCTCCGGCACCCAGGGCGTCACGAGGTCCAGATCGAGCACGTCGCGCACGGTGAGCCGCCCCGCCGTGCTCGCCGGGGGTGTGTCCGGTCTGCCGTCGCTCACGCGCCCACGCCCGTCCCTCGTGCCGCCAGGGGTCGGAGTCTAGCCATCCGTACCCCTCGCGGGGCCGTCCGCGCGGGGGATCAGAGCCCGTAGACGCGCCGGGCCGTGCCGGAGAAGACCTCCCGCCGTTCGGCGTCATCCAGTCCGGCGGTGAGGACGCGGGCGGTGTCGACCACCTCGGCGTAGGAGGCGGCGAGCCGGCACACCGGCCAGTCGGAGCCGAACATGAGGCGGCCCGGCCCGAAGGCGTCGAGCACGGTTGCGGAGTAGGGCGCGAGGTCCGCCGTCGTCCAGGTGTCCCAGTCGGCCTCGGTGACCATGCCGGACAGCTTGCACACGGTGTTGGGCCGTGCGGCCAGCGACCGCACGTCCTCGCCCCACGGCTGCGTGGCGCCCTCGGCGACGAGCGGCTTGCCCAGGTGGTCGAGGACGAACACCAGCTCGGGAACGAGGCCCGCGGCGCGGGTGGCGGCCGGGAGCTGCCGGGGCAGCACCACCAGGTCGTAGACGAGCCCGGCGTCGGCCACCGCGCGCAGCCCGCGCAGCACGTCGGGACGGAGCAGCCACTGCGGGTCGGGTTCGCCCTGCACCTGGTGGCGGATGCCCACCAGGTGCTCCCCGCCGGGCAGTTCGCGCAGGGCCGCCAGCCGGTCGGCGACCGCGGGGTCCGTCAGGTCGGTCCAGCCGACCACCCCGGCCACCAGGTCGCTGTCCGCGGCCAGTGCCAGGAACTCCGGGGTCTCCGCGGCCACCGTGACGGTCTGGACGAGGACGGTCGCGGCCACGCCCGCGGCCTTCGCCTCCGGCTCCAGGTCGGCGAGGGAGAAGTCGCGGCGCAGCGGGGCCAGCCGCTCCCCGGTGATCCAGTCCTGGTCGCGCACCGACAGGTCCCACAGGTGGTGGTGCGCGTCGACGATGCCCTCCACTGCGGTCACAGCTGCCACACCACCGGCAGCGGCGCGCCGGCGCCCTCGGCGGAGTAGTCGTGGGCGACCTCCAGCAGCTCCGCCATCCTCGCCTGCCAGGCGATGTTGACGGGCAGCCGCTCCAGCGCGGCGAGCATCGCCGGGTAGTCGTCGACGTCCAGCAGATGGAAGAGGTCGGCGCCGCTGCGCCAGATCGTCCACTCCCGCACGCCCGCGCCGCGGATGGCGGCGGTCAGTTCCGCGGGCACCTCGCGGTGCGCCACCTCGTACGCGGCGATCCGGTCCGCTCGCACCGTGGTGTGCAGGGCGACCCTCATGACACCTCCTCGTCCGGTACGGGTACGTCCGCGCCGAGCAGGCCCTCGGCGCGCAGGTCGGCCCACATCGGGGCCGGCAGCGGCAGCCGCAGCAGGGCGGCGGTGTCCCGCGCCTCGTCGGCGGAGCGCAGCCCCACGAGCGTGCTCGCGACGGCGGGATGGGCCGCGGGGAAGCGCAGCGCGGCCGCGCGCAGCGGCACGCCGTGCCGGCCCGTCACCGACCGCAGGCGCCGGGCGCGGGCGAGCACGGGCTCCGGGGCGGGGGCGTAGTCGTACGTGGCGCCCTCGCCCGGGTCGATCAGCAGGCCGGAGTTGAAGGCGCCGCCCACGACCACGCTCGCGCCGCGGGACGCCGCCAGTGGCAGCACCTCGGCCAGGCCCTCCTGCTCCAGCAGGGTGTAGCGGCCGGCCATCAGCACCACGTCGACGTCCGTGTCGCGCAGGAAGCGGGCGAGCATGGCGGTCTGGTTCATGCCCGCGCCGATCGCACGGACGACGCCCTCCGAGCGCAGTCGCTCCAGCGCCGGGTACCCCTGGCCGAAGGCCTCCTCGGCGTGGTCGTCGGGGTCGTGGAGGTAGACCAGGTCGACGTGGTCCAGGCCCAGGCGCTCCAGGCTGGCCTCGATGCCGCGCCGGATGCCGTCGGCGCTGAAGTCCCAGACCCGGCGCAGCCGGGCGGGCACGGCGAAGCCGTTCGCCAGGTCGTCCCCGCCCGGACCGCCGGGCTCCAGCAGCCGCCCCACCTTGGTCGAGACGGTGTACCCGGCCCGCGGCCGGTCGCGCAGGGCGGCGCCGAGCCGGCGCTCGGACAGGCCGAGCCCGTAGTGGGGCGCGGTGTCGAAGTAGCGGACGCCGGCGTCCCAGGCGGCGTCCACGGCCGCGCGGGCGGTGTCGTCGTCGACCGGGGTGAAGAGGTTGCCGATCGGGGCGGCGCCGAAGCCCACCTCGGTGACGGCGACACCGCTGCGGCCCAGGGTGGAGGTGCGCATCGCGGTCCTGTCCCTCACTGCCCGGCGGGGCGCAGCCGCAGCCCGGCCATGCCGCCGTCCACGGCGAGCGCGGTGCCGGTGACGGAGGCCGCGGCGGGGCTCGCGAGGTAGACGATGGCGGCGGCGACCTCGTCGGCGGTCACCAGCCGGCCCATCGGCTGCCGGGCGTCGAGGGCGGCGCGTTCCGCCTCGGGGTCGTCGGCGGCGTCCAGCAGCCGGGCCACCCACGGGGTGTCGGCGGTGCCGGGGTTGACGCAGTTGACCCGGATTCCCTCGCGGACGTGGTCGGCGGCCATCGCCAGGGTCAGCGAGAGCACGGCTCCCTTGCTGGCGCTGTACAGGGCGCGCTGCGGCAGCCCGGCGGTGGCGGCGATGGAGCAGGTGTTGACGATCGCGGGCCTGGCCGAGCGCCGCAGGTGGGGGAGGGCCGCGCGGGTGGTGCGCACCATGCCGAGCACATTGACGTCGAGCACGCGGTGCCACTGGTCGTCGGGGTTGTCCTCGACGGTGCCCGCCGCCCCGATGCCCGCGTTGTTGACGAGGATGTCGAGGCCGCCGAGCGCTTCCGCGGCGGCGTCCACGGCGGCGCGGGTGGAGGCGTCGTCGGACACGTCCGCCGTGAAGCCGGTCAGATGCCCGGGCAGTCCGTCCGGCGCCAGGTCCAGTACGGCGACCCGCGCGCCGCGCGCGGCCAGCAGCCGCGCGGTCGCCAGGCCGATCCCGGAGGCGCCGCCCGTCACCAGGGCGCCGAGGCCCTCCAGATCGCGCAACTCCGCGCTCATGCCGTCCCACCTTCCTGCCGTGCCCGGTCGGCCACCCAGAACGTACCGTCGGGGTAGCGGTACGCGTCGATCGATTCCGGTCGCATCTGCGCGGAGAAACCGGGTGCCACCGGGGCGGTGTAGTGGCCGCGGCGCATGACGACCGGCGTGGTGAAGTGCTCGTGGAGGTGGTCCACGTACTCGATGGCACGGTCCTCGGTCGTCCCGGACAGCGCCACGAAGTCGAACATCGACAGGTGCTGCACCAGTTCGCACAGCCCGACGCCGCCCGCGTGCGGGCACACCGGGACGTCGAAGGCCGCGGCCAGCAGCAGGATCGCCAGGTTCTCGTTGACCCCGCCGACCCGTGCCGCGTCGATCTGCAGCACGTCGATGGCGCCGGCCTGCAGCAACTGCTTGAAGACGATGCGGTTCTGCACATGCTCGCCGGTGGCGACCCGGACCGGGGCGACCGCCTTGCGGATCGCGGCGTGGCCCAGGACGTCGTCGGGGGAGGTGGGTTCCTCGATCCAGTACGGGTCGAACTCGGCCAGCGCGGTCACCCAGGAGACGGCCTCGGCGACGCCCCACCGCTGGTTGGCGTCGATGGCGATGCGCACGTCCGGGCCCACGGCGGCGCGGGCCGCCCGCATGCGCCGTACGTCGTCGCCGAAGTCGGCGCCGACCTTCAGCTTGATCTGGGTGAAGCCGTCGGCCACGGCCTGCTCGGCGAGCCGGGTCAGCTTCTCGTCGGAGTAGCCGAGCCAGCCGGGCGAGGTGGTGTAGCCGGGGTAGCCGCGTTCCAGCAGCGCGGCGGTGCGCGCGGCGGCGCCCTCGCGGCCCGCGCGCAGCAGTTCGAGCGCGCGCTCGGGGGTGAGGGCGTCGTCGATGTAGCGGAAGTCGACCTGGGAGACGAGCCATTCGGGGTCGCCCTCGGCCAGCAGCCGCCACAGCGGCAGGCCCCGGCGCTTGGCGGCCAGGTCCCACACGGCGTTGACGACGGCCCCGATCGCCATGTGCATCACGCCCTTCTCGGGCCCCAGCCAGCGCAGCTGGCTGTCGCCGGTCAGGTCGCGCGCCACGGAGCCGGGGTCGGCGCACAGCTCCTCGACCGGCCGGCCGACGAGATGGGGGCGGAGTGCCTCGATCGCCGCGACCTGGACGTCGTTGCCCCGGCCGATGGTGAAGACGAAGCCGTGACCCTCGTGGCCGTCGTCGGCGTCGGTGCGCAGCACCACGTACGCGGCGGAGTAGTCGGGATCCGGATTCATCGCGTCCGAGCCGTCGAGTTCCCGCGAGGTGGGGAAGCGGATGTCGTTGGTGTCGATCGCGGTGATGCGGGCGGAGGTTGCGGACAAGTGGCTGCCTTTCACGCTCGGCCTGGCCAAGACATCGGAGGTCTCGCGCCACGGTGACTCTAGGGCCCCGGGACGGGACTGGCAATCCATTCCTCGGATGTCTCGCCTGTCGAACTCCATTCGATCGTGTCCGTATAAGGGGTTGTCAGGCTCGCGAGACGGACTTACCTTCCTCTCGTCCGGGATACCTCGGATGAATCGCCCGGCTTACCCGGACAGGGAGAACACGGCATGAAGCCCGCCCGCACGCGCTCCACCGCCGCGATAGCCGCGGCCGTTCTCGTCACGGCCGCCCTCGCCACCGCCTGCAACCGCGGCAGCACCGGCACCGCCGCCGGCTCCGGCGACGACAAGCCCGCCATCGGCATCGACCTGCCGCGCTCCGACTCCGACTTCTGGAACTCCTACGCGCAGTACCTCGAGAAGGGCATCAAGGACGACGGCCTGAACGCGCTGCCGCGGAGCAACTCCCAGAACGACATCACCAAGCTCGTCGCCAACGTCCAGGTCTTCCAGAACACCGGGGCCAAGGCCGTCGTCATGGCGCCGCAGGACACCGGCGCCATCGCCTCCACCCTCGACACCCTCGCCGGCAAGAAGATCCCCGTGGTCAGCGTGGACACCCGCCCCGACAAGGGCGACGTCTACATGGTCGTCCGCGCCGACAACAAGGCGTACGGCACCAAGGCCTGCGAGTTCCTGGGCGAGCAACTGGGCGGCAAGGGCAAGGTCGCCGAGTTCCAGGGCGCCCTGGACTCCATCAACGGCCGCGACCGGTCCGAGGCGTTCGCGGCGTGCATGAAGGAGAAGTTCCCCGGCATCACGGTCTTCGAGCTGCCCACCGACTGGAAGGGCGACGTCGCCTCCGCCAAGCTGCAGAGCCTGCTCGCGCAGCACCCCGACCTGAACGGCATCTACATGCAGGCCGGCGGTGTCTTCCTGCAGCCGACGCTCGCACTGCTCAAGCAGAAGGGCCTGCTCAAGCCGGCCGGGCAGAAGGGCCACATCAGCATCGTCTCCAACGACGGCATCCCGCAGGAGCTGGACGCCATCCGCAAGGGCGAGATCGACGCCACCGTCTCCCAGCCCGCCGACCTGTACGCGAAGTACGCGCTGTACTACGCCAAGGCCGCCGCCGAGGGGAAGACCTTCAAGGCAGGCCCCACCGACCACGACTCGACGATCATCAGCATCCCCAACGGCCTGGAGGACCAGCTCCCCGCGCCGCTGGTGACCAAGGAGAACGTCGACGACAAGGCCCTGTGGGGCAACAACATCGGCTGACCGCCCGTCCGCACCGAAGAACGGAAGACCACCATGGCGGACCCCGCCACCGCGCCGCCGGCCGTGGCCGAGGCGACCGGGATCGGCAAGCGCTTCGGCGCCACCGTGGCGCTGCGCGACGCGGGCATCTCGGTCGCCCCGGGCGAGTCGCACGCCCTCGTGGGCCGCAACGGCGCGGGCAAGTCCACCCTCGTCGGCATCCTCACCGGCCTCCAGCAGCCCGACACCGGCACCCTGCGCTTCTCGGGCGAGCCGGCGCCCTCCTTCGGCGACACCGACGCCTGGCGCTCCCGCGTCGCCTGCGTCTACCAGCGCTCCACCGTCATCGGGGAACTCTCCGTCGCCGAGAACCTCTTCCTCAACCGGCAGAGCCCCGGCCCGCTGCGCCCCATCCGGTGGACGGCACTGCGCCGCCGCGCGTCGGAACTGCTGGGCGAGTACGGGGTCGACATCGACCCCGCCGCGCGTGCCCGCGACCTCACCGTGGAACAGCGGCAGTTCGTCGAGATCGCGCGCGCCCTCTCCTTCGGCGCACGCTTCATCATCCTCGACGAGCCCACCGCCCGGCTCGACGCCCGCGGCATCGCCCGGCTCTTCGACAAGCTCCGCGACCTGCAACGGCAGGGCGTGGCCTTCCTCTTCATCTCGCACCACCTGCAGGAGGTCTACGACCTCTGCACCACCGTCACCGTCTACCGGGACGCCCGCCACATCGTCACCGCACCCGTGGCCGAACTGGACCACGACGCCCTGGTCGAGGCGATGACCGGGGAGAGCGCCGCCACGCCCGCGGCGGGCGCCCCTGAGGCCGGCCGCGCCGCGGCCGCCGCGGGCGCGGCGCTGCTGGACGTGACCGGCCTGACCCTGCGCCACGCCTACGCCGACGTCTCCCTGGAGGTCCGCGCGGGCGAGGTCGTCGGCCTCGCGGGGGCCACCGCCAGCGGCAACGTCCGGCTGGCGGAGACCCTCGCGGGGCTGCACCGCGCCGACACCGGGCGGATCGCCGTCGCCGGGCGGGAGGTCCGTGCGTCCGGGGTTCCCGCCGCCCTGGCCGCCGGGGTGGGCCTGGTCCCCGAGGACCGCCACCACCAGGGCCTGGTCGGCTCGCGCAGTGTGGCCGAGAACGCCACCCTCACCGTCACCGACCAGCTCGGGCCGTACGGCACCGTACTGCCCTCGCGGACCCGCGAGTTCGCCGAGCGCATGATCAAGGACCTGGACATCAGGACGCCGGGCGCGGGGACCCCCGTCTCCGCGCTCTCCGGCGGCAACCAGCAGAAGGTCGTGGTCGCCCGCGCCCTGGCCACCGACCCGCACGTACTGGTCGCCGTGCGCCCCACCAACGGCGTGGACGTGCGCTCCAAGGAGTTCCTGCTGGGCAGGATCCGCAAGGTCGCCGACGACGGGCGGGCGGCGCTGGTCGTCTCCGACGAACTGGACGACCTCAGGGCGTGCGACCGGATCGTGGCCATGTTCCACGGCCGGGTGGTCGCGGAGTTCGGCAGGGGCTGGCGCGACGAGGACCTGGTCGCCGCCATGGAGGGCGTGGCCGCCCGTCCCGCGCAGGAGCGGGACACCGAGCAGGGAGAGGAACAGGAAGGGTAGCCATGTCCACCACCACTGACGTCACCGAGCCGCCGGTGCCCGCCGCCGAGGCGGCCGCGGCCGGGACGCCGCGCCGTGTACCGGGCGGGCTCGCCCGTTTCCGCGAACTGTCCCTCGTCCCCGCGATCCTGGTGCTGGGCGTCATCGGCTTCATCGTCTCGCCGGCCTTCCTCACCTCCGACAACCTCATCGGCGTCGCCCAGCAGTCCACCGAACTGAGCCTGCTCGTGCTGGCCCAGGCGCTGATCCTCATCGCGGGGCGGATGGACCTGTCGCTGGAGTCCACCATCGGCGTCGCGCCCGTCATCGCCGTCTGGCTCGTACTGCCCGCCGCGGGCGGCCGCTTCACCGGACTGGAACTGCTGCCGGTCTGGACGGCGATACCCGTGTGCCTGCTGGTGGGCGCGGTCATCGGCGCCGTCAACGGCTTCTTCATCCTCAAGCTGCGGCTGAACGGCTTCATCGTCACCCTCGGCGCGCTCACCATGCTGCGCGGGCTGCAGATCGCCATCTCCGAGGGCCGTTCCATCGTCGAGCTGCCCGCCTCGTTCACCTACCTCGGGCACGCCTCCTGGGCCGGGGTGCCCGCCGCGATCTGGGTCTGCGCCCTGCTGTTCGCGGCCGGCGGCTGTGCGCTCGCCTGGCTGCGGCACGGCCGGGCGCTGTACGCGATCGGCGGCAACCCCGAGGCCGCGCGCACCGCCGGCATCCGGGTGGACCGGATCACCTGGGTGGTGCTCATCGTGGGCGGCGTGCTCGCCGCCTTCGCGGGCGTGCTCTACAGCGGGCACTACGGCTCGATCTCCGCGGACCAGGGCAGCGGCTGGATCTTCCAGGTCTTCGCCGCGACCGTGATCGGCGGGGTCAGCCTCAACGGCGGCCGCGGCACGCTCTTCGGGGCGCTCACCGGCGTCCTGACCCTGCAGCTCGTCGTCAACGTGATGACCCTGGCGGGCGTGCCCCCGCTGTGGAACCAGTTCCTCAACGGGGCCATCATCATCGTCGCCCTGATCATCTCCCGCTTCGCCTCGGGCGAGAAGCAGGAGTGAGCGGCCGGGGCGGGACCGGCGGGGCCGGAGGGATCAGTAGTAGCCCTCGACCGGGACACGGGCCTCGTCGTACAGGGCCGGGCCTTCCTGCGGCACGTGCGGGAAACCGGCCTTGGCCGCGGGCGACTTGAGCCCGGTGAGCTGGTCGGTGGACAGCGCGTAGACGACGCGGCCCAGCCCCGAGCGCTCGATGGCGCCCGCGCACATCCCGCAGGGCTGGCAGCTGGTGTACATGGTGGTGGCGGCCGCGGTGGCCGGATCGAGCTCCCGGGCCGCCCACCGCGCCAGCTTCAGCTCGGGGTGGGCGGTGATGTCGCCGTCGCTGAGGCTGCTGTTGCGGTCCTCGGCGAGCACGGACCCGTCCGGCCCGGCCAGCAGCGAGCCGAAGGGCGGATTGCCGGACGCACGGGCCTCGGCGGCCAGTTCGACCGCCCGGCGCAGCAGTCGGGTCGTCATCTCGTCGGTCATCGTCACTCCGTTCGTGAGCGGTGGGCGGCGACCGCCGCGAGCGCCTGCCACGCCGTCTGCGGGCGCAGCGTCTCGCGGGGGTCGCCGTTGAAGGGGTCGAGGACGACGGTGTCCGCGCCGAGCGCCCGCAGTTCCGCGAGGTCGGCGGTGACCTGCTCGAAGGTGCCCTCACCCGCGAGCCGGTCCGGACCGGTCACCGGCTCCGCCGTGAGCCGCAGCGCGATGCGCGGCGCGAGGGCGGGTACGGGCCGCCCCTGCTCGCGTGCCTGGGAGGCGAGCTCGCCGACTGCCTCGCGCAGCCAGGGCAGGGTGAACCGCAGCGGATGCCAGGCGTCGCCGACGCGGACCGCCCGCCGGCGTCCCGCCGCGCTGTTGCCGCCGATCCACAGCGGCACGGGGCCGCCGGCGTAGTCCGCGTCGTCCTTCCAGGCCTCGCGCAGGGCCGTCAGGTGCTCGTCCGTCAGCGCGCCGCGCCGCTCGAACGGGACCCCGAGCGCCGCGAACTCCTGCCGCGCCCAGCCCACTCCCACGCCGAGCACCAGCCGGCCGCCGCTGAGCATGTTGAGGTTCGCGGCCATCCGGGCGGTCAGCAGCGGATGCCGGTACGGCAGGATCAGCACCGTCGTCCCCAGCCGGATCCGGTCGGTGACGCCGGCGAGCCACGACAAGGTGGTGAAGGGCTCGTAGAAGGGCGCGGGGTACTGCTCCGCCACGTCGGGGGTCACCACGACGTGGTCGGAGACCATCAGCAGGTCGAAGCCCAGCCCCTCCACCGTCCGCGCCCAGTCGCGCAGCACGCCGGGGTCGGTTCCGGGCCCGAAATTGGGGACGTTCACACCGATTCGCACCCCGTCAGGCTATCCAGCCGGCCGCCCCGGCCGGAAGGCGTTCCTCCCGGTGTGATCGCGGTCCGGCCGTGGATCCGCCGGTATCTTCGCCGCATGGCCGAGAATCTCGACGCGACCGACTGGGCGATCCTCGACGAACTGCAGCGCGACGGCCGGATCCCCTTCACCGAACTGGCCCGCCGGGTCGGCCTCGGCGCCTCCGCGACCACCGAGCGGGTCCGCCGGCTGGAGACCCTGGGCGTCATCACGGGCTACCGCGCCGAGGTCGACCTCGGCAAGGCCGGTTACCCGGTGCTCGCGGTCGTCCGCCTGAAGTACCCCGGCAGCCGCCACGAACCCTTGCACCGCCTGCTCGGGGAGCGCCCGGAGATCCTGGAGTGCCTGCGCACCACGGGGGAGGAGTGCTACGTGCTGAAGGTCGCGGCCGCGTCCATGGTCCACCTGGAGGAGGTCATGGACGAGTTGGCGCGGTTCGGGAGCGCCACGACCAGTGTGGTCTACCGCCAGACCCTGCCGTACCGGGGACCGGGAGGCGCTCCGTCCGGCATGCTGTGAGCGTGGAGTCTGCGAAGGTCGTCGAAGAGCTGTGGCAGCGGATCCAGGCGCGCGACTGGGCCGGTGCGGGTGAACTGATCGCCGAGGACGCCGTGGTGGAGTGGCCCGTGAGCGGGGAACGCATCGTCGGCAGGGCCGGCTTCCTCGCCGTCAACAGCGAGTACCCGGAGGGCTGGTCGATCCGCGTGCTCAGGATCGTGGGCGAGGGCGACCAGGCCGTCTCCGAGGTCGAGGTGCCGCATGCGGGCCTCGGGCTCTTCCGCGCCGCGTCGTTCTGGACCGTCCGCGACGGGCGGATCGTCGCCGGCCGGGAGTACTGGACGAGCCCCGGCTCCGATCCCCGTCCGGAGTGGCGCGCCCGCTACGTCGAGCCGATGTAGCGGGCGCGCGCCGGGCGCGGTGCCCGTCAGCCGCCGATCGCCGGGTCGCTGGTGCTGTCCCGGCCCGTCTCGACGTGACCGGCGAGACGGCGCTCGAAGCCGCCGTCGTGGCCGGCGGTGACGGTCAGGTCGTACCAGCCGTGGGTGTGCTCGGTCCCGGCGACGTGGACCACGTGGGCGCCCGGGCGAAGCCGGTGGGAGGCCGCCTTGTGCTCGCCGTAGCCGTCCCGGACGGTGAGCGTGACCGTCGAGTGGCCGTGGTTGGTCAGGACCAGGCGCACGGCGCCGCTCCTGCCGTCGTGGCGCGCGCTCACCTCGGCACCCGCCACCGCGGCCCGGCCGGCGAACCGGCGCAGGAAGCCGTTGGGGCCGTGCACGGTCACGTCGTACTCGCCGTGGGCGCCCGCCGGGACGTCCCAGGTCCCGGTGAGCGAGTGCCCCGACCCGACGGTGTACGTCCACGGACCGGAGGCGTCCGTCGTGGAGGTGACCAGGAAGCCGGCTCCGGCCTCGCCGTGGGACGCGAACTCGATCCGCAGCGCGCCCGCGGCGCTGATTCCGCCGTCCGCCGCGAGGTCGTACGGGACGGGCCGCGCCGGGCGCAGACCGCGCTCCTGACGGGGCAGTGAGCCCTTCGCGGGAGGGACCGGCGAGTAGTCGGGGTGGCGGTCGCCGTCCGGCGGGAGGTAGCCGTCGGTGCCGGGCAGCCGCGGGGGCCGGCTGTCCTTGTGCCGGAAGTCGAAGGCCGTCGTCAGATCGCCGCAGACGGCGCGGCGCCAGGGGGAGATGTTGGGCTCGGTCACGCCGAACCGGCGCTCCATGAACCGGATGACGGAGGTGTGGTCGAAGGTCTGCGAGCAGACGTATCCGCCCCTGCTCCAGGGCGAGACGACGAACATCGGGACGCGCTGGCCCAGGCCGTACGGACCCGCCGGGCGCCCGCTGTCGCCGGCGTAGACGTCGAGGCCGACGTCGACGGTGGACGCGCCCTGCGCGGGCGAGCCGGCCGGGAACGGCGGTACGACGTGGTCGAAGAACCCGTCGTTCTCGTCGTAGGTGATGAACAGCGCGGTCCTGCTCCACACCTCGGGGTCGGAGGTGAGCGCGTCGAGGACCTGCGAGATGTACCAGGCGCCGTAGTTGGCGGGCCAGTTCGGGTGCTCGGTGAAGGCCTCGGGGGCGACGACCCAGGAGACCTTCGGCAGCCTCCCGGCCTTGACGTCGGCGCGCAGGATGTCGAAGAAGCCCTCGCCCTTGCGGGCGTCGGTGCCGGTGCGGGCCTTGTCGTACAGCGGGTCGCCGGGCTCGGCGTTGCGGTACTGGTCGAAGTACAGCAGCGAGTTGTCGCCGTAGTTGCCGCGGTAGGCGTCGTCGATCCAGCCCCAGCCGCCGGCGGCGTCCAGGCCGTCGCCGACGTCCTGGTAGATCTTCCAGGAGACCCCGGCCTTCTCCAGCCGCTCGGGATAGGTCGTCCAGGAGTAGCCCTTCTCGTCGTTGCCGAGGACCGGGCCGCCGCCCTTGCCGTCGTTGCCGGTGTGGCCCGTCCACAGGTAGTAGCGGTTCGGGTCGGTGGAGCCCATGAAGGAGCAGTGGTAGGCGTCGCAGACCGTGAAGGCGTCGGCGAGCGCGTGGTGGAACGGGATGTCCTCGCGGGTCAGGTAGGCCATCGTCGTGGCGGACTTGGCCGGGATCCACTGGTCGTACCGGCCCTTGTCGAAGGCGGCCTGGGTGTCCTTCCACCCGTGCGGCAGGTCCTCCAGGAAGGCGAGGCCGAGGTCGTCGGCGTCGGGGTGGAAGGGCAGCACCTCCCTCGTGCCGTCCGACTGGTGCCAGACCGGTTTGCCGCTCGGCAGTGTCACGGGGTGCGGGTCCCCGAACCCCCTGACACCGCGCAGGGTGCCGAGGTAGTGGTCGAAGGAGCGGTTCTCCTGCATCAGGACCACGATGTGCTCGACGTCCTTGATGGAGCCGGTACTCCGGTGCGCGGGTATCTCCGCGGCGCGGGCGATGCTGGTGGACAGCGCGGTCAGGGCGGCCGTGCCGCCCGCCAGTTGCATGAACCTTCTGCGGTCGAGGGCGTTCATGAAGGGTCTGTCTCCCGGGAGTTGTGATGGGCAGTCGGATGTGGGGAGCCGTCAGCTTCCTCAACTTGTCCGAACAAGTGGGGGCCAGTACGCGAACCGTTCGGGAAACCTGCCCCAACCGGGCCACGGTCGGCGGCCCCGTGACGTGGCCTGCCGTGCCGCCGGGGGATACGGGGAGAGCGTGCACACTGAGCCCATGAACCGTCTCGAACGCTGGGAGCAGCAGACCAGGGCGCCGCTGCTCGCCCTGGCCGTGGTGTTCGGTGCCGCGTACGCCCTGCCGATCCTGGTGCCCGCGACGGACCCCGCGCTCATCGCCACCGCGCACTGGACGGAGCGCACGGTCTGGGCCCTGTTCGCCGCCGACTACGCGGTCCGCCTGGGCCTGAGCGAGCGGCGCTGGGAGTTCGTCAGGCGGCAGCCGCTCAGCCTGGCGGTGGTCGTCCTCCCACTGCTCCAGCCGCTGCGGCTGCTGCGGCTGGTGTCCGCGATCTTCCTGGTCGGCCAGCGGGTGCGGACGGCGGCTCAGGTACGCCTGACGACATATGTCGTCGGTGCCGTGCTCGGGCTGCTGGCGTTCGGGTCGGTCGCCGTCCTCGAGGCCGAGCGCGACTCCCCGCACGGCAACATCCGCACCATCGGCGACGCCTTGTGGTGGTCCTTCACCACGATGACGACCGTGGGCTACGGGGACCACGCCCCCACCACGGGCGTCGGCCGGCTCATCGCCGTCGGGCTGATGCTCTCGGGTATCGCCCTGCTCGGTGTGGTCACCGCCAACATCGCCGCCTGGTTCCTGGCGCGCTTCCAGGAGGACGAGGAGGAGAACCGGCGTGTCCAGGAGGTCACCGAGGAGCTGCTGCGGGAGGTCCGTGAGCTGCGCCGACAGGTCGCCGACCTCACGGAGGCCACGACCGGCGCCCGCGCCGGGGCGTCCGGACGGGCCTCGAACGGCGGCGTCGATTAGAGCATCGCGTCCGAACGGATCAAGGGCACACCGGAATGGGCAAGGTCACAGGTGTGCCCCCTGCTGCTCACCTGCTAACGGGCACTAACCTCTGAGCATGACGGTCCTGCCTGACGACGGGCTTTCCCTGGCCGCCGAATTCCCGGATGCGACCCACGAGCAGTGGCGGCGCCTCGTAGAGGGCGTCCTGCGCAAAGCGGGCAAGGACGTCTCGGGTCAGGCGGCGGAGGACGCGCTGTCCACCAGCCTCGAAGACGGGCTCACCACGCGCCCGCTGTACACCGCGCCCGACGCGCCCGACGCCTTCGGCGTCGGCGTCGGCCTCCCCGGCTTCGCGCCCTACACCCGGGGCGGTGCCCCGGCGGGCGGCGTCCTCGGCGGCTGGGACGTACGCCAGCGCCACGCGCGGCCCGACGCGGCCCGCACGAACGAGGCCGTGCTCGCCGATCTCGAGAACGGCGTCACCTCCCTCTGGCTCGTGCTGGGCGACGCCGGGCTCCCGGTGTCCGCGCTCGGCACGGTCCTGGACGGCGTCTACCTCGACCTCGCCCCCGTCGTGCTCGACGCCGGCGCAGAATTCGAGGCGGCCGGGCAGGCGCTGCTCGCGCTGTACGAAGAGCGTGGCGTGCCCCGCCGGGCCGCGCGCGGCAACCTCGGCGCCGACCCCCTCGGCCACGCCGCCCGCACCGGTGGGGCGGACGCCCTCGCCGAGCACACCGCCGCCGCCGTGGGACTCGCCCGCCGCGCCCACGAGGGGTATCCGGGACTGCGCGCGCTGACCGTGGACGCCCTGCCGTACCACGAGGCGGGCGGCTCGGCCGCCGAGGAGCTCGGCGCGTCCCTCGCCACCGGCGTGGCCTACCTGCGGGCGCTCACCGAGGCCGGACTGCCGGTCGACGCGGCCTGCGCACAGCTGGAGTTCCGCTACGCCGCCACCGCCGACCAGTTCCTGACGATCGCCAAGCTGCGCGCCGCGCGCCGGCTGTGGGCCCGTGTCGCCGAGGTGTGCGGCGCGACCGCGACCGCGGCGGGGCAGCGCCAGCACGTCGTCACGTCGCCGGTGATGATGACCCGCCGCGACCCGTGGGTGAACATGCTGCGCACCACCGTCGCCACGCTCGGCGCCGGTGTCGGCGGCGCGGACTCCGTCACGGTGCTGCCCTTCGACCACGCGCTGGGCCTGCCCGACGCCTTCGCGCGGCGCATCGCCCGCAACACCTCCACCATCCTCGTGGAGGAGTCCCACCTGGCCCGGGTCGTCGACCCCGCGGGCGGCTCCTGGTACGTGGAGCGGCTCACCGACGAACTCGCCGGGGCCGCCTGGGCCTGGTTCCAGGAGCTGGAGCGCGCCGGCGGACAGGCCGCAGCCCTCGCCTCCGGCCTGGTCGCGGACCGCCTGGCCGCGACCTGGGCGAAGCGCACACGGGCACTGGCCAGGCGCCGCGAGCCCATCACCGGCGTCAGCGAGTTCCCGCTGCTCTCCGAGGCGCCCGTCGAGCGCGACCCGGCTCCGGCCGCCCTTTCCGGCGGGCTGCCGAAGGTCCGCCGCGACGAGGCCTACGAGAGCCTGCGCGCCCGCTCGGACGCCCACCTGGCCGCGACCGGGTCCCGCCCGAAGGTCTTCCTGGCCGCACTCGGCCCCGCCGCCGCGCACACCGGCCGGGCCGGCTTCGCCGCCAACCTCTTCCAGGCCGGCGGCGTCGAGCCCGTCCACGACCCGGTGACGGTCGACGCCACGACCGTGGCCGAGGCCTTCGTCCGCAGCGGTGCGCAGGTCGCGTGCCTGTGCTCCAGCGACGCGCTCTACGAGGAGCAGGCCGCGGATGTCGCCGTGGCGCTGAAGGAGGCCGGCGCGGGCCGGGTGCTCCTGGCCGGCCGCCCCGGCGAGCGCGAGGCCGCCTACGCGGCGGCCGGTGTCGACGGCTTCGTCTTCGCGGGCGGCGACGCGGTCGCCGTTCTGACCTCCGTTCTCGACCGGATGGGAGTGGCGTGATGCGGATCCCCGACTTCTCGGAGATCGAGCTCGGCCCGGGCGCCGGCGACGGCGCCACCGAGGAGCAGTGGCGCGCCGCGGTGAAGGAGGCCACCGGCCGCGGGGCCGAGGACCTGGTGTGGGAGACGCCCGAGGGCATCGGCGTGAAGCCGCTCTACACCGGCCGCGACCTGGAGGGCCTGGACTTCCTGGACACCCGTCCGGGCATCGCGCCGTACCTGCGCGGCCCGTACCCGACGATGTACGTCAACCAGCCCTGGACGATCCGGCAGTACGCGGGCTTCTCCACCGCCGAGGAGTCCAACGCCTTCTACCGGCGCAACCTCGCCGCCGGCCAGAAGGGCCTGTCGGTCGCCTTCGACCTGCCGACCCACCGCGGCTACGACAGCGACCACCCGCGCGTCACCGGCGACGTCGGCATGGCGGGCGTCGCCATCGACTCCATCTACGACATGCGGCAGCTCTTCGACGGCATCCCGCTGGACCGGATGACCGTGTCGATGACGATGAACGGCGCCGTGCTGCCGGTGCTGGCGCTCTACATCGTGGCGGCGGAGGAGCAGGGCGTACCGCCGGAGAAGCTGGCGGGGACCATCCAGAACGACATCCTCAAGGAGTTCATGGTCCGCAACACCTACATCTACCCGCCCAAGCCCTCGATGCGGATCATCTCCGACATCTTCGCGTACACCTCGCAGAAGATGCCGCGCTACAACTCGATCTCCATCTCCGGCTACCACATCCAGGAGGCCGGGGCCACGGCCGACCTGGAGCTGGCCTACACCCTCGCCGACGGCGTGGAGTACCTGCGCGCCGGGATCGGCGCGGGCCTGGACGTCGACGCCTTCGCGCCGCGGCTGTCCTTCTTCTGGGCGATCGGCATGAACTTCTTCATGGAGGTCGCCAAGCTGCGCGCGGCCCGTCTGCTGTGGGCCAGGCTGGTCCGGCAGTTCGAGCCGGGGAACGACAAGTCGCTCTCCCTGCGCACCCATTCCCAGACCTCCGGCTGGTCGCTCACCGCGCAGGACGTCTTCAACAACGTCACGCGCACCTGCGTGGAGGCGATGGCCGCCACCCAGGGCCACACCCAGTCGCTGCACACCAACGCACTCGACGAGGCCCTGGCGCTGCCCACGGACTTCTCCGCGCGCATCGCCCGCAACACCCAGCTGCTGCTGCAGCAGGAGTCCGGCACCACCCGCGTCATCGACCCGTGGGGCGGTTCCGCCTACGTCGAGAAGCTGACGTACGACCTGGCGCGGCGCGCCTGGCAGCACATCCAGGAGGTCGAGAAGGCCGGCGGCATGGCCCAGGCGATCGACGCGGGCATCCCCAAGATGCGCGTCGAGGAGGCCGCGGCCCGTACCCAGGCGCGCATCGACTCCGGCCGCCAGCCCGTCATCGGCGTCAACAAGTACCGGGTGGACAGCGACGAGCAGATCGAGGTCCTCAAGGTCGACAACTCCTCCGTGCGCGGCCGGCAGATCGCCAAGCTGCGCCGGCTGCGCGAGGAACGCGACGAGGCCGCCTGCAGGGACGCGCTGACCGCGCTGACCGCCGCCGCCGAGCGAGGCGCGGGCCAGGGGCTGGAGGGCAACCTGCTGGCGCTCGCGGTGGACGCGGCCCGCGCCAAGGCCACCGTGGGCGAGATCTCCGACGCCCTGGAGAAGGTGTACGGCCGGCACGCCGGGCAGATCCGTACGATCTCCGGTGTGTACCGGAACGAGGCAGGGGAGTCGCCGTCCGTGGACCGCACCCGCGCGCTGGTCGGCCGCTTCGAGGAGGCGGAGGGCCGCCGCCCCCGCATCCTCGTCGCCAAGATGGGCCAGGACGGCCACGACCGGGGCCAGAAGGTGATCGCCACCGCCTTCGCCGACCTGGGCTTCACGGTGGACGTCGGGCCGCTCTTCCAGACCCCCGCCGAGGTCGCCCGGCAGGCGGTGGAGGCCGACGTGCACGTCGTCGGCGTCTCCTCACTCGCCGCCGGCCACCTCACCCTGGTGCCCGCCCTGCGCGAGGAACTGGCGGCCGAGGGCCGGGAGGACATCATGATCGTGGTCGGCGGCGTCATCCCGCCGCAGGACGTCCCCGAACTGCTCGGCATGGGCGCGGCCGCGGTCTTCCCGCCCGGGACCGTCATCCCCGACTCGGCGTACGACCTGGTCACGCGGCTGGCCGCCGCGCTCGGCCACGAACTGTGAGCCCATGCCTCCCGTCATCGACCTCGACGCGTACGCCAAAGGCGTGCTGGACGGCTCCCGGGCCTGGATCGCGCGCGCCATCACCCTGGTGGAGTCGTCGCGGCCCGATCACCGGGAGCTCGCCCAGCGGCTCCTGACCGAGCTGCTGCCGCACGCGGGCAGGGCCCGCAGGATCGGCGTCAGCGGGGTGCCGGGGGTGGGCAAGTCCACCTTCATCGACGCCTTCGGCACCCTGCTCACCGGCCTCGGCCACCGGGTCGCGGTGCTCGCCGTCGACCCGTCGTCCACGCTGACCGGCGGCTCCATCCTGGGCGACAAGACCCGGATGGAACGGCTCGCGGTGGACCGCTCGGCCTTCGTGCGGCCCTCGCCGTCGGCCGGGACGCTCGGCGGAGTGGCCAAGGCGACCCGGGAGTCCATCGTCGTCGTGGAGGCGGCGGGCTACGACGTGGTGCTCGTGGAGACCGTGGGTGTCGGCCAGTCCGAGACCGCGGTCGCCGGCATGGTCGACACCTTCCTGCTGCTGACGCTGGCCCGGACCGGCGATCAGCTCCAGGGCATCAAGAAGGGCGTTCTGGAGCTCGCAGACGTCATCACCGTCAACAAGGCCGACGGCCCGCACGAGCGCGACGCCCGCGCCGCCGCGCGTGAACTGTCCGGCGCCCTGCGGATGATGACCCCGGTGGACACCGCCTGGACCCCGCCCGTGCTCACCTGCAGCGCCCGCGAGGGCACCGGCCTCGACACCCTGTGGGAGCGGCTGGAGCAGCACCGCACGCTGCTGGAGTCCACGGGCCGGCTGGCGGCCAAGAGGCGCGACCAGCAGACGGAGTGGGCCTGGAGCATGGTCCGCGAGGAGCTGCTGGGCCGCCTCCGGGGCCACCCCGAGGTGCGCAGGCTGACCCCGGAGATCGAACGGCAGGTCCGCGAGGGCACGCTGACGCCCACCCTGGCCGCCGCGCGCATTCTCGACGCGTTCTCGGGCTGAGCCGGACCGCCCCGGGTCAGGCCGCCCGCGCCTGGCCCCGGGGCACGGCGCACCGGCCCTCCGACCACAGCGCCCCGGGCATGTTGCAGTCCGGGCCGACCTGGTGGCGGTCGACGTACGCGAACAGCCGCCGCGCCTCCGCCATGTGTGCCGCGCACGCGAACGAGCCGTGCCCGGGGAGCCATTGGATGTGCCACCGTGCGGGATCGGCGCACGGCTGCGCCGCGTCGGCCGCGACGCGGCCGCACGGCGTCGTGCCGTCGACGGGTATCGGGGTGAGCCGGGGCGTGATGGGACCGGTCATGGGCAGGCCTCCTCTGCCGCGCGACGCGACGCGACCTGTGTGCGTGTGGGGTGATGGGCCGCTTGTGCGCACTCGATGTCGGTATGCCCCGTCATGGCGGCCTCCGACGCATGTACGGAGGTCAGGAGTTGGTAACCGCGGGGGTCGGGGGCGCCGCGGCGGCCGCAAGTTGTGGCGTACTCGTTCCTCGCCGTTCCTCGAACGGCACGGGGTTGTTGATGGTGCACCGTCAGGCTCGCCCGCATGCCGCATACATCATTCCGCGCGAGGGCCCTGCTGCTCGCGTCCGCGCTGGTCGCCGCCACCGTGACCGTCGCCGGTTCCGCCTCCGCCGACCCCGCGACGCCTGCGACGACCACCACGACCACGACGACCACGACGGAGACGGCCGACGCCGGCCGGGTCGTCGTCTCCGCCGACTTCTCCGCCGCCGCCCTGCCCCAGGGCTTCAGGGCGGTCGAGGGCGACTGGAAGGTCAGGGACGGCCGCCTGTGGGGCGCGTCGGCCAACTCGGGCCAGCAGAGCCGCATCACCTTCGGCGAGCACCTCGACGACTTCCGCCTCGAGGTGACGGCCCGCTTCGAGACCGCCGCCGACACCGCCCGGTGGACGGCCATGGGCCTCGACCTCGCGGCCGACGGCTCCGTGCCGTGGTCCATCGCCACGATGCGCACCGGCACCACCGCGTCCAACGGCCTGGAGTTCGCCCAGCGCACCGCGGCCAACGCCTGGAACGTCACCGACACCCACGCCGCGCCCACCGCCGCGGGCACCGGCAAGGACGTCAGGATCGCCGCCGAGGTCCACGGGGCCGGCGCCGTCTGGTACTTCGACGGCAAGGAGGTCATGCGCACCAGCCGCGTCGCACGCTCCACCGGCGGCGTCCAGGGCCTCCTGGTGAACGGCGCCTCGGTCTCGTACGACGACCTCAAGGTCACCGAACTGCCGCCGCGGAGCTGGATCCGCCCCGACGGGGCCCCGCTCACCGTGATCGCCCACCGCGGCGCCTCGTCCGTCGCGCCGGAGAACACCCTGGTCGCCCAGGAGATCGCCCGCGGGGGCGGCACCGACTTCGTCGAGAACGACGTCCAGCCCAACAAGGACGGCATCCCCTACGTCCTCCACGACTCCACCGTCGACCGCACCACCGACGGGACCGGCGCCATCCGCTCGCTCACGGCCCAGCAGATCGGCGCGCTCGACGCCGGGTCCTGGTTCGCCCCGCACTACGCCGGCGCGCGCGTCCCCACCCTCGCCGCACAGCTCGACGACCTGCGCACGCGCGGCGGCAACCTCCTGCTGGAGATCAAGGGGCAGCACACCAGGAGCGAGGTGGCGACCATCGTCGACACCGTCCGGTCGCACGGCATGACCGGCCGGGTCTTCGTGCAGAGCTTCGAGGTCGACGCCCTGCGCTACACCCGCGAACTCGCCCCGGAGATACCGCTGGGGCTGCTGCGCAGCACCCTGGACGCGGACCCGGTGGCGCTCGCCGGGGAACTGCACCTGGCGGCGTACAACCCCGAGGACGGTGCCCTCGCGAAGAAGCCCTCGGTCGTCGCCGACCTGCACCGGGCCGGCGTTGCCGTGATGGTGTGGACCGTGGACGGCGCCGACCGCTGGAAGGCACTGGAGGCCCTGGGCGTCGACGGCGTCATCACCAACCGCCCGGCGGAGCTGACCGGCTGGAACCGTGCCTTCCTGCAGAACCGGCAGGCCCCCGCGAAGCCCGTGGTGACCGTCACCTCCCCGGCGCCCGGCGCGGCCCTCGGCCGGGCCCAGGCGCCCGTCCCGGCGGTGCAGACCCAGGACGCGGAGAAGGTTGCGCTCACCCTCGACGGCCGTCCCGTCACCGCGGGCGTCCCGCTGGACCTGACCGGGCTCGCCACCGGGGAGCACACCCTGCGCGCCGAGGCGTCGGGGCCGGGCGGCACCGAGGTCGCCACGTCGGTCTTCACCGTCCGGGCCGACGCGACCGGCCTGGCGCACCTCATCCTCACGTCGGGCGCCAAGGACGCCTCGATCGGCACCATGGCCACCCTGCTCGGCCAGAAGCAGTACTCCACCCTCGCCACCTGGGCGCGGGTGCAGTCGGGCAAGGGCCTCGACGCCGGACGGGCCGCCCTGATCGCCGCCGACGCGAAGTCCCTGGCGGGCGCGTCCTGACCGCCGTGCCTTGATGCTCGCCTCCCTGACGGTGCCGCCGCGACGGCACTTTCAGGGGGCGCGGTGCGTGGCCCACCATGGGGCATGAGTGACCGGAGTGGAGCCCCCTGGGTGGTGTGGCGGGTGGGCGTGGCTGCTCGCGCGGCGGGCTTCCTGCTCCCGGCGGTCCTGGGCGTGAAGGCGCTCGTCGGCTGGGCCGGGTGGGTCGCCTCTCCGGAGGTGGCGACGGCCCGGTCGGCCGGGTTGGGCTCGGGACTCGCCGTCGGCGTTCGGTCGTTCTTCTGGTGGTCGATTCACAGGGTGCGGCTCGAGGTCGGCCCGGACGGGATCGTGGCTGTCAACCCGTGGGGCACCCATCGTCTGCGACTGGACGAGGTGGCTTCGGTGCGGCTCGGTGCCTGGGGTGCGGAGTTCCATGACGGGAACGGTTTCAAGACCACGGCGTACGCGCTCAGCGAGCCGGCCTCGGGCACGTCGCAGGTCCGGCGTTTCGCCGAGTTGCGGGCTGTTCCGGAAACGGGCCCCGGGACCGGGGACTGACCGGGCGGGCCCCGGCGGGAGGCCGCGGCGCGGCCACGCTCCGGCTGTCATGAGGCCCGGGCCGGTGACTGCTGCGCCGTGGGCTTCGGCGCGCCGGTGGTGACGGCCCGCGCCGGGGTCAGCTCGCGTACGCGGTCGGCGGCACGCCGACGGTCGCGGTGAAGTCCCGGACCAGATGGGCCTGGTCGCTGTAGCCGAGTTCCGCGGCGAGGGCGGACCAGTCGACGGACGCCTCGGACTCCGCGCGCTCCAGGGCCTCGTGGATGCGATAGCGGAGGATGACCCACTTCGGGCTGACGCCGATGTACGCCGCGAACAGCCGCTGCAGGGAGCGGGCCGACATGCCCTCGGCGCGGGCGAAGTCCTCGACGCGCAGGATGGAGCGGTCGTGCCGGATACGGTCGGCCAGGGCCGCCGCGAGGGCCGCCTGCGGGTCGGACGCGGGCGCGAGCGACAGCAGGAACGCGTCGAGGGCGGCGACACGGGCGTCCTCGTCCCGAGGGCCGAGTACCGCGCCCGGCACGGCCTCGTGGCCGGGCAGCGCGTCGTCGAGCAGGACGCGCCGGCCCGTCCAGTGCGACACCGGCACCGCGGGCGCGAAGGGCCGGAAGCCGCCGGGCCGGAACTGGATGCCGCAGACGCGTCCGGTGGCCTCAAGTTTCTGCGTGAACAGCTCGAGCCCGATGCCCGAGACCTCGCCGAAACCCGGGGCGGTGCCGTGGCGCTGGAAGACGATGTTGACCGAGGGGTGCGGCACGACGTGCGAGGCGTACGGCTCGGTGAGGTCCCAGTCGATCAGCCAGTAGTGCTCCAGGTACGGGCGCAGCGCGGGCGCGGGCGCCCGGCGCCGGAAGCGGACGCGGGCGAAGAGCTCCGGGGCGTCGACGATGCCCCGGGTGTCGCGGCGCGGGCTGTCCGGACCTGCCATACCGGCGATCCTACGGGGCGCCCTGTCGCATTTCTTCAAGCCGCGAAGGCCCTGCCGGTCCTAGCGTCGGACCCATGACGACGAGAACCGGTGAACTGCTCGCCGCGGCCCGCGACCGGGCCCTGCCCCTGGTGCACGCACTGCCAGACGAGGCCCTGGACGTGCCGACGCCCTGCGCCGAGTACGACGTACGGAACCTGCTCAACCACCTCTTCCATGTGGTCGTCGGCTTCCAGGCCCTCGCGGCGCGCGAGGAGGCAGACTTCTCCGTCACCCCGGACCGTCTCGCCGCGTACGGCGACGGCTGGCGGGCGCGGTTCGAGGAGGAGACGGAACTGCTGGTGGGCGCCTGGGCGGTACCGGGTGCCGACGAGGGCGTGGCCGGGTCGATGAACCTGCCCGCGCGCACCGTCGGCGCCATGGCGCTGCTCGACCTGACGGTGCACCCCTGGGACCTCGCCCGCGCCACCGGGCTGCCCTACACACCGGACGCCGAGGGGCTGCGGGCGCTGGAGGAACTGGTGGCCGCGATGGGGCCGACCGCCCGGAAGATGGGGGTCTTCGGCGAGCCGACGCCCATGCCCGCCGGGGCCTCCGCCTTCGAGGCCCTACTGGCGGGCACGGGCCGCGATCCGCGCTGGAGCCGCCCGGTGGCGTAGCGCGGAACACTTTTGCAACTGGTTGCACAATCGGGTCCCGGTGGTCTACAAAAGTCGTGACGACACCGCGCGCCGCCCCCCGAGGAGACCCCGCGATGAGCCCCTACCCGCACCTGCTGAACCCGCTCGACCTCGGCTTCACCACACTGCCGAACCGGGTGCTCATGGGCTCGATGCACATCGGACTGGAGGAGGCCGAGGGCGGCTTCGAGCGGATGGCCGCGTTCTACGCCGCCCGGGCCCGCGGCGGCGTCGGCCTCATCGTCACGGGCGGCATCGCCCCCAACGACCGGGGCCGCCCCTACCCCGGCGGGGCCCGGATGACCACCGAGGCCGAGGCGGCGCAGCACGCCGTCGTCACCGACGCCGTGCACCGCGCCGGCGGCCGCATCGCGATGCAGATCCTGCACTTCGGCCGGTACGCGTACCACCCCGACCTGGTCGCCCCGAGCGCGCTGCAGGCGCCGATCAGCCCCTACGTCCCGCACGCCCTCACCGGCGAGGAGGTCGAGGAGACCGTCGAGGACTTCGTGCGGGCGGCCGCGCTCGCGCGACAGGCGGGGTACGACGGCGTCGAGATCATGGGCTCCGAGGGCTACCTGATCAACGAGTTCATCGCCTCCGCCACCAACCATCGCGACGACCGCTGGGGCGGCTCCTACGAGAACCGGACCCGCCTCCCGCTGGAGATCGTCCGCCGCACCCGCGAAGGGGTCGGCCCGGACTTCATCATCGTCTACCGGCTGTCCATGCTGGACCTGGTGCCCGGCGGCTCGACCCTGGAGGAGGTCGTCTCCCTCGCCAAGGAGATCGAGGCGGCCGGGGCGACGATCATCAACACGGGCATCGGCTGGCACGAGGCGCGCATCCCCACCATCGCCACCTCCGTCCCGCGCGGGGCGTACACCTGGGTGACGAAGAGGCTGATGGGCGCGGTCTCGGTGCCGCTGGTCACCAGCAACCGGATCAACACCCCCGAGGTGGCCGAGCGGTTGCTCGCGGAAGGGGCCGCCGACATGGTGTCGATGGCCCGCCCGATGCTCGCCGACCCCGACTTCGTGGCGAAGGCCCGCGAGGACCGCGCGGACGCCATCAACACCTGCATCGGCTGCAACCAGGCTTGCCTGGACCACACCTTCAGCGGCAGGCTCACCTCCTGCCTGGTCAACCCCCGGGCCTGCCACGAGACCGAGCTCGTCCTCCTCCCCACCCGGCTGCGCAAGCGCGTCGCCGTCGTCGGCGCCGGGCCCGCCGGACTCGCCTGCGCCGTCTCCGCGGCCGAACGGGGCCACGCCGTCACCCTCTTCGACGCCGCCGACCGCATCGGCGGCCAGCTGAACGTCGCCCGCAAGGTGCCGGGCAAGGAGGAGTTCGACGAGACGCTGCGGTACTTCCGCACCCGCCTCGCCGAGGAGGAGGTGGAACTGCGCCTGGACACGCACGTCACGGCCGAGTCCCTGGCGGACGGGGGCTTCGACGAGATCGTCCTGGCCACCGGCGTCACCCCGCGCACGCCTGATATCCCCGGCGCCGACCACCCGAGCGTGCTGAGCTACCTCGATGTGCTGCGCGACGGAGCCCCGGTCGGCGAGCGCGTCGCCGTCGTCGGCGCGGGCGGCATCGGCTTCGACGTCGCCGAGTTCCTCACGGACGGCGGCGAGGGCGCGAGCCGGGACCCGCAGACGTACTTCCGCCAGTGGGGTGTCGACACCGAGTACCGCGGGCCCGGCGGCCTGCGCGCGCCCGAGCGGCCGAAGGCGCCGCGCACCGTGCACCTGCTGCAGCGCAAGGCCACCAAGGTCGGTGCGGGGCTGGGCAAGACCACCGGCTGGATCCACCGCACCGAACTCAAGCACCGCGGCGTCACCATGGTCGCGGGCGCCGTCTACGAGCGCATCGACGACGAGGGCCTGCACATCACCGTGAACGGCGAGCCGCGGACCGTGCCCGTCGACACCGTCGTCCTGTGCGCCGGTCAGGAGCCGCGCCGCGACCTGTACGAGGCGCTGCGCGCGGCCGGGCACTCCGTGCACCTCATCGGCGGCGCCGACTTCGCGGCGGAGCTGGACGCCAAGCGGGCCATCCGCCAGGGCACCGAAGTGGCCGCGGCGCTGTGAGCCCGGCCCGTCCGTAGGATGCGGACATGTCGCTGCCGCACGCCATTCTCACCGCCCTGCTGGAGAAGCCGTCGTCGGGGCTGGAGCTGGCACGCCACTTCGACCGTTCCATCCGCTACTTCTGGTCCGCGACCCACCAGCAGATCTACCGCGAGCTGGGCCGGCTGGAGGACGCGGGCCTGATCCGGGCCCTGCCCGCGGCCCAGCCCGCCCGCGGCCAGCGCAAGGAGTACGAGGTGCTGCCCGCGGGCCGCGCCGAACTCACCGCCTGGGTGGCCGCCACCGAGGACCCCAAGCCGATCCGCGACCCGCTGCTGCTGCGCCTGCGCGCGGCGGCGGTCGTCGGGACCGACGGGCTCGCGGCCGAGCTGCGCCGCCATCTTGAACTGCACGAGCGGCAGTTGGCGCAGTACGCCGAGATCGAGCGGCGTGACTTCCCGCCGGGGCGCGGCGCCGACGAGGACCGGCTGCGGCACCTGGTGCTGCGTGCGGGCATCGAGCTGGAGACCTTCTGGGCGCAGTGGCTCGGCGAGGCGGTCGCCGAGGTCGAGGAGATGGGGCGGCTCTGATCGGCCGCCGGGGTCAGTGGTCGGCGATGTCGTTGGCGGCGACGTAGCCGAAGGTCATCGCGGGGCCGATGGTCGAGCCCGCCCCGGCGTAGCTGTGGCCCATCACGGCCGCGCTCGCGTTGCCCGCGGCGTACAGGCCCTTGATGGCCGTCCCGTCGGGGCGCAGCACCCGGGCGCGGGCGTCGGTGCGCATGCCGCCCTTGGTGCCGAGGTCCCCGGGGACGATCTTGAAGGCGTGGAGGGCGGCAGCCACAGCGGGGCCAGGCAGGAGTTGGGCAGCACCGCGGGGTCGGTGTAGTAGTGGTCGTACGCGCTGTCCCCCCGGTGGAAGTCGGTGTCCCGGCCGGTGAGCGCCTGCCCGTTGAAGCGTCCGACGGTGGCGCGCAGCGCCGCCGGCGGCACCCCGATCTGCCCGGCGAGCGCGTTCAGGGTCCAGGCCTTGCGGACGGCGCCGGAGGCGTACCAGTCGTCGGGGAAGGGCAGCCGTGTCCGCCGCGTGCCTCGCACGCGGCACCGAGGCCGCCCTCGGCCCGCGCGGGTGCCGCCGCGGTGAGCCCGGCTGCGAACAGCAGCCCCGCGCCGCCGCCCGCCGCCGCGCCGCGCAGCACCTGGCGGCGGGAGGGCTGCTCCGTACGGTCGTCGGCCAAGGCGGACACGGTCATGGCGGGCCTCCGGCGATGAAATCTGACGTGGCGTCAGAAATGTGCGGCCGGTGCCCGAGGAAGTCAAGACGCGCGCGTCCGGCACCGCGTCCGTCACCGTGTACGGCGCAGCGCCAGCAGTGCCGCGTCGTCGCCGAGGCCGCCGCCGCTCCAGGACCGCAGATCGGCCAGGACCCGGTCGAGCAGGTCGTCCGGGTCCTGCTCGGGCATCTCCCGCACCCGTTCGGCGAGCGGGTAGAAGCGGCCCCGCCGGTCGCGGGCCTCGACCACGCCGTCGGTGCAGAAGAGCAGCAGGTCGCCGCGGTGGAAGCGGACCGTCTGCGGGCGGTAGCGGTCGCCGGTGAGGGCGAGGAGCCCGAGCGGCGGCGCGGGGACCTCGGGCGCCAGCTCGGTCACGGTGCCGTCACGCCGCAGCAGGGGCGCGGGGTGGCCGCAGTTGACGAGCACGGCGTCGTCGCCCTCCTCCGGGACGGTCAGCAGGACGGCGGTGACGAAGTCCTCGCTGCCGCCGCCGCTGCGGGCGAGCGCACTGTCCAGCCGGGCCGCGACCGCGTCCAGGCCCGGTTCCGAGCGGGCGGCGTCCCGGAAGACGCCGAGGACGTCGGCGGCGGTCTCCACGGCGGCCAGCCCCTTGCCGCGTACGTCGCCGAGCAGCACCCGCACCCCCTGGTCGGTCGGCACCACCTCGTACAGGTCCCCGCCGATGCGGGCCTGCGACTCCGCCGCCACATAGCGCACCGCGACGCGCAGCGGGCCGATCCGGGGCGGCGGCGGACGCAGCAGGGCGCTCTGCGCCGCCTCGGCGACCCCGCGCACCCGGGCCAGCTCCCGCTCCCGCCCGGTGATCAGCACGACGGCGCCGGTGCTGGTGAAGGTCACCGCGAGCACGGTGATCGCGGAGGTCACGTGGACCAGCGCCGGGACCCCGTGGTTCGCCGCCGCGAGCGCGAAGACCAGGCCGATCGCGAGCGCGCCCGCCGCCAGCGGACCGCGGGCGCGGCGGGAGTGCGCGCCGGCGAGCACCGGGAGTGCCGCCAGGACGGGGGCGAGGGTCGTACTCGGGCCGCTGGTCAGGTCCAGGACCACGCAGCCGGCGATCAGCAGGTAGGCCAGCACCAGGAAGCAGAGCGCCCCGCGGGACAGTGCGAGCGGGGGCGCCCCGGTGTGCGTGTGCGGGCCGCGGGCCATGGGTGCCGGTCCTCCTGTCGCCGGTGCGGGACACCCCTTCTCCATCTTCGCCGCACCGGGCCGGCCGCGGCGGGAATGGACGCGGCGGCCCCCGTGTTGAAACGCACGTCCGAAGAAAATGAAAACCATTGTGGACGTGGAGAGGACCCCCGCATGGCACGCAGTGAGCAGCGCCCGGTGATCACGCTCCGGTCGACCGCCGGCACCGGCACGGCCTACGTGACCCGCAAGAACCGGCGCAACGACCCGGACCGGATGGTCCTGAGCAAGTACGACCCGGCCGTCGGCCGCCACGTGCCGTTCCGCGAGGAGCGCTGACACCGGCGAACGCAGCCGTCCCCCGTCCCTGCCGCAGACTGGAGCACACCGTGCAGCACACGATCCACCCCGCCTACCGTCCGGTCGTCTTCCGTGACCGCAGCGCGGACCTCGCCTTCCTCACCCGCTCCACGATGACCGCCGAGAAGACCGTCGTCTGGGAGGACGGGAACACCTACCCGGTGGTCGACGTGGAGATCTCCTCCGCGAGCCACCCGTTCTACACCGGCAACGCCCGCGTCATGGACACCGCCGGCCGCGTCGAGCGCTTCGAGCGCCGGTACGGCACCGGCCCCCGCCGGGGCTGATCGCCGCGGGCCGCGGCGCCGCTCAGGTCTTGCGGTACGTGTACGCGTCCTGAGCCGCCGCGGCCACGGCGTCGAGGTCGGCACCCGTCGACGCGGTGACCACCGCGGCCACCGCGCCCTCCACGAACGGCGCGTCGATCAGCCGGGTGCCGGGCGGCAGCTCGTCCCCTTCGGCGAGCAGCGCCTTCACCGTCAGCACCGCGCTGCCCAGGTCGGCGAGGACGGCGACACCGTCACCCTGGTCCACCGAGTGCGCGGCGGCGCTGATCTTCCCGGCATCCGTGCCGAGTCCGCCGTCCGGCGCGCCGCCGGCGGCGGCCACCGGCACTTCGGTGCCGCCGCCGCTCAGGCCGGTCGCCATCCGCGCGACCGACTCGGCGACCTGGGCGCTGTGCGACACCAGCACCAGCCCGACCGTCATACGGTGCCCTCCCGGGCCGCGCCGGCCAGGGCGCCCACCAGGAGCGCCGAGGACGCCGCCCCGGGGTCCTGGTGCCCGATGCTGCGCTCCCCGAGGTAGCTCGCCCTCCCCTTGCGGGCCTGCATGGGCACGGTGGCCAGTGCACCCTCGTCGGCGGCGATCGCGGCCGCCGACAGCGCCTCCGCGAGCCCGGCGCCCTTGTCGAGGGCGAAGGTCAGCGCCTCCACGGCCGGTGCCAGCGCGTCGAGCATCGTCTTGTCGCCCTGTGCCGCGCCGCCCAGCTGTGCGACGCCGTCCACCCCTTCGCGCAGCGCCTGCGCCAACTGCTCCGGCGCCACCTGCCGGGCATCGCCCAGGGCCTTGCCCGCCTTGCGCAGCAGCGTCCCGTACAACGGGCCCGAGGCCCCGCCGACCGTGCTGATCAGCTGCCGCCCGACCAGCACCAGCACACCGCCCGGGGTGTCCGGCGGCTCCTTCTCCACCGCCGTGCGCGCCGCGATGAAGCCGCGCCGCATGTTCGCTCCGTGGTCGGCGTCCCCGATGGGGGAGTCCAGCTCCGTCAGCCGGTCCGCCTCGCGCTCGATCACCGAGGCCGCGGCGACGAACCAGCGGCGTAGGAAGGCCGTGTCGATCACCTGGCCCGCTCCGGTGGACGATGCCTCGCTCATCTCTCCCGCTCTCCTCAACCTCGCTCAGGCGCCCCAGCACAGGGCCGGCGTGCTCACCGGCGCGTCCCACAGCCGCAGCATTTCCTCGTCCACCTGGCACAGGGACACCGACGCGCCCGCCATGTCCAGCGACGTCACGTAGTTGCCGACCAGTGTGCGGGCCACCGTCACGCCGCGCGCCCCGAGTACCCGGTGCACCTCGGCGTTGAACCCGTACAGCTCCAGCAGTGGCGTCCCGCCCATGCCGTTCACCAGGAGCAGCACCGGACCGTCCGGGCGGCGGTCGTCCAGGACGGCGTCGACGGCGACCTCCGCGATCTCGCCCGAGGTCATCATCGCCCGGCGTTCCCGGCCCGGCTCGCCGTGGATACCGATGCCCAGCTCCAGTTCCCCCGCCGGGAGGTCGAAGGTGGGCGCGCCCTTGGCCGGTGTGCTGACCGCGGTCAGCGCGACGCCGAAGCTCCGCGAGACCTCGTTGACGCGCCGCGCGACGGCCTGGACGCGCTCCAGGGGCGCCCCCTCCTCGGCCAGCGCGCCCGCGATCTTCTCCACGAAGAGCGTGGCGCCGGTGCCGCGCCGCCCCGCCGTGAAGAGGCTGTCGGTCACGGCGACGTCGTCGTTGACCAGGACCTTGCCGACCATGATCCCCTCGTCCTCGGCCAGCTCGGCGGCCATGTCGAAGTTCAGCACGTCACCGGTGTAGTTCTTCACGATGAACAGCACCCCGGCCCCGCTGTCCACCGCCGCGGCCGCCCGCACCATCTGGTCCGGCACGGGGGAGGTGAACACCTCGCCCGGGCACGCCGCGTCGAGCATCCCGCGTCCCACGAACCCCCCGTGCAGTGGCTCGTGCCCCGACCCGCCCCCGGAGAGCAGCGCGACCTTCCCCGCGACCGGCGCGTCCCGGCGCACGATCACCCGGTTCTCCACGTCCACGGTCAGCTCCGGATGCGCTGCCGCGAACCCCCGCAGGGCGTCGGCCACCACGGTTTCCGGGACATTGATCAGCATCTTCATGGAACGGCTCCGTCCAAAGGCTGGGTCTGGCGGTGCTGCGCTGTCACATCAGCCTACAAATCCGCAGGGCCAGGGGCAGTCCCGATGACGCATGAGTCTCATGTGCACCGTGCACAGGGTCTACCGGGGTCCGCCCCCGTCCGCGGCGGGCAGCGCGTACCGGCGGACGAGCTGCGCCTCGGCCTGGTCGAGGTAGGACGCCAGCAGCGACTCCGCCTTCGCCGGGTCGGCCGCCTCCAGGGCGGAGAGGATCTCCCGGTTGCCGTCGAGGTAGGGCTCGTGGAACGCCCGGGGGTCGTCCATCGCGTGGAAGGCGAGGCGGAGTTCGGCGAGCACGCCCGTCATGAGCCCGGTCAGCCGGGCGCTGCCCGCCAGGTCGACCAGCGCCTGGTGGAAGTGGATGTCGGCCGTCCCCAGCTCTCCCCACCGCTCCCCGGCGGCCGCCCGCCCGCCCTCCGCCACGGCGTTCGCGGCACCGGTCAGGTCGTACGGCGCCGGCCCGAGGCCGCGGATCACGGAGCACTCGACCAGGCGCCGTACCCGATAGATGTCGCAGACGTCCCCGGCCGTCAGCACCCGGACGAAGACCCCGCGGTTGAGTTCGTGGACCAGCAGTTTCTCGTGCGTCAGCAGCCGGAACGCCTCGCGGAGGGTGTTGCGGGAGACACCGAGCGCCCCGGCGACGACGTCCTCGGCGAGCTTGCCGCCCGGCGGCAGGTGGCCCTCGGAGATCCTGGTGCGCAGCACCGCGGCGACCCGGTCGGCGGTGCTGGAGCGCGCCAGCAGCGCGCGGTCGCCGGCGAGGACCGCGGGATCCACCTCTGCCGCCATCGTCCCCCCGCCCTCTCGCTCCGTAGCCGGCCGCGGGCCCGCGGCGCGGGCCCAGTCAATCCGAGAGCGGGGGAGAAGACAACGGGACTCTTGTCGGATTGTTCAACAAGAATCTACGGTGATCGGACGCCGGGAATGGTTCGCGCCCGGCCCGCCGGACACCGCAGCTCGCGTCGCCCGACCGGACGCGGCCCTTCCCGAGGAGTTCGCCGTACCGATGACAGACCTCGTGATCGACCTCAACGCGGACCTGGGGGAGGGCTACGGACGGTGGGTCCTCACCGACGACGACGCCCTGCTGTCCGTGGTCACCAGCGCCAACGTCGCCTGCGGCTTCCACGCGGGCGACCCCGGCATCATGCGCCGGGTGTGCGACACCGCGGCCGCGCGCGGCGTGCGCATCGGCGCCCAGGTCTCGTACCGGGACCTCGCGGGGTTCGGCCGGCGGGCGATGGAGGTGCCCGCGGACGAACTGGCCGACGAGATCACCTACCAGATCGGCGCGCTGGAGGTCTTCGCCCGCGCCGCGGGGGCCCAGGTGGCGTACGTGAAACCGCACGGGGCCCTCTACAACAAGGTCGTCGTCGACGACGGCCAGGCCGCCGCCGTCGCCGCGGGCACCCGGCGGGCCGATCCGGCCCTGCCGGTGCTCTGCCTGCCCGGCTCGGCCATGGAGCGCGCGGCCCGGCGGGCCGGGCTGGACGTGGTGGGGGAGGCCTTCGCCGACCGTGCCTACACCGCCGCCGGCACGCTCGTGCCGCGCGGCACCTCGGGCGCGCTCATCGCCGATCCCCACGAGGTCTCCCGGCAGGCGGTCGCCCTCGCCCGGGACGGCGTCACCACCGCTCTGACCGGTGAACGGGTGACCGTACGGGCGCGGTCGCTGTGCCTGCACGGCGACTCCCCGGACGCGGTGGCCACGGCCCTGCGGGTGCGGGCCGCGCTCGAGGACGCGGGCGTGCGGCTGGAGGCGTTCGCATGAGGGTCCTCACGGTCGGGGAGGACGCCCTCCTGATCGACCTGGCCACCCCCGGCGAGGCGCGGTCCTGGCACGCCGAACTCCTGCGCCGCCGCGGCGAGGGCGGCCTCGGGCCGGTGCGCGAGATCGTCCCCGGCGAGCGGACCGTGCTGCTGTCCGGGGTGCCGGACGCGGCCGCGCTCCGCGCCGAGTTGCGCGGCTGGTCCGTCACGGCCCGGGCGGCGGCCGGCGGGCCGCTCGTGGAGATCCCGGTCCGCTACGACGGGCCCGACCTCGCGGTGGTGGCCGAGCGGTGGGGCGTGCGGCCGGAGGAGGTGGCCGGGGTGCACAGCGGCGCCGAACACCGCGTGGCCTTCTGCGGGTTCGCCCCGGGCTTCGCCTACATGACCGGGCTCGGCGAGCGGTACGGCGTGCCGCGCCGGGCGGAGCCCCGCACCTCGGTGCCCGCCGGCTCGGTGGCCGTCGCGGGCCCCTACACCGGCATCTACCCGAGGAGTTCACCGGGCGGCTGGCAGCTGATCGGCACCACTTCCGTCCGCCTGTGGGACCTGGCACGGGAACCGGCCGCGCTGCTCGCGCCCGGCACCCGTGTGCGCTTCGTTCCCGCGCCCGAGGGGGCGGGAGCGTGAGCGGCGGCGAGCTGCGGATCGTCAGGGCCGGTGCGCTGACCACCGTCCAGGACCTCGGGCGGTACGGTCACGCCGCGCTCGGCGTCGCCCGCTCCGGGGCCCTGGACCGGCCGGCGCACCGGCTGGCCAACCGCCTGGTGGGCAACGCCGACCGGGCCGCGACCCTGGAGACCACGCTGACCGGGGTGGCCGTTCGGGTCGTCCGTCCGGCCGTCGTCGCGGTCACCGGGGCACCGGCACCGGTCCTGCTCGACGGCCGCCCCGCCCCCTGGGGCGCCGCCGTGCGGCTGCCGGCCGGGGCCGTGATCGAGGTGGGGCCCGCCACGCGGGGTGTGCGCAGCTACCTGGCGGTCGGCGGCGGTGTCGACGTGCCCGCGGTGCTCGGCAGCCGTTCCACCGACCTGCTGTCCGGGCTGGGGCCCGCGCCGCTCAGGGACGGCGACGTGCTGCCGCTGGGCGCGGGGCCTGCGCTCCCCGTCCACGCCGACCTGGCCCCGCACGCCGGTCCGCCGCGGGAACTGGTGCTGCCGCTGCGGCTCGGGCCGCGCGACGACTGGTTCACCGCCGCCGCCGTCCGCACCCTCGCCGCCGGCCGCTTCCACGTGTCGGAGCGCAGCAACCGCATCGCGCTGCGCACCACGGGGCCCGTGCTGGAGCGGGCCGTCCACCGGGAGCTGCCGAGCGAGGGCATGGTCGTGGGAGCCGTCCAAGTGCCGCCCGACGGCAGGCCGGTGGTCTTCCTCGCCGATTCGCCCACCACCGGCGGCTACCCGGTCGTCGGCGTGGTCCCCGAGCGAGGCCTGGCCGCGGCCGCGCAGGCCGTCCCGGGGCTGCCCGTGCGTTTCGTTCCCCAACGCTGAGACCGGTCACGGCTCTTCCAGATTTCTGTAACGCGTTCTACTCTGGCGCCGTCGTCGCTCAGGGACGCGACCGGACCTCGGGAGGGGCCGTGCACCTGGACCACACACCGGAGCAGCTGCGGCTGCGCGCCGAACTCAGGTCGTACTTCGCCGGACTGGTGCCCGACAACGCCTACGCCCGGCACTTCGACCGGACCGCCGCCAAGCGCTTCTACCGTGAGACCGTCCGCCGGCTCGGCCGCGACGGATGGCTCGGCGTCGGCTGGCCCGAGGAGTACGGCGGCCGCGGCATGACCCCGATGGAACAGTTCATCTTCTTCGACGAGGCCGCCCAGGCCGGCGTCCCGCTGCCGCTGATGGCGCTCAACACCGTCGGCCCCACGATCATGCAGTTCGGCACCGAGGAGCAGAAGGCGTACTTCCTGCCGCGCATCCTGTCCGGGGAGATCGACTTCGCCATCGGCTACTCCGAGCCCGACGCCGGCACCGACCTGGCCGCGCTGCGCACCCGCGCCGTACGCGACGGCGACGCTTACGTCATCAACGGCCAGAAGATCTGGACCACCAACGGCGACACCGCCGACTGGGTCTGGCTCGCCGTCCGCACCGACCCCGACGCCCCGCCCCACAAGGGCATCTCGATCCTCCTGGTGCCGACCACCGCGCCCGGCTACTCCTGCACGATCATCAACACCCTCGCCTCCCACGACACCACCGCGAGCTACTACGAGGACATCCGCGTCCCCGTCGACCGCCGCGTCGGAGAGGAGAACCAGGGCTGGCGGCTGATCACCACCCAGCTCAACCACGAGCGCGTCACGCTCGCCGCCCACGGCACGATGGCGATCCGCGCCTTCCACGACGTGCGCCGCTGGGCCGCCGACACCAAACTGGCCGACGGCCGCCGCGTCATCGACCTCGCCTGGGTCCGCGGCCGCCTCGCCCGCGTCCACGTGCGGCTGGACGCCATGAAACTGCTCAACTGGCAGATGGTCGACGCACTCCACCGCGGCACACTCACCCCGCACGACGCCTCGGCCGTCAAGGTATACGGCTCCGAGGCCCGTCGTGACGCGTACGCCTGGCTGATGGAGATCACCGCCGCCGTCGGCCCCATGAAGGAGGGCTCCGCGGGCGCCGTCCTCCACGGCGAGCTGGAACGCGGCTACCGAAGCGCCGTCATCTTCACCTTCGGCGGCGGCAACAACGAGATCCAGCGCGAGATCATCTCCTGGATCGGGCTGGGCATGCCGCGCGTCCGCAGGTGAGCGGTCGGGCCGAAGCCGGTCCTACGTCCACCGGCGTAAGGCAGGACGGGACCCCGGTTCGATGCCCGGCGCGTCCGGGCGGGCCTGGCGTGCGGCGCATGGAGATCCCCGAGCAGTACAAGTACGCCGTCATCGCGCACGCGTTGGCCGACGGCGCCGCCGAGGCGATCAGGTTCCACACGGCCGCGTTCGGAGCGACGGAGTCCTGACGCGCTGACCGGCCGGCCGGCCGGCCGGCCGGTGCCGTGGCCGCCGGCGCCGAACTGCTGACGGCCCCGGCCGACATGCCCCACGGCGCGCGGCAGCCGATGCTCCGCGACCCCTTCGGGTACGTCTGGATCCTCCTGACGCCCCTCGACGGCTGATCAGAAGTGAGTGGCGATCCCGAAGGCCTCGCGGAGCCGGCGCATGTCGTGGCGGTCCCGGTCGGCCGGCTCGTACCCCTGGTGGAAGTAGACCTGCTGCTCGGCCGAAAGGCAGGGGACGGCGGTCCGCTCCACCTCGCCGGTGACGAAGCACGCGGCCGGGTAGCCGAAGGGGCGCCCCGGCTCCGGCGACGCCTGCTCGGCGCTCCCGTCGGCCGCGAAGGACAGGGGGTGCAGGTCGATCTCGCGGCCCCGGGCGTCGGTGACGACGAAGCGCACCGGCCGCCCGTCGAGCGACTCGGTGAAACCCGCCGCGGCCAGCGCCGCGACGACGGTCTCCTCCTGCTCGTGGCGGTGCATGAGGTCCAGGTCCCGGTGGTCCCGGGTCTGCCTGCCCAGCAGGGCGTCGATCCCCCAGCCCCCGCCGACCCAGACCTCGGCGCCGGCCCTCCGCAGCAGGCCCAGGATCTCCACCACGTCCCGTCCGGTCATCATCGACGCGTCCCCCCTCGCCCGGGTCGGAGCCCCAGGGTGTCACCCGGGGCCGGATCACGGGGCCGGATCACGGGGCCGGATCACAGGGCCGGATCACAGGGTCCGGAACTCCGGAGTATCGTGAAAGCAGCGGTGGTCCCTCGTGACCGCCGCGCGGCGGTGGGGCCCGCCGTACCCGAACCGCGGTGAGGACGCCGCCAACGGTCCCTACTTGTGACGGAACGCGCCCTGCGCAGGGCGCCGCACGAGTAGGAGACGCATGACCTCGCCGGCCCCCCTCCCCCCGATGACCGAGCCCGCACCGCCCGACGCCGAGCCTCCGCCGCCCCTGCCGCGATCCGCGCGGATACGGGAGCAGGCGCCCGCCGTCGGCGTGGTCGCGGTCGGCGGCGCCCTGGGGGCGTGCGCGCGCTACGGCGCGGGCCTGCTGTGGCCCACCGCGCCGGGCGCCTTCCCGTGGACCACCCTCGGCGTCAACGCGCTCGGCTGCGCCGTGATCGGCGTGTTCATGGTCCTCATCACCGAGATGTGGTCCGCGCACCGGCTCGTCCGCCCGTTCTTCGGCACCGGCGTGCTCGGCGGCTTCACCACCTTCTCCACGTACGCCGTCGACATCCACGGCCTGGTCGAGGGCGGTCACGCCGAGGCGGGGCTCGCCTACCTCGCCGCGACGCCGCTGATCGCCCTGGCGGCGGTGTGGGGCGCGGCGCACACGGCCCGCCGCCTCATCGGATGGAGGCAGACATGACACGGCTGAAGGGCACCGCGCTGCGGCTGACGATCCTGATCGGCGACAACGACACCTGGCACCACAAGCCGCTGTGCTCCGAGATCACCCGCCGCGCCCACGACGCCGGCCTGGCCGGGGCCAGCGTCTTCCACGGGGTCGAGGGCTTCGGCGCCTCCTCGCTGATCCACACCAGCCGGCTGCTCTCGCTGAGCGACAACCTTCCGGTGGCCGTCGTCATCGTCGACCACGAGGAGCGCGTCCGCGCGTTCCTGCCGCAACTCGACGAACTGGTCACCGAAGGGCTGGTCACCCTCGACGAGGTCGAGGTCATCCGCTACGTCGGACGGGGGAACCACGGGTGAACTGGATGCTCGTCATCGCCGGGGCCGTGGTCGGAGCGCCGCTGCGGTACCTCACCGACCGTGCCGTCCAGGCCCGGCACGACACCGTGTTCCCGTGGGGCACCTTCACCGTCAACGTGGTCGGCTGCCTCGTCCTGGGGCTGCTCGCCGGCGCGGTCACCTACGGCGCGGCCTCCCACTCGGTCCAGCTCCTGGTCGGCACGGGATTCTGCGGGGCGCTCACCACCTACTCGACCTTCTCGTACGAGACCCTGCGGCTGGCCGAGACCGGGGCGCGGGTCTTCGCCGTCGCCAACGTCGTCGCGAGCGTGGTCGCCGGCATCGGCGCGGCGTTCACCGGTGCCGCGCTGGCCCAGGCGATCTGGGCCTGAGCGGACCCGGTACCGGAGGCCGCCCGAACAGGACGTTCCGCCCAACCCACCTAAAATGAAGAGGTCCACACTCCGGCCTGTCGCCCGGAGCGGACGCGGGTGTGCTCCCCGCCGACAGGCGCCGCGAGGAGTGCGCCGCGCCCGGGCGACGCGGCTCCCACCGCGGGAGGACTCCATGTCCCTGACCCAGCGTCCCGGCACCCGGATCCAGACGGCGGGCCACGCCCAGACCCCACCGGCCGACATCCGCGACTCGCTGTTCACGGCGCCCCTGCTGCTGATCGGCGGGTGGCTGTTCGCCGGCGGCTGGGCGCTGGCGTACCCCGACACGCACGTCGGCAACAACGTACGCAACGTCGACCTCGTCTTCGCGACCATCATCCTGCTCAACGCGATCGCGCGCGTCGCCCGGACCCGCGGGCCCGGCAGCGACGTCATCACCATCGTGTGCGGTGCCTGCCTGGTCGTCTCGCCGTTCGTCTTCGGCTACTTCGGCGACCCGGGAGCCGGTCTCGCGCCCCTCAACCAGATCGTGACGGGTGCGGTCCTGATGGTCCTCGGCGCCGTGAGCCTGGCGCTGATCGAGCGACGGCGCCCCCGCCCGCCGGCCGACGCCGCACCCGCCCGCTGACGCGCCTCCGCGGGAGGCCGCGCGGGGCAGACCCGGCGCCCCGCGCGGCCCTATGCTCGGCGCTGCGGGCACCAGGCCGCGCGTCGCCGTCCCGGTCACGGGTGGGGCCGGCCGTGGTCGCACGGCGACAGGAGGCTGCGATGCGCGACGCCGACCCCGGGCTCTTCGGGCCCGCCTCGGTCACCTGGCAGATGCACGGCGACCCCATGATGTGGATCGCCGGTGTACGGGCGCTGTACCTGCAGGCGCTGCACCCGCGCGCGGTGCGCGGCGTCACGCAGAACTCGGACTTCCGGCAGGACGCGTGGGGCCGGCTGCTGCGCACCGCGGACTTCGTCGGCACGATCACCTACGGCACCACGCTGCAGGCCGAGCGGGCCGGCGCCAAGGTGCGCGGCATCCACCGCAGGCTGTCCGCGACCGATCCGGACACCGGTGAGCGCTTCCCCGTCGACGATCCCGCACTGCTGCTGTGGGTGCACTGCGCGGAGATCGACTCCTACCTGGAGGTGGCGCGGCGCTCCGGCTTCCCCCTCACCGACGCGCAGGCCGACGCCTACGTCGCCGAACAGCGCGAGGCGGCACGGCTGGTGGGCCTGGACCCGGCCGAGGTCCCCGACGACACCGAGTCGCTCGCCGCGTACTTCGAGAAGGTACGGCCCGAGCTGGCCGCCACCCCCGAGGCCCTGGAGGTCTTCGCCTTCCTCCAGGGGCCGCCCGTGCCCCGGGCGCTGCTGCCCCTGCGGCTCGCCGTGTGGGGCCGCGCCACCGCACTGGCCTACGCCGCGCTGCCGCCCTTCGCCCACGAGCTGTACGGGCGGCCCGCCCCGGCCGTCCCCGTCACCGGGCGGCGGCTGCGCGGTACCGGGCTGCTGCTGCGCACGATCCCCTCCTACGTGCGCTGGCAGCTGCCGCCCGGGCACATCCTCAAGGCGGTCGGACGTCTCGGCCCCGGCACCCACCCGTCCGCCCACCGACTGCGCGAACAGGCGCGTTCCCCGGGGTAGCGGCGGGTCCCCAAGCGCGCCCCCCCGCGTCCATACTGGGTGCGGGGAGAGGCGGACGACCGGGGGCGGCGTACACCATGACGGCAGCTCAGTACGACGGGGGAACACTGCTGCGCGAACGCTACCGGCTGCGGGAGCGGATCGGGCGCGGCGGCATGGGCGAGGTGTGGAAGGCGCTGGACGAGTCGCTCGGCCGGGAGGTCGCGGTCAAGTGCCTCAAGCCGACGAGCCCTTCGCTCGACCCGTCCGTGCACCGGGTGCTGCGGGAGCGGTTCCGCAGGGAGGCACGGGTCGCGGCGGCGCTCCAGCACCGCGGCGTCACCGTCGTCCACGACTTCGGCGAGAGCGAGGGCGTGCTCTTCCTCGTCATGGAACTGCTCGACGGCCGCAACCTGAAGCAGCTGCTCGGTGACAACGAGGGCCGCCCGCTGCCCCTGCCCGACGTCACCGACATCGCCGCGCAGATCGCGGCGGCCCTCGCGTACACCCACGCCCGGGGCATCGTGCACCGCGACCTGAAGCCGGCGAACGTCATGCGGCTCGCCGACGGGGACGTCAAGATCTGCGACTTCGGCATCGCCCGCCTCGGTCACGACATCGGCTTCACCTCGCGGCTGACCGGCACCGGGGTCGCCATGGGCAGCCCCCACTACATGTCGCCGGAGCAGATCGGCGGCGAGGACGGCATCGACCACCGCAGCGACCTCTACTCGCTGGGCTGCGTGCTCTACGAGATCGCCACCGGAGCGCCGCCCTTCGACCTCGACGACACCTGGGCCGTCCTGGTCGGCCACCGCGACACCCCGCCCCGGCCGCCGCGCGAACACCGGCCCGACCTGCCGGGCGAACTGGAGCAGCTCGTCCTCGACCTGCTCGCCAAGAGCCCGGAGGACCGCCCGCAGAGCGCGGCGGACGTGGCGGGCCGGCTCAAGACGCTCCGGGACGGCGGGCACGGCGGTACCCGCCCCGGGTCCGGGCTGCCGTCCTGGGCGCGCCGTCTGGAACTGCAGTCGGGGGCGCCCAGCGCGCACGGCACCGGGGCCCTGGCGAGCCGGCACACCGCGGCCGTCGGACTCGCCCGGCTGGGCCGCTGGCCCGAGGCCGAGCGGACGCACCGCGCCGTCGCCGAGGAGCGCGAGCGGCTGCTCGGAGCCACCCATCCCGACACTCTGACCAGCCGCTACGAACTCGCCCTGTGCCTCAGCCGCGGCGGCCGCCACGCCGAGGCGCTGCGCATGTACGAGGACGTGGCGGCGGCCCGTGCGCAGGCGCTGGGCCCCGATCACCCCGGCACGCTCGCCGCCCGCCAGGAGGCCGCCTACGTGCTCGGGCGCCTCGGCCGTCACGAGGAGGCCCGGCAGGGGTACGCCGCGGTGCTCGCCGCCCGGGAACTGCGGCAGGGCACCGACCACCCCGACACCCTGCACTGCCGGCACAACCTCGCCGTCACGCTCGGGCGGCTCGGCCGTACGCAGGAGGCGTACGCCTCGGCAGCCCAGGTCGCGGACTCCCGCACCCGCGTCCTGGGCCCCTCCCATCCCGACACGCTCACCACCCGCTGCGAGGCCGGCCATCTGCTCGGGCTGCTCGGCCGCTGGCCGGAGGCCCGTGCCACCTACGCCCACGTCGCCGCGATCCGGGCCGGACTGCTGGGCGCCGACCACCCGGAGACCCTCGCCACCCGCCATGAACTGGGCATCTGCCTGGGGCGGATGGGCCTCGGGGCCGAGGCCCACGAGCTCTACACCGACCTCGTCGCCCTCCGCACCCGCGTCTCGGGGCCGGCCCACCCCGACACCCTCCGCGCCCGGCACGGCCTCGGGGTCAACCTCGGGCGCCTCGGCCGCTGGCGGGACGCCCTCGCCGAGGCCCGCGACGTCACGGCGGTCCGCACCCGCGTCCTCGGCGCGGACCACCCGGACACGCTCGTCAGCCGCCGCGAGATCGCCGTCGCCCTCGGCTGGCTCGGCGACTGGCGCGAGGCCCTGGCCCTCCACGAGGCCGTGGGGGAGGCGCGTGAGCGCGTCCTCGGCGCGGACCACCCGGACACGGTCGCCAGCGGGCAGGACCGGGCCCTGTGCCGTGAGCGGCTGGGCCTGCGCGACTGACCCGCTTCAGGGGCGGCCGGTGAGCCGTGCCCGGGCCGCCTTGCGGAACGCCGCCACGAGCCGGTTGCCGTCGCCGGCGCGGGTCGCCAGCACGACGTGGCTGGGCTCGACGCCCTCGAGGGGGATCGCGGTGAGGTCGGGACGCAGGCCGCCGCGGACGCCCGCCGAGATGGTCACGGCCTGCCCGGCGGCGACCACCTCGAACTTGTCCTCGACGGCGTCGATGAGGGGACCGTCCGGTGCCGGGCTGCCGTCCGGCCGGGGATCGATGCGCCAGAACGCGCTCCACGACGGGTCGGACTCCCGCACCCGGGGCAGGGGCTCGCCGGCGATGTCGTCCAGGGTGACGGACTCCTCGCCCGCCAGGCGGTGGTCCAGCGGCACCACCAGCACCCGGGGTTCGTCGTACAGCACCGTCACGTCCAGCCCGCCGGTGGGGAACGGCAGCCGGGTCACCAGCGCGTCCACCCGGTGGTCCAGCAGCGCCGCGCCCGCCTCGTTCCAGGGCACGTGCTGGGTGCGCACGTCGGCGTCCGGATGCCGGTGGCGCAGCTCCCGCACCGCGGGGGTGACGATGAGGCCCGAGGTGTAGCCCACGGTGATCCGGCTGGGCCGGGCGGCGGCACGGGTCTCGGCCGCCGCGCTCGCGGCCGAGCGCAGCAACGCCCTGGCCCGGGGCAGGAAGACCTCCCCGGCCTCGGTGAGGACGGTGCCCCGCGGGGTGCGGTCCAGCAGGCGCGCGCCGAGCTGCTGCTCCAGGCGCCGGATCTGCCGGCTCAGGGACGGCTGCGTGACGTGCAGCGCCTCGGAGGCGCGGCCGAAGTGCCGGTGCTCGGCGACGGCCGTGAAGTAGCGCACGAGCCGCAGGTCGAGGTCCGGCGGCGCGGAGGAGGACTCGGACATGGCCCCAGTGTAACCAGCCACAACCCCTTCCACCTGTGGTGATGCCCGGAACGCATTGCGCCGTGCAGAACGGGCCTTGGACCGCGGGAGCTCCCGGCCCGCACGATGGAAGCCGCCCCGCACCGCGCCGCCGGCATCGCGCGAGGGGTGGCACCACACCACTTCATCGAAGGATCGCAGCATGCGTGTATTCGTCACCGGCGCCACCGGTCACATCGGGACCGCCGTCGTCGCCGAACTCCGCGGGGCCGGGCACGAGGTCGTCGGCCTCGCCCGCTCGGACCGTTCCGCCGCCGCCCTGGAGGCCGCGGGCGCCGGGGTCCACCGCGGCAGCCTGGAGGACCCCGACGGCCTGCGTCGCGGCGTAGCGGCGGCCGACGGCGTCATCCACCTGGCCTTCGGCCACGACTTCTCCGACTACGCGGGTGCGCTCGCCACCGACCTGCGGGCCGTCGAGGCGATGGGGGAGGCGCTCGAGGGCACCGGCCGGCCCTTCGTGATCACGTCCGGCACGCTGATGCTCGCGTTCGCCGCACCGGGACGCCTCGGGACGGAGGACGACGCGATAGCCCCCGCCTCGCCCCCGGTGCCGCGCGCCGAGGCGGAGAACGCGGCGGTCGCGCTCGCCGCGCGTGGGGTCCGCTCGTCGGTCGTCCGGCTCGCCCCGTCCGTGCACGGCCCCGGCGACCGGCACGGGTTCGTCCCGCAGCTGATCGGCTTCGCGCGCGACAAGGGCGCCTCGGCGTACGTGGAGGACGGCGCCACCCGCTGGCCCGCCGTCCACACCCTGGACGCTGCGCGCCTGTTCCGGCTGGCGCTGGAGGCGGCACCGGCGGGCTCGCGACTGCACGGGGCCGCCGACGAGGGCGTCCCCTTCCGGGAGATCGCCGAGGCGATCGGCCGCGGCCTGGACGTCCCGGTGAAGAGCGTGCCGCGCGAGGCGGCACAGGAGCACTTCGGTTTCCTGTCCGGCTTCGTGACGCTCGACAACCCGACGTCGAGCACGCGCACCAGGGAACTCCTGGGATGGCGCCCGGAGCACCCCGCCCTGCTCCCGGACCTGGCGGCGGGCCACTACTTCGGGCGGTCCGACGCCTGACCCGCGACGGGGGGGAGTCCGACGCGGGGGTGCGCGCCCGGCCGGTGACGTGGTTCCGGTACGGGCAGGGCGATCCGCGGCTGCCGACCGCCGTCGCCGGGCGCCTCCCGCAACCCGGCGGCAGCGGTCGCCCCGGCGCACTCCCCGAGCGCGCTCGTCGAGATCAGCGGGGACCTCGCCTTCGCGGTGACCCTCGACGAGCCGCACACCCGGGAAGGGCAAGAGGGGCCCCCTCCCGGGTACTTCGGCTCCTTGATCCGCCCCGAGTGGTTCCTGCCCGCCGCACCGCCCCGTGAGCGGGCGGCGCCCGCCGCGGGCAGCGGGACACGGCGGGAACGCGCCCTGGACGCCGGGTACTTCGGGCCGGACGCCGCACCCGCCGGGCAGCAGGGCCCCCTCGTTCCGCGCGGGCCGCATCGCGGGGAGCTCGCGGGGCCCGGCCATGTGGTCGTCCGGGACCCGCGTGGCCAAAATCTGACGCTGCATCAGAAAATCTCTTCCCCCGGCCGGTCCGCTCGGGCATCCTGCCCCCATGGAGACGGAGCTGAGCAAGAGGCTGGGCATCGAGCACGCCATCTTCGGCTTCACGCCGTTCCCCGCCGTCGCGGCCGCGATCAGCCGGGCCGGGGGCATGGGCGTCCTCGGCGCGGTGCGCTACACCGCGCCCGACGAGCTGGCCCGGAGCCTGGAGTGGATGGAGGCGCACACGGACGGCCGGCCCTACGGGCTGGACGTCGTCATGCCCGCCAAGAAGGTCGAGGGCGTCACCGAGGCGGACGTCGAGGCGATGATCCCCGAAGGGCACCGGCACTACGTCCGGGACGTGCTGGCCAAGTACGGCGTGCCCGAACTGGAGCCGGGCGACCCCACGGGCTGGCGCATCACGGGGTGGATGGAGCAGGTCGCCCGCTCCCAGCTCGACGTCGCCTTCGACTTCCCGATCGGCCTGGTCGCCAACGCGCTGGGCTCCCCGCCCGCGGACGTCGTACAGCGTGCCCACGAGCTGGGCGTCCCCGTCGCCGCCCTCGCCGGCAGCGCCCGGCACGCGCGCCACCACCAGGAGGCGGGCATCGACATCGTCGTGGCACAGGGCTACGAGGCCGGCGGGCACACCGGCGAGATCGGCGGCATGGTGCTCGTGCCCGAGGTCGTCCGTGCCGTCGACCCGCTGCCCGTGCTGGCCGCCGGGGGTATCGGCACCGGTGAACAGGTCGCCGCCGGGCTGGCGCTGGGCGCCCAGGGCGTGTGGCTCGGCTCGGTGTGGCTGACCACGACGGAGGCCGAACTCCCCTCCTCCGCCCTGGTCCGCAAGCTCCTCGCGGCCGGCTCCGGCGACACCGTGCGCTCACGCGCCCTGACCGGCAAACCGGCCCGCCAGCTGCGCACCGAGTGGACCGACGCCTGGGAGGCCCCGGACGGCCCCGGAACGCTGCCGATGCCGCTGCAGGGCCTGCTGGTCGCCGACGCGATCACCCGGATCCAGAAGTACGAGGTGGAGCCGCTGCTCGGCACCCCGGTCGGCCAGATCGTCGGCCAGATGCGTGAAGTCCGCACCGCCCAGGCGGTCTTCGACGACCTCACCCGCGGCTTCGAGCGGGCCCTGACCCGCATGAACCGCATCGCCGGACGCACCTGAGGAGGCGGCAGCCATGACATCGACCACCGCGGGCGCCCCCAACGGATTCTGGGGCCAGGCCGACGCCGACCCGGAACGCATCGTGCTCACCGCTCCCGACGGCGAACGGTGGAGCGCCCGGCGGCTGCACGAGGAGTGCAACCGCCTCGTCCACGGACTGCGCGCCGCGGGCCTGCGAACCGGCGACGCCTTCGCGGTCGTGCTGCCGAACGGCGCCGAGTTCTTCACGGCGTACCTCGCCGCCTTCCAGGCCGGGTTCTACCTCGTCCCGGTCAACCACCACCTGGTGGGGCCCGAGATCGCCTGGATCGTCGCCGACTCCGGCGCCAAGGTGCTCGTCGCCCACGAGCGCTTCGCCGACCAGGCCCGCGCCGCCGCCGACGAGGCGGGTCTGCCCGGGACACGCCGCTACGCCGTCGGTGCCACGGGCGTCGAGGGCTTCCGCCCCTACGCGGAGCTGTCGGCCGGCATGCCCGCCACCCCGCCGGACGAGCGCACCACCGGCTGGGTCATGAACTACACCTCCGGCACCACCGGCCGCCCCCGCGGCATCCGGCGCGCCCTGTCCGGCAGGCCCCCCGAGGAGACGTACCTCGGCGGCTTCCTCGGCATCTTCGGCATCCGCCCCTTCGACGGGAACGTCCACCTCGTCTGCTCGCCGCTCTACCACACGGCCGTGCTGCAGTTCGCCGGCGCCGCCCTGCACATCGGCCACCCGGTCGTCCTGATGGACAAGTGGACGCCCGAGGAGATGCTGCGGCTGATCGACGTCCACCGCTGCACGCACACCCACATGGTGCCCACGCAGTTCCACCGGCTGCTGGCCCTCCCCCAGGAGGTCAGGAGCCGCCACGACGTCTCCTCGATGCGGCACGCCGTCCACGGCGCCGCGCCCTGCCCCGAGCACATCAAGCGGGCCATGCTGGAGTGGTGGGGGCCGTGCGTCGAGGAGTACTACGCGGCCAGCGAGGGCGGCGGCACCTTCGCCTCCGCCGCCGAATGGCTGAAGCGGCCCGGCACGGTCGGCAAGGCGTGGCCGATCAGCGAGATCGCCGTCCACGACGACGACGGCAACCGGCTGCCGCCCGGCGAACTCGGCACCGTGTACATCAAGATGAACACCCCCGGCTTCCGGTACCACAAGGACGAGGCCAAGACCCGGGCGAACCGCATCGGCGACTTCTTCACCGTGGGGGACCTGGGCTACCTGGACGAGGACGGCTACCTCTACCTCCGCGACCGCAAGATCGACATGATCATCTCCGGCGGGGTCAACATCTACCCCGCCGAGATCGAGGCCGCCCTGCTCAGCCACCCCGCGGTCGCCGACGCCGCCGCCTTCGGCATCCCCCACGACGACTGGGGCGAGCAGGTCAAGGCCGTCGTCGAGCCCGCCCCCGGCCACGAGCCGGGGACGGAACTGGCCGCCTCCGTCCTGGCCCACTGCGAGGAGCGCCTGGCGGGCTACAAGCGCCCGCGGTCGGTGGACTTCGTCGCCGAGATGCCCCGCGACCCCAACGGCAAGCTCTACAAGCGCCGGCTCCGCGACCCGTACTGGGAGGGCCGCGCACGGCCCCTGTGACGGCGGGACCGCCCGGCCCCGCCGGGGCGCCGGGCGGGGCGGCGGCGCCTACTGTGGAGGCGAGGGAGGCACATCCGATGACCCGACCCGTCACCGTGGGCCTGGACGGCTCGCCGGAAAGCCGCGCCGCCATGCACTGGGCGGCGGGGGAGGCGCTGCGGAGATCCGTGCAGCTGCGCCTGGTGCACGCCGGGGGACACCCGTACGGCGACGCGCTGCTGCGCGACGCCGCACAGGAGCTCGCCGAGCGCCATCCTGACCTGCCCGTGACGACCGACGTGGCCGACGCCCCGCCGGCCGAACTGCTCGTCGCGGAAGCGGGACGCAGCGATCTGCTGGCCCTCGGCTCGCAGCGGCTGAGCGGGCTCGGCGGCTTCCTCCTCGGTTCCGTCGGGCAGACGACGCTGGCCCGCGCGGAGGGTCCCGTCGTGGTCGTCCGCACCGGCCAGGAGGAGGAGACCGGGGACGACCGCCGGCCCGTGGTGCTCGGCTTCAGCCTGCGCAAGGGCGCCGACGAGGTGATCGCCTTCGGGCTGGAGGACGCGCGGCGGCGCGGGGCGCAGCTGCGGGTCGTCCACGCCTGGTCGTACCCCCCGACGTACGGATACGTCCCCGCGGCCATGGACCCCACCTGCGGCGCGGAGATCTCGGCGGCGGAGCGGCACGCGGTGCAGGCCGCCCTCGCGCCGTGGCGGGAGAAGGTGCCCGGTGTGGAGATCACGGAGGAGGTCGCCGCCGGCAGCGCCGCGCAGCCCCTGGTGGACGCGGCGGCCGGGGCCTCGCTGCTGGTCGTCGGGCGGTGCCGGAACCGGCCCGGGGGCGTCGGCCCGCACCTCGGCCCCGTGGCGCACGCGGTACTGCACCACGCAGCCTGCGCGGTCGCCGTCGTCCCGCACTGACGCCCGCGCGGACCGCCTCAGCCCTGAGCGGAAGGGTGCCGCCGGACGGGTGACGTCCGCCGCCGACGGGTAGCGTCGCCCGGGTGAGCGATCTCCACACCCTGCACGTGAACGGCATCCGGATGGCCTACCGCACCTGGGGCGAGCCGGACGCGCCGCCGCTCGTGCTCCTCCACGGACGCGGCGCGGACGGCGCCGACTGGCAGCCCGTCGCGCCCGCCCTGGCCGCGACCCACCGGGTGTACGCCCCCGACCTGCGTGGCCACGGCGCGAGCGACCGGCCGGGCGAGTACGCCTTCGAGGCCATGCGCGACGACGTCGTCGCCTTCCTGGACGCCCTCGGCCCCGAGCCGGTGGTGCTGGCCGGGCACTCGATGGGTGCGGTCGTCGCCTACCTGGTGGCGGCGGAGCGGTCGTCCCGGCTGGCCGCCCTCGTGCTGGAGGAGCCCGTGCCGCCGGACCCGGAGGTGCCGCCGCGGGCCGTGCCCTCCGGCCCGGAGGGGGACGAGACCTGCGACTGGCGGGTCATCGCGGCCGTCAACCGCTGGCGCAACGCCCCCGACCCCGGCTGGTGGGAGCTGCTGGCGACGATCGACTGCCCCACCCTCGTCCTGGCCGGCGGAGCGGGCAGCCATGTCCCCCAGGACGGGATCGCGGCCATCGCCGCCCGCGTGCCGGGGGCGCGGCTGGTGGCCGTGGAAGCGGGGCACCTGGTCCACGGGGAACGCCCGGCGGACTTCCTCGCCGAGGTCAGCGGTTTCCTTCCGGCGCCCCGTCCCTGACCGGCAGCCCGGCCCGCAGCCACGCCTGGAAACCGCCCTCCAGGTCGGTGGCCCGGGTCAGACCGACGTCCAGGAGCGAGGCCGCGGCGAGGCTGGAGGTGTAGCCCTCGGAGCACGCCACGATCCAGCGCACGGCGGGGCCGGTGGCCTCCGGGATCCGGGCGTCGCTCAGCGGGTCCAGCCGCCATTCGAGGACGTTGCGCTCGATCACCAGGGCGTCCGGGAACTCGCCCTCCCGGGCCCGCTGCGCGGCCGGGCGGATGTCGACCAGCAGCGCCTCACCCGCGGCGATCTCCGCCGCCGCGTCCTCGGGCCCGACCCGCCGCAGGCGGGCCCGGGCGCGGTCGAGCATCCGGTCGATGCCGGAACCGACGGTGGTGGACGGGTTCATCGGACGGCCTCCGGAGCGGTCGAGGACACGGACGCGGTCACGGTCAGGGCACGTGACAGGGGGACGGCGCGGGGCACCGCGGAGGGCTCCGGCTCGTCCGTCAGCACGGTACGCGTACGCCGCAGGGAGCGCGCGTCGTCGACCGCGTAGTACGACATCGCCGTGAGGGGCGGCGAGTACGCGTGCACGCTCACCGCGGGCGCGGCGGAGGCGTTGACGACGTCGTGGACGTGCCCGAGGGGGAAGCCCGCGCCGCCGCCCGCGGCGAGTTCACGGGTCGTGATGCGGCCGCGGCCCCGGTCGTCGTGGAGCCAGCGGTGCTCGGTGAGGGTGCCGTCGACGACGCTCAGGGCACCGAGCGAGCCCGCGTGGTCGTGGAGTTCGGTGGAGGTGTCGCGGGGCCAGGTGATCAGCCAGACGTCCACGTAGGGGTCCTGGTGCAGCCTGGTGTACCAGCGGCGGTCGGGCAGGTGGACGGGGAGGTGGACGCCGGCCTCGACGGCGGCGGCGTAGCCGAGGACGAGCGCGCGCAGTTGCGGGAGGACGAGCGGGGTGGGACCGCTCGCCCGGTCGTGCAGGGCCATGGGAAGGGCTCCAGAGCGGGAACACGACGTGCCCCGCCTGGGCGGGGGCAGGTCATGGGGTGGTCGGGGCTGCGGAGGTCAGCCCCGGCGACAGCTCTGGTCGAAGTGGTGCGCACGGCGTCCCGGCCACAGGGGGCCCAGGTTCCAGATGTTCGTGCGCATGCCGCCATCAAAGCACAGGACCGGCCGTTCCGTCGCGGTCACCGTCGCAGCCGTCACATGGGTGACACACGCGCGGCGATGATCCGCGCGCACTCCATCGACTCGGTGTGTGTCGTGTCCACTTCGAGGTCGTAGCCGACTCCCCGGTGCACCGCCTCCGCCTGCGCCTCCGCCATGCCCGCCACCCGGTCGCCCCGCGCGGTCTCCCGGCCCGCCGCCACCTCGGGCGCGCAGCGGACGCCGACCCACAGCACCTCCAGGCCGTCCAGGGCCCGCCGCCAGCGGTCCTGCGAGGCGGGGCCGCCGAGGAACACCTCGTCGACGATCACCCGGGCCCCGGCCCGCGCCATGGCGGCGATGCCGACCGCCCAGGCGTCGTCCAGGGCCCGGAAGGCCTCGCCGACCGACACGACGCCGTCCGCGCCGAAGCCGATGCCCGCGCCCGGCCCGGAGCCCCGCAGCCCGGCGGGCATCCCGTCGACGAGGGTGTCGGTGCCGAACGTCAGCCACGCCTGCGGCAGCAGCACCGCCTGAAGGCAGCGCGCGATGCCCGACTTGCCCGAACTGGAGCCGCCGTTGAGCACGATCACCTGGTACGCCATCGCGCCAGGCTAGGAGCCCACCTCGCGGGTACGCGAGTCAATTGCCGCTCGGGCACTGCGGGCGAAGCGCCTGAGCCTGCGTTCCTCCGCGGGCTGCAGGTTGGGGTCGGCGAGGCGGGCGGTGATCACCTCGGCCATGCGCGGGGCGGGGTGGGTGGGGGCGGCGTGCAGGAAGCCGGTGAGGAAGAGGCGCAGTCCGGTGTTGCGGACGGGGCCCAGGCTGACGCCGCGAAGGATGGCGACGGTCAGCGCGGTGTCGGCGGCGGGGTCGCCCCCGGCGGTGTTGCTCCAGTCGATCAGCACCGGCCCGTCCGGGGTGAGGATCACGTTCTCCGGGTGCAGGTCGAGGTGGAGGACGCGGTCGCGGGCGGGATCCCCGGTGCCGAAGCGGCGGCGGAGCCAGCCGGGTGCCGGGACGGCGTGCAGGGACGCCTGCAGGCCGGCCAGCAGCCGGCCGTGGGAGTGTGCCCGCCAGGGCCTGCGGGCCAGGTCCTGCGCCATGGTGGGCCCGGTGAGGCGGTCCATGACGAGGTCGGCGCCGTTCACGTCGTGCACCCGGGGCACCGCGAAACCCACCCCGGCCAGGTGGGCCATCACCCGGGCCTCCTCGTCGGCCGAGCCGCCGTGCCGGTAGCGGCGCAGGACCCGCGTGCTGTCGAGGGCCCAGACGTCGGCGTCGCGGCCCGCGCCGATCAGCTCCACAGTGCCTTGACCAGCTCCGCGGCGGGGGCCACGGTCCCGAAGCGCGGGAGGGCGAGCGTGACCGCGGCCTCGTGCTCCGCGCCGCTGAGCGCGGTCATCGCGTCCTCGGCGAAGTGGAGTTCGTACCCGTGGTCGGCCGCGGCGCGGGCCGTGGACTCGACGCCCATGTTCGTCGCGATGCCGGCGACCACGAGGGTGTCGACGCCGCGCGCCCGCAACTCCCCGTCCAGCCCCGTGCCGTGGAAGGCGCCCACCGTCCGCTTGACGATCACGAGGTCGCCCTCCCGCTCCAGCCCCTCGACCAGTTCGCTCCCCGGCGGCTGCTCGTCGACCCCGGGGCGCTCCACGCGCACCAGCACGACCGGTGCCCCCGCCTCCCGGAAGGCCGCCGCGAGTCCGAGCGACGCCAGCACGACCTCCTCACCGGACCGCGGGGCCAACGGCAGCTCCACGATGCGTTCCATCAGGTCGATCACGACAAGTGCGGTGCGCTGGGCCTCGAGACGCGTCATGCGCACACCTTAAGGAGCGGGGCCGCCCGTGCGAAGGGCCGCCCGTCGATCGAGTGCACGACCGCGTTCATCCCGTCGGTGGGAGGAGTTCGACGCCCTCGCCCGCCGTGCCGTCCCGCTCCACCGCGACCACGTAGACGCGTTCAGCGGGCCGGACGGCCACCAGGGCGAAGGGCGAAGCCAAGGGCTGCTTCCGCACCGTGTGCGGCGCGTACGACGGCCCCACCCCGAGGGCGGACCTCTCGATGCGGAGGTGGACGACCCGCCGGCTCACCAGAAGCTCGTGGACGCCTACGAGTTCCCCCTCGTCCTCCTCCTCGAAGACGTCGGCGCCCGTCGACAGCAGCGACTCCGACGAGGAGAGCACGGTGAACGCCGCGTCGGCCAGAACCGCCTCCCACGACGAGGCATACGCGGGGTCGCATCCGGTCAGACCCCCGGACAGGTGCTCGGCCACGGTCCACCGCAGATCGGGTCCCCGGGTGGACCAATACAGCTCGCTCGCGGCGAACCCGTCCCTCCTGCGGTGCAGGACGAGGACGAACCCGAGGCCACCGTCGGTCCAGACGCCGGCCGCGACAGGACCGCCGTCCAGGTCCACGCTCCGTCTGTCCATGGTCGTGCCGCCCGGGGCGAACGGTCCGCGCTCCAGGGCCGCCGTCGCGATGTCCGCCGTCTTCCGCCTCATGGCCGTTCATGGTGGCAGAGGCCGGTGCGCCCGCGGGGCACACCGGAGTTCAGCCCCCGGCCGCGCCCTCCGCGGCCACCGTGCGGGCCCAGCGGTAGTCGGCCTTGCCGCTGGGGGAGCGCTGGATGAGCGGGGTGAGGACGAGGCTGCGCGGCACCTTGTAACCGGCGAGGCGGGCCCGGCAGTGGGTCTGGACCTCCTCCAGGGAGAGCGCGGGGGCGCCCTCGCGGAGCTGGACGACGGCCGAGACATGGTGGCCCCACTTCGCGTCGGGCACGCCCGCGACCAGGGCGTCGTACACGTCGGGGTGGGCCTTCAGCGCCTCCTCGACCTCCTCCGGGTAGACCTTCTCGCCACCGGTGTTGATGCACTGCGAGCCGCGTCCGAGCACGGTGACGACGCCCTCGTCGTCGACGGTCGCCATGTCGCCGAGCAGCACCCAGCGTTCGCCGTCGCGCTCGAAGAAGGTCCGGGCGGTTTTGCCGGGGTCGTTGTAGTAGCCGAGCGGCACGTGGCCGCGCAGCGCGATGCGCCCCGGTTCACCGGGGGCCACGGGCCCCAGGGAGGCGGGGTCGACCACCGCGATGTGCGCGCTGACGCGCAGCCGGAAGCCCCTGCGCGGACCGGAGTCGTCCGTGGCGGTGCCGTTGAAGCCGGACTCGGACGAGCCGAAGTTGTTGAGGATCATGCAGTTCGGGGCGAGCGCCCGGAACTGGTCGCGCACGGTCTCGGAGAGGATCGCGCCGGAGCTGGAAAGGCTGAACAGCGAGGAGACGTCGGTGTCCTTGAGCGGTCCGGCCAGGGCGTCGGCGAGGGGGCGCAGCATGGCGTCGCCGACCAGCGAGACGCTGGTGACCTTCTCGCGCTCTATCGTGCGCAGCACCTCCACGGGCGCGTACTTGCTGTGGACGACGACCTTCTGGCCGTAGTGGAAGCCGATGAAGGCGGTCAGCGTGGAGGTGCCGTGCATCAGCGGCGCCGTGGGGAAGAAGACCAGGCCCTCGCCGCCCGCCGCGACCCGTTCGGCGAGTTCCTCGGGCCGGGAGACGGGGACGCCGGTGGGGGCGCCGCCCCCCATCCCGGAGAAGAAGAGGTCCTCGTGGCGCCACATGACGCCCTTGGGCATGCCCGTCGTGCCCCCGGTGTAGATGATGAAGCGGTCGTCGGCGGAGCGGGCCGGGAAGTCGCGGTCGGGTGAGCCGGAGGCCTCCGCATCGGCGAAGCCGACCGGTGTGACGGCGGGTTCGGGCGCGTCCGGGGGCGCGGCGCCGACCCGTATCAGGTGGCGCAGCCGTTCGGTGCGGGGGAGGGCCGCCGCGACGCGGCCGGTGAACCCGGCGTCGAAGACGAGCGCCGTGAGGTCGGCGTCGCGGTAGAGGTAGACGAGCTCGTCCGCGACGTAGCGGTAGTTGACGTTGACCGGGACGGCGCGGATCTTCATGCAGGCCAGCGCCGTCTGCAGGTACTCGACGCCGTTGAGGAGGTGCAGGCCCACGTGGTCGCCGGGGGCGACGCCCTGCGCCGCCAGGTGGTGGGCGAGGCGGTTGGCCGCGGCGTCCAGCCCGGCGTACGTGAGCCGGCGCTCGGCGCCCGTACCCGGGTGGTCGAGGTGGACCAGCGCCTCGCGGCCGGGCACGGTGTCGGCGACCGATTCGAAGAGGTCGGCAAGGTTGTACTCCACGGCACTCCTCCTGACCGGGGGCCGGGGGACCGGGTGCGCGACCGGCTCCCAGCCGGTCATCAGAGCACCCCGTGAGGGGGCTGTGAAGGGGTCCCGCGACAAGAATCTGACTGACAGTCAGAAAAGTATTGAACTCGACCTGCGCCTACTGCAACCTGTTCTAGGCCCGGTCGTCGAAGTAGCTCCCCCGGCCGAAGGCTGGGGGAGGGACTTCGACGACAGGGCCCAGGTCCGGTACGCGACGCGGGAGGACGGCGATGGGCGGCACCGAACACCTCACGGTGGAGCGCGTCGGCGCGACACTCGTACTGACCCTGAACCGGCCGGAGGCGCGCAACGCGCTCTCCCTGCCCATGCTCGTGGGACTCCACGACGGCTGGACGGAGGCCGACCGGGACGACGCGATCCGCTCCGTGGTCCTCACCGGCGCCGGCGGGGCCTTCTGCTCCGGAATGGACCTCAAGGCCCTGGCCGCCGACGGCGGGATGGCGGGGCAGCAGTACCGGGAGCGGCTCACCGCCGACCCCGACCTGCACTGGAAGGCCATGCTGCGACACCACCGCCCCCGCAAGCCGGTGATCGCCGCCGTCGAGGGGCCCTGCGTGGCCGGCGGCACCGAGATCCTCCAGGGCACCGACATCCGCGTCGCGGGGGAGAGCGCGGTCTTCGGCCTCTTCGAGGTGCGCCGCGGCCTCTTCCCGATCGGCGGCTCCACCGTCCGCCTCGCCCGGCAGATACCGCGCACGCACGCCCTGGAGATGCTGCTCACCGGCCGCCCCTACACCGCCGCCGAGGCCGAGCGGATCGGGCTGGTCGGCCACGTGGTCCCCGACGGCACCGCCCTGGACAGGGCGCTGGAGATCGCCGCCCTGGTCAACGCCAACGGCCCGCTGGCCGTCGAGGCCGTCAAGGCCTCGGTCTACGAGACCGCGGAGCTGACCGAGACGGAGGCGCTGAAGTCCGAACTGGAGCGCGGCTGGCCCGTCTTCGCCACCGCCGACGCCAAGGAGGGCGCCAAGGCCTTCGGCGAGAAGCGCCCGCCCGTCTACCGCCGCGCCTGACACGGGAGGTCACCACCGCCATGCCCGAACCGCTCACCGCGTCCCTCGTCGTCGAATTCCCCTTCACCCGATCCCTCGGCCCGGTGCAGAGCGCCTTCCTCACCGGCCTTCGCGAGCGGACCGTCCTCGGCGTACGAACCGGGGACGGACGGGTCCTCGTACCGCCCGTCGAGTACGACCCGGTCACCGCGCAGGAGTTGCGCGACCTCGTCGAGGTCGGCACCACCGGCACCGTCACCACCTGGGCCTGGAACCCGTCCCCGCGGCCCCAGCAGCCGATGTCCACGCCCTTCGCCTGGGTCCTGGTCCGCCTCGACGGCGCCGACACCGCCCTGCTGCACGTCCTGGACGCACCCGGCCCCGAGGCGGTGCGCACCGGCATGCGCGTGCGCGTCCGCTGGGCCGAACGGCGCACCGGCGCCGTCACCGACATCGCGTGCTTCGAACCCGCCCCGGACGGCACCGCCGCCACGGAGGCCCAGGCGGCCGCGCACACCGGCGCGTTCACCGAACCCGTCACCGGCATCACCGTGCCCGCCCGGCTGGAGTACGCCCACGCCCCCGGCCGGGCCCAGAGCCGCTATCTGGCGGGCCTCGCCGAGCGCCGCACCCTCGGCGAGCGCTGCCCCTCCTGCCGCAAGGTGTACGTCCCGCCCCGGGGCGCCTGCCCCACCTGCGGGGTCGCCACCGACGAGCAGGTCGAAGTCGGTCCGCGCGGCACGGTCACCACCTACTGCATCGTCAACATCAAGGCCAGGGGCCTCGACATCGAGGTGCCCTACGTCTACGCCCACATCGCCCTCGACGGCGCCGGCCTCGCCCTGCACGGACGCATCGGCGGCATCCCGTACGACCAGGTGCGCATGGGACTGCGCGTCGAGCCCGTCTGGACCGGCGACGGCCGCTACCCCGACCACTACCGGCCCACCGGCGAGCCCGACGCCGACTACGACGCCTACAAGGAGCTGCTGTGACCACGCGGACGAGGCCCGAGGCGCGCCGGGACGTGGCCATCGTGGCCTTCGCCCAGACCCGGCACGTGCGAGACAGCGCCGCGCTCTCCGAGGTCGAGATGCTGATGCCGGTCCTGCACGAGGTGCTGGACCAGGTGGGCCTCACCGCGGGGGAGATCGGCTTCACCTGCTCGGGCTCCTGCGACTACCTGGCGGGCCGGGCCTTCTCCTTCACCATGGCACTGGACGGGGTCGGGGCCTGGCCGCCGATCTCCGAGTCGCACGTGGAGACCGACGGCGCGTGGGCGCTGTACGAGGCCTGGGTCAAACTGCTCACCGGCGAGGCCGACACCGCCCTCGTCTACTCCTACGGCAAGTCCTCGCCGGGGCGGCTGCGGGACGTGCTGACCCGCCAGCTCGACCCGTACTACCTGGCACCGCTGTGGCCCGACTCCGTCGCCCTGGCCGCGCTCCAGGCCCAGGCGCTGATCGACGCGGGCGACACGGACGAGGCCGCGCTCGCCGCCGTCGCCGGCCGCAACCGGACCGCCGCGGGCGCCAATCCGTACGCGCAGGAGGCCGGCGACCGGCCGCAGGGGGAGTACGTGGTGCGGCCGCTGCGCCGGGGTGACTGCCCGCCGGTCGGCGACGGCGCGGCCGCGGTCGTGCTGGCCGCCGGGGACACCGCACGGCGGCTGTGCGAACGCCCCGCCTGGATCCGCGGCATGGACCACCGCATCGAGGCCCACGCACTCGGTGTCCGCGACCTCACCGACTCACCCTCCACCCGGCTGGCCGCGGAACGCGCCGGGGCCTTCGACGCGCCCGTCGACACCGCCGAACTGCACGCCCCCTTCACCTCCCAGGAGGTCGTGCTCCGCAAGGCACTCGGCCTGGGGGACGACGTGGCGGTCAACCCCTCAGGCGGCCCGCTCGCCGCCAACCCCGTGATGGCCGCCGGCCTGATCCGGCTCGGCGAGGCCGCCGCCCGCATCCACCGCGGCGCCTCCCGCCGGGCGCTCGCCCACGCCACGTCCGGGCCCTGCCTGCAGCAGAACCTGGTCGCCGTCCTGGAAGGAGAAGACCGATGAGCGCGGTGAACGGCAAGGAGCCCGTCGCGGTCGTCGGGGTCGGCCAGACCCACCACACCTCGGCGCGGCACGACGTCTCCATCGCGGGACTCGTCCGCGAGGCGGCCCACCGTGCGCTGGTGGACGCGTCGATGACCTGGGCGGACGTCGACGCGGTCGTCATCGGCAAGGCCCCCGACTTCTTCGAGGGCGTGATGATGCCCGAGCTCTACCTCGCCGACGCCCTCGGCGCGGTCGGCAAGCCCATGATGCGGGTGCACACCGCGGGTTCCGTGGGCGGCTCCACCGCGCTCGTCGCGACGAGCCTGGTGGCGGCGCGGGTGCACCGCACCGTCCTGACGCTCGCCTTCGAGAAGCAGTCCGAGTCCAACGCGATGTGGGGACTGTCGCTGCCCGTCCCCTTCCAGCAGCCCCTGCTGGCCGGGGCGGGCGGGTTCTTCGCACCGCACGTGCGCGCCTACATGCGGCGCACGGGTGCGCCCGACACCGTCGGCGCGCTCGTCGCGTACAAGGACCGGCGCAACGCGCTGCGGAACCCGTACGCCCATCTGCACGAGAAGGACATCACCCTGGAGAAGGTGCGCTCCTCGCCCATGCTCTGGGACCCGATCCGCTACTCCGAGACGTGCCCCTCCTCCGACGGCGCCTGCGCGATGGTGCTCACCGACGAGGCGGGCGGGCGCCGCGCCCCGGGCCCGGTGGCCTGGGTGCACGGCGGGGCGATGCGCAGCGAGCCCACGATGTTCGCGGGCAAGGACTTCGTCAGCCCGCGGGCCGGACGCGACTGCGCGGCCGACGTCTACCGGCAGGCCGGCATCACCGATCCGCGGCGGCAGATCGACGCCGTCGAGATGTACGTGCCCTTCTCCTGGTACGAGCCGATGTGGCTGGAGAACCTCGGTTTCGCACAGGAGGGGGAGGGCTGGAAGCTCACCGAGTCGGGGGTGACGGAGCTCGACGGCGACCTGCCCGTCAACCCTTCGGGTGGTGTGCTGTCCACCAACCCGATCGGCGCCTCCGGGATGATCCGCTTCGCCGAGGCCGCCCTCCAGGTGCGCGGTACGGCGGGCGGGCACCAGGTGGACGGCGCACGTCTGGCGCTGGGTCACGCGTACGGCGGCGGTTCGCAGTTCTTCGCCATGTGGGTGGTCGGATCCGGGCACCCCGGAGAGTGAAGCGGGCATGAACCGGTACCGGGACCGGGCAGGTTCTTCCATGACCTGTCCGGGCCCCGGCACGGTCGCTAGGCTGGCCCGGACGACGGAGTCGGGAGGAGAACGGACGTGGCCGAGAGCACGATCGGATCGCCGTTGGCCAACGGGAAGAAGCCGCAGCTTGATCTGGCCAACGCAACATGGCAGTCGAGCAGCCAGGGCACGGGAGACGTCCAGATCGCCTTCGTCGAGGGCTATATCGCCATGAGGGACGGCAGGAGCCCCGAGGGGCCCTCGCTGATCTTCACCCCGGCGGAGTGGCGGGCCTTCGTCCTCGGGGCCCGCGACGGCGAGTTCGACCTCACCTGACGGAACCTCACGGGTGCTTCCGGCGGCCCGCCCTCGTCCATGGCGGCGAGCTGCCGGCGCACCCGGCCCGAGGTCTGCGCGCCGGCCGTGTCCGCCGGTCGGCCGCGCCCGTTGTACGCCCCCTGTGAACGCACCCGACGGCACGTCATGCCATAGCCGTCGGGCATGTGCCGGGGGCATCGTGGCTACGCATTCCCGCATGTGGGCGCACCTGATCGAGCACAGTCGATCATTCCTCGGACGATTTTGAACAGCCGTCACCAGTTCGCATTTATCCACTCACGCAGGGTCCCCGGTGGCGTACGCTGAGGTGCCACCGGACAGGTGTCCGAGTAACACCGGCGCGCTCCCGGCGCGCGCCGGATCAGGGGCAGGGGGTGCACTATGGCGCGGCGCACACCGAAGTCCCGGAGGCCGCTCCTCGAACGCGAGGCCGAACTCGTGGCCGTCGACGAGGCGCTGGCCGAACTCACGGGCATACGGGCGGAAGGCGGCCATCCCCGCAGCGGCACACGGCGTGGCGGCGTGCTGGCCTTCGCCGCCCCCGCGGGCCTCGGCAAGACGACCCTGCTCGCGGAGACCCGGCGCCGGGCCTCCGCCCTCGGCTGCACCGTCCTGTACGCCCGCGGCGGCGACCAGGAACAGGGCGTCGCCTTCCACGTCGCCCGCCAACTGCTCCAGCCCCAGCTCGCCGGGGCCGGCGACGAGGTGCTCCGCTCCACCCTCGGCAGCTGGTACGGCATCGTCGGCCCCGCCCTGGGACTGTGCACCGACGGCGCGGGCGCGCCCCCCGACCCGCAGGGCCTCGCGGACGGACTCGACTGGGTGCTCACCCACATCGCCGTCCGGCGGGCCCCCGTGGTCCTCGTGCTCGACGACGCCCACTGGGCCGACCCGGAGTCGCTGGGCTGGCTGGCCGCCTTCGCACCCCGCGCCGAGGAGCTCCCGATGCTCGTCGTCGTGGCCTACCGGCCCGACGAACTCCCCGCCCAGGCCGAGGCGTTCCGCGGGCTGCCCGACCGCTCCGGCACCCGCCCGCTCGGCCTGGAACCGCTCAGCGCGGCCGCCATCGGCCGGCTCGTCCGCGAGACCGTGGGCGAGCACGCCGACGAGGCCTTCTGCCGCGAGGCCTGGGCCGTCACCGCCGGCAACCCCTTCGAGGCCGTGGAGCTCACCGCCAAGGTCCTCGACCGCGCCCTGCGGCCCGACGAGTCCAGCGCGCACCTCCTGCGCGACCTCGCCGCCGCCGCCAAGGGCAGCGGACTCATCGCCCGCCTGGAGCGCCTGGGCACCTCCACCGTCCGCATGGCGTGGGCCGCCGCCGTCCTCGGCACGTCCATCTCGCCGGCGATCGCCGCGAGCGTGGCGGGCCTGGGCGGCGAGGAGGCCGCCGACGCCGCGGACCGGCTGCGCAAGGCCCGCATCCTCACGGGCAGCGACGTACTGGAGTTCGTCCACCCCCTCATCGCCACCGCGGTGTACCGGGCGATCCCCGACGCCGTCCGGGTCGCCCTGCACGGCCAGGCCGCCTGGTCCGTCGTGGACGCCGGGCTCGGCCCCTCCGCGGCCGCCCGCCACCTGCTGGAGACCCACCCCGAGGGCGACCCCTGGGTCGTCAGCCAACTGCGCCAGGCCGCCAGGGACACCGCCCGGGCCGGCGCCCCCGACGCGGCCCGCCGCTACCTCGCGCGTGCGCTGCGCGAGCCGCCGCCCTTCGAGGACCGGGCGGCCGTGCTCTTCGAACTGGGCTGCTCCTCCCTGCTCACCGAGCCGGCCACCACCGTCAACCACCTGCGTGCCGCGCTCGGGGAGCCGATCGTCGACCCGGCGCTGCGCGACGCGATCACCTACCGGCTCTCCCAGGCGCTGGCCCACTCCGACCGGCTCGGCGAGGCCGCGGACACCGTCGGGCAGGCCGCCCGTACCGCCACCAACGCGCGGGCCCGGTTGCGGATGCAGGAAGAGCAGTTCATGTGGGACGCCTTCCGCTCCGACGAACCGGACTCACCGGCGCGCTCCCGCAGGCTGACCCGCCTCGCCGACCGGCTGACCGGACGCGACCTGACCGAGCGCTACATCATCGGACTGCGCGCCTGGGACGCCACCTTGCGCGGCGAGCCCGCCGAGACCGCGCTGCGGCACTCCGACCGGGCACTGCAAGGCGGCCTGCCCTGGGCCAGCGAGGACTTCGGGTTCGAGGTACCGGTCCTCGTCGCGATGACGTACATGTACGCCGACCGGCCGGGCCGGGCGGAGGAGCTCTTCGCCGCCGGCATCGGCGACTACGAGCGCCAGGGCTGGCGCGGCGCCCACCTCGCCTTCGGCTACTCCCTGCTCGGCTACGTGCGTTACCGCCGCGGCCGGCTCGCCGAGGCGGAGGACTTCGCCCGCGACGGCCTGCGGCTGGCCGACCGCGTCGGCCGCGGCACCCCGGTCGTCTGGTACACCGTGGCGATCCTCGTCGAGATCCTGCTCGCCCGGGGCCGGGTCCGCGAGGCAACGGCCCTCGCCGACGAGTACGACTTCCGCGAGCCCTTCCCGGCGGCCGTCACCTTCCCCGACGCACAGACGGTCTACGGCCGGCTGCTGCTCGAACGAGGCATGGTCAACGAGGCCATCGCCCAGCTCGAGGCGTGCGGTCGCCGACTCGACCCCCGGGGCATGCGCAACCCCGGCTGGTCGCCGTGGAAGCTCCACCTCGCGCTCGCCGAGGCCCGGGACACCCCGGAGCGGGCCCGTGCCACCGCCGCCGACGCCGTCGAGCGTGCCCGCCAGTACGGCACCGCGTCCGCGATCGGCCAGGCGCTGCGGGTCTCCGCCGAGGTGGCCGCGGAGTCCGACCGGCTGAAGCTGCTGCACGAGGCGGTCGCGCATCTGGAGCGCTCACCCGCCGGCTACGAGCTGGCCCGGGCCATGGTCGACCACGGCGCCGTCCTGCGCCGCGAGGCCCGGCTCCCCGAGGCGGCCGAGCAGCTCTACCGGGGTCTGGAGACCGCTGTCCACTGCGGCGCCGACACCCTGGCCGAACGCGCCCGTGACGAACTCGCCGCCGCCGGACTCCGCCCGCGCAGGCTCCGCACCACGGAGACCGACGCCCTCACCGCCCAGGAACGGACGGCCGCCTCACGGGCCGCCCGCGGCGAGGACGACGAGCAGATCGCCGCGGGTCTGGACACCGACGTGGAGAGCGTCACCCGTCTGCTCTCCGCCGTCTACCGCAAGATCGGCACCGACCGGGCGGGCCTCGCCAGGGCCCTGGCACCGTAGCGACGCGACCCCGGGCACACGGGCCGCCCGGGGACCGTACGATGGGCGCATGTCGTTCCTCCGCCGCCGCAGCGCCGCAACGCCCACAGGGCCGGAATTCGACGTCCTGGCCATGGACCCGGGCGACTGGCCGGGGGAACTCGGCGCCGGGCTGCTGCCCGGGGAGGACGGCAGCTGCCAGGGCATCTTCCTGCGCTACGACCTCTTCGGCGGGCGCGGTCCCGCCATGCTGATCGGCAACCTCCCCGAGGGCTCGCCGGCCCGCGACCTCGAAGAGGGCCAGATCCCCTTCGAGGTCGCGCAGCTCATGCTGGCCCTCGGCAACGACGAGCCGGTGGAGGTCGTCGGCACCGAGGACACCCCGGTCATGCACGGTGACAACCTGCTGATCGTGCGCAAGGTGAAGCTCTCCGAGGGGCGCATCGCCTGCACGCAGTTCGACCGCAGCGACGGCGTCCTGGTCACCATCGCGACCTGGGACCGTCCGATCACCGACGACCTCTACCAGTTGCTCAAGCCCCTCCCCGCGGAGATGTTCCAGCAGGGCTGAACGGGGCCCAGGAGGGCCGCAGGGCCACGTCCCCGGCCTTGACCCAGGCCACCCGGTGGCCGAACTGGATCTCGTAGTAGAGCTGCTCGCCGCGCACCACCACGTGCTGGGAGGCGTCGAAGGTGACCGCCCGGTAGTACTCGCCGCGCGTCGCCTGGCCCACCGCGTAGCTCTGGCCCGCGAGGAGCCTGTACGGCAGCGGGGCTTCCGGCTGCACCGGGACCCCCGCCGGGTAGGCGGACGCCTCCGGGTAGGCGCGCCCGTACACCGGGACCTCGCCGCGGCCCTCCTTCGGCGTGACCAGCAAGCCCGTGGCGGGCAGGGCGGTCCGGTGTCCCCTGGGGTCGTGGAACCAGGCCTTCTGGCCGAGGTACCAGATCGCCGTCCAGTCCCCGCGCCGCTCGGCCACCGCGAACTGCTGGCCGGTCGAGGCGCGGGCACCGGTGTCGTTCACCCCGGTCGTCGAGGGGGCCTCCCCGTGCAGGCCGGTGTCCTTCACGAGCGGGGCGTCCTCGCGCGGCTCGGTGTACAGCCGGACGGCCGTGGATCCCCGGGACGGGCAGGTGTCGCCGGCGGTCGCGCACCCCGTGTGGACCGGCCGGTTGGAGACGAAGTCCGGGGCGATCGTCACCAGGGCGCTGCCCGGCCCGGCGGTCGGCCGGAAGGGCGCTCCCAGCAGCTGGAAGTAGTGCGCCCAGTCCCAGTACGGGCCGGGGTCGGTGTGCATCCCCGGGATGTTCGCCGGGGTCGGCCCCGGGACGTTGTCGTGGCCGAGGATGTGCTGCCGGTCCAGCGGGATGCCGTTGCGCCGGGCCAGGTGGCGGACCAGCCGCGCGGACGCCCGGTACATGGCCTCCGTGTACCAGGTGCCCGGGTCGGTGAGGAAGCCCTCGTGCTCGATGCCGACCGACTTGGCGTTGACGTACCAGTTGCCCGCGTGCCAGCCGACGTCCTTGGTCCGCACGTGCTGGTCGACGTGGCCGTCCGCGGAGCGGATCGAGTAGTGCCACGCCAGGTAGTCCGGCTTCTGCACCAGTTGGAGGGTGGTGTCCCAGGTCGCCTCGGTGTCGTGCACGACGATGTAGTCGATCTTCTGGTCGTGCGGACGGTCGGCGAGGTCGTGGTTGCCGTAGTCGTCCGTGCCGTACTCCTCGTACGGGGCCGGGAGCCACTCGCAGGCGATCGTGCGCGGGCACTCCGTCCCGTCCGCGGTGACGGTGCGCAGGCCCAGGGAGCGGAGCCGTGAGGTGTCCGGCGCGAGACCGGGGTGCGCGGCGAGGGTGAGGGTCTCCCCGTCGTCCGTGGTGCGTGTGGCGCCGTCCCGGATGACCTGGAAGACGTCGTCGGCGAAGACCGAGGCGGTGGCGGAGTCGTCGGCGCCCGAGTAGCGGGCCACCGCGCCGTACCAGCGCGCCGGGTCCGGACTCAGCGGCGCACCCAGCGACTTCTGGGCCTGGGCCAGCAGCGCCGCGCCGCCTTCGACGTTGGCCGCCGGGTCCTCGCGCAGCTGCTGGGCGCGCAGCCCGGTCAACCCGGCGGCGCGGTCCAGCGTCGTGAGCGTCGGCGGCAGCGCGCGGGTGTCCACGGTGGGTGGTCCGACGTCGGTGAGGGGACGTCCTACGTCGCCGCGCGGGTCGTCACCGCCATCGCCCCTTCGGGGGAAGTCGGTGAGCGCCGCCCGGGCATCCGTCAGGTGCATCGGGCCGTATCCGGCGGTGACGCTGGGCAGCCCGCGGTGGGTGTCCCAGCGCGACTCCAGGTAGGCCACGCCCATCAGCACGCTCTCCGGCACGTGGTGGCGTTCCGCGGCGTCCTCGAAGGCCTGCCGGAGCGGTACGTCCCGCTCTTCCGGGGTCGCGCCGGCCGCGGGGAGCGGCGACAGCGCGGAGAGCAGGGCGCCGACGGCCACGGTGACCGTTGCGGCGGTGACGACCTTGCGCGGGCGTCTCGCGTTGTGGGGGGTTCCTCGCACTGCAGCCTCCTGTGGTGACGCACGGGGCCGTTCGGCACCACAGAGGTATCCGTTGGTCGACGATCCGTCAACTGTGCGATGGGATCACTGTTTACGCATGTCAGCGCCCATGCGGGAGCTTTCCCCGCACGGGCGCCGTGGCCTGCGGTGCGTCAGTGGACTGGACCACCGGCGGTGCCGCCCCGGCCGTGAAGCCGCTCGGGCGGCACCGCGACGGCACCGGAGAACACTCCCCTGGACTCCGGGTCCGCGACCGCGGTACGCCGCCGTCCGTCACGCACCGGTTCCTCCCCTTCCGTCCGGGAACCGGCCGGGGGGTCACCTGGTGCCGACGGCGGCCCTGACGGCCCGCCGGGCGAGGCCCGCGTCGTCGTGCAACCGGCGCAGCAGCAGCCGCTGCTCCTCGCCGGCCTCGCCCGCGCCCGGACCCGCCGGGACGGTGCTGCGCATCGTGCGCTGCACGGCCGTCTCGTAGGTGCGGATCTCGCGGGTGACCACCAGCATCAGGTTCACCAGGAAGGCGTCGCGCGCGATCGGTCCCGCGGCCTGTGCCATCTGGCTGATCTGCCGCCGGGTGGCCGGGTCGTCGCCCAGGATCATCCAGAGCACCGCCAGGTCGTAGCCGGGCAGGTACCAGCCCGCGTGCTCCCAGTCGACCAGCACCGGCCCGGCCGGGGACAGCAGGATGTTGGAGAGCAGGGCGTCGCCGTGGTTGAACTGGCCCTGTGCGTGCGCCAGTCCGTGCAGCAGCTTCTGCAGGTCGCCCATGTCGCGGTCGGTGAGCAGTCCCAGCTCGTGGTAGCGGGACAGCCGCGCCGCGTAGTCGATCGGGGCGTCGAAGACCCCGGCCGGCGGACGCCACATGTTGACCCGGGAGATCGCGCTGAGCGCCATCCGCACGTCCGCCCGCGGCGGGGCCTCCGTAGGGTGCCGCTGCAGGGCCGCGACCCGTCCGGGCATGCGCTCCAGGACGAGCGTGCAGCTCTCGGGGTCGGCGGCGATCAGCCGCGGCGCCCTGACCGGCGGCCGGTGCCGTACGAACGCCCGGTACGCGGCGATCTCGTGGCGGTACCGCTCCACCCAGGCGGGGGAGTGGTCCAGCAGGCACTTGGCGACCGCGGGGGCGCGGCCCGAGGTGCCGACCAGCAGCACCGAGCGGCCGCTGCGCCGCAGCATCTGGACGGGCGTGAACTCAGGGCAGATGCGCTGCACCGAGGCGACGGCCGAGCGCAGCTGCGCGCCTTGGGGTCCGGTCAAGTCGAGCCTCCCGCTGAGCGGATGGGAGGTCCCCGGCGCGCCTCGGCGCGGAGCGGGCAGCACCGGGCGAGGACGTATGGCGGTCCCTGTCCCGGTGAACCCCGGGATCTGGGTCGGCCGGGGCGGTGCGGACACGGAGGACGATGCTGAATACATATGGGGAGACAGATCCCTTCGTGTGCCAACGAGCTCTTGACGAGGTGGCGGGGCCGGCGCGTGGACGGATCCGGAGCCGGAGTCGGCGTCCGGTCCCGCACCCTGGGGAATGCGGGTCCGGGCCGGCGGTCCGAACTGTCCACGCGCCGTACGCCCCTCGCGTACCAGTACGCACATGCCTCTCGAGTTGTTCAACGCTGATCGGCGTTTTTCGAAAGTTGTTCATATGCGACCGTTCGCGAGCCGGCGAGTGCCGGGCCGAGTGGCGCGTTCCTACCTGACCACCGCGTGCGGGTGGCAGACCATCTGGCGCACCCTGGCGAACCATGGCGAATGCTCGCGGCGGCGCTGACCGGCCGTTAGTGTCAACAGTGCCGAGGAACCTGGGGGCTTGGATGGACAAGGAAGCCAACACACGGCTAGCGGACCTGTTCGCACTCACCGGATGGTCCAAGGGAGAGCTCGCGCGACTCGTCAACCGGCAGGCGGCGGCCATGGGCCACCCGCAGCTGGCGACGGACACCTCGCGCGTGCGCCGCTGGATCGACACCGGTGAATCTCCCCGCGAACCCGTGCCCACCGTGCTGGCGGCCCTGTTCACCGAGCGTCTCGGCCGTGTCGTAACCATCGAGGATCTCGGGTTCGGCCGGCATCGGCGTACGGGAAGGAAGCAGTCCGTCAGCGCCGACGGACTGCCCTGGCCACCGGAGCGAACAGCCGCGGTCCTCACCGAATTCACGGGAATGGACCTCATGCTCAACCGACGCGGTCTGGTGGGCGCGGGAGCCGCGCTTGCCGCGGGTTCCGCACTCAGCAGCGCCATGTACGACTGGCTGCACACCGATCCGGCGCTCGCGGCCGACGCCCCCACCACCCACGACCCCTTCACCGCCGACGCCGCCTCCTACGACCGCTACGAGGCGGCCCCCGTCGGCTCCCAGGAGATCGAGGCGCTGGAGCGCTCGGTCGAGGTGTTCCGCGCCTGGGACGCGTCCCGCGGCGGCGGGCTGCAGCGCAAGGCGGTGGTCGGTCAGCTCAACGAGGTGGGCGGCATGCTCGCCTACCAGCACCCCCCGCACCTCAAGCGAAGGCTCTGGGGCGTGGCGGCCAACCTCGCCGTCCTGGCGGGCTGGATGTCCCACGACGTGGGCCTGGAGCCCACCGCGCAGAAGTACTTCGTCATCGCCGCGCACGCCGCCCGTGAGGGCGGCGACCGGCCGAGGGCCGGCGAGGCGCTCTCACGCGCCGCCCGGCAGATGGTCCACCTGGGCCGGCCGGACGACGCCCTGGACCTGATGAAGCTGGCGCAGTCCGGCTCCGGGCACGAGACTCTGCCGCGCACCCGGGCCATGCTCTGCACCATCGAGGCCTGGGCACAGGCCTCCATGGGACACGGCCAGGCGATGCGCCGCACCCTGGGCAAGGCCGAGGACCTCTTCGCCACCGACCGCGGCGACGTCCCGCCGCCGAGCTGGATGCAGATGTTCGACGAGGCCGATCTGCACGGCATGCAGGCGCTCGCGTACCGGACCCTCGCCGAGTACGAACCGCTGGCCGCACGGACGGCACAGCAGCACGCCAAACAGGCGCTGGAACTGCGCGACAAGGGCCGGGACCGGTCCAACATCTTCGACTACATCTCACTGGCCTCGGCCTGTTTCATCGCCGACGACCCGGAGCAGGCGGACCGCTACGCGCGACTGGCGCTGCTGACCATAAGGCAGAACTCGTCGCTGCGTACCTGGGACCGGTTGCGCGAGATGTACCGGCTGACGGCCCGCTATTCCGACTTCACCGGGATCCAGGACCTACGTGAGGAGATCGAGATCGCGCTGCCGAGCGGACCCCAGCGCAGGGGCCCCGTGATCTGAGCGGAGCACCGAGCGGAGGACGTGGACGACGGGGATGCCGCAGACATCACAGGCATCGCGGACATGGATGCGCGGGACCAGCCGACTCGACGCCGAATGGGCCGGCTCTCCCGGATGTCCTCCTCCTGTCGACACATCGACATGTCATGACACGGCCTCCGGATCCGCACCCGTATGGGGTGCGGGTTTCGCGCGGGGCTCGTGAAGGGTCGGTGCCGGATTGGTGGCGCAGCTGTGGACCTCGGCGCAGCCGAGGACCTCAGCGGAACTTGGCGATGAGCACGCAGGCGTCGTCCTCGCGCTCGGGGGCGCCGAGTTCCTCCACCACGATGCGCACGCACTCCTGAGGGGTACGGGCCCGGGCGAACCTCGGGCCGAGTCCCAGCAGGTGCCGCACCGCGGCGGCCGTGTCCGAGGCCGCCACCGGACCCGAACGGCGCGGCAGCAGGCCGTCGGTGTGCAGCACCAGCAGGTCGCCGGGGAGCAGCTGCTCGGTGGCCTGGCCGTACTGCGCGCCCGACGTGGCGCCCAGCAGCACGCCCTCGGGTGCGTCGAGCGGCCGCCCCGTCCCGTCGCGGAAGAGCAGCGGGGCGGGGTGTCCGGCCTGCGCCCACACCAGGGAGCGGTCCTCCGGGCGGTAGCGGCAGCACAGGGCGCTGCCCAGCGCGGGCTGTGCGGAGCTGTCCAGCAGCTGGTTGAGCCCGCCGAGCAGCGGGGCCGGGTCCAGCCCCGTCATCGCCATACCGCGCAGCGCGCCGAGGAGCATGGCCATGCCGGAGGTGGCGGAGACCCCGTGCCCGGTCAGGTCGCCCACGGTGAGCAGCGCGGAGCCGTCGGGCAGTTGCAGCGCGTCGTACCAGTCGCCGCCGACGAGGGTGCCCGTCGAGGAGGGGAGGTAGTGGGCGGCGAGGTCGATCGTGGTGGGGCCGCCCTCTTGCGGGAACCGCAGGGAACCGCGCCACGGCGGCAGCACGGCTTCCTGCAGCTCGACCGCCAGCCGCCGCTCGGTCTGCGCGATCTGCCGCTCGCGCTGCAGCGAGTCACGGGTCTCGCGCAGCGTCCGCTGGCTGCGGCGCAGTTCGCTGACGTCGCGGAGCACCGCCCACATCGAGGCGGTGGCGCCGGCGGCGTCGAGCACCGGCTCGCCCACCATGTGCACCGTACGCACGGCACCGTCCGGGCGGACGATGCGGAACTCGCAGTCGATCGGCCGGGCGTCCACCAGGCAGCCGGTCACGGCCGCGGTGAGGGTCTGCTGGTCCTCGGCGAACAGCCAGGAGGGCAGCTCGTCCAGGGTCAGCGGCCCGTCCTCGCGGGTGCGGCCGAAGATGCGGTAGAGCTCGTCCGACCACTGGACACCGTCCGTGACCAGGTTCCACTCGGCGCTGCCGGCCCGCCCCAGGGCCATCACGGCACCGGGGACCGGTGCGGGGACGGGCACCTCCCGCGGCGGGCGGGCCGCGTGGGCGGCGGCGCCGGGCCCGGCGGCCGCCTCCCGGTGGCCGAGGTCGGGGAGGCCGTCACGCAGCTGCCCGAGGTGCGCGCCCAGGTCGTCGAGCTGGTGGACGGCGAGGTCGCACAGCGCGCGCTGCCAGCGCAGCTGCGGGTCCTCCTCGTCCTCCGCGGCGGCGTCGCGGCGGACGGCGTCGACCTTGCCGCGCAGCTGGCGGGTCTGGGAGATGAGCGCGTCCACGGTGCCGGGCTCAGGCTTCGCGGTGGCGCGATCCTCATGCAAATGGGGCGGCATGACGCTCTCCGAACATGTCTCCGAACCGGGCGCCGGCCTCAACGGGGGCCGTACGGATGGGCCGGTCACGACTCTTGCACAAGGAGTGATGGCCCGTAAGGGTTTCTGCAATACCCGATCCGGTGGTGCTGCAGGCATATGCCAGAAGCCTGGGGTGCCCCCACGCTCGGAGGACTCCGCGGAATGCCCCGGTCCGGGTAAGCTGCGGGACTCCGCCCGTGAGCGTGCTCAGGGGCTGCCCGGGTGCCGCGCAAAGGGTTTGAACCCGGGACGATCTGCGAAGATACCTCGCAGCCGGTAACGGAAAATCCCGTTGCCAACCAACCCCCCGCACCGGATGCTGACCTCATGTTCGACCCCGACATAGCGCCCAGCGGTACCCTTCTCGGCCTCCTCCAGAGAGGACGCGGAGACGGGACCCTGCACGCCCTCGCGGCGCAGCGAGCCGACGCGCTCGCCGCGCTGGAGCAGTGCGTCCTGCGCGACCCCCGTCACGACTGGCGCGTGGAGTCCCGCTCCCTCTATTACGCGCGCCTCTACTCGGAACTCGAGGGCCCGCTCGACGGGATCGAACAGCACCTCTTCCACCCCGACGACATCATCAGCCCGGACGAGCACCGCTGCGGCCTGGCCCTGTCCGTCCTCGGGCACCTCGCCGGCTACGGCCGCAGGGACGCCGTCCTGCTGCTGCGCCGCTACGCGGCCACCGGCGGCAACTGGGAGTGGGCCCTGGACGAGCTCGCCGTACGTGACGAGGACGACGCGCTGCGTGCGCTCGGTCCGGCCGTGCTCGCCCGTTTCCCCATGACCACGGAGGGTGACGGTCAGCTCGCCGCCGCGCTCCGCGAGGCGTACGAGCCGCGGCCCTGGCGGTTGTGGGCCGAGGATCCGGACCCGGTCGTCTCCGAACGCGTGCGCAAGGCATCGGAACAGACCGCCTTCGACCGATGGCAGCGCCAGATGCGGCCCGCCGGGCCGACCCCCGGCTGGAGCGTGGGCGCCGTGCTCGAATGGGCACAGGAAGGCCTGGCCGCCCACCCGCCGCAACACCGCGACGCCCCCGCCGCCCGCTGCCTCGCCGCCGTCGCCGGCCCCGAGGACCGCGAGGAGCTCGTCCGGTCGGCCCGCGGCGGTCCCGAGGCGGCCCGCGCGGCCGCCCTCCGCCACCTGTCCGACCGCCAGGACCGCGAGGCCCTCGACCTCATCGAGGCCGCCGCCCTCAGCACGTCCGAAGTCGTCGCCCGCGCTGCCGTCGAGTCCTTCGAGCGGATGCGCAGCGTCGCCGCCCTCACCCGGGCCCGCGCCTGGTCACGCCGCGAGGACGTCCTCGGCGCGGCCGCCGCCCGCATGCTCGCCTGTCGCGGCGGCGAACAGGACGCCGACCGCGTCCTCGGCGCGCTGCGCCGCCTCGTCCAGCGCGAGGGCGCCGACGCCGAGGGCCTGGCCGTGCTCGTCGAGGGGGCCGGCCGGCTCGCCATCGAGTGCGCCGCCCCCGTGCTGCGCCACGTCTACCGCGAGACCAGCTCCTCGCAGGTGCGCGGCGTCGCCGCCCACGCCCTCGGCCGCACCGATCCCAGCTTCGGCGCCGGGCTCGCCGTCGAGTGCCTGTGGGACTGCGAGGAGACGACCCGCGAACTCGCCGCCCGTACGGCCACGACCGCGGACGTCCGCGTCCTGGCCCGGCTGCGCAGCCTCGCCGCGGATCCCGCGGAGGAGGCCGAGGTCCAGACCGCCGTCCGCGGCCGCCTCAGCTCCGGGGACCCCGCGCGCTGACCCCGGGCCACGGTGGTCGCCGTCCGCTCGTACGCCGCCGCCGGGGCGCGGAGCCGGAGCGGGAGGACGGCAGAGGCCGGCCACCGCGGGAACTCCCGGAGCGGACGGGCGCGGACGGCCCCGCGCGGCCAGGAGGAACCGGCCGACGAGTCCGGCGACCTGCAGTACGCCGACGAGGGGTACGTCGTCGGCGCCGCGGGTACGGGGACCCCGGCGGTCGGCGACGCGTCCGGGACGACCGGCTGCCGCCCGGCGTCCCGGCGGGGACACAGGCCCCGGCGCCGCACGCCGGCGAGAAGCCGACGGCACAGTCCCGCCACACCGAGGGCGGGCACCCGGTCACCGGCATCCACACCCTGACGGGCCGCCACCCGGACGGCTTCACCGGCCGCGATCCCCAGCGGTTCGCCCCCGCCCTGCGCGCCCTGGGAGCCGTGCCCGAGGAGGGCGACCCCGGGCCCCTGGGCCGTGTCGTCACATGAGCTCCCCCAGCTACCGCTGGGAGGTGCCCCCAGGTGCGGTGCATCGCGAGGCGGAGAGTCGTCCTCGTAGTGGGCAACTCGGACGATTCGGCAACTCCCCCTGGCCGAAGGCTGGGGGAGTGCCGTGCCTGGGGGCACCCCCGGCCGAAGGCTGGGGGAGGGCGTTCGACGACACGGCCGAGGTCCGCGCGGTCTCTTCCACCACCTCGCCGAAGGGCTCGGCGCCGGCCTCCCGTACGCCGCCCTGACCGCCGAACCGGTGCTCGGCGCCGAACTCCTGCCGGGACCTTCGAGCGGCGCCTGAGCCCCCGGGGGGAGTCGCGCAGCGGCCGGAAGGCCCGATCCGGGGCCAACGCTCACGGCACGTTCCCCAAGGTGAAAGATCCACGTGACCCGGACAACGCCCGGGGAGCCGACAACGTCCGTATGCGAGTAGCCATCGTCACGGAGTCCTTCCCACCCGACGTCAACGGAGTGGCCCACTGCGCGTTGCGCACGGCCGAACATCTGGTCCGCAGGGGCCACGAGCCTCTGGTCATAGCACCGGCCGGCCCGCACGAGTCCACTGCCGGCGACGAACCGTGCCCCGTCGTGCGCGTGCCGTCGCTGCCGCTGCCCGGCTACCCGCAGGTCCGGGTGGCGCTCCCCGGCCGCAGGACCGCGGCGGCGATCGCCGCGCACAGTGCCGAACTCGTCCACCTGGCCAGCCCGTTCATCCTCGGGGTGCGCGGCATGGCCGCGGCCACCCGGCAGCACATCCCCGCGGTCGCCGTCTACCAGACCGACCTGGCGGGGTACGCCCGCACCTACCTGAGCCTCGGCGAGAGCACCGCGTGGCGCCGGATCCGCGCCGTGCACACGGCAGCCGACCGCACGCTCGCGCCGTCCAGCGCCTCCCAGCAGGACCTGGAGGCGCACGGCGTCCCGCGCGTGCACCTGTGGCCGCGCGGCGTGGACTCCGTACGCTTCGACGCGGCCCACCGCGACGAGGCGCTGCGTCGTGAACTCGCCCCGAACGGCGAGGTCCTGGTCGGCTACATCGGCCGCCTGGCCCCGGAGAAGCACGTGGAGCTGCTGGCCGGCGCCTGCGGGCTGTCCGGGGTGAAGGTGGTCGTCGTCGGCGACGGCCCGAGCGCGCCCGGGCTGCGCGAGGCGCTGCCGGGCGCGGTGTTCCTGGGCCGCCGTACCGGGCACGACCTGGCCCGGATCTACGCCTCGCTCGACGTCTTCGTCCACACCGGGCCGTTCGAGACGTTCTGCCAGACCGTCCAGGAGGCGATGGCCAGCGGGCTGCCCGTGGTCGCCCCCGCCGCCGGCGGTCCGCTCGACCTCGTCGACCACGGCCGCACCGGGCTGCTCGTGCCGCCCGGCGACGTGGACGCCTTCACCGGCGCCGTACGGCTGCTGGCGAGCGCTCCGGCGATGCGCGACCAATTCGGCGCCGAGGGGCGCGCCGACGTGGCCGCACGTACCTGGGAGGCCGTCGGCGACCTGCTCCTGCAGCACTACGCGCAGGTGCTCGACGCCCGTACGGCGGTGGCGGCATGACCGGCCGGCTGCGCATCGTCCGGCTGGCGAACTTCGTCACGCCCACCTCCGGAGGCCTGCGCACCGCCCTGCGCCACCTCGGCGAGGGCTATCTCGCGGCCGGCCACGACCCGGTCCTGATCGTCCCGGGTCCCGCCGCCAAGGACGAGATCACCCCGCAGGGCCGCGTCATCACGCTCCCCGGCCCCCTGGTGGCCGGCACCGGCGGTTACCGCGTGCTGACCGGCCGGGCCCGGCTGGAGGCGGTGCTGAACGGCCTGCGCCCGGACCGCCTGGAGGTCTCCGACCGCACGACGCTGCGCTGGACCGGGGAGTGGGCGCGCCGCCGCCGCGTGCCGTCCGTCATGGTGTCCCACGAGAGCGTCGACGGTGTGCTGCGCACCTGGGGCCTGCCCAGCGGCCTCGCCCAGGGTGCCGCCGACCGGCTCAACCGCCGCAGCGCGCACGTGTACTCGCGCATCGTCTGCACGACGGCCTGGGCGGCGGCGGAGTTCGAGCGGATCGGGGCCCGCAACGTCGTACGTGCGCCGCTCGGTGTCGACCTCGAGGCGTGCCACCCGGCGCACCACGACCCGGAGTTGCGCGCCCGGTACGCCGGCAACGCCGAGGTGCTGCTGGTGATGTGCTCGCGCCTGTCGCCCGAGAAGCGGCCGGGACGCGCCCTGGAGGCCCTCGCCCACATGCGGCACCGGGGCGTGGACGCCGTCCTCGTCGTCGCCGGGGACGGACCCATGCGCGCCCGTCTGGAGGCCCGGGCCCGGGAGTCCCGGCTGCCGGTCACCTTTCTCGGGCACGTCCCGGTCCGCCGCGCCCTGTCCTCCCTCCAGGCCACCGCCGACGTGGTCCTGGCCCCGGGCCCGGTGGAGACGTTCGGCCTGTCCGCCCTGGAGGCCCTCGCCTGCGGCACCCCGGTCGTCGCCAGCGCGCTGTCCGCGCTGCCCGACATCCTGGGCCCGGCCGGTGCCGCCGCCACCGACGACGGCCCCGCCTTCGCGGACGCCGTCGGCCACCTGCTGTCCCGTCCCGAGCCCATGCGCCGCGCCATCGCCCGCGCCCAGGCCGAGCGTTACGGCTGGCCGACCGCGGTCAGCGCCTTCCTCGCCGCCCACGACGCCGCGCCCCGGCTCACCGCCCCGGAGGTCACGCCATGACGACGGGCACGCAGGCGCCCACCGTCCCCGGACGTCCCAGACCCGCGGCCCACCTGCCCACCGGAACCGGGGCCGCGGCACCCGCCCAGGCCGGTGGCGCCTCCACCGGCACGAAGGAGATACGTTTCGCCGCGCTCGGCGACTCGCTCACCGAGGGCCTCGGCGACCCCGTCGCCGCCGGCTGGCGCGGCTGGGCGCCGCTCCTGGCGCAAGGGCTGGCCGCCGAGCCCTCGGCCGTGCGCCTGCTCAACTGCTCCCGCAGCGGTGCCCTCACCAAGGACGTCGTCGAGGACCAACTGCCCTGCGCCCTGGACCACCGGCCGCACCTGGCCTCCGTGGTGATCGGCGCCAACGACACGCTGCGCGGCAGCTTCGACATCGAGACCGTCGCCCGCCGCCTGGACACCGTCCTGGCCCAACTGCGCGCCCACGGAGCCGAGGTGCTCACCGCCTGTCTGCCGGACCCCGGCCGCATGCTGGGCCTGCCGTGGCCGCTCGCCCGCCCGCTCGGCCGCCGGATGGCAGCCCTGAACCAGGTCGTGCACGTCCTGTCCGAGCGGTACGGAGCCGTGCACCTGCACGCCGCCCGCCACCCGTGGGTGGCCGACCGCGCATCCTGGAGCGCGGACCGGCTGCATCCCAGCGAACTCGGCCACCGGCTGCTGGCCCGCGAGTTCCACGACCTCCTGGCGGCCCGCGGCCTGTCGGACGGCGCACCGCCGTCCACGACCCCCGGCGGCCCGGGACCGGGCGCCGCGGCGAGCGTGTGGTGGATGGCGACCAAGGGCACCCGCTGGGTCGCCGACCGCTGCACCGATCTGCTGCCCGACCTGCTGCGGCTCGCCGGCCGGGAGGCCCGGCACCGGCTGGCGGGCACCGACGGGCTGCTGGACCTGCGCTCCCGGGACGCCACGGCCGGTGCGCTGGCCCGCCTGGGAGGGACGTCCCTGGGACAATGAGGGCGTGACCGGACGCTGGGAGTTCTGGATCGACCGGGGCGGCACCTTCACCGACGTCGTCGCCAGACGGCCCGACGGCGGCCTGGAGACGTGCAAGCTGCTCTCCCACGACCCCGGGCGCTACCGGGACGCCCCCGTCGAGGGCATCCGGCGCATGCTGGGACTGGGCCCCGGCGAACCCGTGCCCGCCGACCGCATCTCCGCCGTCAAGATGGGCACCACGGTCGCCACCAACGCCCTCCTGGAACGCAAGGGGGAGCCGACCCTCCTGGTCGTCACCGAGGGCTTCCGCGACGCGCTGCGCATCGCGTACCAGAACCGGCCGCGGCTCTTCGACCGCAGGATCGTCCTCCCCGAGGCGCTCTACGACCGCGTCGTCGAGGTCCGCGAACGCGTCGACGCGCACGGCGAGGTCGTCCGGCCCCTCGACCCCACCGCCGTCGGCGCCGCCCTGCGCGAGGCCCGCCGGGACGGCCTGACGAGCCTCGCCGTCGTCCTGCTGCACGGCTACCGCCATCCCGCCCACGAGCAGGCCGTGGCGCGGGCGGCACGCGAGGCCGGATTCGACCGGATCAGCTGCTCCCACGAGGTGAGCCCGCTGATCAAGCTGATCCCGCGCGGCGACACCACCGTGGTGGACGCCTATCTGTCGCCGATCCTGCGCCGCTACGTGGACGAGGTGGCCGCCGAGCTGCGAGGTGTCCGGCTGATGTTCATGCAGTCCAACGGCGGGCTCCGCGAGGCCGGTCACTTCCGGGGCAAGGACGCCGTGCTGTCCGGACCCGCCGGAGGGGTGGTCGGCATGGTCCGCGCCTCCCGGCAGGCCGGGTTCGACCGGGTCGTGGGTTTCGACATGGGCGGCACCTCCACCGACGTCTCCCACTGGGCGGGCGAACTGGAACGCGTCCTCGGCACCCAGGTGGCGGGCGTACGGATGCGGGCGCCCATGATGAACATCCACACGGTGGCGGCGGGCGGCGGCTCCGTCCTGCACTTCGACGGGCAGCGCTATCGCGTCGGCCCCGACTCCGCGGGCGCCGACCCCGGCCCCGCCTGCTACCGGCGCGGCGGCCCGCTGACCGTCACCGACGCCAATGTGATGCTCGGCCGTGTCCAGGCGGCGCACTTCCCGGCCGTCTTCGGCCCGGACGGCGACCAGCCGCTGGACACCGGGACCGTCCGCGCCGGTTTCGCGCGGCTCGCCGACGAGGCCGCCGCCGCGACCGGCGACCGCCGCACTCCGGAGGAGGTCGCCGCGGGCTGCCTGGAGATCGCCGTCCTCAACATGGCCGGCGCGGTCAAGAAGATCTCCGTGCAGCGCGGCCACGACATCACCCGCTACGCCCTCACCAGCTTCGGCGGGGCCGGCGGGCAGCACGCCTGCGCGGTCGCCGACGCGCTGTCCGTCGACACGGTCGTCGTGCCCCCGCTGGCGGGTGTGCTGTCCGCGTACGGGATCGGCCTGGCCGACGCCACCGCCATGCGGGAGCGCTCCGTGGAGAGCGGGCTCACCGAGGACGGGCGGGCCGCCCTGCGGGAGGCCCGCGACGAACTCGACGGCCTGGCCCGCGCCCAACTGCGCGAGGACGGGGTGCCCGACGACACCGTGGAGACCGTCACCCGCGTCCACGTCCGCTACGCGGGCACCGACGCGGCGCTCCCCGTGCCGTTCGGGACCGTCGAGGACATGTGCGAGGCGTTCACCGCCGAGCACCGCGCCCGCTACGCCTTCACCATGGACAAGCCCCTGGTCGTGGAGGCGGTCTCGGTCGAGGCGGTCGGCTCCGCGGGCCCGCGGGGACGCCACTTCGTGGAGCTGCCGGCCCGCGAGGGCCCGTTGCGACCGGCCGCCGAGGTGTCCCTGTACGCGGAGGGCCGGCGGCAGGACTGCCCCCTGTTCCGCAGGGACGGGATGCGGCCGGGCGACACCCTGGACGGGCCCGCCGTGATCGCCGAGGCCGACGCGACGACCGTCGTCGACCCCGGCTGGCGCGCCGCGGTCGGCGAGCACGGCCACCTCCTGCTCACCCGGGTGCGGCCGCGGCCCGGCAGGGTGGCGGTGGGGACCGAGGTCGACCCGGTGATGCTGGAGATCTTCAACAACCTCTTCATGTCGATCGCCGAGCAGATGGGCGTCCGCCTGGAGAACACCGCCCACTCCGTCAACATCAAGGAGCGCCTGGACTTTTCCTGCGCCCTGTTCGACCCCGAGGGCAACCTCATCGCCAACGCGCCCCACATCCCCGTGCACCTCGGCTCCATGGGCGAGTCCATCAAGGAGGTGCTGCGGCGGAACGAGGGCACCATGCGCCCGGGAGACGCCTACGCCGTCAACGACCCCTACCACGGGGGCACCCATCTGCCCGACGTCACCGTCGTGACCCCCGTCTTCGACGAGGAGGGGCGGTCGCTGCTCTTCCTGGTCGCCTCGCGCGGCCACCACGCCGAGATCGGCGGCCTCACCCCCGGCTCGATGCCCGCCTTCAGCCGCACCGTGCACGAGGAGGGCGTCCTCTTCGACAACTGGCTGCTGGTGCGCGACGGCCGCCTGCGCGAGGAGGAGACCCGCGCCCTGCTCGCGGACGCCCTGTACCCCTCGCGCGACCCGGACACCAACATCGCCGACCTGCGCGCGCAGATCGCCGCGAACGAGAAGGGCATCGCCGAGCTGCGGCGCATGACCGCGCAGTTCGGCCTCGACGTCGTGCACGCCTACATGCGGCACGTGCAGGACAACGCCGAGGAGTCCGTGCGGCGCATCGTCGCGGGCCTGGACGACGGCGAGTGCGCGTACGAGACCGACAACGGCGCGGTCGTCCGCGTCGCCGTACGCGTCGACCGCGAGGCGCGCTCCGCCGTCCTGGACTTCACCGGAACCTCGCCGCAGCAGGAGGGCAACTTCAACGCGCCGCGGTCCGTGGTCATGGCCGCCGTGCTCTACGTCTTCCGCACCCTCGTCGCCGACGACATCCCGCTCAACAGCGGCTGCCTCAAGCCGCTGGACGTCCGCGTCCCCGAGGGCTCGATGCTCGCACCGCAGTACCCGGCGGCCACCGTCGCCGGCAACGTGGAGACCTCCCAGGCCGTCACCGGGGCCCTGTACGCGGCGCTCGGGGTGCAGGCCGAGGGCTCCGGCACGATGAACAACGTCACCTTCGGCAACGATCGGGTGCAGTACTACGAGACGGTGGCCAGCGGGGCCGGGGCGGGCGAGGGCTTCGACGGCGCCGACGCCGTCCAGACCCACATGACCAACTCCCGGCTCACCGACCCCGAGATCCTCGAGTGGCGCTACCCCGTCCGCGTCGAGGGCTTCGCCCTGCGCGACGGCAGCGGCGGCGAGGGCCGGTGGCACGGGGGCCGCGGCGCCGTGCGCCGCATCCGCTTCCTGGAGCCCATGACGGTCGCCCTGCTGTCGGGCCACCGGCGCGTCGCCCCGTACGGCCTGGCGGGCGGTGGGCCCGGCGCGCTCGGCGAGAACCGCATCGAGCGCGCGGACGGCACCGTCACCCTGCTCGGCGGGGTCGACTCCGCCGACGTGGGGCCCGGTGACGTCCTGGTCGTCGCCACGCCCGGCGGGGGCGGCTACGGGACCGCCGGCGCCTGAGGGGCTCCGGACGCGGGGGTGCCCGGACCGTGCCGTTTGGGACGATGTCGGTCCGAGCGCCTAGTCTGTGCGTCGTGACCACGACCGTTCCGCACCAGCTCAGCGGCGGTGTCCGGCCCGCGCCGGGCCCGGCCGCCGACGAGGGCCTGGCCCGCCGGCTCAAGGCCCTGGCCTGCACCGCGCCGCTGCACGACCTCGACGCGCGCAAGGCCAACCTCGCGGGCGAGTACTCGGTCTACGCGATGGCGGAGATCGCCCTGGCCGCCATCGACCTGGTCACGCTCAACATGGACTTCGACACCGGCGCCGACCACGACCAGATAATCTCCCGGCTGCTGCCCCGCATCGCCGCCCAGGCCCCCGGCCGTGCCGCCGCCGAGCACGAGCGGGTGGGCCGCTGGGTCCTGGAGAACCTGATCAACGTCGGCAGCGTCGACCGCGGCTTCCGCGCGGTCTACGGCACCTTCGGCGCGGACGGGGCGTACGTCCGCCGCGACTACGACTTCAAGCTGATCGAGGAGGTCCCGGGTCGCGACGGCACCGTCTACCTGCGTACCACCGACGAGGCCGTCAATGTGCTCGTCGGCGCCCTCGACACCGACGTGACCAGCGCCCAGATCGCGGCCGAGGTCAAGCTCGAGGTGCTGATCAACCGGGGCCGGCTCGCCGACGCCCAGCTCGCCGCGGAACAGGCCCGCTACCGCACGGTGCAGTACGCCGAGACGCTGCGCCGCGCCCTGGACGCCACCCGCCGCAACGTCCGGGCCGTCGACTGGATCCGCACCGTCCCCGACATGATCGCCGAGGCGCTCGACCACGTCGCCGACCGCTACCGGCACGAGAACGCCATCCTGACCAACATCCGCAAGGCCAGGGACGAGTCGGAGGACCCGGAGCACAAGCGCCGCGCCGCCGAACTCGTCGACATCGTCAAGGACTGCATCCGCCGCCACACCCAGCTGCAGTCCCGGCTGCTGGAGGCCGGCCCGATCTTCCGCGCCGAACAGGACCGGCAGGCCTTCGCCGCGCCCCGCGGCGGCGCCCTCGTCGGCATGCTCGACCTGTACGGGCAGCTGGTCGCGCCCGTCCTGCCGCTTCCGGTGGAGCAGGCCACCCGCGTCACCGACGCCTGGTTCGCCCGCGGCACGGGCCTGCGCACCCCCGCCTCGGTACGCGTCACCGACCTCGTGGACGCCCTGCTCACCCCGCCGGTGGAGCGCGAGCACCTCGGCGCCGAGATGCCCGAGCCCGACCTCGTGGCCACCCCGGACGACAGCCGGTTCAGCGAGGAGCAGCTGGAGACCGCGCTGGAACTCCTCGACCTGCCCCACGACGCCCCCCGCCGGCTGTCCGGGCTGCTCGCCGAGGCCCGCCGCCTCGACCCCGAACTGCCCTACCTGGTCGCCCTGCTGGCGGTGCACGCGGCCAGCCCGCCGGTCGGCACCGCCTACCGCCAGGGCGAGGAGCGGCTGCTGTTCGCCGTGGACGACGGCACCGAACTGGACGACCCCGAGTTCGGCGGCGCCGACCTGATCGTGGGCACGGCCCGGCTCGACGCCGCCGGGATGGCCGCCGAGCGGTCCGAGGCGGCGTGACGATGAGCGCACCGACCATCCGCACCGAGGAGACGACCCCGTGAGCGACCAGCGCGACGGCGAGAGCACACAGCCGCCCGCGGCGGCCCCCGGCCCGGCGGCCGTCACCCCCGGCGACGCCGCGGACGCCGCCCGCCTCGTCTCCTTCGGCCTCCAGCCGAAGCTGCTGCCCGCGCGCGACATCGAGTACGCCGAGCTGATCCGCCGCTACCGCGAGGAGCCCCTTTTCTCGCGGCTGGCCGACGCCGTCGCCGCCGGCCTCGGCCTGGTCGTGCTGGAGGTCTCGCCGCGGGCCGGCATGGCGCTGGCCGCCGGTGAGGACTCGGTCTTCGCCGTCCGTATGGGCGACTACTCCCGCCGCGCCGCGTCCGACGCGGGCGACCGCTTCCTGCACGGCCTCGCCCACCTCGCCACCGCGGCCATGGCCTTCCCGCGACCGGAGGACCTCGCCGACGACGCCTACATCGGGCGCGTCACCGTCAACGGCATCGACGGCTTCCTGCGCCAGGCCTGCCGCCGGCTGGAGGAACGGGCCGAGGAGCAGGGCGAGAACACCGACCCGGCCACCGACGCCCCGGGCCTGGAGGCCGCCTGGCGGGTCTATGTGCGCCGCACCTCCACCGGCGCCACCAAGGACGCCCGGCGCCTCGCGGGCTCCACCACCGGCATCGTGGGCAAGGCCGTCTCCTTCCTCGTGGACTCGGGCTTCCTGCAGCGCACGGGTGACGAGTCGGGCGGCACGTACCGCACCACCGCCCGTTACCAGCTCCAGGTGCGCGACATGGCGGGCAGCGCCGCCATGGCCGAGCTCCTCGACCTGGGCATCGTGCCCCGGCCCGGTGAGTCGGCGGCGCTGATGCCCGCGGAAGAGGGCGAGGACCTCGGCCTCGTGGCCGGGGCGGGCCTGCCCTTCCACTCCTGAACGGCGGCCCGTCCCGCCGCCCGGATCCCGCCGATCCACCCGAACCTGCCGACCACAGACCACCACGACGAGAGCCCCCCATGTACGAGCTGTCCCGGGTCCGCCTCTACTCCATCGGGCCCGCCGGCGCGCGCTATGCCGACACCGTGCTGGACCTGCGCGGAGTCGGCGAACTCGTGCCGCAACCCGCGCCCGCCCAGGCGGAGTTCTTCGAGGACGAGCCGACCGGGCCGCCGCGCCGTCCGGCGCCGGCCGGTGTGCTGTTCCTGGAGAACGGCGGCGGCAAGTCCGTCCTGCTCAAGCTGATCTTCTCCGTCATGCTGCCCGGCCACCGCAACACCCTGGGCGGCGCGAGCTCCGGCGTGCTCCGCAAGTTCCTGCTGGCCGACGACTGCGGCCACGTCGCCCTGGAGTGGCAGCACACGCTCACAGGCGAGCTGGTCGTCGTCGGCAAGGTCAGCGAGTGGCGCGGCCGCCAGGTCTCCTCTGACCCGCGCAAGTTCGCCGAGGCCTGGTACTCCTTCCGGCCCGGCCCCGGGCTCGGCCTGGACTCGCTGCCCGTGGCCGAGTCCACCGCCGTCCGCCCCTCAGCGGAGGGCGCCTCGGGCGCCCGCGGCCGCCGCCGCACCATGAAGGGCTTCCGCGACGCCCTGACGGACGCCGGACGCTACTACCCGCACCTGGAGGTGGTGTGGGAGGAGATCCACGACCGGTGGAACGAGCACCTCGGCGAACTCGGCCTCGACCCCGAACTCTTCCGCTACCAGCGGGAGATGAACGCCGACGAGGGCGAGGCGGCCGGTCTCTTCGCGGTGAAGAAGGACTCCGACTTCACCGACCTCCTGCTGCGCGCGGTCACCGACACCAGGGACACCGACGGTCTCGCCGACCTGGTCCACGGTTTCGCCGGCAAGCTGGGCCGCAGGGCCGAGCTCACCGCGGAACGGGACTTCACGGCGGGCTCCCTCGAACTGCTCGCCCGCATCGTCGACACCACCGCCACCCGCGAACAGGCACGCGGTGTCCACGCCCAGTCCGAGCGCCGCACCCGCGCCCTGGCCCGCGGGCTTTCCGCGCGCGCCCGCGAGGAGCGGGGCCGCGCCGCCGAGCTGGCGCAGCAGGCGGCGAGCGCCGCGCACACGGTCACCGACGCCGAGGCCGCCCGCGGCCGCGGCGCCCTGGTCGCAGCCGAACTCGCCTACCGGCACGCCTCGCTGGCCCTGGCCGCCGGCGAGAAGAGCGCCGCAGCGCTGCGCCGCGAGCTCAATGACGCCCGTACCCTGCAGTCCGCCTGGCAGGCCGCGGAGATCGTGCTGCGGCACCGGGCCGCCGCCGACCGCCTGGCCCGCGTCACCGCCGCCATCCGGGAGGCGGAACGGGACGCCGCGCCGGCGCTGGCCGCCCGCACGACCGCCGCGGGCGACCTCGTCCGCGCCCTGCGGGCCGCCGCGGACACCGCCGACGAGCGGGCGGACGCGGAGGAGGAACGCTCAGCGGGACTCCAGGCGCAGTCCGAGGCGGCACACCGCGACGCCACCGCCGCCGCGACGGAGGCGCAGCGCGCCCGCAGCGAGTCCGGGCACCTGGTGCAGCGGCTGGCGGAGGTCGAGCAGGAGACCGCCGAGGCGGTCCGGGCCGGCTGGCTGGACGACTCCGCCCCCGACGCCGACCCGGCCCGGGCGGCCCTGGAGGCCTCGGACGCCGAGAAGGCCGCCGCGACCGCCGCGGAGACCGCGCGCGACGCGGCCCGCCGGGCCGGTGACCGGGCCCGGGAGGCCGCCGCCGCCGATGCGCGCGCCGAGCTGTCCGCCGCCCGCGCGGCCGACGCCCTCGCCGCGGCCGAGGCCGCCCATGCCGCCGAGTCACGCGTCGCGGACGCCCTCGCGGCCGAGCCCCGCCTGGCCGGACTGCTCAGCCTGCCGGAGGCACCCGGGACCGTCGCGGCCGACGCGGCGGGGGACCCGGCGGGGGAGACCGCCGATGACCGCGGCCCCGCCATCCCCGCGCAGGCCTCCGCGGCCCGGCGCGGCGCCCAGGCGGACGTACGGCGCCCCGCCGAGCAGGGCCCGCTGACCGCGGCCGAACTCGACATCTTCGCGGAGCCGCTCCAGGAGATGCTGGACGGCGCGGTGGCCTCCGCCGAGCGCCGGCTGTTCGACCTGCGCACCGCCGCCGCCGACGACGCCCGCATCCTGGCGGCGCTCGGCGACGGCGGGCTGCTGCCGCCGGGCCCCGACGTCCTCGCCACCGTCGAGTACCTGGGCGAGCAGGGCATCCCGGCGCTTCCCGGCTGGCGCTACCTCGCGCAGGCCGTCGACCCGGCCGACCACGCCGCCGTGCTCGCCGCGCGCCCGGAGCTGGTGGACGGCGTGGTCGTCACCGACCCGCAGAGCTACATGAGGGCACGCGAGGCCCTGGCGCAGGCGGCGCTGCTGCCGCGGTCGACCGTCACGGTCGGCACGGCGGCGGCGCTGCTCGCCCCGCCGCCCCCGGCGGGCGCCGAGCCCGAGCTCTTCCTCGTCCCGCCCAACCCGGCCATGCACGACGAACTGGCCGCCGACGGCGAGCGGCAGGCGCTGCGCGCCCGCGCGACCGCCCGCGAGGAGGCCATCCGCGGGCTCGCCGCCCGCCTGGCCGAGGACCGCACCCTGGCCGCCCGGCTCTCCTCGTGGCGCTCGGGCTGCCCCAGCGGCCGGCTCGCGGAGCTCGCCGCGGCGGTGGAGACCGCCCGGGAGACCGCGGTCGCCGCCCGCGAGGAGCTGGCCGGGGCACGCTCGGTACGGATGGAGGCCGACGAGGCCGCCGCCGAGTCGACCGCTGTGCGCGACGAGCGCCAGGAGGCGGCGCAGCAGGCCCGGCGGGCCGCCGACGCGCTCGCCGGTCTCGCCTTCCGGCTGCGGGAGCGGGCCAACTGGCAGCGCAGGACCCGGGAGCTGGCCGAGGACGCCGTCGAGGCCGAGACCCGCGCCGACGCCTGCCTGACCCTGGCGCGCGCCGCCGACGAGGACCGCCGCGCCGCTCAGCGTGCCGCGGACGACGCGCGCCGCACGGCGCGTGTGCTGCGCGCCGAGCGCTCGGAGATCACCGGCGCCCCCGACGAGGCCCTCGAGGACGAGGACGGCGCGGGCCGGCCGGCCGGCCCGCTGCCCACCCTGCGCGAGGCCTATCGTGCCGCCTCCCAGGTGTACGAGAAGGTGGGCGTCGGCGCCGACCTGCGGGCCGAGCAGGCCCGTGCCGAGAGCACCGAGCAGTCCGCGCTCACCGAACTGGAGCGCCTCACCAACAAGGTGCGCACCCGCGCCGCGCTGCTGCTGGAAGGCCCGGACGGCGCCGACGGTCCCGCGCGCCAGGCCGCGGCCGCCCGTGCGGAACAGCTGGTGGCGACCCTCGACTCCCGTGCCTCCGCGGCCAGCGAGCAGCTCGGCCGGCTGCGCGGCGAGTCCGAGCGGCACGCCCCGGCGGACGGCGAGGCGCACACCGAGCTCCCCGAGGAGCTGCTGCCCCGCGACGCCGAGCACGCCCAGGAACTGCTGCGCGGCGCCAACGGCGAACTGGCCGCCCGCACCGAGGCGCTGGCGCACGCCCGGGACGGCCACGGTCACCTGGTCCGTGCGCACCGCTCCGCCGAGGACGCCGCGACCGGCTTCGACGAACTGGCCGCGCTGCTGCGGGACCTGCTCCGCGACGGCGACCGGCAGCCCGAGGAGGGCGAGGAGGAGTCCGAACCGCACTCCGGCTCCCTGGAGGCGGCCAGGACGGCCGTCGCCGAGTCCCGCCGCAGCCTCCGCGGCTGCGCCGCCGACCTGTCGGCGGCAGAGTCGCAGCTGCGCGAGGCCTGCGACGTCCTCGTGCGGCACGCCAACGCGGCCCGCTACGAGCAGGTGCGCACCCCGGCCCGCCAGCAGATCCGCGAACTGCCCGGTTCCGCGCTGCCCGAGCACGCGGAGGCCTGGCACACCGCCTTCGCGCCGCGGCTGCGGGTCCTGACCGACGAACTGGAGCAGCTGGAGCGCAACCGCGACAGCATCGTGGACCGGCTGCGCGGCATGGTGGAGTCCTCGCTGGCCACCCTGCGGTCGGCGCAGCGGCTGTCCCGCCTGCCCGAGGGGCTGGGGGAGTGGTCGGGGCAGGAGTTCCTGCGGATCCGCTTCGACGACCCGGACCACGCTGCGCTCAACGAGCGGCTCGGCGCCGTGATCGACGAGGCGACCCGGGCGGCCGTCCGCAAGAACTCCGACCTGCGCCGGGACGGCATGTCGCTGCTGCTGCGCGGGGTCGCGGCCGGCCTCGAACCCAGGGGCGTGGCCGTCGAGATCCTCAAGCCGGACGCCGTGCTGCGCGCCGAGCGCGTGCCCGTCGGGCAGATGGGCGACGTCTTCTCCGGCGGCCAGCTGCTCACCGCCGCCATCGCGCTGTACTGCACGATGGCCGCGCTGCGTAGCAACGACCGCGGCAGGGACCGGCACCGGCACGCGGGCACGCTCTTCCTCGACAACCCGATCGGCCGCGCCAACGCCACCTACCTGCTGGAGCTGCAGCGCGCGGTCGCCGACGCGCTGGGCGTCCAGCTGATCTACACCACGGGCCTGTTCGACACCACGGCGCTCGCCGAGTTCCCGCTGGTCGTACGGCTGCGCAACGACGCGGATCTGCGCGCGGGACTGAAGTACATCAGCGTGGAGGAGCACCTGCGGCCCGGACTCCCCGTGCAGGACCCGGAGTCCGAGCCGGTGCACGGCGAGATCACGGCGACGCGGATGTTCCGCCGCCCGGCGGAGCAGCCGGCCCCGCAGAGCGGCTGAACTCCGGCCGGACTCCGGCCGAGCTCCGGCCGGTCTGCTCCTTGCCTGCGGCTGGCCCCTGGCCGCCCCAGGGAGCCCCGGGACGGACCCGTCCCGAAGGCCCCGGTTCATCGAGGCCGTTCGGGTCGGGCGTCCGGGACGGTGCGGGTTCCGCGGGTGGCGCGCTTTCCTCAGGCGGTACTGGCGCCGGTGCCGGACAGGTGCCCGCGCCGTGCGGCGGCGCGGGCTTCGGACCGGGCCCGCCGCCGTCCGCGCCTGCGCTCGCGGCGCAGCCTGCGGGCCGCGCTGCTCGGGCTGGACACCACGCCGTTGCGCTGGTTCCAGACCTGGCGGGTGATCCACACGTCCAGCACCGCCCACGTGGCGACGACGGTGAAGGCTATGGCGGTGAGCATCGCCGGCGCCGCGAGCCAGGACTCGCCGGCCGCCCCCAGCATGGCGATCACCGCGGCGATCAAGGTCAACGAGACGACGAGCACGGCCCGCACCGCCGCCCGGCGTACCGGGTCGGGCATGCGTGGCCGCCCCACGGGCTCCTCCACCCACAACGGCCGCCGTGTCTTCCGCGGCGGAATGTCGCGATCCAGTGCGTCCTCGACGAGGTCGTCCATGAAATCTGCTCCCCTGCGGCATACCGGTGGTGCGGTGCCGGATCCCCGATGTCCGACTCCAGAGTGGCTGCCCGGTTTCCGCCGATGAATGCCCTCCGCATCCGGAGCACCCCTCCCCGCCGGTCAAACGAGGCAGCGGCCCCGTCGGTTCCCTGTGCACTGCATTTCGGCCAGCCGTACCGGCTGTTCATCCGTACGAAACGGGTCGTCCCGGGGCAAGGGCGGAGGCGGCGCTTTCGGTTTGGTCATCCGGCAGTAGTAGGCTCGCGCCGTTTGCAGTCGGAACACGACAGCCCTTGACCGGGTTTGACGTTGGGGAGGCCATGCGCTTTCGCGGTACGACGATCCGGCGGAAGATCGTGGCACTGCTGCTCATTCCGCTGGTGTCCCTCACGGCCATCTGGGCCTTCGCCGCGACCCTGACCGGGCGTCAGGTCTGGGGCCTCTTCGGCGTCGAGCAGACCGTCAACGAACTCGGTTACCCGGTCGAGGACAGCATCCAGGCGCTCCAGCAGGAACGTCGTTCCGCCATGCTCTACTTGGCCGATCCTCGACGGTCGGACGCCCGCGGCACCCTGCTGGCCCGGGAACGTGCGACGGACAAGGTGATCGCCCGCCTGCGCGCCAACGCGCGCTCCGCCGGCAACCGGGAGCGGCTGGCCCCCGAATCGCTGCGCCGGCTCGACCTCGTCGTCCGCGGCTTCGGCGGCCTGGAGACGCTGCGCGACAAGGTCGGCAAGGGCGGCATCGCCCGCAACGACGCCTTCGGCGCGTACAGCGGCCTGTTCGTCCCGGCCTACGCCTTCCTGGACTCGCTGAACCCGCTCAACAACGTCGCCATCGACAAGCAGGGCCGCGCCCTGATCCAGGTCACCCGGGCCCGCGAGGCGATCAGCCAGGAGGACGCCCTCATGGTGGCGGCCATCGCGGCGGGCCGCATGAGCGCGGCGGAGATGCGCTCCTTCACCTTCGCCGTCGCCGAGCAGCGCGCCTACTACGCCGACAACCTCCACCTGCTGACGAGCGACGAGCGCGCCATCTACGAGGCGTACTGGGCCGGGCCCTCCGGCCGCGCCCTGCGCGCCGCCGAGGACGCGGTCATCTCCGCGGGCGCCTCCGGCGCGCCCCAGGCCGCCGACCGCGTGTCCTGGCAGACCACGGCCACCACCGCCCTGACCGACCTCGACCGCATGGGCGTCGAGGCCGGCGACCTGCACAAGAAGCGCGCCGAACCGATCGGCATGCGCCTGGTCGCCATCGCCGCGGCCGCCGGTGGCCTCGGCCTGATCGCGGTCGTCGCCTCCGTCATCGTCTCCATACGCATCGGCCGCAGCCTCATCCGCGACCTGTCCCGGCTCCGCACGGAGGCCCAGGAGGTCTCCGGCGCCCGGCTGCCGCGCGTCATGCGCAGGCTCGCCGCGGGCGAGGAGGTCGACGTCGAGACCGAGGCGCCGCGGCTGGACTACCCCGACGACGAGGTCGGCCAGGTCGGCAAGGCCGTCAACACCCTGCAGCGGGCGGCCGTCGAGGCCGCCGTGCGCCAGTCGGAGATGCGCCGCGGGGTCTCCGAGGTCTTCGTCAACCTCGCCCGCCGCAGCCAGGTGCTGCTGCACCGCCAGCTCACCCTGCTCGACGCCATGGAGCGGCGCACCGAGGACCCGCAGGAACTCGCCGACCTCTTCCGGCTCGACCACATGACCACCCGCATGCGCCGCCACGCCGAGGGCCTGGTGATCCTCTCCGGCGCGGTGCCGTCCCGGCAGTGGCGCAAGCCGGTGCAGCTGATGGACGTGGTGCGGGCGGCCGTCGCCGAGGTCGAGGACTACGAGCGGGTCGACGTACGCCGGCTGCCGCGGCTCGCCGTCACCGGCCACGCCGTCGCCGACCTCACCCACCTCGTCGCCGAACTCATCGAGAACGCCACCGTGTTCTCGCCGCCGCACACCAGCGTCCAGGTGCACGGCGAGTCCGTCGCCAACGGCTTCGTCCTGGAGATCGACGACCGCGGACTCGGCCTCACCCCCGACGCCATGCTGGAGGCGAACCTCCGCCTCGCCGAGACCCCCGAGTTCGAGCTCTCCGACACCGACCGGCTCGGCCTCTTCGTGGTCAGCCGGCTCGCCCAGCGCCAGGGCGTCCGCGTCTCGCTGCGCCAGTCCCCGTACGGCGGCACCACGGCCGTGGTGCTCGTCCCCGCGCCGCTCCTGACCGAGCCCGGCGAGGACCTGACCGACGTGCCGCTCGACGAGGCCCCGGCGCCGGACGGGACGGCGCCCGCCGAGCGGGACGAGCCGCGGGTCAGACCGATGTCGGCCGCCACCGAGCACAGCTTCCGCCAGTGGGGCCTGGTCCCGGAGCCGGACGACGAGCCGCGCGAGCACCGGCCGCACGTCATCGAGGCCGAAGGGACGCCGGCACCGGCCGCCGAGAGTGACGCGGCCACGCGGACGCCGCCCTCCCTGGCGCCGGGCGAGGGGCTCACGGTCCTGCCGCGCCGCCGCCGCACCCCGGTCCTGGTCGCCGAGAACGGCCACCCGGTGGGCGAGGCGCCCCGGCCCGCCGACCCCGCGCCCCAGCAGGAGCCCGCCGACCCCGCGCCCGAGGAGGAACCCGCCGTGGCCGCGCCGCAGGAGGAGCCCGCCGGCGCCGGACTGCCCCGCCGGGTCCGCCAGGCCAGCCTCGCCCCGCAGCTGCGCAGCGACTCCACCACCCGGACGCGTACCGCCGCCGGCGCGGACGACGACGCCGGCCAGGAGCGCTCGCCCGAGGAGGTGCGCGACCGCATGGCCTCCCTGCAGCGAGGATGGCTGCGCGGCCGCGCGGACACCGCCGACGACCTCGGCACCGACGACGTCCGCCCCGCCGACCGCCCGGGAACCTCCCCGGCGGATCGGGGCGGCGACAGCACAACCAGAACCACCACCGAGGGGAACGGTCCATGACGGCACCATCGAGCCCGACCCGCGAGCTCAGCTGGCTTCTCGACGAACTGGTCGGCCGCGTGGCCAGCATCCGCAAGGCGCTGGTGCTCTCCAGCGACGGCCTGGCCACCGGCGCGTCCGAGGGCCTCACCCGTGAGGACGCCGAGCACCTCGCCGCCGTCGCCTCCGGCTTCCACAGCCTCGCCAAGGGCGTCGGGCGGCACTTCGAGGCCGGCAAGGTCCGGCAGACCCTCGTGGAGCTGGACGAGGCCTTCCTGTTCATCACCGCCGCGGGCGACGGCAGTTGCCTGGCCGTGCTCGCCGACGCCGACTCCGATGTCGGGCAGGTCGCCTACGAGATGGCGCTGCTGGTGAAGCGGGTCGGCGTCCACCTCGCGACCGCGCCGCGCACCGACGACGACGCGGCGCAGGCGGTGTGACGAGGACGTCATGACTCCCCAAGCGGACCGCTGGTACGACGACGACGCCGGGCCCGTGGTGCGGCCCTACGCCATGACGCGCGGCCGTACCAGCCACGCCGCGGAAGGCCGGCTCGACCTGATCGCCCTGGTGATCGCCGAGTCTCGCGGCGAGGACGACGACGCCGACGTCGACCGCACCCTGTCGCCCGAACACCTCGACATCGTCGAGCTCTGCCGTGCGGAGCCGATGTCGGTCGCCGAGCTGGCGGCCGACCTCGACCTGCCCGTGGGCGTCGTCCGGGTGCTCATCGGCGACGTCCTGGAGGCCGGCCTGGTCCACATCAGCCGGCCCGTCCCGCCGGCGGAGCTGCCGGACGCCGGGCTGCTCCGCGACGTCATCGACGGCCTGCGCGCGCTCTGAACGCGCCCGGGGCGCCGCGGTCACACCGTTGCCCGCGGCGCCTTTGGGCGGGGCCTGGGGGGCCGTCAGGAGGGTCCCGGGCCCGGCAGGCGGACCGGCGGACCGGCAACGGCCCCGGGACCGCTGGCAGTTGTCCGGTAGGACCGTAGTAATGTTCCACTGCCACAGCTGATCGCCCGACGCAGTCCCTAGGACCCAGGATGCCTCTGACCTGTGTAAACGGCATGACCGGAGGAGTGAGCCATGGCCTTCGGACGCTCTGAGCGCCGCCCTTCGCCCGTCGAGCCCGTCACGCTGAAGATCCTGGTCGCGGGCGGCTTCGGCGTGGGCAAGACCACGCTCGTCGGCGCGGTCAGCGAGATCCGCCCGCTGCGCACCGAGGAGACGCTCAGCGAGGCCGGCCGGCCCGTCGACGACACCGCGGGCGTCGAGGCCAAGCGGACCACCACCGTGGCGATGGACTTCGGCCGGATCACGGTCCGCGACGACCTCGTGCTCTACCTGTTCGGCACGCCGGGCCAGGACCGCTTCTGGTTCCTGTGGGACGAGCTGGCGCAGGGCGCCCTCGGCGCGGTCGTCCTCGCCGACACCCGGCGCCTGGAGGACTGCTTCTCCGCCGTCGACTACTTCGAGCGCCGCGGCATCCCCTTCGCCGTGGCCGTCAACGTCTTCGACGACGCCGAGCGCCACCCCGCCGAGACGGTGCGCGACGCGCTCGACCTCGACCCCGAGGTGCCGCTGCTGATGTGCGACGCGCGGGACCGCGCCTCCGCGAAGAAGGTGCTGATCAGCGTGGTCGAGCACGCGGCCCAGGTGGCCGGCGACCGCCGGGCGGCAGCCGCCAACTGAGCCGCGCGCCGCGGGTGCGGGCGGGTGAGGGTGGCAGCGGGCCGGTCAGTCCCCGGCGGCCGGCGCGGGGCCGTCGTCCTCGTCCTCGTCCTGCCAGCCGAAGCTCCGCTCGACCGCCTTCTTCCAGCGGCGGTACTCCTTCTCGCGGGTCTTCTCGTCCATCCGCGGCTGCCACTCGGCGTCCTTCTGCCAGTGCGCCCTGAGGGTGTCCAGCCCGTCCCACACGCCGGTGGCGAGCCCCGCGGCGTAGGCCGCGCCCAGCGCCGTGGTCTCCGAGATCCGCGGCCGCACCACCGGGACGCCCAGTACGTCCGCCTGGTGCTGCATCAGCAGGTTGTTGGCCGTCATGCCGCCGTCGACCTTGAGCCCGGTGATGTGCACACCGGAGTCCTGGTACATCGCGTCGACGACCTCGCGGGTCTGCCAGCTGGTCGCCTCCAGCACCGCCCGCGCCAGGTGCGCCTTGGTGACGTACCGGGTCAGGCCGGTGATCACGCCGCGGGCGTCGGAGCGCCAGTACGGGGCGAAGAGCCCGGAGAACGCAGGGACGATGTAGGCGCCCCCGTTGTCGGGGACGCTCGCCGCGAGCGCCTCGATCTCGTCCGCCGCGGTGATGATGCCGAGGCTGTCGCGGAACCACTGCACCAGGGCGCCGGTGATGGCGATCGACCCCTCCAGACAGTAGACCGGCGCCTGTCCGCCCAGCCGGTAGCCCATGGTGGTGAGCAGACCGTTCTTCGACGGCACGGGCCGGTTACCGGTGTTGAGCAGCAGGAAGCTGCCCGTCCCGTAGGTGTTCTTGGCGTCGCCCGTCCCGTAGCAGGCCTGGCCGAAGATCGCCGCCTGCTGGTCGCCGAGAGCCGAGGCCACGGGCACACCGCCCAGCTGACCGACCGCCGTGCCGTACACCTCGGAGGAGGAGCGGATCTGCGGGAGGACCGCCTCGGGGACGTTCATCGCGGCGAGGATCGCCGGGTCCCACTCCAGCGACTCCAGGTTCATCAGCATCGTGCGGCTCGCGTTGGTGACGTCCGTGACGTGGACGCCGCCCTCCGTGCCGCCCGTCAGGTTCCAGATCAGCCAGGAGTCGATGGTGCCGAAGGCGATCTCGCCGTTCTCCGCGCGGCGGCGCAGCCCCGGCACGTTGTCCAGCAGCCAGGCCGCCTTGGGGCCCGAGAAGTAGCTGGCCAGCGGCAGCCCCGTGGACTCGCGGAAGCGGTCCTGGCCGTCCTGGCCGCCCAGCCGCTCGCACAGCGCGGCGGTACGGGTGTCCTGCCACACGATCGCGTTGTGCACCGGGCGGCCGGTGGTGCGGTCCCACAGCACGGTGGTCTCGCGCTGGTTGGTGATGCCGAGCGCGCTGAGCTGGTCCGGGCGCAGCCGGGCCTTCGCGAGCGCGCCCGCCACCACGGCCTGCACCTTGGCCCAGATCTCGGTGGCGTCGTGCTCCACCCAGCCCGGCTTGGGGAAGATCTGGCGGTGCTCGCGCTGGTCGAGCGCCACGATCGACCCGTCGGAGTCGAAGACGATGCAGCGGCTGGAGGTCGTTCCCTGGTCGATGGCGGCCACGTATCGGGTCGCCGTGCCGGACGTATCGGTCATGACCGCCTCACTTGAACGCGACGTTGTAGATGAGACCGGACAGGGCACCGCCGATCAGCGGACCGGCCACCGGGATCCAGGCGTACGCCCAGTCGGAGGTGCCCTTGAAGGGGATCGGCAGGAGGGAGTGGACGATGCGCGGCCCGAGGTCGCGCGCCGGGTTGATGGCGTAGCCGGTGGGGCCGCCCAGGGAGAGCCCGATGCCGGTCACGAGCAGCGCCACGATCAGGGTGCCGGTGCCGGTCTCGCCGAGGCCCTTGCTGAGGCCGAAGGCCAGGATCGGCAGGACGAGCCCCATGGTGGCGATCGCCTCCGTGATCAGGTTCTGCCACCAGACGCGGATCTCGGGGACGGTGGAGAAGACGGCGAGCGTGGGCTGGCGGGTCTCCTCGGTGCGGTTCGCCGCGAACTGGCCGTAGTACACCAGCCAGCACAGGACGGCGCCCAGCATCGCGCCGACGATCTGCCCGGCGAGGTAGACCGGCACCTGGCTCCACTTGCCCGAACTGATGGCGACGCCGAAGGTGACGGCCGGGTTCAGCTGCCCGCCGGAGAGCGGGCCCGCGGTGTACGCGCCGGCCAGGACCGCGAGGCCCCACCCGAACGAGATCACGATCCACCCGGATGCCCGAGCCTTCGAGTGGTGGAGGAGCACCCCGGCCACCACGCCGGCGCCGAACAGGATCAGGATCGCCGTTCCGATGATCTCGCCGACAAAGACGTCTCCGTTGGAATACATGACGGCTCCTTCGTGCGGGCGCACGTGTCGGGCATGCGCCGCCAGAGAATGGCGCACGGAGACGCGGGTACGGAGGTCCCGCCTCCCGCCCGGCCTCCGCGCCACCCGGAAGTGTTGTCCCGGGGTGATGGAGCGTCAAGGTATCGGACAGATCACCTGATTACGACCACCGACGAGCCGTGCCCGAACAGGCCCTGGTTCGCCGTCACCCCGACGCGGGCCCCCGTGACCTGCCGGGGCCCCGACAGGCCGCGCAACTGCCAGGTCAGCTCGCACACCTGCGCGAGCGCCTGGGCGGGCACGGCCTCCCCGAAGGAGGAGAGCCCGCCGCTGGGATTGACCGGAATCCGCCCCCCGAGCGCCGTGGCCCCGTCGCGCAGCAGCTTCACCGCCCCGCCCGGCGGGCACAGGCCCAGGTCCTCGTACCAGTCCAGCTCCAGCGCGGTCGACAGGTCGTACACCTCCGCCAGGTCCAGGTCCTCGGGGCCGATGCCGGCCTCCTCGTACGCGGCGCGGACGACGGCCGACCGGAAGCCCGTGGCGGGCTCCGGGGGCGCGGTGGCGAGGGCGGAGTCGGTGGCGATGTCCGGGAGATCGGGCACCGTGCGCGGGTAGACGGGGGTGACGGTGGAGACCGCGCGGATGCGCACCGGGTCCGCCGTCGCGCGGCGCCGGGCGAAGTCCAGGCCGGACAGGACGACGGCGGCGCCCCCGTCGGAGGTGGCGCAGACGTCCAGCAGCCGCAGCGGGTCGGCGACGACCGGGGAGGCCGCCACCTCGGCGGCGGTGACCGGCGTCCGGTAGCGGGCGAGCGGGTTGGCGGCGCCGGCTGCCGCGTTCTTCACCTTGACCCGGGCGAAGTCCTCGGGCGTGTCGCCGTGCAGCGCCATGCGGCGTCGTGCGTACAGCCCGAAGTACGTCGGGTTGGTGGCCCCCAGCACGCGGAAGCGCAGCCAGTCCGGGTCGTCGGGCCGGTCGCCCCCGGCGGGCGCGAAGAAGCCCTTGGGGGCCGCGTCCGCGCCCACGACCAGGGCGGTGTCCACCAGGCCGGCGAGGATGTGCGCCCGGGCGGTGTCGAGGGCCTGCGCCCCGGACGCGCACGCGGCGTAGACGCTGGCCACCCGGGCGCCCTGCCAGCCCAGCGCCTGGGCGAAGGCCGCCCCGGCGACGTGACCGGGGTAGCCGCCGCGCACGGTGTCCGCGCCGACGACCAGCCCGACGTCGCGCCAGTCCAGCCCGGCGTCGGCGAGCGCGGCGCGCGCCGCCGCGACCCCGTAGCGGGTGAAGGGCCGGCCCCACTTGCCCCAGGGGTGCATACCGACGCCGAGCACGGCCACGTCGCGGCTCATCGTCCGCCCCCCACGGGACGCCAGTGCCAGGTGGTCCAGGTGTGCTCCGCGTCCTCGTGCAGCACGCCGGGCACCAGCTCCACCTCCATGCCGACGGCGAGGTCGGCCACGCCTGTCCCTGGCGCGGCCTGCCCGAGCACGATCATCCGTTCCGCCGCCAGCTCCACCGCCACGAGTGTGCTGGGCTCCCAGGGGCGTGAGGGGTCGGAGACGTACGGGGCGGGCGGGCGGTAGCGGGCGTCGGTGTACGACCAGACCCGGCCCCGCCGCGACAGCGGGACCTCCTCCAGGTCCCCTTCGGCGCCGTCGCAGGCCGGGTTGCGGCAGGCGTGGTCCTCGCGCGGGAAGAACACCGCGCCGCAGCCGCGGCACCGGGTGCCGAGCAGCCGGAAGCCGCCGCTTTCCGCCGGGTCCTGCGTGAACCAGCCCGCCACCACGGGTTTCCGCGACCGTGTCACGTCGGGCCCCCTCCCCCTCGCTTCTGACGGATCGTCAGAAGTTTGCCACGGGTGGGTCGTACCGCGGAACGGGGTGGACGCTGTCGGTGCCGGGTGCTAGGTTCTTCTCGAATCGAGAAATACTCAATATGAGAACAACTGGCGGGGAGTGGCGCACGATGGCAGACCGGCAGGGTGAGGACGCGTTCCTGGCCGCCTACGACCCGCGCGCCTTCGAGCCCATCGCCGTGACCGTCGATGTCGTCGCCCTGACCCTTCGTCAAGGCGCCCTGCACGTGCTGCTGGTGCGCCGCGGCGGACAGCCGTACGAGGGCGCCTGGGCGCTGCCCGGCGGGTTCGTCCAGGCCGGCCGCGAGTCCCTGGACGAGGCGGCGGCCCGCGAACTGGCCGAGGAGACCGGGCTCGACGCGGCCCGCGGCCTCGGCCGCGTCCACCTCGAACAGCTCGGCTCCTACGGCCGCCCCGACCGCGACCCGCGCATGCACGTCGTCTCCGTCGCCTACCTCGCCTTCGCTCCGGACCTCCCCGAGGCGCAGGCCGGCGGCGACGCCGCGGCGGCCGAATGGGTGCCCGTCGAGGCAGTCGCGCCGCAGGGGAACCCCGACGCCGCCACCGCGCGTCCCATGGAGCAGGACCGGCCGGCCGGGATCCACGGGGGTGGTTCCGGCCGCCGGTCCGGCGAGGCACCCGGCGACGGCGCCGGTCCCGACGCCGACCGCGGTGCCGACCGCGGTGCCGACCGCGGTGCCGGCCTCGCCTTCGACCACGGCACGATCCTCGCCGAAGGCCTCGACCGGGCCCGCGCCAAGATCGAGTACACCCCGCTGGCCACCGCCTTCCTCGGCGAGGAGTTCACCATCACCGAGCTCCGCTCGGTCTACGAGGCGGTCTGGGGCCGCACCCTGCACGCCGGGAACTTCCACCGCAAGGTCCTGTCGGTGCCGGGCTTCGTCGAGTCCACCGGCACCACCGCGGGCCGCGGCGGTTCCAAGGGCGGCCCCCGCGCCCGCCTCTACCGCGCCGGCGACGCCCGCCTCCTCCACCCCGCACTGCTCCGCCCCGACCGTGAGGACGGTGTCCGATGACCGCCACGACCCGTCCCGCGTCCGCGCACCGCGTCCGTACCTTCGACGAGGCCCTGGCCGCCCTCGGCCGGCCCTTCCCGGCCGGCCCCGGCGAGGCCGCCCGCCACTACCGACGGCTCGCCCGCCTCCTCCACCCCGACACCGCCCCGCCCGGCCGCGCGGACGAGGCCGGGGCGGCCTTCGTCCGGCTCACCGACCTCTGGCGGCGGCACACGGGCGACGGCCAGGCCCTCACCACCGCCCGCGGCGTGTACCCGCTGGGGCCCGTCCTCGCCGAGGGCGACCTCGCCGTGCTGCGCGCCGCAGGGCCCGGCACCGTACTGAAGATCCCGCGTCGGCCCGCCGACAACGACCTGATGGAGCGTGAGGCCGACACCCTCACCCGGCTGCACACCGTCGCCGACGCCCGGCACCGCGCCTACGCACCCCGCCTCGCCGAGTCCTTCCGCCACCGCGGCCCCGACGGCGCCGAACGCCGCGTCAACGCGGTGCAGCGGCTGCACGGGTTCCACACCCTCGCCGAGGTCCGCGCGCTCCACCCCGACGGCCTCGACCCGCGCGACGCCGCATGGATGTGGCGCCGCCTGCTGGTCGCCCTCGGCTGGGCGCACCGGGCCGGCGTCGTCCACGGCGCCGTGCTGCCCGAGCACGTCCTCATCCACCCCGCACAGCACGGCCTCGTCCTGGTCGACTGGTGCTACGCCACCGAACGCGGCGCGACCGTCCCCGCCCTCGTGGAGCGGCACCGCGCCCTCTATCCGCCCGAGGTCACCGGCCGGCGCCCCGCCACCGAGGCCACCGACATCCACCTCGCCTCGCGCTGCGTCGAGCAGCTGATGGGGGACCGCGCGCCGCGACCGCTGCGCGCCTTCCTCCGCGGCTGCACGCTCCCGGCCGAGGCCCGTCGCCCGCACGACGCGTGGCGGCTTCTCGCGGAGCTCGACGACGTCCTGGAAGGTCTCTACGGCCCGCGCACCTTCCGCCCGTTCACCATGCCGGGCGGCGACATCTGACACCCGACACACCTGACGCCTGACACCTGACATCTGACATCTGACATCTGACGCCAAGGGGGAACCACCATGGGCAGCGGAAGCTGGTCCACCAACGTCTACGACGCCGCCTCGCGCTACCGCGCCGCCAGCGGCACCGGCGCCTTCGCCTACAGCGACCGCGTCACCTCGTCCGCACCGCGCGGCTCCTGGACCGCGCACCCCTCGCTCGACCCGAAGGACATCGGCGTCCGCGAGAGCCGCGACTCCGACGAGCACCCCACCTCGCTCGCGATCGCCGTCCTGTTCGACGTCACCGGCTCCATGCGCACCGTCCCCCAGGTCCTGCAGACCAAGCTCCCCGAGCTCTTCGGCCTGCTCCTGCGCAAGGGCTACACCGAGCACCCGCAGATCCTCTTCGGCGCCGTCGGCGACGCCACCTGCGACCGGGTCCCGCTCCAGCTCGGGCAGTTCGAGTCCGACAACCGCATGGACGACGACCTCGGCAACATCCTGCTCGAGGGCGGGGGCGGCGGCCAGATGACCGAGTCCTACGAGCTCGCCATGTACGCGATGGCCCGGCACACCTCGCTCGACTGCCACGGCAAGCGCGGCCGCCGCGGCTACCTCTTCCTGATCGGCGACGAGCTGCCCTACGGCAAGGTCAAGGCCCGCGAGGTGCGCGAGGTCCTCGGCGAGGACCTCGCCGAGGACATCCCCGTCACGCGGATCGTCGCCGAGCTCAAGCGGAAGTTCGACGTCTACTACATCCTCCCGGCGGGCTCCTCCTACGTCGGCAACAGCGAAGTCCTCGGGACCTGGCGCAAGCTGCTCGGGCAGAACGTCATCGAGCTCGACGACCTCGACGCCGTCTGCGAGACCATCGCCCTCACCATCGGGCTCGGCGAGGAGGCCATCGACCTCGCCGAGGGGCTCGACGACCTCGCCGACCTCGGCTCCACCGCCACCGGCACCGTCGGCAAGGCCCTCGCCGCCCTCGACCGCGAGCGCGCGGCCGTCGCGGTGACGGACACGCCCCTGATCGACAGCGACGACACCGCGACCGGCACCACCCGCCTGTAGGCCCGCCCCCGCCCCGGAGGACCCCGTGCACACCATCGTCGTCGACCTCGGCTACGGCGACGCCGGCAAGGGCACCGTCGTGGACCGGCTCTGCGCGAGCGGACCGGTCCGCGCGGTGGTCCGCTTCAACGGCGGAGCCCAGGCGGCGCACAACGTCGTCACCACCGACGGACGCCACCACACCTTCGCCCAGTTCGGCTCCGGCACCCTCCAGGGCGTCCCCACCCACCTGTCCCGCTTCATGCTGGTGGACCCCCTCGCGCTGGCCGCCGAAGCCGACCACCTCGCCGCCCTCGGCGTCCCCGCGCCGTACGCCCTGCTCAGTGTCGACCGCGCGGCGCGCCTGACCACCCCGTACCACGCCGCCGCCAACCGGCTGCGGGAGCAATCGCGGGGCGCGGCCCGCCACGGCTCGTGCGGCATGGGCATCGGGGAGACCGCCGCCTACGCCCTCGCCCACCCCGAGGACGCCCCCACGGCCGGGGACTGCGCCTCACGCCCCCGGCTGCTGCGCAAGCTCCGCCTGCTGCGCGACCGCCTGGCCGACGAGTTCGGCCGGCGGCTGCCCGCACCGCCGCCCGAGGACTGCGCCGACGCCTTCACGGCCTTCGCCCGCGCCGTCACCCTCACCGGCGACGGCCACCTCGCCCGCGTCCTGCGCGAGGGCCCCGTCGTCCTCGAGGGCGCCCAGGGCGTGCTCCTGGACGAGTGGCACGGCTTCCACCCGTACACCACGTGGTCCACGACCACGTTCGCCAATGCCGAGACCCTGCTCGCCGAAGCCGGCCGTGAGGCCCGCCGGCTCGGCGTCGTACGGACGTACACCACCCGGCACGGACCCGGACCGCACGTCACCGAGGACCCCGAACTCGCCCCGCTGCTGCCCGAACCGCACAACGGCCACGGCCCCTGGCAGGGCGCCTTCCGCACCGGCCACTTCGACGGTGTCGCCCACCGCTACGCCGTCGAGGCCTGCGGCGGTGTGGACGCCCTTGCCCTCACCCACCTCGACGCGCCCCGCCGCTGCCCGCAACTGCGGCTGGTCCGCGCGTACGACACCGTGGGGACGCAGCTGCCCACCGCCCCGCCCGGGGACCTCGGCCGCCGGGCCGCCCTCACCGAGCGGCTGCTGAAGGCCCGTCCGGCCCGCTGGGACGTGCCCGGCCCCGATCCGGCCGTGTGGTCGGAGGCGGTCGGCGAGGTGCTCGGCGCGCCGGTGGTCCTGGAGTCCCACGGCCCGACGGCCGCCGACAAGCGGGACGTTCAGCGCAGAATGCCCGCCTGCCGCGCGGCCGTGATCCAGGAGGGGAACTCCGAGAGGATCCGGTCGTAGAGCTCCGCGTCCGGCACGGAGGCGATGTCGTCCACGGCGAAGAACCCGACGTTGTCCACACGCCGGCCGGGCAGGGTGTCGAAGCGCTCCAGCACCCCGTAGTTGGCCCGACCCAGACCGACGAACTGCCAGAACACCGGCTCCTCCACCGCCTCCCGCAGCTGCTGCTCGATCTGGGCGTTGCGGTAGACGCCGCCGTCGGAGAAGAACAGCACGAGCGTCGGCACCGCCGTCGGGTACGCCCGCACGAAGCCCCGCACCTCGGCGATGACCTTCTGCTCCTCGTTCTGGATGCCGACGAACCGCATGTCGACCTGTCCCGCCTGCAGCCCGTGCCGGGGCTTCTTGGGACGGCCGAACAGGCTCAGTTCGCCCACCCGGACGTGCAGCCGCAGCCACAGCGGCAGTTCCCCGATCCGCAGGTCGGGCAGGCGAGCGGGATGCGAGGCGAAGGTCCACGCCTGCATGTCGCCGTCGTCGTCGAGCTGCGCCGCGACCGCCGCCATGCGCTCGACCACGTCGGCGACGACCCCGCGCGCGTACAGGCCGCTCATCGAGCCCGAGGCGTCCAGCACGAGGATCACCCGCGCCACCACGCCTGCCGCGCCGTGCTTGCGCAGGCTGACGGCGACCTGTTCCTTGCGCAGGCTCAGCCGCTTGCGCATGTCGGGAGGCAGATGTTCCTCGCCCTTGGTGAGCCGCGTGGCGGGCGCCGGGGGAGCCGCCGGGAAGACCGGCGGGGGCGGGGGAGGGGGCACCGTCACGGGCCGCGCGGGCCGCGGGTACTGCGGAGGCTGAGGCAGGGGCGGGGGCGGCGCTGGTGCGGCCGGGGCGGACGGCGCCGCGGGCGGCTGCGGCGCGTCGACGGTGATCCCGAAGTCCGTGGCCAGCCCGGCCAGTCCGGAGTTCCAGCCCTGCCCGACGGCACGGAACTTCCAGACCCCGTTGCGCCGGTACAGCTCACCGCCGAGGAACGCGGTCTCCGTCGTCGCCCCCATGTCGAACCGAGCGATCTCGGCCCCGTTGCGCGCGTCCAGCAGCCGCAGCCGCAACTCCGGCACCTGGCCGAAGGTGCCGCCGTCCGCGGAGGCGCAGAGCACGATCCGCTCGACCGCCGGCTCCACGCGGGCCAGGTCGACGTCGAGCGTGTCCGAGGCCTGCCCGGGCCCGGCCTGCTTACCGGTGTGGCGCACGGCGCCGGAGGCGTGCGCGGGCTGGTTGTAGAAGACGAAGTCGGCGTCCGAACGCACCCGTCCGTCGCCGGTCAGCAGCAGTGCCGAGGCGTCGACATCGGGCACGCCGGGGCCCGCGCTCCAGTCGAGCACGGCCCGCACGGCGGGCACGGGTACCGGAAGATTGGCGCCTTTTCCGAGGGATTCGGGTGTCACGGACGCCAGTGTGCCCTCTCACCCACCGCGACGGACAGGGCTCCGCACGACCCCCGTGCCATGGCGGGCCGCGCGGATCCGGCCGGTTCCCCCGACGCGGTCCGCTACAGTCCGCGCGTGACCACTCGTCAGAAGGACAGCCACTGCACCTACTGCGGTGCGGAGTTCGCCCCCGACGCGGGTTGGCCGCGCTCGTGTGCGGCCTGCGGCGGCGTCACGTACCGCAATCCGCTTCCCGTCGCCATCGCCCTGCTGCCCGTGCGCACCCCCGGGGGCACCGGTCTGCTCCTCGTGCGCCGGTCCATCGAGCCGCGGCGCGGACTGCTCGCCCTGCCCGGCGGCTTCGTGGACCTCGGCGAGACGTGGCAGGAGGCCGTGGTCCGCGAACTCGACGAGGAGACCGGCGTCAAGGCCGCCGCCGGCGACGTACGGCTGGCGGACGCCCTCAGCGGCGACACCGGGCACCTGCTGGTCTTCGGCCTCCTGCCGGAGCGGACCGCCGAGGACCTCCCGCCCGCCGTCGCCACCGACGAGACCGACGGCCGGGAGATCCTCCTCGCCCCGGCGGAGCTGGCGTTCCCGCTGCACACCGAGGCGGCGCGCAACTGGTTCGGCGGCCGCTACTGACGCGCCGCCCGAACGGCCGCTACCGGGGGGCGGCGCCGCGCACCCGCACCCGGTACCCCACCTCGTCGTGCTCCTCGCGCACCACGACGACCTCCCCGTCCGAGACCCGTGAGGTGAAGCGCTCCACCCGCGGTTCCGCCCAGCCGTCCCCGGCGTCGGTGACCAGCGTGCCGCCCCCGTCGCGCCCGGGCGCCGGCGCCCACACCTCCAGGGCCACCGTGCCGTCCTCCTCCGCCACCGGCACCACGGCACCGGCCCTGGCCAGCACCGGGACGCGCTCCTGCGGCGCGGGCAACAGCACCTGCCCGGGCCCCTGGTACGCCTGCCCGGTCGCGGTGTCGTACCACAGGCCCCGCGGCAGCCGTACCGCCCGCTCCGTCGCCCCCTGCTCCAGCACCGGCGCCACCAGCAGCGCGTCCCCCAGCAGGAAGGCGTCCCCGCAGGCACGCAGCTTGCGGTCCTCCGGGTCGCCCCACCACACCGGCCGCACATAGGGCGCGCCCGAACGCCGCGCGGTGTGCGCCAGTGTGTACAGGTACGGCATCAGCCGCTCCCGCTCGCGCATCGCCGCCCCGGCCGCCTCCAGCACCTTCGGCCCGAACTCCCACGGCTCGCGGTGCCCGGCGTCGATCGCCGAGTGCGTACGGAAGAACGGGAAGTACGCGGCCATCTGGAACCAGCGCAGATACAGCTCCGGCGACGGGCTCCCGGTGAACCCGCCGACGTCCGGCCCGGAGTACGGCACCCCGCACAGGCCCAGCCCCAGCACCAGGGACAACGAGGAGCGCAGCCCGGGCCAGCCCGTCGACACGTCGCCCGACCACGTGCCGCCGTACCGCTGCATGCCCGCCCAGCCGGAACGGGAGAACAGGAACGGCCGGGAGTCGGGGCGCAGTTCGCGCAGCCCCTCGTGCCCGGCCCGGGCCATGGTCAGCCCGTACACGTTGTGGGCCTCGCGGTGGTCGCCGCCGCGGCCCTCCAGGGCGTGCCGGGCGGAGCGGGGGAGGGTGGTGTCGCCGAACGCGGCGAAGGACACCGGCTCGTTCATGTCGTGCCACACCCCGGCGAAGCCCTGGGTCAGCCGTTCCGCGTAGAGCCCGCCCCACCATGTGCGAACCCGCGGGTCGGTGAAGTCGGGGAAGAGCGCGTCGCCCGGCCACACCACGCCGCGCACCGGGTGTCCCTGCGCGTCGCGTACGAAGGCCTCGGCCGCGACCCCGCTGTCGTGCACCGCGTTGCCCGACTCCAGCTTGACCGCCGGGTCGACGATCGACACCAGGCGCACCCCGTGCCCGCGCAACTCCTCGGCGAGCGCGGGCAGGTCGGGGAAGCGCTCGCGGTCGACGGTGAAGACCCGGTGGCCGTCGTAGTGGTCGATGTCCAGGTGCAGCGCGGAGAGCGGCAGCTCCCGTTCGCGGTAACCCGCCGCGACCCGCCGCACCTCCGCCGCCGTGCCGAAGCCCCAGCGCGAGTGCTGGTACCCCAGTGCCCAGCGCGGCGGCAGCGCCGGCCGGCCGGTCAGCGCGGTCCAGGAGGCGAGGATCCGCGCGGGCGTGCCGGGGATCACCCAGTAGCGCAGCGGGCCGCCGTCCATGCGCGTCTCGCAGCCGCCGGGGCGGTCGTGGCCGGAACCCGCGCCCTCCTCGCCGTCGCGCAGGGTCACGCGGCCGTCCCAGGTGTTGTCGTGGAAGACCAGATGGCTGCCCGCGTCGGCGACGACGAGTTGCAGCGGCATGGTGATGTACAGCGGATCGGTCTGCGGCTCGAAGGCGCCGCCGGGGTCGGTGTTCCACAGCCGGTACGTGCCCTCGCCCAGCCGCGGTCCCGAGGCCCGCCCGCCGAGCCCGAACACGGCCGCGTCCGCCGCCGTCTCCGAGCGATGCACCCAGCGCGGCTGCGCGTCCTCCGCCGTGTTCACCGGGTCCCACCAGCGCGGTGGCAGGTCACGCCGCAGCAGCAGGCCGCCCGGTGTGCGGAACTCCACCGCCCCGTGCCGGGAGACCAGCACCGTGATCCGCTCCGACACCACCCGCCAGCCGTCCTTGTCGGGCTCGATGACGGCCCGTGTGTCGGCGTCGGGGCAGCCTCCGTCCAGCGCGTACGAGGGCTCCGGCTCGGCACCGTCCCACCCGCAGAACACCGCGCCGCCGGCCGCGACCCGCACCCGCAGGGTCGAGCGGGCGAAGCGGACCAGTCCACCGCCCGGCAGCGGGTCCGCGCCCTCGGCGGGTCCCGGCACCCGCGCGCGCTCCGGTCCCCGGCGCGGGAGGTCCCGCGCGTCCGTACGTTGCCGGCGCCATGCCGCGCGCACCGCCCTCAGCCCGTTCGCCGATCCGACCTGCCGTACCTGTCGCACCAGGTCCCGAGCATCCATAAGGCCCACCCTTTCACCGTTCCCGCCCGCCCCGCCGCCGGCCGGCCGCCTTCCGTCTGGCGGCCGGGCACATGCTTCCACCCCCGAATGTGTGGGGTGTGCCCTGGCGCCGGAGACGATCACGTGGCATCGTCCTGCCCATCCGCGACCGGGGACATTCCGCCCGGTCGGGGTCCAGCCGCACATCACGCAGCGTCGCGTACCGTCCGGGAGCCGCCCCATGAGCACCACACCTGAGTCCACCGCCGACCCGGCGACCGAGCGGCCCCTGTGGCAGCCCGGCCCGGACCGTGTCTCCGGTGCCCAGGTGACGCGCTTCCAGGCCTGGGCCGCCGAGCACCACGGCGCGCCCGCCCCCGACACCGCCGATCCCGTCGCCGGCTACCAGGCGCTGCACGCCTGGTCGGTGCGCGAGCCCGAGACCTTCTGGCGGTCCGTCGTCGAGTGGTTCGACGTGCGCTTCTCCTCGCCGTACGAGACCGTCCTCGCCGACGCCTCCATGCCCGGCGCGAAGTGGTTCCCCGGGGCCACCCTCAACTACGCCGAGCACGCCCTGCGTCCCGCCGGCGACGCCGCGCGGGCCGACGAGCCCGCCCTGCTCCACCTCGACGAGCGGCACGAGATCGGCGCCACCAGCTGGGCCGGTCTGCGCCGCCAGGTCGCCTCCCTCGCCCACGAGCTGCGCGCCCTCGGGGTCCGTCCCGGCGACCGGGTCAGCGGCTACCTGCCCAACGTCCCCCAGGCCGTCGTCGCCCTGCTGGCCACCGCCGCCGTCGGCGGCGTGTGGACGTCCTGCGCCCCGGACTTCGGCGCCCGCAGCGTGCTGGACCGCTTCCAGCAGGTCGAGCCCGTCGTCCTGTTCACCGTCGACGGCTACCGCTACGGCGGCAAGGAGCACGACCGCACCGGCGTCGTCGCCGAACTGCGCGCCGAACTCCCCTCGCTGCGCGCCGTCGTGCACATCCCGCTGCTGGGCACGCCCGCCCCCGAGGGCGCCCTGGAGTGGGAGTCCGTGGTCTCCGGCGACCCCGAGCCGGTGTACGAGCAGGTCCCCTTCGACCACCCGCTGTGGGTGCTCTACTCCTCCGGCACCACCGGCCTGCCCAAGGCCATCGTCCAGTCCCAGGGCGGCATCCTGCTGGAGCACCTCAAGCAGACCGGCCTCCACCTCGACCTCGGCCCGGGCGACCGGTTCTTCTGGTACACCTCCACCGGCTGGATGATGTGGAACTTCCTCGTCGGCGGACTGCTCGCGGGCTCCACGATCGTGCTGTACGACGGCAGCCCCGGCTTCCCCGACACCGGCGCCCAGTGGGGTGTGGCCGAGCGCACCGGCACCACCGTGTTCGGCACCTCCGCCGCGTACGTCATCGCCTGCCGCAAGGCCGGCGTCCGCCCCGGCCGCGACCACGACCTGTCGGCCGTCACGTGCGTGGCCACCACCGGCTCCCCGCTCCCGCCGGACGGCTTCCGCTGGATCCACGACGAGGTCAAGGAGGACCTGTGGATCGCCTCCGTCAGCGGCGGCACCGACGTGTGCAGCTGCTTCGCGGGCGGCGTCCCGACCCTCCCGGTGTACATCGGCGAGCTCCAGGCTCCCTGCCTCGGCACCGACCTGCAGGCCTGGGACCCGTACGGCAAGCCCGTCACCGACGAGGTGGGCGAGCTGGTCGTCACCAACCCCATGCCGTCGATGCCCGTCCACTTCTGGAACGACCCCGACGGCAGCCGCTACCACGACAGCTACTTCGAGATGTTCCCCGGCGTCTGGCGGCACGGCGACTGGATCACCCTGACCTCGCGCGGCACGGTGGTCATCCACGGCCGTTCCGACTCCACCCTCAACCGCCAGGGCGTCCGCATGGGCTCGGCCGACATCTACGAGGCCGTCGAACGGCTCCCGGAGATCCGTGAGTCCCTCGTCATCGGCGTCGAGGAGCCCGACGGGGGTTACTGGATGCCCCTGTTCGTGCAGCTCGCCGAGGGCGCGGTGCTCGACGACGCCCTCCGCGACAAGGTCAGGCGCACCATCCGCGAGCAGCTCTCCCCCCGCCACGTCCCCGACGAGATCATCCCGGTCCCCGGCATCCCGCACACCCTCACCGGCAAGCGCATCGAGGTCCCGGTGAAGAAGCTGCTGCAGGGCACGCCGATGGACAAGGCCGTCAACCCGGGCTCCGTCGACAACGTGGAGCTGCTCCGGTTCTACGAGGAGCTCTCCCGCACCCGCGGCTGAGCGCCCGGAGGGGGGAGGGGCGGGCCAGGCCCGCCTCACCCCCCGTACGTCGCGCCGAACTCGCCCAGGGCGTCCGCGAAGTCGGCGGCCAGGGCACCCGCCTCCGCGGGGGCCAGACCTGCGGTCGTGATCCGCACCCCCGGCCCCGCCGCGAGCCGGAACCTCGCCCCCGCGGCCACCCACCATCCGCGCGAGCGCAGGCCGTTGACCACCGCCGCCTCGTCGCGCACCGGCACCCACACGTTCAGCCCGCTCGCCCCGTGCGCCGCGATCCCGCGCGCACCCAGCTCCGCCACGAGTGCCTCGCGCCGCTGCGCGTACGCGTTCCGGGCGGCGTCCACCAGCAGCCGCGCCGCGGCGTCCGTCATCAGCCGCGCGGCCATCCCCTGCAGCACATGACTGATCCACCCCGAGGTGAGCAGCAGCCGCCCGTCGTGCCGCGCCAGGGTCGTCGGGTCGCAGGCGAGGGCGGCCCACCGCAGGTCCGTGCCCAGGTACTTGGTGACCGTACGTACCTGTGCCCAGCGCGGCAGCCCACCTGAGGCGAGGCTGTGCAGCGGCACGCCCGCGACCTCCGCGGCGTGGTCGTTCTCGACCACGAGCACGTCGGGCGCCTCCCGCAGCACGCCGAGCAGCGCGTCCCGTCGCTCGGGCGAGAAGGCCCCTCCGTACGGGTTCTGGGAGCGCGGACTGCACACCACCGCGCGGGCCCCGGCCCGCAGCGCGTCGTGCAGCGCGTCGGGCCGCATGCCCTCGTCGTCCACCGCGACCGGCACCATCCGCAGCCCCAGCGCGGGCACCAGGTCGAGCAGATGGTGGTAGCCCGGGTCCTCCATCGCCACCGCGTCGCCCGGCCGCAGTTCGACGGAGAGCAGCCGCCCCACGCAGTCGAGCGCGCTGTGCGCGAAGGTCACGTCGTCCGCCGGCACCCCGTCGCGGTCGAACCACGCGCGGGTCGGTTCCTCCAGCTCGGGCAGCCGCGGAGCCGACCGGTGCGAGCGCGCCCCGGGCGTCACCTGCACCGACGGCGGCAGCTCCGGCAGGAACGCCGGGTCCGGGTGGCCGCCCGCCAGGTCCCGCAGCCCGGCCGGCACCTTCGGCGGTCTCCTGGACGCCACCGACGGCGCCTGCGCGACGACGGTGCCGCCACGCCCGCGCGTGACGACGATCCCGCGCTGCCGCAGCTCCTTGTAGGCGGTCGCCACCGTGCCGGGGCTCACTCCCAGGCGATCGGCCAGCGTCCGCACCGGCGGGAGCGCGGCCCCGGGGGCCAACGTCCCCTCGGCCACGCCTCGTTCGACGGACGCGGCAATGCCCTTGGCGCTCGTGCCGCTGATCGCATATTGTGCTGCCACATTCGCAAGTCTGTATCAATACAAACTTCGGGTCAAGGGGGCAGTACATGCGATTCCCTCGCAGCCGCAGCGACATCGAGCACCTCGTACCGGGCGGCCGCGAAGGCCGCCGCATGCTCTGGGTGAGCCTGACCGACAAGGCCGGATCCGGCCTCTGGTACGGCACTTCGGCCCTCTACTACACCTACGTGGCCGGACTCGCCCCGCACGAGATCGGCCTCCTGCTCGGCGTCGCCGGAGCCGTCGGCGTCGCGGGCACCCCCGTCGCGGGCCGCGTCGCCGACCGCGTCCCGCTCACCCGGCTGCTCCCCGCCGTCCACGCGCTGCGCGCCGCGGCCGCCGTCGGCATCCTGTTCACCGGCACCCTCTGGCTGCTGCTCCCCATCGCCGCCCTCGGCAGCCTCGGCGACCGCTCCGCCTCGGTCCTCACCAAGCTGTACGCCGCCCGCGTCGCCGGCCCGGACCGCGTCCGCTACCAGGCACTCCAGCGCACCGTGGTGAACATCGGCTTCGGCATCGGCGGACTCGCCGCCGCCGTCGCCCTCGCGATCGGCACCGACACCGCCTACCGCACCATGCTCGTCGGGGACGCCCTCTCCTTCGCCGGTGCCGCCCTGCTCGTCCTGCGCTGCGCCGAACCACCGTCGCCCGTACGCGTGGTGGCCACCGCCTCCACCGCTGCCGGCGGGGAACCGCCCCGGAGCAAGGCCCCGGCCACCGGCCCCTGGCGCGACCGCGGCTACCTCGCGTACACCGCCACCGAGACCCTGCTGTTCCTCGACGACACGGCGCTCAACGTCGGCCTGCCCCTGTGGATCGCCACCGCGACCGCCGCACCGCACAGCCTCGTCGCCCTGCTCTTCGTGCTCAACAACGTCCTCGTCGTGCTCTTCCAGGTCCGCCTCAGCCGCCTCGGCGACGAGCCCCGCAGGGCCGCCGCCTCGCTTCCGCTGCTCGGCGTCGCCTTCCTCGTCGCGGGCGGCGCCATGGCCGTCTCGGCTGTGGACTCGGCGGGGATCGCCGTCGTCGCCCTCGTCGTCGCCGCCACGGCCTTCACCGCCGCGGAGATCGTCCACGCCGTGATCTCCTGGGAGCTGTCCCTCGCCCTCGCCCCCGGCCGGTCCCAGGGCGCGTACCTAGGCGTCCACGGACTCGCGCAGTCGGCCCAGCGCTCGGCCGGCCCGGTCCTGCTCACCTCCGCCGTCATCGCCGCGGGCCCGCTCGGCTGGCTGGGCCTCGGTGGCGCGCTCGCGGCCGTCTCCGTCGGGCAGCGCACCCTCGTACGCCGCCGCCTGGACCGGCTGGACGCCCTGGAACGGCCCCGCGCCGCGGCCCCCCAGGCCCCCGCCGTCCCCAGCGGCACGGTCACTGTCAGTAGCGTCGATTACGGTGAGTGACAGTTGATCCGTCGTACCGAGGGGGAGCCGTCATGGCACACACCAAGCACCGCAAGCAGAGCACCCGCCCCGCCCGCGGCGCCGCGAGGAGCGGCCGCCGCACCCTGCGACGCGAGTCGCCGACCACCGTCGCCGTCCTCACCGACCCCGCCGACTTCGCCGCCATGCGCGGCTATCGCAGCTTCACCTTCGACGACCACCCGACCTACCTCCGGCAGATCGAGGGCCTGCTGCGCTCCCTCGCCTCCCGCGGCATCCACGTCCGCGTCGGCCCCTTCGACCCGGACGAGTACGCCGAGTACTGCGCCGGCACCGGACACGACCCCGACAGCTCGCGCTCCCGCACGCGCTACGCCGCCGACGTCACCACGACCGGACCCACCGTCCCCTACACCGGACAGCCCCTGGGACTCCTCGTCACCGAGCTCGAGTACGAGGCCGGCCGCCAGGCCACCTGGGAACGGGCCTCCGGCATCCTGGCCGACGCCGGGGACTGCGCCGGCTGCGGCGACGACCTCGCCCGCACCTCCTTCGACCGCGCGTCCCAGGCCCTGATGCGCCTCCTCGAAGCCGCGGGACCGGGCCACCACCACCTCGTCTGCAGCGTCCCGGCCGAGGGCACCACGCTCCTCGCCGCCATGCACGCCCGCTGCGACGAGCAGGGCATGGTCCACCTCGTCGAGGCCGAGGCCCTGGTCTGCTGCACCGTCCTGGCCGCGGGCTTCGCCGAGGACAGCCCCGGAGGCCTCGTCCTGCGCAGCGGCGTGGGCACCGGACAGCCCCCGCCGGACCGCCCGGACGAAGTCCGCGGCTGGACCCTGCGCGACGGCTGGCTCCAGCCCCTCACCGAGGCACAGGTCTTCAACGCCTACTGCACCGATGCCGAGTCCGGCGACCCAGTCCCACCGGAGCCCGGGGTCGTCCACCGCCCCGGATTCGCCCTCCCGCCACCGGAGGACGACTGAGCACGGCAGAACGGGGGAACCGGGGATCGCCGAGGGGCGCCCCACCACCGGTGGGACGCCCCTGGAGAGAACGGGAAGCGATCACTCCCCGGACAGCACCGCCTGCGCCGCGCGCCGCGCCTCGTCGGCTGTGTCCGTCGCCCGGGCGGCCGCCGCCGCCCGCTCGCACTGCGCCAGGGTGTACTTCGCCAGCGTCGCCCGCACGTAGGGGAGCGACGCCGCGCCCATCGACAGGCTCGTCACGCCCAGACCCGTCAGCACGCACGCCAGCAGCGGATCGGAGGCCGCCTCACCGCACACACCACAGCTCTTGCCCTCGGCCCGCGCGGCCTCGGCCGCCGCGGCCACCAGGTCCAGCAGCGCCGGCTGCCACGGATCCTGCAGCCGCGAGACCGAGCCGACCTGGCGGTCCGCCGCGAAGGTGTACTGCGCCAGGTCGTTCGTCCCCAGCGAGAGGAACTCGACCTCCTGCAGGATCGAACGCGCCCGCAGCGCCGCCGACGGGATCTCCACCATCGCGCCGAACTTCGCGTGCAGCCCGGCCTCCCGGCACGCGTCCGCGAACGCCTTGGCGTCGACGCGGTCCGCCACCATGGGCGCCATGACCTCGAGGTACACCGGCAGACCCTCGGCGGCCCTGGCGAGCGCCCGCAGCTGCGTGTGCAGCACGTCGGGGTGCGCGAGCAGCGTCCGCAGACCGCGCACACCGAGCGCCGGGTTGGGCTCGTCCGCCGGGGTCAGGAACTCCAGCGGCTTGTCCGCCCCCGCGTCCAGCACCCGGACGACGACCCGGCCCTCGGGGAAGGCCTCCAGCACCTGCCGGTACGCCTCGACCTGCTTCTCCTCCGACGGCGCGTGCTTCGAGTCGTCCAGGAAGAGGAACTCCGTACGGAACAGGCCCACGCCCTCCGCGCCCGCCTTCACGGCGGCCTCGACGTCCGCGGGACCGCCGACGTTCGCCAGCAGCGGCACCTTGTGCCCGTCGGAGGTGGCACCGGGACCGGAGGTCGCGGCGAGCGCCGCCCTGCGCTCCTCCGCGGCCTTCGCCAGCTCGGCCCGCCGGTCCTTGCCCGGGTCCACGTAGATGTCACCGGTACTGCCGTCCACGGCGACGACCGTGCCCTCCGCCAGCTCCGTGGCACCCGGCAGCGCCACCACCGCGGGCACCCCCAGCGCACGCGCGAGGATCGCGCTGTGGCTGGTCGGCCCGCCCTCCTCGGTCACGAAGCCGAGTACCAGCGACGGGTCCAGCAGCGCGGTGTCGGCCGGCGCCAGGTCCCGCGCGATCAGGACGTACGGCTCGTCGCTGTCCGGGACACCCGGCATCGGCACCCCGAGCAGCCGCGCCACGATGCGGTTGCGCACGTCGTCCAGGTCCGCGACCCGCCCCGCCAGGTACTCGCCCGCGTTGGCGAGCAGCGCCCGGTAGGAGGCGAAGGCGTCGTAGACCGCACGCTCCGCCGAGCTGCCCACCGCGATGCGGCGCTCCACGTCGGCCATCAGCTCGGGGTCCTGCGCCATCAGCGCCTGGG
>NZ_CP109144.1:7387500-9513205 GCF_035918135.1 Actinacidiphila glaucinigra
GTGGTCAGGTAGAGAATACCGAGGCGTTCGGGTGAACTATGGTTAAGGAACTCGGCAAAATGCCCCCGTAACTTCGGGAGAAGGGGGGCCATTGCTGGTGAGGGGATTTACTTCCTGAGCTGGTGGTGGCCGCAGAGACCAGCGAGAAGCGACTGTTTACTAAAAACACAGGTCCGTGCGAAGCCGTAAGGCGATGTATACGGACTGACGCCTGCCCGGTGCTGGAACGTTAAGGGGACCGGTTAGCTCCATTTCGGTGGGGCGAAGCTGAGAACTTAAGCGCCAGTAAACGGCGGTGGTAACTATAACCATCCTAAGGTAGCGAAATTCCTTGTCGGGTAAGTTCCGACCTGCACGAATGGCGTAACGACTTCTCGACTGTCTCAACCATAGGCCCGGTGAAATTGCACTACGAGTAAAGATGCTCGTTTCGCGCAGCAGGACGGAAAGACCCCGGGACCTTTACTATAGCTTGATATTGGTGTTCGGTTCGGCTTGTGTAGGATAGGTGGGAGACTGTGAAGCGGTGGCGCCAGCCATTGTGGAGTCGTCGTTGAAATACCACTCTGGTCGTGCTGGATGTCTAACCTCGGTCCGTGATCCGGATCAGGGACAGTGTCTGGTGGGTAGTTTAACTGGGGCGGTTGCCTCCTAAAGAGTAACGGAGGCGCCCAAAGGTTCCCTCAGCCTGGTTGGCAATCAGGTGTTGAGTGTAAGTGCACAAGGGAGCTTGACTGTGAGACTGACGGGTCGAGCAGGTACGAAAGTAGGGACTAGTGATCCGGCGGTGGCTTGTGGAAGCGCCGTCGCTCAACGGATAAAAGGTACCCCGGGGATAACAGGCTGATCTTCCCCAAGAGTCCATATCGACGGGATGGTTTGGCACCTCGATGTCGGCTCGTCGCATCCTGGGGCTGGAGTCGGTCCCAAGGGTTGGGCTGTTCGCCCATTAAAGCGGTACGCGAGCTGGGTTTAGAACGTCGTGAGACAGTTCGGTCCCTATCCGCTGTGCGCGTAGGAGTCTTGAGAAGGGCTGTCCCTAGTACGAGAGGACCGGGACGGACGAACCTCTGGTGTGCCAGTTGTCCTGCCAAGGGCATGGCTGGTTGGCTACGTTCGGGAGGGATAACCGCTGAAAGCATCTAAGCGGGAAGCCTGCTTCGAGATGAGGACTCCCACCCCCTTGAGGGGTTAAGGCTCCCAGTAGACGACTGGGTTGATAGGCCGGATGTGGAAGCCCAGTAATGGGTGGAGCTGACCGGTACTAATAAGCCGAGGGCTTGTCCATAGGTTGCTCGCGTCCACTGTGTAGTTCTGAAACAACGAACCCCGGCCCCCGCTTTGTGTGGGGTGGCTGGTGCCGGTTCGTACAGTTTCATAGTGTTTCGGTGGTCATAGCGTTAGGGAAACGCCCGGTTACATTCCGAACCCGGAAGCTAAGCCTTTCAGCGCCGATGGTACTGCAGGGGGGACCCTGTGGGAGAGTAGGACGCCGCCGAACAATTCTTGTAAAGCCCGTCGCCGGAGCCTCTTCAGAGGCCCGGCGGCGGGCTTTTTCATGCCCTGATGTAAGGTCGGGTGGAATCATCGGAGCGTACGTTCAAACAGGAGGGGCCCCCGGTGGAGGTCCAGGAGACAAGGGTGCAGACGGATCGCGTCTTCACGATCCCCAACATCCTGAGCATGGCACGGCTGTTGGGCGTGCCCGTGTTCCTGTGGCTCATCCTGTGGCCGGAGTTCGGCGGTCCGAAGGTCGACGGATGGGCGCTGCTCGTGCTCGCCCTGAGCGGTGTCAGCGACTACCTGGACGGGAAGCTCGCACGCCGCTGGAACCAGATCAGCAGCCTCGGCAGGGTGCTGGACCCGGCCGCGGACCGGCTCTACATCGTCTCCACGATCGTCGGCCTGACCTGGCGCGGGATCCTACCGTGGTGGCTGACGGCCATCCTGGTGGCCCGGGACGCCGTCATGGGCGTGATGATCCTGGTCATGCGCCGGCACGGCTGGGGTCCGCCGCAGGTCAACTTCATGGGCAAGGCCGCCACCTTCAACCTGATGTACGCCTTCCCGCTGCTGCTGCTGAGCGACGGCGACGGGTGGCTGAACACGCTCGCTGCTATTTTCGGATGGGCGTTCGCCGGATGGGGTACAACGCTGTATTGGTGGGCAGGGATCCTCTACGTGGTCCAGGTCCGCCGACTCGTCAGGGCGGACGCCACGGCCGATTGAGCCCGCGTACCCGGCAGGAGAGCCTCCGACCGGGTGCCCCGCGCGTGACCGGCGGTCCGGGGGACCGCGACGGTCCGCGTAAGAGAGAGCACGGGTGACGTCGGCAAGACAGTCGTCTCTTTGAGGAGGACGCTTCCGACATGAAGGCCGTCGTGATGGCCGGCGGCGAAGGCACACGCCTTCGCCCGATGACCTCGAGCATGCCCAAGCCGCTGCTGCCGGTCGTGAATCAGCCGATCATGCAGCACGTGCTCAAGCTGCTCAAGCGGCACGGTCTGACCGAGACCGTGGTGACCGTGCAGTTCCTCGCCTCCCTCGTCAAGAACTACTTCGGCGACGGCGAGGAACTCGGCATGGAGCTCACCTACGCGAACGAGGAGAAGCCACTCGGCACCGCCGGCAGCGTGAAGAACGCCGAGGACGCACTGAAGGACGATTCGTTCCTGGTGATCTCCGGTGACGCCCTGACCGATTTCGACCTCACCGAGCTGATCAACTTCCACAAGGAGAAGGGCGCGCTGGTCACGGTCTGCCTGACTCGTGTGCCCAACCCCCTGGAGTTCGGCATCACCATCGTCGACGAAGAGGGCAAGGTCGAGCGCTTCCTCGAGAAGCCGACCTGGGGCCAGGTCTTCTCCGACACGGTGAACACCGGCATCTACGTCATGGAGCCCGAGGTCTTCGACTACGTCGAGCCCGATGTCTCCGTGGACTGGTCCGGTGACGTCTTCCCGCAGCTGATGAAGGAAGGCAAGCCCATCTACGGCTACATCGCCGAGGGCTACTGGGAGGACGTCGGCACCCACGAGAGCTACATCAAGGCGCAGGCGGACGTCCTCGAGGGCAAGGTGGACGTCGACCTCGAGGGCTTCGAGATCTCGCCCGGTGTCTGGGTCGCCGAGGGTGCGGAGGTGCACCCGGACGCGACGCTGCGCGGTCCCCTGTACGTCGGTGACTACGCCAAGGTCGAAGGCGGGGCCGAGCTGCGCGAGCACACGGTGATCGGCTCGAACGTCGTCGTGAAGTCGGGCGCCTTCCTGCACAAGGCCGTCGTCCACGACAACGTCTACATCGGGCCCCAGACCAACCTGCGCGGCTGCGTCATCGGCAAGAACACCGACGTCATGCGCGCGGCGCGGATCGACGACGGCGCGGTCATCGGCGACGAGTGCCTGATCGGCGAGGAGTCGATCATCGCGGGCGACGTCCGGGTGTACCCGTTCAAGACCATCGAGGCCGGCGCCTTCGTGAACACCTCGGTCATCTGGGAGTCCAGGGGCCAGGCGAACCTCTTCGGCGCGCGGGGCGTCTCCGGCATCCTGAACGTGGAGATCACCCCGGAGCTGGCCGTGCGCCTGGCGGGCGCGTACGCGACGACGCTCAAGAAGGGCGCGACCGTCACCACCGCCCGTGACCACTCCCGTGGTGCGCGTGCGCTCAAGCGCGCGGTGATCTCGGCGCTCCAGGCCAGCGCGATCGACGTGCGCGATCTGGAGAACGTGCCGATGCCCGTGGCGCGGCAGCAGACCGCCCGCGGCAGCGCCGGCGGCATCATGATCCGGACGAGCCCCGGCATCCCCGACTCGGTCGACATCATGTTCTTCGACGAACGCGGTGCCGACCTGTCGGCGGCCGGGCAGCGCAAGCTGGACCGCGTCTTCGCACGCCAGGAGTACCGCCGTGCGTTCCCCGGTGAGATCGGCGACCTGAACTTCCCGGCGAGCGTCTTCGACTCCTACACCGGCGCGCTGCTGCGGGCCGTGGACATCTCGGGCATCGCCGAGGCGGGCCTGAAGGTCGTGGTCGACGCCGCGAACGGCAGCGCGGGCCTGGTCCTGCCGAGCCTGCTCGGCCGGCTCGGGGTGGACTCGCTGACGATCAACCCCGGTCTCAACGAGGCCAGACCGACCGAGACCGCGGACAGCCGGCGGGCCGGCCTGGTCCGGCTCGGGGAGATCGTGGCGTCCTCGCGGGCCGCCTTCGGCGTGCGCTTCGACCCGGTGGGCGAGCGGCTGTCGCTGGTGGACGAGCGCGGCAAGATCATCGAGGACGACCGGGCCCTGCTGGTCCTGCTGGACCTGGTCGCCGCCGAGCGCCGCAGCGGCCGGGTGGCGCTCCCCGTGACGACGACACGCGTCGCCGAGCAGGTCGCGGCGTACCACGGCACGCAGGTGGAGTGGACGACGACCTCGCCCGACGACCTCACCCGGGTCGGCCGGCAGGACTCGACCATCTTCGGCGGTGACGGCAAGGGCGGTCTCATCGTCCCGGAGTTCAGCAGCGTCTTCGACGGCGCGGCGGCCTTCGTGCGGCTGATCGGCCTGGTGGCCCGTACGCAGCTCACCCTGAGCCAGATCGACGCCCGGATCCCGCGCGCCCACGTCCTCAAGCGGGACCTGGCGACGCCGTGGGCGGTCAAGGGCATGGTCATGCGCCGCGTGGTCGAGGAGGCGGGCGCCCGCAGCGTCGACACCACCGACGGCGTGCGCGTGGTCGAGGCGGACGGCCGCTGGGTGATGGTGCTGCCCGACCCGGCCGAGGCGGTCACACACCTGTGGGCGGAGGGCCCGGACGACGCCTCCGCGCAGGCACTGCTCGACGAGTGGGCGGGGATCGTGGACAGCGCGGGCCGCTGACCCCGCCCCGGCGACGGCTCACGGGCCCCTCCCGATGCGACGAACGGCGCGTCGGGAGGGGCCCGTTCGAGGTCGGTGGCGGGGACGTGCGACGATGTGCGGCATGCCGCAGCAGCACCCCGATCGGAGCAGCGCCCCTGGGAGGGCCGTGACCCGGCGCCCGGACGCCTCCATGTCGCTGCTGAACAACGTCATGGAGCACAGCCTCGACGACGGGTACGCCGAGGCCACCGCCCGCCGGGGCGCGACGGGTACGTCCCGTCTGCCCGGGACGCTGCGGGGCCGGATGGTGCTCGCACTGGGCCTGGTGCTGGCCGCCGTGGTGGTCACGATAGGCGCGGCGCAGACGCAGGTGGCGGCCCCGACGCTGGCCAAGGAGCGGCAGAAGCTCATCGACCGCATCCAGTCCGAGACCCGTACCGCCGACGAGCTGCAGAAGAGCGTGGACGAGCTGCGCGACGACGTGGCGGCCAGGCAGCGGCAGGCGCTCAACGACCGGGACGGCGAGGCGGAGCGCGTGGCGCTGCTCGCCGGGGCGACGCCGGTCACGGGGCCGGGGATCGAGCTGGAGGTCAACGACGCCAAGGAGGCCTCGTCGGGCGGCGGCAACGATCCGCGTACGACCAGTGACTTCTCGGACACCGGCCGCGTGCGCGACCGGGACATGCAGCGCGTCGTCAACGGACTGTGGGCGTCGGGGGCGGAGGCCATCTCCATCAACGGGCAGCGGCTGACGTCGTTGTCGGCCATCCGTGCCGCGGGTGACGCCATACTGGTCGACAACCGGCCGCTGGTACCGCCCTACACGGTCCTGGCGATCGGGGACCCGCAGAAGCTGAGCACGTCCTTCCTGGACAGTGCGGACGGGCAGTACCTGCACGTCCTGCAGGAGAACTACGGGATCCGTACGCGCATCTCCGAGAAGGAGAAGCTGGAACTGCCCGCGGCTCCGAGTCTGATCATCCGCTCCGCGACCCCGGTCCCGTCGACCGGGCCGTCGTCGAGCGCATCCGGAAATGGGAAGGGTACGAATTGATCGCCGTACTGGGCCTGATCGTCGGAGTGGTGGTGGGCCTGGTGGTCCGCCCTGTGGTGCCGACGGTGGTCGAGCCCTACCTCCCGATCGCCGTGGTCGCCGCGCTCGACGCCGTCTTCGGCGGTCTGCGGGCCATGCTCGACGGGATCTTCGACGACAAGGTCTTCGTGGTCTCCTTCCTCTCCAACGTCGTCGTGGCCGCGCTGATCGTCTTCCTGGGCGACAAGCTGGGGGTGGGTGCGCAGCTCTCCACGGGTGTGGTCGTCGTCCTCGGCATCCGCATCTTCTCCAACGCCGCGGCGATCCGCCGCCATGTCTTCCGGGCGTGACAGCACGATGAGCGACGAGAGCGACCAGACGCCGGAGCGCCCGGAGACGCCGCGCCCCGGCACTCCAGGCGAGCCCGCGGAACCGAGGAGGCCGGCGGAGCACGCCGGGCCCGAGCGGCCCGAGCCGCCCTTCCGGCCGGAGCGGTCCCGGCGCCCCGAGCCCCCGGCACGCCCGGAGCTGCCCGCCGCCGGACCGATGCCGCCCACCGCGGCGGCGGACGCGGAGCCTTCCGCGCCGGGGCGGCAGCAGCCCTCGCCGGACGTGGGGAGACCAGCGGGCTCGGCGTCCGGTGTGACCGGCCGGCAACGCCTCAAGGCGGGGCTGTGGCCGCCGCGGGTGTCCCGGGCCCAGCTGATCGTCGCCTTGCTGCTGTTCGTGCTCGGCCTCGGCCTGGCCATCCAGGTCCGCTCGACCAGCGACACCAGCGCACTGCGCGGCGCCCGCCAGGAGGACCTGGTGCGCATCCTGGACGAACTCGACAACCGCTCGCAGCGGCTGGGCGACGAGCAGCGGCGTCTGGAGGAGCAGCGCACGGAGCTGGAGAACAGCTCCGACCAGGCCGAGGAGGCCCGCAAGCAGACCGAGCAGAAGGCCGAGCAGCTCGGGGTGCTGGCCGGCACGGTCGCCGTCGAGGGTCCCGGGATCACGCTGACGGTCAACGACCCCCAGAACGCGGTCGAGGCCGACATGCTCCTCGACGCGCTCCAGGAACTGCGCGCCGCGGGAGCGGAGGCGATCCAGATCAACGACGTGCGGGTCGTGGCCGACACGTACTTCACCCAGGGGTCGGGCGGTGTGCAGATCGACGGGCACAAGGTGAACGCGCCCTACCGCTTCAAGGTCATCGGTAATCCACAAGATCTCGAACCCGCCCTGAACATCCCGGGCGGCGTGGTACAGACTTTGGAGAAGGAGCAGGCCACAGCGGACGTGGCACGATCGGAGAAGATCGTTGTCGACGCCTTGCGGCCGTCGGAGCAGCCTGACTACGCTCAGTCGTCAACCCGGTGATGCGGGGGCGAGTGGGGTATGCGGGGGAGGGCGGGAGAATGCGGGGGGTCGCCGCACCGTTGGGGTGGTGCGTGAGAGAAACTGTGTGTTGGTCGTGACTGAGGGTTCGTCCTGCCCCACGGGCGGGTCTGTGTCGTTCAAGGGGAATCGCCCGTGAAGTTGTTCGGTAAGTGGTTCGGCAAGAGTTCGCGTCCGGCTGGTGACAGCCCCACCGCGCGTCACCGCGCGCCGCGGCACGTGCAGGGGGAGGGAGCGGGCGAGGAGCGCCCGCTGTTCCGTGACGAGGCCGCTGCTCCGGGCGGTGACATTTCGGGCGGTCATGGTGCGGTTTCTGTTGACCCTGCGGCTGCGGGGCGCATAGGTTTCCAGCAACCATCAGCCTCTAGCACGGGTGGAGGGTCCTTGCCGGTCTGTGCGCGGTGCGGGTTCCAGAACGCGGAAGCGAGCCGTTTCTGCTCCAACTGTGGCGCGCCGCTGCGTGCCGGGGTGCCGTCCGAGCGTGCCTCCGAGACCACGTCCACGATCTCCATCTCCGGGATCGAGGCGTACGAGGCCGAGGCGACGGGACAGACCGTGCTGCCGGCGCTGTCCCCGGAGGCCCAGGCCGCGGTCGACGCGCTGCCCCCGGGCTCCGCGCTGCTGGTGGTGCGCCGTGGCCCCAACTCGGGGAGCCGCTTCCTCTTGGACGGTGAGCTGACCACGGCCGGCCGTCACCCGGAGAGCGACATCTTCCTGGACGACGTCACCGTCTCGCGGCGTCACGTGGAGTTCCGGCGCCAGCAGGACGGTTCCTTCACGGTCTCCGACGTCGGCAGCCTCAACGGCACCTACGTCAACCGGGAGCGGATCGACTCGGTGACCTTGTCCAGTGGCGACGAGGTACAGATCGGCAAGTACCGACTGGTCTTCTACGCGAGCCAGTGGGGCGCCTGACCCGCGAGGGAAGGTTCATGCTTCTTACACCGTCGGGCGGTGCCGGCAACGGCACCGCCACCGCGGACGACCGGCTGCTGAGCATCGGAGCGGTGCTCAACGAGTTGCGGGAGGAGTTCCCCGAGGTCACCATCTCCAAGATCCGCTTCCTGGAGGCGGAGGGGCTGGTGGAGCCGCAGCGCACTCCGTCGGGATACCGGAAGTTCACCGTCCGGGACGTGGAGCGGCTCGGGCATGTGCTGCGCATGCAGCGGGACCACTATCTTCCGCTCAAAGTGATTCGTGAGCACGTCGACGCCCTCGACCGCGGCGAGCCGCTGCCGCTGCCCGTCCCGTCCTCCGGGGAGTCCCGGGAGCTGATCGAGGTCGGCGCGGTGGAACGGGAGGCGCCGCCGGCGCTGCGCATCGGCCGGGACGAACTGCTGGCCGCGACGGGCGCCGGACCGGGCGAGCTCGCCCAGTGGGAGGCGTACGGGCTGGTGGAGGCGGGTCCTGACGGCGACTACGACGCCGAAACGGTGAACATCGCCAAGATCGTGGCCGATCTGGGCCGCTTCGGACTCGAGCCGCGGCACCTGCGCGCGATGAAGGCCGCCGCCGAGCGTGAGGCCGGTCTGGTGGAGCAGGTGGTCGCGCCCCTGCGCAGGCACCGCAATCCCCAGACCAGGACGCACGCGGAGGCCACCGCGCGGGAGCTGGCGGCGCTGTCGGTGCGGCTGCACGCGGCGCTGGTGCAGTCCGCGCTCAGGGTGCGGCTCTTCTGAGCCGACGTGGCCAGGACACGCCCGGTCGGCGACCGGCCGGGCCCGTCCCGACTACCCAAACCTGCCGGGCACGGCCTAGGGTTGCTGTGTGAACGAGCTCGACGTCGTGGGTGTCCGGGTCGAAATGCCCTCCAACCAGCCGATTGTGCTCCTGCGGGAAGTGGGAGGCGACCGCTACCTGCCCATCTGGATCGGGCCGGGCGAGGCCACCGCCATCGCTTTCGCGCAGCAGGGCATGACGCCCGCGCGGCCGCTGACCCATGATCTGTTCAAGGACGTGCTCGAGGCCGTCGGCCAGACGCTGACCGAGGTCCGGATCACCGACCTGCGCGACGGCGTCTTCTACGCCGAGCTGGTGTTCGCCAGTGGTGTGGAGGTGAGCGCCCGTCCCTCGGATGCCATAGCGCTGGCGCTGCGCACCGGTACCCCCATCTACGGGAGCGACGGTGTGCTGGACGACGCCGGCATCGCCATTCCCGACGAGCAGGAGGACGAGGTCGAGAAGTTCCGCGAGTTCCTCGACCAGATCTCGCCGGAGGACTTCGGCACCAGCAGCCAATGAGGCCCGCCGAGGACATTCGTCCAGCCCTACCCTCGCCGTGGACACGGAAAACCACCTCTGGGGTTGATATCACTCGGCGTGCCGAGCGTGGCGATCGTTGACGCACCCGGAGTGACTGCCTACCGTCGAGAAGGAAAGTCCCGATGGCACGTGCGCGTGCCCTGAGGGGTGCGAAGGGACGGGAGGTCGGCGTGAGAAGCACCGGCGACGGTACGGCCTTTGGCGGCCCGTATCCGATGCGCGGGGCCTTGGCCCGCAACGCCGCGACGCCCCGCGGAGGGGGTTCGGGCGACACCTCGGGACAGCTGCCGGAGGGGGCCGGCGAACGGGTCGGCTATCGGGGGCCCACCGCCTGCGCGGCCACCGGCATCACCTACCGCCAGCTGGACTACTGGGCGCGGACCGGGCTCGTGGAGCCCAGCATCCGGCCCGCGTACGGCTCGGGGACACAGCGGCTCTACAGCTTCCGGGACGTCGTGGTCCTCAAGATCGTCAAGCGGCTCCTCGACACGGGCGTGTCCCTGCAGAACATCCGCACCGCCGTGCAGCACCTGCGGTCCAGCGGGCCCGCGGAACTCACCCGTATGACGCTGATGAGCGACGGGGCGACGGTGTACGAGTGCACCTCGCCGGACGAGGTCGTCGACCTGCTCCAGGGCGGCCAGGGGATCTTCGGGATCGCCGTGGGCGTGGTCTGGCGGGACGTCGAGGGCGCCCTGTCGCAGCTGCACTCCGAGCGGGTCGACACCGGGGAGACCCTGGTCGGCCACAACCCGGGCGACGAGCTGGCACGGCGCCGCAACCGCGCGGGCTGACGGCGCCGGACCGGCCGCACCCCACCCATCCGCCGTACACGCGTACGGCGGATGTCGGACCCGTGGTGCACCATCGGTGACTGTGAGAAGCGCGCCGACCATCCTCCACCTCGACATGGACGCGTTCTTCGCCGCCGTCGAGCAGGCCGCCAAGCCGAGTCTGCGGGGCAAGCCGGTCGTCGTGGGGGGTCTCGGGCCGCGCGGGGTGGTGGCGACCGCGTCGTACGAGGCCCGGGTGCACGGGGTGCACTCGGCCATGGCGATGGCCCACGCGCGCAGGCTGTGCCCCAACGCCGCCTACCTCGTTCCGCGCTTCGCGGTCTACCGGCAGATCAGCGACATCGTCATGGAGCTGCTGTCGCGGCTTTCGCCGCTGGTCGAGCCGCTCAGTCTGGACGAGGCCTTCGTGGACCTGGAGGCGGGCGGGATCGCGGACGACCCGCGCGCGGTGGGGGAGCGGCTGAGGGCGGACATCAAGGCGGCGACGGGGCTCACCGGCTCGGTGGGGCTCGCGGGCTCCAAGCTGCTCGCCAAGATCGCCTCGGAGCAGGCCAAGCCGGACGGGCTGGTGCTCATCGAGCCCGGCACCGAGCGTGAGCTGCTGGCCCCCATGCAGGTCCGTACGCTGCCCGGCGTGGGTCCCGCGACGGCGGAACACCTGCGGCGGGCGGGCATCCTCACGGTCGGCGAGGTGGTGGAGGCGGGGGAGGCCGAGCTGGTGCGGCTGCTCGGCAAGGCGCACGGCGCCCATGTGCACGGGATGGCCCTGGGGATCGACGAGCGGCCCGTGGTCGCCGACCGGGAGAGCAAGTCGGTCTCGGTGGAGGACACCTTCGACGTGGACCTCACCGACCGGGTACGGGTACGGCTGGAGGTGGACCGGCTGGCCGAACGCTGCGTGCGCAGGCTGCGCTCCGCCGGCCGTTCGGGCCGCACGGTGGTGCTGAAGGTGCGGCGCTACGACTTCACGACGCTGACCCGCTCGGAGACCCTGCGCGCCCCGACCGACGACCTCGCGGTGGTCCGGGAGACCGCGGCTCGGCTGCTGGAGGCCGTCGACATCACCGGTGGCGTCCGGCTGCTCGGGGTCGGCGTCGCCGGGCTCGCCGACTTCACGCAGGAGGACCTGTTCGCCCAGGCGGCGGAACGGGACGAGGAGAGCGCTGCGGACGAGGATTCCGGCGCGTCGCAGGGGACTCCGGAGCGGCCCGCGGAGGAGGCCGGTCCGGCGGAGCGGCGCTGGGTGCCCGGCCAGGACGTACGGCACACCGAGTACGGCGCCGGGTGGGTGCAGGGCAGCGGGGTCGGCAGGGTCACCGTGCGCTTCGAGGAGCCGGGTTCGGCGGAGCCTGGGCGGGTGCGCACCTTCGCGGTGACCGATGCGGAGCTGGAGCCGTCCGAGCCGCTCCCGCTGGTGTTATCGGACCTGCCGGGACTCCCGCGTCAGCTGTCGCCGGCCAGCGTGCCGAAGTCGCGGTCCGGCGGGGGCTCCGGCACCGGGCCGGAGAGCGAGGGCCCGCTCATGCCGTAGTGGTGGTAGAGCTGGAGCTCCTGCTCGGGGGAGAGGTGCCGGCCCACGCCGAAGTCCGGGGCGTCCTTGATCAGTGCCTTGTCGAACGGCACGCGCAGCTCTTCCCCGGTGAACTCGCTCGGTTCCAGCGGCACGAACGCGTCACGGCTGAAGAGACCGGTGCGCACCGCGGCCCATTCGGGTTCTCCGGTGGCGTCGTCGAGGTACACCTCGTCGACGGTGCCGATCTTCATCCCGTTGCGGTCGAAGGCCCTGCGTCCGATGAGGCTGCGCGGATCGATGCCGGTCTGCACGGTCCCTCCAACTGATCGCGATTAATCCTATTTAGGCACGAAAGGTGGCGGCTGTCACATGACCCGCTCCCTGACCGCGCTGGTACGCTGACAGCGGCTGCTGACCCCTTGCGGGAGAGTCCTGGCGACGCGGGGAACCGCCCGTCGGGCGCCGAAGGAGCAAACCCTCCCCGGAATCTCTCAGGCATCCGTACCGCATGGGCGAGGTCACTCTGGAAAGCAGGAAAGGGCGGCACAAACTGTGCGCGGCCCCTTCCTCACCGACGGTGAAAGCCGTCCCGGCGCGTGTGCGGGACGGTGAAGCTCTCAGGTTCAGATGACAGAGGGGGAGGCCGTGTCGCGCCAGACCAGGAGGCCTCCGCTGATGACCGCCAACCGCATCCCACTCTCCGAGCTGGAGCGCGGCATCCCCTTCGAGCAGCGTCACATCGGTCCCGACGCCGGTGCGCAGGCCAAGATGCTCGCGCAGGTCGGCTACGGCTCGCTGGACGAGCTGACCGCCGCAGCCGTCCCGGACGCCATCAAGAGCGCCGAGGCGCTCGGCCTGTCCGGCGCCCGCACCGAGCCCGAGGTCCTCGCCGAGCTGCGGTCGCTCGCCGACCGCAACCAGGTGCTGCGGCCGATGATCGGCCTCGGCTACCACGGCACCTTCACCCCGCCGGTCATCCTGCGCAACGTCATGGAGAACCCCGCCTGGTACACGGCCTACACGCCCTACCAGCCGGAGATCTCCCAGGGCCGCCTGGAGGCCCTGCTGAACTTCCAGACGGTCGTCGCCGACCTCACCGGGCTGCCCACCTCCGGTGCCTCGCTGCTCGACGAGGGCACCGCGGCCGCCGAGGCGATGGCACTCGCCCGCCGCGTCGGCAAGGTCAAGGACGGCGTCTTCCTGATCGACGCCGACACCTTCCCGCAGACCGTCGCCGTCATCGAGACCCGCGCCGAGCCGACCGGTGTCGAGGTCGTCGTCGCCGACCTCAGCGACGGCATCCCGGCGGAGATCGCCGAGCGCGGCGTCTTCGGCGTGCTGCTGCAGTACCCGGGCGCCTCCGGCGCCGTGCGCGACCTCAAGCCGGTCGTCGAGCAGGCCCACGCGATCGGCGCGATCGTCACCGTCGCCGCCGACCTGCTGGCCCTGACCGTGCTCACCTCCCCGGGCGAGCTCGGCGCCGACATCGCGGTCGGCACCACCCAGCGCTTCGGAGTGCCCATGGGCTTCGGCGGCCCGCACGCCGGTTACATGGCCGTCCGCGACACGTACGCCCGCAGCCTGCCGGGCCGCCTGGTCGGTGTCTCCGTCGACGCCGACGGGGACAAGGCCTACCGCCTTGCGCTGCAGACCCGTGAGCAGCACATCCGCCGCGAGAAGGCCACCAGCAACATCTGCACGGCGCAGGTGCTGCTCGCCGTCATGGCCGGGATGTACGCGGTCTACCACGGCCCCGACGGCCTGGCGCAGATCGCCCGCCGCACCCACCGCTACGCCGCGGTCCTCGCCGCCGGCCTGCGCGCCGGCGGCGTCGAGGTGACCACCGGTGCCTTCTTCGACACCGTCACCGCGCGTGTGCCCGGCCGTGCCGCCGAGGTCGTGGCCGCCGCCCGCGAGGCCGGGGTCAACCTGCGCCAGGTCGACGCGGACCTGGTCGGCATCGCCTGCGACGAGACCACCGGCCGCGCCGATCTCGCCGCGGTCTGGGGCGCCTTCGGTGTGACCGCCGACGTCGAGTCCCTGGACGCGGCCACCGAGGACGCACTGCCCGCCGGCCTGGCCCGCGGCGTGGACTACCTGACCCACCCGGTCTTCCACCAGCACCGCTCCGAGACCGCGATGCTGCGCTACCTGCGCCGCCTCGCCGACCGCGACTACGCGCTGGACCGCGGCATGATCCCGCTGGGCTCCTGCACCATGAAGCTCAACGCGACCACCGAGATGGAGCCGGTGACCTGGCCCGAGTTCGGCGCGATGCACCCCTTCGCGCCGGCCGACCAGGCCGAGGGGTACCTGACCCTCATCCGTGAGCTGGAGGAGCGCCTCGCCGAGGTCACCGGCTACGACAATGTCAGCCTCCAGCCGAACGCCGGCTCCCAGGGCGAGCTCGCCGGCCTGCTGGCCGTCCGCGCCTACCACCGCGCGAACGGCGACAGCCGGCGCACGGTCTGCCTCATCCCGTCCTCCGCGCACGGCACCAACGCCGCCAGCGCCGTGATGGCCGGTATGAAGGTCGTCGTCGTCAAGACCGCCGGCGACGGCGAGGTCGACGTCGAGGACCTGCGGGCCAAGATCGAGCAGCACCGCGACGAACTCGCCGTGCTCATGGTCACCTACCCCTCCACGCACGGTGTCTTCGAGGAGCACATCGGCGAGATCTGCGCCGCGGTGCACGACGCGGGCGGCCAGGTCTACGTGGACGGCGCGAACCTCAACGCCCTGGTGGGCCTGGCGAAGCCCGGCCACTTCGGCGGAGACGTGTCGCACCTGAACCTGCACAAGACCTTCTGCATCCCGCACGGCGGCGGCGGCCCCGGCGTGGGCCCGGTCGCGGTCCGCGCCCACCTCGCCCCGTACCTGCCCAACCACCCGCTCCAGCCGTCCGCCGGCCCGGAGACGGGCGTCGGCCCGATCTCGGCCGCGCCGTGGGGCTCGGCAGGCATACTGCCGATCTCCTGGGCGTATGTGCGCCTCATGGGCGGCGAGGGCCTCAAGCGCGCCACCCAGGTCGCCGTGCTCAGCGCGAACTACATCGCCAAGCGCCTGGAGCCGCACTTCCCGGTGCTCTACACGGGTCCTGGCGGGCTCGTCGCGCACGAGTGCATCATCGACCTGCGCCCGCTGACCAAGGAGACGGGCGTGACGGTCGACGACGTGGCCAAGCGCCTGATCGACTACGGCTTCCACGCGCCGACGATGTCGTTCCCGGTGGCCGGGACGCTGATGATCGAGCCGACGGAGAGCGAGAACCTCGCGGAGCTGGACCGCTTCTGCGACACGATGATCGCGATCCGCGCCGAGGTCGAGCGGGTCGGCTCGGGGGAGTGGCCCAAGGAGGACAACCCGCTGCGCAACGCCCCGCACACGGCTGCGGCCCTGGGCGGCGACTGGGAGCACCCGTACTCCCGTGAGGAGGCGGTCTTCCCCGCCGGTGTGTCGGCCGCGGACAAGTACTGGCCGCCGGTCCGCCGCATCGACGGCGCCTTCGGCGACCGCAACCTCGTCTGCTCCTGCCCCCCGCTCGAAGAGTACGACGCGTAAGGGCGGTTGACGCTCAAGGGTCGGCCCCGCTGCAGCAGCGGGGTCGGCCCTGTGTCGTTCCCGGCCCGGTCAGGCCGCCGTGACGATGTGCTCGCTGCCGAGCGGGCGGTGCGGGGCGATGATCTGCCCGTCGGGGAGGAGCTCACCGGTGTCCTCGAAGAGGAGGACGCCGTTGCACAGCAGGCTCCAGCCCTGCTCGGGGTGGCTGGCCATGATGTGGGCGGCCTCGCGGTCGGGGCTGCCGGCGGACGGACACTGCGGCTGGTGCGGGCACATGGACGACGTCTTTCGCTGCGAGTGGTGTGAAGTACGGCTGCCTTGGGTAGGAACCTCAGTCATGCCGCTCCCCCGTTCAGTCGGTCGGTCCCAGTGTTGCTCTACTGAGGGATTTCCGCAGGGATTTCGCGTGAGCTGTCCTCGTTAGTTGGGGACGCATTCACTCTCGCGGGCGGTTGCCCGGACAATGCAACGCCTCCGTGACCGGACGGTCACGGAGGCGTGTGAGGTCGCCCCAGCCGGGAGTCTCAGGCAGTGGTGCCCAGCAGTGGTGGCGGAGCCAGCCGCAGGGTCAGCACCGGCACCAGGTCGGAGAGCCGGTGCATACGGTGCGCGGCGATCCCCGGCGGGGCCGGCGCCAGCGGGATCAGCAGGTCGGAAGGGGCCGGCTGCGCGGTGCCCGCGTCGGCAGCGATGTCCCCGTGCAGCCACAGCGTCAGCATGTAGAGCCCCGGTACCGAGAGCAGGTGCGGCTGGTAAGGGGTGGTGAGCGCGTCGGCCTGGCGCAGCGCGCGCTCGGTGGAGGCAAGGTACGGGCCCTCGCAGAAGTGCGAGAACGCCCAGCCGTCCGGGGTGTCCACCGTCTCGCCCGCGGCCGCCACCTTCTCGCCGGTACGGATGTGGAAGCGCCAGCCGGTCAGTCGCGCGCGCGGCAGTCCTCCCGGTTCGGTGATCACGGGGTCGAGGACGTGCAGAGGGAGCGGGTGCTCGGCGACCAGCGGCCCCGTGGCATTGCGCAGCGAGGGGGTGCGGGCCTCGCGGACTGCGGTGGGGGAACTCAGGGCGGCGAGAACGCTCCGCAGAGCGGGAGCGGGGGCTGGGGCTACCTGCAGCGGCATGGTGGGCGGCCTCTCATGAGGAGACACGGGGGTGCTCGGCGGGGTGCGGACAGCACTGTCAGCGATGGAGCAGACGACACGGCGGCAGGCCGGGACAGCCCGGATCCGTGAGGCGCGTGGGGGTGGCGACGAACGGAATCGGCGTGGGCATGCGGATCCCTTCCCGTGGCCGGTGACGTCGCGGGCGCGCGGCGGGTCGCGGAGGCTCTGCCTGTGAACGAAGGATATACGAGGTGTGTTCGCGCAGTGTTTCATCTAGCCGTCAGTGATATTACGGGCAAGGCGGTTCCAGGACACCCTGGGCAGGTAATTGCTCCCCGATTGCACCGTCGCCCACGCCGTGAACTGCGCTTTCCGTGCTACTGCGGATGGCTGAATCTCGTCGGTGTTTTTCACGAGAGGGCCGCCGCCGGCATGTGAATTCCGTACATGCCCGCGGAATGTGCCGCGAGACGGTGCTCGTGGCCAGCTTAGCGGCTCCGGAGCGAGGCCGGAGGCCTTATCGATCTCAGGGCTGGGCATGATGTGATCACGGCCCACTCGAGGAAGGACCTCCGATGGGGGAAAAGGTCGCGGCCACGGGGTTCGACCTGGCCGACCGCCAGCGGTACCGCAGGAAGCTCAAGCAGTGCCTGCTGGGGTTGGAGCGGCTGCTGGAGGAGAAGCGGTTCGACCGTCCCCGCAATCTCATGGGGCTGGAGATCGAACTCAATCTCACCGACCGCGACGGGCTGCCGCGCATGATGAACGAGGAGGTCCTCGAGCGCATCGCGAGCCGCGATTTCCAGACCGAGCTAGCGCAGTTCAACATTGAGGTGAACATCGCGCCGCACCGGCTTTCCGGCCGGGTCCTGGACCGTCTCGCCGAAGAGTTGCGCATGGGACTGGGATATGCCGAGGGAAAGGCCCGCGAGGTCGGCGCGCGCATCGTGATGGTGGGAATCCTGCCTACCCTCGGCGCACAGGACCTGGTCGGTGCCAACCTCTCCCGCGTCGACCGCTACATGCTGCTGAACGACCGCATCCTGGCCGCCCGCGGCGAGGACATCACCCTCGACATCTCGGGAGTTGAGCGGCTGACCTGCGTCTCCGGCTCGATCGCCCCGGAGGCCGCGTGCACCTCGATGCAGATGCACCTCCAGGTCACCCCCGCGCGCTTCGCCGCGGTGTGGAACGCCGCGCAGGTGGTGGCCGGCCCGCAGGTCGCGCTCGGCGCCAACTCCCCGTTCCTGTTCGGCCGTGAGCTGTGGCGGGAGACCCGTCCCACCCTCTTCCAGCAGGCCACCGACACCCGGCCCGAGGAGCACCGGGCCCAGGGCGTGCGCCCGCTGACCTGGTTCGGCGAGCGCTGGATCGACTCCGCGTACGACCTCTTCGCGGAGAACGTGCGCTACTTCCCCTCCCTGCTGCCCATCTGCGAGGACGAGGATCCGCTGCACGTCCTCGACGAGGGCGGGGTGCCGCAGCTGAAGGAACTCACGCTGCACAACGGCACGATCTACCGCTGGAACCGCCCGGTGTACGCGGTCGTCGACGGCGTGCCGCACCTGAGGGTGGAGAACCGGGTGATGCCCGCCGGGCCCACCGTCGCCGACGTGCTCGCCAACACCGCCTTCTACTACGGGCTCGTCCGCTCCCTCGCCGAGGCGTCGCGCCCGGTGTGGAGCCGGCTGCCGTTCGCGGCCGCCGCGGCGAACTTCGACGCCGCCTGCCGGTACGGCATCGACGCGGTGTTCACCTGGCCCCGGCAGGGGCGCGGCAGCGGTCTCCTGGAGATCGGGGCCGTCGAACTCGTCCTGGACGAACTGCTGCCGATGGCCGCCGCAGGACTGGACGCGTGGGGGATCGACCCGGTGGACCGGGACCACTACCTCGGCATCATCGAGGGCCGCTGCCGCAACCGCATGAACGGCGCGGAGTGGCAGGCCGTCGCCTTCCACCAGGAGCTGGACCGCGGACTGGACCGGCAGCGGGCACTGGCCGCGATGACCCTGCGCTACTGCGAGCTGATGCACACCGGCGCCCCCGTGCACGAGTGGCCGCGGGAACGCTGAGCCGCCGCCCGTGCCGCCCGGCCGATGAGGCAGGATGGCGCGGGTGGAGGCATCTGTGGACAGGAATTCGGCGGAGCCGGGCGGGTCCGGGGCCGGGGCGGTGGAGCGGCTCGCCCCGCGTACGCTGCGCAGCGAGACCCTCCTGGTGCTCGCGCTGTCGCTCGGGGCGAGCGCGCTCTCGGCGCTGATCAGCTTCGTCGGGTCGCTGACCAAGCCCGGTGGGCTCAAGGACCAGGCGGCCACCCTTGTCGGCTCGCAGGCGCCGGGCCGTCCGTGGCTCGACCTGTCCTGGCAGCTGTTCGGCGTCGCCACCGCGCTCGTCCCGGTCGCGCTCGTCGCCCATCTGCTGGCCCGCGAGGGAACGGGCATGCCGGCCATCGGTTTCGACCTGCGCCGCCCGCGGGCCGACGTGCTGCGCGGCGCCGCCCTGGCCGCGGCCATCGGCGGCACCGGGCTGCTGTTCTACCTGGGCGCGCGGGCCTCCGGGTTCAACCTGACGGTCGTGCCGGAGTCGCTGCCCGACGTCTGGTGGAAGATCCCCGTGCTGATCGCCTCCGCGATCCAGAACGCCGTGCTCGAGGAGGTCGTCGTCGTCGGCTATCTGCTGCGCAGACTGGGCCAGTTGGGCTGGACCCCGGTCGGCGCGCTGGTGGCCAGCAGTGTGCTGCGCGGCTCGTACCACCTGTACCAGGGCATCGGCGGGCTCATCGGGAACATGGCGATGGGTGTCGTCTTCGTGCTGCTCTACCGGCGCTGGGGCCGGGTGGGGCCGCTGGTGGCGGCCCACGCGCTCATCGACGTCGTGGCCTTCGTGGGCTACGCCCTGCTCGCCGGGAAGGTCGGCTGGCTGCCGACCGCCTGAGGCCGCCCTACGGGTGGGCGTGCAACTCGCCGTCGATCACGGTGACGGCACGGCCGCTGAGCCGTACGCGGTCGCCGCTCAGCACCGTGCGCACCAGGCCGGAACGCGCCGAGGCCTGCAGGCCGGTGAGTTCGTCGCGGCCCAGACGCCGTGACCAGAACGGGGCCAGTGCGGTGTGGGCACTGCCGGTGACCGGGTCCTCGTCGATGCCGAGGGCGGGGAAGAAGCCGCGCGAGACGAAGTCGTAGCCGGTCGCCGCCGGGGACTCGGCGGCCGCGGTGACGATGAGGCCGCGCCTGGAGGGCAGCGCGGTGACGGCGGCGATGTCGGGCGTGAGCGCCCGTACGGTCCTCTCGTCGACGACCTCCACCATCAGGTCGCCCACGTCGCCGCCGGTCTGGTGCACCGACAGCACGTCGGCGCCGATCGCCGCGGAGATCTCACCCGTGACGACGACCGAGGTCAGCGGGGCGACCGGGAAGTCCATGGTGATGGTGCCGTCGTCGCCGGCGGTCGTGGTGAGGACGCCGCAGCGGGCGCTGAACCGCACCGGGCCGCGGGCGGCGCCCGTGCTGTGCAGGATGTGCGCGGTGGCGAGGGTCGCGTGCCCGCACATGTTCACCTCGGCCCGGGGGGTGAACCAGCGCAGGGCCCAGTCCGCGTCCTGGGCGCCCGGCGTGGGATGGGCGAACGCGGTCTCGGAGAGGTTGACCTCCGCGGCCACCCGCTGGAGCCAGCCGTCCTCGGGGAAACTGTCCGCGTCCAGCAGCAGCACGCCCGCGGGGTTGCCGGCGAAGGGGCGGTCGGTGAAGGCGTCGACGATACGGATCCGCATGTCGCGAGCCTACGGAGGCACGGACGCGAGCGGCCAGGGCCAATCGAGGGGTCGTGGCCCGCTCGGCGGGTGCCGACACCGGCTCCGCGTCCCAACCCGGGCGCGCATCCCGCCTACTTGAGGCGGTGGAGGCGGGTGCGGCCCGTGGTCGCCCCTCAGGCGGGCGGCGCGTCGTCGAACATCATCGGGCGGACCAGGGCGGCGTGCGCGGCGAGCACGGCACGGCAGCGCGCACGTTCCGGATGATCGGCGTCCGAACCCCAGAGGCGCACCGCGCGCTCGTCCCCCGGGTCGACCGGCTCGGCGAGTTCGGCTGCCACGGCGACGAGGTCGGCGAGTCCGGAGCGCACCGGCACGTCAGGACACACGGCGAGGCGGATGACGAACGGCAGGGCGGCCGGCATCGCGGCGCCCATCCGGAAGACGCCGTCCAACAGGACGTTGGTGAGCACCCGCACGGCCTCGGGGGCGGCGCGTTCGTCCAGCAGCGCGTGGAGGAGGGCAGGCAACCCCGCGGGGCAGCCGGGGAGGTCGGCCCACGGCACCTCGGCACAGCCGCGCAGCGCGGGGTGCGTCGCACCGTCCCGCCCGGCGTCCGGGTGGTCGCGGAGGAACCGGCCCACCACGGCCTCCTTGGCCGCGGTGTCGATCACGCACATGGTCGTCCGCCTTTCGATCACGTCGTGCAGGCCGGGGCGCGGGATCAGGGCGCGCCCCAGGTGTGGCCCGTGCCCGAACGGCACGGGGAACGCCGGCGGGACGGTGCCCGGGCACCGTCCCGCCGTCACACATCAGGACGTGGCCGGCGGCGGGGTGAGCAGCGTTCCGAAGACCGTGTCGAAGAAGTCCTCGAAGGCCTCGCCCGATCGGCCGGAACGCGCGGCGATCAGCGTTCCCTCCCAGGCGTTGAGCACGAACCGCGCCGTCCGATCGGTGTCGAGGTCCGCCCGCAGGTCGCCGGCCCGCTGCGCCTCGGCGAGCGCGCCGGCGATCAACGAGGCCCACTGGCCGAGGGACGCGCGGACGCCCGCGCGGATCGTCTCGCTGTGGTCGGCGATCTCGGCGCCGAAGTTGCCGAACATGCAGCCCCCGGTGAAGTCCGCGTCCGCGGTCTCGTCGCGCAGGAACTCGAAGTGCGCGCGCAGGCGGGCCAGCGGCGGGGTGCCGGGTTCCGCCAGCTCGTGCGTCCGCCGGCCCGCGCCGTAGCGGTCGAGCGCGACCAGGGCCAGCGACTCCTTGCTGTCGAAGTGGTTGTAGAACGACCCCTTCGGTACGCCGGCCGCGTCCGTGATGTCCTTCACGCCCGCGGCGTTGTACCCCTTCGCGTGGAACTGCGCGACCGCCGCGTCGACGATCGCCTCGCGCATGCTCTGCCGGGCCATGGCGCCACCTCCTCCGCACCGCAATATGGCCGGTCGTCTCCCGCCTGTCAAAAATACACCCGGCAGGGCAGGCCCCGCCGGGTCAGGCCGCGGTGTCCAGCACGACCCGGAAGCGGGCCTTTCCGGACATCATGCGCTCGTAGGCCTCGGGTGCCCGCGACAGGGGCATCATCTCGATCATCGGGCGGATGCCGGAGCGGGAGCTGAACTCGAGGTTGTCCTCGTTCTCGATCGCCGAGCCGGTCAGGCTGCCGGTGATGGTGCGCGGGCCGAAGATCAGGTCGGGCGTGGCGACGGTGAGCGGATCCATGGAGACGCCGACCACGACCATGTGCCCGCGCGCGGCGAGTCCGGGGACCAGCGGGGTCATCGACGGGCCGCTCGCCGCCGTGGCGACGATGGCGTCCGCGCCGCCCAGCTTGCGGAGCTCGGCTCCGGGGTCCTGTGCCGAGCTGTCGATGTAGTGGCTCGCGCCGAGTTCGAGGGCGAGCCTCTCCTTCTCCTGGCCGCGGGCGATGGCTGCCACGCGGTAGCCGAGCCGTGCGGCGTACTGGAGGCCCAGGTGGCCGAGGCCGCCGATGCCCTGGATCGCCACGAGCCCGCCGGGGCGGACGTGCAGCCGGCTCAGGGCGCTGAAGGTCGTGAGGCCGGCGCAGAGCAGCGGGGCCGCGAGGGCGGGGGAGAGCTCGTCCGGCACCCGGACCAGACCGCTGCTGCGGGCGATCAGAACCTCGGCGTAACCGCCGTCGACGGTTGTGCCGGTCTGGGGCTGGTCGGCGCAGTTGACGAAGTCGCCGCGGCGGCAGGGCGTGCACTGGCCGCAGTGACCGCCCAGGAAGCCCACGCCCACCCGGTCGCCGACGCGCCAGGCGCTCACGCCCTCGCCGACGGCGTCGATGACTCCGACGACCTCGTGGCCGGGGACGACCGGCTGCGACGGGTCGGCACGCAGGCCCTCCACGGCGAGCGCGTCGGAGTGGCAGACGCCGCAGCTCTCCACCCTCAGCCGGACGTGCCCGGCGGGCGGGTCGACGATCTCGCGGGTGACGAGTTCGAAGTTGCGGGCGCCTGTGACCTCGAATGCGCGGTACGTGGACATGGTTCTCCTCGACGGGTCGACCGGTGGGGTTGGGGATGGCCGGGCGGGGCGCCACAGCGGCGGCGCCGGCCGCGGCGCAGGCCGCACGCGTCGCGCCGGAGCGACGGGCGGACCTGCGTCGAAAGACCAATATGACCGGTCGTCTCAAATGCGTCAAGCGCCGCCAAGGGCGCCCGGCCGGGCCTCGGGTGTGGCGACGCCGGCCCGCCCCGACGGTGGTCGGGGCGGGCCGGCGAGGCGTATGGGGGGCGGGTGGTCAGACGACCTGGGCGAAGCAGGCGACGCTCACGGCCGCCGCGAGCACCATCAGGGACGCCGCCAGGAGGGGCTTGGGGACACGCACGGGAAACCTCCGTCTCCTCGGCCGGTGGGACCGGCGCGGTTCACAGGCAGTAGCGGACGAGCCACTCGTCGGCGCTGTACACGCGCCGTGCCGGGTCGGGTGCCGTGGCCGGGGTCTCCTGGACCATCTGCTCCGGCCGGATGCGCTCCGGCAGCTTGCCGAACCGGGTCCTGCGCGCCGTCGCGGCGGCATCGGGCGTCTTGTGTTGCGTGGGCGGCATCGCGTCGTCTCCTCCGCGGGCGGGTGTCGTTCCCGTCGACGATGTCTCCCCGGCTGTCACCTGTCAAGGGAGTGATTCGTCTCATGTGTAGCAGGGGTGGTCGGCGTCCGAAGTGGCTTCGTCACCTGTTTGACAGGTGACGAAGGGCTCTGTCACAGTCGCCACCATCCGGACAGGTGATGGATCGGGCCGTGCTCGGTCCGGGACATGCGAGAAAGGCTGATCGTGACCGAGACGAACCACATCGCGGCCGTCACCGCCGCCGGAGAGCGCCGCGACGGCCGGGCGACCGGTCCGGAGCCTTCGCCGGCCGAGGGATCGGCCTCGCGCTTCCCGGGTGTGGTGAAGACCACGGCCGCTCGGCGTGAGGTGCGGGTGCAGGGCGCGGCCGCCCACCCGATCCGCTCCCGCTCCACGGTGCTCGCCGTCCCGGCGACCGCCGGGGCCACCGCCGTCTGAGGCCGTGCCCGCCGCCGCCCACCGAGGCGGCACCGTCCGTCCGCGTCGTGCCGGGGCCCAGGCTCCCGGCGCCCGCCGTTCCCCCCGGGGCCGTTCGTGAGAGCCCCGTCCGGAGGTCGTCTTGCTCACCCTGCTGCTCATCGGGCTGGTCGGCGGATTCGTCACCGCCGTCTCCCCGTGCGTGCTCCCCGTCCTGCCCCTGGTCTTCCTCTCGGGCGGGGTCCCGGCGTCCCGGCAGGGGGCGGAACCGGCGCGCAGGAGCCGGCCGTTCGCGGTGATGGCCGGACTGGTCGTCAGCTTCAGCCTCATCACGCTGTTCGGCACGCTGGTGCTCGGCGCCCTGCCGGTGCCGCCGGACATCCTGCGGTGGGTGGGACTCGGCGTGCTGCTCCTGCTGGGCGTGGCCATGATGTTCCCGGCCGTGCAGGACCTGCTGGAGCGCCCGTTCGCGCGGATCGGGCAGCGGCGCGTCGGGGGCGGCCGCGGCGGGTTCCTGCTGGGACTCGTCCTCGGGACGGTGTACGTGCCCTGCGCCGGTCCCGTGCTCGCCGCGATCGCCGTCGCCGGCGCCACCCACCGGATCGGCCCGGGGACGGTCGTGCTCGCCGTCGCCTTCGCGGTCGGCACCGCGATTCCGCTGCTCTTCTTCGCGCTGGCCGGCCGGAGGGTGGGCGAGCGGGTGCGCGCGTTCCGCGAACGGCAGCGCGGGGTGCGGTTCGCCGCCGGACTGACCTTCGTCGTGCTCGCCTTCGGCCTCACCTTCAACCTCACCGACGTCGTGCAGCGCGCCGTCCCCGACTACACCTCCCGCGTCAACGACGCGATCGCCGGCCCCGCTCTCCCCGGCGGGCACGGATCCTCCGGCTCGCGGGAGTTGCGCTCCTGCGCGGAGGAACCCGAGGCCGTCCTCCTGGACTGCGGTGCGGCGCCGGAGATCTCGGGGATCCAGCAGTGGCTCAACACGCCGGGGAACGCGCCGCTGACGAAGAAGTCACTGGCCGGCAAGGTCGTCCTCGTCGACTTCTGGGCCTACTCCTGCATCAACTGCCAGCGCGCGATCGAGCACGTCGGCGCCTGGTACGAGAACTACCGGTCCGACGGCCTCGTGGTCATCGGCGTGCACACCCCCGAGTACGCCTTCGAGCGCGTCCCCGGCAACGTCGCTGCGGGCGCCCGGCGACTCGGCGTCGACTACCCGGTGGCGCTGGACAACGGCTACGCGACCTGGGACAACTTCGGCAACCAGGCCTGGCCCACCCAGTACCTGATCGACGCCCGCGGCAAGGTCCGGCACGTCGCCGTCGGCGAGGGCGGCTACGGCGGCACCGAGTCGCTGATCCGGCGACTGCTCACCGACGCCCGCCCCGGCGCCGCACTGCCGCCGCCCACGGACGTCCCCGACGACACCCCGACCGACCAGAGGCAGACCCCGGAGATCCCGCTGGGGGCGGGCCGCAGTGCCGCCGTGGTGAACGGACCCGTGACCACGGGCACCGGTGAGTTCGCCCGCCCGGAGGCGCTCCTGCCCGGCCAGGCCGCCCTGACCGGGACCTGGCAGGCCGGCGGGGAAGCGGTCACCAGCGGGCGGAACGCCGGGATCACGCTGGACTTCTTCGCGCGCGACGTCTACCTCGACGTCGGTGGCACCGGAACGGTCACCGCGACCCTGGACGGGCGGACCACCACCCTCCCCGTCTCCGGCGCCCCCGGCATCCGCCGTGTGGTGAGCGGGAGTTCGTCCCGCCAGGGTGTCCTGACGCTGAAGCTCTCGCCAGGGCTCAGCGCCTACTCCTTCACCTTCGGGTGACCGCACGGCCGTCGGCCTGCCGTACCGCCACCGCCCCCGTCCGTGACTCGGCCGGGGGCGGTGGTGCGCGGACGGGGAACGGGTGGCCCGGCGTTCGTCGTACCGCGGGCGTCGCGGCCGGTGCGGTGGGTGGTTCCCTGCCGGCCGGGGCGAAGGCCGGGGCCGACGTGCGCGGCCCCGCGCGAGGGTGTCCGTGCACGGCACGCACACAACGGAACGGGGCGGATCGAGAGCACGGCACCACCACCGGTGCCGTGCTCTCGATCCGCCCCGAACCGGTCCCCGTCACCGGCGGTCAGGTCGTCGCCGGCCCTGTGCCGGCGTGAGGGGAGGCCGACGTCCGCCGGCCCGGCTCAGAAGGAGTCGACGTCGACGACGGCCGCCGTGAACGCCTCCGGTGCCTCCTGGGGCACGTTGTGGCCGATGCCCTTCAGCGTCCGGTGGGCGTACCTGCCCGAGAACTTGGCCCGGTAGGCGGCTCCCTCCCCGGCCGGGGTGAACGGATCGTCCTCGCCGTCGAGGGTGATGGTGGGCACCCCGATCATCGGGCCCGCGGCGAGCCGCCGCTCCAGGCGGTCGTAGCGCGGATCGCCCTTCGCGAGGCCGAGCCGCCAGCGGTAGTTGTGGAGCACGATGGCGACGTAGTCCGGGTTCTCGAAGGACGCCGCGGTGCGGCGGAACGTGGCGTCGTCGAACTCCCACGTGGGGGAGTTGAACTCCCAGACCAGGCGGGCGAGGTCGTGCCGGTTCTCCTCCAGGCCGAGGCGGCCCCGCTCGGTGGCGAAGTAGTACTGGTACCACCACGCCCACTCGGCCTTCGGCGGCAGCGGCTGCTTGTTCGCGTCCCGGTTGGTGATCAGGTAGCCGGTGACGGAGACCAGGGCCTTGCAGCGCTCCGGCCAGACGGCGGCGATGATGTCGGCGGTCCTCGACCCCCAGTCGTAGCCGGCCAGCACGGCCTTCTCGATCCGCAGGGCGTTCATCAGGGCGATGACGTCGAGCGCCACCACCGACTGCTGGGCGTTGCGGAACGCCCGGGGCGACAGGAAGCGCGTCGTGCCGTGGCCGCGCAGGTGCGGGACGATGACGCGGTAGCCCTCGGCCGCCAGCAGGGGCGCGACGTCGACGTAGCTGTGGATGTCGTACGGCCAGCCGTGCAGGAGTATTACCGCGGGGCCGTCGGCGGGGCCGGACTCGGCGTAACCGATGTTCAGGACGCCGGCGTCGACCTGCTTGAGGGCGCCGAGGGAGGTGTACGCACCCCGGACCGGAGCCGTTCCACCCGCGTCCGGCCCCGGCCCCGGCCCGTGCGCCGTCGCCGCCGAAGCGGGCTGTGACGCGAGGCCCGAAAGCCCCGTGAGCGACGCCGCGGCCGCGCCCGCGCCGAAGACCTTGCCGAAGCTCCGCCTGTCGATCATTCCCAACCTTCTTTCACGTTCCGGGGGTTCTCCCGTCGGCAACCCTTGCACGCACAAGCGTCACCGGTCAAGGAGGTGACGCGCGAGAGGTGTGGGTCGCGGAATCGTCCCCGGTCCGGGGAGGGGCGGCCGGTCGGGCCGCGGAAGGAGGTGGCAGGATGACGTCCGGTCGTGTCCCGCGCGTGCCGCCCGCGCGGCCGCCGTTTGCGGGCCGGCCCCCTCGGGCCCCCGTGCGGCAGCGTCGCCGGCGGACGGCCCACCACGCGGCTGCCGCGCCCGCATCGCGGTGGCACGCGTCCTCGTCGCTACCGCTGGAGTTCCGCCATGTCCCACCGCACCGGCCTGATCCTCGACTTCGGCGGTGTCCTCACCACGCCCCTGCTGCCCGCCGTGCTCGCCTTCGAGCGGCGCGAGGGGCTGGCCGAGGGTGCCTGCATCACCGCGCTCTACCTCGACGAGGAGGGCACCCGGCGCACGCACGACCTCGAACGCGGCGCGATCACGCAGGAGGAGTGGAACGCCGCGGCGGCCCGCAGCCTCGGCGTCGCGCCCGACAACCTCATGGGCCGGATCTTCGCCGACCTGCGGCCCGAGACGGCCCTGATCGACGCCGCGGCCGCCGCCCGGCGCGCCGGGGTGCGCGTGGGGATCCTGTCCAACTCCGTCGGCTTCGCGCCGTGGAACCTCTACGAGGGCTACGACCTGGAGGGTTCGTACGACGCGGTGGTCATCTCCGAGCACCACGGGATGCGCAAGCCGGAGCCCGCCATCTTCGAACTGGCGCTGAAGGAGCTCGGTCTGCCCGCCGAGGCCTGCGTGTTCGTGGACGACACCGAGCAGTACCTCGCACCGGCGGCCGAGTTGGGGCTCGCCGGCGTCCACGCCAAGGACCCCGAGGGGACGATCGCGCGGCTGGAGGCCCTGCTCGGGGTCGCTCTGAGCTGACAGTCCGCAGGGGGCGGGCCGGCGTGTGCGGCCCGCCCGTACGCGCCGGGGATCAGATCCCGGACGCCAGCCGCCGCAGGATCCGCTCCGCGGGCTCCTCGGTGGCGTGACGGTGGCCGGTGCCGGCCCACAGGTGGATCCGCTCCTGGTCGCCGGCGGCGGCGGCCGCCCTGCGCATCGGGCCGGTCAGATGGTGCAGGGCCGGGTAGCCGGCCGGTGCCGCGCCGGTGTGGCGGTCGGTGAACTCGTTGCGCAGCGCCCTCGCAGGGCGCCCCGTGAACGCCCGGGTCACCACCGTCCCGGTGCGTGCCGGGTCGGCCAGTGCCGCCCTGTGCGGAGTGGAGGTGCCGGCCTCGTCGGCGCGCATCAGGACGGTGCCGACCATGACCGCGTCGGCTCCGGCCCGCAGCGCACCGGCCACTGCTGCGGGGGTCGCCAGGCCGCCGGCGGCGACGAGCGGCAGGGGTACGGCCGCGCGCACCTCGCCGAGCAGGTTCTCCAGGGGGACGGCCGCCGGTGTGTGCTGCGGGGTGAGGGTGCCGGAGTGGCCGCCCGCGGCGGACGCCTGGACCGCCAGCACGTCGGCGCCCGCCTCCGCGGCCGCCCGGGCCTCCGCGGCCGAGGTGACGGTCTGGACGACCAGGCTGCCCGCGGCGCGCAGCGACGAGACGACCGAGGCCTGCGGGATGCCGAAGGTGAAGCTCACCACCGGCACCGGGTCGGAGAGCAGCAGGGCGACCTTGTCCGCCCAGTGGTCGTCGTCCTCGACGAGCTCCGCGGCCAGTGTGTCGATGCCGTGGATCCCGGCGTCGGGCGCGATGGTACGGGCGTAGCGCCGGAAGGCGTCGGGGTCGACCGGGACGGGATTGGGTGCGAAGAGGTTGACGCCGAAGGGCACCCCCGCGGACCGGACGGCGGCGATCTGCTCGGCCAGCGCGGCGGTGGTGCGGTACCCGCCGGGCACGAAACCCAGACCGCCGGCCCGGGCGGCCGCGGTGACCAGCGCGGGAGTGGTGGGACCGCCGGCCATCGGCGCGGCGAGGACCGGGGTGTCCACCCCGAGTGCGGTCAGTGGCGAGACCATGATGTGAGTGTTCCTCCTGCGGGGCGGCGACGCTTGTTCGCGGGGTGGGCAGGGGTCGGGCGGTGCCGGCCGGGGCTTCTCGCCGGCGTCAGCGGACGGCCCGTGTTTGCCAGTATACGACCGCCCAACTATTTTTATTTGACCGGTCGACTACTATCGATCGTCCCCGATCCGGTCGCCCTCCGCACGCGGGCGGGCGCCGCCCTTCCTACCGTTGAGCACAGAGGAGAACCGACATGAGCCTTGATCCGAAGGACACGACGAACGGCCCGATGCGCGAGGTGGTCGCCCGCTGGAAGGCCGCCTTCGACGGCCACCGGCCGGACGAGATGGCCGCGTTGTTCACCGCCGATGCCCTGTTCCAGGGCTTCGGGCCCGAGGTCACGGCGGGCCGGGACGCGGTGCGCGCCTACTACGAGGCCGTGACGGAGGACCGCTGGGCGGACGTGGGGAAGATCCAGGGCTACCGTATCGGCGACGATGTGGCGGGCGGCTTCGCCGACGTCGTCTTCCGGGGCGCGGAGGGCTGGACGGCCCCCGTGCACCTCTCGCTGGTCCTGCGGCGCGAGGGCGACGGCTGGCTGATCCGCGCCTACCACGTCTCCCGGATCGTCACCGACCACTGAGACCGGACGTCACCCGCCGTGCGGGCGGGGCCCGTTGCGAGGTTGCGCCTCCCAGCAGGGAGGCAACCGGTCGTGGCGCCGCCCCGGCCCGCGGGCGCAGGGTGGGGGTACGCAGGACCGGCACCACGTCACCGGCCCGGGCGGCTGTCCCCCGCCCGCAGAACGTTCCTGCTGTTTTCCATGTTCCAGGAGAGGCAACACCGTGAAGGAGTTCCTGGTCGAGCTGACCACCACCGTTCCCGAGGGCACCGACCCGGCCGAGGTCGACCGGCGTCGCGCGGCCGAGGCCGTCCGGGCCGGGGAACTGGCCGCCGGCGGGCACCTCGTCCGGCTGTGGCGCCCGGTGGGCGAACTGCGCAGCATCGGGCTGTGGCGCGCCGACGACGAGGCCGGGCTGTACGAGAAGGTCCTCGGCACGCTGCCGCTGTGGCCGTGGATGTCCGCGGTCGTCACCGCGGTGCAGTCGCACCCCAATGACCCGGGGAAGGCGGACGCCGGCGCCTGACCGCGCACGCCCCGCCGCACGCGGCACCCACACGGCCCCCCGCCGACCGGACACGGTCCGGTGGGGGGCCGTGGTCCGTCCCGCCCCGGAACCCGCCCGTCGAGGAAGATGTCATGAGCGAATCAATCCAGAGTCCGTCCGTCGCACCCGGCGGCCTCCCGGGCTCGCCCTGGGGCCACGTACTGCGGGCCGCGGCCGCGCTGGCGGCGGCGATGGGGGTCGGGCGCTTCGTCTACACCCCGATCCTCCCCCTGATGCACGCTCAGGCACGCCTGACCGCCGGGGCGGGTGCGCACCTGGCCACCGCCAACTACGTCGGCTACCTCGTCGGCGCGCTGGCCGGGACCTTCCTTCCCCGGCTGACGCGCTCCGCCGCCGTCCTGCGCGGTTCGCTGCTGCTGCTCGTCGTGAGCCTCGCCGCCATGCCGCTCACCCGTGCGACCACGGCGTGGCTGGTGCTGCGACTGGTCGCGGGCGCGGTGAGCGCGACCGTCTTCGTCATCGCCGTCAGCGCGCTCCTCGGGCGGCTGCGCGAGCACCCCGCGCACCTGCCCGGCTGGGGCTTCGGCGGGGTCGGCGCCGGGATCGCCCTGTCCGGTCTGCTCGTCCTCGTCCTGCGCGGCTTCGCCGACTGGCGGGCCGCGTGGTGGGCCTCCGCCGTCCTCGCCGCGCTGCTCTCGGTGCCGGCGTGGACGATGCGGACGGAATCCGCGCCGGCTCCCGCTTCCGCGCCGGCTCCCGCTTCCGCGCCGGCTCCCGGAGGGCGGGGGCGTACGGCGCCGCGCACACACCGCTGGTTCGGCGCCCTGTTCGCGTCGTACACGCTGGAAGGCGTCGGCTACATCATCGCCGGCACCTTCCTGGTCGCGGCGATCGACCAGGGTTCACCCGGCCGGCTCGGCACCGGCGCCTGGGTGCTGGCCGGGGTGGCGGCCGTTCCCTCCGCAGCGCTGTGGGCGGGGCTGGGGCGTCGGTGGTCGCGCCCGGACGTACTGCTCGCCGCGCTGGTCGTGCAGGCCGCCGGGATCGCCCTGCCCGCCCTGGTGGAGGGGCCGGCCGCGGCGCTGGTCTCGGCGTTCCTCTTCGGCGCCACCTTCATCGGCGTGAGCACGGTCGCCCTGGCGGCCGGGACGCATCTGCGGTTCCCGCGCGCGGTCGCCCTGCTGACGGCCGGGTACTCGGTGGGCCAGATCCTCGGCCCGCTGGCCGTGGAGCCCCTGCTGCGCCACGGCTACCGGCAGGCGCTGGTCCTGGCGGCACTCGTCGTCCTGGCCGCCGCCGCGGCGGCGTTCGTGCTGCGCGTCGGGTTCCCGCACCGCATGGACCCGGCGGGTGCCGGGGAGGCGGTCCCCGGCGAGGTCGCGTCCGCCGGTGCTCGGGTTCTTTGACAATTCCCGACCGGTCGTCTACTTTTTGAACGACCGGTCGTCTAGTGTCGGAATCCCAAGAGATCCCCCCACGGAGTAAGGAACACCATGAGCGTTCAGGGTCAGAAGGTCGCGGTCGTCACGGGTGCCTCGCAGGGCATCGGTGCGGGGCTGGTCGAGGCGTACCGGAAGCTGGGCTACGCGGTGGTCGCCACTTCCCGGAACATCGCCGACTCGGGGGACCCGGGAGTGGTGACGGTGCGGGGGGACATCGCAGAGCGGGAGACCGCGGAGCGCGTGATCGCCACGGCGGTGGAGCGCTTCGGCCGGGTGGACACGCTGGTCAACAACGCGGGGATCTTCGTCGCGAAGCCGTTCACCGAGTACACCGAGGAGGAGTACCGCGCGGTGATCGGGGTGAACGTGGACGGCTTCTTCCGCATCACGCAGCTCGCCGTGGAGCGGATGCTGCAGCAGGGCGGCGGGCATGTCGTCCAGATATCCAGCAGCCTGGGTGACCAGGCGGACGCGAAGGTGACGTCGGTGCTGGCGTCGCTCACCAAGGGCGGCCTGCAGGCGGCGACCCGGGCGCTGGCGACCGAGTACGCGACGCAGGGTATCCGCGCCAACGCGGTGGCGCTGGGCACGATCAAGACCCCGATGCACCCGGTGGAGACCCACGAGGTGCTGGCGGGGCTGCACCCGGTGGGGCGGATGGGGGAGATCGACGACATCGTCGAGGCGGTGCTCTACCTGGAGAGGGCGCCGTTCGTGACGGGTGTGACCCTTCCCGTCGACGGCGGCCAGACCGCCGGCCGCTGACCGGCTCGGACGGTCACTGCCCGAGTGAACGGCGAAGGCCCCGGACGGAGACGTCCGGGGCCTTCGCCGTGTCGGGGTGCCATGTCACGTGACGCGTCAGGAGCCGGGGGTGGCGCTCGGGCGCTCGGAGAGCGCGGACTTGGCGCGCCGGGTCTCCTCGTCGGCGAGGACCTCCGGCCGGTCGTGGAGCAGCGCGTCCATGGTCAGCTCCGCCACCGTCGCCGAGCTGATCTTGGGGGCGTCCGTCCAGGAACTCAGCTCGGTGTCCACGAAGCTCGCGTGGACGCCCACCACCAGCGTCCCCTGCGGCTGCAGCGCCTGCCGGAGGGCGTCGGTGAGCGACCACTCCGCCGCCTTGGAGGCCGCGTACCCGGGGATCAGCGGCTGGCCGACCCAGGAGGCCAGCGAGAGCATGTTCACCAGCGCCCCGCCCCCGTTCGTGGCGAGGATCGGGGCGAAGGCGCGGGAAACGGCCCAGGTGCCGAAGTAGTTGACCTCCATCGCCTGGCGCGCGCCGTCGAAGGGGCCGTCCAGCAGATGGGTGCCGGTGCCGCCCGTGCCCGCGTTGTTGATCACGATGCTGACGTCGCCGGCCGCGGCGGCCGCGGCGGCGATCTGCTCGGGCTGGGTGACGTCCAGGCGCAGGGGGACGAGGCAGTCGTCGACCAGGCTCTGGTCGACGAGGCTCTCCGGATCCCGGACGCCCGCGTAGACCCTGGACGCGCCGTGGGTGATGAGTGCGCGCGCGAAGGCGCGGCCGATGCCGCGATTCGCGCCCGTCACCAGGGCGACCGACCCCTTGATGTGCATCGTGCCTCCTTGCTGCGGGCGTGCGCTGCCCGGGCGGCGCCGCGCGGTCGTCGGCGGCCCGGGCGGTGCGGCAGCCCTCGGGGCAGGCGCGGACCGGCCTGCGGGGCCAGGTTAACAGCTGACTTCAAGTGTGAAAGTCAGATGGTCCGGCCGGTGGGGCCGGTGGCCTCGGCCCACTCGGCGAGCTTCCGCAGGGCCCGCTCGGAGGCGGTCGCGGGCTCCGCGGTGTAGACGCCGAGGATCTGGTCCGGATCGCCGGTGACGGCCAGCGCCTCGTACTGCAGGGTGAGTTCACCGACCACCGGATGGTGGAAGTGCTTGACCCCGTACGTACGGCGCCTGATGTCGTGGTCGTCCCACCACGCCCGGAAGTCGTCGTCGAGAGCGGACAGTTCGCCGACGAGTTCGGCGAGCCGGGAGTCGTGGGGGTGCTTGCCGGCGTAGAGGCGGAGCGCGGCGACGGAGGTGCGCGCCACGCCCTCCCAGTCGTCGTAGAGGGTGCGGGCGGCCTCGTCCAGGAAGATGAAGCAGGCCATGTTCCGCTCCCGCTGGGGGAGCGCGTCGAAGTCGGTGTAGAGCGCGCGGGCGAGCCGGTTGGCCGCCAGGACGTCGGTGCGGCGCCCCACGACCACCGCGGGCACGTCGGTCATCGTCTCCAGGAGGCGGTGCACGGCGGGACGCACCCGCTGCGGCGCCGGCGGACGGGTCGCCGGACGTCCGGGCCTGGCCAGGGCGAACAGATGGTCCCGCTCGTCGTCGGTCAGGCACAGGGCGCGGGCGAGGGCGGCGAGGACGGTCCCGGACGCGTTGACGTGGTGCCCGCGCTCCAGGCGCACGTAGTAGTCCACGCTGACGCCGGCCAGCTGGGCGATCTCCTCACGGCGCAGCCCGGGCACCCGCCGGGCGGTCGGCTTGGGGGCCAGGCCGGCCCGCTCCGGGGAGATCCTCGCGCGGCGTGAGCGCAGGAAGTCCCCCAGAGCGGTGTTCCGGGTGCCGGCCCCGGTCGTGTGCGCGTCCATCTCCTTCACGCTACGACGCCCGCCACCGGAGAACGAGCCGTAGACGGGTACTGCCGGACCCCCCCGGGCCGGGCGTCAGGGCCGGGCCGCGGCGTGGTTCTCCCACGCCTGCGCCAGGGCGCGGGTCAGCATCTCGGCGGACTGCAGCCCGGTCACGCCGTACTTCCGGTCCAGTACGAAGAACGGGACCCCGCCGGCGCCGAGCTCCGCGGCCAGCCGCTCGTCGGCCCGGACCTCGCCGGCGTACGCGTCGGGGTCCGCGAGGACGGCGTCCGCCTCCGCCCGGTCCAGTCCCGCCTCGACCGCCAGGTCCAGCTGGGTCTCCCGGTCGTAGACGGAGCGCTCGTCCGCGAAGTTCACCCGGAAGGCGATGTCGAGGAACTCCTGCTGGACGCCGCGCTCCTTGGCCAGGTGCGCCAGACGGTGGACGTCGAAGGTGTTGCCGTACACGCGGCCGCCGATCCGGAAGCCCAGGCCCTCGGCGCCGGCCTCGGCGGCGGCGTGCTCCTCCCGGGCGACCTGCTGCTCGCGGGTGCGGCCGTACTGCGCGGCCACGGCGTCGATGATCGGTGTCGAGCCGTTCCGGGCGTCCGGGTTGAGCTCGAACGAGCGGTGCAGCACCTCGACGCTCTCCCGGTGCTCGAAGCCGGCGAGGGCCCGCTCGAAGCGTGCTCGGCCGACGTAGCACCAGGGGCAGGCGATGTCGGTCCAGATCTCGACGCGCATGTCTCAGGATCTCCCTGTTCGTGGGTTCGGTGGGGGTGTGGGGGCGGCGCCGCGCGGCCCCCGGTGACGGGGTGGTGGGGCCGCGCGGCGCCGCTGCCGATGGGGTGCCGGGACGGGTCAGGCGGCCTTGAGCTGCGCGGCGACCCGGACGACCCGCTCGGCCTGGACGCGGGCCGCGGTGCGGGTGACCTCGTCCACGGGGTTGTTGCCCTGGCCGTCCACGTGGGAGGTGCCGTAGGGGTTGCCGTCGATGAACTTGGACGGCTGGGTGAAGCCCGGGGTGACCGTGATCCCGCCGAAGTGGTGGATCGAGGTGTAGAGGGACAGCAGCGTGGCCTCCTGGCCCGCGTGCGAGGTGGCGCTGGAGACGAAGCCGCTGAAGACCTTGTCGATCAGCTTGCCCTCGGCCCACAGCCCGCCCAGCGTGTCGATGAACTGCTTCAGCTGCGCCGAGACGTTGCCGAAGCGGGTGGGCGTGCCGAGGATGACGGCGTCGGCCCACTCGATGTCCTCGGGCGTGGCGTGCGGGACGTGCGCGGTGGCCGCGTGGTGGGCGGCCCAGGCCGGGTTGGTGTCGATGGCGGCCTGCGGGGCGAGCTCGGCGGTCTTGACCAGGCGGACCTCGGCGCCGGCCTTGACAGCGGCGTCGTGCAGTTCCTTGGCGATCTCGGTGATGGTGCCGGTCGACGAGTAGTAGACGATGGCGAGCTTGACGGGGGTGGCCACAGGAGGCGCTCCGTTCCTTGTGTTTCGTTGCCAGGGGGGTGAGCGAACCGGAACTAACTGACCGGTCGCCTATTCGAAGCTAGACGACCGGTCGACAACTGTCAAAGGCACATGCCCGCACCGGAATGGCGATCATCGGGTCTCATTGACCGGTCAAGGAGCTAAAGTGGGGTGATGGCCTCCACGAAGCAGCAGTCGCAGCCTCTCAGCGCGAGTGAGGAAGCGTTCGTGCGCGCGCTGAGCCGGGTGCTCCTGGAGCTCCCGCGTGCCGTCGACGCCGACATGGTCGAGGGGGCCGGGCTGCCGCTCTCCGAGTACACGCCGCTGATGTACCTGTCGGAGACCCCCGGGCGCGGGATGCGGATGAGCGAACTCGCCGCCGTCTGCAGTCTCTCCCTCAGCGGGATGACCCGCGTCGTCATCCGGCTGGAGAAGCACGGCTGGGTGGAACGGGTCAAGTGCGCCGAGGACGGCCGCGGTTGGAACGCCGTGCTGACGGACGCCGGGCTCGAACGCCTGGAGCAGGCGTGGCCGACGCACCTCGCCAGCGTGCGGCGCCACCTCGTCGACCACTTCGGCGACCAGGACCTCGCCGGGCTGACCCTCGCGCTGCAGCGCGTGGCGAGCGACCAGGGCGACCAGGGCGACCACGCCTGATCCCGGCCGCCCCGGGCCGGGGTGACCGGCGTCCCCCGCGACGCCCGCCGGGCCCGGCCCGGGAGGTACTACCGGACCCCTGTTGCGCGGGGCCTGCTCCGACCCGCCTGACCTGTGCTGAACGGTGTTTGCCTGGAGAGCGGACACCCATTCCCCGCTCCGCGGTACGGAGCGCACAGTAAGGCGGACAGCATGACCGAGCACGCACGTGTCACCACCCCGTTCGGAGCGCGGACCACCGCGGCGGAGGTCGTCGCCGGCGTGGACCTCGCCGGGCGGCGGGCCGTCGTCACCGGCGGCTCCTCGGGCATCGGCGTGGAGACGGCACGCGCCCTCGCCGCCGCGGGAGCCGAGGTCACCCTCGCCGTACGCGACACCGCCGCCGGCGCGCGGACGGCCGAGGGCATCACCGCCACCACCGGCAACGAACGGGTCCTGACGGCACCGCTCGACCTGTCCGACCGGGCGTCGATCGCCGCCTTCGTGGCCGCGTGGGAAGGGCCGCTGCACATCCTCGTCGACAACGCGGGCGTCATGGCGTCCCCCGAGACCCGCACCCCCGAGGGGTGGGAGCTGCAGTTCGCCACCAACCACCTCGGCCACTTCGCGCTGACCACCGGCCTGCACCCGGCGCTCCGCGCCGCCGGCGACGCACGCGTCGTCGTGGTCGGCTCGGTGGGTCACGTCAACGGCGACGTCCTCTTCGACGACGTCAACTTCGAGCACCGGCCATATGACGCCTGGGCCGCCTACAGCCAGTCCAAGACCGCCAACGTGCTGTTCGCGGTGGAGGCCGCCGCGCGCTGGGCGGGCGACGGCGTCAGCGTCAACGCCCTCAACCCCGGCCGGATCGCCGAGACCAACCTCGCCCGGCACATCGCGTCGGCGCTCGACGCCCCCGCGTCCTTCGAGCCGGGCAGGAGTGACGGGGTGTCGGTGAAGAACGTCGAGCAGGGCGCCGCCACGTCGGTGCTGCTCGCGGCGTCCCCCCTGGTCGCGGGGGTCACCGGCCGGTACTTCGAGGACTGCGCCGAGGCCGCCCCGTACCGGCCGGGGCTGCGCCGCGGGGTGGCCGCCCACGCCCTGGACCCGCGGAGCGCGGCACGCCTGTGGCGGCTCTCCCTCGACATGCTCGCCGCCGCGCCCGCGATCACCTCCTGACCGGAGCCGTCGGGTCGCCGCCGCGCGGCCGCCGTCCGCGGGAAAGGTGTGCCGACGTCGGGCGCGGGTCTTGCCCTCTTGTTCGTCACCTGTCAAAATGGTGACATGATGCATGTGTTCAAGTGCGGTCTGCCCGTGCTGGACTTCGTGGGAACCCTGAGGCGCCGACGCAACCCGGACCCCCAGGAGATGCTCACCACACCGGGGAGCCTCGACGCCTGGTTCCGCGAGTCGGGGCTCGTCGACGCGGACGTGCTCTCGCAGCCGTCCGACGTGGAGCGGGCGGTCTCCCTCCGTGAGGCGATCTTCTCGCTCGTCAGGTCCGCCCTGAACAGGGAGGGTTACGACGCCGGCGCGCTCGCGCTCCTCAACGCGACGGCCCGCGGGCCGTCCGCCGTCCCGCAGCTCACCAGGGAGGGGCGGAGGGTCGAGGCCACACCGCAGCAGGCGTTGTCCTCGCTGGCCCGCGAGGCCGTACGGCTCCTGAGCGGCCCGGACGCGGAGCTGGTCAAGGAGTGCAGCAGGCCGGAGTGCACGCAGATCTACCTCGACCGCTCGCACGGCAGCCGCCGCGAGTGGTGCGCCATGGACCCCTGCGGCAACCGCGTGAAGGCGGCGGCGTACCGCGCGCGCAAGAAGGCGGCCACGCCTCCCCTGGCCGCGTCCGCCGCGCGGGGCGAGTAGCCGTACGACGCGCCCGGGTGGCCGGGCCCCGTCCTGCGGGGCCCGGCCACCCGGGTGTGCGCGTGTGTGCCGCGGGAGCGGTTCAGAGCTCCCGTGTGTCCTTCGTCGCCGGGCGGTCCTCCGCCAGCCAGTGGGTGTGTGACCTCCTGGCCCAGCTCAGGGACACGTACCCCGTGCGCATCCCGAGACGGGCCTCGGGGTCCTGGAACGCCTTGCGCATGTGCCCGATCACCACCAGGGCGATCGCCCAGGCCAGGACGTCGTGCACGAAGATGGCGCTGGTGCGGGAGACCGCCGGAAGCAGACCGGTGAACCACATCAGCAGCCCGGTGGCCGTCATGACCAGCACGGCCCCGGCGAGCCAGCCCGCGTAGAGCTTCTGACCGGCGTTGAACTTGCCGGCGGGACGCAGGTCCGGCGCGGTCAGGCGTTTGCGCGCGGCCCGCAGCCAGCGCTTGTCGTACGCGGCGAACCGGTTCAGCCTGCGCAGGTCGGCGCGGAAGGCCGGCGAGACGAGCCCGAGCAGGAGGGGCAGCGGCAGCAGGATCCCCGACCACTCGTGGACCGTCGCGACCAGATGGCGCCGCCCGACGAGCTGGGCCAGCGGCCCCAGGTAGAGGCAGGCCGCGGTCGTCAGGCACAGCAGCATCAGCAGACCGGTGGTGCGGTGCACCCAGCGCTCGGCCGGGGTGAACCGCAGCACGCGCGCGGAGCGCTCAGGCTGCCTGCGCGTCGCCACGCCGGTCGGCCCCGTCGAGCCAGCCGTCGACGTCATAGCCGTACTCCTCCCAGTAGCCGGGGATGACCTCGTCGGTCACGGTGATTCCGGACAGCCACTTGGCCGACTTGTAGAAGTACATCGGCGCGGCGTACAGCCGGACGGGGCCGCCGTGCTCGTGGCTGACGGGCTTGTCCTGCATCTTCAGCGCGACCAGCATGTCGGGGCGGCGGGCCTGGTCGAGGGTCAGGCTCTCGGTGTAGACGCCGTCGAAGCAGGTGAAGTGGATCGCCTTGCCCTCGGGGCGCACCCCCGCGGCGTCCAGCAGGTCGGAGAGCAGGACACCCTCGAAGGGGGTGTCCGCCACCCGCCAGCCGTCGGTGCACAGCACGTCGCGCACGAGCCGCTTCTGCGGGAGCGCGCGGAGGTCGTCGAGCGTGTACGTGCGCGGACGGTCGACCAGACCGTTGACCTTCAGCCGGTAGGTCCGCGCGTCCTTGCGCGGCACCGAGCCGACGACGCTGTAGTAGCGGAAGCCCCCCGGGTTGGGCAGGACCCCGGTGAGCCCGGTGGGGTCGGCCTGCGAGGCGGCGCCGAGGAAGTTCTCCCAGCCGCGCTGCAGCCAGGGCGCCGCGGCGACGCCGGCGACGCCGGCACCGAGCATGCCGAGCATGGCGCGGCGCGCCACGGGGGCCCCGCGCTCCGGCAGGTTCTCCTGGTCGGCCACGGTCATCACGCACCCTTCCGCGAGACGAACTCGGCGGCCCGCTCGGCGATGGCATAGACCGTCGCGTTGGTGTTCCCCGAGACGATCGACGGCATCACCGAGGCGTCGGCGACGCGCAGCCCCTCGATGCCGCGGACCCTCAGCTCCGCGTCGACCACGGCGTCCTCGTCGGTCCCGATCCGGCACGTGCCGACGGGGTGGAAGTAGGACGCCAGCCCCTTGTGGAGGTAGGCGGCGATCGCCGCGTCGTCGTCGACGCCCGGGCCGGGCAGGACCTCCTCGCCGCGCCAGCCGTCGAGCGCCCTGGCCCGGCCGATCTCGCGGGCCGCGCGGATGCCGGCGACCATGGCCCGCAGATCGCGCGGGTCGCTGTAGTACCGCGGGTCGATCACCGGGGCGGTGTCCGGCGAGGACGACGCGAGCCGTACCGTGCCACGGCTGTGCGGGCGCATCAGCGAGACGCGGATCGTGTACCCCTCGCTCGGCCCCGCGAGGGCGCGCGAGTGGCTGGGGACGTCGACGAAGATGATCTGCAGATCGGGGGCATCGGCCGAGGACGTGCTGCGCAGCAGGCCCAGGGCCTCGCCGTGGTTGTTCCGAGCGGCGGGGACCGGGCGGGCGGCGGAGTGGACCACGCCGGCCATCACATGGTCCTGCAGGCCGCTGCCGACGCCGGGCAGGTCGTGGACGACCTCGACGCCGGTCTCCCGCAGGTGCCGCCGGGGGCCGATGCCCGAGAGCATGAGCAGGTGCGGGGTGCCGATGGCGCCGGCCGCGAGGATCACCTCGCGCGTGGCGCGGGCGGTGACCTCCTCTCCCCGGAGGGTGTACGCCACCCCGGTGCAGCGGTCGCCGTCGAGCAGGACGCGGTGGACGAGCGCACCGGTCGCCACGCGCAGACCGTCCCGTCCGGACGCGGGGGTGAGGTAGGCGTCGGCGGCGCTCTGGCGCCGGCCGTCGACGATGTTCAGGTCCGGCCGGCCGAAACCCTCCTCCAGTCCGGAGCTGATGTCGGCCGCCCTGGGGTGGCCCGCCTCCGCGGCCGCTTCCAGACACGCTTCCAGCACCGGGTTCGGCTCTCGGGCGGGGGCCACGGTCAGTGGTCCGTGCTGCCCGCGCGTACGGGGGTCGCGGCCCTCGGCGCGCTCGCTGCGCATGAGATACGGCAGGAGGGTGTCGAAGTCCCAGCCTTGCGCGCCTCCGGCCGCCCACGCGTCGTAGGAGCTGCGGTGCCCGCGGGTGAAGACCATGGCGTTGATCGCCGACGAGCCGCCCAGACCCCGGCCCCGCGCGAGGGCGACGGGCGTCCCGGTGGGTGCCTGCCCGGTCGTGCGGTCGCCCCAGTCCGACGACGTGCCCAGCAACCGGGGCCACGCGGGGGGAAGCGGCATCGCCTCGGGCACCTCGGAACCGCCGGCCTCCAGCAGCAGGACGCGGGCGCCGCCGTCCTCGGACAGGCGCGCGGCCAGCACGCTGCCGGCCGTTCCCGCGCCCACCACGACGTAGTCGTATTCCACAGCCTGGCTCACGCAGCCTCTCCTGTTCCGGCGACGCGATGACCGTCTCGTCACCCATTGAAGTGGTGATGACTTTTGCACAGCAAAAAGTCACCTGTCAAGGTGGTGATGAATTCCAAGGGGTGGACTGATGTTCCGTGTGGGGATGGGGAATGTCCGGGTTGGGATCGGTATGCTCCCACACTTACTTGCATAGTGCATCGCTTCCCTGATCTACTCCTTGACGCAGCAAGCGTAATTGGCCGGGGTCTGCGGTTCTCGTGTGCACGCCCGTCAGGACAAGAAGAGGGATCTTCGTGAGCTTCCACCGTCGGGGCGGTGACGCACCGGGACGTCGTGCGACTGCGATGTGCCGGCCGAATTCTTCCGCCGATGCGGCCTGTGCCCTTCCTTCCCTTTCGTCTTCCCTTCGCGGGGGCGGGCGTTGTGGTGGGCTCTCGGAATTCGGCTGGTGAAGCCCCGTGCCTTTCCCGTTCGCCGTCCGGTCGGTCCGGCCGACTGCCGGCGTGGGGATGCCCACGCGCCGGCGGCTGCCGCGTCGGGGCCGGTAAGCGCCGGTGCCGACGCCCGGCACGGAATTCCACGGCGAACCGGTCGGCATGGCTCGATAGTGACGGCGCCTCGGCTCCGCGGGGAGTGGCGTGAGTAGAATCCGCGAGCCTTCCATGGACCGACGGTGCGTCACATCGCAGTGCGGTCAGGTGAATTGGCACCATTCGTTCAAGATTTGGGATCGTTGATGACTTCAGAAACATCCAACCGCCGGCATGCCAGGCGGCGCAGGCCCGGCCTGCTGGCGGCGGCCGGCGCGCTGGTGGTCGCGGGTTCGGTGGCGGTGCCGCTGACGGCGCAGGCCACCGGTGCCGCGCCGGCGGACACCGCCCGGCAGCGTGACTTCGCCGCGGCGGCCGAGGAGTACCACGTGCCGGAGCAGCTGCTGCTGGCCGTGGCGTATCAGGAGTCGGCGTGGGACGGGCACGGCGGCAGGCACAGCGCCGGCGGTGGCTTCGGCCCGATGCACCTGACCGACGTCACCGAGGAGATGGTGTCCGGCGGTGACGCCGGAGCGGTCGGCCGCAGCGACATCGCGTCGTTCGTCGCCGACCCGGCGCTGCACACCCTGCAGGCGGCGGCGGAGCTGACCGGTCTGTCCGCGCGGGAGCTGCGCGGCGATGCCGCGGCCAACATCCGCGGCGGTGCGGCGCTGCTGGCGTCGTACCAGAAGGCCACGGGCGGTTCGGCCTCCGCCGAGCCCGGTGACTGGTACGGGGCGGTCGCCCGGTACAGCCAGGCCTCGCAAGCGCAGGGTGCCAAGGCGTTCGCGAACCGTGTCTTCGCCACCCTGGCCAAGGGCGCCGGCCGTACCACCGCGGACGGGCAGCGGGTCACCCTGGCTGCGATGCCGCAGGTCAAGCCCGCCACGGACCAGCTGGCGAAGCTGCGCCTGAAGGCCGCGGCGACCGCGGACACCGAGTGCCCGGCCACCGTGGACTGCACCTTTGTGCCGGCGGCGTCGAGCAACGGCCAGGTCTCCAGCCGGCCCGGCAACGGGATCCGGATCGACTCGATCGTCATCCACGACATCGAGGGCTCGTACGAGTCCGCCATCGCCACCTTCCAGACCCCGGGCAGCTCGACCGCCTCGCACTATGTGATGCGGTCCTCGGACGGCGCGGTGACGCAGATGATGCCCACCAAGGACATCGCCTTCCACGCGGGCAACTACTCCACCAACATGCACTCCATCGGCATCGAGCACGAGGGCTTCGCCGCCCACGGCGCCGACTGGTACACCGAGGCGCAGTACGAGGCCACCGCCGAGCTGGTGAAGTACCTGGCCGAGCGCTTCGACATCCCCCTGGACCGGCAGCACATCGTCGGCCACGACAACGTTGTCGGCCCGTCGTCGGCGACCGTGTCCGGCATGCACTGGGACCCGGCCGACGGCTGGAACTGGGAGCACTTCATGGCTCTCGTCGGTGCGCCCGCCGAGGGCAGGCACGGGGTCGGTGACATCGGTTCGGTGGTGACCATCGCCCCCGGGTTCGAGCGGAACCAGCAGACCGTCGAGGTCTGCCCGAGCGACGACCCGACCGGTGCCACCCCCGAGTGCACCAAGGTGACGCACGCGTCGAACTCCGTGTTCGTGCGGACCGCCCCCAGCGACACCGCGCCCCTCTTCGGGGACCAGGCGATCCACTCCGGTGGCAACGGCACCGACCGGATCAACGACTGGGGCAACACCGTCCAGGCCGGCCAGCAGTTCGTGGTCGCCGGCAAGGAGGGCCCCTGGACCGCGATCTGGTTCAGCGGCAGCAAGGTGTGGTTCCACAACCCGCTCGGCGCCAACACCATCCCGGCGCGCGGCGGTTACACCCTCATCAAGGCCGGCGTGACGCCCGCCACGCCGCCCGCCAAGGTGTACGGGACCAGCTACCCGGACGCCGCGGAGTACCCGGCCGGCTACGGCGCCTCCACCCAGGCACCGCTGAACATGTACAGCATCCCGTCCGGTCAGGCCTACGTCGCCACCGCGGCGCCGGCCCTGACCGACGACTACTTCAAGGCCGACGGCAAGGTCGTCTTCGGCGCCAAGAAGATGTACACGATCCAGTACAACCACCGCACCGCGCTGGTGTACGCGAACGACGTCATCGCCACGCAGCGCCCCGCGCACAACGGTCGCTGACGTCTGTACGACGCCTGAGGGTGGGGCCCGTGAGCCACGGCTTCCGGGCCCCACCCGCGTCCGGGCCCCCGCCCCTTCCCGCCTTTCGCCCGCGCCGGCCCGGCTCGGGCGGGCATTGCGGTGAGCGCCGACTCGCCGACTGCACCACATCTGGAGCCACAGGTGCGCACAGCACTCCTGCCCGCAGCACTCGCCACCGCCGCCCTCGGTGTGTCCGTCGTCTCCTGCGCGGACGCCCCTCGCTCCGGCGACGCGCCCCGCCCCGGTGGCACGGCTGCCGGGGCGACCGTGCAGGACCTGCGGGTGGGGGCCGTCTGCTCCTCGCACTTCGCCTTCGCCACCGACATCTCCTGCGGGCTGGTGGGCCTCGGCGACGTCCGCTTCCACTGCTCGGATGAGCACGGCGACCCGTGCCCCAGGACCCGTTCGGTGACGTTCGAGAACATCGGCAGGACCTCGGTGCGGCTCGTGGCGGTCAGCGGCTCGGCGCCGGGGGAGCGGCACGAGACGGTCTCCCGCGCGCTGCCGACCGGGGCGCGGGCGACCGTGGCCCCGCGGGCCGGCGACGGGTACCTCTACGACGTCCTGCTGCGCGCGGACACCGGCTCGGCCGCCGTGGGCGTCGTCGCGGTCTCCTGAACGACGGCGGGCGGGACCCGCGGAAAGCGCGAGGTGGCGGTGTGGTTAACATATGAGCACCGCCTAGCTCGAAAGATGCGCCTGTGACTGTCAACGAGGACTCGTTCACCGACTGGAAGCACCGCGAGGAGATCGCGGAATCGATGATTCCGATCATCGGGAAGCTGCACAGGGAGCAGGACGTGACCGTCCTGCTGCACAGCCGCTCCTTGGTGAACAAGTCGGTGATCAGCATCCTCAAGGCCCACCGCTTCGTCCGGCAGATCGCCGGACAGGAGCTCTCCGTCACCGAGACGCTGCCGTTCCTGCGGGCCCTCACCACGCTCGACCTCGGCCCGTCCCAGATCGACCTCGGCATGCTCGCCGCGACCTACCGGGCCGACGACCGCGGGCTGTCCGTGGAGGAGTTCACCGCCGGGGCCGTCGCGGGCGCCACCGGTGCCAACAAGATCGAGCGCCGCGAGCCGCGCGACGTCGTCCTCTACGGATTCGGCCGCATCGGCCGTCTCCTGGCCCGGCTGCTGATCGAGAAGTCCGGTTCCGGCAACGGCCTGAGGCTGCGCGCCGTCGTCGTCCGCAAGGGCTCCGGCCGGGCAGCCGAAGACCTCGTCAAGCGGGCCTCACTGCTGCGCCGCGACTCCATCCACGGCCAGTTCCAGGGCACGATCACCATCGACGAGGCGAACAGCACGATCATCGCCAACGGCAACGCGATCAAGGTGATCTACGCCGACGACCCGGCGTCGCTGGACTACACGGCGTACGGCATCGAGAACGCCATCCTCATCGACAACACCGGCAAGTGGCGGGACCGCGAGGGGCTTTCGCAGCACCTGCGTCCCGGCGTCGACAAGGTCGTCCTGACCGCGCCGGGCAAGGGGGACGTCCCCAACGTCGTCCACGGCGTCAACCACGACATGATCAAGCCGGACGAGCGGATCCTGTCCTGCGCCTCCTGCACCACCAACGCGATCGTGCCGCCGCTGAAGGCGATGGCGGACGAGTACGGCGTCCTGCGCGGCCACGTCGAGACGGTGCACTCGTTCACCAACGACCAGAACCTGCTGGACAACTACCACAGCTCCGACCGCCGCGGCCGTTCGGCGCCGCTCAACATGGTCATCACCGAGACCGGTGCCGCCTCGGCCGTCGCCAAGGCGCTGCCCGACCTCAAGGCGAGGATCACCGGCAGCTCCATCCGGGTGCCGGTGCCGGACGTCTCGATCGCGATCCTCAGCCTGCAACTCGCCCGCGAGACCACCCGCGAGGAGGTCCTCGACCACCTCCGCGAGGTGTCGCTGACCTCGCCGCTCAAGCGCCAGATCGACTTCATCAGCGCCCCCGACGCCGTCTCCAGCGACTTCATCGGCTCGCGCCACGCATCGATCGTCGACGCCGGCGCCACCAAGGTCGACGGCGACAACGCCATCCTCTACCTCTGGTACGACAACGAGTTCGGCTACTCCTGCCAGGTCATCCGGGTCGTCCAGCACGTCTCCGAGGTCGAGTACCCGACCTACCCCGCCGCGCGGGTCTGACCGTCCCGCGCGCCGGTGCGCCACGGCGGTCCCCCGACCGCAAATCGTTTGCGCGCACCGGCGGGCGGCCCGCAGCATGGGCCGCATGAGAGCGATGGCGACCACGGCGGGCGGGTACTGAGTGGCCGTGCACGAGGAAGAGCGCCTGGTCCTGCGCGGGCCGGGGGGCCTGCCGCAACTGACGTACGTCGAGGGGGTCAGGGAAGGCCGTCCCTGGGCCGACCTCGCGGAAGCGGTGGGACCGGACCCCGTGCCGGCCGTACTCGCGGGCCTGCCGGGGTGGGCGGTGTCGGGCTCCGTCGAACTGGGGGAGCAGCTCGTACGGCACGGCGCCCGGGTCCTCCGGCACGCCCACGCAATGGAGCGCGACCTCGTCGCCGACCCCCCGCCGCCCGAGTGGGCCTCGTGGCCCCTGCCCGACGGACTGAGCGCCGTCCCCTGCGACCGCACGGCCCGGGAGCTGTTCCCCGCGTGGCGCGCCGCCTTCGCGCCCGGTCACCCCGACCACCACGAGGGCGGTGACCAGGAGGCCCTCGACGCCCAGCTGGCCCCGGTGCTGTCGGGCGCCGTGCTCGGGCCGGTCCTGCCGTGCAGCGCCCTGGCGGTCGACGCGTCCGACCACGTCGTCGCCGGGGTCGTCGTGACGGACCGCGACGGCCTCCCGTGGGTCGCGACGGTCTTCCGGCAGCCGGATTCCCGTTGTGCCGGTCTCGGTTCCCGGCTGCTGCGCCGGGTGCTGGCGGACGCGGCGACGGGCGGTCTCCCACGGATCGGCCTGGCGGTGAGCGACGCCAATCCCGCCCGCGGGCTGTACGAGCGGCTGGGGTTCGCGGTGACCGCCACCTCGCTCACCGTCCTCGTCCCCTGAGGGGCGCGGGAGCCCTCGGCGCCGGGCTCAACCGCCGCTGGTGAAGCGGGCGTTCAGCAGGGCGAGGCGGCGCTCGTGCGCCTCCTCCGGCAGGCGGCCGCTGCGCATGAGGGTGACCAGGCCGTGCAGCCCCGCCCAGTAGGTCTCCGTGAGGAGGTCCGGCGCGCCGTCGGCACCCGCTACCGGCTCGACGGCGCGCAGCAGTTCACCGAACGCCTCGCGCAGGGCCGCCGGGGCCTCGGGTGTGGCGAAGGGCAGGCCGACGTGGTGCGTGAACATCGCGTCATAGAGGGCCGGCCGCCGCCGCGCGAACGCCGTGTACGCGCCACCCACCGCGGCGAGGGTCTCCCGCGGCCCCGTCACCGCTGCGCGCGCCTCCCGCAGCCCGGCGGCCAGTTCCGCGAACCCCTGCACCGCCACGGCGGCCATGATGGCGTCCTTGCCCTTGAAGTGGCTGTACAGGACGGGCTGGCTGTACTCGATCTCGGCGGCCAGCCGCCGTGTGGTGACCGCGTCCCAGCCCTCGGCCTCCGCCAGTTCCCGCGCGGCCGTGATGATCAGCTGCTCGCGGTCGGCTCGCTCGCGCTCCCGGCGCGTCCGGATCGTCATGAGAGGAATTCTAGCACCGCTAGACCTTCTGTCGATGCTCTGCTAGCTTCGCTCTTGCCCCTAGCGCTGCTAGCAAGGAGATGTGGACGTGACCACCACCGCGTACACCCTGGCCGTCGTGCTCGACCTCCTGGTGCTCCTTATCGGAGCCCGGTTCCTGCTCCGGCCCCGCCCCGCGGCCGCCGCGTACGGCGTGCCCGCCGAGGGCGACGGGGCCGGCGCCTACCTGGCCGTCAAGGGCCTGCGGGACGCCACCTTCGGCGTGATGGGCCTGGCCCTGCTCGCCTTCGCCGGCGCCCGCGCCGAGGCCTGGTTCATGCTGATCGTGGCGCTCGTCCCGCTCGGCGACACCCTGACAGTCCTGCGGCACGGCGGCACCAAGGCCGTCGCCTTCGGCATCCACTTCGCCACCGCGGTCGTCGTCCTCGTCAGCGCGGCCCTGCTCTTCGCCGTGTGACCGCGGTTCCCGAAGCCCCGTCACGACCCCGCACGGCCTTCGAGACCCGTCACCACCCGGACAAGGAGCCCGCAATGTCATTGATCGTGCCCGACTTCGACCCCTCCGTGATCGTCCGCTCCACCGAGGCCGAGGTGATCGGCTGCGCCCCCACCACCGTCCGGCTGCTGGCCGACAGCAGTGCGACCGGCGGCGCGCTGTCCACCCAGCGCGTGACCCTGACGGGGGGTGCCGACGGCGCCCGGCCGCACCGGCACGGCAGGTCGGCCGAGATGTTCTACATGCTCGACGGCGAGGCCCGGTTCCTGTCCGGGGACGAGGTCGTCACCGCCGGCGCGGGCGACCTGGTCGTCGTCCCGCCCGGGCGTCCCCATGCCTTCGCCGCGGCGCCCGGATGCGATGCCGACATGCTCATCGTCATCACCCCGGGCGTCGAACGCTTCGAGTACTTCCGCCACTTGCAGCGCTTAGCTCTGGGCGAGGTCACGGCGGAGAGCCTGCTGGAGGTGCAGGAGCGGTATGACACCTACTTCCTGCACAATGCGACGTGGGACGGGCGGCGTTGACGCCGGCCGCGGGTGCGGCTCAGCGGCGGCGGTGAGCCGCGGTGCGGACGAGGCGGGCCCCGCAGCCCGCCGGCACCGCGATGACCACGGCCGTTCCGGCCGCACCACGGGCCTGCGCGGTGCCGGAGCCGTGCACCGCCGTGACGGCGGCGGCGAAGAGCAGAACGCCTCCGAGCAGGCGTCGCCATGCGCGGGCCGTGTCCATCCTTCCCCTCGTCCTGGGCCGCCGGCGGACCGTGTCCGGCCGGGAGCCTCCGCCGGGCCGGAGGCCGCCCGTCGATCGGACACCGGCCCGTTCCGGTCCGGATGTGCAAGCGGTCCGAGGCGGACCTGGGGTTCCGCCGCTCCCCGGGGTACGGGCACGCGTACGCCGGCCCCGAGCGGGAGCCGCCGGTACGGGCCTCCCACCCCGCGCCCGGCGGGCCGGGGCCGGGATCTGCCCCGGATGCGCCCGGCCGGCGAGTTGACCGGCGTGGACAGCCAGGCACGGTCGGAGAGCCGGAGGCCGTGCTCAGCGCAGCGCCCGTGCCCGTCCGGGTGGCGCGCGCCGACCTGGCCGGGACGATCCGGCAGTCGGTTCCGGAGCGTCAAGTCCACGGCGTGACGGGCGACTTCGTTCGGGCGGGCGGGGCCCGGCCGCTCCGGGGTTCCCCGGCGAGGTGCGGGTCCCCGGCGGTTGCGGCCGCAGGTCACCGCGAGTGTGCGGGTGAAGTACCTTAAGGGGGGTCTGGTTTGGCTCGCGGGATCGAGGTCGTACGACGTGCTGGTGGCGGATCGGTATCGCTTGGACGCGCCCATCGGCCGCGGCGGCATGGGCGAGGTGTGGCGGGCGACCGACGAGGTGCTGGGACGTCCCGTCGCGGTGAAGCTCCTGCTGGGCGACGGCTCGGACGCCTCCGCGGCCGCGCGCTTCCGGCTGGAGGCGCAGACGGCGGCGCGTCTGGGGCACCCGCACGTCGTGGCGGTCTTCGACTTCGGAGCCTGGGACGGGCGGTTCTTCCTCGTCATGGAACTGGTCGAGGGCGACAGTCTGGCCCAGTTGCTGGAGGCCGGGCACGTGCTGGGGGCCGAACACGTCGCGGTCGTCGCCGCGCAGGCCGCCGCGGGGCTGGCGGCCGCCCACCAGCAGGGCATCGTGCACCGGGACATCAAGCCGGGCAACCTGATGCTCGACGCGGCCGGTTCACTCAAGATCGGCGACTTCGGCATAGCCAGGTTCGTCGACGATCCGGCCGCCGCGCTCACCATGACCGGGCAGATCGTCGGCACCAGCCTCTACCTCGCCCCCGAACGTGCCCTGGGCCAGAACGCGGGACCGGCCTCCGACGTCTACGCCCTCGGGTGCGTCCTCTACCAGCTGCTGACGGGCCGTACGCCGTTCCAGGGCGACAGCCCGACGGCCCTGCTCTACCAGCACATCGACAGTGCGCCCGTGCCGCCCTCGCAGCGGGGCGTCGAGCTGCCCGCGGCCTTCGAGAGCTACCTGCTCGGACTCCTGGCCAAGCAGCCGGAGGACCGGCCGACGGCCCAGGACGTGGCCGACTGGTTCCGCACCGACGCCTGGCGCGCGCACCCCGTTCCCCCGCCCGCCACCGTCGCGTCGCGCGGCGCAGGCAACGCCACCCCGAACGACGCCGGGAGCAGGGCCGGTACCTCGGCGCTCGTGCGGCCGCCGGCGACGCGGTCGGCGCGCGGCGCGCGGTCCGCTGCGCCCAGGCGGCGGGCGGCCCCGGCGCAGCGTCGCAGCCCCGGCGAGTTCATCCGCTACCGGCCGCGCGTCGCGAGCGCCATCGCCGGGGTGGTGGCCTTCGTGGTGGCGGTGATCCTCGGCATGGTCTGGTTCTCACCGGAGAGCAGCTCCGCCAATACCCCCGACGACGGTCCGAGCGCGACGCCGACCCAGGGGGCCGGGTCCGCGCCCCAGGCCGTCACACCGTCCGCGGACCGGGGCGACGACCAGGGCGACGGCGAGCGTGACGACGACGCGCAGGACGAGGACTGAGCCGGGCCGGGTCAGCCCACGTCGCCCGCGCCCGGTGCGACCGCGCCGACGGCGACCAGCCCGATGATCAGCGCGCCGAGCAGCACGCGGTAGATCACGAACGGCGTGAAGCTGTGCGTGGAGACATACCTGAGGAACCAGGCGATGGCCGCGTAGCCCACGACGAAGGCGATCCCGGTGGCGAGCAGCGTCGGCCCCCAGGCGGGGGCCGTTCCGCCGCCGATCTTGAACAGTTCCAGGGTGCCGGACGCGAGGACCGCCGGGATGGCCAGCAGGAAGGAGTAGCGGGCGGCCGCCTCACGGCTGTAGCCGAGGAAGAGCCCCGCGCTGATCGTGCCGCCGGAGCGGGACACCCCGGGGATGAGGGCGAGTGACTGGGCGAAGCCGTAGCCGAGGGCGTGCGGGAGGGTCAGCTCGCTGATGGGCTTGGCCTTGCGGATCGCCCGGGTGCGGTCGGCGACGGCGAGGACCAGTCCGAAGAGGATCAGCACGGTGCCGGTGATCCGCAGATCGCGCAGTGACGTCTCGATGCTGTGCTGGAAGACGGCGCCGAGGACCGCGATGGGGATCGTCCCGATGATGACGAACCAGCCCATGCGGGCGTCGGGGTCCTTGCGCCGGTCCGGGACGAAGAGGGATGTCGTCCAGGCCTTGACGATCGAGACGATGTCGCGGCGGAAGTAGATCAGCACGGCCGTCTCGGTGCCCAGCTGCGTCACGGCCGTGAAGGCGGACCCCGGGTCCTTCCAGCCGGCCAGGGCGGAGAACACGCGCAGGTGGGCGCTGGAGGATACGGGCAGGAACTCGGTGAGCCCCTGCAGCAGGCCGAGGACGGCGGCTTCGAACCAGGACATCGGGGGGTGACTCCACGGATGGTCGGGGCGGCACGGCCCGGCGGCGGAGCCGCCCGAGGGAACGTGCGCGACATGAGGTCGGACGGTGGCGGTGGCCGGACGGACGGGGTGCGGCCCGCGGTGGAGCGGGTTGCACTGGAGCGGGCCGTGCCGCCGGCCGCGGCACGGCCCGCCGGAAAGCCGGGAGGCGAGCGGGTCAGGATTCCCTGTCGTCCGCCCGTGGCCGTTTGAACACCATTGCGGCGTTCGCTCCTTCACCTGTGGTTCCGTCGGCCCCCTGCGGGCCACCCGCAGAACTACCGCGTCAGGTAAAGAAGTTCCCAAGACACCCACATGGCCGAGCGGTCTTCGTCCGAGCGTGGGGGCCCGCCGGGGCGGCGGCAGAAGGCCCGTCTCCATTGACGGCCGCCTTTGCGCTTCCTTTACTATGGGTGAAACCTGCCGTACCGAGCACGAAGAAGGAGCCGCGGTTCCCGCGATGGACCATCCCCCGAGTACCGACCGTGTCATCCCCCGAGAGGCCCGCCGAGGTGTGGGAACGGGAGTGACACGGTGACCGAAGTCCTGCTCCTCCTGCTGGCCCTGCTGCTGACCCTGGCCTGCGCGGTGTTCGTCGCGGCGGAGTTCTCCCTGACCACGGTGGAGCGCGGCGAGCTGGAACGTTCCGCCGCCGCCGGTGAGCGCGGCGCGGACGGCGCCCTCAAGGCCGTGCGGCGGCTGACCCTGCAGCTGTCCGGCGCGCAGTTGGGCATCACGGTGACCTCGCTGGTCATCGGCATGCTCGCCGAGCCGTCCCTGTCGGTGCTGCTGAGCGGCCCGATCGAGGCCGTCGGCCTGCCCGAGGGGGCCGCGTCCATGACCGGGACCGTCCTGGGCGTCGTCGTCTCGACCGTGGTGCTGATGGTGATCGGCGAGCTGGTGCCCAAGAACTGGGCGATCTCCCGCCCGCTGGCCGTCGCCAAGGTGGTGGCCGGGCCGCAGCGCGGCTTCACCGCGGCCTTCTCGCCGCTGATCAACCACCTCAATGACACCGCGAACCGCCTGGTGCGCCGCTTCGGCCTGGAACCGGCCGAGGAACTGGCCTCCGCCCGCACACCGGACGAGCTGCGGGCCCTGGCCCGCCACTCCGCCGCCGAGGGCGTGCTCGAACCGGACTCCGCCGAGCTCTTCGTCCGCACCCTCCACCTGAGCGAGCTGACCGCGGAGAACGTCATGACCCCGCGCGTGGACGTCCGGGCCCTGGAGGCCCACGCGACCGCCGCCGACGCCGCGGCCCTGTCGCTGTCCACCGGCCTGTCCCGCTTCCCCGTCTACCGGGACAGCCTCGACGAGGTCGTCGGCACCGTCCACATCCGCGACGTGCTGGCCCTCCCGGCCGGCGAGCGCGCCGGCACACCCGTCGGCGCACTGGCCACCGCCCCGCTGCTCGTCCCCGACAGCCTGCCGGTGAACCGGCTGCTGGACCGGATGCGCAGCCGCCGCACCATGGCCGTCGTCATCGACGAGTACGGCGGCACCGCCGGTGTCGTCACCGTCGAGGACGTCGTGGAGGAGGTCGTCGGCGACGTGCGCGACGAGCACGACCCCCAGCAGCGGCCCGACCTCGCCCCCGCGGACGACGGGTCCTGGGAGGCCGACGGCAACATCCGTATGGACCAGCTCGCCGGCATCGGCCTGACCGCGTCCGACGGCCCGTACGAGACCGTCGCCGGCCTGCTGGCCGCCGCCCTCGGCCGGATCCCCGCCCGGGGCGACGCCGCGGAGGTCGGCGGCTGGCGCTTCACCGTGCTCAGCGTCGACCACCACGTGGCCGAACGGGTCCGTGTCGCACGCATTGCGGAGGACGCCCGATGACCGCGCTGCAGCTCGCCGTCGGCGCCCTCACGCTGCTGACGAACGCCTTCTTCGTGGGCGGCGAATTCGCCCTGATCTCCGTACGGCGCAGCCAGATCGAGCCGCGCGCGCAAGGAGGCGACAAGCGCGCCCGCACGGTGCTGTGGGGCCTGGAGCACCTGTCCGCCCTGCTGGCCACCGCGCAGCTGGGCATCACCGTCTCCTCGCTGGTGCTGGGCGCGGTCGCCGAACCCGCCATCGCGCACCTGCTGGAGCCGGCCTTCGAGGCCGCGCACGTCCCGCACGCGCTGGTGCACCCGATCTCGTTCGTGATCGCCCTGACGGTGGCCACCTACCTGCACATGCTCGTCGGCGAGATGGTGCCCAAGAACATCGCGCTCGCCGCGCCCGAACGCTCCGCGCTGCTGCTCGGCCCGCCGCTGGTGGCCGTCACCCACGCACTGCGGCCGTTGGTCTTCGGCGTCAACGCCTTCGCCAACGCCCTGCTGCGGCTGCTCCGCGTCGAACCGAAGAACGAGGTCGCGGCGGTCTTCACCGACGACGAACTGGCCCGGCTGGTCCAGGACTCCAGCGCCGCCGGCCTGCTCGACGCCTCGGGTGGCGAGCGCCTGCGGGACGCCCTGGAACTGGGCAGCCGTCCGGTGGGGGAGATCCTCGTGCCGGCCGGCCGCATGGTCACCGTCGGCGAGCGGGTCACCCCGGACGAGCTGGAGCGGACCGCCACCGCCTCCGGCTACTCGCGCCTGCCGGTCACCGGCGCCGACGGCGGCGTCCTGGGCTTCCTCCACATCAAGGACACCCTCGGCGTCGCCGAACGCGACCGCTCCTTCCCCCGGAGCTCCTTCCACCCCGTCATCCGGCTGCGCCCCACCACCCCGCTGGACGACACGCTCACCGCCCTGCGGGCCGCGGGCACGCACCTGGCCGCGGTCACGGGGGACGACGGCACGCTGCTCGGCTACGTCACCATGGAGGACGTCCTCGAGGAACTCGTCGGCCCCGCCACGGCGGTCGGGGAGGCTGCCTGAGCCGCTAGGCGGCGGCCTCGCGCCGGGGACCTCCCGCGGGCGGCGCGGCGATCTCCGGCGCGTACAGGTTCGCCGGCGGTGTCCGGACCGCGCCGGGTCGGAGGCGTGGCACAGGCCGTCGCGCACGTCGCGGCAGGCGAGGTGGTGTCCGCAACCGCACACGGGCTCCGGCCCGTTCGGCTCCTGCCGCCGGGCCTTGCGCCGCTCGGCCGCGGCCCCGCGCAGCCGGTGGTACGCGCCTCCGGCGACGTGGCCGCTCGCGAGGATGACCAGTGCGATCTCGAATCCCGTCACGGTTCCCCTGCCCGACACCCGGCGGTCCGTGCAGGGTGATGGCAGCACGGCGTGCACCCGTACGGGGCTTCGGCCGAGCGGCCGGGGAGGGGTTCAGCGGCCGGTGCCGTCCGCCTCGTCGGTCCTGCGGATCACGTCCCCGGGGGCCGCCCGGATGACCTGCGGGGCTGGCCGCTCGGCGGCCGGGTCGTCGTCCGCCTTCATGGCCGCGGCCTCGCTCTTGAGGATGCGGGTGGCCTTTCCGGCGGAGCGGACGAGGTCGGGGAGCTTCCTGATGCCGATCAGGACGACGACCACGATGAGCAGCAGGGCGATTTCGCTGAGGCCGAACATCGGGCGGCTTCCCTCCGGCTGGACGGGGCGCCGGTGCGCCCGTGGTGACGACCCTGTGGAAACTACAGCACTGTAGTAGGCGTGGGCCAGGGCGCACCGCCGCCGCTGGCTACGATGAACCGCCCCGGCCGCGGCGGATGCCGTGGCCGGCCGGAGGAGACGGGGTGAGGGACCGGGTGCACGGCAGGCGGCGCGGTCAGGGCGAGCTGGAGGCCGAGGTGCTGGCGGCGCTGCGCGCGGCGCCGGGACCGGCGAGTGCGGCATGGGTGCAGGAGGAACTGGGCTGCGCTCTCGCCTACACCACGGTGGTGACCATCCTGACGCGGCTGCTGGCCAAGGGCGCGGTGACGAGGGAGCGGGCCGGCCGCTCGTTCGTGTGGACGCCGACCGCCGACCAGGCGGACCTGGCGGCGCTGCGCATGCGGAAGGTGCTGGACGGGGAGCAGGACCGGCAGGCGGTGCTGGCCAGCTTCGTGACCGGCCTGCTGCCGCAGGACGAGCAGATGCTGCGGGAACTGCTGGACCGGGCCGGGGAAGCCGAGGAGTAGGGCCGGACATGGGGGTCTTCGTCTTCCTGCCGCTGGTCCTGCCCCTGACGGCGTGGCCGGTCGCCCGGCTGGCCGAGCAGCATCTGCACCCCCGGACGGCGACCTGGCTGCTGTCGGCGGTGGCCGGGGTGCTCGCGTTGTGCAGCACGCTCTGCCTGGCCCTGCTGATGGTGGTCGACACCGCGCGACTGCCGGGCAATCCGCTGCCGGACGGGTGGTCGGACCCGGAGGTGCGCGCGGCGGTCCCGTACGACGAGGTCGCCGGCAAGGCGGCGATCGCGGCGCTGATCCTCGTGCTCGGGTCGTGCGCCCGGGCGGTGTGGCGGCACCGCGGCGTCCGCGTCCGGGCCCGGCGCGCGCTGGAGGGCCTGCCGGCGGGGCCGGTCGCGGTACTGCCCGACGGCGCGCCGTACGCGTACGCGCTGCCCGGCCGGCGTCCCCGGATCGTGGTCAGCAGCGGGATGCTGAGCAGGCTGACGACGGCCGAGCGCCGCGCCCTGTTCGCCCACGAGCGCTCGCATCTCGCCCGGCGCCACCACCGGTTCCTGCTGGCCGTGCAGCTCGCGGCGCGGGCCAATCCCTTCCTGCGGCCGCTGCGTACCGCGGTCTCCTGCACGACCGAGCGGTGGGCGGACGAGGAGGCCGCCCGGACGGTCGGCAGCCGCCGTACCGTCGCGCTGGCGATCGGCAGGGCCGCGCTCGTCTCCGGGGGGACCCCGGGCGGCGGGCTCGCGGGGCTCGCCGGGTTCGGGGGGTCCGCGGGTCTCCCGCGGACCGGGGGTTTCGCGGGGCCCGCCGGGTTCGCGACCGCCGGCCCGGTGCCGCGCCGCGTCGCCGCCCTGCTGGCGCCCGCCCCCGCCGGGCGCGCCTGGCCGCCGGTCTTCACGGCGGTGGGCCTGGCCGCCTGGGGCGCCGCCGCGGGCACCGCGGCCTCGGCGCTCTCGTCCGCGAGCTTCCACCCCGGCCGTCGCGGCGTGCCGCCCGTGCCGCCCGCACGGCGTGGACGCCGACCCGGACACCCCGCGGCAGGGCCGCCGCCCGCGGTCACCTTGTTCCTCATCCTGCACGCGGCCACGCCGCTGTAGCGCCGCGGGACGGGGGTGCTGCCGCCGGGGCGGACGGCAGCACCCGGTCCTCAGCCGCCGGCCGCGCGAGCGGTCTAGAGGTCGAACTCGTGCGGAGGCAGGCCGAGGGTGTGGCAGGCCTCGCGGACGACGGCCTGCTCGGTCTTGTCGAAGTCGCCGTCGGCGCCGCCGATGACGATGCCGATCTGGACGACCGCGCGCGCCTCGGCGGGCTTCTTGGCGGCCTTGGCGATCTCCTGCAGCACGCTGACCTTGCCGAGGTCGAAGTCCGCGGTGAGCCGGGCGAGGTTGTCCTCGAAACGGCGCTGCAGGTCGGCCGCGCCGAAGTTCTGCAGGACCTCGTTGGTGGCGATCAGCTGGGCGACCCGCCGCCGTTCCGACGGGTCGATGCTGCCGTCGGCGGCGGCGACGAGCGCGCACATCGCCATGGCGGCGTCACGGAAGGCACCGCTCTTGAGGTCGTTCTTCTTCGCCATGAGCTGTGTCTGCATGGTGGCGGTGGATTCCTTGATGCGGTCCCACAGGGGCATGAACGCTCCAGGTCTCGGCGGAGCCCGGGCCGCCTCCCGGACCGGGCTCCCGCGTTTTCTACAGCGCTGTAGAAACGAGGTGCGGCGCCCGAAGGTTCCCCGCGCCGCGGCTTCAGCCGGACCCACCGGCCACGGCGTCCCGCATCTCCCGGGCCGGGTTGCCGCCCCAGCGGGCCCGCTCGGGCACCTCCTCGCCCTTCATCAGGAAGGAGTCGGCAGCGAGGACCGCCTCGTCGCCCATGGTCACGCCGTAGTGGACGAGGGCGCCGACGCCGACGGTGCAGCGGCTTCCCAGCGTGGTGCGGTCCGACTTGAAGGTGCCGTCCTCCTGCGAGTGGCACTGGATCCGGGTGCCCTCGTTGAGGACGCACTCGTCGCCGATGCTGACGAGGGACCGTTCCGGCACGTAGCAGCCGTCGTCGAAGACCCGGCTGCCGATCCGTACGCCGAGCAGTCGCCAGACGACGGTCTTGAAGGGCGTGCCGTTGAACACCGCGATCGCCTCGGTCGGGTTGGTGATCTTCCAGTAGCGCTCGTGCCGCCAGAAGGGGCGCTCGTAGATCGAGCAGTACAGGGGCCGCAGGCCGTGCGGGCCCGTTGTGGCGCGTTCGGTCAGCACCATGCCGGTGACGGCGAACAGCACGGTGAGGACGTTGGCGAGCGCGATCACCGCCGGCCCGAACGTGTCGTAGAGGTCCGCGGCGGCCGACACGACCAGGGCGACCGCGAAGAAGAACAGCCACCGCGACCCCAGGTGCAGGGCCATGGTGGCGGCGTTGTGCCGGTTCTTGGCCGCCAGGCGGCGCCGGAAGGTCGCGTGGTCCGCGACGAGATGGTCGAACCTGCTGTCCCGCAGGACGGACCGGGGGATCTCGAAGCTGGGCGAGCCGAGGAGGCCCACGCCTTCGCGGACCTCCCCGTCGAGCGGGACCATCACCTTGGTGGCCAGGAGGCAGTTGTCGCCGGTCCTGCCCCCGGCGGGGAAGGCGATGTAGTTGCCGAGGAAGTTGCGGGGGCCGATCGTCACCTCGGAGGTCCGGAAGGACGTGCCGGTGTAGTCGGTGTTGATGACCGACAGCCCGTCGGCGATCATCGTGCCCCGGCCCACGTTGGTCAGGGAGGGGGTGTCCTGCCGCACCGTGAGGCCGAAGTTGGAGCCGGTCTGCTCGACGTCGCCCAGGTCGTACCCGAGGCGGCTCAGGAACGGGACGATCGCCGAGCTGTCGCCGAACAGGACCTTGTGGAAGCGCCGGTTGGTGAGGAAGCCGACGGCGCGGTGCACCCCGTAGCGGAATCCGAACAGGGGGTAGTCGCGGTCCGGCCGCACGACGAGGTTCAGCACGCGCGGGACCGTCACCGAGAGCAGGACTCCCAGGACGACGGCGCCGAAGAAGAAGATCGCGGACGCGGCCAGCGCGTCGGCGTAGAACATCCAGCTCGTCAGCGCCGTGGGTCCGGGCTGCAGCAGGGAGCGGAACTGCGGGACAGCGGCGACCAGCAGGACGACGCCGCCGACGGCCAGGGGCACGTACACGATCAGGGCCGTCAGCACCTGCGTCGCCGCGTAGGCGGCCCTGCGGAGGGTGCCGCACCGGGCGGGGCCGGCCGCGCGGCGGTAGTCGACCGCGGTCGGCTGCGCCGGGGAACCGTGCCAGTGTTCCCCGTCGGGCACGGTCTGGCCGGCGTGCAGCGAGGAGGAGTGGCCGAGCTGGGTGCCGTCGCCCATCGAGGTCCCGATGTCGAGCACCGTCGCCTCGCCGACCAGCACGTCCCTGCCGAGTGTGACCGGCCCGGTCCGGATCACCCCGGACTGCGCCCGGTAGCAGTTGAGGAAGGCGTCCTTGCGGATCACCGTGCCGTCGCCGACGGTGAGCAGGTCGGTGCAGACCGGTACGTGACGGGTGAGGACCGTGACGCGCCGGCCGATCCTGGCACCGAGCGCCCGCAGGTAGAGGGAGTAGACCGGGGACCCGGCGAACAGCGCCAGCGGATTCGCCCGGATCAGCGTCTTGGCGCACCAGAAGCGGACGTACGCCAGGCTCCAGAGGCGGATCTCCCGGGGCCGCCACCGGCCGACCAGCACCCACTTGCCCAGGACGGGCAGCACGCACACCCCGAGGAAGACGGCGGCCCCGAACACGACCGCCCGCAGGTAGGTGCCCAGCAGCCCCGAGCCGCCCGCGATCCACTCCACGCCGCCCGCGAAGACGAGGGCCGTCGCGAAGGAGTAGGCGAGGAAGAACAGCAGTTGCAGCGTCGCGCACAGCGCGTAACGCGGCGTCCCGGTCGGGCCCCCCGGCGCGCCCGGTCCGTACGGTGCCTCCGCCGGGGACGCGGCAAGCGGGGCGGCGACCGGAGGCGGGGCGTCCGTGAGCGCCGCCGCCAGGCTCCTGACGGTCGGGTGGCGGTAGACGTCCTTGATCGAGACGGGAGGCACGTCCTGGCGCTTCCTGAGCCGGGCGCAGAAGCGCGCCATCACCATCGAGTCCGCGCCCAGGTCGGTGAAGAAGTTGCTGTCGAGCGGGACCCGCTCGGTCTGCACGACCGGGGCCAGGACCTCGGCCAGGATCCGTTCCCGGCCGGTGGCCGTGGACCGGCCCGCACCGGGATCCGGATCGGGACCGGGACCGGGGTCGGGGTCGGGGTCGGGGTCGGGTGTCAGGACGTCGACCGGGATGTCCGCCATGGCGGCTCCATGAGGGGTGCGGACCACATGCGATCGGGCCGGGCGCCGAGGCGGCACCGCCTCGGCCGACGTCCGAGCGTGCGATCCGGAAACGGTGGATGGGTCCTTTGTTCGGGATCGGATGATGTGTGTGTCGTACTCGCAGTCTCGGCCCCGGGCGTTGCGGATGCCAGTCGGCCGACCGGTCACCTTCGGCAACTCCCCATGGGCGCAACGTGATACCCCCTGGTGAGGGGGCGGCCGCGCCGCGGCCGCACCGGCTCAGTGGGCGGGGGCGCCGAACCAGCGGGGGAGGGCGGCATGCAGTTCGCGCCCGTCCGAGCCGGCCCAGGCCACGTGGCCGTCGGGCCGCAGCAGCACCGCGCGGACGTCGAGTTCCCCGCTGACGTCGACGACGTGGTCGACCCGGTCCGCCCAGCCCGCCACCGACAGCGCCCCGCCCTGGTCGAGCAGCAGACCGCGGCCGCCGTGCATCAGCCCGTACAACCGCCCCCGCGTCAGCCCGACGTCACGCAGCCGCCGGCCGAGCAGTTCGTGGCCCTCGCCGAAGTCGTAGCGGATCCCGATCCCGGTGATCTTCTCGATCAGGTGCCGGTTCACCTCCTCGAAGCCGGCCAGTTCGGACAGCAGCCGGCGCACCGCCCGCGGACCCGGCTCGGTGGACAGCAGCTGCATCTGCGCGCGGGTGTTGTCGAGCACGTCGGCGGCCACCGGGTGCCGCTCGGCGTGGTAGCTGTCGAGCAGCCCCTCAGGTGCCCAGCCGTTCACCGCGGCGGCGAGCTTCCAGCCGAGGTTGAACGCGTCCTGGATGCCCAGGTTGAGACCCTGCCCGCCGGTCGGCGGGTGGACGTGCGCCGCGTCACCGGCGAGCAGCACCCGGCCCACCCGGTACCGCTCGGCCTGCCGGGTGGCATCGCCGAAGCGGGAGAGCCAGCGCGGCGAGTGCACGCCGAAGTCGGTGCCGGCGACCGCCCGCAGCCGCTCCCTGAACTCCTCCAGGGTCGGCGCCGCGCGGTCCCCGGTCACCCCGTCGGCCGGCACGACGAGGCAGTGCCGCCCGTCGGGCTCGGGGATGACGCCGAACCGCTCCTGTGTCCTGCGGACCTCGGCCACCACGGAGGCCACCGTCTCCGGCGGCGCGGCCACCTCCATCTCGCCCATCAGCGTCTCGACCCTGGAGGGCTCGCCGGGGAAGCCGACCCCGAGCAGCCTGCGCACGGTGCTGCGCCCGCCGTCGCAGCCGACGAGGTAGTGCGAGCGCAGGCGTGTCCCGTCGGCCAGTCCGGCGGTCACCCCGTCGTCGTCCTGGATCAGCGCGGTCAGTTCGCAGCCGCGCCGGACCTCGACGCCGAGTCCGGTGACGTGCTCGGTCAGCAGGCGCTCGGTCTCGGTCTGCCGGATGGCGAGGACGTACGAATGGGCGGTGTCCAGCCGGTCCGGCCACCGCGTGGCGAGGCCGGCGAAGAACCCGCCGGACGTGACCTTCCTGCCGAGGCCGAGGAACCGGTCCAGCAGACCGCGCTGGTCCAGCACCTCGATGCTGCGCACGTGCAGGCCGCGCGAGCGGGTCTGCACGCTCGGCGCCGCCTCCTTCTCCAGTACGAGGGCCCGCACACCCTGCAGCCGCAGTTCGCCGGCCAGCATCAGCCCGGTCGGCCCGCCGCCGACGATGATGACGTCGATCATCAACACACCCATCCCCGTGACTTCCGGCTCAAGGCGGTGATTCTGCGGCACGACGGGGGCCTTGCCGCAAGGCCCCCTGTGGGCTATAGCTTGAAAGCGGCAAGGAGCGGGCGCTCCTTGCCTTTTGTCGTCGACGGGCTTGCGTCATCGTGCCGTCGAACCGACGGCTGGGATCAGCGTCTAGTCCTCCACGGAGTCGTGCCTCTCGGTGTCGGCTTCGAAGTAGACGTCGAGGATCGCGTCGAACTCATCGCCCCATGACCGCAGTTGGCGTCGGCTGGGCGCGTCGGCCCACGTCTCGAACCAGCGGCGCTCGGACAGGTAGACCGTGACGCCGAAGCGACGTCCCCACTTGGGGAGGTCGATCTCGACCGCACGGATCTCCTTCCAACGGAACTCGGCCTCGGTGTCGTCCAGCCGGAAGACGAGGCCGTGCCGGTCCGCCCGGATGGCCCCCCTGCGGTCCGCCGCCTCGAACACCCGGTCCTCGCCGGAGCCTTCGGTGGCTTCGTCGTCATCGGTGTCGGTGTCGGTGGCGGACTCCTCCGCGGCCGTGGCGGGCGACGGCACGGTGCTGGTCGTCACGTCTGCCGGGGCGTCGGACGCACTGCCGGTCCCGGAGGCCGCGGCCTCGGTTCTGTCGTCGCCATCCGGTTCCGGAACGAGGATGCCGGGGACGTGTGCCGGATCCATGCCGGCGGCCTGTACGAGCGGGATGTTCGGACCTCTGCTCTGCTCCACGGCGGGCAGTATGGCTGATCCGCCTGCGCGTGTGACACTCGCCCCGCTGTTCGGTGCGCGGGACCGTGCGGGAAGCCGGCGCGGTGGTCCCTCAGGAGGGACTGTAGGACCCACTCGTTTGACAGTCCCGGCAGACCGGAGCAGCGGACGACCGTGAGCTATGTGCCGTCTTCACGTCGATGTGCGTTCCAGAGACATCTGAGGGCTTCGAGTTCGCTTCGAGGGAAACGCTCACCCCATTTGCCCCTGTAGCCGCTCTCGTCGTAGATCCACGCCACCTCGTCGAAGCAGCGGATCACGGCTCGGGCCAGTGCCTCGACTGAAGCCGGCTCGACCAGATCTCGGCGCCCTTGCTGTCGTGGTCACTGCCGCGGTGCAATTCCAGGAGGCGGATCCAGACGTCGTTGCCTTGATGGTAGAAGATCCACCGGAAGGCGGCTGCGTTCGCGGCTGTCGAGGCTGCGAGGGGCGGGGCGACGGTGGCTACACCTGCGCGGGCAGTCGGTGATGAGGCCCCGCGTACCCTAGCTGGGCTCTGACCTGCAGTGACTGCTACGCGTCGGGGGTGCCGTCCTCGGTCGTGATGTCGACGGCGGTCCCCTGTACGGCGGTCATGCCGAGAAGCCTCCCGAGGAATCAGCGGCGGGAGGCTGGTGCCATCGGCGCGGCATGCACGTCTCATGCTGCAGGCAAGATCCATACCTTCGTGACCGGCCTCGCGGCCTCACTCGAACCGCGAGGTGTCTCCCGCGCCCCGCCGTACGATCTCTGCCACGCCGCCGGAGAAGTCGACTACCGTCGTCGGCTCGGTGCCGCAGTCCCCGGAGTCGACCACGGCATCCACCACGTGATCGAGCCGATCCTTGATCTCCCAGCCCTGAGTCATCGGCTCCTCCTCGTCAGGCAGCAGCAGTGTGCTGGACAGCAGCGGCTCGCCCATTTCGGCCAGCAGCGCCTGGGTGACCGCATGGTCCGGGATGCGCACACCCACGGTCCTCTTCTTCGGGTGCAGCAGCTTGCGCGGCACCTCACGGGTGGCCGGGAGGATGAAGGTGTAGCTGCCGGGCGTGGACGCCTTCACGGCCCGGAACACGTCATTGTCCACCTGCACGAACTGGCCCAGCTGCGCGAAGTCCCGGCACATCAGCGTGAAGTGGTGCCGGTCGTCGAGGTGGCGGATCGAACGGATCCGGTCCATGCCGTCCCTGCTGCCCAGCCGGCAGCCCAGCGCGTAACAGGAGTCGGTGGGGTATGCGATGAGTCCTCCCGACCGCACCGTGTCGGCGACCTGGGCGATGCTGCGCGGCTGGGGGTTCTCGGGGTGCACGTCGAAGTACTTCGCCATCTGCCGAGCTTATGCCGTACCCGGGTGCCGCACTCGCGTGGCCGCGCCCCGTCGTCGCGACTACCGCTTCGGACACGGACTAGACCTGCCACCCACGCTCCTGGAAGCCGCAGCCAGCAGCTGTGTCAGGTGAAACTTCGATGAGACGAACAGCTCAGTCGTCAATCTTCGGTGAGACCGGTGCGTCTTCGCTGAGACAGGACACGGCTCCGCAGGTCGAAGGGCCTTGCTCTGCGACTGTTGCCGATATATCGTTGAGGTATCGCGACCGTACGACGATGGAAGGAGCGTCACCATGCGTTCCCATGGACACGGACACTTCGGACCCGGCCATCACGGCCGCGGCGACCATGAGCAGGAGGGGCGGCGCGCGGCGTTCGGACCCTTCGGACCGCCGTTCGGCGGGGGGCCCTGGGGGCCCGGGCCGTGGCACGGCGGGCGGGGCGGCAGGGGAGGGCCGCGGGGCCGGGCGAGGCGCGGCGATGTGCGTGCCTCGATCCTGGCGCTGCTCGCCGACCGGCCCATGCACGGCTACGAGATGATCCAGGAGATCGCCGAGCGCAGCGGCGGCGCGTGGAAGCCGAGCCCCGGCTCGGTCTACCCGACGCTGCAACTGCTCGAGGACGAGGGCCTGATCACCAGCGCGTCCGAGGGCGGCAAGAAGCTCTTCACGCTCACCGAGGCCGGCCGCACCGAGGCCGAGGCGGGCGCCGACGCCCCCTGGGAGGAGGCCGGGCGCGGCATCGACTGGGAGGCCATGAACGAGATCCGCAAGTCGGGCGCCGGCCTGGTCGACGCCTTCCGGCAGGTCTGGGCGACCGGTACGCCCGAGCAGCGCGACAAGGCGCTGACCGTGGTCAACGAGGCGCGCAAGAAGCTCTACCTGATCCTCGCCGACGAGGACTGACCCCTTCGTACGCCGGTGGCGCGGGACGCACGTGCGTCCCGCGCCACCGGCGTCGTGCGTGCGGCGCGGCGCCTACGGACAGGCCTCGCCGAACTTGACGGCCTTGAAGACGACCGGCTGCCCGGTGAGCGCGCCGCCGGCGGCGGGCGATTGCGAGCACACCTTCCAGTTGCTCTCCACGAGGATGAAGCGGTCCTGCCCGGAGGCGTCCTCCGCGGTGATGCCGGTCGAGGCGGTGAGCGTCGTGCGGGCCACCTTCACGGACGTGCCGGTGAGGTCCGGCATCGTCGCTCCCGCCGAGGCGGGCGGGGAAGCGTCCTGGGCGGGGCAGGACTCCTCGCGCTTGACGGCGCCGAAGTCGACGGTGGCTGTGATGGCCCGGCTGCCCGGGGCCGGGCGCTGGAAGCAGACCTTCCAGTCGCGGTCCCAGATCTGGTCGCGGCCGCGGCCCAGCGCGTCGTGCGAGTCCAGGCGGTAGAAGCCCAGCTGCTGGGCCTTGTCCTGGGCGGCCTGCAGGCCCATGCCGGCGAACGAGGGCAGGTCGGCCGGTTCGGCCGTGGCGGGGGTGCTCGCGGGGGCCCGGCCGTCGCCGGTGGTGCCGCCGCCGGCGGGATCACAGGCCGTCGCGGCGGTGGCGAGGACAGTGAGCGCAAGGGCGGTGGCGGTGCGGGCGATCTGCATGGGCGGGGCTCCCCTGTCGGTCCGTCGGCCCGGCACGGCCGGCGCAAGCGCCACCGTACCCGGGCACAACGGATCAATGCCGCATCGTCCACCTATGGGTGACGACCGGTCAGGACGAAGGGCCCGCCCGACACCGCAGCCCTCAATGGCACGGTAGGCGGGAATCCCTCTTCAGGGGGGAGAGGATGTCCGTACGAGACCTATGGCGAGGGCCCGCTGCTCGCCGGCACCCTGGCGGACTCCGCCGTCACCGGCGTCGAGCACGCCGGCGGGTTCAAGCGCGTCGCCGCCTGCGTCGCCCGCGGCCCGAGCACGCCACCCGCGGTCCCCGGCTTCCGGGTCGTCCCGGCCGGTCCCGGGCTACTCGACGAGACCGGCGAGCTTGCGCAGCGACTCGTTGAGGGCCGCGGTGGCGGTGTCCTTGAGCTTGCCCGCCATGAGGGCGACGGCCGCGCCGTTGAAGGAGCCGTCGATGCGGACGTCGGTCCGGTCGCCGTCCGGCGTCAGGCTGTAGCGCGTGAGCAGGTCCACGGCCATCGGGCCCTTGCCCGTGATCTCGAACCCGCGGCCGGGGTCCACCGACGTGACCTCCCAGTTCACCTCGGCGGGGAAGCCCATCAGCTTCATGTTCTCCCGGTAGGTCGCGCCCGCCTCCAGCGGCTCGGGACCGCCGTCGGGGAAGCCGGTGTGCGTGGTGCTCCACTGCGTGTGCGAACTGAAGTCGGTGAGGGTGCGCCAGACCTTCTCGGCCGGAGCCGCGATGCGGGCCTGTGCGGAGACCTCGGCCATACGACCACACTCCCTTGCGTCGGCGGGTGAGCGGAACGTAACCGCCGCGACCGGAAGTTTCAATACTGATGAACTGTCAGAACTGTTGGAGCGGTGCGCGATGCCGGACGTGGAGGTGCCGCCCCGGCCCTCGTGGGGGCGGGGCGGCACCGGGATCCCGTCGCCCGGGTCAGGGACGGACGACGAGCTGGAAGGACTGCGCGGCCGAGCCGTCGCAGGTGCGCTGGACCAGTTGGGTGCCGCTCGGGTCGCCGGTGGGGGCGGTGAGGCACTTGCCGCTGTGGCGGGCGGTGAAGTGGTAGCGGCCGCCGGACTCGGCGACGGGCTTCCACTGCTGGTTGGCGCCGCCGCCGTACGTCCAGAGCTGGAGCGCGGCGTTGTCGGCGGTGGAGACGTCCGTGACGTCCACGGCCTTCGTGGTGTCGTTGCGGGCGGCCAGGCGCGTGTAGCCGCTGTCGGTGGACAGCACGCGGAAGTCCTGCGCGGTGGTGGAGTTGCAGGTGTACTGCTGGACCGCGGTGCCGTTGGCCGTGCCGGCGGCGCGGGCGTCCACGCAGCGGCCGCTGCCGGCGTTGACCAGGGAGTACCAGGAGGTCTCGGAGATCGGGTCGGTGGGGGCGGGGTCACCCGTGGAGCCGGTGCCGAGCCACTTGAGTCCGTCGAGGAGGAAGGTGTTCTGGGTGGCGCTGGCGAAGGTCGACGACAGGCCGGTGTTCGTGTCGTAGTTCATCGCGTTGTGGCCGAAGTTGGCGTACAGCATGCGGTACTTGGTGTTGGTCCACAGGATCGGGTAGTAGCCGCTGTACCACGACTGACCGGGGTCGGTGCCCAGCGGGAAGCTGACCGGGTCGACGGACGCCAGGACGTCGATGTCCGGGTTGTTGCGCAGGTCGTTGCTCCAGCTGTACCACTCGCTCACCGACGAGGTGAACGTCGCCGGCAGGTGCGAGGTGGAGGGGTGGGCGCGGTCCTCGACGCGCAGGGTGGCGGTCGTGGGGCCCCAGGTGTTGGAGCGGAAGTTCCCGCTGCCGAGGAACTGGTTGTAGTACCAGGGCCAGCTCTGCGCGTTGTCCGTCCAGGCCGAGACGTGGAAGCCCATCCAGCCGCCGCCACCGCGCATGTACGCCTCGAAGCCGGAGCGCTGGGCGGCGCTCGGCGGGGCGTCGTCCAGGAAAAGGACGACCTGGTACTGCTTCAGCGCGTTGGCGTCGGTCAGCAGGTTCCAGTTGGTCGTCGAGGTGTACGTGAAGCCGTTGGCGGCCCCGGCCTGCGGGAACCACTGGTTGGCTTCCTTGACGAAGTCGATGTGGGCCGCGTCCCAGGTGCCGTTGTAGAAGGCCAGCACCTTGAAGGGGGCGGCGGCGGGGGCGGACGTGGCGGGAGCGGCGACGGCTCCCAGGAGGACGGCGAGAAGCAGTAACAGGCGGGCGGCGACGCGCCTGGCGGCGGTCGTGGCACGGGTCATGGGGGGAGGTCCTTCCCGGTCGGCGGGCGCGTGTGGGGGGCGCCGGTGGGGGAGCGGAGCGGGGGAGAGGCGGTGGGGGGAGGCGGTGGGGAGGCCTTCTTCAACTCGTGATTTAAGGAGTGAAGGAAGGGTGCAGTCAAGACTTTGGTACAGACCAGTAATGTCCGTGCAGGTCGCCTTCGTTGATCGGCGGTTCCGGACGAGGGGTCCGGGGGCGCGGACCCGGTGCGGCGGTCCGGTGGACGGGGCGCGTTCAAGTGTTGTCCGGCCCGGGTCCGGCGGAACCTGCGGGCCGTGCGGTTCCCTACCGGCCGCCAACTGCGCGGATGCCTCTGCCCGCCGATGAGTTCGGACCCTGCCGCGCATCCGGCGGCGTTCGAAATCCGTAGCGCGACCTCTTGACGTGTCCGCTGCAGAAGCCTAACTTCACGCCGTGAAGAAAGGTCGTCCCGACCTTTGAGCCGCTGTCGCATGGCCGGGCGCGTGCGCCCGGACCCCCCCACCTCCGCCATGCCTCGTCATGCCGTCGCACGCTTCGGCATGCCCGCTCCCACCCCCCCCACGGCGCCGCGCCCCGCGCGGCAACAGGAGTCATCCATGAGAATCCTCGGAGCGCCGCCCCGCGGCGCCACCGGACGCGGCCGGGTCCGGCGCCGCGTCGTACCGCTCGCGCTCGGCGCGCTCCTCGCCTCGGGGCTGTCCGCCGTCGTGCTGACCGCCCCGCAGGCCCAGGCCGCCTCCCTCCCCACCGGCTGGGTGACCGTCGCCGCCAAGCACAGCGGCAAGTGCGTCGACGCCGCCGCGGCGGGCACCGCCGACGGCACCGCGGTCCAGCAGTACGCGTGCAACGGCACCACCGCGCAGCAGTGGCAGTTCCAGCCGACCAGCGACGGCTACGTCCGCGTCAACAACCGCAATGACGCGAGCAAGTCCTGGGACGTCACCGACGTCTCCACGGCGGACGCCGCGCCGGTCCAGCTCTGGTCGTACTCGGGCGGCGCCAACCAGCAGTGGCTGCCGGTCGAGGAGGCCGGCGGGGCCTACCACTTCGTGAACCGCAACAGCGGCAAGTGCCTCGACGTGCCCGCCGCGTCGGCCGCCGACGGTGCCCGCATCCAGCAGTACACCTGCAACGGCACGAGCGCGCAGTCCTTCAGCCTGGGCTCCACCGACTCCCCGCAGAACCCGCCGGGCACCCCCGACCTCGGCCCGAACGTCTCGGTGTTCGACCCGTCGATGTCCTCGGCCGCGATCCAGGGCCGGCTCAACCAGGTCTTCGGGCAGCAGGAGTCCAACCAGTTCGGTGCCCAGCGCTACGCCCTGCTCTTCAAGCCCGGCAGCTACAGCGTCGACGCCAACGTCGGCTTCTACACGCAGGTCGCGGGCCTGGGCCTGTCGCCGGACGACGTGACGATCAACGGCGCGGTGCACGCCGAGGCCGACTGGTTCCAGGGCAACGCGACCCAGAACTTCTGGCGCTCGGCGGAGAACCTCTCCGTCAACCCCTCCGGCGGCACCGACCGCTGGGCGGTCTCGCAGGCGGCCCCGTACCGCCGGATGCACGTCCGCGGCAACCTGCAGCTGGACGACGGCGGCTGGTCCAGCGGCGGTCTGATCGCCGACTCCAAGATCGACGGCCAGGTGCGCTCCGGCTCGCAGCAGCAGTGGCTGTCGCGGAACAGCCAGTGGGGCAGCTGGACCGGCTCGAACTGGAACATGGTCTTCGTCGGCGACGTCAACGCGCCCTCGAACAGCTTCCCGAACCCGCCCTACACCACCGTCGCGCAGTCCCCGGTGACCCGTGAGAAGCCGTTCCTGTACGTGGACTCGGCCGGCGCCTACAAGGTTTTCGTCCCCTCGCTGCGCACCAACACCCAGGGCACGACCTGGGCGGGCGGCAACCCGGCGGGCAGCTCGCTGCCGCTCGACCAGTTCTTCGTCGTCAAGCCCGGCGCCACCGCCACCGACATCAACGGAGCCCTCGCCCAGGGCAAGAACCTGCTGTTCACGCCCGGCGTCTACCACCTCAACCAGACGCTGAACGTCAACCGCGCCGGCACCGTCGTGCTGGGTCTGGGTCTGGCGACCGTGATCCCGGACAACGGCATCACCGCGGTGAACGTCGCGGACGTCGACGGCGTCAAGATCGCCGGACTGCTCATCGACGCGGGCACCACCAACTCGCAGACGCTGATGCAGGTCGGCCCCGCCGGGTCGTCCGCGCGGCACACCGCGGACCCGACCTCGCTGCACGACGTCTTCTTCCGCATCGGCGGCGCGGCCGTCGGCAAGGCCACCCAGAGCCTGGTGGTCAACAGCTCGGACGTCATCGGCGACCACATGTGGCTGTGGCGCGCCGACCACGGCAGCGGGGTGGGCTGGAACAGCAACACCGCCGCCAACGGCCTGATCGTCAACGGCACGAACGTGACGATGTACGGACTGTTCGTGGAGCACTACCAGCAGCACCAGGTGATCTGGAACGGCAACGGCGGCCGTACGTACTTCTTCCAGAACGAGATGCCGTACGACCCGCCCAACCAGGCCGCCTGGATGAACGGCTCCACGCGCGGCTACGACGCCTACAAGGTCAGCCCGTCGGTGACCGGCCACGAGGCCTGGGGCCTGGGCAGCTACTGCTACTTCAACGTCAACCCGTCCGTCGTCGCCGAGCGGGCCTTCGAGGTCCCCGCGGTGTCCGGGGTCCGCTTCCACAACATGGTGACGGTCTCCCTCGGCGGCACCGGCACGATCAGCCACGTCATCAACAACAGCGGAGGCCCGTCCAACTCCGCGAACAACGTGGCCAACCTCGTCTCCGGTCCCTGACCCCGGCCGGACGACACCAGGCGGGGCCGCCGCCGCCCGCACGGCGGGCGGCGGCGACCCCGCCACCAGGCATGCCCGCAGACCCGCCGGCGGTCCTCGCAGTGTCCAACGAACCGGCGACGCCGGGGTCTTGACGCGGGGCTGGTCTAGTCCATAACGTCTGCGGCCATCAGCTGTTCATGTAGTGAGGCGATGTTCACCTACATGAACGGCTGTCCAGATCCCCCCACCCCCGGTACCACCCCCCGCTCACCTCGGTACCACCCCTCAACGGCTTGCCCCCCACGACGCGCACCCCGAGTGCGCACACGAAGGAGCCGTCCCGTGCTGAAATCCGCCGTCAGAGCCCTCACCGCGGCCCCCGCCGTCCTCGCCATGGCCGCCACCGCCGTCGTCGCCACCGGCGGCTCCGCGAGCGCCGCCGCCAACCCCGGCCCGGGCTTCCCCGCCCACTACGCCGCGCCCTACGTCGAGACCTGGAACTCGCCCTCGGCGATGACCAACGTGCGCAACGCGACGGGCCTGAAGTACTTCACGCTCGCCTTCGTCATCGACGGCGGCGGCTGCAACGCCATGTTCAACGGCGACACGCCCGTGACCGACGCCGGCTGGACCTCCGCGGTCAACTCCCTGCGGGCCGCCGGCGGCGACGTCATCGTCTCCTTCGGCGGTGCCTCAGGCACCGAGGTCGGCCTGTCCTGTACGACCGTGTCCGCGCTCAAGGCGCAGTACAAGAAGGTCGTCGACGCCCTCAACCTCACCCGCGTCGACCTCGACATCGAGGGCAGCGCGATCGCCAACACCGCGGCCAACGACCGCCGCAACAAGGCGCTCGCCCAGCTTCAGCAGGAGTACGCGGCCGCCGGGCGCAAGCTCGACGTCCAGTACACCCTGCCGTCCATGCCGAACGGCCTGGACGACAACGGGACGAAGCTGCTCTCCAACGCCAAGAGCAACGGGCTGAACGTCAACCTCGTCAACATCATGACGATGGACTACTACGACGGAACCCGCGACATGGGCAAGGCGGCCACCGACGCCGCCACCGCCCTGCGGGGCCAGCTCGGCGCCATCTGGCCGGAGAAGTCCGACGCCCAGCTGTGGGCCATGGAGGGCAACACCCCGATGATCGGGGTCAACGACGACACCAGCGAGATCTTCACCACCGGCAACGCCACCACGCTCGCCAACTTCGCCAAGTCCAAGGGCATCCAGGAACTCGCCTTCTGGGCGATCGGCCGCGACAAGGCCTGTGCCACCAACGGACAGCTCTCCGACAGCTGCAGCGGCACCCCGCAGAGCGCCTGGCAGTTCTCCTCCGTCTTCAACACCCTGACCGGCGGGACCACCCCGCCGCCCACCGGCTCCACCGGGCAGGTCACCGGCCTCGGCGGCAAGTGCGTCGACGTTGCCGCCGCGAGCAGCGCCAACGGCACCGCCGTCCAGATGTACGACTGCAACGGCACCACCGCGCAGCAGTGGACGGTGGGCACCGACGGCACCCTGCGCGCCCTCGGCAAGTGCATGGACCTCACCGCCGCCGGCACCGCCAACGGCACCAAGGTCCAGCTCTACGACTGCAACGGCACCGGCGCCCAGGTCTGGCAGCGCGGCAGCGGGGACACCCTGGTGAACCCCGTCTCCGGCAAGTGCCTGGACGTCACCGACAAGTCCACCGCCAACGGCGCCCGGCTGCAGATCTGGACCTGCGCCGGCGGCACCAACCAGCAGTTCCACCTCCCGGCCTGACGGGCCCCACCACCGCCGCCCGGCGCACCGCGGAACCGCGGTGCGCCGGGCGGCCGCATGCCAGGATCGACGTGTGACCGACGACCAGGCCCCCGTGACCGCCGACGCCCTCCGGGAGCGCATGCGCTCCGCGCCCGTACTCGCCGGGCCCCTCCCGTCCTTCGATCCCGCCGGCGCGGGCCCGGAGCCGGGGCCGCTGTTCGCCCGCTGGCTGGCGTACGCCCTGGACGACGGAGTCCCGGAGCCGCACGTCATGACCCTCAGCACGGCGGACGCCGGCGGCCGGCCCTCCGCGCGGGTGCTCATGCTGCGCGGCGTCGACCTCGACCGCCCGGCCTTCGACTTCGCCTCGGACACCGCCAGCCGCAAGGGCCGCGACCTGGCGGACCGCCCCCGTGCCGCCCTCACCTGGTACTGGCCGCGGCACGGCCGGCAGATCCGGGTGACCGGACCGGTGGAGACCCTGGACCGCGACGCCGCCCGCCGCGACTTCCTCGGCCGCCGCGAGGCCTCCCGGGTGGCCGGCTTCACGGGCGTGATGAGCGCCCCGCTGGAGGGCCGCGCCGCGTACGAGGAGGCGCGCCGCCGGGCCGCCGGACACGTCGCCGCCCATCCCGACGACGTGCCCGAGGGCCACACCGTCTACCGCCTCGTCGCCGACGAGGCCGAGTTCTGGCAGGCCGCCCCCGCCCAGGGCCACGTCCGCCTCCGCTACACCCGCGACTCCGCCGCCCCCGGCGGCTGGACGCGCACGCTGCTCTGGCCCTGAGGCCTCACGGCAGATGCCGTAGGCCCGCGGGGGCGGCGGCTGCGCGCACGCGGGCGGCGTCCTGCCCGGGTGGGGCGCCGAAGAGGCGGCGGTACTCGCGGTTGAACTGGGTGGGGCTGGCGTAGCCGACGACGTGGCCGACGCCGGCGACGTCGTCGGGTTTGGCCATGAGGAGCGAGCGGGCCTCCTGGAGGCGGATGCGCTTCTGGAACTGCAGTGGGCTCATGGTGGTCACGGCGCGGAAGTGCCGGTGGAAGGCGGAGGGGCTCATGCCGGCGAGGCGCGCGAGGTCGTCGATCCGCAGGGGCTCCGCGTAGTTGTCGCGGATCCAGTGGATGGCCCGGCTCACGTGGGACAGGCCGCTGTCGGCCAGGCCGATCTGGCGGACCATGGCGCCGTGGGGGCCGGTGAGCAGCCGCCACAGGATCTCCCGCTCGACCATCGGGGCGAGCACGGGGGCGTCAGCCGGGTGGTCGAGCAGCCGCAGCAGTCGCACCACGGCATCGAGGAGGTCGGGTCCGGCCTCGCCGGTGGCGATCGCGGGCGGGGCGGACGCGGCCCGGGCCCGGCGGCCGGGCGGTGTCTCCAGCAGGAGCGGGGCGATGGCGGCCGCGCGCAGGACCAGCCCCATGCCCAGCGCGGGGTCCTGCGGGCTGGCGTCCAGGTAGTGGCCGGTGACCGGCAGGACCGCGGTGACCAGCAGATACTGCCCCGCCCGGTAGTCGTGCACCTCCTCGCCGAGCAGCAGGCGCTTGCCGCCCCGGGCCATGACGACCAGCAGCGGTTCGGTCAGCGAGTAGTCCTGCGGGGCCGCCGCCACCCGCGACAGCAGCAGCCCGTCGATCGGGGTCCGCAAGGAGGGCCGGGCATGGGTCGCGACGAGGTCGCGGAGCTCGTCCAGGAGGACGCCGGGTGGGGTGCGCACACCTCACGGAACCATCCGCACCGGGAACCGGGCAAGCCCGATCCGGGCGAAGTCGGCAGGATCGGGCAAGAGCCCGCGCGGATCGGTCTACCCCGCGGCGGCCGCCTCCCGTTGCATGGAGAGGACAGAATCCGACGCACAAAGGAGCACGTCCGTGCCGCTCGACCACTACGTCACCCTCGGCCGATCCGGCCTGCGCGTCAGCCCGTTCGCCCTCGGCGCGATGACCTTCGGCGAGGACCCCGGCGGCGCCGGGTGCAGCGTCGAGGAGTCCGAGAAGATCCTGGAGACCTACCTGGACCGCGGCGGGAACTTCGTCGACACCGCGAACTTCTACACCAACGGCCACTCGGAGCGGATCCTCGGCGACTGGTTCGCCGCCCACCCCGGGCGGCGCGAGCACGTGGTGCTGGCCTCGAAGTTCTTCACCAACCTCTTCCCCGGCGACCCCAACGGCGGCGGCGCGGGCCGCGGTTCGATCGTCGCCCAGCTCGACGAGACCCTGCGCCGCCTGCGGACCGACTACCTGGACCTGTACTGGCTGCACAACTGGGACCGCCACACTCCGATCGAGGAGACGATGCGCACCCTGGACGACCTGGTGCGCGCGGGCAAGATCCGCTACATCGGGTTCTCCAACACCCCCGCCTGGCTGACCGCCCAGGCCCAGACCACCGCGCTGCTCAAGGGCTGGACCCCGCTCGTCGCGCTGCAGGTCGAGTACTCACTGCTGGCCCGCACCGTGGAGGGGGAACTCGCCCCGCTCGCCCTCGACCAGGGCATGGCGCTCGTGCCGTGGAGCCCGCTGAAGAACGGCTTCCTGTCCGGCAAGTACCGGCGCGGCGGCGCGGTCGCCGACTCCGCCCGCGCGGCGTTCGTGGGCGGTCCCGGCGAGGACGAGTACCCCGTCATCGAGGCGGTCGCCGCCGTCGCCGACGAACTCGGCGCCACCTCGGCCGCGGTGTCCCTGGCGTGGCTGCGCGCCCGGGAGGGCACCGTCGTCCCGATCGTCGGCGCGCGCCGCCTGGAACACCTCGAGGACAACCTCGCGGGTCTCGACACCGTCCTCGCCCCCGAGCACCTGCGGCGGCTGGACGAGGTGTCCGCCCCGGTCCTGGGCTACCCGGCGCCTCTGCACGGCGCCATGCGGGCGATGCTGCAGTTCGCGGGCACCACGGTCGACGGCGAGACGTCCGCGGTGTACCCGCCGCTGCTGCAGGGCGACGTCCGCTACTGAGCCGCCCGCGGCGCCCGGCCCCGGACCGCCCTCCACCCCATCAGGCCGCGCCGCCCCGCGGCATCGCCGCACGGTCCCATTCCGCCGTCCCGCGCCTGACGGGCACGCCCGTACGCCGTGTCCTCCTCGGGGACGACGGCGGTCCCGGAGGCGGCGTGGGAGGGCGTCGACGGAGCGGCGGGTACGGGCGGCGCGGTCGGTGGCGGGCGGGCGGCGCACCATCGGCCACGGCGTCGCCTGGCGGGACGTGGTGGAGGACGCCGGCGCCGGGACCGTGTTCACCGCCGTCGACGCGCCCGGCTGGAGCCCGGCGCCGCCGCGGCCCTGCGTGGGGCCGCCGTCCACGCCGCGGAGCGGGGCGTGCCGCGGGCCGGCGGCACCGACCTGCCGGCCGAGCTCGTCGCCGAGCGGGGGAGCCGGGCGGCGCAGGTGCTGAGGTCGGCGGGGACCGAGCCGCAGGTCCTGGCCGCGCGGCCGCCCCTGCCGCGTGGTGAGAACGACAGCCGCTACCGGGATGACGGTCCTGTCGCGAGCTGGCATCATGGCCCGATGCATGTGTCTCAGGGGAGGAACGCCGGGCTCTGGCTCGCGCTGGTTTCCGCGTTCGCGTTCGGCGGTTCGGGGGTGGCGGCCAAGCCGCTGATCGAGGCGGGGCTCGACCCGCTGCATGTGGTGTGGCTGCGCGTGACCGGCGCCACGCTCATCATGCTCCCCGTGGTGCTGCGGCACCGGGCGCTCCTGCTGCGCCGCCCCGGCTTGCTGCTCGGCTTCGGGCTGCTCGGTGTCGCCGGTGTCCAGACGCTCTACTTCGCGGCGATATCCCGCATCCCGGTCGGCGTCGCGATCCTCGTGGAGTTCCTCGGCCCGGCGCTGCTGCTCGGCTGGGTGCGCTTCGTCCAGCGCAAGGCGGTCAGCAAGGCCGCCGCGATCGGTGTCGTGCTCGCCGTCGGCGGCATGGCCGCGGTGGTCGAGGTGTGGTCCGGGCTCGCCTTCGACCCGCTGGGCCTGGCGCTCGCCTTCGGCGCCGCCTGCTGCCAGGTCAGCTACTTCGTGCTGGCCGACCACGGCAGCGACGGCGACGACGCCCCGGACCCGGTCGCCGTCATCGCGTACGGCCTGACCATCGGCGCCGTCGTGCTGACCGCGATCTCCCGCCCCTGGTCGATGGACTGGTCGGTGCTCACGCGGCAGGCGGCCCTCGGCGAGACCGACGTGCCCGCGGTCCTGCTCGTGGGCTGGGTCGTGCTGGTGGCCACCGTGCTCGCCTACCTGACCGGTGTGGTCGCCGTACGCCGGCTTTCGCCGCAGGTGGCCGGCGTCGTCGCGTGCCTGGAGGCGGTGGTCGGCACCGTCTTCGCATGGGTGCTGCTCGGCGAACACCTCGGAACGCCGCAGATCATCGGCGGCACGCTCGTACTGGCGGGCGCGTTCGTCGCCCAGACCGCCAAGAAGCAGGGCCCGACCACGGTCGTGGCCTCGGGAAGCCCCGTCGACACCGGCACCGCCGCGCCGGCAAGGCCGGTGTCCGGCGTGGGGCAGTAGCGACGGCGGTTCGGCTGTCCCGCCGTCTCGCGCCCACCCGCCCACGGCACCACGCGGCCGCCCGCGCCCCGTGCCGGGTTCGCTTTCTCCTACAACCCTTTCTTCCCACAGCGCGTCAAAGAGGGTGCCGGAGAAGGAAACGGGCTCTTTCCGGATACCCCCGCACCGCCCGGTCGTTCTTGAGCGAAGGAGCCGCTCATGCGCAAGAACCACTCGGCTGCGGTCACCGCGGCGTCATTTCTCCTCATCACGGGCGCGGCCATCGCCACCGCGCCCGCCTCCGTCGCCGGGACCCCCGGCGGCACCCACGCGAGCGATCGCAACCGGGACTTCAACGGCGACGGGTACGAGGACGTGCTGACCGGCGCGCCCGGCGCCACCGTGGGCGGGCGTTCCGGCGCCGGTGCCGTCACCGTGCAGTACGGCGGGCCCAAGGGGGTCACCACCAGCGCCAAGGTCTTCAGCCAGAACACCTCCGGCGTGCCCGGCGCCGCCGAGACCGGCGACGCCTTCGGCCAGGCCGTGGCCGGCGGGGACCTCGACGGGGACGGGTACGACGACGCCGTCGTCGGCATCCCCGGCGAGGACCTGGGCGGCGTCGGCGCCGACGCGGGCGGCATCGTGGTCCTGTGGGGCTCGGCGAAGGGGCTGTCCGGCGCCGCGAGCGACTGGCTGCAGTCCGTCAGCCCCATGAAGGGCGACCGGTTCGGCAGCGCCCTGGCCGCCGGGCACTTCACCACCTACGTCCCCGGTGACCTGCTCGCCGTGATCGACAAGGTGGGGCTGTCGATCTTCCAGTACGAGTCCGTGCCGCAGGCCGCCGCCCGCAAGGGCGGGGACGCGGGGACCTTCACGCCCTTCAAGGACCGGCGGCGCACGCCGCTCGCCCGGCAGGCGGAAGGGCCCGGCATCGCGCCCACCTCGCTGACGACCGGCGACTACGACGACAACGGCCTGGCCGACCTCGTGGTCTCCGGCCTCAGCCTGGGCGGCGAGCCGGGCCACGGCTGGTCGTACGTCATCCTCAGCGACGACATCGACCCGCTGCCCGTCACCGCCCTGCGCGGCGGCCCCGTCGTCGCCTCCGGCGACATCAACGGCGACGGCTTCGACGATCTGGTCACCGGTGAGCCGCACAGCCCCGACGACGGCGGCGAGTCGATGACCGGCGGCATGGTCGGCGTCTACTACGGCAGCCCGGACGGCCCGGTCGGGCAGGAGGGCCCGGGGAGTCCGCCCGTGTGGTGGACCCAGGACAACGCCGGCGTGCCGGGTGTCTCGGAGCGCGGTGACGGCTTCGGCTCCGACCTCTCCGTCGGCGACGTCGACCGTGACGGGTACGCGGACGTCGCGATCGGTGCCTCCGGCGAGGACATCGGCAGCGTCGCCGACGCGGGAGCCGTGTGGGTGCTGCGCGGTTCCGCGCGGGGTCTGACCACGGCCGGTGTCCTGGACGTCAACCAGAACACCGCGGGCGTCCCGGGCACCGCCGAGAAGGCGGACAAGTTCGGCGCCCAGGTCTCCTTCACCGACCCCAACCGCGACGGCTACTCCGGTCTGCTCGTCGCGGCCCCGGGCGAGAACACCAACGACGGTGTGGTGTGGGTGTTCTCGGCCGGTGCCGGCGGCCTGAAGCTGCCGGGGAGCTGGACGTACGGCGGCGGCTCGCTCGGCGCGCCGTACCAGAACGCCCGGTTCGGCGCGGCGATCGACGACTAGCCGCGCTGCCCGAGGCGGCGCAACTGCCGGGTCCGGGCGGCCTCGTCGCCCGGACCACCCCGCTCGGCCAGCAGTTCGGTCACCCGCCACTGCGTTTCGAGCGGCCGGTTCCCGCCGAACTTGAACTTGGCGCGGACGTCGGTGACCTCCAGCCGCAGCCCGCGGATGCCGGGCAGCATCCGGCCGAACGGCGCCTCGCCGGGGACGACGGGGGCGTGGTCGCCGCGCGGCTGGAAGTGGGCGAGCTGCCGGTGCAGGAGGTCCGCCTTCTCCTGGGGGTCGTCCACGAGGCGGGCCACGCAGAGCAGTTGCACGGCGGCGTAGTAGCTGGTGGGCGTGCCGTGCTCGGGCGGGGTGCCCTCGGGGGCGTGCCACGCGCCGGGGATGAAGGTGTGGTCGCCGACGACGCTGAGCGTCACCCGGGGGTGGGCCTCGATCGCGCTCCACAGCGGGTTGGGCCGGGCGAGGTGGGTGACCGCCTCACGCCGTGCGGCGTCGTAGGCGAAGTGCACCGGCTGGACGAACGGGGGCTCGCCGCCGAGTCCGTTGACCGCGAGCTGGCCGAAGTCGTGCTCGGCAAGCCAGTCCTGCCACTCGGCCTCGTCGACGGCGGCGTCCCAGGGATGGACGAGCATGCGCGGGGCTCCCTTCAGCGCGTGGTGAGGTAGTCCGGGGCGGCGATCGACGGGTCGAGGTCGTTCGCGGGTTCGGGCGTTCCGTAGGCGCGGGTGACGGGCAGCACGCCCGTCCAGTGGGGGAGGGCCAGGTCCTCGGGGTCGTCGCCGGGGCCCCCGGTGCGCACCTTGGCCGAGACCTCGTGCAGGTCGAGGGCGATCACGGCGGTGGCGGCCAGTTCCTTCGCGTTGGCGGGGCGGGAGTCGGCGACCCGGCCGGGCACGATGTGGTCGACCAGGGCGTCCAGGGCGACGGAGCGCTCGGTGGGGTCGGTGACCTGGCGGGCCACGCCGTGCACCACCACGGAGCGGTAGTTGATGGTGTGGTTGAAGGCGGACCGGGCCAGCACGAGCCCGTCCAGGTGCGTCACGGTCAGGCAGACCGGGAGCCCGGTGTCCTCGCCGGCGCCGCGCAGCGGACGGGAGCCGGTGGAACCGTGCACGTAGAGCCGCTCGCCGACGCGGGCGTAGAGGGTCGGCAGCACGACCGGCGCCCCGTCGCGGACGAAGCCGAGGTGGCAGAGGTAGTCCGCGTCGAGGATCGCGTGCACCAGGTCGCGGTCGTACGAGGCGCGCTCGCGGCTGCGGGTGGGGACGGTGCGGTCGGTGGGAGCGTACGCGTCGGCAGCGGAGGGCGTGGCGGACATGGCACGATCCTTTGCACTAGTGCATAATGCTTTTTGTGCTAGGAGAGTACACGTTCACAGGCCGGGGCGCAGCGGACATCGCGGCGAGCGTCGAACGGGCCATCGGGGAGGGCGCGCTCGCCCCCGGCGCCGCGCTGCCGCCGCTGCGGGAGCTCGCCGCCGGACTCGGCGTCAACCCCAACACCGTCGCCGCCGCCTACCGCCTGCTGCGCGACCGCGGTGTCATCGAGACCGCGGGCCGCCGCGGCAGCCGGGTGCGGCGTCGTCCGGCGACCACCGCGCGGGACGAGATCCGCCTGGAGGTGCCGCCTGGGGTGCGGGACCTGTCCACCGGCAACCCGGACACCGCGCTGCTGCCACCGCTCGCGGAGGCGCTGGCCGAGGCGGCGGCCCGCAACGCGCGGCAGCCCATGCTGTACGGGCACGCCCCGGTCGAGGAGGAGCTCGCCGCCCTGGCGCGGGCCGCCTTCGACGCCGAGGGGGTGCCGGCCGGGCCGGTCGGGCTCACCTCCGGTTCGCTCGACGCCATGGAACGCGCGCTCACCGCCCACCTGCGACCGGGGGACGCGGTGGCGGTGGAGGACCCCGGCTGGGGCAGCGTCTTCGACCTCGTCCCGGCCCTCGGGCTGCGCGCCGTCCCGGTCGGCGTGGACGACGACGGCCCGCTGCCGCAGGACGTGGACGCCGCCCTCCGGCAGGGCGCGCGGGCGCTGATCGTCACCGACCGCGGCCAGAACCCGACCGGCGCCACGCTCTCCGCGGCGCGCTCCGGCGAACTGCGGGCCGTCCTGGGCGGCCACCCGCAGGTGCTCGTCATCGACGACGACCATGTGAACGGACTGACGGAGCTGCCCCTGCATCCGCTCGCCGGCAGCACCCCGCACTGGATGCTGGTCCGATCCACCGCCAAGGCCTACGGTCCCGACCTGCGGCTGGCCGTCCTCACCGGCGATCCGGTCACCGTCGACCGGGTCCGCGGCCGCTACCGGCTGGGGCCCGGCTGGGTCAGCCATCTGCTGCAGCACACCGTCGCCCACCTCTGGCGCACCGGCGCGGTCGACGTCCCGGCCGTCTCCGCCGCCTACGCCGCGCGCCGCGACGCGCTGGTGCGGGCGCTGGCCGACCGGGGCGTCGCGGCACACGGCCGCAGCGGCATGAACGTCTGGGTCCCGGTGCCGGACGAGACCGCGGCCGTCGCCCGGCTCCTGCAGGCGGGCTGGGCCGTGGCGCCCGGCGCGCGCTTCCGCCTGGACTCCCCGCCGGGCATCCGCATCACCGTCTCGCCGGTCACGGTGGACGAGATCCCGGCCCTGACCGAGGCCGTCGCCGGCGCGGTCCGCCCGCACCGCGCCGGGCGCTTCGGCTGAGGGGGCGCGGCCCAAGGGTCAGCGCGCCGGGCGGCGCTGGGTCAGCGCCGCGCCGGCGAGCACCACGAGGGCGCCGACCGGCTCGTTCCACGTCAGGCGCTCGTTCAGCAGGGCGACGCCGGCCGCGGTCGCGATGACCGGGATCAGATAGGTGACCATCGTGGCGATCGTCGGGCCCTTCTCCGCGACGATCCCGTACTGCAGCAGGAAGGCGATCCCGGTGCCCAGCGCGCCCAGCGCCACCACCGACAGCGTCGGCCAGAGCGGGAACGAGGCGGGCACGGAGGTGAACAGCGGGGTCAGCACGGCCAGTTGGGCGGTACCGAGGAGCAGCTGCGCGGAGGACATCGACAGCGCCGAGTTGCCGCTGCCGCTCAGGGTGCGGCGCACGTAGATCCAGCCCACCGCGTAGCTCGCGGAGGCACCCAGCGCCATCGCGGTGCCCGCCGGGTCCGTCCCGGAGAAGCCCTGCCAGGCACCGAGCACGGTCAGCACGCCGACGAAGCCGATGCCGACCCCCGCGACCCGCTGCCGGGTCGGCTTGTCGTCCGAGAGCGCCACCACCGACAGCACCATGCTCCACAGCGGGGTCGTGGCGTTGCAGATACCCGCGAGCGTCGACGGGATGGTCAGCTCCGCGTACGCGAAGAGCGTGAACGGCAGTGTGTTCAGCAGCAGCGCGGCGACCGCCATGTGCCCCCAGGTGCGGGCACCGCGCGGCATCCGTTCCCGCTTCAGCGCGAAGGCTGCGGCCAGCACGGCGGTGCCGAAGACCATGCGGCCGAGCGCGACCTGCAGCGGCGCGTAGGCCTCGGTGCCCACCTTGATGAACAGGAAGCTGAAGCCCCAGATGAGCGCGAGCACCGCCCAGCTGACGCGCCAGTCGACGACGAGGCGGCGGCGCGTCGTCGTGGAGGGGGCGTCGGTGACGGCGGCGGGTGGGGTGCCGGCGGGGGAGGGGGCGGCCACATCGGCCGGGCGGCGGGTGCTGGGTGCGCTCATGGCCATCACGATGACGGATTGAACCTCTTAGGACAAGCGAGAAAACCTGCCGGTGATCACGTAGTGTTGCTTACATGTTGAACCTCGAGCGCCTGCGCATCCTGCACGCGATCTCCACCTACGGCTCGGTGAGCGCCGCGGCGGACGTCCTGCACGTGACGACCTCGGCCGTCTCCCAGCAGATGGGCAAGCTCGAACGCGAGACCGGCCAGACGCTGCTGGCCAAGAACGGCCGCGGAGTCCGCCTCACCGACGCCGGCCGGCTGCTGTCCGGGCACGCCGGCCGCATCCTCTCGCTCGTCGAACTCGCCCACTCCGACCTGGAGGCGCACCGCGGGGCCGCGGTCGGCGAACTGCGCATGGGGGCCTTCCCCACGGCGGTGCGCGGGCTCTTCCCGCAGGCGCTCGCCGCGACGCGGCGCGACCACCCCAAGCTGCGCGCGATGGTCCACGAGATGGAGCCCCAGGACGCGCTGGCCCGGCTCGTCCGCGGCGACATCGACCTCGCGGTCGTCCTCGACTGGTACAACAAGCCGCTCTCGCTGCCCGGGGGCCTGGCCAAGGAGCCGCTGCTCGACGACATCGCCGACGTGGTCGTCCCCGAGGGCCACCCCCTGTCCGGCCGCGCCGAGGTCGACCTCGGCGAACTCGCCGACGACGACTGGATCGCCTGGCCGGACGGCGGCTTCTGCCACGAGTGGCTGCTGTTCACCCTGCGCGGCAAGGGCGTGGAACCGCGTATCGCCCACCACGCCGAGGAGCATCCCACGGTGCTGGCCCTCGTCGCCGCCGGCCTGGGCGTCGCCGTCGTCCCGCGCCTGGGCCGCGGCCCCCTCCCGGCCGGGGTCCGAGCCATCCGCGTGCGGCACACCATGAAGCGCCACATCTACGCCGTCTGGCGCTCCGACGCCGACCGCCGCCCCGCCATCCGCGCCGCCGTCGAGGCCCTGCGCCGGGCGGGGGAGGATGTGGCGGCCGCCGAGGGCTGATCGCCTCGGGGACGCGGTCCTGCGCGTGCCCTAGCCGGGCCCGGGCATCTTGCGGAAGTCCCAGGAGACGACGGAGTCCGGGGTCAGGCGGAGCCAGGCGTGGCGGCCGTCGTGGGGCATGGACTCCAGGCCGAAGTTCTTGGCGGCGAACAGCCGCTCGACGACCTCCAGGCCCGGGTGGGGCTCACCGGTGCGGGGCGCCTCACCGACGAACTCGACGGTGCCGGAGAGCTCGACGCCGCGCAGGTCCCCGTACTCCGTGCCGTCGTCGACGACGACCGCGACGCGCGGGTCGCTCCGCAGGTCGGCCCAGCGGCGGCTGCGGACGATCGAGTACAGCCACAGGGACGTGCCGTCCCAGACGAACCACAGGGCGCCCACGTGCGGGCGGCCGTCGGGCGAGACCGTGGCGACGCGGCAGGTGCGCTGCGCGCCGAGGAACGCGTCGACCTCCTCGGCGGTCATCATGATCCGGCGTCCGCGACGCTGTGCGACGGCCATGCGCACCCCCCACTTCCCAGTCTGACGCTCCGTCAGATACGGTCACTCGGGACGACGGTAGGGCACCCGCGCGCGAGGGGGCAAGCATGGCGGACGGCAATCGGCACCGGCGGCTCGACGCGCTCCTGACCCCCCGGACCGCCGCCGTGCTCACCGTCGAGTGCCAGCGCGGGGTGGTCGGCCCGGGCGGCGCGCTGCCGGAACTCGCGGCCGCCGTACGCGCCTCCGGGGCGCTGGACGCCACCGCGCGGCTGGTCGCCGCCGCCCACGCGGCGGGCGCCACCGTGGTGCACGCCGTCGCCGAACGCCGCTGTGACGGCCGAGGGTCCAGCCGCAACGCGCGGATCTTCCGCGCCGCCGAGCGGCTGCCCGTGCTGCAGGTCGCCGGCACGCCCGCCGTCGAGGTCGCGGAGGAGATACCGGTCGGTGCCGGCGACTTCGTGGTGCGACGGCTGCACGGGCTGTCGCCGGTCGCCGGCACCGGCCTCGACGCCGTGCTGCGCAACCTCGGCGTGCGCACGGTCGTCGTCACCGGGGTGTCGGCCAACGTGGCCGTCCCCAACGCCGTCTTCGACGTGGTCAACCTCGGCTACGAGGCGGTCGTGCCCGCCGATGCCATCGCCGGGGTGCCGCAGTCGTACACCGCCGACATGCTCCGGCACACTCTCGCGCTGGTCGCCACGGTCACCACCGCCGACGAGGTGATCGGCAGCTGGGAACGGTCCGGGCCGGGTCCGGGGGACTCAGGCCAGGGCCACTGAGTCCCCCTCCACCTTGATGTTCGCCGCCTGCAGCGGCTGGGTCGCCGGGCCGTTGGCCACGCTGCCGTCCTTGATGCTGAACTTGCTGCCGTGGCACGGGCAGTTGATCGTGCCGCCCGCGATCTCGTTGACGGCGCAGCCCTGGTGGGTGCAGATCGCGGAGAACGCCTTGAACGAGCCCGCCTCGGGCTGGCAGACCACGACCTTCTTGTCCGCGAAGATCTTGCCGCCGCCGACCGGGATCTCCGAGGTCTTGGCCAGCGCCGCCTCGGCCCCTCCACCGGCGGGCGCCGACCCCCCGGTCCCCTGGTCGCCGCCCTGCGGGGGCGCCGCGGGGCTGTAGGCGCCCGCGGAGTCGTTGGAGTCGCCGCAGGCGGCCAGCGCGGCCGCGAGCCCCGCCGCACCCACTCCGGCGACCACGGCGCGGCGGGTCGGAGCTCCTGCGATGCCAGTCGTCTCGGCCATGCGTCACACATCCTGTTGCCTCGTCCGTTCCGGACCGCCTGCCGGGGCCCGGGAGCGTGGGTCACGCCCTGCCCTGTCGTACGGGCCGGATGGGTGAGCCGTTCAACCATTCCCCGGAAATTCCACCCGGGACCGATCCGGGACCCGGGCAGGGGTCGGCACCGGGCGACGGCGGTCCGCGGCATCCGGAGGCCGATCATTAAGATGCGCCCATGGAGGAAGTGACAGGGATCCGCTACGTCACGCCGTTGCGTGAGGGCGGATCGGTGCCCGGTGTCGTCGAGGCCGACGACCTGGGGACGTACGTGGTGAAGTTCGTGGGTGCCGCACAGGGCCGCAAGGCGCTGGTTGCGGAGGTGATCGCCGGGGAGCTGGCCCGGCGGCTGGAGTTGCGGGTGCCGCTGCTGGTGCGGTTCCAGTTCGACCCGGTGATCGGGCTGGGCGAGCCGGACCAGGAGATCCAGGACCTGCTGAAGGCCAGTGGCGGCCTCAACCTCGGCATGGACTTCCTCCCCGGCGCGCTCGGCTTCGACCCGCTCGTCTTCGAGGTGGAGTCCGGCGAGGCGGGGCGGATCGTGTGGTTCGACGCGCTCGTGGGCAACGTCGACCGCTCGTGGCGCAACCCGAACATGCTGGTCTGGCACCAGGACCTCTGGCTGATCGACCACGGCGCCTCGCTGATCTTCCACCACAACTGGAAGGGCGCCGACCAGGCCGCCGACAAGCCGTACGACGCCGCCGACCACGCGCTCGCCCGGTTCGCCCCGGACGTCGAGTCCGCCGCCCGCGACCTCGCCCCGCGCGTGGACGAGGCGCTGCTGCGCGAGGTCACCGCCCAGATCCCCGACGAGTGGCTGGTGGACGAGCCCGGCTTCGCGGGCCCCGACGAGGTGCGACGCGCCTACGAGCGGGTACTGCTGGCGCGCGCCGGCACCGTGGGGGAGCGGATCGTCCTCGCCCCGAAGCAGCAGGAGAAGCAGGCGCCGCCGGAATGGCTGCGCACCTGGGTCGAGGGGAAGGCCGCCAAGTGAGCACGGCGAGCGGGCGCGATGTGTTCGAGTACGCGCTGGTGCGTGTGATGCCGCGGATCGAGCGCGGCGAGCTGATCAACGCGGGCGTGCTGGTCTACTGCCGGGCCAAGTCCTTCGTGGGTGCCCGGGTCCACCTGGACGAGACGCGGCTGCGCTGCCTCGACCCCGACGTGGACGTCGCCGGAGTGCGGGCCGCGCTGCGCGGGTACGAGGGCATCTGCGCGGGTGGCGAGCGGGCCGGGCAGGCGGCGGAGGACGATCCGGGGCGGCGCTTCCGGTGGCTGACGGCGCCGCGCAGCACCATCGTGCAGCCGGGCCCCATCCACACCGGGCTGACCGAGGACCCGGAGGCCGAGGTGGACCGTCTGCTGGATCTTCTGGTGCGCTGAGCCACATCGGCGCGGTGGGCGTTGACACAGGGTCACTGCGCTCCTACGGTTTCGGCTACGGGACGTACTAAGCGGTCGCTCACCTGCGCGACCGCTCCCCACAGGGCTGAGGAGAGCAGATGTCGACCACCGAGCAGCGTGTGGCGATCGTGACAGGGGCGGCGCGCGGCATCGGCGCCGCCACCGCCGTGCGCCTGGCGGCGGAGGGCCGCGCCGTGGCCGTGCTGGACCTCGACGAGACCGCGTGCAAGGACACCGTCGAGCAGATCACCAAGGCGGGCGGCCGGGCCGTCGCCGTCGGTGCCGACGTCTCCGACGAGGAGCAGGTCGCGGCCGCGGTCGCGCGTGTCGCCGAGGAGCTCGGGGCGCCGACGATCCTCGTCAACAACGCCGGCGTGCTCCGCGACAACCTGCTGTTCAAGATGAGCGCGGCCGACTGGGACACGGTCATGAACGTGCACCTGCGCGGCGCCTTCCTGATGACCCGCGCCGTCCAGAAGCACATGGTGGACGCGAAGTTCGGCCGCGTGGTCAACCTGTCCTCCTCCTCCGCCCTCGGCAACCGCGGCCAGGCCAACTACTCCGCCGCCAAGGCGGGCCTGCAGGGCTTCACCAAGACCCTCGCGCACGAACTCGGCAAGTTCGGCGTCACCGCCAACGCCGTCGCCCCCGGCTTCATCGTCACCGACATGACCGCCGCCACCGCCGCCCGCATCGGCATGGGCTTCGAGGAGTTCCAGGCGGCGGCCGCCACCCAGATCCCGGTGCAGCGCGTCGGCAACCCGGACGACGTCGCCAACGCCATCGCCTTCTTCACCGGCGACGCCGCGGGCTTTGTCTCCGGACAGGTGCTGTACGTGGCCGGCGGCCCGCTCGACTGACCCGCGACAGGAGACCCGCATCATGAGCACCCAGCCCGAGAACGGCCGCGTCGCGATCGTCACCGGAGCCAGCCGCGGCATCGGCTACGGCATCGCCGAGGCCCTGGTCGCCCGCGGCGACCGCGTCGTCATCACCGGCCGCAACGAGGAGGCGCTGAAGGAGGCCGTCGAACGCCTCGGCGCCGACCGGGCCCTCGGCGTGGCCGGCAAGGCCCACGACGAGGCGCACCAGGCCGAGGTCGTCGAGCGCACGATGGAGGCCTTCGGCCGCGTCGACTACGTCGCCAACAACGCCGGCACGAACCCGGTCTTCGGCCCGCTCGCCGAGCTCGACCTCGGCGTCGCCCGCAAGGTCTTCGAGACCAACGTCGTCTCCGCGCTCGGCTTCGCCCAGCAGACCTACAAGGCGTGGATGAAGGAGAACGGCGGCGCGATCGTCAACATCGCCTCCATCGCGGGCATCAGCGCCTCCCCGTTCATCGGCGCGTACGGCATGAGCAAGGCCGCGATGGTCAACCTCACGCTGCAGCTCGCCTCCGAGATGGCGCCCGGCGTCCGCGCCAACGCCATCGCCCCCGCGGTCGTCAAGACCAGGTTCGCCTCCGCCCTCTACGAGGGCCGCGAGGAGCAGGCCGCGTCCGCGTACCCGCTGGGCCGGCTCGGCGTGCCCGAGGACATCGGCGGCGCCGCCGCCTTCCTGCTCTCGGACGCGGCGGCCTGGATCACCGGCCAGACCCTGGTCGTGGACGGCGGCATCTTCCTCAACGCCGGCGTCGGCGCCTGAGGTTCGCGTTCGCCGGCACCCCGACGCGCACCGTCCCCGGTGCGCGTCGGGGTGCGGCCGGACGCCGCCTGACACCCGGCCGGGCGGATTGTCAGTGCGGAACGGTACGTTCGTCCCCAGTAACGGATCGCGTACCGGAGGTTCCCGACGTGCCCATCACGCTGCCCGAGTCCTGGCAGGCCGTCCTCGGTGAGGAGCTGGAGAAGCCCTACTTCACCCAGCTGACCGAGTTCGTGGAGGCGGAGCGCGGGAAGCACAAGGTCTTCCCGCCGCGCGAGCAGGTCTTCGCGGCCCTGGAGGCCACTCCCTACGACAAGGTGAAGGTGCTGGTCCTCGGCCAGGACCCGTACCACGGCGAGGGCCAGGGGCACGGCCTCTGCTTCTCCGTGCAGCCCGGTGTCAGGACGCCGCCCTCCCTGCGGAACATCTTCAAGGAGATGAAGGAGGAGTACGGCTACCCGGTCCCCGACAACGGCTACCTGATGCCGTGGGCCGAGCAGGGCGTCCTGCTGCTGAACGCGGTGCTGACGGTGCGCGAGGCGGAGGCCAACTCGCACAAGGGCAAGGGCTGGGAGAAGTTCACCGACGCGGTCATCAAGGCCGTCGCGTCCCGGTCCGACCCGGCGGTCTTCGTGCTGTGGGGCAACTACGCCAAGAAGAAGCTGCCGCTGATCGACACCGAGCGGCACGCGGTCGTCCAGGGCGCCCACCCGTCGCCGCTGTCGGCCAAGCTCTTCCTCGGCAGCCGCCCCTTCACCCAGATCGACGAGGCGCTCAAGGCACAGGGTCACGACCCGGTGGACTGGCGCATCCCGGACCTGGGCGAGTGAGGCCCGGCCCGGGCCGGGCGGCGCACGGGGGTCGTCGCCCGGCCCGGGCCGATGGGGGTGCTCGAGGCGTCAGTCGCCGGTGACCCCGTCGATGCGCTCGCGGATCAGGTCGGCGTGGCCGTTGTGGCGGGCGTACTCCTCGATCATGTGGACGTAGATCCAGCGCAGGGAGACCTCGTCCCTGCCCCGCCGCAGCCCGACGTCGTCGAGCGACCGGCCGCGGGTCACCTCGCGGGCGTGCGCGATCTCGGCGCGCCAGGTGGCGAACGCCTCGGCGGTGTCGGCCTTGTCGAGGTCGTGGAACTCGCCGTCGGGGTCCCCCTGGGTGAGGTGGAGGGGCGGCACGTCCTCCCCCGAGAACACGGTGCGGAACCAGCCCTGTTCGACGCCCGCCATGTGCCGGACCAGGCCCAGCAGGGTGAGGTCGGACGGGGGCGTGGCGGCCGTGCGAAGTTGTTCGTCGTCCAGGCCGGCGCACTTCATCGCGAGGGTGTCGCGATGGAAGTCCAGCCAGCTCTCCAGCATGGTGCGCTCGTCGGCGATGTAGGGCGGGTCGGTGCGCTCCGGTGAGGTCGTCATGGCCGCCATGATGGCGGGGGCCTCTGACAGCGTCGACGCATTAACCGGCCGAGCCGCCGGAGCCGGCGCCCAGCGTCCCCCCGCAGCAGGCCGGCCGCACCCGCCCGCGACTCGGCCTCCGGGGGCGGTGACGCCGAGCCCGCGCCGGCGACGGAGTGGAACAGGACGCCGTCGCACCACGCGACGAGGGTCCGGGCGTGACGTCCCGGCCCGCCGTCGCCCGGCGCGACGCCCTGTTCGCCGGCGTCAACCGGGTCGGCCCGCGCCTGGCCCTGCGCGGCCTCGACGGGATCGCCGACTGGCGCCCGCCGACCGGCCCGTATGCTGCCGACGGCACAGGTCGGGCACGGCAGGCAGGCGGGAGCGGCACATGGAACCCCTCAGGATCGGGGTCATCGGACTCGGCGACATCGCGCGCAAGGCGTACCTGCCGGTGCTCACGGCTCAGCCGGGGGTGGAGCTCCACCTGCAGACCCGTACCCGCGCGACCCTCGACACCGTCGGCGACACCCACCGCGTCCCGGTCGCGCACCGCCACGAGACCCTCGACGCCCTGCTCGACCAGGGGCTCGACGGGGCGTTCGTGCACGCCCCCACCGAGACGCACGTCGAGATCACCGAACGCCTCATCGCCGCGGGCGTCCCCGTCTACGTCGACAAGCCGCTCGCCTACGACCTGGCCGGGGCCGAGCACCTGGTGCGCCTGGCCGAGGAGCGCGGCGTCGGGCTCACGGTCGGCTTCAACCGCCGCCACGCGCCGGGCTACGTGCAGTGCGCCGACCACCCGCGCGACCTGATCCTCATGCAGAAGAACCGCATCGGCCATCCGGAGACCGCGCGCACCGTCGTCTTCGACGACTTCATCCACGTCGTCGACACCCTGCGCTTCCTCCTCCCCGGCCCCGTCGAGCACACCGACGTCCGGGCACGGGTCCGCGGCGGGCTGCTCCACCACGTCACGCTGCAGCTGTCCGGCGACGGCTTCACCGCGATCGGCGTGATGAACCGCATGAGCGGCTCCAGCGAGGAGGTCCTGGAGGTCATGGGCCACGACAGCAAGCGCCAGGTGTTCAACCTGGCCGAGGTCGTCGACCACAAGGGCCAGCCCACCGTCCGCCGCCGCGGCGACTGGGTGCCGGTCGCCCGCCAGCGCGGGATAGAGGGGATCGCCCTCGCCTTCCTCGACGCCGTACGGCACGGCAAGCCCCTCGACGCCCGCGACGCCCTGCTCACCCATGAGCTGTGCGAGCGCGTCGTCACCGCCGTGACCGAGCAGACCTCCTGAGCGCCGCCTCGTAGGCGCCCGCCCCGGCCAGCAGCAGCACCGCGAGCCGGGGCACCCAGTCCCCGAGCCGGTCGTACGGGCTGCGCCCGGCGCCCAGCGGCACGTCGTACACCTGCGCCGCGCTGCGCGACGTTCCCAGCACCGGGCCGATCCGCTCGCCGCGGGCGTCGTGGACCGCGCTGACCCCGGTCAGCGTCGCGTGCACCATCGGCCGCCAGGACTCCGCGGAGCGCAGCGCCGCCAGCGAGGCGTGCTGCGCGGGCGCCCAGCTGCCCTGGAACGAGGACGTGGAGGACTGCGCCACCAGCAGCTGCGCCCCGTCGTCCGCGAGGTGCCGGCTCATGTCGGGGAACGCCGACTCGAAGCACACCAGGGGGCCCAGCCGCACCGGGCCCGCGTCCATGACCACCTGGTGCTCGCCCCGGATCCGGTCCTCACCGGCCGCCCTGCCCACCGACGTGGCCCAGCCCAGCACGGTGCGGGCCGGGACGTACTCGCCGAAGGGCACCAGCCGCATCTTGTCGTAGCTCGGGCCGGCCGGCCCGTCCGGGCCCATCAGCACCGAGGTCTTGGATATCCCGAGGCCGTCCGCCCGCCGGGCGTCGACGTTGACCAGGATGCCGGCGCCCACGTCCCGGGACAGCGCGGCCAGCCGGTCGGCCAGGTCGGGACGCGCCGACAGGTCGAAGCCGACGCTGCTCTCCCCCCACACCACCAGGTCCACGCCCTTGCCCGCGAGCGCACGGGTCAGCCGCTCCCCCCGGTCGAAGCGCGGCTGCGGCCCGTCGATCACCCCCGGCTGCACCACCGCCACCCGCACGGACTCCCCGCTGCGGGACGGGACCGGCGCCCAGGCCCACACCGCCGTCGTGCCCACCGCGGCGGCCGCCAGCACCGAGCCCGCGGCCGTCCGGCACGAGGGCACCGCGAGGAGCGCGGCCAGCGCGGTGTTCACCGCCACCACCAGGAAGCTGACCAGCCACACGCCCCCGATCGACGCCAGCCGCAGCGCCGGCGCGACCTGCCACTGGCTCGCCCCCAGCAGGCCCCACGGCCCGCCCAGGTACTCCCACGACCGCACCAGCTCGACCAGCAGCCAGGCGCACGGCACCAGCACCGTCGCCGCCACCACCGAGCGGCGGCCGGGCGTGCCCCCGAGCAGCCGCCGCACCAGCCACCCCCACGGCGCCCACAAAGCCCCCAGCAGCAGCGCTATCAGCACGATGAAGACGTGCAGGCTCGGGATCAGCCAGTGGTGCACGGCCACCATGAACCCGGCCCCGCCCAGCCAACCGTCCAGGGCGGCCCGCCGCCCGGTCGGCGCGGCGCGCGCCAGCAGCATCCACGGCACCAGGGCGACGTACGCCAGCCACCACAGCGACGGCGCGGGGAAGGCCAGCGCGGGCAACGCCCCCGCCGCCGCGGCTGCCGCGCCGCGCGTCCAGGGCGAGGCGGGCCGGGGGGAGGCCGTCAGCGGCCCGTCGACCTTCAACGTCACCTGCGCCACTCCTCACACTCGCCTGGCCTCAGTCTCGTTCGTCGGGACGGCGTTGCCCAGAGGGCGACAGCGCGTGAGCCGGCGGTCCCGTGCGGTGCGCGCCGCCGCCCCGCCGCGCACGCCGGTTGAGAGTGCCCCCGCGGGGGACCATGCTGAGGGGGAACGGCCATGAGGACGAGGACGTACCCATGGGAAGGCGCACCGGCCACGAGGAGCACGTGGAAGGGGAGGAGCGCAACGGGCCGACGCCGCCCGCGGCCGCTGCCGTCGCTGCCGGTGACACCGGAGTGCTGACCGCCTAGGGCGAGGACGCCCGCCGACTGCTCGGCTGGTCGTCCGCCGAGGTCCTCGGCCGGCCGGCCGGCACCCTGCTCGCCGAACCCCTGCCCTTCGCCGCGCTGCGCCGGATCGCCGCCGGCCGCTCCTGGGCGGGCCCCGTCGTCCTGCGACACCGCGACGGCCGCCGGCTGCCGGTCCGGCTCGGTCTGCGCCTCCTCAGCGACGCCTCGGGCACCGCGCACTGGGCCGTCACCGCGACCACGACCGCCCCCGGGCGGCCGGAACTGGACGCCCGGGTCCTCGCCCAGCTCCCGGTCGCCGTCGCCGTCTACGACCGCGAGGTACGGCTGCGCACCGCCAACTCCGCGATGGAGCGCCTGGTCGGCAGGAGGGTGGCGGAGGTGCGCGGGCTGCGACTGCGCGAGTTCATGCCCGGAGCGGCCTTCGAGGAGTTCGACCGCGTCCAGGAGGAGGTGATGAAGAACGGCGAGACCGCGCGCCTGGAGAGCCTGGGCCGCCCGCCCGGCGACGACCGCGACCACGCGTACGCGATGGTGGTCTTCCCGCTGAGGGACGGCTCGGGGCAGGTCACCGGGGTGTCCGCCGCCGTCTACGAGACGACCGAGCAGTTCCACGCCCGGCGCCGGCTGGACATCGTCAACGAGGCGAGCACCTGCATCGGCACCACCCTGGACATCACCCGCACCGCGCAGGAGCTCGCCGACGTCGCCGTACGCCGCTTCGCCGACATGGTCAGCGTCGACCTGCTGGACTCCGTCGTCCGCGGCGAGGAGCCCGGCCCGCTGCCCGCCGCCGGAGCCCTCCGCCTCCGCCGCGTCGCCCAGCAGTCCGTGCTGCCCGGCTGCCCCGAGGCCGCCGCCCAGGTCGGCGAGCTGGACACGGTTCCCGAGTACTCACCGGCCGCCCGCGCCCTGGTCACCGGGCAGGGGTCGCTGCACCGCACGCATGAGCCGGACATCCGGCGCTGGACCGCGTACGACCTGGCCCGGGGCAGGAGCGTCGTCGACTACGGCGTGCACTCGCTGATGATCGTCCCGCTGCGCGCCCGGGGCACCACCCTGGGTCTGGCGATCTTCATCCGGCACCGCAACCTCGACCCCTTCCACGCCGACGACCTGCTGCTCGCCGAGGAGATCACCGCCCGGGCCGCCGTCTGCGTGGACAACGCGCGCCGCTACTCCAGGGAGCGCTCCACCGCCCTGACCCTGCAGCGCAGCATGCTCCCGCGGCGCTCCCCGCGGCAGGCCGCCGTCGAGGTCGCCTCCCGCTACCTGCCGGCCGGCTCGCGGGCGGGAGTGGGCGGCGACTGGTTCGACGTGATCCCGCTGAGCGGCGCCCGGGTGGCGCTCGTGGTGGGCGACGTCGTCGGCCACGGAGTGCACGCCTCGGCGACGATGGGACGGCTGCGCACGGCCGTGCGGACCCTCGCCGACGTCGACCTGGCGCCCGACGAACTCCTCACCCAGCTCGACGACCTGGTGGTACGCCTCGACATGGAGGAGGGGCAGGGCATCGCGGGCGTCTCCGAGCAGTTCTCCGGGGAGGTCGGCGCCACCTGCCTGTACGCGGTGTACGACCCCGTCTCCCGGCGCTGCACCATGGCACGCGCCGGCCACCCGCCGCCCGCCGTGGTGCTGCCCGGCGGCCGGGCCGAGTTCCCCGACCTGCCCGCGGGACCGCCGCTGGGGCTGGGCGGGCTGCCCTTCGAGTCGGCCGAGCTGGAACTGCCCGAGGGCAGCCTGCTGGCCCTCTACACCGACGGCCTGATCGAATCGGCCGGGCACGACGTCGACGCGGGGCTCACTCTGCTCGCCCGGACGCTCACCCGGCCCGCCGGGAGCCTGGAGGAACTCTGCGACAACGTGCTGTACGGGCTGCTGCCGGACCGCCCCGGCGACGACATCGCCCTGCTGATCGCCCGTACCCGGGCGCTCGGCGCCCGTCAGGTCGTCACCTGGGAACTGCCCGACGACCCGGTCGTCGTCGCCGACGCGCGGGGCGCGGCCGCGGAGCAACTCCGGGAGTGGGGGCTCGGGGAGGCCGTGTTCATCACCGAACTGGTCGTCAGCGAGCTGGTGACCAACGCGATCCGCTACGCCGGCGGCGGTCCGATCCAGCTCCGGCTGATCCGCGACGCCACCTTGATCTGCGAGGTCTCCGACACCAGCAGCACCGCCCCGCACCTGCGCCGTGCCCGGATCTTCGACGAGGGCGGCCGCGGTCTGCTGCTCGTCGCCCAGCTCACGCAGCGCTGGGGATCCCGGCAGACGCCCACCGGCAAGACGATCTGGGCCGAGCAGGCACTGCCCTGACGCCCCGGAGCCTGCCCGGCTTCGGCGCGGCGCCGGTCCTGATGCGGTGTCCGGTCGAGGCGGCGCCCTGCCTTGGTACGGCGCCCTGCCTTGGTACGGCGCCCGCCTCGATGCGGCGCCCTGCCTTGGAGCGGCGCCCGCCTCGATGCGGCGCCGCACTGAAGCCGTGTCAGCCCGGAGGCGGCTCAGCCGCCCCGGGACCAGTCCCCCTGCCGGCCGCCGCCCCACTGGTCACCGCCGGAACCGCCGTTCCAGCCGGAGCCGCCGCCGGAGCGGTGGCGGCCGCCGAGGTGTCCCTGCTCGCCCGAGCGGTGCCCGGCGACGGCGCGGGCCACGGCCTCCTGCCAGTCCTCACTGTCCCAGCTGCCGCTGACGCGGGCGTGGCGGCCCGGGGCGGGGGCGCCCTCCGGGGTGTCCGTCCGCGCGGTGTCGCGGGTGCCGGATCCCGTGCCGGTGGTCGTGGGGGTGCCGGTGTCCGTGCCCTTGGAAGCGGCCTTCGTGACCGCCTCGGCGCCGGGCTTCGGGGTCTCGGCGGCCACGGCGGCGCCCGCCGCGGTCGGCACCATGGTGTCCTCGACGACCCCGTCCGGCACGGTATTGACCGGCTGCTGGGCGGCCTGCGCGACGTCGCCGGAGCCGCCGTGCGGCATCAGCATGGACAGCCCCGCGACGGCGCCGGTCGCCGTCAGCACGGCCGTGCCCACCGAGCTGCGGCCGGGCCCGCGGCGCTGCCCGCGGTGGCGGCCGCCGACGACCTCTCCGCTGATCACCCTGACCTCCGAGGCCTCACCGGCCTCCACCGGCTGCGGCCGGGGTATCACCTCGGTGGGGTCCAGCGCACCCGGGTCCGGGTGGCTCGGTGCCTCGGCGGGCAGGGGGAGAGAATCGGCCATGGCTGCGATCATTCACATCCGGCGGCCCGATGTCCAGTTCTCCCGAAGATCCAACTGTCCGTTCATGGTGCGGTATTGACGCCGATACCGGGCGGAACCGGCCGCCGCCGCTCGCACCCCGCCGCCCCGGGGCGCACACTGGTCGCATGCCGGAGCTGCCCGAAGTCGAGGCCCTGGCCGGGTTCCTCACCGGCCGCATGGCCGGGCACGCCATCGCCCGGATCCTGCCGGTGGCGGTGAGCGTCCTCAAGACCTACGACCCGCCGCTGGACGCGCTGCACGGGCGCACCGTGACCTCCGTGGGGCGGCGCGGCAAGTTCCTGGTGTTCACCACCGACGACGGCGCGGGTCCGTACCTCGCCGTCCACCTGGCCCGGGGCGGCTGGCTGCGCTGGAAGGACGACCTGCCCGCGACTCCGCCCCGCCCCGGCAAGGGCCCGCTCGCGCTGCGGCTGCTGATGGCGGAACCGGAGGGATCCGGCTTCGACCTGACGGAGGCGGGGACGCAGAAGCGGCTGGCCATCCACTGCGTCCGGGACCTCCAGGACGTCCCCGGCATCGCCCGCCTCGGCCCCGAACCGCTCGGCCCCGCCTTCACCCGCGACGTCTTCGCGGGCCTGCTCTCCGGCGAACGCCGCCGCATCAAGGGCGTCCTGCGCGACCAGGGCGTCATCGCCGGTGTCGGCAACGCCTATTCGGACGAGGTGCTGCACGCCGCCCGGATGTCGCCGTACGCGCTCGCCGCGAACCTCTCCGAGACGGAGGTCAGCCGGTTGTACGAAGCGCTGCGCACCACCCTCCAGGACGCCGTCGAACGCTCCCGCGGTCTGGCCGCGGGCGACCTGAAGGGCGAGAAGAAGACCGGGCTGCGGGTGCACGGGCGCGCCGGCGAACCGTGCCCCGTCTGCGGCGACACGATCCGCGAGGTCTCCTTCAGCGACTCCTCCCTGCAGTACTGCCCCACCTGCCAGACGGGCGGGAAGCCGCTCGCCGACCGCAGGATGTCGCGGCTGCTGAAGTAGCCGCCCGGCGGGCGGTGGACCAGGATGGCCGGTGACCCTTCCCCGACCCGGAGCCACGCCGACATGCGCATCGCGATCTTCGGAGCCACCGGCCATGTGGGACGCGAACTCGTCGCGCAGGCACTCGCCTCGGGCCACGAGGTCACCGCCCTGGCCCGCGACCCCGCCGCACTCCCCCCGCACGAACGGCTGACGGTGGTGCCCGGCGACGTCCGTGACCCCGAGGCCGTCGGCCGCGTCATCGCGGGCGCCGACGGGGTGCTCAGCGCCCTCGGCACGCGTTCCCCGCGCGGCGGGACCGTCTGCGCCGACGCGATGCGGCGCATCCTCCCCGCCATGCGGGCGCTCGGCGTACGGCGGCTGGTGGCCGTGGGCGCGTACGGGTCGGGACCCGGCAGGCGCGGCGCGTACCGGGTCGCGACCTCGCTGGTCATCCCGGCCATCATGCGGGACAAGGACCGGCAGGAGGAGGTGATCCGCGCCGAGGGCGACCTGTGGACGATCGTGCGGCCCGCGGTCATCACCGGCGGCCGCTACTCCGGCGTCTACCGCACCGGACCCGATCTGCGGCTCGGCCTCGCCTCCCGGGTCAGCCGGGCGGACCTCGCCGACTTCATGCTCCGCGCCCTCGGCTCCGAGGACTGCGTACGGCAGGCCGTGGCCATCGCCTCCTGACCGCCCGGACGGCCCATCGCGAGCGGGCGTGCCCCGCGGCGGGCGCCGAGACTGGCCGTACGCGTCAGCACCGCCCCGGAAGGACCCCGTCATGCTCAACAGCCGCCGCAAGGACCTCGGACTGCTCGCGCTGCGTCTCGGTGCCGGCGCGGTGCTCTTCGCGCACGGCTCCCAGAAGCTCTTCGGCTGGTTCGGGGGCCACGGCCTGGAGGGCACGGGCGAGGCGATGGAGTCCATGGGCTTCCGGCCCGGCCGGCGCAGCGCGCTCGCCTCAGGCCTCGCCGAGGCCGGCGGCGGCACCCTGCTGGCGCTCGGCCTGGCCACGCCGGCCGCGGGCGCGGCCGCCGCCGGGGGGATGGCCGGCGCCGTCTCCGTGCACCTGCCGGCCGGCTTCTTCTCCGCCTCGGGCGGCTTCGAGCACCCGGCCTTCCTCGGCTTCACGGCCGCCGCGATCGGTCTGGCCGGGCCCGGCCGCTACTCCCTGGACCATCTGACCGGCGGCGTACTGGACTGTCCCTGGACGGTCGCGGCATCCTTCGCGGCCAGCGCCGTCGCCGCGGCGGTGGTGATCTCCCGCCGCAATGCCGCCGTACGCGCCGACATGGCTGCCGAGCTGCCGCAAGAAGCCTGACCGGACGGTGGACGCGGCGGCCCGGCCCTGACACAGTCCTGCTCTCGGCACCGAGAGACGGGACAGGGACAGGGATGGGCGACCGGGCGGACCACCAGTACGAGATCTACCTCAACGGGCTCGCGGGCGTGCTGCCCGCGCTCCCCACCGACCTGACGCGGCTGGAGGCACTGGCCGCCGAGCGCCTGGCCCCCGGTCCCTTCGGGTACGTCGCCGGCAGCGCGGGAAGCGGCCGCACGGAACGTGCCAACCGGGAGGCCCTGGACCGGCTGCGGATCGTGCCGCGCATGCTGCGCGACGTGTCGGCGCGCGACCTGTCGGTGGAGGTCCTCGGCCGCACGCTGAGCGCCCCGCTCGCGCTGGGCCCGGTCGGCGTCCTGTCGATCGTGCACCCCGACGCCGAGCGCGCGGCCGCCCGTGCCGCCGCGGCGCAGGGGGTGCCGTTCGTGCTCTCCTCGGCGTCCAGCACGCCCATGGAGGACGTCGCCGAGGCCATGGGCGACGCGGAACGCTGGTTCCAGCTGTACTGGGCCAAGGACCGAGAGGTGACGCGCAGCTTCCTGGGCCGCGCCAAGGCCGCCGGGTACACCGCGCTGTTCGTCACCCTCGACACCCCGCTGCTCGCCTGGCGGCCCCGCGACCTGGACCAGGCGTACCTGCCCTTCCTCAAGGGCATCGGCACCGCCAACTACTTCACCGACCCCGCCTTCCTCGCCGGACTCGCCAAGCCCGTCGAGGACGACCTCAACGCCGCCGTCCTGCACTTCGTCGGCATGTTCGCCGACCCCGGCAAGACCTGGCCCGACCTCGCCTTCCTGCGCGAGAACTGGGACGGCCCCATCGTCCTCAAGGGCGTGCAGCACCCCGACGACGCCCGTCTGGCCGCCGACGCCGGCATGGACGGCGTCGTCGTCTCCAACCACGGCGGCCGCCAGGTGGGCGGTGCGATCGGCGCCGCCGACGCCCTCCCCGCGGTGGCCCGCGCCGTCGGCGACCGCCTCGCCGTCCTCTTCGACAGCGGCATCCGCACCGGCGACGACGTCTTCAAGGCCCTCGCCCTCGGCGCCTCCGCCGTCCTCCTCGGCCGCCCCTACGCCTACGGCCTCGGCCTCGACGGCCGGGCGGGCGTCGAGCACGTCATCCGCTGCCTGCTCGCCGAGTTCGACCTCACCCTCGCCCTGTCGGGCCACTCCCGCCCGGGGGAGCCGGGTCCGGAGTCGCTGTCGCTGGGGTGATGACGTGCCGTCACACCGCGGGTGCGGCAGCGGGCTTGCGGACGCGGAAGGCGAACTGCCCGCAGTAGGTGAGCTTGCGGAGGTTCGCCAGGGCGGCGCCGCGCTTCGTCCGCTGCGCCCAGGTGTCGATCTCGGCGTTCAGGGGTGACGCCTCGTCCCAGTAGCGGCCGTACTCCGGCGGCCGCCCGTGGTAAGAGCGCATGATGAGGGTCACCCCGTCCAGCGAGGGCCGGATCTCCTCCAGGGTGAGCCCGGCCTCCTCGACCAGCACCCGGAAGCCGTACGGCGTGTAGTTCCAGAGACTGAAGGAGTGGTAGGGCTCGAACTGCGAGGTGCTGCCGATGAAGACCGCGCCCGGCCGCAGCACCCGTCCGATCTCGGCCAGCAGTTCCCTCGGGCGGGAGACGTGCTCGAACACCTGGTGCGAGTAGACCAGCGGGAGGGCGCCGGTGCGGAAGGGCAGCCGGACGCCGTCGTAGTGCAGGACGGGGTCGTCGCCGGGGGTGCGCTGCCGCGCCTCGGGGGAGTCGCCGATGTCGACGCCCACCCAGCGCACCCGCGGGTTGTGCCGGCGGAAGTGCGCGGCGGAGGTGCCGCGGCCGCAGCCGAGGTCCACCACCCGGTCCGGTGCCTGGGCGGAGGTCATGGCCTCGTCGAGGTAGAAGCGCGAGGTGACCTGGCGGGCGTGGTCGTCGGGGATGCAGTCGCGCATGAGCTCCCACAGGGTTGCCATGGACCCGATGCTACGGACGGACCCCGGACCGGGACCGGCGGCGCGCGGCCCTGGTCACGACCGCACCGCCGTCCGGGCCCCGGGACTCGCGCAATGCGGACCGGAACCGACCGCCAGCCGCGCGAGCATGACGGTATGACGACGACATTCCGCGGTCTGGCCACCATCCGCCACCACGCGGAGGACCTCGCGGCCGCGAAGGCCTGGTACATCGAACTGCTCGGCGTCGAGCCCTACTTCGACACCCCGGACTACATCGAGTTCCGCCTCGGCGACCACAGCCAGGAGCTGGGCGTCTCCCGTACGCCCTCCGCGCCGGTCGGCGTGGTCGCCTACTGGCACGTCGACGACGTCGAGGCGGTCTGGGAGCGACTGCTCGCCCTGGGGGCCCGCTCCCACGAGGCACCGCGCGACTACGGCCACGGCTTTGTCGCGGGCGCGGCCGTCGACCCCTTCGGGAACCTGCTCGGCGTGATGTACAACCCACACTTCGTCGAGGTGGCCGAGGCGGCCGAGGTGAGCGGGGCAACCGGCGGCGCCGCCCCCGGCGTCACCCGTGCGCCAGCCGGAGGGTGAACCACACCGTCTTGCCCTCGCTGGACGGCCGGGTGCCCCAGCCCGTGGCCAGGGCCTCCACCAGCAGCAGGCCGCGCCCCGACTCGTCGCCGAGCTCGGCCGGACGGCGCTGCGGGATGTGGGTGCTGTGGTCGGTGACCTCGACGGTGATCTCCTGGTCGGTACGGTGCAGCCGCAGCCGCAGCGGCCCCTGGGCGTGCCGGACGGCGTTGGTGAGGACCTCCGAGGCCAGCAGGCAGGCGGCGTCCGAGACCTCCTCGCAGCCCCACTGCGCCAGGGTCTCGCGGACGAAGCCGCGCCCGTCGGCGACCGCCGAGGGGACGGCCGTCACCTCTATGGCGGTCGAGGCGAGCGGTGCCTCGGGCAGCCGGGCCAGCAGCAGGGTGACGTCGTCGGCGTGGCCGTCGGCGTCGGGGCGGAGTGAGGCCAGCACCATGTCGGCGGCCTCCTCCAGCCCGGGGGAGCGGGCGAAGGCGGTGCGGAGCTCCGTTCCCAGGCGGCGCAGCTGTTCGTCGATGTCGGAGCGGGGCGTCTCGACCAGCCCGTCGGTGTAGAGCACGAGCGTCGACCCCGCCGGCACGGGCAGGCACACCTGCTGGTGCGGCACGTCGCCGACGCCGAGCGGCACGCTGATCGGCGCGGGCAGCTCCCGCACGACGGCGTCGGGACCGGGGTCCACCAGCAGCACCGGCAGATGGCCCGCGGAGCAGACCGTCACCTCGCCCGCGTCCGGGTCCACCACCAGGTAGCAGCAGGTGACGAGCTGGTCGGGCAGGTCGGTGACGAAGGCGTCGAGGGCCTGTATCAACTGCCGCGGCGGTATCCCGGTCTTGGCCAGCGCGCGGGCCGCCGACCGCAGTTGCCCCATCACCGCGGCGGCCTCCAGGCCGCGCCCCATCACGTCGCCGATGAGCACGCCCACCTGGCCTCCGCCCAGCGGGATGAGGTCGAACCAGTCGCCGCCGACGCCCGCGCCCTGCGTGGCGGGGAAGTAGCGGCTCGCGGTGCGCATGCCGGGCGGTTCCGGCGGCGACCCCATGAGGCTGCGCTGCAGGGTCAGCGCGATGTGCCGCTGCTGCCGGTACAGCTCCGTCAGCTCCTCCTCGGCACGCCTGAGGTCGGCGATGTCGCGCACGATGGAGCAGGCGCCCACGATGGCCCCGTCCCGGCCGCGGATCGGCCAGAGGGTCACGTCGACGTCCAGCAGCCGCCCGGTGCTCGTCACCCGCAGCATCTCGAAGTGCTCCACCCGCTCACCGCGGGCGAGCCGTTCCAGCAGGGCCGCGATCTCCTCCTTCAGGTGCGCAGGGGCCAGCATCGACACGTGCCGGCCGATCGCCTCCTCCGCCGAGTAGCCGTACAGCCGCTGCGCCGCGGCGTTCCAGTAGGTGATGCGGCCGTCGAGGGTCTTGGCGAGGATCGCGTCCTGGGACGACTCCACGAGCACCGCCAGCTCGTTGATGCGCTCCTCCGCGGCCTTGCGCTCGCTGACGTCGCGAACCGCCGCGGAGATCAGCAGGCCGTCGGCGGTCTGCAGCGGGCTGAGGCTGATCTCGACGGGGAACTCCCGGCCGTCCTTGCGCAGTCCGTACAGCTCCAGTCCGGCGCCCATCGGGCGCACCTGCTGGTTGTGCGCGTAGCCGTGCCGGTAGGCGGGGTGGTGGCCGCGGAAGCGATCGGGGACCAGCACCTCGACGGGGCGGCCCAGCAGCTCCTGCCGGGTGTGGCCGAAGAGGGACTCGGTCTGGGCGTTGACCAGTCTGATGACACCGGTGCCGTCCACGATGACCATCGCGTCCGGGGCCGCCTCGAGCAGCGCTCGGAACATCTCCCCGGCGGCCGGGTCACCGACCGCCGGGGCCGCCGCGTCGGTCCGGGTCTCGTGCATCATGGTCCCCCTGTCGATCCGGGCGTCCTTACGGGGCCGATTCCGGGACCGTAGGGCCTGGGGACGGGCCGTGCCGGGGATGCGCCGAAAGCGGTCCGGTTCGCCCGAAACCGCTCAACGGGCGATCTTCCCTGCGTCCTCCTCCGGCACGGGCACTCCAGATCACGGCCCGTGTCGGACATCCCGTCGGCGTCCGGACCGCGGCAAGAGGCCCCATCCGGCCCTAGCGGACCGTCATCGGGAGTGCCGAGTCTGGGAAGGAGAGGTCTCCCGTAACCGACGTTTCGGAGGAAGCCATGCACGACGAGGAGCTCCGTGCCCTCGACGCCCATTGGCGCGCCGCGAACTACCTGGCCGTCGGCCAGATCTATCTGATGGGCAATCCGCTCCTGGCCGAACCGCTCCGCCCCGAACACGTGAAACCACGGCTGCTCGGCCACTGGGGCACCTCGCCCGGCCTGAACCTCGTGTACACGCACCTCAACCGGGTGATCAAGGCCCGCGGGCAGCGGGAGCTCGCCGTCTGGGGCCCGGGGCACGGCGGCCCGGCGGTCCTGGCGAACGCGTGGCTGGAGGGCACGTACTCGCAGACCTACCCGGACGTCCCCCGTGACGCCTCGGGCATGGACCGGCTGTTCCGGCAGTTCTCCTTCCCCGGGGGCGTGCCGAGCCACGTGGCGCCGGAGACCCCCGGCTCGATCCACGAGGGCGGTGAGCTGGGCTACTCGCTCTCGCACGCCTACGGTGCCGCCTTCGACCACCCCGAACTCGTCGTCACCTGCGTCATCGGCGACGGCGAGGCCGAGACGGGGCCGCTCGCCGCGTCCTGGCACTCCAACAAGTTCCTCGACCCCGTCCACGACGGGGCGGTCCTGCCGGTCCTGCACCTGAACGGCTACAAGATCGCCAACCCCACCGTTCTCGCCCGGATCCCGCAGGGCGAACTCGACGAACTGCTGCGCGGCTACGGACACGAGCCGCTGTACGTCACCGGGGACGACCCGATGGCGGTGCACGCCGCGATGGCCGAGGCGATGGACACCGCCCTGGACCGCATCGCGGAGATCCAGGCCGCCGCCCGCGAGGGCGGGGAGAACGGGCGACCGCGCTGGCCCGTGATCGTGTTGCGCACGCCCAAGGGGTGGACCGGCCCGGCCGAGGTCGACGGCCTTCCCGTGGAGGGGACTTGGCGCGCCCACCAGGTGCCGTTGGCCGCGGTCCGTGACAACCCCCAGCACCTGCGGCAGCTCGAGCAGTGGATGCGCTCGTACCGGCCGCAGGAGCTGTTCGACGAGGACGGCGCGCCCACCGCGCAGGTGCTGGCCTGCGTCCCCGAGGGCGACCTGCGGCTCGGCGCCACCCCCTACGCCAACGGCGGGCTGCTGCTGCGCGACCTGCCCGTGCCGCCCCTGGAGCGGTTCGCCGTCGAGGTCGACAAGCCGGGGGTGACCCTGCACGAGCCCACCCGGATGCTCGGCGCTCTGCTGGAGCGCGTCATGGCCGACACCGCCGAGCGCCGCGACTTCCGGCTCGTGGGCCCCGACGAGACCGCCTCCAACCGGCTACAGGCGGTCTACGAGGCCAGCGGCAAGGCGTGGCGGGCCGAGGTCCTCCCCGTCGACGAACACCTGGACCGGCACGGCCGCGTCATGGAGATCCTCTCCGAGCACACCTGCCAGGGCTGGCTGGAGGGCTACCTCCTCACCGGCAGGCACGGGCTGTTCTCCTGCTACGAGGCCTTCGTCCACATCGTCGACTCGATGGTGAACCAGCACGTCAAGTGGCTGCGCACCACCCGGGCGCTGCCCTGGCGCCGCCCCATCGCCTCCCTGAACTACCTGCTGACATCGCACGTGTGGCGGCAGGACCACAACGGCTTCTCCCACCAGGACCCCGGCTTCATCGACCACATCCTCAACAAGGCGCCCGAGGTCGTGCGGGTCTACCTGCCGCCGGACACCAACACCCTGCTGTCGACCGCCGAGCACGTGCTGCACAGCCGCGACTACGTCAACGTCGTCGTCGCCGGCAAGCAGCCCTGCTTCGACTGGCTCGACCTCGACGCCGCCCGCGCCCACTGCGCCCGCGGCGCCGGGGTCTGGCAGTGGGCGGGCACCGAGGACGGCACCCGCGAACCGGACGTCGTCCTCGCCTGCGCCGGTGACGTGCCCACCCAGGAGGTGCTGGCCGCCGCCTCGCTGATCCGTCGTCATCTGCCCGAGCTGGCCGTGCGGGTGGTCAACGTGGTCGACCTCGCGCGGCTGCTGCCCAAGGACGAGCACCCGCACGGCATGGCGGACCCGGATTACGACGCGCTCTTCACCCGCGACAGGCCGGTGATCTTCGCCTACCACGGCTATCCGTGGCTCATCCACCGCCTCGCCTACCGCCGTACCGGACACGCCCACCTGCATGTGCGCGGCTACAAGGAGATCGGCACCACGACCACGCCCTTCGACATGGTCGTCCGCAACGACCTCGACCGCTTCCGGCTGGTCATGGACGTCATCGACCGCGTACCGGGGCTGGCGGTGCGGGCCGCGCCGGTACGGCAGCTGATGGAGGACGCCCGGCTGCGGCACCACGCGTGGATCCGCGAGCACGGCACGGACCTGCCGGAGGTCGCCGACTGGACCTGGCCGGGGCGGTGACCGGCTGACCGTCTGACGGCCGTCAGGCGGCCCTCACGGCGCGCCGCCCGCGGCCGACGCGGGCGGCGCGTCCTGCTCCGCCTCCCCGAACCGCGCCAGTGCCAGCGCCCCCGCGATCGACAGCACGAAGCCGATGGCGGCGAGCGGGGCCCGGTCGTGCCGCGTGGAGTCCCCCAGCCACACCACCCCGAAGAGCGCGGGCCACAGGGACTCGGTGATGACCATCGCCGCCGTCGCGGCGGTCACCGAGCCCGCCCGGAGGGCGTCGACGAGGAAGACGAAGCCGGTGACCCCCGAGATGACGACGGCGTACGTCGCCGGGTCCGCGAGCAGCTCGCCCGGCGCGAACCCGATCAGCATCCGCACCGACACCGCGACGACCCCGAAGCCGAGCCCGGCCACGGCGCCGAGCACGGCCGCCCGGCTCCGCGTGGCACGGCGTTCCACGACCCGCCCGGCAACCGCCAGCACGACCGCCGTGACGAGGATCGCCAGCCGCAGCCGCAGGTCACCCTCGCCTCCGCCGTCCCGGCCGCCGGAGACGGCGAGCACCGCGAGCCCGAGGCAGACCGCCCCGACCGCCGTCCACTCCACCGCGCGCAGCCGCACCTTCAGCAGCACCGCCGCCACGACCGCGGTGACCGCGAGGGAGGACGCCAGCGCCGCCTCGACCACGAACAGCGCGACGGACCGCAGCGCGACCAACTCCGCCGCGAAGCCCAGCGCGTCCATCCCGACACCCACGACGAACGGCCAGCAGCGCAGTGCCGCCACCAGCGTCCGCGCCCCCGCGCACGGCGCCCCCGGTGCGGCCGCGGCGGCCCGGCGCGCGCCCATGGCCTGGAGCACGGTCGCCGTCCCCATCAGCACGGCGGCACACAGAGCGAAGGCGATACCCGGTCCCATGCACGGACCGTAACCGCCCGGGGCGGGCGGCCGGTGCGACCGCCACGCGCCATCCCCTGCCCGCCCGCCCGCCTGCCCGCCGACGGGCCGGTCACCCCATCGGAGGATCGGGAATGCCGCCTTTGCAGCGATATGATCCGCATGGGGCGATGGTTGACGACGTGCAAGGAGAAGGCAGTGGTGAACAGTTGGCGCGCGGTCGCGGTCGTCCTGGCACTTGCGGCGGCGGGGTTCCTGACGTCCTGCGACGCGGGCGGCGACGGGGCACCCGGTGCCGACGTCACCGGCTCCGCCGTCCCCTCGGGGGAGGGGTCACCCGGCGGCGCGACCGACAAGTCCTCCCCGCACTCCTACGAGATCTCCGGCGCGAAGGCGCTCGACGTGCGCAACGAGAACGGTTCCGTGCGGATCACCGTGGGCAGCGGGCCGATGTCGGTGACCGAGACCCTGGAGTACGGCGCCGTGAAGCCGGCCACCCGCCATCGGGTCGAGGCCGGCACCTTGAGGCTGGTCGGCTCCGGGTGCGGGAACAGCCGGCCGTGCAAGGTCGACTACGTCGTCAGGGTGCCCCCTGCGACGCCCGTCACCGTCAAGGTGGACAACGGGGAGGTCGAGGCGGACGGCGTCACCGGCGCGGTCGACCTCGGCACGGGCAACGGCAGCGTCACCGGCGCCGCCCTCGGCGCCCGCCGGGCGTCCCTGACGAGCGTGAACGGCACGGTCGAGGCGACCTTCGAGATCGCACCGGAGGAGGTCACCGCCACGACCGAGAACGGCATGGTCACCGTCACCGTGCCCCCCGGAACCGCCTACGACGTGCGGGCCCGGACCGGCGTCGGGATGAGGCAGGTGAGCGTGCCGACCGATGCGTCGTCGTCCCGCAGGATCACCGCCACCACCGAGAACGGCATGGTCACGGTGCAGACGGGCTGACCGCCCGCCCGGGGCCGCCCCGGGGCGCCGCTGTTCGCCGCGGTGCCCCGGGGGCCGTGCGGTCAGCCGCGGACGGCCCCCTCGGTCGCGCCCGCGATGAAGCCCCGGGCGAAGAGCGCGAAGACCACCACCAGGGGCGCGGAGGCGATGAGCACGGCGGCCATCACGACGCTGTAGTCGGTGGAGCGGCCGACGTTCAGCTGGGCCAGGGCGACCTGGAGCGTGATGTGCTCGGGGTTGACCAGGGCGATCAGCGGCCAGACGTAGTCGTTCCAGGCGTTGACGAAGGCGTAGATCCCGAGGAACGCCAGCGCCGGCCGGATCATCGGCAGCACCACGTGCCAGTACTGGCGCAGGAATCCGCAGCCGTCCATGCGGGCGGCGTCGAGGAGTTCGTCGGGGACGCCCCCGCTGACGTACTGGCGCAGCCAGAAGATGCCGAAGGCGTTGGCCAGCGCGGGCGGGATGAGCGCCTTGAGCGTGCCGAGCCAGCCCAGGTGCATCATGATCAGGTACTGCGGGATGATCGCCAGCTGCAGCGGCAGCATCATGAAGACGAGCAGCACCCCGAAGAGCCACCTGCGCCCGGGGAAGTCGAACTTGGCGAAGGCGAAGGCCGCGATCGAGTCGACGAGGAGCACGAGCACGGTCGAGACGCAGGCGACCGCCAGCGTGTTGAGCATCGAGCCGAAGAAGTCGATGCTGTCGAGCACCGTGCGGACGTTGTCCAGCAGGTGCGGGCCGAAGGAGACCTTGGGCGGCGTGCGGTAGATGTCGCGGGTGGTGTTGGTCGCCATGACGATCGTCCAGTAGAACGGGAAGACCGAGACGAGGACCGCGACGATCAGCACGAGGTGCGCGGTGAGCCCCTTGGGGCGCAGCGACCGTGCGGTGCGCGTCATGACTTCCTCCCGCGCTGGACGAGGCGCCAGTTGACGACGACGAGCACGAGGACGAGCACGAAGAACGCCCAGACGATGGCGGCCCCGTAGCCGAAGTCGTTGTTGGAGAACGCCGATTGGTAGAAGTAGAGCAAGGTGGTCAGACCTGCCTGGCCGGGGCCGCCGAGATTGGCGTTGGCCGCGTTGCTGCCGAAGAGGACCTGCGGCTCGGTGAAGCTCTGCAGGCCGTTGACGGTCGAGATGACGACCGTGAACAGGATGATCGGGCGCAGGATCGGGATCGTGATGCGCAGGAAGGTCCGCACCGGCCCGGCCCCGTCGATCCGCGCCGCCTCGTAGACCTCGCCGGGGATGGCCTGCATCCCCGCCAGGTAGATGATCATGTTGTACCCGGTCCACTGCCAGGTCATCAGCAGCGCGATCACCAGCTTGATGGTCCACGGATTGCTCATCCACTGGACCTCGGGCAGGCCGGCCATGTGCAGGATCGCGTTGACCAGGCCGAAGTTGTTGCTGAAGACCGCCCCGAAGAAGATCGCGATGGCGACGATCGAGGTGACGTTCGGCAGGAAGAGCGCGATCCGGTAGAAGGACTTGAAGCGCCGCACGGAGTTGAGCAGCGTGGCCAGCACCAGCGCCCCGAGGAGCGTCGGCACCGTCGACAGCACCCAGATGGCCAGGGTGTTGCGGATCGACAGCCAGAAGACCGGGTCGTCCATCAGGAAGCGGAACTGCTGCAGCCCGACGAACTGCATCTCGCCGATGCCGTCCCAGCGGTGGAAGGCCAGGTAGAGCGAGTAGAACACCGGCCAGAGCATGAAGACGCCGAAGACCAGGTAGAACGGCGAGATCGCCAGGTACTGCGGCCAGAAGGACAGCACCCCGCGCCGGGCGGCCCGCGCCCCCGGCCGGGGCGGGTGGTGCGCGGGCGCGGAGCGGCGCGGACGGAAGCGCGGCCGCCCGGGGCCGCCGCCGGTGGCGTCCACCGCGACGGAACCGGGGCCGGTGGTCGGAGGCGCCGCCATGTCAGCGCACGCCCTGCCGCTGCGCGATCTGCTTGGCCTGGGCCACGGCGTCCTTCCAGGCGTCGTCCGGCTTCTTGCCCTTGGTCTCGACGTTGGTCAGCTCGGTCTTGTACGTCGCCATCAGGGCCGCGTCCGCCGGGGCCTCGTAGGCAGCCGGGATCGCCTTGGCGGCCGGCCCGAAGACGTCGATGGTCTTCTGGCCGCCGAAGTACGGATCGCCGGCCGTCATCTGCGGCATCGCGTACGCCGCGGGGGCGGCCGGGAAGATCGCGGCGTCGGCGAAGCCGCGGGCGTCGTTGGCGGGGCTCAGCAGCCAGCTCACGACCTTGAAGGCCTGCTCGGGGTTGCGGCACTGGCGGGGCAGCGCCAGGAACGAGCCGCCGAGGTTGGACGGGCCGCCCGGCATCGGGGCCACGCGCCACTTGCCCTTGGAGTCGGGGGCGGCGGAGGAGATGTCCAGGGCGTGCCAGGCGGCGCCGAGTTCGGTCGCCAGCGTGCCCTTGGCGATGGCCGCGTTCCAGCTGTTGTCGTTGATCTTGGCGTCTAGCCCGAGCTCGTACGGCCGTACGGCCAGGTCCCACGCGGCACGGATGTGGTCCTGGTCGCCGACGAAGTGGTTGCCGGTGTCGATGAAGCGCTGTGTGCCCTGGCCGACGGCGATGTCGAAGACCGCGCTCGCGCTGTTGATCAGCGACGCCGACGGCACCGCCTTGTGCAGCTCCCGGCCCGCGGCCAGCCAGTCGTCCCAGGTCTTGATCTGCGCCGCGACCTGCTCCGGCTCGGAGGGCAGCCCGGCCTGCTCGAAGAAGTCAGCGCGGTAGAACATCGCGGTGGGGCCGATGTCGATCGGGAAGCCGACCTGCCGGCCGTCCTCGCTCCGCGCCAGTTTGGTCTTCCACTCCAGGTACTGCGGGGCCACGTCCTTGAAGCCCAGGTCGTTGAGGTCCAGGAAGCGGTTGGCGTTGGGCAGGAAGGAGGCCATGTCCTCGCCCTTGATGCCGGTGATGTCGGGCACGGACTGGCCGCCGGTCAGCGTCGTGAGCAGCTTCTGTTTGAAGTCGCCGCCTATCTGCGCGGACTTCAGGGTCACCTCGGTGAAGTGCGCCTCGGCGTCCTTGACAACCTTGTCACTCAGCCCGCCGCCCCAGTACCAGAGCGTGAGGTTCTTGCCGTTCCTGGTGCCGCCCGCTCCGCCGCCACCGCACGCGGCGGTGAGGCCGGCGGCCGCGGCGGTGAGCACGGTCGCCTGCAGGAATCGTCTGCGGGAAAGGTCCACGGGGTTCTCCTACTGCTCGGGCTGATCGGCGGGGTGCGGGCCGGCGGCGGTCGTCTCGGCGGCCGGCACGGCGTGGTCGAGGAAGGCGTACGCGGAGCGCAGGTCGTCGTTGCCGGGGGAGTCGCGCACGGACCGCCACCAGTGGCCGACGGCGGCCAGGTCCGGTGCGGCGGCGGCGCCCCCGATCCGCCGCACGGACAGCGCGGCGACGAGGTTGGCGAAGCGCAGCCGGTCGGCGAGCGGCCGGCCGGCCAGGGTGGCGGCGACCAGCCCGGCCCCGAAGACGTCGCCGGCGCCGGTGGTGTCGACGGCGTCCACCACCAGACCGGCCACCGACACGCTCTCGCCCGTCGTGGCGTCCACCGCCAGCGCGCCCCCGGCGCCGTCGGTGACCACGGCGAGCGGCACCAGGTCGGCGAGCCGGGACAGCGCCGCCCGCGGGGTGCCGGTGCGGGTGTAGGCCATCGCCTCCTCCGCGTTGGGCATGAAGGCGTGGCACAGGGCCAGCTGCTCCAGCACCGCCGGGCTCCAGCGCTCCGAGGGGTCCCAGCCGACGTCGGCGAAGACCAGGGTGCCCGCGGCGTGCGCGCGCCCCACCCACTCCAGCGGCTCGGCGCCGATGTGGGCGATCGCGGCCCGGCTGGGCGGCGGTTCGCCGATCATCGCGTCCGGGCCGAGCGGGGGCTCCTGGCCGTGGGTGACCAGTGCCCGGTCGCCGTCGTACGCGAGCGAGACGGTCACCGGGGTCGGCCATCCGGCGAAGCGGCGGGAGCGGGAGAGCTCGACGCCCTCGGTGACGGACAGCTCGTGCCACAGGTGCGTGCCGAGCAGGTCCTCGCCGAAGGCCGCGGACAGCGACGTGCGCAGCCCCAGCCTGCGCAGCGCGACCGCGAAGTTGGCGATCCCGCCGGGGGACGTGCCCATGCCCTTGGTCCACACCTCGGCGCCCGGGGTGGGAGCCGAGGGGAGCCCGGTGAAACCCAGGTCGAAGAAGAGCAGCCCTGACAGGAAGACATCGGCTGCCTCCTCCCGGGTGCTGCCGGCGTGTGTCGACCGCGGCATTGCGACCTACCTCTCCAGGGGCACCGGCGCGGGGCGCCCGGTGCTTCGTGTCCCCCCGGTCCAGGCCCGGACGGGGGGACGCCCCGGCCTGAAGTAGGCAAGAGCTTGCATGCTGTGCAGTGGTTTGACAAGGGTCAATCACAAACCTGCTCGACTTTGATTGACTTTGCAGAGAGCCCGGGTAGGGTTCGTGCCATGCTCCCCGACCGACGACATGAGCTGATCCTCCGAGCCCTGCGGGCGGACGGCCCCACCTCGGTGACCGTGCTGGCCGAGCGGATCGGCGCCAGCCAGGCCACGATCCGCCGCGACCTCATCCAGCTCGAGGACGAGGGCCTGCTGAAGCGGGTCTACGGCGGCGCGGTCCCGCTGACCGGCGAGGACGACCCGTTCCCTGACGTCGCCGCCGTCCGCGTCGAGGCCAAGGACGCCATCGCCGTTCGCTGCGCCGAGATCATCAAGGACGGCGAGACCGTGCTGCTGGACATCGGGACCACCGCCCTGCGGGTCGCCCGGCACCTGCGCGGCCGCTCGCTCACGGTGATCACCAGCAACCTCGCGGTCTACGAGGAGCTGCAGGACGAGAAGGACGTCCAGCTGGTGCTGCTCGGCGGGGTCGTGCGCCGCGAGTACCGCTCCCTGGTCGGTTTCCTCACCGAGGACAACCTGCGCCAGGTCCGGGCCGACCGGCTGGTCCTGGGCACCAGCGGCATCCGCCCCAACGGGCAGATACTGGACACGACCGCCGTGGAGGTGCCCGTCAAGCGGGCCATGATCGCGGCGAGCGACCAGGTGGTGCTCGCCGCGGACGCCGGCAAGTTCCCCGGCACCGGCATGGCCCGCGTGTGCGGGCCCGAGGACATCGACGTCGTGGTGACCAACGCCCCGGCGGACGCGACGACCCGGACCTCGCTGCGCGAGGCGGGGGTGGAGGTGGTCGAGGTATGAGGCTCACGATTCTCGGTGGTGGCGGTTTCCGCGTCCCGCTGGTCTACCGCGCCCTGCTGGAGGACCGTGCGGCGGGCCGCGTCACCCACGTGACCCTGCACGACCTGGACCCCGGACGCCTGGACGCCATCGTCCGGGTGCTGCGGCAGCAGGCGCGGGGATACCCCGACGCGCCGGGGGTCACCGTCACCACCGACCTCGACGAGGCCGTCACCGGCGCCGACTTCGTCTTCTCCGCGATCCGCGTCGGCGGCCTCGCCGGACGCGTCGTCGACGAGCGCGTCGCCCTCGACGAAGGCGTCCTCGGCCAGGAGACGGTCGGCCCCGGCGGCATCGCGTACGGGCTGCGCACCATCCCGGTCGCCGTCGACATCGCCCGCCGCATCGCGCGGCTCGCGCCCGACGCCTGGGTCATCAACTTCACCAACCCCGCCGGCATGGTCACCGAGGCCATGTCCCACCACCTCGGCGACCGCGTCATCGGCATCTGCGACTCGCCCGTCGGCCTCGGCAGGAGGGTGGCGCGCGCCCTGGGCGTCGACGCCGGCCGCGCCTGGTTCGACTACGCGGGCCTGAACCACCTCGGCTGGCTGCGGGCGGTGCGCGTGGACGGCGTCGACCTGCTCCCGCGGCTGCTGGCCGACGAGGCGGCGCTCACCTCCTTCGAGGAGGGCAAGCTCTTCGGCGCCGACTGGCTGCGCACCCTCGGCTCGGTGCCCAACGAGTACCTGAACTACTACTACTCCAACCGCGAGACCGTGGCCGCCGCGCGCGACGCCGAGCACACCCGCGGCGCCTTCCTCCTGGAGCAGCAGCAGCGCTTCTACGAGACGATGCGCGCCCCGGGCACCGAGCCCTTCGCGGCCTGGGACGCCACCCGCCTGGAGCGCGAGACGACCTACGGCGCCGACGTACGGGAGGCCGCGGGAGCCGGCGAACGCGACTCGTGCGACCTGGAGTCCGGCGGCTACGAGAAGGTCGCCCTCGCCCTGATGCGGGCCATCGCCCTCGACGAGCGCACCACGCTGATCCTCAACGTCCGCAACCGCCGCGCCCTGGAGCCGCTCGACGCCGAGGCCGTCGTGGAGGTGCCCTGCCACGTGGACGCCAACGGCGCCCGCCCGATCGTCGGCGATCCGCTGCCCGGCCACGCCGTCGGCCTGGTCACCTCCGTCAAAGCCGTCGAGCGCGACGTCATCCTGGCCGCCACCACCGGCGAGCGCGCCGCCGCGCTGCGCGCGTTCGCGCTGCACCCGCTCGTCGACTCCGTCGCCGTCGCCCAGCGTCTGCTCGACGGCTACCGCAAGCACGTACCCGACCTCGCCTACCTCCGGGACTGAGGGGACCAGCACCCATGCACGACGACCGCAAGCAGGTCGAGGCGCGCCTCGACCGCGTCCTCGAACAGCGCATCCGCCCCGCGGTGTACGCCGCGTCGGTGCCGCTGACGCTCACCGCGTGGCACGTGGAGGGCGAACCGGTGCCGGTGGGCGAGGCGCTGGCCGCCGGGTACGAGCCCTTCGCGGTCGGCGACCGCTGGGGCACCCCCTGGTCGACCAGCTGGATACGTGCCCTGGGCACCGTCCCCGCGGAATGGGCCGGCCGGCGCGTCGAGGCCGTCTTCGACCTCGGCTTCATCGGCGACTGGCCCGGCGGCCAGGCCGAGGCCCTGGTGCACGACGCGTCCGGCACCCCGGTCAAGGGCATCGAGCCGCGCAACCAGTACGTGCCCGTCGCGAACCCCGCGGCCGGCGGCGAACCGGTGGAACTGCTGCTGGAGGCGGCCGCCAACCCCGACATCCTGGCCAAGGGCTTCCTTCCGACCCCGCTCGGCGACCGGCTCACCGCGCCCGCGGAACCGCTGTACACGATGGCCCGCGCGGACCTCGCCGTCCTCGACGAGGACGTGTGGCACCTCGTCCTCGACATCGAGGTCGCGGGCGAGCTGATGCGCGAGCTGTCCACGGCCGAGCCGCGCCGCCACGAACTGCTGCGCGCCCTGGAGCGGATGCTCGACGCCCTCGACATCGCGGACGTCGCCGGCACCGCCGCCGCGGCCCGCGCGGAACTCGCCGGGGCGCTGTCCCGGCCCGCCCACGCCAGCGCCCACACGCTGTCCGCGGTCGGCCACGCCCACATCGACAGCGCGTGGCTGTGGCCGCTGCGTGAGACCAAGCGCAAGACCGCCCGCACCTTCTCCAACGTCACCGCGCTCGCCGCCGACTACCCGGAGCTGGTCTTCGCCTGCTCGCAGGCCCAGCAGTACGCCTGGGTCAAGGAGCGCAATCCCGAGGTGTACCGCCGCATGCAGGAGGCGGCGAAAACCGGCAACTGGGTGCCGGTCGGCGGCATGTGGGTGGAGGCCGACGGCAACCTGCCGGGCGGCGAGGCGATGGCCCGCCAGCTGATCCACGGCAAGCGCTTCTTCGCCGAGGAGTTCGGCGTCGAGTGCCGGGGGGTGTGGCTGCCCGACTCCTTCGGCTACACCGGCGCCTACCCGCAGATCGCCAGGCTGGCCGGGATGGAGTGGTTCCTCACGCAGAAGATCTCGTGGAACCAGACGAACAAGATGCCGCACCACACCTTCTGGTGGGAGGGCATCGACGGCACCCGCATCTTCACGCACTTCCCGCCCGTCGACACCTACAACGCTGTGTTCTCCGGCGAGGAGATGGCCCACGCCGTGCGCAACTACGCCGACAAGGGCGGCGGCACGCGTTCCCTGGTCCCCTTCGGCCACGGCGACGGCGGGGGCGGCCCCACCCGCGAGATGCTGGAGAAGGCCCGGCGCCTGCGCGACCTGGAAGGCTCGGCCAAGGTCGTCGTCCAGGACCCGGACACCTTCTTCCGCGAGGCCCGGGCGGAGTACGAGGACGCCCCGGTGTGGTCCGGCGAGCTCTACCTGGAGCTGCACCGAGCCACGTACACCAGCCAGGCCCGCACCAAGTCCGGCAACCGGCGCGGCGAGCACCTGCTGCGCGAGGCCGAGCTGTGGGCCGCCACGGCCGCGCTGCGCGACCCCTCGTACGCGTACCCGTACGAGGACCTCGACCGGCTGTGGAAGACGGTCCTGCTCCACCAGTTCCACGACATCCTGCCCGGCTCCTCCATCGCCTGGGTGCACCGCGAGGCCGAGGCGACCTACGCCGGCCTGAAGGAGGAGCTGGAGGCGATCACCGCCGGCGCCGCCGCGGTGGTGGCCGGCGACCCCGGCAACGGGCCGTCGGCGCCGTGGGTGTTCAACACCTCACCCCGGCCCCGGGCGGAGGTCGTCGCCGTACCGGCGGCGCCGGACGGAGCCGAAGGCCAGCCGCTCGCCGACGGCCGGGTGGCGGTCTTCGCCGAGCTGCCCGCCTCCGGGGCGGGGCCGGTCGTGGCGGGTGAGCCTGCCGGCAGGGTGACCGTCACCGGCCGTGTCCTGGACAACGGGCTGGTCCGCGTCGAACTCGACGACGACGGGCTGCTCGCCTCGGTGTTCGATCTGACCGCGGGCCGCGAGGTGCTGGCCCCCGGCGCGCGCGGCAACCTGCTGCGGCTCCACACCGACCTGCCCAACCAGTGGGACGCCTGGGACATCGACCGGCACTACCGGCGGCAGTACACCGACCTGACGTCCGCGGACGCGATCACCGTCGTGGAGGAGGGCCCGCTCGTGGGCGCCATCCGCGTCGAGAGGTCCTTCGGGGGCTCCCGCCTCGCGCAGATCGTACGGCTGCGCGCGGGCAGCCCGCGGATCGACTTCGAGACGGAGATCGACTGGCACGAGAGCGAGAAGATCCTCAAGGCGGCCTTCCCGCTGGACGTGCACGCCGACCGGAGCGCCGCCGAGATCCAGTTCGGGCACGTCTTCCGGCCCACGCACACCAACACCAGCTGGGACGCGGCCCGGTTCGAGGTCTTCTGCCACCGCTGGGTGCACGTCGCGGAGCCCGGGTACGGCGTGGCCGTGCTCAACGACTCGACCTACGGCCACGACGTCACCCGCGCTTCCCGCGAGGACGGCGGCACCACCACGACGCTGCGGCTCAGCCTCGTCCGGGCGCCCCGCGTGCCCGACCCGCACGCCGACCAGGGCACGCACCGCATGACGTACGCGCTGCTGCCCGGCGCGGCCGTGGAGGACGCCGTGGCGGGCGGCTACGAGCTCAACCTGCCGCTGCGCGTCACCGCCGGGGCGGCGGGCGCGGGGCCGGCCGCGCCCCTGGTGACCCTCGACGGTACGCGGGCCGCGATCGAGGCGGTCAAGCTCGCCGACGACCGGTCCGGCGACGTGGTCGTGCGGCTGTACGAGTCGCTCGGCGGGCGCGCCGCGACCACCCTGCGCGCCTCGTTCCCGGTGGAGCGGGTACAGGTGACCGACCTGCTGGAACGCCCGCTGGAGGGGGAGAGCGCGCAGCTCGGGCCCGACGGAGGGATCCGGGTGTCCCTGCGGCCGTTCCAGATCCTCACCCTGCGTCTCACGCCGCGCGCGTAGCCGCCCCACCGCCCGGAACGGTCCGGCCACCGGCCACCGGCCGCCGACCGACCGTTCCGGGCCGTCCGGGGCGCGCGCACCACGCCCGCCCCGGACGACGCACCGCCCGGCCGCCACCCCGTGCCGTCGCAGCGGACTTCGTCCTCCCGGCGCCGATCGCGCCGCATCGCGGGCCCCGACCCGCGGCCGCCGGGCCACCCCCGGCGACGCCGCCCCGGTCCTCGTCCCCCACGCGGCCCGCCGTCACCGCGCCCCACCGCGAACCGACCGCTCCCGGGAGGGAACCCCCATGCAGGACCGCCGCCCCGCAAGCGCCGAGCCCGCCGTTCCGATCGACCCGTGGGACGCCCCCGAACTGACCGGATGGCGCCGGCTGCCCATGCACGCCGTCGTCCGCCCCGACGCGCCGCGCGTACCGCTGGACGGGCGCTGGCGCTTCCAGCTGCTGCCCACCCCGCGCACCCCGCTCGCCGACCGCTGGGCGGAGACGGACGTGCCCGGCTGCTGGACCGTCCAGGACTTCGAGGACATTCACGGCGTGCGCGATCTGCCGCACTACACCAACGTGACGATGCCCTTCCCCGACCTGCCGCCCTCACCGCCGGCCGGACGCAACCCGACCGGGGTGTACGAGCGGGAGGCCGACGTACCCGCCGGCTGGGCGGGGCGGCGGGTCGTGCTCCACGTCGGGGCCGCCGAGAGCGTGCTGATCGCGCACGTCAACGGCACCGCCGTCGGGGTGGGCAAGGACTCCCACCTCGCCTCGGAGTTCGACGTCACGCACGCGGTGCGCCCGGGGGAGCGCAACACCGTGCGCCTGACGGTCGTCAAGTGGTCCGACGCGACGTTCCTGGAGGACCAGGACCAGTGGTGGCACGGTGGCATCACCCGCTCCGTCCACCTCTACGCCACCGACGCGCTCCACCTGGCGGACGTGGGGATCACGGCCGTGCCCGGCGGCACCCTCGACGTCGCGGTCCGGGTGCGCAGCGGGGAGGGCGTCCTCCCGGCGGGATGGAGCGTGTCCGGACTGCTGTGCACCCCGGACGGCATCCTGCGGCTCCCCGCCGACGAGGCCTTCGCGCGGGCCAACGTCGCGAGCGAGCGCGTCTCGGACTTCCTGGGCGAGGCCCGCATCCGGGCCGCGGTGCCCGGTGTGCGGCCGTGGACCGCCGAGACGCCGCATCTGTACGACCTGACCGTGCGGTTGCACCGGGCGGACGGCAGCGTCGCCGACGAGTCGCGCCACCGCGTCGGCTTCCGCAGTGTGGAGATCTCCGGGGCCGACCTGCTGGTCAACGGCGTCCGGGTCTACTTCCGCGGGGTCAACCGGCACGACTTCCACCCCCTGACCGGGCGGGTGGTCGGCGCCGAGGAGATGCGGGCCGACCTGTGCCTGCTGAAGCGGCACGGCTTCAACGCGGTGCGCACCGCGCACTACCCGCCCGACCCGGCCCTGCTCTCCCTCGCCGACGAACTCGGCCTGTACGTCGTGGACGAGGCCGGCATCGAGACCCACGACCACGCCCACGAGCTGGCCGACGACCCGCGCTACCTGGGGGCGTTCACCGACCGGGTGGCCCGGATGGTGCTGCGCGACCGCAACCACCCCAGTGTCGTCGTCTGGTCGCTGGGCAACGAGAGCGACTACGGGGCCAACCACGACGCCGCCGCGGGCTGGCTGCGGCGCACCGACCCGACCCGGCCCGTGCAGTACGAGGGCGCGGTCAAGGACGCGTGGGAGGAGGCACAGTCCGCGAGCGACATCATCTGCCCGATGTACGCCTCCATCGAGGAGATCACGTCCGGTCCGCACTCCAAGCCGCTGATCCTGTGCGAGTACTCCCACGCCATGGGCAACAGCAACGGCTCCCTGGCCGAGTACTGGCGGGCCATCGAGTCCACCCCGGGCCTGCAGGGCGGCTTCGTCTGGGAGTTCCGGGACCACGGCATCCTCCAGCGGCTCACCGGGGAGGGGGCCGGCCGCCCGGCCGGGCCCGACGCCCCCGCCGACGCGTACGCCGACGGGGTGACCGCCCCCGGCTACCGCTGGGCGTACGGCGGGGACTTCGGCGACACGCCGCACGACGGCGCCTTCTGCGCCGACGGACTGGTCCTGCCCGACCGGACGCCCAAGCCCGCGATGGCCGAGCACCGCGAGATCGCCGCCCCGCTGCGGCTGGAGCTCACCCCCGACCGCCGCGAGGCGCGGATCACCAACCGGCAGCACTTCGCCGGCCTGGCGTGGCTGAGCGCGCGGTGGCACATCGGCGACTCCGGCACCGCCCCCGCCCGGCTCCCGGACCTCGCGCCCGGGGAGAGCGCGGTGGTGCCGCTGCCCACCAGCCTGCTGCCGCACGGCGACTCGCACCTGACGCTGCGCGTCACGACGGCGCGGGACCTGCTGTGGGCGCCGCGCGGCACGCTCGTGTGCGCCCCGCAGGTGGTGCTCGCCGAGGACCACCGGGACCTGCTCACCCGGGCAGGCGCCGTGCTCGCCGCGGACGGGGCCGGGGCCGTGGAACTCGACGACGCCGGACTGCTCCGGCATCCGCTGCTCACCGCCCCGCCCGTGCTGACGCTGTGGCGGGCCCCCACAGACAACGACGAGTGGGGCGGCATCGCCGCTCGCTGGCGCGCCTGGGGTCTGCACGCTCTGGAACGCACCCTGGTGTCGGTCGGCAGGGAGGGCGCGAGCGTGGTGGTGCGCTCGGCGTACGCGACGGACGGCGCGGGCACCGTCGGCCACGAGCAGGTCCTCACGCCGCTGCCGAACGGGGGGCTGCTCGTCGACGAGACCGCGGTGCTGCCGGATGCGCTGACCGACCTGCCGCGGGTCGGCACCGTCTTCGAGACCGTGGCGGGGCTCGACACCCTGGAATGGTTCGGGCGGGGCCCCGGCGAGACGTACCCCGACCGGTGCGCGGGTGCGACCGTGGGGGTCCACAGGGCGGCCGTGGACGCGCTGTTCACGCCGTACCTGAGGCCGCAGGAGAGCGGCGGGCGGCACGACGTGCGCCGCTTCACGCTCACCGGGGCCGCGGCCGGGCCGGGGATCGCCGTCCACCTGGACGTGCCGCGCCAGGTGAGCGTCACCCGTTACCGCGCCGCGGAGCTCACGGCCGCCGCCCACCACGACGAACTCGTGCCGCGTGCCACGTGCGTGGTCAACCTGGACGCCGCCCACCGCGGAGTCGGCACCGCCTCCTGCGGCCCCGACACCCTGCCGGCGTACCGGGTGGGACCGGGCACCCACCGCTGGTCCTGGACGCTGCAGCCGATCTGACGGACGGTCACCGGCGCGCGGGGAGCGGGGACTTCCGCATTGGTGCAGACCATTGACCTCATTGGTCTAGTCCTTCTAGGGTGTCCCCGCACCCCCACGCGCGCTCACGACCGCTTCCTCACCAGAGGTGACTCCATGCCCAGACAGCAGGGATCACGGTTCCGCAGAGCCATGGTCGGCCTCGTCGCCGCCGGCACCGCGCTGCTCACCGCGAGCCTGGTCACCGGCCCCGCCGTGGCCCAGCCGGCTCCCGCGGCGGCGTCCCACGGCCACCACGCCCCGCACACCGCGGGAGCCACGTCGAAAGTCGTCGGCTACTTCATCGACTGGGGCGTGTACGCCCGCGACTACCACGTCAAGAACATCGTCACCTCGGGCGCCGCCTCCCGGCTCACCCACATCAACTACGCCTTCGGCAACGTGACGGACGGAAAGTGCGCCGTCGGCGACCCCTGGGCGGACTACCAGAGGCCCTACGACGCGGCCGGCAGCGTCGACGGCGTCGCCGACGGCACCGAGGAAGGCGCGCTGCACGGCAACTTCAACCAGCTGCGCAAGCTGAAGAAGAAGTACCCGCACCTCAAGATCCTCTGGAGCTTCGGCGGCTGGACCTGGTCGCCGGGCTTCACCCAGGCCGCGGCCGACCCGAAGGCCTTCGCCGACTCCTGCTACGACGTGGTCGAGGACCCGCGCTGGGCCGACGTCTTCGACGGCATCGACCTCGACTGGGAGTACCCCAACGCCTGCGGCATGTCCTGCGACACCAGCGGCCCGAGCGCGTACAAGGACCTGATGGCCGCCGTTCGCCACCGCTTCGGCAAGAAGAACCTGGTCACCGCCGCCATCACCGCCGACGCCTCGGACGGCGGCAAGATCGACGCCGCCGACTACGCGGGCGCGGCGAAGTACGTCGACTGGTACAACCCCATGACCTACGACTACTTCGGCACCTGGTCCGCCACCGGCCCGACCGCCCCCCACTCGCCGCTCACGTCCTACCGTGGCATCCCGGCGAAGGGCGCCAACGCGGCGGCGACCGTCCACAAGCTGCGCAGCCTCGGCATCCCGGCCCGCAAGCTCCTGCTCGGCCTCGGCTTCTACGGCCGCGGCTGGACCGGTGTGACGCGGACGGCCCCCGGCGGCGACGCCACCGGCCCCGCTCCCGGCACCTGGGAGGCGGGCAGCGAGGACTACAAGGTGCTCAAGACCCGCTGCCCGGCCACGCGGACGGTCGCCGGCACCGCGTACGCCCGCTGCGGCGACGAGTGGTGGAGTTACGACACCCCGCTCACCCTCCGCGGCAAGGCGGCCTGGGTGAAGTCGCAGGGACTCGGCGGCGCCTTCTTCTGGGAGCTGAGCGGCGACACCGCCGACGGTGAGCTGATCAACGCGCTCGGCCGCGGCCTGCGCTGATCCCACCGCACGCACGCCGTGAGGTCCGGCCGCCACGGGGGCGGCCGGGCCTCACGGCGTCCTGCTTCAGCGCGCGGCGCCGAAGTCCTGCGTCCAGTAGTTGCCGGGCTGCGCCAGCGCGATCCCTATTTCCTTGAAGGAGCAGTCCAGTATGTTCCGCTTGTGACCGGGGCTGGCCATCCAGGCGCTCATCACGCTGGAGGCGGAGGAGTAGCCGTAGGCCACGTTCTCGCCGTAGCTGCTCCAGTTGTAGCCCACCGAGGAGATGCGGTCGGCGGGTGACGAACCGTCGGAGCCGGTGTGCGACATGTTCTTGTGCGAGGCCATGTCCTTGCTGTGGTCCTGCGCGGCCTCGTTCAGCTTGGCGTTGACCTTCAGGGCCGTGCAGCCGGCCTTGGCCCGCTCCTGGTTCACCAGGTCGAGCACGGTGGCCGAGGCTCCCGTCAGCGTGGCGCCCGAACCCGCGGCCGGGGCGGCCGGCGCGGCGGACGGTGCCGAAGAGGGTGCCGAAGAGGGTGCCGAAGAGGGCGCCGACGACGGCGGGGAGGCGGGGGCCGAGGGTGCGGCGGAGGGAGCCCAGGACGGCTTCCCGCCCCACTGGCCGCCCTTCATCCACGTCCCGTCGGAGGAGCCGTTCGCGGACCCGTTCCAGGATCCGCCCCATGAGCCGTGGTTCCAGCGGCTCTGGCCCTGGCTTTGGCCCTGGCCCTGCGCCTGGGACCCGTCGTACCGCGGGCCCTGCTGGCCGCCGACGCAGGCCATGGCCACCGAGGGCACACCCACGGCGGCGACGGCGAGGGCTGCGACCGTTGTCTTCCGGAAGCGCATCGTCCGGCGGTGCTTCGTCATTGCGTGACCTCACTCGAGGGTTCGGTGTGCGTGTTCACGACCCGCCCGAGCCGCCATGACGGCTGGCGGGCCCGGCCATTGTGTGGACCGTCCCGAACATCGGGCAATGAAAGATCGGTACTACGCGGACTCGTAGCCGCGACGGCTCTTGCGCCCGGCGGGTGAGCGTGCCGCGCCATCGCGTCCCTGTCCCGGACGAGACCTGATGGGCCCTCAGATCGCTTTCCCCGCCCCGGGAGCGGCCCATGACGCCGTACGGATCGGATACCGTCGCCCCCCAGTGCGAATAATGTCCCATTCCGTTCCGGATAGAGCTTATATGCCGCGTGGGTGCCGGCTACTAAGTCGCACCGTAACCACCCAATCCAGCGTGAGGGACCTCACAGGGCCTCCCGGGAACAGTTGCCGCGGTGGCCGTCACGGACGCACCGCAGGGCACAATCACCGCATGCGACACATCCTCGTCATCGGCATCGGCGCGGGCGATCCCGAACACCTCACCCTTCAGGCGGTCAAGGCGATCGGCCGTACGGATGTCTTCCTCGTCCTCGGCAAACCCGAGGAACGCCAGGACCTGATCCGCCTGCGCCGCCGGATGCTCGACGAGCACGCCCGCCCCGGCCACCGCCTCGTCGAGGTCCCCGACGCCGAGCGCGACCGCGGCGCACCCGGCTACGCGGAGGCCGTCGAGGACTGGCGCCGCCGCCGCGCCGACCTGGTGGCGGGCCTCCTCGACACCCACCTCGGCCCCGGCGAGACCGGCGCCTTCCTGGTCTGGGGCGACCCCTCCCTCTACGACAGCGTGATCGCCGTCGTGGAGGAGGTGCTCGCCCGCCGGCCCGGCTCCTTCACCCACGAGGTCGTCCCCGGCATCAGCAGCGTCGCCGCCCTCGCCGCCCGCCACCGCCTCACCCTCACCCGGGTCGGCCGCCCGCTGCAGATCACCACCGGCCGCCGCCTCGCCGAGGGCTTCCCCGCGGACGCCGACGACGTGGTCGTGATGCTCGACGGCCGCGCCGCCTTCGCCGCGATCGACCCCGAGGGCCTCGACATCCACTACGGCGCCTACCTCGGCACCGAGGACGAGATCCTCGTCTCCGGCCCGCTCGCCGAGACCTCGGAGCGCATCCTCCGCGCCCGTGCCGAGGCCCGGGAGCGCAAGGGCTGGATCATGGACACCTACCTGTTGCGCCGCCGTACCGACGAGCCGGGCTGAGCCGCGCGCAGCACGCGCCGTCCGGTCCTGTGATGCGGACTTACCAGCCCTTACTGTGACATCCGGTACTGAGCCCCTGTGTACGGGATGAGGTCGAGGACGTGCCGTTCGCGGAGGCGGCCGGCGGTGACGGGCCCGCGCCCGCCGCCGCGCCGGGCCCCGGCGCCGGGCCGTGGTCGCGGGCGCCGCTGCTCGCGGTGTGCGCCGGCTACTTCATGGTCATCCTGGACGTGACCGTCATCAACGTCGCGGTGCCCGTGGTGGGCCGTGAGCTGTCGGCCTCCCTCACCGGGATCCAGTGGATCACCGACGGGTACACGATGGTGTTCGCCGGCCTGCTGCTCACCGGCGGGGCGCTCGGCGACCGGCTCGGCAACCGCCGGGTCTTCTGCACCGGCGTGGCCGTGTTCACCGTGTCCTCCGCGGCGTGCGCGCTCGCACGGGACGCCCCGGCCCTGGTCGCCGCGCGGCTGGCCGAAGGACTCGGCGCCGCACTGATCGTGCCCGGCTCCCTGGCGCTGCTCCAGCAGGCCTACCCGCTCCCCGCCGCGCGCTCGCGGGCCGTCGGGCTGTGGGGCTCGATGGCCGGCATCGCGGCCTCCGCGGGGCCGCTGCTCGGCGGGCTGCTCGTGTCCACGGTGGGCTGGCGGTGGGTCTTCCTGGTCAACCTCCCCGTCGGCGTCGCCTGCCTGGTGCTGACGCTGCGGCACGTCGCGCCCTCGCCCCGGCGTGCCGACCGGGCCCTGGACTGGCCCGCGCAGTGCGCGGTCGTGGCCGCGGTCGCCCTGCTGACCGCCGTGCTCAACGAGGCCGGGCGGCGCGGGTGGACCGATCCGGCGGTCCTCGCCGGCGCCGGCCTGGCCTTCCTCGCCGCGGCGGCGTTCGCGGTGCGCGAGCGGCTGGCCCGCTCACCCGCGATCCCGCCGCGCATGCTGCGCTCCCGGGCGGTCGGCGGCGGCTCGCTGACCGGGCTGCTGTTCAACTTCGCCTTCTACGGCATGGTGTTCACCGCCAGCCTCTCCTTCCAGCACCAGCGCGGCTACAGCGCGCTGGGCACCGGCCTCGCCCTCTTCCCGGCCGTGGCGACGACGATGTTCGCCTCCGTCCTGTCCGGGCGGCTGGCCCGCAGGACCGGGGACCGCCCGCTCGTCGTCAGCGGCATGGTGCTGGGCGCACTCGGACTCGCCGGCTGGGCCGCGGCGGGCCCCGACCCGGCCTACCCGCTGCTCGTCGCCCCCATGATGGCCGCGGGCTTCGGCACCTCCTTCGCCCTCACCGGCACGACCACCACCGTGATGGCGGCCGCACCACCCGGCTGCTCCGGCACCGCCTCGGCCCTGTTCAACACCGCCCGCCAGATCGGCAGCGCCGCCGGCGTGGCCCTCGGCGGCACCCTCCTCGCCACCGCCGCCGACGACGGCACGGGCCTGCGTCTGTCCATGGCCGCCGGCGCCCTCGCCTACCTCACCGCCGCCGCCCTGGCACTGCGGTGCGTACCGCGCAAGTCCTAGCCTGTCCCCGCGCCCCTGATCGACGACGGCGGGACCGCCCCCGACGCGTGCGTCCTGCGCACCGGCGGTCCCGGCCGCCGTTGCTGCGGGGGGCGCGACGCTCCTGGGCGCGGTCACCCGGCTGCGCGTCGACGAGACCCCGCACCGCCCGGCGCGCGCCGCGCCCATGACGTCCACGGCTCGGTCCGAGGAGGGGCGCGACCGCGCGACCCCGGTGAACTTCCGCGGCGGGGGTCGCGAATACGTCTTCGCCTGGCCGGTCCTGCGGCGAGGCCGCCTTCCTGTGGCGGCGCCGACCACGGCACCCGCCGACGGATACGGCGCCACGCGTCCCACGACGCCCTCACCACCTGCCGGAACTGGCGATTCCGTGACCTGAGTGCCGCTCTGCCGTCAACTCGCCGCGTCGCTTCGGAAAGCCTTTGTTCGCCTTCGATTAAGAGTCGGTCCATAGGTTCGACAAATGTTTGAGAATCCCCATGTGTGCGCAGTGCGCGGTGCGGAGGACCGACGGTGACGACGCAGACCGCTGAATCCGCGACCGCCGTGATCCCGCAGCCGGCGCCGGAATCGGGCGGAACGGCACTGATCTCGTACATCCTGCCCGTGTACAACGAGCAGGACGGCATCCGCCATTTCCACGAGGAGCTGGCCAAGGCCCTCGCCGGACGGCCGGAATTCCGCTACGAGATCGTGTACGTCAACGACGGGTCCGCCGACGGCTCCCTGTCCATCCTCAGGGACCTGGCGAGGAACGACCCCCGGGTGCGGGTGGTCGACTTCGCCCGGAACTACGGCCATCAGATCGCCATCACCGCCGGCCTGGACGAGGCCAAGGGCGACGCCGTCATCATCATGGACACCGACCTCCAGGACCCGCCGAGGATCAGCCTGGAGCTGGTCGACGCCTGGCGCGCCGGTGCGGAGATCGTCCACGCGCGCCGCCGTACGCGCCGTGACACGATCTTCAAGCGCACCACCGCGCACGCGTTCTACCGCATCCTGCGCAGCTGGGCCGAGGTGGACATCCCGCTCGACACCGGCGACTTCCGGCTCCTGGACCGGCGGGCGGCCGACGAGCTGCGCCGCTTCCGGGAGCGCAGCCGCTTCGTGCGCGGCATGGTCGCCTCGATGGGGTTCCGGCAGACCGAGGTCCAGTTCGACCGCGACGAGCGCTTCGCGGGGGAGACCAAGTACCCGCTGCGGAAGATGGCCCGCCTCGCCATCGACGGCGTCACGAGCTTCTCCACCGTCCCGCTGCGGCTGATCAGCCGGCTGGGCTTCGTCGTGCTCGCCCTCTCCCTCGCCGGCATCGTGTACGCGCTGGGCATGAAGGTCTTCCGGCCCGACATCACGGTGTCCGGCTGGACCATGCTCATGGTCGTCACCTTGTTCCTCGGCGGCACCCAGATGCTCGCCATCGGGGTGCTCGGCAGCTACATAGGACGCATCTACAGCGAGGCGCAGAACCGGCCGCTGTACATCGTCCGCGAGGTCCTGCGGCATGACGGCGACTGAGGCGGTCGGCGACGCGGACACCGTGGCCCCGGCTCCGGCACGTCCCGACCGGCGGGCGGACCTGCGGCAGCTGATCCGCTACGCGCTGGTCGGCGGCAGCGGCGTCGTCCTCGACCTCGTGGCCTTCCTGCTGCTCTTCAACGTGCTCGGCCTCGACGAGCAGGTCGCCAACATCATCAGCACGAGCCTGGGCATCACCAACAACTTCGTGCTCAACGCGATCTTCACGTTCGACAAGCGGGACCGGTTGTTCGTGCGCTTCCTGCGTTTCTACGCGGTCGGCCTCACCGGCATCGCCCTGACCTACGTGCTGTTCCAGATCTTCACCAGCGGGCTGGGCATCGACGCGAACATCGTCAAGGCGGGCTCGCTGCCCCTGGTGCTGGCCACCCAGTTCGTGCTCAACAGAAAGTGGAGTTTCGGATGAATCTCGGCATCATCGGTGCCGGCGCCACCGGCCTGACCGCCGCCTACGACGCGGTCAAGGCCGGACACCAGGTCACGGTGCTCGAGGCGGCCGACGAGCTGGGCGGGCTCGCGGCGTCGATCCCCATCGGCGGCGTCCCGCTGGAGCGGTACTACCACCACATCTTCCGCAGCGACCGGGACATCATCGAGCTCATCGAGGAGCTCGGCCTCGGCGACGACCTGCGCTTCCACAAGCCCACCACCGGCGTCTACCGGGACGGCGAACTGCACCCCTTCAGCACCCCGCTGGAGATGCTGCGCTTCCCCTCCTTCTCGCTGGTCGACGGCGTGCGCTTCGGGGCCTCCTCCGCGCTGCTCAAGGCCGTCCGCAGCGGTGAGCGCTACAACGACCTCACCGCCCTGGACTGGCTGCGCCGCCGGGCCGGCCGCAAGGCCACCGAGACCATCTGGGAGCCGCTGCTGCGCGGCAAGTTCGGCGACCGCGCCGACGAGGTCTCCATGGCGTGGCTGTGGGCCCGCGTGCACTGCCGCACCTTCGAACTCGGTTATGTGCACGGTGGCTTCGAGCGTGTGTACGCGGCGCTGCGCGACGCTGTCGCCGCCCGCGGCGGCAAGGTCGAGTTCGGCAAGAAGGTGGAGACCATCCGCCAGCCCGAGGGTGCCGAGCAGGTCACGGTGACCACCGGCGACGGCGCGTCCTACGCCTTCGACCAGCTGGTCGTCACCGTCCCGCAGCCGGTCTTCGCCAAGGCCGCGGACGTCCCCTCCGACGACACCGTGTGGCGCAACCAGTACCTCGGCGCCACCTGCTTCGTGCTCGAGCTCGACCGCAGCGTGATCCCGTACTACTGGCTCAACATCAACGACCCGGACTTCCCGTTCCTGGCCGTCGTGGAGCACACGCGGATGGTCGACCGCGAGGAGTACGGCGGCCGCCACCTCCTCTACGTCGGCAACTACGTGCCGCGGGACGACTGGCGGTTCACCACCGACCCCGCGGAGGTGCTGGACCGCTACATCCCGTACCTGCAGCGGCTCAACCCGGACTTCGAGCGCTCGTGGATCCAGGAGTGGCACTTCTCCCGTGCCCCCTTCGCCCAGCCGGTCGTGACCCCCGAGTACCGCTCGCTCATCCCGGGGCACCGCACCCACATGAGCCGGGTCACGCTCGCCACGATGGCGCAGATCTACCCGCAGGACCGAGGGCAGAGCTACTCCATCGCGCTGGCGCACCGCGTCACGAAGCTCATCGGCGCGAGCTGAGGCGAGGGCGGCAGGGGCCCGGCCGGGCAGGGCCCGGGCCCGGGCCCGAGCCGCGACCAGCTGCCGTCGTCGCCCCACACCGAGAGCGGGTCCACGTAGCGGCGCAGCAGTCCGGTCAGCACCGGGTCGCCGCGTCCCGCCAGCTCGTCCGAGGCCAGCTTCCGCGCGACACCCGCGAGGAAGTCGGCGAGCTGGATCCGCGGGTCGCGGCGCGACTCGGCCAGCCGCAGCCCCGCCGGCCGCAGTTCCGGCGCCAGGGAGGCCCCGAGCCGCGCGATCCGCTCCTCGGTGAGCGAGTTCTGCCGGTCGTGCACGACGTGCACCCGTACCCCGCCCCCGCTCCAGCGCGCTATCGTCCGCTCCAGCGCGGGGAAGAGCGGGTCCAGCGGATCCACGGCCTCCGGCGCCGCCGCGAGCCGCGCGCGGAACGCCTCCGCCCGCGGCCTGGTCCGCCGCAGCACCTCGACCACGCCGGCCAGTGCGCCGTCACCGCCGTCCGCCGGACCCAGCGTCTCCAGTGCCCGGTAGAACGGGTCGACGGGCGCCGGCCCCGCCTCGTGGTTCCTGGTCCGAGCCAGCTCGTTGGCGGCCCGGAGGAACGCGCGCCACCGCTCCGCGTCCACGGTGCGGGGTCCCTCGCGGTAGAGCACGGCCGCCCGCGCCGCCGCGGACGGCCCCGGGGCCAGCACGTCGACGACCGCCACGACCACGAACCACGCCTTGTCGACGAGGTGCACCGAGGCGCCGCCGCCGAGCGGCCCCGCCGGCCCCAGGAACCACTCCAGCACCGCCCGGTGCTTCTCGCGCAGCAGATGGTTCGCCTTGTACTCCTCGGCGGGGGAGCGGATCCGCTCGCGCACCTCCCGCAGCGCCCGCGCCGCCGCGTCGCCCGCGACGCACACGCCCGCGTGCGCGAAGACGTCCGTGTTCCCGCCGATCAGGTTCTCGCCGTCCGAGCCCGACTCGTCGCAGGCGACCTCCAGGAACGTCACCCGCCCATCATTCCGCCCCACCCCCGCCCCCACCACGCATTTTGCGGCCCCGGTAACGTGCCGCCCCCTCCCGGGCGGGTGCGTGGCTAGCGGCGCCGGCAGACGACCGGGGTGCGGGGGTTGCCGGTCAGGGGCGGGCAGTCGTAGGTGGCCTCGACGGTGGCCGCCAGGGCCTTGTCGACGTTGCCGAGCTGGAACCAGGAGCGCTGCAGGACCGCGTAGGGGGCCGGGTCCTCCGTGAGGCAGCGGAGGTTCTCCTTGTAGGACGGCAGTTTGTTGACGTCCGGCAGGTACTTGGTGCGCTGCAGGAACGTCGGGACGGGGTAGCGGCACGGCGTCGGGTGGTCCACGAAGTACGCCACGTCGCCGAAGGCGAGGTAGAGGACCGGCGCGCCGTGCGGGATCTGCCGGTTGACCTCGGCGGCCTCCACCGCGGTCTGGTCGGACCGCGAGGCGAAGCCGGCGTTCCCGTAGACGACGTGGCCGGCGTTCATCAGCTGCGGCGAGCCGGGCCAGATCGCGGCGGCCAGGCAGAAGACCCCGACGACCGCCGAGAGTGCGACGGCGGCGGCCGCGAACCGGCCGGGGCGGGCCGGGCGTACGGCGGTCCTGCGGGCGAGCAGCAGGTCGGCCGTGGCGGCGAGCAGTGCGACCAGGGCGGCCACCCAGCCGGCGGTGACGCCCTGCACGGCGTGCGGGGACTGCTCGGCGAACGGTACGAAGGCCGCGTAGACCGCCGTGACCGCGGTGAAGAACAGCGGCGGCCTGCCGTGCGCGCGGTACCAGCCGGCGACCGCGAGACCCCACAGCGCGGCCGCGCCCACCGGCAGGGAGGCGGCGTGGTAGCCGAACCAGTTGCCCTGCACCGCGACGGCGGCCAGGCACACGAGGACGATCGTGACGGCCAGCGCGGCCAGTTCGGCGCGCCGGCGGCGGTCCTGCCGGCGGGACAGCAACAGCAGCAGCGCCGCCGGCAGCAGCGCGACGACGGGGCTGAGGTAGGCCCGGTCCACCAGGAAGGACGCGGACTTGTCGAGCAGGAAGGAGGGGTCGAGTCCCTTGCGGGTGAGGGCGCCCTGGTTGATCTTCGGCATGTCCTTGGCCCACTGCAGCTCCCGGGAGCCGGCCAGTGCGCTGATCCCGAAGAGCACCAGTGAGGAGACGCCCGTGACGAGGCCGAGCCGCACCGCGCGCATCCGGTCGACGGCGAAGAGCAGCAGCAGTGCCATCAGGGCGGTGGCCGCGGTGGAGTACTTCATCATGACCGCCAGGCCCAGTGGCAGTGCCGCCACGGCCGCCGCCGGCCACGGCCGTTCGATGCCGAGGGCGGCTGCGATCGCCAGGACCGACAGGAGGGTCGCGGTCCACTCGGGCTGCAGGAAGTCGATCTTCGGCGCGAAGGCCAGTGCCAGCGCCACCACGGCGGCGGTGAGCGTCGCGTCGCGCAGCGGGAGCCGCCGGGCCAGCGCCGTGCGCAGGGCCAGACCGGTCGCCACGCAGAGCAGCACGGCAGCGATGCGGATGATCATCTCGCGGGTCGCGGTCGATCCGAAGGTGAGCGAGTCGAGACCGGCGACGAACCAGCGGTAGAAGAGCGGCCGGTGCACGAAGGTGTCCGACGCCGAGAATCCCCCGCCCTTCGCGCTGCGCAGGCAGGCCAGGACGTACCGGAGGTCCCCGTTCATGCCCGAGGTGATCGCCGAATAGCAGAGCAGCGCGAGGGCCGTGACCGCCCCGCCCCACAGTGCCGGCCGGAGGGTTCGGCGACGTGTCGGCAGGGGGAGCAGCCTGTTGAGCGTGAGGAAGCCGGAATCGTTCACGGGCAGAACGTAGCACCCAATTAATTGGCTTATGTGTATCGGGAATTGAGATGCCGCACATTAACCGTTCGTTTTCCCGGAATTCATTGCTCCCCGGTGGCGCGCCTCGGTTAATCGGTGGCCCGGCGGGCTCCCGCGCTCCTACAGTGAGCGCGCACCACGTCGTCACGGGGGAATCCGGCACCATGCGCACGCACTATCCACGCACACCGCACCTGCCCTGGTCGCCCGGGGCCACGCCGGACGACATACGCGCCGGGAACCCCGGGGCGCTGCGGGGCCGCGAGGTCGTCGTCACCGAGAAACTCGACGGCGAGAACACCACCCTCTACCGGGACGCGATGCACGCCCGGTCGCTCGACTCGGCCCACCACCCCTCCCGGGCATGGGTCAAGGCCCTCCAGGGGCGGATCGGCCCGCTCCTCCCGCCCGGCCTGCGGGTGTGCGGGGAGAACCTGCACGCCCGGCACTCCCTCGCCTACGAGGACCTGGACAGCTGGTTCTACGGCTTCTCCGTCTGGGACGGCCACCGGTGCCTGGACTGGGACCGCACGGTCCGCTTCCTGCGGGGGCTCGGGATCCCGGTGCCGCCCGTGCTGTGGCGCGGTACGTACGACGAAGGCGCGCTGCGCGCCCTGCGCCCGGACACCTCACGCCAGGAGGGCTACGTCGTCCGCACCGTCGACGGCTTCCCCTACGAGGAGTTCGGCCGCCACGTCGCCAAGTGGGTGCGGACCGGCCATGTGACGACCGGCACCCACTGGATGCACGCCCCCGTCGTCGAGAACGGGCTGGGCCCCGCCGCCCCGCTGTGGGCGGTACGCTCCGGCGCGGCTCCCGACGCCGGAGCGCTCGCCGCCGCGGTGGGCCTCGCCGTCACCGGCTCCGGGTCAGCCGACCGCGCCGCCGACGTCTCCGCCCGGCTGGACGTCCTTCGCCGCACCGGTGACGCCCGCCTCGCCGGGGTCCTCGCCGCCCTGCTGCACGACATCCCCCGCGCCCGCCTGGCGGCCGGCCTCGCCGGACCGCTCGGCATGCCGCAGGCCCGGCGCGTGGCCGACCTGGCCGGACTCCACCCGGCGCTGCACCGCCCGTACCCCGACGAGGACCGGGCGGCCGGTCTCGCCCGCATGGCGCTCGCCGCGGACCTCGGCGTCCTGCACGCCGTGGCGGCCGCGGCGGCGCCCGACGGCGAGGCCAGGGAGCAGACCGAGTGGTCGGCGCGGCACGCCGAGGAGGCCGGCCTGCTCGGCCCCGACCCGCTCGGCCCGCTGCGCCACGGACTGCGCGCGGCCCTCGCCGGGCTCGACCCCGAGGCCGCCGATCGCTGCTGGGCCGAGGCACGAGCGGCGTACGCCGCGGGGCGCATCGGCGGCGCGGAGGAGGCCGAGGCAGCGACCTGGCGGTGGCGTACCGGGGAGTTCCCCCGCCTGATCCACCTGACGGGACCCGCGGGCAGCGGCAAGAGCACCTTCGCCGGCACCCTGCCCGGCGGCGCCGTCCGCATCGCCCTCGACGACCTGCGCCTCGCCCGCGGTTCCCGCGCCGACCAGCGCGCCAACGCCGACGTCCTGCGCGAGGGACTGCGCCGGCTCGACACCGCCCTGACCGGGCGTGCGACGGTGGTGTGGGACGCGACGTCCCTCACCCCGCACCAGCGCTCCCTGGTGCACGCGGTGGCCCGCCGCCGCGACGCCCTGACCACGCACGTGGTGACCCTGGTCGACGAGGAGGAGCTGGCCCGGCGCAACGCCGGGCGCGCCCACCCGGTGCCGCCGGCCGTACTGACCGCGCAGGCCCGCCGGTTCGCCCCGCCGTACCCCGGCGAGGCCCACCGCACCTGGTACGCCGGCGCGGACGGCGCCGTCGGCGACACCGACGGCTCGCTCGGCGGCACCGCGAGCGGACAGGAGGCGTGACATGCGCACCAGCGAGGAGATCTACCACCGGGTCCGCTGGGACGCCCGGTTCGACCCGGCGCGCTTCGTGATCGGCGTGCACCAGCGCGGCGCCGCGCCCAAGCGGATCCCGCTGCCCGCCTTCGTGCCGGGCGGTGACATCCCCTGGCACCGCGTGCTGTTCGTCGAGGCGGACGGAGAACTCGTCTGGGACCGGGCCACCGGCACCGACCGCATCGACGCCACAGGCGCCGGGCGGGTCCGCGACCCCCGCCTGCTGCGCCCGCCGTTCTTCACGGCCCGCGTCCCGCACGCCTGGGACGACGACGGACACGCCTGGCGGCCCGCCGGGCGGGCGACGACCGGCCGCGCGGGGACGGCGGACGGCGGCCGGCTGCGCGTCCTGACCTGGAACACCCTGTGGGACCGGTACGACAGCCACCGGATCGGCACCGCCCGCCGCCGCCCCCTGCTGCTGCGCGCACTGGAGGAGGCGGACGCCGACGTCATCGCCCTCCAGGAGGTCGAGCCCGCGCTGCTCGACATGCTGCTGCGGGCCGACTGGGTGCGCGCCCGCTACACCCTCGGCACCGACCCGGCCGGACGCGACACCGACGACACCGGGGTCCTGCTGCTCAGCCGGCTGCCCGTCCGGGAGGCCGCTCAGCACGCCCTCGGACCGCACAAGGCCGTCGCCGCGATCACCGTCGACACGTCCGCCGGACCGCTGGTGGTCGCCGCCACGCACCTCAGCAGCGACCACTCCGACGACGGCCCGGCCCGAAGGCAGGCCGAACTCGCCCGGCTGGCCGAGGGACTGGCCGGCGTCGAGGGAGATCTGCTGCTGCTCGGCGACTTCAACGACGGCGGCGACGGGCCGGCGCTCGCCCTCGGCCTGCGCGACGCGTGGACCGAGGCGCACGGCCCGGACGACCGCACCCCCACCTTCGACCCGTCGGTCAATCCGCTGGCGGCGGTCTCCTCGCTCAGCGGCCGCGTCTCCCGGCTCGACCGCGTCCTGCTGCGCGACGGCGGACCCCGCGTCACGGGTGCCCGGCTGCGCGGCGACACCCCGGCGGAGGACGGCCTGTACATCTCCGACCACTACGCCGTGGAGGTCACCCTCGCCCTCACGGCGGGCGCGGAGGACGAGGCCGAAGACGTCATGGACCTGCCGCCCACCGCCCGCACCGCCGTGGCCTGGCTGCCACCGGACGAGCTGTGGCCCGCCGTCCAGGCGGTCCGCCGCGACCACGATCCGCAGATCCACCGCTGGCCGCCGCACGTCAACCTGCTCTTCGGCTTCGTGCCGGAGTCCGCGTTCGAGAGCGCCGCGCCCCTGCTGTCCGAGGCCGCGGCCGCCGTCCAGCCCTTCACCGCCCGCCTCGACGGGGTGCACACCTTCGGGCACCGCGAGGACGCCACCGTCTGGCTCGACCCGGCGGCCGGCGGCGGCACCTCCTGGGCGGTCCTCCAGCACGCCCTCGCCCGCCGCTTCCCCCGCTGCCGGAGCCGCGCCGAGGGCTTCACACCGCATCTGTCGCTCGGCCGCACCCGGGATCCGCTGCGGGTGGCCGCCGACTGCGCGGCCCGGCTGCGCGGGAGCACGGCACAGGTCGGCGAACTCGTCCTGCTCTCCCGGCGCGGGGACGAACCGATGCGCGTCCGGGCCACGGTCGCACTCGGCACGGGGGTGCTGCACTGGGTGCCCGACACGGCCGACACCGACGGCCCCGACAGCCCCGGCACCCCCGACGACCTGCCGCACGCCGAGGAGACCGAGCGGCGCGTCGCCGACGCCCTGGGCGACGGCGTGGTCCACCTCGCCGGGTCCCGCCGTATGGGCTGCGCGCTGCCCGGCGCCGACCTCGACCTCGTCGCGGCGCTCCCCGGCACCGCCGACATGGCCGAGGTCACGGCCAGGGTGACGGCCGCGCTGCCGGAGGCCACCCGCGTACGGGAGGTGACCGGAGCCCGCGTGCCGGGACTGCGCTTCCGCGTCGGCGCGCTCGACGTCGACCTCGTGGTCGTCGGCACCGGCGGCCTCGACCCCGCCGAGGCCGTGGCCCGCCGCGCCGGACTCGGCGAGGCCGCCGCCGTGGCGCTGAGCGCCGTCAGTGACGCCGACGCGGTCCTCGAACTCGCCGGTGACCACGACCGCTTCGCGGGCCTCGCCCGCGACGTGAAGGCCTGGGCCCGGGCGCGCGGCCTGGACTCCGCGCCCTTCGGCGGCCTGCCCGGACTGGCCTGGGCGCTGCTCGCCGCCCGCACCGTCCACGACGCCCCCGGCCTGGCCGGCGCCGCACTGCTCCGGCACTTCTTCGCCACCTGGGCCGCCTGGGACTGGCGTCAACCGGTCGGTGCCGCAGGGCAGTCGGGCCCGGCGGTCTCCATCGCCACCCCCACCGAGCCCGTCCGCCCGTGCACCGCGCAGGTCGGCCCGGACGGACGCGACCTGCTCGCCCAGGAGCTCTACCGCGCCTGGGAACTGCTGGAGTCCGCGGCCGGCACCGGTGCCGGCCCCCGGCCCGCGCCGGCCGCCCCGCCCCCGCTCCACCGCCGCCACGCGGCCTGGGCGGTACTGGCCGTCCGCGGGGCGACGGAGGCGGAGCTCGACGCCACCCTCGGCCGGGTCCGGGGCCGCGTCCGCGCGCTGCTCACCGCGCTGGAGGACGCCGGCACCGGCGGTGTCCACGCCTGGCCCCGCCCCTTCCGTACCACCGCCCGTTCCGCCCACTACGCCATCGGGCTCGGCCCCACGCCGCCTGACGCGGCCGCCCTCGTCCGGATCACCGGTCCGTGGAGCCGCGGTCTCCCCGGGGTCGAGGTGACCCGGGCGGAGGGCGGCGCCGTGCCGACGTTGCGGTGAGCGCCCCCACGCTCCCTTCCGCGGCCCGCGTCCGGGCGCCGATGGGCGCGAGACTGCGGGTGAGCCGTACCACGGGCGGCGTCCGCGTCCGGCCCCCTTCCGTTCCGCCCATTACGCCGTCGGCCTCGGCCCCACGCCGCCTGACGCGGCCGTCCTCGTCCGGATCACCGGTCCGTGGAGCCGCGGTCTCCCCGGCGTCGAGGTGACCCGGGCGGAGGGCGGCGCCGTGCCGACGTTGCGGTGAGCGCCCCCACGCCCCTTCCGGGGCTCAGCGGGAAGACGGGGAGTGCCGCGGCCGCCGCCGGAGGTCAGGCGGCCGTGAACTCCACGATCCCGATGTCCCCCGCCGTGCGCACCGAGGACACCCGCAGCCCGGCGTCCGCGCCGAGCGCGGTCAGCGCGGCCACCCCGCGCTCCCGGCCGCCGAAGTACACCAGCATGCGCAGGTCCATCGCGGCCACCGTCGACTCCTGGTCGGCGCCCACCTTCTCCACGACGAGCACCCGGCCCTGCTCCCCGGCGGCCTCGGCGCAACGGCGCAGCACGGTCCGTGCCGCGTCGTCGTCCCAGTCGTGCAGGATCGCGCAGAGCAGGTAGCCGCCGGCCCCCTTGGGCAGCGCGTCGAAGAAGCTGCCCCCGACCGCGTCACCGCGCTCGTCGAGTCCGGCCGCCGCCAGCGTCGCGCGGGCCGCGCCGGCCGTGGCGGGCTGGTCCAGCACGGTGCCGCGCAGCCCGGGGAAGGCGGTGAGTAGCGCCGCCAGCAGCGTCCCGTCGCCGCCGCCCACGTCGACCACGTGCCCGAGCGCGCCCCAGTCGTACGCCGGGACCAGCGCGGTCGCCCACTCGGCGACGTCGGCCCCCATCGCCCGGTCGTACGAGCGGGTCCGCTCCTCGTCGGCCGCCAGGTCCTCCCAGAACCCGCGGCCGTACTGGCGGGGGAAGGCGGCCGTGCCCGTGCGCACGCTGTGCGGCAGCTGCACGAAGGCCAGCTCCGCCCGGCCGAGGCCGCCCTCGGTGTCCAGCCACTCCCGCAGCCCGCCCGGATGGCCCGACCTCAGCTTCTCGCCCCGCGCCGTCAGCGCGTAACGCCCGCCGCCGTCCCGGGTGACCACCCCGGCACCGGCGAGGTGCCGCAGCAGGCGGTCCAGCGCGCCCGACTCCGCCCCCGTCTCCTGCGCCAGCTCGGTGGCGGTACGGGGACCTTCCACCAGATGGTCCGCCACCTTGAGCGTCGCCGCGGTGCGCAGCGCCATCGGCGTCACCAGATCCGCCAACCGCCACAGGGACTCGTCCCGTTGCTCCTTGCCCGTCATCCGCGCCTTCCTCTCCTCGCGACCGGCCGGCCGGCCTCGCCACGACGCGTGGGTCCTGCAAGCGATGTACCGCGGTCAGGTTGCGCCGCGGGCACGAATCGGTTGCGGCCGCCGCCGATCGCGGCGCCACGCGCCGGGGTCGGGCAGCATGACCCGGCATGGAGCGAGACCCGTACGTCGACTTCCTGCGCGCCCTGGCGATCTGCATGGTCGTGCTCGGCCACTGGCTGATCACCGCCCTCGTCCGTGAGCCGGGCGGCGGGATCGTGGCGCCCGAACTCCTGGCGGAGATCCCCTGGACGCAGTGGCTGACCCTGGGCTTCCAGATCATGCCGCTGTTCTTCCTCGCCGGCGGCCATGCCGCGGGCGGCTCCTGGGCCCGCACCCGGGCGGCCGGTGGCACGGCGGCGCCCTGGCTGGCGCGACGGGCCCTGCGCCTGCTGCTGCCCGCGGCCGCCTACTGCGGGCTGGTGCTGCTCGCCGTCGGGATCTGCTCGGCGGCCGGCGTGGACCGGAGCACGCTCCGGCTCGCGGGATGGGCGATGGCCATGCAGTTCTGGTTCCTCCCGGTCTATCTGCTGCTCAGCGCCCTGACCCCGGTGCTGCACGCGGCACACCGGCGCTGGGGGCTGTGGGTCCCGGCGGCCATGGGCGCGGTCGCGGTGGCGGCGGGCACGCTGGTGACGGCGGGCGCCCCCGCCTCCATCGGGCCGGTCGACTACGTGCTGGTCTGGGGCGTGGCGTACCAGCTCGGGTTCTGCTGGCGCGAAGGGCAGTTGACGCTCCCGCTCGCCGCGGGGATGGCGGTCGGCGGCGCGCTGGCCTTCACGGCGCTGATCACCCTCGGGCCGTACCCGGTGAGCCTGATCAGGGTCACCGGGGAGACCGTCGGCAACACCGACCCCCCGTCGCCGGCCATGCTGGCCTGGGTGGTGGCCCAGGCCGGCGGTTGCCTGCTGGCCGCGCCCGTCGCCCGGCGGGCCCTGCGGGGCGCACGCGTGGGGCGGGCCGTCGGGTTCCTGGGCGGCGCGAGCATGACCCTGTACCTGTGGCACATGCTGCCCGTGCTGCTCGCCGCCGTGTTCTACCTGGCCGGCCTCGCCCCCGACGCCCCCCTCGGCAGCGCCGCGTGGTGGGCGTTCCGCGTGCCCTGGCTGCTGGTGCTCGCGGTGCTCCTGGCGGGCGTGCTGGCCGTACTGCGCCCGCTCGAACGCGCGCTGGCCCGCCTGTCCGGCGCCGCGGCCCCGCCGCCCGGCGCCCGCCACGACCGCCCCGCCCTCCTGTGGACGGGCCTCGCCTGCTGCGTCACGGCCCTCGCCTACTGGTCGGTGTACGGCCTCGCCCCCGACGGCCGTTTCCCCACCCTGCCGGCGCTGGCCTTCGCCGTCGGCACGGCACTTCTGACGCTGCCCCACCGCCCGGCACCGTCCGCGCCCCACGACGGCGAAACCGCGGCGCCCGCGCGGGAGGCCGCCTGACGCGACCCTTCCCGCGCCGGTCCGCGACCGAGCGCGCCCGGTCACGCCTACGCCCTGCGCTCGGCGAGTTCCGCCAGCGCGTCGAAGGTGGCGACGAGGACCTTCCGCCGCTGCGCGCGGTACTCCGGCGAGGGGTCCGGGCCGTCGATCGCCCCGTCCCATGCGGCGAGGAAGGCCGCCTTCCACTCCCGGACCCTCGCCGCGGCGGGGAGCACCGCGCCCGCCCAGCCCCGGGAGGCGATCAGGTGCAGCAGTTCCACGTTGCAGGGCACGGCCACGCCCCAGTACTCGTCGGGCTCCAGCGTCCCCGGGGCGCCGGCCACGGCGTCCTCGACCTCGCGGACCAGCCGCCCGGTGACCAGCGACAGGTGGTCCGCCGCCGTGTCCTCGTCGAAGTTGCCGCTGCCCCAGCCGCCCATCGTTCCTCCGCTCACGGTTCGATCAGCCCGGCCCGGATCGCGTACCGGGTGAGTTCCAGCCGGTCGCGCAGGCCCAGCTTCTGGAGGATGTTGGTGGCGCTCGACCGTCTTGGCGCTGATGAAGAGGATGTCCCCGATCTCCTTGGAGGTGTGGCCCTCGGCGACCAGTTTGAGGATCTCCTCCTCCCGGTCGGTGACGGCCCGCGCGGGCAGCGGCTCGCCCTGCCGGGCGCGTTCCAGGAGGTTGCGCACCAGCGCGGTGACCGCGCCCGGGTAGATGAACGGCTCGTCGCGCACCGCTGCCCGGCAGGCCTCCACCAGATCGCGGTCGGCGACGGACTTCGGGACGTAGCCGCTGGCCCCGGCGCGCAGGGCCTCGAAGAAGAACTGCTCGTTGTCGTGCATCGTCAGCATGAGGATGCGCAGCCGGGGCCGCAGCCGGGACAGTTCGCGGGCCGCCTGGAGCCCGGTGAGGCGGGGCATGGCGATGTCGAGGACGGCCAGGTCGAGTTCGTGGGCGCGGGCCCGCTCGATGGCCTCGGCGCCGTCCCCGGCCTCCGCGACGACGGTCAGGTCCGGTTCGTCGTCGAGGATCATCCGCACGCCGCGGCGCACCAGCGCGTGGTCGTCGGCGAGCAGGATCCGGGTCTTCGCCGCCTCGGGCACGGTCAGCGGTCCTCCTCGCGCACGGGGACGTCGAGTCGTACCTCGGTGCCGCCGCCGGGTCCCGGACCGAGCGTGAGCCGCGCCGAGACCAGCAGGGCGCGTTCGCGCATCCCCCGGATCCCGGCGCCCTCCGGCGCTGCGCCCAGGCCCTTGCCGTCGTCGCGGACGGTCAGGCGCGCACCGCCGGCGGTGCGTTCCAGCCGGAGGTCCACCCGGCCCGCGCCCGCGTGGCGCGCGGTGTTGGTCAGGCCCTCCTGCGCGACCCGGTACAGGACCAGCTCGGTCTGCTCGTCCAGGGCGGGCAGACCGGGGTCGAGGCGGAGCCCCACGGCCAGTGCCGGCGAGGTGAACTCGGCGGTCAGCGCCCGCAGTGCGCTGTGCAGTCCGAGTTCCTCCAGGACCCCGGGCCGCAGCCGGCGCGCGATGCGGCGGATCTCCTCCAGGCTCCCGCGGGTGGTCTCGCGGACCTGGTGCAGCTCCTCGCGCAGCGGGCCGGGCGCCAGTTCGCTGACGTGCTTGAGCTGGAGCAGCACGGCGGTGAGCGTCTGCCCGACCTCGTCGTGGAGTTCCTGGGCGATGCGCTGGCGCTCGGCCTCCTGACCGGACAGCACGCGGGCGCTGCCGGCGGCCTGCTCGCTCTCCAGCCGGTCGAGCATGGTGTTGAACGTCGTGATGAGCTCGGTGATCTCGCCGTGCCCGGTGGCCGCCGGCCGGCTCCCCGGCCGCAGCAGGTCCGCCGCCGCCATGGCCCGGGTCAGCCGGCGCAGCGGCGCCAGCCCGACCCGGAGCAGCACGGCGTTGGCGACCAGCATCGCGACCAGGCCCGCCACGACCACCGCCGCTTCGGCGGGCAGGACGGGAGAGGAGACCGTGACCGGCCCCAGCAGCAGCATCGTCGCCAGCATCAGCACGACGGCGTTGAGCAGGAAGATCCGCCAGAACAGCGACACGGCCCAGGGCCTCCTCTCCGGGTGACGCGCGGCAACGGGTGCCCGCCGCGGGGCCGGGTCAGTCCCCGGCGACGGTGGACGGGGTCCGCTCCAGCTCGGCTCCGCTCTTGCGCATCGGGGCGCGGCGCCGGGTCAGGGCGCGCGCCAGCGGCTCGGTGTAGCGGGCCGTCAGCGGGCCGAAGACCACGAGGAGCAGGACGTACGCCGTGGCCAGCGGGCCCAGCGCGGGCTCGATGCCCGCCGTGACCCCGAGCCCCGCGATGACGATGGAGAACTCGCCGCGTGCGACGAGGGCCCCGCCCGCCCGCCACCTGCCGCGTACCGCGACCCCGGCACGGCGGGCCGCCCAGTAACCGGTGGCGATCTTCGTCAGGGCGGTGACGACCGCCAGCGCCAGCGCCGGCAGCAGGACCGGCGGGATGCTGGCCGGGTCGGTGTGCAGACCGAAGAAGACGAAGAACACGGCCGCGAACAGGTCCCGCAGCGGGCTCAGCAGCGAGTGCGCGCCCTCGGCGACCTCCCCGGACAGCGCGATGCCGACCAGGAACGCGCCGACCGCCGCCGACACCTGCAGCTGCTGGGCGATACCCGCCACCAGCAGCGTCAGGCCCAGCACGACGAGCAGCAGCTTCTCCGGGTCGTCGCTGGAGACGAAGCGCGAGATGACCCGCCCGAAGCGGACCGCGAGCAGCAGCACCAGGCCCGCGGCGCCCAGCGCCACGGCCAGCGTCACGCTGCCCGCCGCCCAGCCGACCCCGGCCAGCAGGGCGGTGAGGATCGGCAGGTACACCGCCATCGCCAGGTCCTCCAGGACCAGGATGCTCAGGATGACCGGCGTCTCGCGGTTGCCGAGCCGTCCGAGGTCGCCCAGCACCTTGGCGATGACCCCGGACGAGGAGATCCACGTCACACCCGCCAGCACCACCGCGGCCACCGGGCCCCAGCCGAGCAGCAGCGCCGCCGCCGCGCCGGGCAGGGCGTTGAGGGCGAGGTCGACCAGGCCCGACGGATACTGCGTCTTCAGGTTCCCGATCAGGTCGCTGGCGGTGTACTCCAGGCCGAGCATCAACAGCAGCAGGATGACGCCGATCTCGGCGCCGATCGCCACGAACTCCTCGCTGGTGCCCAGCGGCAGGATCCCGCCCTCGCCGAAGGCGAGACCGGCCAGCAGATACAGGGGGATGGGGGAGAAGCGCAACCGTCCGGCGAATCTGCCGAGCAGGCCGAGACCGAGGATGATGGCGCCGAATTCGATGAGGAAGACCGCGGAGTGCAAGGGGTCACTCCCGCCCGAGTATCGCGGCGGCGGCCTCGACACCCTCGCGGGTGCCGATCACGATCAGCGTGTCGCCGCCCGACAGGCGGAAGTCCGGTGCGGGGGAGGGGATCGCGTCGGCCCTGCGCAGCACGGCGACGATGGAGGCGCCGGTGTCCGTGCGCATCCGCGTCTCGCCGAGCAGGCGGCCGTTCCAGTGCGAGGTGACGGGCAGTTCGATCCGCTCGGCGACCAGGCCGAGGTCGGTGGTGTGCAGCAGGTTCGGGCTGTGGTGCGTCGGCATCAGCGCGTCGATCAGCGACATCGCCTCGGGCCCGGTCAGCCGCAGCGACTGCGCGCACGCGTCCGGGTCGTCGGCGCGGTACACGTTCACCGTCCGAGAACCGTCGCGGTGGGCGACCACCGACAGATGGCGCCGGTCCCGCGTGGTGAGGTCGTACCGGACACCGATGCCCGGCAATGGTGTCGTGCTCATCCGCGGAGCAGGCACAGCTCGATTCCCTTCACGGACGGCGCGCAGCCGCCCGGTTCCTTGTCCGTTTCGCCCCCTGTGGATCCTCATCCTTTCATCCGGGCGAACCGGGCCGGTATGGGTGCTGACACCCATCGCGGGCCTGTGTGACGGTTCCCACACCCCGGACGGAAAGGGCCGGTGGAACCGCGGTCGTACCTGAGCGCAGCCTTATGTGTTCTTGAAGATCCGCTCCCGACCGGGGAGTTCTCCGCCCGGGGCGCCTAGGGTCACAGTGCCCGGCACGTCACGTTCGGACGTGCCCGGTGGAGTTCCCGTCGTCCGGAGGTACCCCGCGCATGAGTTCCCACAGGAAACGACCCCGCGCCCGCCGCGCCCCCTCGGCGCGGTCCTGGCCGCTGGCCGCCGCGGTGGCGACGGTCGCCGCGGGCGCCCTGGTCGGGGCCGGTGCGCAGTTCGGGAACAACGCCGGCAAGGACAAGGCCTCGCTGGCGGCCGGCGACCGGGAGAGCGACGACCCCGTGGCGTCCGACGCGCGCCCGGAGACCGCGAGCCCGAGCCCGACGAGCGCGAGCCCCAGCGCGTCCGCCACCCCGGAGCGGCGCAAGCCGACCTCTCGGCACACCCGCACGCCCCGGCCCTCCGCCACGCCCACGCGCACGGTGACCCCGTCACCGGCCAGGACGACGATCGCCGCGCAGCCCCCGCGGTCCGACGACGGCGAGGATTCGGTGGTCGAGCAGATCGTCCGGCTGGTCAACGAGGAACGGGCCTCGGCCGGATGCCGTCCGGTGACGCTCGAGGAGCGCCTCACCGAGGCCGCCCAGGACTACACGGACGTGATGGCCCGCTCGGGCGTGCTCTCCCACACCGGGCCCGACGGGTCCACCATGGCCGGGCGCGTCGAGGCGGCCGGGTACCCGTGGTCGGCCCTCGGCGAGAACATAGCCGTGGGCCAGCGGACCGCCGCCGCCGTGATGGACGCCTGGATGAACAGCGAGGGACACCGGGCGAACATCCTCAACTGCAACTTCGAGCAGATCGGAGTCGGCGTGAACACGTCGTCCAACGGTCCCTGGTGGACCCAGGACTTCGGCACGCCCCGCTGAACAGCCGACCGGCCGGTCAGCTGGGGCGGCCGGTCGGCCTCAGGCCGGGTGCGGGTGACGCCTCGCGCGTCGGGCCGCTTTCCTTCCCCCCACAGGCGGCCCGCCGGCGAGCCCGAGCGTCACCCGCACCCTCGCGCCGCCCAGCGGGCCCCTGGTGATCTCCATGCCCCCGTCGCCGGCGGCCGCCGCCCGCTGCACGATGTCCAGACCGAGGCCGGTGGAGCCGCCGACGCTCACCCCGCGGGCCCGGGCGGTGTCCGGATCGCCGATCCCCGGCCCCGCGTCGTCCACGGTGAGCAGCACCGTCCGGTCGGTCCGCTCCACCGTCACCGCCAGCGCCGTGCCCTGCGGGGTGTGCCGGAACACGTTGCCGATCAACGCGTCGACGACCGCGGCGAGGTCGTCCTCGCCGAGCGGGACCGCGGTCGCCTCCGCGGCGGCCTCGAGGCGGCACTCCCGTCCCTGCTGAGCCGCCAGGACGGACCAGAACTCGACCCGGCCGCGCACCACGGCCGACGCGTCGCACTCCTGCGCGCGGCCCGGGCGTTCGGGCGAGGCCGACAGCGGTGTGCGGGCCGCGTCGATGATCGAGTCCAGCTCCCTCTCCAGGTGCGCGATCGCGGCCTCCAGGTCCTCACCCCGGTATCCGGGGACCTCCGCGGCGATCCGTTCGGCCTCCAGCTGCAAACGGGTCAGCGGGGTCCGCAGGCGGTGCGAGAGGTCCGCGACCAGCTCCCGTTCCATGGCGAGCAGTTCGACGACCCGGTCGGCCATCGTGTTGAAGGCCGTCCCGGCCTCCTGCAGTTCCGGCGGCCCGGCGGGCTCGACCCGGATGCCGAGCTCCCCGGCGCCCAGCGAGCGCGACGCGCGGGACAGGCCCTTGGAGGCGCGCACCACGCGCGCGCCCAGCCGGTCCGCGACCAGCACCGACCCCGCCACCAGACCCAGCGCCAGCAGGGCCATCATCGCCCAGGACGCCTTCACCCCGCGGTCCAGGTCGGCGCGGGGGACGAACGCCTCCACCACCGCCACCCGGTCCCGGGCCAGGATCACCGGCTGGAGGTAGACCCAGCCGGCGGAGGTGTCCGAGGCCATGGTCCGGCGCCCGTCGGCCGCCCGGTCCAGGGCCTCCTGGGAGGCGTGCACCGTCCCGACCAGCTGCCCGTCGGGCAGCCGCACGCTCAGGTGGTCCCCCGAGTCCAGCCCGGCCACCGCCTGCTGGACGTCAGCGGGACGGGTGGTGAGGGCGAGCACCGGCGCCAGCGCCGCGGCCCGCTGCTCGGCGACCGTGGTCGCCCGCGTACGGGCCTCGGACTGCACCAGCAGTGCCAGCGGGATCAGGAAGGACAGCGCCACCATCGACGTCACCGCCAGCGCGACCCCGGCCAGGGCGCGTCTCATCGCGGCGTCACCAGCTTGATGCCGACGCCCCGGACGGTGTGCAGGTAGCGCGGCTGCGAGGCCCGCTCGCCCAGCTTGCGGCGCAGCGCCGACAGATGGACGTCGATCGTCTGGTCCTCCACATAGGCCTGCTGCCACACGTCCGCGAGGATGCGGCTGCGCGCCACCACGCGGTCCACGTGCTCCGCCAGATAGACGAGCAGGTCGAACTCGCGGCGCGTCAGCCGCAGTTCCCGCCCGTCGTGGTACGCCACCCGGGCCGGTACGTCGATCAGCAGACCGCCCACCCGAAGCGCGCCGGTCGCGCCCTCCGGGGCCGCCGGACCCTGCGGCTGCGCGGGCGCCATCGCCGAACGGCGCAGCACCGCCGTCAGCCGGGCCACCAACTGGCCCCCGGAGAACGGCTTCACCAGGTAATCGTCGGCACCCGCGTTCAGCAGCCGGATCACCTCGCTGTCGTCGTCGCGAGCGGTGGTGACGAGGACCGGGACCCGCGAGATGCCGCGCAGCATCCGCAGCACGTCCACCCCGTCCAGGTCCGGCAGCCCGAGGTCGAGCACCACGGCGTCCGGTGGACGCTGCGCGGCCTGCCGCAACGCCTCGAAACCGTAGGCCGAGCTGTGCACCATGTGGCCGTGCGCGGTCAGCACCTCGACCAGCCTCGCGCGTATCGCGGGGTCGTCCTCGACCAGGAGTACGGATGCCATGTGGAGGGACAGTAGCCGGTCGGGAAAGATGGCGGGGTGCCCCGGTACCTGCGCTACGTCGTCATATGGCTCTCGTGCACCGCGGTCAGCGTGACCGCGGTCATGCTCACCGTGGGCTTCGTGGTGGGCTCGACGCGCCCGACGCCGCCCGTCGCGCGGGACGTCCCCGAGAGCGCGCTCGCCACCGCCGCCCCGTCCGCCGCGAAGCCGTCTCCCTCGCGCGTATCGCGGGGTCGTCCTCGACCAGGAGTACGGATGCCATGTGGAGGGACAGTAGCCGGTCGGGAAAGATGGCGGGGTGCCCCGGTACCTGCGCTACGTCGTCATATGGCTCTCGTGCACCGCGGTCAGCGTGACCGCGGTCATGCTCACCGTGGGCTTCGTGGTGGGCTCGACGCGCCCGACGCCGCCCGTCGCGCGGGACGTCCCCGAGAGCGCGCTCGCCACCGCCGCCCCGTCCGCCGCGAAGCCGTCTCCCTCGCGCTCCGCACCGGCGTCCCCCGCCGCGAAACGCACCCCCACACCCGCAGCCACCCCCACCACCGTCCGCCGGCCCACCCGGACCCCGGTCCGGCCGGCCACCACCGCGCCGCCCGCCCGCACCCCCCGTCCGTCCGCCACGCCCGTCGACTGCGGGACCGGCGGCGCCGGGGTCCACACCCTGCAGTCCCAGGGCGGCCAGGCCGCGGTGCGCTTCGGAGCGGACGCCGTCTGCCTCGTCTCCGCCGTGCCCGCCAGCGGGTTCACCGTCTCCACCCGGCGCGACGGGGCGCAGCAGCTGACGGTGACGTTCTCCGGCGACCGGCACCGCTCCGAGATCGTCGCCACCACCACCCCGCAGAGCAAGGCGACCATCCGCGAGGTGTCCTGGTGACCGGGCGCCGGCGGCGACCGGGATACTGGGCGCCATGCGTATCGACTTCGATCCCGAGGCCATGGGCCGGACCCCGTTCTACAAGCTCCTGACCTCGGTGGTCGTCCCGCGCCCCATCGCCTAAAGTCTGGCGTTAAGGGCGAATGCCCCGGCGGAAGCCGAGGATGTGCGCTCCAGAGTTCCCGGGACGACAGAGGCGGCCTCGTCAGCCAGGCCTTGATCAGCGAGGTCGGCATGGAACCGTGATGCGGCGGCGGGCGCCACCCATGACCTGCTGGAACGCAGGAAGCCTCAACACCGCGCGCTACGTGGTGGCCTGGACGATTGCCGAGGACGACGAGAAAGTGATCGCCCAGCTGCCCGCCAAGGCGTGGGAGGCGGCTCTGAAGCAGGACAGCAGCGTCCACGACAACCACGGCGTCGCGGAGCTGACAGGCTTGAACACCCGGCCAGGCTGGCCCGACGGGATGCGGCTGCCGCTGCGCCGGGTCCGCCCCGGCTGGCGGCACCAGAAGAAGCTGACAGACCTGGAGAACAAGACCGGCTGGAAGTACCCGGTCATCGCCACCGTCCGACACATGTAGGGCATCGTCGAGCTCCCACCGGCCGCAGTGGCTTGACGCACTCGTCCGCGCCCACGCCGTCGTCAACGACCGGGTGAGAGTCGACAAGGCGATGGGCTTGCGGACCTCCCTAGCCAGTTGTGGGAGGTCAACCGGGGGTGGATGCTCGCTGGCGCTTGCATCCCACCCGGTGCTACATCTTCTGGAACCTTAAGATCCCAGTCTCCAGGTGTCCACGATCAAGGAGAAGCTTCACTCTCGCCGTCTCCCGGATCACTACCCAGGACGACGGAATGCAATGACTGCGGGAACAGGCTGCAGTTCTCGACAATGCCCGACGCCCTCCTGCCGCCCGCAGTGGTACGGCGCCGCACGGATCGTGCAGCTGAGGCCGGCTGGACTGTTTCACATGCACACGGGGGGTGGGGCTGGGGCACCCGCCATCTCCCCCGCTCCTCGGGACCAACCCGGAAGGGGGCCGCAGCCGGAGATCGCAGCTACCATGACAGGCCGGGAAGATCCGCTCAATTTCTGACTTTCGCAAGTGACTTGACGGAGCTGCAGAGAGGTCGTCGCGTGTACCTGAGTGTCCCCTTCGAGGACGGTGAGGTCTTCGTCGTCGAGTTGTCCGACGAGCAGGGTTCCGGAGTGATCCGGGCGAGTCGCGGCGACGAGCTCTTCGAGACATCCACCGACACGTTCGAGTCGGGCATGGCCCGGGTACAGCGGGTGGCCGCGACGATGCTGGCTCGGCTGGCGGACCTGCCACGCAGTCCTGATCACGTCCGTGCGGAGTTCGGACTGCGGGTGACAGCGGAGGCGGGCCTGGTCGTGGCGAAGGGATCCGGGGAAGCGCACATCAAGCTGGAGCTGGAGTGGAGCCGCCCCGAGGGCGGCAGGTGACACCGGCAGGCGACCCGGACTCCGCGTGGGAGGGCGGCATGGCGCGGGTGCTGCACGGCGGTCGTCCGGTCGGGGTGGCGTTCCTGATCCCCGACCGGCTGCTGCTCACGTGCGCCCACGTTGTCGCCTCCACCGCAGGCCTGCCGGACGACGAACCGTTGCCAGACCGCCTTCCGGTCACCCTCGACTTCCCGCTGCTGCCCGGGCGTCCCAAGACTGCCGCCTTTGTGCACTTCAGCGTGCCTGTGGCCGGTGACAGCAGCGGCGATGTCGCCGTCCTGCAGCTGAGCGGCGAGCCCCCGCCCGGTGCCGTACCCCTGCGGATTGTGGAGGCGGAGGGCCTGGCTGGGCACCGTTGGCGTGCTTTCGGCTTCCCGAAGTTCCCGGGACGAGGCGGCAGCAAGGACGCCGGGATCTGGACCCGCGGCATCGTCGAGGGCCGTGAGGGTACCGGATGGTGGCAGCTGACCTGCGACGAAGAGGCACCGTTCCCGCTGGCAGCCGGTTTCAGCGGGGCGCCGGTGTGGGACGAGGAGTATGGCGGTGTCATCGGCATCGTCGTCGCCGTCGAGGGGGACCAACGGCGTCGGACCGGCTATGCCCTCACCGTGGAGTCCCTCACCCGGGAGTGGCCCGAGCTGCGCGTAAGGCTGCTGGCGGACAGCCCGTACCGCGAACTGTTGCCGTTCACCGAGCACGACCTCGCCGTCTTCTACGGCCGTACGAACGAGACGCAGCAGCTGATCGAACTCCTCGAGCAGCAGGTCCCCGTCCTGCCCGTGTTCGGCGCCTCCGGCGTCGGCAAGTCCTCCCTGGTCGGCGCCGGCCTGCTCGGGCACCTCGACAGCGACCGGTACGTCATCGCCCGCTTGCCCCACGGGCTGCGCCTCACCGCCGAGGAGCTGTTGGCCTGGGCCCTGGCCTCGGCGGGAGGCGCGGACATCATGCAGGCGGGTTGGCGCGACCGCTGGTTGGCGTTGGCCCGGCAGCTCACCGACGAGCAGGGCGTCCGTACCGCCGTGGAGCAGACACTGGCCCGCCACGGCGGACGGTCCCGGCTGGTGCTGGTGGCCGACCAGTTCGAAACGCTACTTGCGGACGCGCTCGACACTGCCCGTCGGCTGGACGCTCTACTCGGCGTTCTGACGGCTCGCCGCACGGACGGCAGCCGTCCCGCCCAAGCCGTGGTCGTCACCAGGATCGACTTCCTCCAGCAGATCGAGCAGCTCCCCCACCTCCGTACGGCATGGGACGCCACCTCCGTGGTGGTACAGCCGATGACGCAGACGCAGCTGCGAGAGGCGATCACGTGTCCGCTGGAGGGGCATGCGGGGGTCCGGTTCGCCGACGGCCTGGTCGACCAGTTGCTGCGGGACACCCCACCCGGTCCGGCCGCGCTGCCGATGCTGGAGTACGCCCTGAGCCGACTGTGGGAGCGCCAGGAACGCGGGTGGCTGACCGCCACCGCGTATCAGGAGCTCGGCGGCGTGGACGGGGCCCTGGCGGGAGAAGCGGAGCACAGTCTGTGGGACTGGGCAGACAAGGCCGAGCAACAGGCGCTGGAGCGGATCTTCATCCAGCTCGTACGGCCCGGCGAGCAGCTGGACGCCGGGGAGCGCGGCCCGGACACCCGCCGGGTCGCCGCCCGCGCCCAGTTCTCCGCTGGCGACTGGGCGTTGATCCACCGGCTGGCCAGCACGCGGTTGGTTGTGGTGACGCGCCGCCCGACCGGGCAGGACACCGCTGAGCTCGCGCACCAGGCCCTGGTGGAGCAGTGGCTGCGACTGCAATGCTGGGTCGAGGAGAACCGGGAGTTCCGCAGCTGGCAGGAGGGGCTGCGCCGTTCCCTGCGGGCGTGGCAGGAGCAGAGCCGCCCGCCCCAACTGGCCCTCGGCAGGAAGCAGGTCAAGGAAGCGCGACGGTGGATCAGCGTACGTGTCAGCGAAATTCCCACCGATGAGACCGAGTTCGTCGAGGTCAGTGCCCAGGTCCAGCGTCGGCGCCGCCTGGTCATCGCGGGCTTCGCCGTGCTCACCGCACTCGTTCTCGTTGCGGCTGGCCTGGCCACCCTCAACGCCCGGAACAGCAGCACCGAGCAGCGGGCCCTGGCCGCCACTCGCAGCCTGACGTATCAGAGCCGGCAACAGGCGAACGCCGACCCGGCCCTGGCGGCTCGCCTCGCCCTCGCCGCTCAGCGCATTACCCCGACTCCGGAGACCCGCGCCCAGCTTCTGTCCACGGTGTCCTCGCCTCTGCGGGCCACTCTCACCGGGCACACGAGAGAGGTGGAGTCGGTCGCCTTCAGCCCGGACGGCAAGACCCTCGTGACCAGTGGAAACGACGGCACAGCACGGCTGTGGGACATGGCAGGGCGCCGGCAGCTTGCGTCACTTGACGGCCGCAGCAGCCAGGTGCACACGGCGGCGTTCAGCCCCGACGGCAGGACTCTCTTCACCAGCCATGACGGCTCGAAGGCACGACTGTGGAACGTCCACACACGAAAGCAGACCGCTACCTTGACGGGCGTCGGGAGCCCGGCGGTCTTCAGCCGGGACGGAGACACGATCGTCACCGGCGGTCAAAAGGGCAGGGTCCTGTTCTGGGATGTCCGAACCCATCACAAGGTCGACGAATTACAGGTTCACCGCAGCGACGACGGCGTCTATATCCACCTCCTCGAATTGAGCCCGGATGGCGGGACCCTTGCCGTCACTGTCTTCGGCCACGGCACCAGCGACGTCACCGAGTCCGAGGTACAGCTCTGGGACGTACGGGCGAAGCGCCGCACCGCCACGCTGAAGGGCCACATGGGTCAGGTCACGTCGCTGGCGTTCAGCCCGGACGGCGACACGCTGGCCACGGGCGCGAGCGACTCCACGACGCGCGTGTGGGACGTGCGCAGGCACCGCTTACTGACCACGCTCACCGGACACAGGGGTACCGTGTTCGCCCTGGCCTTCAGCCCGGACGGCCGGACCCTGGCGAGCGGAAGCCAGGACCGTTCCGTATGGCTGTGGGACGTGCGGGAGCGTACGGCCCTGACCGTGCTGAGCAGCCATACCGGGTTCGTGGACGCACTCGAGTTCAGCCCGGACGGCGCGACGCTGGCCAGCGGGTCCGGGGACGCCACGGTCCGGCTGTGGGACATGCGGGCCGGGCGGCCACGCGCCACCTTCGCCGGTCCACGCGGCTCGACAAGCCCGGCGGCCTACAGTCCGAACGGGAAAGTGCTCGCGACCGGGGGCAGCGACGGAACTGTGCACCTGTACGACGCCCGTACGCAGCGTACGCTGGGCCGCCTGAGCGGGCACATCGGCGAGGTGAACACGGTCCGGTTCAGCCCGGATGGCCGGTTCATCGCCGCGAGCAGCAACGACGATCCGGCGGTCCTGCTGTGGGACGCACGCACCCACCGCCGCCTCGCCTCCTTCAACGGCCACCGCAGCCCTGTGCAGTCCGTCCACTTCAGCCCTGACGGCCAAACCCTCGCCACAAGCAGTTACATCGACGGGACGACCCGCCTGTGGAGTGTGCGGACCCATCGGAGATTGGCGTCCTTCGCTGGCGGGGCCGGCTGGATGACCTTCAGCCCGAACGGCAGGATCTTCGTGACTGGCGCCTTCCAGTCCTCGTCCGTACAGCTGTGGGACGCACGGACCCACGGCCGCCTCGGCACCCTTGATGCGGTCACCAAAATGGTCAGCTCCGTAGCCTTCAGCCCGGACAGCAGCACTCTGGTAACGGCGGGCTGGGACGGCAAATTGCGACTGTGGGACGTGCAGCGTCGCCGCCGCATGGCAACGATCGCGGGGCACACCGACGCTGCACAGTCGGTGGCCTTCACCCCGGACGGCAAAACACTCGCCAGCAGCGGCCGGGACGCCGCGGCGAGACTGTGGGACGTACGCACCCACCGCCGCCTCGCCACCCTCAGCGGCCACACCGGCATCGTCTGGTCGGCCGTCGTCAGCCCGGACGGCAAGACCGTGGCAACTACCGGCAACGACCGGACGGTACGCCTGTGGGACCTAGAAACCCACGGGCAACTGGCCCTACTCACGGGCCACACCGGCGTCCTGCGCTCGGCCCTCTTTGCCCCGGACGGGAAGACCCTTACGACCAGCAGTGACGACGGGACCGTACGCCTGTGGGACACCGACGTCTTCAGCGACCCCGCCACCCTCACCGAAAAGGCCTGCACCATCGCGGGCCGGTCCCTTACCGAACAGGAATGGCGCCGCTATGTCCCCGAGGGAGTCGCATACCACCGGATCTGCCCCTGAGCCGTGGAGTTCAGGGGGATGGGGTATGTCTGGTTTCGCGGCAGGTGTGTCCTGGTCACCGTATGGTGCGCGGGTGATCTACCAGTATGTGTGGCAAAAGCACCAGTTGCAGTACACCGAATCGAAGCCCTGACCGACCCGCGAGCTGAACGAGCGCCGCATCGGGACGCTCCACCATCACGGGGGTGGAGCGTCCCGATGCGGCCGAGGTATGGGCGCCGCAGGCGTGGCGGTGTCCGAATCAAGGGGAACCTTCGAAGTCGAGCGGTTGATGCTTCCACTCTGGGTGTTGCTGCTCTGCTGGAACAGCATTCAAAGCACCGGCTGTCGGGTACCCGCGAGGCCCTACAGGGTGCCTCGCTCCAACAGATCGCGCAGCGCGTCCTCCTCACGGCGGAGTACCAAGCGTCCGTCGCCCTCACTGTAGGCGAGGATGCGGCTCCCGGGGTCAAGTCCGGCCTCGGCGAGAAGTCCGAGAGGGAGCGAGACGCGCCCGTCGGCGTCGATGGTCAGCTCTACGGGGGTTCGGGACACTCGTAGAGTCTCCCACAGCCCCAATGCGGGTTGCCGCTGCTGTCCCCGACCGACGCCGGGGCACGTCCCACCCAGTCACTGTCAGTCGCCCACCGGGCGACGGGGGGTCGCTGCCCGCCGGAAGAGCGCGACAGGCCTCCGCGATCCGATCGGCGCCGCATTCCGAGCACCTGCGAGTGCGCAAGACTGGTTGTATGCCGCCAGTCGCATCATCGGCCTCCGTTGCCGCGCGCATGAGTCGCCAGGCATCCCGCGATACCGCGCAGGAGCTGGCCGTACGTCGCCTGCTGCACAGCAGCGGGCTGAGGTACCGCGTGCACGTCCCCGTGCCCGGTATGCCCCGTCGGACGGTGGACATCCTGTTCAGCAGGTCGAGGATCGCCGTGTTCCTCGACGGTTGTTTTTGGCACGGCTGCCCCGACCACGCGACGCATCCTCGAGCAAACGCGGAGTGGTGGCGCACCAAGCTCGACCGCAACGTCGCCCGTGACCGTGAGACGACGGAACACCTGGTTTCGGAGGGCTGGACGGTACTTAGGTTTTGGGAGCACGAGGCGCCCGAGGGGATCGCGCAGCGGATCGCCGCCGAGGTGCGGGCGAGGCGATCCGATCAGTGCTGACCTGTACGGTGTCGGGCCGAGATGCCCCGGCGGAGCACGCGAAAGCAGATCGTGACCGTTTTCTGTTCATGCGCCGAGCGTGACAGTTAATGTGTGGGGGTTGGCAAGGCGACGCGTGGTTGGTGCCTGGGGGTGCCCGTGCCACCCGTGAGTCGTGCTCCGCGGTGGGGAGCCCTCGATGGCCCGACCGTGTGCATCGAGTGGAAGCGGGGAGCGGTCGACTGCCATGACCGATGATCTCGACGGAATGTACGACACGTTCAAGGCGCTTCTGGACGCGTTCTCCCCTTCGGAGGCGGTCAAGCGGCTGGAGCAGTTGGGTATCAGCGCGGACATCGTGGAACGGATCCGGGAGCAGCACGAGCGGCAGGTGATCCGGGTCAGGGAGCTCGAGGAGCCGCACGCCGTTGTTCTGGACGGCCGCGACACCTGGTACACGGGGCCGCAGGCCAAGGACAAGTGCTGGCCCGCGATCGTGGATCTGCTGCGCAAGGACGGCTGGCCCGAGGAGCCGTCGATCCGGAGTCTCGACGACTCCTCCACTCGCGTCGTCTCGCTGCTGAACCACCCGAAGGAGAAGGCGTTTTCCACGCGTGGCCTCGTTGTTGGCTACGTCCAATCGGGCAAGACGACCAACTTCACCTCGGTCATGGCCAAGGCGGCCGACCGCGGCTACAAGCTGTTCATCGTTCTGGCGGGAATTCACAACGGGCTCAGGCGCCAGACCCAGGCCCGACTTGCTCAGCAGCTCGTGGAACCCAACCCCTCGCGGTGGTTCCAGCTCACCGGACTCGACAGGGACTTCACACCGCAGGAGAATCCGGCTTCGTACTTCGGTCGTAGCAACCGGATGCACGTGCTGTGCGTGGTGAAGAAGAACGCGACGGTGTTGCGCAAGCTGGCCGGCTGGCTCGAGAAGGCGTCGGACCATCTCCAGGACTGCCCCGCACTGATCATTGACGACGAGGCCGACCAGGCCACTGTGGCGACGAAGTCGATCAACCCGCTCATCCTCGAGATCATGAGCCACCTGCCGAGGTCCGCCTATGTCGGATACACGGCTTCCCCGTTCGCGAACCTGCTGATCGACCCAAGCGCGCAGGATCTGTATCCCAAGGACTTCGTCGTCAATCTTCCCAAACCTGCAGGGCACTTCGGCACCGAGGTCCTCTTCGGCCGCTATGCCCTCGACGGCGAGGACCCGGAGCAGGTCGACGACGGTTACGACATGATCCGGTCGGTACCCGAGGCCGACGTGTCGGCCGTGCGCCCCGAGACCAGGGCCGACGTCGAAGGCTTCGAACCTGTCATCACCGACACCCTGCGCCGGGCGGTCGAGTACTTCTGGCTGGTCACCGCTGCCCGACGGGTACGCGGAACGGGCAACCCGCACAACACGATGCTGATCCACACCAGCGTCAACACCGCGGTGCACAACAGCTTCAAGAGACCCCTGGAACATCTGCGCGACCGGTCCACGCGGTCTTTGTCCTCGGCGGACGCCGACTTCCTATCGCGGCTGCGCGATTTGTGGGACGAGGAGACCGGGTGCGTGCCGGCCGGAGACTTCGGCGAGAGGAAGGTGCAGTTCGAGGAGCTGCTGTCCGAGTTGCGCGGGGTGCTCGACAGCTGCCGCATCATCATGGACAACTCCAGCAGCGAGGACCGCCTCGACTACGAGAACGGCCCGGTCGTGGCCATTGCCGTGGGCGGCAACACTCTTTCGCGAGGACTGACCCTCGAAGGTCTGTCGGTCAGCTATTTCGTCCGCTCCGTATCGGCGTACGACACGCTGCTGCAGATGGGGCGTTGGTTCGGCTTCCGTAACAATTACGCCGACCTGCCGCGGATCTGGATGACCGACGAGTTGACCGAGTGGTTCCGGCACCTGGCGACGGTCGAGACCGAGATGCGTCGGGACATCGAGATCTACATGACGGAGTCCGAGACCCCGCTGACCTTCGCCGTCCGTCTGCGCACGCACCCGGCTTTGCGCGTGACCGCTGCCGCCAAGATGCGCGACGCGGTCGTGGCGGCCTCGTCCTACGGCGGCAAGCGAGTCCAAACCCACTACTTCCACACGAACGCCGATTGGCTGAGCGACAACATCACCGCCGCACGCAATCTGGTCGCGTCCGCTGTCGCGAACGCGGTCAAGGCGGAGGAACGGGCGGCCGAGGGTCGATACGTCTTCCGTGACGTGCCGCACGACATCGTGATCGACTTCCTGTCGAGCTACAAGTTCCACGAGAAGTCACCCGAGAACGACGCGAACTTGATTATTGAGTACATCCGCAAGCGAGTCACCGAAGCCGAATCGCTGCGCCGATGGAACGTCGCCATCGTCGGCAACCCTAAGGTGGACGACTTCACCTTCGCCCCCGGAGTGTCCGTCGGCCGGAACAACCGTGCCCGCCTCGAGCTCCCCAACCCCACCCTGGACCTCGCCGACATCAAGACCCTGATGAGCCGTCGGGACGCCGCTGTAGACCTGACCGGCGATGTGGGCAACCTGACCGAGAAAGGCATCATGGACGAGCGTCGGAAGCAGCTCCCCGACACCGGCCTGCTGGTCCTCTACCCGATCGACAAGGTCTCCGAGCCGGCCCCCGCGAAGAAGCTGCGTGCACCTCTGAATGCAGAGGAGCACGTCATCGGCGTGGGCATGGTCTTCCCCGAACCGTGGCACGGGGACAGCACGGTCGAGAGCTACATCTCCGCCGACCTGTCCAGGGTTCGGATCGAGGACGAGGACTACAGCCTCCTCGACGACGAGGACGCATGAACGACGACGAGCTGCGCAGTCTCGTCGAGGAACAGTGGAGAGCGCTGGAGGCCGAGGCAGCCACAGGGGAACGACGCCTGCGGGTTTGTCACCTGCCCGTCGCCGTCGACAGCGGGCCGCTGGTGTTGGCCGTTGACCACGAGGGATACCGTCACGTCCTCCTTCCGATACCCGTCCACCGCAAGGTCCGCCAGGGTCTGGACGGACCAGTGCTCCGCTTGCGCAAGCGTCCCCTGGAGGACGCCAAGACCTACCAGACCTACGCCGACCTGGCCTGCCTGCGGCACGACGTCGACGACCTGTTCACGGAGTTGTGCATTGATGTGCTTGGCGCGGTTGGGGAGTTGCCCGACAACCCCGTCAAGGCGCTCTACCGTGTGCTCGATCGGTGGAAGGCCCTGTTCCGAACACAGGGCAAGCCACTGGGACCCGACGAACTGGCAGGACTCTTCGGCGAGCTGACGGTACTCAATCGACTTCTCCGTAAGGATCCGAGTGCCCACCTGATCTGGTACGGACCCGATGGCTACCGCCACGACTTCCTGGGGGGGACGAGTGCCGTCGAGGTGAAGACGAGCACCAGCAGTGAAGGGCGAAGGCCACGGATCCACGGCCTCGACCAACTCGAGGCACCGGAGCACGGAGCGCTCTGCCTGGCCTGGTTCCGCCTGGAACGCACCGGTGCGAACGGTGTTGGCACCACTTTCACGGAGGCGGTCGGAGAGGCACTTCGGCTCTGCGACGACGAGAGCGCGCTGCTCGACCTGCTCGCGCTGGCCGGCTACCACCCTGCCGATGCCGACCACTACCAGGAGGTGCGGTTCGCGATCGCCGAGGAGAGGTGGTACGCCGTCGAGGCCGACTTCCCCGGGCTCACAGCCCGGGCCCTGACCGCGGCCGGTGTCCCGGTGTCGGTATTGGACGTTCAGTACACCATCGACCTGTCCGGCGAGGTCCCCGCCCCCCTTCCCCTCGACCAGATTTCCCAGATGATCGACGGCATGATCCAGGAGTACGTGTGACGGAGCCCGGCTGGTTCTCCCAGCCCTATCCGCCGGAAGGCGCGAGCGCGGCCGAGGGCATCCGCAATCAGCTCGGACGCCCCGAGCTCGATCTGCTCACCATCCTGGTACGCGAGTCCGCCCAGAACAGCTGGGACGCCCGACTCACGCCATCCCCGGGCCCGGTCGACTACCGCCTGGACATGTGGACGGTCGGCCCCGCACATGCCGCCGCATGGCGCGAACTCCTCATCGAGGGCGCACCCGCGGGGCCGGAGCAATTCCCGCTGCGCGAGACGCTCAAGCGAGGCCCGGTCCGGGTCCTGGCCATCGCTGACCGCGGCACCCGAGGACTCGGAGGGCCCACCCGCGCGGACAACGCCGTCGGCCCGGATCGCGACTTCGTGTCCTTCATCCGCAACATCGGAGAACCGCGCGACGCCGCGCTGGGTGGCGGTACCTACGGCTTCGGCAAGGGCATCTTCTACCTTCTGTCCAGGACCGGAACGATCCTCGTGCACTCCCGCTGCAGGACGCCGCGGGGCGGCTACGAGACCCGGCTCATCGGCTGCACCCTCTGGAAGAGCTACGTTGCCGCTGCGCCGCATGGAGATCGCCGCTACACCGGCCGCCACTGGTGGGGCGACACCTCCGGCAACGTCGTTGAACCCTTGGTCGGCCGGCCGGCGGAGACCACCGCGCGCCGCCTGGGACTCAGGCCCTTCGGAGCCGACGAGACGGGGACGAGGATCCTTGTCGTCGACCCGAACCTGGACGAACTCGAGCCCGCCGCGGCAGCCGACTACCTGGCCGAGACCATCGCCTGGCACCTCTGGCCCAAGATGATCTCCACTGACGGCAAGCCTCCCACTATGCGTTTCACCGTCACCTGTGACGGCGTTGAACACCACGTGCCGGACCCGAGGGAGACCCGGCCGCTCAACATGTTCGTCGCGGCCTACGAGACGATGACCGGCCCGGCCGGCAGCGACCTCCGTTGCTTGAAGCCGAAGCGCCATCTCGGTCGCCTCGGACTGGTCAAGCGGATCATGCCGCCCCTGGAACCCACCCGCGCCTCGCGGGTGATCGACATCGAGGACCTCGTTCATCACGTGTGCCTCATGCGCCCTGCGGAGCTCGTCGTCACCTACCGGCCCGGCCCGAAGCCCCCGAGCGCCAGCCAGGGCTACGCCGGAGTCTTCCGCGCGGACGAGACCATGGACGAGATCTACGCCCAGGCCGAGCCGCCCACGCACGACGCCTGGCACCCGCAGTCACTCGACCGGCCGGAGAGCACCTTCGTGCACACGACATTCCGGCGTATCGACGAGGCGCTGCAAGGCCTGCTCTCGCTGGGGGGTGTCGCCCGCCCCGGAGCCAGCCACGTAGCGCTCGGCGCGGCCAGCACCCTCTTCTCCGGGCTCGTGGGCGGAGCCTGGGGAATCGGTGGGGCAACCGCCTACGCCAAGCCCGGCAGCACTACCGTGCGTGCCCTTCCGCTGGATCCTGACGAGGAGCAGGAGAGCGCACGCGGCGCCGGCTCGGGCCGGCCCACGCCGAACGAGGCACCCGGTACCCATTGGTCCGCAGGTGCCGAAGCGGTCGGGCCCGGTGATTCCACCGCCGACCAGCATGCGTCCGTCGACGTCCCGACCAACGGTGCCGCTGTCACGGCACGCCGACGGCCGCGTGTCCAGTACGTCGGAGAGCCGTACTACGAGGATCGGGACGACGACACGGTACTCGTCCAAGAATTCCGACTCCCCGTCCCCGGACTCCAGCAGGTCCGGATCGATCTCGCCGTGACACTCCCCGGTGTCAACGGCCGCGAGACGGACCCACCCAAGGGTGCGAGCATGCCCGTTCTCGTCGGCTGGCAGCACGAAGCCGGTGACCTCCGCACGACCGAGCCGTGCGAGATCGAGGGTGGGGACTCCCTCTGGCGTGCCCTCGTACGCCCGGCACCGGACACGATGACTGAGATCGATATCACGGTCGAGGCGGTGAGGAGCCAGTGACCCGGCGCGTACTTCCGTACCGCACCCCGAGCGAGGACGTCGTCGCCGCCGAGCCGTGGTTCCTCGTGACGGAGGACGGCGAGGTCGCCATGCCCGATGCCTTGCCGGACTGGGACTACCACATGGACCTGCATCTGCGCAGGACCATCAGAGTCGACCTTGATCGAGCCCGCGCACAGTCCGGCCTCCCCGCGGATGCGGCACTCGCCGTCGCCGTCGTCTGGACGGCCACCGGATCCAACCTCGGCGGACCGACGAACCACGAACGCTTGACAGACGGCGGCACGATCAGCACGGAAATCGACGTCCTGCTGCGCGGAGCCGACCTGGGCGGTCTCCTCCTCCTCGACACCGCTCTGGTCCTGGCCGAGCGCCGCCACGACGCCCGCCCCTCCTCACCCCGTCTGGCCGGCTCCGTGCTGTGGAGCGACCGGGAGTCGCTGCGCCTCCAGGGGGACGCACCCCAGTTCCCCATGGCTGTGATCGACTTCGCCCGGACGTCCTTCCCCGACCACGCGGCCTGGCACCTGCAGATCAGCGGCGGCCTGGACAGTGCCACCATGGGGTCCTTGCTGCTGCTCGTCAATGAGCGGAACTCGGTCACCGCCACCGCATTCGAGAACGCGGCCAAGCCCCGCCCGATCGACCGACTCGTGCTTTCTGCGGTGTACGCGGACGCCGCCCGGATCATGATCGAACACGCCCTCGGCCACGACGACTTCACCGAGGACGCCGACTTCCCTGACGGTTCACTGGGCGCCACCCTGCTGGGCCTCTTCCATCAGCTGTTCCCGGGACAGTCGATCAACGACATCCGCCTGCGCCAACGCACGTCACCCGCTCTGTTCGCCTCCGATCTCCAGGCGGCGGTCAAGATCTTCGAGGTGTCCTGATGAGCTTCCTCTACCCTCGGCTGCTCGCCGAGCAGGCCAGACCGCTCTTCGAGGAGTACCGACACCTGGCCCTGGCCGAGCTTGCCGGTCGAATCGCCGTGTCCCACGAATCGGCGGTCTACGTGGCCACCGGCGGGGACCGGATTTCCGCCGAGCAGCTCCGGGAACTGCGCGCCGGCGTTGTCGATCTTGCCGGGCGTGCGGGATTTCCCGAGGACTTCGACCGCGCCCACAACGCCGAGTTCGACCTCCAGGTCGCCGCCTTCCTGCACGCCGAGACGGGTATGGTGCCGGCCGAGGCCGCATCCCGAGACGTCTGGGCCTTCCTCGCACTCGTCCTCCTCCCGGACGTCGCCTTCTGGCGCTATCCCCAACCGCCCAGGGACCGCGTACTCGGTACCGACCTCACCCGCCACGTCTTCGGCCGGCTGTGGTGGCGTGCCCAGCTCGTACGGTCCTCCGACGACGACGAGCCCTACGGTGCCCTCAAGATTCTCGGCGAGGCTGCCTTCGACCAGATCTACGCCCGGCGAGCCGCCCTCGGCGGCAGCCCTCATCTTGTCCGGGCCATCCTCCGCGTCTGGAAGGATCTCGACCTCACCGGGCTCAACGAACGCGAGGCCCTCCGTGACTTCCTCAAACGACTGCTCCGGCTCGCCCCCTTCGTGCTCTTCGACGGCATCGAGGAGGACGCTCTGGACGATGAACTGCGCGCGGTCGCCCAGGAATCCGTCGATGCTCAACGCCTCGCTGCCGTAGCCGGCCCAAACGAGGAGGCCACGTCCGGGCACGGAGCGAACCGCACTGCTGCTCCCCGCGGGACGTCGAGATCCGCGCGACAGGAGGCCGAGCCACCTACCCGCCGGGTTTCTCCAGCCGCACCACCACTCGACGCGCGGCGGTACACATCGCTCGAGATCTGCGCCGGCGCAGGAGCACAGGCCCTGGGGCTCGAGCGGGCCGGCTTCGACCCGGTACTGCTCATCGACAGCAAGGCCGATGCCTGCTTCACCATCGACCTCAACCGTCCGGGATGGGATGTCGTCTGCATGGACGTCGTGCAGTTCCGGCCCGACATGCGTCCGGAGACGATCGGCGTCGACCTTCTCAGCGCCGGGCTCCCACGTGTGAACTCCATGGCGACCGTCGCTCGGGCCGAGGACACGGACGAGCGCAGGATCCTCAGAGCCGCGATAGCCTTGGCGCGCGACATCAAGCCCAAGGCCGTACTGCTGGAGAATGTCCCGGACCTTGTCGAGAGCCCAGGCTTCGACGCCGACCGGTCATGGATCGAGGCCGAGCTCCGGGAAGGGGGCTTCCGCTCGGCCTGGAAGATCCTGAACGCGGCAGACTTCGGCGTACCCCAGAACCGCAAGAGCGGCTTCCTCGTCGCTCTCCGGGACCCCTACTTCCCCGGCTTCTTCTGGCCCGAGCCGCAAGAGCCAGCGCCTCCGACCGTCGGCCAGGTCCTCGGCCCTTCCATGTCTGCCAACGGTTGGACGGGTGCAGAACGCTGGATCAAGGGCGCGGACCGTATCGCCCCTGCCCTCGTCGGAGGCTCCGACCGGCGAGGTGGGGCTGACCTCGGTCCCACCGGCAGCAAGAAGGCCTGGGCCGCCCTTGGTGTGAACGGCAACAGCCTGGGCGACACCCCGCCGGGCATGGGCTTTCCTGCCGACGGATACCCCAAGCTCACCGTCGACCAAGCCGCGCTGATCCAGGCGATCCCGGAGGACTGGAGATTCTTCGGAGGCAAGACCTCCAGGTACCGTCAGGTCGGTCACGCAATGCCCCCGCCCCTGGCCACAGCAGTCGGCCAGGCGATCGCAGCGGCGCTGCGCATGTAGCAGCTCCCCGACCCCGAATGCTTCCCGTGGCCTGAACATTGGCATCATCAGCCACCCGGCCGGCTACCATGGGGGCCGTTCAACGCCCCTGACCTGGGGAGCAGCGAGGACACCGACCTGCCCCCTCCTTCCTCGTCCCGCAAGGAATGCGCGTGTCCGACACCTTCAAGATCGTCGATCTCTTTGCCGGCCCGGGCGGATTTGACGTGGCCGCTCGAAACCTGGGCGTAGAGGTCGTCGAGGGGATCGAATGGGACGAGGACGCGTGCACCACTCGCCTCGCCGCCGATCTGCCCACAGAACGCGGAGACGTGCGGAAATTCGGGCCGAACCACTATTCCGACGCGAACGTACTCGTCGGAGGCCCGCCCTGCCAGACCTTCACGGTGGCCGGCAACGGCGAGGGTCGCGCCGCATTGAACGAGGTGTCGAAGTTCGCCGAGCGGTACGCCGAGGTCAAGATCGTGGAGGACTTCGCATCCATCGGCGAGGAGCTGAAGCACCTCAGCGACGAGCGCACCGGTCTGGTGCTTGAGCCCTTGCGTTGGGCACTCGAGGCGCTACTCAGAGAGACCACCCAGCCCTACCAGGCAATCGTCCTCGAGCAGGTTCCGGCCGTACTGCCGGTCTGGAAGGTGTTCGCGGGCATTCTCGAGGGCAAAGGGTACAAGGTCGCAGATCCCAAAGTGCTGCGCACAGAAGAGTTTGGCGTGCCGCAGACGCGCCGCAGGGCAATCCTGATTGCGCGCTGGGCCGGGCCGGGCGCACTGTTGCAAGAGGAACCGAAGTTGCCCAAGCCCACCCACCGGCACTACAGCAGAAGCACCACCCGTGACGCAGGCAAAACGGGGCTCAAGGAACCGGTCACGATGGAGATGGTGCTGGCGCGCCGAGCCCCGTACGAGGTGGTCTCCAACTACGGCACGGGCGGAGATCCAAGGGCCAGGGGGCGGCGGCGTCACGATCAGCCCTCGGCCACGGTCACCGGCAAGGGTTCGCGGAACAAACTGGTCTGGGGTGACCACAAGCTCGGCGAGTTCGACTTGCACGAGCTGGGGCAATTGCAGACGTTCCCGGCGGACTACCCGTGGCGTCGCCGCAACGGCGACGACGCGAAAGCCCCCGGCGCGCGCAGCGTCATCGCGCAGCAGATCGGCAACGCGGTTCCGCCGCGCTTCGGCATGCACATCCTTGCTGCCGCGCTGGGCCTCGATGCAGCGCTGGAGAGTGCTTTGAAGCGCCCTCTGACCTGGCAGTCGTACGAGGCGGAGTAGTTATCCGACAGGCCCCGCATCCTGCTCAACTGCACTGGGGCGAAGTCCAAGCGACGTACCACCGACCGCAGCCCGGGGCCACGTCCGGCTGGAGACCTGCGCGGTGAAGCCTGACCAAGACCGGCACGCGGACACGTGAGACGGATACGTCATCACCGACCTCGCCGGCCGTCAGGGCCCGGTCCAGCGGATCACGGAGATCGTCCATCGGAGTGGGTGATAGAAAATCGGATCCACTTCGTACGCGACACCGCCGACCACGGGGACGCCATACGGTCTTGACCGCGGTCCGGCCGGTCTTGCGCGGCACGGCGAGGCCGATGACCCTGCCGTCCGCCCCCTGTCCGAAGGCGCCGACGCCGACCCGGGCCGGTACCGCCGTGAACCCTCGGCGCGCCGCTGTACCCGCTCGGCGGCGCTCCGGGCTGCCGCGGTCGATCACGGTGGTCCCGGTCCGGTCGAAGCGAACCAGCACCTCTTGCGGCGGGCGAAGGCCAGTTCGCCGACCGTGAGCATCACGGCCCGGTTCCGGCTCCGCGGCCCGACAGCTGAGCATGATCCGGTCCGAGTCGCCCCGGCGCGGTCGGCGCGACGACCGTATCGACGTCAGGCCCGCGCAGTTCGTGGCGGTGTGACGTCGCCGAGCATTGCAAACACACGTCCTTTCACCCTGTCGGCTGGCTTGCTGGGGTGACAACCACTTGGGCGCTGGGACACGGATCACGCTATTCCTGACGATCTTTCGCGAAATGCAACCTGCTCGGCTGGATCGGCTTCCGGATGGGGTGACGTGAACCTTTCGTGCTCCGGACTTCATCGAGTACGTGATCAAGCAGCCCGGTCACGCCACCTCCACCCAGAACGAGCTGGCGGTCCAACAGGCGGTTGCCCGTCTCGCATGATGTCTCGCTGACCAGGGCACATCCGTGGCACGCCGACAGATTGAGCTGAGCCACGCCCTGGCGGTCGCTCTCGATGCACACCGGGTCGTTGGAGCAGACATCGGCGTCACTCAGGGCGGCCAGCAGTAGAGGGAAGAGCTTGTCGGGGGCGCCCAGGCGGACGAGCCCACCGAGTGTCCCCTGTGCGTCCCCGGCAGCTGTGTAGATCAGGATTCCAGCTGTGCGGTCCGGACGGTCCGAGTTGGCGTAGATGCGCTCCTGCAGGGATGCGGATGCGTAGCCACTCGCGAACGCGAGCCTGCGAATGAGGAGGTGGGCCAGCGTGTGCAAGGCGATGAAGCGCGGCTCGGGCACGTCCAGGCGGTGGGCCCACTCGCTCGCCTCGCGCCGTCCGATCAGGATTTCCGCCCGTGCCCGGACATCGGGCAGATCTTCCCACTCGGAGATCCGGTCCTCGTCGAACCGCAGGAAGATCCCTTCGCCGAACATCTCGATGGCCGGGTAGACAGGCTTGCGCCTGCGGTCGGGTCCGAGGTCTGCAGTGATCAACGCGGCCTCGGCGCTGTGGCGTCGGAAGCCACGGAGCGCCCTGACCTCACGGACGCGGCGCACCTGACCCACGCCGACGAGTCGGCTGGTCAGCTCCGTCGGCCAGGCCGAGTCGGAGGGAACCGCCCATCCGTCGACGACGAAGTCGCCGACGCAGTGGTCCCTGTCACCCTCGAGCTTCTTGACGAAAGCTGCCCACTCGCCGTCCTTCAGGTTGAGAAGCGGGCTTTCCGGGGAGTCGTCGATGCCACCGGCCGCGAGGTTGAGGACCTCCTCCGCGGTCCCTCCGACCTCGTTCGCGATCCATTCGGCGACCATCTCGGCCTGCGGGCCACCGTTGTCCGCTACGACCTTCTCGAAGTAGATGTGGCTCCGGATGCGATCCGCAGTCTCCACCGACTGAGGGCGCTCCTCGGGAATATCGAGTGCGGAGAGGCGTTCGGCGATGTAATTGCCCGTAGCGCCGCGCTGAACGGCGATCAGCTTGTGTTCGCACACGTTGCCGGGCTTGGGCTCCTCCCATGGTTGGGTCCCTCCGCAACGAATGCCGTCGCGGTGGAGCGACTCACCCCCGACGAGATCGGAGAGGGGACGCGAGCGCTTGCACCCGTTGCACTCGACCCGGAGCGAGGCCAGGCCTTCCCCGTGCTGGGACGATCGGACGAACCGCAATTCCTTGTAGGCACGGCAGTGGCGCACCGATTCCGTCACGCCGGCGTCGCGCCCGCGGTGAGCCCACATGAACCAGGGAATGTCCTGGATGTGGCTGCCTTTCTCGCACACGGCCACGTACCGCATCGGCACGAGTGCACCGCCGCAGTCGCAGTGGTTGCTCCAGCGTCCCTTGTTCCTGCTGGTGAGCTGCGAGAGCTTCGTGCACCGCTCGCAGAACCGCCACGTCGGGAACCGCCAGTAGAGCAGATGGGCGGTCTCCTTGGCCGCACGTCCCGAGTGGGACGGCGCTTGACGCAGGACGCCCGCGCCCAGCCGTGCGAGGAGGCGTTCGCAACTGACCTCGGGGGCCGACTTGCGGTCCCACCAGGAGCTGTCGGGCGCGATCAACGACTCCCCGAGCACGTCGACGATGGCTCCCACACCGAACGGTGTGATCGTCTCCGAGAGACGCAGGTCATGCAGGATTCGTTCCACGATCGCCTCCTTCGAAGGGCTCACGTATCTGGACAGCGACGTTGGGCTCGACGGACCGCATCGAGTCGGCGACGAACCAACCTTCCCCTTGCTGCCCGAACTGTTTCAGCAGAGCATCCTCGTCGACCTTCCGACGGCGGTACATCAGGGCTGAGTCGGATTCGCGTGCGAGTCTCGCGCGGCGATCCCAGTCATTGAGTAGCAGCCACACCTGCGCCTGCGTCTCCTCAGCCTCGATGTGCTCCGAGCGACTCACCAGGTCGACGAAGGTTTTGATGAGTCGCTCGATCGCGCCGTGCATCCGGTCGTCCTCGAGGTCGAGAGTCGATGCCGAGTCGTGTTCTGCGAGCGCGGGGAATGTGTGCCGCATCAGCGCCACGAGGGCACCGGCCAGTGACCGGTCGCGCGACGCCAGGGACCAGGGGGTGACGCTCGTCGGCTCGACGTCGCGGTAGAGCGCCTCGTGGTACCCCTTGAAGGTCTCGAAGTGCGACCGGTCGCGGGCTCGGTTCGACCTGAACAACGTCGTCACAATGCCGTTGTTCCGGCCACGGCCCACCCGGCTGGTGGCCTGGATGTATTCGGCGGTCGTCTTGGGCTGGCCGACCATCAGCATGAGTGCCAGGCGGGGGATGTCGATGCCGACCGACAGCATGTTCGACGAGAGGACGACATCGACGGCCTCGTCGGTGTGGTCGGCGCTCCGCCCGAGTTCCCGCAGATCGTTGGGTAGTTCCTCGGGCCCTCGGCGACTGGTGAGTTCCAGGACCCGACCGGCGCGTACGCGTCGGAGCGGCAGGGCCAGTCGATCCGCACGGGGTTCGAGACGCCCGTTGACGTCGTCGACCACCAGCGTTCCGCTGCGGCCGAGCTCGCGGAGACTGTTGTGGTACATCACCGTGGTCCAGTACGAGTCGCGCGTGGCGCCGGAGTCAGTGTCCCTGGCCAGCACCGCAGGGATCTCGATCAAGGGCGCGGTCGCGGCAATGACCGCGGAGACCTGCGAGACGGACTGCGGCATCAGCCCGACATAGAGGCGGCCCTCGCCGCTCTGGACAGGGCGCGAGAAGAAGGTCCGATCGCCGTCGAGCCCCGCGGGGGGATAGAGCGCGACCTCACGTCCGTAGAGTCCTCGGACCTGCTCCGCCGAGGCACGGATCGTCGCCGTGGAGGCGATGATCTTGGGAGTGGTGCCGCCCTTGCTCAGAAGCATCTGGATGACGGCGTCGAAGACCGCGACGGTCGTGCCGAGCGGCCCCGACAGCAGGTGCAGCTCATCCTGGATGATCATTGAAGGTTGACGGTACATCGTGTTGAGGCCCAACAGCCGGCCTGCCTCCGGCTTGAACTGGAGACGGGCGAACTTGTCGACGGTGGCGAGCAGGATCGTCGGAGGCTCTTCGTAGAGGACGTCGTCGACGACGGCCAGAGGAAGCTCGTCATGGAACCGGCAGTCCGCGCTGGTGCAGTGGATGACGATGTCGTTGCCGTCAAGCCGGAAACCGTACTGCTTTGGGTCGTGGGACCTCGACGCGGGGACCAGAGCCGCCCCGCACCACGGGCAGCTCTCGACCTGGAACTGATTCGTCTCCTCGGGCCTGGCTGCCTTGTGCAGGCGCTGGAGCGCGGCTTTCGCCTCCGCTCTTGAACCCGGAGTGACCTCATTGCCGACCCAGAGACCGATGGAGAACCTGGCCATGGCCCTTGCCCGCGGATCGTCCTTCCGCAGCAGTTCCATGGCGCAGATGAGTGAGGCGGCCCGCTGGAACTGCTGCGCCGTAAGAAGCCGGAGGGTGTAGCGCGTGATCACCGCGGTACCGGCGCCGGCGATACCGTGCATGATCCGACGGCGGAAGATCTCGATCGCCGCCAGGCCTAGATACGCCTCCGTCTTGCCGCCGCCGGTGGGGAACCAGATGAGGTCGACAAGCTCCCGCTCCGGGTGCTCCTCGTTCACTGTGGACGCCAGTGACACAAGAAGGAAGCCGAGCTGAAAGGGACGCCACTGTGGCTCCTCCACTCGGTCCGGGTCGGCACCGCGCTTGAGCGCGGTCTGTAGCAGCTGCAGGCGCATGGCCGACATGCCGAGCGCGAACGCAACCCTCAGCTGTTGCCGACGGGTGTCCCGCAGCAGGGCGACGCCGGCTTCCATGCGCTCCACAGCGGTGCGGGCGCGGTTCGTGATGGCTCGCGCCACGTCGGCGTCGTCCCCGAAGCAATCGACTCGGGCCTCCTGCGCCGATACCCACTCTGAGAAGGCCCGGACGAACACATCTAGCATCGGCACGACTTCGTCCGGCGCGGTGTCGATGCGCGCCAGGTTCTCGAGCCGGAGCGCCTTGGCCGCGTCGGAATCGGCCTCGAAGCCCGTTGTCTCCACCGCGGGGACGACGAACGCCGGGACAGGGGCGAGGGAGACAGTGCTGCATCTCCCGTCGTTGAGTTTCCAGTCGGCAGCCATGCCGTGGCCCACCGCGTACACCTTCCGGTCCCGGTAACGAAGACGCAGCTCCGCTGACTCCTCGTCCACAGTGAAGGACCTCGCGAAGTCGTACTCGAGGATCTGTCCGCCTTGTGCGGGCGTCACCACCAGCTTGACCTGAAAGAGCGTCCGCTCGATGTCGAGCCGATCATCACCCGTCGATTCCGAGAGCACACGTGCGTGCACGGTCACCAAGTGGTCGTCGCCGTAGGCGCGCCACCTCGCGCCGATCTCGAGCCTCACGTCCCCCGCGGTCAGTTCATGCGGGGGCTGCTTCGGGGAGAGCTCGAATCCCTCGAACGAGAACGGGTGCCGCCGCCATCGCGGAGGGCCGTCCCCAGCGACCCGCTCGTACGTCCCTCCGGAGAACGCGACGGAGACAGTGGACCTGTCCGTGACGAAGGAGACGCCCACCGACGACGGGCGCCAGTCCTCCGCGAGAGGCACACCGGCCTCGTCCTCCTCCACGTCTCCGGAGGACACGTCGGCCGAGACGTCCGTCTCCGAGTCGGAGCCATCGGGGCTCGTCACCCGGGATCCGCTCGGGAACAGCATGCCCACTGCATACTGGCGATCGGGCAGATTGAGGAGTACCTCATCGTCGTCGCCATCGGGTCCGACGTATGCCTTGCGAAGATGCTCCAGCGCGAGCGCCTGCGCCCTGGTCAATTTCACTTTCCCTCCAACTGCTTCCGAGCGAGGTGCTGGAGCTGCCGTCGGTCCTCCTTGGAAACCACGATGTGCAGCGAGACACGGGCGCGTGTCACGGCGACGTAGAGCGCCGCACTCTCGGCGATGCCGAACGACGCGGGCAAGTCGCAGACGACGACGTGCTCCGCCTCCAGGCCCTTCGCGGACTTGGGGCTGGTCACGACGAACCCGTCGGTCGTCCTACGGGCGTCGTCGAGAGATGTCACACTGATGATCCAGATGCTCTCCGGCCGGACACCGTCGGCGACGAGCCGGCGTGCCACGGACTCCGCCGCGTGGATGCCGGCGGGGCCGTCGGACGAGTGCCAGGTGACCTTCTCGCCGTGGACGATGCCCGGGTCGCCGAGGTCCGCGCCGAGGTACTCCTTCACCATGTGGACCATGGCACGCGTGTTCCGTACGTTCAGGTCCAGATCCACCGAGAGCGCCTCGGATTCGACGATCTGGAAGGTGTCGTCGTCGAAGGCGCCGTCGACATGAGACTGGTTGTTCTTGTCCAGGAACATCCGCCATCGGCCGGAGGTGCGACCGCCGGCGATGACCGCATCGAGGGTGTCCATGGTTTCAGGGATCATCAGGTCCTGGGCCTCGTCCACGAAGACGATGTCGTAGGTCTTGCCCTCTCTCAGTTCCCCGAACGGGATCACGTCCAAGGGACGGTTCGGTACCCGGGGAGCGAAGAACTCCACGAGCCTCGGGGACCGGAAGGTGATCAGGACGGACCTGCCCTGATCCGCCTCCTGTTTCGCCGCCTCGGCGAGGACGAGCGACTTGCCCGTACCGGCGCCGCCGGACACCATCATCCGCGGGTTGCGGGCCAGCGCGGCCAGGACCCTGGCCTGGCCGGTGGTGGCACGGTTCTGCTCCTCGATCACAGCGCCACGCTGCGCGTCGATCGCGGGCATGCGGGTGAACTCCCCGAACAGGCGGGCCCGCAGGTCCTCGACCCGGGCCAGTTTCTGCCCCACCGGTGGCTTCCGTGCGGAGGCCGCGATCGCGTCCAGCGCGGCGGTCAGACCGGCCGTGGTCATGTCGTCTTTCCCCAGCCAGTGGGCCGGCTGCCACTCGACCGAGTGCGGAGGGCTGTCGATGTCCGGAGTGATGACGACAGCCTCGTGGGCGAACCAGCCGACGCCCTCCTCGTGGAGAATGTCCCGCAGCGCATACATGGCAGACCTTGCCTGCTCCATGGGGGAACCGGCCAGCTTGTGCCAGTCGTTGCGCCGGTCGACGCTGTACCACACGCCCTCGTACTTCCGGACTCCTCCCCCCTTGGCCTCGACGACGATCACGACCCTCTTCCACAGGACGACGAAGTCGGCCTCCGCCTGCTGCTTGTAGGCGTGGGAGCGCAACTTCACCGAGTGGAAGGCAACCGCGTCGGGGTCGTCGTGCACGTCGCGCAGAAGCTGGGCGATCCTGCGTTCGGCTGCGCTGCCCGCGGTCTTCTCGATGTCTGCCAGGTCGGGAACGAGGATCACGCGCCCTGCTCCTTCCAGAGGTCCTCGTACTCGCGGTATCCGAGCAGGTCGGTGACGTCCCCGTCCCCGAAGTTGTCCTCCATGTCCACGATGAGGCACTCGGGCTTCCCGCCGTTGGCCGGGCCGCGCAGGCCGCGTCCAGCCATCTGGATGTAGGCGTTCGGGCTGAATGTCGGACGCGCTATGTAGAGCGCCCGGACACCCGGGGCGTCAAAGCCCTGGATCAACAGGTCGCAGTTGGTGAGGACGCGGATCTCGTTGCTCTTGAAACGCGTGATGATGTCACGACGCTCCTGCCGACCGGTCTGTCCGCTCACTGCTGCGGCCTCGATGCCGCGGTACCGCAGCGTCGCGGCAAGCACCTGTGCCGATAGCACGTTGGGAGTGAAGACCAGGACGGGCCAGGTCGCATCCAACTTCATGATGTGGTTGACCAGGGTCGACATTCGTGCCTGGTTGCGGCCGATGCGCTCCAGGACGCTCGGGCTGATCCTGCGCTGCTTCCGCGCCTCGTCGATCTCAGCCGGCTTCAGCGAGACCTTGATGCCGGGGAGCACCTCGTGCTGGACCCGTGCCAGAACCTCGATCTCGGCGAGCTCCCGGTAGGCATTCCCGTTGAAGGCCTTGAGCTTGTGGCGGCCGAACCGGCTCACAAGGGCTTCGGTTGCCGAGCTGGACCTTCCCTTGAAGGGCGTTGCCGAGAGCCCGACCAGAGGGCGTCCCCAGCCTCGGCCGGCCACGCCGAGCCAACCGAGAATGCGCGTGTAGAGCTCGGAGTCACCCGCACGGTGCCCCTCGTCGACGATGACCGTCGACGCGTGGCTGAGCCACTCGTATTCCGGACTGTGGAGAATGGCGTCGAGCTTGGCATCCGTCGCGATGATAACGCTGAACTCAGTGTCAGGCTCGTGCACGATGTTGCGCTCCCAAAGACGCCCGATTGTCAACGGTCGTTCGTCCCCGAGTCCGCGCCACACTGTGCTCCACGTCTGGACGGCCTGCTCGCAGAGCTCGAGTGACTGGGCGATCCACAGGACGGGACCACGAAGCCCTCCCTCCATGAAGAGCCTGAGCACGGTTTCCGCCGCGACACGCGTCTTGCCGGCTCCGGTCGGCAGCTCCACCATCGCCTTGCGATGGCGGCCGTTCTCGTCCCGTGTGATCAGCACATCCCGCAGTTGCGCGCTGATCCTCTTCTGGAATGAGTGCAGGGGGTTGAGCTTCACGGCACCAGGGACGACGAACTCATCTTCCTGGTGCACGGTGCGCCGGCCGGCGTACTGAGCGGGGAAACCCATCTTGCGCAACCAGGAGATGGTTGTCGCTCCTCCCGCCCACGTGGTCGGGACATCGGGGAATTGTTCCTGGCGGAACAGATCGGCGAGCAACTTGATCGAGTCCGAGCCGTAAACCCTGAGGAAGAGCTCAGATACGGACGTGTCGTCGTTGACCAGCCCTTGTGCTTCGAGCGCAGGCCAGAGGCCCTTGGGCAGGGCATCGCGCAGGTCGTCCGGGCCGAAATAGACATCAAGTCGCTCGGCATCCGTGTGGGTGGCCTGGGCCCTCTGCCGAAGCGCCTCGAGCCGGTGATCGAGCCCGGTCTTCCGTACGTCCTCGAGCTCGGCCTTCGTAAACTCCAGGTTGAGGGCCTCATTGACGATGCCAAGGAGCCGGCGCTCATCGAACTCGCGTCGCACCGTCAGCCTCATACCGTCGAGGTACCAAGGAAGCGGTCGATCTTCGACACCGTCCTCGGCGGTCACCCGCTTTATCACCTCCACCGCGCGAGTGATCGTGGCGTTGACCAGTCTGTCGGCGACGTATGTGCTGCGCAGCCCGGTGAAGACATCGAGCACTTGTTCGTCCTCCTGAGCGCCTTCGATGACCATGGAGAATGCGAAGCTGTCCTCGAAACGACGGCACCCCACGGAACCGACAAGCTCGGCTGACTGTTCCTCAGTCGCTCTCAGATGCGGTCGCTGGCGAGACGCGAGCAGCTTGGCCTGCTCCTCCGAGACTGCGACGTAGACCGCCGAGGGGGATCGCGGCTCCACCGTACGTCCAACGCGTGCCGGAATGCTCGTGGGCCGAAGGCCCACGTAGGCGACGCGGCATGCCGTCAGGACGAATTCGACGAGTACAGCGTCGTCGGTGGCCGGAGCGAACAGCTTTGCCTCGAGTGACTCCCTGAGCAACGAATCAGGTACCAGGCTGAGTTCGTCCGGAAGCTCCAGCGCATCGACGACCTGTCGTGAACCGTTGAACAGCGGAAGCAGCTCGCGGTACCTGATGAGCGAAGGAGCAACCACGTGCGCCGGTGCACGGTATCCACGGGTCGACTTCAACAGACCGGCTTCTTCCGCTGCCCAGTGCGCAGGCGACCTCACGGTGTAGGCCGCGTCCGTGTCGAGATCCTCGCAGGTCCAGGCAGTGGGTCCGGCTTCGAGCAGCTTGACCGTCCACTTCTCGCGCACCTGCGCGGGTGCCTCCGCATCGCGCAGTATGAACAGTACGGAGAACGGGCCCGGACCCTTGTCCGGGCTGAAGGCGATGCGCTCGATCGGACGGTCGCCGACACCGAGCTGCGCGTTCAGCTCCGACAGGACCCATTGCCGATATTGGTCCATGCAAGGCTCGTCCTCGATGGAGTAGTTTCTGACGACGGCGTGGACGACGCCGAGTCGGTGTGCCACCTCAGGCAGGCAGCGCCGGCGGTCCAACGTGCGCGCAACATACTTGTCCCCCAGGGGGACGTCGAGGTCGAAGACCTTGTGAGGCAAGGCCCATCCGCCGTCACAAGTCGGGACCTTGACCGCGCTGGAGCGACTCGTCAGCACCTTCACCGCTTCAGGAATCGGAAGACCGAGGACGGCATCCCAGAGCTTGGAGAGCTCGTCGTCGCCGGCCGTGGGCGAGAGGCGGGCAAGGCGGGCGTTGAGAATTGCGACGGGGCTGAGATCACGGAATCCGGCCTGTCGCAGTCCCTTTTCCACGCCCGGCTGACCAAGGAAGCCGCGCGAGACGAAGACTGCCTCCTCGATCTCGGCCCCGTCCTCCTGGTTCAGGAAGACGACGTTGTGGTCCGCAATCGCGCGCAGCCCGGCGGTTGTCGGGATGACCTTGGCCCCGTCGACACCAGGGAGCCTCCGATTGTTCAGCACGAATTGCAATGCGTTCGCAGCAGACACCGTATCCGCTCCGGCAGCCCATTCGCGGAGCCAGGACAGTAGTCCTCGTTTGGGTACGGCGTCCAGGGAGCGTGACATATCCCTGTCGTTACCATCGATGAGGTCCGGGTTCACCGACGCCACGAACAGCTGCCGCAGACGGGTAAACCGCTGACTTGACCTGTAGCAGTGCCAGTGCGGCACATTGTCCCCGGTGTTCGGGGAAGCGATCCAAGCTTGGTGGATGCTGTGGTCGACTTGGATGCTGAAGTCGAGCGGGCGCAGTTCGGTGGCGTGCTTCAGCTCGCTGGTTGCGTCGGGAACCAGCGGGAGGCTTCCGGCCATCCGCGGCACGTGGAAGCAGAGAAGCCCGTCCCCGAACGAGAGCACCTCCCTGCCTCGCGCGGGCATGTAGTCGAGGTGCGCAGCAGGGTCGGTGGGTGTCGTCACCCGCGACAGCATGCTGACGAACATCTTGGCGAGCGTCCCGAGGATCTCCCGGTTGTAGTCGTTCTCGAGAAGCGTTGTTCTGTTGTCGTCGACGCTCCACGGGGCGTTGAAGAGGGCTGAGGCCGAGGTCTGATCCTGGAGCGGGAAGTAGGACCAGAACTGCCCGATGCGCTGCCTGGCCTGGCGCCTGGGGATCGCGACGGTGACCTTGACCTCCGCTCGCGAGACGGCCTCCCCGACCTGCTGACGGGCCTCGGCGGAGGGGGCATGCATGCGATGCTCGACGATCCACTCGTCGCCGTCGCCGCTCGGCTCCTCGATCTTGTATATGCCGTCACCGAGGTCACGTGAGACATAGGTCGTCTCGAACGGCTCCGAGCCCATGACCTTGAGCTTCACCTCACGAACTGCTGTCACGAAGAGGAGGAACTCAGATGAGAAGTCCTTGATCCCCTGGCGCAGCCTCTTGAGGTTGGAAACACGGGGGAGCCTCACGACGGTGGCGGCCCACTCGGCAAGGTCGGCGAGAATTGGGTCGTCGTTGAAGGCGGCGGCCGGATCGACGAGGGTGGGTGTGCGGAGGATGGGGTAGCGCCTCGAGAGCCGGATGTCGGCAAGAGCGCCCTGTGCGGTCGGTGAGTTGAACTCGAACGAAACTGTCCGGCTGAACACCTGAGGAGCGTCCGAGACGGCCAGGGAGGACTTGAAGCCGAGGCCGAAGCGGCCGATCTCGTCACCGCGTTTGCCGCTCAGATGTGCGTGGGTGACCGCAGTGATCCCGTTCTTCGAGAACGGACGACCGGCATTGGCACAGTAGAGCGTTTCGCTGTCGGTGTCGAGGATGATCTCGACTCGACCGGCAGCCATCCCCGGGTTACCACTGGCCCCGGACATGGCGTCAGCAGCGTTCTGGACCAGTTCGAGGAGCGTTCGGGTTGCGTAAGCTCCCACGCGGATGGACTCCTCGTGGTTCGCATGCTCAGAGATGAGGTTCGGGTTCACTTTGTAGGCGGCGATGGCGCTGTCGAACCGATCCGCCACCTCTTGCGCGAGGAGTGCGTCTGCAGTCCAGGAGTCTTTAATGAACGTCACGGGGGTACACTCCTCATTTCCGAGACATCGGTCCCGCGGACGTGATCTGACTGCTCTCGGAGGCTGGAAGGTCTATCAGACGACAACGAACTTGGGGGCGAAGGGCTCGGCGGGCCCTCTCAGTACATCTTCACCGCCGAACGGGGCGAGGTGAAGGCGGCCGATTCAACCAGTTGTGAGGACTGCAGCATGGTGACTTCGGGCCGAGCCGTTGGGTCACTGAGAGTGTCGAGAAGCGAATCGAGACGGCGATCGTAGCTTCTTCCTCACTCCTACATGCGTGCCGGCGGCAGCCGGTCGACGGCGGGATCGGAAAATTCGATTCAGGAGCACGCGATCGACCTTCGGCCATGCACAGGGTGCGCAGAGTTGAGGGTGAATGCCCGGTATCGAAGCGGTGGAGGGCTGGATTGCCGACTTCGCCCTCGCTGGAACACTCCTCTGCCAGTGCCCCTCGTCGTACCTGGTAGGAAGTGATGCCGGTGTTTCCCGCGGACTGCCTGAAGTAATGGTGTCCTGGATGCCGAGTGCTGAGCCATGCCAGACGAACCTAAGCAAGGGCACTGACAAGTGGGTCGGAGTTGGCGGGGTGCTGTGAACGGCATGTGACGAAGGCGGCGCACTGTCGCCGATGCCGTACGTCGAGCCTTCCCGAGTCGCCACTGTCTCAAGCTGATATGGCGCGTCACCATGCGCACACTTCCCCCACATTGCTTGCGCAGTCCCCCTACGCAACAAGAGGACCTTACACACACTCGCAAGACTCATGAAGACCCATTTTGACCCGTTCGCAGCTCTGCGTCTGCTTGATTTGTGGTATCTGCGGGGCTTGTCCCAAGTGTCTTGGAGCCGCTCGGGCATGGCGAGGAGTTCATCACGAATCTGGCTTACCGCACCCGGTTGGCATGGATGCAGCACCAAACCGCTGCGCCCGTACACCAGGGAGTTGGAAGGCCGTCTCTACTCGACGCTCAGCAAGAAGCCCGGATCACTCAAAGTGTCCGGGTGGAGGTGCGCCGTCTGCCAGGAAGCCCCCGCCAGTGTGATCGACCGCTGCCACGAGCACGGCTGCGCCCGTGCTCCTGTCTGCCAGGCCTGCAACACCCACGAACGGCGAACTACCTCTATCGCAACGACGTCTACGTCACCGACCGCTACGCGTCCCTCTTCCACACTGACGCGGAGGACTGGCTCTCGGCACTGGCACCGCCGCCCCGGCAGCCGCGCTCGCACCACGTTCCCGCTCCCGCACCTGGTCGCACTCACCGCCCAAAGGCTCACGCGGCGGAAGGCCACCAGGCTTCGACGAAGATCGGTAGAGGAAGCGCAACATCATCGAACGAGCGATCAACCGGCTCAAGGTGCGACACGAAGTCGCACACGTTAAGTGGGAAGGCCGAAGGAAGGAGAGATGTGCTGACCCCGGATTAGTGTCCGTATCCGTTCCCGCGCTCACGTGCGTCGTCGGTAACGGCGGGGTGTGAAGCTGAGCGTTCAAGCCCAAGAGTTCCCCGACCACCGGGTAACAACAGGCGAGGGAAGGGCTGGACGGGTGAACCGCGTGAACCCCCGTTGATGTCTCGTAAGGTTGAAGCTGCCTGGTGGTCTGCAGTCAGCAGCTACAGAACCCGACGCTGAGAGGCGTCAGGCGACTTCCGGAGATTTGAGACCGGAAGGAGGACACCGCCGGTTCCGGGATAGAGGGGGCACCCACCCCAGTCGCAACTTACGTGTGTGGAACGTGGAAACCCCGATGGAGTCCGGGTCACAGCCCGGTAAGCCAACCGCGAGGGAGGCCCAACTCTCCAGCGGGAACAGGATGGTCCAAGAAGCGAATGCCGGTAGATCGAAAGATCAGAGGAAACTCGGAGGCGACCTTCACGCCTCTTGCTATAACTCGCCGGATACGGGTCCTGGTGACCCGACCTGAAAGGGTGCCCACGTGGACCAGGTGAGCCTTTGTAGTATCCCGAGTAAAGAGTCAGAACCTGGCGGACAAGTTAGACGCGAGGAGGAACTTACAGTTGGAGTTATCCAAGCCTGCTGGGCCTTCCATAGCGAACGGACCCCAGGACGGACGTCTCGACTGGCACAGCATCGACTGGGCCGGAGCCGAGGAGAACGTACGGCGTCTGAGACAGAGGATCTTCAAAGCGACACAGGCAGGGGACCTTAAGAAGGTCCGCAATCTGCAAAAGCTCATGCTGAGAAGCCGCAGCAACACGCTAGTGAGCGTGAAGCGGGTGACACAGCAGAGCAGGGGCCGCAAAACGGCTGGCATCGACAGGGAACGTGCCCTCACTCCCCAGGCGAGAGCACGAATGGCAGTTGAAATCGACGGCCAGACACAGCCCTGGCGAGCCAGGCCCGTCAAGCGGGTCTACATCCCGAAGAGCAACGGAAAGCAACGACCACTTGGCATCCCCGTCATGCGTGACAGGGTGATCCAAGCACGAGTGAAAAACGCGCTGGAACCAGAGTGGGAAGCCCGGTTCGAATCACGTTCTTACGGATTCAGGCCGGGCCGCGGCTGCCACGACGCCATCCAGGCGATCTTCAGCACCGCGAAGGGCAAGGCCGCCAAGCGCCAGTGGGTACTGGACGCCGACCTGGCTGCCGCGTTCGACCGCATCGACCATCCCCACCTGCTCGACGCCGTCGGGCAATTCCCAGCCAGGGAATTGATCCGGCAGTGGCTGAAGGCTGGCGTGGTCGACAACGGACGCTTCACCCGGACCGATGAGGGAACCCCTCAGGGCGGTGTGATCAGTCCTTTGTTGCTCAACATTGCTCTGCACGGAATGGAGGAAACCGCAGGAGTCCGATTCGCCACCCGCAAAGGAAAAGTCATGTGGGCTGCGAAAGGAACTCCGATCCTGGTGCGTTACGCCGATGACTTTGCCGTGTTCTGCACGAGCAAGGAGGAAGCGGAGACCGTCAGGTCGCGTCTGGCCGAATGGTTGCAACCCCGAGGACTTCGCTTCAATGAAGAGAAGACACGGATCCTCCATCTTTCGGATGGGTTCGATTTCCTGGGGTTCAACATCCGCCGCCATGGCGACAACCTGATCATCACGCCCAGCAAGGACGCGGTCAAGAGAGTCCGGAACCGACTGAGATCTGAGATGCAGGCCCTGCTCGGACAGAGCATCACAGTCGTACTGCGTCGACTCTCCCCTGTCGTCAGGGGCTGGTCCGCGTATTACCGGACGGTGGTGTCCAGTCGCACATTCTCGGCACTGGACAGCTATGTGTGGACGCTCACCTACAAGTGGGCTAAGCGCACCCACCCGAAGAAGTCGAAGCATTGGATCGTGAACAAGTACTTCGGCAGGCTCAACCGGTCCAAGATGAACAACTGGGTTTTCGGGGACCGCGCCACAGGGGCACACCTCCCCAAGTTCGCATGGACCAACATCAGACGGCACCAGTTGGTCAGGGGTAAATCGTCACCTGACGACCCTGAACTCCGTGATTACTGGAGTCAACGCCGCCAAACGCGCACACCGCCACCGATGGACAAGATCAGCCTTACCCTGGCAGCCCGCCAGAAGGGAATCTGCCCGCTGTGTCGTCAAGCGCTCATCGTCGGCGCGGAATACGAGCCCGACAGTCCACGCGAGTGGATCGAATGGTTCGACGCGATGAAGAAGCGGTTGCACAAACACCACTTCACCTACCGGCGACATGGCGGCTCTGATGAGAGCAAGAACCTTCGACTCGTCCACTCGGAATGCCATCGCCAGCACCACGCAGGCGACAGCGTTCGGAGAACAGCAGAACCTGTGAAGCCTCCGGGCTTGCTTGAGCCGTGATGCCTGGAAACAGGCACGTCCGGTTCTGAGGGGGCCGGGCCACGGCAACGTGACCCGGCTACCCGACCAACACCGGGCCGTGGCTACCCGCTACGACAAACGCTGGTACGTGTACCTCGGCACAGCCACCGCAGCAGCCCTAGTCATCTGGCTCCGAACACGATCGCCCGGACAACTCCTAGTCGAGGGTGGGGTTGTCGCGCGTCAGACTTTGTGGCAGGGCTCGTTTCTTGCGGGTCCTGTCCCGTGAAGGAGTCTGATCGATCATGGTGAGACCGCCGGCGGTGCCGCCGGAGGAGAAGGTCCGGATCGTGCTGTCGATCCTGGCCGGTGAGATGACCGTTGCCGAGGCCGCGCGGCGGGCGAAGGTGTCCGAGCAGTCGGTCGGGAACTGGAAGCGCCAGTTCCTGGAGTCCGGCCGGGCCGGGCTGGCGGCGGGGAGGTCCGGCCCGAGCAGCCGTGAACAGCAGCTCGAGGCCCAAGTCGCCGACTTGACGCAGGCGCTGGGCGAGGCCGCGGTCGAGTTGCGGGTGTGGAAGAAGTCCGCGGAGGGCCGGCCGGGCCCTTCGAGGACCTCGAGGTGATCCGCGTCGATGCGGGCATGCCGACCGCGAGGTTCTGCCGTCTGATCGGCGTGCCCGAGCGGACCTGGCGCCGCCATCAGGCCGTGCCCGCCGCGATGCCGAGCCGCGGGGGGCGTGGCCGCGTCCGGCCTGCGAGCAGGTCCGCGACACCGCCCGTCGGCACGCGCTCGCGCATCCGGCGTGGGGGCATCGCAAGGTGTGGGCGATGTGCCGATGGGACGGCCATCGGGTCTCGCAGGCCACCGTGCTACGGCTACTACGGGACGAGGGCCTGCTACTGGAGGCGAACTACCAGCGAGAAAGACGGCAGCTCGCTGCCCGCCGCAAGGCCGCCTTCGACACCGAGCCGATCGGCCCGAACCAGGTCTGGCAGCTGGACTTCTCCGAGTTCGAGACCGCTGCGAGCGGGACCTGGCGGCTTGCAGGCTGCCGGGACTACTGGTCGAAGTACGAACTGGGATGGCACATCTCGCCCACCGCGAACCAGCACGACGCGATCGCCGCCGTCGAGCTCGCCCTGGCAGAAGCTGCGCGGCTGGCCGGCAGGCCGCTGGCACAGCTTGCCCCACGGGACGCCGACGGCGCGGTGCAACCGCTGGTCACGATCGTCACCGACAACGGCGGACCGTTCCGCTCGTTCCGGTTCGAGGCGTTCATCGCCACCCGCCCCGAGCTACGGCACGTCCGCACCCGGGTCCGCACGCCGGGGCAGAACGGGTCACGCGAGCGCGGCTTCGGCTCGCTGAAGTACGAGAAGCTGTTCCTGGAGGAGATACCCGACGCCCTCGACCTGGTCCGCCACGCCGAGGACTACCGGCTCGAATACAACACGGTCCGGCCCCACGAGGCACTCGCCTGGAACCGCCCCCACGACGTCCACACCGGCGCCGCCGACCCTCTCGTCCCCAACTTTCCCGAACCCGAAAACCTGCCAGTTACTTGACGCGGGACAGGGTCGACCCGGTGGCGTCCGCCGTAGGAGACCATGCCGGCATGGCGCGGGTTGCGGAGCATCTCGCGGACCATGGTGGCCGACCATCGTGCTGCGGCAGGTGGCATGACTTTGCTGTCGTTGAGTTTCTTGGCGAGGCTGTAGGCGGACTCGCCCGCTGAGGAAGTCGTCGCAGAGCGCGGTGACAAACTCCGCTTCTGCGGGGAGGGTTTTGCCCTTGTAGGGCCCTTGCGGATCCATCCGTAGGCGATGCGGCCCCGGATCCTGCCGTCCTGGGCGGTGGCGAGGTCCATTCGGGTGACCAGGGGCGGATTTCAGCGCCATCACACACAACATCCGAGCCATGTGTCGGCCGCTGTCGTTGATGAGGTTCATGCGGCCGCCGGTGGCACCGATCACCGGGCGCTTGACGTACTCGACGATGTCGACGAGGTCTTGCAGATCCCGCGGCTGACGAACCAGGCGGTCCAGGTCGTAGAAGATCACTCCGTCGATGACGCCGGCTGCCAGATCACTGAGGAGTTCTCGGAAGTTCGGAGGGTGACCACCCAGTCGATCGTCCCGTTGGCGCGCACGACCTTGCGTTTCTTGGACGCCGAGGTGTCGATCTCCTTTTAGGCCTCTGCGAACGATCCCCAGCGCAGCCGTGGCCGAGTGTCCTTGGCGTCTTCCTCCTGGCGGTCGACTCCGGCTTCGATACGGTCGGAGGATGTCCGCAGACAGGCAACCGGTCGCTTGGGGAGGTAAGCGGCCAGTTCGTTGTTGAGGTTCAGGGTGATGCGGCCGCTGCGTGCCTGCGGCGGAATGTGTATTTCGTCCCGCTCGTGTGACGTGGACATGGAGTGGTCGAATCCGGTGAGTCCTGCCTTCCGGTACCAGGCACTCTCATCGGAACCTCGCGTTTGGCCAGGGCGGAGAGATCGGACATGATCTGCACCCGCCGAGGGGGATACTGGGCGCCATGCGTATCGACTTCGATCCCGAGGCCATGGGCCGGACCCCGTTCTACAAGCTCCTGACCTCGGTGGTCGTCCCGCGCCCCATCGCCTGGGTCTCGACGCTCAGCGAGGCGGGGACGGCCAACCTCGCACCGCACTCCTTCTTCACCGTCGCGTGCGTCAGCCCGCCGGTCGTGCAGTTCACCTCGGTGGGGCGGAAGGACTCGCTGCGCAACATCGAGGAGACCCGGCAGTTCGTGGTCAACCTCGCGCCCGAGCACCTCTTCGAGCAGATCAACGCCACCGGCACCGACTTCCCGCGCGGCGTCAGCGAGTTCGACGCGGTCGGCATCGCCCGTGAGCCCAGCCGCGCGGTCAAGCCGCCCCGCGTCGCCGCCTCGCCCGTCGCCCTGGAGTGCGAACTCCACAGCACGGTCACCCTCGGCGACTCGACCGTGGTCTTCGGCCGCGTCGTCCACGCCGCAGTCTCCGAGGCCGCGATGGTCGAGGGCCATCCCGACGTCCGCAGGCTCCGCCCGCTGGCCCGCCTCGGCAAGGACGAGTGGGGCACGACCGGCGAGGTCCTGGAGATCTCCCGCATCCGCTACGCCGACTGGCCCGGCGTCACCCAGGGCTGACCGGCGCACCGGGCCGGCGCACCGGGCCGGCCGTCCTGTCCGGTGCGCCGGCCCGGGCCGGTGGGCGTCAGGCGCGGTGCCGGCGGCGGAGGGACGGGTCGAGCAGGGCCGGCGGGGTGTCGAACTTCTCGTGCGGGGCGAGGTCGAGGCCGGGGGCGACGATCGCGTCGATCGCGTCCAGCACGTCGGCGGTCAGCACGGTGTCCGCGGCGGCGAGGTGCGCCCGCAGGTGGTCCGGTGTGCGGGGGCCGATGATCGCGGCGGTCACGGCGGGGTGCGCCGTCACGAAGCCGAGGGCGAGCTGGACCATGGTCAGGCCGGCCTCGGCGGCGACGGCGGCCAGCCGTTCCACGGCGTCGAGCCTCGCCCGGTTGGCGGGGAGGGCGGTGTCGAAGCGTTCCGGCATGAACGCGGAGCGGCTGGTGGTGATCTCCCGGCCCTCGCGGATCGCGCCGGACAGCCAGCCCGAGGCCAGGGGGCTCCACGCCAGCACGCCGAGGCCGTACTCCTCGGTCACCGGCAGCACATGGGTCTCGGCGCCGCGCTGCAGGATGGAGTAGCCGGGCTGTTCGGTGACGTACCGGCCCAGGTGGTGCTCGCGGGCGGCCCACTGGGCCTGCACGATCCGGTACGCGGGGAAGGTGGAGGAGCCGAAGTAGCGGATCTTGCCCGCGCGTTGCAGGTCGGTCAGGGCCGACAGGGTCTCCTCGTCGCCGGTCGCCGGGTCCCACCGGTGGATCTGGTAGAGGTCGACGTGGTCGACGCCGAGCCGGCGCAGGCTGTCCTCCAGCGCCCTGACCAGCCAACGGCGTGAAGCGCCGCGGTGGTTGCGCCCGTCGCCCATCGGCATGGCGGCCTTCGTGGCCAGCACGACGTCGTCGCGGCGGCCGGCGAGGGCCTTGCCGACCATCTCCTCCGACTCGCCGGCGCCGTACATGTCCGCGGTGTCGATGACGTTGATGCCGGCCTCGAGGGCGGCGTCGACGAGGGCGGTGGCCTCGTCCTGGGTGGTGCGCCCGATGCTGCCGAAGTTCATCGCGCCGAGCGCGAGGGAACCGACCTGCACGCCGGTGCGGCCGAGGGTGCGGTACTGCATGACGGTGTTCTCCCTTGCGGGTGGGGTGTGGTGGCACTGCGCGGCACAAGCGCGCACGACTTGGTCCCGGGGCGTGCGCCCTGGCATCATGAGGAAACGGAACCTTGTTCCGTTAACGATACGGAACGAGGTTCCGTTTCGCAAGGACGGATCGTGGAAGGAGCGGCACGGTGGCAGAGCGGTCAAGGCGGGCGGACGCCCGGCGCAACGAGGAGAGCCTGCTCGAGGCCGCCGCGGCGGCCTTCGTCGCGTCTGGCGTGGAGGCCCCGGTGCGCGACATCGCGGCCCGCGCCGGCGTCGGGACGGGCACGATCTACCGCCACTTCCCGACCCGGGCGGATCTGATCATCGCCGTCTACCGGCACCAGGTCGACGCCTGCGCCGAGGCCGGCCCCGCGCTGCTGGCGGGCGGCGCGACCCCGCACACCGCGCTGGCGCGGTGGATCGACCTCTTCGTCGACTTCCTGGTGACCAAGCACGGGCTCGCCGCCGTGCTGCAGTCCGACAACGCCGGCTTCGAGGCGCTGCACGCCTACTTCCTCGACCGCCTCCTGCCCGTGTGCGCCGAACTGCTGGACGCCGCAGCCGCCTCCGGGGAGATCCGCTCCGACGTGGAGGCGTACGCGCTCATGCGCGGTGTCGGGAACCTCTGCATCGGCGCGGACAGCGACCCCCGCTACGACGCACGCCTCCTGGTCGGCCTCCTCGTCGCGGGCCTGCGGCAGGCGGACTGATCCGCCGTCAGACCAGGCCCGCCCGGTACACCGCCAGCGCGATCTGGACCCGGTTGTTCAGGTCGAGCTTGGTCAGGATGTGCGAGACGTGCGCCTTCACCGTGGGGACGCTCATGTAGAGCGACGCCGAGATCTCGGCGTTGGTCCTGCCCAGTGCCACAGCGAGCGCCACCTCCCGCTCCCGGCCCCCCAGGAGGCCGAGCAGCCGCTCCGCCTCGCCCCGGTCGTCGGGGCGCGCGCCCGCCGCTTCCTCGCCGCCGCCGGTCACGGCGCCGATGAGCTGCTTGACGGCGGCCGGCGACAGGACGGGTTCGCCCGCCACGACGTTCCGCACCGCGGCGACGATCTGGGACGGGGGCGTGTGCTTGAGGACGTAGCCCGCCGCCCCGGCCCGCAACGCCTCCAGGACGTAGCCGTCCGTGGTGAACGTGGTCAGGATCAGCACCTCGGGCGGCCGCGGCCCGCGCCGTAGTTCGGCGGTGGCCCTCAGACCGTCCATCCGCGGCATCCGGATGTCCATCAGCACGAGGTCGGGACGGTGCGCCTCGACCAGCGGCAGGACCTCCGTGCCGTCCGCCGCCTCGGCGACCACCTCGATGTCCTCCGCGCCGGACAGCATCATGCGCAGGCCGGACCGCACCAGGGGGTCGTCGTCCACGATCAGGACACGGGTCACCTGCTCCATGGCAGCCAGATCTCCAGGGCGAAGTCGGTGGGTGTGAGGGTGCGGCGCATGCTGCCCCCGGCCAGGGCCGCCCTCTCGTTCATTCCGACCAGCCCCTGGCCGGCGCCTTCGGGACGCTCGGGGCGGTCCTGCCGCACCGGGTTGCCCGCCGTGATGGTCAGCCCGTCCCGTGCCCCGCCGGTCAGCGACAGCCGCAGCGGGCCGTCCGGCGCGTGCTTGCGGTGGTTGGTGAGGGCTTCCTGCAGGATGCGGTACGCGGCCCGGCTCGTGGCGGGGTCCATGGTCGTCAGGTCCTCCGTGTCCCGGTGCACCTCCACAGTGGCGCCGGCCGCGCGGGACTCCTCGACCAGCCGGTCCAGGTCGGCCACCGCGGGCTGCGGGGGCTCGGCGTGCGCGTGGACCGTGGGGGTGCGCAGGACGCGCAGCACGTCCTGGAGGTCCTCCAGGGCCTGGCCGGCGCTCTGCCGGATCACACCGGCGGCCTCGGCGATCTGGGCGGGTGAGGCGGTGGGATGGAACTCCAGCGCGCCCGCGTGCACGCTGAGCAGGGTCAGCCGGTGGGCCAGCACGTCGTGCATCTCGCGGGCGATCTCCTCCCGGGCGTGCTGGCGGGCCTGCTCGGCCTTCAGATCCGCCTCCCGCTCCGCCCGCGCCGCCCGTTCCCGCACCCCGGACACGTACAGACCCCAGCCGACGGCGCCGCTCACGGACGCCACGGCGGACACGGTCTCCGCGGAGGTGAGGGGCCCGGAGTACGGGGCGAGCACGAGCTGCGCCGGTACCGGCAGCAGCGCCACGCCGGTGACCCTGAGGGTGGTCCGCAGGGGGCAGGTGGCGGCCACGGTGAACAGCGCCACCAGCAGCGGAACGACCACGGGCCAGACGACCGCCGACGCCACGAGGGCCAGGGCCAGGGCCACCGGGTGCCGTCTGCGCCAGAACAGGGACACACAGGCCAGCAGGGGGAACACCGCTCCCCGGACCGCCCACAGGGTCGGCATCAGCGGACTGAGGAACGCGCCGCTGGACAGTCGCGGGTAGACGTGCGCGCCCCACAGCTCGGCCCGCATGACGACGACCGTCAGTGCGGCGGCGCCGACCACCACGCCCGCGTCCGCGAGCACCGGGTGCCCGTGCAGGGCCCGTCTCACATCGATCACGCACGCAACCGTAAGCGCCCTTCCCGGCTCGCGACAAAAATACGGGCCACCTCGGCGGACCTCTATACCAAAGTATAGGGACGTCCGGTGCGCATCGTTCTTCGGAATGGGAAAGCACGCTGCCCGCGGCTGGATTCGGGAATTCCATCGCTCCTTTCGTCCGGACCCGAATTCCGGTGGCCCGGGAGCCGCGGCCCCGCCCCCGGATAACGGGTGCGGAAACACGTCGCGCTCACCTTCGGCGGCGGGCCCGGCGCGCCCGTACCGTAACTGCCGGACAATCTCGTGGAAAGGAAGACCGGCGCCGTGTTGCTATTCCGGGGAAAGGCCGGCTCGCGGTGCGCGAAGGCCATGGAACAGGCTCGGGAGCCCGGCGGCGGCGCACCGGGTCACGCGTCCGCCGGGAAGTCGGTGGACGCCGTCACGTCGGTCCACGCGGCGAGGTCGCCCGCCAGTCGCCGCTGCCCCTGCTCGACCAGGCGCAGCGCGTCGGTACCGAGCACGAGGTGGACGGGCGGCGCGTCGGACTCCAGGACCCGGAGCACGGCCCGGGCGGCGAGGGCCGGGTCGCCGGTCTGCCTGCCGCTCCTGGCCCGGCGGGCGGCACGGATCGGGTCGAAGAGGGCGTCGTAGTCGGGTACGGTGCGCGGCGCCCGGACCATCGAGCGGCCGGCCCAGTCGGTACGGAACGAGCCGAGCGCCAGCGAGGTGACGTGGATGCCGAAGCCCGCGACCTCCTGGGCCAGCGACGCGGTGACGCCCTCCATGGCGAACTTGCTCGCCCCGTAGAAGGCGACTCCGGGCAGCGCGGTCAGGCCCGCCATGGACGACACCGAGAAGATGTGGCCGCCGCGGCGCCGGCGCATGTGGGGCAGCACCGCCTTGATGACCGCGACGCTGCCGAAGACGTTGACGTCGAACTGGCGCCGCAGGTCGTCCATGGAGGACTCCTCGACGGTCCCCTCCAGGCCGTAGCCGGCATTGCTGATCAGCACCTCGATGGGGCCGGCGTTCCGCTCGGCCTCGTCGACCACCGCGACGACGGCGTCCTCGTCGGTGACGTCCAGGACCCTGCCGGTGGCGCGGCCGGGGGCGAGGGCCTCGAACTCGGCGACCTGGTCCGGCCTGCGGACGGTGCCGATCACCCGGTGCCCGGCGGCCAGCGCCTCCTGGGCGAAGGCGCGGCCCAGGCCGCTGCCGACGGCGGTGATGAAGAACGTCCGGTGCACAGCGCAACTCCTCGGCGACGACGGATGTGCGGGGACCCGTCCGGCCGGGTGCCGGCCCGCGCCGGAGTGCCCCGCGCCGGAGTCCGCGTGCCGATCATGGGCCGGGAGGCGGCACCGGTGCCACGACCGGCTCCCTCCCTGCTGGGAGGCGGAACCTCCCAGCAGAGGTCACCGCTTGCGGCGGGTGCGGGCGGCGACGACGACGGCGGCGAGGCCGGTGACGGCGATGAAACCCATCGCGAGGAGGAAGACCGGTGACGTCGGCGTCGTGGCGCGGCTGCCGGCGATGACGTAGGCCCCCGTGTTCGGCACACTGCCCAGCGCCGTGGCCAGCAGGAAGGGCGCGAGGCGCATCCGTGAGAGCGCCGCGCTGTAGTTGGCCGCCGCGAAGGGCACGCCGGGGAAGAGCCGCATCGCCAGCATCGTGCGGAAACCGTGCTCGCTGAGCTGGCGGTCCGCGGCGAGCAGCACCCGTCCGCGCAGCAGCGGTCGCAGCGCGTCCCGCCCGAGGATGCGGCCCAGCACGAAGGCGAGACCGGCGCCGAGCACCGTGCCGGCGAGGGCCGCGGGCAGTCCGGCCTGGGCGCCGAAGAGCGCCCCGGCGCCGACGTTGAGCAGCGGGCGCGGCACGAAGGCGAGGGCGCAGAGCCCGTAGCCCGCGGCGAAGAGCACCACGGCGGCTGCGCCCGTGAGTTGGGCGGGCCAGCCGTGCGCGAGCAGCCGCTGCGGCTCCCAGAGCAGCACCGAGGCGGCGGCCCCGGACAGGAGGACGACCAGCAGCGCCAGCCGGGCCCACGACGCCGGGCGCGGGCGCGAGAGGGTGGTGACCTCGGACATCCCGCGAGCCTAGCGGAGGAGGATGTCGCTCCGGTGCCGCCGCGTACCGTGGGGCCATGGCCCCTCCCGCCCCGGTCGTGCCGGACAGCGCCCTCGCGGACCTCGTGCTGCCGCGCCTGACCTCGGCGTACGCCGCCGCCGCCGACCCGGTGCGGGCCGCCTCGGCGGCGGCGTACATGCGGGACGCGTTCCCGTTCCTCGGCATCGCCACGCCCGCCCGGCGTACCCTGTCCCGCGCCGTGCTCACCGGCACACCTCGCCCGGACGAGGCCGACTGCACGGCCGTCGGCCTGCGTTGCTGGGAGCTCCCCGAACGGGAGTACCGCTACTTCGCCGTGGACTATCTGCGCCGCCACGTGGGGCGCTGCTCCTCGGACTTCCTCGCCACGGCCCGGCACCTGATCACGACCGAGCCGTGGTGGGACACCGTCGACCTGCTCGCCGCGCACGTCGTCGGACGGCTCGTCGCCGCCGACCCCGCCCTGGTGGGCGCGATGGACGAGTGGATCGAGGACGAGGACCTCTGGCTCGCCCGCACCGCGCTGCTGCACCAGTTGACGTACAAGGCGGACACCGACCCCCGGCGGCTGTTCCGCTACTGCCTGCGGCAGGCGGACCACAGGGACTTCTTCGTCCGCAAGGCGATCGGCTGGGCGCTGCGCGAGTACGCCCGCACCGATCCCGGCGCCGTTCGGGCGTTCCTCGCGGAGGCGGGGGCGCGGCTGTCGCCGCTGTCGGTACGGGAGGCGGGCAAGCACCTGTGAACGGGACCGGCGGGCGCGGCCGTCTGCGCCGCAGCTACGACACCGTGGCCGAGGAGTACCAAGAGCGCATCGGCGACGAGCTGGCCCACAAGCCCCTGGACCGGGCCCTGCTGGCCGCCCTCGCCGAACAGGCCGCCGACGGCGCGCCGGTGGCGGACCTGGGCTGCGGCCCCGGCCACGTCACGGCGTGGCTCGCGGCGCGCGGCGTGCGGGCCGTGGGGATCGACCTGTCGCCGGGGATGGTCGCGCTCGCCCGCCGCGAGCACCCCGGGACGCAGTTCCGCGAGGGCGACCTGCTGTGTCTCCCGGCGGCGGACGGCGAGTTCGGGGCGGTCGTCGCCCTGTACTCGGTGATCCACCTGACGCCGGGGGAACTGGGGGCCGCCTTCGGCGAGATGCGGCGGGTGCTGCGGCCCTCCGGCCGGGCGCTCGTGGCCTTCCACACCGGGGAGGAGACCCGTCGGGTGACGCAGTGGTGGGGGCACGAGGTCGACGTCGACTTCCACTTCCACGACGCCGCGACGGTCTCCGGGGCGCTGGCCGGGGCCGGGTTCGTGATCGAGGCGAGGATGGAGCGGGCCCCTCACCCGCAGGAGGCGGAGACCCGGCGCGTCTACGTCCTCGCCCGCGTCAGCGGGGCATGAAGCGGGACACCTCGCGTGCCTTCTCCCGCAGCGCGACGTCCCACGGGTCGTCCTCCTGCCAGGGCACCTGGACGTCCCTGAGTGCCCCCTCCGGCGCCGGGGCCGACCAGTCGGCGTCCACGCCGGGTGCCCGGCGAGCACCGGCGCGGTCGCCGTGAACCCCTCGCCCAGCGCCCGCATGACGCCGTGCCGGGTGTTCCGGTACCGGGCGAGCAGGGCGTCGACGAACCTGCCGAGGACCACCGGGTCGATCTTCGCCTCGTCGTTCTCCATGGGGCCGATGCCGGAGGGCAGGCCCAACTCGCCCTCGGTCAGCGCCAGGTGGCGCAGGAACATCGCGGACACGCCGTTGGACGGGTTCCGGAGGGTCTCGTCACCGAGGTCGTAGTACTGGCTCACGGGGCCGGAGCGCGGCCCGCCGGAAAATCGTTCGACCAACGGCCGCGGTGTGCCCGATGATCGACGGCATGTTCCGGTACGCCCTCAGCGCAGATACGTCCGCAGTCGCGGACGCGCTGCAGGCTGCCCCGGCACCGGCTTTCTCGGCCAACGCGTTCGGCGGCGCCCGAATCTGACCCTTCCCGGACAGTCCGGCGGACCCCGCAGGGGGAGGGTCGGCGCGGTCCAGGGGTCCCGCACGCGAGGCGATGAATCGACTTACCGAGGAAGCAGCATGCCCAAGCAGGCGTACGTGCGCACCAAGCCGCACCTCAACATCGGGACCATGGGTCACGTCGACCACGGCAAGACCACGCTGACCGCAGCCATCACCAAGGTGCTCAGCGCCCGCGGCTCCGCCGCGTTCGTGCCCTTCGACCGGATCGACAAGGCCCCGGAGGAGGCCGCGCGGGGGATCACGATCACCATCGCGCACGTCGAGTACGAGACGGACACCCGGCACTACGCGCACGTCGACATGCCGGGACACGCCGACTACGTGAAGAACATGATCACGGGCGCGGCCCAGCTCGACGGGACGATCCTCGTCGTCTCGGCCCTCGACGGTGTCATGCCGCAGACCGCCGAGCACGTGCTGCTCGCCCGCCAGGTCGGGGTCGAGCACATCGTCGTGGCGCTCAACAAGGCCGACGCCGGCGACCCCGAGCTCACCGACCTGGTCGAGCTGGAGGTGCGCGAGCTGCTGTCCGCCCAGGGCTACCCGGGCGAGACGCTGCCCGTCGTACGGGTGTCGGGGCTGCGGGCGCTGGAGGGCGACCCGCGGTGGACGGCGGCGATCGAGGCGCTGCTCGACGCGGTCGACACCCACGTGCCGATGCCGCACCGCTACACCGACGCCCCGTTCCTGCTGCCCGTGGAGAATGTGCTGACCATCACCGGGCGCGGCACGGTCGTCACCGGCGCCGTGGAGCGGGGCACGGTCCGGGTCGGCGACCGCGTGGAGGTGCTCGGCGCGGACACGGCGAGCGTGGTGACCGGTCTGGAGACCTTCGGCAAGCCGATGGAGGAGGCCCAGGCCGGTGACAACGTGGCGCTGCTGCTGCGCGGCGTGGCCCGGGACGTCGTCCGCCGGGGCCACGTGGTGGCCGCGCCGGGCAGCGTCACGCCGAGCCGCCGGTTCCGGGCGCGGGTCTACCTCCTGCCGGCCGCCGAGGGCGGGCGGCGCACCGGGATCGCCAGCGGCTACCGGCCGCAGTTCTACGTCCGCACCGCCGACGTCGTCGGCGACGTGGACCTGGGCGGGGCGGGGGCGGCCCTGCCGGGGGCGACCGTCGAGATGACGGTCGAGCTGGGCCGGGCGGTGCCGCTGGAGCCGGGGCTCGGCTTCGCGATCCGCGAGGGCGGCCGCACCGTCGGCGCGGGTACGGTGACGGCGCTCGCCGAGTGAGCCGGGCCCGCTGAGCCGGGCCTGCTGAGCCGGGCCGCCCGAGCGCGGGGGTCCGGGGGTTCCGCCCCCGGGCCCCCGCGTGTGCTGGGAGAATCACCGCGTGGAGGACGACGGACGCATACCCGTGACCCAGGACGTGGACTTCGGCGCGGCCAGGCTGCTGCCCGACGTGGACCGGCCCGGGGGCTGGCTGCTCACGGTCGACGGGGCCCCACAGTCGTACGTGGACCTCGACGACCCCACCCACCTGGAGTTCGAGTACGTCCGGCGGCTCGCCTACGTGCTGGACGAGGCCGCGCCCGAGGGCGCGCCGCTGGACGTCGTCCACCTGGGCGGCGGTGCCCTGACACTGCCCCGCTACACCGCCGCGACCCGGCCCGGTTCGCGGCAGCGGGTCGTGGAGGCGGACCGGGCGCTCGCGGCGCTGGTGGCCACGCGGCTCCCGCTCGGACGCGGCGGGGACGGCGTGGCGATCACGACCGACGACGCCCGCGCCTGGCTGGAGGGCGCCCCGGACGCGTCGGCGGACGCCCTCGTGGCGGACGTGTTCGGCGGTTCGCGGGTGCCGGCGCACCTGACCTCGCACGAGTTCGTCACCGAGGCGGCCCGTGTGCTGCGCCCCGGCGGCCTGTACCTGGCGAACCTCGCGGACTCGGCGCCCTTCGACTTCCTGCGGCCGCAGATCGCGGGCCTGCGCGAGCTGTTCGGCCAGGTGTGCCTGATCGCCGAGCCTGGCGTGCTGCGGGGCCGCCGCTTCGGCAACGCCGTGCTGGCCGCGAGCCGCGCCCCGCTGCCCGTGGACCGGATCGCCCGGCGCACCGCGTCGGACGTCTTCCCCGCACGGGTGGTGGACGGCGACGCGCTGGAGGTGTTCGGACGGGGTGCGCGGCCGGTCTACGACAGGGACGCGGTGCCCTCGCCGATCCCGCCCGACGGCTCCTTCGGTGTCGGCTGACCGCCCTGGGCGACCGTCCGGCCGCCCCCGCGGTCGTCCACGCGCCTCAGCCGCCGCACCTCGGGCACGGTGAGCACCGCGCCGGTCAGCAGCACCGTCAGCCCCGCGCAGCCCCACAGCGCCCCGTACAGGCCGAAGGCGTCCGCGGCCGGGCCGGCCAGGGCCGTGCCGATCGGCATCATGGAGACCGAGCCGAACCAGTCGTAGGCCGCGACGCGGGAGAGCTTGTCCTCGGGGATCTCCTGGTGCAGCGCCATCATCCAGGCCACGCCGAACACCTCGATCGACATGCCCGCCACCAGCATCGCGCAGGCCAGCAGCGGCACCGGGACCGCCAGCGCCAGCGCGGCGGCGGGCAGCGAGAACGGGAAGACGCAGAGCACCCCGGCGAGCAGGATGCGGCGCGGCCGCCAGCGGAGCATCAGCAGCCCGCCCAGCAGGTTCCCGGCGCCGAAGGCGGCCAGGGCGGCGCCCCACGGCCCGGCTCCACCGAGGTGCTCGCGGGCGACGAGCGGCCCGTACACCGCGTCGGCGGCCGTGATCACGGCGTTGACCACGGAGAACTGCACCACGATGCCCCACAGCCAGCGCCGCGAGGCGAACTCCCGCCAGCCGTCGCGCAGATCGCCCAGCAGACCACCGCCGCGGCGTTCCGCCCGGTCGCGCAGCGCCGCCGGGGACACCCGCAGCAGCGAGCGGAGTCCCGCCGCCACCGCGAAGCACGCCGCGTCCACCGCCAGCACCCAGCCGGGTCCCGCGAGGGCGACCAGGGCCCCGGCGAGCGCGGCACCGCCGACGTTCGCCCCGTTGACGCCGAGCCGGAACACCGCGAAGGCGCGGGCCGCGTGAGCGGAGTCGACGGTCGACAGCAGCATGCCCTCGTTGGCGGGGGCGAAGAAGGCCTGCCCGGTGCCGCCCAGTGCGGAGAGCACCGCCATGTGCCAGATCTCGGCCCGGCCGGTCAGCACCAGGACCGCGAACAGGCCCTGCGAGACGGTGTTGAGGCAGTTGGCCGCGACCATGACCCGGTGCCGCGGCAGCCGGTCCGCGACCGCGCCGCCGATGAGCAGGAAGACGACCAGCGGGACCGTCCGCGCGGCGGCCACCAGTCCGATCTCCGTACCGCCGCCGCCCGCCTGCAGTACGGCGAACGCCGACGCGACGACGGCGCCCGAGGCGCCGAGCCCGGTCACGAAGGCGGAGGCGGCGAGGAGCCGGAAGTTGCGGCTGGCCCAGTCCGGGAAGTGCAGCCGGTGCGAGACGTCGCGTTTCACCCGGGGACTATCGTCGCTCGCCCGGTCTTTGGCAAACCGATTTCCGGCCGGTGGCCGGGGCGAGCCCGGGGGCCGGGGTCACGGCCGGGGTCGCGGCCAGAGCTACGGCCTCAGCCGACCAGCCGGACGCTGTCGCGCACCTTCGCCACAGTCCCGGCGTCGGTCGCGCCCGCGTAGCCGCTGTCCACGATCAACAGCCAGGAACGGACCTCCTTGTCCTTGCCGAGGAAGGTGAAGCTGTACGAGGTGCCGTCGGCCGCGCACTTCCCCTCCATCCCGGTCGCGCGCGTGGAGGCGATCCAGCCGCGCACGCCCTGGGCGTTGGTGTAGGCGCGGGGCGCGGCCTCGGTGAGCTTGGTACGGCCCTCCTTGTTGTACTTGGCGTACGCCCAGTTGTAGGCCTCGTTGACGGCCTCGGTCTTCAGGCTCTTGGCGCCCTTGCCGCCCTTCACACCGGCCAGCCCGCGTTCGTCGGTGCCGCACCACTTCTCGTCGAGGACGGCCGCGCCACCGGTGACGACCCGGTTCTTGTCCCACTCGTAGCCGATGAGCAGGCCCTGGGGTTTGGCCGTCCAGGCCTTCGGGATGTCGTAGGCGACGCCCATGTCGCTGCGCACGACGGTCTGCCAGCCGGGCACCACGGGCTTGATCGTGTCCTCGCCCGGGTTGCCACGGGCGTCGTCCGGGCCGGGGCCCTCCTCGCCGGCGGTGGCGGAGGGCGTGGGGGCGGTCGTTTCCGGCGTGCTCGAGGAGGCGACCGGCGAGCCGCCGGTGGACGGGCCGGCCTGCGGGCCCTTGTCGTCCCCGGTGAGTTTCACGGCGACCAGCACGCCGGCGGCGATCACCGCGACCGCGGCCACCACCGACACCGCGATCACCGCGCCCCGCCGGCCCCCGGGCGGCTTCGGCGGCCCACCCGGCCCGGGCGGCGGCCCCCACATCTGCGGAGGCTGCTGGTAGGCGGGGTGCTGCTGCGGCTGGTAGGGGGAGGGCTGCTGCGGGTGCCCCCACGGGGGCTGGTTCTGCGGGGGCTGCTGCGGGTACTGCGGTCCCCCCGGTTCCTGCTGTCCTGGCCACATGGCTCGAAACACTAGGGGTTGAGCCGCCGCGGTTCCACGGAAGCGTTGATTACTTGCTGGTAACATCCGGCCCATGCCCGAGAACCAGCCGCAGATAGGCGAGCTCATGGCGGCCACCGTGCCGATGGCCGCCACCCTCAGCATCGAGTTCCTGGAGACCACCGCAGAACACGCCGTGGTCCGCCTCCCCGACCAGCCCGCCTACCACAACCACGTCGGCGGCCCCCACGCCGGCGCGATGTTCACCCTCGCCGAGACCGCCAGCGGCGCCGTCGTCCTCGCGGCCTTCGCCGACCGGCTCTCCCGGGCCGTACCCCTCGCCGTCCGCGCCGAGATCGGCTACAGGAAGCTCGCCATGGGCCCGGTCACCGCCACCGCCCGGCTCGGCCGCCCCGCGGCCGACGTCATCGCCGAACTCGACAGGGGCGAGCGCCCGGAGTTCCCCGTCACCGTCGCCATCCAGCGCGAGGACGGTGCCGTGACGGGCGAGATGACCATCGTCTGGACGCTCCGCCCCAACAGCTGACGCATTGACGCGTTCCGGGCCGCCGGGGTGTATGGCGAATCCCTGGTGAACCCTTCACGACCTCCGCCTCTCCCATTACGTTTACGCACGTAACAGCAGAACAGGGGGGCACATGAGCAACCGGTACCTCGGCAGTCCCGGATCGCGCGCGCCCCTGTACGGCGGCGATCGCGGCGGTTGCAAGTGAGGCCGGAGCCGCCACGTCGCTCCGCACACAACGGAAACGAGCTTGTCGCGGCGCTGAACGCCGAGTTCGGTGCGGACGCGCCACAGGCGTTCACGTCCCGGGAAGGGGAGCCCGAGGCGGCCGTCGCGATCATGCGTGGCGGCCGCTCGTCGGTGTCCGTGCTCCCCGGCGTGGACACCTACATCCTCAGCTTCCGTCGCGACGCCTGGGAATGGGCACACGGTGCCACACCGGACAGGCATCGGGTCGCCCAGGCGGCGGTTGCCTGGGTCACGGGGACCGGGCTGGAGGAGATGGCCGCGAGGTGGCCGTTCGTGAGGTTCTCCGAGCTGCAACTGGCCTACGAACGGGGTGACCCGCTGGAGACGCAGTGGCGGATCGTCCGCCGTGACGCCTCGGAGCTGTACCGGGAAGTCGTGGAACCGGCCGCGCGGCATCCGGTGGTCAGCAGATTCTTCCCGGGCCTGGGACACAACTTCCTGTTCATGCCGCACGCCTTCAGTTCCGAGGTCCTGGCGTCGGTGATCTTCGAAACGGACGGACGGTTCAGGCTCTACGCGCCCGGACGTCAAGGGCCTGTCCACGTGGGGCCCGCCCCCCGCGTGGTCGACGTACTCGCGGAACACCTCGACGGTCTGGAGCGCCGCGCATGTCATACGTGATCGTCGGATTCTGCGGTGTGTTCGCCGGCATCCGGGCCCTGGTGCTCCTCCGCCGGCAGAGGGGCCTGCGGGCGGAACGGTCTTCGCGGACGATCCTGCGGCCGCGAGTGCCGGCCGTGCTCGCGGCCGGGGTGCTCGTCCCGGCACACGCCTGAGCGGCCGGCCCGGCCCCGGCCCCGGGCGACGGCGACAGGCAGGGCCGCACGTCGGCTACGCTGCAACGACGCGCGCATGTGCGCGCGTCCTCACATCCGACCGCCCTAGGGGGAGGAAGCGGCCTTGCACGTCCAGGAGTGGCTCGGCACGATCCCGCCGGTCAGCGTCTACCTGCTGGTGGGCCTCGTGATCGGCCTGGAGAGCCTGGGCGTCCCGCTGCCGGGCGAGATCATCCTCGTCAGTTCGGCGCTGCTCGCCTCCCAGGGGCACGTGGACCCCTGGGTGGTCGGCGTCTGCGCGTCGGTCGGCGCGATCGTGGGCGACTCGATCGGCTACGCCATCGGCCGCCGCGGCGGCCGGCCCCTGCTGGACCGGCTGGGCCGGCGCTTCCCCAAGCACTTCTCGGCGGCGCACATCGCGACCGCCGAGGCGTCGTTCACGCGCTGGGGCATGTGGGCGGTGTTCTTCGGGCGCTTCGTGGCGCTGCTGCGGATCTTCGCCGGCCCGCTGTCGGGCGTGCTGAAGATGCCGTACTGGAAGTTCCTCACCGCCAACGTCCTCGGCGGCATCGTGTGGGCGGGCGGCACCACCGCCGTCATCTACTACGTGGGCATCGTCGCCGAGCCGTGGCTCAAGCGCTTCTCCTGGCTCGGCCTGGTGGCCGCCGTGCTGATCGGCCTCGGCTCGTTCCTCGTCGTACGCCGCCGGGCCAAGGCCGCGGCGAAGGCCCACGAGGCCGCCGCGCCCGAGGCGGACGCCGTGGCGGCGACCGCCGACTGAGCGGCCGGGCCCGGGGCGGTCAGTCCCGGGCGAAGGCCGCCCGGTGGGCGTCGGCCAGCCGGACGTAGTGCTCGGCGTTGATCCGCACCATCTCGCGCTCCTCCGCGGTGAGCTCGCGGCGCACCTTCGCCGGTACGCCCGCCACCAGCGACCCCGGGGGCACCCGCATGCCCTGGGGGACGAGCGCGCCCGCCGCGACGAGCGAGCCCGAGCCGATGTGCGCGCCGTTGAGGACGGTGGCGCCCATGCCGACCAGCACGTCGTCCTCGACGACGCAGCCGTGCAGCACCGCGTTGTGGCCCACCGTGACGCCCGCGCCGATCACCGCCGGGAACCCGGGATCGGCGTGCACCGTGGAGTTGTCCTGGATGTTGCTGCCCTCGCCGACGCTGATCGACTCGCAGTCGCCGCGCAGCACCGCGTGGTACCAGGCGCTCGCGCCGGCCGCCATCGCCACGTCGCCCAGCACCACCGAGGTCGGCGCGGTGAAGGCGGCGGGGTCCACCCGGGGCGTGCGTCCGGCGACGTCCGCGATCAAGGCTCTCTCCGTCATGGGGATCACCGTAGTCCGGTGATTGCGCCGATCGCGTGGCGGGTAGCGCGTAGATCGTGCTGAAGTTCTCCGATGACGTGATCATCGCGCTGGAAACGGGAGCCCCGATCGTCGCCCTCGAGTCGACGATCATCTCCCACGGCCTGCCCCGCCCCCGCAACCACGCGGTGGCGCTGGAGTTGGAGGCGGCCGTGCGCGAGGCCGGCGCCGTGCCCGCGACCATCGCGGTGCTGGACGGCGTGCCCCACATCGGGCTCGACCGCAAGGGCCTGGAGCGCATCGCCGGCGACGAGGGGATGCGCAAGCTCGGCCACCGCGACCTGCCCGTCGCGGTCGCCACCGGGGCGAGCGGCGCCACCACCGTCTCTGCCACCGCCTACCTCGCCGCCCGTGCCGGGCTGCGGGTCTTCGCCACCGGCGGACTGGGCGGCGTGCACCGCGGATGGACCGACGAGCAGGACGAATCCGCCGACCTGAGGCTGCTGGCCGGGACGCGGATCACCGTCGTCTGCGCCGGGGTGAAGTCGATCCTCGACGTGCCCGCCACCCTGCAGCGCCTGGAGACCCTCGGCGTCACCGTGGTGGGCTACGGGACGGCGGAGTTCCCCGGCTTCTACCTCAGCGGCTCCGGGCAGCCCGTGGACTGGACGGTACGCACGCCCGACGAGGCCGCCTGCGTCATGGCCGCCCAGGACGACCTCGACGGCCCGCCGTCCGCGGTGATCCTCGCCAACCCCGTGCCGGAGCACGAGCAACTCGACCCGGCCCTGCACGACCGGGTCCTCGCGGAGGCGCTGGCCGCCGCCGAACGCGAGGGTGTCACCGGGCAGGCCGTCACGCCGTTCCTCCTCGGGCACCTCGTGGAGCACACCGGCGGCGCCAGCCTGGAGGCGAACCTCGCCGCCGTCCGCGGCAACGTCCGCCTGGCCGCGCGGGTCGCGGTCGCGTGGACGGAACGCGGCGCACATCACATCTGATCGCCCGGCCGCGCCCCCGCCCCCTCGGTACGGTGGGCGCGTGCCGAAAAACGAGAACCTGTTCTCCTCCGTGGCGGCCTGGCGCCGCCGCGCCGTCTCGCGACTGGTGCACCGCGGCTGGCGGTGGGTCCAGAACGCGGGTTCCGTCTCCGCGGACCGCCCCGGCCCGCTGCGCTTCGGCCGGATCGGCGCCGGCACCCGGCTGGCGTTCCCGCAGGGCACGATCTTCGGCGAGCGGTGGATCCACCTCGGCGAGTGCTGCATCATCGGCGAACAGGTCACCCTGACCGCCGGGATGATGCCCGGCCTCGACCTCGGCCCCGACCCCGTCGTCCGGCTCGGCAACGGCGTCGTCCTCGGCCGCGGCAGCCACGTCATCGCCTCCCGGCCGGTCGTCTTCGGCGACGACGTCTACTGCGGGCCGTACGTGTACGTCACCAGCGACAACCACTCCTACGACGACCCGCACGAGCCCATCGGCCGCCAGTGGCCGCGCTCGGCGCCCGTCGAGATCGGCTCGGGGAGCTGGCTCGGCGCGGGCGCGGTGATCCTGCCGGGGGCCCGGATCGGGCGGAACGTCGTCGTCGCGGCCGGTGCCATCGTGCGGGGCGAGGTCCCCGACCACTCGGTGGTGGCGGGCGCGCCGGCCCGGGTCGTCCGGCGCTGGACGCCCGAGCGGGGATGGGAGCCGCCGCTGCGGACGCCCGCGCCGCGTCCCGTTCCCGCCGGGGCGACCCATCAGCAGCTGGCCGCGCTCGCGGGGCTGGAGCCCGAACTCCTCGCGGGGCTGGAGGAGAAGCTCGCCTCCGAGGCCTGACCGGCGTGCGCGGCGCCTCTTGCCGAAACGGCATGGAACGTTGCCTCCCGCCGGCGGCCGGAGTGATCGTGCCGCCATGGACGAGAACGACAGCGACATCGGCGGGCACAGCATCGAGGCACCGGGCGGCGTGTGGGACGTGGTGGTCGTCGGGGGAGGCGCCGCCGGACTGTCCGGCGCGCTGACCCTGGCACGGGTACGGCGGCCGGTGCTGGTGATCGACGCGGGCGAGCCCCGCAACGCCCCCGCCGCCGCGGCACACGGACTGCTGGGACGCGACGGCATCGCCCCCCTGGAACTGCTGCGTAGGGGGCGGGAGGAGGTCGCCTCCTACGGCGGCCGCGTCGTCGCCGGACGCGTCACGGCGATCCACCGCGACGGCGGCCGTTTCGTGGTCGAGTGCGCGGACGGACGCCGGACGGCGGCCCGGCGGGTCCTGGTGGCCTCCGGCCTGGTCGACGAACTGCCGGACGTGCCGGGCCTGGCGGAGCGATGGGGCAGGGACGTGGTGCACTGCGTGTTCTGCCACGGCTGGGAGGTTCGGGACACCGCGGTCGGGGTGCTGGGCAGTTTCCACCAGGCCCTGCTGTTCCGGCAGTTGTCCGAGGACGTGACGCTGTTCCCGCAGCCCGGCACGGATCTGACGTCCGATCAGTGGGAACAGCTCGCCGGACTGGGCGTCGGCGTCGTGGAGGGCGCCGTGAGCGGCCTGGAGACCGACGACGCCGGTCGGCTTGCGGGGGTGCGCCTCGCCTCCGGGTACACGGTGCCCGTCCGCGTGCTCGCGGTCGCCCCGCGCTTCACGGCCCGGGCGTCCTTCCTCGGCGGCCTCGGCCTGGCCGTGCGGGAGCATCCGGCGGGCTTCGGGGAACAGCTCACGGTGGACGCCTCCGGCTTCACCGGCGTCGACGGCGTGTGGGCCGCGGGGAACGTCGGCGACCTGATGGCGGGCGTCCCGGCGGCCGCGGCGGCCGGGACGACCGCGGCGGCGGCCATCGTCATGGACCTGCTGGCGGACGACGCCCGCGCTGCGGCCCGGTCCCGCCGGGCCGGTGACGCCGAGGTGTTCGGCGGGCGGATGGAGGCCGAGGTGACGCGGCGCGTGCTCGGTACGCGGGCGCACGGGGTGGACCCGCTGCCGGGGACGTGACCTGCGGTCGCGCCGGTCTCAGGCGGTGCGGGTCCGCAGATGGGCCCGCTCGCCCTGCCGCCCGAACAGGACGAGCAGCTCGACGGGATGCTCGCCGTCGGGGCCGAGCCAGTGCGGGACGTGGGTGTCGAACTCCGCGGCCTCGCCCGGCTTCAGGACCACGCGCCGGTCGCCGAGGAGGAGCAGCAGCCGGCCGGCGAGGACGTAGACCCATTCGAAGCCCTCGTGGGTCTTCAACTCGGGCTCCGTGCCCGGGTGCGGCGGGATCAGCAGCTTGTGCGCCTGGATCCCGCCGGGTCTGCTCAGCGGCACGTACGTCAGACCGTCGCGGGTGACCGGCCGCAGGTGGATACGGGGATCGCCGGTGCGGGGCGCGCCGACGAGCTCGTCCAGCGGGACCGCGTGGACCTCCGCCAGGGTCAGCAGCAGCTCCAGGGTCGGCTTGCGCCCGCCGCCCTCGAGACGGGACAGGGTGCTCTCGTTGATCCCCGTGCGCTCGGCCAGCTCGGCCAGGGTCATGCCGCGCCGGCGCCGCAGCTCGCGCAGCCGGGGCCCGACAGCGTCCAGCACGTCTTTCCTCGTGGCTCCCACACGCCCAGGTTGCCGAAACGGCACGGCGGAGTGCAACCCGGGCAACAGGCCGCCGACAGAGGCCTTCGCCGAGCGGACGGGCCGGCGCATCGAGACGTCCTTCCGCCCCGCCACAAGCTCCGTGCGGCGCGGCGCACGAGGCCGTTCACGACCTCCGCCGCGGTGCCCGCACGGCAATCCACCCCGAGCTCACCGGAAGGGCCCCCGACCGCGGTCGGGGGCGTGCGCTGCGAGGCCGCGGCAGCGCAGCGTCGCCGCGAGGGGACGACGCCGACCACCTCCGCCCCCGCACTCGCCGTGCGAGACGACGCGCCGCGGGCTCCCGGGATTTGTTAGCGTGCCGGTCATGCGCGCACCCATCGGCACCTTCACCGACGTCCACCCCGCCGTGGAACGGCTCGACCTGCTGCCGGCCCCCGTCGCCGCCGCACTGACGGCGTGGAGCGGGCAGCTGCCGGTCGAGGAACTGCTGCTGGTCGACACCGACCCCGAGAAGGCCGACACCGCGGTCTTCACCGAGACGTACGGGGTCGCCCTGGAGCAGTCCGCGAACTGCGTGGTCGTCGCGGGCAAGCGCGGCGGGGAGGTGACGCTCGCCGCCTGCGTCGTCCTCGCCACCACGCGGGCCGACGTGAACGGCCTCGTGCGGCGTCATCTCGGCGTCCGCAAGGCCTCGTTCGCGCCGATGGACACCGCCGTGGGCGAGAGCGGCATGGAGTACGGCGGCATCACCCCGATCGGGCTGCCCGCCGCCTGGCCGCTGCTGGTGGACGCGTCGGTCGCGGACACCCCTTACGTGATCATCGGCAGCGGCCGGCGGCGCGGCAAGCTGCTCGTGCCCGGCAAGGCGCTGGCGTCGCTGCCCGGTGTGGAACTGCTGGAAGGGCTGGGACTCCCCGCGTGACGGAACTGCTGGACCGCCTGGAGCGCTACTACGACGCCGTGCCCCGGGCGGGCGCGCGCGCCGAGGAGCACGGCCCGCTCACCCTCTTCGTGCGCGAGGGCGTCGGCTGGCCCTTCTACGCCCGCCCGGCGCTGGACGGCGACGGCGGCCCCGTCGGCCGGGCCGACGTGGACCGGGTCCGGGCCCGCCAGCGGGAGCTGGGCGTGCCCGAGTGCTTCGAGTGGATCGCGGAGACCAGCCCCGGGCTCCGGGATGCGGCGCAGGCGTCCGGCCTCGCCGTGCACGAGCACCCCCTGATGGTCCTCGATCCGCTCGCCCCGCTGCCTCTGCCGCCGGAACTCCCCGCGGACGTCGGCGTACGGCTGCTCGGGCCCGGCGACCCGGCGCTGCCCACCGCGCTCACCGTGCCGCACCTGGCCTTCGCGCAGCCCGGCACCGCCATCGGCACCGCCGGCCGGGCGGAACTCGCCGCCGCGCTCCCGCTGCACGCCGCCCCTGGTCTCGTCGCGACGGCGGAGGCACGCGTGCGGGCCGGGCTCACCGTCCACGCCGCCGCCGTCGAGGGCGGCACCGCGCTGTGCGCGGGCCAGTACAACCCCGTGGGCGAGGTCTGCGAGATCGTCGGCGTCGGCACCCTGCCCGTCGCCCGCCGGCGCGGTCTGGCCCTCGCGGTCACCGGCGTGCTCGTCGCCGACGCCCGCGAACGCGGGCTGACCACGGTGTTCCTCTCGGCCGGCGACGAGGACGTCGCCCGGATCTACGCCCGGCTCGGCTTCCACCGGGTCGGCACGGCCCTCATCGCGGAGCCGCCCGCCCACTGACGGGGCCGCCGCCCGGCCGCCGCGACAGGTCCAGCGACAGCGGGATCGAGTGCTCGACGAAGCCCAGGCTGCGGTACAGCGGCTCGGCCTCCGGGGTCGCGTGCAGATCGACGCGGGTCACGCCCTGCTCCGCGAACCACGCGAGCAGGGCCTTCGTCGTCGCCCGGGCGTACCCCAGGCCGCGGTAGCGGGTGTCGGTGCAGACGTTGAAGACGAAGCCGAACCGGCCCGCCGGGTGCCCCGGAGCGGGCAGCCGCTCCTCGATCCGGCCCACCGCGCACGCCGCCAGGTGCGGGCCGTCCGCGACCGCCGGATCGCCGTCCACCACGAACGCCCCCAGCCACCGCGCACCGCCCCCGGCGAGCTGCTCGCGCGCCCGCTCCCGGGCCGCCGCCTCCCAGGGGCCCGGCTCGTCCCGTCCGCTCATGGCCAGGAACATCAGCCGCCGCAGCCGCACCAACTCGGCGGCGTCATCGGGTCGGGCAGGGCGTACGGGACCGGGCATGCGCGCACGCTACAACAGGGGATCGGGCCGTTCGCAGCGGATTTCCGGCGCGTTCGCGTACTGACGCGACGAGCCCGCGAGCCACTCCGGCCCGGAGTTCCTCCCCGGCGACGGGAGCACGGCACCGCCGTCCGACCCGGCGGGGGTCTACCCGAGCCGGGGGATCTCGATCGCGGGGCAGCGGTCCATGACCATGAGCAGCCCCGCGTCCCGGGTGCGCTGGTACGCGTGCTCGTCGATCACGCCGAGCTGGTACCAGACCGCCTTCGCGCCGATCGCGACGGCCTCGTCCGCGACGGGGCCGGCCAGGTCGGAGTTGACGAAGACGTCCACCACGTCGACCGGGAACGGGATGTCGGCGAGCGAGGCGTAGCCCTGCTCGCCGTGCACGGTCTCGGCCTTGGGGTGCACCGGCACCACGCGCTTGCCGTGGCGCTGCAGCACCGCGGCGACGCCGTACGCCGCCCGTGAGGCGTTGTTGGACAGCCCCACCACGGCCCAGGTGTCCCCGAGGCCGGTCAGGATCTCCCGAACCGCCGTGTCGTCTGCGTGCACGTCGTCCTCCCTCATTCCGATCCGCAGCAGTCAACCAGAGGACGCACCTGACTGTTCCCGTAAGGTGGCGGGGTGGTGGAGCGGTATCTGACGATCGGGCGTGAGCACGTCCACGAGAGCGAGATCAAGCGCTCGCGGTTCCTGTGCGCGCTGGCGCCGGTGTCCGGCGAGGAGGCGGCGCAGGAGTTCCTCGCCCGCGTCCGCAAGGAGCACGCCGGGGCGACGCACAACTGCTACGCGTACGTGCTCGGCGCCGAGGGCCGGATCCACAGGGCGAGCGACGACGGGGAACCGGGCGGCACCGCGGGCACCCCCATGCTGCAGGTGCTGCTGCGCCGCGAGGTCCGGGACGTCATCGCCGTCGTCACCCGCTACTACGGCGGCGTCCAGCTCGGCGCGGGGGGCCTGGTCCGCGCCTACGGGGGCGCCGTCTCGGCGGCCCTCGACGAGGTCGGCACGGTGCAGCGGCAGAAGCTCGCGCTGGTCACCGTCGTCGCGGACCACCAGCGGGCCGGGCGCATCGAGAACGACCTGCGCGCCGCCGGCCGCGCCGTGCGCGGCGTCGCCTACGGCGCTGCGGAGGTACGCATCGAACTGGGCGTGCCGCAGGAGGAACTGGCCGCCTTCCGGGCCTGGCTCGCCGACGCGTCCGCGGGTACCGCGGGTGTGGAGGTGTCGGGCAGCGCCTTCGTGGACGTCTGACCGGGGCCGGGGCCCGACGGCGGCAGGTCGACCGTACACGCCGCGGTTCGCCGTCCGGGAGGTCAGTCCCCGGCCATGACGTCGGTGATCTTGCCCTTGACGGTGGCCTCGATGAAGCAGGTGCGGTACTCGTCGGTCCGGTAGTAGTACATGGACGGCTTCTTGCTGATGATGTCGGGCTTCACGATCGCGTACGCGGCCTGCGGATGCTTGACCTTGCACTCCTTGTCGGCACGGCTCATCAGGGCCGGCAGCGCGTCCCAGTCGACGGTCGTGAGGTCGACGACCGTGTCGTCGGCGTCGATGGTGCCCTTGATGATCCCTTCCTCGGGCTTGCCGCCGTCGCGGTACGCGTAGCTGTCGAAGACGGTCTTGTTCGTCTTCTTGGGCGCCCTGAAGCTCGCGTAGTCCTCGTAGAGGGTCAGCTCGACCACCTTGGTGCCGCCCGAGACCGACTTGACGACGTCCGCCATCGAGCGGCCCCCGGCCACCGAGAGCAGGTTCTTCGGCGCCGCCGTGCTCGGGGCACCGGAGGATCGCGTGCCCTTCGGTGTGCCCGTGTCGCCCTTCCCCGCGGCGCCGGCGTCCCCGTCGCCGTGGAGCCGCGGGAGAAGGGTCCACAGCAGGACGCCCGCGACACCCACCGCCGCGACCGCCGTGGCGGCGGCCAGGACCCGGCCGGCCCGCCCCGCTCGGGGGGTCGCGGGGAGCGGGGCCGACCGGGTCGCGGACTGCGGCGGGTGGTACGGGTGGGGCGCCATGGGCCGGTACGACGCCGGGGCGGGCCCGAATCCGGCGGGCGCCGCGTCGACGGGCCCGGGCGCGGGGAGCGCAGGCGCGGCCGGCACAGGTGGGGGGAGCACAGTCGCGGGCTCCGCGCGCTCCACGTCGGCGAGCATCCGGTCGAGCTCTTCGGCGCCGGGCCGCGCGGCGGCGTCCCGCACGAGCAGGGCGGTGAGCACCGGGGCCAGCGGCCCCGACCGCACCGGGGGCGGCAGGGGCTCGTCGAGGACGGCGACGAGCGTGGCGATGCCGGTCTCGCGGCGCAGCGGGTGGACGCCCTCCACCGCGACGTACAGCAGCATGCCGAGCGACCACAGGTCGGAGGCGGGGTTGCCCTCCTCGCCGCGGATGCGCTCGGGGGCGATGTACTCGGGCGAGCCGATCAGGCCGCCGGTGGTCGTCAGCCGCGTCGAGTCGCGGAGCGTGGCGATGCCGAAGTCGGTGAGCACCGGAGTCATGTCGGGCCGCAGCAGCACGTTCGCGGGCTTCACGTCGCGGTGGTGGACGCCGACCGCGTGCGCGGCGCGCAGCCCCGCCAGGACGCCGCGGCCGACCGCGGCCGCCTCCGGCGGGGTCAGCGGCCCGCGGGCCAGCCGGTCCTGGAGGGAGCCGCCGGTCACCAGCTCCATCACGAGCCAGGGGTGCGGGAGGTCCGTTCTGTCCACGATGTGGTGGATCATCGCGACGTTGGGGTGGTGCGCCCGGGCCAGCGCGCGGGCCTCGCGCAGCACGCGCTCGCGCAGTTTGGCCGCCACCTCGGGGTCGGAATCGGCCAAGTCCGGGTCGGGCGGGCGTACTTCCTTCAGGGCGACCTCGCGGTGCAGAGCGGTGTCCCGGGCCCGCCACACCAGGCCCATGCCGCCGCCGCCCAGCCGTTCCAGCAGCTCGAAGCGGCCGTCGATCAGTCGTCTGCCGGAGTCGCTCGCCGTCATGGCGGTCATCGTACGGGTGGGCGGGGACACGGCTTGACCGACCTTGCCCGAGTTCGGACTCCCGCGACGCGCTGACAGTGGTGGCCGATAGCCTGCTCTCGGAGCGCACGGGACCGGTGGGGACACCGGGGCCCGCGCGGGGCATGCGGAACGTGAGGCGGAGGAAGAGAACATGCGGGCGGGAGAGCCGCGGTGAGGTTGCTGCACACCTCCGACTGGCATCTGGGGCGGTCCTTCCACCGGGTCGGACTCCTCGACGCCCAGGCGGCGTTCATCGACCACCTGGTGGCGACGGCAGGGGCGGAGCGCGTCGACGCCGTCCTCGTCGCCGGTGACGTCTACGACCGCGCGCTGCCCTCGCTGCCCGCCGTCGAGCTCTTCGACGACGCGCTGCACCGGCTCGCCGCCCTCGGCGTGCCCACGGTGATGATCTCCGGCAACCACGACTCCGCCCGCCGGCTGGGGGTGGCCTCCGGCCTCATCGACCGCGCCGGGATCCACCTGCGGACCGACCCGGCCGGCTGCGCGGCGCCGGTCGTCCTCGCCGACGAGCACGGGCCGGTCGCCCTCTACGGGCTGCCCTACCTCGAACCGACCCTGGTGCGTGAGGAGTTCACCCTCGACCGGGCCGGGCACACCGAGGTGCTGAGCGCCGCCATGACGCGGGTCCGCGCCGACCTGGCCGCCCGCCCCGCGGGCACCCGCTCGGTCGTGCTGGCGCACGCGTTCGTCGCGGGCGGCGCGCCCAGCGACAGCGAGCGGGACATCACGGTCGGCGGCGTGGCGGCCGTGCCAGCGGACGTCTTCGACGGCGTCGACTACGTGGCCCTCGGCCACCTCCACGGCTGCCAGACGATCTCCGACCGCGTGCGCTACTCCGGCTCCCCTCTCGCGTACTCCTTCTCCGAGGCCGACCACCGCAAGAGCATGTGGCTGGTCGACCTCGGCGCCGACGGCTCCGTGGCCGCCGAGCGGGTCGACTGCCCCGTGCCCCGGCCGCTCGCCCGGATCCGCGGCCGCCTCGAGGAACTGCTGGAGGACCCGGCGCACGCACGGCACGAGGGTTCCTGGGTCGAGGCCACCCTCACCGACCCGCACCGCCCGCACGAGCCCATGGCCCGCCTGCGCAAGCGGTTCCCGCACGCGCTCGCGCTGGCCTTCGAGCCGGAGCGGACCGACGCCGGCCCCCACGCCTCGTACGCACAGCGCCTGCGCGGCCGCTCCGACCGGCAGATCGCCGAGGACTTCGTGACCCACGTGCGCGGCACGGGCCCCGACACCGCGGAGCGGGGCGTCCTGCGCGACGCGTTCGACGCGGTCCGCAGTGATGCCGCACGGGCGGAGACCGACTGATGCGCCTGCACCGCCTGACCCTGACCGCCTTCGGGCCGTTCGCCGGCAGCCACACCGTGGACTTCGACGAGCTGTCCGCGGCCGGGCTGTTCCTGCTGCACGGCGCGACCGGCGCCGGCAAGACCTCCGTCCTCGACGGGGTGTGCTTCGCCCTGTACGGCGGCGTCCCCGGCAGCCGGCAGGGCAACCGGCTGCGCAGCGACCACGCCGGGGAGGACACGCTCACCGAGGTCGTGCTCGACCTGACCGTGGGCGGCCGGCGGCTGGAGATCACCCGCCGGCCCGAGCAGCCGCGCCCCAAGAAGCGCGGCAGCGGCTGGACGATGGAGAAGGCCGTCACCCTGCTGCGCGAGCACACCGCGGGGCAGTGGCGGGCGCTCAGCAAGTCCCACCAGGAGGCGGGCGAGGAGCTCAGGCAGCTCATCGGCATGAGCCGGGAGCAGTTCTGCCAGGTCGTGCTGCTGCCGCAGGGCGAGTTCGCGACGTTCCTGCGGGCCACCGCCACCGAGCGGGCCGCCCTGCTCGGCAAGCTCTTCGACACCCGCCGCTTCAAGGCCGTCGAGGAGTGGCTGCGGGCCGAGCGGCGGGCCGCCGAGCAGCGGGTCGCCGCCGGGGACGGCGAACTGCTGCGGCTCGCCGAGCGCATGGGCCAGGCCGCCGGAGACGACCCCGAGGCCCTCGCCGGGCCGTTGCCCGAGGGCGCCGCCGCCGGCGACCCGGAACTGGCCGCGCACATCCTGCGCTGGGCGGCCGTCCTGGCCACCACCGCCCGCGAACGCGCCGACATCGCCGACCTGGCGGTCGCCGCCGCGGAGGGCGCGCACGAGCGGGCCCAGCGCGAGGCCGAGGCGGTACGCGAACTCGCCGTACGGCAGCGCCGCCACGCCGCGGCCGAACGCCGAGCCCACGACATGGCGGGCGAGCGCGAAGCCCGCGCCCGCGAACAGGAGCTGCTGGGGACGGCGGAGCGGGGCGCCACCGTGGCGCCCGCCCTGGAGCTGCGCGAGCGCGCCGCCGGCCGGCAGGCACGCGCGGCCGCCGAGGAGCGCGCCGCCCGCGCGGGCCTGCCCGCCGAGCAGTACGAGGCAGGCGCCGAACAGCTCGCCGAGTACGAGAACCGGCTCCGCGAGGAGCTGGGCGGCCTCGCCGACGCCGACCGGGAAGAGCAGCGTGCCGCGGAACTGGCCCACGACCGCGGGCGCGTGGAGCGCGAGGCCGCCGAGGACGAACGGCTGACCGCAGACACCGCCGCCTGGCTCGACGGCTGGGAGACCGAACGCCTCGGCCGTGAACGCGCCGTGGACGCCGCCCAGTCAGCCGCCACCCGCGCCGCCGAGCTCTCCGGCGCCCTCGACCGGGCCCGCCGCCGCCTCGACGCCGCCCGTGAACGCGACACCCACGCCACCGCGCTGCTCGCCGCGCAGGACCGGCTGCGCGCGGCACGCGACGCGGCCGCCGACGCCCGCGACCACTGGCAGGACGTGCGCGAGGCCCGCATAAGCGGCATGGCCGCCGAACTGGCCGCACAGCTCAGCCCCGGCGAGGGCTGCCTGGTCTGCGGTGCCACCGAGCACCCCCACCCGGCCCGCCCCGCCGCCCGCCAGGTGGGCCGCGCCGACGAGGAGGCCGCGCAGGAGGCCCAGCAGCGGGCCGCCGGCGCACGGGACGCCGCGCAGGAGCAGGTCGCACATCTTGCCGCCGCCCGCGACGCGGCCCTCGCCGCCGCGGGACCGGCGCCGGCGGCCGAACTCGTCGCCGCGCACGCCGCGCTGGAGGAGGAGTACCAGGCCGCCGTGCGCAGCGCCGCGGGAGCGCCCGAGGCGCGCCAGGCGCTCGACCGGGCCCTCGCGGAGCACGCCCGGCGCACCGCCGACCGCAGCGAGGCCGAGAGCCGGCTCGCCTCCCTCACCACCCGCCGGGAACTCCTCGACCGGGAGGCCGCCGAACTCACCGCCCGGCTGGCCCGCGCCCGCGGCGCCCACGCCACCGTCGCCGAGCGCCGCGCCCGGCTCACGGCGGACGCCAGGCTCGCGGCGGCCGCGGCAGGGGCGGCCCGCGCGGCCCAGGAGTCCGCCCGCGCGCTGAAGGAGGCGGACTCCGACCTGGCCGACGCCGCCTACAAGGCCGGCTTCCCCACGCCCGAGGCGGCGGCCGACGCCGTACTGCCCGAGACGGAACTGCGGCGGCTGCGGCAGCGCGCGGAGGAGTGGCGCCGCGAGGAGGCCGCGGTCACCGCCGAACTCACCGCCCTGGAACTGGCCGAGGCCGCCGCGCTGCCTCCGGCCGACCCCGACGCGGCCCGCCGGGCCGTCGAGACCGCGACCGTGCGGCTGCGCGGGGTCACCGCCCGGCAGTCCGCCGCGCACACCGCCCGCGAGGCCCTCGACCGGCTGCGGGCGGAGGCACTGCGCGGCACCAGGGCGCTCGCCCCGGCCCGTGAGGAGTACGCGCGGCTGCGGCGGCTCGCCGACCTCGCGACCGGCGCCGGGGAGAACACGCTGCGCATGGAGCTGGAGACCTATGTGCTCGCCGCCCGGCTGGAACAGGTCGCGGCCGCGGCCAGCGTCCGGCTGCACCGCATGTCCTCCGGGCGCTACACCCTCGTCCACACCGACGCCCGCGCCTCACGCAACGTCAAGTCGGGCCTGGGACTGATGGTCGTGGACTCCTGGACGGGCACCGAGCGCGACACCGCCACGCTCTCCGGCGGCGAGACCTTCTTCGCCTCCCTGGCCCTCGCCCTCGGTCTCGCCGACGTCGTCACGGACGAGGCGGGCGGCGCCCGCCTCGACACGCTCTTCGTCGACGAGGGCTTCGGCAGCCTCGACGAGCAGACCCTCGACGAGGTGCTGGACGTCCTCGACGGGCTGCGCGAACGCGACCGCGCCGTCGGCATCGTCAGCCACGTCGCCGAGCTCCGGCAGCGCGTCCCCGCCCAGTTGCAGGTCGTCAAGGGGCAGCGCGGGTCAGCCCTCCGCCACCGCACGGCGGGGGAGCGGTGAGGAGTAGACGACGCTCGTCGTCACCGAACCCAGGCCCGAGACGCGTCCGGTGATCTCCTCCAGGTGGCGCATCGAACGGGCGGTGACCTTCAGCACGAAGCAGTCGTCGCCCGTCACATGGTGGGCCTCCAGGATCTCCGGGGTCGACTCCAGCAGATCGTGGAACGGCTTGTAGTTGCCGTGCGGGTAGCGCAGCCGGACGAACGCCAGGATCGGGCGGCCGGTCCGCTCCAGGTCCACCACGGCCGTGTACGCCGTGATCACCCCCGCCTCCTCCAGCCGCCGGACCCGCTCGGTCACGGCGCTCGGGGACATCGACACGGCACGCGCCAGCTCGGCGTAGCTGGCCCGGCCGTCGCGCTGCAGGGCGTCCAGGATGCGCCAGTCGGTGGCGTCGAGGGATTCCACGGTCATGCCCCCTGGCTACCAGGGATTTCCCCGGCCGGGCAAGGCGGACGCCGGGGAACGGCCCTTCAGACGGACGGCCGGCGCTCATAGATTTGCCGCCATGACGACACAGACCGCCACCACCACCTCCGCCCCGGTCGACAACCCCGTGCTGCGTGTGCCGCCCGCCGCGCCGGCCGACGCCGCCGCGTACTTCGCCGCGAGCCTCGCCTTCCACGCCGATGTGTCCGATGTCGCGGCCGCCCTCGCCGCGGCGGCGGAGACCGGCGCCGGGCCCGGCTTCGCCCTCGTCGACTCCCGCTCCACCCAGGCCTGGGAGCAGGGCCACGTCCCCGGCGCCGTCCACCTGCCCACCGCGGACGTCCCGCGGCTCGCCGCGGCCCTCCTCGACCGCGGCGTGCCCGTCGTCGTGTACTGCTGGGGCCCCGGCTGCAACGGCGCGACCCGTGCCGCACACGCCCTGGCGAGCGCCGGCTACCAGGTCAAGGAGATGCTCGGCGGCATGGAGTACTGGATCCGCGAGGGCTTCGCCCACGAGACGGCCGACGGCACCGAGCGGCGCCCCGCCGACCCGCTGACCGCGCCCGTGGACGCGCACGACTGCGGCTGCTGAGGCCGCCGCGCCGCGGCCTCGGCGGACGACGGAGACGGCCGGCGGCGGGAACCGGAGATCCCGCGGCCCGAATCCGTCGAGCGGCGCCGCCGCCCGCAGGACGACGTCCGGCGCGGCTTCGGCGTCGCAGGCGTAATCGCCGCTCGCCCAGGCCGCGTTGGCCTCGACCACCGCCCAGCCGTCCCCGGTCCGGCCGACGTCGACCACGATCGCGCCGGGCAGCCCCGGCACTCCGGGCGCGAAGAGCCGTCCGGCGAAGTCCCGTACCTCGGCCGCCGGCGGGTCACCGCCGAGCGGCGCCACGTCCAGGCCGCCGCCGGTCGCGCAGCGGATGCCGTCACCACCTCGCCGTCCAGCAGGAACAGCCGGTACTCGACGGCGAACGCCACGATGTCGCCGATCAGCACGGGAGCGTCGTCGTCCACCGCGTCCGGGTCGGGCAGGCCGCTGCCGTCGGGGTACACCCCGGCCGGGAGGCTCTTGTCGTTCGGCGGCTTCACGAAGGCGGGCCGGCGCAGCGCGCGGGCCTCCGCCATGGCCGTGAACCGGACGTCCCGCCCGACGAGTTCGAACGGCAGCCGGGCAGCCGGGCAGCCGGTCCTCGTCGGCCGCCAGCAGCCCCGGGCCCCGGCCGGCGCGTGGCCGGTGGTGGTGACGCGGGGTGCGAGGAAGAGGGCCCAAGACGGGGGCACGGTGTTCACTGCCCCGATGGTGGCGGAACCGGCGGGTGCCGCGACAGCGAATTACACCGTCACACCCCGGCCGACCGGCCCCAACTCGTACGCCCACTGGGCGTCCCGGTCCGCGATGCGCCCGAAGCCGGCCCGCTCCAGCACCCGTTGCGAGGCGCGGTTGCCGGGGTCGGTGGTCGCCAGCACCGTGCGCACCTCGGCGCGGCTCAGTGCCCACCGTGACAGCACCAGCACCGCGTCCGTCGCCCAGCCCACGCCGCGCGCGGACTCCGACAGGTCGTAGCCGATCTCCACCTGGCCGTCGACGGCGGAGGGCGGCCCGTGGAAGCCGATACCGCCGAGCGCGAGGCCGTCGTCCGACCGCTGGATCACGAACAGCCCCCATCCCGGGGCGTACACCCCGGCGGCCGCCGCGATCGTCATCATCCCGGCCGCGATGATCGTGCCCTCGCCCGGCCCGCCGTCGACCCACGCCAGCCCGGCCTGCTTGCCGTCGGCCAGCTGCGCCGCCTCCTCCGGGAGTTGCTCCCGCAGAGTCAGCCGGCCGTGCGCCAGCACGAGCCGTCCGTCTTCCCGTGAAGCGTTCGGGATCATCCGTGCAACACCCCCATGCACCTCACCCTATCCACCCCGCCCGGGCCGCCCCCGCGGGTCCCCGCCGCCGGGACGTGCGCAGCCGGTGCCCTGTGTTCCGTGAGGTGAGGCACGAGAGATTCCCCTTCCCTTCTGTCGGCGTCTTCAGAGAGCTGGAGTACGGGACGCCGGATGCCCCTTCCTCCGGGACGCCGTGCGCGCCCATGAGGCTTCGCACGGACGCGAGCCGGTCCGCCACCTCCGCAGCGGCGTGGCCGTTCTCATGACGCGCACGGCCACACCCGACGCGCTCGGCCCTCAGGGAGCCGTGATCGGCGGGTTGCACCTGCTCACCGACGGGCGGTGGACATGGTTCTCCGACCTCGCCCACCACGTGGAGCTCGCTTTTCCTCGCGCGTGCAGGGCGACGACTGGACCGTTCCGGACGTCGGTGGCGATCGCCTGGAAGCCATGGCGGCGGCATTGCCGGGCGCCGTGCCGGAACAGCTCCTGCAGGAGGCCGGAGGCGGCGCGCACGGCGTCCTCCAGCGGGCCCCGGGCGGGGCCCGCGGGAGGACGGGTGACCGCTAGAGCTTCGAGAGCTCGTCGACGAGGTCGTCCAGGCCCAGAGAGCCCTGCGACAGCGCGGCCATGTGCCAGGCCTTCGGGTCGAAGGAGTCGCCGTGCGCCTTGCGGGCGGCCTCGCGCCCGGCGAGCCAGGCGCGCTCGCCCAGCTTGTAGCCGATGGCCTGGCCCGGCATGCCGAGGTAGCGGATGATCTCGCTGTCGAGCATGGCGTCGCTGAGGCCGTTGAAGCGCCCGAAGAACTCGCGTCCCAGCTCCGGCGTCCAGGTCTCGCCCGGGCGGTACGGGCTGTCCTGCGGGATCTCCAGCTCCAGGTGCATGCCGATGTCCAGGATGACGCGGGTGGCCCGCAGCATCTGCGCGTTGAGGTAGCCGAGCCGGCGGCCCGCGTCCGTCAGGAAGCCGAGCTCGTCCATGAGGCGCTCGGCGTACAGGGCCCAGCCCTCCGCGTTGGCGCTGACCTGGCCGAGCGTGGCCTGGTAGCGGCTGAGCCGGTCCGCGACGTACGCCCACTGCGCGAGCTGCAGGTGGTGGCCGGGGACGCCCTCGTGGTACCAGGTGCTGACCAGGTCCCAGACGGGGAACCGCTCACGGCCCAGGGTGGGCAGCCAGGTGCGGCCCGGGCGGGAGAAGTCCAGCGAGGGCGAGGTGTAGTACGGCGCGGCGGCGCTGCCGGGCGGGGCGATGCGGGACTCGACGCGCTTGACGGGCTCGGCCAGGTCGAAGTGGGTGCCGTCGAGTGCCGCCATGGCCTCGTCCATCACCCCCTGGAGCCACTCGCGGACCGCGTCGACGCCCTCGATGGCCTCGCCGGCCTCGTCCAGGTGCGCCAGGGCCTCCATCGGGGTGGCTCCGGGCAGCACCTTCTCCGCCTCGACGCGCATCTCGGCCTCGATGCGCCGGAACTCCTCCCAGCCCCACGCGTACGCCTCGTCCAGGTCGAGGTCGGAGCCCGTCCAGTAGCGGGCCCAGCGGGCGTACCGCTCGCGGCCGACGGCGTCGGACGTGCCCTCGACGGCCGGGGCGTAGGTGTCGCGCAGCCAGTCCCGCAGGCCCGCGACGGCCGCGGTGGCCTCGGCGGCGCCGCCGTCGAGCTCGGACCGCAGGGCCTCGGGACCCTCCTTCACGAACTGCGCGAACCAGCTCGCGTCCGCGCCCTCGCCCAGCCACTCGCCGAGCTGTTCGACGACCGTGGCGACCTGGCGCGGCCCGGCCGGCAGCTTGCGGGCGACACCCTCCTCCAGCGAGGCCCGGTAGCCCGCCAGGGCCTGCGGGACCGCGCGCAGCCGGGCGGCGACGGCGGCCCAGTCCTCGTCGGTCCCGGTCGGCATCAGCATGAACACACCGCGCACCGAGTGGACGGGGGAGTGCAGGTTGCTCACGGCCCGCAGACCCTCACCGGCCTCGTGCACGGCCAGCTCGGCGGTGAGCCGCTCGCGCAGCAGGCGCGCGCAGCGGCGCTCGTCGTCGTCCGGCACCTCGGCCGCGTCGATGTCGGCCAGGGTGCGGCGGGCGAGCTCGGCCTGGGCCTCCAGGCCGGCGGGGCTGAAGTCGGGGAGCCGGTCCTGGCCGGTCCGCACCCCCAGGTAGGTGGCGGTGATGGGATCGAGTTCGGTGACCGCGTCGACGTACGCGTCGGCGATCCGGCGGGGCAGCGCGCTGCCGGTGGTGTCGGGCATGGTCACATCCTGGTACGGAGCGGCCCGCTCCGTCATCACCATTGACGATCATATTGCTGACGTGGGCGGGAGCAGCGGGCCGCAGTCCCAGTGCTGGAAGATCAACCGGGTCTCCACGCGGGCGACTTCGGGCTGGGAGGTGAACTCGTCGACGACCAGCCGCTGGAGGTCGCCGGTGCTCGCGACGGCCACGTGGACGAGATAGTCGTCGGGCCCGGTGAGGTGGAACAGCGCCCGCGACTCCGGCAGCGCCCGCACCCGTTCCACGAAGGGGCCGATCAGCTCGCGGCGGTGCGGCCGCACCTGCACCGCCAGCAGTGCCTCCAGCGGCCGCCCGAGCCGGGCCGGGTCGACCCGCAGCTCGTGGCCGAGGATCACCCCCGTGCGGCGCAGCCGGCCGACCCGGTCCAGGCAGGTGGACGGGGCCACGCCGACTGCCGCGGCGAGGTCCTTGTAGGTCGTCCGTGCGTCGTTCTGCAGGAGACGCAGAATCTCGAGGTCGACCGGATCCAGAAGCACAGAATCGGACATCGGCCGAAGTTAACACGGGCTTCTCCCACTACGGACCGGTAGCTGTTCAGCATCGGGCCATGGACACGACAGCATCGGCGCCCACCCGCGCCCTCGCCACCGAGGCCGTGCACGCCGGCCGCGAAGACCTCGCGGACCTCGGCCTGCACGCCGTTCCCCTGGACCTGTCCACCACCTACCCCTCACGGGACAGCCGCGCCGAGGCCGCCCGCCTGGACGACTTCGCCGTGACGGGCGCCGCGCTGACCGGCCCGCCGGTCTACTCCCGGCTGGACAACCCCACCGTCGCCCGCTTCGAGACCGCGCTGGCCCGGCTGGAGGGCGCCGAGTCCGCGGTGGCCTTCGCCAGCGGCATGGCCGCCCTCACCGCCACCCTGCTGGCCCGCGCCTCCATGGGGCTGCGCCACGTGGTGGCCGTCCGCCCGCTGTACGGCTGCAGCGACCACCTCCTGACCGGTGGCCTGATCGGCACCGAGGTGACCTGGACCGACCCGGCCGGAATCGCGGACGCCATCCGCCCCGACACCGGCCTGGTGATCGTGGAGACCCCCGCCAACCCGACGCTGGCCGAGGTCGACCTGCGGGCCGTCGCGCACTCCTGCGGCGAGGTGCCGCTGGTCGTCGACAACACCTTCGCCACGCCCGTCCTGCAGCGCCCCCTGGAGAGCGGCGCCCGAATCGTGCTGCACAGCGCCACCAAGTACCTGGGCGGCCACGGCGACGTCCTCGGCGGAGTCATCGCCTGCGACGAGGAGTTCGCCCGAGTGCTGCGCAAGGTGCGCTTCGCCACCGGCGGGGTGCTGCACCCGCTGGCGGGCTACCTGCTGCTGCGCGGGCTGTCCACGCTGCCGGTCCGGGTGACGTCCGCCTCGGCGACGGCGGCGGCGCTGGCCGAGCGGCTGTCCGCCGACCCGCGGGTGGCGAAGGTGCACTACCCGCGGATCGGCGGCGCCATGGTCGCGTTCGAGGTCCAGGGCGATCCGCACGAGGTGATCGCCGGGGTCCGGCTGATCACCCCGGCGGTCAGCCTCGGGAGCGTCGACACCCTCATCCAGCACCCGGCCTCGATCAGCCACCGCATCGTCGACGAGGGCGACCGCCACAACTCGGGCGTCAGCGACCGGCTGCTGCGGCTGTCGGTCGGACTCGAGGACGTCGAGGACCTGTGGGAGGACCTGGACATCGCGCTCAGCGCAGCCGAGCGCTCGCGTCGGCCGGTGACAGCGTCGCGGTGATGACCAGCGTGCCGTCCTCGACCTGGTAGTCCAGCGGCAGACCCAGGCGGCGCATCGTCGCCACCATCGCGGTGTTGGTCGCCCGGGTCACCGCGTACACGCTCTCGCACCCGGCGTCGACGGCCTGGGCGGCCAGACGGCGCAGCAGCTCCAGGCCGATGCCGCGGTGCTGCCAGGCGTCCTCGACCAGCAGGGCGACCTCGGTCTCGTCGCCGTCCCACAGCAGGTGGCCGAGGGCGACGAGCCGGCCGGAGACCGTCTGCACGGCGAGCGTCCGGCCGAAGCGGGGGCTGAGCAGATGGGTCAGATAGCGGTCCACGTCCGCGACGGGGCCGTGGTAACGGCGGGTCAGGGTCGCTTTGGAGCAGCGGTCGTGGAGTTCACGGGCGGCCTCGAGGTCCTCGGGGCCCGCCCGGCGGACGGTGATCTCGTTGCCCTCGGGCAGGGTGAGGACGGCCCGGCCGTCCGGGACCCTGGCGCCCAGCTGTGCGTCGAGCTCGACGAGCGCGCGGGCCCGGGCGAACTCGGTCGGGGTGAACGGGAGACAGGCGCGTTCCACGGTGATGGTGCCTCCGGCCGGATCGCGCAGCCGCATGATCGTGTCCTCCAGGGAGTCCTCGGCCGGATCGGGGCCGGCCGTGCCGGGCGGAGTGGACCTTATCGTGCAACGTCCGAACAACTGCCGTAAGGCCAGAGGCAGTTCGGCTGCGTCCATGGCGGTGCGGGTGGCGAGGCCGAGCATCCGGGTCGGGGTGTCGACGAGATCGTGGGCGTCGGCCCGCTCGATCCAGGTGTCCCGGCCGCCCCCGTCGGCCACGGTCCGCGTCAGGTCGCCCGGCGCGAGTGCGGCCGGGGCGCGGACCAGGAACTCGTCCACGGTGCCCTCGGTCAGCGGGTGCGTCTGGAGGGTGAGGATGTCCACGCCCCGTCCGGCCAGCGCCGCGCAGAGTGCGGCGAGGCTGCCCGGAGTGTCGTGCACGGTGGTGCGCACCCGCCACAACGCGGTCCCGGCGTCGGGTCCGTGGGCGGCGGAGCCTTCCCCCGGCTCCGCCGCACGGTTCCCCTCGTGGCCCCCGGGGGGAGGGGGCGCATGACCGAGATGGCGTGCCCGCCATGTGCGGAAGCCGGCGGTCGCGGCGAGCGCGGCGGCCGACAGGCACAGCAGGGCGGGGAGGCCGGGGGTGTGCCCGACGCGGTCGGCGACGAGGTCGGCGGAGGCGACGGCCACCAGGAGCGCGGCGAGTTCGACGACGTCGCGGCGCCGGTGGAACCGCCGCCGCGCGGTGGCGGCGGAGGCGGTCGTGGCGGAAGTCAGTTCTCGCATGCGAACACCATGCCGAACGGGTGTTGCGTGATCACGAACGCGTTGTGACCGACGGGTAAAGCGTGTTCCATGTCGCTTAACTCCCCCTTTCAACAATTCCATCCTGCGACAACCGGCGCAGGCACCGGCCGTAGCGGCGCGCGATGCCACGCTGAGTGACGCGTCCCAGGGGGCCCAGTAGACCCACGTACCACGCCCCCGGTCCACTGAAGGCCGTGACATCAAGCCACACGGACCCGTCCGGCGCGAGGCTCACCACGAACGCCTCCTCCCCGCGCTCCGGGTGACCGGGGAGGGTCCCGTACGCGAACCCCACGCGATCCGGTCCGTGTTCCGCCCACACCACCTCGCAGGGCGCGCGCAGCGGGCCGATCCGCAGGGGCACCCGCACCCCCGGCGCCGCGTCCGGGGTGCCGGCCGGCACCCGCAGTCCGGCCGCCCGGTGCATCCGCCACCCCGTCAACGCCCGCCCGGCCGCGGCCAGCACCTCGGGACCCTCGCCGATCCGGATCCGCTCGTGCAGGTGGTGGAACCCCGGCGGGGTGGGCCCGCCGGTCCGGGTCACCCCGACCGGCTCGTAGCTGAAACCACCCGTCACGGCGCCGTCCTCCCAGTCCGTCGGGACGCCGCGGGGCACCCGCCCCGGCCGCCCCACGAGGTCTCGAAATCGCCGTATTGCCCGGTCGATTTGCACATGCTAAGCCCTCCGGGACCGCCCGTCGGTGCCGGAGTGCGCCCTCGCCTCCGCGCCGCGTACGCCCGCATCGTCCGGGCCCGGTGCGACGCCACATGCCACTCCGTGCGGCGTCAGGGCGAGCACCCCGGCACCGCGCGCCGGGGTTTCCGGTGTGATGCTCAAGGGGCTGGGGCCGAACGTGTCGGCGATCTCGGGTGCCATGTCGAAGGCGGCCGAACTCCACTCCCGCTCGTCCTCCTCACTCTCCTCGGCCGCGTCCCACTCCGGCGACAGCCCCAGCTCCACTCGGCGGGCCCGCTCGTAGGGCAGGGGCTCCCCGAGGGTCAGCAGTTCGTCCTCGCCGGCGCCCTTCTCGCAGTAGCGCCGCACGACATCGCCACCCTCGGCCACCAGCCATGCCGATCCGTCACGTTGGGCGCCGTAGTAGTAGGCCTGGGCCCGTGGCTACTGCCCGACCAGCCCCGCCCGGAGCACCTTCGTGAACAGCACCGTGCCGTCCTGCTCGCGCAGCCGCACCGTCATGTCGCCGGAGTGGCCGTCGATGTCGACCTGCCCGAAGAACTGGTAGCCCTCGGCGGGCGAGACGTTCGAGGCCGTCGGCGCCTTCACGAAGACCCGCTCCGGCCCGAAGGTGGCGTCCAGCGCGCTCGCCGGGAAGGCACCCGCGTTCAGCGGGCCGGACACGAACTCCCAGAACGGCGCGAAGTCCGTGAACGCCGCGCGCGAGGGCTGGTAGTGCTGCGCCGAGGTGTGGTGGACGTCGGCGGTCAGCCACACCGTGCCCGTGATCCTGCGGTGCTTGACGAACCGCAGCAGCTCGGCGATCTGCAGCTCACGGCCGAGGGGCGCGCCCGGGTCGCCCTGCGCCACGGCCTCGATGTTCGGCTTCCCCTCCGTGGTGTCGGGCACCACCAGCCCGAGCGGCATGTCCGCGGCGATCACCTTCCACACCGCGCGCGAGCGCGACAGCTCACGCTTCAGCCACTCCAGCTGCTCCCGGCCGAGGATGCCCTGCGCGTCGTGGGCCTGGTCGTCGGGGGAGTTGGCGTTGCGGTACGTGCGCATGTCGAGGACGAAGACGTCCAGCAGGGGGCCCTGGCGCACCACCCGGTACACCCGGCCGGCGCCGTCCGGGCGCAGCGAGGAGATGGGGAAGTACTCCGCGAACGCCCGCCGCGCCCGGGTCGCGAGGACGTCCACGCTCTTCTCGGTGTAGCGCGGGTCCGAGGCGGCGATCACCTCGCCCGGGTACCAGTTGTTGCGGACCTCGTGGTCGTCCCACTGGATGACCGACGGCACCCGGGCGTTGAAGCGCCCCAGGTTCTCGTCGAGCAGGTTGTAACGGAAGTTGCCGCGGAACTCGGCCAGGGTCTCGGCGACCTTGGACTTCTCCGCTGTGGTGATGTTGCGGTAGGTGCTGCCGTCGGGGAGCGCCTGGGTCGCCGCGATCGGGCCGTCGGCGTAGATGTTGTCGCCGCTGCACAGGAAGAAGTCAGGGTCCACCGCGCCCATGGCGTCGAAGATGCGGTAGCCGCCGATGTCGGGGTTGATGCCCCAGCCCTGCCCGGCCAGGTCGCCCGACCACACGAAGCGCACCCCGCCGCGCCGCCCGTCGGGCGCCGTACGGAAGGTGCCCGTGACCGGTGCGCCGGTGCGGCGCGGGTCGTCGGGGTCGGCCAGCAGCACCCGGTAGTGGACCTGTTCGCCCGCCGGCAGGCCGTGCAGCCGGGTCACCCCGGTGAAGTCGGTGCCGGGGCCGACCACCGGGCCGTGGAAGCGCCGGGTGTGGCGGAACGACTCGGTCGCCGAGGTCTCCACCACCATCCGCGCCGGCCGGTCCGCGCGCACCCACACCAGACCGCCCGACGCCGTCACATCGCCGGTCTGCACACCCGACGTCGCCGCCGGCCTCCCCGACAGGGCGAGCGCGGGCGCGGCAACCGCCGGCACCAGCAGCGCCCCGGAGGCCGCGAGCCCGCCCCTCAGCACCGAGCGCCGCCCGACCGTGCTCCCGGATCCGTCCGCCATCCTGACCTCCCAAGTACCGCACCGCGTACGCCGAAAATGCGTCCGCCCCCGTTCCTACTCGCGCCGTGTGCCGTCGATCCGAACGCCCAGTGAACAACCGCACCGCGCCGTACGGCGGCGCCCGCCCGCCCACGCACTCCCCACCGGCCGCCCCGCACGACGAAACCCCCTGGTCACCGCGGGCTCCGCCGCCATACGATGTTCCGCAATCCGGCGGCCGCGATCACCCGATCGCCCTACCCGCGCCCCGTTCCCCCTCCCCGGAACGCACCGGCGCCCCCACCATGACTGCAGATCAGACACCGCACGCCTTCCAGGTCGACCTGCGTGGCCTGGTGGACCTCCTCTCCCACCACCTCTACTCCAGCCCCAAGGTCTACCTGCGGGAGCTGCTGCAGAACGGCGTCGACGCGATCACCGCCCGCCGGGCCGAACAGCCCGACGCCCCCGCCCGGGTGCGGCTGCACGCCGAGGGCGGCCGGCTGCGCGTCGAGGACACCGGCGTCGGCCTCACCGAGTCCGACGTGCACGACCTGCTGGCCACCATCGGCCGCAGCTCCAAGCGCGACGGCCTGGAGAGCGCCCGCTCGGAGTTCCTCGGCCAGTTCGGCATCGGGCTGCTCGCCTGCTTCGTCGTCGCCGAGCAGATCCGCGTCGTCAGCCGTTCCGCCCGCACCCCGGACGCCCCGCCCGTCGAGTGGACCGCCCGGGACGACGGCTCGTACACCGTCCGCACGCTGCCCGCGCAGGACCACCCGGAGCCCGGTACGACCGTGTACCTGACCGCCCGGCCGGGCGCCGCGGAGTGGCTCGCCGAGGAGCGCGTGCTCGCCCTCGCCAAGGACTTCGGCTCCCTGCTGCCGTACGACGTGCGGGTCGGCGACACGCACGTCACCGAGCGCCCGCCGGTCTGGGAGCGCCCGCACCCCGGTCAGGCCGCCCGCCGGGTCGCGCTCGCCCGGCACTGCCACGAGCAGTTCGGCTTCACCCCGCTCGACGTCATCGACCTCGACGTCCCCCTCGCGGGCGTGCGCGGCGTCGGCTACGTCCTGCCCGCCGCGGTCAGCCCCGCCCAGCGCGCCGGGCACCGCGTCCACCTCAAGGGCATGCTGCTGACCGACCGGGCCGACGAACTCCTGCCGGAATGGGCCTTCTTCGTCCGCTGCGTGATCGACACCGACAGCCTGCGCCCCACCGCGTCCCGGGAGAGCCTGTACGCCGACGAGACGCTCGCCGCCGTCCGCGAGGCGCTCGGCGAACGCATCCGCGGCTGGCTGACCGAACTCGCCGCGGGCGACCGGGAACGGCTCGCCCAGTTCCTCGCCGTCCACCACCTCGGCGTCAAGTCGCTCGCCCGGCACGACGCCGGGATGCTCCGCACGATGCTGCCCTGGCTGCCGTTCGAGACCACCGACGGGCAGCTGTCGCTCGAGGAGTTCGCCCGCCGCCACCGGGTCGTCCACTTCACCCGCACCGTCGAGGAGTACCGCCAGGTCGCGGCCATCGCCTCCGCGCAGGGCATCGGGGTCGTCAACGGCGGCTACACCTACGACGCCGACCTGGTCGAGCTGCTGCCGACCGTGCGTCCCGGCACCGCTGTCGCCGAACTCGACGCGGACACCGTCACCGCGCACCTCGACGCCGTCGACCCCGCCGAGGAACTCGCCCTGTCCGGCTTCCTCGCCGCGGCCCGCGCCAGGCTCGACCCGCTCGGCTGCGACGTGTCGCTGCGCACCTTCCACCCGGTCACCGTCCCCGCGCTCCACCTGGACGACCGGGCCGCCCGCCACGAACGCGCCCGCGCCGAGGAGGAGGAGCAGGCCGACGAGCTGTGGGCGGGCATCCTCGGCTCGCTGCGCGGCGGCACCCCGCGCGCCCGGCTCGTGCTGAACCACCTCAACCCGTTGGTCCGGCGGATCAGCGGCTTCACCGACCCCGAACTCGTCGGCACCGCCGCCGAGGCGCTGTACGGCCAGGCCCTGCTGATGGCCCAGCGCCCGCTGCGCCCCGCCGACTCCGCGCTCCTCAACCGCGCCTTCCTCGGTCTGCTGCAGTGGGCGGCGCAGACCGCGGACGGCCCCGCGGGGAAGCCCGGCGACGCCGAACAGGAGGACGGCCGATGAGCACCCAGGATCCGGCGGCCGAGACCATACGCCGCGCCCTCCACCACAACCGCGACGAGCCCGAGGGCCGCGCCCGCAACGCCGGTGCCGAGCGGCTCGTCGCCGAGGCCGAGGCCACCGGGGACACCCCGCTCCTCGTCGACGCCCTGTTCAACCTCGCCGGCGCCTACGCGTACAGCAGCGAGAAGGACAAGTTCTTCGTGCCCTTCGCCCGTCTGCTGCGCATGTGGGACGAGCGGCCCGGGGAGTTCGACGGCGCGAACACCCACCACCTGCACTGGATCTTCAAGTGGGTGGCCAGCGGCATGCTCGACCAGCCCGACGTGCCGCTCGCCTCCATCGAGAAGTGGCAGCGCGAGATGGAGCACCGCTACCGCCTCGCGGGCCACTCCGAACGCGCCGTCCGCCAGGGCGAGTTCCGCATCGCCCGGCACCTCGGCGACACCGCCCGCGCCGAGGCCGCCCACGCCGCGTGGCTGGCCGCCGACCGCGACGCCATGGCCGACTGCCACGCCTGCGAACTCCACGGCCAGGGCAGCTGGCAGGTCGACCGCGGCCGCGACGAGGAGGCGCTGCGCGCCTGGGAGCCCGTCCTCTCCGGGCAGTACACCTGCGCCCACGAACCGCACAACGTGCTGGCGTCCTCGCTGCTGCCGCTGGTCCGGCTCGGCCGGCTCGACGAGGCACGCGCCCACCATCTGCGCGGCTACCGCCTGGTGCGGCCGATGGAGAGCATGCGCGGCGCGGTCTCCTGCCACGTCGAGTTCTGCGCCCTGACCGGCAACGAGGCACGCGCCCTGGAGATCCTCGCCGAGCACCCCGCGTACTTCACCGACACCGGCGACCCCGACACGCTCATGGACCACCTGGCCGTCAGCGGTCTGCTGATGCGCCGCCTCGTCGCCCTCGGCCATGGCGACCGGAGCGTCCCCGGGCCCGCCGGCACCGACTGGACCGCCCGCGCGCTGCTCGTCCACGCCGAGCGCGAGGCCGCGGCCGTCTCCGCGCGCTTCGACGCCCGCAACGGCAACGACGCCGTCAGCCGCCGCCTGCGCGAGCGCCTCGCCGCCGGGCCCCTCGTGGAGCGGCTCCCGCTGGGCGTCCGGGCCCGGCAGCGCCTGACCGCGCCCGCCGCACCTCCGCGGCCCGCGCCCGCGGCGGCCGCCGTGCCCGCGGACTCCGAGGACGTCGGCGCGCTGCTGGCCGAGGCCCGCGCGCTGAGCGACGCCCAGCACCCCGACGCGGGCCCCGCCTGGGCCGCCGCGGGCCGCGCCGCGGAACGCACCGGCGCCGCCCTGGGCGACCTGGACCGCGCCGAGATCGCCGACCACGCCGGCATCGCCGCCTTCACCGACCCCGGCACCGCCGTACCGCTCCTCGAGACCGCCGCCGAACTGTTCGAGGCGGCCGGGAAGCCGGGCGAGGCCGCCGCCTGCCGCGTCCGCGCCGCGTACGCGGCGGCCGTCGCGGAGCGGACCGGCCGGGCCCTCGCCGCGCTCGACGCCGCCGTCGACGCGCTGGGGGAGCTGCACGGCGCCGGCCGGGCCACCGCCCGCCAGCTGACCGGCGCCTGGCTGGCCAGGCTCGACCTCACGCCGCCCGGCACCGGGGACGAGGCGGAACTGCTGCGGATCATCGCCTTCGCCGAGGAGCACCGCGACGAGGAACGGATGGCGGGCCGGCTCGCCGACGCGATCACGCTGCAGGCCCGTCACACCGCCGCACGCGGCGACTCCGCGGCCTCCGCCGGGCTCTTCGCGCGGGCCGCCCGCCTCCACCACGAGGCCGCGACCCCCTGGTACGCCGCCGAACCCGAGGCGCTGCTCGCCGACCTCTCCCTCCAGCGGGACGACCACACCACCGCGGAGGAGTCCGCCCGTGCCGCGCTGGAGCACGGCGCCGCCGCCCTGGGCCCGGTGCACCGCGCCCACCTGCACACCGTGCTGGCCGCCGCACTCGCTGCCCGCGGCGCCGACGCCGAGGCCGCCGACCACGCCCTGGAGGGCGCCCACTGGGCCGACGAGGGCGACATGTCGGAGGAGCTCGGCGCCTGGGCGCGGCTCGTCCTCGGCGGGGCGCTGCTGCGCGAGGGCAGGGCCGCGGAGTCCGCCACCGTCCTGGAGACCGCCCTGCCCGACCTGGTGCGCGCCCACCACGACGGGCGGGTCGTCCAGGCGCGCTGGTGGCTGGGCGAGGCACTGCGCGACCTGGACGAGCCGCGCGCCGCGGCCGAGCAGTTCCTGCTCGCCGCGGAGATCGCGCAGGACTGGGAGGAGCAGCAGGACCACGCCGTCCTGGCGAACCTCGCCGCCGACTCCCTGGAACGGGCCGGCCTGGCCGGCGAGGCCGCACAGGCGTACAGCCGCGCCGGTGAGCTCTGGCGCGCCATGGAGCGTCCCGTCCCGCTCGTGCGCACCCTGCGCGCCCGGGCCTGGCTCTCCCTCCACGACGGCCGGGGCGGCCTCGCCGAGGGCCGTGCCGCGATGGCCGAGGCCGCCGCGGTCGCCGAAAAGGCACTGTCCGCGGCGACGACGGCCGGAGACGGGGCGGCCGCGACCCACCTGCGCGCCGAACTGGCGGGGACCCACCGGCAGACCGGCGAACTGATCGTCCGCTCCTGCCCGGGCGAGCCCGGCGAGGACGACACGGACGGCTCGGCCCGCGCCGCGTACGAGGAGGGTCTGGCCTGCGCCGAACGCGCGATCACGCTCTTCGACCCGGGTCCCGCGCGCAGCGCGGCCCAGCTCATGGCCGCCTGGCTCGAGGCCGACCTGGGACGGCACGCCGCGGCCGCGGAGCGGGCCCGGGCCGTGATCGCCCAGTACGCGGGACAGGGCGAGAGCGGGGGCGAGGGAGGGGGCGAGGGAGGGGACGCCGAGGTCGCCGCGCAGCGGCTCGCCGAGGCCCGTTCCGTCCTCGAATACGTCGGCGAGCGGCCCGCCGGACCGGAGAAGGCAGAGGCCGGGGAGGCGTAGGCCCGGCGGGCGGCACCGTCCTGACCGAGAAGAAGGAGGACATGGAGGGTTAGTCTGAATGGTGGCTTTTGCCGTTTCCCGGCGCGTGAGGAGGCCACCGTGACAGCCGAAGCCCTCCGGTCCGATTTCGCACCGGCCGACGGCCGGTACCTGCCGATCGCCGCCCACGGGCTCATCGGCGACCTGCGCAGCGCGGCGCTGGTCGGCACGAACGGCACCATCGACTGGTACTGCTCCGGGCGCTTCGACGCCCCCAGCATCTTCGCCTCGATCCTCGACGCCGACCGGGGCGGCAGCTTCGAGCTGGCCGCGGACGTGCCCGCGCGCACCAAGCAGTTTTACTTCCCCGACACCAATGTGCTGATCACCCGGTTCTTCGCCGAGGACGGCATGGGCGAGGTGCAGGACTTCATGCCGGTCGTCGACGAGTCCCACGAGGCCGACCGGCACCGGCTGATCCGCCGCGTGGTCTGCGTACGGGGCGTGCTGCCGTTCCGGATGCGGGTGGCCCCGCGGTTCGACTACGGCACCGTGCCGCACACCGTGCACATGAACGGGATGCAGGCGCTCTTCGCCACCCCGGCCCAGACCATCGCCCTGACCTGTTCGGTGCCGCTGGAGAACGACGGCCGGGACGTGTGGGCCCAGTTCAAGCTCTCCGAGGGCGAGGCCGCCGTCTTCGCCCTGGACCAGGTCGGCGACGGTGTCGGCCCGCGCGGCTGCCCGCTGACCGAGGCGGAGGACCAGTTCGAGAAGACCGTGCGCTACTGGCGGCACTGGCTCTCCCAGTCGAAGTACCGGGGCCGCTGGCGCGAGATGGTGCACCGGTCCGCGCTGACCCTGAAGCTCCTCACCTACGCGCCGACCGGCGCCATCATCGCCGCGCCCACCACCAGCCTCCCCGAGCGCATCGGCGGCGAGCGCAACTGGGACTACCGGTACGTCTGGATCCGCGACGCCGCCTTCTGCGTCTACGCGCTGCTCAGGCTGGGCTTCACCGACGAGGCCGAGGCCTTCATGAACTTCCTGTCGGACCGCATCTGCATGGGGGGACCGCGCTGCACCGGCGGCCCGCTGCAGATCATGTACGGCATCGACGGCCGTTCCGAGCTGCCCGAACGGGAGCTGGACCACCTGGAGGGGTACGCGGGTTCCGCGCCGGTCCGGGTGGGCAACAACGCCGTCCACCAGCTGCAGCTGGACATCTACGGCGAGCTCATCGACTCGCTCTACCTCTACGACAAGTGGGGCAAGCCGATCTCCAGCAGCCACTGGGACACCGTCTGCGAACTCGTGGACTGGGTCTGCGACAACTGGGACCAGCCCGACGAGGGCATCTGGGAGACCCGCGGCGGCCGCAAGAACTTCCTCTACTCCCGTGTGATGTGCTGGGTGGCGATCGAGCGCGGCATCCGCATGGCGAACCACCGCGGCCTGCCCGCCAACCGCGAGCGCTGGTACGGCGCCCGCGACGCCATCTACCGGCGGATCATGAGGAACGGCTGGTCGCAGGCGCGCGGCGCGTTCACCCAGAGCGAGGGCGAGGACGTGCTGGACGCGTCGGTGCTGATGATGCCGCTGTCCAAGTTCATCTCGCCGACCGATCCCAAGTGGCTCTCGACGCTCGACGCCCTCGGCAAGGACCTGGTCTCCGACTCCCTGGTCTACCGCTACGACCCTGTGGCGAGCCCGGACGGCCTGCCCGGCGACGAGGGAACCTTCTCCATCTGCTCCTTCTGGTACGTCGAGGCCCTCAGCCGCGCCGGGCGCATGGACGAGGCGCGCCTGGCCTTCGAGAAGATGCTCACGTACGGCAACCACCTCGGCCTGTACGCCGAGGAGATCGACCGCGCCGGCGAACTGCGCGGCAACTTCCCGCAGGCGTTCACGCACCTGGCCCTGATCAGCGCCGCCTTCAACCTGGACCGGGCACTCGGCTAACGGTGCCGCGTGGCGTGGCGGACCCAGACGTTGGGCTCGACGTACACGGCGTGGTCGTGCGCGGTGTCGCAGTGCACCGGAACCAGCGCGCCGGGTACCTCGACGGCGCCGTCCCGGTCGAAGGGGAGCCCCGTCCAGCGCCGCCACTGGGACAGCGTCCCGCTGACCGTCATCGAGGCCGGCGCGACCCTCACGACGACACCGCCCGCCCTGACGTGCACCCGCAGCCACGGGTCCTCGGGAAGCCCGTCCTCGCGCAGCAGGCCGACGTAGTCGGCCATGGGGAGCCGCGGCCGCAGGTGCTTGGCCGTGGGACGGACCGGGGCGAGCAGCGCGTCGTGGCCCAGGTCCCGCGCGGTGTCGCGCAGCGCGGCGACCATGCGGTGCGACAGGCCCCGCCCCAGGTGGCCGGTGTCGATGGTGATCTCCAGCGCGCTGGCGGCCGTCGCCGGTCGCCCGTCGCGCAGGTCGGAGTACGCCCACACCAGTACGCGGTCCCAGCCCTGGTCCGGAGTCTCCTCGCGGCCCTGAGCGGTGGCGTCGAACGGGACGGCGAAGCCGCGCGCCACGACCCGGTCGCCGTCGGTCGCGACGACGCAGTACCGGGGGAAGTCCTCGGCGACCCGGTGCAACAGGGCGCCGGCGACCGGGTCCTGGGGGACGAAGGCCGGCCAGTTCTCGGAGATCTCCCAGAGCCGGGGGATCAGCTCGGGGCGCTCGGCGAGCGGGGTGATGCGGACGGTTCCGGTGTCGTTCACGAGGCGGCACCCTGCCAGACGCGCCGCCGCCGCGGCATCCCGATTTCCCCTCAGGCCGCCCGGCCGACGTCCGTGCGGGCCACGACCGCGGCGCCGCCGCCGCGGCCGCCGACCGCCACGGCGCCCCGGCCCCAGCTGCCGGAACGCGCGCCGCGGGCCACCGCGGTGAGCGGCACGGCGGCGAGCAGGAGCAGGCAGGCCAGGACCCCGCCCATCGCCGGGAAGCCCAGCCTGGCGCAGAGCAGCGCGCCGGTCAGCGGTCCGCAGGCCACCCCGAGCGAGGACGCGGAACCGGCGTACACCGCCCAGCGGCCCCGCGGGTCGAGGGCGGCGGCCAGCCCGATCAGGTACGAGAGCACCACCGGGTAGACGGTGTTCCACAGCACCTCTCCCACCGCGAACGCGACCGGGCCGCGGGCGGAGGCGCCGACCGCCACGCACACGGCGATCACCACCGTGCCCGCCCCGATGGGCACCGCGCGCCCGAGGCGCGCACCGAGGGCGCCCGCGGCCACGACGCCGAGCAGCCCGCCCCCGAGGGCGACCGCGAACACCATGCCGACCGCGGCCTCCGACAGGCCGACCCGGTCCAGCCCGATGCGACCGCTCACGCCCCACAGCGCGTTCTGCGCCAGCGACCAGCACAGCATCGACACGGCGAGCACGGCCCCGGCGGCCAGGTGCGGCAGCGGCAGCCCGGTCGGTTGCCCGGCGGCCGTGGAGTGCGGACAGGGCCGCGCGGGCAGCCGCCGGGTCAGCGGGAGCACGAGCAGGGCCGTCGCGGCGATGGCCGCGAAGGGCAGCGCGTGGCCGCCGCCCAGCCGCGGCAGTACGAGGTAGAGCGACCCGGCAGCCGCCGAGGTGGCCAGCAGCGCGAGCACCGTGACCTGGTGGGGCTCCCGTTCACCGGAGATGCCGACGGCGGCCACGGCCGTCGAGGTGCCGGAGCCGAACCCGCCCGCCACGCAGCCGAGGACGACCAGGGGCACCTGGCCGGTCGCCGCGGCCGTCGTGAAGCCGCCCGCGATCATCAGCAGCCCGAGCCGGGCCAGTCGCGCCCGGCCGATCCGGTCGACCCGCGAGGCCAGCGTGAACCCGGCGCAGGCCGAGCCGAGCAGCAGCGCGCTGCCCACCGCCCCGGCCTGGGAACCGCTCAGGCCGAGACCGGTGGTGAGGCGGCCGACGACGGTCGGCATCAGGTACGGCGCGAGGTAGCCGGCGCAGAAGAGCGCGACGAGCGGCAGCAGGGCGCGCGAGGGCGCGGTCCGCGAAGACATGGGCGTTCCTGGGTGAGGGACGGCCGAAGGCACGGCGAGCAGGTGGGGGAGTCGTGCGACCGTCGACGGACAGGAACGCGCGGACCATATGTATCAAGCAACCAGGCGTGCCGATAAGGGGGTGCCCCCGGCTTAAACCCGCCGTTGCCGAATCGAGATCAAACGCTCGCGTGAAGCACACGCACCCAGGTGCCAGGCACGGCGGCCGTCGGGCACCCGCCGGTGCGCCGCCGCCCACGCGTCCGGGGAGAGCAGTCGGTCCGGCACCCCGGGACGGACGTCCGGCGGCCTGCCGGGGCGGCGCCCGGCGCGGGCGTGCGCCACATCACACCGGGGGGTCCGGAACGGGCGGGAACTCCCTCCCCGCGCCGGTAGTTCGACAGATACGGGCCGGGGGCGGAACGCCGGCTCGGCCAGCGGCCCCGACCGGGGGCCCCCGTCCCGGTCGGGGTCTTCATCGTGAGGCCGCGGGAGGCCGCACCGGCCCCCGCGGCCCACCGATGCCTACTTGACCCCGAGCAGCTGCTCGATCGGGTCGATCGCGAAGTGGACGACGAAGAGCGCCGACACCGCCCACAGCAGCCAGTGCACCTGCCGGGCCTTGCCCAGCACGGCCTTGAGCAGCACGAAGGCGATGAAGCCGGCACCGATGCCGTTGGTGATCGAGTACGTGAAGGGCATCACGGCGATCGTCAGGAACGCGGGGACGGCGATCTCGAAGTCGTCCCAGCCGATGTTCTTGACCTGGGTCATCATCAGGAAGCCGACCGCGACCAGGGCCGGGGCCGCCGCCTGCAGCGGCACGATCGTCAGCAGCGGGCTCAGGAAGAGGGCCACCGCGAACAGGCCGCCGGTGACCAGGTTGGCGAAGCCCGTACGGGCCCCCTCGCCGACCCCGGCCGCCGACTCGATGTAGGCGGTGTTCGACGAGGAGGAGGCGGCGCCGCCCGCGACCGCCGCGGCACCGTCGATGAGCAGCACCCGGCCCAGGTTCGGGACCTTTCCCTCCTCGTCCAGCAGGCCCGCCTCGGTCGTGATGCCGACGACCGTGCCCATGGTGTCGAAGAAGTCCGACAGGATCAGGGTGAAGACCAGCAGCACGACCGTGATGAAGCTGACCTCGGCGAAGGCGCCGAAGAGGCTGAAGTGCCCCAGCAGCCCGAAGTCCGGTGCGGCGAACACGTCGTCGGGCACCTTGGGCGTGGTCAGGCCCCAGCTCTTCACGTCCGCGACGGCGTCGACCACGATCGCCAGCACCGTCATGGCGACGATGCTGATCAGGATCGCGCCCTTCACCTTCCGGGCCAGCAGGGCGATCGTCAGCAGCACGCCCAGGCAGAAGACCAGCACCGGCCAGCCCGACAACGCCCCGCTCCCGCCCAGTTGCACGGGAACCGTGGTGTTCGCGGCGTCCGGGATGCGGCTGACGAAGCCGGCGTCCACGAAGCCGATGAAGGCGATGAACAGGCCGATGCCGACGCTGATCGCCTGTTTCAGCGGCTGGGGTATCGCGTGCATCACCGCTTCGCGGAGCCCGGTGACCACCAGGACGCAGATGACCAGGCCCTCGATGACGATGAGGCCCATCGCGTCGTCCCAGCTCATCAGGGGCGCGATCTGGAAGGCGACGACCGCGTTGAGGCCGAGGCCCGCCGCGATGGCCAGCGGCAGGTTGCCGCCGACGCCCATGACGATCGTCATGACGGCCGCCACCAGCGCGGTGGCGGTGACCAGTTGACCGGTCGACAGGACGTGTCCGAACTTGTCCTTCGCGCTTCCCAGGATGATCGGGTTCAGCACGAGGATGTACGCCATCGTAAAGAAGGTGGCGAAACCGCCGCGGACTTCGCGGCCGAAGGTCGATCCGCGCTCCCCGACGCGGAAGTAGCGGTCCAGTGCGTTCTGAGGTGGTGGTGGCGGAGAGCCCTTCGCCACGTCGGTGGCCTGAGCGGACATGGTGCTCCTCGGGGTTGGTGCAACAACCGGGCAACCTGCTGGAGGCTGGAGGGATTGTGTACGCCGAAGCGCCCGCTCGGGTTTTGAATCCGTTTCCTTGTGTTAACGAATCGGCATTGCGCGGCAGAAGGGCGCTGCCGGGAGTTGCGTACGGGGTGCGCCGGCGGTTCGGCTGTCCCGGCGCACCGGCCCATCCGGCAAAGAGTAATGCGGGGGTCGAGATGCCCGACCGGCCGGCCGCCACGACGACACCGCGCCGCGCGCCGACGGTGCGCACCACGCCCCGTCCCGGCGGCGGACAGACGTGGAGGACCCTCCGGGCCGCACCGGAAGGGCGTTCAGGGGTGTCGGTTAGGGTGCCCACGGGGCGGAGGCGCCAGGAGCGGTTCGAGGTGGGGAGCGGCTGTGCACGGTCATCCGGAGGGTCACGAGAGCGGGGCGCGCCTGGAGGCGGAGGGTGAAGTGGCCACCGCGCGCATCGCGCTGGCCGGGGGCGACCTCGGGCACGCGGCCCGGCACCTGGAGGACGCGCTGGCGCGCGACCCGGGGCTCCCCGAGATCCACGAGGCGCTGGCCGAGTTCGCCGCGCGCGTCGGGGGCGCGCAAGCGGCGCTGACGTACTTCGCCCCCGAGGAGCGGGCGTTCATCGGCACCGTGGCGGCGCGCGGCCACCTCTGCGCGGTGGCGGGCCATTGGGACGAGGCCGTCGGCCTGCTCGCCCAGTGCGCCGGGCACGAACCGCAGCGGCCCTGGCTGGACGTGGCGTGGCTGTGCCGCCCCGACATCGCGGAGCTCGTCGCGCCGGACACCGTGGCCCGCGCGGCGGCGCGCGTCGCGCCGCAACTACCCGACCCGGTCGACGAGGAGCGGCGCGGCCCGCTGCTGCCGCTGCTCGACCTGGTCCGCGCGAGCGCCGCGCGCCATCCCGACCACACGATGCTGCTGTGGTGCGGTTCCACCCTCGCCCGCCGCATGGGCGGCACCGAGGAGGCGGTGGGCTGGGCGCGGCGCTCGTACGAGCTCGAACCCTCCCACCCCGCCGCGGTGATGCTCGGCTACGCGCTGCGCAGCGCCGGCCGTTCCGAGGAGGCGCTGGAGGTCTGGCGGCGCGAGGTCGCCCGCGACCCCTCCGACCTCGATCTGTACGTCGACATCGCCGAGCTGCTGGACGGTCTCGGCCGTCCCGCCGAGGGCGTGGCGTGGGCCGAGCGGGCGCTGGCGGCCGACCCCTCGCACCCCAAGGCGGCCCCCGCGGTGCACGCGCTGCGCCACGCCGTGGAGCCGGACCTGCGGCATCTGGTCGCCCTCGCCGACCACCTGCGGGCCGAGCCCGGTCACGGCTACGCGGCGGACCTGCTGGCCCGGCTGAGCCAGGGCACGCCGTGGCTCAACTGGATACCCGGCGGCAACGAGGCCGTCATCAGCCTGCTGCACCAGGCGCTCGGGCAGTCCGTGCCGGGCGACGCCGGGCTGACGCTGACCATCTCCGCGCTGGAGCCGCCGAGCGCGCTGCTCGCGCTCCGCGCCGCCTACCCGAACGCGGTGACCGAGATCCAGTCCGTGCCCGAGCCGGATCCGCGGATCCCCCCGCGCCCCGTGGAGGCCGAGCTCTGGGCCTACCAGGGCACGACCGCACGGCCCGCGGTGCGCCCGCCGTCCCCGGAGGCGGCCGAAGCGGTGCGCCGTCTGGCGTGGCACGGCTGGCCGCACCTGGTCGCGGCCTACGACGACGCGGTGGCGCTCTCCGGGCTCGACCCCGAGGACCTGCTGGGTGTGCTCGTCCACCCGCCGGCCCCGCGCGAGGACGAGATGGGCCGCGCGCTCGCCGCCCAGGCCCCCGACCTGTGGATCCGCTGCGTGCAGGTCTGGGCGTGCCTGGGTCTGGCGCACCACCGCACGGATGAGCCCTGGGCCGTCTCCCGGCGCCGCGCGCTCCTCGTGGACGTGCTGAACAACGCCGAGGACTGGGTGTGCGAGGCGGCCGCGCTCGCGATCGTCGCGACCGCCTGGACCGACCCCGCCGTGCGCAAGGACGCGGCCGAGCTCGTCGGGCGCCGCCTGCTGGACGCCCTGGAGGCGAGGCGGACCCGGGTCGTCACCCTGACCTGGTCGCTGTGCCATCTGGCCCTGGCCACCCCGGAGCTGATCCCGCAGGTCGCCGCGCTCGCCACCGACATACTCCGCGTGATCGACACGGAGGACGACGAGGAGGCCGCCGCCTCACAGTAGCCGGAGCGCGCCGCGACGCTACAGACCGCCGGAGACGCGCAGCACCGCGCCCGTGGTGTACGACGCGTCCGGCGACATCAGCCACGCCACCGCGCCGGCGACCTCGTCCGGCTCTCCGGGCCGCCGCATGGGCACGCGGTCCGGGTTGCGCCAGGGCCGTTCGGGGTCGCCCATCGCGGCGTGGATGTCGGTCACGATCATGCCGGGCTGCACGGAGTTGACGCGGACGCCGTCCGGCGCCAGCTCCTTGGCGAGGCCCACGGTCAGGGCGTCGACCGCGGCCTTGCTGGCGGCGTAGTGCACGTACTCCCCGGGACCGCCGAGCGTCGCGGCGCCGGAGGAGATGTTGACGATCGCGCCGCCGCGGCCGCCGTGCCGGGTGGACATCTCCAGAGCCGCGCGCCGGGCGCACATGATCGCGCCCATCACGTTGACGTCGATCACCCGGCGCATGACCTCGACCGGGGTCTCGGTGAACCGCCCCAGCGGCCCGGTGACGCCGGCGTTGTTGACCAGGCCCGTCACCGCGCCGAGCTGTTCGCCCACCGTGTCGAAGAGCGCGTCCACCTGTGCGGCGTCGCTGGTGTCGACGCGCACCACGACGCAGCGGGCGCCCGTGTCCCGCACCTTGCGGGCGGTGTCCTCGGCGGCGTCGGCGTCCTTCTCGTAACCGATGCCGACGGCGTGCCCCTCGCGGGCCAGCCGCAGGGCGACCGCCGCGCCGATGCCGCGGCCGCCTCCGGTGACCACCGTGACCGGACCCATGGCAGCTCCCTCGCTCGACGTGATCACGAACGCTACCAGCGGACGAACGGCGCATGACGGGCGCGAACACCTCGTGAACGGTGCGCGGTCCCGCCGTCCGCACATGCCCGGGCCCCTCAGCATTGGTCTTGACCAACTCGGGGGGCAGCTCTATCGTCGCCTAGTAGTGCAAGAACCTTTAATAAAGAGCCGTTCGGAAACAAGGCTGAACAAACCCCGGACGGCGTCAGGCGGATTGCGGAGGACAGGGTGGGGACCACGCAGCTCGAGAATGTGCCGGAGCCCAAGTACTGGCACCTCAAGACCGTCCTCATCGACGCGCTCGACTCCGAGTTCGAGGTCGGTGAGATCCTCCCCAACGAGCGTGATCTCGCCGCCCGTTTCGGTGTCGCCCGGGCCACCCTGCGCCAGGCGCTGGAGCAGCTGGAGCTCGAGGGCCGCCTGCAGCGCCGCCGCGGTGTCGGCACCATGGTCGCCCCGCCCCGCGTGGGTGTCTCCGTCGGCCCGTCGAGCGGCAGCTGGCCAGGCGCCACCGGTGACGCCTGGCGCACCGTGGGCTGCGTAGAGGCCGCCGCCCCGGCCGCCGTCGCGGACGTGCTCGGCACCGACACCGACGAGGCGGTGCACACCGTCCGCCGGGTCCGCTCGATGGGCGGCCAGTCCGTCGCCACGGAGCTGCTCTACGTCCCCCGGGCCTCCGTTCCCGGCCTTCCCGGCGACCTGACTCCGGCCGACCACGCCCCCGCCGTCCTGCGGGAGTTGCACGCCGTCGAACTCGACGGCGACGACCGGGCCGTGGAGCTGGGCTCGGCCCGCGCCGAGGACGCCAAGCAGCTCGACCGGCTGCCCGGCGCCCCCGTGCTGGTCGTCACCACCCGCTACTTCAGCGGCGGACGCGTCGCGGCGGTGGCCGTCGCCACGTACCGCGCCGACACCTGCCGGCTGACGTTCGGCGACAGCGGCGCGATGGAGATCACCCACCACGGCCAGGAGCGGCACGCGGCCGCGTCGTGACCCCGGCGCCGCCCCCGTCCCGTCCGGTCAGTAGAAGCGGCCCGTGTTGGCGTCCTTGGCGCCGCCGCTGCCGGACGGCACGGGCAGCGGGTGCCCGGAGCAGCTGACGTCCCGGTCGCCGGTGGCGCCGGACACCAGGTAGCGGTCGACGCGTGCGGTGACGCACTCGTTCCAGAAGCTGATCAGGCCGTGCGAGCCCCGTCCCGCCTCGGTGATCAACCGTGAGCCCGGCAGCCTGCGGTGCAGCTCGACCGCGCCCTCGTACGGCGTCGCCGCGTCCCGTTCCGACTGGACGATCAGCACCGGCGGCAGCCCCGACCCGGGGCGGGCCCCGACGTCCACCGCCCGCCCGCCCTCGACCGGCCACGAGGCGCAGGGCAGGTTGAGCCAGGCGTTCGCCCAGGTCTCGAAGGGGTGCTGCCGGGCGACCCGTGAGTTGTCGCGGTCCCACACGTTCCAGTCGCGCGGCCACGCCGCGTCCGAGCACTCCACCGCCAGGTAGACCGCCTCGCTGTTCTCCTCGTCCTTCGCCGCCCCGGGGTCGGGGGCGGCCGCGGCGATCAGCGGGTCGTCGTCCCCGCGCAGGTAGCGCGAGAGCAGATGGGCGAAGGAGACCCAGCGCTGGTCGTAGTACGCGGCCTGGACCGCCGCCGAGTGCAGTTCCCCGGCCCCCACGTTGCCGGCCGGGCGCTTGCCGAGCATGCGCATCGCCCGGTCGAAGCTCGCCTGCACACGGCCGGGCGTCCCGCCGAGGCCGTACACGGCGTCGTGCCCGGCCGCCCAGGCGCGCCAGTCCGCCCAGCGGCGCTCGAAGGCCACGTCCTGGGCGAGGTTGGCGCCGTACCAGACGCCGCGCGGGTCGGGGTTGACGACGCTGTCCACGACCATGCGGCGCACGTGCGAGGGGAAGAGGGTGGCGTACACCGCGCCGAGGTAGGTGCCGTAGGAGACGCCGTAGTAGTTGAGACGCGGCTCGCCGAGGGCGGCGCGGACGACGTCGAGGTCCCGCGCCAGATCCGCGGTGCGCATGTTCCGCAGCAGCGCGCCGCCCCGCGCGCCGCAGCTCTCCGCCCTGCGCCGGGCCTCCGCGCGCTTGGCGGCCTTCACCGCGGCGGTGGCCGCGCGCGGGTCGGCGCCGGGGGCGTGCCGGGTGGCCGCCGGGTCCGGGCAGGACAGCGGCGCGGAGTGGCCCACCCCGCGCGGGTCGAAGCCCACCAGGTCGTACGTCCTGGCCGCGGTCTCCCAGACCTTGCGGGTCACCGCCCCCACCCCGGGCCGGCCCACCGCGGGGTACCAGAGCCCCGACGCGCCGGGGCCGCCCGGGTTGAACACCAGGGAGCCCTGCCGGACGGAGGCGGGGCCGGCGGCGCGCAGGCGGCTCACGAGCAGGCCGATCTTCGCGCCTGCCGGCTCCGTGTAATCCACGGGGACCCGGACCGTGCCGCACTGCACGGGCGCCTTGAGTCCGCTGTCCGACGGGCACGCCCCGAAGTCGATCCCCGCGGCCCCGGCCGCCCGGGCCGCCACCGAGGCCCCCGCCATCCGCAACTGCTCGGCGACCACGGGCTCCGGGAAGTGCGCGGCGGCCGGGGCGGTCGCCGCGCCGGCCGTCAGCACCACGGACACTGCCAGGACCACTGCTCGCCGCACGCGGACGCCCTTTCGCCGGCCGCGCCCGCCGGCGCGGCACGCTCGCCGATGCGACGGATCGTCGGCTGGTCGGACAACCCGGCAAAGCAGGCAGGCCGATGAGCCGTGGAATTTCGCCCGTATTGCCCTGGCCGGGTCCCGCGGTCCCGCCGCTTCGGGGGCCGCCGTTGCCGTTCGGGCTCCCGCGGCGTGCGGCTCAGCGGCCGAGCAGCGAGGTCCGGGCCACCGCGAACAACTGCTCCTCGACGTGGTCGAGCGCGAGCCGCAGCGCCCCCGTGGCGACCGCCTCGTGCCCCAGCGCCGAGAGCGCCACCTCCGGGGGCCGCAGGCAGTAGCGCGCCAACTCGGTGCGCAGCGGCTCCAGTACGCCGTCCAGTCCGGCCGCCCAGCCGCCGATCACCACCAGTTCCGGGTCGATCGCCTGCACCAGCGCCGCCACGTCGTGCACCAGGCGCTGCAGGAACCGGTCGAAGGCCTCCCGCGCCTGGACGTCCCCCGACTTGGCGAGCGCGAAGACCTCGGCCACCGCGGACTCGTCCAGCGGGTGCAGCGGCGTCCCCGTCGTGGACAGCAGCCGTTCCGGCCTCGCTTCGCGGCCCAGCAGGTGCAGCGCCCCGATCTCGCCCGCGGCCCCGCCGAAGCCGCGGTGCAGCCGGCCCCCGATCAGCGACCCGGCCCCGGGGCTGAGGCCCGCCAGCACGAACACCACGTCGTCCGTGCCGGCGGCCGCGCCCTTCCAGTGCTCGGCGACGGCGGCGGCGTTCGCGTCGTTCTCCACCAGCACGGGGCAGCGGAACGACCGGCGCAACCGCTCGCCCAGCGGCAGCCCCGTCCAACCGGGCAGCGCCGTGCTCAGCCGCACCGCGCCGTCGGTCTCCACGATCCCCGGGCTGCCCACACCGACCGCCCACAGCGTGCTGCGGGCCACACCGGCCTTGCGCAGCAGTTCGGCGACGGTGCCGCGGACCCGCTCCAGGCGCTCGTCGGCCGGCAGCGCGTCGGCGACGTCGTGCGTCAGCGACCCGAGGACCCGGCCGCTCAGGTCCGAGAGCAGCGCCCGGATCTGCCGGGCCCCGATCTCCACGCCCAGCAGGTGCCCCGCCTCCGCGTGGAAGCGGAACCTGCGGGCCGGACGGCCCTGTTTGCGGGCGTCACCGGGCTCCTGCGGCACCTCCACCACCAGGCCCGACTCCGCCAGGCCCTCGATCACGCCCTCGACGGTGGGCCGCGAAAGCCCCGTCGTCTGCACCAGTTCGGTCAGGCTCACGGCGGGCCCGCCGCGCAGCGCATGGAGCACCACCGCGGAGTTGATCCGCCGGAGCAGGGACGGGTCCCCGCCGGTGAGCCGCCCCAACGTACGTCCTCCCTGCTCGCGCGCGTGTTGGCCGGATCGTACCCGTCCCGGCGGCCCGCGGCGAGTGGCACCGGCACAGGGTTACTGACTCGATGTCAAGTGTCACAGGCGCGGGGTTTACTGGAGCCATGGACCTGCCCGGCCATGTGGCCACCGTCGACGCGCTGCGCGCCCGCCCCTTCCCGGCGCGCGAAGAGCGCTCCGGCGCGGTCGAAAGCGGCCCTGGTTACCACATAGCGGACCTCCGCATCGGCGAGGACTCCTGGGAAGCCGACGGCGACCCGGCGGACGGACGGCAGGCCGAGGACGACATGGAAGCCGAGTGCCAGGCACTGGTCGAGGTGTTCACGGAGCGCTGGGGCGCCCCGGAGACGGTCGACCTCGCAACTCACCTCGAACGTCTCGTCGAGGGCGAGCCGGTGCCGCGCCCGCTCCGCACCCTGTGCACCTACGCCCACGAGGCGTGGGCCTGGCGCGTCGACGGCCGCTGGATCGGCGTGTGCGTCGGGCAGTGGGACCGGGAGCTGCCCCTCCAGCTCGTCGCCGCCGTCGGCGACGCCGCGGCCGTACCCTGACCACGTCGCACACCTCGACGCCCCGCCGCGCGCCCACTACCCTTTGCCCGGAACAGCCTGATGTGTCATCAAGCGCGACGACTCGGGCACCGCGGGCCCGGCACACACGGCGCGCACCGCTGGCACGGCTGACACAGCGATCCCGGCGCCATGGCGCCGTGCCGTACCGGGGGGCCGTCATGCCGAACCCGCACCTCCTGCGCCGCGCCGCGAGAAGACTCCTCGCCGCCGCCTGCGCCCTCGTCCTGGGCGGCGCCACCGCGCTCGTCCTCGCCCCCGCCGCCTCCGCCGAGCCCGCCACCCCGGCCGGCTACCCCGCGGGGGCGAGCGCCACCCGCTACGCGGGGCTCGCCTTCGACACGTGCACCGCGCCGGCCCTGTCGACGATCCAGGCGTGGAACGCCTCCCCGTACCGCGCGCTCGGCGTGTACATATCGGGCGTCAACCGCACCTGCGCCCAGCCGCAGCTCACGGCCGCCTGGGTCACCTCCGTGACCGGACTCAAGTGGCGCCTGCTGCCGATACACAAGGGCCTGCAGCCGCCCTGCGGCGCCCGGCCCGGCGACGCGAAGATCAGTACCACCCCCGGTTCCGCCCGGACCCAGGGCACCAGGGCCGCCGCCGAGGCCGTCGCCGCGGCCAAGGCGCTGGGCATGCGGCCCGGCAGCGCCCTCTACAACGACATCGAGCACTACACCCAGACCGACGCCGCCTGCCGCACCGGCGTCCTCACCTACCTGTCGGCCTGGACGAAGGAACTCCACCGGCTGGGTTACGTATCCGGCGTCTACATGAACCTCAACCTCGGCGCCAAGCAGCTCGCCGACGTCTACACCTCGGCCTCCTACGCCCGCCCCGACGCCCTGTGGATCGCCCGCTACGACGGCGCCGACACCCTCAAGGGCTGGAGCGGCGTCGCCGACGCCAAGTGGCCCGTCCACCAGCGCGCGAAGCAGTACCGCGGCAGCCACGACGAGACCTACGGCGGCGTCACCGTCAACATCGACAACGACCGGCTCGACGCGCCCGTCGCCACCGTCGCCCTCACCTACAGCGTGACGAGTTCCACCGCCCTCAAGGCCCGCAGCGGTCCCTCGACGACCTATCCCGTCGTGACCACCCACGCGACGGGCTCCGCCCTGAGCGTCGTCTGCCAGGCCCCGGGCCTGAAGGTGGGCACCACCCCCGTGTGGGACAAGCTCACCGACGGCACCTACGTCAGCGACCACTACGTCAGCACCCCGTCGGCCACGGGCTACAGCGCCCCCCTGCCGCGCTGCGTCCTCCCGTACCAGGTCACGGCGACCGGCGGCCTCACCGAACGCAGCGGCCCGGGCACCTCCCACGCCGCCAAGGGCAAGTCGCCGAACGGCGCCCTCGCCTGGGTCGTCTGCCAGAAGTCCGGCTCCAAGGTCGGCACGACCAGGATCTGGAACCGCCTCGACAACGGCCGCTACGTCTCCGACCACTACGTGGCCACATCCTCCGCCACGACGTACAGCAAGCCCCTCCCGCGCTGCTGAGCCCCGCACGGCGTCAAGGGGAAAGCCCGTTCGGCGTACGGGTTTCTCAAGTTCCCTCGTTCGGTCACCGATGCATCCCGCGGGGGGTGGATCCGACGAAGGGACAATTCCTGTGACGTCTGCATCGACGCCACGCCCGGCCGCCGGCCTGGACACCGTGTCCGTAGCCGTCGACGACCTGAGGGCCGGACGGCCCGTCATCGTCGTCGACGACGAGGACCGCGAGAACGAGGGCGACCTGGTCATGGCGGCCGAGTTCGCCACCGCGGAGACCCTGGGGTTCTTCGTCCGCTGGACCAGCGGCCTGATCTGCGCGCCCATGGCGCCGGAGATCGCCGACCGCCTGGAACTGCCGCTGATGGTCCCGCCCCGTCCCGGCTTCGACACGGCGGCCTACACCGTCTCCGTCGACGCGGTCGGGGCCGGCTCCGGGATCTCCGCCGAGGACCGCGCGCTCACGGCGCGGACACTCGCCGGCCCCGCGACCCGGCCCGACCAACTGCACCGCCCCGGGCACGTCTTCCCGCTGCGGGCCCGCGCCGGGGGCGTCGCCGAGCGACGCGGCCACACCGAGGCCACCGTCGACCTGCTGCGGCGTGCCGGGCTGCCCCCGGTCGGAGTGATCAGCGAGGTCTGCGAGGACGACGGTTCGGTCGCCCGCTTCGACCGGCTGCGCGCCTTCGCCGACCGGCACGGCCTGGCGCTCATCTCGATCGAGCAGTTGTCGAACGGACCGCGCCTCGCGGACCCCGCGACGGTGTGACCGGATGACCCGAGCGACGATCTTCGACCTGGACGACACCCTGGTCGACAGCGCGGACACCTGGGTCCGCGTCTGCGCCGCCTTCGCCGCCCGCCACGGTCACCCGTGGCGGGCCGAGGACACCGCCGCCCTGCACGGCAACGGCCGCTGGGCGGCGTACGTCGCCGGCCTGTGCGGCGGCGCGGCCGACCCCGCCGAAGTGGTCGAGGCCTGCACCACCGCCGCGACCGGCGAGGTCGCCGCGGGGCGGGTCCCCGCGCTGCCCGGAGCCGTGGACCTGGTTCTCGAAGCCGGGCGCCACGGCCCCGTCGGCCTGGCCACGGCGAGCCCGCGCCGCTTCGTCCTGGCGGTGCTCGACGGGCTGGGCCTGTCCGGACGGCTGAGCGCCGTCGTGTGCGGGGAGGATGTGGCCCGCGCCAAGCCCGCGCCCGACCCGTACCTGCGCGCGGCCGCCGAGATCGGCGTCCCGCCGTACCGCTGCCTGGCCGTCGAGGACTCCCCGAACGGGATCCGCTCAGCGACCGCCGCAGGCATGCGCGTCCTCGCCGTCCCCCGGGGCGGCATGACGCTGCCGCCCGACGTCGCCCACCTGCCCGCGGCCCAGGCCCCCACGACAGCCGCCGCCCTGCCGCTGCTGACCCGCCTCCTCGCGCCCCAGCCCGGCCCGCTGGTGCGCGAGGGCACGGTGTGAGGCGCCGCCGGGACCGTGCGGGCAGCGTCAGGACGCGCCCCGGACGGCGGTGTCCCACGCGCCGGGGCTGCGGTAGTGGTTCCGGTGCCCCTCGGCCAGGACGAGCCGCAGCTCCGTCAGGTGCCGTGTGTCCGGGGCGAGTTCGAGCCCGGAGAGCAGGCGCAGTGCGGCCTCCGGACGCACGTCGCCGTGGAAGTCGTGGTACGAGGCAGACAGGGCCTTGAAGAGTGCCCCGTGCAGCGCGGGGAGGCGTGCGGCCGCTTCGTACGCCTCCTCCTTCACCGGCCAGGGCACCGAACCCGAACACTCCAGCACACGGCGGGCGCGGCGCAGCAGGGCGGGGGCGGCGCCGTCCCGCAGTCGTTCCAGATCACGCCCGAGGACCTGCGCGAAGGCCGTCGCGGCGGTGCTCCGGTCCCCGAACCAGTCCACCCACAGGGAGTACGTGACGGGCTCGGCGTCCCGCTCCGCTTCCAGGCGCCGGCGGTAGCCCGCCCACAGCGCGTCCGCGGGCAGCGGCCCGTCCGGTCCCCGGTCGGCCATGCAGATCTCGCAGGTCACCCAGTAGTCGTCGAGGAGGTCCAGCAGGCCGAACGCCGGCCGCACCTGACCCTCGGCGTCGAGGTGGTCGTCGGTGAAGACCTCGTAGGCCCTGGAGTGCGCGATCTCGTTCGTGGTGAACCGGCGGCCCGGTCGCTCGTCGTCGGTCCACGCGTCGTCGCCGGTCTGCCGGACGCCGCGTCCGGCGAGCCAGCGCCGCGCGTCCTCCCCGGTCCCCGGTGCCATCGGCGCATCATCCCTGCGACGCGTCGCGAAGGCGACCGAACTCCTCCGTCATGGCCTGCGTGGACCAACCGGCGTTCAGGCCGCTGGGGTTGGGCAGGGCCCAGATCCGGGTGCCGCCGATGGTGCGTTCCTGGGGGCCGATGCGGGCACGGGGCTCGGCGAAGGCGACGCGGTAGGCGGTGACGCCCACGACGGCCAGCCAGCGCGGCTCGTACCGCAGGACCCGCTCCGTCAGCAGCCGCCCGCCCTCGAGGAGTTCGTCGCGGGTCAGCTCGTCGGCGCGGGCCGTGGCGCGGGCGACGACGTTGGTGATCCCGAGCCCGGAGGCGAGGAGTTCGTCCTGTTCCGCCGGGTCGAGCCGGCGCGGGGTGAACCCGGAGGCGTGCAGCACCGGCCAGAAGCGGTTGCCGGGGCGGGCGAAGTGGTGACCGGTCGCGGCCGACATCAGCCCGGGGTTGATGCCGCAGAACAGCACCCGCAGGCCGTCCGCGATCACGTCGGGGATGACGCGGTCGCGGGCGGCCTCCAGCTCGTCCTGGGTGGGGCGGGTCCGCCGGACCGTGGTCAGAGGATGGCCCCGGGGGTGTAGGCGGCCGCCTGCGGGTACCGGCCGGCGACCTCGCCGATGCGGCGTACGACCTCGGCGACCTGGTCCGCGGCCGCGCCGGTGAAGGAGAGGCGGTCGGCCATGAGCGCGTCCAGCCCGCCGCGGTCGAGCGGGATGCGCTCGTCCTCGGCGAGCCGGTCCAGCAGCTCGTTGCGCTCGGCGCCCTTCTCGCGCATCGCGAGCGCGGAGGCGACCGCGTGCTCCTTGATGACCTCGTGCGCCAGCTCGCGGCCGACGCCGGCCCGCACCGCGCCCATGAGCACCTTCGTGGTGGCGAGGAACGGCAGGTAGCGGTCGAGCTCGCGGGCGATGACGGCCGGGAAGGCGCCGAACTCGTCGAGCACCGTCAGGAAGGTCTCAAGGAGACCGTCGAAGGCGAAGAACGCGTCCGGCAGGGCCACCCGGCGCACCACGGAGCAGGAGACGTCGCCCTCGTTCCACTGGTCGCCGGCCAGCTCGCCCACCATGGAGGCGTAGCCGCGCAGGATGACCGCCAGGCCGTTGACGCGCTCGCAGGAGCGGGTGTTCATCTTGTGCGGCATGGCGGAGGAGCCGACCTGGCCGGGCTTGAAGCCCTCGGTGACCAGCTCGTGCCCGGCCATCAGGCGGATCGTCTTCGCGAGGGACGACGGCGCGGCGGCCAGCTGCACCAGCGCGGTGACGGCGTCGTAGTCCAGCGAGCGCGGGTAGACCTGGCCGACGGAGGTGAAGACCTCGGAGAAGCCGAGGTGCGCCGCGATCCGGCGCTCCAGCTCGGCGAGCTTGCCGGCGTCGCCGCCGAGCAGGTCGAGCATGTCCTGCGCGGTGCCGACCGGGCCCTTGATGCCGCGCAGCGGGTAGCGGCCGAGGAGGTCCTCGACGCGGGCGAAGGCGACGAGCAGCTCGTCGGCCGTGGTCGCGAACCGCTTGCCGAGGGTGGTGGTCTGGGCGGCCACGTTGTGCGAACGGCCGGCCATGACCAGCTCCGCGTACTCGGCGGCGAGCGCGCCGAGCCGGGACAGGACGGCGACGGTGCGGTCGCGCACGTGCTCCAGGGAGAGCCGGATCTGCAGCTGCTCGACGTTCTCGGTGAGGTCGCGCGAGGTCATGCCCTTGTGGACGTGCTCGTGCCCGGCGAGGGCGTTGAACTCCTCGATGCGCGCCTTGACGTCGTGCCGGGTGACCTTCTCCCGCTCGGCGATCGACGCGAGGTCGACCTGCTCCAGCACGCGCTCGTAGTCCGCGACGGCCTGGTCCGGCACCTCGATCCCCAGGTCCTTCTGGGCCCGCAGCACAGCCAGCCACAGACGGCGCTCCAGCACCACCTTCTGCTCGGGGGACCACAGGGTGGCGAGCTCCGCGGAGGCGTAGCGGCCGGCCAGGACGTTGGGGATGCGGGGCTTGGAAGTCACGTAGCGAGAGTTTACCTGGCGACCATGGCGACCGCTCACGTCCATGGCGGCCAGGAAAGGCCAGGTCAGAAGCCCCAGGAACGCACCGCGGCGCCACCCGTGGCCTCCCCGCGCACCGAGTGGGCGGGCGCTCCCGGCCGAACTCCCGCACGATCCGTGCGACGAGGCGCCGTCGGCCGCCACCAGCAGGAGGCGTTTTGTCATCTTGTCGACTTAGCCGCGCGGGCTGCACTCTGCGGGTATCTGTCGACGGATCGGGGGACGTGATGGCGGAGTCGCAGTGCTCGTTGTGCGGGTCGACGCGCGTGCAGAGCCTGCCGTTGTTCGTGGCGATGGTGGGAGCGGGGCCGGGGTTGAGGAAGGAATGGCTCCAGCCGGAGGAGGTGTCGCTGTCGCGCGGCCGGCCGCTGCTGATCGTGGCGGTGGGAGTGGTGGCGCTCATTTCCGGCGCGATCTTGCCGGGGATCCTCGTCGCGGTGGGGGGCGCCGTGTGGCTGTCCCGGGTCAACCAGACCATGCGGTCCAACGAGAAGGAGCGCAAGGAATGGCTCGGGAAGAGGATCTGCCTCAACTGCGAGAAGACGTTCCCACCCCCGACGTAGCCCGCACACGGCGAAGCGCCCCGCCGTCCCCGAGGACTGCGGGGCGCACCCGTGGGTCGGGCGGTCGTCACGCACCGCCCGGGCGTTCGGTCAGAGCTCGTACGGTACGAGCTCCGCGCGCTTGGGCGGCAGGCCGTCGCCGGAGGAGCGGCCGGTGAGGCGGCGGCCGATCCACGGGACGAGGTGCTGGCGGGTGAAGCGCAGGTCGGCGGCGCGGCGGGCGGGCCACGAGAGGGGGAGGGAGTCGGGCAGGGCCTCGGTCCAGTCGAACTGGGCGGTGTGCCCGAGGGTCTGCCAGACCGCCTCGGTGACCCGGCGGTGGCCCTCGCCGTCGAGGTGCAGCCGGTCCTCGGCCCACAGGCGCGGGTCGCCCAGCACATGGGCGCCGTACAGGTCCACCACGAGCGCGCCGTGCCGGGCGGCCAGGTCGTCGACGAAGCCGAACAGCTCCTCCATGCGGGGCAGGAACCGCGTCGCCACCGGGCCCCGGCGGGCCGGGCTGCGCATCAGCACCAGCTGCCGGCAGGCCGGCGCCAGCCGTTCCACGGCTTCCTCCAGCAGCGCGCACACCTTCGGCACGTCGCACTTGGGCCGCAGTACGTCGTTGAGCCCGCCCACCAGGGTGATCAGGTCGGCCTCCATGGAGGCGGCGGTCTCGACCTGCTCGTCGACGATCTGCTGGATGAGCTTGCCGCGTACCGCCAGGTTGGCGTAGCGGAAGTCCGGCGCGTGAGCGGCGAGCCGTCCGGCGAGGAGGTCGGCCCAGCCCCGGTAGGAGCCGTCGGGGAGCGCGTCGGACATGCCTTCGGTGAAGGAGTCGCCGAGCGCGACGAAGCTGGTGTGGGTGGCGTTCATCTGCATGGCGGGCGAGATCCTACCGGCCCCGCGGAGCGCTCCTTCAGGCGGCCGGTGCGTGGCCCACGAGCTCCTTCAGCACGTCCTCCATGGTCACCAGACCGAGGCCGCGGCCCTGGTCGTCGACGACCGCCGCCAGGTGCGCGCCGCTGGCCCGCATCGCCGCCAGGACGTCGTCCAGCGGGGTGCCCGCGCCGACCCGGGTGATCCGGCGCAGCGCGCCGCGCGGGAAGGGCTGGTCGTGGCGGCTGGGGCCGAGCGCGAGGGCGTCCTTCACGTGGAGGTAGCCCAGGATGCGGCAGGTCTCGTCGGTGACGGGGAAGCGCGAGAAGCCGGACCGGGCGGCCAGGCGCTCCAGCCCCGCCGGGGTCGTCCCGAAGCGCGCGGAGACCACGCGCTCCCAGGGGACGACGACGGCGCGGACCGGACGGCGGCCCAGCTCCAGGGCGTCCTGCAGGCGGATCGCGGCCCTCTCGTCCAGCAGCCCGGCCTGACCGGCGTCGGTCACCATCCGGGCCAGCTCGTCGTCCGAGAACACCGCCGCGACCTCGTCCTTCGGCTCGACCCGCAGCAGCTTCAGCAGCCCGTTCGCGAAGGCGTTCACGGTGAAGATCACCGGGCGCAGCGCCCGCGCCAGGGTCACCAGCGGAGGGCCGAGGACCAGCGCGGTGCGCTCCGGGGCGGCGAGCGCGATGTTCTTCGGGACCATCTCGCCGAACAGCATGTGCGCGTACGTGGCCAGGGTCAGCGCGATCGCGAAGGACAGGGCGTGGATCGCGCCCTGCGGCACGTGCAGCAGGTGGAAGAGCGGCGCCAGCAGGTGCTCGATGGCCGGTTCCGCCACGATGCCCAGCACCAGCGTGCACAGCGTGATGCCCAGCTGGGCGGCGGCCATCAGCGGCGACAGGTGCTGCAGCCCCCACAGGACGTGGCGCGCGCCGCGCTCCCCGGCCTCCGCGCGGGGCTCGATCTGGCTGCGCCGGACGGAGATCATCGCGAACTCGGCGCCGACGAAGAAGGCGTTCACGACCAGGGTCAGTGCCCCGATGAACAGCTGCAGGAAGATCATCGCGCACCCGCCGTCCCGTCGTCCGCACCCTGCGCCCGCGTCGCGAGCCCGTTCTGCCCGCGGGGCGCCGGGGAGATCAGCCGTACGTGCGCCGCGCGGTGGTGCGAGTCGTCGGTGACCTCGACCATCCAGCCGTTGACCTCGACGGTGTCGCCGGTCGCCGGGATCCGCCCGAGCCGCTCGGCGACCAGGCCGGCGAGCGTCTCGTAGGGGCCGTCCCCGATCCGCAGGCCGATGTGCGCGAGCTGGTCCGTCCGTATGGCCCCGTCGGCGTCGTAGACGCGGCGGCCGGTGCGGTCCTGGTGGATGAAGGCCAGGTCGGGGGACTCCATCGGGTCGTGCTCGTCACGGACCTCGCCGACGACCTCCTCCACGATGTCCTCCAGCGTGACGACCCCCGCCGTGCCGCCGTACTCGTCGATGACGACGGCCATGCTCATCGAGCCGGACAGCCGGTCCAGCAGCCGGTCCACGGTGAGCGACTCGGGGACCGGCACCGGCTCGCGCAGCAGCGGGGTGATCGGGTGGCCCTCCCGGCGTTCGTACGGCACGGCCAGGACGTCCTTGATGTGGACGATGCCGATCACGTTGTCCAGGCCGCCCCGGTGGACGGGGAAGCGGGACAGCCCCGTGGCGCGGGTGATGTCGGCGACGTCCCGGCAGGTGGCGCCCTCCTCCAGGGCGACGACCTGGACGCGGGGGGTCATCACGTTCTCGGCGGTCAGCCGGGCCAGGCTCAGCGTCCGTACGAACAGCTCGGCGGTGTCGGCCTCCAGCGCGCCCGCGCGGGCGGAGTGCCGGGCGAGGGCCACCAGCTCCTCGGGGCTGCGGGCCGAGGCGAGCTCCTCGGTGGGTTCCATGCCCAGGCGGTGCAGCACACGGTTGGCGGTGTTGTTCAGGTGGCGGATCAGCGGGCCGAAGGCGGCGGTGAAGACGGTCTGCGGCGGGGCGACGGTCTTGGCCACCGGCAGCGGCCGGGAGATCGCCCAGTTCTTGGGGACGAGCTCGCCCACCACCATGAGCACCACCGTGGAGATGCCGGTGCCGAGCACCAGGCCCAGTGACGCGGCCCCGGCGGCGGACATCCCCAGCGCGCGCAGCGGACCCGCCAGCAGCTCGGCGATGGAGGCCTGTGCCAGCATGCCGATGACCAGTCCGGTGACGGTGATGCCGAGCTGGGCGCCGGACAGCTGCACCGTCAGGCTGCGCACGGCCCGCAGCGCCGCCGGGGCGCCGCGCTCGCCCGCCTTCTCGGCCCGTTCCAGGTCGGTGCGCTCGACCGTGGTCAGGGAGAACTCCGCGGCGACGAAGACGGCGCAGGCCAGGGTCAGCAGCAGGGCGACGGCCAGGAGCAGCACTTCGGTCATCGGGACACCTCGGTCCCATGATCGGTCAGGCCGGTGTGGAGCGCGCGCCGCGGGCGTGGGCGACGGGACCTGGGACGCGGCGGACTCGCGGGGTCGTCCATACGCCCATCGTAGGAAGCGCGGGCACAACGGACAGCCCGGGAACACCGCGGCCGGGGTTGCGCCCCGGGCCTCGAGGGCGCGCTACGGGGTCCGCTCGAACGGCTTGGTCCAGCGGCGCCAGTGGTGCTCGGGCGCGTAGCCCGCCGAGCGCCAGGCGTGGTGGGCGCGCTCGTTGCGCTCCAGCACCATGGCGTCGCCGCGCCGGCCGCCCAGCGCGGTGAAGCGTTCCTCGGCCGCCGCCAGCAGGGCCCGGGCGACGCCCTGCCGCCGCCGCTCGGGGTGGACCGCCAGACGGTACAGGTGGCAGCGCCAGCCGTCGAAGCCCGCGATGACCGTGCCGACGAGCACGCCGCCGGCCTCGGCGAGCAGCAGGGCGCCGGGGTCGCGTGCGATCAGCCGCGCGACGCCGTCCGGGTCGTCGCTGATGCTGGTGCCCTCGGCGGCCGTCCGCCAGAAGTCCAGCACCCGTTCGGCGTCCGCCGGTGCGGCGCCGCGTATCGCGAGATCGTCCATGCGGGTCAGCCAAGCAGCCCGCCGTCCGGGGCGGCGGGCGAATCACGAAACGCCGTGCCCCATCCCCGGCTCCTCCCCGCGCCGTAGCTCCGCGATGACGGGGGCGAAGGCCTCCATGGCGGGTTCCAGGACGGTGACGTAGCCGAAGCCGAAGCGCTCCCGGCCCCGCCGCAGCTGCTCCGCGATCTCGGTCACCGTGCCGACGAGGAGCGTCGGCAGGTCGAGCAGTTCCTCCTCGTCGAGGTGCGGCGCGTGCGGGGCGAGCTCGCGGACCGCCGCCGCGCGGTCCCCGGTGACCACGACCCGCTGGACGAGGACGTTGAAGTCGGGGTCGGTGCCGTACTCCGCGGCGAAGCCGCGCGCGATCGCCACCCGCTCCTCCACGGCCGCGGCGGACAGCAGCCGCAGCGAGCCGTCGTCCATGGCCGGGTCGGCCTCCGCGCCGGTGAAGGCGACGACGGCGGCGTGCCGTGCCGCCAGGCGCAGCATGCGCGGGCCGTTCCCGCCCAGGAGCAGCGGGGGCAGCGGCACGCCCGCGCCGTCCCGGCCGTCCGCGCCGCCTTGCCCCGGCAGCACCCCGGTCAGCGCCTCGACGGTGCGTTCCAGGTGGTCGACCCGGTCGCGGGCGGTGCCGTAGGCGAGGCCCGCGCGTTCGAACTCCGCGCGTACGTAGCCCGCGCCGAGGCCCAGTTCCAGGCGGCCGCCGGTGAGCCGGGCGGTGGTGGCGACCTCGCGGGCCAGCAGGACGGGGTTCCAGAACGCCGTGTTTAGCACGAAGGTCCCCAGCCGCGGCCGCCGCGTGGCGTGCGCCGCCGCGACCAGCGAGGGGAAGGGAGCGGGCCAGTCCAGGTGGTCCGGCACCTGCAGCACGTCGTAGCCGAGCTCCTCCACCCGCCGGCACTTGCGCTCCCACGCCTCGCCCCGCGCGGGCTCCAGCAGATTCACCCCGAACCGGAACCGATGTGCCATGACCGCCCCCTCGTCCCGACGCGTCCGCCGTTCGACGACCTTCCCCGCCGCCGGGTCGCTCACTCGTGGGCGATCGCGGCCAGGACGTTCATCCGCGAGGCGCGCAGGGCCGGCAGCAGCGCCGCGACCAGCCCCACCACCACGGAACCGGCCATGACCGCCCCGACCGTGGCCCACGGAACGGTGAACGCCCGCATGCCCTCCAGGGCCAGCACCTCGTGCGTCACCACACCCCAGACCAGCCCCAGGGCGAGCCCCAGCACCGCGCCGAAGACCGCGATCACCACGGACTCCAGCCGGATCATCCGGCGCAGTTGCAGCCGCGACAGACCGATCGCCCTGAGCAGCCCGATCTCCCGGGTGCGCTCGATGACCGACAGGGCGAGGGTGTTGACGACGCCCAGCACCGCGATGATGATCGCCAGCCCGAGCAGCGCGTACACCAGGTTCAGCAGCACGGAGATCTGGGTGCGCACCAGCTCCTTGTAGTCGGCCTGGTCGCGGACCTCGACCTGCGGATAGGCCTTGAGCGCCCGCTCGAGGTCCGCCCGCAGCGTCGGCTTGTCCGTGCCGGGCGCGGCGTTCACGTACAGCGCGGCGTCCTGGCCGCGGGGGAGGAACCGCTCGGCGGTGGCGAGGCCCATGGTGAGGGTCGCGTCGTCGCCCAGCAGGGTGCTCTGGCTGGTGGTCAGCGCGCGCAGGGTGAACGTCGCCGAGCGGCCGTCGACGAAGCGCACGGGGATGCGGCTGCCCACGCGAAGACCGTGGTGGGCGGCGTACGTCGCGGAGAGCGAGATGCTGTCGCGGGACAGGGCGCGCGCCGTGTCGCCCGCGGCGTAGTCCAGGTTGAGCGCCCGGTCCGCCCCGGGGCCGATGGCCGTCCCGGTCAGCTTGGCCGTGCGGCGGCCGGGCAGCGTCATCATGACGGAGACGTACCGTACCGGCACCACCTCCCCGGCGCCGCGCACCTTCCGCACCCGCTCGGTGATCTCCGGGGTGAACGGCGCGAAGTGGGTGCCCTGCACGACGTAGTCCGCGCCGAGCGCCCGGTCGATCTCCTGGTCGAAGGAGCTCGCCATCGACGAGCCGGCGATGGACATGCCGGTGACCAGGGCCAGTCCGATCATCAGCGCGCCGGCCGTCGCGCCCGTACGGCGCGGGTTGCGCAGCGCGTTGCGCTGGCTCATCCGGCCCACCGGCCCGAAGACGTGGGGGAACGCCCCGCCCAGCACCCGGATCACCGGGCGCACCAGCAGCGGCCCCACGACCACCGCCGCTATCAGCGACAGCCCGATGCCGGCCCCCAGGAACGTCGCGGCGTCACCGGTGCTGCCGGCCGCCGCCGCCCCGGAAAGCGCCCCCGCGGCCACCAGCGTGGCGACGGCGCCGCCCACCGCCCGCGACCGCAGGCTCCGCCCGGCCCCGGCGACCTCGGCGTCGGACAGCGCGGCCATCGGGGAGACCCGCGACGCCCGCCGCGCCGGCAGGTAGGCCGCGACCAGCGTCACCAGCAGGCCGACGGCGAACGCCGCCACCGGCACGCGCGCGCGGATGACCATCTCGGCGGCGTCGATGTTCATCCCGAACACCCCGAGCAGCCGGACCAGCCCGGCGGCCGTACCGATCCCGCACAGCAGGCCCAGGGTGGAGCCCACCACCCCGAGCAGCAGCGCCTCCACCAGCACCGACCGCCGCACCTGCCCGCGGTCCGCGCCGAGCGCGCGCAGCAGGCCGAGCTCCCTGGTGCGCTGGGCGATCAGCATCGAGTAGGTGTTGACGATCAGGAAGACGCCGACCAGGACCGCGACCCCGGCGAAGCCCAGCATCACGTACTTGATCACGTCCAGGAAGGTGGCCAGGCTCTCCACCGCCGACTTCGCCTGCTCGGCCTGGGTCGTGTACGTGTAGTGCGGACCGAGCGCGGCGGCGATCCGCTTCTTCAGCACGTCGTCCGAGACTCCGGGAGCGGCGTCGGCCTGCACCGACGTCGCGACACCGGTCTGCCCCAGCAGCCGCGACTGCGAGGTGGGGGTGTCGACGAACAGCAGGGCGGCGCCCGGATTGGTGGTGGTGAAGGTGGCGATGCCGACGAGGCGGACCGGGAACGCGCCTGGCTGCGCCAGCACCCGCAGCCGGTCGCCGATCTCCAGGTGCCGCTTCGCGGCGGTGTCGGCGTCGATCAGCGCCTCGTCGGGGCCGTGCGGCGCGTGCCCTTCGGTCAGCCGGACGCTGCTGCGCGGGCTGCCCGACCAGTTGGTGGCGACCGTGAGGGCCCCGGTGGTCGGCTCCACCGGCCGGTCCTCCGCGTCGACGACGGTGGTGTTGTGCACGGTGACGTCGATCCGCGCGTCCGCGACGCCCGGTACCGCCTTCACCCGGTCCAGCAGGGACGCCGGCAGGGTGCGCACCTGTCCGGAGGCGAACTGCTGGTCCTCGCTGAAGGCCTCTGGGGGTCCCACCGTCACGTCGGCGGACGTGGAGGCGAACAGGCGGTCGAAGGTGCGGTTGACGGTGTCGGAGAAGATCATGCTGCCGGTGACGAACGCGACCGACAGCAGGACGGCGAGCGCGCTGAGCAGCAGCCGGCCCTTGTGGGCCAGGAAGCTGCGCAGCGTCGCCCGGAGCATCGCCGGTGCCTAGCCCTGCTTCCGCAGCGCGTCGAAACGCTTGAGCCGTTCCAGGACGCCGTCCGCGGTCGGCTCGTGCATCTCGTCGACGATCCGTCCGTCGCCCAGGAAGAGCACCAGGTCCGACCAGGCCGCCGCGCCGGGGTCGTGGGTCACCATCACCACGGTCTGGCCGAGGGCGTCCACGGCCTCGCGCAGGAAACCCAGCACCTCGGCGCCCGCCTGCGAGTCGAGGTTGCCGGTCGGCTCGTCGGCGAAGATCAGCTGCGGGCGGGATGCGAGGGCGCGGGCGCACGCCACACGCTGCTGCTGCCCGCCCGACAACTGCGCCGGACGGTGCCCCAGCCGGTCGCGCAGGCCCAGCGTGTCGATCACCCGGTCCACCCACTCCCCGTCGGGCCTGCGGCCGGCGATGTCCATCGGCAGCGTGATGTTCTCGGCGGCCGTGAGCGTCGGGAGCAGGTTGAACGCCTGGAAGACGAAGCCGACCTGGTCACGGCGGAGCCGGGTCAGTTCGCGTTCCGCCAGACGGGTGATCTCGGTCTCGCCGATCCAGACCTGCCCCGAGGTGACCGAGTCCAGCCCCGCCAGGCAGTGCATGAGTGTGGACTTCCCCGAGCCGGAGGGCCCCATCACGGCCGTGAAGCGGCCGCGGGCGATCTCCACGTCCACCGCGTCCAGCGCCACCACCCGGGTCTCGCCCGTCCCGTACGACTTCGTCAGCGCCGTCGCCCGCGCGGCGGGTTCCGCTCCCGCCTCGATGCCCTCTGTGTCCGCTGCCGTCCATGTCGACACGCTTGCCCCCCAAGATGAGGAAGTGCGTACTTGTCCGTATGCGACCCGAGCGTAGGTCGTCGGATGCGGCGCCGCATCGTCCCCGGGGGTGAGCGCCGGGGCCGCGGGCGGCCGCCGCGCGACCGCGAGTTCGCCCAGCCGAAACCGGCCGGCCGTCCCGGTACGTCTGTAGGGGCACCCGCGCCGGGCACCGTGTGACCGGGACGGCGACGAGGACACGTACCGAGGGGGGACCGAATCGATGGTGCACACACACAGCCGGGCCGGGTCCGGCGACCGCAGGCGCGCGCGGGCCTTGGCGGGGGTTCCCGTGGCGGCGCTGCTGGTCCTGGCGCTCCAGGGGTGCCAGGACCCGGCGGCCGACGGCGCCGGCGGCAAGCCGTCCGCGACCGCGCCGGGCGCCGCGGGCGCGGAGGGGTCGCCCGCCGCGCCCCCGGGGCAGCCGACCGTGTCACCGACGGGCGGGACGGCCGGGACTGCCGGCGACCCGTGTGCCCTGGTGACGCAGGCCGAGGCCGAGCGCCTCGCCGGTACGGCCCTCAAGCCCGGCCAGGACCTGGAGGGGACCTGCGCCTACACCGCGCCGGAGTCCGGCCCGACGGCCCAGGTCGAGGTCTTCGCGGGGGAGCCCGGGAAGAACTACTACGACGCCGAGCGCGGGCTCGGCCACGAACTGAAGCCGCTCGACGGCATCGGCGACGAGGCCTGGCTGGAGGACGGATCGGTGTTCCTCAGGGCGTCCGGGCAGTGGGTCGCCATCCGGCTGGTCCGCAACGAGGAGCCGTCCCGGTTCGACAGGCCGCTCGAGGAACTGGCCCGCACGGTTGCGGGCCGCCTCTGAGCACGCGCTCCACGTGCGCCCCGCGCGCCCCGTACGCCCCGGAGCCCGCCCCGGCTCCGGGGCGCATAGGGCACCGGGGCGGATGCGCCCCCCGCGGCCGCTTGTCTCTGCTAGTGCGGTGGCGCTAGCTTGACGGTATGGCCAAGACGCAGTTGAACGTGCGGGTGGACGAGACCACCGCCGCGGCCGCCCGGGAACGGGCCGCGCAGCGGGGCGTCAGCGTCAACCGGTACATCGAGGAACTCGTCCGGAAGGACGCCGGGGAGCGGGGCCGCAGCTTCGTCGAGGCCGCCGCCGACTTCATGGAGCGCTACGAGTCCGTCTTCGCCGAGGAGTTCGGCGCAGAGCGCGAAGGCCGCCGTTGACCCTGCGGATCGACCTCGCATGGCTGCTCATGGTCGCCGAGCACAACACCCCCGGTGACCCGCAGGTGATCGACTGGGGCGCCCTCGTCGCCGCGGTCAGCCGCCACCAGGCGGAGATATTCGGCGTGCCCGTCTACGCCGACCCCCACGAGCGGGCCGCGAGCCTGCTGCAGTTGCTGGTCCACGTTCCGGCCCTGGAACGCTCCAACGCGCTCTTCGCCTCCGCGGTCGCCTACGCCTACCTGGTGGCCGGCGGCCTGAAGGTCGCCACCTCCCCCGAGCGGGTGCGCGACCTGGCCCGGCTGGTCAAGAGCGGCACCGCCGACGTGCACGAGATCGCCGACGAGCTGCGCTCCTGGTGCGTCTGAGCGGCTACGGCCACTGGCGTCCGACCGGCACCTCGTGCAGGTGCGGGGCCGACAGGTGCAGCACCTCGTAGCGGTCGGGATCGGTGACGCCGGCGGGCGGCGTCCGGTCCCAGAGCGTGAAGAGGACGGTCTCCCAGTGGCGCGGGTCCGCGGCCAGCACGGTCGTGTGGACGCCGGGCGTGGCGGCGCGCTCCTCCCAGGTCTCCAGCGCCCGGGCCACCGGCTCGCGCGGGTCGGCCCCGGCGGGCAACCGCTGCCGCAGCCGGCTCGCGGCGCCCGGCGCGGTGCCGAACGCGGGCCCCGGACGGTGGGCGACGCCCGTCCAGTGGCTGACGTCCGGGCGCCCGAAGTCGTCGACGATGCCGCCGAAGCCGCCCCCGCCCCACAGGAAGCGGTTCATGCCGCCGGTGTCGTCCCAGAGGTAGAAGGGCGCGTACTCGTTGACCGGGGAGCCCTCCGTACCGCGCTCACGGATCAGGTAGGCCTTGAAGCCCAGGCCCTCGTAGGCGTCCGTGAGCCGGCCCCGGCCGGCGACCCGGTCCCGGATGATCTTCATGTCGTAGTCGGCGGGCAGCGTGATCCCGTACTGCATCGCGTACATGTGTCCCCCTGGGGAGTGGTGGCCGCGGGCCGGGGCCCGCTCAGGCCCGCTGCGCCAGCAGCGCCAGCGCGCCGCTGACGGCCTGGTCGAAGGGCGCGGCGGTGCCGGCCGCCCGGGCGAGCACGTAGCCGCCCTGGAGGACGGCCACGAGCGTGGCCGCGATGTCGCCGGTGTCGAGGCCGGGCGCGATCTCGCCGCGCGCCTGGCCCTCGGCGAGCACGTCCGCCAGCCGCCCGCGCAGCCACTCGAAGGTCTCGTCGAGCGGCGCCCGCAGCCGCGGGCTCGTCACGACCTCCGGGTCCTGGGTGAGCCGTCCGATAGGGCAGCCCCGCAGCACGTCGCGTTCGCGGCGCAGGTAGCGGGAGACCCGCTCGACCGCCGTGCCCGGGAGGGCGAGTTCGCGCTCGGCGGCCTCCCGCATCTGCTCGGCGGTACGGCGGACGGCGACGAGCGCGAGTTCCGGCTTGCCGGAGAAGTGGTGGTACATGCTGCCCTGGCCGACGCCCGAGCGCTGCTGGATGGCCTTCGGGCTGGTGCCGACGTAGCCGCGCTCCCAGAGCAGTTCGCGGGTGCTCTCGATCAGGCGGTCCGGCGTCGTCTCCATGGCAGCAGTGTACATACCAGTAGGTACGGAGCCGTGCACAGCCGTGGTGCTCCACCGGCTGCTCAGCCGGGGCGCCGGACGGTGGCCAGGACGTGCGGGGAGCTCGGCAGCGGCAGCGTGAGGCCCTTGCCGCGCTCCGGGACGTGGAAGCGGCGCAGTTCCAGCACGTCGAAACCGGCCGCCTCGACCGCGGCGAGCGTGTCCCGCCCCGTCCGGCAGCCGCCGAACAGCAGCGGCCACAGGGTGCGGTCCGCCACCCACTGCAGCGCCGCGTGCCCGCGGCCCTCGGCCCGGCAGTGCTCCAGCAGCCGCAGCTCCCCGCCCGGGCGCAGCACCCGGTGGAGCTCGGCCAGGGCGCGTTTCTGGTCGCGTACGGAGCACAGCACCAGCGACGCGACCGCCGCGTCGAAGGCCTCGCTCTTGACCGGCAGCGCCTCGGCGACACCGGGTACGACGTCCACCGGCACCTCGGCGTGCTGCGCGGCGTCCACGGCCAGCCGGCGCAGATGCCGCTCCGGCTCGATCGCCACCACCTCGGCGACGGTGCGCGGATAGTGGCGGAAGTTCAGCCCCGAGCCCGCGCCGATCTCGATGACCCGGCCGGTGAGTCCCGCGAGCACGGTCTCCCGGTGCGCGCCGAAGCCCGCGCGGGCGTCCATGACAGGACCGCAGCGGGCGTAGAAGCGGGCGAACAGCGGGTGATGGACCGGTTCGCGCGTCACGCCGGTACGGCTTCTCATGGCCGGACCTCCTTCGCCTGGGCACCCCTCCCTCCGATTCTGCCGCTCCGGAGCCCGGCCCAAGCCTCCTCGTACCGGGGCGAATTCGGCGTGTCGCCCGCCGTCCGCGCGGCGCCGCCCCCGGGCGCGTCCGTCAAGGGGACGCGCCCGGGGGCGGTCGGGGCGGGTCAAGCGCGGGTCGCGCGCGGGTGCCGACGAGCCTCAGGCCAGGGCGGCGGGTGCCCAGTAGGAGGTGAAGGCGGCCGCGTCCCACATGCCGCCGATGCGGGGGGAGAGCCAGCCGGGTGCCGCCTCACGGAAGGCGGCGGGGTCGAGTGCGGCCGCGCCGGCGGGCAGGGCGCCCAGGAGCGGCGCGACGGTGACCTCGGGGAGGTCGGCGAGGTTGCAGCGGGCGGCCAGGTCCGCGTCCTCCGGCCAGCTGCCGATGACGAAGCCCGCGCACTTCAGGTCCCGCGCCTTGAGCGCCTCCGCGGTCAGCGCGGCGCCGTTGAGGGCGCCGAGTCCCGCCGGGGTGACCACGAGCACCGGTGCCGCGAGCATCCGCGCCGCGTCCGCCAGCGTCGAGCCCACGTCGTCGAGGCGGACGAGCAGCCCGCCCGCGCCCTCGACGAGGACGATGTCGTGCACCGCCGCCAGCTTCGCCGCCGCCTCCGCGATGTCGGCCGGGCTCACGGGGGCGGCCCCGGAGCGCCGGGCGGCGGTGGCGGGCGCCAGCGGCTCGGGGTACCGGGCCAGTTCGACGCTGGTGACCTCGGGCCCGGCGAGCCGGGTGACCTCGGCGGCGTCGCCCGGCTCGCCGGGGCCCACCCCGGTCTGCGCGGGCTTCAGGTACGCGACGCTGTACTGGCTGAACAGCGCCGTCGCCGCGATCGCCGCCGTGGTCACCGTCTTGCCGATCTCCGTGCCCGTACCGGTCACGAACAACACCGTCATGCCGCCTCCGCCGCCGCGCGCACCGCCGCGCAGATGCGCGCGATGTCCTCGTCCCCCGTGACGTACGGAGGCATCGTGTAGATCAAGTCCCGGAACGGGCGCAACCATACCCCCCTGCGGACGGCGGCCCGCGTGGCGGTGGCGAGGTCGACCTGGTGGTCGAGCTGGACGACGCCGATCGCGCCCAGCACCCGCACGTCCCGCACCCCCGGGATATCGGCGGCGGGCGCGAGCCCCTCGCGCAGCCCGGCCTCGATCCGCTTGACCTCCTGGGCCCAGTCCTGGCCGAGCAGCAGGTCGAGGGAGGCGCAGGCGACGGCGGCGGCCAGCGGGTTGCCCATGAAGGTCGGGCCGTGGGCGAGCACCGGCACCTCGCCCCGGGAGATCCCGTCGGCGACGCGCGAGGTGCACAAGGTGGCGGCCATCGTGAGGTAGCCGCCGGTCAGGGCCTTGCCGACGCACATCACATCCGGGGAGACCTCGGCCTGGTCGGCGGCGAACAGCGTCCCGGTGCGCCCGAAGCCGGTGGCGATCTCGTCGAACACCAGCAGCACGTCGTGCTCGTCGCACGCCTCGCGGAGCACCCGCAGGTAGTCGGGGGAGTGGAAGGCCATGCCGCCCGCGCCCTGCACGACGGGCTCCACCACGACCGCGGCGAGCTCGTGCGCGTGACGGGCGATCGTCTCCCGCAGGTGGCCCGCGTACGCCTCCTCGTAAGCGGCCGGCGGCGCGTCCGCGAAGACCTGCCGGGGCAGGACGCCGGACCACAGCCCGTGCATGCCGCCCTCGGGGTCGCAGACGGACATCGGCTGCCAGGTGTCGCCGTGGTAGCCGCCGCGCCAGGTCATCAGCCGCTGCTTCTCCGGCCGCCCGAGCGAACGCCAGTACTGCAGGCACATCTTGACCGCGACCTCGACCGAGACCGAGCCGGAGTCGGCGAGGAAGACGTGCCGCAGCGGCTCGGGGGTGATCTCCACCAGGCGGGCGGCGAGCCGCACGGCCGGCTCATGGGTGAGCCCGCCGAACATCACGTGGCTCATCCGGTCCAGCTGGCCGCGGGCCGCCTCGTTGAGCACGGGGTGGTTGTAGCCGTGGATCGCCGACCACCACGACGACATGCCGTCGACGAGGTCGGTCATCCCCTCGACGGGCTCGGCGAGCCGCAGCCGGACCCCGGCCGCGGACTCGACGACGAGCGGTTCCTGACGGCCCGGCATGGGCCCGTACGGATGCCAGACGTGCTCCCGGTCCAGTGCCAGCAGCTCGCCCGGGGTGAGCGGCTCAGGCATTGGGGGGCAGGTCCGTGCCGGTGCCGCGGCGGCGCACGGCCACCAGGTCGGTGCGGGCGGCACCCGCGGCCGCCGGCTGCGCGGCGTCGCCGTGGCCGGTGCCGTGGGCGTGGCCGCCGCAGGGGCCGCAGCCGCCGCCCTCGCCGGGTGAACCGCAGCCCGCGGAGGCGTGGGCACCGCAGCCCCCGGCCGCGGCGGCCGCGTCCACACGGTGCACGGGCAGGGTCACCTCGCCGGCGCCCTCCACCTCGAAACCGGCGTCCGCGATCATGTCCAGGTCGGCCCTGCCGGCCTGGCCCTCACTGGTGAGGTAGTCGCCCAGGAAGATGGAGTTCGCCAGGTGCAGCGCGAGCGGCTGCATGCTCCGCAGATGCACCTCGCGGCCGCCCGCGATGCGGACCTCCACATCGGGACAGACGAACCGCACCATCGACAGGATGCGCAGGCAGCGCTGCGGGGTGAGGTTCCACTCCTTCGCCAGCGGCGTGCCCTCGAAGGGGATGAGGAAGTTCACCGGGACGGAGTCGGGGTCCAGCTCGCGCAGCGCGAAGACCACGTCGACCAGGTCCTCGTCGCTCTCGCCCATGCCCGCGATCAGCCCCGAGCAGGCCGACAGGCCCGCCGCCTGGGCCTGTTGCACCGTTTCGACCCGGTCCGCGTAGGTGTGGGTGGTGGTGATGTCCCCGTAGGTGGCCTCGGAGGTGTTGAGGTTGTGGTTGTACGCGTCGGCGCCCGCGCCGCGCAGCCGATCGGCCTGCCCGTCGGAGAGGAGGCCCAGGCAGGCGCAGACCTCGACGCCCTCGTTCTGCTCCTTGATGGCCTCGATGGTCCTGGAGACCCGGTCCACGTCGCGGTCGGTCGGGCCGCGCCCGCTCGCCACCAGGCAGACCCGCTTGGCGCCGCCGGCGACCCCCGCCGCCGCGGCGGCCGCCGCCTCGTCGGGCTTCAGCCAGGTGTACTTGAGGATCCCGGCCTCCGAGCCGAGCCGCTGCGAACAGTACGAGCAGTCCTCCGGGCACAGCCCCGACTTCAGGTTGACCAGGTAGTTCAGCTTCACCCGGCGGCCGAACCACGCGCGGCGCACCTTGCCGGCCGCGGCCACCACGTCGAGGAGTCCGTCGTCGGAGGTCGCCAGCACGGCGAGCGCCTCCTCGCGGGTCGGCAGCTCGCGGCGCAGGCCCTTCTCCACCAAAGCATTGAGCAGTTCCATGCCGCGATCCTGACGCACGGCACGGGCCGCGGCCAATGGGACATCCCACAAGACCGCTCGCTCAGGGTGTGTGCATCACCACACCGTGCGAGACGGTCCGGCACACTACGGTGCTGCCGAAACCTCCGAGCCGACCCCAGGGGACGACCATGACCCGCGACCCGTTCGACTGGATCGACGCGCACGCCGAACGGCGTCGCGCCGCCGGACTGGTGCGCACCCTGCGGCCCCGGCCCGCGAGCTCACCCCTGCTGGACCTCGCCTCCAACGACTACCTGGGGCTCGCCCACCACCCCGAGGTGACCCGGGCCGGCGCGGACGCCTGCCTGCGCTGGGGCGCCGGATCGACCGGTTCGCGGCTGGTCACCGGCAGCACCGAGCTGCACGCCGAACTGGAGGCCGAACTCGCCGCCTTCTGCGGCTTCGAGGCGGCGCTGGTCCTCGCCTCCGGTTATGCGGCCAACCTCGCCGCCGTCACCGCGCTCACCACCGAGCCGGGCACGCTCATCGTCTCCGACAGCGGCAACCACGCCTCGCTCATCGACGGCTGCCGGCTCTCCCGTGCCGGCACAGAGGTCGTGCCGCACGCCGACACGGACGCCCTGCGCAAGGCGCTCGGCGGCCACGACGGGCCCGCCGTGGCCGTCACCGACTCGGTCTTCTCGGTGGACGGCGACGCCGCCCCGCTCCGCGCGCTGGCCGCCGCCTGCGCTGAGCACGGGGCCGCGCTGCTGGTGGACGACGCCCACGGACTCGGGGTGCTCGGCCCCGGGGGCCGGGGGGCGGCCGCGGAGGCGGGTCTGGCGGGCCAGCCCGGACTGGTGTGCACCGCCACCCTCTCCAAGTCCCTGGGCAGCCAGGGCGGCGTGGTGCTCGGCCCGGCCCGGGTCATCGAGCACCTGGTCAACGCCGCGCGGACGTTCATCTTCGACACGGGCCTCGCCCCGGCGGCGACGGGCGCGGCACTCGGCGCGCTGCGCCTGCTGAGGCGGGAGCCGGAGCGTGCCGTACGGGCCCGGGCGGTCGCCCGCGAGCTGTACGAGCGGCTGACGGGGGCGGGGCTGGACGCCACCGCACCGGACGCGTGCGTGGTGTCGGTGCGGGCGCCGTCGCCCGAGGCGGCGGTCGAGTGGGCCGCGGCGTGCCGCGCGGCGGGTCTCGCGGTGGGCTGCTTCCGGCCACCGTCCGTGCCCGACGGGATCTCGCGGCTGCGGCTCACCGCGCGGGCGGATCTGACGGACCGGGAGATCGGCGACGCCGTGGGGACGATCGTCCGTACGGCGCCGCCGCGCCCCTGAGATCAGGGGTGTTCGGTCAGGCTCCCCGTCGCCACGGCGGCGAGGAACTCCGCCCAGGCCGCCGGGGGGAAGAGCAGGGCGGGGCCGCGCACATCCTTGGAGTCGCGTACGGCGAGCTGTCCCGAGAGCGGCCCGTCCCCGATGAGGGCCGTCTCGACGCAGTTGTTCGCCGCCGTGCTGTAGCTGCTGCGTCGCCAATTCACACCGAAGAGGGACGCACTGGAGGTGACGTACTGAGGCAGAGCGTCGGACATGGGGGGTGTGCCTCCTTACGCGCCTTTGCGGATGCCTGAGATGAAGGACAGCGACTGCTCACTCGACAGGGCATGGGAGCGCAACCGATTGAAGGCAGCACCGTACGCCCTGACGTCCTCGTGCTGATCCAGATAGAGACTACTCGTCAAATGGTCGAGAACAACCACGTCCAGATCAGCAATGCGCGGAAATGAGAAGATTACGAAAGGGCCTGTAACGCCTATATGCCCACCGGCCGAGAAAGGCAGCACCTGCAGATGCACATGAGGCAGTGAACCCAGCTCCACAAGATGGCTCAATTGCGCCGCCATCACTCCGGGACCCCCGACGCTGCGGCGCAGCACCGCCTCGTCCAGCACCGCCCACAGCTCCAGCGGCGGTTCGGCGCGCAGCACCGCCTGGCGGGCCATCCGCACCTGCACCAGGGTCGCGATCTGCCGCGGACCGAGTTGCGGGAGGACGGAACGGGTGAGCTCGCGGGCGTAGTCCGGGGTCTGCAGCAGCCCCGGCACCACCGTCGTCTCCAGTGTCCGCGCACGGCAGGCGTCGGTCTCCAGGGAGATGAAGTCCCGGTAGGCGGAGGGGAGTTCCTCCCGGAACTCATGCCACCAGCCGCGCCGGTCGCCCTCGCCCGCGAGGGCGGCGAGCATCTCCCGCAGTCGCTGGTCGCGCACTCCGTACACGTCCAGCAGCGCCGTGACGTCCTCGGGTCGCACTCCGCTGCGGCCGGTCTCGATCCGGCTCACCTTGGACTGGTGCCATCCCAGGCGCTGGGCGGCCTCACCGCTCGTGAGCCCCGCCGTGTCGCGCAGACGGCGCAATTCCGAGCCGATCTTTCGGCGGCGTACCGCCGGCACCTGCTGCATGGTGTGTGCACCTCCCGGTTCCCGGCACCCTCGCCGGTCCCCGAGCGAAGTCTGCCGCGCAAATACGTTCTCTCGTAGCAGAGTTCACCGCTTTGGGCGACAGATATATGCATATAGCTGTGGTGGCACCGGATTAAGGGCACGATGGGTGACACTCTGGCGCGTGAGTGCCGTACGGGGACGTGCCGCGCGGAAGGCGGGGCACGGCGCCTTCGGCCGTCGCGCGCGCGGCCACGGGCGCGGCGGGCGCCGGCGTCCTGGTCACGGCGGGAAAGGGACAGCGTCGCCATGGCAGACCACCAGGAAGCATCCGTCACCCTGCCGAGCGACCCTGCCTCGGTCCCCGCGGTACGCCGCTACGTGAGCGACCTGCTGGTGGAGTGGGGCATGTCCGAGGACTCGGACCCCGCCGACTCCGTGCGGCTCATCGTCTCCGAGCTCGCGACCAACGCGGTGCTGCACACCTTCGGCCAGTCGCCCACCTTCACCCTCGACGTCCAGCTGGACCGGGACGAGCAACTGCGCATCGGGGTCACCGACAGTCACCCACGGTGGCCCCAGCGGCTGCCCGCCGCCGTGCAGCAGGACAACGGCCGGGGCATGGTGATCATCCGTCACCTCACGGCGGAGGCGGGCGGTACGCTCCTGGTGACTCCCACCGCGGAGGGCGGCAAGACGGTGTGGATCAGCCTGCCCTGGGCCACCGCCACCGCCGCCGTCGAGTGACCCCGGCGGCCCTCGGTCCTCCCGGCCGAGCGGCAGCGCCTCGGCGCCCATCGGCACGAATCCCGCCGCCGTGAACGCCTGCACGCTCGCCGCGCTGCCGTTGGCGATCCGCGCCCACGCCATTCCGCCCTCGGGGCGATGTGACGTGCCGTCGGCCCCGTGTCCACAGCGCCGGTCGCGTCGCCCGGGAGCCCCGGCTCCCGGGCGACGCGACCGGGGTCACTTCACCCGGCCGTACCAGACACTGCGGCTCCAGATCTTCTCCAGCCGCACCCGTCCGCCGGGCTTGGGGGAGTGCCAGATCTTCCCGTGCCCGGCGTACATCCCCACGTGGTAGACGTTGCTCCCGTAGTGGAAGAAGACCAGGTCACCACGGGTCCGTGCGGACTTCCGGATGTGCCGGACGCTGTTGTACTGCGCCCCCGCGGTGCGAGGGAGCTTCTTGCCCGCCTTCTTGAAGGAGTAGAAGGTGAGCCCGGAGCAGTCGAACCTGCCGGGACCGGCGGCCCCGTACTGGTACAGCGCGCCCTTCTTGGACGCCGCGATCTTCAGTGCCTTGGCGGAGACCGTCGCCGCCTCGGCCTGCTGGGCGAGTTCGGGCAGTACCGCGGGACCGGCAACGGCGGCCGCCGTGAGGGCGGATACCGCCCCCAGCCGGCACAGGACCCCGGACATGGCTGTCGGCGCACTCATGCGCAACCCTTCGTCGTCCGCCTGCGAAGGATGACCTGTCGGGTTCGGGCAGGCGAAGATGCCCGGCCGCGGATGCGGCTTCACCCCAAGGGTCCGGCGACCGGCGCCGGACCCGTCGTGCTCGGGTCCTCCGCTCCTGCCGATGCGTCGTCGTCGACCTGGCATCCGCGCGGCGGCAGGATTCGGCGTCCGCGCGGACCGCCCCGCCGGGATGGCGGGGGCTTGTCGTCGAAGGGATGATCACCCACCGAAGCGTCCGATTCCCAGCGCAACCGGTCGAATGTGAGTCTGTTCACGACTCACCTATTCGGGTGGACTCCACGACACATGGCCCGGACTGACGACTCGAAAGGAGTCGAACACCAGGGACGGAGCGTCAGATTCCGGATGTGTGCGGCCATATCGCGCAACTCGGGGCCACTCGGCCGTCCACGACAGATACAACGATCGGGCGAGTCCATTCGGTTCGAGTTCGTGCCGCCCGAACGGACCAGTGTGTCGTGACGCTCCGTCAGCGAGGCCTTGACGGCGGCAAGGCGACCTGCCCCGCGCGCCGTTCGCCGTCGAGCACCCGCAGCGCCCGTTCCATCGTCGCCGTGTGCACCTCGTTCTCCCCGCGCGTGTGCATCAGCGTCAGCGCGTCACGCAGCTCCGCGGCCCGTCCCACCAGGGCCTGCGCGGCGCGCAGCGCCCCGTAGGTGTCCCTGGAACGGGACGGGTTGATCCGGCCCAGCAGGTCCACGACCCCCAGATAGGCGTCGACGAGCTCGCCCTCGGCCCGGGTCAGGGCCGGGAGCGGGGGCAGTTCGGGCACCACCGCCGGTCACCGCAGGGCGCGCGGTGCGCGGCCTGCGCCGTCCTTGCGGCTCATCGTCAGCCGGTCCACCAGGCCGTAGGCGAGCGCCGACGGGGCGTCAAAAATGGTGTCCCGTTCGATGTCGGCCCGGATCCGCTCCGGGTCCTGCCCGGTGTGCCTGACCAGCAGCTCCTCCAACTGGTCGCGCCGGCGGAGCAGTTCCCTGGCCTGGATCTCCAGGTCGGCCGTGGTGCCCTGGATCACCTCGGCGAACGAGGGCTGGTGGATCAGCACCCGCGAGCCGGGGGTCGCCAGCCGCTTGCCGGGCGTTCCGGCGGCGAGCAGGACGGCCGCCGCCGAGGCCGCCTGGCCGACGCACACCGTCGACACGTCGCAGCTGACGAACTGCATGGTGTCGTAGATCGCGGTCATCGCGGTGAAGGACCCGCCGGGGGAGTTGATGTAGAGCGAGATGTCCTGCTCCGGGGCGGCGGCCTCCAGGTGGATCAGCTGCGCCATCACGTCGTTGGCCGAGGTGTCGTCGATGGGTGTCCCGAGCAGGACGATCCGCTCCTGGAGGAGCTTGGAGTACGGGTCCATGGAACGCACGCCCTCGCTGGTGCGCTCGGTGAACTCGGGCAGGACGTAGCGGGCGGTCGGTCGAAGCATCACTGCACCTCCGTGGGCACCCTGGGCAGGGGTGTCCGTCGCTGTGCAAAATGTACAGGACGTACATCTCGTTATGATGGGGAGCATGGCCCACGAAGTCCCGGTGACACAAGCGCGTGCGGAGCTGGCGGAGCTGATCAACCGCGTCGTCTACGGCGGTGAGCGGGTGGTCGTGACGCGTCACGGCAAGCCGCTGGTCGCTCTGGTCTCCGCCGCTGACCTGCAACGACTCCAAGAACTGGACGCCGCCCCCGAGGAGGCGGTGGTCAGTACGGTCTCCTCGGTGCGCGGGCCGGTGTCCGCCACGGGCGAACGCCGCCGCTTCGGCATCGCCGCGGAGCACCGCGGTACGACGAACGCCCGTCACGACGGGGCCTGAGCGGCACGTCGCGGCGGGCGCGACCCCTGCGCGCGCCGGCGGGCATCGGTGAGCCCCCGGCGCCCGGCACCGGCGCCGCCCTGACGGCCTTCACGACGCGCGGCGGCGCCCGCCGGGCGGGCGACGGCGCGCAGGTGCTCGGCGCGGTCCCGCGCGGATCCACCGGGGCGCCGGCGCCACGTCCTCGACCACGTGGCGTCCGGCGGCCGAGGCAGGGGCGCGCCCAGGTGGCCGCAGCGCCCGTGTCGTGCGCCAAGGAGCGCAAACGCCGTGGCATGCTGCCGGAGGTCGCCCGCACCCTGATCGGCGCCGGCCAGGGGCCGGCGCTGCGACACCCGCCGTTCCCGGGGGCGCCGGCCTGCGCGCGCTCGCCTGCTTCACCCCGGAGGGCGGGAGTTAACGCGGACGAAACGCCGCCGAACTAGCCTGCGGCTTCCGGACAACGGCAGAGCGGATCCGCAGGCCGGGGACGCCCCGCGGACCCGTTCACCCGGGACGACTGCGAGGTGTGGCCATGCAATTGACCCCCCACGAGCAGGAACGCCTGCTCGTCCACGTCGCCGCAGACGTGGCGGAGAAGCGGCGGGCCAGGGGCCTGCGGCTGAACCACCCGGAGGCCGTCGCCCTGATCAGCTCGCACCTCCTGGAGGGCGCCCGGGACGGCCGTACCGTCGCCGAGCTCATGGCCTCCGGCCGCAAGGTGCTCACCCGCGACGACGTCATGGAGGGCGTGCCGGAGATGATCCGCGACGTCCAGGTCGAGGCCACCTTCCCGGACGGTACCAAGCTCGTCACCGTCCACGAGCCGATCGTCTAGGGGCCGCCGCGTGATCCCCGGGGAGATCCTTTACGCCGCCGAACCCGTCGTGCTCAACGCGGGCAGACCGGTCACCCGCCTGACCGTGCTGAACTCCGCAGACCGGCCGGTCCAGGTCGGTTCCCACTACCACTTCGCCGAGGCCAACCCCGGCCTCGTCTTCGACCGCGCCGCGGCCCGCGGCAAGCGCCTGGCCGTCGCCGCCGGCACCGCCGTGCGCTTCGAGCCCGGCATCCCCGTCGAGGTCGATCTCGTGCCGCTCGGCGGCGCGCGGATCGTGGTCGGACTGCGCGGTGAGACCGGAGGTGCCCTCGATGGCTGAGCTCTCGCGTGCCGTCTACGCCGACCTGTTCGGGCCGACGACCGGGGACCGTCTGCGGCTCGCCGACACCGACCTGCTGATCGAGGTCGAGCGGGACCTGTCGGGCGGCGCCGACGGCTCGGGCGACGAGGTCGTCTTCGGCGGCGGCAAGGTGATCCGCGAGTCCATGGGACAGGCCCGCGCCACCCGGGCCGAGGGCACGCCCGACACGGTGATCACCGGAGCCGTCGTCCTGGACCACTGGGGCGTGGTCAAGGCGGACATCGGCATCCGCGACGGGCGGATCGCGGCGCTCGGCAAGGCCGGCAACCCCGACACCATGGACGGCGTCCACCCGGACCTCGTCATCGGGCCCGAGACGGAGGTCATCGCCGGCAACGGCAGGATCGTCACCGCCGGGGCCGTCGACGCGCACGTCCACTTCATCTCCCCGACGATCGTGGACGAGGCCATGGCCTCCGGCATCACCACGCTCGTCGGCGGCGGTACCGGCCCCGCCGAGGGCACCAAGGCCACCACCATCACGCCGGGGTCCTGGCACCTGGCCCGGATGTTCGCCGCGCTGGAGCACTACCCGGTCAACATCGGCCTGCTCGGGAAGGGCAACACCGTCTCCCACGAGGCGATGCTCTCCCAGTTGCGCGGCGGGGCCGTGGGCTTCAAGATCCACGAGGACTGGGGCGCCACCCCGGCCGCGATCGACGCCTGCCTGACGGTCTGCGAGGCGACCGGCGCCCAGCTCGCCGTCCATACCGACACCCTCAACGAGGCCGGCTTCGTCGAGGACACCCTCGCCGCCATCGCCGGGCGGGGCATCCACGCGTACCACACCGAGGGCGCGGGCGGCGGGCACGCGCCGGACATCATGACCGTCGTCGCCCACCCCAACGTCCTGCCGTCCTCGACCAACCCGACCCGGCCGCACACCGTCAACACCGTCGAGGAGCACCTCGACATGCTGATGGTCTGCCACCACCTCAACCCCTCCGTGCCCGAGGACCTCGCCTTCGCCGAGTCGCGGATCAGGCCCAGCACCATCGCGGCCGAGGACGTCCTGCACGACCTGGGGGCGATCTCGATCATCTCCTCGGACTCCCAGGCCATGGGCCGGGTCGGCGAGGTCGTACTGCGCACCTGGCAGACCGCGCATGTCATGAAGCGGCGGCGCGGCGCCCTGCCCGGCGACGGGCGGGCCGACAACCTGCGCGCACGTCGATATGTCGCCAAGTACACCATCAACCCCGCCGTCGCCCAGGGCCTCGACGGGGAGATCGGCTCGGTCGAGAGCGGCAAGCTCGCCGACCTGGTGCTGTGGGACCCGGCGTTCTTCGGCGTCAAACCGCAACTGGTCCTCAAGGGCGGCCAGATCGCCTACGCGCAGATGGGCGACGCCAACGCCTCCATCCCGACCCCCCAGCCGGTCCTGCCGCGCCCGATGTTCGGAGCGATCGGCGGTGCTCCCGCCGCCAACTCCTTCACCTTCGTGACGCACACCGCCCTGGAGGACGGCCTCGCCGAACGCCTCGCCCTCGGGAAGCGGTTCCTCCCGATCCGCGACACACGGCGCGTCACCAAGGCGGACATGCGCGAGAACGACGCCATGCCGCGCGTCGAGGTGGACCCCGACACCTTCACCGTCCGCATCGACGGAGACGTCGTCGAACCCGCCCCGGCCGTGGAACTCCCCATGGCCCAGCGGTACTTCCTGTTCTGAGCGGAGCAGGAGGACGATGAACCGCGCCGCGCTGCTGCTGCTCGCCGACGGCCGTTTCCCCGCCGGGGGCCACGCCCACTCCGGAGGGGCCGAGGCCGCCGTCACGGCGGGCCGGATCACCGGCCCCGGCACGCTCGAGGACTTCTGCCGGGGCAGACTCCACACCGCGGGCCTGGTGGCCGCGGCGCTCGCCGCCGCGGCCACGGCGGGCGCCGACCCGCTCGCCCTGGACGAGGCCGCAGACGCCCGCACCCCCTCGCCCGCACTGCGGCAGACCGCCCGGCGCCTCGGCCGCCAGATGATGCGCGCCGCGCGCGCCGCCTGGCCGTCACCCGGCCTCGACGCGCTCGCCACCGCGCGGCCGCGGGGCGCCCACCAGCCCGTCGTGCTCGGCGTCACGGCCCGGGCCGCCGGGCTCACCCCGCTGGACGCCGCCCACGCGGCGGCGTACGAGGCCGTGACCGGCCCGGCCACCGCGGCCGTACGCCTGCTGAGCCTCGACCCGTTCGCGGTGACGGCCGTCCTCGCCCGGCTCGCCCCGGACCTGGACGAGGTCGCCGCCCGGGCCGCCGACGCCGCCCACCGCTGCCTCACCGAGGGCACCGGCGCCCTGCCGGCCGCCTCCGCGCCCCTGCTCGACGTGTACGCCGAGGCCCACGCCGGGTGGCCCGTCCGCCTCTTCGCCTCCTAGGGGGAACCCTCATGCACCTCGACCACGAGCACACCGTCTTCCCGCAGCGGCACACCTGGGCCGGCCCCACCGCCCGCCCCGACGGCAGCCGCCGCGCCCTGCGCATCGGCCTCGGCGGCCCGGTCGGCTCGGGCAAGACCGCCACCGTCGCCGCGCTGTGCCGCGCGCTGCGCGACGAGTTGTCCATCGCCGTCGTCACCAACGACATCTACACGCGCGAGGACGCCGACTTCCTCCTGCGCAACGCCGTCCTGCCGCCCGAGCGCATCGCCGCGGTGGAGACGGGCGCGTGCCCGCACACCGCGATCCGCGACGACATCTCGGCCAACCTCGAGGCCGTCGAGGAGTTGGAGGACGCCGTCGGGCCGCTCGACCTCGTGCTGGTGGAGTCCGGCGGCGACAACCTCACCGCCACCTTCTCCAAGGGCCTGGCCGACGCCCAGGTGTTCGTCATCGACGTGGCCGGCGGCGACGACATCCCGCGCAAGGGCGGTCCCGGCGTCACCACCGCCGACCTGCTGGTCGTCAACAAGACCGACCTCGCTCCCTACGTCGGCTCCGACCTCGGCCGCATGGCGCGCGACGCGAAGCAGCAGCGCGGCGAACTGCCCGTGGTCTTCACCTCCCTCGTGGCCGAGAACGGCGTCGCCCCCGTCGCCGAGTGGGTCCGGGCGCGGCTCGCGGCCTGGGCGGCGGTTCCCGCGTGAGCGGCGTCCACGCCACCGCGCGGATCACCGCCGTCCCGGACGGCCGCGGCGGCACCGCGCTGCCCGAACTCGCCGGTGAGGGGCCGTTCGCGCTGCGCCGCACCAGGTCCGCGGACGAACGGGCGGCCCGCGTGACGGTCGTGGGCGCCATGACGGCCCCCCTCGGCGGCGACCGGCTGGCCGTGCACGTCACCGCCGCGCCGGGCGCCGTGCTGCACGTGGACGCGGCGGCGGCCACTGTGGCGCTGCCCGGCCGCGGTGGCGAGCGGGCGCGGTACGACGTACGGCTCACCGTCGGCGAGGACGCCGAACTGCACTGGCTGCCGGAGCCGCTGATCGCCGCGGAGGGCAGCGACCTCCTCATGACCACCACGGCCGAACTCGCCCCGGGCGCCCGCCTCGTGCTGCGCGAGGAGCAGATCCTCGGCCGGGCGGGGGAGCGGCCCGGCCGGCTCACCACCCGCCTCACGGTACGGATCGGCGGCCGTCCGCTGCTGGACCAGGAGCTCTCCTTCGGGCCGGGCGCGGCGGGCTGGGCGGGCCCCGCCGTCCTGCACACGTACCGTGCCGCGGGCCAACTGCTTTTCGTCGACCCGGCGTTCGAGGAGAAGCCGGTGGAGGCGCGGGTGCCGGTACGGGAAGCGGAACAGGGCGAGTCCGTCCTGACGCCGCTGGCCGGTCCCGCCGCGCTGCTGACCGCCGTCGCCCCGGACGGGCTGTGCCTGCGCCGGTTGCTGTCGGCTAGCGTGGCCCCGTGACGTCCATAGACACCGAGAACCCCGGCCGCTACGGCCCCAGCGCGACCACCGAGGCACAGCCGGAGCAGGTCGGGCCCGTCCGCACCGAGTACGCACCGGCCCACGACGGCGACCCCGACCCGGGCGAGATCGTCTGGACCTGGGTGCCCTACGAGGAGAACGACGGCCGCGGCAAGGACCGACCGGTCCTCGTCGTCGCACGCGAGCGGGGCGACACCCTGCTCGCGGTGCAGCTCTCCAGCAAGGAGCACAACGACGACCGGGAGTGGGTCGCCATCGGCTCCGGCCCGTGGGACAAGTCCGGCCGCGCCTCCTGGGTGAACGTCGACCGGGTGCTGCGCGTCCACGCCGACGGCATGCGCCGCGAGGCCTGCGCGCTCGACCGGGGCCGCTTCAACATCGTCGTGAACCGGCTCAAGGAGCTGTACCGCTGGCGCTGACGCGCACGCGGACCGGCCCCCGGGGCGGGCACCGCCCCGGGGGCCGCGGCCGGCACCGCGTCAGGGCTTCACGCGATCACCGCGTCACGTCGGCGACGACCGCGTACTGCGTCGACTCGTGCTCCAGGATGCACTCGCGCAGCCCGACCCGCCGCGCCTTGAAGTCCTCGCTCGCCAGGTACGCGAGGTACTGGTCGAGCGACCGCCACTCGCTGGTGACGATCCAGCTGTCCGGATCCGCGAGGGAGCGGCACAGCTGCGAACTGATGAAGCCGTCCGCCTTGACGATGCCGCGGTGCACGAGGTCGTATGCCTGCGCATACTGATCCCCCTTGCCCTGGTGAAGCCGAATGCGCAGAACGACGCGTGTCTTCGGGGTGCTGTCCATGGGACCTCGATCCTTTGGGGGCGCGAGGGCCGTGCGCACGCCGCAGCCGCGCTGAGGACGGTGGCGTGGGGCCCGGGAGGGCCGCTCGCTCGCACGGGGCGGTGCGGGATCGCGTGGCAGGGCCCGTCGAGCGCGGGTCCCGGGACGGTCGCCCGGGGGATCGCGTCGTCCATCCCGGGGGGATGGCGCCCAGTCACCGCCGTCACTCGACTGTGCGGCCCTCACCAGGGCGGGGCAAAAGGCGCTGGGCCGAACGGGTGAGGCCCGGTCGGCCGCTACGGGACGGAGGCACCCGTCAGCGGGCCGATCAGCACCGCCGCCGGACCGCCCGCACCGCCGCGGTGCAGCACCTCCGTACGGTGGACCGGCCGCGGCGCGGTGAGCGGCACCGCGGCGACGCGGGCCGTCCCCTCGGCCGCGGAACGCGGCAGCAGCGCCAGGCCGAGCGCGGACCGGACGAGTTCCAGCACCTCCCGGACCTCGGGACCCTCGTGCCGCAGCCCCCGCCGGCTCGGCGCGGCGGACCGGTCTCCGGCAGCCGCAGCGGATCGCTGGGCGCCGCCGCCCCGTCGACCGGCCCGACGTCGAGCTCCGCCGCGGCCACCCCGGCGACGACCGCAGCGCGGTCCAGCACCCGCAGCGTCACCCGGGTGCGTGGTCGCCGCTCCCGCAGCCGCGCCAGGGCCGCGGCCGGCCGGCCGGGCGCCGGCGGCCGGCGGCGAGGCCCCGGCCGCGATCCGCGAGGACGGGGAGCCGGCCGCGCGCACGACCTCACCGCGCACGGCCTCCGGTTCACCGGCCACGACCCCGACGGCGAACCGCGGGTCGCCGACCCCCCCCGGCCACCCCTTCTGCCTGGCGACCCTCTTCCAGCCGGAGCCGGCCGGCGACGGTTCCGTGCCGCACCCCTTCGTCCGCGGCCTCGCCGAGGCGGCGGTGGAGTACGCCGCCAACCGCGGGTCCCGGCCTATGGGTTGGTAAAGAAACGCTCATAGGATCTTCTCTCGGAGGCCTTCGAGGCGAAAGGATCCCCCTGCAGTTGTGATCGGGCCGCCACGAGCGGCATCACCAGCAGGGGGAGTTCATGGTGAGACGCACGGCCGTGCTCGGGCTGACCGCAGCCCTGATAGCCGGCACCGTCGCCACGGCGGCACCGCAGACCGCGGTCGCCCGCAGCGCGCCGACGGCCCACGGACACAGCGGCGCCGCCGAGGCCCAAGGCGTACGGATCGCCGCCGCGCACGCGGCCGCGAAGGGCATCGACTGGGCCGCCTGCCCGGCGGACTGGGGCATCGCGAGCCCCGTCCAGTGCGGCTGGGTGACCGTACCCGTGGACTACGCCAAGCCCCACGGCAAGACGATCAAGATCGCGGTGGACCGCATCGGCAACACCGGCACCGCCGCCGAGCGCCAGGGCGCCCTGATCTACAACCCGGGCGGGCCCGGTGGCTCCGGCATGCGCTTCCCGCTCCGCGTGACGACCAAGAACCCGATCTGGGCGGCGACCGCCAAGGCCTACGACTTCGTCGGCTTCGACCCGCGCGGCGTCGGCCATTCGGCGCCCATCTCCTGCGCCGACCCGCAGGAGTTCGTGAAGGCCCCCAAGGCCGACCCGGTGCCGGACAGCGAGGCCGACAAGCGGGCGCAGCGCAAGCTGGCCGCCGAGTACGCGGAAGGCTGCAAGGAGCGCACCGGCGCCGCGATGCTGTCGCAGATGACGACGGCCAACACCGCGCGCGACCTCGACGTCGTCCGCGCCGCCCTCGGCGAGCGGAAGCTCAACTACCTCGGCGTCTCCTACGGCACCTACCTCGGCGCCGTCTACGCCACGCTCTTCCCGTCGCACGTGCGGCGCATGGTCGTCGACAGCGTCGTGAACCCGTCCCGCGACCAGATCTGGTACCGGAACAACCTCGACCAGGACGTCGCCTTCGAGGGCCGCTGGAACGACTGGAAGGCCTGGGTCGCCACGTACGACTCCGTCTACCACATCGGCAACACCCCGGCGAAGGTCCAGGCGCAGTGGGAGAAGCTGCGGGCCACCGCCAAGGCGCACCCCATCGGCGGGGTCGTGGGCCCGGCCGAACTGCTCGGCCTCTTCCAGAGCGCCCCGTACTACGACTCCTCGTGGGCGGCCGTGGCCGGGATCTGGAGCGCCTACCTCGGGGGCGACACCCAGGCACTGGTCGACGCCGCGGCCCCCGACCTGTCGGACACCGCGGGCAACATCTCCTCGGAGAACGGCAACGCGGTCTACACGGCGGTGGAGTGCACCGACGCCAAGTGGCCGCGCGACTGGCACACCTGGGACCGCGACAACACCCGGCTGCACGCCAAGTACCCGTTCCTGACCTGGTCCAACGCGTGGATGAACCTGCCGTGCGCCACGTGGGGCGTCCCGCAGCAGAACCCCGTGGAGGTGCGGACCGGCCACGGCCTGCCGCGCGTCATGATCGTCCAGAGCACCCGTGACGCGGCGACCCCGTACACCGGCGCCGTGGAGCTGCACAAGCGGCTCAAGGGCTCGCTCATGATCACCGAGAAGGGCGCCGGCTCGCACGGTGTCACCGGCCTGGTCAACCCCTGCATCAACGACCGCGTCACCGGCTACTTCGTGACGGGCAGGCTCGACCGGTCCGACGTGACGTGCGCCCCGCACGCCGCGCCGGTACCGCCCACGAGCTGACCCACCGCGGTACCAGGACGGACGGCCCCGCCGCGCCCACCGGGGCGCGGCGGGGCCGTCCGGCGTTCCGGGCCCGGGAGGCTAACCGAGCCGCACCCCGGTGGTGCCCGAGCCCTCGTTGCCGTCGCCGGTGTTGACCGTGCCACGCGGCTCGAACATCAGGATGCGGGTGCCCTCCTCGGCGCGCGGCCGGTGCGGGACGCCGCGGGGGACGGTGAACACCTCGTGCGGGCCGAGGGTCACCGTGCGGTCCGGCAGTTCCAGGTGCAGCCGGCCGGCGAGGACGAGGAAGAACTCGTCGGTGTCCGCGTGCGCGTGCTCGGGGAAGTCGCCCTCCACGTCGGCGACCTTGACGTCGTAGTCGTTGACCTCGGCGAGGACGTGCGGCATCCACTTCTGGTCCACGGCGTCCATCACGGTGTCGATGTTGCGCTTGTCGCTCATGGGACTCCTCTACCCGGGGAAGGCGGCGGCGAAGGCGGCCCGGGTGGGCGAGTCCGGGCGCCGGTCGAGTACGGCGAAGACGACGCGGCCGAAGCGGTCCGCGAACCGGCCGCCCGGGCCGAGGTGCTCGCGGAAGGCGGCGGCGACGGCCGCCGGGTCGTTGCGGAACACCCCGCAACCCCAGGCGCCCAGCACCAGGGAGGGGTAGCCGTGCGCCGCGGCGACCTCGAGCACCCTGCCCGCCCGGGCCGACAGCGCCGCGGGCACGCGGCCCGCGGCGTCCGGCTCCTGACGGACGATCACCCCCGCGTTGGGGGCGGCGGAGGTGAGGAAGCCGGCCTCGAACGGCTCGTCCAGCAGGACGCCGCGCTCGTCGCGGAAGACCGGGACGCGGGGGGAGTGGATCACCCGGTCGCTGTAGAAGGGGCTGCGGTCCGCCCGGTGCCACTCGTAGAACTCCCGCACCGTGAGCAGCGTCGTGTAGAGCGCCGACGCGCGGCACAGCGCCTCCTCCTGGGCCTGGGCACCGTTGACGTAGCCGCCACCGGGGTTGCGCGCCGAGGCGAAGTTCAGCACGGCGACCGGGACCCCCGGGGCCTGCCTCACCAGGCGGCGCGCCGCCTGCAGGCTGTCCTCGCCGGTCACCTCGAAGGCCGTGGGCCCGATGCGCTCCGTGCCGGGGCCGGGGCCGGGGTCGACGGGTCCCGGGCCGTACATCCGCGTCCCCAGCACGGACCGTGCGACGGCCTCCCCGATGGCCACCTCCACGCCGCGTGCCGTCCGGTAGCGGCCGGTCGCGACGAGGCCTTCCGTCTCCTTGGCGAGGGCCCGCAGCCGCGCACTCATGTCCTGTCCCTTCCCACGACTCCGAGGCTAGTTGGCCTCCCCGGGCCCGGCGAGCGGTTTTCCGGCGGCCAGCCAGCGGTCCTCGGCCTCGTAGTCGAACAGGTCGCCGAAACGGTCGTACGTCGACGCCAGGACGGGGAAGGCCTCCCGCCAGTCCCGTCCGCCGAGCCGTTCCACCAGCCAGGCCACGTTCTCCGGCAGCGACTCCGCGTAGCCGGTCACGGCGCGGTAGCCCAGGTCGCGCTCCGCGGCCGACATGTCCAGTACGAAGGGGTGCGCCGTGGTCCACGGGGTGTCGCCGACGTTCTTCGCCGGGGGAGGGCCGGCCACGGCGTACGTCCGCGCCTCGTGGCCGAGCACCGCGGCGATCGCGTCCGCGATCTCCGCCACCGTCGGGGCGTACGGGTCGCCGGCGTTGAGCACCCGGGAGCCCGGGCGGCGGGCGGCCAGGCGCACCAGCTCGGCGAGGTTCGCGGCGTGCACCGGGTGGAAGCGACTCTGCCCGCCGTACGCGAGCACCCGGAACGGCCGCCGGTCCACGGCCCGCTTGACGAAGTACAGCTCCCTCGGCCGCAGGCTGTGCGGGCCGTGGACCGCCCCGGCGCGCAGCAGGGTGACGGGCAACCGCCCCTCCGCCGCCAGCAGGTCGCGCTCCAGCGCCACCTTGCGCGCCGAGTAGCCGCCCTCGCCGGGGGCCAGCACCGGCTGCGTCTCCGCGACGGGCACCGGGAAGACGGGCGCGCCGCCCGGCTCCCCGTCGGTGTCGAGGCTGCGGCCCCGGCCGTCCTCGTAGACGGAGCAGCTGGAGACGACGACCGCGGAGCCGATCCGGTCCGCCAGCTCCGTCAGCTGCCGCGCGTGCTCCGGCCCGTAGGCCACGCAGTCCAGCAGCACGTCGCAGCCCTCGCCGAGCGCCGCCGCCAGCGCGGCGGTGTCCTCGCGGTCCACGGCCACCGGCCGGACCCCGTCGGGCCACTCCACCTCACCGCCGCCCCCGCGGGAGGCGGCCCGCACCTCCCAGCCGTCCTCGGCGAGGGCGCGCACCGCCGCCCGGCCGATCTGTCCCGTCGCCCCGATCACGAACGCAGTTCCCGTCATGACGGCGACGCTAGGCGGCCCGCGGGCGGCGGGACCAGGGTCGTTCGCCCTGCGCGGATCCGCGCAGGGCGCAACGGGTCAGGCGCCGCGGCGCAGCCGGGAGCCGATGCCGGACTGGCCCTGCTGCTCCGCCTTGACCTCGGCGGCGTACCGGTCGACGTACTCCTGGCCGGACAGGGCGAGGATGGCGTACATGATCTCGTCCGTGGCCGAGCGCACCACGTAGCGCTCGTTGTCCATCCCCTCGAAGCGGGAGAACTCCATCGGCTCGCCGAAGCGGATCGTCACCGGCTTGATGCGCGGCAGCCGCCGCCCGGCGGGCTGGATCTCGTACGTGCCGATCATCGCGCACGGGACGACCGGTACCTTGGCGCGGATGGCCATGGCGGCCACGCCGACCTTGCCCTTGTAGAGGCGTCCGTCGTGGGAGCGGGTGCCCTCGGGGTAGATGCCGAGGAGCTCGCCCTTGCCGAGCACCTTCATTCCCTCGCGGATCGCCGACTCGCCCGCCTTGCCGCCGGAGCGGTCGACCGGGATCTGCCCGATGCTGTGGAAGAACGCCGCGGTCAGCCGGCCCTTGAGGCCGGTGCCGGTGAAGTACTCGGCCTTCGCCAGGAAGGTGATCCGGCGCGGCAGGATCGCGGGCATGAGGAAGTGGTCGGAGAACGACAGGTGGTTGCCCGCGACGATCGCCGCGCCCTCCTCCGGGATGTTCTCCATGCCCTCGATCCTCGGGCGGAACAGCACCCGCAGCAACGGGCCGAGGACCACGTACTTGAGCACGTAGTAGAACACGGACTGACTCCCAACTGGCGCCGATCGGCTCCGGGCGGCGTTCTGCCAGGTCACAACGCGGTTCGAGGATCGTCAGTCTAGGCGTGGCGGACCCCGCGCGTCACCGGGCCCGCACGCGTCCGCCAGGTGAATGGCCAGGACATGACCCGCCGTCACGTCCGGGCTCGGGGCCGGGCCCGGACGCGACCTCCACCGCGCTCGTCCCGGCCGCCGCGCCTTTGCGACCGGCTCCCCGCACACCGCCCGGTGCCATGGCTCCCTTCAGTGGCCCGCCGTGCCCTCCCGCGCGTGGCGGGGCAGCAGGAAGGCGGCCGCCAGCGCCGCGACGAAGGCGGCCGCGGCCATGAGCGCCGTCCACTGGGTCGCGGGCACCGTGCCCCCGTCGGCGGCGTACGAGAAGAACGCCGTGCCGAGCACCGCGACGCCGACCGAACCGCCGAGCTGCTGCACGGCGTTGAGGACACCGGAGGCCGAGCCGGTCTCGCGCTCCTCGACGTCGGCGAGGGCGATGTCGAAGAAGGGCGCCATGACCAGGCCCATCGCGAAGCCGTTCAGCAGGAGGGCGGGCAGCAGCTGCCAGGTGGTGGCCCCGTGGCCCGCCAGGTGCACGGTGAGCGCCAGCGCGGCGACCGCGACCGCCGACAGCGCGAAGCCGGCCTGGATGGTGCGCCGGCCGTACCTGGGGCCGAGGACGGCACCGGAGAGGACCGCGCCCACGACCGTGCCGGCGGACCAGGGGATCATCGACGCCCCGGCGTGCAGGGCGCTGTAGCCGAGCCCCACCTGCAGGTGCAGGGTGAGCACCAGCATCAGCCCGCTGACCGCGGCGAAGAAGGCGACGCCCACCACGAGCGCGGCGGAGAAGCCGCGGTGGCGGAAGAGCCCGGGTTCGACGAGCGGGGAACCGCCCCGCGCCACCAGCCGCCGCTGGTACCAGGCGAAGAGACCGAGGACCGGGACCGCGCCCGCCATCGACAGGTGTGTCCACAACGGCCAGCCCAGGTCGCGGCCCTGGACCAGCGGGTAGACGAGCATGAGCACGCCGAGGCTGACCAGTGCCGATCCCGGCAGGTCCAGCCGCGGCGCGTGCGGCGAGCGGCCCTCGGGCAGGATGCGCAGCGCGACGGCGAAGGCGAGGACGCCGATCGGGACGTTGATGAGGAACACCGAGCGCCAGCCGGAGCCGAAGAGGTCCGCGTCGGTGAGGAAACCGCCGAGGACCGGCCCGGCGACCGCGGCGAGACCCATGACCGGCCCGAACGCGCCGAAGGCCGCCCCCTGCTCCTTCGGCGGGAACATCTGCCGCAGGATGCCGAGGCCCTGCGGCACCATCATCGCGGCGAACAGCCCCTGCGCGGCCCGCCCAGCGATCAGCATCCCGGCGGAGCCCGCGGCCGCGCACAGCGCGGAGCACACCGTGAACCCGGCGAGCCCGACGAGGAACATCCTGCGGCGGCCGACGATGTCGCCGAGCCGCGCCCCGGTGATCATCAGTACGGAGAAGGCCAGCGTGTAGGCGGCGGTGATCCACTGGATCTGTGTGGAGCTGCCGCCGAAGTCCGCGCGGATCGAGGGCGAGGCGACGCCGACGATCGTGGCGTCGAGCAGGTCCATGATCTCGACGGCGAGGATCACGGCCAGCCCGAGCTTGCGCAGGGGATGGCCGGTGGCCGGGGGAGCGGGCGGGGAGAGCGCCTGGGTGCTCATGGGTCCTCCATCGGGGCGGGTGGCGTCCTGTCGGACGAACGGCGTTCGTGTTGAACGAACAGTGTTCTAGACAACGAACGGCGTTCGTGTCAAGTACGCTGTCCGTGTTCCGCTCCCGGAGGTACGCAGCACGTGACATCGGTCCCCGTCCCGCCCTGGCGCGCCGAGCGCAAGAAGGCCCCCCGTCGCAGCCTCAGCCGCGAGGCGATCGTCACAGCGGCCCTCCACGTCGTCGACGCCGAGGGCCTGGACGCGCTGAGCATGCGCCGGGTCGCCCAGGAACTGGACACCGGCGCCGCCTCGCTCTACGCGCACGTCGCCAACAAGGAGGAGCTGTTGGAGCTGCTCCTCGACCGCATCCAGGCCGACGTGACCCGTCCCGAGCCCGACCCCGAGCGGTGGCAGGAGCAGATCAAGGAGCTGGCCCGGCAGGGCCGCAGCGTCCTCGTCGCCCATCGCGACCTGGCGCGCGCCGCCATCGGCCAGGGCATCCCCTTCGGCCCCAACGCCCTCCTCAACGCCGAGGCGATGCTCGCGATCCTCAAGGCCGGCGGCCTCTCCGACCAGGTCTGCGCCTACGGCGTGGACGCCCTCGCGCTCTTCGTCACGGCCACCGCGGTCGAGGAGAGCCTGCGCAGCCAGGGGTTCGGCGAGAGCGGAGTCACCCTCGACGAGCAGATCGTGCGCATCCGCGAGTACTTCGGCTCCCTGCCACCCGAGGGCTTCCCCCACATCACGGGTATGGTCGACGCCCTCATGCGCGACGAGGGCGACGAGCGCTTCGAGTTCGGCCTCGACCTCCTCGTCTCCGGCCTCGCCCGCCACGCTCCCGCCTGACACCGGGGACTCCGTCTGCTCCGTCGCGTGTTCGGCGCTTTGGTCCGGCCGGTGTCATGTACGCGGTGGGGGCTGAGTACGTGCGCTCCGGTCGGCGAAGCGGCGAGAGGGGACGCTCGGGCCAGGCCTCAAGAATCGGCGAATCCCCTGTCCCGGCTGTTGCCGGTCCTCCTGCAGGCCGTCGTCGCGTCGGCCGCCTGGCTGGGCGGGGACCGGCAACGTGATGTGCAACCCGACGGCACGGAGACCGGCCCCTACGAAGCGTGGCAGGTCGTGGGGCTGGGGCTCACCTTGCTGCCGCCCGTGTGCTGGGCCGCGTCCCGGGGCCTCGTCCGGGCCGCCGTGCTCGGCACCACGGCCGACCTGACCGCCGCCGCCTTCTATGACTGGTCGGACGACTCGAGCGGCCTCTTCCTGGTCGGCGTGGGGATGGTCACGACCGGGAGCCTCGTGGTGACCGCCGCCGTGGCCGCGGTGACCGCCTCCGCCGCACGACGCGGGTGACGGACCGGAGCCTGACGTCCGGGCCCCGGCGCCCGTGCCCGTGACCCGGCGCCCGTGCCCGTGCCCGTGCACCAGAATTCACCGGAACAGCCTTGTAGGGAAAGTGGCGCCGTTCTACTCTCCTGCCAAGGCAGCCACGGGGAGGGCGACATGGGGACGGGTTCCGCGCCGGCGGACACACGGATGATGGGGATCGTGCACGGCGCGCTGCGCCGCGACCTGGAGCGCACGCGGACGGTGCTGACCTCCGAGCCGCTTCCGCAGCCGCGACAGGGGAGCGCGGTCGGCCGCCACGTCGTGTGGCTGATGGAGTTCCTCCACACGCACCACACCGGCGAGGACGAGGGCCTGTGGCCGCAGGTGCGCGAGCGCGACCCAGCCACGGGGCCGCTGCTGGACTCCCTGGACACCGACCACCGCAGGATCACCCCGGCGGCCGTGACCGTGACGGACGCCGCCCGGCGGTACGCGGAGACGGCCTCCGACGAGGCGCGCATCAGGCTCCTCGCGGCGCTCGACTCGCTGACGGCCGTTCTCGTGCCGCACCTGGAGCGCGAGGTCGCGGAGGCCATGCCCGTGGTGTCGGCGACCCTCACCCAGGCCGAATGGCACGCCTGGGACCAGGAGTACAACGTCAGGTCCAAGTCGTTGACGCAGCTCGGCATGGAGGGGCACTGGCTGCTCGACGGCATCGACCCGGCGGGCCACCGGATCGTGGTGCGACTGGTGCCCCCGGTCCCGCGCTTCGTCCTGCTGTACGGCTTCGCCCGCGCCTACCGGCGCCGCCGCGCGGAATGGTGGCCCGCGCAGGACCGCGCGCGGAACGGAACGGCGCGCTGATGGCGACGGAGGAAGCGCCCCGGGCACGGCGCCCGTACCGCTCACCGCGACGCGAGCAACAGGCCGGGGAGACACGGGCCGTGGTGCTGGCCGCGGCCGTCCGGCTGTTCGGCGAGCACGGCTGGGCGGCGACCGGGATGCGGGACGTCGCCCGCGAGGCCGGGGTGTCGGTCGAGACGGTGTACGCGGGTTTCCGGTCCAAGGGCGAACTGCTGATGGCCGCGCTCGACGTAGCGGTGGTCGGCGACGCGCGGCCCGAAACGCTCGCCGAACGCCCGGAGTTCGCCGGGCTCGGGTCCGGCACCCGGCAGCAGCGGATCGCCGCCGCCGCACGGCTGGTCACCGTGATCCACCGGCGCACCGCCGGTGTGCACCTCGCGCTGCGCGAGGCGGCCGCCTCCAACGCGGACCTCGCGGAGAGGCTCCGGGACAACCAGCGGCGCCGCCGCATCAGCGTCGGGCAGGGCATGACACGCGTCACGGGGCGTGCGGTGACCCAGGAGGAGCTGGACGGGGTGTGGGCCGTCCTCGGCGTCGAGGTCTACCACCTGCTGACCGGGCTCTCCGGCTGGACGCCGCAGCAGTACGAGCACTGGGTGGCCGGTGTCGTCGACCGGCTGCTCGACACGTGACACCGGAGCACAGGGGATCGAGGGGGAGGAAGCGATGAGGGACAACGGCGAAAGCAAGGGGAACGGCGACGGGACGGAGCGGGGCGTCGCCCGCGCGTGCCGCACCGAGGTGGTCGTCGACGCGCCGGCCGAGGCCGTGTGGCGCGTCGTCGCGGACGTGACCCGGACCAGCGAGTGGAGCCACGAGTGCCACCGGGTCGGATGGCTGCGCGGGGCGACGTCGGCGGCGCCGGGCGCCCGCTTCCGCGGGTACAACCGATCGGGCCGGCTGCGCTGGAGCCGGGTCTGCGAGATCGTGGAGTTCGAGCCGCCGCACCGGATCACCTGGCGCACCGTCGCCACCCCGCTGTTCCCCGACAGCACCGACTGGACCATCGCACTGGAGCGGTCCGGTACGGGGACCCGGGTGGTGCAGACCTACCGGATGCGGAACACGCCCCGCTGGTTCCGGTGGCTCGTGGGCAGGCTGGTCCCGGCCCACCTCGACCGCAGCGGTGACCTCACCGACGACCTGCGCCGCCTCGGGGCGATCGCCGCCCGGGACGCGCACGCCGCCCCGACGAGGCCCTGACGGCGGGACGCCGGTCGCCGGGGCCCACTCCGGCTACCCGCCCGATGCGCGGCGGGGCCGGCCCCGCCGCCCTGTCGCCTCGCCCGACCGCCGGGTCACGGTACGGGGCCTTACGCGGAACCCTCAGCGCGGGGTGCGGATCGCGAACACCCCGATCGTGGCCAGCATGAGGACGACCCAGGCGAACCACACCCAGCCGTTGGGGCCGAGCGCGACCGTGTACGCGGTCACGGCGACCAGACACGCCACCGTGCACGTGATCATCGCCTTCGCAGGTGTGTGCATTCCTGGCCTCCTCCCCGGGGGCCGCGGGGAGGCGGCCCGGACTCCATGGTCCCGCCGCCGCCCGCCGTGCGCTACCAGTCGCCGTCGGTGACCTGGTTCCCGTCCCCCAGTTGCGTCACCTGACCCGGGTGCGGTGCCACCCACGGCGACTCGTCCTCGCCGAGCCAGTCGCCGACCGGCTTCACGCGGCCGAGCGTGCCGGGGGCCGCCAGGTCCTCCGCGTCGGCGTCGTAGTAGTCGAACCAGGGCAGTCCGGCGGCGGTGTACGCCGCGCGGTTCACCGGGGAGGGAGGAGCCGGCTCGCCGGTGATGCGGCGCCATTCCGGCACCGTCGTGAGGTGGACGAAGACCCGGCCCGAGGGCCTGTCGCGCCAGTCGGACGGCTTGCGGTCGTCGCGGTAGACCTCCTGCCGCATCCGGCCGCCCGCGCCCAGGCCCATGGAGACCGGGGACCGTGTCGCACCCCCCGCCGGGCGCGGTGCGCCCCCCGGGGCCGGCGGCGGTGCGGCCGCCGGGGCGGCCATCGGCATCGCCCCCGGAGCGCCGCCGTAGCCGCCGAAGGCCGCGCGACGGGTGCTCTCCCGGCGCCGCTGCTCGGCCCGCCACGCGGCCAGTTGCTCCTCGCCGAGTTCGGACACCTGCAACTGCACCCCGCCCCAGACCTCCTCGCCGGTGACCTGGCCCTCGACGGTCGCGCCCAGGCCCAGCGGCACGGCCACGAACTGCCGGATCGTCCCGGAGCCGGAGTTGATGCCGTCCAGCCACGGCTGACGCGGCAGCACCACGTAGTTCTGCGGGTCCTGCGACAGCCGGTCGCTCCACGGCCGTCCCGACACCGCGCACACCTTGCCGACGCCCACCTGGAGCGCGGCCGGCGCGGAGGCCGAGAAGCTGAGCCACATGGCCTCGCGCTGGTAGACGGGCAGCATGACCCCGCCCCGCGCGAGCCACTCCTGGGGCGCGGTGTCGGGATGGTCCGAGACCCGGCGCAGCGGGAAGGTCCCGATCCCGGGTGGGAGCGGATGCGTCCCCGTCTCCGGCAGCCGCAGGGTGCGCATGAAGCGCACCGTCACGCCGCCCGGCAACTGCAGCGCGTCGCCCGATATCCGTACCTGGTCGCCCATCGCGGGCCTCCCTTCGCGGCGGGCGGCCCCGTCAGCCGCGACCCCGTGCCTCCAAGGATGCCAAGTACGCGTTGTAGGCTGCCAGTTCCGCGTCGCCGTCACGGTCCGCGGCGCGGTCCTTGCGACGCGCCTGGCGCTGGTCCGAGGTGTACCACTGGATCAGCAGCGCCACGAGGACGATCACCGACGGGATCTCGCTGAACGCCCACGCGATGCCGCCGGCCGCGGTCTGGTCGTCCAGCGCGTCGATCCCCAGCGAGGCGGGCGGGTGCCGGAAGGCGCCGATCATCGGCTCGCTCGCCATCATCAGGGCGATGCCGAAGAAGGCGTGGAACGGCATCCCGGCGAACAGCTCCAGGATGCGCATCACATGGCTCGGCCGGTTCGGTCCCGGGTCCACGCCCATGATCGGCCAGAAGAACACCAGGCCCACGGCGAGGAAGTGGACCATCATCGCGATGTGCCCGGTCCGGCTGCCCATGAGGGTGTCGAACAGCGGGGTGAAGTAGAGCCCGTACAGGCTGGCGATGAACAGCGGGATGGTGAACGCCGGATGCGTGATCACCCGCATGTAGCGGCTGTGCAGCAGCGCCACCAGCAGCTCCCGCGGGCCCTTGCGGCCGCGTCCCGCCGCCGGCAGCGCCCGCAGGGTCAGGGTCACCGGGGCGCCCAGCAGCAGCAGGATGGGGGAGACCATGCTGACGACCATGTGCTGCACCATGTGGACGCTGAACATGACCATGCCGTACTCGTTCAGCGCGGTGCACATCACCAGGGCGATGGAGAGCACTCCGGCGACGAAGGCGACGATCCGGCCGGCGGGCCAGCGGTCGCCGCGCCGCAGCAGCCGTACGACCCCCCAGCCGTAGAGCACGAGCGCGAGCACACAGCCGGCCAGGAAGACCGGATCCCCGCTGAACTCGAGCCCCCGGCCGAGGGTGAACGGCGGGAGCTCCGTCGTCATCCCGTGTCCGCCGTGGTCCATCCGTCACTCTCCTGTCGCGCCTGCCGCACGCACCGCGCCGTCGGCAATGTGCCGGTTGGGGCGGGTGCGCCCGCACCAGACTAGAGCCGCCCCCGGCCGCGCTTGCGACCGGGGGCGGCGACAGGGCCTGGGAGGGCGATCAGCGCGTCACAGCACGCACTCGGCCTCGACGTACCGCTCGGCCGGGACGGTCTTGAGGTGCTCGACGGCCTCGGCCAGCGGTACCAGCGTGATGTCGGTGCCGCGCAGCGCCGTCATCATGCCGAAGTCGCCGTTGTGCGCGGCCTCGACCGCGTGCCAGCCGAAGCGGGTGGCCAGCACCCGGTCGTAGGCGGTGGGGGTGCCGCCGCGCTGCACGTGGCCGAGGATGACCGGGCGGGCCTCCTTGCCCAGCCGCTCCTCCAGCTCGATCGAGAGCCGGGTGGCGATGCCGGTGAAGCGCTCGTGGCCGTAGACGTCCTTGACGCCCGACGCGAAGTCCATCGTGCCCTCGCGCGGCTTCGCGCCCTCCGAGACCACGACGATCGCGAACTTCTTGCCCGCGGAGAAGCGCTCGCCGACCCGCTGGGTCAGCTCGTCGACGTCGAAGGGGCGCTCCGGCACGACGATCGCGTGCGCGCCGGCGGCCATGCCGGAGTGCAGGGCGATCCAGCCGGTGTGCCGGCCCATGACCTCGACGATCAGCACGCGCTGGTGCGACTCGGCGGTGGTCTTCAGACGGTCCAGCGCCTCGGTGGCCACCGTCACGGCGGTGTCGAAGCCGAAGGTGACGTCGGTGGAGGCGATGTCGTTGTCGATCGTCTTGGGCACGCCCACGATCGGCAGGCCGTTGTCGGACAGCAGCCGGGCGGCCTTGAGGGTGCCCTCGCCGCCGATCGGGATGATCGCGTCCAGGCCCAGGTCGGCGACGTGGCCCTTGGCCCGCTCGACACCGTCCCGCAGGTGCTCGGGGCGGACCCGGGAGGAGCCGAGGATGGTGCCGCCACGGGCCAGGATGCCGCCCACGGCGTCGAGGTCGAGCTTGCGGTAGTCGCACTCGAGGAGGCCCTTCCACCCGTCGTGGAAGCCTATGACCTCGTCCCCGTGGTCGACGACCGCGCGGTGCACGACCGACCGGATGACGGCGTTGAGGCCGGGGCAGTCGCCGCCGCTCGTCAGCACACCAATACGCATTTGCTGGTTACTCCTGAAAGATCGATCCGGGCGCCGGACCTCGTCGTCCGGATGGACCCGCGGCGACGCGCACCGCTGCCGCCTAGGTTATCGAGCCGGGTCCGGGCGGCGGAAACGCCGCCCGCAGTGCGGACACCACCCGGCCCCGGCCCCGTTGTCCCCCGGTCCGGCCCGCGACGGTGCGGGCCTCAGGCGGGCTGGCTCGCCGCCGCGATGCGCTCGGCGCGCAGCGCCTCGTACCACTGGTCGTCGACCGGCGGCAGCGCCCTGACGTCCATCGCCAGCTTGATCAGCATGTCCGCGATCTGCGGGTTGCGGGCCATGACGGGGCCGTGCATGTAGGTGCCGAAGACGGTCTCGTTGTACGCGCCCTCGGTGCCGTCGCCGGTGCCGTTGCCGTTGCCGAAGCGGGTCCGCGCCAGGGGGCGGGCGTTCTTGCCGACATGGGTGACGCCCTGGTGGTTCTCGAAGCCGGTCAGCGGCGGCAGGCCGAGCGCGGGGTCGATGTCGGCCAGCACGTCGCCGACGCAGCGCTCGCCCTCGCCGCGGACGCTCACCACGTCCAGCAGGCCGAGGCCCGGCTCGGGGCGGCCGAGGTCGTTGACGAACTCGTGGCCGATGATCTGGTAGCCGGCGCACACCGAGAAGACGATGGCGCCGTTGTCGACCGCGCGGTTCAGCCCGCCGTCGCGGCGCAGCCGCTCGGCGGCCAACCGCTGCGGGCGGTCCTCGCCGCCGCCGATGAGGTAGATGTCACCGGAGGTCGGGATCGGCTGGTCGGACCGTACGTCGATCCGGGTGACCGGCACCCGCCGCTGGCGGGCCCGGCGCTCGGTGACCAGGACGTTGCCCTGGTCACCGTAGGTGCTCAGCAGGTCGGGGTAGACCCACACCAGACGCAGGCTGGAGTCGCTCACAGCGTGTTTCTCCTGTCGAAACGGGTCTTCGGTCAGTTGCCGACGCGGCGGCGGAGGTCCTGGAAGGCGGTGTAGTTGGCGATGGCCTCGATCCGGCCGGCCGGCGAGGTGCGCACCGCCTCGTCGAAGTCCTGGCACACCTGGAAGTCCAGGCCCGCGACCTCCAGGCGGACCGCGAGGTCCAGCTTCCGGTCGCCGATGACCCGGATCGGATGCCCGGCCAGACGGGTGTAGTCCACGTCCCACAGCCAGGAGGTGTCCGTGCCGTCGGCCCCGCGGGCGTTCACCGAGAGGATCACCGGGGTCGGCGGGCCGTCGATCAGCGAGAAGGTCTCCAGCCAGCCGGCGGGGTTCTTCGCGAGCAGCAGCCGGACGTCGCGGTCGTGGAACTGCACCACGTCGTAGCGGCCGGCGACGGCCTGCACCTTGTACATCCGCTCCAGGGCGACCTTGGGGTCCACCCCGAAGGCGGCCGCCGCGGCGGCGGACACGGCGGCGTTGGACTTGTTGGCGCGGCCGGGCAGCTGGAGCTGGATCGGCCACGCGGACCCGTACGGGTCGATCACGTGGTCGCCGGAGAGCGCCCAGGTCGCCGTCGGGCGGCGGAAACCGCACTCGCCGCAGAACCAGTCCTCGGCAGGCCGCTGCAGGACACCGCCGCACGAGGGGCAGGACCAGGCGTCGTCCTTCCACTCCTGGCCGGCGGCGACCCAGACGACGGTCGGGCACGAGGAGGCGGCCCAGGTGATCAGCGGGTCGTCGGCGTTGGCGATGATGATGGCGTCCGAGCCCGCCAGGCCCTCGCGCCACTTCTCGGCGAGCATGCGGGTCTCGGCGGCGCGGTCCAGCTGGTCCCGGGAGAGGTTGAGCAGGGCGATGGCCTTGGGCTTGACGTCACGGGCCACGCCGGCCAGGTACTTCTCGTCCACCTCGATCACGCCGTAGCGCGCCTCGGAGCCGCCGGCGAGCGCCGAGGTGATGCCGGCCGGCATGTTGGCGCCCAGGGCGTTGGAGACGACCTCGCCGTTGGCGCGCAGCGCCTCGGCGAGGAGCCGCGTCGTGGTGGTCTTGCCGTTGGTGGCCGAAACGAGCACGACGTCGAGATGGGTCGCCAGCCGGGCCAGTAGATCAGGGTCGAGTTTCAGCGCCACCCGGCCGCCGATCACCGATCCGCTGCCGCGCCCCGCCGCCCGCGACACTGCCGCTGCGGCCTTGCCCGCCGTCACGGCCAGCTTCGCCCGCGGCGACAGTGGCTCCGCGTTGCCTGCCATCGTCTCCACATCCTCCTCGCGTCCGGCCCCGCTCACCTTCCCGGCGGTCGGCCGCGGTGTGCGCACCGGGCCGTTGCACCGGCCGGAAGGCATCGGTCGCCGATCAGCCTATCCACTTCCCCCACCGGGGCTGAAACGAGCCGCCCCCGTACGCTGACCGGCATGCGACACGCCCCCATCCCCGGCAGCTCCGGGACCGTCCGCCCGATGCGGCTGCTGGGTGATCCCGGGCTCCGGGAACCTTGCCGCGACGTGACCCTCTTCGATGCCGAACTCGCCTCTCTCGTGGAGGACTTGTTCGCCACGATGTACGCGCACGACGGAGTGGGGCTGGCCGCGAACCAGATCGGCGTACCACTGCGGGTGTTCGTCTTCGACTGCCCGGACGACGAGGACGTCCGACACCTCGGACATGTGGTCAACCCCCGGCTCGTGCACAACGACGGGGTCGTGGTGACCGGCGACGAGGGCTGCCTGTCGCTGCCGGGCGTGCACGCGGGCACCGCGCGGCACGACGAGACCGTCATCGAGGGCGTCGACAAGGACGGCGCACCGCTGCGCGTGGAGGGCACCGGCTTCTTCGCCCGCTGCCTCCAGCACGAGTGCGACCACCTCGAGGGCGGCCTGTTCGTCGACCGGCTCACCGGCCTGCGCCGCCACCGCGCGCTGCGCGCGGCCCGCCGGGCCCCCTGGGCGCTCGGCGAGGGCGCTCAGGCCTAGAGGCGCGCCGCGCCCGGGCGGTCGCCGACGGCGGCGAGGCGGCCCCACAGCAGGTCCGCGAGGTGGCGGACGAGGACGTCGCGGGCGACGGGGCGTTCGCCCAGCCACCAGTCCCCGGCCGCGTGCATCATGCCGACGATGCCGTGCCCCCACACCCGTGCCGCGACCTGGCCCTCCGGGCCGAGGTCGAGCCGCTCGGCGATGAAGCCGGCCAGTTCCTCGCCCATGCGGCGCAGCACGGGGGCGGAGTGGCGGCCGATGTCGAATCCGCGATCGGAGTCGGCGGCGTTCTCGGCGGGGTGCATCAGGAAGCGGTAGACCTGCGGACGGGCCTCGATGGCCGACAGGTACGCGTCGAGCGTGGCCTCCACCCGGTCGCGGCGCTCGTTGGGCGCGTCGAGGGCGGCCCGCAGGTTGGCCAGCAGCGCGTCGGTGTGGCGCTTTGCCAGGGCTCGGTAAAGTCCGCTCTTGTCGCCGAAGTGGCGGTACAGAATGGGCTTGGTGATGCCCGCCTCGGCGGCGATGGCGTTCATGGACGCCTCGGGGCCGTCCCGCAGCACGACGCGGTCCGCGGCCTCGAGGAGCTCCCTGCGCCGCTCCTCCGCCGCGGATGCCGTTCGCTGCTCCCGCCGCTGGCTGGTGTCCACCCGAGCCTCCCCGCCCGTTCGAATTTCCTCGCGCCTGCGCAACGTAACACCCCAAGTCCGGTTGACATCCCTTACCAGCCGGTAACACACTGGGCGTTACCGCAAGTAACAAGCACGTGGAGGGGACCATGGGCGACTTCTCGCTCGAGCTCGACGACGACCAGAAATCGGTGCGCGACTGGATCCACGGCTTCGCGGCCGACGTCATGCGCCCGGCTGCGGCGGAGTGGGACGAGCGCGAGGAGACCCCCTGGCCGGTGATCCAGGAGGCCGCGAAGATCGGACTCTACTCGCTCGACTTCTACGCCCAGCAGTACTTCGACCCGACCGGCCTCGGCATCCCGATCGCCATGGAGGAGCTCTTCTGGGGCGACGCGGGCATCGGCCTGTCCATCGTCGGCACCGGGCTGGCCGCCGTCGGCGTGCTGGCGAACGGCACCGAGGAGCAGATCGGCACCTGGATCCCCCAGATGTACGGCGACGTCAACGACGTGAAGGTCGCCGCCTTCTGCTCCTCCGAGCCCGACGCGGGCTCCGACGTCGGCTCGATGCGCACCACCGCCGTGTACGACGAGGCCAAGGACGAGTGGGTCCTGAACGGCACCAAGACCTGGGCGACCAACGGCGGCATAGCCAACGTCCACGTCGTCGTCGCCGTCGTCGACCCGGAGCTCGGATCCAAGGGCCACGCCTCCTTCATCGTGCCGCCGAACACCCCCGGGCTCTCCCAGGGGCAGAAGTTCAAGAAGCACGGCATCCGCGCCTCGCACACCGCCGAGGTGGTACTGGACGGCGCCCGTGTCCCGGGGAGCTGCCTGCTCGGCGGCAAGGAGAAACTGGACGAGCGCCTCGCGCGGGCCCGCGAGCGGGCCGGGGGCGGCGAGCGCGTGAAGAACGCCGCCATGGCCACCTTCGAGGCCTCCCGTCCGGCCGTCGGCGCGATGGCGGTGGGCACGGCCCGCGCCGCGTACGAGGTCGCCCTCGACTACGCCATGACCCGCACCCAGTTCGGCCGCCCCATCATCGACAACCAGGGCGTCGCCTTCCAGTTGGCCGACATGCGCACCCAGGTCGACGCGGCCCGTCTGCTGGTCTGGCGCGCCTCCTGGATGGCGATCTCGGGCAAGCCCTTCACCTCGGCCGAGGGCTCGATGTCCAAGCTGTACGCGAGCGAGACGGCGAAGAAGGTCACCGCCCAGGCCATCCAGATCCTCGGCGGCAACGGCTTCACCCGTGAGTACCCGGTGGAACGCATGCACCGGGATGCCGCCATCTACACGATCTTCGAGGGCACGAGCGAGATCCAGCGCCTCGTGATCGCCCGCACCCTGTCGGGCATGCCCATCCGCTGACGCCTGACTCCTGTCCGCCGGGCGCACTGTTCGCGGCCGTCCGGGGCCCCGTGCCCCCGCCGGGAGGTGTCAGCGGCGGCGGGCGGTCCGCGCGCGGGGGCGGGGGCGCAGGGCGGCTTCGAGGTCGTCCAGGGTCTCCATGAGGAGTTCGGCGCTGCGCCGGACGATGCGGTCGGCGTCCGAGCGCGGCCAGGCCTCCAGGGTGGCGCGCACCGGGGCGAAGTCCGGGGGGCGTCGTTCGCGGACCGCGGTGGCGGCGTCCGCCGTGGCCGTGCGCAGGTGCCGGGCGAAGGGCGCGGCGTCCGGGACCGGGGCGGCGTCGGGGGCCGGGAGGTGGGCCTCCATGAGCATGGGGACGCGGCCCATGGCCGACAGGGCCGCGTCGGCGCCGTCGGCGGCGCGGCGGGACAGGCCGCGGCCCCGCACGGGTTCGGCGTCGGCGCGGGCGACGGCCTGGTCCCAGGCGAGCGCGGCCGCGCGGGCGTCCAGCAGGGCCGCGCGCACGGCCTCGCGCCTCCCCCGCGCGGGGGAGGCGTGGGCCTCCATCGCGGCGGCGGCGTACCGCCCGGTGGCCTTGACGCGGTCGGCCAGGCGGTTCCGCAGCCGCGGGGTCTCCCACGCCGGGAAGAGCGCGTACGCGGCCATCGCCAGCACCCCGCCGAGCATCGTGAGCAGCACGCGGTCGGGCACCGTCTGCGTCCAGCTGGAACCGGCCATGCCGAGCAGGAAGACCACGTACGCCGACGCGGCCACCTGGGAGACCAGATAACCGGTGCGCATCAGCCCGTACATCAGGGCGACGGACACCACCGCCAGCACGGCGCAGGGGTACGGCCCCGGGGCGAAGGACTGCATCACCGCGGTCGCCACGGTGACGCCCGCGAGGGTCCCGACGAAGCGGGCCACGCTGCGGCCGTACGTCTGCGAGAAGTCGGGCCGCATCACCAGCACCGAGGTCAGCGGCGCCCAGTAGCCGTGACCGAGCGGCAGGGCCGCGCCGAGGGCGTAGCCCGCGGGGGTGACGGCGGCCAGCCGGACGGCGTGCCGGAAGACGGGGGAGTCGAAGCGGGCCTCGCGCCGCACGGTGCGCACGGCGAGCGGCAGGAGTTCGGGCACGCTGGGGCGGCGCAGGTGGGCGGTGTCGGTGCTCACCGAGCCGCCGCGGCCCGTGGCGGAGGAGACCGCCTCGCTGAGCAGCGCGACGAGCCGCAGGGCGGTGCGCCGTGCGGGCCCGGTCAACTGCTCCTCCGGTGCGGGTTCGACGAGCACCACGGACTCCGCCTCCGGCGGTACGCGCACCGGCTCGGCCTCGCGCACCGCGCGTGCCACCGCGTCCAGCACCGAGGCCGCCGCGGCGAGCAGTTCGCGGGCCCGGTCGCGCTCCGGCCCCTCGGCGGCGGCGCCGACCGTCGGATCGGCGAGCGAGGTCAGGACGGGGCGGATGCGCTCGGCCAGCACCCGCTTCCCGCGCAGCGCGGCCGGACGCCGCCGCGCCTGCCGGTCGGTGATGACGGCCGCGCTGCGCGCGGTCATCAGCGGCTCGGGGTCGAACGGCGCGAACGGGTCGTGTCGCAGCCGCCGCGCGTAGTCGGCCTCCGCCGCGAAGGCGTCGGCCAGCGCGTCGCGCTGCCGGCCCCAGCGGCGTACCGGGAACAGCATGATCAGCGCCGCCTGCACGACCCCGCCCGCCGCGATGACCAGGGCGTGGCCGAAGGCGCTCAGCGCGGACGTCGGCAGGGTGATCACGACCAGCATGACGGCGACGGTCAGCGACGAGACGATGCCCGCGGTGGGCCCCAGCGCCCAGGCCATGCCCGCCAGGAAGGCCCAGACCGCCAGCAGCGCCACGAACACCCACCAGTGCGCCCCCGCCAGGTAGCCCAGGAAGGTGCTGACGGCCAGCCCGCCACCGGCGACCAGCGCCAGCACCGGCCGGGGCCGCCAGCTGCGCTGGAAGGTGGCCATGCCGGAGGCGAAGGCGCCGAACGCGGAGGAGGCGGCGACCAGGGGGCCGGCCAGCCACAGCGACAGGCCGATGACGATGGCGACGCCCGCCGCGGCGCGCAGCGCGACGAGCGGTTCGAGCCCGGCGCGCTCGATCCGCAGCCCCTCGCGGGCGCTGCGGCGCAGGGCGCGCAACCAGGTCATGAGGCCGAGGATAGGACGGGTAGGACGGGGAGGGCCGGGTAAGCGCAGCGCAAGATCCGTTCCGGCGAGTCCGAGGAGGCAGAACGTCATGACCGTCCCAGCACGCCGCGCCACGGTGCCGCCCTTCCCGCCCGACCCCGTGCCGCCCGCCCCGCATCCCGTTCCCGGCCCGACCCCCGATCCGGTGCCCGCGCCGCCCCCGCAGCCGGAGCCCGGCCCCGAGCCACAGCCCGAGCCGCAACCGCTGTAATGCCTGGTCAGGGCCGTGAGGCGGGTTCTCCCTGTCCCGGTGGGCGCCAGGTCTGGTTCAATGGGTGCCATGGCCAGCCTCATTGACACCGCGACAGGTCGCAGCGACCTCGAGCCGTTCTGGCCGTCCAGGCAGGAGTACCAGTTCGACCGGGAGTGTTGTCGCGCGGTCCCCGCGCGGACCCCGGTCCACAGCTGACGCCGTCCCTCCCGGTCGCCGCCCGCTGCCGGCCTCCCGGCGGTCCCGCGCAACACGTCGTCCGACGACCCTTCGCGCGAGAGCCGAGACCCGTATGTCCTCCAGCACCAGCACCCAGTCACTGCCCCTGCCCGCCGCCAACCGCCAGCACCTGCGCGCCGTCCGCACCGGGGACGCCCGCGCGGGTGACGTCCCGCCGGTTCCGGACTTCCTCCCGCCCGGCTCGACCTGGCTGCCCGCCCCCGGCCACCTGATGCCCCCGGGCGCGGGCGGGCCGCCGATGGTCGGCTACCTCGTCCTCGTCCCCGTCGAGGGGCAGGCGCCGCCCGAGCCCCCGGCACCCGCCGGCCTGCCGGTGACCGTCGACGCCGAGCGCCGTGTCGCTCAGGTACAGGGGCGCGCGCTCGACCTCACCTACCTGGAGTTCGAGCTGCTCGCCCATCTGGTGGCGCACCCGCACCGCGTGCACACCCGCGACCAGCTCGTCACCACGGTCTGGGGGTACGGCCACGTGGGCGACGGGCGCACCGTGGACGTCCACATCGCCCGGCTGCGGCGCAAGCTCGGCCCCGAACACCGCGCCAGCATCGTCACCGTGCGCCGGGTCGGCTACAAGTACGCGCCGTCTTCGGTCCGCTGAGCCGTCCGGCGGACGGAAGGAGGGGGCCGGGCGGCCGCCGGGGGGCGTCCCCGGAACCGGCGGAAACCCGGCTCTCCCACACGTCACGCCTGTAACATGGCCCCCCACCGGAGTATGGGTACGCTTTCCCCGTTCCGGCGTCGGCGCAGCGGGGAGCGGGTCCGGAGGGCGTGATGGCTGAGTCTCGGGAGTGGGCGCCCCCTGCGCCCGCGACGGTGGCCTGGCCGGCTCCCGCCGCCGCCCGGATGTCGCTCAACGACGTCGGCGGCTTTGACTGGGACCTCGACCGCGACCGCCTGCACCTCGACGAGCACGCCCTGCGGACGGTGGACCTGCGCCCGGAGGACTTCGACGGCGACCCGAAGGCGCTGTTCGCCCGGCTGTCGCCCGACGAGGCGACCGACGTCACCGCGGCGATCACCCAGGCACTCGGCGAGGGCCGCTCCTCCTTCCTCGCCTTCGGCCGGCTCACCCGTGGCGACGGCCGCCGCGGCTGGGTCCGCTTCCAGGGCCGCATCGTCCGCGACGAGACCGGCCGGGCGAACCGGGTGATAGGCCTCGTCAGCGACGCCACCGACGAACTCGCCCAGGCCGCGGAGTGCCTGCGCGCGGACGAGGACCGCCCGGCCGAGAGCAACCTGGTCATGGAGGTCACCGCGTCGCTGGCCCAGGCCGTGACCGTGCGCGACGTGACCGCGGCCCTCACCGGGAACCCCAGGATGGACCGGCTCGGCATAGCCAGCCTCTTCCTCGGCCAGGTCGAGGCCGGCCGGGTCCACGTGGTGAGCGACGCCAAGGCCGACAGCTGGGTGCCGTCGCTGCAGTACACGCGGATCGAGGACGAGTTCCCGATGAGCGAGGTCGTACGGACCCTCGTCCCGCGCTTCATCACCTCCGGCGAGGAGTTCGCCCGGCGCTACCCCAAGCTGTGGCCGCACATCGAGCCGCTCGGCGCCTCCGCCGCCGCCTACCTCCCGCTGATCGCCCAGGGCCAGCCCATCGGCGCCCTGGGCCTGCTGTACCGCCACAAGCAGGGTTTCTCGCCGCAGGAGCGCCATCTGCTGATCGCGCTGAGCGGCAGCATCGCGCAGAGCCTGCAGCGCGCCATCCTCTTCGACCAGGAGCACGACATCGCGCAGGGTCTGCAGACCGCGATGCTGCCCCGCACCATCCCGCGCATCCCCGGCACCGAGATCGCGGTGCGCTACCGCTCCGCCCGGCTGGCCAGGGACATCGGCGGCGACTGGTACGACGTGGTGGCGATGCCCGGCGGCCGGGTCGCCGTCATCATCGGCGACGTCCAGGGCCACGACACCCACGCGACGGCCGTCATGGGCCAGTTGCGGATCGCGCTGCGCGCCTACGCCGGCGAGGGCCACCCGCCCGCCAGCGTCATGGCGCGCGCCTCGGCCTTCCTGCACGAGCTGGACACCGACCGCTTCGCCACCTGCCTGTACGCCCAGGTCGACCCGGCCACCGGGTCCGCCCTGCTGGTGCGCGCCGGGCACATCGACCCGCTGGTGCGGCTGTCCGACGGCACCGTCCGCGTACTGCCCACCGCGGGCGGGCTGCCGCTCGGCCTGTCCGCCCAGTTCGGCAGGCCCGACTACCCCGTCACCCCCGCCGAACTCGGCCCCGGCGAGACCCTCCTGATGTTCAGTGACGGACTCGTCGAGCGGCCCGGCGCCGACCTCGACGTCGGTGTGCGGCGGCTGTCCGCGGCGCTGTGCGAGGGCCCCCGCGAGGTCCCGGCCCTCGCCGACCACCTCACCGCCGTCATGGGCGAACAGGCCACCGACGACGACATGGCCCTGCTGCTGCTCCGGCGCGACAGCGACGCCTCCCCGCACCCGCCGCACCGGCTGCACCGGCACATCGCCCCCGGCGACCCCGAGGCGCTCTCCGAGGCCCGGGCACTGGTCCGCGACGCCATGGCGGGCTGGGGCCTGCGCGACCGGGTCGACGAGGCCGAACTCGCCGCCGGAGAGCTGATCACCAACGCGCTGGTGCACACCGACGGCGGCGCCCTGCTCACCCTGCGCATGCTCCCCGACCCGTCGCCGGCCCACGCCACGCCGGACGTCACCCGGCGGCTGCGCATCGAGGTGCACGACCTGGCGGCGAACTGGCCGCGCCGCCGACAGCCCGGCGAGCGCGAGGTGTCCGGACGCGGTCTGCTGCTGGTCGACCGCCTGGCGGACGCGTGGGGTGTGGAGCCGCACGGTTCGGGCAAGGCAGTGTGGTGCGAATTCCGCGACCGCAGGAGCGGTACGGAGCCCGTCCGGCACTGACCGCGAGGGTCCGGCCGCACACCGTTCGCGCCGGTCACGTGCCCCGGATTCACCCGGACGGCTCACCCGCCACGACACACCGCCCGATTGGACGCAGGCTGTCGGTGAGGAGCCAAGAAGCCACTCTGCTCACATGCTGGCCGCGCCGGCACCGGGGAGGTCTGCGATGCCGACGGTGTCTACGAGCGTGATCGTCACCCGTACCGTGGAAGAGGTCTTCGACTACCTTGCCGACGCCCGCAACCTCGCGTCGTGGAACTCCGGTGTCGCCGCCGTGGCGGCCGACGCCATCACCCCCGGCGAGCGGGCCGTCTACCGCTACCACTATCCGGGCCGCCACCGGGAGCACCGGCTGGTCTGCTCGGTCTTCCAGCCCTGCCGGCGGATCACCTACCGAGGCCGGCGGATGTGGAGCCCGCTGGGCACCCAGACGCCCGAGTTCGCGTTCCGGATGCTGCCGCACTCGCGGGGCGCGTTCGTCCAGCTGCAGGTCACCTGCCAGCTCGGCGGCGGCATGCTGCTGCTGGGCCCCTTCCTCGGCTGGGCCTGGCGCCGCGACCTCCCGGAGGACGCGCGCCGGCTGCGCGAGGCCCTGGGCGACCACGGCATCATGCCGCAGCCCCCGATGCCGCCCCCGCCACCACCGTCGGCGACGACCGGAGCGCTCCTCGCGGGCCAGGCCCGAGCACCGGCACCGGCACCGGCACCGGCGGGGGCCGTCCCCGCGCCGCCGGCCAGGGGGCTGCGCCGTGCGATGGCCCGTGTAGCAGGTCAGGGCCGGATCGGCACGGGCAGCTGACGGATCCGCCGGAATCCCGGCCACCCGGCCGGTCGGCTGACAGGCTGGACGTCGTACGTGCCCCCCGCACCACAGCAACAGAGAGGAACCGCAGATGGCGGAGCAGGCCCGCATCGGCGTCACCGGACTCGCGGTCATGGGCCGCAACCTGGCCCGGAACCTCGCGCGGCACGGCCACCCCGTGGCCTTGTACAACCGCACCCCGGCCAGGACGCGCTCCCTGGTGGAGGAGTTCGGCAGCGAGGGCGAGTTCCATCCGGCGGAGTCCCTCAAGGAGTTCGTCGACTCGCTCGAACGGCCCCGGCGCATCATCATCATGGTCAAGGCCGGTGCCCCCACCGACGCCGTGATCGACGAGCTGGTGCCGCTGCTGGAGCCCGGCGACATGGTCGTCGACGGCGGCAACGCCGACTACCGCGACACCCGGCGCCGGGAGAAGGCGCTGCGCGAACAGGGTCTCCACTTCGTCGGCTCCGGGATCTCCGGCGGCGAGGAGGGCGCCCTCAACGGCCCCTCGATCATGCCGGGCGGCTCGGCGGAGTCGTACGAGTCCCTGGGCCCGATCCTCGAGGACATCGCCGCCAAGGTCGACGGGGTGCCCTGCTGCACCCACGTCGGACCGGACGGTGCCGGACACTTCGTCAAGATGGTCCACAACGGCATCGAATACTCCGACATGCAGCTCATCGCCGAGGCCTACGACCTGCTGCGGCACGCCGCGGGCAAGCGGCCGGGCGAGATCGCGGAGATCTTCCGCACCTGGAACTCCGGCCGTCTCGAGTCGTACCTCGTCGAGATCACCGCGGAGGTGCTGGCCCACACGGACGCCGAAACCGGCAAGCCGTTCGTCGACGTGGTGCTGGACCAGGCCGGCCAGAAGGGCACCGGCAGCTGGACGGTGCAGAACGCCCTGGAGTTCGGCGTCCCCGTCTCCGGCATCGCCGAGGCGGTCTTCGCACGCTCGCTGTCGGGCAGCGCGGAGCTGCGCGCCGCCTCGCGCGGACTGCCCGGGCCGGCCGAGACCTGGCTGGACAGCGCGGCGAGCGACCGCTTCGCCGACGACGTCGAGCAGGCGCTGTACGCCTCGAAGATCGTCGCGTACGCCCAGGGCTTCAACCTGATCCAGGCGGGCAGCAAGGAGTTCGGCTGGGACATCGACGCGGGTTCGATGGCGACGATCTGGCGCGGCGGCTGCATCATCCGGGCGAGCTTCCTCAACCGCATCAAGGAGGCCTTCGACTCCGAGCCGGGCCGTCCCACGCTGCTGACGGACGCGCACTTCGCCGACGCCCTCGGCACCGCGCAGGCCGCCTGGCGCCGGGTCGTCTCCACCGCGGCCCAGCTCGGCGTCCCCGCGCCGGGGTTCTCCGCGGCGCTCGCGTACTACGACGCCCTGCGCGCGGAGCGGCTGCCGGCCGCGCTCATCCAGGGGCAGCGCGACTTCTTCGGCGCGCACACCTACAAGCGGGTGGACAAGTCCGGTTCCTTCCACACGCTCTGGGGCGGCGACCGGTCGGAGATCCCCGCCGACTGACGCCCGCCGCCGCGTGGGCCCGGCGCGGCCGGGCCTACGCGGCGACCGGCGGGGTGATGAGCTGCTCCGCCCACACCGTCTTGCCCGTCTCCGTGTAGCGGGTGCCCTGCGCGTCGGTGAGCTGCGCCACGATGGCCAGCCCCCGCCCGTCCTGGTCGCTGGGCAACGCGTGACGTGGGTGCGGGGCCGCGCTGCAGGAGTCCGACACCTCGCAGACCAGGACCCGGTCGCGGATGAGGCGCAGCCGGATCGGCCCCGTGGAGTACCGGATGGCGTTGGTGACGAGTTCGCTGACGACCAGGGTGGTGGTGAAGGCCAGCTCCGGCAGTTTCCACTCGGTCAGCAGCCGGTCCGCCCAGTCCCGTGCGTCCGCCACCGCCGCGGGGTCGTTGGCCACCTCGCGGGTGGCGACGTCGTCGGCGTCCAGGCAGCGGGTGCGGGCGGCGAGCAGCACCGGGTCCGTGCCGGACGCGGCTGTGCGCAGGACGCCGTCGAGCACCGTCGCCGGGTCCGCGGCCGCCGCGTCGTCGGCGGGCAGCACACGCAACCCGGTCACCTGGCCGGCGTCCTGCGCGCCGGCGGGGATCCCGTCCGTCCCGCAGCTGAGCACCAGCACGCTGCCGGGCGGCACGTCGCACTCGGTGACCTCCGGCTCGCCGGGCGCCGGGCCGTCCCCGTCCGCCGCACCCGGGGGCGGCGCCGGGGCCGCGGCCGTGTAGCCGCCGCACGCCACCGTGCAGCGGCAGGCCACGGGGTCGTAGACGACGATCAGGCACTGGTCGGCCTCGTCGCCGACGGGGGTCGCGGCGGGCCGGTGGAGCCGGGAGATGACCTCGCCGGGACTCATGTCCAGCAGCACCAGCGCCCGGACCGCGGCCTTGAGCTGGCTCATCGCGGTCGCCGCGGAGACGCCCTGCCCGCGGACCGAACCCGTCACCAGGGCCACCCGGGCACTGGGCAGCGGGATGACGTCCACCCAGGCACCGGGGGCCGCGGAGGCCGGCAGATGCCCGCGCGGGTCCTCGATCGCGCTGACCCGCGGTCCCTGCGGTGCCAGCAGTGCCTCCTGCAGGATGCGCCCGGCGGCGTTCTGGACCAGGCGCCGGCGGGCGCCGTCCAGCAGCCGGGCGGCCTTGCGGGCCAGGGTGCCGGCCATCACCAGGTCGGCGCGCGAGAAGGCGGGGGAGCCCGTCGTGCGGTAGAAGGCCGCGACGCCGAGGACGACACCCCCGACGTCCAGGGGCATCACGAGCAGGGAGTGCGTGCCGGTGATCCGCAGAAGCGGGGCGCGCACGGGGTCGCGGGTGAGCCATCCCGTCTGCGGGCGGAGGTTCATCACCAGGTGCGGCCGCAGGTCGGTCAGCGACGCGTGGTACGGCGTCCTGGCCGGCAGGCTGCTGACCTCGCCGACCTCGTAGGCGCGCGGGATCGCCGCGCCCCGGGCCGCCCGGAAGGCACCCCGCCGGAAGGCGAGCCCGGTGGCGGGCAGGCCCGAGATGGCCGCCTGCTCCGAGACGGTGGCGTCCGACACCTCGACGGCGGCGAAGTCGGCCACGGTCGGTACGGCGGAATCCACGAGCTGCTGGGCTGCGTCGTAGGACCACGGCCGGTCCGCAGGGCCGGCCTGGGGCGGGAGGGTGGCACAGAGCATGACGTTCGCCTCGGGTGAGGTATGGGGTCGGCGGTTGGTGGCCCTTTCAAGCACTGACTTCGAGACTGCCTCTCCGTCCGCGCGAACGCATCCCTGCCCGTCCGCAGAGGTCATCGGGGATTTCCCGCAGATGTGACTGCGGGTTTCCCGCAACACCGGCGGCGCGGGCTGCCCGGCGCGCGCGCCCGATCTACCGTGTGTGCTATGGACGTCCTCAGCCGCCCCGACGGCAGGCAGCCGCACCCGGCCATCACGGTCGTACTCGCCGACGACCACCTGGTGGTCCGCGCGGGGATGCGGCTGCTCATGGCCGCCGACCCCGCCTTCGAGATCGTCGCCGAGACGTCCACCGTCCCCGAGACGCTGGAGGCCGTCCGGCGCCACCATCCGCGGGTGCTCGTCCTGGACCTGACGATGTCCGGCAGATCCAGCCTCCCGACGATCCCGGCACTGCTGACCGAGTCGCCCAGGACGCGCATCCTGGTGCTGACCATGCAGGAGGACCCGGCGTTCGCCCGCGAGGCGCTGCGCACGGGCGCCGCGGGCTACCTGCTGAAGGAGGCCGCCGCCGAGGAACTGATCGCCGCCGCCCACCAGGTCGCGGGCGGCGCCACCTACGTCCAGCCCTCGCTCGGGGCACGGCTGGCCGTGGAGGACCTGGACCTGGCGGAGCGGCACCACGAGGAGCCGCTCACCGACCGGGAGGCGCAGGTCCTGACCCTGCTGGCGCTGGGGCACACCAACCAGGAGATCGCCCGGCGCCTGTTCGTCTCCGTACGGACCGTGGAGACCCACCGGTCGCGGCTGCGGGACAAGCTCGGCAAGGAGAGCCGGGCCGAGCTGATCGCCGCGGCCAGAGAGCGCGGGCTGGTGGCATGACGCCGTCCGGCCCTGGAAGGACCGGGACCCGCCTGGCCCTCGAGGGCCTGGGCACCTGCCTCCTGGCGGCGGCGACCGTCATGGAGGTCACCGACCGCTCGCAGGCCTGGGAGCTCGCCCTCGCCGTGGCCGCCGCGGTCTGCTATCTGCTGCTCACGCCCCTGGTGGCGCCGCGGCAGCGGATGTGGCTGATCGTCGCCATCGCCTTCGCGCTGATGCTGACGGTGGCCGGGACGGTACGTGTCGCCCAGCAGCCCTCGCTGAACGTCCTGCACGTGCTGCCGCTGCTGCTGGTCGCCTACGCCCTGCTCGCCGTCCGTTCCTCGGCGCGCCGGGAGAGCAGGCTGCGCAGGGAGCGGGTCAGGGCCCGGCACGACGGCGAGGAGCGCGAGCGCCGCCGCTGGGCGCGCGAGCTGCACGACGACACCCTGCAGGAACTCGGGGCGGTGCAGGTGGTGTTGTCCACCGCCGCCGCGGACGGGCGGCCCGAGGCCATGCGGGAGGCCATCGACCAGGCGCGCGGTCTGGTCGGCAACCAGATCGCCTCGCTGCGGCACCTGATCGTCGACCTGCGCCCCGTCGTCCTGGACGAGCTGGGCCTGCAGCCGGCCCTGCAGGCGCTGTGCCGGCGCTCCTTCGAGACGTACGGCATCCGCACCGAGTTGCGGCTCGGCCCGCAGGCGGACACCGTCTGCGGCCGGCTCACCGCCGAGACGCAGGCGCAGATGTACCGGATCGTCCAGGAGGCGATCACCAACGCCGTGAAGCACGCCGAGCCGACCCGGGTGGTGGTCAGCCTGGAGAGCGACCAGCGTTCCGTGCACGTGGCGATCACCGACAACGGGCACGGCATGGCCGCGGCGACCGCCGCGGGCCGCGCCGCCCCCCGCGCCGCCGAGCCGCCTTCGCCGCAGACCCGGGGCATCGGCCTGTCGGCGATGCGCGAGCGGGCGGAGCTCATCGACGCCCGGCTCACCGTGCGCAGCGCCCCGGGCGAGGGCACGACCGTCGACCTGAGGGTGCCGTGGGGGCCGGGCGAGCCCCCCTGCGAGCTCCGGGGCGAGGCCTCCGGCGGGGGGTGAACACGGGCCGCCTGCGCGGGCGTGGACCCCGACCGGCAGTATGGAGGGCGTGCGACTGACGCCTGTGACCTGGGAACGGCTGACCGATGCCGTCGCCGACCGCGTGCTGGAGCTGAAGCCGGACGACGGCGGCGAGCGCCCCCGGGTCGCCATCGACGGGGCACCCGCCACGCGTCCGGACGCGCTCGGGGAGGCGCTGACGGAGGCACTGCGGCTGCGGGGCCGGCCGGTCGTGCGGGTGCGGGCGGACACCTACTGGCGCCCCGCCTCGCAGCGCTACGAGTTGGGGCGCCACGATCCCGACGCCTTCTACGAGCGCTGGCTGGACACGGGCGCGCTGTGGCGGGAGGCCTTCGGCCCGCTCGCCCCGGGCGGCACAGGGCGGGTGCTGCCCTCGTTGTGGGACCCGGTGACCGACCGCGCGACGCGCGCCGCGTACGAGGAACTACCGCCCGGAGGCGTGCTGTTGCTGGAGGGCGCGCTGCTGCAGGGCTACGGCTTCCCCTTCGACCTCTGCGTCCACCTGAGGATGTCGGGCGCGGCCCTGGCCCGGCGCACGCCGGAGGACGAGCGCTGGACGCTCCCGGCGTACGCCCGTTACGAGCAGGAGGCCGCACCCGCCGCGACCGCGGACGTCGTGGTGCACACCGACGATCCGCGCCATCCGGCCTGGACCGGGTGACGCGGCGGCCCTTGCCGCCGCCCCTCCGCGACCGTTAGCGTCGCGGTCCACCATGACTGTCGCCATCGCCCCGCTGACCACCGAGCACGTCCCCGAGGCAGCGGCCCTCCTCGACCGCTGGTACGCCAGGACCCGCAAGGCGCTGCCCCACCAGTCGGGCCGGACCGGCGCGCCGCCGGGGGAGGAACTGCTCGGCAAGCTCCTCGCCGGGCCGGGCGTGGAGGCCGTCCTCGCCCGGGGCGGCGACGGGACGGTCACCGGCTACCTCGCCGCGACCCCGCTCGACCTCGGGGACGGCGACCGGGCGGTGCTGCGCGCCCATCCGCGTTCCGCGCTGGTCTCCTACGGCGGGCACGCGCTGCGCGGCGGCCGGGACGGGGTGCCGGAGGACGTGCTGCGCGGGCTGTACGCGGCGGTGGCGGCGCGCCTGGTCGCGGAGCGCCGGCACGTGCACTACGTGGACCTGCCGGCCGACGAGGCGGTGGCCTCCGCCTGGTTCCGCACCGGCTTCGGCCTGGAGCGGGTGCGGGGGCTGATGGCGGTGCGTCCGCGCGGGCGGCAGCCGCGCGGGGTGGACGCGCTGTCGGTGCGCCGCGCGGGGCCCGGAGACCTGGACCGGATCGGGCGGATGGCGGTGGAGGCGGCACGCGCGGACCGCGGCACGGCGGTGTTCCGGCCCCAACCCGAGGGGGCGTTGGCGACGTTGCGGACGCACTACGCGGACACCCTGGCCGACGCGCGCTGCGGGGCGTGGGTCGCGGCCCGCAGGGGCGAGGAGGTCGGCATGGTGGTGCTGACGCCGGCGGCCCCGGGCCCGGTCGTGCCCGACGGGTGCGTGGAACTGGTCGAGGCGTACGTGACCCATGCCGCGCGGGGCGAGGGCATCAGCCGGGTGCTGCTCGCGACGGCGCTGGCGTGGGCGTACGACAGTGGTTACCGGCACGTCACGGCCAGCTGGCCGGCGGGTTCGCCGGTGTCGGCGGGGCACTGGCCGGCGGTGGGCTTCCGGCCGGTGGCGTACCGACTGCAGCGGGTGCTGGACCCGCGCATGTGCGTCACACCGCAACGTTGACAGGTTTGAGTGGTGCGAAGCACTCCTCCTTCACTGTTAAACTAATATCAGATCGCCCGGCGGACCCAGGAGCGTCCGCGGCGAACTCCCCAGCTGCCCCGGCCAGATCCCCCCGTCCTGGCCGGGGCTTTCCCTTGTTCTTGGCCTGGACATGACTAATTCATGGGAGTACCTTCGCTGTTGGTCTAGACCTAGTGCCTGCGGGCTGCGCACTGCTCTCAGAACTCCCCCACGTTCTCCGAGGAGCGAAGCATGCACAGGAAATTCGGCCCCGCCGTCGTCGGTCTGGGCCTCGCGGTGCTGTCCGTGCTCGGCACCGGCAGCGCCTGGAGCCACGGCTACACCGACGCCCCGATCAGCCGTCAGAAGCTCTGCGCCAACGGCACCGTGACCAACTGCGGCGACATCCAGTGGGAGCCGCAGAGCGTCGAGGGCCCCAAGGGCTTCCCGTCCCTCGGCCCCTCCGACGGTACCCTCTGCGCCGGCGGCAACAGCCGGTTCGCCCAGCTCGACAACCCGCGCGGCGGCACCGGCTGGCCCACCACGAAGGTGACGGCCAACCAGAACTACAGCTTCCGCTGGCAGTTCACCGCGTCGCACGCGACGAGCGACTTCACGTACTACATCACCAAGCAGGGCTTCGACCCCAGCCGGCCGCTCACCCGTTCCGCGCTGACCCTGACGCCGTTCCTGACCGTCAACTACAACGGTGCCAGGCCGCCCGCCACCGTCACCCACCAGGGCACCATGCCCAGCCGGACCGGGAAGCACATCATCCTGGCCGTCTGGTCCGTCGCGGACACCGGCAACGCCTTCTACGCCTGCTCCGACGTGCAGTTCTAGGGCGACACGGCCTAGGCGTCCGGAGCGGGCCGGCGGCCGAGCAGCCGCTCCCGTACGGCGTCGGCTTCGGCGGGGGTGTCTCCGCCGAAGCCGGTGCCCGATCCCACCGTGCCGGCAGTGCCCTCCGTGCCTGCCGCGCCGCCGGTGCGGGCGGCACGGACGCGTGTCCCGCCGTCCACCACCAGCTCGGTGCCCGTGATCCAGGCCGCCTCGTCCGAGACCAGCCAGCGCACGGCCCGGGCCACGTCGCCGGGTTCGCCGATGCGTCCCATCGGCAGCCCGGCGGCGATCGCGGCCTCGGCGTCCTGCCAGACGAAGCGCGCCGTCTCGGTGCGCACCAGGCCGGGGGAGACCGCGTTGACCCGTACGGCCGGGCCGAGTTCGCCCGCGAGCTGCATCGTCAGGTGCAGCAGCGCCGCCTTGCTGGTGCCGTAGGCCCCGACGTTGGGCCCGACGTGCCCGGCGCCCTCGGTGCAGACGTTGACCACCGCGCCGCCGTGCTCGCGCATCCAGGCCCGCCACGCCAGCTGGGTCAGCCGCAGGGGTGCCTCGACGTTGACCGTGAACGCGGTCCGCCACAGGTCCGGGTCGGCTTCCGCGAGCGGCCCGTACGGGAGATTGGTGGCGGCGTTGTTGACGAGGACGTCCAGGCCGCCGAGCTCGCGCACCGCCAGCGCCGCGCACTGCGAGAGGTGGCCGGGGTCGGCCACCGTCCCGGCCAGGGTGGCCACGGTGTGACCGGCCGCGCGCAGCCGCCCGGCCGCCGCCTCCAGCCGGACCGGGTCGCGGGCCGTGAGCAGGGTGCGGGCGCCCGCGGCGGCCAGTTCCGCGGCGACGGCCAGACCGATCCCGCCGGACGCGCCGGTGACCAGCGCCGCGCGTCCGGCGAGGGGGAGGGGATCCGTCATGGGGTGACCATGTCATGACGAGCCGTCAGTTTCCAGGGTTCCCCCGCCCCGGGATCGGGGGGGGCGGGGGACCGAGGGGATCAGGGGGTCAGGGGGTCAGGGGGTCAGTGTCCACTTCTGGTTGGCGCCACCGGTGCAGGTCCACAGCTGGAGCCTGGTGCCGTTGGCGGAGTTGTTGCCGGCGACGTCCAGGCACTTGTTCGCCTGCGGATTGACGATGTCGCGCGCCCCGGAGAGGGCCCACTTCTGGTTGGTGCCGCCGGCGCAGTCCCACAGCTGCAGCTGGGATCCGTCGGCGGTGCCGAAGTCCTTGACGTCCAGGCACTTGCCCAGGGCGCGCAGGGTGCCGTCGGAGGCCGCGGTCCACCGCTGGGCGGCGGTGCCGTTGCAGTCGTAGAGCTGGACGGGCGTGCCGTTGGCCGGGTTGGCCCCGGCGACGTCGACGCACTTGCCGGCCAGGCCCGTGATGCGGCCGGTGGTGCCGCCCCCGCCCCCGCCGTCGGAGGTGGTGACGCGGACGTAGTCGACGACCAGCTGCTGCGGGAAGGCGGTGCTGCCGTCGGGGTCGCCCGGCCAGTAGCCGCCCACGGCGAGGTTGAGGATGACGAAGAACGGCTTGTTGAACACCCACTGGCGGCCGCCGAGGTCGGCGGGGGTGCGCCGCTGGTAGACGGTGCCGTCGACGGACCAGCTGATGGAGTCCGGGTTCCAGTCGACGGCGAAGGTGTGGAACGCGTCGGCGAAGGCCTGACCGCCCGGCAGGGAGTAGCCGGCGCCGATGCCGCCCGAGCCGAAGTAGTCGGGGCCGTGGATCGTGCCGTGCACGGTGCCGGGCTCGAAGCCGACGTTCTCCATGATGTCGATCTCGCCGCTCGCGGGCCAGCCGACGTCGCCGATGTCGTTGCCCAGCATCCAGAACGCGGGCCACATGCCCTGGCCGCGCGGGACCTTCATCCGGGTCTCGACGTGGCCGTAGGTGGTGGTGAACCGGCCCGCGGTGTTGAGCCGGGCGGAGGTGTACTGGCAACTGCCGTACCAGCACTGGTAGCCGGCGGGGTTCTCCTTGCGGGCGGTGATGACGAGATGGCCCTGGCCGTCGAGGGCCGCGTTGCGGTTGCCGGCGGTGTAGAACTGCCGCTCGTGGTTGTTGACGTTGTCGCCGGTCTCGATCTGCCACTTGCCGCCGTCCACGGCGCTGCCGGCCGGCCCGTCGAACTCGTCGGCAAAGGTGGTGACGGCGGCGGTGGCTGCGGGGGCCGCGGGGAGGGGGCGGTCGCCGGGGCCGGTGGTGGTGAGGGCGGCGAGGGCGAGGAGCCCGGCGACGCCGGCGGCGAACAGGCCGCGGGTGCGCGGGAGTCGGCGCGGACGGGGGCGTGGGGGGAGTGCCTTCACAGGGGCGCTGCCTTTCGGGGCGGTCGTGGGGGGGGGTGACGGACGAGGGTGAGGGCATGTAAGTCATGCACCTGACATTTCTTGGAACCTTGTGCGTGGGGGCACAGGATTCCCGTCCGTCTTTGTTCAAGGCTTAGTTCACGCCGTGATTGAACTGCCGCCCCCAGACCCCGTCAAGAGGTCTGGACCAAGAAGGGCGGGCGGTCCCGAGCGGAAGCCCCCGCCCGGTCCCGCCCGCCCACCGGCGTCGCGCCCCGTCACGTACCGGGCTTGCGCCCGTAGACGTACACGTCGTCACCGTTCTTCAGCAGGCCCCAGTACTTCTTGGCGTCCGCCTTGCGCATGTTCACGCAGCCGTGCGACCCGGGCGGCGACCACACGCTCCCCGCGATCGAGTGGAACGCCTGCCCCCCGTCGAAGAACTGGCTGTACGGCATGGCGACGTTGTACAGCGTCGACCAGTGGTCGATGTTCCGCCAGTAGACCTTCTTGGCGCCGGTGCGGGTCTCGTAGCCGTTGCGGCCCGTGCGCACCGGGACCGGCCCGTACTTCAGCTTCTTGCCGTCCTGTATCCAGCTCAGCTGTCGCGTGAGGTCCACGCACGCGATCCGCCCCTTGTTCGTGGGGCACTTGCCGGCCTTGTTGGGATTACTGCCCGCCGCCTTCTGGGCGTTCATGATCTTCATGACGCCCCAGGTCACCGGCCCCGCGTAGCCGATGGTCGGGGATATCCCGTACTTCGTCTGGAAGGCGCGTATCGCCTTGCAGTCGGCCGCCGACTGCTTCCCGTCCACCGGCCGCCCCAGGAACTTCTCCACTTGCTTCTGGTACGGCCCCTTGCTCGTCGTGCACGATGCGGCCTGCGCCGTGCCGCCCCCCGCCACGACCGGTGTCACGGCCATCACCGCCACCGCGAGGGCGGCCCCCGCCCGTCGTCCCGCTGACGCTCCCGCTCTCATCGCTTCCCCTTCCCCGGTGAGGCCGTCGCGCGACGGCCTCACCCCCTAGGACAACCGGGAGCCACCGGAGGTTGCGGAACGACCGGTGCGGGAAGCGGAACCGGCGGGTCGTCAGCCGCGCGGGGCCCCGTCCAGGGCGTCGCGGACGATGCGCACGGCCTCTTCCGTGTCGGCGCGCGAGACGTCCAGGTGGAAGACGAAGCGCAGCCGCCCGGGATAGCCGGCGCAGCGCAGCCCGCGCCGTGCGAGACGCTCCTGCGCCTCCTCGGCGGACAGCCCGGGCGCCGGCTCGGCGAAGACCATGTTGGTCTGGGCGTCGCCCACCACCAGACCCGGCACGCCCTTGATCCCCTCCGCGAACAGCACCGCGTTCGCGTGGTCCTCGGCGAGCCGCGCCACCTGGTGCTCCAGCGCGTACAGCGCGCCCGCCGCCAGGATGCCCGCCTGCCGCATCCCGCCGCCGAGCGCCTTGCGCCAGCGCAGCGCCCGCGCCACGAACTCCCGGCTGCCCAGCAGCGCGGAGCCGACCGGGGCGCCCAGGCCCTTGCTGAAGCAGACCGAGACGCTGTCGAAGTGGCCGGCGATCAGCCGCGCCTGCTCGTACGGGTCGCCGCCCGCGGCCACCGCCGCGTTGAACAGCCGGGCCCCGTCGAGGTGCGTGGCCAGCCCGTGCTCACGCGCCAGCCCGGTCGCGGTCCGCAGGTAGTCCAGGGGGACGACCCGGCCGCCGATGGTGTCCTCCAGGCACAGCAGCCGGGTGCGCGGGAAGTGCGGATCGTCCGGCTTCACCGCGGCCGCGATGTCGGCCGGGTCCAGCGTGCCGTCCGCCCGGTGAGGCAGCGGCTGCGGCTGGATCCCGCCGAGCACGGCACCGCCGCCGCCCTCCCAGCGGTACACATGTGCCGACTGCCCGGCGATGTACTCGTCACCGCGGCCGCAGTGCGTCAGCAGCGCGCACAGGTTGCTCTGCGTCCCGGACGAGACGAACAGCGCCGCCTCGAAGCCGAGCCGCTCCGCGATCCGGTCCTGGAGGGCGTTGACCGTGGGGTCGTCGGCGAAGACGTCGTCACCGACCTCGGCCTCCGCCATGGCGCGGCGCATGTCCGAGCCGGGCCGCGTGACGGTGTCGCTGCGCAGGTCGATGACCCGTCCGGGCTGCTCATCGGTGACATCAGTGATCGGCATGCGTTCACCCTGCCATGCCCGCCCTTCGGTAGGATCGTCGGGTGAATTCCTACTGGCACGTCGTCCTTCCGCCGCTGTGCGCCTGACCGGGCGCACTCACTGACGGCTCAGACCCGCGCCCCGGCAGGCCATCCGGCCGCCAGGGGCAGTTGAGGTGCGCCCGTTCCGGATCCGCTTCCATCGATTCGTGACGAAAGGCCACCTCCCGTGCCGGACAGCACCCCCCTCCCTCGCCCCCGCACGCCCGCTCGCACCCGGTGCCGCCGCCGGCCGGCCGCGGTTCGTCCACGGCGCGCTGCCGATCCTCGCCGCCGCCCTGCTGTGGGGCACCACCGGCACCGCCGCGTCCTTCGCGCCCGCCGGCGCCCCGCCCGCAGCGGTCGGCGGCGCCGGACTCACCGTCGGCGGGGTCCTGCTCCTGGCCGGCGCGCGGGGAGCACGGAACCTGCTGCGCGGCGCGGGCCGCCGAGGCTTCGCGCTGCTCGCCGGCGGCGCCCTCGCCGTCGCCGGCTACCCGCTCTCCTTCTACCCGGCGGTCTCCCGTACCGGGGTCGCCGTGGCCACCGTCATCGCCCTGGGGAGCGCGCCGGTCTTCACCGGTCTGCTGGCCTGGGCGGCGGGCCTGCACCGCCCCGGCCGCCGGTGGGCCGCCGCGACGGCCGTGGCCGTGCTCGGCTGCGGGCTGCTGGTGCTCGGCGGCGCGGACGCGGGTCCCGCGGCGCGCACGGACGCCGCGGGGGTGGCACTGGCGGCGCTGGCCGGACTCTCGTACGCGGTGTACTCCCTGGTCGGCGGGCACTTCATCGGAAGCGGGCAGGCGCCGGGCGCCGTGATGGGGGTGCTCTTCGGCTCCGCCGGACTGCTCACCCTGCCGGTGGTGCTCGCCGCGGGCGTGCTCTGGCTCGCCACACCGCGCGGCGCCGGGGTGGTGCTGCACCTCGCCGTGCTGACGACCTTCCTGGCCTACCGGCTCTTCGGGCACGGGCTGCGGCACACACCGGCCCCGGTCGCCACCACGCTCACCCTCGCGGAGCCCGCCGTGGCCGCCCTGCTCGGGGTCGCCGTGCTCGCGGAGCGGCCGACGCCGCTGTCCTGGGCGGGACTGGCCGTACTCCTCCTCGCCCTGGCGGTGCTCTCCCGCAGGGACCGCTGACGGATCACCGACGGACGGACGGACGGCCTGCCGGCCTGGTCCCGCCCCGGGTCACTGGGGCGGGATGTCGTCCATGCGCTCGCCCTCCGCCTGGGAGGGCGTCGTCCGGGGCACGTCCGGGTGGATCTCCATCGTGCTGCGCTCGGCTTCGTCGTAGATCCGCTCACCCTCCGCCTGGGACGGGGTCTCGGCGTAGAGGTACGGATCGGCGTCCGAGGACGTGGACTTCATGGCGGACCTCCTACGGTCGCTGCCTCCATCCTGCTCCCTCAGGCCCTGCGGGGCGAGACCAGCAGGAACGCCCTCCGCCGGCGGTCGTGGTGGAGCGTGCACTGCCAGCCGTACGCCTCCAGGACGTCCTGGCACCGGGCCAGCTCGGACTCGGCGGTGCCGGCGGCGGCGTCCTCGACGGGGGAGTGCCAGGACACCTCGGCGACCCCGCTCTGGGCGGAGGGCGCGACGGCGTATCCGGTGGCCGAGGGCCGCCCGGCGGCGTCGCGCCCGGACGGGGGCCGGCCGGCCGCCTCCAGCGCCAGGGCGACGGCGTGGACGAGGCGTTCGCGCTCCCAGGGCGCGGGGCGCGTGGTGTCGCCGTCCTGCAGCACGCGGCGGATCTCCAGCAGCCCCGACCAGGCCGACGCGACCTCGGCGGCGCGGCGGGGGGCGGCGGTGCCCGTGCCGTGCCCGTCGTCGGCCGCGAAGCCGCGCTCGGGAGCCGCCGCCGGTTCCGGGCCGGGAGCGATGGCGGGCGCCGCCGCGGATTCCGGGGCGGGGAGTTCCACGCGGGCCAGTTCGGTGCGGACCCGGCGGCCCTCCTGGGTGAGGTAGTAGCCGCCGGTGCGCCCGTAGCGCACGGCGAGGCCCTGCCTGGCCAGCGCGGCGCAGGTCGGTTCGCGCGCGCTCAGCTGGCCGGTGTCGGCGTCGGACTCCAGCAGGGCTCGGCGCTGGACGGCGGTCAGGGTCATGCGAGGCACCCTATGAGCCGGACGCGGGGAGCCGGAATGCCCTACACTCAAAATCGAGCAGTTGTTCGAAAGAGGTGGAGGCGGACACACCATGGTCGAAGCCGAGCCGCACCAGGACCCCGGGCCCTGCGTGCTGTACATCCGCTGCGGCGGGACCGATCCGGCGACGCTCGCCGCGCTGGCCGGGCTCGTCGGCCGGTTCACCCCCGTCGTCCGCGCCGAACCGCCGGACGCGGTCGTGGCCGACGTGCGCTCCGCGGTGAGCTTCTACGGGCTGCTTCCCGAGCAGCTCGCCCTCATGATCAGCACCCGGGCCTCGGCCCTGTACGACGTGAGCCTCACGATCGGCGTCGCCGGAAGCCGTACGGTCGCCGCCATGGCCGCCTGCGACGTCCTCGTCGGCCGGATCCGGGCCGTCGACTCCGACCCGCGGGCCGTCGCCGACTTCCTGCGCGCCAAGCCGGTTGCGGCCCTTCCCGGAATCACCGCGGAGGCCGTCCGGACGCTGGCCGCGGCCGGCCTGTACACCGTCGGGGAGGTCGCCGCCGCGCCGCTGCCCGAGATCCAGGCGGTCCTCGGCGCGGCTCCCGGGCGCGGTGTGTGGGAACGCGCCCACGGCCTCGACCCCGCCCCGATCACCGCCGAGCACCCGCCCGGCTCGCTCGCCGCCGACCGGCTCTTCACCGCGGACGCCACCGACCCCACCGACCGGGGTGCGCTGAGCCGGGCCGTCCTCGAACTCGGGCTCGGCCTCGGCGACCGGCTGCGCAGCACGGGCCGCACCGCCACCGGGCTCACCCTGACCGTCCGGCTCGCCGGCGGCTCGTCCGTCAGCCGCAGCCGCACCCTGCCGGAGCCCACCTCCGACCCCGGGGAACTCGCCGAGGCCGCCTACGCCATGCACGAGGCCCTCGGCTCGCACGGCGCCCCCGTGCGGGCCGTGGCCCTGCGCGCCGAAGGGCTGTCCGCGGCCGACCCCCGCCGGGCCCGTTCCGTACCGGTCGGCGCGGGCCGCGGACGGGCCGTGCTGCCGTCGACCTTCGCGGATCCGCCCGCGCCCGGCCCCGCTCAGGAGGAGCGCCGGCTGTCCTCGTGAAGCGCCTCCAGCACGGCGGCCATCACCTCCGCCGCGTCCAGCGGGCGGGGCAGCGGTGCACGCCGGGCCCGCGCCATGTCCCCGAAGCACCCGTCGCACACGGCGAGCGGGAGATGACGGATGCCGCAGTCGCGGACGGTGTCGTCCTCCCGCCCGCAGACGTCGCATCCCGATGATGCCGCCATGTGTTCGATACTGCCTGGTTCCGGTGTTTCGCGACAGAGCGCGACCGGTGCTCGACGCCCCGTCAGAAAGCCTTCCTTTCCAGGAACTTGACCCGGCCGCGGGCTTCGCGCCGATCCCGGGCGCGGCGCCGGTTGCGAGGTGGCCGGGACGGGACAAGGGTGGGGAGGGGGAATGTCCGATCGAGCGTCGAACGGAGCTTCTCATGCAAGGGACAAAGGCCGACCTGTACGCGCGTGACCTGACCGAAGCGCGCTGGGTGAAGAGCAGCAAGAGCCCCTACCGGGAAACCTGCGTCGAGGTCGCGGAACTCGCCGGCGGAGCCGTCGCGATCCGCGACTCGAACAACACGGAGCTGCCACCGCTGCGGTTCACCGCCGAGGAATGGACGGCGTTCCGGGAGGGTGTGCGCGACGGCGAGTTCGGTTAGGGCCCACCGCGCATCACCCCCGTTTGGCGGGCCGGTCCGCCGAGGCCGATCGACCGCTTCGGTGAGCGGGCCCGCCAAGCCCCGTCACCCGCGGGTGTTCCCCGGCGTTTCGCCGGCCTTATGGTTGCCTGGGGCAACCTGATTGCCTCGACGGTTGCGCTGCGGGAGGGATCGGGGTCAGGGTGGTTTGGGAACGCAAGACCGAACCTCGAACGGAGGTTCCCCATGCGGGCGAGAAAGGCCGACCTCTACGCGCGGGACCTGAGGGATGCGCGCTGGGTCAAGAGCAGCAAGAGCGGTTACCTGCCGGAGTGCGTCGAGGTGGCGTACCTCGGCGGCGGAGCCGTCGCCATCCGGGATTCCGAGAACAAGGACCTGCCGCCCCTGCGGTTCACCGCGCAGGAGTGGACGGCGTTCAGGGAAGGTGTGCGCGAGGGCGAGTTCGGTTAGCACCCGTGACGTCCCCCGCGCTGGGCGGGCCGGTGGGACCGGCCCGCCCAGCGCGTCATGCGTCGCCCAGCACCCGGAGCGTCTGGGCCCGCAGCGCGCACGCCACCACGCCCTCGCGGGTGTGCCGCAGTTGCGGTTCCGTCGCCGGGTGGCGCCCGGAGATCAGGTCCACGATGCGGTACGCCGTCTCCTCGTCCTCCGCCGCGATGCACACCAGCACCGTGCCGCGGTCCGCCTCCTGCTCCGCCATGGGCGCCTCCTCCGTCGTTCGGCCATCCCCGTGGACGCGTCGGAAGACCCCGCCGCTCCCGCCGCGGTTCTGCGCCCGGCGCCGGTTCACCCGCACGAAGCACCACGGGGTGCGCGGGGCTTACGATGGGGCACCGGCAGCACGTACCCGGAGAGGAAGCCTTGGCCAAGCAACGGATTCCGGTGGTCGTCATCGCGGGATTCCTGGGCTCGGGAAAGACCACGCTCCTCAACCACCTCCTGCGCAACAGCGGCGGCACCCGCATCGGCGCCGTCGTCAACGACTTCGGCAGCATCAACATCGACGCGCTCTCCGTCGCCGGCCAGGTGGACTCCATGGTCGCCCTCGACAACGGCTGCCTGTGCTGCGCCGTCGACGCCACCGAGATGGACGACATGCTCGCCCGGCTCTCCCGTCCGCAGGCCCGCATCGACGTCATCGTCATCGAGGCCAGCGGTCTGGCCGAGCCCCAGGGCATGATCCGGCTGCTGCTCGCGAGCACCGACACCGCCATCACCTACGGCGGGCTGGTCGAGGTCGTCGACGCCGCCGAGTTCGAGGCGGTGCGCGCGCGGCACCCCGAACTCGACCGCCATGTGCGGGCCGCCGACCTCGTCGTCCTCAACAAGACCGACCGCGTCGACGCCGCCGGCCGCGAACGGGTCCGCGACGCGCTGGCGGCCGTGGCCCCCGGGACGCCGCTCGTCGAGGCCGCCCACGGCCGAGTGGACCCCGCCCTGCTCTTCGAACCGCGGTCGCGTACGGCGGTCGACACGGCCGCCCGCCAGCTGTCGTTCGACGAACTGTCAGCCGGCGACGGCCACGGGCACCACGCGGACGGCGACCACACCGGCCATCTCCACGCGGCTTACGACAGCGTGGAGTTCACCTCCGAGGCGCCGCTGCACCCGCGCCGGCTGATGGAGTTCCTCGACGACAGGCCCGCGGGGCTCTACCGGATGAAGGGTTTCGTGCGCTTCGCCGCGCCCGCCCACCGCCGGAAGTACACCCTGCACGCCGTCGGGGGCTTCCTTCGCTTCGTGCCGTCCTCCTGGTCCCGGGGCGAGTCCCGCGCCACCCGCCTGGTGATGATCGGTTCGGGGCTCGACGCGGACGCCCTGCGCAAGGGCCTCGACGCCTGCGTGGCCGAGCCGGGCGATGAACTCCCCGAGGACGCCATGCTCGGCGTCCTGCGCTACGTCCGTCCCTGACGCGCCCCGCTCCGCGGAGGCGGCCGGCGGCCGTCCCCCGGCGCGGGCGGGGACGTGTCCCGATCCGAGGGTCGCGCGTCCCACCGGCATCCGGCGGGGCGGGCCGCCGCGTCGGACGATGGATCCACCGGCACCGGGCGGCCTGCCCGGCCGCCGGCGGAACCCGGAGACCTGTCAGGAGATTCGACGTGGCTGAAATCATCGCGGACATCGAGGTGCCCGATACCCGGCTCGTGACGGAGGCGACCGAACTGGTGCGGAAGTCCGCCGACCCGGTGGTCTACCACCACTCCCGCCGGGTGTACTTCTGGGCGTCGATGCGCGGCCGCAACCGCGGGTGGGACTTCGACCCCGAGCTGCTGTACGTCGGCGCCCTCTTCCACGACCTGGGGCTGACCGACGCCTACGCCCGTACCGACCAGCGCTTCGAGATCGACGGCGCCGACGAGGCCCGCCGCTTCCTGCTGCAGCACGACGTCCCCGAGGAGCGTGCGCGGCTGGTGTGGGAGGCGATCGCCCTGCACACCACCCCGGAGATCCCGTGGCACATGGCGCCCGAGATCGCCCTGGTCACCTCGGGCGTCGAGGTCGACGTCCTCGGCATCGGGTACGACGAGATCACGGGGGAGGAGCGCGAGGCGGTCGTCGCCGCCCACCCGCGGCCCGACTTCAAGAACAACATCCTCAAGGAGTTCACCCACGGGATCGCACCGCGCCCCGGCACGACGTTCGGCAACGTCAAGGCCGACGTCCTGGAGCGCTTCGTGCCCGGCTTCGTCCGCGGGAACTTCGTGGACACCATCCTCCAGTCCCCCTGGGCGGAGTGACCGCGGCGCCGGGGTTGCCGGGGCGTTGTGGTCAGTCCTCGTGGGTGCCGTGGGGCCGGGTGGTGCGGAAGCGGTCGCGGTAGACGCCGGGGCTGACGCCGAGCCGGCGCCGGAAGGCCCGGCGCAGCGTCTCCTCGGACCCGAAGCCGCTGCGCCGGGCGACCGTGTCGAGGGCGTCGTTGCCCGCTTCGAGCAGGGCCTGGGCGGCCTCGACGCGGATGCGTTCGACGTACTGCGCGGCGGTGCCGCCGGTCTCGGTGCGGAACAGCCGGGTCAGATGCCGTGAGCTGACCCCGGCCCGTGCGGCGAGCGCGGGCAGGCTGTGGTCCGCGGCGGGGTCGGCGGCCACCTGGTCGAGGACCTGGCGCAGTACCGAGTGCGCGGGGTGCCGGGGGCTCTGCCGGACGCTGAACTGCGACTGGCCGCCGGGGCGGGCCATGAAGACGACGAGGAACTTGGCCGCCTTGCGGGCGATGTCCGGGCCGAGGTCGGACTCGACCAGGGACAGGGTCAGGTCGATTCCGGCGCTGATGCCCGCGGAGGTGATGAAGCGGCCGTCCCGTACGAAGATCGCGTCGCTGTCGACTTCGACCTTGGGGTAGCGGGCGGCGAGTTCGTCGGCCAGGCGCCAGTGGGTGGCGGCCCGCCGTCCGTCCAGCAGTCCGGTCGCGGCCAGCGGGAACGCGCCCGCGCAGACCGAGGCGACCGTGCGGGATCGGTCCGCGAGGCGGGTGATGCCCGCCACCAGCGCGGTGTCGGCGACCGCTGCCCACCAGTCGGGGCGCCCGGGGATGACCAGGGTGTCGACCGGGAAGTCGACCTCGTCCAGCGACAGGTCCGGCACCAGCCGCAGCCCCGCGGTGGTCGTCACCGGCCCACCGTCCGGCGAGACGGTGCTCGTCACATAGTGCGCGCCGTACTCGTTCGCCGCCGTGTACACATCGAGCGGACCCGTCACGTCCATCAACTGCAGCCCCTCGAACAACAACACCACCACCCGGTGCGGCGGCACGTCCGACGCGGCCGCGGAGGGCCGGCGCGGGTTCACACGGGACGTCACTGTCGTTCCTCCGGGCGCGGGCCGGTCCGGGGGACCGCCGCGCAAGCCCATGTGGCCCGCGTCCCGCGGACGTTGGGTCCGCGGATCCCCGTCCGGTCCGCCATTCTCGCCCATGCCGCCGGCGCCTTACGACGCCGGGCTGGTGACCCCGGCGACGGACCGCTGGAGCGGGGCGAGGCGGCGCGTGGTCACCACGCGGCGGCCGCGCTCGTCGTCGTGGATGCAGGTGGACCCGGCCAGCCGGCGCACGATCTCCAGCCCGCGGCCGTGCTCGTCCGGCGGGGTGCTGTCGGGCGATGCCCCGTCGTGGTGCCGGGCCTCGCCGCTGTCGGTGACGGTGATGACCAGGCCGTCGTCGTGCATGCACAGCCGGATCGACATCTGGGCCCGGCCGTGGCGCGCGGCGTTCGCGGCGAGCTCGTCGACGATCAGCTCGGCGGCGATGCGGTCCTCCGAGGCCAGTCCCCAGAGCCCCAGCAGCTCGGACGTGAAGTGCCGCGCGGCGCCCACGTAGGCGGCCTCCGCGGGCTGCACGAGTTCCGCCGAACGAGTGGGGGTGCTGTCACCGCACATGACGTGTGGGCCCTTCATCGATGAGGCCCGCGGTCCCGGCGACCGCGGGGTCGCCCCACCGGCCACGCCGCCGCGCGGCACGCCGTGACGTCGGCCTGCCTTCCGGCCGCCGTGCCCGGCACCGCTCCCGTCCCCCCGCGCGGATAGCGTGGACGTGTGCGTCTTCTTGTGATGTCCGATACACACCTGCCCAAACGTGCCAAGGAGCTTCCGGCCGAACTACTGGACCGGATTCCCGAGGCCGACGCCGTCATCCACGCCGGCGACTGGGTCGACGACGCGACCCTCGACCTGCTGGAGGCGAGGTCCCGCCGGGTGATCGGCGTGTACGGCAACAACGACGGTCCCGGCCTGCGCGCGCGGCTGCCGGAGGTCGCCCTCGCCGAGCTGGGCGGGCTGCGCTTCGGCGTGGTGCACGACAGCGGTGCGGCACAGGGACGCGAACGCCGCTGCGAGGAGCGCTTCCCGGACCTGGACGTCCTGGTCTTCGGGCACAGCCACATCCCCTGGGACAGCACGGCGCCGGGCGGGCTGCGGCTGCTCAACCCCGGTTCCCCGACCGACCGCAGGCGTCAGCCGTACGGCACCTACCTCACCGCCGTGGCGGCCGCAGGCGTGCTGAGCGAGGTGCGGCTGCACGAACTGCCGCGCCGCTGACGCGCACGGGCGAGCCGCCGTGCCGGGGGGCGCTCCGGCTCAGTGTTCGAGCGCCGGGTCGCCGGCCGGCCGGACCGCGCCCGAGGGCTCGGAGACCATGACGGCGCCGGGGGCCTCGGCGGTCTCCGCCTCCCGCTCCCGGGGTTCCGTCCCGTGGGCGCCGTCCGCGGGCGGCAGCAGCGCCATGACGGCCTGGCGGTGCGCGTCGCCGGCGTCCTCGTCGAAGGGGTCCGGGGTCGCGGGCACCTGTACCCGGAGCACCGGCCCCGTGCCCAGACGCACATAGCCGCGGCCCGGCGGCACCTGCGCGGCGGACGTCGAGCACTGCGGCGCGCCGAGCACCGCCTGGGTCTGCTCCGCGGTGACCGCGCCCAGCAGCACCCGCGCCCTGGTCTGGGCGACGACCACCTGGGAGAGCGCCTCGGCGCCGTCGAGGTGGTCGGCGATGGCGACGGTCACCCCGGCCGCGCGGCCGTGCCGCAGCGGGATGTCCAGCAGTTCCTGCGGGTCGGGACGGCTCTCGGCGTGCGCGAGCTGGCTGAGCACCGTCGGCCGGTCGACGAGGATCCACAGCGGCCGCCGTACGTCGTCGGGCGCGGTGCGGCCCGCCTGCCGGGCGCGGTTGACGGCGATCAGGCGCCGCTCGGTCTCGTGCGCCGCCCACTCCAGGGTGGCCAGCGTTCCGGCGAGCCCGCTCTCGACGGCCATCACACCGGGCCGGCCGGACAGGAAGGCGTACTCGCCGGTCCCGCTGCCGTCGACGACCACGACGTCGCCCTCCGGCAGGGCCTGGAGCGCGATGGAACGCAGCAGCGTGGTGGTGCCCGTGCCGGGGTGGCCGAGGGCGAGCAGGTGCGGCTCGGTGGAACGCGGGCCGGTGCGCCACACCACCGGGGGAGCGTCCCTGACCTCCTTGCCGTCCTGGACGGGGACGGTGCGCTGCACCGACCCGGGGTCGGTGAAGCCGAGCACCGTCTCTCCGGGGGAGGTGACGAAGCGCTGGGCGGCGATGTCCGTGGGCAGCGGGGGGAGCGCGGTGAGGGTGAGGTGGTTCTCCTCCTCGTTCCACTCGAAGCGGTACTCGCGGCCCCGGCCCACCTTGGCGTGCAGCACGTGCTCGACGCGGGCCCTGGCGGCGGCCTCGCCGTCGGTGAAGTAGGCCGGGTACTTCAGGTGCAGGCGGACCAGCCGCCCGTCCTCGAAGGCGTGGTCGCCGAAGGCGTTCTCCCAGCTGCCGTCGTGGGCGTAGATCGGGCTGGGGTCGTCGGCGACGGACAGATACGGCACCAGGGCCTCGTACAGCGCGGTCAGCCGGTCGCTCTCGGCGCCGCTCGGTCCGCTCGGGGCGGGGGTGCGGTCCCGTCCCATCCAGCCGGCGGAACCCATCCAGGCGGCGAACATCAGGTAGGCGCCGTAGGGCAGCAGGACCAGGACGAGGAACCCGGCTCCCACGGAGGCCAGCAGTGCCGGTCCGCGCCGGTCCTTGGGCGTGCTGCCCCACCAGTCGCGTGCCCAGCCCGCCTGGCGGCGCAGCCCGCGCGCGATGACGAAGAGCGGGTGGAGGACGTCCGTGGTGCTGTCGACGGCGGCCCGCGCGAGCTCACGGCCGCGAGTGAGCGAGGGGCGGCTGCTCAGGAGGGCGGAGAGGGGGCGCCGGACCACGGGGAGCTCCAGAGGGTCGTTGCGGGGACGGTACGACGGGACGGGAAGAGGGCACCGGAAGTGGGAGACGGGACCGGAAGAGGGGGGACGGGACCCGGAAGAGGGGACGGGACGGGAAGGGCCCGGTGCGGAGCGGCGCCGGGCCCGGTGGATCGGCCGTGCGGAACGGCCCGCGCTAGAACTTGATCCCGCCCAGCAGGCTCGCCAGGCTCGCCCCGCCGGCCTTGATGCTCGGGGCGATGGCGGTGCCCGCGAGGTAGAAACCGAAGAGGGCGCAGACGAGCGCGTGGGACGCCTTGAGTCCGTCCTTCCGGAAGAACAGGAAGACGATGATGCCGAGCAGGACGACGCCTGAGATGGACAGGATCATGGGGGCTACTCCTGTGTGATGGGGACTGTCACCATGAGTTGTTCCAGAATTACATTTAGTAATATGTTCTGAAAAGAGGCGAATGGGTGATTCGTAGGGAAGTTCACCCTTTAGGCTCTGCTGAACTGTTTCTTCCGGCGCGATCCTCGCCGGTCGTCCGGCGTGTCATGTGGCAGGCCCCGCCGACGGAGCAGCGAAGTCGCCCGTTCGAGTGATCAAAATCGTTAAGCTTCGGCCATGGCTTCTCGTTCGGTCCACACCCCGGCTGTGGCACTATCCGGGAGCCCGCCCGGCGAGGCCAGGGCGGTTGAGGCCGCTTAGGGTGGATCACGAGAGCGGTCGCTTCCGCGCACGGCGACCAGCCACTTCCAGTGAGGAACGATGAGCGAGCCGACCCCGCAGAACGATCCGGCCCAGGACCCCGGCGTCCTGCGACTCGCCGCCGAGATGTTCGACCTCGCCCGCCGCGGCGGCACGGAGACCCTGGCGGCCTACGTGGACGCGGGCGTGCCGGCCGACCTCACCAACGACAAGGGCGACACCCTCGTCATGCTCGCCGCCTACCACGGCCACGCCGCCACCGTGGCCGCCCTCCTGAGGCACGGCGCCGACCCCGACCGTGCCAACGACCGCGGCCAGACGCCGCTGGCCGGTGCCGTCTTCAAGGGCGAGGACGAGGTGGTCCGCGTGCTGATCGACGGCGGCGCCGACCCCGCCGCGGGCACCCCCTCGGCCATCGACACCGCCCGCATGTTCGGCAAGGACGCACTCCTGGAACTCTTCGGCGCCGTATGACCCCCGGACGCGCCACTACGCCGCACCCACCATGAAGAGAAGTGGACCCATGACGGAAACCGACAGCTGGAACAATCCGCTGCGCGATCCATCCGACCGGCGGCTGCCGCGCATCGCGGGCCCGTCCGGCCTGGTGATCTTCGGTGTGACGGGCGACCTGTCCCGTAAGAAGCTGATGCCCGCCGTGTACGACCTGGCCAACCGCGGGCTGCTGCCGCCGGGCTTCTCCCTCGTCGGCTTCGCCCGCCGCGACTGGGCCGACCAGGACTTCGCGCAGGTCGTCCACGACTCCGTCAAGGAGCACGCGCGCACCCCCTTCCGCGAGGAGGTCTGGACGGAGCTGGCCGCCGGAATGCGCTTCGTGCCCGGCGACTTCGGCGACGACGACGCCTTCGAGAAACTGCGCGCGACCGTGGAGGAACTCGACAAGGCCCGGGGCACCAGCGGCAACTTCGCCTTCTACCTCTCGGTGCCGCCCAAGTTCTTCCCCCTGGTCGCACAGCAGTTGAAGAAGCACGGGCTGTCCGACCCGCCCTCAGGCTCCTGGCGACGGGCCGTGATCGAGAAGCCCTTCGGCCACGACCTGGCCAGCGCCCAGGAGCTCAACCAGGTCGTCCACCAGGTCTTCCCGCCCGCCGAGGTCTTCCGGATCGACCACTACCTGGGCAAGGAGACGGTCCAGAACATCCTGGCGCTGCGCTTCGCCAACACGATGTTCGAGCCGCTGTGGAACCGCTCCTACGTCGACCACGTGCAGATCACGATGGCCGAGGACATCGGCATCGGCGGCCGCGCCGGCTACTACGACGGCATCGGCGCCGCACGCGACGTCATCCAGAACCACCTCCTCCAACTCCTCGCGCTGACCGCGATGGAGGAACCGTCGGGCTTCGACGCCAAGTCCCTCGTGCAGGAGAAGCTCAAGGTCCTCCAGGCCGTCCGGCACCCCGACGACCTCGGCGCCCACACCGTGCGCGGCCAGTACGCGCACGGCTGGCAGGGCGGGGAGGAGGTGCTCGGCTACCTGGAGGAGGAGGGCATCGACGCCAAGTCCAGGACCGACACCTACGCCGCGATCAAGCTGGCGATCGACAACCGCCGCTGGGCGGGGGTCCCCTTCTACCTGCGCACCGGCAAGCGCCTGGGCCGCCGCGTCACCGAGATCGCGGTCGTCTTCCAGCGCGCCCCCCACCTGCCCTTCAGCCACACCGACACCCAGGAGCTGGGGCAGAACGCCCTGGTCATCCGCGTTCAGCCGGACGAAGGTGTCACCGTGCGCTTCGGCTCGAAGGTGCCCGGGACGTCGATGGAGATCCGGGACGTGACGATGGACTTCGCCTACGGCGAGTCCTTCACCGAGTCCAGCCCGGAGGCCTACGAGCGGCTGATCCTGGACGTCCTGCTCGGCGACGCCAACCTCTTCCCCCGGCACCAGGAGGTGGAGGAGTCCTGGCGGATCCTCGATCCGATCGAGGAGTACTGGGACCGCCACGGCAAACCCGAGCAGTACACCGCCGGTACATGGGGTCCGAAGGCGGCGGACGAGATGCTCGCACGAGACGGCAGGAGCTGGCGCCGGCCATGAACATCGATCTGACCGAGACCACCTCAAGCAAGATCAACTCGGCGCTGATCAAGGCGCGGAGGTCGATCGGCAGCCCGGCGGTCGGCATGGTGCTCACCCTCGTCATCGTCACCGACGAGGGCAACCACTACGACGCCCTCAAGGCCGCCTCCGACGCCTCGCGCGAGCACCCCTCGCGCATCCTGGTCGTCATCAAGCGGCCCGGCCGCTCCCCCCGCGACCGGCGCAACGCCCGCCTCGACGCCGAAGTGCGCGTCGGCGGCGAGTCCGGCACCGGCGAGATCGTCCTGCTCCGCCTGCACGGCGAACTCGCCGACCACGCCCACAGCGTCGTGCTGCCGCTGCTGCTGCCCGACGCCCCCGTGGTCGTCTGGTGGCCCGTCGACGCCCCCGCGAACCCCGCCGCCGACCCCCTCGGCGCGCTGGCGCAGCGCCGGATCACCGACGCGTACGCCGTCGAGCGGCCCATGGAGGAACTGGAGGCCCGCGCCGCCGGCTACACCCCCGGCGACACCGACCTCTCCTGGACCCGGCTCACGCCCTGGCGGTCCATGCTCGCCGCAGCGCTCGACCAGGCCCGGGCCACCGTCACCTCGGCCGCCGTCGAGAGCGAGGCCGACAACCCCAGCGCCGAACTTCTCGCCCGCTGGCTCGGCAACCGCCTCCGCGTCCCCGTCGACCGCGTCGTCACCGCCGGCCCGGTCGTCACCGCGGTACGGCTGCGCACCCCGGACGGCGACATCAACATCGACCGCCCCGAGGGCCCGCTGGCCACCCTCACCATCCCCGGGCAGCCCAGTCGGCACCTCGCGCTGAAGGTCCGGCCCACCGCCGACCTCATCGCCGAGGAACTGCGCCGGCTCGACCCCGACGAGATGTACGCCGCGTCGCTGCGCCACGCCGATGACGCGGAGCCGCCCCGCCGGGCGAAGACCACCGCGCGGAGCACCAAGAAGCGGCCCAAGCCGGCCAGCGCGGAGGCCGCCAAGTAGACCGATTGCCGGAGCAGTACGCCGGGGGCGGCGCACACCGCCTGCAGGAGCAGCATCGCGGCCGTGGTGAACAGGTAGCAGACCGCGACCGTCAGCGCCGACTCCAGGTGCGCCCGCCACCCGGCGCGGCCCCCGCCGAAGGTGAAACGCGCGTGCAGCTCGGTGGCCAGAACCGTCGAGGCCACCGTCACACCTGCGTTCGCCAGGGCGAACGGCACCGGCCCCGACAGCACCGACAGCACCGCGCAGGACGCCAGTCCGACCCCGCCGCCGCACACGGCGAAGCGCGCGAACGCGGCCGGCGCGGATCGCGCGGAGTCCGCGGTGCGGGGCCGGCGGGCGGGAGCGGGCGGGGCGGATCTCTCCGCGGTGACGGTGTCCATGCCCGCACACTGCCCACTCCCGCTGACAGGCCGCTGACCGCGCGCTGACACGCCCCCGCACGCGACCGACGTCCCGCCGACAGGTGACCGACGTGCGGCCGAGTCCGGGTCAGGACAGGGCGAACGGGCCTTCCGTGGCCTTGCGGTGCTGCATGGCCGTCAGCTTGCGGACGAACAGGATGGCGAGGACCGCGGCCAGGATGTCCACGGCGTCCGCGGCGATGGCGAAGCCGGCGGCGTCGCGGAGGTCGTCGGCGTACTGAGAGCCGCCGTTGGTGACGAGCACCGAGAGCCAGCTCAGCAGTTCGGAAGCCACCCAGGCCGCCCACCAGTACGCGACGGGGCCCGAGTCGGCGGGACGCAGGCGGCCGTCCTGCGTCGTCTGGGAGCTCGCGACCCAGGTCTCCCGGGCGATCCTGGAGGGGATCCAGAGGTTGCCGATCGGGATGAACCAGCCGCCGATCGCCCACCCGCGGCCCTTCTCGAATCCGTTGGGGGCGAACACCTCGCCGTTGGTGCGCACCCGGTGGAACCAGATGACGAAGAGGACGGCCGCCCCCACCAGCGTGAGGAACTGCAGTGCCGCCGCGACCCCGATCCACAGGTCCGAGCGGTTCAGGGCGGACTGGTCGACGGTGGCGAGTACGTCCCCGACCGCCGTGTCCATCAGGGCGTAGCGGCCGGCCTCCGCGACGATGTCGAGGACATCGGCCGCGATGACCAGCGACAGGAGCACCACCACCGCGGTCGCGAGGCCGAGCGGCGATCGGAGCACGGCGGTGGTCGCCGGGGGTCCGACGGGTACGGGGTACGGGGCGGGGTACTGGGCGCCGGGCGGCGGCCCGGCAGGGCTGAACGACATGGAATCCCCCCCAGGGACACAGCATGGAGACGTGCACGCCGAGCGGCGGGCAGGAGGACATTACGGCAGCAGATCTTGGCGAGTCCACATCATTGAGCGGTGTTCGCCGCCTTCGGCCCGGTCGCGATGGCCGCACGGGTGAACGGGCGTCCCACCTGCCGGTTTCGACCAGGGAAACGGCGGGCGCCGGCAGGGTCCGGCCGGCGGCAGGGTCCACGAGCAGGCCCATCGAGGCCCCGGCCCGCTCCCGCCGGACACGGCTGTCTCAGGCCACGGCCGACCTCGGCGGTCCACCGCGTCGCCGCAGCCTCTGCCAGCGAGTAATGCGAGGGTCGAGAACGCATGGCACCGGGGGACCCGCCGCGTCCGGGCCTGCCCGGGATGCGCCCGCGAGTCGGCGCGATCCGCCCCACCGTCACCAATGTCGACACTCCTGCCACTGTCCGGCTCGTCCTCTCCGCGTGTCTCCCATACGTCACGCCGTACCGCCCTGAACAGGGAAGATGCCTCACAGGTGGAGGCGTTGAGCCGGAACCGCGAGCACACTGTAATGACACACTGTGGGTAGACATCGAGTGTATAGACAGCGTGTATATTCACCGCATGTTCTTCGACCCGCAGCCGTTCCTCCATTCCCTCGCGCCGCCCGAGGCCGCGTCCCGCTCCCGTTCCCGCCGAACCGTGACGCACGACGGCATGCCCTGCCCGGGAGGTCCCGCATGAGCCGTCAAGGTGCCCGCGGTGAGCGGGGGCGGCTCCGCTCGGCGCTCGGAGATCTGGGACTCGGCATGCGGCTGGCGGGCTCCGGAGGCCGTGAGGGGTGGATCCGCACGGCGCTCACCGCGGTGGGCGTCGGACTCGGTGTGGCCCTGCTGTTCCTCGCCGCCGCGGTGCCGAACGTCCTCGACGCCCGCGAAGGGCGCGGTCACGCGCGCGAGACGCCGAACTTCGAGAGCGAGGTGTCGGTACGGCGCGGGGACACGACGTTCCTCTGGCTCGACGCCGCCACCGAGTTCCGTGGTGATGCCGTGGGCGGGCAGTTGCTGCGCCCGGACGGTCCCGGGGCTCCGCCGCCGCCGGGTGTCGCGCGCGTCCCCGGGCCGGGGGAGATGGTGGTCTCGCCCGCCCTGCGCGGGCTGCTGGGCTCGCCGTCCGGCGCCCTGCTCAAGGAGCGGCTCGGTTACCGGATCATCGGGACCATCGCGGACCGGGGTCTGCTCGAGCCCGGTGAGCTGCGCTTCTACGCCGGCAGCGGCACGCTCTCCAGGAGCCAGGGTGCGATCAGGTCGGCGGGGTACGGCCATGATCCGGGCTCCGGGCGTTTCGACCCGAGGCTGGTGGTCCTGGTCGCCTTGATCTGTGTCGTCCTGCTGGTGCCGGTGGGTGTCTTCGTCGCCACGGCCGTCCGTTTCGGCGGGGACCGCAGGGACCGAAGGCTGGCCGCGCTGCGGCTGGTGGGTGCGGACGTCGCCATGACGCGCCGTATCGCGGCGGGTGAGGCGCTGTTCGGCGCCGCGCTGGGGCTGCTGGTCGGTACCGGGTTGTTCCTGGGGGCGAGCCGGCTGGCGGGATCGGTGCGGTTGTGGGGTGTGAGTGCCTTTCCGGCTGACGTCGCCCCTGATGCGTTGCCGGCGGGTCTGGTCGTGGTGGCGATCCTGGTGGGGGCGGTGCTGGTCACGCAGTCGGCGCTGCGTTCGGTGGTGATCGAGCCGTTGGGGGTCGTGCGGCATGCCGCGTTGCGTCCGCGCCGGTTGTGGTGGCGGCTGGTGGCTCCTGTGGTCGGGGTCGGTGTGCTGGCGTGGACGGGTTCGGCGGAGGAGGAGTTGGGGTCGGGTGGTGTGTATCCGATCGTGCTGGGCGCGGTGCTGGTCCTGGTGGGGTTGACCGGGCTGTTGCCGTGGCTGGTGGAGGCGGTGGTGCGGCGGTTGCGCGGGGGGCCGGTGGCGTGGCAGCTCGCGGTGCGCCGGCTGCAGTTGAGCAGTGGGACGGCGTCGCGGGCGGTCAGTGGTATCACCGTGGCGGTGGCCGGGGCGATCGCGCTGCAGATGGTGTTCGGCGGTATGCAGGAGGACTTCGCGTCGTCGTCGTCCGCTCCGCCGGCGGCCGGTACGTCGTCCGGTCGTGCGGATGTCGTGCGTGCGGACTTCAGTGTGGCGACCGCTTCGGGGAGTGCGGGTGCGCCGGCGCTGGCGGAGCGGATGGCCGAGGAGTTCGGGCGGGTCGGGGGTGTGCGGCGGGTGGTCGCCACGGTCCAGTCGTATGTGAACCGTGTGGACGCCGGTTCGGGGCCGGGGTCGGTCACCACGCTCACGGTGGCGAGTTGTGCGACGTTGCGGTCGCTGGCGTCGTTGCCCTCGTGCCGTGACGGTGACACCTTCGTGGCCCATCAGCGGGGGTCGTCGGGCCGGGCGCGGGAGGCGAATCTCCGGACGGACGAGGTCGCCCGGCCGGGCCGGGAGTTCGATCTCGGCGGTATGTCCGACGGTGTCGCGAAGGGTGAGTCGTGGACGTTGCCGGAGTCGGCCCGTGCGGTGGTGGCGGTGCCGGACCCGGTGGGGGACGTCCATGACGGCATCCTGGCGACTCCGGGGGCGCTGTCCGGGTACCGGTTGCCGCAGGCGTCGACGTCCGCGTACGTGGCGATCGACCACGGTGTCGCGGACGCTGCGGAGCGTCTGCGCAATGCCGCGGCGCGGCTGGATCCGGCGTTGCGGGTGTACGGGCTGGTGAACGTGGAGCGTGACCGGCAGTACTCGAGTGTGCAGACCGGTCTGCGGATCGGCGGGACGCTGACGGTGGTGCTGATCGCGGCGGGGATGCTGGTGGCGTTGATCGAGCAGTTGAGGGAGCGCCGGCGGCTGCTGTCGGTGCTGGTGGCCTTCGGTACGCGGCGCAGGACGCTGGCGTGGTCGGTGCTGTGGCAGACGGCGGTGCCGGTGCTGGCGGGTACGGTCGTGGCGATCGCGGGTGGGCTGGTGCTGGGCAGGGTGATGCTGGGCATCGTGGTGAAGCCGGTGCGGGACTGGTGGGTGTTCCTGCCGTACGCGGGGATCGGTGCGGCGGCGGTGCTGGTGGTGACGTTGCTGAGTCTTCCGGCGTTGTGGCGGATGATGCGGGCGGACGGGCTGCGTACGGAGTGACTGCCGGCTGCCGCCGGTCCGTTGCGCGGGCCGGCGGCGGCCGACTCGCCGTGGACAAAGGGCTGTTGACGTGCGGGAACGGTCTCGCGGGGCCGTGTCGGGGAGGAACCGCGTGAGGGCCCTTGACGTGTCGCGATGGCCGGTGTCACCATCGCGTCCATCAAATGTTTGCGTAAACGTGCGCCGACTGCGTTCGTAGATGTTTACGCAACCATCCCGACCCCACCCTCTGTGGCGGGATCCCGCACGACGATGTGAAGGATGGGAACATGGCTGCCATACCGCCGCCACCGGGTACCGGCCGGGCCGCTCCTCCCCGAGGACGCCGGGGCCGGCGCTGGCTGGGCTGGGGCTTCGTGGCGCCGTTCATGATCGTCTTCGCGCTGGTCTTCCTGGCGCCGATCGGCTACTCGATCTACCTGAGCCTGTTCCGTGACCGCCTGATCGGCGGGACCTCCTTCGTCGGGCTGGACAACTACGTCCAGGCCTTCCAGGACGGCCAGTTCTGGTCCGGCCTGGGGCGCGTCGCGCTGTTCCTCGCCGTGCAGGTCCCGATCATGCTGTGCATCGCGCTGCTGGTCGCGCTCGCGCTGGACAGCGGGCGGCTGCACGGCCGGAAGTTCTTCCGGATCACGATCTTCCTGCCGTACGCGGTCCCGGCCGTCGTGGCGACGCTGATGTGGGGCTTCATGTACGGGGACCGCTTCGGTCTGGTCGCCGACATCAACGACGCCTTCGGCGCCTCGCTGCCGAACCCCCTCTCGCCCGGCCTGGTGCTGGCGAGCATCGGCAACATCGTGACCTGGGAGTTCGTCGGCTACAACATGCTGATCTTCTACTCGGCGCTGCACGTCGTGCCGCGCTCCCTGTACGAGGCGGCGGAGATCGACGGCGCGAGCCAGCTGCGGATCGTCACCTCCATCAAGATCCCGGCGATCCGCGGGGCCCTGGTCATCGCGACGATCTTCTCGATCATCGGCAGCTTCCAGCTGTTCAACGAGCCGAGCATCCTCAAGCCGTTGGCGCCCAACGCCATCACGACGTACTTCACACCGAACCTCTACACCTACTCGCTGTCCTTCTCCGGCCAGCAGCACAACTACGCGGCGACCGTCGCGATCGTCATGGGGGTCGTCACGATGATCATCGCCTACGTCGTGCAGCTGCGCGGCATGCGCAAGGAGGCCTGACGATGGCCCAGGCGAGCACGCAGGCAGACACCGGGGCGGGCACCGGCGCGGAGGGCCGGGCGGGCACCGCCGGCCCGTGGCGCGGGCGTCGCGGCGCCGCACCGTCCGAGCGCCCCGCGGGCCGGCGGCACTCCTCCGACCGGCCCCGGCGCAGTGTCCTGCTCACCGTCCTGACCGCCCTGGTCGCGGTCTACACCCTGGTCCCGCTGGCCTGGCTGCTGATCAGCGCGACCAAGACCCAGAACAGCCTGCTGGACTCCTTCGGGCTGTGGTTCAGCGGTGACTTCGCGCTGTGGGACAACATCCAGCAGACCCTCACCTACGACGACCACATCTTCGTCCGCTGGCTGCTCAACACCCTGCTGTACGTGGCGCTGGGCGCGGGCGGCGCGACCTTCCTCGCGGTGCTGGGCGGCTACGGCCTGGCGAAGTTCGACTTCCCGGGCAGGCGGGCGGTCTTCGCGGTGGTGATCGGCGCGGTCGCCGTTCCGGGTGCCGCGCTGGCCGTGCCGACGTTCCTGATGTTCAGCAAGATGGGCCTGACGAACACCCCGTGGGCGGTGATCGTGCCCTCGCTGATCTCGCCGTTCGGCCTCTACCTGATGTGGGTCTTCGCCTCCGAGGCGATCCCCGACGAGCTGCTGGAGGCCGCCCGGGTCGACGGCTCGGGGGAGATCCGCACCTTCTTCAGGATCGGCCTGCCGCTGCTGGGACCCGGCATCGTCACCGTGCTGCTCTTCACCGTGGTCGCGACGTGGAACAACTACTTCCTGCCACTGATCATGATCAAGGACCCGGACTGGTACCCCCTCACCCTGGGCCTCAACGCCTGGAACGCCCAGGCCGCCACCGCGGGCGGGCAGCCGGTGTTCAACCTGGTGGTCACCGGCTCCCTGCTGACCATCGTGCCGCTGGTCGCGGCCTTCCTCCTCCTGCAGCGCTTCTGGCAGACCGGGCTCGCCGCGGGCAGCGTCAAGGAATGATCACCGGCGCCGCCGCGGTGCCGTACCCATCCTCCCCCTGCGGTCCGCCGCCCGGCACAGCAGTGCCGCGGCGACGGGCGGTGCCGCAGACCATCACCACAACGAAGTGAGATGCGATGACGAACAAGCCACTGCGCCGTTCGGCGCAGGCGATCGCCGTGCTCTGCGCGGCGGCGCTGTCCCTGACCGCCTGCGGTTCCTCCGACGACTCCGGCTCGGGCGCCAAGGCCGCGGACGCGGGCAGCGTCGAGGCGGCGCTGAAGAAGGGCGGCACGGTGACGGTGTGGGCGTGGGAGCCGACGCTGAAGCAGGTGGTGACCGACTTCCAGGCGAAGTACCCCAAGGTCAAGGTGAAGCTGGTCAACGCGGGCACGGGCAACGACCAGTACACGGCGTTGCAGAACGCGGTGCAGGCCGGTTCCGGGGCGCCGGACGTGGCGCAGATCGAGTACTACGCGCTGAGCCAGTTCGCGCTCGGCAAGTCCGTCACGGATCTGAGCGCGTACGGTGCCAAGGACCTGTCCAAGGCGTACTCGCCGGGCCCGTGGAACTCCGTCGCCGTCAACGGCGGGGTGTACGCGCTGCCGATGGACTCGGGGCCGATGGCGATGTTCTTCAACAAGAAGGTCCTCGACAAGCACAAGATCGCGGTTCCCACGACCTGGGACGAGTACCTGACCGCGGCCCGCGCGCTGCACAAGGCCGACCCGAAGGCGTACATCACCAACGACACCGGTGACGCCGGCTTCGTCACCAGCTTGATCTGGCAGGCCGGCGGACACCCGTACACGGTGGACGGCACGAAGGTGAACGTCGACTTCGGCGACGCGGGCACGAAGAAGTTCACCGAGGTCTGGCAGAAGCTGATCTCCGAGAAGCTCCTCGCGCCGATCGCGTCCTGGAGCGACCAGTGGTACAAGGGCCTCGCCGACGGCACGATCGCCACCCTGTCGACGGGTGCCTGGATGCCCGCCAACTTCGTCTCCGGCGTCCCCTCGGCGTCCGGTGACTGGCGTGCGGCGGCGCTGCCGCAGTGGCAGGCGGGCCAGAGCGCCAGCGCGGAGAACGGCGGCAGCTCGCTGGCGGTGATGGAGGCGGCCAAGGACAAGCCGCTGGCCTACGCCTTCGTGAAGTACGCGAACAAGGACGCCGGTGTGCAGGCCCGCATCAAGGGCGGCGCCTTCCCGGCCACGACCGCGGACCTGAACTCCCAGGCGTTCCTGGACACCGAGTTCCCCTACTTCGGCGGTCAGAAGGCCAACGAGATCTTCGCGAAGTCGGCCGGGAACGTCGTCAAGGGCTGGTCGTACCTGCCGTACCAGGTGTACGCCAACTCGGTCTTCAACGACACCGTGGGCAAGGCCTACGTGTCCTCCACGCCGCTGTCCGACGCCCTCGGCACCTGGCGGGACGCCTCGGTCAAGTACGGCAAGGACCAGGGCTTCAGCGTCGGCGGCTGACGGCCCGTCGCGACCTTAGGCCGGCGCCCGCGGGTCCCCCTCGGTGGGGGCGGCGGCGCCGGCCCGGGGGGCCCGCGGACCGCCGGTCCGCGAGGCTTGGCCCCCTAGACTTCTGACCATCAACGGCTGTGAAACGTATGAGGTGTACGACGCACGTGGACGGGACCGGACAGAGCTCGGCGGCGGGCGCGCAGCGGCGGCGGCGCGGTGCGTCGATGGCCGACGTGGCCAAGCTGGCGGGCGTCTCGGCGCAGACCGTCTCCCGGGTCTCCAACGGTTTCCCCGGGGTGCTGGAGGAGACCCGGCAGCAGGTGCTGGTCGCGATGAAGGAACTCGGCTACCGGCCCAACAGCGCGGCCCGCGCCCTCAAGCGGGGCGAGTTCCGTACCATCGGCGTCATCCTGTTCAGCCTCTCCAGCACCGGCAACATGCGCACCCTGGAAGCCGTGGCCTCCTCCGCGGCCCGCGAGGGCTACGCCACGACGCTGCTGCCGGTGACCGCGCCCACGCGGGACGGCGTCCAGGGGGCGTTCACCCGGCTCGGTGAGCTGGCCGTGGACGGCGTCGTCATGATCATGGAGGTCCATCTGCTGGACGCGATGACGGTGGCCCTGCCGCCGACCGCGCCCGTGGTCGTGGTGGACTCCGACGCCGGCGACCGGTACTGCGTGGTCGACACCGACCAGGCCAGCGGTGCCGGGGCGGCCGTGGAGCACCTGCTGGGCCTCGGTCACGGCACGGTGCGGCACATCGCGGGGCCGAAGGAGTCGTTCGCCGCCGAGCGCCGGGTGGGTGCGTGGCGGGCGGCGCTGGAGGCGGCCGGGCGTGAGGTGCCGCCTCTGCTGCGCGGCGACTGGTCCGCGGAGTCCGGCTACGCGGCCGGGCTGCGGATCGCCGCGGACCCCGGCTGCACGGCGGTGTTCGTCGCCAACGACCAGATGGCCCTCGGGTTGCTGCGCGCGCTGAGCGAGCACGGCCGGCGGGTGCCGGAGGACGTCAGCGTCGTGGGCTTCGACGACATCCCCGAGGCCGCCTCGTACATGCCGCCGCTGACGACGATCCACCAGGACTTCGCCGAGGTCGGCCGGCGCTGCGTCGACGGGGTGCTGCGGCAGATCCGCAACGACGAGGCGGAGCAGGGCACCACGCTGGTGCCCACCAGTCTGGTCGTGCGCGGCAGCACCGCGGCCCCTCCGCCGCGGAGCCGCTGACGGCACCCCCCCGGCCCGACCTCCCGCCATCGCGCACCCCGCCATGGCAACGCAAACATCCCGTCACGGGATGCCCCGCCCCACACCCGGCGCTCGCCCCGTGACCGCACCGCACGCACCAGAAACCAACTCCACTGGAGGAGCACGGCCCATGCCCGCACTGCGGATCGAAGGGAACGAATTCCGCCTCGGCGGCGAGCCGTTCCGCATCATCTCCGGTGGTCTGCACTACTTCCGCGTCCACCCCGGCCAGTGGCGCGACCGGCTGCGCAAGGCACGACTGCTCGGACTCAACACCGTCGACACCTACGTGCCGTGGAACCTCCACCAGCCGCGGCCGCGGACCTTCCGCGGCGACGAAGGCCTGGACCTGCCCGCCTTCCTGGAACTGGCGCAGGAGGAGGGCCTGCACGTACTGCTGCGCCCCGGCCCCTACATCTGCGCCGAGTGGGAGGGCGGCGGACTGCCGTCCTGGCTGCTCGCGACGCCCGGAATCCGGCTGCGCACCGCAGACCCCCGCTACCTGGAGGCGGTCGACGACTACCTGGACCGGCTGCTGCCGCTGGTCGTCCCCTACCTGGCCACCAACGGAGGCCCCGTCCTGGCGGTGCAGGTCGAGAACGAGTACGGCGCCTACGGCGAGGACCCCGTCTATCTGACGCACCTTCAGGACCGGCTGCGGCAGGGCGGCGTGGACGTCCCCCTGTTCACCTGCGACCAGCCCGCCGACCTGGCCCGCGGCAGCATCCCCGGCGTCCTCTCCACCGTCAACTTCGGCAGCCGCCCCGCGCAGGGCCTGGCCGCGCTGCGCGAGCACCAGGGCGACGGGCCGCTGATGTGCACCGAGTTCTGGAACGGCTGGTTCGACCGCTGGGGCGGTGTGCACGTCGTCCGCGACGCGGGGTCGGCCGCCGCCGACCTCGACGAGATGCTGTCGGCCGGCGCCGGCGTCAACCTCTACATGTTCCACGGCGGGACCAACTTCGGCTTCACCAACGGCGCCAACGACAAGCACACCTACCGCCCCACCATCACCTCCTACGACTACGACGCGCCCCTGGACGAGGCCGGCGACATCACCCCCAAGTACCTCGCCTTCCGCGACGTCCTCGCCCGGCACACCACCGTCCCCGACGAACCCCTGCCCGAGCCGTCCAAGAAGCTCAACCTGCTCGGCGTCCGGCTCACCGGGAACACCCCGCTGCTCGGCTCCGCCGGCCGTCTCGGCGAGGCGGTCACCGGGCCGCGCCCGCTGACCATGGAGGAACTCGGCCAGGACTTCGGCTTTGTGCTGTACGAGACCGCGCTGAGCGAACCCGGCCCCACCCTGCTGCACTTCGCCGGGATCGCGGACCGGGCGCAGGTCTTCCTCGACGGCGCCGCCGCCGGAGTCCTCGAACGCGAACAGCACGAGGCCGCCCTGGCCGTCACCGTGCCCGACGGCGGGGCGACCCTGGCCGTCCTCGTCGAGAACCAGGGCCGCGTCAACTACGGGCAGGGCATCCACGACCGCAAGGGCCTCACCGGCGCCGTCACCGCGGGCGGCACCGAACTGACCGGCTGGAGCAGCACGCCCCTGCCCCTGGACGACCTGTCGGGCCTCACCTTCACCACCGGCGGCCCGCAGCCCGTGGGGCCCACGTTCCACCGCGGGGAGTTCCAGGTCGAGCGGCCCGCCGACACGTACCTGGACCTGACCGGCTGGACCAAGGGCAACGCCTGGATCAACGGCTTCGCTCTCGGCCGCCACTGGTCGCGCGGCCCCCAGCGCCGCCTCTACGTCCCCGGCCCGGTCCTGCGGCCCGGCACGAACGAACTCGTCGTCCTCGAACTCCACGCGACCGCCCGCGCGACGGTCGACCTGCGCGACACCGCCGACCTGGGGCCCACCGAGGAATGACCGGGCGGATGACCAGGCGGTGACCAGGGCCTGAACGCGGGCACCGCCCCGCCGACCCGGCACCCCGGGCGGCGGTGCGGTGCGGCGGTGTTCATCTGCCGCGGTGCAGACGCAGCGCGATCCACAGATCGGCGGACTCGGCACACGACCTGATGCGGCCGGCGAAGCGGCGGACGGTGGAACGGCGCAGGGTGCAGAGCCAGACGTAGGCACCCAGGGACACGCACAGACCCGCCCAGGTCTGCCACCACAGGAACGGCGGCGCGATCCCGGAGCCGGAGCCGGCGAGCAGGCTGAGCACCCAGGTGAGTGCTCCCGCGGCGGCGGCGGCGACGATGCCCGCGCAGCGCGCACGGCCTCGGGCCGCCCAGCGCGAGGCCATCGCCCCGACCGGGATCTGCACGACGACGTGGACGGTCACGATCCACAGCAGCAGCCCGAAGGTCTGACCGTAGGAGAGATCCGGACCGCTCGCGGAGAGCAGCACGGCGAAGCCCATCACGAGGAGCACGCCGCTCAGATGCATCGCCGCGACGTTGAGGGGCCCGTGCCACCCCCACGCCCAGCGGCGGTCGTCGTCACTCACCGGTCGTGCTCCCCCCGGGCTCGGCCGCGGTGGCCCGCAGCAGATCGCGCAGCAGGCCGAAGTCCATGCGCTCGGGCGTGCGGAACCGAAGACAGCTCTTGCCCATGTCCTGTCCGGCAAGGCGGTCCTCGAAGGCGGCGAGGACGTCGCCGCGCATGAGGTAGAAGGAGATGTACTGCTTCTGGCTCGCGAAGGCGATCTCCGCCGCGCCCGCGCGCTCGTAGGCGGGCATGCCGTACGCCATGACCTCGTCGAACCCCGTCAGCTCCGCCCGGCACAGCTCGCGCAGCCTGACCAGCGCCCGCCGGCGCCCCTCCGGGACGTCGGCGAGGTAGCCGTCGACGTCCGCCGCATTGCTGTGCACCATGCGGCAAGACTACGCGGCGGGCCCCGTGTTCCGGGGCAACCGAACGGCGCCCCACCTGGTTGGAACAGGGGTGGGGGATTCGTCCGGCGCACGACCGCCGGGGAGAATCCCGAGGTGCACGTACGCAGGGCGCCGGCCGACGCGCAGACGTCCCGGCGGGTGGAGGGAAGTGAGGAACATGCGCGCCGCGCCTGACGAGCAGTGGCACGACACGGAACAGGTGCTGCGCCGCCTCCTGCGCGACGGGGTGCCCCGGCCCGCCACCCCCACCGACCGCATGACGCAGATCCGGCGGCGCGTGCAGCGGCGCAGGCGGCGCCGCGCGGCAGCCGCCGGAGCGGTCACGGCGGTGGCCGCGGTCGTCGCCTGCGTGGCCCTCGTGCCGGGGCTGCGGCCACCGGGCGACGCCAGCTCACCGGCCGCCGCGCCGGAGCGGCAGCACGTCCTTCCCGCCGCGACGCCCTCGCCGCAATCCACACGGGCCCTGATCACGGTCCGCCTCCTGGACGAGACCGCACTGACGCTGCGCGTACCGCAGGGCTGGCACGGCCTGTCCGTCGGTGACGGCGCCAAGGCCACGGCCTTCGTCGCCTCGCAGGCCCTCAGCCGCCCGCCACGCGGCTCCTGCCCGGCCTTGGCGGACGAGGTGGCGCCCGACTGCGAACCGGTGAAGGAACTCGACCGGAACGGGGTGCTGATGGCGTTCCGGCCGGTCGTGACGGGCAAGGCGGGCCTGGCGGCGCCCCTCACCATGGGCAAACCGGTACCGGCGGGCAAGAGCTGCCGCATACTGCGGGGCGACACGGAGATCCTCGCCTGGGGCCAGGGCCTCTCGGCGGCGTACGGCAAGCCCTTCGAGGTGCGCGTCGACGTGTGCCTGCGCGCCCCGTCGGACGCCACCCTGACCACGGTCACGGAGGTCCTGGGGACGGCGTTCCCCCGTACCGGCGGCTGACGCGCGGCCGTCAGGGCGAAGGCGGCGCCGCGGACACCGGAGTCGCGGACAACTGGTCGGGCCGCACGTCGCATTCGGTGTGGCCGTCGACGGATTCCAGCCCCCACGGCGAGGGGGAGATCCTCACCGTGCCCGTGCGACGGCCGACTTCTCGACGAGGACCCATTGCCGGTCGTGGGCGTCCGTGAAGCGGACCTCGACCAGACCGTGCAGACGCCCCCGTTCCGGGCGCCCCTGCACAACCAAATCCTTGCCCGGCATGTCGTACATGGCAAGGAGGCAAGAGCCGCGATGCAAGGGGGAACCATGCGTGCGAAACGATTTGGGCTGGTGCTGGCCGCCCTGGTGATGGCGTGTGCGGGGGTGGCCGTGGCGGCGCCCGCGGTGACCGCGGCGCCCACGGTGGCCGCGGCGCCCGCACCGGCGTGCCCGACCGGCTGGGGCAGTCTCCCGAAGTCCGGGACGGACGCCGACCTCGGGGCACTGAGGGACATCAGGACCGGCAGGCACGACTGCTACGACCGCGTGGTGTTCGACGTGCCCACCGCCGGCACGGACGCCATCGGCTACACCGTGCAGTACGTCGACGCCGTCCACCAGGACGGCTCGGGCCGGGTCATACCCGTCTCCGGCGGGGCGATCATCGAGATCCGGGTGGCCGCCCCCTCGTACGACCCGGAGACCGGCGCCGCGACCTACCCGGGACGGGCGGGGCGAACGCTGCCGGGAGTCGACCTGACCGGCTACCGGACCTTCCGGGACGCGAGGTTCGCCTCGAGCTTCGAGGGTGACACGCAGGTGGGCCTGGGGGTCCGGGCCCGGCTGCCGTTCCGGGTGTTCCAGCTGCCCGACCGCGTGGTGGTCGACGTGGCCCACACCTGGTGAGGGGTTCGCGCGGGCCGGGCCCGGTGGCGTGGGGCCACCGGGCCCGGCCTGGGCGGCTGCGGTCCTGACAGGTAACTCCTGTGAATTCCCGGGGCGGTTGAACACTCCCGGGGTGGCGTCCGTATGTGTCGATGGCTTGTCGTGTTCAGGCCGCCAATCATCAGGCGCGCAGGAGGGTTTCCTTGGTACGCAATTCGCGCAGACGTGCTACCGGCACACGTAGCGGCAGCTTTGTAGCCGTCGCCCTGATGCTGGGAGGTGGAGTCCTGGTCACGGCGAACGTGTTCGCCTCGGCGACCGAGGGGGAGACGGCCCGGACGGCCTCGGTGGGTCAGGCGTACACCGTCGACTGCCCCGACGTCGGCACGGCGCTGACCTCCGTGCCCGAGCAGGCGAAGGAGGACGTCGACAAGGAACTCGCCCTGCTGGACCAGCAGATAGCCGAGGCCTACCAGAGGCTCAAGGAGACGTCGGCAGCCCAGCAGCAGGACCCCGGCTTCGTGGACAACGCGATCCTGGGCCCGCTGAAGGACAAGCGCGCCGCCACGATCGCACGCATCCTGCAGGCCATCGACCGCGTGGGGGACCCCCCGCAGGGACTCGAGGGCCTCGCCGGGTGCACGGCGGTCCGCTCCACCGGCGCCGAGGAGGGTCAGGAAGACCAGCAGGGTCAGGCGGGGGAGGAGGACCAGGAAGGCAGCCCGCAGCCGTCCACGGGTGACGGCGGCCAGGGAGGCCAGGGAGGCCAGGGCAACCAGGGTGCCGGACAGGCCGGCGCGGGGCAGGGCGGAAACGGCCCCGTCGTGGGGGACTTCGCCGACATCATGAGCGTGAACCCGAACGCGCCGCGCGGCCCCCAGCCGTCGGACGCCTCTCCCGGCACGTTCGCGTCCGACTGCGGTGTCAACGCGGGCGGTCTGTTCAACTCCGACAACATCATCGCCGCCCCCGGAGTGACCAACGGCGCCCACCACTTCCACGACTACATCGGCAACCAGTCCAACAACGGTCTCGCCACCATCGACGACCTCGCCAAGGCGGAGACCAGCTGCAAGGACCAGGGCGACAAGTCGTCGTACTACTGGCCCGTGGTGCGCGTGCAGGACGGCACCGTGGAGCGGGACGCCCAGGCGCCCGGCGGCGGCACCGAGGGCAACGCCGGAAGGATCGTGACCCCCAAGCAGGTCACGCTCACGTTCGTCGGCAACCCCGTCAGCAAGGTCACGCCCATGCCGCGGCTGCTGCGCATCATCACGGGCGACGCGAAGGCGTTCGTCAACGGGCCGGCCAACGCCAACGCCTCCTGGAGCTGCACGGGCCTCGAGGACCGGCAGCTGAAGGACAGGTACCCGCTCTGCCCCGACGGCAGCGACGTGGTCCGCACCTTCCGCTTCCAGAGCTGCTGGGACGGCCAGAACGTCGACAGCGCCAACCACCGCACCCACGTCGCGTTCGCCGACGCGGGCGGCAACTGCCCGCAGGGCTTCAAGGCCATCCCGCAGCTGGTCCAGCGCATCGTGTACGACGTCAAGGCGCCGAGCGTCCAGGACGGCGGCAAGACGGTGCCGTTGTTCGCGGTGGACTCCTTCCCCGAGAACCTGCACAAGCCGGTCACCGACCACGGCGACTTCATCAACATCTTCGACGAAGGCCTGATGCGGGAGGTGGCCGACTGCATCAACGAGGGCCGCACCTGCGGCCCCGGCGACGACAGCGCGGAGGAGCCCGGCGACGGCGGGAACGACAACCCCGGTGGGGAAGAGCCCGGCGACGGCGGGAACGACAACCCCGGTGGGGAAGAGCCCGGCAACGGGGGCAACGACAACCCCGGCGACGGCGGTAACGACAACCCCGGTGAGGAGGAGCCCGGCAACGGGGGCAACGACAACCCCGGCAACGGCGGTAACGACAACCCCGGTGAGGAGGAGCCCGGCAACGGGGGCAACGACAACCCCGGCGACGAGCAGCCCCCCGCGGACACCCCGGACGACGACCAGAACGGAGGCGGTGACACCCCCGACGCCCCCGTCACGGTGACCCCCAAGGCCGACTCCACGCCTCCGGCGGGCCAGGACGACACGGCCACCCCGCCCGCCGGCGGCCACGAGCACCACGGCGAGCAGTCGGAGCAGCAGTCGGCGGCGCCGGTCCAGCAGACGCCCGCCCCCGGCGCGTTCGCCCCGAGCCCCGCGGGTCAGGCCAACCAGCAGGCGATCAACGGCGGGCTGGCCGACACCGGGACCAACCTGTGGCCGGCCGGCCTCGGAGCGGTCCTGGCGATCGCGGGATTCCTCCTGCTCCGCCAGGTGAAGCGCGGTTCGAACTAGCTCCGCCTTCCAGGCGGCCGCAGTGAAGTCCCCCTCGGCGACCGGGCGTACAGCCCGGTCGCCGAGGGCGTTGCGCGGCTAGACCGGAACTCCTGCGCCGTCGAGGAGCCGGTGCATGTCGCGCGCCGGCAGACGCGGGTTGCCGGCGGCTGCACAGGCCGTCTCGGGGTCGTCGAGCAGTTCGCGGATCAGCGGTACGGGGAGTCGCGGATGGCGGGCGGCCACCCGTCGCCGTGCCGGGTCGCGGGCGAACTCCGCCAGGATCACCTCGACCACGTCGAACGGCAGACCTCTGCGCTGGGCGACGTTCCGCCTGATCGCCCGGTCGTCGTGTTTGAGCAGCCGCAGCAGGACGTCCGCGGGCGCGGAGGGATTCCAGGACAGAGACGCCAGGGCGGCGACGTGGTGGTCGGCCATGGTGTCAGGCACCCCCCGCCGCGCGGCGCCCGGCGACCCGGAGGGTGACTGCGGCCGCCACGCCCGCCGCCAGGCCGAAGGTCAGCGCCGCCGGGACCCCGACGCCCAGGGCGGAGGAGAGGTACAGCAGTCCCCAGCGCAGGCCGGAACCGTCCAGCGCCACCCGCAGCAACTGCGAGACGACCAGCCCGAGGACGGTCGCGCAGACCGCCCCGACCGCCATCGCGGGGAACGTGGCCCGCGTCAGCATCGCGGGCAGCCGCCGCAGCGTCCACCACACCACGGCGAGCAGCAGCAGGTCGGCGGCGCGCGCCAGGAGCCAGTCGGTCAGCGCGCCGCCGGACGGGGTCGTCCAGGCACCGAGGAGCAGCCACTGGCGCAGCAGGTCGCCCGGCTCGGAGAGCAGGCCGATGCCGGGGGAGTAGGTCTGGAGGGCGGCGGCGACCGACTGGTACGAGAGCACCACCAGGGACACCGCGACCACCGCCGTCCCGACGGTCGCGGCCAGACGGCCCGCACGCGCCGGGACGGCCGCCTGGGGGAGCGGGTCCGCGCCCTTGGCCGTGATGCGCGCCGTGAGCACCGTCACCACCGCCGCGAGCAGCGCGGCCACCGCGACGGCCTGCCGCCCGGTGGTGATCACCGAGGCCAGTTGGGGCAGGAAGCGGTAGCTGCCGTGCCCGCGCGAGGCGATCAGCCACGGCGCGGAGACGGTCACCGCCAGCGTCCCCGCCACCAGGCCCCATGCCCACACCGCGAGCAGCGTGGCGGGCCACCGCCTGTGCACCGGGGGCAGCCTGCGCAGCAGGAGGAGCGCCCCGGGCACGAAGAACGCGAAGACCGCGGCGAACCGGATCTGCAGCCCGGTCCTGTACAGCGTGAGGTAGTCGGTGCCGCCCGTCGGCGCGCCGAAGGGCTGCCCCCAGCCCGGCGGGTCGTACGACCAGGGGGTCAGCCACGTGCCGAGTTCCGCGGCCGCCCGGCCGCCGATCACGTCGACGGTGCCCGGCAGGTTCAGCGCGTGCGCGCTCGACCCCGCCCACCACAACAGCGCCGTGAGCAGCAATCCCCCGGTCAGGACCGGTATCGCCGCACGCCGGTAGGTCATCTGCAGTCCCCCGCTTCGCTCGTTCGTCCAGCGGGCGTCGATCATAGGGGCACTCCGTTCCGGCTCCCGGACGGGGTGAGCCCGCCCCTCCGGATCCCGCAACTCCCGGGCGCCGGCCACCGCGCCGGCCGCGGGCGACGGTGTCCCGGCCGCCACCAGCGGTTCGACGTCCCCCCCCGTGGCCCGTACGTCAACGACATCGCACGCACTTCGTGCCTCCCCACGCCCCGAATTCCGGTTACGGCGGGCGATTCTGCGGCACCCGCGGGGCCTTGCCGCAAGCCCCCCGGTGCGCTGTACGTTGGGAACGGATTGGAGTCCACGACCTCCTTTCCTTTTCTTTTGCGCGCCCGCGCCGGAGCCCGCCGGAGGGGCGTCCCGGCACCGTCAGAGCGCCGAGGCCCAGGCCCTGCCCCGAACGCGGGAAATCCCCGTACCGCAATTGCGGTACGGGGATTTCCTCACGTATATTGAGTGTTTCTGTGCGCGCACAGAAACGGCCCCTCATCGGGGGCCACTGGAAACAGCATATCGGACAGGGAGCGAATGTGTCAACTCGCGAAAGAGTCGAACTGCAGAAGGAGCAGGAATTCATCGACCGGCTCTACGAGCGGGTCGACACGCTGCGCGGGGTCGCCGCCCGGCACGTCGACGACGCGCTGTCCCCGGTGGGCAGCGGCATGCAGGCCCGTCTGGAACGCGATGTCCTCGTCGCCGAGCGGTCCGGGCTGCTGGCGGCCCTCAACGCGGTCGACGGCTCGCTGTGCTTCGGCCGGATCGACCTCACCGGCGGCGCCGCGCACCACATCGGCCGCATCGGGATCCGTGAGGACGACACCGACCACACCCCGCTCCTGATCGACTGGCGCGCACCGGTCGCCCGGCCGTTCTACCTCGCCACCGGGCACACCCCCATGGGTCTGCGCCGGCGCAGGCACATCACCACCGAGGGCCGCCGGGTCACCGAACTGCACGACGAGATCCTCGACCTCGAGGACGACGACCGCAGCGGCTTCGAGGACCGCACCGGCGACGCCGTGCTGCTGGCCGCCCTCAACTCGGCCCGCACCGGCCGCATGGCCGACATCGTGCGGACCATCCAGGCCGACCAGGACCGCATCATCCGCGCCCCGCACCGCGGCGTCCTCGTCGTCGAGGGCGGCCCCGGCACCGGCAAGACCGCGGTCGCGCTGCACCGGGCGGCCTTCCTGCTGTACGAGCACCGTGAGCTGCTGGCCAAGCGGGCGGTCCTGATCGTGGGCCCCAACCCGGCCTTCCTGCGCTACATCGGCGAAGTGCTGCCCGCCCTCGGCGAGACCGGCGTCATGCTCGCCACGCAGGCCGAGCTCTTCCCCGGCGTCCACGCACGCGGCACCGACACCCCGCGCGCGGCGGCCGTCAAGGGCGCCGCGGGCATGGCCGAGGCGCTCGCCCTCGCCGTTCGCGACCGCCAGGCGCTGCCCGAGCCCGGCGCGCCGGTGGTCATCCGGCACGACGACGGCGAACTCGTCCTGGACTGGGAGATCGCCTACCAGGCCCGTGAGGCCGCCCGCGAGACGGGCCTGCCGCACAACCTGGCCCGGCCGTACTTCGCGTTCCACGTCATCGACGCCCTCACCGCGCAGCTCGCCGACCGCATCGGCGCGGACCCGTACGGCGGCCCCAACTTCCTCGGCCCGGACGACCTCGCGCAGCTCGGCAAGGGTGTAGCCGCCAGTCAGGAGGTGCGGGCGGCCGTCGCGGAGCTGTGGCCGATGCTCACCCCCCAGGAGTTCCTCGCCGGCTACCTGGCCGAGCCGGCGTACCTGCCGGACGGGGACGCCGCGGCGATCCGTCGCGCCCCCGGCGACGGCGAGTGGACCCCGGCCGACGTGCCGCTCCTGGACGAGGCGGCCGAACTGCTCGGCGTCGACGACAGCGCCGCACGGGCCGCCGCCGAGGCCGAGCGCCAGGAGCAGATCGCCTACGCGCAGGGTGTCCTGGAGGTGTCGCGCGGTTCGGAGTCCTTCGAGTTCGAGGACGGGGAGTCCGAGGTCCTGGCGGCCCACGACATCATCGACGCCGAGCGGATGGCCGACCGGCAGGAGGAGGCCGACCACCGCAGCGCGGCCGAGCGGGCCGCCGCCGACCGGACCTGGGCGTTCGGGCACATCATCGTCGACGAGGCGCAGGAGCTGTCGCCGATGGCGTGGCGTCTGCTGATGCGCCGCTCCCCGACCCGCTCGCTGACCCTCGTCGGCGATCCGGCGCAGACCTCCGAGGAGGCGGGCGTCGGCTCCTGGGACAAGATCCTCGGGCCGTACGTCGGCGACCGCTTCGAGCACGTGCGGCTGGGCGTCAACTACCGCACGCCCGCGGAGATCATGGACCTGGCCGCGCAGGTCGTACGCGCCGAGGACCCGGCCTTCGAGCCGCCCCGCTCGGTGCGCTCCACCGGCGAGAAGCCGTGGACGCGGCACGCCGGTACGGATCTGGCCGGCGCGGTGGCCCGGGCCGTCGAGGAACTCACCCCCGACGAGGGGCGCCTGGCGGTGATCGCGCCGCGTGCGCTGCACGAGGAGATCGCCGCCCCGCTCGACGGTGTCACGCCCGGTGCCGAGCCCGACCTGACCCGGCCCGTGGTGCTGCTCGGCCCCCGCGAGGCCAAGGGGCTCGAGTTCGACCACGTGCTGGTCGTGGAACCCGCGGAGTTCGGGACCAGCGACCTGTACGTGGCCCTGACCCGGGCCACCCAGCGCCTGGGCATCGTCCACCGCGAGGACCTGCCCGAGTCCCTGCGCTGACCGCCGCCACGCCACCCCTTCACGACCCCGGCGCGGCGCGTCCGCGCCGCGCCGGGGTCGTGAAGGGGCGTCCGGTCCGCCCCCGCCTTTCCCGCGCGGCGAGGCGGCGCCACACTGGGCGCGTGAATCCCGACGTCCCGCCGGTCCCGGACCGGCCCTCGCCGCAAGCTCCGCGGACGATGACGGCCGACGAGAGCGTCGCCGCGCCTCTTCGCCGGCTGGCCGCGCTCCGGCAGCGGTCGGGTGCGAGCGCCGTCGACCTGTGCGAACCACCCACCCCGTCCGCGCTGCGGCGGCTCGCGCCCGAGCTCGGGCTGCACACCCCGGACCTCTTCGTGATCGCCGGGGTCGACGTGCCCGGCGACCTCGCTCCGGTCGACCCGACGGCCGGACGCCACCTTCCGGATCTCGTCCGGCACGCGGTCGCCCTGCCTCCGCGACAGCGGACCGTCCTGCGGCGGTACGTGGCGTCGCTGCCGCAGCAGGAGCGCGTGGCGCCTCCCCCCGGACCGCCGCCGTACCAGGGGCACCCGGACGGCCCCGGCGCCCTGCTCATGCGCCTGGTACGGAACCGCAACCTCGGCTGGACGGCAACGGCCAAGACGTTCTTCCTGGTCACGGGCCGCTACTGGGCGGCGTCCACCTACGGACGCGTGGGCAGCGGCACCGTCGCGCTGACCGCCGAGCTCCTCGCCGACTTCTGTGAGGTCCTCGACGTGCCCTCCGACGACCTGGCGGCCGTGACAGGCGTGGCGCTTCCCGAGCCCGATGCGTCCCCGACCGCGACGGCAGGCACCGCCGGTGTCGCCGAACTCATCTGGGACGTGCGCCGTCTCACCGAGCGCCAGCTGCTCGCGGTCACGGACCTCGCGGAAGCCATGCGGCGATAACCCGGCTGCGCGGGCCGGATGCGCGGTGCGAGCCTGCGGCGGCAGCCGGTACCGGTGGGAACGTGCCCTGACCGCCCTCCCGCCCCGCCGACCGGCCGCCCGAAGGGCGGGGCTAGTACCAGTTGTTGGCCTGCCAGAACGACCAGGCTCCGCAGGGGCTGCCGTAGCGGCTGTCCATGTACTTCAGGCCCCACTTGATCTGCGTGCCGGGGTTGGTGCGCCAGTCGGCGCCGGCGGAGGCCATCTTGGAGCCGGGCAGGGCCTGGACGAGACCGTAGGCGCCCGAGGAGGAGTTCGTCGCGGTGTAGTTCCAGCCGCTCTCGTGGGTGACGATGTTGGAGAAGCACTGGTACTGCGACGCGTCGCCGATGAGCGCCTGCGCCATGGCCTGGACCTCGGCGACGGTGTACGAGGCCTTCACGACCAGCGCGGCGCGGGCTGCCGCCTCGGCCTTGCGGTCGGCCTCGGCCTTCGCCTCCGCGGCCTTGCGGGCGGTGGCGTCCCTGCCGGCCTGCTTGCGGGCGGCCTGCTCGGCGGCCTTCCTGGTGCCGGTGTCGGCGGCGTCGGACTGCGCCTTCACCTGCTGGGTCAGGGACGCCTGCTGGACCTGCTGGCCGGCGGGTATGTCCGCGAGGACGGTGCCGGTGTCGGTGGCGGCGACGGGCTGCACGCTCGCCTGGCTGCTCGTGGCGACGCCGACGACGGCGCCCACGGAGGTGACCGCCGTGGCCGAAGCCACCGCGATCCCCCGGACCGAGATCCGGCTCACACGGTTTCCTTCCAGCGTGGCCCGTTCGGTGACCTCCCGGACGCGATCGTGCCCGTGCCGCCAACTCCGTTGCCCCGTACGCGAGTACGTACGGTTGCGCCGAGGGCAGGGCCTGACTGGAGCGACAGCCTGCCGTAGGGAAAGGCCCAAGGCAATTCCCCCGGCACATTTCCTTACACGCGCATCATCGGCCCCGGCGGTCCCTCCCCGTATCCACCGAAACAGCCGGCGGCCTTCAGTGGCCGGTGAGTTCGCCGGTGAGCTTGCCGTGGAGGTCGGCGCCGGGCCGGTCGAGGCCGACGATCTCGTCCGCCTTGCCGCGCTGGGCGTACTTCGTCTCGACGGCGTCCAGCGCGGCGACGGAGGACGGCCGCCACCCTTCGTGCCCGCCCGACCGGCCCCGGCCGGCCCTGAGCGGGCCGTCCGCACCTACACCACCGGCCGTTCGCCCGCTACAGCACTCTCAAATCCGCCTCTGAACCCCGGCCCGGAAGGCTTCGACCACCCCCGGCGGTGGGCACGTACCCGGCAGAGGCACGGGGGGAGAGGCCATGGACGAGGCAACGGCGGTCCGGCTGGAACCGCACGAGATCGCGATGCTGCGCGGCGGCCCCAGAGCCGCCCTGACGGTGGCCGTGGTGGCGCTGCACCTGCGCGGCGCCGTGGAGTCCGGCCGGCCGGGCACCCTGCGCCGGGAGCCGTCCCCGGAGCAGGCGGACCCGCCGCCGCACCGCCATCCGCTGGAGAAGGCGGTACGCGTCGGGCTGTACCGGCCTGCGGGGATCAGGGAACTGCTCGGCCGCGCGGTCGTGCGCAAGGCGCTGTCGCGGATGCGGGCGGAGCTGGCCGGGGCGGGGCTGCTGCGCCTGGTGCGCGTCAGCCCGACCCGGGCCGCCCGCCGGTATGTGGCCGACCTGCGGCGGAACACACCGATGCCCGAACACCGCGCGGGGCTCGCGGAGCAGGACGTCCTGCTCGCGGTCGCCCTCTACGGCGACCCCGCGCTGACCGCGCTCGTCCCGGCCTTCACCGCCGAGGCCGGGCTGACCGGCCGGGGAGCGGCCGCCGACGAGGGCCTGTTCCCGTTCGGCCGGCACGAGTTCCTGCGCTGGCGCGCCGACTACCCCGAGGACGGCTCGGGTTACGGCACCGACGGCGGCGCGGGCCACGGCGGCCACTCCGCCGACCACTCCGGCGGCGGCTTCGGCTGCGGCGGAGGGGGCGGCGGTGGGGGCGGCGGTTCGGACTGACGACGTCGCCGGCGCGCGGCAGCGGTCAGAAGCCGAGGGACTTCGTCGTGTAGGCGCACTCGGTGTAGATGTAGCCGGACTGGAGCCTGGCCGTGTCCGACGCCGGGCTCGACCCGTCGGACGACGTCGACTTGTGCAGGAAGTACGTGGTGCCGACGGGCAGCCGGATGGTGCGCTGAGGGTAGTTCCTGCTGCTGTCCTGGCAGGGCTTGAAGCCCGCCAGCGAGGGCGTCAGGAGGGAGTACGAGGTGCAGCCGCGGCAGGCCTTGAGCGTGAGGCTGCCGGTCACCGGCCCGGTGTAGAGCACCGTGATCGGGTTGGGGCTGTCGTTCTTGATCGTGACCGAGATGCTGCCGCCGGAGGCCAGCGTGGGCAGCCGCTTGCCCGCCGAGGGGATCTCGTCCGCGACCTCCGCCGCGATGGCGAACTTCTTGGCCAGTGCCCGGTTCCCGGCGTTCTTGTTGTCGGCGACGTACGCGTTCATCGTCTCCCGCGCCTCGCCGAAGTCGCCCTCCTTGTACTGGTCGACCCCGCAGGCGTACACCCCCGAGTCGGCGCTCCTGCCGGCCCGGGCGGCGGAGGCGGCGACGGCCTCGGCGGCGTCCCCGGTTCCGGCGTTCAGGCCCCCGGCCTGGGTGCCGAGGGTGCGCAGCCGGTCGACGGCGGCGCAGGGGTCGGAGCCGCGGACGCCCTTCGCGGCCTTGTCCACGGCCGAGTCGACGGCGGGTGCGACCTTCGCGGCCTGCTCCGAGTCGGGGAAGGTGCCCAGGAGGTCACCGAAGTTCCCCGTCCAGTCGGCGTCCTCGCCGCCCAGCCGCTGCGCACCGCACTCGTAGAGGGAGGTGGCCAGGCGGTCGTCGGGCCATGCGGCGAGCGTGCCGAGTGCCTGCCTGCCCATGGTGGCGGGGACCGTGCGCAGGTATGTCAGCGCCGGGATCGCCGTGCAGTAGTCCTGCTGTTCGTAGGCGGCGCCGACGGTCGTGTAGTAGGTCTTCAGCCGGTCGGGCACCCGGGCGGCGGCCCGGGAGTCCGGGTGGCCGGATCTGATCTCCCGGTACTCGCGCAGGGCCTTGCGGTAGTCGGATTCGGCCACGTTGAAGGGTCTGCTCCCGCCCGCCCGCACCAGCCGGTCGGCCTGGTCGAGCCGGTCGAGGAGCGCCTGCTCGTTGGCCTCGTCGCGGGCCATGTCGTACAGCACGACACCGCCCGCCGGCACCGCCAGCAGCACCAGGCCGAGGGCGATGGCCAGAGGAGAGCCGGTGGGCCACACCAGCCGGGTGCGCAGACCGACCACGGCGCCGTGGACGGCCGCGGCCAGGAGGAGGATCAGGTAGGCGACGACCAGGCCCACGGGCACGCCGTCCGGGTCCGCGGGCAGTGCCACCAGCAGCAGGATGCCGGTCGCCGACCAGCACGCGACCATGAGCGCCCAGCGCCGGGTCAGGGCGTAACCGAGGCCGAGGCCGCTGAGGTTGAGCAGCCCGACCGCCGCCGCCCGCAGCCCGTCCGGCGGGGCGGGTGGCGGGGTGGAGGGCATGGGCGGAACGGTGAATCCGTAGCCGTAGCCGTACGTGGCCCCGTGCGGTTGCTCGGACATGGCGGCTCCCCCCGTCAGCACTGCCCGCATGCCTGCAACGTGTCAGTGTACGGACAGTAGCCGGATCTCGACAGTGAGTTCGAGGGGCGGAATCGGGCCACAGGGCCGCATGGCGGCGGTGCGGCCGGGGCCGGCGCCCGGGCGCCGGCCCCGGCGGGTCAGACGGCCTTGAAGGGCGCCCGGTAGGACTTGCGCAGGGATCCGGCGGCGACAGGGAGCAGCGTCGCGAGCACCTTGCCCTTGAGCGTGCCGGGCGTGCGGGTCAGCTCCACGTCGACCCGGGTGCCGTCCCCCTCGGGGGTCAGCTGGAAGACCCATCCGCCGCCGGGCCCGAAGACCTTCGAGTCGTGCGTGGCGATCACGACCCGTCCCCTCTCGGCGTCCCAGTCGTAGCGCGCCCGCTCCCATGCGGACGCGGTGCCCTCGGTCACCTCGGCCCAGGTGTCGCCGATGGCGTGGACCGTGAGGTGCTCGGCGTCGATGGTGGGCCAGTTCCGGGCCCGTGCGGGACCGAAGTCGGTGAGCACCGCCAGCGCCTCGGCCGGGCTGAGCGAGGAGGTCAGGTGAAAACGTACGACAGCCATTGCGGCGTCCCCCACATCAAAAGTAACCGTTCTGAACGGTGACGACCTTGGCACGAATGGAAATCACCTGTCAAGACAGTGACGTACCGGTGGGTCACCGGTTAGGATGGTGATGTGAACCATGCCTTTCCCTGCGGGACGCTCGCCCTCGACTTCCTGGGCACGCTGCGCGCACGACGCAATGCGGTGCCCACGGAAAAGCTCGCCACGCCCGGGCTCCTCGACTCCTGGTTCGTCGAGTCCCGGATGCTCGACAGCGAGCCCGGCGCAGACGCGTCGGACCTCGCGGCGGCCGTGGAGCTGCGAGAGTCGATCTACGCCCTGGTCGAGGCGCGGCTCGACGGCGCGGCGCTGCCCGCCGAAGCGGTCGCCGCGGTCAACCGCCACGCGGCACAGGCCCCCGTCGTGACCCAGCTGGCCCCCGACGGCACGAGCCGCTCCGGCTCCGCGGCACAGGGCCTGGCCGCCCTCGCCCGCGAGACAGTCGAGATCATCGGCGGCGACGAGGGAACACTGCTGCGCGAGTGCGCCCGCCCCGAGTGCACCCAGGTCTACCTCGACCACTCCCGGGGCCGCCGCCGCGAGTGGTGCGCGATGCGGACCTGCGGCAACCGCGTCAAGGCCGCCGCCTTCCGCGCCCGCCACCGCACCACGGCGTGATGAGCTGAGCGAGCAGCCGGCGTACTTCTTCGGGCGTCAGAACCCGACGAGGAGGTGACGGGGCCCGCGCAGCATGGCGTTGCGCCGGTAGGGAGGCGGGTCCTGCAGCAGGGTCGCCGTGCCGAGGCCGGGGAGGAGCGCGCCGAGCGCCGCCTGCGCCTCGATGCGCGCGAGCGGCGCGCCGTAGCAGAGGTGGATGCCGCTGCCGAAGCCGAAGTGCTCGTTGTCCTTGCGGGCGGGGTCGAAACGGTCGGGGTCCTGGAACCGCAGCGGGTCGCGGCTGCCCGAGGCGAGCGCGAGGATCACGGACGTCCCCTTCGGGATGACGGTCCCCGCGATCTCCACGTCGGCGAGCGGGATGCGCTCGCGCAGGTGCACCGGCGGCTCGTACCGCAGCAGTTCCTCCACCGTCTCCGGCAGCAGCTCCGGTTCACGGCGGAGCCGTTCCAGCTTGTCGGGGTGGCGCAGCAGCGTCAGCACGCCGTTGGTGATCAGGTTGACCGTGGTCTCGTGCCCCGCGATGAGGAGCAGGATGGCGGTCATCGCCAGTTCCTCGCCGGTGAGCCGCAGCTCCGGATCCGGTTCGTTGACGAAGTCCGAGAGCAAGTCGCCGGTGGGCCGGCCGCGGCGCTGCTCCGCCAGACCGAGCAGGTACGCCCCCATCTCCATCCGGGCCTTGCGGCCCGCCTCGGCCCGCGCGGCGGTGTCCTCGCCCGGGCTGATGTCGGCGGAGGCGACGAGCAGGTCCGTCCACTCCCGGAACCGCGGCTCGTCCTCGCGCGGGACCCCCAGCAGCCGGCAGATGACCGTGACCGGCAGCGGGTAGGCGAGGTCGTCCACGATGTCGACGTGGTCGCGGCCCCGCAGCCCGTCGACCAGCTCCCCGGTGAGCCGGGTGATCTCGCCCCGCATGGCGTCGACGCGCCCGGGGCTGTGCGGCGGGCCGAACGGGCGCATGGCCAGCGTACGCAGCCGGTGGTGCTCGGGGTCGTCGAGCCGCAGGAACGGCAGGTGCTGGGTCTCCTCCGACGCCGCGGGGGCGGGAGTGGTGCGGTTGCGGGGGTCCGCGCTGAGCCTCGGGTCGTGGAGCAGGCCCACGATCTCGTGGTAGGTGCCGACCAGGTAGCTGCCGTCCGTCTGCCGCACCACGGGCCCGGCCTCGCGGAGCTCCGCGTAGAGGGGGTACGGGTCGGGGCGGCTGGCGTAGTCGGTGATCCGTTCCAGCAGGGTCTCGGCGGTCATGCGTGGTGGCTCCTCGTGGATGGGCGGGGGCGGGTCACCTGGTGGGCTTCGCCAGGACCAGCCGCCGGTCCGGCAGGTACCCGGTGAGCGCGACGGTGGGACCGTGCGAGAGCCTGCTCGGGTCCGGCACGTCGGAGGGGAGCGGGACCTCGGCCGCCGCACGCCGGTCCGCCGCCCCCGGCGGAGGCGGGAACGGGGCCGCGGTCTCGATGAGGCGCTCGTAGTACTCCAGCGACTTGGCCATGTTGACCGTGACCGCCGCGGTCACCCGGCCGCGGTAGCCGTAGACCATCACCAGTCGGCGCGCCTCCAGCGAGCCCTGGGCGATGACCACCTGGTCGGAGAAGGTGGGGACGCCCACCGACTTGATGTTGTAGCCGAACTGGCTCGACCAGAACGTCGGGACCGAGAGGTGCGGACGCCGCAGCGGCCCCGGGCTGATCATGTTGTGCGCGGCCACCTCGGCCTGGTCCACCGCGTTGCGCCAGTGTTCGAGGGAGAGCAACTGGTACTCGTACAGCGGGTGCGGGAAGCGTGAGACGTCACCGGCCACGAAGACGTCGTCCGTGACGATCCCGTACATGTCGAACGCCCGGCACCCGGCGTCGCAGGCGATCCCGCGCGGATCCGCGGCCAGCCCCGAATCCGCCAGCCACTCCACGTTGCGGACCGCGCCCATGGCGACGATGCAGACGTCGGCGTCGACGCGGGTGCCGTCCGACAGGTCCGCCCCGGTGAACCTGCCGTTGCCGCGCAGCGAGGTGACGGTCACGCCGCAGCGCAGGTCCACACCGTGTGCCCGCTGCATGGCGGCCGCGAGCTTCGACAGGGTCCCGCCGAGCGCGCCCACCAGCGGGGCGGGGCCGCGTTCGGTGACCGTGACCTCCAGACCGCGCTCGCGGCAGACCGACGCGATCTCCGAACCGGTGAAGCCCGCGCCGATCACCAGTACCCGGCGCGGCCCGGCCGACAGCCGCTCGGCCAGGCGCGCGGCGTCGTCGCTGGTGCGCAGCGTGAACACTCCGTCGAGGGCGGCCTCCTCGGGAACGGGCCAGGGCCTCGCCCGCGTCCCGGTCGCGATCAGCAGCCGGTCGAACGGCAGCGACGAACCGTCGCCCAGCAGGACGCGCTTGCCGACCGGATCCAGTCCGGTGGCGCCCACCCCCAGCCGCCACTCCGCCTCCGGGTCACGGCGCATCGGCAGCCCTGTGGAGTACGCCGACGCCTTGCCGAGCAGTACGTGCTTGGACAGCGGCGGCCGGTCGTACGGCGGGTGGGGCTCGTCCCCCACGACGGTGAGTGAACCGGCGAAGCCCTTCTCGCGCAGCGCCTCCGCGGCCCGCAGTCCGGCCAGGGACGCACCGACCACGACGATCCGGCCCTCCTTCAGGTCACCGGACACCGGCGCTCACCTCCTCGCCGACCAGGATCGCCTGCACCGGGCAGGCCGCGGCCGCCTGGCGCACGCGTTCGTACTGGTCCTCCGGAACCGCCGGGTCGTACAGCAGTGCCTCCTCGCCGTGCAGTTGGAACACGTCCGGCGCAAGGAACACGCACTGTGCATAGCCTTGGCAACGGGTGAGATCCACGACAACGCGCATGCCCAGCCACTCTCTCCGGCCCTCTGATGTCCCTTCATTGGTAAGCCCTGCGGGGGCGCGGCGCGCGTCCGGCTACTCCGCCAGGATGCGGCGCCGCCGTGGCGGGGCCAGGCTGGGCTGGTGCCATGCCGAGTGATCGTCTACCCGCCGTCGGGCAGTGGCGGCCGCCGCGTGCGGTGCGACGGCAGGATCCTCGGCCTCGCCTACAGCCCCCGCGACGTCCTCGCGCTCGTCCGCCGGGCCGGGCTCCGCATGCGCCTGGGCGACCTGTACGACAGCGACCTCGTCGAGTGGCGCGGCGCCGGCCCGACGACCTGGTGACGGGGGTGCGTGGCGGTGGCGCCGGCGCGGTTACGAACGCGGCCAGAGCGGCCGCATCACGCCGAGGTCGATCACCGACACCCACTCGGCCGACGGGATCGGCCGCTCCAGCACGAACCACTCGTCCGGACGCCCGTCGAAGCGGGTCGCCGCCAGCGCCTCGGCGGACCCGGCGGGCAGCCTCGTACCCGCCCAGGCATGCCACCGCCGCGCCTCCGGCGCCGGAACCTCCACCGTGATCCGCACCGTGCGGTCGCGGAAGGGCCCGGGCAGCGACCCCGGGCTCGGATCGGTGGTCAGGTGCACGGCCCGTGCCAGTTCCGGTACGTCGTCCAGCCCTTCCGGCCAGGTCGCCCTGATCTCCGCGTCTGCCGAAATCAGCGGCCACAGCCCCGGCCGCGTGAAGTGGAAAAGCAGCATGCCGGGACCCTACTGGCATGTCACCGCCGCGTATGTTTCCGGCATGTGACGACGAGCGCCGCCCTTCCGACGCCGCAGGTGCACGGCGGCGGCCGGGGCACCCGCCGCCGCGGCCCAGGCGAGTCGCAGTCCCGGATCGAGGAGTTGCCGCGCTCGGAGGAGACCTTCGTGGAGGACCTTTTCAGCGATCTGCTGGACGCGTCGGGTTTTCCGGCGGCGACTCGGACCACACCGCAGCCGGGGAAGACGGCGTCCTGCCGAAGGACCGGAGCCCCCGGGCGAGCGCCTCGTGGTGATCTTCGGACCGGCGGGGACGTCCTGTTACAGCTTGGTCATGAGTTGAGCCAGGACCCATGACGTGCGGGCGCCAGGGTGATCGCCGACGCGTCGCGATCCGCGCACCGTCGGCTGATCTCCGCACGCTCGAAAGGCACGACATTGATCGCTCTCGTCTTCGGAGGGCACGTGTTGTACCTCCTTCTCGTCGCCCTCGTGTCCGCCGCGGTGCTGGGGGTCGTCGCGTCCGCCCTGCGCGGCCGTTCCGACCGGCCGTGGACCTATGCGGCCTGGGCGGCCACGACCACGGCCACGCTGTTCCTGACCCTCTGGCTAAGACCTGTAGGCACAGGGGCGGTCAAGTGCACCGTGAGCAAGGACGTGTTGGAGTCGTTCGGGACGACCCAGGGCTGGATGAACGTCGCGCTGTTCGTGCCGATCGGATTCTTCGGAGTACGCGCGGCCCGGCGTCCGCTGCAGCCCGTGCTGCTGTCCGTCCTCCTGGCCGGCGGCATCGAGACCGTCCAGGCGTGCCTTCCGGTCATCGGCCGCTACTGCGACACCAGCGACTTCGTCACCAACGTCACGGGCGCCGTCGCGGGCGTGGGCGTCGGGTTCCTGTCCCTCCGCGTCGGCGCTTCGGGTCTGTCGCCCTGGCCGACGCGGCACCGCGGGCTCCTGGCCGCGACCGGGGCGGGATTCGTCGCCGTCGCCTGCGTGCTGTCGACCGTCGTCGACGTGCGTGTGGTCGACCACGCCGAGCCGAGCAGGCAGGCGTCCGCGGAACAGCAGGCGATGATCGGGCGGGCGATCCGCAAGGCGCTGGGCGACGACGTCAGGATCGGCCGCGTCTCGGACAACACGCCGTGCGGCGTGGACGGTGTGAACGAGGAGGTGTGGGCCGAACTGGAGCCGAACGGGGTCGCCTCCATGCGCTGGCCCGATCCGGACGGATTCCAGGTCGACGTGTCGATGGGGCCCCGAACCGAGGCCGCCGCCCTCGGGAAGCCGATCCCGGGCTCCGCCGGACCCGTCCGTGACGAGGCGGCCGCCGAGCGGACCGCCGGCCGCTATGTGGCCGCGCACTATCCCACCGCCGACACGAAGCGGCCCGCGGTGGACCGCGCCGACGACGGCATGGGCGAGACCTGGACCGTCACGTACCCCTACCGCGACGACCGCATGTCGGCCGTGACGTCGCTGGAGGTGAAGGTGAACTCCGCAAGCCGCCTCATCGGCGTCCGCCTCACCGCACCCGCCGGCGACAGCCGGAGGCACACATTCGCGCCCTGCGCCTGACCCGCCGCCAGTGCCCGGGGTGGGACCGGCGGTGGCGCGCAGGCGAAAGCCGGACCGGCCCGAGCCGTTGCTCCGACTCTGGTGGCTGATGGTCAGCGGGAATACGCTCCGACCATGGAACTGGGGGATACGGGGTTCGCGATCAGGGCAGCCGGGCCCGGCCGACTTCCGCCCGTCACGCTCGTTGCGATCCTGGTGATCTCCGTGCGACGGGGTTCCTCGCCGGACGACCAGGACTGAACGCGCGGACCGTGCGAGGCGCCGGAGCGGGAGGGGGACGGCCGGTGTCGGTGGCGGCGCCTAGCATCGGGCCGGACATCACGTTCGCCGCGATCACCAGAGCCACCGGAGGCCGCAGTTGCCCTCGATCCACGACTTCGAGACCTGGGAGCCCCTGTTGCGGGTCCTGCGGGCCGGCAACGCGCAGAGCCTTGCCGCCCCCGGCGGCTACGTGGCGGGACGGATCGGCTTCGGTTCGTGGAATGTGCCGATGCCGCAGAGGTTCCCGCCGCCCGGGCGGGCCCTCCAAGCCGAGGACATGCAGGACGAGTTCGACGCGGTGCGGCGGGTGCAGGGCGCTCTGCCGGACATCGGTGCGGACGACATCTCGTTCACCGCTGAGATCGAGCCGAGCGGGAGGACCGTCCTCCACCTGCACGGTCCCAGCGCCGCCGTGGAACCCGGGATCGGCAGCGCGCACCCGGGTGCGCTCGTCCTGGTCGAGGGCGCGGTCCCGGAGCCCTGGCGCCGCCTTCCCGAACCGGCGCCAGGGGCGACGCCGTCCCCGACGGCCGATCCGGCGTGGCTGGAACGAACGCTCCGCGAGCGGATCCCCGACGCCATCGGCGCCACCGAGGCGGAGATCGCCGCCGCCGAACGGCGCCTGGGTCTCGCGTTGCCCGACGAACTCAAGGCGCTGTACCGGGTGACGCGAGCGCGGTGGGCGGACTGGGGCGACGACTACGAGGCGGCGGAGCGGGTCTTCGGGGCGGTCGGCTGCGAGTTGCTGTCCCTCGACGAGATCTACGTCGCCGACGCGGCCGCACGCCCGTGTCCTTGGGAGTTCGCGGCCACCGAGGCAGTGGTCACCCCGCCCGACGCCGCCGTGCAGGGAGTGGTCGGCTCGCCCGGCTGGATCGCCTTCGGCGACAACGGGGGCGGCGACCGGATCGCGGTCGACCTGACGCCCGGCCCGCGTGGACACGTGGGACAGGTCGTCATGCTCAGCCACGAGGAGAACATCGGCGCCGGGCTGCTCGCCGACTCCCTCACCGACATGGTCGCCGATCGGGGCCCGCGCCACGTTCGCAAACGCCGGGCCGACGAGTCCGCGGCCGTGGCCTGGGTCAACATCCGGAGCCTGGCAAGCGTCCAGGCCGCCGCGCACCCCGAACTCGAGGTGCTGCACATCGGCGTCTGGGAGGATGAGCCGCTCAGCCTCGCCCCGGTCGTCGGACTGCCCCGCCTGCGGGCCCTCACGGCCTATCCAGGCACGCTCGCCGACCCGCTGGAGATCGCCAAGCTGGCCGGTCTGGAGTATCTGGAACTCGGCCCGGAGCAGTGGCGCGTCCTCCTGGACGCCGGGGCCGTCCCGCGCGGCCTGCTGGCCGCGGCCATCGAGGTGCACGGCACTCGGCACCCGCTCCCCATCGTGGACTTGGCCAACGAGATCCTCGCCCTCTGGGACCGCCCGCCGATCACGGTGACCGTCGTCGAAGGCCACCTCGGCCCCGTGGGGTAGCAGGCGGTGAGGCCGTCACTCCGGCGGCTGCGGGGCGTGGCGGTCCCAGCCGACCGCGATCGCCCAGGTGACGCCGGGGCTCGCGGTCACCTTGAGCCGCGTGGCGGCCTCGCGGGTCCGCATCGCGGCGCCGTTGAGGCTGCCGTCCGGCCGTTCGGAGCAGTGCTCCGTGGAGGTGCCGTAGCGGCCCGCGTCGACCGTGAGCGTGCCCCTGCCCTGGCACTGCGTCGCGACGTAGACCGTCCCGCCCGCGGGCTTCGCGGGCAGGGCCTGCTCCAGTCCGCCGCTGCGGCGTCCTGTCGACAGCCACACCGTGGCGTCGTCCAGGTCTTCCGACGGGTCCTGCCAGGCCGCGGCGGAGGGTGAGGACGCCGTAGCCGGCGCCGCCGTGCCCCGCCGTTCGAGCGCCCTGGATTCCGCCGTGGAGCCTGCCGTGCAGCCGCTCAGTACGAGGACGGACGCGACACAGCCGGCCAGGGCATGCCGCGGTACGCGATGGAACACATCAACCCCCGTGTGCGGTTCCCGATCGTCCGGATCATGCTGGCATCTCCGGGCTCAGCGGTACAGGACGTCCGTTCAGGAAGATCGGATGTATTCGCGCAACCGTTCGCGCGAAACCCTCTGAGGGGCAGTTCTTCGTGGACTCGCCGTACCCCGCGCCGCCGCCCGCACCCCCGCGGCCGGCGCTGGACGCGCCCAGCAGCGAGAGCTGGGTGTGGGGCGACCGCGAGGTGAGCTGCCTGTTCGGCAAGGACCAGGGCCCCTCAAGGGCTCGCTGCGGCAGGACGAGACCACGCTCGACGAGCACCAGGTCGCCTACCCGAAGGTGGTCAACACCTGCGACGCCAAGGCGGAGGCTCCGGAGGCGGAGTACGTCGAGGACGATCTGGACGCCTACAAGCAGTGGGCCGAGGACGTCAGGGCCGCCCTCGACGAGGAGGCGCGCCTCCTGCGTGCGCACGAGTGGCCCGCCGAGGTGAAGCAGCACGTGGCCGCGATCGACGCGGAGATCGCCGCGGCCCGCCCGCTCTGGGCCAAGGCCGCGAAGGCCAAGGACGCGGACTTGTACGACGACCACTACGAGGCTGCCGAGGACCTGTCGGGCAACGAGGCGGCCGTCAAGGCACGCGCGGCGCTGGACCTCGCCACGCCGGCCCCGGCGGTGAACGCGGAGGCGTGATCGCCGGACGGGCAGCGGACCGCGACGGACCCACGCTCACGGAGTGGTGCCACGGCATCAGGTGATTTCTTCTCGGGCTCCCGCACGGGCCCGCGTCAGTCCGCGCCGGGAGCCGGATCCGACTCGCCCGCGTCGTACGCCGTGGCGGGGCGGCCGCCACCCGAACGGCGCAGGCGATGCGTGCCCGCGGAGGGTCAGGCGGCGCCGTCGGTGCGGCACGGGTCCGTCACCCGAGCGACGGCCACCGGTCCTCGGCCCACTCCCGCCAGCCCGGCCACCCGCCGGGAGGGCCGCCCACGTCCCCTCCGGCCAACTCGGCGGCGTCGGGCTCCTCGAACAGCGCCCGCCAGCGCAGCAGGTCCGCCTCGCTCATCGGGAAGGTCCGCTCCGGGGTGGTGGCCTGGCGCCGGGCGACCCGGGCCGACTGGGTCTCGTGGTCCACCGGCACGTACACGAGCCGACAGGACCCGCCCGCCGACTCGGCCAGGTGGCGGATGGCCGATCTCTCGTCACGCGACCAGCACCCGAAGTCCAGGACCGCGTTCGTCCCGAGCGCCAGCGCCTCCAGGGCGAGCCGCAGCAGCAGCCCTTCCAGTACGTCGCGCCTGCCGTCAGCCTCCGACGTGCCGAACAGCGGGATCATCCACTCGTCCGGCGTCAGGCGCAGAGCGGCGTGCTCCCCGGCGAGCCGCCGGGCCACGGTGGTCTTGCCGGCCCCGGGCAGGCCGACCATCAGGAACAGAGAGGTCACCCGGCGATCCTGCCAGGGTTGGGACGGGGCCATCGGTGGCACGGCATCCGACCCCCATGGACCTAACGTCCGGCGTGCCGCGCGCCGGACGGCAGCGCATCGCGTCACGCTGCTGGCGTGATCGGCCGTGCGGTGAGCCGCCCGTCGCGACGTCCGGCTCGCAGGCCGCACACGGCATCCCCACGAAGGGCCTCAGACATGTCCGCTTCCCCCCTCGGCACACTGTCCCGCTCCGGCTCCCACGCCATCGCCGAGCACGCCGTTCCGCCGTACGTCCACGACGCCGCGCTGCTGCTTCTGCGGCTGGCGCTCGGGCTGACGATGGCGGGCCACGGAGCGCAGAAGCTGTTCGGCTGGTTCTCCGGGGTGGGCCTCGGCGGCGCCGGACGCGTCTTCACCTCCGCGGGCTACCCGGCGGGCAAGGCGATGGCGGTGATGGCCGGGCTCAGCGAGGTGCTCGGGGGCGTGGGCCTGGCCCTCGGGCTGCTGACCCCGCTCGCCGGGGCGGCGGTGGTCGGCGTCATGGTCAACGCCGTCGCCGTGAAGTGGGGCGGCGGGTTCTTCGCCCCGACGGGGGTGGAGTACGAACTCCTCATCGCCGTGCTGGCCGTCGTGCTGGCCGTCGTCGGGCCCGGCCGCTACGCGCTGGACCGCCACCTCCCGGGCGTGCGGGCCCACCGGGCCGGCAACGGCGTCGCCGCGGTCGTCCTCGGCGTGGTGCTGGGCGTGATCGTGCTGATGTTCCGCGGCTGATCGCCTCGCGGCGGCCCGCAGCCGTGTGAGGGGCCCGTCCGCCGGACGGGCCCTCACACGCTTCCCGCTAGCCCGCCACGGCGGCGACGAGGCGCTCGGCGACCTCCGCGGGTGACGGCATCGCGGCGATCTCGTCCCGAAGGCGTTGTGCCGCCACGGTGAACCCGGGCTCGGCGAGCAACCGGACGACCGCGGCCGTGACCGACTCCGGAGCCTGGTCGCCGATCGGCAGCGCCAGACCCGCTCCCGCGGCCTGCACCCGGAACGCCTGGCGCTGCTGCCCCGGCGCGCCCGGCACGACGACGGCCGGGATCCCGCGCGCCGCCGCCCCGAAGGTGGTGCCGGAACCGCCGTGGTGCACGATGACCGACACGTCGTCGAGCAGTTCCGCCGCGGGGACGAAGGTGACCATTTCGACCCGGCCCGGTTCCAGCCCGAGGTCGCCGACCGGGATGCCTCCGGAGGTGGCCACCAGGTCGACGTCCAGCGCGCTCAGCGACCGCAGCAGCGGACCGAGCGTGGGCGCCGCGTCGCGGGTGGTGCTGAGGCTGACGAGCACACGGGGCCGGCCGGTACCGGGGACCCTGGCCGCGCGGGGCGTGCCCTCCGGGCCCTGGTGGGGCTCGGGCCGCAGCGCGATGCGCTCGAGGGGCGGCAGCGCACCGTCGCGCTGCAGGCCGGGCGGGCAGACGTCCAGCAGCCAGCGGCCGGACGGCGCGTGGGCCGGGGCCTGCAGACCGCGGTCGAGGTAGCGGGAGTGCGCCGTGGAGGCCATGGCGTCCAGCACGTCGGGCTCCAGCGCCGGATCGATGCCCATCACCGCGGACGGCACCTTGAGCACGGCGGCGACGAGCGGGCCCACGAAGTCGCAGTGCTCGGACACGACCAGGTCCGGCTCCCACGCGCGGGCCCCGGCGAGCGCCTCGTCCACGGCCAGGTCGACGCGCGCCCCGGCGAAGAACTCGGCGACCAGCGCCGGCGACGGACTGGTCATCATGTCGACGCCGCTGCGGCGGGTCACTTCGGCGATCGCCACGTCGACGGTCGGACCGGCGGGGATGAACTCAAAGCCCTCCGCGCCGACCGGGTCGGCCATGGCGGCGGCGGAGACGAAGGCGACGTCGTGCCCCTGCGTCCGCAGCGCGCGGGCGAGCGGCAGCAGGGGCAGGAAGTGGCCGGTCAGGGGGGTGTTGAACATGAGGATGCGCATGGGTACCGAGATCACCTGTGTGCTTGTGCCGCGAGTGCGACCGCTGAGGGGCGGACCGTCTTCGCGGCGCGACTCCCCGGCCCGGTGCTGCCCTGGACCCGGAATTGATTGCGGGCACAAGTATATGTGGGCTATTTGTCGAAGCAAGGACCCCCCCTGTGGGCGGCCCGACGGGGTTGTCGGTGCCGCCTGGCACGATCGCCACATGATCGAAGCCGACGACCTGATCGTGCGCGTGGCGGCCAGGGCCTCCGCCGCCGCCGGGACCCTGCCCGCGCCCGCCCGGGCCGCGCAGGTGGAGGAGGCCGAAGCCCTTCTGGGCTTCGCGCTACCGCCGCTGCTCGCGCGCCTGTACACGGAGGTGGCCGACGGCGGCTTCGGGCCCCTCGGGAACGAGCTCTTCCCGCTGGCAGGGAAGGGTCGCACGGCGGTGAGCGCGTATCGGGCCGAGCGGGGGGAGCCGCAGGCGTCGGACTCCCCGCACTGGCCCGAGGGCGTGCTGCCGATCCTCGACTGGGGCTGCGGCATGTACGGCGCGGTGGACTGCCTCAGCACATCCGGCACCGTCCTCGTCTTCGAGCCGAACGCGGACACCGGTGACCCGGCGGACGGCTGGTTCGTCGACCAGCCGGGCCTGGCCGACTGGCTGGAGACCTGGCTCGCCGGAGGCGGCTGGTACCGGCCCGACGGGCACGACGACGCGGAACTCCCGGAACCTGCCGGCTGGGAGGAGGCCGCCTCGCGACTCGCCGCCCCGCGGGTCGCCTAGGGTGTGGGCATGCCCTCCTCCGGTGTCGGTCCGGCCCGGCGGTCCCGTGATGCCGTGTCCGACGGGCGGCCGCCGTCCTCGGTGGATCGGGCCGTCACGGCGTTGTCGTGCTGGTGGCTGACCACTCTCCCCGTTCTGCTCACTCCCGTGATCGCCCACAAGCTGGGGTTTCCGCACGTACGGGATGATTTCGGCAGGTTCTTCGGGACGGCTGCCCTGATCAGTGCCGTGCTCGCGCCCCTCCTGGGGTTCGTGGTGGCCCTCGTCGCACGCCGGCGGAGAGCTCGCGGGCGGTTCGTCGTGATGGGAGCGGTGTCCGGTGTGCCGGTGCTCTTCTTCTGGGTCTTCGGAGTGCTGCTCGCCGAGTGCCCTGACGGTTATCACTGCTGACAGCCGATGAGTTCCGCCTGGCGCGCGAGTCTGCGGTGGAGACCGTCGTGGACAGCCGTACGACGCTGCCCGACGACCGGGGCCCGACCGGCCCCCGGGCACCGGCTCGTCGCCTATTGCGCCGAGGAGGGGAGCCCCGACCGTGACGCGATGGCCCTCCTCGACATGATCGGCGCCCAGCGGGCCACCGCGACCGCCGATCAGGACGCCGGTGCCGGTGCCGGCGAGGGCGACGCGCGCCGCCGGCCCTACGACGCCCTGCCGGCCCCGCGGCGCCGGCGGGACACCCCGCGGTAGACCGGCCACAGGCTCACCAGGACCAGAAACGCCCCGGTGAGAGGCCAGCCGAAGGACCCGCCGTCGCGGTACTCCCGTATGAAGGCGAGGAGCAGTAGAGCTGACGTGGCCAACCCCGCCCAGTCGCCACGGTCAGTTCGGGTTCGGCCCGCCGCGTGGGGTGCAGGCGGTGGAGCTACCTGGCGCGGCGGCGGTGCCGCCATCGGCGCGTCCTGTCCACCGCGGCCACCGCCAGCATGAGCATGCCCACCTTCACGGCGGAGTCGACGAGGTTCTCCGGGCCGCCGAGGACGTGGGCGAGGCCCCAACCGGCCAGTGACAGTGTCGGCCAGACGACCGGCACCGAGATGGCGAGCCGGCGCCGGAACGGAGTCGTGTGGGTCACGGGGCGAGGATATCGGCTGATCCGCCCGGATCTGGCGACAGTTCGTGCAGTTCATGGGTGCGATTGCTCCGGTTGCACCCGGGGCGCGATGAGGACAGCATGTTGCGGGGGTGAAAAGTCCGGCTTGTCTCCCTGTGGCACTGGCGGTGGCTGCTCCCCGTGACACCTGCCGCGCTCCGCGCCGCCCGGCGAGGGCCGGCACCGACTCCACGGAGGCCGGCGCCCTGGGGCGGTGGTGCCGTCACCAGGAAAGGAACCTCCGCATGTCAACCACGGTCATCCAGCATGTCCTGAACCGGCTGCGCGACATCGGCGTGCGTCATGTCTTCGGTGTCCCGGGCGACTACGCCTTCCCCGTCAACGACGCCATCGCCGAGCACCCGGACATCCAGTGGGTCGGCAGCTGCAACGAGCTCAACGCGGGCTACAGCGCCGACGGCTACGCCCGCGTCCACGGCGTGGGCGCGGTGAGCACCACCTACGGCGTCGGGGAACTCAGCGCGATCAACGCCGTCGCCGGCGCGTACACCGACCACCTGCCGGTGTTCCACCTGGTCGGCATGCCCAAGATGCCCGTGCAGGCGCACCACTCGATCGTCCATCACACCCTGGGGAACGGGGAGTTCGACCTCTTCCGGAAGATGTCCGAGGCCGTGGTGTGCGCGAGCGCCATCATGACGCCGCAGAACGTCGCGTCCGAGGTCGAGCGGCTCATCGCGGCGGCGTTCTACCACCGCCGCCCGGTCTACATGGCCTTCCCCGCAGACCTCGCGACGATGCCCGTGGTCGGATCGGCCCAGCCGATCCCCGCGCCCGCCAGCGACCCCGCGCAACTGGACGCCGCCGTGCAGGCCGTCGCCGACATGCTCGGCCGGGCGAAGAGCGCCTGCGCCCTGCCCGGCGTGCTCACCGCCCGCTCCGGCCTCGCACCGGAGGTCCAGCGGTTCCTGGACGCCACCGGGATGCCCTTCGCCACGATGATGGCCGACAAGGGAGTCCTGAACGAGGAACAGCCCGCCTACTCCGGCATGTACGACGGCAAGCTCATGAACGAGGGCGTCCGCCGTTTCGTCGAGGGCAGCGACGTCGTCGTTCTGATCGGTGCCCTGATGCACGACTTCAACAGCGGCGCGTTCACCGCGGACCTCGACCCCGGTCGCACGATCGACATCCGCCACCACCACGTGAGCGTCGACGGCATGACCTACCAGAGCGTGGAGATGAAGGACCTCCTCGCCGCGCTGACCGGGAAGCTGCCGCGCAGGCAGTGGCCGCACATCTCGACCGAGGTGACCCGCATGGCCCCGGCGGGCGGCAGCGCCGGCGACTCCATCACCGCCGAGAACCTCTACCCCCGCTGGGAGGACTTCCTCAAGCCCGACGACATCCTGGTCGCCGAGACCGGCACGGTCTCGATGGGGCTGGCGTTCGCCAAGCTGCCCAGCGGCGCGACGTTCCACAACCAGACACTCTGGGGTTCGATCGGCTGGGCCACCCCCGCCGCGGTCGGCGCGGCCGTCGCGGCGCAGGACGGCCGGCGCGTCGTCCTGATCACCGGGGAGGGTTCGCACCAGCTCACCGCGCAGGAGATCAGCCAGTTCGGGCGGTACGGGCTGCGGCCTGTGGTGTTCGTCCTGAACAACCACGGCTACCTGATCGAGCGCCTGCTCTGCAAGCACCCGGACATCGCCTACAACGACCTGGCCAACTGGCGGTACTCCGAACTGCCCAAGGCCCTGGGCTGTGAGGACTGGTTCACCGCCCGCGTCTCCACCCTCGCCGAGCTCGACCAGGCGATGGACGCCGCGGGGAAGGCCGGCACCGGCTGCTACATCGAGGTCATGACCGACACGTACACCGCGCCGCCGCTGGCCAGCCAGCTCCACGACAACATCGAGAGCCTCTACTCCACCTGACCGGCGTCCACGCCGAAACGATCGGTGAGCGGGCGGGCCGTGAGGCCCGCCGTCAGCCCGATCCGAGGGGCGCCGCCCGAAGCGGGCCGCCGTCCGGGGCGGCGGGGTGGTCGGCGACCTCGTCCCACCACAGACCGCCGTCGGACGTCAGGAAGGGGTGCATCCCGCGCGCGCCGCCGCCGTGGTGCAGGGCTTCGGCCACTTCGTGCAGGTACAGGGCCAGGCTAGGCACCGCATCGGAGAAGTCGCCGCTTCCGCCGTGCCCCGCCCAGCCGAGGCGGCCGTGACCGGGGCCCGGACGCAGATCGAGGACCTGCGCGGTCCCGTCGGCGCCCACGGCCCAGGGGACCCAGAGCGGGTGCCACCAGGGCTCGTCCTCCCAAGGGGGCACCGTCAGGCCGTCGACGTCCGACGCCACCTGCATGCACATGCGCCAGTGGTCCACGATCGCCGCGACGGCGAGCGGGGACTGGCCTTCCGGCAGCAGGGCGGCCCAGTCCGCCGCTCCGTTGTGGCAGCACAGTGACTCGACCAGTTCGCCGGGGAACCTCACTCCCAACGCGCGTTCGGCGGCGGCGACTTCACCCCGGGAGGCCGGGGGGTTGAGCAGCGCGGGAGCGGAGGCGGAGTACGTGGCCAGCCATGCGTCGATGCGCCGCCAGGACGTCGACACCGAGGCTGTTTCCTGATCGGTCACGGGGCGAGCCTACGCGTCGCGGTCCCGCGGGCGCTTGCGGCATAAACTGCGGTCGTGGCCTCGCAACATGATCCCGCCGAGCTCCGTCCGGACATCGCGGGCCGAGGCGGCCTCGCCGCGGCGCTCCGGGCCGAGGCGGAGGAGGGGGGCTTCCTCCTCCCCGTCACCCCCTCGTCCGGCGACCCGTTGACCGGCGCCGCCGTCGGGAGCAGGCTGCCGCACCGGGACGCCCTGCAGGTCAACGCGTCGGAGTCCGGGTGGGAGTGGTGGATCCGCGGTGCGGACACCTCACAGGGGATGCCCCTCGTCGAGGGCCTCGCAAGGGAGTTCGGGCAGCTCGTGAGGGCCGCGCGGGCGTGGCACGAGGGCGCGTCGCTGAGCGACATCCGCCGCGCCGCGCCGTTCGTGCGCCTGACCGACCGGTTCGAGGTGCCCGACGGGGACCCCGCGCTGCTTGCCGAGTCCGAGTGGCGAGGGCTGCGCAACGAGGCGAGGACAGTGGTCGTGCCCGGGTACCGGGCGCTGGTCGAGGAGGCGTACGCGGTGCCTGCGCTGCGGGCTCTCTACCCCTTCAGGATGCGTTGGGCACTGTGCTTCTCGACCACCACCCGCCCGGACCTGACGGTGACCGGGCCGCGCCTGAGGGCATACGACACCGACGAGTTCACGGTCACCGAGGACCTCGTCGGAGGGGGCGTCCTCGCCGTGACCGCCACGGCGCGGGAAGCGGTGGCGGTCGCGGTTCGTCATCTGCCGAGTGGGCTCGGCCCTGTGAGGTCCGGCGCGTCCGGCCGGCCGCCGCACGGTCCACCGTCAGGACCGCAGTAGTTCGGCGGCTCTTTCGGCGATCGCGTAGACGGTCGCGTTGGTGTTCGCCGAGGGGATCGACGGGATGACGGAGGCATCGGCGACGCGCAGGCCGTCCACGCCGTGCACGCGCAGGGCGGGGTCGACGACGGAGTCCGCGGCGTCCTGGCCCATACGGCAGGTGCCGACGGGGTGCATGTACGAGCACAGGGTCCTGAGCGCGTACTCCCGCAGCGCGGCGTCGTCCCCGGCCTGCGGACCCGGCTGGACCTCGTGCCCGTGCCATTCGCGGAGCGCGTCCGCCCGGCCGATCTCCCGTGCCAGGCGCAGCCCTTCGACCACGGCGGCGAGGTCCCGGCCGTCGGAGTAGTAGTCCGGGTCGACGAGCGGCAGGACGTCCGGGTCCGCGCTCGCCAGGCGGACGCTGCCGCGGCTGCGGGGCAGTATCGCGGAGACGGCGATGGTGTAGCCCTGCCCCGGGCCGGGTGCGCCGGGGGCGGGGATGTGGCCCGCGGCGTCGACGAACAGTACCTGGAGGTCGGGGCCGTCGAGCCCGGAGCCGCTGCGCACCAGGCCCAGGGCCTCACCGTGGTTGTTGACTCCGGCGGGCACCGGACGCGCCGACCGGTAGACGAGGTTGACGATCGGATGGTCCTGCAGGTTCGCCCCGACGCCCCGGAGGTCCGCCACGACGTCGATGTCCGTGCCGCGCAGGTGCTCCGCGGGCCCGATGCCGGAGAGCATCAGCAGTTGCGGTGATCCGATGGCGCCCGCAGTGAGGACGACCTCGCCCGAGCAGCCGACGACCGACGTGGTGCCGCGCCTGGTGACGTACTCCACCGCGGTGCACCGCCCGCCGCTGATGTGCAGCCGGTGCACCTGGGTCCCGGTCACCACGGTCAGGTTGGGACGGTGCAGGGCGGGGGCCAGGTAGGCGTCGGCGGCGCTCTGCCGTCTGCCGTCGACGATGTTGAGGTCGGACCAGCCGAAGCCTTCCTCCACGCCGCCGCCGATGTCGGCCGCGCGCGGGTGACCGGTCTCGGCCGCCGCCTCGAGCATGGCCGCCACCACCGGGTTCGCGGGCTCGGGCGGCCCCACGGTCAGGGGGCCGCCGACCCCGCGCACGGCCGGATCCCGTCCCGAGGTGTTCTCGCTGCGCTTGAAGTAGGGCAGCAGGCCGTCGAACCCCCAGTCCGTCAGGCCGGACTCCGCCCACGCGTCGTAGCTGGAGCGGTGGCCGCGCACGAAGTTCATCGCGTTGATGGCGGACCCTCCGCCGAGCGCGCGCCCGCGGGCGAGGAGCACGCCGGTGCCGCCGGCCCGCTGCGGGACGGTGGTGTCCCCCCAGTCGGCGGACGTCCGCAGCAGCGCCGGCCAGGCGGGCGGCGTGCTCATGTCGGTCGAGGTCTGCGCCGTGCCCGCTTCGAGGAGCAGGACGCGGGGGCCGTCGGACTCGGACAGCCGGGCGGCGATCACGCTGCCGGCCGTCCCGCCGCCGACCACGACGTAGTCGTAGGTGTCGGTCGTCGATTCCATGGTTGTCCCGGTCGGTCATTCGGAGATGGGGTAACGCGGCGGCTGGGAGCCTTCGATGGTGATCCACTGGAGTTCGGTGAACTCCTCCAGTCCCGCGCGCCCGCCGGACTTGCCGTAGCTGCTGTTCTTGACGCCGCCGAAGGGCATCTGGGGTTCGTCGTCGAGGGTGGTGCCGTTGATGTGGCACATGCCGGCGTTGATGCGCTTGGCGAGGTCGAGGGCGAGGGGGATGTCGCGGGTGAAGACGGCCGAGGTGAGGCCGTAGTCGCTGTCGTTGGCGACGCGAAGGGCTTCCTCGGGTCCGTCGACGGTGATGACGGTGACGATCGGGCCGAAGGACTCCTCGCGGTAGACGCGCATGGCGGGGGTGACGTCGGCGAGCACGGTCGGCGCGAAGCACGGGCCCTCGGACGTACCGCCGGTCAGGAGCCGGGCGCCGGCCGCGACCGCGTCCTGGACCAGGCCGGACAGCCGCGCGATGCTGTCCGGTCCGACGACGGGGCCGAGCGCCGTACGGGGGTCACGCGGGTCTCCGCAGACGACGGAGGCCGCGGCGGCGGCCAGGCGCCGGGTGAACTCCTCGGCGACGGTGCGGTCGACGACGATGCGTTCCGCGGACAGGCACGCCTGACCGGAGTTGGCGAACGCGCCGAAGACGGTCGCGCTGACCGCCCGGTCGAGGTCGGCGTCGGCGAGGACCAGAACGGGTGCCTTGCCGCCGAGTTCGAGAATCGCCTGCTTCATGTGCGCGGCGGCCCGCTGCGCGATGAGGCGGCCCACGCGGCTCGAACCGGTGAAGTGCACCCGCCGTACGGCAGGATGCGCGATCAGCGCGTCCACCACCTCGGGGCCGTCCTCGGGCGCGTTGGTGACGAGGTTGTACACCCCGTGGGGCAGCCCTGCCTCGGTGAGGCATTCGGCGACCAGGCCGTGCGTGCGCGGGGTCTGTTCGGACGCCTTCATCACCACGGTGTTGCCCACGGCCAGCGCGTACGGGACGGAGTTGCCGACGAGCAGCGCCGGGGCGTTCCACGGAATGACGCAGGCGACAACGCCGACCGGTTTGCGGATCGCGATGGAGGTGCGTCCCGGTGCCTCGGAGGGGATGAGCTCGCCGGTGAGGCCGTCGTGGACGGCGCTCGCCGCGTAGCGGAACTTCTCCGCGAGGACGCTGGTGTTGTAGTGGCCCCACGCTGCGGGGCCGCCCATCTCGGCGGTGATCGCCTCGGAGATCTCCGGGGCTCGGTCCTCCAGTGTGTCGGCGGCCGCCCACAGGATGCGGCGGCGCTCGTTGGGCGGCAGCGCCGCCCAGGCGGGGAAGGCCCGTTCGGCGGCGTCGGCCGCCCGTAGGACGTCCGCCGAGAGGGCCGCCGCGGCTTGCGAGGCGATGTCGCCGGTGTACGGGTCGCGGGCAGCGAAGGTGTGGGCGCCGGCCGCTTGTTGCCAGGTGCCGTCGATCAGCAGTTGCTGGACGGCGTTCTCGCCGGTGAGGGTCACGGGTGGTTCTCCTGCTGTGCGGTGGTGCCGTGCTTGGTGGGCAGCACGGCACCCTGGGATGGCGCTGGGGCCGCTGGTGCCGGAGCGAAGAGTGATGCCGATGGGACGCGGGTCCGCCGGCTGCGCCCCCGGTCGGGGGCGCGCGGGGTGGCGTCGTGCACGTCGGCGGTGTCGCCGGGGCTCTGCTGGGCGGCGCGCGTTCCCGATCGGGCTCCCGCTCGGAGAGAGCCGGAGTCGGCGACCGCTCGCCACTGGCCTCGGCGCGTGTGCGGAGGGCCTCGAGGACGCTTCCCGTGGGGATGGGGGTGTGAGGGAGGGCGATGGTCGTCGCGGCGTCCGGAAGTCCCCGGCCAGTGCTATTGAGGGATGTCCAGGAAGCGTAGCGCTGATAAGCCGCGACATGCAACAAGCGATAACATTTCGCTACGAATGGGACATGGTCGGGTCCTCGCGCGGGGCCCGGTCATGGCGCGGGGCCGGGCCCCGGTGTCAGTTGCTGGTCGACCCAGATGAGTTTGCCGTCCGGGACGTGGCGGGCTCCCCATGCGCGGGACGACTGGGAGACGAGGAAGAGTCCGCGGCCGTGTTCGTCGGTGGCGGTGGGACGGTGGAGCAGCGGGTGGTTGTGACTGGTGTCGGAGACCTCGCAGGTCAGTACGGCGTGCCGGATCAGGCGCAGTCCGATCGTCCGGTCGCGGTCGCACTTCCCGTCGCCGTGGATGACGGCGTTGGTGACGAGTTCGCTGACGATCAGCTCCGTGGACTCGGCCAGGTGCTCCAGCCCCCACCGGGCCAGTTGCCGCGTTACGAGCGACCGGGCACGGGTGACGTCGGCCGCGTCGCCCGGGAACCGCCATGACGCCACGTGGCCCGGGCCGAGCGAGCGGGTCCGCGCGAGGAGGAGGGTGACGTCGTCGTTCGGTGCCCCGGCGGGCAGCGAGCCCACCGCGGACGAGCACAGGTCCTCGAGCGGGAGGCCGGGTTGTGCCAGGGCCGCCCCCAGGCGGTCCATGCCGAAGTCGATGTCGTGGTCGCGGTCCTCGATCAGGCCGTCGGTGTACAGGGCGAGCACGCTGCCCTCGGGCAGTTCCAGGGTGACGGACTCGAAGGGGGCCATGCCGAGGCCGAGCGGGGCTCCGACGGGCAGATCGGGGAAGGTGACGCCGCCGTGCGCGTCGATGACCGCGGGCGGGGGGTGTCCGGCCCGGGCCATCGTGCAGAGGCGGGTGACGGGGTCGTACACGGCGTACAGGAACGTCGTCGTCATGGTCGTCCCGGCCGGGGGGCCGCCCGGGCCGGCGTCGGCCTCGGCGAGGCGGGTGACCTGCTTGTCGAGGGCGGCCAGCAACTCGTCCGGGGGCACGTCCAGGTCGGCGAGGGTGTGCACGGCGGTGCGGAGCTGGCCCATCGTCGCGGCGGCGTTGATGCCGTGTCCGACGACGTCGCCGACGACCAGGGCCACGCGGGCCCCGGACAGCGGGATGACGTCGAACCAGTCGCCCCCGACGCCGTGGTGGCTGTCGGCGGGCAGATAGCGCCAGGCCACGTCGGCGGCGGCCCCGCCCGTGGGGTGGCGGGGGAGCAGGTGGCGCTGCAGCGCGAGGGCCGCGGAGTGCTCGCGCGCGTACTGGCGGGCCTGGTCGACGGAGGTCGCGGCCCGCCGTACGAGCTCCTCCGCCAGGAGCAGGTCGTCTTCGTCGAACGGCCGGGGGTCCCGCGTCCGCATGAACGTCGCCACCCCCAGTACGGCGCCCCGCGCCCTGATGGGGACGAGCATCAGCGAGTGCATCCGGTGTTCGCGGACCTTGGCGGCGCGTGCCGCGTCGTTGTGGTCCAGCCACGTACCGGGCGAGGCGTTCAGCACGGGCTCCAGGTGGGCCCTGCCGGAGCGCAGGACGCCGGTGAACGGCGATGCCGGTGGGGCGGAGACCGGATCACCGCGGGCGAACAGCGACTCCGGCGCTCCGGGCCGGATCGAGGCGAGCCCGGCGCGGCGGACGGCGGGGGTCCGTTCGCCGCCCTCGGAGCCGGGGCGGGCGGGCGGTTCCTCGCCGAGCAGGACGGACTCCGCCAGATCGACGGTGGCGTAGTCCGCGAGGGTCGGCACGGCGAGGTCGGCCAGCTCCTGTCCGGTCCGCATGACGTCCAGGGTGGTGCCGATGCGCTCGCCCGCCTCGTCCAGGATCCTCAGGCGCTCCTGCCCGCGGCGGCTGTCGGCGTCGTCCCCGCTCACGGAGCACACGCCCAGTGCGCGGCCCTGCGCGTCGTCGAGGCGGAAGAGGGAGCCGGCCGTCGGGGAGTCCTCGCGTGCCCGGGCCGGCGAGGAGGCCCGGTAACCCCCGTTGATCACCAGGTCGCCGCTCTCGAGCATCCGGTGCACGACCGCCTCGAGCGATTCCGCCTCCGCACCGGCGACCGCGTGGGGCGGGCTCCCCGGCAACCGCGAGGGCGGGACGGCGCCGTTGTCGACGCCCTGGATGTCGTTGACCCAGATGCAGCGGACCTGGGTGCCGCGCATCGCGATGCCGATCGGCAGAGGGCGGGGGACTTCGACGGCGACCGACGGCGGCGGTTCCGCGGCCACGACCGCCGACGGCTCCGTCACCGCCGGGCCCTGCGCCGTCCAGGAGGGCGGGGAGGGCATCTCGGTCGCCGAGACGAGCCACTGGGAGCGGCCGTTCCGACCGGCCAGTGACTGTGCGGTCAGGTGCACGTCGATGCCGCGACCGTCGCGGTGACGGATCCGTGCGGGGCCCGACCAGCGGCCCCGGTGGCGGAGTTGCTCCGTCGCGGGGGCCTCCCGCGGACGTCGCCGTCGAGCAGCAGCGCGCGTGCGGGCCGGCCGACCATTTCCGCTGCCGAGTAGCCGACGAGCCGCTGGGCGGCCTGCGACCAGCCGGCCACGGCGCCCTCCGCGTCGAGGAGCGCGGTCGCCGCGCCGCCCGGCGCGGGGGCCTCGTGCGCTTCCGGCGTCGCCGTTCCAGTGGTACTGCCCATCGGTCATTCCTCCCGTGTCCCCCCGCGGTGCGGGCCCTCGCGGCGGTGCGGGCCGGGCGGCCGGTGCGTCAGGCGGCCGTCGGAGGTTCGTGGTTCGCGGCTGCTCCGTACACGTCCATGCCCGCAAGGCTACGCAGCCGAATACTCGGGACACTGGTCCAATTCCATGAAGAATTCGCAGGACAATTCCGCGGACGGGTCCGTCGCCGGACACGGCACCGGCCTTTATTCGTGCCCGCGCGGCTTCCTCCGGCTGTGTCCCGGGCGGCCACGCCGGGCGCGCACTTCGCGGGCTGTGGCCCTGGCCGGGTCCGGACCTCACATCGAAGGCCCCTGCGCCGCCTTTCCCTACGAGCGCCGCATCGCCGCATGACGGCCGCCGCGGTGCGAAGCCGGCAATGGAACCGGCCCTAAGGAGCGGGTCCCGGCCGCCGCCTCACAACCCGGCGGGCTGTGCCGTCGTATCCCTGCGCGAGAAATAACGACCGCTTCCGGAAATAACGGGCACTCCTTGTGCGGGTGTCGCCACAGGATGTCCGGATTGCGACCATAGGCTGCGTCTATCGACGCCTTCCAATATGCGTCTTGGACGGCGTGGCGCGTTCGTCCATAGCATTCGGGCATGGCACTCGCAGGAATTCGTCCGGCAAGTGTCAGCGCCACCGGGAAACGGCCGTGACCACCTTGGAGGAGGCTTCCATGAATTGGCGCGACGCCGCCGCCTGCAGTGAGGAAGACCCGGAACTGTTCTTCCCCATCAGCGGCAGCGGCCTGGGAATGGTGCAGATCGGCGAGGCCAAGGCCGTGTGCGGGCGGTGCCCCGTCACCTTCCAGTGCCTGGAATGGGCGCTGGGAGCCGGCCCGATGGAAGGCGTGTGGGGCGGTACCACGGAGAGCGAACGACGTGCGCTGCGGGGACGTACCACCCGCGAGCGGCTGAGAGAGGCCGGCGAGACCGCCGCCTGAGCCGTCCCACAGCGACGGCTCGCCGGTTTCCGTCACTGCCTGCACGATGGAACCACAGACACTCATGGAGGCCCTGCGCCGCCGCACAGGTGTCTCCTCGGACAGAGGAACGCATGCTCATGCGGGGCAAGGACGCGGGGCAACTGAGCGCCCCCTCGAATCCGACGCTGAAGGACCGGCCCATGCTGATGGCGCTGGCCTTCCGGATGCTCGGCTCGACGCACGACGCCGAGGACGTGGTCCAGGAGACCTACGCCCGCTGGTACGCGATGTCCCCGTCGGCACGCGCCGGCATCAAGTCCCCCACGGCCTGGCTGGTCCGCGTCGCCGGCCGGATCTGCCTGGACCACCTCGGCTCCGCCCGCGTGCGCAGGGAGAAGTACACCGGCGAGTGGCTGCCCGAACCGCTGCCGGACAGCGCGGCGTGGAGCAGCGTACGGAGGCCGGGCCACCTGGACGACCCCGCGGACCGGGTCGCCCTCGACGATTCCGTCACGATGGGGATGCTCGTCCTGCTCGAGGCACTCACCCCGGCGCAGCGTGTGAGCTTCGTCCTGCACGACGTCTTCAAGGTCCCCTTCGCCGAGATCGCCGCCATCGTGGGCCGCAGCGCCGAGAGTTGCCGCGCGCTGGCCGTGGCGGCGCGCCGCGCCATCGCCTCCGCGCGCAGGAACGAGGCGGACCAGCAGGAGTACCGGCGGCTGGTCCGCGAGTTCAAGAGGGCCTGCCGGACCGGCGAACTCGACCGTCTGATCGCGCTGCTGGACCCGCAGGTCACCGCCAGGGCCGACGGCGGCGGACACGTCCGTGCCGCGCTCAGGCCCATTCGCGGAGCGGAGAGGACGGCGCGTTACCTCATCGGTGTGTCCCGCAGGGAGAGCCGTCTCACCACGGCCCTCATGACCCTGGAGAACGCCGCTCACCGCCCCGCCCTGGTCTGCCAGGTGGAGGGGGCGGTGGTGGCCGTCGTGACCCTGCACGTCGCGGGATCGCGGATCACCGACGTGTGGATCACGCTGAACCCGGAAAAACTGGCCGCCTGGGCTTGAGGTTTCCCCGCGCTCCCCGCCCCGCGGTCAGTGCCCGATGCCGTGCCGCATCTCTTCCTCGGTCGGCTTGGCCACCTGGGAAGACGGTCCGTACAGGGCGTGCGACAGGCGCAGCCTCAGGCGTTCGCGGCGGGTCCGCCCGCGCGGAAGACCGTTCGCGTCCCCGCCGGGGCCGGGGCCGGGGTCCAGGGGCCGGTACTGCTCGTGGGAGCCCAGGACGTGGCGTTGGGCGGCGTCGGGGGGCCGGTGGACCTCGACGTACTCGCCGTGCGGCAGCCGGCGGATCAGCCCCGTCTCGGCGCCGTGCAGGAGTCTGCCGGCCGGGACGGTGCGCCGCGGGTGCGGGACGGGTGGGGGACGGGTGCGCGGGGCCACCCGCCGCCACCGGCGGGGGGTGGCCCCGGCCGGATCCGCCCGGCCGGAGGCTCACCGGGGCAGGCGGTCCCAGAAGGCGCAGTGGTGTGCGGAATACGCATCCACGGGGCGGATTCCCCCCGGTCCGGGAGTCAACGACTGCACCGACCGCGCCGATCGCGCGAGAGGCGACGAAGGGCGCAGGACGGGCCATCGCGGGGCGTCGGCGGTGTTCGGGTCGCCGGTGCGCGCGAAGGCGGTCCAGTAGTCGACCATCCGGTCCGACAGGGCGCGCTGGGCGTCGCTCAGCGGTCGCTCGGTGGGGAAGGAGGAGAACAGGAACGGCATCTCGAAGCCGTGCGCCGCACCGTAGGGGAAGCCCGGGTTCGCCGGCAGACCGGCGAGGACGGGAGCGTCCGGATCGCCGAACTCGTAGCCGTAGAGGGGGATGCCGGGGGCGTGGGCGGCGATGGCGCGATCGGCTGCCAGCGTGGTGCAGGCGAGGGACCGATCGGTCAGCGCCGCGGCCCAGGCCAGTGCGGGCGTCAGGTGCTCTGCCGCCGGATAGCGCGCCTCGACGGCCTGGGCCGCAGCACCGAAGGCCTCCACCAGACGGGCGCGGTAGTCGTCCTCGGTGCGGATCGGGAACGCGGCGAGCGACAGACCGACGAACATCCGCATCTCGTCGTGGTTGGTGCCCTGGACGACCGGCACGCGGTGGAAGCGCCCCGACGTCAACGCCTCGTCCGGCGCCATGGGCAGCAACGCGTTGCCGAAGGCGGGCCGGTTGAAGGACTGCATCAGTTGCGCGGTGGCCAGGCGATCCGTGCTCTGCCCGCGCAGGCACGCCAGCGCCTCGTCTCCGCCGTCCGCAGTGCAGCCCAGTTGCCGGGCGGCCTCTGCACCGGCCGTCTGGACATCGCGCTGTGAGGCGAACGGCTCGTACACCGGTGTCCCGGGTCCGAGAGCGCCGCGAGGGAAGGACATGAGGCAGGAACCGCTCTGGAGCACGGCCCGCTGGAAGAGCCGGGCGGCCGCCGGCGAGGTGAGGTGCGCACAGATGCCGAGCGCGCCCGCGGACTCACCGAACAACGTGACCCTGTCCGGATCGCCGCCGAAGCGCTCCGCGTTCGCCCGCACCCAGCGCAGGGCGGCCTGCTGGTCCGCCAGTCCGAACGGCGGGGCGGAGCCCAGCGCGGGGTGGCCGAAGTAACCGAAGATCCCCAAGCGGTAGTTGACCGTGACGACGACCGTGTCGCCCCGCACCGCCAGTCGTTCGGTGCTGTAGTCACTGCCGGAACCGCCCAGGAACGCACCGCCGTGCATCCACACCAGCACGGGCCGCTTCTGCCCGGCCGGCTTCGGTGTCGGTGTCGGCGTCGTGACGTTGAGGTAGAGGCAGTCCTCCGACCCGAGGACCGCGGCCGCGCCCGGTGCCGGCATCTGCACGCAGGATTGAGCCGGCGCTGTCGCGTCCCGGACACCACGCCATGCCGCGGCCGGCACCGGGGCGCGCCAGCGCAGCGCTCCGGTCGGCGGCGCAGCGTAGGGAACGCCCTCGAAGGTGGCGTACGCGCCGTGTGGCACACCGCGGATCAGGCCGTGGTCGGTGCGTACGACGGCTCCGCTCTCCCGCGCGGAGGGAGGGGAACCGGGTTCTGCGCCGGTCGCCGGTACGGCGGTGGCGGTGAGCAGGGCCACCGCGCAGAGCAGGGGGAAGAGCACCGCACGGAGCCGGTCTCTTCGGCTCGGACGCCGTGTTGTCATGGTCGAGGACATGCGTACCCACCGTTCTCGGTCGGACGGGATCGGACCAGGCCGCACGAGGACGCACGAGGCCGGTCAGGCCGAACGAGGCCTGAGCGGTGGGGAACGGTGCGACCGGCGCGGTCGGTGATCAGTACGCTAGGACCTCCCGTGCGCTGGAGGTTCAAGAGCCTGTGACGCAAGACACGTGGAGCATCGGCGAACTCGCGGCCGGAACGGGGGTCCCGGTGAAGACCCTCCGCTACTACTCCGACAGCGGCCTGCTGCCCGTGGCCGCCCGTAGCACCGGTGGTCATCGGCGCTACGGTCCCGAGGCGTGGGAGCGGATCCGTCTCATCAGACGCCTGAGGGCGCTGGACACCCCGATCGCGACCATCACACAGATGGTCACCGGTGAGCGCTCCTTCGGCGAACTGGTGGCGACCGAGCTCGAGATGGTGCAGGAACGACTGACCGAGCTGCGGTGGCGCCAGGCCACACTCAAGTCCCTGGACGACTGCCCGAGCGACGAACGGCTCCGGCGCCTGGAGATCCTCTCCCGCGTGCAGCGGCTCCCGCAGGCGCATCGCACCCTCACCGACCACTGGCATCGCGAGCTGCCGGCGGCCATGCCCAAGCGCCGGCTCGACATCATGATCGCCATGCTCTCCCCCGACCCGCCGCAGGACCCCGATCCCGCAACGGTCCTGGCCTACGCCGAACTCCATCTGCTCATCTCCACCCCCAGCTTCACCCGCTGGACCCAGGACCACGACGAAGAGATGAGGGACGCGCCGGCCTTCTACGGGGAGATCGACGAAGCCGCCGCTCTGACGGCCGCCGCCGTGGCCCAGGGGCTGGCGCCCGGTGCCGGGGACGCGGTGACCGCCTTCGTCTCCGCCCACGCACGAGCCCGGCGCGAGTCGGACACCCCCGCCTTCCGCGCGTTCCTGCATGGGCTGGTGTCGAGGTCATCCGGCTTCGACCCCCGCCTGGAGCGCTATTGGGCCCTGGTCGGCACCGTCACCGGCGGGCGCGTGCTGAACATGACGGTGGCTCACCGATGGCTGACGGACGGGCTGTCGATCTCGATATCCGGCAGTGCGCCTTCGGCTTCGAGAGGCCGCCCGACCCCAGGGAAAGCCCGTACCGGGCAAGGGAGCTGGGGGAATCGGTACTGAAACGGCACGGGCGGCCAGGACGTAGGGGCGGTGGGCGTCGGCGTCGCGCCCACCCTGAGACGGCCTGGACCGGGGCGACGCGCGTGCGCTCCTGGCCGCCGACCCCGGCCGCCGACTCCCGTCACAGGTCCGGGAGGAGAAGCCAGACCTCGGAGCATGCGAGGCCGTGCTCGTGGATCACCACCCCGCACGGGCAGCCCAGCGAGAGCCGGCGCCAGTCGCAGGTCACCGTCCACGGCCCGGCCTGCCTCCCGCAGGCCGGGCAGCCGACGGTCCCGGCGGTCCACACCCCGGCAGCGGGTCTGCCGTGACGGCGGAAGCGACCCGCGTACCGCACCTGCCAGGGCTCGGCCGGGGGCGTGAGCGGGACCGTCCCGGGCGGGCTCGCCGAAGCCATCGTGGCGAACAGCGCGGTGAGGTCGGGAAGCGGCCTCGGCTGCCTCTGTGGGCGGCGCTGACGGGCCGCCGCCAGGGCCGGGGCGCCGTTATCGCCGGGCACGCGTCACCCGCGCCGGACGGGTAAGACGGCAGCCATGAGGATCGATGGCGCCGCAGTCCCCTTACGGCCACGGTGGTTGCTGACGCTGCCCCTGCTGTGGGCGCTGCTGGTCGGGCTCGGCGTGCTGGTGACCGGCGCGTGGGCCGGCCGGTGGCCGCTGTCGGCGGAGGACGGCGTGGTCCGGTACCTGTCCGCGCACCGCACCGCCGCGGGCGACACGGTGTCGCAGGGGCTGTCCCTGGTCGCGGGCACACAGGGTGTGATCGCCGTGACGCTTCTCTGCGTGGTGGCGCTGCTCGTGCTGCCGCGCACCCCGGGGCGGGCCGCGGCGTACTTCCTGGCCGGTGCGGTGGCGGCGCAGTCGGCGGTCTTCGTCCTCGTCACCCTGTGCGTGGAACGGCTCCGCCCGGACGTGCCGCACCTGGAGCAGGCGCCGCCGACCTCGAGCTTCCCCTCCGGGCACTCGGGGGCCGCGCTCGCCCTGTACGGGGGCCTGGCCGTGCTCGCCGGGAGGCGCCGCCGCTGGCGGCTGCCCGCGGTCGCGCTGCTGCTGTGCCTCCCGGCGGCGGTGGCGGCGTCGAGGCTGTACGCGGGAATGCACCACCCCAGTGACGTCGTCGGCGGTCTCCTCAACGGCGCCTGCACCCTGTTCGTGCTGGCCCGCGCCCTGCCGCCGTCCGGGGGACCGCACGGAGGGCCGCCCGGGTCCCGCCCCCGCGACGTCGCCGGGGGACGCAGGGCCGTCGTCGTCCGCCACCCGCACGCCTGCTCCGACGAACTGGCCGAGGCGGTCCGCGCCGTCCTGGACCGCCACGGCTACACCGACCAGAGGTGGACCCTCACCACGGCGGAGCGGCCCAACGGCGAACTCGAGGCGCCGGCAGCGCGATTCGGCACGGCGCTGGTCGTTGCCTGCGGCGGCGACGGCACCGTCCGCGCCTGCGCCGAGCCCCTGCTGGGAACGGACACCGCCCTGGCCATCGTGCCGTGCGGTACCGGCAACCTGCTCGCCCGCAACCTCCGTCTGCCCCTGGACCCGGCAGCGGCCCTGGAGCGAGCGCTCGTGGGGCGGACCACCCGCATCGACGTGGGGCGCGTGCACGGCGACGGGCTGCCCGCGACCTGCTTCACCGTCATGGCCGGCGCCGGCTTCGACGCCGCCATGGTCCGTGACGCCTCCGCCCGGCTCAAGGCGCGCCTGGGCTGGAGCGCCTACGTCGTGTCCGGGGCCGGGCATCTCACCGACCCCCGCATGCATCTGGCGATGCGCCTGGACGGCGGCCCGGAGCTGCGGCGCCGGGCCCGGATGGTCCTCATCGGCAACGTCGGCGTCCTCCAGGGCGGCCTGCCGCTGCTGCCCGCGGCGCGCCCCGACAGCGGCAGGCTGGACCTCGTGCTGCTCAACCCCCGCGGCCTGACGGGATGGGCGGCCGCCGCGGGGCACCTGGCGGTGCGCATGCTGCCGCGCCGCGCCGGGCGGCGCGGCGGAGACACCGCCACCGGATCGCCCGTGGCCCGTGGGGCGCTGGAGTACTTCCAGGCCCGCCGGATCGACATCGGTTTCGCCACGCCTCAAGCACGCGAACTCGACGGCGATGTCGTCGCCGACGGCACCCGGCTCACGATCGAGGTCCAGCCCGGGGCCCTCCCCGTCCGCCTGCCCGCCCCAACTCCCGCACCCGCCACCGCCCATGAACCCCGGCACGACGACCGCGCCGTCACTTCCGGCGGCTGAGTCACCGCCACCCCTCCTCCGTGGGAGTCAGGAGAACGATGGGCACCGCCACCCGCGTCCCGCAGCGACGCGACGTACAGGGCGACGAACTGATCCGCTGTACGCGGTGAAGACCATTCGTCAGGGCGCGGCTACGGAGACCGGCGATCGTCACCCTGAACAGCCGCACCGGGAAACGACATGAGGTCGGCCCCGACCCTGTCCAGCATCTGGCCGAGCAGGTGGAAGGCCCGTGCCCGGGCGGGTGCTTGGCGGAACGTCCCGGACCAGTGGACGTCGGTGTATCCCTCGACGGCGGTCAGTGTCTCCATGTCGTTCCTGGCGGCCAGCACTCGCACGAATCGCACGTAGTCGCCGATGTCCGTGCCGGGCGGGTGTGCCGCCATGAACGCCCGAAGGCGTGGGGCCAATGCCGGCAGCGTTCGCTCCGTCGGGAAGACGACGGCCAGGCCGGCGAGGACGAGTCGCACCGCCGGGCATTCGGCCTGCCATCGGGCCAGGAGCTCCGGCGTAAGGGACTCGACGGCCGCCCGGGCCCGGGCCTCGCCGGCCGGGTCCGCGTGGGGTGGTGTGTCGGGCCGGCAACGGGCCTGGCGGCGTTCCGCGACTGTGGCGGCCCTGAGCAGCGTGCGTGCCGCTCCGAACCGCTCCCGGGCAGGCACTCGGTCGTCGGTGGCCAGCACCGCGAGCAGCACGAGTCCTTCCGCTGTCGCGGCCTGGCAGGTGTCCTGGTGGAGGATCACGCTGTAGAAGTCGCCGAGGAACCGGTGGTCGTCCTCCCAGTACGGATCAGCCATGGGCGCGAACAGCATCTCGGCCTGCGGCACCCGGTGCCGGTCGGGCAGACGGTCGGCGACGACGTCCCGGAAGATCCGCCGGATCGGCGGGCCGAAGACGCGGCCGGTCCGCCACGCCTCCTGGAGTTCCCCGGGCCGATCCCTCGTCATCGGCGCAGCGTACCGGTAGAGCGCCGCATCACGCTGCCGCGGGCAAGGAGCCGTCAGGCCGCGGAGCCGGTTGCGTCGTGGTCGGTGGACAGCGCGAGGGCCCGCCAGGCGTCGGTCTCCTTGCGCAGCTCGGCGATCTTGCCGTCCATCGCGGCGGCGCAGTCGCTGCCGAGTTGGGCGCGCATCGGCGGGTGGCCGGAGTCGGCGAGCTCGATCATGGCCCTCGCGCCCTTGACCGGGTCGCCGGGCTGGCCGTGGTTGAGGCCGGGGACGGCGTCGCGCACCGCGCCCGCGGTGGCGGCGTAGTCGTCGATCACCCGGCCCTCGGTGTGGAGGCTGGACGCGTCGAGGAAGTCGGTGCGGAAGTAGCCCGGTTCGACGATGACGACGTGGATGCCCAGCGGGGCCAGTTCGCCGTGGAGGGCCTCGGACAGCCCCTCAACCGCGAACTTGGTCGAGCAGTAGACACCGAAGCCCGGCGCGCCGCGGAAACCGCCGATGGAGCTGAGGTTGAGGATGCGGCCCGACCTCTGCCGGCGCATGACGGGCAGGACGGCGCGGGTGACGTTGGCCAGTCCGAAGACGTTCGTCTCGTAGACCGCCCGGAACGCCGCGTCGGAGGTCTCCTCCACCGCGCCCAGCACCCCGCGACCCGCGTTGTTGACCAGGACGTCGATCCTGCCGAAGGCGTACACGGCCGCGTCGACCGCCGCACGGGCCTGCGCCTCGTCGGTCACGTCCAGGGCGACCGCGAGGACCCGTTCGCCGTACGCGGAGAGCGCCTGTTCCACGACCCGCGGGTTGCGTGCCGTCGCCACGACGCGGTCGCCGCGTTCCAGCGCCTGACGCGCGATTTCCAGCCCGAATCCCCGGGCCGCGCCGGTGATGAACCAAGTGATCATGACAGCCGGCCTCCCGGAGTCAGTGCGCGATGAGGTTCTGGCCGCCGTCGATGTCGTACGTCCCGCCGGTGAGCGCGTCGTTGCACATGATGTGGGTGGCGAGCGCGGCGACGTCAGCCGGGACGACGACCCGCCGGATGGGCAGTTTGGCGCGCAGTTCCTCACGCCGGGCCTCGAGCCGGTCCCCCAGGAGCGAGGCCGACAGGGAGGTGTCGACGAATCCGGCGGCGATGAGGTTGACGCGGATCGGCGCCAGCTCGAGCGCCAGGTTCGCGGTGAGGGCGGGCAGGGCCGCGGTCAGGGTGGACGCGACGGCCAGGCCGACGCCGGGTCGCCGGCCGCCCGTGCCGCCGATGAACAGCAGTGTGCCGCCGGGACGGACCTTGTCGGCGCTGTAGAGCGCCACCCCCAAGGTCATGGCGAGGCGTTCGCCGAAGTGGCGGCGGGCCTCCGCGAGGTCCATGTCGGCCAGCGGCATGTAGAAGGGGCTGCCGGCGGTGAGCAGTACGTGGTCGACCGTGTCGGGCAGGCCCTGGAAGAACTCCTTGAGACGGTCGGTGTCCGTGGCGTCGAAGGCCGCCGTGCTCAGGGGGCGGAGTTCGTCCGCGGCCTGCCGCAGCCGCTCGGGGTCGCGTCCGACCAGGACGACCTCGCCGCCGCCGGCCCGTACGCGGCGCGCGGTCTCCAGCCCGATGCCGGCGCTGGCCCCGATGACCACGACGGTCTGGCCGCTCAGGCCAGGTGGGTCGTGGTGTGCCTCGCGGCCCGTCATGGGCACCTCCGGACAGGGGTCGGACAGGATTCAGACCAGCGCCTCGCCGCCGTGCAGCTGTGGGTACAGCGTCTCGGTGCCGCCGGAGAGCGCCGCCCGGACCCGCTTGGTGATGTCGTCGGCGAGCACCTCGTCCGCCCCGGCCTCCACCCCGTCGAGGGTGGCACGCGCGACCGTGGCGGGGTCCTCCTTCGGACCGGTCACGGCCGCGGCCATCTCCGTCGCGAGATAGCTGACGTGGAGCGCGGTGACCTGCGTGCCCTGCTCGGCGAGCGCCACCCGCAGGGCATTGGTGATCGACCACTCGGCGGACTTGGCTGCGGCGTACCCGGCGGTGCGCGGGACGGCCACCCAGGACATCACGGAGAGCACGTTGACGATCGCGCCGCCCCCGTTGCGCCCGAGTACGGGTGCGAACGCCCTGCTCATGGCGAGGGTGCCGAGGACATGCGTCTCGAACTCCGAGCGGAACGAATCCAGGTCGGCGGTGAGGACGTTCGCCCGGGTCGTGGAACCCGCGTTGTTGATCAGGAACGTCACGTCCCCGGCCTGCTCGGCCGCGGCACGGACCGACTCCTGGTCGGTGATGTCCACCGCGATCGGGACGGCACCGGGGACGGAGACCTTCGTGGGGTCGCGGGCTCCCGCGTAGACCTTGGCGGCCCCTGCCTCGAAGAGCGCCCGCACGAACTGCTCACCGAGTCCGCGGTTGGCTCCGGTGACGAGGGCGACGGACCCTTGGACCTTCATGGGGCACCTTCCCGGAGCGCGGTCTCGAGGCTGCCCTCGCGGTCACGGCGTGCCACGGCAGCCCGTAGTCGTCCTCCCTCTTCGAACGTATATCGCCCGTGTTGCCGCCACCACCCGAAGCGGCCCCCGGCCCCCACGGCCCCGTCCCCGCCCCGGGCCCCGGGGCGGCGGCGAGGAGCCGTGCGAGTGGCGGAGGCACTCCTTCGGCCGCGCTCACGATGCCGTGGCCGCCACGGTCCGGAAACTGGTGCTCGGCAACTCAATGTCGTCGAGGAGGTCGGCGTGACGGGCGAGTCCCCCGGCAGGGCGGATCAGCAGGGGTCGTCCGGGGAGACGACCGAGCCGAACGAGACGAACAGCGCGGTGGAGGCATCCGCGCCCACGGGCGGGCGCCGGACGCTGCTGGACGAGCTGACGAATCCTCCTCCGCCGCCCCCTCCGCCGCCCCCGGAGACTGCGGAGGCGGCGGACCGCACCCCCGTGAACCCGCTGAAGACCTGGCTCCCGGTCGTCCTGCTGCCGGCGCTGGTCTTCTGCGTGGTCCAGGGGCTGCGCCCGCTGTCGGCGCCCACGCTGAAGCTGACCGCGGCGCCCTCGTACACCTTCGGGGGCGACCCCCCGTCATTGCCGTGGCCCGCCGAGGGCCAGGCGGTGCTGGAGGCCGATGGCCTGGGGCGGATCGGCGCCTTCGGCGAGCAGCGGCCGGTGCCGATCGCGAGCGTCGCGAAGGTGATGACGGCGTACGTCATCCTGCGCGACCACCCCATCGAGCAGGGCGACACGGGCAAGACCGTCGAGGTCGACCGCAAGGCCGAGGACCAGTTCGGCAGCGGGCAGACGGAGGGGGAGTCCGTCGTCAAGGTGACCGCGGGCCAGGAGCTGAGCGAGTACGAGGCGCTGGAGGCCGTCATGCTGCCTTCGGCCAACAACATCGCCCGTCTGCTGGCCCGTTGGGACGCGGGATCGGAGGCGGCGTTCGTGAGGAAGATGAACGCCGCCGCCAGGGAACTCGGGATGGACGACACGACGTACACCGACCCGAGCGGCCTGGAGGCGACCACCGTCAGCACCGCGAGCGACCAGGTCAAACTGGGCCACGCGGCGATGAAGGACCCGGTCTTCGCCGAACTCGCGGGCAAGACCCGCTACACGGACCTGAACGGCGACGTGCAGCAGAACGTCAACCGGCTGCTCGGCTCCGGCGACGTCGTCGGCATCAAGACCGGCAGCAGCACCAAGGCCGGCGGCAACCTCCTCTTCGCGGCCGTCCGTGACTTCGACGGCACGGAGCAACTCGTCGTCGGCGCGATGCTCGGGCAGCACAAGGCCGACATCCTCGACACGGTGCTGGGCCGCAGCGACACCCTGCTCCAGGCCACGCTGCGGGCCCTCGCCTCGGACACGGTCGTCAGGAAGGGGGAGACCGTCGGCTACGTGGACGACGGCCTCGGCGGCCGGACCGAGGTCATGGCGACCGAGGACGTCCGGGCGATCGGCTGGAGCGGGCTGAAGGTCCGCCTTTCCCTGGACGCACCCCGCAACGGCGTCCCGCACGCGGCGCCGGCCGGGGCCCCGATCGGCACCCTCACCGTCGGAGACGCCGACAGCGCCGTCAAGGTCCCGGTCGCCCTGGGCGGCCACCTGTCCTCGCCGTCGTTCGGCTCGAAGCTCACCCGCCTCGGCTGACCCCCTCCGGTCGACCCGGCTCGCTCCGGGCCGCGGGCGGCGGCGGCTCCCGGACCTTCAGACGAGGAAGTCGGCGACCAGGTCCGCGAACTCCTGCTCGGTGAGCACCCTCGTGCCCAGTTCCTGTGCCTTGGCGAGCTTGGACCCGGCTCCCGTGCCCGCGACGAGGATGGTGGTCTTCTTCGACACGCTGCCGGAGGAGGTCCCGCCGGCGTTGCTGACGAGTTCGTTCATCTCGTTGCGGTTCCGGCCGGCGAGGAGTCCGTTCATGCCGCCGGTGATGACGACGACCTCACCGTCCAGGGGCTTCGCCTCGCCGGGCGTCCCGGCGGGGGCCGCCGAGGGCTCGGTCATGGTGAGGCCCGAGGCGACGAGCTTGTCGATGACGGGACCCATGGCCGCGATGTGGGCCGCGATCTTGGGGGCGTTCGCCGCCGGAAGCTTGTGCACCGCGGCCAGGGCGTCGGCGTCGGCGGCGCGTATCGCGTCCATCGTGCCGAAGTGACGGGCGATCTCCCGGGACAGCGTGCGGCCGGTGCGGACGATGCCCAGCGCGCAGAAGACCCGGTTGAGGGGCTTGTTCCTGGCCGCCGCTATCTGCGCCACCACGGTGTCGGCCCGCTTCTCGCTGCGGGTCGCGTCGACCAGTCGCCCCCGCGTGAGGCCGAACAGGTCGGCCACGTCGGAGACCGCGCCGCCCTCGACCAGGGCCTCGAGATAGGTGACGCCGAGACCGTCGATGTCGAGCTGGTCTCGGCCCACGGCGTACCGCAGGGCCGCGAGCAGCCCGCATCCGCCGCCGGCGCCGCCCGCGCACTCCCAGCGTTCGCCGGAGGTGTCGATCTCGCCGCCGCACGTGGGGCACGACTCGGGGAAGACGACGGGCGTCTCGTCGCCCGTGCGCAGTTCCACGACGGGGGCCTCGATACGGGGGATGATGTCGCCGGCCTTCCACACCATGACGGTGTCGCCGATCATCATGCCGCTGTCGCGGATGAACTTCGGGTTGTGCAGGGTCGCGTACCGCACGACGCTGCCGTCGACCTCGACCGGTTCCAGCACGGCGCGCGGCGCGATGACGCCGGTGCGCCCGACGTTCCACTCGACCGCGAGAAGCTTCGACTGCCGCACGGCGGCCGCGAGCTTGTACGCCGTCGCCCAGTGCGGGTGGCGGGTGGCGAACCCGGCCCGCTCCTGCTCGGCGACCGCGTCGGCCTTGATGACGACGCCGTCGATGCCGAACGGCAACTCCGCGCGCAGAGCCGCGATCTCGTCGACGCGGCTCTGGACCTCCTCCACCGTGGCGCAGACGCGCGGACCCACCGGCGTCGCGGCCGTGGTCTGCACCCCGGCGGTGGCGACGGCGTCCATCATCTCCGTGTGGGTGTCTCCGGGCAGGCCCACGACGCCGTACGCGTAGAACGTCGTCTCGATCACGTAGGGGCGGTCCTTGGCGCGCAGCGTGCCGGCCGTGCCGTTGCGCGGGTTGGAGAAGACCTTCGCCCCGTGGGCCGTGCGTAGGGCGTTGGCCGCTTCGAACTGCTCCCGGGTGAGGAGGACTTCGCCGCGGACCTCGAAGGTGGCCGGCGAGTCGAGCTCCAGGGGCAGGCCCACGATCGACCCGATCGCGTGGGAGACGTCCTCGCCGAAGCTGCCGTCACCTCGGGTCACGAGCTGCGTCAGGCGCCCGTCCACGTACCGGGCGGCGATGGCGGCGCCGTCCAGCTTGGGCTCGGTGACGTAGCCGCCCTGCACCGGCGCCCCGAGGCGGCGGGCGACGGACGCGTCCCACTTGGCCAGTTCCTCGGGGCTGAACACATTGTCGAGGGACAGCATGGGGACGGTGTGGGCGACATCCCCCGTCGGAGCGGCACCGCCGCCGACCTTGCCCGTGGGGGAGTCCTCCCGGACGTCCTCGGGGTGCCCCACCTCGTAGTCGCGGATGCGCGCGGCCAGCAGGTCGTAGGCGGCGTCGTCGATCGGGCTCGTCCCGTCGCCGTAGTAGGCGGCGCACGCCCGCAGGGCCGTGTCCACGGCGGAACGGTAGTCCTCACGGGACACCAGCGGGTCAGCGATCACTGTCGTCATGTCCGGCATCCTGCTGCAGGGGTCTGACAGTGGGCCTCGGAGCGGGGCCCCGCCTGTGGAAAACCTCGGCGCCCGCCGGCGTGTCCGGCACGGGCGCGCGGTCTGGCGGGCGCGCGGTCAGGCCGGCTCCTTGCCGATGCCGCCGGACGCCCTGCACAGCAGGCGGGCGGCCCCGTCGGCGAGTTCGCGGACGATGTCGAGGGCCGACTCGATCCGGGACACCGTGCCGACCGCCTCGCCCGCGTAGAGGGCCATCGCGTCCAGGTGCCCGGTCGTCGTCCGGATCGGGCAGACCGGGCTGGAGGCGGGGACGGGCACGGGTACGCCGCCCAGTACCGCCTCTCCCGCGATGTCGGTGTCCAGGGCCCGTGCGCGCTCGATGCAGCCGGTCAGGACGCGGTGCGGCGCGTCCGGCCATCCGGTCGAGAACTGCGTCGTCAGTTCGGTGTCGCCGGCGCCCGCCCTGACCAGGGCGTCCTTGTAATCCGGGTGGGCGTCGGACTCGTGCGTGGCGACGAACCGCGTGCCGATGCGGGCCGCCCCCGCCCCCGCGGCCAGGACCGCGGCGAGGGAGCGCGCGCTGCCGATGCCGCCGGCCGCGACGACGGGTACGTCCACCGCGTCGAGCACCTCGTCGAGGAGCGGCAGCAGAGGCCGTGCCCCGCGGACGTGACCGCCGGCCTCCCTGCCCTGGACGACGACGAAGTCGCACCCCGCGTCCGCCGCGGCCCGCGCCTCCTCGACCGAACCCACCTGCCACGCGGCCAGCGCCCCGCCCCGCTTGGCCCGCGAGACGAGGCGCGGGACGGGATCCGCGTAGAAGAACTCGACGACCGGCATCCGCTCCGCGGCGACGTCGACGCACGCCTCGTCCTCGAGCAGCGGCAGGATGAAGTTGACCCCCACCGGGCGGGACGTGCGCCGCCGTACCGCGTCGAGCAGTTCGCCGAGCACCTGCGGAGGCACCATCGGGTAGCCGACCATGCCGAGGGCCCCCGCGGCGGACACCGCGTCGGCGAGGTCGAGCCCGCTCACCCAGCCCATGCCGGCCAGCTGGATCGGCACGTCGCAGCCGACGAGATCGGTGAACGGGGTGCGCAGGGGGATGGGTACGGTCGCCATGTGCTGATGCAAGCGCCCGCCCTCGCGCCGCCGCCACTGCGACGCGTCGCGCGGGGGGAGCGTCACCCTGACGGCCGACGCCGCCGCGAGGGCCGTCAGACCGCGTCGACCGGGTGGCGCCGTACGAAGTCGAGGACGGTCCACGCGACGAGGCCGGGGTCCTCCAGGGGCATCGCGTGGCTGACGCCCGGCAGCGTCACCTGCTCGGCGCGGGCGAGACGCGCGGCCAGCGCGCGGTTCCGGGCCCGGTAGGGACTGTCCAGGCGTTCCCCTTCGCCGCCCGCCACAAGGAGCACCGGCTGGCGCAGCGCCTCGAGACCGGCGGCGTCGGCGTCCCATGCGGCGAACGCGGCTCGCTCGTGCTCGAAGAAGTACCTGCCGCTGAGGACCGACTTCCGGAAGCCCTCCGTGCCGAGCACGCGCGTCATGACGTCCAGGTAGCCGGGGGAGCACACGCTCCCGGGGAAGTGGCCGTAGGCCCGTGCCAGGTCCCCTTGCTCCGCGGCGGTGACGGCCCGGCGCATGGCGTCGCTCCGCGGTTCGTCGGCGGCGTACGGGAGCGCGGGTTCCAGCAGGACCATCGACCGAACGATGCCCGGGTGCGCGGCGGCCAGTTGCAGGGCGAGGGTGCCCCCGGTCGAGTGGCCGACCACGTGGGCCTGCCCGATCCCCCGCGCGCCGAGCACGTCCGCGAGGTGGCGGGTGTGGTCGGTGACGCTCAGCCGGCCGCTCAGGTCCCGGCTCCGGCCGTACCCGGCGCGGTGGGTGCGTACGACGCGGAGGCCGGGCAGCAGCCCGGCGAGCGGTGCGAACCAGTCGGCGCCGAAGGAGGCGTGGACGAGCAGTACCGCGTCGCCTCCCCCGCGTCCCAGAAGGCGATGTCCGCGTCCGGTGTCAGGAGGTGGTGTTCCGCCGGCATGAGCATCGCCTCGATTTGAACGGCGTTTTGTCGTTCTTTGCGTAACTCCGCGAGAGGTCGCGCTGTTCCCTGCATAGGCGATTCTCCGGGTGTCGGAGGGTCAACAGTGTGTGTCCCGCCACATTGCGGCCCCATGGTGTGCGGCTTGAGTCAGGGATGGACCGTGCTGAAAGGTCTCTGAGCTGGCAATTCTCCTTCGGGCGGCTGGTCGGCGCCCGACGATGACAGCGAAAGGCGAATGTTGTGAACAGTAGGATTTTCGGGTGAACATTGTGAAGCGGCGGGCGCGCCGCCTCTGGGTACTCGTGGCTTTGTTCCTTGTGACGGCGGCTGGGTTGATCGCCGTGCGGTCGTACGGCGTGGACACGATCGCCCCGCGCGACGTGCGCGGCCGGGCCGCGGCCAAGGGGGGCGGGGCGCTCGCGGGAGTGGACTGCGAGACGGCGAAGTGCATCGCGCTCACGTTCGACGGCAACCCCGGTGAGCCGACGGACAGGCTGCTGGATCTCCTGGACCGGTACGACGCGCCGTCGACGTTCTTCCTCGAAGGCAGGCGCATCCACAAACACCCTGATGTGGTGCGGAGGATCGCGGACGACGGACACGAGATCGGCAACCACACCTGGACGCACCCGCGCCTGACCGACGTGTCCGACACGCAGATCCGCGACGAGCTGCGCCGGACCGCGAGGGCCATCGCGGACATCACCGGCACGACACCCACGCTGATGCGCCCACCCCAGGGCCGCAGCGACGACCGCGTCTCGCGGATCTCGCGGGAGCTGGGGCTGGCACAGATCCTGTGGACGGTCACCGCGAAGGACTACCTGACGAGCGACTCGGCCCTGATCACCAAGCGCGTACTCGACGGCGCCGACCGCGACGGCATCATCCTGCTCCACCCCCTGCACAAGGGCACCGTGCCCGCCATGCCCGGCATCCTGAAGGAGCTCCGCGCACAGGGCTACACCTTCGTCACCGTTTCCCAGCTCCTCTCCCCGGCCGCCGCCGAGCCCGGAAAGGCCTACCGGTGAGGCCGCCGACTCCCGGCGCCGGAGCGGTGCCCCGGGCCGACCTCCACGCCGAGGGCTGAGAGCCCGGCTCCTCGGTACCGTGGCACGCGTCAGGAATCGGTCGCGGCCCGCTCCGACTCGCTGCGAAGGACGCAGAATTCGTTGCCTTCGGGGTCGGCGAGGACTGCCCAGCCGGTGCCGTCGGGATTCCGGTGATCCGCGACGAAGGCGGCACCGAGGCCCAGCAGCCGTGCCACCTCCTCGTCACGCGAGGTCTCGGGGCGCAGACACAGATGGAGCCGGTTCTTGACCGTCTTGGGCTCGGGAACCTGGTTGAAGTACAGCACCGGCCCCTCCGCCGACATCACCTGGGTCTCCCGGTCACCCGGCCGGTCCCCGGGATGCAGCGGACGGCCGGTCGCCCTGCTCCAGAAGCGGGCCAGCCCATAGGCATCCGCACAGTCGATCGCCACGTTCTGCACTACCGAAACCATGCGCGCGAGCATCCCTGACGTCGGCTCCGGACGCCACCGGGTTCAGGACGGACGGCGGCACGCTGGGCGCACGTCGAACGAGCCCAGGCACGTCGAGCGGTTGGCCCACCACTCGAGCGTCGCCGGCCCCACGTGGCTGTCCACGTCCCGAGTATCTAGGATCGGCATGCCACACGGAACGCAGACGGATGGGGTGGGAGATGGCCGGCCGGGTCACGGCGGTGAGCCGCAACGCGACGTACTCGTTCAGCAAGCCCCACCGCGAGTCCGTCACGCTGCTCGCGGGGCTCGGCGTCGAGGGGACGTCCACGCCGGCGAGACCATCCGCCACCAGTTCCGGATGACCTACGAGCCCGACCTGCCGAACCTCCGCCAGGTCCATCTGATGCACGAGGAGCTCTTCGACGAGCTGGCCCGCAAGGGCTTCGACGTCTCGGCCGGCCAGCTCGGGGAGAACATCACCACCCGCGGCGTGGACCTCCTGGGCCTGCCCACCGGCACCCTGCTGCACCTCGGCGAGGAGGCCGTGGTGGAGGTGACGGGGCTGCGCAACCCGTGCTCGAAGATCAACGACTTCCGGGAGGGCCTGCTCGGCGAGATGTTCGCCATGGACCCGGTGACGGGGGAGTTCACCTTCAAGTCCGGCGTGATGGGCGTGGTGCGGCAGGGCGGAGTCGTCCGCCCCCAGGACCCCGTCGAGGTCGAACTCCCGCCCGCCCCGCACCGACCCCTCGAACGCGTCTAGGCCGTGTCGTCACATGCCCTCCCCCAGCCTTCGGCCGGGGGTGCCCCCACTCGGCGGCGCTCCCCCAGTTCCGCTGGGAGGTGCCCCCAGGCACGGCACGCCCCCAGCCTTCGGCCAGGGGGAGTTGTCGAATCGTCCGAGTAGCCCACTACGAGGACGACTCTCCGCCTTGCGATGCACCGCACTGGGGGCACCTCCCAGCGGTAGCTGGGGGCGCTCATGTGACGACACGGCCTAGCGCCGCGGCAGCGCGGCGCCGGGCGGCGCGTCCGGCGCCGCACAGCTGACGGCCAGGCCCAGCAGGCCCATGCGCAGCCTGTGCGCGCCGAGTTCGGGCAGCAGGGCGCCGACGTGTTCCGCGGACAGGGCGGCGAGAAACGTGTGGGCGGTCGTCTGCGGGTCGGGGGCGGTGTCGAGCAGGGACGTCAGGTGGTCGTGCCAGAAGCGGTAGGCGGCGGTGCGGTAGCGCGCCCCGGGGTGTGATGTCTCGGAGGCGCGGAGGAGGTCCAGGTGCCCGGCCACGTGGTCGAGATAGGCGCTGACGAACGCGGCGAGGCGGTCTCCGGCGGCGGCTCCGGGGCCGAGCGGGGGCGGTCCGCCGGCGACGGCCTCCCGCAGTTCGTGCTCGCGGGCGGCCAGGAGCGCGGCGGCCAGTCCCGACCGGTCGCCGAAGCGGCGGTATACGGTGCCCTTGCCGACGCCCGCCGCGGCGGCGACCCGGTCCATGGAGACGCCGTCCGCGCCGTGTTCGGCGAAGAGGAGTGCGGCGGCCTTGAGTATCGCGGCGCGGTTGCGCGCTGCGTCGACCCGCTCCCTGTGCGGCGGGTCGTGGTCGTGCCTCACGTACGGACTCCTGGCCGAAGCATGTCGTTCTGGTGACGTCGTGGGGGTGCCCCCGGAGCACGATGGTGGCAGGGCCGCATCGCCCCGGGCATCGGGAGGATTACCGAATCCCCGAAGCGCCGGATCCCCGGATCCGTCAGGGGGAGGGCGGGAGCCCGTGCCAGTGCGCCATCGCCGCGGCCTCGGTGCGGCTGGAGGCACCGAGCTTGGCCAGGATGTTGGAGACGTGGGTGCTCGTCGTCTTCTGCGAGATGTAGAGCTCTTCGGAGATCCGGCGGTTGCTGTACCCCTTCGCGACCAGCCCCAGCACCTCCGATTCACGCGGGGTGAGTCCGAACGGAGCCGGTTCGCCGGCGGTGGCGGACGAGGCGGCTGCCGCGGCGGCCGCGGGCGCTTCCTGCTTCTTCGCCGGGTCCGTGCCGGCCCGGCGGATCGCCGCTTCGACGTCGGCGAGGAGCAGGCCCGCCCCGAGGCCGGTGGCGATCCCCCGTGCCCGGCCCAGCCGGTCGAGAGCCGCCGCGCGGCGCTGGTTTCCGGCGAGCAGGGCGCGGCCCTCGCCGTGGAGTGCCGCGGCCGACTCGTAGGGACGGTCGACGGTCGCGAAGGCGGTCACGGCCAGGGACCACAGGTCCGGGTCGTCGTCCCCTTCGGCGCGCCCCAACTCGGCCTGCAGCAGGCGCTCGTACCCCGCCCATACGGGGAAGACGGCGTCGAGCCGCCCGGCGGCGCGGCGTATCGCGGCGAGGACGTCGGGCGAGGGCCCGTCGAGGGAGGCGGAACCGCGGGCCTCTGCCTCGACCGCCGCCGCGGTGCGCAGCATCGGCAGCGACCAGCGGACGGGTCCGGTGGTCAGGCCCGCGGCGTCGGCCCGCAGGAACTCGGCCCGGGCGTCGGCGAGACGGCCCTGGCCAACCGCGATCTCCATCGTGCAGTGGCTGAGGGCGACTTGGAGCTGGGTTTGGAGCTGCTCGGTGCCGCGCAGTTCGTCCGCGAGCGCCAGCTGCCGGGCGGCGCCGTCGGCGTCCCCGCGGTGGAGCAGGTGGTACGCGCGGCGGGCCGCGAACGTCCAGCGCGGCAGGTGCGACCGGGCGACGGCGGCGGCCTCGTCGAGGGCCGCCTCGGACTCCGCCCAGCGGCCCAGGGAGAAGAGGCTGATCGACCTGTTCGAGTGCACCCACCCCTCGTGGTCGGCCAGGCCGAGCGACCGGCAGAGCGCGATGCCGTGGTCGGCGGCCGCGACCGCCTCCTCGGAACGGCCCATGCCCTCCAGGATCGACGGCAGGTTCTGGTTGGCCCGCCCGGCGATGCCGAGTTCGCCCAGTTCCTCCGCCCGTCGTCTGACCTCGTACAGCTCGGCGATGCCGTCGCCGTCGCCGTCGGTCTCGGAGTCCAGCAGGCACCTGGTCATCCGGGCGTGCAGTTCCAGTGCCTCGGCGCCGAGGGCGGACGCGTACCGCACGGCTTCGTCGGCGGCTGCCCGGTTGTCCGGACCGGGGTGGACGGCGCTCCAGTTGGCGATGTGGACCAGGACGTCGGCGTGGACCGGAGAAGGGGCGAGGCCCTCGACGAGTTTCCGCGCCGTCTCCAGGTCCTGCCATCCGTCCCCGCGGTTCAGTCCCTGGATCAGCCGTGAGCGCTGGGTCCGGAACCACGCGGCGCGCAACCGGTGCGGCTCGCCCTCCGGCGGAAGGCCGGCCAGCGCGGTGTCGGCCAGGCGCAGGGCCGTGTCGAGGCTGCCGCAGTGCAGGGCGGCGACCACGGCGGTCGCGAGCAGGTCCAGGCGTGCGGGCCCGGCCCCTTCCTGTCCGGGGCCGCCGCGCGGGTACGTCTGCGGGCAGCGCGGGGCGGGCAGGGCCGCTCGGGCCTCGTCCGGGACCCGGTCCCACAGTTGGAGCGCCCGCTCCAGGTGCCACAACTGCTCTGTGTAGGCGTAGCAGTGACGTGCCTCCTCGGCGGCCGTGACGCTCATGCGCAGGGCCTTCACGAAGTCCTGCGCGGCGTGCCAGTGCCGGGCCAGACGGCAGGACAGCTCCACGGCGGGCACGAGCGCGGGGTCCGCCTCCAGTGCCTTCGCGTACCGGCGGTTGATCAGCGCGCGTTCGCCCGGCAGCAGGGTCTCGCTGACGGTCTCGCGTACCAGCGAGTGCCGGAACCGGTAGTCCGAGCCGTCCGGTTCGGGGACGAGGACCTGGGCGAGCACGGCCGCGCGAAGCCCCTCGATCAGTTCGTCCTCGGGCAGCCCCGCCACCTCCCGCAGCAGCGCGTACCCGGTCGCCGCTCCTCCTTCGGCGGCCGTGCGCAGGATGTGCTGGCTGGTCTCGGGCAGCGACTCCAGGCGGGGCAGCAGCACGTCGCGGAGGTCGTGCAGGTCGTGGAGTCCCGTGCCGGGGTGGTCCCGGCCGCCGGCCGCGAGCTCCTCGACGAAGAAGGCGTTGCCGTCGGAGCGGGCGAAGACCTCGTCGAGGACGGCCGGGTCCGGTGGTGCGCCGAGGATGCCGGCGAGCTGTCCGCCGACCTCGCCCCGGGTGAACCGGGGGAGCGCGACACGGCGTACGGACCGGAGCCTGCCCAGCTCCGCGAGCAGCGGGCGCAGCGGGTGCCGGCGGTCGATGTCGTCGGACCGGTAGGTCCCGAGGAGCAGCAGCCTGCCGCGCCGCCGGGTGCGGAACAGGTAGCTCAGCAGGTTGCGGGTCGAGGCGTCGGCCCAGTGCAGGTCCTCGACGACGAGCACGACCAGCCGGTCCGCGGCCAGGCGTTCCAGGACGCGGGTGGTCAGCTCGAAGAGCCGCGTCACGTCGTCGTCGCGCTGGTCGGCGGACGTCGCGCCCTCCGGGCCGGGGAGGATCCGGGCCAGGAGGTCCTCGTGGCCCGCGCTCGCCGCCCGCACCTCGTCGGGCAGCCGCCGCCACAGGACGCGCAGGGCCTCGGAGAACGGCGCGAAGGGCAGGCCGTCGCCACCGAGCTCGACGCACCCGCCGACTGCCGCGACGGCCGCCCTCGCCTCCAGGGACCGCAGCAGCTCCCCGACCAGCCGCGTCTTGCCGACCCCGGCCTCGCCCCGGATGAGGACGGCCTGAGGGTCCCCGTCGTCCGCGGCATCGGCGGCCCGCAGCAGCTCGGCGAGCTCGGCCTGCCGGCCCACGAAGACGGGGCTGACGCGTGGGCCTGCCGGGGTGGGGGCGCTCATCTGAGGGGACCTGTGGGGACCTCTGGGGGGTGACCACCGGGCGACGGGGGCAATGCCCCCTTCGTCGTGGTCAGGCGGACAATTCTCGCCGAAGAGTAACAACCTGTGGATCCTGTCCCGCGCGAGGGGAGGGGAGGCGACCCCCGCGGCGAGCCCCCTGACCGGCTCGGCCACGGGGCGCTGTGTTCGCGGGCGGGGGTTCCCGCGAATCGGCGGCTCCGACGGACGGCCGGGGCGGAGCGCCTCCGATGCTGGCCGAGCGGGGCCGTCCCGGCCATCGGGAGAACTCTTGATCGTCTTCCGGCGCCGGCGGGGGTGGTGCGGTGCGGGCCCCGCGGCAAGATGGGTAATTCTCCCGATGCCCTCGTGCCTCTGCCGCTGGGAGCATGCGTAGCGCTCTTCCGCGATCTCCAGACACCAATCGAGGCTTCAGCAGTGGTACGGACAGTCAACGAGCCCATGGCCGACGTGCGCGACATGGTTATGGCGCACACGATGATGCGCCGGGAGTTCCGCCTTCTCCCGCAACTCGTCCGGGAGGTGGAGGCGGGTGACGTCGGGCGCGCCGGGGTCGTGGCCGACCACGCCGACAAGGTGTGCCTGGTGCTGCACCTGCACCACGAGGGCGAGGACGAGGTGGTGTGGCCGCGCCTCCTGGAGCGCGGCGGTGAGCGGACCGCGGCCATCGTCCCCACGATGGAGGAGCAGCACCACGGCATCGACGCCGCCCTCACCGAGGTGACCGGGCTCCTCGCGGGGTGGCGCACCACCGCCCGGGACGGCGAGGCCCTCGCCGCCGCCCTCGAGGTGCTGCTCGACCGGCTCCTGGAGCACATGGCCCTGGAGGAGAAGGAGATCCTCCCGCTGGCCGAGGAGTACATCACCGCGGCGGAGTGGGCCGGGCTCGGCGAGCACGGCATGGCCAACAGCCCCAAGAAGGACCTGCCGCTGGCCTTCGGCATGGTGATGTACGAGGGCGACCCCGCGGTGATCAAGGCCGTCCTCTCGCACGCCCCGCTGGTGCCCCGGCTGATCATGCCGCTCCTGGCCCCGCGGCTGTACGCCTCGCATGCCAAGCGCGTGTACGGGACGCCGACCCCGCCCCGCGTCGGCGCCTGACCCGGTCCCCGTCCGGTGACGCGCGTACGCGGTACGCCCCGCTGGGCCCGTCTTCGGCGCGGGCCCGGCGGGGTTCCCGGCGTGGCGAACGCGGTCCGCCTCGGGCTCACGCGGGGAAGGCGTGCTTCCTGCCGCCGGCCACGGCCGCCGCGGCGGCCACGAGCAGGGCCAGCGCGGCCCAGGTGATGGACGCCGTCCCCAGGTCCGCGACCAGGAGGCCGCCGGCGAGGCCGCCCAGGGCGATGGACGAGGAGAAGACCGTGATGGTGATCGACTGCGCGACGTCGGCGGCCGCCCCCGTCGCGTTGATGGCGGCGCCGATGAACAGGCTGGGTGAGCTGCCGAAGGCGAAGCCCCAGGCCGCGACGGCGACGTAGACCAGCGCGGGCACACCGGAGGACACGGCGAGCACGAGCACGGTCAGCGCGAACAGCGCCGTGCTGCCCACGACGAGCCTGCGCAGGTGCCGGTCGATGTGGGTGCCGACGACCACGACGCTGAGGATCGACGTGACGCCGAAGGCGAACAGCACCCAGCCCGTCTGCGCTCCCATGCCCAGGTGCCCGAGCAGATCGGTGACGTAGGTGTACAGGATGTTGTGGGCGACCATGTAGGTCGCGAGCGCGAACAGGATGGTACGCAGCCCCGGTACGCGCAGGACCTGCGGGACGGTGAAGCGCTCGTCCGCCGACCGGCCCGGCGGGTTCGGCAGCGTCGCCGCGATCCACACCATGGTCAGCGCGGTCAGAGCGGCCGAGGCGTGGAAGGCGAGCCGCCAACCGCCCAGCGCGCCCAGCCAGGTGCCCAGCGGGACGCCCAGCGCCAGGGAGACCGGGGTTCCGGCCAGGGCGATGGCGATGGCCCGGCCCTGGCGCCCCTCGGGGGCGAGCCGGGCGGCGTAACCGCCGAGCAGGGGCCAGATGAGCCCGGTGCCCAGACCGGCCACGAAGCGGATCACGAGGGTGAGCGCGTAGTCGCCGGTCAGCGCCGTGAGCGCGTTGGTGACCGCGACGGTGCCGAGCGCGAGCTGCAGCACGTTCTTGCGGGGCCACTTCGCCGTCGCCCGGGTCAGGGGGATCGCACCGATCGCGGTGGCGAGGGCGTAGATCGTCACAGTCTGGCCGGTGAGCGACACGCTCGTGCGGAGCGTGCGGCTGATCTCCGGCAGCAGGCCGGCGGGCAGGCACTCGGTGAGGATGCCGACGAACCCGCTGAGGAAGAGGCCGAAGAGGGCCTTCCCGGGAAGCTGGTTCCGTCCGCGCGCTGCGGTGGACGGAGCTGTGGTGGTCGTTTCCGTCATTCTTCCTGGTCCATGAGCTGTGCGTGACCCGACGACACACGGGTGGACGGGTCCGGGCGGCACGCGATCCGCCGCGGCCGATCGCAGTGGCCCCGGGCGGTCGTCCCCCGGGGGCTCGTTCAGGCTGCTCCGGCCGCGCGGTGTTACCCAGAGCCCCGCTCCGCCTACGTCCCGTGTGCCTACCACCGGCAGGGACAGGCTCCGCCCGGCGGCCGGCGCGATACTGGGGCCCATGGCCAGCCACGCCGAGCTCCGCACCGGACCGGAAGCCGCGCCGGGTGCCGGTCCGGGACCCGGACCCGAGCGGCACCTCGACGCGCGCTCCGAGCTCAACGAGTTCCTGCGCACCCGCAGGGCCCGGCTCAAGCCGGCCGACGTAGGACTCGCCGAGTACGGCCGGCGCCGGGTACCGGGACTGAGGCGGGAGGAGCTGGCGCAGCTCGCCGGGGTGTCCGTGGCGTACTACACGCGGCTGGAGCAGGGCAACGGCCGCAACGTGTCCGTGGAGGTGCTGGACGCGGTCTCCCGGGCGCTCCGGCTCTCCGAGGCGGAGCACGCCCACCTGCTGCACCTGGCCAGGCCCGCGCAGCGCGGGCGCCGGCCCGCGGCCGCCCGGCGCGGGCAGGTGCGGCCCGCGGTGCGTGAACTGCTCTCGGCGCTGGAGGGCGTGCCCGCGTACGTGTGGGGCCGCCGCAGCGACGTTCTGGCATGGAACAGCACCGCGTCCGCGCTCTTCGGCGACTGGGCCGAGCGCGCCCCGGAGGAACGCAACTGGGCCCGGGTCACCTTCCTCGACCCGGCGGCGCGGCGGCTGTTCGCCGACTGGCCGGCCAAGGCCGCCGACGTGGTGGGCCAGTTGAGGATGGACGCCGGTCGGCACGCCGACGATCCGCTGCTCGCGGCGCTGATCGGGGAGCTCTCCATGAAGAGCGAGGACTTCCGGACGCTGTGGGCGGCCCACGACGTCAAGCGGAAGTCGCACGGCGACATACGTCTGCTGCACCCGCTGGCGGGCGCCCTCGCCCTCCGCTACGAGACCCTCGCACTCCCCGGCGATCCGGAGCTGTCCCTGTCGACGTACCACGCCGAACCCGGTTCGGCGTCGGAGGAGGCACTGCGCCTGCTGGCGAGCTGGGGCGCGGACGCCTCCCGGGACCGGTCCGCGGTGACGCGGGACTGATGGGGCTGATCCCCTCAGCGGCGGGCACGTCCGCTAGGCCGTGTCGTCACATGCCCTCCCCCAGCCTTCGGCCGGGGGTGCCCCCACCCCGCGGCGCTCCCCCAGCTGACGCTGGGAGGTGCCCCCAGGTACGGCGCCTCGCTGCGTTGTCGAATCGTCCGAGTAGCCCACTACGAGGACGACTCTCCGCCTTGCGATGCACCGCACTGGGTGCACCTCCCAGCGGTAGCTGGGGGAACCGCTGGGCCCGCCCTTCGGGCGGTGGGGGCACCCCCCAGCGGTAGCTGGGGAGCTCATGTGACGACACGGCCTAGGACAGGCGAGGCGTGGGCCAGTCCGGCTCCCACCGCCATGCCGACCACGCGGCGGCATCGGCGAACGGCCCGGAACGTTCCCCGACCATCGCCAGCGCCTGCTCGCGGGCGGCGTCGACGGCCCGGTGCTCGGCGTCGGTGACGACGCCGAGCCCGCGGACGTGGGCGTACTCGTCCTCGTCCTTCCACTCCCAGCTGGTCAGGTCGGGGGCGACGAGCAGGTCCACGACGAGGTCGAAGGTGTCGAACCCGTCGGCGGTCCGGATCCCGGGGCGCTCGAAGTTCACGTACCAGTTCCGCAGCCCGGCCGCGGTGTAGAAGGCGTTGACGCTGAACCAGGCGCCGGGCGGCTTCCACATCCGCAGCTCGGTGTCCTGCCACCGCCCGGGCGTCAGCTCCCACCGCCCCGTCGCCAGGGCGTCCATCGCGTCGGTGCGCCCCGAGAGTTCGCCGGCGGCGCGGGACCGGGCGTACGGGACGGGCCAGCGGGTCTGCGCGCCGGGGGCGCAGGCGGTCACCAGGCCCGTGCTGGTGTCGTCCAGGACGCGGAGCGCGTGCTCGCTCCACACGCGGCCGCCGCGGTCCACGTCGCGGCGCACCGCCGTCTGTCCGGCCCGCAGTGTGCTCATCGCCCTCTCCTCTCCTGTGCGCAAGTGGCAAGTATCCAGGCCACCGTTCGAGTGGCGGCTCCGCACCCGTCCGACGCGGCACGCGGGCCTGCGCCCGGAGATCGGTTTGACTCGGAGGTGCCCACCCACTCCCGGACCAGGATCGAACGGTGTGCCAGTGAGGACGACCGGTATCAGCCCACGCGGCAGCGTGGCCGAGAACCCGCTGCAAGGGCGCGTGGCCGTCGTCACCGGTGCCGCCAGGGGAGTGGGCGAGGCACTCGCCCGTCGCCTGTCGGCCCTCGGCATGCGGGTGGCGCTCCTGGGCCGCGAGGAGGCGACCCTGCGTGAGGCGGCCTCCTCGCTGCCCAGCCCGAACATCTTCGTCGAGGCGGACGTCACCGACCGCGCCGCACTCGAGGCCGCCGCCCGACGGGTGGACGCCGAACTCGGTCCCGCGAGCGTGGTGGTGGCCAACGCGGGGATCGCCGCAGGCGGGCCGTTCGCCCGGACCGACGCCGACCTCTGGCAACGGGTCATCGACGTCAACCTGGTGGGTGCCGCCAACACGGCCAGGGCCTTCCTGCCCCAGCTGACGCGGACCCGCGGCTACTTCCTGCAGATCGCCTCGACCGCGGCCTTCTCCTCCGCCCCGCTGATGAGCGCCTACTGCGCTTCCAAAGCCGGCGCCGAGTCCTTCGCCCAGGCTCTGCGCGGCGAAGTCGAGTTCGACGGCGTGACCGTCGGCATCGCCTACCTCCACTGGACCGGCACCGACATGATCACGGACCTCGACGACCACCCCGTGCTGCGCGCCCTGCGGCGGAGCCAGCCCTCCTTCGCCCGCCGCGTCCACCCGCCCGCGGAGGTCGCCGAACGGCTCGCCACCGGCATCGCCCGCCGCGCCCGCCAGGTGTACGCCCCGCCCTGGCTGCGCTGGTGCCAGCCGCTGCGGCCGCTGTTCCCCCCGGTGGTCTCCTGGATGGCCCGACGCGAACTGCTCGCTCTGGGAGACACGGAACTGGGCTCCGCCACCGGCGTCATGGGGGCCGGCGGCCGCGCCGACTGGGACGCCTTCACGTCGCCCGGCGAGCCGGAGCGGCCGAACCGCCCACCGCGCGGGCACGCCGACTGACCCGCTCGTACCCCTAACCTGTCGTCACCGACGCGGAGGCAAGAGGCGGGACGCATGGAGAACCTGATCGCTTTGGACGAGAACGGCCGCATGGTCCCCACGGACCCGGGACTCCTGGCCCGGACGGTGGCCGGACTCCTCGACGGCCCGCTCGACCAGCCCGCGCAACTGCGCCGGGCGGGGGTGGGGTTGCTCGTGCTGGGCCGCCACGAGGAGGCCGTCGACCTGCTCGAGCGGGCGCTGGCGGGCGCCGAGGGCACGTTCTCCGTCGCCGTCCACATCAATCTGGGCGACGCCCACCGCTACGCCGGTGATCCGGATGCCGCGGAACCTCACTACCAGCGGGCGCTCCGCCTTTCCGAGGCCCTTGCTCCGGACCTGCTCTCCTTCTGCTTCCAGCACCTGGGCAAGCAACGGCTGGACCAAGGACGGACAGCCGAGGCCCGCACCCTGCTGGAGGAAGCGCTGCGTCAGCGGCGCGCCGAAGGGGATCCCTCCCTCATCGCCGCCACCGAGAGCGCCCTGCGGCTGGTCGGCCAAGCCGAAGCCGCGCGGGCGGCGGCCCCGGCACCCGCTCACCCCGTCAGCGGGGAGGGCGTCGGCCGGTGAGTCCGTGCCACTGGTCCCGGGCGGCTTCGAGGCCCGCGAGTGCTTCGGCGAGTGCCGGGTCGCGGCGCTGGCGGGCGGTCACCGTGCCCAGGCGCCTGCGGGCGTCCTCGGCCGCGCCCGTGTCCGCGTGCGCCGCCTTCAGGTCGTCCTCCGCCTTCTTGACCGACCTGGCGCGCTCGGTGAGGAAGGCCCTCTCCTTGGCGACCGCGTTCTCGATGCGGACGCTGAAGCGGCGCACGGCGTCCTCGGCGTGCTCGCCGGGCGTGAAGGATTCCAGGTGCACGCCGTCCGGTCGCCTGAGGTAGATGTGGTCGCCGACCTGGCTGTGCTCGAACCGCACCTCCAGGCAGTCCAGGGGCAGCACCTTGGTCTGCGGCCCGGATATGACCATCACGTGCTCGTGCAGGGAGACTTTGCCGAGCGTCGCGACGAACGCGCCCCTGCCCGGCCGGCGCAGACGGTCGAGGTGCCGCTCGGCGTCGCCGACGCGACGCCGGTGGGAGCGGTCGGCCCGGGCCACCTGCGCCCTTGCCCCGGCCAGTTCGCGCCGCGCCCTGCGCCGCAGCTTCCGGACGGCCCGCCGGGCGCGGTCCAGGGTGTCCCTGTCGGTGTCATGACGGCCGGAGAGCGCGAATCTCCAGCCGCCGGGGTATCGGTGGAGCCGCCGCGCCACTCCAGCGAGCACGAGGATCACGACGGTCAGGGTCATCCCCGCTATGCCCACGTGCCCACCTCACCCAGTGACAGCCGCCGAGGTGCTCAGGCGCACGGGGCGGAGGAACCAGTCGAAGGTGCCTAATCCGGTGCATATCGGAAGATATGCCCAGTCAAGTCTTCCTGGATGCGTGCGCACTGGCGGCAATTCCGGACGTCCCGTCGTATCCGGCTCAGGGGGCTGACGTGGTGTCGGCTCGCATCGGGGCGCGTCGTCACGCGCTGTGGAGCTTTTGGGCTGCGCCCCGAACGTCAGCGACCTGCCCGCCGGGGCGATCCGGGGCGAACGGGGCTCACGCCGCGTGGTGGGCCAGTCCGGCGTGCGGGTCGGCCATGCCCGGTGCGGGCGCGGGGTCGGCGTGGACCAGGGCGGCGGTCAGGCGGGGTACCGCGTGCAGCAGGGCGTGTTCGACCGCGACGGCGACGTGGTGGGCCTGCCGCACGGTGAGGTCGCCGTCGACGACCACGGCCACCTCGGCGCGCAGCCGGTGCCCGATCCAGCGCAGCCGCAGTTCCGCCACCTCGCGCACCCCCGGCACGTCGAGCAGGGCGTGCTCGGCACCGTCGACCAGCGCCGGGTCGACGGCGTCCATGACGCGCCGGAAGACCTCGCGAGCGGCGTCGCGGAGCACCAGCAGGATGGCCGCGGTGATGGCGAGGCCCACGATCGGGTCGGCCAGGCGCCAGCCCAACGCCGCGCCCGCGGCGCCGAGCAGCACGGCCAGCGAGGTGAAGCCGTCGGTGCGGGCGTGCAGCCCGTCCGCGACGAGCGCGGCCGAGCCGATCTTGCGTCCGACGCGGATGCGGTAGCGGGCCACCCACTCGTTGCCGATGCAGCCGATCACCGCCGCGACGGCCACGGCGGGCAGGTAGGCGACGTCCCGCGGGTGCAGGAGCCGGTCCACGGCGGTCCAGGCGGCGAAACCGGCCGACGCGGTGATGGTGAGGACGATGACGATCCCGGCGAGGTCCTCGGCCCGGCCGTAGCCGTAGGTGAAGCGCCGCGTGGCGGCCCGCCGCCCGAGGACGAAGGCGACGCCGAGCGGCAGCGCGGTCAGGGCGTCGGCCGCGTTGTGCACGGTGTCGCCGAGGAGGGCGACCGAGCCGGACAGGACGACGACCACGGCCTGGGCGATCGCGGTGACGCCGAGGACGGCGAACGAGATCCACAGGGCCCGCATGCCTTCGGCGGAGGACTCCAGGGCCCGGTCCACCTTGTCGGCGGACTCGTGCGAGTGCGGGCGCAGCAGGTGTCCCAGCCGGTGGCGCAGACCTGCCGTGCCCCGGCGGCCCTCGTGGCCGTGCGCATGCCCGCGATCCCGTCCCTCGTCGTGGTCGTGCTGCGGGTGCGGGTGTGTGTGCCGACCGTTCATGGGTCCGCCTTCCGGGGGTCGCGGGTGGACACGGGCTGAGCCTTCCCCTCATTATGTGCATATGAACGCACGCATGCACCTATCATCTGCGCATGGTGCGCATCCGCGAGAACCGGGCACCGAGCACTACGCCCGCGGGGCGGAGATCCTGAGCCTGCTCGCGGACCGCACCCGCCTCGCCGTCCTGCACACGCTCACCGAGGGGGAGGCGGACGTCTCCACGCTGACCGCGCGGGTGGGCGCCGCGCGCCCCGCCGTCAGCCAGCACCTGGCGAAACTCCGGATCGCGGGCCTGGTCTCCTCCCGCAAGGAGGGCCGCAGGGTCGTCTACGAACTCTCCGACGGCCATCTGCGCAGGCTCGTCGACGAGGTACTCAACCTCGCGGATCATCATCTGGGCGGCAAACCACCGCATGCCTGAAGCCGTTCCGGGATGCTTCATGGCGTAATGTGCGGCCTGTGCGAGGCCGCCACCGCGGAACGTGCCCGACGTTCCTCGTCGCGCTGCTGGCCGCATTCTGCTTCACCGTGGCCGGCTCGCCCGCGCACGCCCACTACGGCCTCCACGCGCACGCCCATCCGGCGAACGCGGAGGAGCGGCCCCACCCCGTCGCTCCGCACCACCCCGGCGAGGACTGCTCCCCGGACACCTCCGAACTGCCGGGGTCGCGCACCGGACCGCGTGAGCACGGACCCGGCCCCACGCAGACCGGCGTCGCCGACACGGCGCCCGGACAGGTGCCCGCCTCGCACAACACACCGGGGAGCGCCCCGGCCCCCGACGCCCGTATAGCGACCGCGGAGCCCTCCGTCCTCTGCCTCTGGCGCATCTAGAAGACGCCCCCCAGGACCGGCTGACGGTCCCTCACCCCCGCCCGTGAGCGCACGGGAGGCGGGCGAGTCGTGCACGGCACTCTTCCCGATACCAGAAGGCGGACACCATGAACGAGCCCACCACCGGCCGCGACCTCGCCTCCGCGGTCGGCAACACGCCCCTGCTGTGGATCTCCCACCCCCTCACCACGCCCGGACGCGGCTTCTGGGCGAAACTCGAAGGCGCCAACCCCGGCGGCATCGAGGACCGCTCCGCCGTCCACATGGTCGGCCGGGCCCGCGAGCGCGGCGACCTCCTCCCCGGCGCGACCGTCGTCGCGTCCACCAGCGGCGCCTTCGGGCTCGGACTGGTGCTCGCCGGACGGGTCTTCGGCCACCCCGTCACGCTGGTGACCGACCCGGACCTGGAGCCGGACATGAAGCGCCTGCTGCGCTCACGCGGCGCCCGCCTCGACATCGTCCGCGACGCCCACCCCTACCGGGGATGGCAGGAGGCCTGCCGCAGGCGCGTCGGCGAACTGCTCGCGGCCGAGCCTGGGTCGTGGTGCGCCGACCCGTACGACAACCCCGACAACGCCGACGCCTACACACCCCTGGCCAGGGAGCTGACCGAGCAACTGGGCCGGGTCGACGTCCTGGTCACCAGCGTCGGCACCGGGGGCCACTCGGCGGGCGTCAGCCGCACACTGCGCGCCCTCAACCCCGACCTGCACGTCATCGGGGTGGACACCGTCGGCTCCATCACCTTCGGCCAGCCCGTCAGGCCCCGCCTCGTACGGGGCATCGGCAGCAGCATCCACTCCCGCAACGTGGCGTACGAGCAGTTCACGGAGGTGCACTGGGTCACCCCGGCGGAAGCCGTCCACACCTGCCGGGCCCTGGCGCGCTCCCACTACGCGTCCGGGGGCTGGAGCGTCGGTGCCGTCGCCCTCGTCGCCGGATGGGCCGCCCGCACCCACTCCTCCGGGGCACGCGTCGTGGCTGTCTTCCCCGAAGGCCCGCACCGCTACCTGTCCACGGTCTACGACGACGAGTACTGCCGGGACCGCGGGCTGCTCGGCAGCGCCCCGGCCGCGGAACCCACGGAGATCGCCTCGCCCCACGACGGCGAGGCCACCCGCTGGACCCGCTGCCGCACGGTGACGAACCCCGTGGCGTCCCTGATCGCCCCGCCGGCGCATCCCGCGGAGGCGCCCGAGGCCGTGTGACGCGGCGCCGCCGCACGGGCGGTCGTGTCCGCCGGCCCGGCGAACACGACCGCCCCGTACGCGAACCGAGGCGACGGGACCCGCCGCGCTTCTGCCCGCCCGGGCCGCCCGGGGGGCCGCCCAGCCCCTGTCGCACGGCGGTGACATTCGGTCGCCCCCCTGTGACAGGAATCCGCAACTCGTCACGCGTGAGGCGACGTCTTCCGGGTCCGAGACAAGAGGCCGGAGTGCCGCTCCGCCCTTCGCACACCATCGGAGGACCCAACAGTGATGCGTTCACCTCTGGCAATCGTCGCCCTGGTGCTCCTCGCCGCGACAGCGACCGCCTGCGGCTCGTCGGGCACCGGCGCGAAGGCGTCCCCCGCGAAGTCGGCCCCCGCTTCCGCCGACAAGGGGAAGGGAGCGGCCTCGGACGGAGGTTCGTCGGAGGACGGCAGGAAGATCGACGCCTGCACCCTGCTCAAGCCCGAGGAGATCACGCCGATCATCGGTGAGAACGACGGCGGGCACCCTGACGCCGGTGTGGGGGAGAGCGTCTGCAGCTGGGAGAACCAGGACACCTACCACTCCGTCACGCTGAGCATCGGCTCGCCGAGGACGGCCGGCTCGGAGGCCGACGGTGCCGAATCGATGATGACCGCGTTCACCGTCGGCGACCGCCTCTGCACCCTGCAGGTCGTCACCCTCGAGCGGGACGCCGACAAGAAGTCCGAGGCCGAGCTCATAGACCTCGTCCGCACGAGAGTGTGATCCCGGTCCCCGCGGGCCGGAAGGCTGCTCCCGGCCCGCGGGACGCGCACGCACCCCGGCCGGACGCGGCCGGGTTGCCGCTCGAGCTTCGTCGGCGCCGGCGACTGGGTCATGCCCGTGCTCGGCTGGGGGCTGGTCGTGACCTTCGGCATCTACGTCGCCGGCGGCGTCAGCGGCGCGCACCTCAATCCGGCGGTCACGCTCGCCTTCGCGGTGCGCCGCCGGTTCCCGTGGGTCAAGGTCGTCCCGTACGTGTTCGCGCAGCTCGTGGGCGCGTTCGCCGGGGCCGTGCTGGTGTACGCGGTGTACCACGACGCGATCAGCGCCCTCGACCAGGCCATGAAGGGGCCGAAGACGGACGGGCACACGCTCGCCAGCTTCTCGATCTTCGGCACCGTCCCGGCCTCGTACTTCCACGGGAGCCTGTGGGGCCCGCTGGTGGACCAGATCGTCGGCGCGGCGTTCATGCTGATCTTCATCATGGCCGTCATCGACCTGCGCAATCCCGCCGTGCGGGTCTACCTGGGCCCGGTGGTGATCGGTCTGGCGGTCGCCGCGATCGGACTGTCGTACGGCGCGAACGCCGGATACGCCATCAACCCCGCGCGCGACTTCGGTCCGCGGCTGTTCGCCTGGGCCATGGGATGGGGCGAACTCGCCCTGCCGGGCTCCCAACCGGGCGCCTTCAGCGACTACTTCTGGGTCCCCATCGTGGGCCCCCTCATCGGCGGCGTCATCGGGGTCCTGGTCTACGACCTCTTCATCGGCGACGTCCTCCACATCCGCACGCGCATGGCCAAGGGCCCGGAAGTCGGCTGCACGCGTCCGGTGACGACCACGCCGGATGCGAGCGCCCTCGCACGACGCGGATGACGGCGGCGCCCCGCCCCCGGGGGCGGGGTGGGGCGCCGGCGGCGGGCGCGGGGGCTACGGAAGCATGATCGTCTTGGACTGCCGGATGACCTGCTCGGCGCGGGCCCCCATGTCCTCGTCGATGGGCGGTGGTGCCTCGCCGGGGCGGGCGGGTGTGCTGTGGTCGAGCATCAGCTGCTCGAGGCCGGGCGGCGTGTAGATGAAGAGCAGGCGCGCGGCGTGGATGCGCTTGTTCTTGAAGCCGTGCCGGATCCCCTTGGGCACGTGGATGAAGTCACCGGCCACGGCGGTGAACTCGTGGTCGCCGTCCACGAACTCCAACTCGCCGTCGAGGACGTAGAACGTCTCGGCCTCCTCCGTGTGCGCATGGGGGACCGGGCCGCCGCCGGCCGGAACGGTGGCCTCGACGAAGCCGATGTTCCCGTTGGTCTGCGCGCCCGTCGCCTTGATCGTGTAGACGTCGTCCGCGGCCCATACGGTCGGCCCCTGGCCGGAGGGCACGTAGAGCGCGCCGCGCCGGTTCCATATCGGGTCGTCGGGATCGGTCTCGGTCAGCAGAAAACTCATCGTGTCTCCGTGGCAGTGGTGGGACGACCGGCCTTCTTGCCCCGAGCCTAGCAAAATACTTGACGAGTCAAGCATGTGTCGCGTCGGCGGGGGTGGTGTCGCCGGTCGACCTGCCCCAGTATCCGGAGGTATGCGTGGTGCCGCCGACTCCCGACCGAATGCGCCGACCCTGCTCCACGTCCACGGGGCGTGGCACGGCTCCTGGTGCTGGGACCGGGTGCGGTCCCTGCTCGCCGCCGACGGCTGGGCGACGCGCGTGGTCGACCTGCCCAGTGCCGGGCAGGAGGCCGCCGGAGTCCAGGAGGACGCGCGCGAGGTGCTGCGGGGGCTGGAGGGGGTCGAGGGGCCGGTGGTCGTGGTCGCGCACTCCTATGCCGGCGTCCCCGTCACCCAGGTCGTCGCGGAGGCGCCCGGGATTGCCCATGTCGTCCACCTGACCGCCTACCGGCTGGAGGTCGGCGAGAGCGTCCTGGGCTATCACGGGGTTGCCGTCGCCCACGAGCCGCGGGGGTTCCGGCCGGTGCCGGACGACCCGGTCGCCACGTTCTACGGTGACGTGCCGCAGCGGGAGGCCGAGGTGGCGGTCGCGCGGCTGGTTCCGCAGAGCACGAAGTCGTTCGTCGAGCCGCTGACCGGTGCGGGCCGGCGTGCGGTCCCGTCCACGTATGTCGTGTGCGAGCGGTACCGGGCCCTGCGGCCGGCCCTCCAGGAGGACATGGCCGGCCGCACCGCCGGTCCGGTGCACCGGCTGCCCAGTCACCACTCGCCGTTCCTGTCGATGCCCGGGGCCTGCGCCTCGCTCCTCGCGCGGATCGCCCACGATGCGACCGCTTGAGCGGGGTGGCGCGGTCGGCCGGCGTCGCCGGAAAGCGAAACGGACGATGCTCGTCCCGCCGGGCCGGGCTCGCCTGACGGGCCGGCAGGTCCCGCAGGGCCGAGCGGTCCCGCGGGCCCCGCGGGCCCCGCCGGGCCTGGGGCTCCGGGGGGTCCCGGCGGGCCGGGAGGCCCGGGGCGGCGGCCCGCTCGGGCGGTAGCCGGGTGCGGCCGGGACGAAGAAGCAGGGGAAGGCGGAGTTGCGCGGGGCGACGACTTGCTCCGCCGCAAGGGGCGTCGCGGCGCGTTCCCCGGTGCCCGCGTGCGCCATACCCGTCACGGCACCGGACGTCAGAGCCGCACTCGCGGCCACCGTCCACACGCGCGCACAGCTCGGACGGCGTCCGGCCGACACCGCTCGGCCGACTCGGCGGATCACAGCATCAGGTGGGGGTCTTGGCGGCGGGCTGCGCCGCGTCTCCCGCCGAAAGAATCACCCCGGGTGACATCTGACGCACCCTCAGTGGCTGACCGGGTGATGGGCCCGGGCCCCGCAGGGGGGTGGTGTGCCGGGGCCGGAAGGTGCGATTCCGTGGTATCCAGGGCTGAGTTGGGGCGACCGGCAGGCGGGGGAGAGCCGTGAGGGTACTGGGCGGGGCGTTGCTGGCCGGGGTGGTTCTCGCCGCCGGGGTACTGGGCTCCACGGGCTGCACCCTCACCATCGGCGAGACCGCGGGTGCGCCGGCGGACGGCGCAGTGGCCACCGCGACCGCTTCCGCCGCGTCACCGTCGTCCGGGCCACCGTCGGCGTCGGCGTCGGCGTCGGCGTCGGCGTCGGCGTCGGCGTCCGCATCGGCGTCCGCATCGGCGTCCGCATCGGCGTCCGCATCGGCGTCCGCATCGGCGTCCGCCTCCGCCTCGCCCTCCCCGTCGTCCTCGCCGAGCCGTGGCGCGACACCGGTCCCCGTCCGCGGGCCGGATCAGAAACTGGTGGTCATGACCGTCAGCGGCGGCTTCGCGGGCGTCCACCAGGAGGTGACGCTGCGGGGTGACGGCACCGTCCTCACCAGGGAGAGGGGCGGACCCGTGGTGCGCCGTGCCGGCGCCGCCCGTTTCAAGGAATTGCGGATCCTGCTGGGCGACCCGGCACTGGAGGACGTACCGGACTTCACGATGAACATGTCGGCGCACGACATGTTCCAGTACACCCTGCAATTCAACGGCCGCACGATCATGACGGACCGCTCCAGCAGGCTGCCCGCGCTGGAACGGCTCATCAACGCGCTGAGCCGCTGGCTGCCGAGGAGCTGACCCCGAACGCACCGCCCTGAACGACGGAGACAGGAAATCCGTACGCCAGGAATACGGAAGATGAATTCCCCCGCCGTCCTGAGGCACAACTCACCATTTCCCGCCCGGGCGGGCCATCGGTGCCGTGTGAGAATGCTTGGGTCCAGGCCCAGAAGCAGAGAGCCAGAAAGATCCGATGCAATCCTCGGTGTACACGGCCGACGTCGGCGCCGGCACGGCCCAGGGGCTGGTCGGTCGCGCGGGCGACGTGGAGCGCATCGAGGGGTTGCTCGGCTCGGTCGATTCCGGCGGCGCGGTGCTGCTCACCGGCGACCCCGGGGCGGGCAAGACGGCGCTGCTCGGCCACCTCGCCCTGAGGGCACTGGCAGCCGGGGCCAGGGTGCTGCGGGCGGCGGGCACGGAGTCCGAGAGCGGAGTGGAGTACGCGGCGCTCAACCAGCTCCTCTTCCCGCTGTGGGAGGAGGACCCGCCGGCCGTGGACGGGACCCACAGCGCGGCCCTGCGGGTGGCCCTGGGCTTCGGCGAGGGGGCGCCGCCCGAGAGGTTCCTCGTCTCGAACGCGGCCCTGGTGCTGCTCCGCCGTGCGGCCGCCGCGACGCCGATTCTGCTGGTCGTCGACGACCTCCAGGCCGTGGACCCGGCCAGCGCGGCCGTGCTGGGCTTCGTGGCCCGCCGGCTCGCGGGCAGCCGTGTCAGGTTCCTCGCCGCCCGCAGGGGACGTCGAGGCCGCGCCGAGGCCGGCGTACGCGTGGAGTACGAGGTCCTGCCGCTGGACGAGGGCGCGTCGCGTCTCCTGGCGAGCGCGTCCCATCCGGACCTCTCCGCTCCCGTCGTGGAGTGCGTCGTCGCCGCCGCGCAGGGCAATCCGCTGGCCCTGGTCGAACTGCCGGCGGCCCTGACGGGGCCGCAGCGCGCAGGTCTGGAGCGCCGGCCGGCCGCGCTGCCGCTCACCCGGCGTCTGCGCGAGGTCTTCGGCTCGTGCGTGGCGGGACTGCCCGCGGCGACACGTCGCCTGCTGCTGGTGCCCGCGCTGGAGGGGACGGGGGACCTGGCCGTCCTGCAGTGCGCCGCGCAACGGCTCGGCGCCGGGGCGGATCTGGCGGATCTGGAGGCCGCCGAGCGCGACGGCCTCGTACGGATCGAGGAGTTCGACCACCGTATGAGCTTCCGGCACCCGCTGTACCGTGCCGCGGTCGTCGACGCGTCCACCTCCGCGGAGCGCCGTCGCGTGCACCGCGAACTCGCCGAGGTGCTGCACGACCGTCCCGACCAGCGTGCGTGGCACCTGGGGGAGGCGTGCGTCGAACAGGACGAGGACGTCGCGGCGTTGCTGGAGGGCACCGCCCACCGGGTCCTGCGGCGCGGCGACGCCATGGCCGCGATCCGCTCCCTCACCAAGGCCGCGCACCTGAGCCCGGGCGCGGCCGACCGGGGCCGCCGGCTGGCCGCGGCCGCCTACATACGCGCGGACGCCTCCGGTGAACTGACCATGGCCTCCCGCCTCCTGGACGACGCCCGGCGCTTTGGCTCCGACGACCGCGCGTCCCTTTACTCGGCCGCGGTCGCCGTCCACCGGCTGCTCGACGGCGAGGGCGACATCGACACGGCCCATCAGATCCTCCTCGGCGCGATCGAGAACGGCGACCATCCCCACGGGGCCTGCGACCCGGCCCTCGAGGAGGCCCTCTACCTCCTGCTGCTGCTGTGCTGCCTGGGCGGCCGGGCGGAGTTGTGGGCGCCCCTCCACAAGATCCTGGAGCGCCTCGGACCCGACGCCCCCCGGCTGCTGGCAGTGAACGTCGCGACCCAGGGCGATCCCGCGCGCACCGCCCTGCCGGCGATGGGCGACCTGGAGGAACTCATCGCGGGCCTGCCGCAGGAGACCGCCCCGTCGAGGATCACGCGGATCGGCACCGCCGGCATCGCCACCGACCGGCTCACCGGAGTGCGCGACGCCGTCTCGCGCGTCCCGTCCCAGGGGCGCAGGCAGATCGTCACCCTCCCGCTGTTGTGCACGGACGCGTTCCTCGCGGGCCGGTGGGACGACACGACCCAACTGGCCGACGAAGGACTGCGCCTGTGCAAGGAGCACGCCTTCGAGGCCGTCTCCTGGTACTTCCTGTACTACAAGGCCGTCGTCGCGGCGGCGCGCGGCGAGGCCGGCGTCGCCGAGGAGACGGCCGACGCGATGGGCGCGTGGGGGACGTCCCGCGGCGCGCACCATCTGGTGACCCTGGCGGAGCACATACGGGTGCTCGTCGCGCAGGCGGAGGGCGACTTCGAACGCGCCTACCGGCACGCGGCCGCTATCAGCCCGCCCGGCGAACTGGCCCCCTACACCCCCGTGGCGCTGCTGGTGGTCGGGGACGTGGTGGAGGCGGCCGTACGCACCCAGCGGCCGGCCGAGGCCGCAGCCCACGTGGCCGCCGCCCGGCACGCCGGGATCGCCGCGCTCTCCCCCCGCAGGGCCATGCTCGTCGACGCGTCCTCCGCGATGGCCGCCGAAGCGGACGAGGAGGCGATCGGGCTGTTCGAGCGGGCCCTGGCGCACCCCGGTGTCCAGCAGTGGCCCTTCGACCTGGCACGCGTGACCCTCGCCTACGGCGAACGGCTGCGGAAGGCGCGATCGACCACCGACGCCAGGGCGTCGCTGAGCGCGGCACTGGCGACCTTCGAGCAACTCGGCGCGCGCCCATGGGCGGACCGGGCGAAGCGCACCCTGCAGGCGACCGGATGGATGGTCAAGCGCGCCGACGGGCCCGAGTCGGTCAGCCTCACCCCGCAGGAACTCGAGATCGCCCATCTCGCCGCCTCCGGACTGACCAACAAGCAGATCGCCGAGCGGCTCTACCTCTCCCCGCGCACCGTGGGCGGCCATCTGGGCCGGGTCTTCCCCAAGCTCGGCATCACCTCCAGGGCGGCGCTCCGCGACGCCCTGACGGGCCTGGCCAAGCGTTAGCCGCGGTGAGTGCGAGGTCCGCCCCGCGGCCACTGCACGGGCGGGCAAGAGGCCGTGCACAACGGGGCAAGGTTCCCGGCGCGAAGGCCTTTTACGGTCGAGGTGTCCCACCACGAATGGGGCATCACTGCGCGGGTCCGGGGCCGCTCGTGGATCCGTCGATCCCGGCCCCGCGCACGGACCTCGAGGAAGTGAGCCGATGCCGGACATCGAACAGTTCGAGGAGGAACCGGACGGCGGGCGGCCGTTGCGGCGCCTGGCCGTCGCGGGTGGTGCGGCGTGGGTCCTCGCCCTGTGCGCGGTCTGCGTGATCCTGCCGTTGTACGTTCATCCGAGCCTCGCGTGCGGGCTCGCGTCGCTGGCCGCCGCGGGGGTGGTGGCGGTGGTGATGGGCCGTACGAAGGACCGGTACCGCCACGGGGCGGCGCGGGCGCGTGTCGTGGCGGACACCGTACGGAGGACCCTGCTGCGGCCGCTCCCCGAGCGCATCGGCGCGCTGGGGCTCGCCTCCGTCTACCGGGCCTGCGGGGGACGGGGACAGGTGGGCGGGGACCTCTACGCCGTCGCGCGGAAGGGCGGGACGACCCGCCTCATCATCGGCGACGTGTGCGGCAAGGGACTGCCCACATTCGAGGACGTCGCGGCCGTGCTCGGGGCGTTCCGCGAATGGGCGCCGCGCGCCGCGACCCTGCCGGAGCTGTCGGCGCGCCTGGAGGAGAGCTTCCTGCGCCACCTGGCCGAGAGCGATGACCCGGCCCGCGACACCGACGAACGCTTTGTGACCGCGCTGCTGTTGGAGGTGCGGGACGGCGAACGGCTCGCCCACATGGTCAACCACGGCCATCCGCCGCCGGTACGGGCCCGGCGGGGGAGCGTCGACCTGGTGGCGGGCTGTCCCTCGCCCCCGCTGGGACTGCGCGCCCTGCGGGAGTGCGGCGCCGTCGAGGAACGCTTCGAACTGGACCCGGGCGACACGCTGTTGCTCTACACCGACGGGCTCGTCGAGGCCCGTGACGCCGCCGGGCACTGCTACCCGCTGCTGGACCGCGCGATGGCGTGGCGATGGGTGCGGCAGGGCGGCCCGGCCGACTACGAATGCCTGCCGGACGCGCTCGGGGAGATCCTCCGGGACCTCGTCGACCACGCCGGTACGCTTCCGGAGGACGATCTCGCGATGGTCGCGCTGACCCGGATGGAGGAGACGGCCGCCGCCGCGCTGCCCCGGCCCGCCGGTGGGGCCCGTCGCGAGGACACGGGGCAACTGCGGCAGGACTGATCAGCTGTCAGGTGTCTTGAGAAGAGAGCCGGTTGCCTGCAGGGGTGCAGCCTGCAGGACGCCGGCCTGCCGCCACTGCGCGGGGGAGAGGCCGTAGACCGCGCGGAAGGTGCGGCTGAAGTGGGCGTGGCTGGCGAAGCCCCAGCGGTGCGCGATCGCCGCCACCGTCTGCCCCACGAGCTCCGGCCGTACGAGGTCCCTGCGGCAGGCTTCCAGCCTGAGGCGCTGGATCCAGCGGCCGACGGTCATCGGCTCGTCCTGGAAGAGCTGGTACAGGTAGCGCACGGAGATGTGGTGCACGGCCGCGACCGACGCCGGGGAGAGCGCGGGATCGTCCAGGTGGGCGCGGATGTACCCGCGGACGCGCTGCAGCAGGGCCTGCTCCACCGCCGACTGCTCCCCGGTGGCCCCCTCCAGGGCGACCAGCGCGGTCAGCACGTCGACGATGCCCTGGCGCAGGAACCTTTGCGAGTCCTGTGCGCAGACGCAGTGCTCCGTCGTCGCCACGAGCCCGTCGACGTATGACGCGAGGATCCCGCCGATCCCGTGGCCGGGTGAGTAGGTCCGCCCGGTGGCCAGGCTCAGGAGCGAGTCCGGCAGGTCGAGCATCTGGCGGGGGACCGTGGCCAGGTGCTGGCGCACCGGGTCGGTGAAGTCCAGGACGTAGGGCCTTCGGCTGTCGAGGATGACGAGCTCACCGGCGGTCACCAGCGTTTCCCGGCCGTCCTGGACCGTGACGCTGTCACCCGTGCGCTGCAGGCTCACGATGAGCGAGCCGTCGCGGTCGGCGGCGATGAGCGGTGCGGTACGCGCCATCCGCTGCGGGCTCGCCTCGAGGAATCCGGCCTGGACGCCGGCCATGTATGTCCGGCGTATCGCCCCGTGGAGCTCCGCCGTCCCCTGGGCGTGGATCTCCAGCCGGGTGAACGCCCTGCGGACGGCGTCCCGCCAGTACTCGGCCCGCTCGGCGGGCGGTTGCATGTCTGTGCAGAATGCTTCGATCACGATGTCCTCGCGAACTGTGCGAAGTTGCCCGGTTCCCCGGGGTCCGGCGGCGCTTCCGCTTCAGGCGCGGTCCGCACGGGGAACCCCATCGCGGCCACCGTAGGTTCCGGCCGCGGTCGTCGTGGCCTGCCCGGCCGGGAATACGGGACATCCGCAGACATTGCGGGGAACGCCCGCAAACAGGAATTCCGAGGATTGGGATGTTATTCACCTTTGCAGGAATGCATAGAAAGCGGATATCCGGGCGTCAGGCCCGGCCGGCGGCCAGGGAAAGCGAGCGCGTCCGGTCGTTCGGGTCGTGGACGGGGGTCGACAGCATGAGTTCGTCCGCCGCTGTCTGCGACGCGACGGCCGACAGCCGTCGGCGCACCTCGTCCGGGATCCCGTAGGCCCGTGTGGCCCGTATGCGCAGGAGCCGTTCCTCGAGACCGGCGCTGATCGACTCGGCCGCGGCCTTCTCCGGTGACAGCAGCGGCGCCTCGGCGCCGCCGCCATGGCGAGCATCGCGGGGCGGCCGAGACGGTCGACCCCGGCGGCGGTCTCCGCGCAGACCGTCTCCACGCTCACCAGCACGCGGGGCCCCCGTACCACCGTGAGGTCCGGAACCGCTCCCGGTAACGGCCCAGCGCCTCCAGCGTGTCGCCCGGTCGGATGTGATGGGCGAAGGCGAGCGGCAACCCCAGCCCTGCGGCCAGTTCGGCGCCCGCGACGCTCGACGCCGGCAGCCACGGTTCGGGAAGCGCGTCGGCTCCCGGCGGCACGCGCCGGCCGTCGGTTCGCCCAGCAGGGCGAGTCGCTCGACCAGCCCGGCGCGGTACTCGTCGTCGGTGGCCCGCCCGCCTCCGCGGCGCAGCGCGCGGACGGTGTCCAGGTCGTCCGTGCCCGGACCGCGGCCGATGCCCAGGTCGACGCGGCCCGGGTGGAGCGCCGCGAGCGTGGTGAAGTGCTCGGCCACGGCGCGAGGGGCGTGGTTCGTCGGCAGGACCCCGCCCGAGCCGGCCCTGATCCGCGGCGTCGACGCCGCGAGACGGGCCGGCAGGACCGGAGGGGCGACGCTGCCGACGGAACGGTATCCGTGGTGCTCGGCCACCCGCACGCGGCGGACGCCGGGCTCGGCGGCCCGCCGGGCGGTCGCGACCGTCGCGGCCAGGGCGTCGCGGATGCTCGCGCCCTCTTCGGCCGGCGCCAGGTCGAGGACGGACAGCGGAGGCAGCGGTCCTGCCGCCGACGGTGCCTGCTGCTCGCCTGCCAGGAAAGTCCTTCCCCGTGGGCGAGGACGGGATGGTGCCTCGACCTGACGCGTTCGCCGGATGTCTCAGGAGCCGATGCGCGGCGGCCTGACCGTTCCGTGGACCTGCCGGGCGTGCGCGGCGTACCGGCGGCGTCCCAGGACGGGGACGATCATCCGGACCGGCAGCGGGGCGGCCGCCAGGACCGCCTTGATGACCTCCGGGTCACCCTCGTACATCGCCATTCCGAAGACGAGCGGCAGATCCTTCTTCGGCGTGTTCTCCATGCCGTGCTCGCCCAGCTGGTGCCACTCCGCCGCGGTGACGTACTTCGCGGCCAGCGGCAGGATCTCCTTCTCCTCCAGCGACATGTGCTGCATGAGCACGGTCAGCAGCCGCTCGAACGCCTCGGCGAGCGCCTCGCCGTCCTCTCCGGTCGAGCGCCAGGCCACAAGCCGTCCGGTCACCTCGTTGTGCAGTTCGTCGATGGCGTGGTGCTGCCGCTCCATCGTCGGCACGATGGCCTCGGCGTCCACGCCGGCCCGCTCGACCAGCTTCGGCCAGAGCAGCTTGTCCTCGCCCTCGTGGTGCGTGTGCAGGACCCGGCACACCAGCGCCGCGTGGGAACCGACGACGTCGGCGCGCCGTGTGTCGCCCGGCGCGACGGACCGGATGAGGTCGGGAAGCAGTCTGAACTCCCGGCGCAGCGCGGCGTGGGCCATGTACATGTCGCGCGTATCGGCCATGGGTTCATCGACGAGTGGAGCCATTGTCTCTTCCTTGTACGGCCGCCCTGCATCCCGGGGGATGCCAGGCGGCCCGTGTCGGGCGGGGCCCTGCGCGCTCCCCCCACGACGTCACGGCGTTCGCGGAACCGACGTCGTGGCACCGGCGGCCGCCGGTGCCACCGAGCGCGCAGGGTGATCAAGGCAGGGGAAAGTGCAGATCAGAGGTCCTTCCCGCTGTCCGGGCCAGTGTGCCAGCGGCTCCCCGGCCGCCGCATGCGTCAAATGGCCCTGGGTCGCGGCCCCCGTATGGGTCGTCTGACGCTGCCGCCCGTCCGCCGCTTCCCGTCCCCGCCCCGGCCGCGGTGCGGTGCGCACCCTGTTCACCGACCTCGCCCGCCAGGCCGGCGTCCCGGATCCGCAGACCCTGGGGCGCCGCCTGCACCTCCTCTACGACGGGTGCGCCGTCTCGGTGCGCATGGACGCCGACCCCGAAGCGGCGGCCGCGGCCAGGGCGACCGCCGAGGTCCTCCTGGACGCCGCCCTGTCCGCGGCGCCCCAACGCGGCGGTATCGGCTGAGGGTCACGTCCACAGCGGAAAATCCGGGCGGGGGCCGTGTGCCGTGGGGGAGGGTGTGCGCATGGAGTTCCTCTGCCACCACCGCGATCGGGCCGATTCGCTGACGCTCCGTCAAGAGCTGCTCGAAGACCACTGGTCCTACATGGACCGGTACGAGAAGGAGATGATCGCCCGCGGCCCGACCCTCACCGCCGTGGACGGAGAGCCCACCGGCAGCGTGCACATCGTCGACCTTCCGGACCCCGCGGCGGCCCGCGCGTTCGTCTTCGACGAGCCCGGCTACCAGGCAGGCGTGTACCGGGACGTGCTGCTGCGCCGGTGGCGCAACCTGCTGGGGCGCACCATGTGGGACTTCCCCGGCGGCCGTACCGGCGGCAACCGGTACCTGGTGCTCGGCCTCGGTGCGGGCCGGGGCGCCGACCTCGCCCTGCCGCCCGGGCGGGACGACCTGATCGCGTACGGGCCCCTGCTGTCCGACGACGGCGGCACGTGGCTGGGCACGGCCGCGCTCGTCCGGGCCGCGGACGCGGACACCGCACGGGCGGTTCTGACGGCCGGTGCGTACGCCGCGATCGAGGTCCACGACTGGCAGTTCGGCGGCCGGTCCTGAGGTGAGCCGCGGATCGCGCCGCCGCCGGCGGGTCAGGTCCCGTCCTCGAGTTCCCGGGTCAACTGCTCCGCGTGCGACGCGGCCTGGCGTGCCTGACGGCGGGCGTCGCGGGCGGCCCTGACGGCTTCGCGGTGTCGGCGCCGTGCCCGGGCCTGGTCGTCCCGGGCGGCGCGGAGGGCCTCTTCGGCGTCCGTGACCTGTTCGAGGAGCGCGGCGAGGCGGCGCTGGGCCTCGTCGCGGTGGCGGTCCGCGGCGTCGAGGTCCTCCTGGGTGGCCTCGGCGTCGCTTTCACGGGCCCGGGCTTCCTGCTCGGCCCGGCGGGCCTGCTGTCCGGCCCGTCCGGCCTCCTCGCGCCGGAGATGCCGCTGCGCCTCGCGGCGGGCCCGCTCCTCGTCCTCGGCGGCCTCCGCCGGCTTCTTCCTCGGCGGGCGGCGGGGCAGGTCGCCCACGCGGCCGGTGGTGGCCCGCCCGGTGATGTCGACGGTCGCCGACAGCGGCTTGGTGAGGCGGCCCTCCGCGAAGGCCGCCCCGGCGTCGGGGTCGGCGAGCGCGGCGTGCAGGGTCTGCTCGACCTCCTGTACGGCCTGGTCGGAGAGCGGGTGGCCGGCATCGGCGGCGAGTCGCCCCGCCTGCCGGGACAGGGTCTGCACGAGTTCCCGCTGCCGGCGGTTGAGTTGCCGCAGCTGCTCTCCGTCGAGTGCCCGGTGGGCTTGGCGCAGTGCTTCGCCGAGCTGGAGGAACGGGTCGATGTCGTCGTGGCGTTCGCGGGCGAGCAGGTTGGCGGCCCAGGCCGAGGCGGTGGGTTTGCGCAGGGCCGTGATGCGGTCGGCGAGGGGCCGGTCGCCGGCCTTCCTGGCGGCTTGGGCGTGCGTGTTGCGGGCGGCGGTGAAAAGCGCGGGCGGCAGCCCGTACAGCTCGTCGGCGACCGTGCCGAGTTCGGTGGGAGCGTCCTCGCCTGCCACGGTGTACCACCTGCCCGGCCGTCGGCCCCCGTACGAACCGCCCGGCCGTTGCCCGGGGCGGGGGGCTGCTGCCGCCCATCCGACAACCGCCCCGGCCGCCCCGCAGCCCCACCGCACCCGATCGGGTCGGGAGGTGCGGGCCTACCGGGTGCCGAGGGCGTCGCGGAGGTGCTCGGCGAATTCCGCGGGGTGGGTGGTCAGGCCGATGCGGCCGCCGGGGAAGTGGCGGAGCCCGGTCCCGAGGCGCTCGGCCAGGGCGGCGACGGCGCGCTGGGGGAGTTCCCCGCGGGAGTCCCGGCCGGCGGCGAGCACGAGCCGGTCCGACAGCGCCTTGAGACCGTCGGTGTCGGGGACGTACGCCATGAAGGCGGGGACGATGTGTCCGACGAACAGGGGCAGGTCGGCCTTGGTCCGCTCGACCCGCGCCACCGCGCGCTGGGGGAGCTTGATCTCGGGGCTCGGCCCGCTGCCGTCGTCGTTCTTCTTCATGCCTTCGGTGAACGCGGCCATCGCCGGCATAAGGCCCTGTTCGGGAGGAGCTCCACGACCGGCGGTTCGTGCGCCACGAGGCGTGCGACGCGTCCGGGGTGGGTGGTGAGCAGGTGGAGGGCGGTGATCGCGCCGGAGCCGGTGCCGAGGACGCCGGCGGGCTCGTGGGGCGAGAGCAGGTCGGTGAGGCGGAACGCGTCGTCGGCGTGGTCGGCCACGTGCTGTTCGGCGCCCGGGTCGTCGACGGTGCTGCGGGGGTGGGGGATGGTGCGGTACCGGCTGCTGCCGGTGCTGTCGACGGCGGGCCCGTCACCCGCTTTGGCTACTGAATGTGCACGCCTCATTACGCAGGGCGATTCTTGCTGTTGGGTTCGCTGCTGTCCCTGACGGCTCCCTCTCCCGGTGGCGGTGTCTGCCGCGCGCCCGCGAGCCCCTTCCTGGAGGTGACGTGTTGTCCCGAATAGCCGTGCCTGAGGCGCCCGTACAGCGGCGCCGAGTTGCTCTGCGGATGTGGACGATGGCCGCGAGCGTGGCCCTGGCGTCCAGCGCTGTGACAGGTGCCGCCCACGCGGAAAGCGCCGACGCCGGCCAGGCCGACGCCGTGAAACCCGGCGCCCGGACCAGCCTCGCCGACCCGTGCTTCCTCTTCCCCTACTTTCCCGGGTACTGCCCGAGCCGGCCCGGCTACCACGGCTATCCCGGCCACCACGGCTACCCCGGCTATCCCGGTCGCCCCGGCATTCCGGGCCCGCCCGGGCCTCCCGGCCCGCAGGGGCCGGCCGGTCCGCCCGGAACTCCCGGTTCGCAGGGCCCCGCCGGGCCGGCAGGTCCGGCAGGTCCGGCCGGGCCGCAGGGCGATCCCGGCGACACCGGGCCGGCGGGTCCGGCGGGTCCGGCGGGTCCGGCGGGGCCCGGGGCCGCGCCGCACGACCTGGAGGACTTCACGGACAGCGGGACGTTCACTCCGCCCGCCGATGTCACCAGGGTCTTCGTCCAGGTGTGGGGCGGCGGCGGTGGCGGTGGCGGGATCAGCATTCTTCCTCCCGGCATCCTCGGCGGAGGCGGCGGTGCCGGCGGCTTCGCCTGGTGCGCAGTGCCGGTGACGCCCGGGACGGCGTACACCGTGACCGTCGGCCAAGGCGGGCCCGGTTCCTCGAATGCGGACGGCGCCGGCGGGACCGCCACCACCCTGTCCGGCCCCGGCGGCACGCTCGCGGAGGCCACCGGCGGCACCGGCGGAGATGTCGGCTCACTCACTCCGACTCCCAGTGCCGGTGGAACGGGCGACTGTCACGGGAACAGCGGTACGACCCGTACGGGCGCCGCAGGTCAGCCGCCCCTGAGCGTCGGCGTGGCGGGCCTGGGAGGCCGGCCTCCGGTGAACGGCATCGTCGAGCCCGAGCCGCAGGGGGCGGGCACGGGTGGCAACGGCGCCTTGGCCGTGCTGCCGGCGCAGGACGGTGTCGAGGGATACGCCGTCATCTGGTGGTAGCGACGTGAGGAACGAGCACACGGCAGGCCCGGCGCGCCCTCCGGCGCGCCGGGTCTGTTCCTGCGGCGCTCACTTCGTGACATGCCGTGCCGTGCCGCTCCTCAGCCGCCGTCCTGGAATTCCCACGCGGTCAGATCCTCGGCGAGGCGCCAGCCGTCACCCGCGCGCTCGAACACGAAGAGGTGCGAACTCACCGCGGCGATCGTCGGAGTCGGGTTCTCGCCGTTCGAATCGGTGACGTATGGCGTGGTGTGCTCGCTGACCCACACCTCACCCCGAGCTGCACGATCTTGCTGGAGCGTAGCCGATAACCCCAGGTCAGCAGTACTCGTCGACGTAGGGGACCGCGGGCGCCGGCCGTCGTCGTGGGCGACCGAGAGGGTCGGCCAGTCCGGGAAGACCTCGGCGAACAGCGGCGGGTCGTCGTGCGGCGGGTTCACCGGGACATCGTGGCGCGTCCGGTGCGGCCTGTCACGGTTCCACCGTGACGTCGGTCATTCCTCGAGAGATGTCCGTGGCCGTTCGCCGCCCGGGATTCACCGTGTCCGGACGGGCATGTGGCGGACGGCCGGACACACGAGGAACGAGCGGACCGAGGGGTCATTCACCATGGCAAACGAGAGTGTTCTGCACCCGAGCCTGATCGCCCCGGTAGGGCATGTCGAGCCGGTGCCGCGCAGGGTCAGGGGGCTGATCGGAGGGCGCGTCGTCTTCGACACCCGCCGTGCGCTGTACGTGTGGGAGTGGCAGGCCTACCCGCAGTTCAGCATTCCGGTCGAGGACCTGGTCGACGGTGTGCTCGTCGACGAGCACCACACCGAGCACCACGGTGCGGGCTCCGCGCGCCGGTACGCCCTGCGGATCGGCTCGGAGGTCCGCGAGGGTGCGGCGTGGGTGTGGGACGAGGACAGCCCGAAGCCCCTGCACGGGACCGTGCGCTTCGAGTGGGAGGCGGTGGACTTCTGGTTCGAGGAGGACGAGCCGATCTTCGTGCACCCCAGGAGCCCCTACTCGCGGGTGGACGCACTGCGTTCGTCGAGCGGCGTCCGGGTGGAACTGGAGGGGGTCGTGCTCGCGGAGGCGCCCAACTGCGTGAAGCTGTTCGAGACCGGCCTTCCGACCCGCTACTACATCGAGCGCATGTACGTCGACTGGGCGCGACTGCGGCACTCGGACACGGTGACGCGATGCCCGTACAAGGGGACGACGAGCGGCTACTGGTCGTTCGACGGCGACACCGCGTCCCACGAGGACATCGCCTGGGGGTACGACTTCCCGACCATCCACGCCAACCGCATCGCGGGCCTGGTCGCCTTCTACAACGAGCACGTCGACCTGTACGTCGACGGCCATCTGCTCCCGAAGCCCGCCGACTCCGCCCTCGGGGTGGCCAAGTAGCGGCCGGGGCCGTCCCCTTACAGCCGTCAGCGGCTCGCGAGCCAGGCGGCGATCCGCTCCCTGAGCTCGCGGTCGAGATACGTGTCGTCGCGGCGCGCCATCCATTCCAGGTGCCGCAGGACGTTCTCCGAGCGGGCCGGGTGGCGCACCGTGAACACATTGGCGCCGACTTCACCCGTAGTGGCGCAGACGTACACACTGCTGTCGAGTGCCATCATGGCGAAGCCCGGGTGACCCGAGTGGATGCCGAGGAACGCCGATACGGCGCCCCGGCCCATGATGTCCCAGCGCTCCAGGAGCCGGACCCGGGTCCGGAGCGACGGTGCGGTGCGCTCGTCGCCGTGCAGGTTCCGCAGGGCGGCCCGGTGTGTCCGGGTGCCCTGCGGAAGCTGGACGAGGAACTCGCGGCGGTGGTCGAAAAGACCCTTTGAGACCGCGAAGTCGTACCAGTCCTCCTTGAGCCGCTTGACGAGCTGCGGGGTCCCGTACGGGTGCGAGAAGCCGCCGGCCATGTCCTCGGCACCGTATCCGAGGACGAACGGCATCGTCCCGTCCGGCACGGCATCCGGTATCACCTCGAGGCCGGCCCGCCGCAGCGGCCGGTACACCTTGCGGTCGCGCTCCTCGGCACCCGTGGGTCGCTGTTCCATCAGGCCCCGCGGGCCGGCATGACCGGCCGGGGGATCAGGACGGGCGGGTGGTGGAGATCCCGCCGTCCACGGAGAGCGTGATGCCGTGGACCATGGCCGCGTCGTCGCTGACGAGGTACAGGACACCCTTGGCGATGTCCTCGGGACGGACGACCACGCCTGCCGGGGTGGCGGCGGTCATCGCGTCGAGCACCGCCCGGGCCGCCTCGTTGCCCGGGGTGAGGGTCGCCCCGGGGGCGACGGCGTTCACGCGCACGCCGCGCGGCCCGTACTCCGCGGCCCAACTGCGGGTGAGCTGTTCGTCCGCCGCCTTGGTCGCGGTGTACATCGCCGCGTAGGGGCTGCCGACGCGGGCCATCCAGGAGCCGATGGTGACGATGGCGCCGCTGCCGCGCTCGGCCATGGCCGGTGCCATCGCGGCGACCAGGACGTGGGGAGCGCGGACGTTGACCGCGAGCATGGCGTCCAGCTCCGCGTCCGGCAGGTCCTCGGTGCGCGTCGCGGGGTAGATGCCCGCGTTGTTGACCAGGATGTCGACGCGCCCGCCGAGTGCGTCGGTGGCCTGTGCGGCGAAGGCCCGCAGCTGCTCGTAGCCGCCCGCCAGGTCCGCCGGGACGAAGTCGGCCCGGCCGCCGGCCTGCCGGATGTCGTCGACGAGTCGCCGCCCGCGGGGCCCCTGCCGGCCGCTGACGACGACGTGTGCGCCCTCGCCGGCCAGTGTGCGGGCTATCGCCTCGCCGATCCCGCTGGTCGAGCCGGTGATCACGGCGGTGCGGCCGGCCAGCCGGGAGCCGGGGGTGGAGGGTGCGCTGTCCATGGTGTGAAGCGAAGTAGTCATGGGTCCTGTCTAAGCCGGACCGTCGACGTCGGGCCAGGTCAGGACGTACCTGGGCATGGCAGGACCACCCGGCGCGCCGGCGTCCCGCCTACCCTGGAGCCATGCCACGCGACCGCGCCGCGCTCGGGGCGTTCCTCCGCTCCCGCCGGGACCGCCTCACCCCCTCCCAGGCCGGCATCGAAGCCTTCCCCGGGGCCCGGCGGGTGCCGGGGCTGCGACGCGAGGAGCTGGCCGTGCTCGCCGGCCTGAGCCCGGACTACTACAGCCGGCTCGAACAGGGGCGCCAGGCCAACATCTCCGACGAGGTCCTCGACGCGCTGGCCCGGGCGCTGCGCCTGGACGAGGTCGAACGCGCCCACCTCCGCGACCTCGCCGCACCCACCGCGCGGCGCCGCGCCGCGACCCCGCACGCGGCCGCCGTCCAGCGTCCGGATCCCGGGCTGCTGCGGGTGATGCGCACGCTGGACCACGTCCCGGTGCTGCTGCTCGGTCATCGCGGCGAGGTGCTGGCCCGCAACGGGCTGCTGATGGCGGTGCTGGGCCGTCCGCTGGAGCCGGGGACGTCGTTCGTCCGCTTCATGTTCCAGGACCCGGTCGCGCGCGAGCGGATCGTGAACTGGCAGGACTTCGCGTCGGCCACGGTCGCCACGATGCGCCGGGAGACCGCCCGCCGTCCGCAGGACACCCGGCTCACGGTGCTCGTGGACGAGCTTCGCACCGCCGACGCCGATGTCGCCCGCTGGTGGGACGACCACGCCGTCCGCGACTACGCGTCGGTCGCCAAGCGCATCCAGCACCCCACCGCGGGCCCGCTGACCTTCGACATCGAGATCGTCTGTGCGCCCAATGAGCCTGACCAGCGCCTTGTCGTCTACACCTGCGACCCCGACTCCACGACCGCCCGCGTCCTGCTGATCCTGGCCAGCTGGGACACCGCGCCCCATCTCTGACCGGGCCTTCCCACGGCCCTCGGCGGTTCCGCTTTCCCTTGTTACGATCATGAATGATCCTGTTTGGGTGAGTGGAAACCCCGGTTGCCGGTGGGCAGCCCCTCCTGCGCTTCCGACCCCGTGATCCGGGGAGAACGCGGGCGCGGCACGCCGCCGTCAACGGACCAGGAGGCCAGGTGAATCTCCGCCGTCCGCCATCCGCGGTGCTCGACGGCGCATTGGTCCTCGTCGCGCTCTTCGACGTCTGGGTCCACGTCCATGCCGACGAACCCCTGCAACTGGCGTGCGCGCTGGGCGGGGCCTTCGCGCTCCTGCTGCGGCACGGCCGGCCGCTGCTGACGTTCCTGGTGACCTTGCCGGCCGTGTTCTTCTCCGACGCGATCTTCGCCTCGCTGGCGGCGCTGTACACCCTCGCGTCGGTGTCGCGGAGGCGCGTCATCCTGGCCGCCGGCGTGGTGGCCTTCACGCTCTGCGATCTCGCCCCGGACATCAACGTCTCCGCGGCGGACCTGGTCACGTTGAGCTACACGGCGGCGACCGCGGCGGCTGCGGTCTTCCTCGGGCAACTCGTGCAGGCCCGCCGGGACCTCTCGCAACGCATCGTGGAGATCTCCGAGGCCCGTGAGCACGAACGGCTGCTGATCGCCCAGACGATCCTGGCCGCCGAGCGGTCCCAGCTCGCGCGGGAGATGCACGACGTGGTCTCCCACCAGGTCAGTCTGATCGCGGTACGGGCCGGAGCCCTTCAGGTCGGTACGCGTGACGCGCACGCCAAGGACGCCGCCAGTACGATCCGCAGGCTGAGCGTGCAGACCCTGGACGAGCTGAGGTACATGGTCAGTGTCCTGCGCGCCGCCGGTGACCGCCCCACCGATCTCACCCCGCAGCCCTCCCTGGCGGATCTGGAGCGCCTCGTCGACGGCAGTGGCATCGACGCCCGGCTGACCGCCGATCTGCCCCGCGATCTGGCCCCTTCGGTTCAGCGCGCCCTGTACCGCACCGTCCAGGAAGGGCTGACCAACGTACGCAAGCACGCCCCGGGTGCCGCCACGACGATCCGGCTCTGGCAGAGCGACGAGACCGTCCATGTCACGGTCACCAACGGCCCCCCGACCCGGCCGACCATCCCCCTGCCGAGCGCCCATTACGGCCTGACGGGCCTGCGTCAGCGCGCGGCACTGCTCGGCGGAACGCTCACCTGCGGTCCGGTACCCGACGGTGGCTACCAACTCCGGCTCGATCTTCCGGTCAAGACGACCACACCTGCACCGGGAGACGTCGGCCCGTGACGAGTGGCGGGGCCCGTCCGGGTGCCGACCGCCGCTGGTGGGTGTATTGACTCCGCGGCGTCACGGACAGAGCATGGTTTCAACGGGAATGTGGCGATAGATGCCGATTCGGACATCGCCACTTCATCTGCGGGGTCCGATCACCCGCAGCGAGGCCTGGGGCGCTCGGGCGCACACTCGCACGTGGCCTCTCGCCTCGACCGGGCCCAGGAACCAACCTGGCAAGGGAGAGTTGTCATGCGTATTCCCAGGTGGCCCCTCGCCGCGATGGCCGGCCTCGCGCTCGCCCTGGGGGGTGCGGCCACTTCGACCGTCGCCGCACCGACGAGTGCGCCCGTGTCCTCCGTGAGCCACGGTGGCTGGGGCGACGGAAATTGGGGTTATGGCTACGGCCACGGTCACGGCGGCCACGGTCACGGCGGTTACGGCGATTACGGCGGCCATGGCGGCCATGGTGACGGCGGTCACGGTGGCGGCGGCTACGGCGGCGGTGGCCATGGCGGCGGCGGTTACGGCGGTGGCGGTCACGGCGGCGGTGGTGGTGGCCATGGCGGCGGTGGTGGCGGTCACGGTGGCGGCGGTGGGGGCGGTGGCGGCGGAAGGTGACAGACCCGATGGGGCCGACGAGTCGGCCCCATCTCACGTGTGAGCAGCGGATCAAAGGAGGTGCGGCACGGTGTCGGACAGGGAATCAGGAGGCCGGGCCGACGGGCGGTCGCGCTCGGAGGTGTGGAAGACGCAGTTGAAGACGCTCCAGGACGTCAGGCCGCCGTTCGTCCCGGAAGGCGCCTCGGCGATGACCATCGTGGTCTGGCGGGATCCCGGTGACCCGGGGGCTCCCCCGCACCGGCACTCGGGGCCCGCCTTCGGGTACGTGACCGAGGGCGCGGTCCTCTTCGAGCTCGAGGGTGAGCCGGAACGGGTGATCAAGGCGGGTGAGAGTTTCTGGGAACCGGGCGGGGACGTCATCCACTACCAGGACGGCAACGCACTCTCGGACGGGCGGACCGAGTTCATCGTGACCATGCTGTGCGCGCCCGGGCAGCCGATGCTCACGGTGGTCGACGAGGACGAACTGGCCCGGCGGACCCATCTGCGCGCGCCGCGCCCCGCAGCCGGCTGACGGGCGCCGAATCGGCGCACCCCGGCGGCACCCCTCACGCAGGGAACTCCCATGGTACGCATATCGCCATATACTCGCCGTCACCTTCGCCGTCTCCTGGTACGACACCCGCTCCACCGCGGGCACCCCTCGTCAGGACGCCGGCCCCCCGGACGCCGCGGAGGACGACACGCCCGGCGACACCAGGCGGCCCTCGTACGACGGTTCGGGAGGTGAACCACCGGGACGGGCGCGGACTCCGGCGGCCTACGTCTGCCCGGTGGAGTGCCGGGCGGGCTCGCGTTCGCCGGCGCTGACCAATCCCGTCTCGTAGGCGACGATGACGGCCTGGACACGGTCACGCAGTCCGAGTTTGGCGAGGATACGGGCGACGTGGGTCTTGACGGTCGCCTCGGCCAGCCGGAGGCGGGTGGCGAGTTCGGCGTTGCTCAGTCCCCGGGCCAGCAGGCCCAGGACCTCCAGTTCGCGCGGGGTGAGCGAGGCGAGGTCGCGATGGAGGGCGGCGGTGTCGCTGCCGTGCCGGGCGAACCGCTGCACGAGGCGGCGGGTGATCGCGGGCGCGAGGAGGGCGTCGCCGGTACGGACCGTGCGGACGGCCGACGCCAGGTGCTCGGGCGTGACGTCCTTGAGGAGGAAGCCGCTGGCCCCGGCGGACAGGGCGGCATAGACGTACCGGTCGAGGTCGAAGGTGGTCAGGATGATGACGCGGGGTTCGGCGGGGGCGCCAGTCAGGATGCGGCGGGTCGCCTCCAGGCCGTCCATCTCGGGCATCCGGATGTCCATCAGGACCACGTCGGGACGCGTCCGGCGGGCCGCTTCGACCGCTTCGGCCCCGTTGGTCGCCTCGGCGACGACGTCGATGCCGTCGGCCCCGAGGATCATCCGGAATCCGGTGCGGACCAGGGTCTGGTCGTCGGCCAGGAGCACACGCGGCGCCTGCTCGGTCACGGTGCCTCCAGGGGGATGAGCGCTTCCACACGGTAGCCGCCGGTCATGCGCCGGCCGGTGTCCAGGGTTCCGCCGTACACGGCGAGGCGCTCGCGCAGGCCGATCAGGCCCCGGCCGTTCCCGGTGGCGGCGCCCGGATCCGGGCGTCCACCGGTGTCGGTGACTTCCACCCGCAGCCGTTCCGGTCCGTACTCGACGGTCACGGAGGCGGTGGCGCCGGACGCGTGCTTCACGGTGTTGGTCAGGGCCTCCTGGACCACGCGGTAGACGGCGAGCCCGACGCCGGACGGGATCTCGCGGCGCGGGCCGGTCACGGTCAGGACGACCGGCAGCCCGGCGTCCCGTACTCGCCCGACGAGCGCCGCCAGCTGGTCAAGGCCGGGCTGCGGTGCCAGCTCCACATCGGTGCCGGCCGGGTCATCGGCCCCGCCCGCCGGCTCGCCCTCACCGGGCATCGTGAGCAGGCCCATGACGTGCCGCAGTTCGGTCATGGCCGCCCGACCGCCCGCCTCCACGGCGAGCAGGGCCTCGCCGGCCTGCTCGGGCGAGGTCTTCATGACCTTGCGGGCGGCGCCCGCCTGAATGACCATCACGCTGACGTTGTGCGTGACGACGTCGTGCAGTTCGCGGGCGATCCTCGCCCGCTCGCGCTCGACCGCCCGGCGCAGTGCCTCGGCCTGTTCGTTCTCCAGAGCGGACAGCCGCGTCCGGCCCTCGTCGGTCCGGAGTTTCCAGGTGCGCAGCCCGAGGGCGGCTCCCGCCATCGGGACCAGGATCAGCAGGGCGATGTACTCGTTGGGGACGATCGGCGTCACCGAGTTCCCCGAGGTGCCGACCAGGACGACCGCCAACGGCAGCGCCCCCAGGGTCGCCACCCGGTACGGGCTGTACACGGCGGCGCTGTAGACGGCGATGACGAACGCGTAGAAGGTCAGCCGCAGCACGCTGTGCGGTGTCGCCAGGGTCGCGGCCGTCACGACGCACAGTACGGCGAGCGGGTAGCGGCGGCGCAGCGCCAGGGCGCCCGAGGCGACGATCGCGAGGGTCACCATGAAGGCCATCCCGCCGGGGCCGGACGGGCGCGGCACGATGTACTCCACGCCGGGTGCGATCTCGCGCACCACGATGTTGTTCGTGTTGTCGATGCCGTAATAGACGGTGGTGACGCCGAGTGCCAGCGCCACCAGCACGTCGAACCGCCGGGCGCGACGGCTGGGCCGCAGCGGCGGACCGGTCGGCGACCTGGCGTCGCGGACCGCCTCGCGGGCCAGGACCCGCAGCCGCCCCCGCGTCGTGCGTACGTTCGTCACCGGTTCATTGTCGCCGTCGCCCGGCCGCCCGGAATCCGCCTCAGCGGCCGGTTCCGGGGCCTGGCGTACATCGGGCGCCTACATCGCAGGGATGACGTCCCGGCAGATCATCCCGACGCGGTACGGCAAGGGGTCCGGGCGGCCGACGCGCGCAGGCCGGGCGCGCTCCTAGCGTCCAGGGCGTCCGATGCCCCCGCCGAAGGAGCCCTTCCATGACCGTGCCGGTGATCGAACTGCGCGAGGTGAGCCGCCGATACGACGACGGCCCGCCCGCCCTGCACGAGGCGTCGCTGACCGTGCGGCCCGGCGAGGCCGTCGCGATCCTCGGCCCCTCCGGCAGCGGCAAGTCCACGCTGCTCAATCTGATCGCGGGCCTGGACCGGCCGGACACGGGGACCGTCACCGTGGACGGGGTGCGCGTGGACCGGTTGGGCGAGGCCGGGTCGGCGCTGTACCGGCGATCGAAGATCGGCATGGTCTTCCAGTTCTTCAACCTGCTCGACGACCTGACCGTCGCCGACAACGTCGCCCTGCCCGCACGGCTCGCGGGGACGGCACGTGCCGACGCCGACCGCCGGGCGGCCGAACTCCTGGAGAGCCTCGGCATCGACCGGCACGCCCGCGCCCACCCGGGACGTCTGTCCGGCGGCGAGCGGCAACGCGTCGCGGTGGCACGGGCGTTGATGAACCGGCCCGCACTGCTCCTGGCCGACGAGCCGACCGGGGCCCTGGACACGGCCGCCGGACAGGACGTCAGCAGGCTGCTCGCCGCACTCAACGCCGAGGGGCAGACCATCGTCGTGGTCACCCACGACCTGGCGCTGGCCCGGTCCTGCACGAACCGCACGGTCCGCATCGCCGACGGCGGGATCACCGAGGACGTCGGCTCGCAGACCGTCGCACCGGAGGCCGTCCGATGAGCGCGCTCGGCACGGTGGTGCGCTCCGGGGTGGGACGACGCCGGGTGCAGACGCTGGTGATCGGACTCGCCACCATGATGGCGGTGGCCGCCTCCGTCCTCGGCGGATCGCTGCTGGTGGTCTCCGGCGCGCCCTTCGACGACGCCTTCGCCGGGCAGCACGGGGCGCATCTGTCCTTCCGGTTCGACGCGGGCAAGGTGAGCGCCGAGCAGCTGTCGAGGTCCGAGGACGCCGAGGGGGTGAGCGGTGCGGCCGGGCCGTTCCGTACGGCGACGGTCACCCCGCGGTCGGACGGCGCGGGCCCCGGGTGGCCGATCACGGTGGTCGGCCGGGGCGATCCCGGCCGGGAGGTGGACGAGGTGACGCTGCTCGACGGGCGGTGGCCCGCGCACTCCGGGGAGATCGCGCTGTCCGCCGACTCCTCGCTCATCCCCACCATGGGCATGGAAGTCGTCTTCCCCGATCTGCCCGGCGGGCCGACGCTGACGGTGGTGGGCGTGGCCCGCTCGGTCACGCAGACCGCAGACGCCTGGGTGGTTCCGTCCCAGATGCCGGCGCTCACCGAGCCCGGCAGCGGCGGCTACCAGATGCTCTACCGCTTCACCGACGCGGGCACCGCCGCGCGGATCACCGCGGGGGCCGGGGCCGTGACGCGATCCCTGCCGCAGGGAGCGGCCGTGGGCCGGCAGTCATGGCTCACCGTCAAGCAGACCGTCGAGCGCGACACCGCCCTCTACGTCCCCTTCCTCATGGCGTTCGGCGCCCTGGGCCTGGTCATGTCGGTGCTCATCGTCGGCAACGTCGTCGCGTCGGCCGTCGGCACGGGAACGCGCCGCATCGGCATCCTCAAGGCCGTCGGCTTCACCCCGTCCCAGGTCGTGCGGGCGTACGTGGGCCAGGCGCTGATCCCGGCCGCGGTCGGCACGGCGCTCGGTGTCCTCGCCGGCCACCTGCTCGCCGTACCCGTACTGGCCGAGACCGAGGAGGTCTACGGCACCTCGTCCCTGGCCATCGCCCCCTGGGTCGACCTGGCGGTGAGCGCCGGGGTGCTCGGCCTGGTGGCGGCGACCGCGTGGGCCGGTGCCTGGCGGGCAGGGCGCCTGCGTACGGTCGACGCGCTCGCCGTCGGGCGCAACGCTCCGGCGGGGCGCGGTCGGTGGGTGGCCCGGCTGGCCGGACGCCTGCCGTTGCCGCAGCCGATCGCCCTGGGCCTGGCCCGGCCCTTCGCGCGGCCCGCCCGCGCGCTGGCCATGGGCGCGGCGGTCCTGTTCGGCGCCGTCGCCGTCACGTTCACCGTGGGGACGGGTGCCTCGCTCGGCCAGGTGACGAAGGCCAGGGCCCATGATGCCGCCGATGTCACCGTGCCCGCGCCCCCGCCGGACTTCGGCCCCCAAGGCCCGGGCTCCGCCCGCGGGTCCGGTCCCGAGAGGCAGCCCAAGGCCGATCCCGCCGCGGTGGCCGCGGTCATCGGGGCCGACACCGCAACGGGGAAGCACTACAGCGCCGCGAAGGTACGGGCGACCGTGTCCGGCCTGACCGGCACCGTCGACGTGATCGCCTTCACCGGTGACGCCTCCTGGGGCGGCTACACGATGGTCTCGGGCCGCTGGATCGGCAGGCCCGGCGAGGCCGTCGTCCCGACCCCCTTCCTGGCCGCGACCGGCACCCGCATCGGCGACACCGTCACCCTGAACGGCCTGGCCGCGCCGGTCACGGTCCGGATCGTCGGCGAGGTCCTCGACCCCCGCAACGACGGCATGCAGGTCTTCACCGACGCCTCAACGCTCGAGGCCGCCCATCCCGATCTGACGGAGACGAGCCATCACATCGCGGTCAGGCCGGGCACAGACGTCTCCGGCTACGTCGACGCGCTGAACAGGGATCTGAAACCGCTGGGCGTCACCGCCCGCACCGGCGGGCTCGGCAACGGCGGCGACATGGTCGTCACGCTCAACGCACTGTCCGTGACCCTCACGCTGATGCTCGTCGCAGTCGCCGCGCTCGGCGTGCTCAACGGCGTGCTGCTCGACACCCGCGAGCGGGTCCGGGAGCTCGGGGTCCACAAGGCACTCGGCATGACGCCCCGGCAGACCATCGCGATGGTCATCACCTCGGTCGTCGTGACCGGACTGGTCGCGGGCGCGCTGGGCGTGCCGCTGGGCGTCGCCCTGCACGGCCGGGTCATCCCCGCGATGGGCGACAGCGTGGGACTCCGCCTCCCGGATTCCGTCATCGCCGTCTACCACGCGGCCGAACTGCTCCCGCTCGCACTCGGCGGCCTGCTCATCGCCGCCCTGGGCGCGCTCCTGCCCGCCGGCTGGGCGGCGAGGACCCGCACCGCCACGGCCCTGCGCACCGAATAGGAGGTCGGGCCCGGAACCCGTGCCTCCGGCCGGGCCGGGTCCCGAAGCGAACGAAGGGTGACAGGATTTCAGCCGGGGCGAACTCCGCTCCCCGAAGCCCATGGGGGTTGTGACGTGGACATCGAGCAGGTGATGACCTACATGGTCGATCACAGGGCTCCCCGGCTCCCGCCGGGTCACCTCTCCGAGCAGCTGATGGCCCTCTCCTGGATCCTCGAGGACGAGGGGAGGGGCATCTTCGACGTCGCCGAGCGGTGGCTGGCATCGGACGACCCCTTCAGGGCGGCCGTGGCCATGGGGCTGACCGAGGCCGTCCTGGTCGACACATTGGACGAACTCGTCGAATCGGCCGCCCGGATCACGAGGTGCTTCCCCTCGATGGCCGTCGACGTGGAGGCGTGGGTCGAAAGATCCCGGTCCTCCTTCGAGGGCGTGGCCCGGTCCTTGCCCCGGGGAGAAGGGCAGGGCTTGAGCACGGGAGACGCGCACGGCGCCTCGTGACGAAAGGAGCCCCGGCCGGCAATCCGCCGGGGCTCCTTACCGAGGTCAGCACCGCCGGGTCAGGCGGAGATCCCCGGCCCGGCTCTCGCAACGGACCCGACCGGAGGGGAACGAGAGCTCGACGGCGACGCGCCCGGTCTCCGGTTCGAAGTCCTCCCGTGCGGCCAGAACGCATTCCCCGATGTGCTCTGCGAACGGTGTCGTTCCGTCGAGCGCTCCCACGATGACGAGCCCCGAGTCGCCCATGTCATACCCGGCGTACGGTTCCGAGGTCTCGACGACCAGACACCAATCCGACCCGGTCGTGAGGTGAATGGTGCGGTCACTCTCGTCGATCAGCCACACATCGAGCGGACCGGCGGGGTCGTCGGTGCCGTACAGACGCCACGACGCGACGACCTTCGCGAGCCGTTTCCCCACCAGGCTGGGCGCGCTCGCTCCAGCGCCATGAAGTGAGCACTGGCTTGGTCTTTCGGACTCCATCGGGCGACCGTACCGCCCGGCCGACACTGAGCGAGCGTGGTGTCCCCTGCCGCGCCCTGCCCCCTCGTCCGGCCGTCCCCGGGCGGCGAACCGGGCAGCGAACCGGGCGGCGAGCCGGGCGGCGAAGTCCATGTGTTGGCGAGAACGCCGACGCCGTGCCATCACTCCCGATGTGCCACCGCTCCGGGGCAGCCCGCGAAGCGCGGGACCGCCCCGGAGCGGTTCCCGGCGGCACCGCGGCCGCCGGAGGTCCGGGCGCGACGGAACTCAGCCGCGTACCGGCTTGCCCCCAACCCCCCTCATGGCGCGCGCCGTTCGCCGGTGCCGAGCACGTCGTGCTCCGATCACCCGGCACACGGCGTAGACGAGGAACGAGATCGTCGTCACGTAGGGGCTGATGGGAACGCTGCTGCCGAGGGCGAGGAGAATGCCGCCCTCTGTGGCGAGCACGGCGAAGACCACGCTCAGCAGGGGCAGGAGCACCGGAGAAGCCGTCACCCGGGAGGCCGCCGCGGCGGGGGTGACCACCAGGCTGAGCACCAGGAGTGCCCCGACGACCTGTACCGACAGGGCGATCGCGAGTCCCAGGACGAGCATGAAGGCCACGGACAGGCCCCGGACGGGCAGACCGCGTGCTTCGGCGACCTGCGGGTCGGCGCTGGCGAAGGTCAGCGGACGCCAGATGGCGGCGAGGACGACCAGCACCAGCGCGGACACCGCGAGCATCCATCCGGTCCGCGGGTCGTCGATGGCCACGATCTGGCCCGTCAGCAGGCCGAACTTGTTGGCCGAACGTCCCTTGTAGAGGGCGAGGAACAGGACGCCGAGCCCGAGCCCGAACGGCATCAGGACGCCGATGGCCGAGTTGCGGTCCCGGGCGCGGGCGCCCAGAGCGCCGATCGCCAGGGCGGCGACGAGCGATCCGGCGATCGAGCCCGCCACCACGTTCACCCCGAGCAGCAGGGCCGCCGAGGCGCCCGCGAAGGACAGTTCGCTGATCCCGTGGACGGCGAAGGGCAGGTCCCGGAGCACCACGAAGACCCCGGTCAGTCCGCCGACCAGCCCCAGTACACCGCCCACGATGAGGGAGTTGCGCACCAGACCCAGCAGAGCGCCGTAGTCCTGGAAGTCGAAGATCTGCTGCCATGTCCCGGCCGCCGTCATGGGTACGCTCCGTCGGTGTCGTGGGTGTGCTCGGCGTCCGGTCCCGGGTGGTGCACCGGCTGCTGCTCGTGCGCTCCGACGACGACGATCCTGCCCCGCACCCGCAGCACGTCGACCTGCGAGCCGTACAGGGCCGACAGGGATCGCGAGGTCAGGACTTCCTCCGGCGGGCCGATGCGGTGTCCCTGCGGGGCGAGGTAGAGCACCCGGTCCACGAGGTCGAGGACGGGGTTGATCTCATGGGTCACGAACACCACGGCGGTTCCGTGGTCCCGGCGCCTGCGGTCGATGAGTTCCGTCACCGCCCGCTGGTGGTGGAGGTCCAGGGAGAGCGTGGGCTCGTCGCACAGCAGCACGCGGGGATCGGTGGCCAGGGCCTGGCCGATGCGCACGCGCTGCCGCTCGCCGCCCGAGAGGGTGCCGAGGGGTGCGTTCGCGTACGCCGACGCGCCGACGGCCTCCAGGACGGCGTCGATGCGGTGCCGGGTGTCGGCGCCGCGTCGGCGGAGCCCGAACCGAAGCCCGAACCGGTGCCCGTCCAGGCCGTAGCCCACCAACTCGCGCGCCCGCACCACGTCGTGTGCCGGAGCGGTCCCCTGCTGCGGTACGTAGCCGATGTGGCGCGCGGCCCGCCGGGGATCGGCGCCGAGCACGCGCAGGGTGCCGGAGGAGAGCGGCCGGCGCCCCAGAAGGGCCTGGACCAGACTGGACTTGCCGGAGCCGTTCGGCCCGAGGACCGCCCAGAACTCCCCGGGCCGCACATCCAGGTCGAGTCCCTTCCAGAGGATGCGGTCCCCGTACCGGAGGCCGCCGTTCCTCATCCGGATCAGCGGCACCGACTTGCCGTCAACGTCCGGGGTGCCCGTGCGGGGCCCGGGTACGGACGGCGGGGTCTCCCCGGTCACTTGTTCAGGGCGTCGGCGAGTGCGTCGACGTTGTCGTTCATCCACGTCAGGTAGTCCTTGCCCGCGGGCAGGGTCTCGGTGACGGGCACCACGGGCACACCGGCCGCCTCGGCCGCCGACTTGACCTTCTCCGTCTGGGCGCCGGAGGTCTGCTCGTTGTAGACGAGGGCCTTGACCTTGCCGTCGGAGAAGAGGTCCAGGGTGGCCTGGAGGACCTTGGCGGACATGTCGTCGCCCTCCTCGACGGCCTCGCTGAACTCCTCGGGTGTGCGGTTGGCCAGGCCGGAAGCCTCGAGCAGGTACAGCGGCACCGGCTCGGTGATCGCCACACCCTCGCCGGCGTGCGCGGACTTGAGGGAGGCCTCCTTGTCCTCCAGCGCGGCGAGGCTCTTCTTGAAGGCCGCCGCGTTGCCGGCGAAGGTGCCGGCGTTGTCCGGGTCCGCCTTGCCCAGGGCGTCGGCGATCCGGTCGGCGACCTTGCTCACCGAGGGGAAGTCGTACCAGATGTGCTCGTTGAGTTCCCCGCCGGCCGGAGCGGTCCGGCCCGAGACCTCGACGGCGTTGACGACCTCCGCGGAGGCGTTGCCGCTCCCCAGCATCCGGTCGACGAAGTCGTCGTACCCGCCGCCGTTCTCCACCACGACCTTCGCCTTGGAGAGGGCGAGCTGGTTGCGGGTACCGGCCTCGTAGGAGTGCGGGTCCTGGGCCGGGTCGCTGATGATCGAGGTGACGTCGACCCGGTCGCCGCCTATGCGCTCGACGATGTCGCCGTAGACGTTGGTGGAGGCGACGACGGTGACCTTGGACGCGGAAGCGGTGCTCCCGGCGCTCGCGGCGTCGTCGGAGGAACCGCCGCAGCCGGCCAGGAGGCCGAGCGATGCGGCGCCGGCGAGCAGTCCGGCGAGACGGGAAGGGGTGCGGGACATGGGGAAGCCTCCAAGGCCGTAAGGGATGCACGGACGACGCGTGCGGCCGGGGCCGTACGCACCCGGGCAGCTTAGATGAAAATGAATACCAGTTTCGACATGAGTGGGCAAGAGAGCCTCCGCGGGACCGTCCACCGCATGTGCCCGGATACTGCTGTGGTGCTGTTGACGTGGATCGACGAGGTGGCGGACGAGCCCCTGGTGCTGGAGCCGGCTGACCGGCGGGTGGAGGCGGAGGCCAACACCTGGTGGTGGAGTGCGGCGGAAGGGGAAACGACTTCGCTGTCCGTCGCCGAGGTGGTGGCGGCCTTCGAGCGGACCGCTGCTGTCATCCGGGAACGCATTCGCGAACGGGCCTTTGCCGGGGTTGCGACGTTCTATGTGTGGCATGACGAACAGGCCGGGCAGCTCCGGTGCTCGACCGGTTCCGTGTCCCCGGACGCGTTGCCGTTCGGTGGTGCCTATGTTGCTTCGGACCGCCTCGGCCCGATCGTCGAGAGATTCCTGGCCGACGGCGAGCCGGGTCGCCTCGCCTGGTCGGACCTGGACGACGTGCGGAGCCGCTCGGAGCGGACCGAGCCGGAGGTCACACCGCTCGCCGTCTGGGTCAGCGGTGTCGGAGCCTCGAACTGACCGCTCCTGCCCGCCGGCATGCATGACTCGGCGGTGGGGCCGGCGGTGGTCGGCGAGCCCGGACCCGGGCGGAGACGGACGTCGGGTGACTGGCTTTGATGCGAAAATGGGTATATGTCGGTGAGTGTCATGCTCACCGGGTGGTGACCTCTTCGCTGGCAACCGGCACCCGGCGGCTCGTGCACCCGCGAGGCGCCACGGAAGGAGCCCAGATGACGAGCGCGAGCCCGCACAGCCCGCACGCCCAGCACAAGCACACCCACGGTGAAGGGTGCGGCCACGTCTCCGTGCCGCACGGGGACCACACCGACTACGCCCACGACGGGCACATCCACCGCACCCACGACGGCCACGTCGACGAGTGCGTCGCCCCGGCCCACGCGGTTCACGAGGACCACGCGCACCGGCACGCCGAGGGCTGCGGCCACGTCTCCGTGCCGCACGGCGATCACAACGACTACATCCACGACGGGCACCGTCACGCGGCCCACCAAGGGCACTGGGACGACCATTGACGGCCGTTGACGGCCGTGGTGCCGCGGGACGATCCGGGCCGGCGTCAGGCCGGACGCCGGCCCGGGCTCCGCAGTGCCTTGTCGATGTTGGCCCGGTACGCGCGCAGTGCGCGCAGGCCGGCGGCGTAGTGGTCGCGGTGGCGTGAGATGTCCGCGGTCTGCTTCTCCGCCTGTACGGCGTGCCAGAGTTCGGCCGTGTGATGGCGGCGCTTGCAGGCGACGTCAGCGACGGCCGTGGCCCGCTCCCGCTCCGTGTGGCGGGTGTTGCCGTCGCTGTCACGGTGCCAGGCGCGGTCGGTATAGGCCGCGACGGGGTCCGGATAGCGGGTGAATCCCTCCGCCGCCATACAGCGGGACCACGCGTCCCAGGCTGCCCGCAGGCGCGGATCGCGCTCGGCCGCCTTGCCCACCTCGACCGTTCGTCGGGCCGCGTAGAGCCAGTCGCCCGTGAGGTCGATGCCGCGCACCAGTCGCCGGCTCGCTTCGGCGGTGCAGGCGGGCCAGTCCGCGTATTCGGCGTCGGTCATGCGGCGGCCCTTCGGCCGGGCGGCCTCCGCCGTCGCCGGGTCCCAGCCGTAGCCCCAGCGGCGGGCGTCGTCCGGATCGAGGACGCCGTAGTCGGTGCCGACGGCTACCGCCATGACAGGGTCGTGGGGGTAGCGCGGGTCGAGAGGGAAGTCCGGGTGGCCGCGGTCCGCCATGCACTGCCGGACGAGCAATGCCGATGCCCGCTGGGATCGCTGGTAGTCCCGCGAGGTGAAGCCGTAGCGGTCGGCCGGAAGGGGGCCGAGGTCCGACGCCGTGCGGACGACCTCCAAGGGCTCCGGGCCGGAGGCGCAGATCGCCGCCAGCACCGCCACCCCGATTGTGACGCCCAGCCGCCACCCCCGCCTCACCATGGCCAGGGATGCTAGCGGGTGGCGTGTACGCGATCGGCCGCGGGCTGCCCTTGTGGCCGAAGTGCCGCTGACACGGCTCGCCTTGCGGGCCGAACCGGCCACTGCGCCGGCGACCCCCGCTCGCCCCTCGCTACCGTGTGGCGGACGGGGGCGGCGCCGGGGGCGCCCAGGTCCGCAGGTGGTCGAGGGACACCGTGAGTGCGGTCCGCAGTGGGGCCGTGGAGCCGGTGATCTGACCCATCAAGGCTCCGCCCTGGACGGCGGCGAGGACCGCTGTGGCGAGTTCGTCCACGTCGGCGTCCTCGCGGAGCAGCCCGTCGGTCCGCATGGCCGTCAGCCCCTTGGTGAGGGCGGCGTGCCAGCGTTCGAGGTGGTCGGCGATCAGTTCCCGGACGCCGGGAACGGTCTGCGGCGACTGGCGGCTGAGGGCTGTCAGCGGGCAGTAGCCGTCGCCGGGGGCGTGGAGCCGGAGCATCAGCTCCTGCCACTGCTCCCAGGCCTCCCAGCTGTCGAGCCGGTCGAGGAGTGGACGCTGCTCCTCCAGGACGCGCTGTGAGTAGTCCTCGGCGACGGCGAGCAGGAGCTGCGTCTTGCCCTCGGGGAAGTAGTGGAACAGCTGGCTCTTGCTCGTGCCGGTGGCGGCGCGGATGTCGTCGAGACAGGTCTCGGCCGCGCCCTTGACCGCGACGAGCTGTGCGGCGCCCGCAATGATGCGCGCCTTGGTCGCCGCACCCTTCTTCGTCAGCATGGCGCCACTATAAGTGACTGGACTTCCCGGTCCAGAGGGCATTCCCCTGTTCTGGACTTGCGGGTCCAATTTGTCCCGTCCATGCTGGCGACTGTCAGGAGATGGACCAAGCGGTCCAGTCTGCTCCCTTGCCCTTATGGCCCACTCGCCCCGGCGCGCGAGGCCGGAAAGCGAGTAATCCATGTCCGTCGACAACGACGCCCTGGTCCGTGCATTCGTCGAGGCGTTCAACACCAAGGACGCCGACCGTCTGCTTCCCTTCCTCCACGCCGACGTCGTCTTCCGCAACTACGGCGACGACGAGATCCGCGGGCGGGACGCCCTGCTGGAGATGTGGCGGAACGTCTTCCGCACCTTCGAGCGGATCGAGTTCGAGACGGTCCACCAGGCCGTCAACGGCGACGTCGTCATAGCCGAGCAGGTCCACGGCCTCGCCCTCCCGGGGGGTCCGACGGCCCCGGTGATGAACATGGCGGTCTACGAGATCCACGACGGCCGGATCGCCGCGTGGCGCGACTACACCAACCCCGTCCACGCTCGCACGCTCCTGAGCTGAGCCGGCTGTTCGTGCCCCGACCGCGGCCCCCGGGGCGCCCCCTCCGGCCGCCCTCGGCCCGTGGCCGGGCATCCATCCCGCCCCCGTGAGGAGAACCACCATGAACGACGTCGAGCGCCTGACCGCGATCGAGGAACTGCGCCGCCTGATGGCGCGGTACGTCCGCTACGCCGACCAGAAGCGGTGGCAGGACCTGGCGGGCCTGTTCACTCCCGACGGCACCTTCACCCCTCACAAGCCCGACGGTTCGGTGTGGCTGCGGATGAACGGCCGTGCGGACATCGCCGCCACGGTCGGCGGAAGCAGCGGCACCGACGACGTCCTGGTCCACCACCTCTTCTCCGACGAGATCGACGTCGAGTCGGCGACCGGCGCCCGCGGCACCTGGTCGATGGAGGACATCATCACCCGGCCCGACGACGCCGAGGTCAACCCGGACTTCCCGTTCAGGGGCATGCACGGCTACGGCCACTACCACGCCCGTTTCGTCAGGACCGACGGCGCCTGGTACATCGCCGCGCTCGAACAGACCCGGCTGCGGCTGGACTTCGCCTACTGACGGTGCCCGCCCGTCACAGGGCACACCCCACCTTCCCCTTCGCGAGAAAGCAGTGCACCCATGGCTGACAAGCACACGCCTCCGTCGCCGGAACGCTTCACCATCGACGTCGCCCAGGACGTCCTGGACGACCTGACGGACCGTCTGAGGAAGACCCGCTTCTTCGACGACCTGGACAACGAGGAGGAGTACTACGGTGTGAGCACCGCCTACCTCAAGCCTCTGGTCGAGTACTGGGCCGACGGTTTCGACTGGCGCGCGGCCGAGAAGCGGCTCAACGTCCACGAGCAGTTCACGGTGGAGATCGACGGCACACCCGTCCACTTCGTCCGCAAGGCCGGCAAGGGCCCGAACCCGACCCCGCTGCTGGTCCTGCACGGCTGGCCGTGGCCCGGGGAGTTCAGCCACCCGCTCATCGACCCCCTGGCGGACCCCGCCGCCCACGGTGGCGACCCGGCGGACGCCTTCGACGTGATCATGCCGACCCTGCCGGGCTTCGCGTGGTCCACCCCCCTCACGCGGGGCGACCTCAACTACTGGAAGATCGCCGACATCCTCCACACCCTCATGACCGAGGTGCTCGGCTACGAGAAGTACGGCTCTCTGGGCTCCGACTACGGCGCCCTGGTCACCAGCGCCCTGGGCCACACGTACGCGGACAGCCTCGTCGCCCTGCACTTCGGCCACGACCTGCCGCCGGGCCTCTTCCAGCACGACCGCTACTGGGACCTGACCATGGGGCAGCCCGTCCCCGCGGACGCCTCACCGCAACTGCGTGACGACATCATGAAGTTCCACTCCACCTACGCCTCCCACGTCGCCGTGCACATGCTGGACGCCTCGACGCTGACGCACGGTCTGAACGACTCCCCGATCGGCATGCTCGCCTGGCTGCTGCAGCGGTGGAAGAAGTGGAGCGACAAGAACGCCGACTTCGACGCCGTCTTCTCCCGCGACTTCGTCCTGACCCAGGCCACCGTCTTCTGGGTGACGCAGTCCATCGGCACCTCGATCCGCATGTACCGCAACACGGTCCGCCACCCCTGGACGCCGTCGCACGACCGGCGGCCGGTGGTCGAGCCCCCGGCCGGCTTCACCTTCCTGCTCGGTGACGTCTACCCGCCCGGGGTCCGCACGGTCGAGGAACGCATCGCCGCCTTCGTGCACGGTCCGTCCTACGACTCGTTCAACGTGGTCAACGTCAATGCCCACCCGAAGGGCGGCCACTTCGGCCACTTCGAGAATCCCGAGGCCTTCGTCGGCGACGTCCGGGAGACCTTCCGCAAGCTGCGCTGACCGGCCCGGTCAGGCGGTGGCCGGAGCGGCGGGCCCGGCGATCTCCAGCGCCTGACGGCGCGCCCGCGCGTGGGCCTCCTCCAGTGAGGCGCGGTGCTGGGGGAGCAGGTGCCCGAGGGAGGGCACCGTGGGCGCGTAGGTCAGTTCGGGCGTGATGGGGCGCACGTCCAGGCCCATCAGCCGCGGATCGCCGAGGATGGTCTCCAGCGCCGGAATCAGGAAGTCCTTGCCGTGCTGGGGCGCCCCGGGGCCGTAGCCGCCGCCCCGGGCGGAGACGACGACGGCGGGGCGGCCCGCGCTCGGCGCCGGGCCGGGCAGCCCGATCGTCCTGCCGACGATCATGACGTGGTCCAGCCACGCCTTGAAGACCGAGGGCATCGCGTAGTTGTAGAGCGGTACGGCGAAGAGGTACGCGTCGGCGCCGAGGAACTCCTCCACCAGCTCGTCCTGGAGCTGGGCCGCGGCCTTCTGCTCCGGGGTGTGCTCGTCGGCGGGGGTCGTACGGGACAGGATGCCGGCCGCGTCCAGGTGGCCGACGGGGTCGAGGGCGAGGTCGCGGCGGACGACGTCGCCGGACCAGGCGGCGGTGAAGGAGTCGGCGACCTTGCGGGAGACGGACGCGTCGCCGGAAGCGGAGGCGTCGATGCGCAGCAGGTAGGACATGGTGGTGGCTCTTTCGCTTGCGTACGTGTGGGGTGGTGGCCCCTTGACGGGATCGGCGGGCTCACGTCGTCAGGGCGCGGGACGCCGGGGGACCTCGCAGCCGTCCGGTCCGCAGGCGGCCGCCTCCGTCCCGCCGAGGACCGTAAGGGGCCGCGGCTCCGGGTGGGCCGCTTCCCAGGCCCTGGTGATCGCGGCCAGGAGCTCCTCGGTGCCGACAGCGCCGTGGACGGCGTATGCGCCGTCGAGGGTGATGAAGGGCGTCCCGCGCGCCCCCAGGCGCTCGGCCTCGCGTTGGTCGGCGGCCACCCGGGCCTGGTAACGCCGCTCGCGCAGCGCCTCGGCGGCCTCCTCGCCGTCGAGGCCGGCCTCGTCGGCGAAGTCGAGGACCTGCTCCATGGTCCACAGTTCGCGCCCCTGCCCGAAGTGGGCCCGGAACATCGCCGTCCACACCTCGCGCCCGCGCCCCTGGTCGGTGGCGAGGGCGAGGAGCTCGTGGGCGTAGTCGGTCGGTCCGAGGGTCCGCTCCCGCGGGTGGAAGGGCGCCAGCCCCTCGGCCCGGGCGGCGCGCTCGATCGGCGCGAAGATCTGCTCGCCCCCCGACGCGGAAATCCCGTGCGTCTCCAGCAGCCGGCGCTGGGTGATGCCCGCGCGGGGCAGGTCGGGGTGGAGCTGGAAGGAACGGTGGACGATCCGTACCTCGTCGGCGTGCTCGAACCGCTCCAGCGCCAGCCGCAGCCGGTTGTCGGTCAACGCGCAGTACGGGCAGACGATGTCGGACCAGAAGTCGATCTGCATGGTGGGCCTCTCCTGAAACTCACTTTCTGTTCGTAGCCTCACTCTGCATTAGTGTGGGAAGCGATACAAAAGGCACATTGATGTGCGTGGGTCACGAGAGGGAGGCGCCGGACGTGGGCGGCGGCAGCGAGATGCGGCAGGGACGCACGAACGTGAGGGCGAGCGTGCGGCGCGTACCCGGCCCGTGCGCGCAGTGGGGCGACGGTGACGCGGACTTCATCCGCGAGATCCTCGACCTGGTCGGCGACAAGTGGAGCGTACTGATCATCGGCACCCTCTCCGACGGGCCCGTGCGCTACTCCGACCTCGCGCAGGCCATCCCGGGCATCTCGCAGCGGATGCTCACCCTCACGCTCAAGCAGCTCCAGCGCAGCGGCCTGGTCGCCCGGACCGCCTACGCCGAGGTGCCGCCGCGCGTCGAGTACTCCCTGACCGCGCTCGGCAGTTCCCTGCTGTCCACCGTGCTGGAACTGGCCTCATGGTCGGCCGAGCGGCACGCGGAGATCCGCCGCCACCAGCAGACCTACGACGCGGGCACCGTATAGGAGTTCGTGGAGCGGAGCTTCGCCGGGTACCGCACGCAGCCCGTCGGTCACCGTCTCGACCGGCGGCCACGTCGCAGGGGGCTGCCGACGTTGATCGCCAGACTTTTTGAGCGTGTTCAAATATGCTGTCCCCGGGGTTCGAGGGCCGAAGTGGCGGATCGCGTGGGGGAGGGTCGGCATGGGTCGGCGGGTTCGGGGTCGGGGTGTTCGGGGTCGGGGTGCCGGCATGGTGGTCGCGTGCATGCTCACGACCTCATGCACGGGTGGGTTGGCCGCAGCGGTGTGGGCCGCGGAGATACCGGCGGATCAGCTCACGGGGCGGTGGACCAGCGGGTCGGGCACATCGCTGACGTTCCGCGAGGATCACACGTTCATCGGCGTCAGACCTGCCGGCATGCCGTCGGCGTCCCATTGTGCCGATCCGTCGGTGCTGGCATCGGGCCGATGGGCGTTTGAGGTCTTCCCCGAGGAGGGCGGGTTCGGCACTCCCGACGAGGCCGCCACGCGCGGAAGCGTGGTCTCGCTGCGGTCCGCCGACGGCGACTGCGAGGTGACGGCCTATCTGTTCGGCGACGAGGACGACCCTGTGCTCTGCCCGACCGACGACACCGATGTCGGCTGCCCTGAAGAGGACTACCTGAAGCGTGAGCAGGCAGCACCGGAAAGCCCCTGAGTGTGCCGGGGGGAGCGGTGATGGAGCACGACCCGAAGCAAGGGCGCAGCAGTTCTCATCAGGGAGAGTCCCGTGCGGATCCAGAGGTATTCCACCGGCTGCTCATCCTGTTCGTCGGGGCCTGGTGGCTCCGCTCCTGGGCGTTCGATCTTGAGGACGCTCGGGCGAAGAAGGCCGACCTGGTGGGGGAGTGGCGCGGGTCCGGCGACGCCTTTCTGGAACTGCGCTCGGACGGGATCTTCTACGCCTCCCGTGTCCCGGACGACGATGGATCGGCTCTCAGATGGACGGAGGAACCAGGTCAGGGGACCTGGTACGCCTTCGACATGCCGGGTGGCGCGACCGAAGTGGCCCTGACATCCACGGACGGTGGTGCGGGCGGTTTCCGCATTGCCGAGCGACGTGGCGAACTCGTGCTGTGGGACACCTACAACGACGGTGAAATGGTCGTGCTCACCCGCTGAGCGAACCTTCGGCCGCGACCGGTGGCCCGGCACAGCACCGCGTGCCGGGCCACCGCCTGGGCCTGTCTGTCGACCGGTCAGGAGCCGTGGTGGGGCGGACGTCCCTCGGCGGTCACGTCGTTCGCGTAGACCAGGGCGGTCTTGTGGCCGTACTGGATCGTGTGCATCTTCTTGGCGCCGAAGACGACCTTCCCGCTGGAGGGGAGGAAGTCGTCCGTCAGGGCCGGGGCCGCCGTGGAGACGTAGGCCTGGCCCGCCGGGACGGCGTACATGCTGAGCGGAGCCTGCGTGGACGGCGAGAGACCGGCGGGGTACGGGGTCGGCCGGGACCGGCGGGTTGCCGGCTGGAAAGACGATCATCCCGCAGGAAGGGCCGCGCACGGGACCGCGGGCGCGACGACTCCGAAGGCTGACGGGCCGACCCCGTCCGGGGAACATGTTGCTGCAGATCTATAGCTGTTGCAAGTTATTCGCAATAGCAGGCGTAAGGTGACAGCGGCGCGACGCTGTACCGGGCGCTGGGCTTCACCGATCATCCCGACCCGTCGTCGTACTGGCGTCCCTCGGGCGATCCCCAGCCCGGTACGCGTGTTGTCGCCAACGCGCCCGGCCCCACGGGCCGTGGGTCCGTCGCGAGCCGTGCGTGCAGCACGCCGACCGACCGCCTCCGGTCCGGCGCGGTGAGCGCGCCGGACCGCAGGCGATCGGCGTTCCGTCTCCCTTCCGGCGCTACGCGGCGCGGCCTCGCCGGACGAGACCGATCACCACGTCCACGACGAGGAAGGCGAGCAGGGTGATGCCCAGGAGAGGCAGCGCCCAGCCCAGCGCGGCGACCACCGGGACGCCGACGATCAGCACCGGCAGGGGCACCTGCCGCCACGTGCCCCGTGCCGGGGCCTTGCCGACCGCCGCCGTGCGGTCATCACGGGTGGGCCGGCGCTGCCACCACATGCGGTAGCCCCACACGATGACGCAGATCAGCCCGAGCGCGATCAGGGCCAGCAGGATCTGGTTGACGATGCCGAAGAGCAGCCCCATGTGGGCCTGGACGCCGAGCTTGCTGAGCTTGGCCAGGACCGGGTAGTCCGCCCACCGGCTCTCCGAGGTGACCTCGCCCTTGGTGGCGTCGACGGCGACCTGGTCGTAGTGGACCGGCCAGAGGGCGTCGTCCTGGGCCACCGTCCAGGCGCTCTCCGCGTCCGCGGGCGGCGTCAGCTCCACCCGTCCGCCCAGCCCGGCGTCGCGGGCGACCGCGAGGACCGCGTCGAAGTCGGCGGGGTCCGTCGATGCGGCACCCTGGCCCGCGCCGTGGCCGGCGTGCCCCGCGTGCTCGCCCTCCGCCGGGGCGGTTCCGCCGGGCAGTGCCGTCTCCAGCTCGGGTGCGTGCCCCTTGGCCGCGTCGAGCAGCTGACCGAACCGGTCCCCCGCGTAGTGGGACCACGTCAGGCCGGTGGCGCTGAGGGCCAGCAGGCCGACGGCGATCCACACGCCGGTGGCCGCGTGCCAACCGCGGGTGCGCCGTACGCCGCGGGCGGAGCGGTCCGGCAGGAGGACGCCTCGCACCGACTTGGCGCGCTGTCCGCGGGCGCGGCCCAGCCACAGGACGAGACCTCCCGCCACGATCACCCACAGCCAACTGGCGGCGAGCTCCGAGTACATGCGGCCGGTCTCGCCGAGGTGCAGGTTGCGGTGCAGGTCGTCCAGCCACGTGGTCAGCGGTGTCGAGCCGAACCACGTGGTGAGGTCGCCCCTGACCTCGGCGGTGTAGGGGTCGACGAACACCGTGCGCTGCTTCTCGCCCGACTCCGGCAGGGACAGCACCACTCGCGTGGTGTCCTCCGGGCCGGGAGGGGTGATCACCGAGGCGAGAGTGCCCTCCGGGTGTGCCTTCCGGGCCGCCGCGATCTGCTCCGCGAGCGGGCGTGGTTCGCCGCCGGCCTTCGCCACGGTGAGCTGGTCGCCGTAGACGAGCCGGTCGAGCTGGGGCGTCAAGGTGTAGGCCAACCCCGTGAGCGCGGCCACGAGGAGGAAGGGGGCGACGAACACCCCCGCGTAGAAGTGCAGCCGCACGAGCAGCGCTCGTATGCCGCTCCATGAACGGCCCGGCCGGGAGGGGCCGGCTCCTTGCGGAGTCGGGGCCGCGGCGGGGCCGGCGGCCTCCGCCAGGGCCTCCTCGCGGTCGTCTCTGGGCGCGTGTTCCTGTGTCGAAGACATGTGTGCATCCCCATTCGGCACCCGGCGCGCAGGGCGCGGGCGCTCGCGAAGTCGACGATTCGGTCCGCCTGGACGGCGGTACGGCGTGACAGCCCTGCCGCACCCGGAGCGCGTGGAGGCGCCGGGCAGGCGGTGCGTGCGGGCACGCCGGACTGCGTCCGTCATCGCGCAGGGGCGAGACGGACGGTCAGAAGGACATCGCCGGCTTCGGTGGGCCGCGGCGTGTGACGCCGTGCCACAGGGCCACCTGCCGGGGCAGGCGGGGAGGGACGAGGAAGGACGCGGGCCTCGCGGGGTCCGGCGGGCTGAAGGCGGCCGGGACGCGTACGACCAGGCGCCAGGGAGCGAAGAGGGAGACGGCCAGGGAGCGGCCGAGCTGGAAGGCCGCGGCCTCGCCCCGCCACAGCCACAGCCCGCACAGCACCGCGGCCAGGGCGTGGGCGGAGACCATGCCGATGGACCCGTCGTCCATGGCGGCGGTGGCCATGGGCATGGCGTCCGCGGTCGGGACCGGATGGCCCGAGGTCATCTCGCCGGTGCCCGCCGGTGCGGTGGCGAAGGCCTGGGCGAGATTGAACCAGCCGTGCAGGGCGAACTGGGTCGCCACGGTGGCTCCGGTGACCGCGGGAGCACCGCGCTCACGGCGACCGGCCAGCCACCACGCCCCGGCGGTTGTGGCGGCGAACGCGTACCCCACCGCCCAACCCGGAACGGCCCGCGACATCAGGGCGTGACCGAGGCCCGTCACCGCCACGCACACGGCCGCGAACACCGCGGCGCGCGCGAGGCGGAAGGCAGGCCCGGACGTCATGACGAGCAATGATGCCAGTCACCACCCGAATGAGGGATGGGGCGCGCGGAAGCACCTGTGGCGCACGCACAGTTGTGCTGAACGCCTGCACGGGATTTGGCACGCCCCGGCCGCCGGCAAGTGAACGCGGCGCTCCGCACGGCGACCCGGTGGCGGTTCCGTCGTCAGGTCACGCGCTTCCAGGAGCCTCCAGGACCATGCGGATCTCCGTCACCTTGTAGCCGGCGCGGTCGAAGGCGGCGGCCATCGGGGCGTTCGTGGTGTCCGTCGTCGCCGTGATGCGCTCGGCGCCTTCGGCGGCGTGGAAGCGGGTGATCTCGGCGAGGATCTCGTCGATCAGGCCCCGGCCGCGCTGCTCGGGTACGACGCCGAGGTAGCCGACGTTGCGGTTGTACGGTGTCGCGGAGGGGACGGCCAGACCGGCGAGGGTGCCGTCGGGGAGTTCCGCGAGCCGCCACCAGGAGCGCTCTCCGGGGCAGTCCAGGTAGAACCGCAGGTCCTCCTGGGCCAGTTGCCGCGCGTCCTTGGTGCGCAGTTCGTCGAGCGTCGCCTGGTCGAGGCTCCCGGCCGACACCCGGACGAAGGCCTCAAGGAACTCCTCGTCGCTGCCCTCGCGGAACGTCAGCCGGCCGCCGGCCCCGGGCAGTCCCGCCGCCGGCGTCCACTCGTAGCGCAGCCGCTGGATCTCCCGCCCCAGCCCCGTGCGCAGGCCCGCTTCGCGCCGCCAGGCGACGGCCTCGGTCAGTGCCGGGTGGCTCTGCCAGTCCGCGGGGAGGGACAGGTTGTACAGGGGGCGCGTGCCGAAGGCGGCGTGCCCGGCGTCGAGGAGCGCGGTGGCGACGGCGGCCGGATCGGCGGCCGTGGAGCGTACCTGGAGGCAGTCGAGGGCGATGGGCCGCTCGCTGTCGGCGCGGCCCCACCACAGGGCGCGGGCGAGGACCTGGCCGTCCTCGTCCTCGGCGAGCCAGGTCCATTCCGGGCGGAACCGGTCGGCGGCCAGTTCCTCCTGTATGCGTTCGGCGGTCAGGGCGGCGACGGGACCGTCAGCGGGGTACGCGGCGGCACGGTCGAGGGCGGTTGGGTCCGCGGTGGCGGGAAGAAATCGCATTCGGCCCATGATCAGGAACGGGAGGCTCCAGAGCAAAACATTAACCGCCGCCTGCGCCGCGGGGGCCCGGGATAGGGTGCACGCTCGTGGAGCGGATCTTGGTGGTGGGCGTCACGGGTGCGGGCAAGTCCACGCTCGCGCGCGCTTTGGGTGGTCGATTGGGCGTGCCGTACCACGAGATGGACGGCCTGTACTTCAACGGCCCCGACTGAGCGGTGAACAGCGCGTTCTCCGAGGATGTGGCGCGGCTCGCCGCCGGTCCCGCTGGGTCGTCGACTCCCTCGGCCATCCCGAGGTCCGCGATCTGCTGTGGGGGCGGGCCGACACCGTGGTGTGGCTGGACTACCCCCGGCGCGTCGTCATGCCCCGCGTCCTGAGCCGGTCCGTGCGGCGTAGCGTCACCCGCGAGGCGCTCTTCGGGGGGCAACCGGGAATCCTGGACCGGCTGGCTCAGCCGGGAGCATCCGGCATGGTGGGCCTGGTCCCAGCACACGGGCCGTCGTCTCGAGATCGAACGCCGCACCGGCGATCCCCGCTTCGCACCCCTGGACACCCACCGCTTCGGCCGTCCCGGGGAGACCGCGGCCTGGCTGGCCTCCCTCTGACCCCGGCCGCCGCGTGCGCCTACCGCTGCGGAAGTCGCGGTCCGGGCGGTGTGCGGGATCCGCGGTGGCGGATTCGGGGCGCGCGTCGATGTCGGGCCCCACGCGGCTCGTGTCCCGCGCCCCTCTCGGCGTAGAAGCTCGATCGCCGCAGGTCAGGGGCGTTCTTATCGGCCCCACCCGCTTACTTTATTGAACAATCCACAATCGTGTTACGCTTCCGGCATGGGACGGAACGGGGATGTCGGCGTCGACCATGCGGTCGATAGGGCGATGGACCTGTTCTGGCTGCGCGGCTGCACCGGGACCTCCCTGCGGGATACCTCCCTGCGGGATACCTCCCTGCGGGATCTCCTCGACGTACTGTCGATCGGAAGCCTCGGCTTCTATGCGGCCTTCGGTTCGAAGGAGCGGTTCTCCCTCCGCGCCCTCGAACGTTGCTCCGCTCTCCAGGCGGAGGACCTGGTGATGATCCTCGAGCACGCGACCGAGGTCCGGCCCGCGGTGCGACAGGCTCTCGTCACCATGACCGAGGCGGATCGGGCAGACCCCTCACCGGGTTCCCCCGGGGTCGACGAGGTCACCGGCAATGGTGCCGGGCCCTGGTCGGCCGAGCGCGCCGTCGCGGCGTGGTGCGAGGTCGAGTCATCGCTCGCGGGCGCCCTGGACCGCGCGAAGTCGCGGGGTGATGTGCCGCCGGGCAAGGACCCGGTCGAGCTCGCCCGCTTCCTGATCACATCCGTCCAGGGGCTCTGGGTCGTGGGCAGAGCCCGGCTCGGGCGGTCCTTCGTCGAGGACGCCCTCGCCGTGGCGATGCGCGCCCCGGACTGACCGCGGGCGGGCTGCTCCCGGTGCGACGAGCGGGCCGCGTTTCCGCACGCCTTCATTCTGTATCGATTACTCCACAAAGGATTGCCATGGAACTCCACCTCAAGGACAAGGTCGCCGTCGTCACCGGCGCCAGCAAGGGCATCGGCCTGGCCGTCGTCGAGGCGATGGCCCGCGAAGGCGTCCGCGTCGTCGCCGGCAGCCGCGCCTCCACGCCCGAACTCGACGCGCTGGCCGCCGACTACGACGTCACGGTCGTACCCGTCGACCTGTCGACCCCGGACGGGGCCGAGACGCTGGTCCGCCACGCCGCGGAGCGTCACCACCGGATCGACATCCTCGTCAACAACGTCGGGGCCGCCGAACCGCGCAACGGATTCCTCGAGATCGGCGACGCCGACTGGCAGCGGATCTTCGACCTGACCTTCTTCAGCGCCGTTCGCGCCAGCCGCGCCGCACTTCCCCATCTGGTCGGGGCCGAGGGCGCGGCGATCGTCAACATCGGCTCCATCAACGCCCGGTTGCCCTTCCCGATGGTCGTGGACTACTCGGCGGCCAAGGCCGCGCTGCACAACTTCGGCAAGTCGCTCTCCGAGGAGTTCGGGCCGAAGGGCGTGCGCGTCAACACGATCTCTCCCGGCCCGGTCCGTACCCCGTTCTGGACGGCCCCGGGCGCCTTCGCGGACGCCACCGCCGCTGCCGCCGGAACCACGGCCCAGGAGGCCCTGGACGTCGTCGTGCCCCAGAGCATGGGCATCACCTCGGGCCGGATCACGGAGCCGCAGGAGGTCGCCGACCTCGCCCTCTTCCTGGCCTCGCCGGTGGCGGGGAACATCACCGGCGCCGAGGTCGTCATCGACGGCGGCCAGATCAAGACCCTCTGAGCGCGAGCCCCCACCGCGTCCGAGGCGCCTTCCCTCGGCCGCCGAGTCCGGGCGCACAGCCCGGACTCGGCGGCCGCCTCCCCACCACCACCGACCCCGGCACCTACACCACCACCCTCACCCTCACCGCACTCAGCTGACCGCGATTCAGCACCGCACCCCGGCACGGCCTCCGACCAGCGGGGCCGTGCCGGGCCGGCAGAACACCGCGTGCGGCCGGCCCGCCCCGCACGGCAGCCCGGCCCCACGACCACGGAGAGAACCCATGACCAGGAGATCCGCCACCCCGATCTCGCCCCGCCACATCGTCGCCGCCCTCGTGGCCGCGCTCGCCGTCCTGCTGGGGACCCCGGCGCACGCCACCCCCGCACCCGCCAACCGCCCGGCGAACGACGACCAGATCTCCTGGGGCGCCGCGCCCGCCGACACCTCCGTCGGCAAGGGACGCAGCCGCTTCACCTACACCCTCGCCCCCGGCTCCCGCGTCACCGACGCCCTGGCCGTGGTGAACCGCAGCGACACCACCATCAAGCTCAAGGTCTACGCAAGCGACGCCTTCACCACCCCCGGCGGCGGCATCGACCTGCTGACCGCGGACAAGAAGCCCCGTGACGTGGGGTCGTGGATCACCGTGAAGTCCACCACCCTCACCCTGAAGAGCCAGCAGTCCGCGACGGTGCCCTTCACCCTCACCGTCCCCTCCGACGCCACCCCGGGCGACCACTCCGGCGGTGTCCTGACGTCACTGGTCACCGAGACCCAGGGCAAGACCGTCCGCCTCGACCGCCGCCTCGGCTCCCGGCTCCACCTGCGCGTCAACGGCCCGCTCAACCCCTCGCTCACGGTCGGCGACCTGCACGCCACGTACCGGGGCACCCTCGACCCGGCCGGCAGCGGCAGCCTGCGCGTCACCTACACCGTCGAGAACACGGGCAACGTCCGCCTGAAGGCCCGCCAACTCCTGCGAACGGAGGGTCTCTTCGGGCTGATCGGCCAGGACGCAGGCCTCCCCGACCTCCCCGAGATCCTGCCCGGCAACTCCCTCACCCGCACCGTCACGGTCAACGGCATCCGGCCCGGCGTACGGCTGGACACGGACGTCATCCTCCAGCCGCTCGCCTCCGACGACCAGCCCGCCCTCCGCGCCGACCAGGTCACCGCCTCCCGCTCCCTGTGGGCCTGGCCGTGGGGCCAGCTCATCGTGCTCGCCGCCCTCGCCACGGCCTGTGTCGGCTACGCCCTGCTGCGCAGGCGACGCAGGCGCAAGGTCGAGCAGGCCATCGCCGACGCGGTCGCCAAGGCCCTCGACACGTCGGGTTCGCGGTCGAACGATCCGCAGGGCCGGCCCTCCACGACATGAGGCACGGCAGGCAGCCGCCCGGCCTGCGCGGCGGCGTTCGCTGATCGGCCGGTCGGCAAAAAAACAAAGGCAAGGAGAGCTCTCTCCTTGCCACTCTCAACTTATAGCGCACTGGGGGGCTTGCCGCAAGGCCCCGGTCACGGCGCACAATCGTCAGCCGACGCCGCAACCAGAGGGTCGCCGGCGTACGGAGCATCGGGGACGTGCTCGACAAGAGGTTCGACGAAGCTGGAGGTGGCGGGCACGGCCGCCTCGGAGGGATCGCAGTGATTGAGCAGTACGTGGTGGATCTCCAAGAGGTCGACGACCGGCAGGTCGCGTTCGTCGGCGGCAAGGGCGCGCACTTGGGCGGGCTGTCGCGGATCGGGGGCGTCCGCGTGCCGGGCGGCTTCTGCGTGACGACGGACGCCTTCCGGCGGGTCGTCGCGGAGGCGCCGTCGATCGACGACCGGCTCGATGAACTGTCGCGCCTGAACCCGGACGACCGGGAGGCGGTCCGCACGCTCAGCGCGCGGATCCGCCGGACCATCGAGGCGATCGCCATCCCGGACGATCTCGCGGCGGCGATCACCCGGGCCCTGGCCCGCGTCGGGGAGCAGGCCGCCTACGCCGTCCGATCGAGCGCGACGGCGGAGGACCTGCCGACAGCATCCTTCGCCGGACAACAGGACACGTACCTCAACGTGGTGGGGTCCGCGGCGATCCTCCGGCACGTCAGCCGCTGCTGGGCCTCGCTCTTCACCGAGCGGGCCGTGACCTACCGCCGGCGGAACGGCATCGACCACCGTACGGTCCACATGGCCGTGGTCGTGCAGCAGATGGTCGTCCCGGACGCTTCCGGCGTCCTCTTCACGGCCGACCCCGTCACGGGCAACCGGAAGGTCGCCACCGTCGACGCCGCTTTCGGCCTCGGCGAGGCCCTGGTCTCCGGCCTGGTGAACCCGGACGTGTTCACGGTGCGGGACGGCGAAGTCGTCACCAAGACGATCGCAGCCAAACAACTCGCCGTTCACGCCCTGCCGGAGGGCGGCACCCGGGAAGTCGCCATCGACGCGCAGAGGCAGGAGCAGCCGGCGCTGACGGATCCGCAGGTCGTGCGGCTCGTGGAGCTCGGGCGGCGGATCGAAGCGCACTTCGGCCGCCCTCAGGACATCGAATGGTGCCTGGTCGACGACGTGTTCCAGGTCGTGCAGAGCCGGCCGATCACCACGCTGTTCCCCATCCCCGAGGCCGGTGACCAGGAGAACCACGTCTACGTCTCCGTCGGCCATCAGCAGATGATGACCGACGCCATGAAACCCCTGGGGCTGTCCATGTGGCAGCTGACGGCGATGGCACCGATGCACGCGGCCGGCGGGAGGCTGTTCGTCGACGCCACCCGGCGGCTGGCCTCGCCCGCGAGCCGCGCCGCCCTCCTGGAGGTCATGGGGAGAGGCGATCCGCTGGTCAGGGACGCTCTGGAGACCGTCCTCGACCGCGACGACTTCCTTCCGCTCCTTCCGGACGGGGGCCCCGGCGGGCCGCCGGCCGCGGGCGTACCGGCCGGGGGTGCGCCCGCCCCGATCGCGACCGATCCGGCCGTCGTCGTCGAGCTGATCGAGCGCAGCCGGATGTCGATCGCCGCCCTGGAGCGCGACGTCCGGTCGAAGACCGGACCGGCGCTGTTCGACTTCCTACTGGAGGCCTTCGAGGAGCACAAGCGGGTCCTCGGTGATCCGCTGAACATGCAGGCGATCATGGCGGGGATGGAGGCCACGTGGTGGCTCAACGACAAGCTGCTGGAGTGGCTGGGGGAGAAGAACGCGGCTGACACGCTGACGCTCTCCGCCCCCGACAACATCACGTCGGAGATGGGGCTGGCGCTGCTCGACGTCGCGGACGCGATCCGCCCGCACGCGGAGGTGGTGGCGTTCCTGGAGGGCGTCGAGGACGAGGGCTTCCTGGACGAGCTGGCGAAGCTCGCGGGCGGGACCGAGGCGCGCGACGCCGTCGAGGCCTACCTCGAACGCTACGGCATGCGCTGCGTCGCCGAGATCGACATCACGAGGCCGCGTTGGCGCGAGCGCCCCGGCGCGCTCGTGCCCGCGATCCTCGACAACGTCAGGAACTTCGAGCCGGGCGCCGCCGAGCGGCGCTTCGAGCAGGGTCGGCAGAAGGCGCAGGAGAAGGAACAGGACGTGCTGTCACGCCTGCGGGCCCTGCCGGACGGGGACGGGAAGGCCGACGAGGCCAAGCGGATGATCGACCGGGTCCGCACCTTCATCGGGTACCGGGAGTATCCGAAGTACGGCATCGTCAGCCGCTACTTCGTCTACAAGCAGGCCCTGATGGCGGAGGCCGAGCGCCTTGTGCAGACCGGCGTGCTCCCCGAGAAGGAGGACGTCTTCTACCTGACCTTCCAGGAGTTCCACGACGTCGTGCGCTCGAACCGGTTGGACGACGGGCTCGTCCGGCAGCGCAAGGACGCGTTCCGGTCGTACGAGGCACTCACCACACCCCGGGTGCTCACCTCGGACGGCGAGGCCCTCATGGGGGCGTACCGGCGCGACGACGTGCCGGACGGCGCCCTGGTCGGCCTGCCCGTCTCCGCGGGGACCGTCGAGGGCAGGGCCCGCGTCGTCCTCGACATGGCGGAGGCCGATCTCGAGGCGGGCGACATCCTGGTCACGACCTTCACGGACCCGAGCTGGTCGCCGCTGTTCGTCGGAATCGCGGGCCTGGTGACGGAGGTCGGCGGCCTGATGACCCATGGCGCGGTGATCGCCCGGGAGTACGGTCTGCCTGCCGTCGTGGGCGTGGAGCGGGCCACCCGGCGGATCCGTGACGGGCAGCGGATCCGCGTGCACGGGACGGACGGGTACGTCGAGATCCTGACGTGACCGACCGCAGCGGGAGGCCGGCGACCGCTGGTTGAACGGGCCCCGGGCCTCGGCGCTCGCCCGGGGCCCGTTCAGGTCCGGCTCAGGTACCGGCGGAGCAGGCGACCGGTCACCGCCCTTGTGCGGGGCCGGTCGGGGATGCCCAGGGCGGGGGCGGCCGTGCCCATAAACGCCTCGGCGAGCAGCGGTCCGAGCCCGGAGAGGGGCCGGGGCAGCCGTTCCTCGAAGACCTGGCGGGAAGCCGCCCACAGGGCCAGGCCCTCGGGGGTCTGGCGGAAGAAGCGCTCCTCGTAGGCGTCCTGGGCATCGGCGAGTTCGCCGTACGTGGCAGGGACCGGCTCCACGCCCAACCGGTGTGCGAGCAGCGAGTAGAAGGCGTGCGCGGACTCCTCCTCGGCCGCCGTCGGGCGGCGCGGCCCGTAGGCGGCTATGAAGCGCAGGGGGTGGACGCAGAACAGACCGAGCACGTAGACGTAGGCGTCGTTGTCGACGGGCAGTCCGTCGTGGACGCGGCGCAGGCGGTCCAGGACGCGCAGCGACGTCTCGCTGTCGGGACCTTGCTCGAGCACCTGGAAGAGCGCGGCCCCGGTGGCCTTGGCGCGCGCCAGAGGCTCCCCGGTGATCCGGCCGGTGGACATCAGCACGCGCGCGATGGACGGCACGGCGAAGCACCGGTAGAAGGCCAGGTTCAGACCGAGCTTCCAGGCCCGCGGGCATGCGCGGGTCAGGGCCTGGTACGTGCTCCAGGGAGCCTCTTCCGCGCCTCGGGTGCCACGGGGGCCGGAGTCCGTCATCCCGCCCCGTGAGGTCGAGCGGCCTCGGCACGTTCCCCGGGGGTGTCGACGTCCGTGGAGAGCGCCGAGGAGTGCGGCGTCAAAGGCTGTTCCCCGATGCTTGTGGTCCGGCATGACGTAGGGACGCCGGGCCCGTCCGCAGGGGATCCGCCGGGGCCGGGGTGACCCGGCCACGACCCTACTCCACGGTGAAGAGCGGGTCCCCGCCGCCGCCGTGGAGCGACGGCGGGGACCGCGGATGGCGATGAGACCTCGGGTCAGCGGGTGATACCGCCGGCCGGGAGAGGACGCATGACGCGTGTGGTGTCGCCCGAGCCGTCAGCTGCGGGAGTCACCGCCACCGCCACCGTCACCGTCGCCGTCCCCGTCGTCACCGCCGTCGTCGCCGTCGCCGTCGTCGGCGACCACGGAGACGGTGCTCTGGGGATGATCGGCGGCCACGGCGCTTGTTGTCGCGCCTGCCGTCCCGGTCAGAGCGGCGGCAGCGGCCACGGCGGCAATCAGTGTCTTGCGACTCATGATGGCGTGTCCTTCCGTGCATGATCGGTACTTGTCATGGTCGCCCGGTGCCGGAACGGCGCTGAGGTACTGAAGAGACCTTCAATGGCGTCCGGAGCGAGCCGGCCTAGCGGCACACCGGCCCCCGGCGTACGAGGGCTTCCGGGCTCCCGCGGGTGGCCCTGGCCGCTGACCCGATTGGCGGCAGCGGCCGGCGGCCACGGCTCCGTCCCGAGGGCCCATTCGGCACCTGCGAAACGGGGCCTGTTTCCAGAGTGCGCCCATGTCGGCCGAGATTCATCCCGACTCCGGGCTCCGGGCCCGGTGTGTGCGCGAACGGCCGGAGGCCGCCGGTGTCAGCCGCCCCAGGCCTCGTCGAACGTCCGCGAGTCGAAGAAGCACTCCCTGGACCAGACGATCCTTCCGTCCACGACGCGGAGCATCGACATCAGGTCGAGCACGTGCAGCAGGTTGCCCTCGGCGTCCAGGATGGTGTCGGTCCGCCGCATGAGGACGAGGTCCCCGTCGGCACGGATGCGGTGGACGTCGATGCCGAAGCCCTCCGCGCCCATGGTCTCCCGGGCGCGGCGCAGGTCGTCCAGCAGCGCGGCGAGGCTCTCCACGGGGTGGTCGTTGGAGGTGACCGACTGCCAGCTGACGTCGGGATGGACGAGCTTCCTGCAGGTGGCGACGGCATCCTCGTAGGTGGGACCGAAGCCGGCGCAGAAGTCACGTGCCACGTCCAACGGCGATGCAGAGCTCACGTTCTCACGTTCCTCGTGGGTGACCGGTCGGCATCGGGCATTCTGCCCGTGGGAGCCGCCCGGTGACAGGCCGTGCCGTACCCGGGAACGGCGCTCCTGGGAGCGTCAGGGCCCCCCAGGGCGGCGCGGACGTTCAGCGCCCCTGACCGGTGGCGAGACCGTCAGCGGCTCCGGCGGGAGTTGAGGCGGGCGGCCTGGCGGGTCAGGTGGTCGCGCTCCGCCAGGTTGGGTGCCTTCCGGGCCGCCTCGGCGTACAGCCGTGCCGCCGTGGCCAGGTCACCGTCGCGCTCGTGCAGGTAGGCCGCGACCGCGGAGTACCGGGGGAGTGAGTCGTCCAGTGCCGCGAGGGCGGCCAGGCCGGCGCGCGGCCCGTCGGCCTCGCCGACGGCCACGGCGCGGTTGAGCCGGACGACCGGGCTGTCGGTCAGGCGCGCCAACTCCTCGTACCACTCGACGATCTGCACCCAGTCGGTCTCCTCGGCGGTGGGCGCGTCGGCGTGCAGCGCCGCGACGGCGGCCTGTGCCTGGAACTCGCCCAGCCGGTCGCGAGCGAGTGCCTCCTGCAGGATGCCGATGCCCTCGGCGATCGCCGAGGTGTCCCACCGGCCGCGGTCCTGCTCTGCGAGGGGCACCAGGCTGCCGTCGGGCTCGGTGCGGGCGGCACGCCTCGCGTGGTGGAGCAGCATGAGGGCGAGCAGCCCCGCCACCTCGGGGTGGTCGATCGCGGCCGCGAGCCGGCGGGTGAGGCGGATGGCCTCGGCGACGAGGTCGACGTCACCGGAGTAGCCCTCGTTGAAGACCAGGTAGAGCACGCGCAGCACGGTCGCGACGTCACCGGGCTGGTCGAACCGCACGCCGGAGACGGTGCGCTTGGCCCGGCTGATGCGCTGCGCCATGGTGGCCTCGGGCACCAGGTACGCCTGGGCGATCTGGCGGGTGGTCAGCCCGCCCACGGCGCGCAGCGTGAGCGCGACCGCGGACGACGGCGTCAGCGACGGGTGGGCACACAGGAAGTACAGCTGGAGCGTGTCGTCCGTCGAGGGCGCCGGCCCGGGCGCCGGTTCCTGGTCGAGGAGGTCCTCCCGCCGTCGGCGGGCGGTGTCCGACCGTGTCGCGTCCAGGAACCTGCGCCAGGCCACGGTGACCAGCCAGCCCTTCGGGTCCCTCGGCGGGTCGGCCGGCCAGACCCGGACGGCCTCGACCAGCGCGTCCTGGACGGCGTCCTCGGCCGCCGCGAAGTCGGCTCCGCGGCGGACGAGGACGGTGAGGACGCCGGGCGTGAGGCCGCGGATCCGGGCCTCGTCGATGGGCGTGGTCATTCGGTGATGGTGGGCGGGGTGGTGAGGAAGGGGCGGAGTTCGAGCCATTCGTGGATGGGCCTGCCGCCGGCGCCGGGGGCGGCGGAGAGTTCTGCGGCGAGTTCGAGGGCGCGTTGGTGGGTGTCGACGTCGATGACCATCCAGCCGGCGATGAGGTCCTTGGTCTCGGCGAAGGGGCCGTCGGTGACGGGTGGGCGGCCTTCGCCGTCGTAGCGGACCCAGGTGCCCTCGGGGGCGAGGGCCTGGCCGTCGACGAACTCGCCGGTCTTCTCCAGGCGGGCGGCGAAGTCGTGCATGTACTGGATGTGGTCGGTGATCTCCTGGGGCGTCCACTGGTCCATCGGTGCGTCGTTCACCGCCGCCGGTGCGCCGCGGTAGTGCTTGAGCAGCAGGTACTTGGCCATCGTGGCTCTCCTTGGTGCCGGTGCGGCCCATTGTGGCCGCCTTCACCACGGGGACGGAGCCGGCCGCGGGATCTCGACATCGCCGCCGAATCCTTTCCGCGGATGTTCCGTCGGAGAGCCTCGGGCCGCTCCCGGGGCTCCACCCGAGCTGTGACGGTGGCGGCGTCAGATGAGTTCGAGGCCGCCGTCGACGGTGATGACCTGGCCGGTGGCCTGGCGCCCGGCGGGCTCGGCCATGCGCAGGATCCAGTGGGCGATGTCGTCGACGTCCGCGATGCGGTGGGTGGGGATGCGGGCCTGCTCGTAGGCGTACATGTCGTTGACCGCCTCGGGGGTGAGGCCGGCGGCGAGCATGACGTCGGTCCTGGTGGGGCCGGGGGCGACGCAGTTGACACGGATGCCCTCGGCGGCGAGTTCGAGGGCCCAGCTGCGGGTCATCTGCTCGATCGCGGCCTTGGTGGCCGAGTAGTGGGATCCGCCGGCCATGGGGCGGTGCCCGTAGGTGCTGGACACGTTGACGATGCTGCCGGACGACGCCCGCAGGTGCGGCAGGGCTTCGTGGGCGAGCATGCTCGGGACCACGACATTGAGGTGGAAGAGGTCCGCGATCACCTGCTTGTCCGCCTCGGCCAGCGGCATGACGGCCGTGCCGCCGGCGTTGTTCACCAGCAGGTCCAGTCGTCCCCAGCGCTCGACGGCGGTGCCGACGACTTGGGCGGGGGCGCCGTCGTCGACGAGGTCGACGGACAGGACCTCGATGTTCGCGTGTGTCCGGGCCGTCTCGTCGAGGGCGTCCTTTCGGCGGCCGACGCCGAGCACGTTCGCGCCCGCCTGGGCCAGGGCGAGCGCCGTCGCGCGGCCGATGCCGGAACCGGCTCCCGTCACGATCGCGACGTGGCCGGAGAAGGGCAGGTTCGAGGGGCTGGACATGGCTGTTCTCCAAAGTTTGATGTTCTACGAACTTCGAACATAACATGCGGGGGACGTTGTGCCCCGAATGGTGAGACGTGGCACAACTTTCCGCGCGCCTGAGGCGCAGCGTCCTTCGGACGTGGTGCTCGGCCCGTTCAGCACCCGGGGCGGCCCACCGCCTTCCGCGGTGGGCCGCCCCGGGGAGCCGTGAACCGTCAGCGGAACAGCCTGCCGAACCTGCGCACTTCCTCGGCGAAGATCTTCGGCTGCTCGAACGCCGCGAAGTGGCCGCCCCTGTCGGCCTTGTTCCAGTAGACGAGGTTGGAGAACGCCTTCTCGGCCCAGGCGCGAGGCGGCGTGTAGAACTCCTTGGGAAACAGTGTGACGCCCATGGGCACGTCGATCCTGACGGCGTTCATGGTGATGTCCGAGTTCTCCCAGTAGAAGCGTGCGGCGGACTCCGCTGTGTTCGTCAGCCAGTACAGGGTGATGTCGTCCAGCATTTCGTCCATGGTGAGGACCGCCTCCGGATTCCTGTCGCTGTCGGTCCAGACCCCGAATTTCTCGTAGATCCAGGCAGCCTGGCCGACAGGGGAGTCGGCCAGCGAATAGGACACGGTCTGGGGCCGGGTCATCATCTCGAGCTGGTACCCGATCTCGTTCTTCTGCTGGGCGTTCAGCTGGCTCATCGCGACCTGCTCCTCGGGAGTCAGGTGGTTCATGTCGAGATGGGGAGGGACGATCTGCGGGAAATTCAGATGGATTCCCAGCAGCCCCTTGGGTCGCAGCACTCCCAGCTGGACATTGACCGCCGCACCCCAGTCCCCTCCCTGGGAGAGGTAGTGGTCGTATCCGAGGCGGGGCATGATCTTGGCCCAGGCTTTCGCCGTCCGCACGCGGCCCCAGCCCAGTTCGTCCGGCTGATCGGAGAAACCGAACCCCGGCAGAGACGGGGTGACCACGTGGAACGCGTCCCGCGGGGATCCACCGAATTCGGTGGGGTGCGTCAAGCGCCGGATCACCTTGCGGAATTCCAGGATCGAGCCGGGCCAGCCATGGGTGAGCATGATGGGCATCGCGTCGCGATGAGGTGATCGGGCGTGCAGGAGGTGGATGCTGACACCGTCGATCACGGTGCGGTACTGGCCGAATCCGTTGAGCAGCGCCTCCACCCTGCGCCAGTCGTAGTGCCGCTGCCAGTGGTCCACGAGTCGCCTGACCCGCCACAGCGGTGCTCCCTGCGACCAGTCGTCCACGAGTTCCTGGGCCGGCCATCGTGTCGTCTCCAGTCGCCGCCGGAGGTCCTGCAGCATGCGTTCCGGCACGTGCAGCCTCATGGGCACGACCGCACCGCGGCCCGCCGACGGCATGGACAGGCCCGCAGCCGGGCCGCCCGTTCCCGTGGCGGCCTCGGCGACCCCGGATGTCATCGCCGCCGCGGCCGTTCCCGCGCCCAGTGCACCCATTGCGTACAGCAGTCGTCGACGGCTGAGGTTGTTGGCCTGGCTCGTCATGCGTCATTCACTCCGATCGTCGTCTTTCGGTGCCGCGGGAATCTCCGGTGTGCAGGGCTGCGACAGGGCCCGTGGCCCTGGCGATGCGAACCCGGGATATGCGCAATGCGCGCCTGATCGAGCCACTCCATGAGCCGCGAAACACGGCGGATTCACTCGGTGGCCGGCGCGGATCCGCATTCTCCGGCCGCCGGTCGGACGCGGGATTCACCGCACGGAGGCAGCCGTGGGGACAATTATGTTCGGCGGTTATCGAACTTCGCTTGCGACCATACATCGCACACACGCCGGTCGAGACCTCCGTGTGCGTGGCATGGGTCACGCGCCACTGTCCCGAATTCAGGTGACACCGTGTGCGCCCGGTGATGAGAGCACCGTCACGCTCGCATGGATCGCCGCAGGCGAAGGCGGTCGTGTTAGCTTGTTCGGCGTACGTCGAACATTCATTTCTCGCTGTCGGCGGGGCCCAACGGTGTGAACACGGGCCGGACTCAGGTCCGCACCCCGCCCCGGCCTGCACAACGTGTCGGACGACCGCCCGCCGGCACACCCAAGCAGAAGGAGAACAACCATGAGCACCATCACCACGGAAATGCAGGAGTTCATCTCCCGGGTCGTGCACGACGGGAGCAACTACCGCATGGACGCCATGGAGAAGCTCTACACGGACGACATGGCGATCCTCTTCCCGACCGCCCAGGGTGCCATCGCGGCGGCCCCCCGCAGGGAGGTCTTCGCGGAGTTCGCCGCCCGGGGCAAGGCAGGCGAGGCACCCCTGTCCACCGAGTACAAGATCCTGCACGCCGAGGACCAGGGCGAGCACGCGACCGCACTCCTCTACCGTCGCATGAGCGACACCGCTGCCCCGTTCCTCTACGAGCTGCGCCTGAAGCGAGGCGGTGCCTACGGCTGGCTCGTCGCCGGCGAGACCGTCACGCCGTGGCCCGACCCGGAGACCGCCGGCGCCTTCCTCCCGCCGCGGCAGGCCGCCTGAAACCGGCGCAGCCCGGGCGACGAGCCGACGTCCGAGCCGGCCCCGGCCCACGGACGGCCGCGTTCGCTCCCTCGCGGTGCGGGTGCGGCCGTTCGGCCGCCGAGCGTGGACCGGTCAGGGGACGGGATCCTGGCGAAGCCGCTCCTGCGCGGCCTTCTCGGCGTCGGCGAACGCGGCACGTCCTGCCTCGGTCAGGGTCACCTCGACCCTCCTGTGATCCCTGTCCCGGCGATGGCGCTCGATCAGTCCGGCCGCCTCGAGGCTCTTCAGGTGCGAGGACATCCGGGTCGCCGATTCCCGGAGGAACGCCGTCAGCCGTACGACGGGCACGGCCCGGTCCTCGGCTCCGGCGAGGGCACCGAGGATGAGGCAGTCGTACAGCGACAGACGGTGCCTGGCCAGCAACTCGCCTTGCAGGAGTGCCAGGTTGTACAGGACGGGTGGCGGCTGCCGCGGGGCGTCCACCGGCTCGCGGTCGTTCATGTCTCCTCCCCGGGACGGGTCCACCGGCCGCGGATTCGCGGCCTCAGGGGCTTAAGCGGGTTTCCCCGCGGGGCCGATGGCCGGCCGGCGGGCCATGAAGCCCTCGGATCGGGACACCGCATCGCCTGCGCGCACCCTGACGCGGCGGCGGCACGCAGGCGTCCGCCCGCCCGATGTCCTGATGTGAGGCCGATGCGGCACGGAGGACCGTCCGCCCCCGCCATCTCCCGGATCTACCGTCGTCAGCGCGGGGACACGGGCCGGAACCGTTGGGCTCGCACAGGGTGAGCGGCGGCACGTGCGGCGCGCGTTCGGCTGTGTACCGCAGTCCGCCGACGGCACGTCAGCATCGAGGAGGAGCGGCGGCATGAGCCTGCTGGCACGGATCGACCAGCCCGCGGACCTGAGGGGTCTGAGCCACCCGGAGCTGGTCCGGCTCGCCGGGGAGATCCGCGATTTCCTGATCCGGCACGTCGCGGCGACGGGCGGCCATCTGGGGCCCAACCTCGGCGTCGTGGAACTGACCCTGGCACTGCACCGCGTCTTCGACTCCCCGTGTGACCGGCTGCTCTGGGACGTCGGCCACCAGGCGTACGTGCACAAGATCGTGACGGGCCGGGCCGGCGAGTTCACCGGCCTGCGGCAGCGCGGCGGCCTGTCCGGATACCCCAGCCGCGAGGAGTCCGCGCACGACCACATCGAGCACTCTCACGCCTCGGCGGCCCTGTCGTACGCCGACGGCATGGCCAAGGCCGCACGGTTCGCGGGAGAGGCCGACCGGCACATCGTCGCCGTCGTCGGCGACGGAGCGCTCACCGGCGGGCTGGCCTGGGAGGCACTCAACAACATCGCGGAGGCACCCGGCCGGCCCGTGGTGATCGTCGTCAACGACAACGGCCGTTCGTACGCGCCGACCGTGGGCGGACTCGCGCGGCACCTTGCGGCCCTGCGCGCCCACGCCGGATACGAGCGTCTGGCCGGCTGGGGCAAGCAGGCCCTCGGCGGTGCCGGGACGCCCGGGCGCGCGCTGCACCGCACCCTGCACGCGGCCAAAGAGGGCGTCAAAGGGGGACTGAGGGCGGGCCTCGGGGAGGGCCACGCCGAGGCCGTGACGCCGCACTCGCTCTTCGGCGCGCTGGGACTGCAGTACATCGGGCCCGTCGACGGCCACGACATCACCGCCCTGGAAGCGGCCCTGGAGCGTGCCAAGACCCATGGCGCGCCCGTCGTCGTGCACTGCATCACGCGCAAGGGGCTCGGGTACGCGCCCGCCGAGCAGGACGAGGAGGACCATCTGCACGGCATCGGCACCATCGACCCGCGGACCGGGCGACCGCTGCGGCCCGCCGGTCTGACCTGGTCGGCGGCGTTCGGCCGGGAACTGGTGGAACTGGCGGACACGCACCCCGACGTCGTGGCGATCACCGCGGCCATGCCCGGCTCGGTCGGCCTGAACGACTTCGCCGCACGGTACCCGGCACGGTTCTTCGACGTCGGGATCGCCGAGCAGCACGCGGTCGCCTCGGCCGCCGGGATGGCCATGGCGGGACTGCACCCGGTGATCGCCCTGTACGGCACCTTCCTGAACCGCGCACTCGACCAGGTCCTGATGGACCTCGCGCTGCACCGTCTCGGTGCGACCCTCGTGCTCGACCGGTCCGGGGTCACCGGCGACGACGGACCCAGCCACAACGGGCTCTGGGACCTGGCGATGCTCCAAGCCGTCCCCGGCCTGCGCATCGCGGCCCCCCGCGATGCGCGCACGCTGCGGGAGCAGTTGCGGCGGGCCGTCTCGATCACCGACGCGCCGACGGTCCTGCGCTACCCGCGAGGCGCGGTGGGCCCGGAGATCCCGGCGGCCGGTCGCGCCGGTGCGGTCGACGTCCTGCGCGAGGCGGCGCCCGGCACCGGCACCGTCCTGCTGATCGCCGTCGGAACGACGGCCGCCGTCGCGCTCGAAGCGGCGGGGCTCTGCGCCGAACGCGGCGTGGAGATCACCGTGGTGGACCCGCTGTGGGTCAAGCCGCTTCCCGGTGAACTTGCCGCCCTTGCCGCCGGTCACGCCCTGGTCGTCACGGTCGAGGACGGTCTGCGTACCGGGGGAGTGGGCACGGCGGTGGTCCAGGCCCTGCAGGAGGCCGGTGTCCGCACTCCGGTGCGGGTCCTGGGCGTGGCCGACGGGTTTCCCCGGCAGGCGACCCGTGCCGAGATCCTCGCGGAAGCGGGCCTGACGGCACGGGCCGTCGCGGACACCGTCATTAAGGCTGCGGCGCAGGCCGCGGCCACGGCGGGGCCCGGCGGCCCCCGGACCGCCTCCGCGCCCGAAAGGTGATGAAGTGGGCACATCGGTAAAATGCCGCTACCGCGAGAGCGGCCGGAGGACGCGTTATGACGAAGATCATCCGCCGCGGAATCGGTGAGCGGACGCCCGGCCCCGGTCCCCGACCGCCCGGACACCGCGCAGCCGTCTCCGCCGCGGTGGCGGACCTCAACCCCGGCGCGCTGGCGTTCGTCATGGGCACCGGCATCGTCTCCACGGCCCTGTACGTCAACGGTGCCCGCACCGCCTCCGCCGCACTGCTGTGGGTGGCCGTGGCCGGGTTCGCGGTGCTGGTGCCCGCCTACGGCTGGCGGCTGCTGCGGCGGCGTGAACGGTTCGTCGCGGACTTCCTCGGGCCGCGCGCCTTCGCCTTCCTGACCCTCGCCATCTCCTCCAACGTGCTGGCCTCGCGCCTCGCGCCGGACGGCCACACGGCAGCCGTCGGGGCGTTCCTGGCGTTCGGGGCACTGGGGTGGGTGGTGCTGGACTACGGCATTCCGCTCGCGCTCATCACCACCCTGAAGCGGGGCCCCTCGTTCGACCAGGTGAACGGCACCTGGTTCCTGTGGGCGGTGGGCTCGGAGTCGGTGGCGCTCGCGGCGGCCTCGCTGGCCCGGGTGACCTCGGGACACGTACTGCCCGTGCTGGCGGTGGTGTGCTGGGCCGTCGGCCTGATGCAGTACCTGCTGACCTCCGCGATCGTCCTGGCCAGGCTGCTGGCCCGGCCCGTCCGGCCGGAGGGCCTCATGACGTCGGTCTGGATCTTCATGGGGGCGGCGGCGATCGCCGCGCTCGTCCCGGTGCGGCTGATCGCCCTCCCAGCGGGCAGCACGATGCTCTCGCGGGAGCTCCTCGTCGGGTCGTCCGTCGTCCTGTGGTCGTTCTCCAGCTGGCTCATCCCGCTCCTGCTGGCCCTGGGCGTATGGCGGCACGCGCTGCGCCGCATTCCGCTGCGCTACGACCTCGGCTGGTGGAACCTCGTCTTCCCGGTCGGGATGTACGCCGTCACCACGCACGAGCTGGGACGCGCGACCGGAACCTCGTGGATGACGAGCATGGGCCGCTGGGAGGTCTGGGTCGCCGCGGCGTTCTGGGCCGTCGTGTTCGCCGCCATGGTGGGTTCCCGGTTCCGGCCGCGTCGCCCGACCGCGGCGGGATCCGCTCCGGACACGGGGCAGGCACGCGCGTAGGACACGGCGCCGCCGCTCAGACGTGCAGCCAGGGCAGGTACCCCACCGGCAGCGCGAAGCTCATGACCACTGCTGTCGTCGCCGCCACGACGGCGCCCGTGTGGACCAGCCAGTGTCCGTGGTTCCCGAAGAGGAGGCACCGGACAAGGCCCACGAGTCCGCCCAGGGCGGCGATGACGCCGAGCTCGACGGCGAGCCCGATGTTGAGGATCTGCACCGCGCCCAGGACGAGGAGACCGACGGCCAAGGACGTCCCTCCGGTCGGGTCACGCATGGCGCCTCCCTCGTCCTGGACGGGTCCGGCGTGGTTCGGCGCCGTGTCCCGGCCCCCTGCGGGTGACACCGCCGGTCCCTCGCCCCGCGTCAGTCGGCGATCTCGATCCTGCCGTTGGACGTGTCGGCGTGGGCCGGCGCCGCGGTTCCGCGCCTGGTGATGCCCTTGAGCAGGTCGGCGAGGTCGACTCCCGTGGTGGAGCTGAGCAGTTCCATGCCCTGGGCCACGTTGTCCGCGACCGTACGGGACAGTTGGCCGGCTCCGTCCGTCGAGATCACGGTCATCTTGTCCACGGAGGCGAGCGGCTCGGAGGCCTTCGCGACGACCTGGGGCAGCACCTCGACCAGCATCTGCAGCACGGCTGCGTCGCCGTATTGTGCGAAGGCGTCCGCCTTCTTCCGCATGGCCTCGGCCTCGGCCGACCCCTTCGCCGCGATGGCCGCGGCCTGCGCCTCACCCTCGATGCGCACGGCATCGGCGAGCGCGGCGCGGTGCGCCTTCTCGCCCTCACCGGTCAGCCGGGAGCGCTGGGCGTCCGCCTCGGCCTCCTTGACCAGCGCGATACGGCGGGCCTCGGCCTCCTGCTCGGCCTGGTAGCGCGCGGCGTCGGCCGGCTTGCGGACCTTGGTGTCGAGTTCGCGGTCGGTCAGCGCGGCCTGCCGTGCGGCGACCTTCTCCTGCTCGGTGAGGACCTCCTGGCTGCGGGCGGCCTCGGCGAGCGGGCCGGCGGCAGCGGCACGGGCGGCGGCCTCGTCCGTCTCGGCCTTGATCTCGGCCTGCTTGAGCGCGAACGTCCGCTGGGCGATCGCGATCTCCTCCTCGGCCTTGAGCCGCGCCTGCTCCGATGCCTGCCGCGCCAGGGCTTCGGCGATGTCGGCCTCCTGCTTGGCCCGTGCTGCCTCGGGCCGTCCCAGGTCCTCCAGGTAGGAGCCCTCGGTGGTGATGTCCTGGATCTGGAAGGCGTCCAGGACCAGACCCTGCCCGGACAGACTCGCCTCCGCCTCCTCGGCGACCTGGCCGGCGAACGCCGCGCGGTCCCGGATGATGTCCTCCACGGACATCCGCCCGACGATGGAGCGCAGAGCGCCCGACAGGACCTCCTGGGTGAAGCCGACGATGCCGTCCTGCTGCATCAGGAACCGCTGCGCCGCCGCTCGGATGGAGTCCTCGGTACCCCCGACCTTGACGATCGCCACGCCCTCCAAGTGGGCCTTCACCCCTCGCAGCGTGACCGCGCCGCGTACGGCGACCGGGATGTGCCGGCTGGACAGGTCCAGGGTGAACTTCTGCTGGACGAAGGGCACGACGAACACGCCCCCGCCGACCACGACCTTCTGGCCGCTGTTGTCGGTGAAGATCCGTCCGGTCTCCGGGTCGGTGGACTTCTTGCCGCGCCGGCCGGTGACGATGAACGCCTCGCTGGGGCCGGCGACCTTGTAGCGGGTGACGACGACGAGGGCGAGCAGAACGACGAGTACGACGATTCCCACCACAGCGGTGAGTACAGGGCTCATGCCGGATTCCCTTGATCAGAGCAGAAAGTGACGAACAGTCAGTGGTCGACGGGGCGCACGGCCACCGACGTGGCCGACAGCGCCGCCTCCACCCACACCCTCGAGCCCCGCGCCAGCGGGACGGTGCTCTTGGCCGCGAGCTTCACGGGCTGACCGGCCAGGTACGCGAGCACCTCGCCGTAGCCGTCCGCCGGAATCGCGGTGACCACCATGCCCGTACCGCCGATGAGGTCGTCGCCACGTGGCGCGGCCGAAGCACCCCCGCGCATCAGGGACCGGCTGAACCTCCATGTCAGCCACCCCGCGACGCCCCCGGCGGCCACTCCCACCGCGACCGCGAACGCCGTCCCGAGACCCGTGGTGCCCAGGACGATCGCGCCGGTGAAGCCCAGCATCGACACGAATCCGGCGATCACCGGCAGGGACAGCAGTCCGTCCAGGCCGCCGAGCCCGTCAAAGAGTCCGTCCAGGACGCCGTCGAAGACCAGGGCCAGCGCCAGCACCACCAGACCGGCGATTCCAAGACCGAGAAACCATTCCATCCCGCCCCCGCCCGCTCGCCGATCCGGTCTTTCGAAGACACCGCGATGCTGTCACGGAGCGCAGCACTCGGTCATTGCCTGATCCCGGCAATCTTTACGCGTTCTTTACGGCCGGTCGGCGGCTCCGACGGGTCGAGGCCCCAGCCTCAGTTCGCTCGGGTGCGGGCGGCGGCGGGGCCACGGCGAGCGCGCCGGCCCCAGCGGCGGCAACGGATACGCCGTCATCCGGTGGTAGTCCGCAGTGGGGCCCGGCGCATCCGTGGGGGCGCGCCGGGCCGTCGGGATCACCGTGAGGGGGCCGACCGCCAGTCGGGGAGTTCCTCGAAGTACACGTCGTAGCGCTGCTGTTCGGGGAGGAGCGATGCGAACTCGGCCTCGCCGCGGCTGATGGCGGCCAGCTGCTCGAAGTAGCCGAAGCGTTCGATTCCCGGGCTGAGGACCACCACCACGTCGGCTGTCTCGCCGTCCGCCGCGCCGAAGACGTGCGGCAGGCCGGGCGGGATGACGACGAGCCCGCCTTTCGCCACCGTGGTCAGGGTGTCGCCGAGACGGAACAGCATCGTCCCGCCCAGCACGTAGAACAGCTCGTGGGAGAGCTTGTGGTGGTGCGGGGGTGCTCCGTCGGCGCCTGTCGCGAGGGTGAGGCGGCTGGCGCTGACCGCGCCTCCGTCGGCGAGCAACTCGAACGCGCCGTCGGTGAGGGATGCCCCGGCCGCCTCACCGGGTTGCACCACCAGCGCGGTGGTCCTGGCTTCCATGGTGACTCCTTCGATTCCGGCCCTCGCGCTCGCGGGGGTGGGTGCGCTGTCTGTCGTCGTGAACCGGGTCAGTCCCAGGCCCCGCCGCCGTTGACCCCCGCGATGGCGCCCGTGATGAAACCGCTGTCCTCACCGGCGTAGAAGGCGACGGCCCGGGCCACGTCGTCGGGCTTGGCCATCCGGCCGAGCACGGTCTGCGCCGCCTGGCGCTTCCTGTGCAGGTCGCCGAGGACATCGGCGATGCTCGTCTCGTCCACCGGGCTCGCGGCCACCACGTTGACGGTGATCCCGCGAGGCCCCATCTCCTGCGCGACGTAGCGGGCGAACTGGTTCAGCGCCGCCTTCGAGGTGCCCAGCGCGATCATGCCTTCCCGGGGCTGCCGGCTCGTGCCCGTACTCATGAAGACGATCCGGCCGTAGCCGCCAGCCGTCATGCCGGGGACAACGGCCTTGGTCACCAGAAACGCGGCCCGCATCTCCTCCTCCAGTTTGGTGCCCAACTCCTCCCACGACATCTGCTCGAACGACTTCACGGCGAACGGGACCAATGCGTTGTGGACCAGCACCTCCACCTCGCCCATGGCGGCGCGGACCTGCTCGACCATGCCGGCCACCGCGTCCGCGTCGCGAACGTCGGCCTGGACGGCCATCGCCTCGCCCCCGGCGGACCTGATGGACGCGACCACGTCGTCCGCTTCCTTGTGGCTGTTGAGGTAGTTGACGACCACCCGCATGCCGCGGGACGCCAGCAACCGGGCCGAGGCCGCGCCGATTCCCCTGCTCGCGCCCGTGACGAGCGCGACCCTGCCGCCGTGCCGACCGTTTGTCATGTTGACCTCCCAGGGGTCGTGGATGTCTCCGGCGCGGGGGTCGGGCGGGGACGCCGTGAAGCGCACCTCCGGGCCGATCGGCGAGCGGAAAGCGGGAGCGGGCCATCCGGGAGACGTCCACCGGAACCGCATCGTGCTGTACATGTACAGTTGTAGGCTACAGCAACTGTACATGTCCAGTAGGGGGTGCCAGACTGCCGGTATGGCAGCGACGAAGACCCCGCCCCCTGACGCCGGCCCCCCGGGCGGCAGGTCTCCCGGTGCGACGCGTTCGCGGGACGGCGAGGCGACGCGCGCCACGATCCTCACCGCTGCCCGTGCGGCCTTCGACGGCAAGGGCTACGCGCAGACGTCACTGCGCGAGATCGCCAGGAACGCGGGAGTCAAGCCCTCACTGGTCGTGCACTTCTACGGTTCGAAGGCGGGCCTGCTGGCCGCCACCGTCGAGTGGCCCTTCGACCCCGAAACCGTCGTCCGCCAGGTCCTCGCCTCAGGGCGCGACCACATCGGCGAGCGCCTCGCCGACGTGTTCCTGGCGACCTGGGAGCAGGACGGGCGGCCCAACACGGCTCTCACCCTGCTGCACGCGGCGTGCGAGCGTCCGGAGGCGGCCACGCTGATGCGGGAGCTGTTCACCACGTGCGTGGTGGATCCGATCGTCACGGCCATCGCCCCCGAGCGGGCCGAGCTCCGGGCCTCTCTGGTGGCCAGCCACCTCCTGGGCCTGCACGTGGGGCGGTACCTGCTCGGGTTCGACGCGATCGTCGGGGCGGACGCCGACGAACTGAAGCGGGCGCTGGCGTCCACCATCCAGCACATGTGCACCGGCCCGCTCTGGTAGGCGAACCCGCCCGACTCCCGCCGGACGACTGATCACGTCGAGGCACACCGCGTGGAGCCGCAGCGGTTTCACCGCCGCCGGCGCTCCTGAAAACGCCGTGAAACGGCGATGAACGCGGGGTCGGCCACGCTCTCCGGGATGACGACGGCCCCGCGGGGGGCGGCGACTCGGGAGGGGACCACCATGAACAGGCTGCGACTGATGCGCCGGCACGCGACGGCCTTCGTGCGCTTCGCCGGACTGGGCGGCGGGGTCACCCTGGCGGCCTCGGCGGCCCTGGTCCTGCTCTCGCAGTGGATCCCGTGGATGGCGGCGAACGTGCTGACCACCGTCGCCTCCTCCGTGGCCGCCACCGAGCTGCACGCCCGGATCTCGTTCGGCCACGGACGGCCCGGTCTGGCCGGCCATCTGAAGAGCGCGGCCACCGTCGCCGCGGGCTGGCTGGTCACGTCGGCCGCTGTCGGCGCACTGGCGGTGCTCCGACCCGGCGCCGGAGTCGTCCTGCAGCAGACGGTGTACCTGTCGGCCACCGCGCTCGTCGGGATCGGCCGCTATCTCGTACTGCGTCTGACCGTCTTCGCGGAGCGCGGCCCGCGGCCGCGCTCCGGCGGCGGTGTCCGGTCACGGGCGTCGTACGACGCGGTGGCGTGAGGTCCGGCGGGGCAGGTGCCGCGGCGCCTGCCTTCAGGAGGACCTCTACCCGCACATGCCGCCGCGGTACAGGGCCGGCGGACAGCGTCGTCGATGACCTCGTCGAGGGTCAGACGCCGTCCGCCGGCGTCGTGGTACTCGCTCTCGATGCCGGTTCCGCCGTAATACCGGGCGACCACGCGGGACCGGGCCCGGACGATGCTCCGGGGCGAAACACCGCTGGCCGCCCCCAGGCCGTGCTCCCGTTTCGACCGTCGCGAGGTCGAGGTACGGCCGGGACGGCACGTCCAGGACGTCGTTCCGTCGGCGAGTTCGCGGCGGGCCGACGAGCGCCGCAGCGACGCCGACGAAGGCCCCGCGAGACCCTCAGCAGGCGCAGTCGATACGCAGACCAGGCCATTTCACCGAGTCGCCCGTCATCGCCGGCTGATGAAACCGCGCTGAAAGGCCGTTGAACGCGGCGCCCCGCAGACTCCGGGGCATGATGACAACGACCCACGGATCAGCGATCGCAGCCACGGGGCTGCGGAAGTCCTTCGGGGACAAGACGGTCCTCCAGGGCATCGACCTGCACGTGCCCACGGGCACCGTCTTCTCCCTTCTGGGCCCCAACGGCGCCGGCAAGACCACCGTCGTCAATATCCTCTCCACCCTCGTCACCGCCGACGCGGGCGACATCCGTGTCGGCGGCCACGACCTCGCCGTCGACCCTCAGGCGGTGCGCGCCGGGATCGGCGTCACGGGGCAGTTCTCCGCCGTCGACGGGCTGATCACCGGCGAGGAGAACATGCTCCTCATGGCGGACCTGCACCACCTGTCCAGGAGCGAGGGGCGTCGGGTCGCCGCCGAGCTGCTGGAGCGGTTCGACCTGGTCGAGGCCGCGAAGAAGCCGGCGTCCACCTACTCCGGCGGCATGAAGCGCCGCCTCGACATCGCCATGACCCTGGTCGGCAGCCCGCGGACCATCTTCCTCGACGAGCCGACCACCGGCCTGGACCCGCGCAGCCGCCACACCATGTGGCAGATCATCCGCGAACTGGTCTCCGGGGGCGTCACCGTCTTCCTCACCACCCAGTACCTGGAGGAGGCCGACCAGCTCGCCGACCGCATCGCGGTGCTCAACGACGGCAGGATCGCCGCCGAGGGCACCGCGGAGGAGCTGAAGCGGCTCATCCCCGGCGGCCACGTGCGGCTCCGCTTCACCGACCCGGCCGCGTACCGGTCCGCCGCCGCCGAACTGCGCGAGGTGACCCGGGACGACGAGGCACTGACCCTGCAGATCCCCAGTGGCGGCAGCCAGCGCGAGCTGCGCTCCATCCTCGACTGGCTGGACACGGCCGGCATCGAGGCGGACGAACTGACCGTGCACACCCCCGACCTCGACGACGTGTTCTTCGCCCTCACCGGTCCGGCGGGCGTCCCCAACCAGCCCAAGGAGAACGTCCGATGAGCACCCTGTCCCTCGCGGTCCGCGACTCGAGCACGATGCTGCGCCGCAACCTGCTGCACGCGCGGCGCTACCCGTCCGCGACCCTGAACCTGCTGCTCGCGCCGATCATGCTGCTGCTGCTGTTCGTCTACATCTTCGGCGACGTGATGAGCGCGGGCATCGGCGGCGGCGGCGCCGACCGCTCCGAGTACATCGCCTACATCGTCCCGGGCATCCTGATGATGACCATCGGCAGCACCGTGATCGGGGCCGCGGTGTACATCTCCATGGACATGAGCGAGGGCCTCATCGCCCGCTTCCGCACGATGGCGATCCACCGCGGCTCCGTGATCATCGGGCACGTCGTCGGCAGTGTGCTGCAGTGCGTGGCCAGCGTGGTCCTCGTCGGTGCCGTCGCCGTGGCCATCGGCTTCCGATCGACGGACGCCACGGCGCTGGAGTGGCTGGCGGCGTTCGGGCTGCTCGTCCTGTTCTCCCTGGCGTTCACCTGGATCGCGGTCGGCATCGGCATGGCCAGTCCGAACGCCGAGGCGGCCGCCAACAGCGCACAGCCGCTGATCCTCCTCCCGCTCATCTCGAGCGCCTTCATCCCGGCCGACACGATGCCGGGCTGGTTCCAGCCGATCGCCGAGTACCAGCCGTTCACACCGGCCATCGAGACCCTGCGCGGCCTGCTGCTCGGCACCGAGATCGGCAACTACGGGTGGATCACGATCGCCTGGTGCGCCGGCCTGACCGTGCTCGGCTACCTGTGGTCGACGGCGCAGTTCAACCGCGACCCGAAATGAGCGCGCGGGCTGCCTCCCGCAGCCCGTCCCGCCCGAGGGCGGCGTACTCCGACAGCGCGTCGGCGTACGCCGCCCCGTCCGTCTCCCCGGCGGTCCGCCGGGCACGGTCGAGGGACATCGTGGGATGGAACACCTGTGACACGTGCAGCCGTTCCGCAAGCGCCATCAGCCGTACCGCCGACGCGTCGCCCGCCGCGAGCCGGGCCAGACCGAGGGCCAGCACCCCGGTGCCGTACCCCAGAATCTCGCCGGCCGGCAGGGAGCCGTCGGCCAGCAGGGTGCGCAGCCGGTCCTCCAACTCGGCCACCAGTCCGGCGACCGGCTCCAGTCGCCCGGCGTACGCGTGCGCGGCCACCGCGTGGGCGTCGATCGCCTGCGCCCACGCGACCATGGAGGCGTCGGCGGGCGGAGCGTCGCTCGCGCGCATCTGTTCCGCGGCCGTCCGCCACCGCTTGAGACCCAGTTCGGTCAGCCCGCGGGCCAGCGCGATCTCGGCCGAGGCCGCCAGGTCGGGAGTGAGGACGGAGCTCTGCTCCCCGGACAGGCTCCGCTCCACCCGCCGCAGCCACTCCTCGGCCTCGTCCGGCTCGCCGCGCTGCAGGCAGGCCAGCACAAGGCCCCGGCGCAGTCCCGTCGTCGGCGACTGGTCGCTCAGGTACGTCAGGGCGTCCAGCGCGGCCAGCAGGTGCCGGTAGGCGTCCTCGCCGAGACCGGCGTCCGCGCACAGCTCGCTGCAGCGGGAGTGGCCGAGGAGGGTGAGCGCCGGGTTGGGGACGACGCCGACCAGGGCGAGCATCCGGCGGGCGGAGGAGAGCGCACGCTGTGGTTCGTGCTCGTACTCCCAGATGTAGCTGGCCACGCACTCGGCGATGCCCGCGAGCAAGGGCGCGTCGCCGGCGCACAGTTCCCGCAGCGACTCGTAGTTCGGCGGGCGCATGTCCGGCATGGTGCACAGTACGACGGAGAGCGCACGCAACAGCGTGTCCGGCTCCGCGGGCGGCAGGCGGCGCAGGGTGACGAGGTGGCGCGGCCGGAGGGGCCCGTGCCCGATGAACGGGGCGGCGGTGCAGACGGCGCTGAGGGTGCGGGTGACCTCGGTGTGCCGGGCGTCGGGGCGGTAGTGCGACAGCGGTGCCGCGGTGTCGGCGGCCAGGGTCAGAAGCCGGTGGAAGCCCGCCGAGTCGGTGAGCCAGACGCAGGCCAGCACCGCGCCGGACGCGGCGGTGGTGGCGTGATCGTTCCGGGTGAGTGCAAGCCGCAGGGCGAGTACGAGGTTGTCCTGCTCCGCGCGCAGCCGCGCCCAGTGCCGCAGCGGCTCGGCGCTGAACAGCACGTCGTGGTTGGCGAGTCCGAAGTCCCGTGCCCAGCCCAGGAACCGGTCGGTGACCGATTCCTCCTCCCCGGCGGCCGCCCGCCGGGCGGCGCTGAACTCCCGCACCGTCTCCAGCATGTGGAAGCGGATCCCGGCCGTGGTGTCGGCGGCCTTCAGCAGCGACTGGTCCACCAACTGCTCCAGCAGGTACGGCGCGTCGCCGTCGTCCAGCAGCCGCTCCGCCGCGTCTTCGGTGAAGCCGCCGGGGAGGACCGACAGCGCCCGCAGCGCCGCCCGCGCGTCCTCCTCCAGCAGATTCCAGCTCCACTCCACGACCGCGAGCAGGGTGCGGTGCCGCTCGGGCGCGTCCCGCGTCCCGCCGCGCAGCAGCGCGAAGCGGTCGCCGAGGCGGCGGGCGATCTCGGGAACGGACAGCACCCTCACCCGTGCCGCCGCCAGCTCCACGGCGAGCGGCAGCCCGTCCAGATGCCTGCACAGCTCCGCCACCGCCTCGGGCGGCAGCTCGACATGGTGGCGCGCGGCCCGGGCCCGCTGCTCGAAGAGCTCGATCGAGATCGCCAGGCTCAACTGCGGTAGCTGGTACACCGCTTCGGAGCTCAGACCCAGCGGTGCCCTGCTGGTGACCAGCACCCGCAGGTCCTTGGACAGCGCTACCAGCTCACGCACCAGGCCGGCGGCGCCCCGGACGACCTGCTCGCAGTTGTCGAGCACCAGCAGCGCCGGGCCGGCGCCGAGGGCGGCGACGATTCCGGCGGCCACATCCGTACCGCCGCCGTACCCCCCACCGCCACCGCGTGCCGTTTTGGCACCGCCGAGTGCCGACGCCACCTCGCCGGCCACGTCCTCGTCCGTGCCGACTCCGGCCAGCGAGACGAAATGCACCACCCGCTGCTCCGCCTGCCGGCTGACGGCGTGCGCGAGCCGGGTCTTGCCCAGCCCGCCGGGGCCGACGATCGAGGCCAGCCGCGAGGAGTGCAGCAGCGCGGTCACCGCCGCGAGATCCTCGTCCCGCCCCAGCAGCGGATTCGGGTCGTGCGGCACCCCGTACCGGACCACGGGGGCCTCGGCCTGCAGCAGCTCCTGATGCACGGCCTTGAGCCCGGCGCCCGGGTCGGTGCCGAGGTCGTCACGGAGCTCACACCGGTACGCGTCGTAGCGGGCGAGCGCCGCCGACGGCCCGGCCGTGGCCGCCTCGGCGCGCAGCAGTTCGGCCAGTACCTCCTCGTCGCGCGGGGTGCGGGCGAAGACCCCCGTCAGGGGCGCCAGCGCCTCGGCCCGTCGCCCCAGCCGGGCGAGCGCGAGGGCGCGGGAGCGTACGAGGGAGTGGTGGAGCGGTGCCCGCTCGGCCCGCAGTTCCGCGACCGGGTCGCCCGGCGCGGCGTCGGCGTCCGGAGTGGTGTCCCAGAAGGCGAGGCCTTCCTGCGCACTCGCCAGGGCGGCGGCGTGATCCGCGGCCCGGGTGTGCCGGGCGCTCGCCTCGGCGCACCGCACCACCGCCGCACTGTCGACCTGCTCCTCGCCCAGCGCCAGCCGGTAGCCGGTCGGGGTGCTGACGACGACGTCGGGCCCGAGCTGGGTGCGGGCCCGGGAGACCAGGATCCGCAGCGCGTTGGCCGGGTTGGCCGGCAGCTCGTCCTGCCACAGCCCTTCCACCAGCCGCGCGGTGCTGCAGCCGGCGCGCAGTTCGCCCGCGAGCAGCGCGAGCAGACCGCGCAGCCGGGGCGCGGTGATCTCACGGCCGCGGTAGGCCACGCGCGACAGGAGAGTCAGGTCGGTCGTCACTCGGTCAGGCTATCGACAGCGGATGTCAGGGGGACTGTTGAGGGCCGCGGAGGCGGCGGGCCCGGACGGCCGTGGGCGGTTGGCCCGGACGCCGCACGTCATGAGTTCGCCGCCGAGGTCCGACCCTGGCGGCCCCTGAGATCTCCCTGAGATGTGTGTCTGCCGACCCTGAGATGTGTCAGATTTCTTTGACAGGTGTTCTGTCCGGTGTCAGCTTTGACTGACAGGTGGCCCGGAAGGGGGCGTGATGACCCGAGATCCGGTCCCGGATCCGACCGGGGACGAACTGCTGGCGGTCCTCGCGGCGCTCGGCAATCCGCACCGGCTGCGGATCGTCGCGGCGCTCTCCGAGGGCGGCCGCAACTACGTCAGCAGGCTCGCCCGCGAGCTGAGAATCGGCCGTCCCCTGTTGCACATGCATCTGCAGCGGCTGGAGGCGGCCGGGCTGGTCACCGGGACGCTGGAACTGTCGGAGGGCGGCAAGGCCATGAAGTACTACGAGGTCACGCCGTTCTCCTGCGTACTCACCCCCGACCTCGTCGCCAAGGCGGCCCGGACGATCACCGATCAGGAGAAGGAAACCGTGAAGGAGTCGGCGGAATGAACGGAGACATGGCGGGAGTGGTGGGCGCCGGCGGTGTCTTCCTCTTCCTCATCGTGGTCGTGTGGCAGATCGCCGCGACCTGGCGGGCCCGGATGCTCGCGGCCCGTGAGGACCAGTACAAGCGGCTCGCCGCGAAGTACGCGGAACTGCTGGAGGACAACGTCGAACTGCACCGGCGCACGCTGGAGGAACTGGCGCAGACGCGGTCCTCGGTCACGCAGATGGAGAAGATGATGCGCTCCATCGACTAGCGGACAGGAAACGAACGGGTGACGGTACGGCCGGGAGGGCCAACTCCCGGCCGTACCCATGGAGAACACATCCCACGGTCCTGACGGGCCCCCGCCCGCATCACGGGCGAGGGCGGCGCTCCCGTAGGGCGTCAGCCGCGCCTGTGAGCGTCGTCGGCGTCGTGCTCTCCCCGGGCGTGCCAGGACTCGGCACGGGGCTGCGGAATGCCGTCCGGGGCGGTCGCCTCCTGCGCACGCGGCGTCGGATGCGGGCCGTACGTCGCGCTGTGCCGACTGCGCCTTCCCCACGGCCCCGGGGCGTTGCAGGGCCGCGCGCTGACGCGGGACGCGCGATATCGCCGGAGGTGGCCGAGCCGCGCGGCGAGGTCGCACGTCCCAGCGCGTGTGTGCGAGGCACGCTGGGGCAGGTGCACGAGTGATGGGGCGGCGTCCGTAATGGCGAATGTCCGGGCTGCGGCACAGGGATGATCGTTGGGACGCTACCGTCGGTAGCCGCCGTGGCTCCGATCCCTGCCTGCTTTCACGGGAGCCGGTGACACAGCGCCAGGTTGGTGACGGAGAGTGCAGAACGCATTGCCGTCAAGCGCCGGGCGGAGCCTGGAACAGCTTGAGCGGCTGTTCGGGCACGTCCTGCAGGACTGCAGGGCGTCCATCGGCATGCTGTATCTGCTGCCGGCCGGAGGGAAGGCGCTGGAGCTTGCGGTCCTGTCCGGCGGCCCCTGGCAGATGGCGGCGCCATGGGCGCGGGTGATGCTCGACGACCCGTTGCCGCTGGCGGATGCCGTGCGTCGCCAGTGCGCGGTGTGGGTGGGCAGCCAGGAGGAGATGGCCCGCCGCTATCCTCGGCTGGGGTTCGTGCTGCCCTATGACTTTGTGCTGGCGGCCTTTCCCGTTGTTCATGCGGATGCGGTCTGGGGCGGCCTGGTCCTGCTGTGGCCGGTCCGGCACCCAGCAAGGCCGACCGCGCGAGAGCGCGATGTGATCGATGCCTTCTGCCGCGATGCGGGTCTGGTCATGCAGCGGGCAGCCGACGGGGGGAAGCCGGTGCTCGCGGAGCCAAAACCACGGACCCTGGCCCCGCTCCGGCAACGCACCCCGGACCGGGCCGAGGCCGTGGCCGCACACACTTTCACCGAGCGCCTCCCTGTGGGCTGTTGCTCGCTGGACCTCGACGGCCGGGTGACCTATCTCAATGCCGCGGCCGTCGATCTGCTGGACGTCGATACTGCCCGGCTGGTGGGCTCCAGGCCCTGGAAGGTCCTGCTGTGGCTGAACCATCCGGACTTCGAGGAGCGCTACCGGGCTGCCGTCATCAGCCGCCGGCCCACCACCTTCACGGCTGTGCGACCGCCGGGTCTGCGGCTGTCCTTCCACCTCTACCCCGACGACTCCGGCGTCAGCGTCCACATCACGGCACTGCCGCAGGAATCGTGCGGCAACGCCGTCGCACCTGCCGTCCAGGCACCACCAGGCGCAGTGGAGGCAGTCGACGCCACCACTCTGTATCAACTGATGCACATGGCGGCGACCCTCAGCGAAGTAGTGCGCGTGAAGGACGTCGTCGACCTGGTCGGCGATCAACTGGTGCCCGGCTTCGAGGTCCAGGGCCTGGCCCTGTGGCTGGCCGAAGGCGGTCGCCTGCGCATCCTGGGCTCTCGCGGCTACAGCGCCGAGTTCCTGGCACGCTTCGACGGCCAGCCCCTGACCGATCCCACACCGCCTGTACAGGCACTGACCAGCGGTTCGCCAGGCTTCTTCGGCAGCTACGCCGATTTTCGACGCGCCTACCCGCATGCTCCCCGCTTCAAAGACCGCGACGCCTGGGCCTTCCTGCCCTTGATAGCGTCCGGCCGCCCTATCGGCCTGATGGTCCTGTCCTACGACCACCCACGCGCCTTCCCCACGGCCGAACGCGCCATCCTGACCTCGGTTGCCGGTCTGATAGCCCAAGTCCTGGACCGCGCCCGGCTGTACGACGCCAACCTCAACCTGGCGCGGACGCTGCAGGCCGGTCTGCTCCCACAAGCCCTGCCCTCCGTCCCCGGACTGCAGGTCACTGCCCGCTACCTGCCCGCCGGCCACGGCACGGACATCGGCGGGGACTTCTACGACCTCATCCGCTGCGGGTCACGATGCGCGGCCATCACCATCGGCGACGTCCAGGGCCACAACGTCCAGGCCGCCGCACTCATGGGCCAGGTCCGCACCGCCGTCCACGCCCACGCCGCCGCCCACACCGCACCTGGCGCCGTTCTCGCCCGGACCAACCGGCTGATCACCGACCTCAACCCGGGCCTGTTCACCAGCTGCCTGTATGCCCACGTCGACCTGGCACGGCACAGTGCCCGGCTGGCCACAGCCGGCCACCCGGCCCCCCTGATCCGACACCCCGACGGCCGTACGGAGGCTCTCGCGATGCCTGTCGGCATCCTGCTGGGTGTCACCGCGGACGCCGGTTACCCCACCCTCGACATCCCCGTGCCGCCCGGCACGGTCCTCATCCTGTACACCGACGGTCTCGTCGAAGCTCCCGGCACGGACATCGACCACGCCACCGATCGCCTCGCACAACACCTCACCCAAGCCGGCGGCACTCAAGACGTCGACGACCTCGCCGACACCCTGCTGGAGCACGCCATGCCGACCACTCCCGGAACCGACGACATCGCCCTCCTCGTAGCGCGCGTCACGTGAGCGACCCGAGGACCGTGGCGCGTCCGTCCGCGCACGCTCACGGCGCCGCGATGATCGCGGCGCCGTCATCGGCCTGCTCGGCCTCATCGCCGCGCAGCTGCCGAAGGTGCCCAGTGCGCATGCCCCGGTCTCTGGCGGGCCCCGTCACTCGATTGCGCCTTTCAGCTTGCGGATCACGCGAGAGCACGCGATCGTGCCGTCGCATACGAGAGCTTCGACCTGCTCCGCAAGCCCTCGGTCCTGAGGAGCCCGCGCCGGAACCCACCGGCGAGGGCTCCTCGGCGTGAGGTCGGCGCGTGCGCTGAGACCACGGGAGCCGCCCAGGGGCGACGTCCGAACGCACGCGTCGACCGGCATCGGCCTTCGGCGTTCCGGCTTGCCCTCGCAGAGCATGCGGTCCACGAGCCGGCGAACCGACGTCTGCACACTCCACCAATGTCGGGGCACCGTGGGGAGGGCGCATGTGCGGAGCCCTCTTCCGGGTCGCGGACGTGCCCGTTCCTGAGTGCCGTACACGGATCCGCAGGCCAAACCAGGGAAACGCGTACTTCAGGGCACCCGTCCCGCAGCCAGGGCCACCCTCACCGGCATGCGCGCCGGGCCTCGGACCCGCATCCTGGCGCTGTAGCCGCTTCCTTCCGGAGGAGCGATGCCATGCGGATGTGCTGGGAGATCAAGCCCGTCGCCTACGCGGGCCAGCAGGTGCACGACGTCGAGGCGGCGCTGCAGACCCTCTACATGTTCGCCGACCGCGCCCGGGAGTGGGCGCCGGACAACGCCTCGGGCCTGGCCGAGTCGGTCACCGCCATGGCCGCCCGCATTCTGACCGACGGCGCTCGCACGGTGCACCAGGGCTTTTCGTGGTCTGCCACCGAGGGATCCATCTACGTCGCACTCACCCCGTAGGGCAACGTCGCCGCATTACACGAACCCCCGCGGCTCTTGCCCGAGGCGTCGAAGGCCGCTGGTGACCGACGGAGGACCCGCCCGTCACTGCGGAGCCCTCCAGATGACGCGATGGTGGTCATCGAGCGCCGTCTCCCACCGTGCCGGCGTCGCGCAGTCTTGGGGCGTGGCGGACCGGACGGTGCAACGTGCACGCAGCGGGCACGAAGCCCCTTCGTCCCGAAGTGATATCGGGCGGCCGCTGCACCGGGGGAATCTGGCTGCCGGCCTGCTCGTGGCCGTCGCACTCAGGTGGAGGCTCAGCAAAGAGCGGGCGAGCGGCCGACGCGATGTCAGTCATCGGGGTCGGAGGTCCCCGCGATGGCTGGGCCCAGATCGGCGGGGAGGTGGGCGATCGCCAAGGCGACGGCCTCCTCTGCGGTGGAGGCTTCACCGATCACACCGTCCCCGGCGTGAAGATAGTCCCTCACGCGATAGGGGCGACCGTCGTACGCGGGGGCGATGACCACCTCCACCTTTGACGGTTGCCCGGTGCGGCCGGTGAAGCCCAGTACCCAGTGGCTGGAGAACGGATAGAGCTGCCGCAGACGCGGTGCGGCATGGGCCGCCTGCACGAGCAGCCGGAAGCCGGGGAAGTCGGGCGCTTCCGCCGCCTGTTCGTGCAGCAGACGCCACTGCAGTTCGACCTCCGCGGCCGGCCCGCGTTCATGCGCTTCGGCGCGCTCGCTGTGGTGGAGAAACGGGAACCGTTCGTGCAACTCGCGCAGCCCCATGCCTTCTCCCCAAGCCACCCCTACTCGGACCACATCCTCGAGGTGTTCCGTGTATCCCGCGATCAGCTCGACCCCTCTGCTCCATCCGGAGAAACCGAAGCCGCGTTCCTTGGCATAGATCCAAACGGAGAGCGGCTTGCGGTCAGGCACCGTGGTCGCGATACGCGCTTGAACCACTGCGTCCCGGGCGTCGCGCTCGGTGACGAGATCGGCTCCAAGGCCGGCTGCTGCCTGCTCCAGGGCTGCGGCCAGACCGCCCGCGGCGGCCAGGTCGGGGTAGAGGTCGGGGTCCACCCCCGCAGTCTGGCATCTGCCGATGGGAACCGCGGTGCGGTCGGCAGCCACCATCCGCGTGTACCCGGTATCGACCGCGGCCCCGAGATGCCCGACGGGCGCGCTGCTCGCGGGCGGCCCGTCGAGCGTCAGCTGAAGTGGATGTCGCTGAGGTCGATCGAGACCACGACCTCATCCGGGACGGGGCGGCCTGTGGCGTCGCGGCTGTATGCCCGGCGCTTGGTGGGAAGGATGATGCCGTCCGCTTCCACGTGGTCGTACACATACTGCGCGGCGGCGAGTCCACCCGCGACATCGACGCGGTAGTCGTGTCGGCGGAGCAGATGGTCGGAGCCGAAGTAGAAGTCCTGGTGCGTGCTGTGGCTGGCGATCCCGGGCGGGAAGGTGGCTCGCAGGCCACGCCACAGTTCCTTCCCCTCCTGCCACGGGTCGATCTCGCTGACGGTGAAGCCGGGCATGGCCAGCAGGAACGGCGTGGTGAGGTAGGTCCACAGCGCGTAGCCGTTGAAGTAGGCGCGGTCCAGCGGATCCCACGGGGTGTTGAGGGTGTGGCCGGTGAAGGAGGACCGGGGGTTTTCGCGAGCGGCGACCACGCGTCCGTCGACCTTGTCGATGCTCACCCGTCCCGGTGTGAAGTCGGTCTTCTGGTCGGGGGCGCCGAAGGGCCTGACCGAGGCACGCTCCTCGTGCAGCAGCATGGTCATCTCGCGTGGTTCGGGATCCTGCGGCACACCCTTGACGGCGAACAGGCGCCCTCCGCTGACAAGGGTGAATCGCGCCCGGGTCAGATCACGCCAGCGTGCGCTTCCGCCGTGGGCTTCGATCGCCGCGGTCAGCAGTTCGTTCATGCGTCCTCAGGCTGCCGGTCGGGAGTACAGGACGGTGAGATCGGCTGCGAGGCCTGCGCCTTGACCTGGCGGGCGCACCCCGTCCGCCGGCACTTCGCGGGTATCGGACTCGCTTCCTTCCAGCACCTGGGAGTCATCGACTCGTCCCGGCGGTGTGACCTCAGCGCTTGCACCGCTGTCCCCGGATCACCTTCCGCCTGCACCGGACGTCACCGAATCGGCTGCGGGCCGGCGGCCGGGAGGGCGAGCTCGGCCCAGATCGTCTTGCCGTCGGGCCGTTGTCTGGTGCCCCAGCGCTCGGCGAGCTGCGCCACGATGAACAGCCCGCGGCCGCCCTCGTCGAACATCCGGGCTCGCCGCAGGTGGGGAACGGTGTTGCTGGCGTCGGACACCTCGCAGATCAGGGCGTCCTCACGGATGAGCCGCAGTTGTACCGGCCCCGAGCCGTAGCGGATGGCATTGGTGACCAGCTCGCTGATGACCAACTCCGTGGTGAACGCCAGCTCCCCCAGTTCCCAGCCTTCCAGCCGGGAGGAGGCGAGGTCACGGGCCCGGGCGACCTCGGCAAGGTCCTCCGTGAGGTCCCACGCGACGGCATGGGTGCCGTCGAGTTCCTGGGTGCGGGCGATGACGAGGGCGACGTCGTCCCGGGCCCCCTGGCCGACCACCGTGTGCAGGACGTGGTCGCACATGTCCTCCAGCGCGGGAATGGGATCGGACAGCGCTGTTCGCAGATGCTTGAGTCCCTCGTCGAGGCTGCGTCCGGGGGATTCGATGAGGCCGTCGGTGTACAGGGCGAGCCGTGTGCCTTCGGGCAGTTCCAGTTCCGCCGCCTCGAAGGGAAGTCCTCCCACGCCCAGGGGAGGGCCGGCGGGAATGTCGAGGTATTCGACGTCCGATCCGGGCCGCATGACGGCGGGCGGCGGGTGGCCGGCCCGGGCGGCCGTGCAGAGGCGTGTGACCGGGTCGTAGATCATGTACAGGCAGGTCGCCACGATCTCGCCGACAGCCGGTCCGACCTCATGGCACGCGTCCTGGGGCTCGCCGAAGTCCCGGTGCCGGGTGACGACGTCGTCGAGGTGGGTGAGCAGTTCGTCGGGCGGCAGATCGATGTCGGCGAGTGTTCGTACCGCGGCGCGCAGCCGGCCCATGGTCGCCGAGGCGCGAACGCCGTGGCCGACCACGTCGCCCACGACCAGGGCGACCCGGGCCCCCGACAGGGGGATGACGTCGTACCAGTCGCCGCCCACTCCCGCGTACGGACCCGCGGGGAGGTAGCGCGTGGCCGCGGCCACCGCCGGCTGCCGCGGTGCGCTCGGCGGCAGGAGGCTCCGCTGCAACGTCAGGGAGGTGTTGTGCTCCCGGGTGTAGTGGCGGGCGTTGTCCACGCACACCGCGGCCCGGTCCCCGATCTCCTGTGCCAGGAGCAGGTCGTCGGCGTCGAAGGGATCCCGGCCCGGGAAGCGTGTGAAGAGTGCCGCGCCCAGGGTCACCCCTCGGGCGCGAAGGGGGATCGCCAGCGCGGAGCGTACCCCGCTCGTGCCGGCGTCGCCGCTTTCTGCCGGCAGGGAGGCGGCGGGGTCGGTGATCTCCAGCATTCCGGGCTCGCCCGTGAACAGCCCGAGGGTCGGTTCCGCGCTCTGCCGGTAGATGACGGGATCGCCCGGCTGCACCGCCTCCGAGGACGCGGACGGTCCCGCCACCGCGGTACGGCGCAGGGTGAGGTCACCCGTGCCGGGCCGCAGGACGGGTTCGTCGCCCTGAAGGACGCTGTCGAAGAGGTCCACGTAGGCGTGGTCGGCGAAGCGGTGCACGGCGACCTCGACCAGTTCCTCGGTGGTCCGAGTCGCGTCGAGAGTGCTTCCGACACGGCTGCTGGCCTCACTGAGGAGCGCGAGCCGTTCGCGAGCGATCACGAGCCGCCGGAAGCGCGTCTCGCCGGCGACACGGATCCGGCAGACGGCCGCGCTGACAACCAGGGCCACCGCCAATGCCGTGATGATCGTGATCTGGTTGGCGCGCCCCATGTCCCGAAGGAGGACTCCGTAGAGCGCGATGGCGGCGGCCAGGTTGAACACTCCGACGATCACGGTCTGCCGCACCGGAAGCAGGGCACTGGCCACGACCGGAATCAGGACGGCGTACTCGGCTATGCCCATGATGTGCACGTCGGCGGCCGCCAGTGCCAGTCGCAGGACCGAGATCAGCACCACGCTGAGAAGCAGGAGGACGAAGCTCCTGTTCGGTCGAACCGGATGCACGCAGTACACCTCCCCACCGGGAGCGGGACGTGCGACAACCTCCGTCTGCGGTTTCCTCGGCAGGCGACAACATCCCTTCGAGAGAAATTGTTGCATTGAGTAATGCTTTGTGCCAGGACGCTCCCTCCTGGTCATCCGCCGCGCGCACGGCACGGTACGGCGCGCACTCTGATCGCAGGGCGCCGGCTGATGCGCAGGGCGTCCAGGCAGGGGCCGGGGCCCCTGCCGCGCTCGGACTCCCTCGTCTCGACCGGGCGGGGGACCGTGACGATCTCGGAGTGGGCGCCTTCGACTACGGCGTCAGCACGATCCTGCCGAAGACCTCACCAGCGGCCATCTTCCGGTGCGCCAGCACGGCTTCGTCCATGGGCAGCACCTCGTGCACCACCGTTTCGATCTCGCCGCGACCGGCTGCGGCGAACTGCTCGCCGCGCACGGCACGCAGGTCGGCCGGGGGGACGGTGGCCGTGCTGAGAGCGGCGAAGGACATCGACTTCTGGAACGACGCCATGATCTTCGTGCCGAAGTCCGCGGGCGGCCGGCCTCCGACAGCGCCCACGGCCACCATGCGGCCGTTCGGGTTGAGCCTGTCGAAGAACGACGGCATGTCCTTTCCGGCCACGACGTCGATGATGACGTCATAGCCGGCCGGAGCGTCTTCCCCTCCGCCGCCCGAGCGGTCCAGCACGTGGGTCGCCCCGAGACGGCGCAGCTGCTCGCCGCGCCGGGCCGACGATGTCGTGACCGCCACGGCGGCGGCACCACGCCGAGCCGCGAGCTGCACCGCCATGATCCCGATGCTGCCGCTCGCGCCGCGCACCAGGACAGTCTCCCCGGGAGCGAACCGGGCGTGACGAAGCCCGAAGTGCGCCACCGCCCCGGCGCTGCCCAGCGTCACCGCGTCGACGGCGGACAGGCTGCCGGGCAGGGGAAGGATCTGCCCGAGCGGTACGAGGGCCTGCTCGACGTAACCCCCGCCGGTACCGGTGAAGGCCCACACCCGTCGGCCGATCCACGACGTGTCGACGCCGTCACCGACCGCTGTCACGGTGCCCGCCACCTCGCTGCCCGGGACGAAGCCCTCCTTGAAGCCGTAGGCGGCCAGGGCCCCACTCCGGATCACGGTGTCGACACCACCGACGCCCACCGCCTCGGTGGCGACCAGCACCTGCCCGGCAGCAGGCGCGGGCACCGGCAGGTCGACGACAGCCAGGCCTTCAGGACCCCCGAACGTCTTGATCGCGATTGCCTTCATTGTCGTCTCCACATTCATGGACCGCTCAGCACGACCCTGCCGCGTACTCGCCGCACTCGCCCTACTCGCCACCGATCGCCCGATGGTCCCGGCGAGCTCTTACGTCGTGGACGGTAATCGGACGCCCCCGTCCGCTTGGGTAAAGTGAGAGCGTGCCCGACCGTCTGCCTCAGAAGCTGCGTTCCGACGCGAAGGACAACCGCGACCGCATCCTCGACGCGGCCCGAGCGCTGTTCTCGGCCGACGGCCTGGAGGTGCCGATGCGGGAGATCGCGCGCCGTGCCGGGGTGGGACCGGCCACCCTGTACCGTCGCTTCGCCACCAAGCAGATGCTGGTCGCCGAGGCCTTCGCCGACCAGCTGCACGCATGCCGCGCCATCGTCGACCAGGGGTGCGCAGACCCCGATCCGTGGCGTGGCCTGTGCCTGGTGATCGAGAAGATCTGTGAGCTGCACGCACGCGATCGGGGCTTTACCGAGGCCTTCCTGTCGGCCTTCCCGGGAGCGCCCGATGTCGCGGGACGTGAGTACACGCTGAAGGCAGTCGCCGGACTGGCCCGGAGAGCCAAGGAAGAGGGGCGCCTGCGCTCCGACTTCGTGCTGGACGACCTCATCCTCATCCTCATGGCCAACAAGGGCATCCACACTCGATCGACCGACACGCAGGTCACGGCCTCGCGACGGTTCGCAGGACTGGCGATCCAGGCGCTCGAGGCCCGCCCTCACCACGCACCCCTCCCGCCGGCGGCACGACTGGCGACCGGAGCACCGGCGGGCGGTGCCCTTCGCTGATTGCCGTCGAGCCGGCGGAACAGGAGCGGGCCGACGAGCTCGGGGGCTTCGACCTGGGGGAAGTGCCCCATCGCAGGGGCCTCGTCCAGAACGGCCGGGGCGACGGGGCCGCGGGGAGCGCGGAGACGGGCCCGCCCATCATGTCCCACCCTCACCGGTGCGCGCCCGGCGTGCGTCACCGGTGCCGTCCTTGTGGAGTGGCCGCGCTCAGGCATCGCCGGGCCCACGGGCGATCGGCTCGTCGGGCCCCGACGCTCCCGCAGGACGCAACCGCGCGCGGCGTGAAAACGCCGAGGGCACCTGCAACCCTCGCAGCGGCCACACGTCTGTCATGGCGAAGCGATGTTCGGAACCCGCATGCCGCCGGGACCACGTGTCGTACTCGGCGGCGCCTCTCGAGGGCCCTTCGGACACCCAAGCGGGAGAGGCAAGGAAGAACAGTGAGAAGAGATCCGCGTACGATCCTGGTCGCGCTGCTGTGTCTCGGTGTACTGGCGGCATGCTCCGCCGGGCCGGACGCGTCCCGTGCGCCGAGCTCCGTACACACGTCGGCAGTTGCCGAGCCGTCACCCCGCGGACCCTCGGGGCGGGACCCAGAAGCGCGCACCACCCGGCCCACTCCCCGGCCGCCCGCGTCCTACACCCCCAGCTGGCCCGACAGGACGGTTCGCAGCAGCACCGGCTACCTCGTCAACTCCTGCGTGCCCGAAGCCCTGCGGGACAAGGCGACGTCACTGACCACGAGTGACGGAGTGCATCTGTCCGCCCTCGAACTCGGCGAAGGTCCCGACGGGGTGCTCCTCGACCACGAGCAGGGCTACAGCATCTGCTCCTTCCTCGACATCGGCCAGGAGCTCGCCTCCCGCGGATATCACGTGATGATCCCGGAGTACCGCAATCACGGCGCCTCGGAAGAGGTGCCCGAGGACAACGAGCACATCGCCCGGGACGCCCGCGCCGCCCTCGCCGAACTCAAGCGCCTGGGCGCCGAGCGGGTCTTCGTCGGAGGGGCGTCGTGCGGCGGCACCACCGCGGCGATCGTCGGCGCTGAGCGCACTGTGCCTGTGGTGGGGCTGCTCATCATGTCCTCTCCCGCCCGTTGCGGCGGCGACGGCGTGGCCGCGGTGAAGACCATCGACACGCCCTCCTTGTTCGTCGTCTCACCCGGCGACATGAACGGCGCCGTGGAGAAGCAGGTCCGTGAGCTGTACGCGGCCTCCGCCGCGAAGGACAAGAAGCTCGTCATCGATCCGAGCGGATTCCACGGGACCAGCATGATCCATGAGAGCCCCCAGGGGGCGGCACTGAAGGACCGGGTGATCCGCTTCGTCGAGGCCGTCTACGCCCGCTGACGGCGCCGGGAGAGGGAGACCTGTCCGGCGCTCCAGCGGCTACCTCGGGGCGACCTCGGGAAGCGCGGGCCCCGAACGCTCGGCAGGGCCGGCGGAGGGTGGTGCGGGAACGGGTGCGGAGGTCTTCCGACCCGGTGACGCCGTCGGGCTGGGATCACCGGTCGGGGAAATCGACGGACCGGCCGGAACCACTGAAGGATCCCGCGGCCGCTCGTCGGTTCCGAGCATGAGGAACACGGCTGCTGCCACCGCGGCCGCCAGTCCCACGACCGCGGTGGCAGCGGCGGGCCGGAGCCTGTGGCGCCGCTGCACGCCGGTCGAGGACGGCGGCTGCGCCGGACGTAGATCTCCGGCACTGATGGTGGCGGCGCGAGCGGCCAGGGCCTCACGCAGGACGTCCTCCAGCCGGTCCGTACCGTGGGGGCCGGATTGCCCGCTCATCGGGTTGCCTCCAACTTCCTGGCCAGGGCGGTCAGCGCCCGGCTGGCCGTGGACTTGACCGCCCCGCGCGACAGGCCGAGCGTTTCGGCGATCTGGGCTTCCGACAAATGCGACCAATATCGCAGCACCAGGACCTCGCGCTGTCGTCGGGTCAGCGAATGCAGCGCCGCCAGCACCTCGCGGTGCTCTTCCTTCAGCAGAACACCCTCGTCAGCCGGTGGGACGGGGGCCGGCCGCTCCGGCACGTGCGCGCGTGCGGTCCGGCGCCTGCGCAGCACTGAGCGCGCGCCGTTCACCACGCTGGTCCGCAGGTACGCCTCGGGGTCGGCCAGGTCCGTGAGTGTTGCGCCGTGACGGCGGAACATGGCCGTGAACGCGTCCTGGACCACGTCCTCGGCGGTGGGATGGTCGTCCACGAGGAGCAGGGCCATACGGACGTAGTACAGCCTGCGGTGGTGGTACAGATCGTTGATGTCGGGGGTGACGTCACCGCGGCGCCGGTCGGACGCGGCCTGGGGGGTGGGTTCGAGCGCGAGTACGCGGTGCCCGCTGTGCCGTCGCCCTTCGGAAAGCCTCAGCAGCAGATGTGCCCAGCGATGACGAAGCCTGCCGGCCCCGGTGCGAGCAGGCACAAGCGGAGCAGCATGGGGCTGCGCGGCCACGTTCATCGCCGACGTACCCTCTGCCCAGCCGGGACATCGGCGCCGGTCGGCTGCCTGAGTGCACTCGTGACGGCGGTGGCATCCGGGGTCATGCGTACCTCACCATGTCGTGTCGGCATGCGGAGGCGGACCCTCCTCCCCTAGAGACGTCCGGGGCCGGAAGACGTTGCGGATTCCGGGAGAATGCGGCCTCGCTCACACGTCACAGAGCGCAGGGCGCCACAGACGGGAAGGCCGGAACCCGGCCACGCCGGATCCACGGACCCCGCAACCTCGGGCCTCGTCGGGCGTCTGTCGGACTGAAGCCATCATCCGGCGGACGGCAGCCGCCCGCCGACGCCACCGCTCATGGAGACCATCTTTGAAGCACAACGACTCACCAGCCGTTCCTCGCCGACGGCTGCTCCGGTCCTGCACACTCGCCGCGTCGACGGCGTCCCTCCTCCTGCCACAGGTACTGGCGGGAAGCCCCGCTTCCGCCGCGTCCCACGGCACTCCCGCCCATGGTCCGCAGAGCGTCGCCACCCTCACCTACGACCTGGGTGACCGGGCCTACACGCTGCCGGAGACCGGGGAACCGGTCGAGCTCGCCGCGACCGTGCACTACCCGAAGGGCCTTGGCACCACCCCGCGGCCACTCGTCGTCCTCCTGCACGGCTGGCACGAGACCTGCGCGGACCGGGCGGCAGCGGCAGCCCGCGACGCGGCCGAACAGGCCGAGGACCGGGACGCGTGGTCCGCGGCCAACCAGAAGTTGTTCAGCTGGCCCTGCGCCCCCGGCACGCGCCCCATCGCCAACGACCGCGGCTACGACTACCTCGGCGACAAACTGGCCCGACACGGCTTCATCGTGGTGTCCGTCCGTGCCAACGGCATCAACGCCTCGTCGGTGTGGGGCGACGAGAACGCCTCCGCTCGGGCCGACCTGGTCAACAGGCACCTCGCCCTGTGGCAGCAGCTCAACGCAACGGGCCGCGGTGGTCTCGTCGGCGCGTTCCGCGACGCGGCCACGGGCGAGCCGCGGCGGGTCGACTTCCGGCACCACGTCGACCTGAACAGGGTCGGCACCCTGGGCCACTCGCGCGGCGGCGCCGGCGTCACATGGCAGGCAGCCGACCACCACAAGGCCCAGTTGCCCGCCGGCGTCAAGGTCAGGGCGGTCATGGCGCTCGCCCCCGCCTACAACGTCATGACCGAGGACATGACCGCGTACGAGATCACGAAGACGCCCATGGCCGTGATCCGGGGGACTTGCGACGGCCAGGTCGGCCGGGAAGCCCTCTCCTTCGCCGCCGACGCGACCGCCAAGAGCACCGCCCCGTTCGACCGGATCGAGATACACGGTGCGAACCACAACCACTTCAACACGCAATGGTCACCGGACAGCCGACAGGTGGCCGCCTGGGACGACGCCGGCCACGACGACAATCGCCCCGGCCAGTGCACCGAGCCCGGCGAGTCCGCCTACGAGGCCCAACTCACCGAGGCCGACCAACGCCAGGTCGGCGCCGCCTACATCGACGCCTTCTTCCGGCGGTATATCACCGGCGACAAGCGGTTCGACGCGATGCTGACCGGCAGGCGCCACCCGCCGGCACACATGGCCCCCGTTGACGTGACGGCCGGCCGGCCCTGACGTCGCGCGGCTGTTCCTTCTCCCGGGCTTGCCGGGAGAAGGAACAGCACCCGCCGCAGCACCGGGTGAGACCGCGAGGCGGTCAGCTCGAGCTCGGCGACGTGGTGAACCCTTCAACGTCGGTACACCGGGCAGGAACAGGCGGCCGTGGCGGTGGCGGACGCGTTATGTGCTGCCAGGGTGCCTCCGCCAAAACCCGTTGGCGGACCACGGCGACCGTTGCTACTCTCCCGGAGGCCGTGCGAGTGAACGAGGAGGTGGTACCCGTGAACGCAGTTTCGACATGGGTGCTCCTCCCCGGGGTCACGGTCGGGCGGTAGGTCGTCCGGGAGCGCCGTTCAAGAGCACTCCCGAAAGGCTCGACCATGCACTTCACCTCTGAACAGCGTCTCGACGACGGCGTCCTCGAGCGCGAGTTCACCCTCGGCGACATCCCCGGCACCCTGTGGACGCCTGAATCCGCCGCACCGCTCCCGCTGGTTCTGATGGCCCACAACAACGGCCTGCCCAAGGCGGAACCCCGGATGGTGGCCCGGGCCCGGTACACCGCCGCGCGCGGTTACGCGGTGGCCGGCATCGACGCCGCCGGGTGCGGCGACCGTCCCCGTTCCGCCGCCGACGAGCAGGCCCGTGCCGACCTCCGGCGGGCGATGCAGGCCGGTGAGCCGGTCGACGAGATCTTCGAGTCCTTCATCGGCCCGCTGGTCGAGAACGCGGTTCCGGAGTGGCAGGCCACTCTGGACGCCCTCCTTGAACTGCCCGAGATCGGCGGCCCGGTCGGGTACTCCGGGGGGTGGGCCGCCCTCGGCATTCGGCTGGCGGTGGTCGAGCCGCGCATCGCGGCCGCGGGCTTCTTCGCCGGAGGGTATGTGCCTCGTGCCCAGCGCGAGGAGGCCAGGCAGGTCACCATTCCGCTGTTGCTCCTGCTGCAGTGGGACGACGAAGGGAACCCCCGGCAACGGGCCCTGGACCTGTTCGACGCCTTCGGCAGCAAGGAGAAGACGCTGCACGCCAACCTGGGAGGGCACACCGGTACCCCCTGGTTCGAGCTGGAGGACGGGTGCCGCTTCCTGGACCGGCACCTGAAGTGAGGCCGGGCCGCCCGGCGGGCAGCGGACGGTAGCCGGTGCCGGCCGGTACGCCGCCGTCGAGGACAGGTCCCGGCGGTCCTTGACGGCGGTGGCCGGCAGATGCACAGCCGCCCCGATCGCGACGGTACCGGCGGTCGCCGGTGCCGGCCGATCGCGACGGCGCTCGGCCTCCAGCGCCGCCATCGGCTGGGCGCCGCGGTGACCCCGGGTTTCTCACCTGTCAGGGTGCCGGGTGAGGGGGCCGGTGGCCTGCAGGGGTGCAGCCTGCGGGACGCCGGCCTGCCGCCACTGCGCGGGGGAGAGGCCGTAGACCGTACGGAAGGTGCGGCTGAAGTGGGCGTGGCTGGCGAAGCCCCAGCGGTGCGCGATCGCCGCCACCGTCTGCCCCACGAGTTCGGGACGTAGGAGATCCCTGCGGCAGGCTTCCAGTCGGAGGCGCTTGATCCAGCGGCTGACGGTCATGGGCTCGTCCTGGAAGAGCTGGTACAGGTAGCGGACGGAGATGTGGTGTGCCGCCGCGACCGACGCCGGGGTGAGGGTGGGCTCGTCCAGGTGGGCGCGGATGTATGCGCGGAGGCGTTGCAGTAGCGCTTGCTCCACCGCGACCTGTTCTCCGGTGGTTCCCTCCAGGGCGATCAGAGCCGTGAGCACGTCGACGATCCCCTGCCTGAGGAACTCGGTGGAGGCCGGTGCGAAGTTGCAGTGGGCCGGTGCGCGGATGCAGCGGTCCGTGATGGTGACGAGTCCGTTCACGTACGACGCGAGGATTCCGCCGATTCCCTGGCCGGGGGAGTAGGCCCGGCCGGTGGTCAGGAGCAGAGCCGAGTCGGGGAGCTCCACCAACTGGCGGGGGACTGTGGCGACGTGTTGTCGTACGGGGCAGGTGAAGTCCAGGGCGTAGGGCCTGCGGGTGTCGAGGATGACGAGTTGGCCGGCGGCGACCGGCGTTTCCCGGCCGTCCTGGGTGGCGATGCCGTCCCCCGTCCTTTGGAGGCTCACCACCAGCGAGTCGTCGCCGTCCGCGGCGATGAGTGGCGCGGTGCGTACCATCCGTTGCGGGCTCGCCTCGAGGGATCCGACCTGGATGCCCGCGACGCATGCCTGTCGTATGGTGCCGTGGATCTTGGTTTCCCCCCGCGTGTGGACCTCCAGCCGGATGAAGGCCTTGCCCACGGCGTCCGTCCAGTACTCGGCCCGCTCGGCGGGTGGTTTTCTGTCGGTGCAGAATGCTTGGATCACGATGTCCTCGCCAATGGCCAGGAGGCATTGGGCCCCTGGAGGCTGCGCGGGGCGCGACATCGGGGACCCCTTACGCTGCCACCGTAAGGTCCGGCCGCGGCCTTGGGTGGCCGGCCGGGCGAGTGTGCGGGACACCCGTCGGTATGTGGCGCGGAGACTGCGGGATTCCCGCTGGCACTGACCATCACCAGGCAGGTGAGCCGTGTGGCGATGTACCCCACGTGCTCAACGGCGCATCTGGGGCTGAACAAGACCCTGGAGGCCATCGCGGGACAACTCGCCGCCGAGGTTCTGATCCCGGTCGCCACCACTTGCTGCGGCACGGCCGGCGACCGAGGGCTCCTCCACCCTGAGCTGGTCCGGTCCGCGACACGGGACGAGAAAGCCGTCCTGGACGAGACTCCCGCGGATGCCTACCTGTCGGCCAACCGCACCTGCGAGATGGGACTGCGCCACGCCACCGGCCGCCCGTGTCGGCCGTGCCTTGCCTGAGCCGGTCCTCGCAGCGGTGGACGTGAAGCCCGGTGGGCCGATGGAGTCTGGGCCGGGCCGACACCTCGCGCCGAGGTCGGGGATCTTTTGCCGACGCCCGCGGCGGACGCGACGGCTTCGGTGGTCAGTGCCCGGCAGTCCTGCCGACAGGACATCCCGTGCCGCGTCGAGGATCTTTGAAGCAGACCGCGGCCCACCGGCCACCCCACCGGAAGTAACGACGAGTGGAGAAGTAAAACGATACGTATCGTTTCGCTTCTCGGTCAGTGCCTGCTACTGTCGCTCTCAGCGAAACGATACGTATCGTTTCGCCTGGTTCTCTCGTGAAGGAGTGCGTGTCATGAAGGGCTACACCGTCCCCCTCTCGCCCCGCGGCATCGCGAACCTGGCGCCGGCCCCTCCGTGGCACTACGCCGGCACCGTGGTCGCGGTCGAGTTCTTCACCGACCCCGACGCGGCCGCGGCGACCCTGCCCCGGGGCCTGACCCCCGACCCGGACTCCGCCGGCCGCGGCGTGGCGATGTTCATCGACTGGCAGTACTCCTCCACCAACCTGGAGTACCTCGATCCCGCGCGCTCCCAGTACCGCGAGTTCTTCATCACCCTGGACGCCCACCACGACGGCACCCCCGTCTCCTGGTGCCCCTACATCTACGTCGACAACGACTCCGCCATGGCCCGCGGCTGGGTCCAGGGCTTCCCCAAGAAGCTCGGCGCCGTCCACCAGACCCGCGCCTACACCGTCGGCGGCCCCGGCACCCCCGTCCTCGGCCCCGGCGGACGATTCGGCGCCAGCGCCTCCTCCGCCGGACAGCGCATCGCCGAGGCCACCATCACCCTCCAGCAGCCCGTCCCCGACCCCACCGCACTCATGGGCCGCCCCCTGGTCAACCTCCGCCACTTCCCCAACCTGACCGCCGGACAACACGACCGGCCCGCCGTCCACGAACTCGTCATGGCCGTCCTGGACAACCCCGCCGTCAGCGACGCCTGGGCCGGCACCGCCGACCTCGCCTTCCTCCCCGCCCACGGCGAAGAACTCGCCGACCTCCCCGTCCAACGCGTCGGCAAGGGCTTCCACTTCGACCTCGCCTACACCGTCACCGACCTCACCACCCTCACCGACTGACCCCCACCATCCGACGAGCCAGACATGCCCCTCACGTCGAGGGGGATGCCCGCAGCCCTCGCACATCAGGAGCTGACGTGCCGATCTACACCTGCACCACTGCTCAGGGGACGCTGGAAGGCGCAACGAAGGGGGAACTGGCCGGAGAGATCACCCGAATCCATTCGGAGATCAACCATGTGCCGCCCGCCTACGTCAACGTCGTCTTCACCGAACTGCCCCGGGACAGCGTCTACGTCGGCGGAGAACCCGGAGCGCCGTTGCTGATCACTGGGTGGGCTCGACGAGGCCACCCGCAGGAGTCGACCACACGCCTGGCGCTGGAGCTGTCGGCGGCCGCCTCCCGCGTCACCGGGATTCCCGAGCGCAGCGTTCTGGTGGTGATCCAGGACAGCCCTGCGCGGTCCGCAGTCGAAGGCGGCCAGGTGCTGCCGGACCCCGGCCATGAGAAGGAATGGATGAGTCGGCAAGAGGTGTAGCGGCGCTACAGTCCGCGCAGCCCGCGCCCCAGGCTGGGAGACCAGGGGACGACAAGAACCCTGCGCCGCCTCTTTGCCCGGCGGTGATTGCTGCGACGGTGCTTCATGCTTCGAACCTCACAACGCCTCCGGTGAAGCAGCGGTGAGCACCAGGACTCACACTGTCCTCACGCGGCACGTTGCATAGTGGCAATGGAGCGCCGCTGCCGGCCTTCCGCGCCACTTTCCCGGCCCGGGACAAGGGATGAGCGGCGGCGAACCTGGACGCATCGCAGAGGCGCGCGTACGCCCGGGCCGCACAGCCGTCCGGCCGCGATCCAGCGGAGGACGGGCTGCCTTCGTGCCGGCCGACAGCGAGGCCGGAGAAGCGCCGTCGGCGCAGACGCAAAGAGATGGCTGCCGCCTACTGATGGCGCAGAAACGGCTGATGGGAGACGCAAGGTGCGGGTGCTGGTCGTGGAGGACGAGGAACTGCTCGCGGGTGCCATAGCCGAAGGTTTGCGGCAGGAGGCCTTCGCGGTGGATGTCGTCCATGACGGCGAGGCGGCTCTGGAACGGCTGGCGATCAACGACTACGACGTGATGGTGCTGGACCGAGACCTTCCGAAGCTGCACGGCGACGAAGTCTGCCGACGCACCGCCTCCGAAGGGGCCGAGGTCAGGATCCTCATGCTGACTGTCTCGACGACGGTCGCGGAACGCGTTGCCGGCCTTCGCCTGGGGGCGGACGACTACCTGGTCAAGCCCTTCGCGTTCGCCGAGCTGGTGGCCCGGATCAGGACGCTGGGCCGCAGGGTGCGGCCACCGGCCCCGCTGGTCCTGGAGCGCGCGGGAATCCGGCTCGACCCGCACCTGCGCGAGACCTCCCGCGACGGCCGCTTCGTACCGCTGTCGCGCAAGGAGTTCGCGGTTCTCGAGGAACTGCTCCGGGCGCAGGGCGGCCCGGTCTCGGCCGAGCAAATGCTGGAACGGGTGTGGGACGAGAACATCGACCCGTTCACCACGATCGTGCGGGTCACCATCCGCGGCCTGCGGCGCAAGCTCGGCGAGCCGGGTGTCGTGGAGACCGTCACCGGAGTCGGATACCGCATCCGCTGAGTCCTTGGCACTCGTGCCCCGTGGATGCCTGCGCGCTCGGCGACAGCCGGAAGAGAGCGCACCCTCAGGGCACCTGCGCCCGCACTGGACGCCATGCGCCACCGTTCCCGGTTGGCCCATCGGTCCGGAGGCGGGTTTACTGGCGTTGTCGAGGAAAGATGAGGTCGGTCATGCCTCGTGGACACCGACATGCCGAACCGCGTTTCCCGAAGGTGCCTGCGCAAGAAGAAGCGGAGGCCTTCGAGAAGGAACTGTTCGGGATGGCCCGAACAGGCCTTGAGGTGTACGGTCCGGATCTGCGGATTCTTCGCTCCAACGCCGCCATCCTCGCCTTGCGGGGCATGCCTGAGGCGCAAGTGGTCGGAGCCAGCCTGGGTGACCTGGACACCCGGATCGCACTGTCGCCGATCATGCGTGAGGTTCTGGACACCCATGACGTGGTCCGGGAACGTACGATTCCGGCGGTCCCGGCCGACGACCCGGGAAATCAGCACCTGTATTCCGTCACCGGTTACCCACTGCGATGCGACGGTCAGGTGCCGGGCGCCGTCGCGGCGATGGTCCACGATGTCACCGAGCAGGTCCGCAAGCAGAAGGCGACGGACCTCATGGCCGTGGCCCGGTCCAGGATCGGCACCACACTCGACGCACCCCGTACCGCCCAGGAGCTGGCAGACATGGCGGTCCCGGTCTTCGCCGACGCGGTCGCCGTCGATCTGGCGGAGTCCGTGTTCGACGGGGACGCCCCCCTCGGGCCCGTCACGGCACACCTCCCGATGCGGCGCGCCGCCTTCGCGTCCCATGAGGGGCAGTACGGGGCCTATCCGGTCGGCGGCGCCAGCCAGTTCACGTCCCACACGCCCTACACGCGGGCCCTGGCGGACCTCAGGCCGCGGCTGGTCGACTTGGCGACGGCGTCGGGCGCCTGGCTGGTACATGACCGCATGCGGGCCGAGTTCATCGTCCGTTCCGGGGCGCACTCGATGATCGTGGCACCGCTCACCGTGCACGGCCTGGTCCTGGGCCTGGTCAGCTTCTACCGGACCCGCTCCAGCCCCCGACCTTTCGGCGACGACGATCTGTCGCTGGCGACGCAACTCGCGTCCTTCACGGCGGTCTGCATCGACAACGCACGCCGCTTCACCCGCGAGCACGTGGTCGCCACGGCTCTCCAACGTACCCTGCTGCCCCGTGAGACGCCACGGCTCTCCGCTGTGGAAGCCTCCCATTGCTATCGGGTCGGCCGTTACGGCGCTCACTGGTTCGAGGTGCTCCCGCTGTCAAGCTGCCGTGTGGGTCTGATCATCGGATACGTGCCGGGAGAGGACCTGCAGGCGTCTGTCGCCATGGCGCGGCTGCGGACGGCCGCCTCCACCCTGGCCGCGATGGACCTGCCGCCGGACGAGTTGCTGGCTCACCTCGACGATGTGGCCCAGCGACTCGCGGGCGAGCAGGAGGCGGACCCGGCCACGCTCCACCGCGCGCGGCCGCCGTTCACCGCGTCCTGCCTGTACATGACGTACGACCCGGTCACGCTCCGATGCACGGCTGCGTCCGCCGGTCACGACAGCCCACTCGTCACCAGTCCCGAGGGCGTCGTGGGCACGCTCAGCGTGCCTCGTGGCGCGGCTCTCGGCAAGGGCCGGCCGCACGAGGTCGTCAGCGTGGAGTTGGCACCGGGCAGTCTCCTGTCGCTCTACTCCGACGGCAGCGCCGATCGCCATCCGTCCGAGGCCAGGGACCGCGTCGACCGGCTACGAGGTGCGGTGGCCCAACCCCTTGCGGCCCCTGACGACATCTGCGACCAGGTGTCGTACCAGGTCCTCCGTGGCAGCACTCCGCAGGACGGTGCGGCGCTGTTGGTGGCCAGAACCCGATCCGTCGACGCCGACAGCGTCGCTTCCTGGACTTTCCCCGTCCGGGCGATCTCCGTTCGCGAGGCGCGTCGGGCAGCGCGGGACCGGCTGGCGCGGTGGGGACTGGAGGAGTGCTCCCCTGTCACGGAACTGATCGTCAGCGAACTCGCCACCAATGTGATCGAGCACGCCGAAGGACCCATCAGACTCCGCCTCATACGTGACCGGGTGCTGACCGTGGAGGTCACGGACGACGCCGACACGGCCCCGCGACTGCGTCACGCCCGCCTGCAGGACGAGGACGGCCGCGGCGTGTTCCTTGTGGCCTCCCTCGCCGACCGCTGGGGCACCCGCTATGAGGACGTCGGCAAGACGATCTGGGCCGAGCAGACGCTGACGGCTGCGTGACGACGGCGTTGAGTACCGCCTACCTGACGGGTTCTCATGCCGGCCCGACCCGAATCCTGACCCGAATGAAGATGTCGAGAGCGTGAGCCGGCCTGGTCCGTTCCGGATCGGACCGTGCTACCGGGGCTGATGTACCTGGTCCTGGGATCGATGAGGGAGGGTGACGGTGATGGTCAGACCGCCCTCCGGGTGCGGGGTGGCGTTGGCTTCGCCGTCGTGCGTGTGGGCGATCGCCTGGACGATGGACAAGCCCAAGCCGCTGCCCTTGGCGGAGGCGACGCGGTCGGTGAGCCTGCGGAAGGGCTGGAAGAGAGTGGGCACCTCGTGCGGAGCGATCGTGGGCCCGGTGTTGGTGACGGTCAGCACCGCTGCTTCCGGGGTGACGCGGGTGATGACGCGGACGGCGCCGCCGTGATGGTTGTGGCGAATGGCGTTGTCGACGAGATTCCGCGCGAGCTGCTCCAGCAGGGTGGGGTCCCCCTGCAGTGGTGCGACACCGAGATCGCTGCACAGGGCGATTCCGGCTTCTCGCGCCGATGCCGCGGCGGCATCGAGGACCGCCTCGGCCACGAGGCGAAGGTCGGTGGGCAGGCGCTCCACGGTGCCGCTGTCCGAGCGGGCGAGTGCGAGGAGGGCGTCGATCAAACGCTCCTGGCGGGCGTTGACCTTCAGCAGGTCCTCACCGAGGTGGCGCAGAGGTGCCGTGGCGTCGTGGCGGTTCATGGCCACTTCGACGAGCGTGCGGTTGAGCGCGAGCGGTGTCTTCAACTCGTGTGCGGCATTGGCGATGAAGCGGCCCTGACCGGCGAACGACTCGTCCAGACGTTCCAGCATGCGGTCGAAGGAGTCGGCGAGACTCTTGATCTCGCCGGGCGGCGCTTCGAGGGAGATACGCCGGTGCAACGTGCGCCCGGCGATCCGCTCGGCGGTATGCGTGATGTGGGTGAGCGGCTGCAGCAGCCGTCCGGCCACCACCCAGCCCAGGGCGGTGGCCGAGAGCCCTACGCAAGTGACGACCAGCGATCCCCATTTCAGCATCCACAGCATGTCCTCGTTCATGTCGTGCGGATTCACCACCGGCGACGCACCGGCGAAGTTGAAGTGCCAGTAGCGGACGACCAGCAGCGCCGTGGCCGCCAGCACCGCGGAACTGGCGATGAAGAACATCAAACCGAAGACTGCCGTCAGTCGCAGGCGAAGACTGCCGCGGTGTGCGGCGATCCATCGGATGGGGAGAAGCATCGGCTGCCGGCAGCGCCGGCCGATGGTCGAGTCCGACGCGTCGCGGCCGTATGCCCTTGAACAGCGTTGAACTTGGGCGCCATTGCTCAAGGGCGCGGGTGAGCCGGGCCCGGGGGTGTGCGGAGAGCCGCGCGAGATCGACTGCCGTATTGCCGCGAGAGGACGCATCTCGTGCCCGCCTCTCATGGATCCGTTGCTGCTACCGCCCTCAGTGTCCGCATCCGCCGGTGAGCCGGATGTGAGCATTCGGGCTCACACGCGGCTCACCGCTGCTCTGCTCGGACAGCGCCGGCGCGGCGACCCGGCACGTGCAGGCCCGTGCGGTCGTGTGCTGCCCGGGACCCGGGTGGGAAAGGAGACGGTCACGGTGATGCCGCCGCCCGAACGGGGTACGGCATCGACGTCACCGCCGTGGGCGTGGGCGACGGCTCGGACTATCGAAAGGCCCGGACCGCTGCCCGCGGCCGACTCGGTGGGCAGGCGTTCCATGGTGCCGTCGGGCATTCGCTGGCTCCCGGTTCGACTTCTCTGGCGTGCCCTTCCGGATTCGATTCCGCCCGTGGAGCAGGCAGGGACCCTATTCGATCCGACCGACAGCTGACCATGCATGCCGACTCGAATCCGGAAAGGCGACCGTCGCGACGGAAGAGCAATGGGCCGTATCGCGACGGGGGGAAGCCGGGATTCCTTCCTGTCAGTGGGTTGGAGTCACTGCCGGCCGAGGAAAGGGCTTCACCTTGATTTTTTCGCATCTTCCGTGGCGAGGGTAGAGGGAGGAGCGAAGAATTCAGGTAGGCGTTCTTGTGGAAATCACAGGAACTCGCATCGACTTCATGATCGCCGGAGGTGCGGAGCTCACGCGGAGGGCATGCCCGAGCGGAGGGCGAAGCCGGAGCCGTTCTCGGTGACGAGTCGGGTGAGGTGCTCGGCGAGGGCGGTGTCGGTGGCGGTGTTGGTCATGAGGCGCCGGTAGAGGATGGTGCCGGCCCAGATGTCCTGGACGAGGTCGGTGTCGAGGTCGTGCGGGAGGTCGCCGCGTTGTATGCCGCGTCGTAGCGCGGTGGCGATGTTCGCGCGTTTGCGGTGGAGGAAGGTCTCGCGGAAGCGGGCCATGAGTTCGGGGTGGGGGAGGAGGCCGGCGGCGAGGGCGGGCAGTGAGGCGGCGATGTCCTCGTTGGTGTAGTTGTCGATGGTCATGTCGACGGCGTGGCGCAGCTCGGCGCGGGTGTCGCCGAGGTCGGGGATCTCCTCGGCGCGGAAGATCTCGGCGAGGGCGTCGGCGATGAGGGCTTCCTTGTTCGGCCACCAGCGGTAGATGGTCGACTTGCCGACGCCTGCGGCGGCTGCGACGGCTTCGATGGTCAGTGCCGGGTAGCCCTGTGCCGACAGGGCATCCCGTGCCGCGTCGAGGATCTTTGATGCGGACCGCGGCCCGCCCGTCGGCGGGCCCGAGGAGAATTCCAGTACCATACGGAAACGATACGTATCGTTTCGTTTGGTGTCAAGGACCTGCTGTTGCGCTGCCGAGCCATGTGCGGGCTGAGGTCAAAGGCCGGGCCGGAATGGAGGGATTCGTTTTGTGACCTCCACAGGGCGAGATCGGCCGAATGGATGCGTGCGAAGAGAAAGGGCCTGATTGCCCATCTCTGCCGCGGGAATGAGGCGTGGGGCGCTGCGGTACCGTGGAAATCGTCATCCGTTCGAAGGGTCAGGACTGTCGTGAGCGCACAACAAATGGATCTCTCGGGAGCTGATGATGCCGTTGCTGCGGAACTCTCCGCCCTCTACCGGTGGGCAGCTCGGGAGACAGATGATGTGGTGCCCGCCATCGTGGACGACATTCGCGGCCAAGTCGGATCGTTCGAAGGGATGCCGCGCGCCGACCACGAGAACACGGTGCTGCAGCAGTACCAGGCGTTCCTCACCTCGCTTCAGGAAAGGCGACCGCCCACCGGATACGAGATCGAGGCCGCTCGAGAACTGGGACGAAGGCGGGCCCGGCAGTTCGTTCCCATGGAAGCGGTCATCACGGGCTTCCACATCGGCTACCGGTATCTGTGGAGCATGCTGCGCCGCGAGGCCCGCAACAGGGACACGGCGGCCCTGATCGCCCTGCTGGAACTGGTGGACCAGACCTGGGTGTGGGTGCAGCACATGTGCGGCGCTGTGGCCGAGGGCTATTCCGAGACGAGCCGCGTCCGGGAAACGGCTCTCGTCGAACTTCGGCACCGATTCATCGAAGCCCTCTACGCCGACGGCGCGCACGGCGAAGACGGCTTGAGCATGGCGCGGGCTCTGGACTTCGATCCCTACGCCTCCTTCCAGGCCGCATGCGCACCTGTCGAAGCCTGGTCCGACACCCACTTCGACCTTTTGCAGAGGAAGCTACGCACGGGTGGCGGCGCGCTCCACGCGGTGATCCACGGCGAGCGCATAGTCATCCTGGTGCAGGGAATGATCATCGCGGATGCCGGGGAGTTGCTGCCTGCGGGAACTGATCCGGTTGTCGGGATCGGTATGCCCAGGGCCGGACTCACGGGTGCCGCGGAGAGCATCGGCGACGCCGAACGGGCACTTGTGGTCGCCCGGGACCGCGGGTGCACCGTGTCCTTCGACGACAAATGGCTCATCGCCACGCTCCTGCCCCAGCGTGACCGGTTGGCTCCTCTCGTGCGCTCCACGGTGCCGCGCAGTCATCCACGCCTCGCCGAGGCCGTCCTGGCTTTCGCGCACAACGGCTTCTCGATCAGCGCGAGTGCGGCGGTCCTGCATCTGCACCCCAACACCGTGTCCTACCGGCTGGATCGCTGGCACCACCACACAGGCTGGGACCCTCGCAGCTGGGACGGGCTGGCCCGCTCCCTTGCCGCCATCGTGTTGTATCCGCCGGAGAACCCCGGGCCCTGATCCGGTGGCGGGCACCGCCCTGAGCTGGGCAGCCGGCAGGTTGTGGGCCCCGTCCCGGCGGGGGGACCCGGAGGCCGGCGCCCACGGCGAGGTCAACCGAACAGATGCTGAGCAGTGGACGTCTCACGCCTCGTTCACAGGGGGTTTGGTCGGATGGGATCAAGCACGGGAAGGGCGGCTGCCGCTACGGGGTCAGCTCCCGGCCCATCCGAATCCCATGGAACGAGAGTCTATTGATGCGTACCTCTGTCAAGCGCACGCTCGGCACCTCTGTGGTGCTGGCCGCCGCGGCGGCGACCCTGGTCTCGAACGTCGAGACAGGCAACGCCGTCGACGGAGCGGACCACGAGTACACCTCCGTGTACAGCGGCCCCTTCGACGTGGCCGGGTGGACGGAGTACGCGCAGTGTCTGCGCAAGCATGGCGTCGACGCGAGGAATCCCGACCCGAAGCCGGAAGCGAACTCCATGTTCGCCCGAATGGCGGACGGCAGCGCATTGCCGGTGACCGACCCCGCCTTCAAGACGTGCGAGTCGCGTGCGGGCAAGGGGAACACCGTGTCGTTGTACGTGAGCCCGGAGGACATGAAGAGGCACAGGGACTTCTCGGCCTGTGTACGTGAGCACGGACTGCCCGATTATCCCGACCCGGACCCGCGGACTGCTCTGATACCGGACATGACGCCGTTCACGAAGAAGCACTTCAACGCGGCATGGGAGGCCTGCCACGCCCTCGCGCCGCAAGGCCCGGCCGGAGGGTGAGCTCGCTCGCACCGAGCGCAGCAGCATTCGCCAAGGCTCGCTGCCCGGGCGTGACGATCAGGGACAGCGGGCGACAGTAGCCGTCCGCGCTCAGGTGGATCTTGCTGGTGAAGCCGCCGCGCGAGCGGCCCAGGCCCTCGCCTCCCGCACCACCTCCACCAGCCGGCCGACGAGGCTCTGCCACGGACTTTCGCGCTGGTGTTCCAGCGCCTTCTCCCCCTTTGAGATAGTGAGGGCCGGCGGCGGGTCGGTGCGGGCGCCAGCCGCGTGCTGGTGTGCACGCACGATAGTGGAGTCCACCGAGACGTCCCAGTCGATCTCACCGGCTGCATCGGCTTCGGCCTGGACCTGTTGCAGCAGACGTTCCCACGTGCCGTCGGCAGACCAGAGCCGATGGCGCTCGTAGACCGTCTTCCACGGCCCGAACCGCTCCGGCAGATCGCGCCAGTGAGCCCCGGTTCGAACCCGGTGAAGAATCCCGTCGATCACCTGCCGGTGATCACGCCACCGCCCGCACCGACCATTGCTCACCGGCAGGAACGGCCATAGCCGCTCCCACTCCTCGTCCGACAGATCACCACGCTGAACTCGCCCCATAGCGGGAACAACGATCCGACCAGGCGACAGTCACATGATCGGCCGGACAGCTCCTAGGCGCGCCGGACAACCAGCACGGCCACGTCGTCGAGGTGGTCTACGGCGGCCACAGCGTCGAGGATCAGGTCTGCCATCGCCTCGGCATCGAGCTGGTCGTGGAGGGCTTGGGCGGCCAGCGTTCCCGCTCGTTCCAGTCCGGCTTCCAGTGTCAGGCCCGGCCCTTCGACCACGCCGTCGGTGACCATGATCAGCGCGGTGCCCTCTTCCAGAGTGAAGGTCTCCTCGGGGTAGTCGATATCGGGCAGGACTCCCAGGACTGGCCCACCGGGAAGTGTGCGGACGCAGTGGCTGCCGTCGTCGTGCGCGTGGAGCAGCGGAACGTGGCCTGCGCTGGTGCCGATGACCTGACCGTCGCGCGGATCTATGTGCAGCATGGTGCAGCTGGCGAAGCGCGGTGCGTCCATCGTGGCGAGCAACTCGTTGGTGCGTGTCAACACCGTTCCCGGCTCGGGCTCGTGGGCGGCGATCGCGCGCATGGACGAGCGCACCTGACCCATGAAAACCGCGGCATCGACGTCGTGCCCTTGGGCGTCGCCGATCTCGAGTGCGACCGCGCCATCGGGCAGGAAGAACGCGTCGTACCAGTCCCCGCCGATGTCCAGCCCGTCCCGGCTGGGCTGATATCGGGCGGCGACCTCCAGGCCCGGCAGGTGCTCGGGCAGCGTGGGGAGCATGCTCTGCTGTACCGCCGTGGACAGCTCGACGTGGGCCTGCTGCACCCTGATGCGCCTCAGGGCCTGGCCCGCCAGCTCGGCCAGAGTGGTCATGAAGGCGAGCTTCTCCAGGGACGGAGGGTGCTTACTGTCGTACGTCACTGCCCAGGCCCCGAGTGGGCGGTCGCCCGCCGGGCTGAGAGGAGTGATCGACACGGCGACATCGGGGCCGGGCGGTGTCTGGGCCACACTGGCATCGCTCAACCAACACCGCGCGAGTTCCTCCTGGTTGGCGACGAACTGCGGCTGACCCGTACGGATCGCACAGGGCAACGGCCGGTCCTCATCAAGCGACGGACCGAGCAGGGCATCGGCCTGCCATGTGGGGATCCCGGCGTCCGAGGAGACCCGCAGACGCCCGTCGTCGACGAGCGCGAAGAGGGCGCCGAAACCGCCGAAGGCCGCTGCGAGCCGAGTCAGGACAACCTGCTGCAGCTCCTGCTCGGTGGCTGCAGTGAACAGGGCTGAGGAGAACGCGGCGATCTCATCGGCGCGCTGCCGTTCCGCCCTCACCGCAGCCAGCATGTCCTTTCGGCGCGCCTCCATCGTGGACTCGTCGCGGATCACCCCGAAGACCCGTTGGGAACCGCCGTATCCCAGCGTGATCCGGCGGGCTTGGCTGGCCAGCATGCGCCAGCCGTCGTGCTCGGTATGGAACCGCGACCTGATCCAGGGGGACTGGGCGACGGACGAGCGGACAAGCCGCTGCACGTCCTCTCGGTCATCGGGGTGGACTCGCCGGATCACCATGGACAAGGACATCGACGCCTGAGGGAAGAGCGCGGCCAGGGCGGGCTCGCCGCCCAGCCACTCGATCCGGTGCTCATCGGGTGAGCACATGAAAAGGCCAAGGCCGGCGGCCTTGGCCGCAAGGTCAAACGGGATCAGCAGGCCGCCGAGGTCGTGTCGCGCGTCCAACGAGTGCAGCCACACAAGCCGCTCGCCACCCGCGGGGTCCGTCACGGGCCGCGCCTCGACAAGGCAGACCACGGACGCTTCGCCCGTTCCAGGGAATTCCAGCACCCGCATCGCGAGTCTTTTCGTCGTGGCCCCGTGAGCCAGCAGGCTCGTAGCCGAGATGCGCTGATCTTCGGACAGCAGATCAGTGAAGCCGCGGCCTACGCACTGTTCCCGGGGTCTGCCCAGCGCTGTGGCCATCGCGGCGTTGAGGCGGCGGATGACCCCGTCCAGGGTCAAAAGAGCCGACGGTGTAACCCTCTGCAGGAGTTCGTCCGAGGCGTCCATCTGCCGCTCCCTGACCATCGTCGAGCGATATGCCCCGATAGACGTAACAATCCTATCTGCCGCGGAGCAGGTCGCGCGTCCGCTGGGAGCGGGGCGCGAAGCTGAGCGGTACCGGTCGGCAGCAGGTCTACCTGCAGGGAGCTCGCCGCTGAAGCGGCATCCGTGACCTGCGATCCCTGGGGTGTCGTCGAGAAACACACGACCGCGGTCTGCGTACCCGCGATGGCCGGTGAGTCGTAAGGCGGCTTCTGCGCGCCATGGATGGGGCGTCCGGTGTCGCTCCGCGCAGGATCCAGAAGGGTGAACCCTTCCCCAACAGGGCGGAGCGCGGCTGCTGAGGAGCAGCGCATGCGAGCAGGGACCCAGCCTCCCTTGTGGGTCGCAGTGTGCGCCGACGGGATGCCGGCCCGGGACGCAGACTGGACTGTTTCGTCCACTTCGCTTAGGCTGAAACACGCTGAGCCGGAGCCGGAGCAGGCGGCCGTTACGCCGACTCGGTCAGAGGCCGAACCTCTTCACTGCAGCCGCCGATCGACTTCTGGCGACTTTCCCACTACGAGGCTTTCGCGATGGACCGGAGGACTGAGATGCCCGACGTACTGTTTGCAGACGCGGAATCGTCCGTGGTGGTGAGCAACAACGAGAAGGAGCATCGCTACGAGATCTCCGTAGCCGGTGAGACGGCTGGCCGCATGGGTTACCGAGTGATCGGCAATCGACGCGTATTGATGCACACGGTCATTTACGACGCATTCCGAGGGCAAGGTCTCTCCAGCGTCCTCCTCAAGAGCACCTTGGACTCCTTGCGTATCCACGGAAACACCATTTCAAACTACTGCCCGGTCGTCGACAGGTTCATACACAAGAATCCCGAATACATCAGCCTGGTCGACGCGAAACATTCCGGCACCTGGGTCTCGCCTTCATCGAGCTGAGGATCCGGATCAGTCCACGACGTAGGAGCGTACGTAGTTCAACGCCATCTGCATGGAGACGCGCATCGGCTCGACGTCCTGGGCGGTCTGAGCCAGCAAATAGCCACCCTGCAAGGCGGCCATGACAGCGGTGGCGAGCTGCTCCGGGTCTGCGTCCTCACGCAGTGAGCCGTTCTCCTGCATGCGCTTCAAGCCTGCTGAGATGAGCTGCTGCCACTCGGCGAACGTCTCGCCGAGCTTGCTCCTCGACGTCGGGTCCTGCGCCGCACGCGCGCTGACGAGCGAGCCCAGCGCGCACCCGTAGGCACCGTCCTGCAAGGAGTTGAGATGGATGAGCTTGTCACTCCATCGCTCGAGCGCGCGAACGGAATTCATCCGCTGCAGCATCTGGCGATCACGGTTCAGGACTTGATCGGTCCGCAGCTCGATGACGCTGTGGACAAGCTGGTCCTTGTCCGCGAAGTGGCGATAAAGTTGGGATTTGCTCGTCCCGCTCGTCGCTCGTACGTCGTCGAGTGAGACCGCGTTGACGCCCCTCACGTAGAAAAGGTCGGCAGCGGCCTGAACAATGCGGTCGCGTGTGACAGCCCCACGCGAGGTCAGGCGCCGCTCTTGCCTAGGAGCATCATCTACGGACATGTGCCCGATATTACTACGCGCGATCACCGGGTCTGCGGGAGAGTCTGAGCGCGGTGCCGACCCGCGCTTGGGGGTATCGGTCGGCTGCTCCCTGCCCACCGGGCCGTCGAGCACATGAGGTGCGGCCTTCGCCGGTGCGTGTGACTTGTCCGTCACACGGACCACCTCCGCCTCTCACTGGATGCGAACCGTGGGAAGGCCGAATGTGGCCCGACTTCCCCGCACGATGACTTCCGGGCGGCAGTCGGCGCCGGCACACATCAGGTCCCCGCGAACGCGGTGAAGACCCCGCCGGCGGCGAGATTCACAGGCGTCCACCACATGGACCACATGGTCCTCTAGTTTGCGTTATAACGGAAGGGGACGGCGGGCTCCAGACCTTATGGAGTTGATGACCGATGATTATCGGTGGCGTTCTGAGCGCAGTGACAACTCTTGCGGTACGAGAGGCTGCGCAGTCCGACCGGCGGCTGTTGCTTCGCTTCGACGAGTCCGCGTCCTGACAGCTCGGCCACGGTAAACGACGCTGCTCCGTAATCGACGCTGGCGCTGTGTGATCACTGGAGAAGGGTGCGGGCGGGCAGGGCGAACCCGGCTCGACACGGAAGGCCACAAGTCCGGCGGCAGCATTCTCCGCTCCGCGGCCAGCTGATACGCACCACCACTCCCGCAGGCACCACCTGGAAAAGGAGTATCACTGATGCGCGCTTCACTCATGTACGGCGCCGGCGACGTCCGCGTCGAGAACGTACCCGATTCCGTCATCAAGCACCCGACCGACGCCCTGGTGCGGATCACCGCATCCTGCGTCTGCGGCACGGACCTGTGGCCGTATGCCTCGCTGAAGCCCGAGGACGGTCCCGCACGGATGGGCCACGAGTTCATCGGCATCGTTGAGGACACCGGATCGGAGGTGACCACCGTCGAGCGCGGCGACCTGGTTGTCTCACCCTGGAGTATCTCCGACAACACCTGCGAGTTCTGCCGTGAGGGCCTGCCCAGCTCCTGTATCCATCCGCAGGCGAACTTCTGGGACGGCGAGGCGGAAGAGGGCGCCCAGGCCGAAGCCATCCGTGTTCCTCTGGCCGACGGCACCCTCGTCAAGCTCCCCGTCGCCGCGGACTCGGCGCTCATTCCCTCACTGCTGACACTCTCCGACGTCTTCTGTACCGGCTACCACGCTGCCGTGTCAGGTGGAGTCAACGAGCGCACCCGCGTCACCGTGATCGGCGACGGGGCAGTCGGCCTGATGGCGGTCCTGTCCTGCAAACGGTTGGGTGCCGAGCAGATCGTCCTCATGGGCCGCCATCAGGTGCGCACCGACCTGGGTCGCGAGTTCGGTGCGACCGATGTCGTCTCCGCCCGAGGCGAAGAGGGTGTCGAAGCGGTCCGCGAGCTCACCGGTGGGTACGGCTCGCACGTAGTCCTGGAGGCCGTCGGCACCAGGCCCGCCTACGATCAAGCCCTTGGCATCATCCGGCCGGGCGGGGTCATCAGCCGGGTCGGCGCCCCTCAGTACGAGGAAGCGCCCATCGGCATCGGCAGCCTCTTCCGCCACAACATCCGCCTGGCCGGCGGCCCCTCACCGGCCCGCGCCTACATCGAAGGACTTCTGCCCGACGTCCTGAGCGGCACGATCGAGCCCGGGAAGGTCTTCGACGCCACCACCGACCTCGACGGCGTCCCGACCGGCTACCAGGACATGGCAGACCGCAGGAGCCTGAAGGTGCTCATCAAGCCCTGACCCCGGACACGGGTGGGGTGTGGCGCAGTCCGCACCCCACACCCGCTGTGAGTCGGCCCCCGGGAGATTCCCATGGTCGTGCGGGCCCCGGTGACCAGCCGCCCGCTCGCCGCCGCCGGGGCGCCTTGGTAGCGATCCGCGGAGGGCCCGCCGGGTCCTGAGAGGAAGCACGGGGCACTCCTTAGTGGACCATCCGGACCAGTTAGAGGATTGAGTATGCTGTTAGAGTCCAGATTGAATCGGTGTTGTGGACCTTTTGGTTCACTTTAGAGGACTTGCGGGTGGCCGCGTGTGGCGCGCGGACGACGATGGGATGCAGGGAGATGCCCGATGAAGGCGATTGTTGTGACCGATCAGGCCGCGGGAACGGCCGGAATGAGGCTGGCGGAGCGTCCCAGGCCCGAGGCGGCGGGGAACGACGTGCTTGTTGAGGTTCACGCGTCCGGATTCACCCCAGGGGAATTGACGTGGCCCTCGAACTGGACGGACCGCCTTGGCCGCGACCGAACACCTTCGATCCCCGGTCATGAGCTCGCCGGAGTGGTCAGTGCCCTCGGCTACGGCACGACGGGGCTGTCCGTGGGACAGCGAGTCTTCGGCCTCACGGACTGGACTCGCGACGGCACACTGGCGGAGTACGCGGCCGTCGAGGCACGCAACCTCGCGCCACTGCCCGGCGATGTCGCCTTCACGGTGGGCGCAAGCCTGCCGATCTCGGGCCTGACGGCGTGGCAGGGGCTGTTCGAGCACGGGCGACTTCAGCCGGGGCAGAGCGTCCTCGTGCACGGCGCGGCCGGCGGCGTCGGATCGATGGTGACGCAGCTCGCGCGCGAGGCGGGTGCTCACGTCATCGGCACCGGACGTGCCGCCGATCGCCGGACGGTGCTCGACTTCGGCGCGACGGAGTTCGTCGACCTGGACAACGACACGCTGGAAGACGTCGGCGCGGTTGATCTCGTGTTCGACGTCATCGGTGGCGACATAGGGAAGCGATCCACGAGCCTGATCCGAGCCGGAGGAACGCTGGTGGCCATCGCCGGCCCGCCGGAGACGCGACCTGTGGACGGTCTGGCCATCGACTTTGTTGTCGAGTCCGATCGCGTGCAGCTGCGTGAGGTGGTCCAGCGGGTGCGGGACGGACGGCTGCGCACGGTCATCGGCAACGTCGCGACCCTCGATGACGCTGTCGCGGCTTTCAACCCCACCGAGCGGGTCAGCGGCAAGACCGTCATCCGCGTTCGTCCATGAAGGCTCATCAACCCCCTAAGAGGACGATATAGTCCACTCGATGGTCGATAGGATCGCCCCGTCATCCAGACGGGGCCGGCACAGATACAGGAACAGCGATGACCAAGGTGCTGTGGACTGACGCGAGCGGCTCGATCAGAGTCTTCAAGGATGAGGACAACAGGTTCTACGAGGTTCAAGAAGGCGGCAACTATGCAGGTCTGCTCGCCTACGAGCGCAAGGGCACCCACTACAGCCTGACGCACACGTACGTTCAGGAGGGTTATCGGGGTCGCGGCCTGGGGACCGCGTTGATCCGCGAGGCGCTGTCCGATCTGGTGAAGGAGCGCGCGGCAGTCACCAACCGGTGTCCCGTCGTGGATCGCTTCATCGAGAAGCACCCCCGGTTCCGCGAGATCCTCGATCTCGGATCGACGGCCGTCGACGATGCCCACAACTGAGGCGCCCGCCTTCGGCGGAACGAGGCTTCCCGGGCGATCAGGTGGTGCGCGGTGGGGTCGGGAGAAGGCGCCGGCGAGCCGGTCCGGGTGAGGAAGTCACCGAGGGCCGGCGTGAGAGGGAACCTGGTGTCGATGGCATCGATGGCCGGCACCACCGGGATGACCCAGAAAGCGCCTCCACGGCGTCGCCGCGATCTAAATCGGACTATATAGTCCATTGTGAATCGACTCGTAGGTACTGAGGGCCGAGGCTGACGGCGGGCCGAGACGGCGACGCCGCGCGTCGACGCGCGGCCGAAGGCCGGTGGGCGGCAAGCGCACACGTTGCGGCAGGGCCGGATTGGCGAAGACCCATCCGCCTCGATTCCACATCTCTCAGAAGGGGCAGAGAATGGCGATCGCCAGCGGAGCCACAGCACGCGTTCGCATAGTCCAGGCCGCTGCGGACCTCTTTTACATCAAGGGTGTCAATTCGGTGACCTTGGATGACGTGCGAGCGGTGAGCGGGGCCGGCCAGTCCCAGTTCTACCGCTATTTTGCAGACAAGGACGATCTTGTGCGCAGTGTCATCGAGTTGCGTGCCCAGCAGATTCTCCACCGCGACCAACAGCACTTGGAACGGATGAACTCCTTCCGAGCCCTGGAACACTGGAACGATTCGATCATCCGCCTCAACTCTCTCCAGGACGGAGCCTACGGGTGCGCTCTGGGTGCACTCGTCGGATCCCGCGCGCCTCAGGATCCCGCGGCCCGGAACCTGCTCGCTGAGAAGTTCGGCGAATGGCAAGAGTTGATTGCGGCCGGCCTGCGCCGGATGCAGGAGAACGGCTCGCTCAAGGAGGGGGTCGATCCTGCAAAGCTCGCTGTGTCTGTGATGGCCGCACTGCAGGGAAGCTACTTGCTCGCCCAGATGGCACGCGACGTCGAACCGATGCGCATCGCCATGGACATGGCGCTAGCCCATGTGAAGACGTACACCGTGGACTGATACGCGGTGCGCGAGGCAGCACGAGAGGTCTCTCTGCGTCCGTCGCGCCGATCCCAGACTCCTCCTGCCGTCGCGGAGTGACAGCAGGACTGGACAGCCCCTTCGCTTCACACCGGACGCCATTGCCGAGTGCCACAGGAGAGGTGCCCGCCACAACCGGGGGCGGCACCGACCGGGCAACCGCCCGGCAGACCGCAAAGGACCAATGACATGAGCGACAACGAAGAGCCGTACGACATGGTCGTTTTCGGAGCCGGCAGCGCCGGGTACGCGGCCGCATTGCGCGGGGCCCAACTCGGGCTCAGCGTCGCCCTGGTCGAACGTCACAAGCTCGGGGGCACATGCCTGCACAACGGCTGCATCCCGACCAAAGCCATGCTGCACGCGGCAGAACTTGCCGATCAGGCGCGCCAGGCTCGCGACGTGGGGGTGCGTTCGTCCTTTCAAGGCATCGACATGGACGCCCTGCACGCTTACAGGAACAGCGTTGTCTCAGGCCTCTGCAATGGACTCACCGGCCTCGTTGACGCACGTGGCATCACCTATGTGGAAGGAGAGGGCCGACTGTCATCGGCGACCTCTGTCGATGTCGGAGGCCGCCGACTCACGGGCCGTCACGTCGTACTCGCCACCGGGTCCGTTCCGAGAACCCTGCCCGGACTGGAGATCGACGGACGGCGAGTGATCTCGTCGGACCACGCTCTCACCCTCGACCACGTCCCCAAGTCCGTGATCGTGCTCGGCGGCGGAGTGATCGGCGTCGAGTTCGCCTCCGCGTGGTCGTCGTTCGGAGCCCGGGTCACCGTTGTCGAAGCCCTGCCGCACCTTGTCCCGACGGAGGACGAGAGCGTCTCCAGCCGGCTGGAGACTGAGTTCCTCAAGCGGGGTATCACCCTCCACCTCGGTGTCCCCTTCGTCAGCAGCGAGTACACGCCGGACGGCATCCGCGTCCGTCTGGCAGACGGCAAGGCGCTGGAAGCGGACCTCCTGCTCGTGGCCGTCGGACGAGGCCCGGTTTCCCAAGGCCTGGGTTTCGAAGAGGCGGGCGTCGTCATGGACAAGGGGCACGTGCTGGTTGACGAGTACATGCGCACCAGCGTCCCCACCATCTCCGCTGTCGGGGACCTGGTCCCCACTCCGCAGCTTGCACACGTCGGATTCGCCGAGGGTATCCTCGTCGCCGACCGAGTGGCCAGGAAGACGGCTGTGCCGATCGACTACGACGGCGTCCCGCGCGTCACGTTCTCCCGCCCTGAGATCGCGTCGGTCGGCCTGACAGAGGCCAAGGCCAAGCAGGCGTACGGGGCCGAGAACGTCGACTTCGTCGTTTACGACCTCGCGACCAACGCCCGTAGCCGGACGTTGAGAACGGAAGGGCACGTCAAGGTCGTCCGGAAGAAGGACGGTGCAGTCGTCGGCGTTCACATGATCGGCGACCGGATCAGTGAGCAGATCGGGGAAGCGCAGCTCATCTACAACTGGGAAGCGTTCCCTCAGGACGTCGCCGGCCACGTCCACGCCTACCCGACACAGGGTGAGGCGCTCGGTGAGGCAGCTCTCGCGCTGACAGGCAAACCGCTGCACTTGCACGTCTGACCCTGTGAAAGCATCGCTCGGCGACCACGATGCGTAGCAGTCAATCCCGTCACCAGGCCGCTGGACCTCGCCATCCACGGTCGCCTCTTCTGTTGAGGCCCATATAGTCCCGGCTCCACGACGCGACTCCTGGTGGCATGTCTTTGACCTGTGCATCGTCGTGTCGCTGATCGGAATTTCCAAGAGCAAGAGGACTTGACAGTCCCGTTTTGTCTCTGGGAAGCTTGATGAGAATGCGTCGCGACGAGTGGCCTTCGCGCGGAGCGGGAGCTGCCCGACTCACTCCCAGGGCCCGGGCTCGCAAGGGGCCGCGGTGCGCGTAAGCCGTCCATCCCTTCATCCGGATGGGGGCGGCTGCGTTCCCCGGCGGACGTGAGGCGATTCCCTTTGCGGTGGTCGCTCCGATCGCCTCGTTCGCCGCGTCGACCGGCACCCGATCGACAGACCGCAACCGTGTCCGCCGGCACCGCGTACGCGGCACCGAAACGACAGCCCACCTGCAGCGAAGGCAGCAACACGCAGGGAAGGAACAAGAAAGTGAACGACACCAAGACCAAGCAGTCCACCGAAGATCTGGCGATCCTCGAGCAGCTCAACAATGAGTATGTCCGCTCCGACCAGTTCAACGATGTCCGGCGCTTCAGCGAGCTGCTCGCCGAGGACTTCGTCGTGCAGACTCCGGGTGTCACGCGCAACCGTGCCGAGTTCCTCGAATACATCGCCAAGCCGCGGCCCTTCAAGGATCTCGCTGTGCACGACGTCAGGATCCGCATCCTCAGTGACGTTGCCCTGATCCACGGCCGCGCCACGTACACCATGCTCGCCGACGGAGCGGCTCAGGAAGCCCTGTACACGGACACGTACCAGAAGCGTGCGGGCGGCTGGGTCTGCGTCTCCGCCTGTGCGATCGCTCCGGGCACCTGACCCGGCCACGCGGTCGAGACTGCTGGTCGCGAGGCAACCCGCCCTCAGGCAGGGACCCGTGCCCACAGGCACGTCACGAGACGGCAGCAGGCCGAGACGACGCGGCGCCTCGCTCCAGTACGCACCCGCGTCGGGACAGGTTACGAACACGACCAGCGGAATCGGCGCCGGTGTCGCCGCCGACGCAGTCGGCCACGCCGGCGCTGTCCGCATGCGAACAGGCCGCGACCCGTAATCCTCACTCGCACGCCCTGCCGCAGGCAGACGAACAGCTCCCGAGGACTTCGGTCGGGAAACGCGGCGGGAATGACGTAGCGCGTCGCGCTCGTGCGGGCCGGAGCGTCCACGACCGACATCGGGACCTGACTCACCGACTCATGGAAAGGCACCGCTCGATGCAGGACCTGGCTCCAGTGATCAATGTGACTCGCGGGGGCAGACCGCTCCAGCCGGCATTCTCCTCCGCGGTGGTCTCCCTGGTGGCCTCGTTCGCCGCGTCGGCCGCACCGATCCCCTTGTTCAACACCTACCGGGCCGAGGACGGGTTCACCAACGCCGGCATCTCACTGGCCGTCGTCAGCAACTCCGTCGGCACCATCGCCGGACTGTTGGTGCTGGGACGACTGTCCGGCCATCTGGGCCGACGGCCCACCGCGATCGCCAGTCTCGGCCTGCTCCTGCTGGGCTGTCTGCTGCTGCTGAACGTGCACGACATCGGGACCCTGCTGGGTGGTCGGCTACTGATGGGGGTCGGCACGGGGGTGGCCGGCAGCAGCCTCACCTCGTACATCGTCGACGCCGCACCCACCAGGCCGGAATGGCTGGCTTCCGTCGCCTCCAGCCAGGGACCCATGCTCGGCCTCACCCTCGGCGCCGTCGCCTCCGGCGCCCTGGTCCAGTTCGGCCCCTGGCCACGCCACCTCATCTACCTGGTGTGCGCCGGCCTCCTCGTACTGGGTGCCGCGCTCATCGTCACCAGCCCGGAAACCGCGAAGCCTACGCCGGGCGCTTGGCGATCACTGCTGCCCCGGGTCCGCATACCGGCCCGGGTCAGGCATCTGCTCCCCGTCGCCGCCGCGGTGTTTCTGGCCACCTGGGCGACCGGGGCCTTCTACCAGGCCTTCATGCCCGCACTGGTCGCAGATCGATTCCACACTCACAGCCCGCTCACCCTCGGACTGTTGTTCGCCTTCTACATGGCCCCCAGCGTTCTCGGCGCTCCCATCGGCGGTAGGTTCACATCCGCGGCCGCCCAACGAATCGGCATGATCATCTTCCTGGCCGGATGGATCGGCATCATCACAGCGATCGCCATGGGCACGCTGGCGTTGTTCATCGCCGCAACCATCATCGCCGGCACCGGTCAAGGCATCGCCATCAGCGCCGCCACCCGCGGCCTGCTGCACGACAGCACCCTCGCCGACCGGGCACCGATCTTCAGCGCCATCTACCTCCTCTGCTACAGCGGAGCCGCCTTCCCCAGCCTCGTCTCCGGCCAACTCTCGAACGTCTTCTCGCTACCGCGGATCGCCCTCGGATACGCCGTACTCGCCATCGTCGCAACCCTCTTCAGCGTCCTCGCCGCACGCGACCCGCACCCTGACATGACCGGGAACAGGCGGCGCGGTGAGTGATCACGACGAACCTCGCCGGCATCCGACCTCACGCGACCATGAGCAGTCCGCGAGCGTCAGCCCCGCGGTGGTGCTCTCGATCGTCGGCGCCGACCTGGTGCCGGACTCGGTGTACGACCGCGCCAAGGTGCTTCAGGAGGACGTCCTCAAGGCCGGTCCCGTGCCGTACTCAAACCGGGAGTACTCCGACCTCGTCGCGGGCGTCCCGGAACCTATGAGTGACCAAGGGCCACACCCGTTCGTCCGAACCCACCTATCTATCGGGTCCCCCCAACAGAAAGTGTGACAATGACGTTCAATTTCGGGGCCGAGGCGTCCGCCCGTGAAGAGAACAACGCTGCGCTCATCGCTGCTTTGGCCGAGGCAAGTCTTGGCGAGGCGGAGTCCAGTTGGGTGCTCGACGTCGTCCACGACGCGGAGCGCGGTCGCTGGATCGCCGCACTCGGTGACGAAGGGATCGGCGAGCTCTCGTACCGGTTCGTGGGCGGCCGCGTCGTGCTGTTGACGACCTGGGTAGACCCCGCCTACCGCAAGAATCGGGTGGCCACGGAGCTCATCTCTCGCGTGCTGGACGACATCCGCGAGAGCGGGAAGAAGATCACCATCATCTGCCCGGTGGTGGGTGCGTTCATCGACCGCAACCCCGCGTACGCCGACCTCATCGATACGGTCCATCCCGGCGCCGGCGCCTATCCCGAGCACGAGCTCGCGGAAGGCCGCCACGACGATGTGCCGAGGACTTCGGTGAGGAAGGGCGGCGGGGATGTCCTCACGTCCACGCCGCGCTCGAACGGGCCAGAGCGTCCATGACCGAGGTCGTCCCATACGGGTCTCGTCGCGGTCTCCGATCGGGACTGGACTTCCCTCGGCGGGCGAAGGCGGTCCGGCGGAGTAGGTGACCGCAGGGGGACGCTTGCGTCCATTATTTCCCGAGGTCTCAACCGTCACGGATGGTGTCTGCCTGCGTGGACGCCGGACGACCAGCCAGAGATCAGAGGACTATTTGGTCCGAAAAAGTGGCCGATCTGCGGTACCTTGGAGGAAAGGCGGTCCCCTGCGGACAGCCAAGCAGCGAAGCCTCACAAGGATCTCCAGGGCGGTAGGCACCATGCACGCAGGCGTCGAGATCTGGTGCTCGCCCCGGTCCGGCCACACAAAGAGGGGTCGAGGCCGGAGCCGGTCAGCCGAGGTACTGCGACATTCCCGCCGTCGGCTCGGCCGGTACACCCGGCCGATTGCCGGGACCCCTGTCGAGGCCGCGCACACGGCCGGTAAACCCTCACCGCACGAAAACGATCACTCGGGAAAGGTCCGTCATGCCGGGCTCCGAACTCCATGAGAAATTCATGGCGCTGCACACCCGCGACGGCGGCCTCGTCATGCCGAACGCATGGGACGGCCTCTCGGCGCTGATGCTGGCCGACGCCGGCTTCGAGGCGATCGCGACGTCATCGGCGGCACTCGCCACCACACTCGGCCGGTCCGACGGGCGTCACGAAGTGACCTGTGGTGAGCACCTTGAACATGCGCGGCTGCTCGGCCGTCTCACCGGGCTGCCCGTCAACGGGGACTTCGAGGACGGCTACGGCGACACACCCGAAGACGTCGCCGCGACGGTGGAAGCCGCCGTCGAGTCCGGACTGGCCGGTATCGGGATCGAAGACACCTCGGGCAATCCCGATCAACCGATCCGCGGCTTCGACGAGGCAGTCGACCGCATACGCAGCGCCGTCGAGGCGGCCAAGGGGCGCATCGTCGTCACCGGCCGCACCGACAACTTCATCCAGGGGCGGCCTGATCTCGACGACACCATCCGGCGTCTGACGGCCTTCGCGGAGGCCGGCGCGGATGTGCTCTATGCCCCTTACCCACCCGACCTCGACGCACTCGTCGCGATCGTCACCGCCGTCGCGCCGACACCGGTGAACGTCCTCATCTCGCCGGCGGACAAGGTGCTGACCGTCGCCGAACTGCAGAAGGCCGGGGTCAAGCGCATCAGCGTGGGTCCGGCGCTCTACACCCACGCAATGGAGGCACTCGACCAGGCCGTCAAGGCTCTCGTCGCGGGTGACCTCACCACCGCGACGACAGGAACCAGCTTCGAGCGCATCGGCGAACTGCTTGCCCGCCGCAGATAGCCCAAACCTTGTGAATCACGCCCCTCACCCACTCATCGCAACAATAGGAAGATCGACATGAATCTCGATAAACTCATGAACAAGCATCTCACCAGGTATTTCGATCCCAGCAAGACCATTCCGGCGGAAACCCTTCAGCAGCTGCTGCGGTTCCTGCGCTCCACGCCGTCATCGGTGAACGTGCAGCCCAACCACTTCTACGTCCTCGCCACGCCCGAGGGCAAGGAGCGGCTCGCCGACAACCTGGGCGAACGATTCCGGGACAACGCCGAGAAGATCCTGAACGCGTCGCACACCATCATCCTGACCACCCGGGCAGATCTGCCCGACGCCCACCTCGAGGCGGTGTTCGCAAAGGAGAGGGCCGATGGCCGGTTCCCTGATCTGTCCAAGCAGGAGCTGTGGGAATCCATGACCCGGGACTTCCTCGACCTTCGCAACTACGGCTACAAGGACCTGAACCACTGGATGGAGAAGCAGACCTACATGGCGGTGGGTCTGACCATGATGGCGGCCGCCGAGCTCGGCGTCGAGGCCACGCCGCTGGAGGGGTTCGACCCGACCCGTGTCGACAAGGCCTTCAAGATCCGCGAGAGCGGACACACCACGACGGTGCTGCTGGCCCTCGGCTACCCCGACCCGGAGAAGGTGTACACCACCCCGGTCTCGCGCTTCGACGCGGACCAGCTGTTCACCTTCATCTGAAAACCCACCCGGGACCCAAAACCCGCCACACACAACCAGGAAGAGCCATTTCGATGAAAGCCATTGTGGTCACCGACCAGGCTGCGGGAACGGCCGGAATGACGCTGACGGAGCGGCCTGAGCCGCTCGCGGCGATCAACGACGTCATCGTTCGGATCCATGCATCGGGCTTCGTCCCCACAGAGATGGAGTGGCCGTCCACCTGGGCCGATCGCGCCGGCCGTGACAGGACACCGTCGATCCCCGGCCACGAGCCGGCCGGAGTGGTCACCGCTCTCGGCTACGGCACGACGGGGCTCTCGGTCGGGCAGCGGGTGTTCGGCCTCGCCGACTGGCACCGCGACGGCACCCTCGCGGAGTACGTGGCGATCGAAGCACGCAACCTCGCACCGCTGCCGGGCGACGTCGACTTCACGGTAGGCGCGTCCCTGCCGATCTCAGGTCTGACCGCGTGGCAGGGCCTGTTCCAGCACGGGCGCCTCCAGGCCGGCCAGACTGTCCTCGCCCATGGCGCAGCCGGGGCAGTCGGGACAATGGTGACCCAGCTCGCGCGTGAAGCCGGCGCTCACGTCATCGGTACCGGACGCGCCGCCGACCGCGAGAAGGCGCTCGACTTCGGCGCGCACGAGTTCGTCGACCTCGAGACCGACACGCTGAAAGACGTCGGCGGCGTCGACCTGGTCTTCGATGTCATCGGTGGCGACGTTCAAAAGCAGTCCGCCGCCCTGATCAAGGCCGGAGGAACACTGGTGTCCATCGTCGGCCCGGTCGAAGCACGGCCCACTGACGGCCTGGCCGTGGACTTCGTCGTCGAGGCCGATCGCGCCGAACTCGGCGAGATCGTGCAGCGGGTGCGGGACGGACGGCTGCGGACCAACATCGGTGACGTCGCGAGCCTCGACGATGCCATCAGCGCCCTCAACCCGACCACGCGACGCCTCGGGAAGACAGTCATCCGCGTCCTCCCGTAGGTAGTGGACCGCCACCGTCCGAGCGGCAGGTCATGGTCCTGATCCACGCCCACGGCCATCGGCCACCGACAGGCGCACGGACCCGAACCGACACACGCCAGGCACTCGAACCGACAGAGGAGTCGATCACTTTGGACGGACAGGAACTGCAGAAGATCGCGCGCGACCACACCGCGGAACTGCCCGGCACCGACCAGGAGCATCGTCCCGACTGGGAGTTCCACAAGGTGGGCGGCAAGGTCTTCATGCTCATGACCGACATGCCTGGACGCCCCGTCCTGATCCTGAAGGCCGATCCGGACGACGCCACAGCCCTGCGTGAGCAGTACGCGGACATCACCGCCGGCTACCACATGAACAAAAGACACTGGATCACAGTGGAAGGTGGAGACACCGTCGACGACAAGCTGGTGAAGGAACTCGTGACCGACTCCTACCGTCTGGTGGTCGGCGGACTTCCCAAGTCCAAGCAACCCGTGGATCCGCACACCTACAACCGCCACACCTGACCCACGCCTGACCCACGCCTGACCCTCGACATGCCCATACTGCGACGCAGCGTCGCAGCAGTCATCTGGAGCCTCCCATGCGCGTTTTCGTCACTGGCGCCAGCGGCAGCATCGGCTCGGCTGTCGTTCCCGAACTCATCGCCGCCGGTCACGAGGTCCGCGGCCTCGTCCGCTCCGATGCCGCGGCTACGGCCGTCGCCGCCGCCGGCGGGACGCCGCTCCGCGGCGACCTCACCGACCTCGACAGCCTCCGTGCCGGCGCCGCGCAGGCCGATGGTGTCATCAACCTGGCCTTCAGCAACGACTGGAGCAACTTGGAGCAGGGCATCGACGAGGAAGCGCGCGCCGTGCAGACCCTCGCGGCCGCACTCGAAGGCAGTGGCAAGCCGTTCGTGCATGCCGGCCTCACACCGATGGTGCCAGGCCACACCTCCACCGAGGAGGACCGCGACACCGCCAACGGTCCGGTCGGTGGCCGCGGCCGCACTTCCGACGTGGTGCTGGCCCTGGCCGCCCAGGGCGTCCGGTCCTCTGTCGTGCGACTGCCGCGCTCCGTGCACCAACGCGGGTCGGCATACGGCTTCTGCTCGGTGCTCATCGCCGCCGCGCAGAAAACGGGCGTGGCCGCGTACGTCGGCGACGGCACGCAGCGATGGCCGGCGGTCAACCTGCTCGACGCCGCCCCACTGTTCCGCATCGCACTCGAGGACGCTGCGCCGGGCACGGTCCTGCACGCGGTGGCCGACGAGGGCGACACCATGAGGTCGCTGGCCGAGACGATCGGCGGCGTTCTCGCGGTGCCGGTCGAGTCGGCGCCGCCTGAGCGCTTCGGCCTCATCGGTCGCGTGTTCGCTCTTGACATGCCATCGTCGAGTGCGCTGACCCGGGAACGGTTCGGCTGGGAGCCCACCCACCCACGCCTGATCGACGACCTCGCTGCCGGCGACTATCCGGCCCTGGGCTGAAAACCTCGGGATGCCGCCGGGACCGGACAGGGTGAGTGACCACTGGCCTTCCGCGTACGCGCGCTCGTCGATTCCTCGGGCAGGACGGTCGGCGAGGGGGCGCGCGCCGCCTTCGGCAGGAAGCCCCGCGTCCACCCGTCACACCACCGTGACGCGTCCCGGCCCCGGGGCCCGCCGGACGGATGTCCGGCGGGCCGGTTCGGCGGTCGTGAGGCCGGCTACTTGATCAGGTAGGCCTTGAGCACGGTCTGCTTGAAGGAGTTGCCCGCGGCGTCCTCGACGCGGGTGCGCAGCGACACCGAGCCACCCGAGGAGTGCTTCGGATGCGAGACCTCCACCGTGCGGTGCAGGCCGGAACCCCTGACCTCGGCACGCCGCCAGGTCCTGCCCTCGTCGTAGGAGACCTCGACGGTGAACTTCCGGACGGCCGACTCCGGGGCTCCCGCCTCACGCTGGACGGAGGCGGGGATCTCCAGCGTGCTGCCGGCCTCGGCACGGTTCCACGCGTCGAGCTCCGGGGACATGCGGACCGCGTACAGCGGCAGCGGCTGGACCTGCTCGGTTGTGGCGGAGCGGAACCGCCATTCGGCGGATGTGCTGGTCGAGATGTCGCTGAGGCCGGGGTCGCGGTCGTAGGTGGCCTTCAGGAGGTAGTCCGCGGGGGTCGGGTCGTCCGGAACCATGATGTCCGTGAAGGGGTAGTCGGAGACCACCTCACCGTTGCGTCGCAGCTCACCTCGGAGGAGGCCGGTCTCGCTGCCGACAAGGGTGTCCGGATTTCCGTTGGCGCCGATGTGCATCATGAAGTCCATGCGGTTGCCCTCCCGCCGGTCATGTGCCGCACCCGGGATGATGCCGAACGCCTGGACCGCTCCGTTCCAGCGCTCCTGTGCGGTGGTGTGCGCCCGGTAGGTCCGACGCTCCCCGATGTAGAGCTGTCCCGGGACCTGTGTGCCGTCTCCCCCGAACACCGGGCTCTGGTCGAAGCCGGGCTGCCATTCGAGGCCGTCGGACACCGAGAAGTAGTCGGTCCGCCGGGAGGGGACGGGAACCGAGGCGATCTTGTCGGTGGCCCAGTGCTGCCCCGCGACATAGGTGTCGAGCACACGGGTCGCCGTGGTCCCGGCACGTGCCGCCGCGAACGTGGTGTCCACCTTCGCCAGGTCCGAGGTGCGCGGGTTGTAGCCCGGGACCTCGGGGATGCCGCCGACGACCGACCGGGTGAGGTGGTAGGTGACGGGAGTACGGGTGCGGTCCGCGGGCGTCTCCCAGTTGGTGGCGAGGGCGTACGCGAACCCGGTGTAGCCGGTGTTCGCCGTCGGCAGGGCGTAGACGTCGTCCAGGTACGCGCGGCCGATCGCACCCGGCAGCTCGACGCCCATGTTCACACCCCTGCTGACGGTGCCGACGCTCGCCCGGGTGATGCGCAAGGAGGACCGGGGAGCCGTGGCGGTGACTTTCTTGGCCTCGCGCGCGTCGAAGGTGACGGTGGTGTCGTCGAGCATGTCGATGCGGGGGAGGCCCACGACGGTGGTCTGCGTCCTCGACGGATCGCCGGAGGGCGAGTCGAAGACCAGGCCCGAGACCGACCAAGTGCCGCGGGGGACCCGGACCTTGCCGGTGCCGTCGGCGGCGATGTCCACCGGACGGACCGCAGCCTGCTTGCTGTCGAGCGTGTCGACCGAGATGGCCGCGGAGGTCGGCGTGCTGCCGGTACGGCCGATGACCTTGAAGGCCAGGTCGTAGACGGGCTCCTCGATGTCCATGCCGATCGGGGTCCGGACGGAAACCGCGCCGTCCTGGCTGACCGCCCTGACCGCACCGCTGAACGCCTTGTAGAGCGTGCCCGCGGCCTCGGGGGTGCCGGTCAGCGTGACCGTGCGCGAGCCTTGAGCGGGAACGGTCACCTTGTCGGCGCTCAGCTGGAAGAGGCCCTCCGGGGCCGCGGCGGAACCGTCGTAGGTGACGTCGGTCGACAGGTCGAGGGTGACCGGCTCACTGCCCGGGTTGCGGTAGGTGAGCGTCTTGGACACCGGGGGCCGGCCCGCGTTGTTCCAGCGGATCCGCTGGAAGTCCAGCCCGCCGGGCTCGGCGCTGACGGCCTGACTCGACGCGCGGTCGACGTCGACCCGGCCCGCGCCCTGCCAGTAGGCACCTCGTTCGAGGCCGCCGACCGTCGTGCTCATCAACTGGGTCTTGATCTGCTCCGGCGTCCAGTCGGGGTGCTCCTGGAACAGGATGGCCGCCGCGCCGGCCACGTGCGGCGATGCGACGCCGGTGCCGCTGTCGTAGATGTAGTAGTCGCCCGGGCCGGTACCGCCCGCCGAGGCGGCCAGGACGTTGGATCCGGGGGCGACGATGTCGGGCTTCAGGCCCCAGTCGCCGATGCGCGGGCCCTTCGCCGAGCCGCCTATGCGGTCCTCGTCGAGAAAGGTGCCTCCTACGGCCAGCGCCGCATCCGCCGAGGCCGGCGAGGCGAGGCTCTGGAGGGTGTCGCCGAACCCGGAGGCCGCCACGACCAGGGTGCCGTACTTCTCGCTGACGGACGCGACCGCGGCCTCCAGCGCGTCCTGTTCGGGGGTGTCGATGTCGTACGGGCTGAGGCTGATCACCTTCGCGCCGCGCTGGGCGGCCCACTCCATGCCCGCGATGATCCCGGAGTTGGGACAGTCACCACTGGCGTAGCAGACCTTGCCGACCATCAGTTCGGCCCCGGGAGCCACGCCTTTGCGCAGCCCGTCCGACGCGGCCCCGGAGCCCGCGATGATCGAGGCGCGGTGCGTGCCGAAACCGTTGTGGTCCGCCATGTCCGGGTCGGTGGTGAAATTCGCGGTCTCGGCCACCACACCCTTCAGGTCCGGGTGGTTCGGATCGTAGCCGCCGTCCAGGATCGCGACTTTGACGCCCTTTCCGGTGTAGCCCCTGGCCCAGGCCTGAGGGGCGCCGATGTGCGCCACCGTCTGGTCCAGCCTCTTGCCGGCGCCTCGGCCCCCGCTGTGCGACGGCGAACGGTCCTGGGGGATCTTGGCGGTGCCGTCCAGCCAGATGTGACGGATCCCCTGGCCGAGCGTCCGGGCACCCGCCACGGCCGGGGCAAGGTCCTTCCAGAACTGGCCCGCATCACCCGGGCGTCGGGTGACAGCGGCGAACGAGGTTCCCGGGATCGGGTGGACCTTCTCGGCCCCCGCCATCGCGTGCCGCGCCTGAGCGGTGCGCGCGTCACCGGTGTACTCCACGATCAACGGGAGTCCGGACGCGCGGGCCCGCTTCTGCTTGAGCAAGGTCGAGACGCTGAACAGGCGTTGGTCCAGCCGTTCGGCAGCGACCAGGGGCAGCGCGTCGGCCGGAGTGACGCTCCACCCGTCCGGGCTCCTGTGCTTCACGAACGCGATGTGCTCGCGTCCAGGTGCCGGCGCGACAGCGATGCTCTGGTCACCTGACGGGGTCTCCGTCACGGTGACGCGGTCGCCCGTGATCAGGGTGAGTTCATGGGAAGCGAAGTGGACCGCCTGGGCCGGCGCCGTCGCACCTGACCGAGCCGGCCCCTGTGCCGAAGCGGGGTTCGTCACGGCAAGCGCTATGAGCGCGGCCGTCAGAACCCCGGCGCCGGCGTATCGCCGGCCGGGAGAGAAATAAATCATTGCCGGTTAATAACAGGGCCACATATTGCCGGGCAACAATTCACCGCAGAGTCAATAATCGGTCATCGCCGATCCGTTTGTCGCCGTTCACGCGATTTCGGTACGTCGCGGCAAGTCGCGACAACAGGTGCCGGAAAACGACCGACACGCGCTCGCGGCGAGCGATTTCCGCAGGTCAGACCCAAGCGACCCGGCCGACTCGACTGGATCGCCCGACCGTGGACAGAAAGCTCCGCCAAACCCTGGGCACGCTCCGGCCGTCTCCCTTCGACCACTTGACGCAAAAGCGCCATGTCCACACCTCGCCACGCCCTACTTCCCTCGGCCGGGAGAAACAACAGCGCGACAGGTGCCGCTGTGCTCATGGTCACTGAGGCGAGCCAGCCGCCTCTGTGGCGGATGATGCGACCGGAGGGGCTGCGTACCGGGTAGCCCCCTCCGGGGCCGCCCCGCCGGCGATTCCGCGGGCGGGGCAGGGCGTAGGCAGAGCTCCCGGATGAGGTGCATGTGGTCCCGCCTGTCGTATCCGTGGCCGCGGCCCGATTCGGCTCGAACGGATCGGGTTGAGGTAGCGGCCGTCGGTAGGTGGCCGCCGGGGTGACAGCCGGGGTGACGGTTTGGGGGCTCCGGCCGTTACGCGGGGCTGCTCGTGCTCGAGCGGCCCGCGCGACGCCTGTCGCTTCGGCCGCGGATGCTCAGGGCGATGACGGAGACCAGGAACCAGAAGGCGCCGAAGGCCGAGTAGCCGGCGACGGTGGACAGGCTGCTGGTCGCCGAGGCGGCGCCGGCGGCGATGGTGGCGCCGGCGAGTACGGACTGTCCACCGCTGATGACCATGGGCCACTGGGCGCCGACGGTGCGCCGGCGTCGGATCGCCACGACGAGCTGGACGGCTCCGGAAAGGAGGGCCCAGACGCCGAACACGAGCAGGGCCGTCCCGATGGTGGAGAAGACCGCGATGATCATTCCTGCGGTGCTGGCCAGGTCGAGCCCCATGTTGACCGTACTGACGCGGTTCGCGGAGCCGGTGCCGGCCAGGCGACGCTCGAGGAGCGTGGCGATGGCGTCCCACAGGGGGTAGACGACGAGAAGCACGGCCGCGCTCACCGTGGGCCTGTCCGTCGACACGAGCGAGGCGGAGGTCGTGAAGACGAGTGCCACCCAGATCAGGGAGAAGACGACTCGGATCAGGTGGAGCGATCGGAGCCCGGAAGGCCTCGTCGTGGCCGTGGTCGAAGGGGCCGAGGTTACGGTGGTCTGGGTCATCGGGTGTCCCGTTGTGATCGTGACGGTGTGAGGCGGTCGCCTCGATGACGAGTCTCAGGGGCCTCGGGAAGGGCCGTGTACTTCGAACGAAGTAGTTCTGCCATCCGCTTCGACGGCACGCGTTCTGCCGACCGACCGCGGCAACCTCGCGGTCTACATCATTCGAAGTACACGGCCGCCGCACACGTGAACGAGAATCGGTTCATGGTCAAGGCGCAGAACAGTCAGGACGGGCTCGCGGCACCGCTGTGGGTCCGCCGCCCCGAGGTGCTGCACCGAGTCGCCTATGCGCTGGCCGCTCTGGTGTTCACCGGACAGATCGTGGCGGTGGTCCTGAGAGGCGCGGACTGGCCGACGGCCCTGTCCGTGCTCCTCGCCGGCGGCGGTGTCACCCTCTCGTGGTGGAAGCCGTGGGCGGGACTGGTCGTGACGAGCGCGGCGGCCTTCGCCGTCACAGCGGTGGGTCACGACCCCCTGTCGGTGTGGATGATGGCGGTGCTCGTACTGTTCTCGGTCACCCTCAGGGGAAAGCAGCCGCTGGCCGCAACCGGCATCGTGGCGGCGTTCTTCCTGGGGGCGTTCATGACGGTCGGAGGATTCCGTGGGGGCGCGGTCGTGGGAGCCGCCGCCGTCTTCTCGGCTGTGGCAGGAGGTGCGACAGGGGCCGCGCTCCGCATCCATCGAGACCACTGGTGGACCCTGGAGGAACGGGCGGAGAGCGCCATCGCCACCCGCGAGATCGAGGCCACCCGACGAGTGACCGAAGAACGACTCCGCATCGCACGAGACCTCCACGACGTCATCGGCCACCAGGTCGCGATGCTGAGCCTGCACCTCGGTGCGGCGGAAATCGGGCTGCCGGAAGACGCCGAGTCCGCCCGGCAGGCCCTCGTCTCAGCCAGGTCCAGCGCCCGCACCGTCGTCGTCGAAACGCAGCGCATCCTGGCGCTCCTCCGCCTCGGGGACGACATCTCCGACGACGAGGCGCTCCGGCCGACCCCGGCGCTCAGCGGCCTGGAGGGACTCATCGCCTCCTTCGAGAGCATCGGCCTCGGCATCCGGCCCTCCATCGACATCCCCGCCGGTTTCGTGGAGCCCAGTGTCGGCGTGACGGTCTACCGGGTCGTTCAGGAGGCACTCACGAATGCCTACCGGCATGGAGAGGGGATGGCAACGGTGGATGTGCGCGAGCACGACGGCAGGATCTGCGTCACCGTGGAGAACCGCGTCGGTCGCTCACCCCGCGGCTCCGACTCGGGCAGCGGACTCGGACTCGTGGGAATGCGCGAACGCGTCGAGTCCTCCAGCGGGCGGCTGACGATCGACAGTCACGACGGGCGATTCCGGGTCCACGCGGAGTTCAGCCCCCTGGGGGCCGTCGTCCGATGACGCGGATCCTGATCGTCGACGACCAGGACGACATACGGGCCGGGATCCGGGTGATGCTCCGCCTCGACCCGGGTCTCGTCGTCGTGGGTGATCTCTCCGATGGACTCCAGGTCGTCCCCTTCCTCCGGGAGCACCCCGTCGACCTGGTCCTGATGGACATCCGGATGCCCGGTATCGACGGTGTCGAAGCCACCCGCCGGATCCGCGCGGAGCATCCGCCCGAAGAGACGCGGGTGATCGTGCTGACCACGTTCGACCAGGACGACATCGTTCTCGCCGCCCTGCGCGCGGGCGCCAACGGTTTCCTGAGCAAGACCGTGAGCCCCGCTGAACTCGTCGCCGGAATCGCCGAGGTCGTCGGCGGTGGTGGTGCGCTGTCGGCCGCGGCAACAGCTGCGCTCATCGGTCACATGACGGACAGGCCGCCGCCGGTGATCGACCGGGAACTGCTGCAACGCTTCGGCGCTCTGACCCCCAGGGAGCGGGACGTGGTCGTTCTCATCGCAAGCGGCCTCGGCAACGACGAGATCGCGGCCCAGATGTCCGTGTCGCCGTTCACCGTGAAGACGCATGCGGTGCGGGCCATGACGAAGGTCGGCGCACGTGATCGAGCGCAGCTCGTCTCGTTCACCTTCCGGGCCGGCCTCTACCCCTGAGCCGGGCGCGTCATCCGCGGTGCACGCCGGTCCTCGCGTCCCGTGGTCCTCACCGACCGGTCCCGGACGTGGGAGGGCCACCCGTACGCGAACCCCCAGGAGGAGGGGGCCCCGCGTACGGGTGGCCGCGGATTCGTTCCCCAGGCCGGAACCGCGGAGGGCGCGAGCCCTCGAGTGCGGTTCCGGCCCGGTGCGGACTACTTCGTCAGGTAGGCGTCAACGATGGTCTCGTCGACGGTGTTGCCCTGCTTGTCCACGGCCTGGGCCTTGAACGACACGCTGCCGCCGGCCTTGGGGTTGCTGACCTGCACCCGGCCGTCGCAGACGTTGAGCTTCTGCCAGTTGGCTCCCTTGTCGTAGGAGGCCCACACGCTCAGCGACTTGAGGTTCCTGCCCGCGGCGGTGCCCTTGACGGTCACCGGCACCCACGTCTTGGCCCGGGCCTTGCCCGTGTTGTCGAGGGACAGGGCGGGGGTGAAGCGCACGACGGAGGTGGGGAGCTTGGTGATCCCCGGGGCGTACTCGGAGGAGAACGTCCAGCTCGCGGTCATGCTCGTGGAGACGTCGGCGACCGTGCCGCGCTTGACCGAGACGGTCAGGCGGTAGTCGGCCCTCTCGTTCTCCGCGATGTAGAAGACGTCCATCGGGTAGATGCTGGAGTTGACGAGCTCACCGTTGCGGTAGAGGGACGTCCGCGCGCTCTCGATCGGCGAGTTGTTCTCGCTGATGTTCCCCTCGCTGTCGGAGAAGAGCGGAAGCCGTCCGTCGATCGCCTCGTCGGCCCGGAGCAGTCCGATGAGTCCGGCGCCCTCCGGGAGATCCGGCCCGAAGACACCGACGTTGAACACGTGCTGGTAGGAGCGTCCGGGCTTGAACGTCCTCGGCAGCGCGTCGTAGCTGGTCTCGTAGGAGTCGTTCGCGTCGACCTGCATGAAGCTCAGCTGCCACGAGGGGTTCCCCGAGAGCAGGTGCAGGGTGCCGGTGTAGGGCAGGGCGTGCACGGTGCCGAGGCCGGCACCGCCCTCGGTGATCGGCGTGACGAATCCGAACTTGCCCTTCGCCGGGGCTCCGAGCTTCGCCTGGACCTTGGCGAACTCCCGGGCCTTGGCGTGGTGGGTGAAGCCGGTGAGGTACCTGTCACCGGTCGGCTGGTACACCAGGTGGTACTCGTCGTGCCCGTTGACGCCGGTGGAGAACGTGGTCATGAGTTGCTGCGTCAGCCGGTCGCCATCGGCCGCCTTCGGGCCGAGGTGGGCGGTGCGGTACTGGGCGAGGGAACTGGTGAAGACCCCGTAGCGGGTGCCGAATCCGTCGGGCAGCTCGATGCCCGCGCTGAAGAAGCCGAGGGCCGGCTGCGCGGAACGGTCGGGGACGGTGATGTCGAGCGCCTTGGCGGTGCGCGCGTCCACCGTCACCACGGTGTCCTTGGTGACGTCGAGGTTGGGTTGGTTGAACCAGTCACCGCCCTGGCCGTACGAACCCTCCGGGTCGACCCGGACCATGCTGTTGAGGAAGTACCGGCCCTTGGGGACGCGCACCGAGTGCGTGTCGCCGTACAGCACGGTGTTGGCGCCCTTGGCGGGTCCTTCCAGGCCCTGCAGCTGGGCGTCCCAGGCGGGGGCGGGCGCGGGCTTGCCCTTGCGGTCGAGGGTCTTCACCGTGACGGTGTACATCTCCGACTCGCGGTCCACGGCCAGCGCGGTGCCGACGGTCTGCCCGTCGCCGGCGGCCGTGATCCGCCCGGTGAAGGCACCGGTCGTGTCACCGCCGAGGCGGGTGTCGGCGGTGACCTTCACGGTCGCCTCGCCGTGCGCCGGGACGGTGACCTGGTCGTCCGCGGTGAACATCCCGCCGGGTGCGGGGTTTCCGTCCGGTCCGGTGGCGTCCACGGTCAGCTTCAGGGTGACCGGGGCACTGCCCGTGTTCCGGTACGTGAGGTCCTTGGTGAGCGGCTGGTCGTCGGTGTGCGGCCACTGCGCGAGTCCGAACGAGAGCGAGGTCTCGCGGGCGACGACGGTCTGCTTGATCGCGTTGCGCAGGTCGACCCGGCCCGAGCCCTGCTCGAAGGGCGTGTACCCGCCGGGCGTCGTCGAGGAGACCAGCGCGTCCTTGATGTCCTCGCCGGTCCAGTCCGGGTGCTGCTGGACGAGGATGGCGGCGGCGCCGGCGACGTGCGGGGTGGCCATCGAGGTGCCGTTGAGCGCGATGTAGCCGTCCGCGACGGAGGGGGCGACCGTGCTCAGGTAGCTGTCGTGCGCGGCCGCGGCCCCGATGGCCACACCGGGCGCCGTCAGATCCGGCTTGATGCCGCCGTCACCGACGCGCGGGCCGGTGCTGGAGAACGGGGCCAGCTTGTCCTGCTTGTCCACCGCGCCGACGGTGAGGGCGGCATCGGCGCTGCCCGGGGAGCCGACGGTGCCGGCTCCCTGCTCGCCGTTGTTGCCGGCCGCGATGACGAAGAGGGTTCCGCTCTCGGCCGACAGCCTGTTGACGGCCTCCTCCGCCGGATCGATCTCCGGGGAGTCGTAGCCGCCGAGGCTGAGGTTGACGACGTCGGCCTTCTCGGCGACGGCCCACTCCATGCCCGCGATGATCTGGGACATGCTGCCGCTGCCGCTGTCGCCGAGGACCTTGCCGCTCAGGAGGCGGGCCCCTGGCGCCACGCCCTTGTACGTGCCACCGGACTTGGCTCCGGTGCCGGCCGTGATGGATGCGACGTGCGTGCCGTGACCGAACCGGTCCCCGGTGTCCGGCGAGTCGGAGAAGTTCTGCTCGGCGACGACCTGTCCGGCCAGATCCGGGTGGGTGGTGTCGACACCCGTGTCGAGGACGGCGATACGCGTACCGGTGCCGTCGAAACCCGCCGCCCACGCCTCCGGGCCGCCGATCTGCGGGACGCTCTTGTCCAGGCTCGCCAGCACGACGCTGTCCAGCCACACCGAGGCGACACCCGAAGCCACACTGCGCTTCATCGCGTCGGCGGACCCGCTGGTGACCGCCGCCCACAGTTCCGCACTGCCGTCCGCGGGCGCGGCGACGGCGTCGGCGTTGACACTCGGCAGCGTGCGCTCGACCTTGGCACCCCCGGCGGCGCGCAGCGCCGACCTGGCCGCCGGACGGGCCGCGTCGTACATCACGATGAGCCGCAGGTCATGGCGATCCGCGTAGGCCGGCGTACTCAGCGTGGTGATGTCGAACAGACGCCGGTCCACCCGGCCGCTCCGGACGAGGTCCCGAGCGTCATCGGGCAGGGCGTAGGTGTGCCCGTCGCGGGTCTCCACCCGGATGGGTATGTCCTCGCGGCCCTCGGCGGGACGCGCGGCGACGATTTCGCCCTTCGCGTTCACCGCGATCCGGTCACCGGTGATCAGCGGGATCCACCGCTGCACACCCGCCCCGGCCGAAGCGCCCTTGATCTCGGGGCCCGTCCCGAAGGCCGAGGCCGAGGCCGAGAGCTGTGCGGCCGACGATGCCGTGCCGGTGGGGGCGGCAAGTGCCAGGGACGCCGACGAAGTAGCGGCGACCAGCAGCATGCTGATTCCCAGGACCGTGCCGAACGCAGGTCTCTTGGACGTGAATTTCACGGTGTCCTCTCGCTCATTCACCCCGCGCCGACGCGTGGGTTTCACGGTGGACTTGGGGTGCGCCGCACAGCGAAGCACCAGTCCCGAGAGGGTGTCAACGGGTTGATCTTGGATTGATGGAAGGTGACCGGGTCGCCAACCGGTGAATTATCTGCGGCATTAGCGAACTTTTCGACCCCAAACCGCTCGCTGTCCGGCAAGACAGGCACTGACCGCGTTTCACCTGCGGTGATGCCGTCGAATGGTGAGGGTCGGACCCCCATGTGCGAGGGTCGGCAGCCCTCGTCCCGCTCTTGCGGGAAATCCTGCCGGAATTCGCAATTTTCCGTCAAACCCATTGGGTCCGGCCGGATTCGATGGGGCCATTCGACGAGTCCATGCCCCAGGAGTGCCTGTGCGAACCGGGTCAGGGCAACGTCCGCCTGCACCTGACCAAGCCGCAACCAGTGCCCGGTCCAAGCCGAGTGGATACTCGGCTTGGACCGGGCACGCGAGGTCCGGCCGCTGTCCGTCCACGCCCGACGTCACCAGGGGGCCGCCCCAGGGCATTTCCGCGATCGCGGTCGGTGCCGCCCGCGCCGCCCGGCGAGGCCGAAACCGCCGCGGGGAGAACCCCGTGCACGAGGTCCGGCCGTGCGTCGTCCTGAGGTCAGGTCAGTTCATCGGGCACGGGGACGCCGAGGTGGGCGAGAAGCGCACCGACCTTGCGGTCCAGCTCGCGCCCCACTTCAGTGATCTCCGGCCGGCCGAGCGCGCTCACCGTGTCGCTGGGTCGGTCGATCGCGAACACCGCCTCGCCCGAGGGGGATTCGTGGATCGTGATGCGCAGGGGCGCGTACATCAGGGCCCCGGCGTCGTGCCGGTACATGCGCTCCGCGATGGTGTGATTGCCCATCAGGTATTCGGTGCAGCGGGCCCGATCGCCGGCCACGCCGAACAGCGGCTGGGCGTCGAACTTCCAGTAGATCATGAACCCCAGTGGAGCGCCCTCGTCCGCGAGGCGGCGCACGGCGCTCCACGGCGCCCGCTCGGTGACCAACTCGAAGGTGCGCCGGTAGTCGAGCGGAGGGACGGCCTGCTCGAAGCGGGCGACGAACTGCTTGTAGTTCGTTCCGACCGGGATCTCCAGTCGCGTGACGGAACGGGGGAGTGCGCGGATCGTGGGGTGCGTCGTCGTGGTGTTGTGGGCCATGACCTGCTCCCTTCTGGCTTGCCTTACGGCAGCCAGTCTAGGACGCACTCCAGGCTTTCGCAACAAAAGCCAGCATTTCGGGCATCTGGGGACCGTTCACGGGATCACGGGGTCGCGGCGGCGCCCAGGACCTGGGCCAGGTCGCTCTGCCAGGGCCTGATCCAAGCGGTCTCGGAGCGCGGCACCCGCTTCCGGCAGCGCGGGCAGCGGCGGCCGGGTTCGAACGACTCCCCGCAGGTGCTGTGCACGAGACGCATCGGCCGCGTCGGTGACGCGGACTCGCTGTGGGCGTTCCCCCACACCATCATCGCGTGCAGGACGGGGAGCAGGTCCTCACCCGCCTGCGTCAGCCGGTACTCGTCACGGGTCCGGCCACCGCCTTCGGGCCGGTAGGGGGCTCGCGTGAGCAGCCCGGACTCGACGAGCTGCCGCAGACGGCTGGACAGGACGTTGTCCGCGATGTCCAACTCGGCCTTGAACTCGTCGAAGCGGGTCATCCCGACGGTGGCGTTGCGCATGATCAACAACGCCCACCGGTCGCCCAGGATGTCGGCAGTCCGTCCGATCGGACAGGGGCCGTCGGCGGTTCCGCGACGGGGTCCCGGCATGTCGCACCTCCAGACTTGCTCAACGCAAGCCTACGACTTCTGCCGCGGGTCGCGAGGCCGCCGTCCCCACCGATGTGACCGTGGAGGCCGTGGTGGCGGAGGTGGCCGGGCAGGCGCTGAGCCGGTGTGCAGGTTCCATGGCGCCACCCACGCCCGCCCCGCACCCCCGGAGGTCGATGTGAGGGGGTGCGGGGCGGAGAAGAGGGAGGCCGGTGACCAGCCGACGCCGTGGCAGCCTTGCGATGGGCCCCCGCTTCGGCGTCGGAATTCGTTCCCCGGTTCTCAGAGGGCGGGGTGCAGGTCGCGCACCGGACTCAGCGTCTCCAGCAGCGAGGCGATGTGCAGGATCGTCGACTCCGAGTGCCAGTCGGCCGCCAACTGCACGCCGATCGGCATACCGTCGCTGTTCGTGCCGAACCGCATCGACAGGGCCGGCAGTCCCGTCAGATTGAAGGGGACGGTCGTCGACGACACGTGGAAGGCGTCCACCGTCCGGCCGTCGAGGGTGAACTGCCCGAGCTGGTGCTCGTGCGCGGGGATCGTCGTCACCGGGAGCAGCAGGACGTCGTACCGCTGGAAGTACTCCGCGAAACCGTCCCGGAGACGCTCGATGCCCTGTTCGGCGCGGACGTAGTCCTCCACGGACGTGTCGGGCATGCCGGCCAAGGTCTTGGAGTAGGTGAACATCTGGTCCTCGTGACCCGCGGTGACCTGCCGGAAGGCCGGCTTCACCTCCATGACGTTCATCTTGGTCCAGAGTTCGAGGGGGTTGTCCCGCTCGAGAGCGGGGATCTCCACCGCGTCGACCTGGACCCCCGCTGTCCGCAGGGCGTCCGCGGCCGCCCGCACAGTCGCGGCGACCTCCGCGTCGGTCGGACCGAGTCCCGAGTCGACCAGCCAGCCCACGCGCACATGACGGTCCGGCGAGGTGCCCAGGCCGGCGTCGAACTCGCGCGGGGCGGTGGAGTAGCCGTCGGCGCCGTCAGGCCCGGCCGGCAACGCATACGCGAGTGCGAGGTCGCGGACGCTGCGGGCCATGGGACCGACCGCGAGGATCGGGCGAGTTGGCGCCCTGAAACGCGGCGCGGGCCCTTCACGAGCGCGACCGCGCGCCTCGATGAACGACCGAGACATCGGCGGATAACGTTCTCCCTGTCACGACCCTCTTCCGGGGGCGTGCGCGGGGCCGGGGCGTGCGCGGGGCCGGGGCGCGCGACACCCCCGTCCCCACCTCACCCCCCGTCCAGGGCGTGTATCGAAAGTTGATCTTCGATGTGAGCGGAGTCCGTTGCGGGGGTGGCGCCCGGCGGCCGCCTTTCCGACACTGGTGACGTACGGGCGACGGGGGGCACAGACATGGCGACGCGCACAGAACCGGCGCGGGCACCGCTACCGGAGCGGCGGCCGGAGCTGGACGCGATCCGGATGCTGGTCGTGATCGGGCTGGTCTTCTTCCACTCGGCGCTCGTATTCGCCGCCGACGACGACTTCTACGTCAAGAACGCCGAGACCACCGAAGCCATCATGATCATCGCCGGGTTCGGGGTCGTCTGGGCCATGCCGCTGCTGTTCCTCATCTCCGGCCTCGGTGCCTGGCACTCGCTTCAGCGCCGCGGCGCGGGCGGCTTCGCCGGCGAGCGGCTGCTGCGGCTCGGCGTTCCGCTGGTCTTCGCGACCCTCGCGCTGAACCCGCTGCCGCAGTGGCTGCGGCTGCGCTCGGCCGACGCCGATTACCACGAGTCGTACCTCGGCTTCCTGCCCCGCTTCTACGACGTGCACCTGGAGCCCGATGAGTTCCCCTTCGTCGTCCAGGGCGAGCACTTCGAGACCGGCCATCTTTGGTTCGTCGTGCTCCTCCTGGCGTTCTCCCTCATGCTGGTGCCGTTCCACCTGTGGTTGCCGCGCGAGCGCGTCCGCCGCATCGGCGACCGGGTGGCGGAGGCGACCCTGCACCGGCGGGGCCTCGTGTTCCTGCCGGCCCTCGCCTTCGCGGCGATCTGTGCCTTCGCACGGCTGGAGGAGGACTACGCGGGCTGGCACCGCTGGTCGTACCTGCTGTTCTTCGTCGCCGGCTTCGCGCTCGCCACCGACGACCGCTTCCGCACCGTGATGCGGCGCGACGCCGGGACCGCAGCCTGGCTCGGCGCCCTGCTGTTCGCGGTAGCCGGCCCCGGCTTTGCCCTGGCCGACGAGCCCTTCACGGAGATGACCGCCCTGGCCATCGCCTCGCGGGCGCTGTTCGGTGCGGCCGGATGGTGCCTGGTGGTCGCCATCCCAGGCCTCCTCGACCGTCGGCGGCTGGAGCAACCGCGTGCGGCGCCGAACCCGACCCCGACGACGCGTCGGCGCCTCTATGGCTATCTCGCCGCAGCCGTGCTGCCGCTGTACGTCCTGCACCAGCCGATCGTGGTCGCCGTCGCATACTTCGTGATCGGCTGGTCTGCGCCGATCCTCGTTGAGTACGCCGTGCTCGTGGTGATCGCCCTCATCCTCACCCTCACCGCGTACGAGCTACTGGTCCGCCGCACGCGGGCAACCCGCTTCCTGTTCGGGATGCGACCCTAGAAGAGTCATGAAGATCTTGGGTTCTGGTCCCGCCGTGTGAGCGGTGGGACCAGACTCGGTTTCGTGGTGATGGGGGAATGGGCCGGGGAGTCGGTCGGGCCGGATGTGTGGGAGACCTGCCGGGAGTTGATTCCGGCGGGAAGTGTGTTCGCGTTCCTGGCCGAGCATCGCGGAGCGCTGTTCCCGGCGGAGATGTTCGCGGACATGTATCCCTCGGCGAACGGACGGCCGTCCATGCCGCCGCAGATCCTGGCCGCGGCGATCACGGTGCAGGCCCTGCACGGGCTGTCGGACTTCGAGACGGTCCAGGAACTGCGCTGTGATCTGCGGTGGAAGGCCGCTTGCGGGCTCGGTCTGCACGATGCGGCCTTCGATCCGTCGCTGCTGGCCTACTTCCGCCGCCGTCTGGCGCGCTCGGTGCGGCCGAACCGGGTCTTCGAGGCCGTGCGCGAGGTGGTGAAAGCCACCGGGGTCCTTCAGGGCAAGCACCGGCGAGCACTGGACTCCACCGTGCTGGACGACGCGGTCGCCACCCAGGACACCGTCACCCAGCTCATCGCCGCGATCCGCGCGGTGATCCGCGAGGTTCCCGGCGCCGACCAGGCCGCAGCGGTGCAGTGCACCGCGCACGACTACACCGACCCGGGCAAACCACGGATCGCCTGGAACGATCAGCAGGCCCGCGCTGATCTCGTGGACGCCCTGGTCGGTGACGCGCTCAGACTGCTGGGGCATCTACCCGAGCGGGAACTGGGCGAGAAAGCCGCCAACGCCGTTGGCATCCTGGCCCTTGTCTCCGGGCAGGACGTCGAACCCGCCCAGGACTCCGACGGACGCGACGGACGCTGGCGCATCACCCAAGGGACCGCACCAGGCCGGGTGGTCTCCACCGTCGACCCGCAGTCCCGGCACGTGCACAAGACCCGCACCCACCAGCAGGACGGGTACAAAGCCCACCTCGCGATCGAGCCCGAGACCGGGTTATACACCGCCGTCACCCTCACGCCCGGCGCCGGCCCCGAGCACCACGAAGCCACCGTCGGCGTGGACCTGCTCGCCGAAGAAGACGGACCGGTGGACGCCTTCGGTGACACCGCCTACTCCACCGGCCAGGCCCGCCAGACCCTGGAACAAGCAGGTCACCGTCTGTTCCTCAAACCCGCCCCCCTCCGAGCGGCGGTCCTTGGCGGCTTCACCCTCGACGACTTCGCCATCGACACCACCCACGGCACGGTGACCTGCCCCGCCGGACACACCGTCCCCCTGTCCGACCCCGGCGGCCGGCACCAGCAGCGCAAGGCCGCCTTCAAGGACCGGTGCACCGACTGCCCACTGCGTCAGCGATGCACCAACGCTAAGGCCGGCCGCACCCTGACCATCCGCCCCCACCACGACCTGCAGACCGCCGCCCGCCACCAGGCCGCCACCGACCCCACATGGCAGGCCGACTACCGCCGCTGGCGACCACCGGTCGAACGCGCCGTCGCCTGGCTCGTCCAGCACGGCAACCGCCGCCTGCGCTACCGCGGCACCATCGCCAACAACACCTGGCTCCACACCCGAGCCGCCGCTCTCAACCTCCGCCGACTCATCAACCTCGGACTCACCCACACAGACGGAACCTGGACACTCAGCCCGGCCACCGCATAGACCGAGGACCCGTCCAGCCCACAACCAGACAGCCCCTCACCAAGATCTTCATGAGTCTTCTAGGCCGTGTCGAATGTGCCGGTCACAGCCACTCGTCGTTGGCTCGACCCGGCGGCTGCCGTGCGGCGCGGCGACCGTGTCGGTCGCACCCGTGGGCGAGGGGCGTGACGGACGCTGCAGCCCGACAGGGATCGGCGAGCAACCGGACTCAGTCCGTGGACGACTGGCCCTCGACAGGCAGGGACCGCTTGCCCAGGTTCCGCCAGGCTATGGCGCCCAGAATCGGCATCAAGGCCATGATCACGAGCCAGCCCGTCTTGGGCAGCATTCGAACGCGCGCTGCGGGGGTTCTGACGCAGTCGACCACGGCATAGACGTACAGTGCCGCGACTATCAGGTAAATCGCGCATTCCAGCACTGGCGTCATGGGGTTACCCCGAGTGCCGTCGCGGTGATGACCGGAGCCGGTCCGGCGACCACCCCTCCGCCATGCCTCACAGTCGTGTTCACGATGCAGCCCTTTCTGTGATCGTCACGAGTGGATCGGTGCGCTGCCTGGCGACTTCGTTGTCCCTTGGCCCATACGGTCAAGAGCTGCGCAGAGCCGGCCCGGCGGCGCGAACCGCACTCTCATCTGCTGTCGCTTCGTCAGGTGGACGAGACAGCCCCCGCCAACGTGACGGGCGTGGCGGGACTTGGTGACGAAGGCGGGCTTGCGCGACCCCCCGCGTGTCGGACGACTGGCGCTTCGGCGCCGGCACCCGCACCCGCACCTCTTGGTCCTTCCGCTCCGGTGCCGCCGCCGACACAACGCTGCTGCCGCTGCCCCAGGTCGACTACGTCATACCGGTCGGCGGCCGCGACGCGGGCGGAGCGCAGCGCACGCACGACCTGGGACTGAACGTCCGGATGCAGGACGGCATGGGGGCGCCGCGCGGCGTGCGGCTGACAGTCGAGACCTCCTAGGACGACGGGAAGACCTGGACCACGGTCCGCACGGCCCCCAAGGGCAGTGGCTTCACCGCCACCGTGCAGCGGCCTGCCAAGGTGCACGGCAACGCGTATGTGACGCTGCGCGTGACCGCGAAGGACGCGGTCGGCAACTCCGTCCGCCGGACGATCGACCGCGCTTACCTGCACAGCGGCGCGCGGCGACAGGGACTGCAACGCCGACCAGTGCCTCTTGAAGTCGCGGCGGGTGCCGGGGAACGCGAGCCCCGGCACCCGCACCCCGCCAGAAGCGCACGCGGCCCCAAGGGACATCGACCACGCGACAGACGTTCCAGGCCGCCCTTGAGGCGCCTACCGGCGGTTCCTCGCCGCGGCGGTGGCGCGGTAGGGGGCCAGGAAAGCGGTGAGCGCCGCCAGCAGTTCCCGCGGGGCCTCCTCGGCGACCCAGTGGCCGCTGCCCGGGACGACCAGGGACCGCACGTCGTCGGCCGCGAGCTTCATGGTGGTCGTCACTCCCTCTCCGACGCTTTGCGCTCCACCGATGGCGAGGACGGGCATGGTCAGGTGTCGCTTCACGCGGTCGGCGTTCTGAGTGAACGTGGTGTCGAGGTCGCGGTACCAGCCGAAGCTTCCGCCCAGCGCGTGGCGGTGCGCGGTGAGGGATTCGATGTAGTACCGGACGGCGTAGTCGGGCAGCTTTCGCGCGGCCTTGGTGTCGAGCTGCCAGCCGAAGTAGACGTCCTCTCGGCCTGCGACCAGGAGCTCGTTGACGTCGTCGAGCCGGTTGAAGGGGAAGTGCCAGAGCATGTTGTTGGCCTGGGCGGGGCCGAGCAGAGGCGGGGAGGGCGTCACACCGGGAATGACGGCTTCCGCGACGGCGAGACGGTCGACGCGGTGAGGGTGGTCCGCCGCGAGCGCGTAGCCGATCGGCATGCCGGTGTCATGGCCGACGACCGCGAAGCGTTCGTGGCCTAGGGTGTCCATCAGCGCGGCGAGATCGTTCGCGAGGGTGGCGGTGTCGTAACCGTCGCGGGGCTTGTCGGTCAGCCCGATGCCGCGCTGGTCCACGGCGATGACCGTGTGGTTCCGCGCCAGCATCGGCATGACCATGCGCCAGGCGTACCAGTTCTGCGGCCAGCCGTGTATCAGGAGCAGGGGCGGCCCGTCGCCGCCGACGACGGCGTGCTGACGTATGCCACCGGCCTGGATGAGCCGGCTGGTGAACGTCCGACGAAACCCTTCGGGGAGCCCGGGAACACCGGACACAGAGCCGAAGCCCTTCGGGGTCCGCCGCGGAGCGGCCGTAGCGGCGGTAGCGGGCAGAGCGGAGACACCGGTGAGCGCGAGACCGGCAGTGACGGCTGCCGCGCCGCCGACGAAGGCGCGCCGGGAAACCTGGCGCGGCGGCTGGGCCGAGTGCGATGAAGGCATGGCGGCACCGTCCTGGCGGGGAGGTTCGATAGGGGAGGGGTTCACACTCGGTTCCTTTTGCCATGGTGATCAAGGGGCGCCGGCGGGGCAAGGCGCCCGGCGACGGGGTGCGGCGGCCAGTGCCCGATGGCGTGGCGTTGTGCCTGTACGAACGGCCTTGCGTCCCTGCATGCGGCAGGCAGGCACACACGAGGAACAGATAAGAGCATATGCTCCTATTTCTGGAAGGGCAATGCGGTGTGATCCGGGTCATTCCGGAGGAGTGGTCTGGATCTACGCCGGCGCTGATGGTGGACCTTGCTCATCAAGAGTGGTCGCTCGTGCAGCGCACGGGAAGCCTGTGTCGTTGCGGAAGGAGTCGCGATACCTCGGCGCGACATACGGCAAGGCGATTGCCCCGCTCGGTCTCCGGGGGACGCAGCCTGGCACTTCACCGCAGAACACCGCCGGCCATGACGAGCCGGGCCTGACCGCGACCGACCAGTGAGGGCCGGCCGCGGTCAGGCTTTCGCCGATTGACCCTTTCGAAGGTGACCGGGCCCCGACGCGGCAGTGTTGTCCAGGACGACGGCCGGCTTCCGGAGCTACTGGCGGACGTTGATGGCCTGGACCGCCGCGGATTGAGCGACGGCCAGCGGGGAGGCGACGTTGGCCGACAGCGATTCGTTGCGGGCCTTCACGTGCGCAGACTTCAGCGACTTGTTGGTGAACCTGAAGTAGCCGAAGTCCTCGCCTCGACCGCCGTACCCTCCGCGGCCGTATCCTCCACCGCCGTGTCCTCCGCGGCCGTAGCTTCCACCGCCGTATCCTCCATGGCCGTACCCTCCATGGCCGTAGCCACCACGGCCGTAGTCTCCGCGGTCATAGCCGCGGCCACCGCAGCCGTCGTCCCAGCCACACCCCGAACAGTTCGCGGGGGTGGCCAGCGCCGCACCTGCCATGGGAACCCCCATGGCCGATACCGCCAGTGCCACCGTAGCCGCGGCTCGAGCAAGACCTTTCACTGCATTCCTCCCTTGGGGACGGGAATTTCCTGATGCGAGATCGAAGCTAGCCGATAGCCACTCGGAAGTCATTCACGCTTTGCCGTGAAGGTCCGCCGAACGGGGCATCGTCGAGAAATCTGTTACGGACCCCGGGAGGCGTCAATCTTGGCATTCTCCCAGCTCAGGGCCGTTCCAGCCCTACTCTGCGAGATTTTCCGGGTTCTGCGTCGGTACACCTTGGAGTGAATCCGGAACGGACTCCCGACGTCGATGAAGCATTACGGGGCAGGATAAGATTAATTTATTCAAGCGAATCAAAATTGACAAAGACTGCGTCACTTCGGATTCCCTTTGCGGGGCATTTGGGTATGCAATCGCGGCGTGAGCGGCGAGAATCAAAAAAATTGGGGAACTTGAAATCCGGGGCGATGTCGCATCCGAACTCCCCGGTGTTCGCCTGCGGCCGCAGCGTCGGCATGGGATGGGGCCGCGCTCGGTGGCACGGCCGGCTTGGGGAGCGCCGACGGTGCCCTCCACCAGCTGCTGCGGTCGCTCAACCGCTCTGTGCCGCCTGGACGGCGTGGCGCAGCATGTCCTTGAACGAGACGCCGGCAGGATCATCGCCGAGCGCGACGTGCATCGACTCGGCCTCGGACCGGTTCGACCAACGGTTGACGTCCTCCCCGTCCTGAAGGACAGGGATTCCTGGCTCACGTGGGCTGGGGACCAGCGGTCCACCAGCGCTTACGCGATCAGCACCAGCCGGGTTGAGACCAGCCCGGACCAGCATCACGCGCGCGGAGTCCGTGGCCGCGACGCACCACCGCGAGGAGCGGGCGTCGCACCGTCGACGGCGGCACGTCCGGCCGACCTCATCGGCCGGACGTTTTGCGCTGAGTGTTGACCGGTCGATACATCCGATGTTCACTTCCTCTGACGCGGCCATGCCGACGCCGTGGTGTACCCGCACGCCGCACCTCCGTTTGTCTCAGGCGCTTCGAGAACCAACAGTCTCATGCGCCCTGTTCTGATCTTTCGGCTATACGTCCCGATCGGTGCACCGCTTCTCCGTGCCCTCGTACGGCGTGGGGAATCGAGTGCGCCGAGGAAGCCGTCCGGTCGAGTCATCCGATCAATCGGGCTCGACATTGACCGGACGCGCTCCAGCCCCACGCTGTCCGGCACCGGCCGTCACCCCCACGACCAGCAGGGAGGGCATTCGATGAGACTGCGCAGACTCGTGCGAGCCGTACTCGCAGCCGTCTGCATCATGACCGCGACCGCCGTCGGCCTCTCGGCCCCGGCCGCCGCGGCACCCACGGACGCCGCGTTCGACTCCGCCACCGGAGCCCTGAACGTGGACCGCGCCGCCTACCTCTCCAAGCACGACCTCGTCTACAACCGGCCCACCACCAACCCCCTGCACGGGCTGACCGTCGGCAACGGCCGTACGGGTGCCATGGCCTGGCAGAACAACGGGCTGACCATGCAGGTCTCCGGCGTGGACACCTCGCAGCAGACGGCCTTCGGCGCGGGACTGCTCAACCTGTCCACGACCCCGGCGCTCGAGAGCGGCTACAGCACCTACCAGCAACGCCTGTCGCTCTACGACGGCACCCTCACCACCACGTACGACGCCAACCGCACGGTGACGGTGATGGGCGTGCCGAACTCCGAGGTCATGGGCGTGCACGTCGAGGACGCGCGCTCCGGGGTCTCCGCGGTCACCCTCGACCTCGGCCTGTGGGACGTCTCCCAGCTGGGCAACAGCGGTGACGTGCCCGACCTCAACACCTGGAAGACGGTCTCGACGTACGCCGACTCCACGGGCGCCGGAATCAGCCGCGGCCAGACCGACCCGCAGAACTTCGGCTACACCCTGGCGGCCACGGTGGAGGGAGCGGCCTACAGCGCACGCGTCGTCGACGGCCGGAACGTCCGGCTGTCGATCACCCCTTCGCGCAGCTACACCGTCTGGTTCACCGCGAGCACCCGGCTCAACGCGCCCTCCCACGACTCGGTGGCCGAGGCCAAACGCGCGCTCGCATCGGCCAAGAGCCGCGGCTACAGCGCGACGCTCGGCGACTTCCGGTCCTGGTGGCACGACTTCTGGGGCAAGTCGTTCGTGCAGTACTCGGGGCTGTCCGGGGACGCGGACTACCTGGAGAACATCTACTACCTCAGCACGTACATGATCGCCTCCGGGGGATACGGGACCAATCCGTTCCACCTCATCAACGGCGTGTTCCGGGCCACCCGCGACCAGACCAAATGGAGCAACGCCTACTGGTTCTGGAACCAGCGCGACGTCTACAACTCCTTCCTGGCCTCCGACCACGTCGACCTTCTGGCCGGCTTCAACCGCCTCTACAGCCGCAACGCGACGGCGCTGAAGGCCTACACCCGGACCCGCTACAACGTCGACGGGCTGTGGGTGCCGGAGACCATGGGCTGGGACGGCAACGCCCGCGGCACCGTCAACAGCGACTTCACCGACAACATCTGGTCGACGGGCACCGAGGCCGCGTACAACATGTATCTCCAGTACGCGTACACCAACGACTCCGCCTACCTGCGGAACACCGCCTACCCCTTCATGCGGGACGTGGTGAAGTTCTACGCCGCGAAGCTGTCCTACGACTCCGCGTCCGGCAAATACCACGTGGCGAGTTCGCACGCGCACGAGACGTACTGGAACGTCCCGAACGCCATCACCGACCTCGCGGCGGTGCGCACCCTGTTCCCCCTGGCGATCCGCGCGTCCCAGTCCCTGGGCCTGGACGCCGACCTGCGGCCGCAGTGGCAGCGGATCGTGGACAGCCTGATCGCCTATCCGTCCACCGCGGACGTCTACCTCCCGCACACCCCGCCGCTCGCGCAGACCCGCAACGGGGAGAACGTGGCGGCCGAGATCATCTGGCCCTACGACCGGACCGGCATCGGCTTCCCGGACCAGCAGAAGGCCGTCAACACCTTCAACGCGCGACCCTTCCCGTACGGCAACGTCTGGGCCAACGACGCCGTGCAGGCGGCCCGGCTGGGGCTGGGCGACCAGGCGTACCAGGGCATGAAGACGATGCTCCGCAAGTACCAGACCTATCCCAACGGCATGACCGACAACACCAACGGCGTCTTCGAATACCTCGGCGTGCACCTCGCCGCCCTCAACGAGTCGCTGCTCCAGTCCTACAACGACAAGATCCGGGTCTTCCCCGCGGCGCCGAGCGACTCCTCCTTCACGGGACGGTTCACCCTGCTGGCCAAGGGCGGCTTCACGGTCAGTTCGGAGCGCGAGGCCGGCGAGGTGAAGTACGTCGGCATCAAGAGCCTGTACGGCAACACGACGCGGGTCGTGAACCCGTGGGGGAGCCAGCAGCTGAGGGTCCGCGACGTCACCGGTGGCGCGACCGTACTCACCACCGGCGCGGCCGAGTTCGACCTCCCCACGGTCGCCGGAAGGGTGTACGTGGTGGAACGCACCGCCAAGCCGCTGTCCTCCTACACCCCCGTACGGCTCACCGGTTCCGCGAACCAGGGGGAGAAGTCCCTGAGCGGCACCACCTCCACCCTGGGCATGGCGCGGACCCCCAACCCCATGGTCAACAACAGCCAGTTGACCTACGACAGCAACTGGCACGCGACGAGCGGGCGCGGCTACGGCGACTACAACGACGACACCCACCACAGCACGACGGTCAACGCCGCGGCCCAGTACACCTTCACCGGCACGGGAATCGCCTACATCTCCGAACGCAACGGCGACATGGGACCGGTCGACGTCTATCTCGACGGCGCCTTCCAAGCGACGGTGGACCTGCGGGTCTCCGGCGCACGGCAGGTGCAGCAGACCGTCTGGCAACGCAGCGGACTGACCCAGGGAACGCACACCATCCGCATCGTCAACCGCAGTACCTCGGTGGGGATGGTGGACGCCCTGCGCATCACACCGTAGGGCGTCCGTGGACCCGGGGCGGGACGTGCCCCCGGTCGGGTTCCATGGGCTGGGCCGATGCCCGGCCGAGCCCATGGAACCGCACGGCCCTCACGCTGTGAGGCGCTCGCCGACCCTGTCCGTGGACCTCACGGAACCCAGGGTCATGCGGGACTGTCCGACCGGAGTGCCGGCTCTGACCGGGGACGCGGCGGGACGGCACCCGGAACGCTCCGGATCACCCGGCGCACCGGCCGGACCGGACGAGCACCACGTCGTCGCTCCATGCCCTGGATCCACTGGCAAGGTCACCACCGCCGACCCGCGCCCCCGGAAATCTTTGACGAAATGTTGCCGGACACCGGCAGCGCGGAAAGGCCCGCCGTGCATGCATGCTGCAGTGTGGCGACAGAAACGGCGGCATCGGTGGCGGCAAGCACAACCGGCAACGTGGCGCGTGCACGGATGGGAGCGGGTCTCGCGGTCGCGGTCCTTCTGCTGCCCCTCGGCGGCTACGGACTGGCCCGGACCGGTGCAGTCCCCGAAAGCACACCGCTCTATCTCGGCCTGCTGTCCGGGCTCCTCGGCTTCGGCCTGCTCACGTCATTGGGCGAGGAGCGAGCCCCGTTCCGACACACGTCGTCGCGCCTGACCGCACACACCCTGACAGGCGAGCGGTCCGTCGACCTGAACCGGATCGCCACCGTTCGACTGCTGACGACCCTTTCGTACGGCAGGACGTACCGCACCCTGGTGGTGCGTGACGTGAACGGTGTCCGCCTGGGTGTCACGACCGATACGGCCCGCGAAGGAGGTCAGAGCCAGCGCGCCGAGGAGCACGCCGACGAGGGCCGGCAGCGCGGCCGCGCTCGCCCAGACCCGCTCGGGGGTAAGGCCGTAGGAGCTGGTGGCGGCCTGCTGGGCAAGGCGTGCGCGGAAGCCGGCGCGCCGACGAGTCCCGCTCGCGGACGAGCGGCCCGCTACCACGTCCGCAGTCCGCAGCAGCCGAGTGCGTCAACGGCGGCAGCGCGAAGTGACCGAGAACCCCGACTCTCCGGTGAGGACACACGGCAACGGCCGCCATTCGATCCCGCATGTAATGGCAGTGCCAATTATGTAATTCCTGTGCCTTGGCGCCGGAGTCGGCGTCGGGAAGCGCTGCGCGAAACGGCAGACTTCCACGGTATGTTCACAACCCACGGGAATTCCACCGGCGGCACCGAGTTCTTTTGATTCCGTCCGGCGCTCTCTGCTAGCGTCACCGATCGTCCTCAGGTCGATTGCGAGCGAACGCCGGACGTTGTTCGGCGTCGACAGACGGCAGGCACACCTCCGTAGAGATTCCGGAGCGCCGCGCAGAACGGCTCATGCCGTGTCAGTCAGCTTGCCCACAGGGCTACATGACCGTCTCAGACACACTCGGGAATAATTGATGACGACAGAGAGAACCCCTCGCCGGCGGCATGCCGAGCGGCGTCGGCCGCTGCTGCTCGCGGCCGCGGCACTCGCGGTGGCCGGCGCGGTGGCGGTACCGGTGGTGGCACAGGCGACGAGTGAGAGGTCCCCCGACACATCGACGCGGCAGGCCGACTTTGCCGCCGCGGCCGCGGAGTTCGACGTACCGGAGCAGGTGCTGCTGGCCGTGGCCTACCAGCAGTCGGCATGGGACGCGCATGCCGGGCGGCACAGCACGGATGGCGGCTTCGGGCCGATGCATCTCACGGACGTGACACCGTCGATGCTCTCCGCCGGCGACGCGGGCATGGCCGGACGGGCGGAGGTGGCCACGCTGGCCGCGGACCCGGCGCTGCACACGCTCCAGGCAGCGGCCAAGCTCACCGGCCTGTCCGCGAAGGAACTGCGCACCGACGCGACGGCCAACATCCGCGGCGGCGCCGCCCTGCTGGCGTCGTATCAGGAGTCGACCGGCGGCAAGGCCTCGCCGGATCCGGACGACTGGTACGGCGCGGTGGCCCGCTACAGCCAGTCCACCCAACGGCAGGGCGCCCGAGCGTTCGCCGACCGGGTCTACGCCACGCTGAAGAAGGGCGTGAAGCGCACGACCGCCGACGGACAGCGCATGGCGCTGGCGCCCGCGACGGGAGTGAGGCCGGCCACCGGCCAGCTGGACCGACTGCGCCTGGCCTCGGCGGCGACGACCGGCACCGAGTGCCCCACCACCGTGGACTGCACCTTCGTGCCGGCCGCCCCGTCCAACGGCCAGGTCTCCGACCGTCCGGCCAACGGGATCCGGATCGACTCGATCGTCATTCACGACACCGAGTCCTCGTACGAGTCGGCGATCGCCACGTTCCAGACCGCGGGCGGCAGTTCCGCGCACTACGTGATGCGGTCCGCCGACGGCGCGGTCACGCAGATGGTCCCCACGAAGGACCTGGCGTTCCACGCGGGCAACTACTCCACCAACATGCACTCCATCGGCATCGAGCACGAGGGCTACGCCGCACACGGGGCGACCTGGTACACCGAGGCCCAGTACGAGGCGACCGCGGAGCTGGTGAAGTACCTGGCCGAGCGCTTCGACATCCCGCTCGACCGGCAGCACATCATCGGGCACGACAACGTCGTCGGACCGACGTCGGCGACGGTGTCGGGCATGCACTGGGACCCGGGACCGTCCTGGGACTGGGAGCACTTCATGGCCCTGGTCGGCGCCCCGCTGACCGGCAGGCACGGTGTCGGCGGGGTCGGCAGCGTCGTGACCATCGCCCCCGGCTTCGCCGGCAACCGGCGGACCGTCCAGGTCTGCCCGTCCGACGACCCGACCGGCGCCACCCCTGCCTGCGCGGACGTCGAGCAGCCCGCCAACTTCGTCCACCTGCGTACCGCGCCGAGCGCCACCGCGCCCCTGTTCGGGGACCAGGCGATCCACTCCGGTGGCGACGGCACCGACCGGATCAACGACTGGGGCAGCACCGCCCAGGCCGGCCAGCAGTTCGTGGTCGCCGGCAAGCGGGGCGCCTGGACCGCGATCTGGTTCAGCGGCAGCAAGGTGTGGTTCCACAACCCGAAGGGCCGGAACACCGTCCCCGCCCACGGCGTGACCATCGTCAGGAGCGGCAGGACCACCGACGTCCCGCCGGTGAAGGTGTACGGCTCCAGCTACCCGGATGCCGCGGAGTACCCGGCCGGCTACGGCGCCTCCACGCAGGCACCGCTGAGCGTGTACGGCATCCCGTCCGGTCAGGCCTACGTCGCCACCGCGGCGCCGGCCCTGACCGACGACTACTTCAAGGCCGACGGCAGGGTCGTCTTCGGCGCCAAGAGGATGTACACGATCCAGTACAACCACCGGACCGCGCTGGTCTACGAGGGCGACGTCACCGCCCAGCTCCCGGCCAACCCTCCCGGCCACAGCTGACGCACCACGAGACAGAACCGTGTGGTGGTGTCCGGGGCATCCGCGCCCCGGACACCACCACACGCGCTTCAGGTGCGTTCAGCAGTGCCCTGACCGGCCGTCCCGGTGGGTGGAATTCGTGACCGGTGCGAGCGGCAAGTTGTTGAAATCCGAACTAGTTGTTAGGCTGCAGTCGCAGTGGACCACGGCACCAGAGTGGTAGCGCCCGTGGCGAGTACGGATCAATCGGTAAGGCAGCGGTCACTCGACACCTCCGGTGGAGGCTCTCGAAGTGATCGTGTGGGGGATCAGGTGGAAGACCAGCGATCGGCGGGTTCCGCGAACTCCACGCCGAGTTCCGACAGCACCATCACCTACCGGGCCGGTATGCGCCTGACCGCCGAGCAGGCGGAATCCTCCGAGCGGCATTTCCGTCACCAGGAACACAACCCGTTCGGGGAGAGCGGCCCCTTCTCGCACCTCACGCGCCTTGCCGTTCCGCACGCCGCTGCGGCACGCGGATTCCGCTTCAACGCACACGGCCAGCTCATCGACGGACTGCTGTCCGCCCAGGTCTACGTCGACTCACTGACCGGGGTCTCCGGGAAGAACCTGCCTCAGGATCCGATTGTCGCGGACGTGGTGACCTCGGGCTGGATCGAGTTCCGGGCGGGCAAGGAGACGTACGACGTCAAGCCGGGGCAGATCTGCATTCGCGACACGAAGGCCTCGTGGCAATTCTCCTGCGCGCCGGCCACGAACGTGCACGTCATCGCCGTCCCGCGCCACCTGGTGCTATCGCACGTCCGATCGGGAAAGCAGTTCGGCAGGTCATGCGTGTCGGACATCGCCGCACCCGAGGTCCGGTTCCTCCTCAACTACCTCGAAGCGGTGAAGAGCAGCAGCCGGGAACTGGAGACATCGGTCACGGCACGGCAGATGGCGCGTGACGCCTGCGCGAGCCTGCTTTCGAGCATCTTCTCGGACCGTCCCGGTTCGACGCTCGACGACGACCCCGGAGCCATCGTGACGGCCGCCAAGTACGCCATCGAACAGCATCTTGAAAGCGCGGACCTGTCTCCGGCGATGGTCGCCCGGCACGTGGGAGTGTCTCTTCGGACGCTCCACCGGAGTTTCTCGGCCGGGGACGACTCCGTCATGGCGTTCGTGCGCAGTCGTCGCCTGCAGAGGGCCCACGACGAGCTCGTGGACCCGGACTCCGCGGCGGGGATCGCCGGGATCGCGGCGCGCTGGGGCTTCTCGGACACGAGCCACTTCATCCGGCGCTTCAAGTCGGCGTACGGCGCCACGCCCGCCGTATACGTGAGGGATCGCAGAGCCGCCGACGGCGCGAACGGCCAGAACCGCGACGTCCGGTAGCCGGTGTCGTCGGGCGGCGCCAGGGCTCCGCCCGGGGTCTCCACGCGCCCGGTCGGGAAACGGCCGTGTCCCCCCGCCTCTGTGGCCGGACCGCCTGCTTGAGGCTCAGCCGAACGCGCGGCGGGGAATTCGATAGCGCCAACCGCCCGTTCCTACCCGCGACGTGGCAGGCTCGTATAGAAGGGGGGTGCCAGAATGTATTGGCCCTGGCGCGGATTTACTTCGATGAATTGTGAAGCTTGACGCGGCCAAGTTCCCAATGTCCTGGGACCGTAACTGCTCACCAATGGCGCAGTCACGGAGGTCCTTTTTGGTGGCGTCGCGTCCGCATCCTTTGTCAGAGTTGCGGTTGTGACGGGGGAGGTTCCCTTGAACCACATGGAAAGAAGGCTATTGATGAAGGTCTCGACCGGCGCTCGCGTCGTACCCGTACTCGTTCTGGCTGTGGCAGCGCTGACCGCCTGCGGCCCGGAGACGGACAAGGCCGGCCCCTCGGGTTCTTCTCCGGTGGCGACCGCCTCGGACGCGTCGTCTTCGCGCGGTGATTCGTCGGCCGCCTCCCAGGGGCGAGCGGGCGGAGGGGAGGGGGCTGACGAGGGGGCGTCGCGTGACCGTTCAGGCGCGCAGGACACGGATTCCGGCACGGGTCGCGACGGCGGGCCGCAGCGGTGCACCTCCGGAAGCCTGCGGGTCTCCGTGGAGAACCAGGAAACCGGCGCCGGCACAACGCACTTCGAGCTGGCCTTCCGGAACACGGGCACCGCGCCGTGCACCCTGACCGGCTTCCCCGGAGTGTCCTTTCGCGGCCGCGACGGCGCTGAGATCGGCAATTCCGCCGACCGCGTCGAGACCACGCGCGCCACGACGGTGACCTTGATCCCCAATTCCCGCGCTGTCGCCGACGCGCAGGTCCTGAACGGGCAGGCAGGACTCTCCGATTCCGACTGCCGGTTGAAGAGCGTTTCGTTCCTGGGTGTCTTCCCGCCGGACTCGAGGGACCAGATCGATGTGCCGTGGAAGGCCTCGGAGTGCAGTGTCCGCGGGGCGCACGGACTGAAGGTCGGACCGGTTCACCCCGTCCGCTGACCCGGCACGGAATGTGACGGTGGCGGGTGCCGGGGCCTGGCCCCGGCACCCGCCATGCCGGAAACCCGTGATGCGCGAGGCCGCACATCTCGCGCGCGCCACTGGCTCAGGTTCCGCCCGCGTGCGGTGATCCGCGATGCGAGGACGCCTGTTCCCGCCCCGGCTCACCGCCCGGCAGTCGCAAGGTGAACAGCGATCCCTCGCCGTAGGTGCTCTCGGCGGTGACGGAGCCGCCGTGGGCGTGCGCGAGGTTGCGGACGATGGCGAGGCCGAGGCCGCTGCCGCCCGTGCCGCGGTTGCGGGACTTCTCGGCACGCCAGAAGCGGTCGAAGACCCGGGGCAGGTCCTCGGGCCGGATGCCGCCGCCCGTGTCGGCGACGGCGATGACCACCGCGTCGTCCTCCCGGCGTGCCGCGACCGTGACCGTGCCGCCGGGCGGGGTGTGGCGGACGGCGTTGGACACGAGGTTCGACACGGCCTGACGGAGGCGTACCGGGTCGGCGGCGATGCTGCCGAGGCCGTCGGCGGCGACGCCGACGGAGAGGGCGACACCGGCGTGGTCGGCGCGCCCGCCGTGGGCGGTGGTGACCTGCCGGATGAGTTCGTCCACGTCGCACGGCACCTTGTGCAGGCGCAGCGCCCCGGCGTCGGCGGCGGCGAGGTCCTGGAGGTCGTCGACGATGTGCTGGAGGAGGAGCGCCTCTTCGAGCAGTGAGCCGACGAGCGCGCGGTCGGCCGGGACGACACCGTCGTCGGCGGCCTCCAGCCAGCCGCGGATGTTGCTCAGCGGGGTGCGGAGCTCGTGGGCGATGTCGCCCACCATCTCGGTGCGCAGCCGCTCCAGCATGGCGCGCTCCTGGGACATCTCGTTGAACACCTCGGCGAGGCGCCCGATCTCGTCCTTGCCCGTCACCTGGACGCGCGCGGCGACGTCCCCCGCCTTCACGCGCTGGGCGGCCGCCGTGAGGGCGCGCAGTGGCCTGACCAGCTGCAGGCCCAGGCCTACGGTGACCACGACGGTGAGCAGGAGCACGCCCGCGACGACCCCCACCATGCGGAGGCGGTTGGGCGCCGAGAGGTCGAACGGGGACGTGGCGGCGGCGTTCTCCGGGGAGCCGATGAACAGCAGCGCGGCCGGGGCGACGTACGGGGCGAGTTGCTCGCGGCGGGCGCTGTCCAGGCACGAGGCGACGAGCCCCTCGTCCACCGGCTCGCGGCTTCTCGACGCGGGCGTCCACGTCAGGTCCAGCGCGAGCTGTACCGGTCCGCCGCCCCGCCGGCTGAGGCACGCGTCGACCAGGGCGCCGAGCCGGGCGAGAGCACGGGACTCGGTGCGGGTGGGCCGGTCCAGCACGTCCTCGGCGCAGCGGGTGCCGCTGTAGCCCGGCGTAATCACCCGGGGCCGTCCGCCGGGTGCCGTGACGGCGCTGGCGTCGATGCCGATGTCGCGCAGGCAGGTGACGTGGCGCTGCGCGAGTGCGGTCAGCCGTGTCCGTTCCGCCTGTGTCAGACGGAAGGGGCCGGCGGCGCGGGAGTCGATGCGGTCGCCTCCTCGGGACCCGGCGAGGGCGGCGTCGACGGCGAGCGGGTCGACGGTCGCCGAGGCCCGGTCCGGCAGCGGGGTGCGGTGGCCGGAGTCGGCGGAGTCGGCGATGGGCCGGCGGTCCCGGGTGGTGAGGACGACGCGGTGCCCGGTCTCGCGGGCGAGGCGGTCCACGAGCGGCCGCACACCCTGCCAGTCGGCGTGCGTGGCGGCCCGGCCGAGGAGGGCTTCGTAGATCCGGGCGTCGTCGGAGATGGCCTGGCCCTGCTCCTGGCGGATCGCCCGGGTGGTCGTACGGACCGCGAGCCAGGCGGTGGCCGCGATGGAGCAGACGGAGACCAGCACCGACAGCGCGAGCAGCCGCACCACCAGGCTGCTGTGGAAACGGCGGCTCATGCGGTGTCGGACAGGACGTAGCCGACGCCGTACACGGTGAGCAGCCGCACGGGACGGGCGGGATCGGGTTCGATCTTCCGGCGCAGGTTCATGACGTGGGTGTCCACCGTCCGCACGGTGAAGTAGCGGCCCGTGCCGTGGAGCTGCCCGAGGATCTGCTCGCGGGTGAAGACCCGGCCCGGCTGGGCGGCGAGCGTCTCCAGCAGCCGGAACTCCCCGGGGGTGCATTCCACACTGGTGCCGTCGCAGATGACCTCGTGCCGGGAGGGGTCGACGCTCAGTCCGCCGACGGTGAGCGTCGGATCGGTTTCCGGGGCGGGCGGAGCGGAGGGCCGGGCGCGGCGCAGCAGGGTACGCACCCGGGCGGTCAGCTCCCGCGGGCTGTACGGCTTCGACATGTAGTCGTCGGCGCCGAGGTCCAGGCCGAGCAGGAGGTCGTCCTCGGTGCAGCGGGCGGTGAGCATCAGCACCGGCAGGTCGGACTCGCGGCGCAGGATGCGGCAGACGTCGAGCCCGTCGACCTTCGGCATCATCACGTCCAGTACGAGCAGGTGCGGCGGGTCGCGGCGCAGCTCCTCCAGGGCGGCGCGTCCGTCGTGGACGACGGTGACCGAGTGCCCTTCGTGCTCGAGATACACCCGCAGCAGCTGCGCCTGCTTCTCGTCGTCCTCCGCCACCAGTATGTGTGCGCTCATGGCCGGGAGTATAAGTACGCCAAGTGTCGTATTTGTGATGTCGGGTCTCCGGCCGCGCGGGACCACCGGATGCCCATCGCTTCCTGACAGGTTTCCGACATTCACCGGCCACGATCAGGCGGCATGACCCACCCACACCTTCCTCACCGCGCACTCGGTGCGGCCGCCGCGGTCGTCTGCGCCGTCCTGCTCGCCGGATGCGGCGGCTCGGCCGGGGGCACCGGCGCGGCGTCCGGCACGCAGTCCGGCACGCAGTCCGGGGAACAGGACGTCGCCTCGGTGGCGACCGGCACCCCCTCGGCGGCGCCGCAGTCGTCGTCCGGGACGCCCGCCGCCGACAGCGAGCAGGGCCGCCCGCAGCTGCGCCTGGACAGCTCCGACGCCGAGCGCGACCGCTACTGGAACGCCTACGCCACCTGCCTGAAGGACCACGGCCACAAGATGATCCTGGCCCGCGGCCCCTACTCCATCGACCAGCACGACAACAGCCCCACCGCCAAGGCCGCCGAGAAGACGTGCGCCGGAAAACTCCCCCTCCAGCCGCCCGAGTTGCGCCGCGACTCGAACCCGCACTACGACGACGACTACCGCGCCTACATCAAGTGCCTGAACTCCCACGGACTCAAGGTCGTCGCGCTGGCCGACAACTCCGGCTGGACCTACGACGGCCAGACCACGATGAGCGAGACCGAGCAGACCAAGGTCGACAAGAACTGCACGATGGAGGCCTTCGGTGGCAAGAAGCGCTGAGCACCGCCTCCCCAGGCGGCGCCGGCGCCGGTTCACCGTGGCCCTGGCCGTCCTCCTGACCGCCGGCGGTGCCGGCGGTGCCACCGCCGCGTGGAGCTCGCGGCAGGGCAGCCCGCAGACGGCGCCGGAACACCCGGTCAAGCTCGACACCGTCAAGGTCACCAGGACCGACCTGTCCACCGACAGGACCCTGCCCGGCACACTCGGCTACGGCCCGCTGCGCACCCTCAAGGGCACGGGCACCGGAGTGCTCACCCAACTGCCCTCGCCCGGTGCCAAGGCCGTACGGGGCAAACCCCTGTACCGGGTGAACGACCGGCCCGTCACCGTCTTCTTCGGCGACACCCCCTTCTTCAGGGCGCTGGACAGGCCGGGGCTGCGCGGGCGGGACGTCACGGTACTGGAGGACAACCTGCGGGCCCTCGGCTACGACACAGGGCACACCGCGAACCGCGCGCCCACGCGTACGGCGCCCGGCGGCACCGAGTTCACACCCGAGCTGAGCGCGGCCCTGAGGCGATGGCAGAGCGACACCGGCCAGGAGGCGACCGGGACCCTCACACCGGGCCGCGCCGTCGTCCTGCCCGGGCCGGTCAGGGTCAACACCGTCACCGCCACCCCCGGCGACCCGGTCGAAGGGGAGGTGCTGACGTACACCACCACCGCGAAGTCGGTGGCGCTGAGCGTGGACGCCTCCGGGGTCGGCGCCCTCCGCACGGGGCAGAGCGTCAGGATCACCCTGCCCGACAGCCGGGAGGTCCCCGGCACGGTCACCGCCGTCGCGCACGCCGTCCAGGGCGGTTCCGCCGACGACCAGAGCGGGCAGACGGGACCCCCCACGGTCGCCGTCACCGTCACGCCGCGGCACGCCGGCGACGTGAAGGGGCTGGACTCCGCCTCCGTCCAGGTCCGCTTCACCGCCACCGACCGCAAGGGCGTCCTCGCCGTCCCGGTCACCGCGCTTCTGGCCCTGAGCGAAGGCGGCTACGCGCTGCAGCGCCCCGACTCCTCCCTGGTCGCGGTGGAGACGGGGATGTTCGCCGACGGAATGGTGGAAGTGAGCGGGGCGGGCGTCAGCGAGGGCATGACGGTGGTGACCGCCTCGTGAACACCACCGGGCACCCGGCCCCCGCCCTCGCCGTGCACGAGGTGACCAAGACCTACGCGGGCGACGTCACCGCCCTGAACGGGGTGTCGCTCACCGTGGAGGAAGGGGAACTCCTCGCCATCCTGGGCCCCTCCGGCTCCGGGAAGTCCACCCTGCTGCACATCATGGGCACCCTCGACCGGCCGACCAGCGGAACCGTCGAGATCGCCGGCCACGCCGCCGCCGGACTGTCCGACCGGCGGCTGTCCGCACTGCGGGCGCGGCTGCTGGGCTTCGTCTTCCAGCACTTCCACCTCACCGACGGCCTCGACGCCACGGAGAACGTCGCGACCGGCCTGCTCTACGCGGGCGTGCCGCGACGGCAACGCCGCCCCCGCGCCGAAGAGGCGCTCGCCCGGGTCGGCCTGGCGCACCGCACCCGCCACCTGCCCCAGCAGCTGTCCGGCGGCGAACGGCAACGCGTCGCCATCGCCCGCGCGCTGGTCAACGAACCCGCGCTCGTCCTCGCCGACGAGCCGACCGGAGCCCTCGACAGCGCCAACGGGCGCGCCGTACTCGACCTGCTCACCGGACTGAACCAGGAAGGCACCACCATCGCGGTCATCACCCACGACCGGGACATCGCCGCCCGGCTGCCACGAAGGATCCAGCTGCGCGACGGCCGGATCGCCTCGGACAGCGCCAACCGCGCGGCCGCCTGGAGCCCGGCATGAACCGACCGATCAGACTCTCCCCCCTCGACGTCCTGCGGCTCGGACTGCTGGGCCTGCGCACCCGCAGGACCCGCGCCGCGCTGTCCGCACTGGGCATCGCGATCGGCATCGCCACACTGGTCGTCGTCACCGGCATCCCCGCCTCCAGCCAGCGGGCCCTCATGGACGAACTGTCCGCGCTCGGCACGAACATGCTCCGCGCACAGCCGCAACCCGACGCCGAACAGAAGGCCCTGCTCCCCGAGGCCGCCGACGCCATGGCGGCACGCATCGGCCCGGTCACCAGCGCCACGGCGGTGGCCAACACCCACTCCACCGTGCGGCGTTCCGACCTGGCCGACCCCAACGACTCGATCGGGCTCAGCGTGCTCGCCGCCAGGACCGACCTGCTGACCACGGTCGGCGGCACGGTCCGTTCCGGCCGGTTCCTCGACCGCGCCACCGAGCGCTTCCCGACGGCCGTCCTCGGCCCGCGCTCCGCGAAGCGACTCGGCATCGACCGCGTCGCCCCGGGACGGGAACCCCTGGTGACCATCGGCACGCACCACTTCACCGTGATCGGCATCCTCGGGCCGATGCCGCTCACACCCGACCTGGAGAGCTCCGTACTCGTCGGCTGGGACGCCGCACGCGACGTGCTCGACTTCGACGGTCACCCCACCGTGGTCTACGTCAAGGCACGGGAGTCGCGGATCGAGGCGGTACGCGACGTCCTGCCCGACACCGTCAACCCCGAACTGCCCGGACTCGTCCAGGTCAGCCGCCCCTCCGACGCCCTGGCCGCCAAGCGCGCCACCGAGCACACCTTCTCCGCCCTGTTCCTGGGCCTCGCCGGGGTGGCCCTGCTGGTCGGCGGCATCGGCGTGGCCAACACCATGTTCGTCTCCGTACTGGAACGACGCCGCGAGATCGGCCTGCGCCGGGCCCTCGGCGCCAACCGCCGGCAGATACGCGGCCAGTTCCTGACGGAATCCGTGATGCTGTCCGTCCTGGGCGGGCTGAGCGGCACCGTGCTCGGCGCGGCGGGCACGGCCGCCTACGCGCTCTCCCAGTCGTGGCCACCCGTCCTGCCACCCCTCGCGCTCGGGACCGGTCTGGCCGGCGCGATCGTCGTGGGCGCCGTCGCAGGCGTCTACCCGGCCCTGCGCGCCTCGCGGCTGCCCCCGACGGAGGCCCTGTCCGCGGTCTGACGCCGGCCCGGCGGTGCCGGGAGCCACCCCCGGACGAACCGGCGATCCGTCACTACGGGCGCGGGCTGGAATCTCCGTGCCTGCGGGTCGGAGGACGATGTCACGGAGCGGCGATTGCCCGGCGAAGCTCCTGGATTATTCAATGTGCGGACTCCGACGCGGCGTGCGGCGTATCCCGTTCCTTCCCGACGTCTTCCTACTCTCCGGGCCATGAAGAGATCAACTATGCAGGGACTCACCGGAGTTGCCGCCGCTCTGGCGGTGGTCGCCGGCTTCACCGGGTTTGTCGACGATCGCCCCGCGGCCGACATCGGCCTCGCCGCCGACCGGAGCGGGAACGGCACGTCGTACATCTTCGGAGGCCCGGGACGGTCCGGGAGCACGGCCGCCGTCCGCGCCCACCGGGACCTGCTCGACCACGGCTCGAACGCGAAGATCCTCACTGTGGCGCACCGGGGCCAGTGGCGGGACGCCCCCGAGAACTCGCTGGCGGCCTTCCGGGCCGCCTACGACGACGGCGCCGAGATCATCGAGACCGACATCCAGCTGACCAAGGACGGCGTTCCCGTCCTGATGCACGACACCACCGTGGACCGCACCACGAACGGCACCGGCGCGGTCGCCGGCATGACGCTCGCCCAGATCAAGGAGCTTCGTCTGAAGGCCGGACTCGGCGGCGGCCAGGCGGCGGTCACCGACGCCCGGGTCCCGACGCTCGAGGAGGCGATGAAGCTCGCCAGGAACCGGGGCCTGGTCAACCTGGACAAGGGCTGGCCGTTCCGGGAGCAGGTCTGGGACGTCCTCACCCGGACCGGCACCGTGCGCAACGGGATCTACAAGAGCGACGCCCCGGTGCCGGAGGTCGAGGCCTTCCGCTCGGCCCACAAGGACGCCGTCTATATGCACATGATCACCGACGCCAACCTGTCGGCGGTGGCCGAGTTCGGCGACGACCAGCCGGTGGCCTACGAGGTCAACTACGACAGCATCCAGGACCCCGTCGCCCGCAAGCCCTTCCTCGATGCCCTGGCACGGCACAGCCGCGTCTGGAACAACACCATGTGGAACGGCCTGTCGGACCGCATGACCGACGAGGCGTCGCTGATCGACCCGCTGCGCGGCTGGGAAGCCATGGTGCGCAGCTACCGCACCACGGTCTTCCAGACGGACGACGTCGAGAAGTTCGAGTCGTGGATCCGCACCGGCGAGGGCGACCCCCTGCCCCGCGGCGGCGTGCGCGTGCAGGCCGAGGACTTCCTCCCCGGCCAGGACAAGGGCTACCACGACAACGACGGCGGGAACGCGGGCGGACTGAAGATGCGTCCCGGCGAGGACGTCGACATCGACAACGCCGACGGCAACGTCCGCGTCGGCTGGATGCGCGGCGGCGAGTGGCTGACCTACGACGTGGACGTCCCGCGCTCCGGTACGTACGCGCTCTCGGCCCGGGTGTCCTCGCCGTACACGCCCGCGGGCACCTACACCGTCTCCTTCGACGGCGGCACCGAGAGCAAGCGGGTCGAGGTGCGGAACACCACGAGCCACAACAAGGAGGTGCTCCAGGCCAGTGGCGTGCAGCAGTTCCTCACCGCCGGCCACCACGTCCTGCGGATCAGCCTTCCGCAGGACGCCTACCAGAACTGGAACCTCGACTACCTCCAGCTCGCGCCGGTTCGCCACTGACGCTCGCCCGGCCGGCCCCCGGGGGAGGGGGCCGGACCGGACCGACCACCGGCATCCGGACGGTTCAGTGTGTGGGGCAGCCCCTTTGGGACTGCGCCACACGCATGTACGCAGTGCGCGCCCGGGCGCACGCCGTCACGCGCAGGCCACTGACGCCGAGGTCGCGTTCGCGGCCCTTCCCGCGGCGCCGCTGCGCACCCTCACCCACATCGGCCCGGACCGGCCTTCACGATCCCGCACCGCGGCGACTGACAGAGCCGCCCCCGCGGTCGCCGAGCCACCGGACTGCAGCACCTCCCACCCCTTCGCCACATCCGCGCAGAGGGTTACGCATGGCGACGAATCGCCGGGGCAGACGCGTGGTCAGGAGGTAAACACAATGGTCCCCTTGCTTTTGGTTCTGTTGCTGGCGCTGATCCTTTTCGGCGCGGGGTTCGCCCTCAAGGCGCTGTGGTGGATCGCCATCATCGTGCTGGTGGTGTGGCTCCTCGGGTTCGTCTTCCGAGCCGCCGAAGGCGGCGGGCGCCGTCGTTGGTACCGATGGTGAGCTGACGCCTCCCACCTACCAGGGTGGGGTTCGCGATGCGGCCGCGAACCCCACCCTTCGCGCTGCCCGGACACGTTGCGGGTAGACGTACCGGAGGCGGCTCGCCGCCATCGCGTTCGGAATCAGAGCGGACCTCCCCGGCACCCACGTCACCATTAACGCCCAGTTGGTGCGCCGGGAGCAGGTCGCAGGGTCCGGCCCCATCCTTCCGGCGCGTCCGTGCACGTAAATGCGCTGAAGTGCGATTTAGGCTGTTTCATCCAACGGTATCGGCTCGGTGTGCGCGGGCGCCGTCACGGACCGGCCCCGGTCCGCAAGGCGCTCGCTCACCTCGGAAGGCGGCGGACGTGACACAGGAACAAGCGGAGCCCCTCCAGGGCAAGAAGGCACTCGTCACGGGGGGATCGCGGGGGATCGGCGCGGGGATCGTGCGGCGCCTGGTCCGCGAGGGCGCCTCGGTCGCCTTCACCTACGTCCAGGGGAGGCAGCCCGCCGACGCCCTGGTCGAGGAGGTCTCTGCGGCCGGGGGCAGGGTGGTGGCCCTGCAGGCCGACAGCGCGGACGCGGCGGCCGTCAAGGCCGCGGTGGACCGGGCGGTCGCGGAACTCGGGGGCCTGGACATCCTGGTCAACAACGCCGGGGTCGGCGTCGCCGGCGCGGTGGACGACTTCTCCTTCGAGGACTTCGACCGGATGGTCGCCGTCAACGTGAGGGGCGTGTTCGCCGCGATCAAGGCGGCGCTCCCGCACCTCGGGGGCGGGGGGCGCATCATCTCCACGGGCAGCATCAACGCCGACCGGGTCCCGTTCGGCGGCATCGCGGTGTACGCGATGACCAAGGCGGCCGTGGCCGGCCTGACCCGGGGGCTCGCCCGCGAACTGGCGCCCCGCGGCATCACCATCAACAACGTCCAGGTCGGCGCCACCGAGACCGACATGCTCCCCGACGACCCCGCGTTCCTCGAGGCCCTCACGCGGGTCACGGCCGTCGACAGGTTCGCGCAGCCCCGGGACATCGCCGGCGTCGTCGCCTTCCTGGCCAGGCCCGAGGCGTGGTTCGTGACCGGAGCGAACTGGAACGTGGACGGGGGCTACTCCGTCTGACCTTCTCGGCGGCGGACGGACACTGGGAGCAGCCGCAGTGGGCCGCGACAGCGGCGCGTCGGCTCACCGCCCGACGGTCAGGCGGACCGCGGCGATCCGGCCCGCGGAATCGAAGTCGATCTCGGCCGCGTCGCCGCCGGGTAGGGCGGCGAAGACCTGCCGGTCGCTTTCCCGGCGCGGAATGCCGTGGTGGTCGAGATAACCGGTGACGACCCGGCGGGGCGAGTGGCCGATCAGGCCGGCGCCCGTCATCAGGGTGCGGGGCAGGGCGACCGGGTCGAGCGCGGCGCGCGGTACCCGGGTGTCGTCGGGCAGGAAGTAGACGCGTGTGCCGGGACCGGCCGACACGCCGATGTAGCCGGGGGACCGGGTGACGCCCATCCCGCCGAAGGCCAGGGTCTCGGCGGCGCGCCGGGGGTCGGCGAAGCCGGACAGGTCGATCTCCTCGGCGGTGAACTCGGCGATTCCGTGGGCGCGTCCAAAGCGCTCGGCCTCCTCGGCGAGCGCGACCACCGGAGTGCCTGCCAGGCCCGGATTGGCCCAGCCCCACATCCACGACCGCTCTTCCGTGTCGTACGTGCCCAGCACGGCGACGCGCAACTCCAGGCCACCCTGACGGTAGACACAGGACGGCAGGTCCGCGGTCCACGGCCCCTCGGGCAGGAAACCCGTCAGCGCCTCGAGTTGTTCGGCTCCCCACGCCGCGTGCCGCTCCACCTCGTACAGGAACGCGTCACCGAATTCCGTCGCCATGGCCACGGAGCCTACTCGGCGGCCCACTCCGGCCGGCATCCGCCCCGACAGCACCGTGCGACGCCGCACGAAGCTCCAGGGCCGGACGCCCGCCCCACCGCCGTGGGGCGGGCGTCCGGCGGCTCCGATGAGGGCGGCCGCGGCCCGCGAGACGCGGTCCCGCCGGCCCCCGTGCCTGGGTGCAGGCCGACCGGGCACCGGCACGGACTTCCGGCTCCGGGCCGGCCTGCATACGTTGAGACCGGACAGCTCACGGTTCTGTGACGGCCGCGGAGGCCGTCGGACCCTTCGGCGGCGGTGTGAAACGGGGCGCGGGGACCGCGACCGCGCTCCCGCGCTCGACCACGACACGGCTCCCGTAGTGCTTGGACAGCCGCACCGCTTCTTCCTCCTCGCCCGCCCGGGTGGTCACCGCGACCGCCGAGCCGTCCGCCAGCGGTCCGGCCCCGGTGACGAGGATGCCCCGGTCCCGCCAGTACCCGGCGTCGGCCATGATCCTCCGGACCAGGGCCAGCATGGCCCTCTCCGACATCGCCGCGTCCTCGAACACCAGCTCCACCCCGGACACTCGGGAACGAACGGCCTCGTCCAGGCCGCTTCCCGGCCTGCGGTAGACGGTCAGCACGCCGCGACGGTGATCCAGGACGGTACCCGCGTACCAGTCCTCGTAACGGGAGCGGACGATACCGTCCACTTCGTCGGCCGCGCCCGAGAGCACGGAGTCGTCGCGGAGCACCGATGGGGGCGCCGGCGGTCCCGCCGGCCCCGCGCCTCCTGTCGCGGTGCCGCATCCGACGATCACAGCGACCACGGCGCCCGCCGCAGCCGGCCACCGCACCACACGCGCGGGCTTCACACGCACCACCCCCTCGGGACTCGCCGACCGTGGGTATGACGGACGACCCCGCCCCGTGGTTCACCGCCGCTCCGTCGCGACCTCGGGAAGGGCCGCGGGCGGCACCGAGGGGTGCGGCGCGGGACCGATGGTCAAGGTCGACACCCGCTCCGGGGAGACCACGACCCATGACCACGGGCCGGGCCGGGCCGGGTCACCATGGCATCCGCTTTCGTGCCGCGACCGGACGCCGCGGGCGAGGACGACGGCCGGATCCTCTCGGTCGTCCGCGACGCGGGCGTGAACCGAGCCGAACTTGTCGTGCTCGACGCGGCCGACATCACCGCCGCACCGGTCGCCAGGGTGCACCTGCCCCGTCGTGTGCCCTTCGGCTTCCAACGGGAACTGGATCGCCGACGCCGAGACCGGTCCCAGCTGACCGGTCGGTCGCTGGGCGCGGGGGACGACGTCCGGTCGAATTCCCTGCGGGAGGAACACGCACTCTCCGTGATGTGACCCAGCGTTCGCCGCACCGCGTTGCCATCGGGGAGGACTCCGCACTATGTTCTTGGTGGATAGAACGTTCTATCTACTTCTAGGGTCCACCGCTGCCCCCGCTTAACCGTTGGAGAATCGATGTCTCACCGCCGCCCCGTCCGCCGTGTCCGTCTCGCCGTCGTCGGCGCGGTAGGCCTCGCCCTGGCCGCCGGACTGGCCACGACCGCTTCCGCCACCCAGGACCGGCACGCGAAGCCGGTGGGCAAGCCCGTGCCCAAGCCGACCGTCGTCCTCGTCCACGGCGCCTGGGCGGACTCCGCCGGCTGGACCGGTGTCGCCAAGCGCCTGCAGGCCGACGGATACCCGGTCGCCGCCCCCGCGACCCCGCTGCGCGGCTTGGGCAGCGACGCCGCCTACCTGGCCGACTACCTCAAGACGATCAAGGGCCCGGTGGTCCTGGTGGGCCACTCCTACGGCGGCGCCGTCATCACCGGTGCGGCCACCGGCAACGCCAACGTCAAGGCCCTCGTCTACGTCGCCGCATTCGCTCCCGACAAGGGCGAGAGCATCGCCGACCTGGTGGGCAGGTTCCCCGGAAGCCACCTCAGCGACGACCCGAACGCCCCTGTGCCCACGGCCCTGAACGCGGTGCCCTTCACCCAGGCCGACGGCGGCACCGGTGTCGACCTCTACATCAAGCCCGACAAGTTCCGCGACGTCTTCCTGAGCAACCGCGTCAGCAGGAGCAAGGCCGCCGCACTCGCCGCCACGCAGCGCCCCATCACCGCGCAGGCGGTCGGCGAGCCCTCCGCGAAGGCTCCGGCCTGGAAGACCATCCCCTCCTGGTACCTCGTCGCCCGCGCCGACCGGACGATACCCCCGGCCGCCGAGCGGTTCATGGCGGCGCGCGCCCACGCCCGCACCACCGAGGTCGACGGCCCGCACGCCGTCCACGTGACAGACCCCGGGGCCGTGACGCGCCTCATCGAGAAGGCCGCGGCGACCACCCGCTGACCCACCCGCTGTCCCGGCGTCCTTCCCGCCCGTGGGAGGGGGCCGGGACGCCTCGCGTGTGCCGGAATCAGGCGCGGTGCCGCAGCACCGCCTGATGGACCGGACTCTCGCGGTCCGGGTACTCGGCCGTGGCATTGATGAACGGACAGCCCCGGAACCCGGAACCGCAAACCTCCTTGCCGATGCCGTACGCGACGGCGGCGAGGAAGTGGGAAGGCGAGCCGCTGGTCCGGCTGGGCGCCGCCCGGACGGGCACGCCACATCGGGCGCCCCGTCCGGGTGTGGTGACCGGGTCAGTCCCGGGCGGCCGCGTGGCGCTGCTGGGCCCAGGCCAGGTGCCATGTGTCCGGCGGCGTCGCGGAGTTCAGCTCCAGGCCGGGCACCGGATCGAGGCGTCCCGCGCGCAGTTCGGACAGAAGGCGCTCGGCCTCGAGGGAGGGGTAGTCGAGGTAGCCCCGGTCGTCACCACCGAAGAAGGTGGGCCGCAGCGCCTTGCGCAGCTCCGCGTCGCGGGCCAGGCGCTCGGGCAGGTCGGGGTTGGCGATGAAGTCGCGTCCGAAGCCCACGGCGTCGACGGTGCCGCTTTCGACGGCGCGCAGGGCTTCCTCGCGTCCGTAGCCGCCGGTCGCGATCATGCGGCCCGGGTAGCGCTTGCGGGCCCAGGCGCTGTCGATGTCGTCGGCCGGCCGCCGCTCGGCGGTGTGGTCGTCGTTGCCGATGATGCCCGGCTCGACGAGGTGCAGGTAGGCGAGGTCGCGGGCGGCGAGTTCGTCCACGACGTGGCCGAACAGCGCGTGCGGGTCCGAGTCGGTCATGTCCTGGAAGACGCTGCTCGGGGATATGCGGACGCCGACGCGGTCCGCGCCCACCGTTCCGACCAGGGTGTCGACGATCTCCAGCAGCAGGCGTGCGCGGTTCTCGACGCCGCCGCCGTAGCGGTCCGTGCGCTTGTTGGCGCTGTCCTGGAGGAACTGGTCGATCAGGTAGCCGTTGGCCGCGTGCACCTCAACGCCGTCGAACCCGGCGGCCATCGCGTTCTGGGAGGCCCCGGCGAACTGGGCGACGATCTCCTGGATCTCGTCGATCTCCAGCGGCCGCGGCGCGACGAAGGGCACTCGGCCCTCGTCGGTGAAGACCAGGCCGTCGATCGCGACGGGGGAGGGGCCGACCGGGCTCTTGCCGCCGGGCTGGAAGACGGGGTGCGAGGCGCGGCCGGTGTGCCACAGCTGCGTGACGATGGTGCTGCCCGCGTCGTGCACGGCGTCCGTGACGCGCTTCCACCCCTGGACCTGTGCGTCGCTCCACAGGCCCGGGATGCCGGGGCCGCCGACGCCCTCGGCGGAGACGACGGTGCCTTCCGTGATGATCAGCCCGGCCGAGGCGCGCTGGGTGTAGTAGAGCGGCGCGGAGGGGCCGGGGCTGCCGTCGGGCAGGGAGCGGCTGCGCGTCATCGGGGGCATCACGAAGCGGTTGGCCAGTGACAGGGCGCCGAGCCGGACGGGGTCGAAGAGGGGGCTGTTGTGCATGGTTCTTCTCCGGGAAACGGTGATGGGGAACGGTGAAGGTGTGGGTCGGACGGCTCTGGGGCCGGGCCGAACGGTCGGTGCACGGGGCGGGCGCCTCAGACGCCGGCGTGGTGCCGGACGAGGGCGTTGACCCTCCCGCCCAGCGCGGATGCCGCGTGCAGCGGCCAGTACGGGTCGTGCAGCAGCTCCTGGCCGAGGAGGACGGCGTCGACGGTGCCGGAGCGGACGAGTGTCTGTGCCTGGGCCGGCTGGGTCAGGGGGCCGACGGCGGCCACGGGCATGCCGGTCTCATTGCGCACGCGCTCGGCGACCGGTACCCGGTGGCGCGGGGCCGGGACGTCCATCAGGTCGACGCCCCGGGCCTGCAACTCCTTGGAGAGGCGGACGGTGTCGTCCGGGGTCCAGTCCTCGAGGCCGTCGCCGGCGGACTCGTCCGGCCAGTCGGCGGACGACATGCGGAAGAAGACCGGCAGGTCCTGCGGCCACACCCCGCGGACGGCCTCCACGACCTCCAGCGCGAAGCGCGTACGGCCCGCGAAGTCCCCGCCGTAGCCGTCGGTGCGGTGGTTGCTGTGCGCGAACAGGAACTGGTTGACGAGACAGCCGTGGACGCCGTGGACCTCGGCGACCTGGAATCCCGCGTCCAGGGCGCGCCGGGCGGCGTCGGCGAAGTCCGCCACGACCCGGTCGATCTGCTCGGTGCCGAGTTCCTCCGCCGCGGTGGAGCCCGTGCGCACCGGCACGGTGCCGGAGCCGCCGGGCGTCCATCCGTAGCGCTTGCCCGGGGTGACCGGGAACCTGCGGTCGACCCAGCTTCCCTCGGTGGGGTCCGTGCGCCCCGCGGCGAGCTGGACACCGGGAACCGCGCCTTGCGACTTCAGGAACCCGGTGATCCGCCGGAAGGCCTCGACCTGGGTGTCGTTCCATATGCCGAGGTCGTACGGGCCGAGCCGGTTCTCCGGGCTGACCGCGGTGGCCTTGGCGAGGATCAGTCCGGTGCCGCCGGTGGCTCGCGCCGCGAGGTGCGCGAAGTACCCGTCGTTCGGCACGCCCGCCAGGTCCCCGTCCGGTGCGGTGCCGGAGTGGGAGATGTCGGCCATCCAGATGCGGTTCGGAACGGTCAGTGAGCGGAGAGTGATGGGCTCGAACAAGGTGGTGCTCACGGAGCTGCCTCCTGGGGGTGGGGGAGGGGGGTGGGCGACCGTGGTCGCGCGCCCAACGGTGCGTCCATCGGGACGGCTTGCGGCGGTCGTGTCGATCCCTCTCGACCGTCGAAATCCACGGTACGGTATGGACGGTTATGTCCGGAATATTGAGATTCAGATGGTCTGAATCGGGAGGCAGCGATGCCGACCGCACTGCCGGTCAGTGCCTACGTCGTCCTCGGCCTGCTGGGCAGGCACGACGGAGCGACCCCCTATCAACTCGACCAGAGGATCCGTCAGAGCATCGGTCACTTCTGGGTCTTCCCCCGCTCGCAGCTCTACGCCGAGGCCGGACGGCTGGTGCGGCGCGGACTGGTCGTCGAGCGCCAGGAAGAGGGGGGCCGCCATCGGCGCACCCTGTCGCTCACCGAGGAGGGGCGACATGAACTGTGCCGATGGCTCGCCGCACCGACGCGGGCCATCACCGAGATCCACGACGAGGGGCTGCTGAGGCTCTACTTCCAGCCCCAGGCATGTGAAGCCGACATCGACGCCGACGCGACCGGTGCCGCGGACACCGTCGACGCCATCGGCCGGCTCGCCGCGGAGCAGATCCGCGCCCATGAGGGCCAACTCGACGAATACGGACGGCTGGTCGCCTCCGGAACCCTGCCCGCGGGCTCGCCCCAGCGGGCCACCGTGGAGGTGGGACTGCGGTTCGAGCGAATGATCATCGACTTCTGGCGTGAGATCGCCGCCTCTCCGGCGCACCTCATGGGGGAGGGTGGAGCGGAGGTGTGAACGCGGCGCCCGACCCGCGTCGCATCCGCTCCGAGCCGGCCAGTGGCCTGAGGCGGCAGGGCGGTGAACGGAGGGAAGCGGAGGGGGCGGGAGGGGGCCGATGTCCCGCGGACGTCACGGAAGAGCAACCACCCCATCCGCGGGGCCGGAAGACGCTGGTGAGGGGCCACATCATGGAACCGGCGGAGAACGACAAAGGGGGGTACGGCGCAATGGAATTCACGGTCGAGCGCACGCTGCGAAGACGAGGGAAGCGGTGGACGTTCTGGGGGCTCGTCGTCCTGGCGGGCGCGCTCGTGTGGCTGATCGCGCCCCGTGACGGCGAAGTACTCGGCCCGGGGTTCGTGGGGGCGCTGGCCGTGGTGGCGGTCTGGCGCGGGTGGAGGGACCTGCGTGATGCGCGGCGGCCGTTCCGACTGCGGATCGACGAGTTCGGGATCACCTTGCAGGACGCCGAGCTGTCCTGGGAGCAGATCGACGCGGCAGCCCTCTGGCACTACGCCGCGCCGGACAGCGAGAGCGCGGCGCCCGAGCAGCGGCTGATGCTCTGGACGGCGCAGGGCGTGACACTGCCGCGCCGACGCGACCGCACCGCGGACGCCCGGACCCGCTACACCCTGGTGAAGTGCGCGGACCTGGACCAGAGCGTCCGGGAGCTCACCGCCGCGCTCGCCGAGCACGGTGGCGCCCACTTCGAGACGGCGCCGCGTGCCGTGCGAGCGCCGATCCCGGTGACCGTCGCGGGACCCGAACTCGGCGTGCCCGGCGGGGAGCAGACCTTCACCGCCGACGAGGGCGCGGGGCGCCGGATGGCCACCTGGGCGGTGTCGGCGCTGGCGTGCAGCGCGGTGTTCGGCTCGCTCATGCTGTACCTGATCCTCCGCCCCGAGCAGGCCGACTACGACACCGGAACCGGGATCCCCGTCACGGTGGCGTTGCTCACGGCGATCGTCTGCTGGATTCAGGCGGGATCCTCCTACGTCCGCTGGCGCAAGCCGCTGCGGCTGCGGATCGGGCCCACCGGCATCGGCATGCGCGAGGTGGCCGGCGAGGAGAGCTACTTCCGGTGGGCGCAGATGGCCACCGTCACGGTCGGGTCGCATCCGCGCGGCCTCGAACCCCGTCCCTGTCTGACGGTGTGGCCGCTGCCGGGCAATTACGGGCAGGACGAGCCCAGCCACCTGGTCGACGGTCACCGGGCCTACGTCCTGGACCGGATGGACCGGCTGCCCGGCGGCGCGGAGGCGGTCGTGCCGGTGCTACGGGCGTACGCGGGGGAGCGGTACGCCGGGACGGCATGACCGTCCCGGGCCGCGGTGTGCATCCGCCGACCACTCGCCCGCTGCTTCCGACCTTGCTTCACCTATCGAGATTCGATAGATTCCCATCGTAACTCGATGTAAGGATGGGTCATGGGAAAGCTGACAGTGGGGGCGTTGCGAGCCGTCCTCGTGGTGGTGCTCGCCGGCACCGTGTTCGTACAGGTGGGGATGGTGTGGGCGTTGGTGTCGGGCAACGACCCGGAGGACGGGTCGCTCCCGCTGACCCCGCTCCGCCTGGTCACGATCCTGGGCATGGTGGCGGCCCAGGTCGCCCTGGTCTGCGTATGGCGGCTGGTGACGATGGTGCGACGCGGCACCGTGTTCTCCCACGCCGCCTTCCGGTACGTGGACGTGGTGATCGGCGCGATCGTCACGGACGCTCTCGTGTGGTTCGCGGTCACGGCCATCAACGCGCCCGACCAGCGCGAAGACCCGGGCGTCACCGTCATCATGGGCGGGATCGGCGTGGCCATCCTGGGTGTCGCGCTCCTTGTGCTCGTGCTGCGGATGCTGCTCGTCCAGGCCGTCGCGCGCGACGTCGAGGCGACGCAGATGCAGGCCGAGCTGGACGAGGTGATCTGATGCCGATCGCCGTCGACATCGACGTGATGCTGGCCAGGCGGAAGATGTCCGTGGGCGAACTCGCGGACCGCGTCGGGATCACGCCCGCCAACCTGGCTGTGCTCAAGAACGGCCGCGCCAAGGCGGTGCGCTTCGCGACGCTCGCCGCGCTCTGCGAGGTACTGGAGTGTCAGCCGGGCGACCTGCTGCGCTGGGAGGACGAGGGCGGCACCGCGGACGGATGACGTGCCCGAGGGCGGGCGTGTGAACGGCGCTGACCCGTGGCGCGGCCCGACCGGTCAACTGCCTGCGCGTCAGGGGCGCGCCGCAAGGATCGTCTCATGTGCGCGGGCCTCCGCCGCAACACCCGCGACGCTCGCCTTCCTCGGAAGTGCATGGTCACGAAGCGGACGTGACGTGACTACGCCGACGGTGAGGGGAAGCGAGGGGCGCTCTTTGTCGGGTGGCGGGCCGGCGTGTGAATCCGATGTTGATGAAGAATCGCACCACGATTCCATCTCGTGTCGTACGGTGGCGAATGTGGTTCGGGTCGACTCTCGGAAGCTTGGGACCGCTTGACCGGTGAGGGCTGCTGCTTGGATGTGGCGACCACTGCTCCTCGGTCGTGGGTGCCAGCCGGCCGACCTGTGAGCCCCCATGGCCGCCACCCCGCTGCCGGGGTGCTCTCTGTGCGAGTGTGGCAGCCCTTGGCCGCTCTGGTGGCCGTGCGGAGGCGCCGGCGGGAACATCCCACCACCGCCACTCACGCGGATCCGGGCAGGCCCACCGTCCGGTCGGGCACGCAGGAGCATGGCCCGGGCAGGCCCGCACGGCGGGAGACCGCCGAAACGACACGCGGGACGCGCACGTAATCACTGGCGCGAGGGGTGGGTTATCGGGTAAGTAAAGCCGGGGCCCAGCAAAGGGGTCCGACGGCGCACCAGGGGGTGCGCCGGCATCAGCAGCATGTGAGGGACGAACACAGTGGCATCTGGCGTCGTGAAGTGGTTCAACTCGGAGAAGGGCTTCGGCTTCATCGCACAGGACGGTGGCGGGCCGGACGTCTTCGCCCACTACTCCAACATCTCGGGCAACGGCTACCGCGAGCTGCAGGAGGGTGAGCACGTCACGTTCGACGTGACGCAGGGGCAGAAGGGCCCGCAGGCGGAGAACATCGTCCGCGGCTGACCGACGCAACGCAGGCGTGATCCCGCCGTCGCACCCAGCGACGGCGGCTGCCTGCGGGCGTGGAGGGGGCGGTACACGATCGCGATCGGTGCCGCCCTCGGGCCCTCGGGCCACCGAGCCGCGGAATGGCGCACCGGGCTCGCGGCGGCCTTCCATGGGCCCGGTTTCGCGGTCGTCGGTGATCAGTGCTGATCGCTGCTCGGCAGGTGGCGTGTGCGCGGCGGGGGAGTGCCGGGCAGCGCGTCCGTGGGACGTGGGGCGATCGCCCGTTCCGTGAGGTGCCGGGTCACCACGTGGGCCAGGATCCGGAACGCGGCCTGCACCTCCAGGTGGTCGAGGGCGCCTACGGCACCGCCCACCAGGTCGCCGCCGCCGGCCATGGTGGTCCAGCCCGTTCCGTCGCTGCCGAGGTCCACCGTGACGGTCTCGCCCGTCGGCACGGTCACCGTGAGCGTCACGGCGTCGGCGACGGCGTTCCGGCCGGAGTGCAGGAGGCCGCGTCGCCTGAATTCGGCGGCCGCCGCGAGTTCCGCCCGCTCGGCGACCGCGGCCAGTGCCCGATGGGCCTGGTGCGACACGGTCTGTCCCCGCTCCGAGAGGTGGGGCAAGGTGTCCTTCGGGTCCCACCCGGGTCCCTGGTCCACCGGTGGATCCAGTACGTCGGCGACGGCGCCCAGGGCCCCCGACGCGGCGAGCGCGGCGCGTGTGACGGGGTCGGCCGGATCATGCGCGTAGGCCGGCCGCGTGACGGCGTCCGCGATCCGCGCGACCGCACGTACGGATTCCGCGTTGAGGGGTGCGCCTCGGCCCGTGAGGGGCCCGATGTGGCGCTCGCCCCGCCTGCTCACCTCAACGCCGCGCGCCGCGAGATCGGCGTAGACGGTGTCGCGTGAGACCCGAGCCGATCTGGCCAGCTCCATGACGCTCCGAGTGCCGGTACGCCATGCGTCGGCGACCAGGTCGGCGCGATCGGAGGCGATGCTTTCCCTGCGCTCGGCCCATCCGATGAGGGCGGACAGCGCGGTGATGCGCTCGGGCTCGGAGTGCTCGGGAGGCTCGATCATCCGCCGACCTTATGTCGACTGACTCGACATGTCGAGTCAGTCGACAGCCGGTCCGGCCTCCTCCCAGGCGTGCAGGTACCGCTTGATCGCGTCCCGGTTGCGCTGCAGCACGTCGATTCGCCGCTCGATACCGCTCAGCTGCTGCCGCAGACCGTCCAGATCCGCTGCCGCCGGGCAGTCCGCCACCGCTTCCTCCTTCGCGGCCTCGAGGCAGGGCAGGACCTCGCGGATCATGTCCGTCGTCAAGCCCGCTTCGAGGAGTTCGCGGATCTGCAGCACGCGGTCGATGGCGGGCTCGCCGTAGGCGCGGTACCCGTTGGGGCTCCGGAACGGGTGCAGGATCCCGACCTCTTCGTAGTACCGAAGCAGGCGTGTCGCGACCCCCGTCCTCGTGGCCAGCTCTCCGATCTTCACAGTGCTCTCCTTGGTCGGACGTATGTACGGGCGGTGCGCGTCGCCGTCACCTCTTGACCTTCACATTAATGGCAACGTTTAGCTTCGTGCACGGTCCCGGACCTTTCGAGGCGGGTTGAGCGAGACCGTGCCAACGAGAATGTGAGATCAAGAGATGTCGACGGATTCAGGAACGAACGCGAGCAAGCAGAGCGGATGGACCGCGGACCGGATGGCCGCACAGGAGGGCCGTACGTTCGTTGTGACGGGTGCCACCAGCGGCCTCGGCCTGGTGACGGCGCGCGAACTTGCGGCGCACGGGGGCCGGGTACTGCTCGCCGTCCGTGACGCGGCACGGGGAGAAGCCGTGGCGTCCACCCTGCGCAGGGCGTACCCCGGGGCCGAGGTGGAGGTGCGCCGGGTCGATCTGCTGGACGTGGACTCGATCCGCCGGGCGGCGGCGGAGATCGACGAGGAGGAGTCCGTCGACGTGCTCGTCAACAACGCGGGCATCTCCATGGTCGAACACTCGGTGACCGCGCGGGGTGCCGAGCGTCACCTCGCCGCGAACCACCTCGGGCACTTCGCCCTCACGGCGCTGCTGGAACCGGCGCTGCGCCGGTCGCCCGCACCGCGGGTCGTGAGCGTCACGTCGTACCTGCACGAGAAGGGCGAACTCGATCTGGACGACGTCGCGTGGTCCCGGAAGTACACACCCCTCGCGGCGTACTCGGCGTCCAAGCTGGCCAACGCGGTCTTCGGCGCGGAGCTCGCGCGGCGGGAGCAGTCGTCATCGTCGCCGATCACCAGCGTTCTCGCGCACCCCGGCTACAGCAACACGCCGATGCAGAGCAAGGGTGCCGGCCTCATGGGGATCGCCATGCGCGTCTCCGGCAAGCTCTTCGCGCAGAGTCCGGAGATGGGGGCTCTGCCCCAGCTGTTCGCGGCGACCGAGCCCGGTCTCGCCGGCGGCTCCTACGTCGGACCCGACGGCCGGGGCGGACGATCCGGGCACCCGGTCACCGTGCAGCTGTCGGCAGTGGCCCGGGATCCGGAACTCGGCCGCCGTCTGTGGGAGCGCTCGCAGCAGCTGACCGGCGTCCACTGGGGCGCCGCCTAGGAGTTGTGCGCGGTGTCGTACCGGCGGCGGTGCCATCGCCGGTCTGCGTCGCTCTCCTGGTGCGGGGACCCCTGGGCCGAAGCGCGATCCTCGGGCAACAGCCTCCCTTCAGCGTTCCGGCCGCGCCTCGGCGTGGGAGATCTCCCGTTCACCGGTGGAGGAGGTGATGGACACGGGGCGGTTCTTGCGGTGCCCGAGGCGGGCGAGGCGTTTGCCCGGGTCGGGGAAGGTCGGGATCATGTGCCGTCCCCAGGTCGTGTTGATCACACCGGCGAAGGACGCGTACAGGGCGAGGGCCGCGGTGACGAGGCCGATGGCCCCGCCGATCCGCCTCGCGGGGTCGGAGTCCACGAACTCGGCGACGGTCAGGACGGTGAGCGTCGTCGTTGCGCTTCCGAAGAGGGCGAGCAGTACGCCGGTGGTTCGCAGGGTCGCGATGGTCAGGTAGAACGAGATGATCGTCCAGGGCAGCGCGAACATCCCGGTGGCGAAGTGCGCTTGGTCGGGCGGCAATGTGGGTTCGACGAAGTGGCCGTAGACGGCGTAGGCCATCCAGAACGCGCCGAAGGCGGAGAACGCCGTACCGCCGAAGGTTCCCCCCTGTTTGAGTTCGAAGATGCCGGCCACCAGCTGGATGACGCCGCCGAACAGGAAGGCGGTCGGGAAGACCGCGGCGACCAGTTCCGGCCGGACTCCGGCGTTGAACAGACTGACCATCAGGGTCGTCGCCCCGAAGGCGGCCAGTCCCAGCGGAGCCGGGTCGGCGAGGACACGGGTGGGGGGCTCGGACATGGCGACTCCTGGGTTGGCGACTTCGGCAGGATGGCACCGGCGATCAGCGAAGTGCGCTCGCTCCTTCGCGTGGCGCACGGCTCCAGACCTGATGGCCCAAAGGTGCTCGCCGGCGCCGTCGCGGTGACCGGCGGTCGACGTTCGGGCGGCGCATCGTCCGGGGCGGGATGGCACCCCCGTGGAGCCGAGGGCACCATGGAGAGCGGGGCGGGACTGAGCCGGCACCTCGCGGACGGGAGGTCACCAGCATGCCCACGCACCAACCCGGCCAGGAAGTCTTCAGGTCGGTTCTCCCGCAGGACCTCGACTGGCAGCCGTTTCCGGCGTTCCCGCCGGCGGCCCGCCTGGCCGTCATCGTGGGAAACCCGTCCGAGGCCGCTCCCTATGTCGTCCGGGTCAAGCTGCCCTCCGGCGAGAGGCTGATGCCGCACCGGCACACGGAGGACCGGGTCTACCTGGTCGTCTCGGGCGTCTTCTACATCGGCCTCGGCGACACCTTCGACGAGGAGAAGCTGCAGGCGTATCCGCCGGGGGCCGTCATCGTGCTGCCGGGTGGGACCTCGCACTTCCACTGGGCGAAGTCCGGCCCGTACGTCACGCAGGTCACGGCGATCGGTCCCATCTCCCTGGAGTACGTCGACCCCGCGGACGATCCGCGGGCGGCCTGAGCCGTCACTTCGCCCGCGCCGCACGCCAGGGCCTGCCCCGGTGCGGCGGTGGGGTCAGCCCGTGCGGCGGAGGACCTCGATGGTCACCGGTGTTCCGGCCGTCGTGGCCACGTGAGGACTGCGCTGGACTCCCCTGGACTCCCCTGGACTCCCCTGGTCGTGCTGCCGGCACTCGCGCACGGGGTGCTCTGCGCACGCCACGGCCTCCGGTTGTGCGAGCGCGCCAACCCCGTCAGCTGTTGAGTCGGCGCCGTGCAATGGCCCGTCGCACATCGCCTGCCCTTGCCGTGTCGAGGGAGGGCGTACCTGCCGCGCGAGCCATCGCCGCGAGACGTGCGAATTGCTCGCCCATGCCCCTCGTTCCGTCCAACGGGGTCCGGGCGTGCGGCCACACGGTCTTGGCGAGAGCGACGTGACGGGCGCCGCCAAGGACGACGACGGGGTCGAGGGCGGCGATACGGAGGTCGGCCGCCTGCGCGTGGAGGAGGGCGGCGGTCGCCGCTTCGGCGTGTCCGTGCGGGGTGTCGTAGGGCTCGATCTCGTCGTCGAGGTCCAGCAGGCCGTAGCGGGCGGAGAGGATCATGAGCCGGTCGGGGTGCAGCGCCTCGGCGGCCCTTCGGCACGCCCGGTGGTAGCTGCCGGTGTACATGTCGGCCGCCCTGGCCGGGTGGTCCAGCTTGCGAACGCCGCAGGGGACGACGACCAGTTCCGGTCGGGGGCCGCTGGTGTTCCGCGTCGAGGTCATGTGAGTTCCTTCCGGGGGCGTGTGGCGGTCCTGTCCGTGAAGGTGGAACGCGGCCGGGGACGACGCCCGTGGCGGCATCGGAGGACATCGAGCCCTCACATGTGGACGTGCCGTCGAGCGGGCGGGGGCGGCTCCATGCGGCGAAGGCCCGTCAACTGGGCCCGAATTACGAGGAGTTCGTGTCGGCTGCGATCGCTCCAGAGGGCGGTCCGTCCTTCCGTTCGCTTTAGGCGACCGGTCGTACAGTCGGCGTCATGGGACACACCAGTGATGCCGGAGAGAAGATTCTGCTTGCTGCCCACTCGCTGTTCGACCAGCGGGGCTACTCGGCGCTGGGTCTGGCGGAGATCTGCAGGGCGGCCGGAGTGCCCAGGGGCAGTTTCCACTACTTCTTCGCCTCCAAGGAGGCACTCGCGCTCAGCGTCGTCGACGAGCACTGGAACGCGCAACGGCGTGTCTGGCTCCGTCTTCTCGGCTCCGGTGCCGAACCCCTGTCGCGCCTGCGGGCACTGTTCGAGGCCACGGGCGTCCGGCAGCGTGACGGGCAACGGGATCGCGGCACCATCGCGGGCTGCATGTTCGCCAACCTCGCGGTGGAGGCGGGTGAACAGACCGAAGCCGTCCGTCAACGCCTGCGCGAGATCTTCGAAGCGCAGGTCGGCATGGTCGAGTCGGTCGTCGGCGAGGCCCGGCAGCGGGGCGAGGTGAGCGTCCCGGACCCGCGCGAGGCCGCCCGGTCCGTGATGGCCCAGCTCGAGGGCCGGGTCCTGTTCGCCAAGTTGTACGACGACACGGCGCGACTCGGCCCCCTGTGGGCCAACTGCCTTGCCCTGCTGGGTGCCCGCTGCCCGCAGGCGCCCGTCACGGGAGACCTCGGACGCGCGGTGCCGGTGTGACGACTGGGAGGTTCAGCCTCTCAGGAGGGAGCCGGCAGGTCGTGGCATCGGAGCGGGCGGCAGGCGCACGATGAGGGGTGGAAAGCCGGGGAGCGGCCGGGCTGCCGAGGCGGATCCGGGCTTCCTCCCTGGCCGTCGGCCGTGGTTCCTGGGTCTGGTGTGACTCGGGGGACTGGGGTGACGTGCCGTGGCGAGCGTCCGCGCGGCGCATGACCGGGAGGTGTCGCATGGTGCACAAGCGCCCTGGAGCGGGTCCGCTCACGGTGAGGGTGTTCGTCTTCCCGGGGGTGCGCCTGCTCGATGTGACGGGCCCCATCGAGGTCTTCGCTTCGGCGAACGAATGGGGCGGAGCGTATCGGGTGCAGGTCGTGTCCGAGGACGGGGCGGAGGTGGTCACCGCCGCCGGGACGCGGCTCGGCGTCGACCTGTCCCTCGCCGACGTCCGTGACTCCTGCGACGTCCTCGTGATCCCGGGCGGCCCGGAGTGGGAGACCCTGATCAAGGACGACGCGCTGCTCGACACCGTACGGGAACTGAGCGGGAAGGCCCGCTGCACGGCATCGGTCTGCACGGGCGCCTTCCTGCTGGCCGCGGCCGGGCTTCTGGACGGCCGGCGGGCGGCGACCCACTGGAGGCAGACGCGCGAACTGGGCCTGCGCTACCCGTCCGTGGACGTCGATCCCGACGCCATTTTCGTGCGCGACGGGAAGATGATGACCTCGGCCGGTGTCACCGCCGGGATCGACCTGTCCCTGGCCCTCGTCGAGGAGCACCACGGGGCGGAGGTCGCCCGTGCGGTGGCGAAGGACATGGTCGTCTTCATGCAACGGCCGGGTGGCCAGTCCCAGTTCAGCGCCCGATCGAGGCTTCCGCAGCCGCGTCAGGAGATGCTCCGCGAGGTCTTGGACTCGGTCGCGGAGAACCCCGGGGACAACCACTCGCTGTCGGCGATGGCCCGCCGGGCCGGCGTCAGCGTGCGTCACGTCACGCGGCTTTTCTACGACGAGGTGGGCACGAGTCCCGGGCGGTACGTGGAGGAGGTCAGGCTGGAGGCCGCGCAGGCGATGCTGGAGACCGGTGACGACCCCATGGCCGTCGTGGCACGGCGCGCGGGCTTTGGCTCACCCGAGTCGCTCCGCAGGGCGTTCGTACGCCACCTGGGTGTGACGCCGGCAGCGTTCCGGGCCGGCTTCCGGACGACCGGCGCGGGGGCCGTGGGCGTGCCGGACCCCGAGGCCGTGACGGCAGGTCACTCCTCCTGAGGAGGACTGCGGCCACCGAAGCGGACGAGCACGCCGGGGCCTCGGTATCGACGGCGCTCTGCCGACCCGGCACAGGTCCACCCTGCATGAGACTGTGACGCAGGTCACCTCCGATGCAGAACCCGCGCGGCGCGCCCGGCGTCTGGCTGGTGTGAGATCCCGCAGGAAAGCACTGGACGAGCTCGACGAGGAACGCCTCCTCCGTCAGTTGTACCGGCGCACGTCGCCGTGGCCGGCGGTGCGGCTGCGCCGCCGCTGCGCGGACGAGCAGGCCCGGCCGGCCCGCACACCGCGCTCCTGGCGCTCGCCGCGAACGTGACGGCCGCCGGGGTGGGACTCGGCGGGCAGGAATCCGCGCTGGACAGGACGGCCTCGATCCGCTGGGCACCCCGCCGGGCCGGCCACATCCTCCTCATCGGCGTCATCGCCGGTGCGACGCTCCCGGCAGTCCAGGTCCTGGGGCCCGAACTGGCCCCCACCACGGTCATCCTCCGCAACACCGCGGGCCTGACCGGACTGATCGCCCTCGGCGCCGTGCTGTGCGGGGCACACCACGCATGGACGCTGCCCACCACATGGCTCAGCTACGCCCTCGTCGTCCCACCCCCGACCGGCATCAGAGGAGAGGTGTGTGCCTGGATGCTCCAACCCCCGGACACCCCGGCCGCCACCGCCACGGCCGTCGCCCTCCTCGCAACCGGCACGCTCCTCCATGCCGTGAAAGGGCCGGGAACCTGACCGTCGCGGCCGTCACAGGGCACAGGTCACAGCCGTCAACGGGCCACGGGCAGCGCCCTGTCGTCCGCCTCCGAGAGCAGCCCAACGAGCGGGAGGGCGAAACCGACCGGATTCGAACCGGCGTCCTCGCGATTTTGGAGACCGCGCGCGACTGCCTCTGCGCTACGGCTCCGCCCCGGTGCGACAGGCTAGCCCAGACGATCCCCGGGACGGGGAGCCGTCAGCGGAAGGCCGACTCCACGAGTTCCCGCTGCTCGGCGGCGTGCCGCCGGGCGGAGCCCACCGCGGGGGCCGAGGCGGACGGTCGGCTGGTCCGCCCGAGGGGGCGGTCCGCCACTTGCTCCACCCGGTGCGTCACAAAAGACCACGCGCCCTGGTTCTCGGCCTCCTCCTGTACCCACCGCACCTCGGCAGCGGCCGGGAAACGGGCAAGTACCGCGCGGAGTTCCTCGTCCGGGAACGGATACAGGCGCTCCAGCCGGACGATCGCCGTGTCCCGCAAGCCGGCGTTCCGCCGGTAGGCGTCAAGGTCGTAGAAGACCTTCCCCGAGCACAGCAGTACGCGCCGGACCTCGGCAGCGTCGACCGCCCCATCGGGCAGGACCGGACGGAAGGAGCCCGTGGTGAAGTCCGCCAGCCCGGAGGTGGCCTCCTTCAGCCGCAGCATCGACTTGGGGGTGAACACGACCAGCGGCCGCCTGCGCTCGCCGAGCGCCTGCCGCCTGAGCAGATGGAAGTGATTGGCGGGCAGCGTCGGGACGGCGACGGTCATGTTGCCCTGCGCGCACAGCTGGAGGAACCGCTCGATCCGGCCCGAGGAGTGGTCCGGGCCCTGACCCTCCAGACCGTGGGGCAGCAGCAGAGTGACCCCGGAGCGCTCGCCCCACTTCTGTTCGGACGACGCGATGTACTCGTCGACGACGCTCTGCGCGCCGTTCGCGAAGTCGCCGAACTGCGCCTCCCACAGCACCAGCGCGTCGGGCCGCTCCAGCGAGTAGCCGTACTCGAAGGCCAGGGCCGCCATTTCGGACAGCATCGAGTCGTAGGGGGAGAAGCCCGCGGCGCCTGGGCCGAGGCCGTTCAGCGGAACGTGCTCCGCGCCGGTGCGCCGGTCGGTGAGCACCGCGTGCCGCTGGCCGAACGTGCCGCGGCGGGAGTCCTGCCCGGACAGCCGCACCGGCACCCCCTCCATCAGCAGGGAGCCGATCGCCAGGGTTTCGGCCGTGGCCCAGTCGATCGTGCCGGCGTCCGGCATCGCGGTGCGCCTGCGGAGCTGCGGCAGGACGCGCGGGTGCACGGTGAAGTCCGGGGGCTGAGCCGTCTGGGATGCGATGACGTGCCGCGCGGTCGCCTCCGTGACGGCGGTCGGCACGGGACGGGGCGTGCCGTCCTGCGGGACGGCCGCGGGGGCGACGGGCTTCCGCGGGCCGGGCACCGGCAGCGCGCGCGTCTCGGTGAATGCCCGCTCCAGGCGCTCCCGGTAGTCCCGCAGGGCGCCTTCCACCTGCCGCTCGTCGATGTCCCCGCGGTCCACCAGCGACTGCGCGTACAGCCTGCGCACCGAGGGCCTGGCATCGATCCGGTCGTACATGGCCGGCTGGGTGATGGACGGGTCGTCGACCTCGCTGTGCCCGTGGCGCCGGTAGCAGACCAGGTCGATGACGACGTCCTTGTGGAACGTCTGGCGGTAGTCGAAGGCCAGGCGTGCGATCCGGACGACCGCCTCGGGGTCGTCCGCGTTGACGTGGAAGATCGGGGCCTCGACCGTCCGTGCCACGGCGGTGGCGTAGGTGCCGGAGCGGCCGCTGGCGGGCGCGGTCGTGAAACCGAGCTGATTGTCGATGACGACGTGCACCGTCCCGCCGGTGCGGTAGCCGGGCAGCTGCGACATGTTCAGCGTCTCGGCGACCACCCCCTGCCCGGCGAACGCGGCATCGCCGTGGACGACGACCGGCAGGACGGAGAACGCCTCGCTTCCCTCGCCGTCGGCCAGATCCTGCTTGGCCCGCACGACCCCCTCGGCCACCGGCCCGACGATCTCCAGGTGCGAGGGGTTCGCCACCACGGAGACGGGGATCGCGCCGCCGTCCAGGGCACGGTAGGTCCCTTCCGCGCCGAGGTGGTACTTCACGTCGCCGGATCCCTGCGCCGACAGGATGTCCGCGGCGTCCTCGAACTCGTGGAAGACGTCCCGGTACGACTTGCCGACGATGTTGGCCAGCACGTTGAGCCGGCCGCGGTGCGCCATCCCGATGACCGCTTCCCCCACCCCGTGCCCGATGCAGCGCTGCAGCAGGGCGTCGAGCAGCACGATCGCCGACTCACCGCCTTCCAGCGAGTACCGCTTCTGGCCGACGTACTTGGTCTGCAGGAACGTCTCGAAGGCCTCCGCCGCGCCCAGCCGGTAGAGGACCTGCAACTGGTCGGCCCGGTCCAGCCGCCGCGAGGGCACCTCGATCCGCTCCTGCACCCAGCGGCGCTCCTCGAAGGCCTGGATGTGCATGTACTCGGCGCCGACCGTCCCGCAGTAGGCGGCACGCAGGACGTCCAGTACGCCGCGCAAGGTCATCGTGGACCGTCCGGCGAAGCCGTCGACGACGAACTCCGCCTCCAGGTCCTCCCGCCCCAGCCCGAAGGCCGTGATGTCGAGCTCCGGATGCCCGGCCACCGGCCCGGCGGAGAGCGGGTCGGTGTCGGCCGCCAAGTGCCCGCGGACGCGATGGGCATGGATGAGGGCGGCCACGCGGACGGCCTTGACCGCCGCCTCCCGCGCGCTCGCGTTGGAGGCCGGTGCGTCCGAGTGCTCCTGCCGGCCCGCCGCGGAGGCCGGGGAGACGAAGAAGTCCCTCCACTTCTCGTCGACCGATCCGGGATCGTGCAGGTAGCGCTCGTACTGCTCGTCCACGAGCCATTCGTTGAGTCCGAACTCCGGCCCGTGCAGTGCGGGCTCTTCGGCGCTGGATGTCGACGCCACTGGGTGGATCGCCTTCTTTCCTCGTTCGGGACAGCCGATGGAGGGCGCGGTCGCAAGGGCCTCGTCATCCGGCGCATCGCTCCCGGCGGGGGAGCGTCCCCTCCGCGAGTCGGAGGGGGCAGCGCACCGCTGACCGTGTGGCACCTTCGACGCTAGGCCGGTGCGGGGCCGACGCGGAGGGCGGAACATGCCGGGCAGGCGTCACATCAGGACCTAGCACCGCGCACTTCGCCGGTCCTGCCCCGGATTCCCGCACGGCGCAAGAGGCCGAGGTCCTGATGTGAGGGCGTCGTGGCACACGCTGTGATGCGAAGGGAGCCGGGGGTCACCGTAACGTCGTAGGGCCAACGAGCCGACGGCTTCGGCCGCGGTCCGTGAGCTGATGGGCCGGCGTGCCGGTCTGCCGATGCCGACGGCGCACACCGATCCGAGGAAGAAGCGTTCTCCGCCGTGACACCCGACCCCAGCGACACCCGGTCCCTCCTGCCCCGAAGGGAGCCGGGACCTCGGCACGCCACGCATGTACGTCCCCGGCTGCCCGCGACGACCGGGACGCGGCGCCCGCACCTGGGGCCCAGCTGGTTCGCCGCCGTCATGGGCACCGGGATCGTCGCCAACGCCGCGGCGACGCTGCCGCGCAGCTCACCGTGGCTGCGCGGCGCGGCCACCGTGGTCTGGGCGGGGGCCGCGCTGCTCCTGCTCCTCCTCGCCGCCGCGTACGTCCGGCAGCGGGCGCTGCGCGCGCACGCGAGCGACCCGACGCAGGCGCAGTTCCTCGGCGCCCTGCCGATGGCGCTGCTCACCGTGGGCGCCGGGGCACTGCTGCTCGGCGGCCAGGTGCTCGGCGAGCGGGCGGCCCTGACCGTCGACTGGGCGCTGTGGTCACTGGGTACCGCACTCGGCCTCGCCACGGCCTGCGCGGTGCCGTACCTGATGGTCACCCGGCACCGCTTCGCCCCGGACGCCGCGTTCGGCGGCTGGCTGCTGCCGGTGGTGCCGCCGCTGGTCTCCGCCGCGACGGGCGCGCTGCTCGTCCCGCACGCTCCCGCCGGGCAGCCGCGGCTGGCCCTGCTGCTCGCCTGCTACGCGATGCTCGGGCTCGGCCTGGTGGCGGTCCTGCTGGTGCTGGCGATGGTCTACAGCCGTCTGGTCCACCACGACGCCCCCACGGGGGCGGTGGTGCCCACGGTGTGGATCGGCCTGGGCGCGATCGACCAGGCGGTGACGGCGATGGGCACCCTGGCGACGGCGGCACCGAGCGCGCTGCCCGCACCGTACGCGCGGGGCGCGGCGGCCTTCGCGCTGCTGGGCGGAATCGGGCTGTGGGGCTTCGCGATGCTGTGGCTTGTGCTCGCCGCGGCGCTCACCGTACGGCAGTTGAGGTCGGGACTGCCGTTCGCGCCCAGCTGGTGGTCCTTCATCTTCCCGCTGGGTGCGTGCGTCACCGGGACCGGCGTCCTCGCCACCCGCACCGGGTCCCAGCTCTTCGTGTGGGGCGCCGTCGCGCTCTACGTCCTGCTCGTCGCGGCCTGGGCGGTGGTGACGTGGCGTTCGCTGCACCACGCCGCGGGGCACCTCGGCCGGCGGGAAGTCCGGATGTGAGAGGGGCCCGGGGAGCCGCCGGTCATGAGCGGCTCCCCGGGCCCGGTCCGGTCAGGTCGGGAGCCGGTCGCGTGACGCGGGGTTGATCCGCGCGCTCCGCAACCGCGGGTGACGGGGGTGCCGTCCCCGGCGTCGGTGACGTGGGGGGTGGTGCCGCGCAGCGCGGTGGCGGTGGGCGAGGCGAGCCCGTCCGCCGCCGTCAGCAGGGTCGTCCTGCTGCCGTCCGGGCGGGGTGCGGGATCGGCTTCGTCGGCGATCGCTCCGCAGCGCCGGGCTGCCGGGGTGTACGCGCGCGGCCGGCGGAGGTGAGCCTTCCGTGACGACCGTGCCGGTGACAGGCCGCATCGTGCGGGGGAGCGGCGTTCCGGGGCGGGACACGGCCCCGCACGGATCGGCCCATGGGGCCGGGGTGTTCTGGTGAGGCCCGCGCGTGCCGTGGGGGCGCCGGAGTCGGGGTGTGCCAAATCCACGTCGATCTCCGGACGCCAATGCGTATGCCGAGGTGACTGCGGGGCATCAGGCTGAGGGCGGCGCGGGACGGGACGCTCGTCGGTCAGGGGGGCGGGAATCAAACGCGGCCCCCGAACGCTGCGTACGGGGTGAAGAAGATCGGATTCCTCTCCTTCGGGCACTGGTCGCCCAGCGCACATTCCCAGGCCCGGTCGGCCGCGGACGTCCTGCAGCAGTCCATCGACCTCGCGGTCGCCGCCGAGGAACTCGGCGTGGACGGTGCGTACTTCCGGGTGCACCACTTCGCCAGGCAGGCGGCCAGCCCGTTCCCGCTGCTCGCGGCGATCGGTGCGCGGACCTCGAAGATCGAGATCGGCACCGGCGTGATCGACATGCGCTACGAGAACCCGCTGTACATGGCCGAGGACGCGGGCGCCGCCGACCTCATCTCGGCCGGTCGGCTGCAACTGGGCATCAGCCGCGGCTCACCGGAACAGGTGATCGAGGGCTGGCGCCTGTTCGGCTACAACCCCGCGCCGGGCGAGACGGACGCCGACATGGCCCGCCGCCACACCGAGGCGTTCCTCACCGTCCTCGGCGGCGAGGGCTTCGCCACCCCCAATCCGCGGCCGATGTTCCCCAACCCGCCCGGGCTGCTGCGGATCGAACCGCACTCCGAGGGGCTGCGCGACCGGATCTGGTGGGGCTCCGCGTCGAACGCGACCGCGGTCTGGGCCGCCGAGATGGGGATGAACCTGCAAAGCTCGACGCTGAAGAACGACGAGACCGGCGAGCCCTTGCACGTTCAGCAGCGCAAGCAGATCGAGGCGTACCGCGAGGCCTACAGGAAGGCGGGCCACGCCCGGGAGCCTCGGGTGTCGGTCAGCCGCAGCATCTTCGCCCTGACCGACGACCTCGACCGGGCCTACTTCGGCCGCGACCGCGGTTCCCGGGATCAGGTCGGCATGCTCGACGACACGACCCGGGCCGTCTTCGGGCGCTCCTACGCCGCGGAGCCGGAGGAGCTGGTGAAGCTGCTGCGGGACGACGAGGCGATCCAGGCCGCGGACACCTTGCTGCTGACCATCCCGAACCAGCTCGGGGTGGACTACAACGCACACGTGCTGGACAGCATCCTCACTCATGTGGCACCGGAACTCGGCTGGCGCTAGGGCTGTCTCACGGTCCGGCTCATTTGATCTTGTGGCAGGATCGCGGGATGCTACGACTAACCGACTTCATCATCGACTGCCCGGACACGATGAAGCTGGCAGCCTTCTACTCCGGGGTGACGGGGCTCCCGGTCAAGGAGGGCAGCAACGAGAACTGGGCCGGTATCCAGTTCGGCGAGATCGAACTGGCCTTCATCCAGGTGGAGGACTACCGAGCCCCGCAGTGGCCTGACAGCGAGCACCCCAAGCAGTTCCACCTCGACTTCGAAGTCGACGACATCGAGGCCGAACAGCGCCGCGTCCTGGCCCTCGGTGCGACCCTGCAGCGGGACTGCACCGGCCCCGACGGCTACGGCTTCCGGGTCTACGCCGACCCCATTGGTCATCCCTTCTGCCTCTGCCGCAACAAGGGTGTCATCTGGACCGATCAGGGCCCCATCTGGCCCCAGCGCGACTAGCGTCAGGGCTTGACGAAGACCGTCAGGCTCCTGCGGTCTGCCATGTCCTGGTAGCCGGTCGGGACGCCGTCGCGGTCGGTGGCGGCGTCGAAGACCTTCCCGGGCTCGATCGTGCCGTTCAGGATGTCGGGCATCGATTTCTCGATGAAGGAGCGGGCCGGTGAGGGGCCGCCGACCCGGCGGATGTTGTGGCGGAAGGGGCTGCCGATGCCGATGGGCGCTTTCTCGTACTGATGAGGTGCGCCTAACCGGCTGATGACCCCGCCCTGCCGGATGGCGCCGAGGGGCTTGATCGTGGGCGGGCCTGGTGCCGACGGCCGGCCCTACGGCGCAGAGAGGAACGTCGTACGGCCCACACGGGCAGGGTGCGCCTCGGGCCGGGCCGCTGTATGCCGGGGGAAGTGCCGGGCGGTCGTCCAGCCGCCGCCGACGAGCGGTGGCCGGCGGGGGCTTCCTCAGGGCCGAAGGCTTGCGGCTTGCGGCTTGCGGAGCAGGCCGAACCGTCCGCCGTGCCGAGGCGTCCATCTCCGCCTGCACGGTTCTCTCCCACCGCCGAGTGGTCGCTCGGCCCCCACCGCCCGACACTGGACTAGAGGTTCTGCCTGCCCTCGCGTGGCGCACATCGGACAAGGCGGATGACACCGTGGCTTCCTTCTCACCCGGATTCCGCGGCAGGGCTCACCCCCTGTCGGATCGACTGCCGCCCGGCCAGTACCCGACCGAGTCGTTCCCCGTGCTCTCGACCGGCCCCACTCCCCGGATTCCGGCCGAGGAATGGACCTTCACCCTCACCACGGAACAGGGCGAAAAGCAGTCCTGGACGTGGGACGAGATGATGGCACTGCCGCAGGACGACATCACGACCGACATCCATTGCGTGACCCGCTGGTCGAAGTTCGACACGCGGTGGCGCGGCGTGCCGCTCGAGGCATTCCTCGAGGACGTGGACACGACCGGGCACTACGCGAGAGCGCACTGCTACGGCGGCTACAGCACCAACTTTCCGCTGGAGGACCTCCTCAACGCGTGGGTCGTCCACACCTACGACGGGTACGCGCTGTCACCTGAACACGGCGGTCCGGCCCGCCTGCTGATGCCGCACCTGTACCTATGGAAGTCGGCCAAGTGGGTGCGCGGCCTGGATCTGACCCTCCATGACGAGCCGGGTTTCTGGGAATCCGGGGGCTACCACAACTACGGTGACCCGTGGCGCGAGCAGCGCCGATGGAATGACCCACCGTAGCCTCCATGTGACCGTACTCCCCGCCGCGTGCCGGCACGGGGAAGCCGAACACCTGCGCCGCCCGGCCGTAGGACACACCGGTCGAACAGGGGCCCGCGGTCGAGAGGCCACCTCACCCGCGCTCTGTGAGGGCATCCGTCACTGACCGTGCCGTCCGGGCTCCGGCGCGGGAGGCGTCGACCTCGATGGTGTGGGCCGGGCGTGTTCGGACATGAAACGCCGTGCGGCCGGGGGATGTCGCGGTCGGCGGTGGCGACGAGGCTCCAGGGGGGATCGCCCGCCACGCGGCCGCGGTGGCCGGCTTCGCCAGGGCGGCCTCGGCGATGGGGCGCTGGGTGGCGGCCGTCAGGTCGGTGACGGTGTGCGGCACATCGGCGGCGAACTGGTCGCGGATCGCATGCCCTTGGCCTTCAGCGCGCCGAGGGGGGAAGGGGGACACGGAGCATCGCTCGATCGTCCCGACAGGTCAGGCGTCAAGCACTGTCCGGCCCGCGCCCGGGGGACTCCAGGAGCGGGGGCCGGGTGCGCAGCGTCACCAGGCACTGGCGCCGCCGTCGACGGCATAGTTCGCACCGGTGATGTAGGACGCCCGGTCGGAGGCGAGGAAGGCGGCGAGCTCGACGATCTCCTCGGGCCGGGCGAAGCGCTTGAGGAGGGTCTTGCTGGTGATCGCGTCGCGGGCGGCCTGGTTGTCGCCGAGGTCGCGGTCGCTGGCGGGGGTCAGGACGGGGCCGGGGCTGATCGCGACCGCGCGGATGCCGTGGGGTGCACCCTCGAGGGCGAGCTGCCGTGTCATGCCGATGACGCCGGCGTTGGCGGCGGTGTGCCCGACCATCGGAGGGTTCGCGCCGGCGATCATGCCGGCCATGGAGGCGACGTTGATGATGACGCCGCCGCCGCGGCGGACCAGGTGGGGCCAGGCGAACTCGGAGACGAAGAAGGGGATGTCGAGCTCGCCGGTGATGGTGGTGTGCCAGTCTTCGACGGAGAAGTCGGGCAGTGGGCCGAAGCGCAGCGAAGCGGCGTTGTTGTAGACGACGTCGAGCCCGCCGTAGGCGCCTGCGGCGTCTTCGACGAGGCGGCGTGCCTGCTCGGGGTCGGTGAGGTCGATGGGCGCGATGCTCGTCATCTCACCTCCGAGGCGGCGCACGAGTTCGGCGGTCTCCTCGTTGGCGTCGGTGTGGATGTCCGCTCCCACGACCTTCGCGCCTTCTCTTGCGAATGTCTGCGCCGCGACGCGGCCCATGCCGCCGCCGGTGCCGGTGATCAGTACGACCTTGCCGTCAAGAAGGGGTGCCATGTGACTCTCTCCTGCCAAATGAATGTTGTGGATGGGCGGCGCTGCGGTGGTGTCGGCGGGCGGCCCCCGGGTGCACCGTGTGAGCGGAACACCCGAAGTACGGCCGATGCGCCTCGGTCAGGGCCCCTCACCGGGGGCGGACCGGGCCGTGGCGGCCGCGGCGAGACCGGTCATGGAGCCGATCACCTTCTTGCGCCGCTTGAGGACGGAAGCGGTGCGGCGGATGCGGTCTCAGGGGGACTGCTGCAGATCATGGGACATTCCTCAGAAAGTGATTGACGCGTCAAGCATCACTCCGAGCCTGACTGGCGTCAAGCAGCATCTGATCGGCACGTCCGAAGCCCGGGGAGGGTCGGCGGCAGACTGGGATCGTTGGCGATCGCCTCCCCGCGCAGCCCGGGGATTCGACCTTGACAGGCCGGTGACCTGCCACGATGCGCCAGTCCTGGAAGCCGACTGCACCTTGGTCGTCGAGGAGGCGTGAGCGGCATCAGGCCGACCGGCGCCTAACGGAAGCGATGCCGGAGTGACCGACGGAACACCGCAGACGCCGGCAGCGACGGCCCGCGGCAAGTACGCCCCCGTCCGGCTGTACGAGAGCGAAATCCTGCGGCGGGGCCTGGGCGCCTTCGCCGAGCTCGGCCTGCACGGTCCGCTTCCGCCGCTCCCGTGAGCCGCCGCCTGCCCTGTGCGCCGTCGTGGCAGTGCTGTTCGGCGGATGGGGCTGCCCGACCGACGTGCACGGCATCCATCCGTCTGCTCGCAGGTGGCGGCTGCGGGGGCGAACGGGCGCGTCAGCAGCCGATCACCGCTGCGCGGGACCGCCACCGCGGCCCTCCGCGCCCCGCGGGCCTCAGGCGGTGCCGCTGCCCTGCGGCTCGGCCGCCTGCTGTGGGGGCGCAGGAGGCAGGAGTTGACGTCGCGCCAGCGCGACCAGGGTCCGCAGGGCGATGCCGCCGATGAGCACGGTGATCACGGCGAGGAGTACGTAGGTGTACGCGCCGGCGCCGGGCGGGCGCCGGCGTTCCACCCAGTGGATCGCGACGGCGGCGACCGCGGCCCAACTGAAGGTGAACGCCCAGGTGCTCGGCATGAAGGGCAGCTTCAGGTAGGCGGGGAGCAGCCGCAGCTGGGCCAGCACCATCAGCAGTCCGTAGCCGCCGAGGAAGGCCGCGACGCCGTCGATGGAGTCGGTGAAGAGCGTGAAGTAGGCGAGGCTGGCCACGGCGGCGGGGGCGACCTCGATCGCGAGCGTCGGCAGCAGCGGCGGAGGCGGCAGGGGGCGGAACAGCAAGCGTCCCATGATCACCGAGCCGAGGATCATCCAGCAGACCGCCCCCAGGCCGAACATCACCTGGCCCAGCCTCTGCTGCCCCACCGCGCCCGCCGACGCCGCGGCCAGCAGGCCGCCGGCCACCGTCGGCAGGAAGTAGCCGGGGTGGAAGCGGTCGACGTCGACCCGCCCGTAGATCCACTGCCCGGTGAACCAGGCGCCGAGCAGCACGGTCAGCACGAGGAACACGTCCACCACCACCCGCCCGGCCGTCGCCGCGTGGACGTGCAGGCCGTTGGCGGCGATCACCATGGGGACGATCACGCACAGGGACGCGAACGGCCCGGCCGCTTGGTCGGTCAGATCCCGTACGAGGGCGCGGTTGCGCAGCGCGTGGTTGAGGTAGGCGACCGTCACCAGCAACCACACGGCTGCCGAAAGGATCAGCAGCGCGTCCCCCACCCCCCGCGGCACACGACCCGCATCGGCGGCGGTCAGCCAGGCGTCCGCCAGGCCGACGAGACCGAAGGGCATGCCGAAGAAGTTCAGGGGGATGGGTCGCTTCGTCATGGTATGGGAAACTATTCCACCTTTTGTCGCCAGAGGTTCTCCCGGCGGGCGGCCGCACAACGCCACCCTCGCGGTGAGCGCGGCCCTGACGCCGCACGGCCCGCAGGTACGGAACCGCGTCCGGGCACCCCGCTCCGGCTACCTCCGGGCCGTGCCGGACGCCGACCGCGGCGCCGGAGGGGCGACGCGTCGCGCGTCGGGCGCGGCGGCCGCCGTCGCGGGGACGCGGGTGCGGCGGCGCCGGAGGGGCAACCGGTAGACCCCGGCCCCGAGTGCCGCTCCGAGGACGGGCGCGATCAGGTAGATCGCGAGGTCGGTGGTCTGCCCGGACAGGACCGCGGGACCGAACTGCCGGGCCGGATTGACCGAGCCCCCGCTGAGCGGGCCGAAGGTGGCGATCACCAGCCCCACGGACAGGCCGATGACGGGGGCCAGCCCGCGCACGAACCGGGGGTACGCCACGAAGAACGCGATGACGAGGGTCAGCGCGAACATGCCCCCGACCTCCGCGAGGAAGACCGACACCGGCTGCCACGTCGGCGCCGGCCGGATCGCGGCGTGCGAGACCGACGGGAGTGCGACCGCGGGGCCCCACACAAGGCGGGCGAGGCCCGTCCCCGCGGCCGAGCCGGCCAGCTGGGCGAGCGCGTACGGCAGGACATGCCGCCCCGGGAAGGCCCTCATCAGCCACAGGCCGACGGTGACGGCGGGATTGGTGTGGCCGCCGCTGCGTCGTCCGGGAGGGCTGAGGATCAGGCCGGTGAGGATGGTGCCGCTGATCGCGCCGATGACGACCAGGGCGACACGCAGGTCCGCGATGTAGAGGGACGAGTCGGGGTCGCGCAGCCATCGCACGACGGTCACCGCCAGGAACAGCAGGACGGTCGTGAGGACGAACTCGTCGGCGGCACGGGCCACGGGCGGTCGGCGTACGGGAGGCGGAGCGGTATCCACCTTGATCTCCTGGTCGGTGTGGTCGGTGTGGTCGGGTGGTCGCCGGTGGGGCCGGTGAAGTCGGAGCCGACCACCGGTCCGGACGCTGCCGGAACCGGCGGTGGCACCGCATCCTGCCCGGGCCGGCCGGGTGGACGTGTCGGGCGCGGGGCGTGCCGAGCGCGGGGCGTGCCGCACGCCCGGCGGGTCAGGCGCTCGGCGTGTAGTGGCCGGGCACCATGCGGGTGGAGATTCCGACGCGGTTGAAGGCGTTGATCGCGACGATCGCGGCGATGAGGTGGGCCAGCTCGGTCTCGTCGAACTGCTCGGCGGCCCTCGCGTACACCTCGTCCGGCACGAAGCCGTCCGTCACGGCGGTGATCGCCTCGGTCAGCTCGATCGCGGCGACCTCCCGCGCCGTGTAGAAGTGCTTCGCCTCCGTCCACGCCCCGAGCTGGATGACGCGCTCCGCCGACTCCCCGGCGGCCAGCGCGTCCTTGCTGTGCATGTCCAGGCAGAAGGCGCAGTGGTTGATCTGCGACGCGCGGACCTTCACAAGGTGCAGCAGGCCGGCGTCGACCCCGCGGCCCGCCGCCGAGTCCAGCCGGAGCAGCGCCTTGAAGGCCTCGGGGGCGAGCTTCGCCCAGTCCATGCGCGCCGGGTGTTCCGGAAGGAGGGTGGTGTTCTCATGTGCTTCGTTCATCGTCATGCCCACAACGCTACGTACGAGGTGGTACTGGAGTATGGTCCAATTTCATGAGTGATACCGGGACCAATTCCGCCGCTGACCGGCCACCGGCCACGTTCGGCGCCGACCTCCATCTGGAGCTGCGCGGGACCGGACTGCGCACGGGGCTGACGGACGCCCTGCGCGAGGCCGTACGCACGGGACGCCTGGCGCCAGGCACCCGTCTGCCGCCCTCCCGGACGCTCGCCGTGGACCTCGGCGTCTCCCGCAACACCGTCGTCGAGGCCTACGCGGAGCTCGTCGCCGAGGGCTGGCTCACCGCCCAGCAGGGCTCCGGGACCCGGGTGGCCCCCAGGGCCGAGCCGCACAACCCTCCGACCGGCGCTCCCCGTACGGGGCCCGCCCGGACCGGTCCCGCCCGCAACCGCCCCAGGTACGCCATGCAGCCCGGCGCACCGGACCTCGCGAGGTTCCCGCGGACCCAGTGGCTCGCCGCCGCCCGCCGCGCCCTGACCGCCGCGCCGAACGACGCCCTGGGCTACGGCGATCCCCGCGGCCGACCGGAACTGCGCACCGCCCTCGCGGACTACCTGGCGCGGGCCCGCGGGGTGTACGCCGAGCCGGAACGGATCGTCGTCTGCTCCGGCTTCCACCACGGACTCGCACTCATGGCGCAGGTGCTCAGGGCGCGGACGGTGCGAGCGGTGGCCGTCGAGGCGTACGGACTGGACCTCTACCGCGATCTGCTGACCAACGCCGGCCTGCGGACGCCGCCCCTGCACGTCGACGAGCACGGCGCACGCACCGTCGACCTGCCGCGCCTGCAGGGGGTGGGCGCGGTGCTGATGACCCCCGCGCACCAGTACCCGACGGGAGTCGCCCTCCGCCCGGAGCGGCGCACGGCGGCCGTCGCATGGGCACGGGACACGGGCGGCCTGATCCTGGAGGACGACTACGACGGCGAGTTCCGCTACGACCGCCAGCCCGTCGGCGCTCTGCAGGGCCTCGATCCGCAGCGGGTGGTGTACTTCGGCTCGGCGAGCAAGTCGCTCGCGCCCGGTGTGCGGCTCGGCTGGATGGTTCTCCCGGACGGCATGGTCCCGGAGATCGTGGAGGCCAAGGGGTACGGCGACTACATGTCCAGCACCCTCGAGCAGCTGACGCTCGCGGAGTTCATCGTCTCGGGCGCGTACGACCGGCATGTGCGCTCGATGCGGCAGCGCTACCGGCGCCGCCGCGACCAGCTCGTCGCGGCCCTGGCGGAACGGGCCCCCGGCGTCCGCGCCGTCGGCATGGCGGCGGGGCTGCAGGTCGTCCTCGAACTCCCCCGGGGGACGGAGGGTTCCGTCGTCCGGGCCGCGGCCCGACAGGGGCTCGCGATCAGCGGGCTCAGGGAATTCGCCCACGAAGAGGAAGGCGCCGGCCGGCAACTGCCCGAACGCGACGCCCTGGTGGTCAACTACGCGGCGCCCTCGGACAGCGCGTGGACCGGCGCGCTGGACACCCTGTGCGGCGTGCTGCCGTAGGCGTGCGGGCGCTCAGGCGGGGCCGCTCAGGCGGGGACGCCCTGCGCGGGCTCCAGGCGGGCGAACGCGGCGGCGCCGGTGTCGGCGACGCACACCAACGCGGCCAGGGGCAGCGGCAGGAAGCCCTCCGCGTCCATCCGCCGGAGCTGGAGGACCAACCCGTCGTAGAAGCCCGCCGTGTTGAGGAGCACGACGGGCTTGTCGTACAGCCCGTGCTTCCTCAGCTCCAGGACCTCCGTCACCTCGTCCAGGGTCCCCACGCCACCGGCCATCACGACGATCGCATCGGCCGCGGCGAGCAGCAGGGCCTTCCGTGAGGCGAGGTCCTCGGCGAAGACCATCTCGTCGGCGTCCTGCCTCGCCCACTCCCGGAGGAAGCCGACCGACACCCCTGAGAGCCGGCCGCCGGACTCCCGCACGGCGTCGGCGACGACCTTCATCAGCCCGGTGTCCGAACCGCCCCACACCAGGGTGTGGCCCGCTCCGCCGACGAGCTCCGCGAACTCGCGGGCCGGTCGCGTGTAGCGCTCGTCGAGATCGGCGGCGGAGAGGAAGACACAGATGTTCATGGGGGCGGGAGCTTTCGCGGTCATGGCACGAACGTAAGGGGGGCCGCGCCCTGACCCGCGGTCCATTCGCCGGGTGGAACGCCGTACCAATCCGCGGCGCGAGCCCGTCGGGCCGGCAGGCGGTCTGCCCGGCGGGCCGTCGCGCCGTCAGGCCGTCTGCGCCGCGAACCCGGAGCGCCACGAGGCATGTCCGGGTCGCCACCCGCGTGAACGGGCGAGAGCGTTGGACGCGCCGCGCGCCCACTCCAGGCGCCCCGCCACGGGTTCTGGGGCCGGAAGGCGCAAGGCGCTGGCCAGGGCCGGCAGCCACTCGCGGGCCTGCGCGGGTTCGTCGTCGACGATGTTGACGGGACCGGAGGGCCAGCCGAGCGCGGCGACGGCCGCGCGGGCGGCGTCGAGGACGTGGAGGAACGACATCACGGAAAGGTCCGCCTCCACGCTCCCGAGGAAGTGGGCCGAGGCATCTCCGGCCAGAGCCGCGGCGACCGGCCCTCCGGGCGCGTACCATGTGCCCGGGCCGTACAGGACGCCGTACCGCAGCAGCACCGCCGTCTCCACCTCGGCGGCCTTCTCCTCCAGGGCGCGGACGCCCTCCACCATCCCCAGGCGCGGCGGCGCCGCCCCGAGGTCGAGAGGCGCGCTCTCGTCCGCGGGCCCCTCTCCGGGTGCGTAGGCCCAGGCGATCGACTGGGCGACGATCCTGGTCACACCCGCGGCCACGGCCGCGTCCACCAGGTTCCCCGTCCCCTCGCGCCGCAGCCGGTCGGTCGCCTCCCCGTCGGCATCCGACAGGTCGGTGAGCTGGTGGACCACCGCGTCGGGGGCGGCTGTCGCCATGACGCGGCGCAGCGCCTCCCGGTCGAGCACGTCCGCCTGCACGGCTGCCGCACCCTGCTGCCGGATGCGCTCGACACCCGCTGCGGTACGCGAGATTCCCGTGACGTGGTGCCCGTCGGCCAGCAGCAGCGGAACGAGCGGGCGGCCGACCGCGCCAGTGGCACCGGCAACGAAGACATGCATGGTCAACGCTCCTGTGATCGAGCGGGGCCCTTCCTCGGAGCGGGCGGGCCCCTTGTCGTACCGGCAACGCTACGGCGCCAGTGGTACCGGCGCCGGATCCATTCGGGCGAAGAATTCGCGGACCAATATGCGCTCGCGCCGCGCGCCCTCCCGCGACTCGGGGTGTGGTCCCGGAGCCGGGCGAGGCCGACAGGACAGGTGCGGGGCCGGCCGTCTGTGCCGGCTGTCACAGATTGCCGCGCGACGTTGTCAATATCCCTGAATCGAACAAAACGCATGAATCCTGACCTTCCGCACCGATGCCTGCTGAGGAGCGTATGTCGATGACCACCGCTGAAGCGGTCTCTCCTGCTGATCGCGTGGACGCGGGCACGACGGCCGAGTGGGCCCTCATGGTGTTCGACCAGCAGGGAACGGTGGTCGCCTGGACATCGGCCGCCGAACGCCACGTCGGGTACTCCGCCGGGGAAGTGGTCGGCCGGTCCGCGGCGCTCGTTCTGCCGTTTCCCGAGGACGCGCCGACCATGGCGGCGTTCATCGACCGCTGCCGGGCGCACGGCGGCTGGTCGGGCCCGATGGCCGTCCGGCACCGCGACGGCAGGGTGTGCGACGTCAGCCTGCGGATCTCGATGCTGCGGGGGCAGGGGACGCCGGCCCGGTGGCTGGTGTCGATGGCGACGGTGAACGGGACCGTCGCCGAGTCCCGGCTCAACCACGCACTGTTCGGCATCTCCGTCCGCGACCCGCAACTGCGGTGCACCTGGGTCAACGACGCGATGGGGCGCCACGACGCCGTTCCTCGTGACCGTCGGCTCGGCCGCCGGCTCACCGAGACCTGGCCGCACGCCCAGGCCGAGACGTTCGAACAGGAGATGCTGCAGGTTCTCGGGCACGGCGGCGCCAGCGTCCGGGAGTACCGCACCTGGCTGACGACCGGACCGCGCCGGGGACACCTGTTCGCGATGACCTTGCAGTGCCTGCAGGGCGCCGACGGTCAGGCGCTGGGAGTGTGCGTCATCAGCATGGACGCCACCGAAAGCCGGCAGGCGCACGAGCGCATGGCCGTCCTCGGCCGGGCCGGGTCGCGTTTCGGGAGCACCCTGGACGCGATGCACACCAGCCAGGAACTGGCGGACCTCGCCACGTCGTTGTTCGCCGACTACACCGCCGTCGACATGGAGCAGTCGGTGCTCTGCGGGGAACCGGCGTTCCGCATCGGGCAGCACAGCCGACGTTCTCCGGTCCTCCTGCGCGGCGGTCTGGCGTCCATCCGCAAGGGCGCCCCGGAGTCCCCTTGGGCGCGTGGCGAGAAAATCGTCCTACCGCAGCCCTCACGTCTGACCGACCACGTCCTGAACGTCGGCAGGTCCTACATGGAGCCCATCCTCGATACCGCCCCCACCACTTGGGCCGGCCAGGACCCGGCAAGGGCACCGAAGATCCGCCAGAACGGCGTGCACTCGCTGATGATCGTGCCGATCCGGATCCGCCACACCTTGCTGGGTGTCGCCGTCTTCCTCCGTACCGACAATCCCGTGCCGTTCCAGGACGTCGATCTGATCCTTGCGGAGGAACTCGCCGCCCGGGCCGCACTGGCGCTCGACAGGGCCCGCCGCCATGTGCGTTCGGCCGCGCTGATGCTGCGTCGCGATGTGCCGCCGCAGCACGCGAGTGCCGGCACAGCGCTCGAAGTGGCATCGCGCTACCTGCCGGCCGACAGGGAGCACGGCGTCGGTGGCGACTGGTTCGACGTCATCCCGCAGGCCGCTGGCCGGGTGGCCCTCGTCGTCGGTGACGTGGTGGGCCACGGCCCCGACGCCGCGGCGACGATGGGCGTACTCCGCACCACCGCCCGCATGCTGGCCGACATGGACCTGCCCCCCGAGGACGTACTGGCACACCTCGACGACACGGTGCAGGGTCTCGCGGGCGGGAACGACACGTCGAACCACGGCTTGATGGTCTTCGGCGCGACCTGCCTGTACGCCGTGTACGACCCGGCCACCCGCCGCTGCACCGTGGCACTCGCCGGGCATCCGCCGCCGGTGCTCACCGACCCGCAGGGGCGGGTCACCTTCCCGGACCTGCCGACAGGAACCCCGCTCGGCATGGGACTGGGAGGCCTGTTCCGGTCCGCCGAACTGGAACTGCCCCAGGGGAGCGTGCTCGGCCTCTACACCGACGGTCTGGTCGAGGCCCGCGACCACGACATCGAGGAGGGAATGAACCGCCTGGGCGGTGCGATGACCGAGCCGGGCCTGCCCCTGGAAGACCTGTGCGCCCGTGCACTGGAAACCGTCCCGGGCCGGACCGCGTCCGACGACGTCACCCTGCTCCTGGTCCGCACCCGGCTGCCGGGGGCGGCCCCGTGAGACGGCGGGCATGCGACGCGCCTCGGCGCACGGCACGGACTGCGGAGGTTCCGCGGACTTCGTCCTCCGCTACGCCGAGTCGGTCCGCTGCGCGGTTCTGAAGCGGCGCTGATAGGCGGCAGGGCTGATCGCCATTTTCTTGACGAAAACCCTTCGCATGCTCTCGTAACTCGGGAATCCGGCGAGTGATGCCACCTGGGTCGCGGTGTGCCCTTGGTCGAGCAGGGCTTTCGCCATGTCGAACCGGACCATTTCCACGTACCGGGCCGGTGTGGTGGACATTTCCTCGCGGAAGAGCCGGGTGAGATGCCGGGAACTCACATTGAGGCGCTTGGCGAGCTCACCGACCGAGTGGTCTCCCGCGGGATCGGCCGTCACCAGGTCGGCGATCCTGCGGACGGCCGGAGACCGCGGCGGTGGCCCCTGCAGCGGGGCCGAGAACTGCGACTGGCCGCCCGAACGCTGCAGATAGACCACCAGGGAACGGGCGACCTCGCGCGTCAGATCCGGGCCGTGGTCCTCCTCGACGAGGGCCAGCGCGAGGTCGATGCCGGCGGTCACGCCCGCCGAGGTGTACGTGGTGCCGTCCTGGACGTAGATCGCGTCGGGGACGACGCTGCTGGACCGGCACCGGGCGGCGAGTTCGTGGGTGACCTTCCAGTGCGTGGTCGCACGCTTGCCGTCCAGGAGGCCGGCGGCACCGAGGACGAACGCCCCGGTGCAGATGGACGCGGTCCGGTCGGCCCGCTCGGCCAGCGTCAGCGCGGCCTCGACCAGGTCACGGGCGACGGCGTTGCGCGGGTAGAGGTCCGCGCCGGCCACCAGAAAGGTGTCCGGAGCCGACTCCGAGGCGGCGCCGGCGACCGCGATCCTGACCCCGATGGACGAGGTGACGTCGGCCCCGGTCGGTGACACCAGCACGACCCGGTAGTCGGCACCGAACCGGTTGGCCTCCGCGAACACCTCCGCGGGGCCGGAGACGTCCAGCAGTGTCACCCCGTCGAAGACGAGGATCACGACCCGGTGCGCGGTGGGGCTCACAGCGCCATTCTCCGCCTGTCCGGATTCGAGGGACCCATGGCGGGACCGAGGTGGCGAGGAACGCCTGGCGGACGGCAGTGTGGAAGACGGAAACACCTTGCATTCATAACACGCCGATGTCAGAAAGTACGGAGCAATGACCGAGATCATCGCCGGGGTGGAGATTCCCGAAACAGCCGCGGTCGCCGAAGCCACCCGTCTCGTTCAGGAGATGACCAGCCCCCTCATCTACCATCACTCGCGGCGCGTTTTCGTCTTCGGCGCCATTCACGCCCGCCGACTCGGTCTGAAGCCCGACCCGGAGCTGCTCTACCTGTCCGCCATGTTCCACGACACCGGCCTGATGACGCCCTTCTCCGACGCAGAGCAGCGATTCGAGGTCGACGGGGCCGACCACGCGCGCACATTCATGCTCGACCGCGGATTCACGGCCGCGGCCGCCGACGTCGTGTGGACCGCCATCGCGCTCCACACGACCCCGGGAATTCCCCATCGGATGGGCCCGGAAATCGCCGTCACGAATCTGGGCGTTCTGACCGACGTGCTCGGCCTGGCCCTGGACGAGTTGGACAGTGCCCAGGTGGAGGAGGTCACCGCCGTCCACCCGCGGGGCGACTTCAAGAACAAGTTCCTGCAGGCCTTCGTCGACGGACTCGAGGCCCGCCCGGAGACCACGAACGGAACCGTGAACGCGGACGTGCTGGAGCACTTCGTACCCGGCTTCCAGCGCACGACCACGGTCGAGCGCATCATGGGCGCGCCCTGGCCGAGCTGACCGGAGACGAGAGACCGGAAAGCAGAGCGCAGAGCGCAGAGAGCGGCAGAAGACAACACGATGGAACAGGCACGTTGTCGTCCTCGCCCCGGCCGTCGTCTCGGGCGGGGCACCACCTTCACGGTGCTCGCCTCCGCCAACGTGGTGTTGATGGCCACGGCGAGCACACCCTCACCGATCTCCCCCTTGTACCGGCAGCGGTGGGGACTGTCGGTCACGATGCTGACGGTGGTCTTCGCGGTGTACACCGTGGGCCTGCTCGGTGCCCTGCTGACGGTCGGATGCTGAGCGACCACCTCGGCCGCCGCCCCGTGCGTTCGTCGGGGCTCCGGCCATGAGCGCCGCCGTACCCGCAGGCCGATCCCGCGCCCACGGACCCACCCGCGTGCCGGTACGCACGGGCTCACCCGCCGGCAGGCCGTCGTCTCGGCCTCGCAGCAGAGGGACCCGCGGCCCAGCGCGACGCAGCGGCCGGGTCCGCGATCGCCCGCCCGGGCCGTCTGCGCTTGCGGGACCGGTCCCGTCCGCCGACCCTTCGAAGATCACCCCGGAAAGGATCCACCCATGCAAGCCATCACCGTTCGAGACCGTGACGCCGGCGCCGGCGGGCTCGCCCTCACGGACATGCCCTACCCGCACGCCGCCGAGAACGACGTCGTCGTGCGGGTGCATGCCGCGGGCTTCACGCCGGGGGAACTCGATTGGCCGGGAACCTGGTCGGACCGGGCCGGCCGCGACCGGACGCCGAGTGTGCCCGGGCACGAACTGTCGGGCGTGGTGGCCGAACTGGGTTACGGGACCACGGGCCTGACCGTCGGCCAGCGGGTGTTCGGACTGGCCGACTGGACCCGGAACGGCTCACTGGCCGAGTACACCGCGGTGGAGGCCCGCAATCTCGCACCGCTCCCCGCGGACGTGGACCACACGGTGGCCGCCGCACTGCCGATCTCCGGGCTGACCGCGTGGCAAGGCCTGTTCGATCACGGAGGTCTCACGACCGGCCAGACCGTCCTCGTCCACGGTGCCGCCGGCGGAGTGGGGTCGATCGCCGTGCAACTCGCCCACGAGGCGGGCGCCCGGGTGATCGGCACCGGCCGGGCCGCCGACAGGGACACCGCACTCGGCCTCGGCGCGGACGCCTTCGTGGATCTGCAGAACGACCGGCTCGAGGACATCGGCGAGGTGGACCTCGTACTCGATGTCTTCGGCGGTGACATCCTGGAACGCTCGACCGCGCTGGTCCGCGCCGGCGGCACGCTCGTCACCATCGCCGCGCCACCCGTCGTCCAGCCCGACAAGGGGCGGGCCGTGTTCTTCGTCGTCGAAGTCGACCGGGCCCGCCTCGCGGACCTCGTCCGGCGTGTCCGCGACGGACGGCTCACGCCGCGCATCGGCGACGTGCGGCCCCTGGCCGAAGCCCCCGAGGCCTACGCCCGGATCGGGCGCCGTCTACCCGGCAAGACGATCATCCGGATCGCCGAGGGCTGAGCGCGAGCGCCGGATCCCGAGGACCGGGCCTCCGCGCGAAGGAACGACACGGCGCGGGCCGGGGAAGTTGCCTCCCCGGCCCGCGCCGTGTTGCGGCCGCCGGGGCGCGGGCCATTTCGCTGCTCCCGGGCACGGCCGAACTCACCCGCGTCCTGCCGGCCGACGAGGCGCGGGCCTGGTTCGCCCGCACGTCGTCGGCAACGGGAACGGTTACGGGGACAGCGAGGCTTCCTGAGGCGTCGGATCGTCGTCGCCGCGTGCGACCCGCACGGCCCGTGACCCGCGACCTCAGGGTGCGGCGACGGGACCGGGCGGCAGGTGCACCGTCATGATCAGGTGGCACGTCTCGGTGCCGGAGCCGCGGTAGGTGTGGGCCGCGTCGCCTTCGAAGGTGGCGGTCTGCCCGGCTTCGACGGTGTGCTCGGTGCCGTCGACGACCAGGGTCATCCGGCCGCGGGTGACGCTGACGGTCTCCACGACACCCGGCTGATGGGGATGGCTGGGGTACTCCTCGCCCGGCTCCAACTGCCAGCGCCATACCTCGACGGGCGCCGGCCCCGAGGTGGTCAGCATGAGGCGGGCCTGACTGCCCAGCGCGCCGGTCCACAGCGGGGTCAGCGCGTCGGCGGACACGACTCGGACGCGGCCTTCGGGCTTGCCCTCCATCAGGGCGGAGACCGAGACGCCGAGGGTGTCGGCCAGCCGTACCAGCGTCGCGAAGTTCGGGTTGCCCTGGGCCTTCTCCAGCCCCACCAGCGCGCCCTTGCTGACCTGGGCGCGGCGGCCGAGTTCATCGAGGGACAGGCCCGCGCGGGTACGGGCGGCCCGGACGTTGTGTGCGAGCGTCCGCAGTGCGGTCTCAGCGTCGGCCATCCGCTTTCCGTCCTCGTCGGTGTACCAGTGGAATGAACCGTCCGGTCGGTTGACTGGCCTATGGCGGTCGATCCGATGTACGGTTCAGTCGTTCCACTGAATGGTAAGGGATGTCCTGTGATCGCTCTGCTGCTGGCCCTCGGCAGCTCGCTCGCCTACGGATGCGCCGACTTCCTCGGCGGTCTCGGCGCCCGCAAGGCCCACGTGCTGCGCACCGTGATGGTCGCGGCCCCGGCCAGCCTCGCCGTCGAGCTGCTGCTCTGGCCGTTCCTCGACGCCTCCTTCAGCGGCGGGGTCCTGGCCTGGGGTGCGGCGTCCGGGGTCGCCTCCGCCGCCGCGTTCGCCCTGCTCTACCGCACCCTGGCGATCGGCCCGATGAACGTGCTCTCTCCCGTGACCGCCCTGGTCTCCGCCGTGCTGCCGGTAGGGGTGGGCCTGCTGCAGGGGGAGCACCTCGGCGCGGTGGGCCTGGTGGGCCTGCCCCTCGCGCTCGTGGCGGTGGTGCTGGTCAGCGCGGGCCGCGGCGCCGGTGCCGCGCGGCCCTCGCGTACCGCCCTGCTGCTGGCCTTCGGCGCGGGCGCCGCCATCGCGCTCCAACTGGTCTTCCTGCACCAGGCGCCGTCCGACAGCGGCATCGGTCCGCTGATCGTCGGCCGCGCGGTCTCCTCCGCCGTCACGCTGGCCGCGGCGGGCGCGATGTTCCGCACGCTCGGGTCCGAGCGGCCCGCGTACGCGATCTCGGCCACCGCCGGCGTGCTGGACTCGCTCGCGAACCTGCTGTTCCTGCTCGCCGTCCGCAGTGGCGATCTCGCGGTCGTCGCCGTGATCACCGCCCTCTATCCGGCCGGGACGGTCCTGCTCGCCCGGGGGGTGCTCGACGAGCGCATCCACCGCGGCCAGCTCATCGGACTCGGCACCGCCGCCGCGGCCGTCGGCCTCCTCGCCCTGACCTGACCGGGCCCCCCGCCCCGCCCCGCACACCACGCCGCAAGGAAACCCCATGTTCATCCAGCCCTGGGACGCCGCCCTGGACGAAGCCGAATGGCGGTCCTGGATCGCCGACGGCCACGACTTCGGCCGGCTCTGCGTCAACGGCCCACCCGGCCGACCCCCCCCCGTCGCGGTCCCCACCCACTTCTCCGGCCACGCGGGCGACCTCCTGGTCCACCTCGCCCGCCCCAACCCGGTCTGGACGGCCGTCGAGAACGATCCCCACGTCCTGCTCACCGTCCTCGGCGACCACGCCTTCATCCCCGGCCCCTGGCGGGCCGAGGCCGGCACCCCACCCACCGACGGCGTCCCCACCGGCTAGTACACGGCCGTCGAGTTCACCTGCCGAGCCCACATCGTCGACGACCCCGACGCCAAGGCCGAACTGCTGCGCCGCCAACTCGCCCACTTCCAGCCCGAAGGCGACCACGCCCCCGTCGCCGCCGGCGCACCGCCGTACGGCCGCATGCTGTCCGGCATCCGCGGCCTGCGCCTGGAAGTCACCGAAGCGATGGCCAAGTTCACGTACAACGACCACAAGCCCGTCGAGCACCGCAGCGCCGTCGCCGACCGGCTCACGGCACGCGGCCAGGGCCTCGACGTCCCGACCGCAGACCGGCAGCGCCGCCGCACCGAGCGCATCGGCCCCTGGCAGCCCTGACCCGATCTCGTTCCGACGCAGGAAACGGAAGCCCCGACCATGCCCACCTTCAGTCTCGCCCCCGCCGTCGCCGACGCCTTCCCCGACACCCTCATCGCCCTGGTCACCGCCACCGGCCTGCGCGGCCACGAACCCTGGCCCCAGTCCACCGCGGCCCTGGAGGACCTGGAGCAGCGTCTCGCCGACGGCACCTGGCACCCGGCCGACGAGACCGACCCCCGCATCGATGCCTGGCACACCGCCTACCGCTCGTTCGGCACCAACCCCCGCCGCATCCGCCCCAGCGTCGACGCGCTCGGCCGCCGCCTCGCCAAGCGCGGCGTCCTGCCCCGCATCAACCCGGCCGTCGACTCGTACAACGCCGTCTCCGTCCACCACGGCCTGCCCGCCGGAGCCTTCGACCTGGACAACGTCACCGGCGACGTCGTCATCCGCCACGCCGACGGCACCGAGACCTTCACCCCGCTCGGCGAACCGGACACCGTCGAGCACCCCAAGCCGGGCGAGATCATCTACGCCGACGGCGCCCACGTCCTGACACGCCACTGGAACCACCGGGACGCCCACCGCACCCGCGTCACCGAGGACTCCACGAGGGTCGCCTTCATCCTCGAGACCCTCCATGCGTCCCGGGACGGCGACCTCCTCGAAGTCGCGGCGGACGAACTGCGGGGACTGCTCGCGCCCCACGCCGGAGGAACCGCCGTGCAGTACCTCGGCGCGGCACAACCGCAGGTCTCCGCATAGGTGGCCTCGGGCGGGCCCGAGCCGTGCCGAGGCCGGGCGCCTGTACGGATGGCCTAGAGCGCGGTCATGACCCGGGCCGCGGACTTGTCGCTGGCGTGGCCCTCGAGGGCGGCCCACTCGGCGACGTCGAAGGGCCAGCGTGTGCTCGCGTAGGCGATGACGACATGGCGGCCGTCCTGCCGGACGGTGTGCTGCGGGTCGCCCGGTTCGGCACCGGCCGCCACGACAGCGGCGGCCGAGGAGGCGTTGCGGCACTTGAGGCGGGTCTCGGGCATGGTCAGCGCTCCGCGTTCGCTGGTCGGCATGTTGAACGTTGCTTGTGGGGAGCCTAACCCGAGGGAAGATCGATTTCTGCTCGTAAGCCGCATTCGGCGCAAAAACCTGCCCCTGAGCCGCAGGAGCGGTGACGGTGAGGGCTCAGCAGCAGGCGCCGACGACGCTGCCGGGAGCCACCGGCGGAACGCGGGGAAGGATGCGGAACAGGTCCCGCGTCCCCGTCAGGGCGAGGACGCTCCGCTTGGTGCCGCGAGCCGGTGAGTTCGAGCGTGCCCTTCTCCGCTTCGGCGCGCAGGCGGAGGCTCAGCAACATGTTCAGACTGGTCGAGCCGGCCTGGGAGGCCACCGATCGGGTCGGAGCCCATCACGGTCGGCCGCTGCCGGGACCGGGCAGCCCTCCCGGGCGGATCCGGCCATCCCCACGTGGGCACCGCCCGGCGCGGTCCTCGGATCGGGGGCGGAGCCTCCCCGGGCGACGTCGGGTGCCGTCCGGATCGCCGGCATGGGCTCGATGACGTGCCGGCTGTAGCGTTCATTCGCCATTCATTGCAACATCCGGCTTGAGGTTGTTGCATTGCCTTCACGTCCATTGCAACGATTTTCCAGCCATGAGCTGCAGTGATAGTCGAGTTGTGCAACAACGTCGTTGCCACATCTTCGAATGCAACGTAGCGTTTCCATTATCAGAAACACCGGGACGTCAGAGCGCCCGATGCAGACGAAGGAGAACACGATGCAGAAGTTCGACACCCCCGCCCCCGTTTCGGTCGTCCTCGACGTCCCCGCCGGACGCATCCGGTTCATCGCCGCCGACCGGGCCGACGCCACCGTCGAGGTCCTGCCCGCGGACGCCTCGAAGAGCCGTGACGTGAAGACGGCGGAGCAGACCGAGGTCGGCTACGCGGACGGCGTCCTGCGGATCGAGGTTCCGGCGGTGAAGAGCCGGATCCTCGGCTCGTCCGGGTCCATCGAGGTGACGGTCCAGTTGCCCGCCGGCTCCCGCGTCGAGGCGAAGGCCGCCCTCGCCGAACTGCGCGGCGTGGGACGGCTCGGCGACGTCGTCCTGGAGGGTCAGCAGGCCACGGTCAAGCTCGACGAGGCCGAGACCGCCCGCATCGTCGTCCTCGCCGGCGACGTGTCGGTCGGCCGCCTGGGCGGACCCGCGGAGATCACCACCCAGAAGGGCGACCTGCGAATCGCCGAGGCGGTACGCGGCACCGTCACACTGCGCACCGAGCACGGCGAGATCTCGGTCGGCGCCGCCCGCGGGGTCTCCGCGACCCTTGACGCCGCCACCTCGTACGGCCGGATCCACAACGCGCTCAAGAACACCGACGGAGCCGACGCCGGCCTGGACATCCACGCGACCACGGCCTACGGCGACATCACCGCCCGCAGCCTGTAACGGCTCGGAGCAGGAGGATCCCTCATGACCGACCCGGCCATCACGGTGACCGGTCTCCGCCTGCCACCGCGATGACGACGCGGGCCACCTCCCGCAACTCGCCCCACCCGAGGGCGGCGTACACCGACATGTGTCGGAGTGCGCCGCCCCGTTCGTGTCGCGGAGGTCCTGCCGGCGGATCACGTCACGTGCGGGAGCCGGTGATCGCGGCGCGGCCGACGCAGGTCAGAGCGGGTTGATGCGGGCCTTCAGCAAGCAGAACTCATTGCCTTCGGGGTCGGCCAGAACGTGCCACTGCTCGTCCCCGGTCTGGCCGATGTCGGCCCGGCGCGCACCGAGCTTCAGGAGGCGTTCGAGCTCGGCGTCCTGGTCGCGGTCGGTGGGGTTGAGGTCGATGTGCAGCCGGGACTTCCCCGGCTCCGGCTGCTCCCTGACGCTGAAGAAGATCGTCGGCTGCGGACCGCCGAAGCCTTCGGGGGTTCCGATCTCGACGCAGCCCTCCTCGCGGCCGACCACGACGTAGTCCAGGACCTCGCACCAGAACCGCGCCAGCAGTTCGGGGTCTCGGCAACCGAGCACGAGCTCACCGATACGACATGCCATGAGGAAACCTCCCAGTCGGTGAACAACCCCGCGACCGTACCGGAGGAGGCAGGCACGGAAAAGATCTTTTCGGCTCCACCACTTGGCGGTCGAACTCTCGGTGACCGCTCGCCGCATCGCAGGGATACCCGAGCACCGCATCCTGGCGGTGATCCAGGACGGTCCCGCGCGTTCCCGCCGTCGAGGCCGGCCAGGTCCTGCCCGAGCCGGGTCACGAAGAGGACTGGACGAGCCGACGCGAGACGTGAAGCCGCACGGCGTGCCGGCAGGAGGTGCCGGCGCGGTCAGGCCCGACGGGCCTCCGGCGCGGCCCGCCTGGGCGGGTCCGTCGATGCGTGATCGTGACTCCCCTCCGATGCGAACGCGTATGCGAGTCCGCCTAGGATCCTGGCATGATCATGTTGTCCATCGACACCACCTCGGAGAGCTATGCCGCCGGCCAGTCGGTGGCGGCGCTCCTCTTCACCGCCGGGGCCATGGCCGCCATCTGGTTCGCCACCCGGACCTGGCGCCGCGGTCCGGTGCCGGGCGGTGCGGTCGACGCCGAGCGGGCCGGTGCGCAGGCCGTACGCAGAGGCAACATCGTTCGCGGCGTACTGCTGGTCGTTGCCGCCGCGGGTCTGGTGCGGGCGTCCACCTACGAGGGAGAGCCTCCTGCCGCCTACGCGGCCCCCGTCGTCCGAGAACGCGTCATCGACGCCGCCCCGCGCGTCGGCGCGTACCGGCTGCTCACCGGCGCGGAGGTCGCCGAGTTCGGCGGGCCGGCCACCGGCAGGGCGACCTCGGCCAAGCGCTGGTTCTACGACGGTCCCGGTGAGGGGCCGGTGGGCGCCCTGCTCCAGATCAACGCCGTCGAATGGGACACGGGGCTGGCCGAGGAGAAGCGCTCGGACACGATGGGGCAGGAGCTGCGCAACGCCTTCGCCGGAGCGAGGGCGACCGAGGTCACCGCCTTCGAGGCGGGGCCCTGGGGCGGCCGGTTGAGCTGTGGCTTCATGACGTCGATCGCGGGACGTCCGACCGTGTGCGCGTGGACCGACGGCGGCACATCGGGCCTTGTGATGCTGCTGGACGAGAAGAGCCTCTCCGAGGCCGCCGAGCTCGCCCTGCGGTTCCGCACCGCCTCGGAGAAGCGCACCTGACGCACCTCGCCGAACGTTCCCCGACGTCCCCACCCGTCACGGCAAATGCCGATGTCGCAGGGGGTCGACCGACGTCGATGCCTGCACGGGGCAGAAGCCAGGCCCCATCCCGACCACCCCTCCTCATGTGAGAGATCACCTAGCATTGGCCCATGCCCCCTACGCCGTCACGGGTCGAACTGTGCCCGCTCACCCTCGCCGACCAGGATGAGTTCTGCTCGCTCGTGAGAGCCAGCAGCGAGCTCCATTCGCCGTACATGCAACTGCCCGCGACCGCGGAGGCGTTCCGGAACTGGATGCACCGCTTCAACGACGGCACCAACCGGGGCTATCTGATCCGCGTCCTGGAGACCGGTGAGGCTGCCGGCACGGTCAACATCAACTCGATCATCCGGGGCCGCTACCAGGGCGCGTCCCTCGGCTATGCGGCTTTCGCCCCGTCCGCGGGACGCGGTTACATGACCGAAGGGCTCACCGCCGTCCTGCGGCATGCCTTCGACGACCTGCGGCTCCACCGGCTGGAGGCGAACATCCAGCCGGGGAACAAGGCGTCTTCGGCCTTGGCCCAGCGCCTGGGCTTTCGTTACGAAGGTCTGTCGGCCGACTACCTGTACATCAACGGTGCCTGGCGCGACCACGAACGCTGGTCCATCACCGCCCCCACTCCCTGGACGCCCGATCCCTCCCTTCCCGAGGTCTAGGCACGTCTCCCGCGGCGCGCGGCGTCGCCGCCAAGGGCCTTGGACGGGCGGTGAGGCCAGAGCGCACGGGGATCAGAGGGGCTGCAGGCGCCGGCGCAGGAGGCAGAATTCGTTGCCTTCCGGGTCGGCCAGGACGTACCAGTTCTCTGTGCCGCTCTGTCCTACGTCGGCGTGCCGGGCGCCGAGGGCGAGCAGCCGCTCCAACTCGGCGTCCTGGTCGCGGTCGGTGGCGTTGACGTCGAAGTGCAGGGGGAGCTTCGCCGCCCGGGGGTCGCTGCTGGGGCTGAGGACGAGAGTGGGCTGCGGACCGCCGAACCCGGCGTCGGGCGGCCCGATCTCGATGCTCCCGTCGTCCTCCCGGCCGAGTTCCACGTAGCCGAGGACCTCGCTCCAGAACGCGGCGAGCCTGTCGGGGTCGGAGGCGTCGATGACCAGTTCACTGATACGGCATGCCATGCCCCGCAGTGTAGGCAGGCACCGTGTGCCGGGTGACCACATGTCGCAGGCGCCGCCGCTGCCGCCGACTTGTCGTACCCGATCGGTAGGGTCGCGATCATGACCTTGGATCACGGCCTTGACGGCCACACCACCACGGGGACGATACTCACGCGCCGGGGGGAGGCCGAGACCTGCGCCGACCCCAGTGCCGTGATGTCACTCTTCGCCGATTCGGCCCGGACCGAAGGCGCGTTCACCAGCTACCGCTCGACCTTCGTCGAGCGTGCGCCCGGCGCGCCTGCCCACTTTCACACGCACGCCTGGGAAATGTTCTTCGTTCTGAGCGGCTCGCTCCAGGTGTTGCTCGGCGAGGAAGTGACCGTCCTGCACCAGGGCGACTTCCTCGCCGTGCCGCCGGGCACCCCGCACGCCTTCCGCGCCGCCCCGGGCTCGGGCGCCGACGTCCTGTGCGTCTTCACGCCAGGCATGGACCGCTTCGACTACCTGCGCCTGCTGGGACAGGTCACCCGCGGTGAGGAGTCCCCGAGCCGACTCGCCGAGACCTCGGAGCGCTTCGACAATCACTACGTCGACAGCCCGATCTGGCGCGCGACGCTGGAGGACCTGGCGTGATCACCCCCGACACCCGCATCCGGGTCGCCCGCCCCTCCCGGGACCTCGCGGCCGCCGAGCGCTTCTACGTCGAGGGCCTCGGTCTCGAAGTGCTGTGGCGCACGACCGAGCGCGTCTCCGGCGAGCACGATCTGGTGATGCTCGGGCTCCCGGGCGGCTCCTGGCACTTCGAGCTCACGCGCGACCCCGAGCGGCCGCTGGAGCCCACACCCACAGTGGACGACCTGTTCGTCCTCTATCTCGGTGCCCCGGTCGACGACGCCCTCGTCGACCGGCTCGTCGCCGCGGGCGGCACCCGCACCGCGGCGCACAACCCCTACTGGGACCAGCACGGCGTCACCGTCGCCGATCCGGACGGCTACCGCCTGGTGCTCTGCTCGCGCTCCTGGAACGCCTGAGGTCCGCCGCCGCCGACGGGCAGGGTCACGGAGGCGGCGGGGCGGGCAAGCCAGGACGCCACCGCGTGATGTTCGCGGTGCGCGTCCTGGCGCGATGCCTCAGGCCTATGTGAGGATTTCGAGCATCCGGTTGCCCAGCACTGCCGCGGAAGCCGGGTTCTGCCCGGTGACGAGGTTGCGGTCCTCGACCATGTACGGCTCCCACATCGGGCCGCGGCTGTAGTCGACTTCGACCTTCTCCTTAAGGTCCGTCTCCAGCAGCCAGGTCGCCAGGGGAGCCAGTCCGACGGCTTCCTCCTCCTCGTTCGAGAAGCCGGTGACCCGGTAGCCCTTGAAGGGGGACACGCCGTGGATCCTGGTGGCCAGGATCGCGGCGGGGGCGTGGCAGACGATGAAGAGCGGGTTGCCCGAGGCGAGTTGCGCCGTCAGCAGGCGGCCCGCGTCGGCGTCGAAGGCCAGGTCCGACATCGGGCCGTGGCCACCGGGGAGATACACCGCGTCGTAGTCCTCGAGCCGGACGTCCGAGAGCTTCAGGGGTCGCCGCATCACCTCTGCCGACCGGATGATCCTCTCGAGCTCCAGGGCTCCGTCCTCACCGCCGGCCATCGAGGGACGCAGGCTCATCATGTCGACGTTCGGAGTGACGCCGCCGGGAGTCGCCACCACCACATCGTGGCCGGCGTCCGTCAGCAGCTTGTAGGGACTCGCGAACTCCTCGGCCCAGTAGCCCGTCGCGTACCTGGTGCCGTCCTTCAGCACCCAGTACGTGGCCCCGCTCACGATGAACAGCACTTTCGCCACGGCGAGTCGCCTCCTCGTCCCACCCGAAGTTCGGGGACTCCATGTTTTTCAGGCTAATTGCTCCCACCCTCCCTCGCATTCGGGTGACGTTCCGATGCTCGACGACGTGGCCGATCGCCGTGCCGCGAGGGGTGTGCGTCGTCTCCGGCGTGGTCCGGTGTGTGATCGGGGTGCCGGCGCCCGGCGACGGAGAGGCCGGCGCCACTGGCGACGCCGGCCCTCCGACTGTTCGCTCCGGCGGTCAACCGCGGCGGGTGTCGATGGTGTGGCCCAGCACGTCGATGAGCGACTCCTTGCGGGCGTCGATGGAGGACGGCTCGATGCTGCTACTGCGGATGTCGATCTTCCCGTCGGGCGATGCCTTGTCGATGACCTCGGGCAGCTCCGCGGCGAGCGCATCGGGCTTCACGCCCGCCTGCTTGCTCGCCTCGGCCACCTTGTCGGCGCCGAACGCGTCCTCGATCTGCCTCGTCGTCACCGGCTCGTTGGGGCCGTTGCCGAGCCATGAGTCGACGATGCCCTTCAGGCCGCTGTCGTTCAGGAGCTTCGTCGCACCTTCGAGCAGCGCTTGCAGCTCGTCCATCATGCCGCCGCCGCTGCTCCTGGTGGGGTCAGCCATGGGTCACTCCCGTGGTTGTGGTCAGTGCGGGCGACGCGCGGCGCGATGGGATCCCGCGCCGGTCGGCCCAGGGGACGGCCGACATGCTGTTGTCGCAGGTCGCACGTGGTGTCGCCTCGCTCGTACACCCCCTTCCAGGCCAGCACGAGCTGCCCCGGGCCGCCGTGCCGATTAGGCCGAACGGGTGACGCGGATGTCGGGAGGCGCCCTGGCGCGGGGCCCGCGGGATCTCCCGTCGTTCAACTGTCCGAGTCGTTGCCGCCACCCAAATGATCTCCCGCGGATAGGGTCAGCACTGACGTTGCGGTGGTCGACCGAGGGGGTACGGCGGTGGTTGGACGGGCCGGTACCGATGCCGACCGGCTCCCGGCGCTGTCCGCGCCGCGGTTCGTCGGCCGGGACCGGGAGTTGAACGCACTCGGAACGGCGCTCGGGCAGACCCCCGCGGTGGTCCTGCTCGACGGTGAGGCGGGCATCGGCAAGACCCGGCTGCTGCGCGAGTTCCTGGCGTCCCAGGCGGAGCGGGGCCGGCGCGCCCTGGTCGGGGCCTGCCCGGAGTTGCGGGTGCCGTACACGCTCGGGGCGGTCGTGGACGCGGTGCGTGACGGTGTCGACAACGTTGTCGGGCTGCGGTTGAGCGGGCTGGGCGGCGCGCTGCGGCCGCTGTTCCCCGAGTGGGCCGACGACCTGCCCCCCGCCCCGGAACCGCTGGAGGACGCCACCGCGGCCAGGCACCGGCTGTTCCGCGCCTTCGTCGAAGTCCTCGGCCGGCTCGACGTGGCGGTCCTCGCACTGGAGGACGTCCACTGGGCGGACGAGGCGACCCTCGAGTTCCTGCTGTTCCTGGTCTCCCGCCGGCCCCAGCCGGTGAGTGTGGTGCTCACCTGCCGGCGGGACGAAGTACCGCCCGATTCACTGCTGTTGCGGCTGCTCTCCCGGCCCCCGGCCGACGCGCACCTGGTCAGGCTGACGCTGGATCCGCTGGACGTCGGCGAGACCGCCGCGTTCGTCTCGTCGATGCTGGCCGGCGGGCACGTCTCCACCGAGTTCGCGGACTTCCTGCACGCACGCACCGAGGGCGTACCGCTGGCGGTTGAGGAGTCGGTGCGGCTGATGCACGACCGGGCCGACCTGATCCGCCAGGACGGCGGATGGGCGCGTCGGCGGCTGGACCGCATCGACGTCCCGCCCACGATCCGCGACGCCATGCTCGAACGCGTCGGGCGGGTCGGGCCCGACACCCGCACCGTCCTGTACGCGGTGTCGGTGGTGTCCGGCCCGGCCGACTACACGACCCTGCGCGCGGTCAGCGGCCTGCCCGAGGAGCGGTTCGCCGCGCAGGCGGCCGAAGTGCTCGACGGCGGGCTGCTGCGCGAGGGCAGGCCCGGGCAATGGTCGTTCCGCCATTCGCTGGCCTGCCACGCCGTGTACGACGCCATCCCGGCCGAGGAGCGGCGTGCCATGCACCTGCGGGCGGGCAGGGCGCTGGAGCGGTGGCCGCAGCCGCCCGTGGCCCAGCTGGCCCGGCACTTCCGCCTGGCCGGTGACGCCGAGGCCGCGTGCCGGTACACCGAGCAGGCGGCCGACCTCTGCGTCCAGGCCGGGGACGTGGCGACCTCCGCGCTGCTGATGCACAGCCTGGTCACCACCTTCGCCCTCCCGGCCGAGGCCCTGGTACGCCTCGTGACGAAGATCCAGTTCCAGGCGCTGTCCGGCTCCGATCCGCACTCGCAGATCATCGAATCGCTCCGGTCGGCCCTCGGCGGCCAGGTGCTGACGCTCCCTCAACAGGCCCTCGTCCGCTTCCAGATCGGCCGGGTGCTCATGGTGGCGGGCGAGATCGAGGCGGGCCGCGGGGAGATCCTCACCGCGGTGCCGCATCTCCCCCCGGACTCGCCGGAGGCGGCACGCGCCCGCATCCTGCTCGCCCTGCCCCTGGGAAACGCGCGGCCGGTGGCGGAACACCTGCGATGGCTGCAGGAGGCACCGCCCCCGGACCGGTCGATGGCCTCCCTCGACCGCCTGCGCCTGTCGGTGGAACGCGCCTTCGCACTGCTCATGCTCGGCGAGGAGGCCGGCTGGGAGGCGGCCCGGCGGATCCCCGACGACGTCTCCGACCCGCGGGAGGCGTCCATCGTCGCGATCGGCCACACGAACGTCGGCGAGGAGGCGATGCGATGGGGACGGTACGACGAGGCGAGGGCACGACTGGCCAAGGCCCAGGCACTCGCCGAGCACCATCAGCTCCTGGACTACCTCGACAGCATCGCCTCCTCCCGGGCCCACCTCGACTGGTTCACCGGCGCCTGGCCGGGTCTCGCCGATCGGACGGCGCGCCTGCTCGACGACGACAGCGGGGTACGGCTGAAGGACCGGTGCGAGGCGGCCCTGGTGGCCGGTCTGATGCAGGCCGCCGCCGGTGACCTGGGGACAGCGCGGGAGCGGCTGCGCTTCGCCGGGCGCGACGACCAGCAACGTATCGAAGCCGCGGCCGCGCTGGCCCGGTTGTGCCTGCGTGAGGGCGACGTCGACGAGGCGCTCCGCCTCACCGACCAGCCGGCCGAGATCGCCGTCGGCGGCGGAATCTGGTCCCGGGCCGTCGACTTCGCCCCCGCCCGCATCGCGGCCCTGGTCGCCGCCGGCCGGATCGGCCGCGCCGCGGACCTGGTCGACACCTTCGAAGGGGCCCTGGGCGACAGGGACGCCCCGGCGCCGCAGGCGTCCTTGGTGTTGTGCCGCGCGATCCTGGCGGAGGCCGAGGGCCGCTTCGCGGACGCCGCGACGCTGTTCGCCCGGGCGGCCGCCGCGTGGGAGGCGCTGCCGCGCCCGTACGACGCCCTGCTCGCCCGGGAGCGTCACGCCCTCTGCCTGCTCGCCGACGGCCGGGAGGAGGACGGGCTGCCGGTGCTGTCCGACGTCGCGCGGGCGCTGTCGGAACTCGGCGCCCACAACGACGCCGACCGGATCACCAGGTTCCTCGGCGCGCGGGGAGGGGACGTCCCCGCGCCGACGCGTGGCCGGGGACGACCCGGCTACGGCGACCGGCTCTCACCGCGCGAGCTGGAAGTGGCCCGGCTGCTGGTCGAGGGCCTGACGAACCGGCAGATCGCGGACTCCCTGGTGGTGTCGGCGCAGACCGTCGCCAGTCAAGTGAGGTCGGCGATGCGCAAACTGCACGTGACGTCGCGTACGGCGCTCGCGATGAGGGTCGTCGAGTCGGGCCTCGTCGGCGAGGTGCGGCAACCGCCTCCGGGCGACGAGTAAATTCCGCACGCCGTCGCCGGGCACGAAGAAAAGCCCGTGGGCGGGCGGCGGGATTAAATCCCGCATCTGACCAATCGAGCCGGCAGCCCGCCCGATCCCACACTCGTCACCATGCTGCCCGCTGAACCTCCGACGCCCGCGCCGGAAGGCAACCCGCCCGAACAGGGGCCACGTTGCCCGGACGAACCGGTGCCGGCCGGACCACCGCCCGACCCGGCGGACGCCGCGACCACCCACAGCGCGGGCACTGGTGCCGACGACGTCGGCGAGTACGAACCGCTCTAGCAGGGAGGCCCGGCGCCGCCGTGCGGCGGCCCCCGGGCGCATCCCGACAGCAGTTCCCCGACTGTCACTCTCACAGGAGACCGAATAGATGAGGCGAAGGGAAACGAGGCGTCCCAGAGGACGCCTGGGCGCGGTGACCGTCGGCCTGACCATCCTCGGGATGGTCGCGTCGACCACGGCGACCCAGGCGGCCGAGCCGAACCGGCAGACGTCGCGTCCAGAAGTCGTACAGACCAAGAAGCCCACGGCGACCGCCGAGGGCGAACTGGCGCGGGTCGTCTCCGCGTCGGGCGGATCCGTCCCGGTCACGCTGATCACCGGCGACAGGGTGCACGTCGGCGTCGACGCCGACGGCAGGCCGGTCGTCCGCGACACCGAGAGCGCGGCGCGGCCCGACGGGCCCCCGGTGGTGTTCCACACCATCACCCGCCAGGGCAAGGTGTACGTCGTGCCGGACGATGCCCTCGCGCTGGTCGGCAAGGGACTCCTCGACTGGGGGCTCTTCGACCTGAGCCGGCTGGTGACGCTGGTCGCGGCGGGCAGGGCCGACGCGGTGCCGGTGCTCGTCACCTACACCGGCGCCGCCGGGGCCGACACGTCGCGGAAGGTCGCCGGGGCCTCGGGCGGCAGGGCACTGCCGTCCATCAACGGCCGCTCGATGAACATCGCCGACGGCGGACGGTGGTGGCAGGAGGTACGGGGCAAGACGGCCTCCACGTCCGCCGCCGCCCGGTCCGCCGGTTCCCTGGCCGGGGTCAAGAAGGTCTGGCTCAACGGCATGGCCCATGTCGACCTCGAGCAGTCGGTCCCGCAGATCGGCGCCCCGATCGCCTGGGAACGCGGGTACGACGGCACCGGCGTGACCGTCGCGGTGCTGGACACCGGCATCGACGCCACCCACCCGGACGTCTCCGGAAGCATCGCCGGGAAGGCCGACTTCACCGGGAGTCCCTCGGGCACCAAGGACGGGCACGGACACGGCACCCACGTGGCGTCCACGGTCCTGGGCAGTGGCGCCGCGTCCAAGGGGCTGCGCAAGGGCGTCGCGCCCGGCGCCAAGCTCCTGGTCGGCAAGGTCTGCGACGACAACGGTCAGTGCCCCGACGACGGGATCATCGCGGCCATGGACTGGGCCGCCCACTCGGGGGCCAAGGTCGTCAACATGAGCCTCGGTGGTGAGCCCACCGACGGCACCGACCCGATGAGCCAGGCGCTCAACGAGCTGAGCCGCGCCACCGGGACCCTGTTCGTGGTCGCCGCCGGGAACTCCGGCCTGGTCGCCCAGAAGGTCGTCTCGCCGGGTTCCGCCGACGACGCACTGACCGTGGCGGCCGTCGACAAGAACGGCGAGATGGCGACGTTCTCCAACCGCGGACCGCGGATCGGGGACGGCGCAGCCAAGCCCGACATCGCGGCCCCGGGCGTCGGCATCGTCGCGGCACGCGCCGCCGGCACGGCCATGGGCACACCGGTGGACCAGTACTACACCGCGTCCGACGGGACCTCGATGGCCACACCGCACGTGGCCGGCGCCGCGGCCGTCGTGGCCCAGCAGCACCCGGAGCTGACCGGTCAGCAGATCAAGGCGCTGCTGATGGACACCGCGAGCGACCTGGGGCACGACATGTACGCCCAGGGCCGGGGCCTGGTGGACCTGGCGACCGCGACCAATCCGCGGATCGTCCCGAAGGGGAACCTGAACTTCGGCCGCCTGGCCTACCCGCAGTCGGCGGTGACGAAGAAGATCACGTACACCAACCGCGGTGACGAGGCGACCACGCTGCACCTCACGATGCCGGTCTCCTTCGCCGACGGGAAGCCCGCCGCGGCAGGCCTGTTCACCCTCAGCGCGGACAAGGTGGTCGTCCCCGCGGGCGGGTCCGCCGAGGTGTCGGTGACGCTCGACGGCAGCGTGCTGGGCACCGACGGGGCCCACGGCGGCTACAACGGGCTGCTGAGCGCCCGGGACGACTCGGGCGCGATACGGCTGAGCTCGGGCATCCACACCTTCGTCGAAGCCCAGAAGTTCCCGCTGACCCTGAACGTCGTGCCCCCGACGGGCGCCACCGACGTCCGTTACGGCACCGCCACCTTCATGCCGGTCGACGACCAAGTCCATCTTCACGCGGGCCAGGTCTTCGAAACCGGCGCGGACACCGTGACCGAGCAGCTCTTCCGCGGCACCTATGCGGTGCGGACACCGGTCAGCTGGCGGAACGCGGCGGGCGAGTGGCAGCAGGCCGAACCGATCGCACCGGAGGTGAGCCTCACCAAGGCGACCACGGTCACGCTGGACCTGCGCAAGGCCAAGCCCCTGCGCGTCCAGTACCCGGAGTCCACCGAGACCTACACGGCGAGCGATGCCGTCAACCGGGTCTCGGCGACCGGGGCTTGGGGGATGCTCACGGCGCTCTCGGCCGGCTACAAGGCCGTCGAACCGAACTGGTGGGTGCTGCCCACCGGCAAGGTGAGCATGGGCACCTTCACCCACGACTTCTACAGCTCACGGACGACCCCCGTCGTCACCATGCGGACGGCGGGCGGCGGTGCCCCCCTCGGCCTGTCCGCCCGCTACGCGACCCCGGACGCCGCGCTGACCGAGACGCAGATGTGGCTGCACGAGGACGGCGACCCGAGCTTCCGCGAGGGCGCGATCCCGGTTCCCCGGCTGCCGGTCGAGGGACGTCTGCAGGTGGTCCACGCGGGCACCGGGTCCGCCGCCGAACTCGCGGACGTCGACGCCCGGGGCAAGCTCGTCCTCCTGACACCGACCGACATCTGTCAGGACACCTGCGACTTCGCGAAGCTCCGGGACGAGCGGGTGGCGGCCGCTGCCGCCGCAGGCGCCGTCGGCGTGCTGGTCGCGGCGCCGGGCCTCACCTCGCTGGGCCGCCCCTCGGAGCTCGACCAGTGCCTGGACGGGCCGCAGAGCTGCCCGGCGATCCAGCAGTACACCAAGCTGCCCCTCGTGAGCGTGCCCTACGGCGAGGCCGAGGCCCTGATCAAGCGGATCAAGGCCGACCGGTCGCACGTCAGGATCAGCCTCGGCGGCAGCGTCGTGCCGAGGGCGTACGCCGCCAGGTACCACGAGGACGGACAGATCCGGGCGAACGACTACCGGGTCGGGAAGGGCGACCTCGACCGGGTCGACCTCCACTTCCACGCGGCACGGCCCGGTGTGGTCCACCAGCTGAGCTGGATGCAGCAGTTCCGGGCCACCCCCGACACCTCACAGGTGGCGCTGCCGTCCCCGGCCACGCGGCAGACCATGACCGCATTCGTCAAGCGGGAGGACGACGCGATCAGCCGGTTCACCGCCTCCTGGGCCGACGTCGGAGCGGACTCCCTCCTGGAGCACAACCGCACCGAGCTGAACGACATGGTCCTCACCGGCAGGGACGGGATCCACTGGAACGCGGGGCCGTCCGTGCCGGGGGCCGCGCCGCAGGCGCGGACCAAGTCCGGCTTCACGGTCAAGACCGGACCGTGCTCCGGGTGCCGGCAGGGCGACACCTTCTACCCCAGCATCTACCTGACGGGCAGCGGCGGCGGCCGCCAGGCGGTGATCGGCATCGTCGGCGACGAGCTCATCTCGCACGACTTCGCCGAACTCCCGGCCTGCGGGCCGGTCGCCTCGCCCACCGTGACGAACCTCGACTCCATCTGCGACTTCAGACTCCTGGACGCGTCCGGTGACGAGGTCGAACGTCGCACGGAGCACCTCCCCGACCAGAACTACTCGACCCTGTGATGGCACTCGAACCCGCCAAGGAGACCGACACGATGAACACCGATGTGCCGTCGGCGCGGCGCCGCAGAGGGGCCCTCATGGTGCTCGCAGCCGCGGTGACGCTGGCGCTGTCCGGCTGTAAGGGGGGTGACCTCGTCTCCTACGACCTGCCGGCGAAGTCGGCCCGGTACACGTTCGAGGCGGAGACCGACGGCGTCAAGACGGTGTGGCAGTACACCTCCGCCAAGCCGGCCAAGGGCGACGCCCCGGAGCTGAGCCCGTGCATGGGCGAAGTGGTCGGCAGCAACACGGCGGCCTGCAGCCCGGAGCCGTTGATCTTCCTGCGCTACGACTTCGATCTGGCCCTGGACAACACCGTCGAGGCCGGGGAGAGCCACGAGATCTCCGTCGTCGGCTACTACCAGGAAAGCCTCACCGCCCTGCCCAAGGTGACGTCCCTGAAGGCGGAGACCACCTTCGACGGGGGCAGGAGCTGGCGCCCGGCGACCACCAAGGCCACCGGAAAGAACACCTTCACCACGACGGTCAAGAACCCCCGGCGGGACCAGGCCGCCAAGGGCGTCGGACTGAGGATCAGCGCGACCGACAGCAAGGGCAACACCGTCCGGCAGACGATCCCCACCGCGTACACGCTGCGCTGACGGGAACCGCCGGGCACGGCTGAGAGGCTGACGGGGCGAGACCGGATCTCGCCCCGTCAGCACGTTCCCGTCCGGGTTCACCACACGACGGGAAGGGCCTGCAGGCTGTACACGTTCGGGCCGTCGCGGTGGAAGACCAGCTCCTCGTCCGGGACCGCGGGCCGCAGGCCGGGGAAGCGCCGGAAGAGGGCGGGAAGCGCCAGTTCCAGTTCCAGGCGCGCCAGGTGCTGCCCGGGGCACTGGTGGCTCCCGAAACCGAACGCCATGTGCGCGACCGCCTCCCGGGTCAGGTCCAGCCGGTCCGGGTCCCGCACGAGCTCCGGGTCGCGGTTCGCGGTGAGCGGCGACACCAGCACGCGCTCGCCGGCCTTCACCTGCGCCGTGCCGATCGTGAGGTCCTCGGAGGCCGCGCGGGGGAACGTGCCGGAGATGCTCATGTAGCGCAGAAGTTCCTCCACGGCGTCCCTGGTGGACCGTGACTCGTCCAGGAGCACGGCGAGTTGGTCGGGCTGCCGCATGAGCGCCAGCGCGCTCACCCCGATCATCGACGCGGTCGTCTCGTGACCCGCGACGACCAGGGCGCTGGACAGGCCGATGACCTCCTGGTCGCCGACCTCTCCGGGGCGTTCCCGCAGCAGGCTGCTGATCAGGCCCTCGGTGGGACGCCGGCGGATCTCGTCGACGAGGTTCGTCATGTACTCGCCGAACTTGCCGAGGAGGGCGAAGTATTCGGCGGGGGAGTTGGCGAAGTTGACGACGCCCGCGCTGATGCTGTGGAACTCCCGGTGCATCGAGGAGGGAACGCCGAGCAGTTCGCCGATCACGATCGAGGGCACCGAGACGGCGTACGCCTCCACGAGGTCGACGCCCGGCCCGGCCTCCTCCATGGAGTCCAGACGCTCGGAGACGATCTGCTCGGCCATCGGGCGCAGCGCCTTGACCCGCTTGGGCGTGAAGGCCCCGGCGATCATGCGCCGCAGCCTGGTGTGCTCCGCGCCGTGGAAGTCGGGGAGGAAGCCCGGCATGTAGGTCCGCGGACTCCCGTCGGCCAGGGGGAGGTGGCCGTACTGCAGCCGGGCATCGCCCAGCGCGGCGCGGACGTCCGCGTAGCGCGACAGGACCAGCACGTCGGCGTCCCCGAACCGCGGCTCGTACATCGGGACCCGGGTCGGCTCCTCCTGCCGGCCGATCTCGGCGAGCCGCGACGACGGGTCGAACGGGCATCTGGGTTCCCGGTCCGTGACGACGAAGCCACGCGTCATACGTTCGGTCATGATCTTGTCCTCGGGTAGACGTCGCCGGGGAGTGCCGGGAATGCCGTGGTGGGCGCGCGGTGGGGGGACGCACCGAAACTCCTTGCCAAGACAAGCAGTGAATGCTTGACGTGTCAATTTTCTGGTCTCCCGGGCGGGCCCCGCGTGGACGGCGGCGGTCTGGAGACGGCCTATGGCCGGACTCGGCCCGGACGCCTGACGAGCCCTACGGCTGCGGCCACAGCGGCTTCTGCACCTTCAGGTCGACGACCGACACCCATTCCGACGACGGGATCGCCCGCTCCACGACGAACCACTCGTCGGGCCGCTCGCCGAAGTGCGTCGCCGTCAGTACGTGGACGGTCTGGGCCGGCAGCCTGGTGCCCGCCCACGCGTGCCATCGCTGCGCCTCCGGAGCTGGCACCTCAACGGTGAACCGCACCGTGCAGTCCCGGAAGGGTTCCGGGAGCGAGGCGGGGCTGGGATCGGACGTGAGGTGCACCGTCCGCGCCAGCTCCGGCATGTCCTCGTGATCCGCCGACCAGGTGGCCTTGATCTCTGCGTCTGCCAGGATCAGCGGCCACCGCTCCGGCCGCGTGAAGTGGAAAAGCAGCATGCCAGGACTTTACTGGGAGGCCGCCGCTCTTGGTCACGCGGCGGGGCGCCGCGCGCACCTCCTACGATTCCGGCCATGGCACGTTTCGAGGACCTTCGCCGCACCCTCTGGGACCCCGGGAACCGCTACGGGGTGCAGCCGCCCCTGACCGGCCGGCTCGTCGCGGAGGCCGAACGCGCGCTGCGTGTCACGCTCCCCGGTTCCCTGCTCGACCTGCTCCGCCACCAGAACGGGGGCGTGGTCGCGGCCGACCGGGACGCCTTTCCCACGGGCCGGCCGAACTCGTGGAGCGCCGACCACGTCCCGTTCGAGACGCTCATGGGAATCGGCCGCCAAGGGGAAGCGCTCTCCCTGCTCGACAGCCCCTACCTGGTCCGGGAATGGGGGCTGCCCACCCCGGTGGCGCTGGTCTCGGGCGCCGGGCACACCACGAGGACGAGGCCTGCCGACGCGTGGCGCTGCAGTCCGGATCGCCGTGAGAACCGTCCTGCGCGAGCCGTCGTACCCGCCCGACTATAAATCGCGTGTATAGACGGCATGTATAGTGCGGCCCCATGGCTATCGCACTCGCGTCCCGTCGCGGCGGCACCGGCGTCGTCCTGGCCGCGACCGTGATCTTCGGGGTGCTGCTCGGCTGAGCCACCTACGGCCTGCACGGCACGACACCCCTGTTGGAGCGGGCGACCAACTCCTCGTCCAGCTGGATCATCTGGACCGCCGTGGCCGGCGCGTTGACGCGTCTGCGGCCCGTCGCCGTCCGGGCCGGCGCGGTGATGATGCTCGCCACGTGCGGCGGTTACTACACGGCATCCACGCTCGGGGACACCTTCGGCGCCGGAGGGCTCGGAACCGCCGTCGTGTGGGGTGCCACGGGACTGGCCGGAGGGCCGCTGCTGGGGTGGGCCGGATGGACGGTGCGGCGCGGGCGCGGGGACGCACGCCCCCTGGCGGGGGCCGTGATCGCCATGGTGGTGCCGGGGGAGGGCCTCTGGCTGGGCCTGTCGCTCCACTGCTGGGGAGAGGCGGCCGGCTTCCTGGCCGTCGGCGCCGTGTCGACCGTCCTCCTGACCGTCTACCTGGCTCGCGCCGGGGTGCGCCGCTACTGGCTGTGCGCCGTATTCACGCCGGTGGGGGCTCTGCTCTTCCACCTCGCGGAGGTGTGTGTTCTCGGCGCGCTCCTGTGACGCCCTGGGAGTATCCATGGAATGGGTGAAGTGGTGGCCGCGCATGCGACGTCGGGAGTCGTCCGCCCCGGCCGGCCGCTGCCCGCAGCGCGAGGGAAGGCGGTCTGTCCATGCCCGTGCCGAGCCTGCTCGGGGTCTTCGCACACCCGGACGACGAGTCGCTGTCGGCCGGCGGAGTGCTGGCCCGTCACGCGTCCGCGGGCGCCCGTACCGCGGTCGTCACGGCGACCTGGGGCGCGGACACCGTGCGGGCGGCGGAACTGGCGGACGCACTGGGGATCCTCGGCGCCGGCGAGCCGCGGATGCTCGGCTACGCCGATGCGCGGGTGCCCTCGTCGGCCCCGGGCGCACCGAGGTTCTGCGACGCGCCGCTCGACGAGGTGATGCACCGACTGGTGGCGCACATCCGGGAGTTCCGCCCCGACGTCGTGGTCACCCATGACGCCTACGGAGGACTGCCCGGTCACCCCGATCACGTGCACACCCATCGGGTGACCGTGCTCGCCGCCCAGGCGGCCGCGCTCGGGCGGCTCTACCCGGAGGCCGGTCCTCCCTGGCAGCCGCGTTCCCTCTATCTGGCGACCCACCCGCACTCCGCCGTGCCGGCGCTGAAGGACGTGATCGGCGCCCGCAGAGCGGTGTACGGCGTCCCGGACGAACAGGTCACCGCGACCGTCGACGTCCGCCCGTGGATGAGGCAGAAGACCGCGGCGGTGCTGGCGCACCGTTCGGAGGTCGAACGCGGCGGCCTGCCGGGGTTGATCGCCGGGTTGCCCGCAGATGTCCGGGTGCGGCTGCTGTCCACCGAGTGGTACGTCCGGCACGCCCCCTTCTCCGGGGCGGCCGCCGGGACGGAACTGAGCGCCTGACAGCGAGTTGCCGCGGGTGGGCTTGAGGAACCGGTGGATGATATCTATCATCTACATTCGGTGAGTAGCCGGAGGAGATGAGACAACGTTGTCAAGCTTGGGGAGTCAAGCGGTGAAGGACCTCGAGGCGCTGGTCGGCGGCCGGGTGGAGGACACGGCGTACGACGATCGGGTGCGTCTGCGCCTCGGCGCCGCGAGCGGGGGCCAGGGATCGGGCGTCGTCGCGGAACTCGTCCTGGAAACGGAGTTCCGCCTGCGGGACACCGACGGCGAGTACCACGAGATGCATCCTGGGACGGGTTCGGCCCTCGCCCCGGTCCTCGACCTCTTCGGTCAGTCGGTCACCCGCGTCGACGTGAGAGCCGACGGCTCCTTCGTCGTCGACTTCGACGCCGGTTCGCTGCTGTGGATCGGCGCGGAAGCGGAGTTCGGCGTACGCCACGCGCCGGGCGCATGAGGAGCCGACGGGCCGCCGTCGGCCCGGCGCCCGGCATGCGGCGGCGGAGTGACCGCCGCCGCAGCCGTTGGATTCACGGTCAGTCGAAGAGTCCCTCGACGATGTCCTCGGCGACCTCCCCGCCGAGCTCCTCGGCGGTCTCCTCCACGATCTCTTCGACGATCTCCCCGAAGATGTCGTCCATGTGCTGAACCCTCCCTGACTGTCGCGCGATGCGCTGGCCGTCGACCCGGACCGTGTCGGTCCCGGGGGCCCGCAGCACCGTGCAGGGGTGCGAGCCCGTGGTCATCCGCTCAACGTGCGCTTTCCGCAGGGGAGTTCCCGCATCCGGGCAGAAGATCGCGAGAGTCGCGAGGTGCCCGCGGCCAGGGCGGACGTGCCGCCCGCCGGCAGGCCGGTCCGGTGCCACCGAGAGAGCCCGGGGCGGCCCCGCCCGCGACGTCCCCGCGGGGTGGACGAGGGCGCGAGCGCCTCCGGTGGCCTCGGGCTGCGGCTCATTCGGTGATGGTGGGCGGGGTGGTGAGGAAGGGGCGGAGTTCGAGCCATTCGTGGATGGGCCTGCCGCCGGCGCCGGGGGCGGCGGAGAGTTCTGCGGCGAGTTCGAGGGCGCGTTGGTGGGTGTCGACGTCGATGACCATCCAGCCGGCGATGAGGTCCTTGGTCTCGGCGAAGGGGCCGTCGGTGACGGGTGGGCGGCCTTCGCCGTCGTAGCGGACCCAGGTGCCCTCGGGGGCGAGGGCCTGGCCGTCGACGAACTCGCCGGTCTTCTCCAGGCGGGCGGCGAAGTCGTGCATGTACTGGATGTGGTCGGTGATCTCCTGGGGCGTCCACTGGTCCATCGGTGCGTCGTTCACCGCCGCCGGTGCGCCGCGGTAGTGCTTGAGCAGCAGGTACTTGGCCATCGTGGCTCTCCTTGGTGCCGGTGCGGCCCATTGTGGCCGCCTTCACCACGGGGACGGAGCCGGCCGCGGGATCTCGACATCGCCGCCCGGGATTTCTTCGGGGCTCTCCTGGGCGGCTGTCCGATGCCTCCGCCGCTGTGCGGCGGAGCCCCTGGGGGCAGCGGAACAGGCCGCCGGCTGCCGCACTGCCCGTAGCGGCTCCGACCGGGTCACCCAGGATGAAAGCGACCGGTCCTCCCAACCGGTGTGGCCGGTCCCGCTGCCGGGGCAGAAGCTACCACGGCTAAATGCGAGATTTAAAGTCAGGTTCCCCCGTACCGGTCGGTCAGCGCACCGTGACCGAGTGGCTCACGTCGATCCACTCGCCATTGCCCGCGGTGCGCAGGCGCCCGGCGAGGCCGGCGTCGTCGAAGGCCTGCTCGATGTCGGAGCGGGTCTCGCTGAAGTGCGCCCATCCGTCGCAGTGGGCGGCCACGACCACCGGCGACCCCAGCACCGACGCGGCGGCACCGGCCCGCTGCGCGGTGAGCGTCAGAGGACGGCCGCGCATCTTCGACGGAACGCGCGCCGCGCCCACGAACAGGACGGCCACGTCCACGGGGGGCATGCGGCGGGCGATCTCCGCCACCACCGCGAGCGACGCGTTGTCACCGGTGACGTAGACGGTGGGAAGCCCTTCACCCGTCAGGACGAAGCCGGTGACCTCGCAGTTCACGTGCCCCTGCTCGTCGCGCTCGCCGTCGTCGGGCCCGTGCTGGGCGGGGACGGCGTGGACGGTGACCGTGCCCCCCGAGGGGCGGGGAAGCGTCACACTCTGCCAGGCCGACAGTCCCCGGGCCGGGGCGCCCAGACGGCGTGCGGACGCGGGGCCGGTCAGTACGAGGGGCGATCCGAGGGCGAAGGCACGGCCCCGGGTGTCCAGGTTGTCGGGGTGCAGGTCATGGCTGACGAGGACGGCGTCCACCGGTCCGAGGGCGTCCTCGCCGACGGCCGGCCCCGCGGTCTTGGTGAGGTATCCGTGATCGCCCGGATCGTCGAACGTGGGGTCCGCCACCAGGCGCAGCCCGCCGATGTCGATCACCGTGGTGGGGCCCCCGAGGACGCTGACCGCACTGGGGCGGCGGGCGGGACTGACCCGATCGTTCATGACGCACCTTTCCTGTCTGGTGTGTGGCGGAGGGCCTGTCGCGGGGCCCCCTGCGATCACATCACACGGATCGACCGGGCCCTGCTCAGGCACCACGGCTCACACCACCGGGGGCCTGCCCAGGGCGGTCATCCGCGCGACGGTGCGCCACCGCATGGGGCGCCGCGCGCCGCACGGCGTGCGCACACCTTCCAGGAAGCCGCCCCACCAGGCCCGAAGCCCCTCCGGCGAGGGCCGCTTGAGCACCGTGAGCACCGCCCAAACCCCCAGGTACGCGGGCACCAAAGGGGCGGGCAGATGCCGCTTGGCCAGCCACACACGGTTCCGCGCCACCATCCGGTAGAACACCGCATGCCGCGTCGGCGACGTCCACGGGTGCTGCAGCACCAGTTCCGGCGCGTACCGGATCCGCCAGCCCGCGTCCAGCGCCCGCCATGCCAGGTCGGTCTCCTCGTGGGCGTAGAAGAAGGCGTCCGGCCAGCCGCCGATCTCCTCCAGCATCCGCATCGACAACCCGTGCCCGCCGCCGAGGAACGTCGTCACCAGCCCACCGCGCATCGGGTCCGACGCGCCCAGCCGCGGCACGTGACGGCGCTGGGTCCGCCCGAGTTCGTCCGCGATCCGGAACGACACGATGCCCAGCCGCTCGTCCCTGCGGTACAGCTCGGCCATCCGTCGGAAGACGTCGGTCGAGATCAGCAGCCCGTCATCGTCGAGGTCGACCACGACGTCGACGTCCCCGTACTGGCGCAGCCGCTGCAAAGCGACGTTGCGACCGCCCGCCACCCCCAGGTTCTCCGGCAGTTCCACCCGGGTCACCCCGTCCGGCAGCGGCGGCAGCGGCGACCCGTTGCCCACCACGACGACCCGGGCCGCCGGCGGGTCCTGTGCGGCGACCGAGGCCAGCAGCGCATCGAGTTCGGCGGGCCGGTCGCCCATGGTCAGGACGGCGACCCCGACGCGCAGGTGGCCCACAGGTGAACTCCGTTCGTCCGGCAGTGGTGTCCGCGATGCTAACCGGCACGGCCGTCCACGGCCGCCACCCCGCTCCTCCCGGGAGAGCCGTGCCCGCACGGACGGCGCTCCCTCGGACGTGTGGCCGGAGGCGAACCCGGCCGTCGGCGTGGGTGGGACGAGTCCTGCGGGCGCCCCTCCCCGGGGCATCGGGACGATCCCAGGCGCGACTTCGCCGTGACAGCGGGAACTCCCCGCAGGCGCGGAGGCTTTCGGTGCGGCAGGGTCGCCGCAAGGTCCCGGTCGACGAGGGTGAGCGCCTCGTTCCCCGTTCACGGAGTTCATTCCGCACACGGTGGGCGGACGGAACGGACGCGGTCCACCTCGCCCGCGACGCGCGTCATCTTCAGGAGTTGATGGCGGATCAAGCTACTTGCCCGTATTTATGTTCAATGTTCTACTTGTTTGACCGAGCAAGCTTTGCGGGTGTGGGGACGCCCCTTGCTCGGATCATGGGGACGCGGCCTCGTGGTGATGAGCCACCGCGAGGCCGCACATGGCCCGCCCGCCGCCGATCCGTCCGTGACGTCACCGGACATCCGGCGGCGTCCCGTTGAGGCGATGGCCGTGGTCAGGCCGGGACCGCGAAGACCGGCGTCCACGCCCTGGCCCGGGCCGGGGCGTGGACGCCGAAGGCGTAGCGGTGGGCGGCGTCGCCCGGGGCCGGCGCGGCACCGAGGAAGCAGCGTCGCCCGGTGTCGTCGGCGAGCGTCTCGCCCCGGCGGGGAGGTTTCCGCCGCCCTCGTCACCCGCCCCGGCGGGCAGGCCCTCACGGACGAGGGGATGTCGTACACCGCCCGGTGCCAGAAGCCGCTGACGGTCAGGGCGTCGGGGTCGTAGCAGGTCACCGCGAAGCTCCGGGTCCCGGCCGGATGGCCGCTCCACTCCAACTGCGGCGAACGGTCCCCGCCCGGCCTGCCGAACAGGGCGCTGCGCTGGGCGACGCCCAGCGTCTCCCCGTCGGCGATGTCCGTGCCGGCGAGCATGAACTCCGGCACCGGCGGCAGCACGCTGTAGGGATCGAAGCGCTCGGACACGACCGCTTCCCCCGCTACTTGCCGGGTGAGCCGGGGTCGCGCAGGGCCGAGAACGCGGCGCGCAGTTCCCGGGTGAAGATGTCGGGGACCTCCCAGGCCGCGAAGTGCCCGCCGCGGGGAGCCTTGTTGTAGTAGATGAGGTCGTGGTAGGCGTTCTCGGCCCAGCTCAGCGGCGCCTGGTAGATCTCGCCGGGGAACACCGTGATGGCCGCGGGGATCGACACCGACACGGCGTTGAAGTTGTTGGCGTTGTTCTCCCAGTACAGGCGCGAGGAGGAGACCGCGGTGTTGGTCAGCCAGTAGAGGCTGATGTCGTTGAGGATCTCGTCCTTGGTGAGCACCCGCAGCGGGTCGCCGTCACTGTCGGTCCAGGCGGCGATCTTGTCGTACATCCATGCGGCCAGCCCGGCGGGGGAGTCCGTCAGCCCGTATCCCTCGGTCTGCGGGCGGGTGACCATCATCGCCGAGTAGCCCGAGCCCGTCTTGTAGAAGGCGTTGAGCTTGTCGTACGCGGCCTTCTCGTCGGCGGACAGCCCGGCCGGGGCCGGGTCGCCGCAGGCGAGCTTCTTGGCGATGTCCGGCGGAACGGTGGCCGGCATGTTGACGTGGATGCCGATCAGCCCGGCGGGCTTCTGCGCCGCCATCTTGTCCGACACCACCGCGCCCCAGTCGCCGCCCTGGGAGACGTAACGCGTGTACCCCAGGCGCTGCATCAGCACGGCCCAGGCCCGGGCGATGCGGCTGGGGTTCCACCCGGTGGTGGTGGGCCGCTCGGAGAAGCCGTAGCCGGGCATCGAGGGGATGACGAGGTGGAACGCGTCCCGCGCGCGGCCGCCGTGGGCGGTGGGGTTGGTGAGGGGGTCGATGACCTTCAGGAACTCCAGGACCGAGCCCGGCCAGCCGTGGGTCAGGATCATCGGCAGCGCGTCCTTGTGGCGGGACCGGACGTGGATGAAGTGGATGTCGAGCCCGTCGATCCTGGTCTTGAACTGCGGAAGGGAGTTGAGCTTCGCCTCGATCTTCCGCCAGTCGTAGTCCCTCCCCCAGTAGCGCGTCAGCTTCTGCATCGTCGCCAGCTGGACGCCCTGCGACTGGTCGGGGACGGTCTCGCGGTCGGGCCAGCGCGTGGCGTTGACGCGCCGGAGGAGCTCGGCGATGTCCGCCTCCGGGATGTCGACACGGAAGGGCCGGATGCCCGCGGCGTCCGCCGCCATCTCCGTCTCCTTCGCCGCCTCCGGAGTCCGGGAGGCCAGGCCGAACGCCCCCGTGGTCGCCGCGGTCATCGCGGCGGCGGAGGAGAGCAGGATCTTTCGCCGAGAAAGCAGACTGCAAAAGTCGGGCATGGCAGATCTCCGGTCGTCCCGATTCCCGGGAGGGAAGTCTCGTTGGCGTGCACGTCCCTCATCGGTGACGGCGGGAATGCGGCACGGAATCGGCATGACCCGGGAGCGCGGGGGGCAGCCCATCCGATGGGCCGATATGAGGGCATTACGACGAGACGAGACGCTATGGGGCGTTCCGTCGCCCTGCAACTCGGGATCCTGGCCCGGTGACCTCCGCCCCGGACGTCGACGGGTCCGCGCCGTGATGACGTGTCATCGTTGTCCCGACGCATGCCGTGGGCGCCCCACGTGGGTCACGTCCGCGGCGGCCCACGGCCGAGACCGGCAGGGGAACCGAGTGGCAACGTTGAACGACTTCGCGGAGCTCGCCCGCACCGAGCAGGGCCTCGGGGCGGTGTCGACGCTCCGCGCCGACCGGACCGTCCAGACCACCGTGGTCAACCTCGCAGTCATGAGGCACCCGCTCGCCGACAGGGACGTGGTGGCGTTCGTGACCTACGGCAAGGTCAAGCTCGGCAACCTCAGGGAGCGCCCCGGGCTCACCGCATGCGTGCGCTCGGGATGGCACTGGGTGACGGTGGAGGGGGCCGCCGAGATCATCGGTCCCGACGACCCGCATCCGGCGGTCGACGCCGACGGCACGCGCCTGCTGCTCCGGGAGATCTTCACCGCGGCGGGCGGCACCCACGACGACTGGGACGAGTACGACAGGGTCATGGCCGCGGACCGCCGGGCGGCCGTCCTCGTGCGGCCCGAACGGATCTACGGCGTCTGAGTGCGGCCACCGCTCGGCCGCTCGGCGATCCGGACGACGTCGCGGACGTGGTGCTCTTCCTCGCCACCGACCAGAGCCGCTTCGTCACGGGCACGGAACTCTTCGTCGACGGGGGCACCATGCAGGTCCGAGGCGGTACGGCCCGCCGCCGGGGCGCGGCGGTCCGGTTAGGCTGGGGCGTGTCCCTCATCGGCCGTGACCAGGAGCTTTCAGCGATCGGGGCCCTCCTCGACCGGCTGCGAGCCGGGGTCGGCGGGCGCATGGTCGTCACCGGCCCGCCGGGGGCCGGGAAGACCGCGCTGCTGGCCGCCGCGGCGGAGCTGGCAGCCCAGCGCGGCATCCGGGTCGGGTGGACCGGGGACCGTGTGCCCTCCGAGGCTCCTGCCGCGCCTGACCGGCCGGGTGAACCCGTACTCCTGCTCGCGGACGCCGACGCCGATACGGCCCAGGACGCGCCGGGTTCCGAGGCGCCCCCGGGGCCGCGGGCACTGCTGGTCACCGCGCGGGAGCACACAGGGGACGGCACCGAGCTGAGGCTGGGCGGACTGCCGGGCGCGGGGTTCGCCATGCTCGTGCCCGGGCTGCCGCCGGATGCCGTCCACGCCCTGTGGCTCGTCTCCGGCGGGCTCCCCGGCCCAGCGCTGTCCCTGGCCGAGCGGCTGAGGAGCCTCGGCGGGGACGCGGACCCGGTGGTGCACCTGGCGCTGGCCGCTCCCTCGCGGGCGCAGTTCCTCGAACTCGACCTCGGTCTCGTCCGCGTGCTGGAGGCCGCCGCCGAGCGGCCGCTCGCCCCCGCGGTACGCGCCCGCGTACTGGCACGTCTCGCGCGCGAACTGCTCGCCGACACCACAGCCGTGGCGCGCCGCCGTGACCTGGCGGACACCGCGCTCGGCCTGGCCCGCGCATCCGGTGACCCGGGGACGGTCGCCGAGGTCCTGGACAGCCGGCTGCACGCCCTGTGGGACCCGGCCGCCACCGCCGAACGCCTGGCCACCGCCGAGGAGATCGTCGTCCAGGCCCGCCGGGCGGGTGACGCGGCGGCCGAGAGCCGCGGCCTGTTCTGGCGCTTCGTGGCGCACGCCGAGGCCGGTGACCTCGCGTCGGCCGACGCGGCGCTCGGGGTGTACGCGCGGTCCGCGGAACAGGCCGGGCACACCGACGCCCGCGTGGTGGCACTCGCCCGGCAGGCGATGCTCGCCACCGTCCGCGGGCGGTTCGACGAGGCGGAGGCGCTGGCCGACGAGGTGCTTGCCGCCGGGCACAAGGCGGGGGTGCGCGACACCGAGCGGCTGGTCGGCTCGGTACGCCACCAGGTGGCCGTCGTACGCGGCCGCACCGAAGCCCCCGTCGCACCCTGGCAGCGGATGGCCCGCAGGCTGCCCGGCCACTTCTTCGAGGCCACGGCGGCCCGGGCGATGCTGGAGGCGGGCCGCGACGTCGAAGCCGGACTGGAACTGGAACGGCTGCTGCCCGCGGTCCTCTCCGGCACGGGTCCGCGCTGGACCGGCGCGCTGGCCGACCTGGCGGCCGTCGCCGCACGCACCGGGAGCCCGGCGGCGGCCGCCGCCCTGTACGAGACGCTGCTGCCCTACCGGGGGCGGCTGGTGGTGTGGGGCGGAGCCAATACGATCACCGGTCCCGTCGACGACTACCTGGGCCGCCTGGCGGCGCGCCTCGACAGGCCCGGGGCAGCCGTCGGCCATCTGGACGCCGCCGAGGATCTGTCCCGCCGGCTCGGCGCCCTTCCCTGGCTCGCGCTGACCCTGGCGGCACGGGCGGAGGCCCTGACCCGGCGCGACGGCACCGGGGACCGGGAGCGCGCGGCGCAGGACGCGAAGGAGGCCCGGTCGATCGCCGAGCGCCTGGGCATGGACGGCCTGCTCCGCGCCCTGCGGCCGTCCGCCCCCTCCGGCGGCGCGTGGCACTGGGTGCTCGACGGGCGCGACTGGCGGCTCCGGGCCGACGAGGAGTCGGCCCGGGTGCCCGACGGGCGCGGCCCCCGCCATCTGCGCGCGCTGCTGGCGGCGCCCGGTCGGGAGATCCCCGCGCTCGACCTGGTGGCGGGCGGTTCGGGGCTGACGGCCCCGCCGGCCGATCCGCTGCTGGACGACACGGCCCGCGCCGCCTACCGCCGGCGGCTCGCCGCACTCGACGAACGACTCGACGCGGCCGACCGGTCCGGGGACGTGGACGACGCCGCGGCCGTACAGGCCGAGCGCGGAGCGCTCCTCGCCGAGCTGCGCCGCTCCTCGGGCCTCGGCGGCCGGCCCCGAGCCCACGGCAACGAGGCGGAACGCGCCCGGGTCGCCGCCACGCGGGCCCTGTGGGGGACCGTCCGGCGTATCGAGGCCGCCGCCCCGCTCGCCGGCGCGCACCTGCGGGCGTCCCTGCGCACGGGCCGCCTCATGCGGTACCAGCCGGCACCCGGCGGTCCCGGGCGCTGGCACGTCTGAACCCTCCCCCTGCTGATGCGGGGGGAATCCCGGCTCAGGAAGCCCGCAGGTCAGCGACCGGCAAGGTCCCACTCCCTCGACACCAGCCGGGGCGGAACCCGCCCGGTCGCGTACGGCAAGGCCGAGCCGGTTCGTGCTTGGTTCTCGCAACGCGCCGTCGTGCCGGCTCGGTTCTCGCTCGGCACCACGCACACGCCACCCGACGGTCCATCGCCCTGGAGGCGAAACCCCTCTTTCCAGCCCTGTTCCGCAGGGGTCCGTTTCCTCCCCGGCCTGAAGGCCGGGGCATCCTCGGAGGAACCTGGTGACGCCCGTCACGAACGGATCGTTCCCCGCGGCGTTACGCCTCCCGGTGTGTACGGCACGCACCACAGGAAGGACACACCACATGAGCGACGGCGGAGCACCCTCGACATACGCGGGTCTGCGGGCGGAACGCCAGGGCGAGCCGGACGGCCGGCCGCCGCTCGTCCTGCTCCACGGACTGAGCTACGACCGTCACCGATGGGGTCCGCTGCTGAGCGAACTGGCTGCTGTCGACCCGGCGCGGGAGGTCCTGGTCGTCGACCTGCCCGGACACGGGCAGTCGCCGCCGCTGGACCGCCACGGACTCGACGACGTCGCCGCCGTGGTGCACCGGGCCGTCACCGAAGCGGGTCTGACCAGGCCGGTCGTGGTGGGGCACTCCATCGGCGGCGCCATCGCCACGGCGTACGCCGCGGCCCACCCGGTGCGCGGTGTCGTCAACATCGACCAGCCACTGCGCGTCGGCGGTTTCGCCGACATGCTGCAGCGCAACGGCGACGTGCTGCGCGGCCCCGGGTACGGCACCGTCTGGGACGGCCTGCTCGGCCGCATGGGCATCGACGGCCTGCCGCCCGAGGCCCGCGCCCTCGCCCGGCCCGACGCGGTTCCCCCGAGGGAGCTGCTCCTGGCCTACTGGGGCGAGCTGCTGACCACCCCGCCCGCGACGCTGGACGAGCGGAACGCCGGCCGGCTGGAGCGCATCGCGTCCCAGGGCACCCCGTACCACTACATCACCGGTGCCGAGCCCGATCCGGAGTACCGCAGCTGGCTCTCCCGCGCCCTGCCCGACGTCACGATCACCGTCCTGCCCGGCAGCGGCCACTTCCCGCACCTCGCCCACCCCGCGGAGGTCGCCCGCCTCCTGAGGTGAGGCAGCGGGGACGCGGGAGGCGGCGAAGCGGGAGGCGGCGAACCCGCCCGCGCCGGCGCCGGAGTTCCGGCGCCGGCGCGGGCGGAACCCCGGCGTCGCCACGCCCCGCCGGTCGCGGTCAGCGGGCGAGACCTCCGTCGGCCATGAGCGTCTGTCCGGTCGTGAAGGCGGAGTCGTCGCTGCCGGGCGCCCATGGATCCGGACATGCGACCTACCGCCCGGGCCGTGCGGGCCCTTCGGCGTCCCGGTGGCGGTCGTGCCGCGGACCTACGGCGCGGGGACCGGGCACACGCCCGGTACCGCGGCACCGCTCCACCGTGACCACGGGTGAGAACGGGCCGTTGCGTACCCTTGCGGCATGCGCATGCGCCCCACTTTGAGCTGGACGCCCACCGAGGACCTGCCGCCGGGCACCACGGACGTGGGGCCCGTCGCCGACGCGCTGGACGGCGGCGGAGTGCTGGTGCTCAGCGGGGCGGGCATCTCCACGGAGTCGGGCATCCCGGACTACCGGGGCGAGGGCGGGAGCCTGAGCCGGCACACCCCGATGACCTACCAGGACTTCGTCGGCAGTGCCCAGGCCCGGCGGCGGTACTGGGCGCGCAGCCACCTCGGGTGGCGCACCTTCGGCCGCGCCCGCCCCAACGCCGGGCACCGGGCGGTGGCCGCGTTCGGGCGGCACGGCCTGCTCTCAGGAGTGATCACCCAGAACGTCGACGGCCTGCACCAGGCCGCCGGCAGCGAAGGCGTCGTCGAACTCCACGGAAGCCTCGCCCGGGTCGTCTGCCTCTCCTGCGGTGACTTCAGTCCGCGTGGTGAACTCGCCCGGCGGCTGGAGGAGGCCAACGCGGGCTTCGAGCCGGTGGCCGCGGGGATCAACCCGGACGGCGACGCCGACCTCACCGACGAACAGGTGGGGGACTTCCACGTCGTGCCCTGCACGGTCTGCGGGGGCGTCCTCAAACCGGACGTGGTGTTCTTCGGCGAATCCGTACCGCCCCGGCGGGTCGAGCACTGCCGCGAGCTGGTCCGCGAGGCGGCCGCGCTGCTGGTCCTGGGCTCCTCGCTGACGGTGATGTCCGGACTGCGGTTCGTCCGTCAGGCCGCCGAGGCGGGCAAGCCGGTGCTGATCGTCAACCGGGACGCGACCCGCGGCGACCGCCACGCCCTCACCCGGGTCGCGCTCCCGCTGGGAAGCACCCTCTCCGCCGTGGCGGAACGGCTGGACGTCCCCGTCGGCGGCCCCCTCGACGGCCAGGAGGCGGCCCCGGCGAGCCTGTGACGGCGGCCGGTCCGTCCGCGGTGGTACGTCCACCGCGGACGGGCCGGCCTGCTTGTCGCGGGTCCTGGCAACGGCCGCGCCTCAGCGCAGGCCGAACGCCCGGATCACGGTCTGCTTCACCGAGTTGCCCGCAGAGTCCTTCGCGCTCGCCCTCAGCGACACGAAGGACGCCTTGTTCGGGGCGTCCAGACGGAACCGCCCGTCGCTGCCGCAGGCGGCCTTGCGCCAGGTCCGGCCGTCGTCGTAGGACAGCTCCAGGCCGACCGCGCCGATCTTGCCGGCGAGGCTGGCGCCCGACAGGTGTGCGGCGGTGACGGACAGGGTGTCGTTCCGCCCGGCGCGCCCTGCCGCGTCGGTGCCGATCCGGTAGTCGAGCTGCACGAGCGGCAGCACCACGGTGACGCCGTCGGTCGGCTTCGCCGACGTGAAGTCCCACTCGGTGCGCGTGCGGGAGGAGTACGGGGTGTACGGCACGTCGCGCTCACCGGTGACGACCAGCTTGTACGGCAGCCTGCCGGGGCTGGGGGCGTCGCCCAGGACGGTCGTGAAGTTCCCCTGGCCCAGCTGCTGGGTGCCCTGGTAGAGCGTCTGCTGCTGGGTTCCGGCAGGGTCCTGGTTCCACCCGACGTGGTCCGCGCTGCCCCAGGCCGGGATGTCGATGTACAGCTGGTCACCGCGGCGGGCGGGCGGGGGGTTGTGGAAGAAAGTGTCGTTCAGGAAGGGGCGCTGGATCGGCTTGAACCACTCCTCGGACTGCCTGCCGCCGGCCCGGTAGGCGGTCCTGGCTCCCTGCTCGAAGCCCACGGACTCGACGAACGCCTCCTGGTGCCAGCCGACGCCGCTGGTGGACACCCAGTCGGTGCGCTTTCCGTTCGAGGGTTCCGGCATGATGTTGCCGGAGGTCCAGTCGACGCCGTCGAACCATTCGAAGCGGAACTCGCTGCCGGGGGCTCCCTGCTTCGGGCTCGCGAAGGCGACGTCGATCCGGGCCAGATTCTTGGCGTCGCCCTTGACCGTCATCTTCGACGGGATCTCGTTGTGCCAGGCGTGCGCGAGGTCGTAGACGTACGGGCTCGCGGTCTCGGAGTCCACGGTGATCCTGGCCCCGCCGTCCTTGACCTGCCGGATCAACTGCTCACCCTGCTCGGTGCCGAGCAGGCCGACGTCGAGTGCGACGGGTCCCTGGCCCATCGCCGTGTAGGAGCGCATCGGGCGGCCGTACCCGTTCTCCACGACCAGCATGAGCTTCGCGCCCGCGGCCATGGCGTTGGCCGCCTGCTCCATGTCGCTGACGTCGTCGTTGTGGCGGACCACCACGGCCTTGCCGCGCGCGTCGAGGTGGGCGTAGTCCGCACTCGACCCCTGCCCGGCGAAGAGGACCGGCAACTTGTGGGTGCCACTGGGCAGCGGGGTGATGTCCTGCTGGCGCAGTACGTCCGTGAACTCGGTCGTACGGGTGGAGACGGCCAGTGCCGGCTTCTCGCCACGCCAGCGGGCGGTCAGCCGGAAGTCCCCGTGGGTGACGTTGTGGGTGGTCGGCTGCGCCCAGATGCTGTCGAAGTACAGGCTCTCAGCGGACAGACCCGACCTGACGCCGTTCATGACGCGGTTGTAGCCCAGCTTCTGGAAGGTCACCGCGCTGCGCTGCGGGGTCGTCATGCCGATGCGCTCGGCCTTGGAGGCGTCGAACGTGACGGTGGTGTCGCGGTCCAGAAGGACGTCGGGGTCGCCGAGCAGTGCCAGGCCCCTGGAGTGCGGACCGTGGACGCCCTGGATCTCCTGGAAGGAGAGCGCCGAGTACACGGCCTCGGGCAGGAAGATGTCCCGGGTGCCGGAGGGGCCGACGCCGATCTCCACGGGGCTGGTGTCGCCCGCCACGAGCAGCTGGACCCAGCCGGACGTGGGATTGCCGTCCGTGTCCCTGAACTCCAGGGTGAGTTTGTGCATCAGTGCCACGCCGAGGGAGACCGCGGTGTGTGCCGCGGCCTTGCCCGACGTGTCCGTCGCCAGCACCTGGCCGGTGTAACGGCCGTCGGCGGTGCCTCCCGAGCCCTCGATCCGCACCGTGACGCCGGCGGTGCCGTGCGCGGGGACCACCACGCGGGTGTCCGACAGGCGGAACATCCCGGCCGGAGCATGCGGTGCGTCGACGGACAACGTGAGTGCGACCGGTGCGTCGGTGGTGTTGGTGTACGTCACCGGGCGCTCGATGGTGTCGCCTCTGTACTGGGCCGCATAGGCGGTCGCCGTGGCGAAGACCCCGGCCCGTGCCGCGGCGGCGACGTCCAGCCGGCCGCTTCCGGCCTGGAAGGCGTCGTACTCCGGGGTCCGCCGGGAACTGCTGGCCAGCAGGTCCTTCAACTGGGCACCGGTCAGCCCCGGACGGGCCGCGGCGAGCAGGGCGGCGGCGCCCGCGACGTGAGGTGTGGCCATGGAGGTGCCGCTCATGGACTGGTAGGCACCCTGGCCGTTGCCGGTGAACCGGGAGTTGGCCGCCAGGATGTTCACTCCGGGTGCGGTGATCTCCGGCTTCAGCGCGCCGTCGACACGGGGGCCCTGGCTGGAAAACGGGGCGAGCGAGTCGTCGGAGTCGACCGCGCCCACGGTCAGTGCGGAGTCCGCCGCTCCCGGTGCGCCGATGCTCCCCGGAGCGCCCGTGTTGCCCGCGGCGATCACGAACAGTGCGCCGGTCCGGGCGCTCAGGCTGTCGACGGCCAGGCTCATCGGGTCGGTTCCGTCGGACACCTCGCCGGTGCCGAGGCTCATGTTGATGACCTTGGCGTGCTGCTCGACCGCCGCCCACTCCATGCCCTCGAGGGCCCAGGAGGTCTGCCCGCTGCCGGAGTCGTCCAGCACCTTGCCTATACGCAGCCGGGCGCCGGGGGCGACTCCCTTCTCCTTACCGTCGGAGGCCGCACCGGTGCCGGCGATGATCGATGCGACATGGGTGCCGTGTCCGGCGCCGTCGTCGGTGGTCTCGTACGGTACGAAGCTCTGGCGGCTCGCGACGCGGTCCGCCAGGTCCGGGTGGCCCGCGTCGATGCCGGTGTCGAGGACGGCGACGTCCACGCCCTGCCCGGTGTCGCCGCCCTGCCAGACCTGCGGGGCGCCGATCTGCGCGGTGCTGTCGGCGAGGTCGGCGTGGATGGGGGCGTCGAGCCAGATGTGCGAGATGCCGGCACCGAAGGACGGCTTGGCGTCCTGTGTGCGGGCGCCGTCGTCGGTCGCCGCCCCGGCCACGGACTTCCAGAAGTCGCCCGCGCGGGAGCGGTCCGCGCTCAGGGCGGCGCCCTGGATGCTGTCCAGGTTCCGCACCCGGGTCGCGCCCTCGGGCACGGCGGACGCGCGGCGCGCGGCACCGGCCTGCGTGTAGGAGACGATCAGCGGCAGCCGGTCGCGGTGCGCGTCGTCGTAACCGTCCGCGATCAGGTCCGTGATGTTGAACAGTTTCCGGTCCAGCGTGCCCTGGGCCAGGAAGGGCAGGACGGACTCCGGGTAGACGTAAAGGTCGTCGTTCGACGTCAGGATGCGCGTCCGCGCCGGCAGTCCGTCCGTCCCACGGACGGTGACGGTGCCGCCGGACGGGCCCTCACCGCCGGCGGCCTGACTGGTCGTCACGATGTCACCGGTGATCAGCGTGACGGTGTGGGTTCCGCCGGGCACACGGTCCGCGGCCGACGAGTGCGGGGGAGCGGGAATTCCGGAAGGGGCGGCGGCCTGAGCCGTGATGGGGCTCGTGAGTGCGAGGACGGAAGCCCCGGCGATGACCGGCACGCTCCAGCGTCTTTGGTGTCTCTTCAAGGTGTCCCCGGGTAGGGTCCGGGCAGAGGACGATCACCCTCCGCCGTACAAGGGCGCCAACCTCAGCGGGTTGGAAGCACCTGGGCTGGGTGATCATATGCACGCCTGAATTCGCTGTGAAGAGTGGTGCTTCTTCATTGTGAACCATGTGGCAACGATGTGAGCGCTCCTCGGAGCCCCGCCCGCGGCGGAGACCGTCGATCCGCCATGGGCCGGACGAGACTGTGGCGTACGGTGGCCGGGACAACAACAGGCCTACCACTGGCATCGGTTGGGCGCCGCCCTCCGATGGCCTCCGTGGTGCAGACCGGAGCGCCGTCGACCGGTGAGGGGCTGTCAGGTTGCCGACGGTGTGAGCTGCATGACACTGTTCGCGCGCGGGCAGCGAAAGCGCCTGACCTTTGCGACCTCCCCGTGAAAGCGGAACCGCCCTCCGGCGGGACGCCCGCCCTCACGACCGCCGCCAGAAAGAATCGCGGCTCGACCTGTAAGAAGGTGCCGGGACCGGACATAGACAGGGGTGGAGGCGATGTGGACACAACAACCGATGAGCAGCGCTTCACCCGCGTGTACAGGGAGACCTACGCTGCGGTCGAGGCGTATGTGCGTCGTCGTATCCACCCCGACCGGGCGAGGGACGTGGTCGCCGAGGTCTTCCTGGTCGCCTGGCGCAGGTTCGACGAGGCTCCCGTGGCGGACGCACTGCCGTGGCTGTACGGGGTGGCTCGCCGGACCCTGGCCAACGTTCACAGGGCCGATCAACGGCACGCGGGGCTGACGCAGGTCCTCGCCGCTCAGCCCGGACGCGATGTCGAGGACCACGCCGGGGCCGTGGCCGATCGGCTCCACCTCGCGGAGGCCTTCGACGGCCTGAGCCAGAGCGACCAGGAGGTACTGCGCCTGGCGTTGTGGGAGGAACTGGCTCCGAAGGACGCGGCTCGGGTCCTCGGGTGCACGTCGGCCACGTTCCAGGTCCGCTTGCACCGTGCGCGGAGGCGTCTGCGGCGACGAGTGGCCTCGACCGGGGAAGCCGGGACGCTGTCACGTGGCACTCGGGACAACATGCTGCCGGAGAGGACAGGGGGTGGTCGCGATGCGTGACGCCGACGATGATTTCCGGGCCCTGGACCCCGTTGCGGGCCGGCCGGAGTTGCTGACCCGATCCGAGCGCAGCGCGTTGCTGGAGCGGATCCTGACGACCCCACGCGTGGATCGGGCAGCAAAGCCCCGGCGACTCGGGCAGCGCAAGTGGGTGCTCGCCGTCACTGTCGCGGCCGCGGCAACGGCCGTCGCTGTGGTCGTTCCGCAGATGCCGGGCCCGACGGCACAGCCGGCCCATGCGGTGACGCCGGAGCCCCTGACACTCCACCGCCCGGACAGACCCGCTGCGCACGTGCTCGAGGCGCTGGCGCGCGAGGTCGAGAAGCTGCCGGACGATTCGCCGGCGGGCGGTACGGAGCGCTTCGTACAGGACAGTTGGTCCCTGTCGACCCGCATCGACGGCATCCAGGTGACGTCCGCGATCGTCCCCGAGCGGAGGGTGACGTGGAAGAAGCCGGACGGATCGGAGAAGTGGCGGGTCCGTACGCTGGCACCGCAGTTCCGGACTACGGAGCAGCGCAGGACCTGGGAGGCAGGCGGCTCCCTGGGGAGTGAACCGCAGGAGCAGTCGGACTCGACAGGCCCAGCCGATCCGGAGGATCCCCGCCGCCGTGAACCGCCGTCCGACGCCGCCGGAATGAGGCGCTGGCTGCGCGCGGGCTACGAAACGCACGGGGCCGGCGAACTCTTCGACTCCGTTGCCGAGCGCCACATCGACAACAGCTTCTCCCCGCGACAGCGAGCCGCGCTCCTGCGGGCCGTGGGCGCCGCGCGGGGTGTCGAATACCGCGGGGTCGTGACGGACCGTGCGGGCCGGTCGGGGGACGCCTTCTCCGTGGCCACGGCCTACGGTGGCCTTCCGAAGCTGCAGACCCTTGTGTTCGACCCGCACACCGGCACGTTGCTGTCGTACGACGAACAACTGACGAGCGACGCCGGCGCCCTGAAGGTGAGGGTCCCCGCCGTCGTCCTTTACATCACCTACCTCGAAGGCGGGTGACGAAGGGGGCCGCGGCCCGGTTGTCGCCGCCCGCCGAGGCCGTCCGGGCTACGACCGGACGGCCTCGGGGCACGAGTCGGCCCTCTGCGTCCTCGACCAACCGTCCCCCACCGCGTAAACGGTGCGTGCCGGGGATCCCGGCTTGGCGACGGGCGGCTCCTCCGCGTCGCCGCCCGTGCCGCCGACAGCGGCTGTCGAGGGCAGTGCGGCGAGCGTCACGTCCGCATTGGACACCGTGCACGCCAGCTGCCGCATGGCCGGTTGGCTGAGTGGCGAGACTTCCGTCGGGAGCAGGACGTAGACGGTGCTGTCGGACTTCGCCTTCACCTGCGGCCCGTTCTTCAGAAGGGGCAGCTCCGTGGTGACGGTGGCTCTCTCGTCGACGGTCGGTCCTGCGAACAGCATGCGGACGGCTTCCTCGACGCTCGCGGGGGCGGGCGTCTTGCGCGCGTAGACCCTCAGCTTGCCGTCCTGCAGGAAATAGAGGGAGACGAGGACGAGCTTGGCGGTCCGCGGGGCGGGGGAGGACATGCCGGTCGCCGCTTCACCGGCCTCGATGACGCCGGTAGGGGGGACCCCGCAGGCCGTCAGCGTGAGCGCGGCCGCGAGGCCGGTCATGAGCGCCGCCAGGCGCGTCCGCTTCACCGGGCACCCGCGCCGGCGTCGTCGTCGGCGGCCTTGTCGTCCGCCGCGGAGTCGCGGTGCAGGGGGAGTTCGACCGTGAACGCCGCGCCGCCCCAGGGCAGGTTGGCGGCACTGACCCGGCCACCGTGCAGGTGCACGTTCTCCGCCGTGATGGCCAGGCCCAGCCCGCTGCTCGCGCTCCTGGCCCGTGTGCTGTTCGCCTTGTAGAAGCGTTCGAAGATGTGCGGCATGGCTTCCTCGGCGATCCCCGGTCCGTTGTCGGTCACTTCGATGACGGCCCACGCCGCGTCCGCGGAATCCTCCCGCACGCTCATGGCCAGCCGCACCGGCGGTTCCCCGTGCCGCAGCGCGTTGCCCACCAGGTTGGCGAGCACCACGTCGAGCCGCCGCGGATCGACCCGGGCCCGGAGCACGCCGGGTGGGGGCAGATGGGTCTCCACCCGGCCCTGCCACCCCCGGGCGGCAAGGGTGTGCTGTGCGAAGTCGGCCAGGTCGATCTCGTCCAGGTTGAGTTCGGCCGCGCCCGCGTCGAAGCGGGAGATCTCCATCAGGTCGTTCACCAGCACGCTCAGCCGGCTGGTTCCCTCGCTGATCAGCCGCAGCGCCTCGCCGGTCTCCCGGTCCAGGCGCAGCGCGTTCTCGTCCAGCACGTCGGTGACCGCCGACATCGCCGCCAGCGGAGTCCGCAGCTCGTGGGAGACGTCCGCGACGAAGCGGCGCGCCTGCGCCTCCATACGGCGCAGTTCCGCGACCGACCGCTCCAGCTCGGCCGCGGTGTGGTTGAAGGACTGTGAGAGGTCGGCCAGTTCGTCGGATCCGTTGACGGTCAACCGCACGTCGAGGTGCCCCTCGGCCATCCGGCGCGTCGCCCCGCGCAACGCCCGTACGGGACGGAGCACACCGCTCGCGGCGAGCAGCGCCAGGACGACGGCGAGGCCCAGGGCCACCAGGGTGGCGTGCTCGATGGCGCTGACCATCGCCTGGACGTAGGCCTGTTCGGTGTCCTGCGGTACGACCAGGTACATCACGAGCCCGGAGAGCATGGACTCCGTGCCCTCGCCGCTGGTGTAGGTGACCGGCATGCCGACGACGAGCCAGGGACGCCCGTTGTCGTCCACCCGCTGGAACACCGCGGCGCGTTTGGTCGCGACGGACCGGCGCAGTTCCGGCGTGATCTTGTCGAAGTCGGCACTCGGCGCGGAGGCGCGGAGGCTGCCGTAGGTGGCCAGTACCCGCCACCCCTGGGACTGGTTGGCGCGCAGCACGTGGTTCACCGCGGTCTCCAGGTCCGACTGGTCCGGCTGCAGGGGGGTGTTGACGGCCAGGTCGTTGACGCCGGCCCGGAACTGCCGGATGACGGTGTCCTGGCTCTGCTGCAGCACCCCTGTCCGCGCCTCCCGGAAGGTGACGGCTCCGGTGCTGAGGGCGCCGGCCATGGTCACCAGGACGAACGCCACGACCAGGCGGGAGCGCAGCCCCCGCAGCGGGAGCGGGACCTTCGCCAGGGCCGCCCGGTGGAACCGCGTCCACCTCGGCCCCCGGACGCCGGCGACCGTCGCCGCGGCCTCCTGGTCCCGGACGGCCCGGTGCGCCCGTGCGGATCCCCGGCGGCTCACGCGGTACCGAAGCGGTAACCGAAGCCGCGTACGGTCTGGATGTACCGGGGGGCGCCGCCCAGTTCACCGAGCTTGCCGCGCAGCCGCTTCACGCAGGCGTCCACGAGCCGTATGTCGCCGTAGTAGCTGTGCTCCCAGACCGCTTCCAGCAGTTGCTGGCGGCTGAAGACCTGTCCGGGCGAGGCCGACAGGGTCAGCAGCAGCCGCAGTTCGGAGGGGGCGAGTGCGACGGGTTCACCGCGGTGCGTCACCACGAGCCCGGCCCGGTCGACGACCAGCTCGCCGTGCGACTCCGCCCTGGGCCGGAGGGTGTCGGAGACCGACGCGTCCTGCCGGCGCAGCACGGCGCGTATGCGCGCGTCGAGCACGCGGGCCTGCACCGGCTTGACCACGTAATCGTCCGCCCCGGCCTCGAGGCCCACGACCACGTCGATGTCATCGCCCTTGGCGGTGACCATGATGATCGGCACCTGGTCGCGGTCCCGTATTCGCCGGCACACGTCGAGGCCGGACATCCCCGGGAGCATCAGGTCGAGCACGACGACGTCCGGACGGAAGGGGCGGAGCTGTTCCAGTCCCTCCTCACCCGTTCCGGCGGCGAAGACGTCGTGCCCCTGGTGCCGTAGCCCCAACTGGACGGCCTTACGGACATCTGGGTCGTCTTCGACAATCAGGACTCGTGGCACTTCGCCAGTGTAAGCAGATCGCGATCGGTGACCGTCCCGGGAAAGGGCAGCTCGCGGGAGCTGTTACAGAAGGGTCATACCCGCGATGCGAGGCCGCTCTCCGGTCGACAGGGGGCGCCAGGGGAGCGCTCGTTATCGTTTCGTGATGGTTCGAGCTCATGGCGATCATCTCGGATGACCAGGTTGAGCTGCCATGGATTCATCCCACCGCGCCGGACGCCACCGCTCCTCCCGCCGCCGGCGGCGCCGTCCGCGCCGCCGGGTCAGGGGCTATCTGGTCGCCACGCTGGTGGTCGGCGGACTGCTCGGCTCCGCCGCGTTCTTCCTGGACGACGGGCGCGGCGACGCCTCGGGCGGTGCGCGGCAGCCGCGGAGCGTGGTGAACGTCACCCCCACACCCTCGCGCACTCCCACACCCACACCCACTCCGCCCCCGAAGCCGAAGCCGAAGCCGAAGCCGACCCCCACCGAGATCGACGTCCCCGCGACGGGCAGCGGCACGTTCGTCACCGCGCGGGCCGGCGGCGAGAAGGTCGGGCACGGACCGCGGCCGCTCCGCTACGTGGTGAGGGTCGAGACCGGCCTCGACGTCTCGCCCGCCCAGGCGGCAGACGAGATCGCCGACATACTCGGCGCCCCCCGCGGCTGGACCCACAACCGGGCCTACGCGTTCCAGTTGGTCGGCGCCGGACAGCCCAGCGACCTCACCGTGAGCATCGCGACACCGGGAACGGCCGACGCCCTGTGCTGGACGGGCATCCACCAGGACACCCGGGGCGAGTACAACTGCGAGGTCCCGGGCGGGGTCGTGGTCAACCTCAAGCGCTGGGTCAAGGGCTCGCCCACGTTCGAGGGGCCGATCCACGACTACCGGGCGCTGATCATCAACCACGAGATGGGGCACTTCCTGAACTACACGCACACGACGTGCGCGGGTCCCGGGCGACTGGCGCCCGTGATGATGCAGCAGATCAAGGGCCTGCACGGGTGCGTCTCCAACGCCTGGCCCTACGACAGGAACGGTCAGTTCGTCACCGGGCCGCACGTGCCGTGAACCCTGGGACCTCCGGTCGTGGTGGGGCGGCTGTGACGTGATGGGCCCGCTGATACACGGTTGATGCGTGGCCGAGCGGCGACGGATGCCCGACGCGGATCCGCCTCGCGCATCATTGAGAGCCCGTACCTGCGTCCGATGGGAAAAGATGTCGGGTTCCATGACAGAGGGGGCGGCCGCCCCGCCGCCCGTGGCGGTCCTGCTCGTCGAGGACGACGAGGTGATCCGCCGGTCGGTCACCATGGCGCTGGAACGCTACGGCTACCGCGTCGCCTCGGCCGCCGACGGTCTGACCGGCCTCGAACTGTTCCGGGAGGGCCGCCACGACCTGCTGCTGCTGGACGTGATGCTGCCCGGTCTGGACGGGATCGGGCTGTGCCGCAGGGTCAGGGAGACCAGCATGGATCCGATCCTGATGATGTCCGCGCGGGGCGACGCCCTGGACGTGGTCTCCGGCCTGGAGGCGGGCGCCGACGACTACGTGGTCAAGCCCGTGGACACCGCGGTGCTGGTGGCCCGGATCCGCTCCCTGCTGCGGCGGGCGACCTTCACCCCCGTCCCGGCCCAGGCGGGCCCGCCTCCCGCGGGACCGCAGGCCCGGCCGGAGGACCCCGGACGGCTCGTCTTCGGCGACCTGGAGATCGACACCGCGGGTCTCGAGGTGTCCCTGGCCGGCGCCCCGGTCGCGCTCGCCCCCACCGAGCTGCGGCTGCTCCTGGAGTTCGCCGCGAACCCCGGGGTCGTGCTGGACCGCAACACTCTGCTGCGCAACGTGTGGGACTACGGCTGGGACGGTGACAGCCGCGTGGTCGACCTCTGCGTGCAGCGGCTGCGGAAGAAGGTCGGCGCCGAACGCATCGAGACCGTCCGCGGTTTCGGCTACAAGTTGCGGCGCTGAGGTGGACACCGTACGCGACCTGCTCAACTGGCGTTCGCTGCGCTGGAAGACCGCGCTGCTCGTCGCGGTGGCCTGCTGTGCGATCGCGCTGACCGTCGGGGTGCTGGTCCACCGCAGCACGCTGGCGCGGTCGATGAACGACGGCGGCGCCAAGGCCACGGCGGAGCTGGACCGCGCCTGGGAGGACTCCCGGCGCGAGGGCGGGTCCCCCCAAGGGCTGGAGACCTCGCCCGCGGCGATGCCCGCCGAACTGCTCGACCGGCTGCGGCACGGGCCGGGGCCCAGCACCGGCCACGCCACCTGGTACGACGGCGACAGGCCCGGCGACCACCCGCGGATGTGGGCGGCCCGGATGCACGGGGACAGGCCGGTGGCGATCGCGATCGACATGACGTCCGACCTGCTCACCCGTCGTGCTCTGGACCGGCACATGTGGAAGTACTCCGTGCTCGCGCTGGGCGTCGTGCTACCGCTGACGGCGCTCGCGGCCGAGCTGCCCCATCGCAGGCTGCGGCGCGTGGCGCGGACCGCGCGCAGCATCGCGGCCGGTGACCTGGCCGCGCGGACCGCCGACGGCCGCGGCGGCCGCGGCGGGGACGAGATCACCGAGATCTCCGCCACCGTGGACTCCATGGCCGACAGCCTGCTCGGGCGCCTGGCCGCCGAGCAGCGCTTCACCGCCGACGTCGCCCACGAACTGCGCACCCCGCTGATGGGCCTGGTCACCGCGAGCGGGCTGCTGCCCGAGGGGGAGGCCACCGACCTCGTCCGCGACCGGGTGGGTGTGCTGCGGGTCCTGGTGGAGGACCTGCTGGAGATCTCCCGGCTGGACGCGGGCGCCGAACGGGCCGAACTCAGACCGGTCCCGCTGGCGGAGGTCGTCGAGGAGTCGCTGGCCCGCACCGGACTGCCGGCACGGTTCACCCCGGACGGCGCCGGGTCCGCCAGGACCGACCCGCGCCGGGTCGACCGGATCGTGGCCAACCTCGTCCTCAACGCCCACCGGCACGGCGGCGCACCCGTCGAGGTCGCGGTGACGGGCACCACCGTGACCGTACGGGACCACGGTCCGGGCTTCCCGCGCGAGCTGCTCGCGGACGGGCCCCAGCGGTTCCGCACCGGGGCGTCGGAGCGCGGGCGGGGCCACGGCCTCGGGCTGACCATCGCGCTCGGCCAGGCCCGGGTCATCGGCGCGTCGCTGTCCTTCGCCAACGCCCCCGACGGCGGAGCCGTCGCCACGCTCCGGCTGCCCGCGGCCGACTGAGCCACCACGGGGCAGGGGCGCGTTGATCCACGGCGGCGTTGATCCACGGCGGCGTTGATACACGACGGATGACCGGCCGAGCGGCGGTGGAGGCACGGTCACGGCCGGGCCGACATCGGCGGGCCCCACGGTGGGCGGTGTGCGTGAGAGCCACGCCGTGAACCCCGTGGAGGTGCCCCGTCCATGCGCCCGGTCCCCGAATCCGTCGAGCCCGACACAGAGCGTTCGCAGCAGCCGCTGCTCGCCGGACCGTGGAATCCGCCGAGCGGTCCACGCCGTCCCCGGCGTGTCCCCGTGCCGGTCGCGGCCGGTGCCGCCGCCCTGGTCACCCTGATCGCCCTGGGCGCGCTGGTCGTCCTCACGGGCGACGGCGGTGACACGGACGGTGCGTCCGGGAGGAGCGGCCACCACGACGGACGGCCGGAGCACCGCCCTCCGGTGTCGCTGCCCTGGCCCCACCAGGGGCAGGCCAGCGTGCTGGTGGAGGGGCTCGGTGACCGCGGTGACCTCGGCGACCGGGGCGCGCAGAACCCGGTGCCGATCGCCAGCGTCACCAAGGTGATGACCGCGTACGTGATCCTGCGCGACCGGCCGCTGCGCACCGGTGCGTCCGGCCCCCGGATCACCGTCGACCAGCAGGCCGCGGACGAGTCCGTGTCCGGTGTGGAGTCAACCGTGCCGCTGCGGCCGGGGCAGCGGCTGGACGAACGGCGCCTGCTGGAACTGATGCTGATCCCGTCCGGCAACAACGTCGCCCGGCTGCTGGCCCGTTGGGACGCTGGCTCGCAGGAGGCGTTCGTCGCCAAGATGAACAGGGCCGCCGAGGAACTCGGCATGGACCGGACCACCTACACCGGGGCCAGCGGCATCGAGTCCACGACCACCAGCACCTCCGGCGACCAGCTCAAGCTGGCCCGGCAGGTCATGCGCGACCCGGTGTTCAGAGCCGTCGTCGCCCAGCCCAGCACCACGGTGCCCGGAGTGCCCGGCTCCGTCCTCAACACCAACACCCTGCTCGGCACGTCCGGTGTGATCGGGCTCAAGACCGGCTCCAGCACCCCCGCCGGCGGCGCCCTGATGTGGGCGGCCACCGCCCCCGACCGCCACGGACACGGCCATCTCGCCCTCGGTGTCGTCCTCCACCAGCGTCCCGGCACCAGCCCGCAGGAGAGCCTGAACGCCGCCCTGGGTGCCGGCCACACCCTGGTGGAGGGCGTACGCCGCTGGGTGGCCGGAACCGGAACCGCGTCCGCGGCCGCCGCCCTGTCCGGGGACCGGTGAGCCGGCCGTGACCACGCTCCTGCGCACTCCCGGCGCCCCGCCGGAACCCGCTCGCGAACCACTTCCCGCCAGGTGCCCCGGCATCTGGCGACGGGGACGCCTCCCCGCCGCCCTCGCGGCGGCGGCCGCACTGGTGATGCTCGGCCACGCCCACATCCCCGACGGGGCAGGCCACCTCGGCAGCCTCGTCGAGACCTTCCTGTCCTGGACCGGCGTGGCCGTCCCGCTCCTGCTGCTCTGCGCGCTGCTGCGGCGCTCGGCGACCGCAGCCGTCGCCGTACTGCTGCCCGCCGTCGTCTGGTGCTCGCTCTTCGGCGGCACACTGGCCGACAAACGGGCGTCCGGCGGTGACCTGACCGTGGTGACGCACAACGCCAACGAGGAGAACCCGGACCCGGCGCGCACCGCCCGTGCCCTGGCGGCCTCCGGGGCCGACCTGGTGGCCATCGAGGAACTGGGCGACAACGCACCGGCGTACGGCGCCGTGCTGCGCGCCGACCACCCCTACCACTCGGTGCAGGGCACGGTCGGCCTGTGGAGCCGCTACCCGCTCGACGACGCCCGGACGGTCGACATCGCGCCGTGGCCGCGCGCCCTGCGTGCCACCGTCCGCACCCCCGAGGGGCCCGTCGCCGTCTATGTCGCCCACCTGCTGTCCGTCCGGCTCACACCGCTGTACGGCTTCGGCACGGGCGGGCGGGACACCGCCGCGCGCGCCCTGGCCACTGCCCTGCGCGCCGAACCCCTGCCGCGCGCCCTGCTCATGGGCGACTTCAACGGCACCACGGACGACGGGGCCCTGTCCGCGGTCACCTCGCAACTGCGCTCGGTCCAGGCCGAGTCGGGCGCCGGCTTCGGTCTGAGCTGGCCGGCGTCCTTTCCCGTGGCCCGGATCGACCACATCCTGGTGCGCGGCATGGAACCCCGGTCGGCCTGGACCCTGCCGTCCACCGGCAGCGACCATCTGCCGGTCGCGGCATCGGTCCGGCTGTAGGGGACGTGTCAACCCGACGCGCACGGCCTTGTCGCCACCCGGTACGGGGAGCCGGATCGTCCTGGCCACGTCGGAGACCGTCAGGGCGACCGTGGCCGGGTGGACGGGAACCGATGAGAGGTCATTGCCATATGGGGCCGCTGTCGAGGGAGGCCAGCGTGTCGTGTGGGTCGCGGTGCGCCGCGGCGGCCCCCGCCTTCTCCGGTTCGGCGCGGCCGATGCCACCGGACAGGAGCGCCACGCAGGGCACCCCCGCCTTCCCGGCGGCCTCGATGGCCCACACCGTGTCTCCCACAGACACAGCCTGGTCCGCGGGTACGCCCGCCTGTTCCAGGGCCCGCGCGACCGGGTCGGGCGCGCGTCTGCTCGCGGAGACGTCGTCCTTGCCGGTGGCGTCCGCGATGACGTCGTCGGCGTCGAGGGCGGCCCGCATCACGGCGAGTTCCCTGCCGTCGGCCGAGGTGGCCAGGACGATCCGGAAGCCCCGGGGGCCACCGCGCGCAGCAGGTCGGCGGCACCGTCCAGAGGGCCGGCGTGGGGCCGTAGGCGCCGTACAGCGCCTTGTGGGCGTCGCTGATCGTGTCGTCCTCGGTACGGTCGCGCCCCTTCGACGAGAGTGCCGCCCATGTCGAACAGCGCGGCGCGCTCGACATCGGCCCCTCATATGGCCCCTCCTTCCGCCCGGCTACCGGAGTGGTTCACGTCAGAGCCGCTACCCGAGACCTCCGCGGACAGACGCGCACCGCCTGCTCCGCGGCCGCAACCCCGCCGGTACCCGGCGCATGGGGAGCGGAGCCCTGGGCAGGTGACCCGTGATCCGACCCGCGGAGGGAGACGATGGTGACCGTTGCCCTCGATCCGAGCCACGAACCCGCGGCCCCTGCCGCGCGTGGGCCGCTGTCCGCAGCGGTCCTGAGCGCGCTGACCGCCGGGCCGCCCCCGTCGCCGTTGCCCGAGCCGGCTGCCGTCTCGGAGCACGCCGATCCGTACGGCGAAGACCTCCAGCTCGCCCTGCACGTCTGCTACGAGCTGCACTACCGCGGACTCGCGGGGGTCGACCCCATGTGGGAGTGGGACGCCGACCTGTTGCGGCTTCGTGCGGCCATGGAGGCCGCCTTCGAAACCGCGCTGCGCGCGGACACGTGCGGAGCCGACGACCGAGTCGCGCTCGACGCGGAACTCGACGCCCTGCTGACCGAGCACACAGACGCCGTGAGCGTGTCACGCCACCTGCGGGAGGACGGCACCTGGGAGCAGATGCGCGAGTACTTCGTCCACCGGTCGGTGTACCAACTCAAAGAAGCGGATCCGCAGGCGTGGGTCATCCCGCGACTGACCGGCCGGGCCAAGGCCGCGCTCGTCGCCGTCGAGTACGACGAATTCGGCGCCGGACGTGGCGAGCGCGTCCACGCGCAGCTCTTCGCCGACCTGATGAGCGACGCGGACCTCGACCCGGCGTACGGGCACTACGTGGACAACGTCCCGGCGGCCACCTTGGCCACCGTGAACCTGATGTCCCACCTGGGCCTGCACCGCCGCTTGCGTGGCGCACTCGTCGGTCACTTCGCCGCGGGGGAGATCACCACCGCGCCGAGCGCCCGCCGACTGGTGCAGGCCGTAGACCGCCTCGGCGGAGGTCCCGCGTGCCGGCACTTCTACAGCGAGCACATCGAGGCCGACGCCGTGCACGAGCAAGTCATGCGCCGCGACGTCGTCGGTGACCTGATCACGCGTGAGCCCGGCCTCACGCCGGACGTCGTGTTCGGGATCCGGGCCGCCGGGCTCCTGGACCGGCGCCTGGAAAACCGTCTGCTGGACGCGTGGCGCGACGGACGCTCGTCGCTGCGCGAATCGGTTCGCAGGTGTCCTGGCCCGCGCTGAGGGGCCGATCACCGTCCCGACGTGGAGGATTTGCGCCGGCGGCGGCGCTGGCGTCTCTGTCCGCCACCCGAACATCGCCACCCAGGGCTTCCGCGAGTTCCAGGAGGTCCAGAAGGTGAGCTTCGACGTCACGCAAGGTGATGTCGGCACCCTTCGGGGTCGACCCGCAATGCCTCCCCGGCAGCCCCCCGCAGCAGCGGCTTTCCGCGTATGCCACGCCCCATGTCACATGGGGTGAACTCTTGAGCCTGACACGTCAGCCCCAGAGGTCCCGGTCGGCAGCATTCCGTCGTCGCTGCTCCGCCGGATGCGGCGCACAGACCGCATGTCTTCCCGTTTGAGTCTCGAATACTGGGCATGGGCTCGAATAGGGCATATCGCTCCTCGGGGGTTGATGAAGGAAGGCTGTCATGGAGAAGAAGCGCAGTGAAGGCCGGCAGGGCGAGGAAACGAGCCGGTTCAAGGGCGATGACCAGCACGGATGGGCGCAGGACGTGGACGCGACCCACCAGGAGGAGAACCCGAGCGCGCATCGCTCCTTCCATCCGGACACCTACGCGCCGGGCGGGAAGAACCGCGAGCCGAGTCAGCAGGACATAGAGGACTCGTTGCAGGGCTCACCCGTGGAAGACGTCTCCCGCAGTGGTGAGGAGCGGTCTGGGAAGTCCGGCAAGAGGGGTATCCAGGACACGGGACCGCGGGGCCCCTCGGGGCGTCCCAGCGGGACCGAAGAAGCCTCGGAATCCACCGCGGTGGACCCGCAGGAGCCGTCTGGCGGTCCTTCGCGAGGGAGGAGGGAGACGAATCCGTAGGCTCTCGGAGCTGTTTCGGTGTCACGGCGACGGACGCGGGCCCGTCGACCCCGAACCGCGATCATCCACGCGACGGGGTGCGGGTTCGCGTTCCGCCGGGAACGGGGCGCGTCCTGGGGGAGTCCGTCGGCGACCGCCGCCCTCCGGACCGGATCACGCCGGTGTCCGTACGATCCGGGTGATGGTGACGGTCACGGTGAGGGTGTTACCGGTCTCGTGGGCCGTGACGAGCGGCATGAGTGAGGCCCGGGCCCGGTCGTGGACCGCTCGGGCGACCTCCACGGCCCGGTGGCCCTCGGCCACGACGCAACGTATCTCCACCTGCCAGCCCGAGCCGTCCGGGCAACGCGCGACGCGGACGCCCGACAGCGGGGAGGCCCTGTTGTCCGCCGTTCCCTGAACCGGGCGTGAAGCGGCTCGCGCGAGACGGCTGGCGAGAGTGGGCTGCAAGCCGAGTACCCCGTCGATCCCGAGGGCGGCCTCAGCGGCGCTCCGGCGAAGGTCGGCGGGATCGCAGCCCGTCATGCGGTGGCCCCCGGGCCGCCGTGCGCGGGCTCCGGCGTGCTCGGCGACCATGCTGCGTGGTGTACGTCGATCACCGTGACGTCCACCGCGGCCGCCAACAGCCCCAGTGCGTCGTCGGCGGCGTCTCGTACCGCGCGGCGCACCAGTGCGGCCGTCTCAGGCAGAGGGCGGTTCAAAGCGGCGGCCAGAGTGATGCTCACGCGTATGCCCGTCCGCTCGTCGGCTCGGGTCAGACGGCAACTGGCGGTCGTGACGCCGAGTACCGAGTCAGCCGCGCTGCGCAGCACGCCGGCCGCGGTGCGCCCGGCGATCAGCAAAGTGCGAGTGGGGTCGCCCAGTGGCAGCATCGGCCCCAGCCGTACCTCTTTCCGGACGATGTCCATGACGCGGGAGATGAGGCGCTGTGTGCCGGGTGGTTCCTGCTCCCGCAGCGCCTGCGTCGCCCTGCCCAGTGCGGCCAGTCCGTCCACGGCATCGCGGCAGTACGGGCACTCGGCGAGGTGGGGGTCCACGGGCGGACCGACGTCCCTGGCCTGATCCCAGGCGTGACTGAGCGTGCGCCCGCAGGTGAGCACTTCGTCGCCGGTGTGACGGCGGACCTCGTCGAGAGCGCAGCCGTCCGCCGGAGGCCGGGGGGGATGGTCGTCTAGCGCCATGGGCCCAGCGCCTCCTTCAGGGTTCGTCGTGCTCGGTACAGTCGCCCGCGGACCGTTTGCTCGGTGGTACCGGTGGCGTGGGCGATTTGCGCGTAAGGAAGCCCCTGCAGTTCCCGAAGGATCCAGCAGATGCGCTGCTGCGGTTCCAGGGCGCCGAGCGCGCCGGCCAGAGCGTCGGTGAGGGCGTCCTGTTCGGCCGCCCGCGCCGGCGAGCTCCGCATACCAGGGGCGGCGGGTTCGGTCACCCAGTTCAACGGTACCGGGGCCGGGCGGTGGCGCAGGGAATTCAGGCAGCGGTTGACGGTGATGCGGTACATCCAGGTCCTGAACGCCGAGCCGTGACGGAAATCGGGCAGGCGCCACCAGGCGCTGATGAAAGCGTCCTGGACGGCGTCCTCGGCGTCCTGCAGGTTCCCCAGCGTGTGGAAGGCCAGTGCCAGCAGAGGGCGGCTGTGGCGCCGCACCAGGATCGCGAAGGCCTCTTCGTCTCCTTCGCCGGCCCGGGTCGCCAGCAGATCGTCCGACGCGGACGGCAGGCCGTCGGCCAGGCCCCGGAGAACGGGGCCCGTGGACGTACCGGGAGCGGTTGCTCGGCGTGGGGAAGTGCCGACGCTGTGCGTCATGACCGCGCCTCCTCCCTGCGGTGTTACGCATGCCCGGCTTCAGGCATGTGATGCCGGTTCGCGGATGTGCATGACGAATTGCCTCCCGGATGTGTCCAACTCTGTGACGGGCCCCGTACGGTGCCCGCAGCAACTGATCGAGGCGACTGCCATGACGGACACCACCGACCGTCCCTTCACCGGACAGGACGGCTCCGCCGGGACCGGGACGATGTTGAAGGGGCCGACCGGGGCGAACACCTCCCCCGAAACGCGGGGCCAGACCACCATCGCCGACGGCGTCGTGGCCAAGATCGCGGGAACCGCCGCCCGTGAGGTCCCCGGGATCCACAGCCTCGGCGCGGGCATGGCCCGGGCCATGGGCGCGATGCGCGAACGCGTCCCCGGCGGCGGGACCGGCAGCGTCAGCCGCGGGGTGAAGGTCGAGGTGGGCGAGAGCCAGGCCGCGCTGGACCTCGATGTCGTCGTCGAGTACGGCTACGCGATCCCCGACGTGGCAGCAGAGGTCCGCGTCAGCGTCATCTCCGCCGTGGAACGCATGACCGGCCTCGAGGTCGTCGAGGTGAACCTCGTCGTCGACGACGTGAAGCTGCCCGACGAGGAAGAGGAAGGCGTAACCGAGCCGGACGAGGGCCGCGTCCGATGACCTCCGTCAGTGCGCCTTCCAGCGGGCACGAAGGCCGCGGCACACGTGGGTGCGGGACAGGTGAGTGAATCATGAACACAGCGACAGTGGGTCTGGCAGCCGGAATGGCACTGGGATTCGCCGGCTACTTCGGCGGGTTCTGGGCCTTCCTCCTGGTAGCGGTCCTGGGCGCCGTGGGGTTGGGCGTCGGTCTCGTCCTGCAAGGCGACGCCGACGTGTTCACCCGGCGGCAGCGGGACACGTCCGCTCGGCGGACACGGTGAACACCTCCGCCCGGGCCGTAGGACCGGCCGCCCGTCCCCCTGGTGGGCATGCGGACGACGTCGACGGCCGTGTGGCGCCTGCCGCACGTGGCGCGACGGTGATACCCGACCGGGTCGTGGCCCGCATCGCCGTCCGGGTCGCCGGTACGGCGCTGCGCCGGCACCTCGGCCCGAGGCATCAGCGCACGGATCTGGCCGCACCGGGGGCTCGCGTGACCACGTACGGAGAGACCGCACAACTGGCGCTGACGGTGGACCTTCCGTACCCCGCCGATATCGCCGTCACCTGCCGGCAACTGCAGCGCGAGGTCGCCGAGCGGGTGGCCCAACTGACCGGTCTGGACGTCCGTGACGTCACGCTGACGATTCGGCGCCTGGCCACTGTCGGCGGACCGGACCGGGTTCGATGACCCCCGCCGCCTGAGCGTCGCCGTGGACCAGCCGATCGTCACGCACCGACCAAGGAGCAAGGAGCCCCCATGTCTCTCCCATCCGGTATCGCACCGCCCGGTCGCCATGAAGCGCCACCCGAGAGTGAAGGGGCCGCAGTCTCGGGCCGGCCCGGCATCCGCGATCCCGACGCGAGGTCGCCGGCGGGCGACGGCCTTGGGGCGAGGTCACCTCGCCTGTGGTCGGCACGCCGCATTCCGGCCGCCGTGGTGGCTCTGGTGGCACTCTGCGCCTTCGGGGTGACGCTGTACGACGTGATCGCGGTGCGTGCCGGACAGCGCGCCGGGGCTTGGCGCACCGGCCTCGCCGACGAGTTGGCCAGTCGCCCGGTTGACGACCTGTGGATGCTGATCGGCGCGGCCGTCGCCGTCGTCCTCGGCCTGTGGTTGCTCTTCCTCGCGCTCACCCCCGGCCTGCGCCGACTGCTGCCGCTGCGGGCACCCGACGGCTGTGCGGGACTGCGTGCCTGGCTGGACCGTCGGGGAGCCGAACTGGTGTTGCGCGATACCGCGATGCGGGTCTCCGGCGTAGGCCGAGCCAAGGTCCGGGTCGGACGCCGGCGCGTGATCGCCCGAGCGGAGGTCCGCTTCCGCGACCCGGCGACCGTCCACGACGACCTGACTCAGGCCTTGCAGGAGCAGTGCCGCGAACTCGCTCTGGCACATGCCCCACGCCTGGCGATCCGCCTCCGACACCACACCCGTTGACCCCGCCCCGGGAGCGCGCCATGAACGGCCGATCCACGCTCAACCGCCTCCTCCTCGCCATCAGCGGCCTGGTGTTGCTGGGTGGCGGGCTGCTGGTCCTCACCGCAGCTCTCGACCTCTACCGTCGGCTTCATGTGGTTCCGCCCGCAGGCTGGCCGCTGACCTCGCACAACGAAGTGCTGCTCAGCAACGCCGACCGGATCCGCTGGAGCGACCAGGGCTGGTGGTGGTGGCCCGCCGTCATCGCCGGCCTCACCCTGGTGACCGTCCTGGCCCTCCTGTGGCTGCTCGCCCAGTTCACTCGCCAACGTCCCGCCTCGGTGCACCTGGGCGGAACGCCACCGCCCGACGGTGTCGAACTGCGGGGTCGCGCCCTCAGCGACGCCGTGGCCGCCGAAGCAACCGCTCTGCCCGGCGTCGGGCGGGCGGGCGCCCATATGGCCGGACGCCCGGTGCACCCCCGGCTCGACCTGGCTGTCACGCTGACGGATCACGCGACACCCGCCCCGGTCCTGCAGGCACTGTGCCACGGCCCCGTGGCGCACGCACGCGAAAGCACCGGGTTGAGCGAACTGCCCATCCGGGCGCGCTTCGACGTCGGCGGGCACAAGGCTCGCCGCGTCGAATAGGGCGCCGTCATCGGGCGCAGCGGGGGCACTGGCAAGGCCGCGCCGGGTCTCCCACGCTCGTCAGGGGCGCGGGGGGACGCGCAGGGCGAGGAGAGCGGTGTCGTCGCTGGCCCAGTCGCCAGTGTGCTCGGCGATGAGGTCGCCGAGGTGGGTGACGATGCCCAGCGCATCCATTCCCCGGCAGCCGGCGAAGGCGGCGGCCAGGGCGTCTTCGCCGAACTGCGGCCGGGCGCCGGACGAGGCGGTGCGACGGGCGCGGGCCTCGGTGGCGCCGTCGGTGTAGAGCAGCAGGGCGTCGCCAGGGGCGAGCCGGAACGGGACGTCGGTGAGCCTGACGTCTGCGAGGATGCCCAGCAGGCTTCCGGACCGGCCGACCTCCTGGATACGGCCGTCGGCGCGGCGGATCAGCGCCGGTGGGTGTCCCGCGGTACACAGCCGCCCCGCGATGCCCGCGGCTGTGGTGCGGAAGGTGGCGTAGACGGCGGTCAGGAACCGCTCTCCCTGGCGCTGCTCCATGAGTGCGGAGTTGAGGTGATCGAGCACTGAGGCGGGGGACTTGTGCTGGGTGGCCTCGGCGCGCAGGGTGTAGCGGGCCAGGGCGGTGACCTTGGCCGCTTCGGTGCCCTTCCCGCACACGTCGCCCATCACGGTGCACCACCAAGGCCCCTTGGCCTGGAAAAGGTCGTAGAAGTCGCCCACCACCGTGCTGCCACCGGCCGCCGGCAAGTACGAGGCGGCCGTCTCCAAGCCGGGGACCTTCTGCAGTACCGGGGGCAGCAGGCTGTCCTGGAGGCTGCGGGCCAGTGTGCTGGCGGTCTCCAGGGCGTCCTGGGCGATGGCCAGCGAGGTGCGCAGGTTGATCTCGTTACTGGCCGCGCGGGCAATCGTCGCCAGTTCGGCCAGTTCCTCGGGCTGCCAGGCGTGCGGATTCTCATCGACCACGCTCATGGTGCCGAGTACCTCTCCGCCCGCGGCGACGATCGGGTACCCGGCCCAGGCTCCGATCTTCATCCGCGTGACCGCGGGATGGCTGCTCGTGCGGGCGTCGGCAGCGGCGTCCGCGACCACGAACGGCTCCCCGTGCCCGCTGACCACGAAGGGGCAGAAACCCTCCCCTACGGGGTTCTGCCGCTCCGCCATGGCCACCTCCCCGGCGTCCACACCGATGCAGGACTTCCAGAACGATCGACGCTCGTCGACCAGTGTGATGAATGCCCGCGCGCAACCGGTCACCGAGGCCGCGAGCTGGGCCAGGTCGTCGAATGCCGCCTCGGGGCCGGTGTCCAGCAACCCCGTCGCCTCCACCGCGGCCAGCCGCCGTCGATCGGACAGTGCCGTGGGCAGGCCGTCGAGCCGCGTCTCGCCTGGGATCGCAAGGCCCTCAGACAAGCGTCTCCGTGCCCCCATGGCCGCCTCCGACACATCCGACAGTATTCGATTACTCGCAGACCGGCATGTAATCGTCTGCCACACGACAACCGTAGCCACCAGGAGGCCGTTCCCGGGCACAAGGAAGACGATTGCCGGTGGGGGCGCCGGTGCAGCCCTCCAGGACATCGGTGCCCCGGTCGGCATTCTTCGCACCGCGCACAGGGGCACCTCGGGATGCGGTCAGCGCCGGCACGCGCAACGCGTCAAGCGCCGCGTTGTGTTGAAACCCGCCAGGGCTCCGCAGCGGAGGTTCATCGAGGATGATCAGGGTGTCCAAGGCCGACGACCCACTCGCCGTAACGCGAGCCGTCGGCGAGCGCGGCCCATACTTCCGCTGGGAATCCGCACCACACGGTGGTGTACGGCCATGAACTCCTCCCGTAGAGGCCTGTCGCTGCTGATCAGAGCCGGGGTTCACTCCTGCGTGACGGCGTACATCCCCCCGCGGACGGCGAGCCACGGTGCGACACGCCATGAAGGGGGGGCGACGCTGCGGACAGAGCCTGGGCCCGCCCGGTTGGGGCCCGGGCTGCGTGGTCGGTTCACACGACCAGCCCGGCGGACACCTTCAACGCTACGCTCCACGGGCCCTGCTGCGCACGCCAGGCACCACAGGTCGAATGCCGTTGGACAGAGCGGGCCCACAGGAGTCCGGGACGCGCTGACGCCGCACGCGCGTAGGACACGTGGCAGCCAAGGACCGACGGTGCCTCTGATGATGTGGGCTGGTCACACGGCCGCCAGGGCGATCGCCGCGTAATGGGTCGTGAAAGCAGCGAGGGTGAAGGTGTGGAAGACCTCGTGGAATCCGAACCAGCGCGGAAACGGGTCAGGTCGCTTCATCGCGTACACCACTGCACCTGCGGTGTACAGAACTCCGCCGGTGACGATCAGGAATGCCACCACGGCCCCGCCGACGTGCATGAAGTCCGGTAGGAGGAAGGCGCCGGACCAGCCGAGCGCAAGGTAGCAAGGGGTGGACAGCCAGCGGGGAGCTCCCACCCACAGCACCCGGAAGGCGACTCCGGTGAAGGCGCCGGCCCACATGAGCCCCAGCAGGACGGCTCGTCTGTGCTGGGGAAGAAGGGCCATGGCAAGGGGCGTGTACGTGCCGGCGATGACCACGAAGATGTTGGCGTGGTCGAGCCGACGCAGGACCGTCTCCTCGCGAGGACCCCAGGTGCCGCGGTGGTAGACAGCACTGGTGCCGAACAGCAGCCACGCGGAGGCGGAGTAGATTCCACAGGCCAGTGCCGTCGGGGTCGTGCGCGCGAGGCAGATCAGTGTGATGCCCGCGATCATTGAGGCCGGAAGCATGCCGGCGTGCAACCATCCACGCAGCCTCCGGTTTCAACGGCTCCATGGTCTCGGCGGCGGCCTCGGCCGTCTCACCGTCCTGGTGGGCGGCTCCTGCGGCTCCCCTTCTGGTTGCCTCGGCGAGGCCGACCGCTTGTTCATGCGTTCCGTTTGAGCTGTGAGCAGGAACTGCGCCGGTGGGCACGGTGTAGGCCGTGAAGTCCGGCCGCCTCAGCGGTCGCTGGACGTCATCTGCGCACATACGTCCCATGCTAGGAGCCCGCACACACCGGCGCATGAGGTGGCGAGGCGGGAGGGATCTTTGGGGCGCTGCCGTCGCTGGGGCCCCGTGATCACCTGGGCGTCGTGCCGGCATGTTGTGGCGGCCCCCATAGGGTTCCGCTCTCCGCATGCGCCGGCTGACGTAACAACCCAGACTGGAGATAGCGGAGCGAGCAGCGCGGCCGCTGCCCGGTACCCCCTTCAGACGTTTCGCCCTGACGAGCGAGCCCGCGTACCCGACGCTCGGGCGCCGGGCCGGAGCACCAGCTCGGTCACCCTCCCGAAGGGACACTTGATGAATGACGTACCAAAAGTCGCTCTTGCTGTCGCGGTCGCCGGGGGCTACATCCTCGGCCGGACCAAGAAGGGGCGGCTGGCCTTCGGCATCGCGACCTACCTGGCCGGACGCCGAGTCGGCCTCGAACCCCAACAGTTGCTGACGGAAGGGGTCAAGAGGCTGCGCGAACTTCCTCAATTCGAAGAGCTCAGCGAGCAGCTGCGCGGCGAGGCTTTGAAAGCCGGCCGTCAGGCGATGGGCGCAGTTGCCGACCGCAAGCTCTCCGAGTTGGCCGACTCCTTGCAAGCGCGCACTGAGCGCATAGGAAAGCGCAAGGAAGAGGAGCCGGAAGACGAGGAAGAACCGGAGGAGGAATACGAGGAGGAAGAGGAGCCCGAAGACGCGGAAGAAGAGGAAGAAGAGGAGCCCGAGGAGGAGGGGGAAGAGGAAACCTCCCAGGGTGAGGCGGAGATGGAAGAGGAGGAGCCGGAGAAGCCTGAGCCCAGGCGTCGCAGGACAGGCCGCAGGACGGACGAGGGCCGGGATGAGGGTGCGCGCGGCCGTGGAGGAACTCGCCGCCCCGCCAAGGCGGCTCCCCGCAAGGCACCGGCCAAGGGGGCAACGGGGAGGAAGACGGCGCCCGCGAAGAAGACGACGCCCGCGAAGAGGACAGCAGCGGCGAAGAAGTCCTCCGCGCCTGCCAAGAGGACGGCAGCGGCCAAGAAGACGGCGGCGAAGAAGACGGCGGCGAAGAAGGCATCCACACGGCGGAGGTAGGCCCATGGCCGGCACGGCAGGCGGAGGCGAACAGGGCTCGGGGCTTGACCAGTTGCGCGGCGCGTTCACGGACTTCCTGGGTGCGCAGGTGCAGAATCTGGCGGACAAGGCCAGCGACAAGCTCGGCGACGTCACCAGCGGGCTCCAAGGCGTAGCGGACGGGGGCGGTGTGCTCCCCAAGGCGGGGCTGCGGATGCTCCAAGGTGATTCACCGTTCAAGGCGTTGATCGGCGAGAAGGCGAAAAGCGTCAAGGACAGCGTCGTCGGCAAGGTCAAGGAGGCCTTCGGCGGCGGAGGCGGCAAGGGCCGAAAGTCCGGCACGTCCAAGGTCATGAACATCATCGAGGCGCAGGACGTGGGTGTGCCGCTGCGGTTCGCCTACGACCACTGGACCCAGTACGAGAAGTTCAGCACCTTCACCAAGGGCGTCCGCAGTGCGTCACGCGGCAAGGACACGGACAGCGACTGGAAGGTCAAAGTAGGCCCGTCGACGCGAGGGTGGAAGGCCACGACGCAGGAGCAGGTGCCGGACGAACGCATCGTGTGGACCTCGGAGGGTGCCAAGGGCACGACACGCGGTTGCGTGAGCTTCCACGAACTGGCGCCCAGCCTCACCCGTATCGTGCTCGTGGTCGAGTACTACCCCTCTGGCTTCTTCGAGAAGACCGGAAACATCTGGCGCGCCCAAGGGCGCCGTCTACGTCTGGATTTCAAGCACTTCCTGCGCTACGTGACCCTTACCGACGAGGAAGCTGACGGCTGGCGCGGCGAGATTCGCGACGGCGAAGTGGTCCGCACGCACGAGGAAGCCATCGAGGAGGAAGAGCAGGCTGCCGACGAGGAAGGCTCGGAGGAGCCTGACGAGGACGACACGGAGGACGAGTACCCGGAGGACGAAGAGGAAGGGGAGGAGGAGTACCCGGAGGACGAAGAGGAGGAGGAAGAGGAGTACCCCGAGGACGAAGAGGAGGAGGAAGAGGAGTACCCCGAGGAAGACGAAGAGGACGAAGACGGGGAGGACGAAAACGAGGAGGCCGAAGACGAGGAGGCCGAAGACGAGGAGGCCGAAGACGAGGAGGCCGAAGACGAGGAGGCCGAAGAGGGGGAGGACGAAGAGGGGGAGGACGAAGACGAGGAGGACGAAGGCCGAGCGCCTGATCGCTCCTCCAGGCAGGCGCGTGGAGGCCGTGGGCGGCGGCGATGAAGCCGGCTCTACAGGCTGCGGGCGCCGGACGCCGGACCGGGGCCTCCGGCTTCTCCTCGATGCCTTTGGCGCCCCGCGCTATGCCTGCCTTGGGCGGCAGCGGGGCCTTCATGCCGAGGTCCCCTGCGTCGGCCCGCCCGGCCCACACACTGGCTGCACGGGAAGCCGACGGCGGTCCCCCTGTGCAGGGCCTGGGGTCGGGCAGAGCGCCTGTGCCCCCGCCGCGAGGCCCTGCCCCCCTGCCTCGTGGACGGCGCGGGGACGGCCGCCGTGCCGGGTCGAAAAAGACCGGACTCGGATGCGCACATCCGGGTATGGGGATAGGGAGAATGTTCGAAATGAACGGAGATGGTCCGTATGTCTCGGACGCAACCCGGCATTGAACAGCACCCCGACCTGCTGGAACTTCGCGCGGATTACGAGCGTGCGACGGCGACCAATCGCGGCCAGGTCATAGAGGCGATGGGCCTGCTCACAGGCATATACCTGGCTGCGTCACCGTGGATCGTGGGCTTCAACGCACTGTTCGGCTTCAACGCGCTGTCGACGATAGCCGTCAGCAACCTCGTCGCCGGTATCGCGTATGCCCTGCTCATGGGGGGCGTGGGGCGCGGCTTCGAGCGGACCCACTCCAGGGCCTGGGTGGCAGCGATCATCGCCCTGTGGGTGATCATCTCGCCATGGTGTGTCACGGGCAACGTCAGTACCACCCGCACCATCACCAACAACATCATCGTCGGCGTGATCGGACTGATTCTGGCTCTCGCGGCGGCGTCGCTCCGTCCGGACAGCGCCCTGCGCAAGCGTCGGGGTTCGCCGGACCCGGTGGGGGGCCCGCCCAGGACGTAGCGGGGCACATCTGGCTCGGCCGGCGACGCCTCCCGCCCGCGTGACCGGGCACCGTCGGGCATCGACGAGCCCGGCGCACCGCACGGTGCGCCGGGCTCGGTCGGCTCACGTCAGGGCGTGGCCGCGAGCGCGCAAGCGACGACCACGGTCACGGTGTTGGGCGCCAGTCCGGCGGGCACCGCGTTCACCGTCCACCCGGTGGAGGGGTTCGCGAACGGGACGCTGGTCACGATCGTGGCCCTGGTGACCTGGAATCCGCCGCCGATGGCCAACTCGCCCGCGGGGCAGGACAGCGTGTGGTCGGCGCCGTCCGCCGTGAACGTGGCGACCAGGGTGTGGGCCCCGGAGAGCCCGCCACCGGTACCCGGAGGGCCGGCGGGGCCCTGGGGTCCGGCAGGCCCGGCGGGCCCGGTCTGGCCGGGGGGACCCGCGGGACCGGCCGGTCCCTGCGGTCCGGGAGGGCCGGGGATGCCCGGACGGTTCAGGCAGTAGTTGGGGTAGTTGGGGTACGTCGGGTACTGGTAGCACGGGTGCACGGACCGCTGCTGGACGCCCTGCGCGGTCTCGGCCGCCGCCGAGGTGCCGTCTGCCGCGGGCGCGGAGAACGCCGTGCCCGTCACGAAGCAGGACGCGAGTGCGGCGCTCGCGGCGATCGTCATCACGCGGACTCGGCCGTAGCGTCGCTGTGCCGATGACATGGGCCTGGTTATTCGGTACAACACGTCACCTCCAGGTATGGGTTCTCTGCGGGCGGCCCGTGCCGCCCACCCCGCAGTACGCGGCGGGGACCGTCACGAGGGACGTCGAACCCACAGCAAGGATCACTTTCGGTGCCCGTTTGCGCACGCCGGGTAGCCGAAGGGGTGATGTCGGGTGCCTGGCACCGGCAGGCCGGCTCTCAAGCGGGGGGCACACGCAGGGCGAGGAGGGCGATGTCGTCGACGTTGCCGGGGGGCATGCGGGTCAGGATCTGGTCGCAGAATGCGTCCAGCGGCTCCTCGGCGAGTGCCAGGGCGTTGCGACGGAGTCGGCTGAGGCCGGAGTCGAGGTCGGAGCCGGGCAGTTCGATGAGGCCGTCGGTGTAGAGCAGGAGCGTGGACCCCGGCGGCAGGGGCGTGGTGGCGTCGGGCCGGCGGTCCCCGGCGTCGAGACGGGCGCCCAGCAGTGGGCCTCGTGCGTCCTCGAGGTACCGTCCGTGGCCGTCCGGGGTGAGCAGCAGCGGCGGGGGGTGTCCGGCGTTGGTCCAGCGCAGGGTCCAGGGGCCGTCCGGGGGGCCCTCGACGCGGGCCAGGACGAGCGTGGCCATGGGGACGGTGGTGATCACGGGCATGGCGTCGTCGAGGCGGTCGACGACCGCACTGGGGGGTTCGGTGCGATCCCAGGCCAGGGACCGCAGTATTCCCCGGAGTTGGGCCATTCCCGCGGCGGCCGTCAGGTCGTGGCCGACGACGTCGCCGATGACCAGCGCGGTCACACCGTCCTTGAGCTGGAACGCGTCGTACCAGTCGCCACCGACCTGGGACGCGGCGGGTGCTGGCTGGTAGCGGGCGGCCATGAGCAGCCGTCCTGACTCGGGCAGGGGCGTGAGCAGATTCCGCTGCATGGCCTCGGCGACGTCTCGTTGGCGGCCGAACCGGCGTGTGTTGTCCAGGACTTGGCCGACCCGGCGGCCGATGTCCACGACGACCTGCAGGTCGTCGTTGCCGAAGGGGAAGGCGGGGTCGGTGCGGACCAGGGTCAGTGCCCCGGTGGAACGCCTTCCCGAGCCCAGCGGCACGGTGAGCGCCGACGCCGCACCCACCGACTGCAGGAAGCCGTTGTGAAGGGCGGCCAGCGGCGAGTCCGGCCGTGCCGCCGTACCCGCTTGCTCCTGCAGGACGGGCACCGCCCCGCGCACGGCCTGGACCAGTGGGGAACGGGACTCGCCCGCGAAGGGAAGGCGGGCGCGCCAGCCCTCCTGCCCACGGTCGCGGCCGTCGGGTCCGGTGACAGCCACCCGGTGCGTCTCGTCGTCACCGACGAGCAGGTCGACCACCACCCAGTCGGCGAGGCCGGGGACCAGCAGGCGCCCGAGGCGCGTGAGCGCCTCGTCCGTCTCAAGGGTCTGGCCGAGCACCGCGGTGATCTCTGCGACCAGCGTGAGCCGGCCGGTCAGGCCCTCCAACGCCTGCATGTGCTCGGTACGTCCAGTCCGGTCGTCGGAGAGGCCGGCGAACAGCATCGCGGTCCCCTCGAACGAGGCGCCGTCCGTCACGGGCGCGGCGGACCAGGACACCTCGACCAGCTTGCCGTCACCGCACAGATACCTGTCGCTGTCCGCGTGGGCCTCACCGGCGTGGGTCAGTGCTTCGAGCAACCTGCACCGGATATCGGGACGTTCACGGTCCGCGTGCCGGTGCACGAGGTCGTGGAAGTCCTCGCCGGCCATCGCGTCGGCGGTGCGGCTCAGCAGCCGTTCGGCGGCCGGGTTGGCCGCGACGACGCGCCCGGAAGGGCCGAGCACGACCAGTGACGCCCCCAACTGCTCGACGACCTGCCGCCAGAAACCAGGCTGGGCCGCCCATTGCCGACCCCCGCCGGCATCGTCCGACACCGTGCCCTCCAAGATTGCCCCTGTTCGCCGCACAGCGTCGGTCCGTACCAAGGACACCGTGCGGACAACCACCGTCCCCTCCATGCTCTCGCCTGTGGGGATCCGACCGTGGCCGACACGACGAAACGCCGGGCTCCCGATCTTTGTCCCCTGGGTGGCGCCCTTCGCCCCACCACGACCACGGCGGCCGCCCGCCCGTCCCCGGCTGCCGGGGAAGCCCCGTCCTGGTAGCGGCAGGACCAGGCACGACACCCGCTCCCGCCACCGCCCATGGCTACGCTCCGAGGGATGACCACGGGATCCCACGAGACGACCACCCCCCGGCCGTCGGCACTTCGCCTGGAGCGCGGCTCGGTCCACGACGAGGCGTGCCCGAGTTTCCGGGGCGCGGTCGAGCTCGTCGGACGCCGCTGGACGGGGGCGATCCTGTTCGCGGCGTCGCGCGGCGCGCGCCGCTTCGGCGAGTACCGCGCCGTCATCGCCGGCATCTCCGACCGGCTGCTCGCCCAGCGCCTGAAGGAGCTCGAGGCCGAGGGACTCATCGCGCGGTCGGTCATCCCCAGCACCCCCGTGCAGGTCCGCTACGAGCTCGCCCCCGACGGCCAGGCGCTCGTCGCGGTCCTGCAGCCGCTGGCGCAGTGGAGCGCGCGCCGGCTGGGCCGCGTCGGATAAAAATGACCCGGAATGGGTGTATGTCCTATCGAATGGGTAATAATCACGCAAAATCTCCGGAGGTAGTACAGAGGGGTGCCACATGATCCGAGGAGCCGAGGGAATCCCCAGCCCCACTCCCCGCGCGAACGTCGACCTGGCCCGCGAATGCCGACCGTGCTTCGGCTGGGGGACCGTCGTCACCGACCAGGGCCGGCACGAACTCTGTCCGGACTGCCAGGACGGCCGGATCGCCGCCCCGGAACGAGCCAGGGCCGTACGCCTGCGCCCCGGCTCCCGCTACGTCTCGCCCCACTGAGCCCGCTCGCCCGCCGCGTTCACCACGCCTCCGGACCGCCCCCGCGCCACTCCACCTGCCCGGGGTCGGTCAGGCTGACCGTGCCGGCGTCGTACCCGGCGAGCCACAGGAACCGAAGCAGGTCCGTCAGACAGTGCGCGGTGCCGAAGTAGTCGCCCCGGATCACGACCCTTCGGCCGTCGACCGGAGGCTCCACGACCACCGGCGGCCCCTCGGTGCGCATGCTCCCAGCCTGCCCAGTCACCGGCGAGGACGCATCGCGGGCGGATCCGCGCGCCCCGCGTACCGGCCCGGCCGTCCACCGGCCTTCGGCAGACCGGTCGCTTCGCGCCACTTTCGCGGGCCCTTACCCCTCGCGGCTGCCGTACTGCTATGTTCGCCCGCATGTTCCTCTCCCGTGCATAGGAGTCAGTGCCGCCGCGCCCCGCTGGGCGCGGTCCTCGCTGCCCATGCACGCGTGAGCGCCGCCGGTCCGGCGCTGTCTTCCCCGAGGAACATGATCATGTCGTCGTCTGTCGCCGCCTCGTCGTATGCGGCTGTCCTGCGGACCCCCTATGCCTGCCGCACGTTCGCTGCCGCGCTGCTGGGCCGGCTCTCCTACGGAATGGTCTCGCTGTCCCTGATCCTGGCGGTCAAGGAGGCGACTGCCTCCTACGCCGTGGCAGGCAGTGTCATGGCTGTGTTCGGGCTGACCAGCGTCTTTCTCTCCCCTGCCCGCGCCGGTCTGGTCGACCGGTACGGGCCGCGCCGGGTACTGCCTCCCATGGCCGCCGTCTACGCGGTGCTGCTGACCGGGCTGGCCCTCGCGACAGCAAGGGAAGGCGCGTCGGGAGTCCTCCTGGGCGTCCTTGCCGGAGCCGCCGGTGCCAGTGCGCCACCGCTCGGTCCGGTGATGAGGAGGTTGTGGAGCGCCCTGGTCCCCGACCGGGGGCTGCTGCAACGCGCGTACAGCCTGGACGGTGTGGCCGAGGAGCTTCTGTTCGTGACCGGGCCGCTGCTGGTGGGCGTGCTGGTGAAAGTCGCCGCGCCGTGGGTGGGTCTTGCCGTGAGCGCCGCCCTCGTATGGGCCGGGGCACTGATGCTGGCGGCGTCCCCGGCGGCCCGCAGTCTGGGGTACCGGGGCAAGGCCGCTGCGGCGTCAGCGGCACCGTCCGGGAACGTTCCCCCGGGTGTGACCCCCGGCCGGCAGGGGGGCACCCCCGGGCTGGGGCAGGCGATCGCCGTGACTGCCGGGCTCGGTACGAGCCTTGGGGCGCTGGATCTCCTTGTGATCGCCTTCGCCGACGAACGTCAGGCCTCCCACGTGGTGCCCTGGGTCCTGGCGGCGCTGTCCGCAGGCAGCGCCGTCGGCGGCCTCGTCTACGGCTCCGTCCAGTGGCGCGCCTCAAGCCGGTTCCGGCTGTCATCGCTGGCGCTCGCCCTGGGGCTCGTTCTGGCGGTGACCGGCCTCTCGCCTCATCCCTACGTCCTCATCGCCTGGGTGGCGCTGGGCGGGCTGTTCGTGGCCCCGGCCATCACGACGGCGTATCTGATCGCCGACGAGTGCGCCGGTCCGGGTGCCCGCACCAGAGCAGGCGCGTGGGTCAACACCGCCTTCAACGCCGGTTCGACGGGAGGGACGGCCGCGGCCGGACTGCTGGTGGGGCGTATGCCCCTGGCGGTGTGCTTCGCCGTTGCCGCCGCCCCGGTCGTGCTGTCCGCCGCGACAGCGCTTGACGTGTCGCGCCGGTCTGTCCCGGATGTCACCGAGCCACTTGAAGCCGCACGGGCAGCGGGCACAGGACCGGTCGTCGACGGATGAGCGTTCCAGCAGCCGGCCGGCCGTGTCCTGACGGAAGGTTCCGGTGCAGTCGGTACCGATCAGGGGGGCGGGGCGCCGTGCCTGGCGAGGCCGCCCACCTGGGCCATCGGATTCGCCCCTAACCGGCCTGACCGAGGGTGGAGACATCGATCACGAAGCGGTAGCGCACGTCGCCGCGGTCCAGGCGGTCGAGCGCGGTGTCGACCTGGTCCGCCGGCACGGTCTCGATGTCCGCGGCGATGCCGTGCCGCGCGCAGAACTCCAGCATCTCCTGGGTCTCGCGGATGCCGCCGTTCTTCGTCGAGGTGATGATCCGGCGCGGGTCGCCGAGGAGCATGCCCTGGAAGGTGGCGGCCTCAGCGGTGACACCGGCGTTGACCAGCACGCCGTCGAGACGCAGGAGGCCGAGGTAGGCGTTGGTGTCGATGCCGCCCGACACGGTGTTGACGATCAGGTCGAAGCTCCGTCCGTGGTCCCGGAACCAGGAGCCGTCCTCGGTGGACACGTAGGCGTCGGCGCCGAACCGCAGTGCGTCCTCGCGCTTGGACGGGCTCCGGCCGAGGACGGTGACCTCGGCGCCCATCGCGTGCGCGATCTTCACGCCGATGTGGCCGAGCCCGCCCATGCCGACGACGGCGACCTTCCTGCCGGGCCCCGCGCCCCAGCGGCGCAGCGGCGCGTACATCGTCACCCCGGCGCAGAGCAGCGGCGCGGCGACGTCCAGGCCGAGGCCGTCGGGGATGCGGAGCACGTAGTTCTCGTCCACGACGGTCCTGCGGCTGTAGCCGCCGAACGTGGGCCGCCTGTCGTAGTCCAGCGCGCCGTAGGTGAGGACCTCGCCCTTCAGGCAGTGCTGCTCCTGACCGGCGAGGCAGTTCTCGCACTCGCGGCAGGAGTCGACGTAGCAGCCGACGCCCACCCGGTCACCGACCGCGTGGCGGGTCACGCCGGGGCCGGCCGCGACGACCGTCCCGGTGATCTCGTGGCCCGGGACCATGGGGAACAGGCCCTCCATCCAGTGGTTGCGCAGGAGGGCGATGTCGGTGTGGCAGATGCCGGTGCAGGCGATGTCGATGACCACGTCGTGGGGTCCCGGCTCACGGCGCTCGACGGTGGTGAGCTCCAGCGGCGCGTCGGGACCGGCGGCGGCGAGGGCGGCAACGGTGAAGGGCATGCGTGTCTCCTGGTGGGGCGAGGCCGGACGGACGGGCAGGACTTCCGTCTTCGACTGCACCAGGTGCGGGGCCGCCGGTGAAGGGGGAGCGTGACCGTGCCGAGGGTGCTACTCGCGGAGCCACCTTCGGCGCCCCACGGGCGCGGGCCTCGGCTATACCTGGGGTATGGACGCTGAGCGGGCCCTGCGGGACTTCCTCGTCTCCCGGCGGGCGGCGATCGACCCCGGGCGGACGGGACTGCCCGTCGGCCACGGCAGCCGGCGGGTACCGGGGCTCAGGCGTGAGGAGGTCGCGGCGCTCGCCGGCGTGAGCGTGGCCTACTACACGAAGCTGGAGCAGGGGCGGATCGGCCGCATCTCCGAGGAGGTCCTCGGCGCGGTGGAGAAGGCACTCCAGCTCGACCGGTTGGAGTGTGCGCACCTCAGGACGCTGGTACGGAACGCGGGAAGCCGGCCCACCCCCTCGGCGCCGCCTCCCGTGAAGGCCAGGCCGGGCGTCGTCGCCATGGTGCACGCGCTCGACCTGCCCGCCATGGTCCACGGGCCGCGCCTGGAGGTGCTGGCGGTCAACCACACCGCCAAGCTGCTCGTCGACGACTTCGACGCCAAGCCCGTCAAGGAGCGCAACCTCGCCCGCTGGACGTTCCTCGACCCCCGGGCCAGGATCGTCTACCCCGAGTGGGACAAGATCGCGCCCCAGGTGGCGGCGGCACTGCGGCAGGTCGCCGCGGACCGGGCGGCGGACCCCGCACTGGAGCAGCTCGTGGGGGAGATCGCGGTGGCGTCGCCGGACTTCGCGCGGTACTGGGCGGAGTACCGGCTCTACGAGCACTCGTACGGCGTGAAGCGGTTCTTCAACGAGACGGTCGGCGAGATGAGCCTGCACTACGAGACGATGGTCCTGCCCGGTGGCAAGGGTCAGAGCGTCATCGTCTTCAGGGCGGACCGCGGCTCCCCGTCGGAGGAGAAGCTGCGCATCCTGGCCAGCTGGAACGCGCCCACCGCGGAGGAGGACGCCCAGCGCATCCGCCCGTAGGGGCCGTGCGACCGCACCGGTCGATCGGCTTGCGTCGCCTGGGGCCAGTGGGGGAGGCGCATACTGGAGAGATCAAGGCGGCCGGCTGAGGCCTTCGTGATCTTCGCAGTGCCGGAGGTGGGCATGTTCGACACCCCGTTGTGCGGACTGCTCGGTATCGAGGCGCCGGTCATCTGCGCCCCCTTCGGTCCCTGGGACGAGGTCGCCCTCGCGGCCGCCGTCTGCGGGGCCGGAGGACTGGGCAGCCTGGGTACCGCCGCGCGGACCGTGCCGGAGCTGCGGCAGCAGTGGTCGCGGCTGCGCGAACTCACCGACCGCCCCTTCGCGATCAACCACACGACCCGGCCGTTCGACGAGGAGGCCTTCCAGGCCACGCTCGAGGCGCGCCCCGCCGTCATCTCGTTCCACCTCGCCGTACCGGCCGACCTGATCGCCCGGGCCCACGACGCGGGCATCGTCTGGATCCAGCAGGTGACCGACGCCCGCCAGGCGGGGCAGGCCCTGGACGCGCGAGCCGACGTGATCGTCGCACAGGGCGGCGAGGCCGGCGGGCACGGCGGCGACGTGAGCACGATGGTCCTGGTGCCGCAGGTCGTCGACATGGCCGGCGACACCCCGGTCGTCGCCGCGGGCGGCATCGCCGACGGGCGCGGCGTCGCGGCGGCGTTCGCCCTGGGAGCCCAGGGCGTGTCGATGGGCACGCGGTTCCTCGCGTCCACCGAGATGAACGTCTCCCAGGACTGGAAGCAGCGGATCGTCGGCGCGGACGCGGTGGACGCCGTCAAGGCGCTCAACAGCGACCGGATCCTCCCGCCCTACTCCCGTCCCGGCGGCTTCGGCGTCCCGCGCGCCCTGCGCACCGAATTCGTGGACACCCTCCGCGACCACCCCGAGCGGGTCGACCCGGAGGAGGCCGTACCGCGCCTGCTGGCGGCGATCCGCCGCGGGCGCGGGGACGAGTACCTGCCGTTCACGGGCCAGTCGGCGGGACTCGTCCACGACGTCCTCCCCGCAGGCGACATCCTGCGCGGGGTCCTGCGGCAGGCGGAGGCCGTCCTCGCCGCGCTGGCCGACGGAAAGCCGCTGCCGCGTCGCTAGGTTGGGCGCATGACCAGCCTCACGCATCCCCAACTCTTCGGTCTGGGGCGCAATCCGGCGGCACCCGACGACGTCCTGGTGCGCCTGGCCGCGCACGACCATGGCCGGCACGGGATGCATCTGCGTCGTGGGCGGCTGCCGGACGCGGTCGTCGAGGCCCTGCTGACGCACGGCGGCGACAGCGCCTTCCTCCTCCGCGGGGACCGGCTCTCGCCGGACATGCTCCGCAGGATCGAGGCGCATCCCGATCCGGCGATCCGAGACGCGCCCGCCGGCTTCGTCCGCTCCATGGTGGAGAACGAGGTGCCGATCGGCATCGACAGCATCGAGGAGGCATACGGCCGGCCCCGGACGGCACTCGCCGCCGCGCCGGACCCCAAGGTGCGTGCCGCGGTCGCGCAGACCTGGTGGGAGCGGCCCCTCGCCGTGCAGGTGACGCTGCTCGCCGACCCGGATCCACGGGTCCGGGCGGCCGCTGCGCTGCACAAGAAGCCGGGTGTCCCAGCGCACTGGTGGGACCGGTGCCTCGCCGACCCCGCCACGCGAGGCAACGTGGCGCGCCACATCCCGCTCACATGGGAGCAGTTCGCGGAGCTGACGTGTGCCGGGGAGGAGGGCCTGCTCCGGGCCGTGGCGGGAAACCCGCATCTGACCGCCGAGATGGCGGCCCGCCTCGTCGACGCGGACGACCCGGTCGTCCGCGTCGCGGTCGCCCGGAGCCGACATGTCGACGCCGGGACCAGGGACAGGCTGTACGCCCTCGTCGAAGCGGAACACGCGGACGGCAGCACCGAGGCCTACGTGGCGCTGCACTGGAACGACGTCACACCGGGGTGGCTGCGCGATGCGCCCCTCGAGGAGCGCCTGACCCACCTGGACCGGCGGGACCCGGCGTTCCGGACGGAACTGGCCTCCTGCCGGGACCTGCCGCGGGACGCGTGGCGGCGGCTCGACGGCGACCCGGACCTTGGCGTCCGCCGGGCCGCCGCCCGCCGGCCCGACGTGCCCCCGGCGGTCCTGGAGCGGCTGGTGCGCGCCCACGGCGATCACGTACGGCCGCCGCTCGTCGAGCATCCCAACTTTCCCCGCCACAGGCTGCGTTCGTTCGTCGACGAAGTCGATCCGGGCGTGCGTCGCGTCGCCCTGGAGGACCCCGGACTCCCCGAGCCCGCACTGGAACGGCTCGCCGCCGCCGAGGAGTCCTTCCTGCGCCGCGGGGTCGCGCAGCACCCGGGCGTCACGCTCGCGTTGCTGGAACGACTCCTCTGCGACCCGGCCCCCGACGTCGCCGACGAGGCCGCCGCCAACCCCGCCCTGCCGCTCGACCGGATGCGCCGCATCCTGGCCGGCGCCGGTCTGTGACCCCGGAGCCCGCGCCCGGCGGTGTCGCGTACGCGGACCGCGGTGCTGCTCCTCACCGGGGTGGAGGACCCTGCCGTCGCGGTGCCGAGCGCGTCGGTGACGTGCAGTGCCCGGCCGACGGCGTGCTGGTGCCCGGCCGGGCCCGCGTGGACGACGCCGAAGGCCACTGCGGGCCCCCCGGGAGGGAACCCCCTGGGCGCTCCCGGCGGCGGTGCCACACTGGACGCATGGCCCCCGAGGCACAGCTCGACGAGTTGGGTGAGTTCCTCAAGGCACGCCGCGCCGAGCTCAGCCCCCGGACGGTGGGTCTGCCCGACGGGGCGGGGAACCGCCGGGTGAGCGGACTGCGCAGGGAGGAGGTCGCCCGGCTGGCGGCGATCTCCACCGACTACTACACGCGCCTGGAGCAGGGCCGGATCCAGGCGTCCGCCCCGGTCCTGGACGCACTCTCCCAGGCCCTCCACCTCGACGCGGACCAGCGCGACTACCTCTTCGGCCTCGCCGGGAAGGAGACCGTGCGCCCCCGCCGCCGGACCCGCCAGAAGGTCCAGCCGCAGTTGCGGCGCCTCCTGGACGACCTCACGGCCACCCCCGCCATGGTGCTGGGCCGGCGCATGGACGTCATCGCCTGGAACGTGCTCGCGGCGGCGCTCATCGCCGACTTCGGGAGGATTCCGGAGAAGCACCGGAACTATCCCCGGATCCTGTTCACGGACCCCGCCATGCGGACGCTGTACACCGACTGGGGGACCATCGCCCGCTCCTGCGTGGCCCAGTTGCGCATGGAGGCGGCCACGTATCCGAGCGACCCCCGGCTGACCGCGCTCGTCGGGGAACTGTCCGCGCAGGACCCGGACTTCTGCTCGTGGTGGGCCGCCCACCACGTCGCCGCGCTCACGGTCGGGACCAAGGTGCTCGACCATCCGGTGGCCGGTGAGCTGTCCTTGGACTGGGACACGCTGACCGCCACCACCGACCCCGACCAGAAGCTCGTGATCTGGACCGCCGAGGCCGGCTCGCCCACCCACGACGGGCTGCGCATGCTCGCCTCCTGGGCCGCGGACCGGTCGCTGTCCACGACTCCCGTGGACTGAACGGCCGCCTCAGGACCCCTGGAGCAGCTCCCGGCAGGCGGCACGTGCGACCCAGCTCTGTGCGCGGTCGAAGGCCCAGCCGCGTTCACCGACGAGCGTGCTCCAGGCGTGCGGGCCGAGGTGGAACCACAGCAGGTCGACGGCCTCGGCGCGGCTGACGTCCGGGCGGAGCGCGCCGAGCGCCGCGAGGCGGTCCGCGACCCGGGTCAGGGCCTGGACGTAGTCGTCCGCCCCCTTGTCCAGCACCGCCTTGACGGCTGGCTCCCCCGGCGGATCCCGGTAGAAGAGCCCGTACACCAGATCCCAGTGGCGCTCGTGCGTGAGCCGGGTGCCCTCGGCGGTCAGTGCGATCACGGCGCGCGGGTCGTCGCTGTCCTCGACCGCGGCCAGCGACTCGGCGATGGCGGGGTCCGTGAGGGCGGGCTCCAGCAGGGCCGCCAGGATCTTCGGCTTGTTCCCCACGCTGCTGTACACCGTGGGCACGGCGACCTTCCCCGCCTCCGCGATCTCCCCGATCGTCACCCCGGCGTACCCCCGCGCCAGGAAGAGCGCCTGCGCGCTGCCCAGGATCGCTTCGCGCGTAGCGGCCGCCGAATGGGCGCGGAGGGGGGAGTGGTACTTCCGGCTCGTCACCGGCGCAGCATACCTCTCCACCGTAAGTGATTATATTGACAATAATTCCCTCTAATGAATATGTTCCGCTTCATGAACCACTCCCCGCAAGAGCCCATGTCCGTCGTCGAGACCCGGCTCGCCCACGAGGTCCACCGCGTGGCCACCGCCCTGCTGGCGGAGGCGGCCGTCCGCCCCTCCGCGCCCCTGGGCACGCTGGCCCAGCTGCGGGACTTCCTCGTGGTGAACCTGCGCCACCACCACGAGACCGAGGACGAGGACCTGTGGCCGCAGATCGTCGCGACCTCGCCGGCCGCCGCGGACGCGCTCAAGGACCTCAGCGCGGAACACGAGCGACTGGACGAGGCCCTCGACGCGCTCGCCGCCGTCGTACTGAGCGACGACGACGGAGGCCGGCCCGCGCTCCACGAGGCGGCCCTCGCCGTACGCGACACTGTGCACAGCCACCTGGCGCACGAGGAGCCCATCCTCTTCCCCGCCCTGCGGGAGCACGTCACGCCCGAGTACTGGGCGGACTTCTCCCAGCGGGTGATCGCCACCACGCCGCCCGTCGCCGGCCACCTCATGATCGGCTTCCTGGACGAGGTGGGCACCCCCGAGGAGGTCGGGCTCATGCTCGCGGCCCTGCCGGAGCCGGTGCGGCCGCTCCTGCCCGCCATGCGCCGGCAGGCGGCGGACGACCTCCGGACCCTGCGCGGCGCCGAGGCCTGACCCGGCCGCGCGGCCCCGCTCCGAGGGCGGATTCGGCAAGCCGGAGCGGGGCCGCATCTCCAGGGTGCGCCCGAGGCGCGCCCGGCACACGCCGGGGTGGGTGGATCCGTACCGGGGCACGCCGGGGAGCGCAGGCCCGGAGGGCGCCGCGAAACAATAGACGAAGGTATAGGCGGCGCCTCCCGCCGCGACTTTCGTCACCCGCGGAACGCAGACTTTCTGCCGAAGCCCGGTGGCCGGCACGCGCCATAACTTCGGTGACATGAACCCCACCCCGCGTACGGAATCCGTTCCCCTCACCCAGCGCCCCGCACAGCTCCTCGCCGGCCTCGTCGGCGTCGTACTCCTCCTGCTGGGCGGTGTGCCGCTCACCGAGCGCATCCTCGACCACCTGACGGTGTGGGCCGCCGGCCAGACCGTCCCGGGCCTGTCCCACCTTGTTCTCCTCGTCGTGGGCGCCGCGCTGCTCACCCTGTTCTGGCGCCTCCGTCACGGCAAGGCTCCGGCCGCCCAAGACCGCTGAACGACGCACACGCACAGGAAGATCACACGGGCCAACACGTCATGACCGATTCCCCCAACGTCCCCGCCATCGAGACCGTCGGGCTGGGCAGGCGCTACCGCCGCGGCTGGGCGCTGCGCGACACCTCCTTCCGCCTTCCCGCCGGCCGCGTGTGCGCGCTCGTCGGCCCCAATGGCGCGGGCAAGACCACCCTGCTGTCCATGGCCGCCGACCTGATCACGCCGACCACCGGCACGATCACGCTGTCGGGGCACCGTCCCGGCAGCGTCCAGGCCCGACGGAGCACCGCCTTCCTCAGCCAGCAGAAGGCCCTCTACCCGCGGTTCCGCGTCAGCGAGATCCTGCGCATGGGCCAGGAGCTCAACCCCACCTGGCACCAGGAGACCGCCGAGTCCGTCATCGACGCCGGCCAGGTCCCCATGAACGCCCGGGTCGGCACCCTCTCCGGCGGACAGGCCACCCGCGTCGCCTTCGCCCTCGCGCTGGGCAAGCGTCCCCAACTGATGCTCCTGGACGAGCCGATGGCCGACCTCGACCCCCTGGTACGCCACCAGATGAACGACATCCTCCAGGCCGAGGCCCGGCGGCACGGCTCGACCGTCGTGATGTCCTCGCACCTGGTCTCCGAGCTGGAGAGCGCCTGCGACTACCTCGTGCTCGTCAACAACGGCACAGTCCGGCTGGCCGGCGAGGTGGACCTCCTCCTCGCCGAGCACCGGCAGCTCACCGGGCCCCACCGGCAGGAGCCGGTCCCGGACGGCTACCAGGTCATCGCGACCTCCGACGGAGAGGGCGGCCACAGCTCGCTCGTCCGCACCTCCCACGCGTCCCGGCCCGACGCCGCCCACCGCGCCCCCACCCTGGAGGAACTGGTCCTCGGCTATCTGCGCGCGCCCGACGCGCCCGCACTCCTCACCCCGAGCGCGCGGGTCGACGGCGGCGTGGAGGTGGTGGCGGCATGAGCACCGCAACCACCCGCGGCCGCACCGCCGTTCGCCGCGGACCGCGACTGCGCGGACTGACCTGGCTGATCTGGCGGCAGAACCGCACCGCCTTCTGGATCGGACTGGCGGTCGCGGCAGCGGTCGCCTGCTACGCCCTCGTACAGCACCAGCACATAGCGGCGGCCGTCACCGCGCAGCACCTCGACGCCTGCCAGGGCCACCAGCTCTCCGAACACTGCCTCGGCCGCCTCAACACCTTCGGGCAGCAGTACCAGCTCCCGATGCGGCGGCCGCTCCAGGCCATGCTGCTGCTCCCGTTCCTCTTCGGCCTCTTCCTGGGCGGGCCGCAGCTCGCGCAGGAGCTGGAGTCGGGGACGTACCGCACGGTGGCCACCCAGTCCGTGACCCGCATGCGCTGGTTCGCGGCGAAGCTGGGCGTGCCGCTCGCCATGACGGTCGTCGTCAGCGGTGTCATCGCGGCCGCGATGACCTGGTGGTGGCACCCGGTGGCCAAGGCCATGGGGCCGATGTTCCCCTGGCACCAGTGGTACCCGTTCTACGGGGTGGGGCCCGTCGTCGTCGGCCTGAGCGTCCTGTTCTACCTGCTGGGGGCGACCCTGGGCCTCGTCCTGCGCCGTACCGTCCTGGCGATGGGTGCCACCCTCGCCGTCGGCGCCGGGCTGTTCGCCCTCCTCGAAGCGGTGCGGCCGCGCCTGTGGCCCGTCCGCACGGCGTACGCGCAGCACACGTCAGAACCGCCGGCCCCCCTTGACTCCTGGCAGCTGGCCGACGGCCCGCTGACCAAGGAGGGGCACCGCGTGTCCGAGGCCTGGGACTGCTACGCCGCAGGGGACATCAAGCAGTGCCTCGCCTCCCGGGGCATCACCGGCCGCTGGTCGGAGTACCACCCGGCCTCGGACCTCTGGCCGCTGCAGTGGACGGCGACGGGCCTGTGCCTGGCGCTGGGCGTCGTGCTCCTCGCCCTGTCCGTGTGGTGGACCCGTCGCAACCCGGCCTGATCACCGCGGACGGTCCCCTTCGGAGGCCCCCGCGTGCCCAGAGGGGGACCGGCGCTCCCCGGATCGGTGATGCCTTCATCGGCGCGGTGTCCACGCCGAACCTGGTGGTGAGCGGTGCGGGGCCCGACCGGGCTCCGCACCGCGGAACGAGGAATCAGGAGAGCTGGACATGAGCGTGAACACGATCGCAGAACGAAGTCGGACACCTTGACGGTCACGGGGGACTCACCTCCCTGTTCCGGTTTCACGCTGTCGTTGTCGGCGCACCGCCTGGGCGCCCCGGTCACGCGTGCCCGGACCGCACGATCCCTGACGTCCCCGGGCATGGACCGGCCGGATGGACGCTTCACCGGCGTGCCCACGGGTACCCGATGGTCCTGCCGTGAAGACAACCGCGAGGAAGTGATCGATCATGCGGGCGACCGTGTGGCACGGCAAGCACGACGTACGGGTCGACACCGTGGCCGACCCACGGATCGAGGAGCCGACCGACGCGGTGGTGCGCATCACGTCGACCGGACTGTGCGGCTCGGACCTGCATCTGTACGAGGTCCTCGCCCCCTTCATGACGCCCGGGGACATCCTCGGGCACGAACCCATGGGTATCGTCGAGGAGACCGGCTCCGAGGTCGACGACCTCTCGCCCGGCGACCGCGTCGTGGTGCCGTTCCAGATCGCCTGCGGCACCTGCTACATGTGCCGTGAGGGCCTGCCGACGCAGTGCGAGACGACCCAGGTCACCGAATACGGAAGCGGTGCGGAGCTCTTCGGCTACACCAAGTTGTACGGCAGCGTCCCCGGCGCCCAGGCCGAGTACCTGCGCGTGCCGCAGGCCCAGTTCGGGCCGATCAAGGTCCCGGACGGCCCGCCCGACGACCGGTACGTCTACCTCTCCGACGTCCTGCCCACGGCGTGGCAGGCGGTGAAGTACGCCGACGTCCCGCAGGGCGGCAGCGTGGCCGTCCTGGGCCTGGGGCCGATCGGCGACATGTGCTGCCGCGTGGCTCGCCACCTGGGCGCGGGCAAGGTCATCGGCATCGACCACGTACCGGAGCGGCTGACCCGGGCGCGCCACGACGGTGCCCAGGTCTTCAGCCTCGACGAGTACGAGGACCAGGACGAGCTCGTGAGGGCCGTCCGGGACGCCACCGACGGGCGCGGCCCGGACGCCGTCATCGACGCCGTGGGCACCGAGGCGCACGGCAGCACCGTCGGCAAGCTGGTTCAGCAGTCCGCCGGCCTGCTCCCGCGTGCCTGGGCGGCCAAGCTGATGCGGACCGCGGGCGTCGACCGCCTCGGCGCCCTGCACCTGGCCATCGAACTGGTCCGGCGAGGCGGCACGATCTCGGTCACCGGCGTCTACGGTGGCATGACCGACCCGATGCCGATGCTGACGCTGTTCGACAAGCAGATCCAGCTGCGCATGGGCCAGGCCAACGTCCGGCGCTGGAGCGACGAGATCCTCCCGCTGCTGACCGACGAGGACCCCCTCGGCGTGGACGGCTTCGCCACGCACCACGTCCCGCTGGAGCAGGCACCGCAGGCCTACGACATGTTCCAGAAGAAGGCCGACGGCGCCATCAAGGTCCTCATGGTCCCGTGACGCCCGCGATCACCCAGGCGGGGCGCCGAGCGACGTGGCCACCTGCTCGGCCGGGTCGCACGGGCCTCACCTGCGCAGGGGTCGTCCTGCTGCCGGCCACGATGACCTCCGCGCCGAGTTCACCCGGTCGTCGCATCATGGGGCTCCGTGATGGCGATACGGCGGGAGTGCGATGAGGAAACCGATCGGCCGGCTCCCTGTGTCCCGCGGCCACGGGAGGTGTCCACGGGGGACGCGCCGCCCGTCCCGCGTGCGGAATGGGCGGCATGTGGCCTGGACGAGAGCGACGTGCTGCTCCGAGTCGTGCGGGAACTGTGCACCCGCGGGCTCGTCACGCTGCGGCCGCCGAGCACGGGCCGGCCATCGGAACCGGCCGCGGCGGGCGATCGCCGCTGAGCGCGTACGAGCGGCAAGCCGGCCCGTCGACCGCTTCGACCCGGCGCGCGGCGGGTTCTGGACGTGTTCGGCGAACGGGACCGGCGCCCGCCCGCCCGGGTCCTGGCCCGGAGCCGGTTCGCCTAGTCGTCGGGAGCCGGGGCCGTCCGGGTGCGCCGGCGATGGCTGGTGTCGCACCACGGGTACGTGCGGCTGCGACGGCAGGCGCAGACGGCCACGACGAAGCGATCGGAACGCATGACGCGACCGTCGTCCAGGACCACCTCGACGGGACCCTCGATCAGGATCGGACCGTCGCGGGTGACCGTCACGCGCGTCGGTGGGGGTTCACCGGTCACGTTCGGCACGGATCACCACCAGCTCTTCCTTCTCCTCGCCAGGAGCAATCAGTCCTCGCGCCTCCAGCCACGCCGACCGGTCGCGCAGCACCGGTCCGAAGGGGACGTACCGGCGCTCGGTGACCGCGGCCCGCAGCCCGGCGCGACGCAGCCTGCCCAGGGTGCTCTCCGCGCCGCAGAGACCGGAGTGGACCAGGAGGAGGACCCCTCCCGGGCTGAGCAGTGGTGGCGCGTCCGAGCAGACACGGTCGAGCAGCGCGCGGCCGTCGGACCCCGCGTCCCACGCCCGGGCGCGTCCCCGGGCCGGGAGTTCGGCTCGCGGAGACGGCACGTACGGGGGATTGGCCATGATCAGACCGAAGCGGGAGCCCGTCACGGGCGTCGTGAGGTCGCCGCGCAGCACCCTGACCCGCAGGCCGTGGAGGCGGGCGTTGAGCCATGTGGTGCAGACCGCGCGCACCGAGGCGTCCACGGCGGTCACCTGCGCGGCGCGCTCCGCGGCGGCCAGCGCGAGCGCGCCGGTCCCCGTCCCCAGATCGAGGACATCGACGTCGTCGGCGAGACGCTCCCGCTTCAGCGCGTCTTCGAGGAGGAGCGTGTCATCCTGGGGGCGGTACACGCCCGGTGGGCACAAAAGCCACATAACGCTCGGATACCCCACGGTGTGCGAACTAACATCGCCCGACGCGTCGGCTCCTATGCCGCCTCCCCCCACATGCCACGACGTCGCCATCGCGCTTCCCGTCGGCGAGTGCGCGAGCCGACCGCATGGGATCCTGGGGGCGCGGGTAGCCAGCGTGGATAGGTCGTACATGAGGACGGGAGACATGGACGCCGTCATGCCGGGCGCCGGATCGCCCTTTCTGAACGGGCCCCGGGCACGTGTTCCCGCGGTGCCCGAGGGTCTGCTGGAAGGCGTCATGGCGCCCGCCTACGTCGTGGACGGCGAGGGGGTGATCGCAGCGGCCAACGACGCCGCGCTGGCCCTCCTGCAGCGGTCCGCCGTGGACCTGCTCGGCCAGGACGCCCACGACCTGCTGCACCGTGACAGTCACGGCCGCACCTTGCCGCGTTCCCGTTGCGACATGCGCGACGCCCTTCTGGCGGAGCGCACCAGGCACAGCGATGTGGGGTGGTTCGCCCGCGGTGACGGCAGTCTGCTCGGGCTCTCCTGGTTCCTGACGCCCTACGCCCTGGGCCTGGGGAGGTCGGGGGCTCTGGTCATGCTCTACCAGCGGAAGGAAGCCGCGGACTCCCGCGAGGAGGCTCCGTCGACGGCGCTCTCGGAGCTGGAGCGCCTGGCCCTGCTCGCGGAGACCACCACCCAGCTCACCTCGACCCTGGACGTGGAAGACGCGCTGCACCGCCTGGCCGCCCTGACCGTGCCGCTGCTGGCGGACTGGGCGGTCGTCGACCTGCTCACCGAGAGCGACGAGGTGCGGCGCGCCCTCGTCGTCCAGTACAAGGACGGCCTCCTGGTGGAGCGTGCCGACCTGCAAGGACCGATGCCTCCGCTCCCGCAGGAATCCCCGATGCCGCTGTCCCGGGCGCTGCGCGGCGCCGCGTCCACCGTCGCCACTGCTTCCACGTACCACGGCCCGCCGGACTCCGGCATCGCCGTCGAGCAGCACCGGCTCTTCGAGGAGACGGGCATGCATTCCGCGGCCATCGCTCCGATCCGCGGCCTCCGCGACACGCTCGGAGCGCTCACGCTGGGTCGGTCGGAACGCCTGGACGGCTTCACCGCCGGTGACCTGCCGCTCTTGGAGGACGTGACCCGCCGGGCGGGCCTGGCGCTGGACAACGCCCGCCTCTACCAGAGGCAGCGGAAGGTCTCCGAGACGATGCAGCGCCACCTGCTGCCCCAGATGCCCGCCATCCCCGGGCTGCAGATGACCGCCAGGTACGTCCCCGCCCCGCAGGCCTCACAGGTCGGCGGCGACTGGTACGACGCGTTCCCGCTCACGGACGGTGCCACCGCACTGGCCATAGGCGACGTCGTCGGACACGACCTCGACGCCGCCGGCGGCATGGCGCAGGTCCGGAACATGCTGCGGGCCTTCGCCTGGTCGGATCCCGAGTCACCCAGCGACGTCGTCACGCGCCTCGACCAGGCCGTCATGCACACCGCCGAAGTACCCATGGCGACCATGGTCTTCGCGCGGCTCACCAGCGCGGACGACGGGCTGTGGCGACTGCAGTGGACCAACGCCGGGCATCCGCCGCCGCTCCTGGTGACCTACGACGGGCGGACCAGCTTCCTCACCGAGGGCCACGGCATCCTGCTCGGCACAGGCACCGACAGACCGCGTCAGGACGCCGCCGTCACCCTGCCCCCGGCGGCCACCCTCGTGCTGTACACCGACGGACTGGTCGAGTCGGTCCGGCACTCCATCGACGTGGGCCTCGACCAGCTCCGCAAGCATGCCGCGTCCCTGGCCCGGCGGCCCCTGGACTCCTTCAGCGACTCGCTGCTCAACCGGGTCCGTCCCCAGGACAACGACGACGACGTGGCCTTCCTCGCCCTGCGCACGCCGCCGCCCCGTGAGTGAAGCGGCCGGGGTGGGAAGGAGTCCGGGGAGCGAGGGAGGCCATGGTGGATGATCAGCTCGGACTCGGCGACCTGCTCGCGGCGGTGGAGAAGGCCTCGCCGGTGAGGTCCCTGGAAGTCGTGGCGCGCAACCTGCGGGAGCGTTTCGGAGCCCGGTCGGTGTCCTTGCTGCTCCCCGACGTCGTCGGCCAGAGGATGGTGCGGGTCGGCGGGGACGTGGAGTCACAGCAGGGCGGAAGCGCCGATCAGGTTCCGTTGCACGGCAGCGTGTACCACGACGTCCTGCGCAGCCAGCAGGTGACGCGGGTCCCCGGCGACGGAGCGGGTGAGCGGGTGATCGCGCCCGTCACCAACCGGGGTGACACGATCGGGGTGCTGGAGCTCACCCTGTCCGACGCCGCCGACGACGTGCTGGAGCAGGTCGGCGAGGCCGCGCACGCGCTGGCGTACATCGTCGTCACCGACCGCCGGTTCACCGACCTCTACCACTGGGGCAAGCGCACGACGCAGATGACCCTGGCGGCCGAGATCCAGCGTCAGTTGCTGCCCACGGCCTCCTGCTGCACGGAGAACGAGTTCACCGTCGCCGGGGCGCTGGTGCCCGCGGACTCCATCGGCGGCGACACCTACGACTTCACCCTGGACCAGGAAACGCTCCACATGTCGATCACCGACGCGATGGGGCACGACATCAAGTCGGCCCTGCTGGCCACCATCGTGGTGAACGCCTCCCGCCGCGCCCGCCGCGCCGGGTGCGACCTGGCGGAACAGGCCCGCCAGATGCACGAGGCGATCCTGGAACACGGCAGTCACGGGCTGGCCACGGGGCAGCTGGTACGCGTCGCCCTGGACGGATCCGGTTGCCAACTGGTCAACGCGGGGCATCCCTGGCCCCTGCGTCTGCGCGACGGAAGGGTCGACGAACTGCGCCTCGACATCGACCTTCCCTTCGGAGTCCCGTCCCCGGCTCCCCACCGCGTTCAGGAGATCGACGTGCGCGCCGGCGACCGGCTCGTGCTCTACACCGACGGCATGCAGGAGCGCCGGGCCCGGGGTGTGGACCTGGCCGCCATGCTCCGCGACTCCGCCGCCGAGCACGCCCGTGAAGTGGTCGAGACGATGACGTCCGCCGTGTCGGTCGCCTGCCACGGTCACCTGGAGGACGACGCCTCGATCCTGTGCCTGGACTGGCGCGCGTAGAGCAGCGCGGCCGCCGCATGGCCGAATGCGCCGGGTTTGTCATGGAGTGAGGAGGAAAGCCGCTCCATATGAGGCTTATGAGGCTTACGAACCAAATGCAGGGCTCTCCGAACGCCGCCCTCCCCGCGGCGATGGACACCCTGGAGGAGCAGGAGTGGCTCGACAGTACGGCCGCGGGCGTCCGCAGGGCCGTACGCGCCCTCCCCCTGGGGCGGGGGCGCGACGTGCTGCGCGGCCTGTGGCTCGGCCACCCGGTGCACCCGGTGCTGGTCCAGGTGCCGATCGGTGCCTGGACCTCCGCCGGGATACTCGACCTGCTCCCCGGCGAGAGTCGCGCCGCGCGCCGTCTGGTGGCGCTGGGCCTGGTCTCCGCGGTTCCGGCGGCCCTCGCCGGATGGGTGGACTGGGCGGAGCAGCGTCCCCGGCAGGCCCGTGTGGGCCTCGTCCACGCGACCGCCAACATCGCCGCCGTCACCGCCTACGCCGCATCACTCGCGTACCGGATCAAGGGTCGGCCCGTGCTCGGCCGGGCCCTCGGATTCGGCGGGATGGCGCTGGCCACGGCGGGCGGGGTGCTCGGCGGCCACCTCGCCTTCCGGCAGGGCGCCGGCGTGAACCACGCGGAGGCGGTGCCCGTGCTGGTCGAGCCCGGCTGGCACCGCGTCGGCGTGCCGGAGGACTTCCCCTTCGGCGAGCCGGTGCGGCGGATGGCGGACGAGGTGGCGGTGGTCGTGGTCCGGGAGGACGACGGGCGGTTCCACGCCCTGGCCGACCGCTGCAACCACATGAACGGCCCCCTGCACGAGGGCAAGGTCCTCGAGGGCTGCCTCGAATGCCCCTGGCACGGCAGCCAGTTCCGCCTCTCGGACGGCGCGAACGTCCAGGGACCGGCAACGGCGCCGCAACCCCGCTTCGAGTGCCGGATATCCGCTGGCGGGCAGGTGGAAGTCCGGCTGGCCGAGACCTGAGCCACCCTGCGTCACGAGGAGGAGCTGTCATGAGTCAGCAAGCTCTCGAGATCTACATGAACGACCATCTGGCCGGTTCCACCACCGGACAGCTGATCTCGCGGCACCTCGCCGACCGCCATCGCTCCTCGTCGCACGGCGACGAACTGCGGCGCGTGGCGGACGAGATCGAGGAGGACCGGCAGAGCCTCCTCGACCTGATGGCCACGCTCGACGTACCCGCGCGGCGCCACAAGGTCTATGCGGGCTGGCTCGCCGAGAAGGCGCGCCTGCTCAAGCTCAACGGACGGGTCACCCGGCGCTCCGGTCTGAGCACGGTCATCGAACTCGAGGCGCTGCGCCTGGGGATCGAGGGCAAGAGCCTGCTGTGGCAGTCGTTGCTGTCCCTCACGCCGAAGAAGGACCTCGACGAGGACCGGCTGCACACCCTGCTGGACCGCGCACGGGAGCAGATCGACACGGTCGAGACCGTACGCCGCGAAGCGGTCGGCGCCGGCCTGGGCTGATGCCGGGACGCGACGGCTGTGACCTCTTTCGCCGTCAGGCCACCCGAGTGAAAAGTGTGATGATCCGCCCGTACGGGGTAGCCGTCACGTATGACCTACATGAGCAAATGGGGTGAACCGTATGCCCGCAGGGTCGAGCCGCAAGCGTGAGCGGCAGTACGAGCACATCAAGGAGAGCGCCAAGGACCGGGGCGAGAGCGAGAAGCGGGCCGAGGAGATCGCGGCCCGTACCGTCAACAAGGAGCGCGCGCGGGCGGGCGAGTCCAAGACCGCGAGCCGCTCGTCCATCGAGGACATGTCCTCGGGCAGGCGCGGCGGACAACGCTCCGGCAAGGGCTCCCAGGGGCCCACCTACGACCAGCTCTACGCCGAGGCCAAGCGCCGCAACGTCGACGGTCGCTCCCACATGAACAAGGCCGAACTCCAGCGCGTCCTCGGCGACAGCTGAGCGCACTCGGGTCAACCAGCGGAGGACATCATGCTCATCCTCGGCATCATCCTGCTCATCATCGGTTTCCTCACCGGGATCTCGATCCTGTGGACCATCGGGATCATCCTGGTCGTCATCGGCCTCGTGCTCTGGGTGCTGGGCGCCGTGGGGCACAGCGTCGGCGGGCGCAAGCACTACTGGTAGGCCGGGGCCCCGGGGTAGGCGTTCCCCATGGCGGATACGAGAGGAGATGCACGCCGGGCTGGTCGCTGACCTGCGCGTGGTCGCCCACGATCTCGGATGACCTGATTCCGTTTCCCGGGTCGGGAACCGGGCAGAGGCCCAGCAGATGCACTGACTCGCGTCCTCCGGGAGGTGCGCCATGAGCACGCCGCATGAGGGCAACCGTTCCGCGGCAGCACAGGGGGGAACCGAACACAAGGTGCCGCCCACCGAGACTCCCCCGGGGGAAAGCAGCACCACCGAAGGCATATCCCTCCCCGAGCGCCCGGAACTGCGCAAGGCCTGGGGTTTCACGCCACTGGTGCTGATCCTCTGCGTCGTCGCGATCTTCCTCGCGGGAGTGATCGCCATGATCGTCGCACTCTCCACGTAGCCCCCTTCGCCGAGGAGGATTCCATGGTCGAGCGCGATCTGAGCAAGGGCGAAGAGGTGTCGTGGAAGAGCCACGGCCAGAAGGTGACCGGGAAGGTCACGAAGAAGATCACCAAACGGACCCGGGCGGCGGGCCGAACGGTCGACGCCTCCAGCGAGGAACCGCAGTTCGAGGTGGAGAGCGGCAAGTCAGGGCGCTCCGCGGTGCACAAGCCGGGGTCCCTGGGCGAGGCGCGGTGAGGCGTGGCGGGGAAGACCCGGGGGCGGGACGACCGGAGCGACGCCGTGGACGCATTCGAAGACGCGGTCGAGATGACGGCCCCGTCCGCGAAGGACCAGCAGGATCTGCGGCACGACCGCGGGCGCGATCCCGGCGTCGCGGAACGGAAGCGGCCCGGGGACGATGTCCCCGACGCGCCGCGTGACCTGCCGCCGCAGGAACCCCCCGACTGAGGCCCGGGCGGCCCCGGGGACGAGAGGTGTTCCCGGACGCCGGGAGGGGGGACCCGGCGTCCGGGGCGTTCGCCCACCATGCGACTGCCTCACCGCAGGATCCGGCTGCCCCCGATCCCGCGTCGCACACACGTGGACGGTGCCGTTTTCGCGGTGATCGACCGGGCGGACGTCCGGCCCCGGCTGGGCTCGGGGGAGAACCTCAACGAACAGGTGGTGGGCGGGGATGGCCGGCGGGGGACGTCCGCCACGAGATGCTCGCCGAGGCCGTGGAGGTCATCCGGGCGTTGTTCGGCGGAGGTCGTGTCGACCACCGCGGCGAGCACTTCGACGTGGAGTCGGCGAAGCCGTGGGACCTGCCCGGTACGGCAGCCTTCGCTTCGGCCGGCGAGAACGTGCGCCCGGAGGACGTCGGGCAGTCCATCCCCTGCGGGGACGACCCGGAACTCTTCGTGGAGGCGGTCCGCCCGTACGAGGCCGGGTTCACAGAAATCGCCCTCGTCCAGGTCGGCGGCGACTCACAGTCGGCCTTGCTCGACTGGGCCGAGAAGACCCTCCTGCCCGCGCTGCGCGAACTCTGACACCGCCGATCCGCGCCGCGAAGGACCGCTCGGACGGCTTCCCGTCCGAGCGGCCCGGAGGTGGCCGAACGCGTCAGGACCTGCCGCGGCCGGTGATGAAATCGCGGGCCCGGTCCACCAGACCGGTCCCCGGTGCCAGGAGCTTGTTGCCGGGCGGGGTGTCCGGGGCGCTGGGGTGCGGCCGGGTCGGGGCGACCTTCTTGGCCCGCCGGACCTGATCGCCGAGTTCGGCGAGCTGCTCGGGCGAGCAGGCCTGCGCCAGGCCCGGGAAGAGCTGCTGCTCCTCCTCCCGGACGTGCTCGGTGACGTCGGTGACCAGCTTCTGCACCATCCGGTCGAAGCGGGGGTCGTCGATGTCGAGGTCCTCCAGGTCCTTGAGGACCTGCTCGACCTCGGCGTGTTCCCGGATCTCCTTGTCGGCCAGGGCGTCCCCGCCGGGCAGGTGCTTCCGGACGGCCGGGTACAGGTACATCTCCTCGGCCACCGAGTGCCGCACGAGCTCGATGGTGCACTCGTCGAGCACGCTACGGCGTTCCTTGTCGCCCGCGGGCAGGGCTTGGAGGCGGGCGAAGTACTCCTCGACCTCGCGGTGGTCGGCTGTGAGTTCGGCGATGACGTTTCCGCCGTGTCCCATCACATGACTCCCTTCCGGGTTGGTGTGCGGTCGACGGTCTTCTTCGGAGCGGCTTCCCAGTCCCACGCGGGGCACGCCCCCTGTCCGTCTGCCGTCCGGGCGGCGGTGCCTGCGCGTGGACCCCGGCCGGCGGGGACGGGGCGCCGGAGAACCGGACAAGCACGACTGGTGTGTCGCACCCGCGGATCCCGGTATGAAATGATCTTGATTTGTGGCTCGTGGAGATCTGACGGACGAGCAGTGGGCGTTGCTGGAGCCCCTGCTGCCCGTGCGCAAGAAGGTCGGTCGGCCGGCGACATGGACCCGGCGGCAGCTGATCGACGGCATACGATTCCGGATCCGCACCGGTGTGCCCTGGCGGGACGTGCCCGAACGGTACGGCCCATGGGGCCGGGTGTACGACCTGTTCCGCCGTTGGCAGAGGGACGGCACATGGCAGCGGGTCTCCGTCCGGCTCCAGGCCCGGGCGGAGGCGAAGGACGTGATCACCTGGGACCTCAGCGTCGACGCCGACGTCGACCGGGCCCATCGGCGCACCGTGCGGGCACGGAACAGAGCAGGCTTCAACAGGCCGCCTCGCGGTGTCCTCACCGAGCCGGACGGCCGAGGGCCCGAAGGCTCGCGGACGGGTCCGACCGCCAGGTCGCTCGAGCGGTTGCCGCGGGACCCGAGCACCGTACGGGTGGCGCTCACGCCCTCCTCGCCCATGGCCGGCACCCGCGCCGCGGGAACCCCCGGAGAGCCCCCCGTTCCCTGGTGATCGCCTCCTGTCGGAGGCGCTCGACGTGGGCGGACCCGACCTGGCCGTGCACGGCCCCGCGCATCCGGGTGTCGGCGGAACGCGACGACGGGGGTCTGCGCCCCGCATGTGGCCCAGCCCGCGATGGAGTGTCGGACCGTGGTGGCATGATCCGGCCATGAGCCTCACCGTGCGGCAACTCGCCCTCGCCACCCTGGACCGTCAGCTCCTGCTCGAGCGCCGGCGCCTCGACGTGGCCGAGGCGGTTCGCCGGGTCTGCGCCCTGCAGGCGCAGGCTCCGGCCTCCCCGTACGTGGCGCTGTGGAACCGCGTCGAGGACTTCGCGCCCGAGGACCTCGACGCGGCGTTCACGGACCGCCGCATAGTGAAGGCGACCTTGATGCGGATCACTCTGCACGCCGTCCACACCGACGACCATGCCGCCCACCACGCAGCCATGGTGCGCACGCTGCGGGCGGCACGCCTGCACGACCGCCGCTTCGGCTCAACCGGTCTGGATCCCGCAGACGCCGACGCGACGCTCCCCGACCTCGCCGGTTTCCTCGCCCGGCCCCGCGTCGGCGCCGAGGTCGAGAACGAGGTCACGGGACGGTTCGGCGAGCACGCGCACCGGGTGTGGTGGGCGCTGCGCACATACGCCCCGCTGCACCACGTGCCGGCCGGCGGCCCCTGGTCGTTCACCCAGCCGAACACCTACCGTGCCGCCGACGCGGTCCCCGCACCGACGCCCGAGGAGGCGGACGCCGGGGTGCGGCAGTTGCTGCTGTCGTACCTGCGCGCCTTCGGGCCCGGCTCCACCCAGGACTTCGCACGCTTCACGCTGCTGCAGCGCTCCGTCATCACCAAGGCGCTGCAGGGGCTCGGCGACCAGGTGGTGCGGGTGGCGGGCCCCGGCCGCGCCCCCCTGTACGACCTCGTGGGCGCCACCGTGCCGGACGAGGACACGCCGGCGCCGCCGAGACTGCTCCCCATGTGGGACAGCATCCTGCTGGCCCACGCGGGCGCGGGACGGGTCGTGCCCGTGGAGTACCGGCCGCTGATCGCACGGCGCAACGGTGACACCCTGCCGTGCCTGCTCGTCGACGGGCAGGTCGCCGGCGTGTGGCGCGCGACCGGTGACGGCCTGGAGCTGACCGCATTCCGCAAGCTCGGCAAGGCCGCCTGGCAGGGCCTGGCAGGGGAGGCGGCGAAGCTCTGGACTCTGCTGGCCGAGCGTGACCCGCTCGTGTACCGGCGCTATGGACACTGGTGGGACAAGGGGTTTCCCGGCGTCGAGAGCCGGTTCGTCAAGGGCTGATCGTCCCGCCGACGCCGTGGGCCACGGTCACGCGAGCACCCACCTGGGCTTTGCCCCTTGTGCCTATGATGGGGGTTTGCAGCATCAAGTCTGAAATGCCGCTTACCTGAGAAGGGAGGAGCCGGCATGGGGCAACCGGAGAAGCAGACCCGCCCGACCCGCCGGGGCCCGGATGAGGAACCGGGTGAGCAGGCCACCCGTGAATCTGGAGCGCCTTGCGCGGACGAGGAGGGGCGGGACCCGGAGCAGCTGAAGACTCCGCCGCACGAAAAGCGCCGGGGAACGGGCCTGGAGGATTTCTAGGCCCGGCACCGGCAGCGGGACAGCGACGGGCGGGACGCTGCGTCGGCAGCGTCCCGCCGCGCCTGACTCAGGTGGACAGCAGGCGGTTGAAGAAGGACCGGTAGCGCCGGAGCGCTGTGCGCAGGTCCTCCGTGTTCACCTGCTCGCCACGGGTCCATTGGCCTTCGAGGTCCCCCTTGTGCTGGGCGAACGTCGATGCCAGTTTCTGCATGACGTCCGCCACCAACTCGTCGGCGGCGTGCACGGCATCCCGTGGGTCGTCCACGAATTCGCTCTGGATCTGCTGCCAGCGGCCGCGGAAGTTCTCCTGGTCCTGCGAGCCCAGCAGCTGCGGAGTCTCATCCTCCGCACTCTCCTGGGCGGGAGTCCCCGCCATTTCCTCCGGAGGCGCCTCGCCCCGTGTTCCGGTGCTCTCGCCCGGGTACTCCGGTGCCCTGGAGGCCGCTTCCGGGCGGTCCTGCGGGGGGCCGGCGGGTGCGTGGGTCTCTGCGAGGTCTTCTGTGGCCAGGCCGCTTCCGCGGGAGACGCGTTCGCGTTCCATCGTTCTCCGCCTTTCCAGATCGGTGTTCGGGGAGCCCTCCGTCAGGCCCGGGCGTGGCGCCGCCCACCGCCGTCGGTGAGCAGCTCGTCGAACAGGGCGCGGTAGTGGACCATCGCTCCGCGCAGCTGTTCGGTGGTGGCCTCGTGCCGGGTGCTGAGGTTGTTGACCTCGTGGGCCGCCCGATAGTGGTCCAGGGTCTGGCCGTGCTCCACCGACAGGTCCTTGACCTGCTGGTCGAAGCCCTCGGTCGGGTAGCCGCGGTCGCGCATCAGGGAGGCCACCAGGCTGTCGGCGTCGTGGACGGCGTCCTCGGGCCGGTCGACGAACTCCTCCTGGACGCTGGTCCACTCCCGCGCGTAGCGGTCACGGACGCCGCTCGGCAGCGGCTTGATGTCCAGCGAGTCGTGACGCTTGGCGCGCGCGGACAGGTCCCGCTCGGCGTCCCTGCGGCTGTCGGCGCCCTCGACCGTCCGGTCGTACTCCGGGCCGAAGCGTTCCTTCAGGCGCCGGTGGCGTACGTAGAGGGTGGACGCCACCGCGATCAGGGCGAGTATCACCACCACGGGGATGATGATCGCCAGAAGTGTCCCTGTTGACATGGGGTCGACTCCCTAGCACTCACGGAACCCCCCTCACCCCGACGCCTGCCCCGGGCCCGATGTCCAAAACGCCACTTGTGCGGGCAATTATCGGGTGTGGTGCCGGTGACCCCTCAGGCGGTGCCGCGCTCCGCGCGCAGGTGCTCGACGACCGGGGCGAGTGCTGTGCGGAGGGCCGTCTGGTCCTCGGTGGGGAGCAGGTCGATGAAGTGCTCCCGCACGGCGGCGACGTGGTGCGGGGCGACCTTGCGCATGGTCTCCCAGCCGTCCTCGGTGAGGACGGCGAACAGCCCGCGCCGGTCGGACTCGCAGTTCTCGCGGCGGACCAGGCCGGCCTTCTCCATGCGGCCGATCTGGTGCGACAGCCGGCTCTTGGACTGGAGGGTGGCGCGGGCCAGGTCGCTCATCCGCATGCGGCGCTGGGGCGACTCCGAGAGGTTCACGAGGATCTCGTAGTCGTTGATGGTCAGGTCGAACGGCTCCAGGTCCCGTCCGAGCTGGTTGAGCAGCAGCGTGCCGACGTCCAGGTAGGTGCGCCAGGCCTGTTGCTCGTCACGGGTAAGCCACTCGTCGCTCTTGCCCTTCTCCATTTCGCCATCATATCCAGCGTGCCGATTCCACTTGAAAGCCGCACATTCTGGTGGTGGGCGCTGAGGGAGGCGTCACTCGAAGAACCAGGTCCTCGCTGTGAGTACCCCGGCCACGTGGCGGGCCGCCCGCGAGAGAGCCGACGGCCTGCTGATCCACCCGGTGTCCATGGGAACCCGCCCCGGCCGAGGCCGTGGTCCGCGCGCGCCCTGTTCGACCAGGTACGCGAAGCCCTGGAGGACAACGGCGACCTGATGCCCGCACAGGACGCCCCCGGACTCCTCGAGACCGGCGACGGCGTCCGCGTCCAGTGCTGCCTGCTCCGGCGCGCACCGGCGGCCCTCCGCGGGGTCGCGGCGGCCTGCGCCCGCCTCACCCAGGCTTGAAGGACACGTGGCTCAGGAGGCGCGGCCCGTGCGGCCGCGGCGCGTCAGGGCCCGTTGTGCTCCGCTCAGCAGGCGGCTGGGTGAACGGGAGCGCAGCGCGGCACGAGCGGCGTTGGCGCCAGGGGCGCCATGGACCCCACCGCCCGGATGCGCTCCGGCGGACGCCAGGAAGAGTCCGGCGATCGGCGTCTCCGGCCGTCCCGTGCCCGGGAGGGGACGGAAGACCAGCTGCTGGTGCACGGCCGCGGTGCCGCCGTTGATGGCACCGCCGTGGAGGTTGGCGTCGTAGGCCTCGAGCTGCGGTGGCGCGAGGACCCGGCGGGCGGCGACGAGCGAACGGAAGCCGGGTGCGTACCGCTCCACCTGCGCTTCGACCCGGTCGGCCATCAGCTCCTGGTCGGCGCGGGTCCAGGTGCCGGTGATGCCCGCCCCGCCCGCGTCGCCGCGGACACGGTGGGGGAGGTGGGTGTACGCCCACGCGGACTGCGTCCCGGAAGGGGAGCGCGACCCGTCCGCCGTGGTCATCTGCCCGAAGAGGAGGAAGGGTCGCTCGGGTACCTGCCCCATGGCGATCTGCGCGGCGAACTGCGTGAGTTCGTCGACCCCTTCGGCCAGGTGCACCGTGCCCGCCTGCGCTGCCTCGGGCGACGACCACGGCACCGCGCCGTCCAGGGCCCAGTCCACCTTGAAGGTCGCGAAGTCCCACTGGAAGCGGCGCAGGTCGTCCCAGACGCGGTCCGGCAGTTCGTCACGGCTCAGCAGCTGCCCGTACAGGCTGGGCACGGACACGTCGGCGAGCACGGCGCGGCGGGCCGGTACCGCGTCGCCGTCGGCGGTACGGATCCCCACCGCCCGGCCGGAGCGCACCACGACCTCGGTCACCCGTGCCCCGCACCGCAGTGTCCCGCCGCGCCTGCGCAGCCGGCCGACGAGGGCGGCCGTGAGCGCTCCTGCGCCGCCTGCGGGCACGGGGAAGCCGTAGGTCTGCCCGAGCATGGCCATGAGCCAGCCGAATCCCCCGCTCCCCGCGGCTTCCGGGGCCAGATCGGCATGGAGCGCGTTGCCGGCGAGCAGGAGCGGGCCCAATTCGCCCCGGAATTCCTCCTCGCCCAGCCGGCGCACGGGAAGCACGAGGGTGCGTGCCATGCGCAGCCCGCCACCCGCGCGCAGTCGAGCCGCGAGCCGCAGTCCCGGACGCAGCGGGGGGAACGGCGTGAACAGCGCGTCGATGAGGTCGTCGCCGAGGCGCTCCCAAGCCGTGCACAGCCGGAGCCATGCCGCGCCGTCACCGTCGGCGTCCGCGTCGAGGACCGCGGCGGTGTCGACTGCACGCCGGTGCAGCACCGCGCAGCGGCCGTCGAGCAGCGGATGGGCGACGACAGCCGGCGCATGGCTCCACCGCAGGCCCTCCCGGTGCAGGTCGAGCCCGCGCATGACCGGGGAGGCGGCCGCGAGGGGATAGAAGGAGCTGAACAGGTCGTGGACGAACGCGGGATGGACGTCCCGCCCGGAGCGGACCCCGCCGCCTGGCTCGTCCTGCGCCTCGAGGACCTCCACGCTCCATCCCGCGTCGGCCAGCAGGTTGGCGGCGACCAGGCCGTTGGGCCCCGCGCCGATCACGACCGCGTCCGCCATGGATGCCTCCCGTCGTCCGCGCCGTTCAGCCGTCCGCGCCTTTGCGTGTCCCGTCCTCTTCCACGGCGTCGGCCAGCCGGCTGAGCATGCTGCGGTGGCGTACCTGGAGCAGGGCGTCGAATGCGGCGTTGTGGAACAGGCCCCCGGGGCCGCGCAGCGGATGCTCGTCCACGATGACCAGCGTGCCCTCACCCCATGGGCGCAGTTCGATGGCGATCCGCGCGGAGCCGAGCCATCCGCTGAAGGCCTCCAGTTCCAGCTGCAGCGGAGGCCGGCAGATCCGCACGATCGTCTCGCCGGTCAGCTTCACCGGGCCCAGCGGCACCGTGTACTCGATGCGGGAACCGACCGCCGGCCAGTCGCCTTCGCCGTGCCGGGACGACGACGGACCCACGACCCAGTCCCCGTAACGCTCACCGTCTGCCAGGACGGCCCATACGTTCTCCGGCGCGGCGCCTACCAGCCTGTGCCGTACTGCCATGACAGCCTCCGGTGTCTTGGCGTTCACCGCACGCCTACTCTCCTGCCCTCGGTTACGGTCGTTATGGGCGTTTCTGCGTAGTTACCTCGCGTACTTGGAGGACCAAGGTGACCGGCTCGCCATTGCTGGGACGTACGGCCGTGGTCACCGGCGCTTCCCGGGGCATCGGGCGGGCGGTGGCGCACCTCCTCGCGGTCCGAGGCGCCCGCGTCGCCTTGCTCGGACTGGAACCGGGGGAACTGGAGTCGGCGGCCGCCGCTGTGCCCGGTGCGGCGCGGGCGTGGTGCCTCGACGTCACGGACGAGGCCGCGCTGCGCCGTGCCGGCGAGGAGGTGACGGAGCAGTTCGGGCCCGCCTCCGTGGTCGTTGCGAACGCCGGTATCGCCTCCGCGGCCCCCTTTGGGGAGTCCTCCATGGCGACCTGGCGCAGGATCGTCGAGGTCAACCTCGTCGGAAGCGCTCTGACCGCCCGGGCCTTCCTCCCGCAGTTGCTGGCCACCCGCGGCTACTACCTGCAGGTCTCCTCGCTCGCGGCGATCGGCGCCGCCCCGTTGATGTCCGCCTACTGCGCCTCCAAGTCAGGGGTAGAGGCCTTCACGCACTCCCTGCGCGCGGAGGTGGCCCACCGCGGCGTCGCGGTGGGCATCGCCTACTTGAGCTGGACGGACACCGAGATGATCCGCGACCCCAGGTACCGCGCGGACCTGCGCGAGCTGAGGGCGCTGATGCCCTGGCCGGCGAGCCGCACGTACCCCGCCGAGTCCACGGCGGAACGGCTCGTCCGCGGCATCGAGCACCGCGCCCCCGCCGTCTACGTGCAGCCATGGCTGCGCGGCGTCCAAGCGGTGCGCACACTCCTGCCCGGCCTGGTCGCCTGGCGGGCCCGCCAGGCGATGGGCGCCCTGGAACGGCGCGACGACAGCGCCGAGGACGCCGCACGGTGACCGGGCGTCCACGAAGCTCGGGCGGCAGGGCCCGGCGCCGCGGCACGGCGGGCACGGATCGGGTCGGCCTGCCGGTGTGGGAGTACGGTGAAGACGACAGGGAGCAACGCCTGCGGACAGCCGAGCCGGTCGGGCATCGGGGAATGGGCGTGCTGGGCGGGCCGCCTGAGACGAGCGAGACACCATGGTCGACTCCGACACCCCGAACCCTCCCGAACTCCTCCCGGATGAGGTCCAGCGAGAAGTGAGACCCGGCACGGCACTGCTGAGGCTGGAGACGACCCACGACCGCCAGGGCATCCTCGACGGTGCGTGGTGGCCGCGTTCCCGCGACGTCGTCGCGGAGCTTCCCAGCCTGATCACCGAGTTGGTCCGTTATCTGGGCCCCATCTCGCGTGTCGGCCTGGACGCGAGCGCCTGGGACGAACTCCCCACGCGCCTGACCATCGACGACCGGGTCGTGCACATCGACTCCTTCGCCGTCGGTGACGACACGGTCCTGATCACCCGCGGCGAGCGGGACCACTTCTCCCTGCTGGTCGTCCCGCCGCAGACAACCCCCGACACGGCGCGTGCCGCGATGGCCGAGGCGGTAGAGGCCGGCAACGTCAAAGGGGCCGAACAGATCCTCATCGACACGGGCACCGATCCGGATCCTCCACGGCGAGTGAAGGGACGATGACCCTCCCCTCCCCTCCCCACCCCGGGTGCGGGAGCCCTGCCCGAACGCAAACGGCCCCGGCGCATTCACACGCCAGGGCCGCCCCTTCCAAACTGCCGCACGTGAGAGTGCACCAGTTCGCTTTCAAGGCTACCGCTGCCGAAGCCTCGACGCTGAGACACCCGCGGACGACCGCGCCGTCGCGGATCGCCGGGAGGGAAACCCCAACAGGGCCCCGACCGACGGTCCGTCGCCGGTCGGGGCCCCGCGGTGAAGCCGGGCGGGCCGGGTTCGCCCGCCGCAGCCGCCTGTCGGCCCGGGACGCGGGCCGTACATCACCCCCAGGCGGTTGCCGGCGGCCAGTCGGCCCGGCGGGCCCGGGCGGTGCCCGCCCGCTTGCGGATCTCCGCCGCGTCACCCGTGTCATCGCCGCTCGCCGACGCCGGCCGAGGCGGAATCTCTCCCTCGTGCGGACGGCCGGTGGGAGACGGGTGGCCCGTGCCCGCTCCGGACTGGAACGACGCCACGGCTCCGGGGGCCCGAGCGGTGTCGACCGTGAGGTGCAGGCGGGTGCCGCCTTCGGGAGCCGCCGGGTAGCTGCGCTGTTCCGTACCCGCGAAGTGCCGCCGAAGCGTCTCAGCGACTTGGCGGGCGGCCTCGGGGGACGCGGCGACGATGCGGACCTCGGCGAGCGCGGTCCGAGGCGCCTTTCGCACGCTGGGCGCCACGCACGGCGGGCGGTCCGCAACGGTCACCCGACGAGGCGAGGCCAGCAGCCGTGCGGGTCGCTGCGCGCTCACTGCCGTCGAACCTGAGGTTCGCATCAGACGACCGCTTTCGCGTCGCGGTTCCTCCGGCACCGTCGCGGCCGGTGAGTTCGCGGAGTCGCCTGCGCTTCCTTCCGGGACGGCGACGGTCCGGCGGCGGTACGGAAGGAGATCGCCGTAGTGGAAAGCGGCGATCCGCTGGTCGTGGCGCTCGTTGAGCGCACGGATCAGGAAGGTGCCCACGGCGATCATCGCGAGGAGCACGGCCAGGCCGACGAGGATCGTCATCATGCCCACATCCCTCCCGCGTGGACCGCCATCGCGGCCGTACCGGCCGAGGACGGGGCTCCGCCTTCCGCCTCCCAGTCCGCTTCGCCTCTGCGAACGGTGAGGCATTCGTCGTCCGCCATGATGCCGCTCGCGGTGCGCCGGCACCGTGGGTCGGCCGCGGCTGCCATCAGCCGGGCCGCTGCGGCCAGATCACATTCCGGCGGTATGACCAACAGATCGAGGCGGCCGGTGGTGTAGGAGAGCAGCAGCAGTTTGTTCGCGTCCTGCTCGTCGAACCAGCCGACGTGGACGACATGTCCTGAGGCGGGCACCTTGTGAGGGATCACGGGCCAGAGCGAGGGGTGCACCGCGACCCGGGTCACCCGCGCCCAGCAGCGGTCCAGTGTGTCGATCAGGGCCGGGAGTTCGCGGGTGAGATCGCGAGAACGAGGCCACCAGGCTCCGTCCAGCAGACCCGGGGCAGCATTGGCAGGCTTCAGTGCCAGCCGAGGCGGCGGTGCGGGTGGTGAGTAATCCTGCCCATCAGCGACGAGTGGGCGATCGAGGATGATGTTCATGACACGGACCTGACTCCGGGAGCGTTCCCGCCTGCCCGAGATGGCCGTTCGCCGGGAACGACACCGGCATGGGGCCCGTGTACGAAGTGCTCCTGGTGTCTTCAGCCTACTCCGCCGGGGACCCGACGGGGCCCGCGGTTCTGCGCATCCTGCCGGCAGGGCACCGGCCCCGGCCTGCGCCCGTGCAACCGCCCCGATGCTCTCCGAGCGTCCGGGCCCTCCGCCGGGGTGAACCGGCGTGCCACTCACAGGTACCGGTCCTACATCGCCGGGCGCACGATGACCACGCCGTGGGACGCGCCGGACTGCGCCCTGCTTCAACGGTTACGCCTGTGGACCTTCTCGGACGCCCCCGTTCCTGCGGGCCCGGCTGGGGGTCACCGTCACGGCGACGTGCCCGCGGCGCGAGGCGACATGCGCTACGTCCGAGGCTCAGGGAGCGAGCGTGAGCGTGGCCGGCGTCCCCAGTGCCAGCATTTTCGTGTAGGGGCACAAGGCGTCCGCCCGCCTCAGCAACGGAGCGGCGGTCGCCGCGTCCGTCCCCGGCCAGGTGATCACCAGATCCGCTCGCAGCAGGTAGCCGCCGTCCCTGGGATCGCGCCCGAAGGCGACGGACGCCTCGACCGCGATCGTCGCGGGATTCCGCCCGGCCTGCCGGGCGACCAGGCTGAGGGCGCCGTGGAAGCAGGCGGCGAGGGCCGCGGCGAACAGCTGTTCCGGATTGGTGCCACCGCCGTCCCCGCCCAGCTCGGCGGGGAGCCGCAGCGTGAGGTCCAGCGCGCCGTCGGACGACCGGGCCCGGCCCGAGGCCCGTCCGTGGCTGACCGCACCGCCGTCGACGGTCACGGTCGTCGTGTAAAGGGGGGAGAAGGCCGGGCCGTCGAAGTCCTTGGCGGTGGACAGGCCGGGCCAGTCGGTCGGCTCGCTCATCGTGGTGCCTCTCCATGGTGCAGGCTCCGGGCGGCCGTGGGGCTTGTGACCCGTGCGGGCGTCCACCTGCCGCTCGTGACAGTGGTCTGCATGCTCTGTCCTTCGTCGTCCCGGGGAGAGGCCCGGACCTGATCATCGACTTTGACCGGCCAGCCGATCCGCGTGTGACGCTCCGGGCGGGGAATTTCCGGTGAACTCTCGTGGCGATGCGGGGGCTTGGCCCGGGAGGGGCCCGCCGGGTGCCCGGACCCGGCATATCGGGCGTCACACACCCGTCGATCCACTGGTCTCCCTGGGGAGTCCCCGCCACGGACGGCCGACGGGTCCCGCCGGCCACGGCTCGCGGGTGTGCCGGGGAGCCCGGCTGTCCGTACGAGGAGGTTTTCGTGAACTGGCGTGATGAGGCGGCGTGCCGCGAGGAGGATCCGGAGCTGTTCTTCCCCGTCAGCGGCAGCGGCCTGGGAAGGGCCCAGACCGGGGAGGCCAAGGCCGTGTGCCTGCGCTGCCCGGTCATGGCTCACTGTCTGCAGTGGGCTCTGGCGGCCGGCGGCCTGGACGGGATCTGGGGCGGGACCACGGAGGAGGAACGGCGCAGGGTCCGGCGGCGCGACTACGTCGAACGCTGGCGGAAGGGCCGGCAGGCCACCGCCTGATCCGGATCAGGCGAGTTCCAGCCCGCCGTCGACCGTCACGATCTGGCCGGTCATGTGCGTCCGCATGGGCTCGGCGACCCGCAGGATCCACTCCGCCACGTCCCGGGGACCGGCGAGACGGCCCATCGGGATGCGGTCGCGTTCCCGGCCGAGCATCGACTCGATCTCCTCGGGGGAGAGCCCCGCGGCGACCATGACGTCCGTTCGGTCGGGCCGGGGGCGATCGCGTTCACCCGGACTCCCTCGGGCGCCGGCTCCAGGGCCCAGGGGCGCGTCAGCTGCTCCGGTGCGCACTTGGTCGCGGCGTGCTGGAGACGTTGACGATGGAACCCGAGGACTCCCGCAGGTACGGAAGGGCCGCATGGGCGAGCAGGCTCGGCGCGGTCACATTGAGCGCGAACAGCCTCTCGATCACCCCGCGGTCCGTTCCCTCCAGCGCATGACGGCCGTGGCGCCGGTTGTTCACCAGCACGTCGAGGCGCCGTCCGCGCAGACCAGCGCGTCCTTGCGGCGTCCCGCGCCCAGGACCCGGGCCCCTGACTCCGCCAGGGCGATGGCGGTGGCCCGGCCGATGCCCGAGCTGGCGCCGGTGACGATCGCCGCGCGCCCGGACGAGCGCCGGTCGGCAGAACCGGTCATAGCGGTTTCCTGATCTTGGTTTGATGTTCGTCACATGTCGAACAATGTACGTCAGGGGAGTGGGGTGGCCGGATGGCCGCGTATGGGACTCATGTCACATATGCGGTGGATGTCCGGTCGTACTGCGAAAGCCGGAACTGTGCCGCGGCGCCGCGCCCGGCGGCGTCCATGCGGCCGATCGGTGTCCCGCCAAGGAAAGGCAGCGCATGATCCCCGCCCTCCCTCGCCGCACCCGTCCCGCTCCCCGGCCCCGTGGGCCGGTCATGCGGCCCTCCGTCGTGCTTCCCTTCCTCGTCGGCGTGGGCGTCCTGGACGAGGTGTGCACCCCGCCCGTCGGCTGGGCGACGACGCTCGTGGCCGCCTCGGCGGCGGCGACGTACGCCGGTGCCTCGCTGACCGGGGGAGCCGTCCTCATCGTGGCCGCGGCCGGCATCGGCCTCGCCGTCAGCCCGGGCGGGGTCCCGCCCGTCACGACCTCGCAGGCGGCCGCCGTGCTCGTCCTGTCCGTGGTCGTCGTCGTCTTCTTCGTCCGCCAGGAGCACCACAAACTGGAACTGACCGCCGTCCGCGCCGTCTCGGAGATGACGCAGCGCGTCGTCCTGCGTCCGCTCCCCGAAAGGATCGGCCCGCTGTGCGTCGCCGCCTCCTACCAGGCGTCGGACGCCCACGCCACCGTCGGCGGCGATCTCTACGCGGCCGCGCGGATCACCGGAGCGACGCGGATCCTGATCGGCGACGTGCGGGGCAAGGGCCTGCAGGGCATCCCCGAAGTGGTGGCCGCGGTCGGCGCGTTCAGGGAGGCCGCTCCCCGTTGCGCCACCCTGCCCGAGGTGGCCGTCCACCTGGAGGGCAGCATGCGCAGCCATCTCGCGGAGGCCGAGCGGAGCGACGACGAGGCCGCCGAGAGGTTCGTCACCGCCCTGGTGCTGGAGATCCCGGACGACCGGCGTGTCGTCCACGCGGTCAACTGCGGCCACCCCGCGCCCCTGGTCACCGGCGGCGGCCGGGTCACCCCGCTGACACCCCACCGGAGCGGCCCGCCCCTCGGCCTGGGCGGCCTCGCCCCCCACGAGCACCACCAGGACACCTTCCCTTTCGCCCCGGGGGAGGTCCTCCTCCTCCACACCGACGGTGTCACCGAGGCCCGCGACCCGGCCGGCGCCTTCTACCCCCTCCGGGACCGCCTCGCCCGCTGGACGGGCACCGACCCGGGCGGCCTCGTGCGGCACGTCCGGGACGACCTGTGCCGGCACCTGTGCGGCCCGCTGCGCGACGACGTCGCCATCGTGGCCGTGCAGCGGACTCCCGTTCCCGCGCAGGCGGGCAGCCCCGAGGCCGAGGGGACCCCGGCCTGCGCCGCCCGCTGAGACGGCCCCGCACCCCGGTGCCGGTGCCGCCCGGGCCCCGGCCGGCCGCCCCGCGGCAGCCCAGGCGCGTCGACTGCAGCGAAGGTACGTTGAACACGTAGAGGCATTCACCGGTCATCGGCATCGGGAGATGGGCAAAGCCATGAAAATCGCAGTCATCGGCGGAACCGGGCTCATCGGCTCACAGGTCGTGAAGGACCTCGACGCGGCGGGTCACGAGGCCGTGCCGCACTCCCTGTCGACCGGCGTGGACCTGCTGAGCGGCGAGGGCGTCGTGGAGGCCGTCGCGGGCGCCGACGTCGTCGTCAACCTCACGAACTCGCCGACCTTCGACGAGGCCTCGCCCGCCTTCTTCCAGACGTCCATGGACAACCTGGTCGCCGCGAGCGAGAAGGGCGGCGTCGGCCACATGGTCATCCTCTCGATCGTCGGCGTCGACCAGGTGCCGGAACTGGACTACTATCGGGCGAAGACGCTCCAGGAGGACATCCTCAAGGCCGGTTCGATCCCCTACTCCATCGTCCGCGCCACCCAGTTCATGGAGTTCATGGAAGCGACGATGTCCTGGACCACCGACGGTGACACCGTACGGCTGCCGCGGACCCCGCTCCGGCCGATCGCCGCCGCGGACGTCGCGCGGATGGTGGCCGAGGTGGCCTCGGGCCCCCCGCTCAACGGGACCGTGGACATCGCCGGGCCCGACGTCTTCCCCCTGGAGGAGATCGGCCGGATCACCATCGCGGCCAAGGGAGACGGACGCACGGTCGTCGTCGACGACACCGCGGGCATGTTCGCCGTCGCCCGGGGCGACGTCCTCACCGGCGGCAGCGACGCCCGCATCGCCCCCACCCACTACAGGGACTGGCTGTCCTGACGACCGGGGCGTCCCGGACGCGGACGACGCCGACCGAGGACGAAGCAGTGGATGAAGCCGAGGACCTGGACCTCCGCGAAGCACAGGAGGAGTTCCAGGCCGCCCGTGGCAGCCTGTTCGGCATCGCCTACCGGATGCTCGGCAGCGTGAGCGAGGCCGAGGACGTGCTGCAGGACGCCTGGATCCGCTGGCAGACCTACGACCGTTCCAAGGTGGAGAACCCCCGGGCGTTCCTCGCGACGACGGTGACGAGGCTCGCGATCAACGTGCTCAAGTCGGCCAGGGCCCGCCGCGAGACGTACGTCGGGCCCTGGCTGCCGGAGCCGGTGGACACCGAGAGCGACCCCGCCCTCGGCGCCGTGAACGGCGAGGCGCTCGAAGTGGCGGTGCTGATGCTCCTGGAGAAGCTCACCCCCGCCGAACGCGCCGCGTACGTGCTCCGGGAGGCGTTCGAGTACCCCTACGCGCAGATCGCGGAGATCATCGGCCAGTCCAACGCCAACGCGCGCCAACTGGTCAGCCGGGCGCGCAAGCACCTGGCGGCGGAGAAGCGGGCCAGTGTCGTGTCCACCGACCACCAGCGGTTCCTGACGGCGTTTGTCGCGGCCGCCAAGGCGGGTGAAGTGGGCTTGCTGGAGAACATGTTCGCCGAGGACGTCGTGTCCTACTCCGACGGTGGAGGAGAGGTGCGGGCGTCGAAGTTCCCCGTAGTGGGCCGTCACCGGGTGGCCAAGTACCACCATGCCTTCGCCGACCGGTTCTGGGTGGACGCCATCGTGGAGCCCGTCCAGGTGAACGGCCGGCCCGCCATGAAGCTGTCCCGCGACGGCACGGTCTTCGCCCTCCTGACGCTGAGCGTCACGGCGGAGGGCATCGACCGCGTGATGTGGATGATGAGCCCGACGAAACTCGCCGTCCTGGACAAGTAGGCGTGCACGGACCCCGGCACCGCCCAGGAGGGTACGGCGCCGGGGAGCGGCCCGGTCAGTCGACGAAGTACGAGTCGTGCTTGTCCAGGAACGCGGCGCGCTCCTCCGCCGTGGCGTTGCCCATCTGCGAGATCTGCTCGAAGTACTCCTCGCGCGGCGCTCCCGGCGTGAAGAGCAGCAGCATCTCGGCCGGGGCGTCGGAGTCGTTGCGGAAGGCGTGCAGCCCGCCCTGCGGGACGTGAAGGAAGTCGCCCTCCTCCGCGTCGACCCACTTCTCGCCGTTGTAGAGGCGGACGGTTCCGCTCAGGATGAAGAAGGACTCCGAGATGGTCCGGTGGAAGTGGGTACTGGGGCCGCCCGCCTTCGCCCTCATCATGACGCGGTAGAGCCCGTACTCGCCCCGCGTCATGTCCGTGGTGGCCAGGTAGTGGATGCCGTCCCCGGCCTGGCCGACGTTCGGAGGGGTGCTCGCCGGGCGGAAGTTGGCGTTGATCTCTCCGGTGTCCCCGAAGTACACCTGCTGTGGGTACGACATGCCTACCATCCCTTACTCGCGTCGCGTGCGCCGAGCGCACCGGGCGTGGCGGGTGCCGGCCGTCGAGACCGCCCGTGACCACGCCGTTCCGAGGTAAGACCGAAGCCCCCGGGCGGATGTGACAGCCCAGGAGGGTCAGGTGACCGCGACGACGCCCACCGCCGCCATGCCGTTGTTCGCGCGCAGGAGGATGTCGTAGAGGTAGGTGTCGCCCGGGCGGGGGGTCACGACCTGCCGGGCCCCCGAGGGCAGGGTGCGTGATACGGCCTCGTGCCTCTCGCCGGGCTCCGACCCGCTGACGGCCACCAGCCTGACCGGCGTTCTGCCGATGTTCTCCAGCGTAACGGAACGGGTCCTCGGACACGTGCCGCCGAGCTCGTCGGTGCAGTGGAAGCGCACATCGCCGAAGTCGGCCAGACCGCAGGAGACGTCGGTGGCGAAGCTGAAGCGCGCCGAGCAGACCGCTCCCACGCGCAGGTCCGTCGCGGGCGGCGGCGAGGCACGGACCTCCTCCTTGCGGGGCGCGCCGTCCGCGCACGCCGCGGCGAACGGCACGAGCGTGACGGTGCTGACGAGTACGGCGGACAGGAGCGCGGTGCGCACGAGGGCTCCAGGGGAAGGAAGGCGGGAACAGCCGGGTGCCGCACCGGTCGGGGGTGCGGGTGGGCGTGGGCGGGTGCGGGCGCGGAGCCGCGGTGGACGTCGGTCAGCCCGTGCCGGGCCTGAAGTCGAGTCCTCGGGAACGTAGCAGACAGTGTTGATCCGTCGGGCGGACGGAGGGGGTGCACACGCTCTTCAGCGCAGTCGTTCCCTCCCGGTAGTGCCCTATATGGGCGCTATGTGATCACAGTGTTCGCCACTGAACGGGCATGCTCTGTCACACCGACGGGAGCTGCGCTGTCTTACTTGTGACGGAGAGAAACAGAGGGAACCATGCGCGAGATCCTGATCGTGGGCGGCGGCTACGCGGGCTTCTACACGGCCTGGGGGCTGGAGAAGACGCTTCGGCCCGGGGAAGCACGGGTCACCGTCGTCGACCCGCGTCCCTACATGACCTATCAGCCGTTCCTGCCGGAAGTGACCGCCGGTTCGGTGGAGGCACGCCACGCCGCCGTGTCGCTGCGGCGCCACCTGCACAAGACCCGCCTGGTCGCGGGGAGTGCGACCGAGATCCGCCACGCCGACCGGACGGTGACCGTCCGGCCCGTGAACGGTGAGGAGTACGAACTCCGCTACGACACGCTCGTCGTCACCGCCGGCGCCGTGACCCGCACCTTCCCCATCCCGGGCCTGGCCCAGAGCGCCATCGGCCTCAAGCACGTCGAGGAGGCGGTCGCCGTCCGCGACCGTCTGCTGACGGCGTTCGACCAGGCGGCTTCGCTGCCGCCCGGGCCCGAGCGGCGGAAGCTGCTCACCGTCACCTTCGTGGGCGGCGGGTTCTCCGGTGTCGAGGGCTTCGGCGAACTGCTCTCGCTCGCGACCGCGATGCTCAGGTCCTACCCCGAACTGAGCCTGGGCGAGCTGTCGTTCCACCTGATCGAGGCCCGGGGCCGCATCCTGCCCGAGGTGAGCGACAAGCCCGGCGCCTGGGTCGTGCGCCACCTGGAGCGGCGCGGCGCCCACGTGCACCTGAACACCCAGCTGGTCTCCGCCGAGGACGGACACGTCGTGCTGTCCAACGGGGAGGAGTTCGACTCGGAACTCATCGTCTGGACCGCGGGCAACGCCTCGAACCCGGTCGTGCACAACCACACCGACCTGCCGGTGGACGAGCGCGGACTGCTCGTCGTGCGCCCCGACCTCCGGGTGGGCACGGACGGCGACCCCGTGCCGGACGTGTGGGCGGCCGGGGACGACGCGGCCGTGCCCGACCTGGCCTCGCCCGTGCCGGGGGCGCGCACGGTGCCCAACGCCCAGCACGCGGTCCGGCAGGGCAAGCGGCTGGCCAAGAACATCCTCGCGAGCCTGCGCGGCGGCAGGGTGCGGGACTACCGCCACAGCAGCCTCGGCGTGGTCGCCACGCTCGGTCTGGGACGCGGCATCTTCCAGTACAAGGCCATCGTCATCAAGGGCTTCCCGGCCTGGCTGATGCACCGCGGCTACCACGTGCTCGCCGTGCCCACCTGGGAGCGGAAGGTCCGGGTGCTCACCGTCTGGCTCACCGCGGCCCTGTTCGGCCGGGACCTCGTCTCGCTCGCCTCCGTGCAGCACCCGCGGGACGCGTTCGTCACCAGCGCCGCACCGCGGCGCCCCGCGGAGCGGCAGGCGGGCGGCCGCGCGGCGGTGTGAGCGCCGCGAAGACGACGCCAGCCGGGCGGTGGGGCGCGCTCACGTCCTGAACGCCCTCCGTGCCGGGACGACCGACGCAGACCTGAGCCGCCGCTTCCAGGGGCACGCCCGGCGCCCGGAGGCGGCGGATCAGGTCTGCGGGGCTTCCTCGCACCCTGGCCGCGTCACCCTCCGTGACGCGGCCATTTCCATGGGCGGAACTTCAGCCACGGATGAATAACGTGTCACTGCTTTTTGAAACACCATGGGATTGATTCTGTGCGGTTCTTGGCGAAGCGCCGGAAGGTGCGCCCGATTTACGGCATTTGTCCAGCGTATGATGTGAGTCGACGGTGGGTCGCGGGCTCCTGACGCACACCGTTCACTCGCCCGAGATCCTTTATTTCGGTGGCTGGTGACGATTTTCTCTCGCCATTTCTGTCACACGATCGGGTCTTTACCGGTCTATTCAGCGGAAGTGATGGGAGAAATCATGACGCTCGGTGACCGAAGCCTGTGTAGTGGCCACCCATGTGGAACATCGTGTGACACCCTTGTGTCGCGCGGCTGGGGGCTGCCCGTAAATGACCTCTGAACGGATGGGTGACGTGTGCGCTTGCCGGCCACCAGGTGACGGTGATGCCGTGCGAGTGGACGAAGCCCGGGGGAAGGGGGATGCCGGGCCGTCCCCCTCCGCACAGGGTCTCGACGAGGCCGCCGGCGTCTTCATGGAACTTCAGCCGCGTCTTTTCGGCATCGCGTACCGCGTGCTCGGCAGTGCGGTCGAGGCCGAGGACGTCGTACAGGAGGTCTGGCTGCGCTGGCAGAAGACCGACCGCTCCGCGGTGCTCAGCCCGGCCGCCTTCCTCTCCACCACCACGACCCGCCTGGCCATCAACGTCGCCCAGTCCGCCCGGGTGCGCCGCGAGACCTACATCGGGCCCTGGCTGCCCGAGCCCGTCGACACGAGCGCGGACCCCGAGGTGGGTGCCCAGCGGGCCGAGGCGGTGGAACTCGCCCTGCTCCTGGTGCTGGAGCGACTGACCCCCATGGAACGCGCGGCCTATGTCCTGCGGGAGGCGTTCGACTACGCCTATCCGGAGATCGCCGGGATACTGCAGGTCAGCCTGGTCAACGCACGCAAGATAGTCAGCCGGGCCCGCAAGCACGTGATGGCCGAGCGTCGCGAGACGGTGGATTCCGCGGAGCACCGGCGTCTGCGCGAGGCCTTCGTCTCCGCGGCCCGGACCGGGGACCTGGCCCCGCTGGAGGCACTGCTCGCCCCCGACGTCGCGGACCGCCCGCGTGAACGCGGCGGTCCGCGGGGTGCGGGAGAAGCGGCCCGCACGGTGCCCGGTGCCGTCAGGAACCGATGACGGGGCGGACGGCGCGGGCCGGGTGGTTCCAGGGCCGGAGCTTGTCGGGGTTGAGGACGATCCAGGCCTGCGAGACACGGGCGTCGGCGACGTCCAGGCTGACGACCGCCGCCACCTGGCCGCCGTAGCGGGCCACCAGACCGGTGCGGCCGTTGACGGAGTGGGCGGACAGGGTCACCCGCTGGTGGTGGGCGAGCAGGGTCAGCAGACTGCGCGCGACCGGTTCGGCACCGTGCACCGGCCGGACCAGTGACCGCAGCTTCCCGCCCCCGTCGAAGAACGCCGTGGCGTCCGGGCACATCAACGCCGACAACCGCACCGCGTCGTCGCTCAGGCACGCCGCGCGCACCGCGCGCGCCACGGCATCGTGGTCCTCCGGCGTCACGGTGTGCGACCTGTAGGCGCGGATCGCACGCCGCGCGCGATCGGCGAGCTCGGCGCACTCCGGCTCCGGCCTCCCCACCACGTCCGCCACCGTGCCCAGCGCCATACCGAAGCAGCCGTTGAGCACGAACGCCGCCCGCTCCGCGGGCGCCAGCGCGTCCAGCGCGGTCAGCAGGACCTCACCGATCTCGTGCTGCAGTTCGACCCCCACCTGCGGACGTGCCGTGTCCGCCGCGGCCGGTCCCGCGTACCCGGCAGACGTGGCCAGGCGGGCCAGACAGATCCCGCCCACCGTCTTCGCCAGCCATGCCCCGGGCGACTCGATCGCCCTGCGCGCCGCCTCCGGCAACTCGAACCACTGCCGGTAGGCCTCGTCGACGACCGACTCGGCCTGCGCCGACCCGCCCACCATCCACAGGGCCACGTCCAGCAAGTGCCGACGCTCGTCCAGCAACTCCGCGATCGGGACCGCGTCATCGGAGAAATCCATGGCGTTGACCTCCCTCGCCCGCGATACCGACAGGGAACCGTTTTCCTGTCCTGGTGGTGAGACCAAGCGGGCGGGGACCTTGTGACATTGCGCTCGTTCGCCACCGCACCGGCAATGCCGCGCAGACGGTGCACGTCACACTTTCGCCGCGGGATCGGTCGTATACGTGGAAGGTGCACGAGAGTGCCGACCTGCGATCCGCCATGGGTGAAACATGAATGGTGACAGGAACATGGGTAGCGTCAGCCGGTCCGAGGAATCGCAAGAGGCCGGCAGAGGCGCGAAGGTCACCGAATGGTTCGGCGGGCGACTGGGCGTCGACACCCGTTCCGGATCATCCGTCAGACGGAAAGCGTTCCCCAGCCACTGGTCCTTCATGCTGGGGGAGATATCCCTCTACAGTTTCTTCGTTCTCGTCCTCACGGGAATCTACCTGTCGCTGTACTTCCACCCGTCCATGACGCCGGTGGAGTACCACGGCAGTTACGCGCCGCTGCAGGGCCTGACGGTGTCCGAGGCCTTCGACTCGACGATGCGCATCTCCTTCGAGGTGCGCGGCGGCCTGCTGATCCGCCAGGCCCACCACTGGGCGGCGCTGATCTTCGTCGCCAGCATGTTCGTCCACATGCTGCGGGTCTTCTTCACCGGAGCCTTCCGCAAGCCGCGCGAACTCAACTGGGTGCTCGGCTTCTCGCTGCTGGTCCTGGGCATGTTCGAGGGCCTGACGGGCTACGACCTCCCGGACGACCTGCTGTCCGGGACCGGGCTCATGGTCGTGAACGGGACCATCCTCTCCATCCCGCTCGTCGGAACCTACCTGTCGATGTTCCTCTTCGGCGGCGAGTACCCGGGCAAGGACCTGATCGCGCACTTCAACACCCTGCACGTCGTGGTGATCCCCGCCCTCATGGCCGGCATCCTCGTCGCCCACCTGGTCCTGGCGCGCCGTCACAGGCACACCCAGTACCCGGGGCCCGGGCGCACCGAGGGAAACACCGTCGGCCTGCCCTTCCGCGTGTACGCCGTGAAGTCGGGGGCGTACTTCCTGCTGGTCACCGGGGTCGTCTTCATCATCGCCTCGCTCGTGCAGATCAACCCCATCTGGCTGTACGGCCCCTACCGGCCCGACCAGGTCACCGCGGGATCACAACCCGACTGGTACATGGGCGTCCTCGACGGACTGCTGCGCGTGATGCCGGGCTGGGAGGTCGTCCTCTGGGGCCACACCCTGGCCCTGGACAACCTCGTGCCGCTGCTGGCGGGTGCCGGGCTCTTCCTCGCCCTGGGCGCCTACCCGTTCGTCGAGGCCTGGGTCACCAAGGACGGCAAGCGCGACCACCACCTCCTCGACAGACCGCGCAACCGGCCGGTGCGCACGGCCCTGGGCGCGGCGTGGGTCAGCGTGTACGCGGTGGCGCTGCTGGGAGCCGCCAACGACCTGATCGCCGTCCGTCTGCACATGTCGGTCAACGCCGTGACCTGGGCCGTCCGGATCGGCCTGTTCGTGGTGCCCTTCGTCGTCTTCGCCGTGACGAAACGATGGGCCCTCGCCCTCCAGCGCAGCGACCGGGAGGAGGTGCTGCACGGCCGCGAGACCGGGATCATCAAGCGGATGCCGGACGGCGAGTACATCGAGGTCCACCGGCCGCTCGGCCGGGAGAAGCTCCACCTCCTCACCCAGCACGAGCAGTACGCGCCCATCCGCATCTCCGCGGACGGCGGCGCCGCCCGTGCCGAGCGGCTGCGCGCGCTGCTCAGCCGGGGCCTGTACGGAAAGGGGACGCAGATTCCCAAACCCACCGTGCGGGAATACGAGGAGATCGCCCACGACGACGGTGACGACACCGTTATCCACTGACCTGTCACAGATTCACCCGTTCCCTTGTCGAAAAGGGTGAAGGAAAACGCACGACAGTTCCGAACTTGGGAGTTCGACACATGAGCAAGCCCGTTCTCGAGCCCGCGGCCCAGGGAATAGCGGACGCCACGGCTAGGCCGCCGTTCCTTTACGAGCTCGGTGCGGAGGGTGCCCGCAAGGTCCTCGACGACATCCAGGCGACGCCGGTCGAGAAGTACGACGTCCGGGAAAAGTGGATCACCGTGCCCGCAGAGGTCGGCGACGTACGGGTGCGCATCGTCAGGCCCGTGGGCGCGGACGAGGTCCTGCCCGTCGTGCTGTACGTGCACGGCGGCGGCTGGGTACTCGGCAACGCGGGTACGCACGACCGTCTCGTGCGGGAACTGGCCGTGCTGGCGCACGCCGCGGTGGTGTTCGTGGAGTACGACCGCTCGCCCGAGGTCCGCTACCCGGTCGCGATCGAGCAGGCGTACGCAACGGCCCGCTGGATCACCGCGAAGGGCGCGGACGAGGGCCTGGACGCCTCCCGCATGGCCGTCGCCGGCGACTCCGTCGGCGGCAACATGACCGCGGCCCTGACCATCATGGCCAAGCGCCGCGGCGACGTGACCTTCGTCCACCAGTCGCTCTACTACCCCGTGACCGACGCGGCCCAGGACACCGGCAGCTACCGGGAGTTCGCGGACGGCCCGCACCTGACCGCCAAGGCCATGGCCTGGTTCTGGGACTGCTACACCACCGACCCGGCCGAGCGGGCGGAGATCACCGCCTCGCCGCTGCGCGCGAGCCTGCAGGACCTCGAGGGCCTGCCGCCGGCGCTGGTCATCACCGACGAGAACGACGTGCTGCGCGACGAGGGCGAGGCCTACGCCCGCAAGCTGACCCAGGCCGGCGTCCCCACCGTCAGCGTCCGCTACAACGGCACGCTGCACGACTTCATGATGCTCAACCCCGTCCGTTCCACGCAGGCGACCGGCGCCGCGATGGAGCAGGCGACCCGCGCGCTGCACACCGCGCTGCACGGCAACTGACCGCCCCGCCACCGGAGGGCGGCCGCGTGACGCGCTGCCCGCACCGGTGATCCCAGGTGGCCCGGACCCTGACGTCGCCGTCCGCGGCCGTGAGCCACCTCTTCCAGACGTACGGCAGCGACTGCCGTACCCACCCACCGCCGGCCTCCGTCCCGGGGCCGGGTGGTGGCACAACCAACCCGACACCTGCCTCGAAAGGGCCAACCCGTGAACCGTCATGCCCGCTACCGGACCCTCCGCACCCCGCTCACCGTCATGGCGACGGTGACCGTCGCCGCCGGTCTGCTCGCCGCCACCATCGGTCCCGCCAGCGCCACCAAGGGCGGCGGCCACGCCCCCACGCAGCACCGCAAGCCGACCGTGGTCCTCGTCCACGGCGCGTTCGCCGACTCCTCCAGCTGGAACGACGTCGTCAAGAAGCTGAAGCACGACGGCTACCCCGTGGTGGCCGCGTCCAACCCGCTGCGCGGGCTCAGCAGCGACGCCGCCTACGTCAGGGAACTCGTGGACAGCATCAAGGGCCCCGTGGTCCTCGCCGGCCACTCCTACGGCGGCGCCGTGATCTCCAACGCCGCCTACGGCTCCGACAAGGTCAAGGCCCTGGTCTACCTGGCCGCCTTCATGCCCGACAAGGGCGAGAACGCCTTCGACCTGTCGCTGAAGTTCGAGGGCAGCACGCTCGGCGACGCGCTGAAGCAGGTGCCGGTCACGCTGCCCGACGGCTCCAAGGGCGTCGACCTCTACATCGACCAGCCCAAGTTCCACCAGCAGTTCGCCGCGGACGTCCCGGAGCACACCGCGGAGATCATGGGCGTCACCCAGCGCCCCGTGTCCGGTGGCGCGCTGTACGAGCCCTCCGGCGAGCCCGCGTGGAAGACCATCCCCTCCTGGACCCTGGTGGCCTCGAAGGACCGCAACATCCCCCGCGAGCTCCAGGTCTTCATGGCCAAGCGCGCCAAGTCCCACGTGGAGGAGGTCCGTTCCTCCCACGCGGTGAGCGTCTCCCACCCGAAGGAGAGCGCCCGCATCATCGAGGAAGCGGCGCGTTCCGTCCGCTGACCGCCGCCGCGGTGACCCGGCGGGCGGGGCGGCGCATCACGCGCCGCCCCGCCCGTCCTTCGTCGGGACGCCTCGCCGCGGGCCCTCAGCCGTGCACGACGCGGACGCCGGCCGCCCGCTCCGCGCGGCCGGCCAGTGCGGTGAGGCCGACGGACGGCTCGGACGCCAGCGCGTCACCCACGAGCGCTCCCACGTCGACCGCCGCGGTCCGCCGGGCCGGCGGCCGCGTGAACCCGGTGACCACCCAGCGGCCGCCCACGGGCGAGGCCGAGTCCTCGAGCCACGTCCAGCGCGCACCGTGCACACTGATCAGGTACTCCCCGAGGCAGGCCGTCAGCAGCGTGTGCAGCCGCGTCCACTCCTCCCCGTCCAGGAGGGCGGGGATCTCGCGTGCCAGGCTCTCGTCGAGGGCGCGCGCCGCGGCGCCGGGATCCGTCCGCAGCAGACCGGGAGCGCGACCGAGACCGGCCAGGAGGTCCCTGGTGCGGCCGCGGCACGCGGCGGCCCACTCGGCGGCGTCCAGGGCGGCGGTATCGGTACTCATACCCGCAGGGATATCAGAGCGGATCCGACCGGCCGCACGGCGCCCCCCGCGGCCGCCGGCCGGCGATACTGCGTTGTCGGCCCCCGCGCCGCCGCGAGAGCATCCGTACATGGCCGAGCCCGCCGCAATCCTCCGCTCCGACCAGGCCGTACTGCGCCGCTGGCGCGCCGGCGACCTCGACGCCCTGGACCGCGCGATCAGCGAGTCCCTGGAGCACCTGACGCCCTGGATGCCATGGGCCGCCGATCACGGCAGACACCGCACCGCCGGTTTCCTGGGCCGCAGCGACGAGGAGTGGGCGACCGGAGAGGCGTTCGCCTACGCCATCACCTCGGATGACACCGTGATCGGCGGCTGCGGCCTCCACCGCCGCATCGGAGCCGGCGGCCTGGAGATCGGCTACTGGCTCCACCCCCGGTGGACCGGACGCGGCCTCGCCACGGCGGCCGTGGCCGCCCTCGTCGGCGAGGGCTTCAGGCTGCCCGGCGTCGAGCGGCTGGAGATCCACCACGACGCCGCCAACGCCGCCGGCGGAGCCGTCGCACGCCGCCTCGGCTTCACGGAGATCGCACGCGTACCGGAACCGGAAGGCCCGTCCGCTCCCGGCGAAGTGGGGATCGAGGTCGTCCGGCGGCTGACCGCCGACCAGTGGCGGCCGCGGGATCGGTCAGGAATGGAGAAGCCCTAGCCGGCGGCCCGCGGCTAGCGTGACGGCCATGGACATCACCATTCACTGGACCTTCCTCCCGCACACCGACCCCGAGGCCTCGCTCGCCTTCTACCGGGACACCCTCGGCTTCAAGGTCCGCAACGACGTCGGCTACGGCGACATGCGCTGGATCACCGTCGGCCCCGCCGACCAGCCCGGCACCTCGATCGTCCTGGAGCCGCCCGCCGGCGACCCGGGCATCACCGAGGACGAGCGCCGCGCCATCACCGGGATGATGGCCAAGGGCACCTACGCCCGCCTCGTCCTCGCCACACCCGACCTCGACGGCGTCTTCGAGCGGCTGGTGGCGGGCGGCGCCGAGGTCGTCCAGGAGCCGACCGAGCAGCCGTACGGGATCCGCGACTGCGCCTTCCGCGACCCGGCGGGCAACACGATCCGGTTCAACGAGGTCCGCTGACGCCTCCCGCTGATCCCCGCTCCCCGCACGGACGCCCCCCAGGGCCGGGAACCCGTTCGCCGCCCGGCCCGTTCGACGGGGACACCGGTCCGAACCGGGAGCGGGGCGGCCCGGCGGACGGCTACCGTGGCCGCGACCGCCGCCGACGAGGGGACCCCGGACATACTTGTCCGAAGCCGGTCGGATCGAGTCGGGCGACGCCGACGGAGACCGCGTGGGCGGGCCCCGCACGCACCAGACAGATGGAGAGACGACACACATGGCCAAGAAGGCGGACGCGCAGTCGCTTGCGCCGCACGTTGCCGACAGCCACGATCTGATCCGCGTGCACGGCGCGCGCGAGAACAACCTGAAGGACGTCAGCATCGAGATCCCGAAGCGCCGGCTGACGGTGTTCACCGGCGTCTCCGGCTCGGGCAAGAGCTCCCTCGTCTTCAACACCATCGCCGCGGAGTCGCAGCGGCTGATCAACGAGACCTACAGCGCCTTCGTGCAGGGCTTCATGCCGACGCTGGCCCGTCCCGAGGTGGACGTCCTCGACGGGCTGACGACCGCGATCACCGTCGACCAGCAGCGGCTGGGCGCCGACCCCCGCTCCACCGTCGGCACCGTCACCGACGCCAACGCGATGCTGCGCATCCTCTTCAGCCGGCTCGGCTCCCCGCACATCGGCGCGCCCAGCGCGTACGCCTTCAACGTCCCCTCCGTCCGCGCCAGCGGCGCGATCACCGTCGAGCGCGGCGCGAGCAAGGCCGAGAAGGTCTCCTTCACCCGCACCGGCGGCATGTGCCCGCGCTGCGAGGGCCGGGGCACCGTCTCCGACATCGACCTGAGCCGGCTCTTCGACGACTCCAAGTCGATCAACGAGGGCGCCATCACCGTCCCCGGCTACAAGGGCGGCGGCTGGAACTCCCGGCTCTACGCCGAGTCCGGCTTCTTCGACCCGGACAAGCCGATCAGCAAGTTCACCGAGCAGGAGCTGCACGACTTCCTGCACCGCGAGCCGACCCGGATGAAGATCGCCGGTATCAACATGACCTACGAGGGGCTGATCCCGCGGGTCCAGAAGTCGATGCTCTCCAAGGACAAGGAGGCGATGCAGCCGCACATCCGCGAGTTCGTGGACCACGCCGTCGCCTTCACCACCTGCCCCGAGTGCGACGGCACCCGGCTCAGCGAGGGCGCCCGGGCGTCGAAGATCTCCGGGACGAGCATCGCCGACGCGTGCGCGATGCAGATCAGCGACCTGGCGGAGTGGGTACGCGGCCTCGACGAGCCCTCGGTGGCGCCGCTGCTCACCAAGCTGCAGCACACCCTCGAGTCGTTCGTGGAGATCGGCCTCGGCTACCTCTCGCTCGAGCGGCCGTCGGGCACCCTCTCGGGCGGCGAGGCGCAGCGCGTCAAGATGATCCGCCACCTCGGCTCCTCGCTCACCGACACCACGTACGTCTTCGACGAGCCCACCACCGGTCTGCACCCGCACGACATCCAGCGGATGAACGGGCTGCTGCTGCGGCTGCGCGACAAGGGCAACACGGTGCTCGTCGTGGAGCACAAGCCGGAGACCATCGCGATCGCCGACCACGTCGTCGACCTCGGCCCCGGCGCCGGCACGGCCGGCGGCACCGTCTGCTTCGAGGGCGACATCGAAGGGCTGCGCGCCAGCGGCACCATCACCGGGCGCCACTTCGACGACCGCGCCTCACTGAAGGAGACGGCGCGCAAGCCCACCGGCCACCTCGAGGTCCGCGGCGCCACGGCGCACAACCTGCGCGACGTCGACGTCGACGTCCCGCTCGGGGTGCTCACGGTGATCACGGGAGTCGCGGGTTCCGGCAAGAGCTCGCTCGTGCACGGGTCCATCCCCGCCGGTGCCGGTGTCGTGTCCGTCGACCAGAGCCCCATCCGCGGCTCGCGCCGCAGCAACCCGGCGACGTACACCGGGCTGCTCGACCCGATCCGCAAGGCGTTCGCCAAGGCCAACGACGTCAAGCCCGCCCTGTTCAGCGCCAACTCCGAGGGCGCCTGCCCCACCTGCAACGGCGCCGGCGTCGTCTACACGGACCTGGCGATGATGGCCGGCGTCGCCAGCACCTGCGAGGAGTGCGAGGGCAAGCGGTTCCAGGCCTCCGTGCTCGAGTACCACCTCGGCGGGCGCGACATCAGCGAGGTGCTCGCCATGTCGGTCACCGACGCCGAGGAGTTCTTCGGCGCCGGCGACGCGCACACCCCCGCCGCGCACCGCATCCTCGGCCGGCTCGCCGACGTCGGACTCGGCTACCTCAGCCTCGGGCAGCCCCTCACCACCCTGTCCGGCGGTGAGCGGCAGCGGCTGAAGCTGGCCACGCACATGGCCGACAAGGGCGGCGTGTACGTCCTCGACGAGCCCACCGCCGGCCTGCACCTCGCCGACGTCGAGCAGCTGCTCGGCCTGCTGGACCGCCTTGTCGAGTCCGGCAAGTCCGTCATCGTCGTCGAGCACCACCAGGCGGTCATGGCGCACGCCGACTGGATCATCGACCTCGGCCCCGGCGCCGGCCACGACGGCGGGCAGATCGTCTTCGAGGGCACCCCGGCGGACCTCGTCGCCGACCGCTCCACCCTCACCGGCCGGCACCTGGCCGCCTACGTCGGCGCCTGAGGCGCGGCCACCGTACGACGGCGCGGGGGCCGGGGCGATCACGCCCCGGTCCCCGCGGTCCTCAGTAGCGGGCGCTGTGGGCCCGCAGGAGCGGAGAGGGCGTCGACGGGCGGCCGTCGACGCTCGCCCCGGCGAACTGGAGCATCGGGGCCAGCGTCGCGTTGTTGTGGGCGGGGAAGTTCAGCGCGGGCGTGGACACCTCGTCGAGCACCCCGCGCTGGGCCGCTGTGAGGGTGACGTCCAGGGCCCGCAGGTTGGCCTCGAACTGGTCCATGCGCCGCGCGCCGATGAGCGTGGACGTGACCCCGGGGCGCCCCTGCACCCACGCCAGGGCGACGGCGGCGGGGTCGGCGCCCGCGTCGGCGGCGACGGCGTGGAGCGCGTCGATGACCTTGTAGTCGGCCTCGCCGGGGACGCCGACGAGGTGCGTGCGCGTGGTGTCCACCGGCCCGTTGGAGGTGCTCGCGTACTTGCCGGACAGGAACCCGCTGCGCAGTGGCCCCCAGGGCATCACCGCCATGCCGAGGGCCTGGGCCATCGGGATCAGCTCGCCCTCCGAGGTGCGTTCGAGCAGGGAGTACTCCAGCTGCAGCGCGACGACCGGGGCCCATCCGCGGAAGCGCGCGATGGTGGCGGCCTCCGCCGTCGCCCACGCAGGCACGTCGGAGAACCCGACGTAGCGGATCTTGCCGTCGCGGACCAGGTCGTCGAGCGCGCGCAGGGTCTCCTCGACGGGCGTGGCCGGGTCGAAGTTGTGGAGCCAGTAGATGTCGACGTAGTCGGTGCGCAGGCGCCGCAGCGAGTTCTCCAGCTGTTGCACGATCGCCTTGCGGCCGGGTCCGCCCCCGTTGGGGTCGTTCTCGTAGAGGTTGCCGAAGAACTTGGTGCCGATCACGACCCGGTCGCGCAGTGCGGACCGGCCGGCGAAGTAGTCGCCGATGATCTTCTCGGAGTGTCCGTTGGTGTAGATGTTCGCGGTGTCGATCGAGTTGCCGCCGCGGTCGAGGTAGGCGGCCAGGATGTTCGCGGACTCCTCGGGACCGCAGCCCCATCCGTGATCCTCACCGAAGGTCATCGTGCCCAGGGTGAACGGACTGACGCGCAGTCCCGAGCGGCCGAGCGTGACGTAGGAATCGAGCGACATGACGGGGCTTCCTCACGGGGAACGGGGTCGGGGACGCCGGATCGGCCGTCCCCAGGTGCTCCTCCATTCGATCCCGCCGCCCGCCGTTCCCCTAGACCGATCGGCGCGCATCGTTGCACGATCCGCTCACCCCCGCCCCGATCATGAGCGCACCTGTCACCGTCTCGTGGTCCACTGGGGGGATGCGTCACCTGGATGAGATCGGCGAGCGGATCACGCGCCTGTCCTCGGGGAGCCCGCGGCCGCGGTGGATCGAGGACATGGTGGTCTCCGCGAGCGGCCGCGTCACCGAACCGATGGGCACGGTCAACGCCCCGATGATGGCGCTGACGGTCCAGGGGGCGAAACGTTCCGTCCTCGGTGACCGGATCTTCGACTACCGGGCCGGCCAGTACCTGGTCGCGACCGTCGAGCTGCCGCTGACCTCGCAGATCAGCCGCGCCACGCCCGCGGAGCCGTTCATCGGGTTCGGGCTTCCGCTGCGGCCGGCGCTCATCGCGCAACTGCTGCTCGAGGCCGCCACCGTCCCGGCCCTCCCCTACGAGGGGCCGGGCCTGGCCACCAGCGACGCCGACGACCGGCTGCTGGACGCGGTCCTGCGGTTGCTGCGCCTGCTGGACGAGCCCCGTGACGTGCCCGTACTGGCTCCCGGGGTGCGACGCGAGATCCACTGGCGGCTGCTGAACGGGCCGCAGGGAGCGTTGATCCGGCAGATCGGGCGCGCCGACAGCCGCATGTCGCTCGTGGCCCGCGCGATCGAGTGGATCAAGGCCCATTACGACGAGGTCATCCGGATCGACGAGGTCGCCCGCGAGGTGGGCATGAGCGTCTCCTCGCTGAACCGGCACTTCCGTGCCGTGACCGCCATGAGCCCGCTGCAGTTCCAGAAGCAGATCCGGTTGCAGAAGGCCCGTCTGCAACTGATCGCGGCACCGGACGACGTCGCCGCGGTCGGCCACGCCGTCGGGTACGACAGCGCCTCGCAGTTCAGCCGCGAGTACCGCCGTATGTTCGGAGCGCCCCCGGGCCGGGACGCGGCCCGCCTGCAGACCGCGGCGGTCGTCCAGGAGTAGCCGCCCCCGCCGACCGCCTCACGCGTCGCAGAGCCCGTCGGTCCGCGCGGGTCCGGGAGTTCCGGTCACCGTCCTGGCAGGATGGCGGCATGGAACGTGTGCTTGGAATCGGCGGGCACTTCGTGCGCGCCGCCGACCCGGCGGCCCTGAGCGCCTGGTACCGCGACTGCCTGGGGCTGGACGCCGACCAGAACGGCCTGTGGACCCAGGAACCCGGGCCCACGGTCTTCGCGGCCTTCGAGTCCGGGACCGACTACTTCGGGTCCCGCACCCAGCAGACCATGCTCAACTTCCGGGTCGGCGACCTGGACGCCATGCTCGCGCAACTGCGCGCCGAGGGCGCGGACGTGGCCGCGGAAACCGAGGACATGGACGGTGTCGGCCGCTTCGGCTGGGTCACCGACCCCGAGGGCAACCGGATCGAGCTGTGGCAGCCCGCCTGACGGCACCTTCCCCCGGGCACTGACCGCCGGAACCCGGGGTCGCAACGTCGAGGCTCAGTGGTCCTCGCCCGGGTCCTGTTCCGGGAGGAGGCCGGAGCCGCGGAGACCCTTGAGAGCTTCGGCGACGGCGGTCATGCGGTCGGCGACGTCGGCGAGTTCGCGGCGCAGCTCGATGACGCGCAGTTCCAGGGCGACGGCCTGGGCGCTGAGGGTCAGGGCGGTGGCCGAGACGTCGGGGCGGTGGTCGGGGGAGCCGGTCATCACAGGGCCTCCGGGCCGAGTTGCAGCGCCGAGACGCCGAGTTCGAGCCGTACCTTGTCGCTGAGCAGGACGCCGCCGGTCTGCAGGGGGACGTTCCAGTCGAGCCCCCAGTCGGAACGGCGGAGGGTGGCCGAGCCCTCGAAGCCGACCCGCCACTGCCCGTCGGCGTCGCGGGCGGTGCCGCCGTAGGCGAGGTCGACGTGCACGGGCAGCTCGACGTCCTTGAGCGTCAGGTTCCCCGTCATGCGGAAGCCGTTCCCGCCCGAGGGAGCGACCGCGGTGGAGCGGAAGACCATGAGGGGGAAGGTCGCGGAGTCCAGGAAGTCGGGGCCGGTGATGTGGGAGTCCCGCGCCCGGAGGCCCGTGGCCAGGCTGCCGGTCTGCACGCTCACATGGGCCTCGGAGCGGGCCGGCCGGAGCGCGTCGAGCCGCAGGAAGCCCTCGAAGGCCGTGAATACGCCCCGCACCCGGGTGACCATGGCGTGCCGGACGGAGAAGCCGACCGTGCTGTGGACCGGGTCGATGACGTAGGCACCGGTCAGTTCCTCCTGCGGACGGGCGCCGGGGACGGTGGTTTCCGCGCAATTCCTGGGCATGGCGGGTCGACACCTCTTCGTACGGGTGGGTCTCGGGAGGCTGCGGTGGCCCCCGCCGGGGGCAGGGGCCACCCGCGGGGGTTACCGCTGCTGCTGCGCGAACCAGTCGGCGAAGCGGGTCGCGGCCAGCTGCGCGCCGGGGCCGGGGACGAGGGACCCGTCCTGCAGCTCGGAGCCGTAGTAGCGCGCGTGCGGGTCCGCGACGACCTTGCGGGGGTCGTTCTGGGCGGTCAGCACGTCACGGATCAGCTCGTCGAACCGGAACACGTCCGGGCCGGCGATCTCCACCACGCCGTTGAGGGGCGTGCCGGCCGCGGTGCGGGCGACGGCCGTGGCCACGTCGTCGGAGTAGATGGGCTGGAACTTGACGGGCGGGATGCGCACCGTGTCGCCCTCGGTCCCCGCGTCCGCGATGCCGTTCGCGAACTCGAAGAACTGCGTGGCGTGGACGAGGGAGTAGGGCATGCCCGACGCCTTGATCAGCTCCTCCTGCGCCAGCTTGGCGCGGAAGTAGCCGTTCTCCGGGAGCCGGTCGGTGCCGACGATGGAGAGCGCGACGTGGTGGGTGACACCGGCCTCGGCGTTCGCCTTCAGGAGGTTGCCCGTGCAGGTGCGGAAGAAGTTCATCACGGCCTCGTCCTCCCAGGAGGGCGAGTTGGAGACGTCCACCACGACCTGCGCGCCCTGCAGGACCTCGGCCAGGCCCTCGCCCGTCAGGGTGTTGACGCCGGTGTTGGGGGAGGCCGCGACGGCCTCGTGCCCGTGGTCGTTGAGCTTGCTGACGACCTTCGAGCCGATCAGCCCGGTTCCGCCGATGACTACGACCTTCATGTTGGAGTCCTCTCGGGTGTTCTCGTGCGCGGGGCGCATGGTGCGGTGACTCGCCCACCGGCACCGGCCGGTACGTGATCGCCGGTACGTGTTCGCCGGTAATGACCGGGTGGCGGAGCGGTTTGTGACAGGGGCCCGGCGTGGCGGGCCCCGGTACCTCACACGGCGTGGCCTGCGGCCGGCCGCTACTCGACGAGCTTGCCCTCGGTGGAGACGTCCTGCATCAGGGCGGCGATCTCCTCGGGGACGGCCGGGATGCTCTCGCGGGTGACGCCGGTCTCCGGGGACCAGACGAGGTTGACCCGCAGCGCGGGGTCCGACTCCGGGTAGTCGCTGCGGTTGTGGCAGCCGCGGGTCTCACGCCGCTCCAGCGCCGACTCCAGCGTGGCACGTGCCGCCAGCGCCGCGGACTTGAGGTCGAAGGCGTGTGCGAGGTCCTGGTAGCCGGCGATGTCGGGGTGGATCCCGACCGACTCCATCCGCTTCTCGATGGAGTCGAGTTCCGCCAGGCCCGCGCGCAGGCCCTCCTCGTCGCGTACGACGCCCGCGTGCTCGGTCATCGTGTTGCGGATGGCGCGCTGCAGGGCGCGGACGTTCTCCGGCCCGTCCGCCGCCAGCAGGTCGTCGACCTCGGCGCGGGCCTGCGCGATCGCCGCCGCCGAGCGCGGCAGCGAGGTCAGCCCCAGCGAGTAGGCGGCGGCCGCCTGACCCGTGATGCGGCCGAAGACCAGCAGCTCGATGAGGCTGTTGCCGCCCAGGCGGTTCGCGCCGTGCAGGCCGCTGGACGCCTCGCCGATGGCGTACAGGCCGCGGACGTCGGTGCTGTGGTCCTCGGGCCGCACCCAGACGCCGCCCATCGAGTAGTGCGCGGTGGGCGCGATCTCGATCGGGTCGCGGGTGATGTCCAGCATCTGCAGGTCCAGCAGCGTCTGGTAGACCCGGGGCAGCCGGTTCATGATGGTCTGCCGCGGCAGGTGGGAGACGTCCAGCCACACGGCGCCCTTGGGGGTGCCGCGGCCCTCCTTGATCTCCGTGTAGGAGGCGAGCGCCACGCGGTCGCGGGTGGACAGCTCCATCCGCTCGGGGTCGTAGCGGCTCATGAACCGCTCGCCGAGCGCGTTGCGCAGGATGCCGCCCTCACCGCGGGCCGCCTCGCTGACGAGCGTGCCGGCCGCGTTCTCCGGCTCGATGATGCCGGACGGGTGGAACTGGACGAGCTCGGCGTCGCGCAACCGGGCGCCGGCCTCCACGGCCAGGCGGAACGAGTCACCGGTGTTCTCGTCGCGCCGGGAGGAGGTGCGCCGCCAGATCCGGGTGTGGCCGCCGGCCGCGAGGATCACGGCGTCGGCGTGGATGAGGTAGCGCGTGCCGTCCGTGAGGTCGAAGCCGTACGCCCCGAACACGGCGCCGTCGTGCTCCAGGATGCGGGTGATGTAGACGCCCTCGAGCACCGGGATGCCGAGCTGCTCCGTCCGCCGGACGAGGGTGCGCTGGATCTCCAGGCCGGTGTAGTCGCCGGCGAAGGCGGTGCGGCGGTACCGGTGCGCGCCGAAGAAGCGCTGCGAGATCCGGCCGTCCTCCTCCCGGGCGAAGGCCATGCCGTACCGCTCCAGGTCGTCGATGCCCCGGGCCGCGCCCTGGGTGACGATCTCCACGGTGCGGGGGTCGGCCAGCAGGTAGCTCTCCTTGAGCGTGTCCGCGGCGTGCTGCTGCCAGCTGTCCTCGGGGTCCATGGTGGCCAGCGCGGCGTTGATGCCCCCGGCGGCCAGCGCGGTGTGGGCGTCGTCCTTGGGCCGCTTGCCGACCGCGAGGACGTCCACACCGGCCTCCGCCAGTTCGATCGCCGCTCGCAGTCCTGCTCCTCCGGTGCCGATCACCAGCACCATGGTGGAAATGTGTTGTTCAGTGAGGGCCACGGTCCGCTCCGATCGCCTTGGTTGTCACTCGGTACGACCGGGCGGTCGGGCCATCTGTGACACCGGCTTCCCGCCCGTGGGCGTGGGGACGGCCGGTCCGGCCGTCCCCGCGCCCACGCGGCCGGGCCGTCAGGCGGTGACGCGGTCCAGCGGCACCTGCGGGTCGGCGAGGCGGGTGTCGTCGACCGCGGCGCGCGAGGTGATCAGGTCGCGGACCGGCTCGATGACGTCCCACACGTTGACGTTCATGCCGGCCTGGATGCGGTCGCCCGACATCCAGAAGGCGACGAACTCCCGCGCGGCCTTGTCCCCGCGGAAGACGACGCGGTCGTAGCCGCCGGGCTCCACGTAGCCGGTGTACTCCATGCCGAGGTCGTACTGGTCGGTGTAGAAGTACGGCAGCCGGTCGTAGACGGCGTCGCCGCCGAGCATGCCCTGCGCGGCGGTGGCCGGCTGGTTCAGCGCGTTGGCCCAGTGCTCGACGCGGATGTGGCGGTCGAGGAACGGGTGGTAGGCGTTGGCGACGTCACCCGCGGCGAAGACGTCCGGTGCGGAGGTCCGCAGGTGCGCGTCGGTGACGATGCCGTTGCGCACCTCCAGCCCGGCCGCCTCGGCGAGCTGCACGTTGGGGGTGATACCGACGCCGACGACCACCGCGTCCGCCGGGAGGTGCGTACCGTCGGCGAGCCGCACCCCGTCGGCGCGCCCGTCGCTGCCGGTGATGCGCTCCACCTGCACGCCGTGCCGCAGGACCACGCCGTGGTCGGTGTGCAGGCCCGCGAAGACCTCGGCCGCCTCGCGCCCGAGCACCCTGAGCAGCGGCAGCTCCTCGGCTTCCAGCACCGTCACCTCCGCTCCGGCCTGCCGGGCGGCCGCGGCGGTCTCCAGGCCGATCCACCCGCCGCCGATGACGACGATCCGCGCACCCGCGGTGAAGGCGGCCTTCAGCCGCTCGCTGTCGCCCACACGGCGCAGGTAGAGCACGTTGTCCAGGTCCGCCCCGGGGACGGGCAGGCGGCGCGGGGTCGAACCGGTGGCCAGGAGCAGCTTGGTGTACGGCATCCGCCGCCCGCCGTCGAGCTCCACCTCCTTGGCCCCCGCGTCGAGCCCGGTGACCGTCGTGCCGAGGCGCAGGTCGACGTCGTGCTTGTCGTACCAGTCGTCGGGGTGGACGAAGATCGAGTCGCGGGTCTCCTTGCCGAGCAGATAGCCCTTCGAGAGGGGCGGCCGGACGTAGGGCCTGTCCGGTTCGTCGCCGATGAGAACCAGCCGGCCGTCGTAGCCGTTCTCACGCAGCGCCTCCACCGCCTTGCCCGCGGCCAGACCGCCTCCGACGATCACGAAAGTGTTCTCAGGGGACACGATGCACCTCATCTCGGATGTCGCATGCTGCGAACCATGTACGGAGAGTCAACCACCAGACCGCTCGGCACTCCGTTGTGTGACACAGCCGTCGTGTCGCCGGGCCGTCCGGCGGGCGCGTTTGTCACAACGTCAGGGGTGCTCCGGTCATAGGGCTGATCGAAGGACGCCCGGGGGGACGGCCCACCGGTGTTCGTCCTCGCCGCGACCTGGGAGCAGAAGGTGACCTACGTCATCGCGCAGCCCTGCATCGACGTCAAGGACCGGGCCTGCGTCGCCGAATGCCCGGTGGACTGCATCTACGAGGGCGGCCGGACGCTCTACATCAACCCCGTCGAATGCGTGGACTGCCGGGCCTGCGAGCCCGTGTGCCCGGTCGAGGCGATCTTCCACGAGGACGACCTGCCGCAGGAGTGGGCGCGGTACGGGGACGTCAACGCCGAGTACTTCGAGTCCGTTTCGGGTTCCGGTGGGCACGGCAGACCGCTGGTCGGCGACGGGGACCACCCCTATGTGGCGGAGCTGCCGCCGCAGGGGTCCCGGAAGAAGGACATCGCCGTCTTCGCCATCGGCAAGGAGGAGGCCGAGGAAGCCGACCTCTGGTTCCCGTTGTGACGATCCGGGGGGACACGGGCGTGGGCGTCGACGTGGACGAGGCCCGGTGGTGAACCCCTTCGCCCGTACCCGGTTGCGGAGCGGACGGCCCGCGCGGCACGGGCCCCGCCTCGTCGAACTCGGCCCTGAGGACCTCGAACGCGCCGTGGCCATGCACCTCAGGTGCTCGTCCGGCACGCTGTGGAGCCGTTACCACAGGGCGATGGGTGATCCCCGGTCCTATCTGCGCACCCTGCTGGCCAGACCGGGGGCCGTGCACCTGGGCGTCCAGCAGCCGGCCGGCGACCTCGTGGCCGTGGGGCACCTGATGCCGGACCACGGGAACGCGGAGGCGGCGCTGCTCGTCGAGGACGCGTGGCAGAACAGCGGGCTCGGCGGCCGGCTCCTGCGCCACCTGGGGCATCGTGCGGTCGGCGCCGGGTGGAAGGAGGTCTACGGGCTCGTCCTGCCCGGTGACGCGAAGATCTCCGCCATCCTGTCGCACACCTCCGTCCCGGTGCACACCGCGTACGAGGAGGGCGTGACGACCCTCTGGGCGGAGACCGCCGACATCGGGGCCGAGGAAGTCCCCGCCGACGTGTGGTGACGGGCGCGGCGCCGGACGTGTGCCGCTGTCACAGATCCGGACGCTGCCCGGTCTGACCCCCGGAAGACGCAAATCGGGCATTCTGCCCGTCCGCTCAGCCAGCCGAGGACAAGACTTCGATGACCTGCACAGATGCGGTGACGCTTGGTAATCAAGTGAACGCGCCCGGGATATCCGACTCGGCGTTCGCGATCTTCGACGAGCGGGGGACGGTGGTTGCGTGGACGACGGCCGCCGAGCGTCTGGTCGGATACGCCGCCGGTGACGTCGTCGGCCTGTCCGCCGCACTTGTGCTGCCGTCCTTCGGGGACGCTCCTTCGATGTCGGACTTCACCCGTCAGCGCCTCGCCGAGGACGGCTGGCCGGGCACCTCGGCGGTGACCCACCGGGACGGGCGGGTCATCGACGTCAGCCTGCGGATCACGATGATGCAGGGTCTGAACGGGGCGACGCGCTGGCTCGCGACGCTGACCGACACCGGCGCCCTCTCCGGGGACGCGACGAGCGGATCCGTGTGGGGGCCGCTCCTCGCCCGCGCACCCATCGGGGTCGTCATCCGCGACCCGCAGCTGCGCTGCGTCTTCGTCAACGACGTGATGGAGGAGCACGACGGCATCCCGGCCGATCAGCGACTCGGACGGCGGTTCGTGGACGTGCTGGCGGGCCCCAAGGCCGGCGCACTCGAAACGGTGATGCGGCAGGTGCTCGAGAGCGGCACCACCAAGGTGCACGAGTACCGGACCTGGCTGCCGGTGAGCAAGGGCCGGGAGCATCCGTTCGCGGCGTCGTTCCACTGCCTCCAGGGCGCGGACGGCGAATCGCTCGGGGTCTGCGTCATCAGCGCCGACGTCGTCGAGAGCCGGCTGGCCCGCGAGCGTCTCGCCGCCGTCGGCGAGGCCAGCGCGCGTCTCGGCAGCACCCTGGACGTCATGCAGACCAGCCAGGAACTGGCCGACCTCGCCGTACCGCTGCTCGCGGACTACGTCGCCGTGGACCTGGAGCAGTCCGTGCCGTTCAGTGAGGGGCCTCCGGCGCGCATGGACACGGCGGGCGGACGCCTGCCCGTGCTGCGGCGTGCCGGTCTGGCCTCGATCCACCTGGGGGCCCCGGAGTCCGTCTGGGTGCGCGGCGAGCCGGTCACCGTGCCGCCCCGCTCGCCCTTCGCGTCCGTGCTGAGTACGGGCAGGTCCCACCTGGAGCCGATCCTGGACACCGCTCCGGGGATCTGGTTCGAGGAGGACCCGGCCCTGGCCGCGCGGATCCGCACGAACGGCGTCCATTCGCTGATGGTCGTCCCGATCCGCGCCCGGCGCGCGCTGCTGGGCGTCGTCCTGTTCATCCGCACCGCCGACCCGGAGCCGTTCCAGGAGGTCGACCTCCTGCTGGCCGAGGAACTCGTCGGGCGCGCCGCGGTGGCCCTGGACAACGCACGCCAGTACGCACGCGAGCACACCGCGGCCCTCACCCTGCAACGCAACCTGCTCCCACGCCGGTTGAAGGGCGGCACGGCCGTCGAGGCGGCCTCACGCTATCTGCCGGCCGACATGGACCACGGAGTGGGCGGCGACTGGTTCGACGTCATCCCGCTGTCCGGTGCCCGGGTCGCCCTCGTCGTCGGTGACGTGGTCGGTCACGGTCTCCACGCCGCGGCGACCATGGGCACGCTCCGCGCCGCAGTCCGCACGCTGGCCGACATGGAACTGCCCCCCGCGGAACTGCTGCACCGGCTCGACGACACGGTCCAGCGACTCGTCGAGGAGGACACCGACCCCGCGGACCAGACGCCCGCCGTCGTGGGCGCCACCTGCCTGTACGCCGTCTACGACCCGGCCACCCGCGTGTGCGTCATGGCCCGCGCCGGGCATCCCCCGCCCGCGATCGTCGACCGCGAGGGCCGGGTCACCTTCCCCGACCTTCCCACTGGGGCGCCCCTGGGCATCGGCCTCGGGGACCCCTTCGAGGCGGTGGAGCTGGAACTGCCCGAGGGCAGCCTGATCGCCCTCTACACCGACGGCCTGATCGAGAGCCGCGACGGCGACATCGACGAAGGGATGGACCGCCTGGGTACCGCGCTCGCCGAACCGGGCCGCTCCCTGGAGGAGCTGTGCACCCGCGCCACGGGGTCCCTTCCCGCGCAGGCACCGTGCGACGACGTCACCCTGCTCCTGGTCAGGACCCTGTCGCTCAGCGCGGCCCAGGTCGCCTCCTGGACCCTGCCCTGCGACGAGAGCGCCGTCCGCCAGGCCAGGCGACTGGCCGCCGCCCAGCTCACCGCCTGGGGCCTGGACGGGATCGAGCACTCCGCGAAACTGCTCGTCAGCGAGCTGGTCACCAACGCCGTCCGCCACGGCGCCGGCCCGATCGGCCTGCGCCTGATCCGGCATCAGGCCCTGACCTGCGAAGTGTCCGACACCGACGTCTGCGTTCCGCGCCTGCGCAGCGCGCGCACCATGGACGAGAACGGCCGCGGCCTCTTCCTGGTCGGCCAGCTCTCCCGGCGCTGGGGGTCACGCTCGGCGGCCGACGGCAAGGTCGTCTGGGCCGAACTGGACCTGGCCTCCGCACGCGCGTAGCGACGGAACCGCACCACCCCGGCGCTGCTCCTGGCCATCCCGGCTTCCGTCGTACGCTGAACCCCGCGCACGAGGGAGAGGAGGCCGAGGTGGCCGGAACGACGGTGGCAGAGGTGACGGCCGAGCTGGCCGCGCTCGAGGACCCCAAGGCGCGCGCGGTGAACGAGAGGCACGGCGACGACCACGGCGTGAACCTCGGCAAGCTGCGCGCGATCGCGAAACGGCTGAAGACGCAGCAGGAACTCGCGGTCCGGCTCTGGGAGACGGACGACACCGCGGCCAGGCTGCTGGCGCTCCTGATCTGCCGCCCCAAGGCGTTCGGACGGGACGAACTGGACGCCATGGTGCGCGAGGCGCGCGCACCCAAGGTGCACGACTGGCTCGTGAACTACGTGGTGAAGAAGAACCCGCACTCCGAGGAACTGCGTGTGGCCTGGCTCGCGGATCCCGATCCGGTGGTGGCGAGTGCCGGCTGGGCGCTGACCACCGAACGCGTGGCGAAGAAGCCCGACGGCCTCGACCTCGCGGGACTGCTCGACGTCGTCGAGGCGGAGATGAAGGACGCCCCGCAGCGCCTGCAGTGGGCGATGAACCACTGCCTGGCCCAGATCGGGATCGAGCACGCCGGACTCCGCAGCCGTGCCGTCGGCATCGGCGAGCGCCTGGAGGTGCTGAAGGACTACCCGACCTCTGCGGGCTGCACGTCCCCGTTCGCGCCCGTCTGGATCGCCGAGATGGTGCGCCGGCAGGACGCCGCGAAGACGGCCTGAACGACCTCTGCGGCGCCTCCCGGCCCCGCACCGGTACGCGAGGCGCACGCCGAGGCGAGCGCTCAGGCCCGCAGATAGGCGAGGACGGCCAGGACGCGCCGGTGGGTGTCCTCGGCCGGAGGGAGGTCGAGCTTGGTGAGGATGCTGCCGATGTGCTTGCCCACCGCCGCCTCGGAGACGACCAGTGCACGGGCGATCGAGCCGTTCGACCGGCCTTCGGCGACCAGCGCCAGCACCTCCCGCTCGCGCGGGGTGAGCCGCTCCAGCGGATCGCGGCGGCGGCGCAGCAACTGCCGTACGACCTCGGGGTCGACGACCGTGCCGCCGGCCGCGACCTCGCACAGCGCCTCGACGAACTCCTCGACCTGCCCGACCCGGTCCTTCAGCAGGTACCCGAGGCCCCTTCCGTCGCCGGAGTCCAGCAGTTCGCCCGCGTAGGCGCGCTGCACGTACTGGCTGAGGACGAGGACGGGCAGGGCCGGCCGCTCCCGCCGCAGCCGCACCGCCGCCCGCAGGCCCTCGTCCTGGAAGCCCGGCGGCATGCGGACGTCCGTCACCACCACGTCGGGGGAGTGCTCACCGACGGCCGCGACCAGCGCGTCGGCGTCGCCCACGGCGGCCACGACCCGGTGCCCGCAGCGGTCGAGCAGCCCCGTCAGGCCGTCCCGCAGCAGCACGCTGTCCTCGGCCAGCACTACGCGGAGCGCTCGGTCCACTCGCAAGGGATCTCCACACGCAGCAGGGTCGGTCCGCCCGGGGGACTGGACAGGGAGAGTCTGCCATCCAGCACGGACACCCGGTCGGCGAGCCCCGTCAGTCCGCTGCCCGCACCGGGCTCGGCACCGCCCCGGCCGTCGTCGCGGACCTGGAGGACGAGCCGCCCGTCCCGGTGCCCGCCGCTCACCCGCGCGCGGTCGGCGGCGCTGTGCCGGGCGACGTTGGCGAGGGCCTCGCGGACCACGAAGTACGCGGCGGCCTCGACCGCCCGGGGCAGCCGCCCGGGCAGTTCCAGGTCCACGTCGACGGGGACGGCGGAGCGGTCGGCGGCGTCGGCCACGGCCGCCCCCAGGCCGAAGTCGGCCAGGACCCGGGGGTGGATGCCGTTGATGAGTTCGCGCAGTTCCTCCAGGGCCCTGCCCGCCTCCCCGTGGGCCTCGGCGAGCCGGTCGGCCAGCGGACCGGGCGGCGCGTCCAGCCGTGCCAGGCCCAGCGCCATGGACAGTGCGACGAGGCGTTGCTGCGCCCCGTCGTGCAGGTCGCGCTCGATCCTGCGCCGCTCCGCCTCGAAGGCGTCCACCAGGCGCACGCGGGAGCGGGTCAGTTCGACGATCCGGGCGCCCGGGTCGCGGTCGCGCGGGGCGACGAGGAGCCGGGCGAGGCCGGCCCGGGCGCCCGCGGCGACGCCCAGCACATAGGCGCCGAGCGCGAGCAGCAGCAGCCCCAGGACGGCCGTGCCCCACGCGCCCGGCCAGGTGGTGACCGTCCACTGCTTGAGCACCTTCGCCTCGTGCCCCTCCCCGACAGTGGCCATGAGGACCGGGGCGGCGACCAGGGAGAGCGGCACCGCCAGCCCGATGGTGACGACGAGGGCGTCCACCGGCCACAGCACACCCGCGAACAGCAGGGCGTGACCGAGCTCCCGCCAGGTCGCCCGTTCCCGCAGCCGGGTCGTCAGCCACGGCCACAACCCTCCCGCGGCGGGCGGCACATGGGCCCCGGGCGCGGGGTCACGGTCGACCAGGCGCAGCCGGGCCCGCTCCAGCACGGCGACGGGAAGGCCCGCGAGCGCGGTGAGGACGAGCAGCGGCAGGCCCACCAGGAGGACGGCGAGGGCGGCCCCGGCGGCCGCCGCGGTCGCGATCCCCACGAGGGTGACGGCGCCCGCGACCACCCCGGTCAGCAGGTACGCCAGCGAGCGCCACGGCCACGCGGACAGCAGGAAGCCCGGTCCGGACATCGCCTGCCACACATTCCTGGGATGCATGCGGATCACCGTAGGTCCCGGGCGCGGACCCGGACCATCCGCCCAGGGGGAGGACCGGGGGTATGCCTGGCCCCACCCCGGTTCTCGCCCCTGACGCACTGCGCCGCGGCCGCCCCGGACGGTTTCGTGGAGTGCTCCGGGAGACACCGCCTCCCGGAGCACTCCGCCCCGAGGGGCGCGGGGGAGCACCGGCACCCGACCCGATGGGGACAGATGAACGACGACGCCATCCGATTGCGCTCCGTCAGCAGGCGGCACGGCTCCGGCGACAGCGCCGTGACGGCCCTGGACGAGGTCTCCCTCGCCTTCCCCAAGGGCTCCTTCACCGCCGTCATGGGGCCCTCCGGCTCGGGCAAGTCGACCCTCCTGCAGTGCGCCGCGGGCCTGGACCGGCCCACGTCGGGGTCGGTCCTGCTCGGCGACACCGACCTGACCGCGCTCGGCGAGAGACGGCTGACCCTGCTGCGCCGCGAGCGCATCGGCTTCGTCTTCCAGGCGTTCAACCTGCTGCCGTCGCTGACCGCCGAGCAGAACGCCGCGCTGCCCCTGCGGCTGGCCGGCCGCAGGGCCTCCCGGGCCCGGGTGCGCGAAGTGCTCGAGCAGGTCGGCCTCGCAGACCGCTCCGGGCACCGGCCGTCGGAGCTGTCCGGCGGGCAGCAGCAACGCGTCGCGCTGGCCCGTGCGTTGATCACCCGTCCCGAGGTGCTGTTCGGCGACGAACCGACCGGCGCCCTGGACTCGCGGACCGGCCGCGAGGTGCTGACCCTGCTGCGGGGGATGGTCGACGGCGAGGGCCAGACCGTCGTGATGGTCACCCACGACCCGGTGGCCGCCTCCTACGCCGACCGTGTCGTCTTCCTCGTCGACGGCCGTGTCAACGGCGAATCGGCCGCCACGAGCGCCGACGCCATCGCCGCGCGCATGACCCGGCTGGAGGCCGTGCCGTGCTGAGCGTCGCCCTGCACACCCTGCGCACCCGCCGGGTCACCTTCGCCGGCAGTTTCGTCGCTCTGTCGCTGGGGGTCGCGCTCCTCGCCGTGATGGGCCTGGTCCTCGCCTCCTCCCAGGACGCGCCCGAGCGCCGGCCGGAGCGCTTCGCCGCCGCGCCGGTCGTGGTCCGCGGCCAGGACACCCTGCGGGTGCCCACGCCGAGGGGCGTGCGTACGCGGCCGCTCGCGCAGCCGCGCGCCGTGCCCGCCGCGACGGTGGCGGCACTGCGGCGGCTCGGCACCGTCGTCGAGGACCGATCCTTCCCCGTGCGGGCCGGGGGCGGACCCGGCGACCTCGTCGGACACCCCTGGTCCACCGCCGCGTTCGCCCCGTACGGGCTCATCGCGGGGCGCGCGCCCCGCGCCGCCGACGAGGTCGTCGTGACGGGCGGCTGGGCCGTACCGGGGGAGCGCGTGCGCACCGACCGGGGCACCGTCCGCGTCGTCGGCACCGTGCCCGACCTCGGGTTCGAGCACGCCGTGTTCTACACCGACGCCCGCGCCGCCCGACTGTGCCCCCTCAGCGCGCAGGCGGCGGTCGCCGCGGACGCCTCCGCCGTACGGGACGCCGTCCGCGGCAGCGGCGCCCGGGTCCTCACCGGGAACGACCGCCGGTACGCCGACGCCGACCCCGGCCGGGACGCCGAGGCGGTGACCGCGCTGAACGCCCTGTTCGGCACCGCGGGCGGCGTCACCGCCTTCGTGTCGGTGTTCGTCGTGGCGTCCACGTTCGCCTTCGCGGTCGCCCAGCGCCGCCGCGAGTTCGGGCTGCTGCGCACCGCGGGCGCCACCCCGGGCCAGCTCCGCCGGATGGTGCTGGCGGAGGCCCTGCTGGTGGGAGTGCTCGCCTCGGCGGCGGGGTGCGCGCTCGGCGGGTTCGCGGCGCCGTGGCTGGCCGCGTCCGTGGTCGACGGCGGACTCGCACCGGGCTGGTTCACCGTCGGTGACCACACCTGGCCCTACCACGCAGCCTTCTGGACGGGCCTGCTCGTCGCCCTCGGCGGAGCGGCCGCGGCCTCCTGGCGCGCCGGCCGCACCGGCCCCGCGCAGGCGCTGCGCGAAGCCTCCGCGGACACGGGGGCGATGACCTGGGGCCGTCGGCTCGTCGGCGCCGGGCTGCTGCTGACCGCCGTCGTCACCCTCTGCGTCACGCTCGCCGCCGACCCCGGTGACCTGCTGCACCGCAAGACCTACGTGAGTCGTCCGATGCTGCTGATCACCGCGACCGCGCTGCTCGCCCCCGTCCTGCTGCGCCCGCCGACCCGGCTGCTCGCCCGGGTCCTCGGGCGGCTGCCGGGCGCGGCCGGCATGCTCGTGGGCGAGAACGCCGCCGCCGGCGTGCGCCGTACCGCCGCGGTCGCCTCTCCGGTGCTGGTGACGGTCGCCCTCACCGGCTCGCTGCTCGGCGCGCCCGCCACCCTCGGCCGGGCCGAGGCCCAGGAGGCGCGCGAGCGCACCACCGCAGCCTTCGTGGTCACCGCGGCCGGTGGCACGGGCTTCGGCGCGCGGACCCTGGAACGCCTGCGCGGCATCCCCGGGACCGAGGTGTCGCCGACCGCGTCGAGCGAGGTGTTCGTCCTGGAGGACGGCCCGGCACTGATCAGGTCCGAGGCGCGCGCCGCCGACCCCGGGGCCCTCGCCGCAACCGCCCGGTTGCCGCTCGTCGAGGGGAAGGTGACCGACCTCGACGACCGTTCGATCGTCGTCAACGAGGAATGGGAACGGCACTCCGTCGGGCAGAGCGTCCGGGTGTGGCTCGGGAACGGCACGGGCAGAACCCTGCGCATCGCGGCGGTCATGGCCACCGGAACGGGCGGCAACGGCGTCTACGTCACGCCCGCCAACGCCCCGCACGCCCCCGTCGACCGGGTGGACGTCGCCCTGACAGGCGGTGCCGGCGCCGGCGCGGTGACGGCCGCGCTGCGCAAGGCGGTTCAGCCGGACGGCGGCCGGGTGCTCACCCGGGACGAGTGGCTCGCCGCCCTGCGGCCGAAGAGCGACCGCACGACCCGGCTGGGCTTCCTGCTCGTCCTCGGCATCGCCCTGCTCTACACCGCCATCTCCCTGGTCAACACCATGGTGATGGCCACCTCCGACCGGGTCCGCGAGCTGGCGGTGCTGCGGCTGGCCGGGGCCACGCGGCACCAGGTACTGCGGCTGGTGGCCGCCGAGTCCCTGGCGGTGGTCGCGATCGGCGCGTTCCTGGGCTTGGCCGTCGCCGTGCTCAACCTCGCCGGAATGCGGTGCGCGCTGGCCCTGCTGTCGGTGAGCGGTCCGGTCGAACTGCCGTGGGCGGCCGTCGGCGCGGCCGTGGCGGCGTGCGCGGTGCTCGCGGTCGCCGCCTCGGCCGTCCCGGCGTGGTCGGCCCTGCGAGGCCGTGCCGCGGCACTCGCGGGGCTGCGGGAGTGAACCCCGCGCCGGGCCGTCACCCCGGCGCAGGGGGCGGGCCCTCGGCGACCCTCACGCCGAGGGCCCGCGGGGGCACGGAGGGATCCGTGCCCCCGGTGGGCGCGTCAGGCCTGCCGGCCGTATCGGTCGCGGGCCTGCTCCACCGTCTGCGGGGTGACCGCTCCGGCGCGCGCCAACCGGTCCAGGGCGGCCACCACGATCGACCCGGCGTCCACCCGGAAGTAGCGGCGCGCCGCCTCCCGGGTGTCCGACAGGCCGAAGCCGTCCGTACCGAGGGACGAGTAGTCCTGCTCGACCCACTGGCTGATCTGGTCGGGCACCTGCCGCATCCAGTCGCTGACCGCCAGGACGGGCCCGGCCGCCCCCGACAGCGCCGACGCAACGTACGGGACGCGCTCCTCGCCGCCCAGCGCCTCCCGGTCGGCGTCGAGCGCGTCGCGGCGCAGCTCCGTCCAGGAGGTCACCGACCAGACGTCGGCCCGCACCCCCCACCTCGACGCGAGGAGCTCCTGGGCCTCCAGCGCCCAGTGGATCGCCGTGCCGGAGGCCAGCAGCTGGATCCGCGGACCGGCGCCGGGGTCCGCCTGCCGGAAGCGGTAGATGCCCCGCAGGATTCCCTCCTCGACCGACGGCCCGTCGGGCATGGCCGGCTGCCGCTTCGACTCGTTGTAGACCGTCAGGTAGTAGAAGACGTCCTCGGGACGGTCGCCGTACATGCGGCGCAGCCCCTCCCTGACGATCACCGCGATCTCGAAGGCGAACGCCGGGTCGTAGCAGACGGCGGCCGGGTTGGTGGACGCCAGCAGGTGCGAGTGGCCGTCGGCGTGCTGCAGGCCCTCGCCGGTCATCGTCGTACGGCCCGCGGTCGCGCCGACCACGAAGCCGCGCCCCAACTGGTCGGCCAGGGCCCAGAACTGGTCGCCCGTGCGCTGGAACCCGAACATGGCGTAGAAGATGTAGAACGGGATCATGGGCTCGCCGTGCGTGGCGTACGAGGTCGCGGCGGCCGTGAACTCCGCCAGCGACCCGGCCTCGGTGATGCCCTCGTCGATCAGCTGCCCGTTCTCGGCCTCGCGGTAGTGCAGCAACTGGTCCGCGTCGACCGGTTCGTAGGTCTGCCCGTCGGGGGAGTAGATCCCGGCGCTCGGGAAGAGCGACTCCATGCCGAACGTCCGCGCCTCGTCGGGGACGATCGGCACCCAGCGGCGCCCCGTGTCCGGGTCGCGCATCAGGTCCTTGACCAGCCGCACGAGTGCCATGGTGGTGGCCACCTCCTGCTTGCCGAAGCCCTTCCGCAGCGCCTCGAAGGGCGCCTGCGGCGGCTGCTTCAGCGGATGGGCGATCACCCTCCGCGCCGGAGCGGGGCCACCGAGCGCTGCCCGCCGCTCGCGCAGGTAGCGGACCTCCTCGGAGTCCTCTCCGGGGTGCCAGAACGGCACCTGGTCGCCGCTGAGCGCGCTGTCCGGGATGGGCAGCTCCAAGGTGTCGCGCATCCGGCGGAACTGCGCCATCGTCAGCTTCTTCATCTGGTGGTTGGCGTTGCGCGACTCGAAGTCCGCCCCCAGGGTGTGCCCCTTGACGGTCTGGGCGAGGACGACGGTCGGCGCGCCCCGGTGCTCCACGGCGGCGCGGTAGGCGGCGTACACCTTCAGGGGCTCGTGGCCGCCCCGCGACTCGGTGAACAGCTCGGTGATCCTGCCGTCGGTCAGTCCCGCCGCGATGCGGGACAGCGCGTCGCCGGTGAAGAAGTGCTCGCGTACGTAGGCCGCGTCCCGCGCCGCGTACGTCTGCATCTGGGCGTCGGGCACCTCGCCGAGCCGCCGCACCAGCGCCCCGCCGGAGTCCTGCGCCAGCACCGGGTCCCAGGCCTCGCCCCACAGCGACTTCACCACGTTCCAGCCCGCGCCGCGGAACCGGCCCTCGAGTTCCCGCACGATGCTGGAGTTCGAGCGCACCGGCCCGTCCAGGCGCTGCAGGTTGCAGTTGACGACGAAGGTGAGGTTGTCGAGGCCCTCGCGCGCGGCGAGCGCCAGCGCGGCCAGCGACTCGGGCTCGTCCACCTCGCCGTCCCCGAGGAACGCCCACACCCGCGACCCGGAGGTGTCCTTGATGCCCCGGGCGTGGAGGTAGCGGTTGAACCTGGCCTGGTAGACAGCGGCGAGAGGGCCCAGCCCCATGGAGACCGTGGGGAACTCCCACAGCCACGGCAGGCGCCGCGGGTGCGGGTAGGACGGCAGACCGCGGCCGTCGGCCTCGCGGCGGTAGGCGTCCAGCTGCCCCTCGTGCAGCCGGCCCTCCAGGAACGCGCGGGCGTAGATGCCGGGTGACGCGTGCCCCTGTATGTACAGCTGGTCGCCGGAACCTCCCCCGCGGCCTTCCTTGCCCTGGAAGAAGTGGTTGAAGCCGACCTCGTAGAGCCAGGCCGCCGACGCGTACGTCACTATGTGCCCCCCGAGGCCCAGGTGGGAGCCACGGGTGACCATGGCCGCCGCGTTCCACCGGTTCAGCGCGGTGATCCGGGACTCCATGGCGAGGTCGCCGGGGAAGTCCGGCTGGGCGGCGGCGGGGACCGTGTTGACGGGTTCCGTGGACAGCAGCCCCGGGACCGGCACGCCGGATGCCGAGGCGTACTCGTGGACGCGCCGCAGCAGGTAGGCGGCGCGGTCTGGCCCGGCGTGCCGGATGACGGCGTCGAGCGACTCCCGCCACTCCGCGGTCTCCTCGGCGTCAGGGTCGGGCAGCCGGTCGAACCTGCTGGTCGGGTGGGAGTGCGCGGACTGCGCCGGATCGGTCATGGAGGCCTTCCTGTCGGAGCGTGGGGAGGGGAGGGCGGCGGCCGCGGAGGGGGACTCGCGGACGGTGGCCGCCGAAGGGGGATCAGTGCGCCGCGGGCACGGGCGGTGCCGAGGGCGTCACCGCTGTGCGAGCCATTCGCGGAACGTCGTGCGGGTGGCGTGGGCGTGCGCCGCCGGGAGCAGGGACCGGCGCCGCAGCTCGGCGCCGAAGAACCACGCGTGCTCGTCGGCGACGACGTGCCGGGCGTCGCCCGTGGCGGCCAGCAGCTCGGCGGTCAGCTCGTCGAGCCCGAACTCCTCCGGCCCGGCGACCTCCAGGGTGCCGAACAGCGGGACCCCCACCGCCACGTGCGCGACCGCCGCCGCGACGTCGTCCGCCGACGCGGGCCGCACGAGGGCGGGCGCCACACGTATCTCTCCGTGCTGGTGCGCGTCCTGAGAGGCCATGGCCTCGACGCACTCGAAGGACAGGGCGGCACGCACGATCGAGTGGGGCACCGGGGAGCGCCGCACCTGGTCCTCCAGCAGCAGCTTCGCGCGGAAGTAGCCCGACAGCAGCCTCTCCGCCCCCACGAAGGAGAGGACGACGTGGTGCTCGACGCCCGCCCTCTCGGCGGCGGCCAGCAGACCGGTGGTGGAGGTACGGAAGAACTGCAGGCTGACCGGCTCCGCGGGCGAGGGCGCGTCGGTGACGTCGACCACGATGTCGGCGCCGCGCAGAGCCCGGGCCAGGTCCCTCTCCGTGGCCGCACCGGAGTGGTCGCGGTGGGACAGGGGGACGACCTCCACCCCGTGGTCCCGCAGCCTGACGACCGTCCTGGAGCCGACCAGACCGGTGGCCCCTGCGACAACGACTCTCATCCGGGTCCCTTTCGTCCGCGGGGCCGGCGACCCCTGTGGTGTCCGCGTGACGGCGCAGCCGGCCGCTCCACCTGCTGTGACCGCGGCGGGGCCGTGGTTGTGACAGCACCGCGGGGGCCCCTCGCGGCGGCGGGGGCGCTGGAGGACGCAGGGGGGCGGGGACGAGGCGGACGTCACACAAGCGCGTGCTGTCCGGTCGTATGAGGGAGCAGCGACGTCCGCCCGGAGAGGACGAGGGCGGCCACCGCCCGCCGATGTCGGTACATCGGCACGGCGGGGTGGCGGAATATCATCATTTCCTCTCATTTCGGGCACAATCATGGAGGTGCAGCGCAGTGTCGGACAACGAGACACAGGGCAGCGGCAGCGAGGAGCCCCGGTCGGAGGTCTGGAAGACGGCGGTGACGATGCTGCAGGAAGCCGAGCCGCCCTTCCTCCCCGAGGGCGCCTCGGGGATGACCATCGCCGTCGAGTGGCCCCCCGGCGACCCCGGGACCCCGCCGCACCGCCACTCGGGGCCGGCCTTCGGGTACGTGCTCGAGGGCGCGGTCCGCTTCGAGCTCGAGGGCGAGCCGGAGCGCGTCGTCAAGGCCGGCGAGACGTTCTGGGAGCCGGGCGGGGACGTGATCCACTACCAGGACGGCAACGCCCTGCCCGACGCGCCGACGCGGTTCGTCGTGACCATGCTGTGCGCGCCCGGCCAGCCGATGCTCACCCTGGTCGAGGACGAGGAACTGGCCCGGCGCGCCCACCTGCGCGCCCCGCGCCCATCGCGGACCGGCGCGTGACCCCTTCCGCACAGGACGGCGGAACGCGGCAGGAGTGCGGTGTGCGCTGCGGCGGACTGAGGGCCGACGCGGTGCGCAACCGCCGCCGGATCCGTACGGCCGCCGCCGATCTGCTCGCCGAACAGGGCGCGGGCGTGTCGCTGGACCGGATAGCCCGCCTGGCCGGGGTCAGCAACGCGACGCTCTACCGCCACTACGGAAGCCGTGGGGAACTGCTGACCGACGTCGCCGAGGAGGTCGCGGTCGTGGCCGCCGCAGCCGAGGCCAGGCTGTCGACGAGCGACCCCCTGGTAGCGCTGCGCGGCTTCCTGGAGTCCCTGGCGTCCGCGCGGCCGGCCGCCCTGTACTGCCTGCCCGAAGGGGCAGGCGACGGGCCGGCGGCGGGTGCGGGGCCCCGGGCCCGCGTGGTCGCCGCGGCGTGGCGGCTGCTGTCGCGCGCGCAGCGGGCGGGGCGGGTGCGCGGGGACGTGACCGCCGAGGACGTCCTCGCCGTCGTGTCGCAGCTGGGTCGCCCGCTCCCCGGAACCACCTGGCGGGCCACCGAGGAGAGGTGCCCGCGCCTCGTCCGGCAGTACCTGGAGGGCCTGGTCGTCCCCGTTCCCCGGGTGTCGCACGAGCCGTACCACCTGCCCCGGCGCTGAACCGGGCGCGGAGGGCGCGTCCGCGTCCTCCGCGCCCCCGGCCGGATCGCCCGCCGGGGGCGCACGGCGGACCGCCTCCGGCACCGGGTCAGACCGCGGCCGGCGTTCCCCGCCGACGGGCTTCCGAATCGTCCCGCACGGTCAGTGTCCCGGTTCCTGCGCCACGGTGTGTTCCAGCAAGAAGCCGGCCACCGCGTCCGTGAACTCCGCGGGGCGCTCGACGTGCGCCAGGTGGCCGGTCTCGTCGAGGACGGCGAGCCGCGCACCGGGGATCCGCTCGTGGAGCATCCGTGCCCACCGCGGCCCGCAGATGAAGTCCTCCGCACCGACCAGCACCAGCGTGGGCGCCGTGATGCCGGACAGCCGCTCCCGGACGTCGAAGGCCGGCCCCTCGCCGAGCGAGGGTTCGGCGTACATGCGCAGCGACCCGCGCGCGGGCCCGAACTCGTCCTCGCGCCCCCAGTAGTCGACGACGTACGCAGGCATGATCGTGCGGAGGCACTCGGTGGCGGCGTCGTCGTCGAGCCGGCCGAGCGGCGCCGTAAGGGCCTCCACGTAGGTGGCCACCTCGGGGTGGTTCGCGACGTGACGGCGGGCGAAACGCTCCATGTTGGCCACGGCGTCCGCCCAGAAGTCCTCCCCGGTCACCGGGGACGTGTCGTACAGGACGAGCGAGGCGAGGTGCTCCGGGTGCTCCAGCGCGTACTGCTGGGCGACGAAACCGCCGTACGAATGGCCGAGCAGCGTCACCGGGGGCTGTGCGAGGTGCTCGATCACACCGTTCAGGAAGTGCGTGTACGTGGGCAGGGTGTACTCGCGCGGGTCGGGCAGGCGCCCGGACTCGCCGGTGCCGACGGGCTCGACGTACACCATCGTGAACGCACGCTCCAGGAGCGGCATGCGCAGGTACTCCCAGCCGATGCCGGGCCCGCCGGAGAGGGCGACGCACACCGGACCACCGGCGCCGGCGACGTGGTACCGCTGCGCGACGGCGATGCCCTTGTGGTCGACGGTGATCGTGTGCGTACCCGGGGCGAGCGGCCCGGCGGCGCTGTCGGCGGCGTGGGGGAGGACGGCGGGCACGACGGATGAATTCACACTTTCCACATGCTGTGTCACAGTGTCAGTCTACTGAGGCAGAGGCCGCGCCGTTCACGCCGCCGATCGCGTCCGGGCCCGGGAGTGCGAGGCCGGGCAGGCCGCGCAGGGACTCGTGCACGGAGTCCAGCCGCGCGTCCACCGCGGAGATCTCCTCGCGCAGCCTGCGCACATGCGCGTCCAGGGAGGCGGCCTCGGCGGCCAGTGACATGACGATCGCCCGCACGTCGGGGGCCTCATCGGTGTTCGGGAGCATCGTCGCCCTCCAGGCGGATCGGCCGGTCGAGAAGAGAGCGGCCGGAGGCGGGGGCAGGGGAACCCCGTCCTCCGGCCGCTCTCCCGGCGCGGAGCGCCGGTCATGCACACTCTCGACAGGCCGGCCGTCCGGAACGTGACAACGATGCGCAGGGCCTCGCGGCTCCGGCCGTCAGACGGCGGCCCGGTACAGGCCGCGACCGGCCCGCCGCACCCTGGACGTGCCCACCAGGCGGTCGAGTGTGCTGCGCACAGCGTTGATGCTGCCGGCGTTCTCGTCCCGGCCGAGGGCGGCCGCGACCTCGCGGGCCCGGACCTCCGCCCCGCCCGTGGTGGCCAGGTACTCCAGGATCTGCTCGGTGAGCCTGCCGTAGCCGCCCACCACGGAAGCGGCGGCCTGCTCCTCGACGCCGTCCCCGTCGCCGTCCTCGCCCGGGTACCCGGTCTCCTCGGCCGCGCCGTCCTCCATGACGGGAGGCTGCCGCTCCTCGGCCCGGGCGTCCTCGGCCGGGATGCCCGCGTCCGCGACGGCGGGACCCGTGACCGACAGGTGACTGAGGGCGCCGAGCGCCCTGCGCACCGATCCCAGATGGGCGACGACCGCCGCCAACTCCCGTTCGAGTGCCTGCTTCTGTGACTCGAGGCGCTGCAGTTCTCCCTGCAGGGCTCCGGCCGTGACCTGGAGATCCTCGGTCGTGTGCGCTGCTGAGACCATGTGTCCTCTCATTCCCGGCCCCTGGGGGCCAACGTCCGCGCACACAGATTAGTACGGCGAACACACGGGGTGACCACACTGAACACCGACGGCGGTGCCCGGCGCTACGACTCGTCGGCGGTGACCTCGCCGACGTCCTCGGCATCGGCCGCCGCGAGCAGGGCGCGCGTCAGGTCGGGGAACCGTTCGTCCAGCTCGGCACGACGCAGCGTGACGTAGCAACGCGTCCCCTCCTGGCGGGTCCGGGTGATGCCGGCCTCGCGCAGGATCTTCAGATGGTGGCTCAACGTGGACTTCGCGACCGGCGCCCGCAGCTGGCCCCACCCGCGTTCCCTGCCGTCGGCCAGCACGCGCACGATCCCGATCCGCGTCGGATCGCTCAACGCGGCGAGGACGCGGGGCAGGCTCATCTCGCTCGCCTCGTGGGAATGCTGGTCGGCCATACGGTCACGATAACCCGAATGTTCGAAGAATGTGGAACCCCGGATCACCGCAACCCCGGAACCCCGGATCACCGGAAGGACGGGATCATCACGACGGCCTGGACCGGGCCCGAGGCGGCGCGGTTTCAGGACCGGCGCGCCCGGTAGAGGCCGCGGCCCGCGCGGTCGACGCGCGACGCCCCCACGAGGCGGTCCAGTGTGCTGCGGACGGCGTTGATGCTGCCGCTGTCGCCGTCACGGCCGAGGGCCGCGGCGACGTCGCGGGCTCGTACCTCGGTGTCACCGGACCGCTCGAAGAAGTCCAGGATCTGCTCGGTGAGTCTCCCGTACGGACTGCCGGAGTCCGCGGGGGCCGCCGCGACGTCCGCGTGAGCGGCGGCGGATGCGGAAGGGCGGATGACCGCCTGGAGGGCGCCGAGGGCCCGCTGCACCGAGCCGAGGTGCGCCATGACCGCGGCGAGCTCCCGCTCCAGGGCCTGCCTCTGGGCCTCGAGGCGGACCAGGTCGTCCTGGAGGCTCTCCGCGGTGTGCTCGACGCTCCGCGCCTTCCGGGTCACCGAGGCCATGCGATCCCTCACCTCCGCGCAGTTCCGTGGTCACACGGATTGGCACCGTTCACAACCCAATTTACGCGCCGAAGGGCGTGATGTCCCCACTCTCCGGAGGAAACCGGGTGTCAGTCGGTGGTGAGGATGTGGCCGTCGCGGAGTTCGAGGACGCGGTCGGCGAGGGCGAGGAGCTGGGGGTCGTGGGTGGCGACGAGGGCGGTGACGCCTTCGCTGTGGACGACGGCGCGCAGGAGTTCCATGACGGCGCGGCCGGTGTCGGCGTCGAGTTGGCCGGTGGGTTCGTCGGCGATGATCAGGGCGGGGCGGTTGGCCAGGGCGCGGGCGATGGCCACGCGTTGCTGCTGGCCGCCGGACATCTCGCCGGGGCGCTGGCCGGCGTGGTCTTGGAGGCCGACCAGGGAGAGCAGGAGGCTGACGCGTTCCTCGCGTTCGCGGCGGGGGGTGTTGCGCAGGCGCAGGGGGACGCCGACGTTCTCGGCGGCGGTGAGGATGGGCAGCAGGCCGAAGGACTGGAAGACGAAGCCCATGCGGTCGCGGCGCAGGGCGAGCAGTTCGCGTTCGGCCAGGCCGTCCAGCGCGGTGCCGTCGACGGTGACACGGCCGGAGTCGGCGCGGTCCAGGCCGCCGATGATGTTCAGCAGGGACGTCTTGCCCGAGCCCGAGCGGCCCTTGAGGGCCACGAGCTCCCCGCGGGCCACGCTGAAGGACACCCCGCCCAGGGCGTGCACCGCGGTGTCCCCGGTGCCGAAGGTCCGCACCAGGTCCTCGACCACGACCATCGCCTCGGAGGCCGCCCCGCCGCCCGCCGGGCCTTCACGCCGTTCCAGCAGTCCCTCACTCATGCCGGCCAGCATAATGGGGGGTCCCCGCCTGCGAGGAAGGGCTTTCGCGTGCGCGGTGCGGAAGGCCCGGCGTGTGACACGTGTGACACCATGCCGGCACAGCGGGAGAGGGAGACATGTCGGTCACGGCAGCCACGGAGGAACTGGCGGGGATCACCGCCAACTTCCGTCAGTATCTGATGGGCTGGGGCGAGACACAGCGCGACGACGGCGGCTTTGACCGCTACCGCAGCGGCCTTGCCACCCCGCAGTTCAACGGCGTGCTCCGGATACGGTCCCTGGCCGCGCTCGGCCGGGCCGTGGCCACCGCGCGCACCGAACTCGCGGGCGTCCCCTGGTGGTGGTGGGCCGGCCCGGACAGCCCCGAAGGCACTCCCGCCGCCCTGATCCGGCACGGCGCGGTCCCCCTCGGCACCCTGCCCCTGATGGTGCGGCCCCTCGACCGCGCCCCGGACCCCCAGGAACCCCCGTCCGGCCTGCGCGTCGAGGCCGTCGAGAGCCCGGACCGGCTGGCCGGGCTGGTCGGGACGTACCGCACCTCCATGGGCATCGCCCCCGAACTCCAGCCCGGCCTCGTACGGTTCGAGGCCGATCGCGCGGACAACGCGGACGTCGTGCGCCTCGCCGCCGTGCTGGACGGCGAGGTCGTGGGCACGACGGTGGTGATCACGGCGCACGACGTGGCCGGCATCTTCCTCGTCCACGTCGCCGAATCCCACCGCCGCCGCGGCATCGGCGCCGCACTGACCACGTCCGCCCTCCGCGTCGCCCACGACCGCGGCACCCACCGCGCCGCCCTCCTCGCCAGCCCGGCCGGCGAACCCCTCTACCGCCGCTTCGGTTTCACCAGGGTCTCCGAGTACCGGCTCTTCAGCCTGCCCGCGTGACCGCGCCGCCGGGTGAGCCGATGGAGCGGCACCACCGGCCGGGGTTGCGCAACCTGCCTGGTACTCCAGGAAAGAGCGCTGGGCGGCGAGGGGTCCCAGGGAAGCGAGAAGTGCGAGACGCTCCGCCGTCGGTGTGCCCGGTGCGGGCGGGAACAGGGCGAGGACCTGCGTGCGCTCCTCGTCGACGAGCACCTGGCAGTCGAGTTCCAGCAGGCCCACCTCCGGGTGCTGGATCCGCTTGCGTCTGCTGCGCAGCACTGCCACCGAGTGCAGACGCCACAGGGCCTCGAACTCGGGACTCGCCCGCAGCAGCCGGTCGACCAGGTCCTTCGCCTGCGCGTCGTCGCGGCGGACGGCTGCGGCCCGCAAGTCGGCGACGAGCGCCCGGGACTCCGTCGCGTGATCCTGGACCGGATACCCGGCCCGGGCGCGGGGATCGGTGAACCACCGGTACACCACCGTGCCCGTGGTACCGCGCAGCCGGACGAGATCCCCGAAGACGGCCCGTGCCAGGTCGTTCTGGACGAGGGTGGCACCGAGGTCGGTCATCACCTGGGCCGGGACGCCGGAGAGGCCGTCCAGTACACGGAGCAGGCTGGGCGCGACATGCTCGTCGGACCGCGTGCGGTCCGGCGGTCGGTGCCCGGCCAGCCGGAAGAGATGGTCGCGCTCGTCCAGGGTCAGGCGCAGCGCCCTGGTGATCGCCCGCAGCACGCCCGGCGACGGCTGCGGCGCACGGTCCTGCTCGAGACGCGTGTAGTAGTCCGTGGAGATGTCGGCCAGGCGCGCGACCTCCTCACGGCGTAGTCCGGGGGTGCGCCGGCGCCCCGTGCCCGCGAGGCCGACGTCCCCGGGGTCGAGCGCCTCCCTGCGCACCCGCAGGAAATCCGCCGGCTGCTTGGTGTCCACCCTTCGAGTCTGCGGCACGGCCGGACCGCCGGCCAGAGACCGCCGATCCATGGGTAAGGCGACTCTGCCTGACGTCTCCGATCGGCGAAACGCTGGTCATCGAACCGGGAGCAGCCCGGTCGGATGACGATGGAGGACCACATGAGCAAGGCAGTGACTTCCCGGACCTGGTTCCTCACCGGAGCGTCCCGCGGGCTGGGCGCACACTGGGCCGAGGCGATCCTCGCCCGCGGTGACCGGCTCGCGGCGGTCGCCCGTGACACGGCGGCGCTCGCGCCGCTGTCCGAGCGCCACGGCGACCGCTTCCTGCCCCTGGAGCTCGACGTCCGCGACTCCGCGGCCGTCCCCGATGCGGTGCGGAGCGCCGAGGCGGCGTTCGGCGGAATCGACGTGCTGGTCAACAACGCGGGCCACATGCTGATCGGCGCCGTCGAAGAGGTCGAGGAGGAACAGGCCCGCGCCCAGATGGACGTCTACTACTTCGGCTCGCTGTGGGCCGCCCGGGCCGTGCTGCCCGGCATGCGGGAGCGCCGTGCGGGCCGCATCCTGCAGGTCTCCTCGCTCGGGGGCCTGGTCGCCTATCCGGCGCTCGGCATCTACCAGGCCTCCAAGTGGGCCCTGGAGGCGATGAGCGAGTCACTCGCCGCCGAAGTCGCCGCGTACGGCATCCACGTCACATTGATCGAGCCGGTCATGTTCCCCACCGGTCTGGCGGCCACCTCCCCGCAGGCCCGGCAGGACCCGGCGTACGCACATGCCCGGCAGGCGCTGTTCGCGGGGGCGGAAGCCGGCGGCTTCACGCCGGGCGACCCCGCCGCGACGGCCGAGGCCCTCCTCGCGCTCGTGGAAACGCCCGAGCCGCCCGTGCGGGTCCTGTTCGGGACCGGCGGACTGGAGGCTCTGCGCACCGAGTACGCCGGCCGGCTCGCCGGGCTGGAGCAGTGGGACCACGTCTCGCGCCTCGCGCAGGGAAAGCCGAGCGGATCCTGACCACGGCAGTCCGGCCGACGGTCCGCAGCCCGTCCCGGGCGTCGATGCCACAGGTCAGGCAGACACCAGCGCCTTGAAGTAGAAGGTCGTAGGCCTCAGCACGCCCGCCGGGTTCGCGGCGTGGGCGGGGACGGTGCCGTAGGGGGTCCAGCCCGCGGTGCGGTACAGGTGCTCGGCGGGGCTGTCGGTCTCCGTGTCGAGCAGCAGCAAGGCCGCGCCCGAGGCCGCCGCGGCGTGTTCGGCGACGGTGAGCAGGGTGCGGCCGAGGCCGTGGCCGCGGGCGCGGCGGTGGACCATGAGCTTGAGGACCTCGGCGCGGTGCCGGCCGTTGGGCTTGGCCTCGTGGGCGAGGCTGACGGTGCCGGTGACGCCGCCGTTGTCGCGGGCGGCCCAGACGGTGAGTTCGCCGGACGCGACGGCGCGGGCGCGGGTACGCCACCAGGCGGCGGCCTCGGGGTGGGCGAAGGGGGCCACGAAGCCGAGGGAGGCGCCGCCTTCGACGGTGTCCACGAGGAGGGCGGCGAGGCCGTCGGCGGTGTCCAGGAGGGCGTCGGCGGAGAGCGGGGCGATGGTGTGCACGGGGGTGGAAGCCTCCTTCATGGCAGTACGACCACGACGGCGTAGAGGGCGGCGTCAGGACCGGGGCAGTGGAAGCGGGAGGTGCCCCACAGGCGGTAGCGGAGGCAGTCGCCGGGGGCGAGGCGGTGGGCGCGGCCCTGGATTGTGACCTCGAGTGCGCCCTCGCGCAGCCACACGTGGTGCTCGAGACCGGCGACGGGCGGGCCTTCGTACGCGATGGCCGCGCCCGGTCGCAGCACGCCCTCGACGATCTCGGCGCGCAGCCCCGGGTGCGGGGGCGACACGGAGCGCCGTTCGAAGCCGGAGGGGGTGTCGGTCCAGACGCGCTGGTCGGCGGCACGCACGAGTTGCGCGGGTTCGCCGCCGCTCTCGACCTCGGCCAGCAGCCGGGACATGGTGCGCTCGTACGCGGCGCACAGGCGCCCGAGCAGGGCGGCCGTGGGGCTGATCTCGGCGCGTTCGAGGCGGGAGAGCGTCGAGCGGCTGATGCCCGTGCGCGTGGCGAGCTCGTCGAGGGACCAGCCGCGTTCGTCGCGCAGTTCGGCGAGGCGCGCGGCCAGGCGGGCGTCGACGGACGCGAGATCGGGGTCTCTCATATTCGGGACGGTATCCCGGATTCGGGACGGCGTCCAAGCGTGGGCGACGTCCAGGCCGCCGTACAGCCCCCCGCCCCGGGCCGGCCGTCTTCCCCGGGGCCGTCACGGGCCGTTCGCCTCCGCCGTGTACCGTCGCCGACGGGATCGAGGCCGGATGATCGCCGAGGCCTGCACGTCGTTCCTCGGGGACCACCGACCCGTACGTATGGAAGAGGTACGCACCGCATGACCACCGAACCGTTGCGCATCGGCGTGCTCGGCGCCGCCCGCATCGCAGGCGCCGCCGTCGCCGCCCCCGCCCGCACGACCGGCCACCGGCTCGTCGCCGTGGCCGCCCGCGACCGCTCCCGCGCGGCAGACTTCGCCGCCGAGCACGGCGTCGAGCGCGTACTGGACACGTACGCCGACGTCATCGCCGACCCCGAGGTCGAGGCCGTCTACAACCCGCTCGCCAACGGCCTCCACGGCCCCTGGAACCTGGCCGCCATCGCCGCGGGCAAGCACGTGCTCAGCGAGAAGCCCTCCGCCAGCAACCTCGAGGAGGCCGTCGAGGTCCGCGACGCGGCCGCCAAGGCGGGCGTGGTCGTCATGGAGGCCTTCCACTACCTCTACCACCCGGTCACCCGCCGCCTGCACGAGCTGCTGGAGTCCGGCGAGCTCGGCGAACTGCGGCACGTGGAGACCGTGGTCAACATCCCCGCCCCCGCGGACGAGGACCCCCGCTGGTCGCTGCCGCTGGCCGGCGGAGCCGTGATGGACCTCGGCTGCTACTCCCTCCACGCGGCGCGCTCCCTGGCCCCCTGGGCCGGCGGTGCCCCGCGCCTGCTGGCCGCGCGCGGCGGCGAGCGCGCCGTCGCGCCCGGCGTCGACGAGTGGCTGGACGCGGACCTGGAGTACCCCGGCGGCGCCACCGCCTCGGCCCGCTGCCACATGGACGCCGAGGCCCTCGAGATGAGCTGGCGCATCGTCGGCAGCCGGGGCGAGGCCACCGCGCCCTGCTTCGTACTGCCGCACACGGACGACCGGGTCGTCATCCGCACGCCGGACGGCGAGCGGGTCGAGGAGCTCGGCAAGCGGACCTCGTACACCTACCAGCTGGAGGCGTTCGCGGCGACCCTGCGCGACGGAGCCCCGCTGCCCACGGACGCCGACGACGCCGTGGAGTCGATGCGCATGATCGACGCCTGCTACCGCGCCGCGGGCTTCGAGCCGCGCCCGCGGTCCGCCGCCGTCACGCCACCAGCGGCCGGGCCGTCGGCGTGATCGGCGCCGGCAGGCACGTACTGCCGGTGAGCCACCGGTCGACCGCCGCCGCGGCCGACCGGCCCTCGGCGATCGCCCAGACGATCAGCGACTGACCGCGGCCCGCGTCGCCCGCGACGAACACCTTCTCCACCCCGGTGGCGAAGCAGGCGTCGCGGACGACGTGGCCGCGCCGGTCGACTTCCAGACCGAGCTGGGTCACCAGCCCGCAGTCGCGCTCGGCCCCCGAGAACCCCAGCGCCAGCAGCACCAGCTGGGCGGGGATGACGCGCTCGGTGCCCTGCTGCGGACGCCGGTGCCGCGGTTCGACCCCGACCAGGTGCAGCGACCGTACGTGCCCCTCGTCGTCGCCCTCGAAGCGGAAGGTCGACGCGGAGAACACCCGGATGTCGCCCTCCGGGCCCGGCAGCGGCACGCCGCCGTGCTCCGCCGGGTCCCAGACGCCGCGCCGGGCCAGCTCACGGGCCTCCTCGTGGGCGGGGGAGACGCGGTAGACGTGCGGATACACCGGCCACGGCTGGTGCTCGGGGCGGCACTCGCCCGGCAGCGGGTTGATGTCGAGCTGGACGACGGAGGCCGCGTGCTGCCGCAGCACGGTGCCCAGGCAGTCGGCGCCCGTGTCGCCGCCGCCGACGATGACGACGTCCTTGCCCTCGGCGCTGACCGGAGACTCGGTCAGGTCGCCCTCCTGCACCCGGTTCGCCAGCGGCAGGTACTCCATCGCCTGGTGGATGCCCGTCAGTTCCCGTCCGGGCACCCGCAACTCGCGCCAGGCCGTGGCGCCCACGGCCAGGAGCACCGCGTCGTGCTCGGCGACGACCTGCCGCGCGTCGAGGTCCGCGCCCACCTCGACCTCGGTGCGGAAGAGCGTGCCCTCGGCTCGCATCTGCGCCAGCCGCCGGTCCAGATGGTGCTTCTCCATCTTGAACTCCGGTATGCCGTAGCGCAGGAGCCCGCCGAGCCGGTCCGCCCGCTCGTAGACCGTCACCGTGTGGCCGACCCGGGTGAGCTGCTGGGCGGCGGCGAGCCCGGCGGGTCCGGAGCCGACCACGGCGATCGTGCGGCCGGAGTGCCGGTCGGGGGGACGGGGGCAGGCGAGGCCGTCCTCCCACGCGCGGTCGGCGATGGCGACCTCGACGTTCTTGATCGTGACGGGGTCGGCGTTGATGGTCAGGACGCAGGCGCTCTCGCAGGGCGCCGGGCACAGCCGGCCGGTGAACTCGGGGAAGTTGTTGGTGGCGTGCAGCCGTTCCGCGGCCGCGGCCCAGTCCTCCCGGTACACCAGGTCGTTCCAGTCGGGGATCATGTTCCCCAGCGGGCAGGCCTCGTGGCAGAACGGGATGCCGCAGTCCATGCAGCGGCCGGCCTGCGCGGAGACGATCGGCAGCAGGCTCTGGCCGGTGTAGACCTCGTGCCAGTCCTCGACGCGCTCGCAGACGGGGCGGCGCGCGGGCGTACGGCGGGGGGTGGTGAGAAAGCCCTTGGGATCGGCCATGGCCGCCTCCGGCGCCGCCGTCACGATCAGGGGTGTCACGGTGACCGCGTCCCCCGGCACATGGCACCTTCAGGCCACCATACGTCGGGTTTGTCGGTATTTCGATGGCGCGGCCACCGTGATCTTCCGCCGGTTGTTCAGGCCGCGGTCCCCACTTCCGCCGAGCGCGGGTTGATCAGTACGACGTCGCAGGTCGCGTACCGCATCAGGGCCTGCCCGGCGCCGGCGTCCATCAGCGCGGTCAGCCCGCCGTGGGCGGGCGCCCCCACGACGATGGCGCGGGCCCCGGTGCGCTCCGCGTGCTCGGCGACCAGGCGGCCCGCATCCCCGTGGGCGGTGACGTTCCGCAGCACGTGGCCGACGGCCGGGATGCCGAGTGCGGTGAGCCGTTCCAGGTGCTCGCGGACGGCGGTCCGGGCGGACTCCAGGTCCTCGGCGCCGGTGGCCGCGTCACCCGCGACAGCGGACTCCTCGGCGTGGACGACGTACACCGTACGGCCGTTGATCGTCGCGAGGCGGCCGGCGGCCTCGGTGACGCGCCGCGCGTCGGGGGAGCCGTCCACGGCGGCGACGATGGCACCGCGGCCCGCGTCGCCGGGCACCGCGGCGCCGTGCTCGACCGGCACCAGCGACGCGGCGGCGCCGGTTCCGGGGGCGGCGTCGACCTGCTCGGCCTGGACCTTCTCGGCCTCCTTGAGCAGCCCGTGGGCCGTGGAGAGGATCGCGATGCCCAGCACGAGCGCCCCGGCGCCGATGTAGAACGGCACGTGGATCCCGAACGCCTCGACCAGCTTGCCCGCGGCGAACGGCGCCAGCCCGCCGCCGATGAAGCGGACGAAGCCGTACGAGGCGGCGGCGACGGCACGGTCGACGGGCGCGACGGTCATGACCGCCTGCGTCGTGACCGTGTTGTTCACCCCGATGAAGACTCCGGCGACGATCACGCATGCGATCAGCACGGCCCGCTCGTCGGTCCAGACGGCGATGGCCAGCACGGTGAGGGCGAACAGCGCGAGGTTGGCGTAGAGCGTCCGCGCGATGCCCAGCCGGGCCTGCAGCCGCGGGGCGCCGAAGACGGCGAAGACCGCGACGAGGGCGCCCCAGCCGGTGAAGACCAGGCCGAGCTGGATCGCGCCGAGGCCCATCGGGAAGGGCGCGTAGCCGAGCACGGTGAAGAACGCCCAGTTGTAGCAGAGGGCCGTCAGCGACATCGTCAGCAGCCCGCGGTGGCGCAGTGCGCGCAGCGGCTCGCCCAGTCCGGTCTTTCGGGCCGGCAGCGGTATCGGCTCCACGAGGACGACGGTGGCGATCAGCGCGATGGCCATCAGGACGGCGACGCCGTAGAACGGGCCGCGCCAGCTCACGTTGCCCAGCAGCCCGCCGAGCAGCGGGCCCACGGCGATGCCGACGCCCAGCGCGGTCTCGTAGAGGATGATCGCGCCCGCGAAGCCGCCGCTCGCGGAGGCCACGATCACCGCCAGCGAGGTGGCGATGAACAGGGCGTTGCCGATGCCCCAGCCCGCGCGGAAGCCGACGATGCCGCCGATACTCCCCGAGCCGCCGGCCAGGGCCGCGAACACCACGATCAGGGCGAGGCCCACGATCAGTGTCCGCTTGGCCCCGATCCGGCTGGAGACCCAGTTGGTGATGAGCATGGCGACCGCGGTCACCACCAGGTAGCTGGTGAACAGCAGCGTCACCTGACTGGGGGTGGCGTCCAGTTGCTCGGATATCGCGGGGAGGATCGGGTCGACCAGCCCGATCCCCATGAACGAGACCACACAGGCGAAGGCGACCGCGAACACGGCCTTCGGCTGTTTGAACGGATTCACGGAACGGGACGATTGCGCTTGCGCGGTCATGTGGCTGCTCCGACGTAGAACCGATGCCTGATCAATTGCTCCGATGGGTGGTGCGCGACGGGGCCGGGGGCTGCCCCAGCCGGGTCAGTGCCTCCACGGCCGGCAGCGCGGCCACCAGGGCCGACCGCTGGTCCGGGCTCAGCTGTTCCAGCAACTCCCCGAGCCGCTCGGCACGTACGGCGCGGCGCCGGGCGATGGCCTCCCGGCCCGCGTCGGTGATGTCGACGAGCACCACGCGCCCGTCCGACGGGTCCGCCGCGCGACCGGCGAGTCCCGCCTCGGTCAGCCGTGACACGACCTGGGTCATCGCCGGCTGGGTGACGCCCTCCAGGGCCGCCAGTTCGGTCAGCCGGAGCGGGCCGGACTGCTCCAGTGTGGACAGCGTCGCCACGGTGGTCAGTGACAGCTCGCTCGGCTGGCTGAGCCTGCGCAGCACGCGGTACAGCCGCTCCAGGGCCCGCGCCACGTCGACGGCGTGGCTGCGGTCCGGGTCGTCGCCGGGAAGATGCATAAGACATTTATATCACTGCCTTATGTATCAGGGCAGGGGCCACCCCGGAGCGCCGTGCGCGGGCGGGCACGAAGGAGGGCCGGGCACGCCTGCGACGGCGTGCCCGGCCCTCGTGTCCCCACCCGGGGCGGGGCGGGGAGGCTCAGAGCCCGTAACGCTCCCGGGCCTCCTGGACGGTCTCCCGCTTCACCTCGCCGCGCCCGGCGAGCGAGGCCAGCGCGGCGACGACCACCGACCGGGGGTCCACGCCGAAGTGGCGGCGGGCCGCCTCACGCGTGTCCGACAGGCCGAAGCCGTCGGTGCCGATCGAGTGCCAGTCCTGCGGCACCCACTGGCTGATCTGGTCCGGCACCGCGCGCATCCAGTCGCTCACCGCCAGCACCGGGCCCGGCGCACCCTCCAGCACGCGCGTGACGTGGGGGAGCGGCGCGTCCTCGCCGCGCAGCCGGGCCGCGTCGTACGCCAGACCGCCGCGGCGCAGCTCGCTCCACGAGGTCGCCGACCACACGTCCGCCGCCACGCCCCACTCCGCGGCCAGCAGCTGCTGCGCCTCCAGGGCCCAGTGGATCGCCGTGCCGGACGCCATCAGCTGCAGTCGCGGCGCGTCGGCGGGCAGCCCGGCCGTGTCGGCGGTCCGGAAGCGGTACAGGCCCTTGACGATGCCTTCCTCGATGCCCGGCTCGGCCGGCTCGGCCGGCATGACCGGCTGGATCTTGGGCTCGTTGTAGACCGTCAGGTAGTAGAAGACGTCCTCCGCGTCGGGGCCGTACATGCGGCGCAGGCCCTCGCGGACGATCACGCCGATCTCGTAGGCGAACGCCGGGTCGTACGAGAGCGCCGCCGGGTTGGTCGACGCGATCAGGTGCGAGTGGCCGTCGGCGTGCTGCAGGCCCTCGCCCGTCATCGTCGTACGGCCCGCGGTCGCCCCGACCAGGAAGCCACGGCCGAGCTGGTCGGCGAGGGCCCACATCTGGTCGGCGGTCCGCTGCCAGCCGAACATCGAGTAGAAGATGTAGAAGGGGATCATCGGCTCGCCGTGCGTGGCGTACGAGGTCGCCGCGGCGGTGAAGGAGGCCATCGAACCGGCCTCGGTGATGCCCTCGTTGAGGATCTGCCCGTTCTCCGCCTCCTTGTAGTACAGGAGCATGTCGCGGTCGACCGGGTCATAGGTCTGGCCGAGCGGCGAGTAGATGCCGGCGCTCGGGAAGAGCGACTCCATCCCGAAGGTGCGCGCCTCGTCGGGGACGATCGGCACCCAGCGGCGACCGCTCTCCTTCTCCCGCATCAGGTCCTTGAGCAGCCGGACCAGTGCCATCGTGGTCGCGATCTCCTGGCCGCCGGAGCCCTTGGCCAGCGCCTCGAAGGGCTTCGCGGACGGTTCGGGGAGCGCCACCGGGTGCACCCGGCGGGCCGGGGCGGGACCGCCGAGCTCGGCGCGGCGCTCCTGCAGGTAGCGGACCTCGGGGGAGTCGGCGCCCGGGTGGGCGTACGGCACCAGGTCGCCGGAGAGCGCGCTGTCCGGGATGGGCAGCTCGAGCAGGTCGCGCATGGTGCGGAACTCGGGGACCGTGAGCTTCTTCATCTGGTGGTTGGCGTTGCGCGACTCGAACCCGCGGCCCAGCGTCCAGCCCTTGACCGTCTGCGCGAGGATCACGGTCGGCGCGCCCTTGTGCGTGGTGGCCGCGCGGTAGGCGGCGTACACCTTGCGCGGCTCGTGGCCTCCGCGCGAGGTGTGGAAGCACTCGGTGATCTTGGCGTCGGTCAGCAGCTTCGCCATCTCGGCCAGCGCCGGGTCGGCGCCGAAGAAGTGCTCCCGGATGTAGGCGGCGTCGCGGGTGGCGTACGTCTGGAACTGGCCGTCGGGGACCTCGCGCAGCCGCCGGACGAGCGCACCGGTGGTGTCGAGGGCGAACAGCTCGTCCCAGGCGGAGCCCCACAGCGACTTGACGACGTTCCAGCCGGCGGCGCGGAACTTCGCCTCCAGCTCCTGGACGATCTTGAAGTTGGCGCGCACCGGGCCGTCGAGACGCTGCAGGTTGCAGTTGATCACGAAGGTCAGGTTGTCCAGCCCCTCACGGCCGGCGAGGCCGAGGGCGGCGGTCGACTCCGGCTCGTCCATCTCGCCGTCACCGAGGAAGGCCCACACGTGCGAGCCGGAGACGTCCTTGATGCCGCGGTGCGTCAGGTAGCGGTTGAAGCGCGCCTGCTGGATCGCGGCCAGCGGGCCGAGGCCCATCGACACGGTGGGGAACTCCCACAGCCAGGGCAGCCGGCGCGGGTGCGGATAGGACGGCAGGCCTTCGCCGCCGGCCTCCTGGCGGAAGTTGTCCAGCTGCTGCTCGGTCAGCCGGCCGTCGAGGAAGGCGCGGGCGTAGATCCCGGGGGAGGCGTGGCCCTGGACGTACAGCTGGTCGCCGGAGCCGTCGCCCTCCTTGCCGCGGAAGAAGTGGTTGAAGCCCGTCTCGTACAGCCAGGCCGCGGAGGCGAAGGTGGCGATGTGGCCGCCCAGGCCCAGACGGCTGCCGCGGGTCACCATGGCGGCGGCGTTCCAGCGGTTCCATCCGGCGATGCGCCGCTCCATCTCCGCGTCACCGGGGAGTTCGGGCTCCGCGGCGGTCGGGATGGTGTTGATGTGCTCGGTCTCCAGCAGCGACGGCACCGAGAGGCCGGACGCCTGCGCGTGGTCGAAGGTGCGGCGCATCAGGTAGGCCGCGCGCTCAGGGCCGGCGGCACGGGCGACCGCGTCGAGGGAAGCGGCCCATTCGCCGGTTTCCTCGGGGTCGGGGTCCGGCAGGTGATCAAGTGCGCTCAGCGTGGCGTCGGTCATGGTGAACGCCTTCCAGATGGTTCCGTGCGGGCAGGGTGTCCCCGTCTCTCACAGAATAAATCTGATCGATGATCGATCAAATACCCTGTGACGAGGGTCACAGGGCGGGGGACTCCGGTCCTCGGCGGTTTTCGGGGCGGGGTCAGCCGCCCTGCGGGGCACAGCCCAGCACATGCTCCTTGACCAGCTCGCCGACCCGCGGATCGTCCTTGCGGAAGGCCTCCACCACCGCCTGGTGCTCCGCGGCGTACAGCCGCTGGCGGGTGCCCAGCCAGCGGATCGACAGCGCCGTCCACACCTCGATGCCCAGCGACTCCCAGGTGTGCAGCAGCACGCTGTTGCCCGAGGCCCGCACCAGCTCGCGGTGGAACGCCACGGTGTGCCGCACCTGCGCCCCGGCGTCGCCCTCCGCGTCCGCCTCCTGCAGCAGGGCGACCTCGGCCTCCAGCGCGGACAGGTCCTGCCGCAGGCGGGGCGCTGCCAGCTCCGCGGCGATCTGCTCCAGGCCGGCCCGCACCGGGTAGATCTCCTCCAGGTCCGCGGCGGTCAGCCGGCGCACCCGCACGCCCTTGTTCGGGGCGGACTCGATCAGCCGCATGACCTCCAGCTCCCGCAGCGCCTCCCGCACGGGCGTCTGGCTGACCTCCAGCTCGGTGGCGATGCCCCGCTCGACGATCCGCTCCCCGGGCTTCCACCGCCCGCTGACGATGCCGTCCACGATGAACTCGCGGATCTGCTCGCGCAGAGAGCGGACGACGGGCGGCGCCATGGGGACTCCTCCGGAAAAGGGCAGCTGCCTAGACGATACGGCGACGGCGCCCTCCGGCGTTCCGGGACGGCGGCACCGGGTGCCGCCGCGCCCTCGGGCGAGGACGACCTCCACGCCGTCCTCGGCCGGCACCTCCAGGACCGGGCCGAAGCGGCTGTCCGGCGCCCCGCGGGAGTTCAGCGTGACGCCCAGCGCGAGGTGGCGGCCGGGCTCGTCGGTGACCTGCCTGCCGTCCGGCTCGTGCACGAGCCCGGCGGGACGGGCGGGACGCGTCGCGGCCACTGCCGCCCCATTGCTCCCCCGGAGAACCGGCCGCCCGCTCCCGACTACCCGAGATCGTAGGCGACCGTCACCGGCGCGTGGTCGGACCAGCGCTCGGGGTGGGTGTCCGCACGCTCGACCCGGGTGTGCGCCGCCCGGGCCGCCAGACCGCGGGTGGCGACATGGAGGTCGATGCGCCAGCCGCTGTCGTTGTCGAAGGCGCGGCCGCGGTAGGACCACCACGTGTACGGGCCCTCGCCCTCCGGGGTGAGGTGACGCACGACGTCGGCGTAACCGGCCTCGTCGTAGACGCGGGAGAGCCAGGCCCGCTCCTCGGGGAGGAAGCCGGCGTTCTTCTGGTTGGCCCGCCAGTTCCGCAGGTCGCGCTCGGTGTGCGCGATGTTCCAGTCGCCGCAGATCAGCACCTCGCGTCCGTCCGCGGCGGCCTTCTCCCGGAGCTTGACCATGTGCTCGAGGAACGCCTCCATGAAGCGCTCCTTCTCCTCCTGCCGCTCCGTGCCGACCTCGCCCGAGGGGAGGTAGAGGCTGGCGACCGTGACGCCCGGCAGCTCGATCTCCGCGTAGCGGCCGGAGCCGTCGAACTCCTCCGAGCCGAACCCGATCCGGCTCGCGGACGGCTCCCGCCGCGAGTAGAGGGACACCCCGGCCCGGCCCTTGGCGGCCGCCGGCGCGTGGAGCACGTGCCAGCCCTCGGGTGCGCGGACCTCCTCGGGCAGCTGCGCGGCCTCTGCGCGGACCTCCTGCAGGCACACCACGTCGGCCGTGGTCGCCTCCAGCCAGGGGAGGAAGCCCTTCTTGGCCGCGGCGCGCAGCCCGTTCACGTTCACGGTGGTCACGGTGAGCATGACGGGGACGATACCGGGCCGCCGGAGGGTGCCCGTACCGGGGCGTAGGCCGCACACCCGTACGATGTGCGGGTGGAGATCCGGAAGACGCGCTACGACCACCCCGACGCCGTGCTGCTGACCGAGCAGGTGCAGCAGGAGTACGTGGAGCGGTACGGCGGCCCCGACGCGACCGCGATGGACGCCGACCACTTCGACGGCCCGCAGGGTCAGTTCATGGTCGGCTACCTCGACGGCGCCCCCGTCGTGACCGGCGGCTGGCGCGGCCAGGACGCCTCCCCGGAGGGCTTCGAGGACGGCGACGCTGAGGTCAAGCGGATGTACGTCGTGCCGCAGGCCCGGGGCCGCGGATTCGCGCGCCGGATGCTCGCCGCCCTGGAGGCAGGCGCCGCCGCCGCGGGTCGCACCCGGATGGTGCTGGAGACGGGGCAGATGCAGCCCGAGGCGATCGCCCTGTACGCCTCGTGCGGCTACACGCCGGTGACCAAGTTCGGCCACTACAAGGACAGTCCGCTCAGCGTGTGCCTCGGCAAGTCGCTCCCGGCACCGGCCGAGGCGGCCGTTCCCGCGTAACCTTGGTCCATGATCGAGGAAAGCGCGTCCGCCCGTCTCGCGGCGGGCAAGTACCTACTGGTCACCACCTACCGACGGGACGGCCGTACCGTTCCCACCCCGGTCTGGGTGGTCCGCGACGGCGAGGCGCTCGGCGCGTGGACCGCGGCGGACTCCGGCAAGGTCAAGCGGATCCGCAACCGCGCCGACGTGCTGGTCGGCCCCTGCGACGTACGCGGCAACCCCACCGGGGAGCAGGTGCCCGCCCGGGCCGAGGTCCTCGGACCGGAGGAGACCGAGCGCTACCGCTCCCTGGTCGCCCGCAAGTACGGGCTGTTCGGCCAGCTGACCCTGTTCGGCAGCCGGCTGCGCCGCGGCCGCGAGGGCACCGTGGGCGTGCGGATCACCCTCACGTGAGCGGCGGTGTGCCGCGGCCGGGCGCCTGCACGGTGAGCGTCTGCCGCGACTGCTGCTGCGGTACGCAGAAGGTCCCCGGAGTCGACCACGGTGCTCAACTCGACCGGCTCCGGAGGGAACTCGCCGGCATCTGCCGGGTGCGTGTCACGCAGTGCCTCGACGTGTGCGAGCAGGCGAACGTCGTGGTCGTCCAGCCCTCGCCGCAGGCGCGCGCGGCCGGCGGGCGACCGGTCTGGCTGGGGCTGGTCAACGATGTCGGCGCCGTCGACGACATCGTCGCGTGGGTGCGCGCCGGGGGACCGGGGGTCGCCGCGCCGCCCGACGTGCTGGACCTCTACGCCATCGAGCCGCCCGGCGGCCGCGTCGTGGGTGCGGCGGACGCGGCGCCCTGAGAGGCCGGACACGGCAGGGGCCGTACGGGCTTCGTTGCCCGTACGGCCCGTGAACCGGCCGTGCCCGAGGGTCAGTCGATGCTCCGCAGGATGTGCGGCTCGTTCAGATCGTCCTCGTAGCCGGCCAGTCGGATCGGTGCCGACCTGGCCCAGACGTCCAGGTTCCGCACCTCCCGCTGTTGCGCGGGCTGATCGTCGGGCTCCTTGGGGAGCTGGTTCCGCTTTGACTTCTCGGGTGTCACCGCGCACTCCTTCGTGTCGGGTGAGCCGGACGCCGGCCCCGGCCGCTGCCGGACGCCGACCGCCCGGTCGGGCTGATGGCTGAGCGGACGCGGTGGCGCCGGTTGCGGAACCGGGCGGGGACCGCGGTGGGCGGTTCCTCCCGGGGCGGAGGCAGGGGGTGTTGGTGCTCCCCCGAGGGCCTTTCCGTCGGGAGAAGCCTATGCCCGCGGGCGGGGTGCCACCATCCCAATACGGCGCGCCCCGGCGACGACCACTCTTCCCGCGGACACCGGCGGGACGTCACCCGGTGTTCAACCGCTGCGCCGGGCCGCCTCGGTACGGGCGCAGGAGAGGATCGCCCACACCGCGCGACCGGTTCCGCGCGCCGGCGGACGCACGCCCCACCCTTCGGCCAAATGGGCGACGAGGGCGAGCCCGCGGCCGCTCTCGTCGCCGTCGGCGGCCGTGCGCGGCAGGGGGCCGGCGGGCCCGCGCCCCTCGTCGGCGACCTCGATGTGCAGCTTGCCGCCCGCCGTCCAGAGCCGGCACGCGACGTGGTCGCCGCCGCTGTGGACCACGGCGTTGGTGAAGAGTTCGCTCACCACGAGGCCGGCGTCGTCGTGCAGCCCCACCAGGCCCCATCCGCTCAGCGCGGAGCGCACCTGGCGGCGCGCGACGCCGACCGAAGAGGCCTGCGCCGGCAGTCGGAGCCGGAAGGTGTCCCGGGCGCTGATGGCATAGAGCACACACGTAACTATGGCCACTGCTTACACAGTAGGCAAGGGTCATTCTGCAAATTACACAATCGCCAGTAGCAGGGTGTGGGTTCCATTCCTGACATGGCACACTGCTGCCATGCGGGAATTGCAGCGTGGCTGAGGCAAGGGCGAGCGGGGCGCCGACCGTCCTCCGCGTGATCCTCGGCAAACGCCTCCACGACCTGCGGGAGAAGGCCGGTTGCTCGTACGAGCGGGCGGCGCGCGAGCTCGACGTCACCCATGCCACGGTGCGCCGGATGGAGAAGGCCGAGGTCGGCCTGCGCATCCCGTACGTGGAGAAGCTGCTGGCGCTGTACGGGGTCGACGCCGCCGAGGCGGCGACCTTCATCGACCTCGCCCGGCAGGGCAACCGTCCCGGCTGGTGGCACCGTTACCGCGACGTCCTGCCGTCCTGGTTCAGCGCCTTCGTGAGCCTGGAGGGCGAGGCGGCCATCATCCGTGCCTACGAGCCGCACTACGTCCCCGGACTGCTGCAGACCGAGGACTACGCGCACTCCGTGCTCAGGGCAGGCCGCCCCGGAGCCACCACGGAGGAACTCGAGCGCCTGGTCGAGCTCCGCCGGGAGCGGCAGTCGCTGCTCGCCCGGCCGGACGCCCCGCTGCTGTGGGTGGTCATGGACGAGACCGTGCTGCGCCGTCCCATCGGCAGCCCCGAGGTGATGCGCGCGCAGCTGGACCGGCTGGCCGGGGCGTGCGAGATGCCGCAGGTGAGACTGCAGATCATGCCCTTCGACGCCGGGCCGCACCCGGCGATGTACGGGCCGTTCCACATCTTCCGGTTCCAGATCCGCGAGCTGCCGGACGTCGTGTTCACCGAGAGCCTGGTGGGCGCCGCCTACCTGGACGACGTGGACGACGTCTCGACGTTCCTCGAGGCCCTGGACCGGATGTGCGCGCAAGCCGCGCCTGCACACAGCACCGCAGCCATCCTCGATGGCATCCGCAAGGAGATCTGACACACATGGACGACCGCATATACAACGGCATGCGCGCCCTCGACCTCGGCAGCGAGGGCTGGCACAAGCCGTGGAGCGGCGGCAACGGGGGAAGTTGCGTGGAGGCCATGAAACTGGCCGACGGCAGGGTCGCACTGCGGCAGTCCACCGACCCCGACGGGCCGGCACTCATCTACACGGACCACGAGATCAGGATGTTCATCGCGGGTGCAAAGGACGGGAAGGCCGACTTCCTGCTGTCCTGAGGCGCCGCATCGACAACTTCGAGTGAACGCAGCCCGCGCGGGCAACCGCGACGACCGACGGGCTGTCTCCAGCGGTGATCCGCCGGACGGACGGGACAAGGGGAGCAGCATGACCGGACAACTCGGACCGCTGTACGAACCGGGCGTGGCCTATGTGCGCATCGCCGCGGCCGACGCGGCGACCGCCCACAGGGTCGCCGACGTCATCGCCTCCCGGTATCCCGGGACCCGTCCGCCGCGGGTCACCACCAACGCGGACGGGCTGGTGGAGTTCGACCTGTACACGTACACCCTGGAGGAGGTCAGCCCCTCCGGCCCGTACGACGCCCAGGGCCCGGAGAGCTGCTAGGCGGGCCCCGGGCCCCGGGCGCGGACAGCGGAGCGTCTCAGCCCTGACCGGGGTGGAGGACGACCTTGGTGTAGCCCTCGATCCGCTTGTCGAACTTCTCGTACGCCGACGGCGCGTCCGTCAGGGGCAGCTCGTGGGAGACCACGAAGCTCGGACGGGCGCGACCCTCGATGATCATGTCGCGCAGCTGCCGGTTGTAGCGCTTGACGTTGCACTGCCCGGTGCCCAGCCGCAGGCCCTTCTCGAAGAGCCGGCCGATGGCGACCAGCAGCCGGCCGCTCTTTGCCTGCTCGTCCGGGCCGCCGGGGTCGGACGGCACGTACAGGCCGGGGATGCCGAGGGCGCCGGTGGGGCGCACGGTGTCGATCAGGGAGTTCAGCACCGCCGCGGGCTCCTCGCGGCCCGCGCCGCCGGCCTGGGCCTGGTAGCCGACCGCGTCGACGCCCTTGTCGGTGCCCTCGCCCTTCATGTGCTCCTTGATCTGGTCCACCGGACTGCCCTTGGTGAAGTCGATCGGGATCGCGCCGATCTCCTCGGCCTTCTGCAGCCGCTCCGGCACCCGGTCCACGACGAACACCTTGGCCGCCCCGCGCAGCATCGCCGAGTAGGCGGCCATCAGCCCGACCGGGCCGCCGCCGTACACCGAGACGCTCTCGCCGGGGGAGACCTGGGCGAGCTCGCACCCGTGGTAGCCGGTCGGGAAGATGTCGGCCAGGAGCACGAAGTCGGACTCGTTGGCGGTGCCCTCCGGCAGTTTCAGACAGTTGAAGTCCGCGTACGGAACGCGCACGTATTCCGCCTGACCGCCCGGCCAGGGGCCCATGGCCACATAGCCGTAAGCGCCTCCGGCGAACCCCGGATTGACCGTCAGGCAGTAGCCGGTGAAACCCGCCGAGCAGTTCTTGCAGAATCCGCAGGCGACGTTGAAGGGCATGACCACGCGGTCGCCCTGCTTGAGGGTGGTGACCCCTTCGCCGACCTGGTCGATGATTCCCAGGTTCTCGTGGCCGAAGACGATGCCGGGCTCCGCGGCGGTCCGGCCCTCGTACATGTGCAGGTCGGAGCCGCAGATCGCGGTGGAGGTCACCCTGACGACCACGTCGTTGGGGTGCTGCAGGCGCGGATTGTCGACTTCCTCGACGGCTACTTCGAACGGTCCTTTGTAGACGACGGCCTTCACGTGGACACCTCCGATTGGTGTCGGATTCATGGCTTACGTGACCTATTTCTCATGCTCCCTCCTTGGGCAGTACGAGACAAGCCAGCTATTCTTCACGTAAATATGTCGATTTGCGGTTGACCGCGGAGAAAGGCGGGAACAATGGCCCAGCGCTCAGGAACGCTGCTCGTCCCCGTGCCCGGCCTGTCCGGCACGCTGTACCCGGTCGGCACGCGCGTGGCCATCAGCGGTCTGGGCTCCTCCGTGGACGCCTTCGTGGACGGCGACTGGCTGCCGCTGTCGTGGTGGGAGTTCGCCGAGGGCCGCAACGACGACGTGTACGAGGGCCCCGCGGTCTGACGTCCCCGCCGGGCACACCCGGGCGTGGGAGGGGGCGAGTTGACGGCGCCCCCGCGACAAGGCCGTCACGTGGGACGTCCGCCCCGGCCAGGACCGGCCCCTGCACGGCGAGTTGAGGGACCCGGCGCCCAACCCGCGGCCGTGGCGGGGCGGATCGCCCCGGGCCGGACCAGGCCACGCCTCAGCCTGCCGCCACGGCCCGCGTGCCGAGTTCCGCGAGCCGCGCCAGGCGGCGGTGCGAGTCCAGCAGCGCCGACCGGTCGTAGCCGGCCGTGGTGACCAGCACCTCGTCCGCCGCGGTGCGTGCCACCAGGCCCGACAGCGCAGCCGCCACCTCGTCCCCGGTGCCGTGGACGCCGTTCGACAGCGTCCCCTCGAACACCTCGCGCTCGCGTGCCGTCATGCGCCCTACCGGCACCTCGTCCGGCGGCGCCAGCGGCGGGAACTCACCCTGCGTACGCGAGCGCGCCAGCGACCAGGCCTCGGAGACCAGCAGCCGCCGGGCGGCCTCCGTCGTCTCCGCGACGGACACGGGGGCCGACACCACGACGTACGGACGCGGCGCCCACGGCGACGGCCGGAACGCCGCGCGGTAGCCGTCGATCGCCTCCCGCATGCGCTCCTCGCCCCGCACCGCGGCGATCACCAGCGGCAGCCCGAACGCCGCCGCCGTGGCCGCCCCCGCCCCCGTGGCCAGTACGAACGCCGGGACGCGCATCCCCTCCGGCGGGCGCGGGTGCACCGCGCCGGGGCCCGCCGTGCCGGTGAAGTAGCCGAGCAGTTCGGCCAGCAGTTCCTCGAAGTCCCCGGCGGCGCGGGCATCGCGTCCCAGCGCCCGGCGCACTCCGTCCGTGAAGCCCACCGACCGCCCCAGCCCCATGTCGATCCGCCCGGGGAACAGGGACTCCAGCACGCCGAACTGCTCCGCCACCACCAGCGGCCGGTGGTTGGGCAGCATGACCCCGCCCGTGCCGACCCGGATCCGGGACGTGGCCGCGGCCACCGCCGCGGCCAGCACCGCGGGCGCGGACCCCGCCACGCCCGGCACCCCGTGGTGCTCCGACACCCAGAAGCGGTGGTAGCCCAGCTCCTCGGCGTGCCGCGCCAGCCACACCGTGTCCCGGAGCGCCTGCGCGGGCTGCGCGCCCTCGCGTACGGGCGAGCGGTCGAGGATCGAGAACGGAATCGGGGGCAGCTGCGGTGCGATCACCTCTGGTGCAACGTCCGCCGCGGCACGGGATTCCCGCGCCGCGGCGCCGCGGAGGCGGCCGCTCAGTCCTCCCGGCGGGCGTACGTCACGATCAGCACGCCGCTCTTGTGTGTCCGCACCTCGGTCACGTCGTACGCCTGCGGGGCGAAACCGCCTGCGAACAGCGGCACACCGGCGCCCGCGGCCACGGGGTTGATCTTGACGACCAGCTCGTCGATCTCCGTGCGCAGCGAGCCCGCCAGCCGGCCGCCCCCGCACAGCCAGATGCCCGCCCCCTCCTGTCGCCTGAGCTCGCGCACGAAATCCAGCGGGTCGCCCTGGACCAGCTCCACCTCGGGGTCCGGCTTCGCGGTCATGCTCCCCGACACCACGTACTGCCGCAGGTGCGGATACGGGCTGGTCACCCCGAACGGCAGCCCCACCTCGTAGGTGGCCCGGCCCATCAGCACAGTGTCGAACCGCCGGTTCGGCGCGTCGGCGATGCCCAGCGGGCCGCGGGCCTGCACCGGCAGGGTCTCCGGGTACTCCGCGAGGACCGTCTCCATGTGGTCGCCCACGGCCGCGAGGAAGTCGTACTCACCCTCCGGACCGGCCACGAAACCGTCGATCGTCGACGCCACGAAATACGTCAGCCTGCGCATGCTTCCCCCTGGTCCGCGATGGTCGTCAACCGGGGTCAAGCTAGCGTGCGATCGCGGCCCACCGCCACGCGATACCCCGACCCCCGGGGTAGATTCGGTGACGGACCGCGGGGACGACGGGGGATGGCGGAGGGTGCGATGACGGAAGCCGCGAGCGCGACGGACCGGCCCGGGACGCTGACGCTGGGCGGGGCGCGCGGGCGCTGGGTCCTCGCGGCGGTGGTCCTGGGATCGGGCATGACGCTCCTCGACAGCACCGTCGTGAACGTCGCCCTCCCGACGATCGGCAAGGACCTCGGGGCCACGCTCGCCGGCCTCCAGTGGACGATCAACGCCTACACCCTCACCCTCGCCGCGCTCATCCTGCTGGGAGGCTCGCTCGGCGACCGCTTCGGGCGGCGCAAGCTGTTCATGATCGGCACGGTGTGGTTCGCCCTGGCCTCCCTGCTGTGCGGCATCGCGCCGAGCATCGAGATGCTGGTCGGCGCCCGCGCCCTGCAGGGCGTCGGCGGTGCCCTCCTGACCCCCGGGTCGCTGGCCCTGATCCAGGCGTCCTTCGCCTCCCAGGACAGGGCCCGCGCGATCGGCGTGTGGTCGGGCCTGGGCGGCATCGCGGGGGCGCTGGGGCCGCTGCTCGGCGGCTGGCTGGTCGACGCCGTCAGCTGGCGCTGGGTGTTCTTCATCAACCTCCCGCTGGCGGCCCTGGTCGTCGCGGTCGCCGCCCGGCACGTCCCGGAGAGCCGCGGCGAGAGCGTCAGCGGCGGCTTCGACGTCGCGGGCGCGGTGCTCGGCGCGGTCGGCCTCGCGGGGGTCACCTACGCCCTGATCGCCGCCGGGGGGAGCCACCCGGACATCACCGCCGTCTGCGTCTCCGGCGTGGTGGGCCTGGCCGCGTTCGCCGGGTTCGTGGTGACCGAGCGGCGCAGCCGGCACCCGATGCTCCCGCCGAGGCTCTTCGCGAACCGCCAGTTCACCGCCGCGAACCTGGTCACCTTCGCGGTCTACGCGGCACTCGGCGGACTGTTCTTCTTCCTGGTGCTGGAACTGCAGACCGAAGCCGGCTACTCCCCGCTGGCCTCCGGGACGGCGCTGCTGCCGATCACGGTCATCATGCTGGCCCTGTCCGAGCGCGCGGGCCGGCTCGCCGAGCGCATCGGGCCGCGCATCCCCATGACGGTGGGCCCGGCGATCTCCGCCGTCGGCCTGCTGCTGATGCTGCGGATCGGCGCGGACGCGTCCTACGTCGCCGACGTCCTGCCCGCGGTGTGCGTCTTCGCCCTGGGCCTGGCGGCCACCGTCGCCCCCCTCACCGCCACCGTCCTCGGCGCCGCCGACGTACGCCTCGCGGGCACCGCGTCCGGCGTGAACAACGCGGTGGCGAGGGCGGCGGGCCTGCTCGCGGTGGCGGCCCTGCCGCTGATGGCCGGGCTCTCCGGCGACGACTACGAGGACCCGGCCGCCTTCGGCCACGGCTTCCGCGTCGCCGTCGTGATCTGCGCCGGGATGCTGGTGGCGGGCTCGCTGCTGGCCTGGTTCGGCATCCGCTCGGACGTCCTGCGGGAGACCCCGGAGGAGCCGGTGAAGCCGGCCCCGCCGTGCAGGCACTACTGCGCCATCGGCGCCCCGCCCCTGCAGTGCGGTGCGCAGTCCCGGACGGGAGAGGCGGCCGGCGGCGGGCCCGACATGCGCAAGGACGCTCCCCCTGGCGCGTGAACCGTGTGATGAGCCGTGGGGGCCCGGCCGGCTGGGCCGGTCCGGCCCGGGTCAGTACTCCTCGGACTCCGGTACGAGATGCATCGCGGCCTCCTCGGCGGAGGCGGCCGCCCCGTCGATGCCGATGTCCTGGGCGACCATGCCCTCGGTGTCGTAGTGCGCCCCCTCGTCGGGGGCGACCAGCCGCCCGGCGCGCGGCCCGCCGACCTCGCCGTCGATCAGCTCCCCGTCGGTGTCCCACGCGTCCCCGATGCCGTCCCCGTCGGGGATCGGCAGGTCCGGGAGCTCCTCGGCCAGGCGTTCGTCGAGCGTCTCGCCCTGCAGGCGGCCCGCCGCCGTGGTGGCGGGCTTGTTCACCGCCCAGGGCCGCTCCGGCGGTGAGTAGCCCTCGTCGAGTATCTGGTCGACACCGTGGTAGTCGAGGGTGTCCTCGGGCTCCAGCAGCCCGGCGTCGTCCTGGACCTCTGACCCGTCCGGCTGGTAGACCTCGTCACCCATCTCGTTCTCTCGCATGTCCGTCTCCTCGCTCACGCGCCGCCACCGCCTCGGCGCCGCCTTGCGGGCCGCGCGCCCCCTCTTCCCTCCACACTCTTCCGTCCGGACGCCGATCGCCACCCGGAAGCGTGAACAGGGCCGGTGCGGGAGTGTCCCCGGAGCTCCGCCCGCGGTCCCGTGCCCCGCCGCCCCGGCCGCGCCACCGTCGTGCTTGGCGGCGGCCGGGGCGGCGATCCGAAGACCCGGGGCTCCGGGGGTCAGCGTCCGGAGGACCGCCGGCCGACGGGACCGAAGTCGTCGTCGCACTCCAGGCCCGAGAACCCGCGGTCCAGACCCGAGAACCCGTGCGCAGGGCCCCGGACGACCCGGAAGGACGCGGTGGTCTGGGTACGCGGCGGGCACCGCAGCGTCACGGTGTACCAGCCGGGCCGGGTGTGCTTCGGCACCCGGAAGGTGCCCGCGAGCAGGCCGCTCCTGCCCAGGGGCAGCAGGTTGACCTGGCCGCCGGCTTCGGACTGGCCCTTGGAGTAGTTGGCGTCAGGGCCGCAGGCCGTGGTCGTGACCGTCAGCCGCATTCCGGGAACGGCGTAGTAGGGAGTGACCCAGGCGTCGGAGATATCGGTGGCCGAGGCATTGGGAACGGTGAGACCGATGACGGCCGCGGCCATGGCGACGCCGCCAAGAACGCGAGTTGTGGGCATGAGGCAGCCTCCAGGTGAACGGGCAGGTAAGAAGCGGTCTCAGCGCGATCCGCTCCACGCGGAGCAAAACAGCACCCAAGGGAGCCTGCCACCCGAGGGCGCTGCACACGGCGCCGCAGGCGGCCGTCAGCGGCCGCACCCTCGGTATGTCGCCGCAGGTCAGGAGCCATGCAACCGTTCCCCCGCGCAGAATGCCGGGCCTACCCGCAAACAGGTGACGTCGCGACAGACACCTTGCGTCGAAACATGATTGACGAATCGTCAGAAACTGGGGCGGTCATGCGTCCTTGTGGAGCCCGATCACCCCGCGCAGCGCGTCCCGTGCCTCGTGCGAGCTGCCGCCCTGCTCCAGCAGCGCGCCGGCGATCGCGTCCAGCTTCCGTTGGACGGCGTGCTCGGCGCGGCGTTCGGCGTTCTTGAGCAGGGCGAGCAGCAGCAGCGTGACCGCGGTCATCAGATCGGCCGCGAACAACTGCCACTTCAGGGGCAGCCCGAGGGCGTGGGCGACGAGGAAGCCGGCCACCAGGAGCAGGCAGACGCCGTAGAAGAGCGGCGACGCCGTGAAGTTGGACGCCGCCTCGGCGAGCCGCTCGAACCGGCCCCGTCCGGCCTCGTCCTCGGTCCGCTCGGCGGGATGCCGGAACGCCACACCGTCCTCCTGGGGTGTTCCTCGACGATGCGCCCGTGCGGCGCGCACGGGGCACCGGCCGGCCCGCGTCGGCGGACCGGCCGGAGCCCCGGCACGGTCAGCAGATGCGCGGCAGTTGCTCACCCAGCGGCAGATCGACCACCCGCGTCCCGCCCAGACCCGTACGGGCGACGACCATGCCCGCGTGGTCCGGCACGCACTCGCCGATGACGGCCGCGCCGGTGCCCAGCGGATGCGCGCGCATCGCGGCCAGCACCTCCTCGGCGACCGCGCGGGGCACGAAGGCGACGAGCCTGCCCTCGTTGGCGACGTACATCGGGTCCAGGCCCAGCACCGCGCAGGCGTTGGCCACCGCGGGCGGCACGGGCACCGCCCGCTCCTGCAGGACGACACCGACACCCGAGGCGGCCGCGATCTCGTTGAGAGCGGCCGCCAGCCCACCGCGTGTGGGGTCCCGCAGCACGTGCACGTCCGTGGTGACGCGCAGCACCGCCTCGACGAGCCCGCCGAGCGCCGCCGTGTCGCTCTCGATCTCGACCCCGAACTCCAGGCCCTCGCGCACGCTCATCACGGCGACACCGTGGGCCCCGATCGCCCCGCTGACGATGACCACGTCGCCAGGCGCCGCGCGCTGCGGACGGATGTCGACACCGTCGGGGATCAGCCCGATGCCCGCCGTGTTGACGTACAGCCCGTCCCCGTGGCCGGTCTCGACGACCTTGGTGTCGCCGGTGACGACCTCCACCCCCGCGGTGCGCGCGGCCGCGCCGAGCGCCTCGGCGACCCGGGCCACCAGCGACATCTCGACGCCTTCCTCCAGGATGAAGCCGCAGGAGAGGTAGGCGGCCCTGGCCCCGCTCATCGCCAGGTCGTTGACGGTGCCGTTGACGGCGAGGTCGCCGATGCTGCCGCCGGGGAAGAACAGCGGCCGCACCACGTACGAGTCGGTGGAGAACGCCAGCCGGGCGCCGCCCAACGAGACGGTCGCGGAGTCGGCGAGCCCGGACAGCACCTCCCCGCCGAAGGCGGGGGCGAAGACGTACCGGACGAGTTCCGCGGACAGCGCGCCCCCTCCGCCGTGCCCCATCACCACCCGCGGCTGGTCGCGCAGCGGGGCCGGACAGGTCCAGCCGGAGAAGTCCGGGGCGGCCAGGGTTTCTGCGATGTCAGCCAACGGGGCTCGCCTCCAGGGGTGCGCTGGTGCCGCCGAGCCGGCGGTAGAGGTAGTACGCGGCGCAGGCCCCCTCGCTGGAGACCATCGTGGCGCCGAGCGGGGTGCGGGGCGTGCAGACACCGCCGAACGCCTCGCACTCGTGCGGCTTGATCAGGCCCTGCAGCACCTCGCCGCTGCGGCACTCCGCCGGCTCCCGTGTGGCGATGCCGGTGACGGAGAACCGGTGCTCGGCGTCGTACTCCCGGTAGCGCTCCGACAGCCGCCAGCCGCTGTCGGGGATGACGCCGATCCCGCGCCAGGCCCGGTCGGTGACCTCGAAGACGTCCGCGAGCATCGCCTTGGCCGCGGGGTTGCCCTCCGGGCGGACGGCGCGCGGATAGGCGTTCTCCACCCGGTACTCGCCGTGTTCCAGCTGGCGCACCGCGCGGCGCACGCCCTCCAGGATGTCCAGCGGCTCGAAGCCGGTGACGACGATGGGCACGCCGAAGCCGTCCGCGAGCTCCGGGTACTCCGCCGTCCCCATCACGCTGCACACATGACCGGCCGCCAGGAACCCCTGCACGCGGCAGTCCGACGAGCGCATGATGGCCTCGATGGCCGGGGGGACGCGGACGTGGGACACCAGCAGGCTGAAGTTGGCGATGCCGAGCTTCCGCGCCTGGTACACCGTCATCGCGTTGGGCGGGGCGGTGGTCTCGAAGCCGATGCCGAAGAAGACGACCTCGTGGTCCGGGTTCTCCCGGGCGATGCGCAGCGCGTCCAGCGGGGAGTAGACGACGCGTACGTCGCCGCCCTCGCCGCGGACGCCGAAGAGGTCGCGCCCGGTGCCGGGGACGCGCAGCATGTCGCCGAAGGAGCAGAAGATCACCCCGGGGCGGGAGGCGATCTCCAGCGCCTTGTCGATGACCTCCAGCGGGGTCACGCAGACCGGGCAGCCGGGCCCGTGGATGAGTTCCACCTCCTTCGGCAGGAGCTGGTCGATGCCGTGCCGGATGATGGTGTGGGTCTGGCCGCCGCACACCTCCATCAGCGCCCAGGGCCTGGTCACCGTCGCGTGGATGTCGTCCAGCAGTCTCCGGGCCAGCTCCGGGTCCTGGAACTCGTCGATGTACTTCACCGCTCCGCCTCCGCCGTCGTTCCCGCCTCGGCGGCCGCCTGCTGCCAGGGGTCGCCGAACTCCTCCTCCAGCAGCCCGAGGTTCCCGAAGAGGGCGAGCGTCTGCCGCGCGGACTCCTCGTCGAGCCGTTGCAGCGCGAAACCGACGTGGACGATGGCGTACTCGCCGACCTGGAGGTCGGGCAGGTACTCCAGGCACACGTCCTTCACCACGCCGCCGAAGTCGACGACCGCCATCTTGGTGCCGTCACGTTCCTCGATCTCCAGCACCTTGCCGGGTACCGCCAGGCACATCAGCTGTCTCCTCGCTGTGGGTGGGGGGTCGGGGGGCCGCCGCGGGCGGCGACGACGAGCTGGCCGAGTGCCAGGCCTCCGTCGTTGGGCGGTACGAGCCGATGGCGCAGCACCGTGAACCCGTCCGCGCACAGGTCCCGCGCGCACGCGGACGACAGCAGCGCGTTGGCGAAGACACCGCCGCTGAGCGCCACCGTCGTGATCCCGTCGCGTTCCCGTACGGCGGCGCACACCCGCCGGACGAGTTCGGTCACCGCCCGGTGGAAGCGTCCGGCGATCACCCCGGTGGGCACCCCCGCGCCCAGGTCGGCGACGACGGCCGCCAGCACCGGGCCGGGGTCGCAGGCGGTCGCCCCGCCGGCGCCGGCGCCCGGGCGCAGCGCGAAGGAGTAGCCCTCGGCGGGCAGGCCGCCCGCCGCCACGGCCGCCGCCTCCAGCTCGACGGCCGCCTGCGCCTCGTAGCCCGCCCGGTGGCACACCCCGGACAGCGAGGCGACGGCGTCGAAGAGCCGGCCCATGCTGGAGGTCGGGACGCATTGCAGCCCGCGCTCCAACTGGGCCGCCAGCACGGTCCGTTCGTCCTTCGGGCAGGCGTCCGTGCACGGCAGGCCGGGTGCCCACGGGAGGCCGGCCGCCCGCAGATGCGCCAGCGCCATGCGGTAGGGGCGGCGCACGGCCGCGTCCCCGCCGGGCAGCGGCACGTACGCCAGGTGCGCGGACCGCCGGAAGCCGTTGTAGCCGGCGAGCAGGAACTCACCGCCCCAGACCGCGCCGTCGTCACCGTGGCCCGTGCCGTCGAAGGCGACGCCGATCACCGGGCTCGTGCCGTCCAGCCCCGCCTCGGCCATCGCCGCCGCGACGTGCGCGTGGTGGTGCTGCACCTGCCGCAGCGGCCGGTCGCCGGCGGCGCGCCGGGCCCAGCCCACCGAGCGGTAGCCGGGGTGCCGGTCCGCTGCCAGCAGTACGGGCCTGACCCCGGTGATCTCCTCCAACTGCCGTTCGGCGTCGGTGAAGGCCGTCAGCGTCGCCAGGTCGTCCATGTCGCCGACGTGGGCCGACAGCCAGGCGTGCCGGCCCTCTCCCACGCAGAAGGTGTTCTTCAGGTCGCCGCCCACGGCGAGCGCCGGGGCCACCGGCACGGGCAGCGGCACGGGGAAGGGCGCGTAGCCGCGCGAGCGCCGCACGGGAAGTTCCGCGCCGTCGCAGATCCGCACCACCGAGTCGTCGCACGGCACATGGATGGGCCGGTCGTGCGTCAGCCAGGCGTCGGCCAGTCCCGCCAGCCGTTCCAGCGCCTGTTCGTCGTCCGTGACGATGGGCTCCCCGCCCAGATTGCCGCTGGTCATCACCAGCAGCCGGGGCCCCGGCGGGTCGCCCGGCAACCCCAGCAGCAGATGGTGGACCGGCGTGTACGGCAGCATGACCCCGAGGTCGGCCACCCGAGGGGCCACGGCCTCCGCCACCTCACGTGCCTCCGGACGCCGCCGCAGCAGGACGATCGGCCGGCGTGCGCCGGTCAGCAACTCCCGCTCCTCCGGACCGAGATGGGCCAGCCGCTCGATGTCCGCGAGATCCCGTGCCATCAGGGCGAACGGCTTGTCGCCGCGGTCCTTGCGGGCCCGCAGCAGCCGCACGCTCTCCTCGTTGCCCGCGTCGCAGGCCAGGTGGTAGCCGCCCAGGCCCTTCACCGCGACGACCGCGCCCGCCGCCAGCAACCGCCGCGCCTGCGCGACCGGTTCGCCCCGCTGCCCCGTCCGGTCCGTGCGGGACAGGACCAGCCGCAGCCGGGGACCGCAGTCGTGGCAGGAGACCGGCTGCGCGTGGAAGCGCCGGTCGGCGGGATCCTCGTACTCGGCCAGGCACTTCGCGCACATGGGGAAGCGGGCCATCGTGGTGTTGGGACGGTCGTACGGCAGGCCGGTGACGATCGTGAAACGCGGCCCGCAGTGCGTGCAGGTGATGAACGGGTGCCGGTGGCGGCGGTCGCCGGGGTCGCGCAACTCGGCCAGGCACGCCTCACAGGTGGCGGTGTCGGGGGAGACCAGGGTGCGCGAGGCCCCGTCGCCGGGGCGGGACGGGCTGATCGTGAAGTCCGTGCCGCCCGTCGGGGGGACGGGACCGTGGGACACCGACTCCACCACCGCGAGCGGGGGCGCTTCCGCACCGATCCGGTCGCAGAAGGCCGCGACCGCGCCGGGGGCGCCCTCGACCTCGGCGACCACCCCGTCACCGGTGTTGCCGACGTGGCCCGCCAGCCCCAGTTCACGGGCGAGACCGAACACGAACGGCCGGAAGCCGACCCCCTGCACGACCCCCCGGACCAGCACCCGGCGGCGCTGCGCGGTCCGGGCCGCGGGCCCCGGCTGACCCGGCATCAGTGCGTGTGGTCCACGGAGCGGGTGTGCCCGGCGGCATCCTCGTGCGGGTGCTCGTGCGGGTGCTCGTGGGAGTGGGCGTGTCCGTGCTCGTGCGTGTGGCCGTGCTGGACGGCGGTGCGCGCCATCACCGGACGGTGCACCGCGGCCCCGGCGTGCACGGCCAGCGCCCGCTCCAGCAGCACGCCCGCGCCGTCGCCGTCCCGCGAGGAGGTACGGACGACCTCCACGCCCGGGTTGACCTGGGCCACGGCCGCGAGGAAGGCCGGCTCGTCGAAGCCGACCGCCCCGGCGATGTCGTACTTCGTCACGAGCACCAGGTGCGCCAGCCCGAAGGCCGTCGGGTACTTCAGCGGCTTGTCCTCGCCCTCGGTGACCGAGGCGAGCACGACGCGCAGCGACTCACCGAGGTCGTACGAGGCGGGGCAGACCAGGTTGCCGACGTTCTCCACGAACAGCAGGTGCGTGCCTTCCGGGAGCCAGGTGTCGACGTGCGACCGCACCATCGCCGACTCCAGGTGGCACAGCCCGTCGGTGAGCACCTGCCGCACCGGGGCGCCGGAGCGGGCCAGCCGGGTCGCGTCGTTCTCGGTGGCGAGGTCGGCGGTGAGCGCCGCCACCGGCACCCCGCGCAGCCGGGCCAGCCCGAGTTCCGATTCCAGCAGCGCGGTCTTGCCGCTGCCCGGGCTCGACAGCAGGTTCACCATGACGGTCCCGCGCGCGGCGAGTTCCTCCCGCAGTTCCTGCGCGCCGCGGTCGTTCCTGGCGAGCACGGACTGCCGCAGATCGGTCACTTTGCACATGGTTCTCAGCGCTCCTCGGGGAGTGTGGCGACCGGACGGCGCTGCTCGGCCCACCGCACCTCGGTGATCCGCAACTCACGGCCCGCCAGCAGTTCCGTCGCCGCGCCGTCGCAGCCGGGACAGCTCAGCCGCGGGGGCATGCCGGTGGGCCAGTCCCGCGCGCAGCGCGCGCAGCGGGCCCGGCCGGGTACGGTCTCGGTGATGAGGGCGGCGCCCTCCAGGACGGTGCCGGTGCAGGCGAGGTCGAAGCTGAAGGCGAGGGCGTCCGCCACGACGCCGGCGAGTTCGCCGACCTCCAGGTGGACGGACTCCGCGGAGGGTGCCCCGCCCGTGCCGTCCGCGAGCCGGGCGGCGGCCTCCTCGACCTGCTCCACCACCGCCACTGCGATGGACATCTCGTGCATCGGTCTCTTCTCCGGTGTGCGGGCCCGGGGCTGCCGGTGGGCCGGGTGGGCCGGTGGGCGGCGCCGGCGGCTCACGCGGCTCCATTGAAGGCCCGCCGCCGGGGGCACCCGGCCCGCCACGCCGCCCGTCCGGCGACGGCCTACCCGTTCGGGCTCACATCGACCGGATGTGCAGGTAGCGCTTGACGTCGGGCAGGACGCGGGACATGGCGAAGACGGCCACGGCCGCGCCCACCGCGCTCAGGGCGATCTTCCACATGGCGGGGTGCTCCTTTCTGGTCGTTGCTGTGTTTCGGGGTCTGCGGCGGGCCGGTCAGGCCACCGTGTGCGGGTCCGCGGGCCGGCCGCACTCCTCGCCGACGACCCGCAGCACCAGGCGCACGGCCTCGTCCACGGCGGCGGCCACAGGAGCGCTCAGACCGATGCCCTCCTCCAGGCACGCCGGCTCGCAGCCGACCACCAGGACCCGGGAGGGCTTGGGGGAACCCGTCCCGGCGCTGAGGGTGTCGAGCAGCGCCAGTACGGTGTCCGGGGTCATCCGGTGCCCGTCCACGAGGGCCTCGCCCGGGCCGTCGCCGCCGGGCGGCGGAGCCTCGATGAGGTGCAGCGTGCCGGGGGCGCCGCCGCGCGCCACGGCGTCGACGAGGACCACGCTGCGGTACCCGTCGAGCAGCTGGTACGCCAGGTGCACGCCGCGTACGCCGGTGTCGGTGACGTGGACGCCGTCGGGCAGCGGGTGCCCGGACAGCCGGCGCACCACCTCGACGCCGAAGCCGTCGTCGCCCAGGAAGATGTTGCCGATGCCCGCGACCAGCACACCTCCCGTGCTCACGCGTCCTCCAGGGGAGCGAGTTCGTCGGGCTGGAAGTACAGGAAGCGGCCCTGCTCCCGGCGGATCTCCGCGCCGGGGTCGCCCTCGACGGTCACCGCGAGGTGCACCCCGCCGTCCACGTCGTGCAGAACCGCCTCCACCTGGGCGCTGCGCCCGTGCAGGAACAGGTCCTGTGCGTCGGTGCGCCGCCGTCCCGGCTGCAGGACGACCCGGCTGCCGGCGGCCACCCAGGTGTCGCCGACCATGACGCGGTCCCGGGCCGGGTCGACGGAGGCGTCGGCGCCCGGGTCCCACCAGGGGGTCTCGGGGACCGCGGCGGGCGAGTCCCGCGGACCGGTGACCTCGCGCAGCGCGCGCACGGCGCCGTGCAGACGCTCCATCACCTCCGGCGGCATGGAGTCGGCCAGGTCGATCACCGCGGCCGCCCGTTCGTCGGTGCCGCGCGCCTGGCGCTTCTCCTCGTCGGTGAGGGCGGCGGTGCGCAGCGCCAGGATCTCGTCGATCTCGGTGGCGTCGTAGAGCGCGCCGGGGCTCTCCGGGGCGATCCGCGGATGGTCCTCCAGGATGATGGGGGAGGACAGCACCACGTTCGCCGCGCCGTCGTCGCCCGCCAGCACCGGCCAGGTGTTCTCGTTGCGGCACTCGGCGACGGCGGCCTTCGCCCACTCGGGAGGGTCCGTCATCGACACGAAGTAGCCGGCGGTCAGCCGCAGCATCAGGTGGGCCGAGACCAGCGCGTGCGGCAGCGCCTCCTCCCGGTTCGAGGCCAGGGCGTTCCCGGTGTTCTCCGCGACGGCGGCCAGCCGCAGCACCCGGTAGGGGCCGGGCAGTTCCTCCGCCGAGAGCCGCAGGACGCCTTCGAGGCGCTCCCGGCGCCGCACGACCCGCCCGGCGGGGAAGCCGTCCGCGCCGGTGACGATCTCGCTGTCCTCCGTCGCGGGGACGGTGAACGGCAGGACGACGTCCTCGGCGGTCAGCGCCGCGATGTCGACGGACACCTCGACGCGTTCCTCCACACCCTCGTCCCACGGGACCAGCACCCGGTCAGGCAACTGGAGTTCGCCGGTGGGCTCGAACTCGCCGTCGATCAGGATCCGTTCCACCGTCCGCCGCTGGGCGTGCAGGAAGCGCAGCTCCGCGTGGAGCGCGGCGTCCGCGCGCGGCTCCATGAGGATCTCGGTGCGCTGCAGGACGGGTTCGCCGGACGCGGAGGCCCACACCGGGGGCACCAGCACCCCGAACTGCCAGCGCATCCGGTTCTTCGCCGAGGACGCCCGGTACGGGTAGAGCACGTAGCCCTCGAACAGGACGGCGTCGGCGGCCTGCCGGGCGGTCGCGAAGCGTTCCGTGGCGGCCGTCACCGGGCGCCTCCCGCCGGGGCGGCGGCGCCGGCGAGCAGGGCCTCGACGGTCGCCTCCCACGAGGGAAGGGCGTGCGCGCTCCGGAAGGACCGCAGGGACTCCAGCGCCGTACGGGGCAGCCGGATCCAGCCGCACCCCGGGAAGTGGGCGTCGATCGCCTCGCGCCACACCGCCACCGGCATGCGGCACACCGCCTCCTTGTCCCAGGGCACCGGCTGCACCTGGAAACCGCCCGGACCGACGAAGGCGGTGCCGGAGAAGAGCAGCAGCAGCGGCGCCTCGCCGTCCTCCAGGGCCTCGAAGTACTTCGCCGAGGCGACGTCCGTGTCGTAGGTGCACGGCACCGGCAGGTCCACCTCGGTCTCGCCGGTGAAGCCCGGCACCATGAGCGACACCTGCGCGAACTGCATCGGCTGCAGCGTGCTGCCCCACCGCTCGCGCTCGCCGAACAGATCGCCCAAGCCCCGCGCCTCCGCGTCGCCGTACCCCCGCTGCGCCGGTTCGATGCGCAACTGGCAGCGGAGCGCGAGGGCGTGCACCCGCTCCCCGCCGGGGGCGGTGATCCGCAGCCGGAAGACCAGCGTCGGTCCGGCGGCGTACGGATCGGCCCGTACGCCCGTGCAGCCGAAGTCCAGCTCGGTCACGTCGGCAACCCCTCCCGCGGCGCCACCGGTGCGGCCCGCTGTCGTACGTCGTCGAAGAAGGCGGCCAGTTCGGCGCGGGCGCCGGAACCGCCGTCGAAGCCCTGCCAGTTCAGACGCAGCCGGCCCACCAGCTCGTAGGCCCGGTCGACCGGGAGGAGGTAGCACTCGCCGCCGTCGCCGTCGCCGTCGCCCCCGTCGCGGTCCCGGCGGACCAGGAGCGCCTCGACGTCCGGACGCAGCGCGCCGGCCAGCGGCGAGTCGCCGAACACGGCCTGCCAGGTGCCGGGGTCGACCTCGCTCTCGGTGGCGCCGGCGGGGCTCGGATAGAGGACCACGGGCCGGTCGAGCACCGAGTTGTGGAAGAAGAAGGCGACCGAGACGGGGATGCGCAGTCGCTGCCAGGCGGCCGCATCGGGCACCGAGCCCGGGTCGCCGAGCACCCTGTCGGGCACGGCGGCGAACCGGCCGCCGCCCGCACCGGGCCGCTCCAGGACCAGCGCGCACGGCACGCAGGCGCAGGCCAGCGCGCGCCGGCCTGCGTCGACCAGATGCCGGTGGGGGCCCGTCAGTTCCACCCCGCACAGCTCGCAGCGCTCGGGCGTGGGCTGCCGGGGCGCCACGAAGCGGCGCAGTCCGGCCCCGGGGGCCTGCCGGCTCATGGCGCCCCCGGTGGGCGGTTGCCGATCTGGAGCAGCGCGGGCTCGCCCGCCGCCGGACCGGAGAGCGGCATCTCGACCACCGACACCTCCGGGGCGAAGCAGGAGAGTGCCGCCTCGATGCGCTGCCGGGTGGCGTCCATGGTGCTGGGGCAGCCGCAGCCCCCGTCCTCGCGGGCGCTCAGGCGCAGTGTGCCGGTCTCGGGGTCGAAGTGCTCGATGCCCACCGTCGCACCGGCCCGGGCCGCCTCCACGGCGCGGCCGACCCGGGTGAGGGTGTCCTCGGGGTGCAGGTCGTGGAGGGTCAGCAGGCCCGCGACCATCTCGTCGGCCATCAGCACGGCGAGCGGGTCGGCCGAGCCGTTCTTCAGGAGCGTGACCGCGCGGTCCAGGCCCGCGCCGTAGAACTCCATGAGGGTGCGCACCAGTTCCTCGGCGGCACGCGCGGTCTCGCCGTCTCCGGAGGCCGCGAACGCGTCGAGGATCTCCTCGACGCGCCGCGCCGTCTGCTCCGCGCTCATCCGGCCATACCGCTCAGACCGGTGGGCACGTGGAGTTTCTCCACGGTGCGCCCGCCGCCGACGTACATGTGGACGCCGCACGGCAGACACGGGTCGAAGCTGCGCACGGCCCGCATGATGTCGATGCCCTTGAAGTTCTCCGGGGAGTTCTCCTCGAAGATCGGGGTGTTCTGCACGGCGTCCTCGTACGGGCCCGGGGTGCCGTAGGTGTCGCGCACGCTGGCGTTCCACGGGGTCGGCGGGTACGGGTGGTAGTTGGCGATCTTGCCGTCGCGGATGACCATGTGGTGCGAGAGCACGCCGCGCACCGCCTCGGTGAAGCCCACGCCGATGCTCTCGTCCGGGACCTCGAACTTCTCCCACGTCTGGGTGCGGCCCGCGCGGACCTCGTCCAGCGCCTTCTCGCAGAAGTACAGGGCGCAGGCGGCGGAGTAGGCCTGGAAGTAGGTGCGGGCCCGGTTGCGCTCCAGGGCGTTGCTCCACTGCGGGATCTTCCACTCGAAGGTGGTCTCCGGCTTGGTCAGCGTCCTGGGAAGGTTGATCACCACGCTGTGCCCGGTGGCCTTCACGTACCCCATGTCGACGAGGCCGTTGAGCGCGGTGGACCACAGCCGGGCGAGCGGGCCGCCGCCGGTGTCCAGCGCCAGGTGGTCCTTGCCGTCGAACCAGCGCGGGGACATCACCCAGCTGTACTTGTCGCCGAAGTCGCGCTTCTGGGGCGCGGGGATGGTGTGCTGGTTCCACGGGTGGCGCGGGTCGACCGGGTTGCCGAGCGGGTCGTGGGTGACGAACTGCTGCTGGCCCTCCCAGTCCTGGTAGTAGGAGCTGCCCAGCAGGATGCGGATGCCCAGGTTGATCTGCGTGAGGTCGTTGGTGACCAGCTTCCCGTCCACCACGATGCCGGGGGAGACGAACATCTTCCGTCCCCAGTCGGTCATGTTGGCGTACGTGAAGTCGCAGTGGTCCGGGTCGTTGAGGGCGCCCCAGCAGCCGAGCATGATGCGGCGGCGGCCGACCTCCTCGTAGCCGGGCATGGCCTCGTAGAAGAAGTCGAAGAGGTCGTCGTGGAGCGGCACGACGCGCTTCATGAACTCCACGTACCGCATCAGCCGGGTGAGGTAGTCGGTGAACAGCTGCACCGACGCGATGGTGCCGACGCCGCCCGCGTAGAGGGTGGACGGGTGGACGTGCCGGCCCTCCATCAGGCAGAACATCTCGCGGGTGTAGCGGCTGACCTGCAGCGCCTCGCGGTAGAACTCGCCCTCGAGCGGATTGAGCGAGCGCATGATGTCGCCGATGGTGCGGTAGCCGTGCTCGGCGGCGTGCGGGGACTCGGTGCGGTCGGCCTGCTCCATGACGCCCGGGTTGGTCTCGCGGACCATCTTCTCGCAGTAGTCGACCCCGACCAGGTTCTCCTGGAAGATGTTGTGGTCGAACATGTACTCCGCGGACTCGCCGAGGTTGATGATCCACTCGCCGAGGTGCGGCGGCTTCACCCCGTACGCCATGTTCTGCGTGTAGACCGAGCAGGTGGCGTGGTTGTCGCCGCAGATGCCGCAGATCCGGCTGGTGATGAAGTGCGCGTCGCGGGGATCCTTGCCGCGCATGAAGACGCTGTAGCCGCGGAAGACCGACGAGGTGCTGTAGCACTCCGCGACACGCTTCTGCTTGAAGTCGATCTTCGTGTGGATGCCGAGGCTGCCCACGATCCGGGTGATCGGATCCCAGGACATCTCCATCAGGCCACTGCCGTCTCCGGCCGTCTTCGTCTTCGGAGCCATGGTGTGTGCGTGCCCTTCGTCAAACGGGGGAGGTGGGTGGTCGGTGGCCGGCTTGGTGCCGTGAGGTCACCAGGGCGCCTTGTAGCCGGTGGTGAGCTTCCGGCCGGTGTGGCGCCACTTGGGCTCCTTGTCCACGGTCCTGGCCGTGATGGAGCGCAGCCGCCGGATCGCCGCGCCGTACGCGCCGCTGGCGGTGCTCGACAGCCGCGCGCCGGGCGGCTCGTCCATGAACGGCATGAACATGTCCGGGAAGCCGGGCATGGTGCAGGCGATGCAGATGCCACCGACGTTGGGGCAGCCGCCGATGCCGTCCATCCAGCCGCGCTTGGGGACGTTGCACTTCACGACCGGGCCCCAGCAGCCGATCTTGACCAGGCACTGCGGCGAGTCGTAGCGGTCGGCGAACTGGCCCTGCTCGTAGTAGCCCGCGCGGTCGCAGCCCTCGTGCACGGTCGCGCCGAACAGCCACGCCGGGCGCAGCTTGTCGTCCAGCGGGATCATCGGCGCGGAGCCGGCCGCCTGGTAGAGCAGGTACGTGAGCGTCTCGGCGAAGTTGTCGGGCTGGATCGGGCAGCCGGGCACGCAGACGATCGGGATGCCCGCCTTCGACTTCCACTCCCAGCCCAGGTAGTCCGGCACGCCCATGGCGCCGGTCGGGTTGCCCTCCATGGCGTGGATGCCGCCGTAGGTGGCACACGTGCCGATGGCGACCACGGCCAGGGCCTTGGGCGCGAGACGGTCGATCCACTCGCTGGTGGTGATCGGCTGGCCCGTCTCGGGGTTGTCGCCGAAGCCGCACCAGTAGCCCTCGGCCTTGATCGCCTCGTTGGGGATGGACCCCTCGACGACCAGGACGAACGGCTCGATCTCGCCGCGTTCGGCCTTGAAGAACCACTCGATGAAGGTGTCGGCGCCCCCGACCGGACCGCACTCGAAGTCGATCAGCGGCCAGTGCACCTGGATCTTGGGAAGGCCGGGAAGGCCGCCCAGGACGATCTCCTCGATGCTGGGCAACGTCGCGGCGGTCAGCGACACCGAGTCTCCGTCGCAACTCAGCCCCGCGTTGATCCAGAGAATGTGGATCGGGGCTTGCTCGTCCCCGGCTGCCGGGGTCCGTGCGGCGTCGTTCTGGGTCGAAGCAGTCGCATCCATCGGGATGCCTCCTCATCGAGCGACAAATGCCAGATAAAGGCATCTATCCCCCTTGATAGCGAGTGGCTCGCCGGGAGGGGACGTCGAAGGGGGCCAATACGGTGACCGCCCCTTGATCGGCGCGGGTGCGCCTCAGGGGCAGGAGGCCGCCGGGGCCTCCCGAAGGTGCGAGGGGGTCCCGGCGGGGGTGCGGCGGTGCACGAAGGCCGAGCGGAGGGCGTGGTAGGGGGACCGGGGGTCGAAGAAGGCCTCCCGCATGCGGGACAGCTCCTCGGCGCGGTGCGACGCCAAGGGGCGCTGCGCCTCGCGGCGCTCGGCCTCCGCCTTCTTCGCGGCGATCCTGGGTTGCGTCCCGGCCGTGCGGGCCAGCCGGGCCGCGAGACGGGCGACGTCGGCGCCGAACTCCTGCGGGCCGCACATCAGCAGCCGGTCCACCAGCCCGATCCGCAGGGCGGCGGCCGCGCCGACCGGCAGGGCCTGCTGCGTCAGGCACGCGGCCGTGGCGGGGCCGACCCGGCGGGGCAGGGTGTACGTCCAGTACTCGGAGCCGTACAGGCCCATCAGGCGGTAGTGCGGGTTGAGCACCGCGCCCTGGCGGCACCAGACCTCGTCGGCGGCGAGGGCGAGCATCACGCCGCCCGCGCCCGCGTTGCCGCCGAGCGCGGAGACCACCAGGCGGTCGGTGGTGGTCAGCACCGCCTCGACCAGGTCGTCGATGGCGGTGATGTTCGCCCAGGACTCGGCGCCCGGGTCGGCGGCGGCCTCGATGGCCTTGAGGTCGATGCCGTTGGAGAAGACGTCCCGGGCGCCGCCCAGCACCAGCACCGAGGTGGGCCGCGTGCAGGCGTGGCGGTAGGCCGCCAGGAGCCGTCGGCAGTCGGCGGCGGACATGGCGCCGCCGGGGAGGGAGAACGACAGGACGCCCGCCGCGCCGTCCTCGCGGTAGCGGATGTCGGCCCAGGTCTCCCGCTCGCCGGCGAGTTCCGGGGGCAGTGGGTCCTCCGGCAGCGGCGGCAGGAGGGCGCCCAGCGCGGTGACGGCGGGCAGCGCGAACGTGGGTGGGCCGCCCGGGGCGGGACGGGGCCGCAGCCGGGGGAGCCACACGGCGGCGTCGCGGGTGGCCCGGCACACCGCGCCCGCCCGGGTGGCCAGCAGCCGCCCCGGTTCACCGCGCAGCCGGTCCTCGGGGTGGCCGCCGTGCAGGAACCAGCGGGCGCCGAGGAGCTCGTCCAGGACGCCGGGCCGTGAGTCGGCGGCGCGCAGCTTGCGCAGCACGGTCGCGGTCGGGTCGGCGGCCCAGTCGATGCGCCGCTCGCCCTGGCGGAGTGCGGGGCGGACGCGGACGGCCGCCGCGAGGGCCGGGTCGCTCTGCTGCCGGGGGACGTACGCGCCCGAGGCGAACCGGTCGACGGCCAGCAGGACGGCCTCCATCGCCGCGTCCGAGACCTCTCCCCGGTACAGGTCGCTCTTGCCGACCGGCGGCACCTCGCAGTCCACCGAGGCCCAGACCGGACCCGCGTCCATCTCCTCCTCGGCCTGCAGGACCGTCACCCCCCAGGCGGTGACGCCCTCCTGCACCGCGTGGTCCAGGGAGGCGGGGCCCCGGTCGCCGGGTGGGCCGGGGTGCACGATCAGGCAGGTGCGGGCGGTCCGGACGTCCGCGGGGATCGCCGCCGTGAGCATGGGCGCGACGACGAGTTCCGGCTCGTGGCGGGCGAGCGCCGCCCGCATGGCGTCGCCGTCCGGTGTCACCTCCACGGCGACGGTGTGTCCCAGCTCGCCGAGTTCCGCGTACACGCGCTGCGTCAGGCTGTTGAACGCCGACGCCATGAGCAGGATGTGCATGACGACCTCCCGGGCCGCCCGGCACGATCGGGGAGGGGGAGCACCGGCCCCGGCCTTCAGCGATGATGCCCGCCCCGCGGGTGCCCGCGGGTGCGGCCCGGCCGCCGGTTCACCCGATCGCCGCCGACCCGGCCGCTTGCGGGTGGTGCGGCGGCGCGATCCCGGACCGTCCCATGTATTGACGCGAACGCATCAACTCGATAGGTCTACACCAGATGCATTTGGTACAGACCAACTGCGCGTTCCCCCCACGGGAGGCCCGGATGCGAAGAACTCTGGCCCTGGTCACCGCGCTCGTCGGAGCGCTCGTCCTGCTCCTCGCCCCGCCCGCCGCCGCGGCCGCCCCGAGCGCGGCCTTCGTGAAGACGGCCACCTGGGAGACCGGATACCAGGGGCAGTACACGATCACCAACGGCGGCACCACCACCCTCAGCGGATGGACCGTCGAGTTCGACCTGCCGTCCGGGACGAGCGTCGGCTCGTACTGGGACACCCTGATGACCCAGAGCGGCAGTCACTACACCTTCAAGAACCGCGAGTACAACGGCACGCTGGCGCCCGGCGCGACCGCGGTCTTCGGCTGGGTCTCCTCGGGTACGGGCGCGCCCGCGAACTGCAAGCTCAACGGCGGGTCCTGCACCGGCTCCGGCGGCGGACCGGACACCACCGCGCCGAGCGTCCCCGGCGGGGTCACCGTCGGCTCGGCCACCTCCTCCTCGCTCACCGTCCGCTGGACGGACTCCACCGACAACTCCGGCAGCGTCGCCGGCTACGAGGTCTCCCGGGACGGCGGCGCCCCCGTCGCCGTGACCGGCAGCTCGTACACCGCCACCGGGCTGCAGGTGAGCACCGGCTACTCCTTCCGCGTCCGCGCCAAGGACGCGGCGGGCAACACCTCCGCGTACAGCGGCGCGGTCAGCGGGACGACCACCTCCGGCGGCACCAACCCGCCCCCGGGCGGCGTGCGCACCGCGCCGTACGTCGACATGGGCGCCTGGCCGACGCCCAGCCTGACCACGCTGTCCTCGGCGAGCGGCCTGAAGAGCTTCACCATGGCCTTCATCACCGCCTCGTCCTGCAAGGCGATGTGGTTCAACGCCTACGACCCGCGCGACGGCTGGAACAAGGACCAGATCGACGCGATCCGCGCGGCCGGCGGTGACGTCAAGATCTCCTTCGGCGGCGCCACCGGCATCGAACTCGCCCAGGCCTGCGGCTCCGTCGACGCGCTGTACGCCGAGTACGACGCCGTGGTCAACGCCTACGGCCTGACCTACGCCGACTTCGACATCGAGGGCGCCGCCACCGCCGACCCGGCGTCCGTCGCCCGCCGCTCCCAGGCGCTGGCCCGCCTCCAGCAGGCCCACCCCGGGCTGCGGATCTCCCTCACCCTGCCCGTCCTTCCGGAGGGGCTCACTGCGGACGGGCTGGGTGTCGTGCGCTCGGCCCGGGACGCCGGGGTGAACCTCGACGTCGTCAACATCATGGCGATGGACTACTACCGCAGCGCCGACTACGGCGACGCGGCGATCCAGGCGGCCAACAGCACCTTCGCCCAGCTCAAGTCCCTCTACCCCGGCAAGTCCGACGCCCAGGTGTGGGCGATGGTGGGCGTCACGCCGATGCTCGGGCAGAACGACGACGGCCGGATCTACGACCAGGCCGACGCCCGCCAGTTGGTGAGCTTCGCCCAGGGCAGGCACCTCGGCATGCTCGCCTTCTGGGAGACGACCCGGGACCGCAACGCCTGCACCGGCGCGCTCTACATGTGCACCAACATCCCGCAGTCCCCTTACGAGTTCTCGCGGATCTTCGCGGGCTACACCGGATAGCACCACCCGGGCACCGTCCCCACGGGCCGTCGTCGTGTGCGGAACACGGCGGCGGCCCGCTGCTTTCCGGCCGATGTGGAGACGATGTCGCCGATCCGTGAAGGCGCTTTCACGGAGGCCCCGGTTCCACTGAGTCCATTCACCCGGACGCCCAGCCCACCGCAAGTGCGACACAACGGATAGTACACATTGTGAACAATCGGTGACCGAAAGTCGCGGAGCGATGTGACGAGCGGGCTCTCGATGCACAAGACTCCTCGACGTCCGATATCCGGATCGAGTGCCGAAGGAGTGTTCGCTATGCGGATCAGTGCGGTGGGGACCTGCCTGGCCCTGGTGGCGGCGATGTGCTCGGCGGGGGTCGCAGCCGGCTCGGCGCAGGCCAGGCCGGCCGGGGCGACGAGCCTGTACGCGCCGTCCGCCCTCGTCCTGTCCGTGGGGAGGGGAGAAGACCCCGCGACGGCGACGATACAGCGCGCGGTCGTGCTGCGCTGCAGGCCCACCCCGTACGGCGACCACCCGGACCCGGTGGCCGCCTGTGCGGAACTCGCCGCCGTCCACGGGGACTTCGCGGCGATGACCGCCGACGCGGAGGGTGTGGCCTGCACCCGGATCTGGGATCCGGTCGTGGTCACCGCCGACGGGGTCTGGGAAGGCCGGCGCGTCACCTTCGCGCAGACCTTCGGCAACCCGTGCGTGCTGCGCGGCAGCGACACGGCCGGCGTCTTCGCCTTCTGACGCCGATGCCGTGAACCAAGGCCACGGGGTTCACCGTGGGGGAGAGCCCTGTGAGGGGGCGGCCGACTCGTGGGACGGGGTCGGCCGCCCCTGTGTTTTCGTGTCCCGCCGCGGCATCAGGTCGTCTTGATCTGGCCGCCGTCGATGGTGAACTCCGCGCCCGTGACGTTGCCGGCGACGGGGGAGACGAGGAAGGCGATCAGGGCGGCGACCTCCTCGGGCTCGGTGACGCGCCCGGTGGAGATGCCCATGCTGCGCGGCACGACCTCGTCCAGGGCCTGCTGGGCGGTGGTCCCGGCCGCCGCGGCCGTCTGGTCGGCGAAGGCCCCCGGGGCGGTCCAGAAGGGCGTGCGGACGGGGCCGGGAGCGACCGCGTTGACGCGGACGCCGCGCGGGGCGAACTCCTCGGACAGTGACTTCGTCAGGTTCGCCAGCGCCGCCTTGGCGGCCGAGTAGTCGACGACCATGGGGTAGGGGAGGCGCGCGTTGACGGACGTGACGTTGACGATAGCGCCGCCGCCCGCCGCCACCATGTGGGGCAGCGCGGCGCGGGTGGTGCGGACCGCGCTGAAGAAGGAGATCTCGAAGACCCGCCCCCACTCCGCGTCGTCCACCTCGAGGAAGCTGCCGCGGGACTTCCCGGAGCCCACGTTGTTGACCAGGATGTCGACGGCGCCGTAGTGCTCCACGGCCTGCCGTACGAGCTCGGCGGGGCCATCCGGGGTGGCGAGGTCCACGGCCACGGGGGTCACCTCGTAGGCGTCCCGGAGGGCTTCCGCCTCGGGGGTGAGGCTGCGGCTGCCCGCGACGACCCGGACGCCCTCACGCGCGAGTGCCTCCGTCACCGCCAGGCCGATGCCCCTGCCGGCTCCGGTGACGACAGCGACCTTGTCCTGGAGCTGCAGTTCCATGGGGACCCCTTCGGGACGGGCGGGTGGGTGTCGAGCCTGGGGGACGGGAGGCGGGGTCGCCACCGGAGCGCCGCCGGTCGGGGCCCTCGCCGGGATTCGCGCATGAGGGTCGGTCAGATACGTGTCCCCGCGCCGCACGGGCACCGTCGAGACGTGCCCTGGACGGTGGCGGGTATCGGCCGTGTACGACAGGGGACTTGACGGGGTATTGGTCTAGTCCTACCGTCATCCCTCAATCGCAGTGTTCACGGGTACATCCATGGTTCACCCATGTGAACATGCCGTCTCCTGGGAAGGCGTCCCCCCATGTCCCACAGATCACAAGGTCTCCTCACCAAGGGCATCTTCGCCCTCGTCGCGGCGCTGGTCGCCGCCCTCCTGGCCGCGCTGCCCGGCGGCGGTCGCGCCGAGGCCGCGCCGGCTGCCTTCAGCCACCCCGGTGTCCTGGTCAGCCGCGCCCAGCTCGACTTCGTACGCGGAAAGGTGCAGGCCGGGGCGCAGCCCTGGAAGGGCGCGTACGACCAGATGATGGCGTCGAAGTACGCCTCGCAGTCGCGGACCCCCAAGCCCCGCGCGGTCGTCGAGTGCGGCTCCTACTCCAACCCCAACTACGGCTGCACCGACGAGCGCGAGGACGCCATCGCGGCCTACACCAACGCGCTGGCCTGGTACGTCACACGCGACGCCAAGTACGCGCAGAAGGCGATCCAGCTGATGGACGCCTGGTCGGCCACCATCACCGACCACACCAACAGCAACGCCCCGCTGCAGACCGGCTGGGCGGGCTCGGTGTGGCCGCGCGCGGCGGAGATCATCCGCTACACGTACACCGGCTGGCCGAACATGAACCGCTTCGCCACCATGCTGCGCAACGTCTACCTCCCCGAGGTCATCAACGGCTCCAAGAGCAACGGCAACTGGGAGCTGAGCATGATGGAGGCCGCCGTCGGCATCTCCGTCTTCCTCGACGACCGGACCTCCTACGGCAAGGCCGTCACGCGCTACCTCAACCGCGTCGCGGCGTACGTCTACCTGGACACCGACGGCGCGCTGCCCAGGACCGTGCCCGGGAGCGGGCTCGACACCCGGGACGAGATCGTCGGCTACTGGCAGGGCCAGTCCACCTTCGTGACCGGTCTGACCCAGGAGACCTGCCGCGACTTCACGCACACCGGCTACGGCATCTCGTCGATCTCGCACGTCGCCGAGACCAGCCGCATCCAGGGCGAGGACCTCTACCCGCAGGTCGGCGAGCGGCTGCGGCAGGCGCTGGGCTTCCAGTCCAAGTACCAGCGCGGCGAGGCCGTGCCGTCCTGGCTGTGCGGCGGAAGCCTCAACCTCGGTCTCGGGCCGGTCACCGAGGTCGGCTACAACGCGATGCACAACCGGCTCGGCTACGCCATGACCAACACCCAGGCGCTCACCGAGTCCCAGCGCCCGGCCGGCAGCAACAACCTCTTCGTAGCCTGGGAGACCCTGACCCACGGCGATAACCTCTCCTGATCCGGAAGAGGTGATCGGCGGCGGAGGGAACCGGCCATGCCCGTACGTGTCGAGCGCAGCGGACCCGTCACCACGGTGGTGCTCTCGCGCCCCGCGGCGCGCAACGCCGTCGACGGTCCGACGGCACGGGAACTGGCCGACGCCTTCCGCGAGTTCGACGCCGACCCCGGCGCCTTCGTCGCCGTGCTGTGGGGCGAGGGCGGCACCTTCTGCGCGGGTGCCGACCTCAAGGCCATCGGCACCCCGCGCGGCAACGAGGTGACCGACGTGGCGGACGGGGGTAGCGGCGGGGACGGGCCCATGGGGCCCACCCGCCTGCGGCTGGGCAAGCCGGTCATCGCGGCCATCTCGGGTCACGCGGTGGCCGGCGGCCTGGAACTGGCTCTCTGGTGCGACCTGCGGGTCGCCGAGGAGGACGCGGTGCTCGGGGTGTTCTGCCGGCGCTGGGGCGTGCCCCTGATCGACGGCGGGACGGTACGGCTGCCGCGCCTGATCGGCACCTCGCGGGCGATGGACCTGATCCTGACGGGGCGTCCGGTCGGCGCGGCCGAGGCGTACGCCATGGGCCTGGTCAACCGGGTCGTCCCGGCCGGCGGGGCGCGTGCCGCGGCGGAAGGGCTCGCCGCGGAGATCGCTGCCTTTCCGCAGACCTGCCTGCGGCACGACCGGCTCGCGGTGCTGGAGGCCGAGGGCCTGGCGGAGACGGCCGCGCTCGAGGCGGAGTTGCGGCACGGCCGGGTGTCGCTGGCGGAGGCGGGGGAGGGCGCGGCGCGCTTCTCGGCGGGGGCCGGGAGGCACGGCGCGTTCGACGGGAGCTGACCGGCGCGGGACGACCGACGGGGGCCGTTCCGCGCCGGTCGCCCGGCTGACCTGCGCCCGTGGCGTGACCGCCGTGTGGACTTCGGCCGGTTCCCGTGTGTGGACCACGGACGCGCTCTGGACATCCGTATGTCATGGGCACTTAAATCTGGCACCGCCTCACCTCCGCACCCGGGCCCGCCCCACCGTGGCCGGACGCAGATGCGGGGACCGCGCACGCCCCCCACCAGAGGAGCACGATGCAGCCCAGCACCAGACGTGCCGCGACCGCCATATCCGCGGCGCTGGCCGCGACCGCCGTCACCGCCGCTCTGTTGACGCCGTCCGCGGCGTCCGCGTCCGGCCGTGACCTCCCCTCCCGCGCCACCGGCGTCGCCCGCGCCGACGCCGCCGTCACCACCAACGCGACCCGGCTCGCCGTCACCGCCGCGCAGGGCCGGACCGTCCGCGACGTCGTCACCGACGCGGACGGCGCCCAGCACATCCGCTACGACCGGACCTACCGCGGACTGCCCGTCCTCGGCGGCGACCTCGTCGTCCACCTCGCCCCGGGCGGCGCCTACGAGGGCGCCGAGCGGGCCACCCGCTCCGACCTGGCCGTGCCGAGCACCAGCCCGTCCGTGAAGGCCGCCACCGCCGCCGACAAGGGGCTGGCGGCGCTGCGTTCCGCCCACCGGGGCACCGCCTTCCGGCAGGCCAAGGCCAAGCCGCAGCTCGTCGTCGACGCACTGCACGGCACGCCCCGCCTGGCCTGGCGCACCACCGCCGTCGGCCTCGACAGCCTGGGCAACCCGGCCGCCCGCGTCGTCCTCACCGACGCCCGCAACGGTGCCCGCATCGACGCCTGGGACGCCCTGGAGACCGCCGCCGGGGACGGCAAGTCCCTGTACGGCGGCACCGTGTCCCTGGAGACCACCCTCAGCGGCAGCACCTACCAGCTGAAGGACCCCACCCGCGGCAACACCTACACCGGCGACGCGCAGAACAAGACCGACCTGTGCATCTTCGGCATCTGCTTCTCCCGGGCGCCCGCGGTCCTGTTCACCGACGCCGACAACCACTGGGGCACCGGCACCACCGCCGACCGCGCGACGGCCGCCGTCGACGCCCAGTACGGCACCGACGAGACCTGGGACTACTACAAGACCGTCCACGGCCGCAGCGGCATCGCCGGCGACGGCAAGGGCTCGTACAACCGGGTCCACTACGGCAGCAACTACAACAACGCCTTCTGGGACGACAGCTGCTTCTGCATGACCTACGGCGACGGTGACGGCACCACCTTCGGGCCGCTGGTCGCCCTCGACGTCGCCGGGCACGAGATGTCGCACGGCGTCACCTCGCGCACCGCGGCCCTCACCTACTCCGGGGAGTCCGGCGGCCTCAACGAGGCCACCTCGGACATCTTCGGCACCCTGGTCGAGTGGTACGCGGGCAACTCCTCCGACACCGGCGACTATCTCATCGGCGAGCGCATCGTGAAGTCCGGCTTCGGCAAGGCAGCGCTGCGCTTCATGGACAAGCCCTCCAAGGACGGCAGCTCCGCCGACTGCTGGAGCTCGGGCGTCGGCAACCTCGACGTCCACTACTCCTCCGGCGTCGCCAACCACTTCGCCTATCTGCTGGCCGAGGGCAGTGGCGCCAAGACCGTCAACGGCGTCAGCTACGACAGCCCCACCTGCAACGGCTCCACGGTGGGCGGCATCGGCCGCGACAAGCTCGGCAAGATCTGGTACCGAGCCCTCACGGTCTACATGACCTCCGGCACCAACTACGCGGGCGCCCGCACCGCCACCCTCAAGGCCGCCACCGACCTCTACGGCGCGTCGAGCGCCGAGTACGCCGCCGTGGCCGCCGCCTGGTCCGCCGTCAGCGTCAACTGACGCCGGGCGGATCCGCGGCCCCGGGAGACCGACCACCGCCAGGCCGGTCCCCCGGGGTCCTGCCACACTGGCCCCCGTGACCACGACCGACGCCGCGGCGGCGATACACGCGCACGTACGGGCCTTCAACGCCCGCGACCTGGACGCCCTCCTGGCGGGCTTCACCGATGACGCCGTATGGATCACCGGCACCACCACGGTGCGCGGACGCGCCGCGCTCACCGGACTCTTCGACGAGGCGATGCGCGGGCTGCTCCCCACGCTGGAGGTCCACGGTCTCCTCGCCGAAGGCGACCGCACGGCCTGCCAGATGACCGAGACCCTCACCTACCGCGGCGAACGCCGCACCTGCCCCATCGCCGCGTTCTACGAACTCCGGGACGGCCGCATCGCGTCGGCGAAGGTCTACCGCGAGGGGAGCGCGGACATCTCCTGAGGGCGCCCTCGGACCTCCCTCAGGAGGAACCGCCCTCCGTCCACGGCCGGAGCTTCTCCGGGTTGCGGACCGCCCAGATGCGGGAGACACGGCCGCTCGTGACATCGAACGCCGCCACCGTCACGGTCATCCCGGCGTGCCGGGCGACCAGGCCGGGCCGGCCGTTGACCGTCCGCTCCAGGAGCGTCAGCCCCGGGGTCCTGCCGGCCATGTGGACCAGGTACCGGGCGATGCGCTCGCCGCCTTCAACGGGGCGCAGGACGGCACCGGCCAGCCCGCCGCCGTCGGCGACCATCGTGGCGTCGGGGTCGAGGAGGCCGATCAGGGCCCGGATGTCCCCGGACTCCCACGCCTCCTTGAAGTGCCGCACCACACCGGCCTGCCCGGCCGCCGGCACCGCCGGGCCCTGCGCGGCGCGAACCCTTCGGCGGGCCGAGTACGCCAGTTGCCGGCAGGCCGCGGGCGTCCGGCCGACGATCCCGGCCACCTCGGGGAAGGGGAAGCGGAAGACGTCGTGCAGCACGAACGCCACCCGCTCGGCCGGTGTCATCGACTCCAGGACGACGAGGAAGGCCATCGTGACGGACTCGTCCAGGGTGACCCGGTCGGCGGGGTCGCCCGACTCGGCACCGCCGCCGGCCGGGCCGCCGGTCCACTCCGAGCGGTCCGGCAGCGGCTCGGGTATCCAGGAGCCGACGTAGCGCTCGCGCCGGACGCGTGCCGAGCCGAGCAGGTCGAGGCAGACGCGGCCGGCCACTGTCGTCAGCCAGGCGCCGGGAGACTCGATGGCCTCCTGCTGCTGCCGCGACATCGCGTACCAGCGGGCATAGGTCTCCTGCACGGCGTCCTCGGCCTCGGCCAGCGAACCGAGCAGCCGGTAGGCGAGGTTGATCAGATGACGGCGCTCGCCGACGACCGCGCTCAGGTCCGGCTCGGACCCCCGCCCTGGCTTCGATGGGGTGCTCATGGCAGCGACCGCTCCCTGGATCGTCCCGTGCGCTTGCGCTCTCGCCCCTTCGACGGAACACGGCCCCCGTTTGTCAGGCCGGCGCTCGGCCTGACAGTTCACGGGCCCGGGTCGTCGGAATGGAGGGACAGCACCGATCCACCGCCGCGAGACAGAAGAGGGACCGCGTCATGGCCACAGATACAACGGCAGAACACCGCAGCCTCACGTTCCTTCGGATCGCGGTCGCCCTGCAGACCTCGGCGATCTTCTTCCAGGCGGTCACCGCCGGAGTGCTGCTGTCCTCGTCGCACGGCGAGGTGCTGCACAGTGCCGGAGCGCGCGTGATGTACGCGGCGTCGATGCTGTACGTGCTGACCGCGATCCTCGCGTGGCGACCGGGCGGCGGATCGCCCCGCCCCATCCTGTACGCCTCCGGCTTCCTCGCCCTCGCCTCGGTGCAGGTAGCACTGGGCATCGCCCACATGCCGTCGCTCCATGTCCCCCTGGGCGTCCTGATGTTCGGGCTCAGCGTGCTGGCGCTGCCCGTGGACGGCCGAGGGACGTCGTCTTCGATCAGTCGGTCGGGTCGGGCATGATCTCCCGGACCTCCTGCGCACAGCGGCACGCGGCGGCGAGCTCGGCAGCCCACTCCAGCGCGTTCTCACGTGAGGGCACGTCGATGATCGCGAACCCGCCGAGCACCGCCTTGGTCTCCGGGTACGGGCCGTCGGTGACGGTCCCGCCGGTGGACACGACGCTCGCCCGCTGCCTTTCCAGCCCACCGCCGAAGACCCACACACCGGCGTCCCGGGCCTTGCCCACCACCTTGAGCGAGGCCTCGGCCACCTCGGGCAGATCCTCCTCGGGGAAGGTCATCGCGCCGTCGTCGAACGAGATCAGATACCGGGTCATACGTGGCTCCCTCGGTCGTCGGCCGCCATCGGCCGCCTCTCACCCTACGGCGAGCGCCTCCCGCCGGACCGGCATTCGAACAGATTTCCGGGACGCGCTCAGAACGGCGGCCAGTCCGAACCCGGCGGGGGCGGGAGCAGTGGCCGTTCGTACTTCTCGCCCCGCGCGTCCACCGGCCAGCGGTCGTCGATGACGTCCGCCGCCGCCTTGCACCCTGGGCAGGCGTCGTCCCACTCCGGCACCCACGGATACGGCGAGGGAGCGAGGCCGTCCCGCCGCATGCCGCACAGGGTTGCGCCGAAGTAGCCGTACGCATGGGCGAGGCCGGGCGGGGGACCCGCCCGATCCGCCCGCTCCCAGCGCAGGTTCGCGGGCAGGTACCGCGGCCGTGAGACCTCGCCCGGGTGGGTGCCCAGCATGGTCCACGCGTAGCACCAGCGGCAGAACCACCGTTCCCTCTCCCGCGGGTCCCCGGTAGCCACCGGGCGCATCTCACGCCCGCACACGTCGCACGTCACGGACCGATCCTTCCATCCGCCGGCCGGCGAGCCTCCACGAGTGAGGGCGGTGGCGCGCGGATCGCGCTCCTCGGTCCGCCGAGGCACCGGGTCCGCTCGATTCCGTCGTCGAGCGTCACGTAGAGTGCGGTCGTTGCGCTCGGCGGGACCGCGAAGCCCTCGCAGGACCGAGGTCGGCACCAAGGCGGAGGCCGCAGTGAAGTCCCCCGACATGTCGCGCGGTGGGCGTCTGGCCACCCATAGTGCCGTCTCCACATTCCTGGCCCTGCGCAGTGACCGCGCCCTGCGCGAGCTCGTCGAAACGGCCGTGCCGATCGGGTCCGGCCTCGGCGGGAAGGCGGCCCTGCTGGAGGTCGCCGGAACCCCGGTCTTCGTGAAGCGGGTGCCTCTCACCGATCTGGAGAGGCAACCCGAGCACGTCCGGTCCACCGCGAATCTGTTCGAGCTGCCCGTCTTCTGCCAGTACGGCGTCGGCACCATCGGCGGGCCGGGCTTCGGGGCCTGGCGCGAGCTCGCCGTGCACACCATGACGACGAACTGGGTGCTCGCGGCGGAACACGAGGGCTTCCCCCTGATGTACCACTGGCGGGTGCTGCCGGATTCGGCGCCCCTGCCCGAAGAACTGGCCGACATCGAACGGGCCGTCGCCTACTGGGGTGGCGGATCGCAGGTGCGCCGCCGGATCGAAGCGCTCCAGGAGTCCTCGGCGAGCGTCGCACTGTTCCTGGAGTACATCCCGCAGAACCTGCACCAGTGGCTGGACGCCCAGGTCGAAGCGGGGGGCGAGACCGCCGACCGAGCCTGCGCCATGGTGGAGAGGGAACTGGCGGCCGGCACGTCGTTCATGAACAGCCACGGGCTGCTGCACTTCGACGCGCACTTCGAGAACATCCTGACCGATGGCCGTCGGCTGTACTTCGCGGACTACGGCCTCTCCCTGTCCTCCGGGTTCGAACTGTCCGAGGGGGAGGCTGACTTCTTCGACCGGCATCAGACCTACGACCGCTGTTTCACCACTACGTACCTGGCGAACTGGCTGGTCACCGCCCTGTTCGGATTCCGGAGGCAGGACCGTGAGGGCCGCTACGCGCTGGTGCGCGCCTACGCGGAGGGCAGGCGCCCCGAGGGAATCCCCGAGGCGGTCGCGGCGATTCTCGCCCGGCACGCGCCGGTCGCCGCGGTGATGTCCGAGTTCAACCTCTCGTTCCAGCGCCGGAGCAGGCAGACCCCGTACCCGCTGGAGGAGATCCGCCGACTCGTGGGCATGGGCAGCTCCTCCTTCCGCTGACGGACGCGTGGCACCGTGCCCGGCCGCGCCGCGCCGGACGACCAGGCGTGCAGCGGTCATTCGCCGGTCGCCCCGAGGCGGCGTCAGCGACGCCACTCGTAGGCGTGCGGCGACGTCTCCACGACCTCACGGGGCCAGGCCGCCCGTACACGCCGCAGGCGCTCGGCGTGCTCTTCGGCCCAGCCGTCGGCCAGGCGGACGGGAATGCGGACCGACGTGCCGGATGCCGCGGCGTCCGACACGACGACCGCGACGAATGCGCTTTCCCCGGCGCGTTCGAACCGGATCCCGGGGTTGCGCCCGTCGTCCATCCAGTGGACGTCCTCCCCGGCGGCCAGCGTCGCCACCGCTTCCGACCAGGTGTCCAGGTCGTCCGGAGCGAGGCACAGTTCCAGGCGGCCCTGGGCGAAACCGCTCGTCACGGTGATCTCGGCGTCCAGGAAGTCGTGCCAGGGCAGCACACCGGGCATGTGCCGCCCCAGCACGCGGACGAGGAGACGGCTCTCCCCGTCGGTCAGGGAAACGAGATCCACCGCCGGTTCCTCGCCCGTCCGTCAGAGGTCCAGCAGGTGGATACGGCGGCGCGACGAGGTCGGGCTGCCGAGGGTGATCGCGGGGCGGGTCCTGGTGGGGGTGCCGGGGACGGCGCGCTCCAGGTGGACGCGGCCGCCGAGTTCCACCAGGCCGTCCGGCGCGGGGGCGGTGAGGATCTGGGAGCCGCGGCCCTGGGCGATGTTGAGGGCGCGGTCGAGGCGGTCGGTGAGCAGGAGGGCCGCCGAGCCGGTGGCCTCGACCTCGGCGACGCCGTCACCGCGGCCCGGGAAGCCGCGGGCGCGGACGCGTCCGGCGGGCTCGTCCTCCCAGGCCCAGGCGTAGACCCACTCGCCGGGCGGCGGCACGGGCAGCGCCTCCACCTCCTCGGGCGAGTCGTACTGCCGCAGGGTGCGGGGCGGGGCCCAGGCCGGGCTGGCCTCGAGCCAGGTGAACTCGCCGTCGAGGCGGACGCCCACGACGCCCGCGGGGGTGATCAGCTCGGGGGCGTCCAGCAGCCAGGCGGCGCCCATGCAGGGGGAGCCGGCGAAGGGCAGCCGGCCGTCGGCGGAGCGGATGTCGATGATGCCCCGCTCGGGGTCGTCGACGAACACGGTCTCGGTGTAGCCCGACCGCCGGGCGAACGCGACGCGGTCCTGCTCGTCGGCGACGGTGCTTCCGTCACGCACCACGGCGAGCCGGTCGCCGTGGTCGCCGTCGGGTCCGCAGAAGACCCGCACTATGTCGTAGCCGGTCATGGCTGCAGCCTGCCTCATGCCGGCGCGACGGGGGAGACGGGAACCGAGGCACCGAGCGTGGCGCTCTGGAGCGTGCTGATGCGTTCGATGACGACACCGACCAGCCCGGCAGCGGCGAGCATGCACGTCTCCGCGACGACGAGGAGGGCCAGGGATCCGGGTACCAGATTGCCGGTCACCAGGAGCGCGATCATGTGCCCGAGCCATGCCGCCCACCACAGGTTCACGAGCGTCCTGTCCTTCGGCTCTTGCCAAGCCGAGGGGCTCGCGCGCCCGATGTCGAGGACGAACTGCCGTGGGACGAACAAGTTGACCAGGGGCGTGAACCACGCACCGATCGTCCACCCCGGGGTGGGGACGTTGGCCTGCGGGGACAACGCCTGCGCGTTCCGACGGACCCGGGCGAGCCCCACGAGGAACAGCACGATCGCGAGTTCGATCCCATAGATGAAGATCTGGGACATGAGGGCCGAGGTGTGCCGATTCGCGTCCGTCGGATGCAGGAACCGGTTCCGCAGTTCGATCGCCCGGAACACGTCCAGGATCGCGGCCGCTGCTATCACCGTCTGTGCGCAACGGGCGAGCAACAAGGGGGATTTGGGGGGCTTGCTGGACATCGTGGATGGCCTGTCTCGGGTCGTGCGCGGCTCCGGTGGACACGGGAGCGGAGTGATCATAGGGGTTGCGGGGCGCACGTGTGTACGGGTTGCGGGTCCTCATCCGCGGGGCTGTACGTCCCCCATCACGTGGGCGAGCGTGCCGGCCGGGGCGGCGCGCTCGTCGGGGGGCATGCCGGGGTGGTGGCCGGCGGTCACGGGCAGGCCCGCGGACGCCGAGTCGGCGAGGGACAGGCGGGAGACGATGCGGTAGCGGTCGCCGCGGTAGAGGGAGTGCACGTATTCCACGGGGCGGCCGGCGGCATCGCTGGTGAGGCGGTCGAAGAGCAGCGCGGGGGAGAGCACCGGCACCTGCAGCAGACGCGCCTCCTCCTCGTTGGCGACCGTGGGTTCGATGGACTGGACGGCCTCGTGGACGAGGACGCCGTGCCGCTCGCGCAGGCAGGCGTAGAAGTCCCCGGACTCCATGTCGGCCGCCCGCAGGCCCGGCACCAGCTCGGCCGGTACGTGCAGGTACTCGACGGCCATCGGCTCGCCGTCGACGAGGCGGAGCCGGGCGATGTAGACGATCTCGGCGGCGGGCGACACCCGGAGCTTGCGGCCGACGCGGGCACCCGCCCGCACCGTGGCGAACTCCAGGACGCGGCTGAGCCAGTGGCCGGAGGCCTGCGGCAGGCTGAAGGCGTTCTCCCCCTGGGCGAGTTCCTGGGTGATCTTGGCGGGGGCGACGAACATGCCGCTCCCGTGGCGCCGGACGAGCAGTCCTGTGGTGACCAGTTCGTCGACGGCCGAGCGCACGGTGGGCCTGGAGACGTCCAGTTGCTCGCACAGGGCGCGCTCCGACGGGATCGGGGTGCCCGGTGCCTGTGACTCGACGAGTTCCAGGAGGTGGTCGCGGACCCGTTCCCGCTTCAGCGGCGACCGCGGTGCCTCGCCCGTCATGCGCCCCGCCCCCTCTTCTCGGCCGTGCGGTGAATGCCGTGCCCATGAGGCTATCCAGTTGCTGACCAGTTCTCCAGCGTTTCGGACACTCGTATCAGCTGCCGATGCGCTGACTTCCCTTCCTGTCAGGGGACTTGACCCTTCATCTGGTCTATGCCACCTTCCCTTACCAGTGGAAGACCAGTTGCCAAGTGGTAAGCCCTCCCCCACGTGCTCCACCCGACTGGAAGGGGTCCCCATGTCAGGACCGTTCCGCACCACCGCCCGGGTCCGCACCGCCATCGCCGCCTGTACGACGGCGGGTCTCGCCTGCGCCGGACTCGTCGCGCTGCCCGCGTCGGCCGCGGCGACCACGCTCACCGCGCAGTACCGGACGAGCGCGTCCGGGGCCACCGCGGACCAGGCCGAGCCCTGGCTCGAGATCACCAACCGGGGCACCTCCTCCGTACCGCTCAGCGAGGTGACCCTGCGCTACTACTTCAAGGCCGACAGCCCCACCACCGCGTACCGCTTCGCATGCTCCTGGGCGGTCAAGGGGTGCGCCAACATCACCGGCACGTTCGGCAACCTCGCCAACCCCACCGCCACCGCCGACCGCTACCTGGAGATCGGCTTCACCTCCGGCGCGGGCTCCCTCGCCGCCGAGCAGAACACCGGCGACATGCAGCTGCGCTTCTACCGCGCGGACTGGCAGCGCCTGACCCAGTCCGACGACTACTCCTTCAACGGCTCCCGGACGTCGTACGCCGACTGGGACAAGGTCACCGTGCAGCGCGGCGGCTCGGTCGTCTGGGGCACCGCGCCCGCCGGCAACGACCCCACGGACCCGCCGACGGATCCGCCCACGGACCCGCCGGCCGATCCCAACGCGCCCGCGATGTTCGACGACTTCACCTACACCTCCAGCAGCGACCCCGCGCTGCAGAACCACGGCTGGACCGTGAAGTCCGGCCAGGGCGGTCCCGGCGTACCGGGCGCCACGTGGTCCCCGCAGGACGTCACCTTCGTGGCGGGCACCGGGAGCAACAAGGTCATGAACCTCCGCCTCACCACCGACGGCACCGCCGCCGGCACCAAGGAGAGCGAGATCCAGACCACCGCCCGCAAGTTCCGCAACGGCACGTACGCCGCCCGCGTGCGCTTCAACGACACGCCGACCGGCGGCCCCGACGGCGACCACGTCGTGCAGACGTTCTTCGCCTTCACCCCGCTCAACGCCCCGATGGACCCGAACTACAGCGAGCAGGACTTCGAGTACCTGCCCAACGGCGGCTGGGGCGAGCCGAGCAACATCATGTACACGACGTCCTGGGAGACCTACAACCCGGACCCGTGGAACGCGGTCAACACCCACTCGGAGAGCCGCCAGAGCTACGAGGGGTGGCACGACCTGCAGATCACCATCGACAACAGCGCCATCACCTACTACATCGACGGCCAGGTCTTCGGCTCCCACGGCGAGCCCTACCTGCCCGAGACCAGCCAGTGGATCGACTTCAACCACTGGCTGATCGACCTCACCGGCCAGACGGGCAGCACCCCGCGCTCGTACAACCAGCAGGTCGACTACGTCTACTTCGTCAAGGACCAGGTGCTGACCCCGGCCCAGGTCGCCGCCAAGGTGACCGCCTACCGCACCGCGGGCACCGCCTTCACCGACACCGTCCCGGGCAGCTGACCGGGCACCGTGCCGCCGCCCACCGCCACAGGGGCGCGGTGGGCGGCGGCACGGACCGCCCCTACGGAAGCGGCCGGCAGTACAGCGCGTCCGGCGTCCGGGAGGAGCCGAAGCGGCCGGTCCAGGCGATGCCCGCCGCGTACTCGCCGTCCGCGCACTGGCCCTTGTAGCTGCCGTACGCGAAGTCGCCGCCCGCGCCCGACGCGGGACGGTTGTCGCCCCGGTCGAACCACACGGTGCGCCCGGCACCGCCCAGGGCCGTGCCCGCGGTGGCGCACAGCGCGCTGGAGACGGCGGCGCCGCGGACCGCGTAGCCCACGAGGAACGAGCCGCCCGGGCACTGCAGCTTGGTGTAGCCCGAGGCCCAGTCGCCCCCGGAAGGCACGTACCGCTCGTCGGTGACGACCTGGTACGCCCCGGAGGAGGCCCACAGGTCCCCGGCGCCGGTGTCGGTGCACAGACCGCGGTTGCCGGTGCGGGCCAGCCCGATCAGCCGCTGCCCGTCCGGGCAGGCGGCCTTGCGTGCCCCGGAGTCCCAGTCGGGGCGGGCGCGCATGCGCAGGCTCTGCACGAAGTCCCCGTGGTCCGGAGCGAGCATCGACCAGTGGGCGACGGGGGCCACGTACCCGGTGCGGCCGGGGCTGCCGACCAGCCGGGACCAGGCGTCGGCCCGCCAGTCGTCGCCGTCGTACAGGCCCATGCGGTGACCGGCGGAGTCCCAGTGCAGCAGCGCCCAGCCGTTGCCGTGGCGGTTCTCGTGCCGGCCGACCAGCGGCCAGTACGCGAAGTCGGCGTCTGTCTGGATCAGGAAGTCCGTGAAGTTCGCGAACCACGCGCGGGACTTGTCGTTGGTCTCGTCCCGGCCGCCGACGCCGAACTCGCTGATCCACAGCGGCGCGGTGTAGTGCCGTCCGGTGTCCGACGAGACGTAGAAGGCCTGTCTGCGCAGCTCCGCGTACAGCTCGTCGCGGCCGAGGTCGCTGTAGCGCGGGTCGTGGGTCTCGCCGATCCCCGTCGCGCCGCTGTGCCGCGGGCCGGTGTAGCCGTAGAAGTGCGCGGAGTACACCAGCTTCCCGGACCGTACGAGGGTGTGGGAAAGGCGCTGGACGGGCTCCAGGGTGGGGCGGTCGTGGGGGAGGCCGTCGACGGGCAGCCCCGTCCAGTTGATGCCCTCGACGATGACCAGCAGGTCGGGGTTGGCCTCCTGGAGGATGCGGTCGCCCAGGTGCTGCGAGGCGGCGAACCAGTCGTGGTCGTCGCCGAGGCCCCAGTTGGGGTCGTCCCAGACCGAGCGGCGCACCTCGTTGTAGAGGTCGGCGCCGACGACGCGCTTGTTGTCGCGGTAGCGGCGGACCATGGTCAGCCAGTCGTCCTCCCAGGTGCCGGTGGACTGCGAGGCGTTCCAGCGCTCGTTGCCGTCCACGCCGCAGCACCAGCGGGTGGTGTTGGTGTGGTTGTTGAGGACGACGGCGAAGCCCGCGCCGGTGAGGGCGCCGACGACGGCGTCGTACACCTGCAGCGGTGTCCTGCCGCGCAGCTGGGGGTTCGCGGCCACGGCGGCGTCCGTGACGGGCACGGAGTCGTGGATCATCTCGTTGGAGAAGGGCAGCCGGACGCTGTTGACGCCGAGTTCGGCGAAGCCGGAGAGGATCTCGGCGATCGGCGCGCGGTCCAGGCCGAGCGGTGTGCGGCCGGAGTCCTCGCCCGCGTGGTGGTTCGCCGGGTCGGCGGGATCGCCCGAGCCGTTCCAGGTGCCGCTGGCGCCGTGCCAGTTGCCGGACCTGAGCTTGAAGCGGTTGCCGTCGGCGTCGACGATGTACCGCCCGCGGGTGCTGAGCGGCGGGGTCCAGGACGCGGCGAGCGCGGTGGCGGGCGCGGCGGGGGCCGAGGGCCCGGGGTCCCGCGCGAGCGCCGTCGTGGGGGTGAGCAGGCCGAGGAGGGTGACGAGCGCGGCGGCCACGGCCGTGAGGGGCCGGCGCGGTAACGTCGCGGCCATGGCTACGGCACCACCGTGTAGGTGTTGAGCTGGTCGACCGCGGTCATCGGCGAGCCGAGGTCGTAGCGGTCGACGGCCACGTACGTCGGCTTCTTCCGCGCCGCGGGCTCGCAGAAGTTCTGGATGCGGTTGAGCAGCTTGCCGTTGTCGGTGGACGCGGTGCCGGCGAGGGTCGTGTCCCGGAAGTGGTTCATGACGAAGAGCGGCCGGAAGCCGGATTCCTCGCGGGTGAGCGGCACGTTGACCCCGGCGCCGTACCAGCGGCTGTAGCAGGACCAGTCGGAGGTGCTCGCGCCGGAGCCCATCGACCAGTGGTTCTCCACCGTCCACTCCTGCTGGTACAGCACGCCGAAGCTGTCGCGCTTCAGGCCGGTGTCGGAGCCGCGGGTCCTGTCGCTGAAGATCATCAACTGCTTGCCGCGCGCGGCCAGGCCGGACATGGTGGGCCAGCCGTGCTCGCGCACGCCGTCCTGGTCCGGGCGGTAGAGGACGTCGTACAGGCCGTTCACCCGGGAGAGCTCGGAGCGCAGCACCTCGGGGGAGACGTAGTCCTCCAGGAAGACGGTGACGAACTGCCCCGGGTGCTGCCGGAGGAAGTCGACCATCCGCTGCAGGTCCACCCAGAGGGCGACGGGACGGCTGACCAGCGTGCAGCTGTTGTGGCAGAGGATCGCGCCGTCGGGGGTCTGGTGGATGTCCATCATGAAGCCGCGGACACCGTCGCCCAGTTGCTGCGAGATACCGCGCGACTGGTTGGGGAAGAGGTTCACGAAGGGCGGGGCGAAGCCGCCGTCGACGCCGTTGGCGTACGCGTTGTGCGCGGTCAGGAAGGTGACCTGGTCCAGGGTGCGCCCGTCGGCGGGCGGCACGGCGGCCCGGGGGAGCGGGGTGGGTGTGAGGTGCCACCGGGACAGCGGCCCCGCGGCGCCCACGCGCGGACGCTCGGGGTACACGCCCCCGCTCGGCGCCTCGCCCAGCGTCAGGCGGTCCGCGGTGCCCGGCACGCCCAGGGCGTACGTGCCGTCACCGGCCGCCGTGATCTCCCACGCCGCGCTCGCGCCGCCGCACGCCACGATCGCCGCGTCGGCGCCGGAGCGGCCCAGGCAGCTGCTCGCGTCGTCGGTGCTGCGTAATTCCTGGCCCCCGGGCACGGCGACGGCCGTCCACTGCTGGCGGTCCTCGTTGCCCTTGGGCCGGTGCAGGGCCACGGTGCCGCCGCTGTCGGAGGCGTTGAGGCCGTTCACGGCGCTCTGTACGGAGAAGGTGCCGCCGGGCGCGGCGACGGCCGCGGCCCCGGCGGGCAGCCCGGGCACGGTGACGGCCAGGACCGCGGCCGCCACGGTCACGGCCACCGCGCCGGCGCGGGGCAGGGAGACGGAGCGATCGCTCCGAGTGGTAGTCATGCGCATGACATACCACCGGTAACGCTTGCCATGAAAGGGCGCGCCGTGCGGCTCAGCGCGTCGCCCGCCCGCCGGGCGAGCGCCGCGCCCGCGCCGACTCAGGCTTCGACGACGCCGGGCCCGACCCAGGCCTCGGTGACGGCCCCGGGTCCCACCCAGGCCTTGACGACGCCGGGCCCGACCCAGCTCTCGGTGGCGACACCGGGTCCCACCCAGGCCTTGACGACGCCGGGCCCGACCCAGCTCTCGGTGGCGACACCGGGTCCCACCCAGGCCTTGACGACCCCAGGACCGACCCAGGCCCCGGTGACGGCCCCGGGCCCCTGGTCCGCCGCGGCGACCGCCCCTGCGGCGATCAGCAGGGTGGCGGCGGACAGTGCCAGAGCGGTGGCGGTGCGTCGGATCATCGTAGGTCCCCCCTTGGTCCCAGGCGTCGTTGTCGACCCTGCTGACGAGGCTACGGGGGGCGCACCCGGGCGGGGATGAGTACGCGTGCTCAAGCCGGATCGGCGGAACTACTCAATCGGTGCGCGCCCGAACGCGGACGTGCTGCTGCGGCGGTCGATGACCGCCGCAGCAGCATGTGATCGACGGGGGCGGCGCCGCCGCCCGGCCGTCAGTGCAGTTGACCGTCGGGTGAGACCGACGGCGTCGTCGCCGGTTCGGCGGGGGCCGCCGAGGACGCGGCGGCCCAGGCGGCCTCGGCCGCCGCCGCCCACGCGGGGTCGGCCCAGGAGGTGTCGGCCCGTTCGTCCGGTTCGAGGACGTCCTCGCCGTACAGGTCCTGCAGCCAGTTGCTCTGGTAGATCGTGTCGAGGTAGCGCTCGCCGAGGTCCGGCGCGATCGCCACCGACGTGAGGCCGGGGGCGCCGTTCTTCTCGAGCCAGCTCGTCGCGCCGCTGACCACGGTGCCCGTCGAGCCACCGAACAGGAAGCCGCGACGGGCCAGCCGGTGGCAGGCGCGGATGGTGTCCGCCTCCTCGACCAGGACGACCTCGTCCACGAAGGACTCGTCGAGCAGCGGCGGATGGACGCTCATGCCCAGCCCCGGGATCATCCGGCGGCCGGGAGCCCCGCCGAACGTCACGGAACCGACGCTGTCCACCGCGACGACCTTGACCGGCCGGGACCACTCGCGGAACCAGCGGGCGCAGCCCATCAGCGTCCCCGTGGTGCCGGCCCCGACGAACACGACGTCGACCTCGGGGAACTGCCGCGCGATCTCCGGCGCGGTCGTCCGGTAGTGCGCCCTCCAGTTGCCCGGGTTCGTGTACTGGCTGAGCCACACGTACCGGTCGTCGGAGGCGCACAGCGCGCGGACGAAGTCCAGGCGCGCACCGAGGTAGCCGCCGTGGGCGTCCGGCCCGGAGATGATGTGCACCTGACTGCCCAGGGCCTTCATCAGGAGCCTGGTCGACAGATTGCACCGTGCGTCGGTGACGCACAGGAACCGGTAGCCCTTGCTGGCCGCGATCATGCTCAGCGCCACGCCCAGATTGCCGGACGAGGACTCGACCAGGATCGACTCCGGAGTCAGGATCCCCTCCCGCTCGGCGGTCTCCACCATCTCGGTCGCGGCTTTGAGCTTGATCGAACCGGCGAAGTTGAAGCCCTCGCACTTGAGGAAGAGCGACTGCCCGAAGATCGACTCGAGGTCGACGAAGAGCTGTTCCTCGTTGAAGGCCTGGGGAACGGATATGACTGTCACGATGGCCTCCTCATCTGCAGCGCCTCTCCCGTCCAGACGGGTGAGCAACGCGTCAGCGGCCGCTGTGTCCTGCACTGATGAGCTTGCGTGGCTGGACCGTTGGTCTTTCCCGGAGGTACCTCCGCATGCGGCTCCTTGTGGTCGGTCGCCGTGGTGCCCGCCCCGGCGTCGGGGGCCCGGGCCCAGGTCCGGGGGCCAGGTGGCGTGGGGGCGGGGTCGCGGCCGTTCATCCGTACCGGCGCAGTTCGTGGAAGAAGTCGTCGACGACGTGCAGCTCGCCGGAACGCGCCACCTCGTCGTAGACGTACTTGCCGACCGCGAGGTCGAGGACCCCGAGGCCGAAGGGCGAGAACACCACGGGCCGGTCCTCGCGGAGTGCCACCCGGCCGGCGATCACGTCGTCCAGCGTGCCGGCCAGGAAGTCGCGGTTGCCGGTGTGCTGCTCCGCCAGGTGCGGCGACGTGTCCGCCTTCAGGCAGTGCTCGACGTCGTCGACCACGTTGGTCGAGCCGAGCACGATCTCCGGCGTGAGGTCGCGCAGCGACATGTGCAGCACGAGCGGCTTGTGCCCGAACCAGGTCATGTCCCCTACGTGGGGCCGGCCCGCGACCGTGGCGAAGACCACCAGGTCGCTCTCCCGGATGATCTGCTCGGGGTTGTCGTACAGGGTGATGCGTCCCGGGGCGCCCGTCTGCTCGACGTAGCCGCGGAAGCCCTTCGCGCTCTCGTCCGACAGGTCGTACACGCCGACCTCGTCGAAGTGCCAGCCCGTGCCCACCAGATAGGTGTGGATGTAGCGGGCGATCAGCCCCGTCCCGAAGAACCCCACACGCCGGGGGCGCCGGTCGGGGCGGCTCAGCCGGTCGGCGGCCAGGGCCGCCATCGCCGCCGTCCTGGTGGCGCTGATGATGGAGCTCTCCAGGCACGCGATCGGGTAGCCGGTGTCGTGATCGTTCAGGATCAGCACCGCCGAGGCGCGGGGGATCCCCGCCGCCACGTTCTCCGGGAAGCTGGAGATCCACTTCAGGCCGTCCACGCGTACCTCGCCGCCGATCGAGGCCGGCAGGGCGATGATCCGGGCGGTGGGACGGTCGGGGAACCGCAGGAAGTACGACGGCGGGTTGACCGAGTCACCGGCGGAGTGCAGCCGGTAGGTGGTCTCCACCAACTCCGTGATCTGCTTCTCGCGCCCGTGCAGGGCACGCTGGACCTGGACACCGGGCACCACCGCGAACGGCGGTACGGCGAGCGGCCCGGAGGGCGCGGAACCCTGGGCGGCGGAGCGGTTGCTGGTCATGCGGTCGTCACCTCGACGGTCGGGGAGCAGTCGGCCAGGCGCACCGCGTCGGCCATGCCGACCAGCACTTCACGGGAGCCCTCGTAGGCCTCGCGGCTGTGCGCGGTGCGGATGTTGTCGACGAGCATCAGGTCGCCCGTCTGCCACGGCTCGCGGGCGGTGTTCGCCTCATAGACGGTGTTGAGCAGCTGGACGACGTCCGCGCCGATCGGGTCGCCGTCGCCGAAGCGGGTGTTGAACGGCAGGCCCTCGGCGCCGTACATGTCCACGAGGTACTCGTGCACCTCGGGGTCCATCGTCCATTCGTTGAGGAACGCGATCTGGTTGAACCAGCAGCGCCGGCCCGTGACCGGGTGGCGGACGACGGCACTGCGCCGCTGGCGGGTGCGCAGGGCCCCGTCCGGCTGCCACTCGAAGGCGATGGCGTTGGCGCGGCAGTAGTCCTCGACGGCGGAACGGTCGTCCGTGCCGAAGGCCTCGGCGACGGTCGCCCCGATCTCGTCGTTGTAGCTGCGGGTGAGCAGCCAGCCCTCGCGCTCGAAGCGCTGGACCAGCTCGGGCGGCAGCGCCTCGAGCACGGCCGGCGCGTCGGCCACCGCCGTCGCCCCGCCCTTCTCCGGCGCGGTCAGGCAGGCGAACATCATCATGCCCGGGAACTCGAGCCGGTAGCTCAGTTCGTGGTGCATGCACATCGGCTGGTTGGGCGGCCAGTTGGAGGAGGAGTACAGGCCCTCGGCATAGGTCTGCCGGGACGCGAAGGCCTCCTTCTCGGGGGTCAGCCTGCCGGCCAGCCGCCGGACGACGCCTGCGGCCTTGTCCGCGTCGGTCAGGCCGAGGCCGCGGATCAGGACCGAGCCGTGCTCGGCGACGACCGCGCGCAGCGCGTCGCGGTATCCGTCGGCCCAGCCCGCCGGGTCCTCAACGGCCCCGGTGCGCAGGATCGGGGGTGAGCCGGGCCGCAGCTCGAGGTCGAGCAGGGACGGAGGGGAAGCTGAGGTCGACAACTGCGTCTCCTCTCGGTTCGCGTTCATGGGGAGGCCAGGAGTTCGGCGGCGCGCAGGACCGCCTGCGCCGCCTCGTCCGGGCAGGTGCGGGGGAAGTGGTGACCGCCGCGGGCGAGCTCGTACAGATCGACGTGCTCGGCCAGCAGCCGCCACTCGCGGTACCGGCGGGAGTGGTCCGCCGTGTACGGATCGTCGGCGGCGACGACCACGGTGACCGGCGCGGACAGCCGCACCGGCGGTGCGGAGTCGAGGGCGTCGGCGAAGTATCGGTGGGCCGCCACGCAGTCGTGGCGGTAGGCGGCGGCCACGTGCTCGGCACGCGTCCTGTCCAGCTCGGCGAGCTGGCCGTAGCCGCCGTCACCGCTCAGCTCGGCGGCGATCTCGGCGTCGCCGCGGCCGGACAGCGCCTCGGCCGCGGCGCGCCGCCCGGCGGAGTCGCCGAGCAGCTGCGCGCCGAGGAACACGCGCTGGACCTCCACGCCCCGCTCCTGCAGCCGCCGGGCGGTCTCCACCGCCAGGGCGGTGCCCGAGGAGTGGCCCCACAGCAGGATCCGGGACAGTCCGCGGCCGGCGATCTCCTCGACCACCGCGCCGGCCACCTGCGCCATCGGGGCGAACGCCTCGTGGCGGGCGGCCGGGTCGTGGCCGGGCAGTTCGACGGCGTAGACCGCGCAGCCCGCGGGCCGCAGGGCCGCGGCCAGTGGCCGGAAGTTCACCGCGTTGCCGCCGGCGTACGGGAAGCACACCAGGGTGCCGTGCGGTTCGCCGTCCGGCTCCGACAGGGCTTGCAGCAGTCCGGGCCGGGCCGCCGTCCGGCCGTCGACGACCTCGGCGAGGTCGGCGAGGACCGGGTGGGCGGTGACGTCCTTGAGGGAGATCGCGCGGTCCAGCAGGATCGCCAGCCGCACGGCCGACAGGGAGGTGCCGCCGCGGTCGAAGAAGTGGTCCCGGCGCCCGATCCGCTCCTGCGGGATGCCGAGCACCGTCGACCACGCCTTCGCCAGGCGCAGCTCGGCGTGGGTGCCGGGGGCCTGCCCGTCCGGCTCCGCGGCGTCCCGCTCGGAGCCCTCCGCGGCCGGCGCGGTCAGGGCCTTGCGGTCGATCTTGCTGTTGGCGGTGAGCGGCAGGCTCTCCCTCCAGTGGAAGGCCGCGGGGACCATGTAGGCGGGCAGGGAGGCCGCCAGGTGTTCGCGCAGCGTCTCCGCCTCCACGGGCGCGGGGCCCGAGTAGAAGGCGACCAGCTGGCTGCCGTCCTCGGTGACGACGACCGCGCCGTCGCGTACGCCCGGCGCCTGGACCAGGGTGTTCTCGATCTCGCCGATCTCGATGCGGAAACCGCGGATCTTGACCTGGTGGTCCTTGCGGCCGAGGAACTCCAGCGTGCCGTCCGGGTGCCAGCGACCGTAGTCGCCGCCTCGGTACAGCCGCTCACCGGACCGGTGGGGGTCGGTCAGGTACGTCTGCCGGGTGCGCTCGGGGTCGTTGATGTAGCCGCGGCCCACGCAGACCCCGGAGAAGACGACCAGACCCGGCGCGCCCAGCGGCACCGGGGACAGGTGCTCGTCGACGACGTACACGCGGACGTTGTTGACGGGCCTGCCCAGCGGCACCCAGTCGGTGTCGGGGACCCGGTCCATCACCGCGTGGTTGGTGTCGTCACTGGTCTCGGTCAGCCCGTAGGCGTTGACCAGCTTCACACCGGGCCGGGCGGCGAACCAGCGTCCGATGAGGTCCTTCTTCAGGGCCTCGCCGGTCACCGACACGCAGCGCAGGTCCGGCAGTTCGCGCGGCTGCCGCTCCAGTGCGGAGAGCACGACGTCCAGGTAGGAGGGGACGAGCTGGACGACGTTCGCCCGTCCCTCGACGACCTTGTCGAGGAAGCGGTCGGCGTCCAGGATCGTCTCCTGCTCGACCAGCAGGGTGCGCCCGCCGACGAGCAGCGCCGAGACCAGCTGCCACAGCGAGATGTCGAAGCACTGCGGGGCGGTCTGGGCGACCACCTGCCCCTCGCCGATGCCGAGGTCGTCGATCTTGGCGTAGAGGTGGTTGACGAAGCCCGCGTGCTCGCACATCGCGCCCTTGGGCTCCCCGGTCGACCCGGAGGTGAAGTAGATGTACGCCAGCTGGTCGCGGGCGACGGCCACGCGCGGGTCCTCGCTCGGATGGTCCTCCGCGTAGGCGTCCTCGACCGGCAGCCGCTGTACCTCGGGGAGCGCGGCCAGGGCCTCGTCCAGTGTGGCGGCGCTGCCGCGCTCGGTCAGCACCAGGCGGCACTCGGCGCGGGTCAGGGTGTTCCTGATACGGCCGGCCGGGAAGTGCGGCTCGATCGGCAGGTAGGCACCGCCGGCCTTGAAGACCGCCAGCACCGCCGCCAGCCAGTCCAGGTTCCGCTCGGTGACCACCGCGACGACGCCCTCGCGCTCCAGACCGCGCGCCAGGAGGGCGTGGGCCAGGCGGTTCGCCCGGGCGTTGAGGTCGCCGTACGTCCACTGGCGGTCCCCGTGGACGGCCGCGACCGCCTCCGGGTGAGCCCGGGCCCGCTCCTCGAACAGCTCGTGCATCCGCTGGTCCGGCAGCTTCCTGTGCGGTCCGGCCATTCCGCTGAGCTGCAGCCGGTTCTCCTCGGCCGACAGCAGGCTCTTGCGGGTGTGCTCGGCGTCCAGGTCGGCGGCGATCCGCGCCAGCGCGGCCACGTGGTAGCCGGCGACACGGGCCGCGGCGTCCTCGTCCATGACGTCGGTGGCGTAGCGCAGCCGCAGCGAGAGGCGTCCGTCACGGTCCGAGGCACCGACCCACAGCACGGTGCCGGGGGCGAGCTCGACACCGCCGCCGGACAGGTCGAAGACCGTCTCGAAGAGCGGCTCGGTCAGATCGAGCTCCTTGCGGAGCGCGTCGACCGGGAAGTCCTGGAAGGCCAGTACCTGCGACTCGGCGCCGTGCGCGTCCAGCAGCAGGGACCGCCACGAGCCGGGGCCCGCCGACAGCCGGCACGGCAGCACCGCGCCGCCCGCGGCGACGTAACCGGTCACGACGTCGGTCTCGCCGCAGAGCGCGGCCAGCACCTTGGCGTGCGCGGCCAGCAGCACCGAGCCCAGCGGGACGGCGACCTCGTCCGCCACGCGGCGTACGGACGCCGTGAGGCCGTCGGGGACCGCCACCACGTGCTCGGCGGCGCCGGTGACCGGTTCGGAAGTCCAGCGGGGGATCGCGGTGAACCCGCCCTTGGCGAGCACTCCGCGCCAGAACTCCCGTCCGGCGTGCACTGCCATGTCCATCGAACTGCCTCCACTCGCGGTTTCCACGGGGCTACACACCGCTGATCAGCGCGGTGGCGCGATCGCCGCCGCTGTCGGGGGTCTTCGGGTTCTCGGGCATCTCCCGGGCGGGGTTCCCGCCCCACCGGGCGTGCGCGGGGAGTTCCTCGCCCTTCATCACGAAGGAGTCCGGGGCGATCACGGCGCCGTCGCCGACGGTCACGCCGTAGTGGACGAGGGCGCCGACCCCGAGGGTGCAGCCGGCACCCAGCGTGCTGTGGTCGGACTTGAAGGCGCCGTCCTCCTGGGAGTGGCTCTGGATCACGGTGCCCGCGTTGAGCGTGCAGTCGTCGCCGATGGCGGCCAGGGAGCGCTCCGGGAGGAAGAGGCCGTCGTCGAAGACCCTGCGCCCGATGCGCACGCCGAGCAGACGCCAGACGACGTTCTTGTACGGGGTGCCGTTGAAGACGTTCAGGTACTCCGTCGCGGCCGTGACCTTCCAGTAGCGTTCGTGCCGCCAGAAGTCGAGGTCGTAGATCGAGCAGTACAGCGGGCGCAGACCGCGGAACCTGGTCACGATCCGCTCGCCGAGCACGATGTAGGTGACCGTGACGACCAGGACCACGACGTTCGCGAGGGCCAATGCGGCGACGCCGTACGTGGGGTAGAAGTCGGCGGCGCAGGACGCCGTCAGTGCGACCAGGAAGAGCAGCAGCCACTGCAGCATCAAATGCAGCACCGCGGTGCCGGTGTTGTGCTTGTTCTTGTCCGACAGCAGGCGCCGGAACGCGTCGCCGTCCTTCAGGTGGTCGAACTTGCTGTCCCGGTCCACCGTGCGGGGAATCTCGAAGCTGGGCGATCCCAGCAGCCCGACGTTCTCCCGGACCGGCCCCTCGACGGGGACCATGACCTTCGTCGCCAGCAGGCAGTTCTCGCCCGTCCTGCCCTGGGGCGGATAGGCGATGTGGTTGCCCAGGAAATTGTGCGGACCTATCGCCGTCCGGGTGACGCGGAAAGAGGTGCTCGAGTAGTCGGCATTCATGATGGACAGTCCGTCGGCGACCATGGTGCCGCTGCCGACCTTGCTCAGGAACGGATTCTCGTGCTTCACCTCGGTACCGAAATTCGAGCCGGTCTGCTCCACCGGCGACAGGTCGTATCCGATGGCGCGCAGGTAGTGCACGACGGCGGAACTGTCGCCGAACAGGACACGGAAGAACTTCCGGTTGGTGAGGAAGCCGATGCTCCGGTGGACCCCGTAGCGGAAACCGTAGAGCGGGTGGACCGCGTCGGGCTTCACGAGCGGGTGCAGCAGGCGCGGCACGGTGGCGACGAGCAGCAGGCCGATCAGCACCGCTCCGCAGAAGAGCACGAAGGAGACGGCCAGGGCGTCGGCGTAGAAGGTCCACGTCGTCAGGGCCACCGGGCCCGGCTCCAGCAGGGGGGCCAGTCGCGGGACCGCCGCGAGCAGGATCGCCACCCCGCCGACCGCGAGCGGGACCGAGACGCCCACGAGGATCAGCAACTGCGTCAGGCAGTAGGTGACACGGCGGCTCCTGCCGGACTTCACCGGCGCGACCACGCGGTAGTCCGCCGCGCCCGGCTGTGCCGGGGAGCCGTGCCAGCGCTCGCCGGCGGGGACGGTCTGGCCGGTGTGGAGCGAGGAGGCGTGGCCGAGTTGGGCGCCGTCGCCCATGGAGGTGCCGATGTCGAGCACCGTCACCTCGCCGATCAGCACCTCCTTGCCGAGGGTGACCGGGCCGGTCTGGATCGCGCCCGAGTGGCCCCGGTAGCAGGAGAAGTACGAGTCCTTGCGGATCACCGTGCCGTCGCCGATGGTCAGCAGGTCGGTGCAGACCGGGACGTGCTTGGAGAAGACGGCGACGCCGCGGCCTATTCGCGCGCCCAGCGCCCGCAGGTACAGCACGTACAGCGGTGAACCGACGAACAGGACCATGGGGTTCGCCCGGATGAGGGTCCGCACGCACCAGAACCGGAAGTACGCCAGGCTCCAGATGCGGATCTCCTGCGGTTTCCACCGTCCGACCAGGAGCCACTTGCCCGCGACGGGCAGGACGCAGAGGCCGGCCAGGGCCGCGGCGCCGAAGGCCACGGACCGCAGGTACATGTCGATGGGGCTCGTGCCGGCGGATATCCACTCCGCGCCGTTCATCACCACGAGCGCGGCGAGGTACGAGTAGCCCAGGAAGAACAGTGCCTGCAGCACGCCGCAGAGCACGTAGCGAGGTGTGCCCCTCGCGGCCGCCGCCTCGATGGCCTCGGGGACCGGCACGTCGGCGAGGGCCGACGCCGCGGCGGGGGCCTCGGCAGTGGCCGGCACGGCGTCCAGCGCCGTCGCGAGGCTTCTGATCGTCGGATGCCGGTAGATGTCCTTCATCGACACCGACGGCAGATCCTGGTGCTTCCGCACCCGGGCGCAGAAGTGAGCCATCACCAGGGAGTCGGCACCCATCTCCGTGAAGAAATGGCTGTCGACCGACACCCGGTCCGTGTGCACGACGCCCGCCAGAATGTCGGCGAGAATTCTTTCCGTGCCGTCGGCCGGGGCGGCGTAGGGGCGCCCGGTGGTTGAAGATTCATCGGGATCCGAAGCGGGATCCGACGCCAGGACCTCTGCAGATTTTTCCACGATGTGAGCTCCTTGAGGAAAAGTCGACCACGGGCGGCCGGTAAGGCCGGTACCCGGTGTCCCTCGCGCCCCGGCTGGGCCGGAGCGAGTAATCCGGAAGCCATGCGGTCGTGAGCTCTTCTCTCGCCATACAACCATATGTCGCTCCTCGTAGTCTCCGCCGTCCTCGTTCGGACTGCCACTCGAAGATGATCGAAGTGGCATGTCGCGGCCCTGGACTGCGCAAATGCTCGAGAAGGCGCGACGAATCGACGAGTACCGTTCCGTAAAGCCGGAAAAACCATCGATTCGCAAGGTTGCGGGAAAGTCGCGGAGATGCGATAAGCGCTACCGAGAGTGGTCGCCCCGGTCAAGAGAGTTAAAAGGCGACGGGTATTCGCTGAAGCCTCGTCATATGGCCGGGCCCGCCCGCGCTCAGGCTGCGCGGGCGGGCCCGGTGGTCACGGGCAGTCGTACGTGAAACCCGTGGTGACGGCGCGGTGGCCGGGGGTGGTGATGCGCAGTTCGGCCTGCGCCCGGTACGTGCCCTGACCGCGGAAGGTCCACAACAGGTGCAGCCGGGCCTCGTGGCGGCCGCGGGGGACCTCCTCGTACAGCACGTCGGAGGAGGTGCCGTCGTTGCGTAGCCATCGGTAACCGATAGTGCCCGGGCGGCCGTTGGTCGTGACCACCGCCACGAGGTCGACGGTGGTGTCGCAGGGGGGCGCCGACGGGGAGGCGGTCACCGTCACCCCCCGCACCGCGAGGCCCGGCCCGAAGCGCTGCCAGGCGAGGAAGAGCAGCACCGCCGCCAGCACCGTCGCGGCCAGTGCGTACCGCTGCGGCCACCTGCGGCCTGCCGGCCTCGGCGGCGGGGGCGGGGTGATCAGGCCCCGCCACACCTCGGCGGCGATGTTCGCACGGGCCGCCGCGGCCGGTGTGACACCGGGGCCGAAGCGCATCACATCGCCCTCGACCCGGTCCGGGAGGACGACGGTGGGGCCCGCCTTCACCGTGGGCACCGCCCCCTCGGCGCTGACAGTGGGTTCGAGCCGTGCCGTCGGCAGTGTGGACGGCGCCCAGTGCTCGGCGAGGACGGTGGCGCTGTACTCGGGGTCGGCCGCTGCCCGTACGGGTTCGGTGTCGTGGGGCGTGGCGTCCCGCGGTGCCGCGTCAGCCGGCGGCGCGTCCGCGGGGCCGAGGTGGAGGGTGCGGTCCGTCTCCTCCGGCGGGAGGCCGGGCGACCCGTTCACGTGATCACGCAGCCACGGGTGAGGATCTGCTGGAACGACTGGCCGTTGGCCGCCGCCGGCGCGGTGGTGGCGAGCGCTCCGAACCAACAGCCGCTGCCCCGCGGGAACGTGTGGTCGGCGGTGAAGGTGTACGAGGTCGAGCCGCTGCGGGTGAAGGTTTGCGCGCCGTCGGCGGTGCCGCGCTCCCCCTTCGCGTCGCTCGTGTACCAGGCGACCGTGACGGTCACCGGGCGTGCGTCGCTGGTGCGCACCTGGATCGTGGCCGCGGCACTGAATACACCCGTCTGGGTGAGCGAGGTGACGGAGACGTCGCTCACGCTCACCGGCGGTGTCGGCGACGTGGAGGGCGACGCCGGCGGCGTGGTCGTCACGGACGCGGAAGTCGTGGCCGAGACCGTCGTGGTCGGTGTCGGCGCGGTCGGCGTGGTGACGGCGGTGGGCCCGGTGGTCGCCGGGGTGCCCTCCGGCTGCGAGGGCGACGCACTCGTCGGACCGGGCGAGGGACTGCCCGGTGGAGCCGTCGTCCCCGGCGTGGCGGAGGTGCCGCGCGGAGTCGCTCTCGTCGTTTCCCCTGTCCAGTTTGCGGTCGTCTGCCGTGGGGCCTCGCCCGAGGCCACCGCGGCGAAGGTCAGCAGTCCGGCGATGATCAATCCGCCCACCGCGGCGAGCATGCCCTGACGTGTCAGGCGACGCGCGCCGCCGCGGACCAGGGTCGTGGCCAGATCGGCCGTCCCCGGCGCCGGTCCCGCAGAAGGGAAGAGCAGCGGCAGCAGTGCCGCGAGGGCGGCGAGCCTGCGCCGGCCTCGCTCCTCCCAGTCGCTTCCGTAGGCCGCTCCCGCGATCACCTCCAGTTCCGCGACGAGCGCCTCGGCGTCGGCCGGGCGCTCCTCCGGGTCCTTCGCCATCCCGCGGAGGATCAGGCCGCGTACCGCCTCCGGAGCCCGCTCCACCGGCACCGGGGCCTCGATGTGCTGTACGGCCAGCTCGGCGAAGTTGTCGCCCCCGAAGGGCTTGCTGCCGGTGAGGCACTCGTAGAAGGTCGCCGTCGCCGCGTACACATCCGTCGCGGGCGACGCCGTACGCCCGTTCCACTGCTCGGGGGCCATGTAGGCGGGCGTTCCCGCCACGGCCCCCTTGGTCCCGCTGCGCAAGGCGATCCCGAAGTCGACCAGCTTCGACGATCCGTCCGCCGCGACCAGGACGTTCTCCGGTTTGTAGTCGCGGTGCACCACACCGGTGCGGTGGGCGGCGCCGAGGCCGAGCAACGACCCCTTGAGCACCACCAGCGCTGCCTCGGGCCCGGTGGCTCCTTCCTGACGGAGAAGCGTCCTCAGCGGTAAGCCGTCGACCAGCTCCATGACGATCGCGGCACCCCGGGGACCCTCCACGTACTCGTACAGACTGACGACATACGGTGTATCGAGACCTCCCAGCAACTGTGCCTCGGCGCGGAACTCCTGGAGGAACCCCGGATCGGCCCGGAGTTCGTCGCTCAGGTACTTGATCGCGACGGGCGCTGACGTCGCGTCATGGGACGCGAGCACCACGCGACCGCCGCCGCCCGAGCCCAGCTCTCTGGTCTCGGTGTACCCGGGAGCCCTCCAGCCGCTCATTCAGTTGTCCCCCCTGAACGTGGCGCGGTGCCGGCGACCGCGTCGACTTCTCCTCAACAGACACGATTCCTCCGCGACCGGTTCCCGGGGAACCCCCCACCCGGCTGAACACCCCCCGCCGACCGTCCGTACTACGGGGGGACGTGCGTTCCGATCCACCGAACGGCAACAGGGGAGGCGGCCTGCATGGCCCCATCGCGCCACGTGCTCAGCTCCGTCGTCGCAGGCACGGCCGTCGTGCTGCCGCTGGCCCTGGCGGGACCGGCCGCCGCCCACGGCGCACCGGTGTCCCCGGTCAGCCGCGCCGCGGCGTGCGCGTCCGGAAGCGGACAGTACGTGGGGACGGCCGCCTGCCGTGCCGCCGCGGCCGCCAACGGCGGGAGCCGGCCCTTCGCGGACTGGGACAACCTCCGGGTCGCCGGGGTCGCCGGCCGCGACCGCCAGGTGATCCCGGACGGGAAGCTCTGCAGCGGCGGGCTGGCCGCCTTCCGCGGCCTCGACCTGCCGCGCGCCGACTGGCCGGCCACGCGCCTGACGCCGGGTGCCGCCTTCACCATGGCGTACGGCACGACCATCCCGCACCAGGGCACGTTCCGGCTGTACCTCACCAAGGAGGGCTACGACCCGACCCGGCCGCTGACCTGGTCGGCGCTGGCGAGCGACCCCTTCGTGAAGGTCACCGACCCGCCCGTGTCCGGCGGGGCCTACCGCATCGGCGGGCGGCTGCCCTCGGACCGCACCGGGCGGCACGTGCTCTTCACGATCTGGCAGAACTCCTCGACGCCCGACACCTATTACTCCTGTTCGGACGTCGTCTTCCCGGCCGCCGCGGCAAAGGCGCCGGCAAAGCCCGCCAAGCCGGCGAAGCCCGCCGAACCCGCGGCGACGGCGGCCTCCGCGAGCCCCGCGGCCACGGTCTCCCGCGGCGCGGCGTCCCCCTCCGCCGCCCGGACCGCGGAATCCGCCGCGGCCGCCCCGGCCTCTCCGCGGGACGCGGTCCACACGCCTGCCACCCGGCCCGTGGCCGCCGAGAGCGAGGGACCGGGACGCACCCTGCTGGCCCTCGGCAGCGCCAGCCTGCTGGGCGGCATGGCCGCGATCGCCCTGCTGTTCCGGCTGCGCCGTTCACCGGGCACCCGGGGCCGGTAGGCCGGGCCGCAGGGGGGCGCTCGGCCGCGGCCGTGGGATCCTTGCGCGGTGTCCTCGTCCGATCATGCCGGTGCCGTGTTCTTCGACGTCGACGGCACCCTCGTCCCGGGTACGAGTTCGTCCGTCCATCTGGCCGGCTTCCTCGGCCACCGGGACGAGTTGGCCCGGGCCGAAGATGCCTACGCCGCCGGTGAACTGGACGATCGTCAGGTCTCCGAGCTGGATGCCGCGGGCTGGGCGGGGGTTCCCGTGGACCGGGTCTTTGGTTGGCTCGACGGGCTTCCCCTGGTGCCGGGCATCGACGAGACCGTTGCCTGGTGCCGGCGGAACGGGCTGGTGCCCATCCTGGCGACGCTCGCCTGGTCACCCGTCGGCGGTCATCTGGCCGGGCGGTTCGGCTTCCACGCGTTCGGGGGGCCGCGCCTCGAGACGGCCGACGGCCGGTTCACGGGCCGGGTCGCCCGTCATTTCGACGAGTACGACAAACGGGACGTCGCCCTCGCGCAGGCACGGCGGTTGGGGCTGGATCCCCGCGAGTGCGGGGCCGTCGGGGACAGCCGCTCCGACCTGCCGCTGTTCGCCTCCGTCGGATTGAGCGTGGCGTTCAACGCGTCGGCGGGAGCGCGTGACGCGGCGACCGTCACCGTGGACGACGGCGACCTGCGAAGCGTGCTTCCCGCCCTGGGCCGCATGGTCTCCGCCACCGGTTGACGGCCCGCAGCACGGCCCGCAGCACGGACCGGACGACGGGGCGCCTACCGCAGCGGTTCGCTCAGCTCGACGGAGCGCAGAGCGGCCGCCAGGGCCTGTTCGTCGCCGACGTCCAGGGCCGTGTCGGTCAGTTTGAGGACGTGTTCGTCGCCGTGCGCCACGGCCCGTTCGAAGACTTCCTCGGGGGTGAACGTGCCCGGCGGGGTGTACGCGACCGGCGCGTCCGGCGCGTACATCGCGGTCACCGCCGCGGAGGCCGTCCAAGCGGCCCGCAGGCTCGGTACCCACAGGGCGCGGGGGAGGGCGGGCAGGGCGCGCAGGACGGCGTTGGGGGCCGTGGCGGCGTGGACCAGCATCGTCTCCTCGCCGTGGCCGTGGGTGGCGTACCGGTGGGTGGCCGCACGCACCAGTTCGGTCAGGCGGGTGCGGGCTTCGTCCGGGTCCGTGACGGAGGCCGCCCACACCGGCAGGCCCGTGACGCGGCCGAGCCGCGCCGGGAAGCCGCCGTCCCGTACGGCGATGGGCGCCACCGCGTCGAGAGCCGCGGCCGCGCTGCCCGCGCCAGGCAGCGGGGCGAGACCCGCGACGGGGTGGTGGCGGGCGGCCCAGTAGCCGAGGCCGTGGGCGAGTTCGGCCAGACGGGGCGCGGTGGTCTCGCCGGCCAGCAGAGTGCGTACGGCGTGGCCCACCCGGATCACCGGGTGCGTCGAGCCGCCGTACACGCCGGGCAGCAGCCGCGGCCACCACTGCGTGAGCACCTCCCGCCAGGGGTGCTCGGCGATCTCGCGCCCGAAGTAGGCGATCCAGTCGGCGGCGCGGCGCGGATCGCCGAGCGCGGAGCGCCAGTCGGCGGCCGTGACAGGCTCGACGCCGGAGGGGAACTCCTCGAGCTTGCGCGCGTACAGGTCGAGCCAGCGGTGCACGGAAGCGGCCTGCCCGCGGGCGGCGAGCGCCTCGACGGCCATCGGCGCGTGGTTGGTGAGCCGTCCGAGCCGTTCGGGCCCCGATCCGTGCAGTCGCTGTAGCGCCTCGTCCAGGGTCCCTGTCGTATCCATGGCCAGGACAGTAGGCGGGTCACCAGGGCGGCGTAACGGGCCCGGGACGTAAGACCCGGCCCAGGTCAGCCGCCCGGCGTGCTCTTGCCCGGCGTGCTCGTGCCCGGTGCCGTGCCCCTACGGTGCCGGGACGAGGCCGTCGGCGACGAGGCCGGCCAGGACGGCCTCCCCGAGCGCGTGCACCGCGGACTGCGGGCGCACCATCACGGTGAACTCCTTGATCAGGCCCGCCTCGTCGACCTGCAGCAGGTCGATGCCGTGGATGCTCCTGCCGCCCACGGTGGCGCGGAACACCAGCACGGTCGAGGGTGCCCCGGAGCCGTCTGCGCTGGTCTCGACCGTGCCGTCCAGGGTTCCCACGTAGCGGAAGTCCTCGAAGGTGCGCAGCAGGACGCCGAAGAGCCCCATCACCATGGGCTTGCCCTCGAACGGGGTGAACTTCACGGGGCTGTACAGACGGACGTCCTCGTGGAACAGCTCGTCCAGCGCGCTGAGATCGCTGCGCTCGACGGCGGACCGGAAGCGTTCGGCGGCGGTCATGGCTCCTCCTGGTCGTCCGGCTCCGGACGCCGGCACTCAGAAAATTGATTAGTCAGTTTCTTGAGTATCATGGGGAGCGTCCACACGGAAGAGCACGGCACGGCACGCCGGGACGGGCGGGCGGAAGGGGAGCCGGGATGGCCCTGCGGCACGCGGTCCTGGCCGCACTCCTGGACGGGGAGCTCAGCGGCTACGAGCTGACGAAGGCGTTCGACATCGGCGTGGCCAACTTCTGGCACGCCCAGCCGCAGCAGCTCTACGCCGAACTGGCCAGGCTCGAGAAGGAGGGGCTGATCGCGGGCCGGGAGGTCGTCCAGGACAGCCGGCCCAACAAGCGCCTCTTCCACGTCACCGAGGGCGGGGTAGGCGAGCTGGAGCGCTTCGCGGCCGCGGTCGGCAAGCCCTCCTTCATCCGCGACGACCTGCTGGTGGCGGTGCAGGCCGCCGACGTCGTCGACGCCGGGGAGCTGATCGCCCGGCTCGGCGAGCGGGCCGCTTTCGCCGACGCCAAGATCGAGCTGTTCGAACGGCTTCTCGCGCGGATGCGCGGCGACCGCAGCGAGGAGGAGTTCCTCGGCCGCGGCCGCCGCGTCGGCCCGTACCTCACCTGTCTGCGGGGCCTCGCCTTCGAGGAGGGCAACCGGGACTGGTGCCGGCGGGCCGCCGAAGTCCTGCGGCGGCGGGCCCGCGTCGCGGAGGAGCGCTGACGGCTTGCCGCGCCCGGCTCAGCCCGCCCGCAGGGCGGCCGTCAGCCAGGCGACCGCCGGGGACAGGGTGTGGGGTGCCTCCTGGCCGCCCACCCGCGCCAGCAGTTGCCAGTAGCGCTCGTAACGGGAGTCGTGGGAGATCTCCAGCCGTTCGGCCAGCCATGCCCGGAACTCCGGACCGTCCGTTCGGCCGGACAACTCCGCGTAGGCGGCGACGACTTCCTCCACGACCGGCCGGGCCGTCGGCGAGGCCGGGGCGAGACCCGCCGCCACTGCGCCGCCCGCGCGCTCGCGCAGCAACTCGGCCGTCCGGCGGGCCACCGCCGGATCCGGCCGCCCGCCCTCAGCGAGCGCGTTGCTCTGGTCGGCGACGGCCCGGCGGACGCCGGCCCTGAAGTCCTCGTCCTGGATGAGCTCCGCCAGCTCCACCCAGGCGCCCACCTGTTCCGGCGAGGCGTCGTCGGGGAGTCCGGGCAGCGCGGCGCGCATCATGGCCGGGAATCCGGGGTCGACGTCGATGCCGCTCACGATGTGGTCGACGAACTCGTCGACGAGACGGCGGCGTTCACGGTCCGAGAGGGTGGCGAGTCGGTGCATCAGTTCCGTCTCCTGTGGTGAGGCCCCGCGCCCGGCGACCGTCCGCAGTACCGCCTGGCGGATCCGCAGGGCGCGGATCTGCACCTCCAGGGCCTCGGCGTGGGCCGCGGCGACCTCGGCGACGGTGACCCTGCTGTCCAGGATGGAGTGGACGGACGCGAGGTCGATGCCGAGGTCGCGCAGTGTGCGCACGAGGGCCAGGCGGTCCAGCGCGGCCCGGTCGTAGAGCCGGTAGCCGGCGGGTGTCCGATCGGTCGGCGGCACCACTCCGGTGTCCGACCAGTACCGGATGGTCTTCACGCTCAGACCGGTCATCCGGGCCAGGTCACCGATGGTGTGGAGGGTGTCGTCGTCCATGTCCGCCATCCTGGGGTCTCCCGCCGCGGGAGACTCAAGCATGCCCTCCCGGACGGCGCCCGCGCGGGTGCAGATCCGGCCGGGACCGCCACACTCGCCTCATGACTCGTTCCGTGATGCGTCCGCCGTCGCGGTGTGCCGGGGCCTGGACCGCCGTCGCGGTGTTCCTGGCCGGGATCCTCCTGATCATGGCCATGTACCTCTCCGTCGTCTACTGGTACCTGACCCACAACCTCTGCTTCAGCGGACCGGGCTGCCCGGCGTACGACGCCCTCGACCTCACCGTGTACGGGGCGGCCCTCGGCCTCCTCGGCTCGTATTTCGCGGTGACTGCCGTCGTCCTGGCGCGCCGTGGCCACGGGGCCGCCACGGGCGTGCAGGTGGTCTTCCTGATGGGGTGGCTCCTCCTGCTGTCCGTGCTGGCCCTGGAGTCGCTCGCGCGGTGACCGCGGTGACCGCGGTGCCGCACCGCCCGTCCGGACCGGCGGCCCCGGCCGGGCCTCACCAGGCGCGGGCCTCGCGCAGCAGCAGGTCGCGGACGAGGCCGAGGTGCGGGTGGTGGCCGGCGCCCGGGCGCTGGACGAGGTGGGCGGTGTTGATGGGCGGGTCCTCGGGTTCCAGCAGCGGCACGAGCGTCCCCTCGGCCAGAGCGGTGGCGCACAGGTAGCGGGGGAGGACGGTGAAGCCCGCGCCGGCGGCGACGGCGGCCAGCACGCCCCGCAGGTCGGGAACCGTCACGGCGGCCTGGCCGGTGAGTCGGCGGCCGAACACGTGGCGCCAGTAGCGGCGGGCGATCGGCAGGTCCTCGGCGTACGAGACGAGCGGGACGCCGCTCAGCGCGCCGGGGCCGCCGGACGCCACGTCCAGCCGGGCGGCCCGCGACGGGGCGGCGACCAGCACGAACTCCTCGTCCATCAGGGGGACGGCGCTGAACAGCCGGCCGCGCGGGCGGTGCGTGGAGATCACCAGGTCGTGCTGTCCGGCCCGCAGCGACTCCAGCAGGTCGTCGGTGAGCCCGGTACCGATCCGCAGCCGTACGCCGCGCTCGACGAGCGGGGCCAGCGCCGACAGCACACGCTCGCACAGCAGCTCCGCCGGGCCTCCGAGGCGCACCGGCTCGGCCGGGACGTCCGGGTCGCCGTGCCCGCGCTCGGCGACGGCGGCGAGCGCGTCGAGCGGTTCTGCCACCCGGCCGGCGAGCTCGTCGGCGAAGGGCGTGGCGGCGACCCCGCGGGGCAGCCGCTCGAAGAGCTCCCGGTCCAGCTGTCCTTCGAGGGTACGGATCTGGGTGGTCACCGTCGGTTGGGACAGTCCCAGGAGACGCGCGGCGGCGGTGAACGAGCCGGCGCGGTGCACTGCCAGGAACGTGCGCAGCAGGGTCAGGTCCAGCGGCCCGCCTCCCGCGCCGCCGCCGCCGTGCCCCGGGCGCATTCCCGGAGACCCATTGGAATCCGTATGGCTCATGATGGTGATTCTATTGGAATCCGATGGGTGACCCGTCCTACCGTCGTGCTGTCCGGCCCGCCCCGACGCGGGCCGGCGGCAACCTAGCACCCCAAGGAGACCTCACATGGCGAAGATCCTGTTCGTCCTGACCGGCGCCTCGTCCTGGACGCTGTCCGACGGCACCGAGCACCCGACCGGCTTCTGGGCGGAGGAGGCCGTGACCCCGCACCGGATCCTCACCGCCGCGGGGCACGAGGTCGTCGTCGCCAGCCCGGGCGGCGTCGTCCCGGCCGTGGACCGGGGGAGTCTGGACCCCGGGTTCAACGGCGGCGAGGAGGGCGCCAGGGCGGTCGCCGAGGAACTGGAGGCGATGACGGCGCTGCGGCACCCGATCAAACTGGAGGAGGCGGATCTCGACGACTACGCCGCGGTGTTCTACCCCGGCGGGCACGGCCCGATGGAGGACCTCGCCGTCGACCCGGTCTCCGGCCGCCTGCTGACCGCCGCCCTCGACTCGGGCAAGCCGCTCGGCGTCGTCTGCCACGGACCCGCGGCCCTGCTCGCCGCCGAACGCGCCGACGGCGGCTGGCCGTTCGCGGGCTACCGGCTGACCGCCTTCACCAACGCCGAGGAGACCCAGGCCGGGCTCGCGGACCGCGCCCCCTGGCTCCTGCAGGACCGGCTGGTCGCCCTCGGGGCGGACTTCCAGGAGGGCGAGCCCTGGACGCCCCACGTGGTGGCCGACCGCAACCTGATCACCGGTCAGAACCCGGCATCTTCCGGCCCGCTGGCCGAGCGCCTGCTCGCCGCGCTGGACTGAGGCTGGACCGGCCCGCCCGGCGCCCCCGAGGATGGGTTGCCATGAAGTTGAACCCTCCCGCTGCTGACGCAGGGGGATTCCTGGCTCAGGAAGCCCCGCAGGTCAGCAACGCGCAAGGTCTTACTCCCTCAACACCAGCCGGGACGGAACCTGCCCGGTCGTGTACGGCAAAGCTGAGGTGGCTCGTGCTTGGTTCTCGCAACGCGCCGCCGTGCCGGCTTGGTTCTCGCTCAGCACGACACGGACACGACCCGACGGTCTTTACCCCTGGGGGCGAAACCCCGATTCCTGCCCTGCTCCGCAGGGGTCCGCTCCCTCCCCGGTCTGAAGGTCCGGGCATCCTGGGAGGAACCTGGTGAACAGCGTGGCCGACGCCGAGGCCCTGGCCCGCCTGGCGCACGAGGGGCAGACCGACCGCATCGGCGTGCCCTACATCGAGCACGTCCGGGCGGTCGCGGCGGGGCTCGCCGCCTTCGGCCCGGAACTGCAGATGGCCGGGCTCCTGCACGACGTCATCGAGGACACCTCCTGGACCGCCGGCCGGCTGCGCGCCGCCGGCGTCCCGGACCGGGTCGTCGACATCGTCGAGCAGGTGACCAATCAGCCGGGCGTGCCCTACGAGGACAAACTGCGGCGGATCGCCGCCTCCCGTGACGCGGCCCTGGTCAAGATCGCCGACAACGCCCACAACAGCCACCCGGACCGGGCCGCGCGCCTCGACGAGGCGCAGCGGCTGCGGCTGGCCGCCAAGTACCGCCGCGCACGGGCCGTTCTGTGGCCCGCGGTGCCCCGCGAGGACGTGGCGGCCATCCTCGCGGTCGTCAACACTGCGCTGCTACCGGATCTTCCGCCGGCCGGCGGACCGCGGTGACCACCCGCTGCAGGCTGGCCAGCCAGATCGCGGCGTCGACGGCGTAGTACAGCAGCGGGTCCGGTGCCCGGCCGCCCGAGGCCGCGCAGACGTCGGCGATGACGGTGCGGTCCGTGGGCACGCTCCGCTGCGGCGACTCGTCCGGCGCCGGACGCAACGTCCCCGAGCGCAGGTCGTACGTCAGCGGCAGCGTCGTCAGCCGCAGATGGTGCGCCGCGTCCCGCAGGTGCGCGGCGCTCAGCGGCCACGCCGCCAGCGCGCCCGGAGGGCAGTGGTCCACCAGGGTCTGCCCCATGGTCAGGACCCGGTTCCCGGCCAGCATGATCGCCTGGAAGTCCGTCGGCAGGGCAGGCCCGGCCCCGGGGGTGTCGCGTTCGGTCGCGAACTGCGCGTAGCTCGCCTCCGCGATCAGCTGGGCGAGCCGGGCCCTCGACAGCGCGTCGCCCATCGTCCCCGTGCCCGTGATGCAGTCGGTGATCTGGGTGACCGCCCGGGTGCCCTGGTCCAGCAGCCGCGAACAGGCCCGCCCCAGCTCGCCCGTGCCGCCCCGCGGCCAGGCCAGCAGCCCGACGAGGGTGCCGGTCAGCACGCCCGTCACCACGTCCGCGATCCGGAACGCGGCGAGTTCGGGACCCGCGGGGGCGATCTGCGTGAAGGCGGTGGCCACCGCGACCGTGAAGAAGGCCTGGCCCCAGCCGAGTCCGAGCAGCGGCCCCGCGGTGAAGGCCAGGAAGAACACCGGCGGCATCGCGACGGCGTACACCAGCGGGTGGTCGCCCACGAAACCCAGGAGCAGCGCCGCCACTCCGGCCCCGACCAGCGTGCCACGCACCGCGGGGACCACGGTCGTACGGGTGCCGGCGGCACTGGTGCGCATCACCGTCAGCGTCGTCAGCAGCGCCCAGAAGCCGTGCGACAGATCGAGCCCGCCCGCGATCAGCCGCGCCGCGGCCAGCGCCAGCGCGATGCGCACGGCGTTCTGGAAGTAGACCGAGCGCGGCGTGAGATGGGCCCGCATCCGGTGCCCGTACAGCGCGACGGGTGACTGCCCCGCGTACCAGAACGGTCCCGGTCCCTCCGCGGGCCGCGTCGCCTCGGACCGCACCGGCGCGCCGAGCGCGATCCGCACGGACGTGACCAGGAAGGCCGCGGTGTACGCGATGTCGAGCGCGATCGCCCCGTCCCGCACCGTCGTCGCGGAGGCCGCCCCGGACACCGGCCGGCGGGCCCGGTGCTCCTCGAAGGCCTCGGCGGTGGCCGCGCACGGGGCGACCAGGGGCGCCGGCGCCTCGCCCCTCAGGGCCCGGGCGGCGCCGTGGCAGGCGGTGGCCGAGGCCAGCAGCATCCGCGACCGCGCGGCGTCGGGGGCCGGCGGGCGCTCCGCCGCGTCGTCCGCCAACTGCCCGGTCTGCGCCAGCAGGTGCCGCAGGTAGGCGGCGCCCTGGCACAGCGCCCGGTCGCGCGCACCCGCGGACACCGGCCGCTCGTCCTTCGGCACATGGCTCATGCGCAGTTGCTGCGCCGTCTCCAGCAGGCCCTCCGACCGCTCCCGCACCACCGGAGGCTCCAGCGCCAGCGACTGCAGAGCGTCCGCCGCGGCCTCGCACGCGTGGGCGAGCCGGTCCTGGTAGCGGCCCGGCGAAGGATCCGGCCACACCCACAACTCGGCCGCCGCCATCAGCAGCACGCCGACCACCAGACCGCACAGGCGCAGGCCCAGCGTCTCCGGCTGGTACGGCGGGAAGCACGGCAGGATGTAGAACAACTGCAGGCCGTTCGCGAGCCCGACCAGCTTCGGCCCGCCCACTCCCGCGTACGTCACGGCGAAGCCGACCCCGAGCATCCCCAGCGCCGCCGTCCAGTCGCTCACGGCCAGCGCCGTGCCCAGGGCCACCAGCAGCGCGGCCACCGGCAGCGCGGCCAGCAGCGTCCGGGCACGCTCACGCGGCGTACCCGGCACATACGACAGGGCGCCGGAGGCGACCGCGCCGAAGAGCGCGTAGATCGCGACGACCGGGTCGCCGAAGCCGTAGCGCGCCACATAGAAGCTCAGGCACGCCACCAGCGTCACCCGAGCGGAACGGCGCACCGCCCGAAGACCCGGATCACGGGCCCGCACCCACTCCAGCCCACCGCGACCGGGCACCCGCGGCCTCCTCGCTGCTCAGGTCCACGACCCGCCGGACCCCTCAGATCACCGTAGGCCGGGCGGCACCGCCCGGCCACCGCGCCGTCCGCACCGGCCCGCGCCTCACAGGCGTACGGTGACCAGCGCGATGTCGTCCGCCGCGCCCCCGGTGACGCCGAGCCGGGTCAGCAGGGCGTCCGCGAGCGACTCCGCGCCGAGCCCGGGCTTCTCGGCGAGCGCCGAGGTCAACCGGGCCAGGCCCGTGTAGATGTCCTCCTCGCGGCGCTCGATCAGCCCGTCGGTGTAGAGCACCAGCGTGTCCCCCGGCCGGTACGACACGGCCGCCTGCGGTCGGGGGACGTGGGCGGGACGGGCTCCCAGAGGCGGGTCGGTCGCCTGGTCCAGCAGTTCGCAGCGTCCGTCGCCGTGGAGCAGCACGGGCGGCGGATGCCCGGCGCTGCTGTAGCTGATCGTGTGCCGCTCCTTGTCGATCAGCGCGCTGAAGGCCGTGGTGGCGAGGGCGCCTTCCACACAGCGGGCGTACTGGCCGACGATCTCCAGGGCCTTGGCGGGACCGTCGACGGTGCGCATCGCCGCGCTCAGCGCGCTGCGCAGCATCCCCATGACGCTGGCGGCCTCCAGACCGTGGCCCACGACGTCGCCGACCGCCACCGCGTAGCAGCCCGGCGAGAGGTTGACCACGTCGTACCAGTCGCCGCACACGTTCAGCGAGCCCGCCGCCGGCAGGTAGCGCACCGCGATGTCCCCGTGCTGGACCAGGTCCGGGGAGTGCAGCATGGCCTCCTGCAGCGTCAGGGCGACCTTCCGCTCGCGGGCGTGGGCCTCGCGCAGCTGGTCGTTGAGGCGCTGCAGTTCCCGGGCCCGCGCGTACAGCTCGGCCTCCATCGCCTGCTCCCGCTCGCTCAGCTCGGAGCCCTGCAGCCCGTGCCGGTGCCGGCGGGCCTGGACGAACGCCGTCACGTCCTCGACCCGGTGGATGATCCACGCCACCGTGCCGTCCGGCCCGAGGACGGGAGTGTTGATGGGGCTCCACCAGCGCTCCTCGAACCTCCCGGGCTCGGCCACCAGCGGGATGTCGTACCTCTGCGCCGCCATCGTGTCGGGCTCGCGGGAGGTCAGCACCCGGTGCAGGGAGGCGCTGAGGTTGTGCACCCCGTCGGCCAGCGGATCGGCGGGGTTGTCCGGGAACGCGTCGAAGATGTACTGCCCGATCAGGTCGTCCCGGGTGCGCCGGGTCGCCTCCAGGTACGCCCGGTTGACGCTCACGATGACGAGCGCCGCGTCCAGTACCAGGTACGGGCTGGGCGTCGCCGCGAAGAGCGCCGCGTAGTCGATCCGCGGTGCCGCCACGGTGTGCTGCTCGTCGTCCCCCCGCTCGGGCAGGGCCACCCCACCAATCTATAAGGCCTGCGGTTTCCTCACCTGTCGCGCGGCCGGCCGTCCCGGCCGGGCCGCCGGAGCTCAGCCCGAGGCGAGCGAGGTACGGGACTCCAGGTCGCGGCGCGTCGCGTCGCCGTACTCGCCGCTCTCGTCGCCGCGGACTCCGTACCAGACCTGGAAGCGGGCGACGGCCGCCGCGAGGCGCCCGTCGAAGAGGCCGTCGACCGCGCCGCCCGCGTACACGTCCGGGATCCGCAGGAGCCGGGCCTGCAGTTCGCTGACGGCCGGTCCGGTGTCGCCCCGGCGGAGCACCCCGCCGATCGCGCCCGCGCCGGGGGAGCCGGGAGCCGTGGCGGTGGGCGCGCCGGGAGCGGCGGGGGCGGCGCCTTGCGGCGCGCGGGGATGGAGGACGCCGGGGGCGAACAGGGCGAGCGCGAGCGCGAATCCGGCGGCCCCACCGGTGCCGGTCAGCACGGCGACGCGCAGGGCGCGCGTGGTACGCGGGGTGCGCCGAGGCGGCCGTCCCGTCCGGGCCCCGGCCCGGGGGTCCGTACGCGGTGGTGCGGGCCGTGCGGGAGGCGGTGCGGTGCGTGGCAGCGGCTGGGTGTCGGGGCCGCCCTCCCTGGGCGGGCTGGAACCGGCGGAACCGCCGGCCGGGCGGAAGAGGTCGAGGGAGTCCTCCCACGGCTCGTCCGGCCCCCCGGATGCCTCCCGCGCGGGGATGATGCGCGTCGGCTCGATCATGCGGCGCCGTGACGGTCCTCCGCCGGACGGGTTCGGCACAGCGGTCCCCCTGTTCTCCCCCGTCATCCGTTACGGGCCGACCACGCTAGGACCCGCCGGTGGGCAAAGGCCCGGAACCGCCGAATTCGTCGCGGGCCGGGCCGCGTTGGGGTATGCGCGGGCGTCGTCGGCGGCGACCGCGCGGAACCCTGATGACCTTGTGCGGGCCGGTCGCCTATCGTCATGGCTGCGGAGACCGCTCCGCGGGTGACGGCACGAGTGGAGGACGACTGTGCGCTACCGGGACCTGGGACGCAGCGGGCTGCGGGTGTCGGAGATCGGCTACGGAGCCTGGGGGATCGGCGAGTCCGCGTGGGTGGGCGCGACCGAGGACGAGTCCGTACGCGCCCTGAACCGGGCCGTCGACCTCGGGGTGAACCTCATCGACACCGCCCGCGGCTACGGCGAGAGCGAGCGCATCGTCGGACGGGTCGTCCGCGAGCGCGCCCGCGCCGGCGAGGAGGTTCTCGTGGCGACCAAAGTGCCGCCGAAGAACCGGCTGTGGCCCGCGCCCGACGGTGTCGACCCCGCCGAGGCGTTCCCCGGCGACCACATCCGCGAGAGCCTCGACACCAGCCTGCGGGCAAGCGGCCTCGACCACTTCGACGTACTCCAGTTCCACGTCTGGAGCGACGAGTGGGTTCGGCGCGGGGACTGGGCGGAGACCGTCGCCGACCTCAAGAAGCAGGGCAAGATCCGGCTCTTCGGCGTGTCGGTCAACGACCACGAGCCGGACAACGCCCTCGCCCTGGTCCGCAGCGGCCTCGTGGACACGGTGCAGGTGATCTACAACGTCTTCGACCAGGCACCGGCCGACGCGCTGCTGCCCGCCTGCCAGGAGCACGGCGTCGGCGTCATCGTCCGGGTGGCACTCGACGAGGGCGGCCTCACCGGCCGGATCACCGCCGGGAGCGCGTTCCCCGAAGGCGACTTCCGCAACCGCTACTTCCGCGACGACCGGCCCGCGCAGGTGGAGCGGCACGTGGACGCCATCGTCGCCGACCTCGGCATCGACCGGGACGACATGGCCGAGACCGCCCTGCGGTTCGTGCTGAGCGCCCCCGCGGTCTCCACCGTCATCCCCGGCATGCGGTCGGTGCGCAACGTCGAGCGGAACACCGCGCTGAGCGACGGACGCCCCCTGACGCCGGATCAACTCGCCGTGCTGGCCCGGCACCGCTGGGAGCGCAACTTCTACGGCTGACCGGCCCGACCGCCGCAGCATGAACGCCCCCCTCGGGGGAAGACGCGCTTCCGGACAGAACGGATCGTTCACGGAGGTGGCCATGTCAGCGTCGACGGCTCACGCCGACCCGCCGGGGGCGTTGCGGACCGATGTCCCGGCCCGTCTGGACCGGCTGCCGTGGACCCGCTGGCACTGGCGCATCGTGATCGGTCTCGGCACGGTGTGGATCCTCGACGGCCTCGAGGTCACCATCGTCGGCAACATGGCGGGCCGGCTCGCCGAGCGGGGCAGCGGCATCGACATCAGCACCGCCCAGGTCACCACCCTGGCGGCCGCGGTCTACGTCGCGGGGGCGTGCCTGGGCGCGCTGTTCTTCGGCAGGCTGACCGACCGGCTCGGCCGCAAGAAGCTGTTCATGGTGACCCTGGCCGTCTACCTCGCGGCCACGGCCGTCACCGCGGTGTCGTGGACCGCCTGGTTCTTCATCCTGTGCCGCTTCTTCACCGGGTTCGGCATCGGAGGCGAGTACGCCGCCATCAACTCGGCGATCGACGAACTGATCCCGGCCCGGGTGCGCGGCCGCATCGACCTGATCATCAACGGCAGCTTCTGGATCGGCGCCGCCGTGGGCGCGTTCGCGTCCATCGCCCTCCTGGACACCTCGCTGTTCGCCACCGACGTCGGGTGGCGGCTCGCCTTCGGTATCGGCGTCGTCCTCGGGCTGGTCATCCTGCTGGTACGCCGCCATGTGCCGGAGAGCCCGCGCTGGTTGTTCACCCACGGCCGGGCCGAGGAGGCCGAACGCCTGGTCGCGGACGTGGAGCGCACGGTCGCCGAGGAGAGCGGCAAGCCCCTGCCGGAGCCGGGCGAGAGCATCCTCATCCGCCCCCGCGGCGAACGGGGCTTCCTGTCCATCGCCCGCACCGTCACCCGCACGTATCCGCGCCGCACCGTGCTCGGCCTCGCGCTCTTCTCCGGCCAGGCCTTCCTCTACAACTCCGTCACCTTCGGCTACGCCGTCATCCTCACCACCTTCTTCGACGTGCCGAACGGCGACACCGGCTACTACTTCGCCGTCATCGCGGTCGGCAACTTCCTCGGCCCCCTGCTGCTCGGCCACCTCTTCGACTCCGTGGGCCGCAAGCCGATGATCACCGGCAGCTACGTGGGCTCCGGCCTGCTCCTGTTCGGCACCGCCTACCTGTTCCAGCAGGGCGCCCTCAGCGCGGTGACGATGACGGCCTGCTGGACCGCGGTGCTGTTCCTCGCCTCGGCGGGCGCCAGCGCCGCCTACCTGACGGTCAGCGAGATCTTCCCGCTGGAGACCCGGGCGCTGTGCATCGCCTTCTTCTACGCCGTCGGCACCGCCATCGGCGGCATCACCGGTCCCTTGCTCTTCAACAGCCTGGTGAGCAGCGGCGAGCCCGGCGACACCACCCTCGCCTTCTGCCTCGGCGCGACCCTGATGACGCTGGCGGGGCTGGTCGAGGCGGCCATCGGTGTCCGCGCCGAGCGGCGCAGCCTGGAGTCCCTGGCAGCCCCGCTCAGCGCCGTCGAGGAGCCGGCGGGGACCTCCGGCACGGCCGGCGCGCGCCCCTGACCGGCTTTGCCGGCGGCCCGGGGGGGTATCGTCCGGGGGGTCGTGGGCAACCCGGGCGACCCAGGGTGAGGACCGCCGTGCGAAAGATCATCATGCAGATGTCGGTGTCCCTCGACGGCTACTTCGAGGGGCCCGATCGCGAGATCGACTGGCACCTCGTGGACGAGGAGCTGCACCTCCACATGAACGAGCGGCTGAAGGTGATGGGCGGCTTCCTCAGCGGCCGCGTCAGCCATGAACTCATGGCCGCCTACTGGCCGACGGCCGACGCCGACCCGCAGAGCAGCCCCGCCGTGGCCGAGTTCGCCGGGATCTGGCGCGACATGCCGAAGTTCGTGTACTCGCGGACCCTTGAGCGGGCCGACTGGAACGCCACGATCGTGCGCGACGTCGTCGCCGAGGAGGTCCGGGAGCTCAAGGCGCGGCCCGGCGGCGACCTGGTGCTCGGCGGGGCCGGCCTCGCCGCCTCCTTCCTGCGGCTGGGCCTGGTCGACGAGTTCCGGATCTACGTCCACCCCGTCCTGCTGGGGCGGGGCAGGACGCCCTTCCCCGACGCCGGCACCCTCACCGCCCTACGGCGTACCGGAACCCGGACCTTCGGCAACGGGGTCGTACTGCTCCAGTACGAGCGCGCCGATGCCGATGCCGACGACGGCGGTGACGGTAACGCGCGGCCGGGCCGCTAGAGCGCGCCGCGTTCCACGCAGCCGCGCAGGAACGCGGCCTGCCCGGCGTGCTGCAGATCGTCCGAGACCACGCTGACCAGCCGCACCGCCAGCGTCACCGGCGGATCCCAGCTGGTGTCGACGACGCGGGGGAAGTCCGCCTCGCGCAGCGTCGACAGATAGCCCAGGGTGCGCTCGCACACCGCGTCGTGATAGCCGGTCAGCAGCTCGCCCGACTCGACGCGCAGCGCGGCGACGTCCTTGGGGCGGTGGCCGTACCCGGTGTCGTACGGCGCGAAGGGCAGACCGAAGCGGTCGGCCCAGCCGTCGGCGGTCCACAGCTGCTCGGTGCCCGCGACGCCGGCCACATGGTCGTCCTGAATGCGCGTCAGGTGCCAGATCAGCCAGGCGATCGAGTTGGCCCCCTCGTCCTGCCGCGCGTGCAGGCCCTCCGGGGCGATGCCCTCGACGGCCTCGTGCACGGCCTCCTGGATCCTGCCGAAGGCGTCGGCGAGGAGATCTGCGCTCTTCATGCGTGCTCCCTCGGTTCCTGTGCCACTTCGCCCACGCTAGGCGTGCCGCCCCGCCGCGGCCACCAGAGCACCCGGCACCCGGGCCGCGCCGCGACCGTACGGGTCACCGGGTGCGTGGGCGGCGCGTGGCGTCCGGCGCCGGCGCCGGGCCGCCCGTCAGCGGATCGCGAGGACCAGGGCCACGACGTAGTGCTCGTCCACCATGCCGTCGGGGAAGTGCCGGGTCAGGTGCTCCCGTTCGGCGGCGAGGAAGGCCCGGGAACGCTCCTCGCCGATCACCAGGAACGCCGACTGGGTGCCGATGTTCGCCAGGTGCACCTCGACGGGCACCCGCCGCGACCACGGCACCCGGAGCTCGGTGAAACCCGGCCCGTCCGGCAGCCGCCCCGCGCGGGGGTGGGACAGCGCCGCGAAGAAGCCGCGCAGCCGCGTCTGCTCGGCGGCGATCCACGGCACCGAGGTGTCGGGGTCGTTGCGCCACAGTGCGAACGCGCCGCCCGGCCGCAGCACCCGCAGGGCCTCCGGCACCGACCGCCGCGGATCGGTCCAGTGCCACGCCTGGGCGTACGTGACGAAGTCGAAGGCGCCGGAGGCCAGCGGCAGCCGGTCGCCGTCCCCGCGGACCAGGGCGACGTCCGGCAGGTTGCGGCGCAGTTCCGCGGACATGCCGTCGCCGGGCTCCACCGCCACGACCCGGGCGCCGCGGTCGTGCAGCAGCGCGGTGGCGATGCCCGTCCCGGCGCCCACGTCGGCCACCAGGGCACCGCTCAGCGGGCGTCCCGCCAGCTCCTCGACGGCGTCGAGGAGGGCGGGCGGGTAGGAGGGGCGGTTCGCGGCGTACCGTCCGGCGGCACGGTCGAAGGAGCGGGCGCGAGGTGAACCGGTCATACCTCCATGATCCTCCGTCCCGGCCCGCCCGCGACGGCCGGTCAGTCCCAGCCTCCCGAGCCGTAGCCCCCGGCGGCCGCGGCGGGTCGGATCCACCGCGTGGCCAGGAACGCGAGGCAGCTGACGGCGACGATCAGCAGACCGGGGCCGATGCCGCCGCCGCTGCCGATCGCGCCCAGCGACGTCGGACCGCTCGCGGTGCCCGGGTAGACCGGCGCGCCACCCGGAGCCGTCGGGGCGCCGGGCGCCCCCGGGGCCGCCTGCTGCCCGCCCTGGCCGGTCCCGGAGCCGCCCGAACCGCCTCCCGCGCCGCCACCCGCCTCACGGGTGGGCGCACCCGCGGTGGCGGCCGGCGCCGTACCCGGCGTCCCGCCACCGGCGGCCGGCGTCGCGGCGTCGCCGCTGTCCGTGGCGCGCGGCAGGCTCACACCGAGCGTCGCCATCGCCGTGGTCACCGGCTGGAAGAAGGTGATGCCGCCGGCGGTGCAGTCGCCGCTGCCGCCCGAGGTGATGCCGAGCGCGAAGCCCTGGGCGAACAGGGGGCCGCCGCTGTCACCGGGCTCCGCGCACACGGTGGTCTGTATGAGACCGCTGACCGCTCCCTCGGGGTAGTTGACGGTCGCGTTCAGTCCGGTGACCTGACCGGAGTGCAGCCCCGAGGTGCTGCCGCTGCGGAAGACCTCCTGACCCACGAACGGGTCGGCCGCACCCGTGATGCGGACCACGCGGCCGGAGCCGACCCCGACGACGCTGCTGTGGTCCGAGCCGTCGTTCTGGTACTGGACGAGCGAGAAGTCGCCGCCGGGGAACGAGGTCGAGACGGTGGTGCCGACGGGCTTGGTCCCCTGGTTGTCGGCGAACCAGCCGGTGCCCGGCGGGCCGCAGTGACCGGCCGTCAGGATGAAGTCGGTCGTGCCGTTGGTGACGTTGAAGCCGGCGGAACAGCGGCTGCCCCGGGTCAGGATCGGCGCCGCCCCCGCGGTCCTGGTCGTGAAGGCGGCCTCGGTGCGCTCCATGCGCACCTGCCCGCCGATGCCGTCCGCGACGGACTGCAGCCGTGCCCACTCCTGCGCGGAGACGGTGCTGTCGGCCAGCACGAGGACCTCGTTGGAGACCGGGTCCACCGACCAGGCCGTACCGGGCACACGCGGGGCCTCCCGCAGCTCGCCGGCCGCGTCCTGGAGGTCACGCATGCTGTAGCGGACGACCTCCGCCCGGGCGCCCGCCCGGGCGACCTCGGCCGCGGTGTCCTCGTCGGTCACGGCGACCACCGGGCGGCCCTCGTCGTCCACCCAGCTGCCGCCCGTCCGGGCGTCGCCGAGTCGCGCCGCCAGGTCTCTGGCGAGGCCCGCCGCGTCCGCCGGGCCCCGCGCGCCGTCCGGTGCGTCCAGCACCCGGCTCCCGCTCCTGGGCTGCGTGCCGTCGGGGGCCGCCCCGAAGGCCTGCGACATCATGACTCCGCCGCAGACCACTCCCGCGACGGCCACGAGCCGCAGCGCGCGCTGCACCTGACGCCGTTTGCGCCTCACCGTGCCCCCAATATCCGCTTACGTACCTGCAGGTCACCGGCATGAGCTGCCGCAGGTCCCGAGCGGGGACCCGGCCTTCCATACGTGCGGGGGAGCCGCAGCGCTCACCGCTCGCGGCGAAGATGCGGAACGCGCCCGGGTGCCCGGGGCGGTGAAGGGCCCTATCGTGGCCGGGTCGCCGGACCCGGCGATCCACCGAGGCATCAAGGAGCGACATGGGCGGTCAGTTCGAGGCGGTCGTCGAGGTCGGCCGTCCCGTGGCGGAGGTCTTCGCCTTCCTCGCGGACGGGCGCAACGACCCGAAGTTCAGCCCCAGGGTGCAGGAGATCCTGCGGACGCCGGACGCCCCGACCACGGTCGGCACGGTGTTCACCAGCATCGTGAAGGACGCCGGGATGAAGTCCCACCGGGAGTTCCGGATCACCGAGTTCGACCCGCCCAACCGGATCCGCTGGACCGAGCAGTCGAAGAACCTGGTCACCGCCGAGGGCGGTTACGACCTGGAGCCGGTCTCCGAGACCACCACCCGGGTGCGGATCTTCAACCATCTGGAAGGGCACGGTCTCGGGAAGCTGCTGGTGGGAATCGCCCTGAGCGCCGCACGCAAGGACGCCCCGGCGTTCGGGCAGCGGATCAAGGCCGCCGTCGAGGCCTCCTGACCCGGCGGCCCGCCCATGCCGCCGCCGCGGCGCAGGTCACCCGGGCCCGCCGCCGACAGCGGACCCGGGTGACGTTCTCGGGGGCGCCGCGCTCGCCGCGACCGGACGGCGGCCCGGTGGCGCGACGGATCAGTAGCGGAGCACCGCCGCGATCCGGTCGTGCTCCACGAGGCTGTCCGGCGCCACGAAGCGGACCTCGGCGCCCTTGTCGAGTGCGGTCTCCACGAGCTCGTCCACGATGTCCTCGCGGATGCCCTCCTCGAAGCCGCCCGCCTCCGGCGCGTCACCGTCGACCGGCGTGAGGTGACCGTCGCTCAGGCGCACCGCGCGCTGGAAGTCCTCCTCGACCACGACGAGTTCGGCACGGCCCTCGCACACCGACTCCCACACCTCGTCCAGCCCGGCCGCGAAGATCCTGCGACTGCGGGCGTCCACCAGCCTGCGGTCGATCTGTTCCGCCTCCCGCTCCGCGAACTCCTTCTGCGCCGGGGCGAGTTCCTGGAGCAGCGCCGGCGCGGGGCCGTTCGCCAGGCCGCCCTTGTGCACGACGGCCACCGCGGCGTCGGCGGCGGTGCCGACCTCCTTGAGCAGGGCGACCGCGTCCGGCAGGCCGACCAGGTACAGCGGCCGGTCGTCGGTGGCCAGGAGCGCGGCGAGCGCGCTGTCCACGGACCTCAGGAACCGCCGCGTCTCCTCGTCCCGGAAGGTGCTCGGGTGGTCCCCGACCTGCTCCTGACGCTCGGGGTCCCACTGCACGGGATCGGGCTCCAGCGGGAAACCCCGGGCGTCGTGCGGGTGCAGCGACTGGCCGCTGCCGCCCCACAGGGTGGCCCGGTCGGCCGCCACCGTGAGCACCCAGTACGGGCGGGCCCTCGCCTTCGCGGCGACAAGATTGCGGGTGAGGAAGCTGTCGCTGAGAACCACGCGCTCGGGGACGGCCCGGGGCAGGGTCCAGATCTGGTGGTCCCGTTCCGTGGCGTACATGACGAGCCCGTCCAGCGAGTAGCGCAGGTCGACCTCGGCGGCGGCCGCCTTGAGCTGAGTCTTGATGGCCATCCGGGCCCGGCGGGACGCCTCGGGATCGTGCTCGATCCGGCGCTCGGCCTCGGCGAGAAGATTGCGCAGCCGTACGGCGTCCTGGGCGTTGTCCGGTTGGCGCCGGTGCGTCGGCATGGTCAGCGACACCGCCGGATACGGCCTGGTCGCGCGCAGTTCTCGCAGGGTGCCGACCGTCAGGGCATCGGTTTCCATGATCGCCTCCCTGAGGGGTCCGCGGTTGCTCCCCGCGGACGGGGGCAGCCCACACCCCGAGCCTCGCACACCAGCCGGGCCGCCGCCTGCCGGGGACGGCCCGGGCGGCGTGACGTTCAGGCGCGGTTGCGGTGGTGCGCGCCGAAGCCGGAGTCCCAGGCCCACATGTGGGTGCAGCCGGGGCACTGCAGATGCAGCACGGGTCCCTTGTTCGACAGCAAGTAGCGCCAGTGGTCGGGGCAGTTGCGGCCCGCGGCGCAGGTGGCGCACTCCCGGTGGTCCGCACAGCGCGGGCAGGGGACCCACGCCCGGCGGCCGGGGTCGGCCGTGGGATCAATCGGAAGCAGCACCGTCGTCCTCCCCGGTCGCCTCACGGGGCGGCAGCACACCGGCGGCCACGAGCGTGCGGTACACCGCTTCCTGCTCCTCGTCGAGGCCGGAGTAGAGCAGCCGGTAGGCCGCGTCCTCCTCGCGGAGCACGGTCACCGGGTCCCAGTCGTCGCCGAGGGCGGCGAGGACCTCGGCCCGGCGGCGGGTCTCGTGGTCGGTGAAGTCCAGCTCGAACGCGTGGAGGCGGTCCGGGGTGTCGTCGTCGTTCATGTCGCCCGCTCCCGGGGCAATCGGGGATGAATCCACTCTGTGTAACAAAGTGTGGTGCCCGGGGGAAAGCCTTTCCCGCCCCGATGTGACGAACTCCATGCGGCTCCGCCGCTGGTCAGGGACGTACCAGCGGCGGAGCGCAGGGGGCCGGGCGCCCGCTCAGGAGCGCCGGGCGGCCTTGCGGCGGACCGTCCCGAAGGACGGGAACGGCCTGCGGGGGCCCGGCTCCGCGGCCTTGGCCCCCTTCGCGGCTCCCTTCCCGGCTCCCGCCGTCTTCCCGGTCTTCCCCGCCGTTCCGGTCTTCCCGGCCGCGCCGCTTCCGCGACCCCGGAACGCCTTCGTGATCCTCGACGTCCCGGTGCCGGCCGCGGGCTTCGCCGCCGGGGCCGGGTCCTCGGCGGGAGCCGCCGGGCGGACGTCGTGCACGGCCCGGCCGAGGCGGCGCCCGAAGAGCAGGTAGCCCAGCAGGGCACCGGCGGTGTTCATGATCACGTCATCGACGTCGAAGGCGCGGCCCTGCACCACCGCCCCCTGCGCCAGTTCCACGAGGATCATCACCAGGCCGGTCGTCACCACCACGCGCAGCGCCCCGCGCGCCTTGGGCGCCAGCACCGGGAGCAGCACGCCGAAGGGCATGCCCAGCAGCACGTTCCCGCCGACCTGCCGCACGGCGCCCGCCACCGTGTACCGCTCGTAGTACTGCCGCAGTGACGCACCCGGCTGCAGATTCGCGTGCGCGAGCCCCTCCGAGGCGTACGACGGCGCCAGTGTCGCCCGGGCCAGCACCGCCCCGAACGCGACCATCGCCACGAACGCCAGCGCCATCGCCGCCCATCGGGCAAGCGCGGCCAGCGGTGATCGCCGGCCCTCTCCCGATCCTTCCGACGTACGCCCGCGCACCGCCGATCGAGCCACGGACTACCCCCTCCTCTTGGTCTGTTCCGGTCGTGGTCTCCCCGTGTCACAGACCGGATACCCCAAGCGCCCCCCGCGATGCCATCGATCGCCGCGCCGCGCCGGTCAACTCGGGGGCGCCGCCTGCCCGGGAGGCGGCGGCGGTGCCGAAGGCGGACCACCGCCCGCGCGGCCCGCCGCCGGCACCAGGGCGGGCGACCGGCTGATCGCCAGGACGGCCGCGTCGTCGCCGAGGCAGCCGCCCGCGTAGGCGAGGAGGTCGGCGCACAGACGGTCCACCAGCGCCTCGGGATCACCGGGCGGAAGCCCGGCCAGCCGGCCGGTCAGCGGGTAGAACACGCCGGACACGTCACGTGCCTCGACGACCCCGTCGGTGTACAGCAGCAGGGTGTCACCCGGCCCGAAGGCGAACGTCCGCACCGTGGGCTCCTCGCCGGCCCCGCCGACGAACTGCGTCAGCCCCAGCGGCGGCGCGGGCGCGGGCATGTCCAGCGAGGTCACCCGTCCGTCGTGCAGCAGCAGCGGCGGGGGGTGACCGCAGGTGACGAGGTGGACCACCGGCTTGTCGTCCGGGATGTCGGCGACGACCGCGGTGACGAACGACTCGGCCTCGTCCTCGGCCCGTCCGGCCTCGGCGGCGGGATCGGTGAGCTCCGACGAGAGGGCCCGCTCCAGCCACAGGACGAGGGCCGGCAGCTCCGCCTGCCGGTGGGCCACGGCCCGGAAGGCGCCCAGGGTCAGCGCGGCCTCGTTCACCGCCTCCATGCCCTTGCCGCGGACGTCGCCCACGATCACCCGGGTCCCGCCGTCCGTCCGCACCGCCGCGTACAGGTCCCCGCCGATCTGCGCCTCCGCCTCCGCCGCGAGGTAGACCGAGGCGATGCACAGCGGTCCGATGCGCCGGGGGATGGGCCGCAGCAGCACCCGCTGCGCGGTCTCGGCCACCGAACGCAGGCGGGTCACCTGCCGCACGTGCTTGACGCGCAGGTGGGCGAAGAAGGTCGCCAGCACCGACATCAGGGCCAGGGTGGCGATCTGCGCCGAGTGGTTGAGGTCCAGCGGCGTCGTGCGGACCCCCGCCACGAGGATCTGCGCGGCCACCGCGACCCCGCCGACCAACGCCGTCGTCCTGGCCCCGGCGAACGACGCGGTGATCGCGGGGGCGGCGACCAGGAACGGTCCCAGATGGACGTCGGGCGGTGCCATGATGTCGACGGCGGTGACCACCAGGATCAGCATGATCATGGCGGCCACCAGCAGCTGCCTGGGCCGCCACGACCGCCCCCACTGCCCCAGGCGTCGTGCCACGTCCATTACTCCTGGATACACCCGCGCCCCTGGCCCTGCCCGTCCGTGGGGTCCCGCGCCTCAGGAACGCCACTTCTCCCGGACCAGCACCTCCTGGATGCGCCAGCCGGTTCCGGTGTGCCGCAGGCCGAACGTGTAACGGCCGCCGCACACGAAGTTGGGGGCGGTCGCCTTCGTCCCCGGGTCGTCCAGCCGCATGGGGTTGACGTAGTCGGCCCGCGCCACGGCCGAGGGCGGCTCCAGGGTGATCCGGCGGTTGACGATCAGGTGCTGGCGCACGGGGAACAGCCGCATCGTCGAGTCGAGCCACTCGGCGACCTCGGTGGCGGGACCGGCGATGCCGCCCGCGGACGTGTAGTCGGCCCGGCCGTCCGGGGTGAAGAGCGCGACGTACGCCGTCCAGTCGCCGTCGTCGACGGCCGCCCCGTAGCCGCTGATCAGCTCGTCCACGGCCAGCCGGTCCAGCAGGGTCTCCCACTCCGCTCGCGTCGTCATCGGCACAGTGTTGGGCACACGGCGCGAAGAGCCAAGACGCGTGCAGCGGTCAACCGGGCCGGGAATCGACCGAAGGTGTCACTCCGGCAGCGGGATGCGCATGCTCACCGAGCCCCGCAGATCGAGCCACGCGGCGGACGGCCCGCGGACCAGCCGCATGATCACGGTGTCGCAGCCGGGACAGCGCGCCACCAGACCGGGAGCGTGGTCGTAGACGCGCAGCGAGGCGACCGGGCCGGTGAGTCCGCAGCCCACGCAGCGCCCCTCGGCGGCCGTCATCTCCACCGCGAAGATCTCCCGCAGCGGTCCGGCCAGCGCGTTGCCGTCGGTGTACGCGTCCGTGCCCTGTGCGCTCATCCCAGCCTCCCATCGGCCCGGCCGTCCCCGGCGCCACCCACCCTACGCAGCCGACGCCCACCCCGCCCGCGCACGCCGTCGGCCCGTCCGCCGTACGGCCCGGGTACGGCCGGTCGCCTGCGGGTTTCCCGGCATGGGATCGTGTCCCCATGCCCCGCACCGCTGCTCCGGATCTCCATGGCGCGACGCCTGTGCACGACGCCGCCCCGGTGATCCACACCGACGAGGTCGGCCCCTCGCCTCGACGCGATGAGGGTGCTGCTCTCCCGAGGCGGGGCCGCGTACCGGAACCGCCCCCTGCTCCGGGGGGAGGCGGCAGCTTCCATGTCCCCGAAGCCGCCCGTTTCCGGGAAGTGTTCGGTGTCGCGCCCGTGCCGGAGGAGGGCTGCGAAGACGTGGAGGTCCTCGAGCTGGTAGTCGACGACCAGGACATCCTCTGTTTCTCGTACGACGTCACCGTCGGCTCGTTCATGCTCCGCTGGCTGCGCGACGACGCCGAGATTCTCAGCATCTACCGGGAGGGTGCGCGCGGTATCCGGATCGAGGACGGTGTCCGGGAGAAGTACATAGTGGTGCACTTCGAGTTGGGGGGACACGAGGGGAGCCTGAGCATTCGCGTGTACCCGGACGTCTCCGTGAGCGATCGTCTGACGGACACATGAGACCGGGTTCGGAACCTGGCCGTAGGACCATCGATCGATGACGCACCCCATGCATCGTGACCGCTCCCTCCACGAGCTCGAACGCGAACAATGGCCGGCTCCGTCGGCCGACGACACCCGCCTCATCGCCACCGCACTCGCCTTGCGGCATCGGCCGATCGGCGAGCTGACCGTCGAGGCATGCGCTTGTTGATCGGGCAGGACATCGGTCCACACCAGGGACTCGGCGGTCTGGGCCGAATTTCCCGAACTCGGCCGGGAGTTTCGCGCGATCGTCAGGGGGCTGACGGGTCTGCCCCCTGACCTGCAACACAAGGCCGAGCGTTTCCTGCTTCCGTCGAGCACCGACGCAGGGCGTCACCCGTGCCGTGCCCGATCCCTTCGTCAGCGCAGTTCGAACGTGAGCAGCGGCTCGGCGAACACGGGCGCCGGCGCGTCGGGATCCGCGGCGACAGCCTGCTCCAAGCGGTGGAAGCCGGCCTCCACCTCCTCGGGACCGAGCTGCGCGAAGAACGAGAGGGTGCGCAGGCGCAGCCGTTCCAGCATGTCGCCGCGGGTGCCCGGGGACGGCTCGGTGACCGTGCCGTAGTCCACGACCTTCCAGCCGGCCGACGTGAACATCGCGATGACCTCGTGCAGCGGCTGGAAGATCGAGGCGTCCACCTCGTATCCCCGGGGGAAGTGCTCCAGCCACCACGGGCGGGGATGGTGGTCGCTGAAATTCGCGCGCAGCAGCAACCGCCCGCCGGGCCTGAGCACCCTGGCCAGCTCCCGGGCCGCCCGGAGCTTGTCCTGGACGTGGTGCCAGGAGAGGAACAGCAGGGCGTAGTCGGCGCTGTCGGACGGCACCGGCATCTCCTCGGCGCCGCCCGCCAGATACCGCACCCCGGGGTGCCCGGACCGCGTCTGCGCGACCTCGCGCATCCGGACCGACGGCTCGACGCCGATGACCGGCCCGAACTCCCGTGCCAGCGCGGGGGTGAACCTGCCGGTCCCCGAACCGACGTCCAGCCCTGCCAGCGGCCGCCGTTCGGGCAGCACCGCCGCGAAAGCGTCCAGCCACACCCCCAGTTGGCGCTCGGAGAGCGCGCGACCGCGCGCGTAGTCCCGGTACTGCTCCTGGTTGTAGTCGATCGTCCTCATGGCCTCTCCCCGTGTCAGCCGGGCGACCGCAAGCGGCGTCCTGACGCGTCGATTCGACACATCGGGACGGTAGGTTGCACCGCCTCGCCCCACAAGAGGGCCTGCCCGAGCCGGGCTTGAGGTGCCGTCCTCCGGACTTCCGGAAAACCTGTTGCCCGACCACCCACCGGTTGCACATCATCTCCGGCATGGATCTGTGACCAGTGGCGCATGTGCGGAATGAAGACGGGTTCGAGTCACTCCCCGTCTCGCTCCGCCGTACCGCTCGAAGCCCGCACCGTGTGATCGGTGCGGGCTGCGGGCTTCCTTCACGCGACGTGCTCCGCCACGTCGCGCCGGCCGGTGTGCTCCGCTCTGCGGCACCGGCTGTTCGCCACTGATTCCGGAAGGCATCCCACGGCGCCGTACGGCGATGGGTGCTGCCTTCCGCGCAAGCCCTGGAGCTCGCCGAAACCATGAACCAATCCCTTGGCAGCCGTGTGCCCGCTGACGGCGGCGGAGTCGACGTCGACCGGAAGGCACTGTGGGTGATCCGAGAGCTGGGTCTGCCCGCCATCGTCAGAGCATGCGTCTCGTGCAGGTCCACGCGTCACCGGCCCACCGGGAAGATCCGCGTGAACGCGAGCGGCAAACTCCTCGACGTCTGGTTGCTGATCGGCTGCGCGCTGTGCGGCCGCACGTCGAAGATCCCCGTCCACGAGCGCGTCCATGTGCAGGCGCTCGAGAGCGAGCGGCTGCTGATGTTCGAGAACAACGATCCGGTCATGGTGCGGCAACTGGCGATGGACGGTGCGCTGGCGGGCAGGGCCTCGTACCGGCTCGACTGGAGCGGCACATGGGAGCTGGAGACCGACATGCCCTTCCACCGGCCCGACCCCGAGCGACCGGTGCCGCTCGAGGTCTTCGTCAGATTCGAACTCCCTGCGCCCGTGCGGGTCGAGAAGCTGCTGATGACCGGGTTCGGCCTGAGCCGGTCCGCCGTGCGGGGCATGGCCGCGTCCGGGCGGCTGCGCCTGCCCATGGCCGTCGACGCGAAGGCACGCGAGGACTTCACCTTCTACGTCGTCACCACACCGCCGCCGTCACCCGGTGCGCCGGCGGGCGGGGTCCGGGGACTCACCTGATCGGCCGCCACGTCGGCCCCGCTCGTGCCCCGGCTCGGCGGGGCCGCCGACCGATTCCCTCGTGGATCGTCGCCCCGCCGGTCGGCCTGCGAGCCGTGACGGGCACAGGCGTCCTCGCACCGCATCGGGACGCATGGGAGCGGTCGTCCTCGACGTGGGGCGCGGCCTGGATAGCCTCTGGCCATGCCGAGTTTCGAGATCACAGCGATAGGAACGGTCCGGAACGACAGGACGGACGTCCAGCACACGGACAACTGGGGTGCCGTCCGCAGCACGATCACCGTCGACGAGCGCTTCGGCGAGGCCTGCCTCCAGGGACTGGAGGGCTTCTCCCACGTGGAGGTCCTCTTCGTCTTCGACCAGTTCCCGGAACAGGACGACCACCGTGAACCCCGCCCCTACCGCGGCCGCTCCGACCTCCCGCCCGTCGGCGTCTTCGCCGGCCGCGGCCCCCGCAGGCCGAACCGCATCGGGGTGACGTCCTGCGCCATCGAATCCGTCCGCGGCCGCGAACTGACGGTGGTGGGCCTCGACGCGGTCTCGGGCACCCCGGTCATCGACCTGAAGCCGACGATGGAGGAGTTCCGCCCGCTGAACGTCAAGCAGCCGGAGTGGGTCAGCCGTCTGATGTCGGAGTACTTCCGGCCGTAGGACGCGGCGACAAGGTGATCGGTGCTCGGCGGGGCCCGGGGAGAGCGCGCAGGTGTGCGACACCGTGCGGCAGTCATGGACACGCACACGGGCTGGTCGGGGGTCCGGGAACGTGTGATCGCGGTGGAGGAGGCCGAGTGCCGGGCACGGGGCCGGGGGACTTCTCCGTACCCGTTCCTCGATCCTGTCCTGACGGCCGCCGAGATCGCCGAGGTCGAGGGCCAGTACGGTGTCGAGCTCCCCGAGGAGTACCGCACGTCAGCACACAGGCCGGAACCGCTGGGCCGGGCCGCTCATGGGCGGGTTCGCGGCATCGAGGCCGTCGTCTCAATCCACCAGGCCGGGAAGGCACCCGCACCCGGGGTCGAGGGAGCGCCACGCGTCCGGCGGCCTGCTGACGCCCTGCGTGAGCAGCCACGTCGTGGCCCGCACCAAGCCGCGCGCCGAGTCGACGGGAGTGACGTAGGTGTGCTCGCTCACGGCGAGGGTGTGCCCGCCGCAGTCCGTTTCGCGGTCGCACGGCACCCTGACCTCCGCCTCGACGTCCCATGGCGGACCCCAGCGCAGATCCCAGAGGCAGCGCCGCGGGAAGTACAGCCGTGCGTGGAAGGACACCTCGGGCCGCTCGGCGCAGCCGAAGACCCCCGCGAGCACGTGGCCTTCGAGGCGGAGGTACTCCAGGACGCTTCCGGTGCGGCCGGCACGGACGCCGAGGTGCCCGGCCAGCCGGGAGACCAGCGCATCGGCGGTGGTCAGCGCTCCCGCCACCGCGTCGGTGTCCTCAAGGTCCGGGAACACCCAGTGCACATCGCCTCGGCTGAGCGGGATGGCCTCCTCCACAGGGGCAAGTGTGACCCCACGTCTGAGCGAGGCCAAGACCACGCTCACAGGCGCCGTCGGATACGTTTCGAGGTCGGCCCGCGACCGGGGGAGTGCCCTGGGTGGAGCCTTCGAGCCGAACCGGCTGGGCGCGGCGACACGGGCCACGCCGCGGCGGGTCCCACCCGATGCGGGCGCTCGCCGCGGCGCCGGACTGCGACCCCGGGAATGAGAGCGGCCACCGGCTGATCTGCCCGACGGGGGCGGTCCGGCGTCTCGACGGGCCCCGGGCGGACCGGAAGCCGCACTCGAACCCACCCCCCGGAAAACACGTGGCCCCTCCACCGCCTCACGTGCCAAGGTGATGCCACCGAAGGGGTGTAGCTCAGCCCGGCCAGAGCAGCGGACTCCAAACCCGCATGCCGCAGGTTCAAATCCTGCCGCCCCTGCAAACGATGGACGCGGCCCCTGCCGCACACGAGCCCCGTTCGCAGCGCGAACGGGGCTCGTCCCGTGGGGGGAGCGCGGTCAGGTGCGGGTGGCCGTCACGCACCCGGCCGGAATGTCGTCGATGGCCTCGCGCTTCGCGTAGGGGTCCAGTGACGTCCCCTTCGGCGCCTTGGCGGCCTCCGCGTGGTGGAGGGGGTGGACGTAGCCGTCCTCCGGGGCCCCGCGGTCGGCGTTGACGACGCGCCGCTCGCTCCCGCGCAGGGCCAGGCGCGGTGGTATCCGGTGACCTGCTGGAACTCGGGGCGGGGCCGGACCCTCGGGCGCGGCGACGGCGGACGTGCCCCGTGCCGGGTCCGTCCGAGGGCGGTGTCCACGATCGTGCGGGAAGGGCGTTCCGCCTGCGCCGGCCCGCGGCGGTTTGGTTGAGTGTGTGCCGTGGACGCTCAGGTGTGGACGTCACTGCTCGGTGTCGCGCTCGGCGGCGGCTTCTCCTTCCTGGCCCAGATCACCGCGGGCCGTCAGGCCGGCCGGAGCGAGGCCAGGCGCCGGCAGGCGGACGTGGCAGAGGCCCGCAGGGCGGAACGGCTGGAGCTGCTGCAGGAGTTCATCGCCCTGGCGCAGCAGGGGGTACGCCTCGCCGAGCAGCGGGAGGGCGCCGGAGGCGACTGGGAGACCGCCGCGACAGCGGAGTGGCGGGCGGCGGCCCTGGGGCTGATCGACCGGATGTGGGTGTGCGAGCGGATGATCGGGGTCGTCTTCCCGGCCGATTTCTACCGCCGCGCCTGGGCGTACGGGACGGCGGTCGACCAGGTGCTGTGGCGAGAGTACGCCCACGCCGAGGTGTCGTTGCACGACCACGTGCGCGGGGCGCAACTGGCGTTCCTGGAGGCGGCCCGCGCGCAACTGGGCCGATGAACCGTACGGTGTGCCGCCCGCAGACTCAAAGCCGGACCGTGAGCTCCACGGTCACGTCGTCCCCGGCCGTGATGCCCTGAGGACGGCGCACGGCGTCCTTCAGCGGCAGCAGGTAACCGCCGTCCTTGGGGAAGAGCGACGTCGTGAAGGCGGTGCCGCCGATGCGGGCCTCGACGGGGATGACGCCCCAGCCGTAGGTGACCGCCGCGGCCACCTCGTGGATGTGCGCGGACTCCTCGTCCGGCAAAGTCGCGAAGTAGTACGGCGAGGGTCCGCGCCACTCGATCACGCGGCCGGCGAACACGAGCTCCATGAGGTCCGTCCTGTTCCTGGAGGGGCGGCAAGACCGCCTCAGCCTACCGACGACCCCCGGAGGCGAGGGGGATAGGTCCGTTTCCGGGGCGACTGATGGGGTTTCAGGAGTCAAACTAATTGCCGATCGATTCACTTCCCATGGGTGAAACCGCAGGGCGACAACGTGACTTGAGCCTAGAATGGGGACTCCGCGATCACCCCGCGTCCAGGGCGTGGGCAGGACTGTGAGGGACCGGATGAGCCAGGAGCGAGAGCCGCTGCCGACCGCGATCGACACCGGGATTCCCAGCGTCGCCCGGATGTACGACTTCCTGCTCGGGGGCAAGGACAACTACGCCATCGACCGCGAGGCCTCCGAGGAGCTGCTCAAGGTCGTCCCGAGCACCAAGGAACTCGCCGTCAACAACCGCAGGTTCCTGCAGCGCGTCGTCGGCGTGCTCGCCCGCGAGTACGGCATACGCCAGTTCCTGGACCACGGGTCAGGCCTGCCGACTCAGGACAACGTCCACCAGGTCGCCCAGCGCGTCGACCCGGCCTCGCGCGTCGTCTACGTCGACAACGACCCGATCGTGCTGGCGCACGGCCGCGCGCTGCTGGAGGAGAACGAGAACACGGCCGTCATCCAGGCCGACTTCCGGGACACCGACGGGATCTTCGGTCACCCCGAGGTGGAGCGGCTGATCGACTTCAGCCGGCCGGTCGCCGCGCTGTTCGTCTCGGTGATGCACTGCATCCCCGACGAGGACGACCCGGCGGCTCTGGTCAGGCGCGTCGCGGAGCGACTGGCCCCGGGCAGTTTCCTGGTGGTCTGCCAACTGGTCAGCGAGGACAAGTCGGTGCGCGACTTCGTCACCGAGTTCATGGACGCCAGCACCCAGGGCAACTGGGGCCGGGTCCGCCAGGAGAGCGACGTCCACGACTTCCTCGACGGACTGCAGATCCTGGAGCCGGGGCTGGTCGAGGTGTCCACCTGGCGTCCGGACACCGACCTGGCGCCCCGTCAGGCCACGCAGGAATGGATCGAGTTCGGCGGGGTCGGCCGCAAGGCCTGATCGCCTCGGGGGTCCCGGGCCGGAAGGCCGGCCCGGGGGCCCGCGTCAGCTCACGACAGCTGCTTGAGGAAGTCGCGCAGGAAGCCCGGCGTGCGGACCGGCGGCTCGGCCTCGGCGCTGAGCCGGTCCATGACGGCCAGGTAGTTGTCGACGTCGTCCTGCTTGTCCAGATACAGCGAGCTGGTGAGCTGCTCCAGGTAGACGATGTCGGGCAGGTCCGGCTCCAGGAAACGCAGGATCGTCACCGGTCCGCCCGCGGTGGCGAGGCCACCGACGCTGAACGGCGCGACCTGCAGCGTCACGTTCGGCATCGCGGCCGCCTCGATGAGCCGCTCCAGCTGGCGGGACATCACCTCGGCGCCGCCCAGCGGACGGCGGAGCGCCGCCTCGTCCACGACCGCCCACAGCCTGGGCGGGTTGGCCCCGTTCAGCAGGTGCTGGCGCTCCATGCGCAGTGCGACCCGGCGCTCGACCTCGACCCCGGACGCCCGGGGGTGGCCCAGCCGGATGACGGCGCGGGCGTACTCCTCGGTCTGCAGCAGGCCGGGGACGAACTGCACCTCGTAGGTACGGATGATGGAGGCGGCCTCCTCCAGGCCCACGAGCGTCTCGAACCAGCCGGGGAGCACGTCGGCGTAGCGGTGCCACCATCCGGGCGTGTTGGCCTGCCGGGCGAGCTTGAGGAAGTCCGCGCGCTCGGTCTCGTCGGTCACGCCGTAGAGGGACAGGAGGTCGGCGACGTCCCGCTCCTTGTAGCCGACGCGGCCCAGCTCGAGACGGCTGATCTTGGCGTGGGAGCCGCGGATCGAGTCACCCGCCGCTTCACGGGTGATGCCCCGGGACTCCCTCAGCCTCCGCAACTGGGTGCCGAGCACGATACGCAGAACCGTCGGACCACCGCGCGGGTGCTCCAGGTACTGCCTTATCGACGGTTCGTTGCTCGGCCGCGTCGCGGTCATGCCGACTCCCGTGGTGACTGGGCGGACCGCCAGTGTCTCACTGAGTGGCGCCCGAATACAGCCGCATCTTATGGCATGCCGACGTTTTGTCAGCCCGTCATGTCATCAAAGTCGCCGTCCTTCACGCCGCCGAGGAAGGCCTCGATCTCCGCGCGCGTGTAGACGAGCGCAGGTCCGCCCGGGTGCCGGGAGTTGCGCATCGCGAAGCCTCCGCCGGGCAGCGCCGTCAGCTCGACGCAGTTGCCGCTGGGGTTGCTCCGGCCGCTCTTCCTCCAGACCGCGCCCTCGATGTCGGTGGCCGGTACGCCGTTGTCGAACTCCCGCATGGCTACGCCTCCTTGACGCGCCATCTGCACGTGCAGATGCACGTGCAGATGTACTTACTCTTGCACTTACGACTGTAATTGCAGATGTGCTTGCACGGGTAGGGATCCGACGGGGATAGTGGTGGACGCAGACAGCACCGCGCCCCCCGCCCGACAGCTCTGCGGAGTTCCCGATGACCACGCATCCGGCGATCCCCCTCGACTACGGCCTGACCGAGGACTCAGGGTCACGCTTTGCCGCGTGCGGCCTGAGCGGTGACCTCCATGCCGCAGGCTCCGCACGGCAGTTCACGCGTGCCACCCTGAGCAACTGGGGGATGCTCGCGATCGTCGACACCGCCTCGATCGTGGTGTCGGAGATGCTCACCAACGCCGTCCGCTACGGCCTCGACGACCCGGCGTACGCACCGCTGTCCAGTCGGCCGGTCTGGCTGGGCCTGCTCCGCCGCGAGGAGGCCGTGCTCTGCACGGTCGCCGACCCCGGCACGGGCATCCCGGTGGTGAAGGAGCCGGACTGGTTCGCCGAGACGGGGCGGGGGCTGCACATCATCGACTCACTCAGTGAGTCCTGGGGGTGGACACCGCCCGACGAGGCGGGCAAGTCCGTCTGGGCGCTGATCTCGGCGCCCATGTGACTTCCGCCCCGCGGCGTCGCGCAGAACGGACGCCGCGGGACGGGGGAACGGGGGAACGGGGGCCAGAAACGCCGCGGCGGGGCACCGGGGGGATGCCTCGCCGCGGCCGGACGGCTCTCCGCTTCGTTTCGCCGGGCCCGGCCGAACCGGCCGGGCCCGGACTCCCCGAGCGGGGCGTGACGAGGACGACAGTCGCGCGCCGTCCCCGGGGACGGTTCGTGACCGCGCCTTTGCCTTTCCGGGGAAAGGAATTCACCTCTCGTTGACGCACCGCCATTTCCGGCCGCCCTCGGCCCGAAGCCGCCGGCCGGCCATGTGTTAGCGTTCCCGAGGTTCACGCGCGACAACGACGTCAGATGCTCCGGGCCGACGGACGTGACGCGTCCGCGACGGAAAGCCCCTGGTCCAACGGGTGGCGCTCTCGGAGCCCGGCGTGGCACGCCCGTTCTCCGAGTTCCACAGAAAAGCACTGCGAATCATGCAAGAAAGCCGCGCGGTCTGGCTCCCCTATCGGTCCGGTGAATTTCCCGGCCCGCTGCCCGACACCCTGTCGTACCACTTCTGGGACGGCCTTTCGGCCTTCCCGTCCGATCCCCGGGACGTACGGTTCGCCGTCGTCCCGCCCGTCCCGGCCAAGCAGCACGAGATCCTGGACCGACTGCTGCGCCGTGCCGAGCGGCTGGAGGTCCTGCAGGTCCTCAGCTCCGGGCACGACTACCTCGCCCCCTTCCTCGGGCTGCTCCCGTCCGGCAGCCGCGTCGCCACGGCCAACGGTGTGCACGGCGAGGCCACGGCCGAGCTGGCGGTGACACTGCTGCTGGCGTCCGAGCGCGGCCTCGACGACTTCTCCCGCCGGCACGCCCTGGGCCAGTGGCGGCCCCGCGTGTTCCCCACGCTCTCCGGCAAGGAGGTCCTGGTCGTCGGCCAGGGCGCGGTCGGGAAGGCCGTGGCTGCCAGGCTCGCCCCGTTCGGCTGCCGGGTGGTCAGGCTGGCACGCACCGCGCGCGACACGGCGGACGGCCACGTGCACGGGTTCGCGGACCTGTCCTCGCTGCTTCCCTCCGCTGACGCCGTCGTATTGTGCGCGCCCCTGACGGACGAGACCCGCGACCTGATGGACGCGTCCCGCCTCGCCCTGATGAAGGACCGGGCGGTCCTGGTCAACGTGGCCAGGGGGGAGATCGTCGACACGCAGGCGCTGGTGCGGGAGGCCGGGCGCGGGCGGCTGCGCGCCGCCCTGGACGTCACCGCGCCGGAGCCGCTGCCCAGCGGTCACCCGCTGTGGTACCTGCCCGGCATCCTGATCACCCCGCACGTCGGGGCCTTCACCGACGCCTTCACCCCCGCCTCCCTCGCCTTCATCGCGCAGCAGTTGCACCGCTACGCGCACGGCGAGCCCCTGGTGAACGTCCTGCCCCAGATGGCGGCGGCGCACTGAGCGCCGGCGGCCCCCGCGGAAACCCCCCGGGGCCGGCCCGCCCGGCGCGTCACCCCCAGGGGGCGGCGTGTTCCGCCATAAGGAACTGGCCTGGCCTGTCGCGGCGCCCGCCGGGCGCCGCGTTGGTGAGATGTCCGGATGGAACTGCGGGAGTTGCGTGTCTTCGTCGCCGTAGCGGAGGAGGGCGGGATGTCGGCCGCGGCGCGGCGGCTGCACGTCAGCCAGTCGGCGCTCTCGCAGACCGTCACCGCGCTGGAGCGGCAACTCGGCGTCAAACTCCTGGTGCGGTCCAGTTCCGGGGTGCGGACGACGGAGGCCGGGGCGACGCTGCTGTCCGAGGCCCGGGCCGTGCTCGTACGCCACGACCAGGCCGTACGGGCGATGGCGGCGCTGACCTCGCACGGGGAGGGCACCCTGCGTCTGGGCGTTCCGCTGGAGTTGCCGCCCGACCTGCTCACCCCGGTGCTCACCGAGCTGTCCCGGGCGTACCCCGAGACCCGGGTGCAGGCCCGCCATCTGTCCACGGCGGCTCAGCTGGAGGCGCTGCACGCGGACGAGCTCGACGTCGGACTGATGCGTGAGCGCCCGGCCGGGCCGGAGTTCGACGCGATGCTGGTCGTCAGGGAGAACCTCGGGGTGCTGCTCGCGGCCGAGCAGGCGGCCGAACTCGCCGGCCCGCACGGCGTGCGCCTGGAGGCCCTGGCGGGGCTGGAGTGGGTCGGCTTCCCCCGCGACGGGAGCCCTGCCTGGTGGGACGAGCTGACCTCGGTGCTGCGCAGCCACGGTCTGGACGTGGGTCCCGAGACGGGCGCGGTGGAGCCGCTGATCGCGGAGGTGAAGCTGGCGGCCGTGATCACGGGGCGGGCGTTCGCGCTGGACCCGCCGAACTGGGCGCAGCCGATCCCCGAGACCGTCATCTGGTCGCCGCTCGTCGGGGATCCCCTGGTCCGCAGGACCTGGGCCGTGTGGCCGTCCAGCTGCCGCCGGCGCGACCTCGGCCATTTCATCGCCGCCTTCGAGCAGCCGGCGTCGCCGTAGTCGTCCGGCTACGGCGTGGGCGTGGACCCGGATGCGGAGGCACGGTGCCGGTGCCGGGCCGCCTTGGCGTTGTTGCCGCAGCGCTCCATGGAGCACCACTTGCGCAGCTTCCCGCTGCCGGGGTCGAGGTAGACCATGCCGCAGACCTCTGCCGCGCAGGTGCCCAGCCGCTCCCGCAGGCGCGGGTCGGTCACCAGCGCGATCAGGTCGCGGGCGACGACCGAGAGCAGTTGGGCGGACGACAGCGGTTCCGTACCGGCGGCCGGACGCCCCTTGGAGTCGACGCGGAGACGGGGCGCCGGCGGCTCGACGCGCGCCAGGTCGTTGAGCCGACCGACGGACTCCGGCCGCGGCGCGCGGCCGTCCACTGCCGCGGTGGCGACGTCGGTGGCGGCGGAGCGGAGTTCGTGGAGGGCCCCGAGCAGGGCCGTCCGGTCCTCGCCGTCCCGCACGGTCAGACCGACGCCCTGGCACCAGGCGCGGAGCCGGTCGTGGTCGCCCAGTCGCTCCACGGGGGTGCTCGGGCGGCGGCCCACGGTGGCGACGAGGTCGAGCGACAGCGAGCCGGCATCGAAGCGCAGTTCACGGACCCTGGCCGTGACGCGGGTGCGGGGAGTGGCCGGTGCGCGCTCGCTCATGCGACAATAATAACCCTATGGGCGGTTACTAAGCCATCGGCCGAACGGGGAAGGGAGCATGCCATGCGCATAGCGGTCGTCGGAGCGGGCGGTGTCGGGGGCTACTTCGGCACCCGTCTCGCGCAGGCGGGCAACGAGGTCACCTTCGTCGCCCGCGGCAGGCATCTGGAGGCGATCCGCGCCAACGGCGGTCTGGTCGTCCGCAGTCCGCTGGGGGAGTTCCGGGCACCGGCCGACCGGTTCGTGCCGGACATCGGCGACGTCGGCCCCGTCGACGTGGTGCTGGTCGCGGTCAAGTTGTGGGACACCGAGGACGTCGCGGAACGGCTGCGCGGCCCGGCCGAAGCGGGCGCACGCGTGATCTCCCTGCAGAACGGCGTCCGGAAGGACACCGTCCTGCGCCGGCACCTGCCGCCCGAGGCCGTGTGGGGCGGGGTCTGCTACATCTCCGCAGTCATCGAGGAGCCCGGCGTCGTCTCCCACCGCGGGACCATGCAGAAACTGGTCTTCGGCCCGTACGACGGCGGGGGGACCGCCCGGGCGGAGGAGTTCCGCGCGGTGTGCGAGAAGGCCGGCGTCGACGCGGAGGTCAGCGCCGACATCGCCCGGGTCGTGTGGCAGAAGTTCGTGTTCCTCACGGCGCTGTCGGGCACCACGTCGGCCGTGCGACAGCCGATCGGCGTCGTCCGTGCCGACCCCGCGACGCGCGGGCTGCTGCGCGACGTCATGGCGGAGGTCGTCGCCGTCGGCCGGGCCTCGGGCGTACGCCTGGAGGAGTCCTTCGTCGACGAGCAACTGGCCTTCTGCGACACGTTGCCCGCCACGATGACCTCCTCCATGCACAACGACCTGGAGCAGGGCAACCGCCTGGAACTGCCCTGGCTCAGCGGAGGCGTCGCCGACCTCGGCCGGGAGCTGGGCGTCCCCACGCCCCGCAACCGCACCGTGGCCGACATCCTCGCTCCCTACGTGCCCGGCCGGCCGCGGGTGCCGTGACCGACCGCGGCCGGGTGCGGTCCTGCGCCGCCGGCGGGGTAGGCGTATCGGGCAGTCACCGGAGGGGAGAGGGAACATGGCCGAGGATGTCGCCGGGATCGTGCGCAGGGTGGTCGCCGGGTGCGCGCAGGTGCCGCCGGAGGAGATCGGGCCGGACACGACCTTCGCCCAGCTGAGCCTGGGCGACCGGGCCAAGCAGCGTGCCGCCGACGCCGTGGAGCGCGAGGTCGGCGTGATGCTGCTGGCCGACGAGGTCGAGCGGATGGGCACGGTAGGGGACCTGGTCGAGCACGTGGCCGGCAAGCGCGCCGAGCAGGAGGCCGCGGAGGCCCCCTGACGGACGTGCTCCGAGCAGGCGCCCCCGGTGCGGCCCCCGGGCGGTCAGGCGGGAGCGGAGGAGGCCGCGTGGACGCGGATCTTCGACTGCCCGTGGCCGCGCAGCTCCCAGTCGTCCATGAAGCGGGCGCGCAGCCCGTGCCGGGCGGCCAGCCCCACCAGCGTCTCGGTGCGGTAGTAGAAGTCCTCGCGCAGCACGTGGTGTTCCTTGCCCTCGGTGCGGTCGAACGTGAAGTCGAACCACCCGTCCGGGGCCAGGATCCGGGCCACGTGGGCCAGGCACTCGTCGATGACCTCCAGCGGCGAGTGGGAGAAGACGCTGTGCGCGTGGACCACGTCGAAGTGGCGGTCCGGCAGGAAGTCGAAGGTCAGGTCGTGGGTGAGCGTCAGGTACGGCAGCTTGGGCTGCAGGCCCTGCGCGGTCACGGTGCGTTTGGCGGCGATCAGGATGTCGGGGGAGATGTCGATGCCGTAGTAGTGGCCCGCGTCGAGGTAGGCGATGAGGAGCCGGCCCGCGCGCAGGTTGCCGCAGCCGATGTCCAGCAGCCGGTGCCGCGGCGACAGGCCGTGTTCGCGCAGGTAGTCGAACTGCATCGCGCCCAGCGCCAGCCAGCGCTCGTGGCTGCCGCTGCCGACGGCGGCCTCGGGGTCGCGCGCGGTGTCGCTGGCCATGACGGCCCGGTAGTACGCCACGTGGTCGCGGTGCCGGCGGGCGAGCCAGCGGTCCCGTGCGGCGCGGCGCGCGTGCGCGGCGACCCTCGTGGGGTGCCGGAGGGCGTAGCCGACCTGGTGGGTGAGGCTCGTCCGGTCGGCCCGGAGGTTCTTCCTGGTGGCCATGCGGGTGCTCCCTCGGAGGGTCACGGGGCAGGTGTGCTTTCGTCCCCTCCCGGGAGGCTGCCACGCGGCGCGCTCGTCGTTTCCCCGCCGAACGGGTGGTGCGGGTACGTGTGCGGGGCGCCCCCGACCGGGGCGCCCCGCACACGACGGACCCGGGTCAGCCGGTGAGGCGGTTGATCTGGCGGAGCTTGTTGGTGGCGTCGAGGGCCGCCACCTTGTACGACTCGGCGAGTGTCGGGTAGTTGAACACCGCGTCGACCAGGTAGTCGACCGTGCCGCCGCAGCCCATCACCGCCTGGCCGATGTGCAGCAGCTCCGTGGCGCCGGTGCCGAAGCAGTGGACGCCCAGCAGGGTGCGGTCCTCCGTCGACACCAGCAGCTTCAGCATGCCGTGCGAGTCGCCGATGATCTGGCCGCGGGCCAGCTCGCGGTAGCGCGAGATGCCCACCTCGAAGGGCACGTTGTCGTCGGTGAGCTGGTCCTCCGTACGGCCGACGAAGCTGATCTCCGGGATCGTGTAGATGCCGATCGGCTGCAGCCCGTGCATCGCGTTCACGGGTTCGCCGCAGGCGTGGTAGGCGGCGAGCCTGCCCTGCTCCATGGAGGTGGCCGCGAGTGCCGGGAAGCCGATGACGTCTCCGACGGCGTAGATGTGCGGCACGGAGGTGCGGTAGTGCTCGTCGACGGATATGCGGCCCCGCTTGTCGGCGGCGAGGCCCGCCTTGCCGAGGTCGAGGGCGTCGGTGAGGCCCTGCCGTCCGGCCGAGTACATGACGGCGTCCGCGGGGATCTTCTTCCCGCTCTGCAGGACGGTGAGGGTGCCCGTCGGATGCCGTTCCACGGCCGCCACGGTCTCGCCGAAGCGGAAGGTCACGGCGAGGTCCCGCAGGTGGTACTTGAGCGCCTCGACCACCTCCACGTCGCAGAAGTCCAGCATCCCGTCACGCTGTTCGACCACCGTCACCTTGCTGCCCAGCGCCGCGAACATCGAGGCGTACTCGATGCCGATGACACCGGCGCCGACGATGACCATGGAGCGCGGCACCCGGTCCAGGTTGAGCACGCTGTCGGAGTCCATCACCGTGCGGTCGTCGAACTCCACGGTCGACGGGCGGGCCGGGCGGGTACCGGTGGCGATGACGATGTTCTCGGCGGTCACCAGCACCTCGCGGCCGGACGGGTCCTCCACGGCGACCGTGTGGTCGTCGGTGAAGCGGCCGGTCCCGGTGAGCATGGTGACGCGGTTGCGGGAGAGCTGACTGCGGATCACGTCCACCTCGCGGCTCACCACGTGCTGGGTGCGCGCGGTGAGGTCCGCGATGGTGATGTCCTCCTTGAGGCGGTAACTCTGGCCGTACAGATCCCGCTGGGTGAGCCCGGTCAGGTAGAGCACGGCCTCGCGGAGCGTCTTGGACGGGATGGTGCCGGTGTGGATGGAGACCCCGCCGACCATGTCGGGGCGGTCGACGACGGCGACCCGGCGGCCCAGCTTGGCCGCGGCGATGGCGGCCTTCTGGCCACCCGGGCCGGATCCGATGACGAGCAGGTCGAATTCGGTCACCGGACGAGTCTGTCAGGCCGCGGCGCCCCCGGGAAAGGGCTGACGGCGATGCGGCCGGTACCGTCCCCGAGCCCCCCGGCACGGGTACGTGACCCGTGCCCGGGGGCCCGCCGGGGGACGGGGTGTGCGGGGTCCGGCCGGACCGGGGTTCGACGGCTCGGGGTTCAGCGGCGGAGCTTCCGCGGTGGAGGTTCCGCGGCTCGGGAGTTTCAGCGGGTCTGGGCGGGGGTGACGACCTCGGTGATACCGCGGGCGGCCAGGTGCGCCGCGTCCGCGGCCCGGTCGGCCAGCACCAGGGCGGGCCGTACGCCCTGGGCCGTCAGCGCCGCCCAGGCCTCGAACACCTCGCCGCCGGGGGCGCAGCCGGCCCGCCGGGGGGCGGTCAGGCTGTCGCCCACGTCGACGACGAGCGCGGTCGTCCGGGGCCGCGGCGCGTACCCGCGGTCGCGCAGCTCCGCCACGGCACGGGCCACGGCGGTGCCCGCCGGCTTGACCTCGCGGTCGTTGGTGAGGAGCCCGAGCGTGTACTCGAGTTCGGGGAAGTCGGCGAGGGACCGGGCGACGTCGTGCGAGCACCACCAGGTCACCCCCCACACCTCCGCGCAGTCCAGGGCGCCCGCGAGGGTGGCGGTGGCGAACGCCGCCGCGTGCTCGGGCGGCACCACGGGCGCGGGGGCGCCGACCTCCTGCAGCCAGACCGGGCGGTGCGGATCGGTGGCCCAGGCCTTGGACAGCTCGATCATGTACGCCGCGTGGTGCTCGGTGGCGACGCCCGCGTGGCCGTGACGCTGGGCCGTGCCGTTGAAGACCCAGGAGTGGACGGCGGTCGCGAAGCCGAGCCGGGCGGCCTGCGCGGGGGTGAAGGCGTGGTCGTCCTGGTACCAGGCGGCGTCGTACTCGGCGTGCAGGTGGAGCTTGCCGGGGGCGCCCCGCTCGCACGCGTCGAGCATGAGGCGCAGCCAGGCGTCCGCCTCGGCCGGGCCGATGGGGTCCGGGTCCGGATGCGGCGGGCCGGAGAACTGGTTGATCTCGTTGCCGACGGTCATGCCGAGGAAGTTGGGCCGGTCGGCGAGCGCGGCGGCGAGGGTGCGCAGGTACTCGGCCTCGGCGGCGACGACGTCCGGGTCGGTGAAGATGTTCCGGCGGTGCCAGGTGGCCGTCCAGGAGGGCAGGAAGTCGAAGCTCGACAGGTGGCCCTGCAGGCCGTCCACGTTGACGTCCAGGCCGTGTTCGGCCGCGGCGTCCACCAGCGCGACCAGCTGCTCGACGGCGCGCGGCCGGATCAGGGTGCGGTTGGGCTGGAACAGCGGCCACAGGGGGAAGACCCGGATGTGGTCCAGACCGAGGCGCGCGACGGAGTCCAGGTCGGCGCGGACGGCGTCGAGGTCGAAGTCGAGCCAGTGGTGGAACCAGCCCTGGCTGGGCGTGTAGTTGACGCCGAAGCGCGGTGTCATGGCGGTTCCCGTGTTCGTACGAGCTGGGTGGGCGCGCGGCGGCATTGCCGGTGGTCGCGGGGCGGTCGGGGGATCCGTCCCGTGATCGGCGCGGCTGGGGGAGTCGCCGCCGCGCGCCCACGACAAGGTGGCACCGCGCCCCGGGAAAGTCAACTCGCCTCTCTCATTTGTTCTTTGGGGCGAAGAAGTGGCAGGTCGACGGTGTGCGACCGGAATTCGGGCGTCAGCACTAATGCGCTTTAGGGACGTGTCGCTCAAGCGCTTTAGTACGCGCCCTTCCCCGGCTGGGGGATACTGGTGCGCGCGTCGCGCCGCCCGGCGCCCGGCGCGCACGACGTCACGCGGACGATCCGAGGGGGCCCACGATCGCGGCGCACGAGCCACCGGTGGAGCCGCCGCACGCTGCCCGGACCGGTCGGCGCGTCCCCGCCCGGCGCCCCACGATGAAGGACATCGCCCGGCGGGCCGGAGTCTCCGAGAGCGCCGTGTCCTTCGCCCTCAACGACCGCCCCGGGGTCTCCGAGACCACCCGCAACCGCGTGCGCAGGGTCGCCGACCAGCTCGGCTGGCGGGCCAGCACCGCCGCGCGGGCCCTGTCGGGGGAGGGGGCCGCGACCGTGGGCCTGGTGCTAGCCCGCCCGGCGAGCTCACTGGGCATCGAGTCGTTCTTCCTCCAACTGGTGTCGGGTATCCAGGAGGTGCTCTCGGAGCGCCACCTCGGCCTGCTCTTCCGGGTGGTCGCGGGAGCGGAGGAGGAATGCGCCGTCTACCGCAGGTGGTGGGCCGAGCAGCGGGTCGACGGCGTCATCGTGGTGGACCCGCGGATCGGTGATCCCCGGCCGGCCCTGCTGGACTCCCTGGGCCTGCCCGCGGTGGTGGTCGGCGGCCGCGAAGTCGACCGCGAGCCGCAGGAGCCCGTCCCGTACCCGGTGATCTCCACGGTCCGGGTGGACGACGCGGCCGCCATGGGCGCGATCGTCGAGCACCTCGCGGGGCTGGGCCACCGCAGTGTCGTGCACGTCGCGGGCCTGGCCGGCCTGGCGCACACCACGCGCCGCGTCGCCTCGCTGCGGGCCGGGGCCGCGCGCCTTGGGGTGTCCGCGGTCCGCTCGGTCACCACCGACTACTCCGAGGGCCAGGGCGCCGAGGCCACCCGCCTCGCGCTGGCCGGGACCGAGCCGCCCACGGCGATCATCTACGACAACGACGTGATGGCGGTCGCGGGCGCCGGTGTTGCCCTCGGCATGGGCCTGTCCGTACCGCACGACCTGTCCGTCGTCGCCTGGGAGGACTCGGCGCTCTGCCGCGCCACGCACCCCCGCCTGACCGCCCTGGACCGCGACGCGACAGCCTTCGGCCGGCGCGCGGCGGCGGAACTCGTCTGCCTGCTCGGCGGCCGCCCGGCCCGTGACGTGGCCCAGCCGACCCCGGAACTCGTCGTCCGCGACAGCACGGCGCCGCCGCGGCGCGGCTGAGCGCCCGGCCGGGCACGTCGGGCGGTCAGTCTCCGGATATGCCGAAGAAGCCGACGTGGGTGGCTTCTCCGTGTGTGTGCAGGAGCACATAGTGTCCGGTCCAGCGCAGCTCCTGCTCGCCGATCAGGGTCATGTCCTCAGCCCTGCGTGACCTGCGTGACCTGCGTGACCTGCGTGACCTGGGGGAGGAGGAGTCCTTGGCACGTGCCATGGCGTCCTCGAACTGCTGCGGGGTCGGCTCTTCCGTCCCGAAGTGGTGCACCAGCCTTTCGGGGCGCAGCGGGCGCAGCGTGTAGTGGTCCCAGTCGCCCCTGCCGGGACCCGCGGGTGCGTCGACGATGCGGTGGACGTCCAGTATCGAGTGGGTGCCCGACTCCGCCATGGACTCGTCGGCGTAGAGCGCCGCGCGATCGCCGTACTCCTCACCGTCGCCGTAGAGCTCCTGGAAGACCTGCTCGTGCAGCGCTTCGAGCGTGGCCTCGACGCTCCCGCGGTACGGAGTGACGTAGTCCCAGCCGGTGGCGCCCATCGCCTGTCTCCCATCGTCAGCGATCATCCCGCCTCACGGTAGGGCGTCGGTCTGACAGCGAGGATGCCGGCGTGCCGCGTGCGGCGCGGGTCCGCTCAGGCCGGTACGTCCGCGGTGGGGCGGGGCCGGGCGCTGGGGCCCGGGGTGCGGTCGACCTCTTCGGGGGCGCCGATCACATGGCCCTCTTCGCAGACCAGCCGGGCCCGTACGGGCGCGCCGCAGTCGTGGTGGGTGGCCAGCAGCGCGGGGCCCTCGGGGTCGGCGAGGTACTTGTCGCCCCACTGCCGCAGCGAGGTGAGCAGCGGGTAGAGGTCCCGGCCCTTCTCGGTGAGCACGTACTCGGCACGGCGCCGGGCGCCGGGCTCCTGGTAGGTGTGCAGTTCGAGGAGCCCGTGGCCGACCAGGCCGCCCAGCCGGTCCGCCAGGACCGAGCGGGAGACGCCGAGGTGGTCCTGGAGGTCGCTGAAGCGCCTGATCCCGCGGGTGACATCGCGAAGGATCAGCAGCACCCAGGACTGGCCGACGAGCCCGACGGCCCGCCCGACGGAGCAGTTCGAGGTGTCCTGGTCGAGGTATTCCATGCTCCGGATCCTACCTGAGTTCTCAGAAAGAACTCAGGCGTGGTAGCGTGCCCGAGCAAGCTAGGTTCGAAAGTCGAACTCAGCTGGGAAGGGAACAGCTCATGAGGAGCCCGAGCGCCGCCATGGACCAGGCCGTCAGTGCGGGTGCGGCCGACGCCGCGACCACCGTGAGGACACCGGACCCGGGGGAGGCGGGGAAGCGATGGATCGGCTTCGTCGTCGCGAGCCTCGGCCAGATGGCGATGTTCGTGAACATCACCCAGACCACCGCCGTCCTCGCCCCGCTCCAGCAGGACCTGCGGGTGTCCGGCGCCCAGCTGGTGTGGATCGCCGGGATCTACTCCATGATGGTGGCCAGCTTCGTGCTCTCCGCCGGGACCGTCGGCGACCGCTTCGGCCGGCGGCGCGTCTTCGCCCTCGGCATGCTGCTGCTCGGCGGGGGCAGCCTCGTCACCTCGCTGGCCTCGGGTGCGTCGGGCGTCATCGTGGGCCAGGCCCTCATGGGCCTCGGCGGCGCAGCCATCCTGCCGAACAGCCTGTCCCTGGTTACCGGCATGTTCGCGGAGCCGCACGCCCGGACCCGGGCCGTCGGCATCTGGGTCGCCGTCTCCGGCATAGGCCTGGCCTTCGGGCCGGTGGCCGCGGGGCTGATCCTCGAGCGCTGGTCCTGGCACGCGGTGTTCCTGGTCAACGTCGTCCTGGCGGTGCTGGTCCTGGTGCTGACGCCCCGGTTCGTCACCGAGAGCCGGCAGCCCGGACGCCACCTCGACCCGCCCGGTCTGGTGCTCGCGGTCCTCGCCATCGGCGCGCTGAACTACGGCCTCGTCGAGGGAGGCCACACCGGATTCGGCACCACCCACGCGATCACGGCCTTCGCGGTCGCCGCCGCCTCGCTCGCCGCCTTCGTCGTCCACGAGGCGCGCACCCCTACGCCCATGCTCAAGCTGCGGCTCTTCCGCGGCCGCTCCTTCGCCACGGCCAACGTCGTCGCGATGATCGCCCAGTACGCCTTCGTGGCCACCGCCTTCGCCCAGGTGCTGTACTTCGAGCGGATCCGGCACGAGTCCATCCTCGACGCGGGCCTGCTGCTCCTGCCGCTGATGGGCTCCTATGTACTGGTCAGCTATGTGGCCGCGGCGATCGCCCGCCGCATCGGCTTCAAGGCGACCCTGGGCATCGGCGCCCTGCTCGCCTCGGCGGGTACCCTGCTGATGACGGCCCAGACGCCCACCTCGTCGACGGAGGTGATCGTGCTGCTGATGGCGATGTTCGGTGCCGGCGCGGGCCTGGTCCTGCCGCCGAGCACGGCCGTGGCCGTCATCAGCGTGCCGCAGACCGACGGCGGCATGGCCAGCGGCACCGTCAACCTCTTCCGCCAGGTCGGCGGCACGCTCGGGGCGACCGTCACCGGCACCGTGCTCACCAGCGGCCTCGCCTCCCGGCTGCCCGGCGAACTCTCCGACCGCGGCGTCCCCTCCCGCCTCACCGACCAGGTGACCCAGGCCGTCGGCACCGGCGCCCAGGGTTCCACCCTGCCGGCCGCGCTCCGGGACACCGTCACCGAGGCCGTCGGCGGCGCCTTCACCGGAGCCCTGCACCTGGCCGTGCTCATCCCCGGCGTGGGCCTGGCGGCCGCCGCCGTCGCCGCCCTCGTGCTGGTCGGCAACCGGCCCGCTCCGCAGGCTCACTGACCCCGCCCGCGTCACAGGAGAACAGGAGAGAGCCGCGATGACGGAGACCACAGACCCGGACCTCGACCCTGAGGCCGCCGGAGCCTTCCTGCGCGCCGTCGGGCTGCACTACGACACGATCAGCGCGCAGGAGGTCACCGCCCACCTGGAGGCCACCGAGGAGCACCACACCCCGTGGGGGATCACCCACGGCGGCCTCTACTCCACCGTCATCGAGAGCGTGGCGAGCGTCGGCGCCTCCTACGCCGTGCGGTCCGAGGGCCGGTTCGCCGTCGGCGTCGGCAACCAGACCGACTTCCTGCTCCCGTACGTCAGGGGTCGCCTCGACGTCCGCGGCACTCCCCTCCAGCAGGGCCGGAGCCTGCAGCTGTGGCTGGCGGTTATCACCGACGCGGCGGGCCGGCCGATCGCCCGCGGCCAGGTGCGGCTGTTCAACCGCTCCCTGCCCGTGTGACGGCGGGCAGGGAACCCGGGGCAGGGAAGCCGGAGCAGGGAACCCCGGGGCAGGGAAGCCGGGCGGTGCCTCCGGGTGGCGGCCCCGCTCCCGCGCTTCAGGCCGCCGGGCGGATCTCCTGCGTGCAGCACTTGATGCCCCCGCCGGCCTTGTGGAACTCCGTGAGGTCGACGGGAACGGGCACGTAGCCCCGCCCCGCGAGCTGCTCGGCCAGCCCCGTCGCGGCGGGCGCCACGAACACGTGCCGACCGTCCGACACCGAGTTGAGACCGAACGCCAGCGCGTCGTCGGCGGTGGCGACGACCGCGTCGGGGAACATCCGGCGCAGCACCTCGCGGCTGCCGGAAGAGAACGCCTCCGGGTGGTACGCGATGTTCGCCGGCCCGCCCGCGGCCCCGTCGTCGAGGACGAACAGCGCGGTGTCCAGGTGGTAGAAGCGGGGGTCCACCAGTTGCAGGCCGATCGTCGGCACACCGAGGAACTCCTGCACCTCGTGGTGTGCCGCCCGGACGGTGCGGAAGCCCGTACCGGCCAGGACGAAACCGCCGACCGGCACCAGGTCGCCCTCCCCCTCGCAGACCGAGACCGGGCGGTGCACGTCGAAACCCGCCGCCTTGAACCAGGCCGCGTACTCCTCGGCCTCCGGCCGGCGTTCGGGCGCGTGGAAGGACGAGCCGAACACCCGCCCCTCCACCACCAGCGCCGAGTTGGCGGCGAACACCATGTCGGGCAGCCCCGGGACCGGCTCGACGGACTCCACCGTGTGACCGTGCTCCCGGTAGGCCCGCACCAGCGCGGCCCACTGCTCCCGGGCGAGCGCGGTGTCGACCCGCACGCCCTCCCGCATCCACGGGTTGATCGCGTAGCGCACATCGAAGTGGTCCGGCGGGCAGACCAGATAACGCCGGGGGCGGGCCACACGGTTCTCGGGCACGGCGAACTCCTCCGCTTCCTGCGGTAAGGCCGGGGGAACGGCTCAACGGTAGGAATCGGGGGCCGTGGACGACAAGATCCGGACGCTGCGCGCACACGCAGCGATGCTGCGTCGACGAGCCCTTCAACGCAGGTCTGCTGCGCCCTCCGCGGCGGGCCGCGCCGCCCCCGCCTCAGGGCTGTCGGGCAGCAGGTGCGACAGCACCATGTAGCTGATCGTCTTCCGGATGAAGGGCTCGGTCCTGATCCGCTCCAGGACCTCCTCGAAGTGCTCGACGTCGGTCGCCCGGACGTGCAGCAGGGCGTCCGCGCCGCCGGTCACCGTCATCGCCGCCGTGATCTCCGGGTGGTTCCTGACGACCTCGGCCAGCCGCCGGGGCGGCGCCGCGCCCTCGCAGTACACCTCCACGTACGCCTCCGTCCGCCACCCGAGAGCCGCGGGCCGGACCGTGGCGGTGAACCCGGTGATGATCCCGGACTCCCGCAGCCGGTCCACCCGCCGCTTGACGGCGGTGGCCGACAGGCCGACGTCCGCGCCGATCTCGGCGAAGCTCGTCCTGGCGTTCGCGATCAGAGCCGCGACGATCTTGCGGTCGAGCTCGTCGAACGGCACGGGTCTGTGGACCATGCCCCGCTCCTTCCGTCAGCCGTCCTGCTGGGCCGCGACCAGGGCGTCGCCGGTCTCCGACCGGTAGTAGAGCACGGAACGCCCCGCCCGCCGGCGCCGCACCAGACGGGCGTCGAGGAGCACCTTCAGATGACGTCCCACCGAGCCCAGCCCCTGGCCGGTCAGGGCGACCAGCTGCGTCGTGCTCATCGGCGTCGCGAGGAGCACCAGGACGGCGGCGCGCGCCGGGCCGAGCAGCGAACCCAGCGCCTCGGGAACCCGCTGCCGCCCCGCCTCGGCCAGCGCCCCCGAGCACGGGTAGACCACCGCGTACCGCACGGGCTCGTCCCAGGACACCCACCCGGTGCGCGGGGTGACGGGCACGAACATCAGCCGGGCACCGGACAGGTCGCGGGGCGGGTAGTCCCGCGTGTTGATCTGCAACCGGCCCTCGCCGAGCCAGCGCATCCCCCGGCGCATGTCGTCCAGCGCCTCCGCCCAGCCGCCGCGGCCCAGCTGGGCGGTGCGCGCCACGATGTCGGCCTCGATGACCCGCCGCCGGCGCGGCCAGTCCGGCAGCACCGTGTGCGTCCACACCCAGGCGACGACGTCCGCCGCACGCTCCGGCAGGTCCGCGCGGCGCAGCACGTCGGGGAGCGGTCCGCCGAGCGACAGGGAGAGATGCCGACGGGCGGCGTCCGGCGGGGTCTCCCGGATCCGCGTCAGCTCCTCCTCGAAGCCCGGAGCACCCTCACCGGAAGGCGTGGGGGTGAGGAAGTCGGCGTTCCAGGTGCGCCCCAGAGCGGCACGCACCAGCAACCCGGTCACCGGGTCGGCGGCCAGCCGCTCCCGGTACGCCGGCAGGTGCGTGCCGAGCCACTCGCGCTCCCCGGGGTGCGCGGCCGTGCCCCGGTCGAGCAGCTTGAGGGCCGCGACGGCCTCGGCCAGCGGGGAGACGACGAACCGGCTGCCCACCAGCGTCTCCGCGTTCACCACCCACCAGCCCATGCCCCGCCTCCTCACCTTTCGCGCTCGTGCGAAACATTAACCGCCCGAACCGGCGCCGCCGAGACTCGGGTCCATGCGCACCTACCAAGAGCTATTCCGCACACGGGAGTTCACCCCGCTGTTCCTGGTGTCCACCGGCCAGGTCGCGGCGCAGACGGTGAGCGGGCTGGCCCTGAGCACGCTGGTCTACGACGCCACGGGCTCGCCGCTGCTGTCCGCGGTCGCCATGTTCGGCCCGTCCCTGGCGCAGGTGGTGGGGGCGACGACCCTGCTGTCGGCGGCCGACCGGCTGCCGCCGCGCGCCGCGCTCACGGCGGTCGCCCTGATCTTCGCCCTCGGCACCGCCGTACTGGCCGTCCCCGGCCTGCCGATCTGGGCCGTCTTCGTCATCCTCCCCGTCGAGGGCCTGGTGGCGTCCCTGGGCGGCGGGGTGCGCTACGGCCTGCTCCACGAGATCCTGCCCAAGGGCGGCTTCCTGCTGGGCCGTTCCGTGCTGAACATGGCGACCGGCACCATGCAGATCTGCGGCTTCGCCGCCGGCGGCCTGCTGCTCGCCGCCCTGTCCCCGCGCGGGGTCCTGCTCGCCGGCGCGGCCCTCTACCTCGCGGCCGCGGCCGCCGCCCTGACCGGACTGCGCGCCAGGCCGCCGCGCGCGGTCGGCCGCCCCTCGGCGGCCGAGACCTGGCGGACCAACGTGCTCCTGTGGTCCGCCAGGCCGCGCCGCTACGTGTACCTCGCGCTCTGGGTCCCCAACGGCCTGATCGTCGGCTGCGAGTCGCTGTTCGTGCCCTACGCGCCCGAGAACGCCGGGCTGCTCCTCGCCGCCGCGGCCTGCGGCATGCTCGTCGGCGACACCATGGCCGGCCGGTTCGTCCCGCCATGGTGGCGGGAACGCGCGGGCGCCGCGCTGCGCCTGCTGCTCGCGGCCCCCTACCTGGTCTTCGCACTGCACCCGGCGCTGCCCCTCGCGGCGGCCGTTGTCGCCCTGGCCTCCGTCGGCTACGCGGCGAGCCTGCTGCTGCAGGAGCGGCTGATGGCCCTCACGCCGGACGAACACAGCGGTCACGCCCTCGGCCTGCACTCCTCGGGCATGCTCGCCTGCCAGGGCCTGGGCGCCGCCCTGGCCGGCGCCGTCGCCCAGCACACCTCCCCGGCGACCGCGATGACGGTCATGGCCGCCCTCTCTGTCGCCGTCACCTTGGTCCTGGCACCCGGTCTGCGCCCGGGCACCGCGGACGCCGTCACGCCCGCGGCGCCCGGCCCCGCGACCCGTCGCCCAGTCCCGTGACCCGCATCGTGATGTTCAGCCGGCCGGAGGCGAGGCCGGTGGCCGGGTCGCCGGTGCCCGGTCGGACCTTCGGCACGGCGTGGTAGGCGAATCGGGACGGGCCGCCGAAGACGAACAGGTCGCCGGAGGCCAGCTCCAGGTCCGTGTACGGGCGGTTGCGGTTCTCGGTGTTGCCGAAGCGGAAGACGCAGGTGTCGCCGATGGTCAGCGACACGACGGGGGCGTCGCTGCGCTCGTCCTTGTCCTGGTGCATGCCGAGCCTGGCGTCGCCGTCGTAGAAGTTGATCAGCGCGGTGTCCGGGGTGTAGCCGTCGCCCGCCGCCGGGTCCTCGTAGGCCGCGACCAGGGCGCGGCGGCCCAGCTCCACCATCCAGTCCGGGAAGGGCGCGACCCGGGCGCCGTTCACGTCGTCCGCTGTACGGGTGTACCGGTACGGCTGCCAGTGCCAGCCGATGCAGACCGTACGCACCGACATCACCCCGCCGCGGGGGAGGCGGGTGTGCCGGATGGGGACCGGGCCCATGGCCCAGGCGCGGCACGCGACGACCAGCCCCCGCTGCTCGTCCGGGGTGAGCCAGCCCGGCACGTGCACCGCGCCCGGCGCGACCTGCAGCCGGGGCCGGGGGATGAGCGCGCTCACCGGGCACTGCCCTCGCCCGGGGCGGTCGTGGTCACCCAGCCCCGGTCCACGTGCCAGGTCCGGCCGTCCGGGGTCGCGCCGCGCAGGCCCTGGAGCGTCTCCGCCCCGGCGGCGGCCACCACGCGCGCGTCGCCGAGACGGGCGAAGCCGTACGTACGGGCCGGCTCCCACGGCGTGCTGCGCCGCAGTCGGCGCGCCAACTGCGCCCACCCGGCCGGCGCCGCGGCCACCACCCAGGCGTCCGGCGCCGGCGCGGTCAGCCGCTGGGCGGCCCGCAGCCAGGACGCGGCCCGTTCGGGCCAGTCCACGACGGCCGCGACGGTGCCGCCCGACGCGCGCCACGCCGCGGCGAAGCCCTCGGCGGCGGCCCGGGAGGCGGCGTCCCGGCTGTGGCCGAGGGCGACGGCGCGCACGCGGGGGCGGGCGTCACCCAACAGGCCCAGCAGCGCGGCGAGTTCGGCCCCGGTGTGCGGCGCCGGTCCCGGTACGCCGTCGAGCACGGCCAGGCCCTCGGCCGGGACCAGAGGCGAGGCCGGCGCCGGGACGGGAGTGTCGGGGTGGGTCATGGAGTTCCGCTCCGTCGGTGTCGCCTTCCATTGTCGGTACTGCCGGGGCAGGCAGCGGGCGCAGGGCCGGTAGCCCGCGGCGACCGCCGTCGCCTCGTCCGCGAAGAACACCCGCTCCCGCACGTACCCGCCGCGCGCGATGGCCCGGGAGGCTGCCGGGCAGTCGAGGCGGCCGTACAACCGGCCGCGCCGGTGCCCGCCGAGCGCCCCCGGAACCGCGCTGCGGTACGGCAGCCCGTCCGGGCCGGTCAGCACGTACGGCGTCAAGCCGCGTCGTGGAAGACCAGGCCCAGGGTGTGGCGGCGGCCGGCGCGCACGGTGCTCACCCCGTGCCGCATCGGGCCGGCCGACCAGCCGCGGGCCGAGCGCACCGGCCGGTCGCGGGTGGTGAAGACGAGCGCGTGGCCCTGGGGCAGGGTGGTGGACGAGCCCCTGGTCTGCGCCCGCGGCCGCTGCTCCGTCATCAGGAACTCGCCGCCGCTGTAGTCCTCGCCGGGGACGTCGAGCCCGATCACCACCTGGAGCGGGAAGACGAGGTCCCCGTACAGGTCGCGGTGGAGCGCGTTCCAGTCGCCCGGGCCGTAGCGCAGCAGGATCGGCGTCGGGCGGGTCTGGCCGGCGGCGTGGCACATCGCCAGCCACTCGTCGAGGCTGTCGGGCCAGGGCGCGGGCTGCCGCAGGCGGGCCGCCCAGCCGCGGGCGATCGGCAGCAGCCGCGGGTAGAACGCCGCCCGCAGGGCCCGCACGGGCTCGGGGACGGGACGGGCGAAGTAGCGGTACTGCCCCGAGCCGAAGCGGTGCCGTGCCATGTCGACGGTCGAGCGGAACCGCCCGGGCTCGTCGTAGAGCGCGGCGACCGCCCGGCACTCGGCGGGGGAGAGGACCGGACGGGAGGTCAGAGCGCTCCCGTGGGTGTCGAGTCCGGCGGCCAGCGCCGGCCAGTCCTCGGCGTCGACCCGCTCGTGCAGGGGTGTCGTGGGGTGCGCGGCGGTGGTGGTCACGGCTGTCGTCCTCATGCCGTCCCGCGCCCGGACTCGAGGTCCAGCAGCAGCCGCTTGCGCTCGACGCCGCCCGCGTAGCCGGTGATGGCGCCCTTGGCGCCGACCACGCGGTGGCAGGGACGGACGACCAGCAGCGGGTTGCGGCCGATCGCGGTGCCGACCGCGCGCGACGAGGTCCGCGGGATGCCCATCGCCTCGGCGACGTCCGCGTAGGTGAGCGTCGTGCCGTAGCCGATGGTCTCCAGGGTCTTCCACACCTGCTGCTGGAAGGCGGTGCCCGCGCTGGTGAACTCGATGTCGAAGTCGGTCGTTTCGCCGGCGAAGTACGCCCGGAGCTGGCGGATGATCTCGGTGAACGCGGCGCCGTCGGCACGCGCGCCGTCCGCCAGGTCCGCCGCGACGACGCCGCCCTTCTGGTCCGGCACCGACAGCGAGGTGAGCGCGGTGCCGCCCTTCGCGGTCGGTGACTCCTCACCGACCAGCAGCAGTTCGCCCAGCGGGCTGTCGAACGTCGTGTAGACCGTCATCGGTCCTTCCCTTTCCTCACACCTTCAGTGACATCCACGATTCTGCGGCGGTTCGGCACCGATGTCCGGCGGGATTCGGACGTCGCATTCCCGCCGTGCCCCGCGCCTTCGGATCGCGCCCGTCCCGGTCAACCGGCGCTCCACAGCAGGTGCATCGCGTAGGTGCGCCACGGCCGCCAGCCCTCGGCGTCCTCCAGCGGCACACCGGCACGCGCCGCCCCCGCGCGCACCGCGACATCGCCCTCCAGCAGCACATCGGGATCGCCCAGGGCGCGCATCCGGATGTAGCCGGCCGTCCACGGCCCGATGCCGCGCAGCGCGAGCAGGTCCTTCTCCGCGCCGTCCCGGTCCGCGCCCGGATCGAGCAGGACCTCGCCGACGGCGAGGGCGCGGGCCAGGCCGCGCAGCGTCTCCCGCCGGGCCTGCGGCATGCCGACGGTTTCCAGCGAGGCACCGGCGAGCGTGTCCGCGTCGGGGAACAGGTGCGTCAGGCCACCGTTCGGCGCCGCCAGGGGCTCTCCGTGGGTGGCGACCAGGGCGGCGCCGAGCCGGCGCCCGGCCGCCACGGAGACCTGCTGGCCCAGCACCGCCCGCACCGCGAGCTCGTGCGGGTCCGCCGCCCCGGGCGCCCGCAGCCCGGGGCGGGCCCGGGCCAGGGCTCCCATCGCCGAGTCCGCGGACAGCCGTTCGGTGATCGCGTACGGATCGGCGTCCAGGTCGAAGAGGCGCCGCACGCGCTGCGTTCCGGTGGTCAGGTCGCGCAGCGCGGTCAGGTGCAGCCGGCATTCGAGCCAGTCACCGCCCCTGCCGGGCGGGGCCTCCTCGACCTCGGCGACCGCGGGTCCGTGCGGCAGCCGGAGCGTCCGCCGGTAGACCCGCCGGCCGCGGGTCCCCGTGATCTCCTCGGCACCGGCGATCGCGCGGGCCGCCAGGTAGTCGAAGACCCGCCCGGTGTCGTACGGCCCCCGGTACGACAGCCGCAGCGGCACGCCGGCGGCCGTGCCGGCGGCCGGGTGCCGGGCGGGGCGCGCCTGCCGCAGCCCGGTCGGCGTGAGCGCGTACACCTCGCGGACCGTGTCGTTGAACTGCCGTACGCTCGCGAAACCGGCCGCGAAGGCGATCTCCGCGGCCTGCATGTCGGTGGTCTGCAGCAGGATCCGGGCGGTGTGCGCCCGCTGCGCGCGGGCGAGGGCGATGGGGCCCGCCCCCACTTCCGCGGTGAGCTGCCGCTGCACCTGGCGCGCGCTGTACCCGAGCCGCCCGGCCAGCCCCGCGACGCCCTCCCGGTCGACGACGCCGTCGGCGATCAGCCGCATCGCGCGGCCCACCACGTCCGCCCGAGCGTTCCACGCCGCGGAGCCCGGCACCGCGTCCGGGCGGCATCTGCGGCAGGCCCGGAAACCCGACCCCTGGGCGGCCGCCGCCGTACGGAAGAACCGGACGTTGCGCCGCTTGGGCGTGACCGCCGGGCAGCTGGGGCGGCAGTAGATCCCCGTCGTCGTCACCGCGAAGAAGAACTCGCCGTCGAAGCGGGCGTCGCGGCTGCACACCGCCTCGTACCTGCTGTCCTCGTCGGTCGTGTCGATCGTCACCCCTCCACTGTGCGGCATCGCGGAGGCGGGCCGCTGGCGGAATTCGGACGTCGCGTTCCCGGGCCGGGCCGAGTCGCCGCCCGTGCCGTCGTGCCCTGGACCTGGAGGGGCGGCGGACCCGGAGGAGGCGGCATCCGTGACGGACGAGACCCGAGGATGCCCATGGACGACGCCGGGCGCGGCGGCTGCCGTGCGACCGTGCGGGGCCGGGCCGCCTCGGTGATCCTGAAGGGGTGACAGCCGGCTCCGCCCCGCGAGACCTCACCGGCCGGGAGGCCCCCGGCACGGGCCGCGCCAATTACACGGGCGCCGTCTACGGATCGCTCCTGGCCGCCTCGGTGGTGGCCGGTGCCGGTTCGGCGGGCCCGTACCCCCGGGTGGAGCTGGTGCTGCTGCTGATCTGCACCGGTCTGGTGTTCTGGGCCGCCCACGTCTACGCGGGGTTCGTCGGCGACCGCCTGCGCAGGGGGAAGGTCACCTGGCAGGAGATCCGCCGGGTGTGCGTCAGCGAGTGGCCGATCGTGCAGGCGGCGCTGCTGCCGGCGGCCGCGGTCGCGGTGAGCCCGCTGCTGGGGCTCGGGCTGGAGGGCACGGCGTGGCTGGCCCTGGCCGTCGCCGTCGTCCAGCAGGTCGGGTGGGCCAGTGCCGCCGTCATCCGGGTGGGCGCGTCCCGTTGGGCGGTGGTGTCCGTGGGCATCGTGAACCTGGTGCTGGGCCTGGTCATCGTGGCGGCGAAGGTCGCGCTCCAGCACTGAGCGGTGGTGCTGCGGCTGTGCTGTGGTGGGCCCTGTATGTAGTGGTTTGTCGGTGTTTCCTGTGGGGCAGGTGTGCCCCGAGGCGGTGAACGCGCATGGCTCGCCACACGCAGACCGGCGCCCGCAAGCCCACCGAGCTCCCCCCGGAGTCCTGGCGCGTGGTGCTCCGGCGCACGGTCAAGGAGTTCTGGGCGGACCATCTGACCGACTGGGCCGCGGCGCTGACGTACTACGCCGTGCTGTCGGTCTTCCCCGCCCTCCTCGTCATCGTCTCGGTCGTCGGCCTGCTGGGCGGCCCCAGTGTCAGACCCCTGATCGTCAACGCGAGCGGGCTCGCACCAGGACCCGTCCGGGACACCCTGACCGGCGTGCTCGGGCAGTTGCAGCAGGGCGTCGGCCGAGGGGGACTGGCCCTCGCGATCGGCGCGGCGGTCGCCTTGTGGTCGTCCTCCGGCTACGTGGCGACCTTCATGCGGGCCGCCAACGCCCTCTACGACATCGACGAGGGCCGGCCCCTGTGGAAGACCCTGGCCGGCAGGTTCGTCATCCCCGTGGTGCTGCTGGTGGCCACCGCGCTCATCGCGATCGGCGTGGTCTTCACCGGCGCGCTGGCCCGCAGGACGGGCCAGGTGCTGGGGGCCGGCGACGCCGCGCTCGGCGTGTGGGGCATCGTCAAATGGCCCGTGATGCTCGTGCTGTTCGGCCTGGTCCTCGCGCTGCTGTACTGGGCCGCCCCCAACGTGAAGCACGGCGGCTTCCGCTGGGTGAGCCCCGGCAGCGCCCTGGCCGTGGTCATCTGGGCCGCCGCTTCTGCGCTGTTCAGCCTCTACGTGTCCAACTTCGGCAACTACAACAGGCTCTACGGCAGCCTGGCGGCGATCATCGTCTTCCTCGTCTGGCTGTGGATCTCGAACATCGCCGTGCTCCTCGGCCTGGAGTTCAACGCCGAACTCGAACGGGCCCGAGCACGGCCCGACGGCGGCCCCGACGACGGCCCGGACGACAGGGTGCCCAAGGCCGAACCGCAGGACACCGAGCGCCTCAGCACCGACGACGGGTGATGACGGGACGGCGTCACGCGCTCGTGCCGTCAGGCCTCCGTGCCCTCACGGCCGAGAGCCGACACCGGTCGCGACCTCGTGGAGCCGGCTGCCGGCCCCGCCCGGCGCCAGGGGAGCGGTCGAGGAGTCGCCCGCGCCCTCGCGCAGACCCTCGAGGAACTCCTCGATCGCCCGGGTGGCGGTGTGGCGGGGCTCCCAGCCCAGTTCACGGCGGGCCCGCGAGGTGTCCATCAGCGGCAGCCTGACCACGGCGTCGAACAGGCCGGGCGACGACGGCACCAGGTGCAGCCGCCACGCCCCGGCCAGCGCCGTCCGCACCGCGCCTCGCGGCATACGGACGACCTGCGCCCCGAGCAGCGCGGCGAGTTCCTCCGCGTCCAGCGGCGGATCGGCGGCCAGGTTGAAGGCGCCGTGCACCGGACGGTGCAACGCCAGCCGGTAGGCCTCGGCCGCGTCGTCGGAGTGGAGCGCCTGGAAGCGCAGCCCGCGCATGTCCGGGACCACCGGCACCAGCCGGGGGCGTACCAGCCGGTTCGGCAGGAACGGCCCCGCGAACAAGCGGCGCTGCTGGGCGGCGGACTCCCGTTTGAAGACGAACCCCGGCCGCATGCGCACCACGCGGATCTGCGGGTTTTCCCGCTCGAAGGTGTCCAGGCAGCGCTCGACGTATGCCTTCTCCCGGCAGTAGGCGGCCCCTGGCCAGCCGTGCGTGGGCCACGACTCGTCGACCGGGTACCGCTTGGGACCGGGGGAGTACGCCGCCACAGACGAGGCGTGGACCAGGGTCGGCACGCCGGCCGCGGCGGCCGCCTCGAAGACGCGGATGCCGCCCAGGACGTTGGTGCGCCACGTGATCCACGGATCGTGGGTGGGCTGCAGCAGCCAGGCCAAGTGCACGACGGCGTGCGCGCCGCGCAGGTGCTCCACCAGGCGCGTGCGGTCGTCGCCGATGTCGGAGTGCACCCATGTGGTGCGGGCGGGGCGCCAGTTCTGGGGGATCCTGCGGGCGATGCCGACGATGTCGGCCACCGCCGGGTCCTCGACGAGGGCCCGCACCAGGCTCGTCCCGACGTTTCCGGTCGCCCCTACGACGACGACGCGCAGGGCGCCGCCGCCGGGCGCGAAGTCGTTCGTCACGATCCTCGCCTCCCTCGGCCACCGGGAGCGCCCGGGCACCGGCGGTGCCGGGCGGGTCGCCCGGCGCCCTGGCGGCCTCGTCCGATGTCTGTCCCGGTCTCCGGGGCGGCTACCCGGCGAGGGACGTTCCAGACCTCGCCGCAGGGCGTCGGCCGGCCGCCTCAGCCGACCGCCTTCGCCATCCGGCGCACCGCCTCCGTGAGCACCTCGGGCGTCGTCGCGAGGTTCAGCCGTGCGTGGCCGTCGCCGCCCGTGCCGAAGTCGGACCCCGGGCTGAGGGCGACCCTTCCGCGGGCCAGGAAGGCGGCGGCCGGGTCGTCACCGAGGCCCAGCTCCCGGCAGTCCAGCCAGGCCAGGTAGGTGCCCGGGGTCGGCCGGTAGGCGATCGCCGGTAGCTGCTCGGCCAGCAGCGCGGCGAGCAGCCGGCGGTTCTCGGCGAGGTCGTCCAGCACGGCGTCCAGCCACCGCCCGCCCTCGCGCAGCGCCGCAGTGTGCGCGATGACGCCCAGGTGGCTCGGCCCATGGCTGACCTCCTCCGGCATACGCGCCAGGTCGTCCGCCGCGGCGGGCCCGGCCAGGGCGAGCGCCGCCTTCAGCCCGGCCAGGTTCCACGCCTTCGACGCGGACATCAGCGACAGGCCGCTCTCGCCGCCGGGCACGCTCAGGTACGGCACGAACGCCGCCTCGGCGGTCACCAGCGGCGCGTGGATCTCGTCCACCACGACCCGCACCCCGTACGTCCCGGCCAGCGCCGCCACCGCGGACAGCTCCTCGGCGGTGTGCACCGTGCCGGTCGGGTTGTGCGGGCTGCAGAGCAGGTAGGCGGCCCGGCCGCCACCGGCCGTGGACCGGGCGAAGGCCTCCTCCAGCGCCGCGAGGTCCAGCCGCAGGCCCGGGCCGAGCGGGGCCTCCACCACGCGTCGGTCCATATGCGTCACGAACTGGTAGAACGGCGGGTACACCGGGCAGTTGACGATCACCGGATCCCCGGGACCCGTGACCAGCCGGAGCATCTCGACGACGCCCAGCATCACGTCGGGGACGATCGAGGCGCGCTCCACGGCCAGGCCGTCCCAGCCCCACCGCTCACGGGCGAAGTGCGCCAGCGCCTCCGCGTATGCGGTGCCCGCCGGATAACCCGTGTCGCCGACCGCGATCGCCTCCGTGAGCGCCCGGGCCACGGGCGCGGCCAGGGGCACGTCCATCTCCGCCACCCACAGGGGCAGCACGTCCTCAGGATGGGTGCGCCACTTCATGCTCGTCCGGCGCCGCAGCTGCTCGAGCGTGAGGCGCCGCAGCGGGTGGTCGTCATTCGACGCGATGTCCATGACATCAACATAGGTGCGGACCTGCCGCCGGGGCAGGGGGCGGCAAGGCGGACGTGTTGCCGAACCGGCAAGAAGGCTTGCCCGGCGGGTGCGCGGGACCGCATCGTCGGGGGCAGGTCCACACCCACGGCACAAGGGAGACGACATCCATGACCGACGGCACCACCAGCGCGATCGGCGCCGAGCCCGAGCCGGAGGCGGAGTTCTGGGACGCCCGGTACGCCGGGAGCGACCGCGTCTGGAGTGGCAACCCCAACAACGTCCTGGTCCGCGAGGTCGGGGGCCTGAAGCCCGGCACGGCCCTCGACCTGGGCTGCGGTGAGGGCGCCGACGCGGTCTGGCTGGCCCGGCAGGGGTGGCGGGTGACCGCCGTCGACATCTCGCGCGTCGCCCTGGAGCGGGCCGCCGGCCACGCGAAGGCGGAGGGCATCGCCGAGGGCCTCATCGACTGGCAGCGCCACGACCTGGGCGAGACGTTCCCCGAGGGCACCTACGACCTCGTCTCCGCACAGTTCCTGCACTCGCCGAACGACATGCCCCGCGAGCGCATCCTGCGCGCCGCCGCGGCGGCCGTGGCTCCCGGCGGTGTGCTGCTCGTCGTCGGGCACGCCGGGTTCCCGGCCTGGGAGACCGATCCGCACCCGGAGGTGCACTTCCCGACGCCGGAGGAGGTGCTGGAGAGCCTCGGGCTCGCCGAAGGGGAGTGGGAGGTGGTGCTGACCGACGAGCACGAGCGCATCCAGAACGATCCCGACGGGCGGCCCACGACCCGCGTGGACAACACCCTGGAGATCCGCCGCCTGGCGCGGTGACACACGGCGCGGCGGGCCGTGGCGACCACGGCCCGCCGGCGCGCGCGGGTGCGGGGGTGATGGGGCGTCATCGACGTGCGCTCGCGTACGCCTCCTACTCGCCTTCCTCGCCCTCCTCGGCCTCCTCGCCCTCCTCGGCCTCCTCGGCCTCCTCGGCCTCCTTCGCATCGAGGGCCTCCTCGTGCGTGCGCACGACCTCGGCTTCGCGGATCTCGCCGCGCCGGCCCTGGGCGCGCAAGATGTGGCCGGTCTTCTCGAACACGCCCGAGGGGTAGTGCTCGACGACGAGGAGGATGCAAGCGGGGTCGGCGTCGGCTCGTGGAGGCCGGCGCTGCCGGGCGTGGTGCGCTTTGCGCCGTCGTCGGAGTGCCTGATCACGCGCTCGTCGGGGATCTGCTCATCGACCACGGCCTTCCAGCCACGGGTCGAAGGGCCGGCCTTGACCCTCCCGTCGCCCGAACCGGGAGGGGAGGCCGAGGTCCTGGACCTCGACGATGTTCGTCACCTTCTGCGTACCGGAGTTGTCGCCCTCGTCATTGCCACCGACGAGCGTTCCGCCCTGTCCAGTACAGCGCCGCCGCCGAACGCCCGGACCGATGCCGCCGTTGTCGGTCACGTTCATCAACTGGTGGGTCGGCCCGGGGACTCCGGCGCGCGCTTTGCCGGCCGGGTTCTCCGCATGGGCCCCGACGGTGCCGGCGAGCCCGTATCGCAGCTCGCAACGCATCTGATCCAGGCCCGAAGCCTGTCCCCACTGTCCCCAGCCGTCCTGGCCGTGGAACTACCTTCGCCGTGAGGAGGCCTTCTTGGCTGTCGACTTCTTCGCGGCCGTCTTCTTCGCGGCGGACTTCCGAGCAGGTACCGCCGTCTTCTGCGCCGCCCTCTTCCCGGCCGGTGCCGCGGTCTTCTTGGCGGCGGCCTTCTTCGCCGGCTGTGCCTTCTTGGCGGGGGTCCTCTTGGCGGCCGCCTTCTTGGCTGCGGTCGTGCGCGCCGGTGGCGTGGGAGCCTGCCGCTTGGCCGGGCGACGGCGCCGAGGGGCCTGCTCTTCTTCCTCTTCCTCCGGCTCTTCTTCCTCGGGTTCTTCTTCTTCCTCCTCTTCGTCCTCGGGTTCTTCTTCCTCCTCTTCCTCGGGCTCCTCCTCGCCCTCCGGCCCGTAATCCTCTTCCTCGGGCTCCTCCTCGTCCTCCGGCCCGTAATCCTCCTCCGCCTCGTCCGGTTCCTCGTCCTCGCGCTTCTCCTTCTTGCCGCCGATGCGGGCCGTACGGTCGTGCAAGGTCCCTGCGAGATCCGTGAGCTTCCGGTCCGCGGCAGCGACGACCGCCTTTCGGCCGGCGTCCATCAGCTCTCCCTGCACCTGCTCCTTGAGCTGGGCGACCTGAGGCAGGTCCTTGAGTTTGCGAATACCCTCGGTCACCAGCTGTTGCGGATCGAGTCCGGAGCGGCGACCGGCAAGGTAGGTAGCCATTCCGAAGGCAAGCCGCCCCTTTTTGGTACGACCGAGGACGTAGCCGCCCGCTACCGCGGCGGCCAGAGCGAGCTTGGTCGAGTCCTTCATCACTTGTTCCCTTCGGGAGTTGGGCCCCGCGGGAGGCGCCCCGTCGCCGCGCACCTTATGAGGTGTATATGCTGAAATAGTACGTTTCGTTACGGGGGTGGCGCCGCTCCAGAGCCGGAGAAGTGGATGGCCGCAAGCGACAAGAGCGACCCCGGAAGGGGCCGGCGCTCCACCAGGAGCGAAGGCGCAGCACGGCGTGAGAGCGCCGAGCGCCCCCGGCGGCCCCGCAAACGTTCGGCGGCCTGGGCCATGCGATCCGCGTCCGAGCAACTCTCCGAACTCCTCGGTCGCAGGCCTGAATCCGTATCCGCGGTGAAACCGACCGAAGGCGGCTGGGAAGCGGACGTCGAGGTGCTGGAGCTGGAGCGCGTGCCCCAGACGACCAGTGTGATGGCCACGTACCACGTGACGTTGGACGAGGAAGGAGACCTCGTGGCGTACGAGCGGACCCGCCGTTACACGCGGGGCCAGATCGACCGACGCTCCTGATCCGACGCAAGGCGCTGAAGGGAGGCCCCATGACCGTGGTGCCGCAGAGCGGGGGTGGTATGTCGAGGGGCGGTGGGGGCAGCCTCTACGACGTCCTGGAACTGATCCTGGACCGGGGGCTCGTCATCGACGTCTTCGTCCGCGTGTCCCTGGTGGGCATCGAGATCCTCAAGATCGACGCCCGCATCGTGGTGGCGAGCGTGGACACGTACCTCCGTTTCGCCGAAGCCTGCAACCGGCTTGACCTGGAATCCGGGCGCAAGCAGCCCGCCCAGCTCACCGACCTCGTGGGTGAGATCACCGAGGGCGGGGCCAAAGGCAAGTCGAAGGGTGCCCTGTCGGGCGCCGTCGAAGCCGTCACCGACACCCTGAAGGGCGGGAGTGACGAGGACGAGGAGGAGGACGAGTACGAGGAGGAGCCGGAAGAGGAGGAAGCGGAGTACGAGGAGGAGCCCCGGCAGCCGCGGCGCAGGAGCACCGGGCGGGCTTCCCGGCGGGAGAGGGAATGAGCATGGCGGTCTACGTCTACTCCATCACTTCGAAGGACCACCCGTTGCGCCTCGACGGACTCACGGCTGTGGGCGGCTCGGGCCGGGAATTGCGCACGGTGACCAATGCGGAGCTCTCCGCGGTCGTGAGCGAGGCCCCGGAGGACTTGCGTCCCCGGCGCAGGGACGTGCTAGCCCACCAGGAGGTTCAGGAGCGGCTGATGGCCGACGGCGCCGTGCTGCCGCTGCAGTTCGGCTTCACGGCACCCGACGAGGAGGCCGTCAGGGGCGCTTTGGAGGACCGGGCTGTGGAGTACCGCGAGCAGCTGAAGAACCTGCAGGGCTGCACCGAGTACCACCTGAAGGTCTCGTGGGACGAGGATTCCCTGCTGCGCCGGATCCTGGAGGAGAACGACGATGCACGCCGGCTGAACGAGGAGGTCCGTGGCGGAGCCGCCTCCCCCGACGTACCGCTCATGCTGGGCGAGCTGATCGCCAACGAGGTGCAGGCCCGCCGGCAGGCCCTGGGAGCGGGCATCGTCGAGGCGCTGCGCCCCTTCGCCCGGGACGACGTGGCCTCCGCGCCGGCCGGACAGGACTTCCTCAGCGTCTCCTTCCTGGTGGACGACGGCAAGGAGGAGATGTTCCTGGCCACCCAGCTCAGCCTGGCCAACCAGGTGGGCGAGGAGTGCGACTTCCGGCTGCTCGGACCGCTGCCGCCGTACAGCTTCGTGTGAAAGGGAGTGGCCCATGGGTCTGTTCACGCAGATCGTCACCCTCCCCCTGGCGCCCGTGCGCGGGGTGGGCTGGGTCGTCGAGCGCGTGCTGGAGGCCGCCGAGCAGGAGTACTACGACCCCGAGCCCGTCGAACGTGAACTCGCCGCCCTGGAGAAGGAACTCCTCGCCGGGCGGATCGACGAGGAGACCTTCGAGGAGCGCGAGGAGGTACTCCTCGACCGCCTCGATGAGATCGCGGCCTTCCGGCGCGGTGAGCCCGCGCCCTGAGACGAGGTGACGCTGTGACGGATTCCCCGGCCGGCCGGCTCGGTTCGTATCCCACGAGGGCCGCTCCCCCACAGTCCCCCTACGGACAGGGGTCGTCGGCCAACCTGGCGGACATCCTGGAGCGTGTCCTGGACAAGGGCATCGTCATCGCCGGCGACATCCAGATCAACCTGCTCGACATCGAGCTGCTCACCATCAAGCTGCGGCTCCTGGTGGCCTCCGTCGACAAGGCCAAGGAGATGGGCATCGACTGGTGGGAGCACGACCCCTCCCTGTCCTCGCGCGCCCACGGGGAGAGTTCGCTCGCGGAGGAGAACCGGCGGCTGCGCGAGGAGATCGAGGCGCTGAAGGAGGGACGGGAGCTGACGGACACGCCACGCGGCAGCGTGGCCTCCCGCCACCGCACCCGGTCCTCCTCGGCGACGCCCCGCCGCCGCGGCGGCGGAACCGGGACGGACGACGATGGATGACCGGGTCAGCTACGCGTACGCCGTGCTGCGCGGCGACGGCGTGCCGGACGGCGCCCTGGAGGCGCTGACGGGCGTCGCCCGGGCCCCCGTACGGCTCGTGACGTCCGGTCCGCTGGCCGCCGCCGTCAGCCCGGTGCCCGCCGCGGACTTCGACGAGGACGCCCTCCGCCGGCACCTGGAGGACCTGGACTGGCTCGAGGCCGTCGCCCGAGCCCACCACACCGTCATCGAGGCGCTCTCCGCGCACACCACCGTGCTGCCGCTGCGGCTGGCCACGGTCTACCTGGACGACGAACGCGTCCGGCACGTGCTGCGGGAGGACGACGCAGCGTTCACTGAGGTACTGGAGCGGCTGGCCGGCCACCTCGAATGGGGCGTCAAGATCTATGTGGACGCCCCGGCGGCGGCCGCCGAGCCCGCCGGAGCCCCCGAGGAGCTCAGCCCCGGCCGGGCCTACCTGCGCGCCCGCCGCGCCCAGCGGCACTCCCGCGACGAGGCCTTCCACGCGGCGGAGGAAGCCGCCGCCCGCGTCGAGACGATCGGCCGCGAACTGGCCGCCGGGCACGCCCGGCACCGTGTGCAGCAGGGCCAACTCGCCGCCGGGGCGGGGGAGAACGTTCTCAACGACGCCTTCCTCGTCGCGCACGAGCGAGCCGAGGCCTTCCGCAGTCGCGCCCTGGCCGCCGGTGAAGGCCTGCCCGGGGTGCGTGTCGACGTCACCGGGCCCTGGGCCCCGTACTCCTTCGCCGCCCTCCCCGAGGCGGAAGTGGCGGACGCGGCGCCATGACCGCGGCCGACCGGGCCCCCGAACCCCTGGCCGAACGCCAGGTGGCCCTCGTCGACCTGCTCGACCGCCTCCTCAGCGGCGGAGTCGTCCTCACCGGCGACGTTGTGCTGTCCATCGCCGACATCGACCTCGTCCGCATCTCGCTGCGTGCCCTGATCGTCTCCATCAGCGAACGCAACCCCTCCCCGTGGGGCCCGGAGCCCGGCCCATGACACCCCCCGCATCCCCCCGTGACGACCGCCCGCCGGAGCCCTCGGACCGGCTCGGCGAGGTCGCCGACGCCGCCGCCCGCGCCTTCCGGCTTCTTCCCGCCGTCCCCCGCGACACCGTGTCCCCCCGCCCCGCGCGCCGGATCAGCACCGACCCCGACACGGTCGAACGCGACCTGATGAGGCTCGTCCTGACTCTCGTCGAACTCCTCCGCCAGCTCATGGAGCGGCAGGCCCTCCACCGTGTCGACGCGGGCGACCTCACCGAGGAGGAGGAGGAACGCCTCGGCGCCACCCTGATGATCCTCCACGACCGCATGGAAGGGTTGTGCGTCCGGTACGGCCTGTCCATGTCCGACCTGAACCTTGACCTCGGCCCCCTGGGCACGCTGCTCCCGCCCGACTGACCGCGCGGGAGGACTCAGGGCGTGGGGATGCCGCCCGGGCGGGAGGGCCGGCCGAAGCGGACCGGGACGCCGGGGGAGTACAGGACGCTGATTGGCGGGCCCACGGGGGCGGGGAGGCCGGCGGCCGTGACCAGGGTCTCGTCGCAGTCGAGGAGTTCGGCGCGGTGGAGGGGCCAGCGGGGGTGCGAGTTCGGAAGGTAGACCTGCCGCTCGAAGAACGTGTTGTGCAGGCCCCAGCGCGCGGTGAGGAAGTGTTCGAGCTCGGTGGGTTCCGCGACGGGTTCGCCGACGCGCACCGCTATGCGGGAGTGCGCCCCGCGGGGGCCCGGCCACCGGCGGGTGCTGGTGTACGTGAGGGTGTCGCCGTCGTGGCGGATCGCCATGCGCGACCACAGGTACGGCAGACGGAACGCGGCGCGCGCCACCGCCACGGGTATCAGCCGGGACGCGTCGAGTGAGCGGAAGACGACCCCGCGCCGGCCGTGGGCGTCCACGGAGTACAGCCGGACGTTGGTCTCGGGGAAGGTGCCCAGGTAGGGGACGCCGGGGAGACGGAACCAGCCGACGCGGTGCATGCGGAAGGCGACGAGGCCGACGTAGGTGACGCCGTCGAGGGTGTCGGGGACGGTGCCGGCCGGCAGGTGCGGAGCGATGTCGGCGGGGTCGGCCGCCCAGTGGAGGAACGCCAGGTCGAGCCACGACTGGGTGAGCAGCGGGACGGCGGCGACGTCGGGCGGCTCCGCGGTGATCGGTTCCGGTGTGGTCTGCGGGGGCGGCACCCGACCAGGATCGCAGACGGGTGAGGGGCGCCGGAGGACGGTCAAGCCGGCCGGGGCGCGGGACGCGGACATCCGCACCGCACGGGCGAGTTCACCCGCGGTCGTGCCGTACGCGACGATGCGCTGCGTCATCACGCGGGTGCGTCCGGCGGGTGCGCCCGAGGGGTGCGTCGAGCGGCGCCTCGGCCGCGCCAGGTCCGCGGGGTGGGCGACGGCCGGCCCCTGTCGCCCCACCAGCACAGGCCTCCGCAGGGCCGCCGGACCACTCCTGTGACACGTGGGGTTCAGGAGGTCACAGTGGGGTACACCATGGTGGCGGGTGCCGGGGCCCCGCATCCGTTGGGGACGGACAGGGGGCCCTTCCCCCTACCGGTGACGCTGCGGAGCAGCCCTTCGGCGTGGGGAGTGATGGAGATGACGCACTGGTACGCCACCTCGTCACCTGCCGTCCGTACCGACGTGTACGTGTACGTGTGCGAGCTGGAGCACCGCGCCGTGGCCGTCGCCGTCGCGCGACGCACCGCGCGCACGGTGCTGACCGGCTGGTCGGTGCCGGAGGAGGCCGTCCACGACGCTGTTCTCGTCGTGTCGGAACTGGTCACCAACGCCGTGGAGCACGCGCTTCCGCCGGTCGCCCTGCGCCTGCGTCTGCGCCGCGGAGAGGTCGACGGCACGGCGATCATCCGCGTCGAGGTCACGGACGGCGGGCCCGCGCTGCGGCACGGCGCCTGGGCCGCCAGCTGCGGACCGGGCGAGCACGGCCGTGGCGCCGCCATCGTCGACAGCCTCGGCGTCGGTTCCGGCATCGGCGCCCGCAGCCGCGGCGGCGCCCGCTGGGCGGAGCTGCCGGCCGCCTGACCTGGGCCGGACCGCCCGCTTGACTGGCCCCCTGACCTGGGCAAAGACCCGCGTCGACCAACCGCCCGCGCCCTCGGGGTCCCGGCGGGCGGATTTGCTTACGCGAATTTTGTCCGGAAGAAAACGAAATACCCTTATGTTGAGATCGCCCAGAGGGAGGGCTGTCGTGGTCGCACCCGGCCCGGGTGCGGGAAGGGAGTGCACCCGCATGGAGTTCGGGTCCCGTCTCTCGGCGATGCAGGATCCCGTCGGATCGGGGTGCAGGGTCTTCCTCGCCGTGATGATCGCGATCATCACGGCCGTGCCGATCGCCGACCACTTCCTGCCGGAGGACATCCACCTCGCCCACGTGCTCGTCGTCCCCGTCGCGCTCGCCTCCGCGTTCACCGGAGCCGTGCGCGGTGCCCTGACGGGACTCGCGGCCGTACTGGCGCTCGTCGCGGCCGGCGCCGAACGGCACACCCTGTCCTCGGAGAACGTCCTCGTCCAGCTCGGCTCGCTGGTGCTGCTCTTCGTCCTGCTCGTCCTCATCAGCGCCCTGCGCGAGCGCCGCAGACACGAGCTCCAGGAGTTGCGCGAGGTGTCGCGGGCGACTCAGGGCGTGCTGCTGCGGCCGCTGCCCACCCACGCCGGGCCGGTGACCATCGCCACGGCCTACCGGAGCGCCGGCGACGGCGACCGCATCGGCGGCGACCTGTACGCCGTCGCGCGCACCGCCCGGGCCACCCGCCTGCTCATCGGCGACGTACGCGGCAAGGGCCTCTGTTCCATCGGCGACACCGAGACCGTCCTCGGCGCGTTCCGTGCCGCCGCGCATCGGCAGGAGCCGCTCGCGGAGCTGATGGAGTCGCTGGAGGCGGGCGTCCGCTGGGAACTCACCGAGTCATGGGACGGAACGAACGAGTCCGACGTCGGGGAGCGCTTCGTCACCGCGGCCGTCGTCGAGATCCCCGACGACGAGCCGTACGTGCGCGTGGTCAGCTGCGGGCACCTGCCGCCGATCCTCCTCCACGACGGGACCGTCACCACCCTCGACGTACCCGAACCGGCGCCCCCGCTGGGCCTCGGGGGGCTGACCGGCAGCAGTTACGCCCCCACCGCCTTCCCCTTCGCACTCGGCGACCGGCTGCTGCTCTACACCGACGGCGTGACCGAGGCCCGGAACGGCGCCGGGGAGTTCTATCCGCTCATGAGCCGGGTCGCGGAATGGGCCGACCGTCGCCCCGACCAGCTCGTGCGGAAGGTGACCGACGACCTGCTCGCCCACGTGGCCGCCCCGCTGCAGGACGACATGGCCGTGGTCGCGATCCTGCGCGACGCCCTGGGGGGACCGCCACCGCGTGCACGGGCCCACGCCGGAGCCGACACGGCGGCGGACGCCGATGAGCCGGGCGTTCGACCTGCCGGCCGCGGACTGTGACGACGACCGCCACGACGCCGCCGTCCCGGACCTGCGGCTCCCGCGGACGGCAGGGTACGCCGCGGCACCGGCCGCATCCGCCGGTCTCCATGCCCCCATGGCCGGGGGTGGGGTTCCCGACCGCCGTACGCGGCCGCGAGAACCCCACCCCTGGCACTGCGTCGGAGTGTCGGGTCACCATCGGTACCAGCGGCGGCGTCCGCCGCCCTCGACGGCCCGGAACACGAAGCCGGGCAGCCACACCACCAGGACGATCAGCGCGATCCACCACAGGGCCTTGAGGGCCGGCCGCCTGATCCCGTCCACCGGCCGTGCCCGGTGCGGAGGAATGAACCGCGCCGTCGCGGACAGGCGTGCGGTGCGGGCGCCGGACCGCGTTTCCCCCGTCGCGGTCCGGCACCCCGCCGGTCGTCAGGGCGCCGGGGCCCGCACTTCGACGTCGTCGGGCCCGAGCGGCCGCCCGTCGGCGTCGCGGATCTCCAGCGGGGCCACCGGGCGGCCGCTCGCCCGGTCCACGGCGGTGGTGCGCCGCTCCCCGGGCTCGAAGAGGTTGTCCTCGCCCCACTGGCGCAGGGCGAGCAGCACCAGCCGCAGCCCCTTGCCCTCCTCGGTGAGTACGTACTCCCGGTAGGGACTCCCGTCCGAGGCTGGCACCGTGCGCAGCACCCCGTGCTCCACCAGCTTGCCGAGGCGGCTGCTCAGGATGTTCTTGGCGCAGCCCAGGCCGCGGTGGAAGTCGTTGAACCTGCGCACCCCGTTGAGCGCGTCCCTGACGATCAGCAGCGACCACCAGTCGCCGACGACACCCAGGGTCCGCGCGACCGGGCACGGTCCGTCACTGAAGTCCTTCTTCTGCATCGCCCTCTCCCGGTTTCGACATTAAACCGAGAGGGCGGGCGGGGCAAACATCGTCGCCGGGTAGGGCCGGGTACGGGCCTACTCGGGTCGTGCGGGGACGTAGAAGCCGGTCGTGGCGTCGACCGCGGCGGCCACGGTGTCCTCGGGGACGCCCGAGGCGGCGTACGCGGTGCCCCAGGCCCCGCTGCTGCGGGTCATGAAGTCGCGGGCCTCGTCGGAGTACTGCCACTCCTCGGCCTTCTCCGGTCCGATGGCCTCGCCGGCGAGGTACAGGCCGAGGCCCAGCAGCCCCAGGTCCCAGCCCACGCCGACCGCGCCGGGCCCGAACCGGTCCCACATGCCGGGCGGCACGACGGCGACGTGCTCCAGTTCCAGGACCGTCCGCTCCGCGTCCTGCGCGGTCAGCCGCACCTCCACCTCGCTGAACCCGGGGGCCTCGCCCATGACCCAGCTGACCCGGAGCAGCTTCGGGGGTTCGCAGCGCAGGACCTCCCCGCCGGCGTTGCCCTGCAACTGGTAGCGGCCGCCGAGCCGCAGCTCGCCGGTGACCGGCAGGAACCAGCGACCGATCCGCTCCGCGGTCGTGCAGGCGTCCCACACGTCCTCGACGGGGGCGTCGTACGTGCGGCGCAGCAGCACCGTGCGCGCCTCCTCGCCGGAGACGTCCCGGCTGCCGGTCGCGCGGTGGATGGCGTTGATCTCGTCGACGATGTTCATCCGGTGTCTTCACGTTCCCTTCGGGGGCCCCGGGCCTGTCCCGTCCCCGGTCGCTGCTCTTCCTGTGTGACACGCCGTTCGCGGCGCCCCCGGGCGAGCTCGGTGCCGAGCGCGTCCAGCCGCTGCTCCCAGAAGCCGCGGAAACGCTCGAGCCACGCGTCGACCTCGCGCAGGGGCGCGGCCTGCACGGCGTAGAGCCTCCGGGTGCCCTCCGCCCGCACCACGGCGAACCCGTTCTCCCGCAGGACCCTCAGATGCTGGGACACGGCGGGCTGCGAGATGCCGAATTCCTCCCTGATGACCTCGGTGATCGCGCCGGACGGCTGTTCCCCGGAGGCGAGGAGCTCCAGAATCCGGCGTCGCACCGGATCGCCGAGTACGTCGAATGCGTGCACGTCGGCCACTATGGCAGTAGCCACTTATATAAGCAAGGAGTGAGATAAGCTCTGGGGTCCGCTGCTCAGGGGAGACATCCGTTTCTCCTCGACCTCCTGAGCAGCGACGACGTGCCTCGGTGCGCACCTCACCCCAAGGGAGGAGGAACGAACCGGGCATAGGGGTGGCTTCAGGGACGTTCCCTGACGCGGGCCCCCGGGTCCACGGCGTAGGACTGAAAGGGTCCGCCCCGCACGGGGCGCGTTTTCGAAGGAGTGATGACCATGCGCCGCATCCGCGTCCAGCGACCGAAGCAGCCGGCGCCGTCGCGCCCTCCGATCGACCTGCGGACACCGTCCGGAAAGCCCCTCCCGTACTGACGCCCGCCCCGACGCACACTGTGCACGTCCAGAAGGGTCGCCCGAGATGAGCGACACGTCCTGCCGACCGGGCGGTACCGTCCCGGCCTTCCGCCCCGTCTTCGCCTACGTGGTGAGGCGGCTGCGCTACCTCGCCGAAGGCTTCCGCCGCGCCGCACCGGCCGGGTGACGGCTCCGGTGGAGCCCGGAAAGCCGCCGGCGGCCCGGATGCGGTCGGTCCCCGGCCTGGCCCGCCGGCCCCCGCGCACCGGGGGCCGTGACGGGTCGCGGGCCGAGTCCCCCGGACGGCCCACGCGGGGCGCTGTTGCGCGTCGGCGCCGACCGGGTGACCCTTGACGTGATTCGGGTGCACCGGAACGCGAGGTGGGCCATGGTCGAGCCAGCAGTGACGATCCGGCAGGACGGCGAAGGTTATGTGGTCACGTGCCCGGGGACCGACGCGGTCGGGCGCGGGCCGACGGAGACGCAGGCGTGGACCGACTTCTGGGCCGCCCTGCACGCCGACTGGAAACCCCCGGAGGAGCTCAAGGCGGGCCCCGGTGAGGACCACGCACGAGGTCTACGGGTCCTGCGGCTCTTCCTCTGACCCGGTCAGGGCGCCCGGCGGGACCACACCGGCTCGACGCGCTCCCACTCCCGCTCCCACGACCGCAGCCGCGCGCGCAGCGCGAGGGCGGCCACCGCGTGGTGCACGCCCCAGGCCAGCGCGGACCAGAGCAGGAAGGACGTGACACCCAGTACGAGGGCGGCCCCCCGCGCACCCGCCGTACTGCGGGGCTCCGGCGCCGGCGCGCCCCGGTCGTCCACCCAGATCCGTATCCGGTCGCCCGCCTCGACGGGCCGGCCCACCGGGACCCGTCCGGTGTGCGGGCGGCCGCGCGGGAACTCCCAGCCGGCACTCACCGGCGGCAGCGAGCGCATGCCGTGCTCATGGAAGACCGGTCCCGTAGCGGCCAGGGCGGTGCCCGCCACGAGGTGCCGGTGGCCCCTTTCGGCCAGCGCCTGCGCGCGCTCCGTCCGGTGCACGGCGAACCCTGCACACGACGAGACGACCACGGCCAGCACCATCAGCACGGAGGCGGCCAGCCGCGGAAGGGTGTGCGCGCACGGACGGCACCGGGACGGCAGCACGGCGGGACAGGCACAGAGCGACATGGGACCCCCCTCGGACGAGGCGCGCGGCCCGGCCTCGACCGGACTGCCGACATGCTGCACCCACGGAGCGTTCGGGCGCCGGGAATTCGCCTTCTAGTCCGCGACCGCGGGCGACGCCGGCCGCGGGCCGGGGACCCGGTGAGTGCGGCCCGCCGAGGGCGTCGGCCGCGACAGCACGACCACGCCCCGCCCGGCCGCCAGCGCCCCGGCCAGCGCCACCGCGAGGCCCACCGAGCCGCCCCGGAAGCCCTCACCGAGCAGCAGCACACCCACGCATCCCGCCACCAGGGGGTTCGCCAGCGTGACGGCCGCCAGCGCGACGCCCAGCCCACCGCGGTACGCCTCCTGCGACCACACCATCCCAGCGATCGCCAGGACGCCGGTGCAGCCCGCCGCCACCAGGAGCATCGGGTCGGCGACGGCCGCCCCCAGCCCTTGCGCGGCCAGGTGCACCGCGAGGCCCTGGGTCAGGCACGAGGCGATCCCGAACGCCGCGCCCGCCGCCGTCGCGAAGCGCAGCGCGCGCAGTGCGGATCGGTCCGCCCCCCACGGCAGCCGGGTCAGCGCCAGTGCCGCCGCCGCCGTGATCGCGGCCAGCAGGACCAACTCGGCACTGCCCAGCGCCCGTTCCGTGCCGGGCGGTGCGGTGGACAGCAGGAGCGTCACCAGCCCCAGCACGGTCAGACCCGCGCCGCGCCATTCCCGGGGCCGTACCCGGCGCCGGCCGAGGGCCGCGTGCAGCGGCAGCGCCAGTACGAGGGCCAGCGCGCCCAGTGCCTGGACCACGGTCAGCGACCCGTACCGCAGCGCGACCGCGTGCAGTCCGGCCCCGGCCGACTGGAGGACCAGAGCCAGCGTCCACAGCCCGCCCGTCGGCTTCCGCCCGGCGGCCGCCGTGCGTTCCTGGGCGACGGCCGCCGTCGCGTAGCAGACCGCCGACAGCAGGGCCGCCGCCAGGGACAGCACGCCGCCGTTCATGCGAACGCCCTCCGAACGGGCATGGGGCTCCTCCTGGGGTGCGGGGATGGTGCCGAGTGCCTCCAGCACATCGTGTGCGCCGCCCCCGGGGCATCAGGGTCCACCCCGAGCCGCCCCCCAACCCTTGTCGGGGATGTCAGGCGCAGACCGTGCCGGCGGGCGGCAACTGGCCCCGGATCAGATAGCGGTCGACGGCGTCGTCGACGCAGCCGACCGACCTGAGGTACGCGGTGTGGCCGTCGCCGTCGTAGGTGAGGAGCCGGCCAGAGGAGAGCAGGCGGGCCAGGGCCCGGGCCTCGGTGTAGGGGGTCGCCGGGTCGCGGGTGGTGCCGACGACCAGGATCGGCGGCGCGCCGGGCGCGGTGATGGGACCGGCCGGCTGGTCCGCGGGGACGGGCCAGTGGGCGCAGGTCGACAACTGGTCCGCGAAGTACCGCCCGAAGCGGGGGGAGGCCCGCAGGAACCCGGGTAGCGCGGCTCGTGCCTGCGCGGGGGTGGCGCGTGCTCCCAGACTTCCGCTGAGGCACGTGATCGCGACGTACGCGTCACCGCTGAAACCGGAGTCCTCGAAGGCCCCGCCGAGTTCCTGCACGGTGGTGGTGTCACCGGTGCGCACCTCGCGGAGCGCGGCGCGCAGCTTCTCCCACGCGGGTGCCATGAGCGCGGTCGTGACCGCGCTGACGAGGCTGTCGCCGTCGACGACCACGTCCTTGCCCTGCCGCAACGGGGCGCGGTCGAGGGCGTCGACCAGCGCGTCCAGCGCGGGGCCGGCCTCGGCGGCGGAGTGGCCCACGGGGCATGCCGGGCGGGCGGCGCAGTCGGCCGCGAAGGAGTCCCAGGCGATCTGGTAGCCCCGGGCCTGGCCCAGCAGGCTGTGGACGCCGTCGAGGGTGGGGTCGACGGCGCCGTCGAGCACCATGCGGCCGACGCGGGACGGGAAGAGGCCGGCGTAACTCGCGCCGAGGTAGGAGCCGTAGGAGAAGCCGAGGTAGTGCAACCGCTCGTCGCCGAGGAGGGCGCGGACCAGTTCCAGGTCCCGGGCCGAGTCGAGCGTGCCGACGTGGGGGAGCAGACGCCCCGCGCCGCGCTCGCAGGCGGTGGCGGTCTCGCGGGCCGCCTCGTCGGCGGCCGCGAAGTCCGGCCCGTCCGCGTGCGGCTCGGTGGCCGGCCCGTCCTCGTCCGGGCCGCCCGAGCCGGGGAGTCCCCGCACCGCCGCAGGGGTGCCGGCCGCGTCGCCGCCGCAGTTCACCGGGGTGCTGGAACCGACCCCGCGGGGGTCCACGGCGACCAGGTCGTAAGAGGCCCGCACGGCCGGGGAGAAGGCCCCGGCGAACGACCACAGCGAGGTGATCGCGGGTTCGCCGGGGCCTCCGGGGTTGAACAGCAGTGAGCCGATGTGCCGGCCGCCGGTCCCGGTGGCCTTCTTGCGGGTCGCCGCCAGGCGAATGTCGCCCGATTCCGGACGGGCGTAGTCCAGCGGGGCCCGCAGGGTGGTGCACTGGAACGAGGGCTGCTCCTCGCAGGGCGTCCACCGGAGCTTCTGCCGGTAGTGGTCGGCCAACCCGGGGGGAACGGCCGTGGCGGTGGTGCCCGGGGGCCCCGCGGGGCCGTGCCCCGCGCGTTGTCCCGGCGGTCCCGCCGCGCAGCCGGTCAGCAGGAGTGCGCAGGCCCAGAGCGCTGCGAGCACCGCGTGGTGGAGCCCGCGCCGGGGTCCGCGGGATATGTGGCCGGTGGTCCGGGCTTCCTTCATCGCCACGTCTCTCCTTCACCTTCCGGTGCGTGATCAGTGCACCACGCAGCGTGTCCGGCGGAGGTGTTCGCCTAGGCCGGCGGAGTGAACCGCCGCGGGCGCACCGGGGCCACGGCGACGGTGCGGCCGCTCGGTCGGCCGCCGGCGGACGGCACTCCGCCCCGGAACCGTGTGCGGGTCCGGGGCGGAGTGCCGTGAGGGGGGAACGCGGGGCGTCAGGCCTCGCCGCCCTGGGTGCGACGCCGGCGCAGGAGGAACACACCGCCCGCCGCCGCGGCGGCCAGGAGGGAGGCGCCGGTGAGGCTCTCGGCGGTGTTCATGCCGGTCGATCCGCCGAAGCCGGTGTCGGGCGCGCCGTTGTCGTTGTCGTTGCCGTTGCCGTTGTCGTTGTCACGGTCGTTGCCGCGGTCGTTGTCGCGGTCCCGGTCGTGGCCGTGGTGGCGCTTCTTGTAGCACTTGCGGTCGTTGTCGCGGCCGCCGTAACCGCCGCGGTCACCGTAGCCGCCCCGGTCGCCGTAACCGCCGCGGCCGTTGTCGTCGTCTCCGCGGTCGTCACCGCCGCCGTGGCCGCCCCGGCCGTGGCCGCCCCACGAGCACTTGTCACGGCCCTGGCCGCCGTGGTCGCCGCGGCCGTAGTTGCCGTAGTCGTCCTCGTAGTCGTCCCCGTACTCGTCGTCGCCGTTGTCGTCGTTGTGGTTGTGGTTGTGGTTGTTGTTGTTCGTGTTGGTGTTGTTGTTCGTGTTCGTGTTGGTCCCGCCGTCACGGTCACCGCTCGTGCTGGTCGTGCCGGGAACGGTGAGGGTGCCGACGCTGCCCTGGTCGGCCTTCGGGCCGATCATGCAGCTGACGGTGATGGTGTAGGTGTTGGCCGGCGCGTCATCCGGGATCGTGAAGGTGCCGGTCAGCGGACCGCCCGGGGTCGCCGCGTTCAGGGCCAGGGCGTTGCGCAGCAGGCCGGACGGGAAGGCGTTGGCGTTCACCATCGCGCCGGGCGCCTGGCAAACCTCCGAGCTCGCGGTGACGGTGACGGACCGTCCGTTCTGGGCGACGTTGACGTCGACCACGGCGAAGGCCTGCGAGTTCGGAAGGACGACCGCCGCAGCCGTCATCGTCGCCATCGCCAGGATACGAGCACCACGCATGGAGCTGAACCTCCTTGTGGACGGGGCAGGCGGGATGTGGCCCCCGGCACGACTGCCAACGCGTCCTCGAGACCTATATGGCGATCATCCGCAGTCGCTCCGCACCCCGAGACCGGCGGAGGTGTACGGCCGAATGGGGTGGGGCCGTGGCGCCGTGACGGGCGTTTCCGCAGGTGAGAGGCGGTGCGGTGGCCCGGATAAGAAAAATGTGAAGAGATGTCCAACCGGGTGACGGAGCATCAGTTAATCTTGCGTCAGCAAGGCGGCGGAGGCTCGGCCCGCCCGGCGCCCAAACGGCTGACGGATCGTCAGCGTGCTTCGCCGTGCCCGCACATGGGTCCAGGGTCGCATCGGCGTCAGCTCCGACGGTCCGTCAGGAAATGTGTGGAGCTGCAGGATTCACCCGCCCGGGCTCAGAACCGGATGCGTGCGGCGACGGGCAGGTGGTCGCTCCCGGTGGCAGGCAGGGTCCGTACGTCCGAGACCGTCGCGGAACGCGCCAGGACCTGATCGATCCGGGCCAGCGGAAAGCGTTCCGGCCAACTGAACGCGAGCCCCCGTTCCGGGACGCCCAGGCGCGAGGTGAGCGGGGCGAGCCCCCGGTCGTCGAGGGTGCCGTTGAGGTCCCCGAGCAGGATCACCGGGTCCAGCGGCTCGGCCGCGATCTCGGCGCCGAGGAGGGCCGCGCTCTCGTCCCGCCGGGCGGAGCCGAACCCGGCGCGGCCGAGGCGGAGCGAGGGCAGGTGGGCGACGTACACGGCGACGTCCCCCTGCGGCGTCCGGGCGGTCGCCCGGAACCCGCGGTCCCAGTCCTCGCCCAGGTCCGTGGGCCGGATACCGATCCTGCGCTCGTCCGCGAGGGGGTATCGGGACCACAGCCCGACCGTGCCGAAGGACACGTGATGCGGGTAGGACGCGTCCAGAACGGCGCCGAACTCCGGCAGAAGGGAAGGTGCCAACTCCTGCAGGGCGATCAAGTCCCCGTCGGCAGCCGCCAATTGCCGCGCCGTGCCCCTAGGATCCGCGTTCACGTCACTGACGTTGTGCTGCACCGCGACGAGATCGTACGCGGAACCGCCCTGCGGGTCCGGCAGCCATCCGAAGACCGCGAACCAGGCCGCCGACGGCACCAGGAGCGCGCACAGGGCGACCCCCGAACGCCGCAGCAGGGCCACGCACAGCACCACCGGGACGCCCAGCCCCAGCCACGGCAGGAACGTCTCCAGCAGGCTCCCCCAGCGGCCGGGGCCGTTCGGCACCGCGGTGTGGCACACGAGCAGCAGTGCCAGCAGCAGCGGAAGCGCCGCCAGGACCCCGTCCCACCGCCGCCGGCCGCGCCACCCGCGGCCGTTCCGCGCCGCGCCCTCCCACCCGTGAACGGCCTGCCCGTGATCCTTCCGCCCCAGTGATCGCACGCAGCAACCACGCAGGGCCGCGCGATCCGGTTCCCGTACCGCGCCGTGACGGGGCCCACACGCCCCGGCTACGACGCTTCCCCCGCGTCCTCCACGACCCGGAACTCAGCCGGGCCCAGCGTGAGCACACCGTCGCTCAGCGGCGTGCACCGCACTCCGCCCCTGCCGCGCAGCGCGCGCTGCGCCCCCGGGCCGATGACGGCGTCCATCCAGGCGCAGGGCCGGGCGGGGCGCCGCACCGCGAACAGGACGGGTCCCGCTCCGGTGTCCAGCGCCACGGTCGCCCCGACGTACGCGTCGATGTCGACGCCGCGGAGCAGCACGTTGCGGCGGGTGTGCCGCAGGTCGGTCCCCGGGGCGATGTCCAGCGGGAGGCTCTCGGCGGCCATGAGCGTGACGGCGGCGTCGCGATGGGCGGGCCGCGCGTAGTAGCGGTCGCCCACGAGTCCCAGCCCGCTCCGCACCTCGGCACGTCGCACCAGCTGCCCGTCCGGCGCCGGCGACGGCCCGTCCGCAGGCCGCCCCATGTACCGGTGCGCGGGCGACACCAGGAGTTGCACGACTTCGACCTGCTGAGACATGCCGCCAGCCTAGAGCGCCGCCCGCGGTCTCCGGCGTGGTCCTCGTCTCAGGGCCGCCCGAGGTGACGCCGGTCCCACGCGGCCCGGGACATCCCGATCGGGCGGCGCAGGGGTGCGCCGTCGACGTACAGGTCGACGCGCTCGTTGTAGAACGCGACCATGCCGGCGACGGGGGCGCACGCCACCGTGGGGAAGTCGTATGCCCAGGCGATGTCCTCGTGGACGGCGCCGTCGGCGTCGAAGGACCAGTAGCCGCTGGTCGTGCCCTTGTAGGGGCAGCGCGTGACGGTGTCCGAGGGGCGCAGCCGGCTCCAGTCGACGTGCACGCGCTCGAGGTAGTAGCGGGTCGGCAGGCCCGTCTCGAAGAGGGTCACCGCATGCGGCGCGTCGGCGAGGACGGTGCCGTCGATCTCCACGCGGACGCTGCTGGAGGAGCGCAGGGCGTCCACCCGGGTGTAGGGGCTCCGGGGGTGGACGAAGACCTGCTCGTCCTCCTCGTACCAGGCGTCGAGGGCCTCCCAGCGGAACCGCGCGGTGCCCAGGAGCCGGTCGGGGGCGCCCTCGTCCCACACCCAGGCCGCGCCTTCGCGGATCTCCGAGCCGACGCGCAGCGAGTGGCGGCGCGCCGGGCCGGGGCCCAGCCGGCCGGCCCGGCCGTCGTCGGTGAGCTCGCCCTCGGTCAGGTCCTCCACCGGGATGCTGTACTGCGGATAGCCGGGCCACTCCCACACGTACAGGGCGCGCCGGGTGTCGAGCACGGTACGGCCCCCGACCTGCGCCCGGATGCGCCGTGGGACGGGCTCGACCTGCCCGACAGGGACGATCAGACCCGGGTGGTTCACGCTCTCGTCCGCCATCGGTGGTCACCTCGGTCCGTTCACGGGCATCCGTATGCCCAGCTTCACCGGCGCCCGCGCGATCGGCCACCCCGGCCGTGCCCACGGGACACCGCCGTCTCAGCCGAACACCACCGACCACGGCCGCGGCGGCCCCTCCGACGGGGGCGAGGTGCCCGCGTGCCGCCCGGCCCCGGCCCCGTGCCGCGCCAGCACGTCCGCGGCGAGCGCCGCGAAGCGCGGGGCCGCCGGGTGCGCCGAGGGGCCGGAGGGCCAGGCGCCGCCGATCCGGCGGAGGAGGGGGGTTCCGGACAGCGGCCGCCAGGCCACACGGGGCTCCCGGCGGGCCGCGGCACCCTGGTCGAACGCGACGCCGCCACCCGCCGCGACCAGGGCGAGCAGGAACTCGGGGCTGGACGCGTGCCGGACGCCACCCGGGGCGAAGCCCGCCGCGCGGCAACTCTCCAGCAGCCGGTCGTACCAGCCGGGGGCCTCGTCGCGAGGGAACACCACGAGGTCCTGGCCGGACAGATCGGCGAGGGACACCTGCGGCCCGCGCGCCAACGGCGAGGCGCGGGGGAGGACCACTCCCAGCTCGGACGAGGCCTCCGGGCCGAGCCGCAGCCCGGTCGCCGCCTCCACCGGCCGGTGGACGAGGCCGACGTCGAGACCGCCCGAGCCGAGGAGCCGCAACTGCTCCGCGGTGGTGGCCTCCCGAAGATCGACCGCCGGCCCCAGGGCGTGCTCCGCGCACGCGGCCAGCAGCGCGGAGACCGCCGCCGCCGTGGTGCCGGTCGGCACGGCGGCCCGCAGGGTGCCCAGGCCCCCGTCGGCGGCACGCCGCGCGAGTGCCCGCAGGCGGTCCTCGCGGGCGAGGAGTTCCCTCGTCTCCTCCAGCAGCAGCGTCCCCGCCGAGGTCAGCGCGGTCCGGCGCCGCGACCGGTCGAACAGCTCCGCGCCGAGTTCCCGCTCCAGCGCGCGCACCGCCCGGCTGACCGGCGGCTGTGCCGTGCCCAGCCGGTCGGCGGCGCGGCCGAAGTGCAGTTCTTCCGCCACGACGACGAAGATACGCAGGTGGCGCAAGAGATCCACCGGCAAGGACCCTACGCGAGGAGGCTGTTGATGGTCGAGGAGGAGATCCGGGCGGTGTTCGCGGCGGCCGGCGCCCAGGGGTGGCTGCACGCCGTACCGATCGGAGCCGGAGCGGGCGAAGCCTCCGGGGTCGCCGTGGACGCGGACGAGTCCGTCGTCCTCGCGTCGGTCGTGAAGATCCTCCTGGTGCTGGAGTTCGCCCGCCAGGTCGCCGCCGGGCAGCTCGACCCCCGCGAGCGGGTACGGATCACCCCGGCCGACCGGCTCGGCGGCTGGGGTACCGCGGGATGCGCCGACGACGTCGAGCTCTCGCTCCGCGATCTCGCCCACTTCGCGATGTCGGTCAGCGACAACACCGCCGCGGACCTGCTGCTGGCCCGGATCGGACTCGACACCGTACGGCTTCTCACCGAGGAGCTCGGGCTCACCGGGATCCGGCTCATGGGCGGTCCCCGGGACGTGCTGGACTCGATGCTCGACGAGGTCGGGGCCCGCACCGGGGGGGAGTTCGCGGCCCGCTGGCCGGCGCTGCCGGAGGAACGGAAGAGGCGGCTCGCCGTCCTGGACCCCGCGCGGACCAACGCCGGCACGCCCCGTGAGATCACCCGGCTGCTCCGGATGATCTGGACCGACGAGGCCGGCCCGCCGCAGGCCTGCGCCTGGGTACGGGAACTGATGGGCCGGCAGGTCTTCCGGCACCGGATGGTGTCCGGCTTCCCCGACGAGGTCACCGTGGCCGCCAAGACCGGCACGCTGCCCGGACTGCACGCGGAGGCCGGGGTGGTCGCCCACCCGGACGGCGGGCGCTACGCGGTCGCGGTCTTCGCCCGCACCCGTGAACTGACCGCGACGCGCCCCGCGGTGGACTCGGCGGTCGGCGCCGCCGCACGGATCTCCGTGGACTTCCTGCGAAGCAGCCGGCGCTGACCTGCGCTCATACCGGATCGCGTATCGAGCGGACGGAATTCCGGTCTTGGACGGGGCGACGCGGCCCCTGATCTTCTGAGGCCATGAGCGACGACACTGACGCACGAGGTGCGAAGAGGTTCGGACGGCGCACGATGCTGCGGGGGGCCGCGCTGTCCGCGGCCACCCCGCTGCTGCCCGGCACGCCGCCCACGGCCGCCGCGGCACCCGCGGTCCGGCACGGGGACCCGGCCGCCGGTGCGGCCACGTTCCGCTGGCTGGGCACGGCCGGCTGGCGGATCGACGTCTCCGGCAGGACCGTGCTGTTCGACCCTTACGTGACACGCTTCCCCACCGGGCTCTTCACCGGGGCCTTCGACCGCGCCACCCGGCTGTGCACCGACGAGGCCGCCGTCCGGGAGCGCGTGGGCCGTCCCGAACTCGTCCTGGTCAGCCACTCCCACTGGGACCACCTCGCCGACGTGCCGTACATCGCCGCGTCCACCGGGGCCAGGGTCGTCGGCACGGAGACCACCTACCACCTGCTGGTCGCGCTCGGTGTCGACCCGGCGCAGATCTCGGTGGTGAAGGGCGGGGAAGTGCTGGACTTCGACGGCATCGTGGTGGAGGTCGTCGCGAGCCTGCACAGCCGCAACAAGCAGCACTCCTACTTCGCCCCCGGCAGGCTCGCCGGACCGCCCCCGGCACGCCCGGAGACGATCGGCGACCTCCCCGAGGGCGACACCCTCGCCTACCAGGTGACGGCCGGGGACGACGGCCCCACGGCCTTCCTCATGGGTGCCAGCGACTTCGGCGAGCGCGCGGCCCGGGGACTGCGCCCGGACCTCGCGATGGTCGCCGTACCGACCAGCGCCTCGACGCACCGCTATGTCCCCCGGCTGCTGCGCGCGCTGGGCGACCCGGGTGTCGTGGTGCCCGTGCACTGGGACGACTTCGAGCGGCCGCTGGACCTGCCGCCGCGCACCGACCCGTCGGCGGACCTCGACGCCTTCGCGGCTCAGGTCCGCCGTGAGTCGCCGGCGACGCGCGTCGTCGTCCCCGACTACGGGACCCTCTACGGCGCCGGCATGCGGCCGGTGTCCTGACTCCCGTGCGGGGGCGTCAGGCGCCGACGGTGCCGTCGACGCCCTCGCGCAGGAAGTCCGCGTGCCCGTTGTGGCGGCCGTACTCCAGGAGCACGTGCACCATCACCATGCGCAGGGAGACGTCCTCGCCCCAGCGCGGCTGGTGCCCGGTCAGGTCCAGGGACCCGGCCGCCTCCTCGATGCGGCGGGAGTTCCCGACCTCGGCCTCCCAGGCGGCGAAGGCCTCGGCGCGGGTGGCCGCGCTCGCGTCGTAGGCCGCCTGGAAGTCGATCCTGTCGGACCACACCATGGGCGCTTCGTTGTCCTCGAACACCCGGCGGAACCAGGCGCGTTCCACCTCCGCCATGTGCCGGACGAGCCCGAGCAGCGACAGCGTGGACGGAGGCATCGACTGCTGCCGCAGCTCCTCGTCCGAGAGCCCCCGGCACTTCATGGCCAGCGTGGCGCGGTGGTAGTCGAGGAACGCCCGGAGCGTCTCGCGCTCGGCGCCGAGCAGTGGCGGGCCCACGCGGTCGTCGTCGGTCACTGGATGCTCTCTTCCTCCGTCGCGGACAGCGGGGGCCAGCCTCTCACCCCGTTTCTCCGGGCGGCCTCCGAATTACGGTGGGCCGGGACCGGCAGGAGGGCCCCAGCCGGTGCGGGACCTGCTCGACGCCGTGGAGATCGCGCCCTCGGCCCCTCCCGCCGGCTCCCGGTACCGCGCCGGGCGGAGGCGGCGGGGCCCGACCGCCTCCCGCGCCCCGACCGGCGCGGTATTATAGCGTCCGTTACAGATCGATGGGGCAGGAGGCGCCACCATGGCAGGAGGACGGCCGCGGGCCTTCGACGTCGACGAGGTGCTGGACCGGGCGCTCGAGGTGTTCTGGCGCCAGGGCTACGAGGGCACCGGGATCTCGGACCTCACGCGGGCCATGGGCATCAACCCGCCGAGCCTGTACGGGGCGTTCGGCAACAAGGAGGGCCTGTTCAAGCGGGTCCTCGACCACTACGCCGACGGGCCCGCCCGCTACATCCGCGAGGCGTTCGCCGAGCCCGACGCGCGCCGCGTCGTCGAGCGGCTGCTGCACGGCGCCGCGGACGCCACGACCCGGCCCGACTGCCCCCCGGGCTGCCTCACCGTGCAGGGCGGTCTCGCCGCCTCGGCCGGGTCGGAGGCCGCGCGCGACGAACTCACCGCACGCCGGGCGGCCGGCGAGGCGGCGCTCCGCCTGCGGCTGGAGAAGGCGCGGGCGGACGGGGAGCTCCCCGCCGACGCCGATCCGGCCGACCTCGCCCGCTACTTCATCACGGTGTACCAGGGCGTCGCCGTCCAGGCCGCGGGCGGCGCGACCCGCGAGGAACTGCACCGGGTCGTCGACCTCGCGATGGGCGCCTGGCCCGCGGGGCCGGCGGCCGGCTGACATCGCCGAGGAGGAGGTCCGCGGGCATGAGCGCCAACAGCAGGCTGACCATCGCCGTCCATGTGCTCACGTGGATGGCCCTGGACCGGCGCGACGACGGACCGGCGGCCACGTCGGAGCGGATCGCGGGCAGCGTCAACACCAATCCCGTGGTCATCCGGCGCTGCCTCGGCGACCTGCGCGGGGCCGGACTGGTCGAGTCCCGGCGCGGCGCGGGAGCGGGCTGGAGTCTCGTACGGGAGCCCGCGGCGATCACCCTGCTCGACGTCTACCGCGCGGTCGAGGAGGGCACGCTCTTCCGGCTGCACCCTGCCTCGCCGAACGCCGACTGCCCCGTCGGCCACGGCATCGGGCCCGCCCTGCGGCAGGTGTACGACGGACTCCGCCACGGCGTCGAGCGGGAGCTGGCCGCCACCACCATCGCCGACGTGCTCCGCGACACGCTCGCCCGGCGGCGGTGACCCGCGGCCCGGCGCGACCGGATGTGCGGGAAGGGCGCGGGCACGGCGGGCCACCGGGTGGTCAGCCGGCGAGGGCGGCGAGTTCCCGCCACTCGGCCAGCGGAACGGCGGAGTCGGCGCCGACGACGTGCAGGCAGACGTGGTCGGCCCCGGCCTGGTGGTGGGCGCGGACGCGGGCACCGATGGCCTCGGTGTCCCCCCAGGCCACGACGCCGTCGACGAGCCGGTCGCTGCCGCCGCCGGCCAGGTCCTCCTCGGTGAAGCCCTGGCGGAGCAGGCTGCGGGCGTAGTGGTCCATGGCCAGGAACGTCCCGAGGAAGCCGCGGGCGGCGGCACGGGCCCTGGCGGGGTCCCGCTCCGGCACGACCGCCTGGTAGGGCGCCAGAAGGGGGCCGGGACCGAGCAGTTCCCTGGCCGTGGCCGAGTGCTCGGGGGTGACCATGAACGGGTGCACACCCGCTGTGCGCCGTCCCGCGAGCCGGACCATCTTCGGACCCAGCGCGGCCATGACGCGCTCTCCGGCCGGCACGGGGGCCGGGGCCCGGTCGAGCTCGTCCAGATAGGCGTTCATGTCCGACAGCGGCCGGTAGGCGCGCCCCGCGCCGTGCGCGGCGGACGCGTCGCTCACGCCGAGGCCGAGCAGGAGGCGGTGGCCGTACCGCTGCTGCAGGCGGGCGTGTCCCGCCGCGATCTCCGCGGCCCGGTGGCGCCAGATGCTGAGCACGCCGACCGCGATGCGCACGGTGCGGGTGGCCCCGAGGAGCCGTTCGGAGTCGCCGAGGATGTCGCCGCCGCCGAGTCCCGGGATCCACAGGGCACCCCAGCCCATCGCGTCGAGTTCGGCCGCGGCGTCCTCGATCGTCCCGGGATCGGCGGTGCGCAGCCCGATGCTCCAGATCCCTGTCCGTCCGATGTCCATCGTCTGTGTCCTGTCTGTGCTGGTGGTGCCGGTGCGTACGGCTGTCGCAGCGGGCGCGGTGGGGGCGGGGGCGGCGGATACGGCCGCGTTCGCCCCCACCCTCCCCGTCCGCGGCGGTGAGGTTTCCGGTGGCGGTCAGACCTGGTTGACCCCGCCGTCGACGAAGAGTTCGATGCCGGTGATGAAGCTGCTCTCGTCCGACGCGAGGAAGACGGCCGCGGCCGCGACCTCCTCGGGCCGGCCCATCCGGCCGAGCGGCACCTGGCCCGCGAGGAAGCCCTTGAGCTGCGCCCTCTGCTCGGCGTCCGCCGCGAGGCCGTCGATACCGGGTGTGTCGATCGGCCCGGGGCTGATGGAGTTGACCCGGATCGAGCGGCCCCTGAGCTCGTTGGCCCAGGTCCGGGCGAAGGAGCGCACCGCCGCCTTGGACGCCCCGTAGACACCGAAGGCCTCGTTGCCGACGGAGCCCGCGGTGGAACCGGTGAGGATCACGGAGGCACCGTCGTTGAGCAGCGGCAGTGCCTTCTGGACGGTGAAGAGCAGGCCCTTGACGTTGTTCGCGAAGATCTCGTCGAAGTGCTGCTCGGTGACCTGCTCCAGGGTGGAGAAGCCGCCGCCGCCCGCGTTGGCGACGAGCACGTCGAGGCGCCGACCCTGCCGCGCGACGGCGTCGTAGAGCCGGTCGAGGCCGGCCGGGTCGGACACGTCGCCGTGGACGCCGGTGGCGTTGGGTCCGATCTCCGCCACGGCGGCGTCGAGCGCGTCCTTGCGGCGGCCCGTGAGGAACACGTGCGCGCCCTCGGCGGCGAATCGCCGCGCGGTGGCCAGGCCGATGCCGCTGGTGCCGCCGGTGACGATGGCGGTCCTGCCGTCAAGCTGTCCCATGAGGTTGCTCCGAATCGCAGTGAGGGATGGCCGCGCCTGGATGTAACGGAAGTTGTTACATATCGCCGCAGGGGTGGCCTCCGACGCCCCCGCGTGCGCCGCGTTCCAGGCGGCGTGAGGCGGGGTGGCAAGTTATGTAGTGGTCGATAAGAAACTAGGTCGGCCTGCGGGGCGTGTCAAGCGCCTGCTTCCGGAGACGTGGACCGTTCGGCACGGGAGGGGCGGGCGCACGCTGCGAGCGGGCGGGAGAACGTCGTGCCGGGCGGGGACGGACGGCCCCGGACCGGGCGCCGGCCGAACGGGCCTGCACGGCCTGAGGCGCGCCCTCGCGCAGCGGCGGGGGAGAGGGCGGGGCGGGGTCACACCTGTTGCTGGCCGCCGTCGACGAAGAGCTCCACCCCGGTGACGAAGGTGCTCTCGTCGGACGCGAGGAAGGCGACCACGCCGGCGACCTCCTCGGGCCGGCCCAGCCGTCCGAGCGGCACCGCGGCGACCAGGGTGTCCAGCAGGCGGCCGTCCTCGTCGGGACCGGGCGCCAGAGTGTGGATCCCCGGGGTCTCGACCGGTCCCGGGCTCAGGGTGTTCACCCGGATGGCGCGCCCCTTGAGCTCGTTCGCCCAGGTCCGGGCGAAGGAGCGCACCGCGGCCTTGGAGGCGCTGTAGACGGTGAACGCCTCGGCCCCGCCGCTGCCCGCCGTCGAGCCGGTGAGGATGACCGAGGCGCCGTCGTTGAGGAGCGGCAGCGCCTTCTGCACGGTGAAGAGCACGCCCTTCACGTTCGCCCCGAAGGTGTCGTCGAAGTCCTGCTCCGTCACTTCCTCCAGGCGGGCCATCCCGCCCCCGCCCGCGTTGGCGAAGAGGACGTCGATCCGCCGTCCCGCGGCCTCGACCCGGGCGTACAGCCGGTCCAGGTCGGCGGGGACGGCGACGTCCCCCCGCACTCCGGTGGCCCTGTCCCGGCCGATCGCCGAGACCGCCGCGCGCACCTCCGGCTCGCGGCGGCCGGTGAGGAAGACATGCGCTCCCTCGGCCGCCAGGCGCTCGGCGGCCGCCAGCCCGATGCCGCTGGTCCCACCGGTGACCACCGCGGTCTTCCCGTCGAAACGACCCATCGCCTGACCTCCAGCGTCCTCGTGAGCAGTATCCGGCGGCCCGGCCGCCGCCGCTCGGCGGGTGGCGGCGGCCGGGTGCCGGTGCCCGGGGGAGTCCGCGGGGCGTACGCGACGAGGGTGTCAGGGCCGTACGAAGCGGCCCTTCCGCCGGAACCGGGACCACATCGGGCACTTCGGTGCCCTCCGCGGGCGCTTCGGCTTCGCATCTGTGCAACTGCGCGTACTCCCCCCGGATTTCGTCTTGTCACCCGGGTGTGATCGCCACCAGGGTGCAGGGCGAGCCGCGGGCGCGATGGTGCGCCGAGCATCCGATGTCCCACTACCGAGCCCGGGGTCACGCCGGGCTGCCGGAGGCATTCGTCCATGTCAACACGCATACGGCCCAGACCGGTTCACCGCACCGGCCGCACCGGCCTGTCCCTCCTGCTGGCCGCCGCCGTCGCCCTGGGCGTCACCGGCCTGACCGCCCCCGCCCACGCCGCCGACCCCACCACCGGCACCGGGACGGCGCCGGCACCGCGGCCCTCCACCGCCACCCCCGCCCTGGTCGACGGCCTGGCCGACCCCGCCGACGCCTCCGTGCCCGCCGCCACCGCCGCCCGCGCCCACCTGGCCGGCCACAAGGACCGCTACCGCATCCCCGCCCCCGACCGCGACCTGGCCACCGACACCGTCACCACCGGCCCCGACGGCACCGAGACCGTCCGCCTCGGCCAGAAGTACCGCGGCATCCCCGTCCTGGGCGCCCAGTACCTCGTCCGCATGACCCACAAGGACGGCAAGCGCACCGTCACCGGCACCTCCGGCAGCTACTTCACCGCCCTCGACCTCGACACCACCCGCCCCACCCTCCCCGCACCCACCGCCGTGCAGAACGCGGTGCGGCAGGTGCGGGAGGAACTGGCGAAGGGCGGTTACCGCCCGGCGCACGCCAAGAGCGCCAAGGACGGCCTGACCGGCACCGACCGCGGGCTGACCGTGCTGCCCACCGGCAAGGGCGTGCTGGCCCGCCACGTCACCGTGCGCGGCACCGACCCGGCCACCGGCTCGCCCGTGGTCCAGGAGGTCTTCGTCGACGCCGCCACCGGCATCGCGGTCTTCGAGTACGGAGGTCTGCCCACCTTCGCCCCGACGGCCTCCGCCGGCGCCGCCGCGCAGCGCAGCGGAACGTCCATGCGCAGCGGCACCCCGATGCGCGGCGGCGCGCCCGCCGCTCCCGCGACGGGTTCGACGGGCGTCACCGGCAGCGGTGTCCTCCTCCACGGCGCCACCGTGCCGCTGAACCTCACCAAGGACGCCGCCGGCGGCGGGTACCTGCTGCGCGACTCCGCGCACATGGCCGACAGCAAGGGCCGCAACGTCATCCAGACCTGGGACGCCTCCAGCGTCTGGTACCAGGATGTGTCGGGGCAGTGGCCCGAGAGCGTCGTGCCGTTCGCGATGCCGACCACGAAGGCGCCGCAGGAGATGACCGACAGCGGGGCCGTGGACGCCCACTGGGCGGCCGGGAAGGTCTACGAGTTCTATCGCGGCACCTTCGAGCGGGACAGCCTCGACGGCAAGGGCATGGCCATCAACTCCCTCGTCGGCGTCACGGACTTCGGTTCGCCGTTCGTCAACGCCTTCTGGGACCACACCAAGATGGTCTACGGCACCGGTGACGACGAGTACCGCTCCCTCGCCTCCGACCTGGACGTCGTCGGCCACGAGATGACCCACGGCGTCGTCGAGCACACCGCCGACCTGGTCTACGCCGGCCAGTCCGGCGCCATGAACGAGGCCATCGCCGACTACCTCGGCAACGCCATCGACGTCACCGTGAACCGCACCTCCATGACCGACCCCGAGGCGAGCCTGATCGGCGGCGACCTCTGCCGGACCCGGGCACCGGAGGACTGCGCCTTCCGCGACCTCAACGACGGCGCCACGACGAAGGGCTTCCTCGGGCTGCCCCTCGGCTCCTCGTACGACAACGGCGGCGTGCACGTCAACTCCACGATCTTCAGCGGCGCGCTGTGGGACATCCGCGAGAGCCTGGGCGGCGAACTCGCCGACCAGATCGTGTACAAGGCGCTCACCTCCTACATCACCCCCCTCGACGGCTTCGACGAGGGCCGGGACGCGGTCATCGCCGCCGCCAGGTCGCTGCACGTCAAGGGCGACCGCATGGCCAAGGTGAAGAAGGCCTTCGACGCCCACGGCATCGTCCCCGGCTGGGAGAAGGACCTCGGCCTGGACAGCGACGTGCTCCTCGGCCGGCTCGGCACCCTGATGTCGTTCGTCGGCACCGGCAACGTCCCCAGCGCGCGCGGCGACTGGTGGGCCGCCCCCAAGTCCAGCGCCGACGGCACCGAGCCGTACGCGGTGTGGACCGGCCGGACCGACGGCAAGGGCAAGCCCCGCCGGATCTCCCCGGTCGACGGGCGCTCGCACCTCAGCCCGGTCACCGACGGCAAGCGTGTGGTGTGGGTGGCGGTCGGCGACGTCCCCGGTGACGACCCCTGGGCGCGCACCTACGACATCCTGTCCGCGCCCGTGGGCGGTGGCCCCGTCAAGACCCTGTACAGCACCGGCACGGAGATCAGCGGCCTGAGCGTGGACGGCGACACGGTCGCCTGGTCCCGCCGTGACGAGGCGACCTCGCTGCAGCGGGTCCTGTACGTGAAGGGCGGCGACACCACGCCCCGCGAGGTGCCGGTCGGCCGCGACTACAACCAGACGGTCGAACCCGCCGTCAAGGACGGGCGCATCGCGTACATCCACGACGGGCTGTTCGACGGCACCTACGGGATCGTCATGGAGGTCTTCGACACCAGGACGGGGAAGACCACGGCCCTCGGCGCGCCCTCGCAGCCGGAGTGGATCAGCACGCCGGTGATCACCGCGGCCGGTGTGTACTGGCTGATCGACACCGACTACACCGACGACGACTTCACCACCCTGCGCCGGGCGTCCGTCGACGGCTCCACCGTCACCGACGTCATCGCGGAGAAGGGCCCGCGTCCCGTCCGGGCGTACGGCCTCACGGCGTCGGACACCGCGGTCACGCTGACCCTGTACTCCTCGTTCTCGCAGGTCTTCGACGACTACAACGACTCGCTGGCCAAGCTCTGGCAGTTCACCCCGCAGGGCGACCCGCTGGGCCGGGTCTCCTGCAGCCACGGCCAGCAGTCCAACGCCGCCGCGGGCACCGGGAGCCGGGTCCTGTGGATGGACACCACCACCACGGACACCGACCTGGTGACCCGGGCCCGCCCCGCGGGCACCTGCCGCTGAGCGGCCGCGACACCGCACCACCCCGACGGGGGCCCGGACCGGCACACGCCGGACCGGGCCCCCGCCGGCCGTTCCGCGAGGCGTACGATCATGAGCCGGTGCGCGGACGTACAGGGGTGGCAGGCGGCATGGATGTCTCGTCGGGAGGCCCTTGGGCGGGTACGGGGCTGGATCCCCTGGGCGCACGGGTCCTGGAGTACCTGGTGGGCCACCCCTCGGCGGACGCCGCCGCGGTGGCCGACGCGGTCGGCACGTCCGCCGGCGGGGCCGAGCGCGCCCTGCGGGTCCTCGAGGACGAACTCCTGGTCATCCGCATCCCCGGCGGGTCCCCGCGCTGGAAGGCCGGCCCGCCGCGCTCCTCGCTGGGTTCGCTGCTCGCCCGCCGGCGGAGCGAACTGGCCCGCACGGAGCTGTTCATGGAGCAGCTCGACGAGCTCTACCGCTCCGCCGCGCACCCCGGCGCACCCGACCTGGTGGAGGTGCTGGAGCACGGCGACGAGGTGGCCGCCCGCTACGCGCACCTGCTGAAGGGCAGCAGGAGCGAGGTGCTGCACCTGGCCAAACCACCGTATGTGACGGAGACCGCTGACGACTCGGGGCACCGGGACCCGGACCGCACCGTCGTCGCCCCCGGAGTGCGGCTGCGGTCGGTGTACGAGGCCGACGGATTCACCGACGAGGTGTCCCTGGAGACCGCGATCCGCGGCACCGCGGTGGGGGGTGAATTCCGCCTCGGCACACGGCTCCCCGTGAAGCTGGCCCTCTTCGACCGGACCGCCGCCCTCCTCCCGCTCCACGGCGACCGCCCCTCGGCGGGCTCGCTGGTGGTGCACTCCCCGGCCCTGATCGAGGTGTGCGTGGCGCTCTTCGAGGGCATCTGGGAACGCGCGACGCCGGTCTCGCTGGAGAGCCGCCAGGACTGGCCCGCCCCGCGCCGCGAGCGTGAGGCGGTCGAGACCGACGAACGGACCCGGGAGATCCTCCACCTCATGGCCACGGGGATGAAGGACGACGCCATCGCCCGGGTGCTCGGCGTGAGCCGCCGGACGGTGCAGAAACACGTCAGCGAGGCGGGTACCGCCCTCGGCGCCCGGACGCGGTTCCAGATCGCGCTCCTCGCGCGTGAACGCGGCTGGCTGGACGGCTGAGTCAGCCCCGCACGGCCGTGGACGATTCCTTGGGCTGCGCTATACGCGCTGTTTGCCTGATATGGAACATTCAATCACTGTAAGCAGCACATATTGGTGCAAACCTGGAGTGTATGCGTATTTCGGAGCTGTCGAATCCGTACGGCGCGACCGGCGCACGACCGACCGCGGGCGAGATCGTGGACCGCACCTGGCGCATGCTGATCGGCGGCGCGGCGACCGAAGCGGCCTCGGGCGACACCATGGACGTCATCAACCCCGCGGACGAGACCGTGGTGACCCGGATACCCCTCGGCGGCGCCGCCGACATCGACGCCGCGGTCGAGGCGGCCCTGACGGCGGCGCCCGGCTGGGCGGCGACCTCCATGGCGGACCGGGCACGGGTGCTGGTCGCGCTCGCGGAGGCGATCGAGGCGCACGGCGAGGAACTGGCCTGGACCGACACCATCGACAACGGCAGCCCGATCGGGGTCATGCAAGGCGACTTCCGCGCGGCCGTCTCCCAGCTGCGCTACTTCGCCGGACTCGCCCTCCAACTGCGCGGCGAGACCATCCCCATGTCCGACCACGACGCCCTCGACTACACACTGCGCGACCCCTTCGGCGTCGTCGGACGGATCGTCCCCTGGAACCACCCCCTGTTGTTCGCGGCCGCCCGCATCGCCGCGCCCCTCCTCGCCGGCAACACCGTCGTCCTGAAGCCCGCCGAGGCGACCTCGCTGTCCGCGCTGCGCCTGGGGGAGCTGGCCGCCGGCCTCGTCCCGCCCGGCGTGCTGAACATCGTGCCGGGCATCGGCCCCGATGCGGGCGAGCGGCTGGTGACCCACCCCGACGTCCCGCGCATCGCGTTCACCGGCTCGTCCACCACGGGACGCCGCGTCCAGGCGCGCGCGGCGAGCGCCGCGGTCAAGACCGTCACCCTCGAACTGGGCGGCAAGAACCCGCTGATCGTCTTCGCCGACGCCGACGTGCACGCGGCGGTCGACGGCGCGATGGCGGGCATGAACTTCACCTGGCAGGGCCAGAGCTGCGGATCCACCTCGCGCCTGCTCGTCCACAGCTCGCTGTACGAGGACGTCGTGACCGAGGTGGGCAGGCGCATGGACGCCATGCGCCTCGGGGACCCGGCGGACCCCGCCACGGACATCGGCCCCCTGGTCTCGGCCGAGCACTACCGCAAGGTGACCTCCTACATCCGGGCGGGGCTCTCCGACCCCGCCCTCCGCCTCGTCGCGGGCGGCAGCGCCCTGCACCGCCCCGGCTACTACGTCCGGCCCACCCTCTTCTCCGCCCCCGCCGGCCCCTCCGGGCCGCTGTTCCAGGAGGAGATCTTCGGCCCGGTGCTGGTGGCGGCGCCCTTCGAGTCGTACGACCAGGCGATCACCGAGGCCAACGCACTGCCGTACGGCCTGACCGCCAGCGTCTGGACCACCGACCTGCACACCGCCATGGCCGCCGCCCGCGACCTGCGCGCCGGCTACGTGTGGGTCAACGCCAGCTCGGCGCACTTCCCCGGGGCCGCCTTCGGCGGGGTGAGGAACTCGGGCGTCGGCCGCGAGGAGGGCATGGAGGAGCTGGAGTCCTACACCCAGCCGAAGAACGTCTACGTGCGGTTCTGAGCCCGCTCCCCGCTTCCCCTCCCCGGCACCACCGGGCCGGCCCGCCGTCCGCGCCCGCCCGGAAACCCCCGACGCGGCCCGGCGTCCGCGCCCCGGGGCCGCGCCGCCCTGAGCGCCGCCCAGTTCCCACGGGTGCCGTCAAAGTGCCGTCAAGGCGCTCCGGGCCCGCGTCAGGAACCCGCTAACGAACCCTGTCGGGGCTACTTCGGGGCGCTTCGCTACGTACACCGGTTTTTCACCGGCGCCGCGGGCCCGACCGGGTACGCGGCATCGTCCCCACACGACTTCCGGGGTGTCTTCCGCATGCCAGATGTGGCCTTCATCGTCCTCACCGTCGCTGTCTTCGCCGTGCTCGGCCTCGTGGCCAAGGGGGCGGAGCGGCTGTGAGCATCGAAAACGTCGTCGGACTCGTCGTCGCCGTGGCCCTGGTCGGTTACCTGGTGCTGGCACTGATCTACCCGGAGAAGTTCTAGTGAACGACACCCTCGCGGGCTGGCTCCAGATCCTCGCGCTGGTCGGCGCGCTGGCCCTGACCTACCGGCCGCTGGGCGACTACATGGCCCACACCCTCACCTCCGCCAAGCACCTGCGCGTCGAGCGCTTCGCGTACCGGCTCGGCGGGGTCGACGGTGACGCGGACCAGAAGTGGTCCGTCTACCTGCGGAGCGTGCTGGCCTTCTCGGCCGTCTCCGTCCTCTTCCTCTACGGCTTCATGCGGCTGCAGAACCACCTGCTGCTGTCCATAGGCATGCCTGCGGTGACGCCCGGCGTGTCCTTCAACACGGCCGCCTCGTTCGTCACCAACACCAACTGGCAGTCCTACTCCGGTGAGTCCACGATGGGCCACCTGGTGCAGATGTCCGGTCTCGCGGTGCAGAACTTCGTGTCGGCCGCCGTCGGCGTCGCCGTCGTCGCGGCCCTCATCCGGGGCTTCACCCGCAAGAAGACCGACCGCATCGGCAACTTCTGGGTGGACCTCACCCGGATCACCGTGCGCGTGCTGCTCCCGCTCGCCTTCGTCTTCGCGATCGTGCTGGTCGCCGGCGGCGTCGTGCAGAACTTCCACGGCGTCGAGTCGATCTCGACCCTCGTCGGCGACCACCAGAGCCTGACCGGTGGCCCGGTGGCCTCCCAGGAGGCCATCAAGGAGCTGGGCACCAATGGCGGCGGCTTCTACAACGCCAACTCCGCCCACCCCTTCGAGAGCCCCAACCCCTTCACCAACTGGCTGGAGATCTACCTCCTGCTGGTGATCGCCACCTCCCTGCCGCGCACCTTCGGCCGCATGGTCGGCGACAACCGCCAGGGCTACGCGATCATCGCCGTGATGGGCGTGATCTGGGCCGCCTCGGTCGCCATCATCACGGTGAACGAGCTGCACAGCGTGAGCAGCCAGGCCGGCCACGTGGCGGGCGGCATGATGGAGGGCAAGGAGCAGCGGTTCGGTGTGTGGGGGTCTGCGCTGTTCGCGGCGTCGACGACCCTCACCTCCACGGGCGCGGTCAACTCCTTCCACGATTCGTACTCGCCGATCGGCGGCGGGATGACGATCTTCAACATGATGCTCGGTGAGATCGCCCCCGGTGGTACCGGCTCAGGCCTCTACGGCATCCTCATCCTGGCGATCATCGCGGTCTTCGTGGCCGGCCTGATGGTCGGCCGCACCCCGGAGTACCTGGGCAAGAAGCTCGGCGGCCGGGAGATGAAGTTCGCCTCCCTCTACATCCTCACCACCCCGGCGATCGTCCTGATCGGTTCCGGCCTCGCCATGGCGATGCCGGGTCAGCGCGCGGGCATGCTCAACTCCGGTGCGCACGGCTTCTCCGAGGTGCTGTACGCCTTCACCTCGGCCGCCAACAACAACGGCTCGGCCTTCGCGGGCCTGACCGTCAACACCGACTGGTACAACACCGCGCTCGGCCTGGCCATGCTGTTCGGCCGCTTCCTGCCGATCGTGTTCGTCCTGGCGCTGGCCGGCTCCCTGGCCCGGCAGCAGCCGGTGCCGGCCACGGCGGGAACGCTGCCCACCCACCGGCCGCAGTTCGTCGGCCTGCTGACGGCCGTGATCCTGATCGTCGTCGGCCTCACCTACTTCCCGGCCCTGGCGCTGGGTCCGCTCGCGGAAGGTCTGTCCTGATGTCCCTGACCACCCTCGAACCCCCCGCGTCGCCGGGGGGCGCCCCGACCGAGCCGCAGCAGCCGCACCGGGTCTCCGGCGGCATGATGGACCCGAAGCAGCTCCTCACGTCGCTGCCGGACGCGGTCAAGAAGCTCGACCCCCGGGTCATGATCAAGAACCCGGTCATGTTCGTGGTCGAGGTCGGCGCGGTCCTGACCACCCTCTCGGCGATCAAGGACCCCAGTGTCTTCGCCTGGGTCATCACCGTGTGGCTCTGGCTGACCGTGATCTTCGCCAACCTCTCCGAGGCCGTCGCCGAGGGCCGTGGCAAGGCCCAGGCCGAGACCCTGCGGCGGACGAAGACCCACACCGTCGCCCGCCGGCTGATCGACTGGCGGCCGGGGGCCACCTCGCTCCGCGAGGAGGAGGCCCCGGCCTCCGGCCTGAAGCTGGGCGACCACGTCGTCGTCGAGGCCGGGCAGATCATCCCCGGTGACGGCGATGTCGTCGAAGGCGTCGCGTCGGTCGACGAGTCGGCGATCACGGGTGAGTCGGCCCCGGTCATCCGGGAGTCCGGTGGCGACCGCAGCGCGGTCACGGGCGGTACCAAGGTGCTGTCGGACCGGATCGTCGTCCGCATCACCTCCAAGCCCGGTGAGACCTTCATCGACCGGATGATCGCCCTGGTGGAGGGCGCGGCCCGGCAGAAGACGCCCAACGAGATCGCGCTGAACATCCTGCTGGCCTCGCTGACCATCGTCTTCCTGCTCGCGGTCGTCACCCTGCAGCCGTTCGCGATCTACGCGGGCGCCGAGCAGAGCATCGTCATCCTCGCGGCGCTCGTCGTCGCGCTCATCCCGACGACGATCGGCGGCCTGCTGTCGGCGATCGGCATCGCCGGCATGGACCGCCTGGTGCAGCGCAACGTGCTCGCCATGTCCGGCCGCGCCGTCGAGGCCGCCGGCGACGTGAACACCCTGCTGCTCGACAAGACCGGCACCATCACCCTCGGCAACCGCCAGGCGTCGGAGTTCCTGCCGGTCAAGGGCAACACGGCCGCCGAACTGGCCGACGCAGCGCAGCTGTCGTCGCTGGCCGACGAGACGCCCGAGGGCCGCTCCGTCGTCGTCCTGGCCAAGGAGAGGTACGGCCTGCGGGCCCGCCACGAGGGCGAGCTCGGGCACGCCGAGTTCGTCCCCTTCACCGCGCAGACCCGTATGTCCGGCGTCGACGTCGACGGCCGCCAGGTCCGCAAGGGCGCCGCGTCCGCGGTGACCGCGTGGGTCGCCGAGAACGGCGGCCAGGCGGGCGAGGAGGTGCAGTCCCTGGTCGACCGCATCTCGCAGTCCGGTGGTACGCCGCTCGTCGTGGCGGTCAAGGAGAACGGCGCGGCCCGCGTCCTGGGTGTCATCCACCTGAAGGACGTCGTCAAGGAGGGCATGCGCGAGCGGTTCGACGAGCTGCGGCGGATGGGCATCCGCACGGTCATGATCACGGGTGACAACCCGCTGACGGCCAAGGCGATCGCCGACGAGGCGGGTGTGGACGACTTCCTCGCGGAGGCCACGCCCGAGGACAAGATGGCGCTGATCAAGCGGGAGCAGGCGGGCGGCAAGCTTGTCGCGATGACCGGTGACGGCACCAACGACGCCCCGGCGCTGGCCCAGGCCGACGTGGGCGTGGCCATGAACACCGGCACCTCGGCCGCCAAGGAGGCCGGGAACATGGTGGACCTGGACTCCGACCCCACCAAGCTGATCGAGATCGTCGAGATCGGCAAGCAGCTGCTCATCACCCGCGGCGCGCTGACCACCTTCTCCATCGCCAACGACGTCGCGAAGTACTTCGCGATCATCCCGGCGATGTTCGCGGTCGCCTACCCGGGCCTGGACAAGCTCAACATCATGCAGTTGCACAGCCCGGCGTCGGCGATCACCTCGGCGATCATCTTCAACGCCCTGATCATCGTCGTGCTGATCCCGCTCGCCCTGCGTGGCGTGCGCTACCGGCCCTCGTCGGCCTCCTCGCTGCTGACCCGCAACATCTGGGTCTACGGCCTGGGCGGTCTCGTGCTGCCGTTCGCCGGCATCAAGGTGATCGACCTGATCATCCAGTTCATCCCCGGCCTCAGCTGACAGAAGAAGGCGATCCATCATGTTCGGCTCACTGCCCTCAGTGGTGCGCAACCACGTGGCAGCCCTGCGGATGCTGCTGGTGTTCACGGTGCTCCTGGGCATCGCCTACCCGCTGGCGGTCACCGGCGTCGCCCAGGCGGCGTTCTCCGACCAGGCCAACGGCTCCACGATCACCCAGGACGGCAAGACCGTCGGTTCCAGCCTCATCGGCCAGAACTTCACCCTCCCCAAGAAGAACCCGGACGACGCCGAGGAGGTCGCCCAGCCGGACCCGAAGTGGTTCCAGCCGCGTCCCGGCGGCTACGACCCGCTCGTCACCGGCGCCTCCAACCTCGGCCCGAACGACGAGGACCTGGTGAAGACCATCAAGGAACGCCGGGCCGCGGTCGCCGAGTTCGACGGCGTCGCCCCCGAGGACGTGCCGGTCGACGCCGTCACGGCCTCCGGCTCAGGCCTCGACCCCCACATCTCGCCCGAGTACGCCCGCGAGCAGGTCGAGCGGGTCGCCCAGGCCCGCAGCCTGGACGCTGCAGCCGTGCGCAAGCTGGTGGAGGACCACGTCCAGGGCCGGGTCCTCGGCTTCCTCGGCGCGGAACGGGTCAACGTCGTGGAACTCAACCGGGCGCTGACCGAGCTGAAGTGACGTTCCGTCATTGTGGAACCGCCCGCACAACGCCGCCCGGCGGCGCAGGGACCACCTGCGCCGCCGGGCGGCGTGCCACCCGTACAAGGAGGGACATCCGGTGACGCAGTCAGTCGTCCCGGCCCCGGCCGGCACCCCCCGGGGACGGCCCGGCAGACTCAAGGTCTTCCTCGGGGCGGCCCCCGGAGTCGGCAAGACCTACCGCATGCTCGACGAGGCCCGCCGCCGGGCCGCCCGCGGCACCGATGTGGTCGTGGGGTACGTCGAGTGCCACAAGCGGCCGCGCACGGAAGAGATGCTGGACGGTCTGGAGACCGTGCCGCGTGCGGAACGCGACTACCGCGGCACCGCCTTCACCGAGATGGACCTCGATGCCGTCCTCGCCCGCGCACCCCAGGTGGCGCTCGTCGACGAGATGGCCCACACCAACGTTCCCGGCGGACGTCACGCCAAGCGCTGGCAGGACATCGAGGTGCTCCTCAAGGCGGGGATCGACGTGATCACCGCCGTCAACATCCAGCACCTGGAGTCGCTCAACGACGTCGTCGAGAAGATCACCGGCGTCCCGCAGCGGGAGACCGTCCCGGACGAGGTCGTGCGCCGCGCCGACCAGATCGAGCTGGTCGACATGCCCGCCGACGCGCTGCGCCGCCGCATGGCGCACGGCAACGTCTACGCCCCGGAGAAGGTCGACGCGGCCCTGTCGAACTACTTCCGCGTCGGCAACCTCACCGCGCTGCGCGAACTCGCCCTGCTCTGGGTCGCCGGACGCGTGGACGAGGCGCTGCAGAAGTACCGCTCCGAGCACGGCATCGGGCGCGTCTGGGAGACCCGGGAGCGCGTCGTCGTCGCCGTGACCGGCGGCCCGGAGGGCGCGACCCTCATCCGCCGGGCCGCCCGCATCGCGGCCCGGTCCGCCGGCGGTGACCTGCTCGCCGTCCACATCGTCCGCAGCGACGGCCTCGCCGACACCTCACCCGCCGCGCTGGCCAAACAGCGGGCCCTCGTCGAGAGCCTCGGCGGCACCTTCCACTCGGTCGTCGGCGACCACGTCCCCGACGCGCTCCTGGACTTCGCGCGGGCCGAGAGCGCCACCCAACTGGTCATGGGCACCAGCCGGCGCGGCCGTCTCGCCCAGTTCCTGACCGGACGAGGCGTCGGCGAGACCATCGTGGAACGCTCCGGCGACATCGACGTCCACATGGTCACCCACGAACGGGCCGGACGCGGCCGCCTCCTGCCCGTGCCCTCCAGCAGCCTGCCCCTGGCCCGCAAGGTGGCCGGACCCGTCGCAGGGTTCGTCCTGCCCGTGCTGCTCACCACGTTCCTCGCCAACACCCGCGGCCATCTCAACCTCACCAGCGAGGCGCTGCTCTTCCTGCTGACCGTGGTCGGCGTCGCCTGCATCGGCGGCGTCGCCTCCGCGATCCTCGCGTCCGTCACCGCGTCGCTGCTGCTGAACTACTACTTCATCCCGCCCATCGGCCGGTTCACCATCGGCGAGACCAACAACGTCCTGGCGCTCGCCGTCTTCGCGCTCGTCGCCGCGACCGTGGCGACGATCGTGGACCGCTCGCTGCGGCTGTCCAGACGCGCCGCCAACGCCACCGCGGAGGCCGAGACGCTGTCCTCCCTCGCAGGCAGCATCCTGCGCGGTGACCAGGCCGTCGAGGCCCTGCTGCACCGCACGCGGGAGGCCTTCGGCATGGAGTCGGCAGAACTCGTGCACCGCTCAGACGGGGGCGCGGCGACGGTGGACGACCCCGCCGAGGGCGGGGTGGCCGTGCCCGTCGGCCCGGACGACGTCCTCGTGCTGCGCGGGCGGCGCCTGGCGGCCTCGGAACGGCGTGTCCTCATCGCGTTCGCCGGGCACGTGGCCTCCGCGCTCGAACGTGCCAGGCTGGCCGAGGCCGCCGCGGAGGTGGAGCCGGTCAGGGCGGCGGACCGGATGCGGACGGCGCTGCTCGCGGCCGTCAGCCACGACCTGCGCACCCCGCTCGCCGGCGCCTGGGCGGCCGTCAGCTCGCTGCGCAGCCGGGAGGTCGAGTTCTCCGCCGAGGACCAGCAGGAGCTGCTGGCCACCGCGGAGGAGTCACTGGACCGGCTCAACCGCCTGGTGGACAACCTGCTCGACATGAGCCGGCTGCAGGCCGGCGCGCTGAGCCTGGTCCTCGAACCCTCCTCGGTCGCCGAAGTGGCCTCGCTCGCCCTGGACAGCCTGGGGGACAGCCACGTCCCCGTGACCACCCAAGGCCTGGATGCCATACCGGACGCGCTGGCCGACGCGCCGCTCCTGGAACGCGTCATCGCCAACCTGGTCACCAACGCGCAGCGGCACGCCCCCGAGGGCACCGCCGTCCTGCTCAGCGCCAGCGCCCTCGGCTCGCGCATCGAGCTGCGCGTCGCGGACCGCGGCCCCGGGCTGCGGCCCGCCGACCGGGAGCGGGTCTTCGAACCCTTCCAGCGGCTCGGCGACACCGACAACACCACCGGCCTCGGCCTCGGGCTCGCCCTCTCCCGCGGGCTGACCGAGGCGATGGGCGGCACCCTCACCCCCGAGGACACCCCCGGCGGAGGTCTCACCATGGTCCTGTCCCTGCCCACCGCCGTCGGTCCGGCCGACCAGCCCGCCGACCCCTTCGGCGGCGAGGAGGCGCTGCAATGAGGCGCGTCCTGATCGTCGACGACGAACCGCAGATCCTGAAGGCACTGGGCATGGACCTGACGGCACGTCACTACGCCGTCGCCACCGCACCCGACGGCACCACCGCACTCCTGCTGGTGTCCCGGCAGCCGCCCGACGCCCTCATCCTCGACCTCGGCCTGCCCGACGTGCCCGGGACCGACATCATCCACGGCGTACGGGCCTGGAGTCCGCTGCCCATCATCGTGGTCTCCGGGCGGACCGGAGCGGCCGACAAGGTCGAGGCCCTCGACGCGGGGGCCGACGACTTCGTCACCAAGCCGTTCTCCATGGACGAGCTGGCCGCCCGGCTGCGCGCCGTGCTGCGCCGCCCGCCCGCGCTGGAGGAGCCCGAGACGGTCACCATCGCGGACTACCGGGTCGACCTGGGCGCGTTCACCGTCGAGCGGCGCGCCGGCACGGGCGACGCCCCGCGGCTCACGCCCACCGAGTGGCGGCTGATCGCCCCGCTGCTGCGCAACCCCGGACGCCTGATCACCGGGCGCCAGCTGCTGCGCGACGTGTGGGGTCCCGGCAACGAGAAGCGCACCAACTACCTGCGCGTCTACCTCGCCACCCTGCGGCACAAGCTGGAGCCGGACCCCGCCCACCCGCGCCACCTGATCACCGTGCCCGGCATGGGCTACCGCTTCGAGCCCTGAACCGCCGCACAACGAGCACCCCGCCCGGTGAGCCCACCGGGCGGGGTGCGTCGTGCGCGTCAGCGCGCTCCGAGGGCCCGCGTCGTCCCGCCGGGCCGACCCGCCCCGGCGGGCCGCCCGACGGCGTAGTGGACGTACTCGCCGAACAGCCGGAAACCGGCCGTCCAGGCCAGCCGGCGGCTGGGCCGGTTCCCGCGCGAGCACGTCCAACAGGGGGTGCGGCCGCGCGCCGCGACGTCGCCGCACAGGCCCGACAGGCACGCGAGCGCCAGACCCTCGCGGCGGTGGCCCCGCAGCGTGACGACCGCGAGGTCCTCGTAGACGTCGCCGAGGAAGTACGTGCACGCCAGCGAGACGAGGCGGCCCGAGCGGAACGCCCCCCACGCGTGGCCCGACGCGGCGAGCCCCTGCGGGCCGCCCCAACTGCGGGTGATCCAGCGGACGTCGTCGCCCGCGGCGGCCACGGCCGGCCCGTCTCCCGGTGCCAGCCTGCGCACCACCGCGTCCCGCGGCGGCCGCCTCCGCGGCACCGGTCGCGACTGCACCCAGATCATCCGCTCCCACGGCACGACGTGTTCGAACGCGGCCCCCAGGACCGGGAGGAAACGCGTGCGGGCCAGGACGTAGCCGTTCGCCAGGGGAGCGAGGGCATCCGGGTCGACGTACCGGGGGTCGCCCTCCAGCAGCACATGGTCCGCGCACGCCACCGCGACGGCGCGCGGCGCGGCCGCCCGGTCCGCCCACCACCGCCCGTTGCCGGTCGCCCGCACATGCTCCGCGAGCGCGACGGGCCCCGGCACCCCGGAGGGGAACCAGCCGTCCAGGGAGGGGACTTCGATCACCGGTGACCACACCTTCCGCGTACACCGTGGTACGTCCTGCGAAACGGACGGCGGCGCGGACCGGGGTCGTCGACCCGGTGGTCCGCGCCGCCGTGGGGAATCAGCCCTGGCCGGGCTTGCCGCCGTGGCCGGCGCCCTTCTTGCGCCTGGCCCTCTTCTTGCGGGCACGCTTGGACACGGGTGACCTCCCTTCAGGTCGTGACGAGCAGGTCGGCGACCCTGCACAGACGGCGCACCGCGTGGTCCTCGACCGCGCTCCTGGCGGCCGGGGCGAGCGTGGCCCGGTCGTAGTGGGCGCCCGGTACGAGTTCGGTCTCCGGGTCGCACAGCCGGGCCACCCGTGCGGCGCCCTCGGCGGCGGGTTCGCCCTCGTGCCCGTACCGCGGCAGCGGACGCGTCCCGTACGCCCCCGGGTGCACGCTCACGGCGGTGACGCCGGCGGGCGCGGCCGCCCGGGTGAAGACGGTGAGCGCGACCTGGGAGCGGGCGTACGCGGCGTGCCGCGAGTAGCGGCGGGAACGGTGCGGGTCGCTCCACGCCGGCACCGCCGACCGGTGCGCCGCGGACGACACGTTGACCACCCGCCCGCCGGGGCGCGCCGTCAGCGGGCCGCCCAGCTCACGGGTGAGCAGGTAGGCCGCGAGGAAGTTCACCTGGAAGGAGATCTCGTGGCCGTCCGCGGTGAGGGTGGGGCGCTCGGGTGCCTCGATCGCCGCGTTGTTGACGAGGACGTCCAGCGCGGGATGCAGGCCGCGCACGGTGGCCGCCAGGTGGCGGACCTCGGAGAGCCGGGTGAAGTCGGCCACCGCCAGGCGCAGCCGGACGCGTCCGATGCCGGCCGCCACCAGCCGTTCCACCGCGTGGTGCGCCGACTCCGTGTCGGGACCGTGGACGATGACCGTGCATCCCCGCTCGGCGAGCAGCCGGGCGGTCTCCCACCCGACGCCGGACGTCGCCCCGGTGACCAGGGCGGTGCGCGGCGGGACGACGGGGACGGCTGACTCAGGCATGGATCACTCCGGATGTCGGTACGCCGCAGCGAGCCGACCACGGAGGTGGGGGCGCGCGCGTACGCGGAACCGAGCGGTCGCGCAGAGCAGCGACCGCGGGACGCCGGTACCTCAGGGCACCGGCAGGACAACAGCGCGCGATACCGGCGGCACCTGATGGGGTGGCCGGTCGTCATGGCGCGGACCGCTGTTCACGTGCTCCATCCAACGCGGCGGCGGATCCGCGGACAAGGTTCCGCGTCGATTCCTGACGACGCCCTGACGAGCGCCCCCGCGCCGCCGGGGCGGCGTGACCGGGGCGGCGTGACCGGGGGCCGTACGGGCACGTCAACGCCGCGTCAGAATCGCCCTCCCGTACCGCAAAGGACCTGTCAGGAGCGCGCCGCCGTCCTCCCGGCGACGGTGTGCTGGTGATTGTCCACCGGTGAACAGACCAGCAGAAGGCACCCGAGCATGCAGCCCCTGGCTCCCTCGACCGACCGCAGCCCGGCCCCGCCCGCGCAGCCGCCCGTACGCCCCGGCGGCAGGCGCAAGGTATCCGCCGGGCTGCTGGATCCCCGGCTGCTCCTGGAGGCGTTGCCCGAGGCGCTGCGCAAGCTCGACCCCCGCCGCATGGTGCGCAACCCCGTCCTCTTCGTCGTCGAGACCGGCGCCGCGCTGACCACCGCCTCGGCGCTCGTGCACCCGAGCGTCTTCGCCTGGGTGATCAGCGCGTGGCTCTGGCTCACCGTCGTCTTCGCCAACCTGGCGGAGGCCCTGGCGGAAGGCCGCGGCAAGGCCCAGGCCGAGTCGCTGCGCCGCACCAGGACCGACACCGTCGCCCGGCGGCTGACCGGCTGGCGCCCCTACGGCCGCGACCACACCGAGGAGACGATCCCCGCCGCCGAGCTGAAGCCGTTCGACGTCGTCCTCGTCGAGGCCGGGGAGACCGTGCCGGGCGACGGGGAGGTCGTCGACGGGATCGCCGCCGTCGACGAGTCGGCCATCACGGGCGAGTCCGCCCCGGTGATCCGGGAGGCCGGCGGCGACCGTTCGGGGGTGACCGGCGGCACGAAGGTGCTCTCCGACCACATCGTCGTGCGTGTCACCTCCCGCCCCGGCCGGACCTTCCTCGACCGCATGATCGCCCTGGTCGAGGGTGCCACCCGGCAGAAGACGCCCAACGAGATCGCCCTCAACATCCTGCTGGTGTCGCTCACGATCGTCTTCATCCTGGTCGTCGTCGCCCTCCAGCCGATGGCCGCCTACGCGGACGCCGCGCAGAGCACCGTCGTCCTCGTGGCCCTGCTGGTCACCCTGATCCCGACGACCATCGGCGCGCTGCTCTCGGCGATCGGCATCGCCGGCATGGACCGCCTCGTGCAGCGCAACGTGCTGGCGATGTCCGGGCGCGCCGTCGAGGCGGCCGGCGACGTCTCCACGCTGCTGCTGGACAAGACCGGGACCATCACCTTCGGCAACCGCCGGGCCGCCGCGTTCATCCCGCTCACCGGCGTCGACACCATGCAGCTCGCGCAGGCCGCGCAGGTCTCCAGCCTCGCCGACGAGACCCCCGAGGGCCGTTCCGTCGTCGTCCTGGCCAAGGAACGGTACGGGCTCCGCGCCCCGACGGAGGGGGAGCTCGGACAGACCCGCTTCGTGCCGTTCACCGCCCGCACCCGCATGAGCGGGGTCGACCTGCGCTGGGAGGACGGCGCGGGCGCCTCCGTACGCAAGGGCGCGGCGGGCACGGTGGCCGGCTGGGTCACCGGTCGCGGCGGCCACGTCCCCGAGGAGGTCGGCCACCTGGTGGACGCCATCGGCGCCTCGGGCGGGACCCCCCTGCTGGTGGCCCTGGACGACTGGAACGGCGCGCGGGTACTCGGCGTCGTCCACCTCAAGGACGTCGTCAAGGACGGCATCCGCGAACGCTTCGCAGAACTGCGGCGGATGGGCGTCCGCACGGTCATGGTCACCGGGGACAACCCGCTCACCGCACGCGCCATCGCCGACGAGGCCGGCGTCGACGACGTCCTCGCCGAGGCGACCCCGGAGGACAAGCTCGCCCTCATCAAGCGGGAGCAGGCGGGCGGCAAGCTTGTCGCGATGACCGGTGACGGCACCAACGACGCCCCGGCGCTGGCCCAGGCCGACGTGGGCGTGGCCATGAACACCGGCACCTCGGCCGCCAAGGAGGCCGGGAACATGGTGGACCTGGACTCCGACCCCACCAAGCTGATCGAGATCGTCGAGGTCGGCAAGCAACTGCTCATCACCCGGGGTGCCCTGACGACCTTCTCCATCGTCAACGACGTGGCGAAGTACTTCGCGATCATCCCCGCGATGTTCGCGGCGGCCTATCCCGGGCTGTCCGCCCTCAACATCATGCGGCTGCACAGCCCGGCGTCCGCGATCACGTCGGCGATCATCTTCAACGCCCTCATCATCGTGGCGTTGATCCCGCTGGCACTGCGCGGCGTCCGTTACACGCCCTCCGCGGCGGGCGACCTGCTGCGGCGCAACCTGCTGGTGTACGCGCTCGGCGGGCTGGCCCTGCCGTTCCTGGGCATCAAGCTCATCGACCTGGCCGTGGTGCAGTTCGTGCCGGGCCTCGGCTGAGCGGGAGGGTCAGCGCCCGTGCGCCCCGGCGCGGTGGACCGGGCCGTGCGCCTCGCCGCAGTGGCCGCCGGCCGCGCCGGCCGCGCCGGCCGGGGTGGCGCCCACGGTGAGGAGTTCGGCGGGCGCGTGGTCGACCTGCAGGGTGGTGTGGGTGAGCCCGTAGTCCGCGCCCAGCAGATGCTCCAGGTCGCGGCGGACGGCGTGGCAGTCTCCGCCCGGCTCGACCAGGACGTGCGCCGACAGCGCCGGCTGGCCGGAGGTGATGGTCCAGATGTGCAGGTCGTGCACCTCGGTGACGGCCGCGTGGGCGGCCAGCCGGTCGCCCACCTCGTCCGGGTCCAGGCCCGCCGGGGCCGCCTCCAGGAAGATCCGCCCCGAGTCGCGCACCAGGCCGCACCCCGCCTTGAGCATGAGGCCGACCACCACGAGCGTCGCGATGGCGTCGGCGCGGACGAAGCCGGTCAGCAGGACGACGAGGCCCGCCACGGCGGTGCCGATGAAGGCGTACAGGTCGTTCAGCACGTGCTGGAACGCGCCCTCGACGTTGAGGGACGTGCGGTTGGCCCGCGACAGGCACCAGGCGGCGCCGATGTTGACGACCACTCCGGCCAGCGCGGTCACCAGGACCGGGCCGCCCGCCACGTCCGGCGGCGAGACGAGCCGCCGCACCGCCTCGTACGCCAGCCACGCGGCGAGCAGCAGCAGGGTGATGCCGTTCGCCTGCGCCGAGAGGATCTCGGCCCGCTTGAGCCCGTACGTGAAACCGCCCCGCGCCGGACGCGCCGCCAGCCGCATCGCCACGAGCGCCAGCACGATGGAGGCGGCGTCGGTGAGCATGTGCGCGGCGTCGGAGAGCAGGGCGAGTGACCCCACCAGCAGCCCGACGACGACCTCGACGGCCATGAAGCCGGCGATCAGGCACAGCGCGAGGCCGAGCCAGCGCCGGTCGGCGTTCTCGGCCACCCCATGCGCGTGACCGTGCCCGTGCCCGTGCTCGTGTGCGTGCTCGTGACCGTGCGCGTTCATGGTGCGGTGACCTCCCCGTTCCAGGTGCGACACCCGCAGGGAAGCACATGGGTGCCGTGATCGGCAAAGACTGCACCGGTGACCGTTGTCAACTTCGATAAGGCGACGGTGACCTGCGCCGATGCGCGGCGGGTCGCGGAGCGGACGGCGCCCCCGGCCGTGCCCGGCGCCGGGGGCACCGGGAGGCGGTGAGCCTCCCGGGCGCCCCCGGCGGGGTCAGGGGTTCGGGCTCGCTCCTCGGGCCGTGAGCATCCCGGCCATCAGGCGGATCTCCGCCTCCTGGCCCTCGACCATGCCCGCCGCCAGGCGGCGCACCTGGTCGGTCCGCGCGAGGTCCGCGGCCGCGGCCGCCATCTCCACACCGCCCTTGTGGTGGGCGGTGAGCAGGTGGAGGTAGAGGACCGCGGCGGCCCTGCCGCGGGCCGCCCCGAGGCGTCGCAGGTCGGCGTTCGTGGCCATGCCGGGCATCAGCGACCCGTCGTGCGGGGAGTAGGCCATGTCGTGGCCCATCCACCCCATGGGCGGCTGCGAGGACGACTTGGGCAGCCTCCAGACGTCCAGCCAGCCCAGCAGCATGCCGCGCTGGTTGGCCTGGGTGTTGATGACGTCGTAGGCGAGCCTGCGGACGTCCTCGTCGTCCGTGCGGTCGCGGACGATCAGTGACATCTCCACCGCCTGCTGGTGGTGGATCGCCATGTCGCGCGCGAAACCGGCGTCCGGCGAGTCCGTGCCCGGGGTGCCCCCGCTGCTGGGCCGCGCCGTCAGCAGGGTGAAGGCCAGGGCCGCGAGCACGACCAGCGCCATGCCGCCGGCGGGCACGAGCAGCGGCCTGCCCGCGCCCCGGGCGGCGGTCACGAGGCCTTGCCCCCGGTGCAGGGCGCGCCGGGCTCCGGGGTCTGGTCGCCCTGCACATAGGTGTCGAAGAACGTCGCCACGCGCGGGTCGTCCGCCTTGGTGACGCCCAACTGGTGGCCCCACGCGGTGAGGGTGATCGGCGAGGCCTGGTCCGCGTACGGGCTCATCAGCGAGTAGGGGGTCTTCGAGACCCGGGCGCTGAGCGTCTTGACGTCGGCGTCCGTCGCCTTGCCGGTGTACGTCACCCACACCGCGCCGTGCTCCAGGGCGTGCACGGCGTTCTCATTGGCGAGGGGCTTGTCGTAGACGTCGCCGTTGCAGTTCTGCCAGACGGGGCTGTGGTCGCCGCCGGCAGGCGGGCTCATGGGGTAGTCGACGGTCTTGTCGACGTGGTTCTGCGTGAGGCCGGACCACGTCTTCTCCCCGCTGACGGAACCGGCCGCCGCGGACTTCGCGTCGCCGCCGCCGCTGTCGTTCGCGGCGTTGACGAGGTAGACGCCGCCGCCGACCAGACCCACGAGGACGGCCGCGCAGGCGGTGATGGTGATGAATCGGTTGCGGCGTTCGCGGGCCTGCTCCTGGCGGCGTATCTCCTCGACGCGCGCGCGGCGGTCGGCGGCCCTGGCCTTGGAATGGGGGGAACCCATGGCATGTCCTGATTCCCCGCCGCGTCGGCGACGCGGCGGTGCTGGTGGAAGGGTCGGATGACGTACGGCGCGCACCGGCGGTCGCCACCGGTGCGGTCGGCCCTTCTACGTCCGCTGGATCTGGAGCATGTGCAGGTCGAGGGAGCGCACGATGCCGGGGGACGGCGCGCCCAGTCCCGCGGCGGCGACCGCGGGCGGCCACACCGACGGCGGTTCCGCGCCGGGGAGGTGCGGCAGGGGAGCGGAGCCCAGGGTCACCGGCGTGTGCTCCGCGGGGGAGCAGCCGTTGCCGCGCCCGCCGGGGTCGTGGGCGTCCGTGCAGATCTCGTCGGCGACGTACGCGAGGTGCGAGGAGACGAGGGTGCGGACCGGGCCGTACGCGTCTTGCGGAGGCCCGGCGTGACCGCAGATCCCGAGGGCGGCGAGCAACCCGCACAGGACCAGGACAACACCGCTCAGGCGGGCGGGTATCGCACCGCCTCGGCCGGCTCCTCCGTCACTGCGCATCGCGGCAGATCGTACCCGCCGCCGCGCGCCGTACCCGCGCCGGGTGCGCTCCGGCGGGAAACCGGCGTGCCCGCCACCGGGGAGCCGTGCCAGGCTGCTCCGCATGGACGTTCGCCTGCAGCCGTGGTCGGAGGGAGCCCTTCCGCTCCTCCGGCTGATCAACACCCATGAGATGCGGCGGCACGTCGGCGGCCCGGAGCCCGAGGAGCTGCTGCTCGCCCGGCACGAGCGCTACCTCGCCCTGCCGGAAGCCGGTCTGGGCCGCATGTACGCCGTACTCCTCGGCGAGGAGCCGGTCGGCAGCATCGCCTACCACCGCCGCGACTGGCAGGGCGAGGCGATCTACGAAACCGGGTGGAACGTCCTGCCGCCGTACCAGGGCAGGGGCGTCGCCTCCGCCGCCGGTGCCGCACTGGTGGCCGTCGTCCGCGAGAACGCCCGCGAGGCGGGCGCTCCCCGCGCGCTGCACGCCTTCCCGTCCGTGCGCAACGCCCCGTCGAACGCCCTGTGCCGCCGCCTCGGGTTCGCCCTGCTGGGCGCCTGCGACTTCGAGTACCCGAGGGGCAGCGGCACGATGATGCGCAGCAACGACTGGCGCCTCGAACTCGCCGTGCCGCACCGGGCGGTGCCGCGCTGAGGCACGCGACCGGGCCCGTCGCGCCGCCCCCGGCCCCGCGCCACCCCCGACCGCGGCACCTCCCCGGCAAAAACCTCGGACCGTCGACGGCCGCGCGCTCGAGTGCGCGCTCTGAGCCTCCGGGTCAACGGCGGTGGCGGGCGCGGCGTTTGGGTGAGCGGCGGTCGGTCACCAGGAAGACGACCAGCAGTGCCGCGACGACGCAGATCGCCACCGTCTCGGCCGTGAAGAGCAGTTCGCCGATCCCTCGGTCCCTCGCCTCCACGGGAGGGAGGTAGACCTCCCGCGACGGACCGCCGGAGGGCGCGCCGTAGGGCAAGTGGAGGCGCAGGGGCGCCGCGCGTAGGCTCATCGCCGGCCAGTATCGCGGCTTCGGTCCCGCCGCGGGACGAGTCGGCCGGCAAGGGGGCGCCCGGGCCGGCGCCGCGCGCCGGGTCAGTCGGTGAGCGCCGGGTGTGCGGCCGGGCGGCGCAGGAGCCATCGCAGGAACGTCCGCCGCGGCGGCCGCGCCCGCACCTTCCCGAACTCCAGCTCGCCCGCCAGCACCACGCGCAGTGCGACCGGTGCCGACGGGCCGGCCGCGGGCCTGATATCCACCGTGCCGAAAGCGACGGTCAGTTCGTCGGCGTCCACCACGATGCCGGGCCGGGTCACGAGCACCAGGGAACTGCCGCGGACGTCCACGTCGATGCGGAGGGTGTCCTGCGTGACCACTGCGTGGGTGAAGTCCAGTACCACCTCGCCCCACTCCGACCGGACCTCCATGCGCCGCGGCACGACCCACCGGTCGACGCGGCGGTACGAGCCCCCGCGGTTGTCGACGCGGACCACGTCCTTGACGTCCGGGGCGGCGGTACGCGCCGTCCCGGCGGCGGCGGGCAGGTCGGCGGTGAGCGGGGCCAGTTCGTCGAGCGTACGGGCCGACAGGGCGGCCTCCAGGCGCTCGTCCAGCTCGGCGGCGGACAGCAGCCCGTCGCCCGCGGCCACGGTCAGGACGTCCACCACCCGGTCGCGGTCCGCGTGCGAGGCCCGCAACGGGGGCGGCGCGAGCGGCGCGCCCGCAGCGGACGGCACACCGGTGGGCCGGATCTCTCCCGGCATGTCCTCACCCCGTTCCGGTCGGCGCCTCCGACGAGACGCGATACATCATTCGCGAACTAACGCTATATCGCGTCATGGGCGCACGCCAAGCCCGCACCCGTTCCGCATCGGGAAGGGGAACGCCGGTGCGTCCGCGGCGGGTTTGCCGCGTGGGGCATGTCACAGACGGGACGGCCGTCCTGTCCTTCTTCGGACAGTCCCTGTTTGGAGGAACGCATGAGCGCTGAGCACGCACACCTGCCCCCCGGCGTCGAAGTGGTCGATACCCTGCCCGAGGCGGCGGGCCGGATCCCGGCCGGCGCCGAGGCCAGGACGATCCGGGTCACCCTGGCCCCCGGGGACCCCGGCGCGCCGCCGCACCGCCACCCCGGGCCGGTCTTCGGCTACGTCACCGAGGGCGAGATCCTCTTCGAGCTGGAAGGGCAGCCGCCCCGCGTGCTCAAGGCCGGTGACGCCCTCTTCGAGCCCGGCGGCGACGTGATCCACTACCAGGGCGCCAACAACCTTCCCGATGCGCAGTCCCAGCTGGTGGTGATGATGTTCGCGCCTCCGGGCAGCCCGGTGCTGACCGTGGTCGGCGAGGAGGAGTTGGCCGAACGGCGGCACCTGCGGGTCACGTCGTGAGGTCCCGCCGCTGAGTCCTCGGCGGCGGGTCGAGTGCGGGAAACCGTGAGGCTCCGGGTGGACCGGCCGTCGACCGAGGCGGACTGTTCCGCCCGGAGCCTCACGCGTTCGTGGCCTCAGCTCGGGTCGATCGTCTTCGAGGCGCGCCGGAGCAACTCGAACCGGGCCGGCTGCTCGGGGCCGCCGCCCAACGGAGGGGAGGCGTGCCCGGCCCCGCGGGGGTGCCGTGGTCGATGAGCGCCTGTTCCACGCCGGCGGCGCGAACACGAAGATCGTCTCTGCGGCGTGTGCGGCCTTGTTCGTGAAGCGGTGCCGGACCCCCCGCGGAACATGGACGAAGTCCCCTTGGGAAGTGCGCGGGATTCCCGGTGCGACGCACGGCTGTGCACGTCGCTGATCCGAGCGGGCACGGCACGGCCGCGCCGTTGGACTCCGGCTCATGGGACGACGAAGCCGGGCCCGCGCCTCCCGGCCCCGAACCACCGGCCGCCACCGCGGCCCGGGCCGCGGGCCGACAGGACGCCCGACGGCGCGGACGGCACGGCCAGGACCGGGCAGTGGGCGTGCGTGAAGCAGTGGGCCGCGACCGACGGCACGAAACGCCGCTGCCAGGGGCCGTGGGAACCGGCACCCACCACCAGCAGCCCCGCCCCGTCGCCGGCCACCTCCACCAGCGCCGGGCCCGGCCGCCCCAACGCGAGGACCGGGCGCAGCGGCGGGTCCAGGGGCAGGTCGCCGTCAAAGGCGGCGTCCAGGGCCGTCAGCAGCCGGCGCCGGGCGAGGCGCCGCCAGCGGTCCGGCTCCGGTGGGAGGGGCGGCCACCTGTTCCGCGTCCCGCCGGCGCCGTCCCACGCCGCCTCCCAGGCGGTGACCACGGTCAGCACGCACTCCCGGCGCCGGGCCTCCGCCGCGGCCCGGCGCAGTGCCGCCACACTCCCGGGGGAGCCGCTGACGCCCACCACGACGCACTCTTCGCGGACCTCGTTCATGCCTCCATGAAACGCCCGGAATCGCGCGGACCAGGGGTCCTTGTCGCGATCCTGACGTCGCCCTCACCAGCCCCGGCGACCCGCGCCGTTAACGTTCGCGCGCTCACCGTCAACGTCGCGTCAGGGATCACCGTCGCCCCCCGGACCCCGGGCATAGCGTCCCTGATGCGTCCCGGACCGCCGGCCCCGGCCGGGGCGCCCCAGGAACCGCAGCAGGTGCCGCACCAGGAGGAAGCCATGACAGAGCTCACGTACGGGGACGACCCGGAGCCTTCGGATCCGTCCCCGGCCGGACGACACCGGGAGACGTTGTACGTTCCCGTCCGGCCGGGACCCGTGGGATGCGTCGCGCGCATGTTCCGCACGCCCCTGGGCGGCCGTACGGCCGTCGGCTTCACCACCGCGGAGCGTCTCGCGGAGACGCTCGGCCCCGACCAGCAGTGGATCCCCCTGTCGGAATCCGCGCTCCGGTCGCTGGCCCGACCGCTGGGCGTCACGGCACTGACCGTGGACCCGCAGTTCGCCGCACCCGCCGTGTCGGACGGGCCGGAGACCGGTCGCCGGCTCGACCCCCAGACTCTCGGGGTTCTCAGGGTCACCGGCGCGGTCGCGCTGGTCGACGCCCTGGCCCTGTGGATCGGCTGAAAGGAGCGCTGTCATGACTCTCGTCACCGAGCACTTGGAGACCGCGTACCCCGACGCCGACCTGTCGGTGTGGCCCGCGTCCGCCTCCTCCGCCCCCCACGGTGAGGTCACCGTGGGCGGGGTCGCCCTGACCGAGGTCGCCGAACGCTTCGGCACCCCGGCCTACGTCCTGGACGAGGGCGAGGTACGCGACCGCTGCCGCGCCTACCGCGCGGCCTTCCCCGACGGCGACGTGCTGTACGCCGCCAAGGCCTTCATGTGCCGTGCCATGGCCCACTGGGTGGACGAGGAGGGCCTCGGCCTCGACGTCTGCTCGGCGGGGGAACTGGAGCTCGCGGTCGTCACCGGCTTCCCGCCGGAGCGCATCCTGCTCCACGGCAACGCCAAGAGCCCCGAGGACCTGGCCACGGCCCTGCGCCTGGGCGTGGGCCGGATCGTGATCGACAGCACCGGCGAGATCGCCAGGCTGGCCGCGCACGTCCCGCCGGGGGACCGGCAGAAGGTGCTGCTGCGCATCGTGCCGGGCATCGCCGCCGGTCACCACAACGCGGTGCGCACCGGCACGGACGACCAGAAGTTCGGGCTGTCCCTGGCCGACGGATCGGCCCAGCACGCCATCGCGCGTGTGCTGGACCAGCCGCGCCTGGAACTGGTCGGCCTCCACTGCCACCTGGGCTCGCAGATCAGCAGCGTCAAGCCGTACCTCTCGGCCGTGCGCCGGCTGGTCGGCCTGCTGGCCGCCGTGCGCAGGCAGCACGGCGTCACGCTGCCGGAGCTGGACCTGGGCGGCGGGCACGCGGTGGCCTACCGTCCGGGCGAGGCGGCGATGGACCTGACGACGCTGTCCGCGCGGGTACGCGCCGAACTCGCCGAGGGCTGTGCGGCCGCCGGGTTGCCGGTGCCGCGGCTGACGGTGGAACCGGGCCGCGCGATCGTCGGCCCCGCAGGTGTGGCGCTGTACCACGTGCTGTCGGTCAAGCGCACCGGCGGCCAGACCTTCGTCGCGGTCGACGGCGGTATGAGCGACAACCCCCGGCCCGCGCTGTACGGGGTGCGCTACGCCCCGCGGCTGATCGGCCGTCACTCCACCGAGGAGCCGGTGCTGGTGACGGTGGTCGGCCGGCACTGCGAGGCCGGTGACATCCTCGCCTCCGCGGTGCCGCTCCCCGCCGACGTCCGTCCCGGGGACCTGCTGGCGGTGCCGGTCGCGGGTGCGTACCACCTGTCCATGGCGTCCACGTACAACCTCGTCGGCCGTCCGCCGGTCGTCGCCGTCCACGAGGGCCGGGCGCGGCTGCTGGTCCGCCGCGAGTCCCTGGCCGATTTCCGCAACCGCGACATCGGGCTCTGAGCCCGCGCGTCGTCCGACGCCCCCCGAGCGCCCTCCGGGCAGGTGATGTCCCCGCGTCCCCCTGCCCGGAGGTGCGACATGCCCGATTCCGGTGCGCGAGTTCCGGTCCACGAGTTCCGATCCACGAGAAGAGAGAGTCCGGTGAGTGTGGAGTACACCGTCCGCCCGAGCGTCGCGGAGGGCCTCAGATGACCTCCGCACCCGCACCCGTCAGGCCGGACCGTGAAACCCCCGCCCTTCCTCCCGAGGCCGGCGGGCAGCGCGGTGCGGGCACCCGCCCGCTCGCTCCGGTCCAGCTGTGGCTCGCCCTCCCCGAGGCCCTGCGCAAGCTCAACCCGGTGACGCTGGTCCGCAACCCGGTCATGTTCGTCACCGGGATCGGCGCCGCCCTGACCACCGGGCTCGCCGTCGTCCACCCCTCCGTGTACGGGTGGCTCATCACGGTCTGGCTCTGGCTCGCCGTCGTCTCCGGCAACCTCGCGGAGGCCGTCGCCGAGAGCCGCGGCAGGGCCCAGGCCGACGCCCTGCGCCGCACGCGCCGGATCACCACGGCCCGCCGGCTGACGAAGGACGGCGAGAAGGACGTGCACGCGATCGCCCTGCGCCGCGGCGACACCGTGGCGGTCGAGGCCGGGGAGACGATCCCTGGTGACGGCGACGTCGTGCAGGGTGTCGCCGCCGTCGACGAGTCCGCCGTCACCGGCGAGTCCGCACCCGTCATCCGCGAGGGCGGCGGCGACCGTTCGGCCGTCACGGGCGGCACGAAGGTGCTGTCCGGCCGCCTCGTCGTGCGCGTCACACGGCAGTCGGGGGAGAGCTTCATCGACCGCATGATCGCCCTGGTGGAGGGCGCCGACCGCAGGAAGACACCGCACGAGATCGCGCTCAACCTGGTGCTCGCGCTGCTCACCGTCGTCTTCCTCGTCACCGTCGTGACCCTGCGGCCCATGGCGATCCTCTCCGAGGACCCTGGGAGCGCCGCCCTGACCGCCGACGGAGCCACCGCGATCGCCCTGGTCTCGCTGCTGCTCTGCCTCGTCCCGACGACGATCGGCGCCCTGCTGTCGGCCGTCGGAATCGCCGGCATGGACCGCCTGGTACAGCGCAACGTCCTGGCGGCCTCAGGCCGGGCCGTCGAGACCGCCGGGGACGTCAGCACCCTCCTGCTCGACAAGACCGGCACGATCACCCACGGCAGCCGCCGGGCCGGTGCGTTCCTGCCGCTCGGGGACGTCGATCCGGAGTGGTTCGCCCAGTCCGCGCTGCTGTCGAGCCTCGGCGACGACACCCCCGAGGGGCACTCGATCGTCGCCCACGCCCGTGAGCACTACGCGCTCTCCCACCACAAGGCCGACGAGCTCGACCTGCCCGACGCACGGTGGGTGCCCTTCAGCGCCGCCATCCGCATGTCCGGGGTGGACCTCCCCGGCGGCAGGCAGCTGCGCAAGGGCGCCCCCGCTGCCGTCGCCGCCTGGGTCCGCGAGCGGGACGGCACCGTCCCCGCCGGACTGGACGTCTACGTCGAGCAGGTGTCGTCCGCCGGCGGGACGCCCCTCGCGGTCGCCGAACTCCCGGCCGCGGGCGGCCCCGCGCGCGTTCTCGGTGTCATCCACCTGAAGGACGCCGTCAGGCCCGGACTGCGCGAGCGCTTCGAGGAGATGCGCCGGATGGGCATCCGCACCGTCATGGTCACCGGCGACCATCCGGTGACCGCCCGCGCCATCGCCGAGGAGGCGGGCGTGGACGGCTTCCTCGCCGAGGCGACCCCCGAGGACAGACTGGCCCTGATCAAGCACGAACAGGCCGGCGGCCACCTCGTCGCCATGACGGGCGACGGCACCGACGACGCACGGGCGCTGGCCCAGGCGGACGTGGGCGTCGCCATGAACACCGGCACCTCGGCCGCCAGGGACGCCGGGAACATGGTCGACCTCGACTCCGACCCCACGAAGATCGTGGAGATCGTCAAGGTCGGCAAGCAACTCCTCGTCACCCGCGGCGCGCTGACGACCTTCTCGATCGCCAACGACATCGCCAAGTACCTCGCGATCCTCCCCGCGGTGTTCGGCGGGGCGTACCCGGCCCTGGACGCCGTCGACGTCCTGCGGCTGCACTCGCCGGCCTCGGCGATCCTGTCGGCCGTCGTCTTCAACGCCGTCGTCATCCTCGCGCTGATCCCGCTCGCCCTGCGGGGCGTCCGTTACCGGCCGGGCAACGCCGCCTCGCGGCTCACCCGCAACCTGTGGGTCTACGGCCTCGGCGGGGTCGCCGCGCCGTTCCTGGCGATCAAGCTCATCGACCTCGCCCTCGTCCAGTTCATCCCCGGGATCTGACCATGTCTCGTACCTCCACCCTGCCCCGCTGGGCGGCGCATCATCTCGCGGCCGTCCGCGTGGTGCTCGCGCTGACCCTGCTCGTCGGCCTGGCCTACCCCTTGGGCATGACACTGCTCGCCCAGGCGCCGGGCCTGCGTGACGCCTCGTCACGGGACACGCTCATCGGCAAGGCCTACACCGACTCCAAGGGCAACCCGCTGCCCGGCTACTTCCAGTCGCGCCCCTCCAACGCGGGCGACGGGTACGACACCGCCGCCTCCGGCGCCGGCAACCAGGGCGCCGAGAGCGTCGTCGACACCGCAGACAAGCCCAGCCTGCTCACCCAGGTGTGCTCGCGCAGCAAGGCGGTCGGCGAACTCGAAGACGTCGACGGCTCCCGCCCCTACTGCACCCCCGACGGCGTCGGGGCCGTGCTCGGCGTCTTCCGCGACGGCGGCACCACGGGCCGCGTGACCCGCGTGGTCAGCCTCAACCAGGCCTGCCCGGCCCGGCCGTTCGTCGGTTCCTATGAGCACGTCGCGGTCGGCTGCGCGGAACCCGGCGCCGACTACTCCCGCGCCGTCGTCACCCCCGTGCGCGGCGACGCCCCGGCCCGCCCCGAGGTTCCCGCGGACGCGGTGACCGCGAGCGGCAGCGGTCTCGACCCCGACATCACCCCCGCGTACGCGGGCCTCCAGGCATCGCGCGTCGCCCGCGAGCGGGGGATCGGCGAGGACACCGTGCGCGCGCTGATCGCGCGGTACACCACCGGCCGCGCCCTCGGCGTGCTCGGCGAGCCCGCCGTGAACGTCGTCGAGCTCAACGCCGCCCTGGACCGCACCCACCCGACGCGCGGAGCGTGAGAGCAGACATGTACGGCTGGATCCAGGCCTCCCTCGTCATCGCCGTCGTGGTCGGCCTCCACGTCCCCCTCGGCGACTACATGGCACGCGCCCTCGAAGGCGGCCGCCACCTCAGACCCGAACGCGCCCTCTACCGCCTGTGCGGCGTCGACCCCGGCAAGGAACAGGACTGGCGGCACTACCTGTTCGCGCTGCTCGCCTTCTCGGCCGTGAGCATCGCCGCGCTCTTCGCCCTGTTCTCCCTGCAGGACAAGCTGCCGTGGTCGCTCGGCCGCGACGGCATGCCCTGGCGGCTCGCCCTCCACACCGCCGTCAGCTTCACCACCAACACCAGCTGGCAGAACTACGCGGGCGAGTCCACCACCGGCCACCTGGCCGTCATGGCGGGCCTGGGCACCCAGGCCTTCGCCTCCGGCGCGGTCGGCATCTGCGTCGCGCTCGCCCTCGTGCGCGGCCTGGTCCGGCGCGACACCGACCAGCTGGGCAACTTCTGGGTCGACCTGGTACGCAGCACCTTCCGCGTCTTCCTGCCCCTCGCCGTCGTCTCGGGCATCGTCCTGATCGCCCTCGGCGTGCCGCAGCATCTGTCGGGGAGCGACCAGCTCGCCGCCCCCGTCGGCTCCTGGGAGTCCGTCAAGCTGATGTCGGGCGACGGCGGCGGTGTCTTCAACGCCAACAGCGCCCACCCGCTGGAGAACCCCTCGGCCTGGAGCAACACGCTCGAGATCGTGCTCATGCTGCTGATTCCGACCGCGCTGATCCGCACCTACGGCAGGCTCGTCGGCAGCCTCCGGCAGAGCTGGACGCTCCTCGCGGTGGTCGGCATCCTCTTCGGCCTGCTGCTCGCCGCCGCCAACCTCGCCCAGAGCGCCCACACCGGCACGGTCAGCGCCGCGGTCGGCGGTCACACCGAGGGCACCGAGACCCGCTTCGGCGTACCGGCGAGCACCCTGTTCGGCGTGTCGGCGACCGCGTCGGCTGACGGCGCCGCCAACGCCTCGTACGACAGCTTCTCCAGCCTCGGCGGCGGGGTCCTGCTGGCCGGCATGATGCTCGGCGAGATCGCGCCCGGCGGCACCGGGAGCGGACTGTACGGGCTGCTCATGGCGGTGCTCGTCGCTGTCTTCGTCGGCGGCCTGATGGTCGGCCGCACGCCGGAGTACCTGCGCAAGCGCATCGGCGCCGGGGAGATGCGGTACGTCGTGCTCTACGCGCTCGTCGCGCCCACCGCGATCCTGGTGTGCTCCGCCATCGCCGTCGCCCTTCCCGGCGGACGTTCCTCGATGGGCAACCCGGGGCCGCACGGCCTGACCGAGCTGATCTACGCGTACACCAGCAACACGGCCAGCAACGGCAGCGCGATGGCCGGTTTCAACGGCGCCACCGACCTGCACAACCTGCTCATGGTCGCCGCCATGCTGATCGGCCGCTACCTCCCGATGGTGTTCGTGCTCGCGCTTGCCGGGCGTCTCGCCCGGCAGCGGCCGGGCGTGGTCACCGTCGGCACCCTGCGCCCGCACGGGGTCAACTTCGTGGTGCTGGCCACCGGCGCCGCCCTGGTCCTGGCGTTGCTGAACTTCCTGCCCGTCCTGTCCCTCGGGCCGGTCGCGGAGGGCCTGCTGTAGTGCCGACGGCCCGCCACCCCGGGCCGCGAGACTGAGAAAGTGACGAGGACCCGGTACCTCACAGCCGACAAGTCTCGACGGCTTCACAGCCGACGCGGGTACCCGGGGCGGACATCATCTTCGTGCGCGACGACGTCCGCCCCGTCCACGAGGCGATGACGGCCGCCGCCCGGGGCCGCGACATCCGGCTGGTCGGCGGCGGTGAACCGGTCGGCTGCTCCGCCGGCCGCGGACTGCCGGGCGGCCTGGTCCTGAGCGTCGCCCCGGTGACCCTCGGCGCCGGCGCGCCGCTGCTCCCGAGGCGGTTGACCTCGGCCCGGCTGCGGCTGACCGGCGTCGAGCGGGCCGGCCGGTTCGCCTGCCTCACGTACACGACGCGCCGAGGCCGGTGCCGGGCGGCGGACCCGGCCCCTCCGGCCACGCCCCGGAAATGCGATACGCGCTCTCTTCACCCGGATGACGACGGGAGGAAGCGCGGGCGAACGCGGCAGACGCGGCGCGGGCCCCTTCCCCGAGAACTTCCCGCGAGGGGAACGGCCGGCGGCCGGGCGATGACGGGGGCGTGTGTTCCCGGCGCGGCAGAGCGCCGTCCGTGCGAAATGCGCGGGCGCGCTCTGCGGCGTCGTGCGAGTATCTGCGGATGATCACACTCACCGACGAACTCGGACGTCTGGCCTGCACGGTGACGGGGGACGGGCCGCCCGTCGTCCTCGTGCACGCCGGCGTCGCCGACCACCGCATGTGGGACGGCGTCGTGCCCGGCCTCGCCGAACACCACACCGTCATCCGCTACGACATGCGGGGCTTCGGCCAGTCCCCGCCACCCACCGGCCCGTTCAGCGAACACGACGACCTGCGCCGTGTCCTGGACCACTTCGGCCACGAGCGCGCCCGCGTGGTGGGTGCTTCCTTCGGGGGCCGTGTGGCGCTCGACTTCGCGCTCGCCCACCCCGCGCGCGTCCACTCCCTGGCCGTGTTCGCCCCGCCGTGGCCGGGGTACGACTGGTCGCCGCAGATGATCGCCTACGACGCGGCCGAGACCGAGGCACTCGCCGCGGGAGACCTCGACGCCGCGGTCCGCGTCAACCTCGACATGTGGCTGTACGGCCCCGTCCGGGGGCGGGGCGAGGTACCCGCCGGGTCGGCCGACCGGCTGCGCGGGCCGATGCGGACCGCGCTGAGCCACCAGGGCGCGGTCGAGGCGCACTCCCGCGGCCGCGCGGACGGCGACGTCGCCACCCTCTCCGTGCCCACCCTGGTCGGCGTCGGCCTCCTCGACGTGCCGGACTTCCAGGACATCGCCCGCCGCTACGCCGCCACGATCCCCGGCGCCGCCCTGGTCGAGTTCCCGGCCGCGGCCCACCTCGTCGCCATGGACGCCCCCGCCGACGTGACCGCGGCGCTGGTTCCGTTCCTCGCCCTGTAGAACCCTTCGGGGCGCTCGCACCGCCAACGCGGTGGCCCTCCCGTCCGCACCGACCGCGCGCCGGGTCGCGGGGGTACGGATCATCCCCACGGACCGTGGCGTCCGACGTGCCGCGCACGCGGGACGGGCTAGGGAGAGGAGCAACCCCTGTGGACATGAAACTCGAGGTCGTGGTGGTGCCCGTCGCCGACGTCGACCGGGCCAAGGACTTCTACACGGGTCTCGGCTGGCGGCTCGACGCGGACGTCACCACCGGCGAGGACTTCCGCGTGATCCAGGTGACCCCGCCCGGCTCGCTCTGCTCGGTCATCTTCGGCACGGGGGTCAGTGCGACCGAGCCGGGCTCGGCCAGGGGTCTCCACCTGATCGTGGAGGACGCCGTGGGCGCCCGGGAGGAGCTCGTGGGCCGCGGGGTCGAGGTGAGCGAGGTGTTCCACGACGCCGGAGGGGTGTTCCACCGCGCGGGTACGGAAGGACGCGTGGCGGGCCCCGACGCGGAGCGGCGCAGCTACTGCTCGTTCGCGTCGTTCAGCGACCCCGACGGCAACGAGTGGGTGTTCCAGGAGATCACCGAGCGGCTGCCGGGGCGCTGACCGCCGCCCGCGGCGCGGGGCTGCGCACCGCGGGCGGCGGGCCCGCGGTGCGGCACCGTCACGCGCCGGCCACGGCCTCCGGCAGCGCGGTCACGCCGAGGATGGCGAGGCAGTTCGTCCAGAGCGGGCTGAGGCGACCGGTGTCGTTGTAGAGCTTCGCGAAGAGCACCTGCCCCTCGAGCTGCGCGACGATCGACGCCGCGGCCGCGTGGGTGTCGGCGACGGTGACCTCGCCGCGCTCGCGGGCCTCGGTGACGACCTCGTCGATCATCCCGACCTGCGTGTCGAAGATCTCCTGCAGCCGTCCGCGGATGGACTCGGTCTGGTTGCTCATCTCCAGCGTCAGGTTGCCGAACATGCATCCCGACACCGTGCCGCACGACTGCTGACCCGCGTGCTGGATCTCCTCGGTCGCCTCGAACAGCCGGCGCAGCCGCTCCAGGGGTGCCGCGTCGGCGCCCAGGATGCGGGTCCACTCGCGCCTCTGCGCCGCCCAGTGCTCGTCGACGACGGTCAGGGCGAGGGCTTCCTTGGACTCGAAGAAGTAGTAGAAACTGCCCTTGGGCACCCCGGCCGCCTTGCAGATCTCGGCCACCCCCAGGGCGGAGTAGCCGCGCTGCTCGATGAGCGTCTGCGCGGCAGTGATGATCTTCTCCCTGGCATCACTTGTGCGTCCCATGGCACCAGTATACGACCGATCGACTATTTCCTCGCCGACCGGCCGGGACCGCTGCTCCCCCAGGCCGGGAATCCCGGCCGGCCCCCATGGTGGGTCGGGCGGCGGGCCGCCCGCCAGGACCTGGTTCCTCCCTGCTGCGAGGCGGGGACTCCCACCCGCCCGGCGTCTCGGGGATCCCTGCCAGGCCCTAGCATGGCGGCGTGGAGCTGCGTCAACTTCGGTACTTCGTCGCGGTCGCCGAGGAGCTGAACTTCGGCCGGGCGGCCGAACGGCTCCTGATCGCCGGGCCCTCCCTGTCCCAGCAGATCAAGGCGCTCGAACGCGACCTGGGGGTCCGGCTCTTCGACCGCGACCGCCGCTCGGTGTCCCTCACCCCCGCGGGCTCGGCGCTGCTCCCGCACGTCCGGGCGCTGCTGGAGCGCGCCGACGACGTGGGGCGCCGGGCGAAGCAGCTGGCGGGCTCGGAGGCGGTGCGGCTCGGCTACGCCAACTGGCTCCCCACCGACCTGGCGGCCCGCGCGTCGGCGGTGGCGCGGCTGCACGTCGACGCGTGGATCGCGCCCTCCCACACCCAGGCCGCCCGGGTCGCCGACGGCAGCCTGGACCTCGCGGTCTGCTGGGTGCGGACCGAGGATTTGCAGCGGCAGGGCCTGCGGTCCCGGCTCCTGGGCGCGGACCTGCTCTACGCGGTCTCCACCGGCGACGACACCAGTCCCGTGCGTGCCGAGGACACCGCCGTCCTCCTCGACGACGACACCACCTCCTGGCTGTCGTGGAACCTCTACGCGGAGCGGCTTGCCGCCGACACGGGGGCCCGCGCGGTCCGGATCTCCGACGGCGGAGTCACCGGCAGCGGGTTCTTCGACCACGTTCGCCGCTGCCGGGGGCCGGTCGTCAACTGCCCCAAGGGCCAGACCGCCCCGCTGCCGCCCGACCTGGTCAAGCGTCCGGTGCTCGGCCCCGAGGTCTACTGGACCTGGTCGCTGGTCTGGCGGGCCGACGAGGTCAGCGCCACGGTGCTGGCCGTGGTGGACGCCCTCACCGAGGGGGTGGGCGACATCGGCATCCACCGTTCGGACGTCTGGCTACCCGACGGGGACCCCTACAAGCGATAGATTCCGATGATATGCCGGAATTGTCGTCAGGTTGTCCCGGTTATAGGTGACCGGTCGGCTATTTTGCCGGCGGAGTCCGTTCACCCCCAACCATCGGGAGCAGGTCATGAGCGTTCAGGGTCAGAAGGTCGCGGTTGTCACGGGAGCCTCGCAGGGCATCGGTGCGGGGCTGGTCGAGGGGTACCGGAAGCTGGGCTACGCGGTGGTGGCCACCTCGCGGAACATCGGCGCGTCAACGGACCCGGGAGTGGTGGCGGTCCCCGGGGACATCGCCGAGCGGGATACGGCGGAGCGGGTGATCGCGACGGCGGTGGAGCGGTTCGGCCGGGTGGACACGCTGGTCAACAACGCGGGGATCTTCGTGGCGAAGCCGTTCACCGAGTACACCGAGGAGGACTACCGCGCGGTGCTGGGTGTGAACCTGGACGGGTTCTTCCGCATCACGCAGCTGGCGGTGGAGCGGATGCTGCAGCAGGGCGGCGGCCACGTCGTCCAGATCTCCAGCAGCCTGGGTGACCAGGCGGACGCGAAGGTGACGTCGGTGCTGGCGTCGCTCACGAAGGGCGGCCTCCAGGCGGCGACCCGTGCGCTGGCGACCGAGTACGCGAAGCAGGGGATCCGCGCGAACGCGGTGGCCTTGGGCACCATCAAGACCCCGATGCACCCGGTGGAGACCCACGAGGTACTGGCCGGGCTGCACCCGGTGGGCCACATGGGGGAGATCGACGACATCGTCGAGGCGGTGCTCTACCTGGAGAGGGCGCCGTTCGTGACGGGTGTGACCCTTCCCGTGGACGGCGGCCAGAGCGCCGGCCGTTGACGTCCTGCGACCTCCGCCGTGGTGGGAGGCAGGGCCTTCCACCACGGAGGCCGCCGGTCCTGGTGTGCCGCGGTCCCCGGGCGCACCGTTGAGACCAGGTCGTGACCCCTCCTTCCCCGCACTCCACCGAGGTCCCCATGCCGACGTACGCACCAGCCCGGCCGGCCGGCTGTCCGGTCCGGGACGGCCTGGAACGGATCCTGGACGTCCTGCCCACGGTGCCCTGCCCCTGGCGGGCCCGCCGCACGGAGGTACCCGGCGCCGACCTTCGCTTCCCCGTCCCGCACGACCCTCGCGAGCTCGGCGCCCTGCGCCGGCGGGTGCGCCGCGCCCTGGACCGGTCGGCGGTACCGGCGGACGCGGCGGACGAAGCCGTCCTGGTCGTCTCGGAGCTGGTCACCAACGCCGTCACGCACGGTACGTCGCCCGCCGAGCTGCGCCTCGTCCTGGGGAGGGGACACCACGCCCTGCGCGTCGAGGTCACCGACGCCGGGCCGGCCCCGTCCGGCGACCGGGAGGGCGTGCCGCCGGACGAACACGGGCGGGGCCTGCCGATCGTGGCCGCCCTCGCGTCCGACCACGGCGTGAGCGTCCGGCCCGGCCGCACCACCTGCTGGGCCGACCTGCCCCTGGACCGGCCCCTGGACCGGCCCCGGCGGCACGTCGCAGGCCGCGGCCCGATCGTTCCCGTCGTGCCGGCGACGGCCCTCGCCGTGCTTCTGCTGGTCGCGGTGTTCGCGGCGGGCTGCCTGCTGCGCCTCGTCTGAGCCGGGGTACGAGGACCGCCCCCGGCCCCGAACCGGTGCCTCACCGGCCGGGCCCGCCAGGTCATTTGGCATCATGCCCGGATGGACCTCGACCTCGTCCCACCCGTCGGCGTCGGCCCACTGCGGATCGGCATGGCCCGCGAAGCCGCCGACGGCGCCCTGGCCTCCTTCCGAGACCCGGCCGCCGTCTCGGAATCCGACCGGCCGGGGCAGCCTGTGTTCCGGCCGAGCGGGTTGATGATCAGCATTCAGTGTTCCCGCGGTGTCCTCGAAGCCGTCGAGCTGGGCAGACCCGTCACCCCGGCGGATCGCGTGCTGTTCCGGGGCCTGGACGTGTTCGCCCTTCCGGCGCGCGAGGTCGTGCGGCGGATGCGCGAGCACACAACGATCGACGAGGACCCGGACGAGCCCGCCTCGTTCGTCGCCCCCGACCTGTTGCTGGCCTTCTGGCGCCCCTTCGCGGCGGACGACGATCCGGAGGAGGAACAGGGCCACTACTTCGGCTCGGTCCTCCTGGCGGAGCCGGGCTACTACGACACCCCCGCCCAGGCCTTGGAGCGATCCCGCGCTTCGGCCGGACGGGAATCGGCGCCGCCCGGACGGTGAGCGCGGCGCACGAGCTCCGTCTGCGCGATGCGCACCACCTCGTCCGACGGCGTCGCGGGGCTCAGGACGAGGGGGAGGGGGTGCTCGCGTCCCGGTTCCCGCCGGGGGCGGGGGTCGTCATCCCGGGTTGCTGGAGGGCGGCCCGTACGGCGGGAAGCGTCAGGACCACGGCCACCGCGGCGAGTTGCCAGACCGCGCCGAAACCCAGCACCCCGCCCACGCCGACCAGGACGGACACCGGCCCGGCCGCGGCGAGTCCCACCGGCCCGAGCGCGAAGGCACCGAAGGCGCCGTACGCGCTGACCCGGGCGAGCGCGCCGGGCGGCACCTGCGACTGAGTGACCGTCGTGTAGAGGGTGCCGCACACGGACGAGCCGGCACCGGCCGTCAGTGCGGCGGCGCAGATCCACGGCAGCGGCAGCCCGGCGGCGAGGGCGGCCGACGGCATCGCCCAGCCCAGGGTGGCGGCGGTGCCCACGAACAGCGGGCGGCGGGGCCGGCGCCCCAGCATCGCGAGCCCGCCCGCCACCGCACCCGCCCCGTACAGGGCCATGACCAGGCCCCAGGAAGCAGGACCGCCGAGGTCCCGCTGGGCCACCAGCGGCCCGAGGACGAGGAACGGCGCCCACACGAGGAGGTTGAACAGGCAGACGTGGACCGAGGTGACCCACAGCCAGGTGCGGGAACGGAACTCCGTCCAGCCCTCCCGTAGTTCGGCGACGAAGGACGAGGCGGGCCCGGCGTCCCGGACGGTGCGCGGCAGCAGGAGCAACGCGATGACGCTCACTCCGTAGCTGACGGCGTCCACGGCCAGGACCGCCGAGGCGCCCGCGGCCGCCGTGATGACGCCGGCGAGCGCAGGGCCCGCGATCGAGGCCGCCGAACGGGCCACACCGAGCAGCGCGTTGCCGTCGGAGAGCGCGTCGCGCCGGACGATGCGCGGGACGAGCGCGTCGAGGGCCGGGGTGAACAGGGCCTCGGCCGCGCCCCAGACGGCGACCAGCGCGATCAGCGTCGCCATGTGCGGATCGCCGCCGAGCAGGGCGAGGGCCAGGCCGGCCTGGCTGAGACACCGTGTGACGTCCGCGGCGAGCATCACCTGCCTGCTGCCCCAGCGGTCGGTGAGGACGCCGCCGGCGAGCAGTACGAGCACCAGCGGCAGGATCCGGGCCGCGAGCACCAGGCCGAGTTCGGTGCCACCTCCGCCGGTCTCCAGGATGGCGAAGGCCAGTGCGACGGACGCCATCGACGATCCGAACAGCGAGGTGGCGTAGCCGATGAAGAAGCGACGGAAGTCGCGTTCGCGCAGGACAGGGGGACGGAGTGCGAGTGCCATGGGCGCAGCGTGCGGGCCGCGTGCGGCGACACGCCAGGCCTGCGGAGCAAATTATTGAGTCCGGTCGAATCAACTTATGATGGCTTCGGTTCACGACACAGAGACATTTACTGCGGTGGATCCGCGGGGTGACCGGATCGCCGGATCGTCGGGGGAGGGGTGGGCTTCGTATGACCCAGCCGGTGGAGTACGCCGTCGCCGTCGACCGCTTCCTCGCGGCCTCCGGACTGGGCGCGGGTTCGCGGCGGGTCTACCGGATCGCGCTGGCCACCTGGGCGTGGGGGCTCGTCGACCGTCCACCGCCCGTCGGTGATGGACGCCGCAACGCCGAACCTCCGGCGGTCCCGCTGGCCCTGCTCGACGCACCGGGCACCGTGGGACGGCTCCGCGAGGCTTTCGCGGCACGGTCCGCGGCCGTCGGCGCCCGTACCGCCAACCGCGAACTGTCCGTCCTCAGCAGCGCCGTGACGTGGTGGCGTGCGGCGGGCTGGCTGTCCACCGATCCCACGGACGTCCTGCGCGCGGTGCCCGTGCCGAAGGCGCGGCGAGCCGAGGCCGGACTCGGCGCCGACCAGGTGCGCGAGGTCCTCCGGCTGGCGGCGCCGCTGCGGGAGCAGGCCTTCTGGCATCTGCTCCACGAGACCGGGGCGTCCATCGAACGGCTCCTCGCGCTCGACGTCGACGACCTCGACCTGCCCGGCCGCCGCACCCGCGAGCGCGCGGGGCAGCCGCTGCGCTGGGGGGACGGATCGGCCCGGCTGCTGCCGCTGCTCGTGCTCGGGCGGGTGGACGGGCCGCTGTTCAGGACCGGCCGGGGGCGGCTCTCCTACCGCCGCGCGGCGGAGGTGTTCACCGCCGCCACACGCCCGCTCGAGCCGGGGGGACGCGGCTGGACGCTGCGGCAGCTCCAGGCGGCGGGTCGGCGCTGACGGCTCCCCCGTCCCCTGTCCGCCGTCAGCCGAGGACGCGCAGGGCGCTCTCCACGGCCGCGGCCATCCGTGTGCGGGCGCAGGACAGGTAGCGGCGCGGGTCGACGATGACGGAGTCCGCCGCGAGGACGTCGCGTACCGCGCCGGTGAAGGCGATGTTCAGTGCCGTGCCGATGTTGATCTTGACCATGCCCCCGGCGACGGCCCGGCGCAGCTCGTCGTCGGGCACGCCGGTGGAGCCGTGCAGGACCAGCGGGACGGTCACCGCACCGCGGAGACGGCCGATCAGATCGTGGTCGAGCCGCGCCGTGCGGGTCGTCATGGCGTGCGAGCTGCCGACCGCCACGGCGAGGGCGTCGATCCCGGTGGCCGCCACAAAGGCGGCCGCCTCGGCGGGATCGGTACGGGCGCCCGGGGCGTGCACACCGTCCTTGCCGCCTATCTCGCCGAGTTCCGCCTCCAGCCAGAGGCCGCGGTCGTGCGCCCAGTCCGCGGCGGCGCGGGTGGCGGCGACGTTGCGGGCGTGGGGGAGGGCCGACGCGTCGTACATCACGGAGCCGAAGCCGCAGTCCGCCGCGCGGCGCAGCAGATCCTCGTCGGTGACGTGGTCGAGGTGGAGACCCACGGGGACCGCGGCGGACTCGGCGACCGCGGCGGTCGCGCGGGCGATCGGGGCGAGGGAACCGCCGTGGAAACGGACCGCGTTCTCGCTGACCTGGCAGACCGCGGGCAGCCCGGCGGCCTCCGCGCCGGCGACGACCGCCTCCGCGTGCTCCAGGGTGATGACGTTGAAGGCGCCGATCCCGCGTCCGTCGGCGTGCGCCGCGCGGACGAGTTCGGCGGTGGGGACCAGCGGCATGACGCGGCGACCTCTCGATGGGATGATGTTGCGTGAACGTGATGGTTCAACCCGGAAACACCGCATAAACGTGCGCGGCGGCGCAGGGGCACGGCTCCCGGGCCGGCACACCCGACGACAGGGGACGAGGAGATGGCGGGACCACAGGCCCGATGGAGCGCGCTGCTGGAGATGCTGACCCGGGACGGGAGCGTCGAGGTCGAACCGGCCGCCGCCGAACTGGCGGTCTCCGCCGCGACGATCCGGCGCGACCTGGACGAACTGGCCCGGCAGAACATGGTCACCCGCACCCACGGCGGCGCGGTGATCAATGCGATCGCCTACGACCTGCCCCTGCGCTACAAGGCCGCCCGCAATGCCCCGGAGAAGGAGCGCATCGCCCGGGCGGCCGCGGCCCTGGTGAAGCCGGGCACAGTGGTGGGGCTCAACGGAGGTACCACGACCACCGAGGTGGCCCGGGCTCTCGCCGCGCGTGCCGACCTCGCCGGCGACGGGGCGGAGCCCGCGCTCACGGTCGTCACCAACGCGCTCAACATCGCGGGCGAACTGGCCGTCCGGCGGCACGTGAAGCTGGTGGTGACCGGCGGCGTCGCCCGCCCGGCCTCGTACGAGCTGATCGGGCCGCTGGCCGCGGAACTGCTCGCGCAGCTCACCCTCGATCTGGTCTTCCTCGGAGTGGACGCCGTCGACGTCACCCAGGGTGCGGCGGCCCGGCACGAGGGAGAGGCGAGCATCAACCGGGCGCTCGCCCGGCGCGCCGAGCGGGTGGTGGTGGTCGCCGACGCGTCCAAGTTGGGGAAGCGGGCCTTCGCGCGGATCTGCCCGGTGGAGGACGTCGACGTCCTGGTGACGGACGGGAACGCCCCGGCCTCGCTCGTCGAGCCCTTCTCGGCGGCCGGAGTCGAGGTACTCCGGGCCTGACCGGGCCTGCCGTCGCACCGGCCACCTCCCCCTTCGCCGTCTCGCCGTCCATGAAGAAGCATGCAATTTTCTGCAGGAAAATTGCTAGAGTCGAGCAACTTCACACATGATGATCGGCCGGGCGTGCTCGGTGTCAAGGGCCGCCGGACAGGGACGGAGTCCATCGATGAGTCAGAGTGAGACCCGGAACGAGAGCCGGACCAGGACCAGGACCGAGACCGAGACAGCGACGCAGCCGGACTGCTGGCGCCGCGCCGTCGCGCTCGCGGGCGACGGGGAAGCACCCTGGCGGGCCGCGATGCCCCGGCCCGGTGAGCGGGTCGCGGTCGTGGGCTGCGGCACCTCGTGGTTCATGGGGCACGCCTACGCGGTGCTCCGCGAGACCGCGGGCCAGGGCGAGACGGACGCCTTCGCCGCGTCGGAGATGCCGGCCGGCCGGTCCTACGACCGGGTCCTCGCCCTTACCCGGTCCGGTACGACGACCGAGGTGCTGGAGGTGCTGGCCCGGCTGCGCGGCACCACCTCCACGGTGGCCGTCACCGCCGACCCCGCCACCCCCGTCATGGAACTGGCCGACGCGGCGGTGGTGCTGGACTTCGCCGACGAGACCTCGGTCGTCCAGACCCGCTTCGCCACCACCGAACTCGTCCTGCTGCGCACGCTGCTCGGGGAGGACCTCGCAGGTCTGCCCGCGCAGGCGGAGGACGCGCTCGCCGCGCCGCTGCCCAAAGGGCTGCTGGAGACCGAGCAGTTCACCTTCCTCGGCCGTGGCTGGGCCTACGATGTGGCACAGGAGGCGGCGCTCAAGATGCGGGAGGCGTCCGGCGCCTGGACGGAGGCGTACCCGGTCATGGAGTACCGGCACGGCCCGATCAGCGTCACCGGGCCCGGCCGGGTGGCGTGGTGGTTCGGCGACCCCGCGGACCTTCCGGCGGGGCTGGAGGGGGAGATCGCGCGCACCGGCGGCCGCCTGGTCGCCCTGGGACGCGACCCCCTCGCCGACCTGGTCGTCGTGCAGCGGCTGGCCGCCGCGCTCGGCGCGGCGCGCGGCCTCGACCCGGACGCGCCCCGGCACCTCACGCGCTCGGTGGTCCTCGCGGACGACCGGGGCTGACGGCCGGGCCGTCGTCCGTACGCCGGAACGCGGATGCCGTCCCCGCCCCGAGGAGGGGCGGGGACGGCATCAGGCGAGGACCGTGACCGTCAGGCCTTGGCCCACTTCTGGTTCTGCGTCCCGTAGCACGTCCACAGCTGGAGCGGGGTGCCGCTGGACGTGCCCTTGTCGAGCACGTCGACGCACTTGTTCTTGTTGGTCAGGTCGCTCGAGGTGTTGAGCCTGAACTGCTGGGCCCAGCCGCCGTTGCAGCGGGCCAGCTGTATGACCGCACCGTCGGTGAACGAGGCGCCGGCCAGGTCCATGCACATGCCGAAGGCGCGGATGGTGCCGTCGGAGCGGAAGTCCCACTTCTGCCAGGCGCCGCCGTCGCAGTCCTGGATCTGCAGCCGGGCGCCGTCGCGGCCGGTGCTGTTCTTCGCGCCGCTGACCGCGATGCAGCGGCCGCTCTGCACGCTGCGGATCCGCACACCGGGCACGGTGGCGGTCTGCTGTGTCTTGGTCGGCGTGGGGTTGCCGGCAGACGAACCCGATCCGGACCCCGACGAGCCGCCGGAGCCTCCGGTGGCCGAACCACCGCCGGAGCCGCCCGTGGCCGATCCGCCGCTGCCGCTGGTTCCGCCGCTTCCGCTTCCGCTTCCGCTGCCGCCGGTGCCGCCGGTGCCGCCGCCCACGGCCGGCAGGCCGCCGCCGGTGCCGCCCGAAGAACCGCCGCTGTTCAACTGCCCCTGCGACCCGGTCACCGGAGCGTTGTTCTTGCCCGTGGTGGCGGAGCCCTTTGAGCCGTTCGCGCCGGGCGACGCCGGCAGGACGCCGTTCTGCGAGGCGCTGGGCGCGACGGCCGCCACCGGGTCGCCCTTGCCGCCCCCGTCGGGCAGCACATCGATTCGCGCCATCAAGGGCACGACCAGCACCGCGCAGCCGATGACGGCCGAGGTGGTCGCCAGTACACTCCACGCCCGCCGGTCCGGCAGCAGCCGCCGGTGCGGCAGGGAGGGGCGTCGGGCGAAGGTGTCCGCGAAGCGGGGCTCGGCCCCGTCGAGAACCTCGGGGTCCCGTGGATCGGGATGGGGAGGCACGTGGTCTCCTGTCGGATCGGGAGTCTGCGCGGAAGCGTAGGGCGCGCGTCCGCCCATCGATTTCGGCAAGGTGAACATTAGTTTAAAATTTCACCAAGTGTGACAGCGAATGATCGAATATGCGCCAACACTGTGGTCAGAGCATCTCGTTCAGCAGCTTAATCTGTACGCCATGTGTGTGAACGAGTCCGACCGTCGTGAGGGCGGGGCGGACATCCCCGCCGGGCACGACACCGGCGACGCCGACGAACACAGCGCTGTCGCCAGCCTGATCATCGCCGAGCGGGACAGCCTGCGAAGGTTCGTCATCGGCCTGATGGGCCGCGACGTGCATGCCGCGGAGGACGTGCTCCAGGAGACCATGCTGCGCGCCCTGCAGCGCGCCGGACGGCTGGACGTGCACGAGCGGCCGGTCCGCATGTGGCTCTTCCGGGTCGCCCGCAATCTCGTGGTCGACCACCGCCGCCGCGACCGCGCCGTGCCCGTCGGCATCACCGCCGCGGACTTCGCGGGTACCGCCCTCGAGCACGCCGGCGACCACGCCGGCCTCGTCGAGGACCGCTCCGTGCTGCTCGCCGCGCTGAGCGCCCTGGCCCCCGCACACCGCGAGGCGGTCGTCCGGGTGCACGTGATGGACCAGACCGGAGCCGACGCCGCCGCCGAACTGGGCGTGCCGCGGGGCACTGTCAAGTCCCGCACCCACCATGGTGTGCGGGCCCTGCGGGCCGAACTCGCCCGCCGAGGCGTGGACGGAGTGGCCGCGTGAACGTTCCCGCAGGCTGGACGCGGCTCATCGGACTCATCGGGCTGCTGATCCTCGTCGTCGTCCTGGCGCACTGGATCGTCCGCCGCAAGGGCGGCTGGGGCGCACTGCGCCGCCGCGTGGTGCGCGAACTGAGGACGGCCGCCCGCGCCTTCGCCACACCGGTCCGTACGGAACTGCGGCACCGCCGCGGTCTGCGGGTGCTCGGCCGCCTGCTCCGCGACACCGCCGGCTGGACGGACGGCGCGACCGCGCTGCGCCGCGCCGCCGCCGCACGCCCCGACGCGCGGCCGTACGCGGCGCTCCTCGGCACCGACGTCGTCGGCGTCTACGCCGCCCACGGCCACGGCGAGTCCGCGCTGCCCGAACCGTGGGCCCGGGACGCGGCCGAACCGCGGCTGTGGTGGATCAGCCGCGCCGACCTCGCCGCCGCACCGGAGACCGGGCGCGACGGCGACGCCCCCGTGCTGGTCTGCCTCGGCAGGTCCGGTACCGACGCGGTGCTGCTCGACCTGGCGGCCGTTCCCCCGGCGGTGTCCGTCACCGGTGAACGCCGTACCGCCCGCGCGGTCCTCCAGGCCCTCGCCGCGCAACTCGACGCCCGCCTCCCCGCGGGCCGTGTCGTGGTCGGCGCCGGGGTGCACCCCCGGCACGACGGCCCCGCCGACGTCTTCGAGCGGCCCGGCGCCGGCTACGCCGTGAGCGCCGAGGCACCGGAACGCAACCGGCCGGCCGGCATGCGCCTGCTCACCCTGGGCGTCGCCCACCACAGCACCCTGATCCTGGAGGCGGACCGGGACGGCCACCTGCGCCTGCACGGCGGCCCGCCCGCCCTCACCGTCGACGCCCTGCCCCTGGCCCGTGTCGTCTCCCGGCTGGTGCACACCCTGCCGCCCGTCCCCGGGGACGACGGGGGCGCCGGCCCCAACCCGCCGAAGACGCTCCACGCCCTGTCCGCCGACGACGACCTCGTCGAGACCGGGCTCCCGCCCACCGCCATGGCCGTCTCCGCGACCGCCCCCCGGCCCGAGCCCGCCCCGGCCACCGCCGCCCCCGCCGCCGCAGAACCCGGCGACGAGGACGGCGACCTCGCCGAGCCGACCGCATTCGGACCGGCGGGCGTCTCCGCCGCCACCGCACGCTCCTCGTCCTCGTGACGCCCGAACTGGGAAGACCGTGAACCTCACCATCACCACCGTCGACGGCGTGGACGGCGCGCGCCGCGACCACCTCGTAGGGCTGCCCGCACGCACCACCGTCGCGGACCTCTCGGAGGCCGTGGACGGGGCGCGAACCCGCGACCTCTACCTCGACGGCCACCGGCTCGACCCCGACGCGTCCGTCGCCGCGGCGGGACTGCGCGAAGGCGGCGTCCTGGGCCTGGGCGCCCCCGGCACGGACCCCGACCGGGTCCGCGTCGGCGCGGAGGCCGACGCCGGACCGGTGCTCGCCGAGGTCCACGTGGTCTCCGGACCGCAGGCCGGGCGCACCTGGCGGCTCGGGTTCGGCAGCCACGAGATCGGCTCCGGGCCGCTCTGCGCGATCCGCCTCGAGGGCGACGGCGTCCCCGAGGGCGGTCTGTGGGTGACAATCGGCGCGGACGGCTCCGCGCACTGGCACCGCACCGGTACCGCGCCCGGCGACGAGGTGCGCGGCCGGGTCGCCGCGCCCCCGCCCGACGACGCGGTTACCGCGCTGCGCCGCACCCGTCCGCACAAGGTCACCACCGAGCGCACCGCCGCCCAGGGACAGCCCGTGCCGTGGCCGCCCGGCGAGGACCTGACCGTCGGCTCCGTCCTGCTGAGGATGAGCGCGCCGGTCGAGGCGGACGCCGCCGTCACCGAGTCCGCGGACGGCTTCGGCATCGATTACAACCGTCCGCCGCGGATCGCCCCGCACCTGGACGGCGAGCGGGTGCGGCTGCCCTCGCCGCCCTCGGCCCCCGCCAAGCGGCCCTTCCCCGCGGCCATGATGATCGCCCCTGTGATCATGGGCTTCTTCATGGTCGCCATCTTCAAGTCGTACTACTTCCTCGCCTTCATCCTGCTCGGGCCGATGATGATGGTCTCCAACTGGGTCACCGGCCGCCGCTCGGCCCGGAAGGAGTACGAGGAGGCGGACCGGCAGTACAACCGGCGCCGCGTCGTGGTCGAGGACGGTGTCCGCGAGGCCGTCGCCCGCGAGCGCCGGATACGCCACGTCACCGCCCCCGACCCCGCCGCCGTCGCCCTGATGGCCACCGGGCCGGGCAGCCGGCTGTGGGAGCGGCGCCGCCACGACCCCGACCACCTCGTGCTGCGGCTGGGCACCGCCGACCAGCCCTCGCTGCGCGAACTCGAGGACCCCGCCCGCGACGAGAACCACCGCACCATCCGCTGGAACATCCCCGACGCCCCCATCGGCATGGACCTCACCGGCCACGGCGTGGTGGGCGTGGCCGGCCCCGCCGCCGAGGTGCAGCCGCTCGCCCGCTGGATGGCCGTGCAGGCGGCGGTGCTGCACACCCCCCGCGACCTGCGGATCGTGCTGCTCACCGATTCCAGCCGGGCCGGCGACTGGGCCTGGGTGCGCTGGCTCCCGCACGTGCGGCCCGCCGCGCCCGGCGGCCCGCTCGTCCTGATCGGCAACGACCCCGAGTCGACCGCGGCCCGCGTGTCGGAACTGGTCGCGCAGATCCAGGTGCGCAAGCGGGCCACGGGTTCCGACCGCAACGCCGCCCTCGTCGGCCCCGACGTCCTGGTGATCGCCGACGGCGCCCGACGGCTGCGCGACGTGCCCGGCATGGTCCAGGTCCTCACCGAGGGCCCGGCCACGCGCGTCTTCAGCCTGTGCCTCGACGAGCAGGAGCGGCTGCTGCCCGAGGAGAGCACCGGAGTCGTGCTCGCCGAGGCCGGCCGGCTCACCGTCAAGCGTCCCGGCACGCCCGAGGTCCCGGGGGTCCGCGCGGACCAGGTCACGCCCGAGTGGTGCGAGCAGGTCGCCCGAGCCGTGGCGCCGGTCCGCGACGTCAGCCCCGAGCACGACGCGGGACTCCCGCAGCGCGTGAAGTTGCTGGACCTGCTGAACCAGGAACCGCCCAGCGCCGAGAAGATCCTGGCGGGCTGGCGGTCCCGTCCCGCCGCCACCTCCTTCGTGCTCGGCAGCGGCTTCGAGGGCCCGTTCTCCCTCGACCTCGTCCAGGACGGCCCGCACGGACTGGTCGCCGGTACCACCGGCTCCGGAAAGTCCGAGCTGCTGCAGACCTTCGTCGCCTCCCTCGCCACCGCCAACCGGCCCGACGAGCTGACCTTCGTCCTCGTCGACTACAAGGGCGGCAGCGCCTTCAAGGAGTGCGCGAACCTGCCGCACACCCTCGGCATGGTCACCGACCTCGACGCCCACCTGGTCGAGCGCGCCCTGGAGTCGCTGGGCGCCGAGCTGATGCGGCGTGAGCACGTCCTGGCCGCGGCCGACGCCAAGGACCTCCCCGAGTACCAGGCCAAGCGCGCCGCCGACCCCACGCTCGCGCCGCTTCCGCGGCTCCTGCTGGTCATCGACGAGTTCGCCACCCTGGTGCGCGAGGTGCCCGACTTCGTCCCCGGACTCATCAGCATCGCCCAGCGCGGCCGGTCGCTCGGCATCCACCTGATCCTGGCCACCCAGCGTCCCGCCGGTGTGGTGACCGCCGACATCCGCGCCAACACCAACCTCCGGATCGCGCTGCGGGTCACCGACACGTCCGAGAGCCAGGACGTCATCGACGTCAACGACGCCGTCGACATCTCCGCCACCACCCCCGGCCGTGCCCTCGTCCGGCGAGGCCCCAAGTCCGCGGACCCCTTCCAGACCGCGTGGGTGGGCGCCGAGCGCCCGCGCCCGAAGTCCGCCGAGGAGACCGAGGCCGACAGCGGCACCCGCAAGCCCGTCGTGGCGTCGGAGCTGTCCTGGGACGCGCTCGGCCGGGCCGCGGCGCCGGCTGCGTCCGAGGTCGTCCTCACCCAGAGCGTCCAGGCGCCCGCCCCCACCGACCTGCAGGTGCTGGTGGACGAGATCCGCGGGGCCGCCGACCAGATCGAGGACTACACCCCGCAGCCGAGTCCCTGGCTGCCCGCGCTGGAACGCCGGGTCCTGCTCGACGACCTCGACGCGATGAACCCCGTCCGCGAGGGACGCCTGCTCATCCCGTACGCCCTGGAGGACGTGCCGCAGCTGCAGCAGCGCCACGTGGCCGCGGCCGACCTCAGCAGCTTCGGCCACCTGTACGTCATCGGCGCCCCCCGCTCCGGCCGCACCCAGGTGCTGCGCACCCTGGCCGGCTCCGCGGCCCGCCACCAGAGCACCGCCGACGTGCACTTCTACGGCATCGACGCGGCCGGCGGCGGCCTGGCCGCGCTCACCACCCTCCCGCACTGCGGCGCGGTCGTCCCCCGCCACGACACCGAGCGGCTGGAACGGCTGCTGCGCCGCCTCAACCAGGAACTCGTCCACCGCCAGGAACTGGCGCAGCAGCACAGCGCCACCGGCATCGACGAACTGCGCAAGGTGCTCCCGAAGGCCGAACGCCCCGCGCACATCCTGCTGCTCGTCGACGGCTGGGACGCGCTGTCGGCCATGCTCGACGAGCACGAGTACAGCCACATGTACCAGGACATGGTCCGCCTGGTGCGCGAAGGCGCCGGCGCCGGCATCCACTTCGTCGGCACCTCCGAACGCTCCCTGCTCAGCGGCCGCATGGCGGCGCACAACGACCACCGGCTGCTCCTGCGGCCCGGCGACCGCTCCGACGTCCAGGCCGTCGGCATGAAGCCCGGCAAGCTGCCGGCGGAGATCCCGCCCGGCCGCGGCTGGCACGTCCTGACCGGCACCGAGACCCAGATCGCGCTGCTCGCCCCCGGCGGCGGCACCGAGCAGGTCGAGGCACTGCGCAAGATCGGGGCCGCGGCACTCAAGCGCGACGCGCGGGTGCCGCAGGCGCGGCGCCCCTTCACGGTGGCCTCGCTGCCGCGGTCGGCGGAGTTCGCCGATGTCTACGACAAGGTGCCCGCCGGGCAGCGGCGGCCCCTGTGGGGCCTGCTGGGCATCGGCGGCGACGGCGGAGAGCCGGTCGGCGTGGACCTCGCGGGCGCGTCCGCGGTGTTCGGCGTCATCGGCCCCACCGGGTCCGGGCGCAGCAACACGCTGGCCTCGCTGGCGGTCTCGCTGCTCGCCGGGGGCACCTCGCTGGTCGTCCTCACCCCGCGCGAGTCCCCGCTGCGCGGACTCAGCCGGCACACCACGGTCCGCGTCATCACCGACACCGAACCGACCGAGGAGGCGGTGCGCTCCGCGCTCGCCGCGCTGCCCGGCCCGCGGGTGGTGATCGTCGACGACGCCGACCTGCTGGCGATGTCCGGCGCGGACAAGCTCCTCAAGGAGATCACGGTGTCCGGCCGCGACCAGGGCCTCGGCCTCGTCTACGCCGCGACCGCCGACGGTGTCCAGGGCGGCATGAGCGGCTGGATGTCCAGCGCCCGCAAGGCCCGCCGCGGCCTGCTGCTCGGCCCGAAGAGCACCACCGAGGGCGACCTGATCGGCGTGCGGCTGCCGCACGCCGTCACCCGGGTGGCACCCCACGCGGGCCGCGGCTGGACCGCGGGACCGGGCAACGAGGTGATGGCACTCCAGGTGCCGCTGACCTCGCTCCGCACGGAGTGAAGCCCGTGCCGTGGCCCGCACCGCGGTGCGGGCCACGGCACGGGCCCCGGACACCACGAAGGGCCGGGCGGGAGACGACTCCCGCCCGGCCCTTCGCGCGCGTCCCCTACTTCTTGTTGAAGTTGTTCGCGACCTGGGTGTCGAAGTCCTCGGCGCCCTTGGCGATCGAGGTGAACGCCTCACCGAAGTTCTCCAGGCCGTGGATGGCCTGGGTGAGGCTTCCCGTGAACTGCTCGTAGGCGTCACGGATGGCGGGGCTGGCCTGGGGCAGCACCAGCTCGTCGTTGAGCATGCTCTCGACCTGGCCCTTCAGGCTCCCGAGCCGGGTCATCCACTCCTGGCAGGTGGCCGCGTGAATCGCCGCCCGCTGCCGGACGTCCTCGGGAACGATGTGAATCGCAGGCATTGCGTCGCCTTTCTGTTGTGATGACCGGCCTGGGGGTGGTGTCCCCGATCAGGCGATCCTGGGGTTGGTGCCGCCGTGGGTACCCGGATTCTGCGGATGAGTGTCCGGGTTGTTGGGGTTCTTCGGGTCTTCGGGGCCGCCGCCCGGCTTGTCGCCGCCGGACCACGTCCACTCCGGTGCCTTCCCGTCGGCGCCCTTGGGGCCGCGGGTGTACTCGGTGTGGCTGCCGTCGCTGCCGGTGACGGTCATGGAGCCGCTGCCGTCGCCGTTGATGTTGGCCACCGTGTGCGAGGTGCTGCCGTCGGGATACTTGGTGTCCGTCGTGTAGCTCGGACCGTTGTAGTCGGTGGTGGAGGTGTACTCGCTGCCGTCGTACTTGACGGTGGTCACTTCCTTGATGACGTTGCCGTCCTTGTCGACCTCCACGTGGGAGTCGATCGAACCGTTCGGCGTGTCGACGTGGAAGTCGGGCGGCGTGTCACCGGGATTCGTGGCGGAGCAGAAGTCCGGCAGTTTGCCGGGCCCCTCGCACTCCTTGAGGTGGCTCTGCTTGTAGTCCCACAGGTCTTTCTTCTGCCGCCAGTTCTGAACGTGCAGATTGGCGCTCATCACACCCATCTCGGCGCCCAGCTCGCGGTCGAACTCGCGGAACGCCTCGCCCACGCCGCCGAAGGCGCCGGCCAGCTCCTTCAGGCCCTTGTCCGCGCGTTTCATGGTGCTGCTCGCGTTGGTGTGGAAGAGCGACATCGCACTGGCGACGCCCTCGTGCCCGAGGATCGCCTCCGCCTCACCGCTGCCCGAGCCGAGGCGGCCGAAGACGCCCTTGGTGATGAGCGGGTCGATCTCGCCCGCCAGGGCGTCCAGGTCGCGCTTGGCCGCGTTGAGGACGTCGTAGTCGATTTTGATCTCGGGCACAGGGGACCTCCGGACGGTCCTTGGAGAATCCGGTCACCACGACCACGCACCACGCCCCCCGCCGGTTCACCGCCGCGCGCGGGTTTGACCCACGTCACATGAACCACAGGCGTGCCCCGCGCGTGGTCCACGTGGAGAGCTCCGCCGTGCTCCTCCGCACCGAACCGGGAGGGATCCCTCACATGCCTCGCCCGAGCGACTGGAACGTTCTCGGCCTTCACGGGGATCCGACCCCCGGAGACCCGGTCCAGATCCGTCTGCTGGTCGACGACCTGGTCAAGATCGGCAACCAGGCGAGGTCCATCGCGAAGGCCATCGACCAGGTGATGAACACGGCGGACAGCAGTGTCTTCGCGGGGAAGACCGCCGACGCGTTGCGGGGCAAGGTCGACGACAGGCTGCGGAACCACATCAACGACGTGGCCGACTCCTTCTGGGAGGTCTCCCAGAACCTCAGTGCCTGGGCGAACGACATCGAGGAGGCCCAGCGGCAGGCCGACGGCGCCCTGTCGGCCGCACGCGGCCTGGCGAAGGACGACCCGCAGGTGGAGGTCCACCGGCAGACCGCCCAGAGCGCGGGCACGCATCTCGCCGACGTGGGCAACACCATCGCGAACTCGATCAGGAACGCCTCCGACATCCGGCTGCCGATCTCGGACTGCCAGGTCTTCTGGGAGATGTTCCAGATCCTGGCGATCATCCTCATCGTCCCGGCGCTGATCTTCGGCGGTCCGGTCGCACTGCTCGCCCTCGGCGTCAACATGACGTTGTTCGTGAAAGCGGCCATCGACTTCGCCCGCGGCGACATCGGTTTCCTCGACCTGTTCCTCGCCGGGCTCGGCATCATCGCCCCCACCACGAAGGCGCTGCCGATCTTCGCCATCGGCGGCCTCCTCAAGTCCGGCTTCAAAGCCGTCCTCCAGTGGGGACGCAACGGCTTTTTGTCCCTGAAGGACCTGGTCAACGGGTTCCGGTTCGCCACCGTCTTCACCGGCCTGAGGGACGTCGCGCGGATCAGCCTGAGCTGGGTGCGCCAGGGCGGACTGTGGGTCATGCAGAACTTCCACAACGTGCCCGCCCTCGCCGGCTCGGTGTTCGTCAAGGGCGGGCTCGTCGTCGTGCAGGGCGTCCGCGCCATCCCCGTGGTCGTGCGCGGGTGGGGGTCGGCCGTGCGGGCCGGCGCCCCCGGGGCGTGGCAGAACTTCCGGATCTTCGCGCAGGAGACCTGGAGCAGCCAGATGGCCGACGGCAAGTGGACGCGCCTGATCCTGCCCGTGACGCACACCGACGTCGCGGAGTACGGGCTGAAGGGCGCCCTGCGCATGGGCTTCTGGGACCGCGGGGTCATGGGCCGCGGTGTGTGGGACCTGCCGGTGGGCGGCACGGTCGCGCACACCGCGAGCGCCGTGCCGATGGGCCCGCACGGTGCGACCCCGCACCTGGACCTCGGGCACGCCGACATCAACATGGCCCGCATGGACCTGGAGAACGTGCGCTTCGGCAACTTCGCCGACACCCACACCTCCGTCCGCCCGTCCTCCTTCTCCGTGGCGCCCGTCAGCACCGTCGACCTGACGGGGCTGCGGGTCGGCACGGTCAACCCCGTCGCGGTGCACGGCGCGAACGCCGTGTTCGACAACTCGACGGCCGGTTTCCGCGCAGTGCGGCACATGGACGACGTGGTCGACATCGCCGGTACACAGATGAGCCGGATGAGGATCGACGCCATGGACGCGGCGCCCGGCCAGATGAGCGGGGGACTCGGGGTGAGCGCGGCGGCCCCGGGCGGCCATGTGACGCACTCCTCCGGCCTGTACGTGCCCGGCTCCGCCGGGACCCCGGTCGTACACGAAGGCGTGGACGTCGCCGCCCTCGTCGCCAAGGGCAACGGGGGCAACCTGCTCGCGCAGGGCCCGACGGGCGTCCTGACGGCACCGCCCGGCGGGACCGGCGCGCTGCACACCGCCCTCACCGGAGTACCCGCTCCCGCCCCCGGCGCCACAGGGCTCCACGACCTGCTCGCCGCCCCCGGCGCCCCGGGCGCGGGGACGGGCGCCGCGCACTCCGCGCTGACCGGCGTCCCGGCGCCGCCGAGCGGAGCCGGGGTGCACGACCTGCTCGCGGCTCCGGGCGGAACGGGCGGCGCCCACGGCCCGCTCACCGGGGTCCCCGGGCATCAGAGCGGCACCGGCGCCGCCGGAGGCTCGGTGTTCGACCTGCTGTCGGGCGGCGCCAAGGGGACGCCGAACAACCCGGTGCCCTCGCACATCGGGGCCGACCTCGGCGACAACGTCGCCGGGGCCGCACGCGCCAACCAGGCGCATATGGCCCTGGACGAGATCGTGCGGCCCGCCGGCAGCGGCCGTCCCGGCTCCGTGGTCACCGACACCGTGCCCGGTTCCACCGCCCACGGCGTCCCTGCTCCCGGCCTGCCCAAGGGCGGCGTGCACGGGACACCGCCCAAGGACGCGGCCCGCTCCGCGCTCGACCTCCTCGACGACGGCCGCGGCGTCCGCCCCGTCGACGGGCCCGCCTTCGCCGGCGCTCCCGGAACGGGGAAGGCCGTGGACGCCGACACGGGGCACGCCTTCGCCGGCGCGCCCGCGCGCAGCACCGACGACGTGGTCGCCACCCCGGGCACGCACGGCAAGGCGGCCGTCACCGGCGACGGACACGTCGCGGTGCCGCTGCGCCAGGACCCCGCCCCGGCACCGGCGACCGGGTCGGGCGGCGGGCGCGTGCACTCGCATCAGGCGGAACTGTTCCACGAGGTCAACCTGAAGCTGGGCAAGATGGGATCCGGCGCGGTGACGGTGGAGGCCGTCACCGCCGCACGCCAGGTGCTGGAGGACCTCCGCGGCGCGGCCTTCACCAAGGTCGACATCCGGGCGCAGGCCGACCAGTTGGCCGTGCACCTCGCAGGCCCGGAACGCGGGCACCTCCCGGGCGGTGTCAGGGACACCGACCTCACGCACGACGCGCCCACCAGCCCCGGGCCCGGCGGGCACCACGCACCGCCCGTCCCGCCGCGGCCGCCGCGGCCCGAGAGCGGCCTGCTCGACGGGCTCGACGACGTGGACCTGGACGGCACCGGGGCACCGATGCGTTCGCACCTGGACATGGACGACGACTCGGTACCCGGCTCCCCGGTCGGTGAGCACGGGACCGAGGACCTGGACGGCTTCTCGGAGTTCGTCGACCTGATCCGCCCGCTGCGGCAGCACGTGGAACAGGCCATCGACAACCCCGCGGCGAACATCGAAGTGGCCCTCGTGGCCAGCCCCGGAGGCCGTACGTGGCGCGAGTTCTCCGACGACGTCGGCCACGCCATGGTGGCCGTGATGCTGCCGGGCGAGCGCAAGCCGCTCACGATCGGCTTCTACCCGGAGGAAGGACACCTCTTCGGCAACCCGGGTGCCATCGTCAACGACGCCGAATACCTGGTCTCCGGGCACGTCCGCGTACTGGGCACCTACCGGATCACGGCGGCGCAGCTGTTCGACGGGTACCGGTACGCGATGGCCAACTCCGGTGCCGTGTACGACCTGTTCCGCTACAACTGCGTGCGGTTCGCGGAGGGCTTCGTGTCCGCCGCACTCGGCAAATCCGTCGCGGACCTGTGGGTGGCGGCCCCGTACCGTCTCGTCGACACGATGCTGCGCCGCGACGGCGCCTGGCACTGGGCGGACGGCACGTCGCCGGTGGCCAAGCTGACCGCCGACGACACGATCCGGTACCAGGACGCCTTCGGGGAGGTGGAGGACTGGCGGCGTGTCGACCCGGACGGGGTGCAAGGCGCCACCGACCAGGCGAAGACCTTCGTGCTCTTCGACCACCAGCGTCCCCTGATCGACGGCAATGTCAAGACGGTTCCGCAGCGGGAACGTCTCGAGATCCTCGAGCAGTTCGAGAAGATGATCACCCACACCATCCTCAACTCGGGCGACGACGCGGGACGCCAGCTGTCGCGTCAGCTGGGCGAGACGTACGGCACGCTCCGTCCGGGGCTGTCCGACCTGCCGGGACCCTCGGTGACGGTGCCCGCCGCCGACGGCTCGCTCTCCGGGATCGGGAGGGGCTCCGTGGACAGCGTGCCGGAGTCGGTGCCGAGCCCCGGTGGGTCGGCCGCGGGGGACTCCGCCGGCCACCTGCCGCCGTCCTCGGTGCAGTACCCGTCCGACGTGCAGCACATGTTCGGCGAGATCGACGACATGCTGCAGGACATGGGTCTCTTCCGGACCTCGTTCGACGACCTGCCGTCCGGTCCCCCGTCACCCGTGCACCCGGGGACGGGAGGGGGCGACGTCCACGTCGGCACCGGCGGGGACGACGTCGTACGGTTCATGGACGACACTCGTCCGGTGCGGCAGCACCTGGAGCACGCGATCGCCGACCCCGCGGCCGACATCCGGCTGGTCCTGGGGACCGACGGTTCGACGGGCGCCCGTTCGCTGACGGTCTTGCTGCCGGGCCGGGACGCGCCGGTGCCCCTGGGCCCGGGTGCGCCGGGCGAGCTCGGTGCCGTCCGCGGCACCGCCGACGGGGCCCCGGCGGGCGGGACGCACGTCCTGGAGGAGCACCGGATCACGGCGGCACAGCTGGAGAACGCCTATCTGTACGCGGCCCGGAACCTGCCGCTGTGGCACACCGACGCGGGGCGGTTCACCGACGGGTTCATGAACGCGGTGCTCGACGCGCGGCCGGCGGTGCCCGATGGCTCGGCCGGCAGGGCGGTGCGCGACGTGACGGCCGATGTCACGGACGCGCCGCTCGTGGTGGGGGACAAGGGCAAGGGCAAGCCGCCCGGCGGCACCCTGGACACCACCGGCACCGGATCGGACCACGGCGGCGTGCGCGGGAACTTCGCGGACGACCTGTCGGAGATCGACGCGTCGGCCGCCATCACCGACGCCCGCCGCGAGCTGATCAACGCCCGGACGATCCGCGACGACCTGCAGACGCGCTACGTGGACGGCGTCGGCACCTCCGCCGAGGTCGACGGCGTCCGCTACCTCGAGTCGTGGCAGCAGGTCAGGCAGGCCGACGCCGCGCTGGCCCGGGCCGAGGCCCACTGGAACGACCTGACCGGCGGAGCACCGCTCCCCGAGGTGCAGTCCTACACCGGCCACGGCCTCGGCGGCGGCGCGCCGCGTCTTCCGGACGGTCTGCGTTCGCTGCTGCACCTCAAGGGCCGGGGCGACGCGGTGCCCCCGGCTCCCGAGGGAATCGTGCAGTCCGTGGACCACGTCCCGTCGGCCACCCACGTCGTCACCCCGCTGGAGGGCGGGAAGCTCAGCCACGCGCTGGTGCCCAGCGGCCAGGACCTGACGGTGGCCCACTGGCTGAGCGAACCGCAGTCGGCCCACGGCTGGCCCAAGGGCCAGGGCAAGGAGGCCTACGAGGGCGATCTCAAGGCCCACCAGGACATCCTGACCAAGGGGCTGGCGCGCGCGGAGCACGACGACGCGCTGAAGTCGGTGCTGCTGCAGCAGCAGAAGTCGTTCGACGAGAACACGCGGCTGTTCCAGGCCCTCGAAGGCCGAACGGAACTGCGGAACCTGCGCATGCCGCAGCTCTCCGCGATCGTCATGGCCGAACGGCGCGCCATCCGCACGCTCGCGGCGGACACGGACCAGCTGACCACCAAGCTGCGCAGCGACGAGTGGGAGTGGGCGAAGGGCTACCGGCTCGACGGGGCGGAGGCCGGTGAACTCATCACGAAGGTCCACAAGCATCTGCAGGACGAGCTCTCGCTCACGGTGAACCTCAAGCTCGGCAACCAACTGCCCGGCGGCGGGACGCTGCTGGACGCGATGACCGCGGACCAGCAGCTGCTCCGCAACGCATGGGAGATCGACAACGCCGGCGCCGGGTACTACGTCACGCGCGGCAACACGGAAGAGGCCCTCGGCCTGCCGGCGTCCGTGAAGCGGACGACGGACGCCTCCGGGATCTACCCGGGCCAGGGCGGCAAGGCGTTCGCCCCGACCGCGGCCGACATCGCGGACCTCCCGAACTACGCCGCCCTCACCTCCAAGTACCGGCCCAGCGGCGTGAAGATGTACGGGCAGGCGGTCTTCCACCTGAAGCCCAACCTGATGGAACGGGCCACGTTCACGCCCGCGGACAGCTTCGGCCAGGGCCTGGAGGGCGCCCTGAGCGTCACCGGGCGAGGCAATATGCTGCCGCTGCTCAACCACGGCCCAGAGGTGCTGGTCCGGCTCGCCTTCGCCGAGGCGACCGACTTCCAGTACGACAGTGCGTTCCGCGGCCTGCGCGATGCCGGGAAGCTCGAGGGGAAGCTCAACAGGTACTTCGAGGCCCAGCTCCACGGTGGCGTGAAGTGGGACGACCTCGACCGCGTCGTGCTCGTGAACGACGGCTTCAACCCGGCTGGACTGCAGGCGCAGAAGCTGCAGCTGGAGCAGTTCGCCAAGGACAAGGGGCTCTCGTTCACGGTCGAGGTCCACAACGCGCGACCGGGCGCCGCGGCCTCCGCCTCCGGAGTGCACCCCGCGCCCCCGGCGCCCCCCGGATCCGGTGGGACCCACCCGGCCGGTACCGGTGGCCCCGGGCCCTCGCCGGCCCACGCGCCCGGGCCGGTGAGCGGCCACCCGGGCGGTCCCGACACGTCGCCCGCGCCCGGCGGGAGCAGGCCCGGCGCCGCGGCCGACGAACTGCACGTGAGCTACGAGGACCTCCGCTTCACGGCTTCGCTCCTCGACGAGAGCGGTGTGCCCAGGGCGGACCTCTTCACCGATACGGCCTTGCGCGTCGAGCGGTCCGGCGACGCCTCGTTCGTCTCCCCGGCGGCACCGTCCGCCTCCGGGGGCTCCGCCAAGCTGACCGATGACCAGATCCTGAACGTCGTCGTCGGCACGGGCGGCCGCAACGGTGACGAGCGCCGTACGCTCGGCGGTTTCGAGTTCGGCGCGGGCACCCGCAGCAACGACGGCAAGAACCTCGTGTCACGGCCGATCGTGGTCACGGTCAAGGACGGCGGGACGGAAGCGGAGGTGGCCGTCCACCTGAACGTCATGCTCAGCTCGGGCAACGAGGCCGACGTGACGGTGGCGGGCAAGAAGCTCGCGAACACGACGGAAGTCACGATCACCGGGAGCAAGTACCACCTCACCGCGCGACCGCACACCGACCAGAACCTGATCGACCTGCACGGCCCGTCCAGCGACACCGCGTCGAAGTCCATCCACGTGGGGCCGAGCAACGCCAAGTCCGGCTGGAACAGCAGGCCGGGCAACACCAGGAACCTCGCACAGGCCCTCGGCGTCTCGGAACTGAAGCTCATCGAGGCACTCGACAACCGGTTCCCGCCGAGCGGACTGGTCGACACGATCCACCGGTTCCAGGACGACGTGGAGCGCGCCGTCGTCCACGGCTCCGGCGCGGAGGACGTGCGGGTCCACTTCCAGGGCGACAAGTCGTTCCCCGTCCGGGGCGACTCCCGCGGTGTGTCGGCGCCGGCCGTCTCCGGGCTGTCCGGCGGGATGGGTGACTTCGCGCACGGCGCGGGTGCCGGTCGGGTGGATCTGACGCTGGACGCGGGTTGGGATGCGGCGCGTGGTGCGGCGGCTCCGAAGTCGGTGAAGCACTCGTGGGTGGATCCGGTGTCGACGCCGCGGGGTGGCGGTGCCCATGCTCCGCGGTACGAGGTGCGTGCGGGTTATGACGTGCGCCGGTTCGAGCTGGGGGATCGTTCGGTCACGGATCTGACGGTGAAGGTACGCCTGGCGGATGACGGTCTGTCGGCGACCGAGGTCGACGCGTTGTGGGACCGTGCCCTCGGTGGTGTGGAGAGGGTCTTCAACCGGCCTGGCGAGGTGCTGCGGGACGGCAGTGTTCTGCACGTCACGCTGGAGCGTGTCACGGGCAACGCAGCCGACGCTCACCTGAATGTGAAGGTGGGTGGTTCGGACAGCGCGATGAACCAGCACCAGTGGCGGATCGACGCGACCGAGCAGGACCTGTCACACGAGCTGGGCCATCAGTTGGGTCTGCGGGACGAGTACCGGGACACCACCGCGGGGCATCGCCCCGAGGTCGACGGCAGTCTCATGGGCAACTACCACAACGCCGCACCCGAGGGGCTGTCCCAGGGTGGTCTGCGCTCCCGCTACCTGGATCTCATTCACGCGCAGGTCGTCAGCCACGATCACGTCCATGTGCCGCGTGTGGCTGTCGACGCGGTCGACGGGATCGCCCCCCACGCGCCGAAGAAGGCCAAGCCGAATCCCTCGCAGCCCGCGGCCGTCCCGGCCACGTTCACGCAGCACAAGACCGCCACTCGGTTCACCGACGGCTTCAGCGACATCTCGAGCCGTTACCAGTTGAAGCCGGTGGCCCAGTACGACGGCATGGCCAAGGGCTCGCTCAAGGGCGGTGAGGGTACCCGTTTCGTCGCCACGGTCATCGCGACTCCGGACACCGATCTGCTGACACTGGCGCAGACGTACGGCACGGCGTTCGGCAAGGAGTCCCTCGGCGAGCGGTTGGGGCTCGTCATCGGTGTGAACGGGCGCGTGGGCAGGGATGCCGACATCGTCGACACGGTGCGGAAGTTCGCTCAGCAGTGGGAGAAGGAGGGCGACTTCTCGGTTTCCGTCAGTGGCTTCACCTGGGAGCAGTGGAACCCCCAGTTGTTGAAGGACGGCGGCCAGAAGATGGTCCCCTACGGCGCGCTCCGTGAGGCGGTCGTCCGCGACGATCTCACCCGGGGCATGCTCGACAAGCTCAAGCCGAACGCCAAGGGAGAGGTGTACCTGCACGTCGGTGACGCCGACGTCAAGAGCATGGTGGTCGGCGGGAAGCCGCTCTTCGACCGTGCCGCCGCGAAGATCGAGGCCCTTGCCGTTCAGAACGGCAGCGCCCCCGAGATGGTGACCGGTGGTTATACCCTCCCTGAGGGTGTCGCGAAGAACGCCGCCGATCTCGACCTGGCCGTGCGCGACGCGATGGCGAAGACCGACACGCGGGCGATCTACTTCCCCGAGCCCAATACCTTCATCCGTGTCGACCAGGAGAGCTCGTCCGGCCTGGAGAAGGACATCCGGTTCGGCGAGATCTCCGGCGGAAACATCAGCTATGAGGCCAGGGAGGGCGAGCGGCTTCTCGAAAGCTCCCTCAAGAACCGCGGTTACCTCTGGCAGGGACGGGAGAACCAGGGCTTCGTCTTCGATTCGGAACTCGCTCTGGTCACGGACGGGGGGCGGATCGCCAAGGAGGTGGGGGACGACCCGCGGTCGATCCTCAGCGGGCTGACCCAGAGCCACGCGAACTCGAAGACCTGGACCGAGCAGATCGAGCGCTACATCAAGCTGCACCACCCGGATGTCCTGGCGAAGGACCCGAATGTGGGGCGGAACCTCGCCGCCATTGCCTTCCACGGGATCCAGGCGGACGGCACCACCACCCTCGTGGCGATGACTCGTAAGGAACTCGGCAGGGCGCTGCCTGCGGAGGCGGGAGCGCTCATGAAGGTGGCCGAGGATTTCCCGGCGGCCGTCAAGCAATTGCTCGCCATGGCCACGGACACCCGCGACGCCCTGGTCACCGGCATCAACAAGAACCTGCCGCAGTCCGTCTCCCCGTCCGCACCGAGCGCGAGTACGTCCACGGCCGTTCACGCGGGTGCCGGTACGGGCGGAGGCCGCCTGACCCCGGATGCCGTCAGGATCCTGGACAGCATCACGGGATCGAGCACGGTCGACGGCTCCCGCCGTACGCTCGGCGGCTTCGAGTTCGGAAGGGTCCGGGAGGCGGGGAGCACGAACCTCATCTCGCGGCCCGTGCTGATGACGGTCACCGAGGGGGACAAGTCGGTCCAGGTGGCCGTCCACCTCAATGTGATGGTCACCCCGAGCGGGAGGCTCGACGGAACGACGGTCACGCTCAACGCGTCGGACTTCCATCTGACCGCGCGGTCGAAGGCCGCTCAGGACCGCATCGGCACCTCCGGGCCGTCCGCTCTGACGGCGGACAACTCCATCCATGTGGGGCCGAGCAACGCCAAGACCGGCTGGGACAACAGGGGCGGTAACCTCAAGAACCTGGCGGACGAACTCGGCATCACGAAGGACAGCCTGGTCAGGGCGCTCGACAGCCGTTTCCCGCCGGGCGAACTGCTCGACACCGTAGCCCTGTTCCAGCGGGACGTGGAGCGCGCCATCGTCCATGCCTCCACCTCCGAGGTCATCACGGTGGAGTTCCGGGGCGACAAGTCGTTCCCGGTCCAGGGCAAGTCCCCGGGTGTGTCGGCGCGGGCGGTCGACGCGCCGACCGGTGTGGTGGACGACTTCTTCCTCGGTGCGGGTTCTGGTGCGGGTCGGGCGGATCTGACGCTGGACGCGGGCTGGGACGCGGCGCGTGGTGCGGCGGTGCCGAACTCGGTGAAGCACTCGTGGGTGGATCCGGTGTCGACGCCGCGGGGCGGTGGCGCCCATGCGCCGCGGTACGAGGTGCAGGCCGGTTACGACGTGCGCAGGTTCGAGGTCGGTGGGCGTTCGGTCACGGATCTGACGGTGCGGGTGCGGCTGGCCGGTGAGGGTCTGTCGCCGTCCCAGGTGGACGCGTTGTGGGACCGTGCGGTGTCGGGTGTGGAGCGGGTCTTCAACCGTCCTGGTGCGGTGCTGCGCGATGAGAGTGTTCTGCACGTCACGCTGGAGCGTGTCACGGGCAACGCCTCCGACGCCCACCTCAACGTGAATGTCGGTGGTTCGCGGGGCGCGATGAACCAGCACCAGTGGCGGATCGACGCCACCGAGCAGGATCTCGCGCACGAGCTGGGCCACCAATTGGGTCTGCGGGACGAGTACCGGGACACCACCGCCGGGCACCGCCCGGAGGTCGACGGCAGTCTCATGGGCAACTACCACAACGCGGCCCCTGAGGATCTGTCGCAGGGCGGGCTGCGCCCCCGCTACCTGGACCTCATCCACGCCCAGGTGGTCAGTCACGATCACGTCCCTGTGCCGCACGCCGACGTCGACGCGGTCGACGGGATCGCCCCCCAGGCGCCGAAGAAGGCCAAGCCGAATCCCGCGCGGCCCGCAGCCGTCCCGCCCACCTTCACGCGGCAGACCGACGCCGTGCGATTCACCGACGGCTACGGCGACATCGCGAGCCACTACCGGTTGAAGCCGGTGGCCCAGTACGACGGTGCGGCCAAGGGCGGGCTCCAGGGCGGTGACGGGACGCGTTTCGTGGCCACCGTCATCGCGACCCCGGACACCGATCTGCTCACGCTGGCGAAGACGTACGGGACGGCGTTCACGGACGAGTCGGTCCTGGGTGAGCGGCTGGGGCTGGTCATCGGTGTGAACGGGCGCGCCGGCAAGGAAGCCGAGATCACCGACACGGTGCGCACGTTCGCCCAGCAGTGGGAGCAGGAAGGCAACTTCGAGGTCTCCGTCACCGGCTTCACGTGGCGCCAGCCCGATCCCAAGCTGGTGGAGGCCGGCGCCCAGAAGGAGATTCCCTACGGTGCGCTGCGTGAGGCGGTCGTCCGCGACGACCTCACCCGTGGCATGCTCGACAAGGTCAAACTGAACGCCGGGGGAGAGGTGTACCTGCACGTCGGTGACGCCGACGTCAAGAGCATGGTCGTCGGAGGCGAGCCGCTCTTCGAGCGCGCGGCGGCGAGGATCGAGTCGTTGAGCGCGCAGAACGACGGGTTCGCCCCCGAGATGGTGAGTGGCGGTTACACCCTCCCCGGGGGTGCCGCGAAGAACGCCGCCGACCTCGACCTGGCCGTACGCGACGCGATGGCCAAGACCGACGCGCGGACGGTCTACTTCCCCGAGCCCAACACATTCGTCCGTGTCGACCCGGCCAACTCCCTCGGCCTGGAGAAGGACATCAGGTTCGGCGAGGTCTCCGGAAGGGCCGTCAGTTACGAGGCCAGGGAGGGAGAACGCCTCCTCGACAGCCTCGTCAAGAACCGCCGCCACCTGTGGCAGGGGCGGGAGAACCAGGCCGTTGTCTTCGACTCGGGCCTGGCCCTGGTCACCGACGGCGAGCGGATCGCCCTGGAAGTCGGCGACGACTCGCGGTCGCTTCTCACGGGCCTCACGCAGAGTCATGCGAACCCCAAGACGTGGACCGAGCAGATGGAGCACTACCTCAAGCTGCACCACCCTCACGTCCTGACGAAGGACCAGCACGTGGGGAAGAGCCTGGCGGCGATCGCCTTCCACGACATCCGGCTGGACGGCACGGAACTCCGGGTGATGAAGGGGAGTGAACTCACCACGGACCTGAAGGGCGCGTTCACGGCGGTTCGCTCGGCGACCGGCGGCGTCAACGACACCTTCAAGCAGCTGGTCCAGATGTCCATGGACACCCGGAACGCCCTGGTCAACGGCATCAACAAGCACCTGCCACTGTCCGTCTCCGCCGCCGCACCGGCTGGCGCGAGTTCCACGCGGCTGGCCGGGGACGAGGTCCTGGACACCACGGCCGGGCATCGGCCCGAGGTCGACGGCAGCCTGACGGGCAACTACCACAACGCGGCCCCTGAGGGTTTGTCCCAGGGCGGACTGCGCCCGCGCTACCTGGATCTCATCCACAGCCAGGTCGCGAGCCACGACCACGTCCACGTGCCGCACCTCACCGCCGCCTCGGACGACGTGATCGCACCGGGTGGCGGCACGGCGGAACGCGACCTGCTCGACCCGGCCGTCTTCAAGACGCAGACGTCCGGCTCCGGTTCGGCGATCGACGCCGTCGAACGCCGGATGGCCGAGCTCAACGACGTGCACGGGACGGACCTCGCCGGGCGGATCAGGGCGCTCGACGAACTGACCGCGGCCGCCGACGACTTCCTGACCGCTCACCGTGGCGCACCGGGCGCCGCCGGCGTCGAGCGCGTGCTGGTCCAGGCCCGGGCCGAGAGCGGCGCCTACCGGCTGCTGCAGGAGCACGGCGCGTTCGGCACGGGACACGGCGGCGTGGCCGCCCTCGACGACCTGGCGACCCGCGTCCGTGCCGTCCTGGCCGGCGACGACCTCACGCAGGCGACCCGCCTGCGGCTCCAGGACGCGCTCACCGACACCGAACGCCAGGCCGGCGCCCTGCGCCTGCTCGCGGGGAACGACGTACCGGCAACGCCGGCCCCCGCCCCGGCGGCTGCAGGGCGCGGCACCGACGACGTCCCCTGGGCCGAGGACTACCGCCGGGTGGAGGAACTCCTCGGCCGCGAGGGGGATCCCCGCCGGGAGGGCTGGGACGATCTGACCCGGGCCCGGCAGGACCTCGGCAGTGCGGAGGACGCGCTGCCGCACGGCGAGGCGAGCACATCCCGGGGGCTCAGCACGATAGAGGAGCAACTGCGCTCCGACACGCTGGCGGCCCGCGACCGGGTCACGTCCGCGATCGACGGCCTGCGGGACCAGGGGATCGACCCGCACCAGGTCGAGAACCGGATCCGGGGCTTCAACGAGCGGGCCGCCGTCGACCGCGGCGCGACCCCCGGCGCCGGCAGGCTGAGTGAACTGCCCGGGAACCCCGAAGGGGGCGTCACCCGGGTCGAGTTGAGCGACTCCGGCATCGAGGGGAACAACGGACTGGTCATCGAGCGCGTCGAGGCCGGCGACGGCAGCGTCAGCCACCGCGTCCTCGGCCGTGGGCTCGAGCCCGACGAGGGCCGGACGGTTGCCTTCCGTGACGGCGGGTTCGACGTGCGGCACACCGCGTCGGACACGGTGGTCCGCTACAACGAGTCGGGCGTCAGGACCGCCCAGGACGTGCCGCTGCGGAACGCGGCCGAGGTCCCGAACGGCCTGCGGCTGCACACCGATCTCAACGGCCGCGGCCGCCCCCTGGCGGTCCGCCTCACCGGCCCGGACGCCGAGCATCACCTCGCCGAACCGCTGGAGGACGGGGCGGTGCGCGTCACCGACACCCGTACCGGCGCCACCATCCGCTACCGGTCCAGCGGTCGCCCGATCGACGAGGGCATGCGGCTGCGGGGGGCGGACGGGGCGCCGGCCGAGGAGGACCTCGTGCTCGTGCGCGAGGGCGGCACCACCCGTGTCACCGACATCCACGGGGGCGAAGTTCCCCGCACGGTGACCCCCCTGGGGGACGGCGCCGGTTTCCGGATCACCGACGACGTCACCGGTGCGTCCGTACGCCACGACGGGGCCGGCCGGCTCCGGGAGAGCGGAGTGTCGCTCACCCGCGCGGACGGCGGACGCGGTGACCTGTTCCTGGCCCGCGACGGTGCGGGCACCCACACGCTGACGAACGCCCTCGGCGTCCCGCAGCGCGGCGACGTCACCGCCCTTCCCGGGGGCGCCGGTTTTCGGATCATCGACGACGGGACCGGCGCGACGTCCCGCTACACCCCGGACGGCCGCTGGCAGGACGCCGGAACCGCACTCGCGGACCCGGCGGACGGGACCCGCGGGGCGCGGGTCGCGGTCGCGGACGGCTCCGGCGGGTTGCGCCTCACGGACGGCCTGGGCAATCCGCTGACCGAGCGTGTGACGGACGTCGGCGGCGGCCGCCTCCGTACGATCGAAGGCACCACGGGGCGGTCCGTGCTCCACGACGCCCAGGCCCGTCCGGTCGAGACCGGGACGGCACTCGCCGACCCGGCGACCGGGCGCGGCGCCCGCTTCGTCGTCCCGGACGCCGCGGGCGGCCATCGGCTCACCGACGCCGCGGGTGCCCGGCTGCCCGAGCGGGTCCAGGCACTGCCCGGCGGCGGCTTCCGGGTGTCCCACGCCGACGGTTACCGGACGTTCGCACCCGACGGCGCGTTCACCGGCGACGGCGTGCGCCTCACCGGCCGCGGCGGTGCACCGGCGGGCCACCTGGACCGCCCGGCGGCCGCGGGGCCGCAGTGGCTCGACGACACGTTCGCGCCCGACCCCCAGCGGGCCGTCACCGTCCACCCCGACGGCCACATCGAGATAGCCCGGCCCGGTCACGGCCACCAGGTGTTCCACGGCACGACCGGACAGCTGGTGCAGGAGGTCACCCCGCTGCCCGGCGGCGGCCGCCAGATCACCGCGGCGGACGGCTCCTTCGCCCGGGACGGGGGCGGCGCCCCGACGGTTCACGGCACCCCGCTGCCGAACGAGCTGGACGGCCGCGTCCTCGTCGCGCAGGCGCCGAGCCAGGACGCCCCCAACGGCGTCCAGTGGCTCGAGGACGCCGCGGGCAACCGCCTCCGGCACTGGGACGTCACGGTGCGGGCGCAGGGCGACGTGCGGATCGAGTGCACGCTGCCCGGCAGCCCGCGCCGCGGCGAGTTCACCGAGCTGGACCGGAGCGGCACGATCGTCCGGCAGGGCTTCAACGTGCTCGACGCGGGCCGCTCCACCGGATTCCGGTACGAGGTCGACCGCGTGGGCGACACCTGGCAGCGTACCGACGCGGCGGGTGTCCACTCCGGCGACGGCGTGTTCCACCACGGGACCGTCGACGCGGCGGGAGCCGCCAACGGGCGACTGAGACTGCTGTCCTCCACGGGCGCGCCGGTCCCCGTCTTCGAACGGCGCCTGCTGCCCGGAGGCGGTGTGCTCGACGCCTTCCGCCGTACGGACACCATCGCGTTCGGCCGCACCAACCCGCGCAGCTCCTGGGCGCACTGGGACAACGCGGGGTCGCTGCGCGGCTCCGGCTCCCGCAACCACGACACCGCGGGGACCGGCTGGCACGACGTCGACGGCCGGGGCCGCATGCTGCGCGAGTACCGGGACGGACTGCAGAAGTACGACGGCCGCACCGGTCACACCGTGGCCGTCAAGGAGGCCGACGGCTCCTGGACCTGGCACCGCTTCGACGGTGCCGCCGAGGAGCTGGACTCCGGCCCCCGCACCCGGGACCGGCACGACTCAGGCTGGACCGACCGCAACCGGGACGGCGAGGTCGTGCAGCGGCAGTGGGGCATGGGCCACCTGCCCGAGCGCGCCGGGCAGTACCAGGAGTGGACGCTGACGCGGGACCGCTCGCTGCCGGGCACATGGGAGCGCCAGTCGCCGCACGGCAAGGAGGCCGGCAGGGCCGAGGTCGTCGACGGCCACCTGCTGGTCACCGAGCGGTGGCGTGAGCAGCGCCCGCCCGTCTGGGTCCGCAGGGGCTTGCTGCCGGGCGCGGAGCACGCGGACGGCGCGTACGCCCATGTGCTCGGCGACAACGCGTACCAGATGTTCACCTGGGAGAAGCGGCCGATCGGCACCACGACCGGCGAGGGGACCTCGGGCGTGCGGTACGTCGGGATGGACGGCGGTGTCCTGGACCTGACGGCGGACGGGGGCTTCGCGCGCCTGACCACCAAGCTGCACGACGGTACGACGCTCAAGGTCGGCGACCACGCCGGCCGTCCCGGCCACGAACCCGCGTCCGCGGCGCACCAGCCGTGGGAGGCCGGGCAGTCGCGGGGCTACCGTGTGCCGCAGGACCCGGCGGCCACCGGCCTGCTGTGGACGGACGAGTTCCGCGACGTCACGGGAGCCCACCGCGTCGCCCGCGAGGGCCTCCCCGGCGGGGTGGTGCGCGAGTACACCACCCCGCGGGCCGTGGACGCCCCCGCCGGCCACGGCACTTGGGTCACCCGTGACGCGCACGGCAACCTGACCGGGATGCGGCAGCCGAACCCCAACGGCACCGCGAACAGCTTCATCGAGGGTGTGGGGAAGACGGACTCCTCGAAGTGGACGTGGCGCGAGGTCGACGCCGAGGGCACCGCCGGCGGCGTCTCCGGCACCCGCAAGTTCTTCCGCGGCTCCAGCGACCCGAAGCTGTCCTGGGATGACTCCTTCCGTGACCGCGACGCCACCGGCCGGCTGGTCCGCGAGCGCCGCATGCTCGACAAGGGCCGCTACGTGGAGGCCTGGCGCGACCCGGCCGACGACAACCGCTGGCTGACGGCGGCGTACGACCGGACCGGGAACCGGATCGACCCCGGCCCCGGACTGCAGGTGCGCAGCTGGTGGAACGGCACGTCCTGGCAGGACCAGTGGTCGCGCGGTGCGCGCCACTTCCGTGACGAGCTGCGGCCGCTGCCCGGCACCGAAGGCGCCACCGTCAGGCTCCGCGAGGTCCCGGTGGGCCTCGGCGGTCCGCTGCGGGTGCGCGAGTACGATCCGGCGGCCGCGACACCGCACTCGGTCTGGAAGGAGTTCGACCACGAGTCCGTCGTCCGTGAGCGCAAGGCCGAAAGGGGCGCCGACGGCACCGTCACCGGCTACCTGGAGACCGACGCCTGGCGCGGCCAGTGGAACCGCTACGACGCCGCAGGCGGACTCGTCGCCCAGCGCACCGACAGCGGCCTGGTCTGGGAGCGCGGTCCGCTCGGCCAGATGCGGCTGGTCGGCAACGAGTACGACTACCGCGGGGCGCTGACCGAGATCCGCGGATGGGGGCGACGGATCCGCGAGGCCCAGCGCATGCCGTGGTCCGGCACGGTGGTCCCCGACGGCGCCGGCGCGGCGCTCCGCGAGGCCCGGTACGAACCGTACTGGCGGACGGTGGCGTACAAGGCCGCCGTGGAGTTCGGCCAGGAGTTCGTGCTGGAGTTCGGTGCCAACCTGATCGTGAACGGCATCGTGGCGGCGGCTCAGAACAAGCCGTTCACCGGTCAGGACGCACTGAAAGCCTTCGCCAACGCCGCCGTGTCCTCGGGCGTCAAGACCGGTCTCGGCATCGCGGCGCACGAGAACCGGATTCCCTGGTTCCGTAACTCCGGCAACCTCAAGGCGACCCTGGCCAACATCGACGGCGGCAAGCACCCGCAGCGCAGGCCGTTCAACCACGACAAGACCTGGACCAACGAGTGGGCCGGGAACGAGACCCCGACCCGCTGGCGCGGTGGGATCTACGACTTCACCTTCAGCGCGGGCACCAGCGTGATCTCGGGGTGGGTCAACGGCGCCATGAACGCCGCCGTGTGGGGCGTGAGCAACGCCGACGGGACCACGGTCAAGCTCAGCGGCGCGGACGCCTTCCTGGACGGCGGCATCAACGCCGCGGCGGCGCTCACCACGTCCGCCTCCACCGCGCTGGTGAAGAACGTGGTGGTGCTGGGCGGCGGCAGCCGGCTCTTCCACCGTCAGGGCTTCGCGGACTTCTGGATCCAGCTACCCTTCAAGATCTTCGAGAAGTCGATCCAGTCGGTTTACCTGACCGGTGCGTACCGTGCGAGCATCAACCCGTCCTGGTACCAGGTACCGCCGGCCGGCACCCAGTAGAAGCAGTAGAGGATCCGGAACATGACGCGTCACACCGTGGCCCCGAAAGGTCAAGGCGGCCGGGGGGCCTTCCACCGGATCGCCGACGCGGTGCGCGCCGCCGCCCCCGGTGACGTGGTGGTGATCGCCCCGGGCACCTGGACCGAGGCCGTGGTGCTGGACCGCGCCGTCGTGCTCACCGCCGAGCACGGCCGGGGGAGCGTCGTGCTGGCCGCGCCGCCCGGGGACCGGCCGGCGCTGACCGTCGACGGGCCGGACTGCGCCGTGCACGGCGTCACCGTGTGGGGCGCCGACGACGGGGCCCCCGCGATCGCCGTCTCGCCCGGTGCCGGACTGGTGCTGGAGGACTGCGCCGTCGAGGGCGGCCGGGTCCAGGCCCGGGGCCCGGAGGACGAGGAGAGCGGGACGACCGCCCTGATCATGCGGCGCTGCCGCCTCGAGCGCGCCCGGCTGGCCGGCCTGCACCTGGCCGGGGCGGTCCGCGCCCGTGCCGAGGACACCAGCGTCACCGGCGTGGACGGCACGGGCGTCGTGCTCTCGGGTACGGCCCGGCTGGAGGCCGTCCGCCTGCGGCTGGACCGTACGACCGGCTCGGGCGTCCGGCTGCGCGGCAGCTCACGCCTGCGGCTCGCCGACTCCACGCTGACCGGCACCGGACGGGCCGGTCTGCTGCTGGAGGAGGCCGCCGAGGCCACGGCCGGCGAACTGCGGATCGAGTCGCCCGGCGCGGCCGGTGTGCACGTCACCGGCACGGCGCGCGCCGAGCTCACCGACTGCCGGATCCGCGGGGCGTCGGCCAGCGGTGTCGTGGTCCAGGACAACGCGGTGCTCGACGCCAACGGCTGCGCCGTCGCCGACGCCGGGGCCAACGGGCTGCTGGTCACGGGCGCCGCGCAGGCCCGGCTCGCGGACTGCCGGATCGACCGCAGCGCCTTCAGCGCCGTCCACCTGTCCGGCACCGCCACCGGACGGCTGACCGACTGCCTCGTCCGCGACGGGGCCGAGCACGGCGTCCACGCGGCGGGCGAGGCCCGTCTCGAACTCGCGGACTGCGGGATCAGGAATGTCGCCATGACCGGCGTCGCCGTGGCCGAGCAGGCAGTGGCGACGGTCACCGGCTGCCGCATCGACGAGGTGGCTACGGGCATAGGTGTCGGCTCGACCTCCGAGAGCCGGGTCGAGCACACCACGGTCACCGGCACCAGGGACATCGGGGTGCAGGTCACGACCGGCGGCACCGCGGTCCTCACCGGCATCCGGATCACCGGGGCGGGCGCGGCGGGCGTCGTCGTCGACAAGGGCGCCGAGGCCACCGTCAGCGGCGGATCGGTGGAGGACTGCGCCGGCTCCGGCGTCGTCGTGTGGACCGGGGCCCGCTCCACGGTCGCGGACCTGCGCATCGACCGGCCCGCCAAGAACGGCGTCTTCCTCGCCGAGGGCGCCACCGGCACCTTCACCTCCGTCGAGGTGTCCGGCTCCGGCTTCCCGGCACTCCACGTGGGCACGGGCGCGGACCCCGTCTTCCGGCACTGCCGGATCCGCGACTGCGCGGACGCGCTCGGCACCGACGAGGGCGCGGCCCCGGAGCTGGACGACTGCACCGCCGACGGCGTCCCGCTGACCTTCGGGGGACCCGCGGCCGCCCCGGTGGTGCCCGCCGCCCCGGGTGCTCCCACCGCACCGCCGCCCGTGGGCACGCGCCCCGCGGCCGGCACCGACGACCGGGAGGTGCCCGAGGAGAGCCTGGAGGACCTGCTGGGCGAGCTGAACGCCCTCGTCGGCCTCGACCGTGTGAAGCACGACGTCGGCTCGCTGGTGAAGCTGATGCAGACGGTCCGCCGCCGCGAGGAGGCCGGACTGCCCGCCCCTCCGCTCAGCCGGCACCTGATCTTCGCGGGCAACCCCGGCACCGGCAAGACCACCGTGGCCCGCCTCTACGGCAGGCTCCTGAAGGCCCTCGGACTGCTGCGCGAGGGCCACCTGGTGGAGGTCGACCGTACGGCCCTGGTCGGCGAGTACGTCGGGCACACCGGCCCCAAGACCACCGCCGCGTTCAACCGCGCTCTGGGCGGTGTGCTCTTCATCGACGAGGCCTACAGCCTCGCCCCCGTCGGAGCCGGCAACGACTTCGGCACGGAGGCCGTCGCCACCCTGGTCAAGCTGATGGAGGACCACCGTGACGACGTCGTCGTGATCGCGGCCGGCTACCCCGGCGACATGGACCGCTTCATCAGCTCCAACCCGGGCCTTTCCTCCCGCTTCGGCCGCACGCTGCTCTTCGAGGACTACGCGGCGGACGAACTGGTCTCGATCGTCGAGTACCAGGCCGCGGAGCACCAGTACGAACTCACCCCCACCGCCCGCGAGGAACTCACCCGCCTGTTCGAGGTCCTCCCGCGCGGGGAGGGCTTCGGCAACGGCCGTTCCGCGCGCCAGATGTTCCAGGAGATGACCGAACGGCAGGCACAGCGCGTCGCCGAACTCGACGACCCCACCGCGGACCAGCTCATGGCCCTGGAGGTCCACGACCTCCCGCAGCCCGCGGTCCGCGGCTGACGTCTACAGGTCGAGCACCAGGTCCGTGCGCGGCTGCGAGCAGCAGATGAGGGCGTTGCCCGCTGCGGGTTCGTCGACGGGTTCGGGGGCGTACCCGACGCCGCCGGTCAGGACCGGGGTCTCGCAGGTGTGGCAGACCCCGGTGCGGCACGACCAGCGGGTCGGGACGTCGCACGCCTCGGCGAGTTCGAGGAGCGTGCCGTACGCCGGGTGCCACGGAACGCTGAGGCCGCTGCGGGCGAAGGACACCGACGGCCCGGTCGGCTCGCCGGGCGGAGCGGCGGGCGGGTGCGGGGCGCGGGCCGTCTCGCCGACCACGCCCGGGTTGATCGAGGACAGCGCGCCGAAGGCCTCCCGGTGGATGCGGTCCTCGGCCAGTCCACCCGCGGCCAGCGCCTCCGCCATGTCGTCCATGAAGGCCTGCGGCCCGCAGACGTAGGCGTCCGCGTCCGGCGGCAGCTCCAGCGCGGCGATGCGGGCCGCGTCGAGCCGGCCGGCGCCCGTGTAGTCCGCGCCCGCGCGGTCGCCCTCCCGCGGCCTGCTGTACGCGATGTAGGCATGCGCACCGGCCAGCCGCCCCACCAGGGCCCGGGACTCCGCGGCGAACGGATGGCTCTCGCCGTCGCGCGCCACGTGCAGCCACCACACCTCGCGCCGGCCGCAGGCGTCGGCCAGCGCGTACAGCATCGCCATCACCGGCGTGGCGCCCACCCCTGCGGACAGCAGCACCACCGGCGTGTCGCCCTCCCCGAGGACGAAGGTGCCGCGCGGCGCGGCGACGTCCAACAGGTCGCCCTCCCGCACGTGCCGCCGCAGGAAGCCGCTGCCCGCGCCGTGCGGCTCCTGCTTGACGCTGATGCGGTACTCGGCCGCGCCGGGCCGCCCGGACAAGGAGTAGGTGCGGATCAGCGGCGGCCCGTCGGGGTCGGGCCGCATTCGGACGGTGAGGAACTGACCCGGCATCCCGGCCGGCAGCGGGCTGCCGTCCTGCGCGGCCAGGGTCAGCGAGAAGATGCTGCTGCTCTCGTCCCGCACCCGGGCCACCCGCAGCGGGCGGAAGCCCGGCCACGCCGGGGGAGGGGCCGCCGCCCCCGTCAGCCCGGGGTTGCCCGCGGTGCCGCCGTCCCCCGCCGGGCTGTCGAGCAGCGTCCGCATCGACGCCTGCCACCCCGGACTCAGCGCGGGGATGCGCAGGGCGCGCTCGACCTGGTCGCGGGGATGCCCGGGCAGGTACAGCAGCGCGTCGATCTCGGCGACGGTCATGGCCTCCGGCCCGGTCCCGAGCTTGACGATCTCGTCGCCCGCGGTGACCTCGCCCTCCTCCAGCACCCGGAGGTAGAAGCCTGGGCGTCGGTGGGCGACCAGCAGTGCGGCCATCCGGGGCTCAGCCATGCGCATCCCGACCCGGTAGCAGGTCACCCGCGGCTGCGTGACCTCGAAGACGGCGCCGCCGATGCGGTACCGGTCGCCGATGCACACCTCGTCGTCGGGCAGCCCGTCCACGGTGAAGTTCTCGCCGAACTGGCCGTAGGCGAAGTCGTCCCGGCCGAGCTCCCTCTGCCAGTGGCGGTACGAGTCCAGCTGGTACACCAGCACCGCGCGCTGCTCGCCGCCGTGCCCGCCGAGGTCCCCCTGCCCGTCGCCGTCGATGTTGAGCCGCCGGACCATGCGCGGACCCGACACCGGGTCCTTCCAGACACCCGTGTACGTCGTCCGGCCCTGCCACGGCACGTTCTTGGGCTTGCCGACGCTGACGGCGACCAGTGTGGCCATGCGCCAACTCCCTCGTAGCGCGACCCCCGCCTCCCGGCCACGCTATTACGCCGACCGCGCCGCGCAACCCGGCCGGGGCCCCGGGGCCACCACCGCCCGGCGCGAGAAATCCGGCCCCGGCCGGGATTGCGGGCGGGCACGACGGTGTTGACCCACCCGACAGCGCCGGCCCCTCGATGGACGGAGACCCGCACCACCCATGTCCACCACCGTTGATCACGCCCAACCCGCGGAGTCCGGCGGCGAGCCCACCGGGGCCGATGCCGCGCCCGCCCTGGACAATCCCGTGTGGGGCGCCCTCACCGGCCCGCACGCCCGCTTCGCCGAGGCCCGCGGCCGTGCCGCCCGCTACCGGTCCGACGTGTCGCTCTTCGCGGGCCTCGCCGACCCGGCCGACCCCGCCGCCTGGGACGACCTGGCGCAGCTGCTCGGCCCCGGCGGCACCGCCCTGGTCACCGGCTCCCCGGTGATCCCCGAGGGCTGGGAGGTCGTGGAGGGCGGCGAGGGCGTGCAGATGGTCGACACCGCACTCCGCGCCGAGCACGCCCCCGAGGCCGTACGGCTCGGTGCCGCCGACGTCGACGACGTCATGGACCTGATCTCCCGCACGCGGCCCGGGCCCTTCCTGCCGAGGACCCTCGAACTCGGCACGTACCTGGGCATCCGGGAGAACGGCCGGCTGATCGCCATGGCCGGGGAGCGCATCCAGCCGCCCGGCTGGACGGAGATCAGCGCCGTCTGCACCGACCCCGACCACCGCGGCCGCGGCCTGGCGACCCGCCTGATGAGCGCCGTCGCCGCGGGCATCAAGGAGCGCGGGGACACCCCGGTGCTGCACGCGGCCGCGAGCAACACCAACGCGGTACGGCTCTACGAGTCGATCGGCTTCAGCCACCGCCGCCGCACCCTGTTCCTGCTGGTCCGCGCACCCGGAGGCCTGGCCTAACCCGGGTCGGTCCGCTCCCGGTCCTCGCCCGCACGGGCGGGGGCCGCGGGGCGGGCCGCCTCGTCGGCGGTGCTCGCGGCCGGCGAACCGAGCAGCGCCGGCGAGCGCGCGGACTCCGATCACGGCTCGGCGTGGTAGACCACCAGGACCTGGCCCTCGGCGCCGTCGATGCTCAGCTTCTCCCGGTAGAGGTCCATGTCGCCGACCTGCGGGTGCCGTATCCGGGCCAGCGCGCCCTCCCGCCGGTGCACGTCGTGGCGCGCCCACAGCTTCCGGAAGCGCGCGCTCTTCAGCGACAGTTCCCGCACGAGCGCGGCCAGCCGCGGGTCGCCGGGATCCGGACCTGCCACCGCGCGCAGGCTCGCGACGGCGTTCACCGTGGCGGTCTGCCAGTCCCGGTGCAGCTCCCGTTCCTGCGGGTCGAGGAACGCGGCGCGGAGCCGGTTGACCCCCGGCGCGTTGTTGGGGGACAGCGCCCGTGCCATGGCGTTCGCGGCCAGGACGTCGAAGTACCTCCCCTGCACGAGCGCGGGCATGGGCAACTGCGCCGGCAGCTGGAGGACGTGCCCCGGCACCTTCTCCTGCGCCGGGCGCCTGGTCCTGCGCGGCCCGGGTCCGACCAGCCCGATCAGGTACGCCGTCGCGTCGGCGTCCAGCCGCAGCACTCCCGCCAGCGCCTCCAGGACCTGCACGGACGGATTGCGGTCCCGCCCCTGCTCCAGCCGGAGGTAGTAGTCCGCGCTGATGCCCGCGAGCATCGCGACCTCCTCCCGCCGCAGCCCCGGCACGCGCCGCAGCCCACCGCCGCCACAGGCCGACGTCCTCGGGCCGGACGAGTTCCCTCCGGGCCCGCAGGAAGTCACCGATCACATTCGAGCCGTCCATGCGCCCCACGCTAGTTCGCCCCCCGCCCCCGTGCCTGGCCCTGCCGCCCCCCGGGCACGGTCCGACCGTGACCGTCCGGGACCATGGCGCATGGCTGACGAGAACCCGGGTCCCGCCCTTGGGGACGTGCTCGACGACGGGCAGGCACGGGCGCTGATCGGCGCCACCTCCGGCGCCGAGGACCTTCGGGTCGGCGGCGCGACGATGACCATCGGCTCCGCCGGGACGCTGATCATCGTGGACGCGGGGGACGTACCGGGGCGCAGCGGTGTGTGGAACGCCCGGGAGATCCGGCTGCTCGGCCCCGCGCCGGCTCCGGTGCTGGAGCGGCTCTGGGATCCGCCCGGTTTCCATCTGATGGTCCGCGTGGACGAGGGCCTGCTCCACCTCGGCACGGGGCACGCCGAAGTGATCGGTTCGCACCTCCCGCCCGGCGGCACCGTGTACGAACTCGACGACTGCACAGTACGGCTGCAGACATCCCTCAACAGGGCGCTGCTCGACCGGGTCCGCCCGCCGCGCCCCGTCGCGGCCCGCCCCGGCCTGGAGTGGCTGGACGACGTGAACGGCGACCGTGCCCTCGCGCTGGAGCGGTTCGTCACGGGCTGGTACCCGGCCACCACCGACGGCGCCGCGAAGCCGCCGTTCGTACCGGGCGGCTCCACCGACCTGCCCACCGCGCTCGCGCAGCTCTACCGGCTGGCCGTACGGCGCCCCGGCGTCCTGGGCGCCCAGAACCGCATCGTCGAGGACCCCCGTCGTAGGACCGACCGCTGCGGCGACATGCGCGTCATCGGCGTCGAGAACCAGGGAGGGTTCCACTGGTCCACGCTGTGGACGCCCGGCGAGCCCGAGGACGACCCCACCGTCTGGCACAGGGTCCACGACGAACCGCCGGTCGCCGAGAACGAACCGCTCAGCGGCTTCCTCCTCCAGTTCGCGCTCTACGAGGCCGCGATGGGCGCCGACTACGTGGCGACGGCGCACGGACTTACAGGAGCGGAGGTCGAGCCGCTCACCCGGGAACTGCGCCCGGTTCCCCTCCGGCCCTTCGTGCCCGGATCGGCCAAGCGTTTCCACGCGGCCCCGGGACTCGTCCTGAGCGTCTCGAAAAGCTGGAGGGAGGACCGGTTCAACGTATGGGCCGGGGCCACCGACCGCGGTGCCCTGGGCCTCCTGCCCCACGACGGCGTCGACTGGCTCGTCTTCGACGGGTGACCCCGTGCCGCGCGGAGCTCAGGCGCCGGCTTCCAGGCACAGCACCGGTACGCGCTGGACGAGGTTGTTGGCGAAGCCGCCGCGGTTCCAGGGCTGTTCCAGCGGCTGGGTGTGGCCCTCCGCGTCGGTGGCGCGGACGCTGAGCACGTGGTGGCCGGGTGTGGCGTCCCAGGTCGTGTGCCAGTGCCGCCAGGCCCAGGCGTGGCCCTCGTCGCCGAGTTCGGCCGCGTGCCAGGTGCGGCCGCCGTCCGTGCTCGTCTCGACGCCGACGACGGGCGCCCGGCCGGACCACGCCCGGCCCTCCAGCCGCTGCGGTCCCGGCCGTACGACTCGGGTGCGCGTCATGAAGTCGGGGAAGCCGGGCGGCACCATGAGCGCGCGCGGCGCGATGCGGGTCACCGGCTCTCCGGGCTCGTCGGGCTCCTGCCGGAAGCGGTACGCGACGGACTGCTGGAAGCCGGTGAACGGGGTGTCCGTGAGCGTGATGTCGCGCAGCCACTTCACGTGCGCCATGCCGTACCAGCCCGGGACGACCAGGCGGACGGGGTGGCCGTGCTGGGGCGGGAGGGGCGCGCCGTTCATGGCGTACGCCACCAGGACCTCGGGGTCCTCGGCGGTGGCGTCGGCGACCGTGAGCGAGCGCTGGTAGTCCTGCTCGACCCCGCGCTCCACGCCGTGGTCGGCGCCGGTGAAGACCGCCTCGACGGCCTCGGATTCCACGCCCGCCTCCCGCAGCAGCGTGCGCAGCGGCACACCCGTCCAGTCGGCCGTGCCGACCGCCTCGTTCAGCCAGGGCTGGCTGACCGGGCGCGGGGTCAGTCCGGCCCGGCCGTTGCCGGCGCACTCCATGGTGACCCGGTGCGTGACGGCCGGATAGCGGCGCAGGTCGTCCACGGACAGTTCCAGCGGGGTGCGGACCTTGCCGCCGACGGTGAGCCGCCACGTCGCGGCGTCGGCCGGCGGGATGTCGAAGTGGACCAGCACATAGTGCAGGCCGGGTGGGGTGACGTCGTAGCGCAGGGCCTCCAGGGGCAGCGCGTGGTTGCGGGCCGCCAGGCCCAGTTCGTCCATGCCGATGCCCTCGGCCGGGTCGGCCAGCCGGGACGCGGCGCTCACGTGCGCGATGTTCGGATCATCCACCTCACCAGTGTGCCCGGCGGGTCCCGCCAGGTCACCGCCGGGCACGGTCGAGCAGTGCCCGCAGCACGGGACCCCGCGGCGACTCGCGGGGCAGCGCGCGCAGCGCCGCCCGCAGCAGTTCGACGTCGTCGTGGTTGCCGGGCCGGTCCAGCCAGTCGAGCAGCAGCCCGGCGTCGCCGCGGTCGCGCAGGGCACGGCGCAGCCCACAGTGGAGTTCCTCGCGCGCGTCGACGACGGCCGGGGCGTCCGAGCCGGGGAGCAGCGCCCCGGGGTAGCGGGCCAGGGCCCGGCGGTGCGCGCCGCGCGCGAGGAGGGCGCGGACCTCGTCGGCGTCCGTGGCGGCCGGCAGCAGCAGCCGGTACGGACGCGAACCGAGCACCTGCGGGCCGAGCAGCCTGCGCAGCCGCGACATCTCGGCGCGCATGGTGACCCGCGCCGACTCGTGCTCGTGCAGCCGCGCCGCGAGCGCGTCGGCGCCCAGGCCCCGTGGGTGCCGGGCCAGCAGGAAGACGATCTCCGAATGCCGCGGGCTGAGTTCCACCGTCCCGTACGGGGAGGTCAGCCGTGCCCGGTCGCGCGCCAGCACCTCCAGGCGGGCCGTCGCGGTCCCCGGTGCCGAGGCTGCCGGGAGCACGCCGCGCAGCCGCAGCAGCCGTAGCTCGGCCTCCGCCGCCGCAACGGTGGCCCGCACCAGGGCCAGTGCGTGCGGCGCCGCGATGTGGTCCCCGCCCGTCAGATCGATGACGCCGATGACCGCGCCGGTGTCCGGGTCGCGGACCGGGGCAGCCGAGCAGCTCCACGGGTGCACCGGGCGGATGAAGTGCTCGCCCGCGTAGATCTGCAGGGGCCGCCCGAGCGCGACCGCGGTGCCGGGCGCGTTGGTGCCGGCCGCGTCCTCCGCCCACTCCGCGCCCTCGACGAAGCCGATCCGCTCGGCCCGGGCCGCCAGCCCCGGTGTGCCCTCGACCCACAGCAGCCGCGCGTGCTCGTCGCCGACCGCCACCAACTGGTCGCTGTCCTGCGCCGGTTCGACGAGCAGGCTGCGCACCACGGGCAGTACGGCCGCCATCGGGTGCTGCCGCCGGTAGTCCCGCAGCTCCGCGGCGCCGAGCCCGGGCGAGCGGGGCCCGTCGGCCTCCGGGTCCACGCCTCCCCTGAGCGAGCGCTGCCAGGAGTCGCGGACGACGTCGCGCACCGGCCGCGGGGGGCGACCCGTCGTCAGGAACTCCTCGTGGGCGCGCGCCACGTCCCGGCGCAGGAGGTCCGGATCGGTTCCCGGCGGCCAGGCCGCGTAGGACGCCGCGTACGTGACAGTCATGGCCGTCCCCGGGAGTCGGCACGGACCGGTGCCCGGCGGCACCGGGTGGGGTGCTGCCGAGTGTAGTTCCGCGACTGCGCTCCGCCGCAACCCTGTTGCAACCTTGCGTGTCCTACGGTCGCGCCAAACGCCGCCCGCGACGGAGCGGGCGGCTCGCAATGGGAGGCCGCCCCATGACCCGGTACGCCAACCCCGGCTCCGACGACGCGATCATGAAGTACCAGCCCCGCTACGACCACTGGATCGGCGGCGAGTACGTGCCGCCCGCCCGCGGCGAGTACTTCGAGAACCCGACCCCGGTCACCGGCGAGACCTTCACCGAGGTCGCCCGCGGCACCGCCGAGGACGTCGACCGGGCCCTCGACGCCGCCCACGCGGCCGCGCCGGCGTGGGGCCGTACGTCGGTGACCGAGCGGGCCAACATCCTGAACAAGATCGCGGACCGCATGGAGGCGCACCTGGAGGAACTGGCGGTCGCCGAGAGCTGGGAGAACGGCAAGCCGGTCCGGGAGACCCTCGCCGCCGACATCCCGCTGGCCATCGACCACTTCCGCTACTTCGCGGGCGCCGTCCGCGCCCAAGAGGGCAGCCTCGCCGAGATCGACGACGACACCGTCGCCTACCACTTCCACGAGCCCCTGGGCGTCGTCGCGCAGATCATCCCCTGGAACTTCCCGATCCTGATGGCGACGTGGAAGCTCGCCCCGGCCCTCGCCGCGGGCAACGCCGTCGTCATCAAGCCGGCCGAACAGACCCCGGCCTCAATCCACTTCTGGATGAGCCTGATCGCCGACCTGCTGCCGCCCGGCGTGGTCAACATCGTCAACGGCTTCGGCGTCGAGGCCGGCAAGCCGCTCGCCTCCAGCCCGCGCGTCGCCAAGGTCGCCTTCACCGGCGAGACCACCACGGGCCGGCTCATCATGCAGTACGCCTCGCAGAACCTGAGGCCCGTCACCCTGGAGTTGGGCGGCAAGAGCCCCAACATCTTCTTCGACGACGTCTCCAGCGCCGACGACGACTTCTACGACAAGGCCCTCGAGGGCTTCACGATGTTCGCCCTCAACCAGGGCGAGGTCTGCACCTGCCCGTCCCGCGCGCTGATCCAGGGCGGCCACTACAACGCCTTCCTCGAGGCGGCCGTCACCCGCACCGAGAAGATCGTCCAGGGCCACCCGCTGGACATCTCCACCATGATCGGCGCCCAGGCCTCCAACGACCAGCTGGAGAAGATCCTCTCCTACTTCGACATCGGCCAGCAGGAGGGCGCCAAGGTCCTCACCGGCGGCGAACGCGCCGAACTGGGCGGCGAACTTGCGGGCGGCTACTACGTCCGGCCGACCATCCTCGAGGGCGACAACCGCATGCGCGTCTTCCAGGAGGAGATCTTCGGCCCGGTCGTCGCCGTCACCTCCTTCGGCGACTTCGACGACGCCATCGCCACAGCCAACGACACCCTGTACGGCCTCGGCGCCGGTGTGTGGACCCGCGACGGCAGCACCGCCTACCGCGCCGGTCGCGCGATCCAGGCGGGCCGCGTCTGGACCAACTGCTACCACGCCTATCCGGCACACGCCGCCTTCGGCGGCTACAAGCAGTCGGGCATCGGCCGCGAGAACCACAAGATGATGCTCGACCACTACCAGCAGACCAAGAACCTCCTGGTCTCCTACTCCCCGAAGAAGCTCGGCTTCTTCTAGGCCGCGCCCGGTACGGTACGTCAATTGCCGTCGTGCAGGCGGACCGTGACGGTCTTGGGGCGCTGGTACTCGTGCAGCGCCAGCGTGCTCAGGTCCGTGCCGTGGCCGGAGGCGCCGCGGCCGCCGTGCGGGAGTTCGGCGGTCTGCACGAGGTGGCAGTTGAGCCAGACCTCGCCGGCGTCCAGCCGGCCGGCGAGGTCCAGGCCGGTGGCCAGGTCCCGGGTCCACACGGACGCCGCCAGGGCCTGCGGGACTCCGCCGGCCAGGGCCACGGCCGCGTCCAGGTCCTCGGCCCGCTGCACGGTGAGCAGCGGGCCGAAGACCTCCTCCACCACCGCCGGGTCGTCGTCGGGAAGGTCGGCCAGGATCCGGGCGGGGCGCCAGAAGCCGTTCTCCTCGCCGGGCCGTGGGGCGACGCCGGCGGCGACGTTCCGCCCGGCGGCCGAGGCCTTGACGATGCCGTCGTAACGGGCCGCCTGGTCGGGGTTGTTGAGCGGGCCGAAGTCGCGTCCAGCGAGGCGTTCCCGCATCGCGGCGACCAGCCGCTCCACCGTCTCCTCGTGGTTCTCGCGCAACGTGATGACCCGGGCGGGCGCCGCGCAGCTCTGCCCGGCGTTGTAGGTGCAGGCCCGGGCCAGTTGCGTCCAGGTGTCGCCGGGCGCGTCCGGCAGCACCAGGACAGGGGCGTTCCCGCCGAGTTCGAGACTGACCCGGCGCCCCGCGGCGCCCGCCGACACGTCGGCCCCCGCGGCCGCGCTGCCGGTGAACGCGACCATGTCGACGTCGGCCCCGACCAGCAGCCGGCCGGTCCGGCGGTCACCCGGTACGGCCGTGAGCACGGCCGGACCGAGTGCCTCGGCGGCGTGCTCGGCAAGGAGGTCCAGGGTGTCGGGGGTGGTCTCCGCGGGCTTGACCACCACCGTGTTCCCCGCGGCCAGGGCGGGTGCGCACCGCCAGGCGGCCATCATCAGCGGATAGTTCCAGGGCACGATGACACCGACGACGCCGATCGGCTCCCGGCGGACCCAGCTCTCGTGGCCGTCGACCAGCCGCCCGCCGGCCGGTGCCGACTGTGCGCGGACGGCGGAAGCGAAGAACCGGAAGAGGTCCGCGACCTGTTCAACCTCTCCCGCCGTCTCGGAGTCCGGTTTCCCCGTCCCGGCGGCCTCCCGCGCGACGTAGGAGTCCGCGTGCTCCTCCACCAGCGCCGCCAGCCGTTCCAATCGGCGTGACCGCTCCCTGGGGGTGAGTCCGCGCCAGCCGGGCAGGGCCGCGCGGGCCGCCGCAACCGCGGACCGCACCTCGGGCTCGCCTGACACGGGGGCGCTGCCCCGGACTCGGCCGGTGCGGGGGTCGACGAGGATGGTGTTCACAGCGCGGTCGCCTCCATCGGGGATCCGTTCACAGGTCGTACGCCCGCAGCCACAGCTCCAGCGTGAGCACCAGCCACAACTTGCCGCCCTGCCGGGGAAGCAGCGCACCCTCGCCGCGCAGCCAGCTCCGTACGGTGTCGGGCCGGAACAGCCCGCGCCGCCGGGCGGCCCGGCCCAGCAGCAGGTCGCCGCCGAGCTCGCGCAGCGGACCGGTGAGCCACTGCTGCACGGGGACCCTCATACCGCTCTTGGGCCGGTCCACCACGGTGGCGGGCAGCAGGTCCCGTACGGCCTCCTTCAGCACCCACTTCTCGGCCGTGCCCCGCAACTTGAGCGTGGGCGGGATGGCGAAGGCGTGGTCCACCACGTGCCGGTCGAAGAGCGGGGCACGGCCCTCGACGCCCTGCGAGGCGGTCAACCGCTCGACCTTGGTGAGGATGTGGTGCGCGCCCTTGGTCCGCAGGTTGCAGTGGAGCAACTGGTTGAGCAGGTGCGTCATCCGGCCGGGGCCTGTCAGGTAGGGCTCGACGAAGCGCTGCGGTGCCGGCGCGGACTCCAGCGCGGACAGCGCGTCGGCGGTCAGCAGGTCCGGGAGGTCCGTCCAGCACTTGCGGTAGGACCGCAGGTAGGCGGTGGCCCGGTCCTCGTACCAGGGCTCCCCGCGCGCCCCCGGGGCGCAGGCGTGCATCTCCTGTACGAGCATCGGGAGGTTCTTGGGCCCGCCGAACACCGGGTCGCCGCCCTCGCCGTTCAGGACGACGCCGAGCCCGTCCTCCGCGACGGCCTCTGCCAGCAGCAGGTTCGGCACCGTCAAAGGGTCCCCGACCGGGCTGTCGAGCAGGGCGGCGGTGCGGGCGAGCCGGCCGGCGACCGCCGCGCCGGAGACCGTCAGCACCCGGTGGCGGGTGTGGCAGTGGGCGGCGACCAGTCCCGAGTAGCCCAATTCGTTGGGGAGTTCGTCGCCGAAGCTGATGGAGTAGGTGTGGACGGGGTGGCTGTGCAGCTTCGCGGCGAGCGCGGTGACGAGTGAGCTGTCGATCCCGCCGGAGAGCAAGACGCCGACGGCCTCCGCCTCGGGCAGCCGCCGCGCCGTGGCGTCCTCGAGGAGGGCGCGCAGGGTGAGGACGGGATCGCCGGAACCGCCGGGCAGCTCAAGGGGTTCCCAGTGGACGGTCTCGGTCACGCTCCCGTCGGCCGCCAGCCGCAGCACCCGGCCGGGGAGGACCTCGCGCACGCCCTCCAGCAGCGTCTCGTCGCCCGGCAGATAGGCGAAGGTGAGGAAGGAACGTACGGCGGAAAGGTTCATGCGGGTGCCCAGCGCGGGCCAGCGGCGCAGGGCCCGCAGGGAGGTGGAGGCGGCCCAGGCGCCGGCGGCACGGGCGTAGAAGAGGGTGCGCGCGCCGACGTGGTCGCGGATCAGGACGAGGTCGTCGCCGTCGAGGACGGCGAGCACGAACATGCCCTCGGCCAGCGCCACGCCCCGTTCGCCGAGCCGGACCCAGCAGCGCAGCAGCAGTTCGCCGTCGCTCGTGCCGGGCGGGGCGGGGGCGCCGTCGGCGGCGAGGGCGCCGAGGAGCTCGGCGCGGTTGTGCAGGGTGACCTCGCCGACGGCGCGCCTGCCGTGGGCGTCGAACGGCCCCTGCGCGTGCCCGGGTTCGTCGCGTACGAGGGCGAGCCCCGGTGCGACGGGCGCGGCGCCCATGGCCGCGAGGTGGGCGTCGGCCGGTCCGGGTCGGCCGCCGGCGGGCGCGCTCCCCGGTGCGAGACAGACGCAGAAGCGCGCCATACGGGATTCCTCTCCTGTTGCCGTCACTCCTGCCGAAACGACCGCCGGGCCCCCGCCGCGGGGGCGGGGCCGATCAGCCGAAGTCGTCGTCGCTCCAGCCGCCGTCGTCATCGCCCCAGTCGCCGCTGTCCCAGTCCCCTCCGTCGCCGCCGTCGTCGCCCCCTCCGCCCGACGAGCTCTGGGCCTGCCGGCGCAGTTCCTCTTCCTCCTCCGGCGTGAGCCCGAGCGGGGGGAGCTGCGCGGCGGTGACGGCCAGACCGGCCACCCCGAGGCCGACGAGGGCCGCACCCGTCCGGCCGCCGAAGGACGTCCGGTTCACCGTCAGGGTGTCGCCGCGCCCCCAGAGGGTGCGGCCGTAGCCGATGTCCCGTCCGTAGGTCACGGTGCCGTCGGCGAGCACGCGCTTGACGATCCGGTCGCCCAGCAGCTCGTCGGTCCCGCCGCCCTGGCGGCCGTCGTGCCAGTGCACCACCCCGTCCGGGCCGCGCCGGCGCCATTCCTGCCGGCCGTCCTCGTAGGTGCGGTGGACGCTGCGGTCGGCGAGCAGGGCGTCGGTGTAGCCGATCTCGCGGGGGCGGATCATGTTCTTCCGTCCTTGGGTCTGCGGCGCTGTCCGGGCATACGGTCCTCGCGTCGGCATCGGGGTCGGGTTCCGCTTCCGTTCATGCGTCGGGCCAGGTCATGAACCCGGAGGCGCGCAGCTCCCGCAGTTCGCCCCGGACGGAGTGGCGGGGCGGCCGCGGACCGCGGGCGATCCGCAGCACGGCGCGCAGCAGCCGGGCCGGCGGCGGCGACCTCGGCGAACCGGCCTGCGGCGAGCCACCGGGCCTCCCGGGGCCTGAGGCCCTGCGGCAGCGGCACGAGCGGCGGCACGGGACGGGGCCCGCGCCCGGACACCAGGTGAAGCGCCTCGGCATGCCGGGGTACCAGCCCGAGGGGTTCCACCCGGACCCGCGCCGCACCGAGGGCCTCACGGATCCGGCCGGGCAGGGCGATGCCGGAGGGGCTGGCGTCGTGCAGGACGTGCACGGTGGCGTCGCCGGCCCGCTCCAGGGCGGCCACGAGCCGCGGATCGAGAGGCAGATCGCCCTCGGCGTCCAGGACGGGGCAGGCGGCCTCCAGGTGCACGTGGTTCGCCAGCAGCATCCGGGCGATGGAGCGGTCCTGGCAGACCAGCAGACGCGGCAGCCCGTAGGCGTGGAGGTCGGGTTCCCGGACCGGCCCGCCGAGCGTCGTGCCAACGGCCGGGGGAGCGGCGAGGAGCCCGGCGGGCTCCCTGCCGCGCAGCGCTTCCGTGAACCGGGACAGCCGCAGCGGTGGGGCCGGGGTGCGCGCGATGCGCCGCAGCGGTGCGGGTGTGGGGCGCAGCACGCGACAGGTCTCGTAGTACAGCTGCCGCTCGGTGAAGCGCAGGCCCCCGGGGGACGCGGCGCGCCGTCCGGCGACGCCGATCGCCCGCTCCAGCAGCAGCCGGCCGACGGGATTCGTGGAACGCGGCATGTCAGCTCCCGTCCTCCACCGCTGGTTCCGGAGAGTGCAGCCAGCTCATGAAGCCGGCAGCGGCGGCCTCCCGCAGCTCCGGGGCGGGAGCGGCGCGGGCCTCCCGTACGGCCCGCTCGACCGCGGACTCCAGTACGGCGGGCGGAACGGCGGCGAGCGGGCTGAACCACCCCTGCAGCAGCCATTCGGCGTGGTCCGGCGCCTCCCGCGCCAGCCGCCGCAGCCACTCCGGCTGTTCCTCCCGCAGGCTCTCGGGCGGATCCTCGTGGAGCAGCACGGCCTTCTCGTTGCCGACGACGGCACGCAGCGGCAGCCCCGCGTCCACGACCACCCGCGGCGGCCGGTGCGCGCGGACGTCGGCGACCATCTGGAGGCCGCGTACGCCCGCGTCGTGGAGCACGACCACGGGCCCGTCCCCGGAGAACTCCCCGAGGCCGGCGGCCAGGGCCAGGTCCAGACGAGCCGGAAGGTCGTTGGCGGCCAGGAAGACACGGACGGCCGGGTCCGGGCAGAGCAGCTCCACGGTTCCCGGCCGGGGCTTGTACGGGGGTGGCTGCCGGCCCTCCCGGTCGTCGACGATCCCCGGCGGCAGGCTTCCGTACACCTGTACCCATCGCTTGCAGATCATCGACCGGAAACTCGCCTGCGTGGGGAGCACATGGGCATGCGCGCGGGGAACGGGCGCGTTCCGCGTGCTGAGCGCGGCCCCGTACACGAGGGCGGACACCGCCGTGCCCACGCTCAGGAGGAGCACCGCGAAGGACCGGCCGTGCACGACGAAGCCGAGCAGCACCAGTGCGACGAGGAGCGTCGCCCCGATGGAGTGGGCGGCCCGCGAGGACAGGCTGGTGTCCGGGCCGGGCCCCCGTCTGGGGTTCCCGGTCCGCGCCAGGTACCAGAGCTGGGTGACGGTGACGTTCCGGCGGCCCCCGTCGGTGGCCTTGTCGACGACGCGGCGGATGCGTGTGTCGTGCATGCCCCTGCCGTGCACCTTGGGATCGAGGGCGAAGGGGCGCCCGCACTTGCCGCAGACGCTGTCGGGCCGCTCCTTGCGGAGCAGCGTCGCCCGGCAGTTGGGGCAGATCACGGGCCCTCCTCGGGCCAGGTCATGAAGCCGAGGGCGGCGGCCCGCCGACCCTGCGGAGCGGCCTGGGCCCCGGCCCTCTCCACGGCCCGGGAGACGGCGGCCAGGAGCCTGGCGGGCGGCACCCCGACCAGCGGGAACCCCCACCCCCCGGCCAGCCACGTCAGCTGCTCACCGCTGAACTCCCCGGTGGTCTCCAGGGCCTTCATGACGTCCGCGCCCGGTCTGCCACCCCGTACCGGCACCGCGCGGTCGCGGCCGTGCACGGAACCGAGCGGCAGGCCGATGTCCACGACCCGGCGACCGGGCAGCGCCGTGCGCACACGGTGGGGGAGGAGCAGCCCGTCGGCGTCGGCGTCGTGGAGGACCAGGACGGGGCCCCGGCCGGGCGCGGCCGGGCCGGCGGTGAGCGTCAGCCCGTGACGGGCGGTCAGCCCCGCGGCGTCGAGGAAGACGGCGACGGAGCGGTCGGGGCAGACCAGCACGACGCCGTCCGCCGGGGAGGGCGGCCGGGGATAGCCGCTGTCGTCGACGACGCCCGCGGGCAGCGAGCCGTAGACCCTCTTCCACTCCTCCAGCGGACCGGCCCGGAAGGCGTCCCGGGCGAGCCGCGGCCGGCCCCGGCCCACGCCCTTCACCTTCGCGACCACGAAGCTGCTCGCCGCGAGCAGTGCCACCCCGCCGAGGGCAGCGAAGGCCACGGAGCCCTGGCCCAGCCCGAGGAGCCCGGCCACGACACCCGCGATGGCGAGTACGGCGGCGCAGCCCGTCTCGACCCGGGTGTTCCGCAGCGACGTGCGCGACAGGGCGTACCACAACTGCCCGGGGGTACAGGGGACCTGCCCGTCCTGGGTGAGGCGCAGGACGATCCGGCGGACCCGGAGGTCGTGCAGGCCCATCGCATTGGTCTTGGGGTCCAGGGCGTACCGGCGGCCGCACTTGCCGCAGACGTTGCCGGGCCGCTCCTTGCGCAGCAGCGACTTCTCGCAGTGCGGGCAGATCACCGGCGGCCCTCCAGTCCCCACGCGAGCCGGCGCAGCCGCGCGGCCAGCCGCTCCCGCACGGTGGTGACACCCGGCCCCCGTACCCGCTGGACGCGCTCGATGTCGCGCAGCGCGGCGGCGAGCGCGAGGTAGTCGGTACGGGCGAGGGTGTCCGTCCCCCTGCCGGGCGAGGCGGCGGCCCGCGGAGTGCCGGCCTGCGGGGCCCCGTCCGCCCTGCGCTCCGCCTCGCCGGCGGTGATCGCGTAGTCCTCGTGGTCGATGCCGTAGCCGGTGTTGGCGGCGAGCAGGGGCAGCGGGTCGGTGCCCCGGTTGGCGAAGGAGTGCGGCACCATCTCCGGGATCCGGATCAACTCGCCGGGGACGAGCGGGACGTCGGTGACCCGGCCGCGTTCGGCGTCGTACAGCCCGCAGGCCCCGTGGCCGAGGCTGAGGACGAAGTGCTCCCCGCCGTGCGCGTGCGGGGTGAAGGCGCTGCGCGGGCCGACGATGCCGAGTTTGACGGTGGCGTTGGAGGGACGGTCGGGAGAGGTGGCGGCGTCCCCCACGAGGTAGTGGGCGAACTGTCCGTCGTCGATGAACCGCAAGAGGTCGGGTCCGGGCCGCAGGTCCCGGGTGCCGTCACGATCGGCGAGGACCACCGAGCCGTCCGGTCCCAGCCGGTACAGCCGCACACCGCGCGGCAGTTCCGGCCCGACTCCACGCATGCTGCGAGACAAGCGCGCCTCCCCCAAGTGCCGCTCCGTACGCATGCGTATGGTAAGCCGCTGATCGGGAACCTGACGAGGTCGCGTGCGGGCCCGCGTGCCGACGCGCGGCCGAACGGCGGGTGAACGCGCGCCGGGTGACGGGGCGATCGCGCCCGTCAGGCGTGGGTGCGGCGGACGCAGGCCGCCGCGACCTCGCGGAGGCTTCCGGTGCGGCGGAGCAGGTCGCGCTGGACGCGGGCGCCGTTGCCGGTCTTGAGGAGTCCGGCGAGGGCGTCCTGCGCGGGGATCAGGTCGCCGTTGTCCTCCAGGGCGTCGCGTACGTGGTCGAACAGGGCGCGGACCACGGCCTCGGCCGGGGCGGGTTCCATGGACACCGGGTGGATCAGGCGGCCGTCGACACCCTCGCGAGCCGCCCGCCAGGCCGCCAGCCGCAGCAGGGCCACGCCGTGCGGGGACGGCGGCCCACCGGCTCGCCAGGCGCGGGCCGCTGTCTCCACCAGCGCCCGTACCAGCGTCGCCAGCAGCGCGGTGCCGGACGCGTCCAGGCACACGTCGGCGACCCGGACCTCGACGGTGGGGTAGGTGTGCGAGAGGCGGGCGTCGAAGTAGACCATCCCGGCGTCGCGCAGCGCCCCCGTGGCGATCATGGCCCGGACCTGCTCGTGGTACCCGGCCGCGGAACCGAACGGCTCCACCGGCCCGGCCGACGGCCACCTGCCCCACACCCGGCTGCGGTAGCTCGCATAGCCGCTGTCCCGGCCCTGCCAGAACGGCGAGTTGCCGCTGAGCGCCAGCAGCACCGGCAGCCAACCCCGGATCCGGTCCAGGACCGCGACGCCCTCCTCGTCGGACTCCACCGACACATGGACGTGGCAGCCGCAGGTCAGCGTCTCCTGCGCGGTCAGCCCGTAGCGTTCACGCAGCCAGGCGTACCGCTCCCCGGTGCTCAGCGACGGGCTCACCGGCAGCGGCGAGGTCGCCAGCGCCGCGACCGCGCCACCGGACTCCTCCGCGTGCCGGGCCGCCTCCGCACGCCACCGCACGACCTCCGCCGCCAGATCCTCCATCCGCACCTGCGGCCGGGTCGCGAACTCCAGCTGCTCCCTCTGCAGTTCCGCCTCGAACACCTCGCCGGACGCGCTGCGGTCGCGCCGCGCCGACGCCAGCACCGCCGTCGACAGCGCCCGCGGCTCCCCGGACTCCGCGTCCAGCAGCAGGAGCTCCTCCTCCACACCCACCGTGCGCAATGGGTCTCCTTCCCGTCCGCCGCGACGGCGGATGCGGACGTGCCGTCAGGCGAGCACCGAGTCGTCCTCCGGCCGGGCCCCCGGCAGCCGCAGCCGGGCCGCGATCAGCGCGGCGTCGACGTCCCGGGTGCCGGTCGCCACGCACAGCGTGTACGAGACGTCCGCCGTCCGGCGCCGTACCTCGGGGTCCTCGGGGTCGAGCAGGCTCAGCGTCTCGTAACGGTCGACCAGGTCGTCCAGCACGGCGGGGTGGGCCAGCAGCACGTCGTCCTCCTGCGGGGCGGTGTCTTGGGATCAAGCCGCATACCTGGCTGCCGCCTACCCCGACTTCGTCCGGGCACGCAGGGGGAGCACGCAGCCGAGCACCCGGGGGAAGTGCGGCGGGGGATCAGCGGCGGGCCCGCTCCGGCAGGGCGGTGACGATGATCTCGCGAGTCGCCGTGCTGTCCTCCACCGTGCGGAACCCCGCGAGGGCCAGTGCGTCCAGCACCGCCTTGTGGAGCGGGCGGCGGGTCGCCCCGGCCGGAGGGCCCGCCGCCGCGCCGGCGCCGAGCAGGGTGTCCCAGCGCACGACCACGCCCCGGGGCCCCGCCTCCACGACGGGACGGTCCTCGCCGCCGCGGTGCTGGGCCAGCGGCAGGCCCGCGTCCAGCAGGGCCAGGCACACCGCCGTGTACAGCCGCCGGACGTCCGCGCCGAGCCGGTGCGCCGACGGGCGGGACGGGGTGAGCGCCCCGCGGTGGCCGGTGAGGTCGAGCAGCCGCAGGACGGTGTCGCTCGCGGCGGTCACGTTCAGTGTCCGGTGCGCGGCCATGGCGCGGTTGCGCAGCTCCAGCAGGGCGTTCAGCCCCGCGCGGTCGCAGCCGGTGATGTCGCGCAGGTCCAGGTCGAGGCCGTCCCCCGCCTCCAGGGCGGCGAAGAGGGCGCGGCGCAACTCCGGCGCGGTCCCCGCGTCGAGCTCGCCGATCAGCACGGCCTCGGTGCGCGTGGTGCCGTGCGGACTGAGCAGGATGGTCAGGCGCGTATGGGACTCGTGCTCCCCGGCGAGTTCGGGTCCCGCGGGAACGGAGTGCACCCGCAGATCGGGAGACCGGTCCGACATGCCGTACCTCCTGCACTTTCGCTGCGCGCCGAATGTGTGCCGATGCGTGCGCCACCTCGGCGTGGAGTGATCGGAAGACATGAACGACACCCGGAGGCCCGCATGAACATTTCCGGGCAAAGGGGTGACATTCGCATGATATGTGCTGGAGGGCAGGTTGGCGCCCGGTGCGGCGGTAGGGTCCGCCCTCGCGTCGCGGCGGCTACGCCTTTCGGTCGGCGGTTGCCCGGCCCGCACCGCTCGACCGCGTGGTGCGGGTGCCCGCGCTCAGGGCTAGGCCGTGTCGTCACATGAGCTCCCCCAGCTACCGCTGGGAGATGCCCCCAGGTGCGGTGCATCGCAAGGCGGAGAGTCGTCCTCGTGGTGGGCTACTCGGACGATTCGACAACTCCCCCTGGCCGAAGGCTGGGGGAGCGCCGTGCCTGGGGGCACCTCCCAGCGGAACTGGGGGAGCGCCGCCGAGTGGGGGCACCCCCGGCCGAAGGCTGGGGGAGGGCATGTGACGACACGGCCTGGGGGAGGGACTCAGGGCGCCAGGGCCCGGGCGATCCTCTCGAGCCGGCCGGCGTCCCGGGCGTACGCGCCCGCCGGGTTCCGGAAGGAGTACCGGCCGTCGTTGGTCCGGTACCCGCCCGGGGCCGCGGTCCAGCGCACGGGACCGCACGGCCCCTGCTCCTCCAGCATGGCCGCTGCGAGCCGCTCGGGCTCACCGACCCGGGTGCGGGCGCGGAGGGCCGCCGCCACCCGGCCTTCCGCGTCGGCGGGGACGGCGTCGTCGCCGAAGGCGGGCAGCAGGAGCAACAGGCGGGCGTGCGGATCGTCGGTGCTGCCGCCGGGCAGGCCGTTGTCCGCGACCGCGACCAGTTCCTCCCAGGACAGACCGGGGCCGGTGAAGTGTCCATCGTCTGCCGCGAGGAGTTCCGCGGACTCCCAGCCGGGATCCTGCAGCAGGTAGTCGACGCCCTCGTCCTCCTCGAAGGCGCGGTAGACCACGTGGAAACGCCGGCCCCCGGCGAGCGGCACGCTGAACACGGGCCATTCCGCACCGCTCAGCAGCAGGTTGTGCAACCGCATGGCCTCTGCTTCGTCGGCGCCGAGCAGCAGTTCCTCCGCTTCCTCCTCCTGCGCGCAGTTGTGCAGGTGCCCCACCCAGAACAGATGGTCGTCGAGGCGGCCGGGCAGATGGCCGAAGGGGCCGCCGTCGTAGCCCGGTATGAGGGCGGGCGGCAGCGCGGCGCTGTCCGTCACGGCGGTCATCGTGCCTCCTGTTCTGGGAGGAGGCCGGCCCCGCCACAGGGCCGGCGCTCCAGTCCGGTTCCGAGAAGCCATACGGATCGGGACACCCCTCACAGTAGGCGCCGGCACTGACAACGGACCCGTGCAGTATCGTCCGCCCCATGAGCGGAGCGAGCGAGGAATGGGCCGGTCTGCGGGAACGGGTGACGGGGCTGGAGAAGCCGCTCACGCCCGGCGAACTGGCCGAACTGGAGGACCAGATCGGCGTGCGCCTGCCGGAGGAGTACCGGCGGTTCCTGCTCCTGGTGGGCGCCGGCGGAGCCGGCCCGGCGTACGGGGTGTTCCCGGTCAGGCGCGGTGAGGACGGCCGTTGGGCGTGGCACGGCGACGGCGCGGACCTCACGGACCTGGGACGGCTGGCGGAACCGTTCCCCACGACCCGGGCGACCGCCGCCGAACTCGCCGCGATGGCGGCCGACTGCCCGGAGGAGGAGGACTTCGAGGACGTCGAGGAGTTCGACGCCGCCTTCGAGGCCTGGGACGAGCGCTGGGCACCCCTGCTGTGGGACGACGACCGCACCGTCGGTGCCGTCTGCCTGTGTCATCTGGGCTGCGCGCAGCGGCAGTGGCTGGTCGTGTCGGGCCCGGCGGCCGGTCAGATCTGGGACGACGAAAGGGTCGACGACCTCGACCTGCGCCCGGCCACCGGGCCCGACGGCACCCCGCTCACCTTCGCCACCTGGTACGACGCCTGGCTGCGGGAGAGCGCCCGCGCGAGGTGAGCCTCGACCACGACGTGGGCCTCAACCGGGCCGCGCACCGGTCAGACGCCTGGTGGCGGTCGCACCCCCACGGTCGACCGCCGCCTTCACGAAGGCGAAGATCGCGCCCTGCAGCGCCGCCGCGGTCAGTACCTCGGCCCAGGAGCTGTCCTCGTCGGTGGCTCCGGGCGCGTCCTGTTCGTGGCCGAGGGTCCTCCAGGCCCGCTTGAACAACGCGCCGGCGATCAGCCCGGAGACCGCGCCCAGGGTCATGCCCGCGGGTTTGTAGACGATTGTGGACGCCTTCACCCGCGCCTCCTCCTGGCGCGGCGCACCAGCAGCAACAACCCCATGGCGGCGCCGGCGCCCAGCAGCGGCGCGCGGTGGGCCCGGGCGGCCCGCGCGCTCCGCCCGGCTCCCGCCCATACCGCCGGTGCCTTCGCGCGGGCCGGCCGAGCCGCGTGCACGGCCCGCAGCCGCATCCGTCCGGCCGCCTTCACGGCCTTGTCGCGGGCGGGTTCCGGGGTCTTCTCCCGGACCAGCTCGCCGATCCGGGACGCCGCCCCGTGCGCCTTGGCGCCGGCCCGGCCCGCCCGGTCCATCAGCCGGCCCTTGACGTCGGTCTTCGCCGTCAGCGCCGCGACGGTACGGGCCAGCTCCTCGCGCGTCGCCTCGACGCGCTCCCGCAGTTCGTCGGTCGTGGGTGACTTCTCGCTCGTCATCGGTGTGCCCTTTCCTCGAGTTCCGCGATGTCGGCCTTGACGCTGTCGACGGCGGCCCGCGGCACGGGCGGGGCCGCCCGCCCGAACTGCCCGCGCCCCGCCGCGGCCGGAACCGCGGCGACCAGGGCCAGGAGCCCCGTGACGACCAGCGCCGCCGCCCACACCGGCGGCGCGAGCGCCAAAGCCGCGACGGCGGTGACGGCGAGCACCTGCAGCGCCAGGACCGCGAACAGCCCCGCCCCGCCGAACAGGCCGCCTCCCAGGCCGCCTCCCAGGCCGCAGCGCCGGCCCTTGCGCGTCATCTCGGCCTGGGCCAAACGCAGTTCCTCGCGCACCAACTGCGACAACTGCTCCGACGCGCGGGACACCAGCTCGCCCACCCGTTCGTCACCGCCGTCGCGGTGCCCGGTCGCGCTCACGGGCCCTCACCTGCCTCCGTCTGCTCCGCGTCCCGTCCTCCGTGCGCCCCACCCCCTCACTGCGCGCCTTCCCGGTCCGTACCGGTTCACGCGCGATCACGCTCCTGACGTAATCTCAGGTGCCTTGGAAAGCCGCCGCGTTCGGCAGGATGGAGGCCATGACGACACCCTGCACGCCGCCGCCGGGTTCCTCGTGCGGTTCCACCTGCCGCGGCTCAACCCTGTCCCTGTGGTCGAAGGATTCGGTGCTCTCCATCGGCTCGGTGGGCTCCGTGCTGTCCATCGGCTCGGTGGGCTCCGTGCTGTCCGTCGGCTCGGTCGGCAGCGCCCTGTCCGCGGGGTCCCTCGGGTCCGCCCTGTCGCTGCTGTCGGGTGGCTCCTGGCTGAGCGTGGGCTCGGTGCTGTCCGCCCAGTCGCGCTGGTCGGTGCTGTCCTGGCGCTCCTCGCGCGGCTTCCGCGGCGTGGGCACGGCCGCCGCCGTCGCCGGCGCGGCCGCGCTGGTGCTGCCGGCCCGTACGGGCGGGAACCCGCCAGCGGAGTGATCACGGGCCCGCCCGGCGTGCCGCGCCGGGGCCCGGGCGGGGTCCGGGGGTTTGGATGGGGGCGGCCGCCGACCGGTGGCCGTCGCATCCGACCTGGAGGCCGTCGTGCGTGTCCGCCCCGTCGCTGTGTCCGTCCTGTCCGCGGCGATGCTGCTGTCCGCGGCGCCCTCCGTCCGGGCCGCGGACGGCTGGACAACGCACCGCGACGGCGGCCGGAGCGCACGCCTGGCCGTGTACGACTCCGGGCGGGTCGGCCACGCCGTGATCACCGTCCACCGGGTCGGGCGCGGCTGGGAGGTCGACGCCCTCGTCACCAAGGAGGTCGACGACCCGGGCTGCATCTACCTCGCCACCGACGACGGCGACGATGGCCAGGGCCGGGAGATCGGCGCCCAGTGCGGCTCCGCGGACACCACCACCCGCATGATCAGCCACACCGGGTTCCGCCGGCTGGTTCTCGGCTGGGTGGACGGCGACGGCGTCCCCGTCAGCCGGCGGAGCGTCAGGATCTGACCCCGTGCGCGGCGCCCGCCGGTTCCGCGACCTCACCGGAACCGCTGGCCCGCCACCGTCCCGATGGGGTACGACTGCACGATGGACTGTGAGCGTTGCCTGGAACCCGTGATCGAGGGCCCTGAGGGCGGCTACGTGTGCGGCCTCTGCCTCTTCACGGTGGAACCCCCCGGGTACAACAAGCGCCGTGAGGAGGGGCTGAGGGCCGTCGCGGCCGAACGCCGCCGGCGCACGCTGGAACGCCGCGCCCGCACGGGGCTGCCGGTCTGACCCCGCCGGTCCGACACGATGCCCGACCGGCACGCGGGGGACCCGCAGTCGCACGATCCGGAACTCACGGCCTGGCTGGCCCGCAACGCCCTGCCGCTGAACGGCCTCGACGCGGGCGCGCCCACCGGCGATCTGCGCCCGCTCGGACGAGTGCTGCGCGGGGTGCGGGTCGTGGGCCTGGGCGAGGCGACCCACGGTACGGGCGAGTTCTTCCGGCTCAAGCACCGCCTGCTGGAGTTCCTCGTCACCGAACTCGGCTTCTCGGTCCTGGCCATGGAGGCGAGCGCCTCCGCCGGACCCGCCGTCGACGCCTGCGTCCGGCAGGGCGCGGGCGATCCCGTGGCGGCGCTCACCGGACTCGGGTTCTGGATCTGGCGCACCCACGAAGTGCTCTCCGCGGTCGAGTGGCTGCGCGTCCACAACGCGACGCGGCCCGAGCACGGCCGGGTGCGCTTCGCGGGCATCGACCCGCAGCAGTGCGGCGACTCCCTGAGGCTGCTCGACGCCTTCCTGCGGGAAACCGCTCCGGACCGGGTCTCCTGGCTGCACACGGCGCTCGGCCCGCTCGCCACGGCCGCCCCCGGATCGGCGCCGGACCCACGGCAGCGCCTCGTGCGCGAAGCCGAGACGCTGGTGGACCTGGTGCGAGGACGCGCCATCGGCGCGGCCGGGCCGCTCCACCACGCGCGGATCCTCGTCCGGGCCGCGGACCTGGTCACCCGCCCCCGGCAGCACGCCGACCCGGAGCGCACCGTCTTCGCCGCCCGCGACCGCCACATGGCCGACGCCGTGGACGACGCCCTGAGCGACCCCGCCGCCCGGGTCGTGGTCTGGGCCCACAACGCGCACATCGCCAAGGGCCGCCACGACGGCGGCCCCGCCCCGCTGGGACGGCACCTCCACGCCCGCTACGGGGACGCCTACTACGCCCTTGCCCTGCTGTTCGGCCGGGGCGGCTTCCGGGCCCGCATTCTCCGGCCCGGCCCCTGGCGCCGGTCCCGCCCGCGGCCCCCCGCCGCGAACCGGATCGGACCCCCGCCGCCGGGGTCCCTCGAGGCGCTGCTCGCCGCCGCCCACCCCGGCGACCACCTCGTGGACCTGCGGGCCGCGGCGGAGGCCGGCCCCGCCGTACGGCGCCGGCTCGCCGAACCCCGTCCCGCACGCTCCATCGGCGCCCAGGTGCCCCGGCGGATGCGGAGTCTCGCCCCGGTCACCGTCGTACCGGCCGAGGACTACGACGGCCTCGCCTACGTCGCGACCTCGACCTGCTCCAGGCCGCTGCCCCCGCCCGCGTGACCCGAATCACAGCCCTGACCTGCATAGTGGGCCGCCTCCCGACGTCTTTCACATGACGTAGGAGTCCGGCGAGACCAGGGAGCGGTGCTGATGGGGGATTCCCGGACCGATGGGGGGTTCGACGAGTTCATGGCAGCCCGATGGTCCGCCCTGTTCCACCTCGCCCGGCTGCTCACCGGCGGCGACCGCCATCGCGCCGAGGACCTGCTGCAGGAAGCCCTGGTCAAGCTGTGGTTCGCCTGGCCGCGCGTCGCCGACCAGGCGCCCGAGGCGTATGTGCGCAAGGTGCTGGCCCGGGCCGCGGCCCGCTCGGCCCGGCGGCGCTGGTGGGGGGAGCGCCCCGTCGAGCAGGTGCCGGAACCGCCGGCCGCCGGCGACGTCTCCGTGGCCGTGGCGGAACGGTCGCGGCTGGAGGCCGCGCTGAGCCTGCTGCCGCCCGCCCAGCGTGCCGCGGTGGTGCTCCGCTACTACCAGGACCTGCCCGAGGCGCAGGTCGCGGAGGCCCTGGGGTGCCCGCTCGGCACCGCCCGGTCCCACGCGACCCGGGGCGTGGCACGACTGCGCCGGATCCTGTCCGACGCCAACGAGCCGGTGGGTTGAAGGAGAAGCGAATGGACCACTTCGAGCGCGAGTTGGCGCGCATGCTGCGCGACTCCGAGCAGTACACCCCCCTTGAGCCCCGGCACCGGGAACGGCTGCGGGACGGCGTACGGACCCGCCGCCGCACCCGCGCCGCCTGGCGGGCCGGCGGCTCCGCCGTCGCGGTGGCGGCCCTGGCCGCCGGACTGGCGGTGCTGCCGGGCGCCTTCGCCGCGAACGGGCCCGCCGGCCCGGGGCAGCTGCCGGCAGGCACCCCGCCGGCGACCGGCACGGCCTATCCGAGTCCCGGCGGTTCGACGAGCACGAGCCCGGCCTCCCCGGACATGAGCCCGAGTGGCGTCGATCCCTCCGCGACCGGTTCGAACGCCCCCACGAACGCGCCCACCTCCTCGTCCTCGTCCTCGTCCTCGTACGACGGCACCGGCGAGGGCGCCTACGGCGGCGGCCCCCCGACCGGGAGGGCCTCCGGCTCCACCACGAGCCCACCGCCCGCGAGCCTCGGATCGAGCGTGAGCGCCACTCCCTGAACCCGGGCCGCCGCGATCCGGCCGCCCCGATCCCCGGCCGCCCGGACCCCAGTTCCGCGCCGCCGCAGTCGTCCAGCCCGTCCCGCGTGCCCTCGGCATGCCCCGCACCAGCGAACAGATGCGGACAGAACATGAGAGAAGACCACCCGGTCGCCGTGATGGAGCGCGCACCCCTCCCGGCCCGGCACCCGGACCCCGTCCTCGACGTCGTGGTTCCCGTGCACAACGAGGAGGAGGACCTGGAGCCGTCCGTCCGGCGCCTCCACGCCCACCTGCGCGACACCTTCCCGTACGCCTTCCGCATCACCGTCGCCGACAACGCCAGTACCGACCGCACCCCGCGGATCGCCGAGCGCCTCGCGTCGGAACTGCCCGAGGTGGCGTGGATCGGGCTGCCCGACAAGGGGCGCGGCCGGGCGCTGCGCGCCGCCTGGTCGCAGTCGTCCGCGCCGGTCCTCGCCTACCTCGACGTCGACCACTCCACCGACCTCGCGGCCCTGCTCCCGCTGGTCGCACCGCTGATATCGGGGCACTCCGACATCGCCATCGGCACCCGCCTGGCCCGCGGCGCCCGGGTCGTGCGCGGCCCGAAACGGGAGATCATCTCCCGCTGCTACAACGTGCTGCTGCGCTCGACGCTCGCGGTGCGCTTCTCCGACGCCCAGTGCGGCTTCAAGGCGGTGCGCCGCGACGTCGCGGAGCGGCTGCTGCCCCTGGTCCAGGACTCCGGCTGGTTCTTCGACACCGAACTCCTCGTCATCGCCGAACGCGCCGGGCTGCGCATCCACGAGGTGCCCGTCGACTGGGTCGACGACCCCGACAGCCGGGTGCACATCCTCCCGACCGCGCTGGCCGACCTCCGGGGCATCGCCCGCGTCGGCCGCGCGCTCGCCACCGGCCGGCTCCCCCTCACCGAACTGCGCCCCGGCTCCGCGGGCACCGAGGCCCCGGCCCGGCTCCTCTCCCAACTGCTGCGCTTCGCAGCCGTCGGCGCCGTCAGCACCCTCGGCTACCTGCTGCTCTACGCGGCGCTGCGGCCGCCCGTCGGCCCCCAGGCCGCCAACGCCCTGGCGCTGCTGATCTGCGCCGTCGCGAACACCGCCGCCAACCGGCGCCTCACCTTCGGCCTGCGCGGCCGCTCCGGCGCCGTACGGCACCACGCGCGCGGGCTGCTGGCCTTCCTCGTCGGCCTCGGGCTCACCAGCGGCGCGCTGGCCGTCCTGCACCACACGGCACCGGCCGCCGGCCACCGGGCCGAACTCGCGGTGCTCGTCGCCGCCAACCTGGCCGCCACGCTCCTTCGCTTCCTGCTCCTCCGGTCCTGGGTCTTCCGCGACCGGCACGACCCCCGGACGGAACCCACCCCCTCATGACCAGCACGCTCACCGCCGCCCCGGTCGCGGCCACCGCCGCCGGCCCGCGCGAGGAGCCCTCCCGCACCGCCCGCTTCGGGCGCGCCCTCGCCGTCTACGGCTCGCTCAAGCTCGCCGGGTTCGCCGTCTTCCTGTACCTGCTGCACCACACCGGCGACTTCCGCGACAAGAACCCGCGCTTCGGCGGCGGAGCCCGCCCCTGGGACGTCCTCGCCACCTGGGACGGCTGGTGGTACCAGCAGGTCGCCGCCCACGGCTACCAACCGGCGCTGGTCCCCGTGCCCGGGGCGGCCGGCCCGATCACCCTCGAGGGCAACTCGGCCGCCTTCTTCCCGCTCTACCCGGCCGCGATGCGCCTGGTCTCCGAGGTGACCGGCCTCGGCCTGTACGGGGCGGGGATGCTGGTGTCCGTCCTCGCCTCCTTCGTCGCCGCCCTCGGCGTCTACGCCGTCACCGCGCGTCTCGGCGGCCACCGCGCCGGGCTGTGCGCGGCCGGGCTGTGGGCGGTGTGGCCCGGCTCCGGCACCGAGTGGTCCGGCTACTCGGAGTCCCTGTACGTCGCCCTGGCGGTGTGGGCCTGCCACGCGGTCATGTCCCGCCGCTGGCTCACCGCGGGCCTGCTCACCTTCACCGCCGGCCTGGCCCGGCCCACCGCCACCGCACTGATCGGCGCCCTCGTCCTGTCCGCCCTGCCGGCTCTGCGGAAGCCTCGCGCGGACGGCGTGGCGCGGCCGCTGACGGCGATCGTGATCGCGCCGCTCGGCCTGTTCGGCTACCTCGCCTGGGTGGGCCACCGGATGGGCGATCCGGCAGGCTACTTCAAGCTCCAGGAAGGCGCCTGGGCCCACACCTTCGACTGGGGCCGCCACACCGTCGAGGTCTTCACCTCCGTGGCGGTGGGCGACTTCGACTACCTGTTCGCGTGCCCGATCGAGGACGTGATCGGGATCTGCGTCGTCGTGCTCGCGCTCGCCCTGATCCCGGTCCTGGTGCGGCTGCGGCTGCCGCTCGTCCTGGTCGTCTACACGGTCCTCACCGTCGTCACCGTGCTGGGCACGCAGCAGATCTTCGGCAACGTCTCGCGCTACCTGCTGCCCGCCTTCCCGTTGTTCGTGCCGCCCGCGCTGGCCCTCGCCCGCGCCCGCCCGGCCGACCGGGCCGCCCTGCTGGGCTTCGCGGCGCTGGCCTCCGGCTCGTACGCCGGTTACGTGCTCTTCGAACTCGGTGTTCCCTAGGCAAGGGGACGACCGGTGCCGGAGGGGCGGACAGCGCCCATGGATATCCAGCGGCGCGTCGCCGGCCTGTGTCAGCCGTGGCGACCGGGCGGCGCGATGGTGACGGAACGCGACCGTGTCGACGGCGTCCCCCAGGGCGACCGGGCGGCGCGGCGACCGTGACCCGATTCTTAGCGGAACGTTAGATCTCGGCGCCGGACCTTGTCCGGGCGCGGCGCGGGCCCACATGCTCTGGGCACTTCGCCCCGTCCCCCATCAGGGCCTTTCCCTTTGGAGCCGCCGATGTCGCCGACTTCCGCCATGCCCGCGCCGCCCGCCGCCGGGGAGCGCGGCAAGCGCCGCCTCGCCCTTGTGGGAGGCTCGCTCGGCAATCTCGTCGAGTGGTACGACTGGTTCGTCTACGCCAGCTTCGCCATCTACTTCGCCGACTCCTTCTTCCCCGGCGACAACCCGACCACCCAGCTGATGAACACCGCCGGCATTTTCGCGGTCGGCTTCCTGATGCGCCCCGTCGGCGGCTGGGTGCTGGGCCGCGCCGCCGACCGCCACGGCCGCAAGAGCGCGCTGACCCTCACCGTCACGATGATGTCGGTCGCCGCGCTGCTGATCGCGATCGCCCCGACGTACGGGCAGGCCGGCTACGCGGGGGCGCTCGTCCTGCTGCTGGCCCGGCTGCTGCAGGGCATGAGCATCGGCGGCGAGTACGCGGCCAGTGCGACCTACCTGACCGAGGCGTCGGCCCGTGACCGGCGCGGTCTCGGCTCGTCCTTCCAGTACGTGTCGATGACGGCGGGCCAGCTGCTGGGCCTGGGGATCCTGATCACCCTTCAGCACGTGCTGACCACGGACCAGTTGCACGACTGGGGATGGCGCATTCCCTTCGCGCTGGGCGCGGTCTTCGCGGTCGTGGTCTTCTGGATCCGGCGCAGGCTCGAGGAGACCGACGCCTTCGCCGAGGAGGCCGGCACCCAGGACGACGCCCGGGGCTCGATCCGGCTGCTGTGGCAGCACCGGCGCCAGGCGCTGCTGGTCATGGCGCTCACCCTGGGCGGCACCGTCGCCTACTACACGTACACCACGTACCTCACCAAGTACCTCATCGGCAGCGCCGGCATGGCCAAGAACACCGCGACCCTGGTCAGCTTCACCGCGCTGTTCGTCTTCGCGCTGCTCCAGCCCCTGGCGGGGGCGCTCTCCGACCGGATCGGCCGCAGGCCACTGCTGATCACCTTCGCGGTGGGGTGCACCCTGGGCACCTACCCGATCATGACGGCACTCGGCTCGGCCTCCTCGTACTGGCCCGCGCTCGGGCTGTCGCTGCTGGCGCTCGTCATCGTCACCGGCTACACCTCCATCAACGCCGCCGTGAAGGCCGAGCTGTTCCCGACCCGCGTAAGGGCGCTGGGCGTCGCGCTGCCGTACGCGATCGCCAACGCGCTGTTCGGCGGCACGGCGGAGTACGTGGCCCTGTGGTTCAAGGGCGCGGGTCACGAGACGGCCTTCTTCTGGTACGTCTCGGGGTGCGCGCTGGTCTCCCTCGTCACCTACGTCCTCATGCCCGACACCAGGAACGCCGCGCTCAGCCGCGCCGAGGAGGCGGCCGACGACCGTGCCGCGCCGCGGCCCGCCCGGTCCCCGGCCGAGGGCGTGGTGCCACAGGCCTGACGGAGCCCGCACACCTCCGGCGATGTGATCCGCGCGTCCCCGATCGCCCCGGCCCGGCCGCTCACCGGCACGCGCACGAGCCGCCACGCACCGGCACCGATCGGGGACGCGTCATGTGCGCGCGCCCCTCTCCTCGCCCGCCGGCAGTTGTCCCGCGACCGGTCCGGAGCTGCGCCATCGGTCAAGATCCCATGCGCCCTCGCGCAAGATCCGCGACGGTGCCGCACCTACGGTCGGGCAATCGACCCCGGAGGCCGCCGCCCCCACCCGGCGGCACGGGGTGCGAGGGAAGGGAGAGAGCGGCATGACCGATCTTGAACGGTTGGAGGAAAGGTCGCCGGCGCAGCTCGTTCTCGTCGCAGGGGTCTTGCTGGGGACTCCGGTGGTCTGCGCGGCTGTCGCGTTGTACCGGCACGTGGAGGTCGTCTGTTGTGTGCTGCAACTCGTCGCGGCGCCGGCGGCGGCGGTGGCCTGCGGCCGGCTGCTCCGGCGGTACCACCGACAGGCGGCGGGCGCCCGTGCCGTCTCCGACGGCGTGCAACGGGTTCTGCTGCGACCGCTCCCCTCGCGGATCGGCGGCCTGAACCTCGCCTCCGTCTACCGTGCCTGTGGGGGACGGGCCCGGGTCGGCGGGGACCTCTACGCGGTCGCCCGGGCCGACGCGGCGACCCGCGTGATCATCGGCGACGTACGGGGGCGGGGGCTGCCCTCGTTCCTCGACGTCATCGCCATCCTCGGCGCCTTCCGCGAGTGGGCGCCGCAGCCCGTCTCGCTGGCCGAGTTGTCCGCCCGCCTGGAGGAGAGTTTCCTCCGGTACCTGGCCGAGGCGGACGACCACCCGAGCTCCGACGCGGACGAACGCTTCGCGACGCTACTGGTCCTGGAGGTCCCGGACGGCGAGTGCGTGGCCCGCATGGTCAACTTCGGCCACCCGCCGCCGGTTCGGGCGCGTTCGGGCGAGCCGGCCTTCCTGCCGGGCACGTCCTGTCCGCCGCTCGGGCTGAGTCCGCTGTGTGACGTCGGCGCCCACGAGAGCGCCTTTGAACTCGGCCCGGACGACACGCTGTTGCTGTATACCGACGGTCTGCTGGAGGCCCGTGACTCCACCGGCGGATGGTTCCCGCTCCTCGAACGTGCCGCCACGTGGACGTGGCGCGATGCGCGCCGTTGCTGTGAACAGCGCCTGCACGACATCCTCGGGGAGATCCTCGACGACGTCGTCGCCCATTGCGGGGCCCTGCCGGCCGACGATCTCGCGATGATCGCGCTGGCTCGCCACGGAGACGGCGTTCAGGCGCGACTGCCCCGCCCGGCGGGTCCCGGCCGGCCGGGGGACGCCGGACCCGCGGGTCAGCCACCGGCCATGCGGCGCCACGTGACCGGGGACATGCCGTAGGCGGCCCGGAAGATCCGGCTGAAGTGCGCGGGGCTGGCGAAACCCCTTCGCTGCGCGATCGCCTCGACCGTCAACCCGGCCAGATCGGGACGCGCGAGGTCCTCTCGGCTGGCCTCCAGGCGCTGGTGCTGGATCCAACGGCCGATGGTCATGTCCTCGCCTTGGAACAGCTTGTGCAGATAGCGCACCGACATGTGGTGTGCGGCCGCGATCATGGACGGCGACAGGTCCGGCCGGTTCAGGTGGGTTCTGATGTAGTCGCGGATGAGCAGCCGCAGTGTCTCCTCGGCGGTCGGCGTGACATCCGCGTCGAGCCGTCCCTCGTGCGCCACCAGCGCGGTGAGCACGTCGATCAGCCCCCGCTGCAGGTACTGATGGGTGTCCGACATGCAGGCGCTGGATTCCGCCGCCGCGGCGAGCCTGCTCACGAACGAGGCCAGGATTCCCCCGATGTAGTGCGTGGGAGGGTATGTCCGGCCGGTGACCCGGGCCAGAAACGAGTCGGGAACGTCCAGCAACTCCAGTGGGACGGCGGCGATGTTCTGGCGGAAACCTACCGGGAAGTTCCGCAGGAAGGGCCGCCGCGAGTCGAGCAGGACCAGTTCCCCCGAGGCGAGGAGCGTCTCCCGTGCGTCCTGGGCCACGACACTGCTGCCGGCTTCCTGCAGGCTCACGATGAGCGCGTTGCCGGCGTCGTTCGCGATGATGCCGCGGGTCCGGGTCATTCGCTGGGGGCCCGCCTCGACATGGCCCACATGGATGGATCCGACCTCCACCGACCACAGGGCGCCGCCCACGGTGCCGTCCGGGTGGGGCCGGATCTCCAGCCGGGTGACCGCCTGGTGGACTGCGTCTGTCCAGTACTCCTCCCTCTCATGTGGTGGGAGGACGTCCGTACGGAATGCCTTGATCACGATGCCACCGCGCCGGTTGAGCCGAATCAAGCAGGCGCCCCGAGCAGCCTGCTTCGCGGCCCTCGGGGTGGCCGGAAACTCCGACACAGGCACGGTAAATCGTTTCATGGAGTTTTGTGGCGTACAGAAGAAAGACTGCGGATTATCCGCAGGGGCAGGCCCAGGACTCCCCTTGACCACGGAACTCCGCGGAGGCGTCACTCCGGGTGTCGGTCGGCGTGCGGTGCGGCGGCACTGCGCTTGAGCCACCCTTCACCGGGGAGGGATGGAACCCCGGCGCGGCGCGCCGTAGCGTCCGGTGCACGAACGCGAGATCATCTCTGGCGCTGAGGTGCTTGCGGATCCCCGTCGCGAGCAGTGTGGTCCTCGCCGTGCACGGGAAGCTGAATACAGGCCACCGGGCGCTTCCCGTGTACTTCATGGCGCCGGTCTTCGCCGGGGCCGCCTGCGTGTTCCGGTACAACTGCGACCCCGGCCGTGAAGGGCTCGCGTCGCGGTGCGCGGGCCCCTGGATCCCGGCCGCGGGGCCGGGATCCAGGGCGCGTGATGCCGCGTCAGCGGCGGACGATCTGGGGGGCGATGTCCTCGGTGAAGGTCTCGCCTTCGGTGGTCTTGAGTGTGGTGGCCTTGGCGGTGGTGGTGCCGCAGAACGCGGCTTCCAGGGTGCCGCCGAGGATGGTGTTGACGGTGCCGTTGTTGGAGGTGTTCGCCATGGACGTCATGCTGCGCTTGCCGTCGGCGGTGGTGAACGCGTAGGTGTAGAAGCCCTGGACGGTGCCGGTGTGGCCGTAGACGGTCACGCCGCAGGACAGTTTCCTGGCCCGCAGGCCCAGTCCGTAGGACTGGGTGCCGTCGGCGTTGACCGGGACCATGGTCATCATCTGCTGGAGCTGCGCGGCGGGCACGAGCTTGCCGGTGACCAGGGCGGAGAAGAACCGGTTCAGGTCGGCGGCGTTGGAGATGACGGCGCCGGCGGACTGTGCCCAGGAGACGGTCTGCTCGGTGGAGTCCACCAGGGGCAGGGTGGTGTCGTCCTGGCGCAGGTAGCCGTGGGCGTAGGAGCCGGAGATGGTGGTCTGCGGGTGGACGTAGGTGGTGTTCCGCAGGTTCAGCGGGGTGAGGATCCGCTGCTGGTAGTGGGTGGCCATCGGCACGCCGGTGATGTTCTCGATGAGTGCGCCGAGGACCACGAAGTTGGTGTTGGAGTAGCTGTAGGCCGCGCCGGGTGCGTTGGTGGGCTGGTGGGCGGTGGAGAGGTCGATGAGTTCCTGGTAGGTGAAGACCTTGTTCCGTACCGCTTCGAAGCCCGGGACGGTGTAGTAGAACATGTCGTTGGTGTAGTCCCACAGGCCGCTGCGGTGGGAGAGCAGGTGCCGCACGGTGATGCGGTCGTCGGGCAGCGGCTGGGGCAGGTAGGTGTTCGCCGGGGCGTCGAGGTCGATCCGGCCCTCGGCGGCCAGTTGCATCAGCACCACCGTGGTGAAGCTCTTGCTGACGCTGCCGACCCGGAACCGCCGGTCCGCGTCCATCGCCGTGCGGGCGACGGTGTCCGCCTGCCCGGACGCGATGCGGTAGCTCGAACTGCCCGAGTCGATACGGGTCAGCGCCCCCGGGGCGCCGTTCGCCATGGCCTGCTTCTGGACGTCGAGGACCGCACTGACGGAGGGGCTGGGCAGGGTGGACGTGGCCGCGCCGGCGGGGGAGGCGGCCAGGGCGGCCACCGCGGTGCAGCAGGCGAGCACGAGGCCCGCGTTCTTGATACGCATGCTGGACTTTCTGATCCGGGAACGGATGACCGTTGGCGGGGCGGCGCCGCCTGATGGGGCGACGGCGCGCCCGGGGTCGGCGGGGACCCGGGTCGCGCCGGGTCCCCGCCGGTTGAGCGGCCGTGCAGACTGTCAGTGGAACGGACGGGGGACGCACGTACCCCCTCCACCTCTTCAAACCACCGTCCGGCGAGGAATGGTTGACAGGCTTCGCGATCTTTTCCGAATCTCCGGAGGCCCGCCGTCGACGGCGCCGGAACCTCCCCGTCACGCAGCAAGGACACCTCGGATGCACGCGCTTCTCGTCGAGGACGACGACCGGATGGCCCACGCCCTCGGCACGGCCCTGGCCCAGCGCGGGCACACCGTGCGCCGCGTCGGCCGGGCCCTGGACGCCCTGCGGTTCGTGCACGAGGCGGAGTTCGTCCTGCTCGACCTCGGACTCCCGGACCTGGACGGGCTGGAGCTGCTGCGGCGGCTGCGCACCGTCTGCGGCGTCCCGCTCATCGTCGTCACCGCCCGCTGCGAGGAACGCGACATCGTCCAGGGGCTGCGCGCCGGGGCCGACGACTACGTGGTGAAGCCCTTCCGCATGGCGGAGCTGATCGCCCGGATCGACACCGTGCGCCGCCGCAGCGGACCGGCGGCGGCAGGGGGCGACCGACCCGCGCCGCCCGGTGCGCCGGTCACCGTCGGCGACACCGAGATCGACCCGGTCGGTCGCACCGTCACCGTGGCCGGCGGGGAAGTGCGGCTGACCCGGCGGGAGTTCGACGTTCTGGCCCATCTCGCCGCCCGGCCCGGGGAGGCCCACTCCCGCGAGGAGATCCTCGACCGGATCTGGGGCGACGCCTTCCTCGCCGCGTCCCGCTCGCTCGACGTCCACGTCGCCGGCATCCGGGCCAAGACCGGCCGGCCCGCCCTCATCCGCACCGTCCGCGGCTTCGGCTACCGGCTCGGGGACGGCCGGTGAGGCGCCGCCTGCTGGCCGTCCTCACGGCCCTGATGGGCGCCGCCGCCCTCCTGCTGTCGCTGCCCCTCGCCGACGCGTACGCCCGCGAACGCACCGAGCACCTGCTGCTGCAGCGCCGCGCCGAGGCCGTCCGCTTCGCCGACCTGGCCGATCGGGCGCGCACCGCCGCGGACCGCGCGGAGCTGTCAGCCGAGATCCGCCGCTACGCGCAGCTGTACGGAGCCGGTGTGACGATCACCGACACGGCCGGGAGCACCCTCGCCCGCTCGGGCCACCGCACGCCCGCGGGCGCGCTCGCGGAGGCGTGCAGCCGTGCCCTGACCGGGCGGTCCACCGACCGGCTGCCGACACTGCGCCCCTGGGGGCCGCACAGCGTCGTCGTCGCGGAACCGGTCGGCCGCGACGAACGCGTCAGCGGCACCGTCCTGCTGACCGTGCCCACCGCCGCTGCCCGCCACGACGTCACCGTGCGCTGGTGGCTGATCGCCGTGGGCGCGCTCGCCGCGTTCACCGCCGCGGCCCTCGTCGCCGCGGGGATCGCCCGCTGGCTGCTGCGCCCCGTGATCGACCTGGACCGCGCCGTCGAGGGGATCGCCTCCGGCAGCCTCCGGGCCCGTGCCGCCTCCGACAGCGGGCCGCCCGAACTGCGACGGCTGCGGCGCCACTTCAACTCCATGGCCGAGGCCGTGGCGGACTCCATCGGCCGCCAGCGCGACTTCGTCGCCGACGCCTCCCACCAGCTCCGCAACCCCCTCGCCACCCTCGTCCTGCAACTGGAGAACGTCGAGCCGCACCTGACCTCCGCCCCCGGTCGTGCCGAGCACGCCCGTGCGCTCGACGAGGCCGAGCGGCTGGAGGAACTCCTCGACGGGCTGCTGGCCCTGGCCCGCGTCGAAGCGGGCGCCGCCCCCCTCGCCGACGAGGACGTCTCCACGGCGGTACGGGGACGCTGCGCCGCCTGGGAACCGGTGTTCACCGCCGCGCGGCTCCGCCTCACCGCGGACGTGCAGCACGGACTGCGCACCCGGGCCCTGCCCGACGCCGTCGGCCGCGTCCTTGACGCGCTCCTCGACAACGCCGCCAAGTTCGTGCCGCCCGGGAGCCGGGTCGACGTCCACGCCGGCCGCCGCGAGGGCGAAGTGCTGGTGCTCGTCGGCGACGACGGGCCGGGCGTCCCGCCGGAGCAACTTCCCCTTCTGCTGCGGCGCTTCGGGCGCGCGCCCGGGCACCAGAACACGCCCGGCAGCGGTCTGGGCCTCGCCATCGCCGACGAGATCGCGCGCGGCAGCGGCGGCAGTCTCACCGTGCGGGCCGCCGCGCCGCACGGGCTGCGCTTCGAGCTCCGCCTGCCCGCCGCTCAGCCGAACACCGAGCGGTAGTACGCCGCCGCCCCAGGGTGCAGCGGCACACTTCCGGTGGAGATCGCGAACCGCGGTTCCAGGCGCGCGCCCGCCGTCACCTCCGCCAGCAGCACACGCCGGCGGTCGAACACCAGGGCCAGCAGCTCGCGCACCGCGTCTTCCGGTACGTCGGCCCTGGCCGCGAGGTAGTTGCTCACCCCGAGCGTGCCGACCGGCTCGCGCAGCCCGTAGGCTCCCGCCGGGATCGTCACCGCGGAGTACACCGGACCGTACGCGGCGCGCAGTCCCGCCACGTGACCGTCCAGGGCCAGGAAACGCAGCGGCATCTCCCGGGCGAGGTCGGCCAGCAGTGGTGTCGGCACCCCTCCGGACCAGATCAGCGCGTCGACCTCCCCGTCGCGCAGCGCCACGGCGGACTCCGCCGCTTCCATCCGCCGCGCCCGCACCGCCCGGGAGCCGGTCAGCCCGGCCGCCCGCAGCAGCCGCTCCGCGACGATCTGCGCGCCCGACCCGGAGGCGCCCGCGGCGACAGGACGCCCGGCGAGCTGCCCCAGCGCGCGGACGGGTCCCCGGGCCGGCACCACGACGTGCGTGTGGTTGACGTACACCCGGGCCAGCGCGGTCACCTCGACCCGCCGCGGGAACAGCTCACGCCCCAGCACGGCGTCCTCGGCGGCGTCCGCCATCGTCAGCGCGAGCTCCGCCGAACCGGCGTCCAGCCTGCGCAGGTTGTCCACGCTCGCCGCGGTCGCCAGCGGTACGACCTCCAGTCGCCGTCCGTCCGCCCCCGCGGCCTGCGCGAGGGCCCGCCCGAAGGCGTTGTACGGCCCGCCCACCGCCCCCGTCGCGAATCTGAGCCGTGTCGCCGGCCCCGGCTCGCCGCCGCACCCGGCCACCAGCGCCGCGACCGCCCCGCCGCCCGCGGCGAGCAGGCCGCGGCGGGTCGCGGTGGGCGTGGCGGCGCGGATCACCCGCGCAGGCTAGCCACTTCCCGCGGCGGTGTCAGGCCCCGGACGGCCACCCGGGGTCCGGGGCCGGGCGCTCGCGGTCAGCGGGTGGCCGCCGCTCCACGCAGGGAGGTGACGACGGCGAGGACCGTGCCGGCCGACAGGACGGCCGCGAAGCCGATCATGGTGGGCACCAGCGCGGCGTGCCGGATCACCAGGCTGAACGCCACGGACGGCAGGCCCATGCCGAGATAGGCGATGACGAAGAAGACCGCGAGCACACCGGCGCGTGAGGCCGGCGCGGCCGCGGCGGCGGTCTGGGCGACCGCGGCCCTGAACACCAGGCCCGCGCCCGCGCCGGCGACGGCCACGGCGAAGAGGAAGAAGCCGAGCGCCGGGCGGTGGATCGCCAGGGCCGTGAGGACCATGCCGACGGGGAACGCCGCGGTGCCGATGACGAGTTGCCGCCGCTGCGCGAGTGCGCCCAGCGCGAGCTGGGCCGCCGCGGAGGCCGCGAACGCGGTGAACGGCGCCAGCCCCACGACGAACGTCGAGGTGATGCCGAGCCGGCCGCGGACCATGACGGCGCCCAGCGAGGAGAACAGGCCCATCAGGGCGAAGGCGAAGAAGCCCAGGCCCGCCGCCGCGGCGAACACCCTTCCGTGACCCGGGCGCAGCGCGAAGCGGGTGGGCCGCTCGCCGGCCCCGAGCGCGGTGTCGACGGTTTCGGGAGTGGCGAGCAACAGCACGAGCAGCACCGCGAGGACGCCCGCGAACACGAGGTAACTGGTGGTCAGGGGAGCGGGGGCCCACTGGGCGAGTGCCCCGGAGATCAGCGGACCGAGGGCCAGTCCGCCCAGGTTGGCGACGCTCGCCACGAGCGAGGGCACGTGCGACCCGGCGCGCTCGGGACGGGCCACCTCGTACAGGTCGCTGAGGTACGCGCTGGCCGTGGACGCCATCAGGCCCACCGAGACCCCCGTGATGATCCGGCCGACGATGAGTCCGGGGAGGTCCGGCCACGCGGCGAGGACGGCGGCCGCGACGATGCCGACGAGCAGCGCCGGGACGATGATCCGGCGGCGGCCGAGGCGGTCGGAGAGATGGCCCAGCAGGCCGAAGCCGAGTGCCGCACCGAGGACCATGACCGCGAAGGCCACGGTGACCGCCGTCGGCCCGAAGTGGTCCCGCGCCTGGTAGAGCGGCCAGAGCGGGGTGGGCACGGTACCGAAGGCCATGAGGGACAGGAACGCCGCGGCGACGAACCAGAAGCCGCCGGCGTGCCGGCTTCGGTGCGTGCTCGCGAGCGCGGACGTGGTGATGGACGCGGTCATGTTCTTCTCTCTGTGCTCGATCCAGGAGCGGCGGGCGGTGCACGCCTGCCGCGTAGGTCCACAACACCCGTCGGGCGCGAGACCACGTCAGCTCTGGGGGATGTGCTGGAGATGGATTCCATCTCTGCGTGAGATGATGGGCCCGTGGAACTCCGTCACCTGCGCCACTTCCTCGCCCTCGCCGAGGAGCGCAGCTTCACGCGGGCCGCCGCCCGGGAGCTGATCGTCCAGTCGGGCCTGTCCTCCTCGGTGCGCGCACTGGAGAAGGACGTCGGGGCGCTGCTCTTCGTCCGGGGTACGCGCCCGGTGCGGCTGACGCCCGCGGGCGAGGCCCTGGTCCCCGCGGCCCGGCAGGCCCTCGACGCCGCGGAGGCCGCCCGGCAGGCCGTACGCGACGTGAACGGCGTCCTGACGGGGCGGCTGCGCATCGGCGCGATGCACACGATCGGCCACACCCTGCCGTTCAGCTCGTGGGTCGCGCGGTTCGCGCTTGAGCACCCCGGCGTCGACGTCACCGTCCGGCAGTTGCCCGCGGTGCGGATGCTGGAGATGGTCGCGGACGGCGAACTCGACTGCGCCCTGGTGCCGGTGGTCCCCGCGCACAGCACGGGTCTCGACGTCGTGCGCCTGGTCGCGGAACCGATCGTGATGGCGTGCGCGCCCGGCCATCCGCTCGCGGCCGAGCGGGAGGTCACCCTCGACCGGCTCGCCGGCGAGCGCTTCGTGGACACCCCGTCCGACTGGGCGATCCGCGTCCAGGTCGACCAGGCCTTCCAGGACGCCGGGCTCGTGCGCCGCACCGTGTGCGAGGCCGACGAATGGCCCCTGGTCCTCGACCTGGTCGCCGCCGGAGTGGGCGTCGCGCTGGTTCCGGAGGGCCTCGACTTCCCGTCGAGCCCGCGCCCCGCCGAGGCGCTCCGGCTCGTCCCCCTGGCCGGGATCACGCTGCTGCGCCGCGTCGACCTCGTCTCGCCCAAGGGGCATGCGGCCGGGCCGGCCGCGCGTCGCTTCCTGGAGCAGGTCCGCGGCAGCCTGCGTACGCCGGACGCCGAGGAGAACCCTTCCGCTGCGGTCAGCGGCCGAAGGCCCGCAGCACCATCTCCGCGTAGCGGTGCCAGACCGACGGATCGGGTTCCTTGAGCCGCACCAACTGGAGGGCCGTGCCGCAGAGGAGCACGCGCAGATCCAGCGCGGTGGTGTCCTCGCGCAGCGCCCCCGCCGCCCGTGCGGTCTCCATGGCGTCGGTCAGCGACTCCAGGACCGACACGGCGGCCGGGGAGGCCGCGTCCGCCAGCCGTTCGGCGAGCAGGCGGTCGCGGGCCAGGACGTCGAAGAGCGCGAGGACGTGGCACCGGAAGGCATCGTCCGGGCCGGGCCGGGCCCGGGCCGCCGCGGTGCGCCGCTCCAGCTCCGCCAGGCTCAGCCGGGTGACCGTCTCCAGCAGGTCCTCCTTGGTGGGGAAGCTGCGGTAGACCGTCGCCTTGCCGACCTGGGCCCGCGCCGCGATCTGGGGGACGGTGGCCAGGGTGCCGTGCTCGCGGAAGACGTCCACCGCGGCCGCGACCACGCGGTCGTGGTTGCGGCGGGCGTCCGCCCGTCGCGGTGACGCGGTCGTCGGCCGGTCCGGGCCGGGGGAGTGCGAAGGGCTCATGGGACGGACGGCCTGTCTGGGGTCGGGGCGGGGCGCAGCCCCGTGATTGCCGTGGCCCATGGTATCGGACCGGGGGGTCCGTTTCGCTGGATCGGTAAGTGCGTGCGTACGCAATTAAACCCTCATGGGGAAGCTGGCAGGTCCAACCCTGCCGGCCGGAGGGCGGATTCAGGTCATGGGGCGGAGCCCGCCGCGGCGGGACGCGGCCGCGGCCACCGCCGTCATGCAGGGGGTGCAGTACTCGTCGCGGCAGTCGTCGTCGGAAGCCGCGAGGGGCCGCGCGGCGAGCGCGCGGCCGCAGAGGGCGCTTCCGTCGAGCCGCAGAACATGCCACAACCGGGCGGACCCGGTTTCCGACGCCATGGGTTCGGCACGCATGTCGTACATCGGCGACCTCCCACTCGAACGCGGATGCGGTCACGCTCATGGGACGCCGATCGCCCCGCGACGGCGACCAAAGCGCCGCCGAACGGGTGAATCGCGCAGCGTGACGGGCGGGTGGTCAGCCGCGCCCGACGAGCATCAGCAGCTCCGTGACCAGGTCCAGCACGGCGTCGACGTGGGGCAGGGACATCGACTCCACCATGAAGTGCTCGATGCCCGTCTCGGCGGAGAGCGACTTGATGGCGTCGGCGACCCGGCCCGACGGGGTCCCCTCCACGACGTTGACCCGCATCACGGTGTCCAGCAGCGAGGGGTCCCGTCCCGCCGCACTGGCGAACTCGTTGATGAGGGCGCGCTGTGCCAGCACCGTCTCGGCGTCCACGTAGTCGGGGACGAGGCACGCGGGCAGCCAGCCGTCCGCACGTTCCCCGATGCGCCGGAGCGCCGCGGGGGCCCCGCTCGGCGCTCCGAAGTAGAAGGGCGGCCGGGGCTTCTGGACGGGCTTCAGCGGCGAGTGCTGCAGCGGAAGCTCCAGGTGGTGTCCGTGGTACTCCACCGGGTCCTGGGTCCAGAGCAGTTCGAGCGCGTCGAGCATCTCGTCCGTCCGGGCGCCGCGCTTGGTGAAGTCCGCGTTCGCCGCGGTGAACTCCTCCGGCGACCAGCCCACGCCGAAGCCGGGGATGAGCCGGCCGCCGCTGATCCGGTCGATCGTGGTCAGGCTGCGGGCCAGGTGCGCGGGCGCGTAGATCGGCGCGATGAGGACGTTGGTGCCCAGCCGCACCCGCTCGGTGGCGGCGGCCGCCACGCCGAGCAGGACGAAGGGGTCCGCCGCGGTCCGGTACTCCACCGGGATCGTGGTGCCGGGTCCCGTCGCCCCGATCGTGGGGTCGACGGCGGCGAAGTGCCGGTCTCCCGCCCACAGGCTCGCCGCACCGGCCTTCTCGGCCTCCCGGGCGAACTCCGCCGTCCGGTCGACCTGGTGGGCCACGTGGTGCAGGTACGGAAGCGCAAACCCGATCTTCATGGAAACCCTTCGTTCGCCTCGGAAGGCAGGCCGGACACCGCGGTTGCCCACGTCGGACGGCCGCGATGAGGTCGTAGGTCCCACCCACCCTGCTGGCTCCCACGCCCGGGGTGAAGGCCCTGTCGATCCTGGGAGCGGCCGGGACCACCCACCGCCTCTCCGGCGCCCGGCCCGTGGCCCTGCCGGTCCCAGGAGGAAGGGGGCCTTCCGGCGCCGTGGTCCGCGCGGGTGCAGTGGGGGTTCGGGCCGCCGGCGGAAGGGCGGTGCACGGCATCGACAGGGAGTGCGGGACATGACGGAAGCCCTGGTCCTGGGCGGCGGAGGCATCGCCGGAATCGCGTGGACGACCGGTCTGCTCACCGGACTCGCCGAGGCGGGCGGCGACGTGTCGAAGGCCGGCACGGTCATCGGCACCTCGGCGGGCGCGACCGTGGCCGCGCAACTGGGCGGCGGACTCGGCCTGCCCGAGCTGTACGCCCGGCAGACCGACCCCCGGATGCAGGCGGCCGAGATCATGGGGGACGTCGACCTCGAGACGTTCGGCCGGAACCTCGAGGCCGCGCTGGAAGGCGCGGATTCGTTCCCGGAGGTGCGGCGCGCCCTGGGCAGGTTCGCGCTGGCGGCCGACACGGTGCCCGAGGCCGCGCGCCGCGCCGTGATCGCTTCACGGCTCCCCGTCCACGACTGGCCGACCGACATGACGTTGAAGCTCGTCGCCGTCGACACCGGGAGCGGCGCGACGCGGGTCTTCGACAACGCCTCCGGCGTGAGCCTGGTTCGTCGCCCCGTTGCCGGGTCTGTGGCCGCCCGTGACGATCGGGGGCCACCGGTACGTCGACGGCGCCGTCCGCTCCAACACCAGCGCCGATCTGGCGGCCGGCGCTTCGCGCGTCCTGGTCGTCGCGCCCCTGGGGCAGCGGGAACTGTTCCCCTGCGAGAAGCCTCTGCGGGCGGCCGTCGACGAGTTGCGGGCCGGCGGCAGCGAGGTCACCGTGATCGAGCCCGACGACGCCTCCCGCGCGGCCATCGGCAGGAACCCCGCCGACCCGTCCACACGCGTGCCCGCCGCGGAAGCGGGACGCGCGCAGGGCAGGCGGGGCGGAACCCCCTCCTGAAGGATCGCGCCCGGACCGCGCGGCAGTGCGGGCCGCCGTGCCCGGGGCGCGCCGGGGCCTTGTCCGGCCGTGCCCGGGCCGTGCTCACGCCTGACGCCCTGGTGACTGGTCCTCCCGCTCCCAGGACCGCCAGGGCACTGCCACCGGGGACGGTGACCGTGCACAGTGGAGAGCACCCAGGAGAGGACCTGGACCGCACCGGGCGTTCCGCCCGCACCCGGCCCGAGGGCGGCGTCTGCCGCTCGGCCCGGGAGAGGCCGTCCTCGCCTCAGGACCCCGGCGACCGCGGACCGGTGCGTGCGCCGCCCCCAGGATGGCGGCGTCTCCACGCGGCTCCCGGGAACGTCATTCGGAAGGACTCCCCCCATGCACTCCCAGGGACACCTCGCGCTCGCCGACGCCGGCAGGGGAACGGCCCCCCGGGAACCCGCCGCGCCGGCGCACCTCCCAGCGCCCGGTACGCCCCTGGACGAGGTCTTCACTGCCTGCGAGGCACTGGGTCACGCCCGGCCGGGCGCGGCGTGGGCCGACTTCGTGAGCCGCTACCACTGGGCCGCGCCGCTGCCCGGGGCCGAACCCGCCGACGACGACCCGCGGACGGTGCCCTGGGCCCGGCCGGCCGACGGGGGCCACGTGCTCTCGGGGGAGTGGCGGCTCGCGCGGACCGCCCGTGACGCCCGGTGGGTGGCGCTGCCCGCCCTGGTCGAGCGCGGCCGGATGGTGTTCGTCGTACGCCGTACCCAGGGCGCCGAGGGAGTCGACGGCTACCGGCTGCGTGAGCTGTTCGTACCGGACGGGCTGACGAGTTCGGCCGGCGGTACCCCGCTGCGGAGCGCGGACGCCCCCTTCGCGTGGGCCGCGGCGGCGGGGACGGCCTTCGGTTCCGCCCGGCGGCTGCTCGCGGAAGGCACGACGACGCACCTCGCGGCGCTGCTGGAACGGGAACGCGACGCCCTGTACGGCTGGTTGAGGAAGGCACCCGAGGGCGGGGACGAGCACCTGGCGGAGCGGGTCGACAGAGCGGCGCACGTCGTGCGCGAGGCCTACTCGGCCTGCTGCGAGGAGGGGCCGGACGGGCTCCCCCTGCGCCCGGCCTCCCTGGTCGCCGCGGGCGCGCCGCTGTCGCAGTTCCTGAGGTTCGCCACCGAACTGCTGCCGCCCTCGCGCGCCGGAGCCCGCTGACCGCCGCGTCAGGCGGCCCGGTCGGGTTCCAGGGTCTGCTCCGCCCAGATGGTCTTGCCGGCCAGGGCGTACCGGGTGCCCCAGCGGCGCGAGCACTGCGCCACCAGGAACAGCCCGCGTCCGCCCTCGTCGGTGGTGGCCGCCCGGCGGATGTGCGGCGACGTGCTCGCCGAGTCGCTGACCTCGCAGATGAGCGTACGGTCCAGGATCAGCCGCAGCCGGATCGGGCCGTGCCCGTGGCGGATGGCGTTGGTGATCAGCTCGCTGACGATGAGTGCGGTGGAGAAGGACAGGTGTTCCAGTCCCCACTGGTCGAGCTGCCGCAGCACCAGTGAGCGCATGTCCCCGACGGCCGCCGGGAGCGGCGGCACGGTCCACGTGGCCAGCTTCCCCGGGTCGAGGGGGCGCGGCCGGGCGAGGAGCAGGGCCAGTCCGTCCTCCATCGTGAGATGGGCGGCGACCAGGTCCGAGATGGCGCGGCAGGCCTCCTCGATCGGGCGGCCCCGGTCGGCGACGACGGAACTGAGCCGGGCGGCGAGGGTCTCGCAGGTGTCCGTGGGGCGCTGGAGGCTGTGGCTGGAGAACACCAGGGTGCTGCCCTCTGCGAGTTCCAGCTCCAGGGGCTCGAACACCGGGTCCCCCTGACCGAGCGGGCTGTTGATCGGCACGTCGGGGATCACCACGTCGCCGGCCCGGCCGACGACGGCGGGCGGCGGATGCCCGGCACTCGCCATCACGCACCGCCGTGAGACGGGGTCGTAGACGGCGTACAGACAGGTCGAGCCCTTCAGCCCCTCCACCACCGGCGCGGACCCGGTGGAGTGTTCGCGCTCCAGCAGCCGCGGCACCATGTCGTCGATCTGGCCGAGCAACTCGTCCGGCGTCAGGTCTACTTGGGCCAGGGTACGGATCGCGGAGCAGATGTGCCCCATGCACGCGGCCGCCTGGAAACCCGTCCCCGGCACCGCGCCCACCACCAGGGCGACGCGGGCTCCCGACAGCGGGATCACGTCGAACCAGTCACCGCTCACCCCCGCGTGCACCCGCGACGGCCGGTAGTGCTGCGCCACCTCGACCGCGCTCTGGTCGGGGACGCTGCGCGGCAGCATGCTCGCGTGGAGGGTGAGGGCGGCCATGTGCTCGTTGGTGTAGCGGCGTGCGTTGTCCAGGCAGACCGCGGCGCGCGCGACGATGTCCTGGGCGAGGACGAGGTCGTCGGGTTCGAAGGGTTCCCGCGTGCGTCCCCGGTACAGGTGGACCAGGCCCAAGGTCGCGTCCCGCGCGCGCAGCGGGACGAGGATCAGGGAGTCGATCCCGTACGTGACCATCGCCTTCATCCGCTCGTCGGCGGTGTCGCACAGCCAGTCGGCATCCGGGTCGAGCACGGGGATCAGCCGCGGCCTGCCGTCGGCGAGGCTCAGCACGTGCGGCGAGTCCGGTGGGTAGTTCTGCAGTTCCCCGGGCCGGCGGATCCGGCTGATGATCTCCGGGTCGACGGCGGTGCGGGCGAGGGATCGCACCGCGACGGGTCCGTGGCGCATCGGCTCCGGCTCCGCGCCCTCCACGACGTCGTCGAGGAGGTCGATCGTCGCCACGTCGGCGAGCCGGGGCACGAGTACGTCCACGAGTTCCTCCGCCGTGCGCCGCACGTCCAGCGTGGTGCCGATGAGCATGGCGGCCTCGTCCAGGAGCGCCAGGCGTTCCCGCGTCCGGTGGCGGTCGGTGATGTCGATGATCAGATCGGTGACGCCGAGGACGTCGCCGTCCGGCGCGGTCAGGACGACCGAGGAGACGTGCCAGACGTGCTCCCGGTCCGGATCGGCCGCGGTGCGCCCCTGGTGGACGGCGTTGACGACCGGCCGGCCGCTGTCCAGGACCCCTTTGAGGCGGCGCTCGATCGCCATGGCGTCCAGGCCCGGGAGGACCTCGGCGACGGACCGGCCGAGGGCCTTCTCCTCGGGGAACCCGTGGATGCGCTCCAGCGCCGCGTTGATCCGCACGAAGCGCAGGTCCCGGTCGTACACGGCGATGCCGATGGGCGCCTGGGTGAAGAGGGCCTCCAGGATCGCCTGGCCCTCCGCGGCGGCCGGCGGGGGCGCCGGGACCGCGACGACCATGGTGCCGACGCCCTCGTGCCCGCCCGGCTCGAGCAGCCGCGACGTGTGGAGGACGACGTCCGCGAGGCCGCCGTCACGGCGGGTCAGGACGGCACGGTGGTGTCCCGGATCGGCTCCTCGTGCGCGGTCGTCGCCCGAGGGGCCGGCGAACGCCTGCGGCCACAGCGCGGCCGGGGGCCGCCCGATGACGTCCGCGGGGCGGAAGCCGAGGAGCCGCTCGGCCGCGGCACTCCACGCGGAGACGACGCCGTCGCCGTCCAGGACAAAGCCGGCGACGTCCTCGTCGCGGGACGCCCCCGGGAAGCGGTGTCCGGAAGGGGTCTGTGAGGGTTTGCCCATACTCAGTCCTGTCACGCAAGGTGACGATCCCCAAAGCCCGGGGGGATCGCCCGGGCGCCGGCGAGACGGCTGCCGTCGCTGGTCCCGCGGCAGGGCCGCCTCATGGCCGTACCACCACTCAGGCTACCGAGAGCCACCCGCTCGCGCCCGACCTGAGCGGGTCCGGTCGTACGGACGGTCACCGCTCGGCCACCTCGGGGCGGACGACCCGCGCGGACCGGCGTCCGGTTGTGCCTGGTACCAAGGGGGCCACTCACCTGCGGGCAGAGTTGGTTACGGTCGAGGGCATGGACGCTTCGAATGCGCTGGGTGAGTTCCTGCGGGCTCGCAGGCGCCTGGTTCGGCCGGAGGACGTCGGCATCGGCATCAGTGGGACGCGGCGGGTCGAGGGTCTGCGACGGGAAGAGGTCGCGATGCTCGCCGGGATCAGCACGGACTACTACCTCCGGCTGGAACAGGGACGCGATCGCAATCCGTCACCGCAGGTGCTCAACGCGATCGCGCGGGCGCTGACCCTCGACCAGGCCGCCGCCGACCACATGAGCGGTCTGACGCGGGCTCAGGGGACCCACGCGTCCGCCCGGACGCGGTCCCGCGGTCGCGCACCGCGGTCCGAACAGGTGCCACAGAGCATCCGCGAGCTGATCGACGGATGGAACGGCAACCCCGCCTGGGTGCAGAACCGGTTCTTCGACGTCCTCGCCGCCAACGACCTGGCGTCGGCCCTGTCGCCCCACTACGCCCCGGGTGTGAACCTGCTGGCCGCCGCGTTCCTCGACCCGTCGGAACGCGAACGGCGCATCGACTGGGAGCTGATGACCCGCAAAGGCGTGGCCACCCTGCGCGCCCTGGCCGGGCCCGACGTGGACGACCCCCGGCTGACCGAACTGGTCGGCGAACTCTCCCTCCGCAGCGACCGCTTCCGCGAGCTGTGGGCGCGCCACGACGTCACGCCCCACACGGGCCAGGTCTCCCGACTGCGGCACCCCCAGGTCGGCGACCTGGAGCTGCGGTCGAACAAGCTGACCATCGCCGGGAGCGGCGGACTCATCCTGGTGGTGTTCCACCCCGAGCCGGGCAGCCGCAACGCGGAACTCCTGCAGATGCTCGGCAATCTCAGCGCCTCCGGCCGCACCGCGGTGGGGGAGAACCGGGACCGTCGGGCCACGACGGAACGGTGAGCGCGGCACTCCGGTCCCGCGACGTACGACGACTCCGGGCGCGCCGGTAGGCGGCGCCCGGACAGCGAAAGCAACGAGGATGACAGACACACGAATTCCGACGGTGACGCCTGCGCCGGACGGTGGATCGGCGACGAGCCCCGGGCAGGGCGTGGACCTCGCCCGGGTGACCGCCAACTTCCGCCAGTACCTGCTCGGATGGGGCGCGGAGGAACGCGGCGAGGGGGAACTCGACTACTACCGCAGCGGACTCGCGACCCCGCAGTTCAACGGCGTGGTCCGCACGCCCTCGCTGCAGGGTGTCGGGCAGGCCGCCGCGAAGGCCCGGGCCCGGCTCGCCGACCTCCCCTGGTGGTGGTGGGTGGGCCCGGACAGTCCCGACGGCACACCGGCCGAACTCGTCCGGCACGGGCTGGTGGAACTGGGTTCCGTCCCGGTGATGGTCCGGCCGCTGGACCGGCCGGCCGAAGCCGGGGAACCTGCGGACGGGCTGCGGATCGAGACGGTCCAGGAGCCCGCGCGCCTTGCGGAGTTCGTCCGCACCTACAGCACCTCCATGGGCATCCCGCCGGGCCTGGAGGACGACATGGCGCGCATCGAGGCGCAGCGCTCGGACAACGCGGACGTCGTGCGCCTCGCCGCGGTGCTCGACGGCCGCATCGTCGGCACGACCGTGGTCATCGCGGCGCACGGCCATGCGGGGATCTTCCTCGTCCACGTCTCCGAGACCCACCGTCGCCGCGGCATCGGCACCGTCCTGACGGCGGCCGCACTCCGCGCCGGACGCGACCGCGGGATGGACTTCGCGGCCCTCATGGCCAGCCCCGCGGGCGAGCCCCTCTACCGCGGCCTCGGTTTCACGACGGTCTCCGAGTACCGGCTCTTCGCCCTGCCCGCGTGAGACACGGCGCCGCCCGGCGCCGCCCGGCGCCGCCCGGCGCCGCCCGGCGCCGCCCGGCGCCGCCCGGCGCCGCCCGGCGCCGCCCGGCGCCGCCCGGCGCCGCCCGGCGCCGCCCGGCTGACGACGCCCGCCGCGGGTGAGACCCCCCGCGGCGGGCGTCCCGTCGTGCGGCCGGAGGTCGCCGGGGCGCCCGCGGGCGGTCGCCCGGAGGCTCGTCACCAGGGCTGAGGCCGGCATCGGCCGAAAGTCGCAGCGCACCGTGAACAGGTCTGACTTCCGCCCGAAGCGGATCGCCACGCGGGCTTCGTAGCGTGCTTGCCATGAGCACCACGCCACGTACCGGACCCGCGGGCAGCATCGCCGCGGCCGTCGATCCAGGCCTCCGGTACCCACTCCGGCGCCGGCTGCGACCCACCCTCACCACGGTGACGCCCCGTGTCCGCCCGGTCCCCGCGGCACCGGCCCGACCGCGACACCCCGAAGGGCTTCCCATGCCTTGCGCACCACTGACCGCTCCCGCCGCCCGCCTCACCGACCCGCCCCGCCCACCCGGCCGCGCGGCGGGCCCGGAACTGCGGCTGGACCTGGCGGCGGTCGCCGCGAACACCCGCCTCCTCGCCGCCCGCGCGACTCGCCTGATGGCGGTGGTCAAGGCCGACGGCTTTGGACACGGTGCGGTCGAGACCGCCCGGGCGGCACTGGGCGCGGGCGCGAGCTCGCTCGGCGTCACCTCCGTCGAGGAGGCGATGTCGCTGCGGCAGGCGGGACTGCGCGCACCGATCCTGAGCTGGCTCAATCCGGTGGACGCCGCCTTCGAGGAGGCCCTGCGGGCCGACGTCTCGGTCGCCGTACCCGGTCGCGAGCACCTGGCCGCGGTGGTCCGTGCCGCGTCGCGGACGGGACGGACCGCCACGGTGCACCTGCACCTGGACACCGGGATGGCGCGTGACGGTGCCGACCCCGCGCAGTGGGGCGACCTGTGCCGGCAGGCCCGGGAGGCGGAGCGGGGCGGCCTGGTCCGGGTGACGGGTGTCATGGGCCACCTCGGCTGTGCGGACACCCCGGGGGACGCGTGCACCGACCGCGCACTCGAACTGTTCCGCACGGCGTCGGCCGTCGCGGTACGCGCCGGGCTGCGGCCGGGCGTCCGCCATCTGGCCGCGACCTCGGCGACCCTCACCGACCCGCGGACCCGCTTCGACCTCAGCCGCGTCGGCGCCGGTCTCTACGGCATCGACCCGACGCGCACGACACGGCTGCGCCCCGCACTGACGCTGACCGCGCCCGTGGTGTCGGCCCGCACCGTACCGGCCGGCACCCGGGCCGGATACGGGCACACGTGGACCGCCGCGCGGCGTACCCACCTGGCCCAGCTGGCGGTCGGGTACGCGGACGGCCTTCCCCGCGGGGCGTCCGGCCGCGCGGAGGTGCTCCTCGCCGGTCGCCGCCGCCCCGTGGTGGGACGCGTCTCCATGGACCAGGTGATCGTGGACTGCGGCGATCGCCCGGCCGCACCCGGCGACATCGCCACCGTCTTCGGGACGGGCGACGCCGGCGAGCCCACCGTCCAGGACTGGGCCCGGTGGTCCGGGACCATAGAGCACGAGATCGTCACCGGCCTGGGCGCCCGGCTGCGCCGCACCGTGCACGACTCGGGGGTGGCCGCGTGACCGCCCCCCGGAACGCCGCCCGCATCCGTGTGGCCGTCATCGGCGGCGGCCGCAGCGCCGAGCACGAGGTCTCCCTGGCGTCCGCCGCGTCCGTCCGCTCGGCGCTCGATCCGGCCGCCCACGACGTCGTGGGCCTCACCATCGGACGGGACGGGGTGTGGCGGGACGCCGCCGGACAGCCACTGGCGGGCTCCTCCGCGGCGAGCATGTCCGCGGCGCTCGGCGTACTGGCGGGCTGCGACGTGGTCTTCCCGGTGATGCACGGCCCGATGGGCGAGGACGGCACCCTGGCGGCGCTGCTGGACCTCGCGGATCTGCCGTACGTCGGTGCGGGAGTCCGGGCCGGCGCCCTGGCCATGGACAAGTGGGCGACCAAGCTGGTGGCCGAGGCGGTGGGCATCGCCGTCGCCCCCGGTTACCTGGTCACCGCCGAGAGCGCCGACCGGGTGCGCTTCGACCGCCCGGTCGTCGTCAAGCCCGTCGCCGCGGGGTCCAGCCACGGCGTGTCCCTCGTCACCGAGGAGGCGGAGCTCGCCCCGGCGATCGCCGCCGCGCTCCGGATCGACGACCGGGTGCTGGTCGAGGATCTGGTGGCCGGCCGCGAGGTGGACCTCGCCGTGCTGCAGCGCGCGGACGGCCGCCTGGTGGTCGGGCCGCCCCTGGAGATCCTCCTCGACGACGGACGCCTCTTCGACACCGAGCAGAAGTACGACGGCGGGGCCAGGTTCCTGATCCCCGCTCCGCTGGCCGCACAGGAGCACGACGGGCTCGTCGAGGCCTCCCTCGCCCTCTTCACGGCGCTGGGCTGCCGCGGAGTGGCCCGCTGCGACTTCTTCCTCACCCCCGACGGTCCCGTCCTCAACGAGGTGAACACCATGCCGGGCATGACCGCGCAGTCCCAGGTCCCCAAGATGTTCGCGCACCGGGGACTGACGTACCCCGCGCTGCTCGGCGAACTCGTGCGGGGTGCCCTCGCCGCCGGTGCGACCGCCGCCGCGACCGCAGGGCAGGTGGGACGGTGACCGGGCAGCACCGCGTCGGCGACGCCGACCCGGCCCGTCCGCCGGCCCACCACGGCGGCACTCCCGGGGAACCCCCGGTGCACCGCCTGCTGCGCACCGCCCGGGTCTACGCCCAGGCCGTCCTCGACGTGGTGGTCCTGGGCTCGGGAGCGGACCCCGTCGACCCCGGCCGCCCTCCCGGTCCGTCCCCGGCCCGGAAGAGCGGACCCCGGTCCTCCGAGGCGGATCGGTGACACTGGACAGGACGCCCGGAGCGGCTTTCGCCCGGTCGGTGAGCGGAAACGGAGAAGGCGGGAACGTGAGGAACAGCGCTGACGGCCCCTTCGAGCGGTTCCTGCGGGGCGTCGGCTGGCTGGCCGCCGCCGTGGTGCTGCTGGTCCTGGCGACCCTGGACGTGGCCCTGAACGCGGTCCAGCCGCTCGTGGTCCTGCTGGCGATCGCCGTCGCCGTGGTCATGCCGCGTCTGAAGGCGGCGACGCTGGGCACCGGGGCCCTGCTCCTGGGTGCTTTCCTGGTGCTGGTGGCACTCACCATGCCGACCGTCGGCTATGGCATCGTCGTGCCCTTCGGGTTCACCGTCGCCGTCGTGGGCCTCGTTCTCATCGGGCTGGCCGCGTGGCGGGCCGAACCCGTACGCGCCGGCTTCGCGGTCCCGCTCCTGCTGGCGGGTCTGGTGCTCCTCCCCACCCGGCTGGGGAACGCCAAAGCGGCGGTGGTCCTCGCGCTGGTCATCGCGCTCGGCGGGGTCATCGCCAGTGCGGCGGGACTGTACCTGCGCATGTTCCAGACCAACCGCCACCGGCAGATGATCGCCGCCCAGCAGGCCCAGCGGACGGGTATCGCGTCCGATCTCCACGATTACGTCGCCCACCACGTCACCGGCATGGTCGTGCTGGCCCAGGCCGCGCAGACCGTGGCCGCGAGCAAGCCGCAGGCCGTGCTTCCCGCTCTGGAACGCATCGAGGCGGCCGGTGACGAGGCGATGACCGCCATCCGCCGCATGGTCACCCTGCTGCGGGAGCCCGACGCCCACGCCAGGCTCTCGCCCCCGGGTACGATCGCGGAGATCGCGGCCCTCGCCGGTCACTTCACCTCCGACAGCGGCCTGAAGGTGCGGCTGAGCATCGAGGGCGAGGCCGACGCGGTCCCCATCGACGTCCAGTCGGCCGTGCACCGGGTGGTCATGGAGTCGCTCACCAATGTGCGCAAGCACGCAGGCGACGCCCGGACACTCGACATCCTCGTCCGCTGCCACGGCCGGCCCGCGGCGGTGACGGTCGAGGTCTCCAACGACGGCCGCGGCCAGGGCGGCGGCCACTCGCCGGACGGCGGCTACGGGCTCAAGGGCCTGCACGAGCGGACGGCGGCGCTCGGCGGCTCCTTCACCGCCGGCCCGAGGGTCCCGGAAGGCTGGACCGTACAGGCGCACATACCGACCAGAGGTGCTTGATGACCATCCGTGTCCTGCTGGCCGACGACCAGACCATGGTCCGCACCGGATTCTCGCTGATCCTCGGCGCCGAGGACGACATCGAGGTGGTCGGGGAGGCCAAGGACGGTGTCCAGGCGCTGGAGATGGTCCGCGCGCTCGCGCCCGACGTCGTCCTCATGGACATCCGCATGCCGCGCATGGACGGCCTGCAGGCCCTGCGCGAACTGAACCACCCCGGCTCCGCGGGCTCCCCGAAGGTCGTCGTCGTCACCACCTTCGACGACGACGAGTACGTGCACGAGGCGCTGAACAACGGCGCCTGCGGGTTCCTTCTCAAGGACTCAGGACCGGCCCTGCTGACCGAGGCGGTGCGCGCGGCGTATTCCGGAGAGGCACTGGTCAGCCCGGCGATCACGATCCGCCTGCTGAAGGGCCTGCGGTCGCCGCGGACCGCCGCCCCCGTGGGATCGGGCCTCTCCTCGCGCGAGACCGACGTCGCCCGCCTCGTCGCCGAGGGCCTGACCAACGCGGAGATAGCGACCGCGCTCTTCGTGTCCCTGGGAACGGTCAAGACCCACCTGGGCAACATCCAGACCAAGCTCTCCGCCCGCAACCGCGTGGAGATCGCCCTGTGGGCGTGGCGCTCCGGCCTCGCGGAACGGTAGCGGCCTCCCGCCTCGGGGACCCGGGCGCCGCTCCGGCCACGAGCGGCGGCGCCGATCGCCGGGACGGCGAGGACCTGCGCGGTGGAGTCCCGGAACTCCACCGCGCAGGTCCTCGCGTCCCCGCCGGACACCGGGTCGCCCCGGTGGGCCCGTCAGTGCCTGATGGTCGAGCCCTTGGCCTCGTGCAGCGTGGCCTTCGGGGTCAGTGAGGTGTCCCACTTGACCGTCACACGGGTGATCGCCCCGTCCTCGTCCAGTTCGAGTGCGGTCACGCCCACCGGAACGCGGCCCCCGCTGCTCCACTCGTAGGCGCCGCCCTCGGCGCTGCCCACCACGTGGCGCAGGGCGGACTGCGGACCGTAGGCCAGCCGGGTCAGGTTGTGGTCGAGGAAGGCGTGGGTCTGGATCCGCCCCTCGAGCAGGGTGTGCAGGGACGTGTCCTCGAAGACGACGTCCTGGTGGAGCAGGGACGACGCCGCGAGCGCGTCGCCCGCCGCCAGTGCGGCGGCGAACGCGCCGGCGGCCTCCCGCAGGACGGGGGAGGCGTTCTCGCCGACCTCGGCCTCGGCGAACTCCCCGGGGTAGACGTCCTCCGGGACGCGCATGCCCTCGGTGGCCTCGACGGTCAGGGAGCGTCCGTCCCAGGTGTCGACCCAGCGGACGATCCTGCCGTCGCGGAAGTCGACCGTCCCGGCCGCCCGGAGCTCATGGCCGAACATCTCCGGGGAGTCGGTGAAGAAGACCACCGCGCTGTCGAAGTCGCCGACGATCCGCGTCGGGTAGGCGACGGCCTCCGCGGGCCATGCCTCCAGCAGCTCCGCGAACTTGTCGTACAGGGTCTGCCAGTCCCGGAAGGCCCAGCCGACCGTCGCGTCGACGTAGGTGACCGACTCGGGCAGGAAGTGGGCCATCAGGGCGTCCACGTCGTCGCCCGACTTCGCCTCGAAGTAGGAGGCGAGGAACCGCACCACATCCGGCGTGGCCTTGGAGACGTCGACATTGCGCCCCATGATCCGCGCCGTGCGGGGAGTGCTCATGGATGTTCCTTTCATCGATTCACCGGATGGTTTCGAAGTCAATACGCCATTAGGTAGGGGGTCGCGGTGGTGGCGCCGTTCAGGCCCCGGAGTCCCGCCGCGACGGGGAACCGCCGGCGGCGAGCCGCATCAACGGGGATTCGAAGTCGACGTCGGCCGCCGTCCGTTCGGCCCGGGTCGCCTCCCCGCCGAAGCGATGCTGGTAGCCGGACCACGCGTCACCGGCGATGGCGGCGCCGACGCCGGTGGTCATCAGGGCCGTGAGTTCGGTGGCGGCGCGTCCGATGCGCTCGCCGAGCGCGGAGGAGCCCCAGTCCTCCGGTGCGGCGAACACCGAGGTGGGCACCGCGAGCGCCCGCAGGAAGGCAAGCATGGGGCGCAGTTGCCCGTCGACGACCAGCGCGTGGCGGGCACTGCCGGCCGTGGCGGCCGGCAGTGCCGGCTTGGCGACGAGGAGGTCGTTGTCGAGGATGTCGAAGAAGGACTTGAACAGCCCGCTGACACCCGCGGTGTAGACGGGCGAGACGGTGATCAGCCCGTCCGCCGCCGCCAGTCGCCGGATCACCGTCCTGAGCCGTTCGCCGGGGAAGCCGGTGACGACGGCCTGTGCGATGTCGACGGCGATCGGCGCGAGTTCGACGTTGTCGATCGTGACGTCCCGTCCCCGGCCGCGGATGAGTTCCGCCGTCTTCTCCGTGAGGCGGTCGGCCAGCAGCCGTGACGACGAGGGGTTGCCGGTGCCGCCGCTGATCACCGCGAGAGCGAGCGGTGCGCCGGCCGGTCGTTCGGGACCGTGCTGAGGGGGAGTGCGGTCGGTCATGGTTCAGCCGATCCTCGGGTAGCGGGCCGGGAACGCCGGGTCGCTGTCCTCGTACGGCGACGTGCCGGTGACGTTGTCGCCCCGGTTGGCGTTGGGGCGCGGCCGGCGGGGCTCGGCGTCGCCGTACTTCGCCTCGACCAGGCTCGCGTGGGTCGGTGTCGCGGGTACGCCGGGACGGCGGACCGCCGCCATCTCCTTGCGGAGCACGGGCACGACCTCGGTGCCGAGGAGTTCGACCTGCTCCAGCGCGGTCTCGACGGGAAGCCCGAGGAGGTCGATGTTCCACAGCTGGCGCTGGTAGTCGCCGAAGCGTTCCCGGAAGTCCATGGTCTTGTCGATCACCAGTTGGGGGCTGCCCACCGACAGAGGTGTGGCCTCCATGTAGTCCTCGAGCGAGGTGCCGCTGAACATCGGGAACGCGTCGAAGTAGGGGCGGAACCTCTTGACCGCGTCCTGCGAGTTCCCGGCGATGAAGGCATGGCCCCCGAGGCCGACGATCGCCTGCTCGGGCGTGCCGTGGCCGTAGTGGGCGAAACGGTCGCGGTAGAAATTGATGAGGCGGTCGAAGTGCCCGTAGGGCGCGAGGACGTTGTTGGCGAAGAAGCCGTTGCCGTAGTAGGCGGCCTGCTCGGCGATCTCCGGGGTGCGGATGGAGCCGTGCCAGACGAATGGCGGGACGTCGTCGAGCGGTCGGGGAGTCGAGGTGAAGCCCTGCAGCCCGGAGCGGGACTCGCCCTCCCAGTCGACGACGTCCTCCCGCCACAGGCGGTGCAGCAGGTTGTAGTTCTCCAGCGCGAGGTGGAGCCCCTTGCGGATGTCCTGGCCGAACCAGGGGTAGACCTGGACGGTGTTGCCGCGGCCGACCATCAGGTCGACGCGTCCCTTGGCCAGGTGCTGGAGCATCGCGTACTCCTCGGCGATGCGCACCGGGTCGTTGGTGGTGATGAGGGTGACCGAGGTGCTCAGCACGATGCGCTCGGTCATGGCCGCGAGGTGCCCGAGCAGCGTAGGCGGCGAAGACGAGAAGAAGGGCGGGTTGTGGTGCTCGCCGATGGCGAAGACGTCCAGGCCGACCTCGTCCGCCCGCTTGGCGATGCGCACGATCGCGTCGATGCGTTCCGCTTCGCTGGGGGTGTGGCCCGTGACGGGGTCGCGAGTGACGTCGCTGACCGAGAAGATGCCGAATTCCATGCTGCTGCCTTTCTGGCCGCGCGATGCGGCGCCCGGACGTGTGCTCCCGTGCGAGGCGCACGGGGCGCTCCGGGAGCGCCGGCCGGTGGAGCGCGCGGTGCTGACGCCGGCACCCATGGTGTCGCAAATTGCGTGCGTACGCAACTGTGTCGCGAGTGCCAGGAGTGTCGCGGCTCACGGCCGGCCCGCGGTGCGAGCGAGGCCGGCCGTGTCCCGCGGGTCACGCGTCCGTGGCGGGCGCGATGGTGAAGTTGCCGCGGAAGACGTTGTCCGGGTCGTAGGCCGCCTTGACCCTGCGCAGGCGCTCCAGGGTGGCGGGCGGGAACGCCTTGGTCAGCACCGACTCCTGGTTGTGGCTCTCGAAGCTCGGGTAGAGGCCGTCGAAGTCGATCTCGTCCCAGCTCCTGAGGTCGGCGGCGCCGCGGCGGGGCACGACCGCCAGGGAGAAGTTCTGCGTCCGGTGGGCGTAGGCCATGGCGTCGGCCGGCGTGTCGTTGACAGCCCCACCCACTGTGCGGATCTGGAAGTAGCCCGTCTCGCCCTTCCGGAACATCCGTTCGATGATGCCCGTCGTGCGGCTGTCCAGATGCTCGACGAGCGCGGACCGGAAGTTCGGGCCCCCGTGCCCGTCGTGCGGAGTGTTCTGCGGGGTCACGACCCCGGCGTACGGTACGACGGCGGCCTGCTGGTCGAGGACGGGGGCGAGGTTCAGGAACGCCTCCAGCGCCTCGATCGCGCGGCCGGTGTCCTCGTCGGCCCAGACGACCGTCGTCTGGGCGATCCTGCGGCCGCCCTGGTCTGCCACGACGAGGAACGGCGTCAGCTCGCGGGGGCTGTTCTCCGTCAGCTCGCCCCAGGCCTGCAGGAAGGTGTCGAGGTTCTTCACCTCGTGGGCGAAGCGGGCGTGGATCACCTTGCCGATGCCTGCCGCTTCGATGTCGAACGAGGTGACGATGCCCATACCGGCGCCGGCGCCGCGCAGCGCCCAGAACAGGTCGGGGTGGGTATCCGCGTCGGCGCGCACGATCCGCCCGTCGGCGAGCACCACTTCGGCGCCCCGCACATGGTCGATGGTCAGACCGTACGAGCGCGACAGGAAGCCCACACCGCCGGCCGTCGCCAGTCCGCCGACGCCCACGTCGCCGAAGTCGCCGGAGCTGATGGCCAGTTCGAAGGGTGCGAGCTTCTGGGCGACGTCACCCCAGCGGGCGCCGGCCCCCACCCGGACCAGGCGCCGTTCCCGGTCGATCACCTCGACGCCGTTCAGCGACCCGAGGTGGATCACGACGCCGCCGTCGTTGGTGGAGGTGCCGCTGATGCCGTGACCGCCACTGCGGACCGCGAGCGGCACGTCCTGGGCGCGTGCGTAGGCGAGGGCGGCGGCTGTCTCGGCCGTGTTCGAGGGGCGCAGCACCAGGCCGGGCGCGCCGGCGGTGAAGTAGGTGGAGCGCACGCGCGCGTAGGCGCGGTCACCCGGCTCCACGGCACCCGAGGCGAGCGCAGCGGGAACGGCCTCGTAGTCGATGCCCGGGACCCGCCTGGCGAGGGCGGCCGCGGTCCGCACCCGCCCGGTGGGGGTTCCCGTGGCGGCCCGTTCGGCGGCTACGGCCTCGCGAACGGCGGGAGCGACCTCCTCACCGAAGGTGATGATGTCGGACGGGTTGTCGGAGCCGAGGATGATCGTGTCGAAGCCGTGCTCGAGGATCAGCGGCAGCATGCGCTCGACCCAGTCGTCCACCGGGCCCTGCCAGGGGCCGGTTCCCCGGCCGATACCGCCGAAGATGTTGAGCACCCGCCGGATCTCGCGCGGGTCGCGGCCGTTCTCGGCGGCCGCCTCGTCGATGATCTTGTTGCTCTCGAACAGGTCCGGGGAGCTGATGTAGTTGAGGGTGGGTATCCAGCCGTCCGCCTTGGCGCCTGTCAGGCGGAGCATGCGCGGCTTGTACGCGCCCAGCCAGATGCCCATCTCGTGCGCGGGGGCGGGGCCCCGCTTGGCGCCGTCGACGGTGTAGTACGTGCCCGGGATGCGCAGCGCGGAGCGGTCGGCCTCGTCCCAGAGTCCGCGTATCACGTCTATGGCCTCGCCGAGCGCGCTGACGCTCTCGCCGATCGTGCGGTCCGGACCGCCCATCGCCACGATGGCCTCACGGAAGCCTCCGGCGCCCAGGCCGAGTTCGACGCGTCCGCCGGAGAGGAGGTCGAGACTGGCGGCGGCACGGGCCAGGACGGCAGGGGGGCGCAGCGGCACGTTGGCGACATTGGTCGCCAGACGGATCGACGTCGTCCGGGCGGCGACCCAGGACATCAGCGTCCAGGTGTCGAGGAAGCCGTTCTGGTACGGATGGTCCTGGTACGAGACGAGGTCCAGCCCGACCCGCTCGGCGAGCAGGGCGAGGTCGACGACCGCCTCCGGGTCGCGGTTCGACGGTGTGACAAAGGATCCGAACTGCACGTCATGGCCGTAGTCGGGCACGAAGATCTCCAGGTGCCGGCCCCTGCGGGAAGACGTCGTCCACCCCGGCGGACAGGGTCAGCGCGGGGCCGGATCGCACGCTGGTCGCCGGTGGCACGAGAGGAGTGCCGGGGGGAGGGATAAGCGGACGGGGAACCGTCCCCGGCCGGAAACGCGGTATGTCCTCGGCATCCGAATTCACGTACCGGCAACTGGAGTCAAGGGACTTCAGACCCGTGCCCGTCGATGCCGGTGTCCTGGACCGGATGCCGTTCGGATCGCCGGGAGGCGTGATCCCGAAATCCTCGAAAGTATGTGGTGGGGAAGGAAATCCGAGTGGTCATGGAGCGGAACTCCGAACACGTGGGGCTGTGCGACGGGACCTGGGTCCGACCGGATTTCTATCACGAGAAACGACCGGGGTCTATTTCTCCGACCCGGCTCCAAATCGGCGATCAGGGCCTACGCCCGGAGTAGTAGGTCGTTTTTCCGATGCGCGGGTTCCGCGTGCTGTGGAAGCATCGAATCCTGTGTGGGTGAGGTGATGGCCGCCCGCCGTCCGTCTGTCGGCGGGCGGTGTGCGGCCGCCTCGTCTTCGCCCGTGGGGCCGCTGTTGTCCGGGATCACGAGTGGCACCCGGCGTCTCGACGCCGTCGGCCCGACGCGCCGGTGATCGTGGTGTGAAATACGTGACGCCCTTGGGGTCCCGGAGTGCGGGAAGGGCTTGTTTCGGGACAGGGGTGCGACGTTCCGCACAATCCTCGTCCACCCCGTGGTGATGCCGAATCAAGGTTGCCGGCCATCGATCGATCGACCGTGCGGCGCTTTGCCTGTCAGGGGAACACGGTTGTCGCACTGCCTTCCCAGCGGACTGCCGGCGCCGCGCCTTCGGTGGAGTCGCACGATTCACGAGTCACCTCTCCGCGGCGCCGTTGGCATGAAAATCTCGGCAAGATTTGATTCCGCAGCCCTGAATTGTCAACACGGACGGAATCGCCGCGCGCGGTGCGGACCACCCGCGGCCGGACGCGGGATGGCCGGGGAGGGACTTCCGGCCGCGGAAGCGGTAGCCGCGGAGGGCACGGCGCGGAAAGCCGCGCGGCCCACCGCCGATACCGGCGGATCGGCGCTCGGCCGAAAGGCGGAGCGGCCGCACCACGGTTCGGACTTCTGCCCGAAGCGTCCGAGCACGGGGCCCTCGTAGCGTGGCCGTCAAGAGCTCCCCCTCGTGGAACAGGCTCGCGGGCGTCCTCATCCGGGCCGCCACGGCGGTCCTCGCACACGGGGCACGGCGGGCTCACCTTCCACCGTCACAGGAGGCTTGCGATGTCCCCTTTGCTGCACCGGCTGCTGCACTCGGCCCGGGTCTACGCGCAGACGGCCCTCGAGGTCGCCGTCCTCGGCGCGGGTGACGAGCTGATGAACCCGGATCCGGCGGTCTTCCGGCCTGCCGCCACGACCGGCCGTCCGCCCGGCGGGGACACATCGGTGAAGGCGGCATGAAGACACGACCGTGAAGCAGTGCGCCGAGGACCCCGCGGTCGTGCCGGGACGTCGCCGCCACTGCCGAGCGCCCCGGCCGGCCCTCGGCCGAAAGTCGTAGAGGGGCGCCGGAGATCGGCCTTCCTCCCGAGGCGCGGCGGCGAGCGGGCCTCCTAATCTGCTCGTCACGAAGGGGACACCCTCGGTGGGGATCGGCGCCCGCGCACGTCGGGCCGGTCGACCCGCCCCAAAGGGGGCGTGCCGTCAGTGCGACGGCCGTACAAGCAACCGACAAGGCCCGGCAATCAAGGAGCACCAGTGAGTGACGCCGTCATGGGCGCCGCGTACGGAAGAGACCCCATGGACATGGGCGGTCCTTTGGAGGAGTCGGCGATCGAGGCTCATGGGGTGGGGCGGAAGTACCGTCGGGGCTGGGCGCTGCGGGACTGTTCGTTCCGGTTGCCGGCGGGGCGGATCTGCGGGCTGGTGGGTCCCAACGGTGCGGGCAAGACGACGCTGATGTCGATCGCGGCGAATCTGCTGGAGCCGACGGAGGGCACCTTGACGGTGTTCGGGGCGGTGCCGCAGTCGGCGGAGGCGGGGCGCCGTACGGCGTTCCTGGCCCAGGAGAAGCCGTTGTTCAGGCGTTTCACGGTGGCCGAGACGCTGCGTCTGGGCCGTGAGCTGAACCCGGGCTGGGACCAGCGGGCCGCCGAGCAGATCGTCCGCGCGGGCAACGTGCCCCTGCACGCGAGGATCGGCACCCTTTCGGGCGGTCAGCGCACCCGGGTCGCCTTCGCGCTGGCCTTCGGCAAGCGGCCCGACCTGTTGCTGCTCGACGAGCCGATGTCCGATCTGGACCCGCTGGTGCGCCACGAGATGATGAGCACGTTGATGGCGGAGGCCGCCGAGCACGGCACCACGGTGCTGATGTCCTCGCACATGCTCAGCGAGTTGGAGAGCGTGTGCGACTTCCTGCTGGTCATCTCCACCGGCGGCCTGCGCATCGCCGGGGACGTGGACGAGATCCGCAGCGCCCACGTGCTGCTGCAGGGCGCCACCGACGGCGAGGGTTCGGGGGTGCCCGCGGAACTGGCCCGGCACACCGTCGTGGAGTACCGCACCAGCGGGCGCCAGGCGACCGCCCTGATCCGGCCGGACGGCCCGGTGAGCGGCCAGTGGCTGTCCCACAGCCCGCAGTTGGAGGAACTGTTGCTCGCCTATCTGCGTTCGCCCGAGGCGCCACCGCTGATCAGTCCCGTGGCGCAGATCCCGGGCCGTTCGTACGGCCCGCGGGGGGCGGCGGCATGAGCAACGTGGCCACGACCCCGTCCGCGCCGTCCGCGCCGCCGGTCGCCGAGCGCGGCACCCGCCGCCCCCGTCTGAGCGGCATGACCTGGCTCGTCTGGCGCCAGCACCGCGCCGCCTTCTGGACGATGCTGGCCCTGACGGCCCTCGCCGTGGCGTGGATGCTCTACCAGCGCGCCGGCCTGCTCGACCACCTCACCGCGAAGGGCTGGCCCCACTCCTCACCCGACACGTGGATGGAGGGCATACAGCCGTATCAGGCCGAGACCCTCAAGGCCGGTCTGGGCCTGCTCCTTGTGCCCGTCATCGCCGGCGTGTTCCTCGGCGCCCCGCTGCTCGCCGGTGACCTGGAGAGCGGCACGGCCAAGCTCGTCACCTCCCAGGCCGCGACCCCCGCCCGCTGGCTCGCCGCCAAGATCGGCGTCACCGTCCCCGTGGTCGTCGTGAGCACGGTCGCCCTCTCCCTCGTGTGCGACGCGTGGTGGACGCCGCTGACGGAACAGGACGGGAGGACGGGCTGGGACCTGACGGTCTTCACCAACACCGGGCCGGTGCCCGTCGCGCTCACCGTCTTCACCGTCCTGGGCGGCGTCGCGATCGGCATGGTCCTGCGCCGCACCCTGCTCTCCATGGTCGTGACCTTCTTCTTCGCGGTCGTCGTCGAGGTGGTCTGGGCCATGCACCGCCTGGACTTCGCGGAACCGGTGAGGATCGTGAGCCGTTCGGGGCATGGCGGTTCCGCTCCTGCCGTTCCTGCGGGCGGTCTGGAGGTGGACCAGTCGTACCTGACGGGCTCCGGACACACTCTGCCTCTGAGCACCTGCATTCACGAGCCCTCCGCGAAGGCCGCCGAGGTCTGCTTCCGGCAGAAGGACGTGGTGGGCCACTCCGTCGACTACCTGCCCCTGTCGCAGGTGAGCACCACGCAGTGGCTGGACGCCTCGGTCCTCTTCGCGCTCGCCGCCTGCTTGGCGGTCTTCATCTTGCTGCGGGGCCGCAAGCGCGTCGTCTGACGTCCGCGCGTGCCGAACCGGGTGTTCCCACGGTCCCGCCGCCGGCGTGCGGCCCTCCACGACGTGCGTTCCGCCGGCACGAGCAGTGCGGTCACGTGTCCACAGCGACTCCTCCCACCAGTACCGGCCGCTGGGCCGGCAACGGAAGAAAGGCACGCCTTGAACCACAAGAGACGAAGGCCGGCAGGAGCGTTCGGCCCGATGGCGGCAGTCGCGCTCGCCACCGCCCTGCTGGGCGGGGCGGCCGTGGACGTCCAGGCCGCCCCGGCCGAGGGCGCGTCCCGCCCGGGGCTCCGTCCGGGGTCGGTGTTCGGCGCGGGGTTCGGTTCCGGAGGGCCCGCGCGGACGGTCACCCTCGTCACCGGCGACAAGGTGACCGTGGACCGCGCGGGCAAGGTCACCGGCGTCTCGGCCGCCGAAGGCCGGGAGGGCATGACGTTCCGCATATCCCGCGCGGCCGGCGGGCACGCCTTCGCGGTGCCACGCGACGCCGAGCGGCTGCTCGCGGACGGCACCGTCGACCGGCGGCTGTTCGACGTGACGCGGCTGGTGGACCTCGGCTACGACGACGCCTCCCGGCCCGACCTGCCGCTCATCGTCACCTACCCCGAGGGCGGCTCCGTCGCCGCGCGCTCGCTGTCGGCCTCCGGCGCCCGGGTCGCCCGGGACCTGCCCAGCGTCAACGGCGACGCCCTGCGGGCCCGCAAGTCCGAGGCCGCCACGCTGTGGCGGACGCTCACCGGTAGCGGTGCGGGGGCGCGTTCGGCGGCCGCCGACAGCGCGGCGAAGGTCGAGAGGATCTGGCTCGACGGCAAGGTCGAGGCGTATCTGGACCGGAGCACGGCGCAGATCGGCGCCCCAGCGGCCTGGGCGGCCGGCTACGACGGCACGGGCGTCACCGTCGCGGTCCTGGACACGGGGGTGGACGCCACGCACCCGGACCTGAAGGACCGCGTCGAGGCGCAGAAGAACTTCTCCGAGTCACCCGACACGGTGGACCGCGTGGGTCACGGCACACATGTGGCCTCGACCGTCGCGGGCTCCGGGGCCCGATCCGGCGGCAAGTACAAGGGCGTCGCGCCCGGCGCCCGGATCATCAGCGGCAAGGTCCTCGGCGACAGCGGATCGGGCAGCCCGTCCGACATCATCGCCGGCATGCAGTGGGCCGTCGCCCAGGGCGCGAAGGTGGTCAACCTCAGCCTCGGCGGCGAGGACACCCCGGAGACGGATCCGGTCGAGCAGGCCGTGAACCGGCTGTCCGCGGACTCCGGCACCCTGTTCGTCATCGCCGCGGGCAACAGCGGTCCCGCTGCGGGCACGATCGGTACCCCGGGCAGTGCCGCCGCCGCCCTCACGGTGGGAGCGGTGGACCGGGCGGACGCCATCGCGGACTTCTCCAGCCACGGCCCGGCCGCGGACGGCTCCCTCAAGCCCGACCTCACCGCCCCCGGCGTGGACATCGTCGCCGCGAAGGCCGCGGAAGGTGTGGAGGGCGACCCGGCGGCCGACGGCTATGTGTCGATGAGCGGCACGTCGATGGCCACCCCGCACGTGGCGGGCGCCGCCGCGATCCTCGCCCAGCAGCACCCGGACTGGACCGGCGAGCGGATCAAGGCCGTCCTCACCGGCTCCGCCGCGCCCGCTCCGGGTATGTCCGCGTTCGCCCAGGGCACGGGTCGTACCGATATCGCGCGGGCGATGGGCCGGCGGGTGACGAGCAGCCCCGGGCTGGGCTTCGGCACCGCCCGGTGGCCGCACGCCGACGACGAGCCGGTCACCAAGGAGATCACCTACCGCAACGACGGCGACCGGCCGGTCACCCTGGACCTGGCCGCCGAGGCCTTCGTCGAGGACGGGAAGCCGGCCGCCGAAGGCATGTTCACCGTCTCGCCGCAACGGCTCACCGTCCCGGCGGGCGGCACGGCGACCGCCGCCGTGACCGCCGACACCCGCGCGGGCACGGCCGACGGCACCTTCGGCGGCTCCGTGACCGCGACGGACGCGGACACCACCGTGCGGACCGCCTTCGGCGTGACCCGTGAGGTCGAGTCGTACGACCTCACGGTCAGGCACCTGGACCTGCGGGGCAAGCCCACCGGTGACTCGCAGACCGGTGTGTACGGCCTGGACGGCGACCTCTGGAAGGACTACTCCGACCCCGAGGACGGGGAGTTCACGGTGCGGCTCCCCAAGGGCCGCTACGCCCTGGAAGGCCGCGTCGCCACCGGAGCCGGTCCCGGCGACGGGGATCTGGCCCTGCTGCTGCACCCGAAGTTCGCGCTGACCCGGGACACCACGCTGGTCATGGACGCGCGCAGGGCCGATCCCGTTCGGATCACCGTGCCCGACCGCGCGGCGAAGCACACCGAGGCCACCTTCAACTTCGGCCTCGACATCGACGGATCGAGCTACACGGCCACCTACCTCGTCGGCGACTTCGCCGGCCTGAGGGTCGGCCAGCTCGGCGCCCGGCTCCCGGCGGGAGAGGCGTTCGCGCAGTACAACGGGACGTGGAGCCATGGCCCCGTGCGGTACCGGCCCGTGTGGAACCGCACCGGCGACCTCTCCGGATTCACCGCGAAACCGCGACGCCAGGACTTCGCCGAGCTGAAGCTCACCGTCGGCGCGCCCGCCGCGGGCAAGACCGGGACCCTCACGGCCGCGCCCCTGCTGCCCAACGGGTCGTTCTTCGACTTCGACGCCGACGGGTTCGCCCTGCCGCACACCGGCACCGAGTACGTCCTGCCGGGCGTGAAGTGGTACTACGGGGTCAACCAGTACGGCGCTCCGGACGCGGACGGCGAACCGCAGTGGGAGGGCGGCCAGACGGTCACCGCTCCCCGGTCCTACACCGCGGGCAGGTCGTACACGCAGCGGTTCAACGTCGGGGTCTTCGGTCCGCACCTCTACAGCGCGGGAGACGAGGCCTCGGGTGCGATCCGCCTCGGCGACGAGTTCGCCGCGTACGTGCCGCTGTTCTCCGACGGCGCGGGCCACGTGGGCGTCTCCGGCCACACCAGGGCCAGGAGCGCGCTGTACGCGGACGGCACAGCGGTGTTCACCTCGGACGCGCCCCTGAACGGCGAGACGCACACCCTCCCTGCCGGGCGGCACACCTACCGGCTCACCACCGACGTCTCCCGCGCCGCGTCGCTCTCCGCGGTCAGCACCCGGGTGACCGCCGAGTGGACCTTCCGCTCCGGCCACGTGGCCGGGGACACCGTGAAGTGGCTGCCCCTGTCGGCGGTCCGCTTCACACCCAAGCTCGGGGCGGCCAGCACGGCCAGGGCCGGTAGGGCCTTCACCGTTCCCTTCACGATCGAGGGCGCCGCCACCGCGCGTACCGCCCGCAAGCTGGCGGTCGCCGTGTCCTACGACGGCGGCAGGACGTGGAAGCCCGCCAAGGTCGCCGACCGTCGGCGGCTCGAACTGCGCCACCCCGCCCGCCCCGGCACCGTCTCGCTGCGCGTCGTGCTCACGGACGCGGACGGCAACACGCTGAGGCAGACGATCCACCGGGCCTACCGCACCACTTCGTAGCAACTCGCCCCCTCCGCGAGCCCTTCGGCCCAGAGCCGGGGGGCTCGCGCATGCCTCGGGGATCCGCTGACCGTGCGTGCGGCGGCGGTCCGTCGCGTCCGCGGGCCGGGTCGCGCGTCCGGGGAGCACCCGCCGTTGCATACGCCGGCGATACGCCGTGCTGTCTAGGCTTCGGGCATGCGTGTACTGATCGTGGAGGACGAGCCCTATCTGGCCGAGGCCGTCCGTGACGGTCTGCGGCTGGAGGCGATCGCCGCCGACATCGCCGGCGACGGCGACTCGGCCCTGGAACTGCTGAGCGTCAACTCCTACGACCTCGCGGTCCTCGACCGCGACATCCCGGGCCCGTCCGGCGACGAGGTCGCCCGGCGCATCGTCGCCTCCGGCAGCGGCATCCCGATCCTCATGCTCACCGCCGCCGACCGGATCGACGACAAGGCCTCCGGGTTCGGGCTCGGCGCGGACGACTACCTCACCAAACCGTTCGAGCTGCGGGAGCTCGTCCTGCGGCTGAGGGCGCTCGACCGCAGACGCGCGCACGCCCGGCCTCCGGTCCGCGAGATCGCGGGCCTGCGCCTGGACCCCTTCCGCCGGGAGGTCTTCCGCGACGGCCGCCAAGTCGCGCTCACCCGCAAGCAGTTCGCCGTCCTGGAAGTCCTCGTCGCCGCGGAAGGCGGTGTCATCAGTGCCGAAGAGCTGCTGGGACGGGCCTGGGACGACAACGCCGACCCCTTCACCAACGCCGTCCGCATCACGGTCTCCGCACTGCGCAAACGCCTCGGCGAACCATGGCTCATCACCACGGTGCCCGGCGTCGGCTACCGCATCGGCGCCGACGGCACCTCCGCCGTCCCGGCGTCCGCGGGGGTGGCCAGGACCTCGCCGTCGCGGTAGACCCTGGTCACCTCGACGTCGAGCACGGTCGCGATCCGGGCGAACGACCAGTAGTAGCCAACCACTTGGAGCACCTCGACGAACTCGCGCTCGCTGAGGAAGGAGCGGGCCAGACCGAACACCTCGTCGCTGACGCGCGGGTGCCGCACCACTTCCGCGGCGAGGCGGAGCAGGGCGCGGTCGGGGAGCGCGATGGCGGGGTTGTCCAGGTCGCCCGCCCGGATGAGGCGGAGGGTCGTCTCGTCGACGCCGGCGGACTGCGCGACGGGTTCGTGCTGGGCCGCGACGAAGGCGCATTCCGTGCAGGCGGCCACGGCGAGGATGACGAGTTCACGCGAACGGGCCGGCAGGCGCAGGGCGGTGACCTGGGCCCGGGCGAGCTCCACGAACGGCTTCACGGTGCCGGCCGAGTGGGACAGCATCTTGACCATGGGGTCGGGCGGCAGCGTGGTGAGGTACCGACGGACGTCGTCGGGGAAGGACGCCGGGTCCGGGTCGGTCAGTCGGGGCATGGTCGCTCCTGCGTCGTGCGGTCGTGCGGTCGGGTGCGTCAGCGGGTGTCGGCGGGGAGGTCGAAACCGGCGTCGCTCAGGTGCCGGAAGCGGCCGTCCTCGGCGTGGGTGCCGAAGACCGCGACCTCGCGGTGCAGGGCCGAGCCGTCCGCCAGGGTGACGCGGTAGGTGTGCCGTTCGGCGTAGGTCGTGCCGTCGCAGACCTCGTCGAGGACGGTCAGCGTGCCGCCGGTGACCCGGCTGCGGAGGCCGGCGACCATGGCCGCGAACTGCTCGCGGGTCAGGACGCCGCCGTTGTTGCGGTGGGTGTAGTCGGGCGCGTAGTAGCGGTCGAGGACCTCGTCCAGCGCGACGCCGGGCTCGGGCTCGAAGACCAGTGCCCGGAGGGCCTCACTGACGCGGGCACGCGTGATCGCCACAGATGCTCCTTCGTGGGGGAGAGTATCCGGACCTCGGGGTCCGGATATACGACCGTACCGGACCTCGGGGTCCGGTACGGTCCCGCACGGCCTGTGGACCGCGTCACAGCCCGGCGGCGCGTGCGACGGAAGGGCGCTGGTACCGCGAGTCCCAGGAAAACGAGACGACTCCCTGCGCGCCCCGCCGCGCCGCACTGTGGATGCGTCGGAGAACGAACACACCTGAGTCGGGAGTGACACCATGACGACCACACTGATCACGGGAGCCAACAAGGGCCTGGGTTACGAGACCGCGCGCCGCCTGATCGCGGAGGGCCACACCGTGTGGATAGGCGCCCGTGACGCCGAGCGGGGCCGTCAGGCCGCGGAGCGGCTGGGCGCGTCCTTCGTGCGGCTCGACGTGACGGACGACGACTCGGTCGCCGCCGCCGTGCGGACGGTCGAGGCCCAGGGCGGCCTGGACGTGCTGATCAACAACGCCGGCATCGAGGTGCGCCGGGCGGACAACAGCGTCGTGCCGACCGTGGAGACCACCGCCGACGAGATGAGGAAGACCTTCGACACCAACGTCTTCGGTGTCGTGCGCGTCCTCCACGCCTTCGTGCCGCTGCTCCGGAAGTCCGCCTCCCCGGTCGTCGTCAACGTCAGCAGCGGTCTGGGTTCGCTGCACCACGTCGCGGACCCGGACCAGCCGGCCTACATGTTCCCGGGCATGGACTACCCGGCGTCGAAGCTGGCGGTGAACATGATCACCGTGCAGTACGCGAAGGCGCTGCCGGGCTTCCGGATCAACTCGGTCGAGCCGGGCTTCACGAAGACCGACCTGAACGGCAACACCGGTTTCCAGACGGTCGAGCAGGGCTCCGAGATCATCGTCCGCATGGCGCTCGTCGGCTCCGACGGCCCGACCGGCGGCTACTTCGACCGCAACGGCGCGCTTCCCTGGTGACGACCGGCCCTCGCCGACCCCCGGCGGCGTCCCTGAGCGGGCCGGCGCGAGGGGGCGGGGGATCGGCCGCCCGAAGCGCGCCGTCGGCGGGGCGCGCGGGCGGTCAGGCGCGGAAGCTGTACATGGGGCCGAGGGACTTCCAGGAGTGGAGGTTCCCCGCGGGCTCGGTCGTCGAGAAGCCCGTGCAGTCCGCGTTCTTGTAGAACGTGACGGGCCGGTCCGTCATGTTGATGTTCGCGAGGATCCCGAACGGCGCCGTCGCGCACTCGGTGTCGACGTCCTGGTAGAGCGCCGTGCGTCCCGTGAACCACTCCGTCTCGAAGACGCAGAGGCTGCCCGCGGTGGTGCAGCGGGAGTCCCCTGTGCCCACGGCGATCGGGCCGGACGTCGCGGACGCCGAGGTGGGGGCCAGCCCCAGCAGAAGTCCGGCGGCGGTCGCCGCGGCGGCTGCCGCGGCGCGATGGTGACCGAATCCGTGCATGACTCTCCTTCGTGACGACGGGCGGGACGGCGGGGTTCCGAGGCCTTCCAGCCTGGCCCGGCCGTGAGGAAGTGGTCAATGATTCAACTAGATATTGGCCGGTTCCGAGCCCGTGCTCTTGACGCACGACGAGGGGCCGTAGGCGCCGTACCGGCGGGTTAAGCTATGGCAATGACGGCGGATGCTCCCCTGGACGCAGAAGAAGAACGCTTCTGGCGTGCCCTGCAGCGTGTGATGACCGCGCTGCCGAAGGCTCTGGATGACGACCTTCTGAAGTCGACGGGGCTGACGCTGTCCGAGTACTCGGTGCTGATGTTCCTGTCCGAGGCCAAGGACCGCGAACTGCGGATGATCGATCTGGCCGAGCTCACCCGCCTCTCGGCCAGCCGCATCTCACGGGTGGTCGACTCGCTGAAGGCACGCGGCTGGGTGGCCAAGCGCCGGCACGAGGTGGACGCGCGGGGCAGCGTGGCGACCCTGACGCCGGGCGGGCTGGAACGGCTGGAGGCCGCCTACCCCTCGCTCCTGGCCAGCGCGCGCAGGCGCGTGATGGACCACATGGAGTCCGGCTCCCTCGCGGGCATGGCCGTCCAGTTCGAGAGCGTCGCCGAGCACCTCGGCTAGCAGCTCCGGGCAAACCCGGTGGCGCACCCGGGCCGTGAGGGACCAGCATGCGGGGCATGACCGATCAAGCCACGCGATGGACCCGGGCGACCGTCTACCCCGACATGTGGGTCGACCCGGACGACGACCCCCGCAACACGGACGGCCCGAGCCCGGAGGGCGAACTCGCGACCGTCCACGACTACCTGACGAGCTACCGCATGACCCTGCGGATGAAGTGCCAGGGCCTGGACGCCGGGCAACTGGCGCGTCGTTCGGTCCCGCCGTCGACGATGTCGCTGCTCGGCCTGGTCAGGCACCTCGCGGAGGTGGAACGGGACTGGCGGAACTGGATCAGCGACGGCGAACCCCTGCCGAAGCTCTACGGCCCGCGTGACGCGGACTTCGACGGTGCCGTGGCCGACCAGGCCGTGGTCGACGCCGCGTTCCGCGATCTGGAGCGCGAGCAGGCCGAGACCGACGCGGCGCTGGCGCGGTACCCGGAGCCGGGCGTGCGCGTGGGGAAGGACGGGATGGCGGTCCGGGAACTGCTGGTGCACAGGGTCGAGGAGTACGCCCGCCACTGCGGCCACGCCGACCTGCTGCGCGAGTGCGTCGACGGCAGGGTCGGACAGTGACCTCGCCGGGGGCCGGGGTCCTTCGACTCCGGCCCCCGGCCGTCCCGGCCGTCCCGGGCTAGGTCGTGTCGTCAAACGAGCGTCGGCCGCCCGAAGGGCGGGCTCAGCGGTGTCTGGTGCGGTGCATCGCAAGGCGGAGGATCGTCCTCGTAGTGGGCTACTCGGACGATTCGACAACGCAGCGAGGTGCCGTACCAGGCGCCACTGAGCAGGCGGGCGTTTGACGACACGACCTAGCGGCCGCGGGCGGATGCCCGGTTCGGTACGACCATCCTCGAGGTGTCGACCAGCGCGAGCCCGGCCAGTCCCAGCAGGGGCAGGACGGTCAGCTGCCAGAGGCCGGCGCCGCCCCAGCCGAGCGCGTCGACGAGCCGGGCGAAGAGCAGCCCGGAGAACGCGGCCGGAACGTAGTACGTGAGCATGAACAGGCCCGAGCCCCGGCCGACGAGTTCGGGGCGCACCGCACGCTGCATGGCGGTGGTGCAGTTGGTGAAGAGGATGCCGCTGGCGAAGGCGCCCATGAGGAAGGCGAGGGCGTACTGGGCCGGGGCGGACGTGGCGTACTGGTAGGTGAGCGCCGCGGTGCCGGACGTGGCCACGAATCCGACGGCCAGCAGGAGCCGCTGATCGACGCGGTCGCCGAGCCAGCCGGCCGGCAGCGCCGTCATCGCGCCGAAGCCGAAACAGGAGACGGCCAGCGCCGCCTGCCCGGCGCCGAGCCCGAGGTGCTCGCGCAGGAACGTCGGGTAGAGCCCGAGGAAGCCGTAGTTCACCAGCCCGGTCACCGCGCAGACGACACCCATGCCTAGGGTGTTGCGGTTGTACGGGCCGGCCGGCACGTGGTCGTAGCTGTCGGCGGGAGTGCCGCCGCCGGGGCCGGAGCCGGTGACCGCTTCGGTCATGGTGCGGCTGACGGTGGCGGTGACGAGCAGGGCGATCCCCAGGCCGACTGCCGCGAACACGTAGAACGGGTCGCGCCAGCCGCCCCAGGTGCCGGCGAGGCCGTTGCCGATCAGCGGGCCGAGGAAGACGCCCGCGCCGAAGGCGACCCCGACGACTCCGGCGGCGACGGCCCGGCGGTGGAAGAAGTAGGCGCCGATGACCGCGTACAGGGCGGTTGCCTGCATGCCCTCACCCACACCGGAGAGCAGCCGGTAGACGCCCATGTCGGCGAAGCCGGCGGCGAAGGGGATCGCCAGGGTGCCCAGGGAGTAGACGACGACGCTCATCACGAGGACGCTTCTGCGGCCGAGCCGGTCCATCAGGTAGCTCGTGGGAAGTCCGACCAGGGCCATGCCGAGCGTGAAACCGGTCGCGAGCAGCCCTCCTTGGCCGAGCGAGAAGCCGAACTCCGCGCGGATCTCCGGCAGCAGCGGGTAGAAGACCTGCCGGTCCATGGCGTTGACCATGTACGAGACGCACAGCACCGCGAAGCCGACGGCGACACCGGCGCGTGTGAGGGGCGTGGGGGAAGGCGCGGCGGGAGCGGCCTTCGCAAGGGGTCCGTCTATCACGTGAGGTTCCTTGGGGGGACGACGACAGGGGGTCGCACGCAGGAACGGACGACTGTCCGTATGACGTACATGTGACGTGCTGGCCGCAACGATGAGTGACGTGTGAAGGGCTGTCAATACGTCGCGCGCTCCCCTGTGGTGCTCCAAGTTCTGGCCACAGAGGTGGAGGGGTGTGAGCGACCCTGGGTTCCGGACGTCAGGTCCGAGGTGGCGCGGACGCACGTCCGAAACTGTTTGCCTGCGCATGAACTTGTGTTACGGTCGCGCTGACTCCCCCGGGGGGCGGCGCACCGCGCACTGCCGTAGCCGCCACCCGGCCGTGGGCGCCGCCGTCCCGTCGGCCCGGGGAGTGGCCGGTCCGCCGACGGGACCCCGACGCCGGTCGACGAACGGAGAGCACGATGGGAAGCCACAGCAGCGAGGTCCGGGACGGCATGCGCATCGACTGGGACGTGCCGATCCCGATGGACGACGGAGTGGTGCTCCGGGCGGACGTCTACCGCCCCGTGGCCGAGGGGCGCCATCCCGTGATCATGACCCATGGGCCGTACGCCAAGGGACTGGCCTTCCAGGAGGGCTACCCGGGCATGTGGGGGCCGCTGTCCGCCAAGTACCCGGACGCGACCGCCGGTTCGTCCAACCGGTACCAGAACTGGGAGACCGTCGACCCCGAGAAGTGGGTGCCGGAAGGGTATGTGTGCGTCCGCGTGGACTCGCGCGGCGCGGGCCGCTCGCCGGGCCTGCTCGACATCTTCTCCCCGCGCGAGACCGAGGACTACCGCGCCTGCATCGAGTGGGCGGGCACCCGGCCGTGGAGCAACGGCAAGGTGGGCCTGCTCGGCATCTCGTACTACGCGGTGAACCAGTGGCAGGTGGCGGCGCTGCGGCCGCCGCACCTCGCGGCCATCTGCCCCTGGGAGGGGGCCAGCGACCTCTACCGGGAGTTCGCCCGCCACGGGGGGATCCTCAACACCTTCACCTCCGTGTGGTACCCGGTCCAGGTCGCTTCGGTGCAGCACGGTGTCGGCGAGCGCGGCGCGCGCAACCCGAACACGGGTGAGTTCGTGGCGGGCCCCGGCACGCGCCCGGAACCGGAACTGGCGGCACTGCGTACCGACGCGCCCGCCGAACTGCTCTCCCGTCCGCTGGACGAGGCGTACTACCGGGAGCGCTCACCGGAGCTGGAGAAGATCACCGTGCCCGTCCTCTCGGCCACCAACTGGGCCCACCACCTGCACACCCGTGGCGGCTTCGAGGGGTACGCCCGCGTGGGCTCGGCGGAAAAGTGGCTGGAGGTGCACGGCCTGGAGCACTTCGCGGAGTTCTACACCGACTACGGCGTGGGCCTTCAGAAGCGCTTCTTCGGCCACTTCCTCAAGGGCGAGGACACCGGCTGGGACCTTCAGCCGCCCGTCCAGCTCAACGTCCGTCACGTGGACGGCACGTTCGAGCGGCGCCCGGAGCGGGAGTGGCCCCTCGCCAGGACCCGGTGGACCGAACTCCATCTGGACCCGGGCACCTCGACGATGGGCGAGGTGGCCGTCCGCGAGGAGGGGAGCGCCGACTTCGACGCGGCCGGCGACGGACTGACCTTCACCACCGAGCCGTTCCCCGAGGACGCCGAGATCACCGGGCCCGCGGCCGCCCGCCTCCACATCGCGTCGACGACCACCGACGCGGACCTGTTCCTCACCCTGCGGGTGCTCGACCCGGACGGCGAGGACGTCACCTTCGTCAGCGGGCTCGACCCCGCGGGAGTGGTCGGGGCGGGCTGGCTGAGGGCCTCCCACCGTGCCACCGACCCGGAGCGCAGCCTGCCGTACCGGCCCTGGCACACGCACGACCGGCCCCAGCCGCTCACCCCGGGCGAGGTCGTGGCACTCGACGTGGAGATCTGGCCCACCTCCGTCGTGGTGCCGGCCGGCCACAGGGTCGCTCTCACCGTCACGGGACGCGACTTCGAACTGCCCGGCGACGGCCCCTGGCCCAGTACCTACGGCGTACCGATGAAGGGGCACGGCATCTTCCTGCACAACGACCCCGACGACCGGCCGTCCGAGGTCTACGCCGGCACGACCACCCTCGTCTCGGGCCCCGCCCACCCCTCCCACCTGCTGCTCCCCTTCGTACCCCGGAGCGCCCCCTCGGCGGGGTGACGCGGTCTCCGAGGCGCCCGTCATCGTCAACGTCAGCCCGGCGTTCCACTCGTCCGGGGACGGGGCCGACCGGGTCGGACGCGTTCGGGCCGGGCGACGGGACGGCCGGGCCGGGCGCCGAGGTGATCGCCGGCCGGCGACCCTCGGCCCGGACGGTCCCACCGGGACCTTCTTCGGTCCGGACGGCCCTCTGCCCTGGTGACCCACGCGGTCAGCCCACGCTCCGGTCCCGCCCCGCGAGCACGCCGGCGACCAGCTGCGCCACCATCAGGACGGCCAGGAAGACCAGGGGGACCCGCCAGCCGTCGGTGCGCTCGTAGAGCGCGCCGACCAGGAACGGGACGGGGATCGACAGCAGATAGCCGGTGCTCTGGGCGAAGGCCGAGAGCCGTACCACCGTCGCGCTGTTCCGGCCGCGCAGCCCGATCATCGTCAGGGCGAGCGGGAACGAGCAGTTGGCGACGCCGAGCAGTACCGCCCACACCCAGGGCGCGGCGGCCGGTGCCCCCCACAGCCCCGCGTAGCCGGCCAGCCCGAACACACCGAGCGCGACCGCGATGCCGCTCTGCCGCCGCAGCCGCCCCGCGAGGGCGGACAGCGCGAAGGACAGCGGCACCCCCAGGAGCGAGGTGACGGCGAACAGGAGGCCTGCCGTCCCGGCCGGCAGCCCCGCGTCCCGGAACATCTGGGGCAGCCAGCCGATGACGACGTAGGCGGCGCCGGCCTGCAGGCCGAAGTACGCGGCGAGCGCCCAGGCGGTGCGGGAGCGGGTCATCCCGGCGCCGGCCCCCGGCCCCGACGCGGGGCCGGGCGGCGGCACGGACGCGGACCGCGGCGCCCCGTCCGCCGTACGGATGCGTGCCAGCACGATCCACGGGGGCACGGCGAGCGCGGCGACCACGCCCCAGGCCCCCAGCCCCCACCGCCAATCGCCGCCGAACGCCCCGGACAGCGGTACGGTCGCGGCGGCCGCGACCGCGGCGCCCAGGTTGAGCGCCATGGAGTACAGGCCGGTCATACGGCCGACCTGGTCGGGGAAGCGCTGCTTGACGACCACCGGCAGCAGCACATTGGCCACGGCGATCCCGGCGAGCGCGAGGGCGCTGAGCGCCAGGAACAGCACGGTGCCGCCGGCGAGCGGCCGCAGCACGAGTCCCACGGCGACCACGGCCGTACCCGCCGCGACGACCGCCGAGGGCCCGTACCGGCGGGAGAGCCGGGGCGCGGCCACGCCGACCAGGGCGAAGCAGAGCGCGGGCACGGAGGTGAGCAGCCCGGCCGCGGCACCGCTCATCCCGAGGGCGGAGCGCGCTTCGGCCAGGACGGGGCCGAGGCTGGTGACCGCGGGACGGAGGTTGAACGCCACCAGCAGCAGCGCCACCACCGCCAGGCCGCGGCCGCGCGCGCGGCCGCCCGGCAGGGCGGGATCGCGCCGTTCCGCGGACCGGCCCGGGACCCTGCGGCGTATAATCATGGGATGAGTCTACGTCCCGTGTCCCGTCCTTCCGGGCTCTTCGAGCAGGTGGTGTCCGGACTGCGCCGTCAGATCACCTCCGGGGCCTGGCCGGTGGGCTCGCGCATCCCGACGGAGCCGGAACTCGTCCGGCAGCTGGGCGTGGCCCGCAACACCGTCCGTGAGGCCGTGCGCGCCCTCGCCCACAACGGGCTGCTGGACATACGCCACGGCTCGGGCACGTACGTCGCGGCCACCAGCGAGCTCGCCGGGGTGATGCAGCGCCGCTTCGAGGAGGCCGGGCGGCGGGACGTCGCCGAGGTGCGCGGCGCCCTGGAGTCGGCCGCGGCCGGCCTGGCCGCGACACGCCGCACGGCGGAGGACCTCGCCCGGCTCGACGCGCTGCTGGGCCGGCGGGAACGCGCCTGGGCCTCGGGCGACCGGGACGCGTTCGTGGACGCGGACAGCGCCTTCCACCTGGCCGTGGTGGCCGCCTCGCACAACGAGGTGCTGGCCGAGCTCTATGCCGACCTGGGCCAGGTCGTCAGGGACTCCCTGAAGGAGCACTTCGGCGCCCCCGTGCTGCGCCCCGGGGACCACATGGACCACGCGCGCCTGCTGGACGCCATCCGCGCCGGCGACGCGGCCGGGGCGACCGGGGAAGCCGCCTCCCACACCGCCGGCTGCCGTCCGGGCGGCTGAGCCCGGCGGGCGTGCGGCCCGTCACGCCGGCAGCGCGCCCGTCCGCACGGCCTCCTCCCTGAGGCGTGCGGCGGTCCCGGTCGCGTCGTAGCCGGGGCCGACGCCGCTGACGAGGACGACCTCGCCGTCCAGGTGGCGGGTGCGCAGCGGAAGGATCTCCTGGTAGGCGTCCGACCGGTACCAGGCGCGCGCCCGGTCGACGTCCGGGAACTCGATCAGGACGATCGTCCCCGGCCACTGCCCCTCGACGACCTCCACGGTCGCCCCGTGGACGACGAAGCGGCCGCCGAAGGGGTCCAGGGTGTCCTGGATGCGCTCCATGTAGGTGAAGACCTCCTCGTGGGGCCGCGCGGGACGGAGGTGGGCGACGGCGTAGGCGGTCATGGCTGCTCCCCGGAAGTCGTGGTGTCCGGCGTCCGTTCTGCCCGACGTCCTTGATCCTGCCGGGGCGCCCGTGGGCCGGTCGATGACGCCGGAGGTAATCGGAGGCGTGCGAGCTTCATCACATTCGGGTCATATCGCCATGGTTCGGACAGGGGTGCGGGGACCTGTGCGGGGACCCGCCCGGGACGACTGCCGGGGGCCGGGGTGGCGCTCGCCCTCACGGACGGCGGGAACCTCCTGCGACTGCCGCTTCCGTGCGGCCGACCGTCCGTCAACCACCCCTCCGATCCGCGGAATCGGGGAAGGAGGAACGCCACGACGGCCGCGCGGAACGTCCTCCCGCCGCGGCCGCGTGGCCGCCCCCGGGGTCCGCACGGGTGCCCCTCCGACCGGCAGCCGGCCTTGCCGCGGCGGGCCCGCCGAAGCCGTCGCCGCCCCGGCCGGACGTAGCCGACATCACATCCCGCCCTGTCCAACCGTCCGCCCACACTGGGCAGTCAGCCCGGCCTGGAGCAACCCGATGGACGGAGTGACATGGGTCATACGCGAATATCCCGGCGAGCCGTGGCGGCCGCGGTCGTCGCAGGCGTGGCGGTCCCCGTGGCCGCGGGAGCAGCGACGGCGGAGGCGGCCTCCGCGACGCCCCGGGTGAGCTGCGCCTCCGCGGCGCCGGGTCTGGCCGCGGAGCTCCAGCGGGACATCACGAAGGCGCTGGCGGGCGGCACCGCCCGTACCGCCGTCTCCCTGCACGACCGCACGACCGGGACGGCGTGCACACTGCGCGCGGACCAGCACTTCGACTCCGCCAGCACGGTCAAGGTCACCGTCCTGGCGACCCTCCTGCGGGACGCGCAGCAGCACCACCGCCACCTCACATCCCGCGAGGCCGAACTCGCCACCGCCATGATCACGAAGTCGGACAACGACGCCACGACCGCGCTGTGGAAGCAGCTCGGCGTCGCCAAGGTCGACGGCTTCCTGGCCGCGGCCGGGATGAACCACACCGCGCCGGGCGGCGCCGGGGCCTGGGGCCTCACCCAGATCACCGCCGGGGACGAGCAGAAGCTGATGGACCTGCTCACGACCCCGAACGCCGTGCTCGGCGACAACGCGCGCGCCTACGCCCTCAAGCTGATGAGCGAGGTCGTCCCCTCCCAGCGCTGGGGCACCCCCGCGGGCGCCCCGGACTCCGCGGTCGTCCACGTCAAGAACGGCTGGCTCTCCCGCGCGACCCACGGCTGGCGTGTGCACAGCCTGGGCGCCTTCACCGGCGGCGGGCACGACTACACCATCACCGTCCTCACCGACGACGACAAGACGATGGCCTCCGGCATCGCCACCATCCAGGCCGTCTCCCGCGCGATCCACCAGGACCTCGACGCGGCCTAGTCTAGACGGCAGGGCTGTACTTTTCGTCCAGCCTGGACGTAAAGTCCAGTCATGGAGAAGGCGCGAGTCGACGAGAGCGACCCCCGGGTACGGCAGTGGGCCCCGGTGTGCCAGGCCGTGGCCCTGCTGCTGAGCCCGTACGCCGAGGTGGTCCTGCACGACGTGGCCGACGACAGCGTCCTCGGGATCTGGAACCCGATGACGCGGCGCACCGCGGGCGACCCCTCGCTGCTGGGCGAACTCGACGGGCTGGACCCGTCCGCGCACGACGTCTACGGGCCGTACGAGAAGCTGCTCGCCGACGGGCGCAGGCTCTCGTCCGTCAGCGCGGTCCTGCGGGACGCCGACGGCGAGCCCTCCGCGGTGCTGTGCGTCAACCTCGACCGGACGCCGCTGGAGCAGGCGGCCTCGGTGCTCGCCGCCTTCGCCGCGCCCACCGTGCCGCGCCCCGAGCCGCTGTTCGAGCAGGACTGGACCGAGCACGTGCAGCGGACCGTCGGCACCTACACCCGTGAGCGGGGCTGCCCGGTGGAACGCCTCGGCCGCGAGGACCGGCTCGCGATCCTCGAGGAACTCGACCGGGCCGGGGTGTTCGCGATGCGCCGCGCGGTGCCCGTCGTGGCCGGCGCCCTGCAGGCGTCCCGCTCCACCGTCTACGCCCTGCTGGCCGATCTCAAAGCACAGAGGAAGCACCCGTGAGCCGACTGCCCGACTTCCGGCTGGAAACGTACTTCTCCCGCTGGGAGTTCACCGCCCGGCACCATCTGACGGCCTCCGACGCGGAGACCATGACCCTCCCCGAGTTGCTGGAACTCGCCGACGCCGAGGACCGGCACGCCTGGGAGACGCTCTCCCTCGGCTACACGCAGACCTACGGCGACCCCGGGCTGCGCGAGGCGATCGCCGCGACCTACGAGCGCGCCGGCGCCGACGACGTGATCTGCTTCGCCGGCGCCGAAGAGGCGCTCTACCTGGCGATGCAGGTGCTCCTCGGCCCCGGCGACCACGCGGTCGTCATCACCCCCAACTACCAGGCGGCCGAGACCGTGCCGCTCTCGCTGTGCGAGGTGACGGGCGTGCCGCTCGACCCCGAGCGGGACTGGGCCCTGGACGTGGACCGGGTGGCGGCGGCGTTGCGCCCGAACACCCGCGTCGTCTCCGTCAACTTCCCCAACAACCCGACCGGCAAGGTCATCGACGCCGCCGACTTCGCGCGCCTGGCCGAACTCTGCGACGCGCGCGGCATCCACCTGTTCAGTGACGAGGTCTACCGCGGCCTCGAACGCGACCCGGCCCGCACCCTGCCGCAGGCCGCCGACCTGTCGGAACGGGCGCTGTCGCTGAACGTCACGTCCAAGTCGCTCGGCCTGCCCGGGCTGCGGATCGGCTGGATCGCCTGCCGGGACCCGCGGTTGCGCTCGCGCCTGGAGCGCGCCAAGCACTACACCACCATCTGCAACTCCGCGCCCAGCGAGGTGCTCGCCCGGATCGCCCTCAAGGCCCGCGACCGGATCCTGGACCGCAACCGTGCCTTGATCGCCGCCAACCTCCCGCTCTTCGACGCCTTCTTCGCCGGGTTCGGCGACCTGTTCACCTGGCGGGCACCGGACGGCGGCTGCGTCGCCTACCCCCGCTACCTCGGCGCCGAGGGCGTGGAGCGCTTCTGCACCGAACTCGTCGAGCAGGCAGGGGTCCTGCTGCTGCCCGCGAGCATCTACCGTTCCGAGCTCACCGAGACGCCCGCCGACCGCTTCCGCGTCGGCATCGGGCGCCGCGACCCCGCCCCCGCTCTGGAGGCCTTCGACGGCTGGCTGCGAGCACGCCGATGACCGTCCCCGTCCTGGGTCCGGCGGAGATCGAGGCCGCCGCCCGGCCCGGGCTGGTGCTGGACGCCGTCCGCGCCGCGCTGATCGCCCACGCGGCCGGCCGCACCACCGTGCCGCCGCCGACCCACCTGAACTTCCCCGCCGCGGACGGCGACTGCCATGTGAAGACGGGCTGGATCGACGGATCCGACGACTTCACCGTGAAGATCGCCTCCGGCTTCTACCGCAACCCGCAGTGCGGCGAACCCGTCAACCACGGCCTGGTCTGCGTCATCAGCGCGCACACCGGCCGGGTCCGCGCCGTCCTCGACGACGGCGGACGCCTCACGGCCTGGCGCACCGCCGCCGCGGGGGCGCTCGCAGGCCACGTGCTGGCCCGTCCCGACGCCCGCACGGTCGGGGTGTTCGGCACCGGCGAGCAGGCCCGGCTCCAGGTGCGGTGGCTGGCGATGCTGCGCCCCGTCGGCCGGGTCCTCGTCCACGGCCGCGACGAACGCCGGGCGGCCGCCCTCTGCGACCACCTCGCCGGGCACGGGCTGAGCGCCGCCCCCGCCCCCGCGGCGGAGGCCGCGGGCGCCGACATCGTCGTCACCGCCACACCGGCCGTCGGGCCGGTACTGGACGCCGACGCCGTCCGCCCCGGCGCGCACGTCACCGCCGTCGGCGCGGACATGCCGCACAAGAACGAGCTGCCGCCCGCGCTCTTCGCCCGCGCGGGCGTCATCGCCACCGACGACCACGAGCAGTGCCTCCACCACGGGGACCTCGCGCACGCCGTCCGCGCGGGCGCGGTCCCGCGGGACGCCGACGTCCCCCTCGGGGCCCTGCTCCTCACCCCGCCGGACCGCACGGACACCGCCGTGACGATCGCCGACCTCACGGGCGTCGGCGCCCTCGACGCCGCAGTCGCCTCGGCGGTGGTCCGGGAACTCCTGCGCTGAGGCCGGCGCCGGGCCGCGACGCCCCGCCCCACCTCGCCGCCGCTCAGCGGCGCGGGGCGACGAACAGGCTCTGCACACCGCGCCCGATGGGGCCCTGCTCGTCGTGGAGGGCGGTCTCCGCCATGCCCACCCCGTCGGGGTCGACGGTGGTGCGGGCGTCGAGGCAGACCCACTCGCCCACGGGGTGGCGGTGGAGATGGACGGTGAGATCGGGGTTGACGAACAGGTGCGTGGCGAAGTCCAGGACGTTGCTCACCCCGTTGCCGGAGTCCGCGGCCACCAGCACGCGATCCAGGGGAGCGGTCTTCTCTCCCGCGACGAGCGGGACGCGCATCCGCAGCCAGCAGGTGGCGGGCCCGCGGTCGAGGAAGGAACCGGAGGCGAAGCGGGTCTCCATGGCCGTGTGGTAGCCGGTGTCCCACGGTACGGGGAAGAACGGCTCGGGGCGGGCCTGTCCGGGTCCGGGAGGGGCGGGCTCCGGGGCGGCGGAACCGGGATCGCCCAGCGCGGCGGGTACGGTGCCGGGCGCGATGCGGATGCGCAGGGCCCGCGCCCGCATGATCTCCGCCCCGCCGTCCGGAGCCAGGGAGGCCTCGACCAGCTCCACGCTGCGGCCCTCGCGCAGCACGCGGGTGGTCACGGTGAGCGGGGCCAGCGGTACCGGGCTGTGGATCTCGAAGGTGATCCGTACCAGGCGCATGTCCTCGCGGGCGCCCGGACGCGTCTGCACCGCGCGGCCGAGCAGGGCCGCGGGCGGCCCGGCGTGCTGGCAGGCCGGGTCCCAGGGGCCGCGCGTGCGGGCGGTCGGGACGAAGCGATCGTCCGCCACCCGCTCGTAGAAGGCCTCGACATCACTGTGGTCCGGCATGCTCACCGCTCCTCTCCCGCCCGCTGACGACAGAACCGAGGCTACTGGTGAGTAGGTGCGGTGTCACCGGGGCGGGCCGGTCCGTCAGGCGGCGGGCACCGTCAGCTCGAACCACGTCGTCTTGCCGGTCGCCGTCCGGTCGGTGCCCCAGGCGTCGCTGAGCAGGGCGAGGATGTCGATGCCGCGTCCGCCCTCCGCCGCGCTGCCGGCGATGCGCCGGACGGGGGTGCGGGGGCTGATGTCCTCGACCTCGCACCGCAGGAAGGCGTCCTGGATGCGCAGGTTCAGCCGGACCGGCCCGCGCGCGTGCCGCAGGGCATTGGTGACCAGCTCGCTGACCAGCAGTTCCAGGGTGTCGGCGAGATCGCCGAGGCCCCAGCCGCCCGCCTGGGCCGTGACCAGCCTCCGGGCGCGGCCGACGGAGGTCAGCTCGTGTGTCAGCGGCCAGGAGGAGTGCCGGGCGGTGGTGCGTCCGGCCGGAGCGTGCAGGGGGCGCACGGGCTCCAGGGTGCGGGACCACAGTCTGAGCTGCCTGGCGAGCCAGGACGTGGGGGTGCGCCCTTCGTCTGTGCCGACGGCCTGGGCGGCCATGGTGATCATTCCCTTCGCTGCCAGGGCCGGGAGCCCGGCCACCTTTGCTGTAGCACTCGCTACATCTATCGAATATACATGTAGCGGGTGTTACGGTAAAGAAACTTACAATTGCCTACGAATCGGTCATCGGAGGACGTGATGTCGCGACGGCCCGATCCCGCCAAGCGGCGGGAACTCCTCGACCGCGTACGGGAGTACGTGGTCGCGCACGGCCTGGCGGACCTGTCCCTGCGGCCGATGGCCCGGGCTCTGGGCACGAGCGACCGGATGCTCCTCTACTACTTCGGGACCAAGGAACGCCTGGTCGCCGAGGCGCTCGCACGGGACGCCGACCGGCCCATCCTGCGCTTCCGCAAGGTCGTCGACGCCGTCGGCACACCCCGGGACGCGACGGGCACGCGGCGCCTGGCGGAGGCGCTGTGGCGGGAGATCCGCGCCCCCGAGCGGCGTGCGCTGCTGCCGCTGTACTTCCAGTCGATGGCCTCCTCCATGCTGCGGCCCGAGCGGCACGGCCCCTACCTGGGCGGTGTGATCACCGAGTGGGCCGATCTCCTCGCCCCCGTCTTCGAGGGCCTCGGAATGAGCGGGGAACGTGCCCGTATCGAGGCCCGCATGCTGGTGGACGGCGCTTTCGGCATGCTCGTAGCGTCCCTCGCCGACGGCGACGAGGGGCGCGCGGACCTCGCGTACCGCACGCTCCTCGACCGCCTCGAAGCCGGCTGGCGCGCCGGGGACCGCACCCCCGGGCCCGCCGTGGCCCCGTGATCCTGGCGGCCGGGTCTCACGCCCCCGCCAGTGCCTCCTCGGCCGCCTTCAGCGCCGTCTCGCGGTCGGCCGGGACGAGCCCTAGGCGGGTCCGCCGGTCGAGGAGGTCGCCGGTGTCGAGCGCCCCCTCGTGGTGTACGGCCCACACCAGTTCGGCGCGCGTGACGGGGTGGCCGGGCACGACCGGCTCCCGCAGGGCGGGGTCGGCGGCACCGAGGGCGTGCACGGCGGGGGCCTCGGTGCCGTAGCGCTGCACCAGGCGGCGCGGGGCCTTCAGGCCGCTGAGCACGTGCGGCGCGGCGGCGCCCACGAGCGGGAGCGACGTGGTGCGGCAGGGTCCGGCGCCGAGCCCGCGGGCCGCGACGGCCGCGTCGACGGCGTCCTGGGCCATGCGGCGGTAGGTGGTGAGCTTGCCGCCGACGACGGTCACCACCCCCTCGGGGGAGGTGAGCACCGCGTGCCTGCGCGAGATGTCGGCGGTGCTGCCCGAGCCGTCGGCGGAGGTGTCGAGCAGCGGGCGCAGCCCGGCGAACGCCCCCACCACGTCGCCTCGGTGGACGGGGACGTCGAGCGCCGTGCCGAGGACGTCGAGCAGGAAGCCGATGTCCGTCTCGGGCGCCTCCGGCACGTCGGGGACGGCACCGTCGACCGGCTCGTCGGTCAGCCCGACGTACACCCGTCCGTCGCCCTGCGGCAGGACGAGCACAAAGCGGTTGGATTCGCCGGGGATCGGTATGTGCAGGCCCGCGGGCAGGCCGCCGAGGCCGCCGAGGCCGTCGGAGCGCAGGACCAGGTGCGTGCCCCGGGACGGCCGCAGCCGTACGCCGTCGACCAGGCCGCCCGCCCACACGCCGGAGGCGTTGACCACCGCTCGGGCCCGGATCGTGTGCTCCTCGCCGGTCAGTTCGTCGCGTACGACGGCGCCCGAGCCGCTGAGCGAGACCGCGCGGACCCGCGTCAGGACACGCGCCCCGTGCGCCGCGGCGGTCCGGGCGATCGCGGTCACCAGGCGGGCGTCGTCGGCGAGTTGCCCGTCCCAGGACAACAGGCCGCCGCGCAGCCCCGCCGTGCGCAGGGCGGGCGCGAGATGGCGGGTCTCCACCGCGGACAGCCTGCGCGGTGCCGGGAGCGTGGCCCGTGCCGTCCGCGCCGACAGGCGCAGCGCGTCGCCGGCCCGGAATCCGGACCAGGCCAGCGCGGCCTGGCCGCGCGAGACCAGCCGGGTCAGCGGCAGCACGAAGGGCTGGGCGCGGACGAGATGGGGGGCGGTGCGCTCCATCAGCACGCCGCGCTCCACCGCGCTCTCGTACGCGACGTCCAACTGGCCGGAGGCCAGGTAGCGCAGACCCCCGTGGATCAGCTTGGAGCTCCACCGGGAGGTGCCGAAGGCCAGGTCGTGGGCGTCGATCGCGGCGACCGACAACCCGCGGGACGCCGCGTCGAGAGCCGCACCCGCACCGGTGGCGCCGAGGCCGACGACAAGGACGTCCACCTGCCCGCCGGCGGCGAGTCCCGCCAGTTCGCGGGCGCGCCGCGCCGCGGTGAGCGAGGACGCGGGTGCGGGGCCCGGGCTGCTTGTGGGGCTTGAGGGGCCCATGGGGCTTGAGGGGCTCATGGGGCGAGGGTCCTCTCCAGGATGTCCCGCAGCTCCCCGAGGAAGGCCTCGGAGGTCAGGCCGGAGTCCTCCTCGTCGGTCATGGTGCGCAGCGAGAGGGTGAACGACTGGACGACCAGCAGCACGGAGCGGGCCTGCCGGACGATGTGGCCGGTGCGGACCGAGCCGTCCGTGTGGCCCTCCTCCAGGGCGCCGGCGATGAGCCCCAGCAGCGCGTCCTGACTCGCGCCCCGGCGGTCCAGCACATAGGGGAGCAGCAGCTCGGGGTCGACGTCGAGGATCTTGACGAACAGCGGATGACGGCGGAAAGCGCGCACGCCCGCCACCAGCCCCTCGACCATGTGTGTCCGGGTGCTGGTGCCCTCGTGCCGCTCGGGCATCGCCTGCACCGCGACCGAGACCCACTCACGGGTCATCAGGTCGCCGACGAGCGTGCGCACGTCGGGCCACCGCCGGTAGAGCGTCATACGGGAGACGCCGGCGCGGCGGGCCACGTCGGTCAGGGTCGTGCGGCGGACACCGACGGCCAGGACGCAGTCGCGGACCGCGTCGAGCACCGGATCGCTGTCCGAGGTGTTGTGACGAATAGGCGTCATGTGTCACAGTGTAACGCCCAGTGAGGGCCGCAGGAGACGGCACCCCCAGAAACGACCGGTGAGGACGAGCCCGTGGACATGTTGTGGAGCGGCTGGGGCGACCCGGCCGAAGCGGCCCCGCTGCCCGACACCGTGATCGGCCTGCTGCGCGACCTGCTGGGCGTCAAGCCCCGAGGCGCGGAGACCACCGCACTGGAGGACATCGCCGTACCCGAGTCCCCGCTCACCGAGGAGGCCCGGCAGGACCTCGTCGACTGCGTGGGCGACCCGGCCCACGTGCGCACGGACGCCGAGACCCGGATCCGCCACACGCGCGGCAAGTCCACCCCCGACCTGCTGCGCATCCGCGCCGGAGACGTCGCCGACATCCCGGCGGCCGTCGTGCTGCCCGCCGGCCACGACGAGGTCCTGGCGGTCCTCGCGGTCTGCGCCGAACACGGCCTCGCCGTCGTCCCCTTCGGCGGCGGCACCTCCGTCGTCGGGGGCCTGGCCCCGCAGCGGCGGCGCCCCTTCATCGCGCTGGACCTGCGCCGCATGAACCGGCTGCTGTCCCTGGACGCCGTCTCCCGGACCGCGATCCTCCAACCGGGGCTGCGCGCCCCCGAGGCCGAGGCGCTCCTGGCCGACCAGGGCTTCACCCTGGGCCACTTCCCCCAGTCCTACGAGTGGGCCACCATCGGCGGATTCGCCGCCGCCCGCTCCAGCGGCCAGGCCTCCGCGGGCTACGGCCGCTTCGACGAGATGGTGCTGGGCCTGACCGTCGCCACCCCGCAGGGCACCCTCGACGCCGGGCGGGCCCCCCGCTCCGCGGCGGGACCCGACCTGCGCCAGCTCGTCCTCGGCTCCGAGGGCGCTCTGGGCGTCATCACCTCCGTGACGGTGCGGATCCGCCCGATCCCCCAGGTCAAGGTCTACGAGGGCTGGCGCTTCGCCTCCTTCGCCGAGGGCGCCGCGGCTCTGCGCCGACTCGCCCAGGACGGGCCCCGCCCGACGGTGCTCCGCCTGTCGGACGAGACCGAGACGATGGTCGGCCTCGCCCAGCCCGACGCGATCGGCTCGGACGGGGCCGCGTCCGCCGGCTGCACGGCGATCGCCGGCTACGAGGGCACCGCGCAGGACACCGCTCTGCGCCGGGAGCAGGCCGCGGCCGTACTGCGCGAGTGCGGCGGCGAATACCTGGGCGAGGAGCCCGGCGAGCGCTGGGCGCACGGCCGCTTCTCCGCCCCCTATCTGCGGGACTCGCTCCTCGACGCGGGCGCCTTCGCCGAGACCCTGGAGACCGCCGGTTTCTGGTCCCGGATCGCGGAGCTGTACGACTCCGTGCGCGAGGCCCTCACCACGACACTGGCGGCGGCCGGCACCCCGCCGCTGGTGATGTGCCACATCTCGCACGTCTACGAGAACGGCGCCTCGCTCTACTTCACCGTCGTCTCGGCGCAGGGCGAGGAGCCCGTGGCGCACTGGGCCCACGCCAAGGCGGCCGCCAACGAGGCCATCCTCGCCGCGGGCGGCACCATCACCCACCACCACGGCGTGGGCACCGACCACCGCGACTGGTACGTCCGGGAAGCCGGCCCGCTCGGCATCGAGGCCCTGCGCGCCGTCAAGGACGCGCTCGACCCCGACGGGCTCCTCAACCCCGGCATCCTGCTGCCCACCCGCTGACCCGCCGTCCCCGGTCCGCCACCCCCGGTCCGCCACCCCCGGCCCGCCGCCGAGCTCCCGACCGCCGCCCGCCGATCCGCCGTCCCCGCCCCGGAGGCACGCCACATGCGACAGTTCACGGCCGTCGTCAACCCCACCGCCGGCGGCTCCACCGGGGCGGCAGCCCTCCTCCCGCTGGCGAGACTGCTCCGGGAGGCGGGGGCGGAACTGGAGACGGCCTACAGCGACAGCCTCCGGCACGCGCAGGACCTGGCACGCCGGGCCGGGGAGCGCGGCCACGTCGTCCTCGCCGTCGGTGGTGACGGCATCGTGGGCGGCATCGGCGGCGCCCTCAGCGGCACCGGCGCCGTCCTCGGCCTTGTCCCGGCCGGCCGTGGCAACGACTTCGCGCGCGCCCTCGGCCTGCCCTCCGGGCCCGCCGAACTCGCCCGGATCCTGCTGCGGAACGAGCCGCGCGCCGTCGACACCATCGAGGTCGAGTCGGCGGTCCACGACCGGACCGTGGTCCTCGGCAGCGTCTACGCCGGCGTCGACGCGGTCGCCAACCACCACGCCAACACCGCCCGGCTGCTGCGCGGTCCGGCCTCCTACTACGCGGGCGGGCTGCGGGCGGTGGCCGGCTGGCGCGCCGCCGCCTACCGCGTCACCGTCGACGGCGTCGTCCACGAACGCCGCGGCTACACCGTCGTCGCCGCCAACTCCGGCTACTACGGCTCCGGCCGGGCCATCGCGCCCGGCGCCCGGGTCGACGACGGGCTGCTCGACGTCGTCATGATCCACGACGCGCCGCGCCGCCTCTTCTTCGCGCTGATGAACGAGCTCAAGACCGGCGCGCACGTCGAGCGCCCCCAGGTCGAGATCGTGCGCGGCAAGGAGATCCGCATCGAGGCCGACCGCACCGTCCCGTACGGCGCGGACGGCGAGGTGGAGGCCGCCCTCCCGGTCACCGCGCGGATCCGGCCGGGAGACCTCCGGGTACTGTGCTGACCCCTGCGGTGGGCAGGCTCTCGCGGTGCCCGAACACGCCTGCCGCGCGGCGGTCCGCGAGTCGTACGACACCCTCGCCGCCGACCACGCCGCCAGCACCCCGGACGGACTCGACCCGCTATCCCGCGCCATGCCGGCCGACTTCGCCGAGACCGCCCGCACCGCCGACCGGGGCCCGCCGGCGGACCTGGGATGCGGCCCGGGGTACGTGACGGCGCAGCTCGCCGCACCCGGCGTGCCCGCGTACGGGGTCGACCTGTCGCCGCGGATGGTCGAGCCCGCCCGGCGGGCCCAGCCGCACCTGCGGTTCACGGTCGGTTCCATGACCGCGCTCGACATCGGCGACGGTGGACTCGGCGGCGCCCTCGCGTACCACGCCGCCCGAGCTGCTTCCCGTCGTCTCCGCCGAGGTCCAGCGCGTCCTGGCACCCGGCGGCCACCTGATGCTCGCCGGCCGGGCCGGCGAGGACGAGCACGTCTACCCGGAGCGCGCGTACGGCGGCCGTCCGGTCTCCTTCGGGCTGCATCCGATCCCGGCCCCGCGGATCGCCGCGCTGGTCGAGGAGGCCGGTCTCACCGTCACGGCACGACTGGTGCAGGAGCCCGGCGCGGGTGCGAAGCGCCCCGCGGCCACGCTCCTCGCGCAGATGCCCGGCCGCCGCTGAGGGACGGGCTTCCCTCCGGGGAACCCCGGGACGGGGCCGATGCGGGCCCCGCACCCCGCGTGCCGGGCTTGAACCGGCCGTAACGGGAGGTCCTAGCGTGGTCGGCGTGATCGGGAACGACGACGACAGGCGGCTGTGGAGCATCGGTGAGGTGGCCCGCGCCACCGGGACGACCGTCCGCACGCTGCGCCACTACGACGAGATCGGCCTGCTCGGGGCGAGCGCACGCACCGCCTCCGGACACCGCCGCTACACCGCGCGGGACGTACGGCGCCTCTACCGGGTGCGGGCACTGCGCGCGCTCGGGCTGCCGCTGGACGAGATCCGGCGCGTGCTCGCGGACACCGCGGAGGACCTCGGGTCGATGCGCGAACTGCTGACCGCCCAGCTGTCCGCGCTGGAGGCGCAGGCCGGGCGGATCCAGCAGCTCACCGCGCAGCTCCGCGGGCTCCTCGGGCGGATGGACGGGGCGTCGATGCCCGATCCCGAACAATTCATGACGACCCTGGAGACGATGTCCGTGTTCGAGACCCACTTCACCACCGAACAGCAGGAGCAACTGGCCGCGCGCAGGGCCGAGATGGGGCCGGAGGACGTGGAGGCCGCGAAGTCCGGGTGGACCGGGCTCGTCGAGGCGCTGCTGTCGCACGCCGATGCGGGCACCCCCGCCGACGACCCGGAGGCCAGGGAGCTGGTCGCACGGTGGGACGCCCTGGGAAGCCGCTTCCATGCCGCGGGGGAGGAGGGCGAGGCGACCAAGGCGGCCGCGCGGCGGCTCTGGGACGAGCGCGGCGAGGAACTCGCGCGGAACCTGCCGTGGTCCCCGGACCGGATGCGGGCCCTGCTGCGGTACGTGGCGGAGGTCCGCGAGGCCGGGTAGGCCCGGCCTGCGCGGTGACGTCCGGGAGCCGGCGGAGGGCGTGGCGCCCGCGCGGGCCGCCGAGGCCCCCGGGGGAGGCGTTTCCGGGTCGACGCGCCGACGTCGTAGCATCCGCTGGAGGGGCACGACGTCGGAAGGGGCGCGATGAGCCTGGACGGGTCCGAGGGCGCGCGCGCCGAGGACGTGGCGCTCACCCGGGCCGCGCAGACCGGTGACGTCGCTGCGCTCGGCCTGCTCCTGGAACGTCACCGGGCCGGCATGCGCGCCGTCGCCCTGAGCATCCTGGGCCCGGGGCCCGACGTGGACGACGTGCTGCAGGACGCCGCGCTGACCGCGCTGCGCCGCGTGGGCGACGTCCGCGACCCCGCCGCGGTCGGGCCGTGGCTGCGGATGGTCGTCCGCAACGGCGCCCGCTCGCTGCTGCGCGGGACGGCGCCGACCGGGCCGCTCGACGACCTCGTCCTGCGCGCGGCGGACTCCGGCCCCGAGCGCTGGCTGGAGGACAACGCGCTGCGGGACTGGATCTGGGAGGCCGTCGAGCAGCTCTCCCCGGCGCTGCGGCTGCCGCTCGTGCTGCGCCACTTCACCAGCGGCGTGAGTTCGTACGAGCAGATCGCCTCGGCCTGCGGGCTGCCCGTCGGTACCGTCCGCAGCCGGCTCAGCCAGGCGCGGGCGAAGCTCGCCCAGGCGCTCGCGGCCACCGCCGACGGCGCCCACGACGACACCGCCCGGCGCACCAGGGCCAGCAGGACCGAGGCCCGCGAGACCCTGGCGGCGGCCGAACGCGGCCACTTCGCCGACCTCCTGCGGGAACGCTGGTCACCCGAAGTCGCCCTCCTCAGCGGCAAGGAGCGGGTGGGGGACAGCGGCCTGCTGATCCGCGGCATGGAATGCGACCTGACCGCCGGGGTGCGCCAGCGGCTCGCGCACGCCGTCGCCGGGCGCTCGCTGACCGTCTGGGAGATGGACATCCTCAATCCGCCGGACCATCCCGACCACTGCCCGCCCACCGTCGCCTGGCTGATGACCCACGACTCCGCGGGCCGGGTCCACCGCCTGCGCCTGCACCATCCCCGCCCCGTGCCCATCCCCGGCGCCGCGGCCGCCTGAGCGGAACAGCGGCGGCGCGGGCGTCCGGGGCGGGGGTGGCCGCGCCTCAGCTGTGGAAGCGGATGTAGCCGTCGCCGTCCGCGTCGGAGCCGCGCTTGGTGTACGCGTGGACGTCCGAGCGGCCGCCGGAGGGCTTGTAGAGGTAGATCGTGTCGCGGTCGTTGTTCCACAGGAAGTTGCAGTTGTCGCGGTAGACCACGTTGTTCTTGTCCGAGTCCGTGCCGTTGCCGCCGCGCAGCTTCACGAAGTCCCCGGGCTGGAGGTAGTGGTTCGCGGTGAAGGCGAAGCGGTTGCCCGTGGCGTCCTTGACGACGTAGCCCCGGAGATTGATCGTCGCCGAGGCCGAGTAGTTCTTGATCGTCAGGTACTCCGCGCGGGTGTTGCCGGAGGAGCAGCTGTTGGAGTCCCGGCCCGGCGCGTCGTACTGCGCCCCGCGGATCTTGAGGGCCGAGCTGTACTCGGCGGCGTGCGCCTGGCTCGGTATGAGGACCGCGGTGGCACAGGCCGCGGCGAACGCGGCCACGCCGATGCGGGCGTGCTTGGTCATGGGATTCCCCCCTGTTGGGAACGGGCCGTGCGCGGGTCACGCGCGCGGCGGAAGCAGGACGTTACATCAGAGCCGGGGGCCGCCGGTGAAGGTGTCGCCGTTCCGGAACGCGCTCCGGTCCGTGCGGGCGTTCCGGCCCCCGCCGAGCGTGCGGAGAACATGCCGTCCGCCCGCGCGTGCCGGGTGGCCGGCGCCGCCGCCGACGTCCTGCGAGGTATCAAACCACTTCAGGTGAACCGGAGTCGGGCTTTCCGGAACATGGCTTCGCAAGCGAGGCAACCGGTCGACAACGGGCGTATTCCGCCAGGTCGTCACTGTGTCGGTGTCGTGCACGAGGGGGGCGCGCGGCTGCCAGGATGTGCGCATGAACGAGAACGATCAGGGGCGGGACGAACTGCTGGCGGCCGCGGTGGGGCTGCGTGAGCGTGGGGAGGCGGAGGCGGCCAGGCAGCAGCTGGTCGCCCTCGCGGAGCGGTTCCCGGGGGACGCACAGGTCGCCTACCAGGCGGCGTGGGCACACGACGTGCTGGGCCTGGAGGCGGAGGCGGTGCCCTTCTACGAGCTGGCCCTGCGCGGGGCAGGGCTGTCCGAGGACGACCGGCGCGGCGCGCTGCTGGGCCTGGGCAGCACCTACCGGATACTCGGCCGCTACGACGAGGCGGTCCGGCTGCTGCGCGTGGCCCTCATCGACTTCCCCCGCGACGGCGCGCTGCGGACCTTCCTGGCGATGGCCCTGTACAACACCGGCGGACACCGCGAGGCCATGCGGATCCTGCTGACGCTGCTTGCGGACAGCAGCACCGACCCCGACATCGCTCGCTACCGGGGGGCCGTCGCGTACTACGCCGAGGACCTCGACGCGACCTTGTGAACGCGGGCGCCGGCCGGCTCCCTCGCGCTGGTCGTCGGATCGGACGACCGTCGCCGGGACGTCGCTGAAGGCCTCCGTCGACGTGGGGTGGGTGTGGATCGCGTCGCGCAGGGCGGCGGCCTTGGAGCCGCCGCATCGCGAGGGCGCGCGCATACCGGGAGCGGCCAGAAGCAGACCCACCGGCCCGTCTCCTGCGCGCCCCGGAGCACCGGCAGAAGCGCCGCTTATGACGTCCCTCGGGGGCGCGCATGGCGGCCCGCTTGGGATCGGGCGCAGCGCGAGGTTGCCTGGTACGAAGGGACGCCCCTCCTCCCGGCCGTACGGAGCGTCCCCGTGAGGAGGAGGACCATGGACACCACCGACGTCCGGCTGGCGGCGATGCACACGGCCTCACGGCGCCTGGGCGCCACGGTCGGCGGCCTCACCGGCGAGGAGCTGCTCCTTCCGTCGTTCGCCGACGGCTGGAGCCTCGCGCAGGTGCTGGTCCACCTGGGCACGGGCGCCGAGTTGTGCGCGGCGGCCGTGCGCCGCGGTCTCACCGGGGACCTCACCAGGCCCTCCCGGGAGGAGATCACCGACGTCTCGGAGCAGTGGATCTCCCTGAAGCCGACGGCGCAACGCGATGCCTGGCAGGAGGCGGAATCCGCGCTGCTGCGGCTGCTGGACTCCGTCGACGCAGGGGTACGCGCGTCGGTGACGGTGCCGTACTTCACCGGGCCGGTGGGCTTCACGGACTTCACCGGCTACTGGCTGTCCGAGCAGTCCGTGCACACCTGGGACGTGGCGGTGGGCCTCGACGCGGCCGACACCATCCCCGCCCCGGAAGTGGCGCTGCTGTGGGACCGGATCGACATGGTCGCCTCGCGCAGCCGCGACGGGGACACTCTCACCCGGCTCGGTCCGCGCCAGATCGCCATGGAGTTCACCGACCCCGAGCGCGTCCTGTGCCTCACCCTCGGATCCGAGCTGCACATCCTCCCCTGCGAAGGGGCCGAGACCTCGGGAGCGGTGTCCGGGCCCTCCGAGGCCGTGCTCCGCCTGGTCTACGGCCGCAACCGCCCACAGGACGGTGTGACCGCGCGCGACGGCATCACCTTGGACGACCTGCGCGCGCTCTTCCCCGGGTACTGAGCCCGATCGCCTCACAGGGCGATCAGGCCCGCGCTCGTCGGCCGGAACCCGCAGGCGTCGAGGTAGAACTGCCGTCGGAGTGCATGGTGTGCAGGTGCGCGTCGCCCCGGTACCAGGCCCTGCCGCGGCCCTTGGCGCGCTCGGCGGGGTAGGACGGTACGAAGGGCGCCCCGGGTGGGCCGTACCGCAGGGTCACGCCGACCGAGTACTCCACGCCCTGCGGGGCGGTCTGGTAGGGGCCCAGCACGATGTGCCATGTGCCGTGGTTCACCGGCCCCGGCAGGTAACCGGGCGTGGTGCTGTCGCTGTTGACGACGAACGCGGTGCGCGCACCGCCCGACCAGCCGCGGAATCCGCGGCCGCCCAGCGCGGTGCCGTGCTCGTCGAAGACGCCGATGTCGCAGGAGTTGCCCTGCGTGCCGGCCGGCACGGGCGGCTTGTCGTAGGTGTAGGAGACCGAGATCTGGTTGACGCCGCGGGGTACCTCGACCGGCAGGTACACGAAGTCGGGCACCCCGGTGCCGAGACGGCCGGTGATCACCTTGGTGACCTCGCCGCCCTCGGGCGTACCCGACTCGGCCGCCCCGGCGAAGGTCACGGGCGCGAGCGTCAGGACGCCCGCCGCGCCGGCGATCCCGCCGGCCATCAGCAGGGCCCGGCGGCCCGGTCCGGGCGTCCCTCCGCCCGCCTCGTGCGGGGTCGGGAACGGTTCGTGACGGTGTTCACAGGATCCAGGCTGGCACACGGCGGCTCTCCTGAACGGGTGGTGTGTGCACGGACCCCGGCACACTCCTCCGCCCGGGTGAACGCCGGGCAGAGCACGGGGAACCCTCGGCGACACCTGCCTGAATCCCGTACCGCGCGGCGTTCGGGCCGCGCAGAAGCCCGGTCTCAGCGGCGCAGGAGGCGGCGGCTGACGGCCGCGCAGATCGCGATGAGCACGGCGGCGAAACCGAGCAGCGCCAGTCGCTGCGAGACGTACAGCGTGCCGACGCCGAGCCCGAGGACCGGCACCGCCAGGCCGATGTACGCGGCCAGGAACAGGCCCGCGAGGGCCTCGCCGCGGCGGCGCGGCTCCGCGAGGGAGACCACCGTGGACACGGTGCCCTTGAAGAGCACCCCGGCACCGGCGCCGGCGGCCATGCCGCCGGCCAGGAACAGGCCGAAGCTCGGCAGCCACACGGCCGCGGTCACCGCGGCCAGCCCGGTCACCATCGCGGCGAGGCCGGTGGCGAGCTGACGCCGGGGGCGGACCCGCAGCAGCAGCGCCTGCGCGCCGGCCGCGCAACCGAAGTCCAGGAACGGCACCAGACCGGCCAGCGCGCGCGACGGGTGGTGCAGCGTACCGCGACGAACCCGGGCCCCACCGACGTGAACAGGCCCAGCACCGCGAAGGCCGCCAGCGTCGCCCCGCAGGCGGCGAAGAACGCCGGGCGGGCCGCCGGGGGGACCGTGACGCGCTGCGGCCGGTAGGCGGGTCGCTCCGCGGCCCGTTCCACGGTCTCCGGCACGAGCGCCACACCCGCGGCGGCGAGCAGCAGCAGCCCGAGGAAGACCAGGTACGGGGTGCGCAGCGGCGCGCCCGCGTACTGGGCGAGCAGTCCGGACAGCAGCGGGCCCACGGCGAAGCCGCCCATGTTGGCGGTGGTCGAGATCAGGTCGGAGCGGCCCCGCCCCGCGTGCGGCCGCGCGGTGGTGTGCAGCTCCGACAGGTGCGCGGTGGCGGTGGCGGTGATCATCCCGACGCCCAGCCCTGAGACGACGCGGGCGGCGATCACGACCCCGAGCGACGTGGACGTCAGGAACATCACCGCCGAGAGGGCCTCGACGATCACGGCGGGCAGCAGGACGCGGCGCCGGCCGAGCCAGTCGGAGACGTGCCCGGCGAGGAAGAGGCTCACGACGACCCCGACCGCGTAGGCGGCGAAGGCGACCGTGACCATGAAGGTGGAGAAGCCCTCACGGGCCTGGTAGAGCGCCCACAGCGGAGCCGGTACGGCGGTGAAGGCCATGGCCACGAGGAAGGCGAAGGCGATGACCCAGAAGCCGGAGCCGTGCCCGAGGGGGCGCCGGTGGTCGGAGCGGACGGGAGGGCGGGCGGTGACGCTGGCGCGGGGGGCGGGCCTGCCGGCGTGCCGTGCGGTGGCCGTCTGGGGGGACACATCTTCTCCTGAGCGGACGAAATGATTGAACGCTCAAAGAGTGCGTCGAGCAGTACCATCGCGTCCAACGATGATTCGTGCTCGCATCGATCAATCTGATGGATGGTCAGTCATGGAGTTCCGCCACCTCGAGTACTTCCTCGCCGTCGCCGAGGAGCTGAACTTCACGCGAGCCGCCCGCCGGCTGCACGTCGTGCAGTCCGGGGTGTCGGCGGCCGTCCGGGCGCTGGAGCACGAGCTGGGGGCGCCGCTGTTCGAGCGCACGTCCAAGCAGGTGGCCCTCACCGCCGCGGGGGAGGCGCTGCTCCCCGAGGCCCGGGCGACGCTGGCCGCCGCGCAGGCGGCCCGGGACGCCGTCGGCCAGGTCGCCGGCGGGCTGCGCGGCACGGTACGCGTCGGCACGATGACCTCCATCGCCCTCATCGACCTGCCGGGGCTCTTCGGCCGCTTCCACGCCGACCATCCCCGGGTCGGCATCCGGCTCAGCGCGTCGATCGGCGGTACCGCGGGCCTCGTCCAGGGCCTTGTCGACGGCGAGCTGGACGTCGCGTTCGTCTCGCTGCCCGGCAGGCCGCCGGCCGGGCTGACCGTCCGGTCGCTGGCCACGGTGCCGCTCACGGCGGTCCTGCCCGCCGGCCACCCGGCCGGAGCCGGATCCTCGGTGGACCTCGCCGACCTGGCGGGCGGGCACTTCATCGACTCGCCCGTGGGCTTCGGGAACCGCCTGGTCGTCGACCGGGCGTTCGCCGCCGCAGGCCTGGAGCGCTTCGTGGTAATCGAGGTCACCGACATCACCATGACCGCCGACTACGTCCGGCAGGGCCTCGGCGTGGCCATCATGCCGTCCTTCGCGGTCGCCGCGGACGACCCGGGCGTGTGCGTGCGCCCCGTCGCGGGCGGGCCCCTCGAGTGGTCGCTGGGGGTCGCCTACTCCTCGGTGCGCCGGCCCGGCGCCGCGCTCACGGCGCTGCTCGCGCTCATCGCGCAATACGTACGCGTCCCGCCCGGAGCCCGGTGAGGACGGCCGTGGTGACCAGCGCGTACGCCACGTGCGGCACGATGTCGGAGATCCAGTCCGAGCGCGACCAGGTGCGCGGATCGGTCACGCGCAGGACGGTCATCGGGCCGTTGGTGCCGATCAGCGCGCCCACGGTCGCCGTCGCCGTCAGCACGACGGTCGCGGGCCGCCAGCCGCAGCCCAGGGCCAGGCCCAGCGTCGCGCCCATGCCGGCCCCGGCCACGATGCCGGTGAGGGCGCCCAGGGACGAGATGCGGTTGTGGCGGGCGTCGTCGTCCCCGGGGATCGGCACGTGCGCGGTCTCGGAGAGCCGCTCGACCGTCGTCGCCGGGGCGGAGCTCGCGCCGCGGCCGCGCAGCAGCATGTCCAGGTAGCCCACGGTGTTGAGCGCCGTGGTACCCGCCGCGCCCGCGGCCGCCCCGCACAGAACCCCGTGCGCGGGACCGAAACCGTCGCGGGCCGTCACGGGATCACCGGGCCGCTGCTGGGCGCGCGGTCGCGCCGGGGGGAGGGGTGACGGGGCGTGGCCTTCATACCTTCCAGTAAGGCGCCGTACCGCGGGCCTCGCCACCGGAGCGGGGAGCGGGCGCGGCGGTCATCCGGGCGTGGGCTCCAGGCCCGTCAGCAGGCGAGCCACGTCCAGGCCCGCGGTGAGGTACTCCACGAAGGTCCCGTTGTTCAGCGCCCACGGCGAGCGCCGCTCCCGGACGAGCGCGACGGCGGCGCTCACCTCGTGGCCGCTCTCCACGAGCGCCTGCGCCACGACGAGCCCGGACCGGTTGTACCCGGAGTGACAGCGCACCAGGGTGCGGCGTCCGTCCCGCACGGCCCCGGCGACCGTGCGGGCGAGTCGCTGGACCACCTCGATCTGCCCGGGGGCGTGCGGGCCGTCCGGGATCTCGGCCACGATGTGCTCCACGCCGGGCGGCGGGCCGTGCCCGGAGCGCGTGAAGAGACTGACGACGAGGTCGAACTCGCCGCCCACCACGGCCGGTTGCAGCTCGCCCTGCGAGTCGGTCCAGCAGTGCCCGCCCATCCACAGCCCCGGCGCGACCTCGTTCCACGCCGCTTCCGGCCCGGGAACGTCGCGATCCTTCTGACGCGTTCTCATGCCCAACCCCTTCGGTTCCCCAACGGTCCTCACCCGGGCGGAGGTTCCTTTTTCGGGAACGGGCTGCATGAACCCGCCCCGCCCGGGAACCCGAAGAGTACGGCCGCGCCCGCGACTACCCACCCCCCCTGGTCGCCGGCGCGGCCTTCACTTGCGCGTGCTCAGCCGGCCGCCTGGAAGGCGCGGCCCGCGGGGGTCGTGTGCGTGCCGTCGGTGAACAGGCCGCTGCTGGGCCGGGCCGGGTCGGCGCCGAGGCCGAACCAGGCGTAGCGCTGCACGTAGGGCAGGGCCTCCAGGGCCTTGGTGGAGGCGGTGACGAAGGCGGCCTGCTGGCCGGCGGTGGGGAAGCGGGTGCCGTGGGAGAAGTCGATGAGGGCGTACTCGGTCAGCCAGATCGGCTTGTGGTAGCGCTGGTGGACCGCCTCCAGATAGGACGTCAGCTGTGACACGGCCTCCGAGGTGCGGAAGTCGCCGCCGTACCAGTGGAGCGTGATGAAGTCGACGCGGTAGCCCTTCGCCTCGGCGCCCGACATGAAGCGGTCGAGCCAGCCGCCGGCAGTGGCGCCGTTCGTGGCGACGGCCGGGCTGCCGAGGATCCGGCCGGCGTCCATCAGCCGCGGCCACAGGGTCAGGGCCTGCTCCACCGACATGTTCGACTGCTGCGCCATGTCGGGCTCGTTGAAGCCGAGCAGGTAGGGGCCCTGCGCCTTCGCCTGGGCAAGGGAGTCCGCGGTGACGGAGGCGGGCCCCCAGATCATGGGCACGAAGCGGCCCGACGGCGGCGTTGCGACGTCCTGGTGGCCCGTGGACCAGGTGTAGTACCAGCTCGCCCCGGACGAGGCGAGGGCCTTGCCCACCCCGGGGAAGGTCCACACGCCGACGCCCTTCTTGCCGGACGAGGCGATCCGTACCGCGGGGGCCTGCCGGGTCGGCTTCGGTGCCGAGGGCTTCTTCGTGGCCTTCCTGGAGGGGCTCGGTGAGGGGGACGGGCTGGGGGAGCGGGGTGAGGGCGTGGCCGTCGCCGTGGCAGCCGGTGCGGAGGCCGCCGGCAGCGCGTCCGCCTCGGGTGCCGGCGACGGACCGCTCATGAGGTGGGCGGCCAGCAGTGCCGTGGCCACCACCGCCGCGACGGCCGCCGCGCCGAGGACGGGGGTCCGCAGTCCGCGTGACGCGGCCCGGCCGGCGGCCCGGTGGGCGCCGCGCCCGGCCGGGCGGGGCACCGGCGCCGGGCCGGTCGCGGCGTGCCCGGTCACGCTGTGCCCGGTCACGGCGGCGACGACCCGCCCCGGATCGAGCGCCGGGGGCAGTGCGAGCAGCGGCAGCCCGTTGAGCAGCCGGTCCATGGGGAGCAGCCCCTCCTCCATCCCGCCGCAGACACCGCACCCCCGGATGTGCCGCGCGAACCGCTTGCGCCACAGTGGACTGGGCACGCCGTCCCAGGTGGCGGCCGCCGCCCGCAGTTCGCCGCAGCCGGGTGTCGCGCCCAGCGCCCGCACGACGACGCGGGATGCCTCCATCTGCTTCTTCATGCGCTGCACCCGCACCGCCGCGTGACGGTCCGACAGGCCCAGCGCGGAGGCCAGTTCGGCCCGGTCCAGTTCCCCGGTCTCCTCCAGCCACCACAGCGACAGCAGCTCACGGTCGTCCCCGTCGAGCCACCGGGTGGCCTCGGCGACCTCGCGGCGCTGCTCGGTGAGCCCGAGGCGCAGGATCGTCAGCCCCGCGAAGTCCAGGGCGGGGTCCGGTATGCGCTCGGCGTCCTCCAGCCCCGCGCTGCGGTGCCGCGCGACGGCGCGGTCCCGTTCACGGTCGCGGACCTGCCGGATCGTGATCGCCACCAGCCAGGACCGGAACGCCGCCGGGTCCCGCAGCTCCGACAGCCCCCGCACCATGCGCAACAGCGTCTCCTGTACGACGTCGTCCACGTCGGCATGGCCGTCCAGCGCCCGTCCGACGATGTTGTAGACCAGCGGCAGGCACTCGCCCACCAGCCGGTCGAGGGCCTGCCGGTCGCCCGAGCGGGCCGCCACCACCATCCCGGCGCCGGGTCCGCTCCGGTGCGTCTTGCGCATCTGGCCCCACTCTTCCCTACTTGGTCTCGCTGTCCACGACCGCGCGGCCGCCCGGCGACCGCGATGCCTCCACCTACAGGAGACGGCCCGCCCGCGCCAGGACAACACACATCCCGCGAGATCCGCCCGCGGGATGTGCGGTGTCCACGGTGGTGGCGCGCGGGCGCGCTACACGGCGCCGAGGGCCCGGCGCAGTTCGGCGAGGCCGGCCGGGCTCCCCGGGTCCTCCCAGAGCCGGGCGTGCGGGTCCTTGAGGCAGGGCGTCCCGTAGGCGCGGGTGCCGGGCTGGAAGCGCCGGGCCCTCGGCGAGCGGGCCGACGCCCACGGTGTCGTAGCCCAGGGTGTCGAGCAGCGCGGTGACGGCGTTCTTCGCGGCCGCGTCGTCGCCGGCGATGGGCGGGGCGCTGCGGTCCGGGGCTCCCGCGGGGCGGGCGAGGACGGGGAGGTGGTGGAAGTGGATGTTGTTGAAGGCGCCGCATCCGCAGTCCGAAGCCCTCGTAGCGCAGCCCTTCTCCCAGCATCGCGGCCACCACGGAGGGGCTCGGCACAGTCCGGCCAGGGAGGGCTCGGCGCCGGTCTCGATGCCGGGGGCGAGGGCGACGGGGGTGGCGGTGTCGCGAGTGGGTGCTAAGGTCGAAGTCATAACTTCTGTTCTAGCAGTAACCCTGGAGTGCAATGTGAGCATCGCCCCGAACGAATCCCTTGCCGGCCGCCGCGCCCTGGTCACCGGAGGCACCAAAGGCGTCGGCGCGGCCATCGCCCGCAGACTGGCCGAGGCCGGTGCGACCGTCCTGGTGACGGCCCGGCACGAGCCGGAGGACGCCGACCCGAAGGCCTTCGTCGCGGCCGATCTGACCACCCCCGAGGGGGCCGCCGCCGTCGTCGGGGAGGTGGCCGACCGGGTGGGCGGGGTGGACATCCTCGTCAACAACCTCGGTCACTCCGACGCACCTGCCGGGGGCTTCGCGGCACTGGGCGAGGACGACTGGGTGAAGGAGCTGAACACCAACCTCCTCGCCGCCGTCCGCCTCGACCGCGGCCTCCTCCCCGGAATGATCGCCTCCGGCCGGGGCGCCATCGTCCACGTCACCTCGATCCAGCGCCGGATGCCGCTGTGGAACGGCACCCTCGCGTACGCCGCGGCCAAGGCCGCCCTGGCGACCTACAGCAAGGGACTGGCCAACGAGGTCGCCCCGCACGGCGTCCGCGTCAACACCGTCTCGCCGGGCTTCGTCCGGACGGCGGCCGCCGACGCCCTCGTCGACCGCATCGCCCGCGAGGCGGGCATCACGACCGAGGCCGCCCTCGGGCGCCTGATGGGCTCCCTCGGCGGCATCCCCCTCGGCCGCCCCAACGAACCCGAGGAGGTCGCCGAGCTGGTGGCCTTCCTCGTCTCCGACCGCGCCTCGGCCATCGTCGGCGCCGAGCACGTCATCGACGGCGGCACCGTCCCCACTCTCTGACCTGCCCCACCCTCTGCCCCGACCCCCTGGAGGACACGATGAACACCACCGGACCGCAGTCCATCCCCACCGCCGGCCTTCCCGAGGTGATCACCCGCTACCTGGCCGCCCATCGCGTCCGCGACACCGCCACCGCCGTCTCGGCGTTCACCGCCGACGCGGTCGTGACCGACGAGGGCGCGACGCGGCACGGCGCGGCTGCGATCGGCGAGTGGCTGGAGACCGCGGCGAGCGAGTACACCTACACCACGGAACTGACCGGCGCCGAGCGCGCCGACGCGCACCACTACGTCGCCGTCCAGCACCTGGAGGGAGACTTCCCCGGCGGCACCGTCGACCTGCGCTACCGGTTCACCCTGCGCGACGACCTCATCGCACGCCTGGTGATCGAGGTCTGACCGCCGGGCCCGACGGACGGTGTCCGGGTTGCTGCTAACATGAAAGCGACGACGTTCGCAGACCCTGGCACCGATCGCACGGAGGTGGTCGAGATGGTGAGCCGCATCCGGCTGGAGGACCGTGAGTGCCCGCTGTCGACGACCGTCGGGCACGTCGGCGAGTGGTGGACGCTGCTCATCCTGCACGACGCCTTCGACGGGTACACCCGCTTCGACCAGTTCCAGGAGAACCTCGGCATCTCGTCGAGCATGCTCACCACCCGTCTGAAGACCCTCGTCGCGGACGGGCTGCTGGAACGGCGGCCGTACCAGACCCAGCCGACCCGCTACGAGTACCTGCTCACCGACCTCGGCCGCTCACTGCGCCCGGTCGTCGTGGCCCTCGCCGCATGGGGCAACTCCCGCCTCGCGCCGGAACAGCGCAGCATGATCCTGGTCGACGCGGAGACGGGCGAGGAGGTCGAGCCGGTCGTGGTCGACGCCACCACCGGCCGGCGGCTCGACGACAGCGATGCCTTCGTCTACGCGGCGGGCCCCGCCGCGAGCGAGCTCATGCGCGCCCGCTACGCCGACCCCGACCGCGTCTGACCCGCCACAGGAACCGGAGGAACAGGCCCCGTGCCCACCGCGGACGAACTGCTCGGCCCCGCCGCCGTCGCCGGGCTGGCCGACTGCCTGGCGGCGGCCGGCCCGGCACCGATGGCCGCCGCGGTGCGCGACACCCTGCCGGCGCTGGACGGCCTGGCGCTGCGCGAGCGCAGCGACCTCGTGCGGGACGCGATGCTCGCCTCCGGCCCGGCGGACCCGGCGGCCCTGGAGGCCGTCGTACGGGCCGCGCTGCCCGACCCGCGCTTCACGGGCTGGATGATCTGGCCGGTCACCGAGGCCGTGGCCGCCCTGGCCTCCGGCACGTCCGAGGGCAGGGCCTTCGAGGACGGGCTCCACCTGCTGGCGGACCTGACGCCGCGCCTGACCGCCGAGTTCGCCATCCGCCGCATGCTCAACGCCGACCTCGACCGGGCGCTCGCCGTCGTCACCCGGTGGACCGGGCACCCGGACGAGCACGTACGCCGGCTGGCCAGTGAGGGAACCCGCCCCCGCCTGCCGTGGGCGGTGCGCGTACCGGCGATCCTCGCCCGGCCCGAGGCCACCCTGCCGATCCTGGGCGAGCTCTACAAGGACCCCTCGGAGTACGTCCGCAGGTCCGTCGCCAACCACGTCAACGACATCAGCCACGCCCGCGTGGACCTGGCCGTCGAGACGGCCCGCGGGTGGTCGGCGGCCCCCGACGCGCACACGCCCCGGGTCGTCCGCCACGCGCTGCGCACCGCGGTCAAGCGCGGAGACCGAGGAGCGCTGGCGCTGCTGGGATTCGAGCCGGCCACGGGCCTGACCGTCGAAGGGCCGTCCGTGCACCGGCCCGTCGTCGCGGTCGGCGGCGAACTGCGTTTCGCCTTCGGGCTGGAGAACCACGGCGACCGGCCGCTCCGCCTCGTCGTCGACTACGTCGTGCACTACCGCAAGGCGAACGGCGCCATGGCGCCCAAGGTCTACAAGCTGACGACCCGCACCCTCCAGCCGGGGGAGCGCAGCGAGCACACCGGCACGCGCTCGTTCAAGCCGATCAGCACCCGGGTCTTCCACCCCGGCGAGCACGCCCTCGAACTGCAGGTCAACGGGGAGCCGCGCGGCAAGGTCCGCTTCGACGTCGTCACCGTCTGACACACCGCTCGCTACGCTGTGCCGCGTGAAGAGGAAGCAGGCGGCGGCCGCCGAGCAGCCGACCCTGGACACCGTCGCGGAGACGGCACTCGCCGTCATCGACGAGGACGGTCCCGCGGGGCTCAGTTTCCGCGTGGTGGCCCAGCGCCTCGGCGTCTCGCACGCCACCGTCTTCCGGCGCTGCGGCGACTTCGACGGGCTGCTGAGCGCCTGCGCCGACCACGTCGCCGCGTCCCTCCCGCTGGTGCCCCCGGAGGGCGACTGGGCCACCGCGACGGAGACCCGCTTCACCGGCCTCTACGGCTTGCTCAGCCGGCACCCCGGGCTGGTGGCGCTGCGCGCCGGGCGTTCCTGGCTGGGGCCGCAGATGCTGGGCCGGCTCGTCGAGCCGCAGATGGCGCACAGCGTCGCCGCCGGCATGGACGCGGACACGGCCATCCGCGTCTACCGCAGGCTCTATCTGCTCACTCTCGGCGCCGTCGCCTTCGGCGACCACCGGGACGAGAAGAAGGCCGTCACCTCCGCCCGTGCGGCCCTGGCCGCACTCGACCCCGAGGACTTCCCCACGCTGACCGGGGCGATGAACGCCGTCCTCCCCGTCCTGGTCGACCACGGGGTCTACTACGAAGCGCTGCGCGACCTCATCCACGCCGCCCGGGCCGAGCACCTTCCGGCCGGGCACCGCTGACGGCGCGCGGCCGCGTTCCGCTTCGGCAGCGGGCCCATGCTGCCCATGCCGTCGTCGTCCACGCGCACGGTCCATTCGCCCTGGGCACGGGCGTGTGCGGTCGCCTTCCGCAGCCGGCGCCGCCGGTCGAACACTCCGCCCACGAGCGTGCCCAGCACCGACACGCTGCCGCCGCCGGCCGTATCGGCGGCGCCGGGCGCGAGCACCCGCATTCCGGCGATCACCGCCACCGTGATCCCGGCGAAGAACAGCGGCGCCCGCCAGAGCCCGAGGCGGTGCCTCTGCGCGCCGGGCACCCCGGCGATGCCGTCGCTGCCCGGCCTCCGGGTGAACTCCACGGCTCGTACGCCGTCGGCGCGGCGGGCGCCAGGGCCGTGACGTCCGTCGGACGGGCCCTCAGGAAGCGCGCACCAGGTCGGACGGATCCGTGTTCGCCCCGCAGACGATGACGGCGACGCGCTCGCCGGGGGCGGGCCGGTGGGCGCCGGAGGTGAGGGCGGCGAGGGCGGTCGCGGCGCCGTGCTCGACGGCGAGGCGGCGGTGGTCCCACAGCGTGCGGCGGGCCGCGACGATCGCCTCGTCGGGGACGAGGACAGAGCGCACGCCGTCCTTCAGCGCCCACTCCAGGGCCGTGCGGGAGGCCCGGCGCGCACCCAGGGAGTCCGCCGCGACGGAGTGGACGGGTACGTCCACCACCTCGCCGGCCGCGACGGCCGCGTGCAGCGCGCACGACCCCTCGGGCTCCACCGCCACCACCCGCACCCCGTGCTCCAGCGCGGACGCCGCGACCCCCGCGAACAGTCCGCCGCCCCCGACCGCGACGACCACGGTGTCCAGTCCGGGGAGCGCCGTGACGATCTCCTCCATCAAGGTCCCCGCCCCGGCCGCGATGAGCGGATGGTCGTAGGCGTGCGACTCCAGCGCGCCGCTCTCGGCGGCGTACTTCTGCGAGGCCTCCAGGGCCTCGGCGTACTCGCTGCCGGCCAGGCGTACGTCCGCGCCCAGGTCGCGCAGCTTCCCGACCTTGACCGCGGGCGCCGTCTCGGGGACGAAGACCGTGGCGGGCACGCCGTGCCGGGCCGCGGCCCAGGCGCAGGCCAGGCCCGCGTTGCCCCCGGAGGCGATGACCACGCCGGTCTCGGGCATGGCGTCCCGCTCGACATGGCTCCGGACGAAGTTGAACGCGCCGCGTGCCTTGAACGACCCCGTGTGCTGCATGGACTCCAGCGCCAGCCAGCCCCGCACGGCGGCGCCGAACGCCCCGGGGTCCACCGGGGTGAGCGTGACGGGGCGGGTGTGCCCGGAGATACGGGCGGCCGCGGCCCGTACGTCGGCGTGGGTGATGGTCACGATGTGCTCCGGGCTGGTGGGCGAGTCCGGAGAAACAGTGTAACAACCACTGTTCCGACAGGTCGGGCCTTCGGCGCGACGATCAGCGGACGACGAGCCGGTGCTCACCGGCCGCCACCAGCTCCCCGACGACCGGGGCACCGGGCACCTCACCGGCCACCAGCAGGCCGCCCGAGGTCTGGGCGTCCGCCAGCAGCAGCCGCGTCAGCTCGTCCGCGCCGCCGAAGTCGGTGTGCGGTGCCACCCAGGCGAGGTTGCGGCGGGTGCCGCCGCTGACGTAGCCGGCCGCGGCGGCCTCCCGCGCCCCGTCGAGGTACGGGACCGCCGAGGCGTGGACCACGGCGCTCACCCCGGAGGCACGGGCGAGCTTGTACAGGTGGCCCAGGAGCCCGAAGCCGGTCACGTCGGTCGCGCACACCGCGCCGGCCGCCAGCGCCCGCCCGGCGGCGTCCCGGTTGAGCGTCGTCATGGTCTCGACGGCCTGCGGGAAGACCTCGCCGGTCGTCTTGTGGCGGTTGTTGAGCACACCCAGACCCAGGGGCTTGGTCAGCGACAGCGGCACACCCGGCCGGCCCGCGTCGTTGCGCAGCAGTCGGTCCGGGTCGGCGGTGCCGGTGACGGCCATGCCGTACTTCGGCTCCGGGTCGTCGACGCTGTGGCCGCCTCCCACGACGCAGCCCGCCAGGGCCGCCACGTCCAGCCCGCCGCGCAGCACCTCCCGGGCCAGCTCCAGCGGCAGGAGGTCCCGCGGCCAGCTCAGCAGGTTGACCGCCACGAGCGGGGTGCCGCCCATGGCGTAGATGTCGGAGAGGGCGTTGGCGGCGGCGATCCGGCCCCAGTCGTAGGGATCGTCGACCACCGGGGTGAAGAAGTCCGCGGTGGTCACCACCGCTCGCGCCCCGGGTCCGCCGGGAAACCGGACGACGGCGGCGTCGTCACCGGTGTCCAGGCCGACGAGCAGGTCGCCCGCGGGGAATCCCGCCGGGCCCCCCGGGGTCAGCCCGGCCACCATCTCCTCCAGTTCGCCCGGGGGGATCTTGCAGGCGCAGCCGCCGCCGTGGGCGTACTGCGTCAGCCGCATGCTGTCCTGCCGGACGCGGGTTCCCGTCATGGCTGTGGTGGTCCTTCCGCGGTGGGCGCCGGCAGCGCGGTCGCCCGGGCCCGGGTGACACCGCCGTGTGGCGCGTTGACTCGGGTGGGGGCCGGAGGTTCGATGGGCGTCGGACCCGGCAGGGAGACGTCAGGGTGCCTGGTGGCCCTCCCGGTCTTCAAAACCGAGGTGTCCGAGCAACTCGGGCAGGCGGGTTCGATTCCCGTCCGTCTCCGCCGGCCGGTCCGCCGCCTCCGTGTCTCACCGCGCATCGCGCCCGTCCCCAGTGTCGGGGGACTCCGCGCAGCGCCGCAGCGCACCGTCCAGGCGTACGGTGCGGCCCTGCCGGTCGAGGTGCTCCAGCAGCGGGATGACGACCCGCCGGGTGGTGTCCAGCGCCCGGCGCGCCTCGCTCGCGGTGAACGGCTGCCCGAGCCGCGCCAGCACGGCCGCCGCCCCCGCGTCGGCGCCCGGTAGCAGCACGATGCCCTCGCCGATCCTGAGCAGCGCTCCCGCCGCGTCGGCCGCCGCGAGGAGCTTCGGGGTCAGCCCGAGCCGCTCGAGCCGTTCGGCCTCCGGCGCGCGGAACGGCGTCCGCGCCAGGTCGGCGCGTACCTCGTCGACGGCGGCCTGGGCCGCGGGCGGCAGTGTCGGGCGCGCGCGGCTCCCGTACAGCCGGCCGTCGCCCTGCCGCAGGCCCGCTGCGGCCCCGGCGAGCGCCTCCACCAGGGAGCGGTCCGGCAGGCCGAGCGCCTGGCGGGCGGCCTCCAGGGGCATGCCCGGATCCAGGGGGTTGCGTACGGCGTGCTCCTCGACCGTCTCCCGCAGCCGGTCGCGCAGGGCGGCCCAGTGGTCCGGGTCCGCCAGCCAGTCGCCCGCCACCGGGTCGCCCGGTGGCCGCACCCCCATGGCGAGCAGTTCCGCGCGCCGGGCCAGCCCCCGGCGGCGCAGCTCCGCGGCCCCGTCCGCGACTTCGGGGAGGGACCCCAGCTCGCGCGCCCGTGCCGCCGCCGCGCCACGGCGGGTCAGCCGGGGCGGACGCACGTCGAGGACGGTGAGCCCCGCGGGGACACGGTGCCGCCCCGGATCGCGCAACAGGGCGGTGTCGGCGACCCGCAGGGGCAGCGCCGAGGCCAGCCGCAGGCGCGCGCTGTCGTCGCCGAGCGGGCGGACCGTCACCGGCACGGCGGCCGAACCGGCGTGCAGCATGAGCTCGCGGGGCAGGTCGCCGGCGGCGTCGCCGCGCAGGCGCACGTCGACGAGGTCGGTGGTCAGCCAGCGGTCCGGGGTCAGCAGCGCGTCCCCGCGCCGCAGGGACCCGGCGCCCGGTCCGGTCACGTTGACCGCCACCCGGGCGACCGCGCCGGCCTCCTGCCGCGCCTCCTTCAGGGACTCCAGGCCCCGCACGCGCAACAGCCGTCCGTCACGCGCGAGTTGGACGTGGTCGCCGACCCGGACGGTGCCCGCGGCCAGCGTCCCGGTGACGACGGTGCCCCGGCCCCGCACCGTGAAGGCGCGGTCGACCCACAGCCGCACGTCCGCCGCCGGGTCGGGGGGCGGCAGCGTGTCCGTCAGCCGGACCAGGGCCGCTCGCAGCCCGTCGAGCCCGGCGCCGGTCACGGGGCTGACGGCCACGCACTCCACGTCGCCGAGGGAGGACTCCGCGATGCGGGTCCTCGCCTCCTTCCGCGCCGCGTCGGGGTCCGCCAGGTCGCAGCGCGAGACGGCGAGGACGCCGTGCCGTACGCCGAGCGCGTCCAGGACGGCGAGGTGCTCCTCGGACTGCGGCTGCCAGCCCTGGTCGGCGGCGACCACGAAGAGCACCGCGGGAACCGGGCCGACGCCGGCCAGCATGTTGCCCACGAGGCGTTCGTGCCCGGGCACGTCCACGAAGGCGATGTCCCCGGCGCCGGGGAGCCGCGTCCACACGAACCCGAGGTCCAGGGTCATGCCGCGCCGCCGCTCCTCCGCCCAGCGGTCGGGCTCCATGCCCGTCAGGGCCCGCAGCAGAGCGGACTTGCCGTGGTCGACGTGGCCGGCGGTGGCGACGACGTGCACGTCAGTCCTCCGTCCCGGGGAGCACGCCGGCCCGGCGCACGGCCGTCGCCAGCTCCTCGTCCGCCTCCTCCGGCACGGCCCGCAGGTCGAGCAGGCACCGGCCGTCCTCCACGCGGGCCATCACCGCGGGATCGGCCCGCCGCAGCAGGGCGGCGTAGGCGGCGGGCAGCGAGACGGCGGCGCTGGGCAGGGAGACGCCGGGCGCACCGCCGCCTCCGACGACCGCCAGGGTGTCGCGGGCCCGGCTGTCGAAGCCGTGGGCGCGCAGCTCGGCCGCGAGGCGTCCGGCGCGGTCCCGCAGCCGTACGGGGTCGGCGTGCAGCGCCGTCCACGTCGGGGTCTCGGGACCGCGTACGGTCGCCTCCAGCGCCGCGAGGGTCAGCTTGTCCACCCGCAGCGCACGGGCCAGCGGATGACGGGCCAGCCGCCGCACCAGATCGGCGCGGCCCAGCACGAGCCCGCACTGCGGCCCGCCCAGCAGTTTGTCGCCGCTGGCGGTGACCAGGGACGCCCCGGCGCGCAGCCAGGAGGCCGCGTCCGGTTCGTCCGGCAGCACCGGGTCGGGGACGAGAAGGCCCGAACCGATGTCGGCCACCACCGGCACGCCGAGGCGCGCCAGTTCCGCGACGGACACGTCCCGGGTGAAGCCGGTGATGCGGAAGTTGGAGGGGTGCACCTTCAGGATGAACCCGGTGTCGGGTCCCACGGCCGCGGCGTAGTCCTGCGGCGTGGACCGATTGGTCGTCCCCACCTCGCGGAGCCGGGCGCCGGTGGAGACCAGCAGGTCGGGCAGCCGGAAGCCGTCCCCGATCTCCACCAGCTCACCGCGGCTGACGACGATCTCGCGCCCCTGCGCCAGCGCCGTGGCCGCCAGCACCAGCGCCGCGGCACCGTTGTTGACCAGGTGCGCCGCCTCGGCGGCGGGCACCTGCCGCAGCAGCGCCTCCAGCGCGGACCGCCCCCTGCGGGAACGCGCGCCGGTGGCGAGGTCGAGCTCCACGTCCGTCGTACCGGAGGCGGCGAGCACGGCGTCGCGGGCGGCTCGCGACAGCGGGGCGCGGCCGAGGTTGGTGTGCAGCAGCACCCCGGTGGCGTTGAGCACCTGACGCAGCCCGGCCGCGGTCGCCGGAAGCGCCGCGAGGGCCAGTTCGGCGAGCCCCTCGACGGGCACCTCCCCGGCACGCGCCCGCTCCTGCACCCCGGCCACCACCTCCTTGACCACGGACCGCCCCAGCCGCTCCGCCGCCGCGGCGAGCCGGGGTTCCGCCAGCAGCGCGTCCGTGCGGGGCACCTGCCGGCGTGCGTCGGCGGACGGGGAGGGAGCGGTGGAGGTCTGGTCGCGGTCCATCAGCAGCACCTTCGCTCTGGCCTGGCTGCCGCCCAGGGTACGGCGGGCGCCGCCGCGGGGTGCTCCCGCCACACCGGCGCGGTTCCCGGGGCCCGGTTGTCGTGTGCGGGTTTGTTTGCGCCTGCGGGCGGCTGCGCCGGGCTGCCCGGTTGTTGTGTGCGGGTCCGTTGCGCCTGCGGCGGGCGGTTTCCCCGCCCTCCCTCCCTCCCCCAGCCTTCGGCCGGGGGGACCCCCATCCCGGATGGTTGGTGCGGGCCTCGTGCGTGCGTGGTGGGCCGGGGGTGGGGCCTCCGGGGCTGCACGTCCTGGACTGGGTTATTTACGTGCATGGCGGGCGGTCCAATTGGTGCCGTCTGTGCCGCACACAAATATCCCGCAGCGTCCAGAACATCCACCCCTACGACCCCGCCCCCTCCGTATCGCGGGCGACCAACGGCCGGTGGGGGGTGATGGGGGGGGGGCGCCCCTACCCGCACCGCTGGGAACTGCCCCCAGCAGGGGGTCCTCTGGCCGCAGGCCGAGCAAGGGTGCGCGCACCCGTGGCCGGGGTGGCACCTCCCATGGGACGGCTTACGCACCTCGCCCGCCGGCGCTCCAGGGCTTTGCCTATGTCACGGCGACGCCGAAGGCCGCCAGGCGGCAGATCACGACGATTGCCGATGTGGGGACGACCCTGGCCTCCGGTGCGGGCGGCCGACCCGAGGTTCAGCCTTGGAACCACACCGAATGAGGCCGCCCCTGAGCGAAGGCCGAAACAGGGCGGAACACGCACACGACAACGGGCCGCTCAACAGGGCGCGCCCTACCCCCGGCATCGGCCCGAGCACCCCGAAAGACCTTCCGGTCCGATCCACCCCATGATCATCGCGCGAAGCCGGCGCGGGCCTCAGTCACCACCCCCAGCTACCAAAGGAAACTGCCCCCATGGAGCACCAGACGGCCGTGGGCGTTCAGCAAGGCACGGGCGGCAACCCCGGACCGCCCTCTACCCCCTCCGGCCGTCAGTCGCTCACGGATACGGAGGGGGCGGGGTCGTAGGGGTGGATGTTCTGGACGCTGCGGGATATTTGTGTGCGGCATCCGGGGCTCGGACATGGACCGCCCGCCATGCACGTAAATAACCCAGTCCAGGACGTGCAGCCCCGGAGGCCCCGCACCCGGCCCACCACGCACGCGCGAGGCGGTCACTGACCGCGCCGGGCAATCGGGGGGGCGGGCGGGAGAACCGCCCGCCGCAGGCGCAAACGACCCGCACACAACAACCGGGCAGCCCGGCGCAGCCACCCGCAGGCGCAAACAACCCGCACACGACAACCAGGCAGCGCGGGGCACCCGGCCCGCAGGCGCAAACGACCCGCACACAACCACCCGGCAGCCCGGCGCAGCCGCCCGCAGGCGCAAACGACCCGCACACAACAACCGGGGCAGCCCCGGGCTTACCCCCCGCCGGAGGCGTTCTCGCCCTCGGCGCGGGCCTCGAGGCGCTCGCGCTGGGGCTTCACCACGTACGCGGGGTCCTTCGTGGACACGACGCCCGCCTCGAAGGTGCCGAAGCGCTGCAGCACGCTGCCGGCCAGGAGGGCGAGTCCGCCCACGGCGGCGCAGACGCGGCTGCGCCGGGCGAGGGTCAGTGCGGTGAGCGCACCGCCCAGGGTGAGGTATTCGGACGCCTTGCGCAGCCGGTGCGGCCGGCCGGTGGTGAAGGCCTCCGTCACCAGGCCCGGGCGCCGGTCGATCAGGCGGGAGGCGACGACCTCGGCCGCCGCGCCGACCACGCCGAGCCGTCGTGCGGGGCCCGCCTCGGCCACGGGGGCCAGGAGCATGCCCAGGCCCGCGCCGCTCGCCGCCGCCGAGCCGGTGAAGACGAACGGCAGCTCGCGACGGGCGTCGTGCCACGCCGGTACGGCCGTCTGCGACAGGAGCACGGCCGTGTACGAGGCGACGCCCGGCGCGAGCAGGGCCGCCGACAGTCCGGCCGGGCGGGCGGCCGCTCGGAGCAGCTTCCCGGGCAGCGTGGCGCGCACGCCCGCGGGCAGCACCTCGGCCGCGGCCGCCAGGGCGCTGCCCGGCCCGTACGCGACGAGGATCCACGTGCCCACCGACATGGGCGAACTCGGCTTGGCGACCCGCAGCATGTGGTGGAAGCGCTCCGGCCGCCCGAGGTCCGCGACGAGCAGGTACATGCTCGCGAGCAGGGCGCCGAAGCCCCCGACCCGGCCCGCCCGGGCCAGTCCGGGACGCCGCGTCAGGTCCGCGCCCGCCGCGAGCAGCGCGGCGCCGGCCGACAGCCCGCCGGTGAACAGGTACGCGGGGATCTTCCACTCCCACACCGGCGGCTTGAGCACCGGACGCCCGTAGTAAGAGCGGAACGTGGCCCGCGGCACCATGGGGCGCTCGCGGCTCCCGTCGTCGTCGCGGCCGCCCCGGCCGTGCCGTGCGGCCCGGTCGCCGCTCACCGCCGCCGCCCGCCGAGGAACACCGCGGCCGAGGCCGCGAGCAGCGCCGACGCCGCCACGCCCGCGTGCTTCCACATGGAGGCCAGGTCGCGGGTCGGCACGACCGGGTCCGGCGGGAACCCGTACACCTCCGGGTCGTCGAGCAGCAGGAAGAACGCGCCGTCCCCGCCGACCCCGTCGCCGGGGTCGCGTCCGTACAGCTGGGCCTCGGGCACCCCCGCTTCGTGCAGTGTCTCCAGGCGCCGGTCGGCGCGTTCGCGCAGCTCGTCAAGGGGGCCGTACTGGATGGAGTCGGTGGGGCAGGCCTTGGCGCACGCCGGTTCCATGCCGTCGCGGAGCCGGTCGTAGCACATGGTGCACTTCCAGGCCCGGCCGTCGTCGGGCCGCCGGTCGATGACGCCGTACGGGCAGCCGGACACGCAGTAGCCGCAGCCGTTGCAGATGTCGGGCTGGACGACGACCGTGCCGAACTCGGTGCGGAACAGCGCGCCGGTGGGGCATACGTCCAGGCAGCCGGCGTGGGTGCAGTGCTTGCACACGTCCGAGGACATCAGCCAGCGGAACTCGGTACGGGCCTCCGCGCCCGTCCCGGCGCCGGGCAGGTCGAAGGAGGGGAAGCCCAGGTCCACCGGGGCCGTGCCCAGGTCGCCGCCACCGCGCTTCGCGACTTCCAGGGCGTCGGCCACCACCTCCTCCGTCGCCTCCGTCGCGGACGGGCCCACGGGCAGCCCCGCCAGACCCGCGTCCTGGCGGCCGAGCGGGCGCTGCTGCTCGATGAAGGCGACGTGCCGCCACGAACTCGCGCCGAGCATGCCGGTGTTGTCGAACGACATGCCCAGCAGGTCGATGCCGTCCTCGGGGATGGCGTTCCACTCCTTGCAGGCCACCTCGCACGCCTTGCAGCCGATGCACACGGAGGTGTCGGTGAAGAAGCCCATGCGCGGCGGGTGGTCGCGGTGGCCGGCGTCCTCGGCGGGGTCCGCGAGCGGCCCGTAGAAGCTGTTGTCCTGCGTCATGACGGCTCCTCCGGCGGGTCCGGTTCGAGGTGCGCCCGCTCGGCGCGGCCGCCGGCCGTCGCTATGCGGGTGCCGGTCTCCGGCGTGATCCCGGCGCGGCGGCGGTAGTCCTCGACGTACACGAGCAGTTCGGGCCCCCGCGGGCGCCGCCCGGGCCGGACGTCGCAGGTCAGCACCTTGCTCTCCTGGATGAACACGTTCGGGTCGGCCACCACGCCGATCAGGTCGTTGACCACGTCGCCCTTGGTGAGCCCGGTCTGGCCCCAGTGGTAGGGCATCCAGACCTGGTGGACGACCCGTCCGTCGACGCGCAGCGGCGCCATCCGGTCGGTCACCATCACGCGCGCGTCGACCGCGGTCCTGCTGGTGACCACATGGGCCCAGTCCAGGTGGCGCAGCCCACGCTCGGCCGCCAGCTCCGGCGAGACCTCCACGAACAACTCCGGTTGGAGCTCCGCCAGGTAGGGCAGCTGCCGGCTCATCGCGCCCGCCGTGTGGTGTTCGGTCAGCCGTGCCGCGGTGAACACGTACGGGAACACCTCGGAGTGCGCCTCGGGCGGAGCCGGGTTGGACGGGTTGTCGGGGCGACCGTAGACCTTGCGCACCGGGTTGCCCTGCTGGCCGTAGAGCAGGTTGCGCATCGGCGACTCGTGCGGCTCGTAGTGCGTGGGCAGCGGGCCGTCCGCGAGCCCGGCCGGGGCGAACAGCCAGCCCTTCCCGTCGCGCATCATGATGAACGGGTCGTCGCCGTCGAGCGCCTCGACGCCCGACGCGCCCTCCGGTGCCCGGTAGTCCGGCGGCTTGTTCCGCTCGAAGTCCGGGGTGTCGTGGCCGGTCCACTCACCCGCCTCCGCGTCCCACCAGACCAGCTTCTTCCGCTCGCTCCAGGGCCGCCCCTGCGGGTCGGCCGAGGCGCGGTTGTACAGCACCCTGCGGTTGAGGGGCCAGGTCCAGCCCCATTCGGCGTCGTACGGGCCCGTCTCGAAGCGGGAGGTCCGGCGCCGGGACTGGTTGGTCTCGTTCGCGTAGACGCCGCTGTAGATCCAGCAGCCGCAGGCGGTGGTGCCGTCGGCCTTCAGGTCGGGGTAGCCGTCGACCGTGCGGCCGGTGCGCAGGTCGATGCCGTTGATGTGGCGCAGCACGTCCGCCGGGGACGGCTCGTCGCCCTCCGTCTCGTAGTCCCAGGCCAGGTCCAGCAGGGGGCGGTCGCGCTCGTCGGCCGAGCCGGCCAGCTTCTCCTTCAGCAGTACGCCCAGTTGGTGGAAGAACCACAGCTCCGAGCGCTGGTCCCCGGACGGTTCGACGGCCTGGTCGCGCCACTGGAGCATCCGCTGCGTCTGTGTGAAGGTGCCGGCCTTCTCCACGTGCGAGGCGGCGGGGAAGAAGAACACCTCGGTGCGGCACCGCTCGGTGGTGATCTCCCCGGTCTCGATCTCGGGCGCGTCCTTCCAGAACGTGGCGCTCTCGATCATGGTGAGGTCGCGGACGACCAGCCAGTCGAGGTTCGCCATGCCCAGGCGCTGCAGCCGGCCGTGGGCCGAGCCGACCGCGGGGTTCTGCCCGAGCAGGAAGTAGCCGAAGACCTTCCCGCCGTCGACCATGTCCATCACGGTGCGGTAGGTGCCGTGGTCACCGTTGATCCGGGGCAGGTAGTCGAAGCAGTAGTCGTTCTCCGCGGTCGCGGCGTCGCCCCAGTACTCCTTGAGCAGCGAGACCGTGTAGGCGTCGGCGTTGCCCCAGAAGCCCTTCTGCCCACGGCCTCGGATGCCGTCGAGGTACGTGGCCAGGTCCTCGTGGCTGACGTTCGGCATCGGCAGGTAGCCCGGCAGCAGGTTGAACAGCGTGGGCACGTCGGTGGAGCCCTGGATGCTGGCGTGGCCGCGCAGCGCGAAGATCCCGCCGCCCGGCCGGCCGATGTTGCCCAGCAGCAGCTGGATGATCGACCCGGCCCGGATGTACTGGGCGCCCACCGAGTGCTGGGTCCACCCGACGCTGTACACCAGCGCGGTGGTGCGGTCCCGGCCGGAGTTCTCCGTCCAGGCCCGGCACACCTGGAGGAACAGCTCCTGGGGCACGCCGCAGATCCGCTCCACCATGTCCGGGGTGTAGCGGGAGAAGTGCCGCTTGAGCACCTGGAACACGCAGCGCGGGTGCTCCAGCGTGGGGTCGGACGCGATCCGGCCGGTGGCGTGCTCGACGAACGGGCCCTTGGCACCGTGCTGGTAGGGCTCGCAGGTCTCCTTCGCATGGTGACCCGGCCTGGCCTCCGCCGGGACGCTCGCGTACGTCCAGCTCGACGCGTCGTACGCGGCGGTGTGCGGGTCGTACCCGCTGAACAGCCCGTCGAGGTCCTCGGTGTCCTGGTAGCGCTCGCCCAGCAGGAAGGGCGCGTTGGTGTACGCCTCCACGTACTCCCGGAAGTCGAGGTCGTGCGTGAGGACGTGGTTGATCACGCCGCCGAGGAACGCGATGTCGGTGCCGGCCCGGATGGTGACGTGCTGGTCCGCGTGCGCGCTCGTCCGCGTGAACCGCGGGTCGATGTGGATGACCCTGGCGCCGCGCGCCTTGGCCTCGACGACCCACTGGAACCCGACCGGATGGGCCTCGGCCATGTTGGATCCCATGATGACGATGCAGTCGGAGTTGACCAGGTCCTGCTGGTAGTCGGTGGCGCCGCCACGTCCGAACGAGGCTCCCAGACCGGGAACCGTGGCGGAGTGTCAAATGCGGGCCTGGTTCTCGATCTGCAGGGCGCCCAGGGCGGTGAACAACTTCTTGATGAGGTAGTTCTCCTCGTTGTCCAGCGTCGCCCCGCCGAGACTGGCCAGGCCCATGGTGCGGCGCAGCGTCCTGCCGTCCGCGTCCGTGTCCTGCCAGCCCTTGCGCCGTGCGTCGAGCACCCGGTCGGCCACCATGTCCATGGCCGTGTCCAGGTCCAGCTCCTGCCAGGCGGTGCCGTACGGCGGGCGGTAGAGCACCCGCTGCTCCCGCTGGGGCCCGGTGACCAGCTGCTTGCTGGCCGAGCCCTTCGGGCACAGCCGGCCGCGGGAGATCGGGCTGTCGGGGTCGCCCTCGATCTGGACGACCTTCTCGTCCTTGACGTACACCCGCTGCGCGCAGCCCACGGCGCAGTAGGGACACACCGAGCCGGCCACCCGGTCGGCGCTCTGCGTGCGGGCCCCGAGCGTGGCCGAGCGGGCCGACTGCGCGGCCTTTCCCCGGCCCAGCGGGTCCGTCCCGGTGAGCTGCCGGTACACCGGCCATGCCTCGATCCAGCGTTTCACGCCCATCCGCGTGCTCCTTCGTGCGGGGGCCGTGCCCTTCGTCCGCCTTTTCGACGCTACCGCTCGGGGGGCCGCCCGCAAGTCCGTGACGGCTCCCGGATCAGGCGAGGGCGCCGACGGCCGCGGCGAGCAGTCCGGAGGCACGGTCGACGTCGTCCGCGGTGGTCCAGCGCCCCACCGACAGGCGTACGGCGGCCTGGGCGCGGGCCTCGTCCAGGCCCATCGCGCGCAGCACCGGGGACGCCGTACGACTGCCGCTGTGGCAGGCCGAGCCGGTGGAGGCCGCGATCCGGGGCACCGCGGCGAGCAGTTCGTGGGCCGGGACGCCGTCGACGCCGACGTTCAGCGTGGTGGGCAGGCGGTGGCGGACGGACCCGTTGAGGTGGACCCGGCCGGGCAGCGCCCGGGTCAGGCCCCGGTGCAGGCGGTCGCGCAACGCCTCGGCACGCGCGGCCCCGCCGTCGGCGAGTTCGGCGGCCGCCAGGTCGGCGGCGGCCCCCAGCGCCACGGCGAGGGCGACGTTCTCGGTGCCGGCCCGCAGTCCGCCCTCCTGCCCGCCCCCGTACACCAGCGGCTCCAGATGGAGGCCCGGGCGCACGTAGAGGGCGGCGACACCCTTCGGCGCGTACATCTTGTGCCCCACCACCGTCAGCAGGTCCACGCCCAGACCCTCCACGTCCAGCGGGACCTTCCCGGCGGCCTGGGCGGCGTCGCAGTGGAACAGCGCGCCCCGGGCGCGGGCGAGCCGGGCGAGCTCCGCGACGGGCTGCAGTGTGCCGGTCTCGTTGTTGGCGGCCATGACGGAGACCAGCACGGTCCGCGGGGTGAGGGCCGCGGCCAGCACGGCCTGGTCGAGACGGCCCTCCCGGTCCACCGGCAGGTACGTCACCCGCACCCCGTGCAGCCGCTGCAGCGCGCGGCAGGTCTCCAGCACCGCCGGGTGCTCGGTGACCTGGGTGATCACCTGGGGACGGTCGGCGTCCGCGGCGAGCACCGCGCCGCGCAGCGCGAGGTTGTTCGCCTCGGAACCCGACCCGGTGAACACGATCCCCTCCGCCGTCGCCCCGATCAGTGCGGCGACCCGGGCGCGGGCCCGCGCGAGCGCCGCGGCCGGCTCCGCCGCCCAGGCGTGGCCGCTGGAGGGGTTGCCGAACCCGGTGGTGAGCCAGGGCCCCATCGCCTCCACCACTCTCGGGTCGACGGGTGTGGTGGCGTTGTGGTCCAGGTAGACGGTGTCCCCGTCGAGGCCGGGATGCGGCGGCGGCACCTTCATCGAGGGTGGGTCCCTTCGGGTCCGGAGGGGGCGCGGGCGGTGCGCCGGGGTGGTCGCCGCCGTCAGCCGATCGCCTGCCGGCCGCCGTACGCGCCGAGGACGGTGCCGGTGACGTATCCCGCGCGGTCCGACGCCAGGAAGACGATCGCCTCGACGATCTCGTCGAGTTCGGCGACCCGGTCCAGGGCGGTGTTGTGCGCGACGGCCGCCAGCGTGTCCTCGCCCATCTCCACGGTTCCGGGGGTGCGGACCGGTCCGGAGGCCACGGCGTTCACCCGTACCCCGCGTGCCCCGAACTCGTCGGCCCATACACGTGTCATGATCTCCAGCGCCGCCTTGGAGGCCCCGTAGACGGCGGCCCCGCGCGCGGGGATGCTCGCCGCCAGGGTGCTCAGGTTGACGACCACCCCACGGCCGCGCGCCGCCATGCCCGGGGCGAGGGCGCCGACCAGCAGCATGGGCGCCCGGGCGTTGACGGCCATGTGGAGGTCGAACATCTCGGCCGTGGAATCGGCGGCGTCCGCGAAGCGGTAGATGCCCGCGTTGTTGACCAGCACGTCCACCGCGCCCGCCGCCGCGGCCAGGCGCAGCACGTCGCCGGGGTCGGTCAGGTCGGCGGCGACGAACCGGGCCCGCCCGCCCGCGTCGCCCACCTCCGCGACGACCTCCGCGCCGCGCTCCGGGTCCCGCCCGTGGACGACGACCTCGGCGCCCAGCGCGGCCAGCCGCAGCGCGACGCCCCGCCCGATACCGGCGGTGCCCCCGGTGACGAGGGCGGTGGATCCGGAGAACTCCTGGGTCACGGCTGGCTCCTCGGGGCGGCGGCGCGATCGGCGGACCCGTCACCGCCGGTGTCCGCGCTGGTTGTCTACCTCACGTACCGTCACCGCCGAAGTCGGCTCGCCGCTGCGGCGGCCGTTCGGGGCGCCCCCGTCCCGGCGGTTCCGCGGCGGCCGTGCCGCCCCTCACGCCTCGCCCTCCAGCACGCCCGCGAAGTGCCGGAACCCCGTCCGGTCCCTGTGCAGAGCCCACAGGGCGCCCGCCAGCGTGGCGGGATCGTTGCGAGGGTGCCCCGGTCTGATGACCCCGGGGATGATCAGCTGCGCGACGTGGATGTCCTCGCCGGCCAGCGTGTCGTGCAGCATCCGGGCGTAGGCGCTCTCCGCCGCGTACGCCACGGAGGTTCCGGCGCGGGCGGGCAGCGGCCGCACCGCGCTGCCGCCGTTGACGAAGAGGATCGTGCCGCGGCCCAGGAAGCGCATGTCGGGCAGCACCGCGTGGACGGCGGTGACCGCGCCGTACAGGGAGAACTCCAGGGGCCCCGCGAAGTCGGCCGGGGTGGTCTCCAGCAGGGGCCTCATGAAGTCCCCGGGCGGGGCCGGACTGTACTGCAGCACCTCGATCGGTCCGAGCGCGGCCGCGGCGGCGTCCAGCGCGGCGCCGAGCGCGAGCGGGTCGCGGACGTCGGCCGCGAAGCCCCGTGCCGTCACGCCGTCCTTGTCCAGGGCGGCCGCCAGGGTGTCCAGACGGTCCTGATCCCGGGCGACGAGCGCGAGGTCGAAGCCGTCGCTGCCGAACTGGCGCGCCACGGCGGCGCCCAGCCCCCGCCCCGCACCGACGATGACCATGGTCGTCATGTCTGTCCCGTGCTCCGTTGTGCCGGCGCTCAGCGCGGTACGAGCTTGAGCGTCGCGGCGCGCGCGGTCCCGGCCACCATGGGCTCCACGTACTCCGCGCTGTGGCGGCCGTACTTGCCGCGGTAGGCGGAGTCGAGCCGCTCGTTGACGGCGGGGTCGTCGACCTCCACGAAGGTCACGTCCCGCTCGACCCCGCCGGCGCTGATCCGGCCCTCGTGCCGGGCCTGCGCGGCGCGGAACCAGGTGCCGCCGCGCCCGCGGTAGGCCCGTACGTAGAGGTCGTCACCGTCGCGGACCACCCAGATGGTCGTCGGCGGGTCGAGGGCGCCGGGGTCGCGCCGGGGCGCGATGGAGAGCTCGTCGGCGTGCTCGATGCGGTCCAGTTCGTCCTTCGTCCACGTCGTCATCGGCGCGACTCCTCGGCGGTGTCGGGAACCAGTTCCGTGCTTCCTGGCGCAATGATCGACAACTTAGGCCCCGGGCTGAAGCCGCGTGGGGCCAGACGGGTTCACGGCCCCGCCGGCCGCCCACCGGGGCGGGCCGGTCCCCGGACCGGGACAGCGACGGCGGAACCGCCCTGCAGCCCACGCCGGCCGGGGCTCCCACCGGTCGGTTCACCCCGGGGAGGGTCTGCGGTGGCCGCGGGGGAGATCGCCGGGGAGCCTGAAGGGATCGCCAGCGGCAGAGACCGGGAGGGTGCGTGGGGAGGGCCGACGAAGGGGGCCTCTGCGGCCCGGCCGAGGTGGCCTGGTACATCAGGTTGCTCCCGGTCGTGGTTCTCGTCGGCGGCTTCCTCGTCGACTTGCTCACCCCGACGCAGTACACGAGCGCCGCCTTCTACTCGGTCGCACCGGTGCTCGCGGCGCCGCTGCTGTCGCTGCAGGGGACGATGGTGGTCGGACTCGCGGCGATCACCGCGGACGCGGGGATCCTGGCCCACTACGGCCGCCTGCGGGGGCTGAGCGGGATGAGCGAGTTGCTGACGGTCTCGCTGGTCGCCGTGGTGGCGGTGTTCATCAACCGGCTGCTGGAGGCGCGGGAGTCCCGGTTGCGCTCCGCCCGCTCGGTCACCGCGACCGTGCAGCGTGCGGTGCTCCCCGAACCGCCCGCGCGCGTCGGCGACCTGAGGATCGCGGCGTGCTACGAGGCGGCGGAGGCGGAGGCCGAGATCGGCGGGGACCTGTACGCCGTCCAGGACACTCCGTACGGGCTGCGCTGCATCGTGGGGGACGTCAAGGGAAAGGGGCTGGACGCCGTGGAGGCGGCGACCTTGGTCCTCGGGACCTTCCGGATGGCGGCCGACGAGCAGGCGACCCTGGCGGACGTGGCGGGGCAGATGCATGGGGCCCTGCGGCGGGAGGTGGGCCGGCGCGATGACGGCGAGCGGCTGGAGTGGTTCGCCACCGCGGTCCTGGCCGAGTTCCCGCACGGCGGCGAGCACGTCCGGCTGGTGAACCTCGGACACCCGGCGCCGCTTCTGCTGCGGGGCGGACAGGTGCGCGCCGTCGAGCCTTCGGAGTACGGGCTGCTCCTGGTGGAGGGGCTGGGGGAGGGAGCGGGGGAGGAGGACGCGGTGGTGGACACGGTGCCGTTCCCGGCGGGTTCGACGCTGCTGCTGTGCACCGACGGCGTCACCGAGGCCCGTGACGCGCGGGGCCGCTTCTACGACCCGCCGGCGCGGCTGGCCGGGGTGCGGCGCGGCGGTCCGGCCGAGTTGCTGGAGGCGCTGCTCGCGGACGTGCACCGGCACACGGGCGGGCCGACGGACGACGACATGGCACTCCTGGCGGTGACGCGCGACGACCGGTCCCCGCCGCCGGGCCCCGGTCCGCGTCGCCAGGCCTCGTGAAATGCGGTGGAGCGGGACGGAACCCGCTGCTTACAGTCGGCGGATGAGCACACGCACCTTCCGCGTCACCGTCCGCGGCGTCTTCGACGGACTCACCGCCGGGCAGCGCTCGGAACTCCTCTCCCGCGCACCGGAACACGACGTCCTGCGCGCGGCCTTCACCCCCGAGGGCCACCTCACCTACGACATCGCGGCACGTCCCGCCTTCACCTTCCGCTTCCTCGACTCCGGGGAGGCGGAGGAGGACATCCTCGAGGCGACCGAACGTGCCGAGGGGGCGGCCAGGGCGTGGCTGGGGGAGCGCGGCTACGGCCACAAGAACCTCAGGTCCCAGGCAGAGGACCTCTCCCAGGCGCCGCTGGGGAAGCGGCAGCGCCGTGCCGCCGCCCGAGGAGACGCCTGACACATCGCCCGGGACACATCGCCCCTGGCCCCGCCGTACTGTCAACTCGGGTTGACGCTCCCTGTCTGTCAACGTAAATTGACAGACGTGACCGAGGCAACCGATCTCGCCGAGCGGGCGGGTGACCGCGACCCGAGGGTCGGGCTGCGGGCCGTCGCCGCGCTGCGGCGGCTGCTGGAGCAGCTGGAGACCGTACAAGTCAGGAGCGCGCGGGCGCAGGGGTGGTCGTGGCAGGAGATCGCCCACGAACTCGGCGTCAGCAGGCAGGCCGTGCACAAGAAGTACGGGAGGCATTGAGGATGTTCGAGAAGTTCACCAAGAGCGCGCGGGGGGTCGTCGAGGGCGCGGTCGGGCACGCCGAACGAGCGGGCGACCCGACGGTCACCGAGGACCACCTGCTGCTGTCGCTGCTCGACCGGGAGGGCACCCGGGCCTCAGCCGCCCTGGCGGCGCTGGGCGTCGACCGGCGCCGCGCGGCCCTGGAAGAGGCGCTGCAGGAGACCCGCCGGCGCGGCGGGGTGTCGCGGGCCGATGCCGAGGCGCTGGCCGGCCTCGGCATCGACGTGGCCGAGATCGTCGCCCGTGTCGAGGACGCCCACGGCGCCGGCGCCCTCGCCACCGGTCGCGGCCCCCGGCGGTGGCGGCCGGCGGGGCGGCGTCCGTTCACCCGCGGGGCCAAGGGCGTCCTGGAGCGTTCCCTGCGGTCCGCCGTGGCCCGGGGCGACCGCCACATCGGGGACGAGCACATCCTGCTCGCCCTCACCGTCGGCCCCGGCGTGGTCGCGGACGTCCTCGCCGAGCACGGCGCCTCGTGGGCCGACGTCGAGCGCGTGCTCGCGGCGGAGGGCGAGGGCAGGGCCGAGGCGAGCTGAACGCGCCGCCCGCGGCACGCAATTCGGTTGAGCGGCCGACGGCGACCGTGCTAACTCTTTCGCGTTCCACGACGTCGATCATGCCGACCCGAAGGAGGGCCGCCCCCATGGTGCCCGGACGACTGGTGACCTTGCGCCCGATGGAGCCCTCGGACGCCGAGGCGCTGTGGCGCTGGAACCACGACCCCGAGGTCATGCGCTGGATGGACGACGACTACGCCCAGCCCCTCGCACAGGTGAGGAAGCGCATGGAGGAGCGGCCCCGCAACGCCTACGGCGACGTGCTCCACGGGATCGAGGTGCAGGAGGACGGACGGCTCATCGGCCTCGTGCGGCTGCGTGACGCCGAGCCCGAGACCGGGTGCGCCGAACTCGACATCTACCTCGGCGAGAAGGAGTACTGGGGCCGCGGCTACGCCACCGACGCCATGCGCACGATGTGCCGCTACGGCTTCGAGAAGATGCGCCTGCACAAGATCTCGCTCACCGTCGTGACCGAGAACGAGGCGGCGCACCACGTCTACCGGAAGGTCGGCTTCGTGGAGGAGGGCCGGCTGCGGCAGGTCTTCCGGCGCGACGGCCGGTGGTACGACATGTTCACCATGGGCCTCCTGGAGGGCGAACTCCGGGACTGAGCCGCGGGCCCCGCGCCGGGACGCCCCGGGACGTTGATCGCGCGCGGCGCGGGGTTGACGTAGCCTGGGGCGTCATCGGCAGTGATCCGCAGACGGCACAGGGGGCCGGCGTGACAACAGCAGCATGTCCCGATCTCGAGCAGGCCCCGGCCGACGTCGCCGCGACGCCGCCGGACGACGGCTGCGCCGACTGCCTGGCCGCCGGACACCACGACTGGGTCCATCTGCGGCTCTGCCTCACCTGCGGCCACATCGGATGCTGCGACAGCTCCCCGGGGCGGCACGCCAGCGGGCACTACGAGGCCACCGGCCACCCTGTGATCCGCTCGCACCAGCCGGGCGAGAACTGGCGCTGGTGCTTCGTCCACGAGTCCATGGGCTGAGGCCCGGACCCACCGCTACTCGCGCTGGAGCGCCGCCTCCTCCAGATCCAGCTCGCGCATGACGCGGCGCAGCACCTCGTCGTCGATGAGCCGTTCGTCGCGGAAGCGCACGAACTCCTGCCGTTCGGCGTCCAGCATCGCGCGGCGCAGCCGCCGGTAGGCCACACTCGGCGGCTCGGCGCCGCCGCCGGTCGGGCCGCCCAGCCGCTCCCAGGCGGCGTTGCGGCGGGCCTCCGCGGTCTGCCGCAAGGTCTCGAGCACGACCTGGTGGGAGGCCGTGCCCCCGGCCAGCTCCTCCAGGCGCGCCAGTGCCGCCCGGGCGGCACTGTGCTGGGCGCTCGCCTCGGCCAGCGCGTCCTCGTACGCCTCCTTGTTGCAGATGCCGAGCCGCCGGATGAGCGGGGGCAGCGTCATCCCGTGCAGCAGCAAAGTGCCGACCGTGACGAAGAAGGTCAGGAACAGGATCTCGTCGCGCCCGGGGAACGGGGCGCCGCTGTCGGTGGTCTCCGGCAGCGCGAAGGCCGCGGCGAGCGAGACCACGCCGCGCATGCCCGCCCAGGAGAGGACGACCGGGTACTGCCACGGGGGATACGGGTCGCGCGCCCGGATCCGCGGGAACATCAGCCGTGGCAGGTACGTCGCGGGGTAGACCCACACGACGCGCGCCAGGACGGTCACCGCCGTCAGCGCGGCACCAGCCGCCACCAGCCGCCCCACGCCCGTGTCCACGGCGTCGACGATGCCCCGCACCTGCAGGCCGATCAGGGCGAAGACGAGGGCTTCCAGCACCGTGTCGAGGGCGCTCCACACCGCGTACACCTGCAGCCGGGAGGTCGCCTCGGTGTCGGGGGACCGGTGACCCAGGTAGAGGCCGGCCACGACCACGGCCAGCACCCCGGAGGTGTGCGCCTCCTCGCCGACGAGGTAGGCCAGGAACGGCACGAGCAGCCCGAGCGCGCTGGCCAGGTCCCCGGGCAGATACCGGTGCCCGAGGCGGGCCAGCCACCCGATCGCCAGACCGATCAGCGAGCCCCCGACGGCCGCCATCAGGAAGACCCCGACGCCCTGCAGCAGGGTGTAGCCGGCGCCGGCGACGGACGCGATGGCCACGCGGTAGGCCGTGAGCGCGGTGGCGTCGTTGACCAGGCTCTCGCCGCCGAGCACGGTCAGCAACCGGCGTGGCAGCCCCAGCCGGCGTCCGATGGAGGTCGCCGCCACCGCGTCGGGCGGCGACACCACCGCGCCGAGTACCAGCGCCGAGCCCAGCGGCAGCCCCGGAACCAGCCAGAACGCGGTGTAGCCGATCACCACGGTCGTGAACAGCACCAGCCCCACGGCCAGCAGCCCGATGGGGCGCAGATTCTCCCGGAAGCGCAGATAGGAACTCTCCCTCGCCGAGGAGTACAGCAGCGGGGGCAGGATCAGGACCAGTACCAGCTCGGGCTCGATGGCGTACGCGGGGATGCCCGGCACGATGGACGCGCACAGGCCGAGGGCGACCAGCAGCAGCGGGGGAGACACCCCCAGACGCCGGGCGACGGCGGTGACCAGCACCGCAGCGACCATGAGCGTGACGAGCGCCGGCCCCTCCACGGACGTCTCCTCCACCCCTGTGGCGGCGCACGCCGCACGTGTGGCTCGACTGTACTGGTGAGGCGGGCGGATCAGTCCCCGGCGGTGGCGGCGGGCCCGGGTACGGGTACGGCGCCGGGGAGGCCGATGAACATCGTCCGGTGCAGCGTCTGGACGTGCTCCTGGGCGACCGCGGCCGCCGCCGCGCGGTCCCCCTGGCGCAGGGCGCGGACGAGAGCCCGGTGCTCGGCGTTGGATGCGCGCAGCGCGTCGAGCGGGTAGGGCAGGTAGTACCGGTAGAGCTCGCGGACGACCGCCGCGTACGGGACGACGACCGACGGCGTCCCGGTGGCGGAGGCGACCGCGAGGTGGAACTCCTCGTCATGGCGGTGGAACTCGGCCCAGCCGGTCACCCGGTCCATGACCTCGACCAGACGCTCCAGCTCGCGCAGCGCCGCGTCGTCGGCGTGGCCGGCGGCGAGGTGGGCGATGCCGCACTCCAGTACCAGTCGGTGGTCGATCAGCCGGCGCACCGAGTCGGTGTCGGAGCGGTAGCTGCCGACCGCGCTGACCGAGCCCTTCGCCGGGTGCTGCGCGACCAGCGTGCCGCCGTTGCGGCCGCGGCGGCGCTCCAGCAGCCCGTCGTCGCACAGGGCCACCAGCGCCCGGCGCACCGTGATCTCGCCGACGTCCAGCGCCGCGGCGATCTCCGCCGCGGCGGGCAGCCGCTCGCCGGGGGCGAGCAGGCCGAGGTCGATGGCCATGGCTATCCGGGCGCGCACCGTGTCGAGCGCGGACAGACGGCGGATGCCGCCCAGGGCCGGGGTGCTCAGCGGCGGGCCGGCGGCCGTCGTGGCCTGGCCGGTCCGGTTCTCCGTGTCGGGCATGGGACCGACTGTAGTACCGGAAAACATCTCACCTTGAGCACTCTTGTTTATCTGATCAGAATGCTCTAATTTCCTCAGCACTCGAACGAAGCAGGTGAACCATGTCCCGACCCCTTCCCGTGGCCCTCGCCCAGGCCGGGCCCCGCCCCGCCGGAGCGCCCCTGTCCGGCTTCGCGGAAGAGGCCGGGACCCTGCTGGCGCGCTTCCCGCAGACCCGGCTGATGGCCTTCCCCGAGCTGCACCTGTTCGGTGTGGACGGGAGCCCGGAGGACGCCGAGCGGCGACTGCGCGAGTCCGCGCAGCCGCTGGACGGACACCTCGTACGCGAGCTCGGCGAGCTCGCCGGGGACCTGGGCGTCTGGCTGCTGCCCGGCAGCATCTGCGAACGCGGCCCGGAGGGCGGGCTGTTCAACACCGCGCTCGCCTTCTCGCCCGAGGGGCGGCTCGTCGCGCACTACCGCAAGGTCTTCCCCTGGCGGCCCCGCGAGCCCTACACCCCGGGCGACCGGTTCGTCGTCTTCGACATCCCCGGGGCGGGCCGCGTCGGATTCTCCATCTGCTACGACGCCTGGTTCCCCGAGGTGGCCCGGCACCTGGCGTGGATGGGCGCCGAGGTCATCGTCAACCCGGTCATGACCACGACGGGCGACCGCGCCCAGGAACTCGTCCTGGCCCGTGCCAACGCCATCACCAACCAGGTCTACGTGGTCAGCGTCAACACCGCCGGACCCCTCGGCACGGGACGCAGCCTCGTCGTCGACCCGGAGGGACGCGTCCGCACCGAGGCGCCCGACAGCTCCGCCACCGTCCTCACCGACGTCCTGGACCTGGACGACGTGACCCGGGTCCGCACCTATGGCACGGCCGGCCTCAACCGCATGTGGTCCCAGTTCACCGACACCGACCGCCCCCTCGAACTCCCCCTGTACGACGGGCGCATAGACCCTCGCAGCTGGCGCCCCGCCCGCCGCGGCTGACCCATCCCCGGAGCCCCACGATGACCGACAACGCCGCGCGCTCCGCCACCACGGCCCCCGCGCTGTCCCGCACCCTCGGACTCAGAGCCGTCGTCTCCTTCGGCCTGGCCTACATGACCCCGCTGATCGTGCTCGGCACCTTCGGCGTCGTCGCCGAGAAGACCGGCGGCGCGGTCCCCACCGCGTACGCCCTGGCGCTGGTCGCCATGCTTTTCACCGCCTACAGCTACGGCAAGATGGCCGCCGAGCACCCCGTCGCCGGCTCCGCCTACACCTACGTACGGCGCTCCATCGACGGGCGGGCCGGCTTCCTCGTCGGCTGGGCCACACTCCTGGACTACTTCTTCCTGCCCATGGTCATCTGGCTCATCGGCGGTGCCTATCTGCAGGCCGAGTGGCCCGGGGTGCCGATGTGGGTGTGGATCCTCTCCTTCATCGCCATCACCACCGCGCTCAACCTGCTCGGCATCCAGGCCGCGGACCGGGCCAACTCCCTGCTGATGGCGTTCCAGATCCTCGTCATCGCCATCTTCGCGCTGCTCTCGCTGCGGCACGTCTTCCATGCCGAGGGCGCCGGGGGCCTGTTCAGCACCGGGCCGTTCCACAACGACGCCACCACGCTGGCCGGGATCTCCGGCGGCGCGGCCATCGCGGCGTACTCCTTCCTCGGCTTCGACGCGGTCACCACGCTCACCGAGGAGACCGTCGAGCCGCGCAGGACCATGCCCCGCGCGATCATGCTCACCGCCGTCATCGGCGGCGGCATCTTCATCGCGCTCGCCTACACCACCCAACTGGCCCACCCCGGCAGCAGCTTCGCCGACCCCAGCTCCGCCGCCTTCGAGATCGCCAGGACCATCGGCGGCGACCTCTTCTCGTCCGTCTTCCTCGCCGGACTCGTCGTCGCCCAGTTCGCCTCCGGCGTCGCCGCCCAGGCCAGCACCTCCCGCCTGCTGTACGCCATGGGCCGCGACAACGTGCTGCCCCGCAAGCTGTTCGGCTACATCCACCCTCGCCACCTGACGCCTGCCTTCAACATCCTCCTGACCGGCGTGGTCGGCCTCGTCGCGCTCCGCCTCGACGTCGCCACCTCCACCTCCTTCATCAACTTCGGTGCCTTCACCGCCTTTACCTTCGTCAACCTCAGCGTGATCGCGACCTTCCTGCGCAAGCGCCGCGCGGGCGAGCCCGCCGGCCTCCTCGCCTACGCCGTCGTCCCGGCCGTCGGCGCCCTGATCGACCTCTGGCTCCTGCTGCACCTCGACGGCAAGGCCCTCACCCTCGGCGTCATCTGGCTCGCCCTCGGCGTCGCCTATCTCGCCTACCTGACCCGCGGCTTCCGCAGGCCGCCGCCCGAGCTCACCTTCGACGAACAGCACGGCACGGCGAAGGCCGACTGACGCCCCGGGCGGGGCGGTTGTCGGTGCCCGCTCCTAGAGTCGGGGCATGACCACCTGGATGCGGGGATCGTTCGCCGGGCACGAGGTGAATCTCGTCTTCGCCCGCGGTATGACCCTCGACGTGCTGACGCGGCGCCTGCGGGGCGCGCGGCGGGAACCGCTCGCGTACGGCGAGGCGGGCGGATGGGCGTGGGCGGTGCACGACATGCACGACCATGACGCCGATGACTACGACGGAGTGGACTACGACCGCCTGTGCCGTGACGGCGCGGAGGTCGTCGTTTTCGAGACCGAACCCTGCAGTGCGAAGGCCCATCCGCCGTCCTTCACCTACTGCCGTGACGGCCGCACGGTCCTCTACCTCTCCTTCGGGAGCCCGCAGCTCCGCAGCGGCGAGAACCCCGACCATCTCTCGCCCGAACTGCTGACCGCGAACCTCATCGGGCCGGACTCGGAGTGCGCGCGGGAGGCCGAACCCGGTCACGACTGCTTCGACCACCGCGACGAGGACCATGCGCGCCTCGTGCGGGCGATCGCCGGATTCTTCGACCTCCCCTCGCCGCCCCTGTCCCCGGAGGTCTGCGCCTCATGACCTGGCTCACCCCGAACACGTTCGTCACCTTCGTGAGGGGCATGACGCTGCCCACGGTCGCCGCCGTCTACGCCGAGGCCGGCCGACCTGCCCCGGCGAGCGGCTCAGGGGCGGGCTGGGTCTGGCTGACCCACGAGGCCTACCGTGCCCCGCACCGGTCGATCGCCTCGACACTGGCGCGAGACCTCACCGGATTCCGCCACACGCACCGCGCGAGCGACCCCGGCCGAGTGCCCGTGGAATCCGTCCTCCTGGCCTCCACGCCCGCGTGCGCCTGCCCCCACGGCCAGAACTACATGGTCCCGCACTGTGACGAGCACCCCTTCCAGTTCGCCTACAGCCGCGGGGGGTTCGAGCAGACCTACTTCAACTTCGGCATGCGCCGCGAGTCCCGGCGCGCGGGCGGCATGGCCGACCTGCTCGTCCGCGAACTCCTGGACGCGGGCATCGTCGGCCGCGACACCCCGCGGTACGACGCCGACCCCGCGTTCAACGCGGACGGCACCCACACGGTGCGCATCATCGCCGACCACTTCGGGCTGCCCTCACCACCGCTCGCGCTCGCGCAGGCCGGGTGAGGACGCCTTCGCAAAGCGGCGCACCCCGGAATCCGGCCCTCCCGGTACGGGGTTCATGCCCAACCCGACTCGGTCCAGGGGCGGCCCGCCCGGATGCCCTCGATCGCGGCCCGGGTGTACGGCACGAGGCGTTCGGGGAGGGCGTCCGGGTGCCACCAGCAGTTCCGGGGATGTGCCGTCACCAAGCCCAACGACCGGGGACCGCCAAGAGGAAGGCCCGTTCCGGCCTTTCTGCGCGCACCCCCGCACGGACCGCCCCGGCGAGTCGGTGCGGGTGGCACCAACTCGCCGTTTCACCAGCTAAGTTGTGTCCAGATCAGATCGCGTATTCGAGTCCCCAGGGGATGGCCATGACCAGCGGCAGCGACGCTCCCAACGACTACGACTCCGCCGAGCAGCTCCGCAGGCGGATCGACACCACCAAGGCGCATCCGGCGCGCGTCTACGACGTCTTCCTCGGCGGCAAGGACAACTACCCCGTCGACCGCGAGGCGGCCGCGGCGGCGCTGGCCGCCAATCCCCGCGGCTACCTGGACGTGCGGCACAACCGGGACTTCCTGCGCCGCGCGGTGAACCACATCGCGGGCGAGACCGGCATCCGCCAGTTCCTCGACATCGGTACCGGTCTGCCCACGCAGGAGAACGTGCACCAGATCGCCCAGCGCATCGTCCCCGAGGCGCGCGTCGTGTATGTCGACAACGACCCGGTCGTCCTGGCCCACGCGCGCGCCCTGCTGACCAGCGGTCCGGAGGGCCGGACCGACTACATCGACGCGGACCTGCGCGACCCCGCCGCGATCCTGCGCGAGGCGGCCGGCACGCTGGACCTCGCCGAGCCCGTCGCGCTCGTGCTCGTCGCCGTCCTGCACTTCGTCGAGGACGACGAGGCGTACGGCATCGTCAAGCACCTCGTCGACGCGCTGCCCTCGGGCAGCCACGTCGTGCTGAGCCACCTCACCTCCGACCTCAACGCGGAGCAGATCGCCAAGGTCGCCAAGACCTACCAGGACCGCGGTTTCTCCTTCGTGCTCCGCGAGCATGCCGAGGTGCTGCGCTTCGTCACGGACAACGGCCTGGAGATCGTGGAGCCCGGCCTCGTCCCCGTGCACCACTGGCGCCCGGACGACGCCGACGACACCCTCGCCTCCCACGCAGACGCCTCCCCGGAGTTCGTCGAGGGTCTCGAGGACATCGACAAGATCCGCTACCGGAGCATCACCGACGTCACTGACGCGGACATCAACGTCTACGCCGTGGTGGCGCGCAAGCCCTGACGCCGCGACGCCCGGCGCCGCCCTGCCGAACGGGGAAGGGGGCGGCGCGGGCGTCAGTCGCGGCGGTAGATCGTGATCGAGTGCCCCACCTCGTCGATCGGCTCGCTGCCGGCGATGAGTTCCGCCAGCCGGCCCTCGGCCTTGGCGACCGCCGAGTCCGACACCACGAGCAGCCCGTGGACCTGGTCCTCGGGGACCTCGCGCGGGTCGGCGGCGTGGATGCCGTAGTGGGCGGGGACTCCGCTGCCCTTGTAGACCAGCCACACCCGCTCCCCGGGGTGCTTCTCGCGGAGCCGGTCGGCGAGGCGGCCCAGGTCCTGGCCCCAGTCGACGTTGGAGTCGTGCAGGCGCAGATGGGTCTTCGACGTGCCGCCGAAGGCCTCGTTGGAGTACTGCAGGTAGTACGGGAAGGTCCGCAGCGAACTGACGGCGACGAAGGCGACGAGCGCTGCCGCCGCCACGTCCGCCCACCGCCGTCGCAGGGCGGTGACGCAGGCCGCCGCGACCGCCCCGGACATCGGCAGGAAGACCACGTAGCGGACGCCGAAGTCCCGCGAGCCGGTCATGGCGGCCGCCGTCAGCACCGCCGCGGGGACCAGCAGATACGGGGCGGCGGGGCGGAGCCGGGGGACGGCGAGCAGCACGGCGGTGCCGGCGAGCCACAGGGCGAGCATGCCGAGCGGGGTCTTCACCAGCACCGCGGCGGGCAGGTAGTACCAGAGCGCCCCGCTGTAGTGGCGGCCGAAGAGGAAGCCCTCGAAGGTCGAGTCCTCGAAGCCGAACTGGACCGCCATCCCGTCCCGGTACGCCCGGGGGAGCGGTAGCGCGTCCACGGCCAGGGCCCGCAGGCCGTGCAGGTCCGGCAGGGTGTCCGGGGCCGTCCAGCGCAGCCGCGGGTCGACGGCCAGGTAGGCCGCCCACACCACCGCGACGGCGACGAGCCCGAACCCGCACGCCGCGACGGCGGCGCGCCGCAGCGACCGGGCGGTGGCGGGCCGCTCCGCGCCCCGCCCGTCCGCGTGCCGGACCGACAGCGCGGCCAGGAGCAGCAGGACCGGCACCGCGGGGAGCGCGCTCATCCGCGTGGCGAGCGCCGCTCCCAACGCCGCACCGGCGAGCGGCAGATGGAGCCGGGGACGCTCACGGGCCCGCCACAGCGCCCACACCGACGTCAGCAGGAAACCGGCCGCCGGGACGTCGAGCGTGGCGAGCGACCCGTGCGCGATCACGTCCGGTGAGAACGCGTACAGGCCGAGCGCGAGCAGCCCCCCGGCGGGCCCGGTGAGATCGCGCGCGAAGGCGAGCACCACCAGTCCGAACAGCAGCGTCAGCGCGATCATCGGCAGCCGGGCCGCAAGCATCAGGCGCCAGGGATCGTTGCCGGACTCGTAGAGCACACTGCGCCCGAGCTCCGTCTGATCGCCCTCGAAGGCCGGGTCGAGGCGCGGGTGGGCGAAGGCCAGACCACCTGCGACGACCAGCTTGCCGAGCGGCGGGTGCTCGGGGTTGAACCGCAGGCTGTGCTCGCGCAGATAGACCGTCGCGGCGCCCACGTACACCGGCTCGTCGATGGTGGGCGTCTGCCGGACGGCCGTCGTGACCATCGCGAACGCCATCTGCGCGAGGAGCGCCAGCACGGCCAGGACGTACAGCGTGCGGCGGTGCCGCGGCGCGGGAGCCGGGAAGCGGCGCACCGGCACCGTGACGGCAGCGGTGGGCGTCGCCGGATCGGGGGACACCGCGGCGGGCGAGGGCCGTTCCTGCGTCATGGTGCGCTTACCCCGTCGCGTGTCCCTGTGGCGCCACGTCCCCGCGCCGACGCCCTCCCGGCGGGCGCCGCGGGACAGACTAGCCCCGCCGTCGCTCCCGCGCGTGGGGTTGGGGCTGTTGCGCGGGGCGCGTGCGGGACGCCGTACCGTGGGCTCATGGCAGTCCCCGAGCTGATCCGCATCGTCTCCCGTTCCTCCCCGATGGCGCTGGCCCAGGTCGAGCGCGTCCGCGCGGAACTGGCCGCGCTCCACCCCGGCATCCGGACGGAAGTCGTGCCCGTCACCACGTCCGGTGACCGCTGGATGGGCGACCTCGCCCGGCTGGGCGGCAAGGGCGCGTTCACCAAGGAGGTCGACGCCGCGCTCCTGGAGGGCCGGGCCGACCTGGCCGTCCACTGCGTGAAGGACGTCCCCGCCGACCGGCCGCTGCCCGCGGGGACGGTCTTCGCCGCGTTCCTGAAGCGGGACGACATCCGTGACGCCCTGGTGCACCCCGGCGGTCTCACCCTCGACCGGCTCCCGCCCGGCACGCGCATCGGCACCTCCTCCGTGCGCCGCATCGCGCAGATCATGGCCTCGCACCCGCACCTGACCTGCGTCCCCATGCGCGGCAACGCCAACCGCCGGCTGGAGAAGCTCGCGGCGGGCGACGCGGACGCGCTGCTCCTGGCCGTGTCGGGGCTGGAGCGCATCGGCAGGACCGACGTCATCAGCGAGGTGCTGCCGGTGGAGACGATGATCCCGCCGATCGGTGCCGGCGTGCTGGCCCTGCAGTGCCGGGAGGGCGACGCCGAGACGATCGACGTCGTGAGCGATCTCGGCGACCCGGCCGCGCACCGGGAGACCACGGCCGAGCGGATGTTCCTGCACGTCCTTCAGGGCCACTGCAACAGCCCGATCGCCGGCTACGCCCACGCCGAACGCGACGGCAGGCTCTCGCTGCGGGCCCGGGTCTTCTCACCGGACGGCAAGACCGTCCTCGACGCCCACGAGTGGGCCGGCCCCCTGGACCCCGCCACCCTCGGGACGTCGGTCGCGGTGGCACTGCTGCGGCAGGGTGCCCGCGAGCTGATCGACAGCATCGGGCACTGACGGGACCCGGTCGCTGTCGACCCCGCGGCGGCGCCCGGGGAGACTGGTGGGCGCCGTCCGCCGCCCGCCGTCCGTCACCGTCCTGGGAGAGCCGATTGTCCCGCCGCAACCCCCGTGTGCTCGTCTACACCCGCACCACCGCCTACCGGCACGACTCGATCCCCGACGGGGTCAGGGCCCTCACCGAACTGGGGGAGGAGCACGGTTTCCGGGTGGACGCCACCGAACGGCCCGAGGACTTCGAGGGGGCGGGCCTGCGCCCGTACGACGCCGTGGTGTTCCTCTCCACCAGCGGGGAGGTGCTCGGCGACGCGGGACGGGCCGCCCTCGTGGCGCACCACGCGGACGGCGCCGGGTTCATGGGCGTGCACGCCGCGGCCTGCACGGAGTACGACTGGCCGTACTACGGGGAGCTGCTGGGCGCGCGCTTCACGGGGCATCCGCCCCTGCAGAAGGGCACGGTCCTGGTCGAGGACACCGCCCATCCGGCCACCGCGCACCTGGGCGGGGCCTGGAAGGTCACCGACGAGTGGTACGACTTCGACCGCAGCCCCCGCCCCGGGGTGCGGGTCCTGGCCTCCGCCGACGAGTCCTCGTACACAGGTGGCTCGATGGGCGCGGACCATCCGCTGGTCTGGTGCCACGAGTACGGCGGAGGGCCCGTCTTCTACACGGCGCTGGGGCACTCCGCGCAGACCTACCAGGACGTCGCCTTCCGGGCCCATCTGCTGGGCGGGCTCCGGTCGGTGCTGCCCGGGGCGGCGGACTGAGCGGGGCCTTCGTGCCCGTGCTCAGAGGCGCCGCAGCACGGCGACCACCTTGCCCAGGATGACCGCCTCCTCGCCGGGGATCGGGTCGTAGGCCGGGTTGTGCGGCATGAGCCAGACCCGGTCGCCCTCGTGCTTGAGCCGCTTGACGGTGGCCTCGCCGTCGATCATCGCGGCCACGATGTCGCCGTGGTCTGCCGCGTCCTGACTGCGCACGGTGACCCAGTCCCCGTCGCAGATCGCGACACCCGTCATGGAGTCGCCGACCACCTTGAGGGCGAACAGCTCGCCGGCGCCGACGATCTGCCGGGGGAGCACGAAGACCTCGTCGACCTGCTCCTCGGCGAGGATCGGCGTGCCGGCCGCGATGCGGCCGATCACCGGCACGCGCGCGGAGGGGGAGGCGCTGACGGGCTGCGCGCCCGGCCCGGAGTCGTGCTGCGAGGGCCAGGAGCACCGCACGCGGTAGGCGCGCGGGCGGTGCGGATCCTGCTCGATGACACCCTTGCGCTGCAGCACCGCCAGTTGGTGGGCGACCGAGGACGTGCTGGCCAGGCCCACGGCCTCACCGATCTCACGCATCGACGGCGGGAAGCCGCGGTTCTCCACCGAGCTCAGGATCGCCTCGACGATGCGGGTCTGACGGTTCGTCAGCCCGTCGGGGCCGGGATTGTCCGAGCCCTGCGGGCGCCCACGGCGCACTGTCGTAGTGGTGGGCTCCATGCCCCGTCCCTCCCTGTGCGGATCCTGCTGCGATACGTAACGTTACCCTGCTCCAGGACGCTTTTGGAACGCGTGTGCGAAATTCCGAGAAGATCTGTGCGCATGCCGCGCGGAACCGGCGGGGATCGCGGGCCGATTTCGCTGTCACAAACGGAGTGGCTGCCCGGTCGGATATTGGGGGTCGTGTGTTCGAGGGCCGGCAGCGGAATGGGGCGGGAATCGGACCGGAATGCGGCCGCAATTCCCCCGCTCCGGCGGGAACACCCGCCCGGCGGCCGGACTCGTCGCTTCACACACGTCCCCGCGAACGCACGCCGCACGGCCACGGCACCCCTGAACTGCGCGGACCGGGCCCGGGCGCGGAGTGCCCCCCGGCCCGGGGGAAATCGCCCTCTGTGTAGGCTGGAACGGCCGGCAGGGCGGATGCGACGGTGGAGGAAAACGCGACGATGCAGCCAGGGGACGCGGAGCAGCACGACGGCGCGCTCGACAAGGCCGCGGCGGTGTTCACGGCCCTGCGCCCCCGATTGTTCGGCATCGCGTACCGGATGCTCGGCAGCGCCGCGGAGGCCGAGGACGTCGTCCAGGACGTCTGGCTGAAATGGCAGGCCACGGACCGCGACGCCGTGGAGAACCCGACCGCTTTCCTGACCACCGCGACGACCCGGCTGGCCATCAACGTCACCCAGTCCGCCCGCGTCCGGCGCGAAGGCTACGTCGGGCCCTGGCTCCCGGAACCGGTCGACACCCGCTCCGACCCCGCGCTGGGCGCCGAACGCGGCGAGGCGGTGGAGATCGCCGTGCTGCTCCTGCTGGAGCGGCTGACACCCACCGAGCGGGCCGCGTACGTGCTGCGCGAGGCGTTCGACTACCCGTACCGCGAGATCGCCGGCGTACTCGACCTGAGCGAGGCCAACTCCCGCCAACTGGTCAGCCGCGCCCGCAAGCACATTGCCGCCGGGCGGCGCGAGCAGGTGGGCACGGCGGAGCACCGCCGCCTGCTCGAGGCGTTCGTGGCGGCCGCCCGGGCGGGCGACATGGCCGGCCTGGAGAAGCTGCTCGCCACGGACGTGGTGAACTACGGCGACGGTGGCGGCGCCGTGCGCAACGCCGCCAAGGTCCCCGTGTTCGGCAGTGCCAAGGTGGCGCGGTTCATCACCGCCTTCGCGCCGCGCTTCTGGCTCGACACGGACGTGGTCTGGGTCGAGGCGAACGGGCAGCCCGCGGCACTCGTCATCCACGCCGGCACGCCGATGGCCCTGCTGAGCATCACCGCCTCCGAGCGGGGCATCGACCAGCTGATGTGGGTGCTCAACCCGGCCAAGCTGACCGGCTTCAGCTCCCTGGCGGCGGGCCCGGCCGAGCCGTCCGCGTAGGCCTGCGCCGCACGGGAGGCCGCTGCGTCAGGCGTCGGCCGCGGTCCGGCCGGGAGCGATGTCACCCGCGCGCAGCAGGCGGAGGAAGGCCTTGAGGCCCGTGATGATCTCCTCGTTGTCCGTGAGCCGGTCGATCGTGGCCTCGAACTCCCGGGCCAGCGCGGTGATCCGGCGGTCGGCGTCCTCGGCCCGCTCGTACACCGAGACCCCCAGCGCGTCCATGCCGCGCCGCAGCTCGGCCAGGGCCCGGTACTGCTCCTCGGCCTTGCCCTCAAGGACCTTGATGCCGTTGTCCGTGCGCTCGACGCGCTGCTTCAGCGCCAGTACGTCGTCCCGCGGATGGGTGACGTCCTTCAGCAGGGTGCCCAGCCGCTTCCGCAGCTGTCCGAACCACGCGCCCGCCGGACGGAACACCGTGCTCAGCAGGAAGAAGCCGGCGATCCAGTACCCCGCGCCGCGGCCGGACGCCACCGTTGCCGCCACCACCCCGGCCGCCGTGAGCAGATGGCCCGCCAAGGCGACCCGCAGCATCGTCCGGGCGATCCGCGCGGCCTCGACGTCCCGCGCCTGAGGGACCGTCAGCCCCTTCTCCCGGCTCACCGCGATCTCGGCCAGCACCGACTGCGCCCGGAAGTAGACGTTCCACGGCACCGTGAGCAGGACGAGGAGCCACAGCAGGCACAGCACCCCGGCTCCCGCACCCAGGACCACCGGCAGCGGCGCGCCCACCGCGTAGACCAGCGCCAGCGCACCCGCGGTCACCGCCAACGCCAGCGCCGCGCCCAGGAATCTCCCCATGCCCGCCTCCAACCCCCTTCGTCCGACGGTCTATTGGCTTTATCGTCCCGCCCAGGCGGAACACGGGCATGAGTACGGCTACTCACTCCGCCCCGCCCCGGTGCGGTGCCGTGGGGACCGATGGGATTGCATCGGCGCAGTTCCAGGCCCTTTCCGTCGTCGCCGGGTACGTGCGCGGCTTCCTCGGCCGTGTCGTGACCTGATCCCGGTGGCCCGGGCGCGCGCTCAGCGGGGCCGGGTGATCATCCGGTGCACGACGTACCCGTCGAGCCCGGCCGTCCCCTCCAGGCCCGTCGCGGTCCCGTTGACGGCCACGGCGCCCGTGCGCAGCCGGCGTGCGACGGCGACGGCGCGTTCGGGGTCGGCCGACCACACGCCGCCGGACATGCGGTACTCGGAGTCGTTGGCCATCCGGACGGCGTCGTCGTCCCCGTCGTGGGCGATGACCGTGATCACCGGGCCGGAGATCTCGTCCTGGGCGATGCGCATGCGGTGGTCGACGTCCGCGAGGACCGTCGGGGTCACGTAGTAGCCCTCCTCCAGACCGGCGGGGGCCCGGGAACCGCCGGTCACCAGGCGGGCGCCCTCCTCTATGCCGAGGTCGATGTACGACATCAGGCGCTCCCGCCGCTCGCGGCCGGCCATCGGCCCGATCGAGGTGTCCGGATCGGCCGGGTCACCCACCTTCAGGGACCCGACGGCCTCCGTGACCGCCGCGACGACCTCCTCGTACCGGCGGCGGGGGGCGAGGACGCGGGTCCGCGCGGCGCATATCCTGCCGTTGTCGCCGAGTGAGGCGAACAGCCCCCGCACCGTCCGCGCGAGGTCGGCGTCGTCCAGCACGATCGCGGCCGCCTTGCCGCCGAGTTCCAGACGGACCCTCTTGAGCTGCTCGCCGGCGAGCGCGGCGACGCGGCGCCCGGCCCGGGTCGAGCCGGTGAAGGCGATCGCGTCCACGTCCGGATGCGAGACCAGGTACTCGCCGGTGTCCCGGTCGGCGGGCAGGACGCTCAGCGCGCCCTCGGGCAGCCCGGCCTCGGCGTACAGCTCGGCCAGCAGCCCCATGGACAGCGAGTTCTCCGGTGTGGCCTTCAGGACGACGGTGTTGCCCGCCAGGAGGGCCGGCGTCAGCCGCGCCGTGGCGGCCGAGAACGGGCACTGCAGGGGGATGACCGCGGCGACGACGCCTACGGCCTCGCGCCGCACGATGGTGTCGAAACCCGGGGAGGGGTCGCGGGAACGGACGGCCTCCTCCCAGCCCTGCTCCTCGGCGGCCTTCAGACAGGCGTCGACCCGCCGCGTCAGGGAGGCCTGCTCCGCGTCCGCGAACCGTCGGGGCGTCCCGGTCGCGGCGGACACCCGCGCCGCGGCCTCCGCCGCGCGTTCCTCGCGCAGCCCGTTGACCCGGCGGATCACCTCCCGCCGCTCCTCGGGGTCCATGTGCGGCCACGGCCCGCTGTTGAAGGCCGCGCGCGCCGTCGCGACGGCGACGTCGGCGTCGCCCGGTGCCGCCTGGGCGGCACGCCCGAGCAGGGAGCGGTCGTGCGGGGAGCGGATGTCCAGCGGTCCCGGATGCGCCGGGGCGGTCCAGACACCACCGATGGAGAGTCTGTCGTACACGATCATCGAGTTCTCTTTCCTGTCCGGGACGCTCCTGTCGGTCCGGGGGCGACGGGATGCCCGACGGCGGCGAGCGGCCCGTCGGCACGCTCCCTGTGAAGCTGATCTTGTCCACGCTCGGGGGAGGCCGCCAGTGCCCGTGACTCCTCGCGACCGCCGTGATCACGTTGACCACCCCCGGAGGCAGTTCGGCCGCCGCGGCGCACTAGGCGACCACCAGGGTGTCCAGCGGACCCTCCGGCGGTGACTTCACGACCACGGCGCAGTCCGCCGCGAGAGCCGCGGGGATCTTGTGCGCGAGGATGCTGAAGGTGGCGTTCCACGGGACGAACAGGGCGGCGACGCCGACGGGTTCACGGATCACCCGGGCGTGACCCCGAAAGGTGGGGCGGCGGTCGTGGAACGCGTACGAGCCGGCGAGCTCGGCGAAGTGGTCGAAGCGACTCCCACCGGCCTGGACGAGCCCCTCCGCGAACGCGACCGGCGCGCCGACCTGGGCCGTCCAGAGCCGGGCCGCTAGCCGCAGCCGCCGGCGGACCTCGTCGGCCGGCCACCGCAGGTGGGCGGCCCGCTCGGGTGCCGACATCCGTGGCCAGGGGCCGTGGTCGAAGGCCGTGCGCGCGGCGGCGACCGCGCGGTCGACGTCCCGGGTGTCCCCAAGGGGCACAGGCAGCAACTCCATCTCCGTGGAGGGGGAGGCGACGGGCGTCCGGCGGATGCCGCTGGGGGAGACCCAGCGACCGCCGATGTGGAAGCACTGGCCGGTTTCCCCGGAGAGCGCTGAGGACAGCTCGAACATGGCGTTTCCCCGAGGTCGGCCGGACCGCCGCCCCTCGCTCGGCCGGATCCGGCGATATGAGCAGGGTGTCGATGGGGCACTTACGGAATGTCTCATGCGAAACATTCCGTAAGGGATGATTCGTCGCCGGTTCGATCCGCCGGGCGCCGCGCGGGTGTACAGCGCGGAAGCCGCGCCCGCCGGTCTCCCGTGGGCGCGGCTTCCGCTTCCGTGAGGTGCGCCACCGAAGCGCTGGTCGCGGGCCTGCTGTGGCCGGTGGCCAGATGTTCGGCCGGCGCCGGGTACCGGTCGTGGACCGGCTCCCGGTGGGGGGTCTTACCAGCCGCCGCCGCCGTGGCCGCCACCGCCGTAGCCGCCGCCACCGCCGCCGTGGCCACCGCCGCCGTGGCCACCGCCACCGCCGTGGCCACCGCCACCGCCGCCGCCCCAGCCGCCACCGTAGCCGCCGTAGCCGCGGTCGTAACCGCCGCCCCAGCCGCCGCCGTGGTCGCCGTAGCCGCGGTCGTAACCGCCGTAGCCGCCGCCACCGTAGCCGCCACCACCGTGACCGCCGCCGCCGCCGCCGTGGCCGCCGCCACCTCCGCCGCCACCGCCGTGTTCGGCATAACTGACCGCTGCTGAGGCCGGTGAGCTCGTCGGTGCCGCGACGGCCGTTGAGGCCGCACCCCCAAGGGCGAGCGCAAGGCCTGCCACTGCGGCGAGGGGCCACTTGGAAATACGCATGAGAACTCTCCTAGCCAGGTCGGTTCCTGGGCGTGGACACGGTTCAAGGGCCACTGCGCCGGACAGTCCGGTCGGCGCCCCACCCCCGTTGCGGGTTGTGAGGTCCCACAGTCAAGTGGTGATGTTCGAAATGTTGCCTTTGCCACTATTTGTCCACGCCCCCCACGCTGCGACCGCCAGGTCGTGACGTCAAGGAGCGAGCCTGGTAGTGCCACTACCAGGCTCGGGGGAAGGCGCCGGAACCGGGGGCGTCAGTCGCTCGGCGAGTCGTCGTCGAAGGGCTCGTCGCTCCACCGGAACCAGGCCTGGTCGTCCTTGATGTGCAGCAGGAACTCGGCCACGGGCCCCGAGGGAGAGGACAGAGTCACCGCGCGGCGCACCTCGCCGTAGGCCGCCTCCCAGGCGGCCCAGGGCTCGTCCTCCTCGGCCGGCGCGGTCATCGCGGCCTGCATCAGGGCGAGTTCGCGGGCGAACAGCGGCCCGACCCGGGCGAAGGCCGGGGCGGGAGTGAACCGCCCCGACAGCCACGGGAAGTCGGCCTCCTCGACCGTGATCTCCCCGACGGGTTCCCCGTCGCTCAGCACCCGCCAGGTCTCGCCCACGAACCCCATCGTGTCCTCACCAGCCCTCCGCGGCCCTCAGCGGCCCTCTGCGCCCGCCTGCTGCGGCTCCTCGTGCAGCGCCGAGTCGGCTGCCCCCCGGGTGAAACGGGTGAACGCCACGCGCAGGCCCGCGCGTTCGGGGGAGCAGCAGAAGGGTCCCGCGGTGGCGACGGCGTCCGGGGCGAGCGGCGCCAGCCGGACCAGCCGCCAGGGGCCGTCGTCGCGGCGTGCACGGATCGTGACCGCGTCACCGGAACGGCTGGCGCGCACGGTGACGGAGTGCCCGGCCCAGTCGGGCACCGGGGCGAGAGACCAGTCCGACACCCCGCGGGTGACGACCGCGCCGAGGTGCGGCACGCCGTCGGACATCTCGATCCCGGCCTTGACCCAGGTCTCCGCGTCGACGCGGATCATGAGCCCGGCCTGGTCGTACAGCGTGTCGAAGTCCGCGCGGAAGGTCACCTCCGTCGACGTGTCCGCCTGGAACGCGGTGAGCAGTGCGTGCCCGTCGTCGCGGACGAAGCCGTAACCGGTGGTGCGCCAGAAGTCGCTGCGGTCGCGGGTGGTCACCAGCATCCCGCGCCCGTCCGCCTCCGCGTGCTGCGGGGCGTTGAGCCACGTGGCCTCGTCCCAGTCGATCGGGCGCTGCTCGTTCATGGGCCGTCCTTCCGGTGGGGCGGGCCTCCCGACACGATGCCGAAGGGCCGCCGCTGGCGTGGGCGGGCCCAGCGTAGATCAGCGTTCCGGCGGCGGAACACGGGTGCGGGCGACGGGGCGCGGCGGAAGGTCATTCCCGCTCGGGGTCGGAGGGCGGCACCGTCGTGGACGGACCGGGCTCGGGGCCGCCGGACAGCGCCGACGGCGCGTCGACCGCCTGCGGTTCGTGCGACAGGCCGATGCCCGCACGCTCCCGCCGCACGGTGATCAGCGCGGCGTCGTCGCCGAGCCGTCCACCGCAGTAGGCGAGGAGGTCCTCGCGCACGTGCCGCACCAGGTCCTCGGGGGTCTTGCGACCCGGCCAGGACGCGACGCGCTCGGCGAGAGGGTAGAAGCGGCCGGACCCGTCACGGGCCTCGGTGACGCCGTCGGTGTAGAGCAGCAGGATGTCGCCGGGAGCGAAGGGGAAGGTGTCCACACCCGGGTGCGAGGGCTGCAGCAGCCCCAGGCCGATGGGCGGCGCAGGCTGGCTCGGGTCGAGCGGCGCGAGGCCGTCGGCGGCCAGCCGGAGCGGGGGCGGGTGGCCGCAGTTGAGGATGCGCACCTCGGGACGGTCGTCGGGGAAGTCCACCAGGATCGCGGTGATGAACGACTCGACCGCGGCGTCCTCCTGCAGGCCGTCACCACCGGCCTGCGCGGCCTTCCAGGACACCGTGGCCTCCAGGTGCGCGTACAGCGCGGGCAGCGGCGGAGCGCGGTAGGCGACGCTGCGGAACGCTCCGAGCAGCAGGGAGGCGTCGCCGATCGCGGGCAGGCCCTTGCCCCGGACGTCCCCGATGAGCAGCCGGGTGCCGCCAGGCGTGCGCACCGCCGCATACAGGTCGCCGCCGATCCGGGCCTGGTCCTCGGCGGCCTGGTAGTCGAAGGCGATCCGCAACGGGCCGATGCGCTCCGGCAGGGGCTGCAGGACGACCTGCTGTGCCGCCTCCGCCACCGAGCGCACCTGCTGCAACTCGGCCTGGTGCCGTTCGCGCAGCCTGACGAAGACCACGGTGAAGGCGGAGACGAGCACCAGCGCGATGATCTCGCTCTGGCGGTACGAGGTGGTGATGGTGCCGTCGGCCACCGACACCACGGTGAGCGCCGCCACCGCGAGCCCCCCGATGAGGGCGGTGAGCCGGAGCCCGCCGAACGACGCGGTCAGCGCCGGCGCCACCACCAGGAGCGGGCCCAGGTGGCCCTCCGTGGGGATCAGCAGATCGCTGATGACGATCGCCACGATCAGCAGTACCGGGACCGCGATCAGTGCGGGATTCCGCTCCGCGGACCAGTACGTGCCTGCGCGTGGTGCAAAACGCATACCTCTTGCTTACACCTCTCCCGCCGACCCCGCCCGTGGCGGAACCCCGGTGGGCACGGGCAGCAGCAGCGCCGTCACGTTGTCGTGGCCGCCCGCGTCGAGCGCGTACCCGACCAGCCACCGCGCGCCGTCCAGCGGCCCCCCGCCGCCCCCGGAGGCGGGTGCGGCGGCCAGCCGGTCCCGCAGGGCCTCCGCACCGGGGAGGTACCGCCACAGCCCGTCGGTGCACAGCAGGAGGCGGCCGGGCACGGCCGGCCGGCCGCTGCGCACCCGCGGCGCGGGCTCGCCGCTCCCGGCGCCCAGCCAGCCGGTCAGGGCGTCCAGTTCGCCGGTGTCGTCGTCGGTCAGCGCGATGGCCAGGCCCTCGTCCGGCAGCCAGTACGCCCGGCTGTCGCCGATCCAGGCACACCACAGGCCGTCCGGACCGGTGACGCCCGCGACGAAGGTGCAGGCCGGTGCCTCGTCCGGGGAGACGGCGAGCGCGGCGACCGCGCGTCCGGCGCGGCGGGTGGCCTCCTCGAGCGCGATCTCCGGCGCGGTGCCGGCGAGCAGCGCCGGTGCCAGCGCGTCCGAGACGACCTCGGCGGCGAGCCGGGCGGCCCGTTCGGACCGGGGCGACATGGACACCCCGTCGCACACCACGCCGATCGTCCACGCGCCGGCCGTGGTCACGGCCATCGCGTCGGCGTTCACCTCGCGCCGCTTCCCCCGGTCGCTGACGCCCGCCGCACCGCCCGCGGTGGCCTCCACGCGCGACCGGAACGCCGGCTGTGCGACGCCGCAGTCCCAGCAGTGACCGTCCGGGGCCACCGTCCCACCGCACCCCGCGCACGCCGGCGCGCCCCCCTGTCGTCCGTCCATGGGAGGACCCTACGAGGGGCCGCACGGTACGAGGAAGGCCTGATGGGGCCGGGGTCAGGACGGCGCGTGGCGCAGCGGCGCCAGGGCCTCGCTCCAGGCCACGACCTCGTCGAGGACGACGCCCAGCTCGCCCGCCCGACGCGGGCCGGGCTCGAAGCGGCTCATGTCGGCGAAGTCCCGGAAGAGGGAGAGCGCCACCTGCGCACGGACGGTGGCCACCCGCAGCTCGGCCATCACCAGGCGCAGGTGCTCCACCGCGCGGGTGCCGCCGACGCTGCCGTACGCGACGAACCCGGCGGCCTTGTTGTTCCACTCGGCGAAGAGGTAGTCGATGGCGTTCTTCAGCGCCCCCGGGATCGAGTGGTTGTACTCGGCCGTCACGAAGACATAGCCGTCGAAGGAGCCGATCTTCTCCGCCCACGCGAAGGTGTGCGGGCGGCTGTACCGGCCCATCGACGGCGGCACCGGCTCGTCGAGCAGCGGGAGGGCGTAGTCGGCGACGTCGACCAGTTCGTACTCGGCGTCGCCGCGGAGCGCGGCGTTCTCGTACACCCACCGGGCGACGCCCGCTCCGATGCGCCCGGGGCGTGTGCTGCCGAGGATGACGGCGATCCTGGTCATGGTGCTGCTCCTGGACGGTCCTGTTTCCGGGTGGCCGGGTGGCCGGGTGGCCGGGCGGTACGCCGGAAGCGGCGGACCGGCGCCTGAGGCACCTTCCATGCGCGCCCGCCGGTGAACCCGGTGGGGCCGGGGGTTCACCCGATCGCCGTCACGGCGGGGGCGTGCCGCGCCTCAGCGGACCCGGGGCTCCAGGGAGATGCGGACCGTGATGCGCTTGCCCACCGGCTGGCGCTGCACGTCGTAGCCCTCGCACAGCGCGAGGATGATCTCCAGACCGTGCTGGCCGATCCGCCCGGGCTCGGCCGCGCGGGCGAGGGGGAGGGTGCTGCTGGTGTCCCACACGGACACCAGCAGCGTCGCCGTGTCGACGTCCACCTCGAGGTCGAGCAGGCCGGGGCCGGGAGCGTACTTGCAGGTGTTGGTGACCAGCTCGCTGACGACGAGCTGCGCGGTCTCGACCGTCTCGACCGGTACCGGGACGCCGTGCTCGCCCTGGACACGGGCGAGGAACCCGGCGGTGAAGCGCCGGGCCGCGGAGATCGCCTCGGAGTCCCCCTCGTGTGCGAATCCCGCGTGGATGCAGGGCCAGTCGGCCAGGTGGGCGGTGCGGCCGTCCAGCCTCGGTTCCATGGTGGTGCCTTTCGTGCTGCTTCCCCGGCCGGCCGCGCTCAGATGCGGCCAGCCGTCCGTCTACCCCGTATTCCGCGTATGACGCTCATCCGCTTCCGGCCACGCTCACCGGCGGGGCAGTTTGGTGACGGTGTCCAGGTAGAAGGCGTCGATGCTGTGCACGGCCCGCTCGAAGTCGTCCAGGTTGACGGGCTTGGTGACGTACGCGTTGGCGTGCTGCCGGTAGGCGCCGGTCACGTCGTCGGGCGCCGCGGAGGTGGTGAGGACGACCACGGGGATCGCGCGCAGTTCCTCGTCGCTCTTGAGGATCGCCAGCAGCTCGTGGCCGTTCATCCGGGGCATGTTGAGGTCGAGGACGATCAGGTCGGGGCGCCGGTTCGCCGGGTCGCGCAGATACTCCAGGGCGGCGAGGCCGTCCTCGACCTGGGTGAGGTTGCGGGCGCCGCGCTCGGCGAGGGCGTCGCCGATGAGCATGGCGTCCGCGGGGTCGTCCTCGACCAGCAGCACGTCGTGGGGGCGGGCTGGGGCGATCATCATCATTGGCTCCGGGTCCGGTCGGTGCGCCGCGGGGGACGGTGGGGGGTGTCGCTGGTCACCAGGCCGGGCCAGCGGCGGCGGGCGCCCTGGCGGCTGATGTTGCAGGCTCGGCCGATCTGGGGGTATCCGGCACCTGCGGCGGCCGCCTGCTCGGCCGCGAGGTTCTCCAGGTGCCCGATCGCCTGCTGGAGGAGGTTGAGCATGTGCAGGTACGCCAGGGCCTCCCCGCGTGCTTGGGTACCGTCGTCGGCGGCGGTCCCGGGGACGGTCAGCGGGCGGAGGGCATGACGTGCCAGGCGCCGGGCGAGGTCGTCGACCGTGCCGATCGCCAGTGCGGCGAGTTCCTCCTCCGGCAGGCGCGGAGCGAAGTGGGTGCCAGGCATGGCCCCCACCTTAGGACCTGCCGAAACGCACGACAACAAGTGTTGTCGCGCGGCCGTTACAGTGGGTTCCGCCCTCGGGCATCCGACGGCGGCGAGGCGAGCGGAGGGCGTTCAGCGTGGCAACGGGCGAGACGATCGTGCAGGCGGACGGCGGCCCGGAGGCGGCGTACGTCCCGGACGACGCCCGGGGCCGGCTGTCGGCGTGGACGACCCGCCGGTGGCTCCGCGTCGGTGTGAGCGTCGCCCTCGCGGTGCTCGCCGCGCTGGGCGCGCTCGGGATATGGGCGCTGGACCGCAGTGGCTCGCTCACCGACCAGTTGGTGGACCAGCGCTCCCCGGCCCTGGTCAACGCCATACGGCTGGAGGCCGCGCTGGTGAACCAGGAGACCGGCGTCCGCGGATACGGGCTGAGCGGGCAACGGCAGTTCCTCGATCCGTACACCCAGGGCCTGGCGGACGAGCGGACCGCCCTCGGCCGGCTGCGTCCCCTCGTCCAGGGCGACGCGCGGGCTCGTGCCGACCTCGACGGCGTGGTGGACGCGGCGGCCGCCTGGCAGGGGCTCATCGCGCGGCCGGTCGCCACCGCTGCCGCCACGCCGGGGGAGCCGGTGCCGCTCGCCACCGAGCGGGCCGACGAGGGCAGGGCGGCCTTCGACCGGGTCCGCGACGCCCTGACCGGCCAGCAGGAGCACCTGCGGCAGGCCCGCATCACCGCCGGCACCCAGCTCGACGCCGCCGTGCGGCTGCGCAACGGGGTGTTCACCGCCATCGCGGTGGTCATCGTGCTGCTGGCCGTTCTCGTCTTCGAGGGGCTGCGGCGCGGCATCAACGGGCCCCTGGAACGGCTGGGCACCGAGGTCCGGCAGGTGACGCGGGGCCGCTTCGAGCGCCCCATCACCGCGACCGGCCCGGCCGACCTGCGGCGGCTCGGCCGGGACGTGGAGGCCATGCGGCGCAGGCTCGCGGAGGAGCTCTCCTTCGCCGAGCGGGCGCGGGAGCTGCTCGACGAGCAGTCCGCCGAGCTGAAGCGCTCCAACGCCGAACTGGAGCAGTTCGCCTACGTCGCCTCGCACGACCTGCAGGAGCCGCTGCGGAAGGTGTCGAGCTTCACCCAGCTCCTGCAGCGCCGCTACGGGGACCAACTGGACGAGCGCGCCGACCAGTACATCGCGTTCGCCGTCGACGGCGCGAACCGCATGCAGACCCTCATCAACGACCTGCTGGCCTTCTCGCGGGTGGGCCGGGTCCACAACCAGCAGAGCACCGTGGACCTCGAGCGGATCGCCGACGCGACGGAAGAGGCGCTGAGCGTGGCCCTGGAGGAGTCCGGCGCCCGGATCACCCGCGACCCGCTGCCCACCGTCGTCGGCGACGCCACACAACTGGGCATGCTCTGGCAGAACCTGATCTCCAACGCGGTGAAGTTCCGCCACCCCGAGCGGGAGCCCCGGATCCACGTCGCGGCCCGGCGCGACGGCGACCTGTTGCGGTTCTCCGTCACGGACAACGGCATCGGCATCGCCCCCGAGTTCGCCGAGAAGGTCTTCGTGATCTTCCAGCGGCTGCACACCAGGGACGCCTACCCGGGCAACGGCATCGGGCTCGCCATGTGCAAGAAGATCGTCGAGTTCCACGGCGGCGCCATCGCCATCGACCCGGGGTACGACTCCGGTACCCGCATCGCCTTCACCCTCCCCGCACAGCAGGACGAGTCCGAGTCCGAGACCGAGACCGAGACCGAGACCGAGACCGAGACCGGTCCCGAGTCCGGGACCGCGCCCGAGCCGGCCGCGGCGGATGCCGACGGGGCCACGAGGGAGCCGCGACCGTGACGACACCCCCCACGCCGCTCGCCCCCGTCGCGCACCACCGGATCCTGCTCGTCGAGGACGACGCCGGCGACGCCCTGCTGGTCACCGAACTGCTCGCCGACACCTCACTGCGGTACACGCTCGTCTGGCACAAGACCCTCGCGGACGCCTGCTTCGAGCTCTCGCAGCGGGCCGCCGACTGCGTCCTGCTCGACCTGCACCTGCCCGACGCCGCGGGCCTCGGCGCCGTCGCCGAGATCCAGCGCGCCGACGCGAACACCGCCGTCATCGTGCTGACCGGTCTGGCGGAGGGGCAGGCCGGTTCCGAGGCCCTCGCCACCGGCGCCCAGGACTACCTCGTCAAGGGCAAGGTAGAGCCGGAACTCCTGCAGCGCGCCGTCCGCTACGCCGTCCAGCGCAAGCAGGTCGAGCGGGCCGGCGCCGACCTGCAGGCCGGCAGGCTGCGGGCGCAGGAGAACGCACGCCTCGAACGCGGCCTGCTGCCGCAGCCGCTGCTGACCACCCCCGCCGTGACCGCCACCAGCCGCTACCTCCCCGGACGCGAGAGCGCCCTGCTGGGCGGTGACTTCCTCGACGTGGTGCAGACCGACGACGGGCTCGTCCACGCCGTGATCGGCGACGTCAGCGGTCACGGGCCGGACGCCGCGGCACTCGGCGTCTGCCTGCGCATCGCCTGGCGTGCGCTCACCCTGGGCGGTCACCGCGGCCCGGAACTCCTGCGTCTGCTGGAGCGGATGCTCGTCGCGGAACGTTCGCACCCCGACCTGTTCACCACGTGCACCCTGCTCACCCTGGACTTCGCCGCGCGGCGGGCGACGGTGCACCTGGCAGGGCACCACGAGCCCCTGCTGACCACCGGCGGCGGCACGCGGCCGGCCGAAGCGGCCCACGGTGTCGCCCTGGGCATCGCGCCGGGCCTGGACCAGTGGCCCGCCACGGTCCTGGACCTGCCGGAGCGGGGCACCCTGACCCTCTACACCGACGGCCTCATCGAAGGCCACGCGGGCCCCGGCCGTGAGCGGCTCGGCTCGGAGGGGCTGCTGCGCCTGCTGGGCAGCACCTCCGTGACGGGGCCCGACGCCCACCTCGACGCGCTGATCGGGCAGGTCCGCGAGCTCAACGAGGAACGCCACACGGACGACCTGGCGGTGCTGCGCCTGGACTGGGACGCGCCGGCGCCCGGTGCGGCCGTGCCCGCCGCCGGCGGTTCAGACGACGCGGCGGTGAGCGGCCGGGGCCGCTGACTCCAGGCGCTCCAGGAGCAGCCCCTCGCGCGTGGACCAGGGGCAGATCTCCACGCTCTCCACCCCGCACATCTCCATCAGGGTCTCGGCCACCAGCGCCCCCGCCAGGGACTGACCCGCGCGGTGCCGTGAGATGCCCGGGAGTCTGGCGCGCCCCGCCGGGCCGTTCGCGGCCAGGACGGGCACGATCTCCCGCACCTGCTGCAGCGACAGGCGGTCCAGGCCCTCGTCGGACGTGCCGCGGGCGGCCGCGAGCCGCGCCAGCTGGGTGAACGTCTTCGAGGAGGCCAGCACCCGGCCGTCCCGCGGCGCCCGGGGCAGGGCGTCGCCCAGCTCGGCGACGGACGCGCGCAGCCGGTCGCGGACCTCGTGCAGCCGGCGCTTGGAGGTGACGGCTTCCACCAGGTCCCAACGGCGGTTGACGGCACGGGCTCCGAGGCGCAGTGAGTGGACCGCGCGCGGCTGCTCCCCGGTGCCGTCGGCGATCTCGACCGTGCCGCCCCCGATGTCCAGGACCAGCAGCGGCAGTCCGTCCTCCCCCGCCCACTGGCGGGCGGCCACATAGGCCAGCCGGGCCTCCTCCTCGCCCGACAGCACCCGCAGCCGGGTGCCGGTGGTCCGGGCGACCTGGGCGATGACCTCGTCACGGTTCGGCGCGTCCCGGATGACGGAGGTGGCGAAGGCGTACACAGAAGGCAGCGAACGCCCTTCGTCCGCCGCCAGGGTCCGGGCCACCGCGTGCTGGACGCTGCGCACGCCCGAGCGGTCGAGCCGTCCCGTCGCGTCGAGCGTCTCGTGCAGGCGCAGCCGCACCTTCCGCGCCAGGACCGGTTCCAGCGGCGAGTCGTCCCGTCGCTCCACGACCGTGAGCAGGGCGCTGTGGCACCCGACGTCGAGCACTCCCGTTCTGCGGACCTTCCGTTGGGTCTTCAATCCTTACCTCCACCCCGTATCGGCACCGCACTGTCCTCATTCCCCGGATCGACGGGTGTTCCTCCCGGGAACGGGCAGCGCGCCGTCCTATTCACGGCCCGGCGCGCCGCCAAGTCAAGATCTTTTGACGAGATAGTTGCGGAGAGCACACAGGCGCTCACGGTTCCCGACGTGCCGTCGGAGTCGGTGGAGGGGCGAATTCCGCCCGGGCGGCGCCCCCTTGGGACGTCACCGGGCCGGCCCGGCCAGTTGTGCCAGGGCGGCCGCCGTCAGGGCGGTGACGCCCGCGGGGACGGACAGGCGGGGGTCGGGACGGAACGCGGGGGAGTGGTTCGGCGGCAGGGCGGCCATCTTGGCCGCGGCGCCCGCACCCGGGGTCCGGGCCCACTGCTCCGGGCCGACGCACCCCAGCATCCAGTAGGCGGTGCGTACCTCACCCGCGCCGTGCAGCGCTGCCCCCGCCGGGCCGTAGAGCGGGAAGTCCTCGGTGGCCGTGGACGCAGGCCAGACGGCGACGCGCCCGGCGCCCAGGGTCTCCTCGTGCGCCCGGCGCACGGCCGCGACCGTGCCGGGGTCCGCAAGCGTGGGCTGCGACTGCGCGAGGACGCGGACGGAGGGTTCGCGCGGGCAGCCGGAGGCCGCGCACTCGGCGGTCACGATGCGGTGCACGGCCGCCGTCACCCGCTCCAGCGCCTCGTCGCCGAACGCGCGTACCGAGACCTCCAGTGTCGCGGACGCGGGCACGACGTTGCCCCGGGTGCCCGCGTGCAGCGAACCGACCGTCAGCACCACCTGCTCGGCCGGACTCGTCTCCCGGGACACCACGGTCTGCAGCCGCAGCACGATCGCGGCCGCGGCCACCACCGGGTCCACCGCCAGGTGCGGGCTGGCCGCGTGGCCGCCCGAGCCGTGCACGACGACCTCGAGCAGCCGACTGCCCGCCAGCACCGGGCCGTGCGCGTGGGCGACCATCCCGGCCGGCAGCGGCGCGGAGTGCTGGGCCAGGACGACGTCGGGGACCGGGAAACGGGTGTACAGGCCGTCCTCCAGCATGGCGCGGGCCCCGCCGAGGGTCTCCTCCGCCGGCTGGCCCACCGTCACCAGGGTGCCCGACCAGTGGCCGGTGGCGCCCGCGAGCAGCGCCGCCGTACCACCGAGGCACGCCAGGTGCAGATCGTGCCCGCACGCGTGCATGACGGGCACCGGGCGGCCCTCGGGGTCGAGGGCGACGACTTCGCTGGCGTAGGGCAGGCCGGTGGCCTCCCGGACCGGCAGCGCGTCGAGTTCGGCGCGCAGGAGAACCACCGGGCCGGGGCCGTTGCGGAGCACGCCGACCACGCCGTGCCCGCCGACACCGGTGGTGACCTCGAGACCCGCGTCCCGCAGTCGCTCCGCGTGGCGCGCCGCGGTGCGCTCCTCGGCTCCGGACAGTTCGGGATGCCGGTGCAGGTCGAGGTAGTCGGCCACGGTGGGGCGCAGCACCGCCGGCAGGCCGTCGAGGACCGGGCCGTACGCGCCGTTCGGGGAAGGGCTCACAAGTGGCTCCCGTCGATGGGGTGTCGGGGCGGGCGGCCCGCCGCGGGGCTGACAGCGGGGTGACAGCGGGACGCGCACGGATCTGCCAGCGGCACCCCTTAGAAAGGAACCCGGGTACGGCGCACGGGTGTGCGGTTGTCCGCAACCGGCGCCCGGAGCCGCGCCCTTGTCGTCGCGTTCACCCATGGGCCGACCGGCCCGTTCCCTCAGGAGGAGACACGATGCCGCAGAACTCGCTGGAGTCGCTCGCCCAGGAGATCCTCGAGCTGGAGTCCGAGACCTTCGAGATCACCGACTACTCGGACGCGAGCGAGGTCATGCTGGGCTCGTCCACCAGCTGCTCGAGCACCAGCACCTGCTCCAGCACCACCAGCACCACCAGCTGCACCGCCTGATCCTCCGGATCCGGGTCATCGCCCTCCGCGCCGCGGTTCGCACCGCCGCGCGGAGGGCTTTGCCGTGTCCCGTCCCGTTCCGGCGGGGCCGGGACACGGTGTACGGCCCGCGGCTCAGGGGAACGGGTGCGGCACGCGCCGCAGCTCGTCCTCCCCGAGATCCGTGCCCCGCAGCCCGGCCCGGCGGAACGCAGTGCGCAGCCGGGGCATGTGCAGGGCGCGCTGACGCGTCCAGCCGAAGTCGATCGGCAGCAGCCCGGGGACCAGGGCGCACACCGTGCGCAGACCCAGCCGCTCCTGCTCGGGCGTCGTCTGGTCGACGGCGATCACGTCGAAGCCCGCCCCGGTGAGGACGTCCCGGCACAGCCGGACGTCGTCGAGGAGGTCCCCGGTGCGCGGCAGTCGCCGCTCCCAGTCCGCGTACAGCTCGCCCGGCGCCCGTACGGCGGCCGGCCGCAGGTACGAGGCGGCGTGCTCCGCCATCTCGGGCAGCCCGAAGAGCGCGGCGTGGTCGGGAAGCCGTCGCACGAGCCCGAAGTCCCCGGCCATGGCGGCCAGTTCCTCCGGACGCTCACGCACCTGCCCCGGCAGGTGGGGGATGTAGGTGAGGATCTCGGAGACCGCCGACTCCACCGCGGTCTCCGGGTCGAAGGCGGCCCCCGCGGCGAAGGCCAGGGTGCCCGGACCGCCGTCGCGGCGCACCGCCAGGCCGGTGGCGACCGGCACCGGCAGGTCCACCCGGTTGTCGAAGACGTGCACGTCGTAGCCCTGCAGGGCGGCCCGGTCGACCATGGCGTGGATGGTCGCGCGGGTGCAGGAGCCGAGGTCGATCTCCGTGAGTGGTGCGTTGCCGTACCAGCCGAGGAGGAAGGAGTCGCGCTCGATCAGCTCCAGCAGCCCGAACAGTACCGCCTCCTCCCAGCAGCTGCCGATGGCGCAGCCGTTGGAGCACTCGAAGACGAAGTCGTCCGCCGCGAGGCCCGCGCTGTAGTGGACGAGCCGGGCGGGGACGAGGACCGGCCGTTCGTCGCGCAGTGACCAGCCCGGCACCCACGGGATGGGGCGGTCCGGAGCGAACGGGTTCAGCATCGGGTCGTCGCGGTACGTCTGCGGCGCGTACAGGCCGCACTCGCGCGGGTCGAGCGCCCGGTCGCCGAGCACGTCGTACGCCTCCGTCAGGAGCGGCCCGCGGCGCCGCCGGTGGGTGCCCGCGTAGCGCTCCAGGCCCTCCAGGAAGGCCAGGTCGCGGCTGGCCCGGAAGGAGTTGGCCTGGCCGCTCCACGTGACGTCGGTCAGGCCCGCGTAGCCGCGCATGAAGACGCTCCCGGCGACCGGCGCGGTCGTCGGCGACTTCACGTCCGTCCAGGTGGTGGCGCCGAGGACCCCGCACACCGGGTTGGCCAGCGCGTCGGCGGGCAGCCCGTACGAGCGCGGGGAACGCAGCCGGTACGCCTCCGGGGACGGCTTGGGCCGGGGCACCGGCACCGGCACCGTCTCCGGCGCCGCGGTCCCGTCCTCGGGGACGCAGTGGGGGCACAGCGGTTCGCCCAGCAGGGGCACCGAGGTGACCTGGAGGGTCGCCAGGTCCAGCCGGGTGACGCGGGGCCGCGGCCCGGACGGGCCGGCGGTCAGGGCGCGCTCGTACAGGGACGAGACGGCGTCGACGACGTAGCCGGGAAGGGCGGGCCGCTCGCCCGCCGCCCGCGTCGCCGTGCCGGTCTCCCACGCCTCGCGCTCCGAACGGGTGCGCAGCCGCTGCCAGCGCATGGCCAGGCACTGCCCGCACGCCCGCTCCGCGGGATCGGTGCCGCGCCATGGGCCGATCAGCACGGCGTCCCAGGTGAGGTGGATCACGGCGGCCGGGCGCTCGGCGCGGTGCGGATCGCGCCCGGGGACGAGGGTGTCGGCGGTGCCGAGCGGCACCACCCGCGGCGGCGCCGCGGGGTGGCGTTCGGCGAGGGCCTCGCGCAACGCGCGGGCCGCGGTGTCCATCAGCGCCGCGGGCGGCGCCGTCACGGGGGCGAGATCGGCGGTCATCCGCGGTTGCTCCAACGGAAGGTCCTGGCGGCGACCAGCGCGAACAGCGCCGCGAAGCCGATGAGTCCGGCGCAGGAGAGGGCGTAGTCGGCCGCGCTGCCGTGGTGGGTCTCGGAGAGCGTGCCGAGGACGCCGTCGTTGAAGTAGCGCAGCGGCAGGGCCAGGGACAGATCGCGCACCCAGCCCGGCATCAGGTCGGCCGGGAAGAACGAACCGGACAGGAACGCCATGGGCACCATGATGCAGTTGGCGATCGCAGCGACCGCCTCGGGCGTGTCGGCGAGGCTGCCCACCACCAGGCCCAGCGCCATGAACGTCGTGATGCCGAGCACCAGCACCGGGATCACCAGCGGCCACCCGGAGGCGAGCTGCAGCCCGAAGCCCGGCAGCAGCGCCACGCCGATGAACAGCGCGGCCTGCGCCAGCCCCACGCCCACGGCGATGGCGTAGCGGGAGGCCAGCACGGACGTCAGCGAGGCGGGTGTGCGCCAGATGAGCCGCAGGATGTCGTCTCGGCGCCAGTGCATCAGGGTGAAGGCCACACCGAACATGGCCGCGTTGCCGACGCCCCACGACAGAACACCGGGGGCGATGTAGTTGATGTACGGGGGGCCGTCGTCCTCGACTGTCTGGCCCTGGAAGATCAGGCCGAAGACGATCAGGAAGAGCAGGGGGAAGGCGAAGGTGAAGAAGACGGTGGTCTTGTCCCGGACCGCGGCACGGAAGTTGGCCCGGGTCAGTGCGGCGTACGCGCTCACGGTCAGTGCTCCGATCCGGTCAGGGCGAGGTAGGCGTCCTCCAGGGTCGCGGTGCGGGTCTGCACCGCGTCGGGCCCGGCGATCTCGTTCACGGCGACGATCACCTGGCCGGCCACCCTGGTCTCCATGACGACCTCGCCGTTGTCCACCTCCGCGCGGTCCACGCCGTCGATGGCCAGGGCGCGTTCGACGGTGATGCGGTCGGCGGGCACCAGCACGCGGGTCGGCGCCTTGAGGGAACGCACCAGGTTGGCGGGCGTGTCCAGGGCGATCACCCTGCCGCGGGACATGATCGCCACCCGGTCGCAGAGGGCCTCGGCCTCGTCGAGGTGGTGCGTGGTGTGGACGATGGTGCGCCCCTGGCCCTTCAGGCCCCGCAGCAGGCTCCACAGCGAGCGCCGGGCCTCCGGGTCGAGGGCGGCCGTGGGCTCGTCCAGCATGATCAGCTCGGGCTCGTGGACGAGCGCGGTGGCGATCGCCAGACGCTGGCGCTGCCCGCCGGACAGGTCGTCGACGCGTATGCCGCCCTGTTCGCCCAGCCCCACCTCCTTCAGCGCGCGGTCGGCGGCCTCCGGGCCGAGGCCGTACAGCGTGGCGACGGTCCGCAGGTGCTCCAGCGCGGAGAGCCGGGTGAAGAACGCCGAGGCCTGGGTCTGGACGCCGAGCCGCCGCAGCAGGTCGGTGTTGCGCGGCCACGGGGACGAACCGAGCACGGACACGCTCCCGCCGTCGGCACGCCGCAGTCCCTCGACCATCTCGATGAGCGTGGTCTTCCCGGCGCCGTTCGGCCCGAGGATGCCGAAGAACTCTCCGCGGCGCACGGTGAGCGACACCCCGTCCACGGCCTTGAGGTCGCCGTAGCTCTTGCGCACGTCGTCGATCACCACGGCCTCGGCGGCCGGTTCCACTGGCGTCATCACTTGTTCCCTTGGTTCCCTTGCTGGGTGATGGTCGTCGCCGGCCGTCCCGCGCGGCGGGTGCGCGGTCACGGCGGGCGCGGTACGGGGTGGCCGCGCGGAGTCCCGCGTGCCCTCGTCCCCGTCCGGCGGTGGGTGCTGGAGTCGCCTGGCGCGCGCGGCCAGGCCCAGCCGCCACAGCACGACGGCGGCCAGGAGGAGGAGCACCGGGGCCCAGCCGCCCACGGCGCCGTAGCGGTCGGCCAGCGTCCTGGTGGCCCGGAGCAGGAGCAGCGCGGCGGCCCCCGTCGTCAGGACCCCGGCCGCCAGGCCGTACGCGCGGTAGACGGCACGCGCCCGCGGCGGGTAGCCGCCGGTGCCCGGGCCGCGGCCGAACCGGCCCGCGACGGCGGCGCCGAGATAGGCGCGGCTGCCGGCGGCGAGCCGCTCCACGCCCAGGCCGTACCCGAGCAGCTTGTAGCCGTCCAGCGGTGGCAGCGGCAGGAGGTTGGCGAGCGCGAAGACCAGGCCCACCAGCAGCGCACCGCCGAGCGCGGAGTGCGGCGCCCCGGCCGGTGCCCATGTCCACAGCGGCCACAGGGGCAGGAGAAGGGCGAGGTTCATGGCCGGCCCGGCCGCGGCGGTCGCCATCTGGTGGCGGCGCCGGGCGAAGAACGGCACGTCCTGGACCAGGCAGTACATGTACGTCACCGGCAGCCGCCAGCGCAGCCCGATCTCCGTGACGGTGCCGCCGAAGGCGCGGCCCACCAGGCCGTGCGCCAGCTCGTGCAGGGCCATGCTGACCCAGAGCCCGACGCCCACGGCCATCAACAGCACTGGTTGGTGGGCGAGTTGGTTCATGTCGTCGACCAGTGTGCCGAACTCGGCGGCCAAATGGATCATCATCGCGCACACCAGCAGCAGCACCGCGCCCAGGAAGAACGGTGTGCGGGCGAAGGCGGTGCGCCGGTGCAGGTCCTCGATGAGCGCGCCGGCGTCGGACACCATGCGGACGTGCCCGCTCAGCACCGTGGAGCGGCCGGACAGGGCGCCCTTCGGTCCCGGTCCGGACGCGCCGGGCGAACCCGCCGGGGCCGCGCCCTCCGCGCCGGCCAGCAGACCGCGCCCGTACAGCAGACCGAGCAACTGCCGCCACTGGGCGTCGCCGAGACGCGCGCCGAAGCGACCGGCGTACGCGTCGCCGACCTCCGCCAGCGTCCGCTCGCCGTCCAGGTGGTCCAGGACGAAGAACTCCTTGGCCCGCAGCTCGAAGCGGCGCCCGCTGACCGGGTCCTTGACCGGGCGCAGCTCCGCGGTGCCGCGCAGCACCGCGGGGCCGACGAGGAGATCGGGCCGCCGCCGCGGCCGCGACTCCGGCATGCCGGGTGCTCTCATCCGGTCCCTCCCGGCGCCGCGCCGGCCGTGTCCGCGCCCCCGCGCAGGGTGCGGGCGAGCACATAGGCGAGGAAAGCCTCGTCCCGGATGGTCACCGAGAGCCGGTTGTTGGTCATGTGCATGTACGGGGACATGAGCATCGCCAGCGCGTGCCGCTCGTCGGTGATGCCGAACTCCTCGCCCCCGCTCCAGCGCCGGAACACCAGCTCGCCGTCGGCCGCCAGCCGCCGCACCCGCCCCGCCAGATCACGGCAGTGCAGCGCCCAGCCCCTCAGGAACGCGGGCAGTTCCTCCTCCGCCCCGCGCGCGATCGCCGCCCTGACGGCGGTGAAACGGCGGCCGAGTTCGGCGCCCATGTCCTCGTAGGCGCGGTCATAGCCCTTGCGGGCGGTGAAGTCGGTCCCGGAGAAGGCGCCGTCCCAGAAGGCGTGGTAGCGCTCCAGGAAGTGCGCCAGTTCCTCGTCGTCGTCCAGGAAGGACGCGGACATCACCATCATCAGCTGCGCGGCCGTCCCCAGCAGCACCGTGCGGACGTGCAGGTTCATGGTGCGCAGCGCCTCGACGACCAGGTCGCTGGAGCGCTGGAAGTGCCACTCCGCCAGGGCGACGCCCGCCGGGCCGCCGTACTTGCCGTACTCCGGTTCGTACGGCTCCATGCTCACGGAGTTGTTGTCCCGCAGCAGCATCCGGCCGTCCGGGCCGAGCAGCTTCTCACGCTGCTCCTGCGGGTACTCCAGCTCGAACAGCGTGTTGTAGAGGTCGGCGAGGAAGCCGGCCTTCACCTCGTACAGCGCCGGGCGCGTGGTGAGGAAGCGCTGCACCGCGGCCAGCGCGCGGTCGCGCACCTCGCCGTTCGCCGCCGCGGACGAGGGCTTCAGGCGCAGCCGGACGTGCGGGCCCTGCAGCCAGTAGTTGATGAAGAAGTACCCGGAGAGCAGCCCGTCCCGGGTCAGTTCGTCCACCAGCGGCCTGACGCAGTCCAGGAGCAGCGGCCGCGGGCTCGCCGCGTAGAAGACGTGCAGGGACTGCCAGTCGCCGGGCGCGGCGGGGCCGCGGGGCGCCGGGGGGCCGGTCAGGGCGGGTGAGGTCATGCCCGCTCACCGTGTCCTTCCTCGTCGGGTACGGGATGTGCCGGGCCGGTGGGAAACAGCTCCACCGCGAGCTCCGCGACGTGCCGGCCCCGGTCCGAGGCCACGTGCAGTTCGTCCTCGGCCGGCAGCATCTCCTCCAGCACGACACGTCCCGCGGGGTCCTTGACCAGGCCCTCCAGTGCCTGCAGCGACAGCGGGCCGTCGAAGTCGACGTAGTGCGGCTTGGAGCCGCCCGCCCAGCCCGCGGGCGCGCCGGCCCCGGGCAGCACCGTCGCGAAGGCCCGGGCGGGGACGCCGTGCCGGCGCCGCCAGCGCTGCCAGCGCAGGAACCAGTCGGCGTCGTCCTCCCCGGTGGCGCGCCGCGGCAGCGCCGTCGCGTCGGCGGTCCAGCGCCGCCGGCACAGCACCACGGAGCCGTGCCGGACCCGCGGCCGGGTCGTCACCCCCTCGACGGCGGGCGCCTCCGGCACGCCCGTCCACACGTCGAGGGCCGTCTTGGAGGTGGGGGAGAGCAGCAGCAGGGTGCGGGGGATCTCGGGGAGCACCATCGGGACCAGGTAGCCCAGGTAGAGCGGGATCACCTCCTTGCCGAGCCGACGTGAACGCACGACCAGCCGGTCCTCGTCCGCGTCGTGCTCCACGAAGAGGTCGTCGAGGTGGATACGGGCTTCCGGCGGCGCGGAGCCGGTCTCCCCGGGGCAGAGGATCTGATAGTCCGTCAGGCGTCCGTGCAGGTTGAGGTTGGTGGTCGCCGAGCCCGCGGTGATCTCGGCGAAGACCGCGCCCTGCGGCTGCGCGGCGCGCAGCGTGGTGAGCAGGCGCTCCGACAGGCCGGGGGAGTCCGCGGCGGTGTCGAAGCAGTGGGTGAAGCGGGTGAACGGGAAGCACAGACCGCCGTAGGACCCGTTGAGGACGACCAAGGGGTCCTCGGCCCGGTCGGCGAGCTGCACGAAGTGGCTCTGCGGGGCGAAACCCCGCGGGAGCGGGGCGAGTTCACCGGCGACGGCTTCCACGAGTCCGTCGTCGATCCACAGCTCCTCCGCCTCCGGGTCCGCGTCCCGCTTCCGCCACGCCTCCCGCATGCGCGCGACGAAGGCGGCGCGGGCCCGGTCCAGTGCGGTGATCTGGGGCAGGCCCAGCCAGTTCTCCTCCGGCTGATGGCCCTCCCGGCTGTCGTGCGGAGGGCGCTGGGACGTGAAGAGCAGATACTGCTCGAACAGGTCCTCGTGGAAGTCGTGGACGAGCCTCAGCAGGTCGTCGCAGCGCCCGCCCCGACCGTACCGGGCCAGGAAGAAGCCCTTGAAGGTCAGCCGCTGCGCCAGGGAGACGTCGAAGGCCGGCAGCACGCGGGCGAGCGAGCGCAGCGGCCCCTCGGCCAGCTCCGTCCACCGGCGCAGGTCGGCGGTGACCGGACCGTCGGCGGCCCGCGCGTCCTCGTACAGCAGGGTCTGCGGCAGCGTCGTCCCGGAGACGCCCAGCGACTCCACGACAGCGGGCAGTTCACGGCGCAGCCCGCTCAGCAGCTCACGCCGCCGGGCCGGCGGCGCGTCGGCGTACGCGGCGACACCGGCCGCGGCCCCCTCCAGCCGCCCGGCGAGCGCGGTGGCCCACGGCCGGCCGACCTCGCGCAGCGCCTCCTGGAAGTCCCGCAGCGGGTCGCGGCTGTGGACGTCCGGGTGGAGGGAGTTGAGCTGCACCATGCCGAGTTGCAGCAGCGCCGACAGGTAGCGCTCGGCCTCCTCGGCGGTCGCGCCGCGCTCACGGCGCAGCCAGGCCGCCAGGTCCCGGTGGCGCAGCCGCGGCCGCTCGCGCAGCAGGCCGAGCAGCCCCTCCAGCGCGCCGCTGCGGCGCAGGAAGAACAGCCGGTCGCGTGCCGCGTCGAAGCTGACGGCGGCGGAGTCGTCGCCCGCGGTCACCGAGCGCCGTACGAAGCGCACCCGCTCGTCGTCCAGTTCCCAGCCCGAGGCCAGGGAGACCAGCAGGTCGCCGCGCCGCCCGGGGTCGGCGGCGACGGCGTCGGCGAGCCGCCGCAGCACCACCACGTTCAGCCGGGCGTGGCCGGTCCAGCGCTCGGCGACGCGGACGCTCCCGCCGGGTTCGCCGTCCGTCCGGAACTCCCCGACCGCGACACCGGTGAAGGTGCTGAACGGGCTGGTCTTGCATGCGGTGCGGTACAGGTACGCGAGCAGCGACCGCTCGATCTTCCGGCCCCGCTTGCCGGACGCGGCCGCGTCGCCCCGGACGTAGGCGTCGAGCTGCCCGTCCAGGGTCGGCGAGGCCAGCAGCAGCCCCGTCCGCAGCTGCTCCCCGGCGGCGAGTTCGCGCAGCGCGGCGCGCCCCTCGCCGAACGCGCCCTCCAGCACCGTCCGGCCGCGGGCCCGTTCCTCCTCCCACGCCCCCCGGTCGCGGAGCCAGGCCAGCAGCTCCCCGCCGGTGGGGCCGTCCAGCCGGGCGGCGAGCGCGAGAGCTCCCGGAACGTCCTGCGGGAGGCGGTTGTTGAACACGGCCCGGCGCAGCCGCAGCACCTCGCGGCGCATCGCGTCGTCGTCGTTGTCCGCCACGAGCGCGGCCAGCGGGTCGCTCAGCCGGGCGCCGGCCTCGGCTAGCCGGCGCTCCTCGTCCAGGACGCGGTCCGCCCACCGGCGGGCGTCCGCGCTGCGCAGCCGCTGCGCGGCCCCGACCGGCAGACCGGCCAGCCGCAGCATGAAGCGCGGGGACAGGGCCGCCGCCGGCGGGGCGGTGGGCCGTTCGAGTGAGGTGCTCATTGGGCCTCGCCCTCCCGGACGGCCCGGGCCGCCCCGTCGCCGCGCGCGTCACGGCCGCCCGCGGACGGCACGAGTTCGTAGCGGAAGTCGGCTGGGCGCGGTCGCTCGTTGCCGACGAGCATCAGCAGCAGCGGGAGTTCCCCGGTGCCGGTGAGCCCGAGCTCCTCGGCGAAGGCGACGCTGTCGAAGCCGAGCGCCACGCCGCACGCGGTTCCCGAGGCCGCGGTGGCCGTGTAGACCGCCTGCGCTGCCGCGCCGATCGCCGCGCTGACGAGCCGGTAGCCCCGGTCCCCGGCGGCGTCGAGCACGGCGTGGGTGCGGACCGCCGGCACGATCACCGCGGCGGCCTGCTCCAGGTTGTAGTTGTTGAGGAAGTAGTGGGCCTGCAGGAAGGCGCCCGGCGGGCCCTGCTTCAGCAGCCGCAGTTCCGCCGCCTGCGCGTCGTACGCGTACACGCCCTGCGCGACGCCCTCGACGTGGTTGACGAAGACGTACAGCGACGCCAGGCGCGGGCTCCCGGCCGGGGTGACGTCGGTGGCCAGCGCCGCGCCCGCCTCCGCCGCCTTCAGCGCGGCGGCCAGGTGCCCGCCCGACAGCGGGTGGATGCCGGTGAACCGGCCGAAGCTGCTGCGCCGTTCGCGCAGCGCACGGCGCACGCTCAGCTCCATGGGCGCGGCGGGCGGCAGCGGCTGCCGCTGCCCGCCGGGAGGCACGGCGGGGGCGGCCGCGTCCTCCAGCGCCTCCGGCGCCGGACGGGCCGACGCGCCGTCGAGCGTGGCGCGGTGCACCTGCCGCACGGTCTCGAAGGTCAGCACGCGGCGCGACCGCTCTCGCTCGGTGCGCCGGACCCCGGAGGTGGCCGCCCCGTCGGCGGCCGCGCCGGCCGTACCGTCCCAGCGCAGCGGCACGACGGCGAACACGCCCTCCTCGTCCGCCTCCGCCCCCAGCAGCCGACCCAGGCGCGGTTCGTCGAACCACAGCACCGGGTCGATCCGCAGCCCGCGGGCCTGCGCCCACATCCGCCAGGTCTGCAGCAGCGCCCCGGTGTCCATGGTCACCACGTGGTAGCTGAAGCTGTTGTACTTGAAGGCGTTCTGCCAGAACTTCACGCCGAGAACGAGGAACTGGTCGGTGTCCCGGTGCAGCCGGGCGTCGCCGACCGCGGCGCGGACCTCGCCCGACACGTCACCCGTCAGCAGCCGCCGCACGGCGTGGTGCGAGGGCGCGTAGTGGTACACCCCGGGTGTCATCGGGCCGGAGGCACCGCTGACCCAGTGCACGCCCACCGGGTACAGCCCGCCACCGGAGGCCGTGCCGCGCGACCAGTTGGCCTGGGTGTACATCGGCAGCGTGCCCAGGTCGGTGTTGGCCTGGACGGCCAGGCGGCGGCCGACCAGCCCGTACGAGTCGCGCAGCATGCCGCCCAGCAGGGGCAGGCTGAACGGGGCGTCGCCCCCCGGCCCGGCGAGGCCCCGGCCCACGCCCGCGTCGTCGGGGAAGTCGCCGTCGGGCAGCGGGAAGCGCTCGGCGCCCGGGTAGTACTTCTCCTTCCTGGGCCGGTCCACCCAGTCGGGTACGAAGTCGGCGGGCTCCATCGCGACCCTGCCGCGCCGCATCACCGCGGTCGCGTACTCATGGGTGTGCCCCATGTCCGGTCCTCTCTGTCTGCGGCTGTGGTGCCGCTGTGCACGGGCGGCGGTTCACGGGAAGGGGTGCGGGGCGAGGTTGAGTTCGCCGGTCCGCAGGTCGTGGTCGGTGAACCCGGCCTCGCGCGGGGCGCTGCGCAGCCGGGGCATGTGCAGGGCGCGCTGGCGGTGCCAGCCGAAGTCGATGGGGACGAGTCCGGGCACGAGGACGGACGCCGTGTGCAGGCCGGCGTCCCGCTGCTCGGGCATGGTCTGGTCCACCACGACGACGTCGAATCCGCGCGCGGTGACCGCGTCCACGGCCGCCTCCAGGTCCTCGCGCAGGTCCGCCGCCGGCGGGCGGCCGGTCCGCAGGTCGGCGACGGCGAGCGGTGGCTGCGGCACCGGGTCCTCCCGGTCCAGCAGGAAGGCGGCGTGCCGGGCCATCTCCGGCAGCCCGTACATCAGCGGATGGTCGTGGAGCACGTGGACGGTGCCGAAGTCCGCCGCCATCGCCGCCAGCCGGTCGTGGTCCCGCTCGGTGCGGCGGCGCAGCTTGACGGCGTCGGTGGCGATCTCCGACAGGCCCGCGGCGAGGGCCGCCTCGGGGTCCCACGCCGCCCCGGCGCCGAAGCACAGCGCGCCCGTGCCCCCGTCCACGCGCTGCGCGACCGCGGTGACGACGGGGACGGGAAAGGTGATCCGCGTGTCGAAGAACCGGGCGCGGTAGCCGTACATCGCCAGCCGCTCGACCATGTGCCGGGTCGCGGCGCGGCCACTGGTGGCCGGGTCGATCTCCCGCAGCGGCAGCCCCGCGTACCAGGCGATGAGGAAGGCGTCCCGCTCGACCGCCTCCATCAGGCCGAAGAGCACGGCCTCCTCCAGACTGCCTCCGGAGGCACAGCCGTTGGAGCTCTCCTGTACGAACCGGTTCTCCAGGCCGCCGGGCGCGTGGTAGTACGCCAGCACCTCCGGCACCAGCAGCGGGCGCCGGTCGCGCAGCGAGTACCCCCACACCCACGGGATCGGACGGTCGGGCGCGAACGGCCGCACGACGTCCTGGGCCCGGTAGAAGGCGTCCGAGTAGACCCCGCAGGTCCGCGGGTCGAGCGCGTCGTCGCCGAGTCCGTTCAGCGCGGCCACGACGGTGGTGCGCTTGCCGCGGGCCCGCATCCCGGCCAGCCGTTCCATGCCCTCCAGCACCCCGACCCGCACGCTGCGGGCGTAACTGCCGGTGTGGCCGCCCCAGTAGGACTCCCGCAGGTACGCCCCGGAGCGCAGGGTGAAGGCGCCGACGGTGGACGCGGTCGACGCCGAGGTCAGGTCCGGGGCGACCGACGGCCCCAGCATCCCCGTCACCGGGTTGACGAAGGACTCCAGCGGGAGGTCGTACGCCTCGATCGGCCGGCCGCGGAAGCCTGCGGGATCCGCCTTGGGCACGCTGCGGGGCGTGACGGTCGCGCCCTCGGCGGAGTCGGGGACGCGGCGGTCGCAGTCCGGGCACTCGGCGTCGGGGACGACCACGGCCCGGTTCACCTCCAGGGTCTCCAGGTCCAGGAGGTGGACGACGGGGTGGCGGCCCGCCGTCCCCGTCCGCCGGGCGGGCTCCGCGGCGGCGGCGAGGAGCGCGGCGACGGCGTCCATCGCGAAGGCGGTGGTGAAGGGCCACGGGCCCGTCGGCCGTGTGGCGGAGCCGAGTTCGAGGGCGTCGCGAAGGATCCCGGGCCGTACGGCCTGCCACCGCCGCGCCAGGCAGCGCGTGCACGCCGCCGCCCCGTCCGCGCCGGTCACCGGCCCCACCAGGGCGTGGTGACCGTACAGGTGCACCGGCGCGACGGGGGAGCGGGGCGTCTCGCCCGCGGGGACCCGCTGCTCGTCCCGGAAGCCGAGCAGCGTGACCCGCGGCGGCGCGCCGGCGCCCGGGTGGCGGCGCAGGCCGTCGCCCAGCAAGCGCTCCACGGCGACGTCAGAGGGCATCCACGGCCCCGTGCGTCAGCAGGACCCGGGCGACGTGGACACCGGCCGACCGCAGGTCGGCGGAACCGGTGGCGACGACAAGGGCGTCGAGACCGCGCTCCCGTACACGGCGCAGCACGCCGGCGCCGTCGGTGACCGGAGTTCCGCCCCCCGCTTCTTCGGTGGCGGTGACGGCGACGGTCATCGGGTCGAGGTCGCCCAGGAGGGGGTCCCCGGTGTCGAGGGGAGTGGTCAGCGCGTCGTCCCGGCCGAGTTGCGCCTGTCCGAGGAGGTCGCGCAGCGCGCCGACCGCGGCCTCGCGCGGGGAGCGGGCTGCGTCGACCGCCCACAGCGCGCGCCCGGTGCCCGGGTCCTGCGCGCGGGCGAACATCACCGGGGCGAGCCCGTCGGGGCCGCCCAGCTCCAGCAGTTCGGCCCGCAGCCCGAGGTTCACCGCCGAACGGCGGAGGAAGACCACCTCCGGGTCGTCGGCGGCCCACTCCGCGGCCGTCGCCGCCACGGGGCAGCGCGAGCGCAGCGCCGCGGTCAGCGTGTGGAAGGCCACCGCCGAGTACAGGGCGCGCACCGCGGCCCGCGACGGGGACGGACCCGCGGCCGACCCGGCCGAGGTCGCCACGAAGAGCCGGTCGTGATTGTGGCCGCCGAACGTCCGCACGGCCGCCGCCGGCACCAGGGCGGTACGGGCATCGCCCAAGGACACGGCCGGAACCCAGGCACGCACCGAGTCCGCGCCCGCGCCGGTGCCCGAGGCGATGTCCAGGGCGTCCGGGGCCAGCAGAAGCCACTTCTCGCGCGCCGCGTCCAGCGCGGCGCCCGCCACGACCCCCCGCTGCGGGACGACGTGCTCGGCGTACACCTCGGCCGCGCGGTAGAGGGCCCGCAGCCGGGCCCCGGCGACATGGTGGACGTCGAACGCGGTGATCTCGCGGGGGCTGCCGTGCCCCACGGCCAGCCTGACGGTCCCGGCCTTGAGCGGGGTCTGCTCCCACGCGTCGTCCGCGAACGCGCCGAACACCCCGGCCCGCGTCTGCGTCAACACCGAGCGGGCGTCGAGCGCGGCGACGGCCTCGTCCGCGTCGGCCTCGGGCGCCACTTCCCGTGACCCGGTCCCGGGCGACTCCTGCCGGTCCTGGCCGTCGCGCGCGTCGAGGCCGTCCCGGCCGTCCGTCAGGTCGGCGGCGGTGAGGGCGGCCTCGGCGGCCGGTGCCTCGTCCTCCCGGCAGTGGGGACAGCGCGGGTGCGGCAGCAGGGGTTCGGTGACCACGTCGAGGGAGTCGAGGTCCTGCAGCACCAGGCGCCCCTCGGTCTCCGGCGTGAGCACACCGGTGACCAGCCGGAAGACCTCGTACGCCAGCAGGTTGCCGAGCATGGCCGCGGGGGGTCCGGAGATCCGCCCCTCCTCCGCCTGCCCGGGGTCGTGCAGGCGCACCGCGCTCCACAGGTCGGCGGCGGCGCCGGGCTCGCCGTTGGCGCCCAGTCGCAGCGCGGCGCAGGACCAGCAGCCCGTCGTCCCGGCCGTCATGACCGGGCCCACCACCGCCTGGTCGCCGAAGGTCCAGGCGGGCAGCAGCCGTACGCCCTCGGGGACACCGGCCTCGAGCAGCCGCAGGGCGGCCCCGGGGGCCCCGGTGGTCAGGACCACGTCGTACCCGGCGAGGTCGTCCCAGCCGTCGCCGCCCGTCACGTCCCACCGGACGACCTCCACGGGACAGCCGTCGCCCTCCAGCCCCTCCGCCTCGCGCAGCGCCTCGGCGAAGGGGTCGGTCCCGGGACCCGTGGCGGCCGGGAGCGCGAGCGCCGCGCAGCCGTTGCGGACCAGGCTCAGCGCGCACCACCGGGCCACCGGGTCGTCGCCCAGCACCGCCACGCGGATGTCGCGGAAGCGCCGGAAGCGGCTCCCGGCCTCCCCCACGTAGTGGTCGATGTAGTCGACCTGCGCCGCGAAGCGCTCCGCGACCTCGGGGGTCAGTTCGTCGAGTCCGTCACTGCCGGGGACGACGTCGCGCGCGAAGTTCCTGCCGTAGAGCGCGCCCACCAGTTCACCGACCATGGCCCGCTGGTGCTCGCCCAGTCCGGCGCAGATCTGCTCGACCCGGTTCGTCCCGTTCAGATGGGGAACGACCAGTGTCGCGAACCGGTAGGCCGATCTGCCCCGCAGATTGAATCCGCCGTGGGCGTTATGGAATACGACGCCGTCCGGAGTCTCCGTGAAAAGGACGTCACGGCGGATACGGGGATACGAATGCGCGACTTCCTCGTACGCAGCGGTCATACCGTCATTACTCCCATTCGGGCGCGGTTGGCGGACAACGGACACCGGCGGTAACGTCCCCGAACCGCCGGGGGCGTTCAGGTGCTGGACGGAATATCGGGACCGGACGCCTCCGTCCGTAATTCCATCGCCCCGCGGGCGAGAATCCGGAGGGAGTCGTGCATTCGGTAGTGGCCGTCCGGACCCTCCTCCAGGAGGCCCGCCCCGACGAGTGTTTCCAGGACCTGCGCGGCACCCCCGGACAGCAAAGGCTTTCCGGTCGGGAGTGCCGTGCGGGATATGTCGGAGCTGCCCCCGGAATGGTCTCGACCATTGGCGCCGGAATGCGGGCCGTGACGCCCGGGAGGGCCGGCCGACAGATCTTCGCCGCGCAGCACCGCCAGCTCCAGGCGCTGCAGGGCGGGCCCCGGGTCGACGCCGAGCTCGGTGCGCAGGTACTCCTTCACCACGCGGTACTCGCACAGGGCCTCGGCGCGCCGCCCGGTGCGGTGCAGCGCCTCGACGAGCTGTGCCCAGAAGGGCTCGTGCGCGGGGTGGGAACGGGCCACCGGCCAGAGCTCGGACAGCACCTGGCGGCAGCGGCCCAGCGCCAGTTCCAGGTCGAAGACCCGCTCCATGGCGCGCAGCCGCTCCTCGGTCAGCCGGGGCACGACCTCGCGCCGGAGGATGTCGGAGTGGATGTTGGCCAGCAGCGGACCCTGCCACAGGGCCAGCGCGGTCCGCAGGATGCGCAGTTCCCGCTCCGGGTCGGGTGCCTGGTCGGCGGCGCGCAGCAGGTCGCGGAAGGCGATCAGGTCGAGCGAGCCGGCGTCGGCGCCGATCCGGTAGCCCCCGGGGACGGCCTCGATGAGGGTGCCGGCGATCCCGTACTTGGCGAACAGCTGCCGTAATCGCTGGACGCAGGTGTGCAGTGCCGATCTCGCACTGACGGGGCGCTCCTCGCCCCAGACCACCCGCTGCAGGAATTCGGCGGACACCGTGGAATTGGGATGCAAAAGGAGCGCCGCGAGGAGGTTGGCGGGCTTCGACGGCTGAAGTGCAATGACGTTGCCGTCGTCCGCTATCCTCACCGGTCCGAGCATGAGGAACTTCGGACTGAATTCGTCCGACTCTAACAACGTGTTCGGTCCGAGGTCACCGGACGCTTCTTGGACACGGTCGACAGATTGCCTTTTATGCATTTCCGCCCACTCCCCGCTGACGCCGGGAACGTATCACGCACACGAACTCGTCACAAGGGGTCCGCAAGGCCTTCCCGGGGGATTGCCGCGGCAGCGTATGCACCATTTAACCTAAAACATCTACGCGTGTCGACCCGTGGTCGCGAAAAACTTTGCGGCATCCATTCGGCCGACTTCGGGCATTGCTCCACGAATGCGCGGAAGTCGGTGCGGAGCGGCACCGGGAGCAGGGCCCTTCCACGCCGGCGCCCCGCCGCTTTCCATCCGAGGCCCGTCCGCGCCCCGCCGCCCGCCGCCGACGGCCCGCCGGCGGCGCCCGGAGCGCCCGCCCGGGGGCGGTCCGTTGCGGCAGGGGACGTACAGATGCGAGGACCCGGCGTAAAAACGCCCTGCATCGGGTAAAGAGGGCTCCGTGGCCGTCTCCGGCAGGAGGCGACCTCGGGTCACGCAGTCGGCGTGGCTCTTCAGCTGGCACGTGAAGGATGGACGCGGTGGCGACAGGCGTCGTGAAGTGGTTCAACTCGGAAAAGGGCTTCGGCTTCATCGCACAGGACGGAGGTGGCCCCGATGTGTTCGCGCACTACTCGAACATCGCCGGCAACGGCTACCGCGAACTGGTCGAGGGTGAGGCCGTGACGTTCGACGTCACCCAGGGACAGAAGGGGCCGCAGGCGGAGAACATCATCCGCAACTGACGGTCCGCGACCGGGGTGGCCGGGTCGCCGCCGGCAGCGCTCACATCGCTGCCGCGGAGGCCCGGCCGCCCCGTCTCCGTCTCCGGCCCCGCCCCCGCAGGACCCCGCCGTCGGACCCGCGCCCGGGGCGAGGACACTGGGCCGGTATGACGCACTGGTACGAGCGACGCGACGTCGAGGACGGCCTCGTCCGCGTCAGTGAGCCGCACGCCCACGAGATCGTGAGGGCCAACGTGTGGTGGCTGCGCGGCTCCGAGCGCGACCTCGTCGTCGACGCAGGCCTCGGGGTGGTGCCCCTGCGCCGTGAGGTCCCGGAGATCCTGGCGCGGGACCCGCTGCTGCTCCTCACCCACGCGCATCTCGACCACGTGGGCGGGGCCCGCGAGTTCGCCGAGCGAGCCGCCCACAGCGCGGACGCCGCGACCCTCGCGCGGGGCGTGCCGGCCAGCCTCAACGGGCCCGAACTCGCCGAACGGCTCGGCACCGAGGACGTGGGCGCGTCCTTCCCGGACCTTCTCCTGGACGCCCTGCCCGACCCCGGATACGACCCCGGCGCCTACGGCATCGGCCCGGTGACCCTCACCCGCACCCTGAGCGGGGACGAGCGGATCGACCTCGGCGGGCGCGTCCTCACCGTCCTCCATGTGCCCGGCCACACGCCCGGCTCCGTCGCCCTCCTCGAAGAGCGCACGGGGGTGCTGTACTCCGGCGACGCCGTCTACGACGGCTACCTGATCGACGACCTGCCCGAGTCCGACGTGGCCGCCTACCGGCGCACCGCTGCCTTCCTCGCCGACCTCGACGTCCGCGTCGTCCACCCCGGCCACGGGCGGAGCTTCGGCCGTGACCGGCTGCGCGAGGTGACGGAGCGCTACCTGCGCCGCAGCGCGCCCGCGGACCACGCCTGAGCGGTGCGCAGGTCTGCCGATGCGCCGAGTGCGCTCCCGGCGGTCGGCCCCGGGGACCGGGGTTCAGCAGGTTCTGGCGAGGAACCCCGGGCCTTCAGGCCCGGGAGGAATCGCCTCCAGACCTGCGGGGCCGCGTAGCGGCGCCGTCTCACTGCTCGCCGCCTTGCCGTGATCGGCAGGGCGGCGATTGCCATTGGACGGCTGCCGGGCACGTTGATAACTGCAGTCCCGGGCGGGCTGGTTGTCGGTGTCGAGGGGTACGGTTCGTCGCGTGAAGATCGTCGTGCAGGTGAAGGTGCTGCCGACCGCCGAGCAGGCGGTCGCGCTGCGCTCCACGCTGCGCGAATGCAACAACGCCGCGAACTGGGTGTCGCAGGTCGTATTCGACCGCGGCGTGCCGCGCGAGTACGAACTGCGAAAGTACACGTACGCCGAGATACGGGCCCGCGGTCTGGGCGCCCAGGCCGCGCAGCATGTCATCAAGAAGGTCCGCGACGCGTACACGACCCTTCATGCGAACATCAAGGCCGGCAACCTGGGCCGGTCGGGTTCCAAGCGTCGTACGAAGGCCGAGTCGAAGCCGGTCACGTTCCGCCCGGATGCTGCTCAGCCGTACGACGACCGGATGCTGACCTGGCAGCACGATGCCGGGACGGTCTCCATCTGGACCACGGCAGGCAGGCTCAAGGGTGTCCGGTTCGCCGGTTCCGAAGACCAGTTGCAGGTCCTGCGGGAGTACCGCAAGGGCGAGTCCGACCTCGTCGAGCGCGACGGCGAGTTCTACCTCTTCGCGACGTGCGAGGTTCCCGAGGTCGACCTCAACGAGAGCCCCGACGGGTTCCTCGGTGTGGACCTGGGCATCGTGAACATTGCAACGACATCGGATGGCGACGTGCTCGCCGGCCGCCGGCTGAACCGGTACAGGGCTCGCCAACTGCGCCTGCGGGCGAAGCTGCAGAAGAAGGGCACGAAGTCGGCGAAGCGCCTGCTGAAGAAGCGCGCTCGCCGGGAGCGGCGGTTCGCCGCCGACACCAATCACGTCATGTCGAAACGCATCGTGGCAGCGGCTGAACGCACCTCGCGCGGCATCGCCCTGGAAAACCTCCAGGGGATCCGTGAGAGGGCTCGGTTGAGAAAGCCCCAACGGGCCGCGGTGCACTCCTGGGCGTTCGCCCAGCTCGGGCAGTTCCTGGAGTACAAGGCACGCCGTGCCGGCGTGCCACTGGTGTACGTGGATCCCGCGTATACGAGTCAGACCTGCTCCGAATGCCAGTACACAGACAAGAGGAACCGGACCTCTCAGGCCCGGTTCGAGTGCAGGTCATGCGGCGTCGTTGCGCACGCAGACCTGAATGCTTCCCGCAACATCGCCCGCAAGGGCGAGGCTGCGTGGCTTGCGGGGCGTGAGTCACGCGTCCCAGCCCCTGCCTAGCAGGGGCTCAGATGCGGGAGGCCACGCGGCAGCCAGCCGTGTACCTACCTGCAAGCCCGGGCCTTCAGGCCCCGGTCAAGTTGACGGCAGTCGCAGGGTGACGTACGCGATGGTGTCCCCGGGCAGCACATAGCGTTCGACCTCGACGAAGCCCCGCGCCCCGGCGAAGCGCAACCCCTCGGAGTTGGACGCGAGGACGACCGTCTCGACCGCCGCCGCGCCCATCTCGCGCGCCCGGTCCATCCCCCGGGTGTAGAGCGCCGTACCGAAGCCCTGCTCCCGGTGGCCGGGCAGCACCCGGGCGATGACCGTGGCCGTGGCGTCCTCGCCGGTCGGCGGGCGTACGGTCGTGCAGCCCACGACGGCGTCGCCCAGGTAGGCGACCTCCAGATGATTGCGCCGCGAGCGCTCCCGCACGTCGTCGAGGGAGAGCGGGCCGGTGGGGATGACCGTGTTGTGGACGAACCGCCAGTCCTCGAGCATGGCGTCGCCGTGGGGCCGTTCGATACGAAGGGTCGGCATCGCAGCAGGAAACCGGTGCGCGGCGACCGTCGTCAACCGCATTTACGGGCCCCTGACCAGGCCCCTGACCAGGCCCCTGACCAGGCCCCCGGCCCGGCACCCGGCCCAGGCCCGGCACCCGGCTCGCCTCCCCGGCCACGCCGGCCGTCGCGCTCCGACGCGTCGCGCGGGCCGGTGGGGGAGCGCAGCGGTTAGCGTGGGCCGGGAGCCGGAGGAGAGCCCTGGTGCAGACCATCCTTGCCGTGCTGTTCGCGCTGCTCGCGGCGGTCAGCAACGCGCTGGCCACCGTGCTGCAGCGCTACGCGGCCCGCACGGTTCCGCTCTCGGCGGGGCTGCGGCCGGCCCTCATGGGCGAACTGCTGCGCAAGCCCGTCTGGCTGGCCGGGTTCGGCGCGGTGGTGGCGGCCGCCGCGTTCCAGGCCCTGGCGCTGCTGAACGGCGCGCTCTCGCTCGTCCAGCCGCTGTTCGTCCTGGAGTTGCCCTTCGCGCTGTTCATCGGCGGTTTCGTGCTGCACCGCCGGCTCCCGCCGCGTGGCTGGGCCGCCGTGGCGGCCATGGTGGCCGGGCTGGGAGTGGGGCTGTGGGCCGCCTCGCCCGGCGGCGGGGTGGACCGGCCGCCCACCGGTACCTGGATGATGGCGCTGTCCGGCTGTGTCGCCGCCGTCCTGGTGCTCGTCCTCATCGCCGTCCGGCGCCCGGCGGGCCGGGTGCGCGCCGCCTGCTTCGGCCTCTCGGCTGCCGTCTGCTACGCACTCACCGCCGGGCTGCTCAAGGACGCCACTCAGGTGTGGGACAGCGACGGGGCGGCAGCGTTCTTCACCGCGTGGCAGACGTACGGCTTCGCCCTCGTCGGGGTCGCGGCCGTCTTCCTGCTGGAGAACGCCATGCAGTCCGGCCCTCTGGTGGCCTCCCAGCCCGCGCTGACGCTCGGGGACGCGACCGTGAGCCTCGTGCTGGGTGTGACGGTGTTCGAGGAGCACCTGCGGGGAGGCTGGTGGTCGCTGCCCATGCTGATGGGGGCGCTGCTCGTGGTGGCGGGCGCGTTCGTCCTGGTCCGCGTCCCGTTCGTGCGTACGCTGGTGGCGCCCGACGCGCCCCGCTGAGCGGCACCGGGCGGGCGCGTGGCGTTCACCCGCCGGGAACCCGCGATTTCGACCATGCTCCTGTCAACCGGCTGTACTGGCCGCCATGAGCGGACACCACGCCGACACGGCGCACACGCACGCGCACGGACCCAGCCGACGTTCCCTCCTCGCCGGTGCGGGCGGCCTGCTGATCGCGGCCTCCCTGCCCGGAACCGCCCTGGCCGCGGGCACCCGCGCCGCCGCGGACACCCCCGCCACGAACCGGGCCGGGGCCTCCCGCGCCTCACTCGTCACCCAGGGCACCAGACTCGTCCACGCCGACCTGCACAACCACACCCTGATGTCGGACGGCGACGGGGACCCCGCCCTCGCGTTCGCCTCCATGCGCGACGCGGGGCTCGACGTGGCGGCGCTCACCGACCACACCACCCTGCTCTCGATCAACGGCCTCTCCAAGGGCGAGTGGGACCGCACCCGCCAGCTCGCGGACGCCGCGAACGATCCCGGCAACTACACCGCGATCCGCGGCTTCGAGTGGTCGCACCCGCTCCTCGGCCACGCCAACGTATGGTTCACCGACCAGTTCGTCGACCTGGGCGGCGCCAGTTCGATGGGCTCCCTCTACAGCTGGATCGCCGGCCGTGACGCGGTGGCGGGCTTCAACCACCCGGGCCGTGAGATCGGGCGCTTCAACGACTTCGCCTACTCCGCCGCGGTGCGCGACAAGATGGTCAGCGTCGAGATGTTCAACCGCGGCGACGACTACCTCTTCGACGGCTGGTCGGACCGCAAGTCCTCGCACCTCAACGCCGTCCTCAACGCCGGCTGGCGTACCGGGATCACCGGGGTCAGCGACCACCACGGCGCCGAGTGGGGCAAGGTCGAGGGCGTGGGCCGCGCCGGGCTCTGGGTCACGGAGAACACCCGGGCCGGCGTCCTGGAGGCCATGCGCGCCCGCCGCTTCTTCGCCACCCGTTTCTCCGGGCTGCGGCTGGACGCGACCGCGGGCGGCGTCCAGATGGGCGGCGTCCTGCCGCTCGCCTCCGGCGACGTCCGCTTCGCCGTGGACCTCGACCGCGGCCCCGACTGGCTGGGCAAGCCCCTGAACATCCAGGTGCTGCGCCCCGGTTCCGGCGCGCCGACCGTGGCGGAGGTCGTCCCGGCCACGTCCGGCAGCCTGGCCGAGTTCACCGTCCCGCTCGACGTCGAGGACGGCGCCTGGGTGGTGCTGCGGATCTCCGACCCCTCGCAGCCCAACGGGCAGCCCGGGCCGTCCGGACACCCCTGCAACGACCTGGGTGTCGCCTACTCCAGCCCCTGGTGGCTGCAGCCCTGACGGTGCGTCGCGCCCGCCGTGCCCCGGCACGGCGGGCGCGCGCGGGTTCCGTACCGGCTTCGCGTCCTAGCTAGTGGCTGTCGAGCCAGCGACGTGCCGCCAGGCTCAGCGGTGCCTCGTCCGGCTCGCCCATGTCGTCCATGGAGCCGTCCGTCAGCGCCTCCGCCCAGCGGCGGAGGACCTGCGAACGATGCGGCGCCTTCAGCACCGAGGTGCTGATCGCGTGCTCCCACGTCGTGGCGAAGCACAGCACGTTCCCGTCGAGCGACAGCATGCTGAACTCGGGCCGGTAGGGGGCACTGCCGAGCAGCCCGTCAGCACCCTTGCCCATGATGTCCCACTCGCTCTGCAGCTCGACGCAGTGCCACCGTGCGAGGCGGTCCTGGCCGGGGTGGAGCGCGATCAGGAACCTGCGGTCGGTCTCGGAGAAGAGTCCTCCTTCGACCGACAGCCGGTACCAGTCGGCGTTCGCCATCTCGCGGAGCTGCGGATCGAGGAAGTCCAACATGGCCTCGACGCGCCCGTCCTCAAACGGGACGCTCGGTGCCTGTCCGATGACGGTGGGCGGAACGAGCCCGTCGGGCCCGGTCCAGCCCTCCACGATGCGCAGACCGGCTGCGGCGAGAGACTTCATGATCCCCATCATGCCGTCTCCGCCGATCAGCACACGGGGCAGGGCGGTGCTCGGCTCCGCGCCCGGGCCGACGTCCGTTATGGCAGACGCGGCCATGCGTTCCTCGATACCGCCACCGCAGCAATCGCGGTCATCCCCGTTATGCACATGATTGTCCGGACAAGTCCTGGCGCTGTTGCCTGCTCTCCAGCCAGGCGGTGACTTCACGTCGGAAATCCCGGTCCCTGTAGACGTCCTCCATGGCGAGCCACTCCAAGTCGCGCATGACCCCTGGGGAATGGGCGGGGTCGCGTACCGCGTACACACCTACACCCGATTCATACGTGTCGGCCAGGAGCCAGACGCTGTTGTCCAGGGCCAGCATGGCGAAGCCAGGGTGGCCGGCACGAATGCCGAGGAACGTAGCCGCGCCGGCCCCCATGATGTCCCACCGGTCCAGCAGACGAACCCGGTGCCAGACATGCACCCTGTGCCGCAGCCGGCGGTCTACCGCGGCCGTCCAGGTGCCCCTGGGCAACATGAGAAGGAATTCGCGATTCGCATCGAGCAGGCCGGCGGACATGGCGAGGTCGTACCAGCCCTCGTTGAGCCGCTCCACGAGTCGCGGGTCCCCGTACTCGACGAGGAAGAAGCCGAAAACTCGCTCTCGTTCGTACCCGAGGACATGCGGTATCGCCGAGGCCGGACCCGCGTCGGGTATCACCTCAAGCCCGGCTCGTAGCAGCGGTCTGAGCACCTTGCGGTGCCTCTCCTGCCGGCCCAACCCATTATCCCCCATCGCCCATGACCTGTTCGGCTTGATCGTGCCGCGCCCAGCCTATGGCCAAGATCGACCGGACAGGTCCTAGTCGAAACCGAGGTCGCGCAGGTTGGTCTTCGCCAGCTCCACGATCTCGTCCGCCCGCCCGGACAGGATCGTGCGGGTCGCGAACAGCGTGAACCCCTTGAGCTGGCCGTAGGTGATCTTCGGGGGAAGCGACAGCTCCTGGCGCGCGGTACGCGCGTCGACCAGGGCGGGGCCGTCGTGCTCGAGCGCGGCCGTGAGCGCCTCCTCCAGCTGACCCGGCCGTTCGGCCCTGGCACCGAACAGCCCCGCCGCCCGTGCGACCTCGGCGTAGTCCGTCTCGCCGAGGTCGGTGCCGAAGTTGACGATGCCCGCGGCCTTCATCTCCAGCTCCACGAAGGAGAGCGCGGTGTTGTTGAAGACCACGATCTTGACCGGCAGGTCCAGCCGGCGCAGCGTCAGCAGCTCCCCCATCAGCATGCTCAGTCCGCCGTCGCCGCACAGGGCCACGACCTGGCGCCCCGGGTGGGAGGCCTGGACGCCGATGGCGTGCGGCAGCGCGTTGGCCATCGTGCCGTGGTTGAACGAGCCGATCAGCCGCCTGTGGCCGTTCATCGTCAGATAGCGTGCCGCCCACACGGTCGGGGTGCCGACGTCCGCCGTGAAGACGGCGTCCCGGGTCGCGAGCTTGTCGACGGTGGCGGCCACGTGCTGGGGGTGCATGGGGTTGTCCGACTGCCCGGCCGCGGCGAGGTGGTCCAGACGGCCGCGCACCTTCCGGTAGTGGCCGGTCATCCGGTCGGCGAAGGAGCGGTCGGTCCGGGGCCGCAGCAGCGGGAGCAGCGCGGCGGCGGTGTCCTTGACGGTGCCGACCAGGGGGACGTCGACCTCGGTGCGCCGCCCGATGTGCTCACCGCGCACGTCGACCTGGACGACCGGCACGTCCGGGCCCGGGTAGAACTGGCGGTAGGGGAAGTCGGTGCCGAGCATCAGCAGGGCGTCGCAGTGCTCCATCGCCCGGTAGCCGGAGCTGTAGCCGATCAGGCCGGTCAGCCCCACGTCGTACGGGTTGTCGTGCTCCAGGAACTCCTTGCCGCGCAGCGCGTGCACCATGGGCGCCTTCAGCGCGTCGGCCAGGGCGACCGCCTCGTCGTGCGCGTCGTGGCAGCCCGCGCCACCGAGGATGGTCACCCGTTCCGCCCTGTTGAGGACCTCCGCGGCGCGCGCCAGCCCGGCGTCGTCGGGCCGCACACGGGAGGAGGTCCCGACCACGGGGCGGGGCGGTACGGGCAGGTCGATGTCGGCCAGGAACAGCTCGCCGGGGACGACCAGCACCGCGACGCCCCTGCGCTCCAGCGCCGAGCGCATCGCGATGCGCAGCATCCTGGGGACCTGCTCGGGCAGGCTCGCCATCTCGCGGTAGACGCTGCACTCGCGGAACAGCTCCTGCGGGTGCGTCTCCTGGAAGTACTCGCCGCCGATCTCGGCCCGCGGGATGTGCGCGGCGACCGCCAGCACCGGCACGCGGCTGCGCTGCGCGTCGAACAGCCCGTTGATGAGGTGGAGGTTGCCCGGACCGCAGCTGCCCGCCGCCACCGCGAGCCGCCCGGTGACGGCGGCCTCGCCGGCCGCGGCGAAGGCGGCGGTCTCCTCGTGCCGTACGTGGGCCCACGAGACGGATCCGTTGCGGCGGAGGGCGTCGGTGAACCCGTTCAGGGAATCCCCCGGCAGGCCGTACACCCGCCGTACGCCGGAGGCCGCGAGAGCCGCGACCATGACATCTGCGACGGTGGTACCCAAGAGGACTCCCTGGCGGCTCGTCGGAACGGCGCGGTGCCCGCGGCACCCAGGACATTTTGTGACATCCCGCACGGTCCGGGGGAAGCGACACGGCGCTCAGAGAATCCGCAGGGCCTCACCCAGGTCGGGGCCGGCGTTCTGCCAGCACTGGATCTCGCCGTCGTCGCCGATCAGGTCGCCGAGGTGCCAGTCGCCGTCGGCGCCGCGGACGACACAGATGCCGCCGAGGTCGATCGCGAGGTCGGCCCGGAGGGCCGCGCCCTGGTGGGTGACCGTGCCGATGGTGTCGAGGAGGCGGGCCTCCGGGCAACCGGTGAGGCGCTGCACGTCGGCCAGCCTCCAGGGTTCCGGCAGGCGTTCGTCATGCCTCTCGGTCTCGGGAAGCAGCTCCACGACGGCGTGTCCCAGCCGGGGCCGAAGCCAGGTGCCGTCCCGCTCCAGGCCGAGCACGCCTCCCACGAAGGCCATGTCGAGGGTGCCCGCGGGAGTCTCCCAGCGGAACGGCACCCGGGAGACGTGCGAGGGGAAGTGCACCTCGTCCGAGCGGCCCGGTCCGAAGGCGTCCTTGGGCACGGGCCCGTCGTCGGTGTAGCGGTGAGCGAAGAAGGCGTTGATCCAGCCGGTGACCCAGGAACCACCCGACTCCGAGCGGTACTTGTAGAGCGATCGCCAGAACTCCTCGTCGACGCCCCGGCCCCGGCCCGGGGCCGTTGCCGCGATCGCGTCCAGGACGGGCTGCAGGCCCTCGAAGTACGGCCGCAGCCCCTCGAACCGCCCGGCGAGCTCCCGGGCCCGCGCGGCCAGCAGCCGCCAGTCCTCCGCCGTCCCCTCCAGCCGGATCCGGGGAATGCCGCACAGGGTCCGCCAGCGGAAGCGGTAGTACGGGCTGACGACGTCCATGAGAGCCACCAGGGCGGCGGTGGCGTCGGCCGGGGTGGTGGTGGAGAAGACGGGCAGGAAGAGCTCGGCCGTACCGTCGCCGATCAGGGCGCGCAGCGGCTCCCGCACCAGGTTGACGGAGCGCTCCCAGTCCTCCGGGGCGCGGTCGTCCTGGACGAGGATCGTCTGCCGGTGGCCGGGCGTTCGCGTGAACAGCCCTGCGTACGCCGCCGGGTTGAGGCGCACATGGACCGCCACCTCGTGCACGACGGCGTACCACAGCACATCCGGCGAGAGGCTGAGCGGGAGGTGCGCGCTGAAGGCCGTGTGGAGAGCGCGGACCAGCAGGCTCGACGTCGGTTCGGTCACCTCGGGGGCGTCGGTCGGCCTGCCGGACAGGCTTCCCGTGCTGCGGTGGTGGATACGCGCCGGCTCCCTGAGGACGGCCCGGAGGAAGCGTTCGTTGCCGACCTCGGTGAGCGCGCCGGCCAGCCGGGCCGCCTCCGCGTCCCGCTCCGGGTCCGCGGCGAGCGGCAGATCGATCTCGAAAGCCATGCGCACCCCCAGCTCGACCCGGGGCACGATCCTAGGACCGCCCACCGGGTCGCCCCGAAGCGGGGCTCAGATCCAGCCGCGGCGGGTGGCCTCCATGGCGATCTGGAAACGCGTCTGGGCGCCGAAGCGCTGCATGAGCCGGGTGACATGGCGCTGGACGGTGCGTTCGCTCCAGCCCAGGGCGCGGCCGGCGGACTTGTCGGTGGCGCCCGCGGCGAGCAGCGTCAGCAGTTTCGCCTCCTCGGCGGTCAGTTCGTCCGGCGCCTGTTCCAGCCTCCCCGGGGAGCCGCCGTTCGACGGCAGCCGCACCTGCACGCTGCGCTCCCACAACGCCTCGAAGAGGGCGACGAGCGCGTCGAGCAGGGGGGAGGGGTGGATCAGGTACGACGCCGTCACCGCGTGGTCGCCGGGCCGCAGCAGGGGGATGATGGCGAGCCGGTCGTCGGAGATCGCCAGTTTCATCGGCAGGTCGGCCGCGACCCTGGCCTGTTCGCCGTGCCGGACGCCGACGGTGACGTCCGCGAGCCAGCCGGGCAGGGAGAGGACGGTGCTGTCGTAGATCACACGGTAGGCGACGCCGCGCTTGAGCAGTTCGAGCTCGACGGGGTTGGGCTCGGTGTGTTCCTCGTGCGAGGCGTACGGCGGCCGGTCGAAGCCCCGGACCTGTGTGCGCGTGCTCTGCTGCAACTGCGCCCAGCGGCGGTTGACGTCGTCCCGCCCCGAGACGACCTCGACCAGTTCACCGGGGTTCACGAAGCGCGTGCCCGCGCGGTACAGGTCCATCAGGCCGGAGACATGGGAGCGCACGTCGTTCAACGCCCGTTCCCGGTCGCGCAGTACGGCCTCCAGCGCGCTGTCCGGGGAGACCGCCGCGTAGGTCACGGGGCGCCCGGTGGAGCGCACTGCGAGGCCGAGGGAGACCAGCGACCGTACGCTGCGGCGCGTCGCGGGAGCGGGCAGCCGGCAGTCGTGCGCCAGTTCCGCGACCGTGGCGTGCACCCGGCGCACGAGGGCCTCGTACACCGATTCGTCCTGCCGGCTCAGGCCGATGGATTCGAGCATGGTCCGTGGTCCGCCTTCGTGCTCTCTTCACGTGTCGTACTCCCGTCACCTGACGGGAAGTCGCCCCGCGATCATCTTGTCATTCCGGTGAAGCGGCTGTCAGCGTTCCCCGCGGTACGTCGTCATTCCGGCTCGTGACGTGGACCCACGTCGCACGAAGGAGCGCCCATGCCGCTGCCCGCCGACCTCTCGATCCGACGACGACGCCATCGCGCGTGGCTGCCGGCCATCGGCCTGTGCTCGCTGCTGCTGACCGCGCTCCCGGCGGCGGCGCAGCAGAACGACCCGGCGTCCGCCCCGGCCAAGGCCGGGCGGGAGAAGATCGACTCCACGCTGCTCCGCAGGATGGACGCCGTCCGGGCGCGAGGGGACGGACGTGTCGAGGCGGCCGTGGTGCTGCGGGACCGCACCGGACTCCCCGAGCGGGGCGCGGACCCCGGCGCGGTGCGGGACGAACTGACGCGCAGCGCACGGTCCGTGCAGTCCCCGGTCGTGGACCTCGTCGAGGCGCGCGGCGACCGGGTGCTCAACACCTTCTGGCTGAAGAACATGGTCCTGGTGAAGGTCACGCCGCAGACCCTCCAGGAGCTCGCCGCCCTCGCCCCGGTCGACCACATCATCCCCAACTTCACCCTCCAGGCACCCCTCACCGAGCCCGACAAGGACGCGGGGGCGACGCGCGCCGCGACCGCGGGGGCGAGCACCTGGGGCCTGACGAAGATCGGCGTCGACAAGGTGCGCGCCGAACAGGGGCCCACCGGTGAGGGCGTGCGCGTCGCCGTCCTGGACACCGGCGTCGACATCGACCACCCCGACCTGGCCGGGAAGCTCGCCACCGACGACGCCAAGGACCCCGCCCACCCGGGCGGCTGGCTGGAGTTCACCGGCACCGGTGAGCCCGTGGCCTCCCTGCCGCACGACAGCAGCTACCACGGCACCCACGTCGCCGGCACCATCGCGGGCGGCGACGCCTCGGGCACCGCGATCGGCGTCGCCCCGGACGCCGAACTCATGGCCGGGCTGACCATCCCCGGCGGTTCGGGCACGCTCTCCCAGGTGATCGCGGGCATGGAGTGGGCGATCGCCCCGTACGACGCGCAGGGCAGGCCCGCGGGCGAACCCGCCGACGTCGTCAGCATGTCCCTCGGGGCCGAGGGCTACGCGGACGAACTGATCGAGCCCACCCGGAACATCTACCGCGCCGGAGTGTTCCCCTCCTTCGCCGTCGGCAACGAGTGCGTCGACGGCTCCGCCAGCCCCGGCAACGTGTACGAGGCCGTGTCCGTCGGCGCCACCGACGACGCCGACGACGTGGCCGACTTCTCCTGCGGCGAGGTCGTCGACCGCAGCGACTGGATCGACGCGCCCGCCGAATGGCCGCAGTCGTACGTCGTGCCCGACGTCTCCGCCCCCGGTGTCGACGTGCTGTCAACCCTGCCGGGCGGCGAGTACGGGCTGCTGAGCGGCACCTCCATGGCCACGCCCCACGTGTCCGGCACGGTCGCGCTGATGCTGCAGGCCCGCCCCGACCTCACCGTGGACGACGCCCTCGGCATCCTCACCGGTACCTCCCTCTTCGACCAGCGCTACGGCGTGCGTCCCAACCCGCGCTACGGATGGGGCCGCATCGACGCCTACGCCGCGGTGAAGGAGGCCGCGCTGCGCAGCGGCGTGCGCGGCACGGTGAAGGACGCCGGGACCGGCCGCCCGCTGGCCGGGGTCACCGTCGCCCGCACCGACACCGGTCGCACCGTCACCACCGGCGCCGACGGCCGGTTCGAGTTGCGCCTCGCGGCCGGCACGCACGAACTGCGGCTCACCCGCTTCGGCTACGTGGCGCAGGAGTTCACCGCGCGGGTGCGGACCGACCGGTACACCGAGGTGTCCCCGCGGCTCGACCGGACCCGCCGCGGGGCGATCACCGGCCGGGTCGCCTACGGCCCGACCGGCCAGGCCGTGCCCGGGGCGACGGTCACCGTCCTCGACGTCCCCGACCCGCTGAAGGCGACGACCGACCGCGAGGGCCGCTACACCATCCGCGACGTCCCCGTCGGCGACTACCAGGTGTCCGCGAACGCGCCCGGGATCTCCCGCTCCAAGCCCGTACGGGTCGTCGTCCGCGGATCGGGCCCGGCGGCCCGAGCCGCCCTGGAACTGCCCCGGCCGTCCGCGACCGAGCGCGTGTCGCTGACCTCCGAGGGCAAGCAGGGCAACCACGAGGCGTGGTGGCCCAGGCTGAGCGCCGACGCTTCAGCGGTGGCCTTCGCCAGCCCCGCCTCGAACTTCGCCCCCGGTGACACCAACGGCGAGCTCGACGTCTTCGTCACCGATCTGCGCACCGGCGGGACCGAGCGCGTGTCGGTCGCCTCCGACGGCGCCCAGGCCGACAGTTTCTCTCTGACGCCCACGCTCAGCTCCGACGGACGCTGGGTCGGGTTCAACAGCGGCGCCACCAACCTGGTGCCCGGCGACACCAACCAGCAGACGGACGGCTTCGTCCACGACCGCAGGACCGGCACCACGGAACGCCTGTCCGTCGCCTCCGACGGCACCCAGGGCAACGGACTGTCCTCCGCCCCCGCCCTGAGCGCCGACGGACGCTACGCGGTGTTCAACAGCGACGCCGACAACCTCGTGCCGGGCGACACCAACAACACCACCGACGTCTTCGTCCGCGACCGGCGGACCGGCACCACCAGCCGGATCTCGCAAGGCCCCGACGGCGGTCCCGGCGACGGCGCCTCCAGGGAGCAGTCGGTCAGCGCCGACGGCCGGTACGTCGCCTTCCAGAGCGCCGCGGGCAACCTGGTGCCCGGCGACACCGACGGCGAGGTCGACGTCTTCGTCCGCGACACGCAGACCGGCACCACCACCCTGGTGCCCGGTCCGCGGCCCGGCGAGAACACCGGTCCCGTCATCAGCGCCGACGGCCGGGTCGTCGCCTTCATGAACAACTGGCAGCTCTTCACGCACGACCTGCGGACCGGCGCCTCCGAGCAGGTCTCCGTCGACTCCGCCGGGGCCACGGCCGACGACTGGGCCTTCGCGCCCGCGCTGAGCGACGACGGCAGCAAGGTCGCCTTCTACAGCTACGCGACCAACCTCGCCGCCGGCGACACCAACCGGCAGACGGACATCTTCGTCCGCGACCGGACGGCCGGCACGACCGAGCGCGTGTCCGCCGCCCTGGAGGGGGCGGAGGCCGACGGCGCGTCCGACCTCCCCTCCCTCAGCGGGGACGGCCGGTACGTGGCCTTCGAGAGCGCCGCGACGAACCTCGTCGCCGACGACACCAACCGCCGGTTCGACGTCTTCGTCCACGACCGCGTCGCGGGCCCGGAACCGGTCTTCGCGCCGAACGGGCTGTCCGTGAGCCCGCACGACACCCGGCCCGGCAAGGCGGTGCACGTCTCCGCCCGCGTCAAGAACGTCGGTGAGCGGACCGGCACCTACGAGGCCGTGCTCCTGGTCGGGGACGCGGTCGAGCAGCGCGCTTCGGTCCGCGTCCGGGCCGGGCACGAGGTCCGGGTCGACTTCACCGTGCGCCGCGGCACGGCCGGCACGTACAGCGTCCGGCTCGGCCCGCTGACGGGGGAGTTCACCGTGCGCAGGTGACCCCCGCGGACGCCGGACACGGCGGTCCCGCGCCCCGGGCTCCCCGGGCGCGGGACCGCAGCGTCGCGGCCTCGCCGCTGCGATCGGCGGAGCCTGGCGTCCCGCGGTGCGTCCTGCTGCACTCCGAGCGCTCCGGGGCTTTCCTGCTCCTCGCCGGGTACATCGCGACCGTCGCCTCGGGATGGGCGTCCAGCCGGCTCGCGAGGAACCCCCCGGCCGGACCGCAGGAGCGGGCCGCCTCGAGACAGCGGAACCGCGCGGCGCGACTGTGGTCGCCGACGCCGACCCATACCGCACGGACATCACCCGGGCGGACGTCGCGCCCCGCCGCGAAGGCTTCCGCCGGTGCCCGCGGATCGCGCCGCCCACGTCGCCCGGCCACTCGGTGGATCCGCGATCATTTCCGACGGGGCCCGCCCGGAACCGGGAGGAAGGCCGGGTCCGCGCCGGCGGAGCCGGGTCAGCAGGGCTGTTCGGCCCAGATGGTCTTGCCCTCCTCGGTGTGGCGGCAGCCCCAGCGCTGGGTGAGCTGGGCGACGATGAACAGCCCCCGGCCGCTCTCGTCGAGGGTGCGGGCCCGCCGCAGATGCGGGGTGGTGCTGCTGCTGTCGGAGACCTCGCAGGTCAGCCCGTCGTCGTGGCGGATGAGCCGCAGCCGGAACGGCGGAAGGGCGTGGCGGATGGCGTTGGTGACGAGTTCGCTGACGATCAGCTCGGTCGTCTGCGTCGCGTCCGGAAGGCCCCAGGCGGCGAGCTTGCCCGCGACGTGCTTGCGCGCGTGGGAGACGGCGGCCGGGTCGGGCGCCAGGTCCCAGGTGGCGACGGCACCGCTGTCGAAAGTGCGGGTACGGGCGGCGAGGATCGCGGCGCAGGGCCGCTCGGCCTCGGGCAGGGCGCGCAGGACCGTGCGGCACACGGTGTCGAGGGAGGGGCGGTCCTCCCGGGTGCGGGCGAGGGTGCGCAGGACCTTCTCGGCGGCCGGCCCGCCGAGGCACGTGCCGGTGTGCACCAGCAGCAGGCTGCCCGCGGGGAGGTTCACCACGGTGGCCTCCGAGGACGGCCGTGCCTGACCGAGCGGTTGGGACGGCGGGAGCACGACGGTCGTGACCGCGCCCTCCGGGGAGACGACGACCGGCGCGGGGTGCCCGGTGGCGGCGAGCGAACAGCGGCCGGACACCGGGTCGTAGACCGCGTACAGGCAGGCGGCGCTGACCCCCGTGCCCGCGGGCCGCAGCCGGCCGAGGACGTCGTCGAGGTGCGTGAGCAGCTCGTCCGGCTGGAGGTCGATGTCGGCCAGCGTGCGCACCGCCGCCCGGAGTTCGGCGGCCGCCGCGCCCGCCGCCGAACCGGTCTCCGCGGAGACCGAGCCCGCCACGAGGGCGACGCGGGCACCGGGCAGTGGGATGGCGTCGAGCCAGTGTGCGCTGGGCCCGGAGTGTTCGCGCGCGGGCATGCAGCGGCCGACGACCTCCACCGCCGCCGACCCCGGCAGGGATGTGACCAGCAGGCCGTCGGGAGCCGCCGGGGCGGTGCCGCTCCCGTGGTGCGAGGGGTGCGCCGCGGCGGTGACGGCGGGTTCCGCGGGGAAGCACGCGCCGGCGGCCGCGCACTGCCGGCGCTGCATCCACAGCCGGGCCCGGCACAGGACGAGACTGAGGACGAAGGACAGCGCGGCCGCCAGGATGACGACCGTGCGGCCGCCCACCGACACTCCGTGGATCGCGAAGCCGTAGATCGCCACGCTGGCACCGAGCGTGGCGGCGCCGATGACGAAGGTGCGCCTGACGGGCAGCAGGGCGGCGGCCACGAGGGGCGCGAACGCCGAGTACGGCGACCACCGGACCAGGCCGCCCGAGGAGGCCTCCAGCTGGACCGCGCAGACGGCAGCGAGGTAGCACAGGAGCAGCACGGGGCCGATGCCCCACGGCAGCCGGGGCACGATCATGCTCGCCAGCGCCCTGCCGTGCCCGGTGCGTCCCTGGGGCGGCACCGTACGCCCGCCGCTCACGGGGCGGCCTCCGCGGGATGCGGCGACCGTGGCGGGGGCGGACCCTGGCCGACGCCCGGCACCGGCGGGCGCTGCACCGCCACCATCGCGAGGTCGTCGTCGAGACGCTGTCCGGTGTGGGCGTCCAGGTCGTCGCCGACGTGCCGCAGCAGCTCGCCCGGCCCCTCCCAGTCCCAGGTCGCGGCCCGTTCCTGGAGGGGGTAGAAGTCGCCCGAGGCGTTCCGGGCCTCGATCGCGCCGTCGGTGTAGAGCAGGAGGGTGTCCCCGGAGCCGAAGACGAAGACGTCGAGGTGGTAGTCGTCCGGGGTGTCGCCGGCCAGCCCGAAGGGGGGCGCGGGCCGGCGCGCCTCCAGGGCCATGACCCGGCCGCGGTGCCGGAGCAGCGGCGGAGGGTGCCCGCAGCTGACGACCCGTACGATGCCGGCGTCGTCGGGCACCTCCACCAGGAGGGCGGTGATGAAGCGTTCACCGGCCTCGGGGTCGGCCTCGGTGAGCTGGGCCAGGTGCCGCTCGACGCTGAGCTCCAGGGAGGCGGCCAGCGCGGGCAGGGTGGTGTGGTGGTGGGCGGCCTCGCGGAACGCGCCGAGGAGCACGGAGGCGTCCTCCACGGCCGGCAGCCCCTTGCCGCGGACGTCGCCGATCAGGAATCTCGTCGCGTGGTCGGTACGGGTGGCGCCGAACAGGTCCCCGCCCACCAGGGCGTGCGCGGCGGCCGCGCGGTAGACGGAGGCGACCCGCAGCGGGCCCATGCGCTCCGGGATCGGCCGCAGCAGCACCCGTTGGGCGGCCTCGGACACCGCCCGCACCTCGTGGAGTTCCCTCAGGTCGCGGTCGTGCAGCGTGCGCGCGGCGATGACGAAGCCGGAGACCGCCAGCAGCGCGCCGATGTGGATGGGCAGGATGGACGAGTGCAGCAGCCCGTCGTGGCGGTCGACGACCAGCATCGCGGCGCTGGCGACGAGGGCGACGCACGCGGTGAACCGGGCGCGGGCGAACGCGGCCGTGGACGTCGGGGCGGCCACTAGCAGCGGGGACAGGTGGATGGCCACCGGGGCGAACGATCCGGCCAGAGTGATCGCCGCGATCAGTCCGGCCGGCAGGGACACCTGGATGCGGATGCCCGCCCTCGGGACGCGTTCGCCGGCCCGGCCGCTGCGCCGTGGTTGCCTCCCCCGTCCGCCGGCGAGACGTGCTCCGGATGGGCGGACGCCGCGTCCTGCCTGCGCCGCTGCCGGGACGGGGGAAGAGAAGAGGTTCATGTGGGGTCCTGCGGGTGGTTCGTGCGCCGGGCACGGACGGTGCGCGTGCGATACGCGTGCGCCCTCCGGCACGGTGGGAACGCGTGACCGCGCACCTGTGGACGGACGGGACGTCACCCGGCCCGGGTGGTGATCCGGCCGCTCGGCCGGAACGTCAGGGGCGGCCTGCGCTGGGGGCCCGGGACACGGCCGCCGTGGCGGAACCGTGCGGGGCGGGCGTTAACACCGGCAGCCGCCGGTACCTGACGGGGCATCCGTCATGGCCGGGTGCCGGGAGCGCCGAAGCGGAGCCGGCACCTTGTGCGTCCGGGCACCGGCCGGCGCGGGGACTCGTCTGGATCATGGCCCCACCGTCCTCACTTTGCCGCATCGTGGAAGCCATTGCCGCAATGCGGTATCCACTGTGCGACCCGCATGGGGCATCGTCAAGGCGATCCGTTCGACGCGGGGAGGACGGGCCCCGTCGTCGGAGTTCTTCCCCCGGCTCCTCGCGGCTCTCCCTGGGAGGGCGCGGCGTGCCAGGACGTATCGGCAGTGCCTCGCCGCCCCCTCCGCCGAAGGCCGGGGAGGGGCCGCGACGACGGGCGCTATTCTCCGTTGCCCCGCCACATCCGCCCCTCGGCGATGGCCGCGGCGCAGTCGATCGCCTGGGCCGCGAGATCCTTGGCGCGGGCAGGGGTGAGGCGGTGGGACGGCCCCCCGACGCTCACCGCGGCGATCACGCGGCCGTCGCCGGAGCGCACGGGCGCGGCCAGCGAGTTCAGTCCCGGCTCGAGTTCCTCCTCGGAGAACGCCCAGCCCTGTTCCCGGACCTCCTCGAGCTGACCCAGCAGCACCGCCGGATCCACCACGGTCCGCGCGGTACGGGCCGTCAGGCCCTCGTCCAGGACGAGGGCGAGTACGTCCGGGTCGAAGGCCATGAAGACCTTGCCCGCGGCGCTGGGCTGCAGGGGCATGACCTGGCCGACGTGGCCCCGGTAGACGATCGAGTGCGTCGACTGCGCCCAGATCACGGTGACCCGTCTGCCGTCCTGCCGTACCTGCAGGCCGCAGCACTCACCGCAGTGGTCCCGCAGCGCGGTCACCAGCGGTCTGGCCGCGGCGATGAGGTCCGAGGCGGCGGTGGCCGCCGCCGACCAGCCGATCACCCGCAGGCCGATGCTGTAGGCGGTGCCCTCGCGCTGGAGGAGGTTCTCCCGGACGAGCGTGCGCAGGATGCGCGCGACGGTGGAGGACGGCAGGCCGGTCCTGCGGACGATCTCCGACGCCTGGAGGCGGGGGGTGGTCACGGAGAAGCAGTCCAGGATCTGGGCGGACTTCCGGACCACCTGGACGGAACCGTCCGCCGCCCCGTTGCGATCGCGATCAGCGGTCATGGCCGCATCGCCTTCTCTCGTCCTCGCATCGCGGGAAACAGTCCCGCATCGTGGCACCTCCCCACTGTCGGTGCCGTGCTGCGAGGGGTCAAGCAAGGCGGCCCTTGCCGTGCGGGGCAGGGGCCGCCGCAGGTCACGACCGGTCGAAGGTCGCGGGCACCGGCAGCGTGGACCACCGCGGCACCGGCCAGGCGACGACGAAGGCGCGGCCGACCACGTCGTCCAGCGGCACGAAGCCGCCGCCCGGTTCGTCGACGTGGGCGCGCGAGTCCCGTGAGGCGTCGCGGTGGTCGCCCATCACCCACAGATGGTCCTCGGGGACGGTGACCTTCCCGACCGGGATGTCGTCGCACGGCGTGGCGCCGGGGTAGACGTACGGCTCGTCCAGCGCCTTCCCGTTCACCGTGACCGGCTTGCCGCGCTCGCACTCCACGGTGTCGCCGCCGACCGCGATGACGCGCTTGATGAGGTCCTGCTCGTCGGAGGAGGGCGCCAGCCCGACGAACGCGAGCGCCTTCGTGAGCACGTTCCCGCCGGTCGGCTGCGGCTGGTCGTCCAGCCAGCCGCCGGGATCGCGGAAGACGACCACCTCGCCGCGCTGCGGCGTCGCCCCGAACCACGGGGTGAGTTTGTCCACCAGGACCCGGTCGCCCACCTGCAGGGTGTTCTGCATCGAACCCGAGGGGATGGAGAAGGCCTGCACGAAGAAGGTCTTGATCCCCAGGGCCATGACCAGGGCCACGACGACGAGGATCGGCAGCTCCTGCCACCAGGGACGCTGCGCGCGGACCCTTCGCGGCCGTTTCCGGCGGGCCGGCGCCTCCGCCTCGTCCTCGCCGGTGCCGCGGACACCCGTCCGGCCGTCCTCCCCAGTGGTCATGCCTGCTCCTTCACGGTGTCGCTACGAGGGGCGCGGTGCGTGCCCGTACACCAGAACGATCAGGAGTTCCCGCTTCGCTTCCCCGCGGCCCGAGGTTCCGGATTCCGCCGGCGTGGAACCGGGACACCCGCCCGCGCGTGGTGACAGGACATGATCGTGAAGCACGACGCCACGGCCGTGGGCGCGCATCTGGCGGCGGTCTGGTTGGCGGGTAGTGCCCTGACCGCCGTCCAGTTCCAGGTGGTGCTCGCCGCGCTGTTCACCGGCAGGCCGGCGGTCCTGGCCGCCGCGCTCGCCTGCACAGTGGCCCTGGCGGCGGCGCTGCTCGCGTGCCTGGGCAGGGCCGCCCGGTCCGTCGTGCCGCTCACCCGCCGCGCGGCGGGCCTGTGGGGCTGGACGGCCGGGGTGTACGTCTTCGGCACCGCCGGGGCGCTCGCCGTGGCGGTGGTGCTCCACCACGTCGGCGAGTCGGCCGACTGGGGTGTGCTGCTCCCCGCCGGAGGGACCTGTCACGCCCTCGCCGCCGCGTTCCTCCTGCCCGGAGCCAGGGCGCGGCTCACCGCGCTGGCCGCGGCCGTCGTCCTCGCGGCGGGCGGGGCGTACGCGGCCTGGGACGCCGCCCGCCCGCCCACCCTCGACGAGTGGATGAGTGCCAACCAGGTGGACCACGCCCTGCTGCGCGTCGGCGACCCGCCGCCCGGCTACACGCTGCACGTCGGGGGCGCCGGCGCCGACGGCTTCGGCGCCCGTTACGAGAGCGGGGACTCCCCGGCCCTGAGCATCCGGGTCGAACGCGCCGGAGTCGACACGCGGCGGGTCGACGCACGCGGCTGCCCCGTCCCGTTCGGGCAGGAGATCCACTGCCGCGACGACGGGGGCGGCCGCCTGCTGATCGCCCGCGGCGGCGCCTACCCCACCCGTGAACTGAGGCTGCCTCACGGCGGCCTGGTCTGCACCGTGACTCTGCGGGGATCCGGCGAGACCGGGCTCCCGGCCGCCCGCCACGTCCTGGCCACCCTGCGGCCGGCGACCCGAGCCGAACTCGCCGCGCTGGTGGAGCTGCCGATGCCGCGCTGACGGCTCCCGCTCCGGGTGGGCCGGGGCCGGAGCCCGGCGCCGGCCCACCCGGCGTACGGTCAGCCGCAGTCGCCCGCGGGGCGGGAGCGGGTCACCAGGTCGAAGGACGTGGTGGTCGTGTCCAGCCAGAGCACACGGCCACCGCCGGCGGCCACCGCGTACGTCTGCCGGCCCGGCGCGCACGAGACGCGGCCCAGCGGGGCACCCTTCGACGAGTACTGCCGGAGCTGGGTGGCCAGGTACGGCAGGCCCGTCGGGGCCGGCGGGTCGACGGTGAGGGTGACGGCCGTGTCCGACGCGGTCAGGGCCCAGGCCCCGATGGTCGCGGACGAGGTCGCGGGGATGACGTCCGTGGTGCCCGAGCCGTCGAGGCCGCTCCTGCGTACGGCCGACTGCCCCTCGTCGAAGGGGTCCTCGTCGGCGAGCCAGTACACCCCGGAGGAGGTCGCCACGGGCCGGCTGGTCCACACCGCGCGGCCCGGGGTGCCGAGCGCGGTCCTGCCCGTCCGCGTGTCGAAGACGTCGACGACGGCGCGCCGGTGGCCGGGGTCGTCGCCCCACCAGCCGCTCACCGTGTACGCGATGCGCCCGTCGTGGACGGAGGGCGACTCGGCCCGGACGTCGGCGTCGTCGGCGGTGGCGTCGGGGCGGTTCAGCGGGACGGTGCGCGGGGCGGGGTCGGAGCCCTCGATGTAGCGCAGGTTGGCGTGGCCCTGGCCGTCGTTCTCGGACCAGGCGACCGTGCCGCCGTCCATGCTCAGGCTGCCGATCGAGGCGGAGGAGGTGCTGTAGAGCCGTTTCGCCGGGCCGCCGGCCACGGGGGCCGACATCAGGTCGTAGGTGTCGCCGACGGCGAGCCACACCACGCGCCTGCCGTCGGTGACAGGGCTGAGGTGGTAGCGCCCGTCCTCCGGCGAGACCTGACGGGCCTTGCCCTTGCCGTCCAGACTCCCGGTCCACACCGAGTACGGGGCCGCGCTGTCGGCGCTGGAGCGGGGGACCGCCCACCAGCCGCCGCCCGTGGCGGGACCGATGTCGTTGGCGAGACCGGTTTCGAGGGTGCCGAGCCGGCCGAGCAGGACGTCGCTGTCCAGGCCGAGGTCCTTCTCCCAGCCGGGGACGATGCCGTGGGCGTCGAAGGCCTTCTTCACCTTGGCCATGCGGTCGCCCTTGACGTGCAGCGACCTGGCGGCGGCGATGACCGCGTCCCGGCCCTCGGTGAAGCCGTCGAGGGGGGTGATGTAGGAGGTGAGCGCCTTGTAGACGATTCTGTCGGCGAGTTCGCCGCCCAGGCTCTCCCGGATGTCCCAGAGCGCGCCGCCGAAGATGTGCGAGTTGAGGTGGACACCTCCCTGGTCGTTGCGCGACCCCAGCGGCATGCTGATGAAGTCCCCGGTGTCCGCGCCGTCGTTGAGGTCGCGGAAGGCGCACTCCTTCGGCGTCAGCGTGCGGCAGAGGTCGCCGCCGATCAGGCCGGCGTCGGGGTCGGTCATGGGGGTGCGGCCGACGGTGACGTCGATGGCGTTGCCGAGGTAGTCGGCGATGGCCTCGTTCATGGCGCCGGACTGGCCGGCGTAGACCAGGTCGGCGGTGTGCTCGACGACGCCGTGGGTCATCTCGTGGCCGACGACGTCCAGGTCGGAGGCGAGGGAGCGGTACTCGTCGTCACCGGTGCCGTAGACCATCTTGCTGCCGTCCCAGAAGGCGTTGACCCAGGGGTAGCCGAGATCGGCGGTGACGCCGACGAGGGAGTTGATGGCCATGCCCTTGCCGTCGAGGCTGTCCCGCTCGAAGGTGCCGCGGTAGAACTCGTAGACCTTCCCGGCCGCCCAGTGGGCGTCGACCGCGCCATTGTCGGTCAGCTCCTGCGGCGCCTTCGGGGTCGGCATCGCGAAGGGCACCACGCCCTCCGGCCACTGGCCGTCGAGGTCCATCCACCAGAGGCTGGAGGCGTCCCAGGTCTGGATGACGTTGTGGCTCTTGCTGTCGGCCATGTGCGCGGAGTCGCGCAGCAGGTACCGGCCGCCGGCGGCGTCCTTGGTGAGGTTCAGCGGCACGGTGGCGCCGTGGAGGAGGACACCGCTGCCGGTGACGCCCGTCGAACCGGCCGGGGCAGCGGCCGGTGTCGCGGCTCGTGTCGAAGTGCCGTTTCCTGCCGTGCCCGTGGCGGGTGCCGCGGCCGTGAGGGTCCGCAGCGCCCCGGCCTCGAAACGCAGGACCCCGGTGGCGGCGTCGACGTAGACCTCCTGGACCACGGGCGAGCCGGTGGCCGGGTCGGTGCCGCGCACGGTGACGTGGCGGGCCAGCACGCCCTTGCCGGTGGGCAGCACGGTCAGCCCGCGGTCGGTGCCGGTCAGGCCGTCCTTGGCGCTCTTGGCGTGCGCCGGGCGGTAACCGCCCTTCGCCAGTTCCTCCCGCACCTGCCGCACCGCGTTCTGCACGGCGGTGGGTGCGGGGAGGGTGGGGCGGGTGGTGTCGAGGTCGAGGGCGGTGAAGTAGGTGCCGGAGGTGCCGGTGACGGTGCGTTTGCCGTCCTTGTGGGTCATGCGGACGAGGTACTGGGCGCCCAGGACGGGGATGCCGCGGTACTTCTGGCCGAGGCGGACGGTCTCGGTGCCGTCGGGGCCGGTGGTGACGGTGTCGGTGGCCAGGTCGCGGTCGGGGGCGGGGATGCGGTAGCGGTCCTTGTGGCCGGCCAGGTGGGCGCGGGCGGCGGTGGCGGCGGGCACGGAGGCGTCGGCGGGGTCGGCCAGGCCGTCGACCAGGGCGGGGGTGGCGGTGGAGGGCCGCGGTGCCGGCGCCGTCCCGGTGCCGGTGGTGGGGTCGGCGGCGTGGGCGGGGGCGGTCAGGCCGGTGACGCCCAGGGCGACGGCGGCGGCCAGCAGGAGGGACAGGCCGGTGCGGCCGGTGCGGTGAACCGGTCTGGGCCGTATGCGTGTTGACATGGACGAATGCCTCCGGCAGCCCGGCGTGACCCCGGGCTCGGTAGTGGGACATCGGATGCTCGGCGCACCATCGCGCCCGCGGCTCGCCCTGCACCCTGGTGGCGATCACACCCGGGTGACAAGACGAAATCCGGGGGGAGTACGCGCAGTTGCACAGATGGGAACGGCATCCGGCGCCGGACGCCCGCCTGTTCGGTCAGGCGCCGCCGTAGCGGGCGAGCAGCGCCGCGATGTAGGCCTCCAGGCGCGTCGCGAGCGCCGCCGGGGTGAGGTCGCCGCGGCCGAGTTCGCGCCAGGGGACGGCGACCTTCTCGGCGTCCGGTGCGAAGGCGAGGGCGTCCAGGAGCCGCCAGTAGAGGTGGGCGCCGGGGGACTCGGCCAGATTGCCGCCCGCGGCGGTGTAGAGGTCGGCGAAGCGCATCCCGGCCGCGGGCCCGTGCAGCAGCGCGAGTGCCGTGGCGCAGTGGGCCACGTCGAGGTCGGCGGGGCCCCAGGAGGTCTCGACCCAGTCGACGACGCCGGTGATGCGCAGGTGCCCGCCGTGCCCGGTGAACAGGACGTTGCCCGGGTGGAAGTCGCGGTGCAGGAAGCCGCCTTCGTGGGCGGGCGGGTCACGGCGTATGACGTCCACCGCGCGGGCCCACAGGTCAGGTCGGCTCGTGCCCTCGGGCGGCCGGACGCGCTCGGGCGCCGTCCAGGCCTGGTAGGTGCGCGGCCGGTCCTCCTCGCCGACGTACAGGCCGTGGATGCGCACGAGTTGGCGGGCGAGCAGCCAGGCCCGTGCACCGGCCTCCGCGTCCTGCAGGCGTACGCCGCCCGGGAGGTGGGACATGAGCAGCGAGGGGTGGTCGCAGTGCTCCGCTGTCGCGTCGACGGCGTGGAACTCGGCGGCGGGGACGGCGGTCGGGCCGAGCAGCTTCAGGATCCGCGCCTCACGGGTGAGCAGGCCCTCCGCGTGCCGCAGGTAGAAGGGCTTCACGAAGGAGCGCAGCACCAACTGGCGTCCTTCTCCCGGCCCCGTGACCCGCAGGCGGCGCATCTGCGAGGTCCAGCCGCCGCGCAGCCGCTCCGCGGACTCGACGTGTTCCCCGTCGCGAAGGTGCCGCTGCACCCAGGCGCGGGTGGCCTTCCAGCCGGGCTCGTCCCCCTCCGACACGGTCATCGGGGCACCCTACCGGGCCCGTTGGTCAGGCGGTGGCCTGCCGTCGTGCGCCGAGCACCATCGCGATCAGGGACCTGGCGGTGGCCCGGAGGCGGTCCGCGTCCTGGTAGACGCGCTCGATGACCACGGTGCCTCGGGTCATGGTGACCAGCACCCGCGCGGCCTCGGTGGGCGGGACGGTGAGCAGGCCGGCCGCGTCCTCGCGGGAGAGCCGTTCGGCCATGACGCCCTCGAGCCGGTCCAGCATGCCGCGGATCGCGATCCGGATGGGTTCGGCGTCCGCCTGGGTGTCGGTGGCGGTCTTGGTCGACAGGCAGCCTCGGGCGGGGGTGCCGCGGGTCATGGAGGCGATGGTGAAGTCGAAGAAGTCCTCCAGCGCGCGCCGGACGTCGGGCTGGTCCAAGGTGGCGGCGGCTTCGGCGACGAAGGCGTCCGCGTAGTCCCGGAAGACGCGCAGGAACAGCGTCTCCTTGTCGCGGTACGCGTTGTAGAGCGAGCCGCGCTGCACCCCGGTGGCGGTCGCCAGGTCCTGCATGGAGGTCGCTCCGTAGCCCTGGTTCCAGAAGACGTCCAGGATCCGGCCCAGGGTGTGCTGCTCATCGAACTGACGCCGTCCAGCCATGGCCCCACCGTAATTTATCTTTGACGGCTCCGTCAAAGTTTGCAAGGCTGTCAAACATGACGGGGTTGTCAAAGATGGCCCGGACGGCGGACGGACCGGGCGGCGCCCGGGTCCGCCGTGACCGGGCGGAGAGCGGAAGCGAGCACATGAGCACCACACCACCGGGACCCGCCGCGTGGCGGGCGATAGCGGCAGGCGCGAGCGCGAGCTTCGTCGGTATCGGCCTCGCCCGGTTCGCCTACACGCCCCTGGTCCCCGAGCTGATCAACGCCCACTGGTTCTCGCCGTCCGCCGTGGCCTACCTCGGCGCGGCCAACCTCGCCGGCTACCTGGCAGGCGCGTTGAGCGCCCGGCGGGTGGGGCGGTGGCTGGGCGACCGCCGGGCCCTGCGGTGGATGATGGTGCTCGCCACGCTCGCACTGCTGGCCTGCAGCGTTCCCGTATCGGTGCCCTGGTTCTTCTTCTGGCGCCTGGCCTCGGGGCTCGCGGGCGGCGTGATCATGGTGCGGGTGGCCGGCGCGGTGCTCCCGTACCTGAAGGGGGAGCGGCGCGGGCTGGCGGGCGGTGCGATCTTCGCGGGGCTCGGCGTCGGCATCGCCGCCTCGGGCACGCTGGTGCCCCTGCTGCTGCAGCTCGGCCTGAGCCGGACCTGGACGGGGCTCGCCGTCCTGTGTGCCCTTTTCACGGCGCTGAGCTGGAACGGCTGGCCCCGGCCCGGCGCACCCGCGGTCCCCTCGGCTCCGCGGGAGGGGCAGGGCAGGCCCGTCCGCTCGGCGCGGCTGAGGCTGCTGCTCGTGGAGTACGCCCTGATCTCGATGGGGCTCACCCCGGCCATGGCGTTCCTCGCCGACTTCGTCAGCCGGGGTCTGGGCCGCGGGTCCGCGGCCGGCTCCACGGTGTGGATCCTGTACGGACTCGGCGCCCTCGTCGGCCCCACCCTCTACGGCCTGCTCGGCGACCGCCTCGGCTTCGCCAGGGCCCTGCTGCTGATCACCCTGGTGCAGGCGGGGGCCCTCGCGGCGCTCGCCACCGCGCACAGCCTGCCCGAGATCGCGGTGCTGAGCGTCGTCATCGGCTCCTTCCCACCCGGTGTCGTGCCGGTCGTGCTGGGCCGCGTCCACGAACTCGTGGCGCGGCGTCCCGAGGCGCAGTCGGCGGCATGGGGCACGGCGACCGTCGCCGGTGCGCTGTCGCTGGCCCTCTCCGCCTACCTCTACTCCTATGTCTTCGCCCGCAGCGGCCAGGACCACCGCACGCTGTTCCTCATCGGCGCAGCGGCCCTCGGCCTGGCGCTGGTCGTCGGCGTGGCCGCGCGGTTCGCCCGTGTGCCCGCGGCCGCGGAGGAGGTCGCGCACCAAGTCGCCGGGGTCCGGGGCGTGTCCGTCCGGGAATGAGGCGCCGCCGGTGTGTGGCGGGGTTGCGACATGTCGCAGAGTGGACACACCGCCGGCGTTCCCCGCCGGCCGCCGGGCCGGAGCCGTGCGCCGGCGCGCCGGCCGTGCGGCTCCCCTTTCCGGGGAGTCCCGCCCGGGCCCTGACGGCACGGCAAAAAAACGTGGTCAGTGGCGCAGCGAAGATGTGGCGCCCACGGACGTGCCTCCGGTGGCGCCGCGGGGGAGCGGAAGCACCGCTTCCCCGGCGCCGCGACCGCCGCATGCCGCGTTTGCTCCACATGTCCCCACCAGCCGAGGAATGTCGTCGGCTCATTGATCAACAGCCTCGGCAACTCGCATATAGTGACCGCGAGTTCCCCGCGAACACGGAGCCCGCCCGGGATTCGTGTGCGTGGTGGTGCCCGTTTTTGCCGGATTCCCACTCCGTCCATCCCATCCGTCCAGACGGTCCCGAGGTCCTGATCGATGACAGCGCAGACCGCGCTACCGCGCCCGCGGACCGGGCGCCTGCGCATCCCGGCACGGCCGCGTGAGCAGCGTGCTCCGCTCGCGTACCTGGCGCGGGCCCTGGCGGTGCCCCTGGTGGTCACCGTTCCGGTGGCCGTGTGGCTGATCGTCGCCGCTCCCGGGTCGCTGCGGGCCCCCGCCGTGGCCGGCGCGGCCGCGGGGATCCTCGCGCTGGTCGTGGCCGTGGCCGTGGCGGCGCAGGAGCGCTGGCGGGCACGGCGGCTGGCCGGGCAGCTCGACACCCTGCGGGCCGAGGCGGAACGTTTCGCCGACGAGCTGCTGCCCGCCGCCGTCCGCCGGATCACCGCCGGCGAGACCGCCGACCGCGTGCTCACCGCCGTACGGGAGCCGCTGACCGGCCCTCAGCGCCGCATGCTGGCCCTGATCGCCGACCGCGTGGGCAGCAGCGAGTCGCGCCGCGCCGCGGCGATGGCCGTCGGAGCCAATGCCGCCGGGCGCATGCAGGCACTGGCCACCGGCATGCTGGCCGACCTGCGGCAGATGGAGCACCGCCACACCGACCCGGCCGTGCTGCACGACCTGCTGCACCTGGACCACCGCACCGCCCAGGCCGGCCGCCTCGCCGACAGCATCGCCGTGCTGACCGGGGCCCGTTCCGGACGCAGGTGGGCCAAGCCGATCCGTATGGAGTCGATCCTGCGCGGCGCCATGGGGCGCATCGCCGGCTACCAGCGGGTGCGGCTCCACTCCACCAGCGAGGTCGCCGTCGTCGGCCACGCCGCCGAGGGTGTCATGCACGCGCTGGCCGAACTCATGGACAACGCGGCCAACTTCTCCCCGCCCACCGCCGAGGTCCACGTGTACGTGGAGGAGGTGCCCGCGGGCTCGGTCATCACCGTCGAGGACAGCGGCCTGGTCATGGGCGAGGTCGCGCTGCGCCGGGCGCAGAGCGCCGTCGCCGCCGGGTCCGGGGACCTGACCGGCTTGTCCGGGACCAGGCTCGGCCTGACGGTCGTCGGTCGACTGGCCCGCAAGCACGGCCTGACCATCTCCTTCCGGCCCTCGGCCCGCGGCGGCACCGGCGCGGTCATGATGATCCCGCAGGAACTGCTCACCGTCCCGCGCCCCGGTATGGACGCCGGCCCCGACGCCGAGCCCCTCCTGCCCCCGGAGGCCCCGGCCGCCGCCCCCTCCGTCCCGGCCCCCGCCGAGACGCCCGACCCGGGCGAGGAGGCCCGGCGCACGGCACCGGAGCTGGGCGAGAGCGGCCTGCCCAAGCGCCGCCGCGGTCAGACGCTGTCCGCCGTCGGCCACGACGGGCCCGGCCACGACCGGCCCGCCGCACGCCCGGGCTCGGCCGGCCACGGCACGGCGGCCGAACGGGCCGCGAGGTTCAGCACCTTCCGCAGCGCGGTGCACGGCACCACCCCCGCCGCACCCGCACCCGCCCCCGACCACGAGTCCCCCGCGTCCGCGCCCGGCGCGGACCGCGACGAGCACAACGCGACGGCCCCATCCCCAGAAAGCGACGCGCGATGACCGCACCGGCCACCGGCCACACCAGTACGGACGAGCGGCTCAACTGGCTGCTGGAGAACCTGCTGGAGCGCACCCCGGGCGCCCGCCACGCCCTGGTCCTGTCCCGGGACGGACTCAAGCTGTGCCGCACTCCCGAGCTCTCGGTCGACCAGGCCGACCAGCTCGCGGCGATCTCCGCCGGCATCCAGAGCCTGTCCCAGGGCGCGTCCATCGAGTTCGGCGACGGCAGCGGCGGCGTACGGCAGGCCATGGCCGAGTTCTACGGCGGGATCCTGTTCATCGTCGAGGCCGGCGACGGCGCCCACCTGGCGGTCGTCGCCGACGACGACGCCGAGGTCGGCCTCATCGGCCACAACATGCACGAGCTGGTCGAGCAGCTCGGCGAGCACCTGAGCGCCCCCCCGCGCGAGGTGCCCGGTGAGGACGGCGACGGCGCATGACACCCCGCCCGGGCCGGGAGGAGGATCCGGACCGGCTGTACACCCTGACGTCGGGTCGCAGCCGGCCCGTGTCCGACGCGTTCGACCTCGTGACCCTCGTGGTCGCCGAGTGCGATCCGGTCCCGGGGATGCAGTCCGAGCACGCGGCGATCCTGCGGATCTGCCGCCGGCCCACCGCAGTCGTCGAGCTCGCCGCCGACCTGGGGCTGCCGGTCGGCATCACCCAGGTGCTCCTGTGCGACCTGCTGGCCACCGGCCGCATCAGCGCCCGGCACCCCCGTACCGTCCGGACGACGGCTCAACTTCCGGACCCCGAGATCCTGGAGCAGGTGCTCGTTGGACTACGCAACCTCTGACCCCGGCCTCGTTCCCGGCCCGTCGGGGCCCCGGGCACCGCTCGACGCGAGCGCCGACAACGGGCTGAAGATCGTCATCACCGGCGGGTTCGGCGTCGGGAAGACGACCATGGTGCGCTCGGTCAGCGAGATCCGCCCGCTGAACACCGAGGAGACCATGACGCAGGCCGGTGCCGGGGTCGACGACCTCGCCGGTGTGGGGACCAAGTCCTCCACCACCGTGGCCTTCGACTTCGGCCGGATCAGCGTCAACGCGCGGACCGTGCTCTATCTGTTCGGCGCGCCCGGGCAGGAGCGCTTCTGGTTCCTGTGGGACCGGCTGTTCTCCGGCACGCTCGGCGCGGTGGTGCTCGTAGACACCCGCCGCCTGGACGACTCCTGGTACGCCATCGACCGCCTGGAGCACCACGGCACCCCGTTCGTGGTGGCCCGCAACGACTTCGGCGGGCCGAAGCACACCGAGGAGCAGGTCCGCGACGCGCTGTCGCTGGCGGACGGGGTGCCGCTGGTGGACTGCGACGCGCGGTCCCGGCAGTCCTCCAAGGACGTCCTCATCACCCTCGTCCAGCACCTGCAGACCTTGTCCGCCGCCCACCCGCGCGCCCGGGAGATGACCGCTCCGTGACCAGCCAGCCCACCGCGGCCGCCGGCACCGACCCGTTCGCCGGGGCGGTGCCGTTCAGCGGTCCGCGTTTCCATGTCGAACCCGCCGCCCTCTACCGGGAACTGCGGCGCGACCACGGCGCCCTGGCCCCCGTGACGCTCGACGGAGGCATACCGGCCTGGCTCGTGCTGGGCTACCGGGAACTGCTGCACGTCACCGGCGACCCGGTGCTCTTCAGCCGCGACTCGGACCTGTGGAACCAGTGGGACCACATACCCGACGACTGGCCGCTGCTGCCCATGATCGGGCGCAAGCAGCCCTCGATCCTCTACACCGTGGGCGAACGCCACCGGCAGCGCGCCGCGATGATGGGCAACGCCATGGAGGCCATCGACGCGGTCGAACTGCGCCGCTACGCCGAGCGCTACGCCGACGCACTCGTCGACACCTTCTGCGGCGGCGGCACGGCGGACATCCTCGACGAGTTCGCGATGCTGCTCCCGGTCCGCGTGCTCGCCCGGCTGTACGGCTTCCCCGAGGAGCAGGGCCCCCTCCTCGTGAAGGCGGTCAAGGACCTGGTCGACGGGGGCCCGGACGCCATCGCCGGCCAGACGCACGTCTACACAGCGATGACCGAACTGCTCGAGGCGAAGAAGGAGCAGCCGGGCGCGGACGTCGTCTCGCGGATGCTCGCCGACCGGTACGACTTCTCCGACGAGGAGATCGTGCAGGACCTGATGGTGATGACCGTGGCCGGGCACCAGCCCACCGCGGACTGGATCGGCAACTCCTTGCGGCTGATGCTCACCGACGACCGCTTCGCCGCCTCGTTCACCGGCGGCCGGCACAGCGTCGGGCAGGCCATGAACGAGGTCCTGTGGGAGGACACCCCCAGCCAGAACATCGCCGGGCGGTGGGCCAGCCGCGACACCCGGCTCGGCGGGCGCCAGATCGCCTCCGGCGACCTGCTCATCCTCGGCTTCGCCGCGGCCAACGCCGACCCCCAGGTGCACCTGGAGGCCGGTGCCTCCACCAACGGCAACAACGCCTGGTTCTCCTTCGGGCACGGCGAGCACCGCTGCCCGTTCCCGGCCCAGGAGATCGCCGAGGCCATCGCCCGCACCGGCATCGAGGTGCTGCTGGACCGGCTGCCCGACATCGAACTGGCGGTCGATGCCGCCGATCTGGTGCGCCGTCCGTCCCCGTGGCTGCGAGGCATGACCAAGCTCCCCGTGCGTTTCACACCCACCCCCGTACTAGGAGAACTCTGATGGAATGCCCGGTCACCGGCCACCACGCGGCCGCCCCGATCGTGCTGGACCCGCTGGTGGGCGACCTCGTCGCCGAGAGCACCGCGCTGCGCGAGGCGGGCCCGCTGGCCGCGGTCGAACTCCCCGGCGGGGTGCCGGTGTGGGCCGTGACGCACCACGCCGAGGCCCGCGCGCTGCTGACCGACCCGCGGCTGGTGAAGGACATCGCCCACTGGGACGCCTTCACCCGCGGTGAGATACCCGCCGACTGGGCGCTGATCGGCCTGGCCAACCCCGGCCGCTCCATGCTCACCGTCGACGGCGCCGACCACCGCCGGATGCGTGCCCTGGTCGCCCAGGCGCTGACCCCGCGCCGCGTGGAGCAGATGCGGGCCCGGATCGAGGAGCTGACGGCCGGTCTCCTGGAGCGCGTGGAGGAGGCGGCGCGCGAGGGCGACGTGCTCGACCTCAAGGCCACCTTCGCCTACCCGCTGCCGATGTACGTGGTGCAGGAGCTGATGGGCATCGACGAGGCCCACCTGCCGCGGCTGAAGGTGCTGTTCGAGAAGTTCTTCTCCACCCAGACCCCGCCCGCAGAGGTCCTCGCCACCCTCGGCGAGCTCGCGGCCCTCATGGCCAAGACCGTCGCCGACCGGCGCGCCGAGCCCGGTGACGACCTCACCAGCGCTCTCATCGCGGCCTCCGAGGACGGTGACCACCTCACCGACGAGGAGATCCAGAGCACCCTGCAGCTCATGATCGCCGCGGGGCACGAGACCACCATCTCCCTCATCGTGAACGCGGTCGTGAACCTCCTCACCCACCCCGACCAGCTCGCGCTGGTGCGGGAGGGCAAGGCGAGCTGGGAGTCGGTGGTGGAGGAGACCCTGCGCCACTCCACGCCCACCTCGCATGTGCTGATCCGCTTCGCCACCGAGGACGTCCCCGTCGGCGACAAGGTGATCGCCAAGGGCGAGGCGCTGATCGTCTCCTACGCGGCGATCGGCGGCGACGAGAAGCAGCACGGCCCGAGCGCCGGCGTCTTCGACATCACCCGCGACCACCCCATCCGGCACATCGCCTTCGGCCACGGCCCGCACGTGTGCCCGGGCGCCGCGCTGTCCCGGCTGGAGGCCTCGGTGGCGCTGCCCGCCCTGTTCGAGCGCTTCCCGAAGCTCGACCTGGCGGTCCCGGCGGCGGAGCTGCGCAACAAGCCCGTGGTCACCCAGAACGACCTCTACGAGCTGCCGGTCACCGTGAACTGACGTACCGTCGGTGTCCGGCACCTCCCCGCGCCGCTCGAGCCGGTGCGGGGCGGTGCCGGTCCCGTCCGGCCCCGTGACGACGACCGCGGGACGGCCCCGCCCGGCACGCCGGGCGGGGCCGTTTCCGTCACACACCGATGCCGCGGCCGTCCTTGCGCCACACCACGACGACGGAGGGGCGGGGGATCCGCTTGCCCCCGTCGGGCCAGCGCGAGGACGGGTTCTCGTACGTGGAGCCGTCGGTCTCGCCCGGGTGCTGCACCGCGACCAGGACGCGCTGGTCCTGGACGATCGGTCCGCACGTCTCGGCGCCCTTGGGCACGCTCAGGAACTGACGGACCTGACCGCGCTTGTCACCCTTGACCGCGACACCGAAGAGGGCGTCGTGGGTGCCGAGGGTGCCCGGCGCGCCGTCGGTGGAGATCCACAGGTTGCCGTGCGGGTCGAAGGCCACGTTGTCCGGGCACGAGATCGGGCTGACGTCGTCCTTCGGGAAGCCCGCGAAGTAGGTCGCGGGGTCGGACGGGTCGCCCGCGACCAGGAACAGCCGCCACGCGAAGCGGTCGGCGGCCGGGTCGTCGAAGAACTCCGCCAGCTCCAGCACGTGCCCGTGCTTGTTGTTGTTCCGCGGGTTGGCCTCGTCGGCACCGGCGGAACCGGCCTTGCCGCGGTTGGTGTTGTTGGTCAGCGCCACGTAGACGCGACCGGTGCGCGGGCTGGGCTCGACGTCCTCGGGGCGGTCCATCTTCGTGGCTCCGGCCTTGTCCGCCGCCATGCGGGTGAAGAGGTAGACCTCCTCGGCGGTCATGCCCTCCACGAAGGAGGTGGTGCCGCTCGCCAGCTTGATCCACTCGCCGGAGCCGTCGAACTCGCCGTCCGAGGGCAGCTTCCCGCTGCCGTCGAACTCCGCGGCCGGGCTGTCGCCGGTGAGCCTGGCGACGTAGAGCGTGCCCTCGTCCAGGAGCGACAGGTTGTGCTCGCGGACCGCCCGCCCGGTGCCGTGCCGCATCGCCTTGCTCGCCACGAACTTGTACATGTAGTCAAAGCGCTCGTCGTCGCCCATGTAGACGACGGGGCGGCCGTCCTCGGTGAGGCGGGGCTGCGCGGCCTCGTGCTTGAAGCGGCCGAGCGCGGTGTGCTTGCGAGGCGTCGAGTCCGGGTCGAACGGGTCGAGCTCCACGATCCAGCCGAAGCGGTTGACCTCGTTGGGCTCCTTGGCCAGGTCGAAGCGGTCGTCGAACCGCTCCCACTTGCGCTCGCTGGCCGCGCCGGCGATGCCGTAGCGCTTCAGCCGCTCCGCGGTGACCGGGTCGGTGACCGAGGCCGCGTTGCCGAAGTACTGGTTGAAGTTCTCCTCGCCGGACAGCACGGTGCCCCATGGGGTGGTGCCGCCGGCGCAGTTGTTGAGGGTGCCGAGGACCTTCGTGCCGGTGGGGTCGGCCTTGGTGCGCAGCAGGGGGCTGCCCGCGGCGGGACCGGTCAGCCGGAAGGCGGTCCGGGTGTGGAGCCGGCGGTTCAGGCCGTGCCGGCTCACCGGGTACAGGCGGCCGGAGTGCCGCTCCTCCTCGACCACGACCACGCTGAGCCCGTGCGCGGCCCAGGCGATCTCGACCTGCTCGCGGGTGGGGTTCGCCGCGTCGTAGCCCGGGAACATGAGGATCTCGTCGGTGTACTCGTGGTTGGCGACGAGTACCTGACGGCCGCGCTCACCTGGCAGGTCGAACAGGTGCAGGAAGTCGTTGTTGTAGCCGAACTGGCCGGCCTGCGACGCGGCGGTCTGCCGCGCCTGGTCGAACGCGGGGGCGCCGCGCAGGATGGGGTCGCCCCAGCGGATCAGGACGCTCTGGGCATAGCCCTCGGGGACGACGACGGCGTCCACGGTGTTCGGCTCGACGGGCCGGAAGCGCAGGCCCTTGGCGGCGTCGGGATCGACGGTGCCGCCGTGACCGCCGTGGCCTCCGTGCAGCGGCTCGGGCGCGGCGGCGGCCACGTCGGTGCCGGACGTGACGGCCATGCCGCCCGCGGCGGCGGCCAGGGTGACCACGGCGCCGGTCCGCAGCATGGTGCGGCGGGAGAGGGCGTCGGCGACGACGTCGCCGAGGTAGGCGTTGCCGCTGGTGTTCGGGGCCTCGTGGGCGCAGGCGTCACCGCACTTGAACCGGCAGGTGAGGGCGGACCTGCCGCCGTCGTGGCGAGGGAGCAGCGGAAGAAGTCTGTGCGGCCGCACAGTGCCTCCAAGTCTATGTTCCGGTATAGCGAATACCAAGGGACGGTAAAGAGCCCTGTTCTCGCGGGGGTGGCCGGAACGTGAACCGCGAATGAACCGGTGAGCGCGGCAAGGGGATCGCGTCCGCTGCGGGCCCGTAGGGACGATGCGGGCTGCCGCCCACCTGGGCGACCTCGGCGGAACCGGCGCGTACCGGCAGATCGTCCTGCCCGGCCCGCGCGGTGTCGGCGGATCAGGTGCGCCGCGGGACACCGCCCTGCCGCTGCGACCGCCGTGGACGCGTGGGCGGGCTCGCCCTGACCACCCCCGGACTCGGTCCTTCGGACCCGACGTCGGCACTCACCGCCGCCCGCGGTGGCGGAGGCGGCGGGGCTGCTCCGGGCCCCCGGGCCGGTCGTCCGGCCGCGCGGCGGGCGGCGCGCTCACTCCGGGGTGGCCGCCGGCAGCGTCAATTCCCAGGTGTCCACGGCGAAGTGGAGGGTCATGCCGTGCGCGGTGTACAGCCGCAGGGCCCCCGTGGAGTTGTCGGTGTCCACCCCGAGGCCGAGGGTGTCGCGGCCGCGGGCGGCGTAGACCCCGAAGGCATGGCGCAGCAGATGGCCGGCGACGCCCCGGCCCCGCGCCTCCTTGCGCACGCCCAGGCTCCGGATCCACGCCATGGCCGCGCGGTCGTCACGGGTCAGCGCCGCGCCCACGTCCCCCGCGCCCTCCAGCGAGGCGATCCACACCAGGGACCAGTCGATGCCCTGGCCGAGGTCGTCCAGCCACTGCCGGTAGCTGCGCCGCTGGTGGTCGAAGTGCTCCGCGAAGCTCTCCTGCAGGAGTTCGTGGGCCCGGCGGCGGTCGGCCTCCGCCGTGCAGTCGCGCAGCGTCAGTCCGGGCGGTAGCCCGGGGACGGGGTCCGCGGCTGCGGACAGCGGTCGGGTCAGCACGTGGTAGCGCCGTACGGTCCTCCAGCCGCGCCGCGTCAGGCGGGCCGTGTCCATGGTGGGCGCGGTGTTGAGGGCGAGATGGACGACGGCCCGCTCCGCGCCGTTCTCCGCGGCGCGTTCGGCGGCCCGGGCCTGGAGGAGGTCCAGCAGCCGCTCGCCCGCCTCCTGGTGGGCGGGCAGGACGTAGTGGTCGACGTCGATGCGTTCGGCGCCGGAGTCGTCCCACAGCAGCCCGTAGGCGACGAGCGCGCCGTCCTCGAAGGCCAGCCAGGAGTTGCGTTCCAGGTCCGCCTCGGGGTGGATCAGCGACGACTCGACCGTCGCCAGGTCGGTCTCGGGCCGCCCGAGCTCCAGGACGTCGACGGCGTTGAGCACGTCGCAGATGACGGGAGCGTCCTCGGGGGTGGCCGACCGCACGGTGATGGGCATGCCGTAACTCTCGGCACCGGCACCGGCTCCGCGCAAACGCTTTTCGCGGCGGAGCCGGTCGGTCCGGCCGGGACGGCGCCCGCGTCAGGCGCCGGCGGCCTCGGTCGCCGGACGCTCGGCCTCCGCGTCGGTGTCGGCGTCGGTGTGGCGCTGGGCGGGGACGGTGACCTGCACGGCCTCGACGGCCCCTTCCGCCGCGTCGTCGTCCTCGTCGTCCTGGGCAGCCGGTGCGGCGGGCGTGGCGGGCGTGGCGGGCGTGGCAGGCACGGCGGGCGTGGTGGGTACGGCAGGTACGGGCGCCGCGGTCCTCATCGGCACGGCGGGTGTCATGACGTCGAGGTCGGCGTCGTCGGGCCGGCGGTCGCGGCGGACGTCGCCGACGATGAGGGCGACCACCGCCGCGGAACCGACGAACTCCAGCAGGCTCTGCGAGGTGTCCACGGCGGTCACGGGCATCGAGCCGACCGCGTAGCCCCACAGTTCCGTGAAGGCCGACGGCATCATGAAGAGCGACAGACCCACCGAGAAGCCCGGGGCGGTGGGCCGCCGCCTGGCTGCGAGCAGCATGCCGGCCCCGCACAGCACGGTCAGGCACACCCACTGGTACGGCGACGGAACCGCGAGGATGGCCCGCCCGCTTCCCTTGCCGACGATCAGGTCGGTGAGCACACCGGGGCCGACCTGAAAGGCCGTCACGGCGTTCCGGCCGATGTAGAAGACGTTCAGCACCGCGAGCAGCAGGCCGGAGGCGGTGGCCGTCACCTTCACCGGGCGGACACCGCCGGTCACCGCGTTCGAGGCGGCGGCCTCGTACTCCATGTGCCGTGCGAGCAGGAGGAGCCCGCCCAGGACGAGGCAGAGGACCACCGCGAGGACGGCGGTGCTGCCCACCGCGTTCAGCGAGGCGCCCTTCAGGGTGCCGAACCACGGGTCGGAGGGGGAGTCGAGCAGCAGGTACCAGACCGCCGGGAGGCGGAAGCCGAGGGTCACCGTGCACGAGGTCATCAGCAGGCCGCCGGCGCCGCGGGTGCGGAACAGGGCGGCCAGACCGGCGCAGAGCTGCAGCGCCGCCAGGCCGAGGTCGAGCGAGGAGGTCGCCGACAGGCCCGGCACCCACCCCGTCGTCCACAGCGACCAGGCGCCGGGCAGACCGCGGACAGCGATGTCGTAGAGGAGCCAGAACGTCGTCTGCGCGAACAGCGCGAGGCTGAGCAAGGCCACGGCTATCCGCACTTGGTTGATCGACATCCCCGGACGGTTCATGGCGCGCTGTCCCCTCGACGGCCAAACGTGGTTGAGTTCACAACAATCCCAATGACGGTGCAGAGCATAAACGGTCACCCATGTGCCCGCGCCAATCCGCCCCCGAGGTGCCGGCCTTGCGGAACCGTACGGGAACGGCGGGCCAACAAAAAATGAATGACGGCCCATCAGGGCAATCCGGCCGGACCTGTCGGGTGAACCGGGGTCGTGGCCGAACGGGCCGAGGCAGCACGGGAGTTGGGCATGGAGCTGCGAGCGCGGGCGGTCACCCGGCCGCGGCAGGTGTCATCTGCTCCGTGGCATGCGCGGCACTGCGCGGGGAGACGCCGCGGCACGGGGGCGGACCGTAGGCGCCGCCCCGGAACACGCTCGGCCACCTGCGGCACCGACCTGGGCGCGGCGCTGTCGGCGCCTCGTGATGGGATGCCGGGGAACGCCACAGCCGTAGCCCGCAGGGAGAACACACCGATGCCTCCGTACCCTTCGCTCACCCACGCCCTCGTGGCGGCCCTCGTGGACCTCACCTGGTTCGTCGAGGACGCGGACGACGAGCGCATGGACCAGGACGAGGCACTGAAGGCCCTGGAGGGCGTGGCCGCCGTGGTCGACCGGATGACGGAGGGCCAGCGGGACGGGTTCCTCGACCTGCTGTCCGCGATGACGGCGGCCGAGACCGATCCCCGGCGCCGCGCGTTCCTGGAGGACTTCCCGGAGGACTTCGGCGTCGTGGACTAGGCCGTGCCCGGGGGCACCTCCCGGCGGAGCTGGGGGAGTGACGCCGAGTGGGGGTACCCCCGGCCGAAGGTCGGGGGAGGGCATGTGACGCCACGGCCCAGCCGGCCCGGCTCAGCCCCGTGACAGCCGCGGGTCGAGGAGGCGGTGCAGCCGGTGGGCGACGGGACGGAAGCCGCGGCGCGGCCAGAACGCCGACGAGAGCGGGTTCGCCGCCCGCCAGTCCGTCACGCACACGCGGAACCCTCTCCGGGCCGCGTCCGCGAGGGCGTGCTCGGTGAGGCGGCGCCCCACACCGCCGCCCCGGCACTCGGGGGCTGTCGCGGCGAGGAGCAGTTCGACCGAGCCGCGCGGCGCGGTCAGGGAGACCTCGTCGTCGGGCACGGGCCGCATGACGCAGAAGCCCCGCACCCCCTCCGGCCCTTCGACGAGCCAGTACGACACGGCGGGGTCCTCCAGCAGCTCCAAGTGGCCCGGCCGCAGGCCCTCGTGGAAGGACGGCTCGATGAAGGCGAAGACCGGCGGGCCCGTGTGCGCGTCGGCGACCAGGCGGAACAGCGGCTCCAGCGCGGCGAGGTCCGAAGGCCCGGCGGCCCGCACGTCGTCGTGGAAGCCGGCCGCCCCCGCCGCCGCCAGGTCCGTCACCGCGTGGACCTGCTCGTAGGCGAAGCACTGCGACAGCCAGACCGGCAGGTCGTGCGCGGCCGCGACGGCGTAGTGGTGCAGCCGCCCCTCGCCGAGCCATGGACCCGACAGGTCCGCGTACAGGCAGCGCAGGACGTCCCCCTCGTGTGCCGCGTAGTGCCCGGGCCCCGTCCACACATGGCGTCCGCGCACGTCGTCGCCGGGCACGGCGAGGAGGTATCCGGCGAGTGTGCCGTCCGCCGTCTCCGCGACCGCTCCGCGCGCGCCCCGCTCCCAGTCGTCCCGCAGGAGGGCCGCGCAGGCCGCCGGTTCGGCGAAACCGGGGTCGAGCGCCGCTTCCCCTGCCAGGTTGCGGCGGTGGCGGGCGGCGAGGAGGCCGGCCGCGGCACCGACATCGGACGCCTCGAAAGGTCTGGTCGTCGGCGCTTTCACCAGGGGTGCCCTCCTGCCGGGGTCAGCCCTTGCGGGCCTCGATCAGATAGCGCTGCGAGTAGGCCACGAAGGGCCCGTGCCGTTCCATGAAGCCGTAGAGCTCCGCGAGCCGTTCGCGGTAGGCGTCCGCGGAGAATCCCGGCACGATCCAGATGACCTTGCGCAGGAAGTGGACCACGGCGGCGATGTCGTGGAACTCCATGCGCAGCGCCTCCTGGCGCAGGTCCACGACCTCCAGGCCCGCCGCCTCGGCGCGGGCGGTGGCCTCGACCCCGCTGGAGCCGGCCGTGGTCGTGAGGGGGTCCCGCGTGTGCGTGGCGAGCGGTCGCGGCCCCATCAGGTAGTCCGTCAGCTCCCGAACCGAGCCCGCGCCGACCTGCTGGGACAGATAGGTGCCGCCGGGACGCAGCACCCGGCGCACCTCGTCCCAGCGGGTCACCACCGGATGCCGGCTGACGACGAGGTCGAAGTGGCCGTCGGGGAAGGGGAGGTCGGCCGTGTTCTCGGCCTGGACGACGGTGGCGCCGAAGGGTGCCAGGTTGCGGCGGGCGATCTCCAGGTTGGGCGCCCAGGACTCCGTCGCCGCGACGACCGGCGGGGCGAGGGGCACGGTGGCCAGGACCTCCCCGCCGCCGGTCTGGACGTCGAGGAGGGCCTCGGACCGGCCTGCCCGGTCCGCGAGGAGCCGGGCGTAACCCCAGGACGGGCGCTGCTCGGTGGCGCGGCCGGTGAACCAGGAGAAGTCCCAGCCCTCGGTCGGGACGGCCTCCCCTTCGGCGAGGAGGTCTCGGAACGTGGACATGGGCGCGAGGATGGCAGACGCCCCCGGCGGGGCGCATCCGGATTACGCCGGCCCCGGCACCGCCCAGGGCCGTCCCGCCCCGCGTCGTCACCCGGCCGTACAGCGCCCGTGGCGGGCTGTCAGCAGCCGTTCGCCAGGGGGGTGAAGGACATCCGGGTGCCCTCTTCCGCGTCGACGGCCCTGCCGTAGGTGGCGGAGTCGACCTTGTACCAGACGTCGTCCCGGGTGCGGTCGCCGCCGACGTCGTCCAGCTCGACGCACCAGCGTTCCGCCGACACCACCCGCGTGTAGGACTCGGTGCCCTGCTGCACCTTCCGGCAGTCCTTGTAGTGCTCGGTGGTGTACCAGGTCCGGGTCGACTTGCGCTTTCCGGAACCGCTCGAGGACGTGTGCCGCACCCGCCGGGTGCGGTCGGTGCACCGCTGCACCATGTGCGGGCGCCGCCCCGTGGTCGTCCTGCGCGCCACGTGCCGGTGGTCGTCCAGTGCTCCGGTGACGGGCGGGTCCGCCTTCGCGGCCGGGGTACGGGTGCCCGCGGAAGCGGTGGCCGACGGTCCGGATCCGGCCACGGCAACGGTGTCCGGGCTCCCGCAGGCACCCAGCAGGGCGGCCAGGAGCACGGCGGTCACGGCGGCGGGGTACGGGCGGCGGTGTCTGTGCACTGCTCTCCTCGATGAATGTGATGGTGCCGGGGAAGGTGACGGTGAACGGTGTCGCGGGCGGTCGGTGCCCACCCGGATCATGACGCGATGCGGACGGACCGGGTTCCCGCATCGCCTGCCCGGTTGTGTCGGCGCCCTGACGTCACCCGCCCGTTCCTGGCGTCCGATGGCCGAACACTGGGTAGGAACCGGGACGGGGATGGCTGGAAGTCGTAGTCCTTGCCCGGGCCGCTGAGGGCCCGGGAAGGGGGGATCTAGGTGGGTAAGACGTCTGCGTTCGTCCGTATCGACGGCCCGGGGGGACGGGCCTCGCACAGCGCGACCGTACGGGAGCGGGCCGGGGGGCCCGTCCGCGTGCCGGGCCCGTCGCTGCTCAATCCCGGTCTGCGGCAGGTGGAACCGCAGGTCATGGCCTGGGCCCGGCGCACCGGTCTGCTGTCCGCGCTGACCTCGGGTCAGGCCGGCCGGGAGCGGCAGGTCGCCATGGCCGCGCACGTGTGGCCGTGGGCGGCCCCGGCCCGCCTGGCGGAGCTGGCCCGGCTCACGCTGTGGATGTTCGCCGTCGACGACGACAGCGACGCCGGCCCGGCCACCGGGACCGGAGCGGAACTCGAGGCCATGGCGCACGCCGTCGGCGGCTGGGCGCGCGCCGTCCCCGCGTCGGCGCCACCGGCCGTCCGCGCCCTGGACGAGGTGGTGCCGCGGGTGACCGGCGCCATGGGGCCCGCCTGGGGCGACCGTTTCCGCCGCCACCTCGTCGCGTGGATCCGCACCAACCAGGACATGCTCCGGTTCCGCGGCGGCCACGAGGTGCCCACCCCCGAGGCCTACGTCGCCTGGCGGCGGGTCTCCGGTGCCACCGGCTGGTGCTTCGACCTCATCGAGTACGCCCAGGAGTCGGAACTTCCTGCGGCGATCTGGTTCTCGCCGGCCTGCCGCGCGCTGCGGGAGGCCGCCGCCGACGTCATCGGCTGGACCAACGACCTGTTCTCGGTGGAGAAGGAGCTGCGCTCCGGGGAGACCACCAACCTGGTCCTCGTCCTGCGCCACCACCACGGTCTGACGCTGGACGAGGCCGTCGACGAGACACGGCTGTGGCACGCCCGCCGCGTCGCCGCCCTGCGCACCGCGACGCGCGACCTGTACGCCGGCGCCCTCGAGGCCGACCTGACCCCGGCGCAGCTGGCGGCGGTCTGCCAGTACGCGGACGGCATCCACGCCTGGGCCCGCGGCTTCCTCGACTTCTCACTGGCCTCCGCCCGTTACAGCGCCTCCGGGGGATAGCGGACGGCGCCACCGGGAATGCACCACGGCAGGGGGAGCACAGGGGGAACGGGGGTGTGTGGTGGCTGCCGTGTGGGGGCGTATCGCGGGCGCTGCGGGTTACCTGCTCAGGATGTTCGCGGGCCTGGCCCGGCCCCTGCTGACCTTGCTGCTCGGTCCGCCGGGAGCGGTGGCCGGCGCGGCGACCGAGACCGTGGCCGCCTCAGGAGGCAGGGCGCTGGAGCAGACGGCCGGTCGCAGGCGGGCGCTGCCCGGTCTGCTGCGGATCTCCCGGCGCGGCACGGCACCGCTGGTGGCGGACGTGGGCGACCCCATCGGCCTCGGTGTCCACCCGGCCGCGCCGGGCGGCGGCGGGACGGCGGGCTTCGGCCGCGTCCCGGTGTTCGTCGGCCGGGACGCGATGCCGCAGGCGGAGGCGGTGCTGAGCGGGGGCCGGGGCTTCCTGCTCCTGGTGGGGGACTCCACGGCGGGCAAGACCCGCCTGGCGTACGAGGTGGTGCGCAAGCACTTCCCGCGCCACCGGCTGGTCGTCCCGGACAGCCGGGAGGCGATGGTCGCGCTCGTCGACCCGGTCTCCCGGTGGTACCGGGCGGTGGTGTGGCTGGACGACCTCGAGAACTACCTCGGCGCAGGCGGATTGACGGCGGGTCACGTACAGCGGCTGCTGGAGGCCGGATCGGCGCGGGTCGCCGTCGTCGCGACCATCAGTGCCCGTCAGCACATTCGCTTCGGCGCCCGCTCCGCCGCCGACGACGAGCCCGGCGGCGACGTCCTGCGCTCGGGCCGCGAGGTGCTGCGGCTGGCCTCGGTCGTCCGGGTGGACCGGACCTGGAGCGAGGCGGAGCTGGCCCGGGCCCAGCACCACACGGACGATCCGAGGATCAGGGCCGCCGTCAACGGCGCCCGGACCGGCAGCCGCGGTGTGGCCGAGTACCTGGCCGCGGCGCCCCAGTTGCTCGACGACTTTCGCAACGCCTGGGCGGCAGGCGCCCGTCCGCGCGCCGCCGCCCTGGTGGCCGGGGCCGTGGACGCGCGGCGCGCCGGTCACCACGAGCCGCTGCCCGAGGACGTCCTGCGTCGCCTGCACGAGATCCACCTCGACCTGCGCGGCGGCGGCAGCCTGCGGCCGGAGCCGTGGGAGGAGGCGCTGAGCTGGGCCACCGCCCCCCTGCACGCCACCTCCAGCCTGCTGCTGCCCAGAGACGAGGGCGCGTACCTCGCCTTCGACTACCTGCACCAGACACTGGACGAGCAGGTGCCGCCGCCGCGCATCCCGGACGCCGTGTGGGAGATCCTCATCGACCACGCCGACCCGGTACGTGCCCTGGACATCGGCGCGACCGCCTACCAGCGCGGCGACCTGCGCCACGCGATGGCCGCATTCGACAAGGCCGGAGCCGATCCCGGGCAGCTGCCCCGGCAGTGGTACGCCACGTGCGTGGGGGAGGCGGGCGACCCGCGGCGCGCAGCGGACCTCTACTACGACCTGGTCGCGGAGGCCGAGCGGCGCGGCGGGCCCGACGCCAAGGAGACGCTGGAGAACCGCAACTCCCACGCCCGCTACCGAGGCATGGCCGGCCACCCCGCCGAGGCCGTCGACCTGCTGCGCGGCGTCATCGAGGACCGCACGCGCATCCTCGGGCGCGAGCACTCCCACACCCTCAACAGCCGCAACAACCTCGCCCTGTTCCTCGGCGAGAGCGGCCGCCTGGATGAGGCGGTCGCCGAGTACCAGTCCGTGCTGGCCGATCGGACCCGCCTGCTGGGCGCCGACCACCCGCACACTCTCAGCAGCCGCTACGGCTACGCCTACCTGCTCGGCGACGCCGGCCGCCCCGGACAGGCCGCCCGGCTCTTCGACAGCCTGGTCGCGGACCGTACCCGCACCCAGGGCCCGTACCACCCCTACACCCTCAACAACCGCCGCCACCACGCCCACTTCCTCGGCGAGGCGGGGCACGCCGCCCGGGCCGCCGGGCTCTTCGAGGAACTCCTGGAGGACTGCCTCAAGGTCCTCGACCCGCTCCACCCCGACTCCCTCGCCTCCCGCCACGGCCGGGCCCGCTTCCTGGGCGAGGCCGGCGAACCCGGCCGCGCGGCGGCGCTGCTCGACGCCCTGATCGCGGACGGCCGCAGAGCCGCCGTGCACGGGCCGGACAGCCCGATCCCGCTGCTGTGGCGCCGTTACCAGGCCGTCTTCCTCAGCGAGGCCGGGGCGACGGAGGAAGCCGTACGGCTCCTGGACACGTTGCTGACCGAGAGCGGCGGGATCCTCGACGCCGGGCACCCCCAGCTGTTCGCGGTCCGCGCCGCCCACGCCCGCTGCATCCTGCGTGCGGGCCGCACGGGCGAGGCCGCCGCGCTGTACCGACGGCTCGTCGACGACTGCCGCGACCGTCTGGGCGAGGACCACCCCCAGACGCTCACCGCCCGGGGCGGCCGCGCCCGCTGCCTGGCCGCGGCCGGCCGCCACGGGGAGGCGGCGGACCTGCTGGAGATCCTCGTCCAGGACCGCACCCGCGTCCTCGGCGACGACCACCCCTCCACCCTCAACAGCCGTAACGCCCACGCCTGTTCGGTCGGCGCGGCGGGCGACTCCGCACGCGCCGGCCGGCTGCTGCGCCAGGTCCTCCAGGACCGGGTGCGCCATCTCGGCGAGGAGCACCCCTGGGGCGACCGCACCCGGGACGAGCTGGCCCGTTTCACCTGACCGGGCCCGCCCCGCCTCGCGCCCGGCGCGCGGTCAGTCGCGGGTGACGTGCCCGTCGACCAGTCGCCACAGCCCCAGCGGGTTGTCCGGGGCCAGTGCCTCGGGGAGCAGCGCGTCCGGGAAACCCTGGTAGGTGACGGGTCGCAGGAAGCGCTCGATCGCGCTCATGCCGACGGAGGTGAAGCGGCTGTCGGTGGTGGCCGGGAACGGGCCGCCGTGGATGGTGGCGTGGCCGACCTCCTGCGGGTGGGCGAAGGCGTTCACCACGATCCGGCCGGTACGGCGTTCCAGGACCGGCAGCAGGCGGGCGGCCTGCGGGTGGTCCGCGTCCTCGAGGTGCATCGTCGCCGACAGCTGGCCGCGGAAGCTCCGGGCCACCTCCGTCATCTGCTCGACGCCGGTCAGCCGGACGAGCAGCGCGGCCGGTCCGAAGACCTCGTCGGCCAGCGCGGGTTCGGCCAGGAACCGGTCGCCGTCGACCTCGAGGAGTTGCGCGCGGCCCTCGAAGGCGCCCTCGGGCTCCGGTCCGGCCGCGACGGTCGCGGCACCCGAGCCGCGCAGGCGCTGCGCCCCGCGGCCGTAGGCGTCGTGGATGCCGGGGGTGAGCATCGTCCGGGCGCCCGTCGCGCTCACCCGTGCCGCGGCCGCCTCGCGCATCGCGGCGTACCCCGGGCCGTCGACGGCCAGCAGCACGGCCGGCTTCAGGCAGGCCTGGCCGACGTTGACGAGCATGCGCTCGGCGAAACCGTCGCCGATCTCGCCACCGCGCGCGGCCAGCGCGGCCGGCAGGACGAAGGTCGGGTTGACGCTCGTCATCTCGGCGAAGACCGGGATCGGGTCGGGGCGCAGTTGCGCCCGCCGGTACAGGGCCATGCCGCCGGCCTCGGAGCCCGTGAAGGTGACCGCCTTGACCAGCGGGTGGTCCACCAGGGCCTCGCCGATCGCGTTGCCGGCTCCCCGGAGCATCGAGAACACGCCCTCGTGCAGCCCGGAGTCGGCGACGGCGGCCTGGATGACGCGTCCCTGCAGCTCCGATGCGCCGGGGTGGGCGTTGTGGGCCTTGAGGATCACCGGGCAGCCCGCGGCGAGCGCGGCGGCGGTGTCGCCGCCCGCGACCGAGTACGAGATCGGGAAGTTGCTGGCGCCGAACACGGCCACCGGTCCGATCGCGATCTTCTGCATGCGGTGGTCCATGCGCGGCCTCGGCTGCCGCTCCGGCTGGGCCGGGTCGACGGCGGCCTGCCGGAACCGGCCCTGCCGGACGACCTCGGCGAACTGCCTGAACTGTCCGGCGGACTTGACCGCCTCGGCCTCCAGCTGCGCGACCGGCAGACCCGTCTCCAGGGCCGCCCGCTCGGCCAGTTCGCCCTTGATCGCCTCCAGCCGGTCCGCGATCAGCTCCAGGAACGCGGCACGCTCCGCGATACCGGTGCGGTTGTAGGTGTCGTAGGCCTCGTCGGCCAGACGCGCGGCGCGGTCGACCTCGGCGGCACCGCCGAGCGCGAACTCCGGCCCGACCAGCTCGCCGGTCGCCGGGTCGAGTGCCTTCATCGTGCCCTCGGACGCGGGGACGGACGACGCGCCTATCAGTATCTCTCCGGTCAGTCGCATGTCAGTGGTCTCCGTTCTCCAGCGTCCCCAGCAGGTCGGCGGTGGTGGTGATGGAGTGGGCGTACGTGGGGCCGTTGAGTTCGTGGGCGGCGTGCATCATCTCGGGGCGGTAGGCCGCGGTGGCGTCGCGGACGAGCGTCACGTGGTAGCCGAGCTCCATGGCGTAGCGGCCGGTGGACTCGATGCAGGTGTTGGCGAGCAGCCCGATGACGATCACATGCGTGATGCCCTGCTGCTTGAGCCGGAAGTCCAGGTCGGTGTTGGCGAAACCGCTCTGCGACCAGTGCTCCTGGATGACCACCTCCCCGTCGGCGGGCCGGAAGTCGGGGTGGAACTCGCCGCCCCAGGTGCCGAAGGCGAAGGTGCGCCGCTCCTGGATGATGCGGTGCGTCGGGTTGGGGTGCTCCCAGTCCTCGTAGTCCCCCTCCTGCCAGCGGCGGTGGGGGACGAAGAAGACCTTCTGGCCCGCCGCGCGCCCGGCGCCGACGACGGCGCGGAGGTTGTCGAGCAGGCCCACCTCGGAGGCGACGGGCTCGAGTGCGGGCCAGACCTTTCCGCCCTCGGACAGGAAGTCGTTGTAGGGGTCGACCAGCAGGATCGCTGTGCGCGTGGGGTCGTAGGTGTCGGTCATGACGCGTCCTTTCCCATTCTGGATTATTTGCATCATCCTCATTCAGGATTACTCTCGTCATCCTGGAAGTCAAGGAACGAATGCGAGGTAGCGAAATGGCCCCCGATGAACTGCGCGAATCCCTGATCGGCGCCTGGCGTCTGGTGTCCTACGCGGCAACCGACGTCGCCACCGGCGAGGTCGTCGAGCCCTTCGGGCCGCGGCCCCGGGGGCTGATCACCTATGGCCCCGACGGCCACATGTCGGCCCAGATCATGCGGGTCGGGCGGCCGGACTTCCGCCACGGGCGGCTCGAGGAAGGGTTGCCCGAGGAACTGGCCGCGGCGGCCGCGGGCTATCTCGCCTACGCGGGCACCTTCGAGGTCCCGGCGGAGGACACGGTCGTGCACCGGGTCGAACTCAGCCTGTTCCCCAACTGGGTGGGCGGTTCGCAGACGCGGATCGCCGAGCTGGACGGCCGCAGGCTCCGGCTGAGCCTGCCCGGCGCTGCCAGGATCTGGGGCGCGCTCCGCACCGGCGTCCTGACCTGGGAGCGCGCCGGGAGGTAGCGGCCGTCCCGCGTGACCGTGCGGAGCGCGGGCCCTGCGGCCCGTGCTCCGCGGGGGGTTCGCTACCCGCGTACGGCGGGAGTGGCGGCGGTGTCGGCCTCGGCACGGCCGGGTCCGGCGTCGTCGCCCCGCCGGGCGCCCCTCCCGCTGCCGCCGTTACGGGCGCGCAGGCCGTGCCAGGCGAGTGTCAGGCCCGCGAGGAGCAGGAAGCCGAGGCCGCCCGCCACCACGCCGTGCCAGCCGGAGGCCGAGAAGAGTACGCCCGCGACGGCCGAACCGACGGCGCCGCCACCGAAGACGGCGAACATGTACACCGTGTTGAGGCGGCCCCGGATCCCCGGCGCCGCGGTGAAGATGCGGGCCTGGTTGGCTATCTGGCCGCTGGTCACCCCGTAGCCGAGGAGGTTGCAGCCGACGGCGAGGACGGCGAGCGATCGCCCCGCGACCCCGAAGAGCGCGAAGGCCGCCACCGCCGCGATGACGGAGAGGGTGTTGACCGCCGGCGGCCCCCACCGGTCGGTGAGCCGGCCCGAGTAGCGGGCGGCCAGCGCGCCCGGCACGCTGCACAGGCCGAAGAGGCCGACCACGGCCGGGCCCAGCCCGATGGGCGGCGCGGTGAGGTGGAAGGCGAGCGTGGACCAGAAGGCGGAGAAGGAGGCGAAGACCGTCGCCCCCAGCGCGGCCGACAGCCGCAACGGGGCGTGGTCCACCAGCAGTCGGGGGAGCGAGGCCAGCAGCCGTCCGTAACCGCCCGAGGCCTCGGCTCCGGCGGGCCGCCCGGCCGGCATGTAGCGGGGAAGGACCAGCAGCAGCGCCGCCGTGGCCGCCGCGGCGACCAGGAAGCCCGCCCGCCAGGTGCCCGCGGCCTGGGCGATGAGCCCGGAGGCGGTGCGGGAGAGCAGGGCGCCCATCGTCAGCCCGGTGCCGACCGCCCCCAGGACCCGTCCGGCCTGGCCGGGTGCGGCCATGGACGCGACCGTCGGCATGATCACCTGGGGGAGTACGGTGCTCGCCGAGAGGACGAGGGTCGCCATGCCCAGCAGTGCGACGGACGGCGCCGCGGCGCCCGCGAGCAGCGCGACGGCGGTCACCGCCAGCAGGACTCTGGACAGCCGGCGCAGCCGGGCCCGGTCCGCGAGCGGTACGACGGCCACGATGCCCAGCGCATAGCCGATCTGCCCCGCCGTGGCCACGAGCCCGGCCGTGGAGGCGGAGATGCCGAAGCCCCGGGCGATCTGGTCGAGGAGGGGCTGGGTGAAGTAGATGTTGGCGACCGTGATCGCCGTCGCCGTGGCGAAGACGGGGAGGGTTCCCCGCTTGACGTCCGGCCGGGTTGCTGCGGTGGTCATGGGTCCTCGCGGAGGGGTCGCGGGCGGTGGGGCGGTGGGGGTGAGGCGCCGGGCCTGCTGCGGTGGAGGCCCGCGTGCCGGCGTTTCTGGATGATTTCAGTCATCCTCATATGCAGGATGATGCGTGTCATCCTGTATGTCAAAGGTCCGGCCGGGGTCGCCGGGGAGGGTGTATGATGTCCGTCATCCACATGGGTCGGGACGGTCCGACGTACATCCGGGAGGTCAGGCGATGGGTCACTCGCAGGCAGCGAAGGCCGAGTCGCGCGAGAAGGTCCTGCGGATCGCGGCCCGCCGGATCCGTGAGGAGGGCATGACCCGCCCCGGCGTCGCGGACCTCATGAAGGAGGCCGGGCTGACCCACGGCGGGTTCTACAAGCACTTCTCGTCGCGCGAGGACCTGATGGGCCAGGCGGCGGCACTGGCGCTGGCCGACGGCGAGGGCAAGATGGCCGAGGCCGCCCGCAGGGACCCCGGGGCGCCCCGCTCGGGGCTGATCGACGCCTACCTCAGCGCCCGCCACCGGGACGCTCCCGGTACCGGCTGCGCCCTGGTGACCCTCGGCGCCACGGCCGGTCGCGGCGACGAGGGGCTGAGGGAGGCGTACGAGCAGCAGGTCCGCAAGTACCTCGCGCTCATCGGCGAGGCCGCGCAGGGCGGTGACCCCGAGGCGGCGCAGGCCGACGCGATGGTCACCCTCAGCGCACTCGTCGGCGCGATGCTGATCTCGCGCGCGGTCGCCGACCCCGAGTTCTCCGACGAGATCCTGGCGACGGTCGCCGGACGGCTGAAGGACGCCGACGCGCACGTACCCGCGGAGGTCTGACCCCAGCCCCGGACCTCCGACCACGCACCCCGAGGCCCTTTGAGGTACCCGAACGCGCGGGTGGCGTGCGCGGCCCGAGCGGCGGAGGAACGAACCCTCGCCTTGTGCGGTGGTTAGCGTACGAGTGCCGGGAAGCCGTGAGGGCGGACCATGGCGACACGGATCCCCTCCCTGGTCGGCAGGCAGGCCGAGACCGAGGCGATCGAGGCTCTCCTGCGCCCTGCGCCCTGCGTACGGCCAGGGCGGCGCCCTCGTACTGTGACGATGTAGTCGTAAGCCGTCATCGCAGACCTCCGTGTCGACGCGTCCGCCGGTCGCCCGGTCCCCGGCCGTGGACACAGCAAAAACGAGGGCGAAAGCCGATGAATGGCGTCCGTCAAGCTACGTAACGGCGGTCCGTGCGGCGCCCCGCCATCCGTACCGCCGTACGTCATCGGCGCGCACGTCGCCGTAGTGGTACCCGTGAGTGATACGACGTGCCCGTTACGTCACTTATGGGTGGTATGCGTACGATGGGAAAGGTTCAGGACGGGGGCCACCCGGCCCGGGCGAGGACGCCGGAACGGCGGCCTCCCGACGGGCGGCGAGGAGCAAGGGTGACGGTTCAGGACAGGGATCGGCTGAGTCACCGGATGCTGGCGGGCCTGCTGGCCGACAGCCACTTGATGCCCCTGGAGCGGTTGCCGGCCAAAATCGCCGAGCACGCCGAACCCGCCGGTCTCGCCCACGTCACGATCTACCTCGCCGACCTCCAGCGCCATGTGCTGCGCAACCTCGCCGAGGAGGGCGCGGGCGAGTGCCGGCAACGGAACCACAGCTCCGAGCTGAGGATCGAGGGCACGGTGCCCGGCCGCGCCTTCCAGTACGGCCGGCTGCTTGCCGCCGCCTCCGCCTGCCCCGGCAAGTGCCGCTGGTGGGCTCCCCTGCTGGGCGGTTCGGAGCGGCTCGGCCTGCTCCGCGTGACCACCGACGCCGACGACCGCCGCACCCGCGAGGACGTGCAGGCGCTGGCCGACGCGGTGGCGCTCATCGTCACCGTCAAGCGCGACTACAGCGACGCCTACGCGCGCACGGTACGCACCGAGAACATGAACGTGGCCGCCGAGATGCAGTGGCGCCTGCTGCCGCCCCGCTCGTACTCGGACGGCCGGGTGGTCATCTCCGCGGCGCTGGAACCCGCCTACCGGGTCGGAGGCGACGCCTTCGACTACGCCCTCGACGGCCCGCTGGTCCACCTGTCGATCTTCGACGCGATGGGGCACGACACCGCGGCCGGCCTGACCGCGAGCCTCGCCATGGGCGCCGGCCGCAACGCCCGCCGCCGCAAGGCGGAACTCGTCGAGACCACCGAGGAGATCGAGAAGGTGCTGGTCGAGCAGTTCGAGGGGACGCGCTACGCCACCGGCGTCGTCGCCCGGCTCGACACCGGCACCGGCCTCTTCGAATGGGTCAACCGCGGCCACCACCCGCCGATCCTCATCCGCGGCGGACGCTGGGTCGCCGAACTCGCCTGCGCGCCCGGCGACCCCATGGGCCTGGGCCTGGGGGTGGCACCGCAGGTGTGCCGCGAACAACTGGAGCCCGGCGACCGCCTGGTGCTGTACACCGACGGCATCCCGGAGGCCCGTACGGTCACCGGCGGAGAGTTCGGGCTCACCGGTTTCCTCGACTTCCTCATCCGCCACCACGCCGACCGGCTGCCCCTCCCGGAGACCCTGTGCCGTCTGATGCGCAGGGTGTCGGACCACCAGGTGGGCGAGTTCCAGGACGACGCGACGGTGCTGTTCTGCGCGTGGCTCGGCTGCTCCCCGGACGACACCGAACGGGCGGCGGCCGCCGCCGGAGTACCGCTCCCGCAGTCCACGGCGGACGCGGACCTCCCCCCGGTCCGCGGGATCGGCGGTGAACTCCCCGGACCCGCAAACGTCATGGCGCCGGACCGGCGCTCCTGACCGGGCACCCGGGTGAACGGCCGTTTTCCCGGCCCCGCCTCGGGCAGGAGCCGGGACCGGGACGGCGTCGGGCCGTAACCCGCGGCGGAGGGAGGGCTGCGATGACCGGCGGTTCCCTGAAGGCGGTCGGCTGGGCCAGGTCCTTCCCGGCGGCGGGCGGAGCGCGTGCGGGCCGCCACTGGACGCGTGAGCACCTCGCGGCTCTCGGCTGGACCGCGGACGCCCCCGGCACGGTGGACGACGTGCTGCTCACCGTCTCGGAACTGGTCACCAACGCCCACATCCACGCGCACAGCTCCGCCGACCTCGTCCTCACCTGGGACGGCAGCCGCCTGCACGTCAGCGTCCACGACTCCGACGACGAGGTGCCCGCCGCGCGGCTCCCCGAATGGTCCGCCACCGGAGGGCGCGGCCTGGTGCTGGTGAACGCCGTCGCGGACCACTGCCACGCCCGCACCCAGGCGAAGGGCAAGACGATCACGGCCTGCTTCACCCCGCCCGGCGGCGAGCACGCCGAGCCTTCACCAAATCTTCCCGGCCGCCCCGGCCCGGACCGCGACTCACGGGGCAAGCGCAGGGCAACGACATGCTGCTGAACGGCAACGCGGCCGAACCGGGCCCACGAGGGGGCGTCCATGCGAGCACTCACGGAGCACCTGTTCCTCCGGCTGATCACCGGGACCGGGCGGGTCCTCGATCTGTCGGCGGACTGCCGGTACCGTCCCGACGACCCCTACACCGTCCGGATGCGCTTCGGCCACGGCGACGGTGGCGACGAGGCGGAGTGGGTGCTCTCCCGTGAGCTGCTGCTGGCCGGGCTCGCGGCCCCGGCCGGGGACGGTGACGTCCACGTCGAACCCGGCGACCACGCCCACACCCTGATCACCCTCGCCGGGCCCGGCGGCGCGGCCGTCCTCCAGGTCGCCACGGGTGAACTCGCCCGCTTCCTGGCCGCGACCGCGGAACTCGTCCCCCTCGGCACCGAGGGCACCCGCATCGACTGGGACGCCTGCATCGCCGGGCTCCTCTCCGCCTGAGGCAGCCCGCACCTCCTGCGACGCCCCTCAGGGCGCGGGCACACCCATCGGATTCGGGTACGGCAACGCCCCCGCGCAGGCCCGCGCCACCGTGGACAGCAGCGTGACCAGGTGCTCGACCGCCTCGGGGGCCATCGCCTCCCAGGGCCGCCCGGCGGCGCGGTCGGTGGCCTCCTCCAGCGCGCCGTGGGCCTCCCGGCCCGCGGCGGTCGCGGCGCCGTCCGTGCCGAGCAGACCGCGGGCGGCGAGACGGGCCGCGGCGGCGTCCCACTGCTCGTCGGTCCAGCCGCGGTGCGGCTGCAGCTCCGTACGCGGCAGGTCGATGCCCGTGCGCAGCACCAGCGCCTCGCACCCGTCCAGGCCGGCCGCGACGAGCGCCGCGACATGGCCGTCTCCGCGGTGCTCGCGCAGCAGCGTGGCCTGGTGCCAGAGGGCGTCGACCGGGTCGCCGGGGGAGGGGAGCGCCAGGTTCGCGGCGGCGAGCACCCGCCCCGCGATGTCGAGGCCGCCGGTCACCGGGCGCAGCAGGTCCACCGCCTCCGCCACCGCGGCCTCCCGCCCTGCCAGCAGCCGCCGCAGCGCCGCGCCCGCCCCGAGCCGGCGAGCCTCCAGGGCGCGTTCGGGCGGAGCGAGCGCCCAGACGCCGGGCAGCGCGCGGGCCACCATGCCGGGCGCGAAGCCGAAGAAGGCGGCCACGACGGGCTCCGGGCCCACCGGGCCGAGGGGCGCCGCCCGACCGGCGAAGTAGCCGCGCCAGTAGCCGCGCAGCCCCGCCTCCTCGTACGCGGCGCGCGCCTCGGGCGCGAAATAGGTGACGGCGTGTACCGGTTCGGCGAGCCGCCACACGCGCCGCGCGGTGACGGCGGCCTCCGCCGGCGTGACGGTCGCGCTCACCGCCGGCCACATCCCGCCGGCAGCTCGGCCGGCAGGCCGCCGTCGACGTCCGTCCTGGCCTCGATCGCCCGCAGGACGGCCACCATGTCCGCTCGCCCGCCTCCCTGTTCCACGGTCTCGTCGAAGAGGGCGTGGCAGACGTCCAGCAGCGGCGAGGCCAGGCCGGACGCGCGGGCCGCCTCGGCGATCAGCCGGTTGTTGTGGAGCACGTCCGCCGCGGCGGCCTGCGCCGAGAAGTCGCGCTCCCGCAGCTTGGGCGCCTTCATCCGCGACACCGCGCTGGCCATGGGCCCGGCGTCCAGCACGTCGAGGAACTGCCCGGTGTCCAGACCCTGCCGTTCCGCGAAGTGGAAGGCCTCGGTGAGCCCGGTGACCATCGTGATGAGGTAGAGGTTGACCGAGAGCTTCATCAGCAGCGCCCCCGGCACCGGCCCGCAGACGAACGACTCCCGGTACACCGGCGCGAGCAGCGGCCGCACCTCCTCCACGACCTCCGGGTCCCCGGCGAGCATCGCCACGAGCTGCCCCGCCTCGGCTGGCTTGCGGGAGCCGGAGACCGGGGCCTCGACATAGCGGCCGCCCGCCGCGCGGACGGCGGCCTCCAGACCGCGCGAGTACGCGGGCGAGGTGGTCCCCATGTGCACGACGACACGCCCGGCCACCCGGGCGGCGAAGTCCGGGGTGCCGCGGCCCAGGACGGTGTCGACGGCGGCGCCGTCGGCGAGCATCAGGACCACCACGCGGGCCCGGTCGAACACCGCGCCGGGGCCGTCCGCGACCTCGGCCCCGGCCGCGCGCAGCGGGGCGCACCGTGCCGCCGTGCGGTTCCAGACCACGAGCCGCGTCCCCGAACCGGCCAGACGGAGCGCCATGGGCTGCCCCATGATCCCCAGGCCGATGAATCCCACGTCCGCCACTGCCCACCGCCGCTCCGGCCGTCCGGCCGATCGACCCGTAGCGTTATGACGGCTGTCATAACGCTATGACAGCCGTCATAATAGACCTCGCGGCGCCGGCCGTCGGCCCGTGCGCGGGCAGGACGGGAAGGCGGGAGGGGCAGACAGTGGGAGGTCGGCGATGACCGGTTCCGAGCGGGGTCCGCGCGAGCGCATGGTCTTCAGCGCCGCGCAGCTCATCCGCCGAGGCGGTGTCACGGCGACGGGGATGCGCGACGTCGCCGCCCACGCGGGAGCCCCCAGGGGGTCGCTGCAGTACTACTTCCCCGGCGGCAAGGAGCAGATGGTCAACGAGGCCGTCGGCTGGGCCGGCCGCTACGCCGGCAACAGGGTGGCCCGCTTCCTGGCCGCCCTGCCCGAGCCGACCCCCGCCGGGCTGTTCGCCGCCATGGTCGGCCAGTGGACGGACGAGTTCCTGGCCTCCGGCTACGACGCCGGCTGCCCTGTCGCGGCGGCCACCGTCGACTGCGCCGGGACCTCCGCCGCCACCCGTTCGGCGGCGGCCGCCGCCTTCGCGACCTGGACCGGCCCCGTCGCCGGGGCGCTGGAGGAGATGGGTGTGCCGGCCGGGCGGGCACCGTCGCTGGCGACGCTGATGATCAGCGCCGTCGAGGGCGCCATCGTCATCGCCAGGGCGGAGCGGGACGTACGCGCCCTGACCACCGTGGCCCGCGAACTCGGCCCCCTGCTGGACGCCTCCGTCGCACCCCCCGGCTGAACCCGCCCTCTTCCGGTCGTCCGTGGATGCCCGCCGCGATGAGTGTCCGTGCGGCGTGGCAGGCTGGTCGGCATGTGCGGCCGCTATGTCTCCACCCGACGCCCCGAGGACCTGGTCCAGCAGTTCCGGGTCACCGAATGGAATCCGGAAGCCCTCGTCGCGCCGAGCTGGAACGTCGCCCCGACGGACAGCGTGTGGTCGGTCCTGGAGGGCGTCGACCGGGAGACCGGCGCGCTGGAGCGGCAGTTGCGGCCGCTGCGGTGGGGCCTGGTCCCGTCCTGGGCCAAGGACCCGGCGGTCGGTTCCAGGATGATCAACGCCCGTATGGAGACCGTCCACGAGAAACCGGCCTACCGCCGCGCATTCAGCCGGCGCCGCTGCCTGCTGCCGGCCGACGGCTTCTACGAGTGGGTCCCGGTCCCGGCCACCGAGGACCGGAAGGCCTACAAACAGCCCTACTTCATCAGCCCCGAGGCACGGGACCAGGGCATGGCCTTCGCCGGCCTGTACGAATGGTGGCGGAACAAGGAGGTCGCCGGTGACGACGACCCGGGCGCCTGGCTGGCCACCTGCACGATCATCACCACGGACGCCAGCGACGCCGCCGGCCGGGTCCACCCCCGGATGCCGCTGACGATCGCGGCCGCCGACTACGACGCCTGGCTCGACCCCGAGCACCAGGACCCCGGCGAACTCCGCGCCCTCCTGACCGCGCCGGCCGACGGCCACCTGGCCGCCCGCGCCGTCGGCACGGCGGTGAACAGCGTCCGCAACAACGGCCCCCACCTGCTGGACACACCCTCCTGATCGGGCGTCCCGGGCGCACCCCCGGACCCTGCCGGGCCCGATCTCGGCGCGCCGCGACATCGCCGCAGCATTACGGTTTGAGCAACGGCGTACTCGGCCCGGCCCGTGGTCCGGCCCGAGTACGGGCAAACCCCGAAACCCTGCGTTCCCACCGGAGCGAGGAGGCCTCAGGATCATGCCGTACGCAACAGCCGAGGACGGGACCCAGATCTTCTTCAAGGACTGGGGGACCGGCCGGCCCGTCGTGTTCTCCCATGGGTGGCCGCTGACCGCGGACGCCTGGGACCCGCAGATGCAGTGGATGGTGGACAACGGTTTCCGCGGCGTCGCCCACGACCGCCGCGGTGGTGGGCGTTCCGGGCAGCCGTGGGACGGCAACGACCTGGACACCTACGCCGACGACCTGGCGGCCGTGATCGAGGAACTCGACCTTCGCGACATCGTCCTCGTCGGGCACTCGACCGGCGGCGGCGAGGTCACCCGCTACATGGGGCGGCACGGGACGGGCCGGGTCGCCAAGGCGGTGCTGGTGGGCGCGATCCCGCCGCTGATGCTGAAGACGGAGGCCAACCCCGAGGGTCTTCCGATCGAGGTCTTCGACGAGATCCGCGAGGGCGTGGCAACCGACAGGTCCCAGTTCTACCGGGACCTCAGCGCCGCGTTCTACGGCGCGAACCGCGAAGGGTCGACCGTCAGCCAGGGCACCCGCGACGAGTTCTGGCTGTGGAGCATGACGGTGGGCATCAAGGGCGCGTACGACTGCGTCAAGGCGTTCTCCGAGACCGACACCACCGAGGACCTCAAGAGGATCGACGTCCCGACGCTGATCGTGCACGGTGACGACGACCAGATCGTGCCCATCGTGGCCGCGGGCGCCAAGAGCTCGAAGCTGGTCAAGGGTGCCGTCTACAAGGTGTACGAGGGAGCCCCGCACGGGCTGGCGATGGTGCCCAAATTCGCCGAACGCTTCAACGCCGACCTGCTGGAGTTCGCGCGCGGCTGAACCGTCCGCCGCCTTCACCGTCGCGCCCCGGGCCGGCTGGGTCGTGACGTCACCCCGAGCGGGACCGGTCATGTGCCGGGCGGCGCCGGTCGCCCGGCGCACGGCCCGGCCGGTCCGCCCGGGCGGAGGGCACCGGCGGCCTTCCCGTCCGCGTTTCCGCGGCGGGCGCCCCCTGCCCGCGACGACGGCGCCGGACGTGCTCGCCGCGGGCCACCAGGCGCAACCGGGCCAGCACGGCGAAGCGTTCCTGCTGCGCGCGGGCGGCTTCGTCCAGCTCCTCCATCAGCCGGTCGGAACGGTGCTCCAGGGCCAGCTCGTCGAGGATGCGGTCCACCTCGGCGAGCAGGGACCCGTGCAGTTGCCAGGCCCCCGGATGCTGCCGCACCCGGTCGAGCAGCATGTCGGCGACCTTCTCCCGGCTCGCGCGGGCCGCCGCGAGCTCCGTGGCCAGCCGGGCCTCGGCCTCCTCGGCGTTGCTGCTCACCTGCGTCGTCACCAGGACGGCGAAGCTGACCAGCGCCCCTCCGAGATGCGCGAACAGCTCCTCCAGGGCGACCGCCACGTCGCGGTCGAACAGCGGCTCGTCGGCGCCGCGCCGCTTGGCGAGATCGGTCAGCGACCGCGCCAGGACGCGCAGCACCACCACGCAGATCTCCAGGGTGTCCAGACCGGTCCGCAGCACCACCCGCGACAACAGCCCCTCCCTGACGCGGGGATTGAGCCGCAGGCTGTCCTCGGCCCTGCGCAGCGCGGTGTCGACCTCGGCGACGTCCTGGTCCAGCCGGCGCGCCTCGTGCAGCCGGGCCGCGGCCCGCTCGACCGCGGTGGGCGAGCCGAGTTCCTCGCCGCAGCACAGCAGGAGATGGCGCATGCGGCGGGCGAGGTCCTCGATGGACGCCCCGGCGGTCCCCACCCACACGGGCGGCGCGAACAGGACGTTGAGCAGCAGGCCCACCCCCGCCCCGATGAGGGTCTCCAGCACGCGGTCCCACGCCTGCACCGTCAACTGGCTCACCCCGAGCACCAGCATCGCGCTGATGGCCACCTCGTTGACGAACTCGTCGACCCGCACGAACTGCCCGATGACCAGCGACGCGAGGATGATCAGCCCCAGGCTCCACCACGTCAGCCCCACCAGTACGCTGAACCCGACGGCGATCAGCACCCCGACCACCACGGAGTTCACCCGGCGGATGCCGGTGGTGAGCGTCGAGTAGAGCGTCACCTGCACGACGAGCAGCGCGGTGAGCGGCGCCGTGAGCGGGGCGGACTCGCTGCTGACGTGCACGGCGATCACATACGAGATGGTCGCGGCGACGGTCGCCCGAGTGGTCAGCGTGACGACCGGGTCCCGGCAGCGGCGGGCCAACCAGGTCACGGCGTCACGTACAGGCATCTTCTGCCTTTTCCCGAACAAGCGCCGCATACACCTGCGAATGTCACTCGCGGCGCGCGGGCGGCGGGTCCGGCGCCGCGGGAACCGGCAGGCTGGGCCGTGTCCTCGAATGAGCTCCCCCAGCTACCGCTGGGAGGTGCCCCCAGGTGCGGTGCATCGCAAGGCGGAGACTCGGACGATTCGACAACGCGGGGGCACCTCCCAGCGAAGCCGGGGGAGCGCCGCCGAGTGGGGCCACCCCCGGCCGAAGGTTGGGGGGAGGGCATGTGACGACACGGCCTGGCTAGGCCGGGGAACTGTCGAGCGGCTCCGCCGCCAGCAGGGCCGTCAGTTCGGCGCGGTGCAGGCCCGCTATCGGGGCCACCAGGTCCGGGTGCCGGAGGAGGGCGGCCGCCGCGCGGTCGTGGGCGCCCGGGTCGGTGAGCCGGAGGGCGTCGCCGGCGAGCGCGGCACCGTGCTCGGTGGCCGCGAGGGCCGTCACCGCGGAGGCGGCCAGGCCCGGGTCGGAGAGCAGACAGGCCGCCCAGCTCACGACGACCTCGTCCACCCAGGTCCGCCAGCCGTCCCCGCTGTTCTCGCCGGCGATCCAGGCGCCGGCGATCCGGTCCAGCCGGTCGGCGCCACCGGGCGCCAGCAGCCCGAGCAGGGCGGCGTCCACCGCCGTCGGATGGCGCAGGGCGGCCGCGACCATGGCGGCCTGGCGGGCCTGGGCCTCCGCCAGGGCACGGCTGAGCGCTCCACCGGTCGCCGGATAGGCGGACAGCAGCCACCGGGTGGCGGCGGCGATGACCGACGAGAGCTCACTGTGCATGCCGAACGAACCGTCCTCCGTGCGCGGGGGTGCCGCGCCCGTCCGGTGCGCGGCGCGCCCAGCGTACGCAAAACAGCGCTTTCGCGACATGAGCCGCATCACGCCCGCCCCGGAGGGCCCGGCGCAGGGTCCCGGGAGGAACGGGAACCCTGCGCCGCCGCCCCGCGTCGGGCGGTCAGGACCGGCCGCGGCCGCTCACGAAGTCGCGGGCACGGTCGACCAGGCCGGCGCCCGGGGCGATGATCTTGTTGGCGGGAGGCGTGTCCGGCGTGGAGGGGTGGGGCCGGGTGGGGGCGAGGGACTTGGCGCGGCGCACCTTGTCGCCGAGGTCGTCGAGCGCCTCGGGGGAGCAGACGCTGCCGAGCCTGGGGAAGAGCGTGCCCTCCTCGTCCTGGACGTGCGCGGTGACCTCGTCCATCAGCCGCATCAGCAGGGGGTGGAACCGGCCGTCGTTCGGCGGCAGCTGCTCCAGCTCCTTCAGCAGTTCCTCGATCCTGGCGTGGTCCGCGATCTCCTTGTCCGCGATGCGGTCCCCGCCCTCGACGTGCTCGCGGACGGCCGGGTAGAGGTACTGCTCCTCCGCCACCGAGTGCCGCACCAGCTCGATGGTCACCTCGTCCACCAGCTCCCGCAGCGCCGGGTTGCCGGTCGACATCGACTGCATGCGGTCGAAGATCTCCTCGACCTCGCGGTGGTCGGCCAGCAGCTCAGCGATCACGTTTCCGCCGTGTCCCATTCCCTCACGCCTTTCGTGCGGCAGTACGGCCCGGGCGTGCGCCGGGGCCGAACCCCATGCATTCCACCCTCCCGGGGCCCAGCCCACCCGGGGACGCGGTCACCACCCGCCCGGCGGCACCTGATCAGGGGCGTTCCCACGGCCGGCGGTGCGGGTCCGCGCGGGCGATCAGCAGGGCGACGTCGTCGTGCCCGTCCGCGCCGGGCAGCTCCCGCAGCAGCCGGTCGCAGGTCTCCTCCACCGAGGGGTCCGGCGTGCCGAGCAGGGCCAGGAGCAGCGCGAGGCGCTCGTCGATCGGGTCGTCGCGGGTCTCCACGAGCCCGTCCGTGTACAGCACCAGACGGTCACCGGGCACGAGCGTGATGCTCGTGCTCTCGAACGGGACGCCACCGACCCCCAGGGGCGTCCCCGTGGGCAGGTCGAGCAGTTCCGGAGAGCCGTCGCCGTGCACCAGGACCGGAGGCAGGTGCCCGGCGGTCGCCAACCGGCACTCGGCGCTGCGCGCGTCGTACAGGGCGTACACACAGGTCGCGATGTACGGGTCGAGGCCGCGCGTGATCTTGTCGAGGTGGGCCAGCACCTCGGCGGGGTCCAGGTCCAGCTCGGCCAGCGTGGAGGTGGCGGTACGCAGGCGACCCATGGTGGTGGCGGCCTCGATGCCGCTGCCCATGACGTCGCCGACGACGAGCGCGGTCCGCTCGTCGTCGAGCGGGATGACGTCGTACCAGTCGCCGCCGACCTTGCTCCTGGCCTGCGCGGGCCGGTAGCGCGCGGCGACCTCCAGGCCGGGGTGGTACGGCTGCGGTTGCGGGAGGAGGCTGCGCTGCAGGGTCTCGGCGGTGTTGCTCACCTGCTGGTACCAGCGGGCGTTGTCGATGCACACGGCCGCGCGCGCGGCCAGCTCGCAGGCGAGGGTGAGGTCGTCCTCGTCGAAGGACTCCTGCGTACGGGCCCGGCACATGCCGAGCACGCCCAGCACCTCGCCGCGGGCGATGAGCGGGATCGCCATGCACGAGTGGACCCCGGCGTCGGCCAGGAGCCGGGCCGACTCGGGGTCGGGGCTGATCCGCTCTAGGTCGTGCGGGCCGGCGTGGGCGATCATGTGGGGGCGGAGCGTGCGCACGCACAGCGCCGAGAGGTGTTCGGCGTGGTGGGTGACGACGACGCCGGGGGCGGGGACGGCCCGGGCCGCGTCCGTCGGATAGGCGCTCTTGACCGCGAGGGAGCGGAACACCGGTGCGTCCGGGGGCGGGGCGGGGGCGCGCTGGTCCAGGACGACGTCGAGGATGTCGACCGCCGCCAGGTCCGCCAGTTCGGGCACCACGACCTCGACGAGTTCCCGTACCGTCCGCTCCACCTCCAGGGCGGTGCCGATCCGTGCGGAGCCGTCGGCGATCATCGCCAGCCGGCGCCGGGCGCGGTCGGCCTCCGCGGCGGCACGGTGCCGGTCGGTGATGTCGACGACGACCTCGGCGATGCCCAGCACGTGTCCGCGGTGGTCCTCCAGCCGGTAGAGGGACACCGCCCAGGCGTGCTCGTCACGCGGACCCGAGGGGGTGCGGCCGACGATGTAGCGGTCGACCATCGGCACCCCCGACGCCAGCACCTGGCGCATCTCCGTCTCCACCGTCCGGAACTCGGGCCCGGGCATGACGCTGCGGAATGTGTTCCCCAGGTGGTCCTGGACCGAGATGCCGTGGAACCGCGCGAGCGCGGGGTTGAGGCTGAGGTACCGCAACCCGATGTCCAGCACGGCGATGCCGATCGGCGACTGCGAGATCAGCCGCGTGGACAGGGCGACCTCCTGCTCCACCTCGCGCATGGTGGACCGGTCGGTCGCGAGCCCGAGGATGTAGTGGTCACCGAGGCTGTCCATCAGCCGCATGTTGCGGAACTCCACCAGGCGCCGGCTGCCGTCCTTGCAGCGCACGGGGAAGGACCCCGCCCAGCTCTCGCCGGTCCTCATGACCTCGGCGAACAGCCGGACGACGAGCTTGCGGTGCGCGTCGTGCACCAGCAGATGGGCGGCGTAGCGGCCGACCGCCTCCTCCGCCGTGTAGCCGAACAGCTCCTCGGCCTGCGGACTCCACATGTCCACCCGGCCGTCACCCTCCAGGAGCACCGCGGCCACACCCAGGAGGTCCATCAGCCCGCTCGGGCTCGTCGAGAGCCCCTCCAGCCGCTCCGGGCCGGTCGTGTACCGATCCGTGTCGCTCATGGTGGGCGCCTCTTCCGCCTGCCGTTCCGGCCGGTCGGCCCGCCGTCCCCCGCCGTTCCCGCCGACGCGATTCCATGGTCCCCCCGGAGCCGTGGCGGCGCACCCCTCGCAGCGGCCCCGTGAGGGGACCGTACGGGCGTGCCGTCCCGGCCGACGTCGGCTTGCGGGGACTGTGCCGCGGGCGCACACAATGGTCAGCGGGTGGGGCTTCTGAGGCGGACGGCGGCGCCGTCCGCCTCGCGTGCCGGTCGGGGACGAGTGGAGGAAAGCCCTGTGAGCGTTCTACCGCCCTCGCTCGCCCGCCCCCAGGGCCCGCCCGCGGGCCCGCTGTCCGGACCCGACGGAACGGACGAGGCGATGCCCCCCGGCCAGGACCCGCACGGACGGCGGCGCCGGACGCCGACGGTCGTCGTGGGCGAACCGCCCCCGCCACCGGGCGAACCGCCGGACGACGGCGGCGGAGGGGGCGGGGGAGACGGCGACGGGGACGGCGGAGGACACGAAGGCCCCTGGTGGCGATCGGTGCCCAAGGTGGCCGCGATCACCGCGGTCGTGGTGGCCGCGGTGGCCCTGGCCGTGGTGTTCACCCGGCCGGGCGGGGTGTCGGGCGGCAAGCAGGGGGAGCTCTTCCTGCAGACGGCGGGCAGTGCGGGACCGAACCCGTTCACGCGGTCGACGGCCGAGGAGACCGCCGCCCCCTCGGCGACACCGGCACTGCCGACCCCGTCGACGACGGGGGGTGCCGTGCGGCAGGTCTACAGCGGCGCCATGCCCGGCCTCTACGGCGGAACGCGCGACGCCGCGAGCTGCGACGTGGAGAAGCAGATCAGCGCCCTGTCGGCGGACCCGGCGAAGAACAAGGCCTTCGCCGGGGTGCTGGGCCTCGAGCCGTCCGGCGTGCCGGCGTACCTGCGGGACCTGACCCCGCTTCAGTTGCGCGCGGACACCCGGGTCACCAACCACGGCTACCGCGGCGGGCGGCCCACCGCCTTCCAGTCGGTGCTGCAGGCCGGGACGGCGGTGCTGGTGGACGACCGGGGCCTGCCCCGGGTGCGCTGCGCCTGCGGCAATCCGCTGACCCGGCCGGTCGAGCAGAAGGGCGGTGCCACGACCGTCGGCCGTGCGTGGCCCGGATACCAGCCGTCGAGGACGGTCGTGGTGGCCCCGGCGTCCGAGCCGGTGCGGACGTTCGTGGTCCGCGACCCGGACACCGGCGAGTGGTTCACCCGGGCCGGCGGCGACGGCAAGGCCTCCGGGGACGAGCGGACGACGCCCCCGCGGAACGCGCCGTCCGGCAGCCCGTCCGGGTCGCCGCGGGACGGCTCGCCCGCCGCCCCGGAGGAGGGCCCCGCCACGCCGACGGGCGAACCGGGCGGGACCGCCCCGCAGTCCCCGCCGCCCGGCACGGGCCCCGCCCCGCGCAGTCCCGAGCCCGGAACGCCAGGACCGCCGGGCGGGGAGAGCCCCCCGCCCGGCGGTACGGGCCCCGGACAGCCGACCGGCCCGGCCGCGTCGCAGTGACGCCGCGCCGGGCCGGGGGCCGCCGTGGCTGAGCCCGGGTCCGCTCAGTACGTGGTGAAGTCGGCCATCATCGCCATGTCCTCGTGCTCGAGGTTGTGGCAGTGGATCATGAACTTGCCCGTGTAGTCGGTGAAGCGGACCGCCACCTCGACGGTCTCGCCCGGGCCCGTCGCCACCGTGTCCTTCCAGCCCGCGTCGAACGCGCCCGGTTTCTTGCCGTTGCGCGACAGCACCCGGAACGCGTCGAGGTGCACGTGCACCGAATGGAAGAACACCGAGGTGAACTTCCAGATCTCGACCGTGCCGAGCTTCACCCGCGCCAGCGAGCGGCCGGGCTTGTACGGCAGGCCGTTGATCGTCCAGCCGTCGCGCGAGTGCCGGAAGGCGAAGGTCCGGTGCGCCACGGCCTTGCTGGGGTCGAGGACGGTGGCCGGGTAGCGCGACAGCCGCTTGGGGACGTGGGTGTCGTCGTGCGGCTTCCGCGAGGACGGCGAGACGTCGAAGCGCATGACCTGCGCGGTGCTGCCGCTGCCGAAGCGGTTGATCAGGCGCACCTTGGTGCCGGGCCGGTAGCGGGCGAAGTCCACGATGATGTCGAAGCGTTCGGCCGGGGCCATGCGCAGGCTGTCGTGGGCCAGCGGGCTGCCCAGCAGTCCGCCGTCACTGCCGATCTGCAGCAGGCCCCTGCCGCCCGGCGGCGGCGGGTCCAGCTCCAGACGGAAGTCCCGGACGTTGGAGCCGTTGAGGAAGCGCAGCCGGTAGCGCTGCCGCCGGACCCGGTGCACGGGCCACGGGGCGCCGTTGACGAGGATGACGTCGCCCATCATCCCGAAGTGGTGCGAGTGCACGACGCCCGGCTTGTGCATGCCCGAGTCGACCGCGGGGTACAGCAGCGCCCCGTTCTCGGCGAACGCCCGGTCCGCGAGCAGCAGCGGGATGTCGCGGGAGCCGCGCGGCAGGTCGAGCCCGTCCTCCTCGTCGTCCGTCAGCAGGTGGAACCCGGCCAGACCGCGGTACACCGCCGGGCCGGTGTAGCCCATGCGGTGGTCGTGGTACCAGAGCGTCGCCGCGCGCTGCAGCATCGGGTAGGTGTAACTGCGCTGGCCGTGGCTGAGGTTCCCGGACGAGCCGTGCATCTCCGGCATGCCCGCCATCGCGTCGTCGTACGACATGTTGCCGCCGACCGGCATGGTCAGGTCGATCGGGTACCCGTCGCTCTCGGCGGGGGTGTGACCGCCGTGCAGGTGGACCACGGTCGGCTGGGGCAGCTCGTTGCGGTGCGTGACGACCGTACGGCGCCCCGAACGGGAGACGATCGTGGGCCCGGGGAAGAGACCGTCGTACGTCCAGCAACTGGTGCGCAGTCCGGGGAGGATCTCCAGCCTCGCCTCGCGCTGCGTCATGTTGTAGTAGTCGGTCGTCGCGGTCCGCAGTGTGGGCTCGAGGACCGGCGGGACCGGCAGGGGTACCTGGAACGGGCGGGGGAGCCGGGCCTTGCTCCGCAGGATCCCGCCCGGTGGTACATCGGCCAGCGGTGTGCCCGCCCAGGCACGGCTCGCCGCCGCGCCCGCCCCGACGACGGCCGCCCCCGCGGCGAGAAAACGGCGCCTGCCGATGCCTTCGATCACGTAGGTCTCCCAAATGTGACGATTTGCGCAATTTTTCGGTCGGCGACACAATAGCCCGCCCGAGCCCCGCGCAACGGCGCCACACGCGGGCCCCGCAACAACCTTCGGACCCGCCGGCCGCCCGCCCACCGCGCGTCCGATCCTTGAACCCGCCGTCCCGGCCCCGGCTCAGGACCGCCGGCGGCCCCGCCCCACGGCGTCGTGCCGGGGGGACAGGACCCCCGTGCCGATGCCGGCCAGGACCAGTCCGGCCGCCAGCAGCAGCCCCTGCGGCAGCGCGATGCCGATCAGGATCCAGGCGAGCGCCACCGCCTGCAGGAACCAGCCCATGCGGCGCCGGTACTCGCGTGGCGCGCAGGGGCGGCCGGTCCGCAACCCCTCGGCGAAGCGGGGGTCCGTGCGCCTCGTCTCGGCCTCGAGGTCCTCGATGGCCCTGTGCAGGTGCGGCATGGTGTCCTCCTCCCGGAGCGGTGGGCCCTGTCACCTCCACCGTCGCCCGTACCCGGCCGCGGAACCATCGGGGGCGGCACCCAATCCCGCGGCCCGGAAATGGGTGCCGCCCCCGATGGCCGCGGCCCCCCGGCCGGGGGCAGGCTGGAAGCGGGACCCGGGTGCCCGCCACCCACGGCAGGAGGGGCGCGGCGGGCCGCCCGCGCAGGACGTCACGGCGGTGTCCGCGGACAGTGGAGGTAGGCCCCCGAGGAGGGCGGGACCATGTCGCTGTACTGGCGGATCTTCCTGCTGAACGGCGCGGTGCTGGTCGTCGCCGCGGTGCTCCTGCTCGGCCCCGTCACGGTCTCCACCCCCGTGCTGCTGGGCGAGGCGCTGGTGCTGGGCGTGGGGCTGGCCGCGATGCTCGTCGCCAACGCCCTGCTGCTGCGCGTCGGGCTGGCACCGCTCCAGCGACTGAGCCGGGCGATGAACTCCGCCGACCTGCTGCGCCCCGGCGGCCGGCCCGCCGTCACCGGATCGGGTGAGATGTCCGCACTGATTTCCACGTTCAACACCATGCTCGACCGTCTGGAGTCCGAGCGCGCCACCACCAGCGCCCGCGTGCTGTCCGCCCAGGAGGCCGAACGGCAGCGCATCGCCCAGGAACTCCACGACGAGGTCGGCCAGACCCTCACCGCCGTCGTCCTGCAACTGGGCCGCAGCGCGGACCTGGCCCCCGACCCTCTCAAGGACGACCTGCGGCAGGTGCAGGAGACCACGCGCGCCGGGCTGGACGAGATCCGCCGCATCGCGCGCCGTCTGCGCCCCGGCGTCCTGGAGGAACTCGGCCTGCACAGCGCCCTGCGCGCCCTGGCCGGCGAGTTCACCAGCCCCGGACTCACCGTCGTGGAGCAGTGGGGGCCCGCGCTCCCCGCGTTCGACGACGAGACCGAGCTGGTGCTCTACCGGGTCGCCCAGGAGGCCGTCACCAACGCGGCCCGGCACTCGGGCGCGGACCGGGTGGAGATACACCTCGGCGCCGCCGCCGGAGGCGGGGCCGAACTCCTGGTCAGGGACAACGGCAAGGGCATCGGCGACGCGCCCGAGGGCGCCGGGATGCGCGGCATGCGCGAACGGGCCCTGCTCATCGGCGCGACGCTGACCGTCGGTGCCGCCCCCGGCGGCGGCGCCGACACCCGGCTCGACGTACCCGCGCCGGCGGCGGACGGCCCGCGATGACCGCGCCGCCGCCCACCCGCATCCTCCTCGCCGACGACCACGCGCTGGTGCGGCGGGGCGTCCGGCTGATCCTCGACGGCGAACCCGACCTGACCGTCGTCGCCGAGGCCGGTGACGGCGCCGAGGCCGTCGCCAAGGCCCGCGAGGAGCCGGTCGACCTGGCCGTCCTGGACATCGCCATGCCCCGTATGACCGGCCTGCAGGCCGCCCGGGAGCTGAGCAGGCTCCGTCCCGACCTGCGCATCCTCATCCTGACGATGTACGACAACGAGCAGTACTTCTTCGAGGCCCTCAAAGCCGGGGCCAGCGGATACGTCCTGAAGTCCGTCGCCGACCGCGATCTCGTGGAGGCCTGCCGGGCCGCCGTACGCGACGAACCCTTCATCTACCCCGGCGCCGTGACCACCCTGATCCGCAGCTACCTCGAACGCGCCCGCCAGGGAGAGCCCCTGCCGGCCCGTGCCATCACCGAACGCGAGGAGGAGATCCTCAAGCTCGTCGCCGAGGGCCACACGTCCCAGGAGATCGCCGACCTGCTCTTCATCAGCATCAAGACGGTCGAACGCCACCGCGCCAACCTCCTGCAGAAGCTCGGTCTGCGCGACCGCCTGGAACTGACGCGCTACGCGATCCGGGCCGGCCTCATCGAGCCGTGACCCGGCTCGCGCGGCGACCGCGCTCAGGCGCCGGCGAGGAGCTTGTCGACCTCGCCCAGGAAGGCGTCCAGGTCCTTCGGCGTGCGCGAGGTGACCAGCGGGTACCCGGCGGAGGCGTCGCTCACCACCGGTTCGTCGACCCAGGACGCGGCGCCCGCGTTGAGCAGGTCGGTCCGCACCGAGGCGTACGAGGTGAGCGTCTTGCCCTTCGCGACTCCCGCCTCGACCAGCGCCCACGGGCCGTGGCAGATCGCCGCGATCGGTCGCCCGGACGAGGCGAACGCGCGTACGACGTCCATCGCCTTCCCCTGGAGCCGGAGGTTGTCGGCGTTGATGGTGCCGCCGGGGATGAGCAGCAGGTCGAAACCGGTCGGGTCCACCTCGTCGAGGGTGGTGTCCGGCTCCACGACCTTGCCCGGATCCTTGTCCCCGACCAGGGTCTGCACGGCGTCACGCCGCGTCGCGGCGACGGTGACGTCGGCGCCCTTGTCACGGAGGTGCTCGACGGGGACGACCAGCTCGTCCTGCTCGACCCCGTAATTGGAGACGACCGCCAGGACGTGGCGGCCGCCCGGGAACTCTGCAGCCATGGGATTTCCCTCTTCTGTGCGCTTCTCGTGCGATATGGGCGCCTGCCCGGGAGCGGGCCGGCGAAACGTGGTCACGCGGTCCGCGGGAGGAGCCGAAGAGCAGGACTCACTCGCCGCAGCCGGGGTAGGCGGACGGACGGAAAGCGAGGAAGGGATCGGCGAAGGGGCGGGCGAAGAGGGAGCCTGCGATGAGCGAAGCGCGGCCGCCGCTCGGCGCCGATCAGCTCGAGGCCAGGGCACTGGGCCCCAGTGGACTGATGGACCTCCTGGGGGTCGCCGCGGTCCTGCTCGAGTCGGACGGGCGCATCGACATGTGGAGCCCGCAGGCGCAGCAACTGTTCGGCTACACCGCGGACGAGGCGGTCGGCCGGTACGCCGCGCCGCTGCTGGTCCGGCCCGAGCACCGCGACGACGCCATGAGGCTGTTCACGGAGGTGCTGGAGACCGGCCGCAGCTGGTCGGGGGCGTTCCCCGTGCGCCACAAGGACGGCAGCACCCGGCTGGCGGAGTTCCGCAACGTCCGCCTGACGGACAGCCGCGGCCGCGTCTACGCCCTGGGGATAGCCACCGACCGGCCCGTGCTGCAGCGGCTGGAACGCGGCCTCGCCCTCTCCCTCCAACTGGTCGCGCAGTCCCCGATCGGGCTCGCGGTGCTCGACACCGACCTGCGCTACCTGTCCGTCAACCCGGCACTCGCCGCGATGCACGGCATGACGGAGGGCGACCACGTCGGCCGCCCCTTCCGCGAGGTGCTCCCCGGCGCCAGGTTCCGCATGGCGGAGGACGCGCTCCGCCAGGTCCTGCGGACCGGCACGCCGATCGTCGACCGGTACGTGGTCGGCCGCACGCCCGCCGACCCGACGGCCGACCGGGCCTGGTCGGTGTCCTACTTCCGGCTGGCGGACCGCAACGGGCACGTCCTGGGCATCGCGACCTCGGTGGTGGACGTGACCGACCGGCACCGCTCGGCCCAGGAGGCCGACCGCGCCCGGCAGCGCCTCGCCGTGATCGCCGACAGTTCCGCCCGCATCGGCAACTCCCTGGAGGTCGAGGACACCGCCCGGGAACTCGTCGACGTCGTCGTCCCCGAACTGGCCGACTTCGCCGCCGTCGACGTCCTCGACTCCGCACTGCGCGACGACGGCGGCGAGCCCGGCCACGACCGCACCCGTTTCCGCGCGCTCTCCGCCAAGTGCGTCGAGGCCGGCGAGGCGGCCGGTGCCTTCGGCAGGCCCGGGCGCCTCGTCTCGTACGGTCCCGACCACCTGGCCGCGAGATGCCTGGACACGGGCCGCCCGGGACTGATCACCCACGCCGACGAGCGGAGCCTGGTGCACGTCGCCCGCGACCCCGACGCCGCCTCGCTGCTGGCCCGGGCGGGCGTCCACACGGCCCTGGCCGTGCCGCTCATCGCGCGCGGCCGGATCCTCGGCGTCCTCGGCCTCGCCCGCGCCCGCACCCCCCAGCCCTTCGACGAGGACGACCAGACCCTCGCCTGCGAACTGGCCTCCCGGGCCGCGGTGTCCATCGACAACGCCCGCCTCCACCAGCAGCTGCGCAGCACCGCCGAGACCCTGCAGCGCAGCCTCCTTCCCCAACTCCCGCCGGCCCACGCCCGGCTGGAACTCGCCGCCCGCTACTGCGCGGCGCAGGCCAGCAGCGAGGTGGGGGGCGACTGGTACGACGTGATCCCCTTCGACGACGGCAGGGTCGCCCTCGTCGTCGGCGACGTCATGGGCAGCGGCGTCCCCGCGGCCACCACCATGGGGCGGCTCCGCACCGCGACCTCCACCCTCGCCGGCCTCGACCTCGCCCCGGCCCAGGTCCTCGGCCACCTCGACCGGATCACCCACGGGCTGGACCCCTACATCGCGACCTGCGTCTACGCGGTGTACGAGCCCGGTCGCGGAGTCTGCCACCTCGCCAACGCCGGGCACCTGCCCCCGGTCGTCGTCCGCGCCGGCAAGCGCCCCGAACTGCTCGACCTGCCCACGGGCACCCCGCTGGGGGTGGTCAGCGGCGTGCCCTTCGAGAGCACCACCGTCGACCTCGTCCCGGGCGACCGCCTCGTCCTCTACACCGACGGCCTGGTCGAGACCCGCGACCGCGCCATCGACGAGCGCCTCGACGACCTGCTCCGGCTCCTGGACGCCCCCGACGAGCCGGTCGAGGAGACCTGCGACCGCCTCCTCGCCGCACTGCGCCACCCCGCCGACCGCGACGACGTGGCCCTGCTCATCGCGCGCCCCAGGGACGTGTGAAGGACGTGCCCGCCAGGAGCTACGCCGTGGCGCGGTATCGGACCACCAGACGTACGGCACCGACCGCCATCACGATCGCTCCGAGGACCGCACATGCGGCCCTCAGGACCAGGGGAGTCAGGACGACGCCGATCCTCGGATGATGCGCCAGACGGCCGTGAAGCCGCCCCGCGACGGCGCCCACATCGAGCGCCACCAACATCAGGGCCACTCCGACCCCGAGGTCGTACACCGCCCTGAACCAAGCAGTCATTGTGGTCCCTTCCGCTGTTTCGCTCATTCTCCACGTCAGAGCGACCGGCCGGTCGCCGTGGAGTCGACCGCCCGGGCCGTGACGGCAGCGACGTGGTCTTCGGCGGCACGTATCGGGCGAGCGAATCCGCCTGCCGCGGAGACGGCGGTCCACTGCGAGGCGAACGCCCTCACCTCCGCCGTCAACGAGGGGAGATCAGCCCTCGTCTCGCCTGGCCCGGCGGGTCCGAAGCGTCGAACAGTTCCAGGATCAGATCGACGACCAGTTCCGGGCGGCTCACAAACGGGGAGTGCCCCGTCGGCCACTCGCGGACCGAGCCGCAGCGTGCCGCCATGACGCGTTGAAGCGCGGGGTCGATGGCGCGGTCCTTCGCGCAGACGACATAGGCGGCAGGTGTCTCCCTCCAGCTTTGACGCTCCGGTACCCCTCGCCCGCAGCCAGCGGCCTGGGCTCGCAGGAGTCCTGTCGCCCAAGCGGCCAGGTGCTGGGGGCAGCCCGCGTACAGCGCCTCCACGGCCCTGTTCGGGTCAAGGCGGGTGGAGCCGTCGTCCTGCGCCTCGACGGCGGATTTCAACCGGGCGGATGCGCCGCCCAGTCCGGCCGCACTCTCACCCGCATCCGGCACGAACGCCGCCAGAAACACCAGGCGTGCGACGCCGCGCAGACCGGTGATCACGGACCCTCCATACGAGTGGCCCAGAACCACGGGAGGTTCCGCCAGTCGGTCAACGGCGCCCTGCACCGCCGCCGTGTCCGAGGCCAGGGAGCCCCGATGCAGTTTCGGGAGCGACCACGTCCACACCTGCCGCTCGCAGGCCCGCGGCGACGTCCGGGGCCGGCTGGGGACGGTCCCCATCCGTGTCGCGATGGACAGCGCTCGCCCTGGCGGCGAGAATCGCCGTGATCACAACAACCAACAGCACATCAGGACTTCTGCCCGGTGATGGAGTCGGTGCGGGGCGCGTGCCCCCTCTCCGCGCCAACACTGGACGGTTCCAGGCGGCGACCACAGGTCGGTACATCCGGGCACCGACGACCCAGGTGGGCCGCCCCGTCGGGCAGCGAAAGGGACTCGCCGTGTCATCGGCGAACTACCGTTCCCTGCTGCGTACCCCGGGCGCCGCAGCATTCTTCCTCCCGGCGTCGCTCGGCCGCGTCGGCATCGCGATGACCAGCCTCAGCATCGTCTGGCTCGTACATGGCCGGACCGGCACCTTCGCCTCGGCCGGCCTGGTCAGCGGCGGGTTCGCGGTGACGGACGCGCTCGTTGCGCCCCAACTAGCCCGGCTGGTGGACCGGTTCGGGCAGACCCGGATCCTGCCGCCCGCACTGCTCGCCCACGCCCTTGCGGTGGCCGCCCTGGTGTCCCTGGTTGCCGCAGATGCCTCCGACCTCTATCTGGTCCTGGGCGGTGCGCTGGTCGGAGCCAGCGTTCCGCAGCTCAGCGCGATGTCCGCGGCACGCTGGGCGGCACTGCTGCGCACCGGCCGGTCGGCGGAGCTGCCCACCGCTTTCGCGCTGGAGTCCCTCGGCAACGCGGTGGCCTACCTTGTGGGACCGGCGTTGGTCAGCGCCCTCGCCGCGGCCGGACATCCCGTGGCCGGTACGGTCCTGGCCGCCTCGTTGTCGGTGGTCGGCGGCCTGGTCTTCGCGGCGCAGCGCGGCAGCGCGCCCTCACCGGTGGGCGGCGCCGGCGCCCACGCCCCTGCGGGCCGGTCGCTGCTGCGCAGCGGGGTCTTCGTACTGATGGGCCTCAATCTCGCCCTCGGGGTCTTCTTCGGCGCGATGCAGGTCTCGGTGACCGCCTTTGTGGTGGAGCACGGTGCACCGAGCGCCGCTTCCCCGGTCTTCGCCGTCTCCAGTTGCAGCGGACTGCTGGCCGGATGGCTGTACGGGCTGCGCCGGTGGCAGGCCACACCTCCGGTGCAACTGCTGGTGGCGACCACCGCGCTGATGCTCGGTACCCTGCTCCTGCCGACCGTCCGCTCACCGGTCGGACTCGGACTGGTGGTGGTGCTGACCGGCGCCGCGGTCCCACCCCTTCTGGTGCTCTGCTCCGTGCTCACCGAGTCGACCGTCCACCAGGCCGTCCTGACCCAGGCGTTCTCCTGGCTCGGCTCCGCCAGTGCCGCGGGCACGGCCGCCGCGGCGGCACTGTCCGGCTGGGCGATCGACGCACTCGGGTCGCGTGGTGGCTTCACGGTCACCACCGCAGCCGCCGCCGCGATGGCACTCCAGAGTCTTGCCGGGCTGCGTCTGCTGCGCGGTCCGCGGGGGGAGCAGTCGCGCGCGGAACCGCTGTGACGGGTGCGGTGTGTGCCCGGACGGGCGTGCTCGGGTCGGTGACGCTTCATCCAGGAGATGTCCTCGCCGTAGTGCCCCAGGGACCCCGCCTTCCAGGCGCGGATGTCGCGGCGGGCGTCCCGTACGTCCCGCGACATGGCCACGCCGTCGCGGAAGGGATGCTCGCCGTGCCGGCGCGCTCTTCAGCCGACCCAGGAGGCGAGTGCGATGACGAGCACGAGCGGTGCCCAGAAGATCCGGATACGGGGACATCGCTCATTCCGCGGCGCGGGGCCGGGTGCCTCGGCGACCACCTGGCGGAGGCCGGCCGCCGTGACCGGGGCGTGACACGGTGCCGCCCGCGGCGGCCGGGCCGGGGGAGGTACCGGCCGGGGGCGCCGCGGGCGGCGGGGTGTCAGGTCGTGCTGAAGGTGAACCAGTTGACGTTCACGAAGTCGGCCGGCTGGCCGCTGGTGAACGTGAGGTACACGTCGTGCTTACCGGTGACGCCCGAGATGTTGGCGGGGATCGTCGTCCAGTTCTGCCAGCCGCCCGTGTTGCCGACGGAGAAGCTGCCGATCGGGGCGTTGCTCCGGCTGTCCAGCCGGACCTCGACCAGACCGCTGACGCCACCCCCGGCGCCGGAGGCGACGCGGGCCTTGAACTGCCGGGCCGTGGTCGTCCCGAAGTCGACGCCGGAGTACAGCGCCCAGTCGCCGTTCGCGAGCGACGCCAGGTTCCGGCCGCCACCGCTGTCCGTCGTGTTCTCCACGGTGGTGCCGGACTGCTGCGTGTACGACTCGGCCTGGAGGGTGCCGTACGCGCTGCCCGTGTTCCCGGACGGCGGGGGAGAGGTCGGGGGCTGCGTGCCGCCACCGCCGGAGCTGTAGACGGCGACGTAGTCGACCAGCATCGGCACGCCCGAGACGGTGGAGGCCGTCGGCGTCTTGTACCCGGCCACCGGGTCGGGGAAGGCCCCGCCCATCGCGACGTTGAGCAGGATGAAGTGGCCGTGGGCGGTGGCCGCGTTCCAGGTGGACGCGTCCATCTGGTTCGCGTTCACCGAGTGGAACTGGACGCCGTCGACGTACCAGCGCAGTTGCTGGGGGCTGACGCTGCGGTCCCACTCGAACGCGTAGGTGTGGAAGTTGCCCTGGCAGGCGCTGCCGGGACAGGCCCGGGTGGCGCCGAGGCCGCTGGTCTCGTTGCAGTAGCCGCCCGGGTTGGTGCCGCAGTGCAGGGTGCCCCAGACCTGGTTGACGCCGTTCACGTTCTCCATCAGGTCGAACTCGCCGATGGAGGGCCAGTTCCAGTAGTTGCCCCGGTACGGCGCGCCCAGCGTCCAGAAGGCCGGCCAGTAGCCCGCCGCGGCCGCGCCGGTGACGTTCGGCATCTGGATGCGGGACTCGATGCGGAGCTTGCCGCCCGACGGGGGCTCGAAGTCGCTGCGGCGGGTCTCGATGCGCCCGGAGGTCCAGTTGCCCGCGGAGTCCCGGATCGGGGTGATGCGCAGGTTGCCCGAACCGTCCTGCCGGAGGTTGGCGGTGTTGGAGGTGTACGTCTGCACCTCGCCGGTGCCCCAGTTGGCGGCGCCGCCGGGGTAGCTGGTACCGGTGTCGATGATCCAGTTGTCGCCCGACGGGAGAGAGTTGGCGGCCCCGCTGAAGTCGTCGCTCCAGACGGTGGTCCAGCCGGACGGTGCGGACGGGACGGCGGCCCTGGCCGAGCCGAGCAGGCCCAGGCAGAGCGCGGTCACGGTGGCTGCAGCGGCCACCATCAGGGTGAGCGGTCTGGCGGCGTACCGCCTGCCGGTGGTCGTTCGCGCGGACACGGGTGTGATGCCTCCTCGGAATCGGTGCCGGGGAAGGGTGCGGTTCAGGTCCGAGAGCCGTTGAGAGCGCTCTCATCTGGCGGGAACACCTTCCCGCCAGGGTGAACCGCGGTCAATACATGGAACAAAAGAAGTCGCACACCGTTTCCTGCCTTCACTGCTTGGAGCCGGCGAGGCCGGGCGAGGGCGGGTCGTGCGACGTCACGGACAGGAAGCGACCGCCGGTGCTGGGGTGTTGGGGGCATCACGGGATGCCGCGCTGACTGAGTTCGTGCTGTTGAGAGCGCTCTCTCAGATGAGGTCGTGAACCCGGCCGACAGCACACCGGCCGAAGCCGGCGGTCATGAACCGCGAGGAGCTGGGTAGCCGATCCGTGTACGAATGGGCGTGAATGCGAAGCCGGCAGATCCAGGCCGCAGGCGTGGACGGCGGGCGACGCCGACGGCCGGTCCCGTCCGAACGGGGCCGGGCGCGACCGCGGACCGCGCGGTCAACGCCCCGGGGCCCGTCCCCGGGGGCGCGTCCGGCCCGGGACGCGGCAACGGCGACCAGGGCCGAGCAAGGGAGTGCATCATGATCATCCTCGGCATCATCCTGCTCATCATCGGATTCCTGACAGGAATGTCCATCCTGTGGACCTTGGGAGTCATCCTCGTGGTCATCGGCCTCGTGCTCTGGGTCCTGGGTGTCATGGGGCACGCCGTCGCGGGGCGCCGCCACTACTACTGACGGCCGGTGGGCCCGAGTGCGTGCCGCGCCCTGTGTCCCCGAGGGCGCGGCACCCTCATGGGCGGGGGCGGGGCGCGGCCCTGGCCGGCCGTCCGCGCGGCCCGGGGCGGGGGTCGCCCGGATGGGCCGCCTGCAGTGGTCACCGGCGCGCGCTGGGGATTGGTTGTGATATGTCCCCCCGACGCCCAGGTGCACTGGAGTATTCGCATGGAATCCGGTTCCTCCGCGCACAACTGCCCCTTCGACTTCGCCGAGGCCCTCGAGTTCGACCCGCAGCTGAAGCAGTTCATGGAGAACGAGCAGATCTCCCGCATCAAGCTGCCGCACGGCGAGGGTGAGGCCTGGCTCGTCACGCGGTACGAGGACGTGCGGACGGTGACGACCGACCGGCGTTTCAGCCGCGCCGCCGTCGTCGGCAAGGACTTCCCCCGCATGACGCCGGAGCCGATCGTCCAGGACGAGGCCATCAACGTGATGGACCCGCCGGACAGCAGCCGGCTGCGCTCGCTGGTCTCCAAGGGCTTCACCCCGCGGAACGTCGAGCACATGCGCCCCAGCATCGAGCGGGTCGTCGCCGAACTGCTCGACGGCATGGAGGAGAGCGGTTCCCCGGCCGACCTCGTGGAGCACCTGGCGGCGCCCCTGCCGCTGGCCGCCATCTGCGAGGTGCTCGACATCCCCGACGAGGACAGCTGGGAGCTGCGCGGCCACGCCCGCACCATGATGGACTTCAGCCCCGACAACCGGGACGCCGCCGTCCACTCCAAGGCCTACCTGCGGGAGTACTTCACCAAGCTCACCGCCGAACGGCGCGCCCGCCCGGGCGACGACCTGGTCAGTGTGCTGGCCACGGCCCGTGACGGGGACGAGATCCTCAACGACAAGGAACTCGCCGTCATGGCCATGGTCCTGCTCATCACGGGCCAGGACACCACGTCCAACGAGATCGGCAACATCGCGTACACCCTGCTCACCCGCCCGCGGGAGCTGGCCATGCTGCGCGAGCGGCCGGACCGCATCCCGCAGGCCATCGAGGAGATGCTGCGGTACATCCCGTTCCGCAAGGGCGTCGGCATCCCGCGGATCGCCGTCGAGGACGTGGAGATGGGCGGCGTGCTGATCCGGGCCGGTGACGTCGTCCACGTCTCGTACCTGACCGCGAACCGCGACCCCGAGAAGTACGACCGGCCCGACGAACTGGACCTGGACCGCGCCGGCACGCCCCACATGACCTTCGGCTGGGGCGGCCACCACTGCCTGGGCGCGCCGCTGGCGACCATGGAGCTCCAGGTGGCCTTCAGGGAGCTGCTGCGCCGCTTCCCGGACCTGAGGCTGGCCAAGCCGGCCGACGAGGTGCGGTGGAGCGCCACGTCGATCTGGCGCTACCCGGTGGCCCTGCACGTCGCCTGGTGAACTGCCCGCTCCGGTTCCGGTCCGGCCCCGCACCCCTCACGGGTGCGGGGCCGGCTTCGTCACGTCGTCCCTTGTGAGTGCGGGTGCGGGCCGCTCCGACATGCGGAATCCGCCCAAGTGACGTACATTTTCCTGGTGGACGCAAATCTGAACAGGCCATGAATCCACTTCGACAGCGGCCGGTCCCTTCTTGTGAACCGACTTTTGCCGGGACCTCCTGAAAGTCCTTTGTGGGTGCGCCGATGAATGCGCCCGTACCCCCTACCGCATTTTCGTGACAGGTACGGGCCTGCTCCGGAAATCCCGGAGCAGCGCACCAGATGGACCATAGCCCGCCGAGGGGCAGGAAATGGAGCCACCCATGGCTGTTCTGTGCAAGCCGGTGATCTCGGTTCCCGACAACGTTATCACCTGCGAACAAACGCTTGAGCTGGCACGACGGCTACACAAGGACCACCCGCAACTCGGCCTGACCCTCAGGCTCATTGAGAACACGGGCGTTCAGAAGCGGCACCTGATCCAGCCGATCGAAGAGGTGCTCAAACATCCGGGCTTCGACGTACGCAGCCAGATCTACGAGGCGGAGTCGAAGGCACGGGTACCGGCCGTCGTACGAAAGGCCCTCGACCAGGCCGAGTTGGAGCCCGAGGACATCGACATCATCGTGTACGTATCGTGCACGGGCTTCATGATGCCGTCGCTGACGGCGTGGCTCATCAACAAGATGGGATTCCGCCACGACACCCGTCAACTGCCGATCGCGCAACTGGGTTGTGCGGCGGGAGGTGCGGCCATCAACCGCGCCCACGACTTCTGTACGGCGTACCCCGAGTCCAACGCCCTCATCGTGGCATGCGAGTTCTGCTCACTGTGCTATCAGCCCACGGACCTCAGCGTCGGAACGCTGCTGTCCAACGGGCTGTTCGGCGACGGCATCGCCGCCGCCGTCGTCCGCGGCAGCGGCGGCACCGGGATGCGGCTGGAGCGCAACGCCTCCTACCTCATCCCGAACACCGAGGAGTGGATCTCCTACGCGGTGCGCCAGACGGGCTTCCACTTCCAGCTCGACAAGCGCGTACCCGGCACCATGGAACCCCTGGCACCGGTGCTGCGCCAGGTCGCCGAGGACCACGCGTGGAACGCCGCCAAGCTGGACTACTACATCATCCACGCCGGCGGCCCCCGGATCCTGGACGACCTGTGCCGCTTCCTCGGCGTCCCGGCGGAGTCGTTCCGGTTCAGCCGGGCGACGCTGACCGAGTACGGCAACATCGCGAGCGCCGTCGTCCTCGACGCCCTGTACCGGATGTTCGAGGAGGGCTCCGCCCTCGACGGGCACCGCGGACTGCTGGCCGGCTTCGGCCCGGGCATCACCGCGGAGATGGTCCTGGGGACATGGGTCACCAACGGGCTCGACTCCACGATGACGCCCCAGCACTCCTACGGGGAGTACGACGTCATCACCTGAGCCGCGGCCCCGGCGGGCGACGGTCCGGGCCGGCGGTGACCTGGGACGCCACGGCGTCCCCGGTCACCGGCCGGCCCGGCCCCCCGACGGCCGGGTGAGGCCCGTTCGGCCTTGCGACGCGGCGGCCACGCGGCCGCCGCGTCGCACTCGTTCCTCCGGACCGTCAGGCGGGGACCACCCGCTCCCGGGCGGTCACGAAGCCCACCACCGCCTCCGCGAAGCGCCCGGGCTCCTCGAGGTGGCCGAAGTGCCCGCTGTTCTCCAGGACCACCAGCTCCGATTGGGGGATCAGCTCGTGCAGTTCACCGGCCCACCGCATCCCGCAGATCACGTCGTACCGGCCGGCAACGACCAGCGCCGGCACGGTGAGAGCCCCCAACTGCCCCCGGTCGTCGATGAGATCGGGGGCGAGATTCTCGTCCAGCCCCGAGATGTGCGTACCCGCCACCGCGGCGCGCAGCGGTGCGAACTCCTCCTCCCGGCCCCAGTAGTCGGCGAAGTACGCGGGCAGCAGCCCCTTGAGGGCCGCCGTCATCTCCACGTCGTCGGAGATCGCGGACACCCCCTGGAGGGCCCCCAGGACCTCCGGCAGACCGGGGTGACCCTCGTGCCGGGCGGCGAACTCCTGGACCATGCGCATCGCCTCGGCGCCGTGCTCGGGGCCGGTGACCGGCGCGCTGTCGTACAGGACGATCCCGGCGACGCGCGCGGGCCGGTGCAGCGCGTGGTACTGGACGACGAACCCGCCGTGCGAGTGCCCGAGGAGGTGCACGCGCGGGACGCCCAGGTGGTCGACGAGCGCGTCCAGGAACCGGCTGTAGAGCTCACGGGTGTACCCGTGCGGGTGCGAGGGGAGGCGGCCCGAGCCGCCGGTGCCGGCCGGCTCCGGGTAGACGACCGTGAGCTGCCGTTCGACCTCGGGCATGCGCAGGTACTCCCAGAACACGCCCGGCCCGCCCGAGTGCGCGATGCACACCGGGCCGGTGCCGTGGACGTGGTAGCGCTGGACGACCCCGTCCACCTCGAAGGTGTGGGTGCCGGGGGACAGGGGGCCGGTCAGGGGGGTGGGCATCGGTACTCCGTATCCGGAAGGTGTCGAGGACACCGACAGGACGCGGGGCGGCACGTGAAGTTCGATCGCCGGCGGGTGACGGTCGTCACATCCGGGGCGGCGGTGCCGGGCGCGCCGGGCGCGTACGCACGGAGGGGCCGGTCGGCCCCGTCCTGTGGCGGAAATGATCCGTGCGGCCCCTGCTGCGGGAGCGCCGGCGCGTGCGACGGTCGTCGGACAGGGAAGGGAGCGCGGGCATGGGCGGCAGGGCGGTGTTCTGGCGCTGGCGCCGCAATCCGCTGCGGCGCCGGTGCGATGTCGTGGAGGCCTGTACGGGCGTGGCGGCCGCCCTGCTGATCGCCGCCGGGGCCCCGGCGGCCGGCGCGGCCACGGCGGCCGCGGTGGAGCACTCCGAGCTCCGGCGCAGCCAGGGCACCCACCTGGCGACGGCCTTCCTGACCGAGGACGCCGCGAGGGCCGTGGAGAACCCGTACACCGGCTCCATCGGCAAGGTCCTCACCCCCGTCCGGTGGACCGCGCCCGACGGCTCCACCCGGACCGGCCAGGCCCGCGTCGAACCGGGCAGCCCCGCGGGATCCCCCGCCACCGTCTGGCTGGACGCGAACGGCCGCCTGCAGCAGAACCGGCTCACCCCCGCGCAGGCCGAGGCCCAGGGAGTGGTCTTCGGCACGGTCGCCGCGGCGGGCGCCTGCGCGCTGGTCCTCGCCGGACGCTGGGTCGTCCGCCTGCAGATCGACCGCCACCGCGCGGCGGCGTGGGCCCGCGAGTGGGAGGAGACCGGTCCCTCATGGGGCCACCGCAGGGCCTGAGCCCGGGGAGGCCCGAGCGGCACGAGCGGCACGAGCGGCAGAGCGGCGGAGGAGGCGCGGTGAGCGGCCTGGTGGTCGTGGGAGCGGACGGCTCGGCCTCGAGCCTCGCCGCGGCCGCGGCGGCGGCCCGCGTGCCCAGCCGACCGCGATGCGGCGGCCGGTGACGCCGGCCGGGACGGGGCGGATCCACAGGTCGCGCTCACCCCCTGCCCAGGGATCGCCGTACTCCCGTTCCGCCAGTTCGCGGACGGCTCGCGGGTCGGTCACGGCGGAGGCGACGCCGCGGACGAGCACGCTCCAGCCCTCGCTGGGGCCTCGTCGACGTGGTCGACCTCGAACGCGCACCGGGTGTCCGCGGCTGCCGCGGGCGTGGCGCCCGCAGAGGTGCGGAAGGCGATCACGCCCTCGGCGACCGTGTAGTCGACCGGCAGGACGGCGAGCCCGTCGGGCGTGTCCAGCCCGATCCTGCCGACCCCGTGGGTGGAGAGAGGCGCCCAGCACTCCCGGGGCCGAGTTCGACCAGCTTCGCCCGGTCCGCCGCGCGCCCCCGGCCGGGCGGCAGCCCCGCCTCAGCGCGGACGCGCTCGTCCCCAGCGCCGTGGCCGGCCCGTGCAGCGTGGCACTGCCGGGGGCCGCGGTCGGTTCCTGCTCCACGTACCGCAGGTGGCCCGGGCGATGCCGGCGCGTTCCGTCGTCTCCTCCGGGGACAGGCCCAGTTCCTCCCGGCGGCTCGCGATCCGGTGCCCGATGTCCCCGGCCGCGGCGGCCGCGGCGGCCGCGTCCTGCCGCGTCATGACCGGCCACGTCCCTTCGTACGTCGCGGATGCGTCACCCCCTGCCGTCGCGCCCGGATCCGCCCCCGTACGCTTGATCGCAGCGGTGACCTGCTCCCCACTGTCCCGGACGTCGTATGCCGTCGCCCATGGGCCGATCGGCCCCCGGCCGGGCCCGGCGGCCCCTGCCCGGGGCCCGCGGCCGGCGGGAAGCTGGGGGCGAACAGCCCATGCCCTTCGTCCCGTTCGCCAGGAGGCGCCTCATGTCCCGTACGGTCACCGCCGGTCTCGACGGATCGCCCGAGAGCCGTGCCGCGGCGGACTGGGCCGCCCGCGAGGCACTGCGCCGCGGGCTGCCGCTGCGGCTCGTGCACGTCCACGAGTGGCAGCCGTACAGCTCCGTCTACGCCCCGCTGGCCGGTGCGGTGGCCGCCGTGGACCCCGACGCCCAGCGGGAGTGGGCCGAGTCCGTGCCGCGCGACGCCGCCGCCGAACTGGCCGGGCGCCATCCGGACCTGGAGATCTCCGCCGGTCTCGTGAGCGGGCAGCCCGCGGCGGCCCTCGCGGTCGCCGCCGAGGAATCGGAGCTGCTGGTGCTCGGCTCCCGCGGCCTCGGCGCGCTGGCCGGGTTCCTCGTCGGCTCCGTGGCCTCCGCGACCGTCGCCCAGGCCGTCCGGCCCGTCGTCCTGGTACGGGCCGGTGAGAAGGGCGAGGACGAGCACCGCCCGGACCTCGACGGGCTGGTCTCGCAGTACACGCCCTTCCGCGACGTGGTGCTCGGCATCGACCTGACCCGGCCCCACGACGATCTGCTGGCCTTCGCCTTCGAGGCCGCCGTGCTGCGCGGAACGGGCCTGCGCGTCGTCCACGGCTGGAACCTGCCGGCCTCCTACGGCTACAACCCCGCGGCCATCGCCCTGGACCTGGAGCACGAGCTGACCGGCGCCCAGGCGAAGGCGCTGACCCAGGTGCTGGCGCCGTGGCGGGCCAAGTACCCCGCCGTCGCGGTCGTCGAGGACTCCCTGGCCGGCGGGGCGGCGCACCACCTGATCGAGGCGGCGGCCGACGCCTCGCTGGTCGTGGTCGGCCGCCGTGTCCGGCACGCGGCCGCCGGGCTGCACGTCGGCCCGGTGACGCACGCGGTGCTGCACCACGCCAAGGCGCCCGTGGCGGTCGTCCCCCACGACTGACCCCGGGCACCCTGGCGCGGCCGGGGTCAGCGGGCGGGGCGGCCGGCCGCGTCGATGAGCGCCGTCTCCTCGTCCGTCAGCCGCAGCGCGCCCGCCGCCAGGTTGTCGACCAGGTGCTCCGGATTGCCCGTCCCCGGGATGGCGAGCACGTGGTCGCCCTGGGCGAGCGTCCACGCGAGCCGCACCTGCGCGGGCGAGACGCCGTGGGCGGCCGCGACGGTGAGCACGGCGTCGCTCTCGGCACCGCCGGCGTCCAACCCGTGCTCGCGGCCCTCGCCGGCGATGGAGTAGAAGGGCACGAAGGCGATGCCCCGGGCGCCGCACTCCCGCAGCAGGTCGTCGCTGTCGCGGGCGTCGACGCCGTAGCGGTTCTGGACGCACACCACGGGGGCGATGGCCTGCGCCTCGGCCAGGTGCTCGGGACGGACGTTGGAGAGCCCGAGGTGGCGGACGAGTCCGGCGTCGCGCAGCTCGGACAGGGCGCCGAAGTGCTCGGCGACGGAAGTGCGGCTCATGAAGCGGAGGTTGACCAGGTCGAGGTGGTCGCGGCCGAGCTGCCGCAGGTTCTCCTCGACCTGGCCGCGCAGCTCGTCGGGACGGGCGGCGGTGGCCCACTCCCCGGAGGCGTCCCGCGCGGGCCCCACCTTGGTGGCGATGACCAGGTCCTCCGGGTACGGCGCCAGGGCCGAGTTGATGAGCTCGTTGGCCGAACGCAGCCGTGAGAAGTAGAAGGCGGCGGTGTCGATGTGGTCGACGCCGAGTTCGACGGCGCGGCGCAGGACGCCGATCGCGCGGTCGCGGTCGCTGGGCGTGCCGAGGTGGAAGGCGGCGCTGCCGGTCAGCCGCATCGCGCCGAAGCCGATCCGGTTGACCTTCATGTCGCCGAGGAGCCAGGTGCCGGCGGCGGCCGCGGAGATCTCGTCAGTGGTCATGGGTGACTGTTCCTTTCGCCGTCAAGGAGTATCCCCCGGAGTCTGACGCTGCCGGAATGCGGCGGCGTGCCCACTGCCGCCCGTGAACGCCCGGTGCGGCACGGTGACCGCGCTCGCTGCCCCCCTTCTGGACTTGAACGATTCAGTGCGCGCCGGGGAGGAACATACGCGGCGACGGCTGCCGCGACAAGGCGCCCGGCTCCGGAAGCCGCGCCGCCGCCATTGGGGGTGGACCGCCGGCGTCCAGATGTCCCTTGTCCAGCCATTTGTGACGGTCCGTCGGGGACGTGGCCCCACGTCCCCCGGAATGTCCGGCGGCCCTTGACGGTCTCCGTGAAGTCACCCTAGGTTGCCGCTGGCTCTAAAAACGATTCATTCGCTCTCAGGCCAGTGGCCGGGCATCGGGCTGCCCGGCCAACCGCGTTCCACGGCCGCATACCGCCGGGCAGCCGCCGACCGGTGGTACTCCTCCGTGCCCGGAAGGAGTTCCGAGAATGTCCGCACCACACCCCTCCCAGCCGTCCCGCAGGAATGTGCTGACCGCCGGCGCCGCCGCGGCCGCGACCCTGTCGGTGGCGGCCCAGGCCGTCCAGGCGGCCCCCGCAGCCGCCGCGCCGAGCGTCTCCGAGCCGCCGGTCGCCGGCCGGAGCGGGCCGACGCCCGCCGCGCGTCCGAGGCTCGCCCCGCTGCCGCTGTCCGCGGTACGCCTGCTGGCGAGCCCCTTCCTCGACAACATGCGCCGCACCAGCGCCTATCTGCGCTTCGTCGACGTCGACCGGCTCCTGCACACCTTCCGCCGCAACGTCGGACTGCCCTCGTCCGCCGAGCCCTGCGGCGGCTGGGAGGCCCCCGACGTCCAGCTGCGCGGCCACACCACCGGGCACCTGCTCTCCGCGCTCGCCCAGGCCCATGCCAACACCGGCGACCAGGTCTACGCCGACAAGGCCCGCGTCCTCGTCGCCGCGCTCGCCCAGTGCCAGGCGGCCTCGCCCGGCGCCGGGTTCCACGACGGATACCTGTCGGCCTTCCCCGAGTCGGTCTTCGACAGCCTGGAGGCGGGCGGCAAGCCCTGGGCGCCGTACTACACCCTGCACAAGATCATGGCCGGGCTGCTCGACCAGTACACCCTGAGCGGCAACGGGCAGGCCATGACCGTGCTCCTGGGGATGGCCGCCTGGGCGGACGCGCGCACCGCGCCGCTGCCGTACGAGCGCATGCAGTCCGTGCTCAAGGTCGAGTTCGGCGGCATGAACGACGTCCTGACCCGCCTCCACCTCCTCAGCGGCGACCCCGCGCACCTGCGTACCGCCCGCCGCTTCGACCACGAGGAGCTCTACGCGCCGCTCGCCGCCGGACGCGACGAACTCGCCGGCCGCCACGCCAACACCGAGATCGCCAAGATCGTCGGCGCGCCGTACAGCTACGAGGCCACCGGGGACCGCCGCTACCTCGACATCGCGCGCACCTTCTGGCGCACGGTCGTGGAGCACCACACGTACGCCATCGGCGGCAACTCCAACCTGGAGTTCTTCGGGCCGCCGGACGAGATCGTGAGCCGTCTGTCGGAGAACACCTGCGAGAACTGCAACAGCTACAACATGCTCAAGCTCGGCCGGCAGCTGTTCCTGCACGAACCGTCGCGCACCGCCTACATGGACCACTACGAGTGGACCCTGTACAACCAGATGCTCGGCGAGCAGGACCCCGACTCCGAGCACGGCTTCGTCACGTACTACACCGGGCTGTGGGCCGGTTCGCACCGGCAGCCCAAGGGCGGGCTGGGGGCGGCGCCCGGCAGCTACAGCGGCGACTACGACAACTTCTCCTGCGACCACGGCACCGGCCTGGAGACCCACACCAAGTTCGCGGACACCATCTACTTCCAGTCCGCCGACGCGCTCTACGTCAACCTCTTCATCCCCTCCGAGGCGGACTGGCGGCCCCACGGGGCGACGGGCAGGGTGACGATCCGTCAGCACGCCGTCTCCGGGGACACCGTGCGCATCACCGTCGCCGAGGGCGGCGGCCGCTTCGCGCTCAAGGTCCGGATACCGGGCTGGCTGGCGGACGGCCCGGGACGGGCCCGGGTCCGCGTGGCCGGACACCCCTACACCGGCCGCGTCGAGCCCGGCAGCCACCTCACCCTCGACCGGCGCTGGCGGGCCGGGGACACCGTCGAACTCACACTGCCCCGCGAACCCGTGTGGCGCCCCGCGCCCGACAACCCGCAGGTGCGCTCGGTGTCGTACGGGCCGCTCGTGCTGGCCGGCACCCACGGTCCGACGGAACTGACGACGATCCCGGAGATCCGGCCGGAATCCCTGCGCCCCGTGCGCGGCGCCGACGGCGTGTTCACCGCCGAAGCGGACGGCGGCGCGGTCACCCTCAGGCCGTTCCACCAGGTCCACCACGAGAACTACAGCGTCTACTGGGCCGTCGCCCCCCGCCCCGGCCGCGAACGCGACATCGCCCGCTACCCCCTCGACGAGGGCGCCGGCACGACCTCCTTCGACACCACGCGGACGTTCGCCCCCGCCGCGCTCACCGCGGGAGCCTCCTGGACCGCGGACGGACCGGACGGACCGGGCGGCCGGTCCGCCGTCGCCCTCGACGGTGCCGGGGGCCACGTCGCGCTGGCCCCGGCCCTGACCGCGGGGCTGTCCGAGCTGACCGTCAGCATGTGGGTGCGGGTGGACGTCCTGGTCAACTCCGCCCGCGTCTTCGACCTCGGCTACCACAAGGACACCTACCTGTTCCTCACCCCGCGCACCGGCGCGGGACGCGCCCGGGCCGCCCTGAAGATCGCCGGCATGGAGGCCGAGGACGTCGTCGACGCCGCCGCGCCGCTGCCCGCGGGCCGCTGGACCCACGTCGCCCTCACCCTCGGCGACGGCACCGGCATCCTCTACGTCGACGGCGCCGAAGCCGGCCGCAACCCCGCGATGGCCGCGAGCCCGCTGCTGCTCGGCACGACCACGCACAACTACCTCGGCCGCTCGCAGAACCCCACGCACCCCTACCTCACCGGTGCGGTCGCCGGCTTCCGGCTGCACAACCGCGCCCTCGCGCCCGCCGACGTCGCCGCCCTCGCGACCGCCTGACACGGCCGGCGGGAGCGCCAGGTCCCGCCCTCCCGCCTCCCCCCGCCCCCACCTCACGGAGTACCGCCATGCCTGAATTCCCCCTGTCCAGACGCCGTTTCGTGGCCGCCGCGGGAGTGACCGGAGCCGCGCTGGCGTCCGGCCTGCCCCTCCCCGCGTACGCCGCACAGCAGCACCACGGCACGACGGAGGCGACCTGGTCGCCCGCACGCTTCGCCGACCCCGCCAAGGACAGCCGCCCGACGGTCTACTGGTACTGGAACGGCCCCGTCACCCCGGAACTCGTCGACGCCCAGATGGCCGATCTGCAGGACAAGGGGATGTACGAGGTGGTCCTCTTCCCCTTCGACAACGCGGAGATGCAGCCGGTCTTCTTCACCGAGGAATGGTTCGCGATCGTCGGCCACGTCCTGAAGACCGCCGAGAAGACCGGCATGCGGGTGTGGATCTTCAACGACGACCACTTCCCCAGCGGCCGCTCCGGCGAGTACATCGTCAAGGGCGGCCAGGTCGGCTCACGCACCTACCCGCCCCGCCCGGACCTGCGGCTGAAGGCCCTGTGGCGGTCCAGCACCGTCGTCTCGGGCCCCGCCACCGTCGACCTGCGCACCACCACGGGCGTCGGCGTGGACGCCACCTCGCTGGTCGCCGACGCCGCCGTCCTGGGCGGTGCCGCCGTGCTGCGCGGGGGAGAGGAGTGGCACGACTACACCGTCACCGGCAGCGCCCGGGCCGACCAGGTGGCCGCCGGACTCGTCGTGCGGGCCGCCGCCGACGGCGCCGCGGGCTACGCCGTCGAGTTCGACCAGACCGGCGTCGTCACCGTCTCGCTCCTCCGGAAGGACCGCGACCCCGTCGAACTCGCCCGCTCCACCCGCACCGACGGCTTCAACAAGACCAAGTTCCACACCCTCGCCGTCACCGTCAGCGGCGCCACCCTGACCATGACCCTCGACGGCAAGGCCAAGGGCACCGTCACCGACACCACGCACCCCGCCGGAGGTGTCGGCGTCCGCGCCACCGGGAACCAGCGCGCCCTGTGGGCGAGCCTCGGCGTGACCGCCGGCGACGGCACCGCCCTGTACTCCAGGACGGCCTTCGACAACCCCGCCGCCGCGGGCGACTTCCCCGCCCGGATCCCGCCCGCCGGCGTCGCGACTCCCGTCGCGGCCGCCGCCCGCCCGGTCGGCGCCACCTCCGGCGACCGGCTCGTCGAACTCACCGGGGAGCTCGGCGACGGCAGCACCTGGCGCGTCCCCGAGGGCGACTGGCTGATCGACGTCTTCGGCGGAACCCCGTTGATCGACGACTCCCAGGGCTACAGCCGCAGCTACGTCGACCTCCTCGACGACGAGCCGGTGGAGCTGTTCCTGGACATCGTCCCCGGCGAGTACCACCGCAGGTTCGCCCGCTACTTCGGCAACGTCATCCCCGGCTTCTGGGACGACGAGCCGTTCTTCGCCTCCGCCGAGGCCCACTTCAAGCGCCTCCCGTGGTCGCCCACCCTGGCCGCCGCCCTGCGCAAGACGGGCACCGAGCCCGGCACGGCCTACGCGACGGCCTTCGACGACCTCGGCCGCACCGGCCGCATCACCAGGGGCCGCTACTGGCAGGCCGTCTCGGACCGGTTCGCCGGCTACTTCCGCAAGCAGTCGCAGTGGTACGAGAAGCGCGGCGTCGCGCTCATCACCAACCCGCTGTACGACGAGACCTCGCCCTCCAAGCGGATCGTCTCCACCGGCGACCTGCACAAGGTCCACCAGTGGGCGCAGGTGCCCGGCGGCGACATCATCACCGCCGAGTACGTGGCCGGACAGCCCACCATGATCCCCCGCAACCCGGTGAGCGTCGCCCACCAGATGGGCCGCGACCGGGCGCTGCTGGAGTGCTTCGGCAACATGGGCTGGCAGGTCGCCCCCGACTTCGTGCGGGCGCTGGTCGGCGCGAACGCCGCCCGCGGCGTCAACCTCACCGTGCTGCACGCGCTGTGGACCGACGAGCAGCGCGTGTTCTTCCCGCCGCCGTTCGGCCCGCGCGCGCCCTGGTGGTGGGCGATGGAGCCGATCGCCGACTGGATCGGCCGCGTCATGGAGGTCGCCCGCGGCACCTCCGGCGCCCGCACCGCACTGATCCAGCCGCAGCGCGCCGCCGAGCAGTGGCGCGGCACCACCCGCCAGGGCGAGGTCGACGGCGCCTTCACCGACGCCGCGTACGCGCTGGAGAGCGCGCAGGTCGACTTCGACCTCGTCCACGAGGGCGCCCTGTCCGGGGACCCGGAACTGCTCGCCCACGCCCGCGTCCACCAGGGACGGCTCGTCGTCGGCGAGGCCGGCTACGACCTCGCCGTCCTCCCCGTCACCCCGACCCTCGACGCCGCCGCCGTCGCGCGCCTCGACGCCTTCGCCCGGCAGGGCGGCACCGTCGTCGCCGTCGGCACCCTGCCCCAGGAGGACGCCGACGGTCGCGACCGCACCCTGGAGCGGGCACTGAGCGCCCTCTTCGGCGACGCCGTCCCGGGCAGCCGCCGCGTCGGCGCGGGAACCGCCGTCCGTGTCGCAGGCACCGCCGCCCTCGGGGACGCGGCGCGGGACGCCGGAGTCGCCGCGGCCGTCCTCGAACCGCAGGCACCGGCCGTCCGCGTGCTGCGCACCACCCGCGGCAAGGACGTCGCGTTCCTCCTCAACAACGAGAGCGGCGCACCGGTCGACACCGTCGCCGTGCTCCCCGCCGACGGCGTCCCCGAACTCTGGGACCCCGTCACCGGCACCGTGCGCCCGGCGCCCGTCCACCGGCAGCAGAAGCACGGCGGCGTCCGACTGCCGCTGCGGCTCGCCCCGTACGAGACCCTCGCCGTCGTGGTGCGCGCCGGCGACAGGCCCCGGCCGCACCTCACCGACAGCACCCTGCCCGCCGCGGCCATCGCCTCCGTCACGGCCGCGGGACAGACCCTGCGCGTCACCGCCGTCCTCGACGCCCCCGGCGACCATGTCCTCACCGGCACCGACGGCGGCCGCGCCTACCGGGGCACGGTGAGCGTCACCGACCCGCTCGCGCCCGTCCCCGTGGCCGGCGACTGGACGCTCACCCTGCAGCGCGCCGGGGCCACCCCCGTCACCGGCCCGCTCGGCAGCTGGACGGCCGTGGAGCCGCTGTTCTCCGGCAGCGGCGTCTACACCACCGAACTCGTCCTGGACGCCGGCACCCTCGACGGCCGCGGCTTCCGCCTCGACCTCGGCCAGGTCAGGGAGGTCGCCCAGGTCACCGTCAACGGCACCGAGCTGCCCCCGCTGCTGTGGACCCCGTACACCGCCGATGTGACGGACCTGCTGCGCGCGGGACGCAACACCCTGACGGTGCGGGTGTCCAACACCCTGTCGAACGAGCGCAACAAGCCCCTGCCGTCCGGCCTCCTCGGCCCGGTGACCCTGCGGCCCTACCGCAAGGTCACTGCCGCCCTGCGCCGGATCTGACGTGCCGTCCACCGCGGCGCCCGACCCGCAGCACCCGCCCATCGAACCGCCGTCAAGGAGCACCCGCATGCCCCGACCCCCGCGCAGAGGAGCCCGGCGCAGCCCGGCCCTCGCCGTCGCGACCGGTCTCACCGCGCTCGTCACGATCCTGCCCACCGCCGTCACCGCGGAGGCCGGCGCGCCCGCGTCGCTGACCGCGACCGCCCTGCGCACCCAGAAGCTCAGCCAGGCCCTCGGCATCGACGACACCACCCCCGAACTGAGCTGGGCCCTGACCGGCCGCTCCACGGGGCTCGTCCAGACCGCCTACCGGGTCCAGGCCGCGACCTCGCCCACCAGGCTCCGGCAGGGCCGCCCCGACCTGTGGGACTCCGGCAAGGTCGGCTCCGCGGTCCCGCAGACCGTCTACGCGGGCAAGGAACTCGGCTCCCGCACCCGCGTCTACTGGCGCGTCATGCTCTGGTCCGCCACGGGCTCGCACGGCGCGGGCCACGCCGCCGACTGGAGCGCGCCCGCGTCCTTCGAGACCGGCCTCACCAAGAGCAGCGACTGGCAGGCCGACTGGATCACCAACGCCGACTGGCAGCTCGGCAAGCGCCAGATCACCCCCGTGGTCGTCGAACTGCCCCGCACCACCGCCCGTTACCTCCGCCTCGACGTCACGCGCCTCGGCCTGCCCCTGCAGGAGAACTTCCCCGACCGCGCCTGGCGCCTGCAGCTCGGCGAGATCGACGTCCGCGACACGGCCTCCGGCACCACCGGCCTCGCCAAGGGCGCCGCCGTCACCGCCTCGGAGTCCAACACCCTCCGCAAGACCTGGGAGCCGGCCCTCGCCGTCGACGGCCTCCCCAACAGCGCCCTCCAGACCGCCGCCGGCTACTCCAGCGCCGCGCACACCGGGCCGGACGTCTCCCAGCAGCCCGTCACGCTCACTCTCGACCTCAAGTCCGTGAAGACCTTCGACGAGGTCGCCCTCTACCCCCGCGCCGACGTCCTCACCGACGACGGCCGCGTTCCCGGCTTCCCCACCGACTACACCCTCGCCACCGCCGACACCCCCACCGGGCCCTTCACCCAGGCCGCCGCCGTCACCGGGCAGCAGCCGCCCGAGCCCTGGCTGCCGTCCGGACTGCCGCTGTTCACGAAGGACTTCGCCCTGCCGAAGCACGTGCGCAGCGCCCGCCTGTACGTCTCGGGCCTCGGCATCTACGACGCCACCATCAACGGCAGGCAGGTCGGCGACGCCGTCCTCGAACCCGCCAACACCACCTTCACCGAACGCGTCCAGTACGCCACCTACGACGTCACCGACCTGCTGCGCACCGGCGGCAACACCGTCGGCGTCTCCCTCGGCAACGGCATCTCCAACGTCGTCAGCACCGCGGACCGCTACCGCAAGCTCTACGGCAACATCAGCGACCCCAAGCTGATCGCCCAACTGGAGGTCACCCTCGCCGACGGCACCGTCCGCCGCATCAGCAGCGGCGACGACTGGCGCACCACGCTCGGCCCCACCACCTCCTCCAACTGGTACGGCGGCGAGGACTACGACGCGCGCCGCGCCGTCCCGCACTGGGACGAGCCCCGCGGCAGCCGCGCCGGCTGGGACGGGGTCGTGACCGTCGCCGGCCCCGGTACCGCCGACGCGCCCGCCCGGCTCAGCGCCCGCGAGACCGAACCGATCCGGGTCGTCGAGACCCTCACCGGCAAGGAGGTGCCCGGCGCCGAGGGCAGCCGGGTCTTCGACCTGGGCAGGAACATCGCCGGCTGGCCCGAGGTCACGGTGGCGGCACCCGCCGGGACCACCGTCCGCATCCTGCCCGCCGAGAGCCTGAAGGACGGTCACGCCTTCCAGTCCATCAGCAACGTCGGCGGGCCCCTGTGGGACAGCTACACCACCGGCGGCTCCGGCGCCGAGACCTGGCACCCCGAGTACGGCTACCACGGCTTCCGCTACCTGGAGCTCAAGGGCCTGCCCGCCGGGGCCACGGTGACCGTGCGCGGCAAGGTCCTGCACACCGACAACACCTCGGCCGGTGACTTCACCAGCTCCGACGACCTCATCAACGGCATCCACTCCATCATCCGCCGCTCCGTCGAGGGCAACATGATGAGCGTCCTCACCGACTGCCCGAGCCGCGAGAAGCTCGGCTGGCTGGAGCAGAACCAGCTCGTCTTCCCCACCCTCGCCGCGAACTACGACATGGAGTCCCAGCTCCGCAAGATCGTCCGCGACATGTCCGACGGTCAGACCCCCGAGGGCCTGATCACCTCCACCACCCCGGAGTACACGGCCCTGCCCGGCGGTTACCGCAACGACTCCAACTGGGGCGGCGCCTTCGTCCTCGTGCCGTGGCAGCTCTACACCACCTACGGCGACGAGCAGACCCTCGCCACGTACTACCCGCAGATGCGGAAGTACGTGACCTTCCTGGAGGAGAAGGTCTCCGGCGGCATCCTCGACTACGGACTCGGCGACTGGTTCACCCCGGACACCACCTTCCCCCGCGCGGTGGCCGGCACCTACGGCTACTGGCGCGTCGTCGACGCGATGAGCCGCATTGCCGCACTCCTCGGCGACCAGGACGCCGCGGCCGAGTACCGGGCCAAGGCCGACGCCACCGCCAAGGCCCTCGCGGACAAGTACTACGACCCCGCGACCGGTACCTTCGGAGGCGGCGGGCACGGAGCGGAGGCCCTCGCCCTCGACATGGGCGCCGTCCCCGCCGACCAGCGCGACCGGCTGCTCGGCCACTTCGTCGCCAGTGTCGAGGCGGCGGACTTCCACCTCAACCTCGGCGAGATCTCCCTGCCCGCGGCCTTCCGGGTGCTCTCGGAGTCCGGGCACGACGACGTGGTCGGCCGGATCGCCACCCAGACCACCAGCCCCAGCTACGGCTACCAGGTGCTGCACGGCAACACCACGCTCGGCGAGAGCTGGGACGGCGGGCCCGGCCAGTCGCAGAACCACTTCATGCTCGGCGCCATCGACGCCTGGTTCACCGCCCGCCTCGCGGGCATCCAGCAGGCGCCCGGCTCCATCGGCTACCGCGAACTCCTCGTGGACCCGGCCCTCGTGGCGGGCCTCACCTCCGCCTCCGGCTCGTACCGCACCCCCTACGGCGCGGTCAGCACCTCGTGGCGCCTGGACGGGGACGCGTACCGGCTGCGGCTGACCGTCCCCGCGGGCACCACGGCCGAGGTGCACGTGCCGGTGACCTCAGGTGACGTGGCCGCGCCGAGGGGCGCCCGCCTCGTCCGCTCCGGTGACGGTGAGCGGGTCTACGAAGTGGGCTCGGGCGACTGGACGTTCACCTCGATCTACCGCGCCGGCGCCTGACCTCGGGCGGTACGGCGTGCCCCGGCCGGCCGCACCTCCCCGTGCGGCCGGCCGGGGCGGCGGCGTTCAGCGGCCCAGGCGCTTGCGGTGGGGGTCCAGCGGGCACCTCAGCGATCGATCACCCTGGGCGCGTCCGTCGGCCAGGACCCCGTGCTGACGATGTGCTCGACGAGCCTGAACGCCTCAGTGACGGGGACGGTGTCCTCGTCCGGGTACTCGTCGTGCTGCCCGTTGGACAGGACGAACCCTTCGCTGGATCCCACGGCCTCCGGGTCCACGGCATGCTCGCCGGGATCTCCCTCTCCTTCGAGGAGCATCACCATCGCGCGCTCGGCATTCGTCACGAAGGCCAGCAATCGCCCCGACGAACTGGTCAGCCACGTCTCAAGCCGCATGCTGCCGATTCTCGACCGGAGGATCTCCACCACCGTCCCGGACTCCACGCGCGCAGGGTCGTCTTCATCGATCGCCCAGTGTTCAAGCACGAGCACGACGATCTCACGGTCGGATCCGAGAGCCGAGAGCCAGTGGCCCGGGGGAAGCGCAGCATGCGCCAGGTCTCCCAGCCGATGGGACGGTCGGCCCCGGCTACGCCCTTGCGGGCCGGGGCAGCAGCGACGCCGGAAGCAGGCCGAGGGCGGCGAGCGCGGCGAGGAGGAGCAGGGTGGTGCCCATCGTGGCGCCCGGCACCCCCGTCGCTCCCGTCGTCCCGGCAGCGACCGCGATGCCCAGGGTCGGCCCGACGTTCATCGCCGTCTGCTTCAGGCCCCCGACGACCCCGGCGTACCCGGGCGGCGCGTCGCCCACGACGGAGGCGGTGGCCGTCACCATGACGGTCGCGAAGCCCGCGCCGAGCACCGCGAAGGCGGCGGCCATGGCGGCCCACCCGCCGCCCGGCCCGGACCGCGACAGCAGTGCGATGCCCAGGACGACCAGGAGCGTGCCGCAGACCGCGGTACGCCGCGGCCCGTACCGGCGGAGCGCGGCACCCGCGACGGGTGCGCCGAGCACCATGAGCGCCGTCAGCGGGAGCACCCGCAGGCCCGTGGCCAGCGGATCGAGACGCAGCACGTCCTGCAGGTGGAAGGTGGCCCGGAACAGCGTGCCGAACAGCCCCGCGGTCGTCACCAGCAGGATCGCGACGGACGCCGCCAGGGGCACCGAACGGGCGACCGCACGGGGCACGTTGGGGTGCCTCGCGCGCCGCTCGTACGCGACGAGCAGCGCGAGGGCCCCGGCCGCGGCGAGGAGTTCGAGCAGTGTCCCGGTACCCGTCCACCCGCGCTCCGGGATGCCCGCCAGCGCGTGGACGAGGACCGCGAGCGCCGTCGCGAGCAGGGCCGCGCCGGCCAGGCCGACCCGCCCTCCGCCGTCCGCCGGCCGTTCCGGCGCCGGCACCCGGACGGCGAGCGTGAGCGCGGCGATCGCGAGCGCGACGGGGACGTTGATCCAGAACACGGCGCGCCACCCCAGGTGCGCCACGACGAGCCCGCCGAGGACGGGACCGGCCCCCGCGGCCACCGCGAGCGCGCTCGTCCGGACGGCGATCGGCCTTCCCAGCCGGTCCTCGGGGTACGCCAGCCGCAGCAGCGCGAGCGTCGCGGGCTGCAGGAGCGCCCCGAACACGCCCTGGGCCACGCGCAGCGCGATCACCCACCCGACGCTGCCCGCGACGGCGATCCCGGCCGACGCCGCCCCGAAACCCAGCACCCCCGCGCAGAGCAGGCGCCGGTGACCGAAGCGGTCCCCGAGGCGCCCCGCCAGCACGAGCAGGGACGCCACCGCCACCAGGTAACCGGTGCTGGTCCACTGGACCTCGGCCGCGCTCGCGCCCAGGTCGCGCTGGAGGCTGGGCTGCGCCACCAGCAGGACGCCGCCGTCCAGGGCGACGATCGCGGCACCGGCGGCGCTCGCCGCCAGGGCGTGCCGCCGCCGCGCGGGGGAGATCACGCGGGCACCGGCCCGAGGTGGGCGTCGATGACCGCCGTGACGAGTTGCTCGTAGCGCGGCGACTCCGCGCCGGGGCCGTCGGCGCCCAGGACGACCTGGAGACTGCCCCAGGTCCACAGCTGGACGAGACCGTGCAGATTCGACCAGAGGGCCGCCGCCGTCACAGCGGCGGGCGGCGCGGCGGCGGCCGTGGCGGCGTCCTGCTCCGCCCGGCACCGGACGACGAGGTCGACGATGGCCCGGAACAAGGGCAGCGACGTCTCCCGCAGCCGCGGGCCGCCGTCCGCCTGCGGCGCGCCGTCCAGCAGGTCGTGGCGGAACATCAGCTCGAACATGCCGCGGTGGTCCAGCGCGTACCCGACGTACGAGCGGGCGGCGGCCGCCAGTTGGGCACGCGGCGCGGCCGCGCCGGCGGTCGCGGTCGCGAACCGCGCGTGCAGGTCCTCGAAGCCGCGCCGGGCGATCGCCGACAGCAGGGAATCGTGGGTGGGGAAGTGGCGCCGCGGGGCGCCGTGCGACACCCCCGCCCGCCGGGCGATCTCGCGCAGCCCCACCGACGCGGTGCCCCCGGCCAGCACGAGGTCCACGCCGGCATCGACAAGTCGCTCCCGCAGGGAGCCGCCATCCGTCATGGACAGTGTCTACCAGTGGTCGTAGACACTGTCTACGGCGATGCTCGCGAACAGCTCCGACCTCTGGTCCGTTTCACGGCCTTGTCGGTGGCGGCAGGCAGGCTGCGATGTATGACCTCGGCGACCGCACATGACTACGCATGGATACGTTCCTCTCCGTTGTTCGGCTACGCGCTGGAGTGCGGGTACACCCTGACCCTGGCGCGGGGCGCCACCCCGGGGGAGGCGCTGCGAGTGATGGGGGCGGAGCCCCAGGGCGCATGCACGGGAGCCGACGCGCTGATCGAGCGGCAGGACGAACTGCGCGACCCGATGGACTACTGGGACGATTCCTTCGTCGCGGGCGCGTTCACCGTCCCGGGTGAAGGCGGTGACTGGACGCTCGTCCTGCACGTCGGAGAGGGGGGCACGGGGATGCAGCCGCGCTTCCTGGAGGCCCTGTCGGCGGGCGGGCGCGCCGTGGTGCACTCCAGCAACGGAGGCAAGCCCATGGACTTCTGTTACTGGTATGAGGACGGCGAACTCCGGACCACGTTCGAACGGCCCACAGTCAGGGCAGGCAGCACCCCCGATGCCCTCAACTCGTCGATCCGCGAGGTCGGCTGGGCACTGTCGGACGACGAATACGGGACAGGCGGGGGCGTCGACACCAAGGCCGCGGCCTTCGCCCTCGCCGAGCGGCTGACCGGGGTCCGGGTGACGGAGGAACTGCTTCGGGACGCCGAATACCAGCTCGGGCATGTGCCCGAGGAACCCGCCGAGGAGTGGACCGGCATCGTCATCGACATCACCGACGCCCATGGGGAACGCTTTTACATGGAAGTCACCCGTGACCAGGTCGAGAGCGCCTCGGCCCGTGCCCGGGCCGAGGCCGCGAAACCGATGGTCGTCCGCGGGCCTTCGTCACCCGCCCCCTGACCCGCAGTGCGCCGTGCCCGGGCCTGTGAGCTCGGGCTGGGTGACGAGCCGTCGCTCCGACGCGATCGCCGCGTGGTCGCTCAGCGGCCGCCTTCCGCCCCCTCCCTCGCGCCGGAGAACTCGGCGCGCACGGCCTCCGTGTGTTCGCCCAGCGCCGGCACCGCCCCCATCAGGCCCTCACGTCCGCGTACCGTCACCGGCGGCAGCAGCCCGGGCAGGGGGCCGGACGGCGTGCCGAACTCCCGCCAGCGGTCGCGGGCTTCGAGCTGCGGGTGAGCCGCGAACTCCGTGACCGACCGCAGCCGGGCGTTCGCGATCCCAGCGCTGTCCAGGCGCTCCAGGGCCTCGTCCGCCGCGAAGGCGTCGAGGTGCTCCTCGATGATCGCGGTGAGCTCGTCGTCGTGGGCGTGGCGCAGCGGATTGTCCGCGAAGCGCGGGTCGCGGGCCAGTTCGGGCCGCTCCAGCACCTTCTCGCACAGCGCGACCCAGTCACGGTCGCTCTGCACGCTGATGAAGACCTCCCCGCCGTCGCCCGCCCGGTAGTGGCCGTACGGCGAGATCGACGGGTGCCGGGCGCCGCTGCGGGCCAGCGGCGCGCTCCCGTACAGGCCGTGGAAGAGCGGCTGCCCCAGCCACTCGCCGAGCGCGTCGAGCATCGCCACGTCGAAGGCGCTGCCCTCGCCGGTGCGTTCGCGCTCGTACAGGGCGGTGAGGACGCCGGTGTACGCGTACATCCCGGCCGCGATGTCGGCGACGGAGATGCCGGCCCGCGCGGGGCTCTCCGGCGTGCCCGTGAGCGACACCAGGCCCGACTCGCACTGCACCAGCAGGTCGAACGCCTTCTTCGCCGCGTAGGGCCCGTCGTCGCCGTAGCCCGACACACCGCACCAGATCAGCCGCGGATGCCGCGCGCGCAGCGCCTCCGCCCCCAGGCCCAGCCGTTCGGCGGCGCCGGGGGCGAGGTTCTGGACGAAGACGTCGGCCTCGGCCAGGATCCGGTCGAGCAGCGCCCGGTCGGCGTCCTGCTTGAGGTCCAGGACCACGCTCTCCTTGCCGCGGTTGCACCAGACGAAGTACGCGGACTCACCCCTGGCGGCCTGGTCGTAGTCCCGCGCGAAGTCGCCGCCCGGCCGCTCGACCTTGATCACCCGCGCGCCGAGGTCCGCGAGCTGGCGGGTCGCGTACGGTGCGGCGACGGCCTGCTCCACGGAGACGACGGTGACGCCCTCCAGTGGCTGCCGCTGTGCCCGGTGCTGTGATGGCTGCAAGGTCGCGCTCCTGGTCTGCGTGCGGACGGGAACGTTCAGATGTCCACGGTCGTGCCCAGTCCCTCCGCGCGGGCCACGGCGTGGACGACGTGGGCGGCGGCCACGTCCAGCGCCGCGTGCCCCGTGGACTTGAAGACGGTCAGCCCGTCACCTCCGCCGCGGCCGGGGTGGTCACCCGCGAGCACCGAGCCGAGCAGGACGACCTCGCGGCCGGGGGAGAGGCCCTGCAGTTCGTGGGCCCCGGCCGGGGGAGGGGAACCCGCCGCGCCGGGCCATTCGGCGAACAGGGCGGCGTCCCTGACGGTGTCGGCGTCGATCTCGGGCCCGTGGGAACCGCCGACCGAGCTCACGTGCGTGCCCGGCGCGAGCCACGCGCGGCGTACGACCGGACGCGTCGCCCCGGTGCAGCAGAAGACGACGTCGGCCCCGCGCACCGCCTCCTCGACGCCGTCCGCCACTCGCGCCCCGGGGTGGCGGGCCGCGGTTTCACGGGCACCCCCGGGATCCCGGCCGGCGACGACGACCTCCGCGGCCGGATGGAGTTCCGCCAGCAGGGCGACCTGGGCACGGGCCTGGGCCCCGGTGCCGACCACGGTGTGGCGCAGCGCCCCCGGACGGGCCAGCACCCGCGCCCCGAGCGTGGCCGCCGCGGCGGTGCGCACCGCCGTCAGCGACTCGGCGTCCATCAGGGCCAGCGGGCGTCCGTCGTGCTCGTCGAACAACGCGACCATGCCCCGGTGCGCACTGCGCCCGGGGCGTGCCGGATCGCCGAACACCGACACCAGCTTCGCCGCCAGGCCCAGCCCCGGCACATGGCCCGGCATCGCGCCGAGCAGCCCGGCCGGGGTGCGCGCCGCGATCCGCGGCGGCGCCGACACCTCGCCGCGACTGATCGCGACGAGGGCCGTGGCCACGGCGTCCACGACGCGGCGCGTGTCGAGCGCGGTCCGGGTCTGCGCCCGGTCCAGGACGAGGACACCGCTCATGCCGTACCTCCCTGAGGGTCGGTCAGGACGCGCCGGAGCTCCTCGCCGGCGTCGCGCAGGGCCTGCTCCAGGGCCGGCAGCCGGGCTTCGTCGAACTCCGCGTCCGGCCCGACGACGGTCAGCGCGCAGACGGGCGCGCCCGGGCCCGGTGTCACGGCGCCGCTGATCGAGGCGACCAGCTTCTCGTTGCGCCCGCGCTCCACGGCGACTCCCGTTCGCTCGGTGCGCGCGATGTCCGCCAGCAGCCCGCCGTCCCCGTCGAGCGGGTACCCGTCGTCCTCCGCGGGACGCAGGTAGGGGGCGCGGGCCGCCGGATCGAGCGCGGCGACCAGTGCCAGCGGTCCCGCGAAACGGTGCACCGGCAGCGCCTCGCCCAGCAAGTGGCTGATCATGGCGAGCCGTTCCGGCCGGACGACGTCGATCACCCGCGCCCGGTCGGTCTCCAGCACCTGAAGGTTGACCATCATCCCCGTACGGCCGGACAGGTCCCGCAGCACCGGGCGGGCCAGGGCGGTCAGCGAGTTCCCCGCCGCGGCCGCCGACATGCGCAGCACGGCGGTGCCGGGCAGGTAGCGGTCCCCTGCCCGCAGCACCCAGCCCCTGCGCACCAGGTCCAGCAGGATCCGGTAGGCCGTCGCGCGGTGCAGGCCGACCTCGCCGGCCAGATCCGTCAGACGGACGGGACGCGGCGCGCGGGTGACGGCCTCGACCAGGTCGAGCGCCTTGTCCACCGCGGTACGCGGGGCCTCGGGCATCGCGGCCACTCCTTCTCGTTCCGCGGCGGCTGCAGTACAGTACCGAGCGTTTCGTCAGACAATACAGATGTTACGCAGTATGCAACAACCGAGGTGAGCATGGCCGACCAGTCCCAGGGCGCCCCCACCCCCTGTGCGGCGCCCGCCGCGGGCACGACCGCGGTCTACCGCGGCGCGACCCTCTTCGACGGCACCGGCCGCCCGCCCCGGTCCGCGACCACGATCGTCACCGACGGTCAGACGATCACGGCGGTCGCGCCCGACGCCGACCTCGCCACCCGGCTCCCCGGCGACGCCGTGGTGTTCGACCTCGACGGACGCTTCGTCATCCCCGGGCTGATCGACACCCACCAGCACCTCGCCACCCCGCCCGACCGGCCCGTGGCGGAGGCGGCACTGCGCCGCCACGTCTACAGCGGCATCACCGCCGTCCGGGACATGGCCGACGACCTGCGGCAGATCGGCGACCTCGCCCGCGCCACCCTCGTCGGCGAGATCCCCGGCCCCGACATCCGCTACGCCGCCCTGATGGCAGGCCCCGGTTTCTTCGACGACCCGCGCACCCACCAGGTTTCCCAGGGCGCCGTGCCCGGCGAAGTGCCCTGGATGCAGGCCGTCACCACCGCCACCGACCTGACCCTGGCCGTCGCCATGGCCCGCGGCACCTACGCCGCCGCCATCAAGGTCTACGCGGACCTCGACGCGGCCCTGGTCGCCGCCGTCACCGCCGAGGCCCACCGCCAGGGCATCCCCGTCTGGGCGCACGCCACCGTCTTCCCCGCGACACCCGGCCAGGTCGTCGCCGCCGGCGTCGACACCGTCTCCCACGTCACCCTGCTCGCCTACGAAGGCACCCCCGACGGGCTCACCAGCTACAAGACCAAACCTGCCGTCGACCACGCCCGGTTCGCCGCGGGGGACGACCCGCACCTGGACCGGCTCTTCGCCGCCATGCGCGCGCGGGGCACCGTCCTGGACGCCACCGCCGCCATGTGGGAGAGCGACGAACTCGCCGGCGAGGGCCCCGAGGACGCCGCCCGGGCCCGCGCCAACACCGAACTCGCCGCCGCCGTCACCGCCCAGGCCCACCGGGCGGGCGTCGCCCTCTCCACGGGCACCGACCACGAGACCGCCCCCGGGGCCCCCTTCCCCGCCCTCCACGACGAACTCGCCTTCCTCGTCGGACGCTGCGGCATCCCCACCGCGGACGTCCTGCGCTCCGCCACGCTCATCGGTGCCCGCGCCGCCGGCGCCGAGGCCACCATGGGCAGCGTCGAGCCGGGCAAGCTGGCCAACTTCGTGGTCCTGGACGAGGATCCGCTGCGCGACATCGCCAACCTGTGCAGCGTCACGCTGACCGTCAAGCGCGGACACCGCTTCGACCGCGCCGAGTTCGAGGAGTGCCGGTGAACCCCGCGCCCGTGATCGTCAACCCGCTGAGTCGGATGGACGACCCCGGCGCCGCGCGGCAGGTGGCGGCGCGGCGGGCGAACGCGCCGACACCTTCCCCTTAGTCGTCGACCTGCGCGACGTGGACCAGTTCGGGGAACCCGTCCGCCTGCTGGAACGCCGCGGCTACCGCTCCGAGCGCATCGAGGAGATCCTCGGCCGCAACTTCCCGGCCTACGCCTCCCGCGTCTGGGCGCAGCCTCCCGCGGGACCGCGGGACGGGACCCAAGGGGCGCCGCGCATGCGACTGACCGTCGATCCGGTGTACGGCGAAGTGGATCTCGCCGCGTCCGCGGAAGAGCTGGTCGCCCTGGCGGGCGCGGTGGGCGCGGGCGACGGGCTCGTCGGGGCGGCGGGGACGGCGGACGGCGACGCCCTGACCGGGGTCGGCGTCAGGACGGCGGCCGGTCCGGGGGTGCGGATCGAGGTCGACACCGCGCGGCGGATCCCCGTCATCAGCGGTGACCCCGGTGCAAGGGAGCTCCTGGCGGACAACCTGCGCGCCATGGCGGCCGCCGAGGACGGCGGTCACCTCCCCATCGACCACTTCCCCGAGCACCCCTACCCGGTCGAGGGATCGGTGTCCCTCGTGGTGAACAGCCCCCACGGCGGCATGCCGGCCTCGTGACCGGGGTCTGGGCAGGACCGGGCCGGGTTGACATTCGCGGCGGGGCGCGATTATGTACTTGACGAAGCAAGTATCTGGCTCCCGGGCCGGCGCTGCGTGCCCGCACCGCGCCCCCGGTCCGCCGCGGAACGTGTTTTCCCACCAGGAAGAGCAGATGAGCACCGACAACGCCGTGCCGATGGCCAACGTCAAGGAGATGCACGTCGTGCACACGATGTTCCGGCGGGAGTTCGGGCTGACGCCCGCACTCGTGCGGGGCGTCGCCGACGGGGACCTGACCCGTACCCGCATCGTGGCCGAGCACATCGACATCATGCTCTCCGCGCTGATCGGGCACCACGAAGGCGAGGACATCGGGCTGTGGCCCCGGCTCCTGGAGCGGGTCAGCGGTGAACTCGCCCCGCTGGTGCACGTGATGGAGGAGCAGCACGAGGAGTTGCACGCCGTCTGCGACGAACTGGCCTGGGCGGTCCGGAGCTGGCGGGACACCGGTGACGCTCTGCGGGGGAAGGAGGTCGCCGAGATCGCCGACCGTCTGAACCGCATCGCGTTCGAGCACATGCGGCTGGAGGAGGAGTCGATCCTGCCGCTGGCCGAGAAGCACATCACGGCCGCGGAGTGGGCCGAACTCGGGGCCCATGGCACGTCCAGGACGTCACCGGACCGGCTGGACCTCCAGTTCGGGATGACCCTCTACGAGGGCGACCCCGCCGTGATGAAGGGGCTCCTGAAGGGCGCGCCGCTGCGTGTCCGCGTGCTCATGCCGATGCGGTGCCGCCGCCGGTACCGCGCCTACGCCAGGAAACTGCACGGTACGGCCACGCCGCCCCGTGTCGGACGGCGCGGCTGACCTGACCGTAACGCTCGGACGGCCGCCGGAAATCAACCCCCGCCCACGGCGGCACGGGGCTCGCGCACCATGAACACGTCGACCGCGTCCTCGGTGCCGACGGTGAACCCGTGCCGCTCGTACAGCCGGCGCGCCGCACTGCCGCGCAGCACGTTGAGCCGGACCAGGACGCCGTCCCGGTCGCACCGGTCGAGCAGCGCGCGCAGGACGGCCGTGCCGATGCCGCCGCCCTGCAGACACGGGGCCAGGTAGAAGTGCTCCAGCCAGTGGGCGTCCCCGGCGGGCCGCAGGGCGACACAGCCGGCGAAGGCGCCGTCCACGTCGACGACCCAGGTGTGCTCCGGCGCGAAGGCGTCCCGCAGCCGCTGCCGTACGCGGTACGGGTCGTACCGCCCGAGCCGTTCCAGGTCGGCCCGCATCACCACGGCCCGCAGCTCCGCCACCGCCTCGACGTCTGCGGCCGCAGCCGGCCGCAGGTCCCAGTCCGTCATGATCGCAAGGCTACTGCGCCGCGCGGAGCGCCCACCGCCGCGTTGTTGCCGGAACGGCACCCACGCGGCGGGACCCTCGCCGACGGAGGCTCGCGCCGGCTCAGGCGCCCCTCGCGCTCCTCGACGGGGCGCCGGAGGACGCGGCCGCCAGGCCGCGGTACGCACGGCGTCGCCGGCCCGCTGACGTCCCCTCAGGGGACGATGGCGTCCACGCAGCCGCCGTCGACGCGCAGGGCGCCGCCCGTGGTGGCCGAGGCGAGGTCGGAGCTGAGGTACACCACCATGTTGGCGATCTCCGCCGGCTCGATGAGGCGTTGCAGCAGCGACTGCGGGCGGTGCTCGCGCATGAAGATGCGCTGCGCCTCCTCCCAGGGCAACTCGCCGCCGACCAGCCCCTGGACGAACTCCTCCACGCCCGCTGTACGGGTCGGACCGACCAGCACCGAGTTCACCGTGACGCCCGATCCCGCGGCCTTCTTGGCGAAGCCGCGGCCGAGGGCGAGCATGGCCGTCTTGGTCATGCCGTACTGGACCATCTCGACGGGGATCGCCACGCCGGACTCGCTGGAGATGTACTGGATGCGGCCCCAGTCCCGCTCCAGCATCCGCGGCATGTACATCCGCGTGAGGCGGACCGCGGACAGGACGTTCACCTCGAAGTACCGGCGCCATTCGGCGTCGTCGATCTCGAGTGCGTCCTTGGCGCCGTAGACGCCGAGGTTGTTGACGAGGATGTCGACGTCCGGGACCGCCTCGCGGGCCCGCTCGGCGCCTTCGTCGGTGGCCACGTCGGCTGCGACGGCGACGAACTCGCCGTCCGGCAGCTCGTCCCGCATTTCCTCGAGCGCCTGGTCCACCCGCTCCGGGTCGCGGCCGTTGACGCCCACGCGGGCTCCCGCGCGCGCGAGACCGGCCGCGATGGCCGCTCCGATGCCCTGCGTCGATGCCGTCACCAAGGCGGTCCGTCCGGTGAGGTCGATGCGCATGTCCGCTCCCTGGGGCGAGCCGGTCGGCGATCACGGCGGCAGAGTGTGCTCCTCCCAGTCTCCGCCCGGCCGCATCCCGCCGCGCGGTGAGCGACCGCCGTCGTCACCGGGCCCTGACGGCACGCCTCTCGGCGAGGAAGCGGTGGAGGGCCCAGGCCGCACCGGCCGCCGAGGCCGTCCAGACGACGGCCTCGGCGACGGCGATCGCCGGGGTGATGGTGAGGTGCGGCCGGGGCGGCAGGACGGCCATCTGGACGGCGGCACCGACCGGCACCGTCAACGCGGCCAGGAGGCCGGTCGGTCCGGGGCGCCGGACGGCCGCACCCGTCATGCCCAGCAGCGGTCCGAAGAACACCGCGAACACCGCCCAGATGAGGCCGTCCGAGCCGGCGTTCACCACGAGGTGGTCCGCCGCGTAGTACGTCGCCGTGGCGGCGATCAGTGCCAGCGGTCCGGCCAGCGCGCCGAGGGGCGGCGTCCCGGCGAGCAGGCCCGCGACCACCGCGAGGGCCGCCCAGGACCAGCCCGCGTCGAGCAGCAGGCTCAGGACCTTGGCGGTGGCGCCCCAGGGGGTGCCGGTGATCGGGGCGCCGAGCGCCGTGTACGGCGACGACAGCGCGTTGGCGAGCGAGGTGAACACCCCGAAGACGGCTCCCGCGGCCAGGCCCCCCATGATCTTCATGTCGGGAGGTTAGCGAACTGGCCGTCCCCGCACGGCCGTTCGGCGATCACCGTTCCGTGGATCAGCCGTCCGCGGCCTTCCGCAGGCTCGCGAGGACGGCGCGGGCCCCGGTGCCGTCCGGTTGCCGCCAGGAGGCGTCGACGTGCCCCAGCGCGTCGCCCGCCCCGCCGTCGGCGGCACCGGGCCGCAGGGCGCGCGTCACACGGAGGACCAGGCGGCCGGCCGGTCCGGCGTCGACGGTGACGTCGGTCGTGGCCTCCGGGCCGTCAGTGACGGATCCGGCGCCGGACACGGCCGCGTCCGCCGGTCCCGCGTAGTGGCGGGCGACGGTCGGGTCGGGCGTGTCGCTGACGCTCTGGGCCTGCGCCTCGGCCTCACCGCGCACCAGGGCGATCAACTGGGCCACCACGACCGGGTCGTGGGCGCCGTCGTAGATCCAGCGCCTGCCGAGCACCCCGTGCTCAGTGGTGCCGATGAGCGCGTCCTCGGCGCCGGCCCGCGGCGCGCCGCGGTAGGCCATGGGCACGTGGTAGGCGGTGCCGTCCTGGTCGGTGACCACCATGAACTCCACCCCCACCTCGCCCAGGGGGTCGTCCAGGCGGAAGCCGCCGGCCTTGGCGAGCTCCGGCCGCCGCCCCGACCCCGCGTACCAGGGCTGCCGGGGGAGCCAGTCGGTGAGCAGCTCCAGCTTGGTCGGCGTGAGTGTCGTGCGGTGGATGAGCGACATGGCCGGTGGAGCCTCCCCTGAGTCCGTGCGTGCTGCGGGACATCGTCCCATCCGGGTCCGACACGACGCGGTCGTCCGCCCGGGTGACAATCGTCGCCCGTCCGGCCATACATCGGTAAGGTGACCGTATGGCGAAACAGAAGGTCACCATCACCCTCGACGAGGACACCGTCGCCGCCGTCGACAAGCTGGCCGGCGGCCCCGGGGGCAACCGGTCCGCGTTCATCGAGGCGGCCGTCACCGAACGGCTCCAGCGCACCGAACGCGCCCTGCGCGCCGTCGACTGGCTCGCCGCCCGGGCCCGTCAGGACCACCCGGGCGAGTGGGAGGCCGCCCTCGAGGCCGTCGCCTCCGCCGACGCGAGGCGCGGCTTCGAGACCGCTCCTTCCGCCGACCCGGGTCAGGCGGCGTGAGCGGCGGGTACATCCTCGACCACACCGCCGTCCGGGCCCTGGCCCTGGGGCGGCCGTACATGGTCGCCCGGGTCATCCGCTCGGCGCAGACGGCGGTTCCGCTGTACGTCCCGGCGGTCCCCTTCGCGCAGGGCCTGACCGAGTCGGTCCTCGGTGAGGTGTACGAACGCCTCCAGGACGCCATGGCGGCACCGTGCTTCGTCTTCCGGGCACTCGGCGAGGCCACCTGCTGGTCCGTCGCGCAGATCGCTCACGAGCGCGCGACGGACATCGCCACCGCCCACGCCGCCCACCTGGCGCTCTCCACCGGCCTGCCGGTCCTCACCCAGCAGCCCGACGCCTACAAGCGCGTGGACGCCCGGATCGACACCGAGCAGATCGACTGACCCCGACCCGGGTCCCGCAGCGCTCGTGAAGCGCCCTGCCTGTGAGCCGGGTGTGCGCCCGCTGCTTCCTCGGGACCGGGACGAAGGGCCTGAACAGCGGGGAAAGGACCCTCGGACGGGCCCCTCGAACCTTCCTGCGGGAATCTCCACGTCTCGGCCGCCGCCACGTGGGTAAGTGTGGGGTGAAAGGTCCGAAATGAGTGGGGATGGTTTAGATGGCCTCTACGCGACCGAGTATCGAGCAGCACCCCGACCTGCTGGCGCTGCGTGCGGAGTACGAACGGACGACCGCCACCAACCGGGGCCAGGCGATCGAGGCGATGGGCCTGGTGACAGGCACCTACCTGGCGGCGTCCCCCTGGATCGTGGGCTTCAACGGCCTGTCGACGATAGCCGTCGGCAACCTGATCGCCGGCATCGCGTACGCCATGCTCATGGGCGGCGTGGGCAGGGCTTTCGAGCGCACCCACTCCATGGCGTGGGCCGCGGCCGTCATCGGGCTGTGGACGATCATCTCGCCCTGGTGCATCGCGGGGAACGTCAGCACGACGCGCACGATCGTCAACAATGTGGTCGTCGGCGTCATCGCGCTCCTGCTCGCGCTGGCGGCGGCCTCGATGCGGCCGGGCACCGGCCGCGGGAAGTCCTCGGACATGAGGGGCCCCACAGGGGGCGCACGCATCTGACCGGCTCCCGCCGGAATCCGCTCCGCCGGGCGAGCCCCTTGCGCGCTCGCCCGGCGGTCCGCGTGTCCGAGGTCCGAGGACCCCGGCGCCCGCCCTATCCCTGGGCGGAACCGAAGGTGACGGGCAGCCGCGAGGGGCCGCGCAGTACGCGCGGCCGCCAGCGCAGCTCCTCCTCCGGCACGGCGAGCGCGAGGCCGGGCAGGCGGCGCAGGGCGGTGCCGATGGCGATCCTGCCCTCCAGCCGGGCCAGCGGCGCGCCCAGGCAGTAGTGGATGCCGTGGCCGAAGGCGAGGTGGGCGTTGTCCGCCCGTGTGACGTCCAGGCGGTCCGGGTCGGCGAACCGCGCCGGGTCGCGGTCGGCGATGGCGGAGGCGACCAGCACGGTCGCGCCGCGCGGGATCGCCACCCCCGCGATGGTCAGGTCCTCGCGGGCGAAACGCGCGATGCCGGGGTTGACCGGTCCGTCGTAGCGCAGGAACTCCTCGATCGCACCGGGCAGCAGCTCCGGGTCCTCGCGCAGCATGCGCAGCTGCTCGGGGTGGGTGAGCAGCGCCGCGATGCCGTTCCCGATGAGGTTGACGGTGGTGATGTACCCGGCGACCAGGAGCAGGAAGGCCATCGAGATCAGTTCGTGCCGGTCCAGCCGCTGCTCGTCGTCGTGGGTGGCGATCAGGGCGCTGAGCAGGTCGCCCCCGGGGTGCGCCCGCTTGGCGTCCAGCAGCGCGGTGAGGTAGCCGTGCATCTGCTGCCAGGCCGCCTCGATCTTGGCCGGGTCCGGCGGCTGGGGCCCCTGGAGGACCATGTCGTCGGTCCACCGCTGGAAGTCGAAGCGGTCGGAGACGGGCACACCCAGCAGTTCGCTGATGACCGTGACCGGCAGCGGCACCGCGAAGTCCTCGACGAGGTCGGCGCGCCCGGCCGGGACGATCGCGTCGAGGAGTTCGTCCGCGATGGCCTGGACGCGCGGCTCCAGTTCGGCCACGCGCCGGGCGGTGAACGCCTTGGAGACCAGCCGGCGCAGCCGGGTGTGGTCGGGCGGGTCGGCGCGCAGCATCGTGCGGATCATCGACTCGCGCTCGGTGGTCGGCAGCCGCTCCATGAGCCGCGGGTCCGCAGCGTCCCGGACGTCGCTGCTCAGCCGCGGGTCGGTGAGGGCCGCCAGGCCGTCCTCGTACCGGGTGACCAGCCAGGCCTCGAGTTCGCCCTGGATGACCGCGCGGCGGACCGGGCCCTCCTGGCGTAGCTCCCGGTAGAGGGGGAAGGGATCCGCGACGAACGCCGGATCGGTGAAGGGCAGGGTGACGGGCTGCTGGCTCATCAGGCCTCCGGGAGTGCGTGGCACTTCATGACGGCATCAATGTGCACCGTTCAAGGGTAATGTGTCCGGTTATGTCGAGTCGGGGATGGCGGTGGAGGGCGGGGTGACGGAGCGGACCACGTGCTGTGTGGTGGGCGGCGGCCCAGCGGGCATGGTGCTCGCCCTGCTGCTGGCGAGGGCGGGGGTGGAGGTCACCGTCCTGGAGAAGCACGGCGACTTCCTGCGGGACTTCCGCGGCGACACCGTGCACCCCTCGACCCTCGCCCTGCTGGACGAGCTCGGCCTGGCCGAGCGCTTCGCCGCGCTGCCGCAACGCCGCCTCACCACGGTCCAGTTGCCGATCGGCCCCGGGCGGTCCCTGGTCACCGTCTCGGACGTCGGCACACTGCGCGGCCCGTACAACTACGTGGCGATGGTGCCGCAGTGGGACCTGCTCGACCTCCTGGCGGAGGAGGCGGGACGCGAGCCGGCGTTCACGCTGCGCATGGGCACCGAGGCGACCTCCTTCCTCGAGGAACGCGGCCGGATCACGGGCGTGCGCTACCGCACCGCGGACGGCCGCGAGGGCGAACTGCGGGCCACCCTGACCGTGGCCTGCGACGGCCGGGGCTCACTGGCGCGGTCGCGGCCGGAACTGGGCCTGCGGGAGTTCGGCTGCCCGATGGACGCGTGGTGGTTCCGGGTGCCACGGCACCCGGGCGACCCGCAGGGGCTGGTGGCCGGGGTCGGCGACCGCTTCCTCACCGCGATGATCGACCGCGGCGAGTACTGGCAGTGCGCCACGCTGATCCCCAAGGGCAGCGACCCCGACCGCCGGGCCGCGGGCCTCGACCGCTTCCTCGCCGCGTTCTCGGCCGCCGTGCCCTGGCTGGGCGACCGCGTGCGCACGGTGCGCTCCTGGGACGAGGTCAAGCTCCTCGACGTACGCTGCGACCGGCTGGAGCGCTGGCATCGCCCGGGTCTGCTGTGCATCGGCGACGCCGCCCACGCGATGTCACCCGTGTTCGGGATCGGCATCAACCTCGCGGTCGAGGACGCCGTCGCCGCCGCCCGCCATCTCGTGGAGCCGCTGCGCCGCGGCGGTGTCGGGCTGCGGGACGTCCGCGCCGTGCAGCTCCGCCGGTGGCCGACCGCGGCCGCCACCCAGGCACTGCAGCGCCTGGCCCACCGCCGCTTCATCGCCCCCGTGCTGGCCGGAAACTCCCCCCTCGGCGACGCCGACCGCGCCGGGCGGCTCGCCGGCCTGCTCAACTCCACGCCTTGGCTCAAGCGCGTGCCCGCGTACTTCATCGCCTACGGCGCCCTGCGCGAGCGCCCGCCCGCGGCGTCGCTGCGGAAGGCGTAGGCCCCGGCCCCTGCCCGCAGGCGTCGGCCGGGGCCGGTCAGGGCGTTCGGGCTCAGATGCCCCTGGCGGCGTTGCGGGCGATCGCGTCCACGACCGCCGGCCACACCTGCTCCGGCAGGTCGTGGCCCATGCCGGGGATCAGCAGCAGCTCGCTGCCGGGGACCGCGGCCGCCGTGGCCCGGCCGCCGCTGCGGTCGACCAGGGGGTCCTGCTCGCCGTGCACGACCACCGTCGGCACCGTCACCGACCGCAGTCCCGGCGTGCGGTCGGGGGAGGCCAGGATCGCGGCGTACTGGCGCAGGTAGCCCTCCGGCCGGTACGCGCGGTCGTAGGCGGCGGTCACCCGCTCGCGCAGCTCCTCGGGAGCCGGCGGGTAGGCGGGGGAGCCGATCACCGCGGCCCGTCGCACCGCCTCGTCGATGACGGCCTCGCGTGTCAGGGGGACGCCGTTCGAGCCGGGCATCGCCGCGATGGCCTCCGCCGAGGCGCGGCCGACCGACCGGTCGCCGGTGGTGGACATGACCGAACACAGCGACAGCACGCGGTCGGGGTGGTCGATCACCAGCTGCTGGGCGATCATGCCGCCCATCGAGGCTCCGACGACGTGCGCGGCGTGGATGTCCAGCGCGTCCAGCAGCCCGACGGCGTCGTCGGCCATGTCGGCCAGCAGGTAGGGGACGCCGGAGGGGTCGCCCGACAGGACGGCGCCGATGTCCGGGACGGGGTGCTCGTCGAGACCGGTCGACAGCCCCGCGTCCCGGTTGTCGTAGCGCACGACGAAGAAGCCGCGGTCCGCGAGCGCGGTGCAGAACTCCGTCCGCCACAGGGTCATTTGCGCACCGAGGCCCATGACGAGCAGCAGCGCCGGATCGCCGGGGCTGCCGAAGGTGTCGTACTCGAGCTCTATTCCGTTGGACTTCGCGCGCGGCATGCGGTGCTCCTTGGGGGCTCGCGGGGGGTCGGCTCATACCGTCCAGTCGGTACGATAGCTGCGCCGTCCCCGCTCGGCACCCCCACCGCCGGCGCGCCGCGCCCCCGCGGGCCGCGGACGCACCGCCGGTCCGCGAGCGCCCCGGCGACGTACATGCTGCCCCCCGGCCTCCCGGGTCCGCACCCCGGTGCGGAAGTCGTCCGTGCGGCGAGGCGAGAGGTCGTTACATTACGCTTCTGTAATGTAACGGCCGCCATCGATGGCATGGAGCCGGCCCCCGGGTGCAGAGAGGACCGCGGATGAGCGGAGAGGACCGCGTCGAAGGCGTCGGTGACGGCAAGGAGGCCGGCCGCGGCGCAGGCTCGCGTGCCGGTGGCCGGCCGCGGGACCCGGCGATCGAGGAGGCGATCATCCGGGCGACGCGCAAGCGCCTGGTCGCCGACGGGTACGCGCAGATGACCATCGGGGACATCGTCGCCGACGCCGGGGTCACCAGGCCCACGCTGTACCGGCGTTGGGCCAACAAGTACGACCTGGTCGTCGACGCCCTCCAGTACGGCTTCCGTGCCCAGCGCGAGGCGTACCCGGACGTCGACATGGACGCCCTGCCCGCGGTCGAGGCGTTCAGGGAGGCCGTGCGCCGGCTCGACCCGCGCTACCACAACAGGGGCGCGATGGCCCTGCACGGCAACTTCATGGCCGAGGTCGAACGCGCCCCGGGTCTGCTGGAGCAGTTGCGCGAGCACGGCGTGGGGCCCCGGTGCGAGGAACTGGCGCAGACCCTGCTGCGCCTTCGCGAACGCGGCGAGGTCCGCGAGGACGTCGACCTCGACACCGTCGTGACGCTCTGCTTCGGCAGCTACTTCGCCGACTACCTCCGCACCGGCGGTTCCGGTGCGGACGTCGCGGACCGCGTCGTCGGCACCCTCTGGCCCGCCATCGCGGCGCACCCCTCCGGCTCCGGCTGACCGGGCTCCGGGACGTACTGCACGGCCACCAGCGCCACGTCGTCGTTGAGCCGCCCGTCCGTGTGGCGGAGCAGGTCCGCCATGACGTCCCGGAGCAGGGACTCCGGGTCGCACGTGGCAGCATCCCGCGGGATCCCGCGGTCGGCCACGGAGTAGAAGGCGCCCGAGCGGTCGCGGGCCTCGGCGAGGCCGTCGGTGTAGAGCAGGAGCAGGTCGCGCGGGGCGAGCGGGAAGCAGTCCTCCCGGTACGCGGCGGGGCCGAGGCCGGCCAGCCCGAGCGGGGGCGCCGGCGCCGGGCCCGCCGGCGCGGTGATCAGGCCGTCCCGCAGCAGCAGCGGCAGGGGGTGCCCGCAGCTGACCGTGCGCACCAGCCCGCCGCAGGGCGGGAATTCCACCAGCAGCGCGGTGATGAACCGCTCCGGTGCGTGGGCGTCGGTCGCGGACGCCTCCGCCACGTGCCTGCGCACGCTGCCCTCGAGCGCCGCGGCCAGGGCGGGCAGGGTGCGGTGCTGGTGCACCGCCTCACGGAAGGCGCCGAGCAGCGCCGCCGTGTCGTCCAGCGCCTGCAGGCCCTTGCCCTTGACGTCGCCGATGAGCAGCCGGATGCCGTACGGCGTCCGCGCCGCGGCGTACAGGTCGCCGCCGACCTCGGCCATCCTCTCGGCCGCGCGGTACGCCGAGGCGACCTTCAGATCCTCGATCCGGCGGGGGAGGGGCCGCAGGACGACCTGCTGCGCCGCCTCGGAGATCGCCCGCAGCTGGCTCGCCTCCCGGCGGTTGCGGTCGCGGGTGCTGCAGAAGGCGACGAGGAAGGCGGAGACCGCGACCAGGGCGGCGATGTGCGTCGGCAGGATGGGGGAGCGGAGCAGGCCGTCGTGGACGTCGCAGATCACCGCGGCCACCAGCGACAGCGCGGCCACCGCGGAGGTGGCGCGCGCCGTCGAGATCGCTGCCATCAGGGCGGGCGCCGCGATGAGCAGGGACGCCAGGTGCACGTCGGAGGGCGCGACGAAACCGATCGTCGTGATGATCAGCACGAGCACGACGGGGGCGCCCACCTCGGACAGCCGCAATGCCTGCCAGGACCTGGACCGCTGCCGCCTTCGGGGTGCCGTGCGGCCCCCGGCGGGGCGGCCGTGAGGTGTTCCCGCGGCGACCGGGACGGGTGCGGGCCGCCCCGCACGCCGGATGAGCTTGTGCACCGGCCTGACCTCCTCGCCTGGCCCTCCACCTCGCGACGGGGGCGCGAGCGAAGGTGGACATTTCATTACATCTAGGGACTGTAACGTTAACGCGCGGTGCGGGGATTCCGTGCGGTCGAAGCAGGTTGCATTACAAGTGTTGACCGTAAAGAAACCTGCTGCCACGCTGGCTCCGACGGGGTGCGAGGGTCACCCCGGGCGCCGAGGAGGACGGACGATGGATCACAGGCGAGAGCTCATCGAACGCAGCATCCGGTTCCTGGACGAGGTCAGGAACCGGACCCCGGGCAGGGAACTGGAGGACTGGCTGAACGGCACCCACGGCCCGCACAGCGAGCTCCACGGGCACCTCTCGCGCCTGATCAAGCACGGCGTCGAGGAGGGCTGGGCCGCGAACATCGAGGTCGACGGCCCGCGCTACCGGCGCAGCCTGATCGCACCGCCTTCGGCGGAGACGCGGTACTTCAGCATCACCGCGGTGTACATGGACAGCCAGGCCCCCTTCCGGGGCCAGTACCACGCCCACCCCTACGGTGAGATCAACCTCGTGGCACCCGTCGACCGGGACGCGCAGCTGGCCGGTCCCGGCGGCTGGCAGGGCCCGGGCTGGACGGCCCCCGCCCCCGGCAGCCACCACTACCCCGAGGTCCGCGGCGGCGCCCTCATCGCGCTGTTCTACCTGCCCGCCGGGCGGATCTCGTACGACGTCACCGCGCCGCGCGGGGACTAGGGTGCGGGCGTGGATTCCGGGGAGCTCCGACGACATCACGCCACCGCTGAGGCGGTGCCGCGGCGGGCCGTGCCCGCTGATCCGGCGCCCATCCGCGCGCGTCCGGCCGGCACGGCTTGCCTCCCGGGCGCCGGATCCGTGACGGCGGGCCATGCGCTGCTGCGGCATCCCGGCGGCGCGCACCACGCGCTGCTGCACCAGGAGGACGACGCCTTGGCACTGGTCGATCTGGACGCCGCGTTCGCCGGCCGGACGGCGGTGCTCGCCACCGTCGCGAACCCCCTGCCCGGGTGGCGGAACAGCGCCCGCGCGGCAAGTGCCGACGGCGGCCTCATCGTCCTCTCCGGGCAGCGTTCGGTGCTCGCCCTGGAACCCGACGGCCGTACCCGCTGGGAGTACCGGCACGGCTGCTGGGGCGACGCGCCCCACCGTCACGGCGGGCCCGAGCCGTGCCCCGGTCTCTCCCGGGGATCCGTACAGGTCGGCGCGGACGGCGGGCTCGTCTGGGCGCACGTCCTGCCGGACATCGACCACGGGAACCCGGTCACCGACTCGTGCGAGCAGTGGCTCGTCCTGGACGCCGCCGCCGGCACCGTCCTCGGCGTCGCCCGGATCGAGGGCGGCTCCCAGGGCTCGCACCAACTCCCGCACCCCGACGGCACCCGGATGATCCTCGGCACCGGCCAGGGCCAGGACGGCTCTCCCGCCTACGTCGGTCACTGGGACGGATCGGCGTTGACCGTCCGGGAGATCGGAGACGGTTTCCGGATCCCGGTCGCCGTCCACCCCGGCGGCCGGGCATTCCTGAGCACCCCGCACGGCTACGACTCGCTCTGGCTGCACCGTTTCCCGGACGGCCGCGTCCTGATGGACCGGGACGCCGCGGACCTCGCGGGCGGCGAGGACGACGGCGACGGGACCGAACCGGCCTGGGACTTCGTCGCGGGCTTCGTCGACGGGCACACCGTGATCGCCGCCGCCTACGATGCCCACCACCACCGGGAGGCGTCCCGGCACTGGCTGCTGGACGCGCTCACGCTGCGCCCGCTCGGCCCGGTCGCCTACCCGGACGGGGACCGGTACCCGGGCCGGGGCGACAATCCCGTCGCGCTCGGCGACGGCACCTGGCTCACCCTGGCCGCCGACGGCACCACCCTCAACCGCTGGTCCCCGCACCGCCGGTGACCGGCGGGTCCGTGCCGGGCCCGGGGCCAGTTCTTCACCAGGGACGGCCGCCTGGTCGCCTCCGTCGTGCAGGAGGGGCTGTACCGGCGGCGGCCGGCCCGCTGAACATCCGGCTGTCGGGCCGGCATGGAGACCGACGGGGGAAGACCGTGCCCGCGGTGCGTGCAGCGGCCGGGAACCCGACGAGGCGGTCTGGGAACGCCTCAAGGAGTACGTGGCGTCGATCCCGGAGCACGAGATCGAGCGGCGGCGCCGGGTGTCCGTTCTCACCGCCCACGCCGAGGACCAGACCCACCCGCCGACCCACCTGCGCCGCGCCGCAGTGGAGCGCCGGGAGCACCATGCTGCCGCCATCGTGCTGGACGTCGCGCGAAACAAGGAGGTCGACGCCGCCCTGGATCCGGCCCGCCGTCGGCCGGGCCGCCAGTTCCTGCGCGGCTGAGCGACCGGCGTCAGACCTGGCCGCCCCGCTCCAGGGGAATCCTCTCGCCCGCCTCGACGGCGAACGGCAGCCGGTTGCCGGCGGGCGGGAGGGGGCAGGTGGCGAGGTCGGTGTACGCGCAGGGCAGGTTGGCCGCGCGGTTGAAGTCCAGACTCACCCTGCCCCCGGCGTCCGGCGGGTCGATCTGCAGGGAGCGGTTCGCCGCGTAGGTGGTCACCCCGGACGTCGCGTCCGTGAACAGTGCCATCAGGGCGCCCGGCCGTGAGCCGTTGAAGACGGTGAGCCGGTACGTCGCGCCGTCCACGTCGAACTCCACCTGCCCGGGGGAGTCGTAGACGTGCTCCAGGCCCTCGACCACCGCGCCCACCGTCACCGGAAGCGGGGCGTCGTAGGGCGCGAACCGGGCCTCGCGGACCCAGCGGGGATCGGGAGTGTAGGCGGGTGTCCCGGTGAAGCCGGTGCGCAGCGGGTTGTCCGGGTGGCGCGGCCGCAGGATGTCGTGCCCGCCGCGCTTGGCGACCTCGACGACGGCGGCGCCGAAGCCGGCGTACACGCTGTCGCGCTCGCCGATGACGCCGAAGTCGTACCGGCCGCGCACCGCCGTCCCGCCGACGGTCAACTCCTCGCCGTCGTCCAGCTCGACCACCACGTGCCCGTCGGCGGCCGACCAGGCGCCGGGCGCGTCGTCGTAGCGTTCCGGTCGCGGGCCCGGCCGGCGCAGACTGGTGATCGCCAGGAAGCCGTGCGGACCGGCGAGCACCTCCTCCTTGGCGCGGTGCCAGCGCTCCCACCGCTCGGTGAAGCCGCTGCGGTCGACGTCCTGCGCGGTCATGTCCGCTGCTCCCTCGCGTGACGGTGTACTGCTCCACTGCGTACAACCGCCGAGGCCCGCGAGGTCATCCCGCCGCCCGCCGACGTGGCGGCCCGCCCGGTCGGCGTGCGAGGGCGGCCGGGCGGGCTCCGCTTCCCAGGCTGCCCCGCGGGTGCTCGCCGCGCAGGCCGGGGGTGTGGCGATTGCGCCGGACGGGGCGGGGGCGCAGCCTTCGGTCGCGTCGCGTCGCGTGGTGTCCGGCCGAGGGCCGAGGCGGGACGTCAACGACCCTGCCGCGTATGACGGGGCGGCGCTCAGCCGATGCGGCCGCGTGCCGCGATCAGGGGGTGGCGAGCTGCCGGACCGACTCCACGACGACCCGCCTGCGCTCCGATGCCGGGACCAGGGAGCGGACGTCCTCCCCCTGGCGCTGCCACATGTTGGCGATCACCAGGACGAGTGCCAGCAGTTCTCCCGCGCCCATGCGGTCGGTGACGGTGCCGCGCCGCTGGGCGTCCTCGACCGCGGCGATCTTGTCGGCCATGGACGCGGCCACGAGGGGCCGGACCTCGCGGCCGTCGCCGCGTTCGAGGGCGTACCAGGTCACGAAACGCATCACCTGGGGGTGGTCGAGGCCGGCGTCGTAGAGGCGGCCGGCATAACCGGGCAGGTCGTCGGCGTCGATGGGAATGCCGGCGACGGCCTGTTCGACGACGGCGTCGTAGACGGCCTCGAACAGGCCCTCCTTGCCGTCGAAGAAGGAGTACGTGAGGCCGGGGCTCACCCCGGCGCGTTTGGCGATCCGGTCGACCCGCGCCCCGGCGACGCCGTACTCGGCGAATTCGGCCAGCGCCGCCTCCAGAAGCAGCCGGCGCTTCAGGTCCGGATCGCGTGTGCGCATGCACGCATCCTCGGCTATTGAACGTTCATTTGACAACTCGCCCGGAGGTGGGGACGTTCATTTGATAGGAGTCCCGGCATGCTCGGCGACACCGCCGCCACCGCCCATCACTGGACCCCCGACGCCATCGCCGACCAGCGCGGCCGCACCGCCCTCGTCACGGGCGGGAACAGCGGCATCGGGCTGGAGACCGCGCGCGTCCTCGCACGCCACGGCGCCCGCGTGATCCTCGCCGGGCGCCGTCAGGACACGCTCGACGAGGCGGCGGCCGCCCTCGGCGCGGAACAGCCCGGCTCCGAGGTCGGCACGGTCGTCGTCGACCTCGGCGACCTCGCCTCGATCCGGCGGGCGGGCGAACGGCTGGCCGCGGAGCCGCGGGTGATCGACCTGCTGATCAACAACGCGGGCGTCATGAACGTGCCCGGGCGCCGCACCACCGCCGACGGGTTCGAGCTGACCTTCGGCACCAACCATCTCGGCCACTTCGCGCTCACCGCCGGGCTCATGCCGGCCCTGCTCCGGTCTCCTGCGGCCCGCGTCGTGACCGTCAGCGCCGTCGCCGCGCGATGGCGCAGCGGCCGCCTGGACGACCTGAACAGCGAGCGCCGGTACGGAGCGATGACCGCCTACGCCAAGTCCAAGCGCGCCAATGTCGTGTTCACCCGGGAGCTGGCGCGCCGTCTGGCCGGCACTCGCGTCGAGGCGGTCGTCGTTCATCCCGGTTCGGCGATGACCAACCTGCAGCGGCACAGCAGCGGCCCGCTCTCCCGGATGCTCGTGGCCATGGCCGCACGGGCGCTGATGGGTTCGCAGGAGGGCGCCGCGTGGCCCTCGCTGTACGCCGCCACCAGCCCCGACGTCCGCAGCGGGCACTTCACCGGCCCCGCCGGACGCGACCAGACCTCCGGTACCCCCGTCCTGGTGCCGCTGCCGCGCGGCGCGGACGACCCGGCCGAGGGCGAGCGGCTGTGGACGGCGAGCGAGCGGCTGACGGGCGTACGGTTCCCCGCCTGAGCGCGGATCCCCCGGTCGGCCACCGCGACCGGACAAGGACACCGACGGCCGGCCGGCGGACACGCGCACGTCCTGCGACACCGTGGCCGAGCAGTACACCGACCAGGTCCGCGCGGCCTCCTGGGCGGAAGGCCCTACGACCGGTTCACGGCGTCGACCGCTCCGAGGACCACACCCGCATGGTGCCGAGCCGCGGTGACGTCAGAGCGACAACGCACGCTCCAGCGCGGCCCGGTCGGCCGGTGCGCCGTGGGCGGGGAGCGCGATCTCGACGGGGAGGGCGAGCAGCGGGCGCAGCCGTTCCGCCACCTGCGCGCGTGTGACGCCGCCCCGCAGCCAGTCGTTGATCTGCAGGCCCTGGCCGAAGTCGACCAGGGTGTCGCCCGGGATCACGGCCCGCACCCGGCCGTCCCAGAGCAGCAGGTCGTTGTGCTCCCGCCCGGCGAACGCCTCCACCCCCACCGGTAGCCGGTCACCCGCAGCGTACAACCGGCCCGCGCCGCCGGTGCCGGTGCGCAGCCAGGCGAGGTCGAGGCTGCCGTCGCCCGCCTGTTCGCGGGTGACGCCGAACTTCCGCACGAGGTCGTCGGCGGTGTCCGGCGGGGGCGTGAACACCGGCGCGCCGAGGCGCTCGACCGGATTCCGCGTGTCGCGCTCGTGCCGGGGCGCGGTGAGCACGACCACCGGCTGCCGGTCCGCCGCGCGCGCGAGGAGTCCGGGCGGCACGGACAGCGGGTCGATGAGGAGCAGCCGGGTGCCGTCGTCGACGGTGTACGAGGACACCTCCCGCGGCCACCGGTCGTCGGGCGTCCGGTCCGGGTGCGGCGCCTGCCAGTGCCGGACGCCGGTGGCGAGTTCGCGCATGCGGGGGACCCTGCCGGCGTAGCCCTCCCGGGTCGCCCGGTTCAGCGACCCGCGGCCGGGTCCAGGTTCCGGGTGAAGAAGCCGGCGAGCTTCTCGACGGCGGGGTCGACGTACCGTTCCCGGTCGTAGAGGTCGACGTGACCGGCGCCCTCGATCCAGTGCAACTCCTTGGGGCCGGTGGCGCGCTGGAACGCGTCGACGCTCATCCAGGCGGTGACCGCGCGGGATCCGACGACCATCAGCAGGGGCCGCGGCCCGAGCAGCGGAACGGCGGCGAAGGCGTCGAAGGCCGCCATCTTGTCGACGCTCGACCAGGTGAAGAAGTCGGCCGCCCGCGGATGCCGGGCCCGCGCGGTGCGGTAGTAGTCGAAGCCCTCGACGCCGTGCTCACCGCCCAGCGCGCGTGCCTGGTCCGCGGTGTCGGGGAACAGGGTCAGGACGGGCGGCGTCTCGCCGCGGGCCTCGGCGGTGCGGGCGGCGGCAGCGGCCTCCAGCATGCCCTGGAACACGGCCGCGTCCTGGGTCCCGTCCGCCCCCAGGCGGAACTGGCGGGAGACGTCGACCGCGCTGACGGTGCCCACGGCCTTGATCCGCCGGTCGCCGGCCGAGGCGGGAAGGACGTAGCCGCCGGAGGCGCAGATGCCGAGGGCGCCGATGCGCTCGGCGTCGACGTCGCCGCGGGTGGTCAGGTAGGAGACGGCCGCCTTGAGGTCCTCGACGCGCTGCGCCGGGTCCTCGAGGCCGCGGGGTTCGCCGCCGCTCTCGCCCTGGTGGGCCGCGTCGAAGGCGAGCGTGACGAAGCCCCGCTCCGCCAGGCGCCGCGCGTAGTGGCCCGCGGTCTGCTCCTTCACGCCGGTGCCGGGGTGACCGACGACGATCGCGGGCCGGGGGCCCGGCACGCCGGCGGTGTCGGGGGAGTAGAGGTGCCCGGCGAGCGGGATGCCGGCGCTGTCGAACGTGACGGTGGTCTTGGTCACAGGATGCTCCGTGTTCGTTGTTCGGCGGGGCCGCGCCCGTTCGGCGGGCCCGCTGCCGCCCGGATCCGTGCCGGGCGCTTCCCGACCATCCGCCCTGGCCGGAGCGGGCGGAAGAGGCGGATTCCTGCCCGGGAGGAAACCTGCCCCCTCACAACCGGGGGACTGCGCGGGAGAATGGGGCACATGACTGCGGCATCCGGCCCCCGCGAACTCGGAGCCTTCCTGAAGGCCCGCCGGGCACAGCTGGCACCGCACGAATGCGGTCTGCCGCCGACCGGTTCCGCGCGCAAGGTCGCCGGCCTGCGCCGGGAGGAGGTCGCCCAGCTCGCCGCGATCAGCGTCGACTACTACACGCGGCTGGAGCAGGGCCGCGTCCGGGCGTCTGCATCGGTCCTCGCCCCACTGGCCCGTGCGCTGCGTCTCGACGACGACCAGCAGCGGTACCTGTACGAGCTGGCCGGCAAGGCCGACGCGCATCCGCGGCGCCGCCCTCCCCCGCAGCGCGTACGTCCGGCGATGCGGCGCCTGCTGGACCAGCTCACGGCCACGCCCGCCGTCGTCCTCGGCCGGCGGATGGACGTCCTGGCCTGGAACGACGCTGCCGCGGCCCTCTACACCGACTTCTCCGCGATCCCGCCGGACCGCCGCAACTACGTGCACCTGCTCTTCACGGACCCGGCCGTCCGCGGCATGCACCGGCAGTGGGAGCACGACGCCCGCGACGCCGTCGCCGCGCTGCGCATGCAGGCCGCCTCGGAATCCGGCGATCCCGAACTCTCCCGCCTCGTCGGCGAGTTGTCGGTCCAGGACGCCGACTTCCGTACCTGGTGGGCGGAACACCGCGTCATCACCACCGCCTACGGCACCAAGCACTACCGGCACCCGGTGGTCGGTGACCTCACGCTCGACTGCGACACGTGGAGCAGCCCCGACGACTCGGGGCAGCGCCTCATGGTGCTGACCGCGGAGCCCGGCACCCCGTCGTACGACGCCCTGCGCATCCTGGCCTCGTGGACGGCGGGGCAGCCGGGCGCGAACGAGGCCGGGGACCGGCCACGTCAGCGGGGCGGGATCGACCCGCCCCGGCCAGGGTGCTGCTGAGCCCGCGTCACCCGTCCGTGCTGGACGCACCGGCGACCGACGCCCGGACCTGCCGGGCGAAGCCCGCGACGGTGTAGTCCGCGGGAAGGCCGTCGATCAGCACCAGGTCGGAGATCGCGTTGCGGGTGCGCAGCGGCAGGATCTCCTGGTACTCGGGCGAGTCGTACCAGTTCCGGGCCGCGGCCCGGTCCGGGAACTCCAGGAGGACGACCATGCCGGGCCAGGCGCCCTCCACCACGGTCGGCTCGCCGTTCGCGAGCCACGTGCCGCCGTAGGGTCGCAAGGTGGCGTCGACGCGCTCCAGGTAGTCCAGGCCCTCGTCATTCGGGATGCCGCCGGGGATGCGCAGGTGGTTGATCAGGTACGTGCTCATGTCGGGCCTTCCGAGATGGGTGCCGTCGCCGGTTGTCGTGACCAGGCGACGTGACGGACCGGCCGGATCGCCGTGCGACGCGCCGCACGGACGCCGGGATGCGTCCCGGCGGGTGAGGTGGCTGGTCCCCTCACCCCCAGGAACAGCGGGGCACTGCCACCCGCGCCCCACGCCGCGCACAGTGGAGAGCGGCCGGAGCCGACCGGTTCGTCATCCCCCCCACACCCATGCGCGAAAGGTGCGACACATGAGTAATGCCCGGAATCTACCCGGAGGTGCGCTGCGGCTCGCGGACGACCTCGTCATCAGCCGCATGGGATACGGCGCCATGCAACTGGCCGGTCCCGGTGTCTTCGGTCCCCCGAAGGACCGCGACCAGGCCCTCGCGGTGCTGCGCGAGGCGGTCGAGCTGGGGATCACCCACATCGACACCAGCGACTTCTACGGTCCCGCGGTCGTCAACGAGCTCATCAGGGAGGCGCTGCACCCCTATCCGGACGCCCTGCGCATCGCCACCAAGGTCGGCGCCCGCCGCGACGGCACCGGCGGCTGGATCCCCTCCACGGAGCCCGAGGACCTCAAGGCCCAGGTGCGCGAGAACCTCCGGCACCTCGGACTCGACGTGCTGGACGTGGTCTACCTGCGCCTCGGTTCCGTGGAGGGCACCGGCGAGGAGTCGATCGCCGAGGGGTTCGGTGCCCTCGCGGAACTGCGCGAACAGGGCCTGATCCGGCACCTCGGCCTCAGCGGGGTCTCCGATGCCCAGCTGACCGAGGCGCAGTCCATCGCCCCCGTCGTGGCCGTGCAGAACCTCTACAACCTGGTCAAGCGGCAGGACGACGCCCTCGTCGACCGGTGCGCGGCCGAAGGCATCGCCTTCGCCTCCTTCTTCCCGCTCGGCGGCTTCACCCCGTTCCAGTCGGCCGAACTCGCGGGCATGGCGGCGCGGTTGGGCGCCTCGCCGCAGCAGGTCGCCCTCGCCTGGCTGCTCCGCCGGTCGGCGACCACCGTCCTGATCCCCGGCACGTCCTCGCTCGCGCACCTGCGCGAGAACGTCGCCGCGGCCGCCCTGGAACTGCCCGCCGACGCCCTCGCGGAACTCGACGGCATCGCCGCCTGACCGGCCGCACGTCCCCCGAACACACCCCCGAACACACCCCCGAACACACCCCCGAACACACCCCCGAACCTGTCCGCGCGCGGTCACCCGCACGTCGTGACCCCCAGGGAGCACGGAGCACGTCATGACCATCACGCTCGTCACCGGCGGCAACAAGGGCCTCGGCCGCGAGACCGCCCGCCGTCTGATCAAGCTCGGCCACACCGTCTACATCGGCTCCCGGGACGCCGCCCGCGGACGGGCGGCCGCCGAGGAGCTCGGCGCGGAGCCGCTCGTGCTCGACGTCACCGACGACGCCTCCGTGACCGCGGCGGCCGAGGAGCTGCGGCGCCGCGAGGGCCGGCTCGACGTCCTGGTGAACAACGCGGGCGTCTTCGAGGGCATGGTCGGCGCCGCGGAGGCCTCCGGCGCCCACATGGCGACCGTCCTCGACGTCAACGTCGTCGGCCTGGTGCGCGTGACGCACGCCTTCCTCCCCCTCCTGGGGGAGTCCGCCGCGCCGGTCATCGTCAACGTCAGCAGCGGGCTCGGCTCCTTCGGCACGGTCCTCGACCCCGGGAAGAACGAGTCGCGCTACGTCACGCCCGTCTACTCCGCGTCGAAGGCAGCGGTGAACATGCTCACGGTGCAGTACGCCAAGGGCCTGCCCCACATGCGTGTCAACTCCGTCGAGCCCGGGTTCAGCGCCACCGACCTGCACGGCCTGAGCGGCCAGGGCATCCAGACACCGGAAGAGGGCGCCGCGGCGATCGTGCGCTACGCCACGGTCGGCCAGGACGGCCCGACCGGGACCTTCGGCGACCGAAGCGCGCCGCTTCCGTGGTGAACGCCGCGCCGGCCACCCCGGCCGGCGCGGAACGCGGAACCCCCGGGCGGTGGGGGCCGCCCGGGGGCACCCGCCCCCGCCCCCGCCCCCGGGCACCGGTGAGCCCGGGCCTCCCGATCCGGCCGCGGTCGTCCGGCCCTCGGACGGATACGAGGTCGGCGCGCCGCGCGCAGTAGCATGCGAAGGACGGCCCCGCCGCACGCACAGACCACCGATCCGGAGATACCGACGCGCACATGGTGACCATCGCCTACCAGGGAGAACCCGGATCGAACTCGGCCGCCGCCGCCCGCAGGCTGTACCCCGACAGCCGTGAGCTGCCCTGCACGACCTTCGAGCAGGCGCTGGAGGCGGTGGCGCTGGAGACCGCCGACCTGGCCGTGATCCCCGTGGACAACTCCGCCGCCGGTCGTGTCGCGGACGTCCACCACCTGTTGCCGGAGTCGGACCTCTCGATCATCGCGGAGTACTTCCTCCCGATCCGCTTCGACCTGATGGCCGTGCCCGGCGCCACGTTGGAGGACGTCGCCTTCGTCCGCAGCCATGTGCACGCCCTGGGGCAGTGCCGGAAGATCATCCGCGAGGGCGGCTGGCAGACGCTGGTGAGCGACGACACCGCGGGCGCCGCCCGCGAGATCGCCGAGCTCGGCGACCCGCGGCACGCGGCCCTCGCCCCGCCCGGTGCCGCGGACCTGTACGGGCTTCAGGTGCTGCGCAGCGGCGTCGAGGACACCTCGGACAACACCACCCGCTTCGTCGTCCTCGCCCGCGACGCCGAGTTCCCGCCGGTCTCGGACACGCCGATGATGACCAGCCTGTTCTTCTCCGTGCGCAACATCCCGAGCGCGCTCTACAAGGCGCTCGGCGGCTTCTCCAGCAACGCGGTGAACCTCACCAAGATCGAGAGCTACCAGGTGGGCGCGGGGCTGAAGGCCAGCCGCTTCTACATCGAGATCGAGGGCCACCCGCAGGAGAGCAGCGTGGCCCTGGCCCTGGAGGAGCTGCGCTTCTTCTCCTCCGAGGTGCGGATCATGGGCGTCTACCCGGCGCATCCGCACCGCTCCCTGGACCACGACTGACGCCGGTTCCGGCGCCGGTCGTACGTGGCCCGGCCGGTCGCGCGGACGGGGGGTGCCGCGTCGTAGTCCCGCAGACCTGTCTCCGGCCGCACCGGATTCGCTTCCGAGCAGTGGGCGGGGCACGGCCGCCTTGCGCGTGCCCGGTCCTGCCCGAGCGCACCGCTCCGGCGTGGGCGCCGGTCCGCCGGGCGGCCCCGCTTTCCCGACGCCTCCCGCACGGCCGAAGTGGCCGCGCCGCAGGCGTCACACCGCCGCGGGGCGGATTTCACCCCGACGGCCCATGCGCGTGACCCGGTCGGCACACGCGGCCGGGCCTGTCGCCGGGGAGCCGTGAACACTCAGGTGCCGTAGGGCCCCCGCCCTGAGCACCGAGGAAAGTGAGATACGGCATGGCGGCAACACTGGATTCCCGCTCCCGGCGTCGCATACGTCGCGCCCACGTCGCCGCGGCCGGCTGCGCCCTCGCGCTGTGCGCGTCAGCCGCGGCCCCCGCCGCCGCTGACGGGGACACAACCGGGACGAAGCCGACGGTGGTCCTGATCCACGGGGCGTTCGCGGACGCCTCCAGCTGGAACGGGGTGATCGAGCGGCTCGAGGCCCGCGGCTACCCCGTCATCGCCCCGGCCAACCCGTTGCGCGGGCTGTACAGCGACGCCGAGTACATCGCCTCCGTGCTGGAGAGCGTCAAGGGCCCCATCGTCCTGGCCGGCCACTCCTACGGCGGTGCGGTGATCAGCACGGCCGCGGCCGGGAACCCCCACGTGAAGTCGCTGGTCTACGTCTCGGCGCTGATGCCCGACGTCGGTGAGAGCGGGATGTCGCTGGGCGCGCGGTTCCCCAGTGCGCTGGGCACCGCCACCAGGTCCGTGCCGTACCGGGCGGGCGGCGGCGTGAGCGGTACCGACCTCTACCTCAAGCGCGACAAGGTGCACCCGGTGTTCGCCGCCTGCCTGCCGGAGAGCCAGGCGAACCTGCTGGGCGTCACCCAGCGGCCCGCGGCCACCACCGCGTTCTCGGAGAAGGCCAAGGTCGCGGCCTGGAAGACCATTCCTTCCTGGGCCCTCGTCGGCCGCCAGGACATGACCATCAACCCCGACCAGGAACGCTTCCAGGCGAAGCGCGCGCACTCCCACACCGTGGAGCTCGACACCTGCCACGTGTCCCTGATCGCGCGGCCCGACGCCGTCGCCGACCTGATCCTGCAGGCCGCCACGGCCGCCGGGTCCTCCCCGGCGCTGGCGGACACCGGCTCGGGCTCCGGCGGGCGCAGGTCCGACGCCGGCGCTCTGGCCGGCCTTGCCGCGGGCGGGTTGATCGCCGGCGCGGGAGCCGTTCTCGGTGCCCGCCGACTGCGGCGCCGCTTCGCCTGAGGGGCCTGCCCGCGGACCGCTCCCGCCGTCAGTGGCCGTGCCCGCCGGTGCCGGCGCCGTCCGTGTCGGCATGTACGCCGCCCGGACCGGCCGTGACCGTGAAGGCGGCGGTGCGGACCGTCCCCTCGTGCCTGAAGTCGAAGAAGAGCCGGTACGTGCCCGCGCTCGGGGCCGTGGCGTCGAAGGAGACGTCCGGCCCGGGCGCGGTGTCGCCGTCACCCGGGGCGCCGCCCGGGTGCACGTGCAGATACGCCAGGTCGCCGGCGCGCAGTGCGACCAGGTGGCCGTACGCACCGAGGTACGGCTGCAGATCGGTGACCTTCCGGCCGTCCTTGGCCACCGTCAGCCGGAGCTCCCGCTCGGCGCCGGGCCGCAGGGCCCCGCCGAGGGTGACGGTGTAACCGTCCACGGTCGCCGTCCGGGAGGCCGGCGCGGGGGCGGCGGGCCGGTAGTCACCGGCCACGGAGAGGTCCGCGCCGAGTGTGAGGTTCCGGCTGTCCTTCACGGCGGGGGTGAAGTCGGCGAAGACCCGGTAGTCGCCGGCGCGGGGGAGGCTGACCGCGGTGCTCCACGTGCCGTCGGCGGCGCGGACGGGATGCAGATGGCGGTAGCCGGTCAGGTCGCGTGAGGCGAGGATCAGGTGCAGCTCCTTCTCGTGGGCGCGCCGGTACGAGGTGAGCGGCCGGCCGTCGGCGTCGCGTATGAGGAAGCGCAGGTCGGCCGGGCGATCGGACGCGATGTGCGGCGTGAGCAGATCGAGGGTGTAGCCCGCCTCGCTGATCGCCAGGCCGCCCGCGGGAGGCACGGCCGATGCCTCGCCGGCGGCGTCGTGCGCGTGCGCCGCCCCCGGCGCGTTCGCGCCGGGGGCGGCGGTGCGGACCGGGCCGAGGGCCGCGCCCACGCCGTAGGCGGTGCCGAAGGAGGCCGCCAGGACGACGGCGAACGCGGTGATCTTCGTTCCGGTGTTCAAGGGTGCTCCGTGGGTGCCGTGGCCGAGGGACGTCGCGTGCCGGGCGGGCGCGCGACCCCAGAATATATACCCCCAGGGGGTATGTGCCAAGGCGTGTGGGCACCTGCGGGGGATACGGGGTGGGGGTATGCCTGTCAGGCGTGCGTCACACGGGCGTCAGAGTCTGCTCGGTCCAGATCGTCTTGCCGCGGGGATGATGGCGGGTGCCCCACTGCTGGGCGAGCTGCGCCACGAGGAGCAGACCCCGCCCGCCCTCGTCGTACGTACGGGCACGACGCAGGTGCGGGGTGGTGTTGCTCGTGTCGGTGACCTCGGTGATCAGCGCCGTGGTGTTGTGGATCAGACGCAGCTGGATGGGCGGCTTGCCATAGCGGATGGCGTTGGTGACCAGTTCGCTGACGAGGAGTTCGGTGGTGAACGAGGTCTCCTCCAGGCCCCATGCCGTGAGCTGCGTCGTGGCGTGGTGGCGGGCCTGGGCGACGGTGACGGGGTCGCTGGGCAACTGCCAGGTGGCGATGTGGTCCGGTGGCAGCGTGCGGGTCCGGGCGACCAGCAGGGCGATGTCGTCCGTCGGACGGTGCGTGATGAGGGTGGTCAGGACCCGGTCGCAGATCGAGTCCAGGGACCCGGCCGGGTGCGCGAGGGCCGTGAACATCTTGTCCAGGGACTGGTCGATGTCGTGGTGGTGCGGGTCCAGCAGCCCGTTGGTGTAGAGGGCGAGGACCGTCCCCTCGGGGAGGTTCGTGGTCATCGTCTCGAACGGCAGCCCGCCCAGGCCCAGCGGGGGGCCCGCGGGGACGTCCAGGAAGTGGACGGCGTGGTCGGGGGTCACCACGGCCGGTGGAGGGTGCCCCGCGCGGGCGAGGCTGCACTGGCGCGTGGTCGGGTCGTACACCGCGTACAGGCACGTGGTGCCGATCCCGCCCGCGGTCTCCGCGTCCTGGTCGTCCCCGGCGTCGTCGGAACAGAGGTGGATCACCAGGTCGTCGAGGTGGGTGAGGAGTTCGTCCGGGGGCAGGTCCACGTCGGCGAGGGTCCGCACCGCGGTGCGCAGCCGGCCCATCGTGGCCGAGGCGCGGATGCCGTGCCCGACGACGTCGCCGACCACGAGGGCGACACGGGTCCCGGACAGCGGGATCACGTCGAACCAGTCGCCGCCCACCCCGGCGTGGGTCGTCGCGGGGAGGTAGCGCGTGGCGACGTCCAGGGCGGCCTGCTCGGGCAGGGTGTGCGGCAGCAGGCTGCGCTGCAGGGTCATCGTCGTCGTGCGCTCGCGGGCGTAGCGGCGGGCGTTGTGGATCGCGGTGGCCGCCCGGTGGGCGAGCTTCCCGGTCAGCGCGAGGTCGTCGGCGCTGAACGGGACGGGATTGCGGTGCCGGCTGAAGACCGCAAGCCCCAAGGTGCTTCCGCCGGCCGTGAGGGGGATCGCGATGACCGAGTGGGTGCCCGCCTCGCGTATCCACGCGGCCCGCGGGTCCTGGGCGGCCCAGCGGGCGAGGGTGGCCTCGGTGATGTCGTACAGCGCGGCCTTCCCGGTGGCCAGCGTCTGCGCGGGAGGGGAGCCCGGGGGATAGGTCGCGGTGTCGCCGAGGGCGATCAGGGCCTCGGGCGTGCCGGGCAGGATGGACCTCGCGGCGGTGCGGGTCACGGTCACCGGAGCGTCCGAGGCCGACGCCCGGGCGCGGGTGGACGGCTCGATCAGGTCGACGGCGGCGTAGTCGGCGAGTTCGGGCACCACCAGGTCGGTGAGTTCCTGCGCGGTGCGGGTGGTGTCCAGGGTCGTGCCGATGCGGGTGGCCGCGTCGTGCAGGAGATGCGAACGGCGCCGGACCTCGGGGTCCTCGGCGGCCGGGTGCGTGGTGAGCACCACCCCGCGCACCGTCCCCGCCGGGTCCGCGAGCGGGGTGAGCGTCGCCCGCAGGGCGTGTTCCCCGTCGGGGCCGTCCACCGCGCCCGTCCCGTCGTGCGCCCGGTCTTCGTCCCCGTGCCGGGTGTCCGGCATCCCGTTGTGTCCGGCGGCGGTGGAGCCGTCCGCCGCGAAGGGCGCCGGGGCATGCTGCGGGCGGCCGCTGGTCAGCACGCTCCGCATGTGCGTCTCCGTCTGCCGGGCGGTGTCACCGGGGGCGAGGTCGGCCAGTCGCAGGCCGCGCATCTCGGCCTCGCGCAGGCCCAGGGTGTCCTCGAAGGCGGCGTTGGCCCGCGTCAGACGCAGGCCGGCGTCGAACACCGCCTGGGGGCACGGTGACTGCGCGAACGCCCAGCCGCGGAGGGCGTCGTGGGCCGGAGGGTCGCCCGAGGAGGCGGGGACCGCCGCGACGACGAGCCAGCCGCCCCTGCCGTGGCCGCCGCCGTCGCGGCCGGGCTCCCTGCCGTCGCCCCCGTCCTCGGTCCCGCGGTGGTGGGCGAGCAGCCGCAGCCGCAGGGTGTGTCCGTCCCGGTGGCGGAGTGCGAGCGTCCCGGACCAGCGCGGCGTGGAGGGCGACGGGGCGTGCGGCGGGGGTCCGGCGAGGAGCAGCGTGGCGGGATGGCCGATGATCTCGGCGGGGGTGTGGCCGAGCAGATGGTGGGCCTGGGCGCTCCAGCCGGTGACGACCCCGTGGTCGTCGAGCGTCGCGGAGGCGGTGTAGGCGGTACCGCCGTCGGCGCCCCGGGACTCCGGCTGTCCACCGGCGGCGGTGGGAAGTGGCTCCATGGCTGTCATCTCGCCCTCGCTAGGTTCTTTCCCCCGCTGGGCCGGGGGAACCGGGCTCGGCCAGGCCATCCACTGACCAGCATCGTGCCTGCGAAGAGCGAGCACCAACGCAGCGGATCGGCATACCGGGCGGGGCCGCCGGAAGGTGCGCCGGGGCGTGAGAGCATCGCGGGCATGTTCCTGGAGACCTCCCGGCTGCGCGTGCGTCGCTTCCGCCCGGCTGACGCGCCGGCCCTGGCCGCCTACCGTTCCGACCCCGCCGTCGCCCGCTACCAGGGCTGGAGCGAACCGGTGTCCCACGAGGAGGCCGCCGGCCTCGTCGCGGGCTTCGCCGCAGGGGATCCCGAGGAGCCCGGCTGGTTCCAGTACGCGGTGGAGCTCACCGCCACCGGCGAGCTGATCGGCGACATCGGCGTGTGCCTGCACGACAACCGGATGCAGGCCGACCTCGGCTTCACCCTCGCCCGCGCGCACCAGGGCCACGGCTACGCCACCGAGGCCGTCACCGCGCTGCTGGACCTGCTCTTCACCGAGGGCGGTCTGCACCGCGTGTCCGCCGAGTGCGACGCCCGCAACACCGCCTCAGCCCGGCTGCTGGAACGCGTGGGGTTCCGGCTGGAGGGCCGCCGCCCGGCCCACACCTGGATCAAGGGGGAATGGACCGACGACCTGCTGTTCGGCCTGCTCGCCGACGACCGGTAGCGGCGTCACCACCTCTGCGGACCGGACGGGGAATGAGGGAGTCCGCTTCACGGTTGCACCAGGCGCGGGAGACCTGCCTCGGGGCTCCACGGGAACCGACGAGCGGTCCGGCCCCCACGGAGCCCGCGGAGCAGGAGAACGGCCCCGCTCCGATTCGGCGCCGGCCTGGCCCCCTTCCCGGCCGGCGCGGATCGTACGGCGCGCTCATGGTGAGCAGCGCGTCGGGAACCGTCGCCACGCGGCGCCGAATCCGTACCGGACGCCCCGTCACACCGCCCGGCGCGAAGCCGGGTTGAGCCCCGGGTGGGTCAGTCCGGCTCGCGGGAACGCCCCGGCGGGTGTCTGATGGCATCAGCGGCCCGGGGCCCCGGAGTGGCCCCCGATGAAACGGCCCCGGGCCCGCTTCGTACGTCCCTGAGCCCCGGCCTCCGGCCGACTCCGCACCGCCGCACCGCCTCTGACGTCCCATCAGGCGGCGATGGACTGCCGGGCCTCACTGATCGCCCACGCGGCGGTGACGAGACCGATGTGGCTGAACGCCTGCGGGAAGTTGCCGAGCAGTTCACCGGTGGCCGGGTCGATCTCCTCTGCCAGGAGGCCCACGTCGTTGACGTACGCCGCCGCCCGGGCGAAGACGTCACTGGCCCGCTCGGCCCTGCCGGCCAGGGCCAGCGCCTGGGCCAGCCAGAAGGTGCACAGCAGGAAGGTGCCCTCCTCCCCGGCGAGGCCGTCCACCCCCTCCTCGGTGCGGTACCGGTAGACCAGACCCGCGTCATCGGTGAGGTCCCGCTCCGTCGCGTCGATGGTGGCGCGGACCCGCGCGTCGTCGGCGGGCAGGAAACCGACGATCGGCATCATCAGGTTCGACGCGTCGAGGGCGGTCGAGCCGAAGTACTGCGTGAAGGCACCCGCCTCCTCGCTCCAGCCCTCGCGCAGCACGGTCCGGTGGATCTCGTCCCGGGTCCTGCGCCAGCCCGTGACCTTCCCGCGGGGCGCGCCCAGAGGCCCGGCGAGCCTGATGGCCCGGTCCAGCGCCGTCCAGCACATGACCTTGGAGTACAGGAAGTGACGGGGTTCGCCACGGACCTCCCAGATGCCCTGGTCCTTCTCGGTCCAGCGCTCCGCCGCCGCGTCCGCGCAGGCGACGAGGAAGCGCCGGGTGTCGTCGTCGATGCGGTCCAACTGGTCGGCGAGGCGGTACGCGGCGTCGAGGAGCTCCCCGTAGACGTCGATCTGCTGCTGGCACCACGCGCCGTTGCCCACCCGCACCGGCCGGCTGTCCCGCCATCCCCGCAGGTGGGGGAGGGTGCGCTCGCTCAGATCGTGCTCGCCGCCCACGCCGAACATGATCTGCAGAGTCCGGTCCGCGCCCAGCGACGGCGCGGCGGTCGCCAGGAAGGCGAAGAAGTCGTGCGCCTCGTCGGGGCAGGCCGCCACCCACAGGGCCTCCATCGTCAGGCACGCGTCCCTGCCCCAGGTGTAGCGGTAGTCCCAGTTGCGCTCGCCGCCCACGCCCTCCGGCAGCGAGGTGGTCGCGGCCGCGATGATGGCGCCGCTGGGCTGGAACGACAGCGCCTGCAGCACCCGGCCGCTGAGGTGCACCAGGTCGCGCCAGGGCCCGTCGTACGCCTGGTGCATGTCCGACCACGTCTGCCACGCCGCGATCGTGGCGTCCAGACGGTCGGAGAGGTCCTCCTGCGTCCAGACGTGGGCCGGGGGCTCCTCCAGCGTCGAACGCTGCAGACCGAGGCAGACGGACTCCCCGCCCCGCAGGGTGAAGGCGCCGTGGGCCGTGGCGTCGGCGAAGTCCATGCGGTGCGCGGTGGTGAGCACCAGCCACTCGGCCCCGCCCCGCGACGTGACCCCGCCCGCGGTCTCCGACAGGATCGGCGCCACGAGCCCGTACTCCGGACGCGGACGGTACTCCGTCTCCATCGGCACCTCGCCCCCGGTGCAGGTCAGCCTGCGGGCCAGCAGGCGCGGCGCGCCGGCCCCGAGGCTGTGCGCATCGCCGTCGGGGCCGGTCAGCAGCGCGTCCGTGAGCGTGACCGTCCCGGATCCGGTGCGGAAGGTCGTCTCCAGCACCATGGACCGGTCCACGTACTGCCGCGTCGCCTCGTACGGGACCGACGGCCGGACCGACCAGTGCCCTGCCGCGCCGTCCAGCAGTCGCGCGAAGACCGAGGGACTGTCGAAACGGGGGAAGCACAACCAGTCGACCGAGCCGTCCCGGCTCACCAGCGCGGCGGAGTGCCGGTCGGAGATCAGTGCGTAGTCTGCGATCGCGGTCGAACTCATGGCAGCTCCCACGGACGGTGCCTCAGCGGACCGGCCGGCCGGCGCCGTACCCGGCGGGCGCCGCGCACTCGGCGAACACCACACCTGGCGGCCGGAGTTCGGTCGCGACCGTCCCGATGTCCCCGGTCTGTCACGGCAGACCGGTCCCGCTGTCCGCGTCCATGCCTCCAGTGTGCCGCGGGAGGCGGCGGGCGACCGGGGTGTGCGGGGGTGTACGGGGGTCCGCGGTGTTTGATTCGCCGGTCGGGGGGTGTGGGGGGATGCTGGTGTATATGGGTACGCGTGTTCCTGCGGATTCTGTGGCTCGGGCGGATCTGCCCGCGTGGTCGCCGATGCTGGCGGTGGCGGGTCCGTTGCCGGGGGTGGGGGTGGAGGCGGAGTACGGGTTCGAGCCGTTGTTCAACGGGGCCCGGGTGCTGGTGTATCTGCCGGGGGACGGGCGGGTGCGGTTGGTGTCGGGGATCGGGCAGGACGTGACGGCGGGGTATCCGGAGTTGGAGGGGTTGGCGGGGGTGTTGCCGCCGGGTCTGGTGGGGGTGCTGGACGGGGAGGTGGTGGCGTTGGGGAAGCATGGCGGGGTGTCGGTGGAGCGGTTGCAGCGGCGGATGAGTGTGCGGCATCCGGCGGCGGTGGCGGAGGCCGCGGCGGCGATGCCGGTGCGGTTGGTGGTGTACGACATTCTGCATTTGGGGGAGCCGGTGTTGCATTCGCCGTATACGGCGCGGCGGGCGTTGCTGGATGATCTGGGGGTGTCGGGGCCGCATGTGGTGGTGCCGCCGTACTGGCCGGCGATGGCGAGTGAGGCGTTGCACTACATCCGGCAGGAGGGGTACGACGGGGTGGTGGCGAAGCGGTTGACCAGTACGTATCTGCCCGGTCGCCGCAGCCGTGACTGGATCAAGGTCAAGAACCTCCACGCCGACGCCACCTGACCGCCAAACCCCGCTTCGGCCCGGGTGACTTGGCGCGTGCGGCCGGCCGGCCGGCGGATCGGGCCCAGATCGGTGACGGAGGACCGCGGACGAGGTGTCGGACCAGGTCGTCCGCTTCCCGTCCGGTCACCTTCCGTGCCGCCGGTCTCACAGTCCGAGTGCGATGGCGGTGCGGGTGAGTTCGGCGGTGCTGTGGATGCCGAGCTTGGCGCGGATGCGGCGGAGGTAGGCGTCGACGGTGTGCTTGGACAGTCCCATGTGGCGGGCGGTCTGGAGGTAGGTGCGGCCCGCGGCGATGTGGCGCAGCGTCTCGCGTTCGCGGGGGGCGAGTTCGGGGAGCCCGGTGCCGGTGTCGGCACCCGTCTCGGCGTCGGTGTCGGCGTGGGATGTGGCGGGTGCGGGGCTCATGGGGGTGTCCTTCGGCGGGGCGGCTGTCGTGGCTGCTCGCGCCCTCGGAAGCGGGAGGCGGATGTCCGATTAGGGCGTTTTGCCCTACATCCACTACCTTCGCGCTGCGGCGTCATCACCCTGTCCGCCGACTGTCACGGACGTGTCACGAGGCCAGAGTTTTTCCGGCCGTCCGAGGGCGGGGGACGCTGTCGACCGCCGTGCAGATGCCGTGGACCCGGCCGTGTCCCGTCCAGCCGTTGACATGGCCCCGGTTGTTGCTGATCTGCACCCGCTTCCTGGCCGGGTCCACCGCGGACACCAGGTGCAGGTACACCGTGCCCGCGACGCGGGCGAGCACGTTGTCGCCGACCTCGACCTTCGACGGGTCGACCGGGACGACGGTCACCTGCCGGCGGCTGCGGATCAAGGGGACCATCGAGGATCCGCTGGGCCGGAACTGCCCGGCGGGCCGTCCAGGTCGCGACGGCGTCGACCAAGACGATGCGCGGCGACCGGGGTGGAGGCGGGGCGCGGCGGTCAGCGCAGGGCGCCTGAGGCGGGGCGCAGCAGCCCGAACCAGTCGCCCAGGAGCAGCTGCCCCTTCCAGGCGGCGACCTGGTCCTCGGACACCTGGTACTTCGCCGCCACCTCGGAACCGCGGGCGTCGCCGCCTGCCATGAGCACCACGACGCGGGCCTTGTCGACGGCGGAGAGCCGGTCCTCCGACTTGTCCGGCAGGGCGCCGGAAGCGGTGCAGCCGGACGCGGCGGCCGCGACGGGCAGGCCGGGCAGGGCCTCCCGCGCCGTATCGGCGCCCCCCTGGTGGCCCTCCCGTGAGCACGGGGCGGGGCGGTCGGCGCCGGGGTGGGTCAGTTGCGCGGCTCCCGCTGTACCGGCGGCGACCGCCAGGGCGGCCATCACGGTGGCGACGGGGCGCCGCAGGGTGTGCCTGGGCATGGCAGGTGCTCCGTTCCGGGAGGTGAGGAGGTGGGGCGGGTGCGGATGGGCGGAGGTCCGCGGCGGGAGTTCTCTTTCCCGATCCGGGGAGGTTGGTGATGTCTCCAGTAAGCCGTGCGGCCGCCCGGGCGTCATGTCGCTGGATCCCGGGACTTGACAGAAGTGCCGCCGATCCGGGCGCCGCCGGTCCGCGGCTCAGTCGGCGCGCCGGTAGTGGGCGGCGACGCCGGGCTGGCCGGTGTAGTTGGGGCCTGCGTCGGGGTCGGCGCCGACGTAGCGAAGGGGGAGGCGGACGGCGCGCGGGCCGGTGAGCGTGAGGCGGTGGTGGCGGGCGCTGTAGGCGAACCCCCCGGCCCGCAGGGCGGCCAGGGCGAACCGCCCGGCGGGACCGCCGTCGGCCCATCGGATCGCGGCGGGGTCGAGATGGGCGACGAGCAGGCCGCCGGGCCGGAGCCAGCCGGCGGCACGGGTCAGCAGTCCGAGCCGGTCACCGATGTAGTGGAGGCCGTGGACGCAGGTGATCAGGTCGAACGGCGCGGCCGGCTCCCAGACCGTCACCGACGCGGAGACCAGTTCCACCGTGGGCGGCGGGGGCGCGACCGCCAGGGGCCCCACCAGGTCGACACCGGTCAGTCGCGCCGTCGCCGGCAGGCGGCCGGCGGCCTCCCGCAGGGCGAGCCCTTCCCCGCTGCACAGGTCGAGCCAGCGTGGTTCGGGGGCGTGGGAGAGCAGATGGCCGGCCGGGTCGAAGCCGAGTTCGCGGGCGTAGCTGTTGGCGCCGGTCAGACCCCGCTCGCGGTTCATGGTGCTGTTGGCGACGACGGAGGTGAGTTCGAGCCGGTGGTCGGGCAGCAGATCGGGCGGGGTCATCGGGCCATTCTCGGCGTCGACCCGCCTGATCCCCAAGCCGGTTGGGGGGATGTGACGGCCGACTCTAATTTGCATCTGAGATACCAATTTACGCTAGGGTGGAGGCATGGACCTTCACCGCAGCAGACGTCACCCCGTGCGTACCGCCCGGAGCCGCTCCGAGCGGGGGGCCCGGTGAACGCCGGCGCCGTGCTGGCGCAGGTGGCCGCCGTTTTCGTGTGGCTGGGGATGGTGCTCGGGATCTCGTTCCTGGAGGCCCCCCTCAAGTTCCGCGCCGAGGGGATCACCGTGCCCCTGGGCCTGGGCATCGGGCGGGTCGTCTTCCGCGCGCTGAACCGGGTCGAGGCCGTACTCGCGGCGATCGCCGCCGTGGCGCTGGCGTGGGAGGTGCCGGGACCCGTCGCGCTGGGTCTGGGCGCCGGAGCCGTCGCCATGCTCCTGGTGCAACTGCTCGTGGTACGGCCCTCGTTGAACCGCCGCACGGCCGCCGTCCTCGCGGGGGAGGCCGGCCCGCGCAGCCGGGCCCATCTGCGGTACGTCGCGCTCGAGGTGGTCAAGGCGCTGTGCCTGGCCGGATGCGGTGCGACGCTCGTCCTGGAGCGGCTGTGAGCGCGCCCGGGCCCGTCGCCACGCAGGGCGGTACGGGTCGCGACCTCACGGACCGTGCGGACGTCGAACGGCTGGTGACCGCCTTCTACCTCCGGGCCTTCGCCGACCCCCTGATCGGCCCGATCTTCACCGAGGTGGCTCGGATGGACCTCGACGCGCACATGCCCATCATGTGCGACTTCTGGGAATCGGTGCTGTTCGCCGCCGGCCGGTACCGGCGCAACGCGCTCGCCCCGCATCTGGCCCTGCACCGCATGGCCTCCCTGGGGCCCGAGCACTTCGGCCGCTGGCTGGCGCTGTGGTCGCTGACGGTGGACGAACTCTTCCACGGCGAGAAGGCCGAACTCGCCAAGCTGCAGGCCGGGCGCATCGGGGGATCCCTCCAGCGCCGCCTGGCCGGCCGCGACGCCGGCGAGTACGTCACCATCCGCCGCCGGGAGGGCGGGGAAACCGTCTGATCGCGGCCGGATCCCAAGGCTCCGCGTGCCACCGGCAGGCAGTCGCCGAAGAGCGACGCGGGCCGTGCGGTGGCCGGGCGGACTCCGCCGCGGCGGTGCGCGGGGACGTTCCGCGCCCGTCGCCGGGGGAGCCCTCAGCGGGTGACGACGACCTTGCCGATGCTCCGGCCGGACTCCACCATCTCGTGGGCGCGGCGCAGCCCGGCGGCCGAGAAGTCCTCGATGGTGGTGGTGACGGTGCTGCGGATGCGGCCGTCGTCCACCAGGGCCGCGATCTTCTGCAGCAGGTTCTTGTGCTCGATCATGTCGGGGGTCCGGAACATCGGCCGGGTGAACATGAACTCCCAGTGCCACGCGATGCTCTTGGCCTTGAGCGGTAGCAGGTCAAGGCCCTCGGGCTCGTCGATCGCCGTGATGTGTCCGCCGGGGCGCATGATCCGGGCGTAGGTGCCGACGTTGCCGGCCGAGTGCGGGGAGAGCAGGTAGTCGACGCCCTCCGGGGCGGCCGCGGCGGCGGTCGCGGCGAGGTCGTGGTGGTCGACCACGACGTCGGCCCCGAGCCCGGTGACCCACTGCGCCGTCTCGGGCCGGCCGGCCGAGGCCAGCACCCGCAGGCCGGTCAGCTGCTTCGCCAGCTGGATGAGGATCGAGCCCACGCCTCCGGCGCCGCCCAGCGCCAGCAGGGTGCCGGTCGACCTGCTGTCGAGGGCGAACCGGTCGAAGAGGGTCTCCCAGGCCGTGATGCCGGTCAGCGGCAGGGCGGCGGCCTCGGAGAAGCCGAGGCTGCGCGGCTTACGGGCCACGAGGCGCTCGTCGACGGCCTGGAACTCGGCGTTGCTGCCGGCTCGGCCGAGGTCCCCGGCGTACCAGACCTCGTCCCCGGCCTGAAGGGTCGTCACCTCCCCGCCTACCGCCTCGACGACGCCCGCGGCGTCGAAGCCGAGGACGCGGGGCCCGTCGGAGGCGGGCAGCCCCGCGCGGACCTTGACGTCCACGGGGTTGACCGACACCGCCTGCACGCGCACCAGGACGTCACGGGGCCCGGGATCCGGCAGCGGCAACTCGACGTCGACGAGGCTCTCGGGGTCCCCCACGGGCAGACCCCGGTAGGAGGCGACGGCCCGCATCGTCCGTTCGGTCATGACCGGAGGCTCCCTCGCTGGGCTGACGGATCCCGGCCAGCCTGGCACGCCCTGCCGTCCCCGGCAGCGGCGGTCGGGCCATCCGGGTGCCACCGCGGGGTCGCCGTCAGGCCGTGATGCGGGGCGGGGCCGGACGTGTCGTCCTGGCGGCATGCAGCGTCGCGTCATCGTGATGCCGCCATCGACGAGCGGCGGCCGGCGCGTCCGTGCGGACGGCGGGATCCCGGGGATCGCGTACCACCTCCGCGACTTCCAGGAGTTCCTGCGGCGCGCCGGCCTCGATCCCGAGGCCATCGACCCGACGCCCCGGACCTCGTCGAACGGCGCCGGGGCCGGCCCCGGCGTGTGGACCTGAGGCCCCGCCGCGAGAGCCCCGGCCACCGCCTACTGCGGTTCCTCGCACCGCACCGCGCACCAGCCGACGAGCACCAGGCCCAACTCCCGCATGAGCCCGGTCAGTCCCGGGACCGCTGCCACCGTCGCCCGTGCCGCCGGGGTCGGGCCCAGGGGTGACGACCCGGTCGCCGGCGCAGCGTCCGCGCACCGCCACCGGCCCGACGCGAGCGGCGAACGAGTCGGCGACCCGGCCCTGTCCGTCCCGCAGCGCCACGCCCGTGTACACGTGCGCCGCCGGGAGCAGTTGGCACAGCCGCCGCCGGGTGAGCGCGCCGGTCAGCGGTTCCGCCGGGGTCTCCCGCAGACGGAGTTCGTCGAACACCCGGACCGCCGAACCGCCTTCCCCGACCGTCCGCGCGTGCTCCCGCTTCAGGTCGTCCGCGCTGTCGTCCGGCGGCGTCAGCGGGGGCAGCTCCGCACAGAGCGTGGGCAGGGTGCAGCCGACCTGCCGGGGGTCCGCCGACGGCAGGCGGCGCAGCGTCAGGACGAGTCGCCCGGCGGCCAGGAAGGCCGAACGGTCGGCCGGATCCGCCCGTACGGCCTCCCACACCGCCCCGCCGAGCTCGAGCCGGGTCTCCGGCGCGAAGGATTCGGCAGTTGTCCGGCAGGCGGTCCGGAGCGGCCGAACCGCCGGCCGTCCTCCGCGTCGACCAGGGTCACGCCGATCAGGCCGTCGTCAGGCATGGGCGCATGGCAGCGACCGGTCAACGGAACGGGAGCGCCGCTCAGCACGGCACGGGCGCCGGTTGGGGACCCCGGCCGCCGCCGCGGCCTGGGGTGCTGCCCGAGCGCGCGGGTTCCGCTGACGCGCGGGCCCGGCGCCCCCCTTCGGCGGACAGCGCAGGGCGCGCCGGGCCCGGGCCGCCGCCCGGCGGGACGGGATGTGGCACGGTGAGGCGCAGCGCCGAAGATCACCGAGAAGGAGCCCCCGTGTCCAAGCCCCCGCTTCCCCCGGCCGCGGTCGAGATGCTGAAGAAGCCGAACCCGGCCGTGATCACGACACTGCGGGCCGACGGCCAGCCGGTGTCCACGGCCACCTGGTACCTGTGGGACGACGGCCGGGTGCTGGTCAACATGGACGGCGGCCGCAAGCGCCTGGACCACCTGCGCAACGACCCCCGGGTCACCCTCACGGTCCTGGACGAGGGGAACTGGTACACCCACGTCACCCTGATCGGGCGCGTCGCCGAACTGCGCGAGGACACCGGTCTCGCCGGCATCGACCGGCTGGCCCAGCAGTACCTGGGCCGCGCCTACCCCCAGCGGGACCGCGAGCGCTTCAGCGCCTTCATCGAGATCGAGCGGTGGCACGGCTGGGGCACGCTCAAGGACAGCAGCCAGCCGGGCTGACCTGGCACCGACGCGTCAGCCCTCGTACGGCTCCGCAGGCTCCCGAACCGGCCGGGCGCGGCTCACGTCCAGGAACGGGACGGGACCGTCGTTGACCGGATCCTTGGCCCGGCGCGGGGTGTAGGTCCCGGTCACCTCCAGCCAGGCGTCCGGCCGCAGGACGGGCGGCACCTGCCCGGTCAGGCCGATCTTGACCGGGCGGGCGTCGGCGGCGCAGCAGTTCAGCACCATGCGGGTCAGGTACGGGGTGCCGTCGCGGCCGATGCTGACGAAACCGGTGAGGGTGACCTGACGGCCGCTCAGGGAACGCCCGCGGTCGTAGACCGCTCGGCCCGCGTAGTCCCCGGTCTCCATCCGCAGCGGGTCCCCGGCGGGCAGGGCGGGGAACCCGAAGGGCCGGGGGACGGACGTGCCGGTCCGGGAGGCGGAGTAGGACCCCAGGGCGGGCGGGGCCACCAGGACCAGCGCGAGCACCGGAAGCACCAGCAGCCACGCGACCTTCGGCTCGTGGTGCGCGTGCGCGTGCCCCGTGTCGTGCGCGTCGTGCGCGTCCTCGTGCCCGTCGTCCGGCCCCTGCCCGGTGCGGCGGCGGGGCCCGCGCAGTTCGTACCAGACGGTCGCCAGGGCGGCGGCGACCAGCACGGCGCCGGCCGCCAGCAGCAGCGGCTGCAGCCCGGCCTTGACGTACCGCAGATAGAGGTCGCTGAGCCCCGCGTGCAGCAGCGCCACCCCGGTCAGCAGCAGAACGACGGCCTGCGCCTCCCGGTTCACAGCAGCACCGCCCCGGTTGCGGAGCCCAGGACGACGGCCACGGCGAAGGTGGCGGGCGCGAACCGCACCGCGAAGGCACGTCCGAAGGCGCCCGCCTGCAGGGCGAAGAGCTTCAGGTCGATCATCGGCCCCACGACGAGGAACACCAGCCGGGCGGTGAGGGAGAACTGCGACAGCGACGCCGCGACGAACGCATCGGCCTCCGAGCAGATCGACAGCACCACGGCGAGCACCGCCAGCGCGAGCACGGACACCACCGGGTTCCCCGACGCGAGGCGCAGGACGTCCTCGGGCACGAAGGACTTGAGTGTCGCCGCCGCCATCGCCCCGACGACCAGGAACCCGCCGGCGTGCATGACGTCGTGCCGCACCGAACCCCAGAACGCCGCGCCCCTGCCCTGCCCCTCGGCCGACGGGTGCGCCTTCGGGCGCAGCAGGTCGGGGCGCCCCAGACGCTGCCACAGCCAGCCCATGGCGCAGGCGACCAGCAGGCCGGCGGCGAACCGGGCGACGACCATGCGCGGCTCGCCCGGGAAGGCCACGGCCGTGGCGGTCAGCACCACCGGGTTGATCGCCGGCGCGGACAGCAGGAACGTCAGTGCCGCCGCCGGAGCCACCCCCCGCCGCACCATCGCCCCCGCGACCGGCACCGACGCGCACTCGCAGCCCGGCAGGACCGCCCCCGCCACGCCTGCCACCGGCACCGCCACCGCGGGGCGGCGCGGCAGCGCCCGCGCGAAGAACGACGGCGGGACGCAGACCGCGAGCACCGCGGAGAGCAGGACGCCCAGTACCAGGAACGGCAGCGCCTGCACCACGACCGCGACGAACACGGTCGTCCAGCTCTGCATCACCGGCGCGGACAGCGCCTGCCGCACGGGCCCCTGCAACGTCAGGACGACGAGCAGCAGCAGCGTCAGCACCAGCGGCGAACTGACCCGCCACCCCTGCTCCGGGTCCGGCCGCGCGGTCCCGGCCGGCGCCGGGGCCTCCTTGGTGACGGTCACGTGGGTACTACCTCCGGGCGGGCAGGGGGGCGTGAAGGACTTCACCCTCCATACGCGGCCGCCGGGCCCGGTGTCTCACACCCGCACCCGGCCTTTGCGCACCCTTGGCCCAAGCCGGGCCCCGAGATGACCATGGACGCGACCCCGTCCGACGGTGTCGGCGGACCGGCACGGTCAAAGCACGCGCTGCCCCTTGCCCAGCGCGATGATCCCGTTCGCGGAGGCGTGGTAGAGCTCGCGGTCGCGCTCCGGGTTGACGCCGACCGTGGCGCCCGCGGGTACGGCCACGTTCTTGTCGAGGATCGCGCGGCGCACGACCGCGCCCCGCCCGATGCGGACGTTGTCGTGCAGCACCGATCCCTGCACCACCGCGCCCTCCTCGACCACCACACCCGGCGACAGCACGGACTGCGTGACCTGCCCGGAGATGATGCAGCCCGGGCTGACCATCGACTCGCTCGCGATCCCGCCGGCCACGAACTTCGCCGGGGGCAGCCGCAGCGAGTGCGTGTACAGCGGCCACTGGTCGTTGTACAGATTGAAGACCGGTTGGACGGAGATCAGGTCCTGGTGGGAGTCGTAGTACGCGTCCAGGGTGCCCACGTCCCGCCAGTAGCCGTGGTCGCGGGTGGTCTCGCCGGGCACGTGGTTGTCGTCGAAGTCGTAGACCTGGACCTGCCCCTTGGCGGTCAGCAGCGGGATGATGCTGCCGCCCATGTCGTGCACCGACGCGTCGTCCTCGGCGTCCTGGGCCAGCGCGTCCAGCAGCACCTTCGTGGTGAACACGTAGTTGCCCATCGAGGCGTACACCCGGTCGGGGTCGCCGGGCAGGCCCGGGGGATCGGTGGGCTTCTCCAGGAACCGCTCCACCCGCACCCCGCCAGGTCCCGGGGTGATGATCCCGAAGGAGGGCGCCTGGTCGCGCGGGACGCGGATGCCCGCGACCGTGGCGCCCGCGCCGGCCTCGATGTGCTGGCGCAGCATCTGCCGGGGGTCCATGCGGTACACGTGGTCGGCGCCGAACACCACGATGTAGTCGGGCTGTTCGTCGTACACCAGGTTGAGCGACTGGTAGATGGCGTCCGCGCTGCCCAGGAACCACCGCGGGCCCAGCCGCTGCTGCGCAGGGACGGGCGTGACGTAGTTGCCCAGCAGGTTCGACATCCGCCAGGTCGTGGTGATGTGCCGGTCCAGTGAGTGCGACTTGTACTGCGTCAGGACGCAGATGCGCATGACGTCGCCGTTGACGAGGTTGGACAGGACGAAGTCCACCAGTCGGTAGGCGCCGCCGAACGGCACCGCCGGTTTGGCGCGGTCGGCGGTCAGCGGCATCAGCCGCTTGCCCTCCCCGCCCGCGAGCACGATTCCGAGCACCGAAGGTCCGCCGCGCATCCCTGCCCCCTCTGCCGCTACCGCCCTTGCGAGTTGCAGATCTCCTCGTACACGCCCACGGTGCGGCGGGCCACCGCGTCCCACCCGAACTCCGCCACCGCACGCTCACGTCCCGCGGCCCCCATCCGCGCCGCCGCCGCCCGATCGCCGGCGAGCGTGTCGACCGCCGCGGCCAGTCCCGCCTCGAACGCCTCGGAATCCTTCTCCTCGTACGGCACCAGGAGCCCGGTCACGCCGTCCTCCACCACCTCCGGGATCCCGCCCACCGCGGAGGCGACCACCGGAGTGCCGCACGCCATCGCCTCCAGGTTCACGATGCCCAGCGGTTCGTACACCGACGGGCACACGAACACCGCCGCGTGCGTGAGCAGTTGCACGACCTCGGGACGTGGCAGCATCTCCGGGATCCAGATCACCCCGCCGCGCACCGCCCGCAGTTCCTCCACCAGTTCGCGGAACTCCCGGTCGATCGCCGGGGTGTCGGGCGCCCCGGCGCACAGCACGATCTGCAGGCCCGGATCGATCCGGCGGGCGGCCCGCAGCAGGTGCGGGACCCCCTTCTGCCGCGTGATCCGCCCGACGAACAGCGCGTACGGGCGGCCGGGGTCGACGCCGTGCGCGGTCAGTGCCCCGGTGGACGCGTCGGGCCGGTAGAGCCGGGTGTCGATGCCGTTGTGGACGACGTGCACCCGCGCCGGGTCGAGCGCGGGGTAGCTCCGCAGGATGTCCGCGCGCATCCCGTGCGACACGGCGATGACGCCGTCCGCGGCCTCGACCGCCGTCCGTTCCGCCCAGCTCGAGAGCGCGTACCCGCCGCCGAGCTGCTCGGCCTTCCAGGGACGCAGCGGTTCGAGGGAGTGGGCGGTGAGCACGTGCGGCACGCCGTACAGCAGCTTGGCCAGGTGGCCGGCGAGGTTGGTGTACCAGGTGTGCGAGTGCACCAGGTCCCGCCCGGCCAGCGCGGCCGCCATCGACAGGTCCACCGACAGGCTGCGCAACGCCTCGTTCGCGTCCTCGAGCTCCGAGGCGGCGGCATGCCGGGTGACGACGCCTGGGGCGTCCCCGCCGTCCCCGCCGTCCGTCCCGGCCCAGCAGTGGACCTGAAGATCCGTCAGCGATCGCAGCTCGCGGGCCAGGAACTCCACGTGGACGCCCGCCCCGCCGTAGACGTACGGCGGGTACTCCCGCGTGAGCAGTGCCACCTTCACGGGCGCCTCCCCGGGTCCCGTCGCCGTGTTGGGACATCCATGCCCCGCAGAACGGTGTTCGATCCGTGTTCCCCGCCTTTCGCCGGGTGATGCCCCGCGCGGAATTCCTTCGACTTCTCCGCTCGCTTCGTGAATCGTCGGGCGCATGCGACAGGACGACATCTGGGGCGCGGAGACCGCCCGGAGCTACGACACCCCCGGCACCGGCATGTTCGCCCCGGAGGTACTCGGTCCGGCCGTGGACCGCCTCGCCGAACTCGCCGACGGCGGGCGGGTGCTCGAATTCGCCATCGGTACCGGCCGCGTCGCCGTGCCGCTCGCCGGGCGAGGCGTGCCGGTCAGCGGCATCGAGCTGTCGCAGCCGATGATCGACCGGCTGCGCACCAAGGCGGACGAAGCGACGATCCCGGTCGTCACCGGCGACATGGCCACCACCCGCGCCCCAGGCGTCTTCCGGCTCGTCTACCTCGTCTACAACACGATCTCCAATCTGCTCACCCAGGCCGAACAGGTCGCCTGCTTCCGTAACGCCGCCCGCCATCTCGCACCGGGCGGGCGCTTCGTGATCGAACTGTGGGTCCCCGAGCTGCGCAAACTGCCGCCCGGCCAGCAGGCCGTGGTCTGGCACTCCGAATCCGGCTCCATGGGCGTGGACACCTACGACGTCCTGCGGCAGCAGGTCGTCTCGCACCACTTCCGCTTCGCCGACGGCGAGCGGACACGGCTGTTCCGCACCCCGCACCGCTACGTCTGGCCCGCCGAGCTCGACCTCATGGCCCGGCTCGGGGGATTCGACCTGGAGTCCCGCCACGCCGACTGGCACGGCGCCGAGTTCACCGCCGAATCCCGTTCCCATGTCTCCGTCTACCGGCTCCCCACCGCCGAGCGGTGACCGGTGGTCTAGTCCTCCTCCCCGCTCAGGGAGCCCGCGGCGGTGAGCGTGGCGGTCTCCGGGGCCGGCACGGCCTCCGGGGCGGGAGCCGGGGGGACGGGCTGGGCCTGCGCGACGCGCTTGGCGGTGGCGCGGGTGAGGGAGACCGTCGGGGGAGCGGGGGGCGGCGCGAGGGAACGGGCCAGGTCGCGGTCGAGGCGGCGGAGCTGCGACTGCATGTGGGCGGTCAGACGGCCGCGGTAGGCGTTCTCGAAGGTGCGGAGGTCGTCGACCTTGCGCTGGAGCGCGGTGCGGGCGGAGGTGAGCGCGATCATCGCCTGACGGTGCTTCTCGCGGGCCTCGTGCTCGAGGGACTGGGCGCGTTCGCCGGCGTCGCGGCGCAGGTTCTCCGCATGGCCGAGGGCCTCACCGACGATCTTGTGGGCTTCGGCGCGGGCCTCGGAGACGGCCTGCTCGGCGGTGCGCTCGGCCAGGGCGAGCAGGCGGGCCGTGCTGTCGACGGCGAACCCGGGCTGCTTCTCGGCGTCCTCCACGGCCTCCCCGGTCTCCCCGCGCTCAGCGGGCTCAGCGGCTTCGGTGGCGACGACGGGGGCGGGCTCCGGTTCCGGCACGACTTCGGGTTCGGGCTCCGGCTCGGGCTTCGGTTCAGGTGCGGACGCCACCTCGAGTGCGGGCTCCTCGTGCTGCCGGGCGGCTGCGGCCTCGGCGGCGGAGAGCTCGGCGCGCAGGTCCTGATTGATCCTCAGCAGCCGGGTCAGCTCGGTCTGCACCTCGTCCAGGAAGTCGTCGACCTCGCGCTCGTCGTAGGCCTCGCGGAGGCGGACGGTGGTGAACTGCGTCCTGCGCACGTTCTCGGGGGTAATCGGCGTCTGTGCCATCTGCTCACCTCGAGGTGTTCGTCGACAAGTCCTGACCGCATCCGTCAACTCCAGCTTGGGCGGCGGGCCGGGCCGGGGCAGCCCGGGAACACCGCGCGGGCGCGGTGCGGGCGGTGTCACCAGCGCCGATCGTGGGACCCGGGTGAGCGGCGTGGAGGGCGCAACTACGGGCGGCGCAGTGGCAACTGTGATCATGCGCGTCGTCATTGCGCCCGCAGACAGCGTGGATTTCCCTCCGCGCTCGGCGAAAGGGCCGGACGGGTGAATACGGGCCCCGGGCCCTGGGTACGGAACGCGCATGGAGATGCCGGGCGGGGACGAAGGGGCGTGGTTCTTCCCCCTGGGGATGGACCAGGAGGTGTACGGGGCGTTGGGCGGATCCGCCGGCGGCAGGGGGAGGTTCCGCCGCCGTGAGGACCGTCGGGCGGACCGGGACGTGCCGGACGCGGCCGGCGCCGCGATACGCTGCGGGGCCTGTCCCGGGAAGAGGAGTGGGAGGCCAGGGCCCGGATCGCGGGACGGACGCGGCTGGGCGTCCACCTCCTGGACGGTACCGGCGGCCTGCCCGACGAGGACCGCACCGACCGGCACGCCTGCGTCGGCCGATTCGCGACGACCTGCGCGCCCTGGCGGCCGGCCCCGGGCACTGACCGGCGTCCGCGAGCCCCCCGCTAGGCTCGCGGCGACGTCGGACCAGGTCGTCGCGGGTATCCGGGCCCGCCGGCGGCCCGCGCGGCCCGACCCGCCATCGAAGGGAACGCCATGACGCAGCCCGTCATCATCGGAAGCGAGCGCAGCGAGGTCGGCCTGCCGGCCGGGATGGACGTGCTGCGGCGGGGCGGGACGGCGCTGGACGCCGTGGAGGCGGCGATGCGCCGCTGCGAGGACAACCTCACCGACCACTACGTCGGCACCGGCGGGCTGCCCAACGCGCAGGGCGTCGTCGAGCTGGACGCCTCCGTGATGACGGGCTCGGACCGCAGGTTCGGCGCGGTCGGCGCGCTGCGCGGGTTCCCCAACCCGATCTCGGTGGCGCGCGCGGTGATGGAGCGGCTGCCGCAGCACTGCCTGCTGGTGGGGGAGGGCGCGGCGTTGTTCGCCCGGGAGAACGGGTTCGAGGGCGCCGAACTGCTGACCGACGAGTCCCGGGCCATGTGGCGCGAGCAGTTGCTGACCGCCGCCGAGGCGGTGGAGGGGGAGAACACCCCCGCGGTCGACGGTGACCACCGCTACCGGCGGGCGGCGCTGGAGCTGGTACGGCGGATGGCGCCGCACGAGGGGCCGTGGGGGACGATCAACATCGTCGCGCTCGACGCGCACGGCGAGATGTGCGTGGGCGTCTCGACCTCGGGCTACCCCTTCAAGTACCCGGGACGGGTGGGCGACTCCGCCGTCCCGGGGGCGGGCAACTGGTGCGATCTGCGCGGTGGCGGGGCGGCCTGCACCGGCCGCGGCGAGCTGAGCCTGCGCGGCGGGACGGCGCGTACGGTGGTCGACCTGCTGGCGCTGGGCAAGGAGCCCGCCGACGCGTGCCGGGTCGCCCTGGAGGAGGCGGCCGGCCTGCCCGACGAGTTCCGGTCCGAGTTGCGGGCGCTGGCGCTGACCCCCGACGGGCGGCACGGGGGTGCGGCAGGGCAGGAGGGCAGCGTCTACGCGGTCATGACCGATGCCTCCACCGAGCCGGAGCTCCGCCCCCGCACGCTGGTCTGAGGGCCGCCCGGGCCCTACGGCTCGGGCGCGATCAGTTCCCCGCTGGTCGCGTCCCGGATCGTGATCGCCTCCACCGGGCAGGACTCGGCGGCGTCGACCAGGAGCTCGTCCGGTTCGGCCGTCGGGTGCCTGGGGCAGGACTTGCGGTCGCGGAGCTCGAAGTGCTCGGGGGCGATTCCGGCGCAGGAACCGGTGCCGATGCAGGTGTTCCGGTCCACCTCGATCTGCCAGGTCATGGTGCACCTCCTTCGGGGTCGTCAGGTCTCGTCGGGTGTCGTCAGGCGTCTCGGGCCCGGTCCCAGGTGACCGGCATCCGCTCGGGTCCGCGCAGCGCGACGCCGGACTTCCACAGGACGCTCTCCTCCGGCCCGGCCAGGCGCAGTCCGGGCAGCCGGTCGAGCAGGGTGCTCAGGGCCACCTGCAGTTCCATGCGGGCCAGTTGGGCACCCAGGCAGTGGTGCGGTCCGTGCCCGAACCCGACGTGGGAGGCCTCCTGGCGCAGCACGTCGAGCCGGTCGGGGTCGGTGTAGACCGCTTCGTCGCGGTTGGCCGACACGGGGCAGACCACCACCGCCTCCCCGGTGCGTACGGTGCCGCCGCTGAGTTCGACGTCGTCCAGCGCGTAGCGGGGCATGCCGGCGCCGTTGCCCAGGGGGACGTAGCGCATCAGTTCCTCGACGGCGCCGGGGACGAGGCCGGGGTCGGCGCGCAGCGCCGCGAGCTGCTCGGGGTGGGTGAGCAGGGTGTAGACGAAGTTGGGGATCTGCGAGGCGGTGGTCTCGTGGCCCGCGACGAGCAGTGAGACCGCCAGGACCTGCAGTTCCCGTTCCGACAGGCGCTCGCCGTTGTCGCGGGCGTCGACCAGCGCGCCGAGGAGGTCCTCGTGCGGCGCGGTGCGGCGTTCGGCGATCAGCCCGGCCATGTAGGCCATCAGGGCGTCCGTGCAGTCCTGGATCTCCTGCGGGGTGTACTTGGTGGTGGACAGCAGAGCGTCGGACCAGGTGCGGAAGTCGGCGCGGTCGGCCAGGGGGACGCCGAGCAGTTCGCAGATGACGGTGACGGGCAGCGGCAGGGCGAAGTCCGCCACGAGATCGGCGGGCGCGCCGCGGGCGGCCATGCCGTCGGCCAGTTCGGCCGCGATCTGCTCGGTGCGGGGCCGCAGGAGCTCGATGTGCCGGGCGGTGAAGGCCTTGGCCACGATCCGCCGCAGCCGGGTGTGGTCCGGTGGGTCGAGGTCGAGGATGCTGCCCTCCAGGCCCCGGTGCGGCCGCAGGCGCGGCTCGTCGCGGTGGACGGCCTCGGCCCGGCTGAACCGGGGGTCGCCCAGGACGGTCCTGACGTCCTCGTACCGGGTGACCAGCCAGGCGGCCTCCCCGTAGGGGAACCGGACCCGGCACAGCGGCTCGTCCCTGCGCAGTCCGGCGAAGGCCGGGTCGACGGTCAGCCGGTCGGCTTCGGTGAAGGGGTAGTTGCGGGGCTCGGTCGCGGCCATGGCGCATGCCTCCAGTGGACTCGGGGGGTCGGGTGCGGTCCTCACGACGGGCCGGGGGGACGGCGCGGCGCGGCGGGCCGGCCGGCGAGGGCGGGGCGCAGCAGGTGGCACAGGTCGTCGGCGAGGAGTTCCAGCGGGTCGTCGGTGTCGACCGGAAGGCCGCCGGCGATCCAGGCGGTGAGGAACGACCCGGTCTGGAGCACGGCCATCAGGGCCCGCTGCCGGGCCTGCGCGGGGGTGACGCGCTTCCATCGGCGGGGCGCGGCGGTCAGCAGGGCCACGTAGCGTTCGTGCGCCGCCAGGTAGCGGTCGCGGGCGCTGCCGTCGTCACCGGCCGCCGACGGGGTGGCGGCCAGCAGGACACGGATGGTCGGCGCGAGGGCCCGCCAGCTCGCCGCGGCGTGCTCCAGCCACTCGCGTACGGCGACGCGCGTCCACTCGGGGACGGCGGCCAGTTCGGCGTAGAGGGCGTCACTGGCCTGGTACACCCGGTCCGTCAAGGCGGCGACGATCTCCGCCTTGCCGCGGAAGTGCGCGTACACCGTGGCCCGGGTGACGCCGGCGGCGCGGGCGATGTCCTCCATGGTGGCGGCGACGGACGACTTGGCGGCGAAGACCTCGACCGCCCCGTCCAGGACCCGGTTGCGGGTCAGGTCACGCTGCTCGGTACGCAGGCTCACCCGCGGTGCGCCCACCGCGGTCGCGGATCCGGCACCGGCCGGCCGACGACGTTCCATAAGGAAAGACTACAAAAGGGACCGAGTCTGTACATTTTGTGTACGGCGGAAGCGGGGAGCGAGTGCGGGGCCGCGGCCCGTCAGCCCTGGTTGCGGGGGTGGGCGCGGGCGCCGCGTTCGTTGCCGCGCTTGTAGTTGCCGGTCCAGCGGGCCATGACCAGTTGGGCGTCGCCGCGCTCCACCTCTTCCAGGAACCGCTCGGCGCGTTCCCCGCGCAGGACGGCGGCCGTGTGCGCGCCGTGGGTGACGACCACGGTGCCGTCGCCGTGCCGGCGGTAGGAGAATCCCTGGGGTCGGGGCATGGCGGCGAGCGTAGAACCGGACCGGGCCCGCGCGACAGCGATTTACGGGGCGTCGCCGGCCGGGACGTCCGGCCGGCGCACGGCCAGCGCGGCGATGTCGTCCTCGAGCCGCCCGCCGCTGTAGCGCACCAGTTCGCGGTGCAGCCGGTCCAGCAGTTCGCGGGGCGCCGCCGGGCTCTGGCGCAGCAGCCACTCCGGCAGCGGGAAGAACGCCCCGGTGCGGTCGCGGGTCTCGGTGACGCCGTCGGTGTAGAGCAGCAACTGGTCGCCGGCGGCGAAGGCGTGGGTGTCGACGAAGTAGCGGTCCCCGATGAGGTCGGCGAGGTTCAGTGGCGGGGAGGCGGCGCTCGGCTCCAGCACCCGGACGCGGCCGGCGTGCACGATGATCGGCGGGGGGTGCCCGCAGTTGAGCAGCCGCAGGCGGCCGCCGTCGTGCGGGATCTCGGCGATCACGGCGGTGGCGAAGCGCTCCGGCAGGTCCTCGCCGGGGTAGCCGGAGCTGTGGCGCCCGATGCTCGTCTCCAGGCGGTGGATGATGCCCCGCAGGTCCGGCTCGTCGTGCGCCGCCTCCCGGAAACAGCTGATCAGCGCGGAGGCCGCGCCCACGGAGGACAGTCCCTTGCCGCGTACGTCGCCGATCAGCAGCCGCACCCCGTACGGCGTGTCGGCCACCTCGTAGAAGTCGCCGCCGATGCGCGCCTGCTCCTGTGCCGCCAGGTACAGCGACTCGATCTCCATGCCCTGGATCTGCCGCGGCAGCGGCCGCAGCAGTACCGCCTGCGCCGCGTCGGCGACCGTCCGGGCGTGGAAGAGCGCCTCCTCGCGCTGGATCCGTACATGGCTGGCGTATGCCGCCGCCAGGGTGACCGCGACGATGGCGGCCCCGGTGTACGGGGTGCCCAGGTCCGTGTAGACGAAGCTCAGGCCCACCATGACGAGCAGGCAGAACGCGCCCAGCAGCACGGTCGCCAGCACCGGCCACATCGCGGCGGCCAGGGCGGGTGCCACGGGCAGCAGACGGCTGATCGCGATCTCGCGCGGGGTGGAGAAGGCCAGGGCGGCGATGAGCACGGTCAGGATCACCGGGGCCGGCCGGCCGACGCCCCAGCGGCCGTCGAGGCGGGCACGTCGGCGCCGCAGCCATCCGGACATGATCACGAAGCGCATCATACCGGGGCAAAAGCGACGAAGAAGCGCCCGTCCGATGGATGGACCGGCGGACCGCCCCGGGAGCGGGCCCCGGGGCGGTCGGAGGTCGTCGGCGGCGGCCGGGCCGTACCGGCCCCGGGTCAGTTCTCGCCGCGGCGCCCCGGCAGGACCTGGATCGTGTCGCCGACGGCACGCTCACCGGTCGCGTCGGAGGGGACGTTGGCCAGGACACCCTCGACCACCATGGCCGACGAGCCGCCACCGTCGAGGTTGAGGGCCTGCACCGCGCCCAGCGACGTCATGAAGCGGGCCGCCTCGCCGAGGGTGAAGCCCTCGCTCACCCCGGGCTGCCGCCCGTCCACCGTCACCAGCAGCAGACGGCCCCGCACGTCGATGCCGGCCATCGTCCGCGGCTGGCGCACGTTGGACCACGCGAAACCGAAGGAGAGGTCCAGCGGGTCCAGGGTGCCCTCGGTGGCGGCGTCGATGTGGACACGGCCGTCCTCCACCAGGGTGGGCGCCGCGCTCACGATGCTGTCGCCGCGGCCGAGCCGGACCCGACGTCCCTCGGAGTCCCGGACGACCTCCTTCACGACCAGCCGCTTGCCGGTCCGCGCGTGCTCGGTCAGCCACGCCGCGGCCGCGCCGGTGCCCTGCAGCACCGTGCCGCGCTCGGGGACGGACCCGCCGCGGGCGCCGGTGGAGAGCACGGTCCCGTGCGCGTCGAGCACCGCCTGCGCGCCACTGCCCGTGGGCAGCGCCGCACGGAACGCGGGGGTGAACTCCACGAGGTCGTCCGCCAGGGTGCAGGTCGTGTCGTGGCGGGGCTGCTCGGTCGGGACGCCACCGGGACGGCCGCAGTTGCGGACCTTGCCCGGCAGGCGGTTGATGCCCTGCACCGCGTGGCGGGCGGAGCCGGCCCGCACGGTGACCGTGGTGGACAGGTCCGCGATCCGCGGCCGCCGTCCGCCGTCGCCGAGGACCAGCGCCGCCCGCGAGCCGACCGCCATCGACTCCAGCTTGCCGTCCACCGCGGACAGACCCGCGACGGTGCCCTGGACGCCGTCGGAGTCCGAGGTGATGAAGAAGCCGCCGTTGACGCCGAGCAGCGACCCCAGTCGGCCGGCGACCACCGAGGTCTTCTCCCGGTCGGCGACGTTGCCGCCGTCGCTGACCGCGACCGACCCGCGCAGCCGCGCCGGGTCCACCACGGCCACGTGGATGCGCTCGCCGTCGGCGGCCTGCCGCCCGTCGTAACCGGTCCACTCCGTCGACGTGCGGAAACCGGCCGCCACGACCGCCGCGTTCGCCGTGCCCGCCTCGGCCTGCGTGGCGTACCGGCCGACCCGGACCTGCCAGCCCATCACGCCGCGCGGGGTGTCGGCGTAGGTGTCCCACTCCACCGCCTCGAGCCGCGGCTCGAGCCCGGCCTCGCGCAGCCGCCCGGCGGTCGCGTCGGCCCAGGCACGGTCACCCAGCGGGGCCCACGTGGCGGCGCCGGTCAGCCGGTTGACGGTGGGGGCCTGCACGGTCACCGTCCACACCCCGGCGGCCGACGGGTCCCGCAGCACGCCGCTGCGGACCTCCAGGCCGGGCGCCACCTGCTGCGTCGTCCACGCGATGCCGTGCGTGCCGGAGTCCGCGGGCGACTGCGCCCCCGCGAGGGCCGGCGGGACGACGGCGACCAGCGCCAGGGCGGCGGCGAACACCGCCCCCCTCCGCGCGGCCTTCCCCACCCGGCGCGCCCTGTCACGCGGTTCGGCGGCTGTGACGGACATGCGTTCTCCTGACGTTCGTCTCCACCGGGCGGTGCGTGGCGCTGCCCGGTCCTTGATCCGTCATCCCAGACCCGTACGGGGACGGGCAGCCCACGCGACGACGGACCCGGGGGGAACCCTCGGTGACAACCGGGAGCGGTCACGGCGCAGTTGTCCCGGCCGCGGCGGCGGGCCCACCCCGGCCCTGCCGCGGGGCACACCCCGGCCGCGGCGGCACGGCGGGGGCCAGGTAAGAACGTGCCGTGACCTTCGTACCCTCCGCCCCCCGGCGGCCCTGATGCCCTCGCTCGACCCCGCGCAGTGGGCCGTGGCGCTGCTCGCCCTCTTCCTCGTCGGCTACTCCAAGACCGGGGTGTCCGGGGCCGGGACGGTGGGGGTGGCGCTGTTCGCGCTGGTCCTGCCGGCCAAGCTGTCCACCGGCGTGCTGCTGCCCCTGCTGCTCGTCGGCGACGTGGTGGCCGTGGCCGCGTACCGCCGGCACGCCGACTGGGGCCGGTTGGTCCGGCTCTTCCCGTGGGTCGTGGTCGGGGTGCTGCTGGGCGCGGTGGTCGTCGACCGGGTCGACGACACGCGGATGCGCGAACTCATCGGCGCGCTGCTGCTGTCGATGCTCGCCGTCCACTGGTGGAGCCGGCGCCGGGGCCCGGACGACCCGGTCGCCCAGCACAGGGCCGTCGCCGCGGGCGCCGGGATCCTGGCGGGCTTCGCCACGATGACGGCCAACGCGGCGGGCCCGATCATGGCGCTGTACTTCCTGGCCGTGGGGCTGCCCATGCTGGGTTTCCTCGGCACCAGCGCCTGGTTCTTCCTGCTGCTCAACGCCTTCAAGGTGCCCTTCAGCGCCGCCCTGGGGCTGATCACGCCCGACACCCTGCTCTTCGGCGCGATGGCGGCCCCGGCGGTGCTCGCGGGGGCCGTCGCCGGCCGCGCGACCATCAGCCGTATCAGCCCGAAGGTCTTCGAGCGTGTCACGGTCGCCCTGACCCTGCTCGCGGCGATACGGCTCGTCACCCTCTGAACGTGGCCGGGGCGGGGACGGGGGCGTCGACGGGGCGTTGCGCGTCAGGCGACGATCGCGGCGATCAGCCGCCGGCAGCGCTCCGCCATCTCCCGCGCGGACTCGCCGGGATGGTGGATCCACCAGGTGACCAGGGTGCTGACGGTGCCGGTCCACAGGTGCTTGAGCGCGTCGGAGTCCAGCGGGTCGCCGATCCCGCGGGCGGCGAGGAACTCCGCGCTGCCCGCGGCCGCCAGACCGTCGATGGCGGCACGGTGGCGCTCGGCCGCCTCGCGCAGCGCACCCGTGGCGGGCAAGGTCCGGTCGTACAGCACGAACCAGGCGTGGCGCTGCCCCTCCAGCGTGGTGAAGATCGCGCCGAGCACGGACAGCGGCGCTGCCAGTGAGGTCACACCGGGGACCAGCGCGGCGGTGAGCGCGCGCGTCAGCGAGCCGGCGACCCGCTCCAGGGCCGCGGCGTACAGTGCGTCCTTGGACCCGAAGTACTGGTACAGCAGCGGCTTGGTGACCCCGACCCGCTCGGCGATGGCCGCCATCGAGGCGCCGCCGTAGCCATGGCGGCCGAACTCCTCGACGGCCGCGGTGAGCAGTTGCTCCTCGCGTTCGGCGCGGGGTACGCCCTTGGTCCCGGCGGTACGGGTTCGCGCGTTCGCCACGTCCGTGATTGTAGGCAGTGAACTGACCTCGAGGTCAGTTCACTCTCCCCAAGGATGTGACCCGGTGGTAATTTACTTGCCGGTCATATCGCAGCGAGGCGAGGGGCGGGACAGACATGACGCACACCGGAACACGCTCGTGGTGGGGATGGGGCACCGTCGAGCACGCGGTGCGCGGCGCCGAACGCACCGCGCTCACCGACCGGGTGGCCGGCCTGCTCCCGGACGCCGACCTCACCGTCCACCTCCCCCCGGACGTCGCCTCCCTCGCCCTGCCGCCCGTACGGGTCACGGCGCCGCGGTCACTGGCCCGCCTGTGCTCCGCCACCCCGCACGACCGCGCCGCGCACACCCACGGCAAAGCCTTCCGGGACGTCGTCCGCAACCTCCACGGCGACCTGCGCCACGCCCCCGACCTCGTCGCCCGCCCCCGCACCGAGCAGGACGTCGCCGACCTCCTCGACTGGTGCACCCGCGAGGGGATCGCCGTCATCCCCTTCGGCGGCGGCAGTTCCGTCGTCGGCGGCGTGGAACCCCGCCTCGCCGACGGCCGCCCGGCGGTGACCCTCGACACGGGGCACCTCGACCGCGTCCTGGAGGTGGATCCGGTGAGCCGGTCCGCCCGCATCCAGGCCGGCGTGCTCGGCCCGCACCTGGAGGACCAGCTGCGGCCCTCCGGGCTGACGCTGCGTCACTTCCCGCAGTCGTTCGAGTACTCCAGCCTCGGCGGCTGGCTGGCCACCCGGGCGGGCGGCCACTACGCCACCCTCTACACCCACATCGACGACCTCACGCAGGCGCTGCGTGTCGTCACGCCGTCCGGCACCGGCGAGTCCAGGCGGCTGCCCGCCTCGGGCGCCGGGCCGTCGCCCGACCGGATGTTCCTCGGCTCCGAGGGAACCCTCGGGGTCATCACGGAGGCCTGGATGCGCCTGCAGCGACGCCCCCGGTGGCGCGCGGACGCCTCCGTCCACTTCGCCGACTTCACCGCCGCCGTCGCGGCCACCCGCGTCCTGGCCCAGTCCGGGCTCCACCCGTCCAACTGCCGTCTGCTGGACCCCGCCGAGGCGCTCGTCAACGCGGGCGTCACCACCGGCGGCAGCGTCCTGATCCTGGCCTTCGAGTCGGCCGACCACCCGCTGGGACCCTGGATGGACCGGGCCCTGGAACTGTGCCGGGACCACGGCGGCCACCTGCCCGCGCCGGCCCGCCACACCGACACGGGTGCCGGCGGCGCGGCCGCGGAAAGGGGAGCCGGGGCGGACCGTTCCTGGCGTTCGTCCTTCCTGCGCATGCCCTACCAGCGCGACGCCCTGGCCCAGCAGTCCCTGGTCGTGGAGACCTTCGAGACCGCCTGCACCTGGGACCGCTTCGAGGAACTCCACGCGGCGGTCACGCACGCCGCGAACGAGGCGATCCGTACCGTCTGCGGCACCGGCGTCGTCACCTGCCGCTTCAGCCACGTCCACCCCGACGGGCCCGCTCCCTACTTCGGGATCTACGCCGCGGGACGCTGGGGCAGCACGGTGGCCCAGTGGGACGACATCAAGGCCGCAGTCTCCCAGGCCATCGCCGACCACGGCGGCACGATCACCCACCACCACGCGGTCGGCCGCGACCACCGCCCCTGGTACGACACCCAGCGCCCCGGCCCCTTCGCCGCGGCCCTCACCGCCGCCAAGTCCGCCCTCGACCCGGCGGGCATCCTCAACCCGGGTGTCCTGCTGCCCGCGGGCTGACGGCGCGGGGCCCCGATGTGCCGGGGTGAGCAACGAACGGTGCGGACGGCCGGGGGACATCGCGCCAACCGCGATCGTCCGGGAGCTCCGGCGGCCCGGGCGGCCTCGCCGGTCGGGGTGGCCGGCCGGCGGTGGGCAGCGTGACCTATGTCCGGTGGCGGAAGGTGTGGCACATCGTTACCGCGTGATCCCACCCGACCGCCAGCGGTGCATCCGCAGCCGGTACCCGCAGATACCGGCATGTGGCGACTCAACAGCCGAGTGGGCTCTTGCGGCCCTCCTCGCGCCGCCTCTGTGGTCTGCCGCGCAGGTGCCGACCGGAACGGTCGGAGCCGTCAACGGCCGATCGGCTCGGGCGGCGCGGCCGCGGCTCCGTCGCCGGTTCCCGCCGCGGCGGGACGGCCGTGAGGCAGGCGCCGCACGGCCGCCGAGGCCATCGGGGCCAGGGCCGCGGCGGCGTACACGACTCCGGCGGCCGCGGCGACCCGGAACCCCCCGATGCGGTCGGCGAGCGGCCCCACGCTGAGCTGGCCGACGGGAATGGCGATGTAGGACAGCAGGTCGTCGAAGGACGACACACGCGACAGGGTGCCGGACGGAACGTGCTCCTGGAGGGAGGTGTCCCAGCCGACGCCCGCGACCGACGAACCCAGCCCGGCGGTGAAGGCGGCGGCGATCAGCCACGGGGCACCCAGGTGCGCACCGAGCGCGAGCAGGGGCAGCGCGCCGAGCACGCCGGCCAGCACACCCAGCCGCAGCAGGTGACGGGCCGCCAGCCGGTACATCAGCGTGCTCATCACCAGCAGTCCGGCGCCGCGCGCACTGAGCACGAAGCCCCAGGCGGCCTCGTCGGCGAGTTGCCGGGTGAGCACCGGGCCCAGGATCTGCCAGGTGCCGACCTGCACCAGGTTGACCACGCAGAAGCACAGCGACACCGTCCACACCCAGCGGATCCGGCGGTACGCGGCCCAGCCCTCGCGGATGTCGGCGAGCAGATGCGAGGGACGGCGTGCGGCGGTGGGGGCGGTGAGGGACGACAGGCGGGTGAGGCACCCGGCGGCGAGGAGGTAGGTCAGCGCGTCGAAGGCGATGGCCGGTCCGCCGCCGACGGACGCCGCCAGAACGCCGGACAGGCTCGGCCCGAGGATCTTCGTGGCGTTGCGCGCCGAGGCCAGCAGGCTGTTCGCCTGCCGGATCCGGTCCCCGGGGACGAGTTCGGGCACGATGCCGCGCAGCGCGGGCGTGGTGAAGGCGGCGAGGACGCCGTTGAGGAACCCCAGCGCGGCCACCGGCCACAGGGCGTACCGCCCGGTCAGCAGCAGCGCGGCGACGGCGCCCTGGGTGACGGCCGAACCGAGGTTCGCCGCCACCAGCACCGTGCGGCGCGGCAGACGGTCGGCCGTGGCGCCCCCGACGAGCAGGAACACCAGCAGCGGCACCATGTACGCGGTGAGGACGACACCGAGGTCGCCGAGGCCGGGCGAGGCGTCGAGGACCGCGAAGGCCAGGGCGACGGGGGCCATCGCGGTGCCGAGCAGGGACACGGTCTGGGCGGTCAGGAACCAGCGGAAGTCGCGGTGCGGCGGAAGGGACGGAAGCACGGGCGGAGTCTGCTGGAGGCGCCGCGCGGGGCACTATCGTTTCGGCGGGAGGCGAGAGATGACCTTGTTGCGACTGAGTCCCCTGGCCCTGTCGCGGTCCCGGTTCGCCCTGTCGCCGCTGGCCGAGACCCTCGCGTCGCTGCATGTGCTGGGCGCGGGGTACTGCGACCCGTGGCTGGCCTCCTGGTACGACCGCCACCATGGAACGTTCCGTGCCGCGCTCGACGCCGACCCCTTCGCGAAGGGCCTGGTGCGGCTGCTGGGGTCCACGAAGTGGATGCCGGCGCACATCGTCCTGCCGCCGGCGGGCGGCATGCGGACCACGATCGACGGCGAACTGGCCGAGGTGGCCAGGGTGCCCGACGCACAGGTGCGCGCCGAGCTGGAGAAGTCGGTGGCGCACAGCTGGAAGGAGCACGACCTCGGCTGGCTGACCGGACGCGACTGGGCCGCCAGGACCGCCGAGCTCTTCCGGCACACCTGGACCGCGCACGTCGCCCCCGACTGGCCACGCCGCCGGGCCCTGCTGGAGCGGGACATCACCCACCGGGCAGGGCTGCTCGCCGCCTACGGCTGGCCCCGCGCACTGGAGCACATGAGCCGGCACAGCGCCTGGGTCGGCGCGGACGCGATCCGCTTCAGCCACCGGGGTGCCCCGGACCGGGTCGTCGGCGACGACGGGATGCTGTTCGTACCGGTCGCCGCCCTCTCCCGGGGCACATGGCTGTGCGAGGCACCTCCGGCGTCGTACGCGCTGGTCTACCCGGCTCGCGGTGCCGCAGGGGCCGCGCCACGCCCCGAACCCGGGCGAGCTCTGGGGCGGCTGATCGGCACCGGCCGCGCGACGATCCTCCGGGAACTGGAGCGTCCTGCCACCACCAGCGAACTCGCGGCCCACCTCGGTCTGTCCCTCGGCACCGTCGGCGGCCACCTGGCCGTGCTGCGCGACGCCGGACTGGTCACCGGTACCCGCGTCGACCGCCGCGTGGTCTACCGGCGCACCGCCTCCGGCGACCTGCTCGCCGCGGGTGCGGACCGCTGAACGCAGCACTCCCCAGGCCACGGGGGGAGACCTGGGGAGTGTGCGGAGATCATCGTCCCTCGAACGGCCGTACGTCAAGTCGCCCGTGGGGAAGGGGCGTTGGTCCCCATCGGCACAGCGTCCGCCGCGGGGGTGTCGATCGTCCGACCGGGCAGGTTGATACGGTCCAGGTTGCCGGGGGACGGCAATGACGTGTGCCTGGAGGGGGACGGGAGCATGGGGGGCGTACCGGAGGAAGAGCTCGAGGCGTACGCGCGGATGCTGGGCGAGGTCTCGGTGACGGGCCGGCGACTGCGACGGGACGAACTCGACGCGCTCCGCGGGTCCGGCGAGCGCGCGGGCGGCGGGGGGAGCGGACTGCGCGGCCTCGTCGGCGCGTACCTGGCGGCGACGCGCGACGCGTGGGGCACGCTGCGGGGCGTGGCGGCCGCCGACTCCGCCACGGAGGTGCAGCGGGCCGGGGAGGCGGTGCTGACCGCCCTGGACGCCGCGGTGCTCGCGCTCGGCGAGGGCCACCAGCGCGCCCAGCGGCTCCTGGTCCGTCAGGACGAGGCGGCCCGCGGGGAGTTCGTCGACGACCTGCTGTACGGGCGCAGCGACCCGGGACGGCTCGCCGAGCGCGCCGAGCGCTTCGGCCTGCGGCTGGGCCGCGGGCACGCGGTGGCGGTGGCGCGCGGCGAGGACGCCTACGAGGACAGCCAGCCCGTGGTGCGGCGCGTCGAGCGGGAACTGGTGGGCCGCTTCGGCCACCGCGACGTCCTGGTGGCCGGCAAGGACGGCCGGCTGGTGTGCATCGCGCCCGGCGGCGAGCGCGCCGTCTTCGAGGCGTTCGCCGACACGGCGCTGCGCCCCGGCCCCGGGTACGGTGTGGCCCGCCGCGTCGCGGTCGGCCGTACCCACTCCGGCACGAGCGGCATCGTGCGCAGTTACGAGGAGGCCCTCGGGGCGCTGGACGTCGCCGACCGGCTGCGCCTGCATCCCCCCGTGCTGCGCGCCGAGGAACTGCTGGTCTTCCCCGTGCTGATGCGGGACCGGGCCGCCATGGCCGACCTCGTCCACAGCGTTCTGGGGCCGCTGGAGCAGGCGCGGGGCGGGGCCGGACCGCTGCTGGAGACCATCACCGCGCACGCCGAGGCCGGGCACGTCAACGCGGAGGCGGCGCGCCGGCTCGGCCTCGGCGTCCGGACGTTCACGTACCGCCTGGAGCGCATCAAGGTGCTGACCGGCTACGACCCCGGCGACCCGCTGCACCGCTACACCCTGGAGACCGCGGCGATGGGCGCGCGGCTGCTCGGCTGGCCCGACCAGCCGCTCTAGTTCCGGGCGCCCCGCCGTCAACAGGCCGTCAACAAGGCGTCGACGCTGCCGGGAACCGGCAATGTGTACGGGCCATCCACCCTGCCATCATCGTCATGGCACCGACAACGGAGCCACTGCACGAAGCGGGGGAGGGCGGGGGCCCTGCCCCTTCGGCTTCGCGCTCGTGAGGCCATCGGGGACCGGGGGAGCGTCCTGACCGGTGGCCTGGACGCCGACGCCCTCGGCGGGGGGTACGGGGGAGGGGGTGTCGACGCCCGTCACGGTGGCTGCGGAGCGGAGGGCTTCGCCGACTCCACCCGGTGTGCGGGGTTCAGCCCGGCGTGCGGGCGGAGGCACCGGGCCGGGTGTAGGCCTGCCGGGGGGCGAGCGCGTCGTGGCCGCCGGCGCAGACGACGACCGCCTCGACGGGCTCGTCGCAGTCGCGGTGGCGGACCTCCAGGGGCGGGCCCTCGGGGTCGGCGGTGTACCGGTCGCCCCACTGCTTGAGGGCGATCATCGCGGGCCACAGGTCCCAGCCCTTGGGCGTGAGCCGGTACTCGTTGCGCGTACGGCTGCCCGGCTCGCGGTACGGGACGGTGTCCAGGATCCCCGCGGCGACCAGCTTGCGCAGCCGGTCCGCCAGGACCGCCTCGGACAGTCCCATGTGCCGGCGGAAGTCGTCGAAGCGGCGCACGCCGTTCATGGCGTCCCGAAGCACCAGCAGCGACCACTTCTCGCCGACGAGGTCGAGGGTGCGCTGCACCGTGCAGTTCTCGGTACTGGTGTCCAGCCAGGTCATGCGGTCATCGTAGGCTGGCTTCGGCATTGACATCCAGATGTGCGGCTGGCTAACTTCGCTTGTCAAAGTCAGTCGGTCAGGGAGGGAACGCCCCATGGCGAGGTCGCGCACGTTCGAGTGGGGGGACCCCGAGGTCTCGGCGGCCGCGGTCGGCCGCACCAGCGGGCTGGAGTTCCTGCGCGACGTGCTGGCCGGGCGGCTTCCCGCGCCGCCCATCGCCTCGACCCTCGGCTTCACCCTGGAGGAGGTCGAGGAGGGCCGCGCGGTCTTCGCCATGGAACCGGGGGAGGAGCACTACAACCCCATCGGCAGCGTGCACGGCGGCGTCTACGCCACCCTCCTCGACTCGGCCGCCGGCTGCGCCGTGCAGTCCGTCCTCCCGGAGGGCATGGGCTACACCTCGCTCGACCTGAACCTGAAGTTCCTGCGCCCGATCACCGTCGACACCGGCAAGGTCCGCGCCGTCGGCACCGTCCTCAACCAGGGCCGCCGCACCGCCCTCGCCCAGGCCGAGCTGTTCGACGCCACGGACCGCCTCCTCGCCCACGCCACGAGCAGCTGCATGCTCTTCCCCGTCCCCGCGCGCTGAGCGGCACCGGGCCCGGGAGCCGGGTGCCCGCTCACCCGCCCCGGCGGCAGACGCCCTCGCCCCGGCGTCCCGTGTCGGCGGCGCACTCTGCCGGTTCCTCCACGATCACCCGGGCGATGTCCGGGTCGACGAACTCCCCGTCCGGCGCGCGTTCCTCGGCCCGGACCGCCGCGACCTCGCACAGCCTGGACGGCCCGGCCCCGGCGAGCGCCGACGAGGCCTCGGCCTTCGCCGCGGCGCTCGCCGGCTCGATGGGGTTGCTCGGCTTCGATCCGCAGTACAACCGGCTCAGGCCCGCACGGCCTTCGCCCGTCGGCGGAACCCTTACCGGCGAGCCCGCCGTGCGTGAACCGGCCGCGTACGGTTCCCCGCTGCCGGCGCTCACGCGTCCGGGCGCGCCTCGCGTGCGGCGCCCGCCGACGCGGCCACCACGCACAGCACCGCGATCCACTGCGACCAGTGCAGCGACTCCTGGAGCACGACGAGGCCGATGAGGGCCGCCATCGCCGGTTCCAGGCTCATCAGGATGCCGAACACACGCGGCGGGATCCTGCGCAGTGCCTCCAGGTCCAGCGAGTACGGGATCACCGAGGACAACAGCGCCACGCCGAGGCCCGCGAGCAGGACCCACGGCTGAACCAGCGCCGTTCCGCCGTCGGCCACGCCGAACGGCACGGTCACCAGGGCGGCGACGGCCATGCCCAGGGCCAGGCCGTTGCCTTCCGCGGTGTGCCGGCCCAGCGCCGCGCCGACCAGGATGTACAGGCCCCAGCACGTTCCCGCCGCGAGGGCCAACAGGAGGCCGGCAGCGTCGAGTTCGCCGCGCCCCTCCATCAGCAGGACGACGCCGCCCGCCGCGAGCACCGCCCAGAAGGCGTCCAGCCACCGCCTCGACCCGGCCAGGGCCACCGCCAGCGGCCCGAGGAACTCGACCGTCACCGCGATCCCCAGCGGGATCCGGGCCAGCGCCAGGTAGAAGCACAGGTTCATCGAGCCGAGGATCACGCCGTAGCCGAGCACCACCGTCCACGCCCGGCCGTTCATGCGCAGTGACGGCCGCCAGAACAGCGTCAGCACCGCCGCCGCGAAGAAGAGCCGCAACGCGACCGTACCGAAACTGCCCACCTCGGGGAACAGGTGCTTGGCCAGTGCCGAGCCCACCTGCACGCTGACGATGCCGAGCAGCACCAGCGCCGTGGGCGGGATCGCGCCGTAGGCGCGCCCGGCCTGTGCGGTCAGGGAGGGGCGGGGATGCCGGCCCCGTTCGGTGCCGTCGGCGTTCATGGTGGCCACGCGTGGATTGTCGGTTGCGGGGCGCCGCGTGGCACATGGTTTTCCGGCGCCGCCGGGTCGCGCAGGCCGACCGCGTCGTGCCTCCAGAACGGCTCAGCGTAGACGAGGGTGCCGGTCATCCAGGGTTCGTACGCGGGGAGCGCCATCGCCCGGAAGGCCGCGTCGGGGATGCGCAGGGACGGCTTGCGAAAGCCGTGGTCGCCGCCGGGCAGGAACCCGAGGCGCGCGTAGTAGGCGGGATCGCCCTCGACGAAGACGACAGGGACGGCCCGCCCGGCGAGGGTCCGCAGGCCGTGCCGGACCAACGCCGCGCCGATGCCCGTCCTCTGGTGCTCGGGCAGGACGGCCGGCGGGCTGAGCACCTGCACGTCGACCAGCCGCCGCGGGGCGTCGAGCAGGCCGCGGGTGAACATGACGTGCCCGACGACCCGGTCGTCGTGCTCGGCGACCAGCGAGAGCCCGTCCGCGGGCGTGACGCTCGCGCGCAGGGTGTCCACGAGGTCGGCCACGGCCCGTCCGTGGCCGCCGAACGCCCGCAGATGGACGTCCCGCACCGACTCGGCGTCGCCCGGAAGCTCTTCGCGAAGGTCCATGGCCGGAGCGTAGGTTGCCTTCCCGGCCCGCGCACACGGTTTCGCCGGGGGGAGGGGCGTCGCGGGGCGGAGCCAGGACCGGCCCGGGCGGCCCCGGCCGGGCTGCCCCCCGGCGACCCACCCGTCAATCGACCCGCCGGCGCGCCCGCTTCACCTCCCGGTGGACGGCCCAGGCGTCGGCGACCGGGCCGAGGTGGCCCAGCTTGTCGGGGTTGAGCACCGTGCGGACGGCCTGGACCCTTCCGTCGAGCACGTCGAGGGTGAGGGTGTGCAGGACGCTGCCGTCCCGGTCGCGGAAGATCGCCCCGGGCTGGCCGTTGACCTCTCGCGGCTCGAACGTCACGTCGACCCGGCTCAGCAAGGGGAAGACCGTGCCCAGCACCCGGGCCACGTTCTCCGCGCCCACGACGGCCCGCGCCAGCTGCGGCGCCCTGCCGCCGCCGTCCCCGACGAGCTGCACGTCGGCGGCGAGCAGTTCCCGCAGCGCGCCGACGTCGCCGTCCTTCAGCGCGTCGAAGAACCGCTGCGCGAGCTCCTGCCGTGCCCTGCGGTCCGCCGCGAACCGCGGCCGCCCGGCCTCCATGTGCCGGCGCGCCCGGACCACCAGCTGACGGCACGCCGCCTCCGAACGCCCCACCGCCTCGGCGACCTCGCCGAAGCCAAAGCCGAACACCTCGCGCAGCACGAACACCGACCGCTCGAGCGGGCTGAGCCGCTCCAGCAGCAGGAGCGCGGCCATCGACACCGAGTCGGCGAGCTCCGCCGAACGCGCCGGATCCTCGTACGGGTCGCTCAGCAACGGCTCGGGGAACCACGGCCCGACGTATTCTTCCCGCCGCACCCGCGCGGAGCGCAGCACGTCGATCGACACGCGTGTCACCGCCGCCGACAGGAACGCCTTCGTCGACATGGGCCGGGTCGACGAGGCGTCGAAGCGCAGCCACGTCTCCTGCACCGCGTCCTCGGCCTCGCCCACACTGCCGAGGATCCGGTACGCGATCGAGAACAGCAGCGGCCGCAGCTCCTCGAAGTCCTCCACCTTGCTCACGCCGGCTCCCCTTCCCCCGGTCCCGGTCAGTGGAACCGGCCGGGCTCGTAGTCACCCGCCGGCTGCCGGGTGATGACGTTCAGCCGGTTCACCGCGTTCATGAAGGAGACCAGGAGGACCAGGGCGGTCAGCTGCTCGCCGTCGAAGTGCCGGGCGGCGCGCGCCCACACCTCGTCGCGGACCCCGGCGCCCGCGTCCGCGATCCGGGTGCCCTCCTCCGCCAGCTCCAGGGCGGCACGCTCGGCCTCGGTGAAGACGGTGGCCTCCCGCCACGCCGCGACCAGGTGCAGCCGTACCGGGGTCTCGCCCGCGGCGGCGGCCTCCTTGGTGTGCATGTCGACGCAGGCGGCGCACCCGTTGATCTGGCTGACCCTCAGCGCCACGAGTTCCTGCGTCGCGGCGGGCAGGGACGACTCCTTGAAGGCCCTGCCCACCGCCATGAAGTGCTTGAGGGCCTTGCCCGCGGTCGGGTCGGCGAAGTAGTCCAGTCGCGCGTCCATGGTGTGCTCCTCAGGTGTCCGCCGTCCGTGGTCGTCCACGGACTCACCCCCTGGGACGAGGCAGCCCGCGGCCCAGTGACACGGCCCGGTGTGAGCTGCGTCTCCAAGCTGAGTAGCCGTACTCATGCGCCTCCGTGCCGCACCTCGCGACCCTGGGGGGCATGACAGACCTCACCGTCCCCGTCCGGCGTGTCGGCCTGCCCGTGGCGGCCGCCGCCTTCGCGTTCGCCGCCCTGGTGGTGTCCGGGATCCAGCCCCGTGACCGCGGCACATGGGTGCTGGAGACCTTCTGGATCATGATCGGGGTGCCGCTCGCGGTCGCCCTGCGCCGCAGGTTCCCGCTGACCGGGCTGCTGTGCGCGCTGCTCGCCCTGCACGCCCTGGTCCTGTCGGTGGGGGGTCACTACACCTACGCCCAGGTTCCGTTCGGGGAGTGGCTGCGCGACACCCTGGACCTGTCGCGCAACCCGTACGACCGGATCGGGCACCTCATGCAGGGCTTCGTGCCCGCCGTGCTGGTCCGCGAGATCCTCGTCCGCACCTCGCCGCTGCGCGGCAGCAGGTGGCTCGCGCCGCTGACCGTCTGCGCCTGCATGGCCTTCAGCGCGTTCTTCGAACTGCTCGAGTGGTGGGCCGCGTTGATCGGCGGCGACGCCGCGGACGCGTTCCTCGCCACGCAGGGGGACGTCTGGGACACCCAGTGGGACATGTTCTGCGCCCTGGTCGGCGCCGTGCTGGCGCTGCTCCTGCTCGGCAGGGTGCACGACCGGCAGCTGGACGCCCTCGAGCCGCGCGGCGCGGGGTAGCAGACCGAGGGGCGCGGGCAGGACGACGGGCGGCCCCCACGCTCCGGCGCGTCACTGCCGCCGTGCGGGGACCGGCCGTTGGGGCCGAGGTGGCAGGGGGACCGCCGCCGCTCGGTCAACGGTGCTGTGCGTCCCGGGGGAGCGGGCGCCGGTTCACGGGCCGTCGTTCACACGAGCGGCTGGCCGCCGTCGACCGCGAGGGAGACCCCGGTCATGAACGTGTTGGTCATCGCGAACACCACGGCCTGGGCGACGTCCCGCGGCGTGCCGATCCGCCGCGCGGGGTTGCTGCCGGACAGGCGGGCGAAGAGCTCGGACTTGCCCGCGTCGCCCAGCCCGTCCCATGCGCCGGTGTCGATGGTGCCGGGCGATACGGCGTTGACGCGGATCGGGGCGAGCTCGACGGCCAGCGACCGAGTGACGGTGTTCACCGAGCCGTTCGTCGCGGCGACGGCGAGGAAGCCCGGGTCGGGTTCGAGGGCCGCCACGCCCGAGAACAGGACGAAGGAGCCGTCCTCGGGCATGCGCGGGGCGAAGTGCTTGGCGAGCATGATCGGCCCGACCACCTTGGTGTGGAACGACAGGATGATCGCCTCGGGGGCCAGTTCCGAGACCTTCCCGCGGGCCCGGGCGGACGCCGTGGAGACCACGTGGTCGACACCGCCGAGGTCCTCGGCGAGTGCGGCGATCGAGGCCTCGTCGGTGAGGTCGACCCGTCGTACGGTGACGTCCGTGCCGTGGTAGGCGTCCTCCAGGTCCCCCGGCGTCCGCCCGGCGGCGACGACCCGGGCGCCCTCGGCGAGCGCCGCGTCGACGACCGCCCGGGCGATGCCGCTGCCGCGGCCCACGACCAGGACCGTCCGGTCCTGCAGAGAAGCTGACATGGGACTCTCCCTCGATCTCGTCGCGTGCGGTCGGTGCGCTGCCGTCAGCGGCGGCGTACCTCGTCGGTGTCCAGGCCGCGGTCCACGCCGTGCGGCAGGACCTGCTGACCCGGCTCCGGTTCCAGCCGCTTGCCGTCGAGGGTGACCTCGACCTTGTCCGGCTCGAAGGAGACCAGGTCGGCGACGCGGCCGACCTCCGGGTAGGCGTCGCGGTACGACCACGCCGCCTTCCGGACGCCGCCGATGTCGTAGTAGTCGGCGATCCCCTTGTACGGGCAGAAGGTCCGGTCCTCGACGGCGGTCAGCGCCGTCTGGTCGATGTCCGCGCGGGGCACGTACCACCGGGGCGCGAAACCCGATTCGTACAGCGCCACGGGGTGTTCGGAGCGGGCCACGACACGGCCCCCGGAGCGGACCTCCAGCACGCGGGAGGTGCTGCGGACGTCGATGCGGTGGTAGGCGTCGGCGGCGTGGCCGAGGATGCGGTCGTCCTCCTCGTAGAAGGCGTCCATCGCCCGCCAGGCGAAGGCGATCCGTCCCCGGAGGTCGGCCGCGTGGTCCGGGAGGGCGACCAGTTCCCAGGCGGCGCGTTCGGTCGTCCGGCCGCCGGCCCGTACCGCGAACCAGGCCGTCTCCCCGAGGTCCTTGTGCCGCGTGACGTGGTCCCCGGCGACCAGCGCCTCCGGCAGGACGTCGGAACGCGGGAAGTACGCGACCGGGTAGCGGCCCGGCTCGTGGAGCAGCACCACGTCCTCGCTGTCGGCGATCCACTCGCCCGCGAAGCGGACCCTCATGCGGCGTCGCAGGCGCTCGGCGAAGAGCATCCGTTCGGGAAGCGGATCGGGCACCAGGAAGTGTCCGATCCGGGTGGTGGAGAGCGGCCCCTGCTGCCAGGACAGTCCCATGGCCCTTCCTTCCTCGTGGGCGGTTGTAATGGTTATTTCGACGTTAGAACCGTTAGTGACGCCGAACAAGTGATCAAGGATTCGTCTTGTGGATGCGAGTGCCTCGTAACTCGACTGCCTCGCGATTCGGCGCTCCGGGATCCGGGGTCCGGGATCCGTTGGTTTCCCGGTGTCCTCATGGATACCTTTGGCGCGTGAGTGTTCATGTGGGGATCGAGGAGCTGCAGGCCGCGGGCTTCCCCATGGGCGGCGAGCCCCTGGTCGTGCTGGACCTCGCCGACACCGTCATGACCGCACGCCGCCCGGCCGTCGACCTGCTCGAGACCCCGGCCGCGGCCGCCGCCTGGTGGGAGATCCAGGCGAAGAGGCTCCCCCCGGGACCGGCCCCCGATCCGGTGGCGACACGCAGGCTCCGCGCGGCCGTCCGGGAGGCGCTGGACGCCCATCTGGAGGGCAGGCCCGTCGACCCCGCCGCGGTGGAGGACATCAATGCCGCGGCCTCCTCCGCGCCCGTCAGCCCCCGGCTCGTCGTCACCCCCGAAGGCCTGCGGGAGACCTCCCGGCGGCACACCGAGTACGGAGGGAACGCCGCCCTCGCCGTGATCGCGGCCGAGGCCGTCGCGCTGCTCGGCAGTCCCGGCCGGCTGGGGCTCCTGCGGCGCTGCGCCAACCCGGAGTGCTCGATGCTGTTCCTGGCGGGGAACAGGCGCCGCAAGTGGTGCACCGGCAACATCTGCGGGAACCGGACGCGCGTCGCCCGCCACTACGCACGCAGCCGCGCGGGGCGCACCCCGGCCGGTTGAGCCGCCGGGCCCCGGCGGCGTCCCGCGGCTCAGGTCAGGACCCGGCCGAGGAAGCCCCGGATGTGCTCCGTGACCGTCTCCAGGTGGCTCTCCAGCGCGAAGTGCCCGGAGTCCACCAGGTGGACCTCGGCGTCCGGCAGGTCCCGCCGGAAGGCGCGGGCACCGTCGGGTCCGAAGATCTCGTCGCGCTCGCCCCACACCGCCAGCAGCGGGACCTGGGAGTCCCTGAAGTACTCGTGGACCGCCGGGTACGCGTCGATGTTGCGCGGGTAGTCGCGGAACAGGCTCAGCTGGATCTCGGCGTTGCCGGGGCGGTCCAGCAGCGCCTGGTCGTGGACCCAGTTGTCGGGACTGACCAGGCTCGGGTCGTCCACCCCGTTCAGGTACTGCCAGCGTGTGACCTCGAGGGTGAGCGCGCCGCGCACCGCGGCCTCGGTCCCGGGGTTCGGGTCCTCGGCGTAGGCGAACAGGCCGTCCCAGAAGGGCCTCGCGAAGCCCTCCGTGTACGCGTTGCCGCTCTGGCTGACGATCGCGGTGATCCGCCGCGGGTCCGCCAGCGCCAGCCGCCATCCGATGGGGGCGCCGTAGTCCTGGACGTACATGGCGAACCGGTCCACGCCGAGGTGTTCGAGCAGGCCGGAGGTGACGTCGGTGAGGGCGTCGAAGGTGTACGGGAAGTCCGTCACCGGGGGCATGGCCGACTGGCCGAAGCCGATGTGGTCGGGGGCGATCACCCGGTAGCGGTCGGCGAGGGCGGGGATCAGGTTCCGGAACATGTGCGAGCTCGTCGGGAACCCGTGGAGCAGCAGCAGGACGGGGGCCCGGGGGTCACCGGCCTCCCGGTGGAAGACCTCCAGGCCGTTGACCTTGACGGTGCGGTAGTGGACGGTGCCGGTCATCTCGGGCCTCCTCGGGCGCTGTGATCGGGTTGTGTATCCGGTGACCACCGACGGACCGCCGATCCGGGCGGGCCTACGCGGTCGGGAGCGCGGCGGCCGTGTCCACCTCGGGCAGCCCCCGGCCGCGCAGGTCGGCGACGAACCGCCGGACCAGGGCGTCCGAAGGCGTGAGCGTGAGCGCCACGATCTCGCGGTGCACACGGGGCTCCAGCCGCCGGACGACCGCCGCCGGGCGGCCCGCCAGGGCGGAGACCGGCACCAGGGTCACCCCCATTCCCGCGCCCGCGAGCTGGGCGGCGGTGCGCGGGCTGCGGGTCCTCAGTACGGGGCTGAGGCTCACCTGGTGCGCTGCGGCGAACCGGTCCACCCAGACCGCCATCCCGTTGTCCGGGTCGTAGTGCACGAAGGGCTCGTCGGCGAGCTCCTCGACCGCGACCGAAACCCGCGAGGCGAACGGATGGGAGGGGAAGGTGACCACCACGATCTCCTCCCGTCCCAGCACCTCGACGTGGGCCGTGGTCGCGGTGGGTTCCGGGCCCACGACCAGGTCGGTGGCGCCGTTCATCAGATGCTCCACCATGCGGTCGGCACTGGTGAACTCCGTCAGTTCCAGCCGTACCCCGGGCCGGCGCGCGCGCCAGCGCCGCAGCACCGGCACCAGGAGCCACGCCGTCATGGTCTCCGCGCAGGCGATCCGCAGCCGCCCGCCGTTGCCGGCGCCGACCTGCCGTCCGACGCGAACGGCCCGGGCCGCGGCGTCCAGCGCGATCCGTGCCTCCTCGGCCGCGGCGCGGCCGGCCGCCGTCACCCGCACACCACGGGCCAGCCGCTCGACGACGGGGGTGCCGAGTTCCCGCTCCAGCGCCGCGACCTGGTGGGAGAGCGCCGGCTGGGACATGTGCAGGGAGGCCGCGGCCCGGGTGACCGAACCCTCCTCGACCAGGGCCACCAGGCACTCCAGTGCCCGCAGTGTCGCCATATGTAAAATCTATCCGAACTGTTCGAAACGTACATAAGCCGAAAACGACCCCCGTGTGACGGCGGGCCCCCGCGGGCACCCATGGGACCCCACGGCTCATGCAGCGCGGTGAAAACCGCGCTCCTGCACCACCCAGGTGTTGCCGTCCGGGTCGGCGAAGCCGACGAAACTGGCGTAGTCACGGCGCTCCGGGTCCACTCCGGGCCGGAAGCCGCCCCGCCATTCCCCGACCGGCCATTTGTGCCGCACCTCGCCGACGGCGACGCCCCGTTCCGCCAGTTCCCGGCGCGCCCGCTCGATGTCGTCGACGACCAGGTGGAGGTTGCGCAGCGACCCCGGGACGGCATCGGTGAGGCCGACGCCGATCTGCACCGAGCACGCCGACCCCGGCGGCGTCAGCTGTACGACGCGGAAGCCGTCGGCGGGTGCGTAGTCGACGTCGAGGACGAACCCGGCGCGCTCCGTGTAGAACGCCGACGACCGGTCGACGTCCGTCACCGGCACGATGACGACCTCAAAGCTGTAGTCCATCAATCCATCTTTGATCAACACCCAGGGAATCCGCGACCGATGGGGCATGCGCAGCTCGAATGGCCAACGAAGGAAGCGGGAATCCCGCACCGGAGGTACCGGACCGCCGCGTCGTGCCCTCGGCGCCCCCGCGGCCGACATGCTGCACGACCTCTGATCGCCCCCGCACCCCGGTCCATAGGATCACACCATGGCAAACCCACCGGATCGTGACGTCCCGTCAGGCCCGGCCGCCGACGACGGCATGCGCCTGTCGGACACCAGCCGGGTCGAGGGCTTCAGCGACGCCGTGTTCGCCATCGTGATCACGCTGCTCGTCCTCGACCTCTACGATCCCCACCACGGGCCCGGCGGACTCGTGCCGGGGCTCGCCGCCGCGTGGCCCGCCTACGTGGCGTTCCTCGTCTCGTTCGTCTACGTCGGCGTCATCTGGCTCAACCACCACGGGCTGTTCCGCCGCATCCGGCGCATGGACGTCGGCCTGCTGTGGATCAACCTCGCCATCCTCTTCAGCGCCGTCATCGTGCCGTTCCCCACCGCGGTGCTGGGGGACGCACTCGGCGACGCGGGGAACCCCCACGGGCAGCGCGTGGCGGTGGTGCTGTACGCGCTGGTCGCGGCTGTCATGTCGGCTCCGTGGTGGGGGGTGTTCACCTACCTGCGGGAGCATCCGGAGCTGCTGCAGCCCGGGGTGCCGCCCCGTTACCTCCAGACGCAGAGGATCCGGCCGCTGACCGGTCTCGTCATGTACGTGGTCTGCGGCATCGGCGGCTGGTTCATCGCCCCCGTCGTGGGGGTGGTCTGCATCGCCGTGGTGATCCTCTACCACGCCCTCACCAGCGAGGGCCTCCACGAGGGTCCCCTCGGCAGGCTCCTGGGGGCCGCCGGGCGGCGGTGAGCCGTGGCGGTCCCACGGCCGCGCCCCGGGCGGACCTGAGTCCGCCCGGGGGCGCGGCGCCCGCGGCTACACCCACCTGCAGGTGAGCCACTTCTCGGGGTCGTAGAGATCCTGCGACGGATAGCGCTCGACTATGGGGACCACTTCGGTGGTGTCCTCCGGCCGGACGCGTTCGGGCAGGGCGCCGAAGCGGGCCCGTCGCGTCGTCGCGCCGTTGTCCGCGGCCCTGACCACCTTCACGACCTTGACGGCCTTCTGCGTGTTCGGCATGCCGGTCCTCTCTCTCGCTGCGTCGTCCTCAGAAGACCTGGAGGAAACACCCGCAGGCGACGGTGACGATGGCCACGGTTACCGTGGCCACTTTCATGACGTTGAGCACCTTCACGGGAATCCTCCGGTGGGGGATCGGCGGAGTCGGATACCACCGCGGCTGATGCCGACGGTCGCACAGGCGGCGTCACCTGTCAAGCAGGTGACGATCTTCGGGCCGGTGACAGCCGCCACGGCATGACACGGACGTCAGGGCTGGTAGACCGACTGCAACTGCTGGTACGCCTGGAGTCCCTCCGGGCCCAGTTCCCGTCCGAGGCCGCTGGACTTCATGCCGCCGTACGGAGAGCCGATGTCCGGCACGTAGCCGTTGATCCCGACGGTGCCGCTGCGGATGCGCCGGGCGACGCTCGTGCCGTGCTCGGGGTCGGCGGTCCAGACCGTGCCCGCGAGACCGTACGCGGAGTCGTTGGCGAGCCGGACGGCCTCGTCCTCGCCGTCGCCGGCACGCGCCGCGACCGGGCACGCGGCATGCTCGACGTCCTGGCCGGAGGCGTCGTCGACGACCCCCGCAAGGGCCGCATCAAACTCGTCGAGTCCCTCGCCGGCGGGCCGCTCACCGCCGCCGAACGACGCCGAGGCCTCCGCCACCTCGCCTCGCTCGTGGAGTCCCTGCTCCGCGAGGACTGGAACGCCCCCGGCGCCGACGTGACCGCGATGGCCATGGCCGTGGTCGGCGGGGTCAACCAGATCCTGCTCAACTGGGCGGACGGCGGCCTCGAGTTCTCCCGCGAGGACTTCGTCGGCCAGGCGCTCCGCTTCTTCGACGCCGTCGCCGCGTTGGGCGCCGGCGTCCCGCCCGCGGGCCGCTGACCCGGCGCTGTCTCGCGGCCGGACCCGGCCGCGAGACGCCGGCGGGCGGGACCGCTGCTCGCGGTCCCGCCCGCCAGGTGGTGCGTCGGTGCGTCAGCGCAGGCCGAACGCCCGGGTGATCGTCTGCGAGACGGTGTTGCCCGCGTCGTCCCGGGCGGTGACCCGGAGCGTGGCGAAGCCCGCGGACTTCGGGGCACGCAGCCCCGTCCGCCAGCCGTCACCGCAGCGGTCCAGGCCGGCCCGCTGCCAGGTCTTCCCGTCGTCGTAGGAGACCTCGAGCGAGGGCTTCCCGATGGCGGCGGTCGTGCCGGGCAGGTGCGAGGCGGTCACCGTCAGCCCGGCGTGCCGGTCGGCCCGGCCGGCCTTGTCGGTGTCCACGCCGTAGTCGAGCTGGATCAGCGGCAGGGACACCGCCGACTCGCTGCCCGTGGCCGCGGAGGTGAAGTTCCACTCCGTCAGCGTGTGCGTCGAGTACGGGGCGGTCCATTCCGCACGGTCGTTGTCGACCACCAGCCGGTAGGGCAGCCGCTCGGGGGCGAGCCCGGTGACGGGCAGGTACTCGGCATTGCCCCAGTCGAGCTGCCGGTCGCCCTGGTAGAGCGACATCCAGTCCTTCACCTTGTAGTTGGCGTAGGCCTCGCCGACGTGGCCCGAGCCCGAGTCGCCCCAGCCGGGGGCCGGGATGTACACCCCGTCGAGGTAGCGGACCGGCTGGTAGCCGATCGGGCCCATCCGGGGCCGCTGGATCGGGCCGAACCAGCTGACCTCGGCCGTCTTCCCGGCCGGGTAGCGCAGGAGGTCCATCGAGTGCTGCCCCGTCTCGCCCGCGATGAAGGCGTCGTCCAGCCAACTGGCGTCGGCGGTGACCCAGTCGGTCCGGTCGCCCTGGGCGGGAGCGGTGAGCTGGTTGCCGACCACCCAGCCGCGCCAGACGTCGGGGCGGAACTCCAGTGCCTTGCCCTGACGGTGGTTCCGGAAGGAGACGTCCACCTTGCCCAGGTCGCGCTGGGTGACGCGCCAGGTCGGGTCCGCCGGTACCGCGCCGGACCAGTGGTGCACCACGTCGTAGACATAGTCGGTCGTGGGGTTGGAGGCGACCTTCAGCCTGACCGTGCCGCGCCCGAGCGCTCCGATCAGGTCGGCGCCCTGGTCGGCGTCGAGGGTCGCCACCGTCAGCGGGGCCGGGCTCTCCGGGCTCCACGGGGACTCGTCCCACGGCTGCAGCCGGCCGATGCCGTCGTTGACGACGACGAGCACCTGCGCGCCCGCCGCCGCGGCGGCCTCCGCCTGTGCCTGGATCCCGGCCGGGTCGCCGCCCCGGACCACCACGGCCTTGCCGCGCGGCTTGTGGCGGGCCAGCTCGGCGGCCGTGCCCTCACCGGCGTAGACCGCCGTGAGCGTGCGGGTGCCGGCGGACAGCGGCTCGGCCCCGCGCTTGACCAGTGGGTCGGCGTAGGTCTTCGTCGCCGTGCCCACCGTCAGCGCCGGCTGCTCCAGGCGGAAGCGGGCGCCGAACTCGAACTCGCCGTCGGTGACCTTCTTGCCGGTCGGGAGCGCCCACATGCTGTCGTACGTCTCGTTGGGCAGCATCGAGGACTCGACCAGGCTGTCGCCGAACGAGCGGTGGACGTCCAGGCGCGGGGCGACGGCGGTGGTCTGCTGCGGGGCACGTGCCAGGATCTGACGCATCTTGCGGCCGTCGAGGGTGACGGTGCGGTCCTGGTCCAGGCTCACGTCGTTGAAGGCCAGCAGCGCCATGCCCAGGGAGTGCGGGCCGCCCGCCCCCTGGACGTCCGCGGTGAGCCAGCCGCTGTAGGTGCCGACGGGCAGCCGCGCGGTGCCGGTGCCGGACTCGTCGAGGTCGATCGTCGTGAAGAGGCCCTCGGCGGTGAGCATGACCCGGCCCGCCAGCGGCTTGCCCGAGCGGTCCTTGGCGTTGATCGTCAGCGTCTGCCGACGGCCCTCCTTGGCGGCGCCGATCAGGGTCCTGGCCCGGACGGTTCCGGTGCCGTCCGCGCCGGTGATCATGCCGCTGACCGACTGGTCGAGCGGCAGCCGGTCCAGCTCTGCGGTCAGGGAGACCGAGGCCGTGCCGTGCGCCGGAACGGTGACCCTGTCCTCGGAGAGGGTGAACAGCCCTGCCGGGGCCTTCGAGTCGATCGCCAGGTTCAGGCCGACCGGTGCGTCACCGGTGTTGGTGTACGTCACCTTCCGGACGTCGGTCGCACCTGACTTCTGGGGCCAGGCGTAGAAGCCGGAGAAGGCGCTGACGGTCGCGAAGACCGAGGTGCGGACGGCAGCCGGCGCGTCGAGCCGGCCGGCACCGGCCTCGTACGGGGAGTACGACGGGGTGGCCTTGGCGCTGCTGACCAGCGCCTCCTTCAACTGCGGGCCGGTCCAGTCCGGGTGGGCGGCGGCCAGCAGCGCGGCAGCACCGGCGACGTGCGGCGTCGCCATCGAAGTGCCGCTCATCGTGGTGTAGTAGCCCGAGCCCCGCTTGTAGTGGGAGCGGGCCGCCAGGATGTCGACGCCGGGCGCGGTGATCTCGGGCTTCAGCCCGGCGTCGCCGGCACGCGGGCCGGTGCTGGAGAAGTCGGCCAGCCGGTCCGAGGAGTCCACGGCGCCGACGGTCAGCGCGGAGTCCGCCGCACCGGGGCTGCCGATGGAGTGCGGGCCGCTGTTGCCCGCCGCGATGACGAACAGCGCGCCGGTCTCGCGGCTGAGCCGGTCGACCGCCTGGCTCATCGGGTCGGTGTGGTCACCGCCGCCGCCCAGGCTCATGCTGATGATCCTGGCCTGCCGGTCCTGGGCCGCCCACTCCATGCCGGCGATGATCCAGGACTCCTGGCCGCTGCCCTCGCTGTTGAGCACCTTGCCGATGTCCAGGCGGACACCGGGGGCGACGCCCCGCTCCTTGCCGTCCGACGCGCTGCCCGTACCGGCGATCGTCGAGGCGACGTGCGTGCCGTGACCCTGGTAGTCGAGGGTGTCCTGCTCGTCCGGGATGAAGCTGGCGCTGGTGTTGATCCGGTCGGCGAGGTCGGGGTGTTCGGCGTCCACGCCGGTGTCGAGCACCGCGACCTTGACGCCCTCTCCGGTGTTGCCCTGAGCCCAGACCTCCGGCGCCCCGATCTGCGCCGTCGAGTCGGCCAGGTCGGCCTTCACCTTCCCGTCGAGCCAGATCTTGGCGATCCCGCCCGCGAAGGAGGGCTTCGCCGAGCGGGCCGCGGCACCGGGACCCCCGGTGAGCGCGGACCAGAACTTCGAGGCCTGCGCGCGGTCCTGGGTGACGGCCGCGCCCTGGACGCTGTCCAGTCGGCGGACGACCTTCGAACCGGCCATGGCCGGCTGGGTCCGGGACCGGGCCGCGGCGTCGGTGTAGCCGACGATGAGCGGCAACCGGGCGGAGTGCGCGTCGTCGTAACCGTCGGCGATCAGCTTCGTCACGTTGAACAACTGCTTGTCCAGCGTGCCGGCGCCGACGAAGGGCAGGGCCGCGTCGGGGTAGACGTACGTGGCCCCGTCGACGACGGCGCGGTGGAAACCGGTGGTGGTCCCGTTCACGCCCTCGAAGGACCGGATCGCGGTGCCGTCGGGCGCGGTGCCGATGGTGACCTTGTCACCGGTGATCAGGGTGACGGTGTGCGTGCCGCCGTTGCCGGGTGAGCGTTGTGCGGCACCGGCGGCGGGCCCGCGACCGGCGTGGTCCGCGGATACGGCGGCCGTGGCCGGTATGACCCCGAGTGCCAGGGCGGCGACCACGCCGAGCGTGATCGCCCCGGGCCTGGGCCGGGGGATGTGAACCGTGGGCAAGGAAACTCCTCAAGCCATGTGAAGAGTGGACGGCCCTTGATCTTCGAGGTGGCCGCGTCCCCGCTCAAGGGATCCAGGCGTCGCTCTTGTGCCATGGCACAGTTGTGTCATCGCGGGGCGGCCCGAACGCCGTCGTGTGACGACAAGGCCCGCCGCGACCGGGAGCCGGGGCACACGGCGAAACAAAGGTGCGGCCGGGATCTGCCGGCGGGCAGCATGGTGCGGTGCCGGATCTGCTGTGGGACGACGTCCAGGACCTTTTCGACCCCCACTTGACGGGGAGCCTTCCGGACGTGTGCGTGCCCGGCACGACGGCCGAGGACTGGCAGGCGGTGTTCCATCCCGTCCGGGCACGCGGGTGGGCGTGGACGTACGCGGAGGGAGGCGTCGCCGGGCGACTGCCCCGGGCCGCGGAGGTCCTGGTGCGTCAGGAGGACGCGGAGACGGCGACGTTGCACGTCTCGCCGGTTCCGGATGTGCTTGCGGTCTTCCGGCTGTTCTCGGCCGGCGAAGTCGGCTTCGACGTCGACCTCCGCGAACTGCGGGGCCAGAGGGGCGTGGACGTCCTGTGCGCCTTCCTCCGGGCCATCGGCCGCCGCCTGCGCAAGCCGGTACTGATGTCGCCCGAGGGCGACTACGGCAACCCCGTACTCGGGTTCGACCCCGCGGTCGGGCGCGTGGTGCTCCTGGTGGACCCCCGTTCCGGGCGAGAGCTGACGTAGTGTCAGATATGCTGCGGCGGCCGGGGGGTCGGCGTCACCAGTCGCGGGCCGCCGCCAGCAGCCGTTCACGCACGGCGGTGACGGGCGCGCGGGCGGGGGCGCCCGCCCGTCCGACCAGGAAGCCGGTGTTGATCGGCGGATCCTCCGGCGTCAGCAACTCCACCAGCGCGCCCGACGCCAGTTCCGCCTCGCACAGGTAACGGGGGAGCACCGTCACGCCCGCGCCCGCGACGACGGCGCCGAGCACGCCGCGCAGGTCGGGGACGACCACCGCGGGCCGGGCGCTCAGGCGCGTGCGGAAGACGTGGCGCCAGTGCCGGCGCAGGATCGGCAGGTCCTCCGCGTACGCCACCAGCGGGACCTCGCGCAGCGGGCCCGGGTCGTCGCAGGTGAGCGGCCCGATCCCGGCGGCCCACTCCGGCGTCGTCACCAGCACGAACTCCTCGTCCATCAGCGGGACGGCGGCCAGGGTACGGCCGCGCGGCCGCACCGCCGACAACACGAGGTCGAAGCGGCCGCCCTGCAGGCCCTCGAGCAGGTCCTCGGCGAGGCCGGTGGTGACGCGCAGCAGCACGCCCCCGGCCGCCAGCGGCGCGAGGACGGGCAGCGCCCGGACGGACAGCATCTCCGCGGGCCCCGCCAGGTGCACCGGTTCCTGGGGCGCATCGGGGCCCGGGTGCCCGCGGCCGGCGACCTCGGCCAGCGCGTCCAGCGGTCCGGCGATCCGCCCGGCCAGTTCGTCGGCCACCGAGGTGGCGGCCACGCCCCGCGGGAGCCGCTCGAAGAGCTGCCGGTCGAGCTGCTGCTCCAGGGCGCGCACCTGCGCGGTCACGGTGGGCTGCGAGACGCGCAGCGTCCGGGCGGCCGTGGTGAGCGAACGGGCCCGGTAGACCGCGAGGAACGTGCGCAGCAGCCCGAGGTCCAGTGGGGCGCCGGGAGGCGGGCCGGGGGCCGTCCCCTCGTCCGGCCGGACACCCTTGTCATCGGAATGCTGATGAGCCATGCCGACGATCCTATTGGCCGGCCGATGGATGTGCGACCTAGGGTCGGGAACGTTCCGCCGCAGGTCAACGGGTGGATCGTCACCCCCGCTCCATCGGGCGGCACCCGCCGTGCCCCCGGAACCGAAAGGTGTACGACATGGCCACGATCCTCATCACCGGCGCGTCCGACGGGCTCGGCCGCGCCCTCGCGGAGGACCTCGCCGCCGACGGCGGGCACACCCTGCTGCTGCACGGCCGCGACCCCGAGCGCCTCGCCGAGGTCGCCGCGGCCACCGGCGGCGAGCCCCACCGGGCCGATCTCTCCTCGCTCGCCGAGGTCCGGCGCCTGGCCGCCGACATCGCCGCACGGCACGACCGGCTGGACGTGCTCGTCAACAACGCCGGTGTCGGCTTCCACGCGGAGGGCACCCGGCGGCAGACGTCCGCCGACGGACACGAACTGCGCCTCGCCGTCAACTACCTGGCACCGGTGGTGCTGACCCGGGAGCTCCTCCCGCTGCTCCACCGCGCGGCGCCCTCGCGGATCGTGAACGTCGCCTCCATCGGCCAGCAGCCGCTCGACCTCGACGACCCCGAACTCACCCGCGGCTACACCGACGTCGCCGCCTACTGCCGCTCCAAGCTGGCGCTCATCTGCCACAGCCTCGACCTCGCAGGAGAACTCTCCGGCACCGGCATCACCGTCAACAGCGTCCACCCGGCGACCTTCATGCCCACCGCCATGTCCCGGCGCTCGGGGATGGAGGTGGTCGACTCCCTGGAGCAGGGCGTCGCCGCCACCCGGCGCCTGGTCGACGCGCCCGAGACGGAGGGCGTCACCGGCCGGTACTTCGAGGGCGAGAAGGAGGCCAGCGCGGCCGCCGAGGCCTACGACGCGCAGTACCGGCGGCGCCTCGCCGAGGTCACCGCCTCGCTGCTCTGACCCGGCGGAGCGGACTCAGTGGCGCAACCTGGCGTCCGGTCCGCAGATGTGCAGGAAGCAGTTGCGCCAGACGCGCAGTGAGGCCTTGCGGCCCTCTACGTCCTCGAGGGTGAGCTCCAGGTCCTGCAACGCCAACCCGGCTCGGGCGTGCAGGGGAGCAGGAAGAACGGCATGTCGCAGCCGTCGTCGCCGAGGTTGCCGATCACGGTGTCCCCCCCCGCACCAGCCGCCACGTCATGACGCCCCCTGACCTACGGCCCGGAACCCGCGCCTTCGGGTCCTCGCGGCAGGGGGTTTGAGCCACCGCCGTACGGGCACGCGGCCGGTGAGAGGTCGTGGAGGTGCCGAGATGAGCGCGGGAGAGAAGACCAAGGCGAAGATGGAGCAGGTCGTCGGGAAGTCGGTGCGGAAGGCGGCCCACGCGATGCACAAGGAGAAGCTCGCGGCCAAGGGCGCGGCCCTCGAATCGCGCGGCAGGATGCGGGGCTCGAAGGAGAGGACCAAGGACGTCTTCAAGCACTGACCCACGCGCCCACGGGCGCCGGGGCCGAGCCCCCTCCGTCAGGATGCCTCGCCGGGGTGCTCCGGATCGAGTGCGGCCGCCAGGAAACGCTCACGGTCGACGACGGCACGGTCGATCTCGCCGGTCGCGACGAGCCGGCCCGCGTCGTCCACGGCCCGGACCCGGAAGGTGAGGCGGCGCCCGGTGGGGGAGGGCGGAGGGTCGGCGGAGACGTCGACCTTGCCGCCGACCGGCGTGGCGCGGACGTGCTCGACGCGCAGCGCCGTCCCCACCGTCGTCTGGCCAACCGCGGTGAAGGGTGCCGCGGCGTGCACCGTCTCCGCCTCCATCCAGGCGATGAGCTGCGGTGTGGACAGCACGGGTACGTCGCCGCTGCCCGCCGTCGTGGCGGTGTCGGCATCGGTCACTACGTGGCGCATGCGTCCACGCTAGCGCGCCGTTCGGGGTCCGGGACCATGGTGCGCCGACGGTGCGAGGCGCGGGGACACGACGAAGAGCGGCCCGCGAACGGTGGCGCCCCCGGCCTGCCTCCCGTCACTACCCTCCCGAGGACCGTGCGGCCCTCGGGGAGTCCAGCCAGTCGGCGAGCACGGCCGCCTCACTGTGGTCGACGTCCTTGGTGGCGGTCAGCAGGGTGACCCTGTCGTGGGCGGCGAGGTCGCGCAGGTGCTCGACGGCGGGCCGGTGGTCGGCGTCCTCCAGCTCGGTGATGTACCGGTCGCGGAACTCGGGGAAGCGCTCCGTGTCGTGGTGGTACCACTGGCGCAGGTCGGAGGACGGCGCCACGTCGCGGAGCCACTCGTCCAGGTGGGCCCGCTCCTTGCTCACGCCCCGGGGCCACAGCCGGTCGACGAGCACGCGCTTGCCCTCCTGCGCCGAGGCGTCCTCGTAGATCCGCCGGTAGCCGAACCGTCCGGTCATGGCCGTCGCCGCCTTCCCGTGGTCGCCCTGCCCCCGTGATCTTCACTCTATCGGCGGTGCGGTGCCGCGGCCCGTCCGGAAGGGCGGCGGCCGGGCTCAGCCGGCCTGGTCCAGTTGCTGCTCCGCCCAGATGGTCTTCCCGCAGTCCGTCGGCCGGCTGCCCCAGCGGGAGGAGAGCTGCGCCACCAGGAAGAGCCCGCGCCCGCCCTCGTCGTAGGTGCGCGCCCGGCGCAGATGGGGGGCGGCGTTGCTCCCGTCGGTGACCTCGCAGATCAGGGAGCGGTCCCTGATGAGCCGCAGACGGATGGGGGCGCGTCCGTGCCGCAGGGCGTTGGTGACGAGTTCGCTGACGATGAGCTCGGTGGCGAATGCCCGGTCCTCCAGTCCCCAGGCCGTGAGCTGCGCGCTCGCCTCCTCGCGTACCGCCGCGACGGCGGCGGGATCGGCCGGTACGTCCCAGTGGGCGACGTCGGCCGCGGCCAGCGCGCGGGGCCGTGCGACGAGCAGTGCGGCGTCGTCACTGCCGCCCTCGGGCAGCAGGGCGTCCATGATGTCCTCGCAGACCGCCGTGATCGAGGACGAGGCCGTGGCCAGGGACGCCTGGAGCCTGGCGATCCCCTCGTCGAGGTCCTGCTGCCGGGATTTCACCAGCCCGTCGGTGAACAGGACCAGCAGGCAGTCCTCGGGCAGGGTCAGCTCGACGGACTCGAAGGGGAGCCCGCCCAGCCCGAGGGGCGGTCCCTCGGGGAGTTCCACCCGGTGGCTCGTGCCGTCGGGCAGCACCAGCAGAGGTTCCACGTGGGCGGCCCGGGCCATCCGGCACCGGCGCGAGACGGGGTCGTACACCGCGTAGAGGACCGACGCCCCGACCTCCGGATCGGGGGCGTTGGCCTGCGTCTCCCGGTCCAGCCGGTTCACGATGTCGTCGAGGCCGGTGAGCAGCTCCTCCGGGGGGAGGTCGACGTCGGCGAGGGTGCGGACGACCGAGCGCAGGCGTCCCATCGTCGCGGCCGCCCGCACCCCGTGCCCCACGACGTCGCCCATGACCAGGGCGACGCGCGCGCCGGACAGCGGGATCACGTCGAACCAGTCGCCGCCCACGCCCGCGGCGAGGTCGGCGGGCCGGTAGCCGTACGCGGCGTCGACCGCGTTCTGGGCGGGCGGTTCCCTGGGCAGCAGGCTCTGCTGCAGGGTCAGGGCGGTGCTGTGCTCGCGCTGGTAGTTGCGGGCGTTGTCGATCGAGATGGCGGTGGTGGCGGCCAGTTCCTCGGCGAGCAGCAGATCGTCGGAGTCGAACGCCGCCCCTCGGCGCAGGAACGTCACCACGCCCAGGGTGCTGCCCCGGGCGGTCAGCGGGGCGCAGACGGCTCCTCCGCGCGCGTCCCGGTCGAAGCCGCCCTCGCGCTCGGCCCAGATCGCGGCCTCGTGCGGCAGGTCGACCCTTACGGCCCGCCGCTCGGACAGCGCGCGGCCGGGCAGGGACCGCCGGTCCACGACGTGCCAGGGGGGTGTGCCCGGGTCGTCGGGGAGGCGGTCCGGCCGGGGGAGGGGCCACTCGCGCCCGCTCGCGGCCGCGAGCCGGACCTCCACCGGGTCGCGGGAGGCCGTACCGCCGCCTTCGAGTGCCTGGGGCAGCAGATGCACCATGGCGACGTCGGCGAGGTCGGGCACCGCGAGGTCGGTGAGCTCCTGGGCCGTCCTGCCCACGTCGAGGGAGAGCCCGATGCTGCGGCGGGCGTCGTTGAGGAGGACCAGGCGCCGGCGGGCCCAGAATTCCGCGGAGTTGTCACGCGCCATGGAGCAGAGCCCCACCAGGGTGCCGCCCTCGTCCCGGAGGGGGTCGATGTGGATCGCCCATTCGTGGGGCCGCTTCTCGCCGGGCACCTGCTCGTGGGTGAGGACGTACTGCGCCGTGCCGGTGTCGCGGGCGCGGCGGAGCGCCTCCTCGACGGCGTAGTGCTGGCTGTCGGGGGTGAGGATCTCCGTGAGCAGGCGCCCCCGCATCCGGTCGACGTCGGCGCTGAACAGCCGGACCGTGCGTTCGTTGGCCCACAGGAGGCGAAGGCCGGGGGACCACACGACGATGGCGGCGGACGACTGGGACCAGGCCCGCTCCACCATGCCGCCGGCGCCGGTCCAGTCACCGCCGCCGGTGTCCTCGTCCGCCGCCGGACCGCGCGGCCCGCTGACGAACCACACGGTGGACCTTCCGTCCGCGGAGGCCGGCCGGATCAGCACGTCGGCCTCCACCCGGCGGCCCGCCTTGTCCCGGAACACGGCCCGGTCCGCCCAGCGGCGGTCGGTCAGACCCGATGCCAGGGCCCGGCGCGCGTCCGTGTCGACGAGGTCCAGCGCGGGGCGGCCGATCACCTCGTCCCGGCGGTAGCCGAGGATGCTCTCGGCTCCGGCGCTCCAGCCGTCGACGCGGCCGTCGGGGTCGACGGAGATGACCCCGCCCTGGTGCGCTGCCGGGCCGCTGTGTGTGCCCCCCGGTTCCGCTGCGTGCATGTCGGGATCGTCTCGTCCTTGGCCGTGTGTGGGGAGGCTCGCCTCCCCAGGGGGAAACCGCCGCGATGTGCGGCAGATTCCCCCGATCACCGGGGCCTACGCGGACGGCGGCGTTCCGGATGTGGCGCCCGTGGCGTGAGTGGCCGCGGACCGCCGGGCCGCCCCGGCCCGGCGGGCGCCGGTGTCAGGCCTGGCCGGCGGCGGTGCGGGTGTCGCCGTGGGCCTGCTCGATGCGCCGGGCGGCCTCCTCGGCGGTGGCGCCGGTGAGCAGCATCACGATGGCCGTCTTGGCGTGGCCGCCGGCGGCGGTCAGGGCTTCGGCGGCGGTGTCGGGGTCGGCCCCGGTGGCCTGGACGACCATGCGCCTCGCGCGGTCGACCAGCTTGTTGTTGGTGGCGCGCACGTCGACCATGAGGTTTCCGTAGACCTTGCCGACGCGGACCATCGACGCGGTGGAGAGCATGTTGCAGACCATCTTCTCGGCGGTGCCGCCCTTGAGCCGGGTGGAGCCGGTGAGGATCTCCGGGCCGGTGGGCACCTCGATCGGGATGTCGGCGTAGCGGCTGACGAGGGCGTCGCGGTTGCAGGCCACGGAGACGGTGACGGCACCCCGCGTCGCGGCGTGCTTGAGGCCGCCGATGACGTAGGGGGTGCGGCCGCTGGCGGCGAGGCCGACGACGGTGTCCCGTTCGTTGACGCCGATCTCGTCGAGGTCGGCGATCGCCCGGGCGGGCTCGTCCTCGGCACCCTCGACGGCCACGATGAAGGCGCCGGGGCCACCGGAGAGCAGGCCGACGACCTGCTCGGGCGCTGTGCCGAACGTCGGCGGGCACTCGACGGCGTCGAGCAGGCCTATCCGGCCGCTGGTGCCGGCACCGAGGTAGATGAGGCGGCCGCCGCGGCGCAGGGACTCGGTGATGGCCTCGACGGCGGTGCCGATGTCGGGGAGCGCCTCGCGGACGGTGAGGGCGACGGTCTGGTCCTCGGCGTTCATCACGGTGAGGAGCTCGGAGACCGGCATGCGGTCCAGTTCGGCGGTCCGCTCGTTGCGGGTCTCGGTGCCGAGTGTGCTGAGGTCCACGGCGCGGTCGTCCTTTCGGTGGTGCTGGGGTGTGGTGCGGGGCCGGCCGTCAGTCGTCGGCCGGGGTGCGGCGCTGGGGTTGCGGGCGCCTGCGGCGCTGCACGGCTCCGTAGGTCTTCTGCAGCGCCGCGGTCGTCGCGTCGTAGGAGCGCTGGGCGACGCCGACGAACAGGCAGTCGATCACAGCGAGCTGGGCGATCCGGCTGACGGTGGCGCCGGATCGGAAGGGGGTCTCGCGGGCGCAGGTCGCGAGCACCAGGTCGGCGCTGTCGGCGAGGGTGGAGCCCGGGACGTTGGTGAGGGCGATGGTGGTGGCGCCGCGTTCGGCGGCCGCCTGGAGGGGCTCGACGGTGTCCTCGGTCTCCCCGGAGTGGGAGACGGCCAGCGCCACGTCGCCGGGGCCGAGGAGGGCGGCGGCGGTCAGAGCCGCGTGGCGGTCGGTCCAGATGAACGCCATGTGGCCGATGCGGTGCAGCTTCTGGTGCAGGTCCTGTCCGACGAAGGCGCTGGCGCCGACGCCGAAGATGTCCACGCGCCGGGCGCCCGCCACGGCGTCGACGGCCCGGCCGAGCGCCTCGATGTCCAGCCCGGCCCCGGAGTCCTCCAGGGCGCGGACCTCGTTGTAGACGATCTTGTGGACGATCTGTTCGAGGGTGTCGGTGGCGCTGATGTCGGTGCCCGGTGTCGGGCGCTCGCCGCCGAGCGCGTGTTCGCGGGCCGCGGCCGCGGCCAGGGCGAGCCGCAGCTGGGGGTAGTTGCCCAGCTTCATCGTCCGGCAGAAGCGCATGACGGTGGCCACGGAGGTGGTGGCCCGTTCGGCGAGGGCGCTGATGGACAGCTCCGCCGCCTGTGCCGGATCGGCCAGGACGGCTTCGGCCACCCGCCGCTCGGAGGGCGCCAGGCCGGGCAGGGCCGCGCGGATACGGGCCAGGGTGTCGCCGCCGGAGGCGGTCTCCTGTGCCGGCTGCGCGGAGGTGCGGGTCGGGTCCTGGGAGGCCATGGATGGGTTCCCTCCTGAGTGGGTGGCGTCAGCGTAACCACGCCCCGTCGGCTGCGTCAAAAATTTACGTGATGCATTTCGTGAAGTTACTTATTGACATACGGAGGTCTGCCTTCCGATACTCGCTGCACCGCGATCCGCACCGGTCACCGCCGACCGTGACCACCCGCCGTGCCGGATCCCGTACGACACGAGGGCGTGCCGCATGACAGCAGCAGTGGCTGTGGACCTGGGGAAGACGGGCTGCCGTGCCGTGCTCATCAGCACGGACGGCACCGCCGGCCCCGTCCACGAGGTTCCGGGGGCACCCGGACTCGCAGCCGAGGGCGGTGTCGAGGCCGCGCGTGGCGCGGTGCTCGCCGCCGTCCGGCCGCTGATCGAGCGGCACACCCCCGGCCGGCTCGCCGCCGTCTGCGTCGGCGCCGCCGGAGCGGCCGCGGCCCCCGAGGCCGCCCGCACCCTCGCCGAACTGCTGCTCCAGGACCTGCCCGCGGACGAGGTCGCCGTCACCAGCGACGCCGTCACCGCACACGCGGGCGCTCTCGGCGGCCGTACGGGCGTGGTGCTGGCCATCGGCACCGGCTCGGTCGCCATCGGCATCGGCGAGGACGGCTCGTACGCCCGCGTCGACGGCTGGGGCCCGTGGCTCGGCGACGAGGGCAGCGGCGCGTGGATCGGGGTCACCGGCCTGCGGGCCGCGCTCCGGGCCCACGACGGCCGCGGACCGGACACGGCGCTGCTGGCCGCGGCCACCCGGCGCTTCGGCGACCCGGACACGCTGCCCGCCGCCCTGGCCGCCGGCGGCAACCCCGCCCGCACCGCGGCCTCCTTCGCCCCGGACGTCGCCCACGCCGCCGCATCCGGCGACCCCGTCGCCGACATGATCGTCCGGGACGCCGCCACCGCGCTCGGCGAGGCCGTACTCGCCGCCGCGGCCCGGATCGGCGGCGAGGTCCTGCCCGTCACCGTCACCGGCGGGCTGACCGGCCTCGGCGAACCGCTCATGGCGCCGCTGCGCGCGGCGCTGGAGGCCTCCCCGCGACCGCTGGACCCGCGGCCCCCGCTCGGGGACCCGCTGGACGGCGCGCGCCTGCTGGCACGGGACGCCACCGTGCCGCACGAACCCCACGTCGTCCGAGTCGGCCGGACGACGTCACCTACTGTCCCCACCATGCCGGTGATCCCGCCGGCTGTTGTTTAGGAGCGAGCGTGCGTCAACTCGACCTCGTCGTGATCGTCGTCTATCTGATCGCCATCGCGTGGATCGGACTGCGACTGGCCGGACGGCAGAAGACGGCGAAGGACTACTTCGTCGGCGAAGGGCACATGCCCTGGTGGACCGTCTCCTTCTCCGTGGTGGCCACCGAGACCAGCGTGCTGACCGTCATCAGCGTGCCCGGCGGTGCCTACAGCGGGCAGGGCTTCGGCAACGTCGAACTCGCCCTCGGCTACGTCATCGGCCGCGTGGTCGTCGCCACCGTGCTGATCCCCCTGTACAAGCGCGGCGGTTTCGTCAGCGCCTACCAGTACCTGGGCAACAGATTCGGGTTGAAGCTGCAAGGACTGGCCTCCATCACCTTCGTCTTCACCCGCCTCCTCGCCGAGGGTGTCCGCCTGTTCGCCTCCGCGATCCCGATCAAGCTGCTGCTCGACGAGTTCGGCGTGCACGCGGGCTACCGCCTGATCATCGTCGTCCTCACCGTGATCACCGTCGTCTACACCTACCTCGGCGGCATCAAGGCGGTCATCTGGACCGACGCCATCCAGATGGGCCTCTACCTCGGCGGCGCCATCCTCGCCATCGCCGTGCTCTCCGGCCACGTCGGCGGCAGCGGCTTCTCCGACGCCCTGCACTCGGGCCACTTCAAGCTGTTCGACACCAACTTCGACCTGGCGCACATCCTCACCAGCCCGTTCGCCCTGCCGACCGCGATCATCGGCGGCGCCATCTTCGCGATGGCCAGCCACGGTTCCGACCAGCTGATCGTCCAGCGCGTCCTGGCCACCCGCTCGCTGCGCGACGGCCAGAAGGCCATGATCGCCTCCGGTGTCTTCGTCACCCTCCAGTTCGCCGCCTTCTCGCTCGTCGGCGCGCTGCTGTGGTCGTACAACAAGGGCAAGAGCTTCTCCGAGCTGGGTCTGCACAGCTCCGACAACCTCTACCCGAACTTCATCCTGCACGGGCTGCCCGTGGTGATCTCCGGTCTGCTCGTGGCCGGCATCCTCGGCGCCGCGATGGGCTCCCTGTCCTCCGCGCTGAACTCCATGTCCAACTCGACCGTCGCCGACATCATCCACAGCTTCTTCCGCAGCACCCCGTCGGAGGAGTCGCTGCTCAAGCTCGCCCGGGTGATGACGCTGGTGTGGGCCGTGCTCATGGCGGTCTTCGCCTGCGCCTTCAGCACCAGCACCGGCAACGTCTACCTCACCGGCCTGACCATCGCGGGCTACACCTACGGCGCGCTGCTCGGCGCCTTCCTGCTCGGCCGGATCATCAGGCGCGCCAACGAGGTCGACGCGGTCGTCGCCTTCCTGGTCACGGTCGGCGTGATGACCTACATCGTGCGCTCGGTGAAGATCGACGTCACCGTGGCGGGGGCGACGGTGCCGACCGCCATCGCCGCCCAGTGGCTGGTGCCGATCGGCGTGGTGATCACCCTGGTGATCGGCGGTGTGATGAGCCTGTTCCACCAGGCCCCCGAGGTCCGCGAGGTGCACGAGGCCGAGCTGGCCGGCGGCGGACCGGAGTCCGGCTCCGGTCCGGGTCGCGTCGCGGCGGGCGCCGGCGTCGAATGAGGACTCCCGGGGTGGGGGCCGCCGACGGGCGGCCCCCACCCCGGGGCACCACACGACCGCCCCGCACACAAGAGTTGGGAGAAGCAATGCGTGTGATCGGCCTGATGTCGGGCACCTCGTACGACGCCATCGAGGCGGCCGCCGCCGACCTCACCCTGGACGGCGAGACCCTGCTCATGCGGCCGCTCGGCCATCTGTCCGTGCCCTACGCCGACGGACTGCGGGACCTCATCACCGCCACGCTGCCGCCCTCGACGACGACCACCCAGGACGTCTGCGCCCTGGACACGGGCGTCGGACAGGCCTTCGCGGGGGCCGCGGCACGCGCGCTCGACGAGCTGTGCGGGGGCGCCGCCGATCTGGTCGTGTCCCACGGCCAGACGATGCACCACTGGGTCGAGGACGGAACCGTCCGCGGCACCCTGCAACTGGGCCAGCCGGCCTGGATCGCCGAAACCACCGGGCTGCCGGTCGTGTCCGACCTGCGCAGCAGGGACGTGGCCGCGGGCGGCCAGGGCGCCCCGCTGGTCGGGATGACCGACACCCTGCTGCTGCGCGGGCTCCCGGGAGTGCCCGCCGCGCTCAACCTCGGCGGCATCGCCAACATCACCGTCGTCGCCCCCGGCGCGGAGCCCCTGGCCTTCGACACCGGCCCCGCCAACGCCCTGCTGGACGCGGCCGTACGCCACTTCACCGGCGGCGCCGCCGCCTACGACGAGGACGGCCGCCGCGCGGCCGCCGGACGCACCGACCCCGACCTGCTCAAGGTCCTCCTCGACGACCCCTACTACCGCAGGCCCGCACCGAAGAGCACCGGCAAGGAACTCTTCCACCTGCCGTACCTGCAGCGGGCCCTGGCCGCCGTGCCGACACCCGGCACCGACGACGTCCTCGCCACCCTGACCAGGCTCACCGCCGTCACCGTCGCCGACGCCTGCCGGGCCCACGGGGTCACCAGCCTGGTCGTGTCCGGCGGAGGCGCCCACAACCCCGTGCTGATGGGCATGATCGGCGAGGAACTGCCCGGTGTGACGCTGCGGCCCAGCGACGACCTGGGCCTGCCCTCCGACGCCAAGGAGGCCCTCGCCTTCGCCGTGCTCGGCTTCCTCACCGTCAACGGCCTGCCCGGCACCCTCACCTCGGGCACCGGCGCCCGCCGCGCCACGCTGCTGGGCAGCATCACCCCCGGCCTGGCCCCGCTGCGCCTGCCCGAACCCGCCGCGCAGCCGCCCCGCCTGCTGCGGATCACCGACCCCGCCCACTGAGCGCCGCAGGCCCCGCGTCGTACCGTCGTACCCGAGGAACCATGAGCACCTCCGCCGCCACCCCCGCCACCACGTCCCGCACCGCCGACCCCGGCCCGGCCGGGTGGCTGGCCGACTGCGTGGCCGACCCCTCCCGGGTCTCCACCGACGTGCCCCGCAGGGTCGCGGCCGCCCATGACGCCTCGCCGTACCTCTTCACGCCGCAGGCCGTGGTGCGCGCCGCGTCCGCCGCCGAGGTGGGCGCGCTCATGGCCGGCGCGCGCCGCGCCGGGGTGCCGCTCACGCTGCGCTCCGGCGGTACGAGCCTGGCGGGGCAAGCCGGCGGCGACGGCGTCCTGGTGGACGTCCGTACGCACTGGCGCTCCGCCGAGGTCCTCGACGAGGGCCTGCGCATCCGGCTGCAGCCGGGACTCACGGTGCGCCAGGCCAACGCGCGGCTGGCCCGCCACGGGCGCCGGCTCGGCCCCGACCCGGCGAGCGAGAGCGCCTGCACCATCGGCGGGCTCGTCGCCAACAACTCCAGCGGCATGAACTGCGGCACCCAGGACAACGCCTACCGCACCATGGAGTCGCTGCAGTTCGTGCTGCCCTCGGGCACCGTCGTCGACACCGCCGCACCCGACGCGGACGCCGCCCTGCGCGCCCACGAGCCCGACCTGCACGCCGGACTGCTCCGGCTGCGCGACCGGGTCCGCGGTTCGGCCGCCTCACGCGCCACCATCGAGCGGCTGTTCGCGATGAAGAACACCATGGGCTACGGGCTCAACTCGTTCCTCGACCACACCGACCCCGCCGACATCCTCGCCCACCTGATGATCGGCAGCGAGGGCACCCTCGGCTTCGTCGGCGAGGCCGTCTTCCGTACCGTCCCCCTGCTGCCGCACACCGCCACCGGCCTGCTGATCCTGCCGGGCCTCGCCGAGGCGACCGACGCCCTGCCCGCGCTGCTGGCCGCCGGTGCCCGCACCGCCGAACTCCTCGACGCCGCCTCGCTGCGCGTCGCACAGCAGGCCGCCGACCCCGTCGACGAACTGCGCGGGCTGCGCGTGGAACGCCACGCCGCCCTGCTGGTGGAGTTCGCCGAGGACGACGCCGAAGCGCTCGACGCCACCGTGGCCGCCGCCCGGCCCGTCCTGGACCGGCTGCCCGCCGTCACCGGGGCCGCGCTCACCCGCGACGCCGCGGTCCGCGGCCGCCTCTGGCACCTGCGCAAGGGCCTGTACACGGCCGTCGCCGGAGCGCGCCCCGCCGGGACGACCGCCCTCCTGGAGGACATCGCGGTGCCCATGGAGCGGCTGACCGGCACCTGCGAGGGCCTGATCGGCCTCTTCGACCGGTACGGCTACCAGGACGCGGTCATCTTCGGCCACGCCCGCGACGGCAACCTGCACTTCATGCTCACCCAGGACTTCGACACCCGCGCCGAGACCGAGCGCTACGCCCGCTTCACCGACGCCATGGTCGACCTCGTCCTGGACGCCGGCGGCACCCTGAAGGCCGAGCACGGCACCGGGCGCGCCATGGCCCCCTTCGTCCACCGCCAGTACGGCGACGAACTGTACGACGTGATGCGCGAGCTCAAGCGGCTCTGCGACCCCCACGACATCCTCAACCCCGGCGTCCTGCTCACCGACGACCCGGCCGCGCACCTGCGCGACCTCAAGAGCGTCCCCCCGGTCGACCCGGCCGTCGACGCGTGTGTGGAGTGCGGCTACTGCGAGCCGGTCTGCCCCACCGCCGACGTCACCACCACACCCCGGCAGCGCATCGCCCTGCAGCGCGAGATCGCCCTGGCCACCGCCGCCGGCGACGAGGAACGCCGCCGCGCCCTGGAGGCGGACTACGCGTACGCGGCCGTCGACAGCTGTGCGGCGGACAGCCTGTGCGTCACCGCCTGCCCCGTCACGATCGACACCGGCGCCGTCATGAAGCGCCTGCGCGCGCAGCGCCACAGTCCCACCGCCCAGCGCCTCGGCGACACCACCGCCCGGCACTGGGGGAGCGCTGTCACCGGTGTGCGCGCCGCCCTCAACACCGCCCACGTCCTGCCCGCCCCGGTCCTGCGCGGCGCCACCGGCGCGGTCCGCAAGCTGGGGGCGACGGAGCTGGTGCCCACCTGGTCCGGCGACATCCCGCGCGGTGGCCCGGCCCGTCCCGCCCCGCGGAACCCCGAAGGGGCGCGGGCGGTGTTCTTCGCCGCCTGCATCGGCAGCGTCTTCGCCCCCGAAGGGGACTTCGGCGGCGCGGCCGCCGCCTTCCTGCGGCTGTGCGAACGCGCCGGCGTCCAGGTCACGGTCCCCGACGGCCTGACCGGCCTGTGCTGCGGCACGCCATGGCAGTCCAAGGGCTACACCGACGGGCACCGCACCATGGCCGGGCGGACCCTGGAGGCACTGTGGGAGGCCAGCGACGGCGGGCGGCTGCCGGTCGTGTGCGACGCCTCCTCCTGCACCCACGGTCTCGAGCAACTGGCCGACACCCTCGCGGAGTCCGAGCGCGCCCGCTACTCGGCCCTGCGGTTCGTCGACAGCGTCGCCTTCACCGCCGAGCACCTGCTCCCCGCCCTGCCCGCCGCGCGCCGCATGGGCACCATGGCCCTGCATCCCACCTGCTCCACCGTCCACCTGGGCATCGACGCCGCCCTGCGCCAGGTCGCGGCCGCGGTCAGTGACAAGGTCACCGTCCCCGACAACTGGGGCTGCTGCGCCTTCGCCGGGGACCGCGGCCTGCTCCACCCCGAGGTCACTCAGTCCGCGACGGCCGCCCAGGCCGCGGAGATCACCGCCGGCGCGTTCGACGCGTACGCCTCGTGCAACCGCACCTGCGAGATGGGCATGACCCGCGCCACCGGCCGCCCCTACCGGCACGTCCTGGAACTGCTGGACGAGGCGACCGCCTGACGGGGCGGGCTCGATGCCCGCCCAGCCCCGGCAGGCACGCCCCGTCCGCGGTGCGCCCGACGACCTCGGCGTCCGCCTTCCCCGTGTCGTCCACGGAGCCGTTGACGCAGACCCGCCCCCCGCCACCGCCGACCAGCACGTCGCGCAGAGGATCGAAGCGGGCGCCCCGCAGCTCGATCTGATCGGGTGTCAGTGGCAGGGCCCGTGCCGAGGCCGCGCGCAGGGCGTCCTGCGAGGTCCCCGAGGCAGCCGGCTTCGTCAGGACCGCCGCCGGCGCAAGCCCTTCCCCTGGCGGTCCCGGCCCACGGCCCCGGGGGTGGCGGCCGGATCGGCGCACCCTGCCGTGGTGACCGCGAGCAGGACCGGTCCCAGCGTGCCGGTGAAGCGACGGCGCAACGGCAGGGGTCGTTGAGCGCGGCGCAGGGCGGCCTCGCGTCACGCCGCCCCGTCCGCGTCCTCGTCGGACTCGTCGGTCTCGTCCCATGCGTCCCAGTCCTCATCGGGGAGCCGGGCATCCACCCAGCCCGCGTTGAGCACCAGCCGGGAGGTCCGGTGCACCGTCAGGAAGCCGATCGGGCCGGTGAATTCGACGCTCACGCACTTCGCCGTGGACCGGGGTACGCCCGAGGCCGCGATGCCGAACGCCGTGACGGCGGCGGAGCGGTACCCCGGCGCGCTGAAGGCGGCCGTCACCGTCTGCCCGGCGGCCCCCTGACGCCAACCGGGTTTCCCGCAAGCTCAAATGAGGCTCAAGAGGGAGGGACAAGCCACCATCCCGCGGCTACGATGCGGATGATATAGCTGCTGACACATGGGGAGAGCTGCTGTGGTCGAACGCGGGATCCTCCTGCTCCTGCTCGTGTCCTTCGTGACGTACCTGGTCGTCAAGCTCCTGCGCCGCAGCAACCGCCGCACGGAGAACGCCGACGGCCTGCTCATCGAGCAGGCCCGCCGCCGGCAGGCCTACGACGACCGTTGCGCGTACAACTCGGCGTTCGTGCACCACGCTCCGCTCCCCCACTCCTCGGTCGTCTTCCGTCCCTGACGGGCGGCCGCGGCCGGCCAACCCACGCGGCAAGGCCGTCAGAGGGAATCCCCGCGCGGCGATGGTCAGTTGAGGCGTGGCTCTTCAGCGGCTCATGCGGCGAACGACGGAAGCGGCCCAGGCCTACCAGCCCTCCCGCTTCGGGCCGGGCGGCGTGAAGCACGCCGTTATCGTCTTGCCGTGGTGCTGGGCGTGCGTCTGCCAGTGGTCGGCGAGACCGTCCACGAGGGCCAGGCCGCGCCCGCCGGTGGCGTTCTCATCGGCGTCGCGCGGGGCGGGCACCGTGTCGTCGTCATCGTGGACGCTGACGTGCAGGCACCTGCTGTCCCAGGTGAGGACGACCTCGGCGTCGCTGTGGGCGTGGACGTGCGCGTTGGTGATGAGCTCCGACACGGCCAGCAGGATGTCGTCCACCGTGTCCGGCGCGTCCTTCGTCCAGTCCAGGGCGGCGAGATGGTCCCGCGTCCACCGGCGGCCGGCCCTGACCCCGCCGGACACGGGGAACGACCGTGCCCAGCCGACGGCCCTCAATGATGCGTCGGCCATCGGAGTGCTCCCTTCTGCTCCGTGACGGCACAAGTACGCCTACCCCGCCTGCCGTCGTCCATGGCGGCGCGAACGGACGACGCAGGTCCCGGACACCGAAGAGTGTCCGGGACCTGCGCCTCGGGCTCGCCGCGGGCGGCGGAGCCTACACCGCGCCGCGCCAGGAGCCGCTCTCCATGCCGCGGGCCTCGATGTGCGCCTTGAAGCGCTTCAGGTCGCCCTTGGCCTGGCGCCTGACGACGCCGAGCTTGTCGGCCACCGTGTCGGCCACGCCGTGCGGCTCGTGCCGGAGTTGCAGCATCACCTTGGTGTGCCTGTCGTCCAGGCGGTGGAAGGTGACCACCCCCGCCTGGTGGACGTCGCCGCCGACCGTGGTCCAGGCGACCCTCTCGTCGGGGATCTGCTCGCTGATCTCGGCGTCGAACTCGCGCGTCACGCCGTCGACCTTGGCGACCCAGTGCGTCAGGGTCGGCGTGCGCTGCTCGATCCGTTCCACCCCCTCCATGAAGTGGGGGAACTCCTAGAACTGCGTCCACTGGTTGTACGCCGTCGTGACCGGCACCGCGACCTCGACCGACTCCTCAACCGTCGACATGTGCCCACCTTCCGGGTCGGCATCCGCTTCGGGATGCGGCGTCTTTCGCCTCGTGGCCCGCGCCTGCCCGGACGGGACGGTGCCAAACCGCGCCGCCTGAACCGCCTTTCGGGCCCACGCGAGGGTCCCCGCCGTGGTGCCACGGCGGGGACCTCGTGCAGCGGCGGCTCAGACGACGGCGCGGGTGCGCTGCTTGGCGGCGCTGATGACGTCGGGACGCCCGCGGTGCTGCCGCTCGTAGTCCATGGCCTGCCGGGCCAGCAGCGGTTCGGCTCCGCGCAGCCGCGCGGTGATCTGATCCGGGCTCATGGTGTCGTAGCCGGGCCAGGGCTGGTTGGCGCGCAGGTTCTCGATGGCGTTCAGGATGCCGACCCGGTCGCCGTGCTCCCGTTCGTAGTCCTCGATCATGGAGAGGTCCGCCTGCGAGAAGATGCGCAGCCGCTGGATGATCTCGGCGACGGGCAGCCGGTCGTAGTCCGCCAGCGGCAGGTCCACGGTGCGGGCCATCGGCGCGTGTGCCCTCGGGGCCTTTCCGGCCGGGCGCTCGGCGTCGCCGGCGGGACGGGCCGCCGGCTGCCCGCCGCCCGTCCAGACGGCCTGCAGCCGTTGGGCGGTGGTGCGCAGCGTGCGGACGGCGGCGTCGGCGATGCCGGCCGCGCCGCGGGGGTGGTGGCCGTCGCCGGCCGCCGTGGTGGCCAGCGCCAGCGCCTGGTCCTCGACGCTGGACTCCAGCTCGCGCAGGAGCTGTTCGTCCTGCCGGCGCAGCGTGCTCAACAGCGCGGAGGCGCGGTCGTCCTGGGCGAGGGTGGCGATGCTCTCGCCGGCGCGGCAGGCGGCGAGCGCCCGCGCGGTGGCGGTGTACTCGTCCTCGGTGTTCCTGAGCAGTTGGTGCTCGTCGGTGTGCGCCCCTCCCGGCAGGATCCCGCGGACCATGCGGGCGCCGATGTGCAGGGGCGCCATCGCCGTGTGGAACGCGCCCGCCGACGCGGTGCGGACCATGTCGCCGGTGTCCCGGAGCAGATGGCGCGGGCGCATGTCCCGGACGTGGGTGTCGATGCGGGCGATGTGGTGCTGGGTCTGGGCGGCATGACGTTCCAGGGTCTGCCGATGGGGACCGACCGGGGTGACGGCCATGTCGGCCCGGAACCGGTCGACCACCGCGGCGTGTGCCTCCCGCACATCCTCGAGCGCGGGTATGAGCGCATCCGTCGTCAATGTCATGCCTGCTCCCTTGTGGGGGTGTCGTGGCGGCCGGGAAGGCCGCCCTGCCGTGCGGCGGCGCCGCCGGGTGGGCGGGCACCGGCACCAGCGTGGGCGACGCGGAGGAAGATCGCCCGGCGAGGGACCCGGGGCCGGGGCGTGCCCCGGGGCCCGGGGCCGGTCCCGGCGTACAGCCGAGGGGCGCCCCGGCCGGCGACCCGGTTAGCCCGTCCAGGTGACGGGCTGCCCGGCGCGGCGCGCTCGGCGCGGGCCGGCGGACGCCGCGGCGGCCGCCGTCACGGGGGACGGCGGCCGCCGGTGCTCGTATCGGACGCGGCGGGGGTCAGCCCGAGGCCAGGCGCCTTGCCGCCTCCGCGATGTGCGTGCGGGAGATGCCGGCGGCGTCCATCAGTTCCTCCGCCGTGCCGGAGCCGGGCAGGTCGCGGACGGCCAGGTGGGCGAAGGCCGGGCCCTGGCGCCGTGCGGCGAGGGCCGACAGGACGGCCTCGCCCAGGCCGCCCTCGGGGTGGTGGTCCTCGGCGACGACGAGGGCACCGGTGTCGCGGGCGGCGCGCGCGAGGGCGTCGGCGTCCACGGGCTTGACCGAGTACAGGTCGATCACCCGGGCCGTGACGCCCTCACCGGCCAGCGCGTCCGCCGCCGCCAGGCACTCGTGCAGCGTGACCCCGGCCCCGACGAGGGTGACCTCGTCGTCGCCGGACTGCCGCAGGGTCTTGGAACCGCCCACCGGGAAGGACTCGTCGGGCCCGTACAGCACGGGATACGCCCCGCGCGTGGTGCGCAGGTACGAGATGCCGTCGAGGTCGGCCTGGGCTGCCGTCAGTGCCGCCGCGGACGTGGCGTCGCTGGGGTACAGCACCGTGGAGCCGTGGACCGCGCGCATCATCGCCAGATCCTCCACGCCCATCTGCGACGGCCCGTCCGCACCGATCTCCACGCCGCAGTGGCTGCCCGACAGGGCCATCGAGATCTGCGAGATGGCCGCCATGCGGATGAAGTCGTGGGCCCGCGTGAGGAAGGCCGCGAACGTCGCGGCGTACGGACGGTAACCGCGCACGGCCATGCCCACGGCAGAGGCGATCATCTGCTGCTCGGCGATGTACGTCTCGAAGTACCGGTCGGGGTAGGCCTTGCCGAAGTCCTCCGCGTGCGTGGAGTTGCCGACCTCGGCGTCCAGCACCACGACGTCGGGGCGGACGCCGACGACGACGAGCGCCTTGCCGAAGGCGACCCGGGTGGCGACCTCGTCCCCGAGCCGGAAGCGCGGCAGGTCCATGGGGGCCGTCGCCGCCGTCGGCGGGCGCGGCGCGGCCTCGGGCGGCCGGGGGCCGCGGACGGTGAGGTGACGTACGCCCCCGAGCTCCGCGATGGCGTGCTCCGCGAGGTCCGGCGGCAGCGGCTTGCCGTGCCAGCCCTCGTGGTCGGCGACCTCCGGGACGCCCTGGCCCTTCACGGTCCTGGCCACGATGACGGTGGGCCCCTGCCTGTCGGCGGCGGTGGTCAGCGCCCGGTCGACGGACTGGAGGTCGTGGCCGTCGACGACCAGGGCGCGGCAGCCGAAGGCCTCGACGCGGCGGGCGTACGCCTCGGTGTCCCACTGCAGTTCCGTCGGGCCGCGCTGGCCGAGCCGGTTGACGTCGACGATCGCCACGAAGTTGGGCAGTTGACGCTGGCCGGCCTTGTCGAGGGCCTCCCAGACCGAGCCCTCGGCCATCTCGCTGTCGCCGCACAACACCCACACCCGGTACGGCTCGTGCTCCAGGTCGCGTCCCGCGGTGGCGATGCCCACGCCGTAGGCGATGCCCTGGCCCAGCGATCCGGTCGCCACGTCCACCCAGGGAAGGACGGGCGTGGGGTGGCCCTGGAGGCGCGCTCCGAACGTGCGGTACGTCGTCATGAGTTCGTGCTCGTCGACGGCGCCCGCGGCGTGGAACATCGCGTACAGCAGGGGAGAGGCGTGTCCCTTGGAGAAGATCAGGTGGTCGTTGGCCGGGTTCTTCGGCTGCCGCCAGTCGTAGCTGAGATGACGGGCCATCAGTACGGCCATCAGGTCGGCGGCGGACAGGCTGGAGGTGGGGTGGCCCGAGCCGGCCGCGGTGCTGGCCCGCACGGAGTCCACACGGAGCTGCTGGGCGAGTTCGAAGACCTGTTCCAGGTCGCTGTCGGGCCCGATCGGGCGGGCGGCGGCTTTCTGGTCCGTCATGACGGATTCCCTCTTCGCACGGAGGACTCTTCGTATCTGATGCCTGCTACCCACCGGTTTGTGCGCCACTCATCTCGGCCGGCCGGCGTCAGCGCAGGAGACCGCGGCGCGAACGCCGCCACCTGACCCCGACGAAGACCAGGTCGAGCACGAGCACGACGATGCCGATGATCAGCAGGTAGAACAGACCGTCGGCGACCACACCGACGAGGCCGAGGACGACGGCCGCCAGAAGCAGGAAGAGAAAGAGCGCCATGGTCGGAACACCTCCCGGCGCGACGTGGTGCGCTCAGCGCCGGGCGAGCTTGCGTTCGCCGCCGGCGCCCGGGTGGTAGGCCATGTCGTAGTACTGGAAGATCTCCACTTCCTGCTCGACGGGCAGGACGTCGTCCGTCCCGATGGACGGAGCCTTCCTCACCAGCCCCTTGGACTGGGCGACCTGGACGTAGCCGGGCCCCACGACCGCCTCGTCGAGGGGGACGAACACCAGTCGCTGCCGCGTGGGCAGCCCGGTACGCACCGTCGCCATGGAGGGCTCGTCGGTGGCGGTGTCGACGTAGACCGCCTCCAGCGCGCCGATCTTGTGACCCTTGGGGTCGATGACGTCGCGGTCGCGCCACTCGCGGATATCGGCTGAATGGATCATGAGCTGCTCCTCGGTGGAGCGCCGGACTGGCGCCGTGCCCCGGCGCGGTCGCACCGGGACCGCCGTGGCCGGACCGTCGCAGGTGAGTGCGTTCCTGCTCGTTTTCTCATGCTACGTCCGGAACCCGGATCCGGCCGGGGCGCCGTTTGAGGCCGCCGGCTGTGGCAACGCGACACCTGGGGGTGTGTTCGCCGGCCGGCCGGCTTCGGAGGCTGTGATGGAAGCTGTGATGGAAGTCGTGGAAGAGGACCCCTACCGTTTCCGCATCGCCCGGCGCGCGCCGATGCGCGTGCCCGGCGTCGTGTTCGCCTCGCGCGACCTGCTGAGCCACGCAGAGAAGGCCCTTGAGCAGGTCGTCAACGTGGCGGCGCTGCCGGGCATCGTCGGAGCCTCGTACGCCATGCCGGACGTCCACTGGGGCTACGGCTTCCCCATCGGAGGGGTGGCCGCGACCGACGTCGCCGACGGCGGCGTGGTCTCCCCGGGCGGGGTGGGCTTCGACATCTCCTGCGGCGTACGGCTGCTGGCCGCCGACTGCGACCGTGCCGCGATCGGACCCGCCCTGCCCGCGATCATGGACGGACTGGGCCAGGACACGCCGCGCGGCGCGGTCACCGGAGCCGTCTGGCACCTGGGCAGCGACCGCCTGCTGGAACGCGTGCTGGCGGGCGGGTCCCGCTATGCGGTGGAGGAGGGCCACGGCGAGGACGGCGACCTGCGCCGCTGCGAGGACGACGGCGCGGTGGCCGACGCGGACACCGCCCAGGTCGGCGCACGCGCCCGCGAACGCGGCCTCGGGCAGGTCGGCAGCCTCGGCTCGGGCAACCACTTCCTGGAGGTGCAGGAGGTCGCCGAGGTCTACGACGAGCCGGTGGCCGCCGCCTTCGGCCTCGCGCTCGGCCAGGTCTGCGTGATGATCCACTGCGGTTCCCGGGGACTGGGCCACCAGATCTGCTCCGACCACGTGCGGGCGATGGACCGCGCGATGCGGCGCTACGGCATCGAGGTCCCCGACCGGCAGCTCGCCTGCGTCCCCGTCGACTCGCCCGAGGGCCGCGCCTACCTCGGCGCGATGGCCGCCGCCGCCAACTACGCCCGGGCCAACCGTCAGCTGCTGGGCGAGCTGTCCCGCCGCGTCTTCCGCCGCGAGGCGGGCGTCCGTCTCACGCTCGTCTACGACGTGTCCCACAACCTGGCGAAGATCGAGGAGCACGAGGTGGACGCGGCGCCGCGCACCCTGTGCGTCCACCGCAAGGGCGCCACCCGGGCGCTCCCGCCCGGCCATCCGGACCTGCCCGCCGACCTCCGCGGCTTCGGCCAGCCCGTGCTCATCCCCGGCACCATGGGCACCTGCTCGTACGTCCTCACCGGAGTCCCCCGCGGTGAGGCCTTCCACTCGACCTGCCACGGGGCCGGCCGGGAGAAGAGCCGGCACCAGGCCGCGCGCGGGGTCAGCGGCAGGGAGCTGCGGGCGCGGCTGGAGGCCCGCGGGATCGCCGTACGCGCCTCGTCCTGGCGCGGCCTCGCCGAGGAGGCCCCGGAGGCGTACAAGGACGTCTCGGCGGTGGTGGAGGCCAGCGAGGGCGCCGGACTGTGCCGCAGGGTCGTCCGCCTGGTGCCCCTCGGTGTGGTGAAGGGGTAGCCACCTTCCGGAGGACGGGCGGTCAGACGTCGACGGTCGCCGCGCAGGTCCAGCCGTACGGGCCCGGCGCCAGATGGAGCTCGCCCAGAGAAACGGCCTTCGGCACCGCGCCGACGACCTCGACCGACCCGACGTCGGCCACCGCCATCCGTACGTCCAGCCCGCCGCCGTCGTCGTCCGACTCGGCCTCGACGTCGACGGGCACCTCCCCGTGCACCTCGAGCCGGAAGATGACCTCGTCGAGGAGGTCGGCCAGCAGATCGTCGTCGGCGGCCTCCGCCACCGGTACCCGCCGCACACACGCGGGCCGCACCCCGGCGACGTCCGCGAAGCACGCGACCAGCCCCATCACCGCCTCGACCAGGCACTGCTCCCTGGTCGGCCCCCACGCCTCGATCCGCACATCGGCGGTGTGCGGCACCGTACGGTGCCCGCCCGCCTCCGCTCCGCCGCCGCCGTAGGTCTCGTCCACCATGGGGAACGCCTGCCCGGTTCCAGCGGCCTCAAGGGTGCGGCGGCCCGGTGTCAGACCTTGACGGCCCGCAGGACCACGAACTTCGGATTCGACGCGACGACCTCGCAGTTCCCGAAGAGCCGCCGCAGGCGCACGTGGTAGCCGAGGTGCCGGTTGCCGACGACCAGCAACTCGCCCCCGGACCGCAGCGCGGACCGGGCGGTGACGAACATGCGCTGGGCGGTCGCGGCGGTGACCGCCTGGTGGGAGTGGAACGGCGGGTTGTTGAGGACGAGGTCGGCCCCCTCGGGCCGGACGGCGGCCACGGCGTCGGCGGCGTCCCCGACGAGGAACCGGGCCCTGCCCCCGGGGCCGGCGTTGTCGCGGAAGGTCTCCTCGGCGGAGGCGACCGCCTGGTGCGACTCGTCGACGAACAGCACGTCGCTGTCGGGGTTCGCCAGAGCGACCGCGGTGCCGACCACACCGTTGCCGCAGCCCAGGTCGACCACGCGGTCCGGGCCCTTGCGGTCCGGAAGGTGCTCGAGCAGGAAGCGGGTGCCGATGTCGAGGTGGTCGGCGCAGAACACTCCCGCGTGGTTGGTGACGGTGTGTCCGGACAACGGCCCGATGCCGTCGGGCAGCGCGTACCGCAGCGGCCACGGGTTCGTCCCGCGGGCCGCCGCCGGATCGGGGGTGCTGAAGACCAGCCGTGCCTTGCGCACCGCCAGGGAGGTCCGGGTCGGCCCGACGATCCGCTCGAACAGCCGCAGCGTGGACGTGTGGATCTCGGTGACCATCCCCGTACCCAGGACGACGGTGCCCGGGTGGAGCGCTGGCGCCAGCCGGTGCAGCTGGTCCTCCAGCAGGGCGAGGCTCTTCGGTACCCGGACCAGCAGCACGTCGATGCGGGCGGGCGGCTCGTCGCGCGTGGTCAGCACCCGCACCTCGGCGTCCGGCACGTTGCGCCGCAGGTTCGCGCGCGTGGCCTGCTGCCCGAGGTGGGAGTCCGTGATCTGCACGGGACGGTGTGCGGCCAGCGCCGTCGCCAGCGCTCCCCAGCGGTCGCCCAGGACGACGATCGTGCCCGTCAGGTCCGTGCCCGTCTCAGCGAGGTGCCGCAACAGGTAGTCGTCCGCGGCGTCCCACGCCCGCAGCGTCTCCCGCGGCTCCGCGGGGAATCGGGTCAGTTCGAGTGCGCCCCACGGCGTGCTGAAGAGGTTCATCGCCCCCTCAGGGTACGGGCTGCGCGCGCCGCCCCAGGCTGCGGGCTCCGGGGTCGCCGACCGCGGCGAAGCGGTCCGGCGGTACGCCGTCGGACCGAGGGGTCGCGCGGGGCTGTGCCACGCGGCCGGCGGGTGCGCGCGGTCGCGGCGCACCCACCGACACGAGGGGATCAGCCCTGGGCGGCGTTCTGCAGCATCTCGGCGAACGTGGTGACGTCCTTGGCCGGAGGCACCTTGATGGCGGAGGTCTTGCCGTAGCCGGAGTATCCGATCGTCAGCTTGGCCGCGCCCTTGGCGGTCGTACCGGACTCCACGGTCTGCACGGCGAGGTCGTCGGCGCCGATCCACGCCTCGATCTTGACGGTGTTCTTGAGGCCGGTGGTGCGCAGTTCCTTGACGTACGCGTCACGCTCGTCCTTGCCGATGAGCTCCAGGACGGCGGTGTCCGCGGCGAGCTTCTTGATGTCCACCGTGCCCGTGTAGTGGGTCGCCTCGGCGCCGGCCACCTGCTCCTTCCCGGCCTCGGCGAGGTCCGGCGCGGTGGACAGGGCGGCGAGGGCCGCGGCGGGCCCGTGCGGCAGGTCGGCGGCCGGGTTGTCCTCCGCGGAGGCGCCGTCGAGCTTCAGCCACTTCTTGCCGCCCGCGGCCTCTGCCATCTCCCCCTCGACGGGGAGGTACACGCCGCCGTCGGCCATCGTCATGTGCACCTTGCCGTCCGGGCCCGCCATGTCCTGCAGGTCGGGGTCGGAAGCGGCGTCCATGCTGAGCTCGGCCGCCTCGGAGCCCTTCTCCCAGCTCAGCGTGCCCTCGGCCTTGGTGTTGCCATCCGCCGGATCGACGGCGTCGACGCTGACCTTCGCGGAAGCCTGCTGCTCCACGGCCTTGGTGGCGTTCTGCAGCGCCTCGACCGGGGTGGCCTCCTTCTTCTCCGCCGGCTTGGCGGAGCCCTGCGTCGACCCGGCCTTCGGCGCGGCGTCCTCGGCGGAGTCACCACAGGCCGCGAGACCGAGCGCGAGCGTGCCGGTCGCAGCGGTGATCGCCACAAGGCGACGAATACGCATGAAAAGTTCCCCCCTGGGGGTAAAAACCTGTACAACGATCAATGGCTCTGCACCATACAACAACCTTCGGACACTCGAACGATCAGGCGGTCCGGCCTGATCAGGGCATGTCTGTGATCGACGTTGAGCAGGGCGACATCACCGCTCAGGACACCGTCGCCGTCGTGACCGAGGCCGACGAGTCACTGATGGGCGGCGGTGGCGTGGACGGCGCCACCCACCGGGCAGTGGGGCCGCGACGGGCGCAGGCCGGTGCCGCCGTCGGTCCCTGTCCACCGGGTGATGCGACGGCGACGCCCGCCTCCGACCTCGGACCGCGGGTCAGGCACGTGATGCACACGGTCGGCCCGGTGTGGGAAGGCGGCGACCAGGGAGAGGCCGAGGTCCTCGCCTCCTGCTACCGCCGCTGTCCGGAGGTCGCCGACGAACCGGGGGCGGCGAGCGTCGCGTTCCCCGCGATCGCCACGGGCGTCCACGGACATCCGGCGGAGGAGGCGGCGGGGATCGCGGTCGCCGTCCGCAGGTCGACGCCGACCGGGGTCCGGGGGATCACGCTGGTGGCCTTCGACACCGCGACCCACGATCTGCTCGCCGCCGCGCTTCGTTCCTGGCGGAGGCGCGCCCCGTCCCGCCGCGTCAGCCGAGCCGCGGCAGGACCTCGGCGGCGAGGCGTTCGGTCTGCTCGGAGGCCTCGAACAGGGGCGTGAACAGGATGAGCTCCGCGCCGGCGGTGACAACCTCGCGCAGTGAGCGGACGCACTCCGCGGGCGTCCCCGCGATCGCGGCGGCCTCGATCCCGGGTGACTTCCTCATGTACAGCGCCGCCAGTTCCGCGTCGATCCGGTCGCGGGCGCGACGGGAGTCGTCGTCCACCGCGATGTAGACGCGCTTGGCGATCCCGAAGGCCTCCAGGGGCCTGCCGCTCTCGGCCAGCGCCTGCCGCACGGTCCCGACCTGTTCGGCGAACGTCTCCGTCCGGACCTGACCCGCGCCGAAGAAGCCGGTGAAGAGCCCCGGACTCGCCACCGCGCGGCGCAGGGCGGTACGCCCGCTGCCCCCGAACCACAGCGGAGGAAAGGGCTTCTGGAACGGCTTCGGCTCCATCGCCGCATCGTCCAACTGCCAGAACTCCCCGGAGAAGTCGACACGGGAGTCCCGCCACAGCCGGGTCATGACCTCCATGCCCTCGTAGAAGCGGGACGCATAACGCTCCGGCGCGACGCCGAACGCCGCGAAGGGCCGCCGCGGGCCGCCCGTTCCGAAGCCCGCCTCGATCCGGCCCCGGCTCAGCTGGTCCAGCGAGGCGATGCTCTTGGCCAGATGCACCGGACTGTGCAGCGTGGACACGAGGACCGAGCACCCCAGGCGCAGCCGCTGCGTGCACGCCGCGGCGAAGGCCATCGCCTCGAGCGGCCCGAGCTGCGGCCTCGTACCCAGCGGCTGTTCCTGCGCCCAGGCGCTGTGGAAACCCAGCTCCTCGACGCGTGTCAGATGGGTCCGGAACGCGGCCGGATCGAACTCGCCGTCCGCGTGGAACTGCGGGATGGACATCGCGAATCGCACCCGCGCATCGTAGGGAGCGGGCCCCGCCGGGCACGAGACACCACGCCGCGGGACGCCGCCGCGCTGCGGCGTGACAGCCTGTGGCCCTGCCGTCAGCGCTCTGCGACCGCGTGGATTCCCGGAGTTGCGGCGCCGAATCGCCGAGGGACGATGGAAAAGCGGCCGGCACGGCCCCTTGCGACCGCATTCGCCACCCCATGAACGGAATCCCCGGCAGGAGGCTCACCATGCCCGAATCCCCGTCAACGGCGCCCGTCCTGGAACCCGCGGCCAAGGAACTGGCGGACGCCACCGCACAGCACCCGCGCATCTACGAGGTCCCGCCGGAGAGCGGCCGGGGGATCCTCGACGACCTGCAGGCGGGGGAGGGCGTGCCCAAGCCCGCGGTGGACGAGGAATGGGTGACCGTCGACGCCGGAGAGTACGGCAGCGTCCGGGCCCGCATCATCCGCCCCGAAGGGGCCACGGAGACTCTCCCGGTGGTGTTCTACATCCACGGCGCCGGATGGGTGTTCGGCGACGAGAACACCCACGACCGGCTCGTGCGCGAACTCGCCGTCGGCACCAACGCCGCCGTGGTCTTCCCCGTCTACGACCTGGCACCCGAGGCGAAGTACCCCACCCAGATCGAGCAGAACTACGCGGTCGGGAAGTGGATCCTGAGCAACGGCGAGGACCGCAAGCTCGACGCCTCGCGCCTGGCCGTCTGCGGCGACTCGGTCGGCGGCAACATGTCGACCGTCTTCGCGCTGATGGCGAAGGACCGCGGCGACATCGACGTGGCGGCCCAGGTGCTGCTCTACCCGGTGACCGACGCCGACTTCGACACGCCCTCCTACCAGCAGTTCGCCGAGGGCTACTACCTCACCCGCGACGGGATGAAGTGGTTCTGGGACGCCTACACCAGCGACCCCGGGCAGCGCGCCGAGATCTACGCGTCCCCGCTGCGCGCCGGCGTCGAGCAGCTGCGCGGCCTGCCCACCACCTTGGTCATCACCGACGAGGCCGACGTACTGCGCGACGAGGGAGAGGCCTACGCCGCCAAGCTGCGCGAGGCGGGCGTGGACGTCACCGCGGTCCGGGTGCTCGGCATGGTCCACGACTTCCTCATGCTCGACAGCCTCCGCGACTCCAAGGCGACCGTCGTCGCCCGCACGCTGGCCGTCGAGGCCCTGCAGCGGGCGCTGCACCCCTGAGGCGGCGTCGACTCAGGCGATCGTGATCCGGTAGCGCCGTACCGCGCCCGCCCCGGCCTCCCGGGCACCTCCGGGTTCGAGGACGCCGCCGTTGCGCTCGATCGTCCGCGCGGAGGCGGTGTTGGAGGCCTCGCTGACGACGAGCATGTGCTCCAGCCCCAGTCCGCGCGCCTCGTCGAGCATCCGCCCCAGGGCCCAGGTGGCCAGTCCACGGCGGCGCGAGGACGGCCGGATGCCGTAGCCGATGTGGCCGAACCGCAGCACGTAGTCGTCGGGCCCCAGCCGCAGGGCGATGCCGCCGTGCACACGGTCGCCCTCGACGATCCACCGGTACGTACACGCGTGGCCCGCCGCCACGGCCTCCGGACCGGACTGCCCGGCCAGCATCGTCACCCAGGCCGCGAACCCGTCCGCCGAGCCGACCTCGTCGGACGGCCCCAGCCCGAAGCCGTCCTCGTGCCGGCCGGGCCCCCACTCGTCGTGGGCCTCGAGCCAGGCGGCATGCAGGAGGACGGTGGGCGCGACCAGTTCGGGCATGCGGCGACGATATCCGCGCGCGGTCATCGAACGGATGTCCGCCCCCGTCGGAAAATCGGGTGTGTGTGCGCACCGGGCACTGCTAATTTCCATGACGTGCCGAAGCTCAATCAGATCATCGCCGTGGAAAAGGGCGTCAAGTCCAAGTCCCTCCAGGAACTGACCCAGGCCCATCACGACGTCCAGAAGCCCGCGCTGCTCGCCGGGATCTCGCGGACGTACCAGCCCAAGGACGAGGAGGGCGAGCAACTGCCCCCGGAGTCCACCCGGGTCCAGGTGAAGGCAGAGGACGTCCTGCACGCGGTCGGGGGCACCCTGACGCGGCTCTTCGACGTGACGGCGACCAAGGACTGGGCCAACCGGACCGCGGCCGCGGACGTGGTCGTGGACGGGCGGGTGCTGCTCGCGCAGGTGCCCGTCCCGTACCTGCTGTTCCTGGAGAAGCAGCTCACCGACCTGCACACGTTCGTGCGCAAGCTGCCGGTCCTCGACGCGTCGGAGTCGTGGAACCCGGACCCGTCGACGGACTGCTGGAAGACCGACCCGGTCCGGACGATCCGCACCAGGAAGGTGCCGCGCAACCACGTGAAGGCCGAGGCCACGGAGAAGCACCCGGCGCAGGTCGAGGTGTACTACGAGGACGTGCCCGTGGGGTACTGGACGACTGTGAAGTTCTCCGGCGCGCTGCCGGCGCGCCGCGTGAACGAGCTGCTCGGCAGGGTCGAGAAGCTGCAGCAGGCCGTCAAGTTCGCCCGCGAGGAGGCCAACGGCGCGGACGTCTCCGACCAGCGCGTGGGGGATGCGGTCTTCGGCTACTTGTTCGGGTAGCCTCATCAACGCCCCCCGTGAGAGCGGGGGGTGCGCCGAGAGCGCAAGCTGAAACTGACGTTGAAGCTGACCAGGGGTATCAGTGGGGGTTCGAGTCCCTCCCCCGGCATCACACGCCGGGGTGGCCCAATCGGTAGAGGCAGCCCCGTGAATCTCAGACTCTCGCTCCAGTCTCAGCATTCGCCGCCGAACGCCGGATCGACCGAGCGCGGACGATCATCGACGGATGGGGGTTCAATTCCCCTCTGCGCCTCTTCCGTGGCGCGGTAGTTCAAAGGTAGAACACGTCGATCTCAGAATGATCCGCGGCTCTTAAACGCCGCCGGTGTGCGCAATTGGGTGGCACCTCAGGAGCCCGGGCAGCTGGATACCGCTCCCGGGCTCCGTCACGTCTCCGTTCACCCGGCCCGTGCCTCGTGGATGACGGCGCCCGGAATACGGTGAGCGCAAGGTTTCAACGGCGTCCCCAGGCCAGCAAGGCCGCGTGCGGCAGCGTGAGCATGCCGTCCGCGTCGGTGAACTCCTCGCTGAAACTGCGGAAGTTTCTCTCGATCGCGGACCGTGTCCCCGAGGACTGGCTCTGCACGAGGTGTCCGGCGAACGCCACACCGGCCGCGGGACCGCTCCACCATTCCTCGACAGTGGTCCGGTGGTCCCACCGGAGCGTCTCGCACCTGGCCTCCCGCAAGCCGGCCGCGCGGAGGAGATCGGTCAGGCCCTCCTCGTCACGTGGGAAGTCCTCCTCGGGCGCGAGCGTCGGCAAGTGGGCCGGACGAACAGCGCCGGCAGCCCGGATCGCACGGCCGAGCAGGTCCTGCCCTGCTGCAGGGGGCACCGGCCAGATCGTCAGCGCGATCCAGCCGTCCGGCCGCACCACGCGAAGCAGCTCTGCCACCGCGCGCCGGGGCCGGCCCACGTGGTTGAGGACGAAGTTGCAGGTGACGGAGTCGAACTCACCGTCACTGAAGGGAAGCTCGGGCAAGGTGGCGATCTGGAAGTCGATCGCTCCCGACGCCCCGCAGGCGAGTTCGACCATGCTGGGCTCCGCGTCGACGGCCGTTACGGCCGCACCCCGGGTGGCCGCGGCCAGGGCGACCGTCCCGGGACCCGTTCCCACGTCGAGCACCCGTACGTCCGGACGCACCTGCGCGACGTCCAGCAACCGCGGCACCGGGTGAGCGCACAGCGATGCGTACGAACGCGCATAAGCCGCAGCTCTGCCGGCCCAGATGAGTCGTTCACTCTGATCGAACCCTGTCACCGCCGTGGCACCTCTCATGTGTCTGCGGGGAGGGTGCCGGTATCGCGCACGCCGGCACGGCCTCGCCGAGCGAGTTCCCGGAGGTTGTAAGGGAGGCTGAACGCGTCGACGGCGTGGGCAACGGCAATCCGTCCTGGACGCGGGGATGCGCTCGGGGCGGGTACGGTCGGGACGGCAGCGGTGAGGTGGAGGGGGGAACGGCGGTGCCGGTACGTGCGTGGGGGGCTTGTGGAACCGTGATGCGAGACAACGTTGTCATTTGAGCTGCGCATGACTATACCGGCCCAGGAGGCAACGTTGTCAAGGGAGTTGACGTGCAGCCGAGGCGGTCTTCCGGGACGCCGGTGGAGCGCGTTACTGTCCCCGCGGCTTGTGTGACCGTGGCGCGCGACCCGTCCGTGAGAAGAAGGGCCGCGTCATGCGCTTGCGTCCGACGTCCGTGCTGCTGGCCGCCGTCCTGGCGGTCGGCGGCGCCACTCCCGCCCTCGCGGCGCCCGCCGCGCCGCCACCCGATCTCGTGCAGGACCCCACCTCCTACGTCGACCCCCTGATCGGCACCAAGAACGGCGGCAACGTCTTCCCCGGCGCCGTCGTGCCGCAGGGCATGCTGTCCTGGAGCCCCGAGACCACCGGCGGCGACGCCACCCGCACCACGGCGCCCGGCGGTTACCACTACGACACTCCCCGCATCCGGGGCTTCAGCCTCACCCACATGTCGGGCACCGGCTGCGCGGGCGGCAGCGGCGACATCCCGTTCATGCCGTACGCCGGACAGGTCACCACCTCGCCCGCCGTGGACACCGAGGACGCGGTGTACGCCGCCGGCTTCAAGCACGCCGACGAGACCGCCGAGCCGGGCCGCTACAAGGTCGGTCTGTCCTCCGGCGTCACCGCGGACCTGACGGCCACCGCGCGCACGGGCTCCGGCCGCTTCACCTACCCCGCCGACAAGCCCGCCTCCCTGCTGATCCGCACCGCCAACTCCGAGGTCGGGTCCACGGACTCGACCGTGTCCATCGACCCGAAGACCCGTACCGTCTCCGGCTCCGTCACCTCCGGGAACTTCTGCGGCTACCTCGACCCCGAGGGCCGCCGCTCCTACTACACCCTGTACTTCACCGCCCGCTTCGACCGCTCCTTCAAGACGACCGGCACCTGGCAGGACGACAAGGTCACCCCCGGTTCCACCAGCGCCTCCGGCGGCACCGGCGGCTTCGCCGACGGAGGGAACCCGGTCGCCGGCAAGGGCGCCGGCGGCTGGGTGGAGTTCGCGCCCGGCGGCGGACCGGTGAACGTCAAGGTCGGCATCTCGTACGTCAGCCAGGCCGGCGCCGAGGCCAACCTCGCCGCGGAGAACCCCCGGCACCGCTCCTTCGGCTCGGTGCGGGACGCGGCCCGCCGCGCCTGGCGCGACCGGCTGGGCGCGATCAAGGTGGGCGGCGGCACGGACGCCGAGCGAACCACCTTCTACACCGCGCTCTACCACGCGATGATGCACCCCAACGTCATCAGCGACAGCGACCGCAGATACCGGGGCAGCGACGGCGAGGTCCACACGGTGGCCCGCGGCCACCAGGCCCAGTACGGCACCTTCTCCGGCTGGGACGTCTACCGCTCCCAGGTCCAGCTGCTCACCCTGCTGAGCCCGCGCACCGGCTCGGACATCGCGCAGTCGCTGTACGAGTTCGCCCGGCAGAACGGCGGCGTCTGGGACCGCTGGCTGCACGGCGCGGCCGGCACGCACGTCATGAACGGCGACCCGTCGCCCGCCGCCCTCGCCGGGATCCGGGCCTTCGGCGGCACGGACTTCGACCTGCGCGGCGCACTGGGCTCCCTGGTGAAGGCGGCGACCGTGCCGACGGAGCGGGACCTCTCGCCGGCGGGCAAGCCCATCCTCTCCGTGGGCCAGCGCCCCTCCCTGGACAAGTATCTGAAGCTGCACTACATGCCGTCCGTGTCCAACGCCTGGGGCGGTGCCGCCGAGACCCTGGAGATGTCGGGCGCCGACTTCGCCCTCTCCCAGCTCGCCACGGCCGCGGGGGACAAGCGCACCGCCGCCGACTTCGCCCGGCGCTCCCAGTGGTGGCAGAACAACTTCAACCTCGCCGCCGACCCGAGCGGCGGCTACATCGCCAACCGCGCGGCCGACGGCAGCTGGGTCACCGGCTTCACCCCGGGCACCGGCAACGGCTTCGTGGAGGGCACGGCCGCCCAGTACACCTGGATGGTGCAGCACGACCCGGCCGGGCTGTTCGCCGCGATGGGCGGACGTGACGAGGCCCTCGACCGGCTGGACGCCTTCTTCCACAAGGCCGACGGCAGCTGGGCGTTCACCGGCAGCGGCGGCGAGAAGTCGGAGATGGACAACGAGCCCTCCATCAACGTGCCGTACCTCTACGCCTATGCCGGCAAGCCCTACAAGACGCAGGAGACGGTGCGAGCCGCGATGGGCGCCCTGTGGTCCACGCAGCCGGGCGGCATCCCCGGCAACGACGACCTCGGAGCGATGTCCTCCTGGTACGTCTTCTCGGCCCTCGGCATGTACCCGCAGGTGCCCTCCCGCGCCGAACTCGTCCTGGGCTCACCGCTGTTCCCGCGGATCGAGATCGAACGCCCCGCAGGGAACGACATCTCCATCCGCGCTGCGGGCGCGGCGGCCGACGCGCCGTACGTGCGGTCGCTGAAGGTCGACGGCCGTGCCAGTGACCGGCCGTGGCTGCCCGCCTCCTTCGTCGAGGACGGCGGCCGGCTCGACTACACGCTGTCGGGCACCGCGGACCGCACCTGGGGAACGGACGCGTCCGACGCGCCGCCCTCCTTCCGGGAGGGCGAGCAGCCGTACCAGGTCGGCATCGGCCCGACCACGGCGACGATCGCCCCGGGCGGCGGCGCCGAGGTCGGCATCCGCGCCCTGTCGCTGCGCGGCGGCCGGGCACCGCAGGTGCGCTTCCGGGTCGAGGTGCCCGACGGCGTCACGGCGTCCCCCTCGGAGGGGACGTTCACGGACGGATCCCAGGAGATCACCCTGTCCACCGCCGGGGACGTCAAGCAGGGCTTCTACGACGCCAAGGTCGCGGTGACCTACGGGGACACGTCGTACGAGCAGCCGGTGTCCCTGACGGTGGCCGCTCCCGGCTCCCTGATCGCGGCGTACAACAGCACGGGCGTCTCCGACGACTCCGGCGACCACGACGAGGCGGACTACGACGGCGGCGGCTGGAGCTACTCCCGTCAGGCGCTCGCCGCGGCGGGCCTGACCGGCGGCACGCAGGGCACGGTGACCGGAGGCCTCGCCTTCACCTGGCCCGATTCGCCCGCCGGCCGCCCCGACAACGCCTCCGCGACCGGCCAGACCATCGAACTGTCCGCGCCTGCCTCGCGGTTGTCGTTCGTCGGCAGCGCGGTCAACGGCGACCAGCAGACGACGGCGACGGTCACCTACACCGACGGCGGCAGTGACGCCGTCGACCTGTCCTTCACCGACTGGACCGTGGGAGGGGGCGGCGGCAGCGTCCGTTTCGGCAACGAGGTGGTCGCCAGGACCGCTTACCGCAACGTCGCAGGCGCGGACAAGGATCCGGTGGCCACGTACGTCTTCGCGACCAAGCCCTTCGCGGCGCCTGAGGGCAGGACCATCGCGAGCGTGAAGCTGCCGGACAACACGGACCTCCACGTCTTCACCCTCGCGGTGGACTGACGCGGACGACCCCCGGGGCGGGCGCGGAGCCGACTCCGCGCCCGCCCTTCGTGCTGCCCGCAGCGGCGCGCCGGATAAGCGCCGAATAAGGTGGCGCACGTCATAGAGGGAATTCCCGGAGACCCGGAACCCTTTTTCTGTAATTCCGTCCAACAATGCGCATTGCCAATTCTTTGTGCGTGGATTGCCTGGTGTGTATGCGGGTTGCAGGAGGATATTTACCGAGCCGTCGGGCGATGGCCACCCATTGTTCGCGAGCCCCCCGCCGACTCGGTTGAAGGCCCTGCTCACAGCGCGGGCCATACGAAGGAGAAAGCACGTTGGGCCGTTACCTACTGCGCCGCCTCGGCAACTACGCAATCCTGGTGTTCATCGCGGCCAGCGCGACGTATTTTCTCGCATCCTTCACCCTCCACCCCGACATCAACTACCTGTCGAAGAATCCCCGGCCGCCGCTGCACTCGATCTACACGATCCTGCACGGCTACAACCTCGACCCGCACACACCCGTGTACCTCCGCTATTGGCGCTGGCTGACCGGGATCGTGCTGCACGGCGACTTCGGCAGGACATACGACGGCGCGTCCGTCAACACCGAGCTGGGCCGCCGCGTCCTGGTGAGCACCGAGCTCCTCTTCGTCGCGACCGTCCTGGGCGCCGTCGGCGGCGTCGCGGTGGGCGCCTGGAACGCGCTGCGGCAGTACCGGCCGTCCGACCGGGTGTCGACGATCGTCTCCTACGTCCTGCTGGCCACCCCGGTCGTGGTGATCGCGGTCGGACTGCGGACCCTGGACACCGCCGGCGACGGGCCGCTGGTGCAGTACATCGGGATGTACGACCCGAAAGTGCACGGCACCCTCCCGGTCGTCCTCAACAACCTCGAACACCTCGTGCTGCCGACGCTGACCCTGCTGCTCGCCCAGATCCCGTTCTTCAGCCGCTACCAGCGCGGCACCATGCTCGACGTCCTGGGCAGCGACTTCCTGCGGACGGCCCGCGCCAAGGGGCTGCGGCGCCGCCAGGCGGTCCTGCGGCACGGACTGCGCACCGCGGTCATCCCGGTGATGCCGCTGGTGGTCTACAACGTCGTGCTGCTGTTCACCGGCGCCACCTTCACCGAGGAGATCTACGGCTGGCACGGCATGGGGGAGTGGCTGGTCGACTCCATCACCAGCAACGACGTCAACGCGGTCGCCGCCGTGGCGATCTTCACCGCCGGCATCGTCCTGATCGCGGGACTGCTCTCCGACCTCGTCTACGCGGCGCTCGACCCACGGGTCCGCACCTGAGAAGGCCCACGTCGCCCCAGGTGAACAGACGTGAACCCAGGTGAACGACCGGATCGCCCGACTCGAGGAGTTTCCCCCATGACCACCCCCGCAAGCGCCGCCGGGACGCCGGCGCCACCCCGGAGCAGGAGCCGCGGCGCGCTCGTCCTCGCCCGCTTCGCCCGCAACCGGCTGGCCCTGGTGGGCATCGCCCTGGTCATCGCCCTGGTGCTGCTGGCGTATGCCGTACCGCCCTTCCTGCACTGGACGTACCACGACAACGACTTCGCCAGTCTGGACACCGGGCCCGGCGCCGCGCACTGGTTCGGCACCACCCACTCGGGCCAGGACCTGTTCGCGCTCACGCTGAGGGGCCTGCAGAAGTCACTGGTGGTCGGACTCGTCGGGGGGCCGCTCACCACGCTGATCGCCGCGGTGGTGGGCGCCTCGGCCGGTTACTTCGGGGGCTGGACCGACCGGGTCCTGATGTGGTTCCTCGACCTGATGCTGGTGATCCCGGCGTTCCTGCTGCTCGCGGTGCTGTCACCGGCGTTCCAGCACGGCACCTGGCTGTTCTTCGTGATCCTGCTCGCGGCGTTCGGCTGGATGATCACCGGCCGGGTGGTGCGCAGCATGACCCAGACCCTGCGGGAACGGGAGTACGTGCTCGCCGCGCGCTACATGGGCGTGCACCCGCTGGTCGTCATCTTCCGCCACATCCTCCCCAACGCGGCCTCGATCCTCATCATCGACGCGACCGTACAGGTCGGCGCGATCGTGCTCGGCGAGACCTCGCTGTCCTACTTCGGGTTCGGCATCCAGGCGCCCGACGTCTCGCTCGGCACTCTCATCGCCGCCGGAACGCCGGACGCCAACACCTCCCCGTGGCTGTTCTTCTTCCCCGCCGCCTTCCTCGTCCTGATCGGCCTCTCCGTCGCGTTCATCGGCGACGGACTGCGGGACGCCTTCGACCCGACGGCGCGCGGAGCGAAGTCCCGCAGGCGCGCCCGGCCGGGCACGCCCAGGTCGCGCCATGCGCGCGCCGGGCGGGTCCCGCGCCGCAAGCCCACCGCCGCAGTCGTCCCGGCGGCAGCCACACAGGAAGGAGTCACCCCATGACCCACCCCACCGCCGTCCTCGGCGTCCCCTCCCCCCGGCCCGCCGCCGGCAGCCCGGTCCTGACCGTGAGCGACCTGCGGGTGTCCTTCCCGGGCGAGGCCGGACGGGTGCACGCGGTCCGCGGCGTGGACTTCACGCTCCGCGCCGGCGAGACCCTCGCCGTCGTCGGCGAGTCCGGCTCGGGCAAGTCCGTCACCGCCACGGCAGTGCTCGGACTGCTCCCGGACGACGCCGAGGTCACCGGTTCCGTACGGCTCGGGGACCGCGAGCTGCTCGGGCTGCCGGACCGGCAGATGTCCGGCATCCGCGGCCGTGACATCGGCATGGTCTTCCAGGACCCGCTGTCCGCGCTCACCCCCGTCTTCTCCATCGGCACCCAGTTGGTGGAGGCCCTGCGGATCCACCAGGACCTCACCGCCGCCCAGGCCCGCGAACGGGCTCTGGAACTGCTGGACCTGGTGGGCATCCCCGACCCCGGGCGGCGCGTCGACGCCTTCCCGCACGAGTTCTCCGGCGGCATGCGCCAGCGGGCGATGATCGCCATGGCCATCGCCAACGACCCCGAGGTGATCATCGCCGACGAGCCCACCACGGCGCTCGACGTCACCATCCAGGCGCAGGTGCTGGAGGTCCTGAAGAAGGCCCAGGAGGTCACCGGAGCGGCGATCCTCATGATCACCCACGACCTCGGGGTGGTGGCCGGAACGGCCGACCGGGTGGTCGTCATGTACGCCGGCAAGCCGGTGGAGACCGGGACGGCCGACGAGCTGTTCGCCACGCCCCGCATGCCCTACACCATCGGCCTGCTCGGCTCGGTGCCGCGGCTGGACGCCGGGGACCGGACGGCCCTGACCCCCGTCGAGGGCACGCCGCCGTCGATGGTGGACCTGCCGGCGGGCTGCCCCTTCGCGGCGCGCTGCCCGGTGGCCGTGGACCGCTGCCGTACCGAGGAGCCCGCTCTGCGGGCCGTCGCGAGGGGGGCCGCGCACGCCACGGCCTGCCACCGCGGGCACGAGATCGACGTGCCCGGCGGGATCCCGTCGCCGGGCATGTTCCCCACCCCCGCCTCGCCGCGCCGCCCCGGCGGACTCCCGCGCGCCGAGCGGCCCGAGGTCCTGCGGGTCACCAACCTCACCAAGCACTTCCCGCTCCTTCGGGGCTCGGTGTTCAAGCACCGCGTGGGCACGGTGCGGGCGGTCGACGGCGTGGACTTCGACATCCGCGAGGGCGAGACCCTCGCGCTGGTCGGCGAGTCCGGCTGCGGCAAGACCACCACCATGCTGCAGGTCCTCGACCTCGCCGGCCGGAGCGCCGGCAGCGTGGCCGTCCTCGGCAAGGACGTCGGGCAGCTGGACGGCAGGGGACGGCGGGAGCTGCGCAGGGACCTGCAGGTGGTGTTCCAGGACCCGATGGCGTCACTGGACTCCCGTATGCCGGTCGGCGACATCCTGGCCGAGCCGCTGCGCACCCACGGCTGGGACCGGGCACGCATCGCCGAGCGCGTCCCGGAACTGCTCCGCCTCGTCGGGCTGCTGCCCGAGCACGCCGAGCGCTACCCCGCCGAGTTCTCCGGCGGGCAGCGGCAGCGGATCGGCATCGCCCGGGCGCTGGCCCTGGACCCCAAGCTGGTCGTGCTGGACGAGCCGGTGTCCGCGCTGGACGTCTCGATCCAGGCCGGAGTGATCAACCTGCTCGACGAACTGCAGGCCGAACTCGGTCTCAGCTACCTGTTCATCGCGCACGACCTGTCGGTCATCCGGCACATCGCGGACCGCGTCGCCGTCATGTACCTCGGCCGCATCGTCGAGACCGGCGACGTCGAGGACGTCTTCGCCCGCCCCGCCCACCCCTACACCCAGGCCCTGCTGTCGGCCGTACCCCTGCCCGACCCCCGCAAGGAGCGGCAGCGCCGCCGGATCATCCTGCAGGGCGACCTCCCCAGCCCCGCGGACACCCCCTCGGGCTGCCGGTTCCGCACCCGCTGCCCCAAGTACCGCGACCTCGCGCCGGCCGAGTCCGGGCGGTGCGACACCGAGGACCCCGCCGCCGGGGCCCTGGGCGAGGACCACAGCGCCGCCTGCCACTTCGCGGCCGCCCTGGAGGTCCTGTGACGCGCCCACGGCCCGTGGGACATCCACGGCCCGTGACGCATCCGCGCCCCGGCCGCCCCGCGCGGCGGACACCCCACCCACGGAACCCACAAGGAGAGTCCCGTTGAACCGAAAGTCCGTAAGGCTGGCCACGGCAGTCGTGGTGTCCGCGGGTCTCCTCGCCGGCGCCACCGCGTGCGGCGCAGGCAAGGGCGACGCGAACTCGTCGGCGCCGAAGGCCCCGCCCAAGGCGACGCTCAACCAGATCAACCCCGTCGACCCGGCGAAACTCCGGCAGGGCGGCACGCTCAACTTCCCCGTCGACGAGTACGCCACCCAGTGGAACAGCCTCAACGCGGCGTCGCAGAACACCGTCGCCGTGACCACGACGATGGCCCCGCTGCTGCCGGCGCTCTTCCACAGCACCCCCGACAACAAGCGGACCCCCAACCCGGACTACCTCAGCGAGGTGGCCACCGCCGTCAAGCACGGCAGGCAGGTCACGACCTACGCGATCAACCCCAGGGCCCGGTGGTCCGACGGCACCCCCATCACCTGGAAGGACTTCCGGGCGGACTGGCAGGCGCAGAACGGGAGGAACCCCAAGTACACGCCCGTCAGCACCTCCGGCTACGAGCAGATCGCCTCGGTCGCGCAGGGGAGCGACGCACGGCACGTCGTCGTCACCTACGCCACGCCGTTCTCCGAGTGGCAGACGCTGTTCTCGCCGCTGTACCCGGCGTCGCAGATCGACACCCCGCGGAAGTTCGACACCGGCTACAAGAACCGCATCCCCGTCACCGCCGGCCCGTTCAAGATCAGCAGGATGGATCCGACGACCAAGGTCGTCTCCGAGGTCCGCGACCCCCGCTGGTGGGGTCCGAAGCCGGTGCTCGACGGCATCAACTTCCGTACCCTGGACGCCGCGTCGACCCCCGGGGCCTTCGCCTCGGGCGAGATCGACGTCGAGGACATCGGGCCGGACGTGGCCGCTTACAAGCAGGCGCAGAAGGTGCCGCACACCTCCATCCGTGTGGCGGGCGCCCCCAACCTGCGCCAGATGGTCGTCAACGGCCGGAGCCCGCTGCTCAAGGACGTCCGGGTCCGCCGGGCCCTGTTCATGGCCCTGGACCGCCAGGCCATCGGCAAGGCCGACCTCAACGGCCTGCCCTTCCCGGCCAAGCCCCTCGACAACCACTTCCTCGTCAACAACGACGTCGCCTACCGCGACAACGCGGGCTCGCTCGGCCGCTACGACCCCGCCGAGGCGGGGCGTCAACTGGACGCGGCGGGCTGGCGGATGAACGGCGGCGTCCGCGAGAAGGACGGCAAGCCGCTGGAGCTGACCCTGACCATCCCGTCGGGCACACCCATCGCCGCCAACGAGGCGCAGCTGTTCACGGCGATGCTCAAGAACGTGGGCGTCACGCTCGACACCAAGGTCAAGCCGAGCGACGACTTCTTCAACGACGTCAGCGCCGGGAAGTTCGACCTCACGCTGTTCAGCGGCATCGGCTCCGTGCCGTTCTTCCCGCTGACCAACGGCGCGGCGACCTTCGTCTCCCCGAAGCACGGGAACATCGGCCAGAACTACGCGCGCATCGGGACCGCGGCCATCGACGCCGACATGCACAAGGCCGGCACCGAGGTGGACCACTCCGCCTATCTCGCCGACCTCGACGCCGCCGACGCCGGACTGTGGAAGCTGGCCGCCAACCTGCCGCTCTACCAGCGCCCGCAGATCGTCGCGGCCAAGTCCGACGTGGCCAACTACGGCGCCTTCGGGTTCCAGGACACCGACTGGACCCGGATCGGATTCACCGGGTAACCACCCCTGAACCGCGGCGCGGGAGGACGACCCCCTCCTCAACGCCTCCCGCGTCGCGTCGGCCCCGACCCGAGCCGACACCCCTGGAAAGGCCCTTGTCCCCGGTTCGCACCGGGGACAAGGGCCCTTCGTCCGTACCGCCTTCGGCTACTTGACGCCGAAGGCGCGGATCAGGGTCTGGCTGACGCTGTTCCCCTTCGAGTCCCGCGCCGTCGTGCGCAGGCTCGCGAAGCGGGCCCGCGACGGCGCGTCGAGCTGCGCCTTCCAGCCGCCGCCCGACTGCCGCAGCGTCGCCTTGCGCCAGGTGGCGCCGTCGTCGTACGACACCTCGAGGGTCACCGTGCGGATCGCCCCGGCGCCCGCCGCGCCCTTCAGGTGCGAGGCGGTGACCGTCAGGCCGGTCCGCCGCTGGGCCTTGCCCGACAGGTCGACGGCCACCGCGTAGTCGAGCTGCACCAGCGGCAGGGGCGTGATGACCGAGTAGTCCGCGGTGCTCGAGGTGAATCCCCACTCGGTACGGGTGCGGGTCGAGTACGGGCGGTCCGGTGTGTTCCGCTCGCCCTCCACCACGATCCGGTAGGGCTGCGGGTCCTGTGACAGCCCCTCGGCGGTGACGATGCGCTCGTTGTAGTCCTCACCGAGCAGCTGGTCGCCCTGGTACAGCGAGACCTTCGAGGTGTTGCCGTCCACCCAGGCGACGCCCGAGTGACCGCCCGAGTCGCCCCAGGCCGGCAGGACGGACGTGCTGATGATGTCGCCCACCCGGTAGGGAGCCGTCCAGCTGATGCCGTCGTTGAGCACCCGCGGGTGCTGGATCGCCGAGAACCAGGTCTCGGTGTTCGTGCTGCGCGCCTTGTAGGTGCGCGTCACGCCCCGCTGGCCGAGGTCGCGCATGGCGGCGGAGGAGATCCAGCGGGCGTCGTCGCCCGCCGAGACCCAGGACGTGAGGGTGCCCTGGGCCGCGACCCGCGTCGCCTGGATGAGCGTGGGCCGGTTGAAGACGAGCGACACGTCCTCGCGGTACGCCACGGCCTCGGCCTGCGTGCTGTTGCGGAACGACTCGTCGATGCGGGCCAGGTCCCCGGGGCGGGGACGGTAGGACGGGTCCTTCGGGACCGCTCCGTCGTGGTGGCGGATCAGGTCGTACGCGTAGCGCGGGTACGGGTGCGAGACCACCTTCAGCGTCGCTGTGCCGGGCTTGCGGAGCCGGCTGAGCAGCCGTGCGCTGTCGTCGGTGCCGAGCGAGGCCACGGGGAGCGGGGCGGCGTCGGGCAGGTCGGCCCAGGGGTCGTACTTGCCGTAGCCGTTGTTCAGGATCAGCAGCTGCCGTGCGCCGGCCTTCGCCGCCGCGGCGGCCTGGTCCGGGGCGGACACCGTGTCGCTGCGGCGGACGACCGCGATCTGGCCGCGCACCTTGGCCTTGCCGAAGTCCGCGGCGGAGCCGTCACCGGCCCAGACCGCCCGGTAGGTGCCCGTGCCGTCCCCCAGCTTGGGGGACATGCTCTGGATGGTGACGTCGTCGTAGGTCTGCGAGCCGGAGGAGAACGTCAGCGGCGGCTGGATCTGCCGCCAGCGGGTCGCGAAGTGGTACGAGCCCTTCGTCACCTTCGGCGTCGGGGTCACCCAGAGGCTGTCGTAGCGCCAGTACTCGGGCATGTAGCTGTCCAGGAACGGGAACAGGTCGCCGTTGGTGCGGTACTGGTCCACTCGCATGAACTCGTTCGCGGTCGGCTGCGGCGTGACGGCGGCCGCCTTGCGCAGGCTCGCGGCGTCGAACCGCACGGTGCGGTCCACGTCCAGGTCGATCTGCGGCGCCGAGAACATCGCGAAGCCCAGCGTGTGCGTACCGTCGATGCCGGGCACGTCGGCGTTCAGCCACGCGGAGTAGGTGCTCGGGGACAGGCGCAGGTCGATGCGGCCCGAGGCGTCGACGGCGAACGCCTTGGGTGCGGTGTTGCGCTCCACGTCCTTGAGGATGAGGGTGCCGGGCAGGGCCTTGCCGTGGCGGTCCTTCGCGGAGACCGTCAGCATGGTCCGGCGGCCCTCCTTGTTCACCCCGACCGTGGTGCGGGCCAGGGCCGTGCCGTCGGCGCCGGTGGCGACGAGGCGGGTGGAGTAGGCGCCGTTGTCCTCGGCCGCGTCGAGGTGGGTGATCACGCCCACGGAGGCGGTGCCGTGGGCGGGCACGGTCAGCCGCGGTTCGGTCAGGGTGAACAGGCCCTCGGGCAGCTGGCCCGGGTTCAGCGACAGGTCCACGGTGACCGGTTCGGCGCCGGAGTTGGTGTAGGTGACGTCCTTGCGGACCGTCTGGCCCGGCGTGTACGGGTAGTGCGTCTGCGCGTACGCGTCACCGGAGGCGACCAGCGTGGCCTTCACGGCGGCGGCGACGTCCACGCGCCCGCTGCCCGCCTCGAAGGGGCTGAACCGCTGGGTGCTCGCGGTGGTGCTGACCAGGGCTTGCTTGAGCTGCTGCCCCGTCCAGCCGGGGTGCTTGGCGGCCAGCAGGGCCGCGGCGCCCGCGACGTGGGGCGTCGCCATGGAGGTGCCGCTCATCGTCTGGTACGCGCCCTCGCCCTCAGGGGCGTACTGCGAGCGCGCGGCCAGCACGTTCACCCCCGGGCCGGTGAGGTCGGGCTTGACGGCGTTGTCGCCCACGCGGGGGCCGCGACTGGAGAACTCCGCCAGCTGGTCCACGCCCTTGCCGGGCCCGTTGACCGCGCCCACCGTCAGCGCGGCGTCGGCGGCACCGGGGGCGCTCACGGTGTAGGGCGCCGGGCCGGAGTTGCCCGCCGCGATGACGAACAGCGCACCGGTCTCCTCGCTGAGCCGGTTCACCGCCTCGCTGAGCGGGTCGGTGCCGTCGGTCGCGTCACCGCCCAGGCTCATGCTGACGACCTTGGCGTGCTGGTCGCGAGCGGCCCATTCCATGCCGGCGAGGATCCAGGAGTCCTGGCCGCTGCCGAAGTCGTCCAGGACCTTGCCGATGTGCAGGGACGCGCCCGGGGCGACGCCCTTCTCCGTGCCACCGGAGGCGGCGCCGGTGCCGGCGACGGTGGAGGCGACATGGGTGCCGTGACCGTGCCGGTCGGTGACGTCCTGGTCGGGCACGAAGCTCTCCGTCGCCGCTATGCGGCCGGCGAAGTCCGGGTGCGCGGCGTCGATGCCGGTGTCCAGCACGGCGACGTCCACGCCCTGCCCGGTGTCCCCGCCGCCCCACACCTCCGGGGCGCCGATCTGCGCCGTCGTGTCGGACAGCGTGGCCTTGACCTTGCCGTCCAGCCACACCTTGGCGACGCCGCCGGCCAGCCGTGCGCCGTCCGCCGTCTTCGCGGCGGTCCCGGCGGCCTTCGCCCCGGCACCGGTCAGAGAGGACCAGAAGTCCGCCGCCCGGTCGTGCTCGGCGGAGATCGCCGCGCCCTGGATGCTGCTGAGGGTCAGCGTCCTGCGCGCGCCCTCCGGGGTCTTCGCGGTGCGGGAGCGGGCGGCGGCGTCGGTGTAGGTGACGATGAGCGGCAGCCGGTCGGTGCGGGCGTCGTCGTAACCGTCCGCCAGCAGCGAGGTGATGTTGAAGAGCCCCTCGTCCAGGGCTCCTGACGCGATGTAGGGCACCGCGGCCTCGGGATACACATAGGTGTCCGAGCCCACCGACATCACGTGGGCGCCGGCGGTCCTGCCGTTCGGGCCGGTGACCGAGGTGACGGACTCTGTGCGGCCGTTCCCGGTCACGGTGACCTTGTCACCGGTGATCAGCGTGACGGTGCGCACGGCCGCGGGAGCGGTACCGGTCGCGGTGGGGGAGGGGGATGTCGCCGAGGAGTCGGCCGACGCGACCGGACCCGTGGCCGTCAGCACCACGAGGGCGGCGACGGCGGCTGTCAACCCGCGTCTGCGGGACGGAGGCATGCGCAAGGGAACCTCATGGAATCGATGGGCTGGGGTTGAACGCAGTCAGCCATCCGTTCGGATCCCTGTAAAGGCGGCCCTTTGGCACTTCTGTGCCATGTCACCAAGTGGACAGGGCGCAAAGCGGCGCAATGATCGGCAAGCGAGACACACTGCACGGTGTGAGCGGCCGCCGTACCGCGCCACACTTATCACACGTTGGTGATATGACGTCAGTTCGCTCACGTGCACGAAGGTCAGAGGTGGAGAACGATGACGGAAGGCGCCGCACCCTTGGAGCTGGTCGGACTGGACGCGGGGGCGGAGGCCGTCTACCGCGGTCTGCTCGCCCACGGTGGCGGTACGGCCGACGACGTCACCGCGGCGTTCGGGCTGGGCACCGGAGCGGCGGTGGCCCTGCTGGAACGCCTGCACCACTCCGGACTGCTCAGCCGCCGCTCCTCCGGCGAGTACCTGACCCTGGATCCGCGTCACGCGCTGCGGGCACTGGTGGAGTCCCGCGAACGCCAACTGGCCGCCATACGCGACGCCACCGGGCCGCTCGGAGCGCTGTTCGACGAGGCCAGGCGGTCCAGCGCCGGCGAACCCGCCACACGGACGATCAGCGGCCCGGAGGAAGTCGGGGACTGCTACTACCGGTTGAACCAGACCGCCACGTACGAGATCTGCGGCCTGGCCCGGCCCCCCTTCCACTTCGCACCGAACGGGCCGCTCGACGAGGCCGCCGTACGGCGCGGCGTACGGGTGCGGGTCGTCTACGCGGCCGCCAGCTTCGACGAGGACGGCGGGGGACAGGAGCTGGGCAGCCTCGTGTCGCGCGGCGAGGAGGCCAGGGTCGTGTCCTCGCTGCCGATCAAGCTGACCATGGCCGACCGCTCGGCGGCCATGGTGTCGCTGAGTCTGGGTCCCGACAGCACCGACACCCTCTACACCGAGGCGCCCCCGTTGCTGGAGGCCCTGACCGAGCTTTTCGAGCGCTACTGGGCAGGCGCCGTCCCGCTGGCCGGACCGGGCTCCCAGCAGCCGTCGGCGCCGCGGCCGTCCGACCCGGGCGACCCGGGCGACCCGGTGCGCGAACCCACCGATGAGGAGCGGAACCTGCTCGCGCTCTTCGCCGCCGGGGTCAAGGACGACGCCATCGCCCGCCAGTTCGGTGTCTCGACGCGCACCCTGCGCCGGCGGATCCAGGATCTCTACGCGGAACTGGGCACCACCAACCGGTTCGGCGCGGGCGTCGCGGCGGCCCGGCGCAACTGGGTGTGAGCACGGAGTTGCGCCGACGTGCCGCGGAGGGACGATGGGAGGAGGGCGCGGCGGTGCGCCGTGCCGTCCGAGGTGATCCAGGTGTCCGAGGCACGAACGGTCGACTACGACGTCACCAGGTTCGACGTCCCCCTGCCCGGAACGTTCGAGGAGGCCGTGCGGCGCTACGAGTCCCTCGTGCCCGACTACCGGGAAACGGAGGTCCAGGACGTCATCCGCTCCGGCGGCACGTGGGAGAGCGCCCTCGCCCTGGCCGCGAGCAACGCGCCCCACGGATTCATGATCTTCTGGAAGAACGCGGGAACGGCGCTCATGACCCTCGCCGGGGACGCGACGCCGTTCGTGATGTACCTCATGGGCAACTACGCCATCGCCGAGCGGATGTTCCGCCACGACCCCTCCGCCATGATGCACGCGCCGCTGCGCACCGAGATCTACCGGGGGGCCGACGGGCCGCGATTCGTGATCGACAAGCCGAGCTCCCACTTCCGCAGCTACGGGAGCGAGGAGATCACCCGAGTGGGCCTGGAACTCGACCACAAGGTCGCCCGCCTGCTGGCCCTGATGGAGGCGCCGGTGCCCGCCGGGCTCGGCTGAACCGGCATGACGGATCTCCGCTACGACACCCACGTGTGCGACGGGCTGCGCCGCGCCCAGGGCCCCCGGTTGCCCGACGGAAGCGCCATCCACTCCTCGCCGCTGACGTCCACCCTGATCCTCGGCGCCGCGGAAGCGGTCCTCGTCGACCCGCCGTTCACCCGCGACCAGGTGCGCGACGTCGGCGACTGGATCGAACGCTCCGGCCGGCGGCTCACCCACGTCTACGCCACCCACGGCCACGGTGACCACTGGTTCGGCACCGGCCTGCTGCTGCGGCGCTTCCCCGGGGCGGTGCCGTACGCGACCGAGGGCACCATCGGGCTGATGCACCGGCAGGCCGGCGAGGGCCGCCGGACCAGATGGGACGTGGACTTCCCCGGGCTCATCCCGGACAGCCCCGTGGTCTACCGGGTCGTCCCGGACGACGGGTTCGCGCTGGAAGGGCACCCGCTGCACGTGGTGGAGACCGGCCACACCGACACCGACGACACGACCGTGCTGCACGTCCCGTCGATCGGCCTCGTGGTGGCCGGCGACGTGGCCTACAACGGCGTGCACCAGTACCTGCGGGAGAGCGCCGGCGGCGGCATCGACAAGTGGCTCACCGCGATCGGCACCGTCCTCGCGCTGAACCCGCGCGCGGTCGTGGCCGGCCACAAGAACAAGGCCCTGCCCGACGACCCCGTGATCCTGGAGCAGACCCGCGACTACCTGCTCGACGCACAGCGGCTGCTCGCGGAGAAACCGCGCCCCCGCCCGTTCTACGACCGGATGCTGCAGCTCCACCCGGACCGCCTCAACCCGGGCCCGGTCTGGTACAGCGCCCTCGCCCTGCTGCCCTGACGCACCGCCCGCGGGAACCGGGGACGGCGGCCACGGCGTCGTGCCCGGGAACGACCACACGATCACGACGCTTCGCGAAGGAGCCCGGGCATGGCGGCTGCGGCCACACGCTACCTCTATCTGGTCCGGCACGGAGAGGCACTGCCGGACGAGAGCGGGCTGTCGGACGACGGGCGCCGCCAGGCGGACCTGCTCGGCCGCCGGCTGGCGGGCCGGCCGATCTCCGTGGTCCACCACGGCCCGCTGCCCAGGGCCGCCCAGACGGCGGCCCTGATCGGGGAGCACCTGGACGGTGCCGACCTCCGCGTCTCGGAGACCGCCGGCGACTACGTCCCGTACTTCCCGCGGCGGGAGGAACTGCCCCCGGACAGCGCCGACCACCTCCTGCGCTTCCTGGACGGCGCCACGGCGGAGGAGCGCGCGGTCGGTCCCTCGCTGGCCCTGCGCGCGCTGGAGCAGTTCACCGGCCCCGCCGAGGGCGACCGGGAGCGGCACGAACTGGTCGTCACCCACAACTTCCTGGTGGGCTGGCTGGTGAGGCATGCCATGGACGCCCCGGCATGGCGGTGGCTCGGTGTGAACCAGGCCAATGCGGCCCTCACCGTCATCCGCTACATGCCGGGGCGGCCCGTCTCCGTCCTGGTCCAGAACGACATGCGCCACCTGCCGGAGGGGCTTCGCTGGACCGGTTTCCCGCCCGAGCCGCGGATCTGAGTCCCGCGCCCCGGGCCCACCGTCAGGTGGTGTCCCCGGTGGCCGGGTCGACGCGGACCTCGTGCTCGGTGCCGTTCTCGTGGAGTTCGACCTCCCAGCCGCGGGTGTCGTCGTCGAGGGAGACGGAGGTGACCGTACCGGGGTGGGCGCCGGCGGCCGCCTTCGCCGCCTCCACGAGGTCGGTGCGTGAGCCGCGCAGTGCGTCCCGGGCCTCGTCGGCGTCCTGCCGGTCCTGCTCCTCGCGGGTGGTGACGACCTTGCCGTTCGCGGCGTCGATCGTCACCTCGTGCCAGGTGCCGTCCTCGGCCAGCGTCTCGACCTCCCATTCGGCGCGTCCGCGGTCCTCGTCCAGTTCGGCCGACACCACGGTGCCCGGGGCCTCGGCCCGTGCCGCGGTGACCGCGTCGGAGAGGCTCACCGTGCGGGTGCCGCCGTCCCGGGCCTTGTCGTCACCGGCGTCGCGGTCGTCGCGGTCGTCGGTGGCCACGGCGGCGGGTCGCTCACGGTCGTCGTCCGCCATGGCGGCCGCCGCGACGCCTCCCGTTCCGGCCAGGACGGCGACGGCGGCCGCGGTGGCGATCAGCGTCTTGCGCCTCATGATGATGTGTCCCTTCCGTGGGTGATCCGATGACCACCACGGTCGCCCGCCGCACCTGAAGCCACGCTGAAGGATCCTGAAGGAATCCTCAGGAGCGTTTTGGCACCCTGTACCCATGCGCCTGCTGATCGTGGAGGACGAGCGCAGCCTTGCCGCCTCACTGGCCAAGGGGCTGACAGCCGAGGGCTTCGGCGTCGACGTGGTGCACGACGGCGCCGAAGCTTTGCACCAGGCCGCGCAGCAGGCCTACGACCTGATCCTGCTGGACATCATGCTGCCCGGCATGAACGGCTACCGCGTCTGCGCCGCCTTGCGGGCCGCGGGCGACGACACCCCGATCCTGATGCTGACCGCCAAGGACGGGGTGTACGACGAGGCGGAGGGTCTGGACACCGGCGCCGACGACTACCTGACGAAGCCCTTCGCGTACGTCGTGCTCCTGGCCCGCGTCCGCGCGCTGCTGCGGCGGCGCTCCCACGGCGGCTCACCCGTGGTCACCATCGGTGCGCTGACCGTCGAGCCCGGCCGCCGCAGGGTCACCCGAGACGGGGCCGAGGTCCCGCTCACCGCACGGGAGTTCGCCGTGCTGGAGCACCTGGTGCTCAACGCCGGCGAGGTGGTCACCAAGGCCGACATCATCGAGCACGTGTGGGACTTCGCCTACAGCGGCGACCCCAACATCGTCGAGGTCTACGTCAGCGCGCTGCGCCGCAAACTCGGGGCCGCCACCATCCGCACCGTCCGCGGCGCCGGATACGTGATGGAGGCCGGATGAGGTCCGTCCGCGCCCGCACGGCACTGTCCGCGACCGCGGTGGTGGGCGTCGCCCTGGTCCTCGCGGGCCTCGGCCTCGTCCTCGCCCTGCGGGCGAACCTCACCGGGCAGGCCGGCCTGCGGGCCGAGGTCGCCGCGCGCGAGGTGGCCGCCGAGATCGCCGCCGGGACCCCGTACGACCGCCTCGACCTGCCGGACGGCGACGAGTACCCGGTACGGGTCACCGACGGCGGCGGCACCCTCCTCGCGGCCGGGGAGGACGTCCGGCAGATCACCGGTGCGCCGGTGCCGGACCCGGACGACGACGGCGACACGGAGACCGAGGCGGAGTACGGCACGGGGACCGCGACCGTGGACGGCAGGCAGGCGTCGTACCGGTTCGCCGCCCTCTCGGGGGAACGCGACGGCGAGCGCTACACCGTCACCGCGGGCGCCTCCCTCTCCGCCGAACAGGACGCCGTCCGCACGGCGGTCGTCTTCCTGTCGGCCGGCCTGCCCGTGATGCTCGCCGTGGTCTGGACGGTGACCTGGCTCGGCGCACGCAACGCGCTGCGCCCCGTCGACGCCATCCGCGCCGAGATGGAGGCCATCACCTCCAGCACCGACCTCTCCCGCAGGGTGCCCGTGCCCCCGGCCCGCGACGAGGTGGCCCGGCTGGCGCGGGCCACCAACGAGACGCTCACGGCCCTGCAGGCCGCCGTCGAAAGGCAACGGCGCTTCGTGGCCGACGCGTCCCACGAACTGCGCAGCCCGATCGCGGCGCTGCGCACCGAACTGGAGGTGGCGGCCGCCCACCCGGCCCTGTTGGACCTGGACAGCGCGGTGGACGACGTCACGAGGCTCCAGACGCTCGCCTCCGACCTCCTCCTGCTCGCCCGCTTCGACGCGGGGGAGGAGACCCCCATGGAGCCGGTCGCCCTGGACGAACTGGCCCGCGAGAAGGTCGCGCTGCGCTCGGGCGCGGTGCCCGTGACCGTCGAGGCCCCGGAGACCGTGACGGTCCGCGGTGACCGGCAGGGGCTGGAACGCGTCCTGGACAACCTCCTGGACAACGCCCGGCGTCACGCGACCGGGTCGGTCGCGGTGCGCGTCACCCGTGACGCCCGGTGGGCCGTCCTGGAGGTGACCGACGACGGCCCGGGCATCCCGGAGGCCGACCGGGAACGCGTCTTCGACCGCTTCATCCGGCTGGACGAGTCACGCACCCGCGACGCGGGAGGCGCCGGGCTCGGCCTGGCGATCGTCCGTGACATCGTCCAGCGGCACGGCGGGCACGCCGACGCCGGATCGGCCCCGCAGGGCGGCGCGTTGCTGCGCGTCAGGCTCCCGTTGGCGTGACGGCAGGTCCCGCGCCGATCCCGGGCCGGTGCTTTTCGCCCTCCGTGTCCGGGGCACACGAGTGGGGTTACCGGTAGCGGCGCCCGCCCGGACGCCGTCGCGTGGGGTGGGGGTGCGCATGGCCGAGGTGGCGGCGCCGCTGTGGGACGTGGCGAACGGGCAGGGTCTGCGGCAACTGGCCGAACTCGGGCCGGCCCTGGTGCTGTCCACCCTGATCGGCCGGGAGCGGGCGGCCCAGCCGAGGAGCGCGGGGCTGCGGGGGCTGCGTACCCACACGCTGGTCGGCGTCGCCGGCGCCCTGATCCTCGTGCGCAGGGACGCGGTGCGCGGGTACCCCCGTCTTGTGCCGCCTGCCGCCGGGCGCGACGGCCACGGTCTCCGAACTGCCACTGACCTACCGCACCGGCACGGCCCTGCTGCCCCGGTTGACGGAGACCTGCAGGCGGCTCGGATTCCGTATCCGCGAGGTGCGGGTGGACCGGTTGCCGGGCCGGACCGATGCGGCCGCCCGGGCCCTGTTCGAGGTGGGGCTGACCCCTACCGACGAGGAGTGACGGCCTGCTGCCGGAGGCCGTTCCGGAGCCCCGGACAAAAAATGGACGTCCATTCATTATGATGGGCCCATGCAGAGCACAGCCAGCCGTACAGCGCAGCACGTCGCCCTGTTCCGGGCACTGGAGTCGGTGCGCCGGGGGCCGCGCCTGTTCACCGACCCGTACGCCGCCTCGTGCCTCGGCCGCGGCCACCGCCTGGCCTTGACGGTCGCCCGCTGCCCGGGCGTGGCGCGGTTCCTCGAGCGCCGGATCGACCGGCGCTGGCCGGCCGGTCCGCGCGCCTCGGCCGTGGTCCGCACGCGGCTGATCGACGACCTGGTCGTGGACGCCCTGGAACACGGCACCCGGCACCTCGTCCTGCTCGGCGCGGGGTACGACAGCCGGGCCTTCCGGCTGGACGCGGCGCGCACCGCCACCGTCCTGGAGGTCGACCACCCGGCGACGCAGACGGTCAAGCGCGGACTGGCCGGCGCGTGGTCCGCCCGTGCGGGGCGACCGGGCGGCGGCGTCCGGTTCGTTCCGGCGGACCTGATGCGGGAGGACCTCGGCGACGTGCTGCGCGACGCGGGACCGGGCGACGACCGGGCGGTGGTGGTCTGGGAGGGCGTGACGAACTACCTCGACGCGGCATCGGTGCACGCCACGCTGACGGCGCTCGCCACCGCGCTGGCGCCCGGCAGCCGGATCGTCCTCACCTACATGGACCGGCGGGCCCTGGACGGAACCGGGGACTTCGACGGCGTCACCGCCTGGGCGGACACCGTGCGTGCGGCCGGGGAGCCGTTCACCTTCGGTTTCGTCCCCGACGAACTCCCGGCGTACCTCGCCGAGCGGGGGCTGGAGCTCACCCTGGACCGATCGGCGAGGGAGGCCGCCGCGCACTATCTGGAGCCCCTGGGGCGGCACGAGCCGGCCGCGCCCTTCTACCGCATCGCCCAGGCCGAGGTGAGGTGATGCCCAAGGTCAGTGAGGAGCATCTGCGGGCACGGCGCGCGCAGATCCTCGACGCCGCCGCCCGCTGCTTCGCCCGCGCGGGCTTCCACCGCACCACCATCCAGGACATCGCGGCCGAGTCCGGTTTCAGCGCCGGTCTGATCTACCGCTACTTCGCCGACAAGGACGACATGGTCGTGGCCATCGCGGACCAATGGCACGATCAGCAGGCCCGCAGGCTGCACCTGGACGAACCCGCCGGGAACCCCGCCGACGCCTTCCCGGGCGTCGCCGGCGGCTACCTGGAACTCCTGCGCTCGCTGGCCGACGCCGACGAGCGGCAGCGTGTGCAACTCGGCGTCCAGATCTGGGCCGAGGCCCTGCGGGCACCGCGGGTGCACGCGGTGGCGCGCGAGGGTGTGGACCGTCCCCGCGCAGTCGTCGGCGACCTGGTCCGGGCGGCCCAGGAGCGCGGCGAACTGGACGCCGCGTGGCCGGCCGACGGCCTGGCCAGGGTGTTCGTCGCGATCTACCAGGGGCTGGCGCTGCAGACCGCCTGGGATCCCGAACTGGACAACTCCGGGTACGTCGCGGCGGTCGAGCGCCTCATCGGCGCGCTGGCCCGCTGACGTCACCCCATGTGACCCCCGTCGTCCGCCCGTCATCCGTCCTCCGTCAGTCCAGGACGAGCGACGACAGTTGCGGCGAGTAGGTGGCGTGCAGTACGAGCGCGGCGCTGCCCACGACGGCCGCGTCGGCGCCGAGCGGGGAGGCCGCGACCTGGACGACGCGGATGTGCCGGGCCAGGGGTTTCGCGGTCAGGGCGGAGGCGACCGCGTCGACGTAGCGGGACTCGACGTGCTGGATGCCGTGACCGCCGAGGATGATGAGGTCCACGTCGATGAAGTTGGCGATCGTCACCGCGACCGTGGCGACGTGCTGCGCGGCCTCGTCGACGACCGCGGCCGCGACCGGGTCACCGGCTCCCGCCGCGAGCTGGACCGCGGCGTGGTCGACGGAGGCCGGGTCCCGGTCGAACGCCGGTGACAGCACGCTGCCGCCGGGTTTGTCGATGAGGCGGCGGTGCGTCTCGGCCACGATCGCGGACGGGTTCGCCAGTCCTTCCAGGCAGCCCCGGTTGCCGCAGTAGCACTCGGGCCCGTCCGACACCACCGTGGAATGGCCGAACTCGCCGGCGTTGAGCGAACCGCCCCGGTACACCTGGTGGTTGAGGACCAGTCCGCCGCCGATGCCGGTGCCGAAGAACAGATAGGCGAAGTTCGCCACGCCCCGGCCCGCGCCCGACCAGCGCTCGCCGACCGCCGCGGCGGTGGCGTCGTTGTCGAGGGTCACCGGAAGGCCCGTGGCGTCGCTGAGCATCTGCTGCAGCGGCACCCGGGTCCAGTGCGCGAGCTGCGGCGGGGCGACGATCATGCCGTTCCGCTGGTCGATCGGGCCGGGGGTGGCCAGGCCCAGCCCCAGGACGTTGCCGCGCGGTACGTCGGCCTCGGTCAGCACCTCGGCGACCAGGTCGGCCATGGCGGCCACCACGTGTGTCGGATCCGCGCCGGGGGGCGTGGGGCGCCGCTTGACGACCAGCGGCCGTCCGAGCAGGTCGACCACGGAGCAGGTGAGTTCCACCGGGTCGAAGACGAGACCGACGGCGTTGCCCGCGTCCGCGTTGACCCGCAGGGTGGTGCGGGGCTTGCCGCCGCCGGCGCCCCGGCTGGCCCCGTCCTCGCGCACGATCCCCTCGTCCAGCAGACGGCGCACGATCCCCGAGACGGTCTGCGGGGTCAGGCCCGTCTTCTGGGCGATCTCGACCCGGCTGATCCCGTCCGCGAGTTGGATCTGGTCCAGGACCACCGCCCGGTTGTACCGCCCGACTTTGGGGAGGTTTGTTCCTGCTTGCCGCACACGCGTTCCTCTCTTGCCGCAATGACGATACCGCTCAAGGGCGTTGACTTAGTAAAACAAATGGATTTAAAGTCCGGTGCCCAAGCCGTAACAGGTCCGGCATGGAGGCACGGCGCAGTGTCATCGGAGGCAAGTTGATGTCCACGAAATGTCGCATCCCAGGGGAGGCGGGCCCGCGTGATCTTCGCGGCGTCCGCGGCGTGGAGCTCCGCGCATGAGCAGCGCCCCGGTACTGCTGGAGATGCGGTCCATCACCAAGACGTTCCCGGGCGTGACGGCGCTCGCGGACGTCAACCTGGTGGTGAAGGAGGGGGAGATCCACGCGATCTGCGGCGAGAACGGCGCAGGCAAGTCCACCCTCATGAAGGTGCTGAGCGGCGTCCACCCGCACGGCAGTTACACCGGTGAGATCGTCTACCGGGGCGACACCGTCAGGTTCCACGACATCCGGGCCAGCGAGCAGGCCGGCATCGTCATCATCCACCAGGAACTGGCGCTGGTCCCCGGCATGTCGATCACGGAGAACATCTTCCTCGGCAACGAGCCGCGCAAACGCGGCTCGATCGACTGGAAGGCCGCACAGCACCGGGCGCTGGAGCTGATGGAGCAGGTCGGCCTCAAGGAGGACCCGGACACGCTCGTCAAGGACATCGGCGTCGGCAAGCAGCAACTCGTCGAGATCGCCAAGGCCTTCGCCAAGGACGTGAAGCTGCTCATCCTCGACGAGCCGACCGCGGCCCTGAACGAGACCGACTCGCAGCACCTGCTCGACCTGCTGCGCGGCTTCCGGGACCGCGGCATCACCTCGATCATGATCTCGCACAAGCTGAACGAGATCGAGGCGGTCGCCGACACCATCACCATCCTGCGCGACGGCCGGACGATCGAGAGCCTGGACGTCGAGGCCGACGGTGTGAACGAGGACCGCATCGTGCGCGGCATGGTCGGCCGGGAACTCGACAGCCGGTTCCCCGACCACACTCCCGACATCGGGGAGGTGTTCTTCGAGGTCCGCGACTGGACCGTGCGGCACCCCGCCTCCGACGAACGGCTCGTGTGCAAGGGCTCCACCTTCACGGTGCGGCGCGGTGAGATCGTCGGCTTCGCCGGCCTCATGGGCGCCGGGCGCACCGAACTCGCGATGAGCCTGTTCGGCCGCTCCTACGGCACCTTCCTGTCGGGACGGGTCTTCAAGGACGGCAAGGAGATCCACCTCAAGACGGTGTCGGAGGCCATCCGGCAGGGCCTCGCCTACGTCAGCGAGGACCGCAAGTCGATCGGCCTCAACCTGCTGGACGACATCAAGACCTCGATGGTCGCCGCCAAGCTGTCGAAGATCTCCCGCCACCAGGTCATCGACCCGGTGCGCGAGCACCGGATCGCCGAGGAGTACCGGCAGAACCTCCGGATCAAGACACCCGGCGTCGACGAGGAGGTCGTCAAGCTCTCCGGCGGCAACCAGCAGAAGGTCGTCCTGGCCAAGTGGATGTTCACCGACCCCGACCTGCTCATCCTCGACGAGCCCACCCGCGGCATCGACGTGGGTGCCAAGTACGAGATCTACGGGATCATCCAGCGGCTGGTGGGCGAGGGCAAGGGCGTCATCGTCATCTCCTCGGAGCTGCCCGAGCTCATCGGACTGTGCGACCGCATCTACACGGTGTTCGAAGGCGCCATCACCGGTGAGGTGACGCGCCGCGACGCGAACCCGGAACTCCTCATGAAACAGATGACCTCTATGAAGAAGACACCGAGCCCATGAGCCGCATCTCAGACCTGCAGAAGAACCTCTTCGGGGGCACGGCCTCCAACGCCCGCCAGTTCGGCATGATCGCCACGCTCGTCGCGATCGTGCTCCTGTTCCAGATCTGGACGGGGGGACTGACCCTGACCTCCGGCAACCTCATCGCCGTGGTCAGCCAGTACTCCTACATCCTGATCCTGGCCATCGGCATGCTGATGGTGATCGTCGCCGGGCACATCGACCTGTCGGTCGGCTCGGTGGCCGCGTTCACCGGGATCGTGGTCGCCAAGACGATGCAGGAGCACTCGCTCCCCTGGCCCCTGGGCATCCTGCTCGGCCTGCTCGTCGGCGCGGCGATCGGCGCCTGGCAGGGCTTCTGGGTCGCCTACGTGGGAGTGCCGGCGTTCATCGTCACCCTGGCCGGCATGCTCCTGTTCCGCGGCGGCAACCAGTACATCGGCAACGCGGACACCGTGCCGGTCCCGACCGGGTTCCGTGACATCGGTGCCGGCTTCCTGCCCGAGGTGGGCCCGGACACCGGCTACAACAACCTGACGCTGCTGCTCGGCCTGCTCGCCTGCGCGGGCGTGGCCTGGCGCGAGTGGCGGGCCCGGCAGACCCGGCGCGTCATGCACGCCGACGCCGCGCCGCTGTGGGTGACCGGGATCCGCCTGGCCGTGATGGTGGGCATCATCGTCTTCACGACGCTGCGCTTCGCGGGCGGCCGGGTCGGCACCAGCTTCCCGATCTCCGGCATCATCCTGATCGCCCTGGTGCTGGCGTACTCGTACTACACCCGCAACACCATCGGCGGCCGGCACATCTACGCCGTCGGAGGCAACTCCCGCGCGGCCGAGCTGTCCGGCGTCAAGCTCCGGCGCGTCAACTTCCTGGTCATGATGAACATGTCCGTGCTGGCCGCGCTCGCCGGCATGATCTTCGTGGCCCGTTCCGCGGCATCCGGCCCGCAGGACGGTCTGAGCTGGGAACTCGACGCCATCGCGGCCGTCTTCATCGGCGGCGCCGCCGTGTCCGGTGGTCTCGGCACCATCAGCGGCTCCATCGTCGGCGGTCTCGTCATGGCGCTGCTCAACAACGGCCTCCAACTGGAGGGCGTGGGCTCGGACATGGTCCAGATCATCAAGGGCCTGGTCCTCCTCCTGGCCGTCGCGTTCGACGTCTACAGCAAGAGCCAGGGGCGCTTCTCGATCATCGGCACCCTGATGCGTCCGTTCCGCCAGAACGAGACGTCCACACCGGTCGACCCGCCGAACCCGGCCTCCGACCCCGACAAGGCTCCGGTCGCAGGCTGACCGACCGGCAGTACCCCCCAGGGTGCCGCACCAGGCGGCGCTCGTCTCTCCCGCATCACCAGGAAAGGGCACAACCCACATGCGCAGAACCATCACCAGAGGCATCGCCGTGATCGGCGCCGCCGCGCTGCTCGCCCTGGGCACGGCGTGCTCCAACGAACGCGAGGGCTCCACCGGCAAGGACACCAGCGACGCCAAGGGCGGCTTCGCGCAGGACGGACTGGTCGGTGTCGCGCTGCCGGCGAAGACCTCGGAGAACTGGGTGCTCGCCGGTGACCTGTTCACCAACGGCCTGAAGGACGCCGGCTTCAAGGCCGACGTCCAGTACGCGGGTGCCTCGACCACCGTCGCGGACCAGCAGGCGCAGATCTCCTCCATGGTCACCAAGGGCGCGAAGGTCATCGTCATCGGTGCGACCGACGCCTCGCAGCTGTCCACGCAGGTGGCGCAGGCCAAGCAGGCCGGTGCGACGATCATCGCCTACGACCGCCTCATCACCAACACGCCGGACGTCGACTACTACATCGCGTTCGACAACTTCAAGGTCGGCCAGCTGCAGGGTCAGGCGCTGCTGGACGGCATGAAGGCCAAGAAGGCGAAGGGCCCGTACACGATCGAGCTGTTCTCCGGTTCGCCGGACGACAACAACTCGAAGGTCTTCTTCGACGGTGCGATGGAGGTGCTCAAGCCCGCCATCGACAAGGGCGACATCGTTGTCGGTTCCGGTCAGACCGACATCAAGCAGACCGCGACCCAGGGCTGGAAGGCGGAGAACGCCCAGAGCCGCATGGACTCGCTGCTGAACTCCACCTACACCGGCAAGAAGACGCTCGACGGCGTGCTCTCGCCGAACGACACCCTCGCCCGCGCGATCATCACCTCGGTGAAGGGCGCCGGCAAGCCGGTCCCGGTCGTGACCGGCCAGGACTCCGAGGTCGAGTCGGTGAAGTCGATCATGGCGGGTGAGCAGTACTCCACCATCAACAAGGACACCCGCAAGCTCGTCGCCGAGACCATCAAGATGGTCCAGTCCCTGCAGAAGGGCGGCAAGCCGACCATCAACGACACCAAGTCGTACAACAACGGCAGCAAGGTCGTCCCGTCGTACCTGCTCCCGCCGGTCATCGTGACCAAGGAGAACGCGGCCGAGGCGTACGCCAACGACCCGAAGCTCTCCCCGCTCACCAAGTAGTAGCGCGCACCCCCGCTGCCGCCGGTGCCCGGACCACGTCCGGGCACCGGCGGCGGCCGCGTTCGCTGCCCGTGCGGGGCGCCCTCGCCGAGGGAGCCCCGTCACGGGCAGGGCAGCAGACGTCGTGGCCCGATCCCGTCGTCGTGGATGAGCCGGATCTCCGTCCTGCCCACGCCGTCACGCCCGAGCGGGCGAGGGACGTCGATCTCGTCACCGGCCATGGAGATGGCCTTCTCCTTCGCGTCCATCGCGTCGTTCGCATGATCCACCACGTAGTAGAGCCAGGTGGCCGCGGTTCCCCCGGCGCCGACCCGGAACCCCACCAGCCACTTGTCCGCCGAGGTGGCGCGACACGCCGTCGCAAGCGGGCACCGCGGCGCGAGGGCGTACCTCTCGTGGCCGGGTCCACGCGCGTCCCCGATCGCCGCCACGGCCCTGGCGATGTGCCGCATGGCGCGCCTCCTCACCCGTCGGTCGTGCCCGGACGGCGCACCAGGAAGAAGTTGAGCCGTCCACCTCTTGACCGGGCAGCTCCCGCCGGTGTGACACGGCCCTCCGACCTGTCGCCCCGGCCCGGCGGGGCCCTCTGTCAGCCCCGCCCCGTGCGGGTCCGCCCCGGGCGCGCCCGCGGCCCGGGAGCGGACGCCGCGCCCCTCATCCCCAGGCGCCGGCGATCTGCCGGGTCGTGGCGTTGAGCCGGTTGAACAGATTGGTCACGCCGATCATCAGCACGATCGCGGCCAGCTGCTTCTCGTCGAAGTGGGTGGCGGCGGCGTCCCACACCTCGTCACCGACCGCCCCGGGACGGTCGGCCAGCCGCGTGGCGGCCTCGGCCAGTGCCAGCGCCGCCCGCTCCTCCTCACTGAAGTACGGGGCCTCCCGCCATGCGGCGACCGTGGCCAGGCGCTCGTCGTTCACCCCCGCCTTGCGCGCCGTCTTCGCGCCGCCGTCGACGCAGGCGCTGCAGCCGTTGATCTGACTCACCCGCAGGTGCACCAGCTCCAGCGTCTGCCCGTCCACCCCGCCGGAGTGCACGGCCTTGATCAGCTCCTGGATGGGCTGCATCGCGCCGGACAGGACCATGGCCGGGTTCTGCATACGGGACTGCATCGTGGTTCTCCCTCTTCCGGTTCGGCGCCCCGTGCCCCGGGGCGTGACTCCATGACAGCGCGCGGGCCTTGCCACGGCGACGGCGGTGGGACGCCGTGGGACAGCCGGGGCGGCCGTGTACAGCGGGAATGCGGCCCGGACGGGTTCAGCCGGGGTGGGACAGGAAGGCGGGGGACGGGTGGTTGCGCAGCAACGGACGGCGGAGGCCGACCCACCGCAGGAGCTGGCCGCGCGGCTGCGCATGCTCCAGGAGCTCTCCGGGCGCGGCGTACGCGCCCTGGCCCGGGACACGGGGCTGAGTTCGTCGTCGCTGTCGCGCTACCTCACGGGCCGGACCGCGCCCTGGCCCGCCGTCGTCGCGCTCTGCCGTCTCGTCACACGCGACCCGCGCCCGCTGCGCCCCCTGTGGGAACGGGCCTCCCACCCGCTGCCGGCGCCCCCGAGGACCAGCCGCCAGATCCATCCCCCGACGCCGCCCGCGTCGGCCCCGCGCCCGCCTCGCAACGATCTCCCGCGCGACGCGCCCGACTTCACCGGGCGCCGGACCGAACTCGCCGCCGTGCTCGCCGCGGTCGCCGGCGGCCGGGTGGTCGCCGTGGACGGCATGGCCGGTGTCGGCAAGACCTGCCTGGCGGTGCACGCCGCGCACCGCCTCGCCGCCGACTACCCCGACGCCCAGCTCTACCTCGATCTGCACGGCTTCACCGAGGGCCGCAGGCCACTCGACCCCGACCCCGCGCTGCGGGCGTTGCTCGCCGCGCTCGACGTCCCCTCCGAGCGGATCCCGCAGGAGGGCGTCGAGCAACTCGCCGCCTGCTGGCGGTCGGAGCTGGCCCATCGGCGGGCCGTCGTCGTCCTGGACAACGCCGCCGACGCCGACCAGGTCCGCCCGCTGCTGCCCGGCGCGGGCCACTCCGTCGCCCTGGTCACCAGCCGCAACCGGCTGCTGGGCCTGGAAGAAGTGCCGCCGGTCTCGCTGGACGTGCTGACCCCGCAGGACAGCGCGGAACTGCTCGCCCGCGCCGGCGGCGAGCCGGCGGGCACCGACGGACGGCTGGCCCGCGAACCGCAGGCGGCGGCCGAGGTGCTGCGGCTGTGCGGCAACCTGCCGCTGGCGCTGCGGCTCGCCGGGGCACGGCTGCGGCACCGGCCGGGCTGGACCGTGGGCATCCTCGTCGAGCGGATGGCGGAGGGCCCCAGCGAGTTCGACACCGCGTTCGCCATGTCCGTGAACCAGCTGGACCGCGACCAGCGCCGCCTGTTCCGGTTGCTGAGCCTGCTGCCGGGCTCGGCCTTCGACGAGTACGTCGTGGCCGCTCTCGCCGACGTGCCGCTGCGCGACGCCCGGGCGATGCTCGAGGACCTCCTCGACGCACACCTGGTCCAGCAGCCGGCCCCCGGCCGCTACCGGCTGCACGACCTGGTGCACCGGCACGCGCTGCGGGCGACCACCGAGCAGGACCCGGCGGCCGCACGGCAACGGGCCCTGCTCCGGGTGCTCGACTACTACGTGCACGCAGCCGCCGCCGCCGACGCCACCATGCCCTTCCTGTCCCGCAGCGGGGTGGCCTGCTCGGGACCCGCGCCGGCGGAGCTGCCGGAGTTCGCCGGCAAGAACACGGCCCTGGCCTGGTTCGGCGCCGAGTACAGCAACCTGCTGACGGCCTTCGAGGCGGCCCTCGCCGCCGGGGCCGACGCGCACGTGTGCGAGCTGCCGCGCTTCATGAGGTCGTACTTCGCCCGGCGCTGCGGCACCACCCGGCTCAACGTCCTCTTCGAGGGCTCCCTGGCCGCCGCCCGCCGCCTGGGGGACCCGCGGCAACTGGGCGAGGCCTACAGCGACCTGGGCTTCGCCCGCTACAACGCGGGCCGGATGGCGGAGGCCGACGCCGCGTACGAGGCGGCCGCCGCCCTGGTGGCGGAGGCCGGGGACGTCCTGGCCGAGGCCGAACTGACCATGCGGCGCGGCTACCTGGGGTGGGACCAGGGATACGTCGAGGAGCCGCTGGAACAGTTCCGGCTGGCGGGGAAGCTGTACGCGGACGCCGGCTGCCCGATGGGCACGGCCCACGCCACCGCCTACGAGGCCTGGGCCCTGTTGCAGTCGGGACACCGCGAGGAGGCGGCGCGGCTGGCCCGCGAGGCGCTGGAGACCCCGCACACCGACCCCGCGTGGCCGCCCGCGCTCACCGCGCTCATCACCCTCGGGGTGGCCGTCGCCCGCGAGGAACCCGAGGACGCCTTCGGCCATCTGCACCGCGCGCTCGCCCTGGCCCGTGAGGACGGGCACCGGCACAACGAGGCATGGTGCCTGAACTGCCTGGGCGTCGCGCTGCGCCGCATGGGCCGCTACGAGGAGGCGCTGGCCAGCCACCGCGAGGCGTTCGCGCTGCTCGACGAGATCTTCGAGGAGCAGTGGAAGATCCACTTCCTCAACGGCTACGGGGAGACATGCCGGCTCGCGGGCCTGCCGGACGAGGCACTGCGACTGCACCGGCAGGCGCTCGACCTCGCGCCGAGGGTGGGGTACCGCCACGAGGAGGCGATGGCCCACGAGGGGATCGCGGCCGTGCTCGACGCCACGGAGCCCTCCGCCGCCGCCGAGCACCGCGCCGCGGGACAGGCCCTCCTGCGGGAACCCCTGCCGGGCGCCTGACCGGTGGTGCCTCAGGCCGCCGCCGGGACGTAGGGGAACGAGGAGCCGGGCTTCGACGTGACGGACTCCCTGCCGATGCCCAGCGTGACAGGGGCGTTGGCGGCGAAGGAGAACATGACGTCCGGCGCGTTGTCGGTCAGCGACCGGCCGTTCCACCGGGCGAAGCCGAAGGACGCGGGTGTGCCGATCGTGTACGGCAGCAGGTTCGGGCAGAAGCAGCCGACGACGAACTCGGCGTACGCATGGGGGTCCTGGGCCGTGCCGTAGGCGCGGACCACACCCGCCACCGCGTCGACGACGGCGTCGCCGTGGAGCCGGAGGTCGTCGGCGGGGACGTTCTGGTTGAGGCGGTCCCCGAGTTCCTCGTCGAACTGCGTGAACAGCGGGTGGATCATGGGCAGTCCGGCCCGGTTGACCGGGCGCCAGCCGCCCGCGTCGGTGGCGAGGGAGTCCAGCGCCCACACACCGATCCGCGGTTCCTCACCCGCGACGGGCAGCAACTCCTCGTCGGTGACCTCCAGGACGATGGAGTACACCGTGTGGCCGGCGAACAGGTTCTTCGCCTCGTCGCGGTTCCAGCCCGACAGATCGACGGTCGTCCCCTCCTTGAAGGCGTGGCCGACCGCGTGCAGGACGTCCGGCTCGATCCAGAACGGGTCGCCTGCCTCGCCGCACCACACCCGGGCGCCGCCGTCCGTCCCGACCGTGCCGCCGGTGCGGCCCCGGGCGATCACGGTCCCCTCGGCGGACGGGTCGCGCGCCTCGGGCCCGGCCAGCCGGTACACCTCGTAGGTCTGCGCCCCGCCGCCCTCGCGCTCGGCGAAGACGAACCGGTACGCGAGGTCCTCGACGGCGTCGCCGTTCGCGTCGATCTTGATCTCGTACCGTCCCTCCGGATGGAAGCCCCGGGGGACGTCCTCACCTGCCAGGGAGTGGCAGTGGTTCGTCACGAAGACGGTGCCGCGCTCGCCGCGGAAGACGTACAGGTCGGTGATGTCCAGACGGGGGTCCTGCCGGGCGAGGGGTGAGTCGAGGTGGTGGGACATGCGGCGCTCCCGGTCGGCGGTGGGGCCGTGCGCGTGGCGGCTGTCCTTCCACCATGCGAGTGGCGTGATCCCCCGGCAACCGGGCGGAACGGCGGCCGCGTGCCCGGTCAGCAGAGCTCTCCGGCTCGGGGCCCCAGGCGCAGCGGCTGTCCCGGGGGCGCGGACCGCGTCGAGGAGCTCGAGGTGCGGCCGAATCGACGTACCGTGCGGCGATGCGGGGGGTGACGCCCCTGTCGCCGGTCGCGGACCCGGGCAGGAGCGGAAGCCGGTGATCGACGTCCAGTTGCGGGGACGCGCGATGCCCGCGACGCCGCCCCTTCCCAGGGGGTGTCAGCCGTGCTCGTCCGTGCTGCCGGCGTCGTGCTCCCGGCGGGTACGCCAGGAGGAGGCACGCGGCTGCGGGCTCCGCTCCGGGGGTGGCTGCCTCCGGCGTACGCGACGCCCGACGGCCACCGCCGCGATGAGGACGACCACCAGTGCGACGCCCACGATGAGCGGCACGGTGCCGACGAGATAGTCATGGGGCAGGGCCATGTGGATCCGTTCCGGTTGCATGGAACGCGGTTACCCCTCGCACGCGGGTCGACGCACCCCGGCGTACGCGCCGCCGCCGTCAGGCCGCGGGAGCGAGCTCGGCCCAGTGGGTGGCACGGCCTGTCTCCCAGCGGTCGCCGTGCGCCGAGGCGACCTGGTCCACGATGGTCAGGCCCCGGCCGTGTTCGCAGTCGCCGCAGCTCGCGGCCCATTCCCCGATGGCGGGGGCCGGTCCGCCGTCGGTGACCTCGACGCGGACCTGCCCGGTGCTCCGGTCGCGGCCGAGATGGAGCACGATGGGCGGCCGTGCGTATTCGAAGGCGTTGGTGACGAGTTCCGAGACGACCAGCAGGACTCCGTCCGCAGTGACTGCCGGTACCTGCCAGCGTCGCAGAGCTTCCTTGGTGAGCTTGCGGGCCTCTGCGGGGGCTTCGGGCCGATAGGAGAGCGTCCAGCTTTCTTCCTGGGCCGGCACGGGCTGCCGGCCCGGACATTGACCCGCTTCGACGGTGTCCATCCCCGTCCCTCTCGTTGTACCTGTGGGTACAACACGGCTGGGTCACCGCCGATTCCGCAGGCCGCTGGCTACGTACCGGGGTCGCTCCGGCGCAGCAGGACACCGACTCCGTCGTCCAGGGCGAGCGTGCCGCGGGGCACGACCACGAGTTCCGCACCGCTGCACGCCGCGGCGCGCAGCAGGGTGGCCCCGGCGGGTTCCTCCGGCCCGGCCCACAGGCACCCGGGCGACGGCGGGGGATCGTTGACCAGGACCGCTGCCGCCCGTGCGCCCCGCAGCGCACCGACGACGGCCGCGGTGCCCTCGCAGGCCGTGCGGTCCCGGGATCGCTGCACCCGGTACGCCTCCAGGCAGGCCCGGTCGGCGGCGTTGAGGCGGCCGCCGAGCTCACGGGCGAGGAGCTCCTCCAGAGGGGCCTGGCCGGGAGTGCCGCCGGGACGCGCCGTGCCGACCGTGACGAGGTCGCTCCTCAGGCGTTCCGGCATGTGGTGGACGAGCACCTCCGCCGTCCGGGGGTCGCCGGGGTCGCGGCCCAGCACGAGCACCTCGGCCGCGCCGCGGTCGGCCAGGTCGCTCAGGTCCCCGGCGAGCTGTGGCGCGGTCAGGGGCCAGTCCTCCACCGGGACGGTCTGCCGGACGGCCGGATCCGGGTCGGGGCGTCCGGCCGGCCAGCGCCCGGTCCGGGCGGCGACCCGGATGCCGTCGCCGTCCTCGGTGCGGCCGACGAACAGCTCCAGATAGGGCACGTCCGGGGCGCGCTGCACCACCAGCGGCAGGGCGTCCGGCAGGGTCTCGAGCCCGGCCGTGTCGCGCACCGGCGGCTCGGGCAGTTCCTCGGCCAGCACGAGTTCCCCGCGGGTGGCGAACAGGGCCTGGCCGTGCCGCCCGGGCAGGTCGTCGTCGGTGCCCACGGCGGCGTGGAGGGCGTGGACGGTGGCCGGGTCGGCGCCGTGGGCGGTGAGGTCGTCCCGCAGGTGCCGCCAGCGCCGTGCGATGACGCGGTCGGGATCCTCGACGTCCCGGGAGGTGTCCAGGTAGGCGCTCGCCCACGGGCCCGGCCGGGTGAACAGCGGTTGCAGGAACGACAGCTTCATCAGGGTGCCTCCCGGGGCGGGCTCCCGAGGCCGGAAGGCGACCGGGGCCCGTGCGATCGGAGTGTGCGCCGGCAACCGGTGCCGGTCGCCCCCCTCGTGCCTCCCCGTACCCGTGCGGTGATCCCTTATGCGTGGCGGCGCGGGCGGCGGGCCGCCCGGGCCGCCACGGGACTCAGGAGAGGCAGCCGACGTGCGCGAGGGCCTGCCGGAGCAGTACGCCCTGACCGCCCTGCATCTCCTGCTGCAGCTGCGGCGAAGACGCCTCCTGCGGGGTGAACCACACCAGGTCGAGGGCGTCCTGCCGGGGGTGGCAGTCGCCCGCCACCGGGACGACGTAGGCCAGCGACACCGAGTGCTGCCGGGGGTCGTGGAAGGGCGTCACTCCCTGCGTCGGGAAGTACTCGGCGATGGTGAAGGGCTGCGGGGAGACCGGGATGCGGGGCAGCGCCATGGGCCCGAGGTCCTTCTCCAGATGGCGGACCAGTGCCTCGCGGACACGCTCGTGGTGGAGCACCCGCCCGGACACGAGGGCGCGGCTGACGCTCCCGTCCGGCCCGATGCGCAGGAGGAGACCGATGTGTGTCACCTCCCCGCTGTCGTCGACCCGCACGGGCACGGCGTCGACGTAGAGGATCGGCATGCGTGCGCGGGTCAGCTCCAGGTCGTCCGGAGACAGCCAGCCGGGCGTGGTTTCGGTCATGTCGGCCATCGGGTGATCGTACGCGGAGAGAACGCCACGTGGGGGCGATCAACGGCGTGCGTCGCGAACCTGTTCGACGCGTGCGGTGAGGCACGGTCCCACCTCTCCTCCGCGCCCGGCGGACGGCGCGCGGCCGTCGGGTCGGCAGCGTTCTGACGCACCGTCACGTGCGGTGGCCGATGCCGCGCGGGTCGGCCGCCGCCCGGGCGGCCGGTGCGATGCTGGAAGCGGTGGATCATCGCCGGCGGAGATGACCGGCTTCCGGCCGGTCGACGGAAAGGCAGCTGGTACGCATGGACCTGCGGCAGATGGAAGTGGTCGTCGCGGTCGCCGAGGAGGGCGGCTTCACGGCGGCCGCCCACCGGCTGCACGTCGTGCAGTCCGCGGTGTCCGGCACCGTACGGGCGCTGGAGCGGGAACTGGGCAGCGCGCTCTTCGAGCGGACCACGCACCGGGTGTCGCTGACCCCGGCAGGGGAGGCGTTCGTGCCGGCCGCCCGCGCGGCGCTGCGCGCGGCCGAGGAGGCCCGTGCGGCGGTCGACGCGGTACGGGGCGAGCTGCGGGGCCTGGTGACCGTCGGCACGATGCAGGGGGTCTGGGCCGGTCTGCACCGGGCGCTGGCCCGCCTGCGCGCGGAACACCCCGGCGTGACCGTGCGCCTGCGGCAGGCGGCGGTGGCCGACATCCGGCAGGCCCTGCGGGAGGGCACGGTGGACCTCGCCGTGGTGGCCCTCGACCGGCAGCAGCAACGGGGGCTGGTGACCCGCCTGCTGTCGCGCGAGCAGATGCTCCTGGTCGCCGCGCCGGGGCGCGGCTTCGCCGAGGACGACGTGGTGACCTTCGAGGAGGTCTCCGGCCTGCCCTTCGTGGACTTCCCGTCCGGCTGGGCGATCCGCTCCGAGGTGGACCGGGCGTTCCGGGCCGCCACCACCGAACGGACCCCTGTGTTCGAGGTGAACGACATCGTCGCCGCGGCCGAGCTGGTCCGGCACGACCTGGGGGTGTGCATCATGCCCGCCTCGATCGCCGCCCGCTTCCCGGACCTCGCCGCACGCCGCTTCGAGCGGCACGCGCCCTCCTGGAAGGTCATGGTGGTCAGGCCCGGAGGCGATCCGGCGCCCGCCGTCGAGGCGCTGCTGCGCCACATCACCCCCCGCACCGCGGCCGGGGGACGCGGCTGAGCGCGGTCAGCGGGACGGGGCCTGCCCGGTCGAGTCCTGCGCGGTCGCGGTCGGCGCGCCCTCGCGGGCGGCGCGGCGTTCCGTCGCCCAGTAGGCGAGGCCGATCAGGGGAAGCGCGGCCCCCAGGGCGCTGACCGCCGTCCAGCCGGCCGCGTGGTACGCGAGCGACCCGAGCTGCGACCCGAGCGCGCCTCCCGCGAAGAAGACGGCGATGAAGGCGCTGTTCAGCCGGGACCGTGCGGCGGCGTCGAGCTGGTAGACGGTGTGCTGTCCGAGGATGAGGGCGGTCTGCACGGCCATGTCGATCAGGATCGCGGCGAGGGCGATCAGGACGATGCTGTGCTGCCCGAAGCCCGCCACGGCGAAGGCCGCGGCCGCCACGCCGAAGGCGATGCCGGTGACCGGACGTACGAGTCCGCGGTCCGCCCAGCGGCCGGCCAGCGGTGCCACCGCGGCACCCGCGGCGCCCACGAGCGCGAAGACCGCGACGCCGATCGGCGAGTAGTGGAACGGACCGGTGAGCAGGAAGGAGACGGTGGTCCAGAAGGCGCTGAACGCGCCGAACATGGCCGCCTGGTACAGCCCCCGGCGCCGCAGCGCCGGATGCGTCCGCACCAGCCGGACCGTCGAGCGCAGGACCTGGGAGTAGGGCAGGGAGGTCGTCGGGGCGTGCTGGGGCAGGGCGGCGCGCAGCGCCAGGGCCAGGAGCGCCATCAGGACCGCGGAGCCGAGGTAGACGTAGCGCCAGCCCGCGACGTCGGAGACCAGGCTGCTGACCGTGCGGGACACCAGGATCCCGGCGAGCAGCCCGCTCATCACCCGGCCGACGACGCGGCCGCGGGCGTGGTCGGGCGCGAGGCCCGCGGCGAACGGCACCAGGATCTGCGCGACGACGGAGGTGGCGCCGCTGACCAGGGAAGCGACGAGCAGCACCGGGAAGTCCGCGGCGGTCCCCGCCACCGCAAGGGCGACGGTGGTGACGGCGAGCAGCACGGTGACCAGCCGGCGCTTCTCCAGCCGGTCGCCGAGCGGGACAAGGAAGAGCATCCCTACCACGTAGCCGATCTGGGTCACCGTGATCAGCGTGCCGGCTGCCGCCGTGCCGAGGAGGAAGACCCGGCTCAGCGACGACAGCAGCGGCTGGGCGTAGTAGAGATTGGCGACGGTCATCCCGGAAGCGACGGCCAGCAGCACGACCAGCCATCCGGGAACGCCCTGGGCGGTCGCGGCGGGCGCCGGACGCCGCGTGGAAGGGGTCTTGGACGCAGGGGACACGAGGGCCCTTCTCGTGACGGGAACCGGTGGTGCGGTTCGGGCGGGCGGAGTGCCGGTCGCGCGACTCCTCGCGCTGCCCGGCCGACTGCTGCAGCGCCCGCACCGGAGGATTGCTTCCCCTGTTAAGGAGATGGCTCACGATGTCAGTCATCTCGATCGGAGATGACCGCCGATCGCCCTCACCGCCGGGCGGGGGAGTCCTCGGGCGGCGTCACCTCGAACGTGCCGAAGGCCTCGACGGCCTCGACGGTTTCCGGCACCGGCTGTGCGAACGCGTCCCGCCCCAGCAGCCGGCCGAGCGCGGCGACCGCGGGCTCGGTGTAGCGGGCCGCCAGAGGACCGGCGACGACCAGGATCAGGACGTACGCGGTGGCCAGCGGCCCGATACGGGGCTCCGTGGCGACGGCGAGGCCCGCGATGACGATCGAGAACTCGCCGCGTGCGACGAGGGCGCCGCCCGCCCGCAGCCGCCCCCGCGCATGAACGCCCGCCCGCCGGGCGGCGTACCAACCGGTGACGATCTTGGTTCCCGTGGTGACCAGCGCCAGGGCCAGCGCCGGGAGCAGCACCGGCGGTATGGCCGCCGGATCGGTGGACAGCCCGAAGAACACGAAGAACACGGCGGCGAACAGATCGCGCAGCGGGGTCAGCAGACGTCCCGCACCCTTGGCGACCTCACCGGACAGGGCGATGCCCACCAGGAACGCGCCGACGGCCGCGGACACCTGGAGCTTCTGCGTGATGCCCGCCACCACCAGCGCCAGCCCGAGCACGACCAGGAGCAGCATCTCGGGGTTGTCGGACGAGACCGCCTTGCTGAGCAGTCGCCCATGGCGCAACGCCAGGTACAGCACCGTGCCCACCGTGCCGAGGGCGATCGCCAGCGTCACCCCTCCGGCCGCGAGTCCGAGGCCCGCCAGCAGGGTCGTCAGCAGCGGCAGGTAGACCGCCATGGCCAGGTCCTCGATGACCAGGACGCCGAGCACCGCGGGCGTCTCGCGGTTGCCGAGCCTGCCGAGGTCCGTGAGCACCTTGGCGATGACGCCCGACGAGGAGACCCAGGTGACCCCGGCCAGTGCGACGGCGGCCACCGGACCCCACCCCAGCAGCAGCGCCGCCACGGCGCCCGGTACCGCGTTGAGGACGAAGTCCACGACCCCCGAGGGGTATTGGGCGCGCAGATTGCCGACCAGTTCCGAGGCGCTGTACTCCAGCCCGAGCAGCAGGAGGAGCAGGACCACCCCGATCTCGGCCCCCACGGAGATGAAGTCCTCGCTCGCCGACAGCGGTACGAGGCCGCCCTGCCCGAAGGCGAGCCCGGCCAGCAGGTAGAGCGGCACGGGCGACAGCCCGATCCGGCCCGCGAAGCGCCCGATGATGCCCAGCCCGAGGATGACGGCACCGAGTTCGACGAGCAGCGCGGTGGTGTCGTGCACCCTCAACTCCCCGCCACGATCGCGGCCAGGGCGTCCACACCTTCACGCGTGCCGACCACCACGAGGATGTCCCCGATCGCGAGCCGGAAGTCCGGCCCGGGCGAGGGGTGCGCGCTCGTCCGCCGCATCACCGCCACGACGGAGGCCCCGGTCAGCGTCCGGGCCCGGGTGTCGCCCAGCGGCCGCCCGGCGTACGGCGACCTGGAGTCGACCGGGATCTGCTCGGTGACCAGCCCGATGCCGTCCGTCCGCACCGCCTCCAGCGGCGTCGGGTCCAGCAACCGCGCCAGCCCGGCGGCCTCTTCGGCCTCCAGCGGGACCGACATCCGGCAGGCGTCGGGATCGTCCGCCTCGTAGAAGCCGAGGAACCTCCGTCCGTCCTGGTGCACCACCACCGACAGGTTCTGCCCGGTGCGCGTGGTCACGTCGTACTGCGTCCCGATGCCCGGAAGGGTCGTCCGCCGTATGCCCACTGCTGCCTCCCAGGCAGGTCCGCACTCTCCACGCCGACCGAGCCCCCTGTCCGCCACTGGGACGACGGGGTGGCTTGACCAGCGTCTTTTGCATCCTTATTACGTTCAACCGGACGGTTCTATTCCGCGGTCCCGGTCGGGTGGATGCGCGTGCGGGTGCGTCGTTCGGTGCCGGCGGGGGCGATCGGCGGACGGTGCCGGGGGGGCCCGCGGGATCCGGTCACTCCTCGCCGGAGAACCGCTCCCATGCGGACTGGCGGGTGATGCCGAGGGCTTCGCCGATCCGGGTCCAGGTGACGCCACGGCGCCGCAGTTCCTGCACCCATGAGCGCAGATCGGTCTCGGCCTGGTCGATGTGCGCGGCGACGCGCGGGATGTGACCCAGCATCTCCGGGTCGGTCAGTGACGCCCACAGGGGGGCGGGCGGCCGGGCCGGGGTGCCCGCGCTCCCGTCGATGATCGATGCGCACAGCGCCACGCACTGGTCGCAGATCTGCACTCCGGGGCCTGCGACCAGCTTCTCGACCTCGCGGTCCGGCTTGCCGCAGAAGGAGCAGCGGCTGAATTCGTCCTGGGTGTCGGAGGGTGTCACGGGTCACTCCTACGGTGTCAGGGTTTCCCTGACACCGTAGGGGTGTCAGGGAAACCCTGACAACCCCTGGCGCGTCATGGTGTGCGCGCAACGGACGGCGGCGGTCCCGCCCCACCGGGCGGGACCGCTCGACGTGCCGGAGCGCCGGATCAGGCGGCCGGCACCGTCGGGGGGTGTGCGAGGGCGGCCTTGACGGTTCGCGTCTGTTCGTCGGCGAGGACCTCGAACCGGTCGTGCGTCAGGGCCTCCATGGTCAGCTCGGCGACGCTGGCGGCGCTGATCTTCGGCGCGTCCGTCCAGGCGCTCAGGTCGGTGTCCACGAATCCGCAGTGCACGCCGACGACCAGGGTGCCCTGGCCGTGCAGGCCCTTGCGCAGGGCGTCCGTCAGCGACCACTGCGCGGCCTTGGACGCGGCGTAACCGGGGAACTGCGGCTGCCCGACCCAGGAGGCCAGCGACAGCATGTTCACCAGCGCCCCGCCGCCGTTGCGGGCCAGCACCGGGGCGAAGGCCTGGGAGACCGCCCATGTGCCGAAGTAGTTGACGTCCATGGCCTGGCGGGCGCCGTCGAGGCCGCCCGTCAGGAGTCCGCTGGTGGCGCCGCCGACGCCGGCGTTGTTGACCAGGATGGAGACGTCGCCCGCGGTCTCGGCCGCCGCGGCCGCCTGTCGTTCGTCCGTCACGTCCAGCCGCAGCGGGACGAGGTCCGGGTCGGTCACGCTCTTCGGATCGCGGACGCCGGCGTAGACCTTCGCGGCGCCGTGCTCCAGGAGCGCCCGGGCGAACGCGTACCCGATCCCTCGGTTGGCTCCCGTCACCAGGGCGACTGATCCCTTGATGTCCATACGGCTTTCCTTACGACACGCCCTCTCGGCAGGGCTCCGTACGCAGCTCGACAACGCGGGCCTTAGCAGGCCCGCGTACTCAGGCTAACACCTGAATTTATTTATGGAAGTCAGCTGTGGCGATCGGCTGTGCCGGTTCAGGGGCGGGGCCAGGGCCGGCCGGCGAGGCGTTCGATGTCGGTGTTGAAGCGCCTGAGGTAGCCCGCGAAGGCGGCGATGTCCTGGTCCGGCCAGTCGGCCATGACCTTGTCCAGGCCGCCGATGATGGCGTCCCGTTCCCCGTCGAGCATCCGGGCGCCCTGCGCGGTGATGCGGAACTTGCGGGCCATCCCTCCCTCGGGGTCGGCGATGCGCTCCACGAGGCCGGCGCGCATGGCCGCGGCGGTCTGCCGGTTGAGGGTGGAGGTGTCGAGTGCGAAGGCCTCGCTCAGCTCGCCGATCGACATCGGCCCCTGGACCCGGATCCGGCTGAGGAGGATGTAGGCGCTGCGGTCCAGGGCGCCGGACCTGTGGCGCAGCAGTTCGTGGCGGCTGAGGAGCATCTGCTCGTACTCGACGTCGTGGGTGGACCTGCCCATGTGCCTTCCGCCTCCTGCCGTTCACCGGGCCGCCGGTGTGCGTCCTCGGCGCCCGCTGCCATCCTCGCACAAGGCGTGCACCAGCCACATCATGTGCGTGATGCACTTCCTATGTACGATGCACATCGATCCCGAACGTACGACCGCCAGGCGAGGAGTGCCGTCATGAACGCCCCACAACCCACAGCACGTGCCGGGGGCGTGGTCGCCACGCTGGCCCTCGCCGGCATCACCGCCGCGATCATGCAGACGCTGGTCACCCCGCTGCTGACGGAGCTGCCGCAGATCCTGCACACCTCTTCCTCGAACGCCGCCTGGGTGATCACCGCCACCCTTCTGGTGGCGGCGGTGTGCGTGCCCGTCTTCGGACGCCTCGGCGACCTGGTGGGCAAGCGCCGCATGCTGGTGGTCTGCTCGGTGCCGCTCATCGCGGGCTCGGTGGTGTGCGCCCTGTCGTCGTCCGTCGTGCCGATGATCGTCGGACGCGGTCTGCAGGGCATGGGCATGGGCATGGTGCCGCTCGGCATCGCCCTGCTCCGCGACGTGGTCCCCGCGGAGAAGCTCAGCTCCTCCATCGCCCTGGTCAGCGCCTCCATGGGCATCGGCGGCGGCCTGGGCCTGCCGATCGCCGCGGCCATCGCCCAGTACGCCGACTGGCGTGTGCTGTTCTGGGGTTCCGCGGGCCTGGCCGCGGTCGTCGCGGTGCTGATCTGGTTCTTCATCCCCGAGGTTCCCGCCGGAGCCAAGGGCCAACGCTTCGACGTGCCCGGCGCGCTCGGCCTGGGCGCCGGACTGGTCTGCCTCCTGCTGGCCGTCTCCAAGGGCGCCGACTGGGGCTGGGGGTCGGCGACCACGCTCGGCCTGTTCGGTGCCGCCGTCGTCGTACTCGCGGCCTGGGGATGGTGGGAGCTGCGCACCCGCGACCCGCTGGTCGACCTGCGCACCACGGCCCGGCCCAGGGTGCTGATCACCAACGTGGCCTCGGTCTTCGTGGGCTTCGGCATGTACGCCGGGATGCTGGTCGTCCCCCAGCTGCTGCAGTTCCCGAAGGCGACCGGCTACGGCCTCGGCCAGTCCATGCTGGCGGCGGGTCTGTGGCTCCTGCCGGGCGGCATCATGATGATGATCGTCTCTCCCCTCGGCGGCAAGCTGACCAACTCCCGCGGCCCCAAGTTCACGCTGATCTGCGGCGCCGTGGTCCTCGCCGCCGGATACGGACTGTCGCTGGCGCTGACGGGCACCGCCTGGGGCCTGATGCTGGCGGTCATGGTCGTCAACAGCGGCGTGGGACTCGCGTACGGTTCGATGCCGGCCTTGATCATGGGCTCGGTCCCGCTGTCGGAGACCGCCGCCGCCAACGGCTTCAACGCCCTGATGCGTTCGCTCGGCACCTCGGTGGGCGCCGCCGTGATCGCTGTCGTCCTCTCCCAGATGACCACGACCGCGGGCGGCCACACCTTCACCTCCGAGAGCGGCTTCCGCACCGGCCTGGTGATCGGCTGCGGCATCGCGCTGGTCGCCGCGGTCATTGCCGCGGCCATCCCCGCCGCCCGCGCCGCGTCCGGCGACGCGGGGACCGCGCCGGCCCCCGAACTCAGCAAGGCGGCGCCGGCCGGCTGACCGGCTGTCCGCCGTCGCGCTGCGGCACCTCCAACCGCGGCGGGGCAACGGCCGCACGCCAGATGCCGGGCGTGCGGCCCTGCGCGGCGTCATCCGCCGAGCATCCATCCCGCAGATCCACGACCAGGGCCGCCGAGGGCCCTCGACTCGAACGAATCGAGCGGCACGTGATCTCCGGCCGCTCCCGGTGGGGCGGGGACCGGCTGCGGGGCCTGACGAGGGCCCGACCGCCCGCGCGGGCGGCCTGCGGATGCGCGGTGGCCGGGCCGGTGCCAGAGTCGGGAGCGACCGTGCGACCCCGCGGGGTGAACGTGCGCCGCCATGGGGGACGCCCTCCCGGCGGGCGCGAGGCGCCGAAGCCGCGGGGGCGGGAAGCGGCCACCAGTGGGAGCTGTCTTCGCGCGCGGAGCACGGCCGCCCGGGACACCGACCGAGAGGCCGCCGTGGGAAGCTCGGATGCGGGAGCGGACACCGAGGTTGTGGAAGCGGTCGAGGCCGAGCTGTCCGCCTATATGGCGGAGCGGCGCCTCACCGGAGCAGGTGTGCCGGCCGCGGACGTCGCTCTCGCCGGCGTCCTGACGGAGTTCGTCTCGCGGGGCGGGGCCCGGCTGCGCGCACGATGCGTGTGGTGGGGCTGGCTCGCCGCCGGCGGTCCGGCTTCGGCGGCCGAGGCCGCGGTGCCGGTTCGGCTGGGGGCGGCCCTGGAACTGCTGCAGGCCTGCGCGCTGATCCACGACGATGTGATGGACCGTTCGGACACCCGCCGCGGCGGCCCCGCGGTGCATGCCCACTTCAGCCATGAGCACCGCCGCGCGGGTTGGTCGGGGGACTCGGTGGCCTACGGGTTCGCCCAAGCCGTGCTGACCGGGGACCTGGCCCTGGTGTGGGCCGAAGACCTGCTCAGGACGGTTCCGATGGACACCGCCGTGAGGCGCAGGGTCGAAGGGCTGTGGGAGACCATGCGCTCGGAGATGGTGGTGGGCCAGCACATGGAGCTGCGCCTGCAGGCGGAAGGCTCCGACGACCCGCAGGCGGCGCTGCGCACCGCCGAACTGAAGTCCGCGCTCTACAGCGTCGCCCGTCCACTGGCCGTGGGCGCCGTCGCCGCCGGCGCGGACGACCGCACCACCGAGGTCCTGCACGAGTTCGGCCGCCGGACCGGACTGGCCTTCCAGCTCCGCGACGACCTGTTGGGCCTCTACGGGGACCCCGCGGAGACCGGCAAGCCGTCGGGCGACGACGTCCGTTCGGGAAAGCCCACCTACCTCACCGCCGTGGCGGTGCAACTGGCCCGGCGGTCCGGCTCCCCCGGGGCAGAGGCCCGCGTCCGTGCCACGCTCGGCAACCCCCTCGCGGACGAGACGGAGGTGAAGGCCTTCCGCGGGCTGCTGCGGGAACTGGGCGCGGTGCGGGCGGTGGAGGCCCGGATCGCCGCACTGGCCGACGAGGCCGCCGCTCTCCTCACGACCGGTCTCCTCGCGCCGCGGGGCATCCGCCCTCTGGCCGGGCTGGCCCGCCGTATCGGCGCGGTGGCCCTCGTATGACCTCCACCACGGTCCGCCGGGCCCCCGAACGCGAGGACGACCGCCGATGATGAGGACCATCCAAGGCCCCACCGACCACGTGGTCGTCGTGGGCGCCGGGCTGTCCGGGCTCGCCGCCACCCTCCACCTGCTGGGCGCCGGCCGCAGGGTGACCGTCCTGGAACGCGCCGCGGGACCCGGAGGCCGCGCCGGTCTGCTCGAGCTCCAGGGCTACCGCATCGACACCGGCCCGACGGTTCTGACCATGCCCGACCTCCTCGAAGAGGCGTTCGCGGCCACCGGCGGCTCTCTCGCCTCACGGGTGGAGCTGCGGGCGCTGCACCCCGCCTACCGCGCGCGGTTCGCCGACGGCTCCGCCCTCGACGTCCACACCGACCCGGACGTGATGGAGGCCGAGGTCGCCCGGTTCGCAGGCGGGCGGGAGGCGCAGGGGTACCGGCGGCTGCGGTCCTGGCTGGGCGAGCTGTACCGGGTGCAGATGCGCAGCTTCATCGACGTCAACTTCGACTCGCCCCTGTCCCTTCTCACCTCCGACCTGGCCCGGTTGGCGGCGCTCGGTGGATTCGGCCGGCTCCAGCCGGGCATCGCGCGCTTCGTCCAGGACGAGCGCCTGCAGCGGGTGTTCTCCTTCCAGGCCCTGTACGCCGGGGTGCCACCCGCCCGGGCGCTGGCCGCGTACGCCGTCATCGCCTACATGGACACCGTCGCCGGCGTGTACTTCCCACGGGGCGGCATGCACGCCGTCGCCCGCGGCCTCGCCGCCGAAGCCACCGACGCCGGGGCCGACCTCCGTTACGGGAGCGAGGTCGCCGCCCTGGAACGCGGCCACGGCGGCAGAGTGACGGCCGTGCGCACCGGTGAGGGCGAACGGATCCCCTGCGACGCCGTAGTGCTGACGCCCGACCTGCCGGTGGTGCACCGGCTCCTGGGCCGCGTCCCCCGGCGGCCGGTACGGCTGCGCTGGTCCCCTTCCGCGTTCGTGCTGCACGCCGGGACCCGCCGGACCTGGCCGCAGCTGGCGCACCACACCCTCTCCTTCGGTGACGCCTGGACCCGCACCTTCGACGAACTGACCCGTCTCGGACGCCTCATGAGCGACCCCTCCCTCCTCATCACCTGCCCCACCGCCACCGATCCCTCGCTCGCGCCCGAGGGCCGGCACCTGCACTACGTCCTCGCCCCGTGCCCCAATCTGGCCACCGGCCGCGTCGACTGGAGCCAGGAGGCCCCCGCCTACCGGGATCGCCTGATGGAGGAACTGGACAAGCGCGGACTGGAGGGGTTCGAGGCATCCGTCGAGACCCTGCGCACCGTGTCGCCCGCCGACTGGGCAGCGGAAGGGCACGCGGCGGGCACGCCCTTCTCGGCCGCGCACACCTTCGCCCAGACGGGGCCCTTTCGCTCCCGCAACCTCGTCCACGGCGCCGGGAACGTCGTCCTGGCCGGCTGCGGCACCGTGCCGGGTGTCGGAGTGCCCACCGTGCTGATCTCCGGAAAGCTCGCCGCCGCCCGCATCGCGGGGGACCGGGTGGTGGCACGGCGGGGGCCACGACGGAGCGTCCTGTGACGGCCCGTGAACTCGACGCCGCCGGGATCACCGAGCCCGCGACGCGGGACGCCTACACGCGCTGCCGCGCGTTGAACGCGCGGCACGGCAAGACCTACTTCCTGGCCACCCGGCTGCTCACCCCGGACCGCCGCCCCTTCGTCCACGCCCTCTACGGCTTCGCCCGGTGGGCCGACGACATCGTCGACGTCGACAACGGCCCCGGCGGCGGAGCGCCCGCGGCCCGGCAACGGGACCTCGCCGACCTCGAGACGGTGCTGCTGGACGGGCTGCGCAGGGGCCGGGCGGACCATCCGGTCGTCACCGCCCTCGCCGACACCGTCCGCCGGCACCGGCTCGACCACGCGCTGTTCACCGACTTCATGGCCGCCATGCGGATGGACCTGACCGTCACCGGGTACCCCACCTACGCCGATCTGGCCGGCTACATGCACGGGTCGGCAGCGGTGATCGGCCTGCAAGTCCTCCCGGTGCTGGGGACGGTCACCTCCCGGGAGGAGGCCGCCCCCGCCGCGGCGGCCCTCGGCGTCGCCTTCCAGCTCACCAACTTCCTGCGCGACGTCGGGGAAGACCTGGACCGTGGCCGTGTCTACATCCCCGGCGACATCCTCACCGCCCACGGGGCCGATCGCGCGCTGCTGACCTGGTGCCGCGGGCGCGGTACCACCGACCCGCGGGTCCGCAGCGCCCTCCGTGAGACCGCCGCCCTCACCCGCGGTGTCTACCGGCGGGCCGCCGTCGGCATTCCCATGCTCGCTCCCGTCTCGCGCCCCTGCGTCCGAACGGCCCTGGTGCTCTACCGGGGCATCCTCGACGAGATCGAGGCCGCCGACTACCCGGTGCTCCACCGTCGCGTGGCCGTGCCCCGGCACCACCGCGTCCGCGAAGCCGCCCGCGGTCTCGCCGGCGTCGTCTCCAGCCGCGTCACCCACCGGGCATGCCCGCGGCCGGTGCCGTGCGGCGCCACATCAGACACGCCCGAGGAGTCGACCGTATGAGCCGCTCCGGCCGTCCGTTCCATCCGTTGGCCCTGCTCACCGGCGGCAAGTGGCAGGACCAGTCGCCCACCTGGCGTGACGCCAGGCCCGCCCTCATCGCGTCCGCGCTGAAGCGTGCTCAGGCCCGTCCGTCCGGCAACTGGTACGTGGTGGCCGCCAGCACCGAGGTCGATGGGCGCCGCATCACCGGGAGGTGCGTGGCGGGCCTCGAGGTGGTGCTGTGGCGCGACCGGCAGGGGCAGGTACGAGCCGCTCCCGGCGCCTGCCCGCACCTGGGTGCTCCGTTGTGCGACAGCTTCGTGCGGGACGGCACGATCGTCTGCCACTGGCACGGCCTCGCGCTCAAGCCCTCGGGACACCCGGGGTGGGATCCCTACCCGGCCCACGACGACGGCCTCCTGGTGTGGGTGCGGCTGGACGCCGTCGGTGGTGAGGAACCCTCACCGGCACCGCCCGGCCCCGCGCGCCCCGCCCCAGGAGCCTCGCTGGCGGCCGTCATGACCGTCGCGGGGCGGTGCGAGCCCGAGGACGTGGTCGCCAACCGGCTGGACCCGTGGCACGGGGCATGGTTCCACCCCTACTCCTTCGCCGACCTCACCGTCGTCGACGCTCCTGCCGCGCACGGCACGGACGCCTCCGACGCCGCCGCGGACCGCTTCCTGGTCGACGTCTCCTTCCGGGTCCGCGGACGTCTCGGCGTTCCGGTGCGGGCCGAGTTCACCGCACCCGGGCCGCGCACCGTGGTGATGCGCATCGTCTCCGGGGAGGGGGCCACCAGCGTCGTCGAGACCCACGCGACCCCCCTGGGCCCCGGCAGCGACGGCGAACCCCGGACCGCCGTGACCGAGGCCGTCGTCGCCCACTCACCGCGCCCCGGCTTCGCCCTTGCGCGCCGGAGCGCGCCGCTGCTGCGGCCACTCATGCGGCGCAGCGCCGCCCGCCTCTGGCGCGACGACCTGGCCTATGCCGAGCGCCGCTACGCCCTGAGGAGCCAGGGCCGGTTCCCCGGCTGAGGTTCCGTCTCGTGCGCAGTGGGGGCACAACGCCTTCAGCCCCAGCGGGACAGGGCGCGCATGACGGTGTTGCGCCCGCCCATCGGGACCGACCACAGCGGGTGGCCGCGCACTCCCCAGGATGCCAGGAGGGCGTTCGCCGCCTGCGTTCCCGTCGTGGCCGCGCGTTCCATCAGGGCGACGGGGAGCGCGGTGCGCACGTGGTCGCCCGCGAGCACCAGGCGGGGGTGGGCGGTGCGCACCGCGGGCCGGTCCCGGTAGCCGCCGACGGAGAACAGTGGGCAGTCCTGCCGCCATTCGTGGCGGGTGTCGACCACGGCCGCCCCGGCGCACTCGGGGTAGATCCGTGACAGTTCGCGCCGCATGGCGTCCTGGACGGCGCTGCGGTCGGCTGCCGGGCCGACGGCATAGGCGTGAAGTTCCACCACCGAGCCACCGGTCGTCCTCGCCCACCCGGCCGCCTCTCCCTCCCAGTGGCTGAGGATGGTGACGTTGTCCACCGGGCCGTACCCGCTCGTCCCCAGGAATCCCGGCCGGTCGGACCGTACGGGGCGGTCCAGCCAGTAGCGCGAGACCAGGAACGGCGGGGCCGGCTGGAGCCGTTCGACACCCGCGCGCCAACCGCGGGTTCCCACACCGGGCGATGCCGCGACCACGGCCCGCAGGCCGGCCGTGTCGAGGGCGAGTACGACCGCGTCGTACCGGTGCTCCTTCGGCGTCCGGGACGCGGCGGTGGCGGCGACCGCCAGGCGGAAACCCTCCGCGTCGGGGCTCACGGCCAGGACGGTGCTGCCCGTGCGGACGCGGGTCCCCAGACCGGACAGGTGGTCGGCGAGCGGGTCCCAGAGCGCCTGCGGGTACGGCTCGCCGGGCACATCGAACAGCAGTCCTTCGGAGGACCCGAGGAAGTAGATGTGGAACATCAGCACCAGTTCCGCGGCGGACAGTTCCTTCGGATCGGCGAAGAAGCTGCGGGAGAACACCTCGAACGCCAGGTCCCGGGCGTCTTCCGGGAAACGGACCTCGTCCAGGAAGGCGGACGCGCTCACCCCGTCCAGCCGCTCGTACACGTCCGGGACGCGTACGTCCAGCAGCGGCAGGGCGGCCCGCGGGTTCATCCGGGCCAGGCTCGACCAGCGGAAGCCGGGGCTGAGCGCGACGAAACCCAGCACGCTCCACGGCGGTGTACGCGGCACGTGGCGGAAGCTGTCGCGCGCGCCGGTGGCGCGCTGCAGCGGGTAGTCGGCGAGCGGCCGCAGTCGGTCGAGGCGCGGGTCGGCCCGGCGGAGCAACGCGCGGAGGTTGTAGTACTGGCGGAAGAAGGCGTGGAAGCCCCTGCTCATCGTGACCTGCCGGCCGTCGGCCAGAGCGGTCCGCCATCCGGCAGCCCTGCCGCCGAGGACGTCCTCACGTTCCAGCAGGTCGACGCGCACGCCGCGCTCGGCGAGCGCGACGGCCGCCGCGATCCCGGCGATGCCTCCACCCACGACGGCCGCGTGTGGTGCGGGAGCCGGCACCCGGTCGGCGCCGTCCCGCGCCGGCCACAGGACGGCCTTGCGGTCGCGGCCCGGGCGCGTCGGCCGGAACGGGGGGTTCAGGGGCATGCGGTGGCCTTTCGTCGCGGGAGCAGCGGGAGTTCCAGGAGCGAACGCAGCATGGCCGGCACCGGTGTGCCCAGACCGATGGCCCACTCGTCGCGCAGGGTCGACGTGCCGTTGAGGAAGCGCAGTACCCGCTCCGGGGGATTGCGCCTGAACAGGTCCTCGAAGAAGGCCGCCCCACCGGCCCGGCCGGTCGCCAGGGCGCGCAGCATGACGGCGTCCATGAGGCGGTGGCGGGCCGCGTGCGGCATCGGTGGCCGCGGGGTCCGGCCGGCGTGCCAGGAGACGGCGACCGCGGCCGACTGCCGCTGGATGGCCGCGAAGGCGTACCCGGTGGAGGGCCGGGTGGCACCGCCGGCAACACCGATACGGAACACGCTCTCTCCGGCAGACCGGGGGAAGCGCCCGTCCGTCATGGGGATGATGCCCTGTTCGACCGCGGTGACCACGTGGCCGGCCGGCCGCCACACGCGGTGGACGTAGTCCTCCAGCGCCGCGTCGTAGGCGGACTCCGTCAGTGGCGCGGTGGAGAACTCCGTGTACTCGACCAGGGCCTCGCGGCGGTTGAAGGGCAGCACGTACGCGAAGGACAGACCTTGGGCGGGCTGAGCGGTGCGGAAGTCCATCAGATCGGCGACGCCGGGCTCGAAGCGGTCGGCGCGCACGGTGACGAACCAGCCCCTGAAGTGTTGCAGGAGCGTGGTGCGGGCCGGCGGCAGTTCGCGCGGGGGCCGCGAGTCGAAGGCCCAGCGGGCGTGGAGCCGGACCGGACGGCCCGCCGCGTCGTGGCCGGTGACCTCGGCGCCTCCCGGCACGTCACGCACCTGGTCCACGGTCGCCTCCACCCTCCGTACGCCGGGCCGGCGGGCGAGCAGACCTCCGACTCCGTGGAGGAAGTCGACCGAACGGATCATCTGGTAGGCACGGGGGGACGTGAAGCAGACGCGGTGGCCGTCCCTGGCTGTGATCCGCAGCCGGTGCCAGCGGGCGGTCACCAGGCTGTCGAACTCGTCGCGCTCGTCCCCCCAGAAGCACCATGTGCGTGCGGGGGAGCGTCCGGGGGAACCCTTCGGGGGCTCGACGAGCACGAGCGACGCAGGGCGGCCCCCCGGGCCCGGCGAGGCCGTCAGACGGTGTGCCAGTGACAGCCCGGCGGCGCCCGCCCCGACGATCACGACGTCGACGGCACTCCCGGTACCGGCCTCGGACAAGGGGTCCTCCCGGACGGTGGTGCGTGCGGAGCGGTTGTGGCGATGATCGCCGCTTCCGCGGCCGGAAGGGATGACGGCCGGGCCGGACACGCGGTTCTTGACCCGTCCGTGCACGTGCTCCGCCGAAGTGCGCCTCGACGGGAGCGGGGGTGGGATGGACAGCGGCCGGACGTGGTGCGCGTTCGTCCCGTCACCTGTCCCGGAAGCAGAGGAGCCCGTCATGACCGTGATGCACGGTGGTGAACTCGCGTCCGCGTTCGATCACGCCGCCACGCTCTACGACCGGATGGTCGCCGCCAATCCGGGCTACCACGCCCATCTGCGACGGTCCGCCCGGCGGCTGGGACTGCCCGCCGGCGGGAGCGGGATGCGGCTGCTGGACCTGGGGTGCGGTACCGGCGCGTCCACCGCCGCCCTGCTCACCGCTGCCCCGCGTGCCCGGATCACCGCGGTCGACTCCTCCGCGGGCATGCTCCGGGTGGCGGCCGGCAAGCGGTGGGACCCCGGCGTCACGTTCCTCCACGCCCCTGCCGAGCGGCTCGCAGAAGCGGGGGCGGCCGGTCCGTTCGACGCGGTGTTCGCCGCGTACCTCTTCCGCAACGTGGCCGACCCCGATCTGGTCCTGGCCCGGGTGCGCGACACGATGGCCCCCGGTGGGCGCATCGCGATCCACGAGTACACCCTCAGCGGGCGGCCGCGTCATCGCGCGGTGTGGACGGCGGTGTGCCGGGGACTGCTGCTGCCCGTCGCACGCCTGACCAGGGACCGCTCCCTGTACGAGCACCTGTGGCGCAGCGTCCTTGCGTTCGATACCGCCGACGTCTTCGCCGCACGGATGCGGCGGGCGGGATTCACGCAGGTCCGGGTCCTGCCGCTGCCCGGCTGGCAGACCGGCGTGGTGCACACGTTCCTGGCGCGGGCGCCGGTCGGCAGGCGGAGGTGACACCACGCGGGGTCTCCGGCTCGTGGTGAGCCGGAGACCCCGCCCGTCTCAGAGGGACCTGCGCGCCGTCGACGCGCCGTTCGGTGAGCCGGTGATGGTGAACTGGGAGCCGGGCTCGATCAGTACGTCGCCCTGGGCCGAGTTCGTGATCGTGACGTCGGTGAGGGTGGCGCTGCCGCGGGCGCCGCTCATCGCGAGGATGCCGGAGCCGCCCACGGACTTGTCGATGCGGACATTGGTGACCTTCACACCGGGCATGGAGCCGCCGCCCGTCTTGAACTGGATGCCGTCGTAGGTCGAGTCGTGGATCTCGGTGTCCCTGATGGTCACCCCAGGGATGTCGGTGGCCTGGGCGAAGAGCGTGATGGCGCCGAACTCCTGCGCCTCGCCCCAGAACGCGCCGCCCGCTCGGTACAGGGCGTTGCCCGAGATGAGGGTCTGGCCGGAGAAGGGGATCGGGTCGTGGTCGGTGGCGAGCATGATGCCCGGGTAGTTCATCGTGTCGGAGACGATGTTGTTCTCGATGGTGTTGCCGTAGCCGCCGTAGACCGCGATGCCGTTGGCGCGCCAGGGCAGCTGGATCGTGTTGTTGCGGAAGTGGTTGTCGTGGCCGACGTCGACGGAGGTGTCCTTGACGTACTTGCTGGCCCACACCGCGAGGGCGTCGTCGCCGGTGTTGCGGAACGAGGAGTTGAAGACGGTGGAGTTGCGGGTGCCGTTGGCGAAGTTGATGCCGTCGGCGTAGGTGTTGCGGATCCGCACCCCCGTGAACTCCAGCCCGTCGCCGGGCCCCCACAGCTCGGGGATGTTGGAGTAGTCCCGGCCGGCCCAGACGCCGACGTTGGCGTGCTCGATCCAGACGTTGGTGATCTTCGTGTCCTTGCCGAAGCGCCCGTTGAGGCCGACGCCGCCCTCCGCGTTGCCGTCGCCGCCGCGGATGGTGCCCGAGCCGAAGATGGCGATGTCGGAGATCTGGGTGTTGTGGTCGATGTCGAAGCCGAAGTTGCCCTCGTGCGGGTGGTTGATGCCCCCGGCGTTCTGCGGCGGGGTCAGGGTGTAGAGCTGGGAGTGCCACATGCCCGCGCCGCGGATGGTGACGTCCCGGATGCCCACCTGGTTGTACTGGCCCCGGTTCTGCGGGTCGTCGGTGAGGATCTTCTGCTCCTGGCGCCACTGCCCGGCAGGGATCCACACGCAGGGGATCTGGCCGTTCTGGTCGGCGGTGACCGCCCGCTGGATGGCGTCGGTGTCGTCGAGCCCGTCGCCGGGGACGGCCCCGTACTCGGTGATCGAGGCGCAGTTGGCCGGCTTGCTCAGCGCGGGAGCGACCTGCTCCAGGTCGATCAGGTCGATGACGTAGTAGGCGGCCGAGTCGCCCGCGTCACGCTGCAGCCGGAAGGTGGTGCCCTGCGGGTACGTGCGCGACAGCAGCGCGTGCGACTCGTCGAACAGCCGCCGTGCGTCGCCGCCCGGCCGGTTGGTCAGCCCCTCCGGGTCGTCGGTGCTGCCGTACAGCCAGCTGTGCTTGGAGGACAGCGGCAGCTTCTGCACGAAGGCGCCGTCGGCGTAGAGGCTGATCGTGGCGTCCGATCCGCCGCCGCCCGCGGTGTCGGGGATGGAGTTGCGGACCACGATGGAGTTGGTGGAGGTGGTGGAGGTGAACTCGACGTACTGGCCACCGGAGTCGAGCCGGACGGACTTGCGGCCCGACGACTCCGTCGCGAAGTTGGTGTGCCCGAAGGTCCGCTTGGCGTCGGCCGTCAGCAGGGTGCCCTGGTAGCGGCCGTTCTCCGCCTCGTACTCGGTGTACGGCACGGCCGCGCCGCGCCCGACGACGAGGGGCTTGGCGAGCACGTTGTTGTTCTCGTTGGTCTCGGCGACCACCCCGGTGGCGTCCGCGGTGGCCGTGAGCGTGGCGCCGCCGGTGGTCGCCGTCCAGGTGCCGCTGATCGCGACGTTCACCGTCGCGCCCGCCGCGACCTGGCCGGTCGTGCCGTTCAGCGTGGTGGAGCCCGCCTGGAGCCGGGTCACCGAACCCGCCGCCGCGGCCGTCGTACCGCGGTTGTGCACGGCGACGGTGAAGGAGACGGACGAACCCACCGCCGGATTGGCCGGGTTGGTGGTGATGCCGGTGACCTCGAGGTCCGGTCCGGGGGCCTGGCCGACGACCAGCCGGTCCGCGGCGTTGCGGCTGTTGTTGCTGTCGTCCAGCTCGGCCACCGTGTTGCGCGGGTCGACGACCGCGGAGACCGCGTAACTGCCCGCCGCACGGGTGCCGGTGGAGACGGCGACGGTGGCGGACTCGCCCGGGTCGAGGGCGGGCACCGAGGCGGACCCGGCGACCGTGCCCTCCACGCTCACGTCCACGGTCGTCGCCGCGGAGCGCGCGGTGCCGGCGTTGCGGACCCCGGTGTTCACGGTGACCGCGTCCCGCTCGGACGGGGTGGCCGGCGACCAGCTCAGGCCCGTGACGGTGAGGTCGGGAGCGGGCGCGGCGGTGCCGACGACCTGGAACTCCGCGACCTGACCGCCGGGCGCGCCGGAGTTGGCGAAGAACCGCAGCCGTACGTCCTCCCAGCGCCCGCTGACCGGGATGGTCACCGCGTTGCCCGTGCCGGGGCTGAAGGAGTAGTCGGCTCGGTCGCGCAGCGAGGTGAAGCCGGTCCCGGACGGCGCGCGGCCCAGCACCTGGACGGCCTGGGTGCGGGCCCCCCACACCGGGTCGGGGTTGAGCTTGACCACGACGCCGGTGACGTCCGCGGCCGAGCCGAGCTTGACTGTGAGGTCCGCCGGGTGGCCGGCCGCCTCCCAGTAGGTGGAGGTGGAGTCGTCGGTGGCGTTGGCGGCGACGAAGTTGTGCACCGACGAGGTGGCCTCGACCGGCTTGTTGCGCGCCAGGTTGGTGCCGGTGGGCGGAGGGTCGGTCGGGCCGCCCTCCTCGCCGTACACCTCCAGCTCCGACAACTGAGCGGCACCCCAGCCGGTGTTGCCGGTGACGTTGACGCGGACGTACCGGGCGTCGGAGGGGGTGGCCAGGTCCACGGTGACGGTGTTGGCCTGCGCCGGGTTGAACACCCGTCCGGCCGAGGCGGCGAGCGTGCCGAACGAGGAGCCGTCGGTGCTGCCCTGCAGGGAGAGCGTCTCGGTCCGGGTCTCCCATCCGGAGGGCAGCTTGAGCACGATCCGGTCGACGCTGCGGGTCGCGCCGAGGTCGACCTGCACCCAGTGGGGGAAGGAGCCGGCCGGGCCCTCCCAGTAGGAGGCCTGGGTGCCGTCGGTGGTGTTCCCGGCCGGGTACTCGCCGTGGGAGCCGCTCGCGGTGGCGGGGCGGCCGAGGGCGAGGTTGACGTCGGCGGCGGCAGCGTCCGAGGCCGTGGGGGCTGCCGTCGCGGGGGCGGACATCGGCAACAGCGCGAGGGTCATGAGCCCGGCCAGGGCGGCGGCGGACAGCGACCGTCGGCCGAGGGGTCTCCAACGCATGGGGTCCTCTATTCCGTGGGGGGCGGGGCGCGCGGCGGGCGGGCGAGGAGGAACCAGGGGGAGCAGGGGAAGCGCGGGAAGCAGGGACCGAAGGGTGCCGTCCCGACACGAGAGCCGGCCATGCACGCCAATTGAGTAAGGCAGTCAACTTCTTGCGGAAAGCGCGTCATTAGGTTTCTCGGACGTCTCGGGTTTGTCAACAGCTCGTAATCCGGGCGCAGTTGAGGGCGGTCTGTGCTTGCGCTGCTTGCGGAGCGCTTGCGCGCGGCGAGTCGTACGCGCCGGCGGCATAGCACCAGGCAGATCCTTCGGGTGGCCCCTGGGCGGGGCGGCGTCGGCGCACGGTGCGCTCGGAGGTAACGCAATTTATTGAGTGCTCTACGCAAGATCGCTGGCTTCGGAAACGCGAAGGGGCCGGTGCCCGGTACGTGGTCGTACCGGGCACCGGCCCCTCACGGTGTCACTTCAGGCCGAAGGCCCGGGTGACGGTCTGGGTGACGCCGCCGCCGTTGCGCTGCTCGGCGGTGACACGGATCGACACGTAGCCTGCGCGGCCGGGCGCGTTCAGGGACGCCTGCCAGGTGCCCTTCTTCTCCTTGAGTCCCTGCCGCAGCCAGGTGGCCCCGTCGTCGTAGGACACCTCGACCCGGACCGAGGAGACCGCGTCCCCGGCAGCCTGACTGCCGAGCACGACCGGGGTGACGGCGAGCTCCGTCCTGCGCTCCGCCCTGCCCTCGGCGTCCAGGTCCGTGCCGTAGTCCAACTGCACCAACGGGACGGCCTGGACGGTCTCGGGGGCGCCGGAGGTGAAGCGCCACTCGGTGCGGGTGGCGGTCGAGTAGGGGCTGAGCGCGGTGTCGCCCTTGGTGTCGACGACCAGCCGGTACGGGAGCTTCTCGGGCGCCAGGTCACCGACCCCGAACCAGGGGTAGCCCTCGATCCGGGACAGCTCCCGGTCGCCCTGGTAGAACGAGATTGCCTGGTACATGCCCGATCCGCCGCTGTGCGCCGACCCCGCGTCGCCGAAGCCCTGGATGTAGGCGCTCATCGCGTTCTCGCCGCGGTAGGGCAGATCGGACGTGATCATGCGGGGCCGGGTGATCGGCCCGAACCAGCGGTCCTTCTGAACGCTGCCCGGCCGGTAGGTCACCAGGTCGGTCGACGAACCGCCCCAGCCCTCCAGCCCGGCGTTCTGCTGCCACTGGACCCCCGCGGTGACGAAGTCGGTGCGCCGTCCGGGCGCGACCACGTCGGCGGGAAGGGCGTTGGGCGAGAACCCCTTGTACGGCGCGTAGTCGTACGACGGGAAGTCCAGCCGCGATTCGGTGACCCGCCGTCCGGGGGGCGGGGTGAAGTCGAGGTCGACGCGGGCGAGGCTGCGGGCGTCCGTCCTCGCGGAGGGATCCGCGGGAACCCCGCCGAGGTGCTGGTCGAGGAGGTCGTACAGGTACGCCGGCGCCGGATGCGCCTCGACCGCGAGCCGCAGGCCCTTCCGGCCCGCGGAGGCGATCTCCTTGATCAGCGCCTCCCCCTCGTCCAGGGTCAGCGAGGCGACCGGGAGCTGCCCGGCCGTCACCTTGTCGGGGTCCCCGTACCAGTCGCTCCCGCGGCCCTCGCCGTCGTTGACCACGAGGAGGAGCGCCGCACCGGCGGCACGCGCCGCCGCCGCCCGATCGGCGGGGGTCACGGCGTCGCCGCCGCGGATCACCACGGCCCGGCCGCGGGCGGACACTCCGGTGTACTCGGCCTGCGTGCCGTTGCCGGCGAAGACGGCGTCGAGACGGGAGGTGCCGTCCCGCAGCGGCCGGGAACCGGGCTGCACGAGGGCGTCGTCGAGGAGGCGTCCGCGGTAGGTGATCGCCAGCGGCCGCTGTTCGGCGCGGATCCTGGTGGTGAAGGCGAAGCTGCCCTTCCTCACCTTGTCCTTGGTCGGCAGCGCCCACAGGCTGTCGTAGGCCGCCGAGGGCCAGATCCTCTCGCGCAGGGCGTTTCCGTCGCCGGGGGTAGGCGTGGCGGAGGTGAAGGAGCGGTACAGGTCGATCCTGCTGCTCACCACGCTGGTCGGCCGGGGTGTGGCCACCTTCACCTGGCGGGCGCGGGAGGCGTCGAGTTCCACGACCCGGGCGCCGGTGAGCTCGACCTCGGGGGCCGTCAGCACCGCGAGCCCGAGGGAGTGGCGGCCGCCCAGGCCCTGCACGTCCGCCAGCGACGAGACCATGTAGGAACCGGGAGCCCAGCGGCTGGTGAGCGACCCGTCGGGGATCCACATGTACGTGGACGCGCCGTCCGCGCTCCTGATCTCGACCTCGCCGCTCACGGGCCGGCCGTCACGGTCCTTCAGGCGGATGGTGAGGTCGTGCTTCTCGGACTCGACGGAGATCCCCACCGCCGTGTGCACCTCACCGCCCGCGTGGCGCGCCGTGACCCGGGCGGCGTACTGGCCCGCCGCGAGGCCCTGGGCGTTCACCACGACCTCTGCGGTGGCCGTGCCGTTCTCCGGCACCGTGACGCGGTCGCCGGACAGTGCGAACGCCTGCGCCGGGGAGCCGCCGCGGTCGACCGAGAGCCGCAATGTGATGGGACGGGCCGTGGTGTTGGTGTAGGTGATCTTCCGCTTGACCGGCTGCCGCTGTGTACCGGGCGACCACCGAACGAGCCCCGCGTCGACCGATCCGGTCGCGACGACCTGGTCCTGGCCGTACGCGGCCGCCACGTTCAGCCGGCCGCTTCCTGCCTGGTAGGGGCTGTAGTCGGGGGTCGGGACGCTGGTGCCCATCAGGGCGTCCTTGATCTGCCGCCCCGTCCACCCCGGGTGCTTCTGCGCCAGGAGCACGGCCGCCCCCGCGACGTGGGGCGTGGCCATGGACGTGCCGCTGTCGACCCGGTAGAAGCCCTCGCCCCACTCCATGTACTGCGAGCGCGCCGCCAGCACGTCCACTCCGGGGGCGGTCATGTCGGGCTTGAGGGCGTCGTCGTTCATGCGCGGTCCGGCGCTGGAGAACTCGGCGAGATGGTCGGACGCGTCGACCGCGCCCACGGTGAGCGCGGCGTCGGCCGTTCCCGGCGCGGCGACGCTGTAGGCCCCCGGCCCGTCGTTGCCCGCGGCGATGACGAAGAGCGCGCCGGTCTCGGCGCTCAGCCGGTTCACGGCCTGGCTCATCGGATCGTCCTGGGTGTGCCAGCCGCTGACGCCGAGGCTCATGCTGACGACCTTGGCGTGCTCGGTCCGCGTCGCCCACTCCATGCCGGCGATGATCCCGGATATCGTCCCGGATCCGTTGTCGCCGAGGACCTTGCCCACCAGCAGGTCGGCGCCGGGCGCGACCCCCTGCTCCTTGCCGCCCGACGCGGCGCCCGTGCCCGCTACGGTGGACGCCGTGTGGGTGCCGTGCCCGTTGCGGTCGATGACGTCGTCACCCGGGACGAAGCTGCGGGTGGCCACGATGCGGTCCACCAGGTCCGGATGGGTGGTGTCCGCCCCGCTGTCCAGGACGGCCACCCGCACTCCGGCGCCGGTGCCGCCCGCGGCCCAGGCGGCGGGCGCCCCGACCTGCGCCGTGGTGTCGGAGAGTGTCGCCTTCGCCTTGCCGTCCAGCCACACCTGGTCGACGCCGGCGGAGAAGCGCGGTTCCTCCCCGGACTCGTCTGCCTCGTCGGCCCCGGCGGCCAGGCGCGCCGACGGCTGACCACCGTCCTGCGCGCTGCCGGTGAGGGCCGCCCAGAAGTCCGCGGCCTTCGACCGCTCGGTGCGGACCGCCTCACCGCGGACGGAGGGAAGGCTGAGCGTGGTCCGCGCCCCCGGCAGTTCGGCGCGCCGCTTGAGGGCGGCGGAGCCCTCGGTGCGCGTGACGATCAGGGGGAGCGCGCCGAGATGCGCGTCGTCGTAGCCCTGGGCCATCAGCTGCGTCACGTTGAAGAGTTGCTTGTCCAGGCGTCCCGTCGCGATGTACGCCATCGCCTCGTCGGGGTACACGTAGGTGTCCCGGCCCTCGGTGGCGACACGCACCGCGCCCGTGGCCCCCGGTGCGCGCTCGACCTGCACCGCGGGGGCCGTGCCCTTCGGCCCCTTCGCCACCGTCACCTTGTCGCCGGTGATCAACGTGATTGTTGTGGGCGGGCGTTGCGCCGCGGCCGCGGCTTCGGAAGTCACCGCGGCCGGCGCGGAGGGAGGAGCGCCGTGCGCCGCTCCGGGTGTCACGAGAGCGGCGACGAGAGCTGTGGCTGCGGCCGCTGCAGATCTTCGGGGGAAACGGGGTCTCACATTGCCCTCCAGGATGGACTATCGGGGGAATCTGATCACCCTTGAAGAGTCCGTGTAAAGCACTTGAACGCCGAACTAACAGACTGTAGCCTGCGTTATTTCCGAGTTGGCGGGCGTGGTTCGGGGACCAGGTAATGGCGGCCGTTGCCCATTACCTGAAAGAGCCTCAGGACACCTTACTGACCTGCGAGTTCGCTCATCCGGCGGCGATGCGCCCGAGGTGTCGTGGAGCCGCAGGGAAGTTTACTCGCCGGAAACATGTGAATTCGACATCGATGCGATCCCGGGGTCCGCTTTCCGCGAAAGTTTCGACAAGGCTGCGGCAGTCGCTCGCACCCATTGGTGCCATCGTTGTGCAGTGAATTCGGGAGCACCCGAAGATGTCGCCATTTGTGGCGCCAAAGCCCGTGGACGCGCGTCGCAGCGGCCAAGTGGCCATGTTCAGGCGCTGCTTGCTGTGCCAGACTGCCGAGATCGACAGCACAACGACCCCCCTCGCGCGACGGAGTCCGTCATGACGACCGGCACCCCCCATCCGCCGCGGATCGACACCGGCAGAGCCCACCCGGCACGCGTGTACGACTGGCTGCTGGGCGGCAAGGACAACTACCCCGCCGATGAGGCGGTGGGCGAGAAGCTGCCGCCCGAGGCGCGTGACGCGGCCCGGCAGAACCGGCAGTTCATGCAGCGGGCCGCCGGCTGGCTCGCCGCGCAGGGCGTCGACCAGTTCCTCGACATCGGCTCGGGCATCCCCACCGAACCGAACCTGCACCAGATCGTCCAGCGCGTGATACCGGCCGCGAAGGTCGTCTACAGCGACAAGGACCCCCTCGTGCTGCACCACGCCCAGGCGCTGCTGGCCGGCCGTCCCGAAGGCTTCACGGACTTCCTCGAGGCCGACGTCCACCGTCCTGAGGAGATCCTCGAACACGCGCGCGGTGTCCTGGACTTCACCCGGCCCGTCGCGCTCTCGCTCATCGCCCTGCTGCACTTCGTCCCCGACGAACAGGACGCGCACGGCATCGTGCGCACCCTGTTGTCCGCCCTACCCCCGGGCAGCCACCTCGTGCTGTCGCACGCCGCGTCCGACCTCCACCCGGAGCTCGCGGCGCAGGTCACCGCCGAGTACGCCAAGGGCGGCATCCGCCTCGGCTTCCGCACCCGCCCCGAAGTCGCCCGATTCTTCGACGGGCTGGACCTCGTCGCCCCCGGCCTGGTGACGGCCCCGGAGTGGTACAGGACACCCCGGTCACCTTCCCCCGAGGACAGCGGCATCTACGCCGGAGTCGCCCGCGTCCCGTGACGTCCCGCGCCCGCATCGGCGCGGGACGCGGTCCGGCGCGGCCGCGGCGTCACCGTCCGGCCGGGAGGGGCCGTCCGGCGGGCAGGTCGTCCTCGGCGGGCCGCCACCCCAGCTCGGGCGCGATCAGATGCCGTACGTCGTGCAGGATCTGTTCGTACTCCTCCCGCTGGAACTCGTAGGGCAGTTCCAGCCGCAGTTCGGTCACCGACGCGAGCACGGGGTCCGCGGTCAGGCGTTCAAGGATCTGCTCGGCGGTTCCGACCAGGTCGGGAGCGAACAGGATCCGCTTCGGACCGAAGGCCCGCGGGGCCAGAGTGCGCTCGTGCCGGCCGGCCGCGTAGCGCTGGTAGCGGGCCCGGGTGACCGCGTCGGCGCTGTCGAGAGGCACGATCACACGCCCCAGTGCCACCCGCGCCGCCGGCCGGGCATCGCCGAGGGCGCGCCGGTACTCGGAGAGCAGGGTCGACTGGGCCGTCGTGAAGTCGGCGGTGCCCTCGCTGCTGACGATGTTGCCGGACAACAGGTTCAGCCCGTTCCCGGCGGCCCAGCGGACCGAACGCACGCTGCCCGCGCCGTACCAGATCCGCTCCACCAGTGCGGGGTTGTGCGGTTGCAACCGTGGCCGCTGGGTGTTCCCGGGCGACTGGATCACCGTGTCCGGGCCACCGAGGTAGTGGCCGCGCAGGTGGTCGACGAGGCGGGCGATCCTGCCGTACGACAGGTCCAGGCCGCGCCAGTCGCCGTCGTGCACCAGGTCGCCGAGCAGCTCGGCGTGCGGCATGCCGGTGCTGAAGCCGGCCTGGAGCCGCCCCCGCGACAGCACGTCGGCCAGCGACAGGTCCTCGGCCAGCCGGAACGGGCTCTCGTACCCGATCGGGATGACCGCGGTCCCGAGCTCGACCCGCCGGGTGCGCTGCCCGGCCGCGGCGAGGAACACCGCTGCCGAGCCCACACCGTGTTCGAGGTGGCGTTGCCGGATCCAGGCGCCGTCGAAGCCGAGCCGTTCGCCGTACTCGAACAGCTGCAGCGTGTGCTCCAGGCCGGTGTACGGATCGTCGTCGTCGAAGTTCCCCGGGGTGAGAAAGGCCAGGGAGGTGATCCTGGGGGTGGTCATGCGCTCTCCTCACGGCATGGTGGGCTCGGCGGCAGCGGAGGGGCGAGGTCCGCCCGGGATCGCCGCGAGCAGTTCTCGGGTGTACGGGTGACGGGGGCGGGTGAACAACTCCTCGGCCGTCCCGGTCTCGACGATGCGCCCGGACCGCATGACGGCCACCTGGTGGGCGATCTGCCGTACCACTGCCAGGTCGTGCGAGATGAACAGATACGCCACCGCGGTGGCGGCCTGGAGTTCGGCGAGCAGATCGAGCACCTGTGCCTGGACGGACACGTCGAGCGCGGACACCGGCTCGTCGCACACCACCAGGTCCGGGGAGAGCGCGAGGGCACGAGCGATCGCCACGCGCTGCCGCTGCCCGCCGGACAGCTCGGCCGGGCGGCGGTCCAGCGTCGAGGCGGGCAGCGCCACCCGGTCGAGGAGCTCACGGGCCCTGACCAGCCGGGAGCGCCGGTCGCCGACCTTGAAGGCGCGCAACGGCTCGGTGATCACCTCGCCGATGGAGAACCTCGGGTCCAGCGAGGCGTAGGGGTTCTGGTAGACGAGCTGGGCCCGGCGGCGCAGTTGCCTCGCCCGTTCGCCGCGAGTGGCCGTGACGTCGGCGCCGTCGAACAGGATGCGCCCCCCGGTCGGATCCGTCAGGCGCAGGACCAGACGGGCGGTGGTCGACTTCCCGGAGCCGGATTCGCCGACCAGGGCCAGGGTCCGGCCCCGGTGGATGGTGAAGCTGACGTCGTCGACCGCGCGCAGCGTCCGGGAACCGCCCGCCGCGCGTGGCAGCCGGAACTCCTTGACGGCACGGTGGACGTCGACCAGCGGCGGTGCCGGCGTGCCTGCGTCGGGCGGGCCGGCCGTCGCCGTGGGACGAGCCGCGTTCAGGCCGGCGGCGCTCGCCAGGAGCCGCCGGGTGTAGGGATGTTGCGGATCCTCGAGGACGGCGCGGGTCGGGCCGGTCTCGACGACCCTTCCCTGCGACATGACGACGACACGCTGTGCCCGGTCGGCGGCGACCCCGAGATCGTGGGTCACGAGGAGGACCGCGGTGCCGTGCTCCGCGGTGAGGGCCTGGAGCCGGTCGAGGATCACCCGCTGCACGGTGACGTCGAGCGCGCTGGTCGGCTCGTCGGCGACGATCAGTCGCGGATTCGCGGCGACGGCCACGGCGATCAGCGCCCGCTGGCGCATGCCGCCGGAGAGCTCGTGCGGGTACTGACGCGCGCGGATCGCCGGATCGGGCAGCCCGGCCCGGCCCAGCACGTCGATCGCCTCCGAGGGTGCAGTGCGACGGGTCGCCAGCCCGTGGATGCGCAGGACCTCGGCGACCTGCTCGCCGATGCGCTTGACCGGGTTGAGCGACACCGACGGGTCCTGGGGCACGAGACCTATCTGCGCACCGCGCACCCTCCGCAGTTCCGCCTCCGGCAGGGTGGTGAGGTCGTGCCTGCCGAAGCGGACCGTGCCTGCGTCGATCCTGCCGTTCGCGGCCAGCAGCCGGGTGATCGCGTGTGCGGTCGTGCTCTTGCCGGACCCGGACTCGCCGACCACCGCGACCACTTCACCCGGCAGCACGTCGAGGTCCACGCCCCGCACCGCCGGCACAGGGCCGCCGCGGGTGTCGTACGACACCGTCAGGCCGCGTATCTCCAACAGAGGTGTGGTCATGTCCTCGTCCGTTCGGGTCGCGTCGGTCGGGTGAGCGTTCATCGCCGCCGGGATGTTTCGCCGTCCAGCGCGCGTGCGATGCGGTTGGTGGCCAGGACCGTCGCGGCGATGACCAGGCCGGGCAGTGCGGTGAGCCACCAGGCGTTGCCCAGGTAGTTGCGGCCGTGGGAGATCAGCGTCCCCCACTCGGGTGCCGGCGGGGGAGCGCCGTAGCCCAGGAAGCTCAGCGCGGACACGGACAGGATCGCGGTGCCGAGTTCGAGGGTCGCCAGCACGACGACCGGGCCCGCGGCGTTGGGCAGCACGTGCCGGCCCAGCACCGAGTACCAGCGGGCCCCGCACGAGCGCGACGCCTCGACGAACACCGCCTGCCGTACCCGCAGCACCTCCGAGCGCGCCACCCGGGCGAACCCGGCGACGCTGGCGATCCCGACCGCGACGGCCACCTTCACCGTCCCGTACCCCAGTGCCGTGACCAGGGCCAGGGACAGGAACAGCGCCGGAATGGACAGCAGTACGTCCACGACGCGCATCAGGACGTCGTCGACCCAGCGGCCGACGAAGCCGGCGAGCAGCCCGAGCAGGCCGCCGACCACGAAGGCGACCCCCACCGCGATCAGCGTCGCCTTGAGGGAGAGCTGCGCCCCGTGGACGACACGGGAGAACAGATCACGTCCCAGCTCGTCCGTGCCGAACCAGTGCTCGCCGCTCGGACCGCGGAAGTTCTGCGACGGTACCCCCTCCAACGGGTCGCGCGAGGTGAACAGCCCCGGCCGGAACGAGGCCAGGACCACCAGGACGACGACGAGGGCCGAGGCCGCCAGTCCCGGGGGGCGCAGCAGGAACCGCAGGACCTGCCGTGCCCCGGCACGGCGGCGGGGTCCCGGGCCCGTACCGGGTCCCGGGCCGCCCGGTCGTGCCGGGCCCGGCCCGGCCTCGGCCGAATCCTCGACAAGGCTCTGGCTCATGCGAAACGCGCCTTCCTGTTCGAGGCCACCACGACCCGCGGGTCCAGCAGCGGATAGACGAGGTCGACGGCCAGGTTCGACAGCACGAAGACCAGCGCCCCGAACACCACCACCCCCTGGACGAGCGGGATGTCCTGGGCGGTGACCGCGGCGGCCGTCACACGGCCCAGGCCGTCGCGGGAGAACACCGTCTCCACGACCACCGAACCGGCGACGAGCTGCCCGACCAGCAGCCCGACGACCGTCAGGGCCGGCAGGGACGCGTTGCGCAGCGCGTGCCGGAACAGGACGCGCCAGCGGTCGGCGCCCTTGGCACGGGCGGTCTCCACGTAGGCCTGGTCGAGCGCCGTGAGCAGGCTCTTGGCCAGCACCTGCGCCACGAGCGCGCCGGTGGGGACGGCCAGTGTCACCGCGGGCAGCACCAGCCCGCGCAGCCCGTCGTTGCCGAAGGCCGGGAACCAGCGCAGCCGGAAGGAGAACGCCTCGACGAGGACCAACCCGACCCAGAACGTCGGCACCGACACCCCGAGCGGCGGCAGCGACAGGAGCAACTGCCGCAGCCACCTGTGCCCGGTGGAGGTCGCCAGCACCGCCACCCCGCCGCCGAGCACCACCGCGAGCAGCAGCGCCGCCCCGGTGAGCTGCAGGGTCTGCGGCAGCGCGTCGGCCAGGGTCGCCGAGACCGGTCGGCCGGTGGTGACCGAGTCGCCGAAGTCACCGCGCACGGCCCGGCCGAGGTGGTCGGCGTACTGCGCCAGTACCGGTTTGTCGAATCCGTACCGGTGCCGGAGCGCGGCGAGCTGCGCCGGTTCGATCTCGGCCGAGTCCGATCCGGCTCCCGCCATCGCCGAGACCGGATCGCCCGGCAGGAAGTCGAGGACGAGGAACGACACGGTGTATGCCGCCCACAGCACCCCGGCCGCCTGCGCGAGGCGCGCGATCACGTAGCGGTACACGCGCTAGCCGATCCAGGTGTCGTGCAGCTGGATCCGGCTGGAGGCGTCGAAGTCGAGGTCGTGCACCTTCCTCGACACACCCAGCTGGGTCTGCAGTTCGACCACCGGCACGGAGTAGGCGTTCCGGACGAGCAACCGCTGCGCCTCGCCCACCAGCCGGGTCCGCTCGGCCGCGTCGGTCGTCGCCGCCTGCCGGTCCAGCACCGAGTCCAGCGGGCTCGGCGGCAGACGGTACGCGTTGGCGAGCCCGGTGGAGTACGAGCTGCGCAGGATGTCGGGGTCGGCGCGGGTCACGTTCCCCCACAGCCCGTCGAAGTCACCGGCCTGCTGCACCTGGGCGATCTGGGAGATCTGCAGCTCCTTGAGCACCACGTCCACGCCGACCGACTTGAGCTGCTGCTGTACCAGTTCCAGGGCCGGCTGGTTCGTGGCCGCGTTCGCGAACCACTTCACGGTCAGGTTCAGCCTGGTGCCGTTCCTGGAGCGGATGCCGTCGGGTCCGGGCTTCCAGCCGGCCGCGTCCAGCAGGGAGGCCGCCTTCGCGGGGTCGTGGGCCAGGTCGGGGCCCTGGTTCCGGTAGCCCGGCGTGGTGTGCGCCAGGACGCTGGTCGCCGGCCGGGTGCCGGTGGGGAACACGGTGTCGGCGATCTGCTTCCGGTCGACGGCGTACCGGATCGCCTGCCGTACGTCGGCGTCCTTCAGGACCGGCCGGGAGTTGTTGAGCCCCAGACCGAACACGACGCCCGGGTTCGCCCGGCGCTGCAGCGTCACCTGACCGCCCTTCAGCGTCGCCTCGTCCGCCCTGCCGACGCTGCCGATCGCGTCCACCTGGCCGGACCGCAGACTGCCGGCCCGCACCCCCGCCTCGGGCACCACCTTGAACACCAGCCGGTCCAGGTACGCCTCGCCCTTCTTGCGCCAGCGCGGGGAACCCCATGCGTACCCCGTGCGCTTGGCCAGGGTGATCGACTGGTTCTGCACGTAGCGCTCCAGCACGAAGGGCCCGGAGCCGACCACGCCCTGGCTGCAACGGCGCTGCGGGGTCCTCTTCACGCTCGCCGACGACTCGATGCCCAGCGAGTGCGTCGACGTGGCCTGGAGGAACTGCGCGTTCGGCTTCTTGAACCTCACCCGGACCGTGAGCGTGTCGACCGCGCTCGTGCTCTCGACACCGCTCAGGTATCCCTGGGCGAGGATGGCGAGGGCGCCGAGCTTCGGGACGGCGTCGAAGTTGTCCTTGACCACCTGCGCGGTCAGCGGTGATCCGTCGCTGAAGGTGACGCCCGGTCTGAGGTGGAAGGTGAACGTCGTCGCGTCCGGGCTGACCTCCCAGCTCTCGGCCAGCCACGGCACGATCCTCCCGGTCTCCGGGTCCTGGTCGGTCAGGGAGTCCACGACCTGGCGCAGCGAGTAGATGGTGTCGTTGCTGCCGACCTGCTGCGGATCGACGCACCCCGCGTCGGAACCCACGGCGAAGGTCAGGGTGCCACCGGGCCGGGCCCGGCCGGTACCGGCGCCGGGATCGCCGCCGCTCGGCCCGCAGGCGGTCAGCAGGATGCCGGCGGTCAGAAGGGCGGGCAGAGCCGTCCACCGGGTGGATCGGGAACGCTGATGAGCTGTCACGGAGGGTTCTCCTACTCGTGTCACCGCACACCGGGCCACGCGAGCCGTGGCCGTGCACGGACGTGCCGCCCCGCCGGGCACGACGCCGCGACGGATCAGCGCTGGTCTGAAGGCCTTGGGGAAGGGAGGGGTCCGGTGGCGCGGGACGACGCACCGGACACACCTGCCGGGAGGTACGGAAGGCAGTGGCCGTGGCCGGCGGGGGAGGTCAGCCGGCCGGGCGGATCCGGATCAGCCCGGACACAGGCAGCCGGTGAAACGCTGCAGATCGATGTGGCGGCGGCGGGAGAGGCCGCAGAACAGCGTCGCCGCCGCGAGGGAGGCACTCAGGTCGCTGTTGTGGCGCATGCCGGTCCTCCCCTTCTTCGGGCCCCGCCCACGGGCCACGCGCTTGCGGAATCGCGGGTGATTCCGCCGGGCTTTCACCTGGAGCCTGGAGCCTGGAGCCTGGAACACCCCACCGCGCCGGACGGTTGCCGGTCAGGCGGCCGGTGCGTGACGCTGACGCTCGATGATCCCGTGGCCCGGTCAGCCCGCCGCGCGGTGGGCGGACACGGTACGGCGGGCGAGCGGTTCTCGCAGGCCGAGGTGGGAGCGGAGCGTCGAACCGGTGTACCCGGTGCGGTAGACGCCGCGTTCCTGCAGTTCCGGAACGAGCAGGTCGACGATGTCGTCGAGACCGTCCGGGATCAGGTAGGGCGTGACGTTGAAGCCGTCGATAGCCCCGTGCCGTACGAAGTGGGCGAACTTGTCAGCGAGGCCGGAGGGCGTGCCGACATGGCCGCGCTGGGGGCCGAGCGCGATGACGGTCTCGCGCAGCGACCAGCCGTGTGCCTCCGCCTTGGCACGCCACTCGGCGACCACGACGCGGGGATCGGTCACGCGCCGGGCACCGAAGGAGCCGTCGTTCTCGCCGACCACCGGGTCCTCTTTCGGTAACGGCCCGTCGGCGTCACGCTCCGACAGGTCGATGCCCCACAGCAGCCCGGCGATTCCCAGCGCCGTGGCGCGTGTGACCTGCTGCGACCGTATCCAGTGCTTCTTCTCCCGCGCCTCCTCCTCCGTGGCGCCGATGATGATCTCCGTGCCGGGCAGGATGCGCAGGTCGTCCTCGGGTCGCCCGGCCGCGCGCAGCCGCCGCCGGATGTCCGCGGCGAAGGCCAGCGCGTCGTCGAAGTCGGTGCCGTGCGCCGAGAAGATGACGTCGGCGTTGCGGGCGGCGAAGTCGCGACCCTCACCGGAGTCCCCCGCCTGGAAGACGACGGGGTGCCCCTGGGGGCTGCGCGGCAGGGTCGGAGTGAGGTCGACGTCGAACTGCGCCCCTTGGTGGCGTACGCGGCCCACGGCGCCCGGCACCGCCCAGGCGGGCGCGGACGCGGAGCCCGCGACGGCACCGTCCTCCCAGCCGTCCCACAGGGCGCGGGCCACGGTGAGGAACTCCTCGGCGCGCCGGTAACGGTCGCCGTGGTCGAGGTAGCCGCCGCGGCGGAAGTTCGCGCCGGTCCAGGCGTTGTCCGTGGTCACCACGTTCCACCCGGCGCGGCCTTCGGAGAGCAGGTCGAGCCCGGACAGGCGGCGGGCCAGGTCTGCGGGCTCGTTGAAGGTGGAGTTGGAGGTGCTGACCAGGCCGATACGGCGGGTGACGGCGGCCAGCGCGGCGAGCTGGGTGATCGCGTCCGGCCGTCCGGCCACGTCGAGGTCGTGGATGCGGCCGTCGACCTCGCGAAGCCGGAGCCCCTCGCCGAGGAAGAAGGCGTCGAACAGGCCCCGCTCGGCGGTCCGGGCGACCCGGCGGAACGAAGCGGGATCGATCTGGGAGCCGCTCTCCGGTGCGGACCAGACGGTCCAGTGGTTGACGCCCTGGAAGAACACCCCCAGATGCAACTGCGCGTGGGGCCGGGGGACGTCGAGAGGATCGGTGCGGGTCATCGGGCGTCCTCCTGGGCGGCCGCGGCGGCGAAACGGTTGGCGGGGCGCGCGAGACCCAGAGCCGAGCGCAGCGACGTGCCGGGCAGCGGGCGGGCGACGAGTCGCCGCTCGGCGAGGGCGGGCAGGACGAGCCGGGAGAGCACGGAGAGGTCCTCGTCCAGCACCAGCGGATGCAGACGCACGCCGTCGACGGCACCGCGCAGGTCGTGCAGCAACGCGACCAGTCGCTCAGCGGATCCGACGTGCCGCAGCCGGCCCCGGTCCGTCCACGGCGCGTGCCGCTCCAGGTCCGCGACGCGCTCGGCACCACTGGCCGCCGGGGTGTCGAGCGCGACCTCGACCTCCGCGAAGACGCGAGGTGTGCCCGCGGCAGCGGCGGCCGCCGTGACCGCCCTGACGTCCCGGCCGGCGACCAGGGCGACGTCGAGTTGGGAGGCGGGGACGAGATGTGGCCGGCCCAGGACGACCAGTTGCCCCTGCGGCGGGCGCGGCACGATCGCCGGTCCCCTCACGGCGTACGACTCCCCGGTGAAGTCGACGTAGTGGAGCCGGTCACGGTCCAGGTAGCGGCTGGTGGCCACCGAACGGATGACGGCGTCGTCCTCCCAGGAGTCCCACAGAGCCCGCACCACCTCCACGGCGTCACGGGTCTCCGCCGCCCGCGCGCGGGAGTCGGTGACCGGCGGCCGCCCCCAGGCGCGAGCCGCCCCGGGATGGTCCTCCTCGGTGACGACCCACCCCCCGCGACCGGCGGAGACGTGGTCCAGGGACGCCAGCTGGCTGGACACGTGGAAGGGTTCGGCGTAGGTGACCGGCACGACGGGCGTGATCCCGATCGTGCTCGTGGACGCGGCGATGAAAGCCGCCCGTTCCACCGCGCCGATACGGCCCACCGGATCCGGCGGGGCCCCGGGCGGCAGCACGCCGTCGTCCAGGGTGAGGAGGGTGAACCCGGCGTTCTCCGCCACGGCGGCCACGCCGGCCACGCGGCGCGGGGTCAGGAGCCGGTCGGGGGCGTGGTCCGCGCGGCGCCAGGCCGCGGGGTGGGCGCCCTCGCCGTCGATCTCCACGGCGAGGTGCAAAGGGGGACGGGACATGGGCGGGCGGTCCTTCCGGGAGCACGGGAACCCGCGGCCGTGGGGCCACGTCGGAACGGCCGGCCGCGCCGGCCGGCAGGGCTCAGAGGTGCGCGGAAGGACAGACCGCGGAGGAGGTGCGGCAGTAGTCGACATGCCGCCGGGTGATCAGGCGCGCGTCACCGGCACGTCGCGGTGCCGCGCCGGATGCACGCATCGAGGGCCTCCACCCGTCCGGTCGATGTCGGTTCAACGTACGTCGTCGGGCCCCGGGAGTGTCAAGGCCCCCCGGTACGACGTCACGAACAGGCGCCGAGGGCCGCGGCGTTGCGCACGAACAACTCGTGGAGATCGCGTACGGCCCGCGGGACGGAGCCGGAGTGGCGGCGCTGCACCACCAGCAGCACCTCCGTCGCGTCCCCCGCGAGCGGGCGCGCCGTGATCGCACCGCTGCGCTCGAGGGGGTCGCCGACCACACTGAAGTCCGGCAGCACGGCGGCCCCCAGACCCTCGGCGACCATCAGCTTTCCCATCTCCGCGCCGTCGGTGGAGTACGAGAAGGACGGCGTCCGCCCGCCGAGCAGACGGTGCACGAAACGGTGCATGACGTAGCCGGACCGCATCACGACCAGCGGCTCAGCGAGGAGGCTGTCGGTGTCGACCGCGTCCAGGGCCGCCAGCGGACTGTCGGGACGGACGCACACCACGGGACGGCCGCGCAGAAGCTCGGTGGACTCGATTCCCTGGGGCATGTCGTCGTCCCGCAGGTAGTTGACCAACCCCAGGTCGAAGCCGCCCTCCAGCAACCCGCGGTGGATGTCCGCCTGCTGGGCACCGACCACCTCGACCTGCGTCACCGGGTGCGAGGACCGGAACTCCCGCACGGTCGGGATGAGCAACGGGACGGTGGCGCTGTTGACCGTGCCGAGCCGGACCATGCGGCTGACACGGTGCTGCTCCCCGGCCGCGCCACGGAGCCGGTCGACCGCCTCCAGCACACTCAGGATGTGCGGCAGCAGTTCCCTGCCCTCGTCGCTGATCTTCGCCCCCGACCGCTTGCGTTCCAGCAGGTCCACCCCGAGCTCGCGCTCCAGGTTCCGCACGGTCTCGCTGAGCGCGGGCTGGGACAGGTGCAATTCCTCGGCGGCACGCCGCAGCGATCCCGACCGGGTCACGGCGGCGATGTACTCGAGCTGTTCGATGCGCACGGCAGGAGAGTGCCGCCGGAAGCGGGCCGGGTTCAAGGGAATCCCTGTCACAGGCTCGTGAATACCGTCTCTCAGCATGTGGAATCGCATCCGGGCGTTCTTGACCGGCCGGGCTTCCTGCTGTTCCATCGAAGACATGAAGCGACAGGACCTCACGCGGCGACGCCACGTCGACCTCGAGCGTGTCTCCAGCTCTTTCTGTCGCCGCCGGGCCTGAACGCGCCCGAGGGAAACCCTCGCACGCGCCCGTCGATCCCCTTGTGAATTCCTTCCGCGGCCGCCTTCTGCCGTGACCGCCGCCTGCCCGGGAACGCCTCTCCGGCGCGCCTGAAATCCGGCGTCTCGGTGTCGACCTCTTCCTCCTCGGTTTCCCGCACTACCTGGAGGAGGCCGAGTACTTCGGCAAGCGGGTACTGCCCCTCGTCCGCGAGTCGGAGGCCGCCCAGCCCGCCGGCGGCGGCCCCGCCCTCACCCGCACCGCTCACCGACTCCACCCCGACACCTGGAAGGTCCCGGTATGGCCACCGTCCTGTCCGTCTCCGGAAGCCCCTCCGCAACGTCCCGCACCGCGCGGCTGCTACGCCACCTGGACGACCGGCTCACCGCCCAGGGGCACGAAGTGATCCCGCTGGACGTCCGCACACTCCCGCCCGAGGCCCTGCTGCACGCCGACTTCGGTCATCCGGCGATCGTCGAGGCTGTGGGCCTCTTCGCGCGGGCGGACGGTGTCGTGATCGGCACCCCCGTCTACAAGGCCGCCTACTCCGGGCTGCTGAAGTCGCTGCTCGACCTGCTCCCGCAGTACGCGCTCGCGGGCAAGACCGTCCTCCCGCTGGCCACCGGCGGCACCACCGCCCACGTCCTGGCCATCGACTACGCACTGCGCCCCGTGCTGAGCTCCATGAACCCCGCGCACATCACGCCCGGCTGGTTCACCCTCGACAAGGACATCACCGTGGGCGACGACGGGGCACTGACCGTGGCCCCCGCCTCGGCCGAGGCGCTGTCGCAGGTCACGGACCAGTTCTCGCGTGCGCTCGGCGGTCACCCCACCCTTCTGGCGGCCACGGGATGAGAGCCGCGAGCACCATCACCGACGACGCCGAGGCCCTCGCCGCCGACTTCCGCAAGGGCGCCGCTGAGCGGGACGTGTCGAGGAGGGGCACGAGACAGCCGACGCGCTCCTCGCCGCCGCGGCGAAGGCCGTGGACGCCGAGCGTGCCGACCTGACCGATTCCTCGGCCGCCGCGGCCAAGGTGACGGCGGCCGAAACCGCGGTGGAGGTCGCGAGCGCCCTCTTCGAGGTCTCCGGCACCCGGTCGGCAGTCAACTCCCTGGGCCTGCACCGCCACTGGCGCGATGCCCGCCCCCACACGCTGCACGACCCGGCCCGCTGGAAGGTCCAGCACATCGGCCGGTACGTGCTCAACGGCACCAGGCCGCCCCGGCACGGCCTGCTGCGACGGACCACCCCGATCGGAGAGCTCTCGTGCCCCTCACCTTCCACTGGTTCCTGCCCACCAACGGCGACAGCCGCCACGTCGTCGGAGGCGGCCACGGCACCCCCGCCACAGGGTCCGGCCGCGACCGGCCGCCGACGATCGCCTACCTGAGCCAGATCGCCCGCGCCGCGGAGGACCTCGGCTTCGTCGGCGCGCTCACCCCCACGGGCGCGTGGTGCGAGGACGCGTGGCTCACCACGGCCATGGTCAGCCGGCACACGGAACGGCTGAAGTTCCTGGTGGCCTTCCGGCCCGGCTTCGTCTCGCCGACGCTCGCCGCCCAGATGGCGTCCACCTTCCAGCGCCAGAGCGGCGGACGGCTGCTCCTCAACGTCGTCACCGGGGGAGAGAGCCATGAGCAGCGGGCGTACGGCGACTTCCTGGACAAGGACGCGCGGTACCGCCGCACCGGTGAGTTCCTGGAGGTCGTGAAGGGGCTGTGGGAGGGCAAGTCCGTCGACCTTCGCGGTGAGCACCTGCAGGTCGAGGGTGCGAAGCTCGCCCGGGTGCCCGACCCGGTTCCCGAGGTGTACTTCGGGGGTTCCTCGCCGGTGGCCGGTGAGGTCGCCGCCCGGCACGCCGACGTCTACCTCACCTGGGGCGAGCCGCCCGCGCAGGTCGCCGAGAAGATCGCCTGGATCCGGGGCCTGGCGGCCGGACGGGAACGTACCCTGCGCTTCGGCATCCGGTTGCACGTCATCACGCGCGACACCTCCGAGCAGGCCTGGGCCGAGGCCGACCGGCTCCTGGCCGGGTTCGACCCGCAGACCGTCGCGGCCGTCCAGGCCGGACTGTCTCGCAGCGAGTCCGAGGGCCAGCGGCGCATGCTCGAGCTGCACCGCGGCGGCAGCCGCGACCGCCTGGTGGTCCATCCCAACCTGTGGGCCGGCATCGGCCTCGTCCGTGGCGGTGCGGGTACCGCGCTGGTCGGCAGCCACGACGAGGTCGCCGAGCGGATCGAGGAGTACCACGCTCTCGGCATCGAGGAGTTCATCCTCTCCGGCTATCCGCACCTGGAGGAGGCGTACTGGTTCGGGGAGGGGGTCCTGCCGAAGCTCCGGGCACAGGGCCTGTGGCAGCACCCTTTGGGCCGGCAGGCGGGCGACGCGGCGCAGATTCCCTTCGCGGGCGCGGGAACAACACCGTGATCCACCTCTGCGTGCCGGGCTCCTTCTCGAAGGACGTCAGGGCCCGAGGAGCTCGGCTCCCCGGGCCGGTGGCGGGGGTCGCGGTGGGCGCAGGCGGGGCCAGGCGCGGTCGCGGACCGGGGGCAGTCGGTCCCAGACGCGGCCCACGCCCGAGCCGCCGTCGCGGCGCCGGCCACGGCGGATTTCCGCAGCGCCACGCCGGCCTGTCGTCCCGTGTCCCAGCGATCGTCACCGACGAGCGCCGTGTACGCCAGAGCCGGACGGACTCGGCGGCGACGGAGCGGGCGCGTCAGGGGATGTCGATACGGCGGCCGCTGATCGCGCCCGCTTCGATGCGGACCCACATGATGCGGTCGTCGTCCCCCGGCCACGGGCCGCTGTACACCCGCTGCGCCAGGTACCGTACGGCCTCCGGGTTCTCGACGCGTCGGGCGAGGCCCCGCACCAGGACGCTCCAGCCCTGGCTGAGCGCCTCGTCCACATGGTCCACCTCGAAGACGACCTCCGTTCCGACGACCTCGGCGGGGCCGGAGCCCGGAGCGGTCCTGAAGACGACGGAACGGTCGACCACGCTGTAGTTCACGGGCAGGATGGCCTCGTGACCGGGAGTCGTCACCGCGACCCGGCCCACACCGTGCCCGTCCAGCCGCGACCAGCATTCGCCGGGGGAGAGCTCCACCAGGCGTGCGTGCGGCGAAGCGCGTCCGCGGCGGCCGGGCGGGAGGTCGGCCTCCCCTCCGCTGAGCGCCGTGACCGTCGTGTCCAGTGCCGCCGCGAGGGTGCCCATCGTCCCCGGTCCGGGAGCGGCGGTGGACTGCTCCTCGATGAACCGCAGATAACTGGTGGCCATGCCGGCCCGGGCCGCGACCTCCTCACGGGTCAGACCCAGTTCGTCGCGCCGCTTGGCCACGCGTCGCCCCATGTCACCAGGGGCGGCCGGAAACGGCTTCGGTGCCATGCCGCTCATCTCCTCGATCCCGGGGGTCCGAGGCGCCGCGGACTGCCGCGCACGGTGATCGGACCCGGCTGATCGTCGTCCGTTCTCGGGTCCCAGACGGCGTCGACGACGCCCTCCACCGCGCGGGCGAACCGCGACGCCACCGGGACCAGCGACGGGTCGCCCGGCGGGCCCGAGAAATGGACGACGCCCTCCTCGACGCGGACCCGCACCGGCGGGGGCTCACCGGGGAACAGGTAGGCGACGATCTCCCGGCCGACCTCCTCGGCGATCTCGCCGTCCGGACGCAGGAAGACCCTCAGCAGGTCGCCCCGGCTGACGATGCCGCACAGCATTCCCTCACCATCGATGACCGGCAGCCGCTTGACGTGCCGGCGCGCCATCGCGCGCGCCGCCTGGGCCAGGGTGGCGTCGGCGTGCACGCACACCGCGGGGGCGCTCATCAGCTCGTCGGCGGTGGTGGCGCCCGCCTTGCCCAGGTCCGGCAGCCGCCGCATCTGCTCGTAGCGGGAAGGGTCGCTGTCCCGGTACTCCTCCTTGGGCAGCAGGTCGGCCTCGGACACCACTCCGACGACCCGGCCCTCGCCCTCCAGTACGGGCAGGGCGCTGACCTTCCACTCCTCCAGCGTCGTGACGACCTCCTTGAACGAGGCGTCCCGGCCGACCGCGACGACGGATCGCGTCATCACGTCGCTGACGACGTGCGGGCTGCCGTGCATGAGGTCCTCCTCCCGGGTGGGGCCCGGTCCCCGTCCCCAGCCTGCTTCCCCGGAACCGCCGTGCGCAGGGGCCTTCCGGCCCTTGTGCGGGTCCGGCCGGTACCGGAGGCGGGCGTCCGCCGGGGCGGAGACGGCCGGCCCGGCGGCGCGGCCCGGCGGTCAGACGATCGGGACCATGACGACGGGGCAGTGCGCGTGGTGCAGTACCGCGTGCGTCACCGGCCCCAGTCGCATTCCGAGCGGACGGCCCTCCCGCCGGTGGGCGCCGACCACCACCACATCCGCCGCGCGGCTCGCCTCCACCAGTGCCGCGGCCGCGTGTCCCGCAGCGGTGTCCACCCGTACGGCGACGCCCGGAAAGCGCTCGGCGGGCTTGGACACGGCGAACCGGGCCAGCTCTTTGTGCTGCCGGGCCTGCACGGCCACGTCGTGCCGGTGGGACGCAGGCCATTCGCCGAGGGGAACGTGCGGATGGGTCCACGTGTGCAGCACCCGCAGTCGTGCGCCGCGCCGTTCGGCCTCCTCGAAGGCGAACAGGGCGGCCTCGGCGTCGCTCTCGTCCTCCAGACCCAGCAGCACCTTGTCGTGCAGCAGGCCCCGCCGCGCCGCGGCGTCCTCACCGCGGACGACCATCAACGGGCCCGCGGTGTGCGCCGCCACCCGCAGCCCCACGGAGCCGAGGAGCAGCCCGGCGAAGCCGCCGCGGCCCCGGGTGCCGACGACGGTCAGGGCGGCGGTCCGGCCCAGGCGCACCAGCGCCGCGGCCGCGGGCTCGGCCGTCTGCTCCAGCGCCACGGTCAGCCCGGGGTGCCGGTCCGCCACCCGCCGGGCGGCCGACTCCAGGATCACCCGGGCCGCTTCGCCCGGCGGACGGTCGCGATCGGTGTCCAGTCCGAACCCGACACTGCCGGGATCGGGCCACGGCAGCGCGAGCACGATCCGCAGGACGCTGTCCCGCCGGCGTGCCTCCTCGGCCGCCTGGTCCAGGGCGCGCACGGCGGGATCGGATCCGTCGACCCCCACGACGACCTCCCCGTGCGGTGCGTGGGGCGTCCCCGCTCCGTAGGCGGTGTCGCTCATGCGCGGCCTCCTTGCGTCGGCATGTCAGCCCACCACGATGCGGCGGCCCGTCACGCTCGACGGGGTGATGCGCAGCCACAGATCACGTTCCCCGCCGGCCCACGGCCCGGTGCGGGCCTGCTCGTCGAGCCGCCTGACGCCTACGGCGTCGGTGACCGTGTGCGCCATGCCGCGGACGAGCACGCTCCAGCCCTGGCTCAGGGCGTCGTCCACCTCGTCCACCTCGAAGGCGCACTTGGTGTCGGTGGCTTCCGCGGGGGTGGCGGCCGGAGAGGTGCGGAAGGCGATGGTGCCGTCGGCGACGCAGTAGTTGACCGGCACGACGGTGATCCCCTCGGGCATCGACAGGGCGAGCCTGCCCACCCCGTGCGTGGAGAGCAGCTCCCAGCACTCCTCGCCGCCCAGCTCCACCAGTTCCGCGTGTCCCGCCGCCCGCCCGCGGCCGGGTGGCAGATCGGCGTCGCCGCCGCTGAGCGCGGACACACTCGTGTCCAGCGCTCTGGCCAGGCCGCGCAGCGTCGCGACGCCGGGAGCGGCGGTGGCATCCTGCTCGACGTACCGCAGATAGCCCGGCGCCATACCCGTGCGTGCCGCCACGTCCTCCTGGGACAGGCCCAGCTCCTCACGGCGCATCGCGATGCGCCGCCCGATGTCCCCGGTCGCGGTGGTCGCGGGATGCTTCGTCATGGCGGTCACGTCCTTTCCTTGTCCTGGAGGGGTGAGTGCCATCCGGTCGTCGCCGTGATCCGGCCGGGGCGCGTGGGCGGCCCAGCCTCACACGCGGCCCGAGGTGAGGTCGAAGCGCACGTCCACGACACCTTCGACGGAGCGCACCATCCGGGCCACGACCGGCACCAGCGACCGGTCGGTGAGCAGGCCGCTCACCGTCACGACCCCGTCGGCCGCCTCGATGTCCACGGACTGCCAGGCCTCGGGCAGGAGTTCCCCCGCGAGGAGTCCGCGCACGTCACGGGCGAGGTCCTCATCCGTCCGCAGGAACACCTTGAGCAGGTCCCCCCGGCTCACCACGCCCCGCAGCGCGCCGTCGGCGTCGACCACGGGCAGCCGCTTCACGCGGTGCAGCGCCATCGCCCGCGCCGCCTGTGCCAGGGGCGCGTCCTCGCGCACGGTGATCGCCGGAGCCGTCATCAGCTGCCCCGCGGTGACCGCGGACGCCTTGTCCGGGACCGCGCCGACGGGCGGGGCGTCGTCCTCGCGGCGTTCCTCCTTGCGGAGCAGGTCCGCCTCGGAGACCACGCCGACGACCCGGGTGCCCTCGGCCACCACGGGCAGGGCGCTGACCTTCCACTGCTCCAGGGTCCGCACGATCTCCTTGAACGACGTGCCCAGGGCGACCGCGACGACCTTCCTGGTCATCACGTCGCCCACCGACGCCGGATGCCGGTCGGGCTTCATGGCCGCCTCCTTCGACGGGCGTGCCGGGCGCGGCCGGCACGCGTGCCGGGTCCGGTCACCTCGACCCCTGCCGGTGAGCCGTGGCGTCCTCCAGTACCGCGAGCCGACTCCGGTACTCCTCGTCGTCGATCTCGCCGCGGGCGTACCGCTCCGCGAGCAGCGCCCGCGCACCCGGGTGATCCCGGTCGGCGGCACGACCCGCACCGCCGTCGGGGGCGTGCCGCAGCAGTACGGTCACGGCCAGGACGACGAGGACCAGCAGCACCAGCCAGCCGAGGGACATCAGGGCCCAGCCCCAGCCGTTCATGTGGCCGTAGACGAACATCGTGTCCTCCTCACCACGGTGCCTGGACCGCTGCCGCCATTTCCGGCCGGGTCACCGGTGTGCGGGAGCCAGCCGGACGGAAGCGACCGCCCCGGTCGTCAGATCGCCGGCGTTGCGGTGGTGCATCGTCCCCGCCTCCCCGCACACGGTGGAGTGCGTGCCCTCGGGTCCGGTCCCATTGTCGGTCGACTCCACCCGGCGCCGCTTGGGCCGGTGGGGCCACCGACACGGCCGGGCGTCCCTCCGGCCGGGCCGAGTGGCCCATGCGCGCACCGGTCTCCGCTGCGCTGCGAGCCGCCGACCGGGTCGAGGACGAGGCCCGCATGTCCCGGCACATCGCAACCTCCGGGCAGGAGCGGGCCCGCCTGCGCAGGCCGGGCCTGGAGCTCTCGGCCGAGGTGCCTGCCCGGGGCGCCGGACGAGTTGGGCGACGGCCCTGCGCGCCGTGACGACCACCCACGCCGGTCTCCGCCGCCGGCGCAGTGTGCTGCTCGCTCCGCTCGATCAGGCGGACCTGCCGGTCGTGGCCGCCCCTCACCGCCACCTCGGGCGGGGCATGTGCATCCGGGGGAGACTGGACGGGAGGACCCCGGCCGCCGGATCCCGGAAAGGGGCGACGATGGGGGAGTGGACCTGGTCGTACGAGGGCTACGACCCCGCCCGGGAACGCCTGCGCGAGGCACTGTGCACCCTGGGCAACGGCTACTTCGCCACCCGCGGCGCCGCCCCGGAGACCGTCGCCGGCCCCCACCACTATCCCGGCACCTACGCCGCCGGCTGCTACAACCGGCTCCACTCCGCCGTCGCCGGGCGGAAGGTCGCGAACGAGGACATGGTCAACCTGCCCAACTGGCTGCCCCTGAGGTTCAGACTCGGCGACGGCGGTGCGTGGTTCACCCCCGACGACGGCTCGCTGCTGGAGCACCGGCAGGACCTCGACCTCCAACACGCCACCCTCGCCAGGACGTTCCGGCTGCGTGACCCGCGCGGGCGGATCCTCGCCGTCGAGCAGACCCGGCTGGTGCACATGCAGGACCCGCACCTCGCCGCCCTGCGTACCGTCTTCCGCGCCGAGGGAGGCTGGGCCGCGGACCTGGAGGTGGAGTCCGCACTCGACGGCGACGTGTGCAACGCGGGCGTCGCCCGCTACGGGGACCTGAACGGCCGTCACCTCACCCGGGTGCGCACCGGGACCTCGGAACCCGACACGGTCTGGCTGCGGTGCCGTACGACCGCCTCCGACATCGGCGTCGCGCTCGCCGCCCGTACGCACGCCACGCCGCATCCGGCGGCCGCCCGGTCGTCGGACGCGGGGGAGCGCACCGCGGTCCTCCGGCTGACCGTCCCGGTGGGGCCGGACCGTCCGGCGGTCGTCGAGAAGACGGTCGCCCTGCACACCTCCCGCGACCGGGCGATCAGCGACCCGCTGCACGCTGCCCTCGAACGGGTCGAGCGGGCCCCGGACTTCGCCGGCCTCCTCGATTCGCACTCCGCCGCGTGGGAGCGGCTGTGGCGCCGCGCCGGCCTGGACGTCCCCGGTGAGGCCGGACGGGTCCTGCGGCTGCACGCCTTCCACGTCCTGCAGACCCTCTCCCCGCACACCGCCGAACTCGACGTGGGCGTGCCCGCCAGGGGACTGCACGGAGAGGCCTACCGCGGCCACGTCTTCTGGGACGAGCTGTTCGTCCTGCCCTACCTGGACCTGCACTTCCCCGAGGTGTCCCGGGCGCTGCTGGAGTACCGCCACCGCCGCCTGGAGGAGGCGTGCCGGGCGGCGGAACAGGCGGGCTGCGTCGGGGCCATGTACCCGTGGCAGAGCGGCAGCGACGGACGCGAGGAGACCCAGACCCTCCACCTCAACCCGCGCTCGGGACGCTGGCTGCCCGACCACACCAGGCTCCAGCGCCACGTCGGCTCCGCCGTGGCCTACAACATCTGGCGGTACGGCCAGGCCACCGGCGACACGGAGTTCCTGTACACCAAGGGCGCCGAGACGCTGCTGCAGATCGCCCGCTTCTGGGCCTGCCTCGCCACCTGGGACCCCGACTGCGACACGGGCGGCCGCTATCGCATCCGCGGTGTCGTCGGACCCGACGAGTACCACGACGGCTACCCGGGCTCCGCGACGCCCGGCGTCGACGACAACACCTACACCAACGTCACCGCCGCCTGGGTGATGGACCGGACCCTGGAGCTGTGGCGGACCCTCCCGGCACCGCGCCGCGACGAACTCCGCGAGCGCACGGGCCTCGGGCCGGAGGAGACGGACCACTGGGAGGACGTCTCGCGCAGGCTGTTCGTCCCTCGCCACGACGGTGTGCTCAGCCAGTTCGACGGCTACGGCGAGCTGGAGGAGCTGGACTGGGAGGGCTGCCGCGCACGGTACGGGGACATCCGCCGGCTGGATCGGATCCTGGAGGCCGAGGGGGACTCCGTCAACCGCTACCGGGCGTCCAAGCAGGCCGACGTCCTCATGCTGGGCTACCTGTTCCCACCCGGCGAACTGCAGCGCCTCTTCGCGCGTCTGGGGTATCCCATGGACGACGGCACGTGGCGGTCGACGGTCGACTACTACCTGCGGCGTACCAGTCACGGATCCACCCTCAGCGGACTGGTGCACGCCTGGGTGCTGGCCAGGGCCGACCGGACCGGCGCATGGTCGTGCGCGGAGGAGGCCCTGCTGGGCGACGTCACCGACATCCAGGGCGGCACCACCGAGGAGGGCATCCACCTGGGCGCCATGGCCGGCACCCTCGACCTCGTGCAGCGCGGCCTGACCGGCCTGGACGCCCGCGAGGACGCCCTGTGGCTCGATCCGGTGCCGCTGCCGCAGCTCTCGCCGTTCGCCTTCACGGTGCGCTACCGGGACCACTGGGGCGTGCGGATCCACGTCGACGGGGACCGCGTCAGCATCGCCGTCCCCGCCTCCGCCGCGGCACCCCTGCGGGTCCGCCTCGGCGGCCGGACCTGGTCCGTCCCGCCGGGCCGCTTCCGGCGGCTCGACCTGCCGCCCCGATGACACGTCCCCGCGGCGCGGGCGGGTGGCTGCGTACGGCGAGTGATCGACTACTGTACGTAGCATGATGTGGCGAGTGGGCCGGCGCGTCTCCCCGCGCGGAGTGCTCCTGCTCCTGGGCATGCTCGTGTTGACGGGCATCCATCTGCTGGCCTGCGCGCACGGCCCGGACCGCGCGGGCAACGACACCCTCGCCGCCGCCCCGTCCGACCCGTCCCTCTGCCGGCCCGGGGGCGGCGCCGCGCTCCCGGACCAGGACCTCGCCCGCGGCAACAGGCCGCAGGACGACCACCACGCGCTGTGCGGAGTCGCCCTCGACCGGCTGCCCGATCCCCGCCCCCGATGGGCCGACGCTCCCGCGGCCCCCGGCGTCGAGGGCGCACCGCGGGCACCGGCTCCGGCGATCCACCCCGCCCGGGCCGCGCCCGGAGGCGCCGGACATCCCTGCGCACCCGCACGGTCCGGCCCCGCGACACTGAGCCTGCTCTGCGTATCGCGGACCTGACAGCGCCCCGGCCCGGCCCGGCGCACCGCGCGGCGGGCACGGCCGAACGCGCCCCCAGGACCCGTACGAGCAGCGGCCGCGCCACGGCGACGGCGGCAGGAGAAGCACTTATGAGCACCCTCCCCTATCCCGGCACGCCCACCTCCCCGGCCGAACTGCTGGCCGCCACCGCGCCACCGCGCCGCACCCCGGCCGGGCTGGTCGGCAACACGCCCGTGCTGTGGGTCGGATCGCCCTTCGTCCCCGACGGCCGCGGCTTCTGGGCCAAACTCGAGGGCTTCAACCCCGGCGGCATCAAGGACCGCTCCGCGCTGTACATGATCGAGGCCGCCCGCGCCCGCGGCGAACTCCTCCCCGGCGCGCCGATCGTGGAGTCGACCAGCGGCACGCTCGGCCTCGGCCTGGCCCTCGCGGGGGCCGTGCACGGGCACGCGGTCACGGTGGTCACCGACCCCGGCATGGAACCGCCCCTGGTCGCCCTGCTCACCGCCTACGGGGCGACCGTCGACGTCGTCACCGCACCGCACCCGGTGGGCGGCTGGCAGCAGGCCCGCCGCGACAGGGTGCGGGAACTCCTCGCCGCCGAGCCGGCCGCCTGGTGCCCGGACCAGTACCACAACCCGGACAACGTCGCCGCCTACGCCGTCCTCGCCCACGAACTCGTCGCCCAGCTCGGCCGCATCGACGTCCTGGTGGCGAGCGTCGGCACCGGGGGACACTCGGCCGGGGTCAGCGGCCCGCTGCGCGCGTTCTTCCCGCACCTGCGGCTGGTCGGCGTCGACACCACCGGGTCGACGATCTTCGGCCAGCCGCCCGCCGCACGGCTCATGCGCGGTTTGGGCAGCAGCATCCATCCCCGCAACGTCGACTACCCCGCCTTCGACGAGGTGCACTGGGTGGCCGCCGCGGAGGCGGTGTGGGCCAGCCGGCGCCTCGCCCGCGACCACTACGCCACCGGCGGCTGGAGTGTCGGTGCCGTCGCCCTGGTCTCCCGGTGGCTGGCCCGGACGCTGCCTGCCGAGACCAGGATCGTGACGATCTTCCCCGACGGCCCGCAACGCTACGTCGGGACCGTCTTCGACGACTCCTACTGCCGGGACCACGGCCTGCTGCACCACGAACCGTCCGAGGATCCCGACGAGATCGCGCACCCGGGCGAGACCGTGGTCGGCCGCTGGACCCGCTGCACCACCGTCCGGGACCCGCTGGCCGCCGCGCCGGACACCCGGCTCGACGGCATGCCCTTCGAGGGCGCCCGATGAGGGGCCTGTGGCGGCAGGTCCGCTCCTTCGACACCCCGGCCCGGCTGCTGATGGCCAACCAGTTCGCCATCAACCTGGGCTTCTACATGCTCATGCCCTACCTCGCCGACCACCTGGCCGGCGGCCTCGGTCTGGCCGCCTGGGCCGTCGGCCTCGTCCTGGGCGTACGGAACTTCTCCCAGCAGGGCATGTTCGTGCTCGGCGGGACCATCGCCGACCGATTCGGCTACAAGACGCCCATCGTCATCGGCTGCACGCTGCGCACCTTCGGCTTCGCGCTGCTGGGGCTGGTCGACTCCCTGCCCGCCCTGGTGGCGGCCTCCGCCGCCGCCGGGTTCGCCGGCGCGCTGTTCAACCCCGCGGTCCGCGCCTACCTGGCCGTGGAGGCAGGCGATCGGCGGGTGGAGGGCTTCGCCCTGTTCAACGTCTTCTACCAGGCGGGCGTCCTGATCGGCCCCCTGGTCGGCCTGGCCCTGCTCGCCCTGGACTTCCGCGCCGTGTGCCTGACGGCGGCGGCCGTCTTCGCCGTGCTCACCGTCCTGCAGTGCCGGGCCCTGCCCGACCGCAGGCCGGGACACGTCGGCGGCTCCGGCGCGGCGGCGGGCGTCCTGGGCTCCTGGCGGCAGGTGCTGGGCAACCGGCCGTTCATGCTGTTCTCGCTGGCCATGATCGGCTCCTACGTGCTGTCCTTCCAGGTCTACCTGGCCCTTCCCCTGCAGGCGCACAAACTCCTCGGCAGCGGCGGACAGGCCGTCACCAGCGGTCTGTTCATCGTCTCGGCGGTCGTGGCCGTCCTCGGCCAGCTCCGGATCACCGGCTGGGTCCGCGCGCGTTGGAGCGGACCGCAGGCGATCGTCGGCGGGATCCTGCTGATGGGACTGGCCTTCACGCCCCTCGCCGTGAGCCCCGACCCGTCCGGCGGCACGTCCGACGCCGTCATCGCGGTGGCCCTGCTCGTGACCGCCGTCGCGGTGCTGGCGGTGGGCAGTGCGGTGGTCTACCCCTTCGAGATGGACACCATCGTCACCCTCTCCGGAGAACGCCTCGTCGCCACGCACTACGGCTGGTACAACACCGTCTCCGGCGTGGGCATCACCGTGGGCAACCTCGCGACCGGCGCCATCTGGGGCATCGCCGACGACAGCCACAAGCCGTGGCTGCCCTGGCTGGCCCTGTCGGCGACCGGCCTGCTGTGCGCCGCCTGCGTCCAGCTGCTGTCGCGGGCCGGAGGACTCGCCGCGGCCACCCGCGAGCCGGCCCTCGCCTGACCTCCGCCGGCGTCCGCCGGCTCTGGACTGGCGGGCGGCCGGTGCGTCTGCTGCGCTGAAGGGAGAACGCGACGCGGGAGGTGAGTGGCTGTGCAGGGTGGTCCGGACCAGGACGGCCCGGCGGGCGGAGGCTCTTCGAACGGCGAGGACGTGGCCGGTCGTGTCGCCGTGCGTCGGGAGCAACTGGGCATGTCCCGCGAGGAGCTGGCCACCAGGGCCGGGATGTCGACGGCCTACCTGCGGCAGGTCGAGGAGCTGGGCTCCGGTTTCGACGCCGCCGCGCTGAAGCGGGTCGCCCACGTGCTCGGGGTGTCGTACGAGGAGCTGGCCTCGGGCCCCCGTCAGGCGCCGCCGGGCCGGGGCGGCCCGGCGGCCCGGCCGGTGCTGCAGCGCCTGTCCGAGCGCGAGTGCTGGGAACGGCTGGGCACCCACGGCATCGGCCGCGTGGCCCACACGGCCGGTACGGGGGAGGAGGCTCCGGTGCTGGTGCCCGTCAACTTCCTGGTCGACGGGCGGACGGTCGTCTACCGGACGGATCCGGCCGGTGCCGCGGCCGTCGCACCCGGCACGAAGCTCGCCTTCGAGACCGACTTCGTCGACGAGGGGAACCGTCTCGGCTGGAGCGTCCTGGTGAGGGGTGCCGCCGAGCCGATCACCGACGCCGCCGCCGCGGAGGCGCTCGGCAGGCGGCCCGGTGGCGAACCCTGGGCCGGGGGGACGCGGGCGCTGTGGATCCGCGTGGTACCGGGCGAGGTGAGCGGGCGTGCCATCCGGTCGCTGCCGCCGGCCGGGGACCGGGGTCCGGGACACACCGGGTAGCGCCACGGGCGCACCCGGTCGCCCGAGGGGGCCGCGCGGCGGCCGACCGCCGGGCGGCACCTTCGCCGGGACGAGGTGTCCGGCCGGGAGATCCGGCCTTACACCTCGTCCGGCCCAGGCGGCGATCAGGCCTTCAGCGCGCGGCTGTGCAGCGCCGTGACGGCCTTGCGGGCGGAGAGGATCGCGCCGTGCTGCCAGGCGTCCATGTAGGACAGCCAGTCGCCCGCGTACAGGACGCGTCCGGTGGGCTCGTTGAGGGGTTTGTAGACGGCGGCGTCGGTGCCGCCGGGGATGCTGTGCCAGGCGCCTTCGAGGTGCCGGACGCGCTTCCAGGCGATGGAGAAGGAGTTCGAGAGCTCGCTGCGGTACTTCTCGCCGTGGATCTTCACACCTTGCATGACGGCACGAGCCTCGCGCCCGGCGGGCGTCAGGGCGGCATAGGCGTCGGCGTTGGCACCGGTGTTGTAGTAGCCGACGATGACGCCGCGCTTGCCGTGGTGACCGTAGGACGGGTACCAGATGTGGGAGAGGTCCAGGTCGGTCTCGGTGATGCCGCCGTAGATGCGGTGGTCGGTCTCCCACCAGCGGCTGCGGTACTCCAGGCCGATCTTGCCCGCCGACGAGGGGCGGATGGTGGTGAGCGCGGTCTGTACGTCGGGGCCCAGATTGTGCGTGAGCCCGGCCAGCAGATGGGGTGGCATGGCCGCGACGCAGTAGTCCGCCTCGATCCGCCGCGGCCGTCCGCCGGGGTCGGTGTAGCCCACGGCGACGCCGTCCGCCGACTGCACCAGCGAGGTGGCCTGGCAGGCGTAGCGGATCCGGTGATCGCCGATGGCGCGGGCGAAGGCCCGCGGTATCCGGTCCATGCCGCCGACCGGCTGGAACATCAGCATCGCCTGGTCGAACTCGAACTCGAACGCGAAGTGCCGCCCGACACCCGAGGCGAAGACCTCGGAGGCGGTGGGCAGCTCCCCGAGCAGGGCCCCCGGGGTGCCCGCGGCGCCGGGCCAGGTGGCGTAGCCCCGGTTGGCGCCCCCTGCGTACGCCCATCCGTCGGATCGTCCGCCGATCTCGCCGAAGTCCTCCAGGAACGACAGGAGCCGCTCCTTGTCCTGGGCGGTCAGCTCCTGGTCCAGGGCGCCCTGGTCGGTGGCCTTGGCGAGGAGTTCGCTGACGTACCCGAAGGTGTCGGCCTTGGCGGTGCGGTATCGCACGGGCTGCCCGGGCCGCATGCCCGCCGACTCGTGGTAGATGTACGCGTCGGCGTTGGAGTTGGTGAAGACCTCGATGGGGACGCCGAGTTCACGGCAGTAGTCCAGCGTGACCATCCACTGCGCCAGCCGGGCCGGTCCGGCGTTGAGGTACTGGCCCGGGGAGAAGCCCGCGGTCTGGGTGCGCCCGTCGAGGTCGGTGTGGGTGTCCCCGCCGCGCACGGTGTAGTTGCGGCCGCCCGGCCGGTCGCGCGGCTCCAGGATCGTGCAGTCGTACCCGGCCTTGCCCAGTTCGTACGCGGTCGTCAGCCCGGCCAGTCCCGCGCCCAGCACGACGACCCTGCCCGCTCTGCGTCCCGTGAGGTGGAAGTCGGCCGTGCTCGGCGCGCGGAAGTCGCTGCCGCGGCCGGCCGCCTCGGCCGTCGGCGCGAGCCCCAGCGCGCCCATGGTGGCGAACATCGCTCCGGCACCGCCGGTGATGCCGACGGTGCGCAGAAATCCCCTGCGGTCGAGCCCTGTTGGCTGCCCCTGCGTCATGAGTCGCCCTCTCTCGATCTGCCGGTGTGCACGCCGATCTTCAGGGCGGGCTGTTACGGATGGTGTGGCCGAGACATGACAGAGCCATTTCGCGTGTCGCGGGTGTGTGAACGGACGTCGATGACCGCCTTCCCGCCGTCCGGGTGATCGGCAGCGGGACCGGTGGCGCGTAGCGGCGGTGCCGCCGGGAAGGCGGAAGGTGGGTGAGGATGTTGAGGTTGGCGATGTCGCATACAGAGATGGGAGAACGACGTGCCCTTGGTGGGTGAGTACCAGCCGAGCCCCGAGCAGTGGGTCCGCGACCAGGTCGAGCTGTACGAGGGTTCCGGAGGGACCGACGGCACCACGTTGCGCGGCAAGCCGGTGATCGTCCTGACGACGCTGGGCGTCAAGTCCGGCAGGATCCGCAAGACGCCGCTCATGCGCGTGGAGCACGACGGCCGCTACGCGGTCGTGGCGTCCAAGGGCGGCGCCCCCGAGCACCCGGTCTGGTACCACAACCTGGTCGCCGACCCCCGGGTGGAGCTGCAGGACGGCCCCGTGCGCCAGGACATGACCGCCCGCGAGGCGACGGGGGACGAGCGCGCCGAGTGGTGGGACCGCGCGGTGGAGGCGTGGCCCGACTACGCGGAGTACCAGAAGAACACCGACCGTGAGATCCCGGTCTTCGTTCTGGAGCCGGCGGCCGCACCCCACTGACCTGCTCTCCCCGACGGCCGCCGCCCCTTCACGGGGCGGCGGCCGTCGTCGGGCCCGGCGGTGCGCCGCGCTGCCGGAGGTGGGTCCACGGTCTGCTGCGGGTGGTCGGCCGGGCGTGCCGCGCGCGGTCACGGAGCGGTGGAGCACCTGCGACCTCCGCTATCCGCCCCCTCGACGACCATCCGCCGCGACGTGAACGGGACCGCCGACACATGGGCCGCGCGGATCCGGCACCCGGCCGCCGGGCGGCTGCCGGTCCCGGGGATCCCGCGATCGCCGGAGGTGACGAGCGCAGCCCCGGGGCATCGGCCGCGCCACGTCCACGGGGCGCCCCGGCCCTTTCCGCCCGGGCTGCCGGGCCGCGCACCGGCGCACGCCGCGACGACCTCACCCGTCCAGGCCGTCGACCACCGCCGGGAACCCCGCCCCCGGCGTGATGTGAACCACATCCGCGGAAAATCTCGCCCTGGGATGTAAGAAACGGGCCGCCGCGCTCATTGCACGGTGAGAGTGCGAGATGAGGGGACGGCGCGTGACACATGCCCAACGCTTCCGGGACGTCTACGAGGAGTGCTATCCGCGTGTGCTTGCCTACGCCACCAGCCTGGTCGGACGGCAGGTGGGCGAGGACATCACCAGCGAGACGTTCACCGTCGCCTGGCGGCGGGTGCGGGACGTCCCCGACCCCGCGCTGCCGTGGCTGCTGGGCGTGGCACGCAACCTGGTGCGCGAACTGCGCCGCCGGGACGCCCACCAGTACCTCCTCGCCGCCGAGGAAGCGCAGCGCATCAGCAGCGGCGCGCGGACCGATGCCGGAGACGTCGCGGCGGAGGTCGCCCTCCGGCACGACGCGCTGCAGGCCCTCGCGGGCCTGCCGGAGGCCGACCGGGAACTCCTGACGCTGCTCGCCTGGCACGGCCTGAGCGCCCGGGAGGCCGCACAGGTCCTGGACTGCACCACCGCGACGCTGACCGTCCGGCTGTACCGGGCCCGTCGCCGACTGGAGAAGGCCCTGGGGGCGGCTCCCGCGGCGGCCTCCGAGGCGGAGCCGGCGTCCGCACCTCCCGCAGAGACCCCGTACCCCAGCCACCGCGAAGGAGCACCCGCGTGAAGAACACCCACAAGCCGTCCGGGCGGCCCGACGTCCTGAAGGTGCTCGCGGACGCACGGCCCGAGGAACTGGACCCGTCCCGGCTGGTGGACCCCGCGCGGCAGCGGGACGACCTGGCGCGCATCGTCGCCGGGGCGACTGACGGCCGCACGGCGCGCTTCCTCGCCCCGCGCCGCAGAAGCGCCTTCCGGCCGCTTGGAGCCGCGGCCCTCGCGGCCGTGGCGGCGTCCGTGGTGGTCGTGAGCGCCGTCGACTGGCAGGAGCCCGCCGACCGGCCGACCGCCCAGCCGCCGTCCTCCGCCGGAACGGACGCGCCGGGCGACGGCGCGGACCTCCGCGTCGACGGCCACATCGAACTGCTCAGCGCGGCCCGGCAGGCGGAGAGCGCCGTCACGGAGGGGACGTACTGGCAGACCACGACGCGATCGGAGAACGTGGACGTCGCCGGTGACGAGGGGCACCTCTTCGCGGTGCGGAGCGCGTCGACCGAAGAGTGGTCGGTGGGCGTGCGGCCCGGAACCGGAAGCCTGATGGTCTCCGGCCTGGACTCCGTGACCGAACCCCGGACCGCGGCGGACAAGGACCGCTGGCGCGCCGCGGGCTCGCCGAGCAAGGTGGAGATCGAGGTCGGGAAGAAGGCCGGGACCGGCAGGCTCGTCACCGTGATCGGAACCAGGCGGCCGATGGTCATGCGGACGAACGTCGACGACAAGATCTACGCCGTCGGCCCCGACAACGTCACGTACAAGGACCTGCGCGCACTGCCGTCCACCAGCGCGGAACTGCGCCGCCACCTGGAGCGGCTCTACGCGCGGGACAACGGAGCCGACACCGGCACCTCGAACCGCAGCGCCTGGATGCTGCGCCAGGCGGGCAACCTCGTCACCATGCCCGTGAAACCCGGCGTCCGGGCGGCCGCGTACCGGGTGATGGCGGATCTGCCCGGAGTCCGGGTGACCGGACGGGTCACCGATCCCCTGGGACGTGAGGGAGTCGGGGTCGACTTCCCCGTCAGCTACCGCGGACCGCTGGGGACGACACGGGAGCGGCTGATCGTGGACCCGTCGACCGGGGCCATGCTCAGCGACGTGCTCGTACTGGTCGACCCGTCCGCCCGGGCCAAGGAAGCAGGGCTCGCCGCCGGCATGACGGTGAACTACAACGCGACCACCAGGATGAGCTGGGGCGAGCGCCAGATCACCGTGCCGGGGAACGCCCGCAGCTGAGCCCGGAACCGGGCCCGCGCGGCCCGGAGGAAGAACCCGCACCACGACGACTCGCCCGCCTGCGGGCGCCGACTGACGGGCCCGGGGATCCGCCGCTGACGCGACGCGGCGGATCCCCGGGTGACGGCCGGCGTCCCCTCCTTAGGGCTGCCGCCGCCCAGGTGGCCGACGCGGTCCCCTCGACCCGGCGCGGTCCCCGACATCGGGGCAACCCGAACTGGAGTCCGCCCGGTTGAACGGGTGTGAGACCCCCCCCGCAGCCCAGGGCCGCGCCCACGCCAAGGGCTGCGATGCCGTGCGGGCCGCATCACCCGCGGACACCACCCGGTCCTCAAGGACCGCGAGCCCCGCCACGCGACTCCCCGACGATCTCCCGTTCTCCCGAGAAAGCCCTGCACCCATGCGCCTCCACAAGCCCTACATATCCGCGGCCGCCGCCGTCGTCGTCTCCTCGCTCGGCATCGCCGCCTACCAGCACCTGCCCGAGGGGAACCCCACTCCGGCCCCCGAGACGGCCGCGGTCGTCCAGGACGCCGCGGCGCCGGCGACCGGGCAGCCGGCCGATGCGCCCGCCGCGCCGCCGACGACGGCCCCGCCGAGGCCGCAGTACCCCGACCGGTTGCCAGGGCTCGGCCCCAAGACCCTGTCGCAGATCCCGGCGAACGCCCGGCAGGTCGTCCTGGTCACGGGAGCCGGCAAGAAGTCCCCGAAGTCCAAGGTCGTGCTCTACGAGCGCGTCGACGGCGGCTGGCGTCCCGGAGCGGTGTGGGACGCGCACAACGGCTACAAGGGCTGGACCGACGAGCACTACGAGGGCGATCTGCACAGCCCCATCGGGGTGTTCGGTCTCACCGACGCGGGGGGACTCCTGGCGGACCCCGGCACCAAGCTGACCTACCACCGCTCCAACGCGTTCTCCACCAACGCCACTGGCTTCTTGGGTGAGTCTCTCGCCGGTTCCTTCGACTACGTCATCGCCATCAACTACAACCGGCAGCCCGGTACGTCGCCGATGAACGGCGCCGTGCCGATGGGCGCGAACCGCGGTATGGGCATCTGGATCCACGTCGACCACGGCGGCCCCACGCACGCCTGCGTCAGCATCGCCAAGGCGCACATGAAGCAGTTGCTGCGGGTGCTGAACCCCGCCGACCACCCCGTCGTCGTCATGGGCGACGCGGCCTCTCTCGCCCGATGACAGTTCCGCGGCCAACAGGAGCAAGCGTGTCGTCCCATTCCAACCTCACCGTGATCGCACTCGCCGTCGTCGGAGCGTCGGTGCTCACCGCCTGCGGGGGCCAGCAGTCCGGCACCGCACCCGCCGCGCAAGGGGCTGCGCCCTCCACCAAGGCGTCCTCGACCGGGCCGCGGGCCGCCGCGGCAGCCTTCAAGCTCACCACGGGCGCCACCGACGGCGAGAAGCACGCGTCCATCGGCAGCGCGGGCGACATCGAGGTCTCCGGCGGGACGATCTCCTCCGTCACCCTCACCACCGCGGGCGGGGACCCGGTACGCGGGACCGCGGCCGCCGACCACCGCCGCTGGTCCCCGGACGCCGCCCTGGCCTACGGCACCGCGTACCGCCTCGTCGTCCACGCGTCGGACGAGGCGGGCGGCAAGCAGACCCGCAGCCTGTCCTTCACCACGCTCGCGAAGGACGACCGCCTCATCGGCACCTTCACCCCCGAGGACGGCTCGACGGTCGGCGTCGGCATGCCCGTCTCGCTGAACTTCAACAAGCCGGTCACCGACAAGAAGGCCGTCGAACGCGGCATACGCGTCACCAGTGACGGCGACCAGGAGGTCGTCGGCCACTGGTTCGGCGACCAGCGCCTCGACCTGCGCCCCGAGACGTACTGGAAGGCGCACACCAAGGTCACCCTGAGCCTGCGCCTGGACGGCGTGAAGGGCGCCGCGAACGCCTACGGGACCCAGGACAAGACCGTCCGCTTCACCGTCGGCCGCCGCCAGGTCTCCACCGTCGACGCCGGCACGCACACCATGCGCGTCGTCCGCGACGGCGACACCGTCCGCACCATCCCGATCACCTCCGGCGCGCCGGGCAGCACCACGTACAACGGGCAGATGGTGATCTCCCAGAAGTTCACCAGCACCCGCATGGACGGCGCCACGGTCGGATACGCGGGAGAGTACGACATCCCCGACGTCCCGCACGCGATGCGCCTGTCCACCTCCGGCACCTTCATCCACGGCAACTACTGGGCGCAGGACTCCGTCTTCGGCAACTCCAACGTCAGCCACGGCTGCGTGGGGCTCAACGACGTCCAGGGCGGAGGTGACTCCGGGCAGGACGCGGCGTGGTTCTACAACAACTCCCTCATCGGCGACGTGGTCGTCGTCAAGCACTCCCGCGACCGGACGATCGCCCCGGACAACGGCCTCAACGGCTGGAATATGTCCTGGGAGCAGTGGAAGGCGGGGTCGGCGCTCGCATAGCCGCGCGGGCCGGGCCGGGGCGGCACGCGTTATATTGAATGCGCACTTCGCAATTCGGAGGTGGGCCATGGCGAGGGGGCGACCCCGCCAGTTCGAAGTCGACGAGGTCCTGCAGGCGGCGCTGAACGTCTTCTGGGCCAAGGGCTACGACGGCACGACCATGGCCGACCTCACCGAGGCGACGGGCCTGAAGCCGGGGAGCGTCTACGCGGCGTTCGGCTCGAAGGCCGGACTGTTCAAGCAGGTCGTCGACCGGTACGTCGCCACCGTCTTCTCCTACGGCCCGAACGGCCTCGAGGCGGACAGCGTCCGCGAGGTCGTCCACCGCTGGCTCACCGGGGCCGCGGAGAGCACCACGGGAGAGGCCACTCCGGCCGGCTGCCTCCTGGTGCAGGGCGCGCTCGCCACCGGCGGCGAGTCCCGCGAGATCGCCGAGGACCTCTGCGCCCGGCGCAAGGCAGCCCAGGTCATGCTCGCGGAGCGGCTCGCCGCGGCCAAGGCGAACGGAGAGCTCTCCGCGGACGTCGACCCCCGCGTGGCGGCACGGTACGTGGTCGCCCTCGCGGAGGGCATTGCCGTCGAGGCGGCCTCGGGCGCCGACCGCGAAACGCTGCTGAGTCTCGTCGACCTGGCCATGCGCCGCCTGCCCTGGGAGGCGTGAGCCGAAGGACCCTGTGCCCGTCCCCCGCACCCCTCGACCCCCCGCCGGGTCGAGGGGTGCGGTCTGTCCGCATCCACGTCCGTATCCGCGTCGGCGCGGGTCAGGCGTGGGCGACTGAGCCAGTGACCCCTGGTTCAGGCGCGCGCCCGACGGGCGCCGACGTGGCTCGACACCGCTCCCCGAGGCCCCTTGTCCGGCGTGCTCCGCATGTTTGACAGGCCCAGTTGCGAGGGCTATATATTGAGCAAGCACTCAATAAATACCCCACCGACCGTCGTGACCGTGCTCACGAGCACCTGGCACGGGCCCGCGGGGACAGCGGATGCACCCGACGGACGGCCGGGCGGCTCCGACCGCGCCATCGCCCGGAGACCGCACGGCCGGTTTCCCACCGGCGACACGGCCGGCCCCACCACCACCCCTTCGACGCCGGCCGACGCATGGCCGGGGACGGGAACACTCATGACCGAGAGAGCACTCACCGGCAAGGCCGCACTGATCACGGGCGGATCCCGCGGGATCGGCGCCGCCACGGCCGTCCGGCTCGCCCGCGAGGGAGCGGACGTCGCCATCAGCTACCAGGCGTCCGCCGAGAAGGCCCAGGAGGTGGTGAAGGCCATCGAGGCGCACGGAGTGCGCGGTGTGGCCTTCGCCGCGGACCAGGCCGACCCCGAACAGGCCGCGCGCCTGGTCGACTCGGTGGTCGACGCGTTCGGACGTCTCGACCTCCTCGTCAACAACGCCGGAGTGTTCGTGACCGGCCAGGTCGACGCCGAGGACGCCGACGTGGCCGCGTTCGACCGCCAGTTCGCCGTGAACGTCCAGGGCGTCGCCGCCACCACACGCGCCGCGGTGCGGGTGATGGGCGAGGGCGGCAGGAAGCCCTCGACTGTCCCTGCCGGCAGCCGGTCCCGCCGTACCGGCCATGGCGCCGGTCTCCCGGACCCGGTCCGCGGTCGCGGGCTCGACGACGTATGACCTGAAACGCCCCCGGCGGCGGTAAGTCCCGCCGTACGGGCCGACGATGTCCCTGGTCCGCCAGGGTTCGTCGACCTGTCAGGAAACTGCTACCAGCCCTTCCACCGGGCCCCTTCTGATTGCTCCGGCCAGTACTTGTGCGTCATGCACGCAAAGACGACAGGACATCAGATGACGAGACCGATGGGTCGGGTCCGCGCGGTAGCCGTGTCCGCGGCGACGGTGATCACGACGACGACGATGATGCTCGGCATGGGGGCCGGCCAGGCGGACGCCGTCGGGCGGGTGCGGGTGGCGGACGGTGTGACGGTCGCGCCGGGCATCACCTACCAGTCCTTCTCGGTGACCGCGTCGCACGGCACCGTCACGGGCCACGTGGTCACCGCCGACCTGCGCGACCGCCACGTCTCCGTGGGACTGCTCTCACCGGGGAAGGTCGCGGCCCGTGCCAAGCTCTCGCAGCTCGTGGCGGCCCAGGGCGCGGTGGCCGGCGTCAACGCCGACTTCTTCAACATCGACGAGACGCAGCACCCCGGCGTCCAGGCCACCGGCTCCGCGGTCGGACCGGCGATCTCGGACGGCGTGGCCCTCAAGGCGGCAGTGCCGAACGGTCAGCGCTTCGGCCCCGGCCTGCCGCCCGGCACGTCGACCCGTGACGTCATCGGCGTCGGATACGACCACAAGGCGCGGCTGGACGAGCTCACCCTCGACGGCACGGTGCGGGCCCGGAAGGGCAAGCGGTTCGACCTCGAGGGGCTGAACCAGTACGCCGTCGCGGAGGGCGGGATCGGGGCCTTCGACTCCCACTGGGGAGACGTGTCGCGCCGGCGCGCCGTGTGCGGCACCGACACCCTGCGCGCCGCGGCGTGCACCACGGACGCCTACGAGGTGACCGTGCGGGACGGCCGAGTCGTCTCGCAGTCCGACACGATCGGCGCCGGCGCCATCGAGCCCGGCACGGTGGTCCTGGTCGGCCGTGAGGCCGGCGCGGCGGAGCTCCGCACGCTCCGGATGGGCGAGCGCGTCCGCGTCTCCGACAAGCTGAGGAGCACCAGCGGCAAGCGCCTGAAGTTCGCGGTCGGCGGTTACCCCGTCCTGCGCGACGGCGCACCCCTTCCCGGCCTGGACACCAAGGCCGTGGCGACCAGGACCGGAGCGGCGATCGGCGACAACGGCCGGCTGCTCCACCTCCTGGTGCTCGACGGAACCGCGGAGGCGGGCGCCGGTCTGACGATCGCCGAACTCGCGGGCGTCTTCCAGGCAGTGGGCGCCGAGGACGGTGTCAACCTGGACGGCGGCGGTTCCTCCACCCTCGTGACCCGTGACGCCGTCTCCGGCGCGCCGGTCGTCCGGAACCACCCCACCGGTGGCGCCGAGCGCGCGGTTCCCGAGGGCATCGGGCTCTTCTCGCGCGGCTGACCCGCCCCGCTCGCACCCGGGCGGTATCCCCGCCGCCCGGGTGCATCGGCCCGCCATCTGCGGGGGCGTCAGTATGCAATGGGGCACTGGCAGTGCCCCCGGAACGCGTGCGCCGGCGCGACCTGAATTGTTCTGTTCATAAGTACCACGGTTGCCGGAGCCGGGACGACAATGGCCGGACTGACCTGTCCCCGCACCATGTCGAATGAGGGAGTGCGCTCATTGCGCGGGAGGACCACCGCGCACGGACTCCTCGATGCGTTCACCTCGGCAGTTGCCGTCATAGGGCCGGCCTCGCTGTGAGTTCGCGGGTTTCCTGGATGCCCAATCCGCCGGAGAGTGCCCCGTGACCCCAGGCGAAGAACATGGCGATGCCCGCGTACGCCGACGGCGACCGCCCCGGTCCGACAGCGAGCCACCGGAAAAGGGCATTGCCATTTCACATCGCGCCGAATACGGGAAATCCCGTCCGGGGTATTGGCGATGGGCGTCTGATGCCGCCGCGGGTTCGGCCGAAAATCTCCTGGCTCTGAGGCAACTTTTCAGGGTGTGACCTGCGCCACATTGTCACAGAAGTGCTGGAGTGGGTAAAGAAACAACAGCTGTTCGGCCTTTTCCCTCCAGGGGTTTGATTCCCCCGCGCGTTGATGATTAGTGTCGTGCCCCGGACCTCCACCCGGTCGATCATCCATTCAGGATGGCGGTGGAGGTCCCGCCGATCCGAAATGCCGTGCGTGCGACGGGGAACGCAGTTCGCGAGGCATGCGGCAGGCGGCTGGAGGAAGAAGGAGCCCGCGCCAGTGGCGTCCCACCGTCGTCCCAAGCAGACCGGTCGCACACGTGTCACCGTGCTCACCGCGACCGCCGCCGCGGCCGTCGCCCTGTCCGCGCAGGCGGCCCAGGCCGCTCCCGCCAAGCCCTCCGTCAAGAGCGTGAAGGCCAAGGTCGACGGCCTCTACGAGCAGGCCGAGCAGGCGACCGAGAAGTTCAACGGCGCCAAGGAGAAGCAGCAGAAGCTGCAGAAGCAGGTCGAGGACCTGCAGGACGAGGTGGCCCGCGAGCAGTCCGAGCTCAACGACCTGCAGGACGACCTCGGCACCCTGGCCAGCGCCCAGTACCGCAGCGGCGGCATCGACCCGTCGCTCCAGCTCTTCCTCTCCGCCGACCCGGACAGCTACCTCGACAAGGCGTCCACGCTCGACCAGCTGAGCACCAAGCAGGCCGAGGGGCTCCAGCAGATCGCGGAGAAGAAGCGCACCCTCAACCAGCAGAAGGCGGAGGCCGCGAGCAAGCTCAACGAGCTCGACGAGACCCGCACCGAACTGGGCGAGAAGAAGGAGGAAGTCCAGGCGAAGCTCGGTGAGGCGCAGAAGCTGCTCAACTCGCTGACCGCCGCCCAGCGCACCGCTCTTGCCGCCGCCGACGACCGCGCCAACCGCTCCGACGAGCGGGTCGACCTGGGCAACGACCTCCCGGCCTCCTCGCTGGCCGCCGCGGCCCTCGCCGCCGCCAAGACCAAGACCGGCCTGCCGTACGTCTTCGGCGCGTCCGGTCCCAGTGCCTTCGACTGCTCCGGCCTCACCTCCTGGGCCTACGCCCAGGCCGGTGCCCGGATACCGCGGCCCTCCCAGGGGCAGGCCAATGCCGGTACGCGGCTGTCGATGAGCCAGCTGATGCCCGGGGACCTCGTCCTCTTCTACGGCGACCTGCACCACGTGGGGCTCTACGCGGGCAACGGCCTGGTCCTGCACGCGCCGCGCACCGGCACGTTCGTGCGCTACGAGTCCATCAACAACATGCCGTTCCAGTTCGGCGTCCGCATCTGATCCAGGACACCACCGGGCACCGTGCGCGAGACACTGAAAGCACGTCAGGAGGCGAGCCCTACCCGTTCGTTGGCCCGTAAATCGTTCGCGTCCCCGGCCGCGAGCCGCTAGCTTCCGCCGGAGCGCGACGAGATGTGAGACCGAGGCGAAGGGAGCCGGCCCATGGCGACAGAGGGCGTGCGGACCGACCGACTGGGCTTGCTGCTCGACCAGTTCGACCATGCCAGGGAGATGGCCCGGGTACGGCTGGCGGGCCTCGGCGACGAGGAGTACCTCTGGGAGCCCGTGCCCGGTTGCTGGTCGATCCGGCAGCGCGGTGCGGCGACGACGCCCAGGGCGTTCGGGCCGGGGGAGTGGGTGCTCGACCTGGGCGCCCCGGACATTCCGGCGAGCGAATACGCGGAAGTCGCCCGGCAGGCCGCCGGCGGGATGAGCGTCGACAAGATCGCCGAGGACTGGAGCGTGAGCGTCGCGCGGGTCGAGGAGGTGCTGGCCCACACGGGTCCGGCGGAGCCCGACGAGACGCCGGTCACCACCATCGCGTGGCGCCTGGGACACCTGCACTTCTGCTTCGCGGGCGGATGGGAGTGGACCTTCGGCGAACGGCGGCAGGAGCCCAAACTGCTGGTCGACTTCACGCCGTCCGCGACCGTGGCACTCGAGCGGTTCTGGACCGTGATCGACCGCTGGCGTAGCAGCGTCGCCACCGTCACCGACGAGCAGCTCGACACGATCGGCTTCTCGCAGTACCCGTACGGCTCCGACCCCGACGAGCCGTTCGCCGCCGTGCTGGCGGGGGCCAACCTCGAACTCATCCACCACATGGCCGAGATCGCGCTGCTCCGCGACCTGTGGCGGGCGAGGGGCGCCTCCGGCAGTCTCACCAGTTGATCTTCGCCGCGAGGAAGGGTTCGTTCTCCGGGGCCTCCTTGCGGGCGCGCAGGACCTTCTCGGCGGGCGCGCCGACCGGCACGCGCAACGCGGGCGCGGCCCGTTCGATCGTGTCGGCCACCGCGGCGGCCACGTCCTCGGGGGTGATGAGCTCGCCCCGGAGCGCGGGCAGAGCCTCGTAGAGCGGGGCGTAGGGATCGTTCTCCGACAGGAACACCTTCGCCCGCTCACCGCCACCGGAGGAGACGGCGCCGGGCTGTACGACGCTCACCTTGACGCCGAAGTGACCCGCCTCGATGGCCAGCGTCTCGGCGAGTGCCTCCAGTGCCCATTTGCTGGCGCCGTACGCGCCGATCATCGGCAGCACCAGACGCCCCTGGATGCTGGAGACGAACACGAGACGGCCCGCGCGCCTCTCGCGCATGGCGGGCAGCACTGCCTGCGCCACCCGCAGCGCACCCAGGGTGTTGAGCTGGAAGAGCCGTTCGACCTCCGCGAGCGGGACGCTCTCCAGGGGCGCGCGCACGGTCTCCCCGGCGTTGCTGACCAGTACGTCGATGTCGCCGGCGTCCCGGACGGCCCGGTCGACGCTTTCCTGATCGGTGACGTCGAGGCGCAGGCGCTGGTCGACGGGAAGGTCGGCCAGCGTTTCCGGCCTGCGGGCGGTGGCGATCACTCGGTGGCCGCGGTCCGCCAGCTCCACGGCGATGGCCCGCCCGATGCCTCTGGACGCTCCGGTGACGAGTACGGACGGCATGTGGGACCTCGGCTTTCGTGGTGGGTGTGTTGTCGTGCCGGGGCTCGACCGGGCGGCCCGTACGGCGTCGTGGATCATGAGTGGGAGATGCGCACGAGGAGCCGGCCGGTGTTCGTACCGTCGAAGAGCAGCTGCGGCGGTACGGGCACGTCCTCCTCGTGGCGCGGGACGCCTTCCCGCAGTGGCCCGACCGGTGTGGCGGGCCGCTCCGCGAGGACGTACCGGCGTGTGCGCTTCACGCCCTCGGGCCTGGCCGTCTCCCGCTCTCCCCGGGTCGGACGGCGGCGCTGTCGTCGACGTGGTTGCCCCTCATGAGCCAGGTGGGGCCCTTGGCGTAGGCACCGGCTTCGGCGAAGAACGCCGCGAAGTGCGGGCCGCTGGCGTGGGTGTTGAACGCCTCGACGTCCGCGTAGACCTCGTTCAGGTAGAAGACGTCCGGGTTCTCCTCGTCGGCGATGACCTCGAACCGGCGGGAGCCGGGTTCGCTCGCGAGGGAGTCCCGTGCGGTCTTCCGCGCCGCCCGCACGAAGTCCGCGCGGTGATCGGGCTGGACGGTGAAGGAGACGAGGAACTGGTACATGCGCATGCTCCCGGGACCGATGCGGTCAGTTCAGTGACTGAACTGCTCTCGTTCTCACCGTAGCACCGATCGGTTCGGTCAGTGAACCGCCGCTGGTAGAATCGAGGGCATGACCCTCCCCAACACCTACGCCGACGGGAACTGCCCCCTCGCGCGAACGCTTGAAGTCGTCGGAGAGCGGTGGACGCTCCTGATCGTCCGCGACGCGTTCTACGGGGTGCGGAGGTTCGGGGACTTCGTCACCCAGCTCGGCATCCCGCGCGCCGTACTGACCGGCCGGCTGAAGACGCTCGTGCAGGAAGGCGTGCTCACCCGCGACGACGACGCGGCCGGCGGCGTCGAGTACCGGCTGACGGCCAAGGGCATCGCGCTGTGGCCGGCCGTACACGCTCTGATGAACTGGGGAGAGTCCTTCTACTCCCCGAACGGCACCAAGCGCCTCCTCCGCCACGACCTCGACGGCGGGGTGCTGGACCACGAGGGACGCTGCGAGGACTGCGGCGCGGCCGTCCCGGTCCCGGACATCCGCGTCGAACCGGGACCCGGCTTCCAGCCGGGGGGAACCGACCTCGATCCCGTCTCCAGCGCGATCAACACCCCGCGACGGCTGCTCGAGCCCATCGCGGCCACGCGTACCCCGGCGAAGGCGCGGCGACGCGGCTAGGCCGTGTCGTCAAATGCCCGCCTGCCCAGCGGCGCCTGGCACGGCACCTCGCTGCGTTGTCGAATCGTCCGAGTAGCCCACTACGAGGACGACTCTCCGCCTTGCGATGCACCGCACCAGACGCCGCTGGGCCCGCCCTCCGGGCGGCCGACGTTCATTTGGCGACACGACCTAGGGCGTTCCTCTCGGATCGGTCATGAGGGCGGGGCCGCCGGGTGAACCGATGCCCGGGGGTTCTGAGGTGAGGGCTGGTGGCCGCATGTGGTTCGAGCGAGCCGTACGATGCCTGCCGTGCACACCTCAGGGGCGACCTTCAATGCGGGCTCTGTGGGTAGGCCATGGATGCCCGGCACGAGCACCACTACGGGGAACCGGCGGTCAGCGGGGGGAGGCGTGTGGAGTACGTAGTGATCGAACTGCGCGGCGCCAATGCCCTCTACCAAGCTGCCGATGACCCCTCTCGGACCCGCAACACCAGTGCCGCCGACCTGGCGCAGCAACTGGGGATCGAACTGTCCGATCTTCCTGGCCGTCATTACACGTGCTGGGAGACGCCCGGGGAGTACGGCGGCGTCTTCCGGAGCCGCTTCGAGCCGGCCTGACATGCTGCGCGGGATCGCCGGCGAGTAATCGACGTGATCGCGTTCACGCACCGGACCGGAACGCCGTGAAGTGACCTGCCGAACGAGTCCGGGTCATGGAAGGGTGTTCACAACCGACCGAGAGGCCCTGGCGCACGTCGTGGCGGCCGGCTCACGGCGGGGCCGCCGCCGGGACACCGTGGGTGCCCCGGGGGACCCCATCGTCCGCCACCGGTACAGGCCTTCGACGATCTCCGCGTACTTCCGGGCCATCCGCGAGCGTCGCAGCTTCGTCGTCGGGGTCGGCTCGTCGCTGTCGGCGACCCGGCCGGCCTCCGTCACGCGCCGGCGTCCGACCCGCTCCACCCGGGACGGCCGCTCGTTGGTGGCGGCTGTCGCACGACTACTCGGCGTGCTGACGTGCGGAACGGCGCGTGGAGTGGCGCTCGGCGGGCGGCTGCTCGCCGCGGATGTCGGCGAGGAGGGCGGTGATGGCGGCCATGATGTCCTCGGTGGCGGCCTTGAGGACGTCGGGGGTGATGTCCTTGCCGTGGTGGCGGCTGAGGTCGACCGGTGGTCCGGCCACGACGTGCACCGTCTGGCGGGGCACCAGCCACACGCGGCGGTTGCCGCGGCCTCCGCGCGCGTACGGCGGTGCGATGCGGTGGGCACCCCACTGGGCGACCGGGATCACGGGCGCGCCGGTCGTCAGCGCGATACGCGCCGCACCGGTCTTGGCGGTCATCGGCCACAGCTTCGGGTCGCGCGTGACGGTGCCCTCGGGGTAGACCGCGACGCACTCGCCCTTGTTCACGGCCGCGATCGCGTCCCGGAGTGCGGTGGCGGCGTCGGCGGTCCCGCGGTGGACGGGGATCTGACCGGTCTTGTGCAGCACCATGCCGACGAAGGGGATCTTGAAGAGGGACGCCTTGGCGAGGAGGCGGGGCGGCCGGCCGCTGTTGTACTGGAAGTGCCCGTAGGTGAGCGGGTCGAAGTACGAGATGTGGTTGACGGCGGTGATGAAACCGCCCTCGGCGGGTATGTGCTCGTGCCCGCGCCACCGGTGTGTCACGAGGACGAACAGCACGGGCTTCGCGATGGCCGCTGCCAGCCGGTACCAGAAGCCGTACGGGTTGTGCGATCTGCCGGTCACCCCGGAGTCCTCCTCTGCTCGGGCGGCGCCGATGGGCCGCTCGTCCTGTCGTTTCCCGGTGCGTGGCAGACCGGTGCCGTGTCAGGTGTCCTCGTCGGGCGGTCCCGGTCCGGGAGGCCGACAATTTACTTGACCATGCAAGAGCGTAATTGCTGCATGACGCAACGATCAACTTGTTTCGAGTCCGGAAAGGTCACATCCGCTCCCCGTAGGCGGCTCTGCTGGCCTCGATCTGCGCGATGTGCTCGGTGGCCCAGCCCGCGAGAGCGAGGGCGGGCGGAATGAGGCTCTGCCCCATGGGGGTCAGCGCGTACTCGACTCGGGGAGGGACCTCGGCGTACGCCGCGCGGGACACCAGGCCGTCGCGTTCCAGGTTCTTCAGGGTCAGCGTCAGCATCCGCTGCGAGATGCCGGGTATCCGGCGGTGCAGGTCGGAGAAGCGCAGGCGCCCTTGGTCGAGGGTCACCACGATCAGCAGCGTCCACTTGTCGCAGATACGGTCCAGCACCGCGCGGATCGTCCGTCCGCCGTCGCCGCGAATCATGCAGGTGTGCTCGTACTGCGACATCACAACTCCCTGTGCCTTGCGCACATCCGTGTGCCTTTTGCAGGCCCGCCGACAGTCACCCATGATGAGGCCACTTACGCCCGGCACCGTCGCGCAGGGGGTCACTGTGAACGTCGCTTTCTGGATCGTCGCCGTGTTGCTGGCGGTGTTCTACCTCTACGCGGGCGGAAAGAAGGTCGCGCAGAGCCGGGAACGGCTCCAGCCCATGATGGGCTGGGTCGATCGCGTTCCCATGCCGCTCGTCAGATTCATCGGGACGGCGGAGCTTCTCGGCGCGGCGGGCATGATCCTGCCACCGCTGACCGGTATCGCGCCCTGGCTGGCCATCGCCGCGGCGATCGGACTCGTTCTGGTCCAGGTCGGCGGGATCGTCGTCCACGTCTCGCGCGGGGAGACGCGGCAGATCGGTCTCAACATCGTCCTGCTGGCGACCGCTGTCGCGGTCGCCTGGCTCGGGACGACCTGGCTCTGACCGTCGCCACGGCCTTCGGGCCCCTGACGTCGTCCGGCACGAGGGCCCGGGCGGTTTCAGCCAGGGCGGCCGCACGCGCTCGAGGTGACCCGAGGACGGCTGACAGTTAGTCAAATATGCCCCGGATAGGGCGTGTTCGGTGGTCGGTCGGCGAACCTGCCGAGCCGCCGACGTGGGCCGATCCACGCATGCCGCCAACGGCTGCGGCCGCTTGTCCGGCGTCGCGGTCCACCCGTGTGGTGACATGCAGTCATGACCTTCCTCGGCGTCGACATCGGCACATCCAGCAGCAAGGGCGTCCTGGTCGACGCCTCGGGCACGGTGGTCGCGACCGCGGTGCGCGCGCACACCGTCTCCCGCCCGAGACCCGGACACGTCGAGATGGACCCCGAGGCGTGGTGGCTGGAGTTCTGCGGAATCACCCGCGAGCTGCTGTCCGGCGGTGCACGGGCGGCAGGGGTCGAGGCGGTCGGTGTCAGCGGCATGGGCCCGTGCGTCGCGCTGGCCGACGCCGCGAACCGGCCGCTGCGCCCCGCGGTGCTCTACGGCGTGGACACGCGGGCCGTCGCGCAGATCGCCCGGCTCGACGCCGCACTCGGCCGCCAGGCCGTCCTCGACCGGTGCGGCAGCGTGCTGTCCACCCAGGCGGTGGGCCCGAAGGTGGCGTGGGTGGCCGAGCACGAGCCGGAGGTGTTCCACGCCGCACGACGGCTGTTCATGCCGGCCTCCTTCCTCGCCCACCGGCTCACCGGCGCCTACGTACTGGACCACCATTCGGCCAGCCAGTCCGCCCCCTTCTACGACACCCGGGCGCAGGACTGGTACCGCCCCTGGGTGGAGGCGGTGTGGCCGCACGCGGACCTGCCCGAGCTGCTCTGGCCGGGCGAGGAGGCCGGGACGGTGACGGCCGCGGCGGCGGCCGCGACCGGGCTCGCGCCGGGCACACCCGTCCTCACCGGCACCATCGACGCCTGGGCCGAGGCCGTCAGCGTCGGCGCGACACGACCGGGCGACCTGATGCTCATGTACGGCACGACGATGTTCCTCATCGCCACCGTCACCGGGCAGTTGCGCGTGCCCGAGCTGTGGAGCACCGTCGGCGCCCACCCCGGTACCCGCTCCCTGGCCGGTGGCATGGCCACCTCCGGAGCCGTCACCGAGTGGCTGCGCGGCCTCTTCGGCGCACCCGACCGCGCGGCTCTGCTGGCGGAGGCCGCGGACAGCGGCGTGGGGGCGCGCGGCCTCGTGATGCTCCCGTACTTCGCCGGCGAGCGCACCCCGGTCGCCGACCCGGACGCTCGCGGGGTGATCGCCGGTCTCACCGTCGAGCACACCCGCGGCGACCTGTACCGGGCCGCGCTGGAGGCCACCGCGCACGGCGTACGCCACAACATCGAGGCCATGCGGCGCGCGGGCGCCGGCATCGAACGGGTCGTCGCGGTCGGCGGGGGCACCCAGGGCAGGCTGTGGACGCAGATCGTCTCCGACGTCACCGGGCTGCCCCAGGACGTCCCCACCGTCACCGTCGGCGCCGCCTACGGTGCCGCCCGGCTCGCCGCCGAACTCGCCGACCCGGCGGCGACCGCGTCGTGGAACCCGGTCCGCGACCGGTGCGTCCCGGACCCGGCCGCCCGCGCCGCGTACGACAGGCTGCACGGCCTGTACCGGCACCTGTATCCGGCGACACGCGACACCGTCCACGCCCTCGCCCGGCTCCAGCGTGAAGCCGCGGGTGAGGGTTCCGGCCGCACGCCGTCCTGACGACCACGGCTTTGGGCGTGCTGTCAGGAACAGCAGCCGGGCTGCCGGTGCAGCCGGCCCAGCGCGGCTTTGAGGACCGGATCACGGGTCGGGCCCAGATCCAGGTCGCCGACGGTGAACGCTCCGACGGGGGCCTTTGCCGCCGAGCGTGGGGCCGTTACCCTTAATCGTAAAAATCAGGACAATCAAGACTTATTACCGTCTGCTTCCGCCTCGCGTCAGGGCGCGTCGCCAGGGCGTCGCACCGCAGGTGGCCATGGGAGTGATCGTGTACGCACGTTTCGCAGGGAAAGTCATCCTGATCACCGGAGCCACCTCGGGCATGGGCTGGGCGACCGCGGAGCGCGTCGCGGGAGAGGGCGCGAAGCTCGTCCTCGTGGCCCGTGGCCGGGAAGTCGGCGAGGCGCTGGTGGCCGACATCCGCGCCGCAGGAGGCGAGGCCGTCTTCGCCCCCGCCGATGTGACCGTGGAGGCCGAGGTGGCGGAGGCGGTCGGGCTGGCGCTGAGCCGGTACGGCAGGCTCGACGGCGCGTTCAACAACGCGGGCGCCCCCACCGCGGACGGCCCGGTCACCGAGGTCGACAGCAAGGCCTGGCACGCGGACCTGGAGCTCAACCTCACCAGCGTCTTCTATGCCCTGAAGTACGAGATTCTCGCCCTTCAGGCGAGCGGCGGCGGCGCGATCCTGAACAACGCCTCCGTGTGCGGCGTCGCCGCGTACCCGAACAGGGCCTCCTACAACGCCGCCAAACACGGCGTCATAGGGCTCACGCAGTCGGCCGCCCTGGACGCGGCCGCGACCGGCGTCCGGGTCAACGCCCTGATCACCGGCGGTGTCGACACGCCCTTGTCGCGGGCTCTCGCACAGGGCGACCCCGGCCCGACCCCGGAGGACTCCTGGCGCTCGGCCGAAAGGATGCACCCGCTGGGGAGGATGGCCCGGCCGGACGAGATCGCCGCGTTCGCGGCGTTCCTGCTGAGCGACGAGACCGGGTTCATCACCGGAGCCGCGCTCGCGATAGACGGCGGCATGACGGCCCGCCTGTAGAGCGCTGCCGGCGGTCGGTTCGTCAGCCGCCCGCCGCGGAGCGGCGCCTGCGGGGGGCCGCGGCGTCGTCGAAGTGCTCCGTCTGAAGCGTGGTGATCCGCCGGAAAGCGGCCTTGAAGCGTGCGTACTCCCGCTCGCCGATCTCCTCCGCGTGACGCTGCTCGATGGCGGCCATGATGGCATCGGACTTGCGCATCTGGTCGCGTCCCAGGGGGGTGGGCACGATCAGTTTCGCGCGCCTGTCGCTGGGATCCGGGCGGCGCTCCACGTAGTCGAGGGCTTCGAGTTCGTCGATCAGATTCCCGATGACCTGCTTGTGGGCTCCCGACAGCCGGGACAGGTCCGTCGCCCGGCTGCCCTCTTCGTCGATGTATCCCAGCACCGCGCCGTGCTGGGGGCGCAGTTCGGGATGGCCCTGCTCGGCGAGCTTCTCGAAGAGTTCCTTCTGGACGGAGAAGAGCAGGCGTGCGGACATGATCCCGATGTCGGGATCCGTCACTTTCCGTTCACTGCGCCGCACGGCCGGCCACCCCTCTGTGTCTTGTGTCCATGGCTACGGTCGATCGTAGTGGGACGGCCCCGCCGGGTGACCGCCGTGCGTCCGGGGCGCGTCACCCGCCCGCCGATCCGCGGCGGCGCGACGCGCACGGTCCGGCCTGCGCCGGTGTGGTCCTGACGGCGCCTCGGGCCCCGGCTTCCCCTCCTCGCCGGAGCACTCCGTTCGAGCTTGCGGCCGTTCCCTCGGGCACCTAGGGTGAGTAGTCAAGATTAGTGACTATCAATTTTGCTCACCAAATGCTTTCCCTGCACCACCTCGTCAGGAGCTGAGGATGTCTGTCATCGAGCTGACCACGTTCGTCGTAGCACCGGACAGAACGTCGGAGATGCTGTCGGCGCGGTCCGGCATGCTGTCGGCGTTCCGGAAGGACCGCCGGGGCTTCGTCGCCGCACGCCTCGTGCGCGTCGCCGACGACACCTGGCTGGACATTGTCGAATGGACGGATGCGCTGGCCTTCGACGAGTCGCGCGCGAAGGGGGCGAACCTCCCGGAGATCGCCGCGTTCTTCGGCACCATCGACGAACTCGTCAGCGCCGAGAGCGGAGTGCGCTACGACGACGCCGCCGACGGCTCCCGGGCCGTGCGGACCATCGCCTACGGATCCGAGCCCTCCCAGGTCGGAGAGCTGTACCTGCCCGAGGGCGACGGGCCCTTCCCCGTCGTGGTGCTCGTGCACGGCGGATGGTGGACGGCCATGTTCGACCGCCGGCAGGTCGTGCCGCTCGCCGAGGACCTCGTGTCGCGCGGCTTCGCCGTCTGGAACGTGGAGTACCGCAGGATCGGCGAACCCGGTGGCGGCTGGCCGGGGACGTTCGAGGACATGGCGGCGGCCGTGGACGCCGTCGCACACCTCGACCCGGCGGTCGACACCGGCCGCGTCCTGGTGGTCGGCCATTCGGCCGGCGGTCACCTGGCCGCCTGGGTCGCGCACCGCTCCGCCCAGCCGGACGGCCTGCCCGGTGCGCATCCCAAGGTCGAGCCCATCGGGGTGGTGTCGCTGGCCGGCGTGCTGGACCTGGTCGACGCGGACTCCGTGGCACTCGGCGAGGGCCTGACGGACTCCGACCCCGACATCCCGCCCAACGTGCCGCCGCCCTCCCATGCCGAGGTGTGGCCCGCGGTGGCGGCGCGGGCCGGCGACGGCATCACCCGGCTGCTGCTCGGAGGGAGCGTCGCGGAACACGCGGACCGGTACGCGGCGGCTTCCCCCGTAGAACTCGCCGCGGGCGGGATCCCCGTCCCCGTCCTGATCGTCCACGGATCGGCCGACGAGGTGATCCCGCCGGCCTACGCGCAGACGTACGCGCAGGCCGCCGCGGCCAAGGGGGCGGACGTCACGCTCGTCATGTCGCCCGGAGCGGACCACTTCGACGTGATTGACCCGGACGGACACGCCTGGGGTGTGACGCGCGCCTGGCTGGGCGAGCGGCTGCGGCTGTGGAGGTCGACGGGCGCGTAGCCGTGCGACGTCCGGTTCCGGGGCCGACGACGGTCCCGGCACCGGAGGTCCGGGTGCCGGGGGAGGGGATCGCTACGTGCCGTACGCGGCGGAGATCTGGCCGACGAGGACGGCGAACGGCATGTCGAGGGCCTCGTACACCGCGCCGGCCTTGGGCGCGGCGTTGTCGCCGAGGATCTCGACCATGAGCGTGGCGTAGTCGCTGACGATCACACCCGCCTGCTGGAGCCGGATGAGGCCCGCCTCCCGCTTGGCGTCGGAGAACGTTCCGGACGCGTCGAGCGCCACGTAGGTGTCGTAGCCCTCCGCGGCGGCCGCGATGGCGGGGAGTGAGGCGCACACCTCCAGCGAGATGCCCGTGAAGATGAGCTTGCGGCGCCCGGTGGACGTGATGCTCTCGCGTACCCGGTCGTCGTGCCAGGCGTTGACGGTGCTGCGGTCGATGACCTTGACCGTGTCGGGGAGGACATCGGCCAGTTCGTCGATGAGCGGGCCTCACAGACTGTCCGCGGAGGTGGTGGTGACGACGGTCGGGACCTGGAGGACCTGTGCCGCCTTCGCCAAGGCCACCACGTTGTGCTTGAGCTCCAGCAGATCGGTGTCCCGGACGCCGCTGTAGAGGCATACCTGGTGGTCGACGAGGACCAGCGCGCTGTTGTCGGGGGTCAGGAACTCGTGGAACTTGGTGTCCGACATGCTGCACACTCCTGCAGTCGGGGGATGGAACCGTCCAAAATAGTCAAAATCAGTGACTTCTTTCGACGCTAACTCTCACCCCGGCGCGGTGCAAGCGCACGCCGCGGCGGCGGCACAGTCCCTGGTTGCGGAAGACGCGACCCCGGTGCGCGGCGGGGAGGCCGCGTGCCGGGGTCGCGTCGTCGTACGCGGCCGCCCTACCGGCCGCGTGCCACCCGGAACGAGCGGATGACGGTCTGGTCGACGGTGTTGCCCGAGGTGTCCGCAGCGGTGAGGCGGACCGAGGCGTAACCGCCGGCCGAGGGCGGCGTCAGTTTGACGAAGCCGCGGTCGCCCACGCGCCGGACCGTGAGGGTCTTCCAGCTCCGGCCGTCGTCGAAGGAGACCTGGACACCCAGCTTCCGGGTGGCCGCCGTGCCGCCGCGCTCGGCCGTCACGGTGAAGAGGTACGGGCGGCCGCCCGTGACGGTGCCCGAGCCGCCCAACGGGCCGCCGAGCCGGACGTTCATCAGCGGGAGCTCGGCCGGTTCCGGTCCGGCCGGGCGTGCCGAGGCGAAGGTCCAGGTGGCGGATGCCCTGCTGCCCAGACTCGACCAGCCGACCTTGCGCGTGCCGGACGAGGTCAGGGTGTAGGCGGCCTTCTCGTACGGGACCGCCGTGTCGAGCCGTCCCAGGGAGTCCAGCGACGCGATCTTCTCACCGTCGCGGTAGAGGGTCGACGAACCCGTGGTGTCGCGTGCCTCGCCGGAGTGGGTCGGGGTGTCCGCGGCGGTCGAGGAGAACAGGCCGGGGGTGAGGAACATCCGGTCCTCGACGCGCACGGCGTCCACCGACCGGGCGCGCAGCGGCGCCAGGTTCCAGCCCCGGGTGTAGCTCCTGCCCGGCGTGAACCGCGTGGTGCCCGCGAACTGGATCTCGTCGTAGCCCGCGGTGCCCTGCGCGCGCATACCGAGGGTGCGGTCCCAGACGATCGCCGGGTCGTCGGTGTAGTACCGGGTCTGCCTGCCGGGGACGGGGATCTGGTTGCCGTCGACGAAGGTGACGGCGCCGTAGGTCGGGACCGGGGTGTCGATCCGCACCCCGAGCGGCTTGCCGCCCTGGTCGGCGTACGTCTCCTCGACCCGGGCGAGGGAGCGGTCGTGCACGGGGCGGGTCAGGGTGGCGGGGATGGCGCCCTTGCTGTTGACGGCCAGGTTGTAGGCGTAGCTCGAGGCCGGCCTGCCGGCGGTACCGCGTACCGTGCCGCTCCAGCGCTGGGTGGCGAGGAACCAGAACGGGTGACTGCTGACCTTCGTGGTCGGCGTGGCGTAGACGCGGCTGCCCGGGAAGCCCAGCACGAACTTCTGGGTGCCGTACCGGCCGTCCGCGCTGATCGAGGTCGTACTGGCGAAGATGCCGTCGTTCTGGGCGCCGTGCCTGTCGACGGTGAGGTCGACCGGCTTCGCCTTGCGGCCGTCGAGGACGATCGGGGTGTCGGTGGTGAGGCTGACGCCGGGCCGGGAGAAGAGGACCGAGGTCTGCGCCACGGGGTCGAACTTGCTCGCGGAGATGTCGTACTCGCTCTCCGGAAGCTGCATGGACACCTTGCCGTCGGCGTCCGTGGGGAGGCTGTACTGCAGGCCGGTCCGGCTGTCGAAGGCGGAGACGCTGATGTCCGGTCCGACTGGCTTGCCGTCGAGGCCGAGGACGGTCAGCGACAGGGCGTGGGTGAGGGGTTCGGCGTAGACGCCGAAGGCGTCGCGGACTGTGGTGGCGCCGTCGTCCGTGGTGGCCACGACAGAACCGCCGTAGGCCCCCGCCATCGTGTCGTCCACGGTGGCGGTGATGCCGGCGGACGCCGTGCCCCCGGCCGGGACGGTCACGGTGTCGGCCGACAGGGCGAAGGCCGCCGCGGGCGCGGCCTTGCCCCTGGGCCCGTACGCGTCGACGGAGAGGTGGAGCGTGACGTCGTCGGCGCCGTCGTTGGTGTAGGTGACGGTGCCGGTCCGGGTGACGTCGTCGTGCGGATAGTCGGCCTTGCCCAGGCTGATGCTGCCGGAGGTGGCGCGTACGTCCTGCTCGGCGGCGCGGGCCACGTCCAGCCGGCCGGTGCCCTGGTCGTAGGCGGTCAGGCCGGGCAGTCCCTTGGCGGCGCTGGTGAGCGCCGACTTGAAGTCGGCGGCCTTCCACTCCGGGTGCTTCTGGGCGAGCAGCGCCACCGCCCCCGTGACGTGCGGGGTCGCCATCGAGGTGCCGGACGCGGTGACGTACGAGGGGCCGGCGGGGTCGCCCATGGCGGTGCCCGCGGCGCGGGCCGCGGTGATGTCCTGGCCGGGGGCGACGATGTCGGGCTTGACGGCGAAGTCCCCGATCCGCGGACCGCGGCTGGAGAAGCTGCTGAGCGCGTCCTGCTTGGTGGTGCTGCCGACGGTGAGCGCGGAGTCGGCGATGCCGGGGGAGCCCACGGTCCCGCCGAAGTAGTCGGCCGCCGGGGCGCCTTCGTTGCCGGCCGCGATCACGAACAGGGTGCCGTGCTCGGCGGTCAGCGCGTCGACGGCCTCGGTGAGCGGGTCGGTCTGCGCGTAGGGGGCGGAGCCCAGGCTGAGGTTGACGGCTGTCGCGCCCGACTCGGCCGCCCAGGTCATACCGTTGATGACGGCGTCGTCGGGGCAGAAGCCGTCGTCGGTGCAGACCTTGCCGATCAGCAGCTCGGCGTCGGGGGCGACGCCCCTGTACGTCCCGTCGGAGGCCGAGCCGGTGCCGGCGATGGTGGAAGCGGTGTGGGTGCCGTGGCCGTTGCCGTCCACCACCGAACCGGTGCCGGTGAAGTCCCTGGCGCGGTCGCCGCCCGCCTTGTCCGCGAGGTCGGGGTGGGTGGGGTCGTAGCCGGTGTCGAGGTCCGCGACGGTGACGCCCTTGCCGGTGACGTGCGCACCCGTCGAGTCGACGCTGTCCCAGACCTTCGGGGCGCCGATGATGCGGGTGCTCTCGGCGAGGGCGACCCGGCTGACACCGTTGAGCCACACCTTGTCCAGCGGACCGCGAAGCCCCTGCGACCCGCTGACGAACGTCCAGAAAGCGGCGGCGTCCCGCTTGGCCGGGGCTACGCTGCCCCCGTTCAGGACGTCCAGCGTCCGGGTGATCCTGGCGCCGTGCCGCAGGATCGCGCCGCGGGCGGCGGCGGACGTGCCGCGGCGGCTGGAGTAGATCAGCCGCAGTGAGTCGCTCGAGGCGTCGTCGTACCCGGCGTCGAGCTGCTCGGTGACGTCGAACAGGCGCGGGTCGAGCTTCCCGGCGGCCAGGAGCGGCTGCGCGTCCGACGGAACCACGGAGATGTGGTGGTCGGCCCCGTGCCACTGGTGCGACACCTGGAAGCCGATGCGTGTGCGGCCGGGGCCGGGTCGGACGCCCACTCCGGGAGTACCACTGGCGCCGCCGGTGACGGTGACCTTGTCACCGGTGATCAACGTGAGGGTGCGGACCGTTCTGCCTTCGGACGACGCGATACCGGCGTCGGGTCTGACGGTCATGGGGGCCGGCGACGCCTGGGCGGCGCCGGGCACGGCCCCCGCGAGCAGACCGGCGAGTGCCGGCAGCAGGGCCCATCGGGCGTGTATGCGCATGTGTGAGTACCTTCGAGCCGCCCGGGAGACCTGTGCGCGGACGGCGGACAGTTGGGGGCCCGGCGGTCGCCGGACACCCGGGACCCGGTCCGGGAGCCCGGCGTCGGGGTGCTGACGCCCCGCTCGGTTCGAACTCCGGATCGAGTCCTGGTCACGAGCGACGAGAAAAGCACATTTGATCAAGGTTGCCTAGCGGTCTGCGCCGCCGCGGGGGAATCCGCATCCTCTCCCGGTTCCACGCGGGGCCCTGGCGGGGCGGGAGGCGGCCCGCACTGACGGCACGCCAGATCCTGGGCGGCGGGCGGCGGGCGGCGGGCGGCGGGCGGTGACCGTGCCGTCCGAATGCCGGCACCGGTCGGGATGTTGACCGCCCCGGGTTTGGTTACTAACTTACGAACATCGCTCCGAGTTGGTTAACGAGTTTCGGCCCCGGGGGGTCGGATCTCCCTGCCGACGTGCCGAGTGACCACGCCTCCGTCCCCTGACCGCCCCACCGTCCACGCGACCCGGCCGGCGGCCGGCCAGGCCGGAGGCGTGCCGCACAGCGAAGCCAACTCCTCACCAACGAGGTACCCATGCGGATTCCTGTACTCGCACTGACCGCGGCGTCAGCCATGGTGGCCGCCCTCGCCCTGCCGGCCGGAGCCACGGCCGCCGCGTCGGCCGCGGCCGGGACCGACGGCGGCGGCCGCCGCTTCGACCAGCCGTACTCCGGGTTCGCGCCCGCGGGCACCGTGCTGCGGCCGGCCTCCCCCAGGGCCGCCGGACTCGACCCGGCCCCGATCGCCGCCTTCGAGGAGCAGGTCGCCGCCTGGGCGGACCCGGCGAGCGGCGCCGGTTATCTCTTCCCCGGTGCCACCAGTCTGATGGTCCACGACGGCAAGGTCGTCGAGCGCGGTGCCACCGGTTACGCGACGCGGTACTCGGCCCCTCGGACCGAGTTGCCCGAGGACCAGTGGGCACCCGCGCGCACCGACACCATCTACGATCTGGCCTCGCTGTCGAAGCTGTTCACGTCCCTGGTGGCCGTACAGCAACTGGAGGCCGCAACGATCCGGCTCGACAGCCCGGTCGCCGACTACCTGCCCGAATTCGCGGTGCACGGCAAGGGCGCCATCACCATCAGGCAGTTGCTCACCCACACCTCCGGCCTCGCGCCCGACCCCGAGCCGGCGCTGTGGCAGGGCTACCCCGACATCCCGTCACGGGTGAAGGCCATTCTGGACACCACGCCGGTGAACCCGGCCGGGACGACCTACACCTACTCCGACCTCAACATGCTCACGATGCAGCTGGTGCTGGAGAAGGTGACCGGGCGGAGCCTCGACACCCTCGTCCGCGAGGACATCACGCGGCCCCTGCACATGACAGACACGGGATACAACCCACCGGCCTCGAAGCTGTCGCGGATCGCAGCGACCGAGTACGAGACCACCCCGGCGCGGGGTCTGGTGCACGGTCAGGTGCACGACGAGAACGCCTGGGCCATGGGTGGCGTCGCCGGGCACGCGGGCGTCTTCTCCACCGTCGACGACCTCGCCGTACTGGCCCAGGCCATCCTCAACGGCGGAACGTACCGCGGCCACCGGGTCCTCAGCCGGCACGGTGTCTCGCTGCTGGAGGAGAACTTCAACCAGGCCTTCCCCGGCGACTCGCACGGGCTCGGCTTCGAGCTGGACCAGATCTGGTACATGGGCGGTCTGTCCGGCCCGCGCACGCTGGGCCACACCGGCTTCACGGGCACCTCGCTGGTCATCGACCCCGAGTCGCGGTCGTTCGCCGTCCTGCTGACCAACCGGGTCCACGCCACACGTACCACCCCCTCCACCAACCCCGCCCGGCGCGGCATCGCCGGGGCCCTCGCCCAGGCGATGCGGGTCAAGGCGCCCGGCGCCGGCCGCTCGTGGTTCTCGGGACAGGGCGGCGGTGCCACCAGCACGCTGACCACCGGTCCGCTGAACGCCTCCGGGACGGTCGACGTCGACTTCAGGTCCTTCGTCAACACCGAATCGACGGATCGCCTCCGTCTCGAGGCCAGCTCCGACGGCGGTGCCACCTGGCAGCCCGTGACGCTGCGGGTCACCGGTACCGGTGCTCCCGCCGACGGTGTCACCTCGTTGTCCGGGCAGGCCGTACGCGCCTGGTGGCGGGTGCACGCGGAGGTCCCGAGCGCTGCGTCCGGTCTCGAACTGCGCTGGCGTTACACCACCGACTCGGTCTACGAGGGGCGTGGTGTGAACCTCAGCGGGCTGCGGGTCACCGACGGGACGCATGTCCTGCTCAACGGCGACAAGCCGGACGCCCCGCTGACCTCGGCCGGTTGGCGGGAACTTCCGGCGGGCGGAGGGCGGTGACGCCCGCGCCGGGGCGTCGGCTCCACGTTGACCTGCGGCAAGGCCCTCAGTAGGTTTCCCGCGTGGTGACCGAGAACACGGCTGACGACCTGCGGGACAGTGCCCTCCTGGTGCGCATCCGCTCGCTCCTGCCCGGCCTCGCCCGGGCGGAGCAGCGGGTCGCCCGGGCGGTGCTGGACAGCCCCGCCCGGACGGCCCGCCGGAGCATCTCCGAGGTGGCCGCGGCGGCGGGCACCAGCGAGACCACGGTGATCCGGTTCTGCAGGTCGATCGGACTGGACGGGTATCCCGCACTGCGGATCGCGATGGCCGCCGAGGCCGCCCGCGCCGGGACGCGCGCCGAGAGCCACCTGGGCGACGACATCACCTCCACCGACGACCTGGCCGGCGTCGTCGGCAAGGTCGCCTTCGCCGACGCACGGGCGGTGGAGGAGACCGGCGCGCAGCTGGACGTGGCGGTTCTCGCCGACGTGGTCGACGCGATGGCGGGTGCGGGACGCGTCGACGTGTACGGAGTGGGCGCGAGCGCCTTCGTGGCCGCCGACTTCCAGCAGAAGCTGCACCGGATCGGAAGGGTCGGCTTCGCCTGGAGCGACACGCAGATCATGCTGACGTCGGCGGCCGTGCTGCGGACCGGGGACGTGGCCTTCGGGCTCTCCCACACCGGCGCCACCGCCGACACCGTCGAGGCACTGCGGGTGGCCCGGAGGCACGGAGCCACCACGGTGTCCCTGACCAACTTTCCCCGCTCGCCCATCACCGAGGTCTCCGATCTCGTGCTGACCACCGCGGCGCGCGAGACCACGTTCCGGTCGGGCGCGATGGCCAGCCGCATCGCGCAGCTGACGGTCATCGACTGCCTGTTCATCGGTATCGCCCAGCGGCATCCGGAGCAGTCGGGGAAGGCCCTGGCGGCGACGTACGAAGCCGTCAGCGGGCAGCGTCTCGGCCCCCGCCCGGCCGGAGGCAGGCGGCCGAGGTGAACGGGATCGGCGCCCCGGCGCGCGCAGCGTCGCTCGGCCACCGGCCCGATCGGGGTTCGCGGCCCCGGCCACACGCCCCGGGCGTGACTCGCGCCTGGCCGGACGAGCGGCTGCGGCGGGCGGCACCGGGGCGCTGGGGCGAGCGGCACGCGGCGCCCCGGAGCTGATGGGGACCCGCGGGCACTGACCGAGGTCCGCTCAGACAGCGGCGTCGGTGAGGACCGCATCGCGGGTCCCGGTGCCGCCCAGCTCCTCGGTGATCGCGGCGGCCGCGCGCAGCAGCGCCGACTCCATCTCCGGCGCCCGCTCCGGCAGCGACGACGTGGTGCCCACCAGGGCCACCGTTGCCGCGACGTCGTGTTCGTCGAAGACGGCCGCGGCCAGCACCACCCCGTCGATGGAGGGCACCCGGATCCGGCTGAGACCGCGCGACCGGCACGGCTCCAGCGTGCCCTCGAGCTTGGTCCGCGCCTCGTCCGGAATCCGGGCCAGGTACCTCTTCGCCCGCTCCTCGTCCTTGGACAGCGCGACGAAGAGCCGGGTCTGCGCCGAGTCGGGTCCCAGGGTCGAACCGATCCGGACGGTGATCAGGATCGGGTGGGTGCCGGCCTCCGAGACGAGCGAGACCACAGGACCGGACGCACCCCACAACGACAGCACCACCGACCGGCCGGTCTCGACCGACAGCGCGTCCATGTGACGGGGAGCGATGTCCAGTACCCGCCGCTGGCCCTGGGCGACGGCGCCGAGCTGCAGCAGCAGCCGCCCGGGCATGTACGCCGTCGCGTCGTCCGGCACGCGTTCGAGGATCTCGTCGAGCACCATGGAGGTGAAGTAGCGGTGCAGGGTGGTCCGGTTGAGGCCGATCTGGGCGGCGGCCTCGGCCACGGTGACCTTCGGTTTGTTGAGCGTGAACAGACGCAGGATCTCCGCGACGCGGTGCACCGCCTGGATGTCGCCGGTGCCGCCCCCGCTGCTCAAGCCCACTCCTCACGTCGTTATCACGCCGAGCGGACTCTACCGAGCGACCGGCGTGCGGTTCAAATGGACAGGAGCCCCGCGGCGTTCCCTCCCGTCATCGACTTGATGTCGGCGGGTGCCACGCCCTCGTCCAGCAGCACGCGGACCATCCTGCGGTACGCGGTGACCGGCAGCGGGTTGCCCTTCTGGCCGAGGTCGGAGGAGAGGATGGTCCGGCCGGGACCGGCCGCCCGGTAGAAGTCGGCGATCCGGTCGAACGGCCTGTCCTTCGGCTCCCGGCCGACCAGCATCGCCAGGCAGTGCTCCACGAAAGCGCCCTTGCGGCACCAGTCGCCGATGAGCGAGGGCGAAGCGCCGAGGACGAAGTCGGGATGGCTGATCACGATCCGCGTCACGCCCGCCTCGAGCGCCCCGGGGATCAGCACGTCGATCTCGGCGGCCGGCAGGTGCCCGCAGTTGAGGATCCCGGACTCGGCGGCGATCACGTCGAGGATGTCACGGGTGGCGGCGTTGAGCCTGCCGGTTGCGTCGAGCACGCTGATCGGCTCGTTCTCGCGCAAGGGCACGCCCGCGATCGGGAAACCGCTGTGGTTGTGCGCGTGGAACTCCAGGTGCGCCCGCGACGCGATGGTCGGGAACCACACGACCTTGCCGCCCATGCGCAGGGCCAGTTCGACCGCGTACGGGTTGAGCCCGCCGACGGTGTGGTTGAGGGCGACGCCCCCGTAGACCTTGACCGGGATGTCCTGCAGGCCGGCCTGTTCCAGCGCCAGGATGTCGGTCTGCATGCTGTGGTGGTGCGATTTCGCCACCAGGGCGCGGAATCCGAGGGACGCGGCGTCGGCGGCGGCGTCCATGATGGACATCCGGCGCGGGAACGGGCTGGGGCCGGGATGGGTGTGGAGGTCCACGGCGCCGGTGAGCAACTCGTCGGCCTCCGGGTCGGCCCGCAGCCGGTCGGCGTCCAGCGTCGGGTCCCACAGCTCGTTCACCGTCTGCGTCATGCGTTCGTCCTCGTCTCGTGTCGTTTCGTGCCGGGTGATGGCTACTTGACGGCCAGCGCGTTGGGAGGCGATCCGACGCCTCCCTCCAGGTTGAGCGGCTTGGCCGTCAGCAGGAACTCGTAGGTGCCGTCCGCGGCGCAGTCCTCGGCCAGTTCGTCGAGCTTCCACAGCTCGCCGATGATCAGGCCGAGCAGCGCGATGAGCGGGCGGTGCATCATGCCGTTGTGGGAGGGGCCGCGCGGGGGCGGCGGTTCGTCCGGGTCCACCCATCCGGAGCCCGGATCGACCGGGAACGACTCCAGGCCGCCGTTGTCCGACGCGGCGAGGGAGATCCCGTGGTCCCACAGCCACGCGAGCATCTCCTCCGACTGGTGCAGTCCCGGGCTGCCGGTGCGGGCCGCGCGCTGTTCCGGCGTGGACTCGAGCCAGTGCCGGGCCCATCCGGTGTGCAGCAGCAGGATGTCGCCCGAGCGGACCTCGACCCCGAAGTGCCGGGCCATGGCGTTCAGATCGGCCGGCGTGATGCCCCGGGGCGCGTTCGGTGCCAGCGGTTCACCGATGCTGTCGAACCAGCGGACGGCGTCGAGGAGGATGCCCCGGCCCACGATGCCCTTCTCGGCGAGCAGCTGGATGCCGAGCGAAGGCGTGCCCTCGTCGATGTCGGCCTCCGCGACGCCGCCGTAGAAGCCGTACCGGGGATGGCGGATGTGCCGCAGTCCGTCCACTTGGGATGTGGACTGCAGGTAGAACGAGTCCAGCCAGTCGTCGCGGTGATGCGGGTTGTTCGCGAAGATGTGGTGCGCGGTCGGCGGCCGCGTGCCGGCCAGGCTGGGCACGAACGTGTTGATCGGGTAGTCCAGGTTGAACGCCCGGCCGCGCCGGACCAGGGCCGCGCCGTCGAGGGCGGTCTGCGGGGTCAGGAAGTTCAGCGTGCCGAGCTGGTCGCCCGGGCCGAACAGGTGCCACGACGATCCCGGAGGGGCGTCGGTACGGCGCAGCAGCTCCTCATACCGGGGAACGGTCGGAGCGCCGGGGTTCTTCATCGGTCCTCCAGGATCGGGGGCGGGACGTGCGCATCCACGGCAGCAGGAACGGCACGGCGACGGCGTTGAGCAGGAACAGCAGGAGGTACGCCGGGACGTAGTCCCCGGTCGCCGAGTAGACCTGACCGAGGAGCAGCGGGCCGGTCGCGGAGCCCAGGCTCGTCCACGTCTGGAACTGGGCGAACTTCCGGGCGAAGTCGTCGATCCCGAACAGTTCCACGATCACCTGCGAGCGGATCAGGATGGTGATGCCCAGGCTCTGCCCGATCAGCACGGCCCCGAGGAACAGGACCCACCCGGACGGCGCCACCCCGACCAGGGCCACTCCCACGGCCTGCGCGCAGAAGCTGGCCACCGTCCAGCGGTGCAGGCCGAGACGCCGGATACCGGCGCTGCCGATCCACCGTGAGGCGACCGCCGCACCGGTGGCGGCCGAGACCGCCAGGCGCGCGCCGGTGAAGTCCCGGGACAGCCCGGTCGCCACGATGTAGGAGGTCGCGCCCAGTTGAGAGGCGCTGACCAGGCCGAACGCCACGACCAACGGCCAGTGCGGGAGCAGCCGCGCCGTTCCCGCCGCGGCGGTGGGCGTGCGTGCCGGAGCGGATCGTGCCGTCGCCCACGAGCCGAGCGCCAGCGCGCCGCAGCTGATCACCAGGAAACCCGCCGCGACGACCAGGAAGGAGCGGGCGATCGCCGCCTGGGTGGTCAGCAGCAGCGCCAGCACAGGCGAGACCAGGATGCCGCCGGCCGAGGAGCCGGAGGTCGCCAGCGCCATCCCGGCCGTGGGTCTGCCGTCGAAGACCCGTACCAGCACGATCGTCCCGACGACGACGAGTCCGCCGCTGAAGATGGCGCCCAGCGTCGCGAACGCGACGATGACGACGGTCCCGGTGGGACGGACGGCCATCGCCGTGATGGCCGCCGTCCCTCCCAGTACCGCGCCCAGCATCACCAGGTTCGGCCTGCGCTGTCCGAGCCGGGCGAACAACGGCCCGGTCAGCGCGCCCACCACGAAGAAGCCGGTACTCGCCAGGGAGAGCTCCGCCGCGCTCACGGTGCCCGAGCGCAGGAACGCCGCGATGTAGACCGGGATGCCGTACACCGCGACACCGCTGCCGGCGGTCTGCAGGACGAACACGGCTACGGCGACGGGCGTGGCTTTCCGGTCCGGGCGCATACCTGGCCTTCGTGGGGAGTGTCATGCCTTCGCGCCGGCTCGTTCGCCCACCGTGTTCAGGTCGACCCCGCGGGTCTCCGGCCCGGCCGAGACGGCCGCCAGGATGATCAGCCCGCCGAACGCGGAGAGGATCCCCGCGGTGTAGTGGAAGGGCACGAGGTGGGCCAGCCACAGCTGGTAGTAGGAGAAGAACGCGGGGATGACGACCGCGGTGCTGTAGGCGACGCCCCAGCCCGACGACCGGACCGCGGTGGCGAAGCGTTCGTTGATGTAGGCCGGGAGCACGCCGAGCGAGCCGACGATGAACACGTTGGTCAGCGAGGCCAGGGCGGTCAGTCCGAGCCAGCCGTGCACGTGCCCGCCGCCCATCAGGGTGAGCGTGACCGGTGTCAGCAGGACCGTGGTCGACGCGGCGATGTAGAGCGCGCGCTTGCGGCCGATCCGGTCGCTCAGCCAGCCGTAGAAGAGGTAGGTCGCCATGCCCGGCCACGCGTTGATCAGCTGGGTGTGCGCCAGGTCCGACGCGGTGTACCCCTTGTTGGACAGCAGCAGTTGCGGCATGACGCTGCCGAGCATGTTCACCGCGAAGAACACGCCGGTCATGATGAGGTAGGACTGCAGGAACGCCCGGCCGGACGAGCCCTTGAGCATGTCGCGCAACGGCGACTTGGACCGTGCCGTCTCCTTGTAGACGTCCGAGTCCTCGACCCGCCGGCGCAGGAACCAGGCGACTCCCCAGGACATCAGGGCTCCGATGACGAACGGGATCCGCCAGCCCCACTGGACGTACGGCGAGTGCAGCCCGGCGTTCGGCGCGAACAGCAGGACGATCGAGGTGAGCACGGCCACGAAGAACGGGCCGCCGCTGGCCGAGCACTGGATGAGCGCGCCGGTGAATCCCCGGCGTCCCTCGGGTGCGTACTCCAGCGCCATCGGCGTGGCGGCGGTGTACTCCCCGCCGAGGAAGATGCCTTCGACGAACCGCAGCCCGATCAGCAGCGTCGTGGCCAGGGTGGCGCCGACGACCTCGGCGCCCGGCAGCATCGCGATGAGCAGGGAGATCGTGCCGAATCCGTAGATGGTGACGGATCCGACCTTGCGGCGGCCGATCCGGTCCGCGAAGTGACCGAACAGCAGGGCGCCGATCGGCCGGCCGATCAGGGTCGCGGCGAAGGTCATGCCGACGAAGACCGAGAGCTGGCTGGGGGAGAGGTCGGACTGGAAGTAGACCATCGCGGGCAGCAGGGCCGTCGATGCCACGTAGATGGAGTAGGAGTCGACGGCGAATCCGGCCCAGGCGCTGGTGATCGCCCGCCGTCTGCGGGCCCGTAGGTCGGTGTCGGCGGATCTGGCGACTTCGGTGGTGGAGGACATGGCGAGGGTCCCTTCGGCGTTGAAGGCACGGTGTGCGGGGATGAGGTCAGTTGCCCGGTGCGGGGTACTCGTCGGCGTTGAGCACCCAGCCGGGCTGGGCGGAGAAGTCGTGGCGCGGCCCGGCGAAGATGTCGATCAGGTGGTTCACGCCGGAGCCGATGGCCTGTGAGGTGTGGACGGTGGGCGGCGGGATGATGGCGACCGAGGGGCTGCCGACGCGGGCGTGGTCCTCCGGCCGCCAGGCCGTGGCGTCGGGGCCCCACGGCGTCTGGATGTGGTGGATGTAGGTGCCCGCGACGACCAGGCTGCACTGCTCGAAGTCGTCGTGCGTGTGCGGCGAGAGCCTGCGCGGATCACGGGGGCCGTCGCCCGGCTCGAAGAAGCCGACCATGAAGGCGCGGGTCCGGAAGAGCCGGCCGAACCGCTGAGGATCCTCCGGCACGTCCGCCATCAGGTAGGTGCGCCAGCGGTAGCCGCCGACCGGCTCCGGCCACGGCTCCAGCGGTGCGACCCGCGGGTGCGGCTCGGCGTAGCGGTCGGCGTTGGCCGCCCGCTTCGCCCACGCGGCCTCGTCGGACTGGATCAGCTGGACGATCGTCCCGGAACCCGTGCTGACGATCTCACTGGCACCGGGCGGGACGACGACCAGCGCCGGGCCGGTGACCGTGAGCTCCTCGCCGGATCCGGTGCCGCGCATGGAGCTGGTGTCGTCGATCAGCAGCACGACCTGTTCGGATGCCAGCTCGGCCGAGAAGATCGTGTCGCCGGGCTCCGGCCGGGTGTGGACCAGCACGAAGTTCTGGCCCCGCACGATCCACTGCCGGCTGCCCGCCTCGGTGACGGTTCCGGGGGCGGTGATCGAGAAGTCGTGGAACTCCGGTGCGGCGATCGCCTCTCCGGACCGCGGGGGCGCCTTCGCGGACAGTGCGGACCTCAGGTCGTCCTTGGTGTAGGTCATGCGTTCTCCTCGGCGTGCTCGAACCGCAGGTGCAGGTGTCCCTCGTGGTCCAGTCCCCGGCTGAGCCGCACGGGCGTGCCGACGCGCAGCGAGTCCGGATCGGCGTCCACGTGGGAGAGGACACGGGGGCCTTCCGCCAGTTCGACATAGGCGATGACAAAGGGTTCTCTTCCGGCGTAGTCGCCCTGACCGCGGTGGTTGACGGTGTAGGAGTGGACGGTGCCGGTACCGGACAGCGCCTCCCAGGCGAGGGCGGCCGACATGCAGTGCGGGCAGCGGGCGCGCGGGTACCAGATGAGCGTTCCGCAGTCGGCGCATCGGGGGAGTTCCAGCCGGCCCTCGGCCAGCGCTTCCTCCAGGCGGGCGAGGACGGGGTCGTGCGTGCTCATGCCTCCTCCGATCCGAGCAGCAGGGTGGCCGCGGCGGTGCGGAAGCCGAGGCTGCCGCCGTGGCCCTGGACCAGCCCGATCCGGCAGTCCGGCACCTGGACCTCCGGCGCCGCCTCGCCGCGCAACTGGCGGACGGCCTCGATGGTGCGGATCATGCCGCCGCGGGAATCGGGGTGGTTGTTGCACAGGCCGCCGCCGTCGGTGTTGAACGGCAGCCGGCCGTCGGCGCGCAGGGTGCCGCCGGTGACGAAGGCGCCGCCCTTGCCCTTCTCGCAGAAGCCGAGGTCCTCCAGGCTCATCAGCACGGTGATGGTGAAGGAGTCGTAGATCGAGACGTAGTCGACGTCCCGCGGTGTCAGCCCGGCCTCGGCGAAGGCGCGCGGACCGGACACCGCGGCGCCGGTGCGGGTCAGGTCGATCCGGCCGTTCGCGCTGTGCTTCACCGTCTCGCCGTGCCCCAGGATCTTGACGGTGCGGCGGGGGAGTGTGCGGGCGATCTCCTCGGACACGATGACCAGCGCGCCGCCGCCGTCGGTCGTGACGCAGCAGTCCAGCCGGTGCAACGGGTCCGAGATCAGCGGGGAGTTGACGACGTCCTCGATCGTTACCGGCTTGCGCAGCAACGCGTTCGGGTTGTACTGCGCGTGGTGTGCGGCCGCCACCTTGATCTCCGCGAGCTGTTCGGAGGTGGTGCCGTACTCGTGCATGTGCCGTCGTGCCGCCAGGGCGTATCCGGCGGGCACGGTGACGCCGTATCCCGCCTCGTAGGGGTGCTCGGGACCGCGGGCGCCGCCGGTGGTCCCCCCGCCGTTCAGCGGGAGCCCGGCCATCGCGACCAGGGCCACCCGGCACTTGCCGGCCGCGACGGCGGCCGCGGCGTGCCCCACGTGCATGGGGTAGGACGCCCCGCCGCCTTCCGTGACGTCCACGTACGACAGATCGGTCAGTCCGAGATGGTCGGCCATGGCGATCGAGCCGAGCCCGGGGACCTCCGAGCAGAAGAAGCCGTCGACGTCTGCGACGCCGAGCCCGGCGTCGGCGAGCGCGCCGTAGGCGACCTCCGCGAGCACCTGTGGCACGGTGCGGTCGGGGATCCTGCGCAGGGGGTGCTCGAAGGCTCCGGCTATGCGCGCGGACACCTGCCTGGTCATGCGGACTCCCCTCGCAGATCGACGGAGTAGGTCGCCTCGGTCAGTGCGGCGATCCGCTCCGGGGTGACGCCGGGGGCGCACTCGCGAAGCGTCAGGACGCCGTCGGTGAACTCGAACACGGCCAGGTCGGTGTAGACGCGGTCGACCACGCCCGGCCCGGTGAGCGGGAAGCTGCATCGCTCGCGCAGCTTGGGGCGTCCCTGCTTGTCGAGATGGGTCATCATCACCCAGACGCGGCGGGCGCCGGCCACCAGGTCCATCGCACCGCCCACCCCGGGGTTGCCGCCGGGGACCAGCCAGTTCGCGAGGTCGCCGTTCTCACCGACCTGCAGCGCGCCGAGCACGCACAGGTCCAGCCGGCCGCCCCTGGCGATGGCGAAGGACAGCGACGAGTCGAACGACGCCGCCCCCTCGACCAGCGTGACGGGGTTCTTGCCCGCGTCGGTGACATCCGGGTCCGGCGCGCCCTGAGGCGCCGGGCCGACGCCCAGCAGGCCGTGCTCGCAGTGGTAGACGATCTCCCTTCCCGGGGTGGCCTGTTCCGGCAGGAGCAGCGGCACACCGATGCCCACGTTCACGCACCAGCCGTCCACCAGGTCGTCGGCCACCCGCCGGGCGAGTTCCGCCCTGGTCAGGCCCTGCTGCGCAGTCGTCATCGGACCGTCTCCCCTGCGGTTTGCACGACGTGGTCCACGAACGGGCCCGGCAGGTGGATGTCGTCGGGCGGCAGGGAGCCGTCGCGTTCGATGTGGTCGGCCTGGACGATCGTGCAGCCGGCGGCCATCGCGGCCAGCGGGTTGAAGTTGCGGGCGCCCAGACGGAAGCGGAGGTTGCCGTAGCGGTCCGCCAAGTGCGCCTTCACCAGGGCGAAATCCGGCCGCAACGGCGACTCGAGCACGTACGTGCGGCCGTCGATCACCCGGCTCTCCTTCTCCGCCAGGGTCTCCCGGGCGCCGCCGCCCTCCCCGTAACGGACCACGAACCTGCCGTCGGCGAGCATCGTTCCGGCCGCGGTCGGGGTGTAGAACCCGCCGAGCCCCGAACCGCCGGCGCGCAGCCGCTCCGCCAGGGTGCCCTGCGGCACGAGTTCGATCTCGACGTCGCCGGCGAAGTACCGCCGGAAGAAGTCGGGGTTGACCGGGAAGGAGCAGGAGAGCCTGCGGACCCGGTTCTCCCTGAGCAGCCTGCCGATCCCGCGCTCGCCGGGCAGGCCGCGGCCGCCGTTGTTGGCGATGATGTGCAACCCGCGCACATCGCGGTCGCAGAGCGCGTCGATCAGGTCGAGAGGCACCCCGGTCTGCCCGAACCCGCCGATGGCGACGGACGAGCCGCTGCGGATCCCGGTCAGGCAGTCCACGGCGCCGGGCCGGATCTTGTCGATCATCGGACGGCCGCCGGCAGGGCTTCCCGCGCCTGCGCGAGTGTGCGCCGCGCGGCCGTGGAGATCATCCCGGTGTCGTTGCCGACCAGGATGAACCGGCAGCCCTGCTCCGCCCGCAGGCGGATCTGCTCCTCGCCGGCGACCACCGTGCCGACCGGCACACCGGCGCGGACCGCCGCCTTGATCGACCTCGTCACGGCGTCGTGCACGGCCGGCGAGCCGCCGGGCACCCCCAGGCTGAGCGAGAGGTCACCGGGCCCGATGAAGACCGCGTCCACACCGGCGACGGTGAGGATCGCCTCGATGTCCTCGACCGCCCCCTGGTCCTCGATCATCGCGATCCGTGCGACGTCCTCCTGACCCGCGCGAACGTACTCGGCCGACCCGCCGCCGATACTTCCCCACAACCCGGCACGCGCCGCCAGCCCCATCCCCCGGGTGCCGGCCGGAGGGAACAGGAGCTGTCGCATCGTCATCTCCGCCTGGGCGGCGTCGGAGACGTGCGGCACGAGGATCCCGGCCGCTCCCGCGTCGAGGTAGCGCTGGGCGTCGCCGTACCCGTGGTCGGTGACCCGGACCAGCGGCGCGACGTTCATGCGGGAGTAGAGCACCACCAGGGAGTACACGTCGCGGACCGAGAGCAGGGCGTGCTCCGTGTCGATGACCACGAAGTCGAACCCTGCCGCACCGATGATCTCGGCGATCTCCAGGGAGGGGATCTTGACGAACGTGCCGACCACGGGAGGGCCGGACGACTTCAACAACTGCTGGAACATGATCACGCTCTCCGATGGTCAGCAGTACGGAGTTCATATTACGAACACCCTGTTCGCGATACGCAGCATGGCACCGATGGGTCGACCGGGCAAGAGACGGAACGGGATCGGAAATCCGGGACCGGCAACGGGCCCAACGGGACGGCCGGTCCGCGCACTTCGCGGCCGGTGGGAGGGCCCGGTCCGGTGCGGATCACGGCACGCGGGAAGGGTCCGATCCGGTCATGCCGGGGACGGCCGGGTGCGTGCCGTGGACGATCGGAGGCCGGCCGTCGAGAGGCTGGTCGGGCGGACGTGCCGAGCCCGGTGGTCGGCTGCACACGACAAGAACCCGCCGGCCGCGGTCGCGCGGCCGGCGGGTTCACTTGGACGGCGTAGTCGCCGGTGAGGCTATGGGGGTGCGGGGCGCCGGTCGGAGATCGGCGAGGACTCCGCGTTCGGCTGACGGACCGGGTCGTCGTGGGGGCTGTCGACCAGGCGGACGGCTCCGCGGGCAACGGTCGGCGGAATCGGGCGCGGCGTCATGCCTCGGCTGTTTCGCGGTCGGCGGCGCCGGGGCCGGCTACCCCGCCGACGTCCTAACGCGAGGGATCGTTGACCTTGATCGCGTCGCCCGTATTGCTGATGAAGACGACCAGCAATTGCGCGGGCTCCGTTCGGCTGACGTTCTCCGACAGAACATGGTGCGCGCCCGGCGGCTCGATCCAGTAATCGCCCTGGCGGTAGGTGTGAACGGGCTCGCCGGCGAGCTGGCTGCGCACGGCGCCCTTGAGTACGTAGGCGTAGACGAAGGCCTGCCCGTGGTGATGCGGGGGCGTACTCCCGTTGGGCGGATAGTCGACGACAGCCGAGGTGAACGTCTTGCCCTTGACGTTCGGAAGCGCCTGCTCGAACTGGATGGACAGCTTGTCGGGCGGCCTCGTTGACGGCTCCGAGGAGACCGCGGCGGCCGGCGCCTCGCCGTCGACGTCCTTTGCCGCGGGAGCGCACGCGGCGACCGCCGCCATGGTGAGACCCAGAGCGAGCAGGCCTCGACGGAACGCCATTCGGGTCATGGCGGCGATCTCCTGTCCTGTTCACTTTCTCCGATGTACGGTGCACGATCCGTTCCGGAACGTCACGGACGGATTCCGTTCCGCGAATTCATGCCGCGACCGGAACCCATCGAGGATCCTAAAACGGAATCGGCCCGACCGCCCGGGCTGCGGATGCCGGCCGGAAAGGCGAATGCGTCCCGTCGCGGCCGTCTCTGACCCGTTCCGATACGCGCGTCGTCTTCACCGAGAACCCGGTGCGGAGTACGCCATAGCGGTGCATCGCGAACCCGGGCCGCGCCCACGTTGCCGGCCGGGAGTGCGGGGCCGCCTACCGCCGAACCCCCGGGGTGTGGCCCGGGGGCTTGAGCGCGGCCTGTTCGCCGCCCTGCGTCAGACGGTGCTGACGACCTCGTCGTAGGCCAGCCGCGGGTTGCGGGCGAACCACGCGTCCGCACCCGGGTTGCCGATGTTGACGACGGCGAGGACGGAGTGGTCGCCCTCGGGGAAGAACTCCTTGTCGATCGCGTCGGCGTCGAAGCCGGTCATCGGGCCGGCGGCGAGGCCTGCGGCGCGGACGCCGATGATGAAATAGCCCACCTGCAGCGCGGCGTTGAGGGCGGCCGACCGCTCACGGACCGCGCGCTCGGTGAAGAAGACGTCCTTCGCCTGCGGGAAGTGCGGGAAGACGGTGGGCAGTTGCTCGTGGAACTCGTTGTCGGCGGCGAGCAGGGCGACCAGCGGCGCGGTCTCGGTCTTCTTCCTGTTGCCCTCGGTCATGTGCTGCACCAGGCGTGCGCGGGCGTCGTCGGAACGGACCAGGACCATCCGCAGCGGCTGCTGGTTCATGGAGGTCGGGCCGTACTTGACCAGGTCGTAGATCTCCTGGACCTGCTCGTCGGTGACCGGTGTGTCGGTGAAGGTGTTGGCGGTGCGCGCCTCACGGAAGAGCAGGTCCTGTGCGGCGGGGTCGAGCACGAGCGTCATGGCGGTTCCTCGGGTCGGTGCGGTCGGAACGGGTGACGGGAGTGAGGGGCGCCGGTCGGTCCCGGCCCACCGGAACTGGGCGGCCGCGCCGAGCAGGTACACGCCGGTGGCGGTGGCCCCCACCAGCCCCCACAGCAGGAGGCCGGAGAGGGCATGCGCCAGCAGCCCGCTCAGCACGGCGCCGAGGGCGACCGTGGGCAGGTGCAGTGCGGCCCACACGGGCCCGGCCGGTGGTGCCGTGCGGGCCAGCGGCCGCCCCGGCCCGCCGTGGGCGGCGGCCCCGACCGTCACGTAGGTGAGCGTGGCGCCGGTGAGCAGCGCCAGCGCCTCCGTGGCGGACGGTGTGTCCCGTGCGGACACGGTGACCGCGGTGGCCGTCCACAGGGCCAGGGTGTAGCCGTGAGGTGCCGCGCCGGCCGCCACGACGCCCTGGAGAGAGCCGCGGTATCCGCGTGCGGTCGTCATGGTCCCTCACTCCCGGAACTGAAAGGGGCGGCCACCGGGCCGGTGGCCTGCCCCGTCACCAGCATCGGGAGGGGTGGCATGGGCGGGCATCGCCCATTCAAGGGATCTCGGCGGCCCGCTTCCTCAAGGACGGTCGGTACCGGTGCGCGCCTGTTCCACCACCAACCGGGTCAGTTCGACACGGGTGTTGATGCCGAGCTTGGTGAAGACGTGCTTCAGATGGGTGTTGACCGTGTGGACGGACACGTAGAGACGGTCGGCGATGGCCCGGTTGGTGAGTCCTTCCGCGACGAGCGGGACCACCTTCAGCTCGGACTCGGTCAGGCTCTCCCAGCCGGAGGTGGCGGCCGCCCGGCGGGGCATGCCGGCGGCGCGCACGCCGAGGTCGCGCAGGAGGCGGCGGACGCGCTCGTGGTCGTGGACGGCGCCGCTCGCGGCGGTGAGGCGTGCCGCCTCCTCCAGCGCCGCGACCGCTTCGTCGGTACGGCCATGCGTCGTGGCCACAAGGGTGCCCAGGTCCTCGTGGGCCGCGGCCAGCGCCGGAAGGCGGCCGTCGAGACCGTGCCCGGCGACGGCCTCCCGCAGCGCCGCGGGGTCGTCGTGGAGGAGCCCGTCGATGTGGTCCCGTACGGCGAGGACGACGCCCTGGTCGCCGTTCTCCTCGGCGACGGTGCGTACGACCGCGGCCACCGCCCCGGCCGTCGCCCGGTCCCCGCCGCGCAGCGCCGCACGGGCCAGCGCGGGCCAGTGGCCCGGGGGCAGGGAGAGCAGCCAGGCCGTTCGGTCCCCGGCGCGGAAGGCGCCGAGCGCCTCGGCCGCAGCGGTGCCGCGGCCCTGGGCCTGCAGCACGCGGGCGTGGGCGAGCGCCGTCCACGGGCCGTAGGGGGTGCCGCCGGGGGTGGCCGCCGTCGCCGCTCGCAGATGGGCCCCGGCCTGGGCGACGTCGCCGCGGGCGGTGTCGACCAGGGCCAGGACCGCGCGGGCGAGGGGCACCGCGCGGGCGGTCTCCAGCTCGGCGGCGACGGTCAGGCAGGCTTCGGCCTCCACGGCCGCGTCGTCCAGGGCGCCGCCTTCCAGCAGGGCGATGGCCTGGCAGGCGTGCCAGTGGGGCAGCGACCAGCCGAGGCCGAGGGATTCGGCGGACCGCCGGCCCTCACGCAGGACGCGTGCGGTGTCCTCCAGCCGGTCGGTGGACACCAAGGCGATGGCGAGCCACAGCGCAGGGATGCGGGGCGGCCGCAGCCGCAGGCCGTCGGCGGTCGTGGCGGCACGCAGGGCGGCGTGCTCGGCGAGTTCGACGGCGCGGGACAGGTGGCCGCGGTAGAAGGCGGTCTGCGACTGGAAGACCATGGCGCTGACGACGACGGCCGGATCGGCGCTGCGGTACGCCGCCTCGACCAGCCCGGTGTCCGTCTCCTCGGCGGCCGCGATCTCGCGGCGGTGGATGTGCGCGGTCGCCTTGGCCTTGAGCAGCCGGACGCGCAGGTCCTCGGGCAGGTCGGGCAGCTCCAGCGCCCGCTCCAGATGCGTCATCGCCGCGGCGTCGTCGCCCGCCGCCTGGTGGATCTCCCCGCCGACCAGCCGCAGTGCCGCCTCCTGGGCGGGTGCCGGACCGTCGGAGATGGTGGCGTCGACCAGTTCGAGCGCCTCCGTGACCCGCCGGGTCCAGCCGAGGAGTTCGGCGGCGTTCGTCAGCAGCTCGACGCGCCGCGCGTCATGGGCGGGCAGCAGGTCCGCGGCCTGGCGCGCGAGGTCGGCGGCGGACCCGGGGACGGTCCGCGACAGCTCCCGGACCGCGGCGGTCAGGGTGTGCAGGGACGCGTCGTCGACGGTCCCGCCGGCGAGGACGAGGTGCCAGGCGATCTCCGCCCGGTCCCCGCCGCCGTCCCGCAGGGCGTCGGCCGCGTCCCGGTGCAGGGCCACTCGCACGGGCAGTGGGAGCTCGTCGTGCACGGCCTGCCGGATCAGGTCGTGCCGGAAGGCGAACCGGCGGCCCGCGCTGACCAGCAACTGCGCGCGCATCACACCGTCCACGGCGGACAGCAGCCCGCCGACCGGCTTGCCGAGCATCCGGGCGACGGTGCCGAGGTCGAACGCGCGGCCCAGTACCGAGCCGATCTGCAGCAGATGCCGCGCGTCCTCGGGGAGCCGGTCCAGCCGCTCCTGGACGCTGCGCCGGAATCCGGCGGGAATCTCCCGGGTCAGGGGGGTCGCGGTGCCGCCGTGGAACCCGACCGCGTCGGCGTCGCGCAGCGAGCGCAGGAGTTCGATCGCGAGGAAGGGGTTGCCCGCGCTGCCGTCCAGCAGCCGGGACAGCGCGGGGGTGGGCGCCGCCCCGAGGACGTCCGTCGCCAGCTGCCCCAGTGCCGCGGCCGGGAGCGGCCCGAGGACCAGTCCGCGAGCCCCCCGATCGCGCAGCGCCCGGCTCATCCGGGTGACGTCGGCCCGTTCGGCGTCGGAGCGTACGGCGATCACCCACAGGACCCGGGACGCCGCCAGCCGTCCGGGCAGTGTCCGCAGGGCGAACAAGGTGGCGGGGTCCGCCCATTGGGCGTCGTCGACGAGCACCGCCACCGGGACGCGCTGCGAGCGCTCCTCCAGGGCGTCGGTGATGCCGTCCAGCAGCCACAGACGCCGGTCGCCGGTGGCGTCGGGCGCCCCGCCGGCAGCGGCGGAGGATCCGTGCACCGCGGAGTACAGCGCGGCCAGCGGGGCGTACTGGTCGAGTTCGTCGGCCCGCACCCACAGGACGTCGAACCCGGCGGCGCCCGCCAGCTCGTCCAGGCGGGTCAGCAGTCCGCTCTTGCCGGTGCCGGACGCGCCCTCCAGGAGGACGCACGTGCCCTCCCCGCGCAGGACCGAGTCCAGGGCCGCGCGCAGGGCGCCGATCTCGTCGTCGCGGCCCCTCAGGTGGGGTGAGTACGTCGTCCGGGAGACCGCATCGTGCATGCCGCAATCGTGCCGCAGGTGACCGGCCTCCTCAATGGCAGAGGGCCTGTGACCGGCGGTTTCACCCGGGGTGAAGTGCCGTGGCGGGGCTCGCTCTCACCCCGTCGGGGCGCAGGATCCGTCCCGTCCAGATCGCGTGTCCCGGAAAGGAGCACGACGTGCGTACAGGCAAGGAATACCTGGCGGCGCTCGACGACGGCCGGAAGCTGTGGGTGGGTGACGAACTCGTCGACAACGTCGCCACGCACCCGAAGACCAGGGCGTACGCCCGGCGGATCGCCGAGTTCTACGACCTCCACCACCGCCCGGACCTCCAGGACGTCATGACGTTCGTGGACGAGGACGGCGTCCGCCGGTCCATGACGTGGTTCCAGCACCGCGGCAAGGACGACCTGAAGCGCAAGCGGCGCTACATCGAGACCGTGCTGCGCGAGCTGGGCGGCGGCGCGACCCCGCGCACCCCCGACGTCAACAACTACGTCCTGCTGACCTACGTCGACGACCCGGAGCCGTGGAGCAGCCAGGCCGTGGGCACCGGTGGCCGGGACCTCACCGAGGGGATCCGCGACTTCTGGCGGCTGGCGCGGGACGGCGACCTCAACACGACGCCGGCCTTCGTGGACCCGCAGACCGACCGTTCCCGGGAGTCCGCGCAGGCGGAGTCGCCCGCGCTCAAGGTGGTGGCCACCTCGGACGAGGGCATCACCGTGCGGGGAGTGAAGGCGATCGGCACGGGCGCGGCCTTCGGCGACTGGATCCACATCGGGGTGTTCTACCGCCCGGGCATCCAGCCGGAGCAGGTCATCTTCGGCGCCGTCCCGCCCAACGCGCCCGGCGTCACCATCATCTGCCGGGAGAGCAACGTCCGCGACGGCGAGGACGTCGAGCACCCGCTGGCCTCGCAGGGCGACGAGCTGGACAGCGTCATCCTCTTCGAGGACGTGCTGATCCCCTGGGACCGGGTGTTCCACATCGGCAACCCGCAGCACGCCGCGCTGTACCCGCAGCGCGTCTTCGACTGGCTGCACTACCAGGCGCTGGTGCGGCAGATGGTGCGTGCCGAGCTGATGCTGGGGCTCACCCTGCTGATCACCGAGCACATCGGCACGTACCAGCTGCCTCCGGTGCAGGCGCGCATCTCGCAGTTCGCCGGGTTCCACCAGACCCTGAAGGCCCATGTGATCGCCTGCGAGGAGGAGGGCTTCACCACCCCGGGCGGCCTGTACAAGCCGAACGTCCTGATGTTCGACTACGGCCGGGCGTACTACCTGGAGAACATCGCCCGCATGGTCAACGAGGTGATCGACCTGGCCGGCCGGGCGTCGCTGATCTTCCCGACCGAGGGACAGTGGCAGCGCCCGGAGCTGCGGCCCTGGCTGGAGGCACTGCAGACCGGCCCGGTCGGCAGGCCGCACGACCGGCTCAAGATCAGCCGGGTCATCCGCGACCTGTTCCTGTCGGACTGGGGCGACCGCATCAGCACCTTCGAGAACTTCAACGGCACGCCGCTGCTGGCGATCCGCACGCTCACCATGAAGCGCGCCGAACTGTCCCCGAGCGGGCCGATCGCCGACCTCGCCCGGAAGGTGTGCGGCATCGAGAGCGCCGCCGGCGAGCAGGACACCGCCTACACGGCCCAGGCGGACTACGCCCGCCGCCAGGACGCCTCGTAGGCGGTGCCGGGCCCGGGATGGAGCATGCCGCACTCCCGGGCCCGGGCCACCGCGCCGCTGCGGCTGTGCGTGCCGAGCTTCCGGAAGACCGCACTGACCTGTGTCTTCACCGTGTTGCGGGACACGTGCAGCTCGGCGGCGATCTCCCGCAGCGTCAGCGGGCCGCACAACGCGCGCAGGATCCGGCGTTCCCCGGGGGACAGGTCCCGCGCCCGCGGAGGCAGCGGCAGGGGGGCGGCCGGGGCGGGCCGGGCCGTGCTCAGGCGCTGGAGCAGACCGCCGAGCACCTGCGGAACGGCACCCCCTTCCTCCTGCGCGGGCAGGGGCACGGTGCCGCGAAGGCCGCGCGGCAGCCCCGACGCGATGACGCCGGCCAGTGCCCGCAGAGGCGGCTCGCCGCCGTGGACGGTTGCCGTGAGCGCCCTCGTGGCGCCGGCCAGGGCCTCGGCGGCCTCGGTGCGGGCGAGGTCGTCCAGCAGCAGCCCCGCCCGGCACAGTTGGGCGGGCGCGGCGGTGAAGTGGCCGGTCAGTCCCTCGGCGCGGGCGGCGTCCAGCGCCTGTTCCACGAGGGTGCGCGCCCGTGCCGGGCGCCCGGCCAGGTAGGCGCACAGGGCCCGCGAGCCCAGGGCGCGGACCAGTACCAGCGTGTGCCGGGCGCCGTGCGCGTCGCGGACCGCCTCGGCGAGACGGACGTCCGCCTCCTCCGTACGCCCCTGCCACAGCAGTGCGGTGCCCTGGGCGACGCAGGCCAGCGCCCGCCAGCCGGTCAGCGAAGAGGCACCGTGCACGTCTCCTTCGCCGAGCGGGACCGGGCCTTCCCCCCGCAGACAGCGGACGAGGGCACGGGCCACTGCCGCCGCCTGCGCCACGGTCCCCCCTTCCCCCACGGCGCCCTGCCAGGACGGCTGGGCCTTCGCCACGTCGAGCCAGCGCTCCGCCGCCTCGGGGTCCCCCTCGCACAGCGCGGTCATCGCCGCCACGACGCACAGCCGGGCGTCGGAGCGGACCGCGCGAGGGGGCAGCATGCCGAGCCACCGCGCGACGTCCGCGGTCCGGCCTCCGGCCAGCGCCTCCTCCCAGGCGTCGAGGACGGCCACGACCGCGCCGGGGGAGTCGCCGGCCTGGACGAAGTGCCCTACGGCGGACGTCGTGCGCTGCCGCTCGCGGTACCAGCACGCGGCCGCGTGGTGCAGTGCCGCGACCCCGCCCGGCTGTTCGGCGGCCAGAAGCCCGGCGAGCACGGAGCGCAGCGCCCGGTGGTGCCGGTAGGTCCCAGAGGCGGCGGCGGAGGGCAGGAGCAGCTGGACGGTCCGTGCGAGTTCCCGCAGCAGCACTCCGGCGTGGTCGCTGCCCGTGACGGCATGGCAGGACCCGGGGCTGAGTTCGTCCAGGACACTGGTCCGCAGCAGGAAGGCGCGCTGCTCGGTGGTCAGCCGGTCCAGGACCTCGGTACCGAGGTAGTCGGCGACGGCGCGGGCCCCGTCGCCGCTGCGGGCGCCGGCCCCGGACGTGGTGTGCGCGCGTCCCAGGACGCACAGGCCCGCCGCCCATCCCTCGGTCAGGTGGTACAGCTCGCGCAGCGTCCGCTCGTCCGGCGGGCCGCCGGGCCGGCTCGCCAGCAGGTCGGTGGCCTCCGCGGGGGTGAAGCGCAGCTCGTCCGCCCCGAGGTCGGCGGCGAGGCCCCGGGCACGCAGCGCCGGGACCGGCGCCCCCGGGAGGTGACGGGTGGCCAGCAGGGCCCGTACGCCGTCGGGCAGCGCGGTCAGGAAGTCCCCCAGGCAGCGCAGGGCCGCCCGGTCGGTGAGCCGGTCCACCCCGTCCAGCACCAGGGTGAGCGGCGAGCCCTCGCCCAGCGCGCCCAGGAGGCGGGGCAGCAGGTCCTCGACCCAGACCTCCAGCGTCCAGGCCCCGGCCGGCGGGGGAGCGGGCAGCCCGGGCCGCAGCGGCCGCAGCGCCGCGAGGATCCCGGCCCACAGCCGTGCCGGGGTGTTGTCGTACGCGTCCAGTTCGAGCCACGCCACCCGGCCGTCCCGAGCCTGAAGGGCGCGGGCCCAGTCGGCCAGCAGCACGCTCTTCCCGGCGCCCGGGGGCGCCGAGACGACGACCACGGGTTCGGCCGCCGCGTCGAGTCGGCGCAGCAGCCGCGGCCGCGGCACGAACTGCCGTGGCCGCGCGGGCGGGTGGAGCTTGTACGCGGCAATGGTGTGCACGGAGCCTCCCATCGGGCCGGCCGGTCGGGGCCCCCGGTGCCCGGCGGGCACGACACGGCACCGGGCACCGGGGGGACTTGTGGGGGTCGCGGTCGTCAGAGACCGCTCTGCGGGCTCAGGACACCGAATCCGCCCGCGAAATAGAGCAGCGGACGGGCCTGGGCCCGGTGCTCGAAGTGCCGGACGTCGCCGACGAAGATGGTGTGGTCGCCGCCCGGCAGGGCCTGGGAGACGTCGCAGACCACCGTGGCGATCGCGTCCCTGAGCACGGGCACCCCGTGGTCCTCGTCCACGGCCACGCCGGCGAAGCGGTCCGGCACCGGAGCGGAGAAGGTGCGGGCCAGGTGCTCGCAGTCCTCGCCGAGGACATTGACGGCGAAGCGCCCGTGCTCGGCGATCGCGGTCCGGGTGAACAAGTGGTTGCCGATGCACACGATCAGCTGCAATGGGTCCAGCGACAGCGCGGAGACCGCACTGGCCGTCATGCCCACGGGGGTGCTTGCGGTCCTGGTGGTGATGACGCTGACCCCGGTGGCCAGGCGTCCCATCGTGGCGCGGAAGGCGACGGACATGTCGAGGGTTTCAGTCATGGGAGACCTCCGGGAAGGAGTGAGCCGAGCCCTGGTGGACGTGGTGAACTGTGCGCCGCCACCTGTTAATGCCGGGGAAACCGCACTGTGGCGGAGGGTTCATGTCTCATCGGCGCAGCCGCTCGACCAGACGTCGCATCTCCTCCGACGGGCGCACGCCGAGGTCGGCCATGGCCCGCAGGTAACCCCGGTACAGCTCGATGAGTTCGCCGTCGTCCCCGGCCGCCTCGGCACCCGCCAGCGCCAGTCGCCAGGCCTGCTCGCGGTACGGATCGCGTTCCAGCGCCGCTCCCGCCAGCTCCCGGGTCTCGCGGATCCGGCCCAGGCGCAGGGCGACGGCGCCGGCGTCGACCTGCGCCTGGGTGAGTGCCGCCGCCAGTTCCTCGCGCCGGGCGTCCAGCCACGGGGTGGAGACGCCCTCGAAGTAGGGGCCCCTCCCCGCCGTCCGCAGCGCCTCCAGCAGGGTGTGGAAGCGGTGTTCGCCGTCCTGCCTGCCGGCCTCGGCCAGCAGGCGCTCGAAGGAACCCGAGGACCCGGCCACGGACGCATGGGGCGTCAGCCGGTGGACGTCGCCCTCCTGCAGGAGCGCCACCCCTTCGGGCAGCACCTCCCGCAGCCGGTACACCGCCTGCCGCAGGTAACTGCGCCCGGCGGCGTCGCTCCGGCCGGGGAACAAGGACTCCAGCAGCAGCGCGCGTCGTGCCGTCGCGGCCGGCCTGTTCAGCAGGAACGCCAGCAGTTCGGTGCTCTTGGCCAGACGTGGACGGACCTCCCGCCCGTCCGCGGACAGCCGGACCACCCCGAACTCCTCGAGGACCAGCCGCGGAGAGGCGGGGGCGCTCAGTGCCGCCCGCCCCGACGACAGCGCCGCCACGAGTTCGTGCCACGGCGAGGAGTGCGAGGGCTCGGCGTCGGCCCTGCGCACGGCGACCGCCGGCACGTCGTCCAGCGCCTGCAGCAGCAGATGGCGGCCGCCCTGGGCCGATGCGACACCCAGGGCGAGGTCGGCCGCGGCGTCCGCGGCCTCCGCGTCACCGGCGCGCCACATCGCCTCGCTCAGGTAGACGGCCGCGGTGGGCAGTTCCAGCAGGCGGTCGCCCGTGGTCATGGCGGCGACGGCGACGGCCAGTCGGTGGGCCGCTTCCCCGTGCCGGCCCGCCAGGAGGAGTTGCAGTCCGTGCCAGGTGCCGGCCAGTTCCCCGGTGAAGGCGTAGCGGGCACTGCCGTGGCGGGCCGCCTCGGTCAGCGCACGGGTGGCCCGTGCGACGTCGCGGTCGAGCCGCAGGGCGAGTTTGGCCTCCAGCAGCAGGCTGAGGATCTCGTACACACGCGAGCCGGTCGCCGCGACGGCCTGTCGTCCGGCCGTCAGCGCGGCCCAGGCCTCCTCGCGCCGTCCGAGGTCCGCCATCAGCTCCACGTCGTCGATGGCCGTCAGCCACACCGGGCGGGGTCCGTCACCGAGGGACGCGTACATTTCGCCGGCCCGGGAGATGCGTCCCGTCGCACGGAGCGCCGCCACGGTCCACGGGGCACCGGTGGCCCGGCGCCAATCGCCCGGCGGAGCAGCGGGATCGCCCTGCAACTCGGCGAGTCGGCCGCCCATGTAGGCGATCCGCATCAGCATGACCTCGACCGGGCCCGCCGCGTCGGCCCGCAGGTCCGGAAGCGGTGTGAGGGGGGTGCCGTCCGCCAGGGACATGAGGGCCGCGGCGATGTCGCGGTGGCGACCGGGCGGCATGACGCGCAGCATCTGCCGGGCCTCGTCGGTCCTGCCCGCGTGCCAGAAGCACCACACCAGCAGCGCCAGGTCCTCGCTGCCGCCGGGCTGCCCGGGCAGCCCGCCCCACCAGGACGGTCCGTGCTGGTCGGCCAGCCGCAGCCCGCGCCAGCACTGCTCGCGTCCGAACGCGATACGCAGCGCGGCGGATACCAGCCCCGGGGCCGGCGGGCCGGGCACGGGCCGCATCCGGTCGAGCCAGCTCTCCGCCGTGGCCAGGTCCAGCCGGTCCAGGACGCCGGGCAGGACCTGTTCGGCGGCGCGCCGCGCCGCCGCCGGCTCTCCCGCCATCAGCAGTTCCGTCACGGCCTCCTCGTGGCGGCCTGCCGCTTCCAGCAACCGGGCGTGGCGGCGTCTGAGTTCGCGCCGGGCGTTCTCGCCCATGGCGTCGGCGCGCTTGCGCAGGTACCCGCGGAACCGTGGCAGCGGCCGCATGCGCGTGCCGTCGCGGGACCAGGCCAGCGGCAGCCGGCGGTGGCGCAGGGCGGCCATGGTCCGGTCCGGGCAGGACAGCCCGAGGGCGTTGGCGGATTCGGCGGTCACCTCGTCCAGCACGCTGGTGGCGACCAGCAGCGCCGCCTCCGCCTCGGTGAGCTGCCGCAGCAGGCCGGCGCAGAGGAGGTCGAGCCTGCCGGCCGCGGCCGCGGGATCGGTGGCCCACCAGTCGTGCAGGACACCGGTGACCCAGCCCTTCATGGCCCGCACCCGGAACTGCGCCTGCTCCTCCAGTCCGGCGGGGCGAAGGGCCCGGGCGGCCTCGGAGACGTCGAAGGCGAGGTCGGTGTCGTCGAGGAAGGCCACGCGATGGACGTCACCGAGACCGGCGATGCCCTCCGGTGGCTCCGCCCGGGTGACGAGCACCAGCCGCAGCCCCCTGGGCGGTTGCAGGACGAGTGCGCCGAGCGCTTCCTCGGCCGTCGCACGGCCCGCGATGTGCTCCAGCCCGTCGACCACGAGCACGGGCGGCCCCGCTCCGGTGGCGGGCACCGCCCGCGCAAGACGAACTCGGAGTGCTTCGGCGGCGATGTCGCCGGTGGCGAGGCCGCCCAGCGGGATCCAGGCGGCCGGGCCGGGCAGGGCCCGTGCCGCCTGGAGCACCGCGGTCGTCTTTCCCGCCCCGGCGGAGGCCGCGACGACCAGCACCGGACGCCCGGCCAGCGCCTGAAGGATGCGGCGGGTCACCCGCGGCCGCGGGACGACACCGGCGGGAACGTCCGGCAGTCCCGGGAGCGGCCCGTCAGGAAGGCCGCGGGTCATGAGCCGACCGTCCCGGCTCGAGCACGAAGGTGTGACGCAGCAGGGTGTAGGGCTCGTCGGTCCGCGTGCCGTACGGGCCGCTGCGGGCCGGGTGGCTCGCGTAGTCCGTCACCAGCGACTGCTTGACGCCGAAGACGGGGTCCTGGTCCAGGTACAGGTCGTCGGAGGGGAAGAGCATCGTGGTCACACGCTGGAAGCCCTCGGCGGCGATCATGACGTGCAGGTGCGCGGGCCGCATGACGGACCGGCCGGTGGCCCGCATCATCTCGCCCACGGGCCCGTCGTCCGGGATGGGATAGCTCGACGGGCGGATCGAGCGGAAGCGGAAACGGCCCTCGCCGTCGGTGCGCAGCAGGGCTCGCATGGCGGGGTCCGACAGGCCGGGGACGTCCACGTCGTAGTGGCCGTCCGCGTCGCTGTGCCAGACGTCGATCCCGGCGTTCGCGACCGGTGCGCCGTGCTCGTCGGTGACCAGCCCCTCGAAGAAGAAGGGTGTGCCCGGCAGTCCCTCGGAGATGTCGGCGCCGTCGGCCGCCTGCGGACGGTCGTCGCGGAAGAAGGGGCCGAGGACGCTGTTCTGGGTCGATTCCGCCGCGCGCCGGTTGCCGAGCGCGTCCACCAGCATCGTGATCCCCAGCACGTCGGAGAGCAGGATGAACTCCTGCCGCGTGGGGGTGCACTTCTGCCCCGTGCGAGTGAGGAAGTCCATGCCGCGCGCCCACTCCTGCTCGGTGAGGCCGGTCTCACGGACGAAGTCGTGCGCGTGGCGGACCAGCGCCTCGAGGATCCCGGCGAGGCGGGCGTCCTTCGCTTCGCGGACCGTGGAGACGACGGCCTCGGTGATGGTGGTGTCGGTGAGGTCACGCATGACGGGCTCCCGTCGGGTCGTAGGAACGGTCGGAGGCGGCCCGGGACGGCGGTTCGCCGGCCCAGGCCCGTCGGAGGAGGTCGCGCACGGCGTCCCGGTGCACGGGCCGCGGGTTCCAGTAGCCGTCCCGGACGACCAGGTCGGCCGCCTCGGCGATGCCCGACTCGGGCATGCCCAGGTCGCGCAGCGCCCGGGGGGCGCCGATGCCGCCCGCGAAGTCGAAGAACGCGCCCGCGGGATCGGGGCCGGGCAGCGCCCGGCCGATCCGGGCCATGGCCGCCTCGGCCGCCGGGGCGTTGTACGCGATGACGTGGGGCAGCACGACGGCGTGCGTCTGGGCGTGCGGCAGGTCGAAGGAGCCGCCGAGGACATGGCACACCTTGTGGTGCAGGGCCATGCCGACCGTGCCCAGGCAGGTCCCGGCCAGCCAGGCACCGTACAGCGCGGTCGCCCGCGCCTCGGTGTCAGCGGGATCGCGCAGGATCGCCGGGAGCGCCACCGCGAGGGCGTCGAGAGCCTCACCGGCCGTCAGGAAGGCGAGCGGGTCGCCGTCCTGGGCGTACAGCGATTCCACGGCGTGGGCCATGGCGTTCAGCCCGCTGACCGCGGCGACGTGGGGCGGCAGGGTGAGGGTGAGATCGACGTCGTACACGACGGTGTCGAGCAGGACCTCGGGCAGTCGCCGGGTGGTCTTCACACCACCCTGGGTCTCGCCCAGGATCGGCGTCATCTCGGATCCGGCATACGTGGTCGGAAGGGCGAGGTGCGGAAGGCCGGTGCGCAGCGCGACGGCCTTGCCGAGGCCGATCGTCGAGCCGCCGCCCACGGACACCAGGCAGTCCGCGTCGGCTGCCCGCGCCGCGTCGACCGCCTTCCCGGTGACCGCCACGGGGGTGTGGGCCGCCGCCTGGTCGAAGACACCGGCGGTGAGCGCCCCGAGGATCCCACGCACTTCCCGGGCCTGGGCGGTCTGCCCGGGGGTGCACAGCACCAGGGCCCGGCCGCGCCCCAGCGCCTCGACCTCGCCGCCGAGCCCCGCGCGCGTTCCGCTGCCGAAGACCACTTTCGTGATCTGTCCTCTGTGCACGAACGACTTCATGGCTGCCCCTCGCATATTTCTTCACCGGAAATGGAGTCTTGTCGTCCGTGCGGTGACGCGTCAACGAATGGTCCGCGCGATTGTGTGCGGGCGGGACCGATTACCGCATTCGCGTGACGAGCGAACGGCCGCCCATGGGCGGCGGCGTCAGCGGATATCACCCATACAGGTGATGCGCGCAGCGCGGCGGCGCGCGCATGAGCCCCGCAGAGTACGGGCTGCGTCCGTCAGGAACCGCAATTCGCGGAATTCTTCAATAATGCGGTTCTTCGCCGGCGGGCCCGGTAGACGCCATTCCGGTGGTCGAGGCGACGGCGCACGGGGGGACCTTCGCCGCGAATTCCTGCGGACACGGTGAAGGCGGCCTGAGTTCCCGTGGCCCGCAGCCGGCGGAGCGGCCGAATCGGCCGCGGTATTCGCGCCCGAACACCGGCGCCCGCTGCTCGGGGGTCTGCCTCCGGTCGCCGGCTCCTCAACGCACGCGGCGGGGCGGCGGGGTGATGCCCGTCGCCCCGCCGGAAGCGGTCGGCCTGAGGCCGGTCAGGCGTCGGCGATGGGGCCGGTGCCCAGACGGACGTTGTCGATCGCCCAGAACCAGTTGTTGCCCGCGTTGAAGATCCGGAAGCCGACCTTCGCCGAGGTCGCCCCCGCGGGAACGGGGCAGGAGAGCCGGACGAGCCGGTTCTGCTGGTCCTGGCCCAGGTTGGTGTTCCCGGACGTCGCGCTGCTGTAGTGGAGGAGCCGGACCGGGTCGCCGGTGTCGAAGGTGACGGTGACCTCGGCCTCCTGCGGGCTCTCCTGACGGTAATGGGAGTCGAAGCCCAGGTGGAGGGTGGACGTGCCCGAGGGGATGGCCACCGCCGGAGTGCTTAGGGTCGAGTCGAACCGGCCCCGGCCCGACGGGCTGCCGGTGTCGTCCCAGTCGTCGGGGTCGGCCACGGCCACCACACCGAGGGCCCGGCTGAAGCCGGGGCGGTCCTGCCCGGCCGGGAACCAGAACTGCTTGGACAGGAAACTCCAGCCCTGCAGCTCCCGCGTACCCTGCGGCATGTCCGGCGCGTTGGTGACGGTCCAGCCCTCGGGAGCGGTCCGGGTCCAGCCCAGCAGTCCGGGCCGGCTCAGATCGGCCGCCGCGGCGAGCGCGGGGGCGACGGACTCGAAGTCCTCCGCGAGCAGATGACCGGTCATGACGGGACCGGTCTTGGCGGACAGGGACGCGGACGCCTGCGTGTCGCCGCCGTTCAGCCTCGCGGTGACGGTCGCCTTGAGGCTGCCGGAGGCGCGGGCCGCGGCGGCGGGCGCGACGACGTCCCAGGCCAGCGAGGCCGACGAGCGGGCCGGAACCGACGTGGGCGTGCCGCCCTTCGCGGTCGCGGTCCAGCCCTCGGGGAGGGCCAGCGCGGCCGCCACACCGGTGAGCGGCGTGCCGCCGGCGTTGGTGACGGTGGCCGTCACGGTGACCGGTGTGCCCGGCGAGAGCACCGTGCCGTCCGTTCCGGGGGAGCTCGCCGGCCCGGTGAGCGCGACGCTCATGGCCGGGGCGACCTTCGTCCGGACGCGAGCGTCGGCGATCCGGAGCAGCCCGTCGCCGTCGGCGTGCGCGGCGACGGCCAGCCGGCCGGCGGTGGCGTTCCCGGCGGGCGTGACCGCGAAGCGCACGTCGGCCGAGTCACCGGCCCGGAGCGCGGTCGGTGCCCCGCCGTCGCGCCGGACCGTCCAGCCGGTCGGGGCGAGAAGGGAGACGGACAGATCGTCGAGCCGGTGCCGGCCCTGGTTCCGCACGGTGACCACGACATCGGTCGGGTTGCCCTGGGCGAACGGCGTGTCCAGGTTCGGCGGCGACGCCGGGAGGCCGATGGCCGCGGCCAGGGCGGGGGCCGTGCCGGTCTCCGGGTCGGTGACGCCGGGCTTGCCGTCGGCCAGACGGCCGGTCATGCGGCGCAGGAAGGACGGGTCGTCCCGGTCGACGACGACCACGTCGTACCAGCCGTGGTCCGGCAGGCGCAGGCGCACCGTGTGGGACGTGCCGGGCTTGAGGGTGACGGTCTCCACGCGGTCGCCGTGGCCGCCGGAGTGGGCCGACTCGCCGACGAGGAACGTCCGGGTGGTGGGGGAGGGGTTGGAGCACACCACCGTCACCTGGCCGGGCGCGGGGTGCTCGACGAGGTACGCCTCGCCGCCCACACCGGCGCCGCGCAGCTCCCACATCGACCATCCGGGGCCGTGGACCTGCAGGTCGTAGCCGTCGGCGCCGTACGCCACCGTTTCGTCGGCGCTCCTGCCCGCGGACACGGTCCAGGCCCGCGGGGCGGAGTCGTCGCCGGGGTAGGCGGTGAACGTCGCGCCGGCGCCGCCCTCGTTGCCGAGCCGCAGTTCCACGGCGGAGCGGGTGACCTCCGCACGCAGGGACAGCCGGTACGGGGAGCGGCGGGTGCGGCGGGTGCCGGACTCCTGCTCCGGGAGCGACTGGTCCTTCGGCGGTACGGGGTTCCACCGGCCTATCGGCGCCGGAACCCGGGCGGGCTGCTCCACCTCGGGCTGCCGCTGCGCGCGGTCGAAGTCGAAGGCGGAGGTCAGGTCACCGAAGACGCTGCGGCGCCAGGCGCTGATGTTGGGCTCGTGGACGCCCGTCCACTTCTCCAGGAACCGGATGACCGAGGTGTGGTCGAAGGCCTCCGAGCTGACGAAACCGCCCACCGTCCAGGGCGACACGACCGTCATGGGCACGCGCGGGCCGGGACCGACGGGGCTGCCCTTGAACCAGTCGTCGCCGTTGCCGGAGGCCGGCTTCGGCGCGACCGGCGCGGGCACGTGGTCGAAGTAGCCGTCGTTCTCGTCGAAGTTGATGAACAGCGCCGTCTTCGACCAGGTCTTGGGATCGCGGGCGATCGCGTCGAGGAGGTCGTAGACGAGGTTGGCGCTGCCGACCGGGGTGGAGCTGCCGGGGTGCTCGGACAGGGCAGCCGTCGGAACGATCCAGCTGACCTGCGGCAGCGTGCCCTTCTCGATGTCCGAGGCGAGTCGCCCGACGAGGGTGTCCGGCTCGGAGCGGTACGCGCCGCGCATGAACAGCCGCCGCTCGGCCTTGGTCAGCGCGTCGACGCCCTGCTGGAACTCCGCCAGCGCGGCCTTGCGCTGATCCGCGGTCCTGTCCCACAGGCTGTCGTAGAACTGCTCGGTGGTGGCGTACTGACCGCTGACCTTGGCCAGGACCTTCCGGCCGATCTCCTTCCAGGGTCGGAAGTACTCCACCGCGTTGTCGGTGAAGTTGTCCCACTCCTGGTAGATCTGCCAGGAGACGCCCGCGGCCTCCAGGCGCTCGGGGTACGTCGTCCAGTCGTAGCCGGCGTGGCCGTAGTCGTACGCGGCGTTGGTGACGGCCCGGTTGACACCGTCGGGCTCGTAACCGGTCGTGCCGGTCCACAGGTAGTTCCGGTTGGGGTTGGTCGAGCCGTAGACGGAGCAGAAGTAGGCGTCGCAGATGGTGAAGCGGTCGGCCAGCTCGTACTGCAGCGGGATGTCGTGCCGGTCGTAGAAGGCCATGGTGCTCTGGCTCTTGGCGGCGACCCACTCGTTCCACCAGCCGTTGCCCCGGGCCTGGTTGGCGTCGGAGAACCCGTGCGCGAGCGACCCGAGGTACTGGATGTCGCTCTCGGGGCGGCCCGCGTCGAGAGCCGCCCGCCGGGCGGAGAAGGGCAGGACCTCGCCGCCGCCGGGCCGCGGCTGCTCGAAGACGGTTCCTCCGGTGGGCAGACGCAGCGGGGTACGGTCGCCGAATCCGCGCACGCCCTTGAGGGTTCCGAAGTAGTTGTCGAAGGAACGGTTCTCCTGCATCAGGATGATCACGTGCTCGATGGCCCGCAAGCCACCGCGCGGCATGGGCGCGGCCATCGCCTGGTGCAGCGAAGGGGGCAGGAAGGAAAGCGCGGTTCCACCGGCGAGGGCGCCGAGGACCTTACGGCGGGAAACGTCAGACATGCCCGGAGGCTAGGTCGCCTCCGTCGCGTGACGTAACCCTGGGTGACCGATCTTCGTCGACCGTTCACCGGGTGGCACCGGACGTTCCCCTGCCGGTACGGCGTGTCCACGTGCATTCGGCCCGCACACTGTCGGGTGATGACGGAGCGGGTGCCGGGGGTCGCGCCCCCGGCACCCGCTCCGCCCGTCGGGTGGATGTGCCTACGCGCCGAACCGGTAGGCGCGTTCCACGGTCTGCCGGACCGAGTTGCCCGCCTTGTCGGTGGCGGTGACGCGCAGCGTCACGTACCCGCCGTCACGCCGGTCGCCCGGCCGTTCGATGGTGGCGGTGAACCGGTCGCGGCCGCAGTCCTTGACGCGGACCTGGCCCTTCCAGGTCTTGCCGTCGTCGAAGGAGGCCTCGACCTTCAGCTTGACCCCGGTGGGGGCGGCGAGGCCGTCCTGGTTCCTGACGGTCAGGTCGAGGTCGTGCCGCTTGCCGCCGCCGACGGTGTTCCCCAGGTCGGCGGGGACGCCGTAGTCGACCTGAAGGAGCGGCAGCAGCGTTTCCTTCGCCGCGGTGCCGGAGCGGAAGGTCCAGGACGTGGCGGTCCTCGTGCCGGTCTGCCAGAACTCGGTGTCGCGCTCGGTCGTCAGGTCCAGACGGTACTCGGCCGCTCCGGCGGGGACGGGGAAGTCACGCCAGGCGTCCTCGGCCTCGCTCACCTTCTTGCCGTCGCGGTAGAGGACCGCCGCGACGGTGTCGCCCTTCAGGTAGGACGGGTCGTCCATCGTCCCGGGCGTCCCCGCCCTTCCGCCGATGCCTCCCCCGAAGGCGGGAACCTGCTTGCGGCCCCAGTGGCCGGCGACCGCGTCGGTGTACTCCGGGATCGCCAGGCTGAGGACGTCACCGTCACGGACGGCGGGTCGGTCCCAGCCGCGCGGGATGGACGGCCGCACCACGGCCCTGTACCACTCCTCGGTGGCCTTCTCGCCCGCCTTGAAGGTGCGCGGGGTGTCGCGCAGGCCCGACTGCAGCGCACCGGCGAAGAACTGCTCGGGGCCGGCCATGAAGTCGACGTCGTGCATCCACTGCGTGTCGCCGGAGGTGACGTACTCGGTACGGGGCGTTCCGGTCGGCACCCAGCGCGAGGTCTCCCACGCGACGTCGGTGTAGGGACGCCAGCTGAAGCGCTGCTCGCTGGTCCAGTGCAGGGCGCCGTTGTTCGCGTAGGAGGCCTTCACCTGGGCGGTGTTGCGGTCCGAGACGGTATACGTGACGTCCTGCGGGATCTGCTGCCACTGCGTCGCGACGTCGTACAGGTACGGGCTTGTGACCGTCCCGGAGATGCCGACGACGGCCTTGTGCCTCTTCATGTACTGCAGCAGCCTGGCGCCGTCGCCCGCGGTCATCCGGACGACGGGCAGCGCCGAACGGGTGTCCATCGGCTTCCAGCGGGTCCAGGCGATGAGGCCCTCGGGCAGGACGACGACGACGCCCTTGGCGCCGGCCTTCGCGGCCGTCTCCGCCAGGTCGTACCCGTCCATCGCATACTCGTCGCGGATCACGGCGAGCTTGCCGCGCACGGTGGCGGGCCGCAGGTCCGGCTTGTCCCTCGTGCCCGCGTCCACGGCCACCAGCTGCTCGCCCCGGGGGTCGAACGGCGTGGAGTGCTTGGCGTAGAACGGCTCGAGATCGAAGTCGGCGCCGCGGACCTCGGTCCTGAGCTCGGGAGCGGTCATCTCGAAGCGGGCGTTGAACTCGAAGGCGCCCTCAGTGACCTTCGCCGTGGGATTCGCGTACAGGTCCACGAACCCGCCGCCGTCCTCGTAGTAGATGCCCAGCGTCAGCTCGGCCCCGTCGATCTTCCGGTACATCTGGTACGTCACGTTGTTGCGCCGCTCGGCGGGCTTGGGCGTCTGCACCCGCACCAGCTTGGCCTTGCGCGCGTCCAGGGTGACGGTCGTGTCCTTGGTGACCTTCACCTCGGGGTTGACGACCTGGATCAGGCGGACGCCGTCGCTCGAGTCCTCGGCGAGCGTGCCGCCGACGAGGTAGGTGCCCTCCTCGACCTCGGCGACGCCCAGGTCGGTGAACCGGACCTCGGTGTCCCCTCCGTAGACGTTGAGCAGGGCCCATGAGGTGGGCTGCCCGTCGGGTCCGTAGGACTCGGTGGTGAGTTTGTGCATCGGGGCGCGCACCCACAGGCTGAGGGTGGTGTGGACCGACGCTCCGTCGGCGGACGTGGCGGTGACGTAGCCGTAGTAGGAGCCGCGGCCCGCCTTGGCCGGGTCGATCCCGACCGGCACCTCGACGGTCGCGCCGGCGGCGACCCGGACGGTGTCCGCGCCCAGGGTCAGCGCCTGCGCGGGGAGTGCCTTGCCGCCCTTGGCCGTCAGCGCCGCACGCAGGCTCAGCGACACTTCCTTGCCGGAGTGGTTGGTGTAGCGGACCACGCCGGCCCGCTGCACCGGGGATCCGTCCCGCTCGAACGGGCCCAGGACGATCGTCCCGGTGGCGGTCACGGGGGAGGTGAACGCCGCCTTGACGTCGACACGGCCGCCACCCTGCTCGGTCGGCACCTGCCCTGACACCGTGCGGGACGTGCTGACCAGCGCGTCCTTGAGCTGCTCACCCGTCCAGTCGGGGTGCTGCCCCGCCAGCAGCGCCGCCGCGCCGGCCACATGCGGGGTGGCCATGGACGTACCACTGGCCGAGACGTAGTTGTCGTCGACCGGGGTCCCCATGGTCGTGCCCGCGGCGCGCGCGGCGACGATCCCGACACCCGGAGCGGTGATGTCCGGCTTGGCCGCCTTGTCGCCCGGGCGCGGGCCGCGGCTGGAGAAGGACGCCAGGGAGTCGTCGCGGTCGACGGCGCCCACGGTGAGGGCGGCGTCGGCCGCGCCCGGCGACCCCACCGTCATCTCGCCCAACTCGCCGGTGTTGCCCGCGGCGACGACGAACAGCGCGCCGCTGCTGCGGGAGATCTCGTTGACCGCCTGGCTCATGGGGTCGGTGCCGTCGGTCTCCATGTCGGCGCCCAGGCTCATGTTGACGACCCTGGCGCCCTCGGCCGCGGCCCACTCCATGCCCGCGATGACCTGGGACTCGCTGCCGAAGCCGTTGTCCCCGAGGACCTTGCCGATCAGCAGGTCGGCGCTCGGCGCGACGCCCTTGTGCAGGCCGCCCGATGCCGCGCCGCTGCCGCCGGCGGTCGCGGCGACATGCGTGCCGTGACCGAAGTGGTCCTGGGTCGAACCACTGTCGGAGAAGTCCTTCGCCTCGCTCACCCGGCCCGCCAGGTCCGGATGCGTCTGGTCGGCGCCGGTGTCCAGGACGGCGACCTTGACGCCCTCACCGTGGAAACCGGCCGCCCACGCGGCGGGGGCGTTGATCTGTGCGGTGCTGCGGTCCAGCGTCGGACGGACCTTGTGGTCCAGCCAGACCTTCGGGGTCGCCGCGGCGGCGCTCGCCACGGACGCACCGGCCGGGGGCGCGAGCTGCTTCCAGAACGCGGCCAGATCCTCGGCGCCCACGCGCAGCGCCTGGGCGTCGATGCTCGTCAGGTGCCGCGGCTCGGCGGAGTCCTCGTGGAACTTCGCGAGCGCGTCGGCCTTCTTGGCCGCCGCACGCGCGGAGCCCCCCGGCGTGGACACGATCATGGGCAGGGCGTCGGTGTGCGCCTCGTCGTATCCCTGGGCGACCAGGGCCGTCACGTCGAAGAGGTCCGCGTCCAGCAGCCCGGTGCGGACCAGCATCGCCGCGTCCGAGGGCAGCACCGTCAGGGCGCCCTCCTTCTCGGCGATCTGGAAGAACACCTTCTCGCGCCCCGGAGCGCGCTGCACCGAGGCCGTCTTCTTGCCGTTCGGCGCGTCGCTGACGGTGACCCGGTCGCCGGTGATCAACCGCACGGTGGTCGTACGGTCCTGCGGCGCCGGCGTCCGTGCGGCGGACCCCGAAGGGGCCTGGGCGGAGGCGGGCGCGACAGCGCCCGTCGCGACTGTCGCTGACATCGCTATCGCCGCCCAAAGGCGGATCCGTCTCATCGGTGTCTGCACCCCTTCTGTCATCCCGGCGCGCGGGCAGAGCGTTCGTGAGCGGGTGGCATGAACCGTCCCTGACACCCCACCGCCGTCGACGGTGTGGGAACGTGAGGCCGGGACCCCGCGCGGGCGAAGCCCGCACAAGTGCGCCCGAGGCCCCTCGTACAACTGCGGTTCAGAAGCCGTTCGGAATCATCCGGTGTGGCGGCGGGCCCTGTCAGCGATCCCGCCTGGCACAACTGGGCCATGTCACAAGGGCGCCACATCTCGCCCGGGTGTCCGCGGGCCACGGCCCGCTGCCTGCGGAAATCCAGGTGACCGACGAGCCGGTATTCCTTACGATCGGGCGCTGCCCGTTGTGTCCCCCTGCCCCTGATCGGTCACCCCGTGAAATCCGTGATTCCCGGCGTGCTGCGTGACGAGCCGCAGTTCGCCCGCCTGTTCATCGGGCAGTCCTTGTCGGTGCTGGGCGACCGGGTGTCGTTCGTGGCGGTGCCCTTCGCCGTGCTCTCGGCGGGCGGGTCCGCGTCCGACGTCGGACTAGTGGCCGCCGCGGGGCTGGTGCCCATGCTGCTGTTCACCCTGGTGGGCGGCGTGTGGGCGGACCGCTTCCGGCGGCACCGCATCATGCTGCTCTCCGACCTGGTGCGGTTCGCCGCTCAGGGGCTCATCGCCGTGCTGCTGCTGACCGGCGTCGCCGGGGTTCCCACCCTCATCCTGCTGATGGCCGTGTTCGGCACGGCGGACGCGTTCTTCATGCCCGCCTCGACCGGCCTGCTGCCGCTGGTCGTCGCGCCCGACCGGCTGCGCGAGGCGAACGCCCTGCGGGGGTTCGTGCAGTCGTCCGGACTCGTGCTCGGTCCCGCCGTGGCCGGTGGGCTGATCGCCTTGGCGGGCCCCGGCGGCGCACTGGCCCTGGACGCCCTCACCTTCGCGGTCAGTGCCGCGTTCCTGGCCCGGCTGAGACCTCGCGAGACGGAACCCGGGACAGGGCAGGCCGCCACCGCGACGACGTTCCTCGGGGAACTGCGCGCCGGTTGGGCCCAGGTGCGCAGCCGTACCTGGGTGTGGTCCGGCATGGCGGCCATGGCGGTCTACCACGTCGTCGTGCTGCCGTCGGTGTTCGTACTGGGACCGGTCCTGGCCGAACGCGAATGGGGCGGCGCGGCGAGCTGGTCGGTGGTGGTCGCCGCCTTCGGCATCGGCTCCGTCGTCGGAGACGTCTGCGCCTACCGCCTCACGATCGCGCGCCCCATGGCCCTGGCCGCCGCCGCGCTCGCCGTGGCCTCCTGCCAGGCGGTCATCATCGGCAGCGGCGGCTCGCTCGCCCTGATCGCGATCCTCGAAGCGGTCACCGGCGTCGCCGTCTCGCTCTTCTTCGTCCTGTGGGAGACCGCGCTGCAGACGCACGTGCCGGAGGCCGCCCTGTCCCGCGTGAGTTCCTACGACTACCTGCTGTCGGCGGGGCTCATGCCGCTGGGCCTGGCACTCGCCGGCCCGGTCTCCGAGACCCTCGGCGTTCGGCCCACCCTGTATGCGATGACCGTCATCGCCGTGCCGGCCGCCATCGCCCTGCTGTGCGTTCCGGACGTACGACGCCTCCCGGCGTCCCCCGACGCCGCGGACGGCACCGTCCCCCGCGCAGCCTCGGAGGCCGCCCTGCCGTGACCGGTGCGCGAGGGGGACGGACCCGTCACGACCCCGCGGCCGGATCGGCGAGGATGCCGCGGAGCAGGCCGGTCGCCTGACCCACCTCGATCAGGTAGCCGTCGGGATCGCGCAGGTAGCAGCGCAGCTCGGATCCTCGGTCCAGAGGTTCGGTCAGGAAGCGGGCGCCCTTGGCGACGGCATGCGCGTGGAAAGCGGCGATGTCGGCGACGCGCACGTTCAGGAAACCGGACACACGGTCGGTGCGCTGGGGCACTTCCAACGTCACGTCCGGCTTGTCGGGGGTGGGGCCGCCGCCGGGGTTCATGATGAGCCAGCTGTTGGCGACCTTCACGATCGCCGGGTTCTCCTCCATCACGACCTCGCCGCCGAAGACGTCCGTGTAGAAGCGACGTGATACCGCGACGTCTCGGACGGTCAGGAAGTGCGTCAGGAGGAGGCCGTGCTCGGGCACGGGGAGGTCGGCGGGCGATGCCGTCATCGTTGGTCACCCTTCGTCGAGGCGGGGTGGTCCCGGGTCCGCCTGCGGTGCAGGTGTCCGGCCCCGGGAAACTCACTGCTACCCAGTGGTCGACCGGAACGGCCGGTGTTCTGTGACACAGGGCCGGTCCTCCGCCTGGGGCGGCGGGTCAGGCCGAGACGAGGCGGTGCGTGGTGCCGCTGCTGCTGGCGGACCACGCGTCGGGTAGCGCTGCCGCGAGGGCGTGCTGGGCCCGCCAGCCGGTGCAGTGCCCGGGCGCGATCAGCCGCGGGGCGAAGTCCTGGAGCGCGCGGACCGTGGGGGCGACGACGGGTTCGAAGGCGGGGCCGGTCAGATGGAAGCCGCCCAGCAGGGCGTGCAGCGGTTGCACCCCGGTCAGCCGCCGCGCGTGGCGGACGATGTTGACGACTCCCGCGTGACCGCAGCCGGTGAGCACGACCAGGCCGCGGTCCCTCAGGTGCACCACCAGCGCCTGGTCGTCGACGACCTGCGGGTCGTGCTCCCAGCGGTCGCGGCGCCACGCCTGGTGCGCGGCCGGCATGCCGTGCTCGAAATCGGTGGTGCGGTCCACCTCGCCGGTGATCAGCACGCTTCCGTCGACGAGGAGGGAGGGCCGGCTGCGTTCGACGACCTCGAACCCCTCCGCGCCGAGCGCCTTCCTGCTGAGGGTGGGCATGTCGAAGGTGCTCTGCGGGGTGTGGAGGCGGCGCCGGGTCCAGGCCTGCGGATGGACGACCATCGGCATCCTGCGGGCGCCGAGCCTGCCGGCGAGGCCGCCGAGGCCTCCCGCGTGGTCGAAGTGGCCGTGGCTGAGGACGACGCCCTGCAGACTCCCCAGGTCGACCGCGAGCCTGTCGGCGTTGGTGACCAGGCCTGACGGCGACAGACCGGCGTCGAACAGCAGCACGGTCTCGCGGTCGCCGCGGCGGACCGTGACCAGGGCGGAGAAGCCGTGCTCGGCGAGCAGGCCCACTGCCGTGCGTCCCGTCTCGAACTGGCCTGCCGCTGTGTCCGCGGGCCCGATACCGGCCCTGACGGTGTGCTCGTCGCCGACGAGCAGGGCGTCGAAGGCGTTGTCCATCAGGACCGTGACACGGACCTCGTCGACGGGCTGGAGGGCGATCGGGTCCACGGCACGGCCGGGCGCCGGCCGCGGGGCGGAGAGCGCCGCGTCGTCAGCGGTGGCGTGGGTGGTGTCGCACATGGCGGTTCCAGGTCCGTTCGCGCCGTAGGGGATCAGCCGCCGGCGCCGGTCAAGACGGCTCCAGACCGATGCTCCTCCGCTCGTCACGCCCGCGCAATCGCACCCGCGAGGGGGCCGCGCTCCGGGCTCCCGGAGCGCGGCCCCCTCGCCACACGGCCCTACGGGATCCGCACCGTCACGGACTTGCCCGGCTTCAGCGTGAGCCGCTTGCGGAAGCCGCCGGCGCGCAGCTCGGTCGAGGTCCCGCCGGTGCTGCGGACGGTCGCCTCGGTCACCTTGCCGTTGCGCCAGGCCAGGTCCACCTCGAAGCCGCCGCGGGCGCCGACGCCGGTCACGGAGCCCTTGGCCGCCCAGGCACCGGGGAGCGCGGGCAGGAGCTCGATGACGCCCGGCCGTGAGTAGAGGATCATCTCCAGCGCGGCGGCGGCACCGCCCAGGTTCGCGTCGATCTGGAAGATCGTGTAACTGCCCTGGCTGTACATGTCGAACCAGTTGGCCGAGGTGCCGTTGCTGTTGGTGATGGACGGCCGCAGGACCGTCAGATACAGCTGGTAGGCCTTCTCCGCGTCCTTCAGCCGGGACCAGCACAGCGACCGCCACGCGCACGCCCAGCCGTAGCTGTCCATGCCGCGGGCGGTCAGCAGCGCGCGGACCCCTTCGAGCAGCTCGGGCGCGCTGGTGTCGGCGGCGATCCGGTCACCCGGGTAGAAGCCGATCAGCGGGGACAGGTGCCGGTGCGTGACCTCGCCGAGGTTGTCCGGGGTCATCCACTCCTCGAGCCAGCCGGTCTTCGGGCTCACCCGTGGCAGGTAGAGCTTGGCCTGCATGGCGTGCAGCTCGGCGGCCAGCCCGGTGTCCCGATCGAGCACCCGGGAGGCGGTCGTGAACTCCTCGAAGAGCTCCCACGCCAGTTCCTGGCCGTAGGTGTTGCCCTTGCCGTCCGGGCCGTGCTCCGGCGACCAGGACGTGTCGTCGATCAGGACCTCGCGCGACGTGCCGTCCTCGTCCTTGACGGTGGTCGTGATCAGCCGCGCCTGCCAGAACTCCGCCGCGCCCTTGAGGACCGGGTAGATCAGCTCCAGGTACTCGCGGTCCTGGCTGTACTCGTAGTGCCGCCAGAGCGAGTTGCACAGCCAGGCGTTGCCGGAGGGGTGCCAGGCCCAGCCGCTGCCGCCGTGGATGTTGGTGGAGAAGGCGACCGCCCAGCCGGCGATCTTCCCCGAGCTGTTGCGGAACCGGTTGCGGTCGCTGTTGAACAGCCGCTTGGTGACGTCGGTCCAGACGGGCAGCTGGGACACGCAGTACCTGGCGAGGGCGAGGGAGTTCTCGCCGAGGCCCGCGGGGTCGGCCAGCCAGTAGTTCATCTGGACGTTGATGTCGGTGTGGTAGTCGGCGTACCAGTCCGGGTTGTTGTTGTGCACCCAGATGCCCTGCAGGTTCATCGGCAGCCAGTCGCGGGAGCCGGTGATCGTCAGGTAGCGCCCGTACTGGACGTAGGCGGCCTCCAGTTCCGGGTCCGGCGTGGACGCGTCGGTGTACCTCACGGCTATGCGCGACCAGGAGTCCAGCGACCGCTGCAGCGCCGACGACTGACCCAGGTCGATGGTGAAGCGGTTGTAGAGCCGGTGGTAGTCGGAGACGTGGGTCTTCAGCAGTTCGTTCCCCGGCACCTTCGCCGCGGCGGCGATCTTGGCGCGTGCCACGGCGAGGGGATCGGTGCCCGGCTCGCGGAAGTCCTTCGCGGCGTCGGGGGAGTAGTCGGTGCCGCCGCACACCACGATCACCAGCTCACGGCAACCGGCGAAGGACAGCTTGTCGCCGTCCACACTGACCCGGCCCGTGGCGCTGACCGCGGTCACCGCGGCGGCGTAGCGCAGGCCGTTCTTCAGCTTCCCGGCGAAGGACAGCTGCCCGTTGCCGCCCGCGGTGGTCTCGCCGTGGGTGCCGGCCAGCGACACCGTACCGGTGTGCGGGCCGCCGGTGAGCCGGACGACGACCACGTCGTCCGGCTGGCTGGCGTAGACCTCGCGGCGGAGGAGGTTGCCCTCGTGCTGGTACGTCGCGGAGACCACGCCATTGCTCAGGTCGAGCTGGCGACGGTAGGAGGCGACCGCCTTGCCGGAGTGGCCGGGCAGCGCGATCCGGAGCTTGGCCAGAAGACCGAAACTGCCGAAGTCATCTGGCCCGTAGGGGAGTTGACCGTCATCGGTGAGGGTGTCATTGCTGCCGCCGGTCCAGAACGCGCCGTCGGTCAGATAGAGGAAGTCGTCCGCCGGATCGCAGCCGACGAGCGCGCCGAGCCGGCCGTTGCCGACGGGCAGGGCCTCCTGGATGATGCGCGCCTCGTTGGCAGGGGTGCGGTACCAGATCGACGTCGCCTTGCCCTCCGGGACGATGTCCACGCTGGACGGGCGGGCGGGAGCGGCGTGCGCGGCGAACGGGTGGAGGCCGCCCGACAGGGCGAGACCTCCGCCGGTGGCACCGGCGATGCGGAGGAAGTCACGACGGGAAGAAGCGGACACGGCAAGGGTTCCCTTCCGGGGTTGCAGGAGCCCACAAAAAGTATTCATAAATAATCAACTTGTTTCGCCCATGTCAACGGCCATCGCTGGATTAACCCGATCTTTGCCAGCACGGTCGTTGTACTTATGCCCTTTTAGTTCATGATTTCCTCATCGCGGGTGGGTAGTTGCAAGCTCCTCGACTGGATGAGATCGGATGTCTGACGGGCGGGGTGGTGGACCCCGCGCACGGGCAAAGCGTGCGCCCGGGCGTCCGCACCGGCGGACCGAAGGGACCGACTGCCGCGCTGACGCGACCAGTCGGCGCGCGCCCTCCCGTCCACGACGGTCCGACGACCCCGCGGCGGGGAAGGACTCCACCGTGGACCATCCCGAAGTGACGAACGCGAACGCCTGGACCGTCTACGGAGCCCACCATGTGGCAAGGGGCACCCACGTCCCCGACGCGGAGGAGATCTCCTGGGGGTTCTGGCCCGACGGGCACGCCGTGGACGTCCTGGGCGATGTACGAGGCCGGCGGATCGCGGACCTCGGATCGGGCCAGGGCCGGCACGCCGCCCACCTCGCCCTCGCACATGGAGCCGTGGTCGACGCCGTCGAGGCCTCGCCCACCCAGCACGAACGCGCCGCGGCGCGTTACGCCGGCGTGCCGGGACTGCACCTGGTCCTCGCGGACGCGGTCGACCACCTGAGGCGGGCGGATCCCTATGAAGTGATCTACTCCGTCCACGGTTTCGCGTACATCGACCCGCGCCGGCTGCTGCCCGCCGTCGCGGGCGCCCTGGCACCGGGCGGCAGGCTGGTGTTCTCCGTCCTGCACACCGACTCCGACGGCCAGGGCCCCTCGAACACCGTGACGGCACGCCCGCAGATCCTGCCTCTGGCGGGCGGCGGGCAACTGACCGTCCAGATGTGGGTCCTGGCACCGGAGCTGTGGCGGGACCTGCTGGAGGAGCACGGCCTCGTCGTCGCGCGGATCGACACCCTCGACGCCCCGGAAGAAGACGTCCCGACCTCCTGCCGCCTCTTCCACGTACGCCGGCGCACCCGGGTCACCAGCCGCAACCGCACTGCCGATCCGCCGCCGCCGAACACCGCCCTCGGCGTGGGGGCCATCCTCCACGGCCCCCGCGGCCTGCTGCTGGGCCGGCACCGGCGGGGTACGTGGGAGCTGCCCGGGGGTTCCGTGGAGCGGGGCGAGTCGCTGGCGGGCACGGCTGCCCGCGAGGTGAAGGAGGAGACCGGCTGCACCGTACGCGAGGAGGACGTCGAGTTGCTCGGCCTGCTCCTGGACGAGGTCCAGGGCACGGTGCGGGCGACGGTCGCCGCGGTGATCACCGCATGGGACGGCGAACCGGGTGATCAGCCCGGCGAGAGCGTGGGCGACTGGCGGTGGTGGCCCCTCGACCGGCTCCCCGACGGCCTGTTCATCCCGAGCGCCCAGTGTCTGACCACCTGGCGCCCCGACCTGCCGATCGAGCACCCGCCCGCCCGGCTCCACCTCCTTGGGGCGGGCGGCACCGCGTCTCTCCGCGGCGAAGAGGCATGAGGTCAGGGGGCGAAGGCTAATGGGTTGCTCTAGGTGACGGCGGTCTGGATGATCTCCGACGTGAACCCTTTCGCCTTCACGCAGAAAGCCCGCCTCGCGCGGTGGGTCCGTACGCAGTTCGACCCCACCGAGTACGGGATGGTGCCCTTCGCGATGCTCGACGCCGGACGGGCCGGGCCGCCCACGCCCGCTCGCCGGGTCGAGGAGATGCAGGCGGTCGCGGACGCCGCGTGGGCGGGTGACTGGCGCACGGCGGCCTCGTACGTGGACCGCGCCGGGGAGGAATGGGGGGGAGCGCTGGCACCGGCTGGAGGTGCTGCAGGAGATCGCCGGGCACGACGACGCCTGGCTGGACGAGTGGCGCCGCAAGGACCCGGACAACGGCGACGCCGCCACACTCCACGCCCAACTGCTCGTGCACCGGGCATGGGAGATCCGGGGACCCGGGTACGTCAACCAGGTCCCGCCCGAACGCATGCAGCGTTTCCGGCAGATGCTGCCTGCCGCCATGAAGGCCGCGCAGCACGCCGCCGAACTCGCGCCGCGCGATCCGGGCCCCTGGGTCGTCATGATCACCACCGCACGTCCCCTCAAGTACCGCGGCATGCAGTTCAACACGCTGTGGGAGGGCCTGGTCGAACGCGATCCGCACCACTACTCGGGCCACTGGCAGGCCCTGCAGTACTGGTGCGCCAAGTGGTGCGGCACGGACAAGCAGATGATGGACTTCGCCGAGCGCGCCGTGCGGAACGCACCGGAGGGCAGCCCGCTGGCGGGCATCTACCTGCACGCCCTGTCCGAACTCACCGAACGCCACGGCGCTTCGGCACCCGTGGCCACGGCCAAGGTCAAGGGCATCCTGGCGGAGGTCGCCCGGTCGCTGGGCCACGTGCCCGAGGACGCCGAGGAACTGCCGCGCCTTCGGCACCTGCTCGCGTACTACCTGGGGGAGAACGGCGAGCACGCCGCCGCGCTCGAGCAGTTCCGGCTCATCGGCCCGTGGTGCGGTGCGGAACCGTGGACGGACAAGGGCGACCCGGTCGCCGCCTTCCAGCTCGCCCGCGGCATCGCCGCCGCCAGGACGGAGGACGGCAAGCTGCCGGCCGACGCGGGCGGCGTCGCCCGTTGGGGCCGCACCGGCGGGTGACGTCAGGTCGGACGGGCCCGGCCGCGCACGTACCGCCGTAGCGCGGCCGGGCCTGTCGCACCTCCCTCAGAAGCGCCCCTGCGCGAACACCCCGGACGGATCGAGAGCCTGGCCGAGCAGCCCGTGCAGGGCGGTGCGGGAGGCGTGGAGGGGATGGTCGATGTCGGGGCGGTAGGGGTGGTAGCCCTCGGCGCCGAAGGTCGCGTGCAGCCGGTCCAGGGTCCGGTGTGCGTCACGGACCGCGTCCGGTTCCCCGGGTGTGAAGCCCGGCGTGACGACATGGTCGACGGTGTCGCCGTCGAGGACGTTCATGGTGATGCCCGGCGGCGCGGTGCAGCCGTGCAGAGCACCCCGGACCAGCTCCGCCGCACGCCGCACGCCCCGTCCGGTGAAGGGGACGATCGGCAGGAACATCAGCAGGGCCGACGCGTCCCTGCCGACGGGGCACGACGTGATCCCGCTCAGCATGATCCTGCACGACTGGGACGAGGAGACAGGTCGCCGGCTGCTCGACAAATGCTGGGCGGCGCTGCCCGACGGAGGCGCCGTCATCATCTGCGAACTGGTCCTCGACGACGACGAGACGGGCCCCGCGCCCGCGGCACTCATGGGCCTCAACATGCTCGTCGAGACGCGGTCCGGCCACAACTACACCTACGGCGAGTACCGCCGGTGGCTCGCCGACGCGGGCTTCACCGCGACCACGGTCGTGCCCCTGGACGCGGCCGGCGCGAACGCGGCGATCGTCGCGCACAAGCGCGCGTACCCCCCCCCACGAGGAAGCCGCACGGATCCGCGGGTCCGCACGGCCCTTGCCGCCCCGGTGGGTGAAGCCCACCCCACCGGGGCGGCCGCACGTGGTGGAAACGCTCCAAGACCGACAAGCGAACTTTGTCCCCGGCAAAGCCGGTTCCCACGGGGGTGCTGCCGCAGACTGGCAGCACGTGGTGACCGAGCCGGCCGCCGTACCGCCACCCTGCCGACCGACCCAAGGACTGCCAGCTTGAACCCTCCCCTGCTGACGCGAGGGGATTCCTGGCTCAGGAAGCCCCGTGGGTCAGCGACCCACAGGGTCTTACTCCCTCAACACCAGCCGGGACGGAACCTGCCCGGTCGTGTGCGGCAAAGCTGAGGTGGCTCGTGCCTGGTTCTCACAACGCGCCGTCGCGCTGGCTTGGTTCTCGCTCAGCACAACACGCACACTACCCGCCGATCTTTCGCCCTGGGGGCGAAACCCCCTTTCCCGCCCTGCTCTGCAGGGGCCCGATTCCTCCCCGGTCTGCGGTCCGGGGCATCCTCGGAGAAACCTCGTGAACGAGCGCGTTCTGACCCCCCGCAACCGTGGCTTCCTCTTCCTCGACTCCCACCCCGAGGGCTGCCGGCAGTCGGTGGCCGACATGTGGCGCGCCTGCCCCGACCCCGCAGACCCGCCGCAGGGCCCCGGCCCCGTGGCGCTGGTCATCGGCTCCTCCGCCGGATACGGCCTCGCCGCCACCCTCGCCGGACTCAAGCGCGCCGGCATCCGCGGCATCGCGGTGTCCTTCGAGAAGGCCCCCACCGAACGACGCACCGCCACCGCCGGCTGGTACCGCACCGCCGCCACCGCCGACGTCGCCCGCGCCGCCGGGCGGGACCTGGTCTTCCTCAACGGCGACGCGTTCTCCGACACGATGAAGGACCATGTCGCCGACCTCGTCGAGCGGCGTTTCGGCGGCAGGCTGGACCACCTGATCTACTCGGTCGCCGCCCCCCGCCGCACCGACCCCGACACCGGCACCACCTACGCCTCCGTCCTCAAGCCCATCGGGCGGGCGCACCGCACCAAGACCCTCGTCTTCGACGACCAGGGCGTTCCCGAGGTCCGCGAGGTCGAGACCGGACCGGCCGAGCCGGACGACGTCGAGCAGACCGTGGCCGTGATGGGCGGCGCGGACTGGGAGCGCTGGATCGACCACCTCACCGACCGGGGTGTGCTCGCCGACGGCTTCACCACCGCCGCACTGTCGTACATCGGATCGCCGCTGACGGCGGCGATCTACCGGCAGGGCACCATCGGCGTGGCCAAGGCCCATCTGGAAGCCACCGCCCGCACCCTGAACGAACGGCTCGGCAAGACCGTCGGCGGGCGTGCCGTGACCTGCGTCAACGGCGCCGCCGTCACCCAGTCCTCCACCGCCATCCCCGGGATCGCCCTCTACACCGGCCTGCTGCGCGGCGTCCTCGGTCAGGACATGCTCCCGCCCGTCCACCAACTCGCCGCCCTGTGGGACGACCTCACCGGCCGTGCCCCGCTCGCGCCGGACGACGAGGACCGGATCCGCCTGGACACCTGGGAACTCGCCGACGACGTCCAGGCAGCCGTCGCCGACCGCTGGGAAGCCGCGACCACCGACACGATCTCCGGCCTCGCCGACCTCGACTGGTTCCACGCCGAAGTCCGGCGCCTGTACGGGTTCTCCGTGCCCGGCGTCGACTACGCCGCCCCGGTCGCCACAGACATCCCCTGGCCGGACCAAACCCCCTGACGGGCGGTGTGGATCGGGGGACGCCCGCGATCGAGCGTGCTGCGAGCGTCGGTGGCCACGTAGCGGCATTTCACGAAGGATCAGCTGATCGGGCGTCGCCCTCCCCCATACACGTGCGAACGCCACGTCCGGGCCACACCCGACCCAGGTCCTCCCGGGTCAGCAGTGCAACGACGGAGCGGCCTGTACGAATCTCCACCGGAACGCATGCGCGTCGGGACAGCAACCGCTCGTCGACGACGACCAACGCATCCCGCAGCTGGGCCGCGTGGTCGAGCCGGATCAAGGCGTGCCGCCGGTCCAGCGTCCGGACCTGATAGGTGCTCCGCCTACGCGGCTCATCAAGCATGCGGACGTCGAACCGTGAGATCGCGATGACCAGCCGTTTCCGGTGGAGTACCTCGACGCGTTCAGCGATGCCTTTGCGAATCCAGAAGCTCGCGATGCCGGCGGCCTGGGCCAGACCGTTCGCTCCTGTCACGTGCAGAAGGTTCGGGGGGCTTCATGCCGCGTGACATCGCGCCGGAACCGGTACATCGGCTCGTCGGAATCCATGCGTCCTCCTTGTGTGGCTTCCAGTCTGCCCGCAGTCCGAAGCCACCCCGCTCACATGCTTGATTTCATGGGTGCGTGCAGAAACGAGAAGGGGTACGACGCGTGGGAGACCAGGGACTCGGGAGAGAAGCGGCCGTCCAAGACGCCGTGGAACAGGCGCAGAGATTCCGAGCGGTGTGGGATGAGGTCTTTGCGACACATTGGGGCCGCCCCGTGGAAGAAGTACAGGCAGCACTTGTCGCGGCAGCCCGCCGATGGGACGTGACCATCGACGGACCGTTGCTCTTGGGAACCGCTATGGGGATCTACGCGGGCTCGTGCGAGTGACGGCAGGTTCGGACAGCCGGTGGCGGTGACGCTGAATCCGCACGGTACCGGCGGCCTGAGCGCGAGCCGGCCCAACCGGTGCCGCTGACGTGGGATTGCGAGGCCGCGCTCTGAAGGCCGGCCTCGTCAGCGGGTGCCCGCCTCGGCCCGCGCGTAGAACGCGGCCAGCTCGTGGGGGTTCTTGGTGTAGACGTCGATCCTGCGGACCGTGCCCTCCTCGACCTGGTGGATCTCGACCATGGTCAGCGGGAACTCCTCACCGGTGGTGTGGGCCGTGAGCGTTCCGGTGAGCGTTCCGACGACGGCACCGGCCGGGCCCTCGAACACCTCGGCGGCGCTGATGGCCACGACGGCGTAGCCCATCATCGCGCCGAGGACGGACTGCACGAACACCTCCCGGCCCTGGTGCACACCGCCGTACGGAAGCTGTCCCGGCTCGTCGACGATCACCTCGGGGGCGAGCCTGGCCAGGACACCTGGCACGTCTCCCTCGCTCAGCGATGCGTACAGCCCCCGCACCACGTCGGCGGGGCGCTGCGTCACCGCGTCGGTACCGTTGCTCATCTTGGGTGTCCCTTCGATCGGCCGGACTCCCGGGGGATCCGGGCACACACCATGCAACGGCACGCAGTCGGCGCGGGGGAGTCCTCACCGTGAGGGGTACCGGCAGGGTCCCCCACGGCCGGCGCGGCCTGCCTACCCTTGTTCCTATGGACAACCGGGACGTAGTCAGCGCCTTCCTCCGCTCCCGACGGAACAGGACGACCCCGGAGCAGGCGGGTCTGCCGACGTACGGGCAGCGGCGGGTGCCCGGACTGCGCAGAGGGGAGGTCGCCACGCTCGCCGGGGTGAGCGTCGAGTACTACACGCGCCTGGAGCGCGGCAATCTCAAGGGCGTCTCAGACAGCGTGCTGGACGCGCTCGCCCGGGCGCTGCGCCTCGACGACACCGAGCGCATGTATCTGAACGACCTCGCCCGCGCGGCAGGCCCCGCGCCCGGAGCACCGCGGCGCGAGCCCCGGCCGGCGGTGCGCCCGAGCGTGGCGCGGATCGTCGAGGGAATGCCGGGCATGCCGGCGTTCGTGATGAACGACCGCCTCGACACCCTGGCCGCGAACCCGCTGGGCCGGGCCCTGTACACGCAGATGTACGCCGACCCGGCCTGCCGGGCGAACGTCGCGCGGTTCGCGTTCCTCAGTCCCGCGGCCCGGCGGTTCTACGTGGACTGGGAGCGCATGGCGCGCTTCGCCGTGGGCGCGCTGCGCGTGGAGGCGGGCAGACACCCGCATGACCGGGAACTGACAAACCTGATCGGCGAACTGTCCACCCGCAGCGACTCCTTTCGCGTGCTGTGGGGATCCCACGACGTCCATGTCTTCCGCGAGAGCACGAAGCGTCTCACCCATCCACTCGTCGGCGACCTGGAACTCGACCAGGAGACCATGAGCCTGCCGGACGACAGTGGGCTGAGCGTGGTCGTCTACAGCGCGCGGCCCGGCACCGCTGCCGAGGATGCCCTGAAGCTGCTCGCGGGCCGGTCCGCCACGAGGGGACCGGAACAGCTCACCGAACCCGCGGGCGACCCCTCGACATCGGCCCGGGCGGGAACCTGACGCAGGTCACTGCCGGCGCAGAACCTGCGGGGGCCGACGAGCGTCTGGCTGGTGTGAGAGCAGGAGGCTCTCGCGGACCGCATGGGAGCAGAAATGAGCACGGTACTTGTCGCCGGAGCCACGCAGGGCACAGGGCGGGCACTGGCCGCGGAGTACGCGCGGCGCGGCGCGGACGTCCTGATCACCGGACGCAGCCAGGAGCGCGCCACGACGGCGGCGGAGGAACTCGCGCAGGAGACCGGCGGTACGGTCACGGGCCTGGCACTCGACCTGAGCCGACCGGCCGACATCGAAGCCGCCCTCGCGTCGGTGCGGCACGTCGACCGGGTGGCCCTGGTCGGCATGGTCCGCGACATGAACACCGCCCGCGCCTATGACGTGGCCACGGCCGCGACCCTGGCCACGACGAAGATCGTCGGCTACACGGCCGTGGTCACCACGCTGTTCCCCGGATGCCCGCGGACGCCTCGGTGCTGCTGTTCGGCGGCATGGCGAAGGACTTCCCGTATCCGGGCTCGACGACGCTGACGGCGGTCAACGCCGCCGTGCAGGGTCTGGTGCGCACACTGAGCGTCGAACTGGCACCGGTGCGGGTGAACTCACTGCACCCGTGGGCCATCGTGGACAGTCCCTTCGTCGTGGACAACGAGCAACTGCAGGACGGTGCACGGAAGATGACGCTCACCGGGCGGCTCGCCACCATGGCGGACATCGTCGACGGCTGTCTGTTCCTCCTCGAGAACCCGGTGGCCAACGGCATCGATCTCACACTGAACGGCGGCATCGCCTGACGCACGTCGTTTCGGCAGCCGGGGGTGGCGCCCCGTGCGCCGAACGCGACGACGCCCCCTCCGTTCCGGAGGGGGCGTCGCGCCGAGAGGACGCCTTGAGGGCGTCGGCTCAGATCGTCGGCGTGTCGTCGACGTGCTCCTGGTGCGGTTCGAGGACGAACTTCCAGCCGGCGCTGGCCTCCATGAACCGCACGCGGGTGGGGTAGATGTCCAGGGCGCGGCGGTCGCGGTTCTGGCCGCCCGTGCCCTTCCGCCCGCGGGCCGGCTCCTCGAACAGGTCGACCTTGACATCCGGCACCGCGACGACTTCCTCGTCCCAGCGCTGAACGATTCCCGCGCCGAACGCTTCCCTGGCGGCCGTGTAGAGCGCCTCCAGGGACTCCCGGTTCCCGTTGGGTACGAAGAGGGCGAGGTTGAGGAGGACGCCGGCGGTCTGGAGGACCTCGATCTCCTCCCCCGCCTTGTCCGCGACCCATATCCCGGATTCCTCGGCGTTGTCCGGCAGGACGTGTATCTCGTCGCCGAAGATCGTCTTCGCGGTGAAGGATCCGCCCTCGAAATTCTTGCCCGACTTGGTGAGAGTCGCCCGTGCGTAGCAGTCGAGCCGAAGCTCTTCCACCTCTGCCGCGACGAAGATCTCGTCCTGGAGGCCCAGCTCCGAAACCTCCTCAGCCGTAAGACGTCGGGCTGCAACCTTCTCGGTGTTCACGCTCTTTCCCTTCTCCATGTAGCCATGGACAGTTCGGCGACCCCCTGCGCGCGACGAGGCCACAACCCACCGCACGGCCGGGTGGTGACCGGACGTCACATGGCCAAGCGGTGGGGACGTTGACTTCGCCGCCCCGGACGGGATCCCGAGGTGTCCGGCTCCCCACACCGGTACGTGCAGAGGCAGCACGCTGGGCAGGAGGAGCCACGCGCGGTGAGTGTAGTGCGGAGGTCTGACAACGCGTCGGCGAGGGGCGCCCCCACCTGCACTGAAGCTGCTCGAAGTCCTGCTGGACGGGGGGCAGTTCGGAGCGAGGGCGGCGATCGGGAAGGGCCCGGACCGGCCTGGCCGCTTGGTCGCGCCAATGGAGAGGGGCTGAACACCCCTACCGCGAACTCGTCGAGCTCTGCGAGGACCTGATGGCCCTGTTCGCACTCGAACCCGGTACGCAGCACCCGAGGCGGGCTGCCCGGGCGTGTATCGGAAGTGAACCGTGCGCATAGGGTGTTGGCATGTCCCTGAGCCACGTACTCCTCTCGTCCGGTCGTTCGATCGAGCTCACCGAGCTGCGGATGTCTTCGACCTACGGGGGGATGCTGGAGGGCTACCCGTGCAAGCGCATCAACGACATTCCCGATGTCAGGCAGGTGTACGGCCTGCGCCCGCTGATCGAGGGAGCGGGGACGAAGCACCGATGAGCAGGGCCAAGCGGGGATGGCGACCGGGTGCGGGGGACTGACGGCCGTCCGCTGCGGACGGCCGCTCAGCCCTGCTGAGGGGGGTTCGGCCGGGACGCGGCGGCCTCGCCCCTCACCCGGACGCGATCGACGAACCACGCGGCCAGTCCCACCAGCAGGGCCACTCCGGCCGCGTAGACGGGCAGCCACAGAGTGGTGGTGGCGGACAGGCAGCCGGCGACGGCGTCATGACTCTGGACCGCCTGTGCGTCGGGGAGGGCGGCACCCGCGCGATCGGCCAGGTTCGCCAGCGCCGCCTCTGTCCGGATGCTCTCGTAGGTGCCCAGCGCGGCACATCGGGCGCGGGTGCCCGGCATCGGGAACAGCCACGCCCAGCGCTGCATCATGGGGGCCAAGGTGATCGCCACGCACAGTCCGACGACCAGCGAGTACGCCAGCAGATTCCGCACGTACGCGGATCGCAGCCCGGGCGTCCACGTCGGCAGCCGGTAGAAGGTGAAGATCACCGCAAGCAGCGTCAATCCGATGTACACGGCGAACCACTGCCAGGATCCCTGCGCCAGGAACGCCGTCAACACGGCGGCGAGCGCGAGGCCGATGACCCCCGACTGCCCGGAGGCGTCAGGACCCCCGCCGGCGGATGCCGCTTTCCGGGCGCTACGAGTGCTGTGATCGTCCACATCGTCTCCTGCCTGGTCCGGCTGTCAGCATCCAGTCCCCGGACGTCCCCGGCCCGGCGCCATGCCGGGCGATCATGAAAGCCTGGCCCGGTTGGCGGGGCGCCGCTGGAGCCTCGGGCCGGTGGGAGACGGGGGAGGGCGGGCAGGGCAAGGCTTGGCAAAGAGACTTCGCGGCCCCGTGGACCCAGGCGCCGCCGAGTTGTCCCTCATGGCCGAGCTGACCTGCGTGGATGTCCGTCCGGGTGCGTGATTGCGCGCCCTGTGCGTGCTGGCGGCTTTGCGTCGCGTGTCGTATACACGCCCCCGACACGCCCAGTGAACAGTTTTGAACAGGGGAAGCGCGGCGTTCACTCAGCGAACACAAAGGAACATGCGTTTCACCCAAAAACATCAAAAAACCGCAACGCTGCGCACACGTTGTGCACTCACGCTGTTACGTTGGGTCACATTGGTCGCCTCGGGCTCCTTATTGACATGGACAGAGCGGATCTCGCTAATGGGCTCCGGCGAACGCTCCGACGTCCGCCGTCGCCAGGAGCCGGACACGGCTCGATCCCTGCAAGCACGCATGGGAGTCACGTTGCACAGACCAGCGAGAACCACAAACCCCCTCCGCAGGACGGTGACCAGAGGCCTGGCCGTCCTCGGCGCCGCCGCCATGGCGGTGCTCGGGGTACAGGCACCGGCATTAGCCGCCGGTGCCGCGGTCGCGAACTCCGCCGCCTCGGTCACCGATGACCGCCCCTCCTTCGAACCCGCCTGTGACACGGCCAAGCCCGGTCACTTCAGCTGCTTCGCCCTGCGCCGTACCGACGTCAAGCCGGTCAAGGGCCTGCGGCGGGCGGCGGACACGCCGGACGGCTACGGTGCCGGCGATCTGCAGAGCGCCTACGACCTGCCCGCCGACGGGGGCGCCGGACAGACCGTCGCCATCGTGGACGCCTTCGACGACCCGACCGCCGAAGCGGACCTCGCCGTCTACCGGGCCCAGTTCGGACTGCCGGCCTGCACCACGGACAACGGGTGCTTCCGCAAGGTCGACCAGCGCGGCGGCACCGACTACCCCGCGCCCGACCCGGGTTGGGCCGGCGAGATCTCGCTCGACCTCGACATGGTCTCGGCGACCGCGCCCAACGCGCACATTTTGCTGGTCGAGGCCGACGACAACAGCTTCGAGAGCCTGTCCGCCGCCGTCGACCAGGCGGTCGCGATGGGCGCGAAGTACGTGTCGAACTCCTACGGCACCGACTACCGCGGCGGGAACGGCGAGGACCCGTCCGAGACCACGGAGCTGGACGCCCACTACAACCACCCCGGGGTCGCGATCACCGCGTCCACCGGCGACTACGGCTACGGCGTGAGCTACCCGGCGGCCTCGCAGTACGTGACCGCGGTCGGCGGCACCACGCTGACCCGCGATTCGTCCACCCCCCGCGGATGGACCGAGGCTGCCTGGAGCCTCGCCGGTTCCGGCTGCTCGCTCTACGAGCCCAAGCCCGCCTTCCAGCACGACACCGGCTGTGACAACCGGGCACTCGCCGACGTCTCGGCCGTCGCGGAGGACGTGGCGGTCTACCAGACCTACGGCCACAACGGGTGGGCGGTCTACGGCGGCACCAGCGTCTCGGCGCCCATCATCGCCTCGGTGTACGCCGCCGCCGGCACCCCCGTCGCAGGCTCGTACCCGAACGCGTACCCCTACGAGGCCGGCACCGGGATCAACGACATCACCACCGGCAGCAACGGCAGTTGCTCCCCGTCGTATCTGTGCAACGGCATCGAGGGCTTCGACGGCCCCACGGGCCTCGGCACACCGGCCGGCCTGGCCGCGTTCCGTACCGGCGCGCACGGCGTGATCTCCGGAACGGTGACCGACGGCGCCACCGGCAAGGCGGTCAGCGGTGCCACGGTCACGGCGGGCACCGGCACCACGCACACCGACGCCTCCGGCGCCTACACCCTGACCGTGCCCACCGGAACCTACGACGTCTCCGTCGAGGCGTTCGGCTACGCGGGCGGCTCGGCCGACGGGGTCGTTGTGGACGACGACGCCACGGTCACCAAGGACTTCACCCTCACCGCGGTGCCCAGCCAGACGATCGCCGGCAAGGTCACCGACGGCTCCGGCCACGGCTGGCCGCTCTACGCCAAGATCACCGCGGACGGCGTCCCCGGCGTGGTGTGGACCGATCCCGCGACCGGCGCGTACAGCCTGGACCTGCCCCAGGGCCACTCCTACACCCTGCACGTCGCGTCGGCCACTCCCGGCTACAAGGCCGTCGAAAAGAAGATCACCGTCGGCGACTCCGCGCAGACCGTGGGCATCGCGGTCCCGGCGGACGCCTGGACGGCGAACCCGCCCGGATACCGGGTCGACGTGACCGGCACCACCGAACCGATCGACGCCACCGACGCCCCGCCCACCGGCTGGAAGGTGGACAACGCCGAGGACACCACGGGCGGCTGGCAGTTCGACGACCCCGGCGACCGCGGCAACCACACCGGCGGTGACGGCGCGTTCGCCGTCGTCGACAGCGACCACTTCGGCGGTGGCGCCACCCAGGACACCTCGCTGATCAGCCCGGTCTACGACTTCACCGGGAAGAACGACCCCGAGGTGGCCTTCGACACCGAGTACAAGCAGTACGGCGGCCAGTCCGCGGCCGTCGAGGCGACCGCCGACGGCGGCAAGACCTGGACCAGGATCTGGTCCCCGGGATCGGACATCACCGGCGACCGTATCGAGGCGTCGCTGTCCGACTTCGCCGGCAAGCCCGAGGTGCAACTGCGCTTCCACTTCGCCGGAAGCTTCGGCTGGTGGTGGGCCGTCGACAACGTCTTCGTCGGCGACCGGCAGCTCACCCCCGTCCCCGCCGGCCTGGTCGTGGGCACGGTGACCGACGCCAACACCGGCACGGGCATCGTCGGTGCCACCGTCACCAGTCAGGACAAGCCCGGCGAGAACACCACCACGTCGGCCACCCCCGACGACCCGAACCTGCCGGACGGTTACTACTCGTTCGTCTCGACCGCCTTCGGCAACCACCCCTTCACCGCGGCCAAGGCGAAGTACACCTCGCTGACCAAGACCGCCAAGGTTGGGGCCGACAGCGCCGTCCAGGCGAACTTCAAGCTCAAGGCCGGCAAGGTCACCATCACTCCGGCCTCGGTCTCCGCCTCCGTCGCCTGGGGCGGTTCCAAGACGCAGAAGCTGACCGTCAAGAACACCGGCGGCGCCGCCGCCACGGTCAAGTTCGGCGAACAGTCCGGTGGCTTCACCCAGCAGGACAAGGGCGCCGCGCTGCGGACCGTCAAGGGTGACTTCAACCCGCTGTCCAGCAAGGCCCACACGGCGACCGCCAAGGCCGGCCCGTCCGCGGCGGCCCCGGCCGACGACGCGTGGCAGACGGCCCCGAACCTGCCGGGCGCTCTCATGGACAACGCCGTCGACACGCTGGACGGCAAGGTCTACTCGGCCTTCGGCTACAACGGATCGAGCGACGTCAAGGACCTGTACGTCCTCGACCCGGTCGCCGGCAGCTGGACGAAGCTGGCGAGCGCGTCCGACACCCGGGAGAGCCCCGCGCACGGGTTCATCGACGGCAAGCTCTACGCGGTCGGTGGCTGGGGACCGTCGGGCTCCCCGGACGCGAAGCTGGAGATCTACGACCCGGCGTCGGACAGCTGGACCACCGGTGCGTCCGCGCCCAAGCCCTACGCCGGCTCCGGCACGGCCGTACTGGACGGCAAGCTCTACATGATCGGCGGCTGCGGCGCCGACTTCTGCGGCACGACCGACGCCAGCGTCTACGACGCGGGCTCCGACAGCTGGTCCCAGATCGCCGCCTACCCCGAGCCCATCTCGTGGGAGGCGTGCGGCGCCATCGACGGCCAGATCTACTGCGCCGGTGGTCTGGGCGCGAGCGAGAACGACGTCGTCCACTCCTACGTCTACGACCCGGGCGCCGACAGCTGGTCACAGCTCGCGGACGTCCCGGCCCCGCAATGGGGTACCTCCTACGCCGCGGCCAACGGCCGTCTGGTGCTGGTCGGCGGCATCGGGAACAACGCCCTCACCAACCGCAGCCAGGCCTTCGACCCGAAGTCCGGCACCTGGGGCACCCTTCCCAACGCCAACGTCGCCACCTACCGCGGCGGCGGCGCGCCCGGCTTCTACAAGGTCGGCGGCGGCAACGCCCCCGGCAGGCCGGTCAGCACCGTCGAGGTGCTGCCCGGGTACGACCAGGGCGGGGCGAGTGACGTCGACTGGATGAGCGAGAGCGTCCAGGAGCTCACCCTGCAGCCCGGCGCCAGCGCGACCGTCACGGTCTCGCTGGACGCCTCGGCCGCCTCGGTGACCCAGCCCGGTGACCTGACCGCCGGCCTGAGCGTGGGCACCGACACGCCGTACTCCGTGCCGCGCATCCCGGTCAGCCTGCACGTCGACCCGCCCAAGACCTGGGGGAAGATCTCCGGCGTCGTCCTGGGCAACAAGGCCACCGGCGGTAGCGCGCCGCTGGCCGGGGCGACCGTACAGATCGACAGCTGGGCCGCGAGCTACACGCTCACCACGTCCGCCGACGGCACGTACGGACTGTGGCTCGACGTCCGCAACAACCCGCTCACCGTCATCGTCGCCAAGGACGGCTACCAGCCGACCGTCACGACGGTGAAGCTGAAGAAGGGAGCGACGGTCACCGCCGACTTCACCCTGAAGCGCAAGTAGCGGGGGAAGCGCCGGGAACGGCGCCGACGGCCCCGGGAACGGGCCGTCGGCGCACCCCCCTGGCGTGACCTCGGGCACGACCACGGCCGGTCCCCTCGGGGGGCCGGCCCTCCGCGTGCGCCCCGTCGTCTCCGGCGGCCCTACTCGCCCTCCTCCCCCTTCCCGAGAAGGCGCCGGTTCTCCGCACGCTGCGTGGTCACGTCGGGAATGACGGCCACGGCCTCCGCGCAGCGGCCCTGCCGGACGAGCAGGCGGGCCAGCTCGGTCGCCGCCTGGCTGCCGGGGCACTGCCGGAGGCGGGCGACGGCCTCTTCCGTGCGGTCGTCCCGCGCGAGCAGCCAGGCGATCGTGACCTCCCGGTCGTCCACCTCATCCGGCGGCAGCGCCTCGATCTCGGCGAGGGCTTCCCGGCTGCGCCCCGCCTCGCCCATCAGCCACCACCGGTTGGACCGGAGCCAGTACCTCTCGTTCTCCTCGAGGAATGCCGCGCTTCGTCCTTCGGTGAGCTCCAGGGCCTTGTCGGGCTGCCCGTGTTCGGCCAGGAGGAGCATGGTCGCCTGGAGGAGATTCGGCTCGTGGGGCTCGTCGAAGGTGTGCGCCACCGCCTCGACGGCCTCGTCCGGCCGGCCCCGGCGGACCAGGAACTCCATCAGGGCGTTCTCGTACGGGATCCGGTACACGTCGGTGTCGATGAGCCCACGCAGGTAGCTCTCCGCGTCCGCGGCCCTGCCCACGCCCTCCAGGGCCGCGACGTAGGGCCGGGCGGCGATGGGACCGTGGGCGCCGGTGGCGAGTTCGCGCAGCTCCTCGATCCGCCCGTGCCGGGCGAGTAGTTCGACGTGGAACTCGACGGTGTTCCGCGGCCCGTACCGGCCCGCGGCCACGTCCGCGCCGAGCAGTGCGACCGCCTCGTCCACACGCCCGGACCGCTCGAGAACGGTGGCCCGGGCGGTCAGTACGTCCCACAGGTCGGGCACACGGCACCGGTGCGGGTCGCTGCGGAACTCGTCGAAGGTCGGGGCGAGCAGCTCCAGGACCCGGTCGTCGCGGCCCTGGCCGTCGGTGATCCTCACCAGGGCCCGCCGCACCCGCCGCTCGCGCAGGTGTGGCGCGAGAGCGTCGATGGCGTCGTCCACCCGTCCGGCCCCGACCAGTACCTCGGCGTAGTCGGGCAGCGCGTCGCCGAGTTCCGGGCCCGGGGGGTGCGCCAGCTCCAGTGCCTGTTCGACGCGGCCCCAGCGCAGCAGGACGTCGGCGCCCGTGCGTATCGCGGGCTGCCATCCGGTGGCGGTGAACGGTTCGACGACCGCCCAGGCGCGCGCGAACTCCCCTGCCGCGCACAGCCGGCGCACCGCACCCTCCGCGCAGAACCACTCGCCGCGCTCTCGCGCCGCTTCCACCAGCACGTCCAGGCCGCCGCGTTCGAGTATCTCCTCCACGAGCCGCGGCGGAACGCCGCCGTACCAGTCCTGCTGCCATTCGAGATCGTCGATGTTCACGCGGGGCACCTTAGGTCCCGCCACCGACAGCGCCCCCAGGCGCTCGGAGCAGCCCCTGCGGGCTGCGGGCCGGGGAACGAACTGCCTCTGGCACATGGCGGGTTCGTGTGGGATCCGTGAAGGGCGGGCTTCGTGCCGGCGGCGGGGCCAACGGTCACCGTCCATACATGTACGCGCCAACCTCTCGGTGGCTGTACGCCGTCCCGCGCCACTGCAATGCCCTGGCAGCACCTACCGGGCCGTTGGGCCGTACACCGCACGTCAGGAATCGCGTACACACATGCAGCCTTCCGCATCACCTTCTTCGTCCGGGCACTCCGCCGAACTTCGTGACGCCGTACGCCACATGGACAGGCGCCGTTTTCTGACGGTCACCGGGGCGGCGGCGACGCTGGCCTTCGCCGTGAACATCCCGCTGGGCGGGACCGCCGCCGCGGCCGAGGCGAGTGCAGTCAAGATCACCGAGAACCCCTTCACGCTGGGTGTGGCCTCGGGCGACCCGCTGCCCGATTCGGTGCTGCTGTGGACCCGGCTCGCGCCCCGTCCGTACGAGAGCGGCAGCGGCCTGCCCCAGAAGCGCTTCAAGGTGCGCTGGGAACTCGCCCACGACGAGCGCTTCACCCGCGTCACCAAGCGTGGCACCGTCGACGCGCACCCGGAGTACAACCACGCCGTGCACGTCGAGGTGGGCGGCCTGGACGCCGACCGCGTCCTGTACTACCGGTTCCGCGTGGGCCAGTGGGTCAGTCCCGTGGGCCGCACCCGCACCGCCCCGTCGAAGGGCGCCCGCCTGACCGAGCTGCGGCTTGCGGCGGTGTCCTGCCAGGCCTACCACGACGGCTACTTCACCGCCTACCGTCACCTGGCCGACGAGGACCTCGACGCGGTCTTCCACCTCGGCGACTACCTCTACGAGTACGCCGTGACCGCGACCGGTGGCGCCCGTGCCTACACCGACCGCGTGCTGCCCTCGCACTTCAACCGCGAGACGCTCACGCTGGAGGACTACCGGCTCCGCTACGCCCTCTACAAGTCCGACCCCGACCTGATGGCGGCCCACGCGGCGCACCCCTTCGTGGTCACCTGGGACGACCACGAGACGGAGAACAACTACGCGGACGACACACCCGAGAACGACGTTCCGCCGGAGGAGTTCCTGCTGCGGCGGGCCTCGGCCTACCGCGCGTACTGGGAGAACCAGCCGCTGCGCCGCCGGCAGCTCCCGCAGGGCCCCGAGGCCCAGCTCTACCGGCGCCTGCAGTTCGGGCGGCTCGCCCAGTTCGACATCCTCGACACCCGCCAGTACCGCTCGGACCAGGCGTACGGTGACGGCTGGCAGGTTCCGGGGCCGGAGTCGCAGGACCCGGCTCGCACGATGACCGGCGCCACCCAGGAGCGTTGGCTGATCGACGGCTGGCGTTCCTCGAAGGCGACCTGGAACGTCGTTCCCCAGCAGGTCACCTTCGCGCAGCGCAAGGACCGCTCGACGCCCGACTTCAAGGTCTCCATGGACTCCTGGGACGGTTACCCGGCCTCCCGGCAGCGCCTCCTGGACGGCTGGGAGTCCGCGGGCCGGGACAACCTCGTCGTCCTCACCGGCGACGTCCACGTCCACTACGGCTTCGACATCAAGAAGGACTTCGACGACCCGGCGTCGAAGACCCTCGGCACGGAGATCGTCACCAGCTCGATCACCAGCGGCAAGGACGGTTCCGACAAGCCGTCCAACTGGGCCACCTACATGCAGGCCAACCCGCACCTGAAGTTCTACAACGGCCGCCGCGGCTACGCCGTGGTGACCCTCGGCACGGACGAGGCGCGCGCCGACTTCAAGACGGTCTCCGCGGTGACCACACCCGGCGCCCCGATCACCACCGCCGGCTCCTTCGTCACCGAGGCCGGCAACCCCGGACTCACGCCCGCCTGACCGTCGCACCGGTCGCGGGACACCACGAGGCCCCGGGGGGTACCCCGGGGCCTCGCCGCGTGCGCACGGGCGCGGTCGGTGGACCCGGAAGGCCCCGCCGAAATCCGTGCGTAATGCCGTAGCCGCCGCTTGCCTCGGCCCAACGGCCCTACCCTGGAGCCGTGTTCTCACCCGAAGGGCCCTCGCTGCGCGAACTGGCCGTACAGGCCTTCTCCTCCGTCGAGCGCGGCTACGACCTGCTCGCCCCGAAGTTCGACCACACGCCGTACCGCACCCCGGACCGCATCCTCGACGCGACCGCCACCGCCCTGCGCCCGCTCGGTCCCTTCGGCGACGGGCTGGACGTGTGCTGCGGCACGGGGGCCGGCCTGCGGGTCCTGAACCCGCTGTGCCGAGGGCGGGTCGCGGGAGTGGACTTCAGCACCGGCATGCTCGCCGAGGCGCGCCGTGCCCACCCGGACGCGGAATGGATACGCGCGGACGCGCGGAGACCGCCCTTCGCCGCGGAGTTCGACCTGGCCGTCAGCTTCGGCGCCTTCGGCCACTTCCTGGCCAGCGACCGGCCGGCCCTGTTCACCGGGGTGCACCGCGCCCTGCGGCCCGGCGGGCTCTTCGCCTTCCCGGTTGTCGCGCCGGCCCGCATCTCCTCCCGGAGCTACTGGGTGCCCGCCGGGTTCGACGCGGCCATGCGCATACGGAACGCGGTCTGGCGTCCGCCGTTCGTCATGTACTACCGCACCTTCCCGCTGCGCGCCGTGCGCGCCGAACTGACCGCGGCGGGCTTCACGGTGCGGACCGCGGTACTGCCCGAATTCGGCCGCCGCCCGGACGGTGCCCCGTACGCCCGTCTGGTCATCGCCCGCAAGGACTGACAGCGGGTCCCTCACCCCGGCACGCGGAGCCGACGGTGCCGTATGGCCGGCTGCCGGGTCGGCCGCTCCTACAGCGACGCGGCCAGGGTCAGGGCCGTGGCCACGGCCACGGGCAGCAGCACGATGGGGGTCACCGCGGCGTTGCGGGTCGCGCTGTCGCCGTACTCGCCCTTCTTCACGTGGAAGCTGATCGCGCCGATGAGCACCACCACGGTGCCTGTGGCAGCCGCGATGCCCAGCGGCTGCCACCAGATGCCGACGCCCAGCCCGACGGCCGCGGCCACCTCCGCGATGCCCACGAACCGGACCAGGCCTGAGCCGAGCCCCTTGTCGATGAGGCCGTCCGGTACGGGGCCCTTGAGCTGCACCTTGGGTGCGCCGGCGGCGAGGAAGACGAGGGCGAGCAGAACGCTGAGGATGACGGCGGCTGTGTACACGATGGGTTCCTGGTCCTGGAGAAAGAGAAGAAGTGAAGGCGGGCCGGGTGCGATGGGCCGGCCGTGCGGCCCCCGCCCGTCGGCCGGGGCATCCGGGGGCGTGATCCCGGGCTGACCGCGCCCGCTGATCATCTGCGAGAAGGGTGCGCCCGGGTTCGATCCCGGATCCCATGAGAACACTACTTGACGCGTCAAGCAAATGTATGGCCGATCGAGACGCGGCATCGTGAGCCAGGTCTCACCAGCAGAAACGCCGTCCACGCCGGATGCGGCGACGCAGCGGCGACCGGGATCGAGCGCCTGCCGAAGGCCCCGGGGACGGGCGGCCACGCGTGACAGGACCGGGCAGCACCGCTCGCCGATCACGTCGCGTGCGCGGCGCGGTTCGAAGGCCCTAGCCTGACCGCATGCCGCTCGACGATGCCTTGAAGGCCCGTATGGCCGAACCGGACTTCTGGCCGGTGTACCTCTTCGACGACGACGCGCCCGACGTCTACGAGGAGGATGCCGACGAGCAGGAGACCTTTGTCACCAGGTTCCGCCTCGGCGAGGCCTTGGCGCTCGTTCTGGATCTCACGCCCGGGCTGGAGTACGTGGAACTCGCCCTGGAGGCGCCCGGTCTCCCGGAGCCGACGACCGTCGGCTGGGACGACCAGGCCCACTTCCATCCGCACGTGATGCCGTGGCGGGAATTGGATCTTCTGTGCCGTGCGGTGGCCCTCGGCGACCCCGAGCTGCGCCATCCCGGGCCGATGGCGGCGCTGCTGTGCCGGTTCGCGTTCCTGGCCGACAACGACGACCTGGACCGCGTCACACCCCTGGTGGACGGCGCGTTCGCCTTGACGAGGCCCAGCGCGCGGGAGGTGCGGCCGCGGCCGGAGACGCGCGCCTGGTCCGACCTCCGGAATCTCGCCGGCACCGGCCTCGAATGGTCCGTCCGCCCTGACGGTCACGACGCCGTCGACCAGCGCGGCACGGACGGGCTGCCGCTCTACAGTATGCGCACCCCGGACTCGCAGGAGTTCCCCTTCGCGGCCTGGTCCGCGCTGCTCACCCGTGCACGGGAATCCGTTTCCGCCCTCGCCCAGGACCCCGCACTGGCGCGTCCGGGAGTACGGCAAGCCCTGGACCGGTGCACCGCCCCGGACGGCCACGGACACCTGCCCGCCCTGGCCGGCGCACTGGCAACCGCCGGATACACCCACCCTGTTGTGATGCGCGCGGTCGAGAAGCCCGTTCACCCGGCGGAGGCTTGCTGGGTCGTGGAAACGATGAGCGGGTTGCCGCAGGGCGAGCTGGTGTCGCGCTGGTTCGGTCGCAGCCCACTGTCGGGTTCCGAGACCTGGCGCCTCTCGCTCCACGTCCCGGTGCTCGGCCGCGCACCGCGTCTCGGCCAGGAGATCGCCGAGGCGCTCGACGCGGCCTTGCGGACGTCCGATCTCGGGCACGCGGAGGTCGGCGGTAGCTCAATGAGGATGGAGAACGGCATCTATGTCCATACGTCGTCCAGCGTGGACGTACTGATCCGCGACGACCTCACCGGCGGCGTCGGGGTCATCTCACGCGTTCTCCACGACCACGACGCCGCGCAGACCGCCACGCTCCACCCGGCCGGAAAACCCGACGTCATCCCCTTGCCCACGTAGACGTCACCGACGATCGCGGCCCCGATGGGCGTGGCGTCACGCGGTCCGCAGACGTGCGCACCGCCGGCAGGCGCGGGCCGAGGCCGCCACCACGGCGTGCGACAGGGCCGCGAGTGCGCCGGCCGGCGCGAGCAGGGGCCAGTTCGCGGCCAGGACGCAGGCGGCGGCGAGCGCGAGCGTGGCGACCGCCATGGCGACGCTGGCAGTGGTGCCGGCCCAGGCGACCGCGAGGGGCAGCCGGTGCGGGACGGGCAGCCGGCGGGCGAGGCTGCCGGTGACGGCCAGCGCCGCCGCGGCGAGCAGTGCCGCGAGACCGGCGACGCCCGCCAGATGAACGGCCAGCAGCTGAGCCACGCGCGGCGGATCCCAGGGCTGACCCTGGCCGGTGGGCCAGGCCAGATACCAGCAGGCGACCAGGAAAGGAGCCGTGAGGGCGACAGCCCGGGCGGTGTGCCGCGCCTGGGCGATGGTCAGTTCGCGCTGGCAGCCCGGCGCGATCTCGTCGACGGTCCCGAACTCTTCGACCGCCAGGTCGACGGCGCGCGGGTGGGCCGTTCCCGCTCGGGTGTGCGCCGTCACCGTGTCCACGAGGCCGCCGCGGATCTCCTCGATCATCCTGGCCTTGACCCGGCCGGGCCGTGCAGCGCGGCGGTCAGGGCCGTGACGTAAGCCTCGACGGGGTCGGCCTGCCGGCCGGCCGCGTTCATGTGGCCACGTCGGGCGGTGAGATGGGGTTGAGCACCGATCCGATCGCCGCGGTGAACTCGCTCCACGCGGTGCGCTCGCCGGCGAGCGAGCGCCGTCCGGCATCGGTGAGCTCGTAGCATCGCCGTCGCCGTTCACCGGAGGACTGCCAGCTGCTGCCGAGCAGACCCAGGCGCTCCAGCCGGTTCAAGGCCGGATAGATCGTGCCCGTCCGCAGTGCCAGCACGCCGTCGCTGCGGTGCTGGACCGCGGCGATGATCGCGTAACCGTGCAGCGGCCCCGGTTCGAGCACGGCCAGCAACAGTCCGTCCAGGTGCCCTCGCACCGCGTCTGCCCTCATGTGTAGGCAGCCTACCCAAAGTTGGCGTAGGCAGTGTATGTATTGGCAGCCAACATATTCGCGCTTCTGCTCGGAGGAATCGCAGTGACCAAGGTGATGCTGTCCCTGCATGTCCTCGCGGCGATCGTCGCGGTCGGATCGATCACGGCGGCCGCGTCCATGTTCCCCCGCTACGCACTGCAGGCATCCGGGGCTGAGGACCCGGACGGGCGGGCCGTCGCGATCGCCGGACTCCTGCACCGGATCTGCCGCGGCTACGCCGTCGCGGGTCTCGCCGTGCCGGCCCTCGGGTTCGCCACCGGCGCCCTTCTCGGGGTCCTCACCGACGCCTGGCTGATCGCGTCGCTCGCGTTGACCGTGATCGCCGCAGCGATCCTGGCCATGGCGATCCTGCCCGGCCAGCAGCGACTGCTCGCCTTGACCAAGGGCGCGGCGGCCGGCGGTGAGCCGCGTGCCGTGGCGGCCCGGCTGACCATGCTCACCGGCGTCTTCAACCTCCTGTGGGCCGTCGTCGTCATCCTGATGATCGTCCGTCCCGGCTCGACCACGGGAGCGTGACCAGGCCCCCGTGTGTAGAGAGAATCCGCCGCTCCCGCCTCACGTTCCAGGGATCGCCGAGCCGGACGCCGCACGACGAGTGAGGCGTTCGAACGTGTTGAGCTGGATGACGCGGGCGTCAAGAGGCGGCGGCTTCTCCACGACCACCGAGAAGTCCACTGACGGGTCGACGCCGGTCGTTCCGGCCGTGTGCGGCAGAAGAACGCGGTTGAGAGTCTGGACCGCCATGTCGAAGCCCATCGCGCCGGGGGCCGCACCGGAATGGCCAAGAGCCTCGAAGAACTCGTCGCCATCGGATCCCGCCGAGGACGCGATTCCCATGCCGGTGATATTGCATACAGTATCCGAGACGCCTAGGGTTGCTCCATGCTGCAGACGAAGCTCAAGGGCCTGGCCCTTTCCGTGGTGATGCGGTCGGCGGTGGGCGGCTCGGTGCCCACCCGCGAACGGGGGTGCCGGACATGACGACTTATGGCGATGACGCGACGATAAGGCGGATACTCACCGAGGCCGGGGACACGTGGGCCGTGGTGGGTCTGTCCGACAACCCCGATCGGGCCGCCTACCGGGTGGCCGAAAAGCTGCAGCGGATCGGCAAGAGGGTGGTGCCCGTGCACCCGAAGGCGGAGACGGTGCACGGTGAGCAGGGCTACGCGTCCCTGGCGGAGATCCCCTTCGCGGTGGACGTCGTGGACGTGTTCGTGAACTCGGCCCTCGCCGGAGACGTCGCCGACCAGGCGGTGGCGATCGGCGCCAAGGCCGTCTGGTTCCAGGTGGACGTCATCGACGAGGCCGCCTACGCCAGGACGCGCGACGCCGGGCTGCTGATGGTGATGGACCGCTCCCCGGGACGGGAGATACCCCGACTGGGGCTGGGCTGACGCTCCCCGGCCGCCCCGCGCGATCACACACCACCGCCGTCCGGGCGGTGCCCGTCAGTGCCGCCGTCCGGGAGGTGTGGTGCGCGGGGGCAAGGGCGGCGGCCCTGGCGTGCGGGGTCTGCGCGACGTGCGGGGTCTGTCTTCGTTGACCTCTGGGCGTCCATGGCTCCGCTGCCGGATCTTCGGAGTGTGTTGTGTGGCGTATCGATACATTGGGGGTGTGCTGTAGGGGCGGGCCGGTTGCGGTGGATGTTCTGGGCGCGGCTGATGCCCGGGTGCAGTCCGAGCTGACCGCCTTCTACGGCGGGCTGCTGGCCCGCAGTGGCCGTGTCGCCGAGGGCGAGAGCTACCACGACAGCCGGACGGCCGTGCTCGACACCTTCCGCCTGCCGCCGGACCCTCGACTACCGCGGCATGCGTGCGACGGACCCGTCCTCCCCGCTGCGCCCGGAGTACGTCGACTCCTGCCTTTCGCTCTGGCTGGTCACCGGGAAGGAGCTGTACCGGGAACGCGTCCGCGAGATGTTTGACCGCCAGGAGCGCTACTGCGAGGTCGCAGGCGGCTACACGGTCGTCCGCGACGTGACGGCGTCCCCGGTGATGCTGGGGGACCTCACCCCGGCGTACTGGTCATCGAGAACGCCAAGTACTACTACCTGCTGTTCGCCGAGGCGCGTCGCTTCGACTACGGCTCCGCCTACCTGACGACGGAGGGCAATGTGCTGCGCGGGCTGCTGCACCCTGCGGCCCCGCCGGATACTGGGGGCCCTGTCGGCAAGTGACGCCGGCCCGGATGCCGGCGCGGGCGGGCACGTGCCGGGCTGCGCCGTCGCATCTTCGGCATGAACGCAGCCCGGCAGGGCCAAGGCGGTGAAAACGCGGCCGCCCCCGTGCGGCCCGGGACGTCATATGCGCTCAATGGATGGGCGAACGCTGTACGGCCTTCGCTTTCCACGTGCCCTCGGCCGGTCCGTTCTGAGGGCGAAGGGAGTGCGCAGTGATACGTCTACGCATGGTGCCCGCAGCCGCTCTCGCGGCGGCGATGAGCGCGGTGGCGGCTCCGCAGGCCGTGGCCGCGCCGGTCGGCGACCAGGACACAGCCTTTGTGAGGACCGTCCACCAGGGCAACCTCGCAGAGATCGCAGCGGGGCAGGACGCGCAGGCGCACGCGACGACGGCTTGTGTGAAAGAGGTCGGCGAGGTACTCGTCCGCGACCACACCAAGCTCGACGCGGATCTGAAGGCCCTCGCGGGGAAGCTCGGTGTCTCGCTGCCCGCCGGCCCCAGCACCATGCAGAACCAGGAACTGGCCTCGATCCGGGAAAAGGCCGGCTCGCCGGCGTATGACGCCGCGTGGCTGAAGGCGGCGGAGGCTGGCCATGCCGCGACGCTCGCGCTGATCGACCGGGAAGTGAAGTCCGGAGCCAATGCCGAGGTCGTGGCCGCGGCCCGAGCGGCCCGACCGGTCGTGGCGATGCACCTGCAGATGGTCGAGGGCGGCACCTGCCACGCAGGCATGGACGTCGGCACCATTCACGCCGGCAACGGTGGCCAGCTCGCCGCGGCCGACGACGGTTCCCACGGCACTGCCGCGCTCGTGACGCTCGCCGGCGGTGCGCTCCTGGCCGGTCTCAGCACCGGATGGCTCCTGCGCATCCGGCGACGGAGCGCCACCGGCCGTTGATCCCACTGTCCGCAGCCCGCGTTGCGACTGCCCTGGCCGCTCTTGGCGCCGGCGCGGGTGCGGTCGCCATGGTGGCGGGATGGGCCCTGCTCGCGGGGACCGCGCCCATCGGCGATGTCGGCAGCCTGAGGCAATCGCCGAGGGCTGCCGCACCCGGCGGTCCCGCCCCTTCGCCTCCCATCGAGATCCGCGGTCCCGGAGGCTTCCACGCTCCCTTGGTGCCCGTGGCGGCAGCGCCGGACGGCGCCCTGGAACTTCCCAAGAGCGGGCGCGTGGGCGGCTGGTGGGCGTTGGGTGCGACGACGGGTTCCGCCGAGGGCACGACACTGATCGCCGGCCATGTCGACACCCGGCGGGAGGGCATCGGAGCCTTCGCCGCCCTGCTCTCCCTCGAACCGGGAGGCGCGATAGACGTCGCCGCCGCCAGCGGTGACGTCTACCACTACGTCGTCACGGCTCGCCGTACCTACCCCCGGCGAAGCCTCCCTGCGGCGCTCTTCACCCGCGACGGCCCGCCCCGCCTGGCCCTGGCCACCTGCACCGGGGCCTACGACAGAGCCAAGGGCGGATACGACAGCACTCTCGTCGTGTACGCCACCCCGGACCCGAAGCAAGTCCGCGCGGGTGCCGCGTAGCCGACACCGTGCGGTCGCGCGGGAGACCGAGGTAATCGGCGGTGTCGGTGGCGATGTACGAGAAGCCGTTGCGAGGGGTCTCGGAGCGACCCCTCGCAGCACAACGGCGGATCGCCACCGCCACGCCTCACCACAAGGCACCCCGTACCGCGCCCCGCCCCTAGTAGTGCTTGGTCAGGTTGGTATTGGGGTGGGTATGTCGCGGTGGCAGGTGGGGCAGGCGCCGGTCCAGGTGGCGAGGAGGATCTGCAGGTCGCGGACGACCTGGTAGAGGCTCAGGCCGGCGCCGCGTCTTTTGGGGCTCGGGCCAGTCGCTGCAGGGTGCAAAAGGCATGGGCGATGGAGACGAGGGTGACGTGGTGGTGCCAGCCGTTCCAGGTCCGGCCCTCGAAGTGGGCAAGGCCCAGGGCCTGCTTCATCTCCCGGTAGTCGTGCTCGATCCGCCAGCGGAGCTTGGCGAGACGGACCAGGGTGGTCAGCGCGGTGGTCTCCGGCAGGTCGGACAGCCAGAACTGGACCGGCTCCTTTTCACCCGCGGGCCACTCGGCCAGCAGCCAGCACGCCGGCAGCTCGACGCCGTCGGTGGCCTGCCGGATCTCACGTCCGGCGGGCCGGATCCGCAAGACGACGAACCTGGAGTAGATCCGCTTGACGCCTGAGCGGCCGGTGCCGGGCCGGGATCCCTCGCGCCACTGCACCGGCCGTGCCGCGCTCCGGCCTGCGGCGATGACCAGATCTTTCACCGAGCGGGCAGGCTGGGGGTATTTCGGCACCGGCGGCCGGCCGGTCCCGCAGTACGGCTCGGCGACCGGTGCCGCATCGCCCGGCTGGGCCGACAGCGTGCTGGAGATACCCACCACGTAGTGCATGCCCCGCGCGTTCAGGCCGAGCCGGAAGGCCGCCGCGTCGCCGTATCCGGCGTCCGCGATCGCCAGCGGCACATCGATCCCCCAGGAGCGGGTCTCATCGGCCATGTCCAAAGCGAGCTGCCACTTCTCGACATGCCCGATGTCCTGGGGGATGCCGCAGGACGTGCGGCGTGCGACCTTGTCCGGGTCTGCTTTCGGCGAGGACGGATCCCAGCTCTCGGGCAGGAACAGCCGCCAGTTCACGGCCGCCGAGGCATGGTCACGGGCCAGATGAAGCGAGACACCCACCTGACAGTTGGTGACCTTGCCCGCAGTCCCGGTGTACTGCCGTGACACACACGCCGAGGCGTTGCCGTCCTTCAGGAACCCGGTGTCGTCGAAGACCAGAGCGGTGGGCCGGATCACCGATTCCATCTTCCACGCCAGACGGGCCCGCAGATGGGCCGGATCCCACGGACTGGTGGTGATGAAGTGGGCCAGCGCCTGCCGGTTGCCGTCCTCTCCCAACCGAGCGGCCATCGGCTCGACCGACTTGCGCCGCGCGTCCGTCATCAGACCACGCAGATACACCTGCCCCCACCGGCGCTGATCCTTGCGCGCAAACGGCTCGAACACCTCCGCCGCGAACGCCTCCAACTCATCACGCACCACAGCAACTTCGTCCGGACTCACACCCTCCCAACGCCCGACCACCCCACAAGGACACGCACAGACTCAGCCGACCTGACCAAGCACTACTAGGTCGTGTCGTCAAATGAACGTCGGCCGCCCGGAGGGCGGGCCCAGCGGCGTCTGGTGCGGTGCATCGCAAGGCGGAGAGTCGTCCTCGTAGTGGGCTACTCGGACGATTCGACAACGCAGCGAGGTGCCGTGCCAGGCGCCGCTGGGCAGGCGGGCATTTGACGACACGGCCTAGAAGACTCATGAAGATCTTGGTGAGGGGCTGTCTGGTTGTGGGCTGGACGGGTCCTCGGTCTATGCGGTGGCCGGGCTGAGTGTCCAGGTTCCGTCTGTGTGGGTGAGTCCGAGGTTGATGAGTCGGCGGAGGTTGAGAGCGGCGGCTCGGGTGTGGAGCCAGGTGTTGTTGGCGATGGTGCCGCGGTAGCGCAGGCGGCGGTTGCCGTGCTGGACGAGCCAGGCGACGGCGCGTTCGACCGGTGGTCGCCAGCGGCGGTAGTCGGCCTGCCATGTGGGGTCGGTGGCGGCCTGGTGGCGGGCGGCGGTCTGCAGGTCGTGGTGGGGGCGGATGGTCAGGGTGCGGCCGGCCTTAGCGTTGGTGCATCGCTGACGCAGTGGGCAGTCGGTGCACCGGTCCTTGAAGGCGGCCTTGCGCTGCTGGTGCCGGCCGCCGGGGTCGGACAGGGGGACGGTGTGTCCGGCGGGGCAGGTCACCGTGCCGTGGGTGGTGTCGATGGCGAAGTCGTCGAGGGTGAAGCCGCCAAGGACCGCCGCTCGGAGGGGGGCGGGTTTGAGGAACAGACGGTGACCTGCTTGTTCCAGGGTCTGGCGGGCCTGGCCGGTGGAGTAGGCGGTGTCACCGAAGGCGTCCACCGGTCCGTCTTCTTCGGCGAGCAGGTCCACGCCGACGGTGGCTTCGTGGTGCTCGGGGCCGGCGCCGGGCGTGAGGGTGACGGCGGTGTATAACCCGGTCTCGGGCTCGATCGCGAGGTGGGCTTTGTACCCGTCCTGCTGGTGGGTGCGGGTCTTGTGCACGTGCCGGGACTGCGGGTCGACGGTGGAGACCACCCGGCCTGGTGCGGTCCCTTGGGTGATGCGCCAGCGTCCGTCGCGTCCGTCGGAGTCCTGGGCGGGTTCGACGTCCTGCCCGGAGACAAGGGCCAGGATGCCAACGGCGTTGGCGGCTTTCTCGCCCAGTTCCCGCTCGGGTAGATGCCCCAGCAGTCTGAGCGCGTCACCGACCAGGGCGTCCACGAGATCAGCGCGGGCCTGCTGATCGTTCCAGGCGATCCGTGGTTTGCCCGGGTCGGTGTAGTCGTGCGCGGTGCACTGCACCGCTGCGGCCTGGTCGGCGCCGGGAACCTCGCGGATCACCGCGCGGATCGCGGCGATGAGCTGGGTGACGGTGTCCTGGGTGGCGACCGCGTCGTCCAGCACGGTGGAGTCCAGTGCTCGCCGGTGCTTGCCCTGAAGGACCCCGGTGGCTTTCACCACCTCGCGCACGGCCTCGAAGACCCGGTTCGGCCGCACCGAGCGCGCCAGACGGCGGCGGAAGTAGGCCAGCAGCGACGGATCGAAGGCCGCATCGTGCAGACCGAGCCCGCAAGCGGCCTTCCACCGCAGATCACAGCGCAGTTCCTGGACCGTCTCGAAGTCCGACAGCCCGTGCAGGGCCTGCACCGTGATCGCCGCGGCCAGGATCTGCGGCGGCATGGACGGCCGTCCGTTCGCCGAGGGATACATGTCCGCGAACATCTCCGCCGGGAACAGCGCTCCGCGATGCTCGGCCAGGAACGCGAACACACTTCCCGCCGGAATCAACTCCCGGCAGGTCTCCCACACATCCGGCCCGACCGACTCCCCGGCCCATTCCCCCATCACCACGAAACCGAGTCTGGTCCCACCGCTCACACGGCGGGACCAGAACCCAAGATCTTCATGACTCTTCTAGGCACGCAAGCCGCCTTGCGCGAAAGGCTGACGGCATATCGAACTCACGGTCGGTCCCCGCATGCTCAATCGAACGAGAGGCCATGGCGAGAGCGGCGCGGGTGCCCTCTGGGGCACCTCGGGGCGGATGTCCCTGCCCCCAGTGGGATGGGCAACGAGGAGGCCGGAGCAGCCGGGGCCGCGCGGCGGGCGCGCACCGGCACGGGAGTCCTCGGCCCGCCGGCGCGGCGTCGGGGGCGCTGGAGGCGCCGGGGCGCGCGCCGTTCGGCAACCGGAGCGCCCGGCGATGGTGCCCCGATCGCGGTCTTCCGGCCGCTAACCCCCGCCGCGGGCACGTCACACCGCTCACGGAAGCGGTCCGCCGGCGCAGGAGCACTCTCCCGGCCACTCCTGCCCCCAACAGCAGGTTTACCACCCCCGGAGCGCTGATCCGCCCCGTTCACGCCGTACCTCGCGCCGGATCCGGGCTGCTTGAGTGGATCACAGGGTCACCGCGGTCACGTCGTCACCGGCCGCCGCGGTCGCCTCCGTTCGTTCACCAGCCCTGCTGGAGGGAATGTGTCCACACTGGACAGCGCCACCGGTTCCGCCGTCGAAGAGCCCGCCCGTGATCCCACGGCCGAGCAGCTCACCAGTCTGAGCACCCGCGCGGCACGCCAGCTCGCCACGACCACCAAGTCGCAGCCGCAGATGCAGGCCATCACCTCGCGATGGCTGCTGAAGGCCCTGCCGTGGGTGGACGTCAAGGGCGGCACGTACCGGGTCAACCGGCGCCTGCAACTGCGCACGAACCGCGGTCGCGTGCACTTCGAGCACAACGGGAGCGACGACATCCGCGTCATCCCCCAGTCGCTCACCGAACTGCCGGTCCTGCGCGGCTACGACGACACGGACGTTCTGCGGGAGATCGCCGGCCACTTCCGGCCCCAGGAGGTACGCGCCGGCCAGGTGCTCTTCGAGGCCGGCCAGCCCGTGACGGAGGTGTACCTGGTCGTCCACGGCCGGTTCACCCGCTACACCTGCGGCAAGTACGGCGACGAGGGGATCATCGGGGTCGTCACCGACGGCGACCAGCTGGGCGACGAGGCCGTGGGACAGTCCGATCCGCTGTGGTCGGCCTCGGTGCGGGCCGAGACGGCCGGGGTGGTCCTCGCGATGCCCTGGGCCGCCGTCGAGGACCTCACCGAACGGGCGCCCTCCCTCGGCGCGCATCTGCAGTCCTACGTCGACCGGCAGCACCGGCCGATGAACCGCAAGGGCGAGGCCGATGTCCCGGTGCAGGCCGGCCACGTGGGCGAGCCGACGCTGACCGGCGGATTCGTCGACTACGAGCTCGCCCCGCGCGAGTACCAGTTGTCCCTCACCCAGACCGTGCTGCGGCTCCACAGCCGGGTGGCCGACCTCTACAACGACCCGATGGACCAGACCGAGCAGCAACTGCGCCTGACCGTCGAGGAGATCCGCGAGCGCCAGGAATGGGAGCTGGTCAACAACCGGGAGTTCGGCCTGCTGCACAACGTCGACTACGGCCAGCGGGTCAGCACCTTCTCCGGCCCGCCGGTCCCGGACGACATGGACGAACTGCTGTCGATGCGCCGCAAGACGAAGGTCTTCCTCGCTCATCCCAAGGCGATCGCGGCCTTCTTCCGGCAGTGCAACCGGCGCGGCCTTATGCCCGGCGCCGCCACCGTCGACGGCCACGAGGTGCCGGCGTGGCGCGGGGTCCCGATCCTGCCCTGCGGCAAGATCCCGATCCGTGACGACCAGACCACCAGCATCATCGCGCTGCGCACCGGCGAGGCCGACCAGGGCGTCGTCGGCCTCCACCAGACCGGAATCCCCGAGGAGCACCAACCGGGCCTGAACGTCCGGTTCATGGGCGTCGACTCCGCCGCGATCATCAGCTACCTCGTCACCGCCTACTACTCGCTGGCCATCCTCGTGCCCGACGCGGCAGGGATCCTGGAGAACGTCCAGGTCGGCCGGCTCCCCGAATGACGGCCTGGAGCACCCCGTGACCACACACCCCACCGCCTTCACCCTGCCCGGACCCCCCAGCCCGGTGCGCAGCGCGAGAGCGCGGCGCCACGGCGCGATCCCCGGGCTGCTGTACCGGCCCGCCGTGCCCGCCGACCCGGAGAAGGTGCGGCAGGTCGACCTGCGCGTGGAGGCCTGGGCCCGCGCGAACGACCTGTTCCCTTCGGCCTGGCAGGGCGACTTCGCCGGCTTCCAGTTCGGCCGTGCCGTCGTGCTCCAGCACCCGGGCGCCGCCGACCTGGATCGCCTCACCGCCGCCGGCAAGCTGCTGCTCGCCGAGAACATCGTCGACTCCTGCTACTGCGAGGAGGACGAGGGCCGCGGGGGAGCGCGCAAAGGCCTGGGTGGACGACTGGTCATCGCCCAGTCGGCACTCGACCCGTACCACGGCACCCCCGAACTGGAGGAGGAGTGGCGGCAGGGCGTCCGGGCGGACGGCCCGCTGCGCTCCTACCACCTCGCGCTGCGGGACTTCGCCGCGCTGGCCACACCCAGCCAGAGCGACCGGTTCGTCCACGACGTCGCCCGGCTGCACCTGGGCTACCTGGCCGAGGCCGCCTGGGCGGAGACCCGGTACGTGCCGCAGATCTGGGAGTACCTGGTGATGCGGCAGTTCAACAACTTCCGCCCCTGCCTGTCCATCGTGGACGCCGTCGACGGCTACGAACTGCCCGAGCAGGCCTACGCCCGCCCCGAGATCCAGCGGATCACGGCCCTCGCCTGCAACGCCACGACGATCGTCAACGACCTGTACTCCTTCACCAAGGAACTCGCCAGCGACCCGGAACACCTCAACCTCCCGCAGGTCGTCGCCGCCAACGAGCGGTGCGGGCTGAAAGCCGCCTATCTGCGATCGGTCGAGATCCACAACACGATCATGGCGGCCTTCGAAGAGGAGTCGGCCCAGCTCTCGGCGACCTCGCCCGTCGTGGAGCGCTACGCCCGGGGGCTCGCCGCCTGGGTGTCCGGCAACCACGAGTGGCACGCCACCAACAGCCACCGTTACCACCTGCCCGACTACTGGTAACCACCGCCTGTGACCCAATGGCACACGGCACCCGCACCACGAGGAGCACCACTTGACCAACGCCCCTGCCGCCCGGCCCGCGGTTCTTCCGGTCCCGGCCCAGTCGAACTACCAGACCCGGATCGCGGACTACTGGAACGCCGAGGAGAACCCGGTCAACCTCGAGCTCGGAAAGATCGACGACCTGTACCACCACCACTACGGCATCGGGGAGGCCGACACCTCGGTCCTCGACGAACCCGATCCCGGCCTTCGGCGCAAGCGCCTCACCGCCGAACTGCACCGCCTGGAGCACGCCCAGGCCGAACTCCTCGCCTCCAACCTGGGCAACCTCTCCGCGGACGACCGCGTCTTCGACGCCGGCTGCGGACGGGGCGGCGGCAGCGTCGTCGCGCACCTGCGCTACGGCTGCCACGCCGACGGGGTCACCCTCTCCACGAAACAGGCCGACTTCGCCAACGAGCAGGCGCGTGTTCGCGGCATCGGTCACAAGGTCCGCTACCACCACCGCAACATGCTCGACACGGGCTTCGAGACCGGCGGATACGCGGCGTCCTGGAACAACGAGTCCACCATGTACGTCGAGCTGGACCTGCTGTTCGCCGAGCACGCCCGTCTGCTGCGGCGCGGGGGACGGTACGTGACCGTCACCGGCTGCTACAACGACACGTACGGCCAGGCCTCACGTGAGGTGTCCCTGATCAACGCGCACTACATCTGCGACATCCACCCACGCTCCGCGTACTTCCGGGCGATGGCGCGCCACCGTCTGGTGCCGGTCCACGTCGAGGACCTGACCGAGGCCGCGATCCCCTACTGGGAGCTGCGCAAGAAGGCGGACCATCTGGTCACCGGCATCGAGGACACGTTCCTGACCGCCTACCGCAACGGCAGCTTCCAGTACCTGCTCATCGTGGCCGACCGGGTCTGACCCTCCGCACGGAGACCCCCGTGCCCGTGGACGCCGCCCACCGGCAACCGCCCCTCACCGGCGCGCGACAGCCGCGCCGGTGAGGGGCGCCGTCTCGGTGGCCAGAACCCCCACCGGTCGAGCGGAGCGAACCGCCTGAACCGCTCAGTGCCTGCGGTCGATCCATGTCCGGGCGAGTTCCGCGACCCAGGTGGCGGCTGCGTCGGGCGAGTACGGGGGTGCGCCGACGACGACGAGTTCCGAGATGCCGGCCGCGGTGAGGGCGGGCAGGTGCTCCGGTGTGCCGTCGCTCAAGGCGACGGCGACCGTGAGGTCGTCCAGGGCGCGGCCGTGGCGGGCGCATTCGTCGGCGAGGACGGCCACGCGGGAGGGGACGTCGACGGCGCGGACGTTGAAGCCGTACCAGCCGTCGGCGAGTCCGGCCGCACGCCGCAGGGCGGTGTCGCTGTTGCCGCCGATCACGACCGGGAGCCGGCCGCCGCGCAGTGGCTTGGGGTTGACCCGGATCGCGTCGAAGCGGGTGAACTCCCCGGTGAAGGAGGCGGGATCACCGGTCCACAGGGCGCGCATCGCGGCGAGGTACTCCTCGGTGCGCCGCCCGCGCCCGGCGAAGGGGACTCCGAGCGCCGCGAACTCCTCGGCGGACCAGCCGACACCGACCCCCAGGGTGAATCGTCCGGCTGAGAGCACGTCGAGTGTGGCGGCCTGTTTGGCGACCACGACCGGGTTGTGCTCGGGCAGCAGGAGCACACCGGTGGCGAGCTCGATCCGGCTGGTGACGGCCGCGGCGTAGCTCAGGGCGAGCAGGGGGTCCAGCCAGTCCGCGTCCGCGGGCACCGCGATCCGGCCGTCCGCGGAGTAGGGGTAACGGGAAGCGGGCGCGTCCACCAGCACCACGTGCTCACCGCACCAGAGCCTGGCGAAGCCGTGCGTCTCCGCCGCTGTGGCCACCGCCGCGATGACCTGCGGACGGGCACCGTCACCGATGCCGAGGGCGTGCAGTCCCACTCGCATCCGCCACCTCCTGGCGGCACCCTAAGCGGCAAGCGCGGACGCGTTCGGGTGACGTGGCACGCCGCGCGCCGAGGCGGCGCGGCGCCTCACCCGGACGGACCAGGCACCTCACTCCCTGCCCGAGCCGGCCGTCGCGCCTCGGCGCGGGTCGGGCGGCGTATGCCGAACATGCGCCGTCCGCCGGGCTGGGGGTGTGTCAGCCTTCGCGGCCGGGGAGCATGGCCAGGGCCTGGGAGCGCCGTGCGACGAGGTCGTCGTAGGTGCCGTCCCGCTCGGCCCAGCGGTGCATGAGGACGCCCTTCACGAGGAGTTCGCGGGGGGTGGGGTCCTGCGAGAGCAGGCGCAGGGCCTCGGCGGCGAAGTCGTCGAGCGGCAGCGCGTGCGGGTTCACCTTCTCCTGGCTCGCCGTGGCGACGGCCGGGGGGACGAGCTCGACGACGCCGACACCGGTACCGTCGAGCTGCGCCCGCAGTGCCTCGGAGTAGGCGTGCACCGCGGCCTTCGAGGCGGCGTAACTGGGCATGGGCGGGAACGGCAGGAAGGCGATGCCGGACGTGACGGTGATGAAGGTGCCGGCACCCCGCCGGATCAGGTGCGGGGTGAAGGCGTCGACGACCCTGATGGTGCCGACCAGGTTGGTGTCGATCGTCGTCTGCGCCGCCTCGAAGTGCGCGGGGTCGCGCAGGTCCTCCATGAGCATGACGCCGGACATGGTCACCACGGTGTCCAGTCCCGGGTACCGGGCGAGCGCGGCGTCACGGAAAGACGCGACGGACGAACTGTCGGTGACGTCGACAGTGAACGTGCCGAAGCCTTCCTCGGTGAGTTCCGAGAGTGCCTGCGGGCTGCGGCCGCCGACGGCCACGGTGCTGCCCGCGGCGGCGAACCGGCGGGCCAGCTCTCGTCCGATACCCGAGGTTCCGCCGACGACGAGCACGGTGCGGTTGGAGAGATCCACGGGATCTTCCCTTCAGTCCAGGGCGCCGGCGGAGTTCAGGCCCGCGGCGCAGACAGCGATGTCCGCCGTCTCTTACGAAACAGTGGTACCGAAGTCTTGACGGAATCCGCGGGGCGTGGCAGGGCCCCCGTTCTCCCTGGTCCTGGCAGGACCCCCTCTCAGGCACGCGGACCGCATTACGGTGGCGGTATGAGGGACGAGGAATCCGGCAACCGGCTCGGCAGCTACCTTCGTGCCCGGCGTGAGCTGGTCTCCCCGGCGCAGGCAGGCCTGCCGCCCGGTGGCAATCGCCGCGTGCCCGGTCTGCGCCGTGAGGAAGTCGCCCTGCTGGCCGGAATCAGCCCCGACTACTACCTGCGCCTGGAACGGGGCCGTGACAAGAATCCCTCGCCCCAGGTCCTCGAATCACTTGCCCGCGTCCTGCAGCTCGACGACATCGAGCGGACGTATCTGCTCGGCCTGACCGCGGTACGCCCCAGGGCGCCGCGCCGCAAGCGACCGGAGCACGTACCGGCGCGAGTGCACGAGTTGCTCACCCATCTTCAGATCCCCGCGTTCGTCGAAGGGCGCGCGTTCGACGTCCTGGCCTCCAACCCGATGGCGGTGGCGTTCTCCCCCCGCCTGCGGCCCGGCGAGAACCGGCTTCGCTCCCTCTTTCTCGACCCCGAGGAACAGGCCTTCCAGCGCGACTGGACGAAAGCGGCCGCCGATTTCGTCGCCGCCCTGCGCACCACCATCGGGGACGACACGGACAACCCCCGGTTCGTCGAGCTCGTCGGAGAGCTCGCCCTGTCCAGTCAGCGGTTCCGCACCCTGTGGGCGCGCCACGACGTCCGCAGTCTGGACGGAGGCACGACCACGGTGAACCACCCCGTCGTCGGTGAACTCACCCTCCACCGCGACAAACTCCCCATCGACGACGTCATCCTCGTCGTCTACTACCCCGACAAGGACAGCGACAGCGACGAGAAACTGCGGCTCCTGGCAGCCCTCGCACACTCCGGTTCTGCCGGCACAGCGCACGACGGCCGGGCGGACGCACCACACCCGAAGGCACCCTGACGGGTGGGTGCCGGTTCGGGCGTCTGGAACGCTGTGTCTGTGCATGCTGATGATCAGGTTGGTGAGGGCGTCTCCGCCGACCTCGCGAAATTCCTCCGGAACATCGGGGAGAACCGCCCGGTGAAGATCGTTCCCGCCGTCTGCGGCAGGTATGGCGGGCGCGTGTTCTCCGTACTCGTCGACGACGTCGAGGGTGCGGCCGAGCGCGTGTGCGCACGTTGCCGCGGCCGCGCGTTCATCGCGGACAGCGAGGAGTACTGGGAGGACGCGGACCCCGGCGAAGCCGGCTGCCCCTGCGGCAGCGAGGAGTTCGAGACCGCGGTCGCGTTCTCACTCGCCGACGACGGGTCGGTCCGCTGGGTGACCCTGGGGCTGCGCTGCCGGCAGGACGGGGCCGTGGGGGTCTATGCCGACTGGAAGATCGACTACGGACCCACGGATCACCTCTTCGGAATGGTCTAGGTTCTCCGCCCCGGGAGGATCGCGGAGCCACGAAAGGACAGCGGGCCCGCAGGCACCCGTCGGAGTAGATAAGCACGCCTCGGCGGTCAGACGGAGTCAGCCGTCGAACCCGACGACCAGGCGGACGCCCTCGCCGCCGTGCAGGTCCGCCAGCGTGCGCATCACCGACCAGACCGAACCCCATTCGCTGTCCGGCACGGAATCCTTTCGGCGGAGGCGGCCGATGCGGAAGAGACGGTCGCCGTCCGGCCACTCGGTGCCCTCGGCGTAGGTGCGGCCCGCACGGTAGAGATCGTGGGGGTCGTCGATTCCGGACAGCTCGGCGAAGCGCGTGAGGCCGGAATTCCTGCCCTGCATCTCCCATGTCCCGTCCGGGCTCCGGCGGTACTCGTGAACGCACTCGTCGACCTCGTTGGCGACCTCCTCCCAGTCCGCGGCCACCAACTCCGCCCAGGTGATCCAAGACGCACCGGGTGCGTCCGAGTCGGCCTGAGCCTCTCGCGAAACGTCAGACGGGAGGCCACGCTGATCTGCGAGCGGGCGGAAGGAGGCGGTATCGCGGACACCGAACAGAGATCCGAAGGCAGCGTAGCAGCGCCCGTTGTAGAGGTGCGCGAGGTCGATGGCCATGTGCCACCTACGGTCGTCCTCGTCCAGCCGGCGGTCCCAGCGGCACTCGATGAAGCCGTATATGTCTGTCCCCATGCCCGGCATTGTTCTCCGTCCGGGGTGAGGAATACGCATGTCCATCGGGGACGGCGGTCTGGGCGAGTTCGCCAAAGGTGCTGTGGCGGGCTGTTCCGGTTCGAAGCGCGGGCCTCGGCCAGGGCGCTGCAGGGGCCGCCGGCTGATGCCCGTGCGCTGAGCCCGTGATGTCGCGCGGCATCTTCCAGCCCCGTCGGATGTCGAGCCGGTCCGCCGGCTACGGCGAGCTGTCAGTCACTCCGGGACGAACGCTCTTCGACGGACTTCAGGGCTCCCTGCCGGGCGGCTTCGACGAGCCGTGGCGCGAACTTCATGGCGTAGGCATCGGGTACGTCATACGGGGACCGCCAGTAGTCCGGCACGAAGCTGTCGCCGTCCTCGTGGCACAGATGACACGCGGCGCACCACTCGGTGAGCCATCCGTAGGCAACGGCGTGCACCCCGTCGATCATCTCGTCGAGAGGGTCGTCCACCCGGTACCAGCGGTGGAGATCCGTCGCTGCGCACTGTGGGCAGGGCCCGGTGAGGTCGCCGGCGGCAGGCTCGGCGTCGAAGACGGCCCGCCAGGAGGCCGTCAACTCGGGTGGGACGAGGCGCCACCCGCCGGGCCCGACCAACTCGAGCTCATCGACGTCGAACAGGTCCAATTCCCTGGCCTCGACAGACCCCATCATCCTGCACGCGCCCGTGTTTAGGTCCACGCGTACGGGCCCGATGCCGATCACCATCATCGACGGGTCGCCGGTCTCCAGGTACCGGCGATCCTGATAGGCGAAGTAGGCGGCCTCGTCGACCGCGGCCACGTAGCCCTCGATCGGCACCAACTGCACTTGCGCGTTGAGAGGGTCTCGTCAACGTGGATCCGGGCCAGTTCCGCCGCGCGTTCGACGCTGATCACGGGAAGGACGGTACACGTACCGGCGCAGCGCCGTCCGTGCGCGGCCACCCCCTCCTGCGCGGGGAGGCTCGGCGACCCGCAGGAGCACACGGACACCCTGCCCGGCCTCAGCACCCCGCGCCGGGCGGGCCTTCGGGGCCCCGCGAGCGCGCTCCCCGGTCGCGTCGACGAACGCGGGGTTGCCGATTGGCGAACAGGTGACATGGCGCCTTTGCGCCAGCCCCTCCACCTGGCACGGCGTCAACCCGCGGCCCGACTGTGGCCGGGCACACGCCGGTGACGCTCGTTCATCGGGCGATCTCAGGGGAGTTGGTACGAGGTTATGCGATCCAGATCGAGGACCGCGGCCGTGGTCGCGGCCACCGCGGTGGCGCTGCTCGCCACCGGGCTGCCGGCGGCAGCCGAGCCGGAGCCGGTCGCCGGGACCGGCCGTCCGGCGGCCGCACCACCGGCGCCACCCGGGCAGTACACCGTCACACTGATCAGCGGCGACCGGGTCGCCTTCACCGGCAGCGGGAGCGGACTCCAGGTCAGCGGGGTGTCCCCGGGCAAGGGCCGCGGCCACATCGCGTTCACCCGGGCGAGGATCAACGACCACGAGTACGTGCTTCCCGTCGACGCCACGCAGCCGCTGGCCGAAGGGCGGGTCGACCGGCAGCTCTTCGACGTCACCGCACTCGCCGCGCAGGGGCTCGACGACGCCACCCGGGCGTCCATTCCACTGATCACGACGGCTCGGGCCGGCTCCGCGCTGCGCGGGTCCACGCAGCGGGACACCTTCCCCGAACTGGGGCTGGCGGCCCGCACGGTCGCCAAGTCCGAGGCTGCCGCGGCCTGGCGGGGCTTCCTCGCCGCCGGCGGGACGTCCCGCTCCGCCGCGCCCGGGAAACTCTGGCTGGACGCCGAGGTCGAGGCGAGCCTCGACCGGTCCGTCGCCATGACCGGCGCGCCCGAGGCATGGCGCAAGGGTCTCGACGGCAAGGGCGTGAAGGTCGCCGTGCTGGACACCGGGTACGACCCGGCCCACCCCGACCTCAAGAACAAGGTCGTCGCGGAGAAGAACTTCACCTGGGACGAGGACGTCACCGACCTCAACGGCCACGGTACGCACGTCGCCTCGACCGTCGCCGGAAGCGGCGCCGCCTCGCAGGGACGCTACAAGGGAGTCGCTCCGGGCGCCGAGCTGCTGATCGGCAAGGTGCTCGACGGCGGCGGTTCCGGCAGTTTCAGCGGGATCCTCGAAGGCATGGAGTGGGCGGCCGCCCAGGACGCCGACATCGTCTCGATGAGCCTCGGCTCCAGCCTGCCGAGCGACGGCGGCGACCCGGTCTCGCAGGCGGTCGAGACCCTGTCCGCGGACGGCGGACCGCTGTTCGTCGTCGCGGCCGGCAACGAGGGCACGCCGGGCAGCATCGGCACGCCGGCCGCCGCGCCGAGCGCCCTGACCGTCGGGTCGATCACCAAGCAGGGCGCGATGTCCTCGTTCTCCTCCCAGGGCCCGGCGGTGACCGACGGCGGCGTCAAGCCCGAGATCACCGCCCCCGGCAGCGCGATCACCGCCGCCCGCGCGGCGGGCACCCTGGACGCGGCCGCGAACAGCGAGTTCTACGCGACGATCAGCGGCACGTCCATGGCGACCCCGCACGTCTCCGGCGCGGCGGCCGTCCTCAAGCAGCGGCATCCCGACTGGGACGCGCAGCAACTCAAGGCGGCGCTCGTCGGCGCCGCCGACCCGGTCGACGGCGCCGGCGTGTACGAGCAGGGCGCGGGCAGTGTGGACGTGCCCGGCGCGCTCTCGTCGCAGGTCACCGCCTCCCCGGCCGCGGTCTCCGCCGAGCTGGCCTGGCCGTACGGCGGCAACCCGACCCGCACGGTGACCTACCGCAACAGCGGGTCCAAGGACATCCGGCTGAACCTCTCCCTGACCGGGAAGGCACCTGTCTCACTCCTCACCCGCCGGCTGACCGTCCCGGCGGGCGGCTCCGCCGAGGCGACCGTGCGGATCGACACCGCCCGGGCGTCCGCCGGCGCCCACAGCGCCTGGATCAGCGCGCGAGGCAGTGACGGCAGCACGGCGCGCACCCCCGTCGGCGTCGAGGCGGAGAGCCCGAGCGCCACCCTCACCCTCGAAGCCGCAGCCCCGCGGCCCGGGGTCGAGACGGCCTACACCAACCTGGTGGTGCAGAACGAGAGGACCGGCGAGTCCCAGCTGGTCAGCCTCACCGAGGGGACCGAGGAACTGCGGCTGCCGGTCGGCGACTACCGGGTGTTCGGCGGGGTGTGGGAGTACGTCCGGTACGGCAGGGCGAGCGTGCCGGAGACGTCCGTCGCCGTCGCCCGGCGCGTCACGCTCACCGGCGACCGGACGCTGAGGACCGACCTGTCCGCCGCGAAGCCGGTCACCACGGGCATCGACGACCCGAAGATGCGGATCAACGAGTGGGGCTCGGCGACCGGGCTGGTCTCGTCGGCCGACGCGGGCGTCCCGAAGGGCCTGGTCGCGCCGCTCTACTCCGGCGCGTACCGCTCGTATGCCGTTGGCAGCGCCAAGATACCCGGACTGACGTACTTCTCCGCCGCCTCCTGGGAGCAGCCGTCCGTCCTCGCGACGACCGTCGGCGGCGCCGGCACCCCGGTGGACGTGCCGGTGGGGCTGATGACGCAGCGCGTGGAGTGGGACCTGGAGAAGCGGGTCACCGACGCCGGCGACGGCGCGGACCTGACGGGTCTCGAGATCGAGGACCGGATCGTGCTCCTGGAGTCGGACTGGAGCCTGCCCTGGGAAGAGCTGGACAGGCGCTACCAGGCGGTCAAGGCGCAGCGGCCGGCGGTGATCCTGCTGGCCGGCTCGGCGTCGATCGGCGCGGACGACCCCACGTTGGGCATCGGCGACCACGGCGTGGCCCTGCTGCGCGAGCGGCTCGCCAAGGGCGAGGTGACCCTCCGGATCAAGGGGCAGCGCAACGGCGAACGCACCTACTTCACCTTCCACGCCCACGACGACGGGGTGCCGGCGGGCGCGAACTGGCAGGACCGGCGCCGGGACCTGGCCCGCGTGGACCACAGCTTCCGCACCACCGGGTACCCCAACGACCCCAAGGGGATCTACGGATGGGTGACCTACCGCGGACTGAACCTCGCCCAGCAGTCGACGCTGTTCCGCGCACCGCACCGGATGACGGCGTACTACACGCCCGAAGTGCCGTGGACGACCGCCACGTTCGAGTACGCGCTGGACGACGGACCGCTGGGCGTGCAGTACACCGACCCGACGGTCCTCCGCCAGGGACGCACCGTCACGGACAACTGGCTCACCGCGCCGTTCAACCCGTCGCTGTCGGTGAACGGACCCGACGGCCGGCCGCAGGCCACCCGCACGGGGGACAAGCTGCGTCTCGCGCTGCCGATGTTCTCCGACGCGGCGGGCCACCGGTCGGAGCCCCTGCGGAATCTGGAGTCCGGTGAGACGGTGCTGCGCGACGGAGCGGGCAAGGTGCTCGCCCGTAACGACGAGCCGGGACAGGGCGTCTTCGACGTGCCCGCACGCGGCCAGTGGTACGAGCTCACCTCGTCCGCGCACCACGAGAGCCCGGAGTGGAAGCTGGGCACGCACATCACGGACACGTGGCGCTTCCGTTCGGAGCGCACCGGTGGCGAGCGCCCGCTGCCGCTGCTCGACACGCGCTACGACATGGCGGGGCTCGACGGCGACAACTCGGTCCTCGCAAACCGGGAGTTCACCTTCGGCCTGGGCATCGGCCGGCAGTCCGGAGCGAGCGGCGGCGCCGGCATCGAGAGGGTGTCGGTGCGGTACTCCACGGACGACGGAGCCACCTGGCACACGGCCGAGGTCCGCGGCCGGGACGGCGACCGGCGCGTGACCGTGCCCGCGACGGGCGCCGGCTGGGTCTCGCTGCAGGTGACCGCGGCGGACCACTCCGGCGCGTCGGTGACCGAGACGGTCACCCGGGCCTACCGTGTCGGCTGCCCCGAGGAATGGTGCGGCTACGCCCCGGCATGGCCGCACTGGCCGGCCGGATAGCGCGCGACCGACAGGGCGCCGGTGCGGGCCGTCCCTCGGGGCCGCCCGCACCGGCGCACGGCCCGCGAGAGCGGTGTCGGCTGTGTCTCCGTTCCGGTCCCGTGAACCCGATGGTGGGCCGCTGACCGGCGCGGTGTTCAATGCCGCCTGTCAGGCCCGTCGACAGGCTTGCCGAAGGACAGCGGAATGGACCCCCATCTCGCGAAACTCCGGTGACACCGCCCGCAGTTCCCGCGGGAAAGGGGACTGCGGCATCGTGATCCGTGAGCCCGGTTGCCGGGATCACGTGCCGGTGAGGGCCGGTCCGGCGGGCGGCACCGCAGCGCAGCCCGCGTGGGTTCAATTGCCCCGGCGGATGCGGGCGGCCTCGCGGGCCGCCGCCATCTGGCGGGCCTCGGCCGCCTTGCGCGACTCCCGGCCGGGCCGCGTGCCCAGGCCGCGGAACGGGGCACCACCGCGGGCCGGCGCGTTCGCGGCCGGTGCGCCCGCGACGGGAACGCCGGACGGGGCCTTGGCCCCGGTGATCCGGCTCAGCGCCGTCTCGCCGGAACGCACCTGGGTGATCGTGGGCCGGATGCCCGCGTCGGACATGAGCCTGGTCACGTCGCGGCGCTGGTGAGTGGTGACGAGGGTCACCACCCGGCCGGACCGGCCGGCCCGCGCGGTCCGGCCACCGCGGTGCAGGTAGTCCTTGGAGTCCCCGGGGGGATCGACGTTGACCACGAGGTCCAGGTCGTCGATGTGAATGCCGCGGGCGGCGACGTTGGTCGCCACCAGGGTCGTCACCTCGCCGGTCTTGAAGCGGGCGAGGGCCCGGGTGCGCTGCGGCTGGGACTTCCCGCTGTGCAGGGCCGCCGCCTGGATCCCGGAACCCTCGAGGTGCCTGGTGAACTGGTCGACCGCGTGCTTGGTGTCCAGGAACATGATCACCCGGCCGTCGCGGGCGGCGATCTCGGTGGCGGCGGCGTACTTGTCGGCGGCGTGGACGTACAGCACGTGGTGTTCCATGGCGACGACGGTCGCGGCCGAGGGGTCGACCGAGTGGACCACCGGGTCGGTCAGATAGCGGCTGACCAGGAGGTCGATGTTGTTGTCGAGCGTGGCCGAGAACAGCATCCGCTGGCCACCGGCCCGCACCTGGTCCAGCAGCTCGGTGACCTGCGGCATGAACCCCATGTCGGCCATCTGGTCCGCCTCGTCCAGGACCGTGATGCGCACGTGGTCCAGGTGGCAGTCACGGCGCGTGACGAGGTCGCTCAGTCGCCCGGGCGTCGCGACGACGACCTCGGCGCCCGCCCGGATCGCTCCGACCTGGCGGCCGATCGAGAGGCCGCCGACGACGGTGGCCAGCCTGAGGTCCAGCGCCCGGGCGTACGGCGTGAGCGCGTCCGTGACCTGCTGAGCGAGCTCACGGGTGGGCACCAGGACCAGTGCCCGGGGCCGCTTGGGCTCGGCGCGCTGTCCGGCCGTGCGGGCCAGCAGGGGCAGGCCGAAGGCCAGGGTCTTGCCCGAGCCGGTACGCCCCCGGCCGAGCACGTCCCGGCCGGCCAGCGCGTCCGGCAGCGTGGCGGCCTGGATGGGGAACGGTTCGTGCACGCCGAGGTCGGTCAGGGTCTTCAGCAGGGCCGGCGGAAGCTTGAGCTCCGTGAACGCCGTCATCGGCGGCAGAGCCGGGGTCACCGTCACGGGTGCCGAGAATTCGCCCTGCGGGGCGGTGGGCCGTTCCTTGCCGCCGGAACGGCCGGGAACCTGCGGGCGGGAACGGCCGGCCGGGCCGGAGCGGTGGTCGTTGCGGGGCGAACGGTTCATGGGCGAACCTTCCTCGACGGGGCACGCATCGAGGGAATTCCCGGCGGAATGCGCGGCCGGGGAGTCGCCAGAACGAGCCGAAGACAAGACGGTGACCGACAGCGGATGGTCCCGTCGATACCGCGTGGGGTCCAGCTGAGTCGTGCGTGCCGACGCCGGGTACCGATGTCTGCGGGATCGCACTTCCCCGCGAGTTTACCCGCCCGGCCCGACTCCCCGTGCGGATCCGCGGCCCCGCACGGGGCGAACCGCCGTCCGACGCCATGGTCAGCCGTGCCCGAGCCATGAGCGTGTGCCATCGAATGCCGGCGGGCGACGTCTCGAGCCAGTGAGGACGGCTGCGAGGCGGGGGTGCCAGACTGGCGCCATGGACAGGCCGCAGACCGTCGATGCGTACATCGAAGGGATCACCGGGAAGAGCCGCGAGGTGCTCGAGCAGGTACGGGCGCTGGCCATCGAAGGGGCTCCGGAGGCGAGTGAGGCGATCAAGTGGGGACATCCCGCCTGGGTGCACCCGTCCGGCACCATCCTGTTCGTGGCCAGTGCCCACGCCAAGCACGCCAACGTCGTGTTCACGCCCAGCACGCGCGAGGCGTTCGACGCCGACCTGGACGGCTTCTCGACCGGCAAGGGCTCGGTCCAGCTCCCCTACGGACGGCCCGTCCCGATCGATCTGCTGCGCCGCATGATCGCCTTCCGAGTCCGCGAGCACGAGAACGACGGCGTGCTCTGGATGTGACGCCCGCAGACCGTCCGCGGCGGCTGCTGTTGACGAGCGCGGCAGGGCACACCACGACTGCGGTGATGCGGGCATTGCCGGAGCCCGAGCCGTGCGGTGTTCGGGGTCGGTGGTCATGCCCCAACGGTGCGGCAGGGCGCGGGGCTGCCCTGAGGCACGGATCAGCGGATGATCCCTGATGAGCGGGGCCGCCGCTGACGGAGGTGCGTGCCGGGACCGCGGGTTCGGACCCGGTGAATGGCGCGGAGCCGGGCTGATGCTTGACTCGGCAAGTATATTTGGGGTTGTGTGTTGCTTCGCCCGGGTGGTGTGCCAGGGGTCATGCGAGGCCCCCTCGCCGAGTGCCGACCCCGCGTGTGCCGGGCCGGTTCGGCGAGGCGACGACGGGATCGCTCCCCGGTGCGGCGTGGCACGCGTTGCCACGAGGCCCGGACATCACCCACCCGCCCATGGCTCCCCGAACGAAGGACAGTGCAGATGCAGATCGGATTTGCGATCCCCTATCTCAATAACGCCGCCCACGAGGTGGACCGGGCGGCCGAGTTCGCGCGTGAGGCGGAGAAGGCCGGGGCCGCGAGCCTGTGGGTGGGCGACCGGAACTTCGTCCCGGTCCATCCCAAGATCGGGGCCGGCGGCGTGGGCAACCACATTCCCGAGGTGTACCGGACGGCCGCGGACCCGTTCGTCATGCTGGGCATCGCGGCGGCCGTGACCGAAAGGGTCAAGCTCGGGGCCCACGTCCTGATCGCGCCGCTCTATCCGCCGGTGCAACTGGCCAGGAGCCTGACCACGATCGACCTGGTCAGTGGAGGCCGCCTGATCCCGGGCTTCGGCGTGGGCTGGTCCATCGAGGAGTTCGAGAGCGCGAACGTGGACTTCCGCAAGCGCGGCGCCCGGATGGACGAGTTGCTGGACGCGCTGGATCTGCTGTGGACCCGGGATCCGGTCGAGTATCACGGCGCCCACATCGAAGTTCCCCTCCAGTACGCCCCGTTGAAGCCCGTACAGAAGCCGCGCCTGCCGTTCTACATCGGCGGCTTCTCCGGCGCCGCGCTCAAGCGCATCGGTCAGCGGGCCGACGGCTGGCTTCCCGCGTGCGTGGTGCCGGAATATCTCGACGTGGACGCAGTGCTGGCCCAGCGGGCGGCGATCCATGCGGCGGCCACGGAGGCAGGGCGCGACCCCGGCGAAATCGACACGATCATGCGCATCAACCCGTCCGAGGGCGTGTCGGTCGGCCGGCTCGTGGACATCATCAAGATGCTGGGCGAGCGGACCGGTATCGACCATTTCATGATCGAGAACATGACCGCTCCGAACGTCGATGCCACGTTGGAGGAGATGGCGCAGGTACTGGACCTCGTCGCGCGCGGCTGACGCTCCCGCGGGTCTGTGGGCGGGAGGCGGCCCCGCCTCCCGCCCCCGAACACGCCGGCCCCGCCGCGTTTCGCCACCGGGCCCGCCCGGCCGGGCATTTCCAGCCCGGCTCCGAAGAAGTAGGTGGAGGTCCTGATCTTGCTGGCGGGGGTCGATCGGCTGGCATCATGTCGCCATGGCAGACGGCGCGGGTCGGTATCGGGCGGGCGAGACAGCCCTGATCGTCAAGGTGCCCGAGGCCGAGCCGGTCGTGGGCGGATGGCGTGAGCGGTTCGACGTGTCGGCGGAGGCCGAGGTCCCGGCGCACGTGTCGGTGCTCTATCCGTTTCTGAACCAGGACCGCATCGATGATCAAGTCTTGGGTGTCCTGGAGGAACTCTTCGGATCCCACAGGGCTTTCGATCTTCGTTTCGGGAGGTGCGGTCGCTTCCCCGGGGTGCTCTACCTCGCCCCGGAGCCGGACGAGCAGTTCCGGGCATTCACCCTGGCCGTCGCTGACCGGTGGCCGGAGGCGCCGCCGTACGGGGGCCGGTTTGCCGAGGTCGTTCCACATCTGACGGTGGTGGACGGCCAGGAGCCGAGTGTGCTGGACGCCGTTGAGGCCGAACTGGCGAGTCGACTGCCGGTCGCGACGCACGTCAGTTCGGTCCAGTTGTTGGTCTTCGACGGCATCGTGTGGCGTGAACAGGCGGATTTCGCCCTGCGTGCACCACGGGTCTCCGTTCCGCGAACTTGAGCGGAGTCGCACCATTGCCGTGACCGGCAACGCTGACCGGGTTGGCGCGTATGGCTGGCAGCAGCGCCTTCAGACCCAGGGACTGCTTCGACCCCGCAGGTTACTCGGCAGGCAACCAGCAGGCCGAGCCGCGCAACATCTCAGCCGACCTGACCAAGTCCGCCATCCCTGACAGGAGCGTCCGGGTGAAACCGACAGCCGAGTCCGTCCGGTTCCTCAACGAGGAGGTACGTGCCCCGCGTGGACTTCGCGAGGTCGATTCCATCGACTTCCCGTCCGAGACGGGAGCACTGATCGAACTTCTCTCGGAGGAGTGGGAGGGGAGCACCCTTCCGGGCTACGGGGGGAACTACTACGGGTGGACCCGGCTCTGGGTCTCCCCGGGCGGCTGGACCTCGTCCTCCGAGGGATACGAGTTCATCCCCATCGCGGAGAACCAGTACGCACCCTGCGCGATCGTTCTGCGTCGCGACGGGAGGGTCGGGGTCTCCTGGAGCAGCGAGTACACGGACATGTTCGCCGGCTTCACGGAATTCGTGGAGACGATGGCCCTGTGGTCGACGCTGCGGGGTTGGACGGTCCTGCGGGGTTTCGGACTCCGGTACTTCGACGCCGTGGAGTTCGTCTCCCGCGGGAGGAGTAGCTCCGTGACGGGTGGGAGCCTTACCCGATGGACGCGCTTCGACGACGCGGTCGTCCTGGAGGAGCCGTTCCTGACCGGCGACCCCGACCGCCCACCGCGGGTCCATGTCGTGGTGGCGGACCGGGCGCTGCTGGCCGGCTCCGACTTCGTCGGGTCCCTGCCGTATCCGAGCCTCTCGACGCTCGGCCAGGGGTTCCCCGAACGCCCGGCCCGATGGGTCTGAGACCTGGTCCTGAACGACCCCCGCCGGGCATGGCACCGACGGGTTCTCCGTACGTCGCGCCTCCGCGTCCATGATGACCCCCTTCACCGCCACCGCGGGCTGGGCCGAATCCGCCGCCCGGGACCAGGCGATGATCAACCTCAAGCGCCCCGTTCGGTCTCCAATCGGTACGACATCCTCGCGATCTGCTACGAGGCGGATGTGCTGATCGCAGCCGTTGACGAATGGCTTTGACCGGAGGTGGCCTTCCTGTCCTCGTTCACCAGTTCCGGCCAGAGGTCAGCTCCTCCGGATCCACGTCCGTGAACCCGTATGCCAACGCGACGAAGCGAAACTCGTCACAGATCCACTCACGCGCAACCGTCTCGATCGCGCTCCCGGCCGCCACGAACTCCTTGTTCCAGCAGGTTGAACTCCTCTGTCGCAGCCTGGGTGAGCGTGTACAAGGTCCCCAAATGAGACGGCTGCTCGGCCTCAATCCGCGCGCACAGCCGCAGCAAGATCGCCCTGCCCCGGTCGACTACGCGATCAGGGAAGTACGAGTCGTTGTACATCTGCCGCAGGAACGCGTGTCCCGCCACCTGCTGGTTTGTGATCGGCATGGAGCTTCCCTATCTCCGCGGAGAGGTGACGCGCCGATCATGTATGGCACCACTGACACCGACGCCACCTATGTATGCCAGACCCTTCGTGAACAGGGCTTTCGCAACAGGCTTCGGAGGTTGTCCCACGTGGCAAGTTTCGCGAGCACGTTGTAGCAGGTCAGGGCGGCGGCCATGGCCAGGCCTCGGCTCTGCCCGTCGTTGCGGCCACGTATGGGATCTTGAGACCACGAGCAGCCCATGGCAGGCTCATGCCGCATGATCGATGAATTCGCGAAAGACAACCTGCACGGGCGGCTGCGGCGGGACCGCAAGGCGCTGCTCTGGAAACTCGACGGATTGTCCGAATACGATGCCCGCCGACCGTTGACAGCGACCGGGACCAACCTTCTCGGCCTGGTCAAACACGTGGCCAGCGTCGAGGCCAGGTACTTCGGCGAGGTCTTCGACCGCCCTTCCCCGGAACCGCTGCCCCGGTGGCAGGAGTCCAACGGCAGCGATCTGTGGGCGACCGAGGACGAGACTCGCGATCAGATCATCGGATCCTACCGGCGCACGTGGGAACACTCGGACGCGACGATCAACGAGCTTCCCCTCGACGCCCCCGGCCACGTGCCGTGGTGGCCGGAGCCCTATGCCGACACGAACCTGTTCGCCGTCATGGTCCATGTCCTCGGCGAGTCCATCCGGCATGCCGGGCACGCCGACATCCTGCGCGAGGGCCTCGACGGCCGGACCGGGTTGCGCGCCGAACACGAGAAGCAGATCGACGAGGAAGCCCGTGCAGCCTACTGCGCGAAGATCGAGCAGGCCGCCAGGTCGGCCGCACCAATCAAGGCTTAGCGGTTGTCTCACGTGACTTGATGTTCGTTCGGCATGATGCCGGTCGTGGGGGCTGATCTATCGAAGCGTCTGACTCCTGATGAACTCCGGCAGATCGCCGCCCCGTTGCTGCCGTCGTGCGCTGCTCGTCCGCAAGGTGGTGGGACCGCGCCGTGTGACGAGCGGGCCGTGTTCACGGCGGTGGTGTACGCGCTGAACAGCGGCTGTACCGGGCGGTGCTGGACGAACTCGGGGCCGGGGCGAGGTTGACTGGACCTCGGCGATCGTCGACGCGGCGTCCGATACGAACGATAGGGCTCGCACTTCCTCGGCCTGGCCGCCGCCCTGACCCGCTACAAGAAGCTCGCGAAACTCGCCACGTGAGACACCGACTTAGAGAATTCTGTCTCGGCCGGTCAGAGCGTCGACCCCCTCCGCTCGCGCCGCCGGCCCGCAGGAAGCGACGGCCCCTCCGGTGCCGGCCTGCGCGAGCGGCTGATGATGCATGGCGGCATGTCCCTGGTCAGCCGCCGCCGCAGCGCAGACGGTACTTCTTCTTCGGGGATGGGGCGGGTCGGCTCGGGCTGAGAGTTCTGGCGTGAGCTGACTGGCCGCATGCCCGGCGTCGTGGTGGTGGTCGTCATCGGCCGGTTCGCCACGGGCGTGCCGTCGTTCACTGGGTGGGGACGGATTCGGCGCCAGGACCCAGGACGCGGGGTCATGCTGTCTGGCAGCGGCTGCGGAGGAGTTCCACACCGTCGCCTTCGAGGTCGTCACAGTAGGAAGCGCGTCCGGTCGTTGCCATGATCAGGGCCAGGGTGGAGCCGGAGACGAGGGGGCCGCTGCCGGTGGTGAAGGGGCCGTCGTCGGCGACGAGCTTCAGTCCGTCGATGCGTCCTTTGGCGAGGACCACGAGGTCGGAACCCTGGTAATACTCGGCGACCCGGGTCACGGCCTCGATGGGGTAGTCGTGGCGGATGCCCAGCGGGCGCCGGATGTCCTCGGCATGGACGATCGTCTCGCCGAGCATGGCGATGGCGGGCAAGGGAGGCTTGGTGGTGCTGGGGACGATGCGGCGGAACCGTTCGAGGGTCTCGCCGGGGGTGGTGCCCAACTGCTCGGCCAGTCGCATGGCGACCTGCTTGTCGAAGTCGAACCTGCAGCGGATCACTCCGGCCATCCAGCGCACGGCATTGAGGCTTCCGGAGGCGGTGAGGTGCGCCAGTACCTCACGCACCGTCAAGCCGGTGCACAGGGACGGCGTTGCCCAGCGCTGGTCGGTCAGATCTGCGAGATCGGCCGCCAGCGCCGCCCGCTCGGTGCGGATCGAGGGCCAGACCCCGGTCCCGCGGCTCTGGTCTGCTGTCAGGTCCGGATCGGTCATGGGGAAGGGTCTCCTGTCACGGGACGTGCGTTGCATCGCGGGCGGGCCGGAGCCGGTGGCGTCCGGCAGGGGCATGCGTGAGGGAGACTCTTGTCCAAGCGCAAAGTCATCGCCCGTGACGAAGCTTCCTCCGGCAGCCGGGCACCCGGGTCCCCCGCGCGCCGGTAGATCCCGCAGTCGGCAGGCACAGCGTGGGCTGCGGCCCTGCTCCTTCACGGACGCAAAGGCCGCCAGCCGCTCGGGCAGCCGGGCCGCGGACCGGTCCCACGCGGACAACGGCGAGACCGCCTGTATCCCGAGGAGCCCCGCGCTGTTTCGGCCCAGGGCAGCATGATCCGCCACTGCGTCATCTGGTTGGGTCCTCACCGGAAAAGCTGGCCTGAAACGGCTACTCGCCTTCGTTGCGAAGCAGGTAGGAACGGATGTCGTCGAGTCCGTCGAGGGCTCGTCCGTCGACGTCCGACAGGTCGAGTTCGGCCCGGGCCGCCAGGGCGTGCGGTCGTGTAGTGCCCCTTCCGCGGCCCCGATGACGACGTCATGGGGGAAGCGCGGAAGGACTCTCGAAGGTGCGGTGGGAGTGCGTCAGACGGAGAAGTCACGCACACGTGGACACGCCACCGGCATCGCCGGCGGTTGTCTTCGGCAGAGCTCGACGACATCCGCCGTGCTGACGAAGGGTACGCGCATGCCCCTGCCAGGTGCCGCGTGGTACGGCGTCACTACCGGCAGCGCCCCCGCCGGTTGCCCGCAACCGGCGGGGGCTGTGCAACCGCCAGGCCAGTGACAGCCCGCTCCGGCTGCCGCCGACTTCCGGCGTGATCGGCGCACCCCCCCGCCTACCCTCTTGTAGCCCTCACGAGGCCGAGCCCTTGGCGTTGATCGTTCCGAAGTACCAGCAGCCATTGTGGTTCTGGGCCCTCCACAGTAGGAGGTCCCGGGTGATCGGCCCGTACACGCCGTCGATGTCGGCGGGTACATTCGTGAAGTAGTCCTGTGCCTCGGTCAGTGCCTTCCTTGTGTTGTCGCCGAAGTCACCGTCCTCCTTCAGTGGCCAGTACTTCGCGGTTCTGTCGTAGGCCAGGTAGAAGCACTTGTTCAGGGCGATCTGCAGCTCCTTGACCGCTGCGCCCGAGTTGCCCTGCTGAAGGGCGCAGGTGGTGGATCCGGTTCCCGAGTACACGAGTGCCTTCAGAGGGTAGCCGCCGGCTCCCGGCACGGCCTTGACAGCGTTGCAGGTGGGTGGGGCCGCCGCCGCGGGGGTGGTGCTCACGGCCGCGCCGCCCATGGCCAGCAGGGCGATGGCGAGGCTGGTGATGCTCCGTCTCATGAGTCCTCCTCGTAGAAATCGGCCCGACTCTCACGCCGGACCGGCACGCTCGGCTCCCGACTCGGACGCCGGGGCCCGCGGCGGGAAGATCCGCAGCTGGACTGTCCACCTGGTCGCTTGCGGTGCGGTTGCGCGGCGGTTGCAGCGGTCCCCGGGACACGCGCGGATGGCCGATGTCAGGTTCGTTGCCTCTGCGGCAGGCGCCGGCCCGAACCTGCGGACGAGCACGTAATTCCGCAGGCCCCAGAGTCGGTGCGTCCGTATCCTGACGTCCTGATGCCGTCACCCACCCTGCTCGTGTGTGTAGCCGATCCCGTCAGCGTCGGAGAAGGGAGGACTGCGGTGTCGAGCCTGGTGGCGGCACGCGACGCGCTGCGTGAGCTGGAAGGGCATCCGTTCACGGCCATCGGCCGGGCTGCGACGCTGGTCTGGCTCACGTTCGGTGACGAGGTGCCGTGGGTGAACTTCCGCGGCGAGCACACGACGCTCCCGGAACTGGCTCTCCACGTGCAATGCCGGTGGCGACTCGTCCGCGGTGCGGCAGTCGTGGTCGAAAAGGGCGATCTGTATGTTCCGGGAGCGAGTTCCGGCGCTGATTTCGCTGCCGGAGGCGAGATCGGGACCAGCCGGTTCGACGACCGGGTCGAGGCTGTCTCGTGGATTGTCGCCGCTCAAGCCCCGGCCGTCGAAGAGGTCTACGTCGGTGACGAGTTCGACCTGCGGCTGACGCTGTCGTCCGGGCTGACCCTGGAGGTGTTCCCGGCAGGACGCTCGGAGTGGGAGGACTGGCGCTTCCTCAGCTCAGCCGACGGCCGGCCTCACTACGTCGTGGAGAACGGCTCGGTGTCCGTGGCGTGAGTGTGCGCACCCTCCGCCGCCCCGTGAGAAACGGCGACGCTCGGACGAGGGGAACCGCCCGATCGCCGGCAGTCCTGCAGGCTGCCCGCTCGACTGCAGCAAGGGATGAGCCGGTGCGGTGTCCGGGGCTCGGTGTCAGGGCATGTCGAGTTCGGGTAGTTCGAAGAATTCCGTGATCGCCTGCGCGATCCGTTCCACGTAGTCACCGCTGTCGTGGTCCGCGTCCGGACCGACCGCCTTGGCCTCGATGAGCGCAGGAAGCAGCAGGTTGGGCTTGTCGCCACCCGGGTAGTCCAGGGCCTCGAAGCTGAAGCAGGTGAGCAGGCGCCCATCGCGGTAGTAGTCGAAGTCGGGAGGGAAACCCTTGGCGCTGCATGGTTCGGTCACGAAGACGACCAGCTCTCCACCGTCCCGGCACAGCGGCCCGTAGTTCGTGAGGTCGTAGTCATCGTTTTTCCAGCTGAGCATGGGGTGCATCATCACCCCCCACTCGGTGCCCTTGCCGTACGCGAGCGGCATCCGCTGCGCGGCGAGGAGTCCTCGCGTGAGCGTGTCCAGGGACATGCCCCGGAAGAAGACGACGTTGATCTCTTCGTGCTGCGGGAGTGGCTGGCGTATCCAGTGCCTCATGCCGCGCACCGTAGTGGAGAGCACTGACATCCCGGGGATCTCAAGCGGCGTTCGGCGCGGCCCGGCACGTGAGGATGGGGGCCTACCGCGTCTTGGCGCGCAGTGCGATGTGGCCAGCGCAGATCAGCGCGATGGCGACGTGCAGGAGTACTGCGGAGTCCTCATGTCTGACGGCCAGGATCGCCAGAAGGGGCAGGGCCAGTGGCGCGAACAGGAGAACGAGCCAGCCCGCGGACAGTGCGTGGTCCCGCCGGGTTTTGGTGTGGTCGAGGTCGGCACCGGCCGTGGCGACCGCTTTGTGCAGTTCCGGCAGTCGCGTGAAGGCGCTGGACTCGATATCGCTCCGACGGAAGGGGGCGCCTGTGCCGCCCACCACGCCGTCGGCGTAGGCGGCGGCGGAGGGGAAGGATCCCGAGGTGTGGGCCATCTGCGGGTGCTCTCCGAATCCGGTCGTCGGTCGGGCCGAGGGCGTCCGCACAGTAGCAGTGCTGCTGCCCGCCGGTGTGGTGCGCTCCCCGTCGTGGGCCGACCAAGCGACACGCCGTGACGCGCAACCGCGTCACGGCGTGTCGAGAGGCTTGGCGGAGCGGCCGCACCCCGGTGTGGTGCCTCCTGGGTGCGGCCGAGCCGGGTCAGCAGGTGGCGTCGAGGCCCGCCCAGTTGGCGCGGTCGTTGTAGCCGCCGTCGCCGGCGTCGCCGACCACGAGGTCGAGGACCCGGACGCCGGTCAGGTCGACGTCGGCCTGGTGGACGTCGTCGCGGGTGACCACACCGCTGTCGTACAGCACCTTGCCGTCACCGATGACCTGGAAGGTGGACGTGCCACCCTCCGGGCCGACGTTGCGCACCGCGTCGTCGATGCCGACGGTCGCGGTCAGCCGGCTGCACCGGTCACCGAGGTAGTAGCGGACGGTGGACGGCGAGGCGACCCCGATGCCGGTCGGGTAGACCTGGCCGAGCATGCTGATCGGCGACCAGCCGCCGACGCTGTTGTCGACGGTCGGGCTCATCCAGCCGCTGGTGGCGCTGATCCACTGGTGGTGGGACAGCACGGTGTCGCCGTGCGGCGCCGCCGGTGCGACGACGATCGCCGTGGCGGTCTCCTGCCGCAGGCGTCCCTTGCCGACCACCGTGTAGGACGTGCCGGCGGTCACCGTGGCGTTGCCCGGCGCGGCGTCGGCCGGCAGGGTCACCGTGTAGGCGAGGGTCGCGGACTTGTTGATGCCCAGCAGCTTCGGCGCCTTGCCGAGCGGGCGGGCCGTCCAGCCGGCGGGCACCGCCAGCTCCACCTGCGGCGTGAGGACCGGCTGCGTACCGTCGTTGCGGACGGTGACCTCGACCTGGGCCTGGTCGCCGCCGGCGACCAGGGGAGCGGATCCGGCGGGCACCGTGTCGCTGCCGACCTTCGTCACCTGCGGCAGGCCGGCGACGACGTGCGGAAGGCCGAGCTTGCCCGTGGCCGGGCGGACCCGGAACAGGGCCGCGCCGTGGGCCGGGACGGCGGCGCTGATGGTGCCGGCGCTCTCGGTGACCTCGTCGGTCCAGGCGTTCTTCAGGGTGAACCGGTGGCCGGACAGACCGACCGAAGACGCCCTCGTGGTCAGGGTCGCCGGGCTGTCGCCCCGGTTCAGCAGGACCACGGCACGGTCACCGTTGGCGAGCCGCTTCACCCAGGTCTCCGTCGTGCCGGCGGGGCCGACGCGGACGGCCTGGACGACGGCGGGGTCCTGGTTGATCGCGAGCACATCGGGGTCGGACAGAGTGCTGAGCGAGGTCTTGCCCAGCTTGGTGACGTCGCTGCCGATGATCAGCGGGGCGGCCGCCACCGACCAGAGCGTCATCTGGGTACGGAACTCCTCGTCGGACATTCCGTGTTCGGGACCGAGGTAGTCAGGGTCGTTGAAGTGCCCGGGACCCGCGGCCTCGGGGTGCCGCGCGTTCGCGTCGTAGTTGCGCAGCACGTCCTTGAACTTGATCTCGTCGACGAAGCCCACGTCGGTGTACGTCCGCCAGGACTGCGCGATCTTCGGGGCGTAGCTCCAGGAGTACGTCGACTGCTGCTCCTCCGGGTAGTTGCCCCAGTCGGGGGAGGTCACCGGGTTGCAGAGGTTGAAGATCATGGGGCGCTTGCTGGCGTTGTTCCGCAGCGCCTGCGCGAACTCGGTGTACACGGTCTTCGGGTCGAGGTCCGCGGCGATACCGCAGAGGTAGTCCACCTTGACCGCGTCGAACTTCCACGCCGCGAACTGGTCCGCGTCACGCTGGTAGTAGCCGTGGCTGCCGAGTCCGCACTTGCCCGGTATGTACGGGCCGGCGTCGGTGTAGATGCCGGCCTTCAGGCCCTTGGAGTGGATGTAGTCGACCAGCGGCTTCAGCCCGTTCGGGAACTGGGCGGGGTTGGGCGTCAGGTCACCGGCCGCGCTGCGCGGGGTCGGCGCCGCCCAGTTGCCGTCGATCCAGACGTACTGGTAGCCGGCGTCGCGCAGGCCGCTGCTGACGAGGAAGTCGGCAGTCGACTTGATCTCGGCCTCGGTGGGATCGCCACCGAACGCGTAGTAGGTGTTCCAGCCCATGTACGGCGTCGGGCTCAGCACCTGCCCGGATGCCGGCGCCCCTGCCGTGGCAGTGGCCGCCGCCGGGCTCGCGTAGGCGGGTGCCGGCAGCGCCAGCAAGCCGGCCACGAGGGCGAGGAGGGCGGTGAGATGTCGTTTCACATCGGATCCTTCGCTGTCCGATCGATCAGGCGTGCCGACCCGTCCCGGTCATGACCCTGAGGTGCCGCTCCCTCGTGGAGGGTGCGGCGGTGGTCTTCGGACCCGTCCATGCCCGCGCGCCTGCGATCTCGTTTCCAGGATCCTGCAGGGGTTACCGGCGCACGTCAATAATAATTCCTAAATTAAGAGTTACTGGTGGGGCCTCGTGAGGTGGCCCAACCGTCACCAACCGGGGCATCCATGACCTGACGTCAGAAGTGGCACGTGAGGAGACGCGCGAGGTCTGTTGCCGCTGGAAGCGTTTGCGGCAGGTGTACGGCCCTGTCTGCGACGCGACGTCTCACCCCTGACGAACGCCGTGTCGCCGGCGCCGTCGGCTCGCTCCCAGCGTCGGCACGGAGGTGCTCGGCGCAACCGGGAGGCGATGCGGGCGCGGGATGCGGAACACCCCGCCGGGTGATCGTGATGCAGCCGCGACGCGGACCGCACCGAAGTGCCCGGGCTCTGACACCGTTCGCCGGCCATGTCCCGTGTCGCAGGGGCCGGGATGGACGACCATCCCCGCTTTAGATTACTGTCTCAATCTAAAGGTGCGACTTCGACTGAAGGAAGAGGGATGACCATGTCCACAGCGAAGGCCGGGACGGCGCTCGTCACCGGCGCGACCGCGGGTCTGGGTGCCGCCTACGCCGAGGAGTTGGCGGCGCGCGGGCGCGACCTGCTGCTCGTCGCCCGCGACCAGGCGCGGCTGGGGTCCGCCGCGGCGAACCTCGTGGAGCGTTTCGGCGTCGAGGTCTCGGTGCTGAGCGCCGACCTGGCCACGCCGAAGGGCGTGCGGAGCGTCGAGGACCGCCTGGCGACCGACCCCTCGATCGACATGCTGGTGAACAACGCCGGCAGCGCCCTGTTCGGCCCCCTGTCCGCGGCGGACCCGGACCGGCTGGAGTGGCTGATCACGTTCAACCTGACCTCCACCACCAGGCTTGCGGCCGCCGCCGCGAAGGCCTTCTCCGGCCGGGGCTCGGGCGCGATCGTCAACATCTCGTCCGCTCTCGCCCTCAACATCCTGCCCGTGGGCGCCGTGTACAGCGGGACGAAGGCATATGTGATCGCGTTCACCCAGGCTCTGGCGCAGGAGTTCGCCGGTTCCGGCGTCCGGGTGCAGGTCGTGGTGCCGGGAGCGCTGGAGACGGCGATCTGGGACGGCTCGGGCATCGAACTGCACCAGCTGCCCAAGGAGGCCGTCATGGCACCCCGCGACGCAGCGCGGGCCGCGCTCGCCGGTCTTGACGCCGGTGAGCTGGTCACGATCCCCTCGCTGCCGGAGTACGCCAGGTGGGAGGAGTACGAGAACGCCCGCCAGGCACTCGTCCCGGGCCTGTCCCTCACGCACCCCGCCGGACGCTACGCCCGCTGACCGCGGGCGCGAGCACGCTCACTGCTGCGGGCCGGGGGCCATCCGCCCCCGGCCCGCGGTACTGCGGCGGCGACAAGGGGTCGCCCATGCGTGCGCCGCACCCTACAGCCGTCAGTCGGTTGCCGACTGACGGCTGTCGGCAGCTGTCGCCACCGCTGCACGCGCGGCCTGAAGGATCTGCTCCGACAGAGGCGTGCCTGCGGTCGCGCGCGCAAGGAGTACGCCGCCGACGATGGTGGCATAGGCCGCCAGGCCGGCGTCCCCCGGCGCGATCCACTCCGCGACCTCATGGATGCCCTTGGCGTAGGTCTCCCTGTGCTCGGGCTCACGCGCGACATCGCCCGCGAAGCCGGCCGCGGGGCAGCCGTGACCAGGGTCGTCGCGATGCTCGACGGAGAGGTAGGACTCGAGCAGCGACTGCCAGGCCGCTTGATGTTCCCCGGCTTCCTGGTCCAGGGCCTTGAGGTCCTGGAGGTTGTCGGCGAAGGCTTTGGCGGCTGCTTCGTCGACAAGCGCGGCTTTGGAGGCGAACTGTTTGTAGAAGCCGCCCTGGGTGAGCCCGATGGTCTTCATCACATCTGCGATGCCGACCTTGGCCACACCGTTCTCGCGGAACATCTGAGATGCCGCGGCCACCACTCGCTCTCGGTTGGCTTTTGCTTCTGCTTGTGAGACGCGACTCATCCTTCACCCTCCGTAGCGCCGCCGGCCAGCGGACTGACACCCGACATCTAAGATTATGCCCGACGTCTAACGTTCGCCGCAGCTGACCGCCGGCCCCCAGCGACGGCCGCCGCGCCCGACCGGGCCCTGTGGCGACGATCGGGTCACCCGCGACCGAGTGGAACGGCTCGTGCTTTCGGCGGCCGTCGAGCCACAACCCGCGCGCCGGCCTCACTCCCCACTGGTGGTCGGATGAAACCCCGCTCGCGGCCGGGAACGCGTTCCGTCACGCGCAGTCCCCGTGGAGCACATCACGCAGCCGCAGCAGCTCGCGGCGGCGGGATCGCGCCCGAGCCAGGAGGACCCCCGCGGTCGCGGTGAGGGCGATGCCGACCAGGGCGGTGGTCAGGGCCGCGGTCGTGGTGCCGCGCACGGATGCCAACGCTGTCCCGACGATTCCCGTCACCGTGCTCACCGCGAGAGCGAGCCGGGCCCCCACCACCTGGTCCTGTGCGTACAACGGGCGTCGCCTGGTCAGGGCCCACGCGGCGACGGCAGCCCAGGCCAGCCCGACGGCGATCAGGCCGGCGAAGACCGCCTGGGTGCGCACGGGAAGGGTCTGCGGCTCGGTCGCCCACAGCACGGCGATGAGTACCGCTGCGCAGCCTCCCGCAAGGCCCACGGCCACGTACCGCATTCGGGAACGCAGCGAGACTTCCGCCGCCAGTGCGCGCTCCAGCTCTGCCGGCATGCCCCGGGGCGCTCCGTAGTCCGGCTCGCTCATGTCTCGTGGCCCCTTTCGGTGAGGATCTCGCGCAGCGTGCGACGCGCGCGGTGCAGCCTGCTCTTGACCGTGCCGGGTGGTACACCCAGAACCTCCGCGCAGGAAGCCAGCGACAGGTCCTGCAGATGGAAGAGGATCAGCACTTCGCGCTCCGGCGGCGGAAGCTCGCCGAGGCCGGCTTCGATCTCCATCGTGGTCAGGAGACCGCTGAGCGAGCCGTTGTCGGCGACGTCCGCCTCGTCCCCCGCCGACGTCCGCGGGGTCTTGTATGCCTCCCGCCGATGGTCGGCCACCGTGCGCCGGGCGATGGTGAACAACCAGGGGGCGAATCGGTCCGGCTCTCGCAGTCGCGGCAGCCCGCGTGCCACGGCAACCCACACATCCTGGGCGAGATCGTCCGCGACGTGCGGTGAGCCGACCATGGCCCGCACATAACGCCACAGCGCGTCATGCCACAGGCCCGCCAGCTCCCCGAAAGCCTCCCGCTCCCCGAGCTGGCAGCGCACCACCAGCAACCCGGAGCGATTGTCCTCGCTCACTGCACCTCCCTGTCCCCGCGCCCCACATCACCGGAACAGTCGGTACTCGCGTCGGAAAGGTTCACGCCCACGGGCCATCGGGGTCAGGCCGGGCCGGCTCCCCGGCTCTCACCATCCGACGGCCCGGAGAAACGGGTCTGCGGCCGGACACCTCCCCAGCCAAGGGCGGCCGACGCGGATTCTCAGGCCACCGACACAGGAGCGGCAGGCTGCACGGGAGGCGCGGTTCGTGGCGCGCGGCTGGGTGTCGCCGCGGGGCGAGCCCGTCCGTGCCGACCACGACCGGTCGATGGCCGCCCACGTGTCCTTCCCCACACATCCCCAGGTCGAGTCACGTACGGCAGACCCAGGCTGGTCGTACGTGTACGAAGCGAGGCTCGATCGAGGGCCGTGGCCCGCGACGCAACCGGGCCGGGGAAACGCCTACCGGACGACATTGGAGATCTGTGTGAAGCGCGCCGAGACCGGCACAGCAACCGACCTGAAGCCCCTCCGTACGCGGCGAGCCGGGCTGGCAGCACTGGCGCTGCTCGCCGTCGGGGCGATCACTCTGACCGCCTGCGGGGGAGACAAGGCGGGCAGTGCCGGTTCCGACGACAACGCCAAGACGCAGGCTTCCGTCGACGCTGCGGCTGCCAAGGACTCCTCCGACGCCCGCATAGCGATCAGCGCGAAGAGCGGTGCCAGTGGCGTGAGCATCATCAGCGGCGCGAAGGTCTCGGTCACGGATGGTGAGCTCATCTCCGTCAGGATGACCTCGGTCGCCGACGGCTCCGACGTGGAGGGCACGATCTCCGCGGACGGTGCGAGCTGGGCCCCCGATGCCCCGCTCGAGCGGGCCACGAAGTACAAGATCGCCGCCCAGGCGGAGGACGGCAAGGGCCGCAAGGCCGCCGAGAACTCCACCTTCACCACCGTGAGCCCCGAGCACAGCTTCATCGGCTACTACACGCCCGAGAACGGCCAGACCGTCGGCGTGGGCATGCCGGTCTCGATCAACTTCACCAAGGCGATCGAGGACAAGAAGGCCGTGCAGTCGGCGATCGCGGTGAGCTCCAGCAGCGGCCAGGAGGTCGTCGGCCACTGGTTCAACTCCACCCGGCTCGACTTCCGCCCCGAGGCCTACTGGCAGGCCGGCTCCACTGTCACCCTGAAGCTGAACCTGGACGGTGTCGAGGGCGCCGACGGCGTCTACGGCGTCCAGGAGAAGACCGTCAGCTTCAAGATCGGCCGCAGCCAGGTCTCCACGGTCGACGCCTCCACCCACCGGATGAAGGTCGTCCGCGACGGCAAGGTCGTCCGCAACATCCCGATCTCCGCCGGCTCCGACGAGAACACCACCTACAACGGCCAGATGGTGATGTCGGAGAAGTTCACCGAGACCCGGATGAACGGCGCCACCGTCGGCTTCACCGACGACGACGGCAAGGGCGAGTACGACATCAAGGACGCGCCGCACGCCATCCGCCTGACCACGTCCGGCACCTATATCCACGGCAACTACTGGGGTGCCGACTCGGTGTTCGGCAACGCCAACACCAGCCACGGCTGCATCGGCCTGAACGACACCAAGGGCGCCAGGGACACCTCCACCGACGCCTACTGGTTCTACAACAACTCGATCGTCGGCGACGTCGTGATCATGAAGAACTCCAAGGACAAGACCGTCGACCCGGCGAACGGCCTCAACGGCTGGAACATGAGCTGGAGCGCCTGGAAGGCCGGCAGCGCGGTCTGACACCGCAGCCGCCGTGCCCACCCCGACGTGCAGGCCCGGAAACGACATACACAGCCCGCCGACGGGGGGATCGGCAAGACAGGAAACAGCTCATGATGGTGAATGAGACCCCACCCGGAGAACTGCCCGAGGCGGTGTTCGATACGGCGAGGTTGGAGGCGGTGGCCGCCTCCGGGCTGCTGGACACCGGGCCCGAGGGCGCGTTCGACGATATCGCGCAGCTCGCCCTGGCGATCACGGGCGCGCACATGGCCTTCTTCACCGTCGCGGACGGGCGGCGGTCGTTCTGGAAGAGCGCAGTCGGCGTGGACCCTGAGGCGGTGCGTGAGAACGGCATCCGCGACAGTCCTTGCCACATCCTGATCGGTACCGGCAGGGAACTCCTCGCGCCGGACGCGAGGACCGACCCGCGCGTCAAGGACCTCCCCGCGGTCGACGCGCTGGGGATCGGGGCCTGGGCGGGCTACCCCGTGGTCTCGCCGGGCGGGCACGTCATCGGCGGATTCTGTGTGATCGACAAGGACGCCCGGCCCTTCACCTCGCAGCAGTCCGAGGCACTGCGCATCCTCGCGCGCTCGGTGTCCTCCGAGATCGCGCTGCGGCACGCGCTGCGCGAGGCCCAAGCCTCGGGCGACGCCTCAGCGGCGCTGGTTCGGACATTGCAGGAAAGCCTGTTGCCGCCTTGCCTGCCGCAGACACCCGGACTCGACGTGGCTGCGGTCCATCGGCCGGCCGACGCCACCGGCGCCATCGGAGCCGAGGTGGTCGGCGACTTCTACGACCTGTTCCAGACCCGCGGCAGGAAATGGTCCGCGGTCATGGGGGATGTGTGCGGCAAGGGCCTCGACGCGGTGAAGGTCACCACCCTGGCCCGCTACACCATCCGTGCCGAGGCCAACGGGTACGACAACCCGGCCACCGTCCTGCACCGGCTGCACGACGCTCTGGTCGATCAACACGTCAGCGAGCGCTTCCTGACCGCTGCCATGGCCGTCTTCGAGCCCGGCCCCGGAGGAATCACCGGCCTCTACGCCAGCGCGGGCCACCCTCCGGCATTGATTCGCCGCGCGGACGGCACCGTCGAGGAACTCGACGCGACCGGCATCCTGCTGAGCCCCGAGATCCCGGCCGTGCGCGACGACTTCGACGAGACCGCCTTCCGCCTGTGCCCCGGTGACGCGCTACTGCTCTACAGCGACGGTCTCACCGAGGCCCGCGACCGGCACCGCGGCCCGCTCTTCGGCGCCGACCGCCTCGGCCGCGCACTGGCGGCCACCCACGGCGCCAATGCCGCGGACACCCTTGACCGGCTCTGGCAGGCGGCGTCCGCCCACTCCGGCGGGCACGCCGTCGACGACACCGCCATGATGATCTTGCGCGTCGTGCCCTCCTGAAGCGACCCGCTCGTCCACGCAACCGCGGGGTCACCAGCTGATGCCGGCCGCCACCGGCAGATGGTCGCTGCCGGTGGGAGGCAGGACCCACGAGCTCTTCGGCTTCACACCCCTGACCAGGATCTGATCGATCCGCGCCATGGGAAAGGACGCCGGCCAACTGAAGCCGAAGCCGTCCCCGGCCGCCTCCTGGGCCGACTGCAGCTGCGAGGTGAGGCCGTGGAAGACGCGGTCCTCGATGGTGCCGTTCATGTCGCCGAGCACCACCACCCGCTCGTTCCGCTCGGCAGTGACGGCCTTGGCGAGGGCGACCGCGCCGACATCACGCGAGTCCGTCCAGAAGCCCCCTCTGGGCATCATGCGCACCGACCCCAGGTGCGCCACGTACACGGCCAGCGGCCCCCGCTCCGTGGCCACCGTGGTGCGCAGCGCCCGAGGCGGGTCCACGGGGAGGTCCTCGGCCTTCCGGGTCTTCGCCAGCGGCCCGACATTGCCGCGCAGGACGTTGACGGACCGGGAGTGCGACAGCGGCAGCTTGCTCCACAGCCCGACCGTGCCCTGCACCGTGTGGTACGGGTACGCCTTCGCCAGCTCCTTCCCGTACACGACCGTGGTCTGCGGGTTCATCTCCTCGAGCGCCAGCAGATCCGCCCCGGAAGCGGCCAGCTTGCGGGCGGTACCGACCGGGTCGGGGTTCTCGGCGTTGACGTTGTGGCTGACCACGGTGAGGTCGGCGCCCGGCTGGGACTTGTCGATAACCAGTCCGCCGAAGAGGTTCAGCCAGGCCACGACCGGCAGCAGCAGGGCGACCACCGCCGCGGCGGAGCGGCGCCACAGCGCGCCGGCAAGGAACAGCGCGATGATCAGGCCGAACCAGGGCAGGAACGTCTCCACCAGGCTGCCGAGACCGCCCCTGTCCGTGATCTCCGCGTGCAGCAGCATCAGCAGGCCGAGCAGCAGTGCCAGCGCCGTGAGCACCGGGGCGCGCCTCCACGGTTCCGGCCCGCGGAGGCCGCGGAGCGCCCGGCGGATACGAGCCCGTCGGGGGCCCCGGCCGGTGCCCCCGCGATCGGCGCCGCCCTGCCCGTCCCGACCCGTGTCCGCGATCTCGGCGCGCCCTTGGACGTCGCCCTGCTTCCGGGCATCCGGAACCTCTCGCACTGCTTCACTCACTTGTCAGATGTCCTTCGGGAAAGCACCGGTGGTGCGGGCAGCCGAACCTCGATACGGAGTCCGCCCCCAGGACGCGGGGTGATGGTGAGGGAACCGTCGTGCACCTCGGTGATCCGCCGGACGATGGCCAGGCCGAGTCCGACCCCCGCGTGGTCGCTGCGAATACGTTCGGTGCCGCGCTGAAAAGGCTCGGTGAGCGTCGAGACCAACTGCGGGGAGAGCTTCTCGCCGCAGTTCTCGACCGTGAGCACCACGGTCTCGGGCCCGGCGCCGGTCTCCACCCACACCGCCCCCCGGTCGGGCAGGTTGTGAACGATCGCATTGTGGACGAGGTTCGTCGTCAACTGCAGCAGGAGCGCCTGTGAGCCGAAGGCAAGGGCGACGTCACCGGAGGTCTCGAAGGTGACACCACGCTTCTCGGCGAGCGGGAGCAGCGTCTCGACGGCCTCTTCCGCGAGCAGGGAAAGGTCGACAGGCTCCCGGGAGAAGGACCTCCGGTCGGCGCGGCTGAGCATGAGCAGCGCTTCGGTGAGGTCGATCGCGCGGGTGTTCACGGCGTGCAGGCGGCCGATGATCTCGCCGAGGTCCTGCGTCGGATCGTTGCGGGCCACGTCGAGAAGCGCCTGCGAGATCGCCAGCGGGGTGCGCAGTTCGTGCGAGGCGTTGGCCGCGAATCTCCGCTGCTCGGCCACGTGCGCCTCCAAGCGGGCGAGCATCGTGTCGAAGGCGTCGGCCAGTTCACGGAACTCGTCCTTGCGGCCCGGCAGCCGGATCCGGTGGGAGAGTGATCCTTTCGCGGCCGTGCTCGTGGCGTCCGTGATGCGGGTGAGCGGGGCGAGCATGCGACCGGCGAGAATCCACCCGCCCACGAGTCCGAACGCCAGCAGGAACGCCAGTACCGCGGCTGCCCTCGGAACGAAGACGTCCAGGAGGGCGGACCGGACGGGAAAGACACCCTTGAGCCTGTCATCGGGGTTGATGAGCATCGCGCGATCGGGGACGTAGCGCAGGAGGAACACCCACACCGCCGCGAGCAGCAGGAGGCCGGCGAACATGAGGAAACCGGCGTAGCTGAGGGTGAGCTTGAAACGGACGCTGAACCCAGGCTGCCTGTTCACGCTCTCCTCCCTCGTGGTCGGCCGCCGGCCGCGTGTCGCCGCGGTACCCGGCCACCGGGCCGTTCGCGCACGGCCGAGACCGTGGCGCGTACGGCAGGGGCGAACGGGTCCGCGGCTGCGCCTTCGAGAGCGTCGAACTGCTTCCCGGCCGACGAGAGGTGGTGGCCGTTGCGGAAGAGGTCATGGCGGAACGGATCGAGCCTCGAGCCCGCAGTCGTCCGTGTGGGCTCGTCCTCGATGATCGACACTTGCATGTTCCGAGGGTACGAGTCGCCACATATCGTCGGCGTATCGAAAACCGCGGAGGTGTGTGCGCCCGGGCCCGGGCTGCGGCGGGCCTCGGCAACAGTCGCCCGCTCCGCTGGTGCGCATCGCGATGAGCCAGGTCATGCCACCGACCTACGTGGTATCGCCTGACGTGGTTCTCATGCTCCGCTCAGTCGCTCTCGAGGGGGAGGCCATCGTCCCGCTGGAGATGATCGTCGCCTTCGACGTCTCCGGATTGTCGATCCGCACCCGGTTGCCGGCATCAGGCGTTGCCATTCGGGGCCCGCCGTCTTCCTCTTGGGCGAAGCGACCGCTCATTGTCTTTGGGACACTGGTTGAGTGCCGCAGCACGAACGGCAGACGGACCAGCGCCTGGAGCGAGCCATCCTGGAGCTGTTGGACCGTCATGCCCCGGCCGCGACGATCTGCCCTTCCGACGCCGCCCGGGCGGTCTACGAAGGGGACGACGACGGCTGGCGCGCGCTGATGGAACCGGCTCGGCGTGCGGCCCGGCGGCTGGCCGCGGCCCGCGAGGTGGAGATCACTCAGGCCGGCCGTCCCGTCGACCCGGCCAAGGCGCGCGGCCCCATCCGTATCCGACGCCTGCGCTGACCTCGCGGGCGCTCCTGTCCGGGGGCGCGCCCCCGGACAGGACGGCCATCACGTACCGCGGAACCCTCACTCCCTCACGGCACGCGCGGCAGCGGACGCCGCACCCGTGACCGTCCAGATCGCCATACCCCACAGGGAGAGCGCGGCGATGAGGCCCACCACAAGGCGCACGGTCGCGTCCGGGCCGTTCGTGAGCCACACGGCCATGCCCGAAATTCCGGCCGCCATCAACAGAGCCGCCGGCACCCGCAGCCGGGGCTGCTCGAACACCGCTGCGAGCGGGAGGAAGTGGAGCCCGACGACAATCGCTACCAGCGGGGGAACGAGCACCGGCATCCCGGCGCGGGCGCACACCACGGCGATGGCGACGATCAGGAGCCACTGGAAGCCGTTGATCTGGTTGAACCGCCGGCGTCGGTCGGTGGGAAACGGACCCCCTGTCGACGGAGGGAGAAAGCGGCGCGCGGCAAGCATCAGCCCCAACGCGACGGAACACCCGGCCACAACCTCGATCAGCCGAGCCGTGCCGTCGAATGCGCTCGTGGCCAGCAGCCACCAGCCGAGCCCGAACAGCGCGAGGAACCCCACCCCTGACTTGAACATGATCGACAGCCTAGGCGGAAGAGCAGCCCGCCGGCCTGAGGATCGTCGAACTGGCGGGCGCCGCCAGGGAGGGACCTCACTTCCCGACGACCCCCAGGCTCAGCCGATGTTGCCGTCATTCCGAGACAGGGCCGAGGTTGGTTGATGCGGGCGGCTTCGGCGGCTCGCTCGCAAGGGAGGTGGGCGCGACCCGCCCTGCCGGACTCCAATGCGGGGGAGGGGCGGCGGAGTCCGCGCGGCCACGGCACGCCCGAATTACATGCCGCGGTCGGGGCCGTACCAGGGCTGTGGGTGTTCGTTGGCGGACATCGGCAGATGTTGCATCTGCACGGGGCCGGGATAGAAGGCTGCGCTGTTGGGACCGGTCATGTCTTCGCCGATGAGATAGCGGTAGAGCCATTCGGCGAAGCTGATGCGGTGCTCTGCCCAGGTGTCGTGATAGCTCACCAGGAGCCTGGGGGCACTGGTGGCGCCGATGAGGAAGACGGTCTCGCCGCGGTCGGTGCTCGCGATCGGCCACAGCCCGTTGGGGGTGCCGAAGCTGAGCTCGTCGAGTCCGAAGAGCTGGCGCGGGTCTTCGTCCGCGTCGAGGTCGAGCTTGTCCCACGGCACCTCGGACCATGCCTGAATACTTGTTCGGATCTCCTCGCCCAGATTCCATCGCTCGGTTGCCGGGTGATAGAGGTACAGGTGGCTGTTGAGCTGGATCGGGGCGTACGCGTCGATCAGGATCCGGTAGTCGGAAGGCAGTTGTATGCCGAGATCCGCGTGGAGACGGTCCCATGCAGCAGGGTCTGCAAAGCGGTTCTGGGCGGGGCCGAGCATCGCCATGACTGCGGTCATGCAGTCGGTCATGCAGTCCTCCGTGGTGTATGCCCGGCTCGGTTCTCCGCGGCGGGCCGACGTCGTGTCGGCCCGTACTTTACGGATCACGTCGAGGTGATGGCCTTCGCCGGTCTGCTGCAGCAGATCAAGGCGGCGGCGAGGGGCGAGTGACGCTTCCCGCGTCGGGTTCGTTCACGCAGGCGGGCGGGGATATCCGCGAGACTCCGGCGCAGCCGCTGTGGCAGCCTGCTGACATGCCATGGGAGCTGCGAGAACACGCAGGCCGTCACTTCGCTGTCCTGTTCCACTACGCCCTGCCCGACGATGCCTGGGCCGTCGAGCTCAGCGAGGCTGTGCCGGTGACGGCACCGGCGGCTGAGAATCCCGACGTCGCGGTGACCCACGTGCCTGGCGCGGCTTTCCTGGTGGCTCTTGTCCCGGACGAGGACCCGAATCTGGAACCGACCGTTCGCGTCTACAGCCCTGAGGAGCGCGTCGTCCCCTACGAGATCATGGGTTGGTTCATGGAGCAGGTGGCCGACCAGGTTGATCGCTGCCGCATCGCGTTCGAGCAGGGAGGATCCGAAGCGGCGGAATGACTACGCCGTGACTGGTGTGGCGTCATGCCTCGGGACCGTCCCCGGCAGCCGGCCCGCGCTCTCCACGCAAGCCCGCCGCGCCGGCCGCGCATGCACCGCCGGTGCCTGAGGGGCAGCCGCTGCTACCACCAGCTGGCCGGGGACTGCTGGGTGCCGTCCGGGACCTCCCGGAGTATGTTCCTGCCGACCAGGCAGGCCACCTGCTGCGCATCGTTCCACCGCGCAAAACCGAGTTGGAACACGGAGCCGCTGCCCTTTGTGGCGACTGCGGCTTCTCCGGCGGGGGGCCGCGGCGGATAGGGTCCGGTTGAGGCCAGCGAAGGCGGTGCTAGATCACCGGTGGCCCCGCTTCGATGCGGCGCAGCACCGGAAGAAGTCGGTCCAGGTCCGGATCGCTCTGGACCTGCCGCTCGTCCCACCAGGTGACTCCGGCGTCATGCAGCGGACCGATCACGTCCCTGGTCTTCGCCGGGTCCGCGGACGTGGCACCGCCGAGCACGAACTCGAAGGGGCGCTCGACCTCGGCTGTACGGTGCTTGCGCACGTAGCTGACCAGTTCCTGTACCTCTGCGACATCCGGCACATGCCCATGCCGGGCCGTCTCGAACAGCGGCACCGCACCGTCCCACCGCGCTGCTCGCCGCATGGGCGCCCGGCGCGGCCAGAAACCGCCGATCCACACCGGCGGGCCGGGCTGCTGCACCGTGGCGGGCAGCAGCGTCACGTCCCGGACCTCGTAGTGCCGGCCTTGGTGGTTCACCGCCTCCCCGGTCCAGAAGCGCCTCAACACCTCCAGCCCCTCGTCGAGACGTTCGGCAAGAAGGCGCGGCTCGGCGGCGTCGCCGAAGCTGCCGTATTCGTCGTCGATCGGACCGCCCAGGCCCGCGGCGAAGATCACCCGGCCGCCACTGAGGTGATCCAAGGTGGCCACCTGGCGGGCCAGCTGCTGGGGACGGTAACGGGGAACCGGCGTCAGCAGTGCGCCCAGTCGGATTCGGGAGGTCGCCAGCGAGGCGGCGGTCAGTAGCATCCAGGGGTCCCCGAAGGGACGTCCCTGATGCCGCCGGTGCAGTACGTGGTCCCAGACGAAGAGCCCGTCCCAGCCGGCCTGTTCGGCGGCAACGGCCACGGTCGCGACGTTGCGTGGGTCGGCGAAGTCACCGAAGTTGGGGATGTTGATCGAGAAGCGCATGCCAGCAGGATGCCCAGTCGGCCGCTGACGGGGCAATCGCATTCGGAGGCAGGGGGCTTCGTGGCAGGCCGCTGCCGGACACCGGACTGTGTCGCTCCCTAGTCGGCCTTGGCCTGGCCGAAGCCGTAGCGGCGCTCGCGGACGGCTGCCACGACCTTGGCGACCCGGGCGTCGAAGGCGTCGAGTTCTTGCGCCTCGGCGGCGCTGGCGACGAACGCACGTCGTTCACATGGGACGCCTGCCCGCCAGATCCGTTCGATGGCCCGGGTCGCGGTGATGTCGGTCAGCGGGTCGCCGGATACGAGGACGAGATCCGCGCGCCGACCAGGTGCGACATGCCCGCGGTCGGGGAGGTCGAACACTCGTGCCGGAGCGGCGGTCGCGGCGTTCAGTGCCTGATCGGGCGTCATGCCGCAGCGGCCGAGCAGTTCCAGCTCCCGGTGCAGACTTGCCCCGAACACCGTTCCCGGGTTCGGGGCGTCGGTGCCGGCCAGGATCGTGACGCCCGCGTCGACCAGGCGGCCGACGTTCTCCTCGGCACGGGAATAGGGCGGCGTCTTCCGCCCATGCTGCGCTGATGCGCCAGAGGTCAGCCTCCGCACCTGTGCGTCACCGAGCATCCCGGCGAGTCGCGGATCCGCGGCCACGGCGGCGCCGCCCGGTTCGCCCAAGACGTTCTCGGCGGTTGCCAGCGTCGGGCCGACCGAGATTCCGGCCTCGGCGATCCGCTCCGCCAGCGCCCTGTCCAGTTCGCCGTCCACGGGCACATGCGCAATGACGTCGACGCCCGCCGACACGACCTCGCGCAAACCGGCCAGGGAGTTGACGTGCGCGACGACCACGAGTCCGCGACGATGCGCCGCCTCGGTCAACGCGGCGATCGTGGCCGGGTTCAAAGACGGCATCGCCCACGGACCCGCTGCACCCGAGGGGCCGAAGATCTTCACGAAGTCCGAGCCTTCGGCGACCCGGTCAGCCACGAACTGCTCCGCCTGCTCCGGGCCGGTCAGGGTCGGGAACGGAGCGTACATCGCCGAGGGATGCCCGCCCGGCGCAGTGGCACCGATTCCCGCGGAACGCACGTCGGCCACGTCCGACCGAGCGCCGGCTTGCTGCTTGGCCACGGCCATCACGTCGGCCTGGCTGAACATGTCCAGTGCGGTGGTCACGCCGAAGGTGAGCCCCTGCGCCAGAGCTCCGGCCACCAGGTGGACGTGCGAGTCGATCAGCCCCGGCAGGATGGTGCCGCCTCCCGCGTCGATGACCTCGTCGCCGTCGTGGGCAGTGGGACCGGTGGCGCAGTCGGTGATGGTGCCGTCGGCGAACCGGATCGACGTCCAGTCCCGCAGCCGGGTGCCGTCGAAGACCCTCGCGTTGACGATCGCCGTTGCCTTGGGCACGAGGCCCCTCCTGAACGAGTGCGCTTGATGGGCAGGCGCGGGACGCCGCAGCGTCACGCGGCGTCAGGTTAACTCGCCCCCCAGCGGCGGGGGAGTCGCCCCTCCTCCACGGCATGGTCGGCCGCCAACCGCGGGTCGGGGGCGTCGGTACGCTGCATCGCGAGAATGACCCCGCAATGCGTGCACAGCTGATGGATCCGGTAGTTGCCGTCGTACCAGACGCTGGTGTTGTCCCGGTTTCCGCATACACGGCACGTCAGCGCGGGAGCTCTGATGAGGATCTGCGAAAACCGGTCAGGCCCGCTCTCGATTTCCCACTTGGTCGCGCGTGCACCGAAGGCCGGAGTCGCCCGTCCCCGTAGGGTCCGGCGGCACGTCGCCCCCGGTGAGGCGGGCGGTTGCGTTCGGTGGTCACCACGACTTCGACATCGACGTCGGGAGATCCCCGAGGACGGGCTGGCGCGTCTACTCCTACGACGCGCTCGGCTCCTTCGTGGCCATCCCACTCGCCCAGGCGACCGTCGGCCCGCTCAGCGCCGCGATCGGCGTGCGCACGACACTGCTCGGGGCCGCGTTGGTGATCCTCGGTCGCACCATCGCCATGCTCGCGGTGCGCGACGTCCGCGCGCTGCGGATCAGGACCGCACGTCCGGCCACCGGTCTGGTATCCGCCGCGGCCTGGGGTGTCCCGGCCGAACCCCGCCCCTGCCGGCGCCGAACCCGCCGGACCCGGACCGGCCGGTTCTCCTGGCGTGACATGAACTCCAGACCCGACCGCTCCTGCCCCGCCGTCGTGACCTCCGCGTCCATCACATCGAACGGCAGCATGACCGCGCGCACCGGGTGGACGTCACGTCGCCGAGGTGCCCGGCCGCGCGGCGAGGCCGGAGCACCGACGGGCACGACGCCGGGCGTACCGCCACCACCAGCGTCCTCGCGACAGTGCGCAGCATGTCATCCGAGCGGTGGGAGGCGAGGACCACGTCCACGATGGCCAACCGGCGGCGAGTGTGAAAATCGCTCTACGATCACCGGAGCACGGTGATAGACATCCGGCGTGGAAAAGAATTTCGAGTTCCCTGACCTGCTGCGACTGATCGATGAACGGTCGACCGCCTTCCGCACCGCGGTTGCCGCCGCGCCCAGTCTCGACGCACAGGTGCCGACCTGCCCCGGGTGGACGTTGTTCGATTTGGTGAAGCACCTGGGTGGGGGAGACCGTTACTGGGCCGCCATCGTCGGCGCGGGGCCTGCCGACGCTCCCCCGGCCGGGGCCACCGCTGCGCGCGCCGCTCTGGAAGTGCCGCGGGAGCGTGAGGCCCTGCTGGCCTGGCTGGCCGCGTCGACGCAGCTTCTGCTGAGCGCCCTGCGCGAGGCAGGACCGGACGCCGGCTGCTGGGCGTGGTGGAGTGCCCTGCAGACGCCGCGGACCTCTGGCGGAGTCGCCCGGCACCGGGTCCAGGAGAGCGCGGTGCACACCTGCGACGTCCAACTCGCCGCGGGCGCCCCGCAGCCGCTGCCGGCCGAGGTCGCACTCGACGGTGTCGAGGAGTTCCTGTTCACCTGCGTCGCGACGCCCAGCGCCTGGCCGCACAAGCCCACGGCCTTCGACTTCCACACCGCCGAGGGCCGCTCCTGGCGCCTCACGGTCGACGGCGACGGCGCACGCTCCACCCGCATCCCCGCGCCCACTGCCGCGACCGGCGAGGGCTCGGACGCAGCCGGCGCTTCCATCCATGGCACGGCCAGTGAGTTGGTCCTCTACTTGTACGACCGTATCCCCGCCGACTCCTTGCATGTTGACGGCGACGCGGGGCTGCTCGACCTGCTCCGCGCCTGGGAGCCGGAGGAGTAGGACGTAGCGGGGGCGGTTGGCCGCGCCTCGAGCCGGTAGGACACGACTCTTCGCCAGGTCCGTCAGTCCCAGCACCGGGCTCAAACCCGCGACCGACGCCGGGTCGGTGACATCGATCAGCAGTGGGCGGGCACCCAGTTCGCGCGGCGGCCTGCTCTCCACGGACGCGGTCGCGTGCTCCCGCGTACATGGTGTGTCCCTGCTCGATCAGTCGGCGGGCTGTCTCGTAGCCGAGGCCTTGCTGGCCCCGGTGATCACGGTGATGGTCATGGCGTCCACACTCGTCCCGGCCTGCGGGCCGGGGCAGAGCCCTGCTCGGCGCGGGGACGGGCGGGGGGCCAGTAGTACCAGGCTGGAACACGCGGAGCTCGCCGATACTGGACGGATGAGCCGAGCACCGCACCGCTCTCTGGCCGACGCCCTCGAAGCGGACGCGCGCCACGGCGACCTGGGCCGGGCACTGCGGCACTGGCGGGACCGGACCGGTCCCGCAGGGGCCGGGCTGCCCGGCGGGTCGGGTCGCGGGGTGACTGGGGAAGGTCACCCCGGACAACTGGAGCTTCGTTGCGTTCGACACGGCCCACACGGCCACTGCAGCCTGCTCGCATGATGAGCAGGACTTCGAAACAGCCCCCCACCGCGGTGGGGGAAGTAGCGCGTGACCAAGCTCAGGCCGTGGACGGCCGGCCCTCGACCGGAGCGGATCGCTTGCCCAGGTTCCGCCAGGCTATGGCGCCCAGAATGGGGAGCAGGACCATGACGACCAGCCACCCGATCTTGGGCAGCATGCGAATGTGTGCCGCTGGGGTCTTGATGCAGTCGACCAGCGCATAGACGTACAACGCCGCGACTATTGCGTAAATCGCGTAGACCAGCACTGACGTCATCGAGTCACCTCATGCGGAAGGGCGGCTGCCCGCTTGTGTGCGGCACGGCCCTGCCCCACTGCCCGGTGATCCTAACGGGTATCTCAAGCAGTCGAAGAGACCCTGCGGCGACCCACGGCCACGACGGTAAGCACGACACGCCGACATCCTCGGTGGTGACTCCAGAGCTGTGGCGTGCGCAGTGTGCGGCTGGCTGGGTCTTGCCGACATCACCAGTGCTGGCCAAGACCTGGCCCGGCGCGGCTGCTCCGGTGTCCTCCATGGTCAACCGCGGAGCCGGCCAGCCACTTCGCGATGCCGGAGATGCCGTGCCCCGCTGCCGCCGCAGACACTGTGGTCGTCCTCGCCTGTGGCATGTGCGTCCGCCCTCGGTTCTGGGCCGGCCCGACACCACGACGGCGTGGGGCGTGGCCATGTCGCGGCGTGGTCGGCTTGTGTCGATGAACGCCGCCTGCGGCCGAGTGATCGGGCGCCGTAGGCACGAGGCCCTTGGCCACACCCGATGGTGGGCGAGGCCTGCGCCCACTCTGTCCTGGCCGCCTGCCGTCAGCAGTGTGGTGAGTGCCGCCTCGGCGAGGCCTGCGGTCGGCTGCCGTGCGGTATGTGCCTGCCTTCCAAGGGCCGGGTCGCGCGTTTGATCATAATCCGGTCATAATTACGCATAAATCCCAAGCCAGGTTGTGATGGCCTGGTGTGACCGAGGCGCGATCAGGTATGAACGTGAAGACCAAATACACGCTCGCCGCTGCTGCCGTCGGCTGGACGTTCCTTGCGTCCCAGTGGTCCGGCAAGGGCTGCGACTTCGTTCCGCAGTCCTACGCTCTCGTGCTCTCTCATGGCCAGCCGAATGGCAGTGAGGGATGCAAGGCCGAGACGGACGGGCCGCAGTACACCGACCAGTACGATCGATGACATTCATGTGAGATTCGGCGTAGAGGTCCCTGCGATGTCCGGCCTGGAGCCACTTGTGCTCCGGCAGGACTTTGCCGTCTGACCTGCGGGCCGCTGGGCGGATGGAGTCTGGCGTGCAGCGTGGGGGGCAGAGCCCGCCTTCGGCGGGCCGCCCCTCGCTCGTGCGACGGCGCCGCAAGCGGCAGCGGGTGCGGGCCCCCGCTCGGCCTCGATCTCGCGCGGAGCGCGGGCCGGGTCGTATCGAGCCACGTACGGAGCAATCGTGGGGCGGATCCGGGGAAGCCGGCCCTGAGCCCGCGGGTAGCCCACTTCCCGCATCCCTCGCCGTGGCAGCGCCGGGCCGTGTCGCCTTCGTCGTTCCCCGGGGTCGTTGTCGTGCGCGGGATGCCGGCCGCCCGGCGAGCGTCATGTCCGCCGGTTCGGTGGAGCCGGCCATCGCCTACTCCTCAGATAGAAGCATCTGCTCCTATCGTGAAGAGTGGCCGCCGAGGCCACCTGAACAGAGCCGGCAGCGCAGCTCGGCGTCCTCCGGGGCGGCCTCGGGCTTCGCGGGCAGGAAGTGGCCGGTCACTTCGCCTGCTGAGCCCCGTTCACGGACACCACGGCGCCGAGAGCGCCGGCCCCCGCATCGCCGGTGCCGTCGGCCGTGTCGGCCAACTCGCCTGTTGCGAGCACTACCAGCCCCTCGCCCGCTACGCCCTGATCGCCGACGGCGAACAGATCCACGCCTCGATGTTCCCCGGCGCGTTCGGCGGCCCGCTGTTCGCCGAGAAGATGGAGGTCGCCATCCGTCAGCGCGCCCTGGAATCAGCTGCCTTCGTGGTCAACGCCACTGCGTGGCTCGACGCCGACCAGCAGGCGCGGCTCAGGATCTGGGTGTGTGCGCCTCCGGAGTCGTTGGCGACTACGGTGACGTCCGCGAGGTCAAAGGCCTCGAGGAACTCTGCGATCATCGCGGCGACCGGAGGGCGTCAGGTCGGCGTCAGCCGGTCTCGGGGATCGATGTCACTTCGCGGCGAGCGTCATAGAGGTGCCCCCGATGCAGCCCAGGTCGTTCAGTGCCGTCTGCCGGCCCGTGTCGACAGCTGAACGAAGCACGCGTGCGCGTCGCTCGCTACGCCCGATTGGCGCGCTGCCGATCGGCGGGCGGATCTGCAAGGTCGCGGGATGCGAGGCCAGAAGCTGTTCTTCTTCTGCTCTGACGGCCTGGCGGCGCAGCCACGGTTCGAGGGCTCCTGGTGCGTGCTGGGCGAACCATCGCGACAGGACCAAACGTTCGCCGAGGGACAGAGCTGACGTGGTCTCGTCCATCCGTCGAGTCCGAAGCGCAACGATGTGCGTGGCCTTTTGAGCGAGTGCCGTCCGTACGGGGACCGCCTCGCTCACCCCGGCGTCAACGAAGGCGCGTCCGTCGATGACGACGGGTTCGCCTGTGAGGAGCGGCATGGCGGCCGACGCGCGGAGTGCGGCCTGCAAGCTGGATCGGTCACGGATCTGCTCATGGAGATCAGTGGCCTGGCCGGTGAGGGCGTCTGTGGCGATCGGGTGGAATGTGACAGTGCTGTCGAGGATCTCCTGGAATCCCATCGGCATGAGCTCGGTGTACACGGTGTGGACAAGGAACTGAGTATCCACGACCGGCAGTCGGCGCAGTGCACGCTTCGGGTTGATGGTCGTCCGCATGATGATCGGATCCCACCACGCGTGCATGCTGCTTTCAGCGCGCCCGCACAGGAGCCATGCCGCGTTCAGTGCTCCCGCGGAACTGCCGTAGACGGCGTCAAAAAGCGGTAGCAGGCCGAGTTTTTCGATGGCGATCGCCATGCCGTACGAGTAGGCACCGCGAGAGCTGCCGCCTTCGATCAGCAGCACCAAGCGTGCGTCGTCGGTGCGTCGCCCGGGAGTACTTCCTTTTCTCCTTCGGTCACGCAACAGCTGAAGGACGAGGTCGGTCACCGTTTCACCTTCTTCCTTGTGTGATGTGTATTCTTGAAAATTCTGGATAGGTGCGATCTTTTCGCGCTGAGGAAATACCTCGCAGGTATGCGATATTCCGCTCGGCGGAAGCTGCCACCCTGGATTGGCGTGGTTGGGATCCGGAGGTACTTTTCCGGGAGGTACTGCTGCGCCCCTTCACTGCCGCACAGTGACACGGCACATACCGGCTGACAGCAAGGAGGGGATTTACCAACCCCGCATTTCGTCGTTGAGCGCCCAGGCGGGAGCGAACGTGACTGTGCTGCGTCGCAGGCGAATGTGCGCCTCCGCAGTGAACGCGTCGCTGAAGCGGATGGCCGCGCCCAGGCGCCGCAGCAGCTTGAGGGACCTGACGTTATCGCGTTCGACAAGTGCCTCAAGGGAATCGACGCCGGCGGCCTGGGTCGACGCGACGGCGTGACGGGCCATGATCGTACCGAGTCGGCGACCCTGCCAGGCATCATCGATCAGAATCGAGAGGTCCCAGGATGAACGGTTGGAATACGGCAACACGCTGACCATGCCGAGAATCCGGCCGTCATCGGCGGCTGGACGTGCGAGCCAGGTCCAACCGGTCCCATGACCGCACAGCGTTCTCCATTCGCTGGGCTTGAGCGACTCACGCGACTGGTGGTACCGGGCTCGGCGGCTGGCCGGTGAGCAACGACGGTGCATCGCGTTGACCTGTGGGAGATCTCCGACCGTCGCCCGCTCAATGAGGATGACGCCGGTTTCGGTACCGTTGACGGAGACTCGCCGATGTTCCCTCAGTGGCACCGGCTTTCGCGTGAACAGCCCGATTCCGTTTCTGGTGTCGAAGAGCGACATTCTCGGTTCCTTTCACGAACTGGCCGAACGTCGCCATCCTGTCCCCATGGAGGACGCGGATGCGAATACCTGGCAGGTACTCGATCCGACGCGTGCCGCCCGGCTATCGTGACGTCTTGTGACAGATTCGAACGTCGGACACCTGATCCGCCGGCAACGTGGACTGGCCCGGCGCAGCCAGATGAACCTCGCGCATGAGATCGGCGTCTCGCCCCGCCACCTGAGCTTCGTCGAACTGGGCAAGTCGAAGCCGAGTCGCGGCTTGCTCATGAAGATCGCCCAGCATCTGGACCTGCCCCTGCGGGAGCGGAACGACTGGCTGCTGGCGGCCGGATACGCTCCCCGCTATCCGGAGACGCCGCTGACCGGGCCGGCGCTTTCCCGGGTCCGGGCCTCGTTGCAAGCGCTACTGGACCGGCACGACCCGTTCCCCGGCGTCGCAATCGACCCCCGGTGGAATGTGCATCTCAGCAACCGCGCTGCGCGCCGACTGGTCTCCGGAATCCCAGAGGACGTGTGCGGCACGCCGACCAACCTCTTCCGTACGGCCCTGCACCCTTCCGGACTCGCCGGCCGCACCCGCAACTTTCCGCAATGGTCCGCGTACCTGCTGCGCCGGCTCGACCGGGCCGTCGTGCGGATCCAGGACCCCCGTCTCGCCGCGCTCGCCGACGAGATCGCGACCTGGCCGGACATCCCGGAACGCCACACTTGGAGCCACCTTTCCTCGGACGAGGTGGACGACCCGGTGCTGTCGTGGCGGCTAGAGCTCGGTGACGAGGAACTGTCGATGTTCAGCATCCTGAGCACATTCGGGACCCCGATGGACGTCACCCTCGCCGATCTGTCCATCGAGCTGTTCTTCCCTGCGGACGAGCAGACCGAGACCATCCTGCGGCGCCACGATTGAGAGCGGCCGGCCGGATTTCTTGCAGGTCGGAGCCGCGACCGGCAGGCGGCCGCGAGCGGCTGAAGCCCGGTGACCGTACAGCTTCGTTCTCGACGACCTCTCAACCCCGCGGCCTGATTGCCGCACTGTGACCGTGCGATCCGACACGAGCGGCCTCGCCGCACGCACAAGCCCCGTCAGGCCTTTTCGGGCTTGCGGGCCAGCAGGCAGGCGTGCGGTCTGTTCACCCGTCCGCCGGGCTCCTGCTCCAGCCTCGCGGTGACGACGAGCCCGGCCTGCTCCAGCAGGCCGACCATGCGGTCCAGTGGCAGGAGATACGACTCGTAGGACACCGGACGGCCATAGCCCTGGGTCGGCTGCAGCCGTTCATCGCCGACGTAGTCGCCCCAGAGCAGGTAGCCGCCGGGCGCGAGCGTGCGGTGGAACTCGGCGAACACCGCCGGCAGCCACTGCGGGGGCGTGTGGTGGGTGGAGTACCAGGCCAGGATGCCGCCGAGCTCGTCGTCCCTCATCTCCAGAGCGGTCATCGAGCCCTCGGTGAACCGCAGGTTCGGATAGGCGTGCCGGGCCAGCCCGATCATCTTCGGCGACAGATCGATGCCGAAGGCGGACACTCCCATCCCGGCCAGGTGCGCCGTCACGCGGCCGGGGCCGCATCCCAGGTCTGCGACCGGCCCCAGACCGGCTGTCCGCACGAGTTCGGCGAACCCCGCGAGCATCGCGCGCGACAGCGGGTCCATCGCGGCGGGAGGCGGGACGCGTTCGACGTAATCGGCGGCGACCGTGTCGTACGACTCGCGCACGGCGGTCAGAAAGGAGGGCTCAGCCATGCGGGCGACCCTAGACCACGGAACTGACAGGCCGTGTCACGGATATTCCTGTCCGTCGTCCACGCTTCTGCCGTTCCCCCTCAGTCCGTCCGTCCCGAGAGTCCGGGCGTGCTCAGCCCGAAGCCTGCCGTGAGGCGCTCGACGATCCGGTCGATCACTCTAGGAAGGGCGAGCAAGCGGGTGCCGTCACCGGGTTCGGTACGTGCAGTGTGTCTTGAGGCTGGCTGACCGTGATGCGCGCTTGGTGCTGGTGCTGGTGCTGGTGCTGGTGCTGGGATCTTGTGTTGTGGGGTGGGTGACTGGCTGATTACGGATTAGAGTTGCTGTGTTGTTGCTGGTCGGGGGCCGGCATGGGGGTGGGGTGGGACAACGGTGTCCCAGGGGAGGGCCTGTTTTGCGATGAGTCGTCGCTCTGGTGGGTTGGTTGGGATCTGGGCTGAGGCGCAGCGTCAGCAGCAGCGGCAGGTGGAGGCCCAGCAGCGGGCCCGGGTACAGCAGCAAAGGAATGTGGAGCGGCAGCAGCGTGCGTACGAGCGTGATCTCGCTCGGAGCCGACGTGAGCAGCAGGCGGCGTACCGGCAGCACCGGGAGGCCGATGCGCATCGGCGTACGCGTGAGCTGGAGGCCCGCGTCGAAGAGTTGCGGACCTTGCTGGTGGCCGGGTGCCGTACGCCGGAGTTCCGACTGGATGCTCTGGCGCGCTCCGAGCAGCTCGAGCCTTTCACGCCCGGCCAGTTGGCCTGTCCCGTGGCGATGCCGGACCCGAATCAGTACCAGGCAGCGCAGGGCGGTTGGACGGCGAACCGACGGGCCCAGGCCCAGCAGGAAGCACGGGACCGGTACGAGCGTGACTGGCATGCAGCCCAGGCTGCCGAAGCCCAGCGTCAGCAGCAGTTGGCTGCGTATCAGCAGCAGTACGACCAGTGGGCGGCCGGCCAGCTGGCGGAGATCCGCCGGCACAACGCCGGCATCGCGCAGCTGGCCGGCGCCGTTCGCAACGGGGACCCTGAGGCGGCTGTGGAGTACTTCTCGGCCGCCTTGTATGCCTCGGCCGGCTGGCCGGAGGGTCTGCCGCGCCGGCTGACTGCCGTGTACGACGCGCCGGCGCGGCAGCTGGTCGTGAACTGGGAGCTGCCCAAGTACGACATCGTCCCCGAGGCGAAGCTGGTGCGGTACATGCCTGGCGCGGACCAGGACAAGGAGACCGCCCGCCCTGTGGCGCAGCGCCGGGAGCTGTACCGCGCTGTCCTCGCCCAGTGCGTCCTGCTGGCGCTGCGGGACCTGTTTGCCGCGGACGAGTTCGGGGTCCTGGAATCGGTCGCGCTCAACGGGTTCGTCGACGATCACGATCCGGCGACCGGTCAGCGCGCGGAAATCTTTGTGGCGACGGTGATGGCCACTCGTACGTCGTTCACTCCGCTGAACCTGGAGCAGGTCAGCGCCGTGGACTGCCTGGCCGACGGGCTGCGGGGGCAGTTGTCGCCCCGCCCTGACCAGCGCACCGCGATACGGCCGCACCGTTTGCCCGGCGATGTCGGCGGGACCGGCATGGTCAGCCACGGTGGGGAGGAGCCGGATCTCTACGAGATGGATCCGATCGCCTTCGAGTCGCTGGTGGCGGACCTGTTCCGCGCCATGGGCATGGACGCGGTGACAACTCGGCGTTCCAACGATGGCGGCGTCGACGTGCAGGCCGAGGATCCCACCCCGATCCGCGGCGGGAAGATCGTCGTCCAGGTCAAGCGCTACCGCAACACGGTGCCGCCAAGCGCTGTGCGTGACCTGTACGGCACCGTGCAGGACGCCGGTGCCAACAAGGGCGTGCTTGTGACGACCTCCGGGTTCGGCCCCGGTTCACACACCTTTGCCAATGGAAAACCGCTGGAACTGATCGCAGGTGCCGAGCTGGTGGACCTCCTGCACCGCCACGGACTGAGCGGCAGGCTCGGCGGCGCCGCCCCGAGCGTCCCGCAGCAACGGCCTTCGCCGGCAGAGACCGACGCCGGCTCATCGCGCGACGACAACGTGCTGGGCATGTCGTGGTCGGGCAGTGTCGCCTTGGACGTGTGCGCCCTGGTGTGCCAGGGATCCCGGGTGTTGAGCGACGACCATTTCGTGTTCTTCAACAACCCTCAGACCCCGGACGGAAGCGTGCGGTCGGTGACCGCGCTCGTCCCGGACAAGGCCGCCCTGCGTGTGACATTCGACGCGCTGCCCGACCAGGCGGACCGGCTCGTCCTGGCCGCGGCGATCGACCCCGTCATGAATCCTGAGGCAGACCTGTCAGGGTTCACTGATGCCTTCATCCGGCTCCTGAGTCCCGATGGTGAGGAACTGGGCCGCCTGGAGGTATCCGACGGCCGCCGCGGTGAGACGGCCCTGGTCCTCGGGTCCTTCCGTCGCCGGGCCAGTGGCGACTGGGACTTCGTCATCGGAGGCAAGGGATACCCCGGTGGTCTGGAAGCCCTGGTGCAGGAGCACGGCATCGAGGTGTCCTAGCTTCGGGCTCCGTCTCCAGGCGACGAGGCCCGAAGGGTATGCCGCACACCTCCGCTGCTCCGGCAGGTGCAGTGGGGGCTTCGTCCGAAGGAGCAGCTCGTTCTTCAGCGGTCGGGAGGTCCGCTTGCCGAGCGGCCTGGTATTGCCAGGGGACGGGGTCGGCCGTGAGCCCCGCGGGTGAGTCGAGCGGATCCAGCCGGAGACGTCCCGCTCGGTCAGGCACTGGGTGCCTCGGCGGGCGAGCTGCGACCGCCTGCCAACGCGGGGCCTGAAGCCCGTACCGGGCTCGCCCCTGCTGACAGGCCCGCCTCAAGCAAAAGCGACTTGGCGCGATGGATCGGTCATATCCCCGGCTACCCGGCCGATCGGCAACTCGAAGAAGGTCACCTCCCGCGCACAGTCGCCCCACGTTGGGGTTCACGGGCGGGCCGGCAGGCCGAGGCTCTGGAATACTGCGTGGACCTGCAAGTCCCCCACCGAAAGGACCCAATGCCGTAGTCCCTGTGGAAACGCCATGGCCCGGTGCTGGCCGTCGGCGCCGCGTCCATCATCGTCAACGGCAAAGGCATCGGACCGTTATGGCTCGCCGGACTCGCCCTGCTGGCGGCAGGTCTGCTCATGCGGCAGGCGATGACGCGTGCCCAGCGCCCGCCGAGTGGAGAGGCCCCGCCACTGGCACTGGACATCCCTGTGAACGGCCGCTGGACAGCCCGCAATGGGCCCGCCACCATGGTGCCCAGCCACACTCACAACCTCGCGCAGACATACGCGATCGATCTCGCCCGCCGCCCGGCGCCGGAACCCGTGTGGCTGTGGCCAGCCCGTCTGCGCCTGTGGTGCGGGCGAACAGCGCCTCGTCTGCCCGCGGGGAGCAGATCCCGCAGAAGGCACCCGTGCGCCTGCCGGTCCGGCATCCCCTCACCGCGGTACCTGCCGACCCTCTGAGGCCACTGGCTGTTGCCCGCGGGGTGTTACGCCCATTCCATGCCGAGCTCGGCGAGGGCGGTCCGCTGCTCCTCGGTGAGTTTGTCGCGGCGGGTCTTGTGGTTGCTGAGGAACACGCCCAGGCGCACGGCTACCTCCGGCGCCGGTCCTCCGTCCGTGGCCTGGATCGTGATCGGTTCTGTGTGGGCTCTGGGGACGCGGCGGTGGCCTTCGCGGGCGATGAACTGGGCGAGGGCTTGCAGGCCGCGCTGGAAGGCCTGCTCCGCCTTGGTCGAGGGCTTCTTGGCGCTCTGGGCGCTTGGGGGAGGCGTGAGCTGCTTCGCGGGTGTCAGGCCCAGCGCAGTGAGCCGCCGTTGTTGTTCTTCGGTCAGCTGGGTCCAGTTGCGTGTTTGTCGTGCGATCCAGGCCCCGAGGTCGTCGCCCTCGTACATGACGCCGGGCTGGAGGTCGGCGATGGTGCCGTCGGGCTCGGTCTGGGCGAGGCCGCGGAGGATGGCGTGGTGGCGTTGCCAGTCCAGTGGCCAGGGGCAGTTCCAGTCGGGGTCGATCGAGGCGAGTTGTGCTGCGCGGGTTGTGGCGCGCTCGGGGTCTGTACCGAGGCCGCTTTTGCGGCGGAGGTTGGCCAGGTGTTGCCCGATGGGTACGGGACGGGTCTCACCGCCGGGGCCGTCGCTCCATACCGCGTCTTGCCGCGGGGCCAGGTGTCCGTGGGCGCGGCGGAACGCGCGGAACGTTGCGAGTTTGGTCTCCCAAGCCTGGTCGCCGGGTTCCCAGACCATGCCGGCGTCGGGCTCGTCGAGGAGCTTTCTGCGGCGTTCTTCGAGTTCCCCGGCCCGGTGAGCGCGTCGTTGTTGGTGGATCCAGCGTCCGAGGGGGAACCGGGCTACCCCGAGCTTGACCTCGGTGTCGTAGGGCACGGCATACACGCCGGTGATGCCGTTCTCGGCTCGCCACCTGCGCAGCGCTTGGTAGCCCTCCAGCCACACGAGGGATTCGGGCCGGTACACCCTTGTGCGGAGGAACGCGGCGACGGTGGCAGGGTCGCGGGGGCTGGAGAAGTGCACCAGTGCCGACTCCACCGCACCCTCCTCGTTCTGCGACTGGCTCCTGCGGTCGCCCTCGCGGTTTGCTGTGCCGCCGTCTGCGCCGATGATCCGTCCGTCGGCGTCGCGCTCGACGTGGAGGGTGCGCTGTCCGCTGCTGAGGGCGCGGTTGGCGAGTTGCTCCACGAGGTGTTCGTCGTGGCTGCGGAGTCCTTGGAGGACGGCGACCAGGGGCCGGTACGAGGCGGAGGCGATCATGTTGTCCGGGTCCTCACCCGGTTCCAGGAAGACGGGCACGATGATGCGTGCGGTCTTGGCCGTGCCGTCGGGGTTGGGCCGTAGGGCGCGGCCGATGTTCTGGACGATTTCGACTTGGGAGCCGCGGGTGTCGGCGAAGCAGACGGCTTCGACACCGCGTTCGCCGGTGATGTCGACGCCTTCGCCGAGGACCCGCACGCTGGCGAGGAACGCCCGGTGCACCCCGCGCCCGTGAGCGTCGACGCCGTTCGCGAACTGGTGCAGGGTCTCGCGCCGCTCCGAGACGAGGTGGTCGCCGCACAGCCACTGGGCCCACACGCGGTCGGGCGGGAGGTGCCGGTGGGGGGTGAGCTCGTAGGCCTGGGCGCCGATGGACGAGGCCGGCAGGGCCTGGGCTTCGGCCCGGGCGTGTTCGGTCACCTCGCTCGCATACAGCTCGGCTGCGGTCTCGGGCAGCTTCGCCGTGAACGCGGCGGCCTCCTCGACGCGCTGGTGGAACGTCATCACGGTGCGCAGGTTGAATTTCGCGGCGTGTTCGAGGAGGGCGGTCTGCAGGAGCGCGAGGCGTCGGCCCCGCACTGCCTCCTCCGAAGCTCCGACGGTGAGGTCGGGGTCCTGGATTTCCAGGACGTCGATCTCGAAGCCGGCGAGGATGCCCCGCTCGACGGCCTCCGACAGCCCGAGCTCGTAGATCCACTGGCCGTAGGTGCCGGCCGGATCATCGCTCATGGAGGCGATCTCGAGCTCGCGCCCGTCCTTGCCGGCCGGAGGCCGTGGCGCGGCCAGGATCCGCGGGGTGGCGGTCATGTATAGCCGGTGGGAGACCGGGATGCGGGCGTTGTCGTGGATGGCGGCCCATGCCCGCCCCAGGTCCCCGGCGGTGCCGTGCGCCTCGTCCACGACCGCGAGGTCGAAGCCGCGCATCCGCTGCCCGTACAGGCGGTCCCCGCCGGCGAGAGCGGCCTCCAGCGGCCCTCGTACCCGTCCCAGTCCGGTGATGTCCTCGGGGTCGTCGCGGTCCACCAGCGACGCGTACGTGGCCAGCACGACCACCGGACCGGCCCCCGCCCACAGCGCCAGCTGAATCGGGTTCGTCGTGGTGCGGACCCCGAGCCGCTCGAGGACCTCGTCGCCTTGCAGCGAGCACACGCCGACCATCGGCCCGCGATGCCCGACCGTGCGCCACGCCTGCGCGGTCTGCACGAGCAGGTCGAGGGTGGGCACCATCACCAGGATCCGGCCGTCGCGGAACAGGTCCAGCGCGGCTGTGGCGGCAGTGATGGTCTTCCCGGAGCCGGTGGCGGACACCAGGGTCGCGCGTGCGCCCTTGGCGGGTACAGCCGACCTTGCGGGAAAGCCCGCCCATGTCCGGATCCGCGCAGTCGCGTCGACCTGGTGCTCTCGAAGCCGCACTCCCGGCACGCCCGCTCCTTCTTCCGCCACGGCGCCTCACCCGCTGCCGTCCTGCCCGGTTCGCCTCCGCCGGGCCTGATGGAACGGGCGGCGGGCACAGCGCCCAATGCGCCACACGGTACCGGCCCCGCCCTGCCCCGCGGTCGGCAGCGGGCCTAAGCGGCCTGTCCCACCGCGGGCCCCCGGCCCGGCTGATCAGGGTCTGTCAACCGGTGCGGGTGCGGAGACTCCGTGCCAGGGTGGGGATCATCACGGCCGCAGGGACGAGGTGCAGCCCGAGGAGGGCGATGGTGGTGGCCGTGTCTGCCCCGGAGAGGAGGGGCGGGACCAGCGAGACCGCGGTCAGCGACACGGCCGTCCAAACGAATCGCTCGGCGGGGCGAGCGCTCCAACGCAGAAGAGCGACGGCGATGACGACGCCGACGACCGAGAAGAAGCCGGTCACCACGGCGAACCCGGTCAACGGGATCGTCTCGCCACCGTCTGGGACCTCGAAGTCGACGCCGACGGCCCGGGCAAGCGCAGCGGCGAGGGTGGTGGCCACCATCGCTGCGAGCGCGGCGACGAAGCCGGTGCCGGAGAGCCTGCGGAGTCGGTGGGTGTGGCTGGCCCGGCCCGATGCCGGGCCTGCGGCGACCCCGGTGTCATTCATGTCGTTCATGTCGTTCCTCCACCATTCGGCAACCGGCGTACGAGGTGTGTTGACCGGCATGTGACGGTCGTGGCCTTGGGGGTGACGATGCGCACCCTCGCCGTGCGACGGCCGGGGTTGCGCAGGGCGCGGACGCCGGTGCCGCGAAGCCAGAACCCGGCGTCGCGTCCGAGGACGGGCCCGGGCTCGCCGTCGCGCAGCTCCAGCTGCACCCGACCGCGAGTGACGACGACGAACGCGTCGCACCATTCCGCCGCGACCACCGCGACCACCGCGACACGAGCGCCACCGCGCAGCGAGAGCGTCCACACCGGGACTACTCCCTGCCGTCCGCCGCCAGGCGCTCCAGCAGCCCGAGCCGCGGGAACCGGTCGGCGTGGAAGATGACGATCTCGGTGATCACCCCGCCGGTGACGCGCAGGACGTCGAGCGTCAACGGCAGGTAGGCGCCCTCGCGCTCGTTCCAGAGGTAGAAGGCGACGGCGGGCTGCCGGTTCACCGATGTGGGGACGCCGCGCAGTCCCTGCATGCCCTCGAAGCCGTCCTCGACCCAGCCGGTCACCACCGCGTCGCGGCCCAGGGACAGGCCTGGCGTGGGCGGCATCGAGCAGCGGACGTCGTCACGGAGCATGTCGGCGAGCCGGCCGACGTCCGTGGCCACGCTGGCGTCGGTGAAGCGACGTACCAGCTCGCGCGTCCCGGAATCCTCGGCACCGCCGCTCCAGTCCTGCCGCTCGACGGGCAGGTGCTCCCGCATGCCGGCGCGGGCCCGCTGCAGCGCGCTGTTGACGGAGTTGACGGAGTCGCCGAGGAGCTCCGCGACGTCCTTCGCCGGCCAGCCGAGCACGTCGCGCAGGATGAGTACGGCGCGGGGGCGCGGCGCGAGGTGCTGGACGGCGACGAGGTACGCCAGCTCGATCGTCTCCCGCGCGACGGCGACGCTCTCCGGCTCGTCCGCGTCGGCCGCGGGCAACTCGTCGAGCAGCCGGTCCGGGTAGGGCTGCAACCACAGCACCTCACCGCCGGTCGCCGGCTCCGGGCGGCGCTTGGCGAGCAGGTCCCAGCAGGCGTTGGTGGCGATCCGGTACAGCCACGCGCGGAACGTCGACCGCCCCTCGAAGGTCTCCCGCCGCCGCCAGGCACGCAGGAACGTCTCCTGCACGGTGTCCTCGGCGTCCTCGAACGACCCGAGCATCCGATAGCAGTGCACGTGCAGCTCCCGCCGGTGCCGCTCCGCCAGTCCCGAGAACGCCGGCTCGTCGACCGCTCCAAGACCGCTCTCGCCCAGCCCTTTCGGCCGTGTGTCCGCACTCATCACGTCATCCTTCCGTCTCGTCGCGTCCCGTCGTAGGTGTGACGGGTGCGGGCGCGATAAGTCATCACCAGGGCCGGTCGGCATGGCTGAGCGCTTTCGTCCTCGGAAGGACGGGATGCCGTCCTCGGCGAGCGGGCCACTGCTGCCATGACGGGGGCCTTCGCGAAGCACACCGGCGGGACCTGCCCGGGCCCGGAGGGCCAGGAGCCGGGGGGTCTCCGTATCCAGGGCCTGACCGGCCGCCGCCCCCTGTACGCCGACGCCGCCGTTCACGTCCACTCTGAGGGCCGCCGCGTCGTGGCGAAGCCGCGTCGCAGGCCTGCTCCCCGCATCAGAATAAAAGTATGAACACGGTGTATGGTTTCTCCTGTGATGCCTCGGCCGAGGCGGTGGGAGACCTCACCGGCCAGGCAAGGAACCAATTCTTTTGAAGGCAGGGCACAGCCATGACGCTGACAACCACGTCGTTCGGGATGCGGGCCACCGCCGCTGAGGTACTCGATGGAGTCGATCTCAGCGGGCGCCGGATGATCGTGACCGGAGGGTCGTCCGGTCTCGGTGTCGAGACGGTGCGCGCGCTGGCCGGTGCGGGAGCGCAGGTCACGATCGCCACGCGGAATCCCGCGGACGCCGAGCCGCTGGTCAAGGAGTTGCCGGGCACGCGGGCCGTCGCACTCGATCTCGCCGACCTGGCTTCCGTCCGTGCCTTCTGCGACGACTGGAGTGGGCCGCTTGACGGCCTCATCGCCAACGCCGGCGTGATGATGCTCCCGACTCATCAGGTCAACGCGCAGGGCTGGGAGATGCAGCTCGCCATCAACTACCTCGGCCACTTCGCCCTGGCGGTCGGCCTGCACACCGCGCTGCAGGCGGCCGAGAAGTCGCGCGTGGTCGTGGTCAGCTCCGGTGCCCAGCTGCGGGCGGGGTTCGACTTCGACGACCCCCAGTTCGAGCGACGCCCCTACGACCCGTTCGTCGCCTACGCGCAGTCGAAGACCGCGGACGTGTTGCTCGCCGTCGGGATCAGCCGTCGGTGGGCCGAACACGGCATCACCGCCAACGCCTGCGCGCCGGGAGTGATTCACACCAACCTGGCTCGCCACATGGACCGGGCGACCATGCAGGCTTTCGGTGCCATGGACGCGGACGGCAACCTGGTCACCCCCGACCACTTCAAGACCCCGGCCCAGGGAGCTGCCACCACGGTGCTGCTGGCCGCCTCGCCGCTCGTCGACGACGTGACAGGGCGGTACTTCGAGGACAATCAGGAATCGCAGGTCGTCGATGGGGGTCCTGATGTGATGGCGGGTGTCGCGAAGTGGTCGGTGGACCCCGCCGCCGCGGACCGGCTGTGGGACCACGCCCTTCCCGTGGTGCGCTGACCCGGAAACCCCGGTGCACAATGGGGGGCCGACCCGGCGGCCGCACGAAGCCGCCGGCAGGTCCCCCATCGGGCACGTGGCCGCTTCCCCCTCGGGGGGTGGGGCGAGCCGCGCCGGAGGATCACTGCCACCCCATAGCGGACCTCCTTCGCCGAGCCCGGGTCGATTCGAGGCACGACACACACCGGAGGACGCCTGATGCGACCCGTGACCCGACGCCAGGCCGACAGCTACGCCGCGCGTTCGGCCGCGACCCGGGCTCAGGTGACGTCCACCCTGGAGCGGCTGCTCGGTTCCGGCACGGCCTTCTCCGACATCAGCGTCCAGAAACTCCTGGAGGAGGCGGGCGTGTCGCGGGCCACGTTCTACGCGCACTTCCAGAGCAAGTCGGACGTCCTGGTGGGGCTCACCGAAGGTCTGCGGGAGTCGCTGCTGACGCTGGCCCGGCAGTGGGACCCTGCCGGCGGCGAGGACGGGGCCGACCGCTTCGCCCGGTTCTTCGAGGAAGTCATCAGGATCCACCGCGCCCATCAGGGCGTGATCACCGCTCTCCGGGAGGCGGCCTCCTACGACTCCGCGGTGAGCGACTTCTACACCGCCAACCTCGAAGGCTTCGAGGAGACGACGCTGCGCACCGTGCTGTCCGAGCAGGCCGCCGGCACGACGACGGAGGACCTGGACGCCGTTTCCGCGAGCCGGATCATCGTCTGGGGCGGCGCCCAGGCGATCGCGCACCACATTCAGGTCGACGACGGCAGTCGTGACGCCGCCTTCGCCCGCGAACTCGCCCGGATCTGGTGGTACGGCGCCTACCGTCGCCCCGCCCGAGCCGAACAGGGCCCGAGGCCCGACTGAATCTCGGGAGCTGTTTTCCTACCGCAGGTGGTAGGTGCGTTTGCACTGGTCAGGCGGGAATCGGTGCTTCGGTGGGAGGGATGGCATGTCGTGTCGTCTCCCGGGGGCAGGTGCCGAATGCCGTCGGCGATGGTCTGCAGGGGGCTCGGCGGGCCGCTGGGTGCCCCGCTCCCGCGGTGTCCGGGGCCGTGTACGGAGTGCGATGAGGCCGCTCGACGCCGCCGAGCCCGGTCTCCAGGAGGCGCCGGAGGGCTTGGCCCGAGTCCGGGCCGTGCTGCCCGGGTAGCTGGGCGCCCGCGCCCACACTGTCCTTGACCAGCCAGTACGCCCTTCTCCACACCATTGCTGTACGCCTTGCTGTACGCTCGGGGCATGTCGAAGCCAGTCACGATCCGGGTCCCCGAGGAACTTCACGCGCTGCTGCAGCAGCGTGCCGAGTCCGAGGGCACCACGGTGACCGCCCTCATCACCGAGGCCGCACGCAACGCGGTCCGCGACCCCCGCTTGGAGAGCGCAGCCGACGTCTTCCGGGCCTTCGTCGCCGACCAGGCCGACGCCTTCGACGCGGCCTTCCCCGACGACGCCCCGGCCCGCCTGGACGCCTCCCGGGTGGCGTGAGTGGACCTGTACATCGACATCCGCTGGCTCCTGGAACGCCAAGCCGAGGTCCTGCCCAAGCAGCCCTCCGTGCACGACTTCTCAGGCCTCGTGGCCGCCGTCGCCCGCCACCGCGTCAACACCCCGCAGATCGGCGCCACCGTCGACAACGCCTGGCGCGCCGCAGCCCTGATGCACGCCATCATCCGACTGCGCCCGCTGCCGGCCCGCAACGCCCTGTACGGCGCAGCCCTCGCCACGGCCTACATGGACGCTGTGGGTGAGGGAATCGACCCGCCCTACGGTGCCTTGATCGACCTCGCCCGCGACATCGACACCGGCCGGGCCGACGGATACGACACCGCCGACCGCATCCGCTCCTGGCGAATCTGACCCGCACCGTCCGGTCGACCCGGAAGCTGCCGCGCGACGGGCCTGGAGGTGGAGTTGGCTCGACATCGGCATCGACATGGACTACGTCGACGTCGAGCTGTGGGGGAGAGGTGGGTTCTCCCAGGCAGTCGCCTGCTTCTGGGTCTCCTTGTCCGTACCGGCCCGGCTGGGTCGGGGCCTTCGGTTGTCGTGCGGTGCGTGATGACCTCGAAGACCCCAGCGGTTACGCGAAGCCGTCCTCAGGTCAGTGGCCGAAGGGGTGGCTCGCCCCGTTCTCGTGCCGGACCGGCTGAGTACGATCATCTACGCCGGTCTGAGTACGCGAGCGGTTGTCCGCCGCGGGCGGGGCCGGAAGGGTGGACGCATGCGTCGACTACTGCTGCTCGCCCCGCTGTTGCTGTTCACCGCCGGCTGCGGGGTGGTGCAGTCCTCCCAGGACGAGGCGACGGACGCGGCACGCGAGGTGGCCAGGAAGGTGGGAGAGCGGCTCTACGGCCAGCGCCCGCGCACGGGGGAGGAGGTCGGCCGCTCCGCGTCCGGTATGGACGGGGTGGAGGTACTACGGGTGATCGGTACCTCCACACACGACGGGGATGGCGTCGACGTGGTCGTCCGCACATCCGGTTCCGCGTACAACGGATGGCTCGACGCCGAGGAGGTCACCGTACGGCGCTGTTTCGCGGTGCGGGTGTCGCCCAAGTCGGAGTGGCGTGAGGATCCCCGTGACGTGGCCTGCCCGGATGGCCCTGCGCTGACCTTCGCCCCGCCACCCGAACCGCCCCGGCTGCCGTACGAGGAACTCCGCGCGAGACTTCCCCGGGTACCGGAGGGCGGCCGGGTGGACGAGGCCGAGGTGCGCCGTACGCTCGCTGCCCTCGACCTGCATCCGGCGATCCGTACCGAGGTGAAGGCGGGCAGCGGCCGGGTCGGCGTCGTCCTGTCGGTAAAGGGCAACGGCTTTGACGCGCAGGACTGCCTCCTTGCCCGCGTGGGCCCAGGCGCCACCGAGGTGTGGGTGCCGCCCCGGATCCAGCGGATGCCCGGAGAGGGCGGCTGTACCGTCGGCAACGCACTGGACCCGAAACCGTCACCGCACTGAATGAGGTGCCTGCCTCGGGCGAATGGCCTGTACCTTATCCGCCGCCTCTGCGATGGCGCCCATCGCCTTTACCGTCCGTCAGAAGGACGAGGTGATGAGTGGAAGTAGCCAGGAACCCGATGGGTGGTCGCCAGGACGCCCGGCCCGGCTGTTGTGCGACGCCCCGGTGGGGGCCGCCCGTCGGCGCCGTTGCGGCCGCCGGGGCTCACCGTAACCCCACAGCGCCGGTGAGCGAGCCCCGGTACGAAGGTTCGCCGGCCGGCCGGCTGCTCACCGTGCGATGTTCGGGCGGTGGTGCGTGGTGGGCGGGGCCCCGAGGGGGGAGGTCGGGGCCCCGCAGTGTGCGCCTGCGGTGATGGTGACGCTGGCGCGCACGGTTCACTGAAGCCGATCCGCGGATTGAGCGAGGGGAGGCGCGGCGTTACGGTGCCGCGCCTCCACTCGAACGGCGGCGGCGTCACCCCTGCCCGGCGCAGGCGTCAAGGAGGCCGGTCCGGCTACGTGGGTCAGCACTGAGAGCAGATGTTCGTGGCTTTCGGGAGCGACCCCAAGGGCAGAGGCACGGGAATGTTGATGAGAAGCAGCAACGCTTCGGCAGCCTGTGTGTCTGAAAGGTCGGGAGGATCACTCCGTGAGGCGGCGCTTCCACCAGGGATCTGTGAGCGGTGAGAACGGATCTGGCAGGGTACCTGTCAAGAAGCGGTCGTCCAGGGGAGCAACCGCTCCGAGAAGTTCACGGCGCGCCTTGCGATTCATGGTCGAGGCCACGCCTTGCAGCAGTGTTCGCGCGTGCATGTCCCGCCAGATGGTGGTTCCCCGCCCGTGGTTGGGACCGTGGTCAGGCCATGAGTGAAGTGCCAGAGCCCATGCCTGGAAGGCGTGGGCGACGTGGCCGGGAGGCAACCGGTACCGACCTTCGAAGTATGCGATCTGATGGTTCGTCGCAGCGGACAAACCAGGGATGACCTGTCGACTTCCGGCGCTCCTGCGACGGGGTTGTTCGGCTCTGATCTCGCCCGGTGACCGGCGAGGCATGGGCACTTCCAGCAGGTGAGACGAGAAACAGATCGACAGTAGGTGGCGTCAGTCCGAAGAGTAAGCGATCACCTGGCTGCTTGCTCTTCGGCTCGGGCGCGGGTGGTGGCGAGGCGGTCGACGATGGCAGCGCAGAGGCGGGGGTCGGTGAAGTCTTGGTCCAGCCGGAGAAGAACCTGTTGGAGGCAATGGCGACGCTGTTCTTCTCCTTGCGTTCAGTGAGGACCTGGAAATGGAGTTCGGCGCCACGGCGGTCGAGCTCCAGGTGGCCGAGGTCGTCGATGCAGAGGAGGTCGAGGCGGCCGTAGTGGGCGACGGTCTTGGTGAGCTGCTTCTCATCGGCGGCCTCGACGAGTTCGTTGACCAGCTTCGGGCTTGGCTGAACACCCGGCACTTCACCGACGTGCCCGCACACGAGGTGCCGATTCCGCTCAGCCCTGGGACTGCGTGAACGCTTCCAAGGTCTCCCTGACCGCGGCGAGTGTCTGGTCCGACGGTTCCCTCAAACAAACGAAGATGCTCACGTCGAAGGGTTCGCCACTGCCACTGCCACTGCCACTGCCACTGCCACTGGCGCGAGCGCGGCCCACGCCGTTCATCTGCGTATCGCCCTTCAAGGCTTGGCAGTGCTTGTTCGGGTGGGACGCTTGATCCATCACCAGCGGCATTGTGTCACTCAGCGCATCCACACCAATGTCCTGAAAAGCCATCAATACCTCCCCTTTGTTCAGTGCCGTGATCGGTGGACAGGCGCCCAGCACCTTGTCCTGGTCGCTGGAACAGGAGTCGTGCGGTGGGGCGTGCAGGAGCTGGGAGGAAACGAAGCTCGCGTTCGCCTCGCGGCTGTTCTCGGATGCGGCCGCTGTCCAGCCCTGTGGGACCTGCAACGTGAGTCCCGACAGGTTCGGCAGGTGCACGGTCGTGAGACCCCGGGTGGCGTTCGTCGCGGGCGATGCCGCGGGTGCTGTTATGTCCTTCTGGCCAGGCTCCGGCTCTATCTGAGCGACCGTGGTGTACGCCACGGCGGCGACCAGGGACGCCGCCGCACCGGCTATCGCGACGCGCCGCCGCATGCGCCGCTGAATTTTTCGCCCGACCTGTGCGAGGTGGTCGGCAGGCGGGACGGTTCCGGGCAAGGCGTCCTTCATGAGGAGGCGCAGCACCTGCTCCGTCTCGTGCAACTGCTCGTCAGAGATGCCGCGCATGTTCCTTAGTCCCATCCACCAGGCTCGGTGCTGCCGCCAGTTCTGCGCGCAGCCTGCCCAGCGCTTTGGCCGTCTGCTGTTTGACGGTCCCGGGCGGGCTGCCCAGCACACGGGCGGTCTCTTCCACACGCAGATCTTCGAAGTAGCGCAGGACGACCACCGCCCGTTGCCGCGGCGGAAGTTTCCGCAGCAAGGTCGACAGTGACAGCTCGAGGTCGACAGAGGGAAAGGGATCGCTGGCCTCTGCCCGGGCGGGCAGTTCATGGTGCGGGATCTCACCGCGCCAGCGCCGCTGCCACCACGACGCGTATGTGTTGACCAATCGTTGCGCCACTGCCGCGCGACGATGCTGCCGGCGTCGGCCGGCGGGAACCGGGTGCCCGTCATCGCCCGGCTCGTGGCCGCTGACGAGGACACCGTGCGTGATCTCACGAGCGTGGCTGCCCGGGCCGGTGGGGCCGGTCAGAGTTGCGCGGTCTGGTGGGCGATGAGGTCGAGTATGTCGTTGATCCGGTTGGCGTGGGTGCGGTGGGTGACGATGCAGATGCGGATGGTTTGGCGGTTGTCGATCAGGGTGCTCGACAGTAGTAGGCGCGGGTCGTTGTTGATGCGCTTCAGGAGCTTGCGGGTGGCTGTGTCGGCTTCTGTGGCTGCGTGGGTGCTGTGGTCGTGGGGGCGGACCCGGAATGTCACTGTGCTGAGGTCGGGGCGGCGGGGGACTTCCAGTGCGGGTATGCGGCTGAGTGCGGTGTGGGTGTGCTCGGCGAGGTCGAGCTTTTCGTCGAGGGCTTGCCGGAAGGCGGAGACGCCGTGCAGGTGGAGGGGTAGCCAGGCGCGCAGTCCGCGGACCTCGTGGGTGAGTTCCGGTCCCATGTGGGCGTAGTTGGGCAGTCCGCCGGATGTGCCGATGTCCTGGAGGTAGTCGCCGGTGCCTTCGTGTGCGGCGTAGAGCTTGGCGGGGTCGCGGACGACGAGGGCGCCGGTGCCGAAGGGCAGGAAGAGGGTCTTGTGCGGGTCGAGTGTCACGGAGTCGGCCCGTTCGGTTCCCTCCAGTTGCCGGCGTCCCCGTTCGGTGAGGCGGAAGAAGCCGCCGTAGGCCGCGTCGACGTGGAACCAGAGGTCTTCCCGCTCGGCGAGATCGGCCAGGGCGGGCAGGGGGTCGACGGTGCCGGTGTCGGTGGTGCCGGCGGACCCGACGATCAGGAAGGGCCGTAGTCCCGCTCTTCGGTCGGCGTCGATCATCGCCGCGGCGGCGCCGGGGTCCATCCGCAGGTCCTGGTCGCAGGGCACGGTGCGGACGTGTCGCGCCTTGAGCCCGGCGAGCCGGGCGGCCTTCGCCACGGAGTGGTGGGTGTATTGCGTGACGTAGAGGGTTCCGCCGTCGAGTTCCTCGCCGAGGTGTTCCTGGCGGGCGGCGACCACCGCGGAGAAGGTGGCCATGGAGCCGCCGGTGGTCAGCAGGCCGGCACTCCCCTGGGGGAGCCCGCACACCTCCTGGGCCATCCAGCGCAGCACGCTCTCCTCCAGGGCCGTCAGCGCCGGGGCGGCGAAGGCGAGGCTGCCGTATCGGTTGATGCCGCGGGCGTAGAACTCGGCGAGCGCGGAGCTGTACAGGCCCCCGCCCGGGACGTAGGCCAGGTATCCGGGACCCGCTGTCTCATAGGCACAGCCGACGGCGCCGTCGAGGCGGTCGAGCAGCTCCTTCAGGTCGCCCGGCTGCTCGGGCGGCGCGGCGAGGAAGGACTCCACGAGATCAGCGGTCACCGCGGCACCGGTGGTGTTGTCGGTGGGGCGGTCCGGGAGACCTTCGATGAAGTCGATGACGCGGTCGAGGACCAGGCCACCCATCTCGGACATGGCGGCACGGTCCGGCTCCAGAAACATTTCGTTCATCTTTCAATAGAAATATGTGGGCTCATCGGCCATGAAGGGGGTACTCAGGTCGGACGGCGTGCAAGTGGCACGGCTCCGCGGTGCGGTGACCGCGAGGGACCGGCCCAAGCGCACCCACCAGTCGAAGGGCACAGTCCTCGGCTACAGCAGGTGCAGCGCGAGTTGCCGGAGGGGTGCGGCGTTGTCCGGGCCGATGGCGTGCGCGGCGACGCCGTCCTCCGTCCGGCTGCGGGGAGAGCCGGTGACGCTGTGCACCGTCCGGCTCTTCGACGGCCGGCTCTCCCTCGGCCGCCGCTAACTCACATCACCGGCGTCACACCGGTCGTTGGACAGACCCGCCGTCGGAAGCCGTGTCCGTGACCATCGAGTCTTGGGCGTCCGATCAAGGCCGTGGGCGTCTGCGACGCGTGTGTTCTGATGGGGGCGGTGGGCCTGTCTGCCGTGCGGGTGCGTGGTTCGAGGGAGCAGGAGAGCCGTTGTGGTGGCGATCAGGGCGGCGGCGAACGCGATGAGAAATACCGTGTGGAAGGCTCCTTCGGAGGGGACAGGGGAACCGTGGAAGGTGGTCACCTGGCTGGTCATGATCATCCCGAGTACGGCGCCGGCCGAGGACGTGCCCAGTGACCTGGTCAGGGCGTTGAGGCCGTTGGCGGATGCCGTCTGGGAAGCGGGGACGGCTGCCATGACCAGCAGGGGCATTGCCGCGTAGGCCAGCCCGACGCCGATGCCGATGACGCAACTGGTGACCACGAGTTTCCAGGCCGCGTGCATGAGCAGAAGGCTCAGCATCCAGCCCAGCGCGGTGACTGCGCAGCCCGCCGCCAGAGTGGTGCGGGCGCCCAGCCGGGTGGACAGGCGAGCCGAGAGCGGTGAGGACAGCAGCATGGCGATGCCCGAGGGCGCCAGGCACAGGCAGGCGGCGAGGGTGGACAGGCCCAGTCCGTAGTGGGTGCCGCGGGGCAGTTGCAGCAGTTGGCTCATCGAGTACGCCACAGCGTAGGTGGCGAAACCCATCAGGATCGCGGTCACGTTGGTGACGAGCACCTGGCGACCTGACGACACCCGCAGGTCCACCAGCGGGTCGGGCCGCCGCCATTCCCACCTGCCCCACCAGGCAAGCACCACCGCGGCGACCAGGAACAGGCCGTAGGTAGGCGGGCTGGTCCAGCCCCACGCGCCGCCCTGCGACACGGCCAGCAGCAACGCGACCAGACTCACGGCGAGTCCCGCAGCTCCGCCGGTGTCCATCCTGGAAGCGGACTTGGAGTGCGGCGAAGGGGGCACGGCGATCCACACCGCTACGAGCGCCGCCACGCTCAGGCCCGAGAAGGCCCAGTAGAGCAAGTGCCAGTCGGCGCCCTGGATCAGCAGAGCAGCCGCGGGGAGGGCCAGTGCGCCGCCGACGCCGACCATGGAACTCATCACTGCTGCGGCTGTGCCGACCCGGGCGGTGGGCAGCACGTCCCTGAGGATGCTGATGCCCACCGGGATCGCGGCCAGCGCGCAACCCTGGATCGCACGTCCCGCGATCACCAGGGGCAGGGTGTGGGCGGCTGCGCAGAGCAGGGAGCCTGCGAAGAGGGCGGCCAGAGTCCACAGCAGCACCCGGCGCTTGCCGAACATGTCTGCGAGCCGGCCGACGATCGGATTCGAGACCGCTCCTGCGATCAGGGCCGCGGTCACTGCCCAGGCCGCGCCGGACGGTGAGGTGTGCAGCAGGCGTGGCAACTGGGGAACAAGCGGGAGCAGGGCGGTCTGGGCCATCGAAGTCATCAGGCCCGCGAAGGCCAGGGCGAAGGTGACCCGCCGAGCCGTGGAAACGCTGCGGTCCGCCGGTTCCTTGCGTATGCCTGTGCCAAGGCCGTGACGCGAACTCGTCATGATGTCGGCCGGTCCCTCAGGCGACACGGACGACGGTTTTGCCGATCCGGGTGCTCCGCAGGCTCGCCACGGCCTGGGGGACGGCACGGAAGTCGTACACACTGCCGAGCGGCGTGGTGATGAGACCGTGTTCGGCGAGGTCGCAGAGAGCGTCGTACGCCTCGGCGTCCTCCCGCGCGTCGAACCCGCCCGCGTACACGCCGGAGACCGAGTAGTTTCGCATCACCAGGTCGATCGGGTCGACCGTCAGCCAGGATCCCGCGGCGTAGCCGAGGAGGGCTACCCGTCCGGCGCGTGCGACCGCCTTGAGAGCCTGGGTGCCGGGTTCCGCGCCCACACTGTCGCAGAACACGTCGACACCGCGGCCGCCGGTGAGTTCCCGTGCAGCCTCGGCCACATCGGTGGCGGAAGGGTCGATGGTGTGGTCGGCACCGATCCGGGCGCAGAAGTCTCGCTGCTCCTGGGTCCGAGCCACCGCGACAACGGTGGCGCCGAGTGCTTTGCCGAGCTGGACAAGCGCGGTGCCGGTGCTACCGGAGGCGCCGTTGACCAGCAGTGTCTGTTCCTCGGTCACGGGCACTCGCTGGACCAGCGCGGCATAGGCGCTCCGGAAGGCGAGCATGAATCCCGCCGCCTGCTCGTCACTGAACACCTGCGGCACACGCCGCGTTTTGTTCTCACGTACGTACGTGTACTGCGCGCATCCCCCGATGCCTTCGGCGAAGGGCGTGAGGCCCATGACGCGATCTCCTGCGGCGAAGGCGGAGCCGCGTGGTGCTTCGACGACCACGCCGACCGCTTCCTGTCCCGGGGCCGGCAGGGCGCCCATGCCGGGGTAGGCGCCCTCCAGCATCAGCAGGTCGGGCAGGCCCAGGCCGGCTGCGTGCACTTTGATCAGTAGACGCCCCTCCTCCGGGGCGCCGTAGGTGCGCTCGATGAGTTCCAGTACCTGGTCGGGCGCGCCCAATGACCGTGCCTGCCATGCTTCAGCTGTCAACATCGCCCGGGGGCCTCTACTCGTAGTGGGGTGACTGCCGTCGTACCGGCAGGAATGAATGCCGCCGGACCGGCGGGTGTGAACGCAACGTCCGGGGGCTGACTCCGGACCGTGCCGCGGCACGCTCCGGCAGCGGTCTCCCGCCTTCAGCGGGCCTGGTGGATGACTTGCATCTCGGTGAAGCCTTCCAGCGCCCAGCGGCCGTTCTCGATGCCGATGCCGCTCCACTTGATACCGGCGAACGGCTGGTCGAACGTCGTGGCCGAGTGGGTGTTCACCCATGTCATGCCGGCCTCCACACGCTCGACGACGGCGGCGGCGCGCTCGGGGTCCGTGCCCCACACGGAGCCGCCCAGACCGAAGTGGGTGGCGTTCGCCCGGGCCAACGCGTCCTCCACGTCGCGGTAGCCGATGACCGGCAGCGCGGGCCCGAACTGCTCCTCGTCGACGATGCGGACGCCGTCGCTGATGTCGGTCAGGATCGTGGGCTGGTAGAAGAATCCGCTCCCCTCGATGACGCTGCCGCCGGCAGCGAGCGTCGCTCCCTGGCTCACCGCATCGCTGACCAGCTCGGCGACCCGGTCGCGCTGGGAGCGGTTGTTGAGCGGACCGTACTGCGTCGCGGGGTCGGTACCGTCCCCGATCCGGGCGTCGCGGGCCAGGCCGGCGAAGGCCTCGACGACCGCCGCGCGCAACTTCTCAGGGACATAGACCCGCTTGGGTGCCACGCACACCTGACCGGTGTTGTGGAAGGCGCGGGCGAAGATGCCCGTGGCGACCACAGCGGGGTCGGCGTCGTCCAGGATGATCGCCGCGTCGTTGCCCCCGAGTTCCAGCGTGGTGCGCTTCAGATCGGCCGCGGCGGCAGCCGCGATGGCCTTGCCGGTGGCGGTGGACCCGGTGAAGCTGATCTTGCGGATCAGTGGATGTGCCGTCAGGGCCGCTCCCGCCTCATTGCCGCCGCTCAGCACGTTGAACACGCCGGGCGGCAGCACTCCGCGCAGCACCTCTCCGACTTTCAGTGACGACAGCGGGGTGTACGGCGACGGCTTGAGCACCACTGTGTTCCCGGCGGACAGCGCCGGTGCGATCTTCGCTACGGCGATGATCAGGGGGAAGTTCCACGGCGCGATGATCGCTGCCGGCCCGAGCGGACGGTGCACGATCTGCACCACAGCGTCCGCGTCGTCACGGAGTAGCTGACGTTCCAGTTCCATGTCCGCGTAGTAACGGAGATAGGCGGCAGCAACGCCGACCTCACGGGCCGACTGAGCCAAGGTCTTGCCTTGCTCAGCCGTCAGAATCGGAACGATCTCGTCACGCGCGGCATCCAGGGCGTCGGCGGCGGCGTGCAGCGCGACCCGGCGCGCGGCCGGGTCGGACCGCCAGGAGGGGAACGCGTCGTGTGCGACCCGTGCCGCAGCGTCGACGTCGGCCACCGAGGCGTCCGGGGCAGCCGCGAAGATCTCACCGGTGGCCGGATTGACCACATCGAACGTGGCCCGCGTGGGATGTGCCGCGCCCGCGACGGTAGCCGTCAGAGGTGCGGGGAGGGTGAAGACAGACACAAGGATGCTTCTTTCAGTCACATAGCAGTACGTTTCAGACAGCGAACGAACTAGTTCGAGAGTCCACCTTGCCGCCGGGTATGTCAAGAACTAGTTCGTTCGGTAGGCTGGCCGTGTGACCAACGACTCCGGCGCCACCAAGGCGCGCATCCTCGAAGCGGCATACCGCGAGTTCGCCGCCTACGGTCTGGCGGGCTCCCGCATCGACCGGATCGCGGAGAACGCGAAGGCCAACAAACGCGCAATCTACGAGTACTTCGGGAAGAAGGAAGACCTGTTCGACCATGTGGTCACTGAACGTCTGAGCGTCAGCCTCCAGACGTTGCCGTCCTCCTTCGAGGACCTTCCACAGTTCGCCGGCGCCGTCTTCGACTACTACGCCTCCGACCCCGACCGGGTACGCCTGACCCTCTGGCGCCAGCTCGAACGGCCCACACCCATACAAGTGGAACTCGACTACTACCAGCAGCGCCTCCCCGCACTAGCCGCGGCCCAGCCCGGCCAGTCGCTGTCCCCCGCCGATCTCTACGCCGTCATCTGGACCATCCACCACGTCCAGGCGCTCACTCCGCTGAGCCTCCAGATCGCGGACAGCGGCGCACCGTGGTCGGCCGAGCGCTGGCAGCAGCTGAGGGCAGCCGTCGTCACAGCCGTCAGCCGCATCACTCAGGACCACACCTCGCAGCCCTGACAGCGCGCCGTGGCACGGTCCGGGAAACCGCGCCGAGTGCCCGGAGCTGGGGCTATGGGTTCTGCTCAGTTTGTGAGGGGGGCCCAGCCGTCGCGTGCGTACCAGTAGCGCGGCAGGCTCTCGATGCCGCTGGTGCGGAACGCGAGTCCGTGGTCGTCGATGCGTTCGGTGCCGGTGTGGCCCTGTGAGGACCAGTCGAGTTCCAGGTACCAGCGGCAGTCGCAGTGGGCGGTTCGGGCGTCGACCAGCAGTACCTCGGGGTCTTTTGAGGACACCCGGTAGGGCATGCGCAGTGCCGGGGTGCTTGTCGCGTGCTCACTGCCCTGGGCCGGACGGGCGATCGGTCGGCCCATGTCCAGGTTCACGGTGAACGAGCGGGGGTTGATGTCGCTGCCGCAGCCCTGGCCTGTGGAGTAGACGGTGCCCTTCACCGGGGCGGCCCGCCCCACGACGCGGACCCGCAGCGCTTCGAGGACGACGGCTGCCTCGGTGCGCCCCTGCACGGAGATGCCCACGAGTGTGTGGCCGCCGTGCACGGCGCGTTGTGTACGCGCCCAGGGGGCGGCGTCTTGTGGGGCCGGGGGTGGCGGCACCTGCTGGGGCGTCTTGTCGATGACGTAGTCGTGCTGGCAACCGAGCTCCCAGAGCTGGGAGTTCGCGGTCCAGGTGAGGGGCGGGGCGGCGGGGACGGCCGTGGCGGAAGGGTTCACGGACGCGCCCGGCGGCGGGTTGCCCGTGGCGGGTGACTTCGGCGAGGGCGTGCCGGGCGGTCGGCGGTGCGTAGTGGTGGCGGGTGGGGACGGTGTCGTGGAGTCGTGCCGTGCGCCCGCGGTCTTCGCGGTCGCCGTATCGGACGCCTGGTTGTCACCGGTGGTCCAGGAGAGCCCGGACGGCAGGGCGGTCAGGCTGCCCAGGGTGGCGATCAGCGCGGTCACGACAGCTGCGGTGACCGCCGTGCGGCGCCTGTGCCGGGGCTGTCGCGAGGCGGGGCGCGACGCCGGGTCGTGCTCGTGCGACGAGTCGGCAAGGCTCTCTGCGGGGGTCTGCCGGGGGTCGGGCCGGGGGCCGGACGCTGCTGCGGGCACCGGGTCGGCGGCCGTCGTGGAGACGGAGTCGGCGGCTGCCGTTGGAGCGGGCTGTTCCGCCCCGCCGGTCGAGGGGCTTTGGCTGTCGGCCGGGTGGGATCCGGCGTCTTGCGGCACGGACTTGGTTGCCGTGCGGGGCCGTTGCCGTGCCGCCACCGCCAGGACCCACCGCCGGTGCAGTTCGATCCGTTCGGCGGCACTGGCCTGGCACATCGCGGCGAACCGTTCCACGGGTGCGAAGCCGAGCGGCACGGCGTCCCCCGCGCAGTACCGGTGCAGCGTCGAGGCGTTCATGTTCAGGCGGCGCGCGAGTGCCGCGTAACTGCGGTCGGTGCGGGCCTTCAGATGCCGCAGCAGCGCCGCGAATTCCTCCACCTCGTCCTGCGACGGCACCGCTTCCCCCTTCTCGCGTCCCAGGACGGCATCCCAGGCACTCCCTATAAGGAGAGGTCAACAGGCCTGGGACGGTTCCACCGTTGTGGATGGGGCTCCGTGCGTTGTGTCCGGACCGTGCCGCCGCCGACGCTCGTGGTGTCGCCGGAGCCGCCCCTGCACCACCTGGGTCGAGGAGGCTGCCCCGCGAACAGCGACGCACGTCCGAACCCATCGAATCGGGGAAGCACACTGATGAAAAGCAACACGACCGCCCGCAAGCACGTCCGCCGCACCGCTTTGATCGCCGGTGTTGTCGCTGCCGTGGCCCTCCCGCTGGGGCTCACCGCCTCGGCACAGGCGTCTGCCCCTGTCCCCGCCAAGGTGTCCGCCGTCGCGCCGCGGTCGGTCAGCGGCACACCCGGCCAAGCGATGACCCGCGTCGCCGACTTCTACGGCGCGTACATCGACGCGAAGGGCGACTACGAGGACCCGGACGCCACCCTGGCCACGGTGCTTCGCACGCACTACCTGACGCCCGACTTCGCCCGGCGGCTGGCGGCCTGGGAGGAGGAGAACGGGACGGACGGCGTCCTGCGTGCCCAGAACGTCCCTGCGCACTGGACGGTGACCGACAACGGCGCTGTGGGCAACGGCCATGAGGTCATCGTCACGCTGACCTTCGGCAGCGGGGGGACGACGCAGAAGATCAAGCTCTTCGTGCTGCTGGAGCGGTACGACCACATCGTCGACATCGGCACCGCGAGCAGCCGCTGACGGCACAGCCGCTCCGCCCGGTGCGTCCCACCTCGGGGCCGGCCCCGGGGTGGGAGGACGGATTCCCTCCGGGGTCCGGGTATCGTCCCTGCCCTCGATCCGCGGGGGCGCCTGTCCCCAGAGGCCCCCGCGTCGTGACGTGATCGGCGTCCGGCATCGGTGCGACACGGTGAACGGTGGCGCGGCCGGCAGACACCCTCTGTCGGGACAATGAGCCGGACGAGCACGAGGGGCCCGATCGCAGCGCGGTGGGGCCCCTCACGGGGGTGCTTTCCGGTGTGCTGTCGCAACGCTGCCGCGGGACGGGTCCTGGCTCGCTTTCCGTGATGCGGCCACCGTGAGTGATCAGTGCGTGTTGCGAGGTCCCGCCTGATCCGTCGTACTTCCTGGCGCCACTGTTCGGCGGCCGGGTTTCCGGCCATCGTGCGGCTGTGGGGCGACGCCTGGGCCGGGTTCGTGCCGTTCCTGCAGTTCGGTCGGCACCGGGATCCGCCGCGGCCTTCGCACCACGAACGCCGTCGAGTCGGTCACCGCGCCCATGCACAAAGGTGTCCCGGCCCGCGAGCACCTCCCGAACGAGGCTTTCGCGCGAAGTGCGTCTACCTGGCCGTGATGAGCATGGACCCCACCGCCGGTCAGGGCCGCATAGGCATGGGCCATGCGAGGGAAGCCTGTTCTGCAGGCCTTCGACACCGCCTCGGCGGCCGACTCTCCCTCGGCCGCCGCTGACTCACATCACCCGAGCTGCACGATTCGCTGGACAGACCCGCAGAGTTCTTGGCGTCCGTGCCGGGACGCGACCTGCGGTTCTCCAGTCGAGCCTGACCGAACCGGCGGGCGTCCTGGGTGCATAGGGGGCGGTCGACGACCTCAGCCACGAGGGCCCGCGCACTCTGCTTCGCGCGAAAGGCGTCTTTCGTCAACGCCTGAGGATCCGGATGATCTGCCGCAACCCGGGAGTACGCAGCCCACAAGACGCGCGTCACTGCCTCGCCCTCGCCGGCCTCCCCTGTGGAGGGGAGGAGTCGGTGGGGCGGTTGTGTCAGGCGGTGTCCGTGATGCCTGTCTGGAGCCGGTCAGCAGGCACGCCGCCTGGCTGGCCCGCGGTTTTCCGGGTCTATCAACGACGCCCTGCTGGATCGGGTTCGTCTCAGCGACAACGACTGCGCCGTCGCTTTCCCAGCCACGCGCCCCCTGCCGCCGGTTGTTCTGCCGCAACCCGCGTCGTGACGACGGGCGGTACCACGCTGCCGCATGGCCGCGCGCAGTGTGAACGCGCTTTTCGCCCACGTCAAGTCCCGTGTTGTCGGAACGTGCCCCCGGCACTGTGGCCGGGCCTAATGGAGATGCAGGCCTCGCCGGACAGGAAATGCGAGGCAGGTCCCAGCAGCAGGAAATCCTCTCCCAGCTGTTCCCGTCGTTGGTCCGGATATTTCTCCGGCATTCCCATTGAAATTATCTTTCTGAGGAGTTCGGTCATGTTTCACAGCACTCAGAGTTCTGGTCAGGTTCGTTCCCCGCGTCGTGGGCTTCGAGCGGTGGTGCTCTTCGCGTCGGCTGGTTTGATCTCCGGAGCCATCGCCCTGCCGGCCTCGGCGGCGACGGTGGAGGTGAGCAGGAGCACCACCGCCACGGCAGGTGTGGTGACCGACGGCGGAAAGGGTGGCGAGGGCGGCGCGGGGGGCAGCAGCGTCTTCGGTCCCGGCGGCTCCGGTGGCTCCGGTGGTTCCGGCGGCGGCAGCGTCTTCGGCAACGGTGGGGCGGGTGGGACCGGTGGTTCCGGCGGCGGCAGCGTCTTCGGCCCCGCCGGGGGAGGCGGTGGCGGGGGCGGCGGCGGCGAAAGCGTCTTCGGCAACGGAGGCAAGGGCGGCAACGGTGGGTCCGGAGGCGGCAGCATCTTCGGCAACGCCGGCAACGGCGGCGGCGCGGGCTCCGGCGGGGACAGTGTCTTCGGCGCCGGGGGTGGCGGCGGCAACGGAGGCTCCGGCGGGAACAGTGTCTTCGGCGATGGCGGCAACGGCGGAAAGGCCGGCAGCGGTGGCGGCAGCGTCTTCGGCCCCGGTGGCGCCGGCGGTGTCGGTGGCGCCGGCGGGATCAGCATCTTCTGAGCACCCTGCGCGATCCCCTGACGACCCGTTGTGGACGGCCCGCACCCTCCGTGAGGTATGGGCCTCCACCCCCGGTCCCGGCCCAGCCCAGCCCAGCCCCTGGGGCCGGCGTGGGACCCGGGGCCGGGGCCCCTTTCTCGCGGATCTGGCCGCGGATGTGGAGATTCCAGTGAAGTCACGTCGTGTATGGAAGCGTCCCTTGGCCCTGGTGGTGATGGCGGCCGCGATCGCCGGTGGCGGCGCCTGCTCGTTCGAGGGCTCGTCCGCAGGAGCCTCGGCCGCACCGACCCGCCACGACGGCAGCCGAGGCGCCGACGGTGCTCGCGGAACCGACTCCGTGACCGGTCTATTGGCGGGCTGCGCCCGTGGCGGGGAAGGCGGCCAGGGCGGACGGCCCGGCGAGCCGGGGCAAGCGGGCCGTCCGGGCGAGCCGGGTGGGGCGGGTGGCGCGGCGTGTCTGCGGCTCGCTGACCTGCCGGCCAAACCCGAGGACAAGCTGTCGGCGGTGGACAAGGTGCGGATCGTTCTGACCGTGACGTCCGGCCATGCCACCCGTTCCGAGGTCGCCGAGAAGTACAAGGTGCCCGAGAAGGTGTTCGACATGTGGAAGGAGCAGGTTCTGGACGGTGACTGGCTCGGTTTGTCCGGGGAGAATTTCCCCTTCTCGACCTGATGCCCCCCGGCGTGCGGGCGACCGTGGGCCGCGCCATCGCCGATATGCCCCGGCCCGGTGCGGCCGGGGCATCCACATGCGACGCCGTCGAACGAGCCATCAACCGGCTCCAACACCGACATCAAGTCGGTGCGGGTCGCCGCGGTGGAGCGGACCAAGCCAATCGCCTGACTGGCTGCGACCGGCAGCGGCCCCGCACCTGTGCCGGGTGGGGGACCGCTGTCGTGTCCGGGGGTCGGGGCAGGCGGGGCAGGGGATGCCGGTTGCGCCTGCCTCAGGTGAGGTGTGCGTCTGCTGCCTTTTTCGCTACGTAGACGGTGTTTGCGGCTGTTCCTGATTGGAGTGGGTTGTCGAATTCGACGACGTGGGCTTCCGGTTCTGCGAAGACCTGTGCGAGTGCGGCGGTGAAGTTGTTGTCCGGTGCGTCGTTGGACCACAGGGCGAAGATGCCGCCCGGGTGGAGGTGCTCGGCGAGTGCGCGTAGTCCCGCGGGCTGGTAGAGCGCGGCGTGGCGGGGGTGGAGTACGTGGCGTGGTGAGTGGTCGACGTCGAGCAGGATGGCGTGGAAGAGACGGCCCGGTGTCCGGGGGTCCAGGCCGTGCGGGTCGCCGGCCATCGCGAAGAAGTCGCCCTGGATGAGCCGACAGCGCGGGTCTGATGTCAGCTGGGCGCCGAGGGGCACCATGCTGCGTTGATGCCATTGGATGACCTCGGCGAGTGCCTCGACCACGATCAGCGACCGCACCTGCGGGTCGTCCAGTGCGGCCTTTGCTGTGTAGCCGAGGCCGAGCCCGCCCACGGCGACGTCCAGTTCGGTGTCCGGCGCCTTCGCCAGGCCGAGTTGGGTGAGCGCGATCTCGCCTGCGGTGAAGAGGCTGGACATCAAGAACTCGTCACCGAGCTTCACCTCGTAGACGTCGTCGCCGGTCTCCGGGTCCCGCCGACGGCGCAGACTGATGTCGCCCATGGGCGTCGGGCGCCAGTCGATCTCCTCGAAACGCGCGCTCATCGGTTGACCTTTCTCGTCACCGGTGCCGGTGAGTTGCGTGGCCGGGTGTTCCCAGGCCGCGGTGACGATCCTCGTGATGTATCGAACGGAACACGCCGCAGCCTATGCCGCCCGGTGAGACCGCGGCCGTGGTGAGGGCCTGCGGGATGGTGGCGTGTCGCTGCGCGTGTGGCCGGTGAGTGCGGCGGTGACGTCGGCGGCACCGGTGATCGGGCGGGCTTGACGACCGACGAAAAAGAGGGCGTTGGGACGCCACGGCTCCGCCAAGGCCTACGACGACTCCAATACCGCCACAACGTCCTCGACGGCTGCCTTGCCGGCATCGGACTCACCCCTACACCACCATGACGACATCACGCATTGAGCGTCAGTAGCCGCGACCAGCAGTGCCCGGTCGTCCAGCGGAGTACTCCATGGCCGGCCCCTGCGGACCGCGTCCGCGCCTTCGCGCCGCAGAACCGTCATCAGTGCCTGTTCCATATCCCGGTTTTCGAGGCGTCCGGAGCTCTAGCCGCGACGCGGCCAAGGAAGTGCTGTTCCGGCTGCCGTTGATGCACCCGGAGATCACGATCGTCTGGGCCGACTCTGCCTACGCCGGGCAACTCGTGGGCTGGGCGAAGAAGTACCTGAACCTCACGGTCAAGACGGTGAGCCGGCCGAAGGACGCGAAGGGGTTCGTCGTCCTGCCCCGCCGCTGGGTGGTCGAACGGTCGATCGCCTGGGTCATGCACGCCCGTCGGCACGCGCGCGACTACGAACGGCTCATCCAGCACTCCGAGTCGCTCATCACCTGGGCCGCGATCACGCTGATGACCAGGCGAATCACCCGCCGCACCTCCCGCCGGACCGGCCATCCCGCCTCACGCGAGGCACAGCGGGACTGACCGCAGTCACCGCCGCGAACGCCAACCGCACCTTCCGACTCACGCAGGAACCAGGCGTCATTCCTGCCGCGGCGGTCGAATGACGCGGCTCCCCACATGACGGTAGGACAACTGCTGCTGGTACCAACGCTCATGCTCGGCGTCGCGGAACTCAAGCTTGCGCCAACGGGAGTCCTGATAGCCAGGTGCGGAGCGCCAGTAGCCGGCGAGGAGACAGAGAGTATTCCAATCGTCCCTGAGGCGATCCAGCCGCGTCTCCGCCCGTACCCGGCGTTCCTCCTCAGTGGGCATCGGGGGCAGCGGAATCCCGACCGGAATACGGACACGGCCGGGCGTTCCGCCGGTGATGGTCCACTCCAAGGTGAGAACCAACGTGGCCACTGCCTCTGCGAGTGCCGAGGCCGTGATGCCCTCCTCGCTGTCTGATGGGTGAGCACTAGCCGCCCGCTCCAGTCGAGGAAGCAGGAAGTCGCCGATCTCCCACACAACGTCAGTCGTCAGCTCATCGGCGTACTGCGGGCCGCTCCCCACCAAGTCGACATCGCTCTTCAAACCGCCCCCCCTCTGGCTTGGCCTTGATGTTCAGAACCCATCGCCCCATCCGAAGGTGACGTTGTACGCGCGCTGGAGTGCGTGCCGACCCTCGGCCCCGTCGGCGTAGGCCCATGCAAGGGCTGCGGCGAACCAGAGCAGAAGAACTCCGCTGACGATGCCCAAAGCGGCCAGCTTGCCATACCAGCTGAGGAGGACCAGGGCGACGGTCACGATGACCGCGCCGAGGTGGGCTCCCCGCGATTCGAGCGCCGCGGCCTTGCGTGCCGCTCTTCTTGCAACTCGTTCTGCGACGAAGCGCTCCTCGCGAACAGATTGCGGTTCATTCTCGTCGAAGTTCATCTCATCTCCCTGGCGCTGACGCTACATGGACCCGGACCGCGCCGTCAGAGGAGCATCACAGGGATATGGAACAGGTACTCAGCTTCCCCCTGCTCGAAACGGGATGCGGCAGCGTTCTACCTGTTCGGCCACCTGCTCCATGAAGCAGCGCATGACCTTGTAGGGGAAACCGCGCACTCGTCAGGACTGTAGACGCGGAAGGTCGGTTGCAGATTCGGGTCCTCGTCCGGGACATGCTGACCTGTAGCTACAGGTTCGGAGGTCCTCGTGTACCGCGATCCGGGCCGGCAGCGCGATGCTGTCGGCCCGGCGTCGTCTCATTCGCCCTGGGCCGTCCGGGCAGGGACAAGCCCGCCCGGTTGCTGCCGTCGCCAACGTCGTTGTGAGCAGCCCCGCCTTCCGGCGCAGAGGTGGATTGTATACATCACGGCCGCCCGTGACCTGGGCGGACCGGCTGGAAGGCCTGCGTGGGGGAGCGGTAACCAGGTCACGCGCCCGGTGGGTTCGGCCGGTCCGGCCCGCAGGGCGAACAGTCCGAGAGGGGCCGTGGTGGCGACAGAGCCACGGGCGCCGGTGATCCACGCTCCGGTCGGCATGAGTGCTCCTGTCAGGGATGGCGATGGTGCGTGGAACCGCCGACTGGGTGGCGAAGCGTCACGAGCGTGCGGCAGAGCGTCACCGCTGTCAAGTGCTATTCAGCATTTAGGCGGTTCAATTTGCGGATGCTGGCGATCTTTTGACGGCTTGGCAAAAAGTTTCCGATGGCTCCGTCCAAAGCTCTGGACACCACTGGGGGCCCGGATTAGCGTTCGAGCCGATCGACGCGATGTTGCGTCGACGTAACGCCAGTGCGGTCTTGCAGCCCACCCCGTATGCCGGGGCCGTATGTGACGCGTCCTCACCGCCGACGAGAAGCGCTCCCGCCGGCCGCATGTAGCGGCCTTCCGTCGTAACAGTTGTCCCGCACTCCGCAGCACCCCGCCGTGGCGGGGGTTCCCGGCCGCGGCATGTCGCCGTGGCCGTAACCGCAGCAGAAGGGAATCTCCATGAAGATCCGTTCCTACCTTGTTGCAGCTTCGCTGGTGGCCTCGGGCGGGCTGGTCACGATTGCGGCTCCCGCCGAGGCGGCGCTCACGACCACCTGTGTGGGAGAAGGCGGGGCCGTCACCGTGAGCGGCGCCCTCGTGGTACCGGCCGGCGCGTCCTGCACGCTGACCGGTACGAAGGTCAAGGGCACGGTGACGATCGAGGCCGGCGCCGACCTCGTGGCGAAGGGTGTCACCTTCAGCAGCACCGTCGCCGTCGGGGACAACGCCTACCTGGACATCACCGACAGCAGCGTCAAGGGCGCGGTGACCGAGCAGGGGGCCTTCGGCGTACATGTGCAGAACACCACGGCCAGCGGCGGCATCTCGGCCGTCGAAGGCTTCCTGTACAGCGTCGACGCCACGGTCAAGGGAGACATCAGAGCCTCCGCGGGCGAGCTGTACATCTCCGGCACCACCGTCACAGGCGCCGTCTCCGGCGACGCGAACCTCTACACCGACGTGTACGACAGCACGGTCTCAAAGACGCTCACCGTGAAGGCCAACACGCTCGGCGGTGTCCTGTGCGCCAGCGAAGTCCAGGGCGACACGGCGTACCAGAACAACTCCGACACCCTCCAGCTCGGCGGCGACGGCCCGCTCAGTTCCTGCGCACAGGCCACATACCTCGGCGGCGACCTCGCGGTCACCGGCAACAACGCGAACGCGGTCCTGGACAACATCATCGTCCGCGGCAAGCTCACCGCCAGCGACAACAGCCCCGCCCTCCAGGTGGGCGAACTGGCCCGCGTGCGCGGCGGCATCGCCGCGACGACCACCGCCCCCTCGGCGTCGCTCGCCCGGGCCGCCAAGGCGGCCCCGCAGGATCGCGGTGCCGACCTCGCCGCGAAGGTGGCGGAGCGTACGGCGCAGGCGGAGGCCGAAGCGGCCGCCGCGGGCACCGGGCTGTGATCCCAGCCCGTCCACGGGCGAGAAGCGTTCCGCACCGTCACCACCGCACATCTCACACCCCACTCTTCTTCGCCGCATCCACCAAGGAGTGACCGTGGGCCACCTGGACAAATCCTTCGACCGCAGAGACTTCCTGCGGGCCACCGCCGGCACCACTGTGGCGCTCGCCGCCGCCTCCGTCGTCGGCGCCGCGACGGCGCCGTCCGCCTCCGCCGCGACCAGCATCCTGTCCATCCCGAAGGACCGCATCTCCCTGCAGCTCTACAGCGTCCGCGACAAGGTCAGCTCGCTGGGCTTCCGGGTCGTCCTGGAGGAGATGGCACGCATCGGTTACAAGGAGGTCGAGTTCGCGGGCTACACGCAGAACACCTCGATCCTCGGCCGGCAGATCACGCTCCAGGAGATCCGGCAATTGCTGGACGACAACGGCCTGAAGGCGATCGGCAGCCACGTCGGCATCGGAGACTTCCGCAACAACCTCCAGGCCCAGCTCGACGCGGCGCAGATCCTGGGCATGCCGCACGTCGGCACCGCCAACGCACCGTCGAACTCCAACACGGTCGCCGGCTACCTCGCCGCCGCGGAAGAGTTCAACACCTGGGGGCGGGCCGCGGCCGCCCGCGGTCTGAAGCTCTACCAGCACAACCACGCCGGAGAGTTCGCCTTCGCCACCGACCAGCCGTCGGTCCGGCTGTACGACGTCTTCCTGCGCAACACCGACCCGCGCTACGTCTACCTGGAGCTGGACGTGTACTGGGCGTACGTGGGCCAGCACCGCTGGCCGGGCTTCGACCCCGCGGCCTACGTGCGCAACCAGCCCTACCGGTACCCGCTGTTCCACATGAAGGACGGCGCCGCCAGCTCGGGGGCGGACGGCTACTCCATCGTCGAGTTCGGTGCCGGCGTCCTGCCGTACCAGCAGTTCATCCGGGACATCGGAGCCCGCGGCAGCCACGTCGGCGTCTGGGAGCAGGACACGGCGCCCAACACCCAGCCCAACCCGCCGGGTTCGTTCGCCGCCGCGCAGCGCAGCTTCACGGCCCTGAAGCAGCTGCTGGCCTGATCGCAGGCACCTCATCGGGCACAGCCCGCCGTTTGCGTACCGCTGCCACGGCGCAACCGGCGGGCCGGCCCGGCTGCGCACCTCCTGACCGGCACAGACCAAGGAGACGCATCACTGTGTACCGTACCCTCAGAGGCCTCATGGCCGGGGTGCTCCTGGCGTCGCTGCCCATGCTGGGCGGTCTCGCCCTGGCACCGGCTGCGCAGGCGCACCCGGACGACGCACACACGGGGCAGGCGAGCACGGCCGCCGCCGACCCCGCAGTGGACTGGTCGAACTACGAGAAGGCCACACTCAGCAAGGACACCGGCGAGCCGATCGACCTCGCCGTGCTGCCCGATCTGCGAGTCCTGCACACCGCCCGCAACGGCGATCTGCGGATGACCGACCCCGGCACCGGGATCACCAAGGTTGTCAACCACATCGACGTCTACCAGAACTCGGAAATGGGTCTGCAGACCGTCACCCTCGACCCGGACTTCGCGACCAACCACTGGGTCTACCTCTACTACTCGCCGCCGCTGAGCACTCCCGCCGGCGCGGCCCCCGAGCGGCTGCCGGCCGGGCAGACCGACGCGTACTGGAAGCAGTGGGAGGGCTACGACACCCTCACCCGCTTCAAGTGGACGGGGGACAAGCTCGACCTGTCCACCGCCCAGGAGATCATTCGCGTCACCACCAACCGAGGTCAGTGCTGCCACGTCGCAGGCGACGTCGACTTCGACGCGCAGGGCAACCTCTACCTGTCCACCGGCGGCAACACGCCGGCGTCCGGGCCGAATGTTAACGGCTACACCCCGATCAACGACGCGGCCACCTACAACCCCGGCCTCGACGAGCGCCGCGGCTCCGGCAACACGAACGACCTGCGCGGCAAGATCCTGCGCATCCACGTCCAGGACGACGGGACGTACACCATCCCGCCGGGCAACCTGTTCCCCGTCGGCACGGACAAGACCCGTCCCGAGATCTTCGTGATGGGCCTGCGCAACCCCTACCGGATGACGGTGGACAAGGCCACGGGCGCGGTGATGTGGGGCGACTACGGCCCCGACGCCGGAAACGCCGACCCCAACCGCGGACCGATGGGCTACGTCGAGTGGGACACCACCACCACAGCCATGAACAGCGGCTGGCCGTTCTGCACCGGTGACAACACCCGTCCTTACCGGGACTTCGACTTCGCCACCCTCACCCCCGGCCCCGCCTTCGACTGCGCCGCCCCGGTCAACGACTCCCGCTGGAACACCGGCCTCACCGAGCTGCCCCCGTCGAGGGCGGCGACCTTGTGGTACGGCGACCGCGACACCGACCAGCCCTGGCCGGAACTGACCGCCTTCCGCGGTCCTGGCGGCCCCGGCGGCCAGGCCCCGATGGGCGGCCCGGTCTACCACTACGAGGCGTCCAATCCCGCTCCGGGCAAGTTCCCCGCCTACTGGGACGGCAAGGCCTTCTTCGGGGAGTTCTCCCAGGACTACGTCGCCGCCCTGACCCTGGCCGGCCCGGACGGTCCGGTCACCAAGCTGGAGAACGTACTCCCCAACAGCCAGCGTTCCGAGAACGGCATCCCGCCGTGGGACAACCCGATGGACCTGGAGTTCGGCCCCGACGGCGCGCTCTACGTCCTCGACTACGGCGACGGCTTCTTCCGGCAGAACCCCGACGCGGGCCTCTACCGGATCGACTACGCCGAGGGCAACAAGGCCCCCACCGCGGTGATCAGCGCCAGCCCCTCCTCGGGCCAGGCGCCGCTCACCGTCTCCTTCGGCGCCACCGGCTCCACCGACCCGGAAGGCTCCGCCCTCACCTACCAGTGGGACCTCGACGGCAACGGCACTTTCGAGACCACCGGCTCCACGGCCACCCGCATCTATGCCGACAACGGCCAGCTCCAGGCCCGACTCAAGGTCACCGACCCCGAGGGCAAGACCGGTCTGAGCAGCAAGCAGATCACCGTGGGCAACACCGCTCCGACGGTCGCGTTCACCTCCCCGCCCAACGGTGGCTTCTTCACCTGGGGCGACGTGGTGCCGTACGCCACCCGGATCGACGATCCGGAGGACGGCACCAACGTCGACTGCACCAAGGCCGCCTGGACCCTCGGCCTCGGCCACAACCAGCACGGCCACCCGGTGAGCAGCGGGACCGGCTGCTCGGGGGCGATCACCACCCCGGCCGACGCGGGCCACGGTGACACGGAGAACGTCTTCGGCGTCCTCGGTCTCACCTACACCGACCGGGGCGCCGGCTCTGTGCCGCCTGCGACCAGCGACGCCCAGGTCGTCCTCAACCCCGCCCTCATGCAGGGCGAACACTACGACTCGTCCCAGGGCGTCGTGATCACCGATGACGCCACCGCATCCGGACAGCGCAAGCTGACCGCCTTCGACAACGGCGACTGGATCGGCTACGACCCGGTGTCCTTCGCCGGCATCACCGGGGTGCAGACTCGTGCCACCGGCGCCGGAACGCTGTCGCTGCGTTGGGGCACACCCAGGTCCGACCCGTTCGCCACGATCACGGTCCCGGCGGGTGACGGCTGGCAGACGATCAACACGGCACTCGGCGACGCTCCCGCCGGCTCCGGGCAGCTCTACGTCACGTCCTCGGGCGGCGTCGACGTGGACTCCTTCACCTTCCAGGGGTCCGGTGTCGCCGACAGGACCCCGCCGACGGTGACGGCCACCCTCAACCCGGCGCAGCCGACCGGCAGCAACGGCTGGTACACCGGCAATGTGTCGCTGACCGTCAGTGCCACCGACAACGGAGCCGTCAGGAGCCGGGAGTACTCGCTCAACGGCGGAACGACCTGGCTGAGCGCGAACAGCACGGTCAGCCTCTCCGCGGAGGGGATGAGTTCCATCCGGTACCGGGCGACGGACACGGCCAACAACATCTCCGCGGTCGGCACCATCGCCGTTCGGATCGACCGGACCGGACCCGCGGTGACCGTCACGGGCGTGACGGCTGACACCGCCTACGGGGACTCCCAGCGCCCGACGCCCGTGGTCTCGGTCACGGACGCCGTCTCCGGAGGGCCGACCGCGACCGCGACGCTGGACGGGACGCCCGTCACCCCGGGGCAGCCACTGCTGCTGTGGCGGTTGCCGCTGGGTGACCACGACCTGGTGGCCACAGGTCGTGACGCGGCGGGCAACACCACCACGCGCACGGTGCACTTCACCACCCGCACCTCCTTCGACGAGATGGACACGCTGATCACCCAACTGCGTGCGGAGAACCGGCTGACCGAGCAGGGCCGGCAACGGCTGACGGTCCGGCTCGACCAGGCCCGGGCGCACGCCGACGCAGGGCGCACCAACCAGTCAGCCGCGGTCCTGGACCAGGTCGCGCAACTGGCCAAGGACACCAAACTGGTGACCGACGCGACCGCGCGGACCGCCCTTGCCCGCGATGCCCTCGCCGTGAAGGGAGGCTTGGCCGACTGATGCGAAGGGTGCTGCCCGGCCGTCACGGCGGGCAGCACCCTGCCGGCGGCTCCAGGGCCCACCAGTGACCGTCGCCGGACGGCCGCCGCCGGGCCCTGAAGTGTGCCCGCATGCCGGCCGTCCCGGACCGGGGTTCAGGTCGGGTAACTTTTCGACACGCTGATGCTTTTTTTGTTTCTGATTTAACTTTCGGCGATTCGCGCGAAAGCCATTGACGCTTATGACGTAACGCCCCTAACGTTTTGTCACACATGCGGCTGATACCCGGGAAGTGAGCCTGTGACCATCCAGTACCGCGCGCTGAGCCTGTTGCGCGACCTCGGGCCGCTGTCGCGCGCACAGCTGTCCGACCAGCTGGAAGTGGCGAGGCCGAGGCTGCTGGCTGAACTCGACCGCCTGATCGCCGCCGGGAAAGTGCTCGAAGCGGGACCGGCCACCTCTCGAGGCGGCCGCCCCTCCACTCTCGTCCAACTCGATCCCGAAATCCGATTCGCAGCGGTGGACCTCGGGGCCAGCTCGATCGACATCGAGATCACCGACGGAGGACTGGAACCCATCGCCTCCTATGCCGAGCCGGCCGATATCCGCAAAGGCCCGCGCGCGGTCCTGGACCGGGTCAACGAACTCCTGAACAAAATGGCGGACCAGGCCGGGTGCGCGCGGTTCAACTCCATAGGCATAGGCCTTCCGGGGCCGGTCAGCTTCAAGGAGGGGATCTCGGTCTCCCCGCCGATCATGCCGGGTTGGGACCGCTTCCCCGTCCGGGACACCCTCACCCGCGCGCACGGCTGCCCGGTCGTGGTGGACAACGACGTGAACGTGATGGCCCTCGGCGAGAGGTACGCGGGGGTCGCCAAGACCGTCGACAACCTGCTGTTCGTCAAGATCGGCAGCGGAATAGGCTGCGGTGTGCAGGTCAACGGCCAGATCTACCGCGGGTCGGAAGGATCCGCGGGCGACATCGGCCACATCCAGGTCGAGGCTGAGGGACCTGCCTGCTCGTGCGGCAGAACCGGCTGCCTGGAAGCCCTCTTCGGAGGAGTGGCCCTGGCCCGCGACGCCACCGAGGCCGCCCGTTCGGGGCAGTCGCCGGCGCTGGCCGAACGCCTCGCCGCGGAGGGCCTCCTCACCGCCGTGGACGTGGCGGAGTGCGCGGCCGGCGGGGACGTCACGTGCGTCAACCTGATCCGGGACGGCGGCCACCGGGTGGGGCAAGTCCTCGCCACGCTGGTCAGCTTCATCAACCCGTCGATGATTGTGATCGGCGGCGGCGTCTCCGGCCTCGGCCATCTGCTGCTCGCCGAGATCCGCAGCGTCGTGTACAAGGGCTCGCTGCCGCTCGCCACCGGGAACCTGCAGATCGTGCTGTCAGAACTCGGCCCGCGCGCCGGTGTCGCCGGTGCCGCTCTGCTGGCCAGCGAACTGGACTTCCAGCAACATCTCTGACGGAAAGCACGGATGCGCCGGTCGCCCCGGCCCCGGTACTCAGCCCCGGCGGCGTGGCCAGAGCCAGCCTGCTTCGGCGTGCGTCCCGGGTCCTCGCCCGATCGGGCCGACCCGTCACGGCCGGGCGGCAACGGCCGCGACAAGGAGGACGCGTTTCCTCTCATTCCGTTATAGGAGTCTCAACGGCTGAGTTGTCGATCGAGCTCCGCAAGGAGGTCGATGATCTCCAGTCGGTTGGTGCCGGCCGGCGTGCCGCGCGTGGTGCCGTAGGCGAGTTCGACCAAAGCCGAGCGCGCGGCGCCGAGTTCGTCTGCGGTCACGTCCAGCTGATGCCACGATGCGTTGGCCGCTCGGACCATGTCCTCGCGCAGCCGGGCCGCAACGGATTGCGCTGTCTCGGCGTTTGTGCCGGTCCGACACTGCCACTCGTCGTCACCGAGGTCGTCGAGTGCAATGTCGATGACGCTCGCCAGTAGCTGAAGCATCTGCGGATCGCCGGTGAGGCGAACGTGGGTCGGGGTGAGGCGGACGGCGGTGCGAGCGATGGGTACGTCGTCCAGGCCGGCGTGCCGTTCGCCCAGCATGAACTGCACGTTCTGGCGCTGCCAGCCGCGGGCGAGGTGCAGCGCGGTCATGCCGTCGGCGCTGACGGCGTCCGTGTCGGCGCCGGCCAGCAGAAGGGCGGTGATGACTGGTCGTTCGTTGCGTTCCACCGCGTGCATCAACGCGGTTCGTCCCTGGCGGTCTCGGGCTTCCATGTCTGCGCCGGCCTGCAGGAGTACGTCCACGGCGGCGTGATCGCCTCGGCGGGCGGCGATGACGATGGCTGGTGTTTCGTCGGAGCGGCGTTGGTCGGGGTCCGCACCGTGCGCGAGGAGAAGGCGCAGTGCGGCCGGCGCGACGGGACGCATGACGGCGGTGACAAGAGGTGCCTCGTCGGCCGGGCCCGGGGCCGCCCGCGCTTCCAGCAGCACCCGCAGCGTGGCAAGAGCCGCTGGTCTCGGGTGGAACGAGGTGTGGGACACGGCGTCCGTCAGCACACTCGACCTGGTGGCGGGCTCCGCCGCGAGGGCTCCGCGGGCAACGAGGAACTGCACCACCTCCGTGTGCGCCTCGAGTACGGCCGAGCGCAGCGGCGACGCGGTGTAGGGGTCAGCGGGCTCCATGCGGGCGCCGGCGTCCATCAGCAGCCGTACGATCCCCAGCTTGCCGTCGCGCGCAGCCTCGGCCAGCACTGACCCCCGGAACCGGCCGACCGTTACGTTCGGGTCCGCACCGTCGGCCAGCGCCTGTCCGACGGCCGTCTCGTCACGGGCCTGCACCGCCTCGATCAGGCGCTGATCGTCTGCAGAATTCATCGGTCGTCACCACTCGTCAGGTCAGTGAAAGCTCGCAGGTGCAGCCGCGCTGCCACATTGCTGGTGAACCAGGCGAAGAAGTCGGTGTCCGCGTCGAGGTCCGCGCGGACCGTGTCGCACCAGTCCTGCCGGTTGAGTACCGCAAGGTAGTGCTGCACGATGCGGTCACGTTGTGCGGCGGTGCACCCGCCGTGTTCCGGGGCCTTGTCCGTCAGGTGGTCGACGATCATTGCGGCGTCGACGTATCTGCCCGCGGTCGGTGCCCGCAGGCCGAGGTGCGCGGCATGTGCGGCGAGCACGTCGGGCGCCGGTGGATACTGCTTCAAGGTCATGCCCATGCCGCCGCAATCGGCCATCAACCTCAAGAGCCGACCGGTGTGATCGACCAGGTCGTCGTCGACCTCGGTGGCCACGATGGCTTCATGCAGGTGAGCGGCGGTGGCGACCTGGCCGGCGAAGTAGCCGTTGAGGAAGTCGCCGTCGCAGGCGTGCCGCAGCAGCCACCGGCGGGACTCCAACGTCGGGTGCTGGCAGAGTGCCTCGATGACGTAGACCCGGCCCCAGCCGGCAACTCGCTGGGCAAGCCACAACAGGGCTTGGTCGCCGCCGCGGCGACGTCGCAGCGCATGGGCGGCCAACGCACCGAACTGGTTCGACAGCAGGCCTATGGTCTGGATCAGCGGGATGTCTTCCTCCGCCCAGTCCGCTGCCAGCAGTGCAAGGCCGACGGTGGCAGAGCATCGATCCGCGCTGTGCCGCACGAGCCACCGACCGGTCTGTCGCACCCGCTGCCTGTCCGCACGCAGCGCCGCGGCGGCGATGTGCTCGTTGCGGTGGATCGGGACGTCGACATCATGGAAGGCATCGGCGAGTTGACTGGGTGGTGCATCAGCCGTGTCGAAGTACGCGTCGAGAATGACGGCAACCTCGGTGCCCCTGAGGCGCCGGTCTTTCGGCGAGCAGGGCGGTTGCCGGCGACGGTGGACGTCGTCGTCCGGATACGGCTCGCCGTCCCGCGGCAGGGCGCTGTCAGGATCGTGCCGATGCAGACGCAGAGCGTGCTCGAACAGTGTCGTCCGGGATCCGAGCGGACCACGCTCGGTCGTCACGCTCACCGGCGGACGGAGGACTCGATTCTCTTGATCATGCCAGGGATGATGCCGGCCCAGACCTCCCGAGGCAATGGACTTCTCATCTGGCGTCACCCACGGACGGCAAGACCTTGGCCCCTGCCCAAGAGCGCGAGGTCCCCCGGCCGCGCCGGCTGCGGGACCGCCTGATCCTCCAGGGCGCCGGTCCGGAACAGCGAGCTACGCCGATGAAGATGCTGCGGCGGCCGAGGGCAGCGGAGCAGTGCTCGGTACCTGTGGATCGGCCTGACGGGAGGGGGCGTGGCATCTGCGTTGCCCATCGGCCCTGTACCCAAGCCGGCGGGTACGGGGCCGACATGTTGACGCCGAGACCGGTCACGCAGGCCCGGCGCGTCGCGGGGCCGGCTGACCGTCCTGATCGTTGAGTCGCACGGGCGTCAGGGAAGAAGCCCGCGCAGGGCGGCACCAATGGTGGCGATGCCCTGCTCGATGTCGTGAGCGGGTCCCGCCGCGTAGCCGAGTACCAGGCCGGGCGGCCCGGGGCCGATGCGGTGCCAGGAGAGCGGATGTACCTTCACACCCCGGTCGAGGGCCGCCGCGGCGAGGGCGCTGTCGCGCAGGTCGGGGTCGGGGGCGCCGTCGGGCGGGTTGCCGAAGGTGACCATGAGGTGCAGGCCGGCGGCTGTCCCGTGCACGTGGGCACCGGGGAGGTGCTCCTCGATGGCCTTCAGCATCACGTCCCGGCGCCGGCGGTGGCGCCCCCGGACATGGCGCAGATGCCGCTCCAGCTCACCGGAGTCCATCAGCCGGGCGAGGACCAGCTGAGTGAGGACGCCGTTGCCCAGGTCGGCGTACCGTTTGGCGGTCACGACGGCGTTCAGCCGGTCCGGCGGTACGAGGAGCCATCCGATGCGGAGTGCGGGCGCGAGCAGTTTGGAGACGCTGCCCGCGTAGCAGACCCCCTCGGGCATCAACGAGCGCAGTGCCGGCACGGGCGGCCGGTCGTAGCGGTGCTCGGCGTCGTAGTCGTCCTCGATCACCACCCCGCCCTCGGCGACCCAGTCCAGCAGCTCTCGGCGGCGCTCCCCGTCGAGGACGACACCGGTCGGGAACTGGTGGGCCGGGGTCAGTAGTACCGCCCGGGCGCCACTGGCACGCAGCGCGCCGACGTCGAGGCCACCGGCGTCCACACGGATCGGCACGATCGAGTGGCCTCCGTACTCCAACTGCTGGCGTGCCCCCAGGGATCCGGGGTCCTCGACGGCGATACGGCGGATCCCGTCCGCCAGGAGAAGCCGCGCGAGCAGGCTCAGAGCCTGTGCCACACCCGCGACCACCACGACCTCGTCGGGGGCGGCGCGGATTCCACGGTTGCGCGCCAGCCAGCCCACGACCGCTCGGCGCAGGGCGGGCGCGCCCCTGGGATCGCCGTAGCCGAAGTCTGCCGGGGCGGCGTCCGCGAGGACGGCACGCTCGGCGCGCAGCCACCCGGGGCGCGGGAAGGCGGCGAGGTCGGGGACACCGGGTGACAGGTCGATTCGGCAGGGCATGGCCCGCAGCATGTCGACGGCGCCCTCGCGGTCGCCCGAGTCGAAGATCGCGGTGCCGGATCCGGCTCCGGTCTCCGGCATGTCGTGTGCGCGTCCGGGCGGAGCGGCGGGAGCCGCTACGACCACCGTCCCCTGTCGGCCGCGACCGGCGATTTGTCCCGACTCGGCGAGCCGCCGGTAGGCCTCGGTGACCATGCCCCTGGTGACGTGCAGCTCCTCCGCCAGGACCCGGCTGGCGGGCAGCCTCGCTCCGACACGCAACCGGCCGTCGGCGATGGCGGTCCGCAGCTGGTCCGTGAGCCAGGCGGTGCGGCCGCCTGCGGGTACCTGGCCGATCTCCAGCTGCAGGAAGTCCGAGCCGAGTGAAGTGCCGCGGTCCGGCGCCTTGTCCGCTGGATCCTCCGTCTGTTTGGACCTCCCCACCGACGCTTTTGTGGACCTGTCCATGACGTCCATTGTGCGGGCAGCGTGAGCGGTATGCACACACCTTCCGCTCCCCTCGCCCAGCTCGTGCCCGGCATGCTCGGGATGGCGCTGGTCGGCAGCAGCGTTACCGTTTCGCACACCCTCGTGGATGCCCCGCTGTTCACCCCGCAGGCGGTTCGCTATGCGATCGCCACGGTGATCCTGCTGGTCGTCGCCCGGCTCGTCGGCACACGGCTGGTGTGGCCACGAGGACGGGAGTGGCTGTGGCTCGCCGGGATCGCTGTCACCGGACTGCTGCTGTTCAACGTGGCAGTGATCCGGGGCGTCGAGCATGCCGAGCCCGCGGCGGTTGCCGTCGCGGTCGCGTGCGTACCGTTGGTCCTCGCTTTGGTGGGCCCGGCGCTGGAACGGCGCCGGCCCAGCCGGCAGCTCTTGTTGGCGGCCCCGGTGGTCGTGACGGGAGCGGTACTGGTGGAGGGATCGGGTCGCACCGACGCGGTCGGGGTGGCTTGGGCGGCGCTGGCCCTGGTCTGCGAGGCTGCCTTCACCCTTCTCGCGGTACCGGTCCTGCGGCGGCACTCCCCGTGGGGGGTGTCCGTGCACGCGATGTGGATGGCTGCTGCGCTACTGGCCGTTCTCGCCGCGGGCTCCGAAGGCCCCCTGGCGGCGGGGGAGTTGTCCGGTACCGAATGGGCCGCCATCGGCTATCTGGCGCTGATGGTGACGGCGGTCGCCTTCGTCCTGTGGTACTCGACGGTCCGCGCCGTCGGATCCGGGCGGGCCGGACTGCTCACCGGCATCGCGCCGCTCGCCGCGGCGGCTGTCGGCAGCATCTCGGGCAGCGGCACGCCCAGCCCGTCGGTATGGCTGGGTATCGCCGTGCTGATCCTCGGCCTGGTGCTGGGTCTGCGCCCGCGCCACGTCCCTGCCGCGGAGGTCGTACGAGCTGACCCGCCCACCTCCGCACGTTCCAGGTAGCGGCTGTCAACAGCCTGTCGGGAGCGCCTTGCAGGCACCGCCCGACGTCATGGACGGACGTCGGCCCCGCCCGGCCGTCCGCGTCGGCCCATAGCCGGTACGTCGACGCGAAGACCAGGGACAGCCTGTACGCCCACGTCGAAGGACAACGCGCGGGCGGCAGCATCGAGGCCGAGGTCGCGCTGAACTGGAACCCGGCCAGGCCGGGCTGGCTGAGCGAAGCGCCCCTGGCCGAACGCGTATGTGGCATTGCGGCTTGTGCTGGGTACTGCGCTCCCCTTCCGGCAGTGGGCGACATGGTTTCTAGGCTCTGGCTCCTGGGCCGCTGTGGCGCGGGGCTTCGGCACGCTGGGGCCCTGACGTGGCTGTTCCCCGGTGCACCACGCCCCGCCCGCCGCCGCCCTTCCTGCCGGCCGGGAGGCGCTGCACGGGCCGCGCCGTCGCCGGGCCCGGGATCCACGCCTCATGGCCGGTCTCCACCTCGTGGATCTGCTGCCGGAACCGGCCCAGCTGCGTCCGCACGAACCGCCCGACCGCCGTGATCCGCTCGCGGTCCGGCGGCAACTCCCGGTGCGCGCCCGGCCGGGCGCTGCCCCGGGGCCCGATCGAGCTGCATGACCAAGTACTGCTCGAGCGCAGAGGCGTTCGAGGTCGGTGGGCAGGTCAGCGTGCACCCGGCCCGCCGTACGTGTCCCTACCGACAGATACGCTCCGGCCATGAGCATCGACTGGGGCGACGCCCCGGCCTGGGCGGCCATCCTCATCTCGGTCCTGGGAACCGCGTACGCCATCTTGGACGGCAGGCGCCGCGACCGAAACCAAGCGGCAGAGGCCGCCCAGCAGGCAACGCTGAACGAAGAGTCCGCGCAGATCAGCCAGCGGGCCGCCGAGGCCGCCGAACGCCGCGCGGCCGCGGCCGAGCGCCGGGCGGACGCCATCGAGGCGATCGTGCGTCAGATGGCCGTGCGGCCCGGCGGCGGGCACGAGACCCGGGACGGGCACGGCCGCCCCGGAGGCCGGCCCGGTGGCCGCCCTGGCGGCGGCATCCCCGGTGGCATCGTGGCCCCACCGCGGCGCACCCGTCCCGAAAGCCAGGAAGTCGCTTGGCAGGTCGAGCAGGTCAGGAGGTCGCTGTTCCGGCTCCGCAACACCGGCACAGGCACCGCGACAGGCGTCCGCATGGACCGCGCGCGGATGAACCGGATCGTGCGAAACGTGCCGGAGAACGCCGTCGTGCAGCCCGGCGAGGCCACGGAGTTCATCATGGTCGGCGCGGCCGGCAGCCCCGTCCCGGCGCAGGTCTGGGTGACCTGGGAAGGCCAGGACGAACCGGTGGCCGTGCCGGTCCCGGCCACCTGACCCCGGAACGCAAGAAAGCGGCCCCACCACCCTGACCAGGGCAGTGGGGCCGCGGACCACCCCCGCTTGCGCGGGAAGCACAGCTGGTACACGGCCGCGATGGCGTTGGGCCGCGGACCTTCACCGAGTGCGACTGGGACCTCATCAACAGTGCCTCACACCTAACCCCGAACCAGGTGGTGCCACGGAGCGCCGAGACCCAGCCGCAACTGATAGCGCATCCTGAAGGGGACGGCCCGCACAATCCGAGGGGCGGAGATTCCCGGGTAGGGAGCCTTGGCCGGGCCGCACAGGTGGAGGTCCGCGTGATGCTGGGCGAAGCGTGCCCCGCTCGGCGCCGGCGAGCCCAGTTCGTTACGTGCATGCGAATAGGGCATCAGCGGGCATCCAGGCGGACGATCCCCGGTCGCAGAGGGCCCGGACTTGGAAGCAGGCCCTGTAGACAATCGGCTGCGTCCGTACTTCGGTACCTGCGGCGCTCTCGCCGGCCGTTGCGGAGCGACCCGGCCGGCACGATGCCCTCGCGCATTCCGGGAGACATCGGTGGGACCTGCTGGGCTCCCCGGTGAGCGACATGACGCCCGTCAGGACGTGCTGCTCGTTGGTCGATGCATGTCAGCAGATGAAGGACGGGTTGCGTGTCAGGGCCGTTATTGGACGGGCGGTTAACGGACGCCGAGGATGTGAACAGTGCGGCTGAACCGCAACGGCTGATCAGCGGCTGAGTGCCAGCTCCGGCACCCGCGATAGCCGTACAAAACCCCGCCAACTCGCGGCGTGGTCATGTCACTTGACCGTCCCCATCGCAGGGCGGGAAGTTCACCTGCGACCGCGAGCATCTGCGGCCATGAGCAACCTCAGTCGCCGCATCTTCATCCTAGGCGGGCTCACCACCGCGAGCGTCGCAGCGCTCCAACTCGGGGCGATGGCGCAGCCGTCGGCCGCCGCCTCCGCTCCCTTCCCCTTCACGCTCGGTGTCGCCTCCGGCGAACCGGACGACAACAGCGTGGTTCTCTGGACGCGTCTGGCTCCCGCACCGACCAACGCGGACGGTCAGGGCGGCATGCCAAACGCCGACATCGCCGTCGACTGGCAGGTGTCGACCAACCAGAACTTCACCACCCTCGTGAGCTCCGGTACGTCCACCGCGCGCTACGCACAGGCCCACGCGGTGCACGTGCTGGCCGGTGGACTCGCCCCGGACTCGGAGTACTACTACCGGTTCCGGGCCCAGGGCTTCATCTCACCGGTGGGCCGGACCCGCACCGCGCCGGCTCCGAACACGGTCGGGCGAGACTTCACGATGGCCTTCGCCTCGTGCGCCCACTACGAGCAGGGCTACTACACCGCCTACCGACGCATGGCCGACGACCGCCCCGACCTGATCCTGCACCTGGGCGACTACATCTACGAGGGCGGCGCCACCTCCGGCGCCGTGCGCCAGCACCTCGGCAGCGAGATCGTGTCGCTGGCCGACTACCGCCGCCGCTACGCGCTCTACCGCAGCGACCCCGACCTGCAGGCCGCGCACGCGATCGCGCCGTGGCTGGTCGTGCCGGACGACCACGAGGTGGAGAACAACTACGCCAACACGGTCCGCGCCGACAGCAGCCCTGCGTTGACGGCGGCCCAGTGGACCGCGCGTCGCACCGCCGCGTACCAGGCATACTTCGAGAACATGCCGCTGCGGGCCGCCGCGACCCCCTCCGGCAACAGCATCCAGCTCTACCGCCGGGTCCGCTGGGGCACCCTCGCCACGTTCCACATGCTCGACACCCGCCAGTTCCGCGACGACCAGGCCTGCGGCGACGGGATGAAGGTCTGCGCCGACGCCGATCTGCCGGCCCGTTCGATCACCGGCGCGAACCAGGAGGCATGGTTGCTCGGCGGACTCGGCCAACACCTGAGCACCTGGGACCTCATAGGCCAGCAGGTCTTCTTCGCCCGCAACGTGAACTCGGCGGGTGCGATGAACATGGACGCCTGGGACGGGTACCGGGGCAGCCGGGCGCGGATCCAGCAGGGCATCATCGACCGCGGCGTACGCAACCCGGTCGTCCTCACCGGTGACGTGCACGCGTCGTGGGGCAACGACCTCAAGGCCGACTATGCCAATCCGTCGTCGGCGACGATCGGCTCCGAGCTCGTCTGCACCTCCATCACCAGCACCGGCAACGGAAGCGCCACCACGGCGATCCCCAACGGATCGCTCAACCCGCATCTGCGCTTCTACTCCGAACGGCGCGGCTACGTCCGCACGCACATCACGCCGTCGCAGCTCACAGCCGACTTCCGGTCGGTGGCGACGGTGACCGAACACGGCGCGCCGGCGACCACCGCCCGGACCTTTGTCATCCACGACGGAAGGCCGGGGTTGGCCGATGCGTAAGCTCTCCGTACTCGGCGCAGCCGTCGCCGGCCTGGTCGCCGCCCTCGCCATGGTCACCCCGGCCTCGGCGGCGGGTCCCTCGTCCTGGGTGACCGCGAACAGCGACTCCGCCGGCGACCAGGACACCGCCTCGATCGCGGCCAACCGCCTCGGCGACGTCGCGGTGGTGTGGGAGGACGACCGCGACTCGACCAACCCGAGCGACAACGCGCACAGCGACGTGTGGGTGCGGATGTACCGCAACGGCGTCTCGGCCTACGAGAAGAAGCTCTCGGCCGGCGGGACCGCGGGCGTGGCCTGGCGGCATCTCCAACCCGACGTGGGACTCGACGACCGGGGCAACGCCGTCGTCGTGTGGGCGGACGACCCGGACGGCAACGGGTTCTACAACATCACCTACCGTGTGCTCTCCCCGGCCGGGGCGCTCCTCGGCTCCGGCCAGTCCAACGCGAGCGCCGACGGCCAGCAGATCCATCCGCGCGTCGCGGTCGATCCGGACGGCGCGCCCAACAGCACCACGGCGGTCGCGTTCTCCGTGGTGTGGGAGGACATCCAGGGCACAGCGGCGGCGACGGTGAAGGCAGCCGGGTTCACCGGGACCACGACCAAGGCCTACGAGGTGACGGTCAACGCGGCCGGCGGCGCGCACCACAACCCCGACGTCGCGGCCTCCGCCTCGGGCGACGCCGTCGTCGTCTGGGACGAGGACACCGACAACAACGGCGCCTACCAGATCGGTCTGGTGAAGCTGGCCAAGGCGAACGGGGCGGTCGCACTCAGCCGCCGCAGTGCCAACAGCCTCGGCGACGGGCAGCAGCAGCGCCCGGCCGTGGCGGCCGACTTCAACGGCGACTTCGCCGTGGCTTGGGAATCCGATCACACCGGGACCCGTGGCGTCTGGGCCCGATCGTTCACCGCGACCGGCACCGCCGGCTCGGCCGAGGTCGAGGTCTCCAGCGGAGCCGGAGCGGGCAACCCCACCGTCGGCATCGACGACCAGCGCGACGCCGTGGTCGGCTGGAGCGTCGCCGGAACCGATCCAGCGGTCTGGGCCCGGGGCCTCAACCCCGACGGCACCTTCGCCGGCCGGCTGCCGGCCCAGTCCGTCAGCCAGGTCACGACCGGTCGGCAGGAGCAGCTCTCGCTGGCCTCCTCCCCGTTCGGCACACTCTCCATGTCGTACACCGATGACAACGACGGCAACACCTTCGACCAGGTCCTGCTGAGTCTGGGGGCGACCAACTCGGACTGGTGACGTCCTTTCGATCCGCGGACGTCCACCGGGCCACCCCGGGTGGGGTGATCCAGCAGTCGGCTCCGGAACCGCGCAAGAACGCGGTCCGCCGGCACCGCTGTCGGATCACCTCCGCGGGGCGGCCCGGAATCGGCCGTGCCCGTCGCGGCCTTCAGGAGTCAGCCGAGGCCCTCGTCGTCAAGCGCTCGGTTCGAGGCCTGCGTCTAAAGATGCCGACCAGGTCACGACTACACCCATCTGCGGCGATGGTTACGTGAGCGGGGCATCACGCACCGGATCGCCCGCAAGGCAGTGGAGTCCTCGCAACGACTGGGCCGTCACTGTTGGAGCGTAGAACGCACCATGGCCTGGCTCGCCGGCTGCAGCCGCCTCCACCGATGCTACGAACGCAAAGCCGACCACTTCCTCGCCTTCACTGGCATCGCCTGCACCCTCATCTGCTGCCGCAGGCTCTTCGGGTCACGTTCAAGTGCGTTCCACGGGCATGGAACGCCTTCGGCCCCCGCAGGTTGGCCGCCCAGTTGTCGTTTTGCGTGCGCTTCACCGGCCGCTCCTCCTCGGTGGCAGCGGCTGGGGAGAACGGGGTACAGCCGGAGGGGGGACGCAGCTGCCACGGTACGAGGCATGCGGGAGGTGGCTGATCATCGGCCTGGCCGTCGGGATGTGCCCGTCGGGCCCTTGACCGGGTGCCGCTTCGACGGAGGATGGGGGAAGAGAGCGGGTCTGCGTGGTGAAGTGTGGGCCTCTGATCACTCCGACAGCAGGGAGCTTTCCTTCCGATGACCACACTGCCCGCAGGCCCTGAGCGCAGCGGTCTCGAGACCGCCTCGGCGATGGATGTCTCGCCGTTCAAGCCTTCTCTCGTCAAAGCGGTGTTCAGGGACGTGACCCCGATGCACGTCTCTCGGTCGGCCGCGTGGGCCGCCGCGTCGGTGACGCGGACGGTGCTGACGGAGATTGTCGACGGCGCGAGGAGAGCGGCGGCGGAGGAGGCCCGGAAGAAACTGATTCCCGGGGACCTTCTCTCGGCGATCGACCGGAACATGGAGCTCGAGGTGGGGACCAAGTGGTACGACCACAGCCCGACGTTTCGAGGCCTGACCGGTGTCCTGTACGACGCCGAGGGCGCCATCGTGCCTTCTCGTAGGCGCAGCAGGTCGCGCAAACCGAGTGCTGTGGTCGGCGCCCACCGGTTCGAGGCCGGGGTCAAGAAGCTGCTGCGGAGCCAGAGGGCGACGGCTGTCCCGGCGATGGTCCGCGACCTGGACGGAATCGCGAGCGTGTTCCTGACGGACCTCGCCCGAGACGCGGCCATGGTCGTTCGCGAGGGCGGGGTCAAACGTTTCGGTACGGTCACCCCAGTGATGTCGGGCGAACCGGTCCCACCCCCGTTCGTCAAGGATTCCGACGGGGCCCTGTCAACCCGCAGGGGGGACGGGTGGACCATCGGCAGGGATGACATCCTGGCCGCCACCACGATTCAGTTGTCCGGCGGCAAGCTGAGGCAGCGAGCCGTCACCGAAGCACGCAAGGCGACACAGAACACTTCGGTCGGCTGAGCGGGTGCGACCAGCATCGCCGCCTGCACCTCATCCGCTACCGCAGACTCGACCAATGAGGCGGCCGCTTATGGGGAGTTGGCGGGCGGTCACCGCTGAGCGGTGGGTCCTGCACTCCGGGCCGGAAGGTGGTCGTGGGGGAGGGGGATAGTCGGCGGCCGGGATGAAACGCCGCAGCACGGCCTCGGCCTCATCTGCCTGCCCGTCGTCTTCGAGCGCCCCCATGTCCTCCTCCAGCTCCGTGATCGGCCGTTCTCCGACTGTCACCGCGATGAAGATGCTCGGCTCCTCCTGCGGCGCCGAGCGAGGGCGCCTCCTTGGTCCATACGCCGTTGCCCCAGGTGCGGTGGATGTGGCCGGTCACCGCACCGGTGTTGACGTGGACGGCGCCGTAGTAGTCGCCGCCCAGGCGGAGTACTTCCAGTTCGCTGGGTCCTGTACGAGGGCGGCTACCTGATCGGTCGGAACATCATCGCCGGACGTAAACCGCCGGCCACTCGGGGCCTTGGCGAACCTTAAGGAACCCGAGGCGTTGCCACCGCACGATGAGCCGGGAGAAGACCGGGACGTATTCCTCCTCACTCTGCGTATGGTTCGCCAGCATCTCCCAGAGGCGGGAACCCTCGCTGGCATTTACATAAAAGAGGTGCTCGTCGTCGGTCCACTCTTTCATCGTCTTTTCCTGGTGCGGCCAAGACTTCCGGCGCAAGCCGGACCCAACCCGTCTCAGTTTCCGTCTCATTCGCTGGCGTCCGGGCACATTCACCTGGGTGCGGCCGCAGGCACCAGCTACGCCGCACAGGCTCGGACGCAGGTGAACGCCATGGACGGGTCGCGGGCCTGGAGCAACAGACTGGGAAAGCGCGCACGCTGGCTCGTCGCAGCTACTCGCCGACCAACAGGGCGGTCAGACAGGCGCCATGGTCAATGGACCAATCACCTCCTGTCCAACCTGCTTCGCCAGCCACGGCGCGCGCTCCGCCTCGAATTGCTTGACGTGGACGAACACTGTGTGCAGGCCGCCAGGTTCGTCCAAGTAGAGATTGTGGGAATTGACGGTCAATGTCACGTACGCGCCGCGACTCCCGCCCGGGCCCAGACCGGCCTCCGGTGCCGCCGGCCATGCGTTGAAGTCCCAACGAACGATGGCTGGCGCGCTGCCTGCCGCGGCCAGAAAGACGTCCACCTCGCTAGGCTCCCGGCACCAGTCGGAGAGGTACACCGGCAAGTGGTCGGCTGCCACCAATTTCCCCTCGCCGGAGCGGACCGCCCGGCCAGGCCCATACGACCACCACTCCGCACCCGGCGCGATATGGAGGATTCTTGCCAGTTCCTGAGGCGTGTGAGCAATGGCCTCGAAGTCCACTTCCATGCCGACCGTATCGGCGAGCTCCAAGAGGTCCTGGACCACGCGGAGCGCCATAGAGAGGTCTTCGGTCCGCAGAATCGGCCGCGCGTACGAGTTGGACACCCGGGCAGTGTGCCAGGCGGGGTACAGAAGCGGCACGGGATATTGACTCCAGCCGTGCCCGATCAGGTGGTGAACCGCGGTCAACCAAGGTCGTCGACGAGCCCGGACGTGGCAGTATGGACAGCCCTTTTTTGCAGGTCAGAGGCAATCTGGGGGCCTTCCGAGCCCGGTGATTTCCGGGCTCATGGCTCGTCCCGCCGTCAGCAGCTTCAATGGCTTGAGGACCGGCCCGTCTGGGCAGTCGACTGCCGAAGCAGTTGCAGTCGGGGGATGCAGGCGTTCTACGGGTTTCTGACGGCAGAAGGTGACGCTAGCAGGACCGTACGCACGTGGCCCCTGCCGCGGTAGCAGGCGACCTACCCAAGCCCCTTCGTGGTAGCAACGTGGCAGCAGGCATGCAGCGACGAATGAACTCCTAAAGCGGGTGTCGCAGGTTCGAATCCTGCCTGGGGCACAAGGGAAAAGACCCCGGACCGATCAAGGTCTGGGGCCTTTGACATCCACTTTCGACATCAACGGCAGCGGTCGACGGCAGCTATCACGCTGGTCTTCCGCCTCTGGATGTGGTCTTTCCGCCTGCCGTGTCGTGCCCCAAAACCGCTTGCGACCGAGCTCTACCGACGTGACACGATGCCGGTCCGGCATGGTCGACAAGGGGGTGCGGACGTGACCAAGGACGAGGCCGTCAGGCAGCTGAAGATGCTCGCGCGGTCGCGTGCGTTCGGACGGCCCGTGGGCTCTGATCGGCTCATCGCAGCGGCTCTCGACGCCCTCCTGGCCGACGTGGACACGCCGTCCCTGCCACTCCTTGCCGGCCTCGGGCGGCGCGAGGAACCCGAAGCGCCCGAGCTGTTCGATCAGGTGATGGACGAGCTCGGCTTCGTCTTCGAACCACCGGCGGATCCGACTGCCGCTCGTTGGGAACTGGCCTACTGGCTTGCCGAGCAGATCGCCGATGGGTCGCTCGACCCCGCAACCGGCGCGGACATGATCTGGACCGAAGCAGCCAGTGAACTCCGGTATCCGCCTGAGTTGGAGCCCATCGTCTCGTGCGCCATCGCGCTCGACGACTGGAACGAGAACTGGTCAACCCCGTGGGAAGAGATCACCAGCGATGTCGTCCTCGCTGTTCACGAACTGCTGCGGAACCGAGCGTCGTCAGCCCCGAGGCACTGAGCCCGCGTCACAGGGTTGATCGCCTAAGGGCTGTCCCGTAATTATCGGCATCACCCCCTGAGGGGCTGTCACTTCCTGCGGTGAGGGGTCGACGAACGGTCGGGGAAGTCTAGGGCTAGATTCTTCGCATGCCTTCGCATCTCAGTCATGGTGCTTCCGGTGCTCTCCGACGCTTCGCTGGATGGCTTGCCCGGGGGTCGGTAGGTCACCCGTTGCTGGAAGGGGTCGACTACTGGGAGGAGTTGCGCGAGTCGCCCTCCCAGATGGAGATCTGTGTCGCGATCTTCGCGAATGTCCTCGAACTGGATGAGCAGGGAGAGCCGGTCAACGAGAAGCATGCGGAGCGCAGGGCTGCAGTCTGGCTCTACCGATACTGCACCGGGAGGCTACCCCTTGGGGAGCCGGACATCGAGCCGTGGGAATGCCAACTCTATTGACCGGTAAGGGCGAGGTTGTGCAGGCGGGCGATGCCGCGCATCGCGTGGTGCACGCCGTCTCCTCGTAGGCGGCAATCGCGCAGGATCTTCCAGGTCTTCATCCGAGCGAAGGCGTGCTCTACACGGGCGCGAACCTGCTTGTGGGACTTGTTGTGGGCCTGTTTCGAGTCGGGCAGATCCTCTCCCTTGCGGCGGCGGTGCGGCATCACGAGCCCGGTACCCGGGTAGCCGCCATCGGCGATCGTGATCGTGTTGCCGACGGCGGCCTTCGCGCCGGACTCCGCCCAGGCCCGGCAGTCGTTGCGATTGCCCGGCAGCGGCCGGCCGACCACCACGACCAGGCGGGTGTCGGCGTTGATGACCACTTGGGGTTGGTGGAATAGCGATAGTTTTTCGACTGCTCGGCCACCTTGTGGTCCCGGGTGGGCACCAGGGTGCCGTCCACGATCAGCACCGCGTCCCTGGCGAACCGCTGGCGAGGATGCAGCGCGAGCCTCGGGCCGAACTCGTCAATCACACGGTCCGCGGCTGACTTCGACACCCCGCACAGCAAGGCCAGTTGTCGCATCGTCAAGTTCGTCCGCCAGTACGTGGCGACCAGTAGCACTCGGTCCTCCAGCGACAGCTTCCACGGCCGGCCCCGGCCCGGGGAGTCGGCACCCTCACGACGCAGCGCGGTCACCAACTTGCCGAAGGCGCGCGGGCTCAGTCCGGTAAACGGGGCTATCCAGGACGGCTCGGACGCCGTGATCACACCTGACACGGTCAAGATCATCGCAAAGCTAGATCACTTACGGGACAGCCCTTAGGCAATGGTTGCTCTCGCCAAGAACGTGAGCACCTCAAGGCGCCGCTCCGACTGACGGCTCGACGGGCAGACTGTGCACATGCAGCTCCCCGGCGAGACCAACGTGCTGATCGAGGTCGTTAGGCGGTGAACAGAGGTCGCGACGCGAGCCGCAGCTCACTCATGACGCAGCCGTCCTCGCAGGTCAGGCCCACGAACCAGGCCAGGGGCCCGCTGATTCCCAAGCTCAGAGCGCGGCCCATCGGTCCATCGCAGCGGCGATCGTCGTCGGTCGGTGATTCGCGGCTCCTCACGGCAGAAGATGACGGCAACGGAGCGGTACACATGCGGACGTCGGCGGTGTTGCACAGTGCTGGATTGATTGCTGCCGGCCTCTTGTGGCAGAGGGCGAACCCGAGCGAACGAACTCCTAGAGCGGGTGTCGCAAGGGCACCTGGTCGGCAACGCCTGGGGCCGGGACGTCGTCCCGGCCCCAGGCGTTGCCGACTACTGATGCTGGTCGCGGTGGGTCAGTGGTGGCTGTGGCCGCCGTCACTACGACGGCGTTGGAGCGTGAACTTCTCGAAGACCGACAGCTCACCTGTGGGCGTGATGATGTTGTAGTAGGTGACGTGGATGCGGGTCATGTCACCGGGGTGACGGCCCGGGTCGACGGCGAACTCGGCGAAGCCGTACGGATGCTCCGCGTCACGGACGCCGACTCGAAGCACCGGCGGATCCGACTGCCGCTTGGCCTGCTGGTTTGCCGAGCAGATCGCCGATGGGTCGCTCGACCCCGCGACAGGCGCTGTCATGATCTGGACCGAGGCAGCCATGGAACTCGACTATCCGGCCGAGCTGGATGCCATCGTCAGGCGTGCCAGACAACTCGACGGCTGGGATGAGGACTGGGCGATCTCACAGGTGGAGACCACCACGGTCCAGCTGACTTTCAGTCCCAGGCGCGTACGCGCCAGGCGTAGGTGCAGCTGGTTGCCGCGGGGCCGGATCCGTCCTGTGTGACCCGGCCCGCGCGGAATCCGCGCTCCGGCAGGATAGGTGCATGCATCTCGATGTCCTGCGAATCCGTGACGACTTCCCCGCGCTGAGGGAAAAGGTGGCCCACTTCGACGGGCCGGGTGGCTCACAGGTGCCCCACCAGGTAGCCGAGGCGATGGCTGCGGTGATGTGCTCGGGCATCTCCAACCGGGGCGCGGTGACAGCCGCCGAGCGCCGTGCCGAGCACATCGTCAAGGAGGCGCGGCGGGCCATGGCGGACCTTCTCGGCTGCGAGCCGCGCGGCGTCGTCTTCACCCGGTCGGCGACGCAGGCGGCGTACGACGTCTCCCGTAGCCTGGCCCGGCAGTGGACAGCCGGTGACGAGGTGGTCGTCACCCGTCTGGACCACGATGCCAACATCCGGCCGTGGATCCAGGCCGCGGAATCCGCCGGTGCGGCGGTGCGGTGGGCCGCGTTCGATCCCAGGAGTGGTGAGTTGAGCGTCGACGCCCTGCGGGAACAGCTGTCCGGCCGGACGCGGCTGGTGGCGGTCACCGGGGCGTCGAACGTGCTGGGCACACGCCCCGACGTGGCGGCGATCGCCGCGGCCGTCCACGAGGTCGGAGCCCTGCTGTACGTGGACGGGGTGCACCTGACGCCGCACGCGCCGGTCGACCTGGCCACCCTGGGCGCCGACTTCTTCTCGTGCTCGCCCTACAAGTTCTTCGGCCCCCACCATGGTGTCGTGGTCGCCGATCCCGGACTGTGGGAGGAATTGCGACCGGACAAGCTGCTGCCCTCCACCGACGACGTGCCGGAACGCTTCGAACTGGGCACCCTGCCGTACGAGATGCTCGCCGGCACCACCGCGGCCGTGGACTACATCGCCTCACTGGAGTCCTCCGCGGGCGACCGGCGCAGCCGGGTGCTGGAGTCGATGCGAGCGGTCGAGGCATACGAGCAGAATCTGCTGGGGCGGCTGCTGGAGGGGCTGTCGGGCATCGGCGGGGTTCGGCTGCACGGCGCGCCGGCACGCCGTACGCCGACGGTGTATTTCTCCGTGGAGGGAGTGCCCGGCCGGGAGGTCTATGAGCGGCTGGCGCGGCGCGGTGTGAACGCCCCCGCGGGCAATTTCTACGCGCTGGAGGCATCGCGGCTGCTGGGGCTCGGCGACACCGGTGCGGTGCGTGCCGGGCTCGCCCCGTACGTCGACGGCGAGGACGTGCAGCGGCTGATCGACGGTGTCACGGAGGTGGCCAGGTGAACCGCGGAGTGCTGGTCACGGGCGCGTCCCGGGGCATTGGCCGAGCCGTCGCCGCGGCGCTCGCGCGGGCCGGCGACCAGGCCGCGGTGCACTGCAACAGGTCTGCACGGGAGGCCGAGCAGGTGGCTGCGTCCGGTATGACCCGCTCGGCCATCGACGGCCCGGTCGGTGCGAACGCGGCGGCCCTCCTTCGGGACCTCGATGAGGAACCACCTTCGCCCTGCGACCGCGGCGCGCTCGACTCCGCCGTCCCCGTGGACCCGACCACGTAGCGGCTTCAAGAAGTACTCCAGGTCTACGGCCCGATCATCAAGGAACTCATTCACGAGCAGTTCGGTGACGGCACCATGAGCGCCGTCAACTTCCGCTTGGACGTCCGGCGCTTCCCCGATTCGGCAGGCGACCGGGCGGTGGTCGTACTCGACGGCAAGTTCCTGCTGTACGAGTGGTCGGGCCGATCACCGAGGGCGGCCCGGCCTTCCCTGAACGGTGCCGGGACCGAGCACCCGCCTCCGGGGTGAGGCCCGGGCACGTGCCGTCATGTCCAGGTCCTGTACGGCCCGGGCAGGTGCGCCGTCACGGCGGCGCGTGGTACAGGTCGCCGGGTTAGACTCGCGCCTCGGACGCGGGAAGGAGCGGACACGTGAGCGCAGCACCCATACGGTTCGGCATCGTGGGCAGTGGCTGGCGGGCCGAGTTCTTCGCCCGGCTGGCGAGGGCGCTGCCCGAACGGCTGGCGGTGGCGGGCGTGGTGACGCGCTCGGCCGAACGAGCCGCCCAGGTGGAGGCGGAGTGGGGGGTGCCCGCCTTCCGGACGGTCGGTGAACTATGCGGCAGTGAACCGGAGTTCGTGATCCCGTCGGTGCCGTGGGAGGTTACGCCCCAGGTCGTACGGGAACTCGTCGAGCACGAGGTGCCGGTCCTCGCGGAGACACCGCCGGCGCCCGACGTAACCGGGCTTCGGAATTTGTGGGATGCCGTGGGAGGCGCGACGCGCGCCGGGGGCGGAGGACTCGTCCAGGTCGCGGAGCAGTACACACTGATGCCCGGCCACGCCGCTCGTATTGCCCTCGTACAACAAGGGGTGATCGGCGAGATTACGTCCGTCCAGGTGTCCTCGACCCACATGTACCACGCGATGTCGCTGATCCGGCACACGCTGGGTGTCGGTTTCGGGCCCGTGACGGTGACGGCCCGGGCCTTCACCGCGCCGCTCGCCGATCCGCTGTCCCCCGGCGGCTGGTCGGACGACCTCACGCCCAAGGACGCCGTCACCACTCTCGCTCTCCTGGACTTCGGCGGGGCCCGCACGGGCCTGTACGACTTCACGGACAACCAGTGGTGGAATCCGCTGCGCGCCCGCCGGATTGTGGTGCGCGGCTCGCTCGGCGAGATCGTGGACGACACGGTGGTGCGGATGGCCGATCCGCGCACGCCGGTGGAGTCCCCGCTGGTGCGTCGCCGCACCGGCACCGACCTCAACCTCGAAGGTGCGGAGGTGCACCACATCTCGTTCGACGGACGGGTTGTGTGGCGCAACGACTATCTGGGCGCGAGCCTGTCCGAGGACGACCTCGCCGTGGTGGACCTGCTGTGCCGCACGGGCGCATGGGTCCGGGACGCCGGCCCGGAACCGTATCCGCTGGCGGAGGGCTGCCAGGACCATCTGCTGGCGTTGGCCGTCGACGAGTCGGCGCTTACGGGGGCGCCGGTGACGACTGCGGTGGAGGCGTGGGCGGCCCGCTGATCCCGCCGGCCGCCCGGCTCCCTTCGTGCCCGCCCGCGGCGCACTGGCCGATGCCTCAGCCCGGCCGCCATGGGCAACGTCCACGGGACCCGAGCTCGCCGAAGTCTCGTGGCTGCTGAAGTTTGCCAGGCGACGAAGCTGGTGCCAGTGATCACGTGCGGACTGGGAACCAAGCCGTATCAGCGGGTACTGGAACCTCGGCCGCCGCGGCAGCTGCGGTGCAGACGGTCGGCCTGGTGGATTCCCCACGTGGGGTTTCGCAGAAGCTGATGCACGGAGAATCCCGAGCCGGGAGTTCTTAGAAGTCATCTCAATTGGCTGGTTCGGTAGTCTGCGGGTGTGGGGATTGTTGAGCGGCCGGTGCCGGATGAGTTGTGGGCCTTGTTTCAGCGGGTGGTGCCGCCTGCGCCGACGAGGCCGCAAGGTGGTGGCCGGCGGCGGCACGGGGATCGGGAAGTGCTGGCGGCGATCGTGTTCGTGGCGACGTCGGGGTGTACCTGGCAGCAGTTGCCCTCGCCGTCATTCGGGCCGTCGGGAGCGACGGCGCATCGCCGGTTCACGGAGTGGACCAAGGCTCGGGTGTGGGCGAAGCTGCACCGCCTGGTGCTCGACGAGCTCGGCGCACGCGGTGAGCTGGACTGGAGCCGGTGGAAGATCGACTCGGTGAACATGCGGGCCCTGAAAGGGGGGACCTGACAGGCCCGAATCCTGTCGACCGGGGCAAGAAAGGGTCGAAGATCCACTTGATCACTGAAGGCTCCGGTCTGCCCATCTCCATCGGGATCTCGGGAGCGAACACCCACGACAGCCAGGCCCTGATCCCCCTGATCCGCGGCATACCGCCGATCCGCTCCCGCCGCGGACCACGCCGACGCAAGCCCTCCAAGCTCTACGCGGACAAAGCCTACGACTACGCTCACCTGCGACGATGGGACCAGGCGCGAACACGTCATCGGTTCCGCCCGTGACAGACTGAGCCACTGGGCCTCTGCTTTCTCAGGAAGATCTTGGTCGATCCCCTGGATAGCAGAGGCCCCTCGCATCCCGCCCACGCTCGACACCGCCGCTGGGCTCTTAACTTCGTGGCATTGGTCGATCATCTGCCGGTGACAGTAGCCCTCCGGCTGCCCGCCCCTGCCCTCCAGCCATCCCGGCACGGGCAGCAGGTCCCGCACCACCGCCCACTCGGCGTCCGTCGGGTCCGACGGATAACGCCGTACACGGTGCGGACGATCGGCCGCGTTGCCGTACACGTGCGCGAGACAATCACACGGCAGAGTGGCTGAGTTGGACCCGGCCGACGCGAGGGCGTAGAACTGCGACAACAGGGCCTCCTGGGCGCTCGTTGGTCTCGACAACCCCGAGCTGCACAGGAGGCCCTGCTGTCATGCGTACTCGGCCGAAAGATCACCCACCCGGGAAGCCACACTCGAACCCACGCTCACCATGACCGGTAGAGCAACGGCTACTCAGCCCATGACCCCGGACGGAGGTGGTGGGCTGCGGGGACCCTCGCGCTCGTCAGTCATTGACCATCCCGCCCCAGCTGTCGGCCGAGCGGAGACCCGCGGGCCACGGCTCGCTCACCGGGCCGTCCAGCTCGACAGGGTGTACCCGGGTAGCGGCCCCGCGGGCGTACCCCACAAGGAGTTGGGTGCCGTCCTGCGGGCGCTGGACGAGGCGCGCAGCGCCCTGGAGATCCCGCTTCCCGCGAACACCCGGAAGCCGCCGAGATCACCCCCCACCCCGAGGACCGCAACGTCGTCATCCCGCACGACAGGCCCGCATCGTGAGCAACCAGTGGACCGGCGCGTTGGCCTCGGCGGTACGCCGCAGTGGGTATCCGCGCTGTGGCTGCGCCCCGGACAGGACCGGAGGAGGGGAGCGGCCGCTTGCCAGCACCCGGTCGTCGTCCTCCTACGCACCGGGAAACCTTCCTGGCCCTGCGCCCAGGGGGGCCGAGAAGGAACCCCCAGAGCGAACAGATTGCCGCCTGGGCCGTAACGGCGGCAGGGGCCCAGGCAGGGCGGACAGGACCCGTTCGCGACCCCGCGGGCCCAGAGCCGCGGGTGTGGCCATGCCTCGAAATTCCCGACTGGCGGCGTGAGCGCGACCGAACGATCGAGCGACGTGTCGTCGCGGGTGCTGAGGCCGTCACTGGCGAAACCGCCGCCGGCGCGGCCCCGAGGCTGCTTCCCGCGCCCGCATGGACGTGCGCTACCCGTTGCCTGGGAACGCCAAGTCCGCGCACGCGGGGCAGGAAATCCGTCGCGGGCGCACACCGACAACTAGAATCTCCTTGACAAAATTTTTTGTCGGAGGAATCCTGGGTACACGCCGGCGTCGAAGCCGAGAAGTCGATCCGGCTGGTGGCGAACTGCCGCCGGAGGGCGCCTGGGTGGGCCCCAAGCGATCGAAGACCCGACATGAGAGACCAAGGAGCCGTGATGCGCACTCTGATCAGCACCGCCTTCATTTCCCTCGACGGCGTCATGGAGGCCCCGGGTGGCGAACCCGGCTACCGGAACTCCGGATGGACCTTCAAGGACGTCGAGTTCGTCCCCGAGGCATACGAGATCAAGGGGCGCGAGCAGAGCGAGGCGGCCGCGATCCTGATGGGCCGGGTCAGCTACGAGGCGTTCAGCCCGGTGTGGCCGGACATGGTGGAGTTCGCCGAGTACAAGGCCATGCCGAAGTACGTGGTCTCGACCACCCTTGCCGAAGGCGACCTGGTCTCGAACTGGGGCGAGACCACGATCCTGCGCTCGCTCGACGAGGTCGCGGCCCTGAAGCGGACCGAGGGCGGGCCGATCATCGTCCACGGCAGCGCGTCCTTGAACCAGAGCCTCTCGGAGGCGGGCCTGATCGACCGCTACCACCTGCTGGTCTTCCCGCTGCTGCTCGGCGCGGGCAAGCGCCTCTTCAGCGCGACGGACAAGGACACGCAGAAGCTGAAGCTGGTCGAGCACGAGGTCTACGCGAACGGCCTGCAGAAGAACGTCTTTGACGTCGTCCGCTGACGCACGCGGGCGCCGCCTTTCGGGTCGCTGCTTGTCCCGACCGCCACTGACGCATCTCGACTCCGTTGGGTGGCGGCGCATCCGCGGACTCACGCCGATGGACATCCGTCGCACGGTCCCCGGTGATCACCTGCAACGCGCCGCCTACAGGCGGAGGCCGGTGAAGTCGAGGCGACAACACTACGCTGGCGCGCAGGGTTCGGATGCGGGCGAGAGACGGCCCTCGGCATGTGGGGGCATTTTCCGGGGGGTCGACATGTGCGAGGGCAGCGGCGAGGCCAGTGCTCCGATCGGAAACGATCACCGGCGTGGTGTGATGGCCGAGTGCCCACAGCGGTGGATGTCGCGCAGGTCGACGCAAGGTCGTGACGCGGCCTGTCAGTTCTCTGGTCTAGGATCACGAACTGCTTCTGTGTGGCCTCCGCCGGTGGGGGATCCGAGAGCATGACCGGGTGCGTTGGTGGATCTAGGCTCGCTGTCCCCGGGGCGGCCGCCATAATGGGTATGGCAGCCAGCTCGCAGCCTCCGGTGTCCGGGGCCGCAGACCCGTCCGGCGTGTACGCCGAGGATCTTGCGCTGTACCGGGAGAAATTCCGGCGGCGTCTTCCGGCGTCGCTGGACGAGTTGCACGGCCCCACCCGCGGGACCGTGGATTTGCCGCTGCACATCGCATGGTCAGGGATGACCTCCTACGACCTGGAAAAGCCCCGCCAGCGCATGGGTCTGTACCGCACCGTCCTGCACGAGGGGCTGCACGACGACTTGCCCCTCTATCTCAACAGGGATCTGCTCGTACAGCTGTGGCCGGTGCTGCGCACCCTCGTCGGACGCACCGTGCGGACCGTGTGGGAGGACACGTTCCCCCAGCTCGCCGCCCGCGCCCGAGCTGCCGCATGACGGACATGCCAGAGCTGCACAAGCGGCTCCTGGCTGACGTCATCACCCTTGGGTCCCCCTATCCTCTGGTCCTCACCGGCGGCTACGCGGTCCGGGCCCACCGTCTCGTCAACCGTCCCAGCCAGGATCTTGACGTCGCCAGAGCGCGGAGCCCATGGCCGACATCGCGGCCACGCTTCGTGCCGGCCTGGAAGCGTGCCATCGCCGCCTGCGAACCCGACCCGGCAACCGTGCTGACGCGCACGAGCGACCTGCTCGTCACGATGGACGCGGCGCGATTCGCCAGCTGCACCATGCTGTATATCGACCCGTGCGACGGACAGGTCACCGGCTCCAGCGCAGGCCATGTTCCGTTGCTGTACGTATGGGACGACGGCCGTCACAGGATCCGTGAATTGCCGGGCGGTCCGGTGCTCGGAGTCCTGGCCGACGCCAACTACCGCGGGGGGAGCTTCAGGCTGGACAAGAACGCCGCGCTGATCATGGTTACCGACGGCGTGGTCGAAGGCCCGAGTCTGCCCCTGGAAGCCGGGCTGGAGCGAGTGGCGACGCTTGCGGCGCAAGCCGCCCACGATGGGCTGAACACCGAGGAGACCGCTGATCGAATCCTCGACGCCATGGTTGCGGTGGACCACATCGACGACGCGGCTGTGCTGATCATCCGGCGCGCGTGACGGCGTCCGCGACTCCGCTCGACCTCCTTATAGCGCAAAGAGAAGGGCCCCGCCGTTCTCACGGCAGGGACCCGGCTCTCGGCCGAGGTACGTCAGGCGGGAGGGACGATTCTCGGGCCCATGCCTACGCTCCGCTGCCGGCCGACGACCGAGCGCATGGAGTTTGCCGTACTGTCGGCGGATCTTCCGTCCGTCCGATTGAGGGCAACTGGTCGACTTGGCCCGCGCGAGCGGCCTGCAGCGACCGGTGAGGGTGGCATCTTGCAGCAGCTGACCAAGCGCGCGTTCAGGGGCGTTCACCGGAGGTCTGATCGGGCTGCACAGGGGTGTGGCGGGCCTCTTTGAGTTCGACTTCGTAGAGATGGTCCCGGCCCTCGGCGAGCTCGTCGATCAGCTTGCGTTCCAGGTCTGCGAAGGGCCGGTAGTACGTCCGGTTGTACGCCTCGATGATCTGGAAGGTCCAGTGCCCCGGGATGACATTGCGGCCCAGGATCTCCCGTTCGACGGCGTCGGCGTGTGACGCGTGACCGGCTTCCCGCAGCAGTCGGACGGTGCGGTCGAGTTCGAGGTCGGCGGTTCCCGTCAGTTGGTGGAAGGCGTACAGGTGGCCGCGGGCGCGCTCGGTGGTCTCCAGGGCTTTGGACAGGGATCCCAGTGCTTCGACCGTCTCATTGCTGATCCCCGCCGGGCGCCGGTGAGCAGCGTCCGGTGGCTGCTGAGGTTCTTGGCTCACCCTTGTCCTATGCCACGCCGAGGTTCCGGCGTACCCTTTGTCACCCGCTGGAGCGCGGACCGGGGCGTCGGTCGCTGGGGGGATCGGGTCGCGAGAGTCGAGTGCCATCTTGGGCAGGCCGCACGCCGAGCCGGACAAGAACGCGGACGGGAGCAACAGCAACCGCTGGACCTGCCGCAGTGATCAGTGCGGCATTACCGGGCAGTCAATCAGAGCCGGGGTGGCAACGCGGGCACAGCGTCACCTCAGGCATACGCAGGGCGATCTCCACCTCGTGCCGGCTGATCCGGCCGCCGGCTGCGTCCGGGCAGTCGCCGCGGTGAACCACAGCGCCCAGGGTCCCACCTCTAGGCACATGTTGGATGCGGAAGCCGGCATCGCCGTCAATGGAGTGCTCCGGCTCTGGTGGCACAAGGGCGCCACCGCTGGTCGTCTGCTTCTCGCTCTCGCGGATCTTGGCGTCGACAGCGTCGAGCTGCAGCTGCAGGTAGAGGCGGATCACCTGTAGCCGATGCAGATCCGGAGGCAGATCACCCACATGATCGACTTTACGGCGATGCGGAGTGCCGGGCCAGTGGGCGACCGCGACTCAGCCTGCCGCAGACAGAAGGGCTGAGCAGGGTCGCCGCACGGCGAGCCGTCGTTCAGGGTGCGGACGGTCTCGTCGATCGGGGCGGAATCCCAGGTGGCCACGTCGAGGTTCTGGGAGAGGCGGTCGACCAGGCCGTGTGCCTGGACCGCCTACCCGCCGGTGATCACAGGGGGCAATCGGGAACCGGCGGCTCGTGAGGCGCGTCCGCCGAATGACGGGTCGGCGGGACTCTCTGTCTCGGATATGGAGAACATGTTCGTTCTGGTGTTGCTCGGTGTGCTGGCGCTTGTTGTCATCGTGTGCGTGTGCGTGGTGTGGACGGAGCGCGGTGGGCCCCGCTGGGTCCGCGTCGTTGCCTCCGTGACGCTTGCCGCGGGCGAGTTGCTCCGTCAATCGGGCAGGAGCCGGCGCGGGAGCGTGAGCCGGACGGGCGGCGACGGCGATTAGGGCCACGGAGAGGACCACGAACGGGCGCACGACAGGACGCACGAGGGTGCGGGCGCCGGTGGCCGCGGGTGGCGGCGACCGGCGCCCCGGTGCGTCAGGGCTTGGGCGGCACGGTGTTGCAGTCGGGGACCCCGTCGAGCCAGGCGGGTCCCTGGATGTAGATGTTGGTCATCCAGGCCTTGTAGTCGGGCAGGTAGGCCCAGACGTCGTTGGAGTAGCCCTCGGCCTCGACGAGTTCGGCGTGCTTCTGGCACTGCACGCGGATGGTGGTCGGGCCGGGGAAGGCGTAGACGCGGCCGGCGGCGATTGAGGGCGCCTGCTTGGTCCACACGCCGCTGCCCCAGGTGCGGTGGATGTGGCCGGTCACCGTGCCGGTGTTGACGCGGACGGCGCCGTAGTAGTCGCCGCCCAGGCGGACGTCGCTGACCATGAGGCGGGTGCCGGACTCCTTGGCCTCTACCATCTTGCCCGCGCCGAGGTAGATGGCGATGTGGTGCAGGTCGTCGGAGCGGCCCCAGGCGAGCAGGTCGCCGGGGAGCAGCGGCGCCAGGCCCTGGGCGGCGGTGAAGCGGTTCGCCGCCCGGTGGGTGTAGTACTGGGTGCTGGCGGTGCCGTTGAGGATGTCCGAGCCGGCGGCACGGGCGTAGGCGTGGCGGACGAGGCCGGAGCAGTCGAAGCCGAGCCGTTCGGGGTCGTGCGCGCTGTCGGGGTCGGTCGGGTCGATCTGGCCGTAGGTGGCGCCGGGTTGGGCGCCGTGGCCGCCGCCCCAGGTGTACCAGGTGCCGGCCGCCACCTCGGCGCAGGCGGCGGCGATGGCGGCTTCGGCGGCCGCGGAGGCCCCCGAGGCGAGAGCGCCGCACGCGGCGGCGTCCCGTTGCGGAGCATGCGGCGGGGCCGCGGCGGCGGTAGCGGCCGGCGCGGCGAGGAGAAGGGCGAGCAGGGCGATCAGGGTGTGGACGACTCTTGTCCGGCAGGCCATGCCAGGACCCCCGTTTGCTGGTGGTGTGCGGAACTGGTCGGACAGCAGCCTGGGGGCCGCGCCCCCGGCCCGTCGAGGTGCGGGGCGTCGCCCTGCTGCGGTGGGCAACGGGAAACCCTCGGGAAACCCGCGTCCACTGGGAGTGCGGCCGTCACCCTCGGTGGGCGCGGGCGGCCGCCCGCGGCAGTTCGGACGCGGGGACGCCGGGCAGCAGGGCGGCGAGCTCGCGGGCGTCCAACCCCGCGCGCGGTCGGCAGATCGCCGCCAGCCGGGCCTGCGGGTCGAGGTCCCACAGCCGGACGGTGCCGTCGGTGCTGCTGCTGGCGAGGGTGCGGCCGTCGGGGGCGAAGACCACGCTCCACACCGAGTTGGTGTGCCCCGTCACCGTCGCCCACCCCCGGCGCGCGCCGACGTCCCACAGGCGCACGGTGCGGTCGGTGCCGCTGCTGGCGAGGGTGCGGCCGTCGGGGGAGAAGGCCACCCCGCGCACGGAGCCGACGTGGCCGGTCAGGGTCGCCTCGGTGCGGAGGCGGCGCACGTCCCACAACCGGACGGTGCCGTCGTTGCCGCTGCTGGCCAGGGTGCGGCCGCCCGGCGCGAAGGCGCTGCGCACCGCGCCGGTGTGGCCGGTGAGGGTGGCGAGCCGGCGGTGGGTGGTGACGTCCCACAACCGGACGGTCAGGTCGTCGCCGACGCTGGCGAGGAGGCGTCAGTCGGGGCTGAAGGTGACATCGTTGGCAAAGTCGTCGTGGCCGGTCAGCATGGCCAGCGGGCGGCCGTCCGCGGTGTCCCAGAGCCGGACCGTGCGGTCGCTGCCGGCGGAGGCGAGGGTGCGGCCGTCGGGTGCGAAGGCGACGGCGAAGACCTGCCCGGTGTGGCCCGGCAGGGTCTCCAGCAGCCGGTGCCCGGCCACGTCCCACAGGCGGACGGTGCCGTCGGAGCCGGCGGAGGCCAGGGTGCGGCCGTCGGGTGCGAAGGCCACCGAGAAGACCGTCTCGGTGTGGCCGCGCAGGGTCGCCACCAGCCGGCGCCGGCCCGCGTCCCACAGCCGCACCGTGTGGTCGGTGTCGGCGGTGGCCAGCAGGCTGCCGTCGGGGCTGAACTGGGCCTGCCACACCTCGGTGAACGGGCGAGCCGTGAGCGCCGGGCCCGCGAGGTTCCACAGCACCACGGACTGGTCGAAGCCGGCCGTGGCGAGCAGGGCCCCGTCGTAGGCGACGGCGACGCCGAGCGCGTAGTCGGTGTGGCCCGCGAGCACGCCCGTCTGCCGCCCGCTGTGCACGTCCCACAGCCGCGTCGTCCCGTCGCCGACCGCGCCGACGACCGTGGCGCCGTCGGGCGTCCAGGCGACGGCGTTGATGTCGTCGCTGCTGCCGGACAGCGTCGCGGTGAGGCGGCCCGTGCGCACGTCCGACAGCCGCACCGTCCGGTCGATGCCGCCGGACACCACCGTGCGGCCGTCCGGCGAGAACGCCACGCCCAGCACCCCGTCGGTGTGGCCCCGCAGCACGTCGAGGGAGCGGGCACGCAGGAGGTCCCACAGGCGTACGGTGCGGTCGGCGCCGGCGGAGGCGAGGGTGCGGCCGTCGGGGGAGTAGGCGAGCGCGTACACGGCCCCGCGGTGACCGGGCAGCGCGGCGGTGACGCGGTACGCGCCCGTGCTCTCGCGCACCTCGATCGTGCCGCCCGCGGTGGCGACGGCCACCTCGCGCCCGTCCGGGGCGAACGCCATCGCGCGGGCGGCCCGGGTGGCTGCCGGGAGGGTCGCCGTCATGCGGCGGCGGGTGACGTCCCAGAGCTGGACGGGACCGCTCGTCGACGTCGCCGCGAGGGTGTGGCCGTCGGGCTGAAGGAGATCGACCGCACCGGCCCGGGCACCGGCAGTACGGCGACCGTGCGGTGTCCGGGCATGCTGCGCAGGATCACCGTGCCGTCCGAACTCCCCGTCGCCAGCAGCTTGTCGCCCGGGGCGAAGGCCACCGTGTTGACGGGGCCGCGGTGTTCGTCGAGCCGGGCGGCGAACGGCTGGGACTGGGTGCTCAGCAGCGCGCCGCGTGCCCCGGGGGTGTCGTGGGTGCGGAAGGCCTGCTCCGCCAGCAGCATCGACGCCTCCGGGCGGCCGCCGGCGAGGGAGGCCGATGCGGCTCCATCCGTCCGATTCGTCGGCCCACGTGCGCACGACGTCCAGCCGCGTCCCGCGGTACAGCGCGGAGGGGTCGCGGCCCTCGCTCTCCCACGCGGCGGCGGCGTGGGCCAGCTGCTGGTGCAGCAGCAGTCCGGCGCGGTCGGCGTGGATCCAGTCGCGCAGGCGCGGCCAGGCGTGCAGCAGCGCTTCGTGCGTGATCTCGACGGTGTCGCGGTCGAGGGTGATCAGCCGGGCCCGCACGAACGCGTCGAGCGCGGCGGCGGCCCCCTCCGCATCCGTGAACTGCCCCATCGGGGCCACCCGGTTCACACGCCGGCGGGTGGCGCCGCTGCCGTCCGTGACGAACACCAGGCGGGACAGGATGCGGCGGATGGTGCGCTGCTCCGCCGGGTAGAGGCGGGCGAACACCGTCTCCGCCGTCCGCGCGATCGCGCCCTGGATCCCTCCGGCCCGCTCGTATCCGGCGACGGTCAGCTCGGCGCCCTCGCGCTGCTGCCAGGTGGCCAGCAGGGCATGCGAGAGCAGCGGCAGTGCGCCGGACGGGGTCTCGTCGCCGCTGCCGTTGCCGCGTGCGGTACCCGGCTCGCCGCGCAGCAGCAGGGGGAGCAGCCCCGGTTGCAGGGTGAGCCCGGAGAGTTCCGCGGGGCGCGTGATCGAGGCGCGCAGCTCCGCCTCGGACATCGGGGGCACGACGAACAGTCCGTCGGTGAACACCGGTGCGAGGTCCGGCAGATCGAGGCAGTTGCCGACGAAGTCGGCGCGGACCCCGAGGACCACGATGCCGGGGGTGTGCGGATCCGCCGTCGGCGGTGGGCCGGCCAGGGCGGCCAGCACACGGACGAAGGCGCGTCGTTCGTCCTCGTCGGCGCAGGCGGTGAAGAGTTCCTCGAACTGGTCGACGATCACCACCGGACGCCATGGCGGCGGGCGTTGCTCCCCGGGCGCGGCCGGTGACCCGCCCGAGCGGGCCATGCTGGCCTCCAGCAGCGCGGCGGGTTCGCGCCGGAGCTGCTCGGCGGTGATACCCAGGTCCTTCACGGTCTGCTCCAGCAGCTCCTCGAGCGGTCGCGCGATCGGGGTGAGGGTCACCAGGGGCCACCGGTCGGCCCCCGGCATCGGGAAGTCACCGCGCCGCAGGGCCGGGACGAGGCCGGCGTGCAGCAGGGACGACTTCCCCGCGCCGGACGGCGCGACGAGCATCAGCGGTCCGCTGCCGAGCCGATCGAAGATCCGCTCGACCAGAACGGCGGTCGCCCGCTCCCGGCCGAAGAACCACGCCGAGTCCTGCGGTCCGAACGCCGACAGCCCCCGGTAGGGACACGCCCCCTCGGACTGCGCTGCGGTCCCGTCCGCCTCCTTGCGCGACCCCGCCGCACGTTGCGGCGCGCGCTCGACGAGGTCGAGCAACGCCCCCTCCGCGCGCAGTACTTGGTCGCAGAGCCGGGCGACGTCGACGGTCGCCCGCTTCGCGCCGGTCTCGATCTTGCTCAGGTAGCCCTTGCGGTAGTGGGTCCTGCGCGCCAGGTCGGCGAGCGACAGGCCGCGTTCACGCCGCAGTCGTCGAAGTTGCGCGGGAAACGAGTGCGTGGTCGGCGCATCAGGGTTCCCCGCGGCGAGGTGGTCTGCTTCGGTCGCGTGGCGTGGGTCGACCACGATGTCCCCCCAGGGCAGTCGGCCGTGCAACGGCGCACGTCAAGGCTACTGGGGGGACGGCTGGGGCATCCCGGCGTTCGTTCGCTGTGGCGCAAAGACGCACGTCCGAAGCCGAGTCGACGGCTCCGGACGTGCGTCGCTGCGGTGCCCGGGCGGGGCGTGTCCCCAGGTGAGGGCGGTGGCCCCGCGCGCAGGTCGCCGGTCGGGCGGATCAGGTCAGGGTGGCTCCACAGCCGCCGTTGACCCACTGGTGCGACCGAATGTTGTTGTCCACGACGTTGCCGTCGGTGAAGTAGTTGTCCGACAGGTTGTCGGCGTACAGCTCGCCCGGGTACAGGCAGGTGTGGCCGAGCTCGTGGTCCTGCCAGTAGAAGAACTTCACGATGGACAGGTTGCCCGTGAAGCCCCGGTTCATCACCGAGGACGCCCGGTCGTTCGCGGCACCCCAGTTGGAGCTGTCGCCGGCGGCGACCATGATCGGGCTGCCGTTGCAGTCGTAGCCGTCCCAGGCGTACATGTTGCCGTTGCGCGCCCCCCACTTGCTGTCGCACACGGCGCCGGCGACGCCGCTCTCAGCGGCCTGCGAGGTGGCGGCCGGGACGGCCACGCCCAGGGCGGTGAGCCCGATGAGCGCTGCGGAGACGGTGAACTTGCGCATGGTGGTTCCCCTCGTTTCTCGATGGTGCCCGGTGGTGGTGCGCCGGCGGGGCGGGGCGTCGGGTGCCCATGGGGTGCCCTCGCCGGTGGACGGGGCGCTTCCGTGCGCGAGATGGTCAGTCACGCTCCGGAACGATGCGCACCGCCCGGTCGTAGGCCTGCCGGCCGAGACGGCGGTAGGTGTCGATGTCCTTGACGTACCGGTCGGGCAGGCGGTCCAGGTAGTGCTTCTCCCGGGCCGTGGCCACGGCCCGCAAAGAGGTGCGGCGCGCGCAGCCGGCGTCCGCGACGGCGGTCCTGCGCTCGGCGGCGAAGGCCTCGTCGGCGCGGGCCGCGCCCAGCCGCACGGCCGCGGCCCGCACGCTGTCCTGGGCGGCCTGGGGGTCGGGGTAGGGTTCGCCGGCCTCGCGCATGCACGCGGACCACGCCTGGACGGCCGCGGTGAGCTGCCGGTCCTTCATCAGCCGCCCGGCGTAGAGGGAGTTGGCGCTCACCGCGATCTTGCTGGTGCGGAACCACTCGGCGGGATCGCCGTAGAGCGTGCGCTCGGCCTCCTCGGTGCAGCCGCCGATGCGCTTGCGGATCGCGCCGCCGTTCGGCATCGGGGCGGTGAGCATGCGGGCGCCGTCGCCGCCGTCCAGGGCCTCGTCGAACAGGGCGCGGCGCGTGGCGGGCAGGTCCTGGCGGTAGGCCCCGTTGACGTTGCGCTCGCGCAGCCGCGTGCTCTTCGCCTCGATGCGGCTGCCGTAGCCGTAGGTCCGCGCCCACGCCAGGTCGTCCTGGACGAAGCGCACGGGCCGGCTCTCCTGGAGCGTCAACTCGCGCTCCTCCTGGTAGGTGAAGCCCTGGCGTCCCATGCACCGACTGGTCAGCCGCTGGAGGGCGTCGTTGACGCGGACCTCTTGCCGCCAGGTCAGCGCCGGTGTGCGAACACCGGTGTCCTGGCTGGTCCGTCCCCGGGCGTCGCCGGCGCCGTCACCGCAACCGGTCACCACGGCGGTGGCGAGCGCGATCACCGCACACAACGACATGAGCGCACGTCTCATGGACCCCGATTCCCCCTGCCGCCTCATGGCCCCGGATCCCCGGTGCCGCCCGGTCCCCCGTGCGGCACCGGAGAGGGCGCCCCCTCGGTTGCCGCCGGCCACGGTCGTGCCGTGCGCCGACGGGACACAGACTCGTGGCGCCGCCCGGCGGGGTCGACGGGTTTCCCGTTGCCCACCGGCGGCCGGACCGGGAAACCGGGGGCGAGGTGGGGGAACGGGGCGGGGGAGGCAACGTCTGCTGAGCAGCCCGGCGGAGGGAATGCCGACATCCGCACCCCCGCGGAGCGGGCCGAGCGTGCCGAACGGGCTCGCGCGGTGCTGAATGTTTGCGCAACGCTTTCTGGTACTCGCGCCCGGCCTCGCATGATCCTTCGTCCCGATGCCGTCGCACCGATCGCGGGTTGAGCTTTACGCGGCCATCCGACGTGACGTCCCGCACCGGGACATCGAACCGTCGCGGAGAGCCTGTGCCGACGAGATGGCGCGCGGGTCTCGCGGCGTCGACTTCATCACGATTGACAGGAGCACGTCCCCGAACACCCCAACCGCTTCGCGGCATTAGCCAGGACAGGGCCGGGCCGCCGGGAATTGCCGTCCGTTGCGGTGACCGCCATCTGGCGTTCATACCTGTCTCACCGCTCCGGTCGATCGTGCTTCCTAGCGTCCGTGAGTGCGCGCACCGTCGACCTGCCGCAGCCCGTTGTCAGGTTCGGAGCGCTGCTGTCCGGTCGGTGTGCGACTGCACCCGAACGACGCGAAAGGCCCCTGGAATGTCCGAAGAACCCAAGCAAACCAGAATCTCTCGTCGCAACGCGCTCGGCCTGTTCGGCGCGACAGTGTCCGGCGCCGCCGCCGGGCCACTGGTCCTCGGCGCCGGAACCGCCGAGGCGGTCCCGGCGAAGTCGGAGGTCACCGGTCTCACCACCGGATCGGCCACCACCCCCGTCCAGGGCCTGCACCTGACCTTCGGCGCCGACCCACGCAGCCAGATGGTCGTCTCGTGGGTCACTGACGCGGCTGTCAAGAACCCCCGGGTCGTTTACGGCACGCTGAGTGGCGGCTTCGGTTCCACCGTGCACGCGAAGACGAAGACCTACGTGGACGGCACCTCCGGGCGGACCGTCTGGGTCCATCACGCGCTGATCAGCAAGCTCAAGGCCGACACCGACTACCTGTACGCTGCCCAGCACGACGGGGCCACCCCCGACGCCGGCACCTTCCACACGGCGCCGTCCGGCCGGGCTCCGTTCACCTTTACCAGCTTCGGCGACCAGGGTGCGCCCAGTGTGACGTGGAAGACCGGAGCGAACCCGGCCGACGCCTCGGGCCGGGACTTCGAGCCCAACGCCACGCCCGCCGCTGCCGACATCGTCACCGGGGTTGAGAAGGTCGGCCCGCTGTTCCACCTCCTCAACGGTGACCTCTGCTACGCCAACACCGGGCCCGACCGCATTCGTGTCTGGCGCGACTTCCTCACCAACAACAGCCGTTCAGCGCGATTCCGTCCGTGGATGCCGTGCGCGGGCAACCATGAGATCGAGCTGGGCAACGGCAAGCTCGGTCTCGACGCGTACCAGACCTACTTCGAGCTGCCCTCGACCGAGAACCAGCCCGAGCTCGACAACCTCTGGTACTCCTTCACGGTCGGCGGGGTGAAGGTGATCGCCCTGCAGAACGACGACATCGCCCTGCAGGAGGGCGGTGACATCTACATCAACGGCTACTCCGGCGGTCGGCAGCTCGCCTGGCTGGAGAAGGAGCTCAAGTCGGCACGGGCTTCGAAGGACATCGACTGGATCGTCGTCTGCATGCACCAGGTGATGATCAGCTCGGCGACTGCCGCGAACGGCCCTGATGTCGCGCTGCGCGCGGCGTACGGCCCGCTGTTCGACAAGTACGGCGTCGATCTGGTGGTCTGTGGCCACGAGCACGACTACGAGCGCTCGTTGGCGGTGCGTGGCGTCGTCCCCGGAAGCGTCACCCTCACGCCCAACCCGAGTCAGACCGCACTCGATGTGATCGACAGTGCGCACGGTACGACGCACATGGTCCTCGGCGGTGGCGGCGTGTCCGGCATCACGAACAACAGCTTCACCACCGACGACGCCGACGGTCACGGGCATCACTCGGCATACGTCCAGATGGAGCGCGTCGGCAAGTACAACTCGGTCAAGGAGAAGGAGACGGCGGTCTGGATCGGCGTCCGTGACGCGGAGCATCCGTACGGCTTCGCCGAGTTCGCCGTCGACCCGGGCCGTCACCCCGGTGACATGACCCGCATCCACGTCACCTACTACAACATCATCACGCCCACAGGTGAGCTGTCGGTCTTCGAGAAGTTCACGCTCCAACGCCGTCGTAGTGACGGCGGCCACAGCCACCACTGACCCACCGCGACCAGCAGCAGGAGTCGTCAACGCCTGGGGCCGGGACGACGTCCCGGCCCCAGGCGTTGGGTTCTGCTGCAGGTTTGGGTGACAGGTTCGGTCACGCGGCCTGGAGGGCCGGTGGGGTCATGACGGTCTCGAATTCGACGGGGGTCAGGCGGCGGAGTGCGGCTTGTCCGCGGCAGCGGTGGTAGGTCCGCTCGATCCAGGTCACGATCGGCTTCAGGATGCGCGGATATGCCCGGTGCGGGGGTAGCGATGTGCCGCCGGGCTTGGGGCTCGTAGCTGTGCGCGTTCGGAGGCGCGGCCTGACTGCCGCTGGTGGCTTGGGGTGATCGGTCTAAAGTGCATGTGGTAGTCGTCGTTTCTGATCTTTGGAGGGTTTGCTCGTCATGTCGGCTGAGGTCCACGAGTTCCAGGTGGAAGCCCGTCAGCTCTTGCAGCTGATGATCCATTCGATCTATTCGAACAAGGATGTGTTTCTGCGGGAGCTGATCTCCAACGCCTCCGACGCGCTCGACAAGCTGCGGCTGGAAGCGCTGCGCAACGACGCGCTCGGGGTGGACGTCTCGGATCTGCACATCGCCCTGGAGGCAGATGCTCAGGCGCGGACGCTGACGGTGCGGGACAACGGCGTCGGCATGTCGCGTGATGAGGTCGTCGCTCTCATCGGCACGATCGCCAGTTCCGGGACGGCGAAGCTGCTCAAGGAGCTGAAGGACACCAAGGACGCGGACGCGGCGGCGGGTCTGATCGGCCAGTTCGGCGTCGGGTTCTATTCCGCGTTCATGGTCGCCGACGAGGTCACCGTGGTCACCCGGCGGTCCGGCGAGAGTCAGGGCACCCGCTGGACCTCACGCGGTGAGGGCACCTACTCGGTCGAGAGCGTCGGCAAGGCGCCCCAGGGCACAGCGGTGACACTTCACCTCAAGCCCGTCGATGCCGAGAACCAGATGCACGACTACACCGACGGCTGGAAGCTCCGGGAGATCGTCAAACGGTACTCGGACTTCATCACCTGGCCCATCCGCATGCCCGCGACCGTCACGACGTCTGCCGACACGGACTCCGGCGCCGATGGGGAGAGCATCGAGTCGGCTGCGGCGGCTCTGGAGACGGTGAACTCGATGAAGGCGCTGTGGGCGCGGTCGCGGGAGGAGGTGACCGAGGAGGAGTACCACGAGCTGTACAAGCACCTGGCCCACGACTGGCTGGACCCGCTGGAGACCATCCGGCTGCAGGCGGAGGGCACCTTCGAGTACCAGGCCCTGCTGTTCATCCCCTCCCACGCCCCGCACGACCTGTTCACCCGCGACCACCGGCGCGGCCTGCAGCTGTACGTCAAGCGCGTCCACATCATGGACGACTGCGAAGAGCTCCTGCCGCCTTACCTGCGCTTCGTCAAGGGCGTCGTCGACTCCCAGGACCTCTCGCTCAACGTCTCCCGCGAGATCCTGCAGCAGGACCGCCAGATCCAGATGATCCACCGGCGCCTGACCAAGAAGGTCCTGGCCACCATCAAGGACCTCATGACGAGCACCCCCGACCGCTATGCCACCGTCTGGAGGGAGTTCGGCCCCGCTCTGAAGGAAGGCCTGCTGGGCGACGACGGCAACCGCGACACCCTGCTGGGCCTGTGTTCCTTCGCCTCGACGCGCGAGGCGGACGAGCCGACCACGCTGGCGCAGTACGTGGAGCGCATGAAGGACGGCCAGGAAGAGATCTACTACCTGACCGGGGACTCACGGGAAGCCGTCGAGAATTCCCCGCACATGGAGGCCTTCCGTGCGAAGGGAATCGAGGTGCTGCTGCTGACCGACCCCGTCGACGAAATCTGGGTCACCATGGTGCCCGCATTCGACGGCAAGCAACTGCGGTCCGTCGCCAAGGGGACGGTCGACCTGGAGGCAGGCGGGCAGGACCCCCAGACCGACAGCGACCGCGAGAGTCGGCAGAAGGAGTACACCGACCTGCTGGCCTGGATGACTGGCGTCCTGACCGAGGACGTGAAGGAGGTCCGGCTGTCCACCCGCCTGACCGTCTCCCCGGCCTGTCTCGTCTCCGACACCCACGACATCACCCCGGCCCTGGAGAACATGTACCGCGCCATGGGCCAGGACGTCCCGCACACCAAGCGCATCCTGGAACTCAACCCGGGCCATGCGCTGGTCGACAGCCTCAACAAGGCCCACACCGAACGCGGCGACGATGCCGGTGCCGGTCTCTCGGGAATCGCTGAACTCCTCTACGGCATGGCCCTTATCGCCGAGGGCGGCGCGCTGAAGGACCCCGCGCGTTTCGCCAAGTTGATGGCAGACCACCTCGCCGTCTGATCCAGCCGGACCTGCCCGGTGGGCCGTGACCCGCCCGCGACGACGCGTCGCGGCCCACCGAAAGCACGGCACGCGGCTGCCTTCCGCAGGCTCGGAAGACGGTGGTCGTGAATTCGGACGACCCACAGGCCCTTCGGGGTGGTGGAGGCTACGCGTCTTCACCGTGTTCTGCCGAGGAAGTCTGGGGCTTCAACCCTGGGAGGAATCAGCGCCTGAGTGTTCGGGCGTGAAACGCCCGAACATCCCTTCACACCGCAACCGGCCGGGTAGCGACAGTGGGCGGTGGAGGGCTCGTCCGCGGGGCCCACAGAGACGGGCGGGTGCGCCGTACGTTCGTCAGGGGAAAGGTGCCCAGGGTCGGGACGGACCACTTCTTGTTCTACACACCGGAGACGGCATGGACATCGCGGCTGTGCCGGCTGCCGGCGCGGACCCTGAAGCCCTTGCGTCACCACGACGCCGTTCTCGGCTGCCTGCGTGAGGGCGGCCTCTCCCTCACCCTGACTGCCCACGCCGTCTCTGTTCTCGACAGCTACATCTACGGGTTCGCGCTGCAGGAGAAGACTTTGCCGTTCGGGTCCCCCGAGGAGACCGCCGAACTGGCGGGTTCCATCATGAGCGGTTTCGGCGGCGGCGAGTGCCCGTACCTCACCGAGATCGCGACCGCCGACGTCATGCGTCCCGGGTACTCGTACGGCGACGAGTTCGAAGCCGGACTGGACCTCATCCTCAACGGCTTTCAGCAAGCGGCGGGCTGACGAGGCAACGGAGTGCCCGTTGGCAGTCCGGTGCCCCGTCCTCTCGAACCGGTGAGGTCGGCCCAGACGGACTGGCGGGCCGTAGGAGGCGTCCGCGCGGCACGCGTCGAAGTACGCGGCGCGCACCGCGGGCGGGACGGCGTCGGGAAGAGCCTGTCACGAAGAAGTTTGGCTTCGCGGTGACGCGCCCTCGACCACGGACGGTGAGGCTCGGAGTCACGAGATTGAGTCTCTGGTCAGACCCGCGCTGGTCAGCCAGATGTGTTCGCACGTCGCGGATGCTTCTTCCAGCTTCTCGCGGGACTCTTGCGAGGCGTGGTAGAAAGTCCGCTCGATCATCCAGCACAGGGCGCGTGCCATTGCTGAGGATTGTTGTGGTTCGGTGCCTGCCTGGATGCCGGCTCGTTCCAGGACGGCGGTGATGGCCGTGATGAACAAGTCGGCTGTGTGGTCCCACAGTTCACCGATCTCCGACACGGTCAACGACAAGTCGATCGCCGTGCGCATGACCAGCCCGTGCTCGTTCCACAGCTCGACTGTGCGTTGCATGGCTGCTGCGATGGCGCGTCGCGGCTCGTCCGTCTGCGTAGTGGCTCGGGATCGCTCCCATAGATGCTCGACGGTCCGGGCTACGAGTGCCGCGACCACCTCTTGCTTGGAGCCGAAGTAGAAGTACAGGGCGCCGCGTGTGATGCCGGCGCCTTGGGCGATGTCGCCGACGGTCATGGCGTCGTAGCCCTTCTGCGCCAGCAGAGCCTCGCACGTGTCGAGGATGGCTCGTTCCCGGACGTCGCCCTTGCGTTCGGTGGAACGGCGGCTTCGCGCGGGGTGGTGGCCGGACATCAGAGCTGAGCACCTTCGGTGAAGTCGGTCGTACGGGAGAGTGTCTCCCATGCACGGATGTCCTCGTCCACGGCCGTGCGCGCGGCGGTGACCAGTCGCAGCGCGTCCGAGCCCAGGACGAGGTGAGCCGGTGGCCGCTCGACCGATGTGATGCGTACGACGGCTTCCCCAGCCTTGGCCGGATTGCCGAGCTGGTTCCCGCTGGCCTTCAGACGCGTTTGGCGGATGGGAGTGAACAGATCGTCGTAATCGTCGATGTTCTGCGTGGCGCGCGTCATGGACCGTCCGGCCCAGTCGGTGCGGAAAGAGCCAGGCTCGATTGCCGTCACGTGGATGCCGAACTGTGCGACCTCCTTACCCAGGGCCTCCAGAATGCCTTCCAGGGCGAACTTGCTGCCGCAGTACGCGGACATGCCTGGCACGGCCATGAGCCCGCCCATGGAGGTGACGGCCATCAGGTGTCCGCGGCGGCGCCGGCGCATGTGGGGCAGCGCTGCCTGCAGGGTGGCCACGGCCCCGAATACGTTGACATCGAACTGCCGCCGGACTTCGGACAGCGGCGTCTCCTCGAAGGTGCCCTCCAAGCCGTAGCCGACGTTGGCGACGACGACATCCAGGGGGCCGACGCTCTGCTCCACCTCCGCAACCACGCTTGAGACGGCACTGCTGTCGGTCACGTCCAGGATCCGGCCATGAGCGTGCCCTGGTTTGAGATCTGCGAAGGCCCGCAGATCTTCCTCTGAGCGGATGGTGCCCACGACGGTGTGACCGGCGGCCAGGGCGGCTTGGGCGAAGGCACGTCCAAGGCCCGAGCTGACGCCGGTGATGAGCCAGTTCCGCTTTTCCACTATCGCTCCCAAAAGTTCTCGCGAGGCGTTGGACTGCCCCCTCCAGAAAGTCTACACGGTGTCGATTTTTATCACCGGTATGTTGATTCCGTGGCGCTTCACGATGCGGCCAGGGACGGTCCGACCTCTCATGGAGGTCGGGTCCCCCTGTCATCACCTAGAGTGAGAAAGGTGCAACCGACCGCGGTCGCCTGACAGCGGTGCCCGTGGAACGGCGAGGACCTGGTGCGCTTCACCGGCGCGTGCATCGAACTCGACCTCGCCCTGGTCGCCTGGCGCCGCTCCCGCGGCACCTGCTCACCGGTACCTGGCGCCGCCTTGGCGACCTGGACGCGATCAGCGGTCTGCCGTTGGCGGACATCGCTGCGGTGGTCGGCGAGCTCGTGACCGCCCAGGCTGCCGCCATCCGAGGGGCGACATGAAGACGACGCTGGGGCTGGGCACCTACCGGATCCCTGGTCACGAACCGGGGCCGCCTACGAACGGCTGCGGATGTTTGCGGGGCCCGGCCACACCGTTTCCTTGCCTGGTCCCTACGCGCTTCCGGCGACGGCGGTGACGAGGGGGATTGGCTGGGAGAGGAGGGCGGTGGCTGCGGGGTGGGTTTCGATGGTGTGGGACGACGCCTCGATCGCCGTTCTCGAACTACGGCACCGCCAGCGAGCCCGGGCCGAGGACCGCATCCGCAACGCGCGCGCCACCGGCCTGAGCAATCAGCTTCTGCACGACGCCGCGCGGAACCGGATCTGGCTGGAGATCGTTCTGCTCGCCCTCGACCTGCCGGCCTGGCTGCCCTTGCTCGCCCTGACCGGCAAGCCCCGACTTTGGGAGCCCCGCCGCCTGCGGCTACGACTGTTCTCCGCCGCCGCCCAGCTCGTCACCACCGCCCGCCGCCGGCACCTGAGATTCGCCCGCCACTGGCCCTGGACGGATGTGATCGCCACCGCGATCCAGCGGCTCGACGCACTCCCAAACCCTGGCTGATTAGCGGAAACGCCCCATCTCGACGAACTCAAACCGCCCACCGGAACCGTGGAACCCGGCGCACACCCGACGCGACAGCCGGGTCACCGCCGTGCCGGCGGTCAGGCCGGACAGCCGAAACGGACCGCCCGAACAACCGACGGACCGTCACGAAAGATCGAGGCTGGGCAACGGCCCGACACAGCCACTACCGACGACGATCCGTCGACGAACACGCTGGATGGCTCGTGAAACCAGACTGGAGTACTAAATTCGAAGACCTGATTTTGCGTCGCGGGCTTCGTGGCGTGGACTGTTTCGTGCCGTCCTCGCACTGTAACACCCTTTTTCTGGGCCCGGATGGGAATTCGATGGAGGTTCTGATGCATTCTGAGACCTGACGGATTTGCGTCGCGAAAAGCGGATGAAACGGTGGAGCAGTGACCAGGGGCGGGAAAGAGGTGAAGGGGTTGTATGAGGTTAGATCGGGGCAAATTCGGGAAGTAGCGAAAGGGTTTTTTGGTGATTTGTCTGCGCAAGATTTCTCGGGAATTTCCAGGTCGTAGACAGTGGCGTTGCGAGATAATCGGGAGCACGTCTGTCGTGCCGTCAGCAGTGAGCCGCCTACGACCCATTGGCGGACTTCTTGCAAGACAAACAAGGGGGAACACGCATGCCTGTGATCTCGGACTTGCCCACCGACATGACCGAATTGCTGCTGGAGCCGAGGCCCTCGATTCACGTCCTCGAGGTGACCGGTGACCGGTGGACCGGAAAGAGCACCCTGCTTGCCCAGTTGGCCGACGATGCGGAGGCGCGCGGCTGGCGGGTCGTCGTCGGGCGGGCGGCCGTGCAGCCCTCTTCGGCCCGGGCTCCCTTCGGACTGTTCCTCGGCGTGATGGACGACCTCCTGACCAGAGGAAGCACCGGTGTGGGGGACGAAGGACAGGAAGGGTGGGACGAAGGCGCGTTCGGTGGGCTGTTGGGGCTGGGGGAGGGGACCGCCGAGCTGCGGGACGACCCCGTATTTCGCTACCAGAACTTCCGCGTCGTGCGCGGACTCCTGGAGGAGGCCTCGGCCTCGCGCGGGCTGCTCATCGTCCTCGACGACGTGCACTGGGCCGATGAGAGCTCCCTGGGGCTCCTGGAACACCTCGTGCGTCATCCGCCGCGCGGAACCGTGCTGATCGCGCTGGCGCACCGGCCGCGCCAGAGCAGCCTTCAGCTGCACGCCGTTCTCAACGAGGCCGTACGAGACGGGCAATCCCGCAGGGTCGTACCGCCCCGACTCTCCGCCGAAGAGGCCGCAGCCCTGCTGCCCGAGGACATCAGCCGCGTACAGAGCTCGCTCCTCCTTGAGGAATCTGACCACAACCCCGGACTTCTCAAGGCCTTCGCCTCGATGCGGCTTCCCCTGCATCCCCAGTGGCCGTCCCGGGCCAACCTTCCCGTAGAGGCCCTCGCCGAGGTGCTCCGCGACTTCCACGCCCTGTCGTTACTGGGCTGGCGAGTGGCCAGGGCCGCTGCCATCCTCGACGAACCGTTCAGCCTCAACGTCCTGCAAGCCGTCTCGCAGGTCGACGACGAGGAACTGCACGCGGCGATCGACGAACTCGCGGGGCAGGACATCTTCGAGGTCGAAGCGGACGCCCGGCACCTCAGGTTCAGCAGCTCCCTGCTCCGGGCCGCCGCCCACCAGTCGACCGGCCCCGGCTGGCTGCTCGGCGCACACGCCCGTGCCGCACGCCTGCTCGCCCGGCAGCGCACCGACGAGGTACGGCTCGCGGAACACCTGCAGTTCCAGATCGCCGGCAAGGACAGTCGCACCAGCCGCCTCCTGCTGGACGCGGCCGCCGGCCACCGGTGGACGGACGCCATGGACGCCTCCGCCTGGGCCCAGGCCGCGCTGACCATCGGCGACTCGGGTGGCGACGAGGCCTGGGCCACGACCGTGCTGGGCAGTGCGCTCGCCCTCTCGGGCCGGCTCGGCCGCAGTCTGGAAACGCTCCAGCGCGTGGGCGGGAGCACCGAATCCCACGCCCATGGCGTGGAGGCGCTGCTCTGGACGGCCTGGGCCCGGCGGATGCTCGGCGAGGGGGAGACGGCCGATCGAGAACTGGCCGAGGCGGTGCGTGCGGCGTCAGGCCTCGGCCCCGTGGAGCGGGCCGAGCTGCTTGCTGGCTGGGTGTCCTGCATGCTCCACCTGGGCAGGCCGGTGCCGGCCGAGACGATGGCGGAACTCCTCGGCCTGGTCGAGGCGCTGTCGGCCGGCGAGCGGGTGCGGGTCCACGCGCTGTGTGCGATGGCGGGGCTGCGCGAGAGCGGCGGTACGGGGGCCAGGGCGCGGGCTCAGACGGATGCCGCGGCCCAACTGCTCGACCCGCTGCGGGACGACGACCTCGTCGAGCACATGGACGGGCTGTTCTGGCTGGCCCGGGCCGAGGCGGAGCTGAAGCGGACCGAGGCGGCGATCGGGCATCTGGAGCGCGGCCTCAGCATGGCCGAGGGACGGCGCTTCCACACCGTGGTCCCGCTCTTCGCGGGGACGCTCGCACGGGTCGAGTCAGGTGCGGGGGATCCGCACAGCGCGGTACGGCACGCCTCCGTCGCGGTTACGGCCGCCGGCCGTACCGACAGCCTGTACCTGCAGGAGCGTTGCGAGGGCATCCACGAGGAGCTCGCCTCGGGCCACGGCAGGGCCGCTGACATCGGGCGCCTTGCCGTGCCCGCAGGCGTCGTCGGCAGAGGCGGCGGCGAGGCGGGGGCGGCGGCCGAAGCGCTTGACGTACTGAGCAAGCGCGAGCTCCAAATAGCGGTCCTGGTGAGCAACGGCCGGACCAACAGCCAGATCGCCCGCGCGCTCGTTGTCAGCCAGAAGACGGTGGAGACGCACCTCGGCCGGATCTTCAAGAAGCTGGCGGTGGCCTCCCGCGCCGAGGTCGCCGCCTGCGTCGGCCGCTCCCAGGACCACCGCGTCCTTCTGCCCCGCACCAGCGTGGGGGCCCGGAGTCTTCTCAGCTCCCAGGCCTCCTTCTGAGAACGGTCACCACCCGCCGTACCCGTACCCGTACCCGGCCCCGATCACGGCCCGGGGCGGGCGCGGCGGGCCCCTCTGCAGTCGGGAAACTTCCCGATTGGCACCGCTCCCGCGCCGGCGGGCGAGGGATTCCCCCGACTCCTGGGCACCGAAGGCCTCTCGTCACGATCGAGGCCCCCGCGCACCCGCCCCGCCCTGACCGGCATCCAGGAGAACCCCCATGGCACGCCGCCGTGGCATGCCGACCCCGGCCGAGCTCGAGGCCCACGTGGCCGCGGGCGAGATCGACACCGTCGTCCTGGCCTTCACCGACATGCAGGGCCGGTTCCAGGGAAAGCAGTTCTCCGCCGAGTTCTTCCTCGACGACGTGCTCGCCCACGGCGCCGAGGCCTGCGACTACCTGCTCGCCGTCGACGTCGACATGCGGACCGTCGAGGGCTACGAGAACTCCTTCTGGGAGCGGGGGTACGGGGACTTCCGGCTGCTGCCCGACCTCGCCACCCTGCGTCTGATCCCCTGGCAGCCCGGCACCGCCCTCACGCTCGCCGATCTCGCCCTGCACGACGGCACGCCCGTCGCCGTCTCGCCCCGCCAGATCCTGAAGGCGCAGACCGACCGCCTCGCCGCGCGGGGACTGCGGGCGATGGTCGGCACAGAGCTGGAGTTCGTGCTGTACCAGGACTCGTACGAGGAGGCGTGGCAGCGCGGCTACCGGGAACTGCGCCCGGCCACCAGCTACAACGTGGACTACTCCGTCCTCGGCACGTCCACGACCGAGCCGCTGTTGCGCCGTGTCCGTACCGAGATGGCCGGGGCGGGCATGTACGTGGAGGCGTCCAAGGGCGAGTGCAACCTCGGCCAGGACGAGGTGACCGTCCGGTACGCCGACGCCCTGACCACCTGCGACAACCACACGCTCTACAAGACGGGCGCCAAGGAGATCGCCGCGCAGGAGGGCCGCAGCATCAGCTTCATGGCCAAGCCCGACGAGCGCGAGGGCAACTCGTGCCACGTACACATCTCGCTGCGCGGCGAGGACGGTGAACCTGTACTCGCCGGCGACGGGCCTTACGGGCTCTCGCGGCTCGGTGAGGGGTTCCTCGCGGGACAGCTTGTCGCCGTCCGCGGGCTCAGCCTGTTCTTCGCGCCCACCATCAACGCCTACAAGCGCTACCAGCCCGGCAGTTTCGCCCCGACCGCCGTGGCCTGGGGCGTCGACAACCGGACCTGCGCTCTGCGGCTCACCGGGCACGACTCCTCGCTGCGGGTCGAGCACCGCGTCCCCGGGGGGACGCCAACCCGTACCTGGCCGTCGCCGGGCTCATCGCGGCCAGGCTCCGGGGGATCGACGAGGGGCTGTCCCCGGGTGAGCCGTTCCGGGGCAACGCCTACACGTCCGACACGCCCAGGGTGCCGGGCACCCTGCGCGAGGCGCCCGCCCTGTGGGGTCGGCAGAGCTGCCGGCGGCGGCCTTCGGCGAGCCGGTGGTGCGGCACTACGCGCAGCCAGAGGCCGGCGGACTGCGCAGGGCGCGCCGGGCCCGCGGCCCTCGGTGGGCCGCGGGGCGCGGATCAGGCGGACAGGCGGTCGAAGTCGACGATCAGCACGTCTCGGTAGGCCGGCAACGCGGGGTCGACGGCGCGCAGCGGGGTGACGTCGTGCAGCAGGCGCCGGTCGTCCACGAGCAGCTGGTCGCCGGGCCGGGAGAGCGTCGAGCGCAGCAGCAGCGTGTCGTCGTCGCCGTGCAGGGAACTCTCGCCCCCTTCCACGTTGTTCCGGCGTACCAGCAACGAGGTCACGAAAGTGGAGCCGTCCCGGTGCCGGCCCTGCGGAGCGGGCTTGCCGACCTGGTCCGCGCCGGTGATGATGCGGAAGGGGTGCAGCTTCACGTCCCAGGCGCCGATGCCCTCGGCGGCGGAGAAGATCTCGCCGAGCATGCGGACGACCTCGCTGGTGAGGGGGTTCGCGAGGAAGGCGTCGGTCAGCGGCTCGAAGTGCCGGTCGATCCCGCCGTTGAGCGGGTTGACCGCCGACTCCTGGCGGTAGGGTGCGTGCGGCAGTTGTCGCAGCCCGTCGACATCGAGCCGGAAGTGCCCGTAGCGCCGGTTGCGGTAGGTGCCGCCGTCCTTCATGTACGTGTCGAGGACGAGGTCGTCCCAGTGGTCCGCGTAGGCCGCCCACTCGGCGTCGCCGACGCCGAGCAGCCGCGACACGGTGTCCGAGCTCTGCAGGTGCCAGCCCTGCTCCACCAGATCCGCCGACGCGGTGGCGGCCGACGGTCCGGGCGTTGCGGTCTTCTCCGACATGGTGTGCGCATCCCCTCGCTGTGATGTGAGTTCTGCCCTCCGGGGCACCCGATGCTGACCAAGAGGGCCCCTAGGCGGTGAGTCGGGAGAACTCCGGAGGGGGCTGGCCCGTACGACCGCGTCGGTGGCGACTACCTGGAGTCGCCGCCGGTCACGCCCGTCAGTGGTTCCCCCGACTGTTGCCGGACGCCGTGCCGGCGGGACCTTCGTTCCTACCGTGAGGCGCGTACGAGCCCTCGTATCGTCCACCACCTTCCGAGGAGACCCATGAGCAAAATCGCCGTCCTCACCAACGACCTGCAGGCCGACCTGATCAACAAGAACCAGGAGCGCATCGACGCCGTCGACGCGGCGACGCCGGCCTTCTCGGGGTTCCTGAAGGCGATGCGTGAGCGCGGCCACCACGTCGTCCACCTGCAGCTGATCAACCTTGCGGACGACCCGATTGCCGAGCGCTACGACGGCTGGCTGCCGGTGCAGCAGGGAACCGAGGGCGCCGCGATCGTCCCGCCCTTCCTCGACGAGGGCGACATCGTCCTGGAGAAGAACAAGGACAGCGGCTTCTACGAGACCGACCTGCACGAGCGCCTCCAGGCCCTCGGCGTCGAGACCGTGATCATCACGGGCATGCAGAGCCAGATCTGCGTCCAGACCACCGCCGCCGACGCATTCTTCCGCGGCTACAAGGTCTGGGTGCCGAGCGACTGCGTCGTCTCCGCCCGCGAGCAGGACAAGATCCGTGCCCTGGAGTGGATGGACGGCTACTGCGCCACCATCGCCACCTCCGAGGAGATCGTCGCCCTCCTGGACGCCGGCGAGGACCTGCCGCGCAAGGAGTTCCTCGTCCCCTGACGACCTTCGTCCTTCGACGGCCCCCGGCCCCGGCACACCGCCGCGCGGCGGCCCCGCACCGTACGTCCGCACCGATTTGGGAGCTTGGTTGAGCACCGGCACGGAATCCCTTCTGGATCAGCACATCGTCCTCGATCACGGGACCGGGGCCCGGCTGAGCCGGGAACTCGTCGAGTTCGTCGTAGGCGTCCTGGGCGACGTCTACATCGGCGAGATGGAGGACAGCGCGATGCTGCCGATCCCGGCAGGCAGGATCGCGATGACCACCGACTCCTTCGTCGTCGATCCGCCGTTTTTCGGCAACGGCGACATCGGCAAGATCGCGGTCTGCGGCACCGTCAACGACCTCGCGGTCGTCGGCGCCGAACCGCTCTACCTGACGCTGGCCATGATCCTGGAAACCGGGCTCCCCATCGCCCGGCTCCACCAGGCCCTGGTCTCGATCCGTGACACCGCCCGCGAGGCCGGGGTGAAGATCGTCGCCGGCGACACCAAGGTCGTCGGCGAGGGCGAGGCCGACGGCATCTTCCTCAACACCACCGGCATCGGCGTCTTCCACGAGGAGCCGAAGCGGATGACCGACGTGCGGGTCGGCGACCGGATCGTCCTGAGCGGTCCGATCGGCAACCACACCATCCACCTCCTCTCGGTCCGCGAGGGACTCGGCTTCGAACAGCGCGTGGTCAGCGACTGCGCGCCGCTCAACGGCATGATCGACAGCCTCCGCGACAAGGTCCCGGCCGGTGCGGTCCGCTCCATGCGGGACGTGACCCGCGGCGGCCTCTCCGCCGTCCTCCACGAGTACTCGTCGGCGCTCGGGCGGGCGGTGCGCGTCGAGGAGAGCGCGCTGCCCGTCGACCACGAGACGCGGATGGCCGCCGACATGCTCGGCATCAACCCCATCAACGCAGCCAACGAGGGCTGCCTCGCGCTGTTCGTGGCCCCGGAGGCCGTTGACGTCGTACTGGAGACCCTGCACGCGCACGAGTACGGGCGCCGGGCCGTGGTGATCGGCGAGATCACCGAACGGGCCGAGAAGTCCGTCGAGATGGTCGGCGCGGACGGCCGGATCAGCGAGGTCGAGGAACTCATGGGCGCGGAACTCCCGCGTCTTTGCTGAGAGGACGGGGAGCGGGGATGCGGTCGGAGAACTCCGTCGGAGAGACCGGAGCGGTTGGCGAGACGGGAGCGGTCGGCGGCACGGGCCCAGGCCCGTCCGAGCGGTGGCTCATCAGGGTCGAGGGCGTCGTGCAGGGGGTCGGCTACCGGCCCTTCGTGTACACGCTCGCCCACGAGCTGGGGCTCACCGGCTGGGTCCTCAACGACCCCCTCGGTGTCCTCGCCGAGGTGTACGGGAGCCTCGAGTCCCTGACCGCCTTCGTCCGCGCCCTGCGGGACCGGGCGCCCCTGCTCGCGCGGGTGAACGGGGTGCGGGTCGAGGAGACGTCCGCGGGCGGCGAAGCGCCCGCGGACTTCACCATCCGGGAGAGCGTCCGGGGCGGCGACGCCCGGACGACCGTCCCCCCTGACTCGCACGTCTGCCCCGACTGCCTGGCCGAGGTGCGCGACCCGGGCGACCGCCGCCACCGCTACCCGTTCGCCAACTGCACCCACTGCGGCCCCCGTTACTCGATCATCCGGGACCTGCCCTACGATCGGGCGCAGACCACCATGGGCTCCTTCACCCTGTGCGAGGAGTGCCGGCACGAGTACGAGAACCCGGGCGACCGCCGGTACCACGCCCAGCCCACCGCCTGCCCGGCGTGCGGGCCCCGGGTCACCCTGTCCGGGCCGGACGGTGTCCTCGCCGAGGCGGACGCGGCCATGACCGCGGCCGTCGAGGCGCTCGCCGCCGGCCGGATTGTCGCCGTCAAGAGCGTCGGCGGCTTCCACCTGGCCGTCGACGCCCGTGATGCCGAGGCCGTGGCCCGGCTCCGGCGCCGCAAGAAGCGTGACTCCAAGCCCTTCGCGGTGATGGTGGAGGACCTCGCCACGGTCGGCCGGATCGCCGTCCACGGCCGGGCGGAGGACGAACTGCTCCAGTCCCCGGCGCGGCCGATCGTTCTGCTGCGCAAGGTGCCCCACGGCCTGCCCGAGGCCGTCGCACCGCGGAACCCGAACATCGGCGTCATGCTGCCCTCGGCACCCCTGCACCACCTGCTGCTCGACCACCCCTCGCTCGACGTTCTCGTGATGACCAGCGGCAACATCTCTGGCTACCCCATCGTGCACCGCAACGAGGACGCCCTCGCCCAACTGTTCGAGGTGGCCGATCTGGTCCTCCACCACGACCGGGACATCCACATACGGGTGGACGACTCCGTGGTCCGGTGCACCGACCACCCGGGTCTCGACGAGCCCGTCGTAACCTTCCTGCGGCGCTCGCGCGGCTACGCCCCGTATCCGGTGATGGTCGACGCGCTCCCCGAGCCGATCCTGGCCTACGGAGCCGAGCTGAAGACGACGATCGCTCTCGGCTCCGGCGACGAGGTGTACGTCAGCCAGCACATCGGCGACCTCAAGAACGACGAGACCTTCGCTTCGCACCGGCAGACCGCCTCCCACCTCGCCGAGCTGTACGGCCTGAAGCCCCGCTTCGTCGCCTGCGATCTGCACCCCTCCTTCCGCTCGCACATCCTGGCCGACGCCGAGGAGGGCGTCGAGGTGATCGCCGTGCAGCACCACCACGCCCACATGGCTTCCTGCATGGCGGAGAACCGGATCGAGGGCACCACCCTCGGCGTGATCTTCGACGGCGCCGGTTACGGCGCCGACGGCACCATCTGGGGCGGCGAGTTCCTGCTCGGCGACTACGCCGAGGTCCGCCGTACCGCACGACTGCGGCACCTCCCCCTGCTCGGCGGTGACAAGGCCGTCCACGAACCGATCCGCACGGCCTACGCGCTGGCCCTCGACGCTTTCGGCGGGGACGTGGACGCGGCCCTCGCCGCCTTCCCCGTCCTCGGTGAACTCACCGAGCAGGAACGGCACGTGTACGCCACGATGGCCCGCCGAGGGGTGAACGCGCCGTCGGCCTCCAGCATGGGCCGTCTCTTCGACGGCGTCGCCGCCCTCCTCGGTGTCTGCTCCCGGGCGGAGTACGAGGCCCAGGGCCCCATCGAGCTGGAAGGACTTCTCGGCCGCGACCTCACGCTTGCGGAGCCGTACCCCTTCGCCTTCGCGCCCGCCGCCGACTCCCCGCCCGGAGCGCGAACCGTCGAGATCGACTTCCGGCCGGTCGTCCGGGCGATCGCCGCCGATCTCGCCGCCGGCCTCGGCACCGTCGAGATCAGCCGCCGCTTCCACTCGGCCGTCGTCGGCCTCGTCCGTGACCGGGGAGCCGAGGAGTGCCGGGCCGCCGGCACCGACCGGGTCGTCCTGTCCGGGGGCGTCTTCCTCAACGAGTTCCTGCTCGTCAACTCGCTGCTCGCCCTGCGCGCCGCCGGTCTGTCCGCGTACGCCCACTGCCTGGTCCCCACCAACGACGGAGGCATCGCCCTGGGCCAGGTGATGGTCGCGGCCGCCCGCTCCGGCCCGGCCTCCGCGGCTGCATCCGCGCGGCCCGCCTCGAACGAACGATGAAAGGAAGGCCGATGGCCCCCGCAGAGATCACCCTCAGCGACGTCGTCCGGCTGCTCTCCGAGCACGAGGAGGCCGCCGCACGGACGCTGAGCCTCGTGCCGTCCGAGAACGCCATGTCCGGACTGGCCAAGCTGCCCATGCTCCTGGACTCGTACCACCGCTACTTCTTCAACGAGACCGACCATCCCGGCCGTTGGCACTTCCGGGGCGCGCAGGGCCTCCGCGACGTCGAGACCGGCGTCGCCATCCCGCTCCTGGAACGTCTCGGCAAGGCCGACTACGTCTCCGTACGACCGCTCAGCGGCCTCAACGCGATGACGCTCGCCCTGGCCACCCTCGGCGGCGACCCGGGCTCCACCGTCGTCACCATCGGCCCCGAGAACGGCGGCCACTACGCCACTCCGAGCGTCGCCCAACGGCTCGGCCTGCGGGTCGAGTTCCTCCGGGGCCCCGACCCGCACGCACTCGACCTCGACCACGCCGCCGAGCTGCTCCGCCGGGTGCGGCCCGCGCTCGTCTACGTCGACCAGTCCCACTGCCTCTTCCCGGTCGACGTGGCCTCCCTGGTCCGCGTCGTCCGGGAGGCGTCCCCCGAGACCCTCGTCCACGTCGACGCCAGCCACTGGATGGGTCTCGTCCTCGCCGGAATGTTCCCCAACCCCCTGGACGAGGGGGCCGACAGCTTCGGCGGCTCCACCCACAAGACCTTCCCCGGCCCGCAGAAGGCACTGCTCCTCACCCGCGACGCCGACATCGAGAAGCGCATCCGGGAGACCCAGGACTACCTGGTCAGCAGCCACCACTTCGGCGCCACCCTCAGCCTCGGCATGGCCGTCCTTGAGTTCCAGGAGTTCGGTCCCGCCTACGCGCGAGCCGTCGTCGGGCACACCCGTGCCTTCGCCGGACTCCTCGCCGAGCGCGGCATCACCGTCTGCGCCGCCGACCGCGGCTACACCGCCGGACACCAGCTGTGGCTCGACACCGAACGCGACGGCATCGCCCCCGGCCTCGCCAGCGACCGGCTCCACGCTGCCGGACTCAAGGTCAACTTCATGGCGGGACTGCCCGGCTTCACCGGCCAAGGCGTGCGCATCGGCCTCAACGAAGCCGCGTACCAGGGCCTCACCGAAGAGGACTTGCCCGAGCTCGCCGACGTTTTCGCTGCCGCCGTCCGCGCCGAGCAGCCCGCCGCCAGCCTCGCCGACCGGGTCGCTGCCCTGCGGGCGGCCCGCACCCCGCTCGGTGCTGCCCTGCCCGAGGCCAGGGCCCTCCTCGACCGTTCCCTCGCCCTCGCCGGCCGCGCCCTGCGCGCCGACGCGTCCTGACCCACCCCACGACGACCCCCTGGAGCACGCCCATGAGCCGCCCCGTCATCGGCATCACCGGCTACCGGGACCAGGCCCGCTGGAACATCTGGGACACCGACGCGACCGTCGTCCAGCAGTCCTACGTGCGCGGGATCACCGCCAACGGCGGCCGTGCGGTGGTCCTGCCGCCGGACGACCTCGACGCCGACGTCCTGCACCGCCTCGACGGACTGCTCCTCACCGGCGGCGCTGACATCGCCCCGGCCCACTACGGACAGGAACCGCATCCCGCCTCCGACACCCCCCGTCCCGACCGGGACCACGGCGAACTGCTGCTGCTGCGCACCGCCCTCGACCTGGACCTGCCGGTCCTCGGCGTCTGCCGCGGTCTGCAACTCCTCGCGCTGGTCTACGGCGGCACGCTCCACCAGCACCTGCCCGACGTCGTCGGGCACACCGGCCACTGCCCGCGCGAGGGCGAGTTCGGTCACCACGAGGTGCGCTTCACGGCGCACAGCAGGGCCGCCGCCGTGTACGGACCGCTGGCCGTCACCAACTCCCACCACCACCAGGCCGTCGCCGACCCGGGTCGGCTGACCGTCACCGGCCGCAGCGACGACGGTGTCGTCGAGGCGGCCGAGGACCCCGCCAAGAGGTTCGTCCTCGGCGTGCAGTGGCACCCCGAGGTCTCCGGCGATGACGAGCTCTTCACGGTTTTCGTCGCGGCCTGCGCGAAGTGACACCGAACCCCCTGCCGCCGTAAGTGGCAGGGGGTTCGGTGTCGTCCGCATCACGGGGTCAGCGGTGACCGGGTGCCACGTACAGGTCGGACATGGCGACGAGGACGCGCCGGTCGCCGCGGAAGGGCTCCCGGGCGTGCGTCGCCAGGAAGTTGTCGACGACCATCACGTCCTCGCGCTGCCACGGGAAGCTCACGGCGGCCTCCTCGTACAGCCCGCGGATCAGCGCCATCACCTCGTCCTCGATCTCCTCGCCGTCGCCGTAGTAGGCGTTGCGCGGCAGCCCCTCGGGGCCGTACTCGCCGATGAGGACCTCGGCGACCTCGGCCGGCAGGTTCGAGGTGTGGAAGAGGTGGGCGTGGTTGAACCAGACGGTCTCGCCGGTGCGCGGGTGCTCGGCGAGGGCCTGCCGTCGCGACACGGTCCGCAGGCCGTCGTTCCCGGTCCACTCCAGGTCCGTGCCGGACTGCGCGCAGTACGTCTCTACCACGGACCGGTCGCCGGTCTGGAAGACCTCCTGCCACGGGATGTCCAGGTCGGGCCCGTAGTTCCGGACGTACCGCACGCCGTGGCGCTGGAACCGCTCGCGGACCTCGGCGGGGATCCTCGGGAAGACACGGCGCTCACTGGCAACCGGGGTCGCACCGCCGGTCGCGGAGGGCCGGTCGCCGTAGAAGTACAGACGACTCGGCCAGTTGTGGGCGTAGCTCATCTCGTGGTGGAAGGGGATCCACTGCTCCTCGCTGAGCTCCGTGGAGGTGAAGACCTTGTCGGCGACTTCGTTGCGCGGCGCCGCCCGCTCCAGGTAGCCCAGCAGCTCGGGCGAGAAGGCTCGCGCCGCCCGCCCGAAGGCCTTCGGATCTGGTACGTCGAATCCGCGGAAGAGCAGCACTCCGTAGCGGTCGAGGGCGTTGAGCAGCCGCTCCCGGTGGGCGTCGATCCAGGGGCCGAGGGGGGTGCCCGGCCCCGCCGACGTCAGCCTCAGTAGAAAGGGCTCGTCGTCGAGCGGCTCGGCGTGAGCCCCCGGGATGTCCGTCCGTTCGCCGGTCGTCACTTCGTCCCCTCCGTCGTCCGTCCCACGAGGTCGCCGACCGGATCCGCCATCGCGGCGAGGATCCGGCGCGGCCCCTCGAAGGGTTCACGGGCGTGTGCGGTGATCATGTTCTCGACCAGGAGGACGTCACCAGCCTCCCAATCGAAACCGGTCGTCCCGGCGTCGAGGACGGACCGGATCTCGTCGAGAGTCTCCGGCTCGATCAGCGTGCCGTCCCCGTAGTACGTGTTGTACGGCAGGTCCTTGGGCTCCACCGCGGCGAGGAGCCCCTCGCTGACCTCTTCCGGCAGCGAGGAGACGTGGAAGAAGTACGCGTGGTTGAACCAGGTGCGTTCCCCGGTCACCGGGTGCCGGTGCACGGTGGGGCGCACCTGATGGGTGCGCAGCTGCTCGTCGTCCACCCACTCGGCCGTGATGCCGGCGCGGGCGCAGTACGCCTCCACCTCCGCCGGGTCCTCCGTCTGGAAGGCCTCCTGCCACGACAGGCTGATGCCCGGCAGGTAGTTGCGGACGTACCGCACCCCGAGCCGCTCGAACTTCTCGACCGTCTCCGGCCGCAGCCCGGCCAGCACCCGGCGGGAGTCGGCGAGCGGCGTGCGGCCGCCCTTCGTGGCCGCGCGTTCGCAGAAGAAGATGATCCGCAGTGGCCAGTTGTCCGTGTACGACTGCTCGTTGTGGAGCAGGATGTGCTGGTCCGCCGGGTACTCCGTCGACGTGTAGACGCCCTCGGAGACCTCGCTACGGGGCGAGGAACGCTCTCCGTAGTCCAGGACCCGGGAGGAGAGGGCGTCGAGCGCTTCCCGGAAGCCCCTGGCGTCGGTGACGTCGAAACCCCGGAAGAGCACGGCGCCGGCCTCGTGGGCGAGCCGGTCGACGGCCTCCCGGTGGCCGGACAGCCAGGCGGCGAGACCGGTGCCGGGCGCCCCGGCCCTGACCAGGGCCGGCAGGCCGTCGGCCTGCCAGTCCGTCCGGATCTCGACGGCCGCTTCGGCAGTCTGTGGCGGGTCGGTGGCGGCTGTCGTGCCGGCCGGTGCCGCTGCGTCGTTCATCGGTGCCTCTCCTGGAAGACGGTGTGCCGCGGCGCGGAGGAGGCCACGGCGGAGAGCAGCCGCACGAGGTGCGCGACCGGTCCCGCGTGGTCGTCCGCGAGGTAGAAGTGGCCGCCGGGGAAGGAGAGCGGGAAGAAGCCGCGGCCCGCGACGTCCCGCCAGGCGAGGGCACCCTCTTCCGAGCAGTGCGGATCCTCCGTGCCCCACATCATCGTGAGCGGTGCCTCGACCGGTGCGAGCGAGCTCGGCTCGTACTGCTCGATGAGCCGGTAGTCGCTGCGCAGCGGGCCGAGGAACAGCTCCCGCAGCTCGGCGTGGTCGATGATCTCGTCCGGGATGCCGCCGAGCCGGCGGACGTGCGCCAGGAAGGTGGCGTCGTCGGCGAGGTGGTACGAGGTGACACGCCGCCGCGTCGGCGACTGGCGCCCCGACACGACCACATGGGCCGGGGGCGCTCCCGTCCGCTGGAGCCGCAGCGCGAGCTCGTGGACGACCGAGGCGCCCATGCTGTGGCCGAACAGCACCAGCGGCAGATCCCGCAGCGGTTCGACGGCCTCGGCGACGGCGTCGACCAGCGCCTCCATCGTGCACACGCAGGGCTCGTCGTCGCGGCTCTCCCGGCCCGGGTAGTGCACGACCGCGTGGTCGACGTAGGCGGGCAGCAGCGTGGACCAGGGGCGGAAGTAGCTCGGCCAGCCGCCGGCGTGCGGCAGGCAGATCAGCCGGACGGTGACCGGCCCGGCGGGCCGGAACCGCCGCAGCCACGGCTCGGCGGAACCGTCCGTCGGCCTCGCGGTCGGGCGCGGGGCATCGGCGGGGGAGACGCGTGAGGAATCGCGCAACGGGGCGCGTCGGGGCACGTCAGACACGGCGGCGGTCGATCCTCGGGATCGGGGCCGCGTCGGACGGCGCGCCCTCCGCCAGCGTCTGCTTCTCGGCGACGAGCTCCGCCAGCGACGCAAGGTCGGGCGCCTTGAAGAACTGGCCGACCTGCACCCGTACCCCGAACTCCGCGCGGATGCGGGAGATGGCCCGCAGCGCGAGCAGCGAGTGACCGCCGAGCGCGAAGAACGAGTCGTGGCGGCCGAGCCGCTCCACGCCGAGGAGTTCGGCGCACACCTCGGCGAGCCGCGCCTCCAGCGGCGTCCTCGGTGCCTCGTACGGGATGCCGCTGTCGCGCCCGTCCTGCTCCGGCAGCGCCGCCGTGTCCACCTTGCCGTGGGCGTTCAGCGGCCATCGGTCCAGGACCACCAGGTGCGAGGGGACCATCGCCTCAGGCAGCAGGCCGCCGAGCAGCTCGCGCAGCTCCGTGTCGAGCCCGGCGGGCGCCTCCTCGGCGCCGGTGGTCACGTACCCGACGAGCTGTGCCTGTCCGGTGTCGTCGACGCGGACGCGTACGAGGGCGTCGTAGACGGCGGGGTGGCGGCGCAGCGCGCCCTCCACCTCACCGGCCTCGACACGGTGGCCGCGGACCTTCACCTGGCTGTCGCCGCGCCCCAGGAACTCCAGGGAGCCGTCGGGCAGGCGCCGTACCCGGTCGCCGGTCGCGTACAGCCGCTCGCCGCGTGCGAAGGGGTGCGGGACGAACCGCTCGGCGGTCGCCCCGGGCGCCCCGAAGTAGCCGCGGGCCAGCTGGACGCCGCCGATGAACAGCTCGCCGGGCACGCCGATGGGCTGCGGCCGCCCGTGGGCGTCGAGCACGAGCAGCTCGGTGCCGGGCACCGGCCGTCCGATGGGGACACCGGCGGGCACGGGTTGTCCGACCTGCCCGGCGGTCACGTCGATGACGGCCTCGGTCGGTCCGTACTGGTTGAACAGCCGCGCCGCCGGATGACGGTCGAGGAGCAGCCCGGCCTGCTCGGCGGACAGCTTCTCGCCGCCGCTGAAGAAGACGCGCACGCTCGGATGGGCGCCGGTCCCCGCTCCCGCCGCGTCCGCCGAGGCGAGGAACTCGCGCAGCATCGACGGGACGAAGTGGCAGACAGTGACCCCGTGCCAGTCGATCAGCTCGTGGAGGTAGTCCGCGTCACGATGGCCCCCGGGACGGGCCTGCACCACGGCCGCTCCGCACACGACGGGCAGCAGCAGCTCCCACAGCGAGACGTCGAAGCCGATCGGCGCCTTCTGCAGCACACGGTCGCCGGCGTCGATCGCGTACGCCTCGCGCATCCCGGCGAGCCGGTTCAGCAGACCGCCGTGAGTGAGCACGACGCCCTTCGGCCGTCCGGTCGAGCCGGAGGTGAACAGGAGGGCGGCGGCACGCCCGGAGGCGAGGGGCCCCTTCACGGGACGGTGGTCGGGCAGGCCGGTGATCCCGCCCTCGGGGACGGTGACCGTCTCCCGGCCCGGGAAGAGCTCGTCGAGCGTCGGCCCGGTCAGCACGATCCGCGGCGCGCCGTCGCCGACGAGCTGCTCCAGGCGCGCGGCCGGATAGTCGGGGTCGAGCGGCAGGTGCACGGCACCGGCCTTCAGGACGCCGAGGGCGGCGGCGATCAGATCGGCGCCCCGTGCCAGGCAGACGCCCACCCGGTCCTCGGGTCCGACGCCCATTCCGGCGAGGAGGTGCGCCACCCGGTTGGCCCGTCCGTCGAGTTCCGCGTACGTGAGGACCTCTGCGCCCGAGTCCCCGGCCCCGGCCGTGTCCCCTTCTCCGGTTCGGTCCGCGATCACGGCGATGGCGTCGGGAGTACGGTCGGCCTGCGTCTCGAACCAGGCGACGACATCGGTGTGCCGCGACTCCACGGCCGGCTCCGAGGCGAGGGCGCCGACGACCCGCTCGTACTCCTGCGGGGACATCACCGGCAGCTCCCGCACCGCCCGGCCGGGGGTCTTCGCGGCGGCGGCCAGCACCGAGACGAGGGCGGCGGCCAGACGGCCGGCCGTGTCCCGGTCGAAGAGCTCGGTGGAGTACTCCAGCCAGCCGTCGAGCCCGCCGTCCTTCTCGGGCACGAGCTGCACGGAGAGGTCGCATCGGACGGTGCCGACCAGCGAAGGCAGCACCTCGGCCTCCAGACCGGGAACGGAGAACGCCAGCGGCGGGGTGTTGTGCAGGACCAGCCAGTGCCGGGCGAGGGTGGTCTGGCCGGACACGTCCCGTTCGGCGGGCACTTCGGCCACGATCCGCTCGAAGGACACGTCCTGGTGCGCGAACGCGTCCACACACACGTCCCGGGTGCGCCGCAGCAGCGCCCGGAAGTCGTCGCCGGGCTCCAGGCCCACCCGCAGCGGCAGGGTGTTGACGAAGAAGCCGACGGTGGACTCGAGCTCGGCCCGGCGACGGCCGGCGACCGGCGTGCCCACGACTACGTCGTCCTCGCCCGACCAGCGGCCGAGGACGATCGACCAGCCGGCGACGAGTCCCATGAAGAGGGTCGCCTGAGCCTCGTCGGTGAGGGCGCGCAGCCCCTTCACGACGGACGCGGGAAGCCGCAGCGGCACCGTGTCACCGGCGTAGCCGCGCTGCGCGGGCCGCGGCCGGTCGGCCGGCACGTCGACCATGGGGACGCCGTCGAGCGTCTCCCGCCAGAACTGGAGCTGCCCGTCCAGCAGGCCCTGCTCCAGCGTGCCGCGCTGCCAGGCGGCGAAGTCCGCGTACTGCAGCGCCAGCGGCGGCAGACCGGCCGCACGGCCCTCGGACAGCGCCGCGTACGCCGTCCCCAGCTCCGTCATCAACAGGCCCATGGACCAGCCATCGACGACGATGTGGTGGACGGACAACACCAGCGTCCACTCGGGCTCCGGGGCGTCGGAGACCTTCAGCAGCACCGCGCGCAGCAGCGGCGGGCGGGCCAGGTCGAAGCCCTCGGAGGCGAGCTCGGAAACCGTCCGGTGGAGTTCGCCACGGGTCGTCTCGCGCACCGGTACGCGCACGGCGATCTCGTCGGCGCCCAGGATCCGCTGCTCCAGCTCGCCGGTCTCGGGGGACTCGCCGATCGCCGTACGCAGCACCTCGTGGCGCTTCACGAGCAGGGCGAAGCAGCGCTCCAAGAGAGCGGGGTCGAGGCTGCCGCGCAGGCGCAGGGCGCCCGTGCCGACGTACATCGGCGAACCGGGCCGCAGCCGGTCCACCAGGAACAGGCGTTCCTGGCCGAAGGAGAGGGGGGCGCGGTCCGTGGCGCCGGTGCGCGGCCCGATGCGGTCGACGGCCTGCCCGACACGGGAGTCGTCGAGGAGCTGGTCCAGAAGCCGGCGTTGCTCGGCCGAGAGCGAGAACTGCATGGAAGGTCTCTCCACGATCGTGAACGGTCAGGCGGAAGGGGTCGGTTCCATGGCCCGACGCACGCTCAGGGGCCGCATGTCGGTCCAGACGGCGTCGATGTGCGCCAGACACTCCTCGCGCGTGCCCGAGGTCCCCTCGGCCGTCCAGCCGGGCGGCAGGCCGATGTCGGCACGCCAGAGGGCGTACTGCAACTCTTCGTTGACGACCACGAGATGGGTCGTCTCCGACCCCGGATCGGCATGCACGGTGCGGACCTCCAGCAGGTTGTGACGACCGGACCAACCTGTCCGCTGAGACGGCGGCTGTATTGTCGGGAGTCCCCCTGACAGCCGTCCCCGCCGCGTCAGGTGAATGCCAGCGGACCCGGACGGGGCCTTGAAGCGGGGTGATACTCGGCCCATGACTCACGACATCCCGAAGATCCCGGACACCCCCGCCTGCGTGGGGGCCCTGGACGTCGCCCGCGCCTACTGCTCCCCGGCCCTGCTGAACCACTCCGTGCGCGCCTACGTATGGGCAGCGGCATACGGCTCCGAGCACGGCATCGGCTTCGAGCCCGAACTGATGTGGGTGGCCGCGATGTTCCACGACATCGGCCTCGTGACCGAGTTCGACAACCGGACGGTGGGATTCGACCACGCGAGCGGGCACGTGGCATGGGTGTACGGCGCGGGGGCCGGCTGGCCGGTACCGCGGCGCGAGCGTCTGGTGAAGGCGGTCGTCGCGCACATGCTGGACGAGGTCGATGTGGCCGCGGACCCGGAGGGCTTCCTCCTGGAACGGTCGACCAGCATGGACATATCCGGGCGCTACATGGACGACTTCCCGGCGGAGTTCAAGGCGGAGGTGCTGAAGCGCTGGCCCCGGCTCGGGATCGCGGGGGAGTTCCTCGACTGCTTCCGCCAGCAAGCCCTGCGCAAGCCGGACAGCTCGCCGGCGACCTCCCTGCGGAACGGCATCGCGGATCGCATCCTGGGTAACGCCCTGGACCGCTGAGGCCCCCTCGGAGGAAGCCTCAGAGGAACCGGCGTACGGGTGCCACCGCGCCCTCCTTGAACCGGTGCGACCAGGGCCGGGCGGCCCAGGCATCCGCGGGGACACCCGCGCTCACCGCCCGGTCCTGGTCGAAGTGCGCGTCGAGGACGGCAGCGAGCTCCTCGTCGAGGACGGCGAGCATGACTTCCTCGTCGTGGTCGAGAGAGCGGCGGTTGAGGTTGCCGGAGCCGACCACCGACAGGGTGCCGTCCACGGTGAGCACCTTGGCGTGCATCATCGTCGGCCCATACTCCCAGACGCGCACCCCGGCATCGAGCAGGCCTGCGTAGAGGCGGCGGCCGGCCTGCCGGCACACCGCCTTGTCGGTGTGCCGGCCCGGCACCAGGAGCTCCACCTCGACGCCCCGGCGCGCGGTGGCCCCGAGGAGGCCGGCGAAGTCGTCGTCGGGCGCGAAGTAGGCGGTGGTGAGCCGGACGCGCTCCTCGGCGGATTCGAGCACCACCCGCAGCAGCGTGCGCATGTCCTGCCAGCCGATGCCCGCCGAGCCCCGCACCACCTGCACCGCCGCGCGGCCGGCCGAAGACTGCTCCGGGAACAGGTCGCGCTCGTCGAAGAGCCGGTCGTGGCACTCGGCCCAGTTCTGGGCGAAGGCGGCGGCGAGGCCGTCCACGGCGGGCCCCCGCACCCGGAAGTGGGTCTCGCGCCACTCTCCCGCGTGCCGGGCGTCTCCGGCCCATTCCTGGGCGATGCCGACGCCGCCGGTGAAGGCGGTGTTCTCGTCGACGACGAGGACCTTGCGGTGACAGCGGTGGTTCTGTTTGAAGGGGGACAGCTTGAGCGGTGCCCGGAACCACGCCACGTCCACCCCGGCGGCGGTCATCCGCGAGAGGACAGGCCGCTCGATGAGCCGGCTGCCGAAGCCGTCGAGCAGAAGCCTGACCCGGACGCCCGCCGCGGCCCGTTCGGCGAGGGCCTCCGCGACGTCACGGGCGACGCGCCCCCGCCAGTACACGAACGTCATCAGGTCGACGGTCCGGCGGGCGGCGCGGATGGCCTCGAGCATCGCCGGGAAGATTTCGTCCCCGTTGCGCAGCGGGAGGATCTGGTTGTGGTCCGTCATGGGGGTGCCGAGGAGACGCTCCAGGCGGCGGCGGATGCGCCGGGCGCGGTCAGGGGTGGCCGGGGGGCCGGACCGCGAGCCGGGCAAGGGCGCAGCTGTCTGGAGCGCCTCCTCGGTTCTGGCCATGGTGGTTCTTCTCCGTGTCGGGGTTCTGTCCGCGTCGCTCTAGAGCGGGGTGACGTAGGCGCCGGAGATGCCGCCGTCGACGACGAAGTCCGCCGCGTTGACGAACGAGGAGTCGTCGCTGGCGAGGAAGGCGACGGCGGCGGCGATCTCCTCGGCCTCGGCGAAGCGGCCGACCGGGATGTGGACGAGACGGCGTGCCGCCCGCTCCGGGTCCTTCGCGAACAGCTCTTGGAGCAGCGGGGTGTTGACTGGTCCCGGGCAGAGCGCGTTGACGCGGATGCCCTCGCGGGCGAACTGCACGCCGAGTTCGCGAGACATGGCGAGGACGCCGCCCTTGGACGCGGTGTAGGAGATCTGGGAGGTGGCCGCGCCCATGAGGGCGACGAACGAGGCCGTGTTGATGATGGAGCCGCGGCCCTGGCGGCGCATGTAGGGCAGGGCGGCCTTGCAGCACAGGTAGACGGAGGTGAGGTTGACGTCCTGGACGCGCTTCCAGGCCTCCAGGCCGGTTTCCAGGATGGAGTCGTCCTCGGGCGGCGAGATGCCGGCGTTGTTGAAGGCGATGTCGACGGAGCCGTACGTCTCGAAGGCGGTACGGAACAGCGCCCCGACCTGCTCGGGGTCGGTGACGTCGACCTGGACGAAGATGCCGCCGACCTCCTCGGCGGCAGCCTTCCCGGCTCGCTCGTCGATGTCGCCGCAGACGACGTTCGCACCCTCGGAGGCGAAGCGGCGGGCGGTGGCGAGACCGATGCCACTGCCGGCCCCGGTGATGACGGCCGTACGGCCGACGAGTCGACGCATGACGCTCCTCGTTTCGTGGACGTCGGAAGAGAAGTGAGGACGGGGGCGACGGGCGCCCCGACGATTCCTTGGCGACCCTAGCCACGGGGGAACGGGCCGGACACGGAGGAGAACCATGGACTACCGGGGGCGCGCGGGAGCCCGCGCGTCGGGAGGTCACGCGCGCGTCGTCAGACCGTCCACGTGCGGGAGACGAGAGACACGCCCGACGCATGGGCCGCCCAGGTCTCCGTGGTGGGCGGGGACACCGGCAGCCCGGCGGTCTGTGCTTCCAGCAGCAGCCGCACGGGGCCGTCACCGCGCACCGTGAGGACGATCTCGTCGCCTTCCGGACGCGGGGCGGGCAGCAGGAGACCCCACTTCCAGGGCCCCGAGGCGAACCCCCGGTTCTCCCCGCCCGGTACCTCCGTGGTGCCGATCCGGGCGCTCAGCAGCGCGCCCCCGTGCGTGTAGAGGGTGAGCCGGGAGGCCCGTCCCCCGCCGGTGCCCACCCACAGGCGGATCTCCCGCCCGCCGAAGACCTCCCGGCTGCCGCGCACGCGCAGGACTGGGGAAGGGGCCGGGGCTTCAGTGGCCGGGGCGGCGTACCGGCCGCCCTCTCCGAACAGGAGGGGGAAGGTCTCTTCGACGTTCCGGCGTCCGCCGCGGGCGTAGGACCGCGACCAGTCGGTGGCACCCGTGCCGTCGCTCAGCCACTGGGCCCGGCCGGTGTCGGCGTCGAGTCCGTGCACGAGGCTCGTGGGCGCGGGGTGCGCGCGGTCCACGCCGTCGAGAGCGGTGCCGGTGCCCGTGAGGGTCGGCCCGGCGACGAGCAGGACGACCAGGGGGACCGCCGCCCGACGTCCCGGCAGCGTCACGGCCAGGGACGAGGACAGGGGCGCCGCGACCAGGGCCACCAGGAGCATCGGGAGCCCTACGAGGGCCAGCCCCATGGAATCCTTGAGGAGGGCGGCCACCGGGATCACGAGCACCGCCGCCGCGAGGCCCAGGGCGCCGGCGGGCACGAGGCCCCGAAGCCGGGACGTCGCCGGGCGCCGGGCCACCGACGCCAGCCCCACGGCGCCGCACAGCGTGGGCCAGGCGAAGAGGTACGAGCCACCGGGGAAGAACAGAGCGCTGGCCACGGCGAGCCCGGCGAACCACAGGACGGCGGCCGCCCCGGCTTCGTATCCGTACCCTTTGCGCAGGAAAAGGATCGCCCAGGCATAGGCGGTGGCGGTCGCGAAGGCGGCGAAGCCGAGCGAGGTGATCGTGGTGCGGTGCGGGTTGCCGAAGGCGAAGCCTCCGTACTCCGGCCGTGCCCAGCACAGCACCTGCCAGCCGGCCAGCCCCAGGGCGATGGCCACCACCAGGGGCACGGGGAGCGTCGCCACGGCGACGCCCAGGGGGCGCCGCGCGATGCCGGTGCGGCGGTGTGCCCGGAGCAGTACGGCCAGGGCCGCGACCAGGGCTGACACCGCCAGCGGCAGCACCCATGACTCGGAGTAGACGACGAGGAAGCCGCCCAGGGTGAAGTAGGTCGCGTCGGATGCCTTCCGTACCTCGCCGAGGTCCGCGGCGGCGAGCCTGTGAGCTGCGGAGAGCACGGTCGAGCCCAGGTCCTGGAGGCTCCCGGTGTGGAGGTTCGCCAGGTTGTCCCGCGTGGTGTGGTAGTTCGCCGAACCGCCGACCACCGCGAAGTTCAGCCCGGTCATGCCGGCGCGATGGAACACGGTGAAGTCGGTCTCGTGGGGGAGGAGCCGGTAGACCTCGTCGGACAGGGACGTGGTGACCGGGGGAAGGTCGCCGAGGGCGGGGAGCAACGCGGCGTTGTGGCCGCCCGTCTGGAACATCACCGCCCGCCCCGAGGTCCCAGCCGCGTCCATGTTGAGGACGACGGTGTCACCCGACGGCGAGGTAGGGGAGGACGCGACGAACGCGCGGGCGCCGAGGAGTCCCTCCTCCTCTCCATCCGTGAGGAGGAACTCGATGTCGTTGCGCGGCGCCGGTCTCTGGCTCAACGCCCTGGCGACCTCCAGGACCGCGCCGACCCCCAGGCCGTCGTCGGAGGCACCGGGACTGTGCAGGGCGGAGTCGTAGTGCGCGACGATCAGCAGGCGGCCGGTCGGCCGGACACCGGCCACTTTCGCGTGGATGTTGTGCACCGGTGCGATGACCGAGGACCCGGAGCCCGTCTGGCTGACGGTCGACTCCCGGACCTCCGGGGTCAGCCCCAGCGCCGTGATGGCGTCCACGAGCTGCCGGCGGACCTGGGCGTGCGCGGGGGTGCCCATCGGGTGCGCCGCGGTGGAGAGCGCCGCGACGTGCTCGCGCGCGCGGTCCGCCGAGAACGAGGTGGATGGCGCGTCGGCCGCCACGGCGGAGGGCGGTGAGGTGACGCCGAGGGTGCCGTAACCCGTGAGCAGTACGGCGATCAGGGCGAGTGCGGCGGGTGCCACTCGGCGAAGCGCTGTCATGAGAGGGGTTCCTCAATGTCCTTGAACGGGATCGTGGGTCCTCGGCCCGTTGCACGCCGCAGACGACTCGGCGGCGGCGACGCGGGCGTTGGTGAGCCGGGGCACGGTGAGGACGGCCGTGACCAGCAGCAGCCCCGCCGCGATGAAGAACGGGGACCGGAGGCCGAGTCGGTCGGCGAAGACGCCGCCCGCGAGGCCGCCGAGCGGGGAGAGCCCGTTCACGACGGACCGGTACGCGCCGTTCACGCTGCCGAACAGAGCTGCTGGGATCAGAGTTTGACGCAGTGTCGTGGCCGCGACGTTGATGAGAGAGACGCTCGCTCCGACGACGGCGAAGGCACCGGCCGCCACCACGGCGTTCGAGGTGCCCCCGGCGACCGCGAAGGGGATCGGGCAGATGCCGAAGGCCAGTTGCAGGGCCGTGCCGCGGCCGAGCGTGCGCGTGATCCTGGGCGCCAGCAGCAGTCCGCCCAGTCCGCCCAGGGCGATGACCACGAGCATGACGCTGTACTCCGTGCTGTCCAGGCGCAGTACCTCGAACGCGTACAGGACGACAATGCCGATCACGCCGACCAGGGCGAAGTTGAGCAGTCCGGCGATCAGGCACAGAGTCCGCAGCAGGTAGTGGCCGAAGAGCCGGCGGAAGCCGGAGGCCGTACCGGCGCCCAGGGCGCGCAGCGAGAAGCCGCCGTCCGAGCCTGCCGGACGCGAACCGCGCCCGCGCAGGCCGAACACCAGCACCGCGGAGAGCAGGAACGAGGCCGCGTCCACGGCGAACGGGAGGGTGGGCGAGGCGAGGAACAGCACGGTCCCCAGGGGCGTGCCGACGAACTCGATGGCGAGGAACTGCCCCCCCAGGAGGCGGCTGTTGGCCGCGTCGAACGATCCGGGCCCCGCGACGTCGCGGACCACGGCCTGGGACAGGTTGTCCGCCATGGCTTGTACGGAGCTCAGCGTGAAGGCGATCACTGCGAGAACGGTGATGGTGACCTGGTCCAGGGCACTGAGGGCGACGAAGCCCGTCAGCACCACGGTGCGGACCGCGTCGCAGAGCCACAGGGTGCGCCACCGGTCGACCCGGTCGGCGAAGGCGCCCGCGAACGGCCCGACGCAGATCCACGGCAGCCGGCCCGCGACGGTGACGAGGGACACAAGGAAGGGATCACGGGTGAGCGCGGCCGCGAACAGCGAGAGGGCGATGGTCCGCACCCCGTCACCGAGGCCGGAGACGGTGGTCGCGGTCCACAGCCGCCAGAACCCCGGCGCGAACGGCGGGCTCCCGGTCTTCACCGTCGTCCCCTCACGTCCGCAGCTCGTCCCCTCACGTGCGGAGCTCCGCCGCGACCTCGTCCGCCTCCATCTTCTGGACCCTGCGGATGATCTCGGCGATCCGGTCGGCGTCCGCGCCGCCAAGCCGTGCCTCTTCGCGCACCAGATCGGCCAGCGAGGCGATCGTGGGCGCCTCGATGAAGAAGTGCAGCGGCAGCTCGACCCGGAACAGCTCGCGCACCTGGGACACCATCAGCGTCGCGAGCAGCGAGTGGCCGCCGAGACGGAAGAAGTCGTCGTTCCTGCCGGGCGCTTCGACGTCGAGCGTCTGCTGCCAGATGTCGGCCAGGATCCGCTCCAGCTCCCCCGAGGGCGGCGTGTGGACGGCGGCGTCATGGGAGCGGGCCCGGGCGGGAACGGGAAGGGCGCCCCGGTCGAGCCGGCCACCGGCCGTGCGCGGGAGGGCATCCAGGGCCGTGATGTGGTCCGGGACCATCGGGCCGGGCAGACGGTCGGCCAGGAGACGGCGCAGCGCCTCCCCGCCCGTGATCGCCCCGGTCACGTACGCGAGCAGCTCGTGGCCGCCGTCCTCGTGGCTGCGGGCGAGGACGACCGCCTCCTCCACGCCCGGCAGTTCCCACAGCGCGGCCGTCACCTCGTCCACGTCGACCAAGGCGCCCCGCACCTCCAGGAGGTGGCGGTCCGCCTCGTGCGCCGAGGCGTACGCGGCGAGTGGCCCGGCCGGTCCCGCCAGCTCGGTCAGGGGTGTGCCGCCGCTTCCCGTGAGCGCCCCCAGGACCTCAAGGAACGCCGCCACCACGTGCTCGGCGGTCTCCCGGGCGAACAGCTCGCCGGAGTAGTGCAGCCAGCCGGACACGCCGCCCTCGGACGTCGGATGGAGATCGAGGCTCAGGTCGAACTCGGTGTCCGGGGAGGGGAGCTCGATCACCTCCGCCGATACGCCCGCGAGTCGGATGCTGCCCATCGGGACGTCCCGCAGGGCGACCATCACGGTGGGCCGCAGGGGGCGTCCGCCGGTTGCTTCCTCGGTGGCGCCGACGATGCGGTGCAGGGGGAGTTCCTGGTGCGCGTACGCGTCGACGCACCGGCCGCGCGTGTGCGCCAGAAGGTCGTCGAATGTGCCAGCCGGGTCGACCGTCAGCCGCAGCGGCACGGTCCGGGCGAAGAACCCCACCACCCGCTCGACCTCGGGCCGGGGGCGTCCCGCCGTCGCGGTGCACAGCAGGAGGTCCGACTGGCCCGACCAGCGCTCCAGCACCAGGGCGAACGCGGAGAGCAGCACCATGAACGGGGTGGCCTCGGCCGACTGGCCGAGCCTTGTGAGCACCGAGGTCAGGTCGGGGGAAACGGCCACCGGTACGGCACGGTCGTGCGCCGCCCGCCCGTCCGGCCGCGGATGGGCGCCGACGGGAAGGACGGGCACCCGGGCGCCGGCCAGGGACTCCCGCCAGTACGCCGCATGGCGGGCCGCCTCCGGGAGCTCCGTCTGCCGACACTCCCACGCGGCGAAGTCCGCGAACTGCACGGCCGGCGAGGTGAGCGCCGGCGGACGTCCCTCGGACGCGGCCGCGTACAGGGCGATGAGTTCCTGGACGAGGATGCCCAGCGACCAGCCGTCCAGCACGGCGTGGTGCGCCATCAGGGCCATGACCCAGGAGACCGCCCCCTCCCGGGACTCCGCCGCTTCGCCGTCGTCCCGCATCTTCCAGAGCGCCGTGCGGATCAGGGGCGGACGCTCCAGGTCAAACGGGATCGCCGCGAGTTCGGCCAGCCGCCCCGGCACCTCGTCCTCCGGAACGGACTCCACGGTGAGAGGCACGAACACCTCGTCCGCGCCCCGCACCACCTGGACGAGCCCGTCTGCGCTGGTGACCTCGAAGCCGGTACGCAGCGGCTCGTGCCGCCGTACGAGCGCCGCCAGCGCCTCGCGCAGCGCGTCCTTGCTCAGGTCGCCCGTGAGCCTCAGGGCTACCGGCACGACGTACGCCGACGATTCCGGCCGCACCTGCTGGTGGAAGTAGAGGCGCTGCTGGTTGGTGGCGGCGGGAAGCCGGTTGATCCCGGCCTCTCGGGGCAGCAGGGGGAGCGGCTGCCGGCCCGCCTTGCCCAGCTCGGCCAGGCGACGGCTGAGCAGCCGGCGCCGGTCCGGCGACAGCGCGTCGATGCGACGGTGCAGGTCGTCGGGGTGCGACGCCGTCTCGTCCGCCATCACTGATCTCCTTGTGTTCCGGTGACGGGAGTGCGCGGGGGGTTCCGCGTACGGTCGCGAGGACGCGACGTGCCCGAAGTACGTGCCGCGCATCGTGGCAGCGTGCCGCCCCGGCAGGCAGTCGGGAGGACTCCCGACTGCCGTCCCGCCCCCCGGGGACCGGAAGGTCGACAGCAGGGTCCGATGGACCGACCGACGGGTGGCGCGTGGCCGACGCGCCCGGGGAAGAGTGGTGACGGTGGAGCCGGCGATCCAGTTCGAGACGTCGTTCGCGCAGCAGAGCCTTTGGTTGCAGCACCAGCTCGATCCGGACCGGCCCACGTACCACGTGGTGTCCGTCGTGAGGGTCAGGGGAGTCCTGGACGCGGCGGTGCTGGAGAAGGCGCTGAACACCGTCATGGAGCGGCACGAGGCGCTGCGCACTGTCTTCGCGCTGGCCGACGGGGCACCGGTCCAGGTGATCGGCCCCGGGGAACCGGTGACCGTCCGGGTCATCGAGGTGGCGTTGGACGGGATCGAGGCGGAGGTCCGCGAAGAAGGCCGACGGCCCTTCGACCTCAGGAACGGCCCCCTCCTGCGCTGCACGCTCCTGAGGCTCGCGGCCGACCACCACATCGTCGTCCTCGCCCTGCACCACATCGTCACGGACGGTGTCTCCTCGCGGATCCTCTTCGCCGAGCTGTCGGCCGCCTACGAGGCGCACCGCGAGGGGCGAGAACCGGAGCTGCCGGAACTTCCCATCCAGTACGCCGACTTCGCCGTGTGGCAGCGCGGCCGGCTGCAAGGCGAGACGCTGCGGGAACTGACCGACTACTGGAGCGGACAGCTGGCTGGGGCCACGTCCCCGCGCCTTCCGGCGGACCGGCCGCGGCCAGAGGTGGCGACATCACGCGGCCGGTCCTACTGGTTCACACTGCCCGCACCCCTGATGGACCGGCTGGAGGCGCTGGCCCGGGAACGGCGGGCCACGCTGTTCATGGCCCTGCTGGCAGGGTTCGACGTGCTGCTCTCCCGCGTCTGCGGCCAGGACGACATCACGGTCACGTCCCCGACGGCGGGGCGCGAACGCCCCGAACTGGAGGGGCTGATCGGCTACTTCGTCAACACCCTGCCGCTGCGCGTGGACACGGGGGGCGACCCCCGCTTCGTCGAGCTGATCGACCGGGTACGCGACGCCTGCGTGGGAGCCTGGGACCACCAGGAGCTCCCCTACGAGCTGCTGCTCGAGCACTTGCGCGCGGAGCGGCCTTCCGGGGACCGCACGGCCGACGCACCCGTGATGGTGGTGCTCCAGAACATGACGCGCCCCTCGTGGACCGCCGCGGGTCTCGCGTTCGAACCCATGTGGACCGAGACCGGCACCGCGAAGACGGACCTGCTCCTCGACGTCTCGCCGGGGGCCGACGTCTACCGGGCCCGCATCGAATACCGCACCGACCTGTTCGACGAGGACACCATCGCCCGCATGGCGGCACAGCTGACGACGCTGCTGCACTCCGTCGCCGACCTGCCCGAGCAGCGGATCTCCGGCATCACCCTGCTGACGCCGGAGGAGCGGGCGGCGATCCTGACCGTCGCCGACCGGACCGGCCTGGGCGGCGGGCCCGCCGCCGCCCACGCCTCCGCCGAGGAGTGGGCGCGGCTGACCCCCGACGCGCCGGCCGTGCTGCACGAGGGTGAGCGGATCGACTACGCGGAGCTGGACCGCCGGGCCACCGACCTCGCCGACCGGCTCCGCGGGGAGGGCGTCGGTCCGGAGACGACGGTCGCGCTGCCGCTCGACGCCGGACCCGACCTGCTCGTCGCCCTCCTCGCCACGAGCAAGGCCGGTGGCGGGCACCTGGTCCTCGACCCGAAGGGACCGGCCGAGGTCGTCGGCCGGGCCGTCAGGGACGCCGGTGCCTCGCATGCCGTGACCGACGGCTCCGCGCGCCCGTTGCCCGACTCGGTGAAGGCCGTCGCCCTCGGTACGCCGGACCGGATCGCCCGGCCGGATTCCGGCGCCCGGGTCGGGAGCGGCGCGCCCGCCTCCGGTATCGCGCCGACAACCCCGCCCGGCAGCCTGGCCATGACCGCGCCCGGTGTCGGATACGGAGCCCGCTCCGGCGCGCTCCACAGCCACAGTCAGCTCGCCGCGGGGGCCCGTGCCGCCGCCGAGGCCCTCGGCCTCGAGCAGGGTGACCGTTATCTGCTCGTCGCCCCGGATCCCGCGCGGTTCGCGGCCGAGGCGTGGCCCGTGCTCGCCGCGGGCGCCGCGCTGGTCCTGGAGGGGACCTGGGCCGCCGCCGAGAAGTCGGACGTCACCGTCGTCTCCTTCTCCGGGGCCTCTTCCGGCGAGGAGGCGCACCCCTCCGTGCTGCCCCCCTCGGTGCACACCCGGATCTTCTGGGACGACCGCGTGCCCGCCGTCGACGAGCGGGGCGAGTGGGCCGCCGCGCCCGGCCGCTCGCTCCACGCCCGCACGATGCCGGAAGTGGCGGGCCTGTACTCGGTCGGCGTGCTGCCCCCGCAGGACTCCGCCGAGCGCACGGCCGCCTCTGTCGCCCCGGGTCTCCGGGCCCACGTCCTCGACGCCCGGCTGGAGCCGGTGCCGTTCGGCACGACGGGCGAACTCCACCTGGCGGGACCGGCGGTGGGCCGGGGCTACCGGTCGCACCCCGGTGAGACCGCGGCCCGCTTCGTACCGGATCCGCACGGAGCGACCCCCGGCGGACTCCTTCACCGCACCGGTGAACTGGCGCGACTGCACCCCGACGGGGGACTGGAGATCGTCGGGCGCGTTGACGGCCTCGTCCGCTCGGGAGGCCTACGCGTCACCCCGTCCGCGGTCGAGGAGACGGCGGCCGCCCACCCGGACGTGGCCGACTGCGCGTGCGTCGTTCTGCCGGAGGCCGCCGACGGGCAGGGGCTGGTGCTGTACGTGGCACCGCGTCCCGGCACCTCGGTGGACCCGCGTGCCACGGCGGCGTATCTCCACGAGCGGCTGCCCGGGGCGGCCGTGCCCCGGGTGATCGTCCCGGTCGGCCGGATCCCGCGTGATGCCTCGGGCGCCCCCGCCTACGGGGACCTTCGCGCGCCGGAGACGTCGACCGACGGCCGGGGGCGCCACGTGGCGCCCCGCACACCTTTCGAGGAGGAGATCGCGGGCATCTGGCGGGAGGAGTTCGGCATCGACTCCGTCGGGGTGTACGACGACTTCTTCGAGCTCGGCGGCCAGTCGCTGGCGGCCGTCCGGGTGGCCGCGCGCGTCCAGGAGCTCTTCGGCGTCGACCTGCCGCTGAGGGAGCTGTACGCCGACTTCACCGTCGCGGAGATGGCCTGGCGGGTCCTCGAAGCGCTGACCGGCTCGGACGCGGACGCCACCGGGCTCTGACGGACGACGGCCGGCGGACGTAGGAGCCGCCGGCCCCGGGCCGTCCGTGGTCACCGCGCCTCAGGCGCCGTCCGCCGACGCGGGCCACTCCATCCATCGGGTGGTGGCACGGGCCAGCAGCCTGCCGCCGTTGCCGTGCAGCACCGTTGTGTTGGTCGTGGTGCGCGGGTCCCTCTGGTCCAGGCGTGCCGTCACCACGCAGGGTTCGCCCACCGACGGCAGGTCCAGGATCTCCGCGTGCATCCAGCCCAGGACCCGCGTCACGTCCGTCGCCCCGACGGTCCAGCCCGCCGGACAGTCGAGCACGCTCCAGACGACCTCCCGCGCGACCCGGCCGGAGCGGAGCGGCACGGAGGCGTCGGGGATCCACGGGCAGGCCACGTGTCCTGGCTCTCCCGGCACTGGCCCGGGCGCCAGTAGGAGGCCGCCCGGCGCGGATCTGTCGGGCCCGCACACGAAGCAGGTGGGGAAGGGATGGTGGCGACGGCCCTCGAAAAGCCCGGAGGCCTCGTGCGCGACGGCCGGCGAGACGGTTCGCAGGGGCGCCACGGCGTGCCGGGTCGGTGACGCCGTCGCCACGAGTGTCGCCCCGTCCCACACGTGCGTGCGCCGGCCGGCGGCCTCGACCCGGAGCGGCACCTCCAGCGGGGGCGGGGCGTGCAGGGAGACCGCGACGGGCGCAGGGAGCGCGGCGGCGGAGGCAGCCTCGGCGACCAGCCCGCAGAAGAACCCCCCGTTGGCGCTGTGCGTGGGGCCGTTGAACCGGGCGGGGACGACGAGCGTATCCATGTCTGTCACGTCAGCGGAGTCTGCCCTGCGGGCACGGGAGAACCAGTCAGGGGATCCACGGACTGGCTCCCCTCGAAGGGGCTGCTGTTCCATCGGTCTCCAGCGTCGGCACGCACCGGAAGCGTGGACCGGCACGGCGGCGGAACGAAAGCGATGTGACTTCTCTATGCGGATGTCCGGACCGGTTGATCCGCTGTCCGTGGACCTCGACGCGGTGGACCTCACCGAGCCCCGTACGTACGCGCACGGCGATCCCCACCCTGTGTGGCAGGCCATGCGCGCCCGCGAGCCGGTGCGCTGGCACCCCAAGGGCGACGGGGGCTTCTGGTCCGTCACCACCTACGACGACGCCTCGTTCGTCCTGCGCGACCACACCGCGTTCACCTCCGAACGTGGAACCCTGCTGAGCCTCCTGGGCAAGGACGATCCGGCCGGCGGACGGCAGATGGCGGCCACCGACCCGCCCCGGCACACCCGGATGCGGGCGCCGCTCCAGCGCGCCCTGACTATCAAGGCGGTCGAGCACTCCACCGATGTCATCGCAGGCCAGGTGCGCCGCCTGCTCGCCCCGGCCCGCTCCGGAGAGCCGTTCGACCTCGCCGAAGCCCTTACGGAACTGCCGATGGCGGTCGCCGGGATGCTGATGGGCCTGCCGGAGGAGGACTGGCCGCGGCTCACCCGCCTCACCTTGATGTCCATCGCCGCGGAAGACCCCGAGTACATGTCACAGGCGACCCCGGAGGAGACGGCCGCCCTCGCGCACCGCGAACTGTTCGCCTACTTCGCGGAGGTCGTGCGCCTGCGCCACAGGAAGCCCGGCGACGACCTCATCACCCTGCTGATGAACACCGCCGTCGAGGGTGAGCCCCTGGGACCGGGTGAGGTCCTCTCCAACTGCTACAGCCTGCTCCTGGGCGCGAACGTCACCACCCCCTACGTGCCGCTGGCCGTCTTCGACAGCCTGCTCGGCACGCCCGCCCTGGAGGACCTGCTCAGTCCCCACTCGGTGAGCGACACCCTGGAGGAGGCCCTGCGCTGGGCCTCGCCCGCCAACCACTTCATGCGGCACGCACAGCACGACGTGGAACTGGGCACCCGCCGGATCCGGGCCGGAGACGCGGTGGTCGTCTGGCTGGGGTCCGCCAACCGCGACGAGAAGGTCTTCACCGACCCGTACGTCTTCGACCCCCGGCGCAAGCCGAACCGGCACATGGCTTTCGGCAGCGGCGCCCACTACTGCGTCGGCCACACCGTGGCGCGGGTCAGCCTGCGCACCCTGCTGACGGAGCTCGGTGAAGGTTTCACGAGCTTCGAGAGGTCCGGTGAGACAGAGCACCTGAGCTCGAACTTCGTCGCCGGAATCAAGCATCTCGTCGTGACCGCGAAGATGAGGAACTGACGATGGCCGCCGTACGCAATGGAAAGTGGCTGATGCGGGAACCGTCCGCGGACGCCTCCTCCCGCCTCTTCTGCCTGCCGTACTCGGGCTGTGGCGCGAGTATGTACCGCGACTGGCCCAGGTTCGTGGGGGAGACGGAGATCTGCCCCGTTCAGCTGCCGGGCCGGGAGAACAGGTTCCGGGAGAAGCCGTTCTCCTCCTTCGACGAGCTCGCGCGCGCGGTGAGCGTGGGGCTGCTGCCATATCTGGACCGCCCCTTCGCCTTCTTCGGGCACTGCAGCTCGGCACTGGCCGGGTACGAAATCGTGCTGCACATGGCACGGGCGGGCTACCCGCGGCCGGCCCGGCTCTTCGTCTCCTCGCAGGTGGCCCCCCACCGGGGCCCGCACGGGCGCTTCCTGGACCTGTCGGGCCCCGAGCTCCAGACGGAGGTGACCGGGCTGCTAGCCGGGCTCGGCGTGCCGAGCAGGCCCGACCTGGTGGAGCTCACCACCGAGGTGCTGGTCGCCGACGTGGCGACGCACCGGAACTACGGCGTGGTGGACCCCACGCCGGTGAACTGCCCGGTCACCGCCATCGGCTGGGACGCCGACACCGAAGTCCCGCACGACCTCATGGGCGGGTGGAGCGACATCGGCGACTGCGACTTCACGGTGCTGAGCGGGCCGCACTACGCGTTCATGGACGCCCCGGCCGAACTGGTGGAGGTGCTCGCGGGCGGGCTCGCCGCGCCGGACGGGAACGACGAGCCGGAAGCGGCCGCCGGGCGGGCGACCGCGGCAGAGGGAGAACCCAGTGGACCGTGACCGGATCGAGGAACGCGCCAGGATCGAGCGGGAGCTGCTGAACCGGCGCCGCGCCGCCCGCACCATTCCGGTGCTGCCGCGCACCGAAGGCGAGCAGCGCTTCCCGGCCGCGGTCTCCCAGGAGGGGATGTGGCAGGGCGTAGCGGGCACATCCGGCCCCTCGCTCGCCATCGTCAGCGCCCTGCGACTGCGGGGGCCGCTGGACATCGCCGCACTCGAACGGGCCTGGAACGCGGTGATCGCGCGGCACGAGACGCTGCGCACCGCGCTCCGCGTCGAGGACGGCCGGCTCACCCAGATCGTCGCGGAACGCGTGACGGCGACGCTGCGGGTCGACGACCTGGACCTGGCAGACCTCGACCGGACGGTGTACGAGGAGGTGGACCGCCCCTTCCCGCTCGACCGGGCCCCGCTCGCGAGACTTCGGCTCTTCCGGGTGGCCGACGACGACCACGTGGCGCTGCTCCTGCTGCACCACATCATCGGCGAGGCACGCTCCCTGGAGGTGGTCGTCCGGGACCTTTCGGCCCACTACGCGGCCGACCTCGCGGGCGTGCCGTGCGCACTGCCACCGCTGCCGGTGCAGTGGGCCGACTTCGCGGCCTGGCAGCGGGACCGCCTCGCGGGGGCCAGGGGCGCCGAGCTGATCGCGTACTGGTCCGCGCGACTGGTCGGCGCGGAACCGGCCGTCATGCCGAGCGACCGGGAACCCGGCGCCGACGCGGGCCCGCTGGGCGGGATGCTGATCGTCCCGCTCCCCGACGCGCTTCACCAGGGGATGCTCGCCCTGGCCAAGGAGCGCCGCACCACCCTCTACACACTGGGCCTCTCCGCCTTCACGGTGCTCCTCGCGCGCCACTCCGGCCAGCGTGACATCGCGGTCAACGCACCCGTGTCGTACCGCAACCGGAGCGAACTGCGGGACCTCGTGGCGGACTTCTCCGGAGACGTCGTCATCCGCACCGACCTGTCGGGCGACCCCACCTACGCCGAACTCGTCTCCGCCACCCACGAGCGCGTTACCCAGGACTTCACCTATCCCGAGTTGCCACCCCACCTCCTGGAGCCGCACCTCGACACCCCCGACCTGATGAAGCGCATCGACGAGGTCCAGTTCACCGCCGAAGAGGAACTGGACGTCCTCATGGAGACCGGGGAGCTGCGGACCGAGAGGATCACGGCCGCCCGCCAGTACGTGCTGCGCCCGCTGAGCGTCCGGCTGCGCCACGACGCGAACGGCGCCGTGGTCCAGGTCCGCTATCGGACCTCCCACTTCTCCCCGTCGCGCATCGAGCGGCTGATGGGCCAGTACGTGGACGTGCTCGAGGAAATGATGGCCCACCAGGACCGCCGGGTGTTCGCCCGCCTGGGAGATCTGTGACCCGCTCAGCACCGGTGGTGTCCCGCCGCCGACGATCATCTGGAGCCAGCGTGCAAGCCTCGACCTTCGTCGACATCCTGTCGCGACGGGCGGAAACGACCCCGTCCCACACGGCCTTTGAGTTCCCGTCCGACGACGGCACGTCGGCGGTGCTCACCTACGCGCGGCTCGACGAGAGGGCCCGCACCCTCGCCCGGGTGCTTGGGGAACACCGTGCGGCTGGCGCCGGCGTCCTGCTGCTCTTCCCGCCGGGCGAGGACTACATCGCGGGATTCCTCGGCTGCCTGTACGCGGGGGCTGTCGCCGTCCCCGTCGCTTTGCCAGCCGGGGCCCGCGGTGAGGCCCAGGTCCTGGCCGTCGCCGCGGACTCCGGAGCCGTCGTCGCCCTCACGGACACGGCGACGAAGGCCCAGCTCCACGGCCGCGGATCGGCCCTGCTCACCGTGCCCGGCCTGCGGTGGATCGAGGCCGACGGCCTGCCGGAGCTCGCCGGTGAGCCCGCTCCTGGCCGGCCGCCCGCCCCGCACGCGCCCGCGTTCCTCCAGTACACCTCGGGATCGACCGGCACCCCCAAGGGCGTCGTGGTGCGTCATGACAACCTGGTGCACAACTCGCGGATCATTGCGGGCGCAATCGGCGCGGGGCCCGAAAGCTCCAGCGTCAGCTGGCTGCCGCCGTACCACGACATGGGACTGATCGGCGGCATCCTGCAACCGCTCTACAGCGGCTTCCCCAGCACGATGCTGCCCCCCACGGCCTTCCTGCGCAGCCCGATGAGGTGGCTCGAAGCCATCAGCAGCCGAGGGGCCACGCTCTCCGCCGCACCGGACTTCGCCTACCTCGAGGCCGTCCGGCGGACCACCCCCGAGGAGCGCCTGAGGCTCGATCTCAGCCGCTGGGAGCACGCGCTGGTCGGCGCGGAGCCGGTGCGCGCGTCCACGATGGAGGCGTTCGCGCGGGCCTTCGCCCCCGCGGGCTTCCGCCCCTCGGCCCTCCATCCTTGCTACGGCCTCGCCGAGGCCACGCTGCTGGTCACCGGAGGAACGCCCGCCGACGGCCGGCCGCAGACGGTTCGCGTCTCCCGGCAGGATCTGGCGGAGGGCCGGGCGACGGACTGGACCGGATCCGTGCCCGGGCCGGTCGCCGTGCTGACGTCGAGCGGCCGCCCGCGGGGCGAGGATCTGGTGGCGGTGGTCGACCCCGACACCGGCCTGCAGGCCGGCCCCGACCGCGTCGGCGAGGTCTGGGTCGCCGGACCGACCGTCGCCGACGGGTACTGGAAGCGCCCCGAGGAGACCGAGTGGGTCTTCCGGGCACGCCTCGCCGGCCACGGCGACCAGGACTTCCTGCGCACGGGCGACCTCGGCTTCCTCCGGGACGGCGAGCTGTACGTCACGGGCCGTGTCAAGGACGTCATGGTCGTCAGGGGCAGGAACCATCACCCGCAGGACGTCGAGCAGACCGCGGAGTCCGCGCACCCGGGGCTGCGGCCGACGCGCGGCGCGGCCTTCTCCGTCGACGACGGCGACACGGAACGGGTGGTGCTCGTCCACGAGGTGGAGCGCGGCTTCGCCCCGGCGGAGGCGGCCGACGTCGTGACGGCCGTGTGCCGGGCCGTCGCCTCCGAACACGGGATCCACCTGCACGACGTCGCCCTGGTACGGCCCGGCACCATCCCGCGTACCACCAGCGGCAAGATCCGCCGTTCCGCCTGCCGCGACCTGTGGGCGTCCGACGCCCTGGCCCGCGTGGCGCCCGCGGCCACAGTCCGCGACACGGACCCGAAGACGGGACCCGCGTCCGGGCACCTCGCGAACCCCGAACTGGCCGCGCTCCTGCGCGAGGTGCTCGGCGACGACGCGGACCGGGCCGAGGCGGACACCGCACTGGTCGGCCTCGGACTGGACTCGCTGCGGGCCGTGCACCTCGCCTCGGCGCTACGGGAGTCGTACGGCCGCGACGTCCCCGTCGCCGAACTGCTCGACGGCATGACCCCGGCCGACCTCGACCGGGCCGTCTCCCTCGGCCCTTCCGCACCCGTGGAGGCCCGGCCCTCCGCTCTCGTCGACCCAGCCGTACAGGACCACGCAACCGACCGTCAGCGGAACATGTGGCTCCTCGACCGGATGGGCGCCGGTCGCGCCTACCACGTCGTCGGCGGGGTACGCCTGACCGGACCCGTGCGCCCGGAACTGCTCCGTGACGGCCTGACCGAACTTGTCCGGGCCCACCCCGGACTGCGCACCGTCTTCGCGCTCGGCGCCGATGATGTGCTGAGGACTGTCGAAGCACCCCCGTACGCCGTCGAGTTGCCCATACGCGACATCCCCGCGAGCCCCGGCCGGGACGAGGACGGCCCGCGGGACACGATTCCCGTGAACGCCGCCGATGCCATCGGGGAACTGGCGGCCGAGCCGTTCGACCTGGCGCAAGGACCGCTGCTGCGCGCGGTGCTGCTGCGCGCGCCCGAGGACGAGTGGTACCTCGGCGTCGTGGCCCACCACATCGTCCTGGACGGCTGGTCCATGGGCCTCCTGCTCGGGCGACTCGGTGCGTACTACCGCGAGGGCCGGGCGGACGGCGTGGCGCTTCCGGACCCGGTGCTCCTGCCGCCGCCGGCACTCGACCCGGCCGCCGAGGCGTTCTGGCGCGACCGTCTGGAGGGCGCCGAGCCCGTCGAACTCCTGTTGGACCGGCCCCTGCCGCCCGCCCCGTCCTGGCAGGGCGCCGCGCTGCCGTTCCGGCTCGACGCCGCGGCGACGGCACGGCTGAAGTCCGCCGCGGCGGCGCGCAAGGCCACCCCGTTCATGGCTCTGCTCACGGGCCTCGCCGCCGTGCTGACCCACTGGACCGGCAAGGAAGACCTTGTGATCGGCACACCGGCGGCGGGCCGGCACCGGCCCGGCACCGAACAGGCGGTCGGACTGCTCGTCAATCTGGTGCCCCTGCGGGTCGACGCGTCGGGCAACCCCCGGTTCGAGGAACTCCTGGACAGGGTGCGCGACACCTGCCTGACCGCCTACCCGTACCAGGACCATCCGTACGAGGAGATCCAGCGGCGCGCGGGAGTCGACCGTACCGGCGGCCGGGCGCCGCTGGTACGGGTGTCGCTGGCCTTGCAGAACCTGCCGGCCCTCCCCTGGGAGGCGCGGGGCGTTCACGCGGAGCCCTTCGAACTCCCCAGCCCAGGGTCCCAGTTCGAACTCGCCCTGCACGTCTTCGAGCGGCCCGACGGCGGTCTCGACGGCCACGCGGTCTACGACACCTCGCTCTTCGAGCGCGGTTCCGTCGAATCCCTGCTTGACACGCTGCGGCTTGTCCTGGAGACCGCGGCGGACCGGATGGACACCGCCGTGCGGGAGCTGCCGCTGGTCTTCGAAGCGGCACGAGACCGCCTGGTCCACGATTTCGGCGGGCGCGACGTGCCGGCACTCGCCGACGGCCTGCTCCACACGGCCTTCGAGGCGCAGGCGGAGCGCACCCCGGAAGCGACGGCCGTGGTGGCGCACGACGCCACGGTCTCCTACGGCGAGCTGGAGAAACGGGCCAACCGGCTGGCCGGACTGCTCCGCTCGATGGGGACGGGACCGGACGCGCGGGTCGGGGTCTGTCTCCCCCGCTCTCCCGAGCTGGTCGTCGCCCTCCTCGCCGTACTGAAGGCGGGGGCCGCCTACGTACCCCTCGACGCCGAGCACCCGCCCGGTCGGCTCGCCGCCCTGCTGGCCGACGCGCGCCCGAGCACCCTGCTCACCACGGGGGAACTCGCCACGCGCCTGGGAGAGCACGGAGCGCGGCTCGACGACGGAGACGGCGGCGGCACCGGGGACGGAGCGCCCGTGGTGGTCCGCCTGGACGCGGCGCCGCATCCCGCCGCCGGATTCCCGGCTTCCCGTCCGCCCCGGCGGGCGGACGGCCGGAACCTGGCCTTCGTCGTCTACACCTCGGGAACCAGCGGCACGCCGAAGGCGGTGATGACCCCGCACGCCGGTGCCACGAACCGCGTGGAGTGGATGCAGCAGGACTCCGCCCTCGGCCGGTCGGACGCGGTGCTCCACAAGACGTCGGTGGGCTTCGACGTCTCCGTGTGGGAGATTTTCTGGCCGTTGAGCGTCGGCGCGCGGATCGTGCTGGCGAAGCCCCACGGGCAGCAGGACCCCCGGTACCTGGTCCGGCTCATCCAGGAACAGGCGGTCACCACCTGCGACTTCGTCCCCTCGATGCTCGCGGTGTTCCTCGACGAGCCGGGCGTCGGCGCATGCGCGCGTCCCCTGCGCCGGGTGTTCTCCAACAGCGAGGCGCTGTCACCCGCACTGGCGGACCGCTTCCACGAGCGCCTGCCGTCGGTGGAGCTGTTCAACCTGTACGGTCCCACCGAGGCGACCATCGAGGTCGTCGGCCACTCGGTGCGCCACGGCGCCCACCAGGGCGCCCGGCTGCCGGTCGGCCGCCCGATCCCGGGGGCCCGCGTGTACGTCCTCGACGACCGGGGCCGTCCGACGCCGGTCGGGATGCCCGGTGAGGTGTGCATCGGCGGCCTGCCCGTCACCCGCGGCTACTGGGGGCGCCCCGGGGCCACCGCCGAGCGGTTCGTGCCCGACCCCTTCGAGCCGGGCGGACGTCTCTACCGCACGGGCGACCTCGGCCGCTGGACCGCCGACGGAACGCTCGACTTCCTCGGAAGGGCGGACGACCAGGTGAAGATCCGGGGTCACCGGGTCGAGCCGGCCGAGGTGGAGACCGCGCTGGCCGGACACCCGGCCGTCAGTGCCGTGGCGGTGGTGCCCAGGCCCGGCCCCGACGGCAGGCTCCGCCTGGTCGCCTACACGGTGCCGGCGGCGGGGGAGGAGAAGACGGCGGACGCCGCCGAGCTGCGGTCGTTCCTGTCCGGGCGGCTGCCGGAGGCGATGATCCCCGCCGCCTTCGTCCGGCTCCCCGCCCTGCCTCTGGGTCCGAACGGCAAGCTCGCCCGCCGCGCCCTGCCCGACCCGGAACCGGCCGACGCGCCGTCCGCCCACATCGAACCCGCCACCGAGACGGAACACCGGCTGGCGACGATATGGAGTGAGCTCCTGGACATCCCCGGGGTCTCCGTCACGGACAGCTTCTTCGAACTCGGCGGGCATTCCCTGCTGGCCACCCGCATGGCCGCCCGCATCCGTGCGGACGTCGGCGTGGAGCTGTCCGTCGCCGAGCTCCTGAGGGCCGGCACCACGATCCGGTCGCTCGCCGAAACGGTGGAACGCGCACAGCTGGACCAGACGTCACCCGACGAACTGGAACGGCTCCTGCGCGAGCTGGACGGCATCTCCGACGAGGTCGTGACCGGTCTGCTGGATGCCGGCGACGACGTGTGACCACCCCCTGCTCCCGGGCCCTCCGCGGAAGGGGAGTAGGGAGGTTTCCGGACATGGCCCGCCGGGCTTCCTGTGCCAGATTGACCGCACCTTCCGATTGGCCGGACCTTCCCCGCGCACACCAGGAGCATGACATGGCTGACGCACAGCAGGACGACGACCGGTACCTGGTCGTCCTCAACGACGAGCTTCAGTACTCGATCTGGCGCTCCGGCACGGACGTCCCCGAGGGCTGGCGTGCCGAGGGCGCCGAGGGCAGCCGGGAGGAGTGCCTCGCGCACATCGACCGGGTCTGGACGGACATGCGGCCGCTGAGCCTGCGCCGTCACATGGAGCAGCAGGGGGCCTGAGCGCGGGCGGCGTTCCACGGCGCACCCCGACACCGCGAGGGCAGGCGCTGTAGGGGGCTTCCCCGACTGCTGCCCGCGCCGACCGTTCACGAGGATGTGTGCGCCCGGACGTCCGGGCGCACGGGTCGCAGCGATCTGGAGAAGTCATCTCATGAGAAATGTGCCCCGAGCGCACGGAACCGACGCGTCCCCCGTGCAGGCCCTGGGCGTCGGCCGTGCCGTACCGGGACCGGGTTCCCTCGGCCCTGACTTCCGCGAGTGGAGCGTCCCCCGCCGGATCGCCCGGGTGGCCGCCGAGGCCCCGGACCGGATCGCGATCGACGGGGCCACGCGGCTCTCGTACACCGAGATGCTCGGCCGCGTCCGCCGTTGGGGCCGGGTGGTGAGGGATGCGGGAGCCGGACGCGGTTCGCTCGTCGCGGTCTGCCTGCCCCGTACCCCCGAGATGCTGACGGTGATGATGGGGGCCTGGGAGGCCGGGGCGGCGTACGTGCCGCTGGATCCCGACCACCCCGTCGCCCGCGTCGAGGGGGTACTGCTCGACGCGCGGCCTGCAGTTCTGGTCACGACGCGGGAACTCGCGTCCCGGCTGCCGGCCTCCGACGGTACGACCGTCGTCCGGGTGGAGGACGTCGACGTCGACGCTCTCCCCGACGTGCCGGCCGGGGAGGGGCCCGGGCCGCTGGACCTCGCCTACGTCATCTACACCTCGGGGTCCACGGGCCGTCCGAAGGGGGTGATGATCGAGCACCGCAGCCTGGCGAACCTGGTCGAAGGACTGCTGACGGCGGCGGGCATGGGCGCGGACGACCGTACCCTCGCCGTGGTGCCGTTCTCGTTCGACATGTCGGGGACGGACATCTACCTGACCCTGACGGCGGGGGCCCGTCTGGTGGTCGCCCCCCGGGGCGCCGCCGGGGACCCGGAGCGGCTGCATGCCCTGCTGACGGAGCACCGCATCACCATCTGCCAGGCGACTCCGACCACTTGGCGGCTCTACGCCGACCTGGGCCGTCCCGCGCCGGAGCTCCGTGGTGTCTGGTGCGGTGGCGAGGACCTCCCCGGCACCCTCGTCGAGCGGCTCGCGGCTGGCGGGGGCGTGGAGATCCACAATCTCTACGGGCCCACGGAGACCACCATCTGCTGTGTGCACGGCCGGGTGCCGACCGATCCCGTCGAGACGATCAGCACCATCGGCGTTCCCCTCGCCAACACCACCGCGTACGTCGTGGACGGAGCGGGGGCTCTGCTGTCGAGGGGCGCCGAAGGGGAACTGTGGATCGGCGGCGCCGGCGTCGGACGCGGCTATCTCAACCGCCCCGGCCTGACCGCCGAACGCTTCGCCCCCGATCCCTTCGTGCCCGGCGGCAGGGTCTACCGCACCGGCGACCTGGTGGCCTGGAACGAGAACGGGACGCTGCGTTACCTCGGCCGGATCGACGAGCAGGTGAAGATCCGCGGCAACAGGGTCGAGCTCGGCGAGGTCGACACGGCCCTGTGCGCGCACGCGGACGTCTCGGCGGCCGTCAGCCTCACGCGGAGGGACCGCACCGATGAGAACCGGCTCGTCTCTTTCGTCGTCCCCAAGCCCGGCCGCATGGTGGATCCCGCCCAGGTCAGGGACGCACTGGCACGGCACCTGCCCGACTACATGGTGCCGGCCGAAGTGGTGACGGTGGAGGAGTTCCCGCTGAGCGCCAACGGGAAGGTCGACCGGGCGGCGCTCGCCGTATCCCGCGGGTCCGATCGGCTGTGAGAGGTCCCGTCCCGCACTCTTCGCACGGACGCGGCCGCGCGGTTGACGCAACTACATCAGGAGGATGACTACATGGCGGACAGCTTGTCGAGCGGGTACCTGCGGGAACTCGGGGTGGCCGAGCCCCCCGCGCTGACCTCTCCCTTCGACCCGGGGGAGGCCCCGCTCGTGCTGGAGAGCCATCTCCAGCAGAGCGGGGGGCTCGTCGAGCGCCTCAAGCTCTCGATGTCGTGCTGGATCATCGCCGACTACGACGCTACCCGGTTCAAGATCGCGACGGCGCGGAAGTACGGCGTGCCGACCGTCGCCGGCGGCGGACCGTTCGAGATCGCCGCGGCCCACGACAAGGTCGCCTCCTACCTTGAGCTGTGCGCCGAGACCGGATTCGACCGCATCGAGGTCAGCCAGGGATTCGTCAGGTCCCCGCTCGACGCGCGGCGGGTCGTCGCCGAGGCGAACGCGCTCGGACTCGAAGTCCAGTACGAGCTCGGCTCGAAGCACACGGGGTCGTTCGACGCGGCGGCCGTCGAGGAACTGCTGGCGGAGGGCCGGACCTGGCGTGACGCGGGTGCGGTGGACCTGGTGATCGAAGCCCGTGAGGACGCGCGGGACATCGGGCTCTTCGACGAACGGCAGCAGCTCCACGCGGGCTTCGCCGACCGCTTCGTCGAGGCTTGGGGACTGGAGGGCCTCTGCTTCGAAGCCCCCACGAAGCGCAGTCAGTTCGCGCTGCTCGACCGCTACGGGGCCGGGGTCCGTCTGTCCAACGTCCGGCTCGGGGAGGTGCTCCGCGTCGAGATGTACCGGCGCGGACTGCACTCCGACGCCTACCGCAACGAGAGGCTCCGGCCGGGGCTGCCGGAGGTGGCCGCGCGATGACCGACAGGGGAATGGAGTACCTTGGCTCGGCGGACGTCGACCGGGCGCTCGACGGCATCGACGTGGTGGAGACGGCGGCGGAGGTACTGCGCCTGCACGCCGCCGACCTCGTGCGGACACCCGCCAAGGCGTTCCTCCAGTGGCCGGCCGAGGAGGGTGCCGCGCGCACGCTCAACATGCCCTCGTGGCTGGGCAGGCCCGAAGGCCCCCTGGTCGGCACCAAGATCATCAACGGGAATCCCGCCAACGCCCGCTTCGGGCTGCGCCGGGCCGAGGGCCTGATCCTGCTGTTCGACCCCGAGACCGGTCACGTCCGCACCATGATGCAGGCGGCGCGCATCTCCGCGCTGCGCACGGCGGCGGTCACCGCCGTCGCCGTCGAGCACCTGAGTGCTGGACCGCCGCGCACCTTGTCGGTCATCGGCGCGGGAACACTGGCCGAGGTCCATCTGGAGGTGCTCGTTCCCCGGCTGCGGGAGCTGCGACGGCTCGTGATCCACGACCACGACCCGCGGCGTGCCGAGAAGCTCGCGGCCCACGCCGCTGGAGCCTGGGCGGGGCGCAGCGTCGACTGCTCGACGGCGTCCGGGGCAGAGGAGGCGGTCGCAGGGGCGGACGTCGTCGTCACGCTCACGACGACCGACGAGGGCTACATCCGGTACGGCTGGCTGAAGAAGGGCAGCGTCCTCGTCAACGTCTCGCTCGACGACCCGCTCCCGGAGGTGTTCCTCGCCGCGGACGCCCTCGTCGTCGACGAATGGGGACTCATCACGGCCGACCGGCGGCGCATCCTCGGCAAGCTGCACCGGGCGGGGCGGATCGCCGAGCAGGGCGGGCAAGGCGCCCCGGCACTCGGCGAGGGCCGCGCGGTCACCGCCCACCTCGGCGAGGTCGTCGCGGGCACCCGGCCGGCGCGCACCCACGAGCACGACATCGTGCTGGTGAACCCGATCGGGATGTCCGCCCAGGACGTGGCGCTGGCCGCCAAGGTGGCCCAGCGGGCCAAGCCCCTGGGTCTCGGCAGCGTCCTTCCCCACTAGCTAGCAGCACGGGGCGCCCCTGGGCTCCCCACACACACCCGGAGACGCGAGAGGAACGGACAGTTGAGCACCGGACTGGAACTGTGCGACCCGTCGGAGCTGGAACTGCTCGGCGACGGAGCACCGGTCACCGGCGTGGTGGTGGTGGACCTGTTCCGGGCCACCTCCACCCTGCGCAGCCTGGTGGAGCACGGCCATGAGACGGAGATCCTGGCCACGCCGGAGCAGGCCGCCGAGGCCCTGCGGCGCGGGCGCCGGTGTCTGGGGGAGTGGCACGGGGTCGTCCTGGACGGATTCGTCTGCGGGAACTCCCCCACCCGGGTACGGGACCTGCCCGTCACGGGTGCCCCGCTGTCCTTCCTGTCCTCCAACGGCGCGCGGGCGCTCACGCAGGCGGCCCGGGTCGCGGACACCGTGCTGACGGGGGACCTGGCCAACCTCGACGCGCTGGCCGCCACCGTCGCGCGCGGCGGCCGGTGGCTCTGCGTCCCGGCGGGGTGCCGTGGCGAGCGCCGGACGGAGGACGACTTCGTCTGCGTCGAACTCGCCCGACGCCTCACCGGGGCCGTCGGACCGCGCCTCGCGCGCCTGTGCCGCTCGCTGGACGGCATCACGGTGGACGACCTGGTGCACGGCCCTTCCGCCGAGTGGCTCGTCCGGCACGAGCAGACGGGAGCGGACGACCTCGCGTTCATCCTCACCCAGCGGCCCGACTCGCCCGTCCTTCCGTACTATGACGGGAAACTGCTGCGGCGGTACCCGGACCGGCCCGGCCCGGAGGGCTGACGGGGGGCGTCGGCATCAGACCAGGTCGATCCGGTGCTGTGTCACCGGGTAGCCGGCGCGCAGGAAGGTCTCCGCCATGGGGGTGTTGGAGCGGTCGGTGCCGGCTGTGACGACCTCCGCGCCCTCGGCGGCGAGGAAGTGCGTCGCCTCCGCGAGCAGGTCGTACGCGTAGCCGTGGCCACGCTGTTCGGGAACCACGCCCACGTAACCGATCAGCGGGGCCGCGTAGTTGCGGCACGGCGCGACGAGACCGACGAGTTCACCGTCGGACGTGTGGGCGAGCCGCCACCAGGACCGGGGGCTCGGCATCCAGCGCAGGTAGTCCAGTTGCTCCTGGGCGGCGGCGTCGATGCCGGACTCCTCGACGGTACGGAGCGCCTGGGTGTCCAGGGAACCGCGGTGGACGCGCCGAAACACCTCCAGGATCACGGCGTCGTCGGGCTCGGGAGTGAACGTCAGCCGGTCCGGACGCGGCGGCAGCCCACAGTCGGGCGTCCACCGGTAGTGGTTCCGCTCGCCCTGCTCCACGAGCCCGGCGGCCGACGCCGCCGCGATCCGGACCTCGGCCTCGGCCCGTACCGCCGGATCCTCCCGCCAACCCGGGGGAAGTTTGAGCATGTACTGCGCGCGAAGCGGCACCGTGCGCAGGAGTTCGGTCGCGGCCTCGGCGTCGGTGAAGTCGAACCAGTCGAGCGAGGCCGGCTGCGTGTCCTCTGGGCCGCCCCACCACGCGGCGCGGGCGACCACCGTGCCCTCGCGCAGCGCTACCCAGACCCATTCGGACCGGTACTCGCCCCGCGCGGCCATGTCGGCGAAGGTGTCGCCGAAGGCGCCGAAGCCCACGAGAGTGGACGCGGGCATGGAGTCGAAGAGGTGCAGTTCGTCCTCGGCGAGGTGCCGGATCAGAAGGTCGTTCATACCGTCACGGGCTCCCAAAGTGCGGTGTGCGCACGGGCATCAGCTCGTCATGCGCGCCGCGGTGCCAGGCGCCGAATGCTCTCGTGTGCTCTGTGTGTGTTCACGCCATCCTAGGAGAACGCGGGCCCGACAGGCGCTCCACGGGGGTAGGGGAGTCTCCTGACTGCCCCGGTGCGGTGGCGCGCCGATATATCAGGGAGGGAAGAGGGAGCACCGGAACCCGAGGGCAAGCGGAAGGAGCACCATGACGAGCGGCGTGCTGAGGGGCGGAGGTCGCCAGTGGGCGACGATCTGAGGCGTACTGTTCCGGCCGCGCCGGAAGCGGCGCCGTCAGCGGCGGAAACCCTGGTGGCCGCGGCCGTTGTCCTCCACCGGCACACGCTCCGCGACTCGGTGCTGGTCGGTCACCACGAGGACGGCCTTCTTCGGCACGTCCGCACTCTGGACCTGTCGGACGACCCGTCCACCGAGGAACTGCTGAGGGCGGTACGGGCATCCGAAGCCGACGGCGACGGTACGGAGGACGCCGATGTGGTGCTCCGGACCGAACGCGCGGCGCCCGGCGGGGACGAGGCCGCCGCATCCGGCGAGGGCGTCTCCGTGGATGTCGACGGCCTCGGCACCGTGCGGATCCGCGGACCGCGTGCCTTCCCGGCCGACGACCTGCGGAACCAGCTGAGGCGGGCCGTCCTGGCGGGTCGCGCGCACCCGCGGCTTCCTGTCTCAGCCCTGCCCCTGGCCTCGGACGCGGACACGGAGCTCGTACGTGCCTGGGGCGGCGACGGCGTACCCGCGGCCCCACCGCGCACTCTTCCGGAGCTGGTAGGCGCGTGGGCGGCCGACACCCCCGAGGCGGTCGCCGTCTCCGGGGAGGCCGGCAAGCTGAGCTATGGGCAACTGGACCGCGCGGCCGACCTGTTGGCCCGGCGCCTCGTCGTCGCCGGGGCCGGGCCCGAGCAGGTGGTCGGCGTGCTGGCCGAGCGCTCGCCGCGTCTGATCGTCGCTCTGCTCGCCGTCCTCAAGGCTGGGGCGGCCTATCTGTACCTGGACCCCCAGTCACCGCCGGCGCGGCGAACAGGCGAACTGGCCGACGCCGCTGTCTCGTTGATGGTCGTCGACGAGGACCCGTCCGGCTGGACGCTTCCGGACGGTGTGACGGCCGTGCCGCTGGCGGCGCTCGACGGCACCGGACACGAGGACGGCACGCGGTCCGCCGAGCTCCCCGCGCCGGACCCGGCCAACCTCGCCTACGTGAGCTACACCTCGGGCTCCACGGGCAGGCCCAAGCCGGTCGGCGTGCCGCACGCCGCGGTGTCCCGGCTCGTCCACTCGCCCGACTGGGCCCGGTTCGAGCCCACCGATGTCTTCCTGCAGACGGCGCCCGTGGCCTTCGACGCCTCGGTCCTGGAAATCTGGGGCGCCCTGGCCAACGGGGCCGAACTGGTCCTTTCCCCGACCGGCAGGGTCGAGGTGGACCGGCTCGCGGAACTGGTCGTGGAAGCGTCGGTGACCGTGCTGTGGCTGACCGCGGGGCTGTTCCAGCGGTTCGCGTCCCAGCACGTCGACGGCCTGCGCGGAGTCCGGCAGCTGATCACCGGCGGAGACGTGGTCCCGCCGGCCGCCGTGGAGCGGGTGCTCGCGGAGCACCCCGACCTGACCGTCATCAACGGCTACGGGCCGACGGAGAACACGACGTTCACCACGTGCGCCACCCTCGGCACCGAGGACATCACCTCCTCCGTGCCCATCGGGCGCCCCATCGGCGGAACCCGCGTGCTGCTGCTCGACTCCCGGTTGCGGCCCGTCCCGGTGGGAGTGGCCGGCGAGCTGTACGCGGCGGGAGCCGGTCTGGCGCGCGGCTACCTGGGCCGTCCCGGGGCCACCGCGGAGCGTTTCGTACCCGACCCCACCGGCGAACGGCCCGGCGCGCGCCTCTACCGGACCGGCGACCTGGCGCGCTGGCGTCCCGACGGGTCCCTCGACTTCCTCGGGCGGGCCGACCGGCAGGTGAAGGTGAACGGCTACCGAGTGGAGCCCGGGGAGATCGAGACGGCCCTCACGGACCACCCGGCGGTACGGGCGGCGGCCGTGATCGCCGGACCCGGGCCCGGCGGCGGCAACCGTCTGGTCGCCTACGCCGTCCCCGATGACGCCGGACAGGACGCCCGCTCGCTGGAGCGTGAGCTCAAGCGTCACCTGCGCGAGCTGCTGCCACCCTCGTACGTACCCTCGTGGATCATGGTCCTCGCGGAGCTCCCGCTGACCGCCAACGGCAAGGTGGACCGGAACGCGCTGCCGGAGACCGACCGGCTGCCGCGCGCCGCCATGAACGACTACGTCGCGCCCCGGACCCCGGAAGAACGGCTGATGTGCGATCTGTGGGCGGAGGTGCTCGGCGTCGAGGACGTCGGCATCGAGGACGACTTCTTCGAGCTGGGCGGGCATTCGCTGACCGCCGCGGAACTTCTGGTCCTCGTCCAACGGGAAACCGGGCGCGAACTGTCGGCCCGCACCCTCTATCTCAGCCCGACCGTCGCCGAGCTGACCGAACTCGGGGACTAGTAGACTGTCGCAGCTAATGTGTGGGGTATAGGTGGCGGAGTTTGGTGCGTGCGTCGTGGGTGGTGAACTGCCAGTTCACCTGACGTTGGTCGGTGTTGGTGGTGTTCTGCCAGGCTGAGAGTTCGGTGTTGAGGGTGTCGAGGTCCGCGATGCGGTGGTCGAGGCATTGCCGGGTCAGTGCGGAGAGTTCGATCTCTGCGATGTTGAGCCATGACCCGTGTTTGGGGGTGTGGTGGATCTCGAGGCGCTGGGCCAGGGCGAAGGCCTCGGCTGGTTCGAATGCTTCGTACAGTGAGGCGATGCCGTGGGTGTTGAGGTTGTCCATGACCAGGACCACGGTCTCGGCGTCGGGGTAGTCCTCGGTCAGTAATCGCTTGACCTGGCCGGCCCAGTCGATCCGGGTGCGACGAGGCTGGGCGTCTACTCGGCGCCACCCGCGCAGGGGTTCAACCCACACAAAGATCGAGCACGTGCCGCAGCGGATGTACTCGCTGTCCTGGCGGGCGTCGCGGCCGGGGCGGGCCGGGAGCGGGTCGCGGGCATGGGCGAGGAGTTGGTAGGGCTTCTCGTCCATGCACACCACTGGGCGGGCCGGGTCATAAGGTCGGGCATAGACGGCCAGCACGTCTTCCATCCGGGCCGCGAACTGCGGGTTTGCTCGTGGTGGGATGGTCCAGCACTTCCTCAGATGAGGACGCAGCCTCGTTTTTTAAGATCCGCCCGATGGTTGAGTGGTCCAGATCGGGGATGCCCTCGACCAGGGCGACGTGCTTCTCCAGCAGCCGCAGCGACCACCGGGCACGGCCTGCAGGAGGCTGGGAGCACGCCAGGGCGATCAGCCGGGCCTCGACTTCACCAGTCACCGGCGAGGGCACCGGCGGGAGATCCCGCGGTTTCCGCTGGATCGTCGCCTCGACGTCACCACCGCTCTCGGCGAACCGCTTGGCCACCAGCCGCAGCGTCTCGCCCGAGACCCCGACCCGGGCAGCGATCGCATCCTGGGAGTCGATCTCACCAGCAGAGGTGTCCAGCGCGAGCAGCACCCGCGCCCGCCTGATCACCGAGGCCGGATGGACCCCCGTCGTGGTCACCCGAACCAGCACTTCACGATCGCCCGCGGTCAGCACCACCGGCCTCTTCTTCTGCGAACCCATCACACCAACTCCCGCTCGGCAGAAGGGAAGGAACATCTGCCGGACACCACCATCCCAACCAAATAACCCAGGATTAAGCAACGACACGCTACTAGTAGGACTTCATTAGGTCTGTCTTGATCTTGGTGGTGTAGGCGTGCGTTCGGGGAGGGGTTGCTGGCAGGTGGTGCGGATACCGGTCCAGCACCTCAAGATGTCCTGGAGGGCGTCGAGGAGGCGGTAGAGGGTGAGGCCGGCGCTGACGCTTTTGGGGACAGGCGTCGTTCGGTGAGGAAGGCGTGGGCGGCGGTCACGAGGGTGACGTGGTGGTGCCAGCCCGGCCAGGACCGGCCTTCGAAGTGGTCCAGGCCCAGGCCGTGCTTGAGTTCGCGGTAGTCGTGCTCGATGCGCCAGCGGACCTTGGCCAGCCGGACCAGCTCGGCGATCGGGGTGTCGGCCGGCAGATTGGACAGCCAGTAGTCGGTGGGCGCTTCCGCGTGGGTCGGCCATTCGATCAGGAGCCAGCAGTCGGGCAGGATGCCATCCCACCAGCCTTGTTCTGCTGAGGCGGCGGCTCGGATGGGGCGTTCGACGGCTTTGCCGGCGGGACGGACACGCATGGCCGCGAAGCGGGAGCGTAAGTCTCCTCGGGATCCTTGGCGCCAGGTCACCGTGGTGAAGGCTTCGCGTTCCAGGCCGGCGGCCAGTTCTGCCGCCGAGGGTGCGGGGTGCCGGTAGCGGGGCTGGGGCCAGCATGCGGTGTCGCCGCGGCGCTCGGGAGCCTCGGGCTCGGTGTCGAGGGCGTGCGCGGTTACGTTCGCGCGGATCGCCAGGACGTAGGCGATGTCGCGTTCGGTCAGTGCGGCCCGCAGGTGGGCGTTGGTCCCGTAGGCGGCGTCGGCCACGACGACTGGCGGGGTCATGCCCCAGGTCGCGAGGGCGTCGAGCATGTCCAGGGCCAGACGCCACTTCTCGCGGTGCCCGACCTCAGGCGGGATGCGGGTGCTGGTCCGACGGTCGGTGTCGGCCGCCCACTCCTGCGGAAGGAACAGGCGCCATTGCAGCGGGCAGGAAGCGGTGTCGCTGGCAGCGTGAACGCTGACCGCGACCTGGCAGTTGGCCCGCTTGCCCAGCGCGCCGCAGTACTGCGGAGCCACCCCGACGGACATCCGGCCGTCCTTGGGCATCGACACGTCGTCGATCACCCAGGCCGTCGGAGCGACCAGAGGCAGCATCCGCTCGGCGATCCGTCGCTGCACCGGCACCGGATCCCACGCCGACTGGTTCACGAACTGCTGCAGGTTCTGCTCGTTGCCGTCCGGCAACCGCCCGGCCATCGCCTGAATCGACTTGCGACGGCCATCCAGCATCAGCCCCCGCAGGTAGCAGTCACTCTTGGCCCGCTGGTCCTTCCGCGGAACCGACGCAAACACATCAGCCACGAAAAGTGCCAACCCTGCCTGAACCCGCCCCACTTGATATGCGTCCACACACCCAACATGCTCCTGAACAGGCCCGACGGGAAGACCTAACGGAGTCCTACTAGAGCCTGTCGTCAAACGATCTTGACTGGTGGATCATGGTCTGGTGATACGTAGCCATGAACTGTCTGACATCGAGTGGGAGTTCGTCCGGCCGCTGCTGCCGCGTGCGGCATCGGGGCGGAAGCGGCTGGACGACCGGATGGTCCTGAACGGGATCGTGTGGAAGTTCCGGACCGGGTCCGCCTGGCGGGATGTGCCCGAGCGGTACGGGTCCTGGGCCACCCTGCACACGCGGTTCCGCCGGTGGGCAGCCGACGGCACCTTCGACCGGATGCTGCGGGCAGCCCAGGCGAAGGCAGATGCAGCCGGTGCCGTCGACTGGATGGTGTCGGTCGACTCCACCATCGTGCGGGCCCACCAGCATGCCGCCGGGGCCCGAAAAGGGGGCTCCACAACCCGGCGCTCGGACGGTCCCGGGGCGGTCTGACCAGCAAAATCCACCTCGCCTGCGACGGGCTGGGCCGCCCGCTCGGCTTCACGATCACCGGCGGCAACACCAACTACTGCACCCAGTTCACCGCCGTCATGCAGGCCATCCGCGTGCCCCGGATCGGACCCGGCCGGCCCCGGATCCGGCCCTCGCACGTCATCGGCGACAAGGGTTACAGCTCCGAAGCCATCCGCACCTGGCTGCGGGAGCGAGGCATCGCCCACACCATCCCCGAGAGGGCCGATCAGATCCGCAACCGGCTCCGCCGCGGTCGACGCGGCGGACGGCCCCCGGCCTTCGACAAGGCGGTCTACAAACGTCGCAACGTCGTGGAACGCTGCTTCAACCGCCTCAAGGTGCGACACGAAGTCGCACACGTTAAGTGGGAAGGCCGAAGGAAGGAGAGATGTGCTGACCCCGGATTAGTGTCCGTATCCGTTCCCGCGCTCACGTGCGTCGTCGGTAACGGCGGGGTGTGAAGCTGAGCGTTCAAGCCCAAGAGTTCCCCGACCACCGGGTAACAACAGGCGAGGGAAGGGCTGGACGGGTGAACCGCGTGAACCCCCGTTGATGTCTCGTAAGGTTGAAGCTGCCTGGTGGTCTGCAGTCAGCAGCTACAGAACCCGACGCTGAGAGGCGTCAGGCGACTTCCGGAGATTTGAGACCGGAAGGAGGACACCGCCGGTTCCGGGATAGAGGGGGCACCCACCCCAGTCGCAACTTACGTGTGTGGAACGTGGAAACCCCGATGGAGTCCGGGTCACAGCCCGGTAAGCCAACCGCGAGGGAGGCCCAACTCTCCAGCGGGAACAGGATGGTCCAAGAAGCGAATGCCGGTAGATCGAAAGATCAGAGGAAACTCGGAGGCGACCTTCACGCCTCTTGCTATAACTCGCCGGATACGGGTCCTGGTGACCCGACCTGAAAGGGTGCCCACGTGGACCAGGTGAGCCTTTGTAGTATCCCGAGTAAAGAGTCAGAACCTGGCGGACAAGTTAGACGCGAGGAGGAACTTACAGTTGGAGTTATCCAAGCCTGCTGGGCCTTCCATAGCGAACGGACCCCAGGACGGACGTCTCGACTGGCACAGCATCGACTGGGCCGGAGCCGAGGAGAACGTACGGCGTCTGAGACAGAGGATCTTCAAAGCGACACAGGCAGGGGACCTTAAGAAGGTCCGCAATCTGCAAAAGCTCATGCTGAGAAGCCGCAGCAACACGCTAGTGAGCGTGAAGCGGGTGACACAGCAGAGCAGGGGCCGCAAAACGGCTGGCATCGACAGGGAACGTGCCCTCACTCCCCAGGCGAGAGCACGAATGGCAGTTGAAATCGACGGCCAGACACAGCCCTGGCGAGCCAGGCCCGTCAAGCGGGTCTACATCCCGAAGAGCAACGGAAAGCAACGACCACTTGGCATCCCCGTCATGCGTGACAGGGTGATCCAAGCACGAGTGAAAAACGCGCTGGAACCAGAGTGGGAAGCCCGGTTCGAATCACGTTCTTACGGATTCAGGCCGGGCCGCGGCTGCCACGACGCCATCCAGGCGATCTTCAGCACCGCGAAGGGCAAGGCCGCCAAGCGCCAGTGGGTACTGGACGCCGACCTGGCTGCCGCGTTCGACCGCATCGACCATCCCCACCTGCTCGACGCCGTCGGGCAATTCCCAGCCAGGGAATTGATCCGGCAGTGGCTGAAGGCTGGCGTGGTCGACAACGGACGCTTCACCCGGACCGATGAGGGAACCCCTCAGGGCGGTGTGATCAGTCCTTTGTTGCTCAACATTGCTCTGCACGGAATGGAGGAAACCGCAGGAGTCCGATTCGCCACCCGCAAAGGAAAAGTCATGTGGGCTGCGAAAGGAACTCCGATCCTGGTGCGTTACGCCGATGACTTTGCCGTGTTCTGCACGAGCAAGGAGGAAGCGGAGACCGTCAGGTCGCGTCTGGCCGAATGGTTGCAACCCCGAGGACTTCGCTTCAATGAAGAGAAGACACGGATCCTCCATCTTTCGGATGGGTTCGATTTCCTGGGGTTCAACATCCGCCGCCATGGCGACAACCTGATCATCACGCCCAGCAAGGACGCGGTCAAGAGAGTCCGGAACCGACTGAGATCTGAGATGCAGGCCCTGCTCGGACAGAGCATCACAGTCGTACTGCGTCGACTCTCCCCTGTCGTCAGGGGCTGGTCCGCGTATTACCGGACGGTGGTGTCCAGTCGCACATTCTCGGCACTGGACAGCTATGTGTGGACGCTCACCTACAAGTGGGCTAAGCGCACCCACCCGAAGAAGTCGAAGCATTGGATCGTGAACAAGTACTTCGGCAGGCTCAACCGGTCCAAGATGAACAACTGGGTTTTCGGGGACCGCGCCACAGGGGCACACCTCCCCAAGTTCGCATGGACCAACATCAGACGGCACCAGTTGGTCAGGGGTAAATCGTCACCTGACGACCCTGAACTCCGTGATTACTGGAGTCAACGCCGCCAAACGCGCACACCGCCACCGATGGACAAGATCAGCCTTACCCTGGCAGCCCGCCAGAAGGGAATCTGCCCGCTGTGTCGTCAAGCGCTCATCGTCGGCGCGGAATACGAGCCCGACAGTCCACGCGAGTGGATCGAATGGTTCGACGCGATGAAGAAGCGGTTGCACAAACACCACTTCACCTACCGGCGACATGGCGGCTCTGATGAGAGCAAGAACCTTCGACTCGTCCACTCGGAATGCCATCGCCAGCACCACGCAGGCGACAGCGTTCGGAGAACAGCAGAACCTGTGAAGCCTCCGGGCTTGCTTGAGCCGTGATGCCTGGAAACAGGCACGTCCGGTTCTGAGGGGGCCGGGCCACGGCAACGTGACCCGGCTACCCGACCAATGGCGCGGCATCGCCACCCGCTACGACAAGACCGCCCAGGCCTTCCAGGCCGCCGTGACCCTCGCATCCCTGCTGATGTGGGCCTGACGTTTGACGACAGGCTCTAGAGAAGCAGACCGCCGTGACGACGCACCTCCCTGCCGCGGTTGTCGGTGGGCCCGCTCAGTCGACCTCCCCCAGGTGGCTCAGGGCTTGATGGAAGTCGTCCCGCGCGGCATCGAACTCGTGTGTGGCGACATGGAAGGTCGAGCGGTCGATCAGGATCCTTGCGAGTGTGCGCGTCCCGTCTTCAGGGTCGTGCAGAGACAGCTGACGGGCCAGGCCGACTCCGTCGTCGAACAGGGCGCGCACGCGCTCCGCGAACAGGTGCGTGCGGTGTTGCCAGTACACGGCGGAGCGGACGGTGAGGACCCGGTGCAGCCGGACCAGTTCGGCCAGATGCCGGTCGGGATGCTCGGTGGCTTGCGGCGCAAGGGCGTCGACCTCCTCACGGAGGGCGTCACGGCTCTCGAAGTAGCGCCGCCTGACATCGGGCGACCATTGGCCGGGCGCCGTCGCCAAGGGGGGATGTGGTTCACCGGACAGCGACCGATCACTGTCGGCACCTGAGAAGAACAGCAGGACCGCCCAAAACGCCGCCTGATAGCCACTCCAGGTCTTCCGCTCACCGGTGTCGGCCAGCTCTGTCAGCAACGCGAGGGCCTCCTGACGCACAGTGGCAGCCTGCTCCCCTCGGCCGTAGGTGTCGAGCAGCTGCGCGTACCCGATGAGCGTGTAGAGGTGGCACGCCATCGAGCCGCGGTCGTTCGCGGCCTCGGAGGCTTCCAGGGTGACGAGTGTCCCGAACGCGCTGAGCGCTTCGTCGCACCGACCTGCGTCGTGGAGAGCGGCGATCCACTCCACGAGTGACCAGGCGAGAGATCCGCTGCCGAAACCGTCGGGCAGGATCGCCGCGACCAACTCGGTCATGGCATCGGCAGCCTCGGCATACCGGCCCTCCTCGGACAGGCCGGAAGCCCACGTGTGCAGTCCCCTGACCGCAGGGGCTCCGGACATCTCGGCCTGTGCACGGCCGATGGCGAGCATCTCGGCGCGCATGGCGAGCCCTTCGGCGCGCCGGCCCAGGTCGTACAGCTCTCTCTGGCACCCGTCGAGGGCCTCGTAGAGAAGATCCGCACGGGCAGTTTCGGCCGGATCGATGGACCGCGCCACGGCCACAGCCTCTTCGTGCAGTGCGAGGGACGCGGGATGTTTGCGGCCGGAACTGGTGTCGTACGTCATACGCAGCAACGCCTTGACCAAGCGCGGCAGGTACGAGGCGGGGCTGACCTGGGCGAGGATCCGGTAGGCACCAACCTCCTCGCGCGCGGTCCGGCGTCCCGATGCGAGCAGGACATTCCGCGCCCGCACGATGTCGTCCTCATCGACTCTCCCCCATAGGTTCACAGCGGAGATTCTGGGCGCGCCCGAGCGGGCCGAACAAGGCCGGGGAGCTGTGCCGTTCATCCTACGAAAACCCGCGCTGACCTGTCATGATGGATATGACGTCACACCCCCGGAGGTCCCGGGCCTTGTACGGCCCCTGCCCAGCGTGGGACGGATCACGGCCGCAGCGCGGTCCGCTTCACGGGCCGGGCAAGCAGCCACCAGGACGGCGTCGGCGCCGCGTTCCTGGAGTTCATCCGTTCCACGAGAAGTCAGCGAGGACCGCGCTGACGTCGGTGAGGTCCGGCAGGATGCAGGCGGCCTCGGCGTTGCGCAGGTCTTCCTCCACGCTGCGGCCGGAGGCGACGGCGAGCAGCGGCACGCCGATGGCCAGAGCGGCGTGGACGTCGGCGGGCGTGTCGCCGATGAGCAGAACTTCGTCCGTACTCACCGGCTCACCGAGGTACTCACCCGGCGGACGCAGCGCAGTTGGTCGGTCGAGCTTGCGCCCTACCAACTCGCGGCATTCCCGGTCACCCAGTCGTTGTACGCACACATCACCGGCCAGAGGCCGAGCACCGCCCGCGGTTACCGGTTTCCCGTCGAGTGCGTTTCCTGGTGGGACGCCGCACGTTTCTGCAACGCCCTCTCCCTGCACGACGGGTTCACGCCCGCCCACCACCTCCCTGCCGACACGGAAGGCGTCGAGTGGGACGCATCCGCCGACGGGTACCGGCTGCCGACCGAAGCCGAGTGGGAGTATGCCTGCCGTGCCGGTACAACCGGGCCGCAGTACGCGCCACTCGACGAGATCGCCTGGTACCGCGGCAACTCACGCGAGCGCATCCACACCGTGGGCGGCAAACACCCCAAACCGTGGGGTCTTTACGACATGCTCGGCAACGTCTGGGACTGGTGCTGGGACGTCTACGACGCCGAGGTCTACGGCACCTACCGGGTTCTCCGCGGGGGCGGCTGGTTCGACGAGCGCTGGAGTCGCCGGGCCTCCGCGCGGCGCCGCAGCCACCCGACGTTCCGCGTTGACGACGTGGGCTTCCGCGTCGCGCGCTCCAACGCGTGACGACCGCTTCCGCCCGCCGCGAACGCAACCTCCGCGGCCTCCGCCAACGGATGGCGCACCTCTCCTTCCCGTACACGGGACAACCCTGCCCGACAACTCCACCTCACGCGTCCACTGATCCTTCCACCGCGAACACGCCTCGCCGCCTCGCCGCCCCGCGCACCCGATCCAGCCTGGCGCGACAGTCCGTCCTGGTCTGCATCGGCGTGAAGAACGTCGAGGCGGACGGCTGGTCCGGCCGGCCCACAACCGCCGCCGCCCTCGGCGGGAACGCGGTCGTACTCGCCGGCCAGGGCAAGCGCGTGTCCTTCGAGGCCACCGGGATTCGCGCCGAGTCCCCAGCCGGACGCCAGCGGAGCCCATCGCGGTGACATCGCTCGCCAGTCCAGGAGTGGATCGGCGCGCCGGAAGCCTCACCCGAGAGATGAAGGGGTCCCGGTGGCGCGGTGTGCCTTGCCGATGACCATGGGGCGGCTACCAGGGGACCGGTGTTCCGTCCCAGGAGAAGAACGCGCCGGAGGGTCCGTCGTCAGGCAGCGTCGCCAGCCGGACCGCGCCGGCGGCCGCCTCGGCCGGGTCCCCGCCCGCAGCCGCGGCGGCGGCGTTCAGATCGGTTCGTCGCAGACCAGGTGCCAAGGCGTTGACCTTGAATCCGTCGCTGGCAAGGCTCTGGGCATAGAACAGGGTCAACGCGTTCAGGGCCGCCTTCGATGAGCGGTAGGAGGCGAAGGCACCCCGGTACCCGGAGTGCTCGGTGGCGGCGGCCGCAAGCGAACCGGTCCCGCTGGAGATGTTCACGATCCTTGGGTGGGCGGAGCGCCGCAGGGCCGGCAGTAGCGCGTTGGTCACCGCCACCACGCCAAATACGTTCGTCTCATAGACCCGGCGGAAGGTATCGACGTCCTCGTCCTGCGCGCCCATACCCTCAGCGGGGGAGACGCCCGCGTTGTTGACCAGGACGTCCAGAGCGGCGATACGGTCCGCCGCCGAGGCGATGCTCACGGGATCGGTGACATCGAGGACCAGAGGCCTCGCGTCACTGCCGATGTTGGCGACGGTATGTTCCGCACGTTCGGCGGTCCGCGAGCCGACGTAGACGGTCAGTCCCGCCTGGACGAGCTGGCGGGCGATTTCCTTGCCGATCCCTTTGTTCGCGCCGGTGACCAGCGCAGTCAAGATTGCCATGCCACCAGCCTCGCCGCCGGCCCGGCACGCGACCAGGGACAATCGATACCAGGAAGACACAGCCCGAGGAGATGCCCTGTGGCCCGAGACGAACTGGCCCGCTTCTTGCGCGACCGCCGTGCGGGACTGCGCCCCGAGGACGTCGCCCTGCCCGCGGTGCCCCGGCGCCGCACCGGCGGCCTGCGCCGGGAAGAGATCGCGGACCTGGCGCACATGTCCGTCGACTACTACGTCCGCCTGGAGCAGGCGCGCGGGCCGCGTCCCTCCCCGCGGATCCTCGACGGCCTCGCGGCTGCGCTGCGACTGGCTCCGGCCGAGCGCACTCACCTCTTCCAGCTGGCCGGCCAGACCCCCCAGCCGCCCACGGCACCCCCGCGGCGCGTGCGCAGGCACATTGCCGACCTGCTGCACCGGCTCCCGGACACCGCCGCCCTGGTCACCGCGGCGAACTACGACGTCCTGGCCTGGAACCCGCTGGCCCAAGCACTGCTCGGCGACCTGGACCGGCGCCCGAACCTTGCGCACCGCCGTTTCCTGCTCCGCGAGCAGGTCCTGACCACTGGCCACGAGGACTTCGCCGAGATCGTCGTCTCCCGACTGCGCACCGCCGCCGACCGCTACCCCCACGACGAAAATCTGTCCGGCCTCCTGGCGGACCTCACGGCGAACAGCGCGGAGTTCCGCGAGATCTGGGCCTCCCACCCGCTGCGGATCCCCGGGCACCGGATGAAGACCTTGGTCCACCCCGAACTCGGCGAGCTTCGCCTCAACTGCGACGTGCTCAATCTCCCCGAGGACGACCAGCAAGTGCTGTTCATGACGGCCGACCCCGACACACCGACCGCCCGCGCCCTGCGCCGCCTGTCCACCCGGCCTTGAGGCCCGCCCCGAGAGTGCCGTCAACGAGCAGGGGCCACGTGACGGGCAGCTCACGCTTCTGGCGGCGGCATTCCTTGTCCTCGGCGTGCTCGCGTGCCTTCTGTGCGGCTTCGGCCTCGATCCGGGCGCGGGCGGCCTGCAGCTTGGCCAGGCGCTTCTCGCGGCGGTCGAGTTCGGCGGGCAGGTCGGTGTCCTTGCCGTCACTGCCGAAGGTGTGGTCCTCGGCGGTGTCGACGTGCTCGGCGTCGGCCAGCAGAGCGGCGGCCTGGGCCTCCAGGGCTTCGATCTCGGCTTCGATCCGTTCCTCCTCGTCGACCAGTCGGCCGTAGCTCATCGCCTTGCGCTTGGAGGCGCTGGCCTCCAGCTTCGTGCCGTCCAGGGCGACGCGGCCCATCTTGACCATGCCCAGCTTCTGCGCGAGGTGCAGGGACTGGGTGAACAGGTCGGCGAGGGCGTCCAGGTGGCGGCGGCGGAACCGCGATATCGAGCGGAAGTCCGAGGCCTGGTCGGCGGCCAGGAACCGGAACGCGATGTCGTCGGCGCACTTGCGCTCGATCGCCCGTGAGGAGCGGACCCCGGTGGTGTAGCCGTGGATCAGCAGCCGCAGCATCAACCTGGGGTCGTAGGGCGGGTAGCCGCGCTTCTCGGTGCAGTCGGCCAGGACCTGCCCCAGATCCAGGACCTCGTCGACCAGGTCGGCGACGAACCGGGCCAGATGGTCCTGGGGCAGCAAGTCGTCCAGCGACGGGGGCAGCAGCAGGACCTGGTGCGGGTCGAACGCCCGGAACCGCTTGTCCACCGCCGCCCCACGACCCTGTGAGCGCCTCTTCTCGACCGGCTCGACCTCGAACAGCCCATCCCCACCACCCATACCGCCATCATCCCGCATGAATGATCACGAAACGTAGGCGGGTTGCCGGTTGCTGGAACCAACGACTACGCGCCGGGCAGCTGCCCCGCCGCCCAGCGCTACTCCGCCACCCTCGGGTGCTGGAACCAGCCGATGATCGGGGAGCTGCGTTGACACATGCGGCTAACGTCACTAGCCTGCAGCTAATGTAGTTAGCCAACTCCCATGGGGGAAGTCATGACCGAGCACCTGACCATCGGCGACAACACCATCGCCTACGACCTGATTGGTAAGGGCCCTCTCGTCGTTCTGGCGCACGGCCTGGGCGACAGCCGGCACTCCTACCGCTTCGTCGCTCCGGCCCTGGCCGCGGCCGGTTACCGGGTTGCGAACGTCGACGTGCGTGGCTGCGGCGACTCCAGCCTCGGCTGGGACGGCTACAGCCGCTCCGACATCGCCGGCGACCTGGTCGCCCTGGTGCGCCACCTCGGGGGCCCGGCCGTCATCATCGGCCAGTCGATGAGCGGCGGAGCCGCGACCATCGCGGCCGCCACCGCGCCCGACCTGATCACCGGCGTCATCGAACTGGCACCGTTCACCCGCAAACAGCTGAACGACCTCGGCGGACTGGTGCGGGTGAAGCGCTACCGGGCCGGTGCCACTCTGATGGGGCGGGTCGCCTTGCTGGGAAGTCTGCCAGCCTGGAAGAGGTACCTCGACCTGGCGTACCCGGTCAAGCCCGCCGACTGGGACAGCGAACTGGCGCGCATCGAGGCCAAGATGAGCGAGCCCGGCCGGATGAAGGTTCTGCAGGCAATGTGTCAGTCCGCGGCCGACGCCGGCGCGCAGTTGCCCAACGTCGCCTGCCCGGTCCTGGTGATCGAGGGCAGCGCCGACCCCGACTGGGCCGACCCGCGCGCCGAGGGCGAGCGGATCATCGCCGACCTGCCCCAGGGCCTCGGCGAACTGGTGGTCATCGAGGGTGCCGGTCACTACATGCACGCCCAGACACCCGAGAAGGTCGTCGCGCTGGCCCTGCCCTTCCTGGCCAGGACGCTGACCCTTGCCTAGGGCCGGACTGTCCCCGGCGTCGATCACCGAGGCCGGCGCCATGCTGGTCGACGAGATCGGGTTCGCCCAGCTCAGCATGGGCCTGGTCGCCGAACGGCTCGGGGTCAAGACCCCCTCGCTCTACAAGCACGTCACCAGCCAGGCCGACCTCGCCCACCGGATCGCCATCCTGGCCGCGACCGAGCTCGGCGACGCCATCCGCGACGCAACGCAGGGCCGCGCCGGCGGCGACGCCCTCGCCGCCGCCGCGCAGGCCATGCGCGCATACGTGCGTGAACATCCGGGCCGGTACGCGGCAGTCAACAGTGCCCGCCCGGACGGGCCCGACGACCCGTTCATCCCAGCCAGCAACCGGGCGCTCAGCTCCCTCTCCGCCGTGCTGCGCGGATACCACCTGGACCCCGCCCAGGAGATCCACGCCCTGCGGATGCTGCGCAGCATGCTGCACGGGTTCTCGACCCTCGAAGTCGCAGGCGGCTTCCAGTACGACACAGACGCCGACGACAGCTTCACCTGGATGATCACCTTCATCGACCAAGGACTCCAGGCCACCACGCCAACCCCCGGGCCCGCAGCGCCCACGCGATGACAAACGACAGGCGGCCACTACTGTGATCGACAAGAATCCGTCCCAGAACGACTATGCCCGAGGGGCACTGCGATTCCTCACCGAACTCATCGCGTGGGTGGGCGCTCCCTGGGCCCTGTGGCCGCACTCGATAGCCCTGGCGATCGGCGCCGTGGTGATACTCATCGGGCTGCCCGCGGTCTTCAGTACGCCGGGCGACAGGCCCGGCGGCGGCACGCCCGTATTGGTGCCCGGTATCGTGACGATCCTCCTGGTGCTGATGCAGCTCGCAGCCGCCACAGCGGCAACGTGGGCGCTCTGGCCCTGGTGGGCTGCCACAGCGGCGACCGTGCTGTGCCTGACCGTGACAGTCACCGAACAACCGCGCTGGCGCTGGCTGCTCAGCGCGCCGGGTAACCCCACCGGAGCGCAACCTGGAAGGTCGTCATGACCGACTCCCCGTCCACAGCCGCACCATCAACCTGGGGTCGTAGGGCGGATAGCCGCGCTTCTCGGTGTAGTCGGCCAGGACCGGCGTAAGGTCCAGCACATCGTCGACCAGGGCGACGAACCGGGCCAGGTGGCCCTGGGGCAGCCAGTCGTCCAGCGACGGCGGCAGCAGCGGAACCTGGTGCGGGTCGAACGCCCGGAACTGCTTGTCCACCACCGCCGGACGAACCTGCGGCTGCCTTTTCTCGACCGGCTCGACCTCGAACAGCCCATCACCGCCACGCATACCGCCATCATCCCGCACGAATGATCACGAAACACAGGCGGGGCGCTGGTTACCGGGACACGCTCCGGGGTGCTCTGGCGGTTCCGCGCCGGCACCGGCTGGCGTGATGTCCCGGAGCGGTACGGGGCCTGGTCCGTGATCTACTCCCGGTTCAACGGCTGGGCCAAGGCCGGAGTGTTCCAGTCCCTGATGGACGTGTTGATCGCCGAGGCCGCGGCGCGGGGGCAGGTCGGTCTGGAACTGGTCAGCGTGGACTCCACGATCGTGCGGGCACACCAGGAATCGGCTGGGCTGGCGGTGGCCGGAGACACCCTGGACGCGCTGGAGCAGGCACTGACCGAGGAAAGGGGGGCTCCACTTCCGCAGCAGCCATCAGTGCTGCGGGTGATCCGGCAACAGCCACTGCCGATCCGGACACGGCGGACGCGGCCTCGGACGAGGATCGGGCTGCAGCGCGTCGCCGCCGCAGGACCAAGGCGGACGCCGCCGGGCTCGGCCGGTCCCGAGGCGGACTGAGCAGCAGGATCCACGCGGCAGTCGACGCCGCCGGACTGCTCCTGTCATTCGTCCTCACCCCCGGACGGGCCGGGGACTGCCCGCTTCCAGGCCGTGCTGGACAAGTTCCGCATCCCCGGACCTGTCGGCCGCCCCCGCACCCGACCGAACGCCGTGGCGCAGACAAGGCCTACTCCTCCCGGGCCAACCGGGCCTACTTACGCCGGCGCCACATCAGCGGTGTCATCCCGGAGAAGACCGACCAGCAGGTTAATCGGAAGAAGAAGAAGGGCTCGGCCGGCGGCCGGCTCGTCACCTACGACCCCGAACGCTACAAACAGCGCAACACCGTTGAATGTTGCTTCCAGAAGATCCTGGCCACCCGCTACGACAAGACGCCGCGAGCTTCGAGGCCGGACTCCACCTCCGAGGATCGATCATGTGGCTGAAACTCCTGACCGCAACCACATGATCCGAACCCCGAACAGCCCCTAGTAGTGTGTCGTTGCTTAATCCTGGGTTATTTGGTTGGGATGGTGGTGTCCGGCAGATGTTCCTTCCCTTCTGCCGGACGGGAGTTGGTGTGATGGGTTCGCAGAAGAAGAGGCCGGTGGTGCTGACCGCGGGCGATCGTGATGAGTTGGTTCGGGTGACCACGACGGGGGTCCATCCGGCCTCGGTGATCAGGCGGGCGCGGGTGCTGCTCGCGCTGGACACCTCTGCTGGTGAGATCGACTCCCAGGATGCGATCGCTGCCCGGGTCGGGGTCTCGGGCGAGACGCTGCGGCTGGTGGCCAAGCGGTTCGCCGAGAGCGGTGGTGACGTCGAGGCGACGATCCAGCGGAAACCGCGGGATCTCCCGCCGGTGCCCTCGCCGGTGACTGGTGAAGTCGAGGCCCGGCTGATCGCCCTGGCGTGCTCCCAGCCTCCTGCAGGCCGTGCCCGGTGGTCGCTGCGGCTGCTGGAGAAGCACGTCGCCCTGGTCGAGGGCATCCCCGATCTGGACCACTCAACCATCGGGCGGATCTTAAAAAAACGAGGCTGCGTCCTCATCTGAGGAAGTGCTGGACCATCCCACCACGAGCAAACCCGCAGTTCGCGGCCCGGATGGAAGACGTGCTGGCCGTCTATGCCCGACCTTATGACCCGGCCCGCCCAGTGGTGTGCATGGACGAGAAGCCCTACCAACTCCTCGCCCATGCCCGCGACCCGCTCCCGGCCCGCCCCTGCCGCGACGCCCGCCAGGACAGCGAGTACATCCGCTGCGGCACGTGCTCGATCTTCGTGTGGGTTGAACCCCTGCGCGGGTGGCGCCGAGTAGACGCCCAGCCTCGTCGCACCCGGATCGACTGGGCCGGCCAGGTCAAGCGATTACTGACCGAGGACTACCCCGACGCCGAGACCGTGGTCCTGGTCATGGACAACCTCAACACCCACGACATCGCCTCACTGTACGAAGCATTCGAACCAGCCGAGGCCTTCGCCCTGGCCCAACCCCTCGAGATCCACCACACCCCCAAACACGGGTCATGGCTCAACATCGCAGAGATCGAACTCTCCGCACTGACCCGGCAATGCCTCGACCACCGCATCGCGGACCTCGACACCCTCAACACCGAACTCTCAGCCTGGCAGAACACCACCAACACCGACCAACGCCAGGTGAACTGGCAGTTCACCACCCACGACGCACGCACCAAACTCCGCCACCTATACCCCACACATTAGCTGCGACAGTCTACTAGAAGAGTCATGAAGATCTTGGGTTCTGGTCCCGCCGTGTGAGCGGTGGGACCAGACTCGGTTTCGTGGTGATGGGGGAATGGGCCGGGGAGTCGGTCGGGCCGGATGTGTGGGAGACCTGCCGGGAGTTGATTCCGGCGGGAAGTGTGTTCGCGTTCCTGGCCGAGCATCGCGGAGCGCTGTTCCCGGCGGAGATGTTCGCGGACATGTATCCCTCGGCGAACGGACGGCCGTCCATGCCGCCGCAGATCCTGGCCGCGGCGATCACGGTGCAGGCCCTGCACGGGCTGTCGGACTTCGAGACGGTCCAGGAACTGCGCTGTGATCTGCGGTGGAAGGCCGCTTGCGGGCTCGGTCTGCACGATGCGGCCTTCGATCCGTCGCTGCTGGCCTACTTCCGCCGCCGTCTGGCGCGCTCGGTGCGGCCGAACCGGGTCTTCGAGGCCGTGCGCGAGGTGGTGAAAGCCACCGGGGTCCTTCAGGGCAAGCACCGGCGAGCACTGGACTCCACCGTGCTGGACGACGCGGTCGCCACCCAGGACACCGTCACCCAGCTCATCGCCGCGATCCGCGCGGTGATCCGCGAGGTTCCCGGCGCCGACCAGGCCGCAGCGGTGCAGTGCACCGCGCACGACTACACCGACCCGGGCAAACCACGGATCGCCTGGAACGATCAGCAGGCCCGCGCTGATCTCGTGGACGCCCTGGTCGGTGACGCGCTCAGACTGCTGGGGCATCTACCCGAGCGGGAACTGGGCGAGAAAGCCGCCAACGCCGTTGGCATCCTGGCCCTTGTCTCCGGGCAGGACGTCGAACCCGCCCAGGACTCCGACGGACGCGACGGACGCTGGCGCATCACCCAAGGGACCGCACCAGGCCGGGTGGTCTCCACCGTCGACCCGCAGTCCCGGCACGTGCACAAGACCCGCACCCACCAGCAGGACGGGTACAAAGCCCACCTCGCGATCGAGCCCGAGACCGGGTTATACACCGCCGTCACCCTCACGCCCGGCGCCGGCCCCGAGCACCACGAAGCCACCGTCGGCGTGGACCTGCTCGCCGAAGAAGACGGACCGGTGGACGCCTTCGGTGACACCGCCTACTCCACCGGCCAGGCCCGCCAGACCCTGGAACAAGCAGGTCACCGTCTGTTCCTCAAACCCGCCCCCCTCCGAGCGGCGGTCCTTGGCGGCTTCACCCTCGACGACTTCGCCATCGACACCACCCACGGCACGGTGACCTGCCCCGCCGGACACACCGTCCCCCTGTCCGACCCCGGCGGCCGGCACCAGCAGCGCAAGGCCGCCTTCAAGGACCGGTGCACCGACTGCCCACTGCGTCAGCGATGCACCAACGCTAAGGCCGGCCGCACCCTGACCATCCGCCCCCACCACGACCTGCAGACCGCCGCCCGCCACCAGGCCGCCACCGACCCCACATGGCAGGCCGACTACCGCCGCTGGCGACCACCGGTCGAACGCGCCGTCGCCTGGCTCGTCCAGCACGGCAACCGCCGCCTGCGCTACCGCGGCACCATCGCCAACAACACCTGGCTCCACACCCGAGCCGCCGCTCTCAACCTCCGCCGACTCATCAACCTCGGACTCACCCACACAGACGGAACCTGGACACTCAGCCCGGCCACCGCATAGACCGAGGACCCGTCCAGCCCACAACCAGACAGCCCCTCACCAAGATCTTCATGAGTCTTCTAGGACACATCGCGGCGAGGAATCGCGGTGCCGGCGGCTGAGGCCGGTCACACAGGCGGCGGACCCGCACGCCCCGAGTCTCTTGTGACCGCCTCAGCAACGGTCGGAGCGAGCAGGGCGTCACGGTTTGCGTCGGCCCCTACTGCTCTGCGATTGGTGGCAGGCGTCGACGTCGCGGCCTGTCAGCGGGTCGACGGCCGCAGCGGGCTGCTGCCCGCCGACGGGGGCGAGGGAGGTCAGCAGTTGGAGCTTCTCGGCGGCGTCGCTGTCCTGGTCCGGGTAGTAGAGCACGAGCAGCAGGTCTCCGACGGCGAGCTTCTCGCGGTTGAGGTGCAGTTCGCCCACGACCGGATGGTTGACGGTGCTGGTGTAGCCGAGCGCTTTGATGTCGTGCCGTTCCCACAGGGTGCGGAAGCGGTTGCTGGCCAGGGACAGCTCGCCGACGAGTTCGACTGAGCGCTGGTCGGCGACGCTGTCGTCCACCGAACGGCGAAACGCCGCGACGGAGTCGACGACCGCTGCCTCCCAGTCGTGCTGGAACTGGCGTTCCTCGGGGTCGAGCAGCAGGGAGCGCAGCCGGTTCTCGCCAGGCCGCAGCCGCGGCGACAGGGCCATCGCGAGCCGGTTGGAGGCCAGGACGTCGAAGTGCCGGTCCTCGACGAACGCCGGCACGTCCACGGCCGCCAACAGATGGTGCAACCGGGCGGGCAGGCGCGGCGTGCGCTGCTTGCGGCGGGCCGGCGGGCGGTGCACGTTGAGTCCGAGCAGGTACTCGGTTTCCAGGTCGTCGAGGTGCAGGACACGGGCGATGGCCTGGAGCACCTGCGGGGAGGGGTTGTGATCCCTGCCGCGCTCCAGCCGCAGGTAGTAGTCCGCACTGATACCGGCAAGCATCGCGACCTCCTCGCGGCGAAGCCCTGGGACGCGCCGGTTGGCACCACCGGGGATGCCGGCCTGCTGCGGCGTGACCAGGTCGCGGCGGGCGTGCAGGTACTCGCCCAGCCGGTTCGCGTCGTCTTGAGGCATACCTCCCACGGTAGCCGCGGGCCGACGGCCGCAGAGGGGGTCCTGGCACACCCCGGATCGGCAGGGCCTTTCCAGTGCCAAAGCATGTGAGCGAGCCTGGCTGTGGAAGAACGGGTAGTTGCTGGACGGCTACCGAACGTTACAGGGAGGTTCTGGTGAAGCTCACCAATCGCACAGTGCTCATCGTCGGTGGCACCTCTGGCATCGGGCTCGAACTCGCTCACCGGTTCGCGAAGGACGGCAACACGGTCGTCGTCGGCGGGCGCCAGCCCGAGCCACGGGACGGCCTGCAGTCCGTTCAGATCGACGTCACCGACCCCGCCTCGGTCCTGCGGGCCCGCGACGAAGTGCTCGCCGCGCACCCCGACCTCGACGTTGTTGTCACGATGTCCGGAGTCCTGCTCACCGAAGACCTGCGCGACCCCGCGCACATCACCGACGCCGAGAACATGGTCGCCACGAACCTGCTCGGTACCATCCGGGTGATCGACGCCTGCACGCCGCACCTGATCGGCCGCGGTGCCGGAACGATCATCACGGTGAGCTCGGGAATCGCGTTCCTGCCCTTCCCGCTCATGGCCACCTACGGCGCCACGAAAGCCGCGGTCCACTCCTACACCGAGTCGCTGCGGGCGCACCTGGCCGGGACCGGCGTGGAGGTGGCCGAGCTCGTGCCGCCGGCCGTCGCGACCCCGGCGATGGCGAAGCTCAACCCGGCAGCCGTACCGGTCGACGATTACCTCGATGAGGTGATGGAGCTGCTGGCCGTGGAGCCTACGACCCGCGAGATCATTGCCGAGGCCGCCCTGCCGCTGCGCTGGGCCGAGCGGGACGGCACCTACGCCGAGCTCCTGGAGCGCCGCTCCGCGCCGCTGAACAACCTGCCCGGCCGCTGATCGGCCCCCTTCCCGGCCCGGCTGCTGATTTCGCTGTCGCGGGGCACCGACCCGCCGCGACCGCTTGAACACGGTTTACGTCGTGGGCGGGGCGGCGTCGCCCCGCCCACCTGCCTTGTCGCAGCAGCCCGGCCTGCAGTCTCCCGAACCACCAGAAGGGATCCACCGATGACCACCCCCAGCAACGGACGATCGGTTGTCGGCTTCATCGGCCTGGGTGACCAGGGACTGCCGATGGCCGAGGCCAAGCCGGGGTCGGGTTCCCGGTCCACGCCTGGGCGCGGCGCCCGGAGGTGTGGGACGACCCACGCCTGAGCGCGCTGACCCGGCAGGACAGCCCGGAGGCGCCGGCCGCCGCAGCCGACATCCTCGCGGTGTGCGTCAACACCGACGCCACCGTGCTCGACCTGGCGGCGTCACTGCTTCCGGCGATGTGGCCCGGAACGGTCTTCGTCAATCACGGCACCGGGACCCCGGCCAACGCGGTCGCGTTGGCCGAACTCGCCGCCAGGCACGGTATCGCCGCCGTTGACGCCCCGATCAGCGGCGGCCGGCAGGGAGCCGAAGCGCGCACGCTCACCACGCTCGCCGGCGGAGAGGAATCCGCGATCGAGATGGTGCGGCCGGTGCTCCAGTCGTTCTCGAGCCGCGTCGTCCATCTAGGCCCGGCCGGCACCGGTCAGCAGGCGAAACTGTTCAACAACGCTCTGATGCTGATGAACATGCGCGCCATCAACGACATGCTCGCCCTCGCCAAGGACACCGGCGCCAACCCCGCCGCGCTGGTGGACGCGCTGCGCTCCGGCAGCGCGTCCAGCCGCGCCCTGGAACTGCTGGGCACCATGGTCCGGCCGGAGACCGCCGATCACCTGTCGGAGGTCTGCGTGCTCGACATGGAGATCTTCTCAGCGGCGATGAACGGGTCCGGCGTCCACTCGGAGACGGTGCGACGGGTGACCGACGCCGGCATGGCCGGAGCCCGCGGGCTCGCCCAGACATTGGAAGTAGTTACGGAGGTCGACATGACTGAGTTCCTGAACGTTAAAGGCGGCACCCTCGCCTACGAGGTGACCGGCTCCGGGCCGCTGATGGTGCTTGCGCACGGGATCGGCCAGAGCCGCGACGCCTATCGGTTCCTGGTCCCGGAGTTGGTGGCCGCCGGTTACCAGGTCGCGGCCGTGGACCTGCGAGGCAGCGGCGAGTCGACCGCGACGTGGCCGTCCTACACCCGGACCGACATCGCCGGCGACCTGATCGCACTGATCGAGCATCTCGGCGGTCCCGCGGTGCTGGTCGGCCACTCCATCTCCGGCGGCGCCGCGACGATCGCCGCTGCCAAGGCGCCGGCGCTTGTGAGCGCCGTCGTCGAACTGGCGCCGTTCACCCGTAAGGTGGAGTACTCGCTGAGCGCCCTGGGCCTGTCCCGCTACCGCAGGGGCGCGACGGCGATCTCGGCGGTCGCGATGCTCGGCAGCCACAAGCAGTGGCGGAAGTACCTGGAAATTGCGACCCCGGAGCCGCGCCCGGCGGACTGGGCCGCGAGCCTGGAGCGCACCGACGCGATGCTGCGCGAGCCGGGCCGGATGAAGGCCCTGCAAAAGCAGATGAACAGCGCCGCCGACGCCGGGGCCCAACTCGGCAACGTGCATTGCCCGGTCCTGGTCGTCATGGGCACCCTCGATCCCGACTGGGGTGACCCGAAGGCCGAGGGCGAGGCCATCGTGGCCGCGCTTCCGGAAGGTGTCGGCCGACTCGAGATGCTCCCGGGGGCGGGCCACTACCCGCACGTCCAGTTCCCGTCGGCAGTGGTCGGCCTGATGCGCTCGTTCCTCGAGACGGCCCGTGCCTAGGGCCGGATTCGACCGGGCCACGGTCATCGCGGCCGCGTCGGAACCTGCCGACGAGGTCGGCTTCGCCGGCCTGACCATGGGCCTGCCGGCCGAACGGGTCGGCGTACGGACACCGTCGCTGTACAAGCACGTCGATTCGCTGGACGCCCTCCACCGGGGCGTCGGCCTCCAGGCCGTCCGCGTCATCAGCGCCGTCCTGACTCGGGCCGCCGTCGGCCGGTCCGGTCCGGGCGCGGTCCGCGCGATCGCCGAGACGTACCGGAAGTGGGCCCTCGACCACCCCGGCCGGTACGCCGCCAGCGTCCGCGCCCCGCGCCCCGTCTGGGTCCAGGTGCCGCACCACATCACCGAGGGAGCGGGGCCGCGCAGCCTGGAGTACGAGCTGCTGCCGCACCGCCGTCGCACGTACTGGGTTTCCAGGCAGGACCAGGTCCAGCTTCCCAAGCCGGCGTTCGCGCAATGCACCGGCTGGTGGGGGCGCCTGCTGGGCAGGTAGTCGGCCCTCCTGCCTCTGAGCGACAGGGACCGGCCCCGGCGTCCCTCTGCTGGGGGAGAGCCGGAGCCGTCGCGCCCGGGAGGCCCGTAGGGGCCACCGTAGCGCCGCCCGCCCGGGTGGTCCTGGCAAATGCCGCTACGGCCGATGAGCGGCATCAAGTGACTCCGGCCGGAACAGCTGAGCGGCCGGTGGCACTGGTCCCCCGCCGGAGTGGCGGTGGCGAACGGACCACCGGACGGCAGCTGCAGTCCAACCACGAGCTCGGGATGGTCCTGCGCTACCCGCTCCAGCGCCCGCGTCCGGATCGGTACGCCGTTCATCCAGCTCCGGTGCCTCTCTGCCAGCGAATCCGGCAGTCGATGAAAACGGGCACTGCCGCCATGACCATTCCCGTGAAGCCCACCAAGGCCGCCAGGAGCGGGCTGCTGTTCAGCAGCAGGGCGACGACGGTCCCCGTAGGCGGGACCGCCAGAGCGGCCAGGACGACGCGGGAGGGCAACATGCGGGCTCCGGATGTGCCGCCGGCTGACCCTGACGCGGTGCCCGCCTCAGTCCGGCACACAGCGCGCTGCTGACCGCGATGGCCGGCATCGGCTCCCTGGACGGATTCTCTGCGGGCCACGCCGTCCGGCTGGCCCAGGCCGACCCGGATGCCGTCCTCACACTTGCCCGGTGGATCCAGCAGTCCGCGGTGAGCGGGCGGTGAGCGGCGAAGCGGACGCGGTGATCGCGACGTAGGTGACGTCAACCGACTGCGGCGCCCGGTACGAGACGCTGCACGCCGGCGGCCAGGTCCACGTCGACGTCCAGCCGCCGATCGGCGAGCCCGAGTTCGACGGCCAGGACGACCCGGACCACAACCCGGTCTGCAACTGCCCCAGGGCACCACGCTCCTGGTGCGACCGCTGCGCCGGTGTTCTGTGACAGCGAACCAGGACCGTTTGCCATCGAAGTCGCACCGTGATCCATCTGGCGGAGTGGCTTCGACGGCGCGAAACAGCCCACGTCTCGTATCCGAGCGGCGCAGGGCTGACCGGTACCGGGGGGAGGGCTGAGCGTCCGTCATTCGTGAGGTGGGCTTCGCCGGGCAGAGTTCGTGAGCCGTTCGGCGAGAGCTTCGACGAGGCCGCGGAGCTCATCTGGGCGTTCGACGATGAAGGGCCGGTCCAGCGAGGCGAGGACAGCCGGCAGCCAGTCGAGCCGTTCCACCCGGAGTCCGACGCGGGACCAGCGCACGGTCTGCGGATCTGCGCTGCTCGGGGAGGGGAGTTCCTCCACGATCGCGATGTCGGCGGGAAGCCGGGTGCGGATCTGCTCGGCCGTCCCCTGGATCCGCAGGGTTACCTCATGCCGGTACGGAGCTGTGGCGAGCCCGGTCAGTACGCGCTTCGCCGGGTCGAGTCCGGCGGGTGGTTCGAACGAGCCGGGTAGGGTTCTCACCCCGGTGATGCGATCCAGCCGAAACGTCCGGTCCTCGCCCGCCGTGAGATCCGCAGCCGTGACGTACCACCGGCCCGAGTGGGCGACGACCCCGTGCGGATGCAGTGTGCGTTCGCTGCGCCGGCCGTCGGCGGCTGTGTACCGGATCGAGACCGGCCGGTGATGGTTAACCGCGTCGGCGATCGCGAGCAGGACCGTGGATTCCGGGGCGACTGCCTCACCGGGCGGATCCGTGAAGGCAAGGGAACCGAGCACGGCGTCGAGTCTGCGGCTCAGCCGCTCGGGCAGCACTCGTCGGATCTTTGCCGCCGCCGTCTCACTCGCCGTGTCCGTGGCCAAGCCGGCTCGCCGACCCGCGACCAGGCCGAGCAGCACGGCGAGCGCTTCGTCGTCGCTCAGCATGAGCGGAGGCATGCGGTAACCGGGGGCGAGGCGGTAGCCGCCGTAGCGGCCGCGCACCGACTCGACGGGCACATCGAGGTCGACGAGGTGACCGACGTATCGCCGTACGGTGCGTTCGTCGACGTCGAGCCGATCGGCGAGTTCGGTCACGGTCCGGATGCCGCCCGACTGCAGGAGTTCCAGCAGGGCGAGCACGCGGGCAACGGGGCGAGGCATGCCCCGAAGTCTCCCGCATATACCGGGCGGGTTCCGCCCGGTATTCGTCGTACCTTGCGATCAGAAGCACCGACGGACCAGGAGAAAACCATGGACTTTGTCTCTATCCGCATCATCACGGGCGACGTCGCCCGCCTCGTCAACTTTTACGAGTGCGCCACCGGAGTATCTGCCGACTGGTCCAACGAGGACTTCGCGGAGCTCAGGACCACCTCGGCCACCCTCGCGATCGGCAGCACCCGCACTGTCCCCCTGTTCGCACCTGGCTCCGCCCGCCCGGCCGACAACCACAGCGTCATCCTCGAATTCCTTGTCGACGACGTGGACAGCGTGCACAAGAACCTGACCGGCTTCGTGGAGGACTTCGTCAACGAACCCACCACGATGCCCTGGGGCAACCGTTCGCTCCTGTTCCGCGACCCCGACGGCAACCTCGTCAACTTTTTCACCCCCGTCACACCGGCCGCCATCGAGAAGTTCGCTCGCTGAGCGACAACACAGCCGCCCGGCAGGCACACGGTTTCGCCGTCGGTCCAACTTCGTTGGCAAACGGTCCGGGTTCATTGTCACCGGACAGCCGGCTGCGCGGCCTGCGGCGAGTGCGCCCACCAGCCGGGACGGGTGTAACGCTCACCGACAGTGAGCGTTGCGGGTGTCACGCTGCCGTGAAACGCGGCGTGGCACCCCGAGGGAGCGTGACACCCGGCGTGACACCCCGGAATCCGCCCACCGGTGGCCGAAAGATCGGGCCGAAAACGCCCGGACATGTCTTGATCCGCGCGAGCGTCCACCGCTGGTCCGCCCACCCGTGAGCCAGCGGACCGCGCTCCAACCACCCCACCGGCGAGACATCCCACCCGCCGAATACGAAGCCCACCACTACCTCACAACCACGAAACCCCAGGTCACACACAACGTCTGAGATCTCTACCGAACCCGGAACGGTTCATTGGACCAGTTGGGGGTCTGCTGCAGGTTTGGGTGACAGGTTGACCTGCCCCACCTCTCAGGTTCCAGTTCTGCTGGCTGACTGACGGCCTTCACGAGAGGCTGCCGGAATGCCGCGCGCCTACCCCGCTGAGTTCCGCGCCCGCGCCGTCGCGTTGGTGCGGGCAGGAAAAGAACAGAAGCAGACCGCCGTTGGTCTCGGCATGCATCCGGTCACGTTGTCGAAGTGGTTGCGCCAGGACGCACCTGCCCGCGTCCCGGGCCGGCTGCGCAAGGGAGTCAAGTTGCGGACGCCCCCTTGCTTAGGTGCCGGACGGTGCGGCGGCGGTGCTGCCGCGTTCGATGAGCTGGGGGAGCGGCAGAGTCACATCGCGGGCCACGCCGCCGTCGAGGAGGGCGGTCAGTTCCTCGGCCGCGGTCCGGCCGAAGGCCACCGCGTCGCGGGACAGCGCGGTCAGCCATGGCTGGACCAGGCGGCACACAGCCGAGTCCTCCCAGGAGACGATGGAGACGTCGTCGGGCACGTCGCGGCCCAGGCCGACAGCCGCCCCCCAGCCCGCTGCCGCCATCACGTCGTTGTCATAGATGATCGCCGTAGGCGGATCGGGCTCCTGCAGCACCCGGCGTGTGGCGGCGGCGCCCTCGGCGTCAGAGTAGTCCGTCACCACGGACCGTGCCGCATCCAGCCCTTGGCGTGCCGCCTCCTTCGTGAGCGACTCGATGCGGCGAGCGGTGTGAGCCAGGGTCGGAAGACCCGCGACATGGGCGATGCGCCGGTGGCCAAGGGCGTGCAGGCGGCCGACCACGGCGGCCATGGCCTGCGCGTCCTCGACCCGCACCTGTGACAGACGGTGGTGCGCACCGGGGTCGGACTCCGGAAGGGCGCCGATCACCACGCCGGGGAGGCCGAGTTCATCGAGCAGGGCTGGGCGCGGATCGTCAGTGCGCGGGTCGACGACCAGTACCCCGTCGACGCGGTGCTCGGCCCACCAGCGACGGTAGGCACCGCACTCGGCTTCGGTGTCCTCCACCACCTGGAGCAGCAGGCCCAGATGACGCGGGGCCAGCACCTCCTGGATACCCGAGACCAGTTGCAGGAAGAACGAGTCGACGCCCAGGGTCTCGGCGGGCCGGGCCAGTACGAGGCCCACCGTCGCCGCCCCCTCGCCGGACAGGGCCCGTGCCGCGGCGCTGGGTCGCCAGCCGAGCTGCTCGGCGACGCGGCGTACACGGTCGCGCGTGGCCTCGGAGACGCCGGGACGGCCGTTGAGCGCAAACGAAGCAGCGCTCTCGGACACCCCCGCCCGCTGGGCGATGTTCTTGATCGTGGGACGGCGGCGCCCGGCCGGACGACCGTGCCCCGGCGCATCGGCCACGCCTCTGCCCTGCTGCTCGTCTGCCACCGCGAGTGGTCCCCTTCCCTGCACGTGAGCACACATCGTACGGCCCCGCGCGTGCTTTTCCGACCCGGAACCGACGGACGGAACTAAAGCGCTTCAGTGGACCTGCCCTAAAGCGCATTAGTTGCGAGCGCAAGACGCCTCTCACACCCGCTCTGACCTGCTCGTATGCTTCGACCAAGAAGAAACCTCCAGGGAATTCGTTGACTTTCCCCCCAGCGGCTGGAATGGTCTCCTCCACGTGCGCACCCGGCCGGCCCAGCCCCGGGTCGTCATCCACGCGCAAGGTCCGAGCAAAGGAGCCGTCCACCGTGCGTTCTTCCTACAAGGCGGTAGCCACCGCCGTCGTCGCCGCTGCGACGTTCTCCCTCGCCGCCTGCGGGAGCGGCGGGGGAGGTGCGTCCACCGACTCGTCAGGCAAGGTGACGGGCACGATCACCTTCCAGACCTGGAACCTGAAGGCCAACTTCGCGGGCTACTTCAACGGCGTCATCGCCGACTTCGAGAAGAAGTACCCGGGCACCCACGTCAAGTGGGTCGACCAGCCGGCCGACGGCTATGCGGAGAAGCTCAGTGCCGACGCGTCGGGCGGGACTCTCCCCGACGTCGTCAACGTCACCCCCGACCTGCTGGCGCCGCTCGCCAAGGCCGGTCTGGCCCTGGACCTCGACAAGGACGCCGCGCAGTACAAGGCCGAGTACCTGGCCGGCGCCTGGTCCGCCGACGCCGTCCCGGGCCTGGAGGGCACCTACGCCTTCCCCTGGTATCTCAACACCGGCCCGCTGTTCTACAACAAGGCGCTGTTCAAGGAGGCCGGGCTGGATCCGGAGAAGCCGCCGAAGACCTACGACGACCTGTTCGCCGACGCCCTCGCCATTTCCGAGAACAGCAAGGGCAAGGTGGCCACCTTGTCCAACGTGCCCACCATCGAGGACTTCGGCCGCTACGGGGCCCAACTGGTCAACAAGGACGGCACCGCGTTCACCTTCAACGACGCCAAGGGCGTCGAACTGCTCACGCACTACAAGAAGCTGTACGACGCGCACGCACTGGACCCGCAGGCCCTGACCGCCACCCCCGAGTCGGCCGGCCACAAGTTCCTCACCGGCGCGGTCGCCATGAACCCCGGTAGCGCGCTGGACCTCAAGAACTTCAAGACACAGGCGCCGACGCTCTACAAGAACATCGGGATCACCGACCAGATAACCAACACCGGCAAGGTCAACGTCTATGTGCAGAGCATGATGGTGAACTCCAAGGCCAAGCAGAAGGCCGCCTCCATCGCCTTCGCCCACTTCGTCACCGACAACACACGGCAGATGGCCTTCGCCAAGCAGGTCGCGATCTTCCCGAGCACGGCCGGAGCTCTGAAGGACCCGTACTTCACGAAGGAGGACGGCACGGACGAGACCCGGGTGCGGATCGCGGCGGCCAGCTCCCTCGCAAACGCCGTGAACTACACCCCGGTGCAGTTCAGCGACCAGATGAAGACCGCCCTCGGCAACGAAGTGGCCAAGGCTCTGCAGGGCAAGGAGAGCCCCAAGGAAGCGCTTGACAACGCTGTCAAGGAAGCCAACCAGCTCCTCGCCCAGAGCTGACCGGGATACGGCATGACGTCCTCGACCGCCCCTGGAACGATCGCCGGCGGTCCGCGGACCGCGGCCGTCCGGAGCTCCGGCTCCGGACGGCCGCGCTCCCGCGGGATCCGCCGCCACCGCTGGTGGAGCCCGTGGCTGTTCGCCGCGCCGGGCCTGATCGTGGTGTGCGCGTTCAGCCTCTGGCCGTTCTGCAGCACCCTGTACAACTCCCTGACCGACCGCAGGACGCTCGTCGGCGGCAGCTTCGTCGGGTTCGAGAACTACCGGGCCCTGCTCCACGACGACGCGTTCTGGATCGGGCTGCGCAACAGCTCCCTGTACGTGGCGGGCGTGGTCCCGGCGCTGGTGATCCTGCCACTGCTGCTGGCCCTGCTCGTACAGCGGCGCATCCCCGGCATCACCTTCTTCCGCGCCGCCTTCTACACGCCTGTCGTCGCCTCGGTGGTCGTGGTCGGCCTGATCTGGGTGTGGCTGCTCGACGACCGCGGCCTGCTCAACTCCATCGTCACGGCGGTAGGCGGGAGCCCGGTCAACTTCCTGGGCGAGCAGTGGACCCTGCTGCTGAGCGCCATGGCCCTGACGATCTGGAAGGGTCTGGGCTACTACATGATCATCTACTTGGCGGCGCTCGCCGACGTCCCGCGCGAGCTGCACGAGGCGGCCGCGGTCGACGGCGCGGGAGCCCTGCGCCGCTTCCTCACCGTCACCGTTCCGGCCGTCCGCTCCACGATGGTGCTGGTCGCGGCACTCTCCGCGGTCTCCGCCTTCAAGGTCTTCACCGAGGTGTACGTCCTCGCCGGGCCGAACGGCGGCCCCGCAGGCGAGGACACCACGCTGGTGATGCTCGTCCAGCGCACCGGCACCGGACTGACCGGGCGGGTCGGGTACTCCTCGGCCATCTCCGTCGTCATCTTCGTGGTGGTGGTCGCGCTGATGCTGCTGACCCTGCGCGCCGACCGGAAGGAGGACGCGTGACCAGCGCCACCGACACCCCCATCGTTCCCGCCACCACACCGGCCGCCGGTCGCCGGCCGCGCCGCGGAGTGCTGGACGCCGACGGCCGCCGTGTGCGGGTCCCCGAACTCGTTCTGCGCTACCTGCTGCTGCTCGCCGTCCTCGCCATCAGCGTGGGACCGTTCCTATGGCAGCTGTCGACCTCGCTGAAGGGCCCCCACGAGGACATCTTCAGTACGCCCCCTTCGTTCCTGCCGCAGCAGCCCACTCTGCACAACTTCGGGCGCGTCTCCGAGACCATCCCGGTGTGGGACTACGCGCTCAACTCGCTCACCGTGGCGGTGTCCAGCGTCGTCACCAACTGCGTTGGCGCGGCGCTCGCGGGTTACGCCCTGGCTCGGCTGCAGCACCGCGGACGGCGCGCGCTCCTCCTGGCGTTCGTGCTGGCGATGCTGGTGCCCGTGGAGGGCCTGATCATCGCCCAGTTCACCTTCGTACGCGACCTCGGCCTGAACAACACCTTGATCGGCGTACTGCTCCCCGGCTCTGTCGGCGCGCTGAACGTGCTGCTGATGCGCAACGCGTTCCGCAACCTGCCCAACGAGGTGGAGGAAGCCGCATACATGGACGGCGCCAACGTCTGGCAGCGCTTCTGGAGCATCGCCCTCCCGTCCGCGCGGGGCACCCTGGCCGTCGTGGCGATCTTCGCCTTCATGGGCGCCTGGGACGACTTCCTGTGGCCCCTGGTGGTGCTGAGCGACCCCTCGAAGTACACCCTGACGGTCGGCCTGAACTACCTGCACGGCACCTTCGCCAACGACGAACGCCTGGTGGCCGCCGGGACCATCATCGCGGTGGCCCCCCTGATTGTGCTCTTCGGCGCCCTGCAGCGGTACTTCTTCCGCGGCGTCGGGGAGGGAGCCGTCAAGGGCTGACCGTGTGGCCCCGCACAGCCCACCGGCACCGACTATCCACCTGCTGCCGCCCCCAGCGGAACAGGTCCCCACGAGAGTCAGGACACCCGTACCGATGCCCGCCCAAGGACCGCGCTTCGGCGCCAACTACACGCCCAGCCAGGGCTGGTTCCACCACTGGCTCGACTTCGACCTCGATGCGGTGCGCAGGGACCTCGATGCGATCGCGGACCTCGGCCTGGACCACGTCCGGGTCTTCCCGCTGTGGCCGGTCTTCCAGCCCAACCGCTCCCTGATCCGGCCCCGGGCCGTCGAGCAGCTCGTCGCGCTCGCCGAGGCCGCCGGCGAACGCGGCCTCGACGTCAACGTGGACGGACTGCAGGGGCACCTGTCCAGCTTCGACTTCCTGCCCTCCTGGACCCAGACCTGGCACCGGCGCAACATCTTCACCGACCCCGACGTCGTCGCCGGCCAGACCGCCTACCTGCGCACGCTGGCCGCCGCCCTCGACAACCTGCCCAACTTCATCGGCATGACCATCGGCAACGAGATCAACCAATTCTCCGGGCCGCCCCATCCCGACCCCGACCCGATCACCCCGGCCCAGGCCGCCGCCTGGCTGCGGACCGTGCTCGCCGCATGCGAGGACGCCGCCCCCGGCAGGCAGCACCTGCACGCCGCCTACGACGCCGCCTGGTACCTGGACGGGCACCCCTTCACCCCTGCGCACGCGGCGAACCTGGGGGCAATGACCGCCGTGCACTCATGGGTCTTCAACGGCACGGCCCAGCGGCACGGCCGCACCGGAACGGCCACCGAACACCACGCCGCCTACCTCATCGAGCTGTCCAAGGCATGGGCCGGCGACCCGCACCGCCCGGTCTGGCTCCAGGAGGTCGGCGCGCCCGCACCCCTGATACCCGCCGAGCACGCCGCCGACTTCACCGAGGCCACCGTCGCGAACGCCCTGGACTGCGAGGACGTGTGGGGCATCACCTGGTGGTGCTCGCACGATGTCTCCCGCGACCTCGCCGACTTCCCCGAACTCGAGTACTCCCTCGGCCTGCTGACCAACGAGGGCGAGGTCAAGCCGGCCGGCGAGGCCATCCGGAGGATCGTGGGGGAGCGCCGCGTCGAACCGCGACGGCCGGCCCCCCGGACCACCGCGCTCGCGGTCAACGTCGGCGACGACGATGCGGCCCCCGACCGCTCCGTGTGCGCGCCCGGAGGCGTGTTCTACGAGGCGTTCGTCCGACTCACCGCCGACGGTGTCCGCCCCGCCGCCGTGCTCGCCTCCCGCGCCGACGACGCCGCCCACCTCGCCGCACGCGGCATCACCGAAGTCGTCAGGCCCGACCAGGTGCACTGAGCCGCGGCACTCCCACCTGACGTCACTCCTTCCGCCCCACCCGCACAGGAGCCATCCCATGCACGACGACCGCAAGCTGGTCGAAGCCCGCCTCAAGCGCGTCCTCGACGAACGCATTCGTCCCGCCCTCTACCCGGACTCGACACCGCTCGACGTCTCCGTGTGGACCGCCCCGGGAGAGCCGGTACCCGTCGCCGAGGGCCTGACCGCCCCCGCAGAGCCGATCGCCGTCGGCGATCGCTGGGGCGCCCCCTGGGGCACCAGCTGGTTCCGTGTCTCAGGCACCGTGCCAGAGGCGTGGGCCGGGCGGACCGTCGAGGCGGTCCTGGACCTCGGCTTCGACGAGAACATGCCCGGGTTCCAGTGCGAGGGCCTGGTCTACCGGCCCGACGGCACCCCGGTGAAGGGCCTCAACCCCCGGAACCAGTGGGTCCGGATCGCCTCCCACGCCACCGGCGGTGAGCAGGTGCTGCTCCACATCGAGGCTGCCTCCAACCCGGTCCTGCTCGACTACCACCCCTTCCTGCCGACCCAGCTAGGCGACAAGGACACCGCGGGCAACGACCCCCAGTACACCCTGACCCGCATGGACCTGGCCGTTCTCGACGAGACCGTCTGGGAGCTGGTGCAGGACCTGGAGGTGCTCGGCGAGCTCATGGTCGAGCTCTCCGAGGACTCCGACCGCCGCCACGACATCCTGCGCGCCATCAGCCGCGCCCTGGACGCCATCGACCTGCAGGACGTCAACAGCACCGCGGCCGCCGCCCGCGAGCGGCTGGCCGGCGTCCTCGCCGTACCCGCGCGGCCCACCGCGCACCGCATCAGCGCGGTCGGGCACGCGCACATCGACTCCGCCTGGCTCTGGCCCCTGCGCGAGACCGTGCGGAAGGTCGCCCGTACCACGTCGAACATGACCGCCCTGCTCGAGGACGAGGGCGACTTCATCTACACCATGTCCCAGGCCCAGCAGTACGCCTGGATCAAGGAGCACCGCCCCGAGGTGTACGCGAAGGTCAAGAAGGCCGTCGCGGAGGGACGCTTCGTGCCGGCGGGCGGCATGTGGGTGGAGTCCGACACCAACATGCCCGGCTCCGAGGCGATGGCCCGCCAGTTCGTGCACGGCAAGCGCTTCTTCCTCGAGGAATTCGGCATCGAGAACGAGGAGGCATGGCTGCCCGACACCTTCGGCTTCGCCGCCGGTCTCCCTCAGATCATCAAGGCCGCCGGGTCCAAGTGGCTGCTGACCCAGAAGATCTCCTGGAGCTCCATCAACAAGTTCCCGCACCACACCTTCACCTGGGAAGGCATCGACGGCACGCGGATCTTCACCCACTTCCCGCCCGTCGACACCTACAACTGCTCGATGAAGGGCAGCGAGATCGCGCACGCCGCGCGGAACTTCAAGGAGAAGGGCAGGGCCCGGCACTCCCTCGCGCCGACCGGCTGGGGAGACGGCGGCGGCGGCACCACCCGCGAGATGATCGCCAAGGCCGCCCGGATGCGCGACCTCGACGGTTCTGCGACGGTCCACTGGGAGACCCCCCGCGAGTTCTTCACCAAGGCCGAGACCGAGTACCCCGACCCGCCGGTGTGGGTGGGCGAGCTCTACCTCGAACTGCACCGTGCCACGCTGACCAGCCAGGCCCAGACCAAGCAGGGCAACCGGCGCAGCGAACACCTGCTGCGCGAGGCGGAACTGTGGGCGGCCAGCGCCGCCGTGCGGACCGGCTTCACCTACCCCTACGAGCAGCTGGACCGGCTCTGGAAGACGGTCCTGCTGCACCAGTTCCACGACATCCTGCCCGGCTCGTCGATCGCCTGGGTGCACCGCGAGGCCCGCGCCACGTACGCCGCCGTCGCCGAGGAACTGCTCGGCATCATCGACGCCGCGCAGCGTGCCCTCGCGGGCCCGGCCACGGGCGGCGAACTGGTCTTCAACGCCGCGCCTCACACCCGTGCCGGCGTGCCCGCCGGCGCCGCCGCCCCCGTGGCCCCGGCCGCGGCCACGGCACCGCTTCCCCGCGACGGCGGCGGATTCGTCCTCGACAACGGCCTGCTCCGGGTGGAGATCGACGGGCGCGGCCTGGTCGTCTCCGCGTTCGACCTCAGCGCACGCCGCGAGGCCGTGGCCCCCGGAACGGCGGCCAACCTGCTGCAGCTCCACCCCGACTTCCCCAACCAGTGGGATGCCTGGGACGTCGACGAGTTCTACCGCAACACCGTCACCGACCTGACCGACCTGGACGAAATGGCCCCGGCCGGCGACGGCACCGCGTCGGTACGAGTGGTGCGCCGTTTCGGTTCCTCCTCGGTCACCCAGCTGCTGTCCTTGGCTCCGGGCACCAAGCGCCTCGACATCGACACGGAGGTGGACTGGCACGAGACGGAGAAGTTCCTCAAGGCCGCCTTCCCGCTGGACGTGCACGCCGAGCGATACGCCTCCGAGACCCAGTTCGGACACGTCTTCCGGTCCACCCACACCAACACCAGCTGGGACGCGGCCAAATTCGAGGCGTGCAACCACCGTTTCGTCCACGTCGAGGAGCCGGGCTGGGGGGTCGCCCTGGTCAACGACTCCACCTACGGGCACGACGTGACGCGCACCGTACGAAACGAGGACGGCGGGACCACCACCACTGTGCGGGTCTCGCTGCTGCGCGCGCCGCGCTTCCCCGACCCGGAGACCGACCAGGGGGTGCACCGCTTCCGGCACGCCCTGGTGCCCGGGGCCTCGATCGGCGACGCGGTCGCCGAGGGCTACGGCATCAACCTCCCCGAGCGCCGTGTGCCGGGCAGAGCAGCGGTCGAGCCTCTGGTCGTCGTGGACAACGACGCAGTGGTCGTGAGCGCGGTCAAGCTCGCGGACGACGAGAGCGGCGATGTGATCGTCCGGGTGTACGAGTCGCGGGGCGGGAGGGCGACCACACGGCTGCGGCCGGACTTCGCGGCGGCCGAAGTCACCGCGACCGACCTGCTGGAGCGGCCGCTGCCGAGCGTGGCTAGCCCGGAGTTGGTCGACGGCGCCGTAGAACTCCTGCTGCGACCCTTCCAGATGGTGACTCTCAGGCTGACCCGTAGCAACTGACGACGGCACGAACGCGATGCCCGGAAGCCGTGTTCGGCTTCCGGGCGGCGGACAGGGACTGTCAGTGGGGTCTGCTGCACAGGTGGGGCAGATCAACCTGTCACCCAAACCTGCAGCAGACCCGAACAAACCAAGCGCTCGGTTCGAGGCCTGCGTGAACGCGCAGAGGACGGTCTGAAATCCGGACTGGATCGAGGCGTAGCCCGAGGCTCCGAGCGATTGCCGCGAGACGCTTCAACCGGGGGAGTGGGGGGTATCGGGATGCGTTTTGGTGGTCTGGGGCGTGTGTTGAGTGGTGCTGGGGCGGCTTGTTGCTGTTTGGGCTTGCGTGTTGTGGGCGGTGTGCTGGCGGCTGGTTTTGCCGGGGGTCTGCGTTGCCGCGGGGTCGGCCGGGGCCTCTGCCGTTGCCCCGTGTGCTGGTGCGGTCAGCGTTGCGGTGTTGCGTGGGTGCGGCGGGCCCGGTTCGTGGGTTTCCTTGCCGGTCGTCAGGGGTGTGGTGGGCGTTGTCGTGGTGTGCTTCAGCTCGGGTGAGGCGGCGCGCTGGCCGCCTGTGGCGTGAGGGTGCCGCTGGTGGTCTGAGTGTCCTGTCAGGAGTCGGGCTGGTTCGTGATGGCGGCTGTGCTGGTCTGGTTGGCGGGTCGGGGCCGGCGGGCCTACAGGGTCGGCAGGCCCCGGATGTCCGGTCGGTGTGCCGGGTGTGGTGGCATACGGCGTCAGCTGCGCCGTGGCCGGGCCGCGACATGGGTGGAGGTCCCCTTCGTGGCCGTGCGCGCCCGGTGCTGCCGTGTCGGTCTGCGCGTGTGGTGCCTGCAGGTCAGCCGCGGCGCCCATCGCGAGGGCCTCGGCCCGAGCGTGCGCGGCCTGGACACGGGCTTGGACTTCCACCGCGCGGATGCGCGCTTCGGCCTGTCGAAGCTCTCGCCTTTCCGCCCGCAATGCCTGGGCCTCATCTTGACGGTCGGGCTCTTCCAGGGCTTGTTCGAGCGTCATGCCGTAGCCCAGCAGCCGCAGCGGCCGAAGCTGGTCCTCAGGGGCTTTGACCCGCCACACCCGGCCGTGTTTGTCGCGCAGGCCGGAGCGGTAGCCCATCCGCTGCCGGTCCCGCTCCAGCGCTTCCCTGTACGAGGTGATTTCCCAGCACCGCATCAGCCGGTACAGCCGGACAGAGCTCAACGGCATGAACAGCCATCGGACGAACCGGATGCGCTCCATCTGCTGACGCTGTGACAGCGCGTTGATGTGTGAGGCGTAGATGTGGGCGGCGACCTCGCTGAAAGCGATCCACACGCTGACGAGCACGGCGTGACCAAGCCGTCCCTGGAACGTGACGCCGCTGGACCAGTTCAAGACAATGGTCACCGCTGCCAGGAATCGGGGCAGCCACCGCACCCAGGCCAGGGGCCTTTCTGTCTTGATCATGAGCAGGTGGACCAGGGAGAAGGCGAGGATGGTGACATCCACGCCGATGGGCAGCATCCACGGATGGGCGCCCCACCCCCATCCACCCGCTGCGGGTGAGGCGGCAGCCTTGTTCAGCAGCGCCTGGTAGGAAGAGGTCACGCCGAGCGCGCCGAGGGCGATGCCCGCTGTGACGGTGGCGCCCAGCAGCAACTTCTCGAGGTGCGACCGGGTCGGTTCCGGCTCGGGGGGCGGGGAGCCGCTCGGGGAGGCGGGCCCGGGCGCGGGCGCGGTGCTGGGGGAGTGGGCGGCCGCGAAGCCACCCGCCTCTACCTGGCCGGGCGGCTGCGGCCCTGGGGCAGTGTGAGCAGCGGGCTGGTGCGGGACAAAGGCGCCTGGATACAGGGGACTGGAATGGGTCACGCATCCTCCTCGGCCCGCAACGCTGTCAGCAGCGTCTGGCGGAACACTTGGGTCGTCGAAGTGAAGACCTGCCGTCTGCGGGGGAGCGCAGACGGCAGGTCTTGGCCGCCGGGTGCGGCGAGCCTGCCCCGACGGTCGCACCTGCTGTGGGCTCCCGGGCTGCGCGACCCGGACACGTGCCAAGGGGATAGACGGGAGATTGCCCGACTGTCCCGCCGGGCGGGCGCGGCCGTGCCGTCCCGGCGCGCGGCCCGCCCGTTTTCCGTGGCTGAGGTTGTCCGCAACGCGCCCGGCGGCGCCACTGGCGGCCCCAAGCGTGTGCCGGGGAGCGTCCTGAGCCACCTGGACCCGCATCACCAGGCCGTCGCGCCCGTAGGAGTACCCCGGCTGGGTGGAAGACCTCAGCCCAAGGCACCCGTCAGCCGCCGCAGCGGTGGCACCCGGACGCGACCCAACTCCGCGCCCCGGCCATGATTTCGTGCGGTTGCGGCGGATGATCGAGCCGCCCCACGCCTTGGTGGACAGCCGGTGCACCCCAGATCGGTCGCGACTTCGCCGGGCACCGGCCCAGTGGTAGGCCGAAGGAGAGACGCCGGTTTGGATAATGCCCTGTCCATGCGAGGCCGGGGCAGTTGCCCGGGGATACGGGCGAACAGTGCCAGAGGTGCGTGGTGGCTTCGTTCACCGGTTACGACAGCAGTTGTTCAGTGCTTCGGAAGGCACCACACCCGGGCCGCAGCGTGTTCGATGTTCACGAGTAGCGACAGCACCCGGGTACGCAGATGAGAATGTTGCCGCTGCATGCTCCAGCGGTGCGGATGGTCGGGATCGGTGGGGCAAGCCAAGACGTTGAGCTCGCCGGAGTGAGTCACGGTGACCTCGGTGGAGGTTGTGGAATGAAAAGCGGGCAAGTCTCGGTCCTATCGGCCGGCCGTCGGCGTGCTCGTCGGGTGCCACTCGCGGCGGAGGAGGCCGAAGACCCAGGAGTCGGAGACGTCGCCGTTGACGACGCAGTCCTCGCGGAGGGTGCCTTCGCGGACGAAGCCGAGTTTCTCCAGGACCCGGGCGGACGCCACGTTGCGGGTGTCGGTCTCGGCCTGGACGCGGTTCAGGTCCAGGGTGTCGAACGCCCACTGCAGGACGGCGTGCGCGGTCTCCGTGGCGTAGCCGTGGCCCCACGCGGCGGCGCCGAAGACGTAGCCCAGGGACGCGCTGCGGAAGTCCGGGTTCCATCTGGTCAGGCCGCACCAGCCGATGAACGCGCCGTCAAAGACGCGGTCGACGGCCACCCGTGCTCCCGTGCCTTCCTCCTCGATCGTCCGGCAGGTCGCGATGAATCGCTGGGCGCGAGCCGGTTCGGTCCACGGCGGGGAGTCCCAGTAACGCAGCACGTGGGTGCTGCTGTGCAGCGCGTAGAGCGGCGCCGCGTCGGCGTCGGTGAACGGCCGCAGTCGCAGGCGAGCGGTGTGCAGTTCGGGGGTGGGCAATGTCATGCGGAGCATCCTGTCGCGTCACGCTCGCCCTCGACCATCCGTTTACCCGGACGGTCGGGGGCGCGTACGCCCCGGTGACGCCGAACGCGCCGCATGGGCGGCGAGTGCGCAGTCCCTCGTCGGCATGGCGGGTAAACGGCGGCCGTGGCGCCCCCGGGGGGGGGACGTTGACCAGTCTCGTCCTGTACCGGACTCCGGACGGATGGAGGTACGCCGTTCACTTCACCAGGTCGGCTGGTATTGCCTACGGCGCGCTCACCGGTGCTACGCCCTCGGCCGAGCCGGACATCGCGCTAGTGCCCCTGGTTCAGAAGGCGGGGAATTCACCCACCGCCGGCTCGACGTCTTCTGGCATGCACCCCATCAACGTGACTGGTGGACCGGCACGGTCACCGTCGCAGGGCCACTTCCACCGGCCTGAGTACGGCGCACCGATGCAGTCGGAGCACTAGACCTCGACGGCGTCGGCCATCGCATCCCAGCAGCACCCTCTCCGTGCCTGTGCTGCTGTCGAATCCCGTGAACATTTCGATTCCCTCTCGGGCAGCGACTGCCTCGGTCACGTGGGCGAGGAATCCCGTCCAGCGGGTGACCTGCCCGCGGCGCGCGTAGCGGGCCGTCGGGTCGTCGGGCGAGACGATCCGGTTCGCCGAGGGTGGCAGGCCGCTGCCGGCGTCATTGTCGCGCCAGCGCAGGCGGCCCGCAGGGTCCCAGTAGTAGTTCTGCACCAGGATCTGCCGCAGGGACTGCACCTGCGGGCCGTCCAGCAGGCCGGGATGGTTCCGGCTGAGGTGTTCGAGCAGGTGGCGGGCGTCTGCCCCGGCGGTGTTGATCCTGGTCTGGGCCGGGTGGGGTTCTTGCCTAGGCGTACCGGTCGGCCGTAGCGGCGTCCCCAGTCCTCGTTGACCAGGCCGGTCAGCGCGTGGCCGGCGGTGCGGGCGAGTTCCTCGAGGGCCGCGCGCACCGCCTCGGTGACCAGCTCCAGGCGGGTCAGGTCGCGCACGGCGGCCAGGACGTGGGTGGAGTCGGTGCGCTGGGTGGTGCGCTCGCGGACCAGTCCGGCCTCCTTCAGGCGGGCCAGAGCGAGATCGAGGAGGCGGTCCGCCCGGCCGTCCTGCAGCAGCCGGTCGCGGAAGTCGCTGAGCACGCTGTGGTGGAAGCCGGGGTCGTCGAGCTCGAGGCCGAGCGCGTACTTGAAATCGATGCGGCAGCGCACGGCCTCGGCGGCGTCGCGGTCGGAAAGGCCCAGCAGGAACTGCAGCACGCTCACCGTGGCCAACTGGGCGGGCGAGAGCCCGGGGCGCCCGTCGCACGGGTACCAGTCGGCGAAGTCCTCGTCCCTCCACAGGCCGTCGAGGCGGTCACGCACCCACATCGCCGTCGTACCACCGGGGTTGCTGGCCTGAGCCGTCCGCGCCGTCAACACCGGGACCTCGGCACCCGGCCGGGGACGGACCGACATCTCGCACTCCTCAGGATTCTCGCGGACCCACGTACCCGCGAGACTGACGCACCACCATGATCACAGGCAGCCGAACGCCAAGATCCCCGACAGAGTCAAGGACGCACTCTTATGGAAGCGCCAGTGCCCGCTGGACCGGTGGCGCGTTGCGGATCTCACCCGCCAGGAGTCGGTCGGCTCCGCTTAGGATGACGCCGTGAGCCCGATCAAGCCGACGCCGTCTGAACGGCCCCGTCGCCGGCAGCGGACGCCGGCACTGCTGGTGCTCACCGTGCTGATCGGGCTGCTGGGCATGCACGGCCTGGCTCTTGCCAATCCTGTTCCGGGCGGGCACACCGGGTCCCACACCTCGCACATGGCGCCGGCCGAGACCGGCGGGCCGCATGCATGCCACGACGGCGGCATGGACGGCCATGGCGCCCACGCCCTTCAGATGTGTTCCTCTGGGGCCCTTCCCGGCGCGGCCGCCGTCCCGGCGCTGACCGTTTCGGTGACCGGCGATCCCGTCACGACATCGCACCCCATCACCCGGGTGCCCCACGAGCCGGCCGGTGGACGTGGCCCGCCCTCGCTCGCCGAACTCCAACTCCTGCGGATCTAGGCAAACTCCCGCGGCGCGCGCCTTTCCCTACCGGCGTGCCGCCGTGCGCAGCCATGCCCTGATCCCCTCCACTCCTGGAGTTCCCCAGTCATGACCCTGAGTCGTTCTCTTTCCCGCCGTGCTGCCCTGGCTGCTGTCGCTGCGGCCGCCGCGTTCGTCCTTGCCGCCTGCGGCGGTACCGACCACGCCGGTGGGACCCACCCCGCCCCCGCTGCCACAGCCTCCGCATCGGCCTCGGCCTCGGCCTCGGCGGGCCAGCACAACCAGGCCGACGTCACCTTCGCGCAGCAGATGATCCCGCACCACCGCCAGGCCGTCGCCATGGCCGAGATGGCTGCGACCCGCGCCTCCTCCGGTGAGGTCAAGTCCCTCGCGGACAAGATCAAGCAGGCGCAGGACCCGGAGATCAACACCATGTCCGGCTGGCTGACGGCCTGGGGCAAGGATGTCCCGCAGGGCATGGGCGGAATGGACCACGAGATGCCGGGCATGGACCACGGCGACGCCTCGTCCATGCCCGGCATGATGGGCAGCGATCAGATGGGCGACCTGGACGGCGCCTCCGGCAAGGTCTTCGACACCATGTTCCTGACCATGATGATCGAGCACCACCAGGGCGCGATCGACATGGCCGAGACCGAGAAGGACCAGGGCGCCTACGCCCCCGCCAAGGCTCTGGCAGGCGACATCGTCACCGCCCAGACCGCGGAGATCACGGAGATGCGCAAGATGCTCCACGCCGGCTGACCCCCAGCCACCGTGGGGGCGGCACGCCCGTGCCGCCCCCACGCTCGCGCACGCTTCCCGGCCACCTCAAACGACGGACATCTTGTGATCACGATTTCACGCCTGCCCCGCCGCGGGCGCACCCTTGCTGCCACCTTGCTGCTGACAGCGGCCACGGTTCTGCTCGCCGCCTGCTCCTCCTCCGGCGACACCACCAACCCGGCCTCCGGCCCTCCCGGCCTGGCCTCCGTGACTCCCGACCCGGGCACCGGGCATCTGCACGGCCTGGGGGTCGACCCGGCCGACGGCGCCGTCTACGCGGCCGGACACCTCGGTGTCTTCCGCGTAGCGAACGGCAAGGCGACCAGGATCGCCGACCGTTACCAGGACACGATGGGCTTCACCGTCACCGGACCCAAAACGTTCCTGGCCAGCGGCCACCCCGATCCGACCGACCCCACGGCAACCTCCCCGCACCTGGTGGTCCGCTCCACCGACGCGGCCGCGACCTGGAAAAACGTCTCGGTCTCCGGGGAAGCGGACTTCCATGCCCTGCAGGCCGCGGGGGAGCGGCTCTACGGCTTCGACAGCCAGTCCGGCCGCCTGTGGGCCAGCACCGACCAGGGCCGCACTTGGCAGCAGGGACCCCAGGAAGCCATCGGCGACCTGGCCGCACACGCCGGTCAGCCGCAGCAGCTTTGGGCCAGCACGCAAGACGGGCTGAAGTTCAGCCAGGACGGAGGCCGCACCTTCACCCTCGTCAACGGTGCCCCCGCGCTGGCCGCCATTGACCGCCCCGCCGAGGACCTGCTGGTCGCCCTCACCTCCGACGGACAAGTGATGACCAGCCCGCAGGGCACGTTGTGGAGCAGGCGCGGGGCGCTGCCCGACGGCGCCCAGCCCACCGTGCTCGCGGTCGTCACCTCCAGCCACCTGCTCGCCGCCGACACCGCGAACACCATCTATGAATCCACCGACGCAGGACGCACCTGGAACGTGCTGTACCGGGCAGACGGCGCCCACACCGGGCACTAGATCAGCCGTCCCGGTCCGAGCAGCCCGCGCCACCTGTCACCGTGTCGGAGCAGCGGCGAAGCCAAGCCCGGGACCCCTATCACGGTCCCGGGCCCGGTCCGGTCTCGACGTCGGGTCAGCCGGCACCGTTCGGACGCGGGGCACGCAGGTGCGCCCGCTGCGCCAGTTCCTCCTCCTCGACCAGAGTGAGCATCGGCTGGCCCGGCGCGCACATCATGGTCACGATGAACTCGGTCCGCCCGTCCGTCAGGGCGTTGCCGTCCTGATAGTGGATCACATCACCGCCCGGTTCCCAGAACGTCTCACCGGCCTTGATCACGCGTTCGGGCTCGCCCTCGAGTTCGAAGCGGACCGCGCCCTCGGTCACGTACCCGAAAGCCGGCCCCGGGTGGCGGTGCGGAGGAGCCCCGATATCACCGGGCTCCCGCCAGACGATAAGGGTCATCGCCGAAGCGCCCTCGGGGACGAAGGGCGGCTTGACGTCCAGCAGCGTCCGCAACTGCGTCTTCCATACCTCCGACCGCGACTGTTCGCCGGCCGTGTCTTCCGGTTCCTTGTCCGACACTGCGCTGCACCTCCATACGTCTGCTCGGAATGGAGAAATGATCGTCGGCCGCCGTCCCACGGGGACGCGGCACATCTCTTGGTGGCAGCGGTGTTCGTCGCTTCCAGGCTCACACACCTGCCGCGCATTCACTAGCGGATCCGTCCCGCCCTCTTCGCAGGAGGGGTGCGGCGGAGTGTGACGCATCACTGCCTGCACACGGTTGTGCACGGATAGGGGAGGGGGGTATGCAGGGGAGCCGCCTGGAATACCCCAGGGGGGTATATGGTTCTGGTCTACAAGGCCAATCGTCGTCTGGAGGAAAGCCATGACCGCCGCTGATGCCCGCACCACCGCTTACATCGTCGCCGGTATGAGCTGCGGCCACTGCAAGGCCACGCTCACCCGGCAGATTGGCGCGCTGGACGACGTGCGGTCCGTCGACGTGGACCTGAACACCGGCCGCGTCACCGTGACCACCACGCACGAACCCGACGACGCTCTGCTCGCCAAGGTCGTCGACGACGCCGGATACGAACTCACCGGCCGGGCCGCCTGAACCGGCCACCCCGCGCATCAGCCGAATCCGCCCCGCGCACGGGAGCAGCCTGACTTGCCCGCCTGCGTCCCCCCGTCAGCTCGAGGAGCAGTGATGACAACCACCGTCCCGCAGACCTCCGAGGTCGAACTCGCCATCGGCGGGATGACCTGCGCCTCCTGCGCCGCCCGCATCGAAAAGAAGCTGAACCGCATGGACGGTGTGGAGGCCACCGTCAACTACGCGACAGAGAAGGCCAAGATCACCTACCACGGCGACGTCGCCGTGGACGACCTGATAGCCACGGTCGAAGCCACCGGCTACACCGCCACGCCCCCCGCTCCTCCCCGCGCCGACGGCCAGGCCGGCGACGGCGGCCAGGACGCCGCGGGGGAGGCCGATGAACTGCTGCCGCTGCGGCAGCGGCTGATCACCGCCGTGGTCTTGGCCGTGCCGGTCATCGCCATGGCGATGATCCCGGCCCTGCAGTTCGAGTACTGGCAGTGGCTCTCGCTCACCCTGGCCGCGCCGGTCGTCACCTACGCCAGCTGGCCGTTCCACCGGGCCGCCTGGACCAATCTGCGGCACGGCGCCGCCACCATGGACACGCTGATCTCGGTCGGTACCGCGGCCGCGTTCGGCTGGTCGCTGTGGGCGCTGTTCTTCGGCACCGCGGGCATGCCCGGAATGACCCACGGCTTCGAACTGACCATCGCCCGCAGAGACGGCGCGGGCAACATCTACCTCGAGGCCGCCGCGGGCGTGACCGCCTTCATCCTGGCCGGGCGCTACTTCGAGGCCCGCTCCAAGCGCAAGGCCGGCGCGGCCCTGCGGGCGCTGCTGGAGCTCGGCGCGAAGGAAGTCACCGTTCTGCGCGACGGACGCGAGATGCTGGTCCCGACCGCCGACCTGGCCGTCGGTGACCGGTTCCTGGTGCGGCCCGGCGAGAAGATCGCCACCGACGGCACGGTCGTCGAGGGCTCCTCGGCCGTGGACGCCTCGATGCTCACCGGCGAGTCCGTGCCGGTGGAGGTCACCGCCGGCGACACGGTCACCGGCGCCACCCTCAACGCCGGCGGACGGCTCGTGGTGGAGGCCACCCGGGTCGGCTCGGACACCCAACTGGCCCGGATGGCCAAGCTGGTGGAGGACGCACAGAACGGCAAGGCCGCCGCCCAGCGGCTCGCCGACAAGATCTCCGCGGTCTTCGTCCCAATCGTCATCGGCCTGGCCCTGGCCACCCTCGGCTTCTGGCTCGGCAACGGCGCAGGCTTGACCGCCGCCTTCACCGCCGCCGTCGCCCTGCTGATCATCGCCTGCCCCTGCGCGCTCGGACTTGCCACGCCCACCGCGCTGATGGTCGGCACCGGCCGCGGCGCCCAGTTGGGCATCCTCATCAAGGGCCCCGAAGTCCTGGAGACCACCCGCAAGGTCGACACCATCGTCTTGGACAAGACCGGCACCGTCACCACCGGGCAGATGACGCTACTGGCCGTCCACACCGCGGACGGCGTGGACGAGGCCGACGTCCTGCGGCTGGCGGGCGCGCTCGAGCACGCCTCCGAGCACCCGATCGCCCAGGCCGTGGCGAAGGGAGCCGAGGCCAAGGTCGGACCGCTCCCGGCGCTGGAGGACTTCGCGAACATCGCCGGTCTCGGCGTGCAGGGCGTCGTCGAAGGTCACGCCCTCCTCGTCGGCCGCCAGCGGCTGCTCGCTGAATGGGCCATGGAACTGCCTGTAGGCCTGGCCCGGGCCAAGGAGGAAGCGGAGACGGCCGGCCGCACCGCCATCGCGGTGGCCTGGGACGGCGAGGCCCGGGCCGTCCTCGAAGTCGCCGACGCAGTCAAGGCCACCAGCGCCGAAGCCGTCCGGCGGCTGCGCGCCCTGGGCCTGACCCCGATCCTGCTCACCGGCGACAACCAGGCCGTCGCCCACTCCGTCGCCGCCGAGGTGGGCATCGACGAAGTGATCGCCGAGGTACTGCCGCAGGACAAGGTCGCCGTCGTCAAGCGCCTGCAGGATCAGGGCCGTTCGGTGGCGATGGTCGGCGACGGCGTCAACGACGCGGCCGCCCTGGCCCAGGCCGACCTGGGCCTGGCCATGGGCACCGGCACCGACGCCGCCATCGAGGCCGGCGACCTGACCCTGGTCCGCGGCGACCTGCGGGCCGCCGCCGACGCCATCCGCCTGTCCCGCCGCACCCTGGGCACGATCAAGTCGAACCTGTTCTGGGCGTTCGCCTACAACGTCGCCGCCCTGCCGCTGGCGGCCGCCGGCCTGCTCAACCCGATGATCGCGGGAGCGGCGATGGCGTTCTCCTCGGTCTTCGTCGTCGGCAACAGCCTGCGCCTGCGCAGCTTCAACGCCGCCGACTGAGCGCAGGCATCACACCGGCGGGGGCGGGCCCTGGCCCGCCCCCGGCCCTGTGCCACAGCGCCGCTGCGTGGGGCCGCGCATGGCGCAGGACCAGTTCCAGGCCCCTGGTGAGGAAGGCCAGACCTGACCACCGCCCACTTGCGATCATCCCCTCGCATACCACCCCCCGGTATACTCGGCATCTGTGCTGGATCCGTTGCCCGCCGGATGCGAGTCTGTGCCGGCTCCGCCCGCACGGCGGTCCCGGCTCCAGGATCAAACGCGCTGCTGGAGACGACCGGCAGCCTCAGGCGATGCTGGAAGCGGGGGCCTGCCGATACGGACCGGGGCAGCAGCCTCCGCGAAGGGGAAGTCGAGAGGGCGGATGGTCAGCTACAGCAACCACAAAGACGACGTACTCAAGCGCCTGCGGCGGATCGAAGGCCAAGTACGGGGACTGCAGCGCATGGTCGAGCAGGACACCTACTGCATCGACGTCCTCACCCAGGTCTCCGCCACCACCCGGGCCCTGCAGTCCTTTGCCCTGCAGATGCTCGGGGAACATCTGGACACCTGCGTCCGTGACGCCGTGGCCGACGGCGGCGAGGAAGGCGCCATCAAGATCAAGGAAGCCAACGAAGCAATCGCCCGCCTTGTGCGCTCCTGACGGCGACAGCCTCCTGGGCGGAGGCTGATTCCCCACAACGGGGGAGAGCCATCCACCGCTCGCGCCTGGCCGCTCGCGTGCCCGAACACCACCCCGGACGGGTGCCCGTGCCGCGGGCCGACTGCGGTGAGCGTCGCCCCTCGCCCCACCACGGCTCCAGTCACGTCACACCTGCCGGCCGGAAGCATGACATCGCCGGTCCCCGGATCCGGCGGGCCGCGCCCCACACCCCGTGTCATCGGCCCGACTTGAGGGACAAAGGGGGCTCCTGGGCATGAAAGCCGAGGAGCCCGGGTTCAGCGGGTTGTTGCCGTCGCCGGTGTCACGCGCCGATCTCGCGGTCGGCGCGCCGGGGAGGAGTGAAGGCGTACATGTCGAGGGTGCCGGGCGAGTCGGCGAGTCCGGGCCCGCCCTTCTCTATCCAAGCGGCGATGTCGCCGGCGGCGTCGGGGTCGTTGACCTCACCGAGCCAGACGGGGCGGCCACCGGCCCGGCGGCCTTCCGTGGAGGGCTGGACGACGATGACGTTGGCACGCTCACACGCGTCCAGGCAGTCCGCCAGCCGTATCGTGGCGAGTCCGGCCAGCGAGGTCCGCAGCTCGGCGAGTTGAGCGGCGTGATCGAGGTGGGGGACTGCCTCCGTGGTGCCGCAGCAGCAGCCTCGGCACACAGTGACAGTGGGCCGGGCCGTCCCCGCGGCGGGGTCCGCCTTCTTGCTGTGACGGCTCACCGTCGTCTCCTGTTCCGCACGGCCGAATGCGCCCGGCTGCAAGGACGCAGCAGGCATCGTGACAGACCGGCGAGGACGGGGCGGCCCTCGTGGCCCAAGGACGCCCCGGGGCAGCGGCAGGTGTAGGGCCAGGTCCCCGATGACTAGGCCGGGGATGAACCTTACGGCGATCATGCGGTGCTGCACCAGCGTTTCCCGAGCCCTCCCGGCGCCCGCAATCCCGGCGAAAGCCAGGGCCCGCGCGCACAGGCCCGCGGAACCTCGCAACACGGCGGGAGTGACGGTCGGTGGGCCCCTCCCGGCCGGTCAGGGGCACCGCCTGGAGCCGGCTATCTGATCCAGCGTGCGGACGTGGTGGCGGTGTGAAGGACGTATTCCAGGGGGCCGCGCCGGATGATCCATGTCCAGGCCCACGCCAGCAGCATGGCAGCCGCAGCGAGGCCGAGCAGCGCGGGAAGGGCAGCGGAATCCGGCAGTTCGTCGAGGCTCAGGGCCTTGATGGCGAGGATGTGGCCGACGTAGGCGGTCAGGGAGACCGAGCCGACCGCGATGAGCGGCGTGGCCACCCACCGCAGGCGCCTGGAGCGGTCCGTGGCGGCCAGGCAGGCAGCGACGACCAAGAGGGCGACGCCGGTGTTGCCCAGAATGGAGAACGTCGTCTGGCTGTGCGGGGCGCCCACCAGCAGCCAGTACCCGGTTGTCGTCTCGGGTTCGCCGACCGTGTCGGACCACCACGCGGAGGCGGACGACCCGCCATCGGCGGCCGCACCCACGATCGACAGCGCTTTCGGCACCAGATGCAGGGCCAGCCACGATCCGCCGTAGCCGGCCACCGCCAGGCCCGCACCGGCCAGCGCGAGCCGGGACCGCGCACCGGGCCGATTCAGGTCAAGCCTGGCCACGGCCATACCGGCAATGATGAACGGCAACCAGGTCAGCACCGGGTACTCGCCGGTGACGAACAACTCCACCACGCCGTCCGTGCCGGTGAGCCGGGCCAGCGGATCGCGTGCGATGACAGCATCGGCCCAGCTTCCGTCCTCAGCCGAGGCGCGGAGCACATACAAGACCACGGGCATCACAACCGCGGCCGCCGCAGCGATGAACACCAGCGTGCGGGCCCGCAGCCGGTACAGCGGCACGGCGAGAACGAACAGCAACCCGTAGAACGACAAGATCACATCGACCGGGGTGTCCAAAGCCGTCAGGGCGTACCCCATGGCGACCAGGACAACGGCCCGGACCAGCACCCGGCCGACGGCCTGCTGCCCCGCCCGCCCAGTCCGCGGCTCAGGCCGGCCGGTGAGGATGACCAGCGTGAACCCGGCCAGCAGCGCGAACAACGCGGCCGAGCGGCCCCGCGCCAACTCCAGCACTCCGCCCAGCGGCCCGCCCACCGTCGGGTCGGGACCGACGTGCACCGCGTACATGCCCAGCATCGCCAGGCCGCGGGCAAGGTCCAGACCCACCAGCCGGCCCACCGGCACGGGACGCATGAAGGCAGAGCGCCCCGCCGCCACCGCGGGTGCTGGCGCCGGTGCCGGTACCGACGCCCGTGCCGGTGTTACGTTGACCATGTACTCAAGGCTCCCGGAACCAGCCCGGCGCGATCCATCCGACAAGTGTCCGAGCCGTGCCCGCCGACCGCCTGCACCCCCGTGACCTGCCTCAACTCGGGCCCAGGTCTTCGCAGGACACCCCGGCGTGGTACGCGTCGGACAACCGTCCGATGGCGAGGGACAGGCCGTGACGACGGTACTCAGCGACCAGACCAAAAAGCGGATCAGCCTCCACCACCCGCCGGCGCTCCTGGTGGACCTCACCGTGGTCGCCGTCGCGCTGTTCGACGTCGCAGTCCATGTCCACTATGACGAACCCGTGCTCCTGGCGTGGGCCCTGACCGCTTCCTTCGCACTTCTGCTGCGCCGGCGCCTGCCAGTGCTGACGTTCCTCCTCACGATGCCGGCGGTGCTGGTCTCCGACGCCGTCTTTGCCGCGCTGGCCGCGCTGTACACCCTCGCCTCGTTCACCCGGCGCCGGTGGCTGCTGGCGGGGTGCGCGCTGGCCTTCACGATCGCGGACATGGCGCCGTGGCCGGCGCCGAAGTTCGACCTGTCCGAGCCCTCGACCCTGATCACCCTGAGCTACACGGCGGTGACGGCCGCCGCGCCGGTCTTCCTGGGCCAGCTCGTGCAGGCCCGGCGGGACCTGTCGCTGCGGCTCGCCGAGATCTCGGAGGCCCGCGACCACGAGCGGCTGCTCACCGCCCAGACCGTGCTGGCCAAGGAACGCGCCCAGCTCGCCCGGGAGATGCACGACGTGGTCTCCCACCAGGTCAGCCTGATCGCGGTGCGGGCCGGGGCGCTCCAGGTCGGCACACGGGACGCCGAGGTCAAGGAGGCCGCGGCGACGATCCGGCGGCTGAGCGTGCAGACCCTGGACGAGCTGCGGCACATGGTCAGCGTGCTGCGCGCCGCCGGCGGCCGCCCCACGGAGCTGACCCCGCAGCCCTCCCTCGCCGAGCTGGAACGGCTGGTGAGCGGCAGCGGCATCGAGGCCGAGCTGCAGCCGGACCTGCCGGACGGGCTGCCGCCGACGGTGCAGCGCGCGGTGTACCGCACCGTCCAGGAGGCACTGACCAACGTGCGCAAGCACGCGCCCAGGGCCTCCGCGGGTCCGGATCCACCGCCAGGGCGGCACAGTCCGGGTCACGGTCACCAACACCGCCCCCACCCGGCCCGCGCTCCCGCTGCCCAGCGCCCACTACGGCCTCGTGGGTCTGCGGCAGCGCGCCGCGCTGCTCGGCGGCACCGTCACCTCGGGCCCGACGGCCGACGGCGGCTACGAACTCAGGCTGGAACTGCCCGCCAGTGCCTGCTCAGCGGACGGTCCGTTTCCGACGTGACCGCCGGGCACCGGTGGCTGCTGACCGAGCCGGGCGCCGTTTCGCGGGCGCTGGTGGGGGACAACGAGGGGTGGTAAGCGGCGCGGTGACGACAGCCGTCCGGAGATGCACATCCAGATGCGGACGGTTTACCTGGAGCTGGCTCCGGAGAACCCGCTGGTGAGCTTTTCGCGGAGGGCCGCCGGTGTCACGCTCCGCCGCGAGGCTCGGGTACCGGGGTGCCCGGCGGTGTGAAGGCGGCGAGCACCGTGGCCGTGATGTGGTCGGCCGCGCGGTCGGGGTTCAGACGACCGGCGCGGATTTCTTCCGTCGCGCTGTGCATGACCGCCTGCAGGACATTGATCAGCCATGCGATGGGCAGGTCCGTACGAAAGGCGCCCTCGGCCCGTCCGCGGGCAACCAGCGCCTCGACCCGGGCGGCGGGCCCGGCGTGCAGCTCCCGGATACGTCCCGCGGGGAGCTCCCGTTGGGCGGCGACGAGAAGTGCCTGAGCCTGGTCCACCAGGTGCCAGCCTGCATCGATGTAGCGCTCCAGGGCGAGCAGCGGATCACCGGTCAGGTCGACCGCGTCCAGCACCTCGTTGCCCCGGTCGAGGGCGCGGCTCATCGCCGCATCGACGACCTCCGCCCGGGAGGCGAAGTGCGCGTACAGCGTCACCCGGCCCACACCCGCGGCCCGCGCGATCTCGCTCAGGCTCGCGTCGGGGTTGCGTCCGAGGCATTCGGCCGCGGCCTGCACGATCGCCTCGATGCTGCGCAGAGCGTCGGCGCGCTTGGGGGTGCTCTTGCTGCTCATGCGCTCACCGTACCCCAGAACTCGAACAACCTTGTTTGGTTTGGATCCCTCACGTGTATAACCTGAACATCGCTGTACGGCTTAGTGAAGAGGGGTTGAGCGTCATGAGCGACACGGAAACCACCACCAGCGCACCGCAGACACCGCATCCGATGCGCTGGCCGGCCCTGGGCCTGCTGGGACTGGCCCAGTTGATGCTGATCCTCGACATCACCGTCGTCGCGATCGCACTTCCACACATGGGCGCCGAACTCGGCCTGGACCGCGCGGCACTGACCTGGGTGGTCAGCGGATACGCCCTCACCTTCGGCAGCCTGATGCTGCTCGGCGGCCGGGCCGCCGACCTGTTCGGCCCCAAGCGGGTCGTCCTGGCCGGCCTTGCCATCTTCACCGCCGCATCCCTGGCCGCCGGACTCGCCACCGGCGCCCCGCTGCTGCTCACCGCCCGGATCGCGCAGGGGGCGGGCGCCGCAATGCTGTCGCCTGCAGCTCTGTCCGTGGTGGTGCGGCTGTTCGACGGCGACGAACGCAACCGCGCGCTGGGCATCTGGTCGGCACTCGGTGGCGGGGGAGCCGCCCTCGGCGTGCTGATGGGCGGGCTGATCACCGCAGGCCCTGGCTGGGCCTGGGTCTTCTTCATCAACGTCCCCGTCGGCCTGATCGTCTTCGTCCTGCTCGCCCGGATCCTGCCCCGCCTGCCCCGCGCGGCCACCGGCGCACTCGACATACCCGGCGCCGCCCTGGTGGCCGCCGCGACCGGCGCCCTCATCTACGCCCTCATTCGTGCCGGCGACCACGGCTGGGTCAACGCCGCCACCGTCCTCCTCGTCGCCGCCGCAGCCGCCACCTACGCCGGCTTCGCCGCCTGGCAACGCCGGGCGGCCGCACCGCTGATGGACCTGCGCCTGCTCGGCCGGCGTCCGGTCGTGGCGGGCACCTTCGTGATCGCTGTCGCCACCGCGCTGATGGTGGGGGTCTTCTTCCTCGGTTCCTTCTACCTCCAGGACCGCCAGGGCCACGGCCCCCTGACGACCGGTGTGCTGTTCCTGCCGGTGGCGCTGCTGACCATGGCCGCCGCCACCGTCGCCGGCACCCTGATCGGCCGGATGGGGGCACGATTGCTGGCTGTGGCGGCCCTGGCCGTGGCAGCGGCCGGGTTCCTCGTACCGGTGCTCTGGTCCGGAACCACCGCGATGGTCACCGGCGTGAGCGTCGCCGCGGCGGGACTGGGTGCCCTGTTCGTCGTCGCCTCCGCCACCGCGTTCGCCAGCGTCGCACCCCACGAGGCCGGTGTGACCTCAGGCATCGTCAGCACCTTCCACGAGTTCGGCGCATCGGTCGGAGCCGCGGCCGCCTCCACCGCCGCTGCCACAAGCATCGCCGTCCACACCGGCGCCCAAGGCGGCTCCGGCTTCGACAACGCGTTCCTCGCCGCCACCGGCATGGCCGCAGCCTCCGCCGTCATCGCCCCGTGGCTGATCCCGGCCAAGAACCAGTAGGCAGGAGCCGGACATCCGCCCGCACCAGAAAAGAGACCAGCGTGTATGACCCTTACGAGCTGAGCCCCGGTGTGCCCTCCGTCGAGGTCTTCCGCCGACTGCGCACCGAGGCCGGCCTCTCGGACAAAGCCCCCGAGGCGGTTGTGCTTGCCCTGCCCAATACCTGGTACGGCGTGCTCGTCCACCACGAGGGGCAGCCCATCGGCATGGGGCGCATCATCGGTGACGGCGGCACCGCGTTCCAGATCGTCGACATATGCGTTCACCCCGAACACCAAGGACGCGGCCTCGGCAGGCGCATCATGGCCGCGCTCACCGACGAACTGGAGCGCCGGGCCCCCGCCACCGCCTACGTCTCGCTGATCGCGGACGGCCCCGCCCGCCACCTCTACGAAAAGTTCGGCTTCGCCGACACCGCCACCCACGACTCCATCGGCATGTACCGGGTGACAGGCAATGCAGTTGCCCCCGGTGGAGCACAACCGAAGCCGTAGGCGCAGGCGCCGGGGTCGCCCACGTGACCTACCTGGCCGCGTACCGGATGGAGATCGGCGAGACCGTCCTGGGCTATCACGGGGCTCCCGTCCAGGCCGAGTCGCGGGGCTTCCGTCCGGTCCCGACGATCCGTTGGCCACCTTCCACGGCGACGTGCCGGCGCGGGAGGCCGAGGCGGCGGTCGCGAGGCTGGTGCCGCAGAGCCTGAAGTCGTTCACCCAGCCGCTCTCCCGCGCGGCCTGGTGCACGGTCCCGTCCGGCTACGTGGTCCGCGAGCGGGACCGGGCCCTGGCGCCGGCGCGCCAGGAGGACATGGCCGTCCGCACCGCCGGACCGGTGCACCGGCTGCCCAGTCACCACTCACCGTTCCTGTCCATGCCCGCGGCCTGCGCATCCCTTTTCGCGCGGATCGCCCTCGAGGCGACCGCCTGAGCGAGGCGGCGAGCGCGGGTGGCATCGCGGGAAGGCGAAACGGGCGATGCTCGTCCTGTTGTGCCACCCGGGGAACGCAGGGGGCCTCCGGCCGGCGGCGGTGCCGGCCGGAGGCCCCCTGCGTGCGGTACGTGCGGGCCGCGTGCCTCAGCCGTCGTTCTCCGCCGACGGGATGTAGGCGCCCGGTACGTCATCCGGCGCGAAGATCTCGTGCTCGCCGGGGTACGGCTCCGTCCAAGCGTGCGTTTGGTACCAGGTGAGGTGGTTCAGCTGCGCCGGGTTGGCGAAGTCGGGCCTGGCGTCGGGGCCGGTCAGTCGCTGCTTGGACTGCCAGTCCTCCCACTGCTCCGCGAGGGCCTTCTTGCCTGCCGGCACCTTCGTCGACGGGACGGCCGCGGCGTTCGGGTCCTGCGGGGCCGGGGCGTCCAGGCCGCAGGCGGGTGCGGTCTTCACGCCGTCGGTCAGCGGGGTCCGGTTGGGCAGCGCGGTGAACGGCGTGTAGTCCGCCTTCTTGGTGAACGCGCCGAACATCGGGGTGGCCGCGCTGTCCTTCTGGTTCATCGGGTGGATCCCGAGGATCTGCTCGATGGTGCGGATCATCGTGATCTGCGAGTAGTAACGGCTGTCGACGGTGCCGTGCCGCGCCCAGGGGCTGATGATCTGGATCGGGGCACGGTGACCGTCGACGTGGTCGAGGCCGGCCTGGGAGTCGTCCTCGACCACGAAGATCGCGGAGTCCTTCCAGTACTTGCTGTGCGAGATCTCGTCGACGATACGGCCGACCGCGAGGTCGTTGTCCGCGACCTGGGCCGCGGGGCCCGCGGTGCCGCCGGTGTGGTCGCTGGAGAGCCAGAACATGTTCAGGTTCGCCGGACCGTTCTTCTCGAAGTCCCGCTTCCATATCTCGGCGCGGTAGACGTCCGGGACGCTGGTGTCGAACTTCGGGAAGCCGGGAACCGAGACGCTGTTGAGCGAGGGGATGGGCGAGGACGACACCAGGTTGTAGGCGGTGTCCTGCCCGGTGGCCCGCATGTTCTTGGTGTCGCAGTACAGGTTCTGCCAGGTCGCGCCGGCCGGCTTGGTGAGGAACTGGTGGAACTCGCCGAAGTCCCGCACGCTCTTGCCGGCCGCCTGCGCGCCGCTCCAGATGAAGCCGGTGCGCTGGTGGCCGAGGGCGTCGTCCTCGGTGTCGTAGCTGCGCGCGTACTCACCGGCGGAGGACTCGGTGTACTCCGGGTTGTCGGCCTGCATCAGCCAGTTGTGGCCCTCGGCGGAGTTCGTGCCGATGTCGTACGTGTTGTCGTACAGGCCGAACTGCCGGGTCAGCGCATGCTGGTTCGGCGTCACGTTCTCGCCGAACTCCGCCAGCGACGGGTCGCCGTTGCCCTGCGGGATGTCACCGAAGACCTGGTCGTAGGTCCGGTTCTCCTTGACGATCATGAACACGTGCTTGATCGTCGACGGGTCGCCGAGCCGCTTCGGGACGGCCACCGGCTTCGCGTGGCCCTTGTCCTTCGCGAGCTTGACCGAGCCGTTGGTCCAGCCGTTCTGCTGGAAGACCTTGGCCGTCTGCGCCTTGATGACCTTCTCGCTCGGCAGCGTGAACCGCTGGACGCTAGAGGTGGTGTCGTGGGTCCCGCGCCCGGCGCCGTTGGTGGGCCGGCGGGCGTCGATGCCGCGGGTGTTGGAGACCACGACCTGGTCGCCGACGGTGGCGATCTCCGCGGGGAAGTAGTCCGTCGGGAGGAGGCCGACGTAGCTGACCGGCTCCTGAGGGGAGTCGTACCGGTATACGGCGACCGCGTTGGCGCGGCCCAGCGTCACCAGCAGGTGGCCGTCGTCGGTGAGCGTGACGGCGTTGGGCTCGTAGCCCACCGACGACTCCGGCCACGGCTGGGTGGCGATGGTCTGCACGACCTTGTTCTTGCGGGTGTCGATGACCGACACGTCGTTGGTGGCGGTGTTCGTGACGAACAGCGCGCCCTTCTTGGCGTACAGGGCGGTCGGGTGCAGACCCACGTCGATGCTCGCGACGGCGGCCGCCGGGTCGGCGAGGTCGATGACGCTGACCGTGCCGGTGGTGGTCGCGCCGGTCCTGGGGTCGGCCGGCACCTGGGTGCCGTACGAGTTGATCGTCGTCTCGCCGGGCTTCGCCGGCCGGCCGCCCTCGTTGCTGACGTACAGCTTGGAGCCGACCACGACCATGTCGCGCGGGGCGTTGCCCACGGCCCAGCTCTGCTTGACGGTCCCGGTGGCCGCGTCGATGGCGACCACGCGGTTCTGGCCGTTGACCGCCACGTACACGGTGGAGCCGTCGGAGGAGAACACCGGCTCGCCCACCAGGGCGTGCTTGGAGCCGTCAGCCGGGATGGTGACGGACGTCGGGTTGGCGAGGCTGCCGTCCGGGTTGACGGTGAACCGCGTGTAGCCGTCGGTCTGGCCCAGCCACAGCTGCGTGCCGTCGGGCGAGTACGTGGGTCCCTCCTGCCCCACGCTGTTGCTGGCGATGCGTAGGTTCGCGGACGCGGAGTTGCCGACGAGCTGCTGGACCTTCCAGCTCTTCAGGTCCACGACGGCCAGCGCCACGCCGCCGTCGGTGACCGAGGCCGCGAGGTGGGTGCCGTCCGGGCTGACCGAGGACGACATGATCTTGCCGTTGTCGATGACGAGGCGCTCACCGTACGGGGCGATGTACTGGTCGCTGGAGACGACCTGACCGCGGTCGGTGACCTGGCCGACCTGGTCGTGGTCGAACTGGGTGGTCTGCGCGAACCCGATCCCGGTGCCGGTGGCGAGGACGACGGCGGTCGCGGCAGCCAGCGTGAGGCTTCTGCGGCTGCCGAACCGACGGCCGAGGAGGGCGTGGGTGTCCCTCTCGGCGCCCGTGCGGCGGCGGCGAGTGACCTGCATCTTGAGTTATCCCTTCGGGGAGGTGGCGAGCAGTTCGACGTTGCCGTCGAACTGCCAGAGCGGGTTCGGCGCGTCCCCCCCGGGGGTCCGCACCAGGAAGTAGCCGTTGACTTCCTTCGGTCCGTCGCCGTCGGCGACGTACCGCCCGTCCGGAGTGACGTCGAGCTGGTAGATGGCCTGGCCCGTGGTCGCGACGTCGGGGAGGTGCCAGGAGACGACGCAGCGCCAGTCGTTGCCGGCGCCTTCGGCGCCGTTCGCGACGCCGCCCTTGGTGCACGCCGCCGCGGCCTTGAGCTGGTTCTCGGTGACGGCGGGGCGGTTGAGCTGGTCGGTCTGCATGCGGTACAGGTGCGCGAAGGCCGTGGCGACCGAGCGCTGCACCTTCTCCTGCTCGATCCCGGAGCCCGTGGCCGGGGTCGCGACGGTGACGACGGCGACCGTCGCCGCGAGCAGCCCGGCCAGCGGCACGGCTCCGGCGAGGAGCGCGCGGCGCGCCGAACCGTCGTCGGTCAGGTTGGTGAAGTCGCGCCGCAGGAAGAGCAGATAGGCCAGGACCGTCGCGGTCACGGCCCACACCAGGCTGACCGCGATGCCGATGAGCAGCGGTGCGAGCTGCTGCGGGCCCGTGAACAGGCCGTTCCAGGAGATGAAGGCGTATCCGGGCAGGGCCAGGCGTACGGCGACGGGGAGCGGCATCATCTGCGCGAGCTGCATCGCGAGGGCGACGAGCGCGGGCAGCAACAGCCCCATCGGGGACCGCCCGAGGGCGATGGAGCCGAGCAGTCCGATCCCGGCCAGGGCCAGGGTCGGGGCGAGGGCGCAGGCCCAGGCGAGGAAGACCTGCCCGGCGGCGTCGGACGGCGTCAGCAGGTGGCCGTCGAGACCCACCAGGGGCTGGTTGCCGACCGCCACGACCCCGCCGACCGCGCTGGAGCAGGCCATCCCAATCACGAGCAGGAGCAGGACGGTGAGGCTGGCCAGCGCCTTCGCCGCGAAGATCCGGCCCGGCGAGCGGACCGCCACCAGCAGGTGGCGCCAGGTGCCGAGCCGGTCCTCGGAGGCGAACACGTCGCCGGCGACGACCGAGGTCAGCAGCGGGAGCGCCCAGGTGCCCGCGAAGCCGAGCACCACCAGCGGCCCGGCCCATGCCGTCGCGTGCATCCAGCGGCCGAAGAGGGTGTCGACGGGGAGGGTGCCCTGCTGGCTCACCGCGGCGACGAAGAGCGCCGGCGCGATCCAGCAGGCCAGGACCAGCAGGCGGATCCGCCACTGCGAGACCAGCTTGACCAGCTCGAAGCGGTAGCCGCGCGACACCGGGACGCGGCGGGTGGGGACAACGTTGTCGGCGACGACGGTCGCGGCGGTCATCGACCGGCCTCCTGCTGCTGGGTGAGGGCGAGGAAAGCCGCCTCGAGCGGGGAGACGACGGGTGCGAGTTCGCGCAGAGCGATGCCCGCCCGCACGAGAGCCACCACGAGGTCGTCGAGGGCGGGCACCAGCGCGCGCACGACGAGCACATCGGCGTCGTTCCGCGGGCCGGCGTCGTCGACGACGCGGACGCCGTCCGTGGCGACGGCCAGTTCGCGGGCGGCGTGCGCGTCGGAGGTGAGCAGCCGGTAGTCGAGTTCACGGTTCTCGGCGGCCAGTTTGCCCAGCGGGCCCGAGAAGACGACCCGCCCGGTGGCGAGGATGGTGACCTCGGAGCACAGCGCCTCCAGCTCGTCCATGCGGTGGCTGGACAGCACGACGGCGGTCCCCTTGTCCGCGAGCCGGGTGAGGACTTCGTAAACGTGTCTTTTGCCCGCCGGGTCCAGGCCGTTGGACGGTTCGTCCAGCACGAGCAGCTGGGGCCTGGTGAGCAGGGCGGCGGCGAGCCCGAGCCGCTGGCGCATGCCGAGCGAGAACCCGCGGACCCGGTCGTCGGCGACGTCCGTGAGGCCGACCTGGGCCAGTACGTCGTCGATCCCGGCCGTCCGCGCGTCCTGCCCGCGGAGCGCGGCCAGCGCGGCCAGGTTCTGCCGGGCGGTGAGCGACGGGTAGAGGCCGGGCCCGTCCACGAAGCCGGCGACACCGTCGGGCGCGGCGAGCGCCCGCCCGACCGGCGTGCCCAGGATCTCGAGACCGCCGCCGTCGGCGACCGCAAGGCCCAGCAGCAGGCCGAGCAACGTGGTCTTGCCCGCGCCGTTCGGTCCGACCAGGCCGTGTATCTGTCCCTGTGTCACGTCGAGGTCGACGCCGTCGAGCGCGACGACGTCCCCGAAGCACTTCGTGATTCCGCGAGCACGGACCGCGAGGAGTGTGTCCATGAGTCCCTTCTTCCTCAACGCCCATGGACCTTAGGAAGTGTGTGGGCCCCCGCCAGGGACGGTCGGTTGAATGGCCATTGAACGTATCGTCAAGACATCGGCAAGTCCGGGTGCGTGAAGTGTGCGTCATCGAGACGGACTTGGACAGAACAGGGCGCGGGGCGCGGGCCGGGGCCGGATGAGCGGGCGGCCCGGAGGATTCAGCAGCCATGTACGTTGGCTCGCGGTCTCCTGGGCGGTGCGGCCCGAGATCCGGCGTACGACTTCAGCGCCCTCGCGTCACCCTCGGCCTCCTGCTGGCGGTCCTGGTCACCGCAGCCAGTGCCCAGGACTCCACCGCAGGTCAGACTCTCCTCGGCCAGGTGGCCGCAGCCCATCCCACCATCCGCAAGGTCTGGGTCGACGGCGGCTACCGCAGGCACTTCGTCGAGCACGCCGCCACCCTCGGCATCGACCTCGAAATCGTCCAACGTGCTCCCGGCACCAGGGGCTTTACCCCGATCCCGAAACGCTGGACAGTCGAGCGGACGTACGGCTGGCTCATGCTTCACCGCCGTCTGGCCCGGGACTACGAAACCCTCCCCGGCAGGTCCGAAGCCATGATCTACCTTGCCATGACCGACCTCATGGCTCGCCGCCTCACCGGCGAGAACGCCATCTCCTGGCGCGACCCGACATCACCAGACCAAGCCCGCATCACGGGATAAAACAACGGGACAAAACGACCTCTAAGTCCGGAAGACCTACCTGAGCGTGCACGCAGATCTGGTCAGAGCCAGATGCAGAGAGCCCAACAGTGTCGGGTGTGGTGTCGGACGCCCTGCGGTGGGGTGACGGGGTGGTCCCCCGGCTGGGTGCGGGTGGGTGTCGTTCGCACCTCTGGCACTCGCAATGGCCGGGGTGGCGGGGTGGGGGGCTGGTCCCGTCGGGCGGAACGCCAGGCGTGATCGTTTCCGGTGTGGGGGGAGGCGGCCTGGATGGGCCGTGGCGGGCGGTGATTGCTGTGGTGCCGTGGCTGCGTGGTTATGACGTGCAAGGCGATCACAGCCGCGGGATATGCCTACTACCGGCGCAACATCACCAAGGGCGATGGGGCGCGCGGTGGTGGGGTCGCGGTGTCCTCGAGCATGCCCGGGGTGCCGGCGGGGCAGTGGCACGGGCGGGGCGCGGCGGTGCTGGGGCTTGCCGGGGAGGTGAGCGAGCCGCAGATGCGGGCGTTGTTCGGGCTGGGCATGCACCCGGACGCCGAGGCGATCGTGGCGCGTGAAACCCGGGCGGGCGCGACGAAGAAGCAGGCGTGGGAGGCGGCCAAGCTCGGCCCTGCGATACCCAGCCTTGCGGAAGGTTCGCCGTTGGACCGGCAGATCGAGCAGGTGCTGCAGCACGAGAGTGAGCAGCTGTGCCGGCCGCTGACTACGGCCGAGGCCAGAGATCTGAAGATGCGAGTGGCCGCGCAGGCGTTCCGCGCCGCGTACCGGCGGGCGCCGGACGACGGAAAGGAACTCGCCCGATTCCAGGCCTCCCACACCGGAAAGCAGCGCCAGGCCCGCACCGGGTACGACCTGACGTTTTCCTGCCAGGAGTTGTCGCTGCTGTTCGCGCTCGGCGACGAACAGGTGCGCCAGGTCGTGCTCGAGGTGCAGGGGCAGGCCCGGAGCGAGACCATCGCGTGGATCGAGGAGCACGCGCTGGCGGTACGCAGAGGGGCCGGCGGACCGGCCCAGTTGCGGGCGAGGCCTGGGGTGCTGGCGACGGTGTATCTGCACTACGAGTCCCGGGCCGGGGACCCGATGCTGCACGAGCATGTGGTGATCAGCCCCCGCGTTCAGGGCCCGGACGGGAAGTGGCAGAACCTGGATGACCGCTTGCTGTACCGGGAGATCGTTTCAGCCTCGGAGCTGTTCAACCAGAGCGTACTGGAGCTGCTGTGCGCCCGCTTGGGGTTGCGGACCGAGCCGGTGGAGGTGACTGCCGGGCAGCGTCCGGTGATGCAGGTCGTGGGCATTGACCCGCAGCTGCGGCAGCCGTTTTCCCGGCGCGGCACGGCGATCCGCGACATGGCCGAGGATCTGGTGGAGGACTACCAGCGCCGGCACGGCCGTCAGCCCGGTCCGGCTGTGCGATACCGGCTGCTGGAGCAGGCCCGCCTAGACACTCGTAAGGCCAAGCCTGCCGCGCGGTCGCTGGATGAGTTGCTGGCCGGCTGGCGGCGGCGGGCGATTGCCGCCACGGACCAGGCGACGGTGGACGGTGTGCTGCGCGCGGCGCAGGCTGCTGCCCACGAGGCGACCGCTGCCCGCGGCGCCGGGGTGAAGGTCGCCGCCGAGGCCGCTGGCCCTGGGGCGGCTGCCGCCAGCACCGTCGGTGCAGCGGCTTCTGGTACGTGGTTTGGGCGGGGCGGTGACCGGGTGGCGGAGGTGGATGTCGCCGGGGCGGCCGCCGAGGTGCTGACCGAAGTCTCCGCGCGCCGCGCGGTTTTCCGCCATCGGCACGTGCTAGCCGAGGCCCGCCGCTACCTGGCCCGCACCCTGGCCGGTGCGACGGCCCCGCCCAGTGCCGCGGACGCGATCGCCGACCGGGCCTTGGCCGATGCGGACTGCGAGGAGGTCACGCCGCCCGACCTTCACCCGGCGCGTCCGGAGCTGACCCGCGAAGACGGCGAGAGCGTCTACCGGTCGATCGGGTCCCGCACCTACACCACGCGCTCGCTGCTGGCGGCCGAGGAGCGGCTGATGGCCGCCACCCAAACGCGCGTGGTCCCACCGGTCGAGCGGGGGGTCTTCGCGGCCGTGGCCGCGCAGTACGGCGGCCGGCTGGATGCCGGGCAGCGTGAGCTGGCCGCGTCGTTCGCCGTGTCGGACAAGCTGCTGCTGGCCGGGCTGGGGCCTGCCGGGTCGGGGAAGACCACCGCGATGCGACTGCTCGCCAGTGCGGTGGACGCGGCCGGTGGCCGCCTGATCCCGCTCGCACCCTCTGCCCGCGCCGCAAGCGTGCTCGGCACCGACCTTGACCGGCCCGCGCACACCCTGCACTCCTGGCTGCGTCGACGCGAACTCGCCGCCCAGGGCCACCTGGCCGGGGAGGCCACCGACCTGCGGCCGGGCGATGTGATCGTGGTCGACGAGGCCGGCATGGCCGGCACGCGCCTGCTCGATCAGGTCCTGGACGATGCCGCCGCAGCCGGGGCGGTGGTACGGCTGCTCGGCGATTCCCGTCAGCTGGCCGCGGTCGAATCCGGCGGCGCGCTACGCCTGATCGCCTCAAGTGGGGCAGTGGTCGAACTGAACCGGCTGCACCGCTTCCGCACTGATGGTGAGGCCGATGCGTCCCTGGTCTTGCGGGACAGCGACCGCCCCGGGGAGGCGTTCACCTGGTACTGGGACCGCGGCCGTATCATCGCCGGCACACCACGCCGGATGCAGCAGGCCGTGCTCGCTGCGTGGGCCAAGGACACCGCTGCCGGGCGCAGTACGGTGATGACGGCCGCCGACACCACCACCGTTTCGGCCCTCAACGCCCGGGCGCAGGCCTGGCACCTGTCCCGCGGCACTGTTACCGCTGGCCGCTCTACGGAGTTGCGCGGAGGGCTGCGCGCGTATGTCGGCGACGTCGTCGTCACCCGCCGCAACGACCGCCGACGAACCGTGCGCGGCGGCCTCGACTTCGTGAAGAACGGCGACACCTGGATCGTCCAGGCCATCGAGCCCGGCGGAGCTCTCGTGGTGCGCCACACCACCCATCACGGCCGTGTGCGGCTGTCCGCCGGCTATGCGGCCGCGCACTGCGAACTCGGCTACGCCTCCACCATCCACCGCGCCCAAGGCATGACCGTCGACACTTCCCATGCGCTGGCCACGCCTGCCTCCACCCGCGAGGGCGTCTACGTCCAGCTGACCCGCGGCCGGCACACCAACCGCCTGTACCTGACCCTGAATGACGACGGTCAGGACGTCTCGCAGATGCTGGAGTCGATCGCAGCCCGGCGCAGCACGCAGGTGTCGGCGACCGAGACCACCGCCGCACTGCAGCGGCACGCCATCGACCCGGCCACGCTCGCCGCGCAGTACGCGTACGCCGCAGCGGCGGCCACCACCGACCGCCTGTCCGCTGTCCTGGAGCAGGCCCTCGGCGCCGACCAGGCCGCGGTAATCCTGGCCGCAGACGCCTTGCCCGCCCTGGCCCGCGCGTTCCTGGATGCCGAACGCGCCGGATCCGACCTGCCCGGCCTGCTCGCGCACGCCACCACGCCGGGCCCGGAGCCCATGCCCGGCCCGAAGTCCACGGACGACACGGAGCCCGCGCCCGGCCCGGACTCCACGGCGGGCCCGAGTCCCACGGACGGTCAGGACCCAGCCGCAGTCCTTGCGCGGCGGCTGAACCGCCTGACACACGCCGCACGAGCCGAACAGTCCGGCGTGACTGCCCAGGTGGGGCAGGCCACGGCATCCGCCCCAGCCGTGGCCTCGACGGCCGCCGGGCCGGTGCTGGCCGCACTGCCGTCGTACCGGCTGCACACCCTCATGGCCCGGGCCGCGAGCCTGCGTGTGGCAGCCCACAGCGAATTGCAGGCCGCTGACGCCGCCGCTGGCGCGCTGCCGGTCCCGGTGACCACCCGCAGCGGCCGTATTCACTCGACGTGGCCCGAGCGTCCCTACGGTCCGCTCACCCGCGCCGAGCTCGACACCCATGTGGTCACCGTCCGCGCTGTCTGCCGGGATGCCGAACGCACCGGCACCCCCTTGTCGCCCGCCGCCCGCAACATCGTTGCCGCGCTCACTGCCGAGGACGCCCTGCGCTGCGACCTGCCCTGGCGGGATGCGGCGCGCGAGGACTGGCAGCGTGAGCGCACCCCGGACCTGTCACAGTCCTCGCTGGCCGCGATCCGCCGCCACCACAGCGCCCGCGCCTTCGACACCGGGCAGCGGCTGCGCCATGCCCTGACCGTCCTTGCCGGAGCCGATGCGCTCACCGACGCCTTCAACGCCGAACTGCGCCGCCGCCTGGGGATGCCGGGTCGGCGTGTGCAACGGCCCCCGCACCCGGCCGCCATACCGGACTGGGTCGCCGACCGCACCGTCCAGGACCACCCGGAGACCCCCGCCCACTGGCGCATGCACCTCGCCTACCGCCAACGCTTCCTCACCTGGGCCCTGGCCCATCGCGGCCGCACCCTGGCCGGTTCGCCCCCGGCCTGGACGCGGCCGCTGGGCTCGCCCCCGCCCGCCGAATCCATTGAGCGCCGCGCCGCCTGGGAGCTGACCTGCGCCCTGACCGAACTGTGGCGCACCCGCCACGCCATCACCACGGTGCCCGGACTCGGCCCGCGCCCTGACGACCCCGTTGATGCCGCGGCCTGGGACGCCATGACCGCCCGCATCCGCGCTCTGACCACCGGCCCCTGCGCTACTGCCCGCAACCAGGTCCCCGGCGAGCCGGCCCCGGCGATACTGCCCGCGCACACCGCCCGTCCCAGCAGACCACCCGCCGCCCCCGTCCCCACCCCGCTGCCCCCACCGCCGATCCCGCCAGCGAAGCTTCCTGCGCCGCCGCCCAACGTCGCAGCCCCGGTCGTGCCGCCCCCACCGCCCGTACCGCCCCTCAGCCTGCCGCCCAGCCCCGCTCCGACCCAGCCGCCGCACCACACTCCGCCGCCCGCACCCCCTGCTTCCGGTGACAGTGACGGCGTGACCGCCAGCCACGCCGCCCACACCGTCCACGCTGCGCTGGCCCGCCGTGCCATGACCGCCGCCCTCACCGGCGGGCCCGCCCCCGAAGCCTGGATGGAGAGCATCCCGGCACCGGATCCCGACAACCTCGGCGAGATGTACGAGTACACCCGCCTCATCGCTGCCATCACCGACTACCGTCGGCGCCGCAACCACACCGGCCCGGACGTCCTCGGCCCCTGCCCCCCCAATGACAGCGCCCGAGAGTGGGAGCGCCTCACCGACTCCCTCAACCGCTACACCCACAACCGCGTCCAAGCCCGCCTGAACGCCCTGCGCGGACGCACGGCCGCCCGCACCGCCGGCTCCCCACCGCTGCAGCCCGCGCCCGCGCCCTGGCCACCGGGCCCACCACCCGGCTCGCAGAGGCCTGACACTCACCAGGCCCCGGGACGGCGTCCATGATCCCGTGCTTCGGCCTGCTCTTGTGTTCCCCAAACTGCCAAAGCTGGGGCGAGGGGTTGGGATCGGGCTGAAGGGATGGGGGTCGCGGTGTCATAGTGCGAGTTTTCGGATTCCTGTGATGGTCGCGGCTGGTGGCGTTGCCGCGGTTGCAGAACGTTGCGTCTCGTCGCCGGTGGACACGGCTTGTTGTCGGCCTGGTGAAGGGGTACCGGCAGTGTGGGGGTGCCGGGTGCCGGATTTCGTCGAGCGGGACGTCCTCCCCAATCTGCGTGGCAGGGCTTGGGACGTTGCTGCAGCACCGACGTCCGGCCTCTCTTTTGGCTGGTGCACTGCTGAGGTGACAACGACCTCCAGACCCCTTGCGTCGGCTAGTGATGGCTATCGCCGTCAAGCCGCGCTCTGCCTCGCGGGTGCGGATCTTGCCCGTACCCGCCTCGCCGCATGGTCGGCCACCCGTCCGTACATCTGGCCAAGGAGTGTGCGGTGAACTGCCTGCTTAACTGCATGCGCCAGCACCCCCTGCATGCAGCCAGCGTCCTGATCGTTCTCGCGCAGCTTGTCACGGTGGTCCTGGCTGTCGTCTTCTGGCGCAGCGGATTGCGCGCCGCGGATGCGTAGCCGCGGCACCCGAATGTGCAGCCCCGCAGCGGCAGGCCTGGGCGGGCAGGCGTCGAGCCGAAGACCAACTGGTGTGGACACACCCACTGTGATCCCCCACCCCACCCAACCCGAGACGAGATCGAGTGAGCGTAGAAGCGGTGAAATGGGCGATGGATGACGCGCCGATGCTGCTGACCGACAAGGGCAAGGCGGACACCACGGCACGTCACGTCTTGCAGGCCTTGGCCGAGCACGCGCACGCGGACGGCGCAGGCGCATGCCCCTCGCTCCTGCGGCTGCGGTACCGGACAGGTTTTGACCGACGGACGGTACAGAGGGCACTGCGGCGCCTTGAGGTCGCCGGGCTGATCAAGGCCACCGGGACCGAGAAGGGTCGCACTGTGTGGCGCATTGACCTGCTGGCGAACCGACCGCAGTCCGACTGGGCGGCCCTCGAGGCCGAGGATGCCGCGGAACGGGAGGCAGCGGCCGAACGGCAGCGTCGATCCCGTGCAGAGCGCGTCACGCACACTGACGACGTGACGGTCACGCAGTCTGACGACGTGACGGCAAGGCCTGTCATGGACGCAGGACGTGTGACAAGCGGCAGTGTCACGGATTCTGCGTACGCACGTCACGGATTGGAAGTGCGTGACGTCACGCACTCTGCGTCCGCACGTCACGCACTCAACGCCGCCCAAACCATCAGTGAACCACCAGAGAACCAGTACCCTGACGGCCGTAGGCCCGGTACAGGTAGTGGGGACGAAGGCGTCGGCGGCTTTGCCGCGTCTGACAAGCCCGGGGCAGATCGGATTCCCCCGGGCGCCATCAGCGGCGTCATCGCCGCTCTCCCGGGAGCACTGACACGCCGTCTGCCGGACCTGGTCCCCGGCGCCATCGTCGACGCCGTCAGCGCGGAGTTCCGCCGAGGCGTCGACCGGGACGTCATCGTTGCACGGATCGCACGGCGCTGGCGCGCCCACGGCTACGAGCTCGAGACCGACACCGAGGGACGCGGCGCTGGCCTGCGCCGCCCCGTTGGCGTCGCCATCGCCCTCGTCCGTCGTGGCGCCTGCACCTCGCCGCGCTGCGATGACGGCTGCGACCTCGACACTGGCGAGGCGTGCCGGACCTGCGAGCGGGAGGCGGAGGACCGCTCGAAAGCCGCGGCGGCGCCGCTGCAGGGAGCCTTCTTTACGGCCGTACCTGGCACGGCGGCCACTCTGCCGCCTGGGCGCCCTGCCGCGGCCCCTGCGCAGCCCATGAGGACGTGCCGCGGCTGCGAGCGACCGTCCCGGTCGCTCCCAGACGACGGCATCTGCATCGACTGCCGTGCGGACCGTATGGCCGTAGGGGGCGGGGCGTGAACCGCGCCCGGGTCTCCGACCTCGGCCGCGCGCTCCGCGTCCTCGGCGACTACAGCGAGCAGCTCGTCCCCGCCACGGCCACCAGCGAGCAACTGCAGCAGATCCGCGAGGACCTGCAACGGGCGCTCGTCCTGGTCACCGACGCCGGCGGAGCCGCGCACACCACGAAGTGCCGACAGCACCCGTCCGGTGCGGTCGAGCCCGGCACCGACGGCGGCTGCCTGATCTGCCTGCAACGGCATGGCCTGGCCGCCAAGGCCGTGGCGGGGAACGCGCCCGCCGAGACCGTGGCGTCCGCCATCGAGCAACTCGGCGAGCGGGCCGCCGTCGGCCTGTACGGCGGGCACGCCGTCGCCCGGGTCCTCAACGCCGCCCACCCGCGGCGTGCCGTGAAGGGCCCTGGCGCGTGACGGGCCGCCCGCTCCGCTGACCGGAGCTGACAATCGCGTGCTTCTGGTGGAAGGCGCCGGCCGACTCCTATGCACCAACCAGCGCGGCACCAAGAATAGGTGGGACGGCGCGCACGAGCAGCGTCGCGCGGCCTGGGTCATCGCCCAAGCCGGCTGCCCCGACTGCTCCCATCCGTGGCCCTGCCGCGCCGCCACTGCAGGCCCAACCCTCACCGGCGTCCACGCCTCGCACAACGCCGAGACATGCAACCAGCTGAGAAGAAACACCCCAAGCCGCCTGTCCTCCTCCGTCTGCACCGCCGCCCGACGCCGCGGGGGAGTGCCAGGTCTTCCCTCGGGTCCCCTGGGGGCTGCCGTGCACAACGTGGTGCGAGCATCGCGGGCCCGCGCACCGACTGCCGTCAGCGCGCGCCCTGGTGCACGGCTGGCGCTGACCCCCTGCATCATCGGGCGTGAGGCCAAGAGTAAAAGTGATACCCATCGGGGGTGATCAAGATGCGGAACTGGTCCAGGCTAGGGGATCCATCGTGGAGCCACTCCCGCAGGCGGTCTTCGATAGGGTCCCAGAGGGAACACGGGCCGCCTTGGCGGACCCGCCAGCCGCGCTGGTAGGGCCGGAGCAGGGCCCAGCTTTCCGCGTCGGTGTCCAAGAGCAGCTGGCCGCGGTTGCCGAGGTTGAGGCGCTGGGCTGCGGGTGCTGCGGTCTGGGCGACGAACCGGGCTGTCCAGTCGTCCAGGATGCTCGCGTCGACCATGGTGTCGCGTTCGGTGCCGCGTCGGTGTCGGGGAGCATACCCGGTGGCGGGGGCTGGTGGGGTCGGGCGAGCATGAAGGAGACCTGCCCGCCCAGGAGCCGTCCGGTGGCGCTGCCGTCGTCGTGGACGGTGAGACGGGCCAGCTCCGAGGCGTGCATCCACCCGCCCACGGTGGCGAGGATCTGGCCGCCGGGGCGGGTCTGGGCGATCCACTGCTCGGGGATGGTGAGCACGCCGCAGGTGGCGATGACCCGGTCATACCGGGCGCCGTCCTTGTGTCCGGCCAGACCGTCGCCCGTGATCAGGTCGGGGGCGTGGCCGAGGATGGCCAGCGTGGTCGCGGCCCCGGCCGCCACCACGGAGTCGACCTCCACTGAGGTGACCAGGCCGTCGCCGATGCGGTGGCACAGCAGGGCGGTGGAATAGCCGGTGCCGGTGCCGATCTCCAGCACCCGCATGCCGTCTTCGATCTCGAGGTCTTCCAGCATGCGCACGACCAGGCTGGGCAGGGTGCTGGAGCTGGTGGGCTGGCGCAGGATCCGGCCGTGGATGTCGCCGGGCACGATGGTGCCGGCGATCTGGGTGACCAGCGAGACGTCGCTGTAGCAACCGGACAACCAGCCCTTGTCACCGGGCATCACCGGCTCCCACGCGGTAGGAGCCGAATCGTGTACCTGGCGGAAGAAGCCGCCACGCAGGAACTCGTGCCGCCCGGTGACCGCGACGGCCTGCCGCCACTGCGGCGAGCGCACGCTGCCGCCGACCGTGAGCTGGTCCAGCAGTTGCCGGCGCAGGTCCTGCTCGTTCATGCGGTCTGCCCCTCCAGTAGATCGGCCATGGCTGCCACCAACGGCAACCCGGTCTCCGGCTCCAGCCAGGCCCACTGACCGGAAGGATTGCATTCCAGGAACCACCATGTCCCGTCGGCGTCGACAGCGAAGTCGAAGGCACCGAAGACCAGTCCGCACCGGCCCAGGTACCGGTGCAGGGCCTCGGGGATCCCCTTCGGGGGCTGCACCACGGTGTAGGTGAGGCGGCTGTAGTCGGTGCGCCAGTCCAGCAGGCCGGAGTCGATGCGCACACAGAACACCCGGTCGCCGATCACGGTCACCCGAACATCGGCGACCTTGTGGATACGCTGCTGGAACAGATGCGCCGTGCCCGCCACCCGCTCGTCGATCTGATCGACGCTCACCTCTTCGACCCGCACGGTGCTCGAGACGCCGTCGACCAGATACAGCGGCGTGCTGAGCGGCTTGTAGATCACCGGCCCGTGGGTCTTGACGAAGGCCCGTGCGGCGTCCGGGTCGGAGGTGATCAGGCTGGGCGGGACCCGGAAGCCCGCTGCCACGGCCGTAGCCAGCCCGGCAGGCTTGAACTCGGCGTCGCCGATGCGGTGCGGGTGGTTGACGTACCGGCAGCCGGGCAGAGACGCCAGGACCCCGCCCAGTCCGTAGCGGGCCTGCCTGGCGGCGAACCGCGCGGTCTGCTCGTCCAGGTGCGGGAAGACGAAACCGGAAGGGCGCCGGTAGTACAGCGACCGGACACGGGTCAGGTTCGCGGTGCGGGTGGGTGTGGTTAGCGTGCCGGCGATGCCCTGGTGATCGATGGTGGCCGCGACGGACAAGGTGGCGGGGAAGTCCCCGGAGTCGAACCGCACGACCGGCACACCCCGGCCGTGCAGCTCGTTGATCACCAGGTCCGTCGTGGGGTCGTCGAGATTGGTGACGACCAGCACCGGACTGTCCGTCACTGGTCCGCGTCGTTCCCAGTGTCGGTGTCGGTGTCACCGGAGCCGGCGTTGCCGTCCGGGCTGGTCCCGGTCGACGGGTTCGTTCCGGTACTGGTGCCGTGTCCGGGCATCTCCACCACGCCACCGGCTGCGTCGAAGTACCGGGTGGTCTGCGTGATCGGGTCCAGTACGGAGCGAGCGTACGCTGGGGCGGCGGCCGGATACGGGGCCATCCGCGCCAAGCCCCACGGCGGGGGAGTGGGTTGGCCGGACGGCAGCGGAGTCCCGGTCGGGAAACGATCGGCGTGGCTGAACATAACGGTCTCCTCCAACGGTGTTGATCTCAATGGGTCCGTCCGTGCGCTCCGGGGTGGGGACACGGTGGGTGGTGTGCCGGTGCACGGCGCGGTGCGGTGCATGGCCGGGCTCTGAGAGGCCGCCCCCTCCACTCAAAGGAGGGGGGTGGGGCTGTCTTCCGCGGGCTTGGGCAGGGAGCTGGGTGGTGTGGGGCCACGCCGAGGCCGACACGGCGGGGCGTGTCCACCGCACCCGCGGGCGCCAGGTGGCGCGCGGCCGAAGCCGCCGCAGCGTTTGCGATGGCACAGCTGCACCTGACCGCAGGCCCGCCCGTTGCCGATGAGTCGCCAGCCACCGGGCCGCCGACAACAGCCCGCCTCGAGGTCAGCCCCACGGGGCCGTTGTTCCGTCATCGCACCCCCACACGTCTGCTGCAGGGCCGCCGGTACAGTCCACGACCAGCGGCGACACACAACGCACCGGTTCCGCACCCCGGGCCGCAGTGGGACTCATGACGGGCGCACCCTGCGGCTCGGGTACGTTCGCCGCCTGCGGTGTGGCCGTGGCACAGGCCTGGCAGGTGTCGGCCAGACGCCACAGCCGCCCTCCCGCGCAGCGAGCCAGTACCAGCCGGACAAGACCGTCACACCCACGGTGACGCGGATGCCAGCGGCAGCCGTACTGGCCGCACTGGCACGTCCGCAAATGCGCTGCGAGCGGTGCGGCACGGACATGCGCCACCAGGTGCGCCACGACAGCGCCACGCACCGATTCCGTTCCTGGGCGGCTAGAAAGCCGGCCGCATTCCTCGCACGTCATGACCACCTCCGCCCCCATGGGCCGGACTTCCACCGTCCACGCCCGTCGCAGCGGACCCGGGCTCGTGTCACGCTGCATAAGCCGACGCCCCTTGCCCGGCGCCCGGCCGTCGGCCTCCAGCGGGCTTCTGGGCGGGGAGGCAGGCGGCGCCTGATCTCGCGCCCCTGCCGGACCCTGCCCCGGCAACCGAAGGTGCTTCTCGCTGAGGTGGCAGGGGCCCAGGCCGTTGTCGCAGCATGCAGATGCCGCCGGATCGTCGACCGAGTCCGGAGCCCGCGGCACTCGCCACGGCGGCGCGAAGGGCAGTCCGGACGGACGGCAGCAGTGTTCCGGCTGGGAGCCGAGGAGCAGAAAGGAACACGGTGTCTTCCAAGGTCGTGGAACCGATGTGCCCGCCACGCGCACCGGGTCATCATCCGGGCAGGTTCGCCAGCGCGCGGCGGGATGGTGCTCGACCCGGTCCTTCCTTATGGACGGGTCGTTGGCCCCCGGGCAGGGGCGCCGAGGGCGGCCTCCCCTGCAGGGGAGGAACCGATGGGTCTACTGGTGTCAGGCCGCTTCCGCGTTGCTATCGGACGTACTCAGGGCAGATGAGGCACCGTCGTGCTGCGCGGTTGCGACCTGTGCCCACAGCAAGGGGAGAGCGGCGCTGTTGCCGAGGAGCCAGACCAGGCCGAGGACGCCGAACCGGTGCGGCGCTGGCCGGCAGTTCCGAGGTGGCGCGGCCCGGTGCGTGGCGGGCTGCTCGGCCTGGCGAGTGGTGGTGCGTAAGGCTGTCACCGGCGACATGAGGCTTCCTTCGGGGATCGGGGGGAGGGCAGGGGTGTAGGGGCGTTGGAGCGCGGCTGCGGTGGCGCGTTGGTTGATCAGGCTGGCCACCATGCAGGCCCGGCATTTGGCCAGCGCCGCAGGGAACCCGGCGGCATACACGCTCACGATGGGGGTCACCGGGGCGTCGACTACTCCGCACAAGAGGCACGCACCCGTTGTCCATGGGCCGCCGTCCAACAGCAAGGACTCGGTGCTGGTCAGCTCCGGTAGCTCCGGGCCCTGCCTGAGCCGGGGTTCATGAGGGGAGGAGCGGCATGGCTGGTGTTCCGGGCAGTAGGGGTGTGCCCACCAGGCGCATCACCGGGCGCGGCAGGTCCGGACGGAAGCGGCTGAGAGCATGTCGTAGACAGTCCGCATCGACCGGGTGACCGAGCCGTCGTGGCCTGCGCCAGTGCGGTCCCGGGGCGGTGCGGGTGCCGGATGGCGGCAGGAGGATTTTGAAGGGGCCGCCGAAGCACAACCCGTGCGCATGTTCCCAGGCGTGGACGGTGCCGGGCGGCACAAGCCACATCAGCGCGTCACGCTCGTAGTTCGCGATGACCGGACCGCAGCCGTCGGTCTGGTAGCGGTCCATCCAGCGCAGCATTCGGTCGCCTGTGTCGCCGAAGGTGGTCAGCACAACGTCGAAGTCCGCACCGCACAAGGTCTGGGTGCAGCCGGCGTAGGCGCTGCCCGTGAGTCTGCGCATTGCAGCCGCAAGGTCGCTCATGTCCGCCACAGGCGTTCCGGCTGCCGAAAGGTCGGGACGGTCCGGGCTGCGAGCGTCCCTTTCCCTGCCAGCCCACTGCTGCGTGTACTGCGGCTCGGCACTGCGGGTGTGGGCCACGGTTTGTTCGAGGTGGCCGCTGGCGAGCTCCGCCTGGCGTGGTGCGAGACGGTCGTCGACGAAAGCGCTTGGCCTTCCCACGGCGTTCATGTCGGTTGCCCCCGGCGTCGGTGTCTGGTTCAGGTGCTCCCAGAATGCGGACGCCGGTTGTGCCTAAGTGTCACCGTTGGGTGACACTCGGCTGTGCTGGCCGGGACACCAGGTAGGGCCGGGGTCTACAAGCCGATCCACGCGGCGAGGTTGTCCAGGGCGTCGGGGGTGGTGCGCCGCATGTAGACCAGGCCCGTGATGGTCTCGCGGGCGCCGGGATGGTAGCGGGTCTGCTGCGGGGCAAGACGGCGTGCAGTGATGATCGATGCCAGGGCGGCGTCGGTGCGGCCGGTCTCCATCTGGCAGCGGCCCCGGTCGATGTGGAAGTGGGCTTGTCTGGAGGTCGCCCAACTATGGGGGAGTTCGATGCCCGCCGCCAGGGCGAGGGCCGTGTCGTAGTGGTGGAGTTCGACCTGGGCGGACACGGCATGGCAGGCGACATTTGTCGGACCAAACGACAGCCAGTGGGTGGGGGTCTCACCCGTGCGGTCCGCGCAGACTTTCGCCTGATCCAGATGGCCCTCGACAAGGGCGGCGTCTCGGGCACGGGCGGCAATCACGCTGGCACCCAGGTGAAGCTGGCCGGTGACGGCCACGGCGTCGGGGGTGGGTTTGGTGTCGGCGGCCAGGCGATGCCCAGAGGCGATGAGGCGTAGTCCGATGCGGTGCTCGCCTTCGCGGTGGTAGACCAGTGCGCGCATGTACTGGCGGACCGCCGCCAGCAGGGGATCGCAGGCGCGGTCGGCGGCCCAGGCCATGCGATCCAGGGCGATCGTCGAAAGGTCGAAGTAGCCGAGTTTGACGGTGATGTCGTGGGCGGTGCGATAGGTCGATCCGAGCGCGCGCCACAGCGCGGTCGATGGCATGCGGTATGCGGCGGTGGTGAGCTCGGCGATGACGGCTGGCAGCAGCGTCGCCGCAGCGTTGAGGCGCGCGGCGCGGACCTGACGGCACAAGTCGTCAGCAGCGGCGACCAGTTGATCGGCGGGGCGCACGGGCAGATCAGGGTCTGCTCCCAGGTCGTACAGATCCAGAGCCTCGCGGATCGGCCGAATGAGCCCTTCGAGCCGGTCCTGCTGGAGTTCCGTCACGTAGGGCTGCCCAGTCAGGGTGGTGACATCGAGACGGAGCGCGCGGGCGACAGCCGCGACGAGGTCTGGGCTGGCGGGCTTGTGGCCGGACTCGACTTGGTGAACGAGGCTGTAGGAGTAGCCGATGGTTTGGGCGAGGCCTCGTTGGGTGAGGCTGGCGAGCTTTCGGGCGGCGGCGATGCGCGTACCGGTGTGCTCGTGGTCACCTCTGGGCATCTCTGGCCTCCGTCCCTGCAGACATCTGGAACAGTACCCGCCACACGTTGGGTGGGATCTGTGATCGCTTCGACACCTGCCGTCAGTACGGCCGGTTGCGCGCAGTGGATCACGGGGGGTTGGGTGGGGGCATGACGCGCACCCTGTATCTGTTCGCCAGCGCTGCCCCGCCGGTCTTCGACATCACGAGTGTGATCGATGTTGCGCAGCGGCGTGGCTGGGACGTGTGCCTGGGGCTCACGCCGACTGCAGCACGGTGGCTGGACGACAGCCTCGAGGGGCTCGCGGCGCTCACCGGGCATCCCGTGCGGTCGCAGTACAAACTGCCCGGCGAGCCGGACGTGTGGCCACCTGCCGACGTCATCGTCTTCGCACCAGCCACGTTCAACTCGGTGAACTCATGGGCGCTGGGGCTTACGCACCACTTCGTGATCGGAGTCGTCGCCGAGGGTATCGGTAAGGGCGTCCCGATCGTGGCGATGCCGTGTGTGAACGCGGCTTACGTGCAGCACCACCAGTTCGAGGAGAGCGTTGCGAAACTGCGAGCGATGGGCGTGACCGTGCTGTACGGCGACGGCGGCTTCGTACCCAATCCGCCAGGGACGGGAAAGCCCGTCGACTATCCCTGGCACCGGGCGCTCGACGCCGCAGCGACCGTGGTCGAGACATAACCAGAGTCGGCCTGTTCTGCCGGACCACGGCAGCGGTCGCAGAGACGGGTGATCGCGCGGGCACGCGGCTGAGCGCGGCTGGAAGCCCGAATGAGGGACGCGGCCGAAACGGCGACCAGCACCGAACGCACGCACGGAGAAGCGAACGCCAGGACGACCGATGCGACCACCAAGGTGACGTAAGCGGCCTGGTCAGCCGAGTTGCAGCGTGTCGGCCGTCATTGTCTGCGGTCATGCGCTCGACGAACAACTCCTTCGCTGACGACGGCTGTGCCTGGGACGGCAGCCGCAAGAATTACCGGCCCCGCCGGTTCCTGCGCATCGCCGAAGACAGTCCCAGCCGACTGCTGCGCACTGCGCAGAGCGCCTGGTGTGATTTCTGCGGGAACGCCATTGAGTGGTACCAGCGCCCCGGCAGTACCGCTGTTCCACTGCATCCTGTAGAGCTGCCCGCAGGGTCGGTGCCGCCGGGGGAGCGCTGGCACGTCACTTCCGGTGTCGCTCATGCTTCCCATGACGGGAGCGCGTGGTGCCGCGTCCGGCACCACGCCTTGTGTCCGGCCGGTCCGTCGGGCAGCCGCAGCCCGCTTCTGGAGGAGATCTGCCGGGCCCTCGCGTTGAACTCCCGCCGCCTGCAAGATGCCGGACTCTTCACACCCCGGCCCGAGCAGTCACCCACGGCCGCGCCGAATGTGCCTGTCCGGCCGGTCGTGCGCATCATCTGCGCGCGCTATCTCGCCCCAGGCCCTCTCGAGGACCTCCAGTGTGTGGCCCAGACCCGCGCCCGTCGTCGCTGCTCCCTACCTGTCCTGGACCCTGAGGCCCTGCCCGGCACGTGGCGGCTCGAGCTCGTCGATCCGCTCCTTCGCCCCGGCGACGGGCACCTGCCGGCCGACCCGGAGGTGATGGCCCTGTACGACCTCACGGGCTTGCCGTATGCCGAACAAATGCGCTGGCTGCCCAGCGCTGTACCGCTCACGTCACTGTTCGCAATGCTGCGGACAGTGCTGTGATTGACTGGGAACCCTTTGACTCAGTCCGCCACCGTCAGTACATCCGCGACCGGCTTCCTGCTCCGTCGCTGCGAGGGCCCGCCCCCGGCCGCTGCCTGGGGTAACCCCCCCTGCCCTCGACCGGTCGCTTAGCTCGGTGCCCCGCTGGCGTAAGCCCGGCGGCCTCTATTGCCACACATCGTGTGTAGTTCTCGCTGCGGCAGCTTCTTTCCTGTCTCCTGGCTATCTCGGAGGTTCCTATGTCCATGACCGTGATCGGCACTCCCGGCCCGGATCATCCCTCGCCTGGGCCAGCCCTGTGCGATGAGCACGCCGAGCGCATGGTCCTGGCGGCTCTTCTCCACGACCGGCGGTTCACCCATTACCTGCTGGCGTTCCTTCGCGCTACGTTCTTCAGCAGCCCCGTCCACAAAGACGTCTACTGCGCCATGGACGCGGTTCGCAGCCACAACGAGCCGTTCACCCCGGCAGCTCTTGCGGCCGAACTCGATCTACGGGAGCACGCCGGGAAGGCTGATCACGCACAGGCCGCGGAGCGCCTGGTCCATGACCTTGCTCGTGCCGCGGCACCGGCGGGAGAAGTTGTCCCGCACTATGCGGCGATCATCCGGGATCTGGCCAACGTGCGCCGCCGTGCAACCCGTGTACCCGACGGTCTGCCACCGGCCGATGCGCGGCTTCCTCGTTGACGACGGCACTTTGACTACCCCTGCGCGCCCCCGTCGCGCCCTCACAGATCGACGAAGCCCCACGATGCTGCAACCCACCTACGAACAGACCGCGGCCGCCGACGCCTCCGCCACCGGGGAACACTTGGTGATCCAGGCCGGTGCCGGCACCGGCAAGACCACCACCCTCACCCAGCTCGCCGCCTCCACCTCACGCCGGGGCCTGTACATCGCGTTCAACCGGTCCATCGCCTAGGGCGTGTATCGAAAGTGGATCTTGATGTGTGATGATCTTGGTTCGTGGCGCGTGGAGATCTGACGGACGAGCAGTGGGCTGCGCTGGAGCCGCTGCTGCCAGTGCGCAAGAAGGCCGGTCGACCGGCGATATGGACCCGGCGACAGCTGATCGACGGCATACGGTTCCGGGTCCGTACCGGCATCCCGTGGCGGGACGTGCCTGGGCAATACGGCCCGTGGGGCCGGGTGTACGACCTGTTCCGCCGCTGGCAGCGCGACGGCACCTGGCAGCGGATCCTCACCCAACTCCAGGCCCGCGCGGACGCGAAGGACCTGATCACCTGGGATTTGAACGTCGACTCCACCGTCTGCCGGGCCCACCAGCACGCCGCAGGGGCACGGAAAAGGGGGACCTCCAAAAGGAACCACCCGGCGGAATCACCGTCGAGCCGGACGACCACGGGCTCGGACGCTCCCGCGGCGGGTTGACCACCAAGCTGCACCTGGCCGTCGAGCAAGGCCAAAAGCCCATGTCGATCGTGATCACCGCAGGCCAGCGCGGGGACTCCCCGCAGTTCGAGGTCGTCCTCGGCCGCGTCCGGGTACCCCAGCTCGGGGCTGGTAGACCCCGCACCCGACCCCTGCGCGTGCGGGCCGACAAGGCGTACGCCTCCCGCAAGAACCGCGCCTACCTGCGACGACGCGGTATCCGCTGCACCATCCCGGACAAGGCCGACCAGGCCCGCAACCGCAAGAAGCGCGGCTCGCGAGGCGGCCGGCCACCGAAGTTCGACCCGGAGGACTACAAAGCGCGGCACGCAGTCGAATGCGGCATCAACCGCCTCAAGAGACACCGCGCCGTGGCAACACGGTACGACAAACTCGCGGTCCGCTACGAGGCAACAGTCCTCATCGCCGCCATTAACGAATGGCTGTGACCAGCACTTTCGATACACGCCCTAGATGTCGAGTCCGTTCTCTGCCTATTTGCGAGGCGCCCATGTCCAAGACCTTGATCGGTACTCCCGACCCCGATCAGCCCTCACCTGGGCCTGCATTGTGCGACGAGCATGCTGAGCGCATGGTCCTGGTGGCCTTGCTCCAGCACTCGCAGCTGGTCCCGTACCTGATGGCGGTCCTGCGACCGACGCATTTCAGCAGCCCGGCCTGCCGGGACGTCTTCCGTGCCGCAGCCGCGGTCCACCGCCACAAGGAGCCCTGCACCCCGGCAGCCGTCACCGCCGAGCTCGAGCGCCAGCAGCAAACCGGCGCCGACGACTCCGCAGGCGAGGCGAGGAAGAGCCTGATCCATGACCTTCCTCGTGCCGCGGCCCCGGCGGAGCCGGTGGTGGTGCACTACGTGGCGATCGTTCGGGACCTGGCCGCGCTGCGCCGCCACGCGGCCGCGCACTCTGAGGGGATGCCGTCGATGCCGATGCGCGGCTTCCTCACCGACGACGACACCTGACCACCGACACGCGCCTGTCGCGCCCTCACGGATCGATGAAGCTCAACGATGCTGAAGCCCACTGACGAACAGATTGCGGCCGCCGACGCCTTCGCCACCGGGGATCACCTGGTGATCCAGGCCGGTGCCGGCACCGGGAAGACCACCACGCTCACCCAGCTTGCGACCAGCACCTCACGCCGGGGCCTGTATGTGGCGTTCAACCGGTCCATCGCCCTAGACGCTGCCGGCCGCTTCCCCGGCACGGTGCTGTGCAAGACCGCGCACTCCCTGGCCTACGCCGCCGTCGGTCACCGCTACCGGGCCCGCCTGAACGGCCCCCGGCTGCCCGGTCGGCACACCGCCGACGCACTGGGGATCACCAAGCCCATGCGCATCGGCAACCAGGTCGTCTGGCCCGCGACGTTGACCTCGACGGCGCAGCGCATCGTCACCCGGTTCTGCCAGTCCGCTGACCCCGTCATCGAGCAGCACCATGTGCCTCCGCTTCGCGGTCTGGCCGCAAGCCTGCACGCCGAGCTCGCGCGCCGTATCCTGCCCTACGCCCGCGCCGCTTGGGCCGACCTGCAGCACCCCGAGTCCGGGGCGGTCCGCTTCGGACACGACCACTACCTGAAGATCTGGGCGCTGTCCGACCCGAAACTGCACACCGACTTTGTGCTCCTGGACGAAGCGCAGGACACTAACCCCGTCCTCGAGCAGGTCCTGCTGAACCAGCGCGGTCACGCCCAGTTGGTCATGGTGGGGGATTCGGCGCAGGCCATCTACGGTTGGCGCGGTGCGAAGGACGTCATGACCGGCTTCGACGGCACCGCCTTGTCGCTGACCCGGTCCTTCCGCTTCGGTCCCCTCCTTGCGCTAGAGGCCAACCGGTGGCTGGCGATCGCGGGCGCCCCGATCCGCCTGGAAGGCACCGACACCATCCCGACCGAGGTGGGCACGGTGACGAGGCCGGATGCGGTGCTGTGCCGCAGCAACATCGGAGCCATGGCCCAGATTTTCCGCTTTCTCGCCAAGGGGCGCAGGGTCGCGCTGGTCGGGGGAGGCCAGGCCCTGCGCGCTCTGGCGCTGGCCGCTCGGGACCTGCAGGACGGACGCCGCACTTCCCACCCCGAGCTGGTGCTGTTCACCTCCTGGGGGCAGCTGCAGGAGTACGCCGAACACGACCCCGCCGGCGGTGACCTGCAGCCCCTGGTCGACCTCGTCGACCATCACGGCACGGACGCCGTCCTGGCCGCGGTGGGCCGCCTCGTACCCGAGAGCGACGCCCAGGTGACGATCTCCACCGCGCACAAATCCAAGGGCCGCGAATGGCCCCAGGTCGAGATCGCCGACGACTTTTACCCGCCCAAGGACAGCGACGACAAGGACGAGCACGGCAACCCCCTGCCCGGGCCGATCGACGACGCCGACGCCCGCCTCGCCTACGTTGCCGTCACCCGCGCCCGCACCCGACTTGACCTCGGCGGCCTGGAATGGATCAACGAACACCCCGACGGAAACCCTCCGGGGTCACACCCCCGGCCGACTGAGGACCTGATCGCTCTTGCAGGCTGAGTCGATCTACACGGCCAGTTCGGTCTGCTTCAGCGCTTTCCCGTCGCGCGGATGCTGGCCTCCAGTGCCGCCATCAGGTCCACTGGCGGCACCGGCTCTTCCGGCTCCTCCAGCCCGGCTCCGGTCATCTTCGCGGCCACCAGCTGCTCCAGGGCAGCCGCGTAGTCGTCGTGCAGCCCTGCGCTGTCGACTCCGGTGAGCTGGTCCATGAGCAACTCGGCGAGCTCCAGCTCGCGCTCGGTCACCGGCGCCGGGCTGGAGAGGTCGTCGGGCTCGCGGATCTCTTCCGGCCACAGCAGCGTGTGGAGGACGAGCATGCCGTGGCGCGGCCTTAGGATCGCCAGCCGCTCCCGGGTGCGCAAGGTGACTTTGGCGACGGCGACCGTCCCGTGCCGGGCCAGTGCTTGCACCAGGAGCGCATAGGGCCGCTGGCCTTGCTCGCTGGCCGCGCCGACCCAGTAGGGCTTGGCGTAGAGCAGTGGGTCGACGTCGCGCTCGTTGACGAAGCCGAGGACGTCGACGGTGCGCTTCGTGGGAAGGGGGAGGGCGTTCAGGTCCTGGTCGAGGAGTACGACGGTGCGGCCGTCGGACCGCTCCCAGCCACGCGCGATCTCCGACTGCGGGACCTCCACGTCTTCGCGCTCGTCCCTTCTCTGGGGTATCGAAATCGTGCGTACGGCGTGATCCCGCGTTGGCACTGCTCAGCAGCATGTGTTGGAACCTTAACCAGTGCAACAGCTGTGGCGCCATCGCTGATCTGGGTGATCAGGGGCTGAGTTGGTGAGTCCCCGGACTCCGCCTACACCGTGCATCTCACGGTTACGTCGATGGCTGCCATGCGGCCGGTATTGGTACGCGTCGTTGGCGGGCATGAATCCCAGTCAGCTGCCTGCGGCCACAGTGGGAGTGCACTTGGTAGGCGAGCCGCTCCTCACACTTGGGGAACGCTTTTCGTCGACGATTTACCGCGCCGGTCAGTCAAAGCGCGCCATGCCACGAGCAGGCCGACGAGGGCGAGCAGCATCCAGCCGGTGAGGTAGGTGAACGCCGCGGTCGGGGATGCGGTGGTCCACAGGATGCCCGCGATGGTGGAGGCAGCCAGGTTGCCGAGGGACTGGACGGTGGCGAGCATGCCGAAGGCTGAGCCCCGCAGGTTGTTGGGGGCGAGGGCGGCGACGGCGGAGTGCTGGGCGGTTTCCACGGCTCCGATGCCGATGCCGGCCAGAATGAAAGGCGCGGTCAGGACGGCGATCGTGGCGCCCGTTGCGGCGAACATGCCGTAGGCGACGGCGAAGGCGAGGACGCCGCCGGCCAGGACGAGGATCGGGCCTCGGGTTCCGAGTCGGTCGGCCAGGCGTCCGGCGGGGATCGAGGCGATCGTGGCGGCGACGTTGTAGGCGGTGTACAGCCCCAGCGCGATGGTGGTCGCGGTCTTGGCACCATGGTCCGGAGTGAGCAGCTCCGAGGCGCGCAGGATCAGCAGGGTGGCCGCCACGTTGCCGACCTCGAAAGCCGCTACAGCGGCCATGAGCCTGCCCAAGTCACCCTGCAGCACAGGCCGGACCCTGATCTTCAGCGGAACACGGTCGCGGCCGGTGGGACGGGACGTCTTGCGGATGGCGTAGACGATGGCGGCTGCGGCCAGTAGGCCGGGGATGACGGACAGGCCGATCGCCCACGTCACCCCGAGCCATGCCACCAGGCTCAGCGCGAGCAGCGGGCCGAAGATCGCACCGAGGTTGTCCATCATCCGCTCGAAGCCGTACGCCCTCCCGTAGGCCTTGGGCGGGACGATGTCGGCGAGCAACGCATTGCGGGCAGGGACGCGCAGGCCGCGCGCGGTCCACGCGGCTGCCCGCAAAAGCCCCACCTGCCAGACTGCTGTGGCGCCGGCGGTGGCCGCGCCGAGGACGGCGGTGGTGGCGTAGCCGCCCACCGCGACCTTGCGGCGTCGGGAAGGATCGTCGGCCAGGACGCCGCCACCGAAGCGTGCGGAGCCGGCCAGGGCATCGGAGACGCCCTCGATCACACCGAGAGCCGCAGCCGGCGCCCCGAGCGTCGATGTCAGCAGTGACGGCAGCAGGGCGGTGGGTATCTCGTGGCCGACGTCCGCCAGGAAACTAGCCGAGCCGATCCCGCGCACGCCGGGCGTGAGCCACTTCTCGTTGTTAGCCGGGGTCCCGTCGGCAGCAGTGCATGAGGTCTCTGTCACGGACGGCATTCTCCCCACCCCACGCTGCCGGTTACCCCGCGACGACAGGATGCGCGCCGGCAGGCCCCGGTCAGGGTGAGGCAAGGCCTTTCAGGCCTGCTGACAGTCTCGACGACCTTGCAGATGTCACAGCCGCAACCCGGAGCGATCGATGCCTCATCAGTCAGGGCGGACACCGTCGGTGACGGGCAGGCTTGGGAGCGCGCGTGGGGAGTCATATGAGGAGGGGGCTGCCTGGCTGGGGGTAGCGTGAGGGGTAGCGGTAGTCCGTGGTGACTGCCGCGCGGCGGTGGGGCCCGCCGTACCCGAACCGCGGTGAGGATGCCGCCAACGGTCCCTACTTGTGATGATCCGTGCCCGCTTCAGGGTGCCGCACGAGTAGGAGATCCATGAGTTCACCAGCCCCCCTTCCTCTGATGGCCAAGCCCGTGGACCCGGACGTTCAGCCGCCGACGTCCGCGCCGCAATCCTCGCTGCTGCGGGAGCAGGGACCGGTGGTGGGCGTGGTGGCGGTCGGTGGCGCGCTGGGAGCGTGTGCCCGCTACGGAGCCGCCCTGCTGTGGCCCACCGCACCGGGCGCCTTTCCGTGGACCACGCTGGGTGTCAACGCGGTCGGCTGCGCCGTGATCGGCATCTTCATGGTGGTCATCACCGAGGCGTGGGCCGCGCACCAGCTGGTGCGCCCGTTCTTCGGTACGGGCGTGCTGGGGGGTTTCACCACCTTCTCCACGTATACGGCCGACGTCCATGGCCTGGTCGAAGGCGGGCACGCCGAGGCCGGGCTGGCCTACCTTGCCGCCACGCCGCTGATTGCGCTGGCTGCGGTGTGGGGTGCGGCTCATGCGACGCGCCGCCTGATTGCATGGAGGCAGACGTGACACGGCTCAGTGGCACTGCCGTCCGGTTGACGATCCTGATCGGCGACAACGACACCTGGCATCACAAGCCGCTGTGCACCGAGATCGTCCACCGGGCGCACGCCGCCGGTCTGGCAGGGGCGAGCGTCTTCCACGGTGTCGAGGGCTTTGGTGCCTCCTCGCTGGTCCACACCGCCCGACTGCTCTCGTTGAATGACAACCTGCCCGTGGCGATCATCATCGTCGACCAGGGCGAGCGCATCCGCGCGTTCCTGCCCCAGCTGGACGAGCTCGTCAGCGAAGGTCTGGTGACGCTCGACGAGGTCGAGGTCATCCGATACGTCGGGCGGGGGAACCATCGATGAACTGGGCACTGGTCGTTGCCGGGGCCATGGTGGGGGCGCCGCTGCCGTACCTCACGGACCGCACCGTCCAGGCGCGGCACGACACCCTCTTCCCCTGGGGCACGTTCACGGTCAACATCATCGGCTCTCTCATCCTGGGGGCACTGGCTGGCGCGGTCACCTACGGTGCCGCCTCCCATTCGGTGCAGCTACTCGTCGGCACCGGATTTTGCGGGGCGCTGACCACCTACTCGACGTTCTCCTACGAGACGCTGCGGCTGGCCGAGACCGGAGCGAGGTTCTTCGCTGCGGCCAACGTCGTCGCTAGTGTCGTCGCCGGCCTCGGGGCCGCCTTCATGGGAGCCGCCCTCGCCCAGGCGATTTGGGCCTGATCACACCGTTCCTTCCCGCCGAACTCGCTGCTGTGGCAGAAGGTGATCTCCCATGGCTCACGGTCGATCGCCTCGTGGCAGCAGGGGGTGAGGCAAAGACCTCCAGCATCTGCCCAAGCCGGGCGCTGCTGCGTGCAAGCGCGGCTGCGCTCGGGGGTGGGGTGCAGACGGGGCAAGGGCTGCCGTGCGGAGGGGGTTCATCCTCATGGTCGCCCACGGGCATGACCCCGATGGCACGAATAGGTGCAGGCAGGCAGGCTGAATCGACAGAGGAGACGCGGAATCCGTGGCGGGAGCACATGGCTGGGACCGATGAAGGTGGCACCCGAGCGTCAGCGGGCGTGAGGGGCGGTGTCCGGTGGCTCCCGGTTGTGCTCTTGGGCGCCGGCCTGGTGGTGGAGCGTTTCTCAGCCCCCGAGGTCAGCAGCGTCGCGTTCTGTCTGATTGCCCCGGTGATTGCCGCATTGTGGCTGTCATTGGTGGGCACCGCGTTGATCGGCCTTGGCGCGATCTTCGTCGATTTCGCGATGCTTTCGCACCACGGCAGCGCGGGCAGTATCAGCGAGTTGCCGTCGGTGGCGGTAGTGGCGGGGGTGGCTGTATTCATCCACTGGCTCTTGAGGACGCGCGGCAGCAGGCCGATGTCGGTCCCCAAAGTCGCGGCCCGAGGTCATGGTGGGCGCCCGTCGAAGTCATCCGAGCACGCGCGGCTGCCCGCAGTCGACGCCCGTCACGAGGCGATCCAGCGGCCGGCGGACACCGGCCCCGATTTCCGCGCCTGAGGCGGATCCCGGCCAGGGCGCGCTCCTGCCTATGGCGGGCGGCACGGGGCGCTGGTTCGTGGCCGCCCGGGAGCCGATGGCCCGGGCGGTCTTTCCCGAGGCGTGATGTGTCAGTGGCTGGTGAGTTCGCCGGTGAGCTTGCCGTGGAGGGCGGCGCTGGGCTGGTTCAGGCCGGTGATCTCGACGGTCTTGCCGCGCTGGGCGTACTTGGTCTCGATGGCATCCAGAGCGGCGACGGAGGAGGCGTCCCAGATGTGCGCGGCGGACAGGTCGATGACGACCTTGTCGGGGTCGGTGGCGTAGTGGAACCGGCCGACGAGGTCGCCCACGGAGGCGAAGAAGAGCTCTCCGGTGACGGAGTAGACGACGGTCATGCCGTCGGGGTCGGTGACGGCGGTGACGTCGGCGAGGTGGGCGACGCGGCGGGCGAAGATGACCATGGCGGTGATGGAGCCGACGACGACGCCGATGGCCAGGTTGGAGGTGGCGACCACGACCGCGACGGTGATGGCCATGACGGTGATCTCGCCGGCGGGCATCCTGCGGAGTGTCTTGGGTGCGATGGAGTGCCAGTCGAAGGTGGCGAAGGAGACCATCACCATCACCGCGACCAGGGCGGCCATGGGGATGTCGGAGACGACGGGGCCGAAGACGATGCACAGCACCATCAGGAACGCGCCGGCGAGGAAGGTGGACAGCCGGGTGCGGGCGCCGGAGACCTTCACGTTGATCATCGTCTGGCCGATCATGGCGCAGCCGCCCATGCCGCCGAAGAAGCCGGTGACGATGTTGGCGATGCCCTGTCCGATGGACTCGCGGGTCTTGGAGGAGCGGGTGTCGGTGATGTCGTCGACGAGCTTGGCCGTCATCAGCGACTCCATCAGGCCGACCAGGGCCATGGCGAGCGCGTAGGGGGCGATGGTGGTCAGGGTGTCCATGGTGAACGGCACGTCGGGCAGGCCGGGCACCGGCAGCGAGGACGGCAGGGCGCCCTTGTCGCCCACGGTCGGCACCGCGATCCCGGCGGCGACCGTGATCACGGTCAGGGTCACGATGGACACCAGCGGTGCCGGGACGACCTTGGTGACCTTCGGGAAGAACACCATGAGCGCCAGGCCCGCGGCGATGAGCGGGTAGACCGCCCACGGCACGTCGTGCATCTCCGGGACCTGCGCCACGAAGATCAGGACGGCGAGGGCGTTGACGAAGCCGACCATGACCGAGCGCGGCACGAAGCGCATGAGTTTGGCGACCCCGAGCGCTCCCAGGACGATCTGGAAGACCCCGGCGAGGATGACGGCGGCGACGAGGTAGCCGAGTCCGTGCTCGCGGTTGAGGGGCCCGATGACCAGGGCCACGGCCCCGGTCGCGGCCGAGATCATGGCGCGGCGTCCGCCGACGACGGAGATGGTCACCGCCATGGTGAAGGAGGCGAACAGCCCGATCGCCGGGTCGACCCCGGCGATGATCGAGAACGAGATGGCCTCGGGGATCAGCGCGAGGGCGACCACCAGGCCGGCCAGCACCTCGGTGCGCCACACCTTCGGGTCGGCGAGCCAGTCTGGACGCAGGCCGCGCAGCCGTGCGGCGGGAGACAGAGCAGAAGAAGACAAGGGAGCGGGAACCTGTCGTGCTCGGGCACGGCCCCATGGGCAGGGGCGGGGTGTGCGGAAAGGGCGCGGGAGGCCGGGCCGGCGCCTCGCGGACGACCCGCTGGGCGGGCCGGAAGTCTCGGAAGGGGACACGAGCAGCACACAGGTGCGGCCGGGCTCGTGTCAGAGACGAAGCATCACGGTGGGCAGGGGGCGGCGCTGGGCACCATGGACACGCGCACGCGGTTCTCCTGCAGGCTCGGATCTTCGCCGGGGGCGCCATCGGCCCCGACACGCAGCGGCCGGGCCGCAGAGCCCACACCGCACACGGTTGAAAACGGCGGCAGGCCGACTCTCAACGCCAGCAACTCTACCCTAACGTTAGAGTAGAAGTTGTGGGGTCGCCGGGACGGCGCGGCGGCACCCCGGGACAGAAGGGCCAGGGCCACGGGCGTGGACAGCAAGCACATGCAGATCGGTGAGGTCGCCGCGCGGACCGAACTGTCCCTGCGCACCATCCGGCACTACGAGGAGACCGGTTTGGTCACGCCGTCGGCCCGCTCGCAGGGCGGCTTCCGGCTCTACACCGAGGCCGACGTCGCCCGCCTCATGGTCATCCGCCGGATGAAGCCGCTCGGCTTCACCCTCGATCAGATGCGCGACCTGCTCGATGCCACCGACCGCCTCGACGCCGCGGACCTGCCCGACGGCGATGAACGCGACGCGCTTTTGGAACGCGTGCGCGCCTACGAGCAGGCAGCCACCGGCAAGATCGAGGACCTGCGGGTCCAGCTGTCCCGCGCCGAAGACTTCGCCGCGACACTCCGCGACCGCCTGGAACGCGCCGCAGGGACCGTCCCGGCGACTGGCGGGCTGGGCGGGGAGGACCGATCCCGCTAGGGTGTAAAGAACGCGTCAAGAACAGGCGCGGGGTGTGCCGGGAAGTCTGGTCGGCGTCCGAGGGGCCGTGTGCCCCTTTCACCGACGCCTGGAGTTCCCATTATGGCCGCTGACCGCTCGCGCCCCCTCTTCCTCGGCCTGCTGCCACTGCCCGAGCGGCAGGCGATCACCGGGGCCCTGCGCACCGAGACCACCGGCGGCCTGGTCCTGCTGGCCGCAGCCGTGGTGGCCCTGGTCTGGGCGAACAGCCCGTGGAGCGGAACCTACGAGCAGATCCGCAACGTCCACTTCGGGATCCCGGCCCTGGGACTGGATCTGTCGGTGGGGCACTGGACCGCCGACGGGCTGCTGGCCATCTTCTTCCTCGTCGCCGGGATCGAGCTCAAGCGCGAACTCGTCACCGGTGAACTACGCACCCCCGCCACCGCCGCCCTGCCGATCATCGCCGCCGTGTGCGGCATGGCCGCACCCGCCCTCCTCTACGCCGTCACCGCCACCGCAGGCGGCGGCAGCCTGGACGGCTGGGCAGTACCGATGGCAACCGACATCGCCTTCGCACTGGCGGTCCTGGCCGTCCTGTCCACACACCTGCCGGCCGCGCTGCGCGCGTTCCTGCTCACCCTGGCAGTCGTCGACGACCTGGGTGCGATCCTGATCATCGCGGTGTTCTTCACCTCCGACCTCAACTACTGGGCGCTGGCCGGTGCGTTCACCGGACTTGTCGTCTTCTACCTGCTCCAGCGACTCAGGGTGCGCGGCTGGTGGTGGTACGTGCCGCTGGGGACAGCGATCTGGGCGCTGATGTACAACGGCGGCATCCACGCCACGGTCGCCGGCGTCGCCATGGGCCTGATCCTGCGCACCACCCGCGACCAGGGCGAGGAAGCTTCCCCCGCCTCACGGGTCGCGCACCTGATGCACCCGCTCTCCGCCGGGATCGCAGTACCGCTGTTCGCCCTCTTCGCAGCCGGCGTGAGCATCTCCGGCGCCGCCCTCGGTGAGGTCTTCACCAGCCCCGAACCCCTCGGCGTCGTGATCGGCCTGCTCCTCGGCAAGACCCTCGGCATCTTCGCCGGCACCTACCTGGCCGCCCGCTTCACCCGCGCCCGCCTCAACCCGGACCTGGCCTGGGCCGACGTCCTCGGCCTCTCCGTCCTGGCCGGTATCGGCTTCACCGTCGCCCTGCTCATCGGCGAACTCGCCTTCCCCGGCACCGCTGTCGGCGAGCACGTCAAAGCCGCCGTCCTCGTCGGCTCCCTCATCGCCGCCACCCTCGCGTCCCTCCTGCTACGGCGGCGCAACACGATCTACCGACGCCTGTGCGAGGAAGAAAACCTCGACCAGGACGCCGACGGCATCCCCGACATCTACCAGCGAAGCGGCCCGTCCCGCACGGCCCCCGTCGGCAGGCAGAACGGGCAGTCCGGCTGATGGCCCCCACGCAAGCATTGGTGCTGGCATGCGCAATCCTCCTCGCCGCCCTGGTCGGTCATCCGGACCGCGATCGCGGACATCCGGTAGCAGCGCAACGCCTGGCGCCGCCTCACCCAACGACTCTTCGACAGGGCCTGCTGGTCCATGAACGCGGGCTGGCAGTGCCTGCCCTCGCCAGCAGCGGCGGTGCCATCGCGTGGACCACGTCCTGGCCGCATCGCGGCGGATCGCCGCCCTCCACGGCGAGGGCGATCATCTCGACCGGCTGTGCGCCGCCACCTCCGCCCTGACCACTACCCGCCTGCGTTCCGGAGCGGAATCCAGCTCGCCACCCGCTGGCCTCACGGATAGGCACCTGGCATACGTGGCAGCGCGCGGACTGACCGATCCCAGGGAAGCGAGCAGCTTCGGCCGCTGACGACGCGCGGTTGGGGCTACAGCGAGCGCGGCGGAAGATGGCGCCAGCGCCTGATGGCAGTCATATCGCGTGGCCGGGCAGAGCGCCGGCGACCACAAAATCGCTGACCCCACCGAGGCCCGTCGGCAGCCACTCGTACGGCGAACGGCCAATGTCCTCGGACGCCGCAGACCGCGGCCTACCCTCACCCTCAGCGGGAAGAACCCTAAAAAGAGATGAAATTTACGTGATTGTTGGTGATCACCATGCTGGAGGGACTGCTGACCATACTGGCCATCGTGGGCAGCGGCTCCGTGCTGTACGTGGCGGCTGCGGCCCGGGTGATCAGGCAGTATGAACGAGGTGTCGTGCTGCGCTTCGGCCGCTTGATGGGCTCGGTCCGCGGGCCGGGGTTCACCATGGTCGTTCCCGGGATCGACCGGCTACACAAGGTGAACATGCAGATCGTCACCATGCCGGTGCCGGCACAGGACGGCATCACCCGGGATAACGTCACCGTGCGCGTGGACGCGGTCATCTACTTCAAGGTCGTCGACCCAGTGGACGCGATCATCCGCGTCGAGAACTACCGCTTCGCGGTCTCGCAGATGGCGCAGACCTCGCTGCGTTCGATCCTGGGCAAGAGCAACCTCGACGAACTGCTGTCCAACCGGGAGAAGCTCAACCAGGGCCTGGAACTGATGATGGACAGTCCGGCTGTCGAGTGGGGCGTGACCATAGATCGGGTCGAGATCAAGGACGTTTCCCTGCCCGAGGGCATGAAACGTTCCATGGCCCGCCAGGCCGAGGCCGACCGCGAGCGACGCTCCAGGCTCATCAACGCCGACGCTGAACTCCAGGCGTCCAAGAAGCTCGCCCAGGCCGCCGCGGTCATGTCCAAACAGCCTGCCGCGCTCCAACTGCGGCTTCTGCAGACCGTCGTGGCGGTGGCCGCCGAAAAGAACTCCACCCTGGTCCTGCCCTTCCCCGTCGAACTCCTGCGCTTCCTCGAACGAGCCGGGGACCACCACCAGGACCAGAGCCCTCAGCCGACCCCGCGGGGAGCGGCGCAGGCATCGGGGAAACCCTCGGGAGGTGACTCGTCGTTCACGGCTCCGCCCTCCGCCTGAGGCAGGGCGGAGGTGCGGGATAAACCGTGAACGGGACCGCCGCCGCATGAGCGATGCGCGATCCTGTTCCAGGGACCCGGGACGGCGCGAGCCGCCGTTCCGTGTCAGGCGCGGGCCAGTTCGGCAGCGCCGAAGGAGACGTTGAACCGATCGCACCAGATACTCACGCTGGTGTACTTCTCAAGATCTGCCCTGGCGGGCAGTGGGTAGTTGTGGCTGCCTTTGTTGCCCTTGAGCTTGCCGAGGCTGAGGTAGGCGCCGTCGTCGAAAACGTCCCAGCCGTCCTTACCTGGCTTCACTGTCGCGTCCGTGATCCAGACTTTCAGGTCAGGGCCGTTGCTGGTGTCCAGGTCTTCCAGGCGCAGTACTCGGGAACCATCCGGGAGCTGGACGATTTTCACGCTGCCGGTAGTCGCATGCTCGTGAGTGATGAACTCGCCCGAGGCCAGCGTCGTCGGCCCGGCTGGCTGTGTGGGTTCGCCGGATGCGGGCGCCTCATCGGGCTCCGTACGTTCCGTCGATGTGGCCGTAGGCGGTGTGGCGGGTAGCGCCTCATCCACGGTCTTGTCCGTCCACAGTTTCCATGGCTGAAACAGGCTCATCCCCACCGCGACGACCGCCAAGCCGGCCACCAGCACCCCGATGACCAGCGGCTTGCGCATCAACCCTGCCAGACGACTCATCCTTGCCTCCCACATGCAGCGCGATCCCACGACTGATTCCACGCGATGCGGAGTCCTTCTGTCTCGGCCAGAGATGATACGAAGTCCTTACGACTCGGTCCGACGCGCCCTGAGTCCGACAGGCGTGCAGCCAGATACCCGGCGAGTTTCTCCAGACTGCGCGGGGACAGACGGCACCGTGAACCGCTCGGGCCAAGCGTAGCCAGAGCCCGCACACCGCCCTCCCGCCACAACTGGTGCCACTGGTAGGCCGACTTCGCGCTCACCCGCAGGCGCCGTGCCACCTCCAGCGGCTTGATGCCCTGCTCGAACAGCTGGGCCGCCTGCATCCGCACCGACTCGCGGCGCAGCCGACCCGCAGCGGTCAGCCCGCCCCCATCCGCATATCTCACACACAACGGAATACAGCTACCAAGACGGACCCATCAGGAACATTGCGGAAGTTCACCCCGACGAGCCGAAATCAGTAACTACCCGGCCTTGGGACAAGGCCCCCGTCAGGGCTTGTACAGCGACTTCAGGCTGGCCACCTGGCCCGCTCCGTAGAAGACCAGGTCGTATCCGATGCCGTCGTAGAGGCCGGAGTCCAGCTGATTCAGCAGGGTGACGAACTGCTCCGGGGAGTACGGCAGCAGCTCGGCGCGGCTGACCCCGGCAACCTCGTGGCGAACCGGGACGGTCAGGAGAGCCTGGGCGTTCTTGGCCATGGGCACCGTGGTGAACGGGCCAGTGCCCGGGATGATTTCCCAGGTGTCGAACTGGGTGTTGATCTTCTTCTGTGCGGGCCGCACCGACAGATAGGTACGTCCGTTGGTCCTCCAGGCCTTGTCGATCGTCACGAACTGCTTGGTGCCGGCGAAGGGGGCCCGGCTGGTCGAGGCCGACGTGTCCTTCGCCGCCTCGCTGCTGTCGGACCGGGTGCCCGTCTGCGTGGAAGGCGACTGTGTCTTTACGACCGTCGTGGGCACCGCGGACTTCTGAACGCCGTCCCACCGGGTGCCCGAATTACCGGCCGGTGCGGAAGGCGACGCCTTCTTCGTGGCCTCGGCAGGGCCTGCGGACTCCTTGCCGCCATAGGACCGGGCATCCGTCTTGTCGGCTGCCGCGGAAGACGACCTCGGCTTTGCAGCCGCGGGGTCCATTCGATCCGCGGGCTTCTGGCTGCATCCGGTCAGGGTAATGGCGCCGAGGGCGACAACGGTGAGCCAGCGCTTGGTGGTCCGGCGGCGTGAGGTGTTCATCGTCAACTACTCCTGAAGGCGGGTGTGGTTGGGTCGCATGGTCTCTACGCCTCACGCCGCCCACCGGGTTGCATCCCGATCAGATTATCTTGTGGCGTTTCACGAGCGCGCCGAACTGTGATATCAACGACTAAGATCCCGACCGGTCAAAAAGATCGGCGGGATCTCGTCATTCGTTCCCGAACGACGTCAGGAACTGTCGTCGATTACCTCACTCGGTGGTCAGCCAGAAGGCTTCTCTCAGCGATCGAATTCGGCCCTCGCCGTCGTAGTCGACTGCGAACACCCAGTGCGGTCCGGCGCGCAGCCGGCCCACCAGTTCGCCCAGCCGCATGTCCACCGGCTTCCCGCCGGCCACATGCTTCACTTCCACCAGGGTCTCCGTCGGCATGGTCACCTTGTGCACCACTCCGGTACGAAGCTGCTCCACGGTGACCTGGACCGTATCCCCCTCCAGCAGCACTGCGTCGTACACGTAGCCGAGTTCGCTGGCGTACTCCTCACCTGGGGCCGGCGTCGGGGGCATGAACCGTAGAATGTTCGGTGCTGTCGCCTTCGCGGCGGTCGTGGCCGGCTCCGGAGCGAGCCGGACCAGAGACAGGACTCCCACGGCCAGAGCAGCGGTCACCACCACGCCGACCGATGTCTGAACCGCCTGCTTGCGGCGCCGCCGCTGGTTGCCGCGTGTCCGGATCTGCTCCGCGGCCAGCGGCACGGCGAACCGCTGCCCCGAGGCGGCAAGATCGGCGAGGTGATCCCCCAAGCCGGTCTCGTCAACCATGCACCACCTCCTCTGCCGTCCCCATGAAGCCCAGGCGGGCGCGACTCACGGCTTGTATTGGGACTGCAGCTTGGTTACCTGCCCCTCTCCGTCGAAGCTCAGGTCGTACCCGATGCCTGCAGAGAGCCCGGAGTCCAGTTGCTTCAGCAGGGTGACGAACTCGGTCTGGGAGGACGGCAGAGGCTCGCCCCGGCTGGCGCCGGATGCATCGTCGTCGCCGCGGACCGGGGCCGTCAGCAGAACCCGGGCGTCCTTGGCCATGGTCACCGAGGTGAAGGCCCCCGTGCCGGGGACAATCTCCCAGGTGTCGAACTGGGTGTTGACCTCCTTCTGGGCGGGCCGCACCGACAGATACGTCAGTCCGCCTTTGGTCCAGGCCTTGTCGATCGTGACGAACTGCTTGGTGCCGGCCCACGGGGTCTTACTGGTCGACGCCTGCATGTCCTGCGAACCCTCGCCGTCGTCCGACGGGGCGGCCGTCTCGCCACTGCCGACCGGTGCGGTGTCCGTCGCCGCGACCGCAGCGGGATCATCCGAGGGCGCCTTTCCCTTCTGGCCGCATCCGGTCAGGACGAGGGCGCCGAAGGCGACAACGGTGAGCAGGCCCAGGGTGGCCCGGCGGTGTGAGGTAGACATGGTCAACGTTCTCCTGGAAACCGGTGTGGGCGGGTTACACGGTCTCTACGCCGCACACCGTCCCTCGGGTTGCATCCCAGTCAGACTTTTACGGCTTCTGCTGACGCTCACTCACGGTCAGCCAGGACGCTTCCCGCAGCGACTGAATCCGGCCCTCACCGTCGTAGTCGACGGCGAACACCCACCGTGGCCCGTCACGCAGCCGGTCGACCAGTTCGCCCAACGGCACGTCCCCTGCCTTCCCGCCGGCCACCTGCTCCACCTCGACCGGCGTCTGCGGCGACAGGGTCACCTGGTGCACCACTCCGGTGGGTACGGCCGTTCCCCGCTCGGTACGAAGCTGCTCCACGGTGACCTGGACCGCGTCCTCCACCACCATTGCGTTGTACACGTAGCCGAGTTCGCTGGCGTACTCATCACCCGGGGACGGCGTCGGGGGTACGAACTGAGGAGCGCTCCGCGACGGCGTCGGCTTCACGGCGGTCGGTGCCGACTCCGGGCCAGGCCGGGCCAGCGACAGGCCTCCCACGGCGACAGCAGCGGCCAGCAGCACGCCGCCCGACATCCGGGCTGCCCGCTTACGGCGTCGACGCCGGTCACCGCGCACCCGGATCTGCTCCGCGGCCAGCGGCACGGCGAACCGCCGGCCCTCGGCGGCAAGGCCGGCCAGGTGATCATCCAAGCTGGTCTCGTCAACCATGCTCCACCTCCGAAACTCGGCCCGCCCGCGGATCCAGCTCAGTATCGGCCAGAATCCTTGCCAGCGCGGCCCGCCCCCGGCTCAGCTGTGCCTTAACCGTGCCGACAGGGCAGTTGGTCTCGGAAGCCACCTGTTTAACCTCCAGATCGCACAGGTGGTGGAGCACGATGGCCCGCCGCTGCGCCGCGGGGATCTGCCTCAGCGCCTGCACCAGCAGCACATGGTGGGTGTCCGGCGGCGGTACGTTCGGGGGCGGGCCCTGGCGCCGCGCGAAGGAGAGCGCGGTTCGCACTCGCCGCCACCGGCTGACCGCCAGCCGCCAGGCCACGGTACGCACCCATGCCTCGGGTGCACCGTCCTTGTCCAGGTGGGCCCGATTCTCCCAGGCCCGGACGAAGGCTTCCTGGACCACGTCCTGCGCCTCAGCACGGTCGCCGATCATGGCGTACAGCTGGCCGATGAGCCGCCCCACGCTCCCGGAATAAAAGGCGTCGAACGCCTGCTCGTCCATCCCCCGCCTGCAGTTCCTGGTGGCCGTACATCTGTTCAATCGTGCGAACAGTGCCACCTGGCCGACCTTCGACGCAAGGAGCCCGTCACGTCAATTGGGTTCCCCGCGGCCCTCTCCGACGGGGCCATCGCTTCGGTGCCGATCGTCCTCCGCCACACCAGGCCCGGACACTGACCCGCGGCCTCTGGCGAGAGGCCGCAGGCGCGCAGTACGCAGGCCGACAAGTGGGCGGTGAACCTTCGGCCGCCCGGCAGTTCCACGCCCGCCACGGCCACCTGCAGGCGCCCCGCAAACACGTGGAGCAGCTCACCGAGCCCGACGGGATCGTGACCGAGGTCAAGCTGGGTCAGTTCGTGGACAACCTCCGCCGCCGGGCAGGGAAGCTGACCGAACAACGGTAGGTGGAACTCGAAGCGCTCGGCATGCGCTGGTAGAGGCAGCACGATGACAAGCCGGACCGGGCTCGCTCGCCGGGGAGTCCGGCCCAGCCCCTGTCCGTCGCCGTGAGCGCCTCGCTGACACGAGGCGGCACAATCCCGCCCCGCCACCGACACAGGGCGGCACACGGCCGCAGAGGGGCTTTGGCTATTGGTGTGGGGTGACGCCCGCAGGGTTCCGTCGTTGGACTATCCGAAGCACACCCCCGCTTGGCCCCCAGGGACGCATGGACCTGGGGGTCACGTGCCTGCCGGGGCCGTAGAATCCTTCGCTATGCCCGCTTCCGTGTCCTTGCCGGTGCCGGTGCCGGTGCCTGTGGCTGTGGCGCTCCCGCGCCCCGACGCGGCACGGCGCTCTGTACGCCGCCTTGGACCGGGGCTGGCTGGAGCCGGTGCGGTTGCGCCGCGCACTGGCCGGCCTGCCGCTGCCGAAGGCGGCCGACGGACGCATCGTCCTGGCGGTCGACGTCAGCAACTGGTTGCGTCCTGATGCCCCGACCAGCGACGACCGGCTGTTCTGCCATGTCTACGGACGTGGTGACCGCAGCACGGACCAGTTTGTGCCTTTCGTCGCCGCCCTGGAGACCGGCCGCACCTCCTGAGTCGCGCTGCTGGACGCCGTCCGCCTCGGGCCCGCCGACGACGCGACCGCCGTCACGGCAGTCCAACTACGCGGGAAGGTCGAGCGGTTGACACAGGCCCACCCATGGCAGCCAGGCGATCCTGAGATCCTGATCGTGATGGACTCCGGCTACGACATCACCTACCTCTCCCACGCCCTGGCAGACCTGCCCATCGTGCTGATCGGCCGACTGCGCTCGGACCGCGTGATGCTCCGCGACCCCGGCCCCGCCCGCTCCGGACCGAAGGGCGGGCGGCCCCGCCGGCACGGCGGCGTCCTCACCTTCGCCAAGCCCGACACCTGGCACGAACCCGAAATAACCACCGTCACGGACACCACCCGCTACGGCAAGGCCGAGGCCCGAGCCTGGGACAGGATGCACCCCAGACTCACTCACCGCGGCCCCTGGCTGAACCACACGGAGGAGGAACTGCCTGTCTTGCATGGCACGTTGCTCCGCCTGAAGGTCGAGCGCCTGCCGGGCGACCGCGATCCCAAACCGGTCTGGTTGTGGTGCTCGGCCTCCGCCGCCACGCCAGCGGACGTGGACCGCTGGTGGCAGTCCTTCCTCCGCCGCTTCGATCTCGAGCACACCTTTCGGCTGATGAAGCAGACCCTCGGCTGGACCGCGCCGAAGGTCCGCCACGGGGACACCGCCGACCTGTGGACCTGGCTCATCATCGCCGCACACACCCAGCTTCGCCTCGCCCGGCCCCTCGCCGAGGACCTGCGCCGGCCGTGGGAACGTCCCACCGCACCCCGCCGCCTCACCCCCGCCCGGGTGCGGCGGGGGTTTCGCAACGTCCGCGCGACCACGGCGAGGCTGTCGCAGGACTTCACCCTGCTGGTGATCAAGAGCGAGTCGGTGTTCGCTTCCAGCTGTCGCGCAGGCTTGGGAATCTTCGCAGGTGGGGTCGAACTTCCTGGTGTGTGACCATGAACGTGATCTTGAGATGCCGAGGAATGCACGGGACTGGCTGCCGCCCGAGCACCTGTGCTGGAAGGTGCTCGAAGTCGTTGGAGAGCTTGATCTCTCGGCTTTCGAGAGAAGCTACCGCGCCGACGGACAGGGAGGGGCGGCCTACCCGCCGGCGAACCTGGTTGGGTTGCTCCTGTACTGCTACAGCAAGGGCATGCGATCCTCCCGCCAGATCGAGCGGGCTTGTTGGGACGACGTGGGCTGTCGGGTCATCACCGGGAACCGCCCAGTGGATCATTCCACTGTTGCGCGGTTCGTCCGACGTCACCGCGAGGCGTTGAAGGCTCTGTTCGTGCAGGTGCTGGCGCTGTGCGGTCAGCGGGGCCTGGTGAATCTCTCGGCAGTGGCGATCGACGGCTCACCGATGGAGGCGAACGCATCCCGCGGCTCCAACCAGCGGCTGCAACGGCTTGAGGAGGCCATCTCCCGGTGTCAGGTGGAGATACACGAACTCATGGAAGGCGCACGCGCGCAACGTCGAGGCCGAGGCCGATGACTCCGATCGCGCCAACAGCACTGCCGGGTCCGACGATTTGCCCCGTCTGTTGCGGCTGTCCGACCTGCTTGCGCGCGCCTGCTCGGCGAGGGACAAGCTGCACGAACGCGCCCTGCCATCGCCCGGCGAGATGAGGATCAAGGTGGAGGCCGCGGAGCGAGTGGTGACCCGAGCGGAGCATCGCCTGGCCGCGGAGACCGCAGCTCACCAGGAAAGGCTGAGGCGGTACGAAGCTCGGGCCGAGGAAGACCGGGCGGCTGGCCGCCGCGGGGCGAACGGCCGACCGCCGGTCCCGTTGCAACACAAGGCCGTCCTCGTGCGGCAGCGGGACCGGCTGGTGAAGGCGCGGGCCCGGCTGGAGCGAGCTCGCAACCCTCGGCCGGTCCCTTCCCCGGAGTCTCGTGCCTGTCTGAGCGATCCGGACTCTCGCCTGATACCTGGCAAACGCGGCGGCTACCTACAGGGATACAACGTGCAGATCGCGTGCACCCGCCGCCAGCTTCTCCTGGCCATCGAGGTGCACGACAATCCCTCGGACACCACAGCCCTCGTTCCGATGGTGAAGCAGACCCAGCGCAACCACCAGGCCGCCGGACTCGTCGGCGACATCCAGCTCTGGCTCGCCGACAGCGGATACGCTTCCGCCGCCGCCTTCGAGGCACTCGCTGGCCTACCGCTGCTGGTCTCGGTCACCAGCGAAGCCAACCAGGCAGGATTCTCCGCCAAGCGCGAGCAGGCGCGGGCCTCCCACCAGGAGATGGCCAGCCGCCTGGCCACCCCGACCGGCCGAGCCCAGTACCGTCAACGCAGTGCCCTGGTTGAGCCGGGATTCGCCCAACTCTTCCAGCGGTTCGGCCGTCATCTCAACTATCGCGGCCGCCAGGCCGTGGACACCGAACTCAAGCTCCTCGGCACGGTACACAACCTCAATAAGCTCCTCAGCCGGACAACCGGGACTCGCTCTTGACCTCTACCGAGCGGAAGTCCTGCGACAGCCTCCGGCCCACCCAGCGGCCGCACCGAAACCGTCCCGGCCGGGACCGGGCAGGCCTCCCGGATCGAAGCACAAGCACCGCGCCAAGCACCACGACGTCGGCAAAACCGTCAAACGTGCCGAGTCGATCAAAGAACACAAAGCGCAGCAAGGTTAAACGTCAAGCTGAGTGGACGGGCCGTGGCGTGTGTGCGGGCGTCGGATCGACTCAGCACTCCTGCCAGATTCCGTCGGCGAATGTCGCGAACGCGTCCTTGGTCTTCGGTCCGGCGATCCCGGTGATGTCAAGGTTGATCCCGTTGCGGCCGTCCAGGAAGCGCTGCAGCGCCCTGATCGTGTTGGGTCCGACGACTCCGTCGACGACGAGTGCGACATCGCCGTTATAGCCGTAATAGTTGAAAAACCTCTGCGCTGCCTTCCAGCTGTCGGTACCCAGCTGCCCGTCGATCGTGCCGGGGTTGAAATTCCAATAGCGCAGATAGCACTGCCACTTCTTCGCCTGGACGGTGTTCAGCCCCAGGTTGTTCACCGCGAGCGTGCCGACCTCACCGGTCACCGCCTGCTGCTGGGCCCGCGCGGGGGCCGCCATGGCCGTGCCCGCGGTCGCCAGGCCACCGGAGGCGATACCGACCGCGACGGTGACACTGACGAATGCCTTCGTGAGAGCTCGCATGATGTTCCCCTCCGTTGACCTGCGATGAACGGAACCGACCGCACGGGCCGGCTCCGCAACGAGACTGCGGCTCCGGCGCGATGTCCGGCCACAGTTGACCCAGAAGTGGCATCATCCCGGGACGTCCCAGACGCTGACCTGCTGAAACGTTGCCCGCCGAGTCACTACGGCGGGACGACCGCGAGCGGGCGATGGCCGATTCTGCAGGAGGGCGGGACCCTCCGTTCGCCATGACGGCTGATGCAGAATGAGGCCAGGACATGGGGGGCCGGGCAGAACCTGCAGCCTGCGCGAAATGGCGCGCATGTGACTCCCCTTTCTCTGGCCTCGCCCATGGACTTTAGGGCCATCGTGGCTTCGGAACTTTGTCATCCGTGCAGGGAACTTTGTCAGTAGTGCACCGCCCCAACTTGACGCTGCATCAGGTGTGGATCCTGTGTACGCCCGTCGAATCCGTTGCGCAGTAAGATCGAATCCAGCCAAACTGATGTCCGAACCGTCCGCGTCGAGGGGGACTTGTGGGGGAACGGATCGAGGTACTGTCAGGCCGACTCTGTGACCGATGTAGTCGAAGGTCTGCCTCATGAGCCCGGTCCTGGACACCGCGTTCATACCGCCGCGGGACCGGGAGGAAGTGGTCCGCAACGCGGTGTGGGAATCCATGGTGGCAGTCGATATCGACCACCGTCCTGCGGCTGAGGACATCTCCGTTCGCATCGGGCTCGGCACCGCGGGGCCCATCAGGATCTGTTCGGCGCGGGCGACCGCGGTCACCCTCCGACGGACGGAGCGGCTCGCCCGAAAGGACGAGGAGTCGGCCGTCACTCTCGGTGTGCAGATGACGGGCAGCAGCGTGGTGGTGCAGAACGGTCGCGAGTGCCTGCTGAGGCCGGGGGAATTCGCCGTCTACGAATCGATCGCTCCCTACACACATCTCTTCGACGAGGGAGTGGACTACCGCTTCATCCGTTTCCCCCGCGCGGCACTCGCGCTCCCCGACCGGTTGCTACGGGACATCACCGCTGTCCCCCTGGGATCCGACAACCCCATTGCACGCCTCGCCTTCCCCTACTTCTCCCAACTGGCCGTCAGCGACGAATTGCATCAGGGCGTGCACGCCGACGCCGTCGTGGAACCCAGCATCGAACTGCTCCGCGCCGTCCTGACGTCCCAGCACGGCAACTCCAGCCTGGCCAGAGCACCATTGGAGGCGACACTCAGCCTGCGGATCACTCAATACATCCGGGCCCACCTGGCTGATCCCGATCTGTCGGCGGCACGGATCGCCGCCGCACACGACATCTCCGTGCGTCATCTCTACGCGGTGCTGTCCCGGTCGGGCATCAGCCTCGGAGACTGGATCCGTACACGCCGCTTGGCCGAATGCAGGCGAGAGTTGGCCGGCCCGAACGGCCGACTGCGGACCATCGGAGCGACAGGACGAAGGTGGGGCTTCATGGACGCGACCCACTTCAGCAAGATGTTCAAACAGGCATACGGACTCTCACCCCGGGCCTGGCGCGACCAGAACCACCCCCGCTCCTCATCCGCGTGATGGTCCCCGCGCGGCCACGTGGGCCTTGACCCCGAATCCTGGAGACGGGTTATGTGGCCGGTGTCAGCGTAGTTGATGTGAACCGGCCCGTATCAGGTGGAGGCTCGATTCCATGAAAGGATTGAGCCATGGCACGACCCTCCCGTTACCCGCTTGAGCTGCGCCGCCGTGCGGTGCGCATGATCGCCGAGGTCCGCGGCGACTATCCGAACGAGACGGCCGCCCTGCAGGCGGTGGCGGACAAGCTCGGCATCGGTTCCCGTGAGACGCTGCGGAACTGGGTCAAGCAGCACGAGATCGACGCGGGACAGCGGCCGGGGACAACGACGGAGGAGTCGGCCCAGCTCAAGGCGCTGAAGAAGGAGAACGCCGAGCTCAAGCGGGCCAACGAGATCCTCAAGGCCGCGGCAAGTTTCTTCGCGGCCGAGCTCGACCGGCCACACACGCGCTCGTAGCCTTCATCGACGAGTACCGGGGCCGCTTCGGCGGGGTCGAGCCGATCTGTAAGACGCTCACCGAGCACGACTGCAAGATCGCCCCTTCCACCTACTACGCCCACCGCAAACGCCTCCAGGCGCCCTCCGCCCGTCGCGTCCGCGACGCGGAACTCAAGGAGAAGATCCAGCAGGTCTACACATCCAACTACCGTGTCTACGGGGCCCGGAAGATCTGGTGCGAGCTGAACCGGCAGGGCCATCCGGTGGCCCGCTGCACTGTCGAGCGCCTGATGTGCGAACTCGGCATCCAGGGCGCGGTCCGCGGCAAACGCGTCATCACCACGATTCCCGGCGGACAGGTGGAGCGAGCGCCCGATCTGGTCGACCGTGACTTCGTCGCCTCCGCGCCGAACCGCTGCTGGGTAGCGGACTTCACCCACGTGAAAACGTGGTCCTCGGTCGTCTACGTCGCCTTCGTCGTGGACACCTTCTCCCGCCGGATCGTCGGCTGGTCAGCTGCCACCGTGAAGGAGACCGTCTTCGTCCTGGACGCCCTGGAGATGGCGATCTGGCAACGAGACCGCGACCAACGGCCGGTGAAGCCAGGCGAGTTGATCCATCACTCGGATGCCGGGTCGCAGGGCGGATTCAACTGGTCGTCGCAACACCTCGTACTCGTACACATGGAGGTGTTGGACGATGCGTCGTCAGCAGGCAGCGGACCGGGCGGTGCGTCCGAAGTTGAGGTCTCCGGGGCATCCGAAGTATCAGCGTCATGTCGAGGCGGCGTTCTGGACGGAGATCGCCAAGGGCCTTCTCGCCGAGGAGGCCGCCGCCGTCATCGGCGTGGCGCCGGCAGTCGCGACGCGCTGGTACCGCCAGTGTGGCGGCATGCGACCGTTCGATTCGAAGCCGCCCTCGGGCAGGTACCTGTCGTTTTCCGAACGAGAGGAAATCGCGTTGCTCAAACCCAGGGCAAGGGAGTGCGCGAGATCGCCCGAGACGTCGGCCGTAATCCCGGCACGATCTCCCGCGAGCTGCGACGCAACGCCTCCACAAGAAGTGGGAAGCTCGACTACCGGGCTTCGGTCGCGCAGTGGAAATCAGATATGGCGGCCCGACGTCCGAAGACGGCGAAGTTGGTCGCCAATCCGAGGCTGCACGCCTACGTCCAGGAGAGACTGTCCGGCCAGATCACCACATTTGGCGGCATGTCGATCGCGGGACCGGTGACAGGCTCGTGGACGGGGCGGAACAAGCCGCATCGCAAGGATCGTGCGTGGGTTCGGGCATGGAGTCCGGAGCAGATCGCGAACCGGATCGCCTTGGTCGCCGTCGCCCGCTCGATCCTCGTCATCACCTGGCACCTGATCAACGACCCAGACGCCTCCTACCAGGAACTCGGCTCCGACTGGCACAGGCGCCACCTCGACCCCGCCCGCAAAACCCGCGACCTCGTCCGCCAGCTCCAGTCCCTCGGCCACCAGGTCACCCTCGAACCCGCGACCGCCTGACCAGCCCCACCCGACATCCGGTCCGCAAGCGGCCCGGATGCTGCCGCCTGCCCTCCCGAAGATCGATTTTCCGATCAGCGTCAATGCGCTGATGGAATCAACGGTGGGCCTTTACAAAACCGAGCTGATCAAGCCTCGACGGCCCTGGAAGACGCTCTCCCAGGTCGAGCTGGTCACCGCCGAGTGGGTCGACTGGTACAACCACCGACGGCTCCACGGTGAGATAGGCCACGTCCCGCCGGTCGAGTACGAAGCCAACTACTACACCGAACTCACGAAACACCAGGTCACAACCACAATCTGAGATCTCTACCGAACCCAGGGCGGTTCACCCGCCGCCGCGCCACGTCCCCGTTCGTCCGGCTCTTCCTGCTGCTGCCCGCAGCAAGCACCACTTGATCACGGACGCCACCGGCATCCCGCTCGCCGTCACCCTGACCGGCGGCAATCGTAACGACGTCACCCAGCTCATTCCATTGCTCGAAGCCGATCCACCGGTGCGGGGCAAGCGCGGCCGGCCCCGGCGTCGGCCGGGCATCGTGCTCGGTGACCGCGGCTACGACCACGACAAGTACCGCCACCTCGTCTGGGCTCTCGGCGTGAAGCCGGTGATCGCGCGCCGGCGCGCTGAGCACGGCTCGGGACTGGGGGCGTCCAACGCTGCGTCGTGGAGCGTGCGTTCGCCCACCTGCACTGGTTCCGCCGCCTGCGGATCCGCTGGGAGCTACGCGATGACATCCACGAAGCCTTCCTCACCCTCGGATGTGCCCTCATCTGCTGGCGGCGACTTGTCTCCCTACCCTGACAGCATCGGAACCCAGTGATCCATCACATGGCGCAGAAGCTGGCGGTGGTCGGCAATCCAGCCGTCCGGCAGGACGAGCGGGACCCGCACGGTGACCATGGACCCGGACTCGTCCTCCACGACCACCTCCGGGCAGTCACGCTCGCCTGTGAGCTGGATGGAGATGGACGGTCCTCTATCCCACTCCATCCAGACCACGTCTTCGCCGGCGTCGAGTCTGTTTAACGTGGTGGCCAAGCTTTCCAGCTTCGAGGCTGACAGCACCAAGTCGACACGACCGGACACGAACGGTGTCCTGACGACGATCTCGGCGTCGAGCCCGGCGCTCCATCCGAGGGCGCGCCCCAGAACGTTGACGGTGACACTGTTCCCCTCGTCATCGGCGAGAGAGATGAGTTCCCTAGCAGCGACGTCGCCCATAGCTCCCCCTTCATCGGCAAGTACCGAGAGATCGTCGCCCGGCCAGGTGTGCGACCGCCACCCCATTGCATTATGGGTTCTTGTGGCTGGCGCGGCGCCCGCTCTGAGCACGCACTGCAGGGACGCGCTGCCGGTGAGCTTCGCTGCGTCGGCGGTCGTGCTCGGCGACGACGGCCACCCAGTCCCGTCCGAGCCGGGCGACCAGGCGCTGCCGGAGGGTGGTGCGTTGCCGAGGGGTGGTGGCGGCCCAGATGCCGTTCGGGGTCAGCTGCGGGTTGGCCAGGGCCCATTTCAGGCAGTCGGCCGCCAGGGTGCAGACGCGGCAGGCGGCGTTGGCCTGCGCGATCCGGCCGTCGGTGTCCTCGACGCTGTCGCCGTGATTGTGGGCGAACAGTGCGTAGTTGGACCGGCACGCGGTGGGGGTGACGCTGTGGGGGAAGGGGATGCGCGGGTCGGCCTCGCTGACCAGGTGGTGGGGTTGCCCGGGACTGCTCATGGAACGAATCCTCCCAGCAATGAGATCAGAAACGGAAAATCAGGCATGAGTGTCGTTGCGCTTGCGCCGGAGAGCGTCGGACATGAACCGGATCTCGCCGGGACGCTTGGCGTTCCAGGCTTCGGTGCAGACTTTGTGTGCGGTTCCCCGGCGTGGGAGCGCAAAGGGGCGGGGCCCGCCTCCGCCGCCAAGCAGGCCAGCAAGACCGCCTGCGGTGCGCTGCCCAGGAGTCTTCAACGTATCGTCAGGCCCGCCTCGGGCCACGGTGGTCGACCGCATGCACCCTGGTGAGGGGTTCTCGTGGCGGCGCACACTGGCCCTCACGCCGAGGTGCTGGGAGGTTCGTCATGGTCGAGGTCTACGTCCTGATCCAGACGCAAGCTGGTATGGCACTTGATGTGGTCGCGGCGATCTCGGCCATTCCTGGCGTTGTGCGGGCCAAGGCCGTGACGGGTCCGTACGACGTGATTGTCTGGGCCGAAGGCGAGACTGTGGATGGCCTGGGCTACCCGGTGATCGGGCGGATCCAGCAGGTCGAGGGGGTGTTCCGCACCCTGAGCTGTCCTGTGGTGATGCCGTAGGCGCCGGGTGCAAGGTCATCAGCATTTGCATAAATTGCAAAAATCATCAATTCGCTACATGCTGTACTGGCTGTGTCCTTAGGTAGCCGCGGGCACAGCACCATGCTGTGCCCGCGTGTCGGGGCGATGAGATGAGGACTGGGGAACCGGTGTCGGTGCCGCTGTATCAGGCCAAGGCAGAGTTCTTTCGCATGCTCGGGCATCCGAGATGCGGATCCGGGTGCTGGAGCTGTTGCAGGACGGGCCGATGCCGGTGCGGAACCTGCTCGCCCGGATCGAGGTCGAACCGTCGGCGCTGTCTCAGCAGCTGGCGGTATTGCGCCGTTCGGGGATCGTCACCTCGTCGCGTGAGGGGGCGACCGTGGTGTATGCGCTGACAGGTGGGGATGTGGCGGAGCTACTGCGGTCCGCGCGCCGGATCCTGACCGAGATGCTCACCGGGCAGAACGAGCTGCTGGCCGAGCTGTATGAAGCCGAGGTCGTGGCCCCGTGAAGTCCTTGTTCCACCGGGCCTGGGGCCCGGTCGGTTTGTTGCTGCCTGCCCCGGCTGACCTGGCGCTCATGAGCCGCGCTCCCCGTCGCGATCTTCTCGCGGGCCTGACTGTGGCGATCGTGGCGCTGCCGCTGGCTTTGGGTTTTGGGATTTCCTCCGGCGCCGGAGCGGAGGCGGGGCTGGCCACGGCCGTGGTGGCCGGGGCCCTGGCCGCCGTGTTCGGCGGGTCGAATCTGCAGGTGTCCGGCCCCACGGGGGCGATGACGGTAGTGCTGGTGCCGATCGTCGCCGAGTACGGCACGAGCGGGGTACTGGCCGTTGGGTTGCTGGCCGGGCTGATGATGATCGCTTTGGCGGTGGCGCGGGCCGGCCGCTACATGAGTTACGTTCCGGCCCCGGTGATCGAAGGCTTCACCCTCGGTATCGCGGGGGTGATCGGGCTGCAGCAGGTCCCCTCCGCGTTGGGCGTGTCCAAGCCGGAGGGCGGGAACGTCGTCGCCATCGCCTGGCGTGCTGCCGGGGTGTTCTGGCACGAGCCGGACTGGACGGCCATCGGCCTGTGCAGCGGGGTGGTCGCTGTGATGCTGGCCGGGGCCCGCTGGAGACCGGCCGTACCGTTCTCGCTGATCGCTGTGATCGCCGCGACGGTCGCGGGCAAGGCGCTGCACCTGGACGCTGGCACGATCGGTCACCTGCCGTCCGGGCTGCCGGCTCCCTCGCTGGGCTTTGTTCACCCCTCCGAGGTGCCGTCGCTGCTGGCACCGGCGGTCGCGGTGGCGGCGCTGGCCGCACTGGAGTCACTGATGTCGGCCAGCGCAGCGGATGCGATGAGCGTCGGTCAGCGGCACGACAGTGACAAGGAGCTGTTCGGGCAGGGCCTGGCCAACATTGCCGCCCCGCTGTTCGGAGGGGTCGCAGCTACCGGTGCCATCGCCCGTACCGCGGTCAACGTGCGCTCTGGGGCCACTTCGCGGCTGGCCGCGCTCACCCACGCGGGTGTGCTCGCGGTGATCGTCTTCGCCGCCGCTCCGCTGGTGTCCGGCATTCCGCTGGCTGCCCTGGCGGGCGTACTAATTGCCACCGCGAGCCGTATGGTCGAGGTCGGTTCACTGCGCGCGATGGCTCGCGCCACGCGCTCCGACGCGATCATCTTGGTTCTCACCGCCGCCGCCACCTTGGCCCTGGATCTGGTCAAGGCGGTGCTGATCGGCATGGCCGTGGCCGGCGCGCTGGCGCTGCGGGCGGTGGCCCGCCAGACCCGTTTGGACCGGGTCCCCCTGGCCAGGGGCGATCACACTGCTGAGGAACACACGCTGCTGGCCGAGCACATCGTGGCCTATCGGATAGATGGTCCGCTGTTCTTTGCCGCCGCCCACCGCTTTCTGCTGGAGCTGACCGACGTTGCCGACGTCCGGGTGGTCATCCTGCGCATGTCACGGGTGAGCACCATCGATGCCACCGGCGCGCTGGTGTTGAAGGACGCCGTCGACAAGCTCACCCGGCGCGGCATCGTCGTGATGGCCTCCGGGGTACGGCCCGGGCAACTGCGCACGCTGGACTCTCTCGGTGTTCTGGACATGCTGCGCGCCGAGGGCCGGGTCCATGCCACGACGCCGGACGCCATCCGCGCGGCCCGCATTCATCTGCACCACACCGGGGTACTGCCCGTCGGCCCGCTGCCCCCGGCAGGAGCAGGGGGAGGATCCCCAGCCACAACATCTCCGGCCGTTGAGGAGTCTGTCCGATGATCACGCCCGCCCGCCGCATGATCGAGGTGTCCGGCGCGGAGGCCCTATGGCTGCTCGAGGGCGCTCCTGGAGGACGTCTGGTCTATGTCCAGCGCGAGGTGCCCGTTGTTCGCCCGGCCGCCCACGTCCTGGAGTACGGCCGTCTCATCGTCCGCGTTCCCGCCCCGGCCGCCGCTTTCAGCGACTCGGCCACGGTCACCTTCCACTGCGACCACGTGAGCGTCACCTCCGGGCGTGGCTGGTCGGTCACCGCCACCGGGCCGGCCGAGGTGATAAGGGATCCCAACGAGGCCGCTCACTACCGCCGCACGCTCATGGGCTGGACCCACGGCCCCCACGACACGCTGATCCGCATCCACCCTCAGATCGTCCACGGTTACCGCCTGGGCACCCCTGCGGGAGCCGAGACTCCCGCACACGGCATTGGTAGGTCTGGTACCCCGTGACCGCTCACGCCTCGCTGCGGCATCGCCATGTGCTGACCCTGCCGACGGAACCGGCCGCAGTGGCGATCGCACGGAAGACCGCCGAGTACGTCTATCCCTCTTGGGGAGTCAGCCCCAGTCATCCGGTCTTCGCACCGGCCCTGCTGATCCTCAGCGAACTGGTCACCAATAGCGTCCGGCACGCCGCCGAGGCCTCGCCCAGTCTCGACGTCATATACGCCGCCAGCGCCGGGGTGCTGGCCTTCGCCGTCCATGACCGGCATCCCTACCGCCCCGACCTGATCAACCTCGCCAACCCCGGCGGTGGTCTGGCCGTGGTGGCGGAGATCCTCGCCGAACTGGGCGGCACCGGCACGGTCCGTCCCGATGCCGACAGCGGCGGCAAGAGCATCTGGGTCACCCTTCCCCTGCAGTAGCCAGTCACCCCTCCCCAAGAGAGACCCCCATGCGCACCGAGACCTTCCAGTGGCACTACACCGCCCGGGACGACCTGGGCATCCTCGCTCTGGCCGGGCACCTCGACGACGCCGCGGCCGGCCAGTTCACCGGCGCCGTCAACTGGGTTCTCGCCCATGGTGCCGGGCCGCTCATCCTCGACCTGACCGCTTTGCACACCTGGTCACATGCGGGACAGGCCGCCATCGTCAAGGCCGCCCGCCGCCTCGCCGAGCGAGGCCGACCATTGGAGCTTTCCGCGATTCCCGCTGACGGCACCGCCGCCGTCATCTACAACGGAACCCCGTTCATCCCCGTGTACCACGACCTGACCTCCGCCTTGGCTGCCCACGGCGCAAGCTGCGACGAACCAGTCAGCGAGCGGCAGTGGCGATCCGGTGGCTGGAGCGACCGCTGAGTCTTCGCCATCTTCGAACATGCAGGTCGGAGTCTCCGGCGTGGCGCTCGGTCGGGATGGTCATGTTGATCTCGGGTGGGAGTCTGCGGTCTTGATTATCCGTCATGTCATCGGTCGGGCTGTCGCATTTGGGGCGTTGAACCCAGCCCAGCCAGACGGGTTGGGAATGTCAAACAGCTGCTCGGGGTGGCGCGGCCCGAAGGGCACATCAGCACCCAACGTCATCTCCCGGTGCGGTGCGCTCTCACGGCCCACGGCTGGCGACGGGCGTCCGCACGGGTCGTAGCCAGGTGTGCGTTGTGTGTAGTGTGCGGAAATGACAAGAGGCGAGCGGCTCGCGGAGCAGTTGGACTGGTACTGGCGCAAGAACCTGCGGCCGCGGCTGGACGGTCTTACCGATGAGGAGTACTTCTGGGAGCCGGTGCGCGGCTGCTGGAGCATCCGCCTACGTGGCACGTCGGTCGCACCGATGTCGGCAGGTTCGGGGAAGTGGACGATGGACTCCGCGTCCCCTGGCCCGGTGCCGGCGCCGGTGACCACGATTGCCTGGCGGCTGGCGCACATCATCGTCTCGTGCCTGGGCTATCGGGTCGGATGGTACTTCGGCGGCCAGGATGTCGACTCCGAGACATTCGCCTACGCGGGGACCACTGACGAGGCGCTAAAACAGCTCGATGAGATGTATGGGAGATGGAACGCGGGGGTCCGCGAACTCTCGGACGCTGACCTGGACAATCCGCCCACGGTGGGTCCCGAGCGGTTTCCCATGGAGAACAGGGTCCTGCACGTCAACAGGGAGCTGATCCATCACGGCGCCGAGATTTCCCTGCTGCGCGACCTCTACCGCTGGCAGGACGGAGCCCTACCGCGCCGAATGTGACTTTTCGGTAACCGGTGATCGAGTTTCGGAAACCTACGTGGCGCCCGTGATGTCCCGTGGCTGCGGGCTTCAGCGAAGCTGCGCCCTCTTGAAGTAGCTGGTCAGGGTGGTCAAGCCGCTGGAGGTGGCACGGCGCCTGCGGGTGAGCCGGAAGTCGGCTTATCAGTGGCACCAGTTGTGGCGGCATGACGGTGAAGGGGCTCTGGTCTCTCGTGGCCCGAGTGGGTCGCGGTGTCGTCTGTCTCCGCGTTGTCTGGAGAAGCCGGTCGCGTACTTGGAGGAGGGTCCGGCCGCGCACTGCTGGGTGGAGGACCAGGTGTGGACGGCGGCGAGGGTGGCCACGCTGATCGGCCGGAAGTTCCACGTCTCCTACAGCGTCTCGGGTGTGACGCGGCTGATGCACCGGCTGGGTTTCAGCCCGCAGGTCCCCGCTCGGCGGGTCGCCGAGCGGGACGAGCAGGCTGTCACCGTGTGGAAGGAGGCGACCTGGGACGAGGTAGCGCCGCATTGGAGACGACATCCGCGAAATCATCGCCCTTGCCCTCCGCAACGGCACCGTACGCGACCGCTTCACCGGCACCGCCGCCTTGATCACCCAGGCGGCCCGCGACATCGGCTGCCTGGGCTACGTGGCCCGCGCCAGCGGCCTAATCACCGACGCCCGCATGACACACCCCTTCTGCGACAGTACTCCGGCGCCGGCCGTCCCCATCCACACGACCGGCGACGTCCTGGCCCGCTTCCTGGTCAGGGCACAAGAAATTGACGCCTCATGCCTTGATCGAGCAGCTCACGGACACCGTGACGGCCGGCACCGCATGCACCCCCCTGGGGCGCGGGAAGGGACCGTGCTCCGGCGTCGGCATCGTCGAGGGTTGGTGCGGCACCATCACCACCCGCGTCGAAATCTCGGCCGACGGAACGCTGAGCCGGGTCAAACCCGTCGCCCCGTCCTTCTTCAACTGGCCCGCGCTGCCGGTCGCCCTGCCGACACGATTGTCCCGGACTTCCCCCTGACCAACAAAAGCTTCAATCTCTCCTACGCCGGCAACGACCTGTGAGCCGGGCGGCGGTTACTTCGGGGCGTGCTCTCCCAGGTAGAACAGCAGCGTGATGAACCCGGCTATGAAGTGCGTGACGAACACATAGACCAGAACCCGCAGCAATACCGCCCGCTGCTTGTACTTGTCCGTGCCCGCGCCCGACCCCGCAGGTGCCTTGGCGGCATCGTTGCTCACTCCGGGTTACCCGCCTGATCCGGTCCGGCAACGGCGGCCGTGGCGGCGCCCTGTTGCAGCTCGGCCAGCAGGTCCTGCTGGCCGGTAAGCAGTTCGGACAGGATCCGCCGGGCCGCCCGCAACAGCTCGGCGACATCCCCTCCCGCCAGCGCATACACCACCGTGGACCCACTACGGGTCGCCGTGACAATGCCGGAACGGCGTAGCACCGCCAGCTGCTGGGACAGATTCGACGGCTCGATCTCGATCGCTGCCAGCAAATCCCGCACCGGCTTCGGGCCATCCTGCAGCAACTCCAGGACTCGGATCCGGACCGGATGCCCCAGCATCCGGAAGAACTCCGCCTTGGCCTGGTACAGAGGAACCTGCACTGCGACCACTCCGGCCCTCCCGAAGACTAATAAATTGAAAAACTCTTCAATCCTACTGTAGCTGCTACAACGGCTCCGAGCCGAGGCGCACCACCAGGAACTCTCGCAAACGGTTCTCGCAGGTCACGTGCTATGGGCCGGTGCAGTCGCAGAAACCAAGGCCAGCCACATCCACCTGTTCGCGAGCAACGACGGCAGAGGGCAACACCGTGCGAACGCGTTCGTTCCCTTGGGAGAGGGCCGCCTGGCCAACTCCCGCGCGTGATCACAAAGAAGCGGGATGTAACGCACTGCACCGAGCGACCAACAAGCCCCCGGCGCTGGTGAATTGGCTGTGGCCAGTGCAACGAGAAGTCCAAGGTCGTCGACGGGCACAAGTCGGCGCTGTCGGACCTCGTGGATGCCGGCGCGTACCAGAACTGACGGAAGGTGATCGGGCCCGGCCGCGGAAGCCGTGGGCCGGGCTCGTGCCTTCGGTGGTGGGTGGGGCTGCCCCGGGCGGGCGGGTGCCCGCGGCGGCCCCAGCCGAGGCGGACACACGGTGTAACCGCCGGTCGCTGACAGTTCCGAATCGCGGGCTGGTGTGGAGCTCATGACCTCCGCGACGGCCACGCGCAGAGCGGGCCCGGCCCGCCGACCCCGGCCTTGTCCGGCAGCTCAGTGGCCTGGTACCGGGCGTCGTGAGGTGTCTGTGCGCCTGCCGACGCGACAAGGCCCCCGATCCGGTGGGCCGAGTGATGTGGGCACAGTCAACTCACCAATATCGGGGGCTTGTTGGTAGCTCAGTGTAGCGCATCATGCCTTCTCGGTGATCGAAGGTTGACCCGGTGATTCTCCCGCGGAAGAGTAACGGTCCGGTGTCGGCGCGGGGCGCGAGTCTCGGGTTATGTGGCTGCGGCGCTCCACGATTGCGCCGCTGCGAGGTGGTTTTCGCCGTCGCGGGGCAGGAGGTGCCAGCCGTGTGGGTCGACGTCGGTGTCCGCTACGGCGGCGGTGTTGGCCATGATCTCGAACACCGCCCCGGCCAGTTCTTCTTGGGTCAGTCCGGTGATCTGGGACAGGGCGAGGGTGGGCACGGGAATGGTGATCTGTCCGTGGGCCCATTCGTCCAGGACTGCGTGCGTGGTGATCGGCCCGGCGCGCACGATGCGGGCCAGTGTGAAGCGGTACTCCACCACAACGGGTCACCCCCTTGATCATTCCCCCGGGTGTCACCCTGCGTCGTCTGCTGGCCCACGTCAATGCCCGGCAGGGCACAGTGATGGGGCTCGACGGATCTCGTTCTGGCCGCGATTCCGTGAATGATCTTCGGCTCCCTGTCGTAACGGCGGCTACGTCTACGGTTGGTCGAAAGGCAGCCAAGGCAGACGTGGAGGCCGCGATGAGGGTCGTGTTCGTTCATGGGGCGTGTGTGCGGGACGGGTCGTGGTGGTGGCACCGCACTGCTGAGCTGCTGCAGGAGCGAGGGGTGCTGAGTGTGGCTCCGGCGCTGCCGAGCTGCGGTGAGGCGGGCCTGCCCGGGGGCGGCGGCGGTCCGGGGCTTTCCGAGGACGTCGCGGCGGTGCGGCAGGCGCTGTTGGACAGCGACGAACCCACCGTTGTGGTCGCCCACAGCTACGGCGGCATCATCACCGCGGAAGCCGCCGCGGGCGTCGGGTCGGTACGCCACCTGGTGCTGGTCTCCAGCTACCTGCCCGAGGTCGGGCAGAGCCTGTCGGACTTCGGTGACGGCAGCCCCGCCCCGTTCCTCGACATCGACTCCGACGCCGGCACCTTCGGGGTCCGCCCCGAGCTCCTCGTGGACACGTTCCTGCAGGACTGCGGCCCCGAGGTCCAAGCACAGGCGGCGGACCACCTCGCCCGGCAGAGCCTGCAGGTGACCGGGCAGCCGGTCAAGGCGGCCGCATGGCAGCAGGTGCCCTCGACCTACCTCATCTGCGCCCAGGACAGGGGCACCCCGCCACGCCTGCAGCGCGGGTTCGCCCGCCGGGCCGACAGCGTTGTCGAGCTCGACGCCGGCCACCACCCGTTCCTGTCCGAGCCCGCCGTGGTCCGGGACCTGCTGCTGAGCCTGTGACGGGCAGTGACAAGGTCATTCACGGAATCGCGGCCAGAACCACGAATCTCCCCATCCGACGCTCGGCGGTGGGACAGACCTGCTCGCTGAGATTCCCCACCCACAGGCGGCTGACCTGCGGACGGACGCCGCACGGGAGGGGCCGGCCGATAGCCGGCCAGGTCCAGGGATGGCGTCCCGCGTGATGGTGTAGCCGATCAACATTGAGTAGTGCGCCGGTGTGCTCCAGCTGGTGGCGTCCGCTCCCTGCGCATGGGGTGGGCCACCGTGCAACTCTCCCTGATAAACGCCCAGTTCATCGAGGAGAGGAGGTGCACGGTGGCCCTGTCCCAGTCTGAACTGATACGCCTGCTGGAGTCACTACGTTCGTCCGACGGAATCGAGCTCGTCCGCAGCGTCGCCGAGCGGATGCTGCAGGAGCTGATCAACGCCGAGACCGCGGCGAAGATCGGCGCCGAGTGGAACGAGCACACCGACACCCGCACCAACTACCGCAACGGGCACCGGGACAAGACGCTCACCACACAGGCCGGCGACCTGGAGCTGGCCATTCCCAAACTGCGGGCCGGCAGCTTCTTCCCCAGCCTGCTGGAGCGACGTCGCCGCATCGACCAGGCTCTGTACGCGGTCATCATGGAGGCATACGTGCACGGGGTGTCCACCCGGTCGGTCGACGACCTGGTCGTGGCCCTGGGGGCGGACACCGGTATCTCCAAGAGCGAGGTCTCGCGGATCTGCGCCGCCCTGGACGAGCAGCTGACCGCCTTCCGCACGAGGCCGCTGGACCACACTCGCTTCCCCTACATCTACCTCGACGCCACCTACTGCAAGGCCCGGGTCAACCACCAGATCGCCTCCCGGGCCGTGGTGATCGCCACCGGCATCACCGAGGACGGCGGCCGGGAGGTCCTCGGCGTGATGGTCGGCGACAGCGAGACTGAGGCATTTTGGACCGAGTTCCCGCGTCACCTGCGCGAACGCGGCCTGAGCGGGGTCCGCCTGGTCCTCGCCGACCACCACACCGGCCTGGTCAACGCGATCCGCAAGGTCATGATCGGCGCCGCCTACCAAAGATGTCGTGTCCACTTCCTACGCAACGTCTTCGGCGTGATCCCGAAGGACGCCGGTGAGATGGTCGCAGCGACCATCCGCACCATCTTCGCCCAGCCTGGCCAGAGCGCGGTCCGGGCCCAGGTCGACACCGTCGCCGACATGCTCGGAGGCCAGGTCCCCAAGGTCAAACAGTGATTGGCGGCACCTTCGGGTCACGCAACGTACGACCGGTCACGCCGCTGGCGGGGCCGTGGTCGCGTGCCGAACTGGTCGCGACATGCGCGGATACCCGGCCCCGCGGCGCCTCGGAAGCCTCCTGCGCGTCTGGCGCGCGCCTCAGCGATCATGTGAAGCGCGTTGTTTCCAGCCGTTTTGGATGTCAGCCTTGAGCGGTGGGTCGCACGATCAGTTCGTTGACGTCGACGTGGGCGGGCTGGTCGATGGCGAAGGCGATCGCGTCCGCGATGGCCGAGGCAGGGATCGCCAGTTGCTCGGCAGCTGCGCGGGCGGTGGCCTGGGCCTGTGTCGAGCCGCCCCGGTGTGTCAGCTCGCTCTGTGTGAAGCCGGGACTGATGACAGTGACGCGGATGTCCCGGCTCTCCTGGCGCAGTCCTTCGGACACCGCTGCCACAGCGAATTTCGTGGCGCTGTAGACCGCAGCGGTCGGGTCCACCCGGTGCCCGGACACCGAGGAGACATTCACGATGTGCCCTGCTGCCTGGCGCTGCATCTGAGGCAGCACGGCGGCGATGCCGTGAAGCACGCCACGCAGATTGACGTCGATCATCTGCTCCCATTCGGCGATCCGCAGATCGGCGATCGGTGAGAGCGGCATCACTCCTGCGTTGTTGATCAGGACGTCGATGTGCCCGTACGCCTCCAGTCCGGCGTCGGCGAAGGCGCGCATGGAGTCAAGGCTGGTCACATCCAGCTCGTGGTGGGAAACCGAGGCCCCCTCCGCGCGCAATTCCTCGGCAAGTGCGGCAAGGCGCTTGGTCCGGCGGGCGCCAAGGAGAACACGGTGGCCGAGCTCGGCGAGACGGCGGGCGGTGGCCTCGCCGATGCCGCTGCTGGCGCCGGTGATGAGAACGGCCTTGGGTTGTGACGTGGTCATGTTGATCCCTCATGGTGTTTCGGCGACGGCCGCCGCCTCCTCGACCCAAGTACGCCGGGGCAGATCCGGGAAGGGAGGGGGTGCCTGGGTGTGCCACACCCAGGCACCCCCTCCCTTCTTCGTCGCCCCGGGTTGCCGGAGGCTGTCGTTAACGCGGCGCTGTGGGCAGTCGCCGAACACCGGTGAGATCCGCCGTTCCCGCGCAGTCCTGCTTTCCGCTGGCCGTGTCGGCAGGTGACCCTCGACCCGCACTCATCGAGGGGGCACTGGCTGGGGCGGGACGCGGCCGCCCCCCATCGTGTCCCTCCGGGCAAATGTTGCGAGCAGGACAGGACAGTGCGCATGGTCACACGATTGACGGTCCCCGTTCACCGAACCGCGAACCCGACGAGCACCGCTAGCATCGAGGTCATGCAGATGCGCGACAACGAACTCGGCGCTTTTCTCCGCGCGAGTCGCGCACGAGTGGAGCCGGCGGATGCCGGACTCGCCGGCGGCGTATCGGGGCGACGCGTCCGCGGCCTTCGACGCGAAGAGGTCGCCGTAATCGCGGGCGTCAGCGCGGACTACTACGCACGCTTGGAGCAGGGGCGTGAGCGCAATCCGTCCGCACAGGTGATCGGTGCCATCGGGCGTGCGCTTCGTCTCGCGCCCGATGCACGCGAGCATCTGCACCGGATGGCGGGACTGAACCCCCGGCTCGCGCCGGACAGCCCATGCGATCTTGTGCACCCGTCCCTCCTGCAACTGCTGGAAGCGTTCCCGCAAGCAGCCGCCTACGTGCTCGGCCCGGCCTTCGACGTGCTGGCCACCAACCTCGTCGCCGATGCACTGCTGTCGCCGTTCGGGGCGGAGCGGAACATGCCGCGTGTCCTGTTCACCCACCCCCAGGCCAAGACGGTGTTCACCGACTGGCAATTGCTGCAGCGCAGCACTGCTCACGCGCTGCGCCTGAACGCCGGACGGTTTCCCGGCGACGCGGGCATCAGCGACCTTGTCGACGAGCTCACGAAGACCTCGCCGGAGTTCCGCACGCTGTGGGAGGAGCACAGCGTGGGAAGCCTGCCCCGGGCCTTCAAGGTGTTCGTGCACCCCCAGGTGGGGCGCATCGAGTTGACGTACCAGACCTTCGACGTGATTGACGCCCCAGGGCAACTGTTGCTCGTCGGCACGCCCGAGCCGGGGAGCCGAAGCGAGGAGGCTGTGGTCTATCTGGCCTCCGGGGTCGGTCCGGCCTGATCTTCAGTCGCCTTGCCGGATCCTCGGCGTCTTCCTAGGTGCCCCACACCCAGGAAGACGCTGCCTTCCTGCCCGGCGATCAGTCCTTCACGCTGATGGGGACGCCGGCGGGGGATACCCGGCCTGCCATGATCAGCCACCATCGGAAGAGGGCAATCCCCAGCATGACCGAGATCCTGGAAGTGACCGTACTCAGGCCCGCGCCCGGCCTCACGCCGGAGGACTTCGTCGCGGCCAACGCGGACATCAACGAGTATCTGAAGCGCCAGCCGGGGTTCCAGTGGCGCCGCATTGTCCTGCGCGGCGACGGCACGATCTTGGACATCGTCTCCTACGACAGCATCAAGCACGCCCGCTCCGGAGCCGCGGGAATCACCGGCGAGATGGGCGACTCGCCGGTTCACGAAGCGATCGACCACAGCAGTGTCGACTGGCAATTCACCACCGTGCTCCAGCACGTCGAGTGACCTGCCCTGCCCTCACCCCGGAGGAGACGACCATGCCCTTCGCCGATGAACTCATCAACGGCTACACCGCACAGTCCCTGACCCGTGCCATCCACGCCGCGCTCCCGGGTGCGGAACTCGCCTCGCTGCGGGCGACCGCTCAGCAGCTCGGCCCCTCGGGCTGCGCGAACGGGCCGATCTGCTCACCAACGCCCTGCTCACGGATGTGCCTGGGGGCTATGCCGAGCTGGCGCGAGTCGTGCGGACCGCACAGGACGGCGCCCCGGTGTTCAGCGGGTGGCTGATCTGGCCGGTCACGAGCGCCATCGCCACCAAGGCCGTCGCCGAACACAGCGACGATGCCTTCGATGACGCGATGGCGATCCTGGCCGACCTCACGGGCCGGCTGACTTCTGAATTCGCCCTGCGCACCCTGCTGCGACACGACATCGACCGTGCTCTTAGGATCATCGCCGAGTGGACAGGGTCGCCGGACGCCGATGTGCGCCGCCTCGCCTCGGAGGGCACCCGGCCCTACCTTCCATGGTCAATCCGGGTTCCGGAGCTCATCACCAGCCCCGGCGCGACCGTGGCTGTCCTCGACGCCCTCTACGGTGACGAGAGCGAGTACGTCCGCAGGTCGGTCGCCAACCACCTCAACGACGTCAGCCGTGACCACGCCGACCTTGCCGTCACGACCGCTCGACGCTGGCTCGCCGCCCCGGCCCCCGCGACCGGACGGCTCGTGCGCCACGGACTGCGTACCCCTCGTCAAACGCGGTCACCCCGGCGCCCTGGAACTGCTCGGCTTCGTTCCCGCAACACTGGAGATCAACGGCCCCGTACTCGACCGCACCACGGTGCCATTCGGCGGAAACGTTCGCTTCACCGCCAGCATCCGCAACGTCGGCGCCGGCAAGGCCCGGCTGGCAATCGACTACGTGGTCCACCACCACAAGGCCAACGGCTCGCAGACCGCAAAGACGTTCAAGCTCACCACCCGCAGCCTTGCCCCCGGCGAGACGATGGGGGTGAGTCGTGAACATTCCTTCCGGCCAATCACCACCCGCCGCTACCATCCAGGCCCGCAGGCCATCGCGCTGCAGGTCAACGGCGTCGCGTCGGCGCGTGCCGTCTTCGAGCTCGAGGCTCCGGGAGTCGGCCCGTCAGCGATTTGCCGTTCGTGAGGGATCGCTGCGCCCTGTCCCCGGCCGGGGCTCGCCGTCAGACAGGTCGCCCGTCACGGGTGCGTGAAGCGGGAGCACCCTCAGCCCGGTCGATGGCGCGCAGCTCGTCGAGGCTGTCGGCGAGGGTGCGGTCTGCCAGCGCGCCCAGGACGGCCGCCTCGGTCTCGTCGGTGAGTCTGACGAAGTACTCGGCGGAGTGGTTGGTGACCAGGCACTCCCGCGGCCCCTCCGGCCGGGGGGCCCACAGCGGCTTGTCGCCCATGGACGAGCGGTAGATCTCTTCCAGTGTGATCCGGTCCGCGGGCCGGCCGAGGCGAACACCCCCGCTGCGTCCCTTGATGGACGCGACGAGACCGTCCCGTACCAGTGGGACCATCAGCTTGCGCACCAGGCTCGGGTTGGTGTCCAGGCTCCTGGCGAGTTGGGTCGAGCTGAGGACGGGACTGCCCTCCTCCTCGGCATGACCCAGCAGGAGCATGGCCTTCAGCGCACTGGAGAACCTTACGTCCAGCATGACCCCACTCCTTCCTTCCACCGCTTGATCCGGATGGTTCCCCACGCACCCATATTAGCAACTATCAAAGTTGCACTTCCGGCCCGAGGATATGTACTTTTCACACATGCACATTGCGTTGCCCTGGCAGCCACCTGCACGAGGGCCCGGCACGCGTGCAACCCGGCGGCGATTCGCCACAGAAGACACTCACACACAGGGAACCGGAGAACACCATGAACACTGAGAACGAGCTCAGGGAGATCGTTTCCCGGTACACCCGGGCCGCGGACTGGCGCGACGGAGAGGCGTTGGCGAAGCTCTACGAGGCCGACGCGGTCGTCGAGATCCACTACCGCGGCCCCGACGGGATGGAACTGCTGGGAACCCTCTCCGGAGGAGCGCAGATCGCCGCGGCCATGTCCACGGCCATGGCTCCGCACCCGCCCCTGGGCTGGAGCCACCACACTACCTACGACCACCTGGTCTCCATCGACGGCGACGAAGCCGGCATCGAGACCCAGTTCATCACCTTCGACGTGGTCGGAACCAAGAAGCCCGAGGGAGGGTGGCCCGCCGGCACCTTCGGCGCCCAGGGCACCATCAAGCCGATCGAGTCCGGGTACTACCGCTTCACCTTCCGCCGGACCGACGGAGCGTGGCGCATCCGCCACCAGGACGTCATCCACGACATCCCCTACGTCTTCTGATCACCCCACGGCCCGCCCCCACCCCCGCACAGCGGCCGCGAACGGGCGGCGCCGAACCGGGGCCCGAGCCGGTCCACGGCCGTTCGCCGGCCGGCCGCAGGTCCACCCGTGCCCTGCGACGGCACCCCCCGCCACCTGCCCGCTCGTCGACCCAAGGCAGGACCGACGGGACACCCCTCACCCACCGAAGGAGAACGGTGACCAACCAGCTCGACCGCGCCGACATCCGCGACATGCTCGTCGTCCATGAGGCGTTCCGAAGGGCCTACGGCAGGATGCCCGGCCTCGTCCTCGCTGTCACGCCCGGGGACACGGCCCGTGCCGCCGTTATGTCGGACCACATCCAGATGATCGAGGAGTTCCTGCACCTGCACCACAAGGGCGAGGACGTCCTGCTGTGGCCGAAGCTTGCAGCACGGGCTACCCATGACCTGTTTCCCGCCCTGGAGCTCATGGAGAAGCAGCACGAGCAGATCGACGGCTTGCTCGTCGAGTGCTCGTCCTCGCTGGCGCGGTGGCGGAGGAACGCCGGCGCATCCGACCGTGATGAACTTGCCAGCGCCCTTCGGGCGCTTGCCGAGGCGCTGACGGAGCACCTGGCCGTCGAAGAGGCAGAGGTGCTGCCCATCGTCGGCCAGTACGTGACCGCGGCCGAGTGGCACGAACTGGGTGATCACGCGATCAACGGACTCCCCAAGAGGAAGCTGCCCGTCATTTTCGGCATGCTGGCCTCCCTCGCAGAGCCTGCCGTCGTCACCTTGATGCTGTCCACCGCCCCCCTGGTGCCGCGCATCATCATGCCCGTGCTGGGACCGCGCGCCTTCGCCTCACACGCCAGGAGGGTCCACGGGCGAGACGGCTTCTGAAGCCATCAGCGCGGGACCGGACAAGCGGCCAGCGACCAAGCCGGTTCGCCCCATGTCGCGCAGACAGTGGGGTCACCCGATGTGCGGTCCGGCATCGGTGTGGGGCTTCGTGGCCGTCGAGCCCAGGTTCCAGCACTTGTCCGGCCTGGGCTGGGCGTCGCTCGGTGTCCTGGAGCTCACCGCACTGCCCACCATCGGCGCGGAGCGGTGGGTTCCCTGGGTCCGGGAGGCAGACGTGCTCCTGGTCGACGGCGGCGACGCGACATACCTGTGCCACTGGACGCGGGAGTCCGGGCTGGCCGATCTGCTGCCTTCGCTGCCCGACACGGTCTGGGTGGGAGAGCGCCGGAAGCATGGTGATGACGCCCCGGATCGGAGCGTACTTCGTCGAGTGGCAGTCCGCGCCGGACGACCGCGCCCTGGGAGTCGTCGACTTCTCGATCTTCCCGCACCTGGACCTCTTCCCGCAGAACACCCTGGCTCACGCGAAGCGGTGGGCCGCCGACATCGGCGGCCCGGCCTACGCCATCGACGAGCAGACGGCCATCAAGGTCGTCGACGGCTCCGTCGAGGTGGTCTCCGAAGGGCAGTGGACGAAGTTCGGGTCATAGCCACCCGGCATCGTGCTGCACTCTCGCCTGCGGCAGCATCCCCGGGCTTTGAACAGGCAGCCGCGTACCGCGATGACAGGGCCCTGCTTGATCAGTGGCGGAGAGCGTCGCCGGCGCTGCCAGGAGCTACGGTGCAGCTGAAGCGGGCTCGAGTGTGGATGACAGTTCCAACGGGGGTCCTTCTGCTCAGGCGCGTGATGATTCCGGCGCCTCGCCAGCCATTGCCAGCGCAGGATTTAACGGGGAACGGCGATTTCACACCAGACCACTTTGCCGCGGCCGCTGGGCGAACTTCCCCACTCGCCGAGAGCGTCCACGATGATCAGGCCGCGGCCGTGTTCTGCCTGAGCATTCTCCTCCTCGCATGCTGAGAGAGAGGAGGGAAGCGGTGGTGTCACGTCGGTATCACGGACCTCGAGGCGGATGCGGTCCGGATGCAGACGCAGCCGCAGCTCGACGTAACTGTCGGCATGAGTCAAGGCGTTCGTCACGACTTCCGACGCCATGAGTTCCAGGTCGTCCGTCATGGCTTCCAACTTCCAGCTCTTCAGGCAGTCTCTGACGAACTCGCGGGCGGCTTTGACGCCGTGCAGATCGTGCCGCTGGATCTCCATGCGGCTGGCTCGGTGTTGTGGTCCTGTGCCGGCGCAGAGGGCGAACAGGAGGGCAACGTCATCTCTGCGTTCAGGGGGGGAGGGCACCATGGACGTGAGACGGTCCGCTAGGTCCTCCAGGCAGTGGTCGGCACCTTTCTGGCTGGCAGCGGTGAGCATTTTGCCTGCACTGGTGACCACGTCAGGCCCGTGTGCCGTGCTGAGGCCGTCGGTGTACAGAAACAGCACCGTCCCTGCTGAGAGGTTCGCCTCAAAGACCTGATAGGGCACGGGTGATGGCGCACCCAGGGGAACGCCGATGAGCGTGTCAAGCGTTTCGATACCGCCGTCGGGACCACGGATCAGCGGCGCCGGGTGACCGGCCAGGGCCACCTCGGCTGTCCCGTCGGCCGAATTCAAATAGACGATACAACACGTCGCCAGCAGCTCGCTTTCCAACTGACTGAGCATGGTGCTGGCGCGTGTCAGCACCGCTTCCGGGCTGTGGCCCTCGCTCACGTACGCGAGTACTGCGCTGCGCATCTGCCCCATGACCACGCAGCTTTCGATGGAGTGGCCCTCAACGTCACCGATGACCAGCCCGATGCCTCCGGACGGTAGGGCGACCACGTCGTACCAGTCCCCGCCGCTGTTTCTGGACGGAGCGGGCAGGTAACGAGCGGTGGTGACCACCTCCGGCAGGTCGGACAGGGCGCGGGGCAGCAGCCGCCTTTGCAGGCTCTCTGCGAGAGCGTGCTCGCCTTCGCTCAGGAGAGCCCGTTCCAATGCCTGGCCGAGCGAATCGGCCATCGTCATCATCACTGCCTGTGCTTCCGCACCGAAAAGCCGGTGCTCTGCCCACCCGAGGGAGCAGACACCGACCGGGTGCCCGCTTGCCCGCATGGGCAGATGTGCCCACGCCTGATTGCCGTCGTCCTGCGCGTCGGGGTAGGCCGTGAGCAGGTCAGTACGCTGTGGGAAGAAGTAAGGGTCGCAGCCGCGCAGGACGTCGGCCACAGGAGTAGCCCTGTTCCTGACAGCGCTGGATCCGTGGACCTGCCTGACCACTTTCGAAGCCGGGCCAGCGTGTCCGACGACCCACAGCCTGCCGTCAGCGACGACCGTCACGATGAGACTCTGCGCACCGAGAGTGCCCATCATTCGTGACCGGGCGGCTTCTACGACTCCGTGCGGGGTCACCACCGAGTTCAGTTCGTCGGCCAGCCTGAGGACTTGGTAGATCCAGCTCAGGCCGGCCGAGCCGGGAACATCGGGCAGTCCCCACCGGGTCGCAGGTTCGGTCAGGGGGCTGCGAGGCTTGAACACAGGGAAGATCAGCGGTTGCCTCCCCGGCCGTATCGATGTTCCGCCTGCAGCCAAGTCCGCCAGCTCGCGCGTCAAGTTCGCGCCCACTTCCCGCAGCCTCTTACGCTGGTCTTCGCTGAGAACGCCGTCCCTCCAGGGGATCCGGCTGACAGCCAGCGCCCCGTACCGGTGGTCCGGGTCGGCCAGGGGTACGGCCACCACTGCATACGGTGCACGGACGGGGCCTACGTCGTCCGGACGAACGCCCGGTTCTCCGATGATGGCCGTCCTTCCGGTTCGGCACGCCAGCGCTGAAGCCCGCGGCCCATGCAGTGGCATGCGCTCTGGCATATTGAAGACGGCCGGAGGCGTGCCGCCGATCACTGCCGCGCTCAGCCATTCGCCGTCGTCCTCGAGTAGGTAGGCAATCCCGGCCACCGCGTCGAACTCGACCACCGCCTGGCGGATCGCAGAAACCAGCAACTTGTCCAGGGCCTCGGCGTTCGCCGAGAGATGTGCTGAGCGAGCGCTGCCCTCAGCGTTCTGTCGCGCGATGCTGCTCATCCGTGCCCCCGTTCCAAGCGACGACTATCACCCGTCCAACCAAAATGATGATCACCACAGCGGCACGATCTGTGTTGCGTGGCGTACTGCGTCATTTTCAGCCTCCACTCCTGGCAGGGGGCGGTGAACGGGGTCAGGGGTGAGCGACGACGGCCACGGGCGCGGCGCTGTGATGTAGGACCGCGTGCGTGACCGGGCCGATGTGGCTGCCGACCGCCGAGCGGCGGATGCGGCGGCCGACCACGATCAGGCAGGCGTCGGCGGAGGCATCCACCAGGTGGTCTGCCGCTCGGCCGATGATCTGGCGGGCGTGGACGTCCACCTCGGGGTACTTCAGATGCCACGGGCGCAGGGCCTTGGTGAGCGCCGTGTCGCGTTCCGACGTCGCCGCCTGGATCAGATCCGGCAGAACTATGCCGGATCCGTGCACGTTCGGTGGCAGGGTCCAGCCGTGGACGATCCGCAGGCGGGCGGCCCGGTCTGCGGCGGCGTCGAAGGCGAAGGCGAGCAGGTCCTCGTGGGGCCGGTCCAGGTCGAGGCCGAGGACGACGTCCCGGTATCCGGTGGTGGCCGACGCCAGCCCGCCGGCGTCCGGCAGGTGCTCGTCCTCAGCCGTTTTCCCAGCCCTGACCAGGACGACCGGGCGGTGCACGGTGGCGATGACCGCCAAGGCCACGGAGCCGACGAGGAAGCCGGTGATGCCGTGCAGCCCGCGGGAGCCGAGCGCCATCACCTCGGCCTCGCCGGCGGCGGCTGCGAGGACCGCCACGGGCTGCCCGGCGATCTCCTCCGAGGTGATCTCCAACTGCGGGTACCGCTCGCGCAGGGCGACGGCCGCCTCCCGGGGAACCCCTGCCGCCCAGGCGCGCATGGTCACCGGCCCGGCCAGGGGGGCGTTGGCGTACGGCTGCCACTCCCAGGCGTGCAGCAACCGCAGGGGCAGGCCACGCAAGCCGGCCTCCCTGGCCGCCCAGTCGGCGGCCGCCAGGCTCTCGGGGGAGCCGTCCACACCGGCGATGACGCACCGCACCATGGCGATGACCTCCTTGCGGGAGTCGGGGAGAGGCCGCTGGAGCCTCTCTGCTTTCAGCGTTCCCTGGTGGCCCGGCCGACGGGATGGGCCGCAGGTCCCGGCAGGGGACCGGTCGGCCCATGCCGGAGGCGGTCCTGTAGGCGGGCGGCGACGTACTCGGTGAGGTCGGGCAGTCGGTTGCAGTAGCCCCACTCGTTGTCGTACCAGCCGAAGACCTTCACCAGGTTGCCGTGGGCCTGTGTCAGAGCGGTGTCCACGATGCAGGAGGCGGGGTCGCCGATGACGCCGCGGGAGACGATCGGGGCGGTGCTGCCCCGAGGGACGCCGTTCAACGATCTGTCGTTGCGTCCGATCCGGCCGAATCCGTTGATGCCGATGCGCACGGTCATGTCGGTCCTCCTCTTTTCTCCTCGTGGGCGAGACCCGGGGAGCCGAGCTCCCCGGGCCGGTGGTGGGCCGTGCGCTTCAGCGGAGCCAGGCGTGGTCGCGGACCAGGGGCAGCCGGGCCCAGACGCGACCCAGGCCCCAGGTGGTGCCCGCGGAGGCGGCGGCAAGGGCGATCAGCACAACCGCGTAGACGAGGTGGTAGTCGGCGAAGGGGTTGGTCGACATGCTGGGCGCCCCGTCGGCCAGGTGCCGGGCCGGAGGCCACTCGGCGACCCACATCAGGGCCATCATCGCGGTGCCGGCCACGGCGGAGATCCGCAGCGCCACACCGCTCATGACCGCGACGCCGACGCCCAGCAGGCCCAGCATGAACAGCCAGTCCGCCCAGGCGGCCCCGGCCCAGGCGTGGAAGGTGGACTGCAAGGGACCCGCGGCGACGCCGCTGAGGAACCCCTTGGTCGGCGAGCCGCCGTCGATCCAGCCCTTGCCGGAACCGGTGGCGTAGCCGAGACCGAAGGTCTTGTCGAGGAAGGCCCACAGGAAGACGAACCCGGTCAGGACGCGCAGGCCCGCGAAGACATACGCGCCGGCGGCCGCGGCGGACGTGGCCGCCGCCTCACCGGAGGTGGGGGCGGTGCCGGTCTTGAGCCACCCCGGGAGGCGGAAGCCGGTGTGCCGTTGAGGGTGTCCTTGGATGGCCATGGTGTCGATCCCTTCCAGTCCGTAAAGAGCGTGAACGCGGCGGATTTCATTGCGTGTTCACTGTCCTGCGGGACGGGGTGCTTCGCCGTGGGCCGAAGGCCCGCCCGTATGGGGCCGAACGTCCCTGCTGTGGCGGCCGGTTGGTGCGTCGTTGGCGTGCAGGCCTCGCGCACGGAGCTACTCGCGCCCGCGGCCGGTCGGTCCGGCACGGGCGTGCCGCGCAGGCCGCCGTTCGGTATGATCGACCGCTTCAGCGGTGCGGCGGTCGGCAGGCCGACGATCAGTTCCCGTTCGCGATCTATGTACTCGGGGCGTGCAAAGCTTCGCACGCAGATCCGGTCCCGCCAGCACCGGCGGGTGAAGCCGCGCCGCGCCGTGTGTCCCCCTGAGGACCTTCGATGTCGTAGCCCTCGCGGGTTGTCCTTTTTGGAGCACCTGTTGCCGCAAGGTCGTTCCTCGTGTGGGCCCGGCACCGCGGGCAGGGTCGTCGGGGTCATTGAGGGGCCACGGGGTCCCTGTGGCAGCGACAGCGGGGCTCTGCGCCGCGGCTTCGGCGCCAGCGAAGCGGCGGCGGGAGCACCCTCCCGTTGGCATCTGGCCGAACGGCTGTGGAAGAGCGTTCGAGACGGCCCGGATCCCGCTATGTTGAAGCTGGTCAGAGCTGCAGCTGCGCCGGATGGAGGATCCGTGGGGATGGAAGGCAGCGAGGGCGCGGAGCGCCTGCCCCGGTTGAGGCTCGACGAGTTGCTGGACGAGTTGCAGGTACGCATCGACGCGGTGCGCGGCACCCGTGATCGGGTGCACAGCCTGCTGGAGGCGGTGCTGTCGGTCGGCCGTGAGCTGGACCTGCCGCACGTGCTGCGGCGGATCGTGGAGGCGGCGGTCGTGCTCGTGGACGCCGAGTACGGAGCCCTCGGGGTGATCGGCGATGACGCGAAGCTCGCCCAGTTCCTGACCGTGGGTGTGTCGGACCGGCAGAGCCAGGCGATCGGCCCTCTGCCGTCCGGGCACGGCATCCTCGGTGAGCTGATCCGGCACCCCGAGCCGCTGCGCCTGCAGGAGCTCTCCCAGCATCCGGCCTCGTATGGCTTCCCGGCCGGCCACCCCCCGATGCACTCGTTCCTGGGCGTGCCGATCCGGGTCCGCGACGAGGTGTTCGGCAACCTGTACCTGACGGAGAAGCGCGGCGGCAAGGAGTTCGACGGCGAGGACGAGACCGTGCTGTCCACCCTGGCGGTGGCGGCCGGGGTCGCGATCGACAACGCCCGGCTCTACCAGGAGGCCCGGTCCAGGCAGCGGTGGCTGGAGGCGAACTCGGAGATCACCGCCAGCCTGCTGTCGGGGGTCGAGGAGTCGGGCGTCCTGGAGTTGATCGTGGAGCACGCCCGCGGCATCACCGGCGCGGACCTCGGCGTGGTGGCACGCCCGATCGACGGGACGACGGACGTCGAGGTGGCGATCGCCACCGGCACCGACGCGGACATCCACCGTGGCCTCATTCTGCCCCGTGAGGGATCGTTCGCAGGGGCCGCCATGGAGGCCGGCGAACCGATCACCAGTCCCGACGTCGCGCACGATCCGCGCATCACCGCGGGTCCGCCCCGGTTCGTCGGGCTCGGTCCGGCGGTGGCCGTCCCGATGAGCACCCCCCAGGGGGTGCGCGGCGCGCTGCTGCTGGCCCGCGCCCAGGGGCGAGCCCTGTTCACCGACACCGAGACGGCGCTGCTCCTGGCGTTCGCCGGATCGGCCGCGCTCGCCATGGAACTGGCCGAGCGGCGCCGTGCCGCGGAGCAGCTGGCCCAGCTCGAGGACCGCGACCGGATCGCACGGGACCTGCACGACCTGGCCATCCAGCGGCTGTTCGCCACCGGCATGACCCTGCAGAGCGCGGCGCGTTTCGTCGACCATCCCCAGGCGAGCGAACGGCTGTTGCGCGCGGTGGACGACCTGGACGAAACCATCAAGATCATCCGGTCGACGATCTTCGGGCTCCGCGCCCACGACACGGCCCCGGCCCGGCAGGGTCTGCGGGTGCGCACCGTCAAGGCGGTGGAAGAGGCCGTGACTGTCCTCGGATTCACCCCGTCGCTGCGAATGGAAGGCCTCATCGACACCGACGTCCCCGCCGCCGTGGCCGACGAGGTCGTCGCGGTGCTGGGCGAGGCACTGTCCAACGTCGCCCGGCACGCGCACGCTGGTTCGGCCCAGGTGGCCCTGGTGGTCGGCTCCGGAACCTTGACCCTGACCGTGACCGACGACGGCGTGGGACTGTCCGAAGGCGGCCGCCGCAGCGGCCTGGCCAATCTCGCCCGACGGGCGGAGAAGCTCGGCGGGACGTTCACCGCTCAGGCGCGGGCCTCCGGCGGCACCCACCTGGAATGGCATGTCCCCGTGAGCCGATAGCCATACTGCCCTTCGAGGGAGCTACGTCCTGTCCAGGACCTGGTGCGCCGGGATCCGGGGGCTTGCCGGGCCCTGTGGACCGTATCCGAGCCGGACGAGCATCTGGACGTACCCCGGGCCGCCGTCCGTACTGCGCAGCGCCCAGCGCAGGTCGGGCCACTCCAGCGCTTGATGCAGCAGCGACGCCCGCACTCCGTGCGCGGTGGCGACCAGCAGGACGCGCTCCAGCGCCTGGCCGGCCCGCAGCCAGTCCGCCCGCCGGTCGTGGGCGGTGGAGAGCACGGCGATGAGGGGCCGCCGTTCGAAGACAGCGGAGGGGAGCTGCCTTTCCGGCCGGAGTGCGGAGAAGTCCCGCATGGGCAGCCTGTCGGCGGCGTCCCGCGGGCCCAGAGCGGCCGGGGCAAGCCCGTCCGCAGCGCCGTCATGGATCCAGCCGCGGCTTTCGGCGCGGCGCGCGGGGTCGGTGACGCCGCGCTGTTCCGCCTCCGAGGTCAGCCGCAGTATCCGCTGGGTCTCGCCGGTGTCCGGCAGGTACAGCGTGGCCCCCTCCGCGTGGGCCGCCTCGTTCAGTTCGGTGAGAACGGGTCCCGGGGGCCGGTGCGCGGAGAAGGGTGCGCGGCTGCTGTGGCGGCGCCACAGTGCCTGGTACAGGTCCGCGCGGTTCACGCCGACGCTGCGGTGCGGACCGGCCGGCCGCACCGAGGCCAGCAGGTCCGGCTGCGCCGGGACGGGCAGCAGCCGGACGACGGGCTCCCAGCCGAAGTGGGCGACCGCGACCCGCAGGTTGAACACTGCGGCACCGACGGACAGGTGCAGCGCCCGTCCCAGCGGGTCGGTCTCCCGCAGCCCGCGCTCACCGGCGGCGCGGACCAGGATCGTGGCGGTCTCCGGCTCCAGCCGGAAACGCCACGGCTGGCTGTTGTGGAAGGACGGCGCGGCGACAGCAGCGGAGATGAGCTTTTCCAGCGTCGCCCCGTCAAGGGTCTCGGGCATCATGGCGCTCTCCTTGCGGCGGAACCTGTCCCCAGGTTCCGCCGCTGCCATCCCGGTGGGGGAGGGGTCGACCGTCCCGGCGGCAGGGGCCGCGTGGCATGGTCTCAGCGGCGCGGCTCCGCCTCTCCGCCGTTGGGCTGGTGCTGGGTGGCGAGGACAGCGGCCTGGATGCGGCGTTCGACGCCGAGCTTGGCCAGCATCCGGGAGATGTGGTTCTTGACCGTTTTCTCCGAGAGGAAGAGGCGCTTGCCGATCTGCCGGTTCGTCAGGCCCTCTCCGATGAGTTCCAGGATCTCCCGCTCGCGCGGGGTGAGCGTGGCGAGGATCTCGTTCTGCGGGGTCGCCGGTTCTTCCTGGTGGCGCAGGCTGTTCATCAACCGGGCGGTGGTCGCCGGGTCGAGCATCGACTGGCCCGAGGCCACGGTGCGGACCGCGGAGATCAGATCGGAGCCCTTGATCTGCTTGAGCACGTAGCCTGCGGCCCCGGCCATGATCGCGTCCAGCAGGGCGTCGTCGTCGTCGAAGGAGGTCAGCATCAGACAGGCCAGTTCCGGCATGCGCGAGCGCAGCTCCCGGCAGATGCCGATGCCGTCGCCGTCCGGCAGGCGCACGTCCAGGATCGCCACGTCCGGCCGCAGGGCAGGTCCCCGGGCCAGCGCGTGGTCGACCGTGCCGGCCTCCCCGACGACCTCGATGTCCGGCTCGGCGTCGAGCAGATCGTGCACGCCCCGCCGCACCACCTCGTGGTCGTCTACCAGGAACACCCTGATCGGCGTCTGCGGTGAAAACTGTCCTGCACCGGTCATCCCGGCCCCCTGCCCATGTGCGCTGCGCTGTTGTCCCATGACCCTGCGATCGTCAGCCACAAGCCCTGCGCACGCCAGGGCCGAACGGACCCATCAGCGCCGGCGGCACCTCAGGGGACGTCGATGCGCCGCCCACTGATCCCTTCCACATCGATCCGCACCCACATGCTGCGGTCGTCGTCGCCCGGCCACGGGCCGCTGTACACCTGCTTGCCGAGGTACTGCACGGCCTCCGGGTCCTCGACACGATGGGCCCGGCCGCGGACCAGGACACTCCAGCCCTGGCTGAGCGCCTCGTCCACGTGGTCCACCTCGAAGACGACTTCCGTTCCGGTGACCTCGGCAGGTCCCGAGCCGGGCGCTGTCCTGAAGACGATGGATCGGTCGACCACGCTGTAGTTCACGGGCAGGATGGCCTCGCGGCCGGGAGTGGTCACCGTGATACGGCCCACTCCGTGTCGGTTCAGGCGCGCCCAGCACTCCTGGGGGGTGAGCTCCAGGAACTGTGCGTGCGGTGAAGCGCGTCCGAGGCGGCCGGGCGGAAGGTCGGCCTCCCCTCCGTTGAGCGCGACGACCGTCGTGTCCAGGACCGCCGCGAGGGTTCCCAGCGTTCCCGGGCCCGGAGCGGCGGTGGACTGCTCTTCGATGAACCGCAGATAACTGGTGGCCATGCCGGCCCGGGACGCGACTTCCTCACGGGTCAGGCCCAGCTCGTCCCGCCGTTTGGCCACACGGCGCCCCATGTCACCAGGGGCGGCCGGATACGGATTGGGTGCCATGCTGTTCACTTCCTTGTCGCGAGGCCCTGGACAGCGTTCCAGGACAGCTCCCTTCTTTGTTGATCGTGTCCCACCCGCGGTGCCCGCACCAGGGCCGATCGGACCCACGGGCGGGCGAGAACGGCCTGCCCGGCCCACCCGGACGGTCTTTCCGGCCCCTGCTCTGCAGCCTGGCCCCGTGAGACCGTCACCACAGGGAAAGGGGGCGCGGCCATGGGTAATGCGGTGAGGTTCTGGCGCTGGAGGCGCAATCCGCTGCGACGCGGAACGGATGTCGCGGAGGCATGGACGGGAGTGGCAACCGCGGTGCTGATCGCCGTCGGCGGCCCGGCGGCTGGTGCCGCCACCGCCGTCGCGGTGGAACACGACGCGCTCCACCAAAGTCAGGGATTGCACCAGGTGACGGCTGTCGTGACCGAGAACGCCGCAGACGCGGAAAACGACTACACCGGCTCCACCGGCAAGGTGCATGCCACCGCGAGGTGGATCACGCCTGAAGGATCCGAGCGCACCGGCAGCGCCCGCGTGGACCCGAACAGCCGGGCCGGCTCCACCACAAGTGTCTGGGTGGACCGCAACGACGAGCTCCGGGAACCGCCGCTCACCCCGGTGCAGGCGGAGGTGCAGGGGCAGGTGTTCGGTGTCTTCGCAGCCGTCGGAGCATGCGGGCTTGTTCTCGCGGGTCGCCGGGTCGTGCGGGTGCGCATCGACTGCCATCGCGCGCAGGCGTGGGACCGGGAGTGGGCCGAGGTCGAACCCTCCTGGGGCCACCGAAGGGCCTGACAGCATGCGCCGGGCACGCCCGGCGCCCGGCGGTTCAATCCCACACGGCGTCGACGACGCCTTCCACCGCGCGGGCGAACCGGGACGCCACCGGAGCCAGCGAGGGATCACCTGGCGCGCCGGAGAAGTGGACGACGCCCTCCTCGACGTGTGCCCGCACCGGCGAAGGCTCACCGGGGAACAGGTAGGCGACGATCTCGCGGCGCACCTCTTCGGCGATCTCCTCGTCCGGGCGCAGGAAGACCTTCAGCAGGTCTCCCCGGCTGACGATCCCGCACAGCATCCCCTCGCCATCGATGACCGGCAGCCGTTTCACGCGCCGAAAGGCCATGGCCCGTGCTGCCTGAGCCAAGGTGGCGTCGGCGTGCACGCACACGGCGGGCGCGCTCATCAGCTCGTCGGCGGTGGTGGCGCCGGCCTTGCACAGATCCGGCAGCCGCTGCATCTGGTCGTTGCGTGAGGGGGCGCTGTCGCGGTACTCCTCCTTGGGCAGCAGATCAGCCTCGGACACCACCCCGACGACGCGTCCTTCGCCCTCGAGAACGGGCAGGGCACTGACCTTCCACCGCTCCATCGTTGTGACGATCTCCTTGAATGAGGCGTCTCGGCCGACGGCGACGACGGCCTCGGTCATCACATCGGACACGATGTGCGGGCTGCCATGCATCAGTCCTCCTCTCAGTGCGCGGTAGCACTGCCGGCAGGACCGTAGAGGTCCAGCAGACGGGTGCGGGTCTGCAGAAGGCGTTGGGCGACGATCTCCGCCACCCGGCGGGACACGGCCCGGCCGAAGGCAGGATCCGCCTCGCACAGCGCGCGAACGATCGTGGCGTCGTACTCCACCGCCCGCACCGGGCTCTGCGCCTGGGCGCCCAGGTGCCAGACGTACGGGGGAAACAGCCAGGACCAGCCGAGCAGGTCGCCGTGGCCGAGGGTCTCCACCACGGCGGCTTGCCGACCGGGGACGTGCAGGTCCAGGGAGACCGACCCGGTGTGGATGATCCAGAAGCGGTCGGCTCGTTGCCCCTCTTCGAAGATGCGTGACCCGGCCGGGAAGGACACCTCACGGCCGAGCTCCGTCAGGCGCTCGCGGGCCTGCGGCGGCAGCGCATCCAGCAGGCCGATGGTGGTTGCGGTGGTCATCGTGACCCTCCCTGCTGGAGCCCGCCGTGTCGCGGCGGCGGAAGTTACGGCGGGCGGCCGTCCGGCGCCCCTCACCTTCAGCCTGTGCTGTGACGACGGCCGTGCGCTGGGGCCGACCGGCCTGTTGCAGGGCCCGGCCGGTACCTGCTTGCCCTGCCGACGTGGCCCCGCCTCGATCGTGCGCTCAGCCGATCGGGACCAGGACGACGGGGCAGTGCGCGTGATGCAGCACCGCGTGGGTGACCGGGCCCAGACGCATCCCGAGTGGGCTGGCCTCCCGCCGGTGGGCGCCGACCACCACCACGTCCGCCGCGCGGCTCGCCTCCACCAGTGCGGCGGCAGCGCGACCTGGGGCGGTGTCCACCCGCACGGCGACATCCGGGAAGCGCTCGGCCGGCTTGGACACGGCGAACCGGGCGAGTTCCTTGTGCTGCCGGGCTTGGGAGGCCAGGTCCTGGCGGTGGGAGACGGGCCACTCTCCCATGGAGATGTGCGGGTGGGTCCAGGTGTGCAGTACCCGCAGGCGTGCGCCGCGTCGTTCGGCCTCCTCGAAGGCGAACAGGGCGGCCTCGGCGTCGCTTTCATCCTCCAGACCGAGCAGCACCCTGTCGTGCAGCAGACCGCGCCGGGCGGCTGCGTCCTCCCCGCGGACGACCATCAGCGGGCCGGCGGTGTGGACCGCGACCCGTAGGCTGACGGAGCCCAGGAGCAGCCCGGCGAAGCCGCCGCGGCCTCGGGTGCCGACCACGGTCAGCGCGGCCGTCCGGCCCAGACGCACCAGCGCTGTCGCTGCCGGTTCGGCCGCCAGGTCCAGTGCGACCGGCACACCCGGGTGCCGGTCGGCCACACGCCTGGCGGCCAATTCCAGGACGGCCCGGGCCGCTTCACCCGCCGGGCGTTCGCGATCGGCGTCCAGTCCGAATCCGACGTCGCCCGGATCGGGCCACGGCAGACCGAGCACGATCCGCACGGCGGTGTCCCGCCGGTGTGCCTCGTCGGCCGCCCGGTCCAGGGCGCGCACGGCGGGATCCGATCCGTCGACCCCCACGACTACCTCCCCACGCGGCGCGTGGAGCCCTTCGTGCGGGCCGAATCCGGTGTCGGTCATGTCCGGCCTCCCATCGGTGCCCTGTCAGCCGACCACGATGCGGCGGCCCGTCACGCTCGCCGGGGTGATGCGCACCCACAGATCGCGGTCCCCGCCGGCCCACGGCCCGCTGTAGGCCTGCTCGTCCAGCCGCCGGACGCCCGTGGGGTCGGTGACGGTGTGCGCCATGCCACGGACGAGGACACTCCAGCCCTGGCTGAGCGCGTCGTCCACCTCGTCCACCTCGAATGCGCACTTGGTGTCGGACGCCTCCGTCGGGGTGGCGGCCGCAGCGGTGCGGAACGCGATCCCGCCATCGACGACGCAGTAGTTGACCGGCAAGACGGTAAGACCCTCGGGCATGGACAGGGCGATCCTGCCGACCCCGTGAGTGGACAGCAACTGCCAGCATTCCTCCGCGCCGAGTTCCACCAGTCGCGCGCGGCCCGCCGCTTGCCCGCGGCCCGGCGGCAGGTCGGCCTCGCCGCCGCTGAGCGCGGACACACTCGTGTTCAGCGTCATGGCCAGAGCATGCAGCGTCGCGATGCCGGGAGCTGCGGTGGAATCCCGCTCGACGTACCGCAGGTAGCCGGGGTCGATGCCAGCGTGGGCTGCCACGTCCTCCGGGGACAGACCTAGTTCCTCACGGCGCATCGCGATGCGCCGGCCGATGTCCCCGGCCACGGTTGTTGTGGGGTGCTTTGTCATGACCGGTCACGTCCCTTCCTCAGTGCTCAGTCGGTGAGCGCCACCGCTGTGTGCTGTGGGCCGCCGAGTATGACCTTGAGCGCCCCTGTGTCAGCCGCTCGTCCGAAGATGTCGTAGGCCTCCGCCATGTCGTGGAGTTCGAAGGTGTGGGTGACCAGCGATGCCGCGGGCAGGCGTCCGGCCGCCATCATGCGCAGCAGGGTCGGGGTGGAGTAGGTGTCCACCAGACCCGTAGTGATCGTCACGTTCCTGTTCCACAGGTCCTCCAGGTGGAGGGTGGCGGGCGTGCCGTGGACGCCGACGTTGGCCAGGTGCCCGCCCGGCCGGACGATGCGCGCGCACAGCTCGAAGCTGTCCGCAACGCCCACCGCCTCGATCACCACGTCGGCACCGAGTCCCTCGGTCAGGTCCTGGACCAGCCGCTCAGGCTGTTCGGCGGCATTGGCCACCGCCTCGGCCCCCAGGCGCTTGGCCGCGTCCAGACGGGCCTCCGCCAGGTCGATCGCGATGATCCGGTCGGGCGAGAACAGACGGGCCGTGACGATCGCGGCCAGTCCGATGGGCCCGCTGCCGACGACGGCGACCGTGTCGCCGGGCCGGACCCGGCCGTTGAGGACGCCCACCTCATAGGCCGTGGGGAAGATGTCGGCGAGCAGCACCGCGTCCTGACTGCTCACCGAGGCGGGCAGCGGGTGCAGGGACACGTCCGCGAACGGCACGCGCACGTACTCGGCCTGCGTCCCGTCGATCCGGTGGCCGAGCACCCAGCCTCCACCGCCCAGGCACTGCCCGTAGGCGCCCTCGCGGCAGAAACGGCACCGGCCGCACCCGGAGATGCAGGAGATCAGAACCCTGTCGCCGGGCCGCACCGTCGTGACCCCGGGAGCGGTCTCGACGACCTCGCCGACGGCTTCGTGGCCCAGTACGGTGCCGGGTCGGACGTCGGGCACGTCCCCCTTGAGAATGTGCAGGTCGGTTCCGCAGATGCTGACGGCGTCGACGCGGATGATCGCGTCGCCGGCGTCCTTGATCTCCGGATCCGGTACCTCTTGCCAGCGGGCCTGCCCAGGCTCCTGGAAAACCCACGCCTTCATGGCCTTCCCCTCCTCGGGTGGACACCAGTCCTGCTGCCAGGGTCGTGCGCGGCGCCCGGCTGGCGCTTGGGCCGGTCGGACCCGTCACGGGGCCGAGCGGGTCGCCGACCTGTCCTGACCGATGCCGGGGTGCCGGATCGGCGCGTCGGGCCGGGAAAGAGCGTCCCGGCCGATGCCTGAGGTGATGTCACACTCGGCTCGAGGTGAGGTCGAATCGCACGTCCACGACCCCTTCGACGGAGCGCACCAGCCGTGCCACCACCGGTACCAGGGACCGGTCGGCAAGCAGCCCGCTCACCGTCACGATCCCGTCGGCCACCTCGACGTCCACGCACTGCCACTCCTCGGGAAGGAGTTCGACCATGACGATTCCCCGCACGTCGCGGGCGATGTCCTCATCCGCCCGGAGGAGCACCTTGAGCAGGTCGCCCCGGCTCACCACACCCTGCAGCGCGCCGTCGGCGTCGACGACTGGCAGCCGCTTCACCCGATGCAATGCCATGGCCCGCGCCGCCTGCGCCACGGGCGCGTCCTCTCGCACGGTGACCGCCGTTGCCGTCATCAACTGCTCGGCGGTGACCGCGGCCGCCTTGTCCGGGCCCGCGCCGATCGGTGGGGCGTCGTCCTCGCGATGCTCCTCCTTGCGCAGCAGATCCGCCTCGGAGACCACGCCGACCACCCGGATGCCGTCGGCCACTACCGGCAGGGCGCTCACCTTCCATTGCTCCAGAGTCCGCACGATTTCCTTGAACGACGTGCCCAGGGTGACCGCGACGACCTTCCGCGTCATCACGTCGCTCACCGTCGCCGGGTGCCGGCTGGCATTCATGGCCGCCTCCTTCGACGCGGGACGGATATGCCCTCCTGCACCAGTCTCGGATGCGCCGGTAGCCGATGCCATTGGGCCACCCGGCCCCGTGGACGGGCCCAAAGCCCTCTGCTGCTGCCCGGGGCTGCGGCGGTCTGCTGGAAGAAGGCACGACTGAGGGAGGCTGCGATGCTGCGTGACAGGCTTTCCGCCGGCCCCGTCCCGATCCGTACCCGAGGCGGCTGTGAAATCACCGTGTCCCGGTTCGACCCCGCTGAGCTGCCCGTCGGCTCGGGACGGATCGTCCTGGACCTTCCGCGCGAGTGCTTTGGTGAACAGCGCAGCTGGGCGAGCCTGACGCCCGCCGAGGCGCGTGGCCTGGCCAGGTTGCTGACAGCGCAGGCCCGCGCCGTCGAGGAGGAAGAAGCACAGCGAGACGAACCAGCCGGGCAGGGTGACGGTCCGCTGGAGGCGCGCCGCATCAAGGGGGACCACTACACGACCGTCGTGCGCGGACACCGGATCGAAACCGACCAGCCGCTCACCACGGAAGGGACCGACGAAGGCCCCACACCAGTAGAACTGTTCGTGGCCTCCCTCGCCTCCTGCGTCGCCCATTACGCGGGCCGCTACCTCGACCGGCACCACCTGCCCGGCGACGACCTGCGCGTCAGCGCCCACGTCACCAAGGCGCCCGGCCCCACCGCCCGCATCGGCACCATAGCCCTGCGACTGACGGTTCCCGGGCTGCCGCCCGAGCGCGCTGCCGGACTGCTGGCCGTGGCGCGGCACTGCACCGTCCACAACACCCTGGGGGCGCCGCCCGAGGTCACCTTCGACCTCACCACCGGCACCGGGAGCACATCGTGAACGTTTCCCAGTTCATGAACGCACCGATCATCACCGTGTCGCCCCGAACTCCCGCGCGGCAGGCCGCGCTGCGCATGGAGAACGCGGCAGTCGGATCCGTCCTCGTTGCCGAGGCCGATCGGCTGCTCGGGATCATCACCGACCGCGACCTGGTGGTGCGCTGCCTGGCACAGGGCGCCGACCCGGACACGCCGGTGTCGGAGCTGATGTCGGCGCCGGTGACCACGGTGGACGTGACCGATGACATCGCCGACGCCTACCGGACGTTCCGTCGCTGCGGCGTGCGGCGTCTCCCGGTGCTGGACGGCCACCGACTGGTAGGGATGCTCACCGTCGACGACCTCTTCCTCGACGTGTTCCAGCACCTGGCCGACCTGCTCGGGCCGGTGGCCTGGACGGTCCTGAAGGAACCGCCCGACGACGGCGCGACCGAACTCGCGGCCGCCGCGAGGCCCACCTGGCGGGGCGTCATCTGAGAGCTCGCTCTGTCCAGGTGGTCTTCCCCTGCACGGTGTGCCGGGTGCCCCAGTGCTGGGCGAGTCGGGCCATGATGAAGAAGCCGCGGCGGCCTTCGTCGACGGTGCGGGCATGCCGAAGGAGCGGGCCGGCCGGACTGGTGTCCGAGACCTCGCAAGTGAGCGTCCCGTTCCTGAACAGGCGCAGCTGCAGGGGGGCGAGCTATGGCGGATGGCATTGGTCACCAGTTCACTGACGACGATCTCCGTCGCGAGAGGATCGCCGGCCACGTTCCAGTCGGTGAGCTGCTGCACCGCATGGGCCCGGGCCGTGGCAACAGCCTCGGGCTGGTCAGGAACGGCCAGATGGCGACCTGCTGCTCGTTGAGTATCCGGTTGCAGGCCAGGAGCAGGATGACGTCGTCGCCAGGCGAGGAGCGGGCCCGGCATGTCGACATCGCGGGGGCGCCCCTCCTTACAGGGTGCCCCCACTGCCGACCACGCGCTGACGCACTGTTCAGCGCTGGTGGCATGCCGTTCGCCAGGGCCACTCGGACCCGGGAGGGGACCAGCGGCCCCTGCACCTGGACGGTCGGGCAAGGAGAGCCTGAAGGCGATGGTGCTGCGGCCCCAGTCGCCGGGCGCGGAGCCACCACCAGGGGGACGGGCCGCCGGGATGGGGTCTGTCCACCTGGCACGTAGCGCGACCTGCAGCCGTCCCCCAGACGAGGTGATCCCGTGGGACTGGGAACGAACCACGGCACGACGGTGGCCCTTGAGGGGCTTTCGCAGGGGGAGGCGGAGCAGCGGCTCGTCCGGTACGGCGCCAACGAGGTGGCCCCGCCGCCGCCGACTCCTCTGTGGCGTCGAGTGACACAGCAGTTGCGGGATCCGCTGATCCTGGTCCTGCTCGTTGCTGCCGTACTCACCCTCGCCACAGGAGACCTCCCGGACGCCAGCGTCATCCTGCTCGTCATCACCGTCAACACCGCTGTCGGCGTGGCCCAGGAAGTCCGCGCAGAACGCGCCGTCACGGCGCTGACGGCTCTCAGCGCACCCGCGGCCCGCGTCGTCCGCGACGGTGAGGAGCGCCGTATCCGGGCGGTGGACGTCGTGCCCGGGGACGTAGTGCTCCTTGGCGAAGGGGATATCGTGCCCGCGGACGGTGAGGTGTTCGAGGCGGCGGCACTCCTGGTGGACGAGTCGTCACTCACCGGCGAGTCCGTTCCGGTGGACAAGGACACCGGTGGCACGGCGGCGTCGGGCACCGTCGTCGTCCGCGGCCGGGGCGCGGTCGTCGTCACCGCCACAGGAGCCGCGAGCGCCACCGGCCGCATCGCCTCACTGATGGGTACGGCACCCGGGCCGACCCCACTACAGCGCAGGCTCGCCGGGTTCGGACGGGTCCTCGCCGCTGTCACCGTCGTGCTGTGCGCCGTAGTCCTCACCATCGGGCTACTGCGAGGACAGCCAGTGGAGCTGATGGTCGTCGCCGCGATCAGCCTGGCCGTCGCGGCCGTGCCCGAGTCCCTGCCCGCCGTCGTCACCCTCGGCCTCGCCCTTGGCGCCCGGCGGATGGCCGCCCGCAACGCCATCGTCCGCCACCTGCCGGCGGTGGAGACATTGGGTTCCGTCACCGTCATCGCCACGGACAAGACCGGCACCCTCACGGAGGGCCGCATGGTCGCTGAACGGTTCTGGACACCAGTCGGTGAGGCCGAGGCACGCGGCAGCGGCTACGATCCGTCCGGCCAGGTGGTGCGGGACGGCGACACCGTCACCCTGGATGACGCACCCGACCTGGCCGGCCTGCTGAGCGCGGCCCTGCTGTGCAACGACGCCGGGCTGCAGCCGCCGTCCGGCACGGACGGCGACACGGTCTGGCATGCCCTGGGCGATCCCACCGAGGCCGCCCTCCTCGTCGCCGGCGCACGGTTGGGCCTGGACCGGGCGGCACTCGCACGGGAACTGCCACGCGTGGACGAGGTGCCGTTCGACAGCGGCCGCAAACGGATGACCACTGTCCACCGTCGACCGAACGGCGCGAGCCATGTGGTGTCCAAGGGCGCACCGGAGGTCATGCTGCGAGCCGAGGTCCTGGACGACGGCCCTCCGGTGCTCACCGCGGCTGTCAACCGAGCCGAGGAGCTGGCACGCGAGGGCTACCGTGTGCTCGCCGTCGCGGTCGCCGACCGCAGCCCGCGCCTTTCGTCCCACACCCCCGCCGACTGGGAGAACGGACGGCTGTCGCTGCTCGGCCTCATCGCCATCCTCGACCCGCCCCGCCTCACGGCGGCAGACACCGTCACCGCCTGCCGCACCGCCGGGATCGTCCCCGTCATGATCACCGGAGACCATCCGCTGACTGCAGGCGCCGTCGCAGCCCGCCTCGGCATGCTCGACGGCGCCGACGGCGGCGCCGTGACCACTGGGGACGACATCAGGCACGACACCGTGAGGAAACTTACTGACGCCCGGGTCTACGCCCGCACCACCCCCGAGCAGAAACTCGACATCGTCCAGGCATGGCGGCAGACCGGACATGTGGTCGCCATGACCGGCGACGGCGTCAACGACGGCCCAGCCCTGCACCAGGCCGACATCGGCGTCGCCATGGGACGCCGCGGCACAGAGGTGGCACGGCAGGCAGCCGACCTCGTCCTGGCCGACGACGACCTCGGCACGGTGGTCTCCGCCGTCGAGGAAGGCCGCCGGGTCTACGCCAACGTCCGCCGCTTCCTGCTCTACGCCCTGTGCGGGGGCACGGCCGAGATCCTCGTCATGCTCCTCGGCCCTTTCCTGGGCATGCCACTGCCGCTGCTCCCGGCCCAGATCCTGTGGATCAACCTGCTCACCCACGGCCTTCCCGGGGTCGCACTGGGCGCCGAGCCGGTCGACCCCGCGGTCATGCGCCGCCCGCCCCGCCCGCCCGGCGAGAGCGTGCTCGGTGCCGGGCTGTGGCCGCGGATCCTGCTGATGGGCTGCTTCGTCACCGCCCTCACGCTGCTCACGGGCATGTGGGCCCACGACACCGGGCGTCCGTGGCAGAGCATGATCTTCCTCGTTCTCGGCGCCACCCAGCTCGGAATCGCCCTCGCATCCCGGGCCCGCCACGGCAGCTGGGCCAACCCCTTCCTGCTGGTCGCCGTCGCGACAGCGCTCGCCCTGCAGATCGCAGGCGTCTGCCTGCCGCCGCTGCGCGCGCTGCTGGGCACGGAGCCGCTCTCGGCCGGAGACCTCGGCATCGCGTGCGGTCTGTCGGCCCTCGGCTACCTGGCGATGCGCCTGCAGGCATGGCTCTTTCCCGCGTCGTCGACGTCGCGGATGCCGTCGGGCGCGCGTGGGTCCGCGGGGTCACCGCTCAGGCGACGTGGGCGCTGAATCCCGACGTTCGCCACGTACGGCCGTCGGGCAGGATGGCGAGCGCCTCGTATCCGTCCAGTAGCTCCAGCCAGGCGTGAGATCCGTTGCCATGTGCGAAGGCCGCGGTGGCGTAGGCGTCGGTCGTCGTCAGGTCCGGGCCGATGACGGTGATGGACGCCAGGTCGGTGGCGGGGGCCCCGTCGTGCGGGTCGAGGATGTGGGGGCCGCGCTCCGCGGTGCCCGAGGTGGCGATGGCCAGGTCGCCGCTCGCGGTCACGACGGCGGCCGGCGCTCCCGGGTGAAGCGGGTCGGCGATGCCGATGCGCCATGGTGTGCCGGGGGCCGCCTGGCCCCGGACGCGGATGTCGCCGCCTCCGTTGACGCAGGTGTGGTGCGCGCCGGCCTCGTGGAGCATCCGGGAGGCGTTCTCGGTGGCCCAGCCTTTGACGAGCCCCGAGGGGTCGAGGGCGCCGCCGGCTGTGATGCTGAACCAGCCGTCGCTGTCGTCGGCCGCCCGGGCGCACAGCGCCAGCACCTCGTGCACCTCGGGCGGGCAGTCGGCGAGGCCGATCTCGCCGCGGGCGAGCCTGCTGACGGCGCTGTCGGGCCGGTACGTGGAGAAGATCGCGTCCACGGAATGCAGATGGCGGACGGCACGGTCCAGGGCATCGCGGATCGCGGACGTGGCCCGGTCCCGGACGTCGAAGGAGAAGACGGTGCCCATGACGTGTTCGACGTGGTGCAGGCCGAGGGCGGGGTCACGCACGGGCCTGGTCCAGTGCGCTCTGCAGGGACTGGACGTACCCCTGGCTGGTGTAGCTCGCCCCGGACACGGCGTCGATGCGGGCGCTCTGGGCGCCGAGGGCCTCACGCGTCAGGCGGGGCAGGGCGTAGGAGGCGATCTGCCGGTCCCTGCCGTTCTCATCCGGCGCCTGGAGGACCCGGACGGCGGTGATCTTCCCGTCGGCGAGCGTGGCCGCCACCTGCACGGTCCCGTAGGGAGTGTCGACGGGCGCACCGGTGAAGGTGCCGTTGGCGGCGCCGTGGCCGCCTGCGGACGCCGGCTCCGAACGCTGGGGCGTGGGGGAGGCCGCCGAGGAGGCCGGACCGCCCGCCACGACGGAGGGCTGGTGGGGTTTGAGGAAAAGCATCCCGACGATCAGGGCACTGGTCCCGGTGGTGGTGAGCACGGCGCGACGCATGCGGTGGTTCTCCTCAGAACGCGAACGACTCGTGGTGGATGCGGCGGGCGGGCACTCCCGCCTCGCGCAAGGCCCGCACGGCGGCTTCCGTCATGGGCGGCGGGCCGCAGAGGTAGACGTCGTGACCGGCCAGCCCGGGGACGAGGGTGGACAGCGCCTGCGCGGTCAGGGGGGAGTGGTAGCGAGCGGGGTCGTCCACCACGTAGTGGACCGTGGCGCCGCGCCTGTGCGCTATCGCGTCGAGTTCGCCGCGCAGGGCGAGGTCTTCCGGACGGCGTGCCCGGTAGACCAGGGTCATCGGGCCGGGGAGGGTCTCGAACAGGGCCCGCAGCGGAGTGATGCCGACACCTCCCGCCAGGAGCAGGACTTTCGACGCGCTGCGACGGTCCGCGGTGAACGCGCCGTAGGGGCCTTCCGCCCACACGCGGGTGCCCGGGGTCAGCCGGGCCAGGGCGGCGCTGTGGCCGCCCGCGGACTTCACGGTGATGCGCAGGCGCCGGGGGTGGGCCGGGGCGGACAGGGAGTAGGGGTTGGCGGTCCACCACAGCCCGCGGGTGAGGAAACGCCAGCGCAGGAACTGTCCCGGCGCGCCGCCCAGCTCGTCCAGGTGCTCACCGCCGAGGTGGACCGACACGACCCCGGGTGCCTCGGGGTGGACCGCGACGACCTTCAGCTGGTGCCGCAGCCCGCGCCGGATCGGGACGGCGAAGCGGTACCAGGCGACCAGGGCGGCGGCGCCGGCGTAGAGGGCGTACCAGACGGCCTGGGCGGCCCGGTTGCCGACGAAGTCCGCTCCGTTGGACAACTGGTGCCCGAAGGCCAGGAAGATCGCCAGGTAGGTGGCGAGGTGCAGGTAGTGCCAGGTCTCGTAGCTCATTTTCCGGCGGGCGGCACGAGCGGAGAGAGCGCCCGTCGCGACGAGCAACAGGAACCCGGCGGTGCCCTTGAGGAGATCCGGATAGTCGAGGACGAGTGTCGTGGTCTGTCCCGTGAAGGAGGTGTGGGAGGCGGCGGAGTAGCCCCAGATGATCAGCAGCGTGTGGGTGAGCGTCAGCGAAACGGTGCAGCGTCCGCCCCAGGCGTGCCAGCGGGCGAGCCGGTCGGTTCCCACGCTGTGGTCGACGAGGGGGACGCGGGCCATCAGGGCGAGCAGGACCGCGCAGGCGTACCCGGCCAGGAGGCCGGTGATGCGGCCCGCACCGGTCAGCCACCCCGCCGGTCCCACGACGGAGGTGGTGTCGGACCACCACAACGCCAGCACCCCCGCGGCGCCCGTCCAGATCACGAGCGGCGTGAGCACCGGGACGGGACTGCGGCGCGGCCGCCGGTGGCGCAGTCCGCGACTGGCGTGGGCGGTGGTGGAGGTGGCGGCCATGGGGCTCCTCGGAGCGTGATCGTCGTCGAGCGCCCCAGCTTGGCCGCCGAACCTCTGTGTTCCCTCTGATCCGGGCACCCCGCCGGGAACTCAGAGGAAACGCAGAGGTTCCCGGGAGACGCCGGGCCATGTGCGCGAGGGATGCTGTAGTCACCATGGAAGAGAGCCGCACATCACCTCCCGGCATGTACCGGCCCGACGGGAAGCCGGTACGCGTCCTGGTGGTCGACGACGAGCCCGATGTGACCGACGTCCTGTCCGCTGCCCTGACGGGAGAGGGTTGCCAGGTGCGGACGGCCGCCGACGGTGCTTCGGCGCTCGCGACCGCCCGGGACTTCCGGCCCGACGCGGTCGTCCTGGACTGGATGCTTCCCGACGCCGACGGCCTGCACGTCCTGCGCGAGCTGCGGCGAGAGGCCGACCGCGTGTGCGTGCTGTTCCTGACGGCTCGCGACGCGGTCGAGGACCGCGTCGCCGGCATCACGGCGGGCGGCGACGACTACGTGACCAAGCCCTACAGCCTGGAGGAGGTCATCGCCCGCTTGCGCGGGCTGCTCCGCAGGGCCGGGATGACCGCCGGGACGGATGCGAACCGGCTGGCCGTCGGCGACCTGACGATGGACGAGGAGGCCCGGGAGGTCCGCCGGGCCGGCACCCTGATCGAACTGTCCCGCACCGAATTCGAACTGCTGCGCTTTCTCATGCGCAATCCCCGCCGGGTGCTGTCCAAGAGCCAGATCCTCGACCGGGTCTGGGCGTACGACTTCGGCGGCCAGGCTCATGTCGTCGAGCTCTACATCAGCTATCTGCGCAAGAAGATCGACGCGGGACGCCCCCCGATGATCCACACGGTCCGCGGCGTCGGATACGTCCTCAAGCCCGAGGCACCATGAGACGGCTTCCTCCCCGCACCCTGCGGGGCCAGCTCACCGCCGGGCTCCTCGTCCTGCTGGCCGTGGCGTGCGTGGCCGTCGGTGTCAGCACCGTTCTCGCGCTTAAGGGGTTCCTGCTGGGACGACTGGACGAGCAGCTCACGGCGACCGGCGGGCGCTTCGCGGCCAGCCTGGAGCACGAGAGGACCCCCGACGCGGACAACCGCCCCGACACCCGGGGGCAGGCCGACGCGACCTTCGGCGCCCGCCTGCTGGGCGGCGACGTCACCCATGCCGCCGTGGTCGACGACGCGGCCGACCGGCCCCTGGCGCTCTCCGCCGACGACCGCCACGCCCTGGCCCGCGTCCCGGCCGACGAAAGGGGACACAGCATCCGCATCGCCTCGCTCGGCGCCTACCGCGTCACGGCGGTACGCGGCGACGACGGCGACATCCTGCTCACCGGACTTCCCCTGCACCCCGTCGAAGCGACGCTGCACCGCCTCGAAGCCGTGGAAGCCGTGGTCTTCGGCGCGGCACTCCTCGCCACGGGCATCGCCGGGACCCTCTCGGTCCGGGTCAGCCTGCGCCCCCTGCACCGGGTCACCGAGCACGCGTCCGCTGTCGCACGCCTCCCCTTGGCCAGTGGCGAGGTCGCCATGCCGCGGCCCCTGCCGGACACCGACCCGCACACCGAGGTCGGCCAGGTCGCCGCCGCGCTCAACCACATGCTCGGGCACGTGGAGGACGCCCTGGTCCGGCGCCAGGCCGGCGAGGAACGCCTCCGGCACTTCGCCGCCGACGCCAGCCACGAACTGCGCACCCCCGTCGCGAACATCCGCGGCCACGCCGAACTCGCCCTTCGCCACGGGGGCCCCGTCCCCGCCGAGATCCGCCACGCCCTCGAACGCATCCAGTCCGAGTCGCAGCGTATGACGCACCTCGTCGACGACCTCCTGCTGCTGGCCCGTCTAGACGCGGGACGCCCGCTCGAGCACGAAGAGGTCGACCTGACCCGGCTCGTCCTGGACGCCGTCGACGACGCCCGCGCCGCGGGACCCGGCCACCGCTGGTTCCTGGACCTTCCCGAAGAACCCGTCCTCGTGCCCGGAGACGGCCACCGCCTCCAGCAGGCCCTCGGCAACCTCCTCGCCAACGCCCGCACCCACACTCCCGCCGGCACGGAAGTGACGGTCGCCCTCACCCCGGACGCCGACGGCGCCCGCCTCACCGTCAGCGACAACGGCCCCGGGATCCCCGTGGAACTCCAGCCCGAGGTCTTCACCCGCTTCGTCCGTGCCGACCAGGCCCGTTCACGCAGCACCGGCAGCACCGGCCTCGGACTCGCCATCGTCCACGCGATCGTCACCGCCCACCACGGCACCGTCGAACTCACCAGCCACCCGGGACACACCGCGTTCCGGGTGACGCTCCAGGGTCGACCGGGCTGACCTTCCTTCCCCCTCCGCTGCCTCCGCCGCTGCGAGTCACGCCGAGGGCCGCGCAGGCCACGACCAGAGGGCGAGGACCGGCGAGCCGCCCCCTCAAGGACGGGGGGTGGAAGCCGTCTCATGGAGCCTCGGACGAAAGCCATGGTCTGTCCAATCCGACGGACTTGCCGTCGCGTGAATCGCCCGGTTTTCCGCCGCCTGACCGGTCCAGCGGGGTCTCGGCAGCTCACTGAACGGCCGCTTGGATCTCCTGTTCGGTAGCTGTGTGAGAGACCACGAGGAGTTCGTCGCCGGGCCGCAACACCATCTGCGGCGTCGGCACGTTCGGCCGGCCCTCGCGGACCACAGTGGCGATCACCGTGCCATCCGGTAGGGGGACCTCGGCCAGGGAACGGCCGGCGACGCGGGACGCGGCGCTGATCGTGGTTTCGATGACGTTGACCCCGGCCTTGCTCAGCCGCAGCAAAGCCACCGTGTCGGTGGCTCCCGTCGCCTCCTCGATCAGCGAGATCAGCGGTGTGGCGGCGGGGACTGCGGCGTCCACCCCCCACTTGCCGTCGAACAGCCAGGCGTTGTCCTCGTCGTTGACACGGGCCGCCACCCGCGGGACGCCGAAGTGCCGCTTGGCCAGGAGGCTGACGACGAGGTTGTCCTCGTCCTCCCCGGTGGTGGCGATGACAAGGTCGGCGTTGAGCGCGCCCGCGTGCTCGAGCAGGTCCGGGTCGCTCGCGTCACCGGTCAGCATCCGTACAGCGAGCCGCCGGCCGAGTTCGGCGGCGCGTGCCTCGTCGCGTTCGACGACGGTGACGTCGTACCGGGCGGCAGCGAGCACCTGGGCTACTTGGGCGCCGAGCCGTCCGGCGCCGGCGACGATGGCTTTCACGTCCCGAGCTCCTTGTCGAGGAAACCGCGCAGACGGCCGAGGGCGCTGGCGGCGACGGTGAAGGTGACCACATCCCCGCGCTCGGCCAGAGTGTGGTGTGAGGGAACGAGTGAGTGCCCGCCGCGAGTGACCTCCGCGACGCGGATCTCGCCGTCGACCTCGAACGCCGACAGGGGCCGGCCGGTGAGGTAGTCGGGAAGGCCGGAGCGGATCAGCAGCGTTTCGCCGTTCCCGAATCCCCGTTCCGGCGCGAGGTGCCGGTGCAACAGCAACTGGTGCAGCCGGTGGACGGTCCAGCTGACGCTGCTGATGGTGCGGATGCCCAGGCCACGGTATGTCTCCGCCCTGCGCGGGTCGTCGATCCGGGCCAGGACGACCGGCACACGGTAGGTCTGTCTCGCCACGCGGGCGGTGACGATGTTGCCGTTGTCCCGGTCGGTGACGGCCACCAGGGCGTCGGCGTGCGTGATTCCGGCGGCGTCCAGCACCGCACGGTTGTAGCCGTTGCCCTCGATGAAGTGCCCGGTGAACCCGTCGGGCAGGGCTTGCCCTGCCTGTGCACGGCGGTCGATGACCCAGGTGTCGTGGCCTTCTGCGGTGAGCCGGAGGGCCAGTGCGGAGCCGACGCGGCCGCAGCCCACGATGATCACCCTCATCGTCGTGCTCCTTTCGCGAGCGGAGCCGCCGCCGGCGGCCTCAACCGCCGCAGCCACCACTTGCGCAGTTCCTCGGCGGCCAGCAGCAGCGCCCCGAACGCCACGAGCACGGCCCAGTCGGCGGCGTCCAGCGCCGCTGTGTGGAAGACGGCCTGCAGGAACGGCACATAAGAGATTGCCGCCATGATGGCGACGCCGAGCAGTCCTGCGGCGATCAGCGCGGGATTGGACCACAGGCCGATACGGAAGACGCTCTCGCGGTCGGTGCGTACCGCCTGGGCGTTGAAGAACTGGCTGACCACGATGCCCGCCTGGACCATGGTGATCGCCTCCCGGTAGACGGGGTTGTCGGCTGTGAAGTCCGCGTACGGGATGCCGGCGGAGCCGATGTGCCAGAAGAAGACGGCGCACACTCCCAGTGCCTGGATGCTGCCGAGGAACAGGAACCGTCGCACCACGGCCGCGGAGAACAGCGGTTCGCGCCGAGGACGCGGCGGGCGATCCATCACGTCCGGCTCGGGGGGTTCGGCGCCGAGAGCGAGTGCGGGCAGCACGTCCGATCCCAGGTCGATCGCCAGGATCTGTACGGCGGTGATCGGAACGAGCGGGAAGCCCACGAACGTCGCGACCAGGATCGGGACCAGCTCGGCGATGTTGTGGCTGAACAGGTAGATCAAGAACTTGCGGATGTTGCGGTAGACCGAGCGGCCGAGCCGGACCGCCGCGGCGATCGACGCGAAGGAGTCGTCCAGCAGCACCATCTCCGCGGCCTCACGTGCCACGTCGGTGCCCCCGGCCCCCATGGCCACCCCGATGTCGGCGTGCTTGAGAGCCGGGGCGTCGTTGGCGCCGTCACCGGTCACCGCCACCACCTGGCCGAGCTCCTGCAGTGCCGCCACGGCTCGCATCTTGTGCTCGGGGCTGACCCGGCACAGCAGCAGCTCGGCGGGACGCCCCAGCAGGTCGCGCAGCGCCGCCGTGTCCATGGAGTCCAGGTCCGTGCCCGTCACCACCGTGGGCGCCGGCTCGCGGACGATCCCCACCCGGCGCGCCACGGCCTCGGCGGTGAGCGGGTGGTCTCCGGTGACCATCACGATGCGGATCCCCGCCCGACGGCAGGACGCGACGGCGTCGGTGACCTCCGGCCGTGGCGGGTCCTGCATGCCCGCGAGGCCCAGGAACACCAGGTGCGACTCGGTTTCCTCCTGTGATCCGGCCACCTGCCCGGGCGGCAGCGCACGCCGCGCGACCCCCAGGACACGCAGGCCCTGAGCTGCCATCGAGTCATTGGCCTCGATCACCGTGCTCCGGATCGCAGTGGTCAGCGGCTCGGGGCCGCCCTCGCCGTCGACGTGGGTACAGCGCGCCAGCAGTTCCTGCGGCGCCCCCTTCACACAGACCGTGCTGCCGCCGTCCGCGAGGGCGTGAACGGTGGTCATCAGCTTGCGGTCGGAGTCGAAAGGGAACTCCATGACGCGCGGCGCCCCCTCCTCTTCTCCTGCGATGTCGACCCCGGCCTTGGCGGCCGCCACCAGCAGAGCGCCTTCCGTGGTGTCGCCCAGGACACGCCAGCCTCCCCGTTCAACCGGCGGCAGCAGCCGAGCGTCGCAGCACAAAGCCGCCACCCGCAGCAGCTCGCGTACGGGGCCGGGATCGGCCACTGCCCCGGCAGGTTCGTATCCGACGCCGGACACCTCATGCCAGGCCCCCCGCGCCCACAGCCGGGTCACGGTCATCTCCGCCTGGGTGAGCGTGCCGGTCTTGTCGGTGCAGATCACCGTCGTCGACCCGAGTGCCTCCACCGCCAGCAGCTTTTTGACCAGCGCGTGACGCCGGGCCATCCGCCGCACACCGATGGCCAGCGACACCGACAGCGTCGCCGGGAGTCCCTCGGGAACCAGGGCGACCATGACCCCGAGCGCGAAGACGAACGACGCCACCACCGGCTGCCCCGACGGGATCCGGATCGCGAACAGCAGCGCGCCGATCACCAGGGCGGCCGAAGCGACCCGGCGTGCCATCACCGCGACCTGCACCTGCAACGGGGTCCGCTGCCGCGGCGCCCGTGCGGTCATCTTGAAGATCCGGCCGAACTCGGTCGCCGAACCGGTCGCGAAGACGACGGCCTTTCCGGCCCCGGCCACCACGTCCGTGCCCATGAACAGGCAGTTGCGGGCTTGAAGCAGAGGGCCGGGCGCCACCGCGTCCGCCGTCCGCCGTGCGGGTTCGCTCTCCCCGGTGAGCGCGGCGTTGTTCAGTGCGACCGCTCGTGCCTCGACCAGCCGGCAGTCGGCGGGCACCGCGTCGCCGGCCTCGAGGACCAGCAGATCACCGGGTACCAGTTCCCGTACCGGCAGCACGGCCCGCTCCCCGTCGCGCAGCACGGTGCAGGTGCGCGGCACCATCGCCTGAAGGGACTCGGCGGTGCGCTCCGCCGAGTACTCCTGGGTGAATCCGATCACCGCGTTGAGCAGAACTACCGCGGCGATCGCGAACGCGAGCTGGAGCGTCCCTTCGTCCCGGGGCTCCTGCAGGCCGTAGGCCAGGAACGTGATACCGGAGGCGATCAGCAGCACGACCGCGAACAGATCGGTGAACTGGGACAGCAGCCGCCGCCACAGGCCTCGCCCGGCCGAGGCCGGCAACTCGTTGGGGCCGTAGTGCGCCAGGTCTGAGGAGGCTTGTGCGGAGGTGAGACCTCGCGCCGAACCACCCAGCGCTGTGAACACCTGTTCCGAAGGCAGACCGGGCACATCCGAAGGGGCGCCGCCGCGTGTGCTTGCGGCAACCGGCAACTGCTGGGGGGCGACGGGGGTCATCTTCACCCGCGTCACCTCGCGGGAGGCAGACCGGACGCGGCACGTCGTGACCCATCACGAGAACGCGCCCGCCGGTCTTGTTCGGTCACTGCGATCCCTGCCAGTGCCCGGTGGCCTGTTCCAGCACCTGCAGCCTGCGCCGGTACTCCTCATCGTCGATCTCACCGCGGGCGTACCGCTCCGCCAGCAGCTCCCGCGGACTCGGGTCACGCCGGTCGGCAGCCCGGCCGGGACCGCCGTCGGCGGTGCGCCGTAGCAGCACCGCCACAGCCAGGCCGACGAGGACCAGCAGCACCAGCCAGCCGAGGGACATCAGAGCCCAGCCCCAGCCGTTCATGTGGTCGTAGACGAACATGGCGTCCTCCTCACAAGGTGTGCAGCCGGTCGCCGGCGGCGGGCTCGACGGGCCGCTGGTGCGTGTCGTCGCGCCGGTAGGTGAGCCGGTTCACCACGGCGACCACGCCGTCGATCCGGCGGGCCAGCCCCTCGGCGACCGAGATCTCACTGCGACGCTCCAGGCGGCCCTCAAGGGTGACCACCCCGTGGTGGACGCTCACCCCCATCGCGTGCGGGGCCAGCCACAGCGTGCGGACGACGACATCGTCGATGATCTCGGCGCGGATGTCGGGGTCCGGGCGGAGGAACACCTGCAGCAGGTCGCCGCGGGTGACGATACCGACGAGACGGTCCTCGTCGTCGACCACCGGCAACCGGTTGACGCGGTGTTCCGCCATGGTGCGGGCGGCGACGGCGATGGATTCGCCCGCGCTGACGGTGACAGCCGGGCTGGACATCAGCTGCGCCGCTGTCCGAGCACGGGCGCGGGCGGCGTTCCGGCGGCCGGTGGGGGACAGCGTCGGCAGACGCCGCCTCGTGCCGTCCTGCCGGGATGCCTGGCGCAGCATCAGGTCGGTCTCGGAGACCACCCCGAGGACCTTGTCGTCGTCGTCGACCACGGGCAGACCGCTGATCCGGTGCCGTGCGAACAATGCCACGACGTCCTTGAACGGGACTCCCTCACGGACGCTGACGACGTCCGCCGTCATCACATGCCCGGTCTGGCGGTGCTTCATCGTCGTCTCCTCCTCGCCGAGGCCGCGTTACCGCAGCCGGCGCAGGTACGGGTCGTGGGCGTGTCGTGGGAGGACGCGGACGCGGATGTCGAGGACCTCCACGCCGTCCGGACGTGCGACCACGGGATTGAGGTCGGCCTCGGCGAGCTGCGGCAGGTCGGACGCCATCGCCGACAGCCGCAGCAGCAGTTGCTCGAGCCCTTCCAAATCGACCGCCGCGCCGCCGCGGTGACCGAACAGCAGCGGTGCGCACCGCGGCGCGGTGATCAGGTCGTGGACGTCGAGGTCGGTGAGCGGAGCCAGGCGCGCGGAGTGGTCGGCCAGGACCTCGGTGGCGGTGCCACCGAGGCCGAACAGGACCAGCGGCCCGAACACCTCGTCCTGCACGACGCCCGCGAACAACTCGGTGCCCCGGGCCGCCATCGGCTGCACCAGCATGCCCGTCAGCACCTCGGCGAAGAGTCCGGTCAGCTCGCGGTATCCGGCGCGGACCTGCTCCTCGCCCTGGAGATCGAGCAGGACCGCCCCGTGCTCGCTCTTGTGGACCAGCCCCGGCCAGTGGGCCTTCAGTACCACCCGTCCGCCGGGCCCGGCGAGCCGCGCCGCGGCGTCCACGGCCGCCTGCTCGTGCTCCGCCCAGGCCTGCGGCACGCGGAAGATCCCGTAACAATCGAGCAGCTCCCCGCAGGCGCGCGGGTCGAGCCAGCCCCCGTCGGGGTGTTCGGCGAGGAACGCCTCCACCAGGGCCCGCGCGGCGGCCGGGTCGGTGCCCTTCAGGACGGGGACGGTGCCCTGCGGCCGGGCCAGTCGGCGGGCGCGCCTTGCCGCGTGGGCCAGTGCCTGCGCCGCGGCCCGCGGATCGCTGTAGGCGGGCACCACCCCACCGCCGGCGGTGTGCAGCAGGCGTACGCCCTCGGGCTGGTCGAGCAGGACCGCGGCCACCGTACCCGAGCGTTGGGCGGGCTCGGCGTGGGTGAGGGCCCGCACCGGGTCGTCGCCGGTCGCCGCCGCCAAGGCGGTGGGGACGAGGACCAGCAGGACGGCGTCCACAGCGGCGTGGCCGGCGAGCCGGTCCACACAGGCACGCAGCGCGCTTTCACTCACCGCGGCGGTCGTGTCCACGGGATTGACCGCGCTCGCCCCTGCGGGCAGCAGATCGAGCAGTTCACGGGTCAGAGAGTGCGGCAGTACCGGCACCGTCAGGCCCGCCTCCTGGCAGGCGTCAGCCGCCAGCACCCCGGCGCCGCCCGCGTTGGACACCACGGAGACGCGGGTGCCGGCCGGCAGAGGCTGGGAGTGCAGGAGCGCGGCGGTCTCCAGGAGTTCGCCGATCGTGCGTGTCGCGATGATGCCTGCCTGGTCGAACAGCGCCTGCCGGGTCATCGTCGGTGTCGCGGCGGCGGCCGTGTGCGAGGCCGCGGCACGCCGTCCGGCCGCGGAGCGGCCCGCGTCGACGGTCAGGACGGGCATGACGCGTGCCACCCGGCGGGCGGTGCGGGAGAAGGCCCGCGGGTTGCCGAAGGACTCCAGGTGCAGCAGCGCCATGTCGGTCTGGCCGTCGCCCTCCCACCACTGCAGCAGGTCGTTGCCGCTGACGTCGTACTTGTCGCCGAGCGAGACGAATTCCGATACGCCGATGCCGAGCCGCGTCAGCCCGCCGAGCAGCGCGATGCCCACCCCGCCCGACTGCACGGCGACCCCGGCCGTGCCGGGCAGCGGCCGATGCGCGGCGAAGGTGGCATCCAGCCGTACGTCGTCTGCGGTGTTGGCGATGCCCAGGCAGTTCGGCCCCACCAGACGCATGCCGTGACGGCGGCAGGCGCCCAGCAGCGCCACGGCCTGGCCCGAGTCCAGTCCCGAGGTGACGACGACCAGTGCGCGCACCCCTGCGGCACCGCACTGCCGTGCCACCTCGGGTACCGCGGCGGCCGGGACGGCGAGAACCGCCAACTCGGGCACCTGCGGCAGCTCGGCCAGGGTCGGGTACGCGGGGACGTTCTCAATGGCGCCGGCGTGCGGGTTGACCGCGTACAGGGGGCCGGCGAAGCCGCCCCGGCGCAGGTTGCGCAGGATTGCCCGACCGATCGAAGACGGTTTGGTGCCGGCCCCGATGACCACCACCGAGCGCGGGCGCAGGAGCGGCCGCATGCTAGCCGTGTCGGCGCCGCGGCCCCGTTCGTCGCACGCTGCCAGGTACCGCTCGTCGGGGTCGAGTCGGATCGTGCAGTGCACGTCCGGGCCGTCGAAGTGGCGGGCGGTCCGCAGCCCCAGATCAGCGAAGACCTTGAGCATCGTGTGGTTTTCTGCGAGAGCATCAGCGTCGAACACCTTGATGCCCTCGGCGCGGGCTGCGTGCACCAGGTGTTCCAGCAGCAGAGTCCCGATGCCCGTGTGGTGGACGTCGTCGCTGACGGCCAGCGCTACGTCGGCCGCCGCGGGGTCCTGACCGGTGGCGTACTCGGCGACACCGGCCAGCCGATCGCCGAGAATCGCGAGCAGGGTCAGCCGGCCCGGCCGGGCCGGTTCACGGAGACGGTCGGCGGCGAGCTGCCCCGAGCGCCGGCCCACGCAGAAGAACCGCAGCCGCAGGTTGTCCGCCGACATGTGCGCGTACAGGTCCTGCACCCGGTCGTGGTCGTCGGGCCCGGCGGCCCGGATCTCCACGGTCCTGCCGTCCACCAGCAGTGCATGGGCCGGTCGCGGGTGGCGCAGCGCCGTGTCCGTCATCGCTGTTTCCTCTCCTTGGCTCACCTCCACGATCGGGCGGCCGCAGAGACACTCCCAGGGGTCGGCAGGGGCACGGCTAGGGCCGATGGGCCCTCATTTTGTCGAGCATAGTGAAGTCATTTGTCGATGAGTCTGGGAGGCACTGGGGTTCTTGCGAGGGCAGCATCGAGGCGCTCCCTGTGAAAGGTGCTGGTCATGCCGCGGATGTCGACGGTCGAGTTGTACCCGGCGACCCGGCGTGACCACCGCGGCGGTACTTCTCGATGGTCCGGGCGTGCTCCGAGACCCGGGGCAGCAGGGCGGCGTACGCGGCCGTCAGCATCTCCTCCGCCGAGGTCGGGACGCGGGTGCGCATACGCACGACGGTACGGTCCGCCCGGGCCCCAGCCACGCAGGAACGACCCCGCCCAGGGCCGGGAGCGACCGGCTCCGGGGAGGATGCTTCGTGCTGCACGACGTGAACGGCGAGGCCCGAGCCCGGGAGCCGGTCGCCGCCCTCAACGGCGATCCCGCCCCCCGGCAAGCTACCTGCGCAGCTCACAGAGGACATCGGGGCTGCAGATACGGACCAGCTGCTCCAGTAGCCCGTCGATCCGGGCATCGCCCCCGTCACCCACCGTGTCGGCGACGCCCGCGAGGACCTCGCGTACCCCAGGCGGCAGCGACTCCCGTGTCACCGCGTCGCCGCCTCCGCCTCGGGGGGCCCGTCCGGGGTCTCCTCGCGGTGCAGGAGGGCGCCAAGGAGGTCACCGACGGGATGGTCGGCCTCGGACGGGTGGCGCAGCGCGACGGTCGGGTCGATGGTGTAGCGGTTGCGGCGCCCGACCCGGGTCCGGGTCAGATACCCGGCCGCCTCCAGGTCCGCGACGATGATCTGCACCGCCCGCTCGGTGATCCCGATCCCGGCGGCGACGTCCCGCAGCCGGACCTCCGGGTCGCGGGCCAGCCACAGCAGCACCCTTGCGTGATTGGTCAGGAACGTCCACTGGTCGCCGCGTGCCGATGAGCTGCTCATGACCTCCATCATACGAAGCCAGGTTCGCATATTCATCCCCTCATGCGAACCTTTATTGGCGAAAAGGTTTTCGCGTAACTGTTGACGCATGTCCGGTTCGCGAGTGACGCTGGAGGGGATTCCTCCCGTTAAGGAAGGCGGGTAAGTGCCATGACCGGACTGCGCTCCCACCCCGTACGCGACAGCGCTCCCCGCCCCGGTCGGGCGGGACTGGTCCAGCCGGTGGCGGCCGTGCTGACCGACCGCATCGACGATGTGGCGGTGGCCGCGGCCGCAGCGCGGATGGCGCTGGCCCGCCGCGTGCCGTTGCTGCTGATCGCCGTCATGCCCCCGCACGTCATGCCCCCGCACGTCAGGCGTTCCTCCCTCGGTCCGGCCTCCGCGTCGGTGCAGGCGGTCCTCGCCCGGGTCATGCCCAAGGTCGGCCGGCACGCCACCGGCTACATCCCCGAGGTGTTCCACCTGCCTCCAGGCAACGGGTCGCGGCTGGCGGCGGCGAAGGAGCTGCTGGCGCTGGCGACCCGGCACCGGGCCCCGGACGTGGTGGCCGCCCGCCGCGCGCCCCACGGGCTCGACGCGCACGCCTTGATCGAGGCCGCGGCCCTGCGCGGCGGCCCCTACGTCCACGGCATCGCCCCAGCCGCCTGGGTTCCTCTGCGATCGCCCTCGCCGTGTCCGCGCCGCCCGCGGGTGACCTGCCGTCCGGCCCTTGGAGAGGAAACGCTTCGCGATGAATGACCTGTCGTTCGCCGTCCCACTGTGGGCGTGGGCCGCCGTCACCGTCGGCATCTGCGTGATGCTCGCCGTCGACCTGATCGCCCACCGCGACAACCACGTCATCGGCTTCGAAGAGGCGGCGATCTGGAGCAGCATCTGGATCGCCATCGGCCTGGGATTCGGCCTCATCCTGTGGGCGTGGCAGGGCGGGGAGGTGTCCTCCACCTACTACGCCGGCTACCTGATCGAAAAGGCCCTGTCGATCGACAACGTATTCGTCTTCGCGCTGGTCTTCTCCTTCTTCGCCGTCCCCGACGCCTACCAGCACAAAGTCCTGTTCTGGGGCGTCCTCGGCGCACTCGCGGCCCGGCTGGTGTTCATCTTCGTCGGCGCCGAACTGCTCAAGGTGTTCTTCTGGACCGCCTACCTCTTCGGCGCGTTCCTGATCTGGACCGGCTGGAAGATGGCCGTCTCCAAGGACGAGGAAGTCCACCCCGACCGCAACCCGATCGTCCGCCTGGTCAGGAAGCTGATCCCCACCGACCCCACGTTCCACGGCGACAGGTTCTTCACCCGCGTCAGCGGCAAGCGCGTGGCCACGCTGCTTTTCGTGGTCCTGGTCGCTGTCGAGGCCACCGACCTGATCTTCGCCGTCGACTCCGTCGCTGCCGTCCTGGCGATCACCACCAGCACCTTCCTGGTGTGGACCGCCAACGCCTTCGCCGTCCTCGGCCTGCGCAGCCTCTACTTCTGCCTCGCCGGACTGCTGCGCCGCTTCGCCTACCTCCACTACGGCCTGGCGGTCCTCCTGGCCTTCGCCGGCGTCAAGCTCATCCTGTCCGAGACCCCTGTCGGCAAGCTCCCCATCCCCCTCACCCTCGGCGTCATCACCGTCACGATCACCGTCTCCATCGCCTGGTCGCTGATCGCCACCCGTAACCACGCCGCGAACGGCGACGATCAGCCAGCCGCGACCCGGACCGGGGCCGGTCCCGCCCACGGCAGCGACAAGACGGCCCCCGCACCCCATCAGCCCGCACCCCGCGGCACACACGAAAAGGAATCGCCCTGACCACGACCCACACCGCCGACCGATCACCGCGTCAGCGGCACCCGCGATACACGACTACCCCTCCCTCCGGTGCGGCGGCCATGTCCTGGCCCTGTTCACCGGATCCCGCGCCGACGCCACTGTCGCCGCCCGGGCCGCCGGCCACGTGGCCGGCACCGGGCACACGGTGACCGGCGGGCCATGTGTCCGCAGCACCGGCTTCAGCGTCAAGGCCCTGCTGCACTTGGCCCGCGGGCGCCGCATCCGGGCCGAGACTCGCGCGATCCTCGGCGGCGTGCCGCCCGTCATCGGCCGCTCCGGACCCGCCCGGACCACCACCCTGGTCGTGCCCTCCCGCAGTAACCCCTGTCAGGCCCTCCCCGCCGACCTCGTCGAGCGGCTCGCCCACCGCACCGGCATCGAGCTGGTCCTCAGCCCAGGCCCCTGACCGGATACACCTCACCCATCGCCCGAGCGCTGAACCGCACCACCGACCCGCACTCCAGGAGTCACACCATGGCGGCCGAAGCCTGACACCGACACACTCACGACGCAGGCCCCGGCCAACCGGCCGGGGACCACCCCTGTTCAAGATCAATGTCACCGATGGCCACGGTTCGATTGAACACCGACGCCCGGATCGCCGCCGCGACCACCGTCTGTCGGCTCCGGGCGCCGTCGAAACTCATCAAGCGCTGCCCGAATCGATCGACGAAGCCAGAAAGGGAGTCAAGACGGTGCCTCGTCCGGTTCCCGCAATGACTCGGGGTCCCGGGAGAGGGGCAGAGCGCCGGCGAGATCGTTGTGAAGGTCGAAGACGTGGGCCAGGTTCGCCAGCCGCAGGAGTCGCGGCATCCACCCCTCGCCCGTAATGAGCGACAGCCTTCCGTCACGTTCTGTGACCCGGAGCCTTGCCCGGCACAGGACACTCAGCCCACTGCAGTCCATGAAGGTGACGTTGCGCAGGTCCACGACCACATGTGGATGCGGCCCCACGGCCAGCGCTTCGAGCCGCGCGGCCAGCAACGGTACCGTGACGACGTCGACTTCCCGGATACCTCCACGACGAGGGCACCGCCCACGGCCTGCTCCCGCAGTCCGTCCTCATGCCTTCCGCGGTCGCACATGACCGAACCGCTCTCACCACGGCGGCAGGGGTCACCGGTGCGCGGGGGCCGGCCGGACGGTGTCGTCGGCCTTGTAGCCCAGGTGGGCCTCGACGTCGACGACGCCGTCCACGCCGCGGCAGAGCTCCGTGACGACCGGCACGAGGCTGCGGCGGTCCACCACGCCCTCGAGGGTGACCTTCCCGTCGGCCACCTGGACGGCGACGGCGCCCGGGGCGAGTCCGAGTGTCCTCACCAGCAGCTCGCCGGTGATCTCCTCACGGATGGCGCCGTCCCTGCGGAGGAAGAGCCGGAGCAGGTCGGCGCGGCTGACCACCCCCACCAGCCGGCCCGTCTCGTCGACCACGGGCAGCCGCTTGACTCCTCGGCGCTCCATGACCCTGGCCGCCTCGACCACGGACCACTCGGGTCGCGCGATGACCGGCGGGCTGCTCATCAGGCCCTCCGCGGTGGTGGCAGTAATGCGGGCGCGGTCGTCCGGCCGCGGGTGGCGGGCCTGCAGCAGGCCGGTCGGGTCCGGCTGCCCCGCTTCCTTGCGCAGCAGGTCCGCCTCGGACACCACGCCCACCGGGCGGTTCCCTTCGTCCACGACGGGGAGGGCGGTGACGTCGTGTTCGGCGAGCAGTTTCGCGACCTCCTTGAACGGCGTGTCCGGCCGTACCGATACGACCGCCTTGGTCATCAGATCGCCGACGTTGCGGTGGTACATCGTCCCCGCCTCCTGCACGGTTGTCTCAGGCCATGCCCGCCGCCGGCGGGCTTCGCCTCGTCCGGTCCCACTGTCGGCCGATTCCACCCTGACCCGCATGGGCCGGTGGGGCCACCGCCACGGCCGGGCGTCCCTCTGGTCGGGCCGATCGGGCCATGTGCGCACGGGTCTGCACTCGGCAGTGTCGTCAATACAGCAGCCGCAACAGTGAGAGGCGGTGGAGGCCATGACGCTTCCCCTGGTCGTGGGTACCGACGGATCGGACGCCGCCCTGAAGGCGGTCGACTGGGCCGCGGATGAGGCTGCCGTGCGGGGAGTGCCGCTGCGGATCGTGTACGCCTCCCTGTGGGAGCGGTACGAGGGACGGGCACCTTCCTTCACCCGGGAACCTCCTGAAGGGCAGATCCTCGCCCAGCACATCGCGAGCTCCGCGGAGGAGCGGGCCCGTTTGCGGCAGCCGGGCCTTGAGATGACGGCCGAGGTCCTCACCGAGGACACTCAGTACGCGCTGCTGCGTGAGGGTACCCACGCCACCGCACTGGTGGTGGGCCACCGCGGCCGCGGCGACATGGCGGGCCTGCTGCTGGGATCGGTCGGCCTGACCCTGGCCGGCCGTGCGCCGTGCCCGGTGGTCGTGGTGAGGGGCGACCGCGAAGAACAGGGAACCAAGGACGAGCAGGGATGGATCGTTCTCGGTGTAGGACCGGACGAGAACTCCGCTGCGGCCATCGAGTTCGCCTTCCGCGAGGCGGAGCTGCGCGGATGCGGAGTGCGGGCCGTCCACGCCTGGCGTATGCCGCCGGGCGAAGGAGCCGAATGGACCGTCTACGAGGACGAGGCCGTCAAGGCACACCAGCGCCGTGCCGAAGAACACCTCGACCAGGCCCTGCGCGCTGCGGCGACCGCCCGCCCCGGCGTCCGCTACCGACGGTACGCAGGCGAGGGCCACGCCCGAAAGGTCCTGCTTGCCACGCTGGACGACGCGGATCTGCTGGTCGTAGGTGCCCGCCGCCGAAACAACCCGTTCGGTCTCCAGCTCGGCCCGGTCAATCACGCGATGCTCCACCACGCGCCGTGTCCGGTGGCCGTCGTTCCTCAGCCCAGCTGACTCGGCGCACGAGCCTGCCCCGGCCCCTGGGGCGGGGCAGGTGCATCCACGGAAGACTGGCTGGCAAAGGCCTGTCGAACCACCACAGCGCGGCGCCGGAAGCGCCGTGCAGCGGACTTGCCCGGCAACCAGGTCCTAGAAGGAGTGACGATGGGGGAGTGGACCTGGTCGTACGAGGGTTACGACCCCGCCGAGGAGCGCCTGCGCGAGGCACTGTGCACCCTGGGCAACGGCTACTTCGCCACCCGCGGCGCCGCCCCGGAGACCGTCGCCGGCCCCCACCACTATCCCGGCACCTACGCCGCCGGCTGCTACAACCGGCTCCACTCCGCCGTCGCCGGGCGGAAAGTCGCGAACGAGGACATGGTCAACCTGCCCAACTGGCTGCCCCTGAGGTTCAGACTCGGCGACGGCGGTGCGTGGTTCACCCCCGACGACGGCTCGCTGCTGGAGCACCGGCAGGACCTCGACCTCCGACACGCCACCCTCGCCAGGACGTTCCGGCTGCGTGACCCGCGCGGGCGGATCCTCGCCGTCGAGCAGACCCGGCTGGTGCACATGCACGACCCGCACCTCGCCGCCCTGCGTACCGTCTTCCGCGCCGAGGGAGGCTGGGCCGCGGACCTGGAGGTGGAGTCCGCGCTCGACGGCGACGTGTGCAACGCGGGTGTCGCCCGCTACCGGGACCTGAACGGCCGTCACCTCACCCGGATGCACACCGGCACCTCGGAACCCGACACGGTCTGGCTGCGGTGCCGTACGACCACCTCCGACATCCGCATCGCGCTCGCCGCCCGCACCCGTGCCACGACAGGCCCTGCGGCGTCACGCTCCCTGGAAACGGGGGAGCGCACCGTGGTCCACCGGCTGACCGTCCCCGTGCGGCCGGACCGGCCGGCGGTCGTCGAGAAGACGGTCGCCCTGCACACCTCCCGGGACCCGGCGATCAGCGACCCGTTGCACGCCGCCCTCGACCGGGTCGAACGGGCCCCGGACTTCGCCGGCCTCCTCGACTCGCACTCCGCCGCCTGGGAGCGGCTGTGGCGCCGCGCCGGCCTGGACGTCCCCGGCGAAGCCGGCCGGATCCTGCGGCTGCACGCCTTCCACGTTCTGCAGACCCTCTCCCCGCACTCCGCCGAACTCGACGTGGGCGTGCCCGCCAGGGGACTGCACGGCGAGGCCTACCGCGGCCACGTCTTCTGGGACGAACTGTTCGTCCTGCCCTACCTCGACCTGCACTTCCCCGAGGTGTCCCGGTCACTGCTGGAGTACCGACACCGCCGCCTGGAGGAGGCGTGCCGGGCGGCGGAACAGGCTGGGTACGCCGGGGCGATGTACCCCTGGCAGAGCGGCAGCGACGGACGCGAGGAGACCCAGACGCTCCACCTCAACCCGCGCTCGGGACGCTGGCTGCCCGATCACACCAGGCTCCAGCACCACGTCGGCTCCGCCGTTGCCTACAACATCTGGCGGTACGGGCAGGCCACCGGCGACACGGAGTTCCTGTACACCAAGGGCGCCGAGATGCTGCTGCAGATCGCCCGCTTCTGGGCATCCTCCGCCACCTGGGATCCGCAGTGCGATGGCACCGGCCGGTACCGCATCCGCGGTGTCGTCGGGCCCGACGAGTACCACGACGCCTACCCCGGCTGCGCGACGCCCGGCGTCGACGACAACGCGTACACCAACGTCACCGCCGCGTGGGTGCTCACCCGGGCCGTGCACCTATGGCGCATGCTGCCCGCCCCGCGTCGCGAGGAACTGAGCGAGCGCACGGGCCTGGGCGCGGAGGAGACCGACCGCTGGGAGGACGTCTCACGCAAGCTGTACGTCCCCCGCCACGCCGGTGTGATCAGCCAGTTCGCCGGGTACGACGAGCTCGACGAACTGGACTGGGCGGGCTATCGCTCACGGTACGGGGACATCCGCCGGCTGGACCGGATCCTGGAGGCCGAGGGGGACTCCGTCAACCGCTACCAGGCGTCCAAACAGGCCGACGTGCTCATGCTGGGCTACCTCTTCCCGCCCACCGAACTGCGCGGCCTCTTCGAACGGCTGGGGTACGGGCTTGACGAGGGCACCTGGCGGTCGACCGTCGACTACTACCTGCGGCGCACCAGCCACGGATCCACCCTCAGCAAAGTGGTGCACGCCTGGGTACTGGCCCGGGCCCACCGGGCCGACGCCTGGTCGTATGCGCAGGAGGCCCTGCTGGGCGACGTCACCGACCTCCAGGGAGGCACCACCGGGGAAGGCATCCACCTCGGCGCCATGGCCGGCACCCTCGACCTCGTGCAGCGCGGCCTGACCGGCCTGGAAGCCCGCGAGGACGCCCTGTGGCTCGATCCGGCGCCGCTGCCGCAGCTGTCGCGCTTCGCCCTGACGGTCCGCTACCGCGGCCACTGGGGCGTACGCATCCACGTCGACGCCACCCATGTCAGCATCACCGTCCCTGCCTCCGACGCGGCACCCGTCCGCGTCCACCTGGACGGCCGGACCTGGTCCATCCCACCGGGCCGCTTCCGGCTGCTCGACCTGCCGGCCCGATGAAACGGCGAGGCTACAAGAGGCCGGGAAGGCGCGGAGCCCTCTTCACGGGCCGCAGGCGCGGGCGATGTCCACGTCCAGGAAGTGTGCCGAGCAGGAGATGCACGGATCGTGGTTGCGGATGACGCGTTCGCACAGACGGGCCAGCGCGTCGTCAGGGACATCGCCGCGTTCCAGTTCCCTCTCCACGAGGCGGCGGAGGTCGTCCTCGATGGCTCCTTGGTTCTGGGCGGTCGGCGGCACGATACGTGCGTCCGTGACCAGACCATCGCCGTCGATCGCATAGCGGTGGTACAGCAGTCCGCGGGGTGCTTCGGTGGCGCCGTGCCCCACCGCGGGTCGTGGCGGCACATCCTCGCAGGGCCGCGGTGGCGGTTCGTAGCCGTCGATGATGCGCAGGGCCTCCTCCACGGCGTACAGGACCTCCACGGCGCGCACGATGATGCTGCGGTACGGGTTCGGAGGGGAGCCGGCGCCGGTGAGCAGAGGTGGTTCCGCCAGCCCGGCCTCCCGGGTCGCCTGAAGGGCCAGGGGCGACAGAAGGTGGCCGCTGACGGCGTAGCGGGCCAAGGAGCCGGTGAGTTGCCGGCGGCCGTCCAGCCGTGAATGGAGCGCCGTGGAGTGCGGGACCTGCTCCTCGACGACGTGGGTGCAGAAGTCGGCGACGGGGAAGTCACGCGTCACCGCCGCGCCGGAGCGCATGACGGTGGGCACTCCGGACTCGATGGCGTACGTGTCAGGTTCGGCGAGGGCGAACAGGTCGGCGTCGCATTCGGCGTCGGGGAAGTCGAAGCCCGCCACCCATCGCACGGTGTCCCACGCGTCGTCGAGGGCGACCCGCAGCCTTTCCGCGAGGGGGCGGAGTTCGGCACGCGTGGGGGTGCGGTGGAAACCGCCGAGCCGGACGTTGACGGGATGGATGGAGCGCCCGCCGAGCAGCTCCATCACGGCGTTGCCGGTCTGCTTCAGCCGCAGGCCGCGCTCGACGTGCTGCCGGTGGTCGCGGGCCAGGCCGATGACGTCGTCATGGCCGAGGAAGTCCGGTGCGTGCAGGAGATGGATGTGCAGGGTCTGGCTCTCGATCCACTCACCGCAGTAGAGCAGACGCCTGAGTGCGGCCAACTGGCCGTCGACGGTCACCCCGCACGCGTCCTCGACGGCCCTGCACGCCGTCAGTTGGTAGGCGACGGGACAGATCCCGCAGATGCGGGAGGTGAGGTCGGGCGGCTCGGTGTGCGCGCGGCCCCGCAGGAAGGCCTCGAAGAACCGTGGCGGTTCGTAGATCGCGAGCTGGGCTTGGGCGACCGTGCCCTGGCGGAGCAGGAGGCGCAGGGCTGCCTGGCCTTCGATGCGCGCGAGCGCGGGAAGCCGCAGGACGCGTGACCCGTCGCCGGCATCGCTCACGTTCATCGCTGGTCCTCCTCTTGGACCTTGGCGAACGCGGTGACGTTGAAGGTGTGCAGGAGGCGTCCGGCGTCCTCGTCGCTCAGGCCGTCGCGCCGCAGGAGCGGGATGAGCGCGGGGAGGTTCGTCGTGCCGGCGGGACCGAAGCACCCGTAGCAGCCACGCCCGTAGGCCGGGCAGAGGGCGCCGCAACCGGCGTGGGTGGCGGGACCCAGACAGGGCGTGCCGTGGGCGACTACGACGCACACGGTGCCACGCCTCTTGCACGAGAAGCACACGCTGTGGTTGGGGATGTCCGGCTTGCGGCCGGAGAGGAAGGCGGTGATGACCTCGAGAAGCTGACCACGGTCGATGGGGCACCCGCGCAGCTCGAAGTCGACCCTCACATGAGCGGAGATCGCAGTGGAGGTGGCGAGGGTGGCGATGTAGTCGGGGCGGGCGTAGACCGCTGTCAGGTACTCCGTGGCGTCCGCGTAGTTCCGCAGCGCCTGGACGCCGCCCGCGGTGGCGCAGGCGCCGATGGTGACGAGGTGACGCGATTCGGCACGGACACGCCGGATGCGGGCCGCGTCCTCGGGGGTGCTCACCGATCCTTCGACCAGTGCGAGGTCGTACGGCCCCGGCCCGACGTCACCGGAGGCTTCCAGGAAGTGGGCGATCTCCATTTCGTGGGCCAGGCCCAGAAGTTCGTCCTCGCAGTCCAGGAGTGTCAGCTGACAGCCGTCGCAGGAGGCGAACTTGAACACTCCCAGTCGTGGGCGGGAGGGCCTTTCGGGGGCGGTGGAGGAGGTCATGTCACAGTTCCCGTACTGCGAGCAGCGGTCGGGCCAGGTCGTACGAGACGACGGGTCCGTCACGGCAGAGCAGCAGGGGGCCGAGTTGGCAATGACCGCAGTGACCGGTGGCGCATCGCATGTTCCGCTCCAGGGAGATCTGTACGCGGTCGGGACGTACGCCGAGGTGGATCAGCCGGCGGGCGGTGGCGCGGATCATGACCTCGGGGCCGCAGACGAACGCCGCGGTGTCATCCGGCGTGAACCGGGCCTCGCCGAGCAGTCCGGTGACGACGCCGACCCGGCCTCTCCAGTCCGGAGTGGGCCGGTCGACGGTGACCGCTGCGAAAGGCTGCTGCCACTCGGGTAGCTCGTCCTGGTAGAGCAGATTCTGCGGGGTCCGGGCACCCATCAGGACGTTCAGCCGGCCGTAGGCCTGCGGGCGGGACAGGACGGTGTGGACCAGTGGACGCAGGGGGGCCAGTCCGATCCCCCCGGCCACGACGAGCAGGTCGTGGCCGAGCGGGGCCGTCGTGTCCCAGCCGGTGCCGAATGGTCCGCGCAGGCCGACCGTCGCCCCCACGGTGGCACGGCACAGTGCGGCGGACACCGCCCCGACGGACCGGACGGTGAGCGAGAGGCGTCCTCCGGCGGTCATACGTGACACCGAGACGGGGATCTCACCCACGGCGAACGCATAGACCATGGCGAACTGGCCGGGAGCGAAAGGCGGGAGTGCCGTCGAGATCGGAGCCAGTTCGACGGTGACCGTGTCGCAGGTGTCGCGACGCCGGCCGACGACACGGTGGGGGAGGGGTACGACGTCGCTCATGTCCCCGGCCCGCTTCCCCGCGGGCCGTACAGGTCGAGCAGCCGGTCGCGCGTCGCGCGCAGCCGGTGCCCGATCGTCTGGGCGACCAGGGTGACCAGCGCCATTCCGAAAGCCGGCTGCTCGGCGCACAATCCGCGGACGGCCGCGGCGTCGAACTGCCAAGCCGTAACGGCCTCCCGGGTCTCCGCACCGAGATGCCACCGACGGGGCGGGCACAGCCACGACCAGCCGAGAAGTGATCCGCTGTCCAGGGTTTCGACGACGTCCCGGCCGCGGCCGGGGTTCTGCACGTCCAGTGCGACGCTGCCCGTACGGATGATCCAGAAGCGGTCCGCCGGCTCGTCCTCCTCGAAGATCCGCACCGCCGTCGGGAAGGCCACCTCCTCGGCGAGGGCCATGAGCCGGTCCCGGTGCTCGGCCGGGAGGGCGGCGAGGATGCCCTTGGTCTCCATGGGGCGCGCTTGTGGGGTCACCGAAGGTCCTCCGTGCCCGTGGCCTCCTCGTGCAGGGCGCGTGCTTCCACCGTGAGGTCGATTCCGGTGGGGCACCAGACGATGCACCTGCCGCAGCCCACGCAGCCGGAGCTGCCGAACTGGTCGTGCCAGGTTCCGAGTTTGTGGGTCAGCCACTGCCGGTAGCGGCTGCGCGCCGATTCGCGCACGGGGACGCCGTGCAGTGCCGAGAAATCCAAGTCGTAGCAGGAGTCCCAGCGTCGCCACCGCTCGGCGTGGTCACCGGTGAGGTCCGAGACGTCCTCGGTGGTCGTGCAAAAGCAGGTGGGGCAGACCATGGTGCAGTTGCCGCAGCTCAGGCAGCGGGAGGTGACATCGTCCCACCGGTCGGCCTCCAGGTTGTCGCGCATCAGGGTACGCAGGTCCACTGCGGGCATGCTCCTGCCCATGCGCTCGGCCGCGCTGCCGACCGCGTCCGCGGCGGCGCGTCTTGTCGCGTCATCGGCGGGGCGCCGGGGGAGCTCGGCGAGCACGGCGGCGCCTTCCGCGCTTCCGCTGCGGCACAGCAGGCGGTGGCCGTCGGCGTCCAGCACTTCGGTCAGCGCGAGGTCGTACCCCTCGTCCACGGCGGGCCCCGCGCCCATGGAGACGCAGAAGCACGTGGCCCCGGGCTCGGTGCACTCCACCGCGATGAGGAAGGCCCCGGTACGGCGCGAACCGTAGGCGGGATCGCGGTGGCGGCCGCCGGTCAGCACGCGGTCCAGGATCCGGATCGCCCGCAGGTCGCAGGGACGGACACCGAGGAACGCGTAGGAGACGGGGTCAGGCGTCTCCTCCTGTACGGTCAGCTCCCCCTCAGGACCGCGGTCCGCGCTCCACTGGCGTACTCGCTCCGGGTGCAGAAACGACTTCCACGACTGCGGGCCCGCACTGTGCGCGAAAGCCGCCGTGTCCGCGCGCCTGCGGATCCGGTACCGGCCCGCCTCCAGTTCGACCCCCCACCCGTGCGGCAGTTCCGCGGCGGACTCCAGCTCGGCCAGCACAATGGCGCCGTCCCGGACCGTGGGGCCGACCACGGTCCGGCCACGCCGCCGGAGCACCCGCACCAGGGTCTCCAGGCCGTCCCGGTCCAGCACGGCTTCCGCGGCCTCGTAGGTGAGTGCTCCGGTGTTTCCAGGTTCCGTCATGTCGTCCCTCAGTCCGCGCTCCGGGCCGGGGAGGGTGGCTCGGAGCAGCCGGTGTCCACTGCACCACGGGGCTGCGGCGCTCGCGCCTGAACCACGGCGGTGCCGCGCGCGGTTTCGCCCTTACGGCCCCTGCCGGCCGCCGGTACGCGAAGTGAGATCGCGCGCGATGCGTTCGGCCAAGGGCTGGACGGCGTCCGCGACCGCGGGGCTCAGCCCCGTCCCCAGCGACCTGTCGGCTCCCTCGACGGCGTACACCACCAGATCGGCCGGTCGGCGCCCCAGGGCGTCGGCGAGACGGAGGGCGTGGGCCACGCCGAGTCCGTGCGTGCTGTGCCGGCCGGCTTCCGGCGGCGGTACTTCGCCGGGCGACGGGCACCAACGGTGGACACGCCCGGGAAGCGCGGCCGACGGGAAGCAGGCGTCGACGACGACCGCCCGGTCGGCGTCCTCCCACAGCGCGATCAACTGCCCGGGGTCGCCGGCGGACTCCCGCAGCACCGTTTCCTTCGGCAGCCGGATCCCGGCGGAGCGACCGCGCAGCGTTTCGATGAGGGCCCAGCCGACGCCGTCGTCCCTCCGGAAGACGTTTCCCACCCCGATGACCACCGCACCCGCTCGATCGCGCATTGCTCACCTCCTCCGCGGGCCATTGCACCACCCGCGAAGCCGGCGCACGCGTTGACGCGGCGAGCGGGGGACCCGCCTCCTACCGCCGCCCGGGCGCCGGGACGGGGACGACCACCACGGGGCACTGGGCATGGTGCAGCAGGACGCGGGCGACCGGGCCGAGCCGCATGCCGGTCCTTCCGGGGCGGCGGTGCGCGGCCACCACGACGAGGTCGGCGTCAGCGGTTGACCCGACCAGTACGTCTGTCGCCCTGCCGCGCACCGTCTCGATGTCCGTGGCCACCACGCGCTGGTCCGTACGCAACCGGGCCACCGCATTGACCGGCACGCCCTGCTCGGCGCGTGCGCGCTCGGTGAACCCCGCCGTTGCACAGCCGGGTGACCCGCCCGTTCGGCGGGTCCAGACGTGCAGCACCGTCAGCGGGACGCCGCGACGTCCGGCCTCGGCGAAGGCGAAGGCGGCCGCCTCGGTGTCCGCGCCGCTGCGCAGACCCAGCAGCACACGGCCACGCGCCGGATGCGCGGCTGCCCCACCACGCACCACAAGGAGCGGGCAGGGGGAGTGCGCGGCCAGGCGCAGGCTCACCGAGCGCAGCAGCGTCCCGGTGACGCCGCCGTGTCCACGCGTCCCGACCACGGTCAGGGCCGCGTCATGGCCGCGGCGGACCAGGACGCTGCCAGCGGGCCGGTCGACCAGGGACGTGCTCACCCGTAGCCCCGGCCGCAGCTCCTCGGCCCGCGCCGCGGCCTGACGCAGTACCGCCTGAGCTGTGTGGTAGGGCCGGGGCCCACGGCACAGCCCCTGTCCGCGCCCGCCCCAGGGCCGCCCGTGAACGATCTCCAGCCGCACGCCTCGGCGATCGGCCTCCGCGACCGCCGCCTCCAGCGCGGTCCCGGAGTGCGCCGATCCGTCCACGCCGACGACCACGTGACCGAACAACTCCGGGTTCGGCGGCGGCTCCCACCATGTGGAGCCCATGTCCCTGTCGATGCCGGTGTCCATCTGGCGGTGTCCCCTCCGCTCGTGCGGCACGGCACCGCGCCGACCTCCACACCCAGCGTGGACGCGCCGGCAGGCGGAGGCCCGGGGCCGGACGGCCCGACGTACGGGCCGAACCGCCCCGGCCGGCGGGGCGTGCGAGAAGACGTCACCGCGGCGCTATTGCTCGTCGGCCGTGGGACCTGGCGGTCCCTCCCACTGTGCCGAGCGGCCACGTGCGTCCTCGGCGGCCGCGGCCTGCACCCGACGACCCAGGTCCTCCAGAGCGCGGCCGGCGGCGAGTTCGTCACCGATCTCGGGGACGGCATCGGCAGACGCGCGTCGGGCCACACCTGTACCGGCGACGTTCGAGGTGTCCCGGGTCGTCAGGAGGGCACGGGCGTGGGTCTCGTCCCCGTGCTCGGTGATGTAGATCTGAACGCTCCACTGCTTCGCTTCCATGTGATCACTCCCGAGGGGCTTCCTGGCGGACGCGGACCGGGTCCGTGCGCTACTCACCGTGGTACAGACGCTCGGGGCCGACCAGGACGACGTCCCCGCGCAGCTCCGCCTGGAGGAGGCCGGAGCTGAAACCCGCCCCGCCGTAGCAGACGGGCCCGGCACGACTCACGTCCTCGCCCCGCTCGGAGAGGTCGGACAGCACGTGGCGGAGCCGCTCCAGGTGCTCCAGCCCCATGACGTCGTTCCAACAGGCCGTGCCGACCGAGAGCAGGACCCCCGGACGGTTGCCCACCCGGCCACGGACGCCCACGTCCACGTCGATGCCGGTGCTTCGTCCCGGGACTGGCACAGAGCCGGACGACACCGCGGTGACCACCGCGTCGGAGATCGCCGGCGCGCCGAACGTAGGGGCGGCGGCGAACCGCTCGGCCCAGTCGCGGCAGACGTCTGCGAAATGACGTCCGGCGGTGTCCGTGTGGAACGTGCCCCGAACCCGCTGCCACACCGTGGGAGCAGGTTCCCGTTCGAGGACCGAATCGTGGGGACGGATGATCGCGTGGTCGAAGGCGAGCAGGGGCTCGACGATCCGGTACCGGGTGACAGCGGGGCGCAGGATGTCCCGGCTCTCCTCGAGCACGCAATGGTCGTGCAGGGTGGCAAGGGCGTGCGAGACGTCGGTGAGGGGCCGCTCCAGATGGCCGGCCATCTCGCCGGCGGTGACGTGACCCGAGGCGATGGCGGTGAGCACGGAGTGGCACAGGGCCCGGTCCCGGTGGTCCGTTGCCTCCTCGACCAGGTGACCGGCCTCCCGGAACAGCGGTAGTCGCGCATTGAGGACGGTCCTGCACACCCAGTCGTCGAAGTCGTCGAGTCCGGCCGGTACGTCGTCACCGACGAAATCACCACGGTAGGCCGGTGTCCCGCCGACGACCGCGTGCACCAGCATCGCCAGTCGGGTGTCTTCAATGCCCCAGAAGCGCGCAGCCTGCCGGAAGTCCAGTGACGGCACGACGAGTTCCAGCCGGACATGACCACGCAGCGGTGACGGGGCCCCGAAGAGCCTGCGCATGACCGGCGTGGAGTTTCCGCACAGGAAAAGACGCGTACGGGGCGGCCGAAGGCTCGCCTCGGCATCGTGGAGCGCTCGATGGAGTAGCGCGGGCAGGGACGGGCTCTGCTCCACGAGCCCCGGGATGCCGTCGACGACCACCGGTACGGGGCGGTCTTCCCCGAGAGCCAGCAGCGCATCGACAGCGTCCTTCCAACTGTGCGGCTCTCGGGGCGCGGGCCCGGTCGTGCGGCGCTCCAACTGGTCGCCGAGACGCTGCAGGGACTGCGCAGCCGACTCGTCCTGGCCGCAGAAGTAGAAGCCGCCCATGGCATTCGCCAAGGCCTCGAGCAGAAAGGAAGTGCCCTGTCGTGGCCGGCCCGTGACAACGCCGAGTGCGGGTCCGGGCCCCGGGTCGCAGACGAAGTCGACGAGGGCCGACCACTCGGACTCCCGGTCGAAGATCTTCTCCGGTCGCGCGGGGCGGGCCGTCGCACCAGGTGATGGCACCGGTCCCTCCCCTCCACGAAGGAGCCGCCCACGGTCGCGGAACGCCGACGGGCCGGAAGAGGCTACGACAGTCGTGAGCCGGTCGGCATCGGCCGTCGCGAGAACTCCGGGCTGTCGAGCGCACGCCCTCACCTCATCGTGATCGCCGCCGCGCACGGTCGCAATTCGTGCACCGGCAGCCACGTCGCGACGTCCCGAGGACGGAACCCGGCCGCCCGTACCTGAACAGGCGGCGGCCGCCATCGACGGGGACAGTGGAGAGAGGGGGAACCGTGGGAACCCGAGGAGCATCGTGTGGTGGCATTCCGCGATTTCCTGATGCGCTTCCGGCCGACCGGCCTGCCGGGTGCCGCCGCCGCCGGAGGGGTGCCCGCCGACCGCAGCGCCGAGCTCAGGGCCGAACTGGAGCCCGCGCTCGCCGCCCTGGACTCCACCGGGGCCCTGGCCCGGACGATGCTTGAGGCGGCGAACCACGAGGCCGCCCGACGACGCGAGACGGCTCGTCGTCAGGCTGCCGAGATCGTCCAGGCCGCGCACGTCCGCGCCGAGAAGGAGACGGCTCGCGTGATGGACCGGGAGCGATCCGCAACGCGGGCCGAGTTGGTACGAATCCGGGCCGGAGCCGAACGGGAGCTGGCCGAACTGCGCTCCCGTGTGGAGCGCCGTATGCCCGGGTTCGTCGACCGGCTGGCCGCCGACTCCACCGAAGCGCTCCTCGGCGGGCCGGAGGCGCGGGATCCATGAGCGCCGTGCAGGTGGCGGGCGCGGTGCGCGCCCGGTCGATGCTCTCGCGATGCCTGGCACCGGCCGCCGTCGCCGACGTGGCGGCCTCCGCCACGCTGCACCAGGCCCTGGCCCGTCTGACGGCCACGCCCTACCGCCACGACCTGGCCCCGGCGGCCGGCCTCGCCGAAGCGCAGCGCTCCGTCGCAGCCACCCTGCTGTGGCATCTGCGCGTGCTGGCCGGCTGGCAGTCGCGCTCCGGAGCAGCCGCCGTCCGCCTGCTGGCGTCGGGTTTCGAGATCGCCTGCATCGAGGCACATGCCAGGGCCCTGCAGGCTGGGGTCCCCCCTTACCCGCCCTACCGGCTCGGCACGCTGAACACGGCTTGGCGACCGATCTCGGCAACGGCGTCACCCGGCGGGTTGAGGTCCGCGCTCGCGGCCTCCGCATGGGGGGACCCAGGCGCACCCACCGCGGCCGCCCTCGCGACAAGCCTGCGCGTATCGGCCGCACAGCGCATCGCAACCGCGGTTCCCGGCGCCGCTGCCTGGGCGTCCGGCCGGCTGGCTCTGCTGGTGGCACGAGAGACGTACCTCATGGGCAGGGAAGTGCCCGGGCCCGCGGCCCGGCGCGCGGCACGGACCATCGGGCCGGCGGCCATGCGGGCGCTCAGCTACGGCGACTTCGTCCGCCGCCTCCCCGCCGACGCGCGGTGGGCCGTCAGCGGCATCGAGGAACCCGGTGAGCTGTGGAGGGCAGAGTTGCGCTGGTGGGACAGGGTCGAGCGGGACGGGCGAGGACTGCTTCGGCGTGCGGCCTTCGGCTTCGCCCCGGTACTCGGCGCGGTCGCCCTCCTGTCCGTGAACGCCTGGCGGGTTCGGGCCGCGCTGGAGCTGGCCGCCCGCGGCGGTGGCGATCCGGAGGCCCTCGATGCGGTGGACTGAGCAGACACTTCCCGTGCGCATGCAGCGGGTCGCGGTGGTGGCTCCCTACGACAACCTGCGCGAGACGCTGATCCGGGTCGCCGAGAGCGGCTGCGTGCAGATCGACCTCATCGACGACCCAGCGCACATCACACCCGGTCCCGCCGCGCGTCACCTTGGCGCTGTGCAGGCCGCCCACGTGACGCCGGTGCTGGCCGAGACCCCGCCCGACCTCGACACCCTCGAACAGGACCACCGCATCGACCTGCTGACCGGTGAGCGCGAAATGGAAGAGCGAATGGACAGCGCCGTACGGCGCGCCCAGGTCGCAGCCCTGGCGGGATGGTGTCCACGCGACCGGCTGGCGGCCGCGGCCGACCGACTGGCCGCCTGCGGAGGGTCACTGGTGGCGCTGCCCCTGCCCCCGGGATCCGAGCCGCCGACCCTCCTGCGGGCCGCCGGCTCCCTGCGAGGCTCCTTCGCCCCGTTGATACGGGTCTACGGGACCGTGCCCTACAGGAACCTCGACCTCACGCTGCTCGCCGGACTCGTCTACGTCGTCCTGTTCGGTTTGATGTTCGGTGATGTCGGATACGGGGGCCTGCTCGTCCTGGGGGCTTTCTTCCTTCGGCGGGGAAAGCCTGGACCGCTGGCGAGGTGGCGCCACCTGTGGCCGTTCGTCACTGCGGCCGGCGTGGCCGGCATCCTGGCTGGAGCCGCCTACGGCGAATTCTTCGGACCCACCGGTGTACTGCCCGTGCTGTGGCTCGATCCCCTGCAGGAGCCGATGCGGTTGCTGCTTTCCGCTCTCGGCCTCGGCGGCGTCCTGCTCGTCCTGTCCTACGCGGCCGGAGCGGCCAACCGGTGGAGAGAGGGGGGAGGCACAACGGCCCTGTACGCCCTGTCGGGGATAGCAGGAGCCGTGCTCTTCTCCGGGCTGGTCTGCGTCGGTGTCGGCCTCGCCCTCGGACGCACCAGTTGGTGGGTGCTGGGGGGCTCGGCGGCGACCGCGGGACTGGTCCTCGCAGGAACCGGGCTGTACGCGCTGACCCCCGGAGGCGCCCCTGGGGTGCTCCAGGCCGGGATCCAGCTCGTCGACGGTGTCATCCGGATCGGCGCCAACGTCTTCTCCTTCGCCCGTGTGGCGGCCTTCGGGCTGACGCACGCGGCACTCGCCGCCGTCGTCTGGCAGGGGACGCGCGCGCTCGCGGCCCACGGCGCACCCGGCATCGTCGCGGCCGTCGCCCTGTTCGTCGTCGGTACCGCAGTCACCTTCGCCCTGGAAGCCCTGGTGGCCGGGGTCCAGGCGCTCAGGCTGGAGTTCTACGAGCTGTTCTCACGGGTCTTCGAGGGGCAGGGCCACCCATTCGAGCCCTGGCACCCACCCGTTCAGCACAAGGAGGCGCCACCGTGATCGCCTGGCTCATCGCCCTGCCCGCCGTCGTGGCGGCCTTCACCCTCACCCACCGAGTCCTGCGCCGCAGGGGACGCGCCGTCCTGCGGGTGATCACCGTGATGAACCTGCTGTTGCTGGTCGGGGCCGTCGCCCTGGTGGCGGTCGCGCTCACCGACACGCCTGCCGCCGCCAGTGGCACGCAGACGGCCGCCGCGTCGTCCGGCAACTCGGCCGCCCTGATCGGCGCGGCCATCGCGGTCGCCGGAGCCTCCATCGGCGCGGCCATCGCCGTCGCGTACACCGGAGCCGCCGCCCTTGCCGCGCTGAGCGAGCGACCCGAGCTGTTCGGCCGGGCCATCGTCGTCGTGGGACTTGCCGAGGGGATCGCCATCTACGGTCTCGTCGTCGCGATCCTCCTGATCGGGAAGGCCTGACGATGGGACGTGTCACAGCCGTCGGGGAACAGCCCCGAGTCGCAGGTCTGGCCCTGGCCGGGGTCGACGTCATCGTCGCCGAGGGCGCGCATGCCGTCCACGAGGCCTGGCAGGCCCTGCCGGCGGACGTCGATCTCGTCATCCTCAGTCCGGCGGCGGCTGCGGCCCTGGGATCCGAGCGGCTGTCGTGCGGCCACCCCCTGACGGCGGTGATGCCGCAGTGACGGACTCGTTGCAGCCCGTACGGGACAGCCTGCTGCGTCGTGCACGGGCGGAAGCCGACCACCTCCTCGCGAGGGCCGACAGCGACGCCGAGGCGACCTTGGCCGAGGCTGAGGACCTCGCCCGGGCGATCATCGCCAAGGGCCGCAGCATGGGCGAGGCCGAGGCTGCGAGAGCCCGTGCCGCCGCGATCACGGCGGCACACCGGCAGCAACGCGCCGATCGGCTCCACGCACAGGCCAGGGCCTACCGCGAACTGCGCCGCCGGGTCGCCGAGCGGGTCATGGCGCTCCGCGACGAGCCGGACTACCCCCGCCTCCTCGACACGCTCACCGGGCGGGCCCGAGCCCTGCTCGGGCCGGACGCCGAGGTCCGGGAACACCCCACAGGAGGCGTGGAGGCCCGGGTGCCGGGACGCCGCGCCGACCTCACCTTGGAGTCGGCAGCCCTGCGGGTGGTGGACGGCGCAGGCTGCGCGCTGGAGAGCCTGTGGACGCCCTGAGCCCCGGCGGCCCGCCCAGTCACGTGCTGCGCGTCACCGGACCGCTCGTCGAGATCGAGTACACCGGCGGCATCGCGATGCACGACCTGGTCCTCCTCGGCGAGGCCGGGTTGCCCGGTGAGGTCGTGGGCATCGAGGCGGGGGTGGTCACCGTCCAGGCCTACGAGTACACCGGCGGTCTCGCGCCGGGACACCCCGCCCGTGGGGCGGGACACCCGCTCTGCGCCCGCCTGGGACCCGGACTGCTCGGAGGGATCTTCGACGGTCTGCTGCGCCCGCTGACCGGGATCGGCGACCGTATCCGGCCAGGTGCGGCCGTGGAAACCACGGGCCGGGAAGGTGATGGGCGCTTCGTGCCCTGCGTCTGCCCGGGACAGCGGGTCGGCGAGGGCGAGGCCGTCGGGGAGGTGCGGACGGCAGGACCGGTGACCTTGCGCGTCCTGGTGCCTCCCGGCGTCACCGGCGAGGTGGAGTGGATCGCGCCCGCCGGGGACCGCGAACGCGACGCGGTGGTGGCCGTCGTCGCAGGAACCGAGATCGCGATGACCGGTTCGTGGCCCGTGAGGCGTCCGCGTCCGGTACGCGCGCGCCGGATCCCGCGGCACCCCCTCACCACCGGCCAACGCGTCGTCGACCTGCTGTTCCCCGTCGCCAGAGGCAGTACCGCGGCCGTACCCGGGGGATTCGGAACCGGCAAGACCATGCTGCTGCAACAGATCGCCAAATGGTGCGACGCCGACGTGATCGTCTACATCGGCTGTGGCGAGCGCGGCAACGAGATGGCCGACGTCATCGACGAGCTGTCCGAACTGGAGGATCCCCGTACCGGCGGGAGGCTGGCGGATCGCACGGTCACCGTCGCCAACACCTCCGACATGCCGATGATGGCACGCGAGGCCGGTGTCCACACCGGCATGACGGTGGCCGAGTACTTCCGGGACATGGGCCTGGACGTGGTGGTCATCGCCGACTCCACCTCGCGGTGGGCCGAGGCGCTGAGGGAGTTCGCCTCGCGTTCGGGAGAGCTCCCCGCCGAGGAGGGCTACCCGGCGGGCCTCGCCTCCAGCATCGCCGCCTTCTACGAACGCGCAGGCGCGGTGACCACGCTTGGTGGCGGGCAGGGCTCCGTGACCGTCATCGGCGCGGTCTCACCGCCCGGGGGTGATACGGCCGAACCGGTCACCGCGCACACGGAGCGCTTCGTCCGTTGCCTGTGGGCGCTCGACCGCGACCTCGCCTACGCGCGTCACTATCCCGCCGTCTCCTGGGCCGGATCGTTCTCCAGGGACGCGGCGGTCCTGAGCGAAGGGCCGACGGCGGGGGACCCGTCCGACCACCGCCGGCGTGTCGGCGCCCTGCTCGCGGAGGCCGACCGGCTCGGGCCCCTGGTCGACCTCGTGGGCATCACCGCGCTCCCGGCACAGGAGCGGATGAGCGTGCTCGCGGGCCGCCTCGTCCGCGAAGGACTGCTCCAGCAGAACGCGTTGTCGGCACGGGACGCCTACAGCAGCCCGGAGAAGACGGCCGCGCTGGCCGAGGCCGTGCTGGCCGTCACCGATCGGTGCCGCGAGATCGTCGCCGCCGGAGGAAGCCCCGAGCCCGTTGAGCAGACGGACTTCGGGCCGCTGCTACGTGCCCGTGAGGCAGCCGGGCCCCATGACGCCGCAGAAGTGGCGAGCCGGCGCGACGAGATGCTGCAGGCGCTCGACGCGCTGCCGAAGGCTGCGTCATGACGGCGCGGAGCGAGGTGGAGTACACGAACGTCCGCGACGTGCGCGGCCCGCTCCTGGTCGTCGAAGGGACCGAGGGCGTCGGATGGGACGAGTTCGCGGTCATCACCCTCGGCACGGGGGAGCGGCGGCACGGACTCGTCGTGGATGCGGACCGGGACCTCGCGGTGGTCCAGGTCCTGGAGGACACGGCCGGAATGGACCCACGGCGGCTGCGCGTGGCCTTCACCGGCCGCCCTCTGCACATCCCGGTGGGGCCCGGCTGGCTCGGCCGGGTCTGCAATGGCCGCGGCGAGCCTGCCGACGGCGGCCCGCCGGTCACGGCGGCGGAGCAGGCGGCCGTGACCGGCTACCCGATCAATCCGGCGCGGCGCGGGCCACCCGCGGAACCGGTGCTCACGGGTGTGGCGGCGGTGGACGGGCTCGCCACTTTGGTCCGTGGGCAGAAATTGCCCGTCTTCTCCGTCGCGGGGCTGCGGCATCTGGAACTCGCGGTGCAGATGGCCGCCCAGGCCACCGTCGGTGGCGAGCCGTTCAGCGTGGTCTTCGCCGGCATGGGCCTGACGCACGCCGACGCCTGGTTCGTCAGGGAGGCGCTGGAGGAACGGTCGGCCGGCGGCGAACTCGTGCTGCTCGTGAACACCGCCGACGAGCCGGTGATCGAACGCCTCCTGACCCCGCGTGTCGCTCTGACCGTCGCCGAGCACCTGGCGTTCGCCATGGGCCGGCACGTCCTCGTCGTCATGACGGACATGACGAGTTACGCCGAGGCGCTGCGTGAGGTGTCAGCGGCCCGCGGGGAGATCCCCGGCCGCCGCGCCTACCCCGGATACCTCTACAGCGACCTCGCGTCCCTGTACGAGCGCTGCGGGCGGCTGAAGGACCGCCCCGGCTCCGTGACCGTACTGCCCGTGCTGACCATGCCCGCAGGGGACATCACCCACCCGGTTCCCGATCTGACGGGATACATCACCGAGGGACAGATCGTGCTGTCCCGAGATGCGGAAGCACGAGGTGTCTATCCGCCCGTGGACGCGCTGGCATCCCTGTCCCGCCTGATGCGCAAGGGTGCCGGTCCCGGCCGCACCCGGCCGGACCACCTGCAGGTGGCCGCCCAACTCCTGGCCGCCCTCGCCCGCGCCCGCCAGGTCGGCGAACTGGCAGAACTGGTGGGACTCGAGGCGCTCAGCCCGGCGGACCGCCGCTATCTGGACTTCGAGGCAGCCTTCCTGCACCGATTCGTCGACCAGCGCCCCGACGAGGCGGTGACTCTCGACGAAACTTTCGAACGCGCCTGGGACGTGCTGCTCACCCTCGGGCCCGAGCAGTTGACGATGCTTCCACCGGAGCTGCGCCACGCTCACGGCGTGCACATGGAGCGCCCCACGTGAACGGCGGCCACCGCGCCCCGGGACGAGCGGCACGCCTGCGGCTGCGGCGCAGCCTGCACGTCGCCTCCCACGGTGCGGATCTCCTCGACCGCAAGCTCCACCTCCTGCACAGGGAGCACGACGCCCTGTCCCGTACGCAGCGGGACTGCGCCGCCGGCTGGCGGGCCTGCGTCACCGACGCCGAGACCTGGCTGCTGCGCGCGGTGGTGATCGGCGGAGAACACGCACTGATCGCGGCCGCCGCGGGTGCGGGCGGCCCCGCCGTCGTCACGGTGGAGTGGACCACCTCCCTCGGGGTGCGCCGGCCTGCCTCCGTGGCGGTCCAGGTCCCGCCGCGCGCGCCGGATACGGCGGCGCCCGGCAACACGGCCCTGCTGCGCGCCGAGGCCGCCTACCGGGAGGTGGTGACATCGGCCGCCTCGTATGCGGCGGCTTCGTCGGCGGTACGCATCGTGGAAGCCGAGATGAGTCGCACACAGCGTCGAGTGCGTGTGCTGCGCCGTCACTGGATTCCGCGGCTCCAGCGCGAACTGGACCGAGTGGACCGCGCCTTGGAGCAGGCCGAACACGAGGACGCGGTGCGGCTGCGCCGGGCACACGCATGGCACGGGCACGGGGGCCCCGCGGGCCGGGGATGAGCACGGCGGCCAACAGGCCCCGATGGCGTGTCACCCGCGTGGCACCAGGGCCACAGGACACGCCGCGTGTTCCAGTACCGCCTGGGCGACCCGCCCCACCGGGGCCGAGAGGAGCCCGGTGGCATCACGGCTTCCGAGCACCACCAGATCGACGTGCGCGGACTGAGCGACCAGTGCGCCTGCAGCCGACGGGACCCGTACCACCTCCTCCGCGACCCTCACGTTCGGATACTCCTCACGCACGGCGGCCACGAGGGGTGCGGTGTGGTCGGCCTGCCGCTCGGCCACGGCCCGGACGGAAGCGACCATGGGTGCCATGCTCTCCAGATGGTGCGTCAGGGTCCATGCACCGAGCACCCTCAACGCGGCATCCCGTCGCTGTGCGTACAGGGCTGCGAAGCGGACCGGAAGGATGTCGCGGGCGTCACGGGCACCGACCAGGACCGTTACCGCTGGTGTCCTCGGCTCCCCGCGCACCACCACCACCGGTCCGGTGGCCCACCTGGTCACCTGGCGTCCGACCGACCCGAGCAGCAGTGACGAGAAACCGCCGAGTCCTCGGGAGCCCACGACGACGGTTCCCCTCGCCCCCGCCGCTTCGACCAGGCTCTCCGCCGGATCGCCGCGGCTTGTGGACGTCGTCACCTGCAGTCCCGGAAAGCGGCCGGTCGCCTTTCGGGCGGCCCTGTCCGCCCTGTCCGCCGCTGTGTCCAGGATGGGCCGTATGACGTCCTCCGTGAGTTCGTCGGGAAGCAGATCGACGTGCGTCGCGCAAAGGATCTGCAGGGGTCGGCCACGCGCGGTGGCCTCCTCGGCCGCCCACAGCACCGCGCGGGTGGAGACGTCGGAGCCGTCGGTGCCGACGACGACCGGGCCGTCGGGAACGGGCGGCCGGGAGTGCTCGTCCATGGGGATCTCCTGTCCGTGCCGGGGGCCGGCGGTCCGGGCGGGCGACGGACGCGCCCGGGTCTAGGCAGCCGCCGTGCCCGACGGCGGGACGGTGATGACGGGGCAACGCGCGTGATGGAGCACACCCTGGCTCACCGACCCCAGCAGCAGGCCGCTGAAGCCGCCCTGCCCCCGCGTTCCCACGACGAGCGCGCACGCCCGCTCGGACGCCTGGGTCAACACCGCCACCGGGTGACCCCGTACGACCTCCTGAGTGAGGTCCACCTCGGGGTAGGCGGCGCGGTGCCCCGCCACCGACTCGGACAGCAGGCGGCGGCACTCCCGCTCGGCGGCGCCCTCGTCCAGAACGCCCAGCAACGGCGGGTGCCACACGTACAGGGCGCGCAAGGCCGCTCCATGAAGCGCGGCCTCCTGGAAGGCCAGGCCGACGGCCGCGGCGGAACGCGGATGTCCGTCGACACCCACCACGAGGTATCGGGACCGCTCGTCGGTCTCCTCCGGTTCGGGGACCACGACGACGGGACACGGGGCGTGAGCGATGACCGGAAGCGCCACTGAGGCAGAAGTGAACAACTCCTGTACGGCGCCGAGGCGCCACGACCCAAGGACCACCATGGCGGCCCCCGGCGCCATCTCCCGTACGACCCAGGCTGGATGACCTTCCACCAGTTGCGTGCTGACCGCCACGCGGGGCTGCCGGGACCCGACGTACGCCACCGCTCGCTCGAGCAGCCGCTCGCCCTCCACGTGCAGGGCCGCGTTCCAGCGCTCCCAGGAAGGCAGGACTTCCCCCGAGGTGTAGCCGGCCGTGGGCACTCCCTGGGCGTAGACCAGGGTGAGCGGCAGATTCCTCAGTGCCGCCTCGTCCGCGGCCCAGGTCAGTGCGTTGCGTCTCGCCGGATCCGGGTCGACACCGACGACGATGGGCCGGGGTCCCCATGTGCCGGACATGGTGCGGTCGGCTGCCCGTCAGCTCTCGGTGATCCGGACGTGCCGGGGCTTCGCGCTCTGGGCCTTGGGAACGGTGACGGTCAGGACGCCGTCCGACAACTGGGCCTTGACCTCCTCGGCGTTGACGCCGGTGGGCAGCAGGGCGCGGTACTCGAAGTGTCCCGACCGCCGGGTGCTGCGGCGCAGGACGCCTTCGCGTTCGCGTTCCTTGTACTCGCCGGTGATGCGCAGGTGCTGGTCGTCCACCTCGACGTCGATGTCCTCGCACTTGATGCCGGGCAGCTCGGCCTCGATCACATAGGCGTCGTCGGTCTCGTGCATGTCCGCCAGGGGCGACCAGGCGCCCGCGGGTGTCGCGGCGGCCGAGGCCAGCAGATCGTTCATACGGCCGAAGAGCTCGTCGAACTCGGACGCCATCGGCTCGCCCCAGCCGAGGGCGGGAAACCCTTCCATGAGCCGGCCGGGCCGGCGGTGGGCGGGCAGGGTCATCGCGGTTCACCTCCGCGATTGGACGGTAATGGTCTTGTTTCCATAGTGCGCCCGGCCCGTCGGGCGGAGCCAGTCGAGCGTGGTCCGCCGGGACGAGGCGCGACCCGCCACGGGCGGGGCAGCCCGGTGTCCCGCTCAGCCGGGTTCCATGTACGGGCGGCGGAAGGGCGGGGCCTGGGCCGTGCCCGAGGGGCGCAGTGCGCCAAGTGCCTTGGCCACCGCGGATTCGAGAGATCCGCTGGTGTCGACCGCGACGGCCTCCTCCCAGGGCGGTTCCGCGGCTGCCAGCGCCCGGGCAATGGCCGGGCCGGCGTCCGATGCGCCGGGGCCGCGGGCACGCAACCGGGCCGCGGACAACTCATCCGGAACGGCACAGTGCAGGGCGACCAGGTCGGCGCACGCGTGTTCGGCCATGCGCTGCGCCGCTTCGCGTTGTCCTGGATCGGACCAGGTGGCGTCCAGGACCACGGACTCGCCGCGGGACAGGAGGGCGGACGCGCGGTCGAGGAGCCGGTCGTACGTCCTGCGGGTCCACTCCGGGGTGTAGAGGCCCTGGAGGTAGTCGGCGGACGCGGACTCCTCCACGGGAATGCCGGCCAGTTCCTTGCGGAGGCGGTCGCTGCTGAGCAGCGTGAGACCGAGCCGGTCGGCCAGTGCTCCGGCGAGAGTCGACTTGCCGCTTCCGGGCAGGCCGCCGACGACGGTGAGGCCGACAGCGGAGGTCCGCAGGTGGCGCAGTGTCGCCGTGAGCAGGCGCCGGTACGCGGCGGCGCCTTCGGGCGCGCCCTGCGTCGCCTGGACCAGGGAGACCTTGGCGCGGACGAAGGCGCGGTAGGCGACGTAGTGGTGCCACAGGGAGCGGGGTGCGGGGTCTCCCGAGTACTCGCTGTAGCGGCTGAGGAAGAACGAGGCGGCCTCCGGGGCGCCGAGCTGTTCCAGGTCCATGGCGAGGAACGCGGCGTCGTCGAGGCCGTCGACGAAGCGCAGGTGGTCGTCGAACTCGAGGCAGTCGAGGATGCGGGGACCGTCGTCGAGGCAGAAGACGTCGTCGGCGAGCAGGTCGCCGTGGCCGTCGACGACGCGGCCCTGCTCGATGCGGGCGTCGAACAGCGGTGCCCGGCCTCCGAGATAGCGCCCGACGAGTCGCTCGGCCTCATCGAGGTCGTCGCTGACGCCGTCGTCGAAGCGACGGTCGCGGGCCATGTCCCGTACCTGCGCGAAGCTCGCCGACCAGCGCCCGGCCAGCGCGTCCCGGGTGCCCTGTTCGTCGACCTCGCCACTGCGAGGCGCGTCGGCGTGCCGTGCGGCGAGTTGCCGCGCGACGGCGCGCAGGACGTCGTCGACGGCGACTCCGTCGCGGACGAGCCGGGACAGGCGCCGGTCCGCGGGCAGCCGCCGCATCACGACCACGGGCTCCGGCGCGTCCGTGTCCGGGCTGCGCAGCTCTCCCACGCCCAGGTAGACGTCCGGCGCGAAGCGCCGGTTGAGCGTGACCTCGCGCTCGCAGGCGGCGCGGCGGGCCGCAACGGAGGTGTAGTTCAGGAACGTCAGGTCGACGGGCTTCTTGACCTTGTAGGCGTGGTCGCCGAGGAAGATCAGCACCGCGGTGTGGGTCTCGCAGATCTCGGCGCGCGGAAGCGAGGGCCAGGCCGTTCCGGGGTCGCGTCCGGGTGGCGCGACGGACGCATCGGCCTGCGGCGGTGGCGCCGTCACACCCCGGCCCTGCTCAGTCATGGGCGACGACCGCCACCGGGCAGCGTGCGTGGTGCACGGCGGCCGACGCCACCCCGCCCAGGTGCGGCGCGAGGGCGGGCCGGTGCTCGCGCCGGCCGACGACCAGCAGCGCGGCGTCGGCCGCCGCGCCGAGGACGGCCCTGGCCGGGCTCTCCAGACGCACGGAGTCGGCCGCGATCACCTGCGGGAACTTCTCCCGCCACGGACGGAGCACCTGGAGCAGATCCGTGTGCGCTTCCTTGCGGATCCTTTCGGTGAGATCGTGGTCCACACCCCAGGGGACGTGCGCGTGCAGAGGCAGGCTTCGGCCGTGGACCGCGCGAAGCGGCGCGCCCAGCGCCGCAGCGCTGGTGAAGGCGAACTCCAGCAGGTCGTCGCAGGGGCCGTGAAGTTTCAGGGCGACGACCACCACTCCTCCCAGGTCGCTTGAGATGGGCTCCCGTTCGGTGCCGGGGCTTCCCGCGCGTACCAGGACGACAGGGCACGCGGCACGGGAGACGACGGGCATGCCGATGTCGCCGAGGAAGTAGCTGGCGACCGGCTCCAGGCCCCGGGAGCCGAGGACGACCATCTCGGACTCCGACGCCGCCTGGAGCAGGGCGTGCTCGGCGTCGTCGGCGACCAGGTTGCCGACGATCGTCAGACCCGGATGACGGGCCTGCAACTCTGCGCGCGCGTTGTGGACCAGCCGTTTCGCCCAGTAGTTCTGGTCGACTTCCGCCGGCAGACGCGTCGGTTCCGGCGCGAGCATGGGCCAGGCGTGCAGCAGCCGCAGAGTGAGCCTGCGCCGTTCGGCTTCCCCGGCCGCCCACCGAGCGGCGGCGAGGCTCTCGGGCGAGCCGTCGAGACCCACCGTGACGACCGGATCCATCGTGCCGCCTCCGTTCCTTGGGTACCCCGCGTCATGCCCCGGGGGCGCTTGCGGACGGGATTGACGTCCGCTTCTCCACCTGGCGCCGGACCGTGCCGTGCCACCTTCGAGGACTACCGCATGGCCCCGCCCGGCGCACCCCGGACAGGACCGGCGGAGCGCCGGCCCCGCGTGGGCGCGGTCGGCTCACCCGATGTCGAGGACATCCGCCACGGGCCTGCGTGGCGTGGCGGCACCCCGGGGTCCGTACCCCAGGCGCAGCACCATCTGGGGGTGACCGACCGGTGCCTCCGGGTCGCGTACCGCCCAGCGCAGGTCGGACCATTCGAGTGCCTCGGAGGTGAGCGCGGTGGACAGGCCGCCAAGGGTGGCCGTGAGCAGCACGCGTTCCATCGCCTGTCCCGCGCGCAGCCAGTCCGCCGGTCGATCACCTGTGGTGCAGAGCACCGCGAGATGCGGCGTCTCCTCGAAGGCCACCGCCTCGCGCCCGGTGACTGGCCGCCTCCCGGCGAAGTCGCGGACCGGGGCGTGTCCGCGACGCTCGCCGGGGCCGAACGCGTACTCGGGAACGCCGTCGGTGGCCGTCTGCGCCTCGGTGCCCCTGCGGGTCCAGTGTTCGAGTTCCTTCAAACGCCCGGGGTCGGTCGCGTCCCGCCCTTCCGCGTCGTGGACCAGTTCGAGCAGCTCCCGTGCGTGCCAGTCTCCGGGGAAGACGAGCCGTGCGTCTTCCCGGCGGGCCGCGTCCTGCAGCGTTGCGCGGACGGCCGGTGGGACCTCCCTGGCCTCGAACGGGGAGCGGCTGGTGTGCCGGCGCCGTACCGCCGGATACAACCGCGCGAGCGCGGAGTCCGGGTGTTCCCTGCCGGCCAGGCGTACCGCCGCGAGGAGTCCCGGGTCTCGGGGGTCGGGAAGCAGGGTGACGACAGCTTCCCAGCCGGCGTCGGCGGCTGCGGTCCGCAGGTTGCACAGGGCGGCCCCGCACCCCAGGTGGAGCCCGCGGTCGTCGGGGTCGGCGAGTGGCATCCGCCGCGCGGGGTCGGCACGTACGTGCAGCGCGCCTTCCGCCCTCAGGAGGCGGAACCTCCAAGGCTGTGCGTTGTGCATGGACGGGGCCGCGATGGCGGCCTCCACGAGGGCCGACGCGATCCTCGTGTCGATTGCGTGCCCGGGCACCTGACCATCTCCTTCCGCTGCCTCCCCGGCCAAGCCCGCGGGTCGACGCCGCCGGGACGTCACGCCGTGTGCGCGACGAGGAAGTCGGCGCTGTCCGAGAGCGTGGTGAGCGCGGCATAGTCGTCCTCGTCGATGTCGACGCCGGTCCGCTCCACGAGGGTCTCGACGAACCCGAGGAAGTCCAGGGAGTCGAGTTCCAGGATCTCCCGGAAGCTGTCGTCCGGTCCGAGGTCGGTGAAATCTGCGTCCGGCACGATCCGGGCGATGGACTCCTTGACGGTGGCCATGGCTTCGGTTCGGTTCACAGTTCCTCCGGTCGTTGCAGCAGCCGGTCCACCGTCGTCAGGTAGCGGCCCCCGATGGCTCCGTCGGTGGCCCGGTGGTCGGCCGAGAGGGTGGCCGTCACGGCAGGCCGGACGCCGATGAGCCCGTCAATGGCGCAGGGTCGCTCGACGACCGCTCCAAAACCCACCAGGGCCACTTGTGGCGGATAGATCACTCCGAAGACGGACTCCACCCCTTGATCGCCTAGGTTGGTGACGGTGATGGTCGCCCCGGTGGTTTCCGATGCCCGCAGTCTTCCGGCGCGCGCCCGGTCCACCAGGTCCTTGAGCGCGGCCATGAGGTCGCGCAGGGGCAGGGTGTCGGCGTCGTGCAGTGCGGGCGCCAACAAGCCGCCGCCGCGCAGCGATATCGCCACTCCGAGGTGGACACCGGAACCAGGGACGAAGCCGCCCTCATGCCAGAAGCCGTTGAGTTCCGGGACCCGCCGGGCGGCAGTGGCCGCCGCCTTCAGCAGCAGTGCCGCCGGCACCAGTCGCCCGGAGACGGGTCCACCGCGGTTCTGCTCGCGCATCCAGCCCAGGGCATCGGCGAGGTCGATGGTGGTGGACAGGTAATAGTGCGGGATCTCCCGCTTGGAGCGGGCCATGAGGTCACCCGTGGTTCGGCGCATGGCCGCTGGATGCTCCCGCCGTCGCCGGGCCCGGTTCGTGTCGGGCTGCGGTGCCGCGGATCCGGCTGCCTTGCGGACGTCCGAAGCGCGCACCACACCGTTCCTGCCGGTTCCGGGGACGTCTTCGAGACGTACCTTGAGTTCCTCGGCGAGGCGGCGGGCCAGCGGGGAGGCGTGCACCCGGGGTGCGGGGGCCGGAGCCGGGGCCGCGTGCTCGACGTCGGCCTTGGTGACGCGGCCACCCGGTCCGCTGCCGTGGAGACGAGCCAGGTCCAGGCCCCTTTCGTGGGCGAGCGCGCGGACCAGGGGGGTGGCCACGGGTCGGCCGGCAACGTCCGGTCCCTTCGGAGGAGTCTGCGGTACGGTGCGGTCGGCGGGAGCCTGTTCGGCACGAGGCGGGTGTGACGGCCGGGCGGATCGCGGTTGCCGCGCCGTCCGTTGTCGCGGCCGGTCGGCGCCGATGACCGCCAGAGCCGTACCGACGGGAACCGTCGTTCCGGGTTCGACGAGGAGACGTTCGACGGTCCCCGAGTCGAAACACTCCGCCTCGATGGTGGACTTCGCGGTCTCGATCACCGCCACGACGTCACCCCGGTCGACATGCTGACCCGGTCGTACGAGCCACTCCTGCACCAGGCCCTCGTCCATGTCGGCGCCCAGTGACGGCATCGTGAATTCGGGCATGTCAGCCGACCACCCGGTGTGCCGCGGCGACGATGTCGCCGACCTGGGGCAGCGCCGCCTCTTCCAGCCGTCGCGCGTAGGGCATGGGCACCTCCGCGCTGCACACGCGCTCCACCGGCGCGTCGAGTTCGTAGAAGACCTGTTCGGTGAGGCGCGCGGAGATCTCGGCGGCGAGGCTTCCGCTGCGCCAGCCTTCGTCGACGACGACCGCCCGATGGGTCCTGGAGACGGAACCGGTGAGGGTGGTGTCGTCCAGGGGACGGAGGGTGCGAAGGTCCACCACTTCGGCGCTGATGCCTTCGCCGGCCAGTTCGTCCGCCGCGGCGAGGGCCTTCGGCAGCGACCCACCGTAGGCGATGACGGACAGATCGTCGCCCCTGCGCCGGATGGCGGCGTCGTCCAGCCCTGCCGCAGCGGAGTCCGGACGGAGTTCGCCGGAGGCGTTGTACAGGGAGCCATGCTCGAAGATCAGCACCGGGTCGGGGTCCGCGAGTGCCGGGGCCAGCATGCCGCGCGCGTCTTCCAAGGTGGCGGGGGCGAGCACGCGGATGCCGGGGATGTGGGCGTACCACCCTTCGAGACTGTGTGAGTGCTGGGCGGCCAGCTGTCGTCCGGCCCCGGTGGTCATGCGGATGACCAGGGGCACGGAGAACTGCCCGCCGGACATGTGCAGCATGGTGGCGGCGGTGTTGAGGATCTGGTCCAGGGCGAGCAGGCTGAAGTTGACGGTCATGATCTCCACGATCGGCCGCATGCCGGCCAGGGCCGCGCCGATGCCCGCACCCACGAAAGCGGACTCCGACAGGGGGGTGTCGCGGACCCGCTCCGGCCCGAACTCCTCCAGCAGACCAAGGCTCACGCCGAAGCAGCCTCCGTACCGGCCCACGTCCTCACCCATCAGGAAGACGCGGTCGTCCTCGCGCAGCGCCTGTCGCAGTCCTTCGCGCAGGGCCTCGCGGTACGTGGTCTTCGTACCGTTCCCGGGGTCGCTCACGGCTCGCTCGCCTCCCCGGTCTCCTGGGGCGGGCTCGTCACCTGGCGCAAGAGTGCTTCGACCGGTTCGGCCGGAGCCCGCTCGGCGGCGTCGACTGCTGCGTCGATCTCCTCGCTGATCCGCTGCTCGATACCGGGGAGTTCCCTGTCGACGGGCTCACCCGCGGCGCGCATCCGCCCGAGAAGGAGGTCGATCGGATCGCGTTCCTTCCACCGCTCGATCTCGGCCTTGTCACGGTAGCGGTCGGGGTCGTACATGGAGTGGGCGCGGAAACGGTAGGTGCGCAACTCGAGGAAGTGGGGCCCGCTGCCCGCCCGGATGCCCTCGACCGCCCGGCGGGTCGCGCTCGCGACGGCATGGACGTCCATGCCGTCCACCGCCCACGCGGCCATGCCGTAGGAGGCGGCGCGCATCGCCAGATCCGTCTGGGCGTGCTCTCTGCGCAGAGCCGTGCCCATGGCGTACTGGTTGTTCTCGCACACCAGCAGCAAGGGCAGGTCCCACAGCGCCGCGAGGTTGGCGGTCTCGTGGAACTCGCCCTCGGCCATGGCCCCGTCACCGAAGAAGCAGCACGTCACCTGGGGCCGGTCGCACATGCGGTCGGCGAGTGCGAGGCCCGCGGCCAAGGGCAGGCCGCCCCCGACGATGGCGTTGCCCCCGTAGAACCGGTGGGCCGCGTCGAACAGGTGCATGGAGCCGCCGTGGCCCCGACTGCAACCGGTCACCTTGCCGTACATCTCCGCCATGACCGACTCCGCCGGGATCCCGCGCGCCAGGGCGTGCCCGTGCTCGCGGTAGGTGGACACCACGGCGTCCTCGGCCGTCAGGGCGGCGCAGACGCCGACGGCCACGGCTTCCTCCCCGATGTACAGGTGGACGAAGCCGCGGATCTTCGCCGCGCTGTACAGCTCCACACAGCGCTCCTCGAAGCGGCGGATGCGCAGCATCACGGTCAGCGCGTCACGGTCGGGTGTGCTCTTGGGCGCGGCCTTGCGGGGATGCGTCCGCGGGGGGCGCGCGGCGGCGGTCACGATGATCCCTCCAGTGTCGAGGTGTCCCCCTCGGGCAGTCCCAGTTCGCGGGCCCGCAGCAGGCGGCGCATGACCTTGCCGCTGCGGGTCTTGGGAAGGTCCTGGTCGAACGTGATCTCGCGGGGGGCCACGGCCGGGCCCAGCCGACGCCGGGAGAAGGCCACCAGTTCCTGCCGCAGGGCCTCGTCCGGCCGGTGGCCGGGCCGCAGGGAGACGAATGCCTTCACGACTGCCCCGGCCACCGCGTCGGGCCGGCCGATGACGCCGGCCTCCGCGACCGCCGGGTGCTCCATGAGCACGCTCTCCACCTCGAACGGCCCGATGAGATGACCGGCCGACTTGATCATGTCGTCGGCGCGTCCGACGAACCAGTACCAGCCGTCGGCGTCCTGCCGCGCCACGTCACCGGTCAGGTACCAGCCGTCGGCGAAGGCGGCGTCATAGCGTGCCTTGTCGTGCAGGTAGCCCCGGAACATCGAAGGCCAGCCCGGCCGCAGGGCGAGTTCCCCCTCCGTCCCCGGTTCGCGTACGACGGTGACGCGGCCGTCGGTCAGCCGGGCCCGGCCGTCCTCGCCGCGTTCCAGGACCGCCGCCTCGATGCCCGGCAGCGGGCGGCCCATCGAACCGGGGCGGATCTCGGTGCCCGCGAAGTTGGCGATCATGATGGCTCCGGTCTCGGTCTGCCACCAGTTGTCGTGGATCGGCAGACCGAGCGCCTCCTGGCCCCAGAGCACCGCTTCGGGATTGAGGGGCTCCCCGACCGAGGCGATGAACCGCAAAGCGGACAGGTCGTATGCGTGGGTCATCTCCTCGGCGCCGTGCAGCGACGTGCCCCGCATGAGCATCCGCACCGCAGTGGGGGCGGTGTACCACACCGTCACCCTTTCATCCGCGAGGATCCGGAACCAGCGCCGCGCGTCGTAGTCACCCTCGTCGACCACCACGGGCAGCCCGTGGACGAGGGGGGCGATGCAGCCGTAGGACATGCCGGTGACCCAGCCCGGGTCGGCGGTGCACCAGTACACGTCCTCCGGATGGAGGTCCAGGGCGTAGAACGCGGAGACGTGGTGGGCGACGACGGCCTCGTGCACGTGGACCGCCCCCTTGGGCGTGCCCGTGGTGCCGCTCGTGAAGTGGAGCAGGGCCATGTCCTGCGGATCCGTGGGCGGAATGGTGAAGTCGTCCGGGGCGGCGGCCATGAGGTGTTCGAACGATTCGGTTCCGGGCAGCGGCTGCGCCGGGGGTGGCCCTGTCAGCAGTACGTGTTCCAGACCGGGTAGTTCGGCGCGCCGGCCGGCGACCTTGCGGCGGTAGAGCGCTTCTGTGGTGATCAGGACTCGCGCGTCGCCGAGCCGCAGCCGATGGGCCACCGGATCGGGGCCGAAGGCGGAGAAGAGCGGACACAGCACGCTGGTGTTCTTCAGGGTGCCGAGCACGGTGACGTAGAGCTCGGGGCAGCGGCCGAGCAGAGTGAAGACGCGGTCACCTCGTCCTGTGCCCAAGGCCCGCAGGACGTGGGCGAACCGCGAGGAGGCGCAGGCGAGTTCAGCGTACGAAACGGACGTCGTGGTGCCGTCGCGTGTCACGCAGCGCAGCGCGGTCCGCCCGCCGTAGCTTCCTCCCGCGTGCCGGTCCACGGCCTCATGGGCGATGTTCAGGCCGCGGCCGTCCGGCAGACCCGCCAGGGCGGTGCGCGCCCGCCGCCACGAGAAGTCCCGGCAGCCCTGATCGTAGTCGACCAGATTGGGCGTCACGCGCGGGTGCGGTTCCTTGCGGATCGTCTCCCATGCCACAGGACACTCCCTCCATGGCCTGGCTGCGAGGATCAGGCCCTCGCAGTCCGGCCGTCATGGGCCGGTCCGCCCGTGCGCTCTCACGTCGTGTCCGGGGACCGCTGTTCGAGATGGTGGACGTGGGCGTCGGGTCCCGGGAAGACAAGAGACGTCCGGTCCGTGTCCGACCAGCGGACGTCATAGGGCGGCGTTCCGTCGTCGTGGTGCAGTCCGACGATTTCCCCTTCGCGGCGGGTGGCCCCGGTGCTCGGGCTCTCCACGATGAGTTGGTCGCCGAGGTGGGCGCGCATCGTCATCTCCCCTGCTGCGTGGTGTGATGTCCGACCCGGCCGTCAGACCCCGCGGGGCCGTGCCGGGTAAAAGGTGATCAAGGTGGGGGTGCCGTCCTCCGCGACGATCCGGACAGCCGCCTCGGGCACGTCCATGGTGGCGATGTCGATCTCCTGGGGACGCACGATCATGTGACGGAGGACAACGGGGTACCGCGGAGGCCGGCCGCCGACCGCGGCGATCACGGCGTCGTCCTTGGGGTCGTAGTCGAGGTAGGAGAAGGGCAGCCGCTCGGCCTCGTGCTGGGGGCCGAGCAACGGGTCCAGCACTTCTACGGTCACAAGGTCCCCGTCGTGACGAGCGGTTACGCCCTCGAGCACCATCTTCCAGTCGCTGCGGTCGAGTGTTTCGCTGTCCATGATCGCCATCCAGAGAGCCGGCCCTCGCCGTCGGGGCGGGAGCGCCGCCGGGTTCGTCGCCGCCGCTCGGCACGCGGGGGCGGGCCGTCACGACGATCACACGCATCGCCTACCACCATGGTGCTACGCGGACGACGGACGCACCCTCCGAGGAGACGCGGATGGGCCGATCGGCCCGGAAACCTGCCCGCTCGGCACTGCCGCCCGTCCGGTGCCCCGCGTTGCACTGGGAGACGCGCCCCGGCCCCGCGTCGGCGAATCGTGCGCCCGGCATCCGTACGAGGCCGGCGAGGCCGGGCGCCCCGGACCTCCGAGGAGGCGGCAGAGATGTCCCGAGCGCTCATCACGGACCTCTACGAGGTGACGATGGCCTTGTCCTACGTCCACGAGGGCATGACGGCGCCCGCGACCTTCAGCCTGTTCGTCCGGGACCTTCCTCCCGAGCGGGGCTTCCTGGTCGCCGCCGGGCTGGACGCGGTGCTCGACCACCTGTCCCGGTTCCGGGTGCGTCCTGAGGACGTCGCGGCTTTCGCCGATCTGCTGCACCGGCCGTGCGGCGACCTCACCCCCCTGCAGGGTACCGGCTTCGACGGCGAGGTCCGCGCCGTACCGGAAGGCCGGATCGTCCTGGGCGGAGAACCCCTGCTGGAGGCGACCGCGCCTCTGCCGCAGGCCCAGCTCGTCGAGAGCTACGTCCTCAACCAGATCAGCCACCAGACCGCGATCGCCTCCAAAGCGGCCCGGTGCGTACTCGCGGCCGACGGACACCCGGTCGTCGACTTCTCCTTGCGGCGCACCCAAGGCATCGAGGCAGCCATGAAAGCGGCTCGGCTGGGCGCGATGGTCGGCTTCACCGCTACGAGCAACGTGGCCGCCGCAGACGCGTACGGGCTGACCGCCACCGGAACGATGGCCCACTCCTACATCGAAGCCTTCCGCGACGAGGAAACGGCCTTCCGCGCGTTCGCCGCGACCCACCCGGGACCCGTGACCTTCCTCGTCGACACCTACGACACCGTGGCGGGAACGGTCACCGCGGCGCGTGTCCTGAAGGAACTGGGCCCGCCCCCGGGTTGCGCGATCCGACTGGACAGCGGTGATCTGGCGGCCCTCGCCGTGATCACCCGCCGTGTCCTCGACGAGTCCGGCCTTCCCGACGTGCGCATCGTCGCCAGCGGAGGCCTGGACGAGTACCGCATCGAGGAGCTGGTACGCGCCGGTGCACCCATCGACACCTACGCCGTCGGTACGCGCGTGGGAGCGTCGGCCGATGCTCCGTACCTGGACTCGGCGTACAAACTGGTCACCTACGACGGCCGGCCCGTGATGAAACTGTCCACGGCCAAGGTGACCGCTCCGGGACCCAAGCAGGTCATCCGGCATCCGGGTTGCGCCGATGTGATCGCGCTGAGGGACGAAGAGGTCCCGCCGGGCGCCGAGCCGCTGCTGATCACCGTCATGTCGCACGGCCGGCGGACCTCGAAGCCGGAACCCCTGGCCTGGGCACACGCCCGGTTCGCGGCCGACCTCGCGGCGCTGCCCCACAACGCCCGAAGGATCCACGGCCCCGTCGCGCCGCGGGTCACCCGCTCGCCGGCCCTGGAAGAGCTCACGCGACGCGTTCGGCGCCGGATCGAGGACGACGTACTGGCCACCACATAGCGGCCGGACGACGCGCGGTTCGGGGCCGGGACGGCCCGCATGATGTCATGATGTCAGGAGGCGGGGATGCCTAGGGCCCGGATCGCCGTGTCGTCCTGGCCGCCACTGGGTGCTCGGCGGCCGGCCTTTGCAGGAAGCCGTCGAGTGGCAGTGCGGCGTGGGCGGTCGCGAGGTCGCTCCTTTCCTGCTCCGACAGGCCCATCGGGACGAACGGGGCGAGGCTCCCTGTCCTCGTGGAGCACGCCCAGCACGCCGTACCGGGCGCCGACGAGGTCCATGACGGTGGACACGACCAGCTTGAGCACGGCGGACAACCCCACTTCCGGGCCAAGACGGCCTCGTGGAGCTCATCCTGGGCTCGAGCCAGTGCCTTGAGGTGGTCGGCGATCCGCTTCAGCCCGCTCCCCGGAAGCAGCAGCGGCACCGGCGGCGGCCATGGCAACGCGCACATCGGTGCACTTCGCACCCGGCCGACGTGACGCCCGCAGACCTGACGGGAAGGCCGGTTGGCTCACTTCCGTGTGTGCCGCCGGTCCACCCCGATCGTCGTGGGAGGTTTGGACCCGGACGCGAACCCGGACGTGAGGGGGAGGCTGCTTGGACCGCTCGAGCATGCAACCGGAAGGTCAGCCCTTCGCAGCGCGACACATAACGTGTGTGCCAGGTCGGCCCGGCACCGGTGCGCACGCCACGCCGGCGCGTGCGAACATCGTCATCCCTGCATTGGCCCGCTGAAGCGGAGGCACGCAACATGGAAATGAGCCACGAATCGGAGCGCCCTTCCTCAGAGAGGGCCTTTCAGTGAAGTGATGTGGACATGGTGGCAACGACGAAGATGCGACATCGGCGCGGCTTGGCCGAGGACGTGGCAGAAGCCGCGGCAACGGCAGTACGCACCACCGGGCATGCGGTTCTTCACCCCAAGGCGACCATCCAAAGGGTGCGCCGGCTGTCGGACATGATTCCTACGCTGCGGCAGGCGGTGGGACCTCTCGTGACCGGGAACGTCGGGGACTGGCACAGCGAATACGCCTACACGCTCGGTGAGCAGGCATTCGTCTACGGTTTCCCGTACATGTACAACGCTCAACTCCGATACGACTGGGTGACGCAACCGCGGAATCCCGCCACGGTGCCGTATGCGCCTGTCAACCATTTCTGGCACGCCGAACGTCTCCTGGATGCCACCTATCGCGACGGTGGGTGCCCCAACAACGACACGTTGTATTCGGTGGCGTGGGTCGACCTCCGCGAGGGGCCGGTCGTCCTCTCCCATCCCGAGATGGGCGACCGGTACTTCACCTTCGAACTGATCGGGATCACGTCGGACAACTTCGACTACGTCGGACAGCGCACCACCGGCCCGGCCGCCGGGCACTTCGCTCTCGTCGGCCCCGACTGGACGGGAGACCTGCCGCCGGATGTCCGTCCACTGGAGAAGGCGCCCAGTCCCTGGGTGCTCGTCCTCGGCCGGACTCTCGTGGACGGGGTGCGGGACGTCCCCACCGTGCGCGAACTGCAGGATCGCTACAGGCTCACGCCGCTCGCGCTGTTCGGTGAATCCGAGCCACACGTCCCAGAGAGCCGTGACGTCCTCAAGCCGGTCACCGCCAAGGAGGATCCGCTCGGACCCTGGAAGACCCTGAACGCGATGTTGGCAGAGAATCCTCCGCCGGCCCACCACGAGGTCCTTCTCAAACAGTTCGCCCAGATCGGTGTGGGACCCGGTCTCGACATCGAGGCGCAGCCCGATGCGGTCAAGCGCAGCCTCGTCAGGGCGGCCGCGGTCGGCCTGCCCATGCTCAAGCAGCAGACCCTGAGCGGTGACTGGGCACACCTGGTCCACGGCTGGCGCTACCCGCCTCCGCAGATGGGACGCTTCGGCGACGACTTCCTCAAACGTGCCGCAGACCAGTCCCTGCTCGGGGTGACGGCGAACGATCCCGCAGAGGCGGTGTACTTGACGAACTTCCAAGACGCCGACGGCAACAGACTGAGCGCCGGCGGCCGCTACGAACTGCACTTCGACGCGGACACCATGCCTCCAGCCGAGGCGTTCTGGTCGCTGAGCGCCTACGGCGACGACATGAACCTCATTCCGAATGAGGCCGGCCGCTACTCCGTCGGCGACCGGACCCACGGCCTCACACGGGATGCCGAGGGCGGGCTGACCATCCACCTGCAGGATCGGTCTCCCGGGAGTGACAAGGAGGCCAACTGGCTGCCCACCTCCAGGTACGGCCCCTGGTTCGTCGTGCTACGGATGTACCGGCCGCGTCCCGAGGTGCTCGATGCCACTTGGGAATGCCCTCCGCTGATCCGCGTGGGGTGAGGCGACCGGCCGATCGGCTCCGTCGCAGGGCGCGGACCCGGCTCCCCGTCACATAGGCCACGGATGACCTGAATGAGGGGTGGCGCGACGTTGGACGCAGTGGCCCGTTTGGCCCTATTGGCAACGAGTGCGCGCGTATCAGGCTGGTCGTATCGATCCGGCAGTGAGGGCAAGGCCCCATCGGGGGTCCGCCCCTGAGACAACGCGACGGAGGCAGCGATGACCACTGCGCGGGACATCATGCACGTGGGCGCCGAATGCGTCCAGGAAACCGAGACACTGGACGCAGCGGCGCGTCGGATGCGCGAGCTGGACATCGGCGCGCTGCCGATCTGCGGCCCGGACGACCGGCTCCACGGGATCATCACCGACCGGGACATCGTCGTGAAGTGCCTGGCAAGGGGCAAGGATCCCAAGCACATGACCGCGGGCGAGCTGGCCCAGGGGAAGCCCGTCACGATCGACGCCGACGCGGCGGTGGACAAGGTCCTGCACATCATGGAGGATCACCGGATCCGAAGGCTGCCCGTCATCGCGGAGCACCGGCTCGTCGGCATGATCAGCGAAGCCGATCTCTCCAGGCGGCTGCCCGAGGACAAGGTCGGCCACCTCGTCGAGGCCGTCTGCGCGCCCTGAGGCGGAGTCGTACGGGCGATCGAACGACGGCCGCCAACGGCTCGCGCGCGACCGCACCACACCGAGAGCGCGACGTCCCGGCGCGGCGTCCTCGGGCGCCCTCAAACGCTCGTCGAGTGGCGGTCCGCGGTCACGGGCCGATCGGGTTCCCGTCAACCGTCGGTGGCCGCACCTCGGCTCGTGCAGCGCAGCGACACGCCTGCGCCCCTCACGACGCAGGCGCTGCCGGTGTGCGAAACCAGTTCGGCCGCGGTTCCCGCCGTGGCACGTCGTGACGACGCACAGGCTCGTTCTGCCGCGGTTTCCCCACGCGCACGTGCCGCACCTCCTCCTCCGTGAGGGAGATGTGCCCGGGCCGAGGGCCGACCCGCGGGAGTGGCTCGGAAGCCGGGCGTACCTCGGTGCGTGCGACCGCTCGACGTCAGGGCCGTGGGGCATCGTCGAGCCACAGGCGCGCCTGTTCCGTTGCGGGGAACCGCTTCGCACTGGTCCACCGGCGAACGTGGACTTGCCTCGTGGCGCGTGACGGCGAGGCATCTGATCCCCGGGGGCTCTTGACCGATAGGTCAGGCGCTCGCGTCCCCGGCGTGGGGGTGCGGGACGATGACAACGGGGCACTGCGCGTGGTGCATGAGTCCCTGGCTGACCGAGCCGAGCAGCAAACCGGAGAATCCGCCCAGGCCACGACTGCCCACCACGAGCGCCAGCGCCCGCTGGGCGGTGTCACCGAGTACCTGTACCGGGTGCCCGGGGATCACCTCGTGCCGGAACTCGACTTGCGGGTACTTCTCCTGCCAGCCGGCCGTCGACTCCGCCAGCGTCCGTCGGACCTCGTCCTCTGTTTCGTCCCCCGTCGCCACCGAAGGGAAGTCGCGCGGACGGGGTGGCTGCCAGGTGGCGACCGCGAGCAGGCGGGCGTCGTGGAAGGCGGCCTCCTCGAAGGCGAACTGCACCGCCTCCGCCGACAGCGCCGAACCATCGACGCCCACCACGACTTCCGGCGGAACGTGGATCACATGCTCGGTTTCCCGTACCACGGCGACCGGGCACGGTGCGTGCCTGACCAAGGGCATGCCCACCGACTCACGACTGAACAGGTCCCGGACGATGCCGCGGTGCCGGGAGCCGAGCACCACCATGGCACTGCCCGGTGCCCGCGCGCGCAGAACGTCCAACGGAGAGCCATCGGCAAGTTCGGCGACCACAGTGAGTCCCGGGTGCCGCTCAACGGCGAAGTCCCGTGCCTCCTCCAGCACCGGGGCATGCGTGGCACGTACCACCGGCCCCCACGACGTCCACAACGTGGTCAGCTCGGCAGAGCCGCCGTGCAGGCCGGGCGCGTCGACGGCGAGCACTATGTGCAGCGGCAGTCGCCGAAGCGCCGCCTCATCCGCGGCCCAGGCCAGGGCCGGCCTGGAGGCGGGCGTGGTGTCCACCCCGACGACGACCGCGCCGTGCTCATGTGACGTGCTCATGCTTTCCTTCCCTTCCGAGCTCGATGCACCTCGTCGGGGCATGAGCCCACGCGGTCAGCCGTCGCGAAGCTGCGGCATCCGCAGCCGGGCCGCTCGCGTCCTCGACTGCGGTCGGCGCCGCCCCATCGCGTCCTGATGCTCCTGCTGGCCGAGGAAGCCGATTGTCCGGCTGGCGACGCGCAGTTCCTCGGCCTCCCCCCGCGGGAGGGGGACCGGAGCCGCTGCGGGACTCCCCACCAGCGTCTCTCCCGGCTCCGCCGGCAGGGCACGGGCCGAAAGGCCCGGACTCCAGGGCCGGACAGCCCCGGCCTGTGCAATGACCCCTGCGCCGTGCGCTGGTGCCGCAGGCACCGCGCACCGTTCCGCCGGAACCCCGCTTCGGTGGCGTCGGGCTCTCCCCGAACCCGGACCGGACATACCCCGCGGGAGGCCCGACCGCCGCGTCGCGGACAACGCCCGCAGCAGCGCATCGCAGGACGCCGATCGAGCTCAGGGAGGGTGGGATGTCCTCGGCGCTCGGCCCCCGTCACGCGATGGGTGATTCATACGCGGACACGGCGTCGTACGCGCCGCCGATGGGCCGGTGTCACGCCTGGACGAGGCCACTTCCGAGGAGGCGGCCGGGCCGTTGGTGTACGGGCGGAGTCATCGCGGTTCATACCTCCGTGAACGACACCGTTCAGGTGATTTCCATGCTGCGCGTTCCCACCCCGTCAGGCGAATCGGGATCCATGGGGCCGCACCCCGAACCCGCAACCGCAAGTCCCGGCGCACCCGTGAAGTGCTCCGCCACGCCCCCGCAGACCCAGATCGCTCGCCATGGTGCGATGACGAGCAGCCCTGTGCCGCCGGGCCGGGAAGTCTGTTCGCTGCCGAAGAGGGAGAAGACGGCAGCGAGCGGCGCAGGCGTTCACCGCCACCCGGGTGGGGCACGGGTGCGTCTCCTCTCCACAGGACAGCGACGCTGCCCTGGCGGACGAAGCGGCACGCGGCGCTCGTCTGGCCCACGACCTTCTGCTCTCGCAACAGCTGTAGAACGTTTCCCGCTCAGCGGGGGCGGGTGCCGGTGGAACGTTCACGGTCCGCGCCGCGCTGGGCGGTGACCGCCGCCCAGCAGGTCCATCCGATCGGCTGGAGTGCCCAGTAGCTGATGACGCGGTACAGGAGGGTTGCGGCGATGGCCGAGCCGGAGTCCAGACCGTAGAGGACGAGCAACGCGGACAGGCTCGCCTCGAGGACGCCCAGACTGCCCGGGGTCAGCCGCAGGCCCCCCGGGAGCTGGGCCAGTCCGTAGGCCAGGAGCAGTCCGTGCCAGGGCACAGTGATGCCCAGTGCCCACATGCAGCAGACCAGGCACCCGGCATCCATGAGCCAGTTCATGAGGGCCAGGAAGGCGGGCCACAGCCAAGGGCGCAGGCCGGGCTGGAGGCTCCTGGCCTGTTCCACTACGGCCGCCAGCGCATGCTGCCCGCGATGCACGAGTGACGAGCGCCGGCCTGCGGAGACCCAGGTGCGCCTCACAGCGACTCGGAAGCCCGAGGACCGGGACAGGACCACGATCGCCGCCACAGCGGCCGTCGCCGCAAGGAGAACGCCTGTGACGGGCCGTACCGGCGCAGCTGTCCCGACGGCGCCGAAGCCGACCGTACCGGCGGCGACGAGCAGCGTCAGCCCGACGGCCGACAGCACACCGCCGGCAACCAGCACGGCAACGGCCAGGGCCGGGGGAACGCCCCGGCGGCTGAACTGCCGGTACATCCAAGCGCCGGCGAAGGCGGCTCCACCGGGTAGGACACCCGCCACGGCGTTGCCCGCGATCGTGATCACGGCCATGCGACTCAGTCCCCAGCGCACTCCGCCGCCGGCCAGCAGCCGACGGGGAACGGCGGCGAAGCACAGCAGCGAGAGCGCCTCGCAGGCCACCGCGGCGGTCAGTGCCGGTCCGCGGACGTGGGAGATGAGGCTGTAGGCCTGCGCCACCTCCCGCCGGTGCGAGCCGGCCAGGAGGGCCACCCCGCCCACGATGACGGCAGCCCCCACCCACCGGGCCCATCCGGGCCATCTGGCACCTGGCCTCCGCCCTCCAGCAAGCCGGGCCTTCTCGGGTTCGGACCCCGCCGTGGAGCCTTCATGTGCGCACAAAGGCCAGGATGCCCCACGCCGTCCGTGGATGCCGAGAGGTCGTTCGGCGCGGTGCGCCGGGAATGCGCGGCCGTGTGCGGGCTCTCCCGTGCCCCGGACCCGTGGGTGTGGCAGTTTCCCGACTGGCGGGCCGACGGCTGGTCTGCTGCGCTGAAGAAGGACCGGAATGAGGAGGTGAGCGCCCGTGCGGAGCACTCCGGACCGCTCCGGCCCCGAAGACCGGTCCATCCAGCTGACGCATTCAGTCGCCGGCGACACCGGGCACTGTGGGGTCCCAAGCTCCCCCCGACAGCACTGCGTTCGGGCGAACCGCAGAGCTGATATGCGCCACGACGTGCTCGCGCAGACCACGTATGCCGCGCAAGGAGCGACTCGGCCGCCGGGTCGGCGGAGATGCCCGTCACGGCCACCGCCGCTGATCGGGCGTCTCTGTTCTGCCTGCTCGGTCCCCTTTGACGCGGGGACCGGGGGTGGGTCGGTGCCGTCGGCCGCGTGGTCATGCGCACGGACGATGGCGGAGTCCACCGAGACGTCCCAGCCGCTCTCCCCGGCTCCGTCGGCCGACACAACGCGCCGTTCACACACGGTCTTCCACGGCCCGAATCGTTCCGGCCAGTTACGTCAGTTCCGTACCCCGGTCCGATCCCGATGCAGGATTCGGGCGATCACCTGCGGTGATCCGCCACCGACCACGCCAATGTCTTTGACCGGCAGGCACGGCCGCAGCCGTTCCCACTCCGCGTCTGCCAGATCACCCTGCCTCATGACTGCATCAACCATTCGGACGCCGAGTAGTTCCGGTCCGCACCGGCACCGGTCGCGACGGGCACGTCAAATGACCACGGCGCGTACCGCCCGGGTCCCGGCTTCCGGCGCGTCCCCTCAAACGCTGTTCACCGAGATCAACGCGCGGATCGGGCAGCCGCGTCGTCGTGCTCGCCTCTTTCCTCAGTGGTGCTGGCAACCGCGCTTCGGCCAGACCCACGTTGTCCTCCGCCACTCTTGCCGAGGAGCTGGCCGCCGCAGGCCGGACGCCCGCCTGTGCGTCCTGCCAGGAAGGTCCGCAGGCCATCGCCGTACGTCGCGAAGGGACCGGCCCAGGAGGTCGTGGTCCTGGAGACCGGGGAACTCCTCCGCTGTCGTCACCCGGGTGCTGGACGCCGCCGTTGTCGGGCGTCAGCCTGCGGAGGGACGAGGCGCGCGCAGGTGAGCCCGTTCCTTCAATTCCTCCTCGTCGACCACAGTGAGCATCGGCTGACCCGGCGCGCACACCATGACCACCAGGAACTTGGTCGGTCCGTCCGACAGGGCGTTACCGTCCTGGTAGTGGATGATGTCTCCGCCTGGCTCCCAGAAGGTCTCGCCAGCCTTGATCACACGTTCCGGCTCGCCCTCGAGTTCAAACCGGAGCGCGCCCTCCATCACGTAGCCGAATGAGGGCCCCGAGTGGCGGTGCGGGGGGAGCCCGGGGTGACCGGGAGGCCAGTCGACGAGAATGGTCATTCCCGAAGCGCCTTCGGGGAAGAAGGGAGGAGTGACTTCCTGCAGCAACTTGACTTCAGGCGGCAGCGAGACCTCGTGATCCCCGGCAAGGCTCGCGTGCACTGGGTTCTTCTCGGACATGTACGACACCTCCGTACGCCTGCCCGGAGTGGACGATCTCGCGTCGGCCACCGCACATCGGTGTGCGCCCCATCCCCCGGCGCCGACCGCTTCGCCGGTTCCGGACTCTGACAACTTGCTTCACGCTCGCCAAGCCCCCGGCCGCATCCGTGACACGCGTGCGCCCCTCCCGAGACCACCCTCCCTCTTGCGGGCGGCGGCCACAATCCGGGGAACCGGCGACATCGGAACGCGTGTGCACAATGTCATCGTGCCCCTCTCCGGGATCGGTGAAGGCTCTACGGGTTGGTTCCGGCACGGCAGCTCCGTGACGGCGGCGATGGCCGGGGGCAACCGCCGGCCTCGTTTCTTGATCCGGACATCCGCCGGCCAGGGACGGTTGCACCAGATCCGAAAGACGGCGCGACTGGGGGAGTGGCCTACCCGGATCCCTCAGGCCCGAGTGTCCGCTGGCGCGGGAGGCCGCTACCGCTCCCGGCACGGTGCGCCGGGCCCCCGGAGATCCTTACCCCGCGCCGTGCGCATGCCGCGGGCCGGGGCCCTGGTGGATCCGCGGGCCAGGCCATCGCAGCCTGTGCCTGTACGTGCCACCCCCGACTACCGCGCACCCCTGGCAGGGGGTAGACAGCGCGCGGATGTCCCGCCGTGTCGGTGTTGCGCCCCCCGGACGTGGTAGCGCCGGACCCACGGTGCCGCGGGTCATCCACGACGGCGCTTGCGTCAGGCCACTCCGAACAAGTGGCCGAGTTGGGTGACCAGTGATGCGGTTGCGCTGCCGGCGACGGCGACGGCGACGGCGATGGCCGCTGGTTCGGCCGAGGTGCGCATGTGCAGCCAGGTGCGCCGCAGGAGGCCGGCGTCAGGCTCCCTGTCTTCCTCCTGTGCGGCTGTGAGTTCTCCTTCGATGACCTCGGCGTCGGCGATCAGCGGCTCACTGGAGGACGCGCCTGTGCCGCGGTGCGCAGTGCACTCAGGAGGTCGGCGACGACCTCCCTGGCCTTGCCGGCGCTTGCCGGGTTTATAGGGCTGTTGAACTGGTGGTTGCCGTCGCCTTGTTGCACGTTCCCACCAGAGATCTCCTGGCGGTCTATGTTCCAGGTGCTCATCGACTCGAGCCTTCCATTGGCCTGGTGGGTGATCTGCCCGTGCGGGAGGACGTTCATGGTCATGTGGCCGGTGAAGATCTGTGCGGAGGTGTCGTCGTGCTGCGCGGCCATGCGGGCCTCGTCCTTGACTTCGGTGGTGGTCACCTCGCCGACGCTGAGGAGCAGTTCGTGCAGCGTCAGGCCCCAACGGGCGGTCCGAGGTCTGAGGACGCCCAGCACGGATTCGGCGATCTGCTGAAGGGAAACCCGCGCATCGGAAGCCGGCAGGTTCGCCAGCGCGTACGTGAGTTCGTAGACGGCGTGCCGCTCAAGGGCCTGGATGTAGCTGGCCGTGCCGTACGTCGGTCGTGACCTCTCCGGGGCAAGAGCAGGCTGGCTTTCTCTACGACCGCATGCCGGACCTGTCCGGTGGACAGGTCTACCAGCTGTGGTATTCAGTGGGCGGCACCATGATCTCCGCAGGCCTTTGCGCTCAGCCCGGACGTGCCTTCCCGACCGGCGGTGCAACGTCGGCCTGCTCGATGACCAGAAGTCGATCACTCGGCTGGGGACGCCCCTCGTGTCCGCCCCGAGGTCGGCCACAGGTCATGACCATTGCTCTGTGCTCTGCATCCGCTGACCGCAACCAGCCGGAATGATGAGTGTCCGCAATCGGTGGATATTGGCCCTGTGAAGATCTCGACCATCCGCCCGTTCTTGTGCGTGTCAGGACCAGAGGAGCGTGTCTGTTATGGCAGCAACCGAACTGATCCAGCTGGCTGTGCCTCACGGCTACATTGTCGGCATCGCGCCGCTGGTCGTGGGAATTTTCCTCGTCGGCATTCTGGTCGGGGCGGTGTCCCTCGGAGTGTGGGCCCGCAGCAAGGAACCTCCGCCGCAGCAAGAGCCCCAGCCCCGCTGCGGAGCTTGGCACACGCGGCAGGAACACGGCCAGCCCTGCCCCCCGGACCATGGACCCGGGCACCAAGACGGAGAGCGGCACCGGGTGACCGAGTGGCGAGAACCGGATGAATGGCCAAGCGACGGAGTCCGACTCCTGCCTCACTCCTTGAAAGGTTTCGGCAACTGGGGCTCTCACGGTGTCAGTGCCTCCGCCCCCGATGGGAAGCCCAGCGACAACAACGGCACAAGGCAAGGCTCTGTGCGGAAATGATGCCGCACGTATTGCCGGCCGGCGGCAGGAGGGGCACGTCGGTAGACGAAGAATCCTCCATGCGCCCAGGCCGTCGCCGAGCCTGCGGGCGTGGCCAACACCAGGCCCCCGGGGCACCGCCTGCGGCACTGCGCGGCTAACGGCCTCGGGTCCGTAGCTGCCAGCGGCGTTCGGCATACGCCAGATCGTCCCGCCACAAGCGAGCGGCGGCCGCTCGTACCAGCGGCCGCAACACCGGGGTGATGGCGCGGGCCACGGCGAAGCCGCGACGGTCGGAGGTAGCGACGACAGCCTCGATGACTGCTGTGCGCGGGCGTCCGTGAACATCCGCTCCCACAGGGGTGGCGTGTGTCGCGCGTCAGACTTTGTGGCAGGGCTCGTTTCTTGTGGGTCCTGTCCCGTGAGGGAGTCTGATCGATCATGGTGAGACCGCCGGCGGTGCCGCCGGAGGAGAAGGTCCGGATCGTGCTGTCGATCCTGGCCGGTGAGATGACCGTTGCCGAGGCCGCGCGGCGGGCGAAGGTGTCCGAGCAGTCGGTCGGGAACTGGAAGCGCCAGTTCCTGGAGTCCGGCCGGGCCGGGCTGGCGGCGGGGAGGTCCGGCCCGAGCAGCCGTGAACAGCAGCTCGAGGCCCAAGTCGCCGACTTGACGCAGGCGCTGGGCGAGGCCGCGGTCGAGTTGCGGGTGTGGAAGAAGTCCGCGGAGGGCCGGCCGGGCCCTTCGAGGACCTCGAGGTGATCCGCGTCGATGCGGGCATGCCGACCGCGAGGTTCTGCCGTCTGATCGGCGTGCCCGAGCGGACCTGGCGCCGCCATCAGGCCCGTGCCCGCCGCGATGCCGAGCCGCGGGGGGCGTGGCCGCGTCCGGCCCGCGAGCAGGTCCGGGACACCGCCCGTCGGCACGCGCTCGCGCATCCGGCGTGGGGGCATCGCAAGGTGTGGGCGATGTGCCGATGGGACGGCCATCGGGTCTCGCAAGCCACCGTGCTACGGCTACTACGGGACGAGGGCATTGCTACTGGAGGCGAACTACCAGCGAGAAAGACGGCAGCTCGCTGCCCGCCGCAAGGCCGCCTTCGCCACCGAGCCGATCGGCCCGAACCAGGTCTGGCAGCTGGACTGCTCCGAGTTCGAGACCGCTGCGGGCGGGACCTGGCGGCTTGCAGGCTGCCGGGACTACTGGTCGAAGTACGAACTGGGATGGCACATCTCGCCCACCGCGAACCAGCACGACGCGATCGCCGCCGTCGAGCTTGCCCTGGCAGAAGCTGCGCGGCTGGCCGGCAGGCCGCTGGCACAGCTTGCCCCACGGGACGCCGACGGCGCGGTGCAACCGCTGGTCACGATCGTCACCGACAACGGCGGACCGTTCCGCTCGTTCCGGTTCGAGGCGTTCATCGCCACCCGCCCCGAGCTACGGCACGTCCGCACCCGGGTCCGCACGCCGGGGCAGAACGGGTCACGCGAGCGCGGCTTCGGCTCGCTGAAGTACGAGAAGCTGTTCCTGGAGGAGATACCCGACGCCCTCGACCTGGTCCGCCACGCCGAGGACTACCGGCTCGAATACAACACGGTCCGGCCCCACGAGGCACTCGCCTGGAACCGCCCCCACGACGTCCACACCGGCGCCGCCGACCCTCTCGTCCCCAACTTTCCCGAACCCGAAAACCTGCCAGTTACTTGACGCGGGACAGGCGTGTGCGTTGCGCCAGCGGATGTAGGCGCCGATGGCGGCGTTCTGTTCGCCGTGGCTGCGATGGTCGGTGCCGTTGAGGGCGAAGTAGCGCAGGGCCGCGAACTCGGATTCGATCCAGTTGAGCCACGATCCGTAGGTGGGCAGGAAGACCAGCTCGACCTGGTGGCATCCGAGCCGAGCCACTAGTAGACTGTCGCAGCTAATGTGTGGGGTATAGGTGGCGGAGTTTGGTGCGTGCGTCGTGGGTGGTGAACTGCCAGTTCACCTGACGTTGGTCGGTGTTGGTGGTGTTCTGCCAGGCTGAGAGTTCGGTGTTGAGGGTGTCGAGGTCCGCGATGCGGTGGTCGAGGCATTGCCGGGTCAGTGCGGAGAGTTCGATCTCTGCGATGTTGAGCCATGACCCGTGTTTGGGGGTGTGGTGGATCTCGAGGCGCTGGGCCAGGGCGAAGGCCTCGGCTGGTTCGAATGCTTCGTACAGTGAGGCGATGCCGTGGGTGTTGAGGTTGTCCATGACCAGGACCACGGTCTCGGCGTCGGGGTAGTCCTCGGTCAGTAATCGCTTGACCTGGCCGGCCCAGTCGATCCGGGTGCGACGAGGCTGGGCGTCTACTCGGCGCCACCCGCGCAGGGGTTCAACCCACACAAAGATCGAGCACGTGCCGCAGCGGATGTACTCGCTGTCCTGGCGGGCGTCGCGGCCGGGGCGGGCCGGGAGCGGGTCGCGGGCATGGGCGAGGAGTTGGTAGGGCTTCTCGTCCATGCACACCACTGGGCGGGCCGAGTCATAAGGTCGGGCATAGACGGCCAGCACGTCTTGCATCCGGGCCGCGAACTGCGGGTTTGCTCGTGGTGGGATGGTCCAGCACTTCCTCAGATGAGGACGCAGCCTCGTTTTTTTAAGATCCGCCCGATGGTTGAGTGGTCCAGATCGGGGATGCCCTCGACCAGGGCGACGTGCTTCTCCAGCAGCCGCAGCGACCACCGGGCACGGCCTGCAGGAGGCTGGGAGCACGCCAGGGCGATCAGCCGGGCCTCGACTTCACCAGTCACCGGCGAGGGCACCGGCGGGAGATCCCGCGGTTTCCGCTGGATCGTCGCCTCGACGTCACCACCGCTCTCGGCGAACCGCTTGGCCACCAGCCGCAGCGTCTCGCCCGAGACCCCGACCCGGGCAGCGATCGCATCCTGGGAGTCGATCTCACCAGCAGAGGTGTCCAGCGCGAGCAGCACCCGCGCCCGCCTGATCACCGAGGCCGGATGGACCCCCGTCGTGGTCACCCGAACCAACTCATCACGATCGGCCGCGGTCAGCACCACCGGCCTCTTCTTCTGCGAACCCATCACACCAACTCCCGCTCGGCAGAAGGGAAGGAACATCTGCCGGACACCACCATCCCAACCAAATAACCCAGGATTAAGCAACGACACGCTACTAGTGACCTCGTTCCCGGCCGAGGAAGCACGACAGGAGTCGCCTGAAGTCGTGCGGGTGCTCGAGCGCCGGCACGTGCCCGCATCGGCCGAGCACGTGCAGACGGACATCGGCCAGGTGTTCGAGCAGGGGCAGGGCTGCTGTCCCGAGCGGGGTGACTCGGTCCTCGGCGCCGTGGACGAGCAGCACGGGCGCGCGGACCCCTGCCAGCGTTTGCGCCGAGAGGGTGAGCTCGTCGGCCCAACGTGCCCTGGGTGGAGGGAACAACGACGCGAATGCGGCCGCCCCCGCTTGCATCGCAGCTGCACGGGCAGCGACGGCCGACTCGGTCACGAGCGCTTGGTCGAGGACGAGGCGACTCAACATGTCTCGTGCCCCGAGCGGGCCGGCGGGGGCGGCCCAGACCGCGTCGAGGTCGGCGGACAGCGGCGCCCCGGGGGCGCCCATCGTCGAGACCGCCACGACATGGGTGACCTGCTGGGGACGCGCGGCCGCCAACGCCAGGGCCACGGCACCGCCCATGGAGTGGCCCACCACGGCGTAGTGCTCGACGCCGAGAGCATCCATCAGGCCCGCGGCCTGCTCCGTCCACAGCCGGAGCCCACCCCTGGAGCCCGACGGGATGGGTGTACGGCCGAACCCCGCCTGGTCAGGAGCCACCAGGTGCCAGGACGTGCCCAGCGCCTGTGCCGTCGTTGTCCAGGCGCCGGATCCGGTCGTACCGGGTCCGGAGCCGTGCAGCATCAGCACCGCGGGCCCGGTGCCGCTCTCCATGACGTGGACGGGGGAGCCGTCGACTGTGATGGTCCGAAGTGCCGTCACTGGGGCAGGTGAGGTGTGGTCATGACGATGGGGAGTTGATGGATTTCGAGAAGAGCTCCATCATGGCCCTGCCGAATTGCGGCATGTCGGGCCAGCCCCGGCAGGAGACGAGGTTGCCGTCCACGACGTCGGGGGCGTCGATGACCGTTGCGCCCGCGTTCTCCATGTCACCGGTGATGGGGGGGAAGCACGCTGTCTTGCGGCCCTTCAGCAGTCCGTACACAGCCGGCACCTGCGCGCCGTGGCACACCAGCGCGATCGGGAGGTTGCGTGCGAAGAAGTGCTCGGTGATGCGCCTGACGTCGGCGTCGACCCGGATCCACTCGGGGGCGCGTCCCCCAGGGATGATGAGGGCGTCGTAGCGCTCGACGTCGACGTCGGCCCAGGGCACGTCGACGGGCAGCTTTCGGCCGTTCTTCTCCACGTAGGCGTCGGAGTTGGGGTCGAACTCGTGGATGACCAGCTGAACGTCACGCATCGTCCGTGACGAGACGTCAACGCTCCAGCCGCCCTCCTGCACGCGGTAGTAGGGATACATGGTGTCGAGCTCCTCGGCGGCGTCGCCGGTCAGGAGCAGCGCTCTGGGCACCTGCTTCTCCTCGCATCTGAGGCGGGTGAGGCGGATCCGATCGGATCTGATCCGATTGCGTCAGCATTCCTCGGCCCAGCCCGCCCGTCAACCCTTTACGCCATTACGTCCGCGCCCATGCTCTCGTCGAACAATCGCCGGAACCGTTCGCCGGACAGCACCTGGTTCTCCGCGTTCAGGGCGACGAGATCGTGAAAAGCGGCGTCGCGGAGCCCGAAGGCGTCATAGGCCACGGGCCCGCTGCCTCCCTCCAGTTCCGCCATCTCCGCCAGCATGCGTCGCAGGCCGGCCACCTGCTGCAAGGATGCGCGTTCGGCGGATCTGCGCGCCGCTGCCGGCTCGAGGAGCAGGCGGAGCTCAAGCATGTCCTCGCATCGCTGACGGGCGATTTGGCGGGGAATGTGATATCCGGCATGGGGTACACGCACGACCAGGCCCTCGGCCTCCATCCGGTTCAGAGCGTCTTGGATCGGCGTATGCGAGGCCCCCAGCTCTCGCGCCAGGACGTCGATCGTGACGCGGGAGCCAGGCTCGATCCGTAGCACGTCAGCCAGCTGTCCGAGCAGCGTGTCGTAACACCTCGTCGGCAAGCCGGCCACGAGATCTTCCCGGCGGCGTTCCGCCCGTCATGGGCCCATGGCCCCTCGCGATCGTCGCTTCGTCGTCCCTCGTGACATGGGGTTCCTTCTCGCGTCTTCGCGAACCTGTTGACATCGGTCGCAACGCTGCTGCATGGTGACGACCACTTGGATCGTATAGGAAATGTGGGGAATGCTACTGGACTCGTCGAAGGGTCACCGTCGTCTTCCTCCCCTCCGATCGCGGACGCATCCGTTCTCCGCATCGCGGAACGCGTTCTTTCCTTTCATTCGGCAGGCTCAACACGACCTCGCGATCGGCCTTGGTGATCGCCCCTGCCGGCGCAACCGCCGTCGGCCTGGACCTGGTGTTCGCCGCCTGCAGGGCGTCGAACCGACCGCATACCGCTCCCTTGGGAAGATGGGTCACGTGCGGCCCCTGCCGATGTCTCGTCGATGATCATGAGAAGGTCGTGCATGAATCCGCGATAGTGGTGCGCGCTCCAGCGTCAGCGCGGCGGGGGCGGCGATTCGCCGCCCCCGCCGCGTGAACGGGTCAGCGGTTGAGGTTCTGCATCCACTCCCGCAGCTCGCGCGCCTGCCGCGCGAGCTCGGAACGCGCCGCAGCGTCGCCGGAGGCCTTGTCGTTCGCCAGGTCGACAATCGAGTTCAGTGCCGGGATGGCGGTGGTGTACTTGGTTGCCAGGTAGCTGTCCCGCGCGATGTCCAGGGCGGCATCGGCGGCGTCCGCGGCGTCCGCGGTCAGCAGCCCGGCGGCTCGGTCAGCCTCGATCAGCCGGCTGGCCTCGCGGTAGGACGAGCAGTTGGCGTCCGTGCGGTCGGCGGTCGTCTCGATCCCGCCGAGGATGATCTGCATGAACGCGTCGTCGTAGTATTCCGTCCGGAAGTGGCCGAGGATGTTCGAGAACGCCTTGCCACCGTCCCAGTTCTGGCACCATGCGATCGGGTGGTCGCCGTTCATCAGCCGCAGCGGGTTGGTGGCCGCGTTGCCGCTGTTGAGGCTGCGCTGGTAGCTGTCCTCGTTGAGGCTGAGCAGCGTGTGCACGTCGGCTCGCATGTTGCGGTCGAAGTTGTAGAGCTCGTCGACCGTCAACCACCGGGCAGGGAGATGCGCGGTCGCCGGGTGCGTGTTGTCCTCGGTCACCACCTCGGCGTGGATGCAGCTGCCGCACTGGCCGAACCCGTTCTGGCCGCTCGGATGGCTGGTGAAGAACCCACCGACGAGGTTGCCGTACCACGGCCAGGTGCCGATCTCGAACGAGTCGGCGGCGCCGTGGAGGCCGACATAGCCGCCGCCCTGCTTCATGTAGGCCTCGAAGTTCGGCTGCTCGGTGGTCCGATCGAGCGGGCCCGGGTGTCCGACGTTGGACTCGAAGACGATCGTGTCGTACTGCTTGAGCGTGGCGAGGCTCAGGAACGGGCTCGTGGGCAGCGTGACCGTCGGGAGTTGCGGGTCGTAGACGTCGACGTTGAAGTTGTGCGCGACGCCGAGCTTCTGAATCGCGGCCACGGTGTGCGGGATGTGGTCGTGCCGGAAGCCCGTCGTCTTGGAGAAGACCAGGACGTTGTAGTCGGCGTCCGGCTTGTGCGGGAGCGGGGCGAGCACCGGGTCCGGGATGACCTTCGGGCCCTCCGCGGGCTCGGACTCGAGGCCCGTCGCGGGCTCCGGCGCGAGCTGGCCGTTGAGCTGGTCGATCAGGTAACGCGCATCGCCCAGGAGTGTGCTGCGGGCCGAGCCGGGCGGGATCCGGCCGGCGACCGAGACGAATCCGTTCAAGACCTGGCTCGCGCGCTTGGCCGAACCGGCGTCGGCGAGCGCCTTCGCCTGGTCGAGCTTGGCTTGGAGCGTCGCGCCGACCTCCGCCGGGACGCTGCCGGCGGTCTCGAACCGGGTGAGCAGCGTGTCGACGTCCGCGAACGATGTCGTCACGATGAACGTCTGCGTGTACTTCGCGCTGCGGGAAGCAGCGTCAGACAGATGCACCGCGAGCGTGTGCACGCCGAGCGACAGGTCGGAGGTCTGCACCGGCAACGGCGGGACCAGCTTGCCGTCGAGGTACATGTTCAGCACAGCCACTCCGCCCGAGCCGGGGGAGGGGTCCGTGCGCGTCGGGATGAGCGTGGCGACGTGACCGACGTGACCGTCGGTGATCGCCGGGTACGATGCGGCCGGCGCGCGCGTGTCGATCCGGACCGAGATCGAGCGGAACGCCGCGATGTTTCCGGACGTGTCGACCGCGCGGTACCGGACGCTGGTGTTGCCCTCCTGCGTGATCACCGCCGACGCCGTGGCCGACGTCGGCGCCCCCTCGACGGGCACGTCGACGTAGGCGGCGCCGCCGTTGAGCGAGTACTGGAACTTGGCGATGCCGACGTCGTCGGTCGCCGACACGTTCAGCGTCACCGGGCCGGTGTACCAGCTGTTCTGGCCGGTCGGCGCAGAGGGCGACAGCGTCGCCACGTTGATCGTCGGCGGTGTCGTTTCCTGTGCCCACGACGGTGTCGCGGGGGTGAGTGCGGCCGCCGTCAGGAAGGCGGCCACTGCCGATGTGTAAAACCTTCTTCGCATGAGTATCTTCTCTCTTACCGCTGTTCCGGCGGGTTCGCTGGGTGCGGATGCCCGTGCCGACGAACCCGGGTCCGTCGGCACGGGCGGGTTCGCTAGGTGCCGACGCCCGTGCCGATGAACTCGGCCCAGTTGAGGTTGAACAGGTTGCCGCCCGTGGCGCCGGACGAGACCGAGCGGAACACCAGGAACAGCTCATGCGTCCCGGACATCGAGACCGGGAACGTCTGGCTCGTCCAGGTTCCCGTCCCGCCGGTGGACACGAGGTTGGCCGTGGTCAGGATCGGCCCGGTGATCGAGTCCTGACGGACCTCGATTGCCGCCAGCGGCGACCCGGGCGTGCGGCCGTTCGCCGCGTCCGCCGCGCGGAACGTGATCGAATCGATGTTGGTCAGGTTGAATGGGCCGTTGAGCTGGAGCCAGTCGCCCGAGCCCAGGCTGCCGCGGTGCACGCCGGCTCCGCCGTCGGTGTTGGTCGCCGTGTTGGTGCCGGACTGGTTGACGACGAACTCCACCTCCTGGTGCTTCTGGCGGATCTGGTGCTGGCCGGTCGTGGTCAGCTGTGGGACGCCGCCCGGACCGCCGTGGTCGGTGTAGCGCGCCTGGACCACGCCGGAGACGTTGCCGCCGTGCGAGACGTCGTCGGCGTCCGTGTGGAGCACGCCCGAGCAGCCGTTGACGGACTCCTCGGCGTGGCCGTGCGAGTCGTGGCCGAGCACGAACGTCACCTGCACCTCGGAGCAATCCACCGTCCCGTCCTCGGGGTCGGTGACCGTGACCGAGAACGGGATGTCGTCGCCGAACGCGAACGTCCCGCCCTCCACCGGCGTATCGACGACCACCGTCGGGCTCGTGTTGCCCACGGTGATCACGGTGCTGGTCGAGGCTTGCTTGCCGGACGAGTCGAGCGCGGTCAGCACGGCCGTGTAGCGGCCGGACTGCGTGTAGGTGTGTGCCGGGTTCGGGTCGGTCTCGATCGCCGAGCCGTCGCCGAAGTTCCACTCGTAGCGGATCGAGTCGCCGGGATCCTCATCCAGCGAGCCGGCGCTGGAGAAGTTCACGGTCAGCGGCGTTGAGCCGTCGGTGCGGTCCGTGGTGAGCACGACCTTCGGCGCGCGCTTGCCCTTGACGTACTCCCACTTGTACATGCCCGCGTCGGGGCTGATGACGTTGAACCCGTTGCCGTAGGTCAGCATGTAGAACGCGCCGTCGGAACCGAACTGCAAGTCCATCGGGTTGTCGCACTCGAACCGGAACGTGCCTGCCCCGGCGTTGGCACGGCTGCCGCAATCCAGGAAGTTGTTGATCTTCTGGACGTGGTGGTTCTGCTTGTCGAGCTTGACCTCGCGCAGCGTGTCCTGCGTCCACTCGCTGATGATCACCGAGTCGTCGTAGTACGCCGGGAACTTGTGAGGGTTCGGGTTCTTCGGGTCGTAGTGGTACTTCGTGACCCCGTGCGGACCGACGCCGCCGGTGTAGAGCTCGGGGAACAACCGCGGGCATTCGGTCGTCGAGCCGGGTGCGATCGGGCCCTGGCTCGGCGCGTAGTAGGCCTCGCACGGGGTGCCGAGCGGCGCACTCGAGTTGTTGTCGCGGTAGGAGTACCAGATGTCCGGGTCGGTGACCGGCGGGACGTCCCTCAGGCCCGGCTCGACCGTCGGACCGCCCTCAATGTTCCACAGCGAGTCGTTGCGCTGCGTCGGCCCGTCGCAGTCGAACTTCTGAGGCGGGTTGTTCAGCGGCGTGCCCGCGGTGGTGGTGCCGGGAGCGAACTCGTGGAAGTTCCACTGGTAGTGCGCGAGGTCGCGCTTGTAGCAGGTCGGCCAGCCGTAGTTGGACGGCTTGCGCACGATCTGGTAGCGGCCGGTGCCCGCCGGGCCGTGCGAGCGCTGCGGTGTCTGGGCGTCGGGCGAGTAGTCGCCGATGTAGGCCACGTCGTTCTCGTCGACCTGGATCCGGAACGGGTTGCGGAACCCCATCGCGTAGACCTCCGGCCGCGTCTTGTCCCGCGGCTTGCCCGCGACCAGGGGGAACAGGTTGCCCGGCGGGATCGAGTAGGCGCCCGTGCGGGAGCCGAGGGCGGCCTTGTTGGCGTCGGCGGCGGAGATGTCGCCGTTCTTGACCTTGATCCGCAGCACCTTGCCGCGCAGGTCGTTGGTGTTCAGCGCGCTGCGGCGCGAGTCACCGGTGAGCCGCTGATACCAGCCGCCCGCCTGCGCCGTGTTGGTGGCGATCGCCGGCGTGGCGGTGCCGGTCAGGCCGGCGCCGTCGGCGGTGATCTGCGGCTGATCGGACTGCTGCTTGCCGCGGCGGAAGAACACGTTGACGTTCGACGTGTTGACCGGGCCGCCGCTGGTCTGGATCTCGTCCGCCTCGATGTTCGAGAGCGCCTCGAGCGCCGCGTCGATCGCATCGCGATCCGCGTTCCACGCGATCGGCTCCGTCGTCTGGCCCTCGAAGGTCAGCGTGAACGTGCCGCCCGTCGAGTTGGTGACGCGCACGGTCTGCTGCTCGTCGGTCTTCTGCGAGTTGTACGGCCCGTAGCCGCCGGCGTTGATGCCGCCCGCGGGCGTGTCATCGCCGGTGACCATCCAGAGGTTGCCGTGCTTGTCGAAGTCGATGTCGCCCCCGACGTGGCAGCACTCCTGGCGGTTGACCGGCACGCGCATGATCTGCTGCTCGGAGCCCATGTCGAGGTGCGCCGACGTGCTGTCGGTGGCGTCGACGAACTTGAAGCGGCTGAGCTGGAAATAGCCCACGTACGGATCCCACGCGGTTTTAGACGCCGCCACGTTCGGCGGGGTGGTGTTCGGCGTGATCTGGGTGACGACCGATCCGTCGCTCAGCTTGACGTCGGTGACCTCCTTCGCCGAGTAGTAGAGGTAGACCCACTTGTTGGTCGCGAAGTTGGCGTCGACCGCCGGGCCATAGAGCCCGTCCTCACCCGCGGAGTAGATCTGCTGCGTCATCGGCAGGTTCGGATCGGCGAAGTTGGCGACGACCGTGGTGACGCCCGTGGTCGAGTCGTGCATGCGCAGCGAGCCGAGGCGGTCCGTCTGCAGAACGCGGCCGTCCGGCAGCTGGTCGAAGCCGATGGGCTCCTGCAGGTTCGGCGGCGAGCCGATCTTCGTCTGCTGGTAGTTGGCCAGCACGGTGGCGCCGCAATCGCTGTAGGCCGGGTCGGCCTGGCCCGCGGCCCAGCCGATCGCGCCCTTGAGGTGCTTGGTGAGGCCGGGGTCGAAGCTCGCGGCCGTGTTGCCCAGGCCGGTGTAGAACGAGCGGCCGCCCTGGAAGTCCTTGCACCACGAGACCGGGTGATCGGCGCCCATCGTGCCCCCGGCGATCCCGTCGAGGTCGGCGCCCTGTGGCTGCGGCCCGAACGGGTCCTCGACGACGGTGTCGAGGACGTGTGACACACCGCGGACGTTCTTCTTGTAGTTGTACCACTTGTCGGTCCGCGACCAGATCTGCGGCAGCTCCTTGCTCGCGTCGTGGACGCGGTCGGCGACCTTCACGTCACCCGATTGCACGTCGGTACTGCCGGACGCACGCGTCCCCAGGATGTCAGTCAGGAACGACCAGGACTCGTCGGTCTCGACCGCCGAGCCGACGCCGACGAAGCCGCCGCCGTCGCGGAAGTAGCTCTCGAAGTTCGCGCGTTGCGCGTCCGTGAGCGGGCTCGCGAGACCCGTGTCCAAGAACACGACCGCGCGGTACTGCGCCAGCTTCTTCTCCGTGAAATGGTCGCCCACGTCAGCGGGCCCGGGCGCCTCGACCGTGAAATGACCCGTTCTGGCCGCATCCCGGATCGCGGCCAGGCCGGCCGATGACACCGCGTCCTGGGTGCTGCGCACCACGAGTACCTTGAAGCGGACGTCTGGTGGTGCGGGCTTGGCGGGAGGCGCGGGCTGCTGCGGCAGCGCCGGTGCAGCGACGAAAGCGGGCTCGGCCGCGGTGGGGGCCGCGGCGCTCACCGGCGTCGCGAGGAGCGTGAGGAAAGGGGCGATGAGGGCTAAGGCCATCGTGGTCGCGGTGCGACGTCTCGGGCGTCGTCCGTTTTCTGGCGGGGCTGCGTCGAGCAGCCTGGCCCACGGGCGATGACGTGGTGACATGAAAAACCCTTCCTGCCTGGGGATGTCAGGCACGGCGCGCGCCGTCGCGCTCATTGCCACTTGGTGGTAGCGGATATTGCGGTTGCTGGAGGGTGGTGCCGTCTCCAGGTCTGTGGGGTCGTCGTCAAGGTGCCGGCCTGGGTAAATCCGTGATCGCGGTCGGGGCGTCGATGATGTGGTTGATCACCATGCTCGCTGCGTCACGGGAGGCGGCGCCGAAGCTGAGCGTGGAAGCGACGAATCGGCACTGGGCGGCTGGAGCTGCCACCACGAGCCGTTGCAGCTGATCTTGTGCGTATGGCAGCAGCCACTGGGCCGGCGAGGCGAATCGCCTCCGATGACGATCACTCGCGGGTTGAACAGGTTGGCCAGGATCGAGCCACCAGGTGGCCGACATCGCCAGAGGCCTGGCCTCTGGCGACCGGTGCATGACAACTGCGGTGGCACAGGGCGGAGAGTGGCTCGGGCTTCACCAGGGCAGGTGAGGTGTGGTCATGCCGATGCGGAGTTGATGGATTTCGAGAAGAGCTCCATCATGGCCCTGCCGAATTGCGGCATGTCGGGCCAGCCCCGGCAGGAGACGAGGTTGCCGTCCACGACGTCGGGAGCGTCGATGACTGTCGCGCCCGCGTTCTCCATGTCACCGGTGATGGGAGGGAAGCACGCTGTCTTCCGGCCCTTCAGCAGCCCGTACACAGCCGGCACCTGCGCGCCGTGGCACACCAGCGCGATCGGGAGGTTGCGTGCGAAGAAGTGCTCGGTGATGCGCCTGACGTCGGCGTCGACCCGGATCCACTCGGGGGCACGTCCCCCAGGGATGATGAGGGCGTCGCAGCGCTCGACGTCGACGTCGGCCCAGGGCACGTCGACGGGCAGCTTTCGGCCGTTCTTCTCCACGTAGGCGTCGGAGTTGGGGTCGAACTCGTGGATGACCAGCTGAACGTCACGCATCGTCCGTGACGAGACGTCAACGCCCCAGCCGCCCTCCTGCACGCGGTAGTAGGGATACATGGTGTCGAGCTCCTCGGCGGCGTCGCCGGTCAGAAGCAGCGCTCTGGGCACCTGCTTCTCCTCGCATCTGAGGCGGGTGAGGCGGATCCGATCGGATCTGATCCGATTGCGTCAGCATTCCTCGGCCCAGCCCGCCCGTCAACCCTTTACGCCATTCCGTCCGAGCCCATGCCCTCGTCGAACAACCGTCGGAACCGCTCGCCGGACAGCAGGATGTGCCGACGCATGGCGTAGGCGGCGGCGTCGGGGTCACGCGCGGCGATCGCGGCCACGACTTCTTCGTGCTCGGCCATGGCCAAGTGAGTGACCTGGGCGTCGTGGAGAAGCCGGAACAGGTGCACGTGCGTGTGCAGGCGAGCGAGCGCTTCGCGGATGACCTGGTTCTCCGCGCCCAGGGCGACGAGATCGTGAAAAGCGGCGTCGCGGAGTCCGAAGGCGCCATAGGCCGTGGGCCCGCTGCCTCCCTCCAGCTCCGCCATCTCCTCCAGCATTCGTCGCAGGCCGGCTACCTGCTGCAACGATGCACGTTCGGCGGATCTGCGCGCCGCTGCCGGCTCGAGGAGCAGGCGGAGCTCAAGCATGTCCTCGAATCGCTGACGGGTGATTTGGGGGGGAATGTGATATCCGGCATGGGGCACACGCACCACCAGGCCCTCGGCCTCCATCCGGTTCAGAGCGTCTCGGATCGGCGTCTGCGAGACCCCCAGCTCTCGCGCCAGGACGTCGATCGTGACGCGGGAGCCAGGCTCGATCCGTAGCGACATCAGCTGTCCGAGCAGCGTGTCGTACACCTCGTCGGCAAGCCGGCCACGAGATCTTCCCGGCGGCGTTCCGTCCGTCATGGCCCCACGGCCCCTCGCGATCATCGCTTCGTCGTCCATCGTGACGTGAGGTCCTTTCTATCGTCTTTGCGAACCTGTTGACATCGGTCGCATGCTGCGGGATGTTGATGCCCGCTTGGATCGTATAGGAAAGGTGACGGACGCCAGCCATCCTTCACCCATTGCGGAACCGCCCGCCATCGCTCCGCTTCGATCAGTTTGAGCTCCTAAGAAGATGCTCGACGTCCTACTTGGTTCGCCGCCGGGCCGCACAAGGGCCGAAGGACCTCTCGACCGCCTGAAGCCCCAATACGTCGCGGCGTACTCGTGACGCCGGTCCGCGGGTCAGCCCCTGCGACAGCCGGCAACACGCCTGCACCCAGCAACTGCTCGGCGAAGCACGCAGCAAGGCTCCAGAAGTCCCGACCCAGAAAGCAGGCACGAGGATGCGGTATCCCAAGCCATTAGGACGACTGTCCGTTCCCGGTCGAAAGGTGCAGCTGGCGACGGCGGCCATGTTGGTGGCCACGACCGTGGCGGCTTGCGGCGGCGACACGCAGGCGAGCGCCCCCAAGGCACCGGCGACCATCCCGGAGCTCACCAAGGACCCGCTGACCCTCAGCTTCATCTGGTTCGACTGGCCCCCCGCCCACGCGCTGGAAGCCTTCGCGAACGCGGAGTACGCCAAGGAGCGGCCGAACGTGACCATCAAGGTCAACACCGTGCCGAACGCGAACTGGCACGACGCGATGTTCACCCAGTTTGCAGCGCACCGTACCGACTTCGACATCCCGATCCTGGACTCGCAACACATCGGCGAGGCCGTGACGAACGGCAACATCCTCGACATCACCGACTTCGTCAAGAAGAACATCGACGTCAAGGCCTACAACCCGTACCTCCTGGCGGCCTACGGCCAGTTCCCCCAGGCGGAGACCGGCAAGCGCGACGAAAACGCCAGCATGTACGGACTGCCGCTGCTCGGCGACACCTGGACGATGATCTACCGCAAGGACCTGATCGGCGACAAGCCACCGCAGACATGGGACCAGATGATCTCAGTCGCCGAGAAGTGCCAGGCGGACCACCCCGGCGTCAGCGGGCTGGCTTTCCACCAGGCCAACGGCTCCGACGCCGCAGCCGTGACCTACAACACGGTCAACGGCCTCTACGGCGGCAACCTCTGGGACTCCAAGACGCGCAAGATCGACGGCGTCCTCAACGACACCGCGGGCCATGAGGCGATGGACGTCCTGGTCAACAAGATGAAGCCGCTGACCGCCAAGGGTTCCGGCAACTGGTTCATCGACGAGGTGAACGCGGCGGTCGCCCAGGGCAAGGCATGCATCGCGTTCAACTGGATCGCCGCGAGCGGCGGCCTGCTCGACCCGAAGCAGTCGACGCTCGGCACCACGCGGGAGCAGATCCTCGACAAGCTCGGTTTTGCCACCCTGCCGAGCCAGAAGACGAACCTGGTGCCTCTCGGCGGCATGGGGATGCACGTGTCGGCCTACTCCGCCGAAGCGAACCAGGCGGAGGCCCTGAACTTCATGAAGTGGTTCGAGCAGGCTGACATCCAGAAGAAGTGGGCCGCGGCTGGTGGCGTGCCCGCACGTACGGACGCCCTGCAGTCGCCCGAGTTCCTCAATGCCGGGCCGTTCAACCAGGTGTACGCCGACTCCGTTCCGCGGATGCGGGACATGTGGAACGTGCCCGAGTACGCGCGCCTCGTCGACATCGAGAACACCAACGTGAACGCGGCTCTGAACGGCGCGAAAAAGCCGAAGGACGCGCTCGACGACATCGCCAAGGAGCAGCAGAGCGTGCTCGACTCCGGCAGCCGCAAGGGCGGCGGCGGATTGTGAGTGACCCCACCACTCTGACGACCGACCACGCGGTGCAGGTGGCGTCCGCGACGCCGCCTGCACCACGTCGGTCCCGCCGCTTGAGCGACCGCGGGCTCGCCGTGGCCTTCATCTCCCCGGCGCTGCTGCTGCTGCTCGGCATGTCGGTGTTCCCGTTGCTGTGGGCGTTGTACCTGTCGTTCACCGACTACTCGGCCACCCGCGGGGGGCCGGCCCATTTCATCTGGTTCGAGAACTACACCGCCATCCTGACGTCGGCGCAGGTCCACCTGAGGGCCTTGACGACGTTGATCTACGTGGTCGGCGCGGTCACCCTGCAGACGGTGCTCGGTTTCGCCATCGCCTACCTGATCTCACGGCGCACGCACGGGCGAGGACTGCTGACCACTTTGTTCCTGGTTCCGATGATGTTGTCGCCGGTCGTGGTCGGACTGTTCTGGCGATTCATGTTCGACGCGCAATTCGGCGTGATCAACAGCATGCTCGGCTCGCTCGGCCTGGGGCAGGTGGAGTGGCTCACCCAGAAGCGAACGGCACTGATGTCCCTGATCGTGGTCGACACCTGGCAATGGACGCCGTTCATCATGCTCATCGCACTTGCGGGCCTCACCGCGGTTCCCAAGTACCTGTACGAGGCCGCCTCGATCGATCGGGCGTCCGAGTGGTTCCGGTTCCGCACCATCACTCTTCCGCTGGTGTGGCCGCTGCTCCTCATTGCGGTGTTGTTCAGGGCCATCGAGGCCTTCCGGCTGTTCGACCTCGTCTACATCCTCACCAGCGGAGGTCCGGGGGTCTCCACCGAGACGTTGTCGTTCCACGTCTACAAGGTCGCGTTCCTGGGCTTCAACACCGGAACCGCCTCGGCGTACGGGATCCTCATGGTCCTCGTCGTCATGGTCCTCACGCAGCTCTACCTGCGCTACTTGAACAAGCTCAAGGAGGACTGATGGCCGTATCCGTCGACGAGGCCGCGCCCACAGATCCTGTCCGGGATCACACGCCCCCCGCGCGTCGCCTCCGCGGCTGGGGCCGTTCCGTGCTGGAGGTCGCGCTGCTGACCGTGCTGGCCGTTGTGATGCTCTTTCCGGTGCTGTGGATGATCGAGACGTCCATCAAGGAGAACCGGGACGTCTACGCCGTCCCGGCCAAGTTCTTCGACTTCAAGGTCACGATGGGCCATTTCAAGGACGTGTTCGTCGCCCCCGGCGGCGGTCGCTCGGCCTTGTCCGTCGCGTTCCTCAACTCCGTCGTGGTCGCCGGGGTCTCCACCGCGCTGGCCACCGTGCTGGGGGTCCCGGCGGCCTGGGCCTACTCGCGCTTCGCCGTGAAGGCCAAGAAGGACCAACTGTTCTTCATCCTGTCCACCCGCTTCATGCCGCCCGTGGTGGTCGTGATCCCGATCTTCCTCATGTACCGCCAAGTCGGACTCATCGACACCAAGCTCGGCCTGATCCTGATCTACGCCGCGTTCAACGTCCCGTTCACGATCTGGATGATGAAGGGGTTCGTCGACGAGGTGCCCGCAGAGTACGAGGATGCCGCCATGCTCGACGGCTACACCCGCCTGCAGGCGTTCCGGCGATTCACCCTTCCCCTGCTCCTGCCCGGCATCGCCGCGACGGCGGTCTTCGCACTCATCTTCTCGTGGAACGAGTTCGTGTTCGCCATCTTCCTCACCTCCAGCGACAGCGTGCGGACGGCCCCGCCCGCCATCGCCGGCCTCATCGGTGGAACCACGGTGGACTGGGGTCTCGTGGCCGCCGCCTCCGTGGTGTTCGCCCTACCGGTGCTCGTCTTCGCCTACCTGGTGCGCAAGCACCTCGTCGCCGGTGTGACGCTCGGGGCGGTGCGACGCTGATGGCGGGCATCGAGGTGACCGCGCTGCACAAGCGCTACCCGGACGGGACGGTCGCGGTTGATCACGTGGACCTGTCCATCGGCGACGGCGAGCTGTTCGTGATGCTCGGCCCTTCGGGCTGCGGCAAGACGACCACGCTGCGAGCCGTAGCCGGCCTGGAGAGGCAGACGACGGGCGACATCCGCATCGGCGACACGCTGGTCAACGACCTGCCGCCCGCCGAGCGCGACATCGCCATGGTGTTCCAGTTCTACGCTCTCTACCCGCATCTGAGAACCCGCGACAACCTGGCGTTCCCACTGCGGGCCGAGGGACTGCCCAAGGCGGAGGTGCGCGAGCGGGTCGACGAGGCCGCCCGGCTGATGCGGCTCGCTCCGCTCCTGGACCGGCGACCGCACCGGCTGTCCGGCGGGGAGCAGCAGCGCGTCGCGCTTGCTCGCGCCCTGGTGCGACGACCGCGCGCGTTCCTCATGGACGAACCCCTCACCAATCTGGACGCGGAGCTGAGGGCGGACATGCGCACGGAGATCAAGCACCTGCAGGGGGAACTGGGGACGACGATGGTTTACGTCACCCACGACCAAGTCGAGGCGATGTCGCTCGGCCACAGAATCGCCATCCTCAACAAGGGCCGCGTCGAGCAGATCGGCACGCCGCTGGAGGTCTACGACCGTCCGGCGAGTCTTTTCTGTGCCGCATTCCTCGGCTCCCCGCCGATGAACCTGATCGAGGTGGAGGTGGCCGACGGGAAGCTGCGCAGTCAGGGCGGACTGGTCCTCCCGCCACCGCCGAGCCTGCCGCGCGACCGTCGCCTGGTCGCAGGCGTCCGGCCGGAGGCGCTGGAAGTCACGGAACCAGGGGCGGAGCGTTCGGCCCCGGCCCGCGTGGTCTCGGCGGAGTGGCTGGGAGACGAAATCATCTGTGTGGTCGACCACGGCGGCCGGCGCGACGTACGGGTTCGGATGTCACCGACTGTACGGTTCGCCGCTGACGCGCCGGTCGGGCTGCGGCACACCGGCGGGCCCCCGCCGGTCTACGACGTGAGCACGGAAGAGCTGGTGGCCTGATGGGAACCGTGGCAGTGCACGGGCTGTGCAAGTCCTTCGGCAAAGTCCAGGCCCTGGACGGGGTGACGCTGGACGTGCCGGACGGCTCGTTCTTCGTCGTGCTCGGGCCCTCCGGGGCGGGCAAGACGACGACCCTGCGGGCGATCGCCGGCCTTGAGCAGCTTGACGCCGGGTCGGTGCATCTGGACGGGAGGGACGCGACCGGTGACCCCCCGGCCGCACGCGACCTGGCCATGGTCTTCCAGAGCTACGCCCTCTACCCTCGGCTCACGGCGTACGAGAACATCGCTTCGCCGCTGCGGGCACGCCGCCGTTCTTCGAGCGAGATCGCCGCTGCCGTCGAGCAGACGTCGAGCCTGTTGCACATCGAACGTCTGCTGCAGCGTCGTCCCGCGCAGATGTCGGGCGGTGAGATGCAGCGTGTCGCCCTGGCCCGGGCGCTGGTCCGTCGCCCGCGCGCGTTTCTCATGGACGAGCCGCTGACGAACCTCGACCTCAAGCTCCGCGTCGAGATGCGCACCGAGCTCACCCGCATCCACCGCAGTCTCGGGGGAACCTTCGTTTACGTGACCAACGACCAGGTCGAGGCCCTGTCCATGGCCGACCAGGTCGCGGTCCTCAAGGAGGGGAAGGTGCAACAGGTCGGAACGCCGACCGAGGTGTACGAGCGACCGGCCAACCAGTGGGTCGCAGGCTTCGTCGGGAGCCCGGCGATCAGCCTCCTTTCCTGCCACGCTGAGGGGAATCGTCTGGTCGGGTCGGAAGGCTGGACGCTGCCGCGCCCCCGCTGGACCACGGCTGAGGACGGTCGTCCGCTGCTGCTGGGCCTGCGGGCGGAGGACCTGTCCATCGAGCAGCGTGGGGACGCCTCGTTGTCGGGTGAGCTCTACGGCCTTGAGCCGCTCGGTGACCGTACGGTGGTCGACGTCCGAGTGGGGACGGAGATCCTCAAGGTCAAGGCACGACCCACCGTCACGGGTACGCCGGGCGAGCGGCTGCGTGTCACGGTCGACCTGGACCGTGCGCACCTGTTCGATGCGGGCACCGGGCTGGCGCTGTCCGAGGCCGGTAGGTGACCGCGCAGGGCGACCCCACCATGCGCCCGCACATGGCGATCGAGCTTCGGGTGGACCGTCACCGGTGAGCACGGCCTGACGACGCTGAAGCAGCCATGGCCCAAGAAGGCGATCGGTGGCGCGGGCGTCGCCCTGCGGACCCTGGCTGCAGGGCCAAGGCCACGTTCGACCCGCTCGGCAACCTCGACCCCGACCAGGTCGTGCAACCCCGTTCGTCAACGCGCGTGGCGCGATCGCTGCGGTCACGCCGGACATCACCTAGAACATCACAGGAGGCGACGCGATGAGTGACCCGATGAACGTCCTGCCCCCCGAGCACCGGCGGCTCCGGATCGGCGACGCCTGGCGCGACGCCGCCGGCGGAGCCACCTTTGTCGTCGAGGACCCGGCAACCGGCAAGAGCATCGCCGAGGTGCCGGACGCCGACGTCGTTGACGGGCTCGCCGCTCTGGACGCGGCGAGCAAGGCAATGGCGGAGTGGGCGGCGACACCGCCGCGAAAACGGTCGGAGTTGCTGACCGCGACGTACCGGGCGCTGACCGGGCGATCCGAGGAGATCGCCCGGCTGATAACGCTCGAGATGGGCAAGCCGCTCGCCGAGGCTCGGGGAGAGGTGGCCTACGGCGCCGAGTTCTTCCGTTGGTTCGCCGAGGAGGCGGTGCGCGTCGAGGGGCGCTACAACACCGCTCCCGCTGGTGGATATCGCATCCTCACCGTGCCGAAGCCGGTCGGACCGTGCGTCTTCGTGACGCCCTGGAACTTTCCGTTGGCCATGGGTGCCCGCAAGATCGCTCCTGCGCTGGCGGCGGGCTGCACGACGATCACCAAGCCGGCCGCCCAGACGCCACTCACCATGCTGTTCCTGGCCCGCATCATGGAGGAGGCCGGCGTTCCCCCGGGCGTCGTCAACGTCGTGACAACCAAGCGTGCCGGCGACGTGGTCTCAGCACTGCTGGCCGACCGTCGGACCCGCAAGCTTTCGTTCACCGGGTCGACCGAGGTCGGGCGAGTGCTGCTACGACAGGCGGCGGACAACGTGCTGCGCACCTCCATGGAACTGGGCGGCAACGCGGCCTTGATCGTGTGTGCCGACGCGGACCTGGACGTCGCGCTCGACGGTGCCATGGTGGCCAAGATGCGCAACATCGGGGAGTCCTGCATCGCGGCCAACCGAATCTACGTCGAGGAGCCGGTGCGCGAGGAGTTCACGGCGCGCTTCGCCCAGCGGATGGGCGCGCTCTCGCTGGGCCATGGTCTCGACGACGGCGTGGACGTCGGGGCGTTGATCGACGAGGCCTCGGTCACCAAGATCGACGAGCTCGTCGCCGACGCGGTCAATCGCGGCGCCCGTGTCGTGGTGGGGGGCGGGCGTCCGGATGGGCCGGGCCACTTCTACCCGCCTACGGTCCTGGCCGACGTGCCCGAAGACGCGCGGATACTGCAGGCGGAAATCTTCGGCCCGGTGGCGCCGATCATCTCGTTCACGTCCGACGACCAGGTAATGGCGAAGGCCAACGACACCGAGCACGGCTTGGTCGGATACGTCTTCACCCGCGACCTCCAGCGGGCGCTCCGGTTCACCGAGGGGTTGGAGACGGGGATGGTCGGCATCAACCGTGGTCTGATCTCGGACCCGTCAGCTCCGTTCGGAGGCGTGAAGCAGTCCGGGATCGGCAAGGAGGGGTCGCACGAGGGCATCCTTGAGTACCTCGACGTCACCTACGCGGCGATCGACCTACCGTGACCGGTTTGCTGCTCCGGGTGCCCCCCGAGGATCACCGCGCCCTGTGCACACATGACCTGACCGTTCTCAACCCGTGGGGCGGGACCCGGGCCATGGCCGGCACGTATCCGCCAGCACCCGGGGACGCCGTCGACTCCGCCGGTGTGCCCGCCACAGACGCGGCCGCGGCGGTGGATGGCGCGATCAGCCCTTTCGGCGGTCCCCAAGGCTACGCCCTCGGGCTCATGATCGAGGTCCTGGTCGCGGCCTTGACTCGTACCGCCCTTGGCAACGATGTCCGCGGGACCCTCGACCCGACCGACCCGCCCACCAGGGGCGACGTCTTCATCGCGATGGACCCGAGGGCGCCCGGGCACGGCCGAGTCCGGGAGCCCGGCGCGCTCCTGCGCCACCCGGCAGCCGACGCCGTCTTGGTCTCGCAGGTGAACTGGACGTCCGCCCAGCACATCACCGCCGACGTTCCAGAGAGGCACTGACATGCTTGAGACCGTCCGCGGACCACGCCAGCTGATAGTGGGCGAAGGGGTCGCGCAGAACATCCCACGAGTGGTGGCCGAGTGTGGCTCGCGAGTCCTCATCGTGACCGACCGGGTTCTTCTGGGGCAGCCGGGCGTGGCCGAGATCGTGGCCGCCGTGCGGGAGAAGGTCGGAGTCGTCGGAGTGTTTTCCGACGCGACTCCGGACGTGCCACTCGCCGATGTCGCCCTGGCCGTCTCGGTTGCCGCAGAGGTGGACGCCGACGTCATCCTTGCCATCGGGGGTGGCACGGTGATCGACCTCGCCAAAATCGTCGGTGTCATCCGGCGCCACGGTGGGACGCCGCGCGACTTCTACGGCGAGTCGAAGGTGCCGGGGCCGACGATTCCTCTCGTCGCGGTCCCGACGACGTCAGGCACCGGCTCCGAGCTCACGCCCGTCTCGGTGTTGACCGACCCGGACCGCGAGCTGAAGGTGGGGGTCTCCAGCGTCCACATCGTGCCCGACTTCGCCATCGTCGACCCCGAGCTCACCTACACCTGTCCTGCGACCGTCACCGCCCACTCAGGTATCGACGCGTTTTGTCACGCGGTGGAGAGCTACACCGCGCGACCCCGGGCCCACGGACCGCGCGACCCGGTGGAGCAGGTCTTCCTCGGCCGCAACCCGATCACCGATCACTACGCTCTCCTGGCCGCGAAGCGGATCGCCCGCAGCTTGCCCCAGGTCGTCAGGGACGGAGGCGACAAGGACGCGCGCGCGGACATGTCCTATGGGTCCATGCTGGCCGGGCTCGCATTCTCCCACGCAGGCAACGCGGCTCCGCACGCCCTCCAGTACCCCATCGGCGCAGCCACCCACACACCGCACGGCCTGGGCGTCGGGCTGCTGCTGCCCTACGCGCTGGACGCGGCCAGGGATGCCATCGGTGACCGGTTGACCATCCTCGCCGGGGTGTGCGGGCTCGACGTGACCGACGCCTCGGATGCCGAGGCGGCAGATACGTTCCTCACCTGGCTCCACGGGCTCCTTGCCGACATCGGCATCCCTGCCACCTTGGCGGACATCGGCGTGGCACGCGCCGACCTCCCGCGCTTCGCGGAGATGGCCAGTGGCGTCACCCGCTTGATCCAGAACCATCCAGGCCCGACCGACACTGCCAGTCTGACCGCGATCCTCGAAGCGGCCTGGATCGGGGACCGGACCCGACACGTCCTGACTCCGGAGCAGAGACACTGACGGGGCTTTCACATGACGACGAGTTCCCTGCCCCACCCTGGGCATCGGAATTGTCGGCTACGACGTAGCTAGTAGACTGTCGCAGCTAATGTGTGGGGTATAGGTGGCGGAGTTTGGTGCGTGCGTCGTGGGTGGTGAACTGCCAGTTCACCTGACGTTGGTCGGTGTTGGTGGTGTTCTGCCAGGCTGAGAGTTCGGTGTTGAGGGTGTCGAGGTCCGCGATGCGGTGGTCGAGGCATTGCCGGGTCAGTGCGGAGAGTTCGATCTCTGCGATGTTGAGCCATGACCCGTGTTTGGGGGTGTGGTGGATCTCGAGGGGTTGGGCCAGGGCGAAGGCCTCGGCTGGTTCGAATGCTTCGTACAGTGAGGCGATGCCGTGGGTGTTGAGGTTGTCCATGACCAGGACCACGGTCTCGGCGTCGGGGTAGTCCTCGGTCAGTAATCGCTTGACCTGGCCGGCCCAGTCGATCCGGGTGCGACGAGGCTGGGCGTCTACTCGGCGCCACCCGCGCAGGGGTTCAACCCACACAAAGATCGAGCACGTGCCGCAGCGGATGTACTCGCTGTCCTGGCGGGCGTCGCGGCCGGGGCGGGCCGGGAGCGGGTCGCGGGCATGGGCGAGGAGTTGGTAGGGCTTCTCGTCCATGCACACCACTGGGCGGGCCGAGTCATAAGGTCGGGCATAGACGGCCAGCACGTCTTGCATCCGGGCCGCGAACTGCGGGTTTGCTCGTGGTGGGATGGTCCAGCACTTCCTCAGATGAGGACGCAGCCTCGTTTTTTTAAGATCCGCCCGATGGTTGAGTGGTCCAGATCGGGGATGCCCTCGACCAGGGCGACGTGCTTCTCCAGCAGCCGCAGCGACCACCGGGCACGGCCTGCAGGAGGCTGGGAGCACGCCAGGGCGATCAGCCGGGCCTCGACTTCACCAGTCACCGGCGAGGGCACCGGCGGGAGATCCCGCGGTTTCCGCTGGATCGTCGCCTCGACGTCACCACCGCTCTCGGCGAACCGCTTGGCCACCAGCCGCAGCGTCTCGCCCGAGACCCCGACCCGGGCAGCGATCGCATCCTGGGAGTCGATCTCACCAGCAGAGGTGTCCAGCGCGAGCAGCACCCGCGCCCGCCTGATCACCGAGGCCGGATGGACCCCCGTCGTGGTCACCCGAACCAACTCATCACGATCGGCCGCGGTCAGCACCACCGGCCTCTTCTTCTGCGAACCCATCACACCAACTCCCGCTCGGCAGAAGGGAAGGAACATCTGCCGGACACCACCATCCCAACCAAATAACCCAGGATTAAGCAACGACACGCTACTCGTGCCATCCCACCCGCAGACCGGGAAGGCATGGGCCCCGGACGCCTCGCCCGCTCCGGCCTGCCTGGTGCCGTTGCCGTTCGGGGTGTGGCTCCGGCTGGTCTTCCCCGAGCGGCAACTGCCCGTCCCCGCATCGGGTCTGCTACCCGACGGCGTCCTTCGCGACGACCCGCCGACACCGAGTGTGCATGACGTGTTCCAGATCGACTGGGGGGTCTTCGAGCGAACCCTGACCCGGCTGCCCGCCGTCCGCACCCCATGGCTACGCGAGATCCACGACAACCTCACGCAGCACGTACGCACCGGCCGCCTCTAGGGCGTGTATCGAAAGTGCTGGTCACAGCCATTCGTTAATGGCGGCGATGAGGACTGTTGCCTCGTAGCGGACCGCGAGTTTGTCGTACCGTGTTGCCACGGCGCGGTGTCTCTTGAGGCGGTTGATGCCGCATTCGACTGCGTGCCGCGCTTTGTAGTCCTCCGGGTCGAACTTCGGTGGCCGGCCGCCTCGCGAGCCGCGCTTCTTGCGGTTGCGGGCCTGGTCGGCCTTGTCCGGGATGGTGCAGCGGATACCGCGTCGTCGCAGGTAGGCGCGGTTCTTGCGGGAGGCGTACGCCTTGTCGGCCCGCACGCGCAGGGGTCGGGTGCGGGGTCTACCAGCCCCGAGCTGGGGTACCCGGACGCGGCCGAGGACGACCTCGAACTGCGGGGAGTCCCCGCGCTGGCCTGCGGTGATCACGATCGACATGGGCTTTTGGCCTTGCTCGACGGCCAGGTGCAGCTTGGTGGTCAACCCGCCGCGGGAGCGTCCGAGCCCGTGGTCGTCCGGCTCGACGGTGATTCCGCCGGGTGGTTCCTTTTGGAGGTCCCCCTTTTCCGTGCCCCTGCGGCGTGCTGGTGGGCCCGGCAGACGGTGGAGTCGACGTTCAAATCCCAGGTGATCAGGTCCTTCGCGTCCGCGCGGGCCTGGAGTTGGGTGAGGATCCGCTGCCAGGTGCCGTCGCGCTGCCAGCGGCGGAACAGGTCGTACACCCGGCCCCACGGGCCGTATTGCCCAGGCACGTCCCGCCACGGGATGCCGGTACGGACCCGGAACCGTATGCCGTCGATCAGCTGTCGCCGGGTCCATATCGCCGGTCGACCGGCCTTCTTGCGCACTGGCAGCAGCGGCTCCAGCGCAGCCCACTGCTCGTCCGTCAGATCTCCACGCGCCACGAACCAAGATCATCACACATCAAGATCCACTTTCGATACACGCCCTAGCGGGACCGCCTGGGTGCCGTTACCAATCGAACAGCGCCGGACAGCGGCGCCTCCCGAAGTGATGAGCATCTGCTGTCCGTTCTCAGGCTCTGGTCCACTTCTTGTGGTTGCGTACGCAGGGTGACTGTTGATCTTCATGTGATGTGTGTTGAGTTCGCCCGAAAATCGCCCGGCTGGAATGCGGTGTGGTCGACAGTCCTTCTCCGTGAACGAAGTGCCGCCGCAGCTGGATGAATTGCTGTTCTCCTCGATCGACGGTGTGTCCGTGGAGTCGGTCGAGGTGACCGACACGGTCGTACGGATCGAGGCCCGTACGACTTCCAGTCGGGCGGCCTGCCCGGGATGCGGATGCTCGTCAGGCCGAATACACGGCTCCTACCTGCGGTTTCCCCGTGATCTACCAGCAGTGGGCAGGTTCGTCGTGGTGTCGTTACGGGTGCGTCGGTTCGTCTGCACGCAGGACTCCTGTCCGCGCAAGACCTTCGCCGAGCAGGTGTCCGGCCTGACGCGTCGGTTTGGCCGGCGGACCGAGCGGCTGAGGTCGACTCTGGTCTCGGTCGGTCTCGCGCTCGCGGGCCGGGCTGGTGCCCGGATGATGGATACCTTCGGGGCCCCGGTCAGTCGCAATACCCTGTTGAGGCTTGTCGCCTCGCTCCCGGACCCGCCCACCGCCGCGCCTCGCGTGGTCGGCGTGGACGAATACGCCCAGCGCAGGGGTGGGATCTACGGAACTGTGCTCGTCGACGTCGAGACACGTCGTCCGATCGACCTGCTGCCCGACCGGGACGCGGACACGCTCGCCGCCTGGCTCGCCGAGCGCCCTGGTATCGAGATCATCTGCCGCGACCGCGCCCCCTTCTTCGCCGAAGGCGCCACCCGCGGTGCCCCTCAGGCTCTCCAGGTCGCTGACCGGTGGCACCTTTGGCACAACCTTGGCGAGGCCGCGGAGAAGTGCGTCTACCGGCATCGCGGCTGCCTGCGCCCCGCCCCGGCACCGCCGGACGAACCACCAAAGGAAACGGATCCGACCACGTCATCGCCTTGGCCGACAGGGCACCGGTTCGCCGAACGCACCCGCGCCAAGCACGCCACCATCCACGCGCTTCTGGAAGCCGGACACAGCAAGCGGTCCGCCGCCCGGCAGCTCGGCATGAGCCTCAACACCGTCATGCGTTTCTCCCGAGCCACTACCCCAGAGGAGTTGTTCACCGGCCAGTGGCAAAGCCGTGCCACCCCGCTTGACGCCTACAAGCCCTACCTCGACCAGCGCTGGCAGGAGGGCTGCACCAACGCCTGGAAACTGTGGGAGGAGCTCTGCGAGCAGGGCTATCCACGCGGCTACAACAGCGTCCGCGACTACGTCAGCCGGGTACTGCGCGGCAAGCCCCAGCCGGTTGGGCCTCGGCCCCCATCCCCCCGTGCCGTCACACGTTGGATCCTCACGCACCCCGACGCCCTGACCGAAAATGACCGGCTCCAGCTCAAGGCCGCGCTGGCGAACTGCCCTGAGCTGACAACCCTCGTCGAGCACGTGCGCTCTTTCGCCCACATGGTCACCCACCTGCAAGGCGACTATCTCCCGCAGTGGATCGAATCGGCCAGAGCCACAACCGACCTGATCAGTCTCAGCCGGTTCGCCCACCACCTTGAACGCGACCTCGACGCCGTCACCGCCGGCCTCACACAACCCTGGAACTCGGGTGTCGTAGAGGGACACGTCAACCGCATCAAGATGCTCAAGCGCCAGATGTTCGGCCGCGCAGGGTTCGAACTCCTTCGCAAACGAGTCATATTGGCGTGACCAGGCGTCAGTCCATCACATAAAGCAAACAAAAGCCGCAGATCCACTACAAGGCCACGAAGTGCGAGTCGGCGCGTCACTGCTCATCGAGGGATGCCTGCCGGGCAAGGAAGTCCTCGAACGCCGCCCTCTGCTTCGGATCCATGAAGCCTTGGCGGACATTGCGGGCCTTCTCCTGGAGCCAGTGAGCCTCATGGGGGTCCAGTAGCTCGGCGACCACCACGCCTTTGCGAGCAACCGCCGTACGCCCTCCTACGCGACGACGAAAGAGCGTGAACGCGCCGAATTCCTTTGGATGGGCCAGTTCCGGCTCCTCTGCCACAGCCTGGTTCTCGTCTCCAGTTCCACTCGTCGGGTACGCGGCGGGGGCCCAGTGCTCCCAGAGCGCCAGCGTGGCCGCGGGCACCAGCACCGCGCGTTCCGACTCTTCACGCCCCTCCCACATGAACGTGACAGAGACGGGCTCGCCGACCGCCTCGGCCAACCCGAGCACCCTCTCCATCTCATCGTTGATCGGGTAACCCGCCACTACATCAATCTGTATGCCCATGGCGCCTGAGGCTATTGGCCACTTCTGACATGCCAAGCCCACAGCTCCTGCGGCTCGTCGACCACGGCCCACCACGTGTACCGTCCGAAACCGGTAATTTCACCGACTGAGCGCCTGCCCGAAGACCGCGACGGAGAGTTACCGCTCCACACAATTTGGGCCAGAGCCCGTTCTCATGACAAAGCCACCGCCATGCAGGACCTGCTGGCCCGGCTACGGGAACTGCGCGGGGACCAGCCGATCGGCCCAGGCTGACCAAGGACACCGACAGCACCTTCAACGGCGATCCCATCGAACCTTGAGCCGGCCCCGCCTCATCGCCTGCACCCATCTGCTCACCGGCCGCGGAGTCACGCCCGCTCCCAGCGGTCCAGGCCTGCGCCGCGGCCAGCACCCTGCTCACGGCGGCCCGGGTACAAGGCCGAACCGTCACCTTGCGAAGCGCACTGCCCCCACACAGCCAACACAGGCGCTCACTCACGCCCTGACCATTCGCCCGGCTGCGGGTAGGGCAGGGGTCGGGATCTGTGGGACGCAGCGCGGGGCCAGACATTCGTTCGCGCCGCCCTCTGAAGATCGCCTACTGGGGCCGGAGAGCTCGTTCAACTGGGGCCAGGCGGGAAGCCACGCGGACACCACCCGTGGCCGGGCACGTGCGCCCGCGCCCGCGCCCGCGCCCGCGCCTGCATCCTGTGGCGGGTGGCCTGGTGCTGCCCTGCGCTCCTTACGGAGGTGCTGCGGGCCCGCTCCGTGCTTTGAGCTGTCTGGCTCGCTGTGAGTGTGGGGTATGTGGTCGTGTCGGGCGTGGGGCGGGGGCGCTGGGTAGGTCGCTGTAAGGGTGGTTGCCGGCGGGGCTTGAGGCCGCGATGTGGACGTGCGGTGGGGTGGCGGGTGTGGGCTCCGGCTGGGTGTTGGTGGGTGTTGTTCGCACCTCTGGCACTTGCGGGGTCGGGGTGGCGTTGTGAGGGGTTGGTTCCGTCGGGTGGAACGCCAAGCGTGATTGTTGCCCGGGGTGGGGGAGGCCGGCTGGCTGTGCCGTAGCGGGTGCTGGTTGCTGTGGTGCCGTGGCCGGGTGGGAATGACATGCAAGGCCGTCACAGCTGCTGGATACGCCTACTACCGGCGCAACATCGCCCAGGGTGATGGGGCGCGCGGTGGCGGGGTCGCGGTGTCCTCGGCTATGCCCGGGGTGCCGGTGGGGCAGTGGCACGGGCGGGGCGCGGCGGTTTTGGGGCTTGCCGGTGAGGTGAGCGAGCCGCAGATGCGGGCGTTGTTCGGGCTGGGGATGCACCCGGACGCCGAGGCGATCGTGGCGCGTGAAACATGGGCGGGCGCGACGAAGAAGCAGGCGTGGGATGCGGCCAAACTCGGTCCTGCGATACCCAGCCTTGCGGAAGGTTCGCCGTTGGACCGGCAGATCGAGCAGGTGCTGCAGCAGGCGAGTGAGCAGCTGTGCCGGCCGCTGACGGCGGCCGAGGCCAGGAACCTGAAGATGCGAGTGGCCGCGCGCGCGTTTCGTGCCGCATACCGGCGGGCGCCGGGCGACGGAAAGGAACTCGCCCGGTTCCTGGCCTCCCACACCGGAAAGCAGCGCCAAGCCCGCACCGGGTACGACCTGACGTTTTCGTGTCAGGAGCTGTCGCTGCTGTTCGCGCTCGGAGACGAACGGGTGCGCCAAGTCGTGCTCGAGGTGCAGGGGCAGGCCCGGACGGAGACCATCGCGTGGATCGAGGACCACGCGCTGGCGGTGCGCACAGGGGCCGGCGGAAGCGCCCAGTTGAGGGCGAGGCCTGGGGTTGTGGCGGCGGTGTATCTGCACTACGAGTCGCGGGCCGGGGATCCGATGCTGCACGAGCATGCCGTGATCAGCCCCCGCGTTCAGGGCCCGGACGGGAAGTGGCAGAACCTGGATGCCCGCCTGCTGTACCGGGAGATCGTCTGCGCCTCGGAGTTGTTCAACCAGCGTGCCTTAGAGCTGCTGTGCGGGCGGTTGGGGTTGCGGACCGAGCCGGTGGAGGTGACGGCCGGGCAGCGTCCGGTGATGCAGGTCATGGGCATCGATCCGCGGCTGCGGCAGCTGTTTTCTCAGCGCGGCAGCGCGATCCGGGACCTGGCCGGCGATCTGCTGGAGGACTACCAGCGTCGGTACGGCCGTCAGCCCGGTCCGGCTGTGCGGTACGGGCTGCTGGAGCAGGCCCGGGTGTCCACGCGTGAGGCCAAGCCTGCCGCGCGGTCGCTGGATGCGCTGCTGGCCGGCTGGCGGCGGCGGGCGATCGCCGCCACGGACCAGGCGACGGTGGACGGCGTGCTGAGGGCGGCGCAAGCCGCCGCCCGGCAAGCGTCCGGCTCCCAGGCCACCGGCCGGGAAACCACCTCGGCCGGTGTCCGTCAGGAAGCCGCCGCGGGGATGATCGCCGGCCCTGGGGCAGCTGCCGGACGTACTGCCGGTGAAGCGGCTTCTGGTACGGGGTTAGGTCCGGGCGGTGGGCGGGTGGCGGAGGTGGATGTCGCCGGGGCGGCGGCCGAGGTGCTTGCCGAAGTCTCCGCGCGCCGTGCGGTGTTCCGTCACCGGCATGTGCTGGCCGAGGCCCGTCGCTACCTGGCCCGCACGCTGGCCGGGGCGACGGCCCCGCCCGATGCCGCCGACGCGATTGCCGATCGGGCCCTGGCCGACGCGGACTGCGAGGAGGTCAGCCCGCCCGACCTTCACCCGGCGCATCCGGAGCTGACCCGCGCCGACGGTGAGAGCGTCTACCGGTCGATCGGGTCCCGCGCCTACACCACGCGCTCGCTGCTGGCGGCCGAGGAGCGGCTGCTGGCCGCCACCAAGACGCGTGCGGCGGCGCCGGTCGGGCGGGAGGTGTTCGCCGGCGTGGCCGCGCGACACGGCGGGCGGCTGGATGCCGGACAACGTGAACTGGCCGCGTCGTTCGCTGTGTCGGACACGTTGCTGCTGGCCGGGCTGGGGCCGGCCGGGTCGGGGAAGACCACCGCGATGCGACTGCTCGCCGCGGCCGTGGACGCGGCCGGTGGCCGCCTGATCCCGCTCGCGCCCTCCGCCCGCGCCGCCGGGGTGCTCGGCACCGACCTTGACCGGCCCGCGCACACCCTGCACTCCTGGCTGCGAGGGCGCGAGCTGGCCGCTCAAGGCCGCCCGGTTAGGGAGGCTTTCGATCTGCGGCCAGGTGATGTGGTGCTGGTGGACGAGGCCGGCATGGCCGGAACCCGGCTGCTGGACAAGGTGGTCGCCGATGCCGCTGCGGCCGGGGCGCTGGTGCGGCTGCTGGGAGATCCCCGCCAGCTGGCCGCGGTCGAGTCCGGCGGCGCGCTGCGCATGATCACCGCGGGCGGGGGAGTGCTCGAACTGGACCGGCTGCACCGCTTCCGCACCGACGGGGAGGCCGGCGCGTCCCTGGTCTTGCGGGACAGCGACCACCTGGGGGAGGCATTCGCCTGGTACCGGGACCGCGGCCGTATCACCGCCGGCACACCGCACCGGATGCAGCAGGCCGCCTTCGCCGCGTGGGCCAAGGACACCGCGGCCGGGCGCAGCACGGTGATGACGGCCCCCGACACCGCCACTGTTTCGGCGCTAAACGCCCGGGCGCAGGCCTGGCACCTTGACCGTGGCACCGTCACGGCGGGCCGCTCCGCCCGGTTGCGCGGGGGGCTGCGCGCCCATGTCGGCGACGTTGTCGTCACCCGCCGCAACGACCGCCGCCGGACCGTGCGTGGAGGCCTCGACTTCGTCAAGAACGGCGACACCTGGACCGTCCAAGCCATCGAGCCCGACGGGTCTCTCCTCGTCCGTCACACCGGCCACCACGGACGGACCCGCCTGACCGCCGCCTATGTGGCCGCGCACTGCGAACTCGGCTACGCCTCCACCATCCACCGCGCCCAGGGCATGACCGTCGACACCTCCCACGCGCTTGCCACACCCGCCTCCACCCGCGAAGGCGTCTACGTCCAGCTCACCCGCGGCCGGCACACCAACCGCCTGTACTTGGCCTTGGATTACGACGGTCAGGACGTCGCGCAGGTACTGGAGACGATCGCGGCCCGGCGCCGCAGGCAGGTGTCGGCGACCGAAGCCACCGCCGAATTGCAGCGTCAGGCCATCGACCCGGCCACGCTGGCTGCACAGTACGCGGACGCTGCCGCGGCGGCCATTACCGACCGCCTGACCGGCCTCCTGGAGCGCGCCCTCGGCCCGGGCCAGGCGGCCACGGTGCTGGCCGCGGACACCTTCCCCACTGTGGCCCGCGCGCTCCTGAAGGCCGAACACGCCGGAGCCGACCTGCCCGGCCTCCTCGCGCGGGCCACCACGCCCGCCGGGGAGGCCACTGTCGGCCCGGATCCCGCGCCGGGCCCGGGCTTCATGCCCAACCCGCATTCCACCTACGGCACCGAGTCCGTGCACGGCCCGAGTCTCACTGACGGTCAGGATCCGGCCGCGGCCCTTATCCGGCGCCTGCAGCGCCTGACTCGCGTCGATCAGGGCGCGGCCTCCGGTAGGCGGGTGCTGGCAGCACTGCCGTCGCACCGACTCCACACCCTCATGGCCCGGGCCGCGAGCCTGGGTGCGGCCGCCCACAGCGAACTGCAGGCCGCCGACGCCGCCGCCAGCGCGCTGCCGGTCCCGGTCACCCGAACCGGCCGCACCCACCCGGCCTGGCCGCACCGCCCCTATGGCCCGCTCACCCGCACCGAACTCGACACCCACCTGGCCACCGTCCGCACCGCATGCCGTGACGCCGAACGCACCGGCACCCCTATGTCGCCTGCCGCTGCGAACACCGTGGCCGCGCTCACCGCCGAGGACGCCCTGCGCCGCGCCCTACCCTGGCGGGACGCGGCGCGCGAGGACTGGCAACGCGACCGCACCCCGCGCCTGTCACAGTCCTTCCTGGCCGCGATACGCCGCCACCACAGCGCCCGCGTCTTCGACACCGACCAGCGGCTGCGTCACGCCCGCACCGTCCTTGCCGGGGCCGATGCGCTCACCGACGCCGTCAACGCCGAACTGCGCCGCCGCTCGGGGACGCCGGGCCGGCGCGCGCAACGGCCCCCGCACCCGTCCGGCATACCGGACTGGGTAGCCGACCGCACCGCCCAGGACCACCCCGCGACTCCCGCCCACTGGCGCCACCACCTCGCCGTACGCCACCGCATCCTCGACTGGGCCCTGGCCCAACGCGGCCGCACCCTCGCCGCCTCGCCCCCGGCCTGGGCCCGACCGCTGGGCCCGCCCCTGCCCGCCGACTCCCCTGAACGCCGCACCGCCTGGGAGCTGACCTGCGCCCTGACCGAACTGTGGCGCACCCGCCAGGCCATCACCACGGCGCCCGGCCTCGGCCCACGCCCGGACAACCCCGTTGATGCCGCGGCCTGGGACGCCATGACCGCCCGCATCCGCGACCTGACCCCCGGCCGACGTCCTACCCGCGCCCAAGGCCCCGGCGAACTGGCCCCGGCGCTACTGCCCACACCTCCCGGCCGTCCCAGCAGACCACCCGCCACCCCCGCCCCCATCCCGCTGCCCCCACCGCCAATACCGCCCATGAAGCTGCCTGCGCCACCCAAGGTCGAGGGCCCGACCGTGCCACCCCCACCACCCACACCGCCCCTGACCCCGCCACCGGGCCCCGCACCCATCCCGCCTGCACAGCCCACGCTCGTGCCCCCTGTCCCCGGCCGCCGTCCCGCGCCGACCCTCAGCGACGTTGCTCACCTCACCCAGGCCGCTGCGTTGGGTCGCCGTGCCCTCACCGCCGCTCTCACCGGCGGGCCAGCCCCCGAGGCCTGGATCGCAGGCATCACCCTCCCTGGTCAGGACAGCGCCGCCGACGAGCACACCTACACCCGTTTGGTCATCGCCATCGCGGACTACCGCAGGCGCCACGACGACGCCGGCCTGGACATCCTCGGCCGCCGCCCCACCGATGACAGCGCCCGTGAATGGGAGGAACTGACCAACGCCCTCAACCGCTACACCCACACCCGAGTCCAAGCCCGCCTGAACGCCCTGCGCCGCCGCAAAGCCGGCTCCCTGCCGCTACAGCCCGCACCCGCGCCCCGGCCGCCGGGCCCACCACCCTGGGCGCAGGGACCTGACACGCGTCCGGCCCCCGGACCGCGTTCATGACCCGTGCGGCGACCGGCAGTTGTCCCTACTCGTGACTGCCGAAGCTGGCGTGTGAGGCTGGGGTCGGGCTGAATGGGTGAGGGTTGTGGTGTCAAAGTGCGGTTTCCTACTTCCTGTGATGGTCGCCGTGATGACGTGCCGCGGCTGCGGAACCGTGCGCCACGGCTTGTTGTCAGCCTGGTGAAGGGGTACCGGCTGAGCGTGGTGCGGGTGCCGGATTGCGTCGAGCGGGACGTTCTCCAAATCCCGCGTTGCAGGGCTTGGGACGTTGCTGCAGCACCGGCGTCTTGCCCCTCGTTTGGTTGATGCACTGCTGAGGTGAACACGCCCAAACCTGAGCGTTGCGCGAGGGCACAAGGTCTACCGAAACTGGAAGCCAGCCCGCGCCAGCGGCGCGCCCACGGCTGGTGTGGACACATTCACGAGCACGCGACTACCGGCAGCGTGAAAATCGTCCGGCTCCCGGATGGCTCCCGGGTGCTGCGCCCGGAAGACCTGGACACCAGCAACGGCCCTGACCTGAAAGTCTGGATCACGGACGCGACGGTGAAGCCAGGCAAGGACGGCTGGGACGTTTTCGACGACGGCGCCTACCTCAGTCTCGGCAAGCTCAAGGGCAACAAGGGCAGCCACAACTACCCGCTGCCCGCCAACGCAGATCTCGGGAAGTACACCAGCGTGAGTATCTGGTGCGATCGGTTCAACGTCTCCTTCGGCGCTGCCGAACTGGCCCGCGCCTGACATGAAGTCAGCGGCCGCACGCAGACTTTTCGATGAGTTGGCCGACCGTGTCACGGCGGCTGCGAACACCGCAGGCGGCACTTCCCCGACCGAGCGTGGGCATGGGAACGGTGATCTGACCGTGTGCTCATTCGTCCGGGACCGCGTGTGCGGTGATCGGTCCGGTGCGCACGATGCGGGCCAGTGTGAAGCGGTACTCCGCCATGACGTGCTCACCCGCTCTTGATCACCCCCTCGGGATGTCACCCTGCGTCGTCTGCTGGCCCAAGTCATTGCCCGACGGGGCACGGTGGCCGGCCCGGCAGACCCGCGGCACCATCCCGTTCACTATTGCATGCACGATCCCGTGCACCATCGCGTGCACCCCGGCCCCGGCCAGCGGCATCACCTGCGGCAACGCCTGCGCCATTACCTGCGGCATCACCTGCGCCATTACCTGCGGCATCACCTGCGGGTCTGCCGTGACTCACCGGCATGTCGCTGCAGCTCGCACCTGGTGGTGAGTGGGGCCTGCGGCGCTGACTTCCCCTGGAACCGCCCCTTGAACGCCAGAACAGCAGGATGGAGAGGTGGGAAGAGGCGGGCGGGTTCGGCTGGGAACGCTTCCCCGCCGCTGGGTGGTCCGGCGGCTGGTACGTCCCCGCTGCGCGGCCGGCGCCCACCCCGGCCTGGCACGAGGCGGCGCGCCCAGGCTGGGCGCGCGGGGAGGGCAGGTGCCCGGATGCTGCTGAGCCCTGCGGGGCTTCCTTCGCCCGCAGCACGTTTGGGGCGGCCTGCCCAACGGTGCGCCGGAACGAGCCCGTTCCGGCGCACCGTGGTCGTGACGGCGGCTGTGGAGGCGCTTGCACTATCCCTTGCACTATCCCTTGCGGGTCCACGTGGCGGCGGCGCGCGTTGTGGCTGGTCAGGGCCCTGTTTTCCGGTGCGGGTGGGTCGGACTTCTCCCTCTGGAGGGGGCTGACGGGCCTGGGTGCTGTCTCTGCACGGGTGTGCCTGGGTCTTGGGCCGTTGCGGGGCCTGGCCGGACAGTCGCTGGCCTGGCGCTGTGCCGGGGAGCGAGAGTGCCGCCGAGGGGCGGGGCCGCACGCTGGGGACCGCCTTGGGGGTTGCGGCAGGCGATGCGAGAGCCGTTGCGGCGGGCGTTGCGGCAGGGGTTGCGGCGGGTGTTGCGTACCCTCCGGCGGCCGAGCGGCATTCGCCCTGGTCACAGGCGGTATTGCGGGTGCTTGCCGGTCTGACTTCTCCTGCAGAGGGGGGTGTTGATGTGGTGCGGCTGTCCCTGCGCGGGGTGTGCCCGCCTCTCCGGCCGTCGTGGGGGCGGCCTGGGGAGCTGCTGCGCTGGGCTGGTTGGTGGGATGGCGGCCCGCAGAGGGCGGGCCGTAGGGGTGGCTGTGCGGTCGTGTGCCGCCTCATGACAGCAGCGGGGCGGGGAGGTGCCGTCACGTGTCAGTGAGTCGCTCACGGCGGCACATGGCGCGAGGTGACTGTCAGGGGGTGTTACTGAGCAAGTGAACGTTGCTGTCGTGGGCGCGAGAGATCGCGACGGAAGGGCCCCGTGTCGGGGTCAGGGGCCGGGGTGTTCGCTCGTCGGGCAGGCTTCTACCCATGGCCAGCGGTGGGCGCGAGGAGCAGGTGGTGGGCTGGCTTGGTGCCGGCTCGGCCTGCCTGCCTATCCGAAGAGCTGGAGGCGGGTTTTGACGCCGTCGGCTTCGAAGTCGTAGATGTTGTGGTTGATGCGGAGGCCGTCGACGGCGCCGATCCACATGTTGTCGCGGCCCTTGCCGACGGCGACGGTGAGGATGGTCGGCGGTGCGATGCCGCCGGTGAAGGAGGCCTTCAGCTGGGTGAACGTGCACGGGGTGGCCTGGGTGCAGGAGGTCTCGTTGCCGGTGAGGAACCAGGTGCCGGTCGTGGTGGCGTCGATGTACGGGCTCCAGCGGTCCACCACGGGGGAGGCGGGCGGGGTCCACACCATGGTGGAGTAGTTGTCGCCGGCGGTCATGTTCGGATCGATCTCGAACCTGATGTTCGGCATGTTGGTCGGGCCGCCGTAGCCGACGTTCTCACTGGTCTGGAAGACGTGGAAGCCGACCTTGGTCAGGCCGAGCACCGGGTTGCCGTAGAAGTCGCGTTCGTTGCCGAAGTCGACCTTCTCGCTGGGGGGAGTCAGCGTGGTGGAGTTGTTCGCGACTTCGATGCCCAGGCTGCCGGTGCCGTAGGGCGGCCGGGCGGCGGATGCCGGTACGCCGAAGGAGCCGACCGGTCCGTTCCTCAGGATGGCGACGGGGGAGCCGATCGTGTTACGGGTGATCACACCCCAGTTGTCTGCGAAGAGATCTCTTTCGTCCGCGAGGGCAGCCGTCGATCCTGGGACTGTCGACGCCGCTATCGCGGCCAGGGCTATGACCGCGAGCGCGCCTCGGCGCACGCCAAATCGAGCGTTCACTGACGTTCCTTTCATGGGTGGAGGCCAGTCACGGGCCTCTGGGATATGCCAGATGCACAGCACTCAGGTAGACACGCAGGGTCACCACATATGACACGCGGTGATGGCGCCTGCTGGGAACGGGGGCCGGTCAGGGCAGTGCGGCCGCCGTGATGGGCAGCATCGCCCAAGACCTTGCGAAGCGTTCCGTACGTCTGGAGGACCGCTACTGCGGGCCCCCGTGCAGATACCCCGTGCGCTGCGGCCGCGTACGTCACCGGGGTCGTGGCGGTTATGCGGCAGGGCCGGTTCCGCCGTCGGCACCTGCTTGCTGAAGCCCGCCGCCACCTCGCCCACACCCTCCGTAGCAAGTCCCGCGCCCCGGGCTTGGACCACCGCATCGTGCAGGAAGCCCTCACTGTCCACTGCCGGGAACTCACCGCCCCCGACACTCCTGCCGACCGGGAAGTAGCAGCAACTCACCGCCTCTACCGCACCCGCATCCCACTGCCGCGAGAACTCACCGTCCTCGAGGAACAGGCGCCGTCGGAATTCACCGATCGGGACGGGATCCCGCGTCCGCCGCTGCGCTACGGCCACGGCGTACGGGCTGGCACTGGTTGCGCAGCGCCTGTACCGGCCGCTTCGGTGTTGCTGCGGCAGGCTCCGGGAGGAGAGGCGCATCGCGGTGGTCGTCGTCGGTCCTGACGACCTCTTGTCCGCACTGCCGATCGTCCGCGGCGAGGCGGCACCCTCTTGACGAGTCCGTCCCGGACTGCGCAAGTCCTTGACCGTGAGGGGCTGTGGACGCTTTCTCCCTGGTGTCTGGCTGCGGGCTCGGGGTGCATACCCTGGACTGCAGCCCGCTGCCACCCTGTCAGCGCATTTTCGCACCGCCAGGGGAATGCCCCACAGCTGGTCTCGTTCGCCTCTGGGGTTCGAAGCCACGCGGGACCGTGAGCAGCGACGACGCCCTGCTGCGCGCTGGTATTAGCGGTCTTGCATAACTGCAACGCACTGGCAGTGGGTCGGCTCTATGTAGAGTCCTGACTCCCGACGGGAGCAGCCCTTCTACCACGAGGATTGCGAGCTGCTCCGCCTGCTCGTCTGCGGTCGCGTCGGGGACGGCCGGCGCGAGACGGTTGAGAGCCAGAGCCGTCCCCGCGGTGGTCCACGTCAAGAACGGCTGGCTGTCCCGCGCCACCCACGGCTGGCGGGTGCACAGCCTGGGCGGCGCCTTCACCGGCGGCGGCCACGACTACAGCGTCGCCGTGCTCACCCACGACAACAAGACGATGGCCTCCGGCATCTCCACGATCGAGGCGGTGGCCCGCGCGGTCCACAAGGACCTCAGCCTCGCGGGGTGACAGCCGTGCGGGCAGGGGCCCGCCGACGGCGGGGCCCCTGCCCGCACGGTGGCGGACAGGGGCCCACAGGTCGTACTGACGGCCTACTTGAGGCCGAAGGCGCGGATCACGGTCTGGCTGACCGTGTTGCCCTCGGCGTCCTTCGCGGTCGTGCGCAGGCTCGCGAAGCGGGCCTTGGACGGGGCGTTCAGCGACGCCGTCCAGGCCGCGCCCTTGTGGCGCGATGTGGTCCGGTGCCAGGTGGCGCCGTCGTCGTAGGAGACGTCCAGGGTCACCGTGCGGATCGTGCCGCCTTCGGTCACGCCCTTGAGGTGCGAGGGGGTGACGGACACCGCCGAGCGCCTGCCCGCCCGGCCGGACAGGTCGGTGGCCACCGCGTAGTCCAGCTGGATGAGCGGCAGGGGAGACAGGACGGTGTAGTCCGTGGTGCCGGAGGTGAACCCCCAGTCGGTGCGGGTGCGGGTCGAGTACGGCCGGCCCGGCAGGTTCCGGTTCCCCTCGACCACCAGGCGGTAGGGCAGCCGGTCGGTGGGCAGGTCCTCGACGGAGAAGATCCCGTCGTTGGCCGTCTCACCGAGCAGCTGGGTGCCCTGGTAGAGCGAGACCTTCGAGGTGTCGCCGTCGGCCCAGGCCACGCCCGCGTGGCCGCCGGAGTCACCCCAGGCGCTGATCGACGACGGGCTCATGACGTCGCCGACCCGGAACGGGGCCGTGTGGACCGCGTCGCTCAGGAGCCGCGGGTGCTGGACGGGTGAGAACCAGGTCTCCCGGTACGTGCCGCGCGCCTTGTACGAGCGCGGGGCGCCGCCCTGGCCGAGATCCGCCATGCCCGCGCCCGAGACCCAGCTGACACCGGGACCCGCCGTGACCCACGAGGTGAGCGTGCCCTGCGCCGCGACCGGGACAGACCGGCCGAGCATGGACCAGCCGCCGTCCACGGACAGGTCGTCGCGGCCTTCGACCGCCTCGCCCTGCTTGGTGTCGCGGAACGACTCGTCGATCCTGGCGAGGTCGCTCGGGCCGGGCCGGTAGGTCAGCGTCCGGGGGATCGCGCCGCTGTAGTGCCGGACCAGGTCGTACAGGTAGCGCGGGTGGGGGTGCGAGACGACCTTCAGCGTCGCCGTTCCGGCCCGGCCGAGCCGGGCGCGCAGGCGGACGCTGTCGTCGGTGCCGAGCGAGGCCACCGGCAGCGGGGCCGCGTCGGGCAGGTCGGCCCACGGGTCCAGCTTGCCGTAGCCGTCGTTCAGGATCAGCAGCAGCTTCGCGCCGGCCTTGGCGGCGGCGGCCGCCTGGTCGGGGGCGGACACCGTGTCGCTGCGGCGGACGACGGCCACCTGGTTGCGGACCTTGGCCTTGGCGAACTCTGCGGCGGAGCCGTCCCCGGCCCACAGCGCCCGGTACGTGCGGCTGCCCTCGGGCAGCACGGGCGACAGGCTCTGCACGGTGACGCCGTCATAGCTCTGGGAGCCCGACGCGAACGTCAGCGGAGGCTGGATCTGCCGCCAGCGGGTGGCGAAGGTGTAGGAGCCGTGCGTCACCTTGGACGTCGGGGCCGCCCAGAGACTGTCGTATCGCCAGTACTCCGGCATGTAGCTGTCCACGAAGGGGAACAGGTCGCCGTACGACCGGTACTGGTCGATCCGCATGTAGCTGTTGGCGGTCGGCTGCGGGGTGAACGCGGCGGCCTTGCGGAGGTCGGCGGCGTCGAAGCGGATCGAGCGGTCCTTGCTCAGGTCGATCTGCGGCGCGGAGAACACGCCGTAGCCGAGCGTGTGGGTGCCGTCGATGCCGGGGACGTCGGCGTACATCCAGGCCGCGTAGTTGCTGGGGACCAGGCTGAGGTCCAAGGTGCCCGAGGAGTCCAGGGTGTAGAGCTTGGGAACGGTGTCGTGGTCGACGTCCTTCAGCACGAGGGTGCCGGGCAGACCCGCGCCCTTGCGGTTCTTCGCGGTGACCGAGAGCTTGACGCGCTGACCCTCCTTGTTCACGCCGATCGGCGTACGGGCGCGGACCGCGCCGTCGGGGCCGGTGGCGGTGAGCTGACCGGTGTAGGCGGCGTCGTCGGCGGCCAGGTCGAGGTGGGTGACGACGCCGACGGTGGCGGTGCCGTGCGCGGGCACGGTCAGCCGGCTGTCGGAGAGGGTGAACAGCCCGTCGGGGATGCCTTCCGCGATCAGGCCCAGGTCCAAGGTGATGGGCTGGGCAGCGGTGTTGGTGTAGGTGACGTCCCTGCGGATCGTCTGGCCGGGCGTGTACGGGTAGTGGACCTGGGCGAAGGCGGCGCCGGAGGCGACCACGGTGGCCTTCACGGCCGTGGCGATGTCGAGCCGGCCGCTGCCGCCCTGGTAGGGGCTGTACCGCCGGGTGCTCGCCGTGGTGCTGACCAGCGCCTCCTTGAGCTGCTGTCCGCTCCAGTCCGGGTGCTTGGCCGCCAGCAGGGCGGCGGCGCCCGCGACGTGCGGCGTCGCCATGGAGGTGCCGCTCATCGTCTGGTACGCGCCCTCGCCCTCGGGGGCGTACTGGGAGCGGGCGGCGAGGATGTCGACGCCGGGGGCGGTCAGGTCGGGCTTGACGGCGTTGTCGCCGACGCGCGGGCCGCGGCTGGAGAACTCGGCCAGCTGGTCCACGCCCTTGCCCGGGCCGTTCACCGCGCCGACGGTGAGCGCGGCGTCCGCCGCGCCCGGCGCGCCGATGGAGTACGGCGCGGGGCCGGAGTTGCCGGCGGCGATCACGAACAGCGCCCCGGTCTCCGCGCTGAGCTTGTTCACGGCCTGGCTGAGCGGGTCGGTGCCGTCGGTGGGGGCGCCGCCCAGGCTCATGCTGACGATCTTCGCGTGCTGGTCGCGGGCCGCCCACTCCATGCCGGCCAGGATCCAGGAGTCCTGACCGCTGCCGTCGTTGTCCAGGACCTTGCCGATGTGCAGCGAGGCGCCCGGGGCGACACCCTTCTCCGTGCCGCCGGACGCGGCGCCGGTGCCCGCGACCGTGGAGGCGACGTGGGTACCGTGGCCGTTCCGGTCGGTGACGTCCTGGTCCGGTACGAAGCTCTGCGACGCGGCGATCCGGCCGGCGAAGTCCGGGTGCGCGGCGTCGATGCCGGTGTCCAGGACGGCGACGTCCACACCCTGCCCGGTGTCGCCGCCCTGCCAGACCTCTGGCGCGCCGATCTGCGCGGTGGTGTCGGCCAGCGTCGCCTTGGCTTTGCCGTCCAGCCACACCTTGGCGATGCCGCCCGTCAGCCGTCCGGAGGGCTGGGCCCCCGCCGCGCTCTTGGCGGTTGCGCCGGTGAGGGAGGACCAGAAGTCCCTCGCCCGCGCGTGCTCGGCGGATATCGCGGCGCCCTGGATGCTGCTGAGCGTCAGGGTCTTCCGCGCGCCGTCCGGGGTCTTCGCGCTGCGGGCACGGGCGGCGGCGTCGGTGTACGTGACGATCAGCGGGAGCCCGTCGCTGTGGGCGTCGTCGTAGCCGTCCTTGAGTAGTTCGCTGACGTTGAACAGTCGCTCGTCGAGCGCGCCCGACGCGATCCAGGGCAGCGCCTCGTCCGGGTACACGTAGGTGTCGGGGCCGACCGACATGACATGGGCGCCGCCCAGCCGGCCCTGCGGATCGGACACGGTCGCGGTGGTGCGGCCGTTACTGACGGTCACCTCGATCTTGTCGCCGGTGATCAGGGTGACGGTGCCCGCCGCGTCGGGGCGTGCGGCGCTGGGCGCGGCGAGCCCGGGGGACGCGGTGGCCGGCGTGGAAGAGGTGCGGGTCTCGGCCGAAGCGACCGGCCCGGTCGCCGTCAGCGCCACGAGGACGGAGACCGCGACGGTCAGCCCGCGTCTGGGGGACGGAGGTGTGCGCAAGGGAACCTCAAGAGGCTAGGCGTGCGAAAGATGTGCGTAGTCAGCCATCCTTTTGTCTTGCTGTAAAGAAGAGGCCATGTCCCTTGAGTGCCAATGTCCTCAACTGGACGGGAGCCGGTTCCTTCACGGCAATTCCAGCGCTTTGTTACGAACATATTGCCCCGGAGTGACGTGACGTCAATTCCTTTTCCAGTACGGAAAGTTGCCTGAGTAAGACCGACCGGCAAATGGATCACTTGAGGCATCGGGTGGTGGGGCGGCCGTCCCAGCGGTAGCGGCTCGCCGAGCGTCGAATGAGCATGCGGAGCGTGACGAGTGCGGCGGCGAGGTAGAGGTAAAAGTCCACGACCTCGCCACTCCTCTCCGTGCAGCGCCGCTGCTTGCCGTAGTCGTTCATCCACGAGGTTGGGTCGGCCGCGCGGCGAGGTGCCCGTCGTGGGGACGAGTCCTGTTCCGCGCGGCCTCCCGCCGAACCGGACATGACGGTTTCCCGGTCATCCGGCTCTCCAGTGACTACTGCGTGAGTGGTCTGGCTGGCCGTTCTGAGTGGATGCGGTCGTGGCAGGTGTCGCAGGCCACGACGGTTTTGCGTCGTCGGTGCAGCATGACGCGCGCCCAGTCAGAGGGCTGCCATCCGGCATGTGCGAGGTCGGCGAGGGCGCGGACGTGGTGCACTTGCACGTTGCCTTTGCTCCCGCAGATCTCGCAGGTATCCGCCAGGAGCCTCGCGATGAGTTCCTTTTGCGGAAAGTCCACCCGGATCGGCTCACGATCGGCGAGTTCCGCCGTCCGCTGCCGTTGGAGCGGGATCCCGCCGAACCGTGCCACCAGCGGTTCCCTGCTCTTCCGCTCGATTCGGGCCTCGAAACACACTCGGATCCCGTTGGGGGTGTCGATTCTGGCCTTGTGCTTGGCGGCCATCTTCGACACTGACGAGCGATGCTTGGCCGCGAGAGTCTTGAGCATGGACGTCTCCATCACCCATTGCAGCCGGTGCAGCCGAAAGACATCTCCGGCAAGCAGGTAGTACTGGACGACGCCCCGGTAGACGGTCCCGTAGGTCGCCACGATCGCGTGATCGGTGCTGTTGATCAGGGCTGTCTTCTTCGCGGGTTTTCCGCGGGCGAGATAGGGGGCGCACTTGACTTTGATCACGTCCCGTGGGACACGGAGTGCTATCTGGCCGTTGACCCGTCGGTAACGGCCTGTCTTCTTCGTGTCGTTGTGCTGGGTCGTGATCTCGTAGCCGAGAAACCTCGCTGCCCGGGTGCGGGCGTGAGTGATCAGCGTCTTTCCCTGGGACAGTTCCAGCTTGAGTTCGTCACGCAGGAACTGGGCCAGGCGTTGCTTGATCTGCTCGGCCTCGGCTTTCGGTCCGGTGAAACCGAGGAGATGGTCGTCCGCGTAGCGTATATAGCGCAGCCTGCGGTATGCCGGATCGCCTGGATCCGCGCTCGGCAGGCTGACCATCCGCTGACGCAGCGTGCGGGCTTGGGCCCGGTCGCCGCGCCGGCGGGCTTTCGCCAGCAGATTCTGCAACTCCAGATAGGCCGGGTTTCGGGCCCGGCGTTTTCCTCGGGTGTACTCCGGAATGAGAACTGTCTCGACGAACTCGTCCAGCTTGTGCAGGTAGATGTTGGACAGGACCGGGGAGGCCACTCCGCCTTGCGGCGCTCCGGAGAGCGTGGCACCCCATCTCCAGTCCTCCAGGTATCCGGCTGTCAGCATGTTGCGCACCAGCCGTAGAAACCGCTGGTCATGGATCTTTTCGCCGAGGATCGACAGCAGGACCTGATGGTCCAGGCTGCCGAAGCAGTCGGCGATGTCCCCCTCGATGAACCAGGACGTCCCGGTCCATGTGCGGTCCACCTCCCGCAACGCGGTATGGCAACCTCGGCGGGGACGGAACCCATGTGAGCGGTCGGAGAACGTCGGCTCGTAGTACGCCTCTAATAACAGGCGGACCACTTCACCGACGAGCTTGTCCGACCAGGTCGGCAGCCCCAGCGGGCGCGTTTTCCCGTTCTTCTTCGGGATGTGCACGCGCCGGACCGGCTTGAAGCGGTAGCGCTCGTGGCGCATTGCCTCGATGATCCGGTCGATCTTCCGCTGGGACATGCCGTCCACGGTTTCCGACGTGACCCCGGGCGTCATCGCGCCATGGTTGGCGTAGATACGTCCGTAGGCCAGCAGATACAACTGCGGATTGAACAGTTGCCGATACAGTTCATCGCACGGCAGACCGCGTCTGCCGCGTTCACGCAGGACACCCAGCACCGTTTTGGCGCTCTGCATTCCGCATACCTCCCGAGTCTCGGGTGTCCGAATCACCTGGCCCCCTTCGCCCAATGTGGACGGCTTTCCCGTCCTCCCTGGCCGGTCGTGACTCCGGCGACTACTACGGGGCCTCCGTCGCCATAGGACTCGCATCCCGTAGGCGATCCCACGTTCGTCCCTGTCTGTACGTTCTAGCGCGACACAGGCGTCCCACTCATCTCCTTGAATGTCCTCGCTGGACATCGCTCCGAACCCCGGCAGTTGCACCAGTTGTCACATTCGAAACCAATGCAGGGTCGGCGTCGGTTTCAGCTGTCTTTCCGACGGATGGGAACTTGCATCTTCTGGAGATTAGGATTCAAACAATCCAGCCTTCGCCATATCGCGCGGGCCGCCCGGCACACCGTCCCTGACAACTGGGCCCGGTCACCGGTTTTCTGACATGCTCTTGTCCCCTTCACCTTTCGGATCCAGGTAAGTCATTCGGCCCAGGAACCTCCTTCCGAGTTCCTCCCGGTTGAGCCGGGGATACAAACAGAGCGCCTCGTGGCGCACTGCGTGCGCTCCACCACCCAGCGCTTGCCGGCTTGGATCGGGGCTGGCACGCCCTTGCGGGCGATCTCGGCGGAGAATCCCAACTCGCCACGTGACTTTGTGCTGTCGTATCCGCGATCGAGGTTGACGTTGACGTTGACGGCTTCCGGCATCACGCCGACCTGTTCTTCGGCCGCTGCCAGCGTGGGGCCGAGCAGCGGAGAGTCGTGCCGGTTCGCGCCGTCGGACACGACCCCAAGCGGGACCCCGCACGCGTCGGAGGCGACCGAGCGCTTCAGCCCCTGCTTGCCCCGGTCGACGGGTGAGCGCCCCGCTCTCTGCCCGCCGCACCGCGCCTTGGTGATGCAGCCGTCGACCGAGATCTCATCGAGGCCGAGGCCGATCATGCGGTCGTACGCCTCCAGGACGATCCGGTGCAGCGCTTGCGCTATCCCCATGTGAGCCCACAGCTTGACACGCCGTCGTATCGTGCGGTCAGAGCATCCGGGCGAGGAGACACGCTCGTATCCGGAGCCGTGGACCAGTGCCTGGACGACATGGTCGAACACGACGCGGTCCGGTATGCGCCGCCGATGGCAGCCGAGCGGATGGCCGGGGTCAAACTCGGCTCGATCGGGCAGCAGGGCCCTGAACTGGTCCCAGGCAGGTTCAAACAGGCATGATGGCAGGGCGGGCACAGTCGTCCTTCGTGGTCACAGAGCGTAGAGAATTCCATGATCACTCGGGGCCTGTGCCCGTTCTGCTGCCACCCCTCATCGCGACCGTGCTCCGCCACCTACTGCCGGACGGTCTAAACTTGAATTTTAAGGTTTCCCCTCGGCCCTCAGGGTTGAGGGGTGTCCTTTTTGTGTCGCTGTTTGCCGACGGGGTGGCGGGGTGCGGGACTGGTGCTGCGGCCTGGTGGGCGTCCTGGGCCTGGGCGGGAGGCTTTCGGCGGTCTGGCGGGGGTGCCCAGGATCTGCCGGATCCGGGGATAGCTGCGGCGGACCCGACCGGGGGTGAGCTGTTCTTGTGTCAGAGGCTTCTCCCAGGGGCGGCGGAGGTCGCTGGCCAGGGCTCGAGCGAGGCGGAGCTGGGCGTATGCAGCGATGATCAGCCAGATCCAGCGGTCGGCTTGTTCGGGGTGGCGCAGGCGGGGTCGGGTCATGCCGAGTGTCTGCTTGAAGAACCTGAAGGTGTGCTCGATGTCGAATCTTCGCAGGAAGATCCGCCAGAGGCGGTCGACGTCGTGGGCGGTGGCATCGGGGACGGAGTGCCATAGCCACAGGGGCTTGGGGTCCCGGTGGCCGGGCAGGTACTCGACCGCGAGGTGGACCAGGGTGCCCTCGACGTTGGGCAGTTCACCGGGGTGGTCGGCCCAGCCGCCCTGCCGGCGTTCCAGTTTGGGATGCAGACGCCCCCAGCAGCGGGCGGTCACGCGGCCGAACCTGTCATGGCGGGTAGTGGATTCCTGGACCGGGTCCGGGTGTGTGGAGTCGGCGAGCCGGAACGCTTCACCGTGGCGGGGTTGGCGGCCTTTGGTGGGGCCCTTGCGGCGGCCGGGCGGGTGGTACATGACGCGGTCGGCGCGGATGCGCCCGAGCAGCCGTACCGGCTCGTGACGCAGAAGCCATGTCAGGCGCACAATGTCGTAGCCGGAGTCCAGCACGAACAGCACCTCGGGGTCGCCTTCGCGCCACTGCCCGGCCTCGCGCAGCCGGACGAGCAGATCTTGGATCTGGGCGGCGGTAACCGCGGTCGCATCGTCGCTGGGGCCGAGGCGGACCGCGTCCAGCGGGCCGGTCCATGACGTGCGGCCCCCGCCGAGCGCGGCGGCGACCTGGTAGGGCCAGCCCGGGATCGTCTGCCGGACCCCGTCGCACCGACACGGCCGGTGACAGTGCAACCGGTCCGGTGAGCACTCGGCGTCGGGCCGTGGCCAGGCAGTGACGTCCAGCGCGATCGAGATCTGCCGGTCCGCTCCACGGGGCAGCTCCAGGCCGGCCAATGCCATCCGTACGCGGGCCACCTCAATCCGGCCCGCGGCGAGCGCGTCATACATCGCCCCGTGCCCACGCCGATGCACCGACTGCAGCGACAACTCCGGCAGCGACACCACCGCAGAACCCGCGCACAGGACCGCGTCCACCAGCTCGAACAGCGCATCCGCACGGCGGGGCATCGCCGCGTACAACTCCATTCGAAAGGAGGACAGTTCGGCAAGCACCTGCCGATGCCCTGCTTCATGGACAACACTCGACACCGACGACCTCCACTGCCGTTGTGCGACTAGACATCACACAGCGTGAAGCGGAGGTCATCGCCATGTCAGGGAGATTCCCATGTGGGTGAACGACCCGAACATTGAACGATCACTGAAGGTTAAATCTCAAGCTAAGCCCGGCGCCAGTTCGGGTGCACGCAGTCGGCCAGACCGTCATGACCACTCGGTCGGCAACGCTTATGCAGGGCTGTCGCGCAGCCAAGCCAAGACCTGCTGCGCATGCTCGTGCGGGGAACGGACTGGATAGAACGCGTGTTCAATCCTGTCGTTGTGAATGACGAGGGTCAGCCGCTTGAATAGGGTCAGCCCATCGACTTCGAAAGTGGGCAGGTCAAGTGCTGCCGCCAAGCTCAGCGAGGGGTCGGAGAGCATCTCGAACGGCAGGCGGAGCCGCTCGACGACCTCGCGTTGGTATGCGGTGTCCTGACTGGACAGGCCGAAGACTCGTTGTGCGCCGGCCGCAAGAAGTTCCTGATGGTGGTCGCGGAAGTCGCATGCCTCTGCAGTGCAGCCGCGCGCCCCGGGGATGGAGTCCCAGCCCTGGGGGAGGTCGGTGTCCGGGCGGCCCGTGAGCGGGTAGATGTAGAGCACCGCGCGGCCGATGCCGAGTGCATTGATGTGGATTGCGGTGCCGTCGGTACCGGGCAGCTCCAGGTATGGCACCTTCCGGCCGGGAAGATGGTCGGCCGCGCCGTCGTCTTCAGGAACGGGCAGGTTCGCAGGCGGTTGGTACACGTCGCTCATAGGGCGTTCTCCGTCGTCGGGGGACCGGACGCTGCTGTAGGCCAAGCCTCGCACTCTAGCGAGACTGCTTCGGCTCCAGAAGCACGCGTGTCGGCAGTCACCAGAACGTGTGCTTCTCTCACCTTCGAGCGGGGGAGGCCTTTTGCCGCGTTCTGTTAGCCGACGTCGATCGCCTTCACGGACTGGAACCCGCGCACCGACCGACGCCCGCTGCTCCAATGACTCCGCGTACTGGGCGGAACATCCGACAACCCCCGCTGAGAGGCAGGCAGCGGCAGCGCGGCACGGGAACGTTGAACCCACCGGCCCTTGCAGCTTTCCTCGGCGGTCCGATCGAGGTGGAAGAACCGAGTCGGTAGCTGGCCGTGCCCCGATGTGGCAAGGTGTGGCGGGTGATCGTGTTGGACTACTCGGTCGTCCGCGACCATCCTCAGTACAGGGACCTGGACGGCGACGACCTGCGAGACCTGAGCAAAGCAAACCTAGACGAGCAGGCCCATGTGTTCGCCGCGACGGTGCTTCGCAGTCGGAGCAACAGGGCAGTTTTGGAGCGCCTTTCGGGCTTGGACATCCCACCGTGGCAGCTCACCGCTGGTTGCCTCTTCCAGACCGTTTGGAACGTTGCCTCCGGCTACGGAGACCTCTCCACAGGGATCCGTGACCACGACCTTTTCTTCTTTGAGTCCGGGGACCTGTCCTACGAGGCTGAAGACCGGGTGTTGCGGCGCTGTGTCCAAGCGTGTGAGGGTCTAGACGTCGAACTCGAACCTCGGAACGAGGCTCGCGTGCATCTCTGGTATGAAGCGAAATTCGGGAAGAAGATCCGCCCCTACCGCGACCTTGAGGATGCCATCCGCTCCTTTGCGGCGACGTGTTGCTGTGTCGGCCTACACCTTGACTCTGGAGGAAAGCTGACCGTCACCGCTCCTTTCGGTTTCGAGGACCTCTTCAACCTGGTACTGCGTCCGAACCCTGAAGGGGTTGCTCCCCGGGCTGTTTACGAGACCAAGACCGATCGATGGCGGCAAATCTGGCCCTCCCTCACCAAGCTGCCGTGGAACGAGAACGCCTGACACGGGAATCGTCGAAAATTGGGGACAGGCAGTCTACGCATGAGGGCTAGTCAACCGGCCTCGTGCGCACGGTTCTCGAGGGGCGGAAGTCGAGGCAAAAGCGGAAGTAGGGAACACACTTCCATCGCTCGTATTCGTCCAATGCCTCTGCCCTGTTCAGGAGATGCTTGACCCAGGTATAGGCAATTCGCTCCGTGAGGGACATCGCGGCAGCGATGTGCCTGTGCATGCGACACGCCTTCTCGAAGTCCGGTGGCGACAGGACGCTCAAGTCCACTTGTACGTTCTCGTACTCAGATGCAAGGGCCAACCGGGAGTTGGAGAATCGAGTGGCATGCTCCCCCAGCAGACGGAAGCCAGGGAGCAGCTTCGAGGTCAGTCCATCCCACTGCGCTCGCGCGCAGCTGATACCGAGATCGAGGTCGGAAGATCGAAGGTTGAGCCGTAACCCGAAGGAGCCGATGTCGACGGCCTCGAATCCGGTTCGGAGTCGGATGTCCCGGATCGCCGTCGACTGTGACTGGAGGAGCAGCGGATCCTGTTGGCGGATCTGTCGGTAGAAAGCCTCAGCCCGGAGTGCTTCGCTGGTCGGAAAAGAGGACAGATCGGCCCAGCCTTCGTCGAGAACGGCTGGAAGATCAAGCTGGGTTCCTGTCTCAGATGGCCTGTTGCTCTCCGCTGCACCCCATGACGTCACATCTGCAGGGTAGTTGACCAGCTCGATAGGGTACAGGCTGCAGCATCGCGCGCACCGATGGGGTTCGCGGCTGCCTGCTAGAAATGGGGAATAATGGACAATTCGGCTCTCGCTCCGCGGAAGTTGCTCGATGCACTTACTGCGCATCCCTTAGGCGTGGGCTGCTGGGCGATTGGGGGCCCCGCTCACAATCTCGGACTGCCCATGGGCTGGTCCACCGCCGACGACAGTCGGTCACTGGACGGTCTGCACATGGCTTTCCAGCACGGAGCCAATCTCTTCGACACCGCAGACGTCTACGGGCTCGGGCACTCGGAGCGCCTGCTCGGCAGATTCTTGAAGGATGTACCCCGTGCGGATGTCTTTCTGACCAGCAAGGTCGGGTACATGCGGGGCACTGCGGAGAACGCATACGCTGCGCCGCACCTGCGCCATCAATTCGAGCAGACGCTGGAGAACCTGGGTACGGACTACCTGGATGTTTATTTCCTGCACAACTTCGACTTCGGGGGCGACGACCGGTACCTCGACCAGGCCGTGGAGCAATTGAACGCCCTGAAGCAGGACGGCCTGATTCGAGCGGTGGGCATGCGGGGGCCGCATCGATTGGCCACGGAGCGGTTGGCAATACCGAAGGATCGGCGGGGCGACAAGCGGATACGGTTCGCGGAGGTGTTCCGGCGTGTCCGCCCCGACGTGCTGTGCACACGGTACAACGCCCTCAGCCCTGAGACGATGGTGGGCGACGAGGACCTCTTCACGTTTACGGCCCGTCAGGGAGTCGCCCTTCTGCTCAACAAACCACTGGCGCAGGGCCTGCTCACCGGCAAGTACGACCCAAACACACCCCCGGAGTTCGGGCCCGGTGACATTCGGCTGCGCAAGAGGTGGTTTACCGCTAGCTCCCTCGACGTGATCCAACGGGGGTTGCGACCCTTGCGCGACCGCTTCGGAGACGACTCTGACGCGCTCACCCGGGTCGCGTTGCGGTACTGCCTTCAGCGCGCTGAGCACGCTGTCGTCCTGTGCGGCTTCACGGGTCCGGAGCAGGTTGAGCGGAATTACACCTGCCTCGGGGCTCCGCTGAGCGAGGAGGAGTTTGAGTTCGCCCGTGGCGTGTACGCACGCCTGCGGGCTGATCTTGATCGCGTTGGGGAGGTCTTCCTCGACGAGGTCGGGGCGTGAGCGTCGTCCCTCATATCGGCCACGGTCTGTAGCCAGGGGACCGCGCTAACGATCGATGGGTGAGTAATGTGAATCTGCAACTCGCATTCGGCATGGACGGTTGCCGGAGCACGCCTACCGCGCGGGACCGGTTGCGCGTGGTCACGTGGAACGTGCAGCACGCAGCGGTGCCGCGGATGCGCCGTCAAGTCGCCTGGTTGTGGGACACCCCCGGCACGGACGTGGTACTGCTCACCGAAGTGGGTGAGCCGGGGGCTCTGGTGCAGGAACTCGGCGAGCAGGGCTGGCAGGCTTACGTGGGGGAAGACGCCGGCGGCGACTACCGTGTCGTCGCGGCCGTTCGGGACCACGACGCCCAGCAGGTGGCCCACGAGGTAGTGATGCCGCACCGGCTGGTGGCTCTCCGGCTGCGAGTCGCAGGTCGGCCGGTCGGGGTCGCAGGCGTGTACGTGCCGTCCCGAGGCTCTCGGGAACGCCGGAACGAGGACAAACGGGCGTTTCAGGATGCTCTGAGCGTCCAGTTGCCATCTCTGGTGCACAGCCTCGGGCCGGGTCCCGTGGTGGTGGCCGGAGACCTCAACGTGGTGGAACCAGGACATCGCCCGCACCACAAGGTCTTCGGAGCCTGGGAGTACGACTTTTATCGGTCCTTCGCCACAGCCGGCCTGGCTGATGCCTTCCGGCATGCGCATCCGGACGCCGAGGAGCACAGCTGGTTCGGCCGACGCAGCGCCCTCGGCTACCGGTTCGACCATGTTTTCACCAGTGAGGCCTATCTGCCAGGGGTGGTGACATGCCGTTATCTCCACGAACCCCGGCTTTCCGGACTGAGTGACCACTCGGCCTTGCAGTTGGAACTGCTTCTTGAGGGTGAATCAGGCACTCACGCGGCTGCCTCTGATGTTTGATCATAGTCGGACAAATAGCCGTAAGTCCTAGTGTTTTGTCGATGTTACAGGAGAGTAAATCTCGTTAAGTGCTTGCCTTGGCCAACTTCGAAGAGCACCATGAGGATGGTGCGTACAGGGAGACTGCTGTTCGCAGTCCCTGACGTTTACTTACGTGGCCAACGGGGGAGGGGTAATTGACTGGCAAGTTCATTGCTCTGGAAGGGATTGACGGCGCGGGGAAGACGACTCTGGCGCGGGAGATCTCCGACTTATCCTATCCAGACTTATTCGCGGTCGAGGCGGTGCCGGAATTCCGTTTACCGGCCGATCCCGACGGGCGATATCTGTTTATTTCGCGGCGCCAAGAGTCGCTCACCTCTGAATATTCGGCAAAGCTGATGAAACAAGCCGCTACTATGCTCTGGTACAGCGGCGACTCCACCGATCTACCACCATCCTTCTGGGTCACCTTACAAGCCTCGTGGTTCACCGCTCATTCCGAGACGGTCCTGCGACCCGCCCTCGAGGCGGGGTACAACGTGATCGTGGATGGCTGGTTCTACAAGTTCTGGTCCAAATTGCTCGCCCAGGGTTACCGGCTGGAGCAACTGGAGACCATATTCGATGGTGTGCGCATCCCTGACGTCGTCGTCCTGATGGAGACGGACGTCGGCTCGGTCTTCGATCGGCGCTCAACCTTTCAGCCGAGGGAACTCGGCATGCACGCCGGCTACTCCCGGCTCAGCCGCGAGACGTTCATCGAATACCAGGAGCGCGGTCTGGCCAATCTGCGGGAGTTCGGCAGTCGCTGGAACTGGCGCCGTTTCGACCTGCCGCCTGGGGAAGAGGTCGATGTTTCCGCCAAGAGGCTGAGGTCTGTACTGCAGGCCGATCCAACGTCCGTGGATGTGCCGGACGCGGTGCTCTGAGTGGGGGGTGTGGGCGGACTGCGGAGTTACCGGGACCAAGCTATCGACAATCTACCCGCGATTGAAGGCGGAATCCCGTTAGGGGTATCCGAACCCGGCCTCACGCCGGCGTCCGGGATGGAGTACAAGAGCAGTTTCGGCAAGTGGGAGGAGCGGGCGAGCGTTCGGGTAAAGCCGCGTCGTGTCCTCGACGGCGCGTTAGAGGGAATTACGTTCTTCCCGCCCGAACTTGTCCCGGCCGCCTCCCATCCCCTCATCGAGGGAGCGGGACAACCGGGGGCCAGGCACCGCCTTCTGCTGCAACAGCTCTACAACTACTTATGCTTCACGACCGATTTGGAAACCGCTGCAGTCATTCCAGTGGTCGCGAGAATCGGCTCGGGTAGTAGCGGGCTCGACCTCCCGCCGTCCATGGAGTCGGACGCCTTCAAGATATCTACCGACGAGGCGTGGCACGCGCAGTTCTCCAGGGATCTTGTGGACCAGCTCGAGGCACACACGGGAGTGGCACGGCTCCGAGTGGGCGCCCCCGCATTCCTGGGCCGGCTCCGCGGCATCCGGATGACCTCCGAGCGGCATCTGCGGGGCGTTGACGATCTACTCTTCGCGGTAGTCAGCGAGACGCTCGTGTCAACCCTTCTATCGGATCTACCGAAGGATCGCCGCCTTCCACGGCCGGTCCGGGAGGTGGTAGCCGATCACGCCGAGGACGAGGGCCGCCATCACGCCTACTTCAGGGACTTCCTTCGCTATCTGTGGAGTGCGCTCGATGCCCGTCAGCGAAGCGCTGCCGGGGTGCTGGCCCCCAGACTGATCCGGGCTTTCCTCGAACCCGATTACACATTTCTCGGCGCTGCCCTCCTGGACATCGGACTCACGCGTGACGAGGTTGCGCAGGTGCTTGTGGAGTCTTATCCGGCCGATCGATTGGCCCTGGACATTAGGCAAGCATCGCGGGCAACGGTTCGGTACTTCAAGGAGGTCGGGGCCGTGCGAGACCCGGCGACGGGGGATGCCTTCCAGGAGGCCGGCCTTCTTTAACATCCTGGACTTTTAGGACCGTCCGTTTCCTTTATCGGTGCCGGATGGTGTTTCAGCGTGCGCAAAAATGACTTCTCGTCGTGTGAAATAAAAGCAGAATTGGGGCTTGAACTCTCCGGGTTTTCGTCTCTACGATGAATGAGTTCCTTGAGCTGGCCGGACCAAGTGTCTGGCGGTCTCTCACCGTACTGACGGAGAGGGGGTGTCATTCATGAAGAAGTACCAGAAGCCGCAGGCCAAGAAGGTCAACTTCAACGTGGTCCTCATGGACAACAAGTAGTCCAAGAGTCGGGGAACGTCATCCGGTAATCCCCGGATGGCGTTCCCCGGGCATCGATGGTGCGCCGCTTCATGGGTGGAGGACAGAAATGTGTGGACTGGGCGGCCTCGCGCGTCTCGACGGTCGAAATCTGGACGCAAGCGCAGACGGTATTCTGGAGGCCATGGCCCGGACACTGGCCCACCGGGGACCCGACGATAAAGAACTACTCCGGGACGGCGCCGTGGGGATGGCCTTCACCCGGTTGTCACTCGTTGATCCCGAAGGCGGAGGACAGCCTCTGATCAGCGATGACGGGTCCGTTGTACTCATCGCCAACGGCGAGGTGTACAACCATCGGGAGCTCGCCGGAACCCTCGCCGCCGGAACGGTCCTCCGGACGAAGTCCGACTGTGAGGTCCTGGTCCACCTCTACCAGCAGCGCGGACTGTCCTTCCTCGAAGACGTACGCGGTATGTTCGGCCTGATCTTGTGGGACCGGCAGCGGAACCATCTGCTCCTTGCCCGGGACCACTTCGGCGTCAAGCCGCTGTATTACAGCCGCAACCGGGAGCGGCTTGTCTTTGCCTCCGAGATCAAGGCCCTTTTCTCTGACCCTCAGTGCCCCCGCCAAGTGGCGTGGGACGACGCGCTCGCGAGCCCGGCACTGACCGCGGCTCCTGTCATCGACCACGCGCGGCCAACCACCTGGTTTGAAGGGGTGGAGTCCGTTCCCGCGGCCACCATCCTCGACATCGACCTGGCAGACGGCACGACCAGGACCCACACTTACTGGAAGCTGCCCTCGTTCAAGGCCGGCGCAGCTGCCGACGTGCAGGCACTGGTACACGACTTCCGGGAAATCCTTGCATCGTCAGTTTCCGACTGCGCGACGGCCGATGCCTCCATCGGTCTCTTCCTGAGCGGGGGAGTCGACTCGGCGGCCGTTGCTGCGCTGGCCTCGCAGACGGTGCAGCTGGAGACCTTCACCGTGCTGAGCGGTTCGACCATGGCGAACGGTGATGCGGAGCACGCGCACAGGATCGCCGAGAAGTTGGGGATACCCAACCATCAGGTCGAGTTCCACGGCTCGCTCGTTCCGACCGTCGACGAGTGGCAGCACCTTCTGTGGCTCACGGAGATGCCGACATGTGGCCCTGAGCAGTACTTCAAACATGAGCTGCACAGAGTGGTTAAAGCGGAGTTCCCCCACATCAAGGGCATGCTTCTCGGTGCCGCTGCTGACGAGTACTGCGGCGGCTACTCCGTGCTGACAGCAGCCGGAGGAGGTTGGCAAGGCTTCGAGGCGTCGCTTGCAGAGATGGCGCGTGGCGGTGCCACACAACGCCGGCCGGGACTCTCGGCCTGGTGGGAGGGCACCGAGTCCGGCCTGTTGACCGATTCGGCACTGGAACGTTGGGGGCCCGTCAGCGACCCCTACAGCGCATTCGTGACGGCCAAGATGCGGGATATCCAGCAGTACAACTGCTGGCACGAGGACCGCACCGCTGCCGGCAGCGGCATCGAGGCGCGAGTCCCCTTCCTCGATCGCAGACTCGTGGAACTGGTCTCCACGATCCCGGTGGGGCTGCGCGAACGACTCCTGTGGGACAAGGCCATCATCCGTGAAGCCGTGGGCGACCTGCTGCCACCGGAGGTGGCCCAGCGGCCGAAGGTGCCCTTCTTCTACGGCGACGGAACCCGCCACACGCAGCTCATGTTCACCCGGATGCTCGTCCAGGACGGCGGAGCGCTGTTGGAGATGGCCCTCGCATCCCCGCGCGGGCGCGAGTACCTCGACGCGGACCGTATGCGGGAAACGGTGCGGCATCTTGAGAAGGCACCGATGTCCGGCTACGTGGAACGGCTGCTTCCGCTGCTGAACCTGTGTCTCCTCGATGTCATGACCACCGAGCTGCCGCCTCCCCCCTCGGAGAGCGCCGCACGACTCCCCGAGATCCGCCCTCGGGTCCCCGTCACGGACTGGGACTCCGAGCAGGAGGGCCTGTCCCGTCGCGTGCTGACAGCACCAGCGTGGAGCGAGCGGAGCGTGCTGAGGCTCGCGGACGAGGTGACCCTTCTCAGGTCGTCCACCGACGACACCACCTGGTACCTCGCCGTGAACGGATCCCTGGAGTACGTCCTGGACGACGACAGCCAGGAATGGCTCGCCTTTCTGCGGAACCTGGACGGAGTGCATGCGGTAGACGAGGTGTGCGCGATAGCCGGCTTGTCGGTGGGACCCCTGGGTGCGCTGCTCGACGAGTCGGTCGATCTCGGCCTACTGGAAACGGTGGAGACGGACTCGTCCCTCTGTAAGCGCTGATCAGGCGGAGCCGTCCAGTCCGCGCGGTTCTCCCAGACCCTGCGACGAAGGAAACCCGAAAGTGTCTTTCGATAACTGCCTTGCCGAGCTTCGCTCGCGTGCACTGCTTCCCCATGGGATGAAGTCCGTCTTCGTCGGCGGCTCACTGGTCCGTGGATGGGGGAACGTCACCAGCGATCTCGATGTCTACATCATCACGTCAGAGCCCTGGTCTGGCCCGACCGTCGGCACGCAGGTTGTCGCGCTGGACCCGGACGCCATCCCCGTGGAGACCTTCTACATCGACGGCCAGCGCTGGGATGTCGAGTACTGGCTGGAGAGCCAGGTTGACCAGCTCCTCGGCAAGGTCCGCTGGCCGGACGAGGGGGAGACCACGGAAGTGGTGTCTGGGATGAACTTCTGCGAGAAGGACTTCCTGGAGCGCATCGGGCATGGAGTGCCGCTGCACGGAGCCGACTGGCTGGAGCGGACCCGAAAGGCTGTGGAGGAGTCGGCCTTTCGATTCCTGATGGCCGCCTGGATGCTCAACACTGCGGACAACTACGTCGAGGACGCCGCAGGTCAGCTGAAGTCCGGTGACATCGAGAGCGCCGTGCTCTCTGCAAGGATTGCCTTCGGCTTCACAGTCGACGCGCTCATGTGCAGTGTGGGAGAGACCGGACAGAACCCGAAGTGGCGGGCCCGGCGGGTGCGGGAGAGCGCACTGGAGGCCCTGCCGTTTGAGGCCTACTGGGCCGTCGAGACCATGCGGGATCTACCTCAGGGCGCTGAGCAGTGGGTGGAGAGCGTCCTCATGCTGTGTAAGCGGCTTTCGCTGGAGGTGGGTGCCTGAATGGCCGCCTCCGAATTTTCGAGATACGAATCCGTCCCCGTGGTCAAACTCGACGCACGTGTGCGCCGCTACCGGGGAAACATCATGGTTTCCGGTGCGCAGTCAGAGGACGTGCTCGAGCTGTCCGAGGCGGCCGAACGCATATGGCTGTGGATTGATGGTGGCCGCTCGATCCGGGAGATCGGGCGCATGCTGGCAGATGAGTACGAGGTGGCGGAAGAAGAGGCTTGCGCCGACACGGCGGAACTTGTCGAAGAGTTCGTTGAAGCGGGAGTCGTCGACCTCCATACCCCCTGATCGTAATTGCGAGAACACTCCATGTTCCAGCCTACCGAACGGGGGAGAAGTGATCGTTAGCCCAGACATGTCGCTGACTGAGAGGGCCGCTCGGTTATTGGACCGCCTGAGCGTGCCGAAAGCGAAGGCCGAAGCGATCGCGAGAGATCTGAACTTCACAGACCCGAATCGCATGCATGACTCCATCTCCGACGCGGCCAGCGTCGACCCGGAACGCGTCATCGTGACTGGTTCGCTCGACCGCCGCCTCGTCCTCGTGGACGCCGGGGGTTCAGACCAGTGGGTAGCTGCCGACCTGTCCGGACGCTCGCACGCCAGCAGGAGATGGCCGACGTGGACCGAGGGCCGCATACGCATTCACGAACCGGACACGTGGCTCTCGTCGGCTGACCTCATGACCGACGCGCTTACGAGGCTGATCCGCCCGCGCGTGCTGCTGGTGTCCCTCTATCATCCGGAGCACTTCCCGCTCCCCCGCTTCCCGCTGGCCGTCTCGGACCTTGCCCGTGCCGCGAGGGCCACGCTGACCGGTCAGATCCGGCTCATGGACATGCAGCTTGGGGTGACGCTTGAGGACATTCTCAAGGAGTTGTCGCGGGGAGGAACTGACATACTCGGCGTATCGGCGACGTTCGGCCAGCATGACATCATGCTCCGGCTGCTGGAAGAGACATTCGAAGGGACGGAGACGGGAGAAGCCCCGCCGCTGATCCTCGCCGGCGGCAGTCTAACGGTGCGCAACGAGCACACCCTCCTGGAGCGCTTCCCTCGACTACTCATCGGGCGGGCCGCAGGTGAGCCAACCATCCAGGATGTACTCGCCTACTGGCACGGTGATCTGAACCTCCAGCAGATCCGTGGCATCGGCTTTCATGGTGGCGCACGGGGTGATGGCGCGCTGGCCATCACGCCGTTCCGGCGGACGGGGGCCGTGGCCAACCGGCTCCAAACCGACTACTTTCCAGAGCTCGATCTCCTCGAAGAAACCTTCGTCCGTCGGGGAGTCGCCCAGCTGGAAGGGTCGCGCGGATGCACCAACTTCTGCTCCTTCTGCCCGCGCGGCCACAAGGGCACATGGGCCGGTGCCGTCCCGGAAACGTTTCCCTGGATACTGCAGGAAATGCGGCAGGTGTTCGATCGCCACCCTTCGACCTCCCGGACGATCTACTTCGTGGACGAGGAATTCGTTGGGCGTGGCGACGATGCCGTACCCAGAGCGCTGGCCATGGCAGAGGAGATCCACGACGCAGGGTTCTCCTGGGAGACCAGTTGCCGCATCGACCAAGTGGTGTCCCGCACGGAGGGGCGCGACTGGCATGTGGAACGCGCGACCATGTGGCGGGCCTTGGTTGAGCGGGGTCTGCGCCGTTGCTTATTCGGCATCGAGTCCGGCGTGACATCGGTGCTTGAACGCTTCAACAAGGAGACGACGGCGGAACAGAACGCCCTGGGAATACGGACCCTAACCGCCCTGGGCGTGCCGCCGCGCTTCACCTATATCACCTTCGACCAGCTCATGACGCTAGAGGAACTCGAGGAGACGTACCGGTTCCAGGGACGTACCGACCTGCTGCTGCATCCCGTCTCGCACCTGTCCGCCGAGGAGATCGTAGACGGCGTACGCGACGACGGATTCATCAGCAACAACACAATCGGGCGCCCTTTCTACCAGGCCATCTCCTACATGATGGTTTCGATGGAATGCCTCATCGGAGCGAGCTACACCAAGCAGGCGCAGGCCGCGGGGCTCCTCGGCGAGGTCAGGCCGTCCATGGGCCGGGTCGACGCACGGTTCAGGGACTGGCGCATCGGACGCTGCTCCCTCCACGCGCAGATGTGGATCGACAGGAACTTCGCGCTCGACTACACGCTTAAGTCGCTAGAGAAGGTCCTGGACGGCACTCCCCGGCATCTCCTCCGTGGTGCTCGGATCGTCATCAAGGACGCGGCCTACCAGCTGCTCGGGGACATGCTGTCCATCGCGCGGACATATGACCTGACGGCGCCCGCGGAACCGGAGTTCGACGCGGAGCTGACGGCTGCCATGGACCTCGCGCTCGCGAGGCTCGCTGAGGCTCTGCAGGTCACCTTGTACGACGTGGCGGCCGGAATCCCCGGCGACCTGCGGACGGTCCTTCACGGCGAGTACGAGGAATGGCGGCGCAAGTCCGGCTGGACGCTCATCAATGCGGCGGACTTCTGCGAGTGAGCCCGTAGCGGGGAACCACAGCACGCGAGTGGAATAGGAAGGTGTGGCGCTACCATGTACTCAAGTAGCCCGGCCATCGAAGCGTCGAGGCTGTCCCGGTCGTACCGGACGCGTACGGGCTGGCTCAGGCCCCAGCGCTCGGTGGTGGAAGCGGTTCGGGATGTGACGTTTTCCGTTGGCCGAGGTGAGTTGTTCGGCCTGCTGGGCCCCAATGGTGCCGGCAAGACAACCACCATCAAGATGCTCAACACCCTGCTGCTGCCGACCTCAGGTTCGGCGCGCGTGCTCGGGCACGACGTGGCGAGGGATGCAACGGCCGTACGGCGCCGGATCGGTTATGTCTTCGGAGGCGACCGAGGCCTGTACGACCGACTCTCCGCTTTGGACAATCTGCGATACTTCGCGGAACTATATGGCGTCGACCCCCAGCACCAGATGTCACGCATCGCTGAGCTCCTCGAAGCGGTAGGACTCACAGGCCGTGAACGGGAGCGAGTCGAAGGGTACTCCCGCGGGATGCGGCAGAAGCTGCACATCGCCCGCGGCCTGCTGCACAAACCCGATGTGCTGTTCCTTGACGAACCCACCATCGGCGTGGACCCCGTGGCCGCCCGTGAACTCCGTCGCATGGTCGCCGAGCTCGCTGCCAACGGCACTACTGTGCTCCTGACCACCCATTACATGGCCGAGGCCGACGAGCTGTGTGACCGCATTGCCGTCATTAGTGGCGGCCGTATTCGGGCCGAAGGCACCCCGGCTGAACTGAAGGACCGGGTCCGCAAGCTCGATGTGACGGAGATTGAGGTACTCAATGGCGTGAGCGACGAGGACCTGGTCCAGGTGCGATCCCTGGCCGGCGTCCGCCAGGTCACGATCGAGAGGCGCGAGGTCGCCGACATCATCCAAGTTCAGACGGCTCCATCGGACGACATCCATGGCGAGGTGATGTCGGCCCTCGGGGAACTGCGCATCGGCCGTATCCTCACCAGGGAACCGACCCTCGAAGACGCCTATGTGTCCATCGTCGCCGACGCGCGGCGTGATGGGGCTGATGCCGAGTGAGCGGTCGCATCGGATGGTATCTGCGTCTCATGGGCGTGGGACTGCGTACCCACGTGCTGCACATGTCCAGGTCGGGCTTCGAACAAGTGACGACACTCGTCTCGCCCCTCGTCTACGCCACACTCGCGGTGTACCTCTTCCGTGCTGGCGAGCACTCCGACCGGCTGCTGCAGGCCGCCGTCGGAGCCGGCCTGATGGGGGTCTGGTCCTCTGTGCTGTTCGGTTCGGGTGGGGCCATTCAAGACCAGAGATGGCTGGGCACCCTGGAGTCGCTAGTGGCCGCCCCGGCACCACTGCCGCTCGTCCTGCTACCGATTACCTTCGCCACCGCCGTGGTCGGGATGTACTCGATGCTGGCGACCGTGCTGTGGGGCGTCGTGCTCTTCGACGTCCCGCTGGCTCCCGCCGCCCCAGCGCTATTCGTGCCGGCCGTGGTGGTTGTGGTCGTGTCGTTGGGTATGACTGGCCTGCTCATGGCCGCCACCTTCGTGCTTCTGCGGAACGCCAATGCCCTGGCGAACGCCCTGGACTACCCGGTATGGATGCTTTCCGGCATGCTCGTCTCCACCACCGTCCTGCCAGCGTGGACCCACCCGATCACCTGGATCCTCCCAACGAGCTGGGGTGCCCGGGCCGTGCAAGCGGCGACCGGCGGAGGCGATGTGCTCTGGCCAGCTGCCATGGCACTCGTCACGGGCGCCCTGTACGTGGTGCTCGCGCTGGCGGCACTGGTGTGGGTCGAGAGACGGGCGCGTGACGCTGGCACGTTGGCACTGACATGAGCATCGGAGTCCCCATGGCCTATCTGGTCCGATCCCTGCGTCTTGTGGTGCTCGGCGGCGGCATCTCCTACCGGGCGTTGTTCAATTGGACGACGCCGCCCATGTTCGTAGGCACGCTGCTGGTGAGCCCGCTCTTCCAGATATTCTTCTTCGTGTTCATCGGACGGCAGCTCGGGGTGGCCGACGATCGCTTCTACCTCATTGGCAACACTGTCCTCGCAGCGAGCGTGGCTTGTGTCTACGGCGGCGTCATGGCTGTGGCCAACGAGCGCAGATACGGGACACTCGGGGCCGTCCTGCTCAGTCCACGGGCCCGGACCCTGCTCTGGGGAGGCCGAACGCTTCCCTATGTTCTGAACGGAATTTTGGTGATGGCGTTCATGCTGCTCACCGGCTCCCTGTTCCTGGGCCTCGACCTGCGGGTGACCTCCCTGACTGGCGTAACAGGGATCTTCCTTATGGCCGCGACGTCATGCACATTCTTCGGACTGGCTCTGGGGGCGTTGGCGGTGCGGCTCCGGGATGTCTTCGTACTGTCCAACATCGCGTTCACGCTGCTCATCCTCCTAAGCGGTGCCAATTTGCCTGAAGAAGCGATGCCAACGTGGATGCGCACGGTCGGTGCCTGCCTTCCACTGTCCCACTCCATCGAGGCACTGCGCGCGCTGTTCAGCGGTGCTTCCGCCGCTGCGGTGTGGAGCCATCTCAGGTGGGAAGTGGCTGTCGCCCTGGGCTACGCAATGCTGGCCATGACATTGCTCCGGTTCTTCGAAAAACGCAGCCGGGCCAATGCGGCACTGGAACTGATGTGAATCCACCAGCACTTGAAAATTCTGCGGGGGGCACACCCCCCATGCCGACCAACTGTCGACTCGAGGTCATGAGTGACGTTTTCTCAACGGTGATCATTTCCAATTTTCGTTGAGGACGAGGGCGGCGCGGGCGATGTCGCCGATCCTCCTGGGGCTGAGGGTGACGTGCTGCAGGGTCCGCCAGCGCTGCTTGAGTTCGGCGGCGGCGCGTTCGCCGAGCGCACGAATGCCTCTGATCAGGGCATTCGTGGTTTGCGTGTCCGCGTGCAGCGCCCGTTCGGAGCGGCCCTTGGGGCGTCGGACGGGGACGTGGATGCCGATGCCGGCGCCGATGTAGCCCTTGTCGGCCAGGGTGGGCAGGCCGTCGGCCGCGGCCTTGTAGAGCGCGGGAAGTGCGTGGATGCGTGCGGCGGTGATGTCGGGAGTGGAGCCGGGCTCGACGTCGGAGACCCACAGCGGGGTGCCGTCCGGGGCGGATAGGAACTGCACGTTCCCGCCGAACGCCTTGTGTTTCTGGCTGAACCACAGGTCGTTGCCGTTCTCGCGGACCCCGGCGACACGGTCGGACTTGATCAGGGTGCCGTCCAGGACCACGTGGGTCATGCCCTCGCGCCGGCAGCGGTCCAGGACCTCGTGCAGGTCGGGGGCCTGGCCGGCGAGGACGTCGATGCCTTCGTGGAGGTAGCGGTAGCCGGTGGCCTGGGAGACGCCGGCGTCCCGGGCCAGGCAGTGCACGCAGCCGCGCTCGCGGAACCAGCGCAGCACCAACACCGCCTGACGGAACGGCCCCAGTGCCCGCGAGCCCCTCGGCGTGCCGATCCGGCGCCGGTGCGCGGCCAGCAGCCGGGACAACTGGTCCACGACATGGCGCGGGACATCGAGCATGGCAACATAGGTGATCAACGTGAGGCCTCTGGTTACGCGGACGATCTTGTGGTGAGAACCGTCCTACCAGGGGCTTCACGTCTGCCCGACTCCGGGGCGAGTTCGTCCTACCTGCTTACGATCAGCGTGGTTCACGCGGCTTCGTGAAGATCATTTCGCTGAGAAAACGTCAGTGGCTACTGACTTTGGCTTGTCAGGGTGAGGCTGGGTCGTTGAGGGTCAGGCCGGTGCCGGCTATGAAGCCGTTGAGGGTGTCGGGCCGGTACTGCAGGCGCTTGAGCCGGTTGCGGACGAGGGTCTCGAGTCGGTCGAGGGCGACGACGGTGAGGTTGGCCAGGCTGCGCTGACCTGGGACTTCGACAGTTGCGTGACTCCGAGGGACTCGGCGAGTTTCTCGATCCGGCGGGTGGAGACCCCGAGCAGGTAGGCGGTGGCGACCACCGAGATCAGGGCCTGTTCGGCCCTGCGGCGTCGTTCCAGGAGCCAGTGCGGGAAGTAGCTGCCGCTGCGGAGTTTGGGCATGGCCAGCTGCGCGCTGGCCAGGTAAGAGACAGGGCCCCGTCGCTTTGCCGCGGCGGGGCCCTGTCAGGCGCGAGGGCTTCGGCAGGGACCTGCTCAGGGGCGCGCCCGTGCCGGGCCCGGGGGCATGCTGGTGGCGTGGACGAGAGCCGCGTGATCGTGATGCCGCCATCGCTGGGCGGTGGCCGGCGTGTCCGGGTCGACGGCGAGATCCTTGGCGTGGCGTACAACCTTCGTGACTTCCTGGAATTCGTACGGCGCGCTGGCCTTGATCCCGACATGGTCAACGTCGTAGACGAGGACTTCATCGAGTGGCGTGGCGGAGGCCCCGACGTGTGGTGACACTGATCGCCTGGCTCGCGCCCAGCGAAACAACGGCTCGCCCGGACGTCCCACTGTCCGTGGACAGCGACTTCGACGCCTACTGGCGCTACTACCACTAGCAACGCGATCACCTACGGTTCACACCATCCGCTACCGCGACATACTCACCCTCGCCGCATGACCAACAGCCCGGGAACAAGGACTGCCCGCGGCGTTAGGGTTTCCGGGACAGGCCATACGGCACGCTGGACCCCTGGGGACGAAACAGTATGGGACACGGAGCGCGGAAGCAGCTGGCGGAGCTGCTCGGCGACGCACAGCGGCGCGGGGACTTCAGCACCCGTATCGAAATGTCGGCCCGCGCGCTGAGCATCGAGGTCGACGGGGTGGGGGAACTGCCGCTGCCGCTGCGTGCCCCGGTCACCAAGAAACTGATCGCGCAGGCCCGGCAGGCATCCTTCGGCCGCGGCGAGCAGACCCTGTCCGACACCAGCGTCCGCGACACCTGGGAGATCACCCCGGACCGCATCACGCTCGGCGGCACCGACTGGGACCGCACCCTGGACGGCGTCCTCGACGGTGTCCGCACCGCGCTCGGTCTGCCGCCCACCGTCGTCCTACGTGCCGAGCCGCACGCACTGCTCGTCTACGGCAAGGGCCAGTTCTTCCTGCCGCACCAGGACTCCGAGAAGGACGACTCCATGGTGGGCACCCTGGTCGTCTCGCTGCCCTCGCACCACACCGGCGGCGAACTCGTCGTCTCGCACGCCGGCCGCAGCGTCGTCCACCAGGCGTCCCGGGAGAAGCTGACCTTCGCCGCCTTCTACGCGGACTGCCTGCACGAGGTCAAGCCCGTCAAATCCGGCTACCGCGTCACCCTCACCATGAACCTCCTCGCCGAACGCATCCGCCCGGCTGGCGAGGACGACGGGGACTCGGTCGCCGACCTGGCCCACTGCTTGACCGAACACTTCACCGAGCCGGCCGAAGAGCGCTACGCCTACGGCCGCCAGAAGGCCGCGCCCCCGAACCGCCTCGTGTACCTCCTCGACCACGAGTACACCCAGCGCGGCCTGGACTGGGACCGCCTCAAGGGAGCCGACGCCGCCCGCACCGCCCTGCTCCGCCAGGCCGCCGCAGAGACGGACTGCGAAGCGGTCCTTGCGTTGGCCGAGGTGAAGGAGACCTGGGACGCGCATGCGCCGTACGACCGCTACGACTACTACGGCGAGGTCGAGCACTACGACGACTGCGAGGACGAGGAGTGCGAGGGTGAATGTCTCCTGGACCCCGACGGGGAACCCGGTGCCGAGCGCCGCCGCAGCGGCGACTTCTCCAGCTACGAACTGAACGAGCTGATCGACGACGAGATCACGCTAAGCTGGTGGACCCGCCCGGACGGCACCGGCGGCGAGCAGATCAACCTGCCCGTCGCGTACGCCGAGGTGTGCGCCACCACCGAGAACAAGGACCTGACGCCCTACCAGTCCGAGTACGAGGGCTACATGGGCAACTACGGCAACACCCTCGACCGCTGGTACCGGCGGGCCGCCGTAGTCCTGTGGCCCCGGCAGCGCTCGTTCACGGCCCGCGCCGAGGCCGGCTCCGAGGGCGCACTGCGGGAACTTCAGGGCCACCTGGATGCCGGGGACCTCGACCGGGCGCGCACACTCGCCCAGTCGCTCGCCCCGTTCTGGAGCACCACGGTTCGGGCGAGGCGGCCGCGGCGCTCTTCGCCGCCGCCCTGCCCGTCGCGGTGGGACTGCGGGAAGCGGACACTGCCACGATGCTCCTCGCGCCTTTCGGGGTGGAGACCCTGGGCGAGCGGCACGCCCCGGGTCTCGCGGCAGCGGCCGCGCGGTACGGACGGACGTGGGCCCGCGGGGCCGTCAGCAGCTGGTTCGGCACGGTTGGCGCGTACACCGGGGCCGACCGCGCGGCGTGGCTCGAATCGCTGCCCGGCCTGTGCACCGCGCTGCGGGCCACCGACGGCGATGGGGACGCGATGGCCTCGCCGCTGGCCGAGGGTGCCTGGCAAGCAGTCGAGCAGCAGCTCACCAGCTGGCTCGACGTAGGCCGCGAGACGGAGCGCCGCACAGGCATGGAGGGGCTCGGCGCATCACTGGCCCGCGTCCTGCAGGCGGCAGGGCCCGAGACCGCCGACACCATCGCCGCCACGCTGCGCGGCCTGCCGGACACCGCCCTGGAATGCCTGCTCCCCGCCCTGCGCACCGCCGCCCGCCAGCCGACGACCATACGCGACGGCGCACCCGCCGCCCGCGCCTTCCAGACCCTCGCCGACCACTGCGAGGACCGGCTCGCCGCGGCCCTCACCCGCCCCGTACGCGCGGCCGACGACTGGTCCCTCACCCCGGCCGGGACATGCCGGACTGGCTGCGGACTCTGCCCCGACTTGGACGCCTTCCTCACCTCCCGTACCCGCCACGTCATGGAGTGGCCGCTCGCGAAGGACGGACGCCGCCACCTCCACAGCCGCATCGACCAGGCCGGCCTGCCCGTCTCCCACACCACCCGGCGCCAGGGACGCCCCTACGTTCTGGTCCTGACCAAGACGGACGCCGTCTTCACCCGTGAACAGGCGACCCGTACCCGCGCCGAGACCGACCTGGCGTGGCTGCGGGACAAATGGCCCCGGGCGTGCGGCTGAGAGGTGACACATCCGTACCTCTACCCGACAGCGATGACGAGAAGAGCGAAAGGTGCGGGCAATGCCGTTGCTTGAATGGCTAAACCAGTTTGGGTACGAGGGTGATGTCCTTCGGTTGGACGCGGCGGGTCGGTTTGAGCCTCCCTGCCCCGCCCCGCTGCCCGTCCGACGCCGCTTACGGCCAGCGCATTCCGATCTCGGAGAGCTGCTGCACCCGCTCCGGCGGCAGCGTGGCGGCCCTGCTGCGCTGGTTGCTGATCCACGATCCCAGTTTGAGGTCTCGTTCCTCCTGGCCGTGCCCGTCGCCGGTGACGATCCGTTCGACGTGTCCTCTGGGTACCTGGAGGTGTCCTTCTCGTTCGTAGTACTGGCAGGCGGCGGTGTAGTTCAGCGCCCACTTGTCGGCGTGTGTGCGGCGTGGTTTCGGCTTCTCGTCCTGGGCCGCGGGGTCGATCCCGAGGACGTTCTCGCACATCCACTGCTGGGCGCCGGTGAGCCGGTCCCATCCAAGGCGTTGTGCCCTGACCCACCGCCCGAGGTCCTCGCCCTGGTGCACGACCTGGCCCGGCGTTCTCGGCAGCACGCCGCGGACCTCCAGATGCTGGCGGACGAGGTGGAAGGCACGCTGCCACTCCACGGGCCAGGCAGGGCACCAGGAGGGGTCGATGTCCTCCAGCGGCTCGCGCGTTCTTCAGTCAGATGCCGACCTCGTGGCCCCGGTGGACGGGGTCGAGCGGTGCCAGGAGGTGCCCGTTCTCCTCAGTCCATCCACGCGCCGCGGTGAGTCTTTCCTCCCACGCGACGTCACATTCCCTCGATCGCCTCCGCGGGCGGGCGGGAATGGATCTCGGCGAAATCGGCCCCTCCGACGGTGCGAATCCGGATCATGGAGACGTGGAGGACTGGCACGTCTGCAACGACCCGGCCGAACTGCGCATCAGGCTCGATGTGGCGCTCGAGGAAAACGCCGAGCTACGCGCGAAACTGGCCGCGCTGCGCACCGAGAACCTGCGCCTGCGCACCCGGCTGGGAATGCCCACCGACGACGTCCCGCAGGAGCTACCACCGGTCCCCGAGCTTCCCGCACCGACTGTCGTCGAAGACGGGCAGGGCCTGCCGCACGTGGATGCTACTTCCGGCACGGAAGCGAAGATCGCACTGTTCCGGGCACTGTTCGCCGGCCGCGAGGACGTCTACGCCACGCGGTGGGTGAGTACGCGAACGGGCCGGAAGGGTTGGAGCCCCGCCGAGGACAACCCCTTCGCCAAGAACAAGAACGACGCCGAGCGTGTGTTCTGGCCGCTGAACGATAAGACCGTCTACAACCACCTCTCCCGTCCCGAGCCCGGGAGCCGGGAAGTACACCTTGGGCTGTACCCGCTGCTCGCCGACGACACCTGCCGGCTCCTGGCGGTCGACTTCGACGGCAAGGACGGCAGCGACTGGCGCGGCGACGCAGCCGCCTACGCTTCCGCCTGCCACCAGGCCGCTGTCCCCGCCTTGGTGGAGATTTCCCGCTCCGGGGCTGGCACCCACGTGTGGACCTTCTTCACCGCCCCCGTCGCCGCAGCCACCGCGCGCACGCTGGGGATGGCACTGCTGCGCCAAGCAATCGACGCTCGTGGGCAGATGACGCTGTCCAGCTACGACCGGCTCTTCCCCGCCCAAGACCTGCTGCCCACGAACGCCAAGGGCAACGCTCGGTTCGGCAACCTGATCGCGCTGCCACTGCAGGGAATCTCACGGCTGAAGGGCACCACGGTCTTCGTCGACCCGCAGACCTGGGAGCCGTACCCGGACCAGTTCGCACACCTGTCGCAGGTTGAGCGGCTCTCCCCAGCGCAGGTCGAGGCGCTCGTCGACAAGCTTGGCGAGGTCAAGGCGGGCCCGTCCGCGACCGCTCCGGTCCTGCCGCCCAAACCCCGACGGCGGGCCCTGGGCAAGGCCCTGGAACTCGTCGAGGCGCGGATGTCGGCGATGCTCGCGATCTCCACCAAGGGGTTGCCGGCGGCGTTGCTCGCCGCGCTCAAGCACACGGCGTCGTTCCACAACCCGGAGTTCTACCGCCGCCAGAGCCAGCGATACTCCACCTGGGACACCCCTCGCCTGGTCTGCTCCTTCGACGCCACCGACCCGGACTGGCTGAAGCTGCCGCGCGGTCTGCGTGACGAGGCCACCCAGCTCATCGCCGCAGCCGGCGGCACACTCATGATCAGCAACGAGCTCCCGGACGTCACACCGATCAGTGCCCGCTTCACCGGCGAGCTGACCGAAGTGCAGCGCCACGCGGTCCAGGCGGTGAAGAGCCACGCCAGCGGTGTGCTCGTGGCGCCGCCAGGCTCGGGCAAGACCGTGATGGCCTGCGCGCTGATCGCCCACCACCAAACGCCCACCGCGATCATCGTCAACCGCTCGGAGCTGCTGTCCCAGTGGCAGGACCGCCTGGACACGTTCCTTGAGCTCGGCGAGGGCCAGGTCGGCTCCCTCGGCGCGGGCAAGGACCGCCGCGGCCACGTGGTCGACCTGATCATGCTACAGACGCTCAGCCACCGCGACGCCCCAGACGGTCTCCTGGACGGCTACGGACTCGTCGTGGTTGACGAGTGCCACGCTGTGGGGGCGCAGGGCGCCGGAGCCGCGATCCGCAAGGCCCGCGCCGAGCGGTGGATCGGACTGTCGGCCACGCCGTACCGGGCCGATCAGATGGATCCGCTGATCACGATGCAGTGCGGGCCGATCCGGCATGAGATCGCCGAGACCAGTGCCTTCGCCAAGCACCTCGTCGTGCACCCCACCTTGTTCACCACCGACGAACCGGGCAAGGACGGCGCCTCCTTCCAGGCCATCTACACCGAACTCGCCGCGAGCCAGGACCGCAACGCCCAGATCGCCACCGACATCGCTGACGCCGCCCGGCGCGGACGGTGCAGCCTGGCCCTGACCAACCGTGTCGAGCACCTCCACCAGCTCGCCACCGCTCTTGCCGCACACAGCATCGAACCGCTGCTCCTGCACGGAGGCATGCCGCCCGCCGAGCGCGCCCGTGTCCGCGCACGACTCACCGACGAGAGGACCACCCCGCTGGTGCTGCTGGCCATCGACAAGCTCGCCGGGGAGGGCTTCGACGCACCCAGACTCGACACCCTGTTGCTCACCAGCCCGATCTCCTTCAGGGGCCGGGTCATCCAGCAAGTCGGGCGGATCATGCGGAACACCGAGACTAAGAAATCCCACGTCGAGGCGCACGACTACCTCGACGCCGATGTGCCCTGGCTGGAGCGCATGCACCACAAGCGCCGCCGGATCCTCGAACGCCGCGGCTTCACCGCCACCTCTCCCGACCAGCTGCCCCAGCCGCCCTCCCGCCCCGTCGTCACCGCCCGCCGCCGACCGGATCCCGCACCAGCCGCGGCGAACCCGCCGGTGGCACAGGTACGACAGTGGGCCAAGGACCAGGGCATGGATGTGCCTGATCGAGGCCGACTCCGCAGCGACATCTGGAACGCCTGGCGCGCAGCCCACGCCCAGGCGGTCGGCTGATCTATCACGCCACGAAGATGCATCGGGCACCGACAGCGTGATCAAACAGACTCCGGCCATCACGGCCCGACCAGCCGCTCGATGGCTTTGGGATTTGCCAGGCCCCCGCTCAGGAGGTGTGTCCTACATGCTCAATGTGCAGTGTGCTGTTCTGGGCGTCGATGCGGTACAGGATCCTCCACGGGCCGCTGTGTAGACGCCGGTGGCTGCTTCCCCACGCGCGAGAGCCTTCGGGGGCCGGATCATCTGCGAGCCGGTCCGTGGCATGCAGCAGTGCGTCCACGCCGGTGGGGTCGGCCTTCAGATGGCTGGCTGCCTCGTTGAGCGCTGTGGGCTCCCACGTGACGCTCCAGCTCACTCTCCGCTCCGGCCTGCCGCGTCGAGGAGTGCGAGACGCGCTTCGGCGTGCGGGACGGGAGCTGGGGTGATCCCCAGGGCCCTATCGCGCTCCAGGCGCGCAACGGCCAGGGCGTCTTCGAGGTCTTCCAGCTCCGCCGGGGAGATCAGGACGGCGGCGGGTGTCCCCCGGTCGGTGAGGGTGATGTGCTCGTGCTGGGCGGCACGACGCGCGAGGTCACCTAGACAGGCGCGGGCTTCAGCGATCGGATATGTACTTGACATGAATCTAGAGTACACCTACATAACACTTGGCGGTAGATCGCCGGGGCTATGAATGAGAGGGATCGCGGAGATTACAGTAGTCCGGAAAAACGGCTTCAAGGCCATCAATGACACCTACGGGCACACCGCCGGCGGCCAGGTCGTCATCACCCTGGCCCACCGCCTCCGGCAGTGGGCCACCGACCACCGCGGCGTGGCAGCACGCCTGGGAGGCGACGAATTCGCCGCCCTCGTCCATCTCCCCGCCACGCGGCCGACCGCGAGCTGGTGGCCCTGCGGGCGCACATGAACCGTCCCGTCCCGCACCAGGTCCTGCTGCTGCCGTTCACGGTGTCGATCGGCGCCGCCCACACCACCGACCTACCCAACCACGACTACAGCGCTCTCCTGCACGCCGCCGACGTCGCCATGTACCAGGTGAGACCGGTGCCGAGGCATTCCCGCACCTGGCCACCGTCCAGGACGCCGCGGTCGCCTCGGTCAACGGCCGTCGCTCCGGTCGGCGCGGCACTCACACCCGGGACGGGTCCTGTGACCGCCCCCTCCGGACGTCGTCGGCCCCGGGCCCGCCACCTCACGGTCGTCACCGACACCGCTACCCCGGCCGCGCAGCCCGCTCTCCTGGACTGGCACGACGCCTGCCGCTTCCGCTTCGACGCGCCCTGCATGCTGTGCGGAAACCTCACCCCGCTGCGCTCCCACAACGGTGAACCCGCGCACAAAGTCTGCGCCGAAGCCTGGAACGCCGAACACCCCGGCAAGGCCCGGTTCATCTCCGACGCTCCCCGGCGCAAGCGCAACAACATCCACGCCTGACCACCCCCAGCTGACCTTGCCCTACTGCTACTTGGGAGGATTCGTTCCGTGAGTCGAACCGGTACACCGCGCCCCCTGGCCCATGAGGCCGACCCGCGCATCCCCTTCCCCTACAGCGCCACCCCCACCGCGTGCCGGGCAGAACCTGGGCTGTTCGCCTACGAGCACGGCGACAGCACCAGCGCCGACATCACCGCCCGCGTCGACACGGCCACCGCCGCTTGCGCGGCGTGCCCACTGGCCTCCGACTGCCTGAAATGGGCCCTGGCCAACCCAGACCTCACCCAAACCGGCATCTGGGCAGCCACCACACCCCGCCAACGCTGTACCCTCCGACAGCGTCTGGTCGCCCGACTCGGCCCGGACTGGGTCGGCGTAGTCGCCGATCACGACAGCCGCCGCAGCTAAGCGCACCGGCAGCGGTGGTCGGCGCACCGAGACCTGATCGCATCATTCACCTGCGGTCCTACCTCGGTGCCGTCCGCGCCGACGACCTCCTCCACGTTGCCAGCAAGCTCGTCCACCTCCACGACACCGGTACCACACCGGCTTCGGCGTCGAACTCATGTCATGGTGCACCGGGCCCCGGCACCTCACACCTGGCACACCTCACCGCGCATCCTGAAGACAAGGCGTCCCAGCCGCTCAAGTCGAGAGAGAATCTGCTCCGTCGTTCTGATAACACCAGGTAAGCAATGTCACCTGGCGTCCCTTAGCCTCGCGCGTGATGGGCTGGTCGTCGGTGAGCTGAAAGCCAGTCGCGCAAGCGACAGCCACACTCGGGGAGTTCCCCGTTTCAATGCGCAGCAGCACGCGCCTCGCGTTCAGCTGGCGACAGGCGTAGTCAGCCATCAACTTGACAGCTCGTGAGGCCAGGCCCTGCCGCCGATGTTGGCTGCCGACGCCATAAGCGAGCTCGACGTCCCGAGCGTCGAGCTCGCTGCGGAAGAGGAGGACCTCACCGCGCGGCTGCTCACCGTCGGTAGTGATCACCAATTGCGCTTTCTTGCGCCCTTCCTCGCGGCCTTCGCGAGCCTTGGTCAGGTACACACGCGCTGCCGTGGAGTCAAACGGAGAGGGCACCGGAGTCCAGCGGTCGATCTCGGGATCGTCATAGAGCTCAACCAACGCGGACAGGTCGGCCTCGGCCCACTCTCTCAGCAGTATCCCGTCTCCTGATAACCGAATGCTAGGCGGCAGAACGATCTCATCTTGGCTGGACATGTGCCCGATCTTGCCCTGCCAGGGAGCCGAACTCCAGAGCCAGAAGGCTCCCTGGCGCGGTTTTGAACCGTTCCGGGTTCGGTAGAGATCTCAGTTGTTGGTTGTGACCTGGGTTTTCGTGGTGTTGAGGTAGTGGTTGGCTTCGTATTCGGCGGGCGGGATGTGCCCTATCTCACCGTGGAGTCGGGTGTGGTTGTACCAGTCGATCCACTCGGCGGTGGCCAGCTCGACCTGGGACAGCGTCCTCCAGGGCCGCTGCGGCTTGATCAGCTCAGTCTTGTAGAGCCCGATGGTCGACTCCATCAGGGCGTTGTCCAGGGCGTCCCCGACGGAGCCGATGCTCGCCGCGATGCCGGCGACGTCGAGATGTTCGGCCAGCTTGAACGAGGTGTATTGCCTGTACCAGCCAGTCGATGTTCCCGGCCGCATCCGCCCGTGCCTGGAGCTGCTGTAGGACGCAGGCGAACACGCCTCGCAGGGCGTAGCGCCGGAAGCGCGTGTAGACCGTCTTCCGTGGACCGTAGCGTTCGGGCAGATCCCGCCAGGTAATCCCGGTACGGATCTTGAACACCATGCCGTTGAGGATCCGCCGATCGTCTACTGGGCGGCGGCCGGTTCCAGCCCGGCGTATCAGCGGAGTGAGCAATTCCCACTCCTGGTCGGTGAGTTCATGACGATGCACAACCCATGATCCAATAGGGGCGACCCAGGCAACCCGCGAACGCGAGGTCTGGGCGCGCGGAAGGGGAGATCGCGATGGATGTTATTGCGGGGGCTGTGGGCTCGCAGATTCTCAGTGCAGTGGTGGCCGCCGTGCTCACAGGGATCGGCACCCTGGTGCGCTGGTTCGTGGTCAAGCGGCTGCCCGCACGTCGCACGTGGCGCTACCTGAACGCAAGCGAGCTCTCCATCGTTCTGGACACCTCGTATATTGTCCCTCCCCTCGTAGCGTGGAGTCCGTGATTGCAGGGGAAGTTGGGGTTCATGGGGTCCAAGCAACGGACGTACACGCCTGAGTTTCGTGAGGGTGCTGTACGCATCGTGATCGAGACGGGCAGGCCGATCCCGGAGGTCGCCGAGGAACTCGGCGTGCATTCCGGCACGCTGCACAGCTGGGTGTCGCGGTGGAGGCGCATCGGGTCGGCGTCGTCCGACCGGCCGACCGAGCCCGCGCCGCCGGGTGGACGGATGCGCGAGGCCGAGCGCGCCGAGCTGGAGCGGCTGCGGCGGGAGATGTCGGAGAAGAACAAGCGGATACGCGAGCTGGAGATGGAGCGTGATGTCCTCAAGCGATGCATGGTCCTCTGGGTGAAGTGACCGTGACGGACCCGGCCGTCCTGGCCGCGTTCATCGGTAACCAGAGGACCGCGCACTGCGTCCCGCACCGTCTGGCCTGCCGGGTCCTGGGGGTGTCGGAGTCCTGGTTCTACAAGTGGCGCGACAAGCCCACCACCGCCCGTGAGATCCGGCGCGGGCAGCTGGCGGACGTGATCCGGCAGGTCTTCGAGGGCTCCGGCGGCACCTACGGCTCCCCGAAGGTCTGGCTCCTCCTGGTCCGCGCGGGCTGGCGGGTCTCGGTGAACACTGTCGCCCGTCTGATGGCCGAACTCGGCCTGGCCGGACGGAAGGTCCGCCGACGGCGCGGGCTGACCCGGCCCGGCAAACGGCTGGCGGCCCCGGACTTCGTGCGGCGGGACTTCACTGCGGACGCTCCTGACCAGGTGTGGTGCGGCGACATGACTGAGATCACCACCGGTGAGGGCAAGCTCTACCGGGCCACCGTCATCGACCTGTTCTCGCGCCGGCTGCTCGGTTACGCGATGGGCGCACGCCATGACGCCGAACTGGTTGTGGCGTCCTTGAACATGGCCGCGGCCACCCGCGGCGGTGACGTGAAGGGCGTGATCTTCCACAGCGACCGCGGCAGCGAATACGGCTCCCGGCGCTTTCGCCGGGCCAGTCGCCGCTTGGGCGTGACCCAGTCCATGGGCCGCGTCGGGTCGTGTTTCGACAACGCCGTCAGCGAGGCGTTCAACAGCGTGCTCAAGGTCGAGTACGTCTACCGGCACACGTTCGCCACCCGCACCGAGGCCCGGCTGCGGATCGCGACCTGGATCACCGGCTTCTACAACACGCACCGACTACACAGCGTGTGTGGATATCAGAGTCCGATCGACTACGAGCACGACCACCGGGCCAACTCCGCCTTGGAGCCGGCCGCTTAGAAGATCTCCACAGTTCGAGGGGATTGACAGTGTCGACCTGCCCACGCAATACCGCAGCTTCCTGCACCAGGTCGGAGCCGGAGGTGCCGGCCCCGACTACGGCCTGATGGCGCCCGTCCTGGGCGACAGTGGATGGCAGTGGTGCGACGTCGGATTCGCCCACCGGGGGCAGGGGACCACAGCCGAGCTTGCCGGCCGCCCTTTCGTGGCGGAAGCCCTGCAAAAGGAAGTCGACGCCCTGGATGCGCAAGAGCCCAAGCCGGAGGCGTATGAGACCGACGAGGCCTTCCGCCAGGCGTTCACTGCGTGGGACGCGCGCTACGAGGAGCTGTACGACGCGCAAGAAGCAGGCGTCGTCTTCCTGAGCGAGCAAGGCTGCGGCTACTCCTCACTGCTCGTGATGACAGGCCCGCACGCAGGCGCTGTCTGGGAGGACCTGCGGCCGGCGGACGGCGGGATTGTGCCGACCGGACTTGATTTCGCTCAGTGGTACAAGCGTTGGCTCGTGCGTACCGAACAGCAACTCGAGCGACTGAAGAGGGACAGGCCCCGGATTCTCTTTACACGCCAGCGGAGTCTTTTCAGGTTCCTTCGCCAAGTCCGGTCGGCACGGCAGAGCGGAGCGAAGCACCGGTAGTTCAGTGAAGGCACTGTTGCCGACGCTGCGCCCGGGGGCCGCGCCCGGGCGCGTCTGCGGGGAACTGTGCGGCGGCCCGCTGGACGGCCTGCTCCTGGACATCACCGGATGGATAGAGACCGAACGCGCCACCGGAGCCCCGCTGCGCACCGACATCGGCAGCTTCGAGCCCGGCGGCCGGTGGCCGCCGACCTGACCGGACGGGCCCGGCGCACTTCAAGGTACGCCGGGCCTCGTCGTGCTCTATCACCAGATGACGACGTATCCGTTGCCGCCAGACTGGCCCTCAGTAAGGGGATCACTGGCACCACCACTGGCGCCGCTGTCACCGCCGGTGCCCGCGTTCGGCGGCGCGGGCTGGATCACCCCGTCCACTGCCGGACGGCCGCCCGGTCATTTCTCCTTCCGGGTGTGGATCTTGTTGCCGCGGTGCTACCCGCGTGGGAAAATGCGCCGTTCATCGCCGGTGCGGCGCGACTGCCGCTCCGTACCGGTGGGACTTCGGAACCGGGTGGGGAACGTGGGTACAGGAGTGTCGCGGACAGTCGCGACGGTGTGTGTGCTGACCGTGGCCGTTGTCGGCTGCGGGCACGAGGACGGGGACGGTGCGAGGGCCTCGCACCCCGAGAGGCAGGCTGCGGCACCCACGAAAGTCCTGGGTCATCGGGAACTGGAGCGGACCGCGCTGGAGTCGGGGGACGTCGACGGATTCAGCGTCGGGCCCATGGTGGGCGACGCGGGGGCCGGGCAGCCTGTGGTGAGTCAGGTCCCTCCTGCGCCCTCGCGGTGCAAGCCCCTCAACGACATGACCGGCTTCGTCGGCAGGTACCAGCCCGTGTGGCAGGTCGCGAAGACGGTCGGTCGCACGTCCGATGAGTCCGACATGTCGTCCACGACGGTGGCGCTCAACTCCTACCGGCAGCAGGACTCGGTCAAGGTGGTGACGGAACTACGCGGTGCGCTGGACACCTGCACGAAGTTCACGCCGCCCGGGTCCTCGACCACCGGCTGGACGTACTCGCACATCCGCAAGCTGCCGGATCCCTCGCTGGGGGACGACGCGCTCTCGTACCGCATCACGCTGGACATGCCCGCGGACGACGCGGGCCCCGCGCACTCCGTCGTCTTCTCCTACGTGGTGGTCCGGAGCGGAACGACCGTCACGACGTTCGCCTCGAACCTCTTCGGCGTGAACGACGAACCCACCGAGGTGCCCCGGCAGCTCATCGACGCCCAGCTCAAGAAGCTGAGCCAGGCGTCGTCGGGCTGAGGCACCCGGTGTCGGTACCCGGGACCCGGACGGGGCGCGCCCGGCCGGACGCACCGTCCGGGTGCGGGACCGCCCGGGTCAGTCCCGGGTGGCGCCGTGCTGCTGGGCCCAGGCCAGGTGCCATGCGTCAAGCGGCGTATCAAAGTTCAGCTCAAGGCCGCGCACCGGCTCGAGGCGTCCCTTGCGCAGTTCGGTGTCGGTGGCGTCTTCGACCTCGAGCGCCTTGCAGCGTTTGTTACCGGGTACCGTTCGGTGATGAGCCTGTCGGAGGAAAACTTTGCCGATGCGGTGACGCGGTTGTGGTGGAAGCGGATGGCCGACTTCTGGCAGCTGGAGTTTTACCTCGACCGCCAAGATCCCACTTTCGGACAGATGTTCCTCAAGGACGAAGACCTGCTGCACTGGTGGACCGATCGCTTCGATCAGGTACAGGCCGCCTACGCGAGCCGTTAGGGGCTGGCTGTCGGGATCAGTCCTGCGGAATTCGGGCAGGCACGGGCGAGTGAGCGGCAGGGCTTGGGCGCGTGCCGTGGTTCCCAGTCTCGTCCGGTCTGGGGAGTTGATCGCGCCGAGCCAGGCTTGTACGTCGTCCGGGGAAAGGATGAGTCCGCCGTCGCAGACGGCTTCGGGGATTCCGCCCTGGTCCGAGCCGAGCGTGGCGACACCATGGAGGCCGGCTTCCACGATCACCCGGGGGAATGCGTCTTCGACCTGTGAGGGGACCAGCAGCAGATCGTGAGAACGGTAGAGCGTCTCCATGCCGTAGGCGCGCCGCACTCAGTGGACGGTGGGGTGTGTGGCGAACTCGTCGGCCGTGTCCCACCACCCTTCAACGAGAGTGAACCGGTGGGATTGCCCGTTCAGGCAGAGCCTCGATCGGCCCTTACGTGCCTGTCTACGTGGTCGTAGGGGTGCGGAGTTGGCGGACCATGGTGGCGTAGAGCGGGGAGTCTGGGAACGGCTTCTGCTCGCCGACGCTTGCGTAGCCCCAGCGCTCGTACATGGCCTTGACGTCGGTCTTGCGAGGGTCCACCAGCAGAGTCACGCGCTCCTCGGCGCGGCCCGCGAGCAGCTCCTCGTGGATGCGGTGGGCGACGCCAGTGCCGCGCCACTGCTCGCGGGTCATGATTTCGAACAGTGCGAGAGTGCGGGCGCCAGTCTCCTCGGTGTAGTCCTCCGGCAGTGGATCAAGGTGGTGCATCCACCAGCGGGCGCCGGGCTGGAGTGCGGCGCCGTAGGCATAGCTGACGGGCTCTTGGTTTACGTAGCCTATGACCGCTTCCCACTGATTGCGGTCGGCGTGCCTGGTCAAGCGCTCGTTGAAACGCTCCACGGAGAAGAACGGGTCGTCCATGCGGTTGGCGTAGACCTCGGCGAAAACGTCTACCAGGGTCGGCCGTACCTCGTCGAGCTGGTGCCGCCCTACGCGCCGGAGTTCGAGTTCCATGGGGTGCGGTCCCTTCACGGTGGCGGTCTTGGGTGTCGTGCTGCCATGTTCGGGCGCGTGCTGACCCGGTGGCGGCAGCTTCGCTGCGGAAGATGCGCAGCAGGTCGCGGACGCGTCTGCTGTTGGGGAGGCCGTGGTATAGAGGAGGCGGGCAGCTGTTCGAGGTCCCCTTGTTTGACCTGGGCGATGGCGAGTTGCGCAGTCTAGTAGGCGCGGTTTTCTCTCAAATCCGGGGCGGATGCCGGCCAGGGCCTGGTGCGCGTGAGACTCGGCCTCCTCAGGGCGGCCGAAGCGTAGGGATGCGTTGATTGGATCGTGAGAACGGTGCCCCCCAGGGTTCCGACAGCTCCCTGGGGGACTGTCATGCGGCCTTGAGCGCTGCGACTTCCTGTACGCGGCTCGCCAGGTTCCGCACGGATTGTGCGGTGCGGTGCCGGGCGAGTTCCTGTCGCATGGTGGTGAAGTGGTCGTCGCCGCGGACCGACGAGATGTGCTCGTATTCGTCGAGGAACCGGGTCCAGGCCTCCACTGAGGCGTCGAGGTGGCCGTGTCGGAGTTGGCGCTGGGCGAGCACGGCGTAGGCGTGGACCCGGCCTTGTCGCTCCTGGGCGGGCTGCAGGCGGATCGACTGCCGCAGTGCCTTGATGCTGCCCGAAAGGTCGCCTTCTTCCATCAGGACATGGCTTACGTGGAAGAGGTAGGCGGTCTGGTCGTAGCCGCCGACGTGGTCGCGTCGGCTGTCGGCTTTGGACAGAGCGGATTCGGCTTCCCGGAGCCGGGTGTGGGCCTGCGCTGTGGCACCGACCATGGAGGCCGCGTGGGCTTGCTGGCCCCGCAGGAACGCCACCAGGCGCGGCCCGGCTGACGGGGCGGCTTCGGCGGCGGAGTCGGCGAGTTCGAGGGCTTTCCGGCCGTGGCCGAGGTTTGATGCCTGCAGGGACATGCCGCGCAGTGTCCGGCAGAACGTGACGTGGTCCTGGGCTTCTCCCGCGAGCCGGAGCGCCTTGACGTAGTAGCGCTGGCCGAGCCCGTGGGCCTTCTCGTACATGGCCATCCAACCTGTCAGGTAGGTCAGGTCGGAGGCTGCGGCGAGCATGTCGGCGTGGACCTCTTCGGAGGCTTGCGCCCGCAGCCACGGGCCGACGGTGTTGACGAGGAATGCCGCGGCCATGGGGCGGGCGTGGCCGGCGCCGAACTCGTCGAGGATGTCCGCGATCCGCTCTGTCATGGAGCGCACCGAGGCGACCTGTGACGCCCCGATCCGGGTGGTCGCCTTCCCGGGTGAGACCGGTTCGTCAGCTCGGGCGGTCTGGGCGAACAGGGGGACGGTGAGAGCAGCTGAGAACACGGATGCGGTCAGTACGCCGCGGCGAGTTGGGTCCATGTCCGCCCTTCCGAGGTCTATCAACTCCTCGACAGTGTCGACCCGATCGGACCCTTCGGCGGACACAGCAGGCTCCAGGCCCGCTTCAGCGTGGGTGACCGGCCGACCCAGGCGTGCGGACAGCGCCTCCACGATCAGTGCCCTCACCTCGGGCTTTGGAGGAGTTCCGGCAATCCAGTGAGCCACGGCTGTGCGGTCGTACGTCAGTTGCAACCCCGCCTGCGGGCCAAGCCTGTTGACCTGTTGCGCCATCTGCGTGCGCGTCCATCGGGCCTGGTCAAGCAGGTCTGCGAGGGCGGGGTTGGGCGTGCGATTGCGAGCGGCCATGTCCAAACCTCCGGCAGCTTCCATGGCGTTCACGGTGTTCACGGTCCCACCTGCTCTCCACGGTACCCGCGGAGAGTGATGGAGCGGTTACCTCATCACAACACAACGCATGATCTCAGCCTCGGGAGTCAAGGTGACCATCACGCAACCAAAAGCGATCGCTACCGGAGCGTCCGGCCCGCCCGTTGCCGTGGTCGAGATTCCGATGCCCGTTCGCGACGAACCGGTCTGGCAGTGGCACACGACGTTCGAGGCGAACGGGTCGGCCGCTGGTAACGCCCGGGTACACACCCGCACGCAACTCGCCATGGCGCACTGGCGCGGGGAGGTTGATCACGCGGCGCAGATCGCGGCGCGGGTGATGGACAACGCCGAGCGGCACTCCGTGCCGCCGCCGCGGGCGCGGCTGGGGTTTCGCCTGGCGGGCATCGCCACCGGTGAGCTCCTGATCGAGGTGACCGATCCGCTCCCGGAGTTTCCCGGGTTCGTCGAGGCCGTCACCTGGGAGCCCACTGACGGTGCGCTGCCCCGTGGCCTGTGGTTGGTGAGGCAGCTCGGTGCTCGCCTGTCGTACGCGGTCGCCGAGGACGGCCTGTCCAAGGTCGTGCAGGCGCTCGTGCCCGGGGCGCCGGTATGACGGTCATGGCGGCGCACGTGCAGCGCGACATGAGGGACCTGGCCGAACGCATCCGCGCCTACATCGACCTCGCCGAACAGCGCGAGGTGCGGATGCCCCTGGGCGGCACCCTCTTCGATGTGGTGATCAGCGGTAGCGGTGACGCGGACGCAATGGTCGCCGCCATGGACGAGATCCAGGTCGGCGCGTGCGGGCCGGTCATTGTAGAGCCGGATCGCGGGTGGCTGTACTGGCTCGTTCCGCCCGGGACGACGGCCCGGTGGGAGCCGCACTCGTTCGGGGTGTGCGTGGGTGCTCCGCACATCCTGACCTCGCCGCCTCTCGCGCGCGACGTGCCCCCGGGCCCGTACTGGCTGCGGCCGTGCGTGAGCGACCGCCTCGTACCTCCGATTCCGCTGCGCAGCCTCCTCGAGCGCATCCGGCCGCTGCCGACCCCGCACGAGTCGATCGCCGCCCTATTGGGCATCTCGCCCGCCTGATCGCACCGCTGTGAAACACGCCTCCCGGGGCTGCCTGAGCGTGCTGGCCTCGCCCAGTTGCTTCGGCTTCCTCGCGCTCATCGCCCTCCTGATCGGGGGCGGCGCACTTCTCGATCTGGCCGCCCGCTGACGCTGCCAGGACCGGCCCCACCCCCACTCACCTGCCCGTGTCTGGCTGCCCCCTTGCCTGACAAAGGAGACCCGCGTGCACTTCCGCAAAATGCATGGCGCCGGCAACGACTTCATCGTCGTGTCCGGCCTCGCCGCCACCGTGGACCAGGACTGGCCCACCTTGGCCAGAAAGTTATGCGCCCGCAGCACCAGCGTCGGCGCTGACGGCCTGGTCCTGAGCACCGTCATCGACACCACGTCCCCCGCCTTGGAGATCCGCTGCTTCAACGCGGACGGCTCCACGGCCACCATGTGCGGCAACGCCCTGCGCTGCGCCGCGAGGTGCGCGCAGCAGGACCACGGCATTCGCGAGATGAACCTGCTCATGGCCGGGGTGAAGCACCAGGCCAGCATCGCCGCGGACGGGGTGTGGGTGACGGCCGAGGTCGGTGACGTCACGCTCCGCCGGGTCTCAGCCGTGTTCAACGGCCGGCCGTTCTGGTTCGACGAGGCACACACCGGCACTGAGCACGTCGTCGGCATCGTCGATGACGTCGACGCCGTCGACGCGGTGGTGTGCGGTCGCCTGATCCGCCACCACGAGGACCTGGCCCCACTCGGTACAAACGTCAACTTCATCCAGTCGGCCGGCGACCAGGCCCTGAAGATCCGCACCTACGAGCGGGGTGTCGAGGCCGAGACGCTGTCCTGCGGCAGTGGCGCGGTCGCAGCAGTGGTGATCGCCACCCGCCGCGGTCTCGTCGCCGACCGGCAGGTCACCGTCCACAACCGCTCCGGTACACCGCTGATGGTGCGCCCACACGAAGCCCGCCGGGGCAAGGCCTACTGGATCGGCGGCCCCGTCACCCACACCTACTGGGGGGAACTCGCATGACCACGCACATCACTCACCTCGACCGCGCCACCGTGACCCGCGACGCGGAAACCCTCAGAACCTGGCTGGAGGACAACCGGGGGTTCAAGGTCGCCCTCGTCTACGGGGGCCTGTCCGCCGAGGACCGGCTCTACATCGAGCAGAGCCCCACCGACCAGCTCTCGGTCACCGCCCTGGCGGAAACCCTCGCCGGCATCGGCGTCCCGTTCAGCATCCTCAACCCGTGCGACGAGACCTTCATCCAGGAGATCACCGAGTACGACGTCGCCCTGTCGAACCTGCACGGCCCCTACGGAGAGGACGGCCGCCTCCAAGGCCTGCTGGACTACCTGCGCATCCCGTTCTGCGGCAGCGGCGTGGCCGCCTCGGCGACCGCCGCGGACAAGGTGCTGTGCAAACAGGCCATGGCCGGACTCGGCGTCCCGACCCCACCATGGCGGGTGTGGAGCCACGGCAAGGAGCCAGGCTGGGCCGGCCGCCCCCTGATGGTGAAGCCCCCGCTGGGCGGCTCGAGCGTAGGCATGAGCCTGGTCAGCCAGGCCGCCGAACTCGGGCCCGCCCTCCAGCGGGCCTGGGAGACCGACCCCTCCCCGGTCCTGGTCGAGGACTACATCGCCGGCCACCCGGTGACCATCGGCCTCCTGGAGCTGCCCAGCGGAGTCCTGGCGTTCCCGCCCCTGGTGACGCTGGTCGACGACGCCGTCTTCTACGACGCCGCATCCAAACTCGACGCCGCAGCCGCGAAAGCCGTCTCCGTGGAGCCCGCCAACTTCCCCCGGCCCGTCCTGGACTGCCTGATCGGTCACGCCCGCACCCTGTGGGACGGCCTCGGGTGCCGGGGCGCGGCCCGCGTCGACTTCATCGTCGCCCCCGACGGCGACCTGTACGCGCTCGAGGTGAACACCACGCCCGGGATGTCCCGCGACAGCAATTTCGTGGTCGGTGGCCGACTGCGCGGCCTGACTCGCGATGATCTCGTACGCGCGTTCCTCCACGAAGCGCTCACCCGCCCCGCGTACGATGTGCCCCTACCGACTCCGGTATTCGGCACGCCCACAGCCCTGCCGGAGCACGCCACCTGACCCTGCGGAGTCCGCTGCTGTGCCCCACGCCCACGACGTGCCCATGTGCCGCCAGCTCATCCCGCTCGACGAATGGGAAGCCCACGGAGGATGGACACTCGGAGACCGCACGGAGTGGTCCAACCGGGCGTGCGGCATGGCATCGCTCCGCATGATCCTCCTCGCCTACACCGGGCAGGCCCCAACCGTCACCGAACTCCTGCACCTGGCCGTCAAGCACGAGATCATGACCCCACAGGGAGCCCTCCACGCGGGCATCGCCGACATGGCCGCAGAGCTCGGGGTCCCCGGCCACGCCGAACCCGTCGACGCCGTTGACCTCATCAGCCGCCTGGCCGACGCGCCGCTCATCATCTCCGTCACGGAGCAGCTCCCCACCGACGGCCGCACCGGCGGGCACCTGATCGTGGCCCGCGGCTACGACGCCGACACCACCGAAGACGATCCGCTCATCCTCATCCGCGACCCGTCGTCCTGGGGCCAGCACAACGACCACGCCCCCCTCAGCCGCCTGTCCTCCTCCTACGCCGGTCGCGCCATCACCTTCCCCCCGCTCACCACCCAAGGACGGCAATGACCGACCAAGAGACGCCCAAGCCCCGCCGTACCATCGCCGTGCTCGGCGAGATGTACGAGCTCGGCGACCAGTCGGCAAACGCGCACTTCCAGGTGGGAGCCATGGCCGGCGAAGAGGGCATCGACTTTGTGATCGCCGTGGGCGGAGAAGACGCCAAGCAGATCGCGTTGGGCGCGGCCAACGCCGGCGTAGACGCTGCGATCGTCGCGGACAACGAGACCGCCACAGAACTCGTGAAAAAGATCCTGCAGCCAGGCGACATCGTCCTGACAAAAGGGTCCCGGGGCGGCATGCGCTGGCAGATCGCTCAAGCCCTCACCGGCCAGGAAATCACCGGCATCCTGCACTGAACAGCCCCGGGGCTACCAGACGGTGGGCATCGCCACGCGCAGCACAGCCGATTCCTTGATGTGTCTCAGCCTGGAATTCCGGCTGCCGCACCCTCTTCGCACACCACGTCACGAATCCGTCACAACGCCCACGAGCTATTCCGTACCCCGGCACTCTAAGGCAACTCACCCGCACCATCCCACCGGGGGACGCATGTACCAGCAGCCGCAGCGTCAGGTCATCGAGCAGGGCGCGAACCACACGCTGCACATCATTCTGTCGATCTTCACGTGTGGCCTGTGGCTGCCGATCTGGGCGATCGCTGCCATGGTGGGACGCAAGAAGACCGTCACCACTTATGGGGGCGGGCCGCAGCCCTATGCGTCACCGCAAATCCCCCCGACCTCCTACCCGCCTCGGGGCCAGTACGGGCCGCCGCCCGCCTACGGGTACCCACAACCCCAGCAAGGCGAGCAGCAGCAGCCGCCCACAGGATGACGAAATGCCGCGTTCCGCAGCGCCCTGTCTAAGTAGCCCGCCACACTGGCGCGCATGGCACTGACGCTCGCCGTGTAGGAGGCCGCGAGATCGCAGACGCAGTCGTCCAAGTGGTTGGCGCCTTCAGCCTCGCCTTCATCGAGCTGGCGCACTATCACAACACCGGCCGCACCGACGAGTCCTCCACCGACATGCTGCGGCAGTTGGGGCTGCGAGCAGAGACGGAATAGCGCCCAGGCACCGACAGCGCATGAACGTAGCCTCGGCGCGTCCGCACCCCCGGCGACTTCTCGGATCCGGACAACGACTGGCGCTGGTGGCGTAGCCCGGGCAGGTTGAAGGGCCCACCCCCAACTCTGGCCGGGCGCTTCGGCGTCTACGGGAGGCGGCTGATGTCGAGAACGCTGACGGTCTTGTCTCGGTGAGAGACGAAGACGCTGATGCTCACGCCCGCGGTGTTGATCTTCCGCATGATGTGGTCTTCGAACCCGTAGGGATGCGAGTTGGCAATCGGGTCATCGCACGTGTCGGCCAGAGCTTCGGTCACCTGATCGGAGACGTCCGGCGGCAAGGAGTCGTGTACGGCCTCGACCCCCGGGTCGTACTTGAGCCGGTAGCTCAATTTTCACCCTTCTTCTCCGAAAGCCTGCCGTCCGTCCCCCGGAAACACTTTGCATACAGCGTAGCGATCGGAGGACGGTGCGTGACTGGATTCGGGAAGATCAGGCGGCGCCGCGCGAGCGGATGCGCTCGGCCTCAGCGAGGATCTTGTCCGTGACGTCGATCCACTCGCCGGGCGGCTCCTCGCCGCGCTCCTCAGCTGCCGCCAGGACGCGCGCCCGTTCGACGGCGGCGAGTGTGTTCTTGGCGATGCGCTCCCAGCGAGCAAAAACGTCAAGGAGCTCGTGGGCGGGGGCTCGGTTGATCTGAGACAGGAAGCGTTGCGACAGCTCAGGGTCTCCAAGGGCGTCGCTGATGGACTGGATCGTCCACTGCTGCTCGCTCACTGTGCCAGCCTCCCGTCGTAGTACCACGGTGATACCACGCGCTAATGAGCGTATCGCGCTAACCGCAGCGAGACATTGAGTGCGGTTAATTTTTACGGGTGTACGGCGGCTTCACCGTCAGCCTGGTTAGCGGGGATGCTTAGCCTGGTTAGGCCATCCGTGTTGGCGTCGCCTTGGCGTACTGGCCGCCCCCTGGCCTAGCCTGCCGGGCGTCACTGCCCAGGCTCCAGAGACTTGAGTGCTGCGCGTTGTGTGCTCGGGGTTTGTGTCGTTCGGCCTGGCCAGCGTGCCCGTGCAGTTGTTCTCGGCAACCCGTGAGGCTCGGTCGAGGTGCATCAGGTTCATGCCGCAGACGGGGCGAGGCTGTGGCACCGCAGGGTGTGCTCGGCTGACGGCCGGGAGGTGGATTTCCAGCGAGGTTGCTCGCTGCTTTGAGGCGGCGGATGGCCAGCTGGTGGTCATCGACCAAGAGGACCTGCCGGTAGCGGACACGGGCGGAGGTCCTTGGCCGACAGAGGGCAGCACCTGCACGCCGCCAGCCGCGAAGAGTAGGACGCGACACAAGCGGACCGGCCCTCCTACGGTGCGCCGCATGAGTAGCAGTGATACCGATAGCCAGTCCCCGTTCCTCTACAAGTACCGCCTGTGGGGCGGCCCGGCGCACGGCCGTCTCGTGACGTCCCACACAGCCCCGCACCTGCACGAGGTGTATCGCTCAGGTGACTGCAGCTACTGGTCCAGTGGCGGGAGGGACGCCGAAGGCCATTACCTTGCGCGGCCCTCCTACGACTGAGCAGCCACCAGCCCGCTTCCGTGTGGGCGGGGCACGGTCCGGCCGTCGCCTTCCCCGGGTGTGGCCGGCGGACGGGGGAGTGCGGTGGCGTTGGTCATCAAGTCAGTCAAGCCGTCCGTGGCCGGCGGTAGGGGCGAAACGAGTGCGATCCGCCGGTGCGGGTGAGGGTGGTCGGCTTTGCGGCTGGTTTTGCGCGCTGGGATCTGTCCGGTCGGGTGGGTGGGTGGTGAGGGGTGTCACATGACCTGGGGTCTTTACAGGTTGTGACCTGGGCGGCTGGCGCGGGAGTACCGGATCTGTCGCGCGACGTAACGGGCATACTTAGCCAAGTCGTCATATGACAGGGATAGTTTAGGTCGGGGATGCGACACTGAGTGACCGGCGGCGGGTGGTCCGTTCGCGTTGGTGATCGGGGGTGTGGGATGTCGGGTCGTCCTGGCGAGTACTACCGGATGGGTCACTGGGTGAAGCGGGGTTCGTCGGGGTCGCGGCCGGCGGTGAAGAACTCGGGGATGACCGGGGCGGTGGTGGTGGCCTTGCTGGTGCTGGGTGCGTGGCTGGGCCTGTTCGACACGGATTCTTCCGGTGCCGATGCGCCGACGCACCAGCCCACTCCGTCGCATTCTGCCCCGCAGGACCGGTGACGTTGTCGCACGGTGGCTACCCGGGCTGACAGCAGGGGCCAGGCAGGCGGGCCGCCGTGTACGCATCGTTCGGAGCCGGGCTGTCAGGTCGGGCGGCGCCATCTGCGGCGTGGCCGCGGGGCTTGGGCGGGTGCCGCAGGCGGTCCGGGTTCGGGTTGGGGGTGTGCGGCGGCCTCGGTCTTCAGCCGGGTCCAGGAGGCCTTCCATGCCGCGCACTGCTGTTCGGTCAGGCCGCAGGCGGCGAGGAAGATGCCGGTGGTCCTCCAGGTCTTCGGCAGCTCGTTGAGGTTGACCAGACGGCTAAAGGCGCCTGGTTCCAGGTGTGGTTGGGACCGGGCGCTGAGGTCGCGGAACTTTCTGCCGCTCAAGATCCGGGCCTGGGTGAGACCGTCCAGGAACATCCTCGGGGTGAGGAAGGTCTCCGGGTTGGGCCAGCGGGCATCGTCTCCCTTGCTGTGGGCCCCGGGGCCGGGGCGGGGGGACCGGTTGCGGGCGAGCATAAGCCGACCGGCGGTGTTGCGATCGCGTTTTTGCGGTTCGGGCCGTCCTTTGGCCCGCAACGTGGTGCGCAGGTGCCGGTAAACGGTCTCCAGATCCAGCTCCGCGGGCTCGCCGTCGATGCCGTTCTCAAGGACGTGCAGCAATTCCCCGGTGAAAGCGGTGTACGTCTCGCCGGGCGGCGCCAGGGCAGCCCCGTTCTCCGGCGCAGCCGCCAGCAGGTAGCTGCCCTCGATGACGGCCTGGTCCGCCAGCAGATCCGCCGGACTGTTCATCAGCCCCAGGGCGCGACCGCTCAGACAGCAGTCCAGGATGATCACATAGCGGCGGGCCCTGCCGGTGGCGATGACATCCCGCAACGCCTGGTACGCCACACCGGTATGGCTCCATCCGGGCCGCGCGCCGGGCAGCCCGAAGAGCAACTCGCCCCGGCTGTCGGTCAGGCCGTGCCCGCAGAAATACACCAGCAGCGTGTCCCGCGCCGCCTCCGCAGCCTCGGCAATCGGGTCGAGCATCTCCACCGCGGTCGACGGCTCCGCCACCACCGTGCAATGACCAGGAGGCAGTGCCCAGGACGAACCGCTGCTCAAGGCAGTCGCCAGTGCCGGGAGATTGTTGGTCACGCCGGGCAGGGACTCCAGCGTCGTATAGCGGCTGACCCCGACCAGCACCGCCCGCGACCCCTGGGGGTCCGGCATACCGCTCACTAGGCCTCGCCCCCGGCCTCGCCACGGTCCTCCAGCAGCGCAGTCACACGCCTGATCTCATCGTCCGACCCGTCGGCCAGGCTGATCTCCAGGTCGCCGCGGCGGATGACGACACGCGGGGGCCGTGGCCGCGTTTGCCGCCAGGTGACCACCGACAGCACGAAGGACGCGGCACTCCACCCGTTGTCCGTCACCAGCTGGACTGCGTCCAGCCACCCGCCCATCTCACCCGGCCGTGCGGGCCTCTCCACCAGCGACACCGACGCGGTACTCCGCACCGCCGGCTCTTGCGCCAGCCATCCGTGTAGTCCGCGTAGTTCCGGCTCCGGCTGGTCCCCGTGCACTCGTACCTGTACCAGCATCAGACAGTCCCCTCCCGCCCTGTGCGGCCGGCAAGCCGGCCACGATGCCCTGCCGCATCGTGCCGTTTCTGGGGCACCCTCCGCCAGACCACGCGGAGCATGTCGGCGCACGCGGTTCGGCAGACTCCCTCCTGGATCGCCCCGTCGCACAGCACGCGCACAGGGCTGTCACTTTGAGCAAAAGTGACTCTGCATCACCATTTGTGTCACATACTTCTTAGCGTCACTCTCGCGGCACCTGTGAGCCGCTGGTGCTGGCGCGGACTTGGCAGGCTAATCCCAGGAGCACCATGCACGTCGTTCATGCCGAAGTGAGCAATTTCCGCGCCTTGCAGCAGGCAGACATCCACATCGACCCGTCCACGACGTTGATCGTGGGCAGGAACAACAGCGCGAAGACCTCGTTCGTTAATTTGTTCGATAAATTCTTCGGCTCCGGCGACGACGTGAAGTTCGTACTCGAGGACCTCACGACCAGCCGTATCGCCGACCTGGTACACGCTCGCGGGCTCACTGGCGAGGCCGAGCAGCAGGCAGCTGCCGGCGACGAGGGAGCGAGTGAGGTCCTTCGGAGCAAGGCCGTTGAATCGGTGCCTGCTATCCGCCTCGCACTCACGATCGACTACGACGAGGACGACGATCTCGCGCCCATCAGCGCAGTCATCCTCGACCTCGATGAGAACTGCCACACGGTACGCATCGTCGCTACCCTCGCCGCTGCCGATCCCGCGAAGTTTCTCACGGACTTCTGGGAGGCCGGCAAGCGCGCTGGTGAACGCTTCGACAGCTACAAATGGCTCCGCAGGAAGTTCAGCGACTACTTCACCGCGACGTACCGGGCAGTCAGCCCCGTCGACGACTCGGTCACACGCGAGCTCAAACCGAGCGCCGCCAGGGCCATCCTTGCCGTGCGGTTCATCTACGCACAGAACAAGTTCGACGACACACCCGCGGACAAGACGCGCACCCTGTCGAAGACGTTCGAGGCCTACTACCGAGCCTCGAGCACGGACGACAGGCGTGGAAGGAACGTCGACCAGATCGAAGAGGCCCTTGCTTCCGCGTCGAGAGAGCTGGATGCCAACTACGACGAGATCTTCGAGCCGTTTCTTGATGACCTGAACAGATTCGGCCTGGGCCTGGTCACCCCGCTGCACGCACCCCGGATCGTCTCGCTGATCGAGGGGTCCGCTGTCCTGCGGGGCAGTACACGCATCCAGTACCCGTCGGGCGACGACCAGTACCCGCTGCCCGAAGGGCACAACGGCCTCGGATACAGCAAGCTCATCTTCACCATCCTGCAGATACGTGGCTTCCTCGAGAGCTGCGACCAGGCCAGCCCGCAGCCCGCACTGCAGATCCTGTTCATCGAGGAGCCCGAAGCTCACCTGCATCCGCAGATGCAAGAGACGTTCATCAAGAACATCGAGGACTACATCAAGAGCAAGACCACCCGGAACGTCCAGGTGGTCATCACCACCCACTCTTCCCACATGGTTGCCAGGAGCGGTTTCGCGAAGATCCGCTACTTTGACGCCACGGGTCCTGGCATCACCATCAAGGACCTGTCTACCTTCCAGGCCGACGTCAAGAAGACAGGCGACGGGAGGGAGACCCTGCGCTTCCTCGAGCAGTACATGGAGCTGCACCGCTGCGACATGTTCTTCGCCGACAAGATCATCCTCATCGAGGGAACCGCCGAGCGGCTCCTGTTGCCCAAGATGATCGCCCGCTGTGCCGAAGAACTGCAGCGCCAGTACGTGTCGGTCATCGAGGTGGGCGACGCCTACGCGGTCCGCTTCCGCAAACTGCTTGAGTTCCTGAACGTCAAGTGCCTCATCATCACGGACATCGACTCCGTCGACCCAGCTAAACCGAAGCGCCCCGGCTGCCCGACCGACACCCCAAACGCGCTCACCTCCAACGCGACGTTGAAGAAGTGGCTTCCGGGGAAGGACACCATCACCTCGCTCCTTGAGACGGTGACCGACGACAAGATCAGCAACAGCGTCCGTGTCGCCTACCAGGTTCCCGAACAGCCGGACGGCCCCTGCGGCCGCAGCTTCGAGGACGCCTTCATCATCGCCAATGCTGCGACTCTCGCCAGCAATCTCAGCAGCCTCGCGCTGAAGGGACACTTCGTCCGCACTGTCGGCGAGAACCCGAGCGGGCCCATCATCGAAGCCAGCGCCTACGACATCGCAAAGAATCTCAGTGACCACAAGACGGACTTCGCCTTCGACGCGATGCTGCTCAGCGACTGGCAGGTGCCCCGCTACATCGACGAAGGCCTGCAGTGGCTGACACGTCCGTGAAAACCATCGAGCAAGTGGTCGACGCACTCAAGGAGAGGCGCAGCTTCCTGGTCGAAGCCGGCGCAGGTGCGGGCAAGACGACGACACTGGTGGAAGCCCTCCAGCACGTCCTCGCGGACCAGGGGGCGGAGCTGGCACACAAAGGCCAGCGGATCGCCTGCATCACCTTCACCAACGTCGCCAAGCGGAAGATCACCGAGCGGATCAACGACGACTCCATCGTGACCGTCGCGACCATCCACGACTTCCTCTGGGAAATCATCAAGGGCTTCGGGCCCGAGCTGTGGCAGCAGATCATCGAGTACAACAGCACCCTGTCCAAACCCGAAGACCTCAGCGAGATCAGCGTCCCGCCCCTGCCCATCCAGTACCTCGACCGCCGACGCCTGCACCGAGGCGAGATCTCCCACGACGAGGTCATCGACCTGGCGCTGCGCCTGGCCACCGAGCACCCAAAACTCACGCGGCTCATCGCCGACCGCTATCCGATCATCTTCGTCGACGAATATCAGGACACGTCACCCAAAACAATCAAACTGCTGCTCGACCACCTCGCAGGATCAGGCTGCCACACCTGCGTCGTAGGACTCTTCGGCGACTCGATGCAGAAGATCTACAACTCCGGCCAGGGCGCTGTCGCCCACCCCAAGCTGACCCCCATCACCAAGCACGAGAATTACCGCTGCTCGCCTCCGGTCGTCGCCGTTCTGAATAAGATCCGCCCCGCACTGCAGCAAGAGGCCGTAAGCGATCACAAAGAGGGAGAAGTGCATCTCTTCCTCAACGCCGCTCTTCCTGCAGGTCAGGCGCGCTTTGAAGCGGCCCGCGACCACCTTCACGGACTGGGCTGGTCCGAGGACACCACCAACTACCTGATGCTCACCCACCGGGGCATCGCTGGCACCCTCGCCTACGAAGGACTTCTGCAGCAGTACCAAATCCTCGGGACCCGAGGCCGCGACAGACTCTTGGAAAACGACGAGCCTTACATCCAATATCTCAGCCGCATCGAAGCCCTCTGCGACGCCTACCAAGCCCCCGACTACGCAGAAGTCACAGGCCTACTAGGGGCGGGCCGTACCACCATCACACGCCACAGCCACAAACAGCGGATCGCGGCCGACATCAAAGAACTCGTAGGCATACGAGAGACCGGCACCATCGGCGACGTCCTCGACCACATGGCCCGCGGTCATCTCCTCTCCGTACCCCGACAGCTCAAAGACCTCGAACGCCGGCGCAACGCAGAAGGCCTCGAAGGCTACGACCAGAAGCTCGCAGACTTCTCGAACGCTCTTCGCGAGATTTCCTACTTGGAAGTCGCGCGCTTCGTCGAGTACCGGGATCAGCGCACCCCCTTCCACACCCAGCACGGAGTCAAGGGCGACGAGTTCGACAACGTCATCGTGATCATCGACGACGCCTCGTGGACCATGTACAACATGGGCAAGATGCTCACCGGACAGGACATCGAAAAGCGTCTCGAACGCTCGCGGAACCTGTTCTACGTCTCCTGCTCCCGAGCCCGCCGTGGCCTCGCCGTCGTCTTCCTCACCGACCTACCCGACGAGGCTCTACCCGTGGCTCGTGACTGGTTCGCCGCGGGGACCGTACACCCATGACGCTGCCACAGTGCCTGGAACCGGAGGTCAGGTTCGGTGCGGATTGGCGGCCGCGGGTGCCTTGGGGCGCGTCGCTAGTCAGCGCTGAAGCCTTGGTGCGTCTCGTGCACTTTGCGTCGGAGACCGTGCGGGGGCTTTCGCGTGATGCGTGAGACTGTCGAGGTGTCCACGATCGGTCTTCTCGTCGCGGTTTCCCCGTGGTTGATCTTGATTGGCATAGCTCTGCTCCTCATTCCTGGACCGGTTCAGCGTTGGTGGTCGGGGTCGTTGGAGCGCTTCGAGCGACTGCGCGCCGCCTCGGGATTGCGTCGTGCCGCTCCGCTTCTCATGCAGATGCTGCTGTTGCCGCCTCGAATACACGATCGGGTCGACGGCCATGGACTGGCCGCGCAGTATGTTGTGCGGTGGCGGCGTGCTCGACCCCTGGCCGCGCCAATCAAGACACTCCGGTTCTTCCTGCTGCTCTTCATCTTGGGGCACGTTGACGACATAGCGGACTGGGAGCAGCTGCGGCTGAGCGCGGATCCTGGACCGCAGCCTGGCGTTGTGCAAGCACTGCTCAGCAGCATCGTTTCGGTGCCCATGTCGGTGCGCCATTGGGGCTTTTCCACGTTCAGCAAGGTAACGGCGCTTCTCGTCTGGGCCCTGATCCTGATCGCTGAAGTACGGCTCCTCAAACGCATGCACCTGACCAGTTCTGGCAACGGCGCGGCGCTTGCGGCCTTTGACCTGGAGGCCCTCGACGGGTACCCAGAGAAGAAGAGTGCGCGAATGGAGGACCGGCGCTGCTGGCCAGTTGTTGCACTGCTGACGGTTGCGGCTCAGTGCGCCACGGTTCTCCGTCGCTGGGAAGAAACCCAGCCGGACTGCCAGATCCCCCGCGTCTCCATGCAACCGGTTGAACGCGCCATCTGGCGGGCCCACCGTACCCGCCGCGCCAGAGCGCGACGACACAACGAACGGCAGTTCAAGGCCCATGCAGCATTGGTGGTGGGTGCGCTACGAAAAGCCGAGGCACGGCAGGACTCCGAGCCGGGCCGCGCCCTTGAAGACCTCATCGTGATGCTGCTGACAATTGCCGAACGTTACGCCGAGGGCCGTATCGACGACCTTCTCGACGTAGATCAACTCGCTGAGGTGACTCCGGCCGCGCCGAGGGAGCGATTGCGCGTGGTGGGGCTAGGGGCCGTGGTCGTGCTGGCCATGACTGGTGCGGCCGTCCTCGGACTGCCGGATGCTGCACTCGTCCCCTTGCTCCCAGTAGTGGTGCTGTGCGTTGCGGTCGTTTTCAACCGCGGTCGGATACCGACTGCGGGGCAACTCACCGATTTGATTATCCCTCGATAGGGCTGCAGTGCCAGGCGGCTCGGACCCGGCCGTGGTCCAGGGTCTCCGCCGTCCCGGGCGGGAGCAGGGCGGCTGATGGGGGCCGTTACGCCCATTCCACACCGAGTTCGACCAGTGCGGTGCGTAGGTCGGGTGTGAGCTTGCCGCGTCTGCTTGGTGTTGGAGATCCACGCTCCGAGCCGGACCGCCACCGGCTCTGCTTCACCGTCGACCACGACTTCTTCGCCCAGGCCCGGATTGCCGGGGTCTTGTTCGCCGAGAGGCTGCCCATGATCACGTAGATGGGGGCGCCGTCGCGGCGGGCCGCACGGATCGACTTCAGCGCCGCCAGGCTGTGGTCGCCGCCCTTGCGGCGGCGGGTCACGCCCCACAGATGGTAGTCGCCGGGGGAGTAACAGCCGTGGAAGTGCCGGATTCCGTGGGTGCGGTGGTAGGTGGTCGGCAACCGGTCCGGCTTCTTCTCTGGCGCCCAGCCGGTGCCGTGGCAGGGCCGGATCGACAGCGGGCCGAACTGATCGAAGGCGAAACAGCGGTCCGGGAAGCGGGAGGTCTGCTGGTGCGCATGCCGGAGTGTTCGCTTAGTGAGCCGCTCTCGGGGGTGAATTCGTCTGTGGGCTCCAGGGTTTGCGTATCGCAGGGTGGGTCGCTCTGCCTATGGGGGGTGGGTGAGTCAAGTTGTCATGGTCGAGGCTGTTGCGGATGCGCGTCTTGCGGTGTGGGAGTTCGACGGGGCTCTGGCCTGGCTGGATGAGGCGCGCTCGCATTTGACGGAGCCGCTGGCGGCCGAGGTGTGGCTTACCGATCCCGGCTTTGAGTACGTCTTGCTGGTTGAGCATCATGTGCGTGGATGGGTGCCGCCTGGTGGCAAGGTGGAGCCGGGCGAGACGCCGCGTGCGGCTGCGGTGTGAGAGTCGCTGGAGGAGACCGGATTGCGTGCCGAGCTGTTGCCCGAGCCGGCGGCGGTCGCGGTGCGGTCATACCGGTCCGGTTGGTCACCGACGTTGGGTCTGTCCTATGCGGCGATTGTCGGCCGCGAGGTGCCGCTCGGCGGGGAGTTGGGGCAGCCGGCTGCATGGTTCCGTCTGGACCAAGAGTGGGAGAGCGTGTTTCCCGAGGACCGCGACCGGATCCGCGCACACGCCGGACGACTGGCGGCGGGTCGAGCGGTTGGCCCCGGCTGAGTGACGCCGGGTTCCCGTCGACCGGACCAACGTCGATCTGTCTTCCGTAAATCGTAGGCATGGTCCCCCAGCCACGTTGAGCTCTCCGTACCTGCGGGGATGCGCCCCGTCCCGACGTGAGCGGGCCGAGTAACTGGGTCGACCCTCTGCGTCGAGGTCGGGGTCTGGTCTGGGGTTACGCGGACGGGTTGGCTGGCGGTGGTGTGTCGGTGACGAAGGTTCCGAGTCCGACTTCTCCGCGGGTCCATCCTTGTTCGCGTACGTGTTTCATGGCTTTGGCTGCGGTCGCGTTCACTACGTCGAACTCTTGTGCGATTTCGAGGGTGGAGGGTACGCGGCTGCCGGGCGGGTAGGTGCCGTCCTGGATTCGCTGGATGATCTCCGCTGCGATCTGTCGCCACAGCGGGCGTGTGCGGTCAAGCTCCATGATCTCAGCGTGGGTACCTGCGGTCTTCCGTGCATCCGTAGATAACCGTGGATAACTGCGAGTACTGTGGAGTGTGGCAGGTGTGAATCGCCCTCTGGGTGGCCGGGTGAGGGCTGCGTCCTGGGGGGCTGACCGGAGATTGGAGCTTCGGCTATGGCGGACGTTTTCGCCGCGGTATGTGCGCGCTTCCTGCCGGCTCGTGGTCGTCGTCGCGCGGCGCCCGCGCCGTCGGCGGAGCAGGCCTGGGGCGGGCGGGGCGCGTTGCCGGTCTGTCGTTCCCGGCGTGTGGCGGAGGTGTTCGATGCGGACAGCTTGCCGTTGGTGCCCCGCTATCTCGTGCACCATGAGCGCGCGGAGGAAGTGCGGCGGCAGCGGGATCGGCGGCGTGCTCTCGCGTTGGCGGCTTTGGGCCAGGACATGCCGGAGCGTGTGGCATGAGTGAAGGGATCGCCGGGCTGCGACTTCTTCCGTGGACGGACCCCGCAGGCAAGCCCGCGTACACCCCCGACGGCAATCCGGCCGGCCTCATCGCGCAGATGGCCGACGACGTGGAGCGCCAGCAGATCACGCGCGCGTCGGCTGTGCTGTCTGACGTGGTCGAACTGCTGCGCACGACCAAGGATGCGCCGCGCCTGATCAACGAACCCTCCCGCATTGTGCTCACCGCAGCGTGCGAGGCGCTGGCGAATGTGCTGCGCGTCGCTGTGTCCCGCGGGATGCGGCTGCCGGGGTATGACCGTGACGAGATTCCGGAGAGCGAGTGGACATGGCCTCCCCGCTCGTCGCCCTCGGGAGACGGCCCTGCGGAGTCCGGCAGTGGGTGACGACGCGTGGACGCATGCGCCGTGGCCCGAAGTCGTTGCGTCGCTGCTGGTTGAGATGGCCGGCCCCCGTCCGTTGATGACGCTGCGGGTTTCGTACGACGGCGGGCGGACGTGGGGCCGCGCGGTGGAGACGACGCGCCACGATCACCTGCCGCCGATGGCCTCGCAGTTGTGGCCTCCGTGCGCGTGCGTCGAGTGTGTGCCTGGGAACCGATGGCGGCAGGCGGGCTGAACGCAACGAGCCTCGCATCGGCCAGCCACGCTGGCTTGCCCGTGCGGGGCTCATTCGCTCGACGCGGGCTGTATCAGTCCCGCGCCGCGCTGACCGTCCGCTGCGGGACCGTGCTGACCAGGGGTGCGGGGACTGCTGCAGCCATGCCGGCAGCGTGAGGATGGTCTTCAAAGCTGTGGGGAGGATGGGCCTGTCTGTCACGACTCCTGGGCGGTGTCCTGTTCTTCCATGCGCTCGCGTGCTCGTTTGACGATGCGTTCCCATTTCAAGGCGGGTTCGTCGTGGATGATGGCGAGTTTCGCGCCGGTGCCGTGGTGGTGGCCGTGTTCGCGCAGGTAGGTGATGGCGGTTTGGATGCGCTGCTCGGTTTCGGGCCGGGGGCCCTTCTCCTGTGGTGTGCCTGCGGGGCGGCCGGCGAGTCCGGTGCCGTCGCCGGTGCGTCGGCGGTCGAAGTTCTGCAGGTCGCCGCGGCGGAAGCCGGGGATTTGCCGTCCGGTGGGGCCGGCAACCGTGCCGACGGCTTCGGGGAAGTAGCCGGTGTTCATGCTGAGGTATTTGCGGATGGCGCCGGCGTCGGCGAAGCCGAGGAGCTCGGCGGCTTGGTTGATGGACAGGACGTCGTCGATGTGGCCTTCGTAGAGGGCCGGGTCGGTGGTGAGGACCTTCTTCTTCTTGCGTTCCTGGTGGGCGGCGTAGAAGCGCTCGAACTCCTCCTGGTCGTAGAAGTCGATGCGCTCGATCGTCACGGCCTTTTCGGGGTGCCGGGTGTCCTCGGGCTGGTCGGCGCGTTTGGTGTACCAGAGGGTGATCGTGGCGCGGCTGGCGCCGGTCCGCTCGACGATCCAGTCGCGGTTGACCACGGGACGGCCGTTGAAGACGCGGATTTCGGGGGTGGGCTGCTTGGCCATGCCGGGTGCCTCCGCGGAGTGTGGTGGGACGGGCTGCCGGCATACGCGCGGCGACCGTAGACTGGCGGCACTCCCTCCTTTGGTGGGTTGGAGTACCGGTGGCCGGTGGGACGTTCGGTCGGGGTTGCCGCCCCGGGCCGACACCTCTTGGGGTGTTCTCGCCGGCCATCATTGTGTCTGCGGCTCGAGCAATCTACGTGTGTAATGATGCTCTGTTTGGTGTGGGGCGTCAACTCCGCGGCCGCGACCGGCCCAGTGCTATTGCGCGGTCTCGCGCTGCCGGGTGGCGGGGTGGTTAGACCAGGACGGGATCTGCGCTGTCTGGGTTGAGGATTGCGGTCCATTGGCGTTGGGCGGGTGGGGTGTGGCGGTGGCGGATTGCTGCGTCGCGTAGGCCTGCGAGTGCTTCGTCGCGGTAGGGGCTGGTGGCCAGCGCGGTTTCGGCGGTGGCGCGGAGGTTCTCGTGGCGACGGTGGGCGGCGGCGAGGTCGAGGGCTTTTTGGAGTACGGCGAGGGGGCCGTTGGCGAGTCCGGTCAGGAGGGTCTGCCATTGCGTCGGGTTGGCGGTGGCCGCGAGGCGGGTGAGCGGCTTTTGCCACATCCAGCCGAGGCGTGTGACGTGGTGCGGGTCGGGGGCCGTGTTCGAGGCGCCGGCTGCGCGTTTGGCGACCATGACGGTCACGGAGACTGCGGCGGCTGGATCGACGGCGCATAGGCGTTCGGCGAGGAATCCGGCGCCGGAGTCATGGATGTCGCCAGTGGTACGGGTTTGTTGTACTTCGGTTTGTGCGGCGGTCACTGCCGCGGTGATTGCCTCGGTGCTGGTCAGTGGCGCGAAGCGGCAGTGGAGATAGGACCGCAGTGCGGTGATGGTCGCTGTGCGGCTGGGGAATGCGGTGGCTGCCGTCGCCAGGGCGGTGTCCAGGCCGGGCCACCCGGGGTCGCCGTCCTTGTCGACGGTGGCGATGGCCTCGGGGCGGTTCCAGTGCCGGAATACCACGACTGCGCCGGCCCATCCCTTGTCGCCCAGGGCCTTGGCGAGTTCCGTCTGCTGTTTCAGGGTGGGTCGTTCGGCTGCGCCGAGGCGTACCAGGTCGCCCCATAGCCGTAGCGCTGCGGTCTTGGCGTTGGCGTCGGGGCAGGGGAGGGTTTTGTCCCACAAGTCGGAGCACCAGGCGGCGAGGTCGGCGCCGTAGCGGGTGAGGGCCGCTTTGGCGTGGGTAGCGGAGGCGCTGGTGGGCTGGTCGGCGGTGGATTTGGCGAGAGCGGCCAGCCAGGGCAGGTCAGCCGGCGGGATGCGGTGACGCAGTGCTTGGGTGATCAGAGTGGGGTTGCTTGGGGCGAGGTCGGCGAGGACGGGCTGGATGATCTTGTTTGCGGTGTTTCGCGCCGGGCCGTGCCAGGAGTTGTCGCCGTGGTAGATGGGCCAGGTGTTGCGGCCGTGGACGAGTTGGTCGTGGCGCGCCTGTTCCAGGTTCCGCCACCGGTCGAGTCCGGCCACGGCCTGATGGTCGTGGGCTGCGGCGAGTGGCACGAGGAGGCGGGTGGCTGCGTTGGGGGCGAGCCAGATGGCATCGCAGCGGGCATGGCCCCACGGCCTGCCGCCTGAATGTCCCGATGGCCTTGCTGCGGGCGACCATGGCATGAGGCGTGCCGCGTGGTCGGGTGCGAGCCGGGCCAGGCCGGCGGCAATGAACCGTACGGCGGGGTCGGGTGGCCGCTGGCGGGCGGTCTGTTCGAATTCGGCGAGGTGGTCGTGGCACCACTGTTCGGCGGCGAGGGTGCCCTGGCGTGGCTGTGGGCGAGTGGGATCGGACAGGAGGGCTGGCAGCAGGGCCCTGGCGACTTGGTCGATGCGGTCGGAGCCCCTGCACAGCGTGACGGCTTCGTTGAGGAGGCGGTGTACTACGTGTGGACTTGTGCTGCGCAGTTGTTCGCCGAGCCGGGTGAGCACGCCGCGCAGGTGTGGCGCTGGGGTGTCGAAAGGCGTGCTGCCTTCGCCGGCCAGGGAGCGCAGCAGGTCGAGGGGACTTCGGTCGGTGGTGGCCGCTGCGTACCAGTAGGCCTCCAGGATCTGCTGTCCATTTGCGGTGTCGGCTTCGTCGGCCTGCGGGCCCGTGGCACCGTCTTTTCCGGGCCCGAGCCGCACTGCGGTCTCGGCCGCGATACGCATAAGGTCCGGCCAGCCGGCCATGTGGCGCCGGCGGTGAATCGGCGAGACGCACTGCAGCACCTGCGCGCGTGACCGGTCGCGTTCGGCAAGGGCGAGCAGTTCCCGCATCCGTGCGTGGGCCCAGGCGCCGTGGTGATCGGTGAGGGCGTCGACCAGGCGCGCGGCGAGGTTGCCGTGACTGGTCGCCGCGTTGCTGTCCAGCCTGACCAGCCACGACCACAGGCATAGGTCGCCACCACACCCGGCCGGGGCAGAACTGCTGTCGCTGACAGGCCGCATCAGGCATCCGCGGTGGTCCTGGCATAGCTCGTGCAGCAGCGACCACACAGCCCCGGAGGCTTCATGGCCAACGCCGCTGAAGCGGCAGAGCAGCTCCAGCACCCGTTGGCGCAGCCGAGGGTGGCGGACAAGGATGATGGCCAGGTCGGCAGTGACCGTCTCCGGCTTTGGATGGCAGCGGGTGGGCAGGATCGCCAGCAGTTCCTCGGCCATGGCCTGCGGCGCCTCATCTCGCAGATAGTCCTGGACCTGCCTGCGTTCGTGGGGATACAGGCCCGGTAGGAGCGCGTAGCAGCGCACCGCGATGACCTGCAGATCCACCTCCGTGCTGCGCAGCAGCCGAAGAAACAAGCCGAGGGCTTCCTCGCGTGCCGCGCTGTTCGAGCGGACGCCTTGCACGATCGACTGCTCCGCGACCGAGGCGCGCAGGAAGTCATCCGGATGGTCCGACAGGTGCTGTTCCAGCGGCCGGTAGTACGACAGGCCCGCCTCGTCGGCCAGGCGGACCATGCAGCGCCCGGCTGCGTACTCGTACAGCGTCTGGTGGAAGAACTGCACGGAACCGCCCGGGTCTTCTGCGGCTGCAAGGGGGCTGGTCGACGTGCGAGTGAAAACGCCACGCCCTTCCAGGATCGCCACCTGTTCGGCCGGGTCGCCGTGCTTCGGCCCGGCATCGGCGGCGGGCAGGTCCCTCGTCAGCTCGGCGACGGGCAAGGCCACCGCACCGTCGTGGAGCATCAGCCGTGCGGTGGCCTGGGCCGGCCACGACATGTCTGTGACGTCGGCCAGCACCCGTGCTCCATGACGCGTGTCCTGGACCACTCGGCGCTGCCAGTAGGTGTCATAGACCAGACCAGCGTCGAGTTCCCTGGTGTCCATCCCCTTGTCGTAGACCTGCAGCAGCATCCGCAGTGTCAGGGGACGTGCGACGACCTCCCGCACGGGCAGGCCCCGCACCGCTGCCTGCAGCAGGGCATCGGCGGTGGAGCGCTGGATCTCTTCTGGCAAGTAGTAGCGGCAGTACGTGGTGACGGCACGCTCGACCTCACCGCCGAAACGGAAGTCCTCTACGTACGTGGACACCGCCAGCGGTGCGGCACCGAGCGCATCCTCCAGCTGCGAGCGGTCGCGGGTGCGGCATGTCATGGCCAGCGGTATTGCCCGGTTCTGGCAGAGCACGACCACCTGCTGCAGCCGGCTGCGTCCGTCCCCGGCATGCAGCAGCAGATCGGCACTGTCCAGCAGCACGATACGTCCGCGCCGCACCTGCGCCTTGCTGGTGTCGCCGTCGAGCGCCTCGAGTAGCCGCGGACCCTCAAGTGGGTCCAGGAGGTCCTCGCCCCGAAGGAAACGGGGACTGAGCACCGCCCCGCCGCGTCGTTCGGCCGACGGCGGCTCGGTGCGTTCGCCAACGGGTGCCGTCGCCGCTCGACGGCCCCGAAGGATCGTTGCCAGGTACCACAGCATGCTGGTCTTGCCGGTGCCCGGCTCGCCGAGGACGACCTGGACCGGCTGTCCAGGCGCGCCCGTTGCGGCCTGCTCCTCCAGCAGCCGGGCCAGCAACTCTTCCTGGCCGCGAACCACGTACACGTCGGTCAGTGACACACCGTCCGGGCCTGTTAGACGGCGTACATGATCGAGGGCGTCGTCGCTCACGGACTCCAGGTACTCGTGGTGCCTCTTCCCGCCGTCGCCCGCCCGCCGGGTCGCAGGCGGGTCAGCCGCCAGGAGCTTGCGCGCCTGTTCGATCCAGGGACTGGGGAGCCGGTTGCCGGGTTTTCCAATCGCCAGCACCGCTTGCAGAACCCGCAGCCGATCCCGGGTCAGCGGCCGATCGGCGTCCAGGTCCCACCGCAGAGTACGGAAGGTCTGCGCCGTCAGTACAGGAATGCGGTCCGGCGCGGCACTGTGCCCGTGTTCCCGATCGTGTTCCATGCGCATCGCGATTTCGACGCGAAGCTGCTCCCACACCTGCCGGTCCGTTCGATCGGCAAGCTTGGTCATCATCCGTGCGGTTGCAGACGAGCCATTCAACTCGTCATACAGGCGTGCCAGCGAGCGGCAGAGCAGCTCAGCTGGACTTGTATCTGTTCCTGGCTGGTCGGCGCCGCGTCCTGCGGCACGCTGGTTCTGCCGATCCGTCACCCTGCAACTCCTGCTCCGGCGATGGTGAACCAGCGTAGGGGACCGCTGTGCGCTGCGACCGCGGTTGAACGAGACCTCACGCGAGTTTCCTGATCGTCTCGACTATCTGCGGTTTCTTTCCCAGTGCAGGCCGCGACCTCGGGATAGTTCTGACCCCTTGCGGCCGTCACGCACCTTGGAGTCTCACGCCGGCACAGCCCGGGGTGCGGGCCCGCACCTCACCAACCGTTGGTGAGGTCCGCATGGAACAGTTCCTCTCGTCCCTTGTCCATCACGATCCCATCGCCGTGCACAGCCTCGACTTGATGGGCGCTGCGCGGTTCGCTGTGGAGTTCTGCTCGTCGAGCCCCTCACCGGAGGTGGCTCTCGCTATCCGCGTTGTTGTTGATCTTGTCGGCGATGAGGGGGTTCGGCTTTGGGTCCGCTGCGTTGTTCGGGTTGGTTTTGTACGGCTGCTTGCCGCACTGACCCGGTACCGGCGTCGCTGATGTAGCGGATGCACGCACTGCCTCTTGGGCCTGTGCGGGCCGGGGCGGGGGACTCCCCGGCCCGGGCCCGCACAGGCCAAGTGGTCTTCTCCGGTGAGTGGAGCGGTGGGCGGCCCTTGTGTCGTGGGGCGTGGCGACGGGGGGAGTGCGGGGTGGTGGGTTCTCTCGTGGGGTCGGGTGTCATGGGTGGGTGGTGCCGCGGAGGGCCGCCTGGGTGTGGGTGGTCTGGTCCCGTGAGGGTGGGCTTGGTTGCGCACGGGGGGCGGGTGGGGCTGGGGTTGCGCATTGGGGTGTAGGGGCGGGTCCTGCGATGCGCAATGGGGCGGGGCCGTCGGGGGTGCGCAAGGGGAGCGTTGGGATCGCTGTGCATGGGCCCTGCTGCGCAAAGGGGGGCGCTGGGCTTGTTGCGCATTGGGCTTGATTGCGCATGGGCGGGGGTTTGGCGGCGTCGGCAGGTTGTGGGCGTTGTGGGCGTTGTGGGCGTTGTGGGGGTTCGGGGTCGGGGTGCTGCGCCTGGACCCGGGGGTGTCCGGGCGGCGGTTGGTGGTCTGTGGTGAGGGGTGGGGTTCGGCGCTGGCGGGGGATTTCTGGTGGCGGGGGTGTGTGGGGGTTGGTGGGTCATGGGTGTTGTTGGGTGCGGCAGGGGCATTTGCGGGCGCGGCCGTCGGGGTCGGTGGTCCAGCCGTGGTCGCATTGTCCGCAGTAGGCGGCCTGTGTGGGCCGTGTGGCGGGTTGTGGGGTGGTGGGGGGTGTCCAGTGTTCGAGGTGGCGTTTGAGGTCGTACCAGGTGGGTTTGCGGGCCATGGCGGTGGCTGCCTGGGTCAGGTGCTGTTCTTGGATGCCGGTGGCCAGGAGGGCTTCGGCGGTGTGGGCGATGCGGCCTGGTGCCAGGGCGGGGACGGGGTGGCCGTGGTGGTGGCGGGCGGTGGTCCAGGCGTCGGCGATCCGGGCTGCAGCGACTGCTCGCGGGCCGGCCGGTGCTGGTCCTGCTGGTGCGGGCGCGCCGGGGTCGGCGGTGCCGGGGGTGTGACCGTGTGGGGCGGGTGCGGCTGCTTGCGGGACGCCGGGTGCCGATCGTGCTGGTGCGGGCGCACTGGTGCCGGCATTGCCTGGGTCGTCGCCGGTGGGGCCCAAAGGCGATGGCGTGGCGGGCGGTGGGTGGGGAGGGGGCGTTTGTCCGGATGGGGTGGTGGTCTCTCTCTTCGATGCCGGGACGGTCGGACGTTGGGGTGTGGTGGGCGGGGAGGAGAGAGAGGAGTTCTTTCCGTCTTGCTTGTTCAGTCTTAGTTCTTTAGCCGACGGGTCTCCGGCGGTCGGCTGACCGGCGGCCGGTTCACCGACCGCCGGGTCGCCGACCGCCGGGTCGCCGACTGCCGGGAACCCGTCACTCGGTCCGGCGCACGTCTTCGGAGTTGTCACTGGTGGCACGCGGGTCAGGAGGCCCGTCGTGACCGGGCGGAGGGCGGACTGCGCGGCCGGGGAGTCTGTGGCGGCCGCCTCTGGCGGGATCGGCTCGGGTGAAGTGGGGGCCGGGGTGTGGTGGTTGCGGGGGTCGAGCCAGGCCGGCTCGATGCGGACGGCGCGTGTCCCGGTCACTTGGGCCAGGAGGTGGTGGATGTCTTCTTGGCGGTGGGGCAGGCCGGCGACGGAGAATTCGGTGCGCCAGGTGCCGTCGGCGGCGTCCTGGATTTTGAGTTTGACGATGTAGCCGTATGCGACGAGGTTCCGCATGGCTTTGGTGAGAGCTTCGCGGCCGGGTTTGCGGGTCTGGGCGAGGGCGGCGATGGTGAAGTCCGCGCCGTCGGGCAGGCGCAGCGCCATGGTGAGCAGTCCGATGTCCAGGACGCTCAGGCGCTGGTCGTCGACGGCGCGGTTGTCCACGGCGACGAACCGTGGAGGCTGGGTGGGTAGCTTCCTCACTGGCCGTCACCTGCCCTTGCGGGTGTGGCCGGGCCGGTATCAGCGGCGTTCGCACCCGGTGGGGGCAGCGTCTGTGCTGCACGCCCAGGGGCGCGGTGGTGTGTGGCCGTCCGGCCGGCTGTGCCGGCGTCTGGTGCCGGTGCGGCTATGCCTGCGACGTGGTGACCCGTGGTGGCTGCGGGGCCTGTCCACTCGCGCTGCTCGAGACGGGTGGGAGCCGCGGTATGCCGGGCGGTGGGGGCCTGCGGCCGGGCATCGCCAGTCGGCTTGGGCCTGTCCGGCAGTGGGGACGGGCCAGGCTCCCACGAGCCGCCGGCCGACGGGCGTCTGTCCCGCGGTGGCCCGAGGCGTGGGGCGCGGGTGGGGCTGGGGCCGGCGTCCGGGCTGAACGCGGGCTGCAGGGCGTGGTCCGGCTGCCTTCGGTACGGGCCGGGCATGCCCGGCCCAGTGGTGCCGGCTTCGGTGACGGTGATAGGCGGATGCGCAGCGGTGGTCATGTGGGCTCCCGGATGGGTGGACGTGGGTGATGTCATCCATGAAGCCCGGTGGCACTCACCGATTTGCTCACCGAAAAGGGGGTTGAAAGATCACAATCCGGCATCACCTGTAGCCGGTGAGTGACGACTGCAGTTGGTGAGTGACGGCATGTCACCGGTGAGGAGCCCGGGTCTGCTCACCACCGCAGGTCACTGGGCCGTGCGACGTCACCGCTCCACAGGCTGCCTCTGACCTTGAGTCGGATGCCGTGACATGGTGGGCCGCGGCTGCCGATGGCCGATTGGACTACTGGCCGTCACCGGTCCGAGGCATCGAGCCAGCGTGGCGAGGTGACGGGTGCGGTCTTTTCGCAGACTGCTCGTCTTCAGCTGTGAATCCGGCCGCGCGCCGCCGGCGCGATCGTCTCTCCAGGGATGCATCAGTGCATTTGCCCAGGGAATCAGGGGCTCAGGGGCAATCAGGGCTGTGCCGACTCCTCCTGATCCCGCTGTCCTGTACGCGGACGTTGCGGTCTGTGGCAGCCTTGCCGCAGCGCTCCGGGCCGTGGCGGGAGGCTGTCTCGACGCTGTTCCCGCCCGGTCCTCGGACCTGGTCCATGCGGTGGTGCCGAGCACCGTGCCGCACCGCGGACCGCTGGCGATCAGCGCTTGGTTCTGGGAGCGCCGGTGGTCGATCCAGGGCACGGAACCGTTCCGGAGCCTGCCCCTCATCGACGGCACGACGGACGACCTGGCGGAGATCGCCCGTGCCGCCCGGGCATGGCACGAGGGGGCGGCCCTGGACGACATCCGCCGGGCGGCACCCTTTGTGCACGTGACCGGGCGGCTCGAGGTGCCCGACCACGATCCCGCGCGGTTGACGGAATCCGAGTGGCAGGGCCTGCGGCCAGCAGACGGCCGAAATGGAGTACGACTGGCAGCAGAGGTACCAGGCCCTGATCGAGGCGGCGTACGCCGAGCCGGCCCTGCGCGCCTTCTACCCTTTCACCAGCCACTGGGCGCTGCGCTTTTCGACCGCAACCCGCCCGGACCTGACGGTTGTCGGACCGTGCCTGGGCGCGAACGGCGATGGCACGTACGGAGTGGGCAGGGGGCATCATCAGCCAGGGTCTGGGCGTCTTCACCACCGCCGCGGAGGCTGTGGCGCTGGACGTGCACCACCTGCCTCCCGGTCTGGCTCCCGTCGCCCTTGGCGGATGAACCCGCCCAGCGCCTGAGCCGTGCGCCCCTGCTGAGCAGCCACTGCGCAGCAGGCGTCGCCGAGAGCCTCCACGCATCGACACGCAGGGAAGTGAGCGGTGGGGCGGGTTACCGGCGGTTCAGCCGGTGGGGGTGTAGGGGTCGGTGAGGGTCATGGGGGTGGCGGAGATGTCCAGCGCCTGTTGCGGGAAGCGGTCGCCGGCGGTGTAGTAGCGGGCCCGGGTGCGGCCGACGGGGGTGAGGACATGGGCGGTGACCAGGTCGCGCAGGTCGCGCTGGGCCTGCTGCAGGCTGAGGCCCTCGGCGCTTTCGTAGCGGGAGCGGCGTACTCGTCCCGCCATGGCGACGTCGTGGAGGGCGGTGATGGTGCGTTCGTCGAGGCCGGCGTGCTGGGCGAAGTCGGCGAGTGCTTCCCAGACTTTTCCGGCCCGGGTCAGCCGGCCCTGTACGGTCTGGGCCTGCTGGTGATAGGCGGTCAGGTTGAAGCGGATCCAGCCGGCGACGTCCTGGTCGGGCAGGTACTGGGGGCCGCGGCGGGCGAGTTCCCGGTAGTACTCCCAGGTATTGCCCGGCCGTCCGAGCCATGCCTCGATGGAGGAGAACTCCGGAGCCAGGACCCCTTCCCGCGCGATCAACAAGGTTTGCAGCGAGCGGGACATCCGGCCGTTGCCGTCGGCCCACGGGTGAATGGACACCAGATGCAGGTGCGCCATGGCGGCCCGGACCAGGGGGTGGGCGTGGTCGTCGGTGCCCAGCCAGTCGACCAGTTCGTGCATGAGCGCGGGGACTGCTTCGGCGTCGGGGGCGGTGTAGGCGGCGATACTCGGGTCGCGGGCGTCGGTGACGTAGACGGGACCGCGACGCCACTGTCCGGCAGGTTTGCGCGGGTGGTGGCGGTGCCCTTGGAGCATCCAGTGCAGGGCGTTGAGAAAGCTCTTGCTGTAGGTGAAGTCGGCCGAGTCGTGCAGCGTGTGGATGTAGGTCATCATCCGGTGCAGAGCGAGGGTCTCCTCTCGGTTCTCCTCGGAGACCTCCACGTCCTGCTCGCCCTCTATCAGGTCTTCCACGTCCACGGTGGCGACCTTGAAACCCTCGATGGACGTGGACGCCGCCACAGCGTCGGCGGTCAGAAACGTACACAGGCGCTGGACCTGCCGGGACGGCATGGCACGCACCTGGTCACGCAGGGCCGAGTACATCTCGTCGATGGAGGCGAGTACACGCTCGTCGTCACGGCTGAGGGAAGGCGTGGGGTACAGCATGAAAGGAAGATGCCGTGACGTAATCATTACGTCAACGCTGCGCTCGTCTGTTCGAAACGCGCCGGGAGGCCTCAGTCCGCCGTCAGGACAAATGACGTCTATGCTTTCCCGAATCGAGATGCCGTCAGTTCGACCAGGTAGGTTCCCGGCTCCGCCGTGCCCACGGGAGGCGTCGTGCACGTGGGAGAGCTCGGTTTGCGGTTCCAATGCACGGTGTAGGTAGTGATGCCGTGGGCGGGAACTTGGAGCAAATAACTTCCGGCGGTCTTGGGGCAGTCGGCCGAAGACCAGTAGGGGACGCCGCGGTCGGCCGGCGTGATGGTCACTACCGCCGTTTGCGGTGCAAAGTCGACCTTGCAGGAACTGTCCGAGGAGTTCTTCGCTGTTATCTCCACGGTGGGGCGCTCGGTGCGCGTGTAGGCGTCGTGGGGGCTGCGTACAGTCAGCTCCACAGCATTCGCAGTGCAGGCGGGAAGAGACGTTCCGAGGGGCAGTCCCTTACCACTATCGCTTCCCTTGCCGGTCGCACGCGAGGTCTTTGGGCTGGAGGAGCCAGGAGTGGCTGAGGTGCTCGATCCCGTCTTGTCTGGTGCCCCGCCACGATCGTCGGTGTTGCCGTGGTGGGTGGCGATTGCCCAGGCCGTGACGCCGAGGACGCCGAGGGTGGCCAGCGCGGACAGCGCCCGCCCTGTCGGCCGGAACCGGCGGGCAATAGGCGCGGATCGGGGCGTGCCTGACAGGGCGGCCATCGCGGTGCTCATGTCGGGCGTCGCATCGGCGTCCGAATCGACAGCGGACGGTTCCGGGGAACGGCCCGACCGCATGGTCGCCGCTCTTGGTGGCGGCAGGAAGGAGAAGTCGTCGGTCGGGATGTCGGTCACGATCCGCAGGGCCTGGGGCTGCCCGGCTTTCCGGTATGCCCGGTGCAGTTCCGTGATCCGGTCCTGGACGGAGCGTTGGAATTCCTCAATGCCGAGCGAGACGGCACCAGTGTGAGCGGCGATCACGTCCGACACCGACCGCGAGAAGATGCTGAACGACTCGCCAGAGCGCACATCGGCCACAGCGTCGACGAGCTTGTCCCGCGAGCGCACGAACAGCGCAAACTGCCCTGCCGAGCATGCGTAGACGTATGCCACCTTGCGGCGCAGCGCCGCGCTGACTTTCTGACGGCCCCACTGCCGGACGCTCGCGACGCCCATCGACTCCTGCTCGATCCCCTCCCGGCAGGCGTCGATCAGAAAGACAATGCGACCCGCGGGCGTCTGGTCGAGGTGTGCGCGCCAGTCGATCGCCACGCACCCGGATTCGAAGGGATGTGTGTCCTCGTGAATGTCTTCTGGGACGAGGAAGTCACGCCCGGCGGCGTGCACGCCGTGCCCACTGAGCAGGATGAGCAGCGTGTCGTCCCTGCCGGCGCGTCTGAGGAAGCCCGCCACCTGGCCGTCCACGAAGTTCCGTGACACTTGCTTGCCGTCTTCACGCCCGGCCACGACCAGAACGTCAAAGCCACGGTCCTCGAGCACCGAACCAAGGCGGGCGAGGTCACCAGGGACGAAGGGCAGCGGTGGGACACCGCGCATCTCGTAGGCGCTCGCTCCGATGAGCAGAGCTCTATGACGTGCCATCACACACCGGTCACTGCTTGAACACCAGCGTGATGCCATGGCCGCGCTGGATCTGTGCGCTGCCGATGAACTGCACACCACCGCTCGCGGTCACCTGAAAGGACAGGTGCGCCTCCCGCAACGGCAGTGGCCCACCTCGCGCGGCGGCCTCGCTGAACACCTGCTGCAACGCGTCTACGGCCTCTGCAAGATTCTTGCGCAGGGGCCCCAGAGGTACACTCCTCAGCCGCACCTGGGCATCCCCGTCGCCGAACAGCCCCATGGAGTCGCCCTCGTCCTCGAGCTCCCCGTCCCGATCGTCCTGCGACACCCAGAACGGCAGCGCCGGTACGTGCGGCGGTTCTGCGGTTGAAGAGCTCACGGGTCCCCCTCAGTCAATGCCAGAAGAGCAACAGCAACTGTACGTAGCCAGAGGGTCCTTCGCGTCCACAGTGCGCAAACCAGTGCCCGGTGGGCCGCCGACCGCCCCGGCTCACCATGGAGCGAGACCGCGCCTTGCGACCGGGTGGGTGTGGCTCATGGCTGCAGTTCTTCGGGCGCCTCACGTTGGGGTCCGCCACCTCATGACGGAGCCATGGGCTTGCGGGCATCGGCTCGGTGAGGGCGTAGAGCCGGCCGGGGGCTTTTCGCTGTGGTTATTGCGGTGGGGTGACGAAGGTGCCGCGTTGGGGCACGGTGAAGACCAGTCCGTCGGCTGCCAGGACGGCGATGGCGCGGCGCACGGTGGAGCGGGCGAGTCCGTACTCCTGTACCAGGCGTTGCTCGGAGGGGATGGCGCGGTTGGGTTCCCAGTCGCCGCGGGCGATGCGGGCCGTGAGGATCCCGGCCAGTTGCCGGTAGGGGGTTACCGGGCCGTCGGCGTCGATCTCATCGTCAGGACCAAACTCCATGGTCAAGACGCTAGAGATGTCCAGATGACGCGGCAGTTTGAGATACGTTGCGAGACGTATCGATACCAGAGTGCTACAGTTGATTGAACAAACGATGGTCTGTCGTTGTGGCAGCCCGGCTGCGGGGCCCGGCGAGGTGGAGGGGGCTGGTCATGGGGGAGCCCGGCTTCACCGAGCGCTGGCTGGACACCGGCTCGGGGCCCGGTGCTGTGGTCCGGGTCCGTGTGACCCGGGTGAACCAGGCGGTCCAGGCGGCGTACCGGTCGTGGCTGGACCATGCCACCTCATGCCCCACCTGCCGGGATGGGGGCGCCCGCGAGTGCACGGTCGTGCGGCCGTTGTGGGACGCCTACCAAGCGGCTCGCCAGGCGGCCCCATGAGCCTCCTGCCCGGCTCAGCCGCCCGGGCTCCCTGCGCGCGTGCGGCTCGACCGCTGCCTTCGTGCTGGGCCACACTGGGGGCACAGCAAGCCGAGGAGGTGAAGGGGAGCGTGAGCGTTGCCGCCGCTGACCATTACGGGCCGTGGACCGTGGACGATGTCCTGGCCCTGCCCGAGGACCCGCGGAACCGGATCGAGCTGGTCGGGGGCGCGCTGATGATGAGCCCCGCGCCAGGCCTTGCGCATCAGTGGGCCTCCCACCGCCTTCACGTGCTGCTGGAACAGGCCGCTGAGACCGCGAAAGCGCCGGTGCTGGTCTTCGACGCCATCAACGTTCTCGTACCGGACGGCCTGATGATCCCGGACCTGGCCGTCGTGGACGAGGGCGTGGACCTGTCCGGTGTGACCGTGCATGCCCAGGACGTCATCGCCGTCGTGGAGATCGCCTCTCCCTCCACCCGCGTCGCGGACCGGAAGATGAAGCCCGCTCTGTATGCGGCAGCGGGTATCGAGCACTACTGGCGCCTGGAACTGGAGCCCGCTCCGCGGCTGTACCTCGGGCACCTGGAGCACGGCGCCTACAGCGACCGGCTGGTCCAGGCCGGCCAGACCACGGCAGTGACAGAGCCGTTCCCCCTGGACATCGACCCCGCCCATCTGGTGAAGCGGTAAGCAACCAGCACTGGCCGACCGTAGAGCAGGGCATGCCGCTATCGGCGCACGCGCACGGCAGGAACGCCCGACACACGCCCGCGCGACAGCAGGGCCGGCACCCTCAAGGCCGGCGTTGCTGTGTCGCCGCCCCGTGGGCTTGCCGCGGTTGAGGGAGCCCGGGTGGTGTCCGGGCGGTGTGCCGGAGCTCTGTGGCCCCTGTAGCGCTCCCTACGGTGTCCCCTATGCGGTCCCCTACGGTGACCTCCCGTGCCCGGTATTGCATTCGTGCAGTTCAGCGGGCATGTGCGTGGGTGGCGGTGGTGCCGACAGCCCTTTACTCCCGCGCTTGTGTGTCAGTGGTGGGTGGTGGAGTGGTCGTGGTCGGGCTTGCGGTGGGGCCCGGGGTGCCCGCCCAGCCCCCGGGGGTGTGCGTGCGCGGCCGCCGGCCGCGCCCCGCAGCCGGGGAGCCGGTGCGGCCCCCCGGGGGGCCGGTTGGGATATGGAGCGGCGGCGGGGGAGGCGGGTGTGGGGTGACGGGGAGCAGGCGGTGGCCGTACGGGTCGACGGCCCGGGTGCGGGGCTTGGTGCTGCTGGCGCTGGGCGTGGTGAAGGTCGCCACGGCCGGGCAGCTGCGACAGCTGGTGCTGCCGGGGACGGCGGATGTGCAGACGGTCCGCAATGCATGCAAGGACCTGAAGGCGGCAGGGCTGGTGGAGTCGGTGGGCTCGGCCAACCGGCCCGGCCGGTCGGGCAGGCCGGTGGCGGAGCAGGTGTGGAACCTGACTACGGCGGGGCTGGCGGCGGCCGCCAGCGAACTCGGCCGCCTGCCGAAGGAGATGGGCGGCACGGCGCGGGAGGCGGCGAAGGCCGGTGCCGCGCACGCGCTGAAGGTGACCGACACCATCGACGCGTTCTGTCAGTCACCGCCGCAACCCACCCACCCCATCCCCCGCCGCAGCCCTCGCCGTGCTGACGAAGCCAGGCCCGTAAGCCCCGGGCCCGCCCCAACGGAAACCCCCGCCCAAAGCGCCGGGCCTGCCGCCGGCACCCAGCCCGCCCCTGCAGTCCAGCCGGGGCCACGGCCGGTATCCGCCCGGCCTCGCGGCCTGGGCACCCTGCGCGGCTGGACGACGGAAGTGATCCTCCCGGTCACCGGAACCTTCACCACGCCCGGCAGGGGCAGTCTGCGGGCCGATGCGGTGCTGACTGCACCGCAGGACCAGCTGCCGGTGCTGTTCGTGGAGGTCGACAATCACACCGAACCGGCAGCTGTGCTGGCGGGGAAGATCGCCCGCTATCACCGCTTCTTCCAGCGCAGCCTGAACGGCCACCGCGTAGGGGACGACGTCCCGCTGTGGTCGACACGATGGGACGACTCCGGCCGTGGGGGCTACCCGCCGGTGGCGATCGTCTTCACCAGACGGGTCAGCCCCCAGGTGCTGCAGCACCGCATCAGCGAAGTGGCCCGCCTCTCGGCCCCGTACTGGCAGGGCACCTGGTACACCGGCCCCTACACCGACGCTTCGGGCACGCCAGACGGCTGGCGCACCTACGACTTCACGGTGCCCGTGCTTACTACCACCTTGGACCAGTTGGCCGCCGGCGGCCCGCACGGCCCGGTGTGGCGGCGCTTTGGCCACGACATCCGCGAGGCGCTGATCGCCGCCCTGGCCAACCCCGACGACCACCGCGCCTACCGGCAGCGTGACGAGCAGCGGCGTGCCGCCCGGCAGGCTGCCGAACAAGCCCGCGCCGCAGCCAAGGAGGCCCGCAGGCAGCGACGCAAGGAAGAACAGCGCCGCCGCCGGGCAGAAATGTGGCCATGCCCGTCCTGCGGCACCGACGTCCATCCGGACGACTACGACGACGGGCAGGGCGACGCCTTGGCGCCCGGAGCCGAGTGCCCGTCCTGCCGCAGCCAGCGTGAGCGCCTTGACCGGGAACGGGCCGAGGCGGAAGCGCAGTGGGAACGAGAGCGGCGTGGCAACGGACTGTTCGGCTGGCTTCGCGGCTGAACCCGCCGGACAGACCATGCGCTTTGCCCAACGCCCGTCTTCGGCCGCTTCCTTGCAGGCCTCCCGGCGGTGGAAGGCGTCCCGGGTGATCCGCGAGCCCGGCCCGCCGCTCACCACAGGCGGGCTCCGGAGGCGAGCGGCCTCCTGCCACTGCTCTGAAGGCGCAGGCGCTCATGATGAAGCCGCACGGTCCACGAGTTTGGCTGCGAGGTCGGGGTCGGGCTTGGGGATGGTGATGGTGCCGAAGTCTGACAAATCTGCTAACGATCACCGGGTGGATGATGCGATGGCCTGGGGATCTAGTGATCGTTTCAGGATCTTTTGCTGTGGTGTGGTGCGGCTCTGAGCTGGGGTCTCCGGGGAGCTTTGGGATTTGGAGAGGCTCTGAGCTGCAGGTTTAGTGATCGTCTCGGAATGTAGTGACCGGCGCAGGATTTTGATATCGCTGCGTGGTCCAGGTAGCTAGTAGACTGTCGCAGCTAATGTGTGGGGTATAGGTGGCGGAGTTTGGTGCGTGCGTCGTGGGTGGTGAACTGCCAGTTGACCTGACGTTGGTCGGTGTTGGTGGTGTTCTGCCAGGCTGAGAGTTCGGTGTTGAGGGTGTCGAGGTCCGCGATGCGGTGGTCGAGGCATTGCCGGGTCAGTGCGGAGAGTTCGATCTCGGCGATGTTGAGCCATGACCCGTGTTTGGGGGTGTGGTGGATCTCGAGGCGTTGGGCCAGGGCGAAGGCCTCGGCTGGTTCGAATGCTTCGTACAGTGAGGCGATGTCGTGGGTGTTGAGGTTGTCCATGACCAGGACCACGGTCTCGGCGTCGGGGTAGTCCTCGGTCAGTAATCGCTTGACCTGGCCGGCCCAGTCGATCCGGGTGCGACGAGGCTGGGCGTCTACTCGGCGCCACCCGCGCAGGGGTTCAACCCACACAAAGATCGAGCACGTGCCGCAGCGGATGTACTCGCTGTCCTGGCGGGCGTCGCGGCCGGGGCGGGCCGGGAGCGGGTCGCGGGCATGGGCGAGGAGTTGGTAGGGCTTCTCGTCCATGCACACCACTGGGCGGGCCGGGTCATAAGGTCGGGCATAGACGGCCAGCACGTCTTCCATCCGGGCCGCGAACTGCGGGTTTGCTCGTGGTGGGATGGTCCAGCACTTCCTCAGATGAGGACGCAGCCTCGTTTTTTAAGATCCGCCCGATGGTTGAGTGGTCCAGATCGGGGATGCCCTCGACCAGGGCGACGTGCTTCTCCAGCAGCCGCAGCGACCACCGGGCACGGCCTGCAGGAGGCTGGGAGCACGCCAGGGCGATCAGCCGGGCCTCGACTTCACCAGTCACCGGCGAGGGCACCGGCGGGAGATCCCGCGGTTTCCGCTGGATCGTCGCCTCGACGTCACCACCGCTCTCGGCGAACCGCTTGGCCACCAGCCGCAGCGTCTCGACCGAGACCCCGACCCGGGCAGCGATCGCATCCTGGGAGTCGATCTCACCAGCAGAGGTGTCCAGCGCGAGCAGCACCCGCGCCCGCCTGATCACCGAGGCCGGATGGACCCCCGTCGTGGTCACCCGACCCAGCACTTCACGATCGGCCGCGGTCAGCACCACCGGCCTCTTCTTCTGCGAACCCATCACACCAACTCCCGTCCGGCAGAAGGGAAGGAACATCTGCCGGACACCACCATCCCAACCAAATAACCCAGGATTAAGCAACGACACGCTACTAGGTTTGTGCTGGTCAGGGATCGGCCTGGCGGATCACGCCTGTGGCCCAAGCTCGACCGGCTCGCGCGCTCCGTCCCCGATGCCCGTGGCATCGGCGACACCCTCGTCGCCCGCGGCGTCCGCTCCCCCCGGGTGGCAGCGTCTACGACCCGGCCGACCCGATGTCCAAGATATTCTTCAACATGCTGGCCGTCTTCGCCGAGTTCGAGGCTGACCTGCTGAGGATGCGCACCCGCGAGGGCATGGCCGTTGCCCGCACCCGCGGCAAACTCAAAGGGCCGCCAGCCCAAGCTGTCAGCACGCCAGCAGGCCGAACTCGTCCGCATGCACGCCACCGGCGAGTACACCATCGCCGAACTGATGGAGGTGTTCTCCGTGGGTCGCGCTACCGTCTACCGCGTCCTCGAACGCGCCAGCCACGGTACGGGAGGAGCGGCATGAGACGCCGCGAGTCCGAAGTCGACCGCGACGTAGCCGCGCTCCTGGCGGCCAGGGCCTTCATCGAGATCCGTCATCTGGCCGGGAGCGCACGGCTCGAGTCGGGGGACAGCCCCGAAGAGACACTGGAACGAATCAGGTTCCTGGCCAACCTGGGCCACGATCTGCCGGGTGTCGCGCGTCCGCGCCCCGCCATGCCGTCCCGCCTGGGCGTGGGCTCTGGGAGATGGGAGCAGGCGACGACCGCACGACCGATGACTGGGGTCTGGAGCACCGCTGGTCCGAAGGGGCAGGCGTGGATACTGCGTCACATAGAGCAAGAGGGACGAACCTGGACGCCGCCCCCGCCCCTGCCGGAGCGCCGTAAGGGGCCGTCCCCGATGACACCGCGGCAGTGGGCCGGATTCCTGCTCGGGCGCTGGCCCGTCAGGACCCCCGTCGGACGCCAGCCGCTGCCCGCAGAGGCGAACGTCCTCAAGTCCCTCGACACCGAAACGGTCTGCGCGCTGTACGACGAGGCACGACGGCTCCGACTCGGCCTGGGCGGAGGAGGACCGTGGCTCCGAGCCCACCTGGATCCCGACGGCGTCCATTACCTGCTGCCGGACCCGGCGTCGTACTACTGGCCCGGCACCCCGATCGGCGATGGCGAGATTGGCTGGTGGCAGTGCACCGCGCTGCTGCGGATGCGCGACGGAGAGCAGGTCAACGGCATCGTCGCCGTACTTCCGGAGACCTTCACGGCGCTGCCTTCGACGCTATCCCGGCGGCAGCAACTTCGCCTTGCTCACCGCGCCCGGTCCACCGAGCGCGACGCCTACCTCTGGGGCCGGGACCACAGGGCCGAGTGCGCCCCGGAGTTCTGCGGCTACGTTCCCGAGGCGGCCGGCAAGGCCTCGCCGACCACACGTTGATCCCCTGGCAAGCGGTCAAGATCACCCGTCCAGAGGCAGCCGGAGCGGCGCCGGTAATCTCGCGGACGTGGTGTACGAGGGAACAGTGGGCATGGATGAGGGCGCTCCAACAACGGCTCGACTGCGGGATGTGCTGAACCGTGCCGGCCGCGTCGTGATCGTCGAGGGATCGCCTGACGAGGCGGACTCCGCCGACGTGGCGCGGATCGTGGTGACCAGTGCCGAAACCACCGAATTGGCCCGAATGCTGGCCATTGTGGACGGCGGTACCGGCGACCGGTGCCGGTGCAGCGGCTGGCCGACGATCATGGTTCACGGCGTAGGTGGCGAGCTGATCGCCTGCTGGACGCTGCACCACCAATCCGGTATCCGAGGGATCGGTGACTGCGATGCCGATCTGCGGGACGGTCCGGCACTCACCGAGTGGCTGGCGGAGCGGGGCCTGACCGGATCTCGGGAGGTTCAGGCGGGGCTGGCCGTGCAAAAGGCTGAGGAGGACAGGCGTCGGCTGCGTTGGCTCCAGGCCGCGCCCGCCGGACTTCGGGACGCGGCCATGGACGTGTCCGACCCGCCGGGGCGTGACCTGGAAGCCTGGTCGGGTCGACTGCGCGACGCCAAGGCCCGGCTTGCCACGCTCGTCCAACATGGCTATCCCGACGGGATCGAGCGGATCCGCGTCCTGCTGGCCTGGGCCGGGATCCCCGCCAGGGAGTCCACCGGCGGCCTGAAGTGGTACGACATGGCGATCCAGCAGCATTTGCTCGCCGAAGACCCCGACCTCATCCTCGCCGCGCTCGCCACCCGCCCGCCGAGCCCGGCCCACCTCGACGGCGCGGCCCAACTCTTCGCGTCCCTCGAATGGACCGGAGCGCACGGCAAGCAACTGCCCGAGCCGCTGAGGTCAACGCTGATCGAGCACATCCAAGCAGACGGCACCGACCCCATGAGGTTCCGGATGCGCCACGGCTACTACGGTGCCGAGCGATCTGCCTGACAGGACGCTGCTGGCTGTCGGCCCGTGAGCCCGTCTTCGAGGCCGTTGATCAGACTCCGAGTCCGGCGCGCTCGGCGACATCCGTGTCAAAGATGACGAGCACATCGTCGGTGCACAAGTAGAACGGCCCCGGCCGGTCAGGCTCGTAAGTGGCCGAGCGGCCAGCGGCGATCCACACCTGACCGGTGGCGGTCCGCACGTGGATGGCTTCCGGCACCGGAGTCGGAGCGCCGTGCTCCTCGCCGCACCACTGAATGCGGCACGACTCGATCGGGGTGGAGACGACCCCGGACCAGAGGGGGTGCTCCGCGACCGCGACGCGTGCCGACCCGCCCGGCTCGCCGACGCGGGAGAGGGAGTCGCGCATAGGCGCCGAGTAGAGCTCGACTCCGTAGTAGTCGAACGTGCTGCCCCACACAGCCGAGTAGGTGCCGCCGTCGTCCATGGTCAGCTCGACGCCCATCGTAGGCTCGTGCCACGCGCCGTAGTCCCACTCGTCAGGATCGGTGCCTTCGTCCCCGACCATCAGCACGAAGTAATCGACCGCGACGATGGTTCGTCCGCGCAGGCCGGCGACGAGTCGTCCGTAGCTGTCGGAGGTCAGGAGCGGCGCGGTACTCACCGGGATATCCTGTCAGTGGCACTCCGACCTGGGCGAGCCCATTTCGCGGGTCGGGGACGGGCAAGGACGCTCGCGGGGCGTCCGCTGCGACCGTCGCCAATGACTAGGCGCGAGGCAATGTCGAGGCGGACTTCGCCGTAGGGGCGGATATGGCGCTTGCCAAGCACGGGAAGAAGGAGGCGTACTCGGAAGCCGTTGCCCAGGCACACGCCGACTTGGCTGACCTTCGAATCGCCGGGCCCCGGAGCGGGCTTAGGGCTCTAACGGCTGCCCCATTGATCCCCGCCGCCGTGATGGCTACTTGTCACTTCGCGGCAGCTTCGGGAGTACAGGGCCGAGCAGGGGGATACGCGAGTGGGTCCGGCCTCCATGGCCAGACCGGGCCTGGTCACGTATGCGGTTATGAGCTTGGTTGCTGGAGCGGACCGGTGCCGGACCGAAAATTCTGCCCGCTTGTCAGTGGTGGTGGTGACACTTGGTCCATGACGCTTGACCGTGCCGCTTCGGTACCGCCACTGCTGGTCCCCTCCGGATCGGCGTTCAACCCCATGGCGCTGGACCGGCAGATGCTGCTGCCTGTACTCGACGCCAATGCGCTGCTGGTGGAAGCCTGCTCTTTGGCCAAGTACGGCGGACGCCAGGACCGGGTCACTGCACTGGCCAGCACCGGCCGCGCCACCCCGTACATCGCCGCGCACGTCCCCGGCGAAGTCGACGAACACCTGGCCAAGATGGCTGATCACTTCGAAGTGGCAGAGCGTCAGGCACGTCGCGTGCTCGATCAGCGGATCTGGCCAGCCCTTCGGGTGGTCGACCTCGAAATCCGTGATCATCTGTCCTGGCGGACACGTCACATTTTGCGGGTCGACCGGGAGATGCCGCTGAAGCACCGAGGCGACCCGGACGACGCACCCACAATGGCGCTCGCGGAGTTCCTTGGGCCGTGCGTCATCGTCTCCCAAGACAGTGTCTTCGAGCGCTTCGGGTTCGCCGTCATCGAGTGGATCCCCGTCGCCCAGAATGTGCTGCGGTTGGCCGGCTTGGAGGCCACCGCCGCGAACGGGCTGGTACTCATCGAGCTGGTACTCCGGCTGTTCGGCGCGGGCGCCCACCGCCTGGTGGCCCTCGCCGCGCGCAACCCGCTTGCCGCAACGGCCGCCGTGGGCGGGCTGCTGTTGTGGTGCTACCACCGCGGCTACCTGACTCGCGACAACTGGCGGCGGAGTCTCTCGCGGATGGGAGGTGCGGCTATGCCGTTGCTGGAACTGGCCGAAGCCGGGATGACTGAACACCAGACGCTCAGTGACTCGCTTCTGGTGGTGGAGCCCCCGGCCTACCCGACCAGCGAGCAGTTGGCCGCCCGCTACCTTGCGCGCTGCGGCCGGCCCCTGACGTCCGGCGAACTGCGTGACGCGCTCGCCCGACGCGGCCACACGGTCTCCGCCGCGCAGTTGAAGCAAGACATGCTCGCCCATGGCGCATTCATCCGCACCCCCGGCGACCTGTGGACCGTCGGCCGCCAGATACAGCGATAGGAAGATCGCGCCCGGAGACCGAGTCAGAGGGCCAGGACGTCACGCAACTCCCTTACGGCACGCTTGTGGTGGTGCTCGACGGCGGGGACCGCCTCGTATAGGTCCGAGGCCCAGCGGTGGGTCAGGCCGGTGCGATAACCAGCCGGCAGCATGGTCAGGGACGACGGTCGTAGGGCGGCAGGCCCGTTCGCTGTCGCCGTCGTGACGGGCGCAGCTGTCGGCATCGATGTACAGCAGGGTGCGGTGTCGTGGTGCTGGTCGCCGCATGAGGACGGTGTTGGCTCACGTCACTTCTGCGGGGTCCACCCTGCGTCGTGAGGCGGCTGCGATGACGAGTCGTGAAGGCTGGCCAGTGCTGTCTGGACGGCGGAGAAGCGGATCCGTTCTTGTTCCAGTCGTACGCCGTGCCCGAAGTCGTCGTCCACGAGGCTCTGGTAGAGGTCGGTTTCCTCGCCGGTCAGTGACTGCAGGTGTTCCTGGGTGGGCTTGGGCTCCTTCACCCACTGGCCCCGGTGGTCCGTCAGGGTGGAGCGGTCCATCAGGACCGACTCCGTGTGGGGGAAGAGGCGGCGCAGTCGGTCGAGGATTGCGAAACCGTGGGTGTCCAGGTCGCCCCAGTACACCAGGCGCTTGTCGTGGAGCCATTGCAGTTCGGCGAGCCGGGTGACGGCGTATCCGCCCCCGAGGATCACCATGCTTGCGGGCTGGGGCGGGAAGGCGAGGTAGGTGGTCTCGTTCTCAACGATGAAGACGGTTCTGATGTCGGGCGGGGATGCGATGAACTCAACGACGCGCACGGTCAGTTCGCTGAACCCGGCGACAGAGGTGTTGTCGAGGAGACGGAATCTGACGTAGGCGGGTTTGCCCCGGAAGCGGAAGCGGGCGGTGAAGCTGGTGCGCGGCGCATCGGTGTCGATCCGGTCGGCGGGTAGGCAGTGCTCCAGCAGAGTGGTCAGGATGGCGCGGTGGCACTCGATGAACTTGGTGTCGACGCCCGGTACGTCGATCTGCCGTAGATAGAGCGGCGGACCCTGGTAGTCCAGGATCCAGCGGACGGTCTGGTGTAGGCGCTCCCAGTCCGTTTCGAGGTCCAGGACCTTCATGGGATAGGCGGTCATCCAGGCCGCAAGCTCAGGGGTGGCCTCCCGGGCGGAGGCCAGCAGCGTCTGGAAGCGGTGCACGGCACCGGTGACGCCGAGGAGGTCCCAAAGCTGTTCGCGGTGGTCGATCCACGCCTGGTGAGGGAGGTTGTTGGTGCCGACGACGCGGCCTCCGACTCGCCGGTGTTCGATGCGCGAGAACTGCTGCCCGGCGGAGTGCCAGGTGTTGACCCAGGTGCGGACGGCGTCGAAGTCGCGGGTCAGCTCGGAGGGCTTGGGGCCGCCCAGCGGGATGCCGAGCGGTTCGAAGGGGTGCTGCTGGGCGAGCGCAGTGAGGAAGTCACCGCGCATCCAGCGTCTGCGCAGGCGGTCCGTGACGTCTGCGGGTGTGGTCCATGCCCGGCGGGCGGTCGGCGCCACCATGTCAGTGCCCCTGGCCGGTGCCGGTGCCGGCGCCCTGCAGCCCGGACAGGGTGTGAGCGAGACGCTCCTGCCGGTACTGCGTGATGGTCAGGGTCCGCAGGCGTGAGTCGTGACCGTCGGGGTTGTCGACGAAGCCGACGGCGGACACGTACGGCTCGATGACGTGGATCTTCTGGAGCGGTGTGACGATGAGGAGTTGCAGACCGAGCCGTTTGAAGAGGTCGAGGGCGAACCGGGCGGAGTCCTCGGAGCCGCGGCCGAAGGCTTCGTCGATGACGACGAATCGGAAGGTCTTGGAGCGGGCCGAGTTCCAGTCGAGTTTGAACTGGTAGGCGAGGGATGCGGCCAGGATGGTGTAGGCGAGTTTCTCCTTCTGTCCGCCGGACTTGCCGCCGGAGTCGGAGTAGACCTCGTACTCGGTGTCGTCCTCGCGTCGTCGTTCACTGGCGCTGAAGACGAACCAGTAGCGCACGTCCGTGACGCGGCGGGTCCACGTACGGTCGGCCTCGGTGTGTCCTTCGCGGCCCTTGAAGCGTTCGATGAGACGGCGGACCTGGTGGAACTTCTCCTCGGAGTAGGTGTCGGAGTGGTCGTCGGCCAGGGCGTCGTCCGTGCAGGCGCGCAGTTCGGTGATGAAGTCGCGGATCTCGACGTTGGGAGTGCGGTCGGTCTTGAGCGTGATGTAGCGGCCGGGGTTGTAGTCGATGCCGGCGAGGGAGTCGTTGATGATGGCGACGCGTTCGCCGATCTGGTCGGCCTGGCTGGTCAGCTGCGCGTGGAAGCCCGCGATGTCGCGGATGACGTTTGTCTTCAGGTAGTTCTTGAACTGCTCCTGGAAGCGGGGCAGATCATCGGCGACCAGGCGCTGGTGCAGTTCGCGGTAGCCGCGGGCGGAGTTGACCGAGTCGTCTAGTTCGCCTGTCTCCACCGGGTAGTCGCGGCGGAAGGCGCCCATCTTGGAGGCGATCGCCTGGCCGATGCGGTTTTGCTGGGTGCTGAAGCGGTCTTTGGCCAAGGTCAGCTCGTCGTGCACGCGGCTTTCCGCGGCGGTGCACTCGCTCACCGTCCGGCAGGCCAGCCGTGTCTGGGCCAGGCGCTGCTCGATGGTGGGAAAGTGTGCGCGGGCGGCTGTGCAGCCCGGGTCGTCCAGCAGGGCCCGGGCTGCGTCGTGCTCACGCGTCGCGGTCTTGAGGGCCTCGTTCAGGCCGCCGACGGCCAGACCTGCCTGTTCACGGTCGTCTTCCGCCTGGGCGATCTCGTTCGTGAGCGCCTCCAGGCGGCGGGTGATCTGGTCCAGGTCCTCGGACGACTCCTCAAGGCGGCGCTTCTCCTCGGTCAGCACGGTGATGCGGCTGACGGCCGAGGCCCAGTCGATCTCGCTGTAGTCGCGGGTGGTTGCGAGCTGGGCGAGGATCTGGCCGCGGGTGATGCTGGTGTTGTGGGCGGTTTCGATGCCGTCTTTCCTCTTACTGAGGTCTTTTTGTTCTCTTTGCGTGCGGCGGGCCTGGTCGAGGAGGGCGTCGATCTTCAGCTGGTTGGTCCAGCCCAGAACGTAGGAGCTGCGGTCGTCGATGCGGGTGGTGTCGTTCTTCTCGTGACGGCCTCGCGCCCCCTTGACCAAACCCTGCGGGGTGATCGCCAGGTCGGCGCGTTTGAAGTCCGCCATCGTCTCGGCGCAGACGTGTCCGGCGCGGCGGTCCAGCTCGCCGGCCAGCCAGTGGGCGAACGGGGACTCTGCCTTGACTTCCAGTTTGGAGGCCAGGACAGGGGCTTCGGTGTGCTGCGGGCGCCGCACCGGGACTGTTTCGGGGACGCGGAAGTAGACGAGCCGGGCCCCGAGGTGGTGCGTGTTGATCCACTCGGACACGGGGGAGTACAGGTCGTGCGGGACCAGCAGCGAGAGCGCGAAACCCCGCAGGAGCCGTTCTGCGGCGCCGGCCCATGCCTGCTCGTCGGCCCGGACCTGGATCAGTTCGCCGGCGAACGGCAGCACGCTCTCCTCGATCCCGAGCTCACGGCCCAGGCGGGCGCGCAGATCTAGCTGCTTCTTGGGAATGTTGCTGCGCCGGGAGCGGAGGCTGACCAGCTCCTCGCCCAGTTCCGTCGCCTGCCGGCGCAGGCGGTCGGCATCGACCGCGAGTGCGTTGAGGGCTTCACGGGTCTCCTGCTGCACCGTGGTGGCGGCTTCCTGACAGGCGGCGATCTCCTGGAGGCGTTCGGCGAACTGTTCCGTGCTGCTGACCGGGCTGAGCTCCGCCTGGCCCAGCAGACCGGCGTGGTTCCTGGCCCTGCGCTGGCGGTCATCGCGGGCGCGCGATTCCCGTTCGATCTCCCTCTCCAGTTCACCGAGGCGAGCGCCGCCCATTCCCGCGCGCTGCAGCTCCAACCGGCTTTGCTGCCGGTGAAGATCCTTGAGCCGGTCCTTCGCGGCACCCCGGTCGTTCTCGTGGCGGCTTAGATCACGCTTCAGCGTGAGACGGTCCGCCTCCAGCAGGGCGGACTTGCGCTGGGCGAAGAAGAAGCGCAGGGCGCTTTGCTGCGTGACGGCCTCGTCGATACTCCTGGCGAGGCTGTCGTGCTGGTCGCACTCCTGAAGCAGCGGCGTGAGGGCGTCGATCTGGGCGCGTGCGCGCTGCACCGATTCATGCGTGGTGGTCAGGGCGTCGAAGTGCGCCACGATCGTCTCGGTCATTGAGGCCGCGTCGAAGGGTTCCAGCATGTGGCTGCGGACGAAGTCGTCCAGGCTGCCGACGGACTTCATGGACACCGTCTGGTGGAAGAGCTCCAGGGCCTGCTCGGACTCGATGCCCATGCGGCGGCGGAAGTCTTTGCTGTAGGCGGCAAACGACGGGTGCACCCGTACGCCGCTGCCGGTCAGCCGCTTCTTGAGGGACCTGACGTCGGTACCGAAGTCGGAGAAGTCGTCTGTGACGGACAGGGCCCGGTCCGCGGTGAGGAACAGGCGCTCCGGCTGGGTGGCGTTGCCGTCGGTCATCCAGAAAACCTGCGCGAGAGTGACCGTCGCGTCGTAGCCGCGGTTGGTGAACACTCCCAGGATCACCGAGTAGCTGCCTGGCTGGCGCAGGGCGACCGGACGGGTCGTGCCGGTGGCCTCGTTGCGTTCGGACTTGTAGTGGCCCAGGACGTAGGAGCGCAGGCTGCGTTCGCGGCTCTCCGCGCCGGCGGCCCGGTTGTAGGCGATGCGGTTCGCGGGCATGAACAACGTGGTGACCGCGTCGACCAGGGTGGACTTTCCCGAGCCGATGTCGCCGGTCAGCAGGGCGTTGGCGCCGCCGACCCCGAAGGACCACACGCGCTGGTGAAAGGTGCCCCAGTTGTACACCTCCAGCCGCTCCAGCCGGAACCCGGCCAGGTCGAGATCGGGGGAGGCATCGGTGACGAACGGGCCGGACTGAGCGGGGATCACTGTTGTCCTTCGGGAGTGGTGGGGGCCGCGTACCGGGCCAGGTTCGTATCGAAGTCGGCAAGCCACTGCCCGTCGACATAGGCCTTGATGATCCGCTGCACCTCGTACAGCTGCTCCTGGTGCTTGGCGCGGCGCAGGAACTGCAGCTCCACGGCCTTGGCGATGTACGTGTCGATCTGGTCGACCAGACGTGCCTCGTTGCTGACGGCGGGCAGGAACATGCGGATCATTTCCACGATCTCGTCGCGGGTGATCATCAGCCGGGTCTCGCCGGAGCCGGCGTCGAATTCCGCGAGCCGCTTGCGCAGCAGCACGATCAGCAGACTGACCGGGTACGACAGGGATCGGCGGGGCATCAGGCGCGGCGCAGCCAAGCGCGGATCTGCGTTCTCGTCCTCGGGCTGGGAGCGCAGGAACGCGTAGCCCTCGGCTTCGTCGATCACCACGGTCAGGCCCATGACGTCGACGTAGTCCTGGACGCGGGCGCGCAGCTGGAGCAGCGCTTCCCAGGCCCGCTCATGCTGGTCACGGAAGAGGGGACCCTTGAGCAGCTGGTTGACCGGCAGGGAGAGGCTGCGGGCCTGCCGTGGCGTGGGTGGCACAGGCGTGGTCATGACTGCTCCTCCTTGCCCGAGGCCCAGGTGGCGCCGGAGATGGTGCGGGCGAACGCCGCCACGGGGGTTTGGACGACGTGCTGGACGCCGTCCGCGCCGGCCCAGGTGATCTCTTCGCGGCGGCTGTCGTCGAAGACCACCGTGAAGCCGTCCCCGGACAGCGCGAGGTAGGCGACCAGCTCAGCGAGCCCCTGCTCCAGCGGGTGCTGGCGCACGAGGTCTGCCAGGGACACCTGAGCCTGCAGGTCCAGCGCGCGCCGGACGGTCTCGACGAGCCGGGCCGGGTCCACATAGACCGCTTCGAACAGCGCGTCGGCCGCGAACTCCTCATCTCCCACGCGGATGTCGGCACTGTCGATCGGCGTCCGGGTCACCGGCGCGTACAGCGGCCGTTCCATCGGCAAAGTGATGGCCGGGGCAGCGGCGTCGATCTCCACGATCAGGTCCATCCCGGGCGTATCACGCAGTGCGATCGCGCGGGCCTCGATGCCGCTCATCAGTTCCATAACCCGGCGGTCCTCGGACCAGGCCCGGTCGTCGAGGAAACGCCGTAGCTGCTCAGAGAGCTGGCGGACGGTCGCCTGGGTGCGCTCGGCGGCGTCCAGCCAGTCCCGGGGGATGCGCCGCATGCGGGGGTCGGGTTCGCCGATGGCGTCCATGGCTTCGACCTCGGCCAGGAGCTTCTTGAACTCGTCCTGGCGGCGGTGGGAGAGCAGGAAGCCGTAGAACGCCTGGAAGCTCCGTCCCTGGTCCGATTCGGCGATGCTCTCGCGGCTGGTCAGGATCTCGTCCAAGAGCTCGCCTTTGCTGCCGTCCCACACGGCGATCTTCCGGCGCAGTTCCCGGTCCAGGTCGCGGAAATTCGCCTCGACCTCACGGAAGTCGGCGAGCAGGTCGTGTGCGGTGGTGGTCAGCTGCTGGTAGCGGTCCCGCAGACCGGAACTGTCGAGCACGTCCACGTCGCCGGCTTCAGCCCGGGCGATCTCTTCGTCGATCTCCAGACGACGTCGTTTCAGTTCCTCGAGCCGGGTCTCGGGATCGGTCTCGGCCCCGAACGTCATCTGCCTCAGCAGGTCGAAGATGGTGTTGAGACGGGACTCGGTACCGATGAAGGACCGGACCTGAAGCGACCGGATCCAGGCGATTGCCTTCTCCACCGCCGGCGTCGCGTCATAGTGAGGCTCGTCCGAGTCCGCCGGGTAGTACTTGCGTAACCAGCCCGACTGCGGCCCCGACCAGTCGTCCAGGTACGCCTTCGCGGACTTCGGGAACGTTCCCTGGCCAATACGCTCATTGAGTGCGAACAGCTCGTCGTCCAGACGGTCGGCCAGCTCCACACCGGCGATCGAACGAATGCCATGCTCGACGAAGACCTTGTTGAAGAAGCTCAGCATCAGCGCCGCGTTGTCCGCCCGCAGCAGCTTCCAGGCGGAATGCTGCCTGCGCAGCGCGACCAGTTCGTCGTAGTCCAAGCTTCCCACCCCAGATTCCCGCTCACGCGTACGGGAAGTGCTCGCGTGCCATGGCGCCCCTCCCTCTGTCATGCGTCACCGCATGCTGATGCCGACATGTACGCAAAAGCTTTGATAGCCACGGCAGCACCGTAAAGCCCACCACTGACAAAGGCGTTTCGGCGTGAGCCAGTGCCCCACCGTGCTGACCGGCGCGGTGCTTGCTCGCTGCGGTTCACAGTGCGGCCCCTGCACGAACGCACCGGCTCGTCTGGCTGCCGGCATCCGCCGAGCGGCCCGAGGCGGTTCAGCTGAGTTGGGCGGTGGCGGCGTCGATTTCTTTGAGGGTGATGTTCTCGCTGCCGGTGCGGATCGCGATGACGGCGGCGGTTGAGATGACGTAGGTGAGGACTTTGAAGTAGGCGCCGGTGCGTCGGTGGAGTCGACGGCGTTTTCACCCCCGTCGGCTCCCGGGACCGGCCTGCCCGGTTCCCCTGACCGGGGGTGGGGGAGGGCGTGACGGTGGGGCGCGGTTCGCCGGTGTGGGTGTCCGAGTGGGGCGGGCGTGCGGGGTGGTTCCGGTGGGCTGGGTAGCGGGTTGCAGGGGTGGGTGTATCTTGCATTGCCGCAGTTCAGGGAGGGTATTCGTGCCGAAGAGGAAGATCGTTGACGAGGGGGAGGTCATTCGGTGGTTCGAGGATGGCTGGAGCTATCAGGACATGATTGATGAGTACCGGCGGAAGTACGGCATCGATACGGTGTCCTCGATGTGGGGGAATTTTCGGCACAGGCGGGGGCTTGATCGCAGGATCGCGCGTGATGACGAGCTGATTCCGTGGGCGGTCAAGAGGGAACACCGGCAGCTGTACCCGGTGATCATGCTGCGGGTGGAGGCCCGTCGGCGGGCCGGCTTGGCACTCGACGAGGACAGAGCCAAGCGCTTGGAATCATGGCGAGTCATGCTCGAGGAACAAGACGCAGTCGTCCACTACGACCCGGACACGGCGAACGGCTTCTCCTACATACCCCGCGAGCCGGGCGACATAGACATCATCCGCAAGCCCCCGATGAAGACCACCCAGCGGCGTAACGCAGACGAGCGCCCTTAGTGGTCGATTCCGGAAGTCCTTCAGGGGTTGACCCCTGGCCCTGGGTAGTGGGGTTCGCGGTCCGGGCGTCGAAGACGGTGCGGATGGAGCTCGACCACGGCGAGATGGACCAGATCCGAGCCGCTGAGCAGTGGCGGTCTGCCGAGGCATCGTGTTCGCCCGACCTCGTCGTCGATCTTCACGTACAGTGCGGCCAAAAGGGTGTTCGGATCCGTGTTCACAGACGGGCCTGGATGCCCTCCGCCCGTGCCAGGGGGACGAGACGAACCGCAGGGCTATGCGTCGCGTGTTACGCGCCCTTTGGACGGGCCCAGGTACTTCAGAGAGGGTGCCCTGGTGGAGGTATCCGTCGAGAGTTTCGACGCGACGCGTGGTGCGCGTTTGGCGGCCTACAGTGCCGTCTCCACATCGCTGGCGCTGTGCAGTGATCGCGAACTGCGCGATCTTGTGGATACGGCTGCGCCGCTGGGTTCTGGCATCGGCGGGACCTCAGCGTTGCTGGAGGTCGGCGGGACCCCAGTCTTCGTTAAACGGCTGCCGCTGACCGATCTGGAAAGGCAGCCGGAGAACGTCCAATCCACGGCGAACCTCTTCGGGCTACCTACCTTCTGCCATCCCGGCCTCGGGGTCCCCGCAGGCCCGGGATGGGGGGCCTGGCGGGAGTTGGCCGTGCACACGATGACGACGAACTGGGTTCTTGCACAGGACCATGAGGGCTTTCCCTTGATGTACCACTGGCGGGTGCTACCGCACCCCGGGCAGTCGCTACCCGAGGAACTGGCCGACGTGGAGAAGGCTGTCGCCTACTGGGGAGGTGGATCGCAGGTGCGCCACCGGATCGAGGCGCTGCGGGATTCCTCGGCGAGCGTCGCGCTGTTCCTGGAGTACATCCCGCAGAACCTGCACGACTGGCTGGACGTTCAGGTCAAAGCCGACGATGAGACGGCCGAGCAGGCATGCACCATGGTGGCGAGGGAACTTGAGGCCGGGACTTCTTTCATGAACGACCGCGGGCTCCTGCACTTCGATGGCCACTTCCAGAACATCCTCACCGACGGCAAGCGTCTGTTCTTCACGGACTACGGCCTCGCGATCTCCTCCCGGTTCGACCTGTCGAAGGAGGAGGCCGACTTCTTCGCCGATCACCAGACCTATGACCGCTGCTACACCGTCACCCACCTGGTGCAGTGGCTCGTCACCGCCTTGTACGGGTACGAGCGGGACGAGCGCAGCGCGTTCGTGCACGCCTGCGCCCGAGGGGAACCTCCGACGGGAATTCCGCCGCAGGTCGCGGCGATCCTCATCCGCCACGCCCCAGTCGCCGCAGTGATGACGGACTACTACCGCGAGTTCCGTTTTAAGAGCAGGCAGACCCCGTATCCCCTGGAGGCGATCCGCCGGATCGGGCCGGACAGCTTGTTAATTGTCTGATGGTGATCCGCTTCTGCTGAATGGCCTGCCTGCCTTGCCCGTAGCCACCGCGCGCCCGATCGTCCTGACCGCCGCCGAACGGCAGCGGCTGCAGAAAGCGGCCTACGGCCACCGGACCCCGCACCAGGACCGCCTGCGGGCGCAGATTGTGCTGCAGGCTGCCCGGGGGCTGGGCAAGCAGCGATCGCCCGCGAAACGGGAGCGCATCTGTACACCGTGCGCACCTGGCGGGGCCGTTTCGCCGACGGGGGCCTGTCTGCCCTGGCCGACCGCAGGCGCTGCGGCCGTCCACGACGCTTCACCCCGGTGCAGGTCGCCGAGGTCAAGGCCCTGGCCTGCCAACTGCCCGCCGAGACCGGCACCCCGCTGTCGCGCTGGTCGTGCCCGGAACTTGCACGCGAGGTCGTCGTCCGCGGCATCGCCGGCTCAATCTCCGCCTCCACCATCCGCCGCTGGCTGCGCGAGGACGCACTCAAGCCCTGGCAGTACCAGTCCTGGATTTTCATCCGCGATCCGAAGTTCCGGCCCAAGGCCGCCCGCATCATGGACCTGTATGCCGGCACCTTCGACGGCGTCCCGCTGGGCGCGGACGAGTACGTACTCTCCAGCGACGAGAAGACCTCGATCCAGGCTCGTTGCCGTTGCCACCCCACCCTCGCCCCCGGACAGGCCCGGGCCACGCGGGTCAACCACGAGTACCGACGCGGCGGCGCCCTGGCCTACCTCGCCGCCTACGACGTCCATCACGCCCGCGTCCTCGGGCGCTGCGAGCCCACCACCGGCATCGTGCCTTTCATGAACCTGGTCGCCCAGGTCATGACCAGCGAGCCCTACGCCAGCGCGAAACGCGTCTTCTGGATCGTAGACAACGGCTCCTCCCACCGCGGCAAGACCGCCATCGACCGCCTGGCCAAGGCGTTTCCCAACGCCGTCATGGTCCACACCCCGGTCCACGCTTCCTGGACCCACCAGATAGAGATCTTCTTCTCCGTCGTTCAACGCAAAGTCGTGGCACCCAACGACTTCCCGAATCTCGACCGGATCCGAGACCAGCTCCGAGCCTTCGAGGACCGCTACAACGCCACAGCACAGCCGTTCCAGTGGAAGTTCACCACCTCCGACCTGGACAATCTGCCGGCCCGGCTCGACCGACACACGATCGACCGACAGGAAGAATCCTCCGCCGCCAGCAACATGATCAACCCCCGAAGGACTTCGGGCTCCGACCACTTAGCGCTGGGACCACCAAGGCGGCTGACGCAGCCCAGGAACGGCGAGGACCCTGGCGACGGCAGCGCGTCAAGGTCGCAGCAGGTACGAGAAGCGCAGTGCCCCGCCCTCCTCGCGGTAGCGGCCCCGGCCGCGCTTTCCGTAGGGGTTGGGGAGCATCTGGATGGCCACCTTGTGAGGGGTGAGGGCGTGGGTGACCACCAGGAGGCGCCAGCGGTCGTTGCCCGCGTGCTGGCGGGCCGCGCGGACCTCGCTCTCTCCCAGTTCGAAGCGGCCGCCTTCGCCCCCGGTCGCCTTCACCTCGTATAGGTAGGGCCGGCTGCCGGAGCCGACCTGGAAGTCGAAGCCGAGGCTGTCGTCGCCGGCCGGGCCGGGGAAGGCTTTGCGGCGGTTGCCCGACACCCAGCCGGTCTCGTCCATGTGGTCCGGGTATTGCGCACACAGCCACTGGTACGCGTACCACTCGCCCACGTACCCGATGGCCTCCCGCTGGGCCGTGGTCAGCCCACTGTCCGTGCCGCCCCCGTACCGCCGCCCGCGCGTGCGACCGGTGGCCCGGTTGTGCCCGGTCCGGGGAAGGGGGTCCGTGAAGCGGAGCGGCCCAGCGGCGCTGATACCTGGCGCCGCGCCGTTCTGCAGGACCCGGTCGAGTTCGCGGGTGAGGGCGGTGAAGTCGCCGGAGTACACGTCGAAGTCGCGGCCGCCGACGGAGATCGAACGCAGTTTGCGCTCCCGTTCGCGGCGCTCGTGTTCCGCCGCGTTGCGCACCCGGTCCAGGTCGGCCTCGGCCAGCCCGTGCCGTTCGGGATCCGTCGCCGCCGCCATTCCGTCGGGCCACTGGCCGAGGGCCGTCAGCCAGCCGACGACGTCGGTGGGGGACAGGGGCCGGAAGTCCAGCGCGCCCGCGGCCTCCAGCCGCGCGGTGACCTCCTCGGCGGGCTCGGCTCCGGTCAGGGCCGCGGGCAACGGGTGTCCGGCCGCCTTGACCAGGACCGCGAGGTCGGCGGCCAGGCCGGTGATCATACGGAGGTTCGCGCCGCGTACCTGGTCGTACGTGGGAAGACGTTCGCCCGATCGGGGCAACGGCACCGAGCGGCCCAGGCGCAGCGCCAGCTGCTGCTCCACGTGCGCCTCCAGGCTCCCCGTGTCGGCCGTGTCCACGGTGTACGCCCATGCCTCCGGCGCGGTGATCCAGTCCAGGGCCCGGACCGAGGGCCAGTCGGGCATCGGACGGCGCGCGTCGAAGTCCTCCAGCGCCGCCCAGCGCAGCCGGTTGACGAGCTCCTTCCTGCGCAGGTCCAGATAGGTGCGGAGCGCCTCCTCGTGCTCGTCGGCGTGGCTGACCGGCGCCAGGGGCGGGCTCATCGCGCGCAGGGTGTCGTTCAGCTCGGCGAATCTGATGCCCAGGTCGCGCCGCAGTTCGTCCGTACCGCGGGCCGCACGGGCCCTGGCGATGAACTCGGATACGGGCACCGGGAGCTCGGCGGCGTACTCCTCGAGGTGAGCCTGGAACTCCCGGGTGTCGGCCGGCGGCGGCAGGAACAGCGAGTCCGCCGACTCCGTGCCGAGTAGGTGGACGAGGAAAGGCCGGCAGCGCTCCAGGACCACGCCGATGGCCCCGTCGATCCGGCGGCTCGTCTCCCCGACCTGGTGGACCGTGACTTCCAGGGCGTCGGCGAGCTCCTCCTGGCCCGGGTCGCGCAGGTCGGCGTGGCGGGAAGCGAGCTGGTGGGCGGCGAGGCGCAGTCGGTCGCCGAACTCCCGCCGTCCCAGCAACTCGGCGACCGCCACCACGATGCGGGTGGTCTCGGGCCAGCCCGGCTCGCCTGCCGGGGCGAGGACGAGCGGATGCTTCGGATCGGGCAGCGGCAGCACTCCGCCGAGGCGCCCCGGCAACGTCACGGTCCGGCCATCGAGCTCGATGTCCCAGGAGCGGTAGCGATGCAGACGTACGCTCCGGAGCAGGGACGTCAGCTCGCTCAGCTCGGCCTCGCTCGCCCGAGGGCCGTGCGCCAGGTGGTCGGAGAGAACGCCCACGGCCAGCGTGAGCCAGGGCAGCTGCTGGACCAGTGGCTCTCCCATGGTCGCGGGGTTAACCCGTGCGCCGTCCACGGTCACAGTGAACGTCAGGTCGTCGGTGTGCCTGACGGTGGCGGCGTGTTCGGCCGCCAGCAGCTCGGCGGCCTCCGCCGAGACACTGGGAAGGGTGAGCAGGGGGCGCGCCATCTCCCGTACCAGCAGGGCCGTCAGGCCGTCGCGTTCACCGCTGACGTAGAGCACGGTTCCGGCATCACCATCGCTCTCCCCGCCGTCCAGGGCGGACAGCGGTACGCTGATCAGCCGGTCCCCGGACTCAGCGAGCAGACTGGCACCCTCGGGCAGTGCGGGACGGGGCCGCTGTACGAGGTGCCTCCAGGCGCGTTCGTTGGCGCGCTGCGCCGCGGGCTGGTCCTCGGCCCCCAGCGCGCCCTCCGCCGCAAGCCGTCCCAGCGCGGCGATGAGGCGGTCGCTGTCCCGGGGGTCGTCCCAGGTCGGCAGTCGCATCTCCCGCAGGCGGTCGCTCGCCTTCCCGCGTCCCAGAAGGTGGCGCAGCCGATGGTCGACGGTCGGCGCGTATGAGGGCTCCTCCTCCAGCCCGGGCGGGCAGTGCCAGGCGTCGGCCGGCCGGACGAACCGTACGGCCCGGTCGCGGCCCCGCACCGGGAGCCACGGCTGCTCCCGGATGAAGGCGCCGAGCGGGGTCGGGACCCGTTCCCTGTCTGGGGAACTTTGGCTGCCGGCACTGGTCCAGACGCTGGTGAACCTCGCGTCCTCCCAGCTGGCCAGGCCGTGCAGGACCAGCCGTGCGTACGCCAGCCGGGCCTCCTGCCCGAGGTGTTCGACGACGTCCTGGCCGGGGAGCCGCCAGGCCGGGGTTCCCCGGTACGGCGTCCGGGGGTAGTCGGCAGTGGACCAGGTGCGGATGTACGGCTCCCACTGCTCCCGCACCTCGGCAGACACCTTCGCCATGCGGACCAACTGCCGAGCGGTGAGCTCCCGGCCTTGCTCTACCCTGCTCACGGCGTCGGAGGACCTGACCGGGACCAGTCCGTCTGCCACCCCGGCCTCCAGCAGGAACGCCCGCCACTCCTCGGTCTCGCCCCGCTTGGTGAACTCCTCGGGCGCGGCAAGGAGACGTCCGGCGATCGCCTTGAGGCTCTTCGACACGTCCTGTCCGGCGGCAACCACCACCGCCAAGTCCTCACCGACGGACGCGCGGCCCCAGCCCCGGCCGAAGACGGCGCCGCTTGCTCTGATCAGATGGCCGTCCGCCGCCGACGGTACGTACAGTCCGAGCGAGGAGATCTCCGTCCCGCCCAGTGAACGCCGCGGCTGCCACAGCCGGAAGACGAAGCGCAGGGTCTGGAGCCGCAGCCGGAGATCGGTGCTCGCGCTGAGCGCCTGCCGTACGTGGTCCAGCAGGCCCCTTACGTCGTACGGCCGGACGAGCCCCTCCTGCTCAAGGAAGGCCCGGGCAGGCCGCCCCCGAGTGCGCTCGCCGCGGTCCTTCCAGACCAGCCCCGGGTGCAGGGAGAACAATCGCTTGCCGAGCAGGGCAGGGACGGTCGGGGCCTCGGTCTGGTTCGCCTCCGTACGCAGGGGCTGGAAGAACGCTTCGCGGCGTGCACCCTGACCGCCCGGCTTGCCCTGTGTACGTGTACGTGCGCTTGTGCCCGTACCCGCCCTGTCGGGGGGACGGTTGGTGTGCCGCAGTGTGCAGTCTTCCGCGAGCAGCAACGGTCTGCCGTGCAGGACGTGCCCGTCATCATCGAAGAGGGCGGCCAGGTCCTCATACAGCGCGCTCCACTGCTCGGGGGACTCACCGGACCGGGGAAGGGGAAGGCCCCCAACGATCCGTTCCACGTACTCGGCGAGGACCTCCGGGCCCGGCTCCCACGGGCACGCGAGGGCCTTGCACAGGGTGGCCAGCCGTTTCAGCCGGTCACCGCCGATCTCGGGGTCCGCCACCACGATCCCGGCCTCGTGCGCGCGGTGTGCCGTGAGGACGGTCAGGTCGAAGGCCGGCCACAGGACCGCACCCCGCGGCGGGGCCCAGCCCGCCTCCGGCGGGGCGCCGTCCGCGGCGAGGACGGGCACGAGCGGTACGTCGGTAAGTTCGCTCCCGTGCACGCGCAGAGCTGCCGCGCGGAGCCGCCCCGCCGAGCCCTTTTCACTCTCCCAGCTCACCAGGTCCACGGCCAGCTGCCGGATGGACGGCTCGGGCACGGTACGCAGTATCGTGGCGGCCGCCAGACAGGTCTCGGCGACCGCGTCGAGCAGCAGCACGTTAAGGGGGTTGTCGAAGGGAAGCCCGGTGCGGTCGAACTTGGTGAAGAACGGAGCGTTCACGTGCCCCGGGAACGGTGCGGCCTGGTTCTCGCCCATCGGCAGGAAGGTATAGATCTGCCCGCGCCGCGGTCGGCGCGGGGCGGGTAGCGGGAGCGCGACCTCGACGACGGCGGACCGCTTCCACTCCTGCCACGTGTCGTCGAGGAGCCCGGAACCCACGGCCTCGGCGAGCGTGCTGTTCAGCCGTTCCTTCTCCACGGTGCCCCGGGCTACGAGAAAGGTGCCGGACGTCCCCAGGTCCACGGTCGCGCAGGAGACGGGGAATCCGTGCCCGGCGCCGTCCTGCGCCACCACGAAGCGCTCCTCGGATCGGGTCAGCTCGTGCCAGTCGAGCGCCTCGTGGCCGTCGTCCAACTCGCCCGCCTCGCCACCGACGGTCCGCCGTTCCAGCGTCAGGCCAGCGAGCCGGTCGAGGAACAGCATCACGGGTACCTTTGCCTCCGCGAGCTCACGCATCCGCAGCCGGACCTCGGCCCGGGCGGCCTCGCTCAGCAAGGGCAGCCGGACGATGGTTACGTACCCCTCGGCGGCGAGCTGCCGACAGGTCGCGGGCACATCGTCCAGCGGTAGGGGTGCCTGGAGCGGCGGATACTTGGCGGCCACCTCGTGGGCGTTGTCCTCACCGGCGAGGAACTCTTCCACGTCGACCTTCTGCGCGAAGCGGAAGCAGTACCCGTTCATTTCCGGGTCGAGAGGGCTGTCGGGGTCTGCGCTGTAGATCTCGGGCGCTTCGCTGATCAGCAGGATGCTGCGGAACCCGACGCCCTTATTCCCGATGCCCTCGCCGACCTCCTTCGAGCTTTGCGCGAGCTCGCAGACCCGCTCGACGTCACGCCAGGTGAAGGGCGTGCCGCCGTTGGCGACGTACAACGTCCCCCACTCGCCCTCCGCCTCGTCCAGCAGGACGTGGACCCGTCCGTCGCGGCGGTCCCTCGGATGCGCGTCGTAGCCGTTCTGCAGCAACTCGAAGAGCGACCGGCCGGCGTACTCCCGCGCGCTCGTGTACGACACGGCGTTCACCTGCCGGGCCATGCGCAGGACTTGCTCCGACCGGGCCCCCTCCAGCACGGACCGGCCGTACTCCCGCAGCTGCTCGGCCCGGGCGTTCCTCGCCATGGTTCTCCCCTCACCTCAGCGTGATGAGGACGGTATCCCGCCGCACTGACACCGGGGGCGGCGCGAGGGACCACCATGTGGAGCGCGGCTCGGAGCGAAGTTTGACGTTTTACAGGACGCGAGCCCGGGCCAGCTGGTCCGGGCTTGTTCGCGGATCCGCGGGGCCGGATGCTCCTGCACGTGATGCTGGCTCAACGACGCTGCCGCACACAGATCACCCCACGCCCGTGGCAGTGCCAGGAGAAGGCTGCTTCTCCTGCGCGTCGAGGGCCGCGTCGACGAAGGCCCGTACGAGTGCGGCCGCCTCGGATGTTGATACGTCCTTTGTCCACTTGCCGGTGTGCCATCCGCTGCACTGCAGCTCGAATCGGTGGACGTCGTGTGCGTACTCCAGCTCGCGGGCGTACGGTTGCTGGCGGCAGCGCCCGTGCCGCTCGGTCCGTTCCAGGTACGCGTGGACCACCCCGATGTGGAATCGGCGCGGCAGGGTCCGCTGCGCGCGGCAGTCCCGGCACTCCAGCAAGTGCAGCACGTTGTCCTCTTCGCGCAGGTACCAGTCTGGCGCAGACATGCCTTCACGGGTGTTGCAGCTGCCGCACAGCGGGCCTTCTCTGAACTAAGCCGTCACGCCCGATCGATGACTTGGGTAGCCTGCAGTCGGTGGAGACTGGACTGAACGAAGATGACTGGCTGGCAGATACGCGGACGTCTTATGACACCGTCGCTGCAAGTTACGCAGAGTTGACGCGTCACATTCTGGACGAAGCACCTGAAGAACGCGCGGCCTTGGCCCTGTTTGCTGACCTGGTGCGTGCCCAAGGCGGTGGGCTGGTCGCGGACGTGGGGTGCGGGACAGGCAGGATCACAGGCCACCTGCGGGACCTTGGCCTGGACGCGTTCGGCGTCGATCTGTCACCTGGAATGATCGATGTGGCCCGTCGTGATCACCCCGGTGTGCGGTTCGATCTCGGTTCCATGACGGACCTCGCCTTGGCCGACGCCTCGGTGACTGGCCTGGTCGCCTGGTACTCACTGATCCACATTCCTGACGATGAGATCAGCTCGGTTCTTGCGCATTTCCGTCGAGTGCTTCGGCCCGGTGGGCCTTTGCTGCTCAGCTTCCATGTCGGCGATGCATCGCGGTTGAAGACTGAGGGCTATGGCGGGCACCCGATGAAGGTCTATGTCCATCGCCGCCAGCACCATCAGACGATTGAGTGGCTTAACGAAGCTGGCTTCGCCGTCGAGACGCACAAGACTCTCACCTCTGCGGAGAGCAAGCTGGGAGGGATCATCCTCGCGCGTCGTCAACCGTGAGCGGCTCCGCCTGTCGCGTGACGGAGCCGATCAGGTGGTCCGTGCGGCGATCTCGCCGAAGGTTGGCAGGCCCAGGTGGATGACTGAGGGCTTGAGAGCGGCATCGAGCTGGGTCAACTTGTCCTCGGCGCCGGCCAGGCTGATCTCCAGGCCCTCGACCTCGCCGAGCCAGCCCTCCCGCTGAGCTTCGGCGATCCGGTCGAGCAGGTTGTCGCGGATCTCGGTCAGACGGTCTCGCTGGGACGGCTCGGGCCGGAGGAGCGAACATCGAACGCAAGCGTGCTCGTGGATGCACGACGTTCCGAAGGCCCGAGCGCAGGTTCCCAGAGAGAGCTTGCGCTTCTCAAAGTGGGCGAGGAAGGCGTCCCACTCCTCGTTCGTCGGGGTCCGATATTCCTCGCTGGGACGAAGCGATCGACGGCGGGCGATGAACGCGCGGTGGGCTTCGATGGCGTCCGCCGGGTAGATGGCGTTGTAGCCCATCGTGGTGTTGATGTCGGAGTGCCCTGCGAGGACCTGCGCGATGTGCGGCGGCAAGCCGCTGCGGATTGCGTCAGTGATGAAGATCCTTCGGAAGTCGTGCGGAGCGAAGTCGAGGGGCTGGCCCGCGGAGTCGGTAAGCCCGGTTCGTTCCAGGACCTCGTTGAGACCATTGCGGATCAGCTGACGGGACACCGGTGTGCGCTGGCCTCCGTATGTCCACTGGAACAGCAGCGGCATCGGCGGGTTCCAGATTTTCTCCGCGACGTCGTAGTTGGGCAGCATAGGGATCGCGCCTGTTCGAGGGTCACGGACTCGGGCAATGATCGTGCTGAGCACGTCGGCCAGTTCTGGGCTGACCAGGAGAAGCCGTTCCTCGTCGGTTTTCGAGGGAGCGACCTGGAGCAGAGGCACGACTTCACCACTGGTAGGCAGCTTGTACTGGATCAGGGCGTGATGGCTGGCCTCCAGCATCTCCTCGATCCGGACGCCGGTGTGCTGCAGGAACTCGATCGTGGCCCAGGCCCAGAACGCCCGTTCCTCGACCAGCCCCAGATGGACGCGTCGGCCGGACTCGTCGTAGGCCCGGAACGGAGTCGACGAGTCCTTCTTCTGGCGTGTGTATGTTCTGCCCCTGAACGTGAACTGGCCGCCGAGCGGGGCGGCCTGCAGAGCCTCCATCCCCTCCCGAGCCTCCGTCCAGTTCGCCCTGGCGGCGCGGACAACGGTAGACAGCGCGGGCAGTCGTTCACGGGTGCGCTGGTCCATCTTGGCCTTGCGGCGCTTCTGGTACTTGGAGGTACTGGCATCGGCGGCGCTGACCGGGCAGGGAGCAACCCACCGGCCCCAGCGTTCTGGTTCCTCGACGGCCCAGTGGGCCAGGTCAAGGTATAGAGCTCGAACTCCGATCATGAGGCTGCCGTAGTTGGCACGCTCCGTCACTGCCTCATGGATCATGCCATCAGGCAGCCGGCGGCGCGTGACTTTCGTCCGGCTGACCTGCTTCCATGCGCTCACGACTTCAGGCGGCAGCCGGAGTGTGTCGATGCCGGGCTGGATGCGCTCAATCTGCAGCCAGAAGTTCCTCACAAGCGTCCGTGACACGTCCTCCAAGGACGTGTAGTCCATGGTGGGCTGGCGTTCCTTGAGGTACTCCACCAGCAGGTCCCGGATCGGCTTGGACTGCGGCCGGTAGCGGTCGACGAGCTGCTCGACCGAGACCTGGCCGGACGTTCGGTGCAGGAGCCTCAGTGACACGGGCGCGTCGGGCGGCAGGTGACCCATGTCCTTCAGCCAGGAGTAGAACAGGCTTTGACCGCCCGACGTGGCCCGCTGAGCTCGATGCGCCTCCATGTACTCAATGGCGTCTCCGACATTGATGTCGTCCAGACCCCCACCCTTGGCGATGACCAGCTTGACCAGCACGTTCTTGGCGAGGATGCCGAGGTGAGAGGACCACGCTTCTGGGCCCACCAACTCCTGAAGGCGGGCAAATCCCTCAGGGTCACGGTACTGGCAGATGATGGCACGCAGATTGGTCGAGGTCCGGGTGAGCTGCCAGTGGAGCGACGGCCGGAGCACATCGGCGCAGACCAGGGCGAACAGGCCCGTGTTCAGGATGCCGTTCGCATTCGCTGCGTCGTAGCCGACCCATCTGGCGTTGAGCTTGTTCCACTGTGCTCCGGTCGAGGTTGCGGCGGGAGTCGCGTTCCATCGTTGTTGCCAGGTGGCGCCCGGCTGGTCCAGAAGCCATCGGAGAATGAGCGTTGCGCCCCGGCGCCGGTAGAAGTGGGTGGATTCGCTCGCGGCCCGTAGCGGAGGTTGGTTCAGTCGAGCCACGACCTCCTCAGAGGACTGGCTGGTGGCAGGCCAGGCGTCCTCGTAGGGCCGCGGCGGGAAACGCTTCTTGGCGGCCCGGAGAGCCTCGCCGGCGAGTGGCTGTGCATCTCGGATGGCGGCCGGAGCGCGCAAGGTCTCAGTGCTCGTCACCATGAGTTCTCGAAGAGAGTCTTCAGCGAGTCGGAGTTGTAGCCGGGGGCCGGTGGCGCGGGCGGCCGGTCACGCTGCCCTGCCCGGCGTGCATGATGGGCGCGGACGCGTTCGATCACTTCGTCCTGGCTGGCCGGAAGGTAGAGCTGTGTGGTCGTCAGATGTGCGTGACCGAGGACCCATTGGACGTCGGTCAGAGGCACGTTGGGGTCGCGGGCGAGCCGGTAGGACGCGGTGTGGCGTAGATCGTGAAGCGTCCAGTTCGCCCCGAGGAGATCGTTGGCCCGGTTGAACATCGCGCGCGCCGCGTCGTAGTTCAGCGGTCGCCAGGGCCGCCTCAGCGTCCACCACAATGGCAGATTCTTGCCCCGCGGGATGCCGTCTCGCCGTGTTTCCTCTTGGTAGAGGCGCAGCCAGACGAAGGCGTCGGTTGAGCAAGGAAGCTGCTGGTAGGCGCGGGTTCCCTTTCGGATTACGCCGACCAACTGCTGTCCGGGGAGGGCGTCGCGCTGCCGGCTGGTGAGCAGTTCTTCGGCGCGTGCACCGTTGGAAACCCAGAAGGCCAGTAGGGCGCGATCTCGGTTGTGTCGGAGGGCGGCGAACAGCGCGTTGAACATCTCGTCCGGGATGCGCCGGGGCGCACGTTTCGGGATGGTCGGCCGGTAGCGGCCTGTCCGCTCTTGGTCAAAGGGCCGGTCAGGCTTGTGGTGGGCGTTCGCGCGGCCGCCGCGACGCGAACGGTCGAGCGGAAACGGGTTGATGATCGGCCCGGTGCCCTCGTCCCGGTGGAAGTCGTAGAACGTGCGGAGCACGGTTTCGCAGTGCGCGCGCGTCCTCGCGGCGTACTGCGGGCCGGGTGAGACCTTGCCCGTGATGGCGTTCGGGGTGCCGGGGATCTTCTTTCGGGTCGTCCGCGGCTTCGGCGCCGTCTCTTCGGAGTGGCCCGCCTTCCGGTGTCTCCAGTGCAGGCGCTGGGGCTTGTTCGCGATCTGCATCCACCGGATGAAGTCCCGTGCATCGGTACGCGTTGCCCGGTTCCACTCGATGTTGAGAGCCCACAGGAACCGCCACCAGCGCAGCAGGTCCATGCCGTATGAGCGGACCGTGGAGGCAGGTTTGTCCTCTGCCTGCAGCTCGGCGAAATAGACCCGGACGGGGTCGACGACAACGCCGTCCTGGTCGAGCAACTGGTACGGCGCCCACTGATTACCGGTCTCCTGCAACCTGCCTAACTCGGGCAGGACGAACGCCGCCAAGTCCCGCTCGGGGACATCACCTTGAAGCATCCCGAGAAGCTAGCGGAGAGGCCATCTGACCTGCAAGAACTCACGAGTTAGTTCGGTTAACGGGCCGCGGACATAGCCGTGCTCGTGGCAGTGATCCCACGCCGATGCAGGACTCTCCTTGCACAACCGGCACAGGTAGTCGTCTGCCCGGGTGTTGCGCCTGCGCGGCGACTCGTACAGCACGCCGCACATGTGGCCGGTGTACAGCTGACAGGTCGCCCCCGCACACGGTGGGCACATAGTGACGTACCCCGTCCTCGCGCTGTGTCGTCTCCAGCCGCCCCAGTGCGGCCCCTGAGCTCCGCAGGCGCACAACCGGGCCCGAGCGACCAGCTTCTCCTCTCGCTGCTCCCAGCGGTCCAGCAGCTCCGTATAGGCGCGAGGCAGGAGCCAGGTCTCACCAGACCAGGTCAGCAGCTGCAGCGGCCGGGTGCTGGCGATGTTCTGGGAGTCCCGGCGCTGACTGCAGGCCGCGACGAATTCCTCCCAGGTCAGGCCCCCTGGCAGTCCGTTGGCACCGACTTCCTTCCAGGCGTCGTTCCATTCCTCCCACGGGACCTCCGCCTGAGCCTTGTTGCGAGCCGCGTCGAACATCCACAGCATCAGTCGGCGCCGCCAGTTGGGACGATTCCACTCCTCCGGATCGCGCTCTGGCCTTTCGTAGTACATGGGTAGCTGCACGTCGTCGACGTCACCCAAGTCCACATCTAGCTCCGCGAACGCCCGGCTGGCAGTGCGGATGTCTCGCTCGTCGTACGTCCAGCGTGCCTTGTGCTTGTAGCAGCGCAGCGCTATGTCACCGATGAAAACGTGGCCGTGTCGCTGCAGGCCTGGCATGTGGAGGAGCTCGTCGGGGTCCAGCGGGACCATGACGCTTTGCGTCAGGTCCGCGAACAGTGAATGCGCGTACTCACGGCTGATGAGCATGGCCGGATGGTGGCAGAAGCCAGTGACAACGCCTCCATGTATGGGTGGCGGGCGCTTCCGATCTTCGATACTGACCACCACGGCGCACGGCTTCGATCCGTAGTAGGACGTCACCTACTGGGCACCGGTCGGTTCCGTCGACCTCAAGGCGTTCGACGACGGCGGCACTCATACGACATCCGCGCATGCCAAGACTGCTTGCCCTGGCATGCGGAGGTTGTCCTCGTTGCGGGGAGGCTCTCGTCAGGGAGTGACATGCCGTGGGGTGTCCGCAGTCCCGGGAGCTTTTCCAGGGCTGAGACGCGAAAATCAGAACCGGGACGCTCCTTCGATGGGTGATGATGTTGCGGTGAGTCTGGATTTGAGCAACTACGAACTGCGCTGGCCCGCATCACTGTTCATGTCCGAGGGTGAGCGCATCCTTCGGTCCGCCGGCTCCTGGCAGAACCGGGCGACATGGCTCATGACGGAGGCATTGGTTGGCACCACCGCGGTCGCCGACTTCGAAGACCTGCCCAACCAGACCGCGCCGACGGCCGATCCTTGGGCGACCACTGCCACAGGCTGGAGCACCAGACGGACCGTGCCGGACCAGCACGCATGGTTCACGGAACTCATCAACCGGGGGTCCGAGCTCAGGCGCGCTGCTGCGCCCCGACCATACTGGCCGCAGCGCCATGGCAACGGACTCGCCCACGACGGCAGTACTGCGCGAGACTCCCGGCGCGCCTTCGCTCGGCTCATCAACGAGTTCGATGCCGACGGCTACCTAGTTGAGGCGTTCGGTGAGGAATGCGTCGACGATCACAGCAATCTGCCCGATCCCTCCGAGGTGATCAACGGGCGCTTGGGTATCCCTGATCTTTGGCCCCTGAAGCCAGCGACCTGGGACGAGGACACCTTTTACGGGCTGATCGAGGTATTCCACGATCTGGTGAGCCGTCCCCGTGTGCGCCACTACCACTCCTACGGCAGCTGCGGATGGCACCACTCGGAGTTCCACAACGGCCCCGCGCGCACCCTGTACCGGTGGAAGATCAACCGCCTGCTGCGAGAGGCCAGCATCGAGTACGAACTGGCCGCGGAAGGCGAGGACCTCGGGCGCTTGGTCGCAGTAACCGACGACGCCCGAAGCCAGCTGGTGCACCGTGCACTCAACGACAGCCCACCCGACACCACAGCCGGCGTCCGCCATGCCATCGCGCTCTTCCGAGGACGTGACACGTCGGCCGAGAGCAAGCGATCGGCGATCTTCAACCTCGCCCGCATCCTCGAGGAACGCCGCGCTCTGATCAAGGAGCACCTTGGGAAAGACGAAGGTGCGCTGTTCGAGATCGCCAACCGCTTCGACCTGCGCCACCGCCGGGCCGATCAACTAGGTGATTACGACGACGTGTTCCTCGACTGGATCTTCTGGTGGTACCTCGCCACGGTGGAGCTGACCAACCGATTGATCGCTTCGCGGAACCCCTTTTGACCTCTGCGGATCAGCCTTTGAAACCGCCCCCCGACTCTGCTGCGCACTTCGGACGAGCCGCAGGGAACGGCTACGAAGGCTGCGACGACCACCTCGTCGCAGTAGATTGCAGTGGGCGCCTCGAAGCCGCCCGGGATTGCGCAGCGGTCGACGCGGGCGAGTGGCCTGACCAGCAGTGAACGCGAGGAGCTGGTCGCGCTGCGGCGGGAGAACCGCAGGCTGCGGGAGGACGTGGAGATCCTCAAGCGGGCCACGGCTCCAACGCAGCGGTCAGATTCGGTGCGCTTCGGCGCTGCGCCCGCTGGCCGGGCTGGCGGTGCTGGTGGGGGAGGGCGGTCATAGAGAACTGGGGTGGCGTTTGTTGCCTTGGCGGCTGGCGCCGACCTTGTCCTTCCAGCTCGACTCGCAGGCCTACGCCGCGGAGATTTTGTCGGTCACCGGCCGAAGCAAGGCAGCCCTCCCCACCCGGAGGCGACGGCGCTCGGCAGGCGGGATCCGGCCATCCGGCAGCCACGGGCGTGAACGAGGCCAGCCGCCCACTGCCTCTGCGGCGTGTCTCAAGGGCTGAGTTGGGCGGTGGCGGCGTCGATTTCTTTGAGGGTGATGTTTTCGCTGCCGGTGCGGATTGCGGTGACGGCGGCGGTGGAGATGACGTAGGTGAGGGCTTTGAAGTAGCCGCCGGTGCGTCGGTGGAGTTCGACGGCGTGTTTGGCCAGGGCGTGTTCTTCGAGCCGGTACAGGCTCAGGTCTGCCTCGAAGCCCGCCAGTACTTCCCGGAAGGTCTTTTGGTCTCCGGTGTCCAGGGGCAGGGGGTGCAGCCAGGTCACGGGCAGCAGCGCGGTGGGGGAGGGTGAGGCGGGCGCCGCCGGGCGGCCCGCCTGTTCGAGCCGTACCCGGTTCTCCTCGCTGACGCGGGTCAGGTCCCCGGCCAGGATGCGCGCCTGGTGCAGGAGGTGGCTGGCGCCGGTGCCGCAGAAGACGAGCGAGATGCCCAGCTTGTCGCGCAGGTAGTCGAAGTAGGGCAGCGCGTTGGCCAGCTGGGGCGGGGTTGCGCGGTTGATGTCGTCGATGAGCATCAGCCGGGTCTGCGCCGTCTCCAGGACGTAGTTGACCGGCAGGGTCAGGTCCTGATGCCGGCGCATCTCTAGGACTTCGGCAATACTCTTCGGTTCGGGCTGAAGGCCCAGGTAGGAGGCGATCTCCCAGACCCAGTTCACCTTCTGCTCCGGGTCCGCGGGGGTGGTGATGTGGACCACCGGGATCGTGTTCGGGCGCCTGCCGCCTGTGCCGGCTTCGAATTCCCGCTGGGCGGCGCGTCCCGCCGCCCGCAGCAGACAGGACTTCCCGGTGCCGGCGGGCCCGTCGATGACATGGTCCATCAGACCGTCACGGCGACCGCTGTTGCGATGGACCGCCTCGACGACCATCTCCTGCATGTGGGACATCGCGTCAGTGGGCACCATCCGCAGATGCCGGTGGTAAGCGATGGACTGCTCGTCCTTGCGCCTGTCCGGGCCAGGACTGCTGCCCGCTCGCGTGGGGGTGTCCACTTCCTCGTCGACGAAGTGGTTCCAGCCGGTGAGTTGGAAGAGCGGCAAAGGCCGCATCGGGGTGTCCTTGAGCTGCTGGCGCAGGCGCGCCTCGCGCTTGTCGCGCAATTCCACGGACGCTTTCATCACAGTGTCCTCTCGTGCACGGTTCCCGGTTCATTCCTTCCGCAAGGCTGGCTCTGGTGCGCGGAGCGCACCTGGTGGAGCGGCCTGCGGCCTCGTCGTTCACGGCTGCATGCCTCCCGGCATGTGCTCCTCCCACACGTCGATGACGTCGTCGGCGTCCTCATAGCGGTCGTCGTCCGCACCGGAGCCTCCTTCGTCGAGGAGTTCGGCCTCGACAACCTCGTGCGCCTCGCCAGGCCTCCCGCTGTCGGAGGCGTCCGGTGGGCCGCCGGCGGTGTCGGCGGCCACGAAAAGAGCCTCGAGCGGGTGCGGAGCCTGAACGCCGTCCTGCTCCCCGCCCGCACCGGCGGAAAGGGCCGCAGAGGTGGGCGCGGGCCGGGGCGCCATGGGGGAGATGGGCAGCGCCGGGCGGGGCCGCAGGGTCGACAGGTCGAAGTCCTCCAGGCCCGCGTAGGGGTCCTGGGACGGTTGCTCGGTCTCCAGCCCCAGGCCCTGGAAGGGAGGTTCGGATCCGGTGCGCTGCGGCGGCGGCCTGCGACTGCGCCGCCGCCGGTCGCGCTGCGCCAGGGCCAGGGCGATCGCTTCCTCGTCCTGTTCGCTGCCGCCGGCCGCGCGGTGCTGCTCGGCGTGTTCCTGCCACATGTCCGCGGTCCACGGATCGTGCAGCAGGTGCCGTAGCCGGAAATCGCACGTCACCCAGGTGCCTGCCGTGTGGTCGTGCAGCCACACCCGCTCGGGACGGTACGGGTTGAATCGGCATTCCCACTGCTTCTCCCGACCGGGCAGCTTCGAGCCGCCACGTAGGAGGATCTCCCGGTAGTGGGCGGCGTCCTGCGCGATGGGCTGATAGGTCCGGTAGTTGATCATGAAGCCGCTCTTGCCGGGGGTGACCCACCGCGACAGCAGGAAGAAGCGGTTCTGGGCGGGGGAGAGCGGCACGGGCCGGTAGCCGCTGCGGGCCACCTGGACGGCGTACATGTCGTTGGGCGACAGTACGATGCCCGGCCGAAAGGGATCGCGCAGCCCCGCGTCGGGGGTCTGCTGGTACTCCAGCGCCACCCACTCTTGGGCCATCTGCTGGAGTTCGGCGATCGTGTACAGCGGCATCCGCTCGATGCCGCGGCCGCGTTTTTTGTGGCTGCGGCCCTGCCAGCCGTGCCGCACGTACTGGCTGAAGCGGTGCGCGAGGGTGATGAAGAAGCTCTCGACGAGCGGCTTGTCGGGCCCGGTTCTCTTGCGCGCCGGGCGGCGGGCGATCCGCAGCCGGTCGCAGACCGACGTGAAATGCTCGCTCACATAGGGGCTGCCCTGGTCGTAGATGATCAGTTCGGGGCGGATGACCGGGCGGGCGGCGGTGGCCTCGGTGAACCGTTCGTCGGCTGCCCGCAGCGCCCCGAACGGCAGGCTGGATGCGGCGGCCGCGCTCAGCGGGTCCCAGCCGGGCATCACCGGCCAGGGCGCGAAAGCCTGGGCCAGCATCAGGGTCAGGTCGATCGCGCGGGTCGCCTGGCCGGCCTGTCCGCGCTCGGAGTCCTGGGGACGGCTGGGTGTGATCATCAGCGCGCAGATGCCGTGGTTGGCCACATCGATCAGCGTGGTCATCTCCGTGGCGGTGGGCCGGCCGTCGTCGCCGCGGGCCAGGATCCGCAGCGGCGTGGTGTCGGCCTGGGTGACCTGTCCCGGCCGCAGCACGGCCTCGCGGCCGCCGTGGGGGAGGGACGGGGTGGCGGACAGAGCGGCCCGGGCCCGCGTCGGCCCGGCCAGGACATCAGCCAGGCCGGACTCCTTCATCCGCAGATAGAAGGTGGAGCGGGAGGGCAATAGGGCCGCCGCGGCAGCCGGGTCGTCGAGTTCGGCGGCGTACCGCGAGCGCAGCAGGTCTTCCACTTCCTCGCGGATCAGTTCGATGGTCACGTCCGACTCGCGTGCGCGCTGGGCCACGACCTCCTGTATCGCTGCCAGGCACCGTGGATCGGTGAAGCCCCCCGGCCGTTTGTCCCGCGTCCTGGGCAGCAGGACCGCCGCGTTCTCTCCGGCCGCTTTCCACGTGCGCCGCTTGTCAGCGAGTGTGTGGGCGGAGCAGCGGATGCCGGCGGCGGCCAGCCGCGCCGACATCGCGGCACACCGCTGCGCCAGCGTCGTCCCTGGCCCGAATCCCCGCTCATGCTTGCTTCGGCCCGGCGCCAGACCCGTGTCGATCTCCACCATGCGCGCCTGCCACAGCGCGGCCTCCTCCTGGTCCTCCTGCCGCCCCCACCCGTCAAAGGTCGCGCTGTCCGGGGCCGGCGCCGCACCGCCACTGAGGACAGCGAAGTCCTCTGCGCCCACCAGCCACCGGTATGACACCGCCCGAGGAGTCTGGCCGCCGTCCCGCGGCAGCAGTGTGACCTGCGGCCCCTGCCACGCCACCACCTCCCACTCGCGCATCTGCCAGCACACCCGCGCCCCGATGGACAAAGACCACGACAGCCGGCCCGCACCTGTTCCCGCCATGCCCCGCCCCGCGCGCCTTCAGGCCGTCCAGGCCATGGCATCGGGCAGCAGCGGATGCGCGATGTCGAACAGCAACCGCCGCTGCCAGAGCATCCGGTAGGCGAGGTCCAGCCCTGTCAGCTCGGGCAACCCGCTCGCGGCCACCCCGTCCCGCAGACCGGTCGGTTTCCTGAACGCCGCCAGCAGTGCATGCTCCTGGCCGTCCCCGTCACTGGCAGGGAACCGGTAGCCGGCCAGCCACCCCAGATTGCGTCCGTGTACACCCGTCGGCTCACGCACCTGCCGCACCCGCCAGCCGGCCGCTCGCGCGACCGCCTCGAGCACCTGAAGCTTTGCTGCGGGCAGGCTGTCCTGGTCGGGAGGCTTCAGTACCAGCACCTCCCGCACGCCATCGGCCGTGCGTGCAAGGAAATCCGGGCGCCACCGGCGAAGGCGGCCTCCTGCCCGCCACCGCAGCTCCACCGGGCCGGCACTGAACGCTGCCCAGGCCGGATCGAAGTCCAGCTCCACCGCGAGCCGCCACTGCCGCAGACTGCCGCACACCACCGTCTGCTCCCGGGTCGCCACCGGCCAGTAGGTGATGATGCTTTTGCGGCCCTTATAGGGCACCGGCTCACTCACCGGCCCGAACTCCTCGAGCACCACCCCGCGCAGCCCCGCCGCGCTACTTGAGCGCACCCGCCCGTACGGCTCCCGGTACAGGGCCACGACATCCTGCCCCGCGCCCGGCGCCGCTTCGCCGTCCAGCAGGCCGCCCGAGTCCACCACTGTGCTCACGCTTCCCACCTCCTGCCGCGGTGCCGGTTTCCCGGTGCCACACCATGACGACCCGCGCCGGCACTTCCCACGTGGCTGATCACCAGCGTGACGCTCTGCGATGGCGACCCGCCGGAACGGCTGCTTGCGTCACCCGAACGAGGAACGTGCTCTTGACGCCGCACCCATGTGGTGCCCCGACTGGATTTACAGTTCCGCAGCTGCCATGCCGAGTTGCCAGGGCAGGCAGGAGCGCCTGTCCAGCGAGCCGGTCCGCGCGGCGATGCGGTCGTGTCCCATAGCCAGCCTCAGACGACAACGACGGGGGGAGTGGGCCGGTGCGGGCGCCGCCGCATGGCTGTGGCGCTCCAGCCACGCCAGCAAGGGCTGCTTCCCGACCCCGAAGTCCACCTCCCACCCCTCCATCAGGTGCTGCACGCCGGCCAGCCACCGCGCGCGCCCGGCCGGGTCACGCTTCCCGTCGTGTTCGAACCGCAGCATGGCCAGCGCGAGCGATGCCGCTTCGGGATAGAGCACCAGCGGTGCCGCCCTCATCGCGCGGACTTCCAGCCCGGCAGACCGTGCCCGCTGCACCCAGCGTGTCGCGTGCGGCATGGTCGTCCACCAGTGGACGGCGACCTGGAAGGCGTCGGCGAACAGTTCCTCACCCGCCGGCCCGAACCACCGCCTCAATCGTTGCCGCTGCCGGTGTGCCCATACGGTCTCTGGCAGCTCCGCCAGGTCTACGAAGGCGGGGTCATCGCTTCGGGAGTCGTCCGTCCAGGAATGATGGCGCGGGCACACCCGCCAGCTGTCCGCAGACATCAGCCACGCCGGCTCTCGGACCCCGCGGTCTTGTGCGCACAGCGTGCAGCAGGGCACGAGGTGCCCTTCGGATGGTTCCCACGGCCATTTCCACACGGCCTCGTCCGTACCGGGCAGCAGGTGCTGCTCGGCGAGACTGGGCAGCATCCGCTGCAGGAACGCCGCCGGCTGGTCCGTCAGAACGGCCAGGTACCGCAGGCCCGCGGCGTTCACGTACATCTCGGTGACCTGGGGGTACTTCCCGACCCGCGCAGGATCCTCCGACGCCTTTCCCTGGCCGACACGGTCAAGGAACTCGTGGAGCTCCATCCCGTTGCTGTGGGCGTACCGGTTCACGAACGAGCCCGTCGACTCGCCGACAACGTACGGCGTTCGCAGCGGCAGCGGCTGGCGCGGACCGTACGCAACGGGGATGTCCAGCATCGTTCTCCCCTTTACGTCAGACGCCGTTAACGCACCATCGTCAGCTCCTCCATGGCCAGTCAAGACCTTCATCACTCGTTCCGGTGAACCCCGTCAAAGGCGCCGAAATGTCGCTGAGGTGCCCTTCCACCCTGTAATCAAGGGCAACCGCACAGGCACAGCACACCCCAGCAGGAGGTACAGACCGTGGCCACGCTGACCGCCAACGGCCTGCGAACCCCGTTGAGAGGACACCAGGAGATCGCCGTCGGCTCCTGCGTGACCAGCTTCGCCCAGGGCACACCACGTGTCACAGTCACCATGGCCACCGGAACCGGCAAGACCCTCGTCGGCCTCAACACCGTCCAGGAAACGGCCCCCCACGGCAGCGCCCTGGTGGTCATGCCGACGCTGAAGCTGCTCGAACAGACAGCAGCCGTCTGGCACACAGAAGGCCGCCGCGGCCTCTACCTCGGCGTCTGCCACCTTCCCCAGCCGGAAGAACCCGCCCTGCACGGCATCCTCACGATGGTCCACACCGCAGAAGAACTGGCTGCCCAAGTTGCCAATGCCGACGGCCCGGTGAACGTCTTCAGCACCTACGCTTCACTGAAAAAGATCGAAGCCGCGCACCGAGATTTCCATCTGCCTCGATGGGACGTGCTCATCTCCGACGAGGCCCACCGCTCCGCGGGCGACCTGGGCAAGACATGGGCAAACATCCACAGCAATGACGCCCTCCCCGCCCACCACCGCCTTTACATGACCGCGACCCCCCGGGTCTTCGACCACGAAGCGGTCAGCAAAGGCCTGCGCCCTGCACCGGAGTGTGAGATCGCGTCCATGGACGACCTGAGCCTGTACGGCCCGGTCGTCTACCGCATCTCCCTCGCCGAGGCCATCGACCAGGGGCTGCTGGCCGACTACGAGATCGTCGCCGTAGAGATCACCGATGAAGAACTGCGCCGCATCCTCAACCGGCAGACCCTCAGCACGCAGACCACCGAAGGGCTCCGCGTGGCTGCCGCTCAGGTCGCGCTGCTACGTGCCCAGCACCGCTACGACCTCAGACGCACCCTGTCATTCCACGCCCTCGTGGCAGCCGCGAGCGCCTTCGCCGAGACCCTGCACGAGACCGCCAAGCTCATGCCGGCCACGACACAGACACCTCTCCAAGTTTCCACGGTCAACTCCCGCCAGAGTCCCATCGAACGCCACCGAGCCACCGAAAGTTTCGTCGCCACGCCCCTGCACGCGCCGCACACCGGGACACCACCACGACGCGCGGTCCTGACCAACTGCCGCTGCTACACCGAAGGCGTCGACATCCCCACGATCGACTCCATCCTCTTCGCCGACCCCAAAACCAGCTCCGTCGATATCGTCCAAGCCGTCGGCCGCGCCCTGCGCCAGACACCCGGAGACGGCAAGATCTCCCGGATCATCGTCCCCGTCTACATCGCTCCCGGCCAAGACATCGGCGAAGGCACCAAAAGGACCCCCTTCCACCTGCTCTACCAGGTCATGATCGCCCTCAGCGTCTACGACGAGCACGTCTTCCACCGCGTCAAATACATCCGACACGACGACGACGCCGATCGCCCCCACATCGCCGCACGCCCTGAACGCGCCGACGAGATCATCCCGCTCCTCAGCCTCACCCACGCCGCGCCACCCAACAAGGTGTGGGAACGCGGATTCGAAAGCGCCGAACGCTTCCACGCCGAGCACGGTCACCTCGACGTCCCCAGCCGCTACCTGGGCACCGACCGTTTTTACCTCGGCTGGTGGATCGGCCAGCAGCGTTCCCTACGCCAGAACCACATGCTCCTGCCCGAGCGAATCAGCGCCCTCGACACCCTCGGCATGACTTGGGAGCACCCAAGGCACAGCATCGAGTACACGCTCCAGCTCGCCCGTGATTACGCTGCCCACCACGGACACCTCGCGCCGCGCACCGACGAACGCCATCGTGGCATCCGCCTGGGCCGCTGGATCGCCGAACGCCGCAAGGAAGCCCGCGAGCGCACGCTCCCCTTCTGCTATCACCGGGCCCTCAACGAGATCTACCCCTGGTGGAACGCCCGCTGGTCCAGCTCATGGAACCGCGCCTACACCGAGGCCCTGGCCGCCGCCCGCAGTGGAGACCTGACCTTCCCCGACCTTCGCCCCGACCAGGAAGACAGCACGTTGACCCGGTGGCTCGACGCGCAGATCGACGCCTTCGGCAACCTGCAAGCAGACCAGCAGAATCTCCTTGGCGCCCTACCGTTCGACCACCCGCTGGCCTTGCTGCTACGGCGCCCACGCGGTGCCGCCGAGTTCGCCTTCGTCCGCGGTCTGAGAGCAGCTCGCGCCTTCTGGCGCGGTCACCAGCACCTCAACGTCCCCACCAATCACATTACGTCAGAACACGGACGATCCTTCCGCCTGGGGGACTGGATCTCCGAGAAACGCCGCAACCCCCAGAGGCTCTCGCAGGAACAGCTCGACGCCCTCCATGCCCTGGACATGCGCTGGATCCCCCGCCAACAGCGATTCCGACACAGGAACGGGCGTTAGGCATCCACACCGAGACTGCCGGCCACCGTGCACACAACTCCCGCTCAATGTCGCGGCGACCGGTAGCACCCCGTACGAGGACGGGCTCAGTACGAAGCACCCAGGAGACTCCGCATGGAAGAGACAACCGCCGCTGGTCAGCTGACCCCGACCACCGACGAAAATGGGTACAGCGCCACCGTGATCCACATCGATCTTCCCCTCGGACATTGGATCGCGCGGCAACACCCTAAAAGGCCGACGCACGTGCTGCTCGAGCGGGCGGAAGTGCCCATGGTCGTCATCGTGCTGAACGCTGACCCGGGCGGCGCAGGGCCGGTTGCGTTGGCCGAGACATTCGGCTGGCCGATGTGGCGGGACACCATGTGGCGATGCCCCATGTGGCAGTACCCCAGGCGGCTAGAGTTCGGAGAGGGCTGGTATGCGATTTTCGACACCAAAATCCATACCTTGGGGGGCGTCTATAGCCAATCCTCCGAATTCTCACACAAAATCCCATTCGCCTTTGGGTGCGGGGTGCAGGTGTCCGACCAAATGTGGGAGACGCTCGAGATCGCGCAGCACGTGCTGCTCTGTGCAGGTCTGTCCAGCGACCCATCAGGCCCTGAACTCAGCGGTGCCATCCGTGAAGGACGGATGCGCGCCGTCTTTGCGCACGTACTGCTGGACTGATGCAGGCATAGACGTCCCCGGCACCGCAGGTCGTACCTACGGACACTGTGGGCGGAGGCATGCGAACGTACTGTGAGGCAATGCCAGGCGCGCCGTAGCCGGATTCAAGGACGTAGACCATCGTTTCGAGGACGCGCGTCGTCCGCCACTCGGAACAGCGCACAGATCGAGGATGCGGTTGTAGAGATCCGGTGGTGCGGTAGCCGCCTGAGCTCGGACGTTCCGATCAGCCGTAAAGGGCTTCGTCGTCCCACCACGTCGCTTCCTCCTCAGCGGTCTGTAGTGCTTCATCGTCACTGGCGAGAGCGCTGTTGCTCGGCGTGGCATCGCTTGCTCCGCCGTGTGGTTCGTGGACGGCGGCGGCGTGCCGTGTGGCTGCTGCGCAAGCGCGGCACGCGTCAGCGAGACGCCAGATCCGGCCGTGCGCGCTGCGTGTCAGCAGCAGCGCGATCGGTCCGTCACAGCCGCGGTGGCGCTGATGCCACTGACAGCCGGTTTCCCCGCACTGGCACGTCCGTAGGTGGCCGGGGAGCGTCTCGGAGCGTGCATGCTGCGCCAGATGCGTGACGACGACTGCTTGTGTCGCGGCACTCTCCGGAGTGGCTGGTAGGCGGCCGCACCGCGGGCAAGTGACGACCGTCCCGCTGGGGCCGGGACGGAGTTCGAGTGTCCAGGCGCGCCCTTCTGGGCGGGTGATCGCGCCGTGCCCCATGGAGAGCTGTCCCCCCTGCTGATTGATGGGTTGTCGGGCCGGCGTCCCGAGGCGGGGAGTGCCGGTGGCGGCACACGGTAGTGCAGATGTCTGCCCTGCCGCTTGCGGCCTGACGAGGGCAAATAGGGCAGGGGTCTGCACTGACAGGGCAGGGTTCTGCACCGTGCGATAGAGCGGTGACGATCACTCCGCCGCCCGACCCGAACCTCGACGCGCTCCGCCTGGAGCTGTCACGACTGCGGGCCGAACGCGGCTGGACCTACGACGAACTCGCCGCCCGAACCAGCCTGTCACGCCGCACACTGATCGAGATCGAACAGGGCCGCACCATCGGCACCCTGGCCACCTGGCACGCTCTCGCCCACGCCCTGGGCGCCCCGCTCGACCAGCTCTTCGGCACCCTCTGCGCCGGCCATGAACCTCCCGCGCGGCCTGCTCCCTGACCGCCCGGCGAAAGCCTCAGGGGCCCAGTTGCCGGGAGGCGTGACACCACCCGAAACGGCGACCAGCACCGAACGCACGCGCTAAGAAGCGAACGCCAGGACGACTGATGCGGCCATGAAGGTGACCTGAGCGGCCTGGTCAGCCCAGTTGCAGGGTGTCGGCGGTCATCGTCTGCGGTCATGCGCTCGACGAACAACTCCTTCGCTGACGACGGCTGTGCCTGGGACGGCAGCCGCAAGAACTACCAGCCCCGCCGGGCGCTGCGTATTGACGCGGACAGTCCCAGCCGGTTGCTGCGGTCCGCGCAGGTCGGCCGGTGCGACGTTTGCGGGAACCGTGTGGAGTGGTACCAGCGCCCCGGCAGTACTCCTGTCCCGCTCCACCCCGAGGAACTGCCCGCCAGCACCGTCCCTGCAGGGGAGCGCTGGCACGTCTCCTCTGGCGCCGCACACGCCGGCCAGGACGGGAGTGCCTGGTGCCGGGTTCGGCACCACGCGGTGTGCCCGGCCGGCCCGGCGGGCAATCGCAGCCCGCTGCTGGCGGAGATGCGCCGGGCACTGGGTCTGACCTCGCGTCGGCTGCAGGACGCCGGCTTGTTCACGCCCCGTCCTGAGATGGAGTCGGCCCCTGCGCCGCCCTCCCTGCCGGTTCGGCCGGTGGTGTGTCTGCTCTACACCCGCTACCTCGCCCCCGGGCCTCTTGAGCATCTTCAGTGCGTGGCCCACACCCGCAGCCGCCGCCGCTGCCCTCTGCCGGTCCAGGACCCAGGTGCCCTGCCGGGTATGTGGCGCCTGGAGCCAGCGGATCCGCTCCTTGGCCCCGGCGGTGGCCGCCTGCCGCTCACGCAGGAACTGATGGCGGTCTACGACCTGACCGGACTGCCGTATGCCGAGCAGTTGCGCTGGCACAAGCAGCGCTGCTCCACGCACGCCGGCATCGGCGAGGCCGCGGACCACGCGCGGACCGAGTGGGAGCCCTTCGACCCGGTGCGCCACCGCCCATACGTCCGTGACCGGCTTCCCGATCCCTGACCCGCGCACAGGCAGGGACCGCCGCCTCCGCCCGTAGGCGCGGCCACCGGCATCCCGCTGCGGTCGACCCTGCTGCTCCGGCAACCTCGTAGCTGTCGACTCCGTTCTCCGCCCATCTGTGAGGCGCCCATGTCCAAGACCCTGATCGGCACTCCCGACCCTGATCAGCCGCCGTCCGAGCCTGTTCTTCGCGACGAGCACGCCGAGCGCATGGTCCTGGCGGCCGTGTTCCACCACTCGCAGCTGGTCCCGTATCTCGTGGCGGTCCTGCGACCGACGCATTTCAGCAGCCCGGCCTGCCGGGAGGTCTTCCTTGCCGCCGCCGCGGTCCACCGCCACAAGGAGCCCTGCACCCAGGCAGCTGTCACGGCCGAGCTCGAGCGCCATCAGCAAGCCGGCGCCGACCACTCTGGCGACGAGGCGAAGAAGGGCCTCGTCCACGACCTTGCTCGTGCTGCCGTCCCGGCGGAGCCGGTGGTGGTGCACTACGTGGCGATCGTGCGGGACCTGGCCGACCTGCGCCGCCACGCGGCCGTGCTCTCCGAGGGTTTGCCGCCTGTGCCGATGCGCGGCTTCCTCACCGACGACGACACCTGACCAACCCCGCGCACGTGTTGCGCCCTCACAGATCGATGAAGCTCAACGTGCTGAAGCCCACTGACGAACAGATCGCGGCCGCTGACGCCTTCGCCACCGGTGACCACCTGGTGATCCAGGCCGGTGCTGGCACGGGTAAGACCACCACCCTCACCCAGCTCGCGGCCAGTACCTCGCGCCGGGGCTTGTATGTGGCGTTCAACCGGTCCATCGCCCAGGATGCGGCCGGCCGCTTCCCCGGCACGGTGCTGTGCAAGACCGCACACTCCCTGGCCTACGCCGCCATCGGCCACCGTTACCGCGCTCGCCTGAACGGTCCCCGGCTGCCCGGTCGGCACACCGCCGATGCCCTGGGCATCACCAAGCCCATGCGCATCGGCAATCGCGTCGTGTGGCCGGCGACTTTGACCTCCACGGCGCAGCGCACCGTGACCCGGTTCTGCCAGTCTGCCGACCCCGTCATCGAGCGCCACCATGTGCCGCCGCTCCGTGGCCTGGACACCGCGGACCTGCACGCGGAGCTCGCCTGGCGCATCCTGCCCTACGCCCGCGCCGCCTGGGCCGACCTGCAGCACCCCGACACCGGAGCGGTCCGCTTCGAACACGACCACTACCTAAAAATCTGGGCCTGTCCGACCCGAAACTCCACACCGACTTCGTCCTCCTGGACGAAGCCCAGGACACCAACCCCGTCCTCGAGCAAGTCCTGCTCAACCAACGCGGCCACGCTCAGCTGGTCATGGTCGGCGACTCCGCGCAGGCCATCTACGGATGGCGTGGCGCCAAGGACGTCATGACCGGCTTCGACGGCACCGCCCTGTCCCTGACCCAGTCCTTCCGGTTCGGCCCCATCCTCGCGCTGGAGGCCAACCGGTGGCTGGCGATCGCCGACGCCCCGATCCGCCTGGAAGGCAGCCAGGCGATCCCCACCGAGGTCGGCAAGGTGACCCAGCCGGACGCGGTGCTGTGCCGCAGCAACATCGGCGCCATGGCGCAGATTTTCCGCTTTCTCGCCAAGGGCCGCAGGGTCGCGCTGGTCGGAGGAGGGGAAGCCCTGCGCGCTCTGGCGCTGGCGTCACGCGACCTGCAGGACGGGCGCCGTACCTCCCATCCCGAGCTGGTGCTGTTCACCTCCTGGGGCCAGTTGCAGGAGTACGCCGAACACGACCCTGCCGGCAGTGACCTGCAGCCCCTGGTCGACCTCGTCGACCACCACGGCACCGACGCCGTCCTGGCCGCGGTGGGCCGTCTCGTACCCGAGCAGGACGCACAGGTGACGATCTCCACCGCGCACAAATCCAAGGGCCGCGAGTGGCCCCAGGTCGAGATCGCCGACGATTTCTACCCGCCCAAGGACAGCGACGACAAGGACGAGCACGGAAACCCCCTGCCCGGCCCCATTGGCGACGCCGACGCCCGCCTCGCCTACGTCGCCGTCACCCGCGCACGCACCCGCCTCGACCTCGGCGGCCTGGAATGGATCCACGACCACCCCGACGGAAACCCACCGGCGTCACACTCCTGGCGAACCGGCGACCTGGTCGCTGTTGCAGGCTGAGCCGATTTACACGCGGCAGTTCTGTCTGCTTCAGCGCTTTCCTGTCGCACGGATGCTGGCCTCCAGCGCCGCCAACAGATCCACGGCCGGCGTCGGCTCTTCTGGCTCCTGCAGCCCGGCGCCGGTCATTTTGGCGGCCACCAGCTGCTCGAGCGCCGCTGCGTACTCGTCGTGGAGCTCGGCGATGTCGACCCCGGCAAGCTGGTCCATCAGCAGCTCGGCGAGCTCCAACTCCCTCTCCGTCACCGGGGCGGGGCTGGAGAGGTCGTCGGGCTCACGGATCTCCTGCGGCCACAGCAGCGTGTGGAGCACGAGCATCCCGCGCCGCGGCCTCAGTACCGCCAGCCGCTCCCGGGTGCGCAAGGTGACCTTGGCGACGGCGACCGTCCCATGCCGGGCCAGCGCCTCCACCAGGAGCGCATAGGGACGCTGTCCCTGCTCGCCGGCAGCCCCGACCCAGTACGGGCGGGCGTAGAGCACCGGGTCGACGTCGTGCTCGTCGACGAAGCCGAGGACGTCGACCGTACGCTTCGTGGGGAGGGGGAGCGCGTCAAGGTCCTCATCGAGGAGCACGACGGTGCGGCCGTCGGGACGCTCCCAGCCGCGCGCGATCTCCGACTGCGGGACCTCCACGTCCTCGCGCTCGCAGACCCTCCGGTGCCGGATGCGGGCCCCGTCACTCGCGTGGACCTGGTGGAATCCGGTGCCGTGCTCCTCGGTCGCGGAGTAGAGATGGACGGGGATGGTGACCAGGCCGAAGCTCACGTAACCGGTCCAGATCGCGCGCATACCGACAGCGTGAATGGCAGGGCGGTTCGGTGCGCGGTGGGCTACTCCGGCGCAGTGATCACGATGCGCCCGCGACAAGGCGTACTGGGATGCTGGTCTCCAGAGCGCTCTGGAGAGGGCTCCGGAGCATCCTGATACGGCGGGCTCGTTAAGCTCCGCCCTGGCTGGCAGACCCGTTCACCTTTCCAGCCGACGACAGTGGAACCGGATTGCATCCGGTTCCACTGGCTGGCAACGTTCCATCCGCGGAGTACTCGGTAACGGCCTGGTGGTCTGCAGGTTGGGGCTGCACAGCTCGCAGGCCCGTACGTCCCACCGGGCGGCCCATGTGGTGGCTTCGGTACCGGTGAGTGCCTGGCCGTCGTCGAGCCAGCAGTCCTGGCGGTGCAGGACATACCGGGGCGGCCGGCCGGCAGCGTTCGGAAGGCGCTGCAGGCGCCACCCCGGTGCGGGGCCCGATACCCACGGCTGATCGCCGGTCTCCACCTCGTAGATCTGCTCGCGGACCCGGTGCAGCTGCTACAGCAGATGGAACTCGGATCACGCGGAGGCGGGCGAGTTCGGTGGGCAGGTCGTCGTGCACGCGGCGCCGGCCAGGGTCAGGCGCTGCGGCGGCGGTGAGCGAGCGCGCCCCGGGTGACAGCGCCGGGCCCGAAGCGGGCATTGACCCGGTCGACGACCGGGTCCAGGCGCCGGCTGTTCTCCCGGCCGGCGTCGAGGCTGAGCTGCTGCGGTGCGCCTGCAGCGTCGACCAGGTGCTCGAGGCGGACCGAGACTCCCCGCACCCGGGCCCGTTCCAGCCCGAGACGTTCGAACACCGCCATCGCCGCGTCCCGCAGGTCGTCGGTGAACGCGCTCGGCTCGGACAGGGTCCGGGACCGGGACACGCTGCTGCCCCCGGCGAAGGACACACCGAGAGCGATGCCCCGGGCAACCTGACGGCGCTCGCGGAGCTGATCGGCAAGGTCCACCACGGCGTCGAGGATCTCGGTGCGCACCAGGTACGGGTCGATGGTGTCGCGGTCCAGGATCCGCTGGACGCTGATGCTCTGCGGCAACTCGGACGGGGTGACCGGGCGCGGGTCGATGCCTCGTGCCCGCTCGTGCAGCAGCCGCCCCTCCCGGCCGCCCAGGATCCGCTGGATGGTCTGCAGGGGCTGGCGGGCCAGTCGGCCCACCGTCGCCAGGCCGTACTGCTCGAGCGTCGCCGCCTGAACCGGCCCCACCCCGTACAGGTCACCGACCGGCAGAGGGTCGAGGAACGCGCGGACCGCCTGATGATGGTCAGGGACGACGCGGATGCCGCCACGGCCGGGATGCGCGGAGGCCACCGCCGCGACCGCCCAGGTGGCGGCCACACCGATCTGCACGGAACAGGCCGGCCGCCAGAGCCCGGGCCCGGATCCGCTGGGCCAGCTCGTACGGGGTGCGGTCCCAGTACCGCAAGGCGCCGGCGACGTTGGCGAGCGCCGCGGCCGGCGGCAGGGGCTGCACCACCGGGGTGACCTCACCCAGCATTCCCAGCAGCTCCGCGTACCCGGACTCGCGCACCGCGCGGTCCGCCCGCACGTGCAGGACGTGCGCGCCGAGCTCGGCGCGACGCGCCTCATCACGCGTGCTCACCGCTTCCACATCACTCATCGTACACTTGTTCTATTTCGGCGAACGTGGATACTCCGCCGCTGCGCGCGGTTGAATGCGCTCGGCCGGAACTAGGAAAAGGGCCCTTCCCTGAAGCCCGGCGGCGTCCGGCGCGATCAGCATCGCCGGCGGCCGGTCCTCCCGGTCACGCCGCTTTCGGCCCCTGCCGCCACTCGTCTTCCGGCCGGAGCGGATGCCGTCACCTCGACGGCGGCGCGGCACGCCAGCGTGAGACGTTCGGATTCGTCCTCGGCGTGAGCAAGGGGCCTGGTGGAGTCCAGTGCGATCCGGGCGAGGAGTCGGGTTACGGCTGACCCGCGCCGCCCCATGTAGGGCGTGCTTCGCGCATTCGGGGACAAGTGAAAGATGCGGGCGCCGCTGAAACGGCTGGAGTGGTAATTCAGCGCGCTCAACTTCCTATCGATCTTCGCGCGGCACGGTGACGGCCTGTCGGCCTGGTCGGTGCCACCAAAAAGATTTCTATCTGGCCATACTGCTTCCGCACTGTTGAACGCTATACTGATTGGGAAAGGTTCACATCTATGTGATTGCCGGTGGCATGGAGTGACGATGAGGATCAAGGAGCTTTCGGAACGGGTCGGGGTATCCACCCGCCTTTTGCGCTACTACGAAGAGCAGGGTCTTATCACCCCGCGTCGTGAAGAGAATGGCTATCGATGCTACGACGAGGCGGCTGTGGAGCGGGTTGAGCAGATTCGCGGTCTGCTTGGAGCCGGGTTGACCACGGAGATCATCCGGGAGGTTCTCCCATGCCTGGGTGCCGCAGCGTGCTCCCAGTATGACGACCCTGAGTTCGTTCGCCGGATCGCAGCAGAGCGAGACCGGTTGCGGGAACGCGTAACCATACTGATGCAGCACGTCAATGCTCTAGACGACTATCTGGGCGCTGTGTCTCAGGTTGCGCCATCCGTTGATGCCGCCTGACCGTGTAGGAAGTCCTCGAGTGCGCGATTGAACGTTGCCGGATCCTCCAGGTAGGGAAGATGTCCACTGTCGGGGAAGCGACTGATTGTTGCCTTTCTGGCGAGCGCGGTCAGCTGCTCGGTGGACGACGTGGGGACAAGCTGATCTCGCTCTCCCACGATCAGCTGCACAGGAATGGCCAGTCCGCGGAACTCCTCCGCCTGATCGACCCCGTCAACCTGGTGAAAGACTGCATTCACGTGTGCGGGATCGATGCGATCTGCTGACGCGAGAAATCCTCGCGCTATGCCGGCGTGTCCGGAGACCCCCATGCCTTCGAGCAGCAGCTGGGCCCATTCGCGTGCACCACCCGGGCTCAGGAGCAGATCATAGAGCTCGACGCGTTTTTCGTGCTCGCGCGGCGGAAGCTCCAAGTACCCGTTCACGATCGTCAGACGCCTGACACAGCGTGGCGATCGTGCCGCGAGCGTGATCCCCACTCTGGCACCCATCGCCAGTCCCACGACCGACACTTCGTTCACTCGAAGGTGATCGAGTAGGGCCTGTGCGGCGGCCGCGTACTGCCCGAACGGGACTGACGTTCCGGTGGATCGCCCGTGGCCGGGGAAGTCCAGGGTGATCACGCGGTGATGCTCCGCAAAGGCTCGGCGCTGGTGCAGCCAATTGTTCGCGTTGCCGCCCAGACCGTGGAGGAACAGGATTGCGTCGTCGGTGGCCCCTTCGTCGGTGTAGTGCAGGGTCTCCCCGAGCCAGCTCAGTTCCATCGCCGCGCTCCCTTCCCGCCGCGTACGGTCAGTCCGCTGCTCAGCGGCTGCCGGGTCGGACGAAGTCGCCCCAGCCGCGCAGATGGCTGATGAAACGCTCGCTCAGTCCACCTCTCCGCAGGAAGTCCGCGGGGACGGGGAGGACCGGGCTTTCGTGCTCGAAGTCCGACTCCACCAGAACGGGGCAGTTCCGCTCCAGGATGCCGGCCCGTCCGATCAGCACGAAGTCGCACCCTTCGTCCAGCAGCCGACCGGCGCGCTCCGCACTCCTGATGCGGCCTGCTGCGCCCAGGCGCACGCCCTTCCGTGGCAGATCGGCGAAGACGCTCAGCATCGTCCGGCCTCGGAACGCACCCTCCTGGACGATCTGGTTGTAGTCCCACAGGGCGAGATCCAGATAGTCGATCAACTCTCGATCGAGGATCTCCGCGGTCATCTCCCGAAGCTCCTCGATGCGCAGGCCGTACCGCTCGATCGACAGGCGCCATCCGATCTGGAAATCAGGTCCGCACTCCCGACGGATGCCCTCGATCACCTCGATGGTGAAACGTGCGCGATTCTCCAGGCTGCCGCCGTACTTGTCCGTCCGGTCGTTCAGTATCGGAGACATGAACTCCGACAGGATCCACCCGAAGGCGCCGTGGACCGCGACGCCGTCGAAACCGGCCTTCTCGGCCCTCTTCGCGCCTGCGATGAAGCTGTCACGGATGCGCTCCACTTCTGCGGTCGACAATGCGGAGATTCCGGGCAGCGTGTGACTGGAGGCGGGCGAGGGCACACCTCCGAAGTGCGGATTCGCGCGATGCCCCGCGTGGTGGAGCTGGACCGCCGACAAGCCGCCGCCCTCGCGGATGGAAGCAGCAACCTCCGCCAGCCCGGGCAGGTGCTTGTCGCTGAAGATGCCCGGCTGCCGAGCGCACGCAATTCCACTGGCCTCGACGATCGTCGCGCCCGTCTGGACCAGCCCGTATCCACCCTGGGCCAGCTGTCGCATCCACTCCTTGTCGAAATCGGAGAGGAAGCCTTCCGGCTCGCTCTGCTGACTCGTGAGCGGCGCCATCATGAACCGGTTTCGCATCGCAGGGCCATGCAGAAGCGCGAGCGGCTCGAAGAGGTCTGCAACGGTCACGGAAGATCTCCAGTTCAGTAGTGGTCGACCGGCGGATGGGTGCCGCCGGCTCGTCAGGAGGCGGGGCAGTGACGCGCGGCCCACCCTTACACCTTCACATCAATGTGAAGGCAAGTCGGTAAGCATGTGCTTTAAATTTCAAGCGTGTGACGTGCGTGGCGCCTTCTCGTGGCGGACCGCTCTGCCCACGTCGTAGGGCGGCGCCGGTGCAGTTCTGGGGTCGGGTGGTGTTCCGGCGTGGGGCCGGCGGGAGGACCGCAACCGCGCCGCCGGGGCCGCTCAGCTCTGGGGCAGGTGCGCGACGCCGGCCCGATCCGCATGCCCGCGGTCTAGGGATCGGCGGGAGAAGGCAGCCTCAGAGACCCCTGGCGGGCGCCTCCTGGGAGAGCCGCTCGCGGACAGATTTGCCTTCACATCACTGTCAAGGTTGCAGTATCGCCTTCGACGCCGCGATCGCGGTGCATCGAGACGTGGCAGATCGTCGATCTTCGGTTTCGACGTGCCAGAGAAAGAAGAAGAAGAAGTGACCAAGGTTCAGGACGCGATCTTGCAGGCACCGGAACGAGAACGCCTCCCCATCGGAGCTCTCATCGCGCTCTTCACGGCAGGCTTCATCACCACGCTCACCGAGGCCCTGCCGGCGGGGGTGCTCCCGCAGATGAGCCGTGCGCTCGGCGTTTCCGAGTCGGTAGCGGGACAGACGGTGACAATTTATGCCGTCGCTACGATGCTCACGGCGATCCCGGTGGCGGTCGCCACGACGAACTGGCCCAGACGGCATCTTCTCGTCGTCGCGCTCGTCGGGTTTCTCGTGGCCAACCTCGTCACAGCGCTCTCCGTCGACTACACGATCACGATGGTGGCGAGGTTCGTTGCCGGCGCAGCGTCCGGCGTGACATGGAGCATCCTCGGCGGCTATGCGCAGCGCATCACCCCGGACGCCCTGAAGGGCAGGGCCATGGCCTTCGCTTTCGCCGGCACGCCCGTCGCGCTCGCCCTGGGTGTTCCCGTCGGAGCGTTCCTCGGTCAGATCGTGGGCTGGCAGGTGACCTTCGGCCTCATGTCGGTGCTGACGGCGCTCCTCATAGCCTGGACGATGTGGAAGCTGCCGAACGTCCCCGGCCAGAAGGCCGCTGAGCGATTGCCTCTTGGTCACCTCCTCCGTATCCGAGGTCTTCGCACCATCCTGGTCGTCACGGGTGTGTACGTGCTCGCTCACACCATCCTCTACACGTACATCGCGCCCGTGCTGGCAGGAGTCGGGCTCGCGGACCAGGTGCAGTGGATTCTGCTCGCATTCGGCATCGCCTCGATCTTGAGTATCTGGCTCACCGGTGTGTTCGTCGACCGGCACCACCGGCGCCTCACCATCCTGAGCACTGTGTTCTTCGCCGTGGCCGCGGTCGCGCTGACTCTCTGGTCGGGGAACGTGGTCGTGGACTACGTCGCGGTGACGGCGTGGGGACTGGCGTTCGGCGGGGCCGCGACCCTGTTCCAGGGCGCACTGATGGCAGCGTCGCGCGAACACGCAGACGCCGCGCAGCCGCTGATGGTCACGATGTGGAACGGTGGAATCGGCCTCGGCGGCCTGATCGGCGGCATCCTCCTCGCCGGCTTCGGATCGGCGTCGCTCATGATCGCCGTCGCGGTCCTCGTCATCTTCACGGTCGTCGTCGTGATCCTCGCACGAACTCACGCCTTCCCCGGACCCAGCACAAAGCCTTGAGGGCATCGACGTATCGAGCTGAACGTTAGATAGAGCGGGACATGACAGCGCTTCTTCATGCACTTCACCGATGCTCGAGCTGATGACTCCCGACGTGTGCAATCGGTGCGGACCGCACTGCGAAAATAAGGAAGAAAGTTATGGCAGGAAATGAGGACGTTGACTCCATGTCAGCACCTGCGGCGGCAGCAGGGATCGATCCGATCCGAGTCGACGTATGGTCGGACATCGCTTGCCCCTGGTGCTACATCGGTAAGCGAAAGTTTGAAAAAGCTATGACCGTAACCGGAATCCCGGTGGAGATCGAGTACCACGCGTATGAACTCGCGCCGGATCTCCCGGAGGAGTTCGAGGGAAGCGAACAGGACTACCTCGAGATCCGCGGATTCACGGCCGATCAGGTTCAGCCGCTGCTGGCCAGGATCGTTGCCGCGGCAAAGGCTGTCGGACTGGACTTCGATTACGACATCCTCCGGCACACGAACATGCTGAAGGGACATCAGCTGATCCGGTGGGCCAAAGCGGAGGGGCGCCAGCTCGACATGGTCGAGCGGATTCTCGCGGCTCACTTCGAGGAGGGGCGGCACGTCGGCCGGGACAAGGATCTGGCCGAGCTCGCCGCCGAGATAGGACTCGACCGCGAGAAGGCGCTCAGCGCACTCGAGGAGGGCCGGTATGCCGACGATGTGCGGGCGGACGAAGCCCGCGCGCGACAACTCGGGATCCAGAGTGTTCCGTTCTACGTGTTCGAGAACGCCTACGGAGTCGCGGGAGCACAGGATCCGGCGACGTTCGCCGACATTCTGCGCCAGCTCGCCGAGAAGAAGCGGGAGGCCGCTTGATGACCGAGGAAGAGCCGAGCCCGATCGCCCAGCGGACGGTACCGGTGGCCACTACGGGCATCGACGGCACGTGCACGACGCCAGAGGAAGACTCGAGCCCGCTCGTCAGGCTGACGGTGCCGGCGGCCGCTACTTGCATCGACGGTGTGTGCACGATCCCCGACGTCACTGATCACTCGGAGGATCAGCCAGCCTGAACCTGCCAAAAGGATCAAGGCAGGTAGGTCGTTCTAACGTTGTGCCGGGATCAGTGGGCCGTCTGGTGGCGGCTTGTTGATCCAGGCCGTTGCGGGGAGCTTCGGCGGCTCGGGAGGCTTGCAGATGAAGCGCTCGGGGTGCTTGGCGTAGGCGGCCTGGAGGACGTCGGCACGCATCTCGCGGAGCTGTTCGGCGAGGCCGAAGTGCACGTCATAGGGGGTGGGGAGGCAACTTCGGGGCGGCGACGTCCTCCTCGATGACGGCGTGGTCGGGCAGGAGGCCGGCGACAGCCTGTGCGGATCGCGCCCGCGGCTGACGCCGTGGGCGCGGGCGAGGGCCGCGATGGAGCGGCCTTCCAGGTACGCGGTGCGGACGGTGTCGGTCTTCGCGGCCGTCATGGTGGGGCGGCGTCCGTCCTTGCTTCCCTTGGCCTCGGCGGCGCGCAGCCGCTGCGGTGGCGTCCCCCCTCGCGGTCCCCCGCCACGAGGGGGGACGCACCTACGCGCCGCCTGATCCGCACCGGCAGCTGCGACCAGCCCCCACCGGGAGCGCCAGTCCGAGAAACATCGTCGGCCGGTCGGACTTTCCCGCCAGCCACCGCATCGTGCAGGTATGACCGGCACCACCATTGAGGAACGACACATGAATCCGCTGTCCCCAGGCCACCACGTCATCGAGGTCGACGGGATCCCCCAGGAGTACGAGGTCCGCGGGCAGGGGCCCGCGGTATGCCTAGCGCTGAGCGGGGGTCCCGGGTCGACGACGGCTACCTGCGGTTCCCGCTGCTGGAGGAGGATGTCACGATGGTCTACCCGACGCAGGTCGGGACGACCGCCGAGAGCAGGCTTCCGAGCCACCCCGACGGGTACACCTTGGACGTCTACGCCCGCTTCATCCACGCCGTCGTGGAGCACCTCGGCCTCCCCCGGGTACATCTGCTCGGCCACTCCGCGGGCGGTTTCGCCCAGCGGTACGCCCTGACGTACCCCGAGCGGCTGGCTGGGCTGGTCCTCTACGACTCCCTGGCGCACAACACGGAGGAGCTGGCCAAGGAGGCCACCGCCCGACTGGCGGAGTTCGCGGACCGCTTCGCGGGCGACCCGCGGGTGGCGCCCGTCCTCGCGGCCTGGGCGGACGACACCGTCGCGGACACCGACGAAGCCCGGACCGAGCACCTGCGTGCCCTGCTCCCTGCCTACTTCGCGGACTACTGGGGCCGCGAGGACGAGTTCGCGCGGCTGCCCGGGCTGAGGGTCACCCACGTGACCGGCGGCGCCTTCGACCACCGCGGACGCCTGGGCGCCGTCATGACGCCCACGCTGGTGGTGGTCGGAGCGTACGACTTCATCTGTGGCCCCCGGTGGGCGCGGGCGATGGACGACGAGCTCCCGCACTCCACCGTGGTAACCCTGGAAAACAGCGGTCATTTCGGGCACATCGAGCAGCCGGAGGATTTCGCCGCCGCTGTACTCGGCTTCGTGCGGAGCGTGAAGAGCGGAGGACGACGATGACGACTGTGCCGTTCGGGCTGGCAGAGCGCACGGAGATCGAGGCGTACGGGGACTTCGCGGCGGGCGCGCCGGGCTCCGCGGCGGAACGGCTGGGGGCCGCCGCCCTGCGGATCGGGCCCGCGCTGGCCCTCTGCGTCCGGGAGGACCCCAGCGGCTTCTTCAACCGGGCCGGAGGATTCGCAGACGACGTGCCCGTCGGCGCCGACGTGCTCACCCGCGTCCGGGACTTCTACCGCGAGCAGGGCCTGCGGCAGGGCTCGATGATGATCGCGCCCGCGCTCCTGCCGGAGGACTGGCCCGCCGTCGCCGAGAGGCTGGCGCTCACGGCGGGGAGCTCGTTCGTCAAGCTCGGGTGGGACCTCGCCGCCGGGACGCCAGCGCCCGACGGGCTCCCGCCCCTGGACGCGGGGCTGCGTGTCGGCCTGGTCGAGCCGCGCCAGGCGAAGGAGTGGGCCACCGTCATGATGACCACCTTCGGCTTCGGCGCACCGGACATGATCGAGCTGGCCGCGTCCTGCGTTGGCCGACCGCACTGGCGGCAGTACGCGGTCCGCGACGGCGAGCAGATCGTCGCGGTCGGAAGCGTCTACCTGAACGGAGACTGCGCCGACATGTTCGGCGGCGCCACGCTGCCCGAGGCCCGGGGCCGGGGTGCCCAGTCCGCGCTGCTCCTCGCCCGGGCGGCCGCGGCCCGCGAGGCCGGCTGCCGGTGGCTGGTCGCCGAGACGGGCGCGGAGCGGGGAGGCGAACGAAACACCTCGCTGCGCAACATGCTGCGAACCGGTTTCGAGCCCCTCTACGAACGGGTCACCTGGGTCTGGCGCGAAGAGGCTTGAGCGCGGGCCGGTGGCGGTCTGTGCGGGTGGCGCCCGCAAGCGCCCGCACAGACCCGGGCGCCCCCAGCCCCCCGTCCCGCCGCCCCCCTCCGCACGCTTCAGCGAACGGGTCGGCGGGGGTGCAGCCGCCTGGCCGCCGTCCAGGAAGTACGCCCATGTCACGCCGGGCGGGCAGTGGTACGGGTCCTCCGGCGGGTTGAGCATCGCGTCCTCCCAGACGACCACGTCACCGCCGGGGCGCGGGCAAGACGAGGCTCCTCAACCATTTCCTGGGGGGAGCGCAGGGGCACCAGGATCGGCGTGGCCGTCAGGGACTTCGGGGCCGTGGAGATCGACGCCATGACGGTCGCCGACAGGTCGGCTCGCCGATGGTGCCGGTCGGCAACGGCAGCGTGTGCTGCGCGGTCGACGCGAGCGACCCCGACGTCGTAGTCGCGACCCCGCTCCCTCCTCACACCGCCGGTAGGGGCTGCGGCGGCGTCTCGCCCACGTACCGCGCGCCCGGACGGATGATCTTCGGATCGGCGGCCTGTTCCAGGATATTGGCGCTCCAGCCGACGACCCTGGCGACCGCGAACGTCGGCGTGAACATGGCCCGCGGCAGGCCGCACTGCTCCATGACGACGCCGGCGTAGAATTCGACGTTGGAGTGCAACTCGCGGCCCGGCTTGAGTTCGGCGAGGATCGCCTCCACGCGTTCCTCGACCCGCACGGCGAAGTCGATGAGCGGTCCGCCGAACGCCAGACCTGTGCTGCGCAGCATCCGGGAGCGCGGGTCCTCGGTGCGGTAGACCGCGTGTCCGAAGCCCATGATTCGCTCGCCCGCGAGGACCCGCTCCCTGATCCACGGGTCGATCCGGTCGACGGTGCCGATCGCGTCGAGGGTGTCGAGCGCGCGGGCCGGCGCGCCGCCGTGGAGCGGGCCCGAGAACGCGCCGACCGCGCCGACGAGGCAGGCCACCAGATCGGCGCCGGTGGACGCGATCACCCGCGCGGTGAACGTCGACGGGTTGAAGCCGTGGTCCACCGTCGCCACCAGGTACTGCTCGATCGCTCGCGCATGCACTGGGTCCGGCTCCGAACCGGTCATCATGTACAGGTAGTTGGCGGCGTGTCCGAGGTCGTCGCGCGGCGCGAGCGGCTCCTGGCCACGGCCGATCCGGTGCAGCGCCGTCAGGATGGTCGGCACGACGGCAGAGGCGGCGAGCGCGTCCTCGGCGCGGCGTGCCGGATCAGTGTCGTACAGCGGGCCCAGGCCCGTGGCGGAGCCGTACAGCGACAGCGCGGTGCGCAGTCCGGCGAGCGGGCCGGCCGCGGCGGTCGCCCGGGCGATCGCCGGCAGCGCCTCAGCGACCTCGTCCGGCAGGTGGCGCAGTGCGGCGACGCGGGCGGCGAAGGCGGCCGAGCGCTCCGCGTCGGGCAGCGTCCCGTGGAACATCAGGTGCCAGACGTCCTCGAAGCTCCGGCTCGCCGCCAGTTCGATCGCGGAGTACTGGCGGTAGTGGTAGAAGCCCTCGGTTCCCCGCACGTCCCCGAGTGCGGTATCGGTGACGACGACGCCCGCCAGTCCTCGCGGTACCTCGACGGCCGCCTGCCGCGGCCTGGTGTCGGACATGATCTCTCCTTCTCGATGTGACTATGGCTGCCCATGGTTGAGGGTGCCGGGCAGCCCGGCCGAGGGGCACGGCTGACCGTGTGCGAGGCCGCGCGAAGGCTCGGAGCGAAGCCGAAGCCCCGCCTAACTGGTGGCTTGACTCCCGGTAGCCCGCTGGTCGTGGTTGCCGTGCTCGCCGACCTAGTCGCATGGCCGGACAACACGTTGACCGTTTTGTCTCCGGCCACGCGATGGGTTGCTCCGACCACATCGCGCGACCGCGACACGTAGTGGATCGTTTTCCAACCTGCGACGGGAGCCGCCGGCTGCCGGGGGAGCGCCCTGGCAGAGCTACTTCTTGAGTCTGCGGCTTCCGGCGTGCCAGTCCTCGGTCTTGCCCGTCTCCTGCGCTGTTACGCCGAACGACGGTAGCTGCGGACGCTCGCGCAGGCTGCGCTTGAGTTCGGCGAAGCCGGGGAACCGGGCGAGGCCGATGACGTGATCCCACAGCACCCCTGCCTGTTCCTCGTCAGGCAGTCGGCTGATCACCGGTCCGAAGAAGGCGATGCCCTCCGGCGGCTCGAAGTGCACAATCGGCGTGCCGACATCCTTGCCCGTCAGCGACAGCGCCTCGTCGGACTCGGCCTGGATCTCGGCATCTCGGGTCGTGTCGTCGAGTGCGTCGACGAGCGAGGTCGGCAGGTTGGCTTCGGCGAGGGCGTCGGCGGCGAGGTCGGGGGTGCCTTGCCAGCCGGGGGCCCGGCCCTCGTCGGGTCCGGCCTCCATGATGCGCGCGCCGTAGGCCGCGTAGAGCGGGCCGATCGCCTCGCGTCCGTGCTTCTCTCGGGCCGCAGAGGCCACTCGCAGGAGCCGCAGGCCCGCGGTGTGCTGGGCGTGGTACTCCTCAGGGAAGTGGGTGTCGTAGTCGATGTGCGAGTTGATCAGACGCAGTGAGATGAACCGCCAGTCGACGGTGTAGTGGCGCTGTGCCTGGACGATCCGGATCCACTTGCTCGTCATCCACGCGAACGGACAGATGGGGTCGAAATAGAAGTTGATGTCGGCGTTCTTTGTCGAAGTCATGTTCATGTCACAATCCTGGGTCGACTGGCTTCGCGATCAGGGGCAGGAGTGGCAAACGCTCCACGGACGAGGTCCTTGGAACGTCCATCTGGGTAGTGGTCACGACGGCTGTCCTTCGTGATCAGAGCCTCGGAGAGGTGGCCTCGGGCTCACATCGAGCCTCCGCAAGCGCGGCGACTCGACTAGGCTCCAACCTTGACATCAGTGTGAAAGCAAGTCGCTTAGCGCAGAGCTTCGCCTCAGCTCATGCAGGCGGCTGATGAACGAGCAAGCGAGCGGTTCGGTTCGAGCTGGGGAAAGCGGCGAGGGCTGGGACTCCGCACCCAGCCGCGCCCAGGGCGTCCTCGCGCGCGGTGTGGGCAGTTGCCAGTCGAGAGGCGCAGCCCACAGCGCAATCCGAACCCTCGGTAAAGGGCGATGGCGGCGGTCTGTCTGAACCGCGCGGCTGGCTGCTCGGGGGCAAGGGTGGTTTCGCGGTGACCGTCGCCGACACGAGTGTCAGGCATCCCACCGCCACCGCGAAGCGCTTCTGTCCCCAGGGAACAGCAGTACGTGAGACGCCTCGGCGGTCGGGCGAAACGAGCGACCGGCCGTACGCAGGACCTGGTGACAGAAGAACACACCGCTGCGGCACATTGGGGTACCGGCAAGAGCCGAGCCGCAGACGGCAGTGATCAGTCTTCGGACCTGGAGTGTCGGGGCAGTTCCAGCGCACTCGCCGTTCAGCGAGTGCGAGGCGACCGCCCTTCAGATCAGGCACGCAGTTGTGGATCGTTCCTGGAGACGCCGAGGAGCTTCGCGATCGAGGTGACGGTGTTCTCCGGTCCGGTCGGACAAGCAGGTCGCGAGCGTGGCACTACCGCTTCTCCGTCCTCGCAGGCCGGCCCGCGGCGGATGCCGCGGGCCCGGGCGGTATCCAGGCCCTCGTTTGGTGCCTGAACGATGAGTTCACGCGATCCGGCCGCGCGCCGCCGCTTATCGATCTTGCTCATCAAGCGGTCGATAGACGAACGTTGCCCAGCGGTGAGCAAGACTGAACATGTTGTATGGTCATTGCGTATGGGGTCTGTTGACCGATTCTGCGCCGTGGGGCGTGCGCGGCAAGGCCTGCTTGAGGAGATGTGCTGTGAATGCGAGTGCGAGTCGCCCGACGTTCCTGTTGGTGCCGGGGGGCCACCACGGGCCGTGGGTATGGGAGCGGCTGCAGCAAGTTCTTGAGAGCGATGGCTGGTCCACGCGAGCGGTGAGCCTCGTGAGTGCGGTGGAGGACCCGTCGGCAGTCGAGCCGCTGCCGGGCATGCATGACGACGCCAAAGTGATCAAGCGGGCCCTGGAGGCGATAGCCGGCCCGGTGATCGTTGTGGCGCACTCCTATGGCGGGGTACCGGTCACTGAGGCGATCGCCGGGGCTTCCAATGTCGTGCACGCCGTGTACGTGGCGGCCTACATGCTTGACGTCGGCGAGGGCATGTTCCAGATGCACGGCGTGCCGGCCCCCGACTCGCTGATCGGCCTGCGTCCGCCGGAGAACCCCGATCTGAATCTTCCCGCAGGCTTCTATGACGGTGACGCCTCGAATCCGGAGACGGTGGAGGCGATGGCGAGACTCGTCCCGCAGACCGTGCGTGCCGACTTCGAGACGGTGACGCAGGCGGGCTGGAAAACCGTGCCCAACAGCTATGTGATCCCGGACTACGACGTGTCCACCGTCGCTGCGGTCGAGGAAGACATGGCGAAACGTGCCGATGCCGTGTACCGCGTCCCTGGTCACCACGCGCCCTTCTACTCCCACCCCCGCGAATTCGCAGACGTTCTGACGAAGATCGCGACGAACACGGCGACCGTCAGGCCGGTGCAGGATGCATGAGAGCCGCGCGGAGCGAGGCCTTCCCTCTCCCTGTACGTAATCCCACACTGACGAACGGAAGGTGCCCGTTGCGATCCGTTACGCGACGCAGGTCCACCCACCATGCGGTGCAAGCAGAGGCGACCGAGGCTCGCCTGCTGTCGGCGGTGACTGAGCTCCTTGATGCAGGCGAGCCCTTCACGGCGATCAGCGTGCAACGCATCATCGACGAGGCTGGCGTCTCACGAGCCACCTTCTATGCACACTTCCGCGGAAAGTCAGACATTCTAGCGCGCCTGTCCGCTCAACTGCGTGAGTCGCTACTGGCGCTGGCCCGCCAGTGGGATCCAGCCGTCGCAGAGGACGGAGCAGACCGGTTTACCCGGTTCTTCGAAGAAGTGATCGTTGTTCACCGTACCCATCGCAGCCTGATCACCGCGATCCGTGAGGTGGCGGCCTACGACCCAGAGGTGAGCGACTTCTACACAGCCGACCTCGAAGGGTTTGACGAGCACGTGCTGGAGACGCTGCTGGCCGAGCAGGATGCAGGATCAACGTCACCCGATCTCGATGCTGTGGCCGCGAGCCGGATCATCGTGTGGGGAGGCGGACAGGCGATCGCCCACCACATCAGCGTCGACGACGGAAGCGGCGACGCCTCATTCGCCCGTGAGCTCGCCAGGATCTGGTGGTACGGCGCCTACCGCCGTCCTGCGGAGTGACGCGTGTCACGAATGCGAGCGCGAAAGAGTACTCCCTCTGAGGCCCTGAATGCCTTATTCGACGTGTAAAAGGACACAACAATGACGAACAACGCACTCGATGGTCTGCCCACTCACCCGCTGGCCGGCAAGACGGCGGTGGTCACCGGCGGTGGGCGGGGAATAGGAGCGAGCACGGCTCTCCTCCTCGCCCGTGCGGGTGCGCGGCTCGCGCTGGTCGGCCGCCGCGAAGAGTCGATGAAGGCGCTAGCGGACAGTTTGCCCGATACCACGGTGGTGATTCCGGCAGACCTGTCCCGGCCTGAGGCTCCCGAGGCAGTCTGGGAGGCTCTTATCGCACAGCTTGGCCAGGTCGACGTACTCGTCAACAACGCCGGTCAGTTGGGCAGCTTGACGCCTGCTCAGGATATGACGGCCGAGGAAGCCGACGCGCTGTGGGCACTCAATACGCGCGCACCTTTGCTGTTGGGCGCGAAAGCTGCCGCGCACATGGCCTCGGTCGGCGGCGGGAGCATCGTCAACGTGACCTCCGCGGTGGGAAGCGACCGGAGCATGGCGAATGTAAGCCTGTACGCCACCACTAAGGGCGCGGTGGACGCCCTCACGCTCGCGCTGGCTGCAGAATGGGGTACCGCGAACGTACGGGTCAACGCGGTCAGGCCTGCCGTAGCCCGTACCGACTTCTCCCGCGCTGTCACGGAGAATCCGGCGCTGGAGGAGATGCTGACGAAGGAATACGTCCTTGGGCGGCTCGGCGAGCCGGAGGACATCGCGCAGGCCATCCTCTTCTTCGCCAGTCCTGCCAGTTCCTACGTGACCGGTCAGCTGCTCAGCGTTGATGGAGGGTGGGGCTCCGTCCACGCACGCGGGTGACGCACGGCCTGCCCGCAAAGGCCGGCACACAGTGCAGCGTCACGTGACGGTGGGCGGCCGTGGCGAGATCATCGGCAGGTGGTCAACTGAGTGCTGTGGCGGTTGCGTACGAGTGCTCCGTGGCGGGATTTGCCGGAGCGCTACGGGCCCTGGCAGACCGTCGAGCGGTTTGTGCGCTCGGAGACGGACGGGACCTGGGCCCGGCTGCTGGAGCACGTCCACATTCGCGACGACGCGGTGGGCACGGTGCAGTGGACCGTGTCCGTCGACTCCACGATCAACCGTGCGCACCAGCCCGCCGCCGGCGCCCGCAGAAGGGGACGAACTGGCGGATCCGCAACGGCGCGGCAGGTACTCGGCCGGTCCGGAGGCGGACTGACCACCAAGGTCCACCTCGCGGTCGACGGACGCGGCCTGCCCCTGTCGAGATCGTGCTCACCGCAGGCAACGCCCACGGGGGTCGGCCGCGCACCCGCCCGCCCCGCGTGGTGGCAGACAAGGCTTATTCGTCAAGGGCGATCCGTGCCTGGTGCCGACGGCACCACATAGGCATTCGCATACTGGTATCTCAAGGTATACGGGCACGAGGACATACGACTGCTCGATGGCGGCCGCAAGAAACGGGAACTCGACAACCGAGAACCGGTGCAGGAAGGGGCTACCCGCCAGCCCACCGCGTACAAGGCATCAGCTCCGAAACCATCTATGCGTGCCCTGCGAGATGACGTCCTAGCGGCCATCGGTTCACTCAATCTTGTGGACGTGGGTTCGCCCGAGGAGCTCTCGGGCAAAATCAGTGCCCCCGCCCACCAGGAGGCAGCCCTGCAGCGAGAACACATCCCCACCACAGTGAATGTGCCATGGTCCAAGGCCGCCAACGACGACGGCACCTTCCGCTCCGATGACGAGTTCGTCGGACTGTACGGAATTCTCGAACTTTGATCCAAGAACCTGCGCAACTACGACGGATCGTGGGCCGAACACGGCTCCTCGTGGGTATTCCCATCACACTGCCGACCGCAGACGAAACCTGATCCGCTCCGTCTTGGCCTCATCCGGCTCGGCGAACGTCAGCCGAATGGGGAACAGGGACTGCCCGCCACCGCACGCCGCGTGGTGAGCCCCTGATGCACACCGACACAGTCACCAAGGATGGTCCACAGCATGACCACGTTCCCCGATCCCGCAAACGCCCGCATCCCTGGCATGATAAAGAGCGAGCGGCGCCCCGGATTGGTCGAAGCAGCCGAAGACGTCACTGTCTTCCTCAAGCCGCTCATCAAGTCGCCCAGGATCGAGGTCGGTGAATTCACCTACTACAACGACACCGAAAACGCCGCCGGCTTCGAGGACAACAACGTTCTCTATGCGTATGGACCGGAAAGACTGGTCATCGGCAAATTCTGCTGCCTGGCCATGGGGACGAAGTTCATCATGTCGCCGGGAACGGACTACCACATGCCCGGTGGCACCACCTCATACCCCTTCTTCATCTTCGGCGGATCGTGGCTCGAGAAGACGGCCGACTTGCTGCCCAATCTGCCTAGCAAGGGCGACATCGTCGTAGGCAACGATGTGTGGATCGGTCGTGAAGCCGTCATCATGCCCGGCGTCACCATCGGTGATGGTGCAGTCATCGGAGCGCGGTCCCTGGTCACCAGCGATGTCGCACCTTACAGCGTGGTCGGAGGCAACCCCGCGAAAGAGATCAAGAAGCGGCTGCCAGACGAGGACATCGACCGCATGCTGCGCATCGCCTGGTGGAACTGGCCTGCCGAGGACATCACTGAGCACGTTCGCACCATCTGGTCTGCAACCCCGTCGGATCTGGAGGAGCTGGCCAAGAAGATCGGCCATCTGGGCGGCTGACCAAATGGCCGTCTCGCAGAGAGACGGGAATCCTCAGCGGAGCTGCCTGAAGCACGAGTTGCGTTTTGCGGACCTCAATGTGGTGACGCCTCCGTAGCGGCCGATTCCTGGATCTTTGGACCGGGCACTGCAAAACCCTTTACCGAACTCAGAGGCAACTGTGCGAGCCGTCCCTACTGCTTCGAAAAGCGCGAATGGTTGATCCGATGGACTCAAGTACGACTTACATGATTTCCGAGATGGAAGGGTGGAGCGAAGGCGCGGAGGCGGTCTACGCAATATTGCGCCGCCGACGACACGCATTTCTTGAGCTCTTGAACAACATCGAAGAATCTCAATTCAACGCACAGTCTCGCTGCACGGACTGGTCGGTGCATGAAGTGGTACGCCACGTTCGTGATGTAACCAAGGTGCATATATCTATGCTAGATGAGACTGAATACCCTTTCGGAAACCCCAGGAACTTCAGTCCGAAAACCTCACCTGCCGCTTGGATGAGGCATTCGGAGGGCGAATCCGTAAGGGAGACGGTGGATGAGCTATCGCAATTGATCCAACGGGAAGGGGAGTTGTTCCTCCGGCGCGTGATGGAAGGGTCCCCCCAAGTGAAGCAGGGTCCACTTCGGAGAAAATTGCACTGGTCCGTGTTCGGCACCCATACGATCTGGGATGCGTGGATGCATGAGCGAGATATATGTATTCCCCTAGGACTTGACGTTCCACTTGATGGCGAGGAAGGTCGCCTCATGGTGATGTACACCCTGCTTGCCGCCTCGGCACCTGCCGCTTGGTCTGGCGACTACGTGGAGACAGCGATCAAGCTGTACGGATCACCCGACTGCACGTATCGCATAGGCCACAGCAACTCCCACGTCTACGTCCAGACGGGTGGCCGAGCAGACGTCGGTGGCGATATGGCAGTGCTCCTGGACAGCCTCGCAGGACGTGGGCCTGAACTGTCGGAGATACTCGGGACATCAAGTGAAGCAGTACGGAAACTCTCGCTTCTTAGGGCAGTGGCGACGTGATGGTGCACCGCTGGATAGGGCTTCGTTAACCTCGATCTTTCGTGACGGTTCGTCGGATTCTCTGGCGGGCGGTTTCGGTCGTTCGGGCGGTCACGGGTAGGTCTGTGGCCCGGCTGTAGCGTCGGGTGGGCGCCGGGTTCCACGGTTCCGGGCGGGGTGGTGCTGTTCGTAGGGACGGGACGTTGCTGGTCAGCCGGGGTTCGGCAGGGCTTGGAGCCGTTGCAGGGCTTGGTTGATCAGGTCTGTCCAGGGCCAGTGCGTCGCGAGGCGGAGGATGCGGCGTCGTCCGGTGGTGACGAGCTGGGCGGCGGTGGAGAACAGTCGGAGTCGAAGCCGCCGGGGTTCCCAGCGGCGGACATAGCCGGTCAAGGCGAGCATCGACATCCATGCGAGTAGGTCCAGGGCGATCTGGACGATCTCCAGCCAGATCTGGTTCTGCGCGGTGTGGTGGAGGGGCAGTTACGCAGGCCGGTGGCTCGCGCGGCACGGATGCGGTCCTCGGCTCGCGCACGCTGGCGGTGCCTGAGCTCGAGCGATCGGCACGTTGTGGGTGTTGGTGGCGAACGCGGTGAGCCGCAGGCCGTCGGCGTCAGTGATCCGTAACTGTGCGCCGGGGCGCGGCCGTTCCTTGCGGACGATCAGTCGCATCCCTGTCGGCCATCCCTTGAGGGCGTCACCGGCAAGTTCGGCGACCCAGGCGCCGTCGCGGACCTCGCCACGGGGCTCGACGGCCCGCGTCCTGCGGTGGCGGGAACGTGCAGCACTGCTCGGTGGATGGGATCGGTGATGGTCATACCGACCGAGTACGACAGCCACCTTCCGCACTGGGCCAGCCAGGCCACGAACTCGTGGGTCCCGCCGCCGGAGTCGGTGCGGATGAGGGTGTGGCGTCCGCGCCGGTAGGTCTTCGGGAGCTGGGCCAGGGCGAGCCGGGCGGCTTCGACGTGGTCGGCCGCGGTGTTGGAGCCGGCGTTGCCGGGCCGCAGCAAGCCCGCCACGGGTTCTCCGCTGCCGCCGCTGCCGTGGTCGACGAATCCCATCAGCGGGTGGTGGCCGAAGGACTTCTTCCACGTCGGCTTCGCGTCTTGCTTGTCGGAGTGCGCGATCACCAGCACCCCGTCCAGGTCCACGATGACCTGTCCGCCGCGGTCCGGGGCCGCATCACCGGCCACTTTCCACACACGTTCACGGACCTCGGACCGTGCGGCCCGGATGGCTGTCAGCGCTTTCGGCCCGGCTGCGGCGAGGGTGTCGATCAGCCGCGAGACCGTCGGGTCGGAGGCCACCGACTCGAACACGGCCGGCTCGACCCCGGAACTTGCAACCGCCCTGGAGCCGACCCCGAGACCGAGGCAGACTTAACTAGCCGGACTGGGCTGCCGGTTCGCCGCGGAACGTCGACCGGTACGCGCTCGGCGATACGCCCAGCGCCGCCTGGAAGTGCTGGCGCAGCGAGGCACCCGTGCCGAAGCCAGCTTCCGCCGCCACCCGGTCCACCGGGAGGGCCGACTCCTCCAGGAGCTGGCGGGCGCGCTCGATTCGTTGCTGCGTAAGCCATTGCAGCGCCGAGACGCCGACCTCCTCGCGGAAGCGGCGGGTGAACGTGCGGGTGCTCATCGACTCGCGGGCCGCCAGCTCGCGCAGCGTCAGCGGGCGGTGCAGGTTGTCCAGCGCCCAGGCACGGGCGGCCTTCGTCGACGACGTCCGGGGCTCGAGCACCGGGCGGCGGACGAACTGGGCCTGGCCGCCCTCGCGGTGCGGGGAGACGACCGTGCCGCGGGCGACCTCGTTGGCCACAGCCGTGCCGTGGTCGCGGCGGATCATGTGCAGCACCAGGTCGATCCCGGAGGCGACGCCGGCGGAAGTGAGAACGTCGCCGTCGTCGGTGTAGAGCACGCACGGGTCGACGTCGACCTCCGGGAACCGTTCCTGCAGTTCCGCGGCGGATTGCCAGTGCGTGGTCGCCGGGCGGCCGTCGAGCAGGCCGGCGGCGGCCAGCACGAACGCGCCGGTGCAGATCGACGCGATCCGTGCGCCCTCCCGGATCCGCGCCAGCGCGGCGCGCACCGGCGGGGCCAGCTCGCGCGCCGCCGGCTCGTAGTCCGCCATCGACGCCGAAACGATCACGGTATCGGCCTCTGCGAGGACTTCCGGACCGCGGTGGACGGGGATGACGACGTCGGAGTCGGTGCGCACCAGCCCTGGCTCGGGCGTGCAGGTGACGACCTCGTACAGCGGCTCGCCTGCCGCCGAGCGCGCCTGCCCGAACAGCCGCTGGATGATGCCGAGTTCCATCACGAGCATCCCGTGCCGCACCAGGACGGCGACGCGGTGGCGGTCGGGGTGCGCGAACGCGGCAGGAGAAGTCATGGCCCGATTCTTGCATATATTGGCTATCAGGCCACTCGCTCACGCTCCGCAACGGTCGGATGATCGAAGTCATGAACGTGTTGTGGGTATTCGCCCATCCCGAACCCCGCTCGCTGAGCGGCGCCCTCCGCGACGACAGCCTCCAGACACTCCGGAACCTCGGCCATGACGTCCGCGAGTCGGATCTGTACGCGATGAAGTGGAACCCGGTCGTCGACGCGGCCGACTACGGCACCGAGGCCGCCGACGAGCGGCTGCAGGTCGGGGCGGCGTCCGCCCGTGCGTACGCCGGGGGCATGCTGAGCCCGGAAATCGTTGCCGAGCAGGAGAAACTGGCCTGGGCGGACGCGGTCGTCGTGCAGTTCCCGCTGTGGTGGTTCGGCGTCCCCGCGATCCTCAAGGGCTGGATCGACCGCGTGTTCGTGAAGGGTTTCGCGTACGGCCTGTCCGGCGATGACGGCCGCACACTCCACTACGGCGAGGGCAGACTGGCGGGCAAGCGCGCGATGGTGGTCGTGACGGGCGGCGCCAGCGAAGCGGCGCTGGGCCCGCGCGGCATTAACGGTTCACTGGACGACCTGCTGTTCAGCCTCCAGCACGGGACGTTCTTTTACACCGGGATGTCGGTCCTCCCGCCGTACGCGGTGTACGGCGCCGACCGGGTGCCCCCGGAGCAGTTCACCGAGGCCCGCGGCGCGCTGCGCGAGCGGCTGCGCACGCTGGAGACGACGCAGCCGCTGCCGTACCGCTCCCGCAACAGTGGCGACTACGACGAAAACATGGTTCTCGAGGAGGCGCACGTGCCCGGTGAGACCGGGTTCGCGATCCACCTCCGGTAACCACGGCGCGGGCGGGGTCAACAGGACTTCGACGCCGTCCGCGAGCAGCGCGCGCGCACCACCGCCGGGCCCACGTCATGCGTGCCGCCGGCGACGACAGCGCCCGGGATCATTTTTGGGGATCTCGGAAGGTGCCGATGCACGGTCGGTGACGTTTTCTCAGCGAGCTGTCACCCAGGACCGATAAATCGATTACATGAAGGCGACAAGGAGAGATTGATGATCAACGGTGTCGACACGGACGCTTTGAGCCAGACCGTGGATGCGGTCCGGGACAAGCCCGAATTGGCCCAGGTCACCTTCGGCGTCCAGTCTGAATGGAGCGGGGGCGCCCACCAGCGGGCCACCACGACCGCCCCCCGACAGAACGGTGAAGTCATCGCCAGCCGTACCGCCACGTACGTCTTCGAGTCGGACGAGCCCACAGCGCTGCTCGGCACGGACAAGGCGGCAAACCCTGCCGAGTACATCCTCCAGGGCCTGGCAGGCTGCTACGCGGTGACCTACGCGTCGGTCGCGGCCACGCGTGGCATCGAGCTGAGCTCTCTGAGCCTGGATCTGCAGGTCGACTTCGACCTCCAGGGCTTCCTCGGCATCGACAAGTCCGTCCGTCCGGGAGCACAGGAGATCCGGGTGGACGTCCATGCGCAGTCGCCGAACGCGACGGCCGAGCAGCTCCAGGAACTGACCGAGCTCGTCCAGCAGCGCTCCCCGATCAGGGAGACACTGGCCAACCCCGTCAAGGTGACGACGACCCTGGTGACGGACGAGGCTCAGTAGCCACAGAGGCATGGCCGGCGCACGGCAGGCCAACCACCGCGAACACGGCCGAGGAAGGGCCCTCCCCGACAGCCGGGGAGGGCCCGGAGAAGAAACGGCATGAAAAGGATTTTCTGTGGTTGACGCGACCGCGTCGGCCACCCGGGGTCGGCAAGACCCACCTCGCCCTCGCGGTCGCGGCCTGCCGGGCCGGCTTACTCGATCTACTTCACCAGCCTCGACGACATGGTCCGCAACCTCACCGCCGCCGAAGCCGCAGGGCGCCTGACCAGTAAATTCGGCACCTACCTCAGCCCCAGCGTCCTCGTGGTGGACGAGGTCGGCTACCAGCCCCTGGAACGAGCAGAGGCCAAGCTCGTCTTCCAGGTGATCTCCGAACACTACGAAAAGGGCTCGATCATCCTGACCTCGAACAAGACCCTCAGGGCACATGTTCCGGCGAACCCGTGCCAGGCAGCGCCGAAACTTCACGGGTCCCGGCAGCGACGCGGATGCTGCATGATCGAGCGGTGCTGATCGAACTGGTGAAGGTCGCGAGGTCCCTGGAAGTCCTTGGCTTGCAGATGTCCGGACCTCGTTCGGTCACACCGCGGTCCGATGGTGCGGGGATCGTGCCGCGGAGCCCGGCGAGTACCACGTTGAGTGGACGATCGACGAGGACATAGTCTGGGGGCAGAACGCCAAGCCTGCTGTTGTATCGGTCCCGGGCTCCGGACCGGTGGGCACTGCGCAGTCCTGCGGGGACAGCTGAGCCTCACTGAGGTCGGTGCCGCCCTGCTGGACTTCGACGGCACGAATATCCTGCTGGACCTTGCTGATCCGCTGCCCGAAGATGTCGCCAATACGTGGGTCGAACTCTTCATCGAGCGCGAGAAGGTCAGCCTCTACCCGTACGTACTCTGACCAGGGATCAGGTCAAAAACGTGGGAGCGATAGGCAGTTGAGGCCGGGCTCGCCCGGCTGATCGAGCTGTTCGCCTCGCCAGAGGTGGGTACCTACATCGGTGGCCCTCAACCGCGTGATGAGCTGGAGCGCGCGGTGCCTGAGGTGCCTGGGCAACGCCCTGGCTCTTTTGTGGTCGAGCTCGACGGAGCGTTGATCGGCATAGTCACGCTTGATCGGCGTGCCCCGGAGCGTCTGGGTTACCGTCCGGGAGGCGGGGAGGCCGAGCTCGCTACTCCCTCAAGCGTGAGGATACGGGTACGCCACCGAGGCGTGCGCGGCGGCACTCGACTGGTTCGCCGACGCGCTTCCCGGATTGGCCGCCCGGCGTCCCGCACGACCCGGCCACTGATTGGGATGCGCGCGCACGATCGCTTGGTAAGGACACGCTGGCGAGGTCGTCTGCTGGAACCGGAACTGGAGCGACGTCGGAGGTGGCCGTGCCTGAGCTGTGGGCTGGGACGGATGCGGGCAAGACCGAGCATCACTGCATGGTGATCGACGCTGAGGGCCAGCGCAGGCTGTCGCGGCGGGTGGCCAACGACAAGACCGTGTTGCTGGACTGGAACTGATCGCGGATGTCCTCGCGCTGAGCGAGGGAGATCCGGTGACCTGGGCAATCGATCTCAACTCCGACGGGGCGGCGCTGATGATCGCCCTGCTGACCGACAACGGGCAGCAAGTCCTCTACATCCCCGGCCGCAGCGTCCACCATGCCTCTGGCTCCTACCGGGGCGACGGGAAGAGCGACGCGAAGGACCTTCATCATCGCTGACCAGGCCCGCATGCGCCGCGATCTGCAGACCATGCACCGTGGTGACGACATCGCCGTCGACCTGCGCATCCTCACCTCGCGCCGGCTCGACGTTGCCGCGGACCGCACGAGGGCGATCAACCGGATGCGAGCCCGGCTGCTGGAGTACTTCCCTGCCCTGAACGGGCCTTCGACTACAGCACTTCCAAGGCGTCCCTGGTGCTGCTGACCGGCTACCAGACACCGGCCGCCCTGCGACGGCAAGAACCGCCTCGCGACGTGGCTGAAGAACCGCAAGGTCCGCAACCACCAGCTCGTCGCGGCCACCGCCGTCCAGGCAGCTGAGGCCCAGCACACCGCCGCCCCCCGGGGAAAAACTGGGGGCGGCCGTGGTCGCCAGGCTCGCGAGGGAGGTGATGGCCCTCGACGATGAGCTCGACGAGACCGACGCCCTGATCGAGCGCCGATTCCGCGACCACCCCTACGTCGAAATCATCCTGAGCACGCCCGGCCTCGGCCCTGTCCTGGGCGCCGAGTTCATCGCCCACACCGGCGGAGGCATGAACGTATTCGGCAGCCCCGACCGCCTCGCCGGTGTCGCCGGCCTGGCACCCGTCCCCCAAGACTCCGGACGGATCAGCGGCAACATGCGCCGACCCTGCCGCTACTGCCGCCGCCTGATGCGGGTCTTCTACATGCCCGCCCAGGTCGCCGCCCGATGCTGCCCCACCTCGAAGGCGTTCTACGACCGAAAACGAGCTCTCGCACGCCGCCGCCTGAACGTCCTGTGGGCACTACTGCGCGACAATCGGCCCCTCGAAAGCAGCCCACCATTCCCCGTTGCCACCCTTGGCTGAGCCAGCTACAGCCAGTCACGGGTCAAGCGTTGACAACCACATTGGGAATCAGTAGACACACGGAGGCCCGTGAAGTCGGGCGAGCCCATCGGTCCGAGGGGCTTCAAAGCAGGATGTCAGGCTTCAGGGCCCTGGATTCGATCGAACCCCGCTCGATGCTCCTCAGACCACTCGGTGGGGCGCATCGTCTCGCCGCTTACATTCACGATGGTCCGCGTCCCGTGTGCGTACGTGCTGCTGCCATCACGACTACACACGCGGAAGCCGGTCGTTGCCGATGTGCGGCCTATCCGCTCGGTCCAGAGGTGGACGGCGATTTCCCCGTTGCCAATCAAAGGGAGGTCGAACACGATGGCGACCGCCTTCACGACATAATAGGTCGGCACGGCCACTTCGGATCCGCCGAAGCCCAGGCTAAACGCGTACGTGTTAAAAGCACGTTCGGCCATCACGGTGTAACGACCGTTGTGCAGCATCCCGTATGGGTCAAGGTCGTCGAAGTAAACATCCAGTGGGATCAAGACGCCGTAGTCGACCGAATCGAATACGAGAGATGATGCAGTCGCGTCAACCATTGAAAAGTCCTTTTCATGCTGTTTGCTATTCCGCGGTCGCGGTACCCGCCGGGTGCCGGTTATGCCTCCGCCTGGCTACTGAGCCTGGTCCGTCAGGAGGGTCGTCGTCACCTTGACGGGGTTGGCCAGTGTCATCCCTGATCGGGGAGCGCTGCGCGCTGTGAGGCTGAGCCAATGGTGGAACATTCACATCTATGTGATGTCAAGTGGCAGGCGGCGGTGATGAGAATCACGGAGCTTTCGGGGCGGGTCGGCGTGTCCACCCGCCTCTTGCGCTACCAAGAAGAGCAGGGTCTTCTCGCCCCGCGTCGTGAAGAGAACGGCTACCGATACCACGAAGAGGCGGCTGTAGAGAGGGTCGAGCAAATTCGCGGTCTGCTGGGAGCCGGGGCTGACCACTGAGATCATCCGAGAGGTTCTCCCATGCTTGGCTGCCGCCGCGTGCGACCTATATTTCGTTCGCCGGATCGCAGCAGAACGAGACCGACTGCGGGAACACGTCACCGTTCTGACGCAGGAAATCAATGTCCTAGACAACTACGTGAGCGTTGATCTCTCGTCCGGAATCGAGACTTCCGTACAGCGCCGCGAGCTCGTTATCGGAGCGGAACGTACCATCTTCGTTGGCGGCTTTGGACCATGGCACATTCACTGCGGAGGGATGTGCCCTCGCTGCAGGGCTGCCTCCTGGATCAGGTGCGCAGGGGCACTGAATCTGCCCGAGAAGTCTTCGGGTGAGCGCACGTCACGAGACTGATGGCCTCCAGGACGTCGTCCCGCAGCGCACGCATGGACGAGTCCGGAGCTGATGCCTTGTGCGTGGTGGGCTCGGTGAGGGCGGTGTTCGGCCCCCCAAAGATCTACCACGAGGTCCGCGACTAAAGGACCCCCGACTGTCAGTCACGCCACTGGAGAGCTTGGGCGACGAGGACGACGACGCGGGAGGTCAGTGACGCTGAGGCCGACGTGGCTCGTCTTGAGGGTGGCAGGGCGAAAGCGGTTGACCTAGCTCTGGCAACCGCTGAAATGCTCTTAGCAGGTTATGATGGCATGGACCTCGACCCGAAAGGGCGCACCGCATGAACACTCATCCAGCCCCCACCACTGACGCGGATCCCCGCCCTCTCCTCGGAGAACCTCTGCCGCTGGACCTGCTGAACACGCGCTGGATCGACGACAGCGGCGCCCACGACCTGCTGGAACGCCCTGGTGGTCTTGCGATCTGGCTCTCGTCCGCCGGCCTTGCCGACATCGCGCCGGACACGCAGGAAACCCTCGGCGCCCTCCTGGCCACGCGGACCGCACTGAGCTCGATCGTGGCAAGTGACGGACCCGACCTGGAGCGGTCTCGGGAGATGCTCAACGACACACTCGGTCACGGCCGCATTCGGCGGCTTCTGGGGACGGCCGGCCCGGAAACGCTCGTGGAGACCGACACTCCCGGCTGGGTCGCGGCGTGGCGCACGGCCGACCTCTACCTGCACCTGCTCGAGGAGGGACCCGACCGCATCCGCAAGTGTGCCAACCCTGAGTGCCCCCTGCGCTTCTATGACACGTCCAAGAACGGAGGCCGCCGGTGGTGCTCCATGACGTCCTGCGGCAACCGTGCCAAGACCCGCCGGCATTACGAACGCCACCAGAGTACCTTCAGGCGGGGCAGGGCCACTGCGGCCGGCGACCCATCCGAAGGCGCATGAGAGCGCGATGCGCCACTGCGCTTCCCCAGGGACGGCCCGGGTTTCACCATGATCTTCGAATGGTACGGACACCGACTCCACTACACCGACGAAAGCACATGGCCATCGCGGATCGGGGAGATGCCGGACCTGCCGCTGCGCAGCCGACGCCGCTGCTGTTCCTGCACGGCCTCGGAGGCAGATGCGGCAACTGGCTCCATCAATGACGCTATTTCTCCGCCGCCCGCCGCGTCATCGCCCTTGACTTGCCCGGACATGGACTGCCCAGTGGAACCGCCGTGCCGTTCAGCTCCTATCCTGCAGCCATAGGCGCCGCTTGGGACCATTGCGGCATCGAGCGCCCAGTAGTCGTGGGGCTGTCCATGGGAGCACCTGTGGGCCTGGCATTCCCAGCGCGTCGGCCCCGGCGTGTCCAGTCGCTGACGATCGTCAACACCTTCCTCGCCCTCGTTCCACGGACCGCAGCGCCAGACTCGCCCTCTACGACCTCCTGCTCCGCCCGGGCGAGGGCGCCGGTGGGCGGAGTTGCTGCTCGATTGTGGGGGTGACCGCACACTCCGCGATCGCGCGCGGCTTCGTGAGATCGCTCCCCGCGCTGGATCCGGCGCACCTGCACCGAATCTTCTACGAAGCCGTAGACCTTGATCAATGGCAGGAGCTGCGGGGGCTCGGTGGGCGCGTCCGAGGGGAACAGGGCCGCCTCGTTGCCCTATTGCATCGACGACCTGCACGCCGGGAACCCTGCAGCACGACTCCGCGTCCGCCACGCGCAGGGCGCGGGTCAGGCCCGGCGCACGGTGGGCCAGGAGATCGATGACCGCGTGCACGTAGGCGTGGGCGGTGCCCACACTGATCCGGAAGCCGGCCGCGATCTGGGTCGTGCTTGCGTATGTGCACCAGCGCGACCAGGGCCCGCTGCGAGGGCCGGAGCTTGCAGCGGCGGTCACCCTCCCGAGTGACGATCAGCATCGCCATCCCCTCAACAAGCGAGACAGGCAGGATATGGGCCAGACCGCACCCCGGGGACGGCATCTCCATTCTCACAGGCAGGATACGTAACCAACGAGGCTCCCCGGCAGAAGAGTTGGGACGTCAGACGTTTCGCTCAACCGCCGGGGAGCCTCGTCCGTTCTGTACCGGTATACGCCCAGTCGGCCATCACTCGATCGGTGGCCCCGCTGAAAAGGCTCATGATCTATGCGTAGATTTCACACCAGACTCGTTTACCGGTTCTGTTCTTCTCGATGCCCCATGACTGCGCGAGGGCGTCGACCAGTATCAGACCGCGTCCGGAGGTGGCGTCTGCATCTTTGTTCTGGCAGGCAGGCATCGACGGGAGTGCGTCATGAACTTCCACCCTCACCCCACATTTCAGCGGTATCACCGCCAGAAATGCAGGCCCCCTTGAGTGCTGAAGTGCATTGGTGATCAGCTCAGTTGCGAGCAGCGCCGCATCGCCGCTAATCGGAGCCAGGCCGCAATGCGACGCGTGCTGAGCAACTGCCCTGCGCGCAGCCCACAGGGCAGCGAGGTCGTGCGGTTGGATCTGGAGGACCAGGCCGGAGTGGCGAATGCGGGTCCAGGCCATCCAAAGCTTCCGTCCGAGGCGTGTGTCGAAGCGTGAACGATCAGGATGGGTTGAGATCGCGCATCGCCGTCCGGTCAAGGGCATTGTTCGACCCTCCACTCGTTGCAACCCAGATACCAAACCAGTAAACATCATTTTGGTGGTTTAATGCAAGGGGTCCTGGAAAGTGACAGTTGTGGTCCGGTGGGGAACCGCTTTACGCGGCAGGCCGAGCCCGGGAAGCTGAACATCATGTCTCGGAACCACAGCTGAGCTGTGTCTTCCGGTCTCGTAGTGATGGCGGCGCCTTGATCATCAAGGTGTCGACGGTGCAGGAAGGCTTTTGGCCCCTCCGCGAACGAGTCCAGGAAGTGGCCGATCGCTCTGTTGAAGCCGGTTAGGTCCTGCAGGTAGGGCTGATGGCCACTGTCGGGGAACCGCAGCACCTGGCCCGGGTGGACGGCACGCTCGCCGAGTGCGACCGGGTCGGCGACGGACGCGCCGACTACTCCGGCAAGCACCGCCGCCACGGCGTGAACATCCAGGTCATCACCCACCCGCGAGGCGAGATCGTCTGGATCTCCCACACCCTTCCGGGCCGTACCCACGACCTCACCGCGGCCCGCCCCCATCGCATCGTCGCCACCTTCGCCACGCCGACCAGACGCCCGCCCCGCAAGGAGCTCACCGCCCGGCAAAGATCGCGAAACCGGGCGCACGCCCGGCTGCGGTATCCCGTCACGAGGCATGGCCACCCTCAACGCTGGCGTAACTTCCGTCACGCCCGCTGCAGCCATCAGCCGTCACCTGCGGGCAGCTCTCGTTGGATGCGGGCGATGTACGTGCGAAGCGTCGGAGCCACGATGTGTCCGATCTTCGGCATCTTTGGTACCCCAATGAGCTGGTCGGCGGGAAGCTCAGGCGCGGAAAGTCGTACCACGCACTGCGAGAGAGGACGGTCGTCGGCGGCTCGCTGTGAGGCCCACATGGCCAAGTGCTCATTCCACGAATCTGGTGGCTTTGCTTCCGGATCGAATCTGTAGACGTCCAACAGGCGGCCGCCATCGGTGCGGGCGTTTTCGTCGAGGATGTCGGCGGCGGTGATGGTGGTCGCGTCCGGGACCGGCCGAAGGGAAAAGTGCTTACAGGTGGCGTCCCATGCCTGGTCCGGTCGGTACCAGGTGGTGCCGTCCCACCAGTATCCGCCCTGGCGGAACAGGAGTTTGGGCCCCCTCCAGCTGCTGTGCCAGAGGGGCGCGTCCTTGGTGAGGAGCAGCAGAACCGTGCGGCCGTGCTCGGGATGGTGGCGGACGGCCCAGGCAAGCTCCGGGCGGAGCGGGTCGGCCGTGTAGGCGAGCCACGCTCCTTGAGCCTCGTTCATTCGCTCCCAGCGGCCCATTGAGGCGCCGCCTTCTCGGCAAATGACGGCCTCTATGGCGGCGGGATCGTGGATCGGAATGTGGCTGTCGTCGACGAAAGGTATCCCGGGGACGGGATGATCTGTGTGAAGACCGTTAGCGAGCGGCTGAAGGCGATGCATATTTGCTGTACCTCCTCACATCTTCTGGGATGGAATGACCTCAGGACACCGTCCAACATGGGGGTAATGCCCTGAACGGGGGTTTAGTCGACAATTTAACTGGTCTCTGCCGCCCATATCGGAGTCGGCGCCCCCAGCGTGTTCTAGTTCGGGCCCGGCCACGCTTGGGCTTCGTCGACGATGGTGAACGCGTCTTGCACTTCTCCAGGCGAGATCAAGGACGGAGGCTCGCACGGCCGGCCGATGAGCGAACGCCGGGCACGGAAGTGTAGTCCCCGATATGGGGTTCCCCTCACACGCTGAAGCGCTGAACGAAGCTCGGCCATCCCCGCATGTGGTTGATAAAGCGCTCGCTCATTCCTCCGTCACGCAGGTACTGCGCCCTGACCGGCAGCTCTGGGCTGTCATACACCGGGTTCTTCTTTACTTGCAGGGGAAAGTCTCGCTGGAGAATTCCGGCACGACCGATCAGCACAAAGTCGCAACCTTCATCAAGTAGCTGCCCTGCACGCTGGGCGCTCATGATCTTGCCCGCTGCTCCCACCCGTACACCCTTCCGGGGAAGGCTCGTGAAGACACTGAGCATCGTCTGCCCGCTGAAGGCTCCCTCTCGCACGATCTGGGCTGAGTCCCACAGGGCCAGGTCAAGGTAGTCGATCAGTTCTCGGTCGAGAATCTCAGCGGTTATTTCGCGCAGCTCCTCCAGGAACAGCCCGTATCGCTCGACTGACAAGCGCCAACCGATCTGAAAGTCCGGGCCGCATTCCCTGCGAATCCCTTCGATCACCTCGATCGTGAGGCGAGCCCGGTTCTCGGTATTGCCACCGTACTTGTCGGTGCGGTCGTTGAGGAGGGGGGACATGAACTCTGAGAGGATCCAGCCGAAAGCACCGTGGAGCGCGACGCCGTCGAAGCCTGCCAGCTCTGCCCTTCTCGCTGCTGCAATGAAGCTGTCGCGGATTCGCTCTACCTCGTCCGTTGTCAGCGCTTTGACGCCCGGAAGTGTGCGGCTGGAAGCCGGTGCCGGCACTCCCCCCAATTCTGGACTGGCGCGATGCCCTGCGTGATGCAGTTGCACCGCGGAGAGGCCGCCTCCGGCGCGGATCACGGTGGCTATCTGCGTCAGCCCGTGCAAATGTTCATCAGAGTGGATGCCCAACTGCCGCTCATATGCAATGCCGCTGGCCTCGACTGTAGCGGCACCGGTTTGTATCAGGGCGTAGCCGCTTTGTGCGAGCTGCTCCATCCAGTCTTGATCGAATTTCGACACGGATCCGTCATACTCACTCTGTTGGTTCGTGAGCGGTGCCAGCATGAATCGGTTCCTCATCGCCGGACCGTGACCGAGAGTGAGTGGTTCGAACAATTCTGCAACGGCCATGCAGATCTCCTACAGGTCAGAGCTGGGCGACGTGGCCCCGGGCTCACGTCGGGCTCCGCGGTCGCGGTGGCTCGACTACCCTCCAACCTTGACACCAGCGAGAAGGCAAATCGTCGCTAAGGAGTTGTGATGAGGATCAAGCAGCTGTCCGAGCGGACAGGCGTATCGTCCCGGCTGCTGCGCTACTACGAGGAGCAGGGCCTCCTACGGCCGAGGCGCGAGGAGAACGGGTATCGGGACTACGAGGAATCCCAAGTTGCGAGGGTCGAGCAAATTCGCAGCTTGCTGGATGCGGGCCTGACGACTGAGATCATCAGGGCTGTGCTGCCCTGCTTGGCCGAGGCAGCGAACTGTCAGTACCCTGCCCCCGACTTCGTGAGTCGAGTCCGGCAAGAGCGCAGCCGCATGGCCGAGCGCCTCGCTTGCCTGGCGAAGAACGTCCAGGCCATCGATGACTATCTGGACCGTCTCCCCAAGAGCTCGTAACGCGATCTTGCTCAGTCGTCCGCCTCGAAGTCGAGTCGCTGGGCGTCGTCAGGGAGCCAGGGGGCCGGGGGTCCGTTGCGCCAGGTGTCGTGGCAAGCCAGCACCGCATCGACGAAGGGCCTCGGCGGGAGGTAGCTGTGTGCCTGTACGTAGTGTCCGATGAGGAAGGGGGCGGCGAAGACCTCGGTGGGTGATGCCGGGACGCGGATCTCGCTGCTGCCGCGGGGTGCTTGAGGCGTGTCGTCTTCTGCGATGTCGCACAGTTCGCACGGGTGCGTCCCCAGGGCGGCGTTGACGTACTGGCCGTGCAGGATGCGGTCGAGTTGTTCCTCGAAGCCGGGAGGGGGTGAGCCGACGTCGAAGGGGTGGTCGGCCGCGAGCCAGCCGACGTTGATCCGCGTGTAACGGGGGGTGAAGGTCACCACGCGGGTGCCCTCGCCCTCCCAGAAGGTGTCTTCCGGCTCCTCGGAGTAGGGGCTCAAGTCTTCGTAGAAAGTCACCGCTGATCTCTAGCATGTCCTGTCGTGCACACGGTTGCCTGGGGGTTATCGATGCCTCAGCCGCCGCCAACAGATGAGTGCGCAGGCCAGGGAGGCCAGGGCTTCGTGGAGGTCGGGGCGTCGTTCCCAGCGGACTGCGAGGCGCTTGAACTGGTGCAGTAGGGCGAAGGTCTGCTCGACGACGTAGCGGAGTGTGCCCAGGCCCTGGATGTTCGTGCTGCCCTTGCGGGAGATCACCGGCTGGATCCGGCGGTTGCGTAGTTCTCGGCGAAGGGGGTTGCTGTCGTAGGCCTTGTGGCCGAGGAGCGTGTCGGGCCGGCTGCGGGGGGCGTCCTGGGCGGCCGGCGACGGGCGGGATGCCGTCGACCAGGGCGAGGGCCTGGGTGACGTCGTTGACGTTGGCCGCGGTGGTAATGACCGTGAAAGGGGTGCCTTTGCCGTCGCAGATCACGTGGTGTTTGCTGCCGGTCCTACCTCGAGCGACCGGTGACGGGCCGGTCGCATCGCCCCCTTTTTCGCCTTCACGTGGGAGGCGTCCACGCAAGCGCAGCGACCAGTCGATCTGTCCGGCCGCGTTCAGTTCGGCCAGAAGTCTCTGATGCAGGGCCTCGAAGACGCCGGCCTCGCGCCACCGCCCCAGGCGCCGCCAGCAGGTCTGGCCCGAGCCGAAGCCCAACTCCATCGGTAGCTGCTGCCACGTGATGCCGGTGTACAGGACGAACAAGACGCCCCGCAGGCACCGGCGGTCGTCCACCGGGCGCGGCCCCGGCGACCGCTCCGGCCACTTCGGCAGCAGTGGCTCGACCAGCGACCACAACTGATCATCCACGATCCGCGGCTTGCTACTCACACCCCACGAACGGCGGGATCGTCGCACCGGACACGCTCACCAGAGACGATTCACATGACCGCGTTACGAGCTCTAAGCAGTGACATGCAGTGGCGCTTTGGGTACCCGCACGAGTCGGACGAGGGGAGCTGGTCGCCGTGTGCTGCAGAGTGGGTCGGCCGCAACATGGAAGGCGCGTTCGGACACGGGGACTCTGCGATGGAAGGGAAGCGTCTCTCGTTTCTGTAACCGTGAAACGGTATTTTGGTGGTTGGCAGAAAGTTGACCTCTACTGCAGTCCAGGCAGTGTCATTCCTGCTGGAGGCCGGTCCGGGGGCCTGAGCGTTGGGCTGTATCACTTCAGGCAGGAGCCACCTTTGCGGTCCTTGCAGCCGTGGCTGTGGCCTGTCCCTATGGTGGGTCGCAGGAGCGGGACAGCGATCGGCATTGTCCGGCCGGATGTCCTGGAAGATGGTTGTAGCGCTGAAGCCGATGGTGACGGAACACGGGGCGGGGTCGCGGGGTGGCAACTTCAGCGGGTCCTGCTCTGCCTCAGACTGCCCTGGTGGCGTTCGTAGTGCCGGCGGGTCTTGGCGCGGTTGCCGCAAGCTGTCATAGAGCACCACCGACGGCGTCCGTTCCTCGTCGTGTCATAGAACCGCAGAGGGCACTCGGGGTTGGCGCACTTGCGGATGCGGTCGGCCCCTTCCTGTAGCAGGCGCAGGTAGAGGTCGGCGGTGCGCCACGCGGCGAGCCAGCCGGGGGTGTCGGTCTCTACGACGGCTTCCGGGCCTGTCGTCCCCAGCAGGCGCCGAATACGTCCGTGAGCAAGCGTGTCGTTAAGCATCTCCCTCGCTCGTTCGAGGCCGGGTCCTTCGCTGGTCACGAGGGAGCTCAATGCGGTCCGTGTGGCGAGAAGAGCGCCAAGGGTTTCCTGGGTGTCGGGCGCATCGTCGGTGAAGCCGGCGGACGAGAGCCAGATTGTGAGCCCGCCGGGGCGTTCCAACAGGTCGTGGGCACCGCTGTCGTCAATCCAGCGCGTGTTCAGCAGGTCCAGCGGCAGGGGTTCCCCAAGAAGTGGGCGGGGGTCCGCGTCGGCCGTGTGGGCGGGATGAGCGTTCATGCGGTGTGCCCTTTCGTGTTCGGGGACCATGCCATCACACAGCCGAACCTTGCACCTGTAAAGAGAGTTTTAAGGGTTGACACTCGATCGTGCAACCGTTAACTTAAAGTTGACCGGTTAGGTGAGCGGAGCGGCTCACGCTCCGGTCAGATGCATCCACTTCGTGTAAGGAACCTCATGACTACCTCTCTGTCCTCTGCCACCCTCAAGACGGGCCACATCGGCCTGAGCGTCACCGACCTCGACCGATCGCTTCCGTTCTACGCCCGGGTCTTCGGCTTCGAGACCCTTGCCGAGGGCAAGGAGGACAGCCGCCGATGGGCGTTCCTCGGCCGCGGCGAGGAGATCGTTGTGACGCTGTGGCAGCAGAGCGAGGACGGCTTCGCCACCGGAACCGCCGGCCTTCACCACCTCTCCTTCCAGGTAGACACTCTCGAGGAGATCGCCGCGACCGAGGCGGTACTGCGAGAGCTGAACACGGACTTCGTCTATGACGGCGTCGCAGCACACGCCGAGGGCGCCACCTCGGGCGGCATCTTCTTCCGCGACCCCGACGGCATTCGCCTGGAGCTCTACGTGCCCACCGGCGCGGAAGGTGCACCCGCACCGGCCGGTCAGGAGCCGACCTGCGGCTTCTTCTAGAGGCCATCACGCCGGGAGGCTCCAGCCTGCACCGAGTCGCCGGGTGTGGGCCTCCCGGCGCACCGAGACCACCTACATATGAGCGAGCACCGACTCCCAGTACGCACCCTCGCGCGGGTCCGCGGGATCTTCCCGCACGGGTCGACGACGGGCCGGCAGCACGTAATACGCCGACATCGGGAGGAGCAGACATGGAGCCGTATCACCGCGGCGAACTAGCTGTGCAGAACAGAGCCGGCCTTCGAGAGATGGCCAAGGCTGTCTCCGCCGCAATCATGACCGAGATCCCGCACGCGGCCCAGGCCTTCCTGGCCGAGCAGCCTGTGCTCTTCATCGGCGCAGCCAACAGACGAGGGGAAGTCTGGTCGTCTCTCCTGACGGGAGATCCCGGATTCATCACCGTCAGCGGCCCCTCCTCTGTGAGCGTCGCCGCCACACTCTCAGACAGCGACCCCCTGTACCGCACACTCGCCGAACCGGCCCGCCTCGGCATGATCGCCATAGAACCCGGCACGCGGCGGCGCATGCGCATGAACGGCACAGCGCGCCCCGCCCGGGACGGCCTGGAGATCGAGCTCGAGCAGATCTACGCCAATTGCCCCAAGTACATTCAGAAAAGGGTGCCGCACTGGCAGTCGGCCACCCCCGACGATCCACTCGAAGGCAGCGGGCTCACCCCCGAGGACATCACCCTCGTCCACAGCACGGACACCTTCTTCATCGCCTCAGCAGACACGGTCGGCAACGCCGACGCCTCCCACCGCGGCGGCAACCCAGGCTTCCTCAAAGCCCTGGGACCCAATCACCTGCGTTGGCCCGACTACGTCGGCAACTCGATGTTCAACACCTTGGGTAACCTCGAAGTCAATCCCCGTGCAGGGCTGCTGATCCCCGACTGGACCACAGGAACCCTCCTGCACCTCACCGGCACAGCATCCGTGGACTGGGACCCGGACCACGTGGCCGCTCTGCCAGGAGCACAGCGAGTCGTGGACTTCACCGTCGAAAAGCTTGTCCGCGTCGGCCACGCCTCTCCGCTGCGTTGGAGTGCGCCTCAATTCTCCCGCTTCAACCCCCCGACCGAGTGAAGGAACAAGCGCATGCCTGAGCGTCCCGTCACCAGCCTCGAAGTGATCGTCGACATGGGCCTGTGCGAGAGCCACGGACAGTGTGTCTTCGCCGCACCGCAGGTGTTTGCCTTCGACGAGGACGACGTCCTGGTCTACGAGCCGGCTCCTGACGTCTCCCAGTACGACAAGGTCGTCGCCGCCGCGGCAGCATGTCCCGTGCGTGCGATCCGCATCGAGCGCACCACCGAGGGCGGCGCACACCCGGAGGCCGCAACCGGCAATAACCCTGGGCCCACACGATGACCACGCAGCCGATGCGTATCGTCATCGTCGGTGCGTCGCTCGCCGGGCTGAACGCGGCGCGAGCCCTGCGCGAGTACGGACACGTCGGTCCCATCACTCTGATCGGCGAGGAACCCTACAGCCCCTACGACAGACCCCCCCTGTCGAAAGGATTCCTCACCTCTGACGCGAACCACTCGTCGCTGGCCCTGACGGATACGGCTGCTCTCGGACTGACGGAACTTTACGGTCGGCGAGCAGTCCACCTCGACCCCAGCGAGCGTACGGTGCACCTGGACGTTGGCCAGAGCGTCCCGTATGACGGTCTGGTCATCGCCACTGGCGTCGGGGCACTCCGCTGGCCATCCCCCCTCCCCGCCACGGGTGTCCACACCCTCCGCACCCTCGATGACGCCACAGCGCTGCGGCGAGACCTCGGCACGAGGCCGCGCCGCATCCTCGTCGTCGGCGGCGGATTCATCGGGACCGAAGCTGCGGCGACTGCCGCAGAGTTGGGGCACGACGTGACCCTCACCTTCCAGGGGCCCGCGCCACTGCACCGCGTCATAGGTGAGGACGCGGCATCGTTCCTCTCGGAACTCCACCGCACGGCAGGTGTCTCCCTCGTGCCGTTCGCCACGCTCACCGCGCTGCAGGGACGTCAGCGCGTCACCTCGGTCACCCTTAACGGGGCACGTCAGGTGAACGCAGATACCGTGGTCCTGGCGCTGGGGACCACACCCCATACCGACTGGCTCTCCACCTCGGGCCTGAGGCTGGACAGAGGCCTGGTCACCGACTCTCACGCACGCGTTGTGGGAACGAACGGTCGGCCGCATCTCAGCATCGTCGCCGCGGGTGATGTCACGCGCTTTCCTCATCCGCACGCTTCGGGCTTGGTGAACCTTGGGCACTGGAGCAACGCGGTGGAGCAGGCGCGGACCGCGGCTCACACGCTTCTCTACCCGCACGCTCCGGCGATCTACCGGCCCGTCGCGTCCTTCTGGTCGACTCAGTTCGGCGTCCGCTTCCGGGCAGTCGGTCTTCCGCGGGAGGCCGATGAAGCTGAGGCTCGGGAAGTGGACATCGAGCGGCGGCGGCTGAACGTCGCCTACTACCGCGACGGACGGCTCGTAGGAGCACTGACAGCAAACCGTGCGGCGGCCATCGCGCAGTACAGGGAACAGCTCGCCACGGCCCTGGAGTCCTCCGCCCGAGCACGAGCCGCGTGACCACAGAGCCTCCTTCCAACGGGGCGCCATCTGAGGAGATTCACATGTATGTCAGGCAACAAGAGCAATGATGAGGATCAAGGAGCTTTCGGAGCAGGTCGGCGTCTCCACAAGGCTCTTGCGCTACTACGAGGAGCAAGGTCTTCTCGCCCCACTTCGTGAGGAGAACGGTTACCGGTCCTACGACGAGGCGGCTGTGCAGAGGGTTGAGCAGATCCGCGGTCTGCTGGGAGCCGGGCTGACCACAGAGATCATCCGGGATGTTCTCCCGTGCTTGGCTGCCGCAGCGTGCTCTCAGTACGGCGACCCCGAATTCGTGAGCCGGATCACCGCGGAGCGGGACCGGCTGCGGGAACGCGTCACCGTCCTGACACAGCACCTCCAAGCCCTAGACAACTACCTGAGTGCCGTGGTCCAGGCTGCGCCCTCCTCTGACGCTGCCTGACGGTGTATGAAGTCCTCAAGCGCACCAGAACGTTGCCGGGTCCTCCAGATAGGGAAGATGGGGCCTTGGCCCCAAGGCCGGGTAGCTAACGGATTTGCGCTGGTGGCAAGGGGTTTCGGCGTCGATTGCAACGTGGGCAACGGGATCGAAGTTGATCGGATAGTCCGCCAAGACTGCTGATCGCCGAGGCGTCCCGTTGCCCGCGCCGCTGGATCGGGTCATGGCTGCTGCGAGCGCCCGCTGGGCGCGCGGCGGGGTGGGTCGTTGGGTGAGGCATGGACCTCCATCCCTGCGGGACCTCCCGCAGGCAGCCGCCGACGGCCGCCTCTGCGCACTGCTCGCAGTCGTCGCCCGCGCCATTGCCCAGGCACCGGAAGCCGCCACTGACGGCACTCTGCTGCAGGTACGGGTTCTCATCGACGCCCTCACCCCGTTCCTGGCCCTGTACCGGAGGCGGAGCATGCAGCCATCGGTGAGCGTCGGCCGTGTTGTTTCAACCTTGCTGTTCTACGCGCTTCCGGCGACGGCGGTGACGAGGGGGATGAGTTGGGCGAGCAGGGCGGTGGCTGCGGGGTGGGTTTCGATGGTGCGGGTGAGGAAGAGCCCGGCGGCTTGGAGGCGGCGCAGGAAGGTTTGGGGGTCGGCGGGTCCTGGGGCTGTGAAGGCGTCGTCGACGTGGGCGAGGGCGGTGGAGACGGCTTGCTGGACCGCGGGGTCGTGGTGCTGGGGGAGTGCCTGTCGGATGGCGGCGATGTGGTCACGGATGGCTTGGACGGCTTCGTCGTTGATGTGGATGGTCTGGTTGGTCTGCTGGACGTGGTAGCCGCCTGCGATGGGGCCGTGCTGGGTGCCGCCGGAGATGTTGACGCCGATGAAGCCGTGCTCGTCCGGTGTGGCCATGGGTGTCCTTTCGTAGCAGGGGTGCTTGCAGCGCAGCAGGTCAGGCGGGCGGTGGGCTGGAGGCGGTGCCAGTCTGCGGGCTGGAGGGGGTGCTGGGTTGGACGTTGGTTTGGTTGGTCTGGGCGACGGTGTGGCCGCTGGCGATGGAGCCGCTTTGCACGCCGCCGTTGATGATTACGCCGGTGTTGAAGACCTGGCTGACGCGGGCGGTGAACTCGTCGCTTTCCAAGTTCTTGCGTTCCAGGAGGTCCTGGACGGAGGAGATGAGGCGGTGCTCGACGGCTTTGACGTACCGCTCGATGTCCGGGCGCTGGAAGAGGTTCTGCGGGCTTGGTTGTGCGACCTGCTCGCGCAGCGAGTTGATGTGCAGGGGAGGCGCGGGCACGTCCCAGCCTTCGGCCTGGGCCGCGCTGCGCTCTGCGGGCTCCGGCTCTTTCCCCCACATCAGGCGAAACCGGCGTGCGAGCTGCCACGTGTGGCGTGGCACGGCGAGCAGGATGTCGCCGGGAATCGAGCGCAGCGCGCTGAGCATGCCGGCGTCGATGGTGCGGATCGACCAGCGGTACTTGTTCTGTACTGGGAGGAGGACCCGCACGGAGACTTCCAGGTAGAGGATGTCGCCGTGGGTGGTGGCTCGTACGAAGGTGGTGGTGCTGAGGTCCTCCTCCCAGCTGCCGACGCGGATGCCGAGCATGTGCCGGGCCTCTTCGTCCTCGTCGGCAAGGACGTCCCCGGCCGGTCGCTTGGCGATCAGTGCTGGGTGGCCCTGGGGTGCGAAGACGTAGTCCCGCATCGTGAGCTGCTGCAGGCGCGCGCCGGATCTGGCCTCTCCGGCCCGGAACCGGTGCATGCCTTCACGGATGGCGTCGATGACCTCGGTGTGGCTGAGCAGCGGTCCGCTGTCTTCGGGCGGTTTGACCAGCCGCAGATGCCCGGCGCCGGCATCCGGCGGTGCGGGGGGCGTGCGGCGCCGTAACTGTGTGGCGAACGACCACGGCGGAAACTGTTCCAGCTCGTCGCCGGCACCGTAGAAGGCATCGTCGGCGTACTCGACGTGGGTGACCTGCTCCAGCTGCGACAATCGGCGCAAGCCCCGGGCGGTGGACGTCTCGATCACGCCCCACAACCCCCGGGTCTCCGGTGGGCCGAGCCGCTTCGGGGTGCGGATCTCCTGCCAGCGCCGCCGGCGAACCCTCCGCTCGGCAGCCGCCACCACGCCCCACCCGGCCGGCAGTCCCACGAGCACCCACGTGCCGGCCGCCTGAGCGGCAACGGCCGGAGCCGACGACGCAGCAAGCCACGGCACCCGTCCGCCCAGCCCGGACCACACCGCATAGACCAGCAATGCCGCATAGACGGCAAGAGACAACGCCACGATCACCGTCAGGGCTGGCACCGCCAACTGCCTCACACCCGACGGCTTCGGCACATGTAGGCGTAGCCGCTGCCGCCAGTAGCTCCGCAAGCGCAGCGCCGTGGCAACGTAGACCACGAAAGCGGCTGACACCGGCTCCACCCACAACGCCGCCGCCAGCACAGCCAGCGCCGCCAGCTCCCGCGCCGCATCCAGCCGCTGCGCCCGGACGCAATGCCACGCCACCGCCCCAGGGTCCACCCCGTAAGCGGGCGGCAGGAAACGCTCGGTCGGCAGCGTCAGACGCTGCAGGATGCCGGCCCGGAACGACTCACGATGGTTGTAGGCGGCCGCGCACAGGAACCGGGTCACCCGGCTCACGCCGCTCCACGACGGGCTCGTCCCTCCGACTGGCATAGCCGGATACGTTTCCAGGCTCTCTTCGGACAGCTCCCCACCCCCCACCCCCATGGCCACAGTGTCAGCCGCAGCCAGGCGGGAACCGTACCCGCGCCGGTGAGCCCCCTACACCTCCGCAGCCCAGGCCGTTACAAACAGCCCCCCTACTGATGCCATCCGCTGCCGGAGAACTTATGTCCCATGTGATGGCCACCACCGGCGGGCATGTCGATCTTGCCTTACTCACTGCAGTGGCACCCACTTCTGCCCCTCCACGAGCCCGCAGGGCTCGTCTCCCCGGGTCCGACCTGTCGGGGACCACGCTGGACCGCTGCCACCGCGGCTACAAAGCACTCATCAGGACCTCAGTAGCAGTGAAGACTCCGAGTGCACGCGGGGGCGTCAGTCGAGACCCAGGTGCGCGGCCACGTCCTTGTACAGCGCGGCTACCTCGGGTGGGGTTCCGTGGGGGTAGCGGGTAGCGAAGAGGGCGCCCACCCGCGGCTTGCTGGTGGTGTCCCTCTGGGCCTGGTCGAGGATCTGGGGGTCCAGGCGTCGCAGGTACGCCTCCAGTTCGCCGGACTTGCTGCGGTCGTCGCCGAACTGGTCGGCGAGGGTGAACACGCCTGCGGCTTTCCAGTAATCGGTCCAGGCGGTGAAGTCGTTTGCGTCGTCGGGAGGGTTGAGGGGGCGAAGCTGCTGCTTGGTTAGTTGTTTGGCGAGTGCGCTGGTGTTGCGGAGGGCTGGCCCGTCGGCGACGACTGCCCATGGGACACCGAAGGCGGATAGGTACTTGATGTAGCCGCCGAAGTTGTTCTGGCCTCCGACATCCAGCAGGGGGATGTTGGCCGCTTCCGGTCCCAGCTGGGTGTCGGTGTTCCACCATTGGCCCAGGGCGCCGGTCTCCGACGCGCCCTCGCAGAGGATTACCGCCCGGGCGAAAAGCAGGGCCCTGGTGTCAGCTGCGGCTAGGTTCTGGATCCAGCCAGCCAGGTCCGAGGCGGCCCTGGCCGGGGCGCGCCGGACAATGGTCGCTCCGTCCGGCCCGGGGGCTAGACGGACGATGCGCTTGAGATCGGCTTCCGTGACTACCGGGACCAGGTCCGCGCTGTGGGTGATCAGGAGGGCTTGTACGTCACGCAGGGCAGTTGTGGCGATGCGTCGCTGCATGGTCGGATGCAGTTGGACCGCCGGTTCGTCTAGAACGATGACGCGGCCGGACCCACCTGCTGTCAGGGCCGCCAGCAAGACGACTTCCTGCAGTCCTGCTCCGCTGAATTCAGCACGGCGTTCACCACGGCCGGCGTCGATCACGACATCGATGGCCAGCCCGTCCGTCTCGGGGGATGCCTGGACTTCCAGGTGGGCCCCGGTGATGGTGTGAAAGATCTTCTGGGCTTTGCAAAAGCCCTCGCGTTGTTCACGCGTACCGTTCTTCAGTCTGTACAACTCGGCGGACACCTGGCTGCCGTCGCTCAGATCGAGCGCGCTCGCCAGTTCATTGAGGGAGAAGTTCCGGCGCGCGGGCAGGCGCCGATTGACGGTCACCGAGACGCCCGCGGCCCAGATCTTGCCGAGCACCGCGACGAAGGGTACGGAATGCTGCTCGGTCAGCTGCAGCGCTTGGGCGAGCGCGGTCATGGAGACGGGCCGAGGGCTGTACGCGTCGTTGAGCGTGGGCACGTTGAACATGACCGGCTGCTCAAGCCGGTCCAAGATGCGCGGGAAATCAACGAGTTCGGGCGGAGGGTCTTCGGTCACCTGCTCCATGGCGACGGTCTTCCAGCCCTGGGCTGCCCCGGGGCGGAGCTGCTCCGGCCAGGGGCCCTCCAACTGGATATGGAAGGGGTCCCCGCCGTAGATGAACTGCCAGGCGCAGGACCAGCCACTGCGTCTGTGTGAGTCGAAGTCCAACCGCAGTGTGCCTTGGAACAGTGCGGCCACTGAGTCCCCGGTGATGCGGGTTTCGGCGGCCTCCTCCACCTCGGCAGTGCTGGGGCCCATCCCGTCGTACTTCTTGCAGGCGACGCTGATGTACGAGGCCTTCACGAAGTCCGTGACCAGCTTCTGTTCCCATGGCTGGTCCATTTCGAAGGAGACCGTCAACGTGAAGGTGGGGGCCCCGTGGTGGCCGGCCTGCTCGTACAGGGAGAGCAGGTCGCGCTGCTTCGGCTCGAGGTGGCGATTCAGGACCGCGGATACAGCGCTAAGTACCTGGCACAGGTTCGACTTGCCCGCAGCGTTGGGGCCGGTGACCACGGTCAGGCCCTGGTCCAAGTCCAAGTCGAACTCGGCAAACGACAAGAAGCCTTGTGCCGTGATCCTGCTGATCCTCACTCTGTGCCCCCACCATTGGCTGCGCGCTCGCGATGATCCTTCCAGAATCCGCGGCGTTAGGATGCCGCCGCGTGGACCTCGGCCTGAGGCAGCCCATACCCCTGCGGGCGTGGTGCCAGTTCGAAACAGCATCACCGGACCGGACCATCAGGGGCGAGACAGGGGCGGTACCTAACGCCCCGGATTTGCTGGTTTGTGCCTTGTGGTTCGACCACCCCTTGTAGTGTTCGCCGGGAGATAAGGGGTGGATGTTGTATCTGGGGCGGGTCAGGGCTAAGGGTTTCAAGTCGTTGTTGAGTGCGGATGTTCCGCTGCGGCAGGGTGTCACGGTGGTGGTGGGGGAGAATAATGCCGGCAAGTCGAATCTCATCGATGCGCTCCGGCTGCTGACCGATCCGCTTGATGGGCGGCGCAGCAGATGGTGGGAGGCCGAGGACGTTCACCCGTGGGCCGAGGCCGGGGCAGAGCTCACTGCGGTCTACGGCGGCATGGAAGCTGCCGAGGCTGCCACACACCTGCAGGCGTTGGTGCCCGCAGCGGACGAGCCTGGCCTGCTGGGTGGCCACCGCGCCCGTTACACCGTTCAGTTTGCGCGCCCTGCCGCCGACACCCGGCCGCAGCGACCGGTGTGGTCAGCCGGCCGGCTCCTGGATGACCCGGAACCTGAGGCGCGCCGTACGATCCGGCATGTCTACCTGCCCCCCATGCGCAACGCCCAACAGGAACTGGCCTCAAGCGCCGGTAACCGGCTGCGATTGATCCTTGCCGCGGAATTGGGCGCCGAAGAGGCCATCAAGGAGTTCGAGAAGGAGCAGGCCGAGCACTTCCGTGGCCTGGAGCAGCACGACAAGATCGAGGCCACCCGTAAGCGCATCAACGATCCCCTCGCCTTGCTCACAGCCGGCGCGCACCCCCAGCACATGGGACTGTCGTTCGCCGACCCCACCCTGGTGTCGATCGCCCGGGCACTGCGCACGCGTATGGGCGATGAAGGCCTGGCGGTCGAGGACATCGCCCGCTCCGGCCTCGGTTACGCCAACCTGCTCTACATCGCCACCGTGCTGGCCGAACTTGAAGCGGCCCGCGGCGCCGACCTCACGCTGTTTCTGGTCGAGGAGCCCGAGGCCCATCTCCATCCCCAGCTGCAGAACCTGTTGCTTGACCATCTCAAGACCCAGGCCCTGCAATCACAGCAGGCGCGCCCGGAAGCCGAGGGAACCCCGCTCGGCCGGATCCAGGTCGTGATCACCACACACTCCCCGGTGCTGGCCGCGGCCACCACGGTCAAGGACCTGGTGGTCCTCAAACGATGTCGCACACCCAACCCGAAGCCAGCAGCACCAGCCACCGTGCCGGCGCAAGCGGATGCGGGAGTGCTCGCGCCCTCCAGTCCGCAAGCCGCGAACCAAGGTGACAGCGGCGTCCCGACGCCGCCTGCAGCCTTTGCGTTTACGACTGCTGCTGTACCGGTAGCAGCGATTCCCTTCGCCAAGCACGAACCGGCCAAGCTCGACCGCTACCTCGACATCACCAAGAGCGCCATGCTCTTCGGCACCCGGGTGGTCCTGGTGGAGGGCCTGGCCGAGGCCCTGCTGATGCCGGCCTTCGCCAACATCGTCCTGGGCGCCATCGCGGACGAGGCCGACCGCAGACGAGCCAAGGCCGTGTTCCGCGGAAGCTGCATCGTCGCCGTCGACGGAGTGGACTTCAAGCCCTACATGCGCGCGCTGCTCGCCGACGTGGACGGCGTCCGGATCGCCGATCGCGTCGTTCTCATCACTGACCAGGATCCCCGCAAGAGGAAAAGCGCCCAGGACTCCGACGACGACGAGTCCACCGAGGAGACCGCGGCCAGCGAGCCAGAGGCCGCCGATCCTGCGAGCGACGACGAGGCCCTCGAGGTCGGCTTCAACCGCGCGACCTACCTGGCACGACACCTGCAGGAGTGGGACGTGCCGTCCAGCGCCTTCCACATCGCGGAGAGCAAGCCGACCCTCGAACCGGAACTGATGCGGGCCGAGAACCACGACCTGCTCGCCGAGGTCTTCTTCGACCTCCGCCCCAGATCCCAGCACCACTGGAAGCCGGTACAGGACGCCACCACTCCACAAGAGCAGGCAGCTGCGTTCGGGAACCTGTTCACCTCCCAGATCAAGCTGCCGAAGGGCGACTACGCCTACCGCCTCGCCGAGCGCCTCAGCGAAAAGCCCGACGGCTTTGTGGTGCCCGACCACCTGGCCACAGCCATCCGCTGGATCGCAGGAGTGGACGAGAACGCCGCATGACCAACCTCGAGGCTCAGCGCAACCACGCCCTCCACCAACAGCAACAGGCCGTCCACGCCGCGGCCCCCGTCTTCGTCCGCGCGTGCCCGGGAGCAGGCAGAACCCGGATTCTAGTGGACCGCCACTGCCTCACCCCACCCGGCCCGCGACGCGCCGGCCGTGCCCTGATCTCCTTCACCAACGTCGCCGCCGACGAACTACGCGAGCGTTGCTCCGGCAACCGCCCCGACCTGACGTCCTTTCCCCACTACATCGGGACCTTCGACAGTTTCCTGTGGCGCTACCTGGTCCGTCCCTTCCTCCCGGCCACGCCGCCGTGGCAGCACGTGCTGTCCTGGGACCAGGTCCCCTCAGCCGTCGTCGGCTGGGGCAAGCGCAAGGTACCCTTGTCGGCCTTCAAGTTCACCTACGACCCTTCCACCCGGCAGACGCTCGTCACCTGGCCCAAACCGGACAAGTACCTCCACAACGCCGCCATGACGGCGGAGGACTTCATCGTCCAAGCGGAAAAGAAGCAGGAGTTCCTCTGGCAGACCCGCGGCTACATGACCGGTCACGAACTCCGCATCGCTGCACTCGACCACGTCAGAAACCCCGCCGTCACCGACCTGCTTCGCGAGCGCTTCTTCGAAATCGTCGTCGACGAGGCCCAGGACTGCTCCGCACTCGACCTCGCCATCCTCGGCCACCTGCACGGTGCCGACATCCCTCTGGTCATCGTCGCCGACACCGACCAGGGCATCTACGAGTGGAACGACGCCCGCCCGACGGACCTCCACACCCTCACCAGCGCCATCAACAACGACCTTGAACTGAACGGCAACTGGCGCAGCAGCCCACCCATCTGCGAACTTGCCGCAACCTTGCGCCCGGCCCCACGACAGACACCGGACCTGTGCGTGGGGGAGCACCACGCCCACACCACCCCAGTCCTCCTGCTGCCCTACGGCAGCAACCGCAAGAACCCCTCCGGGCTCCCTGACGCCCAAGCAGCCAGCGAGGCGTTCCTGGACAGGGCCGCGGAGGAGGGCATCGACGCCGCTGACTGCCTGGCCGTGGCCTACCGCAACAGCGCCATCCCCAAGGCCCGCTCCAAGCCTGCCCCTCACCTGCCCAAGGAACCGAGCACCATCGCCCTGGCCTGGTGTGCCGCTGTCTTCGCATCAGACGACGCGACCTCCACCGCCCGCGCCCACGCGCTGGCCATGGCAACCACATTTCTGAGCGCGTACTGGTATCCCGAAGCAGACGGCCCGGTCGCGGAAACCCTCGCCCAGCGCGACATCCCGGCCGGGCTGATGCGTAGGCGCGCGGGAATGCTGCTGTCTCAACTACCCCCGGTGGACACCTCGCCCGCCAGAATCTGGCGCAGCCAAGCACGAGCAGTACTGAAGGCCCAACTGCCCACTCCTGGCACCGAACTCGCCACCCCTACAGCTCCATACCTGGCCAATGCCGACCTGGACAAGCCCATCCGCTCCCTGATCGGCCTGCTGGACACACCCGACGACGAAGCGACGCCGACCACGATGCGCAGCTCCTCCGTCCATCAAGCCAAAGGCAGCGAAGCCGAAGCAGTCCTCATCCACCTTTCCCGCCCCCAGGACGTCACCGACCTCCTCGAAGCCTGGGCGAACCCGCTCCACCACACCCAAACCAACGAGATGCTCCGCGTCTACTACGTTGCCATCACCCGCGCCCGGAAACTGCTGACGATCGCCTACCCCTACTCCAAGCACGCCGAAGTGAGCTCTCATCTGGACGAATTGAAGATCACGTATCAGACCTTCGCTCCATGGGGGACTCGGCATACCTCGGCTTAGGCGGAGATTTGGTGACAGCTCTGGTGAAAACCTGCGGCGGCGACAGGGCAAGCCCACGATGATTAGCCGATGACTACGCCTGCTGAAGATCGACCGGGCCCGGGGCACCGGATCACACGGGTGACCCGTCGTGATCTCTTCGACTACATCAGAACCTCGGGCTTGGCCTGGCATGGGCGCTTGGACGAGATTGCCTTCCTCTCACGGTTGTACGACCTAGATGCCCTGCCGTCGGAGGACTACCGCTTCAGCACTGCCCGCGAGGATATCCAGCAACATCGTTACAGGAACCCTTACGACTGGTCTGAGGAGTGGGTACTTACCGATGCCCGCTTCGAGCTAGACGGGGGTCCCGACGAGAAGCTCCTGGGCTTCCTGTCGCAGATGGTGCACCCAGTGGTGCGCGCTACTCCAGAACACGCTGAGACTATGGTCTCCGCGTTCAACGAGATCCTTCGGCGTGATGGATGGGTTCTTGAGCCGCAGGGGAGCATGTCTGGACGCCCGGTCTATGCAGCCACGCTGCTGGGCGGCCTCCCCAACAGCGCGATCAGCCACGCGCATGCTGCAGCCACCCGCCTGGACGCGGAGTACATTGCGCAACAGGTCACGCGCATGGAAGCGGCGATCTCTGCGGAGCCCGAACTTGCGATCGGGACGGCAAAGGAGTTCATCGAAAGCATTTGCAAGACGATCCTCGATGAACAGCAGGAACCCCACGCCAAGAGCGACGACGTTCTAGTTTTGGTCCGCAAGACGACCAAGTGTCTGCATCTTCAACCAGGCCAGCTTGATGCCTCTGCCCCCGCAGCAGACACGCTCAAGCGAATGATGATGAACCTGGCTCAACTCGTTCAGGGCGCCGCCGAGCTGCGTAACGCCTACGGTACGGGGCACGGCAAATCCAAAGCACAGGCCAACCAACGCCTTACGTCGCGCCACGCTCGCCTGGCAGTTGGCGCAGCATCGACACTAGGCGTCTTCCTCTACGAGACACACGAAGAGGGTTGAACCGTTCCGGGTTCGGTGGGGACTCGATCATTTGAGAGGATCGAGTCATGGCACGTCCTTCCCCTTATCCCCTTGAGCTGCGCAAGCGCGCGGTCCGCATGGTCGCCGAGGTGCGGCCCGAGTACGACACGGAGTGGTCCGCGATGAAGGCGGTTGCGGCGAAACTGGGGATCGGGACGACCGAAACGCTGCGCAAGTGGGTCCGCCAGGACCAGATCGACAGTGGTGCCAGGCCGGGCACCACGACGGAGGAGTCGGCCGAGCTCAAGCGCCTACGCAAGGAGAACGCCGAGCTCAAGCGGGCAAACGAGATTCTGAAGGCCGCGTCGGCTTTCTTCGCGGCCGAGCTCGACCGGCCACACACACGCTCGTGACGTTCATCGACGAGTACCGGAACCGCTTCGGCGGCGTCGAGCCGATCTGCACCGTGCTCACCGAGCACGGTCTCAGCATCGCCCCCTCCACCTACTACGCAGCCAAGAGTCGCCCACCTTCGCAACGGGCCAACCGAGACGCGGAGTTGAAGGTGCTGATTCAGGCGGTGTTCGATGCCAACTACCGCGTCTACGGGGCTCGCAAGATCTGGCGTCACCTACAGCGACAGGGTCATCGGGTGGCCCGCTGCACCGTCGAGCGACTGATGCGGGAACTGGGAATCACCGGGGCAGTCCGCGGCAAGAAGGTCATCACGACGATCCAGAACCACGCGGCCGAGCGGGCACCGGACCTTCTTGACCGCGACTTCGTGGCTTCGGCCCCGAACCGGTGCTGGGTGGCCGACTTCACGCACATCGCGGCCTGGGCCGGCACCGTCTATGTCGCCTTCGTCGTCGACACCTTCTCCCGCCGCATCGTCGGCTGGTCCGCTGCCACCAGCAAGGAGACCCAATTGGTACTGGACGCACTGGAGATGGGGTTGTGGCAACGTGACCGCGAGGGCCATCGCCATGTCGCCGGGGAGTTGGTGCATCACAGCGACGCCGGGTCGCAATACACGTCCTTCAAGCTCGCCGAACACCTGGATACGGCAGGCATCGCGGCATCCATCGGTTCAGTCGGCGACGCCTACGACAATGCCCTGATGGAGTCGGCGATCGGCCTGTTCAAGACCGAGCTGATCAAGCCCCGGCGGCCCTGGAAGACTCTCTCCGAGGTCGAGTTGGCCACCGCCGAGTGGGTCGACTGGTTCAATCACCGCCGCCTGCACGGTGAGATCGGCCACGTCCCGCCCGCAGAATACGAAGCCGCCTACCACCAACAGAACGCAAATCCCCAGGTCACAGTCACAACCTAGAGTCTCGATCATACCCGGAACGGTTCAGGTGGCGCCGACACCGCGGCCGGACCTGGCCTGTGACGTCACTCATCAACCGAGGAGGGAGGACTCACGCTAAACCCAGCGCATGCCGAGTGCGGTGAGCTCTGCGATCCGCTCAGGGGCGAGGCTGGCACGGCGGCCGCGTTGGTTGGCGATGAAGATGCCGAGGGTGTGATCGGTGCCGTCGACTTCCTCGACGTGGGATCGGGGAACGTTGAGGTGTCCCTCCCGTTCGGCGTATTGACGGGCGGCGGTGAGGTTGGCGGCCCAGATCTGCGCCCGGGTGCGCTTCGGCCTCGGCGCCCCTGAGCCTGGTGCCTGCTTGTCCTCAGATGTGGTGAAGCCGAGGATCTCGGTCAGGAGCCATTGCTGGACCGCGCTGAGGGTGCCCCATTGGGTTTGCTGGGCTTGGACCCAGCGGCCGATGTCTTCGCCTTGGATGATGAGCTGACCATCCCGCTCAGGTAGTGCGCCGCCGGCGGTGCGGTAGGTGCGGGCGAGGTGGAAGCAGCGCTGCCACACCACCGGCCACGCGGGGCACCAGGCGGGATCGATCTCTTCCAGTGCCCGCCGCCGCTCCCGGTCCAGCCCCGCAGCCTTCCCAGCACCGGCTGTACTGCTGCTGCGGCGGGCTGCTGCGCGCTGGTTCTTCAGCCACTGCCCGAGGGGGTAGCCCTGCCAGGTGGCGTCGGTGGGCGGGAGGAGGTGGCCATGTTCGGCGGCCCAACCCCGCGCGGCGGCCAGGCCTTCGGTGAAGGCGATGTCGGCGTGGTTCCAGATCATGCCGAGCTCGTCGAGTTGATGGACCCGTTCGGTGTCGAGGCGGCCGCGGGTGTGGGTCTGGCGTTGGGTGGCGATCCACACGCCTAGGGGGAAGCCGTCGGGGGTGCGGTGTCCGTAGGGGACGCGCAGGTCGCCGTGGTCGCCGTGGTAGGCGAGGGCGGCTTGCAGGCCGCGCCGCCAGAACTCGGTCTCCGGCTTCAGCACTCGCAGGCTGATGAACGCCGCCAGCTGTGCGGGATCGCGCGGGGTGGAGAACGACAGCAGCCCACCTGCCGGCGCACTGACCGCTCCTACCGCGCCCTGTCCTCCACCATCTGCCACCGCAGTCGGCTTCCGCCGGGATGCCGCCTGTGGGGTGGCCAGCTGTTCGACGGCCTCGGTGTCATGCGCGCGCAGCGCGGTCAGCACCTTGATCAGGCCTTCGTAGGAGCGCGAGGAGAGCATGTCGTCGGGTTCTTCGCCGGGGCTGAGGAAGACGGGTACGACCAGGGAGGCCGTCTTGCCTTCGCCTGGCTGCATGCGCAGGGCCCGGCCGACGGCCTGGACGATGTCGACCGTGGACCCGAGCACGTCCGCGAAGACCACCGCATCGCAGTTTTTGGTGTCCACGCCCTCACCGAGTACCCGCACCGAGGCCAGCACGCACCGCTCCATGACCGCCCCCTCGGCGGTGGCACCGGCGGTGAACTCACCCAGCACCTGGCGCCGGTGGGCCGGCTTGTGCTCCCCGTACAGCCACTGCGCCCAGACCGAGCCTGGCTCCGGGTACGCCTCGGGGTCGCTCTCCCACAGGGCTTTGGCCACGGATGGTAGGCCGCTAGCGAAGGCCTCGGCTTCGCTTGTGCGGTAGTGAAAAGTCAGCAGCCGCCGCAGCCGGTGCTCGGCCCCGGTCTTGAGCACGGCGGTCTGCAGCGCGGCCAGGCGGGCTCCGCGGACGGTATCGGTGCGGGCGTCTTGGCCGATCAGCTGGGCTGCCTGCAGTTGTGGGTCGGCGATGTCCACGCATACGACCTGGTACTGCGCGATCAGGCCCCGCTCGATCGCGTCCGACAGCGTCAGCCGGTACACCACGGGCCCGAACACAGCCTCGTCATCCATCGACGCCACCAACTGACCCGGCCCCCCAACCCCACCGGCACCAGAGAAGTCACCGGCAGAAGCTGGCTCCCACAGCCGCGGAGTCGCCGTCATGTACAACCGGCGCACGGCCGGCAGCCGCTCGTTGTCATGGACCCCCGCCCACGGCTTGCCCAGCGCCCCCGAGGTACGGTGCGCCTCGTCTACCACCACCAGATCCCACGGCCCCAGCCCCGCCGCGTGTGCACGCTCCAGGACTCCGAGCCCCACCGCCGCATACGTGGCGAACAGCGTGACCCGCCCCCCGCTCCCGAGCCATCGCACCAGCTCGGCAGGATCCGTGGTGCACGGCATCCCCAGCGCCTCACCCTCGGACAGCGAACACGCCCCGAACAACTGGCCGGTGCGCCCGCCCTCCCGCCACACAGCGGCCATCTGAGCGAGTAGATCGAGGGTAGGTACCAGAACCAGCACCCGCTCAGCGCGCAGCTCGTGCGCGGCATGCACCGCGATCAAGCTCTTGCCCGTTCCAGTGGCCGCAACGACCTGAGCCCGCAACCCGCCCTCAGGCAACACCCCATCCGCAGGCGCCTGCAGCGCACGGACAGCAGCATCCACTGCCTCGATCTGATGAGGATGAAGCCGCTTCGGAGTCGACATGAGATCTTGCCTCTCGCTTGCCTTCGGCCCGACCGGGAGGCAGTGGGGCCTAGCTTTAGACTTTATCCCGGATCCTTTTGATGCAACCCTCCTTTCGGAGAATGGCCCCTAGATCGGGTGACCCCAGCAGCGGCCCGGGAACGGGGCCCGCCTTCAATCACCGCACTTACCGCCCGTCAGGTGCGTTCAAGCGACCAGCCCACCTGACGGAACATCAACTTCTCCGGTAGGTGGCAGCACGCGAGAGCCCCTGACGCGTAGCCAGCCGTGCCCGCGTCAGCGGGCACCAAGCCCGAAGGCGAAGCCGGAGGGCTCAGGCAGGGGAGCGAAGCGAACCTGCCGCTCTCTCAACGGGCGCGCAGCGCCGGCTGCTGGCGAAGTCAGCAGGGTGCCGAAGGCACCCCAAGATCCGCGAAGCGGATCTCCGGCGGCGAAGCCGGCCGTCCCGCCACGCGAAGCGTGGCGGTTTCACTTCCAGCGCGCGCAGCTGCTGGCACCAAATCTGGCGGCCTTCGTTCAGGG
>NZ_CP109145.1:0-342386 GCF_035918135.1 Actinacidiphila glaucinigra
ACAAGAGTGAAGATCCGGCTCCGGCTTTTCGCTGGAGAGGCCCGGCCCCGCCCCTGTGTGCCGCCGTGAACGGCTCACTGACGCAAGGCGGCATATCCCCGCCCCGCTGCACTCATGAGGCGGCACGCGGGCGCACAGCCGCCCCTGCGCCTCGTCCCGCGGCCCGCCCTCTGCGGGCCGCCATCCCACCACCGGCCCAGCGCAGCGGCTCCCCGGGCCGGGGGCGTGGCGCCGCGGAATGGCATCCATGCCCTGGCCATGCGGCCGGGCGTGACACTACCGGCGCTGGAGGCCGGAACGACCGGTGGGGCTGGGTTGTCCCTCACATCCCACGGTGGTGGCTGGTGGGCTGGGGCATGGGGGTGTAGGTGCCGGTGCACTAACCCGGCGGCCGCTCACTCCCCAGTGGCCGGTTCCAGGATGCTGGCGTGATGGGCGTCGGGGCGTCGTGGGTCGTGCCTCGAAGCGCGCTGTCCGTGCCCGCAGGGAGGGCACCCCGCCTGTCACGTCGTCTGCGTCCGTGACATGCCCGGTACCGGCGTGCGGGCGCAACGCGGCAAGAGGCAGGCGGCCTGCGACACGGAGTAGGCACCCGCCCATGCGGACAACGGTCTCGGCCGGGACCTGGCGTACCGGTCTGGGGAGGTCTGCGACAGTGACAGAGGAGAAGGGTGCAGGCGACGAGGGGATGCATCGTGCGGCGTGACCGGGGCGGGCTTGCGGTACTGCGGGAGAAGGACTTGGTGCGCGCGGGGGTGGATGTCCGCGGGTTGCGGCAGATCACCGTGCTGTTGGGGCGTGCGGGGGGCGGTAAGTGGCACGTGCCCGCGACGGGGACGGGGTGGCGGGTGCACTGCCGGTACGCGGAGGATCTGACCGGAAGCCCGCAGGTGCTGCTGGACGCGCGGGAGCAGGTGTGCCAGCACTGCGTCGGCCTGGTGAGCCTGGAGCCGGGTGAGGAGGCTCTGTGGTGGGCGGCGGCGGAGGTGGTGGCCGCCGACGCGGACGTGCGCAGGCTGGAGAAGCAGGAACCCGGGCCGCGGTCGTGGAGCGGGTACGCACAGGTGCTGTGGGAGGCGGCCCGGCACCGCGACGAGCGGGTCCGGCAGCGGCTGGCGGAATGGGCGGGCGATCGTGCGTTCGGTGCGGCAGCACAGCAGATGACGCAAGCCTGGGCGGCGGTGGTGGAGCGGTCGGAGGCGATGCTGGCCGCTTGGCGGGCGGCGGCTCCCGCCGCGCGGCAGGCGACCTCGGTCAGCGCGGCCTGCGATGCGGTGGCCGCTGATGGGCGGGTGCGTGAGCAGGGGCTGCAGTTGGCGGCCGCGGTGGAATCCACCCGATTCGGTGACCCGTTCGATGCGTGGGCGGCAGTGCGCCGGGGGTGGAGTGCGGCCCGGGACCAGGGCCGCGGACCGGCCGAGGCGCGGGATGCGGCGTTGAGAGCGCTGCAGGCGCGGTGGGGGCAGGCGCGGGTGCGGGACGTGACGGCGCTGCCCGAGCCGGCCATCGTGGCGGCCGCTGGGTTCACTTCGCCTGCGCGGTGGGCTGATTCTGAGTTCGCTCACCGGTGGCGAGGGTTCGTGGTGGAGTGCTGCAACCAGTTGGAGACGGCACTGACCGATGGCGCCGGCGGTGAGCCAGCGGGGGCACAACGGCTTGTGCTGGTGACCGGCTGGCCGCTGACCCACGAGGGGGACGCGGAGCTGGCCTACCTGGCGCAGTACGAGCAGCACGGGCCCGTCGTGCCGCTGGGCGGGCGCCGCCACGGCTACGGCCAGGAGCCTAATCACGCCGTGGTGCTGGCTGTGCCTCAGTTCGCGGCCCGCCACGCTGACGAGCACACCCGCGACCAGGACGGGCGGATCGTGACTGGCCCTGCCATCGCGCCGGGCGCGAGCGAGCCTGGTGAACAGGATGTGCTGGCGCTGCTGCGCCACGCCTACCCCTACCTGCCGGCCGACGCCGCCCGCGACGGCGCGGGGGCGGAGGTATCGCCGCTGGTGGCCAAGGCCCGGGCAGAGCGGCGCGGCGCCCGGCGTGCGGTGCGCGGGTGGTCGCAAATGCAGCCGGGGTCGACCGAGGTGTACAACGCGCTGGTCGTCGGCCGGTACAGCTGGGTACCCGACGACGAACCGGCCCGGGGGGCGGCAGCTGCGGAGCTCGCGGAGCTGCCGATCCACTGGATGAAGGACTGGACGCTGTGCCTGGACGTGGAGTGCGGACCGCGGCCCGACACTTCGTTGCACCGCCTGTACGGGGCGGTGATGTCCTTCGTCGCCGACTCCGGCCTGCTCGGCTTCGCGCCGACCGGCGGTCACCCGGAGATGACGGTTCCGGTCCACCGGATCGTCGCGCTGACTGGCGATGAGGACCGGCGGCGCGTCTGGGAGGTCCCCGCCCACGAACCGTATGAGGACCTCTCGCCGCAGGTCTGAGCTGACAGCCCGGCTAGCGGCGCAGGGTTTCCTCAGCCGGTCCCCCACCGGTGCGCTGCGGCACCTCGCCATTCCACCCAGCGCGGGTCGTCGACCACCAGGCCCGGCTCCGGCAGGCCGGCAGACCGCAGGATCAGCAGCAGGTCGTGGTCGGAGAACGCGGTGCCGACGTAGTCGTCCTCCATCCGGCCCTCGTGGTGCATCGTCACCAGCCGGCCGCCCCTCGGCGACAGGCCGTGCACCACAAACCGTGCGCCTTCCATGACTTCCAGCGTGCCGCACAACGATGAGCAGTGCTCGCTGGAGCGAGCGGCTGGGCGCTGCCGCGCAGTGGTGGCGCCCGCCGTTGGAGTGGAGGTCAGCACCGCAGTGCCGCGCCTTCAGATGACGGGGCTGCGTCGGCTTCAGTGTTGACGGTGCGCACTCCCGTAACCGTCACGTCCAGTGCGCGCCGGCGGGGCCCCATCTTCCCCCTTGGGGCCCCTCCCCTCGCTCCCGACACCTGTTGACGGGGCCGAGTACGGGACCACGCGACCTTTTCAGGAGTGGTCGCCGGGCGGACGGTTCAGCAGTTGGCGGAAGAAGTCGGCGACCACCGGGCGTGCGCGGTCACGGTCGCGTAGTTCGTCGTGGCCGAACCGGAACACCTCGTAGCCCCGGAACTTCAGGTCGCGGTCGCCGGCCATGGTGGCGGCGTACTTCCCGCTGTCCGGTACGGCGCCGCCGTCGCGGGTGAAGTGCTGGCTGCCGTCGACTTCCAGCACCACGCGTCTGCCGCCCGGCAGCAGCATGAGGAAGTCCATCCGCAGGTTCTGCAGGGCGTTCTCGCCGCGTTCGCGTACGGTCTTGTGGTCCCAGTGCATCCATATCTCCGGCAGGAGCGCGGGCACCTCGTGCAAGACGTCCTTGTACAGATGGTGGTACAGCCAGAACAGGTGACGCTGTCCCGGGGATTCGGGAGGCAGGGACGCCTTCATCCGCTCGTACAGACCCCGGCTCGCCTCTCCGGGGTCGGTGGTGCCGCGGGTGGCCTGCCACCAGGACAGCAGGTCGCGCCAGAGCAGCCCGTCCTTACCGACGGGCGTGTCATAGACCAGGACCTTGTCGGCGCGTTCGGCGATCTCGATGTCGTTGTCGATTGCGCTGGTGAAGCGGATGTCGGGTTTTCCCCGGCTGGCGAAGATCAGGTTGCGGGGACGACGGCCGGTGCCACGACCGGGCTGCACCAGGTAGAAGACGGGGTAGCCGTCGGCTTCGCCTTCCTGGCGCAGTAGCGCGCCCACCGGCTGCAGGTGCTCGTTGGCCAGGTCCACGAAGCGGCGCTGTGCGTGCTCGTCGGGTAGGACCGAGGCCGAGGCCAATCCCTCGAGGAAGCGCCCGAACCGGGGGTGGGGGGCCTCGAACGCGCCGAGGCGCTCGAAGAGCTCCTCGGCGCTCCAGTCGTCCCGGAATCTGATGACGTGACGCGCGATCTCGTCGCGCAGGCCGGCGGTGGGGGCGCCCCATTCCCCCAGCCAGTCGTCCCCGAGGTCCCACAGCTGGCCCAGCATGGCGAGGAAGCGGTCCGGGTATTCCAGGTAGTCGTCCAGGGCGAGGTCCTTGGCCAGCTCGCGCCGGGTGCGACCGGGAATCTCGACGTAGTGGCGTCCGAGCCACACCACGTCCTGCAGAGCATGGCGTTCGGCCGTGCGCAGCGTCTCGCTGTCCAGTACGGCCTCGGCGACCTGGGGCAGGCGGCCGTCCGGGCAGGCCTGCAGGCTGGCCGTCAGCCGTTGGTGCTTGGTGGGGCCGCCGTCATCGTTGGCGGGCGGCGGGGGCAGGTGGAGGCGTTCGCACAGCTCCGGCAGGTCCTGGTGCCGGTAGCTCTGGTACAGGGTGCCCAGGACGCCTTCGATCAGGCTCCGCAACCGCGGCAGATCCATCTGCTCAGCCATCACACGATGATGAGCCAGACCCTCTCCTGGTTCCAGACCGGGTCACCGCTCCCTGCGGCGTGGACGCCTGGCGACTTCCGCCCGGGGCGCAGCGAGGGTGTGGCGCCGGTGGGGTCCGCTGCGCGGTCCGGGACAGCCGATCGTCCCAAGTGCTGTCCCGGGTAGTGGGAGCCGCCTGTCGCTGGCCGTTGGATCGGGCTTGAGGCGGGGCACGATGGCGCCGGCGGTTGCCGCTTGCCCGGCTGTACGAGCGTCGCCCGAGGGCATCGCGGCGGCTGGTGGGCCGTGGCGATCACGGCGGCGTTGCGAAGGAGGGGTCGTGAAGTCGGTCAAGGATCGGTGGGCCGGGTTGCGGCGGCGGCGACGGGCGGCAGCGGAAGACCGGGAGCGCCGACGGCAGGTGAAGCGCCACCATCGCGCTGTCCTGGAAAAGGCTGCCGGTATCTCGTCCCTGGCGGTCGTATGCCACGAGGACACCTGGTGGATCGTAGAGCAGATCGCCTTTTCACCCTTCTTCTACACCCGATTCCCCCATGACCGGATCAAGCGCGGGGCAGCGGGCATGGTGACCGTGACGGTCTCCGGGCCACACCTGGTGCGGTGCCTGGACAAACTTCTCCAGTGGTGGCCGGCAAAAGGCCTGTTCCTCGCCCACCAGCCGGACGCCGCGGTGGCACGTCACCTGTACACCAAGATGGCCGCGCTGGTCGACGGCATCGACCCCCGCTCCTGCTGTGGCGGTATCCCCCCACTCATCGTCGACGTCGGCCTGGAGACCGGCGAGGCCGTCACCACCTGATGTGCGGTGCCTGGGGGGAATGTCAGCCTCCCGGCGGGCGGGCTCGGGTATCGCCTCCGTGGCCGTGCGTGCGCCCCTAGGATGGCCCGGCCACGCCAACCCTGATCTCTTGCGTGGCGTGGCCTGGGAAGGACGTCGATGACCGATCACGCAGCCACCGCCGCCACCGTCCGGGCGCCCGCGGACCCGGCGCTGCTGGCGCTGGAGTTCCGTCACGGCGACCGACTGCTGGACCCGGCCGGGACAGGTCTGCAGACCTGGCAGGTGTCCATCACGGCCGACGGTGAACTGGTAGGAAGCCTGCAGGCCACCCGGGGGCTGTGGTGGAAGGCTGGCGATCTGCGCGAGCGCCTGACCGACGAGGGATCCTTCGTCGCCGAGGTGGCGCAGCAGCTACTGGATCCGGACGGGGCGTTCTCCGAGAGCTTCGAGGAGATGATCGAGGTTCCGGGCAATGTGCTGATCCTCGACCGGTGCGAGATGACGCCGCCGTGGGACGACCCGCTGACGGTGGCAGGGGTGGCCGCTGCCGCCGTCGACCGGCTGACCGACAACTACTTCGTCGTGGTCTTCCCCCGTGACGGGGCGCCCGGAAGTGTCGGCGCGCAGTTGTTGGAGCAGGCCGGGACGCTGCTGGCAGCCGTCGAGTTCAGCGATGAGCTGCTGATCTTGGACACCTCGATGGCCGCTCCCGAGCAGGCCACCCGCCGTGTGCGGGATCGCCTGGAGGACCGGGCCCGGCGTGGGGGTGTGGACCTGGAGGACCTGGACGAGGAGGACTGGCCCGAGGACGAGGAGCATAAGGTCCTCACCTCGCGGACGGCAGCCGTGCTGCGCCTGGCCATGGAGCAGCTGTCGCAGGAGGCGTGGCAGGAGGTCGCCGCGTTGGGCGACGAAGTGCTGCCGCGCGGCGCGGGCGGCTTGTTCGGTGCCCTGCCGCCGGTGACGCTGCAGCAGGACGGCGGGTGGCGGCGGCAGATGGCGCGCACCTTCGATGACCTGGCCGCTGACCTCGCCGACGGCGATGTGGTGCCGCTGTGCACGGGTGAGGAGATGGCTTTGCATCTGGGCATCCGCCGGGCCAAGAACCTCCATCGCACTCGGCCCCGGCTGGTCGCTCAGGCCGTAGAGGGGTTGCCGGCCGCAGCTCGTGACTTCGACTGGTACGCGTGCTCCGACCTGCTGTTTGAGGATCACGACGTGCTGATGTTGTTCGATGACGCCCTGGACGGCATCGAGGACAGCGGTAGCGACGTCAACCAGGCTCTGGGCATGGTCAACATGGCTCCGCTGGACTGGTTCAGCCCGTTCGACGAGGATCACGCCCGCGACCCAGAGAGAGGCTTCCGCCACCCCTGACGCCCACGGGATCGCCCAACGCTCCACCGGCCTCGCGCGGCCGGTGCCCGAGCGGAGCTGGGCGCACCAGCAGACCGCGCATCCGGCACCGCCCCACCCCTCCGCTGCGCCCTGGCGCTGAGCGGCAGGCAACTACCGGAGCGTGGCGGTCACAGGTCTTGCTCGTACTGGCCGCTGGGGAAGTCCGCGTCGATGGTGACGTACTCGTCCGCCGGTTCGCCCGCAGTACCCACTTCGCGCGTGCCGGTCGCCACGCCCGTGACGACGTAGCGGTCGTCGACGGTCTGCGCCGGGTGGGGCGCGGGGTCGTCGGGCACCGCGATGTGCAGCGGCATGTCGTCGGGGTACGCCGTGAGGGCCTCGCGGAGCCGGCCAACGGTCCATGCCTGGACGGTGTGGGTGTAGATCTTGGCGGTCACGGTCATGGTCGCTCCTGCTCTCTTGAGGTGGGAGCAGTCTCCCGGCAGGCGGTGGCCGTCACGACGGACACGGCCCGTCACGTCGCGCTGATGGCCCTGTCGATGTCGTGCCCGGGGCGCCGGGTACGGACGAGCCGCAGGCCGGGTGCGGTGGGTCCCGGCCGGGGCGCGCAATCCCCGGTTCGGATCAAGTCCGGGCGAACCGGTTGACCCGCTCGCAGCGCAGGCCTTGGATGGCAGCCTGAGCCGACCAAGGGGGTACGCGTGAAGGCCCGGATCCATACTTCTGGCGACCTGCCGCCCTGCTCACGCTGCCACGGCCCGCTGACGATCAGCGTGGACATGCCGCAGCAGGACGACCAGGGGCAGCCGATCCACCTCGAGCTGTGCCGGGCCTGCGACGCCGGCAAGGAAGCCGCCGACGTTCTGCTGGCTTGGTTCGCCGCCGGCGGCGGACACGACCCCGCACGGTTCGAGGAAGGTGCGCGCCTGCTGATCACCTGGCAGGAAGAAGCCATGGCCGTCCACGGCTGGGTCCTGGCGGCACCCCCGGACGAGGACGACATCACCCGCCTCAGCCGCGAACGCGACCTGCTGCGCACCCGGATCGAGCATGCCGCACCGGACGAACGCCGCCGCCTGCAAGAACGCATCCGGGCCCTGTCGGGCGACCTGGCCGCCGCTTCGGCCCCGGACGGCCCCGCCGTCTTCGGCGACCCGCGGCACATGCCACCGCACGTGACCCCTCCCGGCCCGCTCTCCCCCGAAGCCGAACAGCGCCTCCGTGACACCTTCGACCGCCTGTCCGCCGAGGAGGCCCACGAACGCGAGCACGGCGACTGACCGACGCGGCCCCCGCCACAGCCGGGCCGGAACGCCGGGCGCGACGGCCACGAAACCTCCCGCTACCGGTCGTCGGCCCACTCCGGCACAGGGGCCCGGTCGCTCATCGCCCGCCGGTGGCACCGTCCTTGGAGCGGCGCGCCGTGCGGGCATCGGGGCTCCGGCCGACCTGCTCGGTCACGAAGTCGACCTCGGCCTCACCGAACGCCGTGCGCACCCCGGAGGGGGTCATGCCGGACGCCTCGGCCAGATCCTCCAGCTTGTAGGGGCGGCTGCCGTGGAACGCCCGCCCGTAGGCCAGCAGTCGGCGGATCTCCGCCTCGGCGGCTCGCCGCCGTGCGCGGGCGTCGCTCAACGCCACCAGCAGCGGATCGGCCTCCAAGCCGTCGGTGGCCGCCTCCAGACCCACCGCCTCCTGCGCGCGAGCCCGTTCAGCCTGCTCCAGCGCATCAGGGAACAGTTCTGGCGGCGTGACGTCCTGCGGCCGCGGCAGCGGATGACGGATCGCTGCGATGTCACCAATCACATCCATAATGCGACCATCGCAAAAAACTGCGCACAGCGCAATAGATCCGGCGGGCCCAGCCTCGAGCGGCCGCTGGTCCGCAGGGGCACGTCGACTGCGGACGACCAAAAACGGGGACGGGGCCCCGAGCGGTGCCCGGGCCCCCGTCGAAGGTCAGCGCCAGATGTGCACGGTGACCTGGCCGATCACCGCGGTGCAGCACGCCGCCGCACCAATACTCGGAGGGAATGGCGCACAGATGCCCGCCCGCGCCCCCCAGTAGTCCATGGCACACACGATTGAGCGTTGCCTGGGGCAATCGCGCCCCCTGTCGCTGTCGCCGCTCTAGGCTCGATCCCCTACTTCATGCAGTGGGTACGCCAGCCAGGGCCATGGAGCCGTCAGCCCCGGCGGCCGATCCGGGGTGTTAGGAATATATGTACTCGGACTGGAGAAAAACGGATAAGTTGGCGTTCCTGCGAGCCGTTGACGCCGTCACCGGACTCCTGGCTTCCCCTGTTGGCTCTGGCCCCGCCGCGCGGATCATTGTCCAGCGGATGGTGGCGCGCATGTTCGAACTCCTCACCACCGGGGACCCCGACGAAGAGGCAGACGAAGCGGAAACAGCCTGCAATCTGCTGGTACCTGAGCACGGCTCCAACGAACAAGCAACCCGGGCATGGCTCGCGCAGATCCTGACTAACCGGGCGCTGGGCTACAACGAGGAGTTCGCGGAGTACACCGGCACCGACTACGGCTGCATCGACCTGCAGGAGCATCACGCGTGGGCGTTACTGTCCCTCGGCCCGCTACCGCGCCGTTTGAGGCTGCTGCAGACCGCCACCAAGTCCACGGCGGTCTCTCTCAGCCGGGCGCTGGACGTCGGGAAGCATCAGATCGACCACTGGGCTTCCGGGCGGTCGGCTCCGCGCCCTGAACGGCGCGAGGCCCTGGCAGCCGCACTGGGTGTGCATCCGGCGTGGCTGGCCACCGACCGGGACGACTGCGCGGACTCCCCGCTCTACGTCTATGCCGCGTGCCCCTGCGGTACCAATGCGGGTTTCACCTCCGGTCCGCTCGAAGGCGACAGCCCCCGCTACATCCAATCGCTGGACTCGGTTCAACCCGTGCAGTGGTGCGACGGTTGCGGTCAGCCATATCTGTCTTCGGAGGGGTTGCTCATGCCCCTGCCGGTAACAGACGAGACCATGACTCCTGGAGAAGCGGCGCTCGCCCGCGGCGAGGGGCCCGCTTACAGTGCGGCGCTCGTGGACGGCCCAGAGCTGGGCGAGCCATGGCCGCACGGCCTTTGGAGTCCCGGCGCCACCCCTCGGGAACGCGGCGCAGTACGTGTCCCCGACCTCCTGAAGAATCCCCCCCGTATGCCCGAAGGATCAGCTGGCCCGTCTGTTGCTGTCCCACAGCAGCCGCGTCGCTCATCTGCGGGCAGCAAGGCGCGCGGCGGGCGTGATGCGGTGCCCCCGGAACTGGTTCACCAGGAGATCGCCTCGCAGACCTTCCATCCCGGCGGTCGTGTCACCACCGAGCGCGCTCCGGCGGTCTGGACGCTGGCTCATAAGGGATACAGCGGCTCGGGCCGCCTGGATGTGTGGGTCTACTACTCGGAGAAGGAAGCCTTGCGGGCGGGCGCGGAACTCGCGATGGCCTGTGGGATGGACGAGGACGCGGCAGCCCGCGCGTACTTCGCCGCCGGTTGCTACCGGGAGGCCATGGCCCGCTACGAGGCCACCCATGGCGAAACCCACCTACTCCGAGTCCAGTCCGCCTTCGTGCAGGACCCCGGGGAGTGAGTGCTGTCCGGTCGGGCGTCATTTCCCCGAGCACGGCGCCCTGCCAGTGCATGCGGTCAGGCGGCAGTGGTGATGTCGTCCTCAGCCTCTGGGGCGGCGGGCACGCGGGCGAGCAGCGTTCGGATCAGCTGTGCCAGGTCGTCGTCTGCCAGCAACATCTCGTCCAGGGGTAGATGGTCGTGGAGGGCGAGGAAGCCCTGCGCGACCGCGGTGCGGACGAACGTGACCAGGGGGCGGTAGAACCCGCCGGTGTCGAGCAGCCCGACCGGGCGGGGCGGGAACACGGCCAGCGCGCTGCCGGACCACACGTACGCGAGCCCGTCCAGGGTGCCGAACCCGCCGGGCAGCGCGATCACGGCATCTGCGGCGCTGGCGAGGTGCTTCTTGCGGGTGGCCATGTCCGGCACGATCCGCAGGTCGCTCAGCCCGGCGTGAGCGACGCCGAGGGCAGGAGATGGAGGCCTGGATACGTGCTCTGGGCGTGGACGGTGCCCGCACCGCGGCCTCGTGTGCGCACTGGGGGTTGCCGTCATCGAGCCTGGACATCGTCGTCGACCGGCTGCATGTGCGCCGGCGGCTGCGAGCCGGGAAAACGGTCACGGCCGTGCTCGCCCTGGCCGCGCAGTACGGCGTCGACCTGCACCTCACGCCCTGACGGTCCGGGCGGTGGCTGGCGGGGAGCGGCGGGGCGTCAGGAGATCAGCGGATGTCGCCCCGCCAGTCCCAGAACCGGGTGCCGCCGTCGCCGGGTCGCGGCCCGTACACGCTGCGGCCGCCCAAAACGTAGCGGCCGATCTCCGTCCGCAGTGGCGCTCCGGCGGTGCGTTCGGGCTCCGTCCATCCGGTGATGTCCAGCAGCAGGCCGTCGAGCGGACCGCCGACCAGCTCGCGGTAGACCCGCCGCGGCCGGGGCCAGGGGGCATCGTGATCGGCGCCGTACACGCGCCGCCGCACCGCATCGTCCATCCGTCCACGGTGCCACCGGCCACGGACATCCGCTCCGCCTGCGGCCAGGGGCTATGCGGGACCGGGCCCGTGGCTGCCGGGCCGCTGCTGGGCGATGTCGTGCCCGGCGGGATGGGCTCGCAGGGGCCGATGCCGTGCGGTGGAGTCCTCTCGGCGCTCCCGCGATGTGCGTCCTGTGCTCGTCTCCTGGCCGGTGCAGGGTTCGTGGCCGCTCTCGCCGTCGGTACGCGGTTCGGTGAACTGCTTGTTGCGGTCGGCCCCGTCGGCGCTCAAGGTCGCCGTGGCCGGCTCGGCGGGGCCGTCACCGGCGGTCATTGGTCGTGTGCCCGGCACCGGCGTCTCGTCGGGGTGGTCCGGGGTGGTCCGGCGGGCCCGCGACAGCGGGGCGCTGCTGGGCGGCGTCTGCGGCATGCGTCGTTCCCGGGCCCAGGAATGCAGTCGCCAGTGCGTCAGGTCGTGCTGGTCGAGGGAGGTGCGGTAGCGGCGGGCGCCCTCACCGGCGACGACCTGCTCGGCCATCGCGGCGAAGACCATCGTGGTGTCGGCGTAGACCTCGAGCATGATGCACAAGGACTCCACCATGCCCTCGCGGCGCAGCCGCAGTTGTTCGGCGGCCACCGGTGAGGTGACGGTGGCCAGGTCCTCGTCCAGGGCGTAGATCTGGGCGGCCAGGCGTGTGGCGGCCTCGCCCAGGGGCCGGGAGCGGTCCGGGGCGGGCACGGGCGGCTGCGGGGCTGGCCGTCCGAGGAGATCGTGGATCCGCACCGCGTGCATGCGGCCTGCCAGGGCATCGAGGGTGCGGTTGCTGTTGTCGTGGCGGACGACGATGAGGTGCGCCGCGGTGCGGGCCAGGGCATGCAGCGGCTCGCGGGCTGCCTGATCGCGCAGCACGTCGGCGTGGACGGCCAGGACGGCGCCGGTGAGGTTCGTCGGCAGGCTGGAGGGGTCCTCGGCGGACAGCAGGGTGCAGGCGACGCCGGGTTCGAGCGCGGTCACGGTGGTGGCGATGTCGTCATGGAGCGCGGGCGAATCCACCACGGCCAGCGGAGCACCGATGTCGGCGGCCAGGCGGGCTCCGGCGCAGGCGAGGATCTCGCGGCCGCCGGCGCCCGTGTCGTACTCCACACAGCCGCCTCGCTCGGTCACCAGCGCTGTGACAATCGCGTCGATCTTCGGATGCTGCAAAAAGCTGGTGTCCATGGTCGGCTCCGTTGCTCGGCTGGCCCGCAGCGTATGCGCGTGCGCTGCTGCCCGGACGAGTCGGAGCTGCCTCGGTCCCTCTCCCGGTCTCCGGATCTTGGGGGCGTTTCCTCAGGCGGAACGCCCGCTGTCCCGGAGGCGCTGACAGGCTGGTCGCGCGCCTTGGGCCCAGGCGGCGAACTGGGGTGTCAGGCAGGAGGGAAGCAGCCGGCGGACTTCCACCTCGGCTGCCCGCCACCACGGGCGGGCGTCGCTCAACGCCACCAGCCGCGGATCGGCCTCGAAGTCGTCGCTGGCCGCCTCCAGACCCACCGCCTCCTGCGCACGAGCCCGTTCCACCTGCTCCAACGCGTCGGGAAACAGCTCGGGCGGCGTGACGTGAGGACGCAGAATCCGTGACGCCCCGCTTGTCACGCCTTCTGCGTCCATGACAGCGCCCGCGGTCACGTCGTCAGTACTTCCCTTACGCCGGGCTCAGGAGCGGTTCGTTCGGGCGGGGTGGGGCAGCATCATGCCGGAGCCGCGGGCAGGGGTGACGCACTCAATGCGGGGTGACGCTGAGGTGACGCACCTGGTGACGCAGTCTGGTGCGGTCTATAGGTGCTCTGACCTGTTGTTTTGATGCCCTAATGGTGCTCGCGGTGACGCGGTGACGCACTTTCCGGGGATCTCTCTACTGCCTCATCCCCTCTTTTTTCTTGAACAGAGAGATAGCCGCAGAGTGCGTCACCGCGTCACCGTGCGTGTCAACCGTCTCGGAAAGTTGCAGGTCAGCTTGCATGTTGGCGGGCGCAGAGTGCGTCACCGAGTGCGTCACCGGTGCGTCACCAGAATCCGAGTGCGTCACCGGGAAGACGAAAGCCCCCGCTACGCGGGGGCTTTGCGGGGGCTGTGTGCGGGTTGGGTCAGGTGTCGGCGCGTGCGATCCGGACCGGGCGTCCGGTCTTGGTCCGGGGGAGCTTGCGCACGTCGACGCCGCGACGGCGCAGTGCGGGGGCGGCGCGCTGCAGGCGGCTAGACAGGACCGCTGGCGTGCGAGGCCAGTCCACGGACAGCGGCGGGGGCCGCAGCAGGCCGAGCAGGTGCGCCGCGGGGCCTTCCCAGGCCCACGGCGGCTGCTGCGACATGGCCCAGCGCAGTACGGCCGTGGCTACTTCGTCGCCGTCGATGACGTCGTCGATCAGGGCGTCCTGCACGCCGGTGTACGTGGAGAGGGTGTTCCAGCCGGTGACGGCGTCCAAGGCCCAGAGCATCTCGGCGAAGTCCGCCATGCGGGGACGTTCTGCGAGCTGTTCGGCGGCTGCGGGCAGTTGCTGCCAGACCAGGGCGGCCAGGTCGAGGAGTCCGCCGAGGATCTTGGGGTGCGCCGTGGCGTAGGAGTCCCACAGGTGGCGTTCGGTGCGCCGCTGCCGGCCCGGGATGGGCTGCAGTTCGATGGGCAGCATGCGCTCGGCCAGGTCCTCGCGGAGGGCCCCCAGGTCGATACCGGTGAGCAGTACGGGGCGCTGGTAGAGCACGACGGCGACGTCGTCGTCGCTGTAGAGCTCCCTTTTCATCAGGGCGTCGCCGGTGACGACGCGGCAAAGGAAGTCGCTTAGCCAGGGGGTGAGGCCGCTGAGGTTGTCCAGGGCGAGGCACCAGCCGGCCGCTGTGGTCACGGCAAGGTCGTCTTCGGACTTGGGTACGGAGCGCAGGTGTGCGTCGAGTCCGTCGACCAGGCGCAGCATCATGCGGCCGCCGGTGCTCTTGCCGGTGCCTGACTCGCCGGTGAGGTAGGCGACGGGGCGGGGCATGCCGGGGCGCAGGGCGGCAAGTAGCCAGGCGACGGCCATGGGGGTGGACTCGTCGCTCATTGGCAGAAGGCCGCGCAGTATTTTCACACTTTCCTGCCAGCCGCCTTGGGGGTGCTCAGGCTTGGGCATTTCGCGCAGCAGGCGGGAGCGGCGCCATAGGGGGCCCTCCAGGGGGTCGGGAGCCAGCACAGCCCAGCGGCCGGGTTCGATGCACACCGATTCGCCGTCGGGGCGTCCGAGGTCGAGCCAGGTGGTGTGGGGGTCCTCGGGGTCGGGGGCTACGCGCAGGTAGACCTCCTGGGTGGGGCTGTCCATCGCCAGTGCTTCGAGGGAGGAGATGGCGTCGGACAGCGCGGCCTGGGAGGGGGTGCGGCCGGTGCTTAGGACGAACTCCCTGATCAGGCTTTGCCGTAGGGAGCCGGTGCCGACCCCGCCGCCTTTGGAGCGGATGGGGCGGGCGATGGGGCTGCCGTCGACGGCGATGGCATAGGTGGTCTGGTCCCAGCGCACGAAGCGGTAGCCAGTCTCCCCGAGCGCCCTAAGGACGTCGGCCTGGGACATTTTGCGGGCGCGCGTGTCCTCCTCAGGGGCATCTTGGAGGTGACCGGTCATGGCGGCCGCGGCATCGGCAAGCGCGCGGGGGGCGTGCGCTTGCGGCGCCCGCCCGGTACTGGGCGGAGGCACGGTGGGGCTGGCGGTGGTCTCGCTCATGCCCTGGCTCCGATCTGACGCGGGCGGCGGGAGCCGGCCTCGATGCCGCGTCGGATGGTGTCCTGAGCTTTGCGTTCCGCCGGGTCGATCCCAGCCGCCTGGGCGGCGTCGGTGAGAGCTTGGTGGACCTCGGCGCGGTCCAGGCGGCCTGCGCCGACGAACTGGCCCAGCGCGAATGCCGAAGCGTTCAGCTGGTCGTTGCGGCTGCCCTGGGAACTGCCAGCGACCGCCTCGAGTTCGGCACGTACCGCCGAGGCGACGTAGCCGCGGCCTCCGGCGCTCTTGGGCAGGGATACCCCCAGGTGTCCGGCACGGGCGTGTGGGCGGCGCTTGAGGCCGACCCGTGCCAGGTCGTTTGCGAGCCAGCGGGGCAACTGGGCGGGGGTTCGGCAGGGCCCGACCGGCTTGTAGAGCCCGGCGCGGGTGCGGGTGCCGGGGGCCACGGCGTAGGACCGGTCGGCGCGGATGTCGATCTGCCAGCCCAGGCGGCCGCGGGAGTCCATGAACCACTGGGAACCGTCGTTGACCTGGTACCACAGGTGCAGGCCGCCGGAGGGGGTGCACACGCTGAAGGTCTGTGGCGGGTCGGTCAGCAGCGGGGCGCGGCGCAGCTGGCATAGCAGGGCCAGGACGTCCATGCCGCTGCGGATCGTCGTGTGGTCGAAGTCGTCGGGCAGGGTCAGGCCCGGCAGCAGCCGCTCAGGGTCGGGCGGGGTCGACTGGTGCATGTCGAGGTCGACGATCAGCAGGTTGGACAGGCCTGCGGCGATACCGACACCGAAGTGCGGGTTGCGTCCCCACCAGGCGTCGATCAGTGCCCGATCGGTGGTCGCGGCCCGCACACCGTGGCAGTACCGGCCTGCGGCGATGCAGCGGCACTCCTGCGGCGTGTGCGGGATGTGGTCGGGGTTGGGCTGCCCGCCGATCGTTTCCCGGCAGTGGATGCAGTTGGCCGGGGGCACCTTCAGCCCGGGCGCCAGCGGGTGGACGTACCAGCCCTGCTCGGCGCACCAGCGGGCGACGGAGTGCGGCGAAGCGCGACCGGGGTCCTCCCGGCCGGGTGTTGCTGTTGTGGCCAGCACCGATTCCTTTTTCCGCCGTGCTGACCCCTGGTCCACCCTCACGCCCCGTACGGCGGCGTCCCATGCGGGCACTCCCCCCGTTACAGTGGGGAGTGCGCCTGGGGCGACCCGGGCGAGGGTGATGCTTGTACAGGGCATCACGGCTTGTTCGGGAAGGGCCCGCGGCGACCCGTGGCAAGGAGAACGCGGAACACCTTCTTGTGGCCCGGGACCTTCGGTCCCGGGCCCGTTCCATGTCACGCAGCGACGACCGCGGTGACCGGCGGCTTGAAGTGCACCGGCTGATGTCCCTTGGCGGCACGCAGCTGGGCAACGCGGTCCTCGGGCAGCGCTGTGAGGACGTCGGACAGGTCTGACAGCAGGCACGAGGGCGGAATGCCCCAGTGGGTTGCGATCTTCCCGAGTTCGGGGACGCTCCACTGGGTGGTGCCCGACAGGCGGCGCCCCACCAGTGCTCCGGACAGTCCGATGGCACGTCCCAGGTCGGTGTTGGTTTCGCAGGTCAACGACAGAACTGTCCTGATGACCTTGCGGAGTTCCACTTCGACGGGATGTCCCCGGTCAGCCATAGCCCCTCCCGTGTATCGGCGAGCCAAAACAGCACGCCCCTGCACTTTTTGTATAGCTCGGCCGACCATACATCACAGAAAGCTACTTTCTGAGCACCCCTCGCCCGGAGGGTGACGCAACGTTCACGAATCCTTTGCGTCAGCAGGTCGCGGCGGCGTCCGGCGGCTGCCGCGACACGCCCGGATCCCTGGCCCACGAGCGTCAAGCGGCAGGGTGGTGCAGGCCGTTCGTGGCCTGCACGTGGGACAGCACGGTCTCGACGAGTCGCTCGGGTGTGTCGTCGGTCAGCAGTAGATCCTCCAGGGGCAGGTGGCCGTGGTGGGCGAGGAACCCCGACGCGACGGCGTTACGGACGAACACGGTCAGCGGGCTGTAGAAGCCGTCGGTGTTGAGCAGACCGACCGGCAGCGGCGGGCACAGGCCCAGGGCGCTGCCGGACCACACGTGCGCGAGCTCGTCCAGCGTGCCGAAACCGCCGGGCAGAGCAACGACCGCGTGTGCGCCGGCCACGAGTTGTTCCTTGCGGGTGGCCATGTCCGGCACGATCCGCAGGTCGGTCAGGCCGGGATGGGCGACCCCGAGGGCCTGCAGGAAGTCCGGGATGATGCCGGTGACCTTGCCGCCCGCCGCCAGCGCGGCGTTCGCGACGGTGCCCATCAGCCCGAGCCGGCCGCCGCCGTACAGCACGTGCACGTCGTGCTCGGCCAAGGTCCGGCCGATTGCCGCGGCGGCCTGCAGGTAGCGGTCGGACCCGTCGGCGGCGCCGCAGAAAACCGCGACGGTCAGCCGGGTACCGGGCGCCCTGCCGGGCCGGGCCTGGCTCCCTTCGCGTGGCGTGCCACCCCGGGAGAGTGGGTGGCTGCTGCCCGATCTGACGGTCTCCGACGCCACAGACGGAGGATGGGTCATGGTCAGGCCTTTCGCGAAGGGAGCCGGAGCCCCCCGTGCCGGGACTCTGGCATCGTGCCGCGGCCGACCAGGGGTGAGGGTGTGCGCGCGCAACATCTCCCGCCCAGTGGTGCAGTATCTGCCGACTGCGTTCCACCGGGCGGGAACGCAAGGTTGCGATGGCTGGGCCACCCGAACGGTCCGGCCAGCCTCCCGGACGCGCCGTCGTAGGCTCCGAAGGCCCGCGCGGGATGCTCACCAGCAGCCGCTCCGGCGGCGGTCCGGGCGCCGTGTCCCCGAGAGCCCGGCGCCCGGACCAGCCTGCGTGAAGTTTGGCCCGGCCCGGCTGCGGCGGTCGGTCGGAACGGCGGGCCCCGATGCGGCTGGTCTACCGAAGGTGCCTGAGCCTGCGTTGAGGGCATGCGGTCAGGACGCGGCAGCCAGTGCCGGCGCGAGGCTGTAGTGGAACAGGGAGTCGGTGGCCCGGATGGACTCCTCGACCGCGTCGGCGCTCTCGCCGAAGAAGCGGAAGGAGGCGACCAGGCGCTCGTAGACGCTGGGCTCGTCGAAGACGGTGCCGACCTCGGGCAGGTCCTCCGCGTACAAGCCGGGCAGAGTACCGATGAGGGAAGGGCTGCGTTCGGTCAGGCGCAACCCGTACGGGCTGGGCAGCATGAGGTTCCCCGCGGACAGTTCCGGGTTGCGGCCGGGTACCGTGCGCGGGCTCTCGCCGAGTTGCAGCCGGACCCAGTCGGCGACCAGGTCGACCCCGTAGACGTCGCGGATGGTGTACGGGATCGGGCCGCCGCTGACCCGGGCCGCGGCTTCCAGGAAGACCGGCTGGGCAAGGGTCTCGAACGCCTCGAGGTGGAAGACGCCGCTCGCCAGCCCGAGGTGGGTCACGCAGGCGACGGCGAAATCGGCCATGGCGTCGGCGATCGGCCCATGTTCGACGACCGAGCCGATCGGCGCGTTGCGCTGGGAGAACTCCAGGCAGGTACCGATGTACCGCGACGGGTACACCGCCAGCGCCTTGCCGTCGTGCAGCAGGCCGTCGATGTGCCAGACCGGCGCCTCGATCCACTCCTCCACCTCGTAGCCGGTCAGGTCGACTCCCCGCAGGGCCTCGGCGGCGGACTGGCCGTGCCGGATCCGGTAGCAGCCGACGCTGCCCGCACCGTCGCGCGGCTTGACGATCACGCCGCCGGTGCACCGGCGGGCGAAAGCGGTGACGTCGGCGATGCTCGCGACCGGCTCGAACCGGGGTACGGCCAGACCGGGGGCGGTGGCCAGGAGGGTCTTGGCGGCCGCCTTGTCGCGGAACGGCGTGAGGTCGCAGACGCGGCTGCCGGGTACGTTCCAGCGTTCCCGCAGTGCGGCGCCGGTCAGCAGGTCGTACTCGGACATGGCGATGATGCGGTCGACGCCGCCCATGCGGGCGCGCAGCGTCTCGGCGGCCTGCTCGACGGCCGCTGTGTCGGCCAGGGAGTCCAGCTCGACGGTGCCGGCGGCGGTGGCCGGGATCATCGGGACATGGCTGGGGACGGTGACGTAGGCGACCTGGTGGCGGCTGTGGTCGATCACGCCGCCGAACGCAGCGAGTTCGTCGTCCCACCGGTTGATGATCAGAATGCGCACGATGGTCGTCCTTTTCGGGGTGCGGGTCAGGCGGCGGGCCGCAGCCCGGCGCAGGCCTCCATGGCGTGGCCCATCGCGTGCAGGGCGCGGGCAGTGGCCGCGTCGCGGGCGGGGAAGTAGGCGAGGGTGCGCAGGGCCACCGGGTGGAAGCCGGCGGTGCGCTTGTAGCGGTAGTTGGCCCGGCCGGCGTCGATGGTGGTGGCGCCGAGGTCGGCCGCCAGGTCCACGGCGGCGAGCATCAGGCCGGTGTAGGTGTGCAGGGTGCGCAGCTTCGGGTAGTCGATGCCGGCGGCCCACAGGTAGAGGCAGTCGCGGTAGTGGAAGCACAGGAAGCCGCCGGCGAGGTTGCCGTCGTGTTCGGCGGCCAGCAGCAGCACGCCGGGGATGTCGGCGACCGCCGTGAAGATGTCGGCGCCGTACATGCTGCCGCCGTTTTTGAGGGCGGCGGCCTCGGCGAGGTCGGTGAACTGCGGCAGATACGGCAGCATGGCCCGGCCGTGCAGGGGGCGGAATCTCAGGCCCTGCTCGATGCCGCGGCGCCTCTGGCGGCGCATCTCCTTCGCGTGCTTGGCCGACGGCACGGTGGTCAGGAACCCTTCCAGGGAGCCGTGGACACTGGCGGTGTGGGCCAGGTCGAAGAACAGGTCGGCGTCCGGGCGGCAGGCGGCGGTCCACCGGTGGGCGAGGTCGGTGGTCAGGCCGGGCACGACCAGTGCCTGCGCGCCCCACTCGCGGGCCAGGTCCACCCCGGCGCTCACCGCGTACCGGATGGTGTCCGCGTTGGCCGAACCGGCGCCGCCGTACTCGCCGTAGGGCGTTCCGGCGTACACCACGGGCGCGTTGAAGACCGGGCCGGTGGCGGCGTCCCGCTCGACGGCGGCCCAGTACGGCGAGTGTTTGACCAGGTAGTAGGAGACGAGGTCGCCGGGGCCGGTGCCGTCGGTCAGGTGCAGGTGGCGGTGGGCGATGACCGGTTCGGTGGTCACCTGCTCCCACGCGGATGCCCAGGCGCGGCTGGTGGAGATGTGGCGGCCGGGCGTGGTGGGCGGGGCGTCGGCGGCGTGGGCGTACCAGGTCCCGGTGGTGTCGTGGGTGGTGCGCGGTGCGGGGCGGGTGGTGGTGACGGTCACTTCGGACTCCTGACGAGCTCAGGCTCGGGGGCGGGCGGCTGGGCGGGTTGGGGGTGGTCGAGGACCTGGCGGTGGCGCCGCAGGCGGCGGGCGGCGCAGGCGGTGACCGCGGCGTGGAGCACCGCGACGGTGATCAGTGCCGTGCCCAGCCGGTCGGCGGGCACGAGTGCGAGGACGGCGCCGCCCAGGGGCATGGGCGCGATCAGCACCAGGACCATCAGCGCAACGGCCGAGCCGAACACGCGGGGCGGCAGCAGGCGGGCGCGGGCGGTGCGCAGGGCGACCATGGCGATGCCCTCGCACGCGGCAAGGCCTGCCAGGGCGGCGGCGTAGGCGAGGTAGGAGGGGGCGAGTCCGGCGGCGGCGGTGGCCAGCGCGCCGCCGACGCTCGCGGTGATCGCGAGGCTGCTCAAGCGGACGCGCTTGAGCAGGCGGGCGCAGGCGGCGGCCGCCAGCAGTGCGGCGGCGGCGCTGGCCGTCCACACCGCGCCGGTGGCCGCCGGGGAGTGCCCGAAGTTGGTGACGATCACCGGGGTGGCCGCCTGCAGCAGCGCGGCCATCAGGTTCATGCTGGCCAGCGTGGCCAGCAGCCACGCCAGCGCCGGTAGCGCCTTGAGCGCGGCCGCCCCGCCGCGCAGGCCCCGGCTGTCCGTCTCCGCGGCGGGCTGCGGCTCCCGGGAAGCGGGGTGGGGGCGGGCAGCGACGGTTCGGGTCAGGGCGGCGGCCGTCAGCGACAGCATCGCGATCAGGCCGAGGCCGTACTGCGGGCCGAGCAGCAGCAGGGCGCCGCCCAGGAGCGGGCCGGTCAGGATGGCGCCCTGGTCGATGGCAGTCTGTGCGGCCTGAACGCCCGCGGCGCGGGGGCCGGTTGCCACCGTGGCGCCCAGTGACTCGGCCGCGAGGTAGGTGATTTCGGCGGCCACGCCGCAGCCGACACCGACCGCGGCGATCGCCAACGGCCCTGCCCCGGCCGCGTACGCGGCCATGCCGCACGTGACCAGGCCTCCGCGGGCGAGCGCGGCCACCAGCATCACGGTGCGGGCCGGTACCTGGTCGACCAGCGGGCCGCCGACGCCGATCGCCAGCAGCCGCGGCAGCCACTCGGCGACGAAGACGATGCCCGCCCAGGCCGTGGAGCCGGTCACCTGGTACACCACGACCGGCGTCACATACGCCGCGACCGACGTAGCCAGCCCGTCGCACGCCCGCAAGGCGTGCACCCGGGCCACCGCCGGACTCCACCTCGTCGCACGATGCGCCCTGGGGGCGGCGGCCGCCGCTGCGTTGTGCGCCATGGCCGCCGCTCTCAGGCCGCTACCGGTACGGGAGCGGCGGGCTGGCGGGTGCGGGTGCAGGTCACCGGGATCGACGTCCTTCAGGTCGGCGAAGCAGAGGCGGGGCGGAGCCCAATGTGCCGCCCTGGCGGTGAGCCTGGTCAGGTCACGGGCCGCCCGGCGCAACGTCCGCCGCCCGGTACCAGGGCCCGGCACGGCATTCCGCGCCCGTGTCCCGCCACCAGGAACGCCCCCGGTACCGCGTTGCCGGCATCGATCGTGCCGAGTAGAGGCCGTCGCCTTCACCGATGTCGGCGCGGGCTGCTGTCAAAGGGGCGCCCAGCCCAGCGAAGGGGTGACAAGTCACCTGCCCAGAAGGGGGCTACCTTGCCCACCCTGATCACGTCCCTGCTCACGGACGGCCCGCGCGCCATCAGTGCCCTCATCGACCTCGGCGTCCCGACCGCGGCCATCGCCGTCTGCCTGATCCTCCTCTGCACGGCACTGCTGCTGTTCGCCGCTGCCACGCTGCTCCGCCGCTGGACCGAGGCCCGGGCCGTGCACGCCCTGAGCCGGGCCGTGGAGAACACCAGCGGCGGCAGGGCCCTGCCCCGCCGCCGGACTGGCCGGATCCGGCGGCGGGCGCTGAGCCGGGCGCCCCGCCACAGGAGCTGACGCTCCCTGCCGCCCAGGCCGCGCGGCAGCAGGAACACCGTGGGCCCGCACCGCTTGGTGCGGGCCCACGCACGGTCCGGTGCGGCCTCAGGATGCGCGCCCTGCTCGGCCGGACAGAGGCCGGCTCCCTTCGCACCGGCCGCCCAGGAGCCATAGCGGCATCTCCACGGCGGGCTCGAGGCGAAGGGAGCCGGACCAACCCCGTGCACCGCATCGTGTCTGGCCCGCCGCCGCTGTGGTGGTGTTGGACCAGGGCGTCCCGCGCGATGCCGCTCGGATCGCGTTGCCCGCACCGTCCCACGGGGCAGCGCAGCACCGTCGCGACCGTTTGGTCCTGTCTGTCGGTGCGGCCCTGCCTCTGTCGGAGTCGCCCGATACCGTCACCGACGTGAGCAGGCACCGGGCCTTCGGTGCCGACCGGCGCCTCGCGTGCCGCAATCCACGACCATCTGGCAGGGCAACCGCATGAGCATCGTTCCCGCACGTGACGTCGCCCGGCCCATACCCGCTTCGCGACGGCCGAAGAACTCAACCGTGCGCCATGGACAGCCCTCGTGCGCGGACTACGGCTGCCGCCTGGTCGTATGCCGGCAAGCGGCGCGACGAGCACGCCGTCAGCGGGACGCGGAGCTACGCGAGCGAGGAAGCGCCCGGGTGGCCCCCGGGCCGGCAATCGCGTGGGCGCAGCGGCTGCAGGTGCGGGGAATGTCAGCCCAGGACATCGCCGACCGTTCCGGGGTCTCGGTGACCTTGGTCCGTCGTCTGCTGCGCGGGGTCAGCCGGCCGATCGCCCGCACCACCGCCGACGCCGTGCTGGGAGTGGTCATGCCGCCGCGCCACCTGCCGGCCACACCCGGCCTGGCCAGTGCCAGCGAGGCGTCACGGCTGCTGGCCGATCTGGAACGCGCCGGATGGCCCGCCACGTTGCTCGCCCGGCGTCTCGCCGTGCATCCGCGCACCATCGCCGAGATCCGCTTCGCACGCCGCACGCGGATCCACCTCGACCTCGACGTCCGCATCCGCGAACTCCACAGGCACCTGATCCCCCTCGACCCGGTCAGCGAGGGCGTACGCGCCGTCGACGTCGCCCGCATCCGCACCCTGGCGCAGCGCCGGGCCGCGTAGCCGCCCAAGACGCCCGACGCGGGCTGCTACCAACTATGGCCGGAGTACGTCCTCGGCCGGGGTCCAGCCGCGATTCGGCTGGGTGTTGTTCACGCCTCCGTGCCGCAAGGCGGCACGCGTACGGGGATCGCCTGCCCTCGGCTCCCGCCTGGCGGACCGGGCCGCGACGTCAGGGCCGCGAGGGGCGGATGGGGCGATAGACGGAAGCACACCATCACCGTGCCGAACGCCCTGTGGAGCCCCCGTGAGAGCGAGTGTCGTACCCGTCCCCACCATCGCGGATCTGGCCATCCGGGCGCTGCCCTGGAACCCGGCCGATCACCTGAACCAGGCCGCCCGACGCATGCGAGGGCGGCAGAGCCGGACGCTGGGCTTCCCCGGCAACGCCAACGTCGACCTGAGCGCCTACGGTTCGCTGCTGAGCGTGCTGTTCAACAACGTCGGCGACCCGCAGTCCACCGACGCCTCCAACATCGGCGCCAAGCCGTACGAGCTCGCCGTGCTGGCTTACTTCGCGCACGTCGCCGGCGCCGACCCCGCCCAGGTGTTCGGATATGTGGCGTCCTCGAGCAGCGAGGCGCTGCTGCACGGCCTGTACACCGCGCGGCAGGCGCTGCCGGACGCCGTGGTGTACGCGTCGGATCAGGCGCACTACAGCGTGGCGCGGGCGTGCGAGGTGCTGCGGGTGGAGATGGTGACGGTCGCCTCGCGGCCGGACGGCAGCATGGATCCGCAGGATCTGGCCGACCAGGCGGCGCTTCGCGCGCGGGGGCGGATCTACCGGCGGCGGGTGGGGGCGATCGTGGTCGCGGCGTGCGGGTCGACGATGCGGGGCGCGGTCGACGACATCCGTGAGCTGCGGCGGGCGGCGGCGGTGGCCGGGCCGGTGCACCTGCACGTGGACGGCGCCGGTGGCGCGCTGATCGCGGCCCACACCGACCCGGCGCCGCGGTGGAGTTTCGCGGACACGGCCGACTCGATGAACATCAGCGCGCACAAGGTGTTGGGTCTGCCGGTCCCGGCCGGGATCTCGCTGGTCCGGGCCGAGTTGGTGACGGCGGCCGACAGCGGCGAGTACCTGGCCACCACCGACCACACACTGGCGTGCTCGCGGTCCGGGCTGGCGGTGCTGCTGCTGTGGGCGCGGCTGCAGGAGCTCGGGCAGACCGGGGTGGCCGCCATGATCGGCCGGTGCCAGGACGTCGCCGCCTACGCGGTGGAGCGGCTGGCCGAGGCCGGGGTGAACCCGAGCCGTTTTCCCGGGTCGCTGACCGTGTGCTTCGACCGGCCCCCGGCCGCCGTGGCGCGTCGCTGGCACCTGGCGTGCGAGGGCGGGCTCGCGCACATCGTGACCACCGGTCACGTCACGCGTGCCGCCATCGACGAGCTCGCAGCCGACCTCGCCGGTGCCGGGCGGGGAACCCGCCCGGAGCCGATCGGGCTCGGGGGCCGTGTGGCGGCGCCGCCGGTCACCGCATCCCGGGGCCCGGTGCCGGTGCAGGCGGCGCGGTCTGCGCGTCAGGGCGCGTCGCGCGCCGGGTAGACGCGGTCGGAGCGGCGACCGGCGCGACAGGTCGGGTGAGGGCCTCGGCGCGCTGGCGGATGCTGTCGGCGTCCCACGGCGTGGGTGGGGCGATCCGGTCCAGTCCGTCCAGTGCGGCCTGCAAGCACTCCACGTCGCCGGGGGTCGAGCCGATCCGGTGGGCGGGGACGGGCTGCTGCTGCAGGTAGGTGAGTTGCCCGGTCAGGAACCGGCGGGCGCGCTCCGGGGTGCCGAAGGCCTGGGCGAGGCGGGCTCCGGCTTGCGCGACGGCTATCTCGACCATCTCCTGCGGCAGCGTGTCCGGGTGCGGGAGGCGGGTGAGCCGCCCCAGCGCGTCGTGGACGAGGTGCAGCATCGCGGCCCGGGTGTCCAGGTAGGCGCGGGCGGCGACCACGGCTTCCGGCGCGGCTCCCAGCTCGGAGCCCTCGGCGAAGGTCGCCTGGCGCTGCTCGCGTACCTCCCGGACCGCCAGCCCTGCGCTCACCGAGGCATCCCGCCAGGAGTGGGCGGCCGACGTCATGGCCAGCGACCGCTGCGGGGCGGTGATCGCATCCTGCAGCCGCTGCGCGTAGCCGGTGCGGCCGGTGTGGAAGGCGGCGGTGTAGTCGCGCACGATGTGCCGGGCCAGCGCGAGTTGCTCGGCGCGTTGCTGGTCCAGCACCGGTGGGGCCGTGCCGGTGCGGGCCGCGGTGTCCAGGTCCCTGCGGTAGTCGCTGATGTCCGGCTCCAGGACCGCCCGTAGCCGCTGCGCGTGCTGGTCGTGCAGCGCCACCAAGTCGATGAGCCGGTCGGTGCTGTTCCGCAGCACCGGCACGTGACGGGCCAGGAAGTGCAGCTGCTCCCAGTCCTTGAGGTACTCATCGCGCTGCCGGGGCGTCTCCAGCCGTTCGAAGATCTGCCCCATCTGTCCGGCGGCCTCGGCTACCTGTCCGGTGACGGCGGCTTCGTCGTCGCTCTCGCCCATGCCGACGATCGCCGCCTCGAGGATCGGCATGGGCGGGGAGCCGACCAGCTCCCGCCAGTGCAGGGCCCACGCGGCGGCTGCGGCCAGCACCTGCTCCCCGGCGCGGGGCACCGCGGCGGCACGCTTGGCCATCCACGCCCCGAGCAGCTCGTTCAGCTGCTCGCGGTGTTCCTCGCCCAGATACGTCGCGAGCTCACCGGGGGTGTACTCGCGGACGTTCCCTTCCGGGCTGCGGGCCAGCAGGACCAGGTGCTGCCGCCCGTCGTCGAGTTCCATCCAGCGGCGCAGCGCCTCCAGCGGGCCGGGGGCCATACCGGCGAGAGTCAGACGGTCGAGGTCGAAGCCGGGCCGGTCGGCGCCTGCACGGCCCGGCGGATGCTGGTCGGACGCGGTCTGCGGCCCGGTATCCGGGCCGGCCACGGCCACGGCGAACACCCCTGGCTGCAGGCCCTTTAGCCAGGCTGGGACGAACACGGGGACGGCAGGCGGGGGTGGCGGCTCGCTCATCGCAGGCCCTTCTGGTCAGCCGGGCCCGCACGGCCCGGGAGTCGGCGGCTGGCCCAGCATGATCCGTCGCCGTGGCGGGCGGGGCGTGCGGCCTGCGTTTGTCCCGCGTGACGGGAAATGACAGTGCCCGGCGGTCCGCAGGACGGAACTTGCGCGGCAGCCGGCTCGAGGTCCGCGGGCGGTGCCCGCGGCCTCCTGTCATGGGGCGAGGAACGGCCGGGGCGCGGCGGGAGGCGTCAACGGTGGCTGATGCGCTGTCCCTCGTGGCCGCGCCCGGTTCTCGCGTGCTGTGGCCAGGGCTTCCAGCCGCGTCAGGTGTCCTTCATCCAGTGTCAGTAGTCGGGCAGCGACGGCCGCGTTGGTGGGCGTGCCGGTGAAGAGTGTCTGCACCTCGGCTCCGGTCAGTCGGCCGTGCTGGTGAAGGTGCTCGGCCACCGTCATCACCGCTGTCCAATGCCGGTCGAGGAACTCCTCGGCCTGATCGGAGGCCTGCCGCACCTCCCCCGGTGTCGCGCCGGTCGCGGCGAGGGCGTCGAAGTCGTGGCTGGCGGCAGCGCGTACGGCGGACGACCGCAACGCAGTCCACATGTGCTGCTCCCGTAGCCACCGCTGCTGGGCGAGGTGGCCGCCGTGCAGGAGAACCAGCAGCGCCTGTTGCGAGTCCCACCGCACGTCGGTGTAGGCCCGTTCGCCCTCGCCGTCGACGGCGCACTCGAGCACGCGGGCCTGCCCGGTGGCGAGTGCGGCAACCGCGTGGCCGCTCTCATGGACGGCGGTGAAGCGGCGGTACACAGGCTCGGACACGTCCAGCGCCGTGAAGACGGTCAGCGGCTCCTGGCCGCGAGGTCCCGTCGTCGGTACGGCGGGTCCTCGCTCATCAGGCATGCGCGTCAGCGGCCTTGTCCGCCGCGTCGGCGGCTCGTGCCGCTGCGCTGTCCCTGCGGTCGGCGCCGGGCCGGTCGGGTCCCGCGGCCCGGAGCGACCTCTCCGGCGCTGGGCGCGGAGGAGAACGCCGGGGCGGAGAACCCGCCCGGCACGCTGGTGCGCGCCTGCGCCGGAACCGCTGCGGTCGCCGCGGCGGGCTTGGCCACGTCGGCTGTGCGGGCGCGGGTGGCGGTCCCCATGGGCTTGGCGTGCGGGATGAGCGGGGCGCAGACCTGGCAGACCTCTTCCACGGTCCACACGCGGCCGACCGCGGGGTCGTGACGCAGGATCAGCACGACACCGCCGGAGCAGAGCACCTTGGTGTCGCCGTGGACGGTGCACTGCCGGGCGCGGCAGTGGCAGGCCGCGTCGGGCCGGATGGTGGCCACGCGGGCGTGGGCAACAGCGTGTTGCGCGGCGAACGTGCGCATCGCCTTGAGGTCCCGGGATCGGGGCGGCATCTTGCAGGCGGTGCTGCTGCAGGTGACGGTGGCCGTGCGGTCGGCATGGCCCTCGAGGCGGATCGTCCAGACCCGTCCGGGGATGCGCTCGATGGCTGCCGGGGTGGTCGCAGATGTCACGCAGGGCTTCCATTCGTCGGTTATCAACAGCGTCCGGACCACTATGGGTTACCGGGCGAGCACGGCGGCAGCGGATATCCGGACGATCCAGGCCGTGAGGCGGTTGGGTGTACATGTGTCCCACCAGGCGGCCAGGGCCGGGGCGCGGCGTGCTGGCTGTCGTCTTACCCCGTCTGCGCCGGTTTCGATCCTGGGCGTTGGGCGGACGACGACAGCAGAAGGGGCGCCGTCGGCGGCAGCCTCGGGGCGGGGCCTCCCACACCCCGCCCATCACTCTTTGTGATCGCGCTGGCCAATACCCCTTGCCCTAATATGAGATGAAGCGCGAGCTGCTGTGTCCGCGCTGTCCCGTAAGGGCTCCCGCCGATCCGTGAAGCCGGATCCGGACTTGGGGTTAAAAAAAAGCCCACGGTGGTGACTCATAGCATCGGTATCCGTCACTCTTTGTTGGATGTAGGTAAAGTCTCCGCGACTGCGCCGCATTGACGTCCGCCACCACAGGGCTTCCCCCGTCCAGCCGGACCCCCCAAGGGAACCCCTTTGAACCTCCAGATCGACCCCGTCAACGGCGTGATCTTCGGCATCGCCGTCCTGGTGGGCTGGCTTGTCTACCGCCGCAACCACGGCGGTGCACAGGCAGGCCCCACGCTCGCGGGCCAGCAGCCTGCCGGCGACCTCCTGGGCGCCGTCACCGCCGCGGCCGCCGTGATCCTCGCGCTGTCCTTCCTCTTCGGGCTCGGCGACGGGAAGACCGACACGGGGCGCGAGCCGCACCCGACGCCGACGGTCACCGTCACGGTGCCGCCCCCTACGGCGCCGGCCGCGACGCCGAGCCCGTCGCCCGCCGGGACGCCCTCCGCCTGACCTGGCACGGACACCGGCTGCACCGCCCCGGGACGTCGCCGGTCCTGCCGTGCCCTCATCCAGGTGAGCACGATCCCGGGCCGAAGCCTGCGGGCCTGGCCGTGCGGCTGCCCTTCCGGCCGGTCATGCAGCCCGGGCGCGGCGGCGGTTGATCAGGTGGTGGCCGTGGCGGCGCCACCATGCGCGGGCCCACAGCGCCTGGGGGGCCAGCAGCACGAGCAGGACCACGCCGCCGTCCAGCGCGCGCACCGCCACCGGGGCGGACGGATCCAGCAGGTGGCCAGCGGCGGCGGTGAGCAGGTGCAAGTCGAAGGGGATCGTGACCGCCGCGGCGGCGGTCAGGCACATCGCGGTCCCGGCGATCAAGACCAGCGTGTAGACGCGGACGATCCGGGCCTCGCGTATGGGCAGGGTGGCCAGCGGGCCGGTCCCGGGCGCAGGCTTGCGGCGCAGCTTCGCTGCGACGCGGCGGGCCTGGTGGCGGGCGTGGGCGGCCGCGTGGGCGTACAGGGTGCGGCAGCCGGTCAGGTCCTGGATGAGGAAGTAGATGTCGGTGCGCATGAACGCCATCAGCTGGATCGTCAGGGTGATGGTGACGGTGGTGGTGACGATGAGCGCGACGCGGTGCACGACGGTGCCCGCGTCGGTGTTGGCCGCGGTGAGCACCGCGGTGGAGGCGAGCGCGACGTCGGTGGCCATCCCTGCGGCGTAGATCGTGAGTCGGTGGCGGCGGGGAGCGGCCCAGATGCCGGGGACCTCGGTCTGGGCGACGAGGAACTGCAGGCGGGTGCCGAAAGTGATGCGGCCGGGCACCCCGGCGGCGCGCGCGGTGATCAGGTGAGCGAGTTCGTGGATGCCCAGCAGGGACCAGGCGATGGCGGCCTGCACGAGCAGGACAAGACCGGTGTGCTCGGACCAGATCAACTGTCGGTAACCAGGCCACAGCTGCGGCCGGCCCACCGTGACGAAGACCGCGACGGCCACCAGGGTGGTCAGGAGGACCGGCAGTGCCGGATGCAGGGTCCATGCGACGGCGGCCGGGCTCAGCCTCGGCCAGGTCGGGCGGAGCGGGGCCGGTCCGGGCACCGGCTGGCCGTCGCAGGTGGCGACGAATCCGAGCGGCACGAGGTCGGTGGCCAGGCCGGTGATGTCGAGGTTTTGCCCGGTCTGCGCGCGCAGCAGGCGGCGGGTCTGGGCGGGGGTGTGGCCTTCGGCGAGCAGACCCAGTGCGCGGGCGCCTACGGGCGGCAGAGCGATGAAGTCGCCGGTGTCGGTGCGGCCGACGACGATCTCTTCGTCTTCGTCGCGGACGGCGAGGGGGTGCAGTTCAAGGATGCTGTCCTCGCGCACCACCGGGACGCCGCCGGGGCCGTCTGGCACGTTGGGCGGCAGCGGCGCGGGCGCGGGGGCGGTCACGGGGTGGGCGCGCAGGCCGGGCAGTCCGGGCGGCGCTGGGACGTGAGGTGGACCGGGTCGGTGCCCAGGGCTGCGAGGTTGATCCCGTAGATGGTGCCGGGGGTGACGGCGGCCGTCCCGGTGAGAAGGGCAATGGCTAGGTGTGCGGCAAGCTGCCCGGACAGGCCCGCGGTGATCGCCGTGGCCGGATGCCCGGGCGCTCTGGGCAGCGTCTTGATCAGGTCGGTGTCGTCGGCGATGTCGGGCTGCCACCGCTCGTCCTCGGTGCGGCGCAGGCACATCCGGCAGCCGCCGCTGATGTGCGGGGCGTAGGCGCCGACAGTGACCAGCGGCCCGTGGTAGCCGCCGTCGATCCAGGGCAGGTTCGCCTTCAGGCAGGCCTCGTTCGCCCAGGTGCGGATGTCGTCGGGCTGGTCGGCGCACATCATCAGCAGGTCGAAGCCGGGCAGGATCTCGGCGAGGTCGTCGGGGCTGGTGATGCGGGACCGCTGGCCGGTGACCGTGATGTCGCTGTTGGTCTGGTGGAGCCGGTCGCGGGCGGCGTCGACCTTCAGCCGGGTGATGTCGCGCTCGCGGAACAAGGTCTGGCGGTTGAGGTTGGACAGTTCCACCCGGTCGTGGTCGACCAGGTGCAGTCGCCCGATGCCGGAGGCGGCCAGCGCCGTGGCGGCCGCTCCCCCGGTGCCGCCGACACCGACGACCACCACCTTGGCGGAGCGCAGGATGCGCTGCACGTCCCAGGCGCTGGCGCGGGGCTGCGGGTCGGTCCACCGCCAGTACGCCACGCTTCTGCCGTAGCGGTCCTGTTCTCGTTCGGTGAAGTCCGGCGGCGGCCACGCGGCCGCGTCGTCCATGTGGCCTGCCTGGATCAGGTCGTCCAGCGCGGTGAAGACGTCCTCGGCCGCGGCTTCGGGGTGCAGGGCGCGTACGGTGTCCGCGATTTGCTGCGGGGTGCGGGTGCCGTCGGCGGCGGTCAGCAGGTCCCACAGCCACGGTGGGCCGTCGGTGATCTCGGTGGCGAGGCCGTACACGCCGCTGCCGAGTCGGATCCGGCCGTCGGTGGTGCGGTAGGCGCCGTGCTCGGGTCGCACGCGGGGCAGCTGCATGACCATCCCAGATGAAGAACGCGGGTCGAAGAGCAGGAAGCCGGCCCCCGTAAGAGGGCGGAGGCCGCGCCCGCGGCCCCGGGCAGGTGCCCGGTGTCAGAGCGGCGCGGGCGCGGCCTGACGGGCAGAACGAGGTGGTGTCCTGCCCGAGGTGGTGAGGGCGTCGACGGGGCATGACAACGCCCTCACCGTGTGCGTGCCGGGGCCGGCGGGGTCAACTGGCGTTGGCGCAGGGACTGTTCGTGGTCTCCACGCGCTCCAGGCGGCGGAAGCCGATGCGCGCCGGGGCCGCGGCCGGGGTCTTCGCGGTGGTCTTGGTCAGCTTGGACATGATGACTCCTCGTGGGCGAGGCCGATGGGAAGGGCCTCATCGCAGCACCGCCACGACGTGGGGGCAACCAACGCCCGTCTGATTGGCCAGACTTGATCCACGATCTCCCGCGGTACGGGATGGTGGCGGGAAACCACACCCCCGGTGGGTGGCCGGACGAGGGGACGAGGGCTGCATGGAAGCGCTGCTAGGACCGGACGAGATCGACCTCGCGCCGTGGAGCTCCCGGCACACGTTCCCCTCACCTGGCGACGTCGACCGCGAGCTCGCCCGCATCGCCGAAGCCCACCCCGCGTGCCGCCGGGAGCGGCTCGGGCCGTCGCGCGGCGGCCGCCCGGTCACGATGCTGACCGTCCCCGGAGGCCCGCGGCACGTCCTGGTCGTCGCGGGCCCGCACCCGAACGAGCCTGCCGGAAACCTGACCATCGTCGCGCTGGCCCGGCTGCTCACCCGCACCAGTCGCTGGACCGGTTCGATCGGCTGCACCTGGCACCTGGTGGGCTGCATCGACCCGGACGGGGCCGCCCTCAACGAGCACTGGACCAGCCGGCCGCTGGACCTGGACGCCTACCACCGCCACTTCTACCGGCCGCCGATGGCCAGGCAGCCGGAGTGGACGTTCCCCGCGCCCGGCTGGGACCGGCCGCTGCCGGAGACCACAATCCTGCACCAGCTGCTCACCACGCTGCGGCCCGAGGTCTACATCGACCTCCACAATGCCGACTTCGGCGGAGCCTTCTTCGTGATGAACCGCCCGCACCCGGCCCTGTCGACGGCGCTGCGCGACACCGCCGCTCGGCACCGGATCCCGCTCAGCCACGAAGGCATCGACACCGCCGGCTGGGCCAAGGACGGCCCAGCCGTGCACCTCATGCCGCCCGCCCACGAAATGGTCATCACCCCGCCCGGCAAGGACAGACCCTCCCACGGCGCGAGCAGCCTGCACCACCTCCCCGACGGCGCGATCGCCGTCATGCCCGAGGTGCCGCTGTGGCCCGCCCGTACCCTGCCCACCCCGTACACCGGCGGCCCGGACGGCAGCGGCTACGCCGACCTAATGCGCCGCGCCGCCGCGACCCTCTCTGAGCGCGCCGAGCTGTTGAAGGCGTGTCTGGACCGGGTGCTGCCCCACCTGCCGAGGGACACCGCGGTGTTCACCGACGCCGTCACCGACACCCTGCGCGCGGCCACCGGCTGCGCGACGCTGTGGGACTCCATGGCCGGCGGGCCGGTCACCCGGGGCCAGTACGCGGCCTCCGACGACGGCGCCATCTCCTTCCCGCTGCGCGCCGCCGGGATGCTGCTGCGCGCCCTCACCGCCGAGCCCGTTGCTGCCCGCCCGGCCCCGCTGGAGGCCGAACACGCCGCGGTCGCCGAGGCTTTCGGCGGCTGGATCAACGACCTGCAGGCGACCACGCCCGCCCCCTACCCGCTCGAAGCTGTGGTCGGCCTGCAGACCACCACCGCCCTGCGGGCGGCCGCCATTGGCCCCTGACCTGCACCAACGCCCCGTCCGGCGGGAAGTACGCAGGACCGCATGAATAATCCCCCCACTATTAAACCGAGGATAATGGGGGGATTTTTGGCAGAAAAAACGCCAGGGAACAATTTTCGTTCACCTGGCAGGCTGTTAAATTATTCGCTCAAGAGTCACATATTGTCGCGTGCTAACGATGCGTCAGCGATTAAGCCACTTGTTAACCTTCGCCTTCACCTTCTTCTTCAGGTAACCAAACTCTTCCATTAGGACATCCAGGCTTTCACTAATGTCTCCGTACGACTGGGCGAACGCGAGGAACACGGACGCATCGTTATGGCCGGACGTCGCGGCGACCACGGCAGCAAGGAGCGCCAACGCGATGACCGTGGTCGCCCTCCGCAGGCGCCGAACACGGTCCTCCGCAGTAGAAGGCGTCCTGACCTGCATGTTGTGGTGGTCGTTGGTGGGCAGCATGAGTAACCTCCGTCATGTAAATGAGTGTCATATTTCACCCCTTGGTGAAGCTTGAGGATTAGTCCTCGAACGTGCATAAAACGCAAAAGAGGAGGTCACCGGGTACACGAACGGCCCCACTGCGGGGGCCTACGGTGTACCTGATCACTTCCTCGTTGTTACGCCTCCATCTTACCCGCGAGCCGCCGTAACGTCAATTCTCAAGCGCGTCATCGGATTGACGTCCGGGAGGGTCTGCGGAGTGCCGAAGCCGATGATGACACGCGCCCGGCGTTTCACCAAGGAAATTCCGCCGCTGCGGGTCACGGACCCTCTCGGCGTTCACACGAACCCGTGGTGGTCAGCGGCGGCGCGGGCGAGGGCGGCCGGTGCGGTGGCCGTTCCGGTTACCCCTTCGCGGGGCCGGAGGCGGTACCCGCGGAGCCGCGGGAAGGTCGGCGCGGGCAGCCTCGGTGCGCTGGCGCAACTGCTCCAGGCGGGCCTCGATGCGGGCGCGGGTGTACAGGTCGATGGCGTCCGTGAGGTGGTCCCATTCCTGGCCGTCGATGCCGGACGGGCGTGGGCCGAGGATGTCGGAGCCGGCGCGGTGGTGACGGCGGCGGTAGTCGGCGAGCGCGGTGACGAGCCGGGTGTAGGCGTGCTGCTCGTCCTCGTTGTCCTCATCCGGCGCGGTGATGGCGCCGATCCAGGCCTCGGGTGCCGCCTCGCCAGCGAGCGCTGCGGCCAGCGCGCTGCGGGCCAGGCGGGCGTCGGCGGCGGCGTTGTTCAGGGGTGCGATGCCGTGCGGGTCGCGTACGGCCGGATGCGCGGGCAGCGCGTAGGCGCCGCCGGGCGGCGGGCTGTCGAGGTGGGCCAGGACGGCAGCCAGGACATCGGAGGCGGGTGCGCCGGGCGGTGGTGTGTGCATCGGGTGGCGGCTTCCGTTGAAGGCGCGGATGCGGGCGGTCATGGCGTCCCAGGCGGCGGCGTCGCCGGGGTCGGCCGGGCGGGGGCCGAGGCCGGGCACCGTGGTAATGGCGTGGCGGGTCCGCCACAGTTCGACCAGGGCGCAGGTGGTGGCCCAGGCGGCGCGCCGGTTGGGCGAGGTCGCAGGCGGTGGCGGGCCGAGCGGGCGGGCCCAGGCCGGCGGGTGGTCGGCGAGGGTGTGGCCGCGGGCTGTCACCGCGCGGGCGAGGATGCGGTGGCGTTCGGCAAGGTGCTGGCGCCAGTGGCCCGGGGTGTCGGGGTGCGTGAGGCAGGTGCGGTCGGCGGCCCAGTCGGGAATGTCGGCGTGCTGGTTCGGCTGGTGCGGAAGGTGGTCGGGCAGGCGGTCACGCAGCCGCAGTTCGGCGTCGATCCGGCCGGTGATGGCGTCGGCGCGGGCGAGCGCGGTCCGGGCGTGGAACTGCCGCTCCTTGCTGGCGTCGGCGCGGTCGTGGTGGTGGCGTCGGGTGGCGGCCAGGCTGCCGCTGCCGGTGTGGTGACGGCCGCGGTCGCGCTGCCAGTCCTCGCGGGCGGCCTGCTTCCACGGCAGGGTGCGGCGCAGGGCGGTCTCGGCCGTCAGGGCGGCGATGGTGGCCCGAGCGGCGGGTGACAGTGGTGTGCCGGTGCGGGCGGCGTCGCGGTAGGCGGCGCGGGCGGTGGCGATTTCAGCGGCAAGCTGGGTGCGGGTCAGCGGCCCATGGGGGCGGTCGGGCCAGGCCGGATGGGTGATCCCGTCGCGTGTCGTCACTGGTGCGGGGAGGACGCTCATGGCGGCGTCGGCGGCTTGGAGTTCGGTGTGCGCGGCCGTGCGGTGGGCGGCCGCGAGGTGGGCGAGGTTGTGCAGCTGGTCGAGGGTCAGGTGCGCCAGCGGGCGGCTTTGCGGGGTGGTGGTGGCCGCGTGTGCGGCGTCTGTGAGGTGGCGGCGCAGCCGCCAGGTGAGTAGCGCGGCGATGTCGTCGGCGTCGGCCAGGGCGCGGCCGGTGAGGGTGCGGGTGAGCAGGCGGGGCAGGTCGAATCCGGTGCGTTCGGCGTCGGCGAGGGCGCGGATGAGGGCGGGGAAGGCGTCGGCGGCGAGGAACGCTGCGGCGCGGTCCAGGCCGAGGGTGTGCTCGAGGACGCCGGTCAGTCGGGCGGTGGTGGCGCGCCGGGCGACGTCGGCGTACTGGGCGGCGAGGGTGCCGGGGGCGGTGGCGTGGCGCTGGAGGTCGGCGATCGTCTCGGTCGCGGACAGCTGTGCGCGGCGGCGGGCGGCAATGCCGGTGAGGACGTCGTTGAGGTCTTGGCCGTCGTGGTCGAGGGCGACGTACAGGCGGTTGGTGTGGCGGCCGCGGGTGAGCTGGACGTAGACGCCTTCGCGGCCGGAGGCGGGGGTTGCCAGGGCGTGGGAGGTGTCGACGGTCATGCCCTGGGCGCGGTGGATGGTGGAGGCGTAGCCGAGTTCGCAGTGCCCGGCCACGTAGTCGGCGGGCAGCCGGATGCGGCCGTGGTGGCCGGTGTGCCGGACGACAAGCTCCCCGTTGGGGTCGACGGCCTGGACGGTCCAGGTGTCGCCGTTCTTCACGAAGTCGCGGCCGCCGCGCACGCTCATGCGGCGGGCGTTGAGGCGGGTGACGATGATGTCGCCGACGTGCGCGCGGGCCCCGGCGCGCAGGGCGATCGAGCTGCGGGTGTCGAGCCGGCCGGCTGCGATGTGCCAGGCCTGGGCGCGGGCGTTGAGCGCGGTGACGGTCGCGGTGTCGGCAGCGGTCATCAGCGTGGTCCGCCCGGCGAGCGTGTCGGCGGCCCACGCTTCGAAGACGGCCTGGTGCATCAGCTGGCCGGGGCCGGCGGTGACGCGGCCGCGGTCGCGGTACCAGGTGAAGGCCTCGGCGGGGTGCTTGCTGTCGCGTAGGGCCAGGGACGCGTCGGCTTCGCCGGGGGTGCGGAAACGGTGCAGCCGGTCCAGTTCGACCGCTCCCCCGGCACCGGCGATCAGGCGCAGCGCGCCGCCTGATTCGATCGCGGCGAGCTGGTGCGGGTCGCCGAGCAGCCGCACCACGGCCCCGGCGGCGGTGGCTTCGGCGAGGATCTTGTCGAGCAGGCGGGTGCCGGCCATGCCGGCCTCGTCGACCAGGACCACGTCGCCCGGCCGCAGGGCGAAGGCGTCGTCGGTGTCGTGGCCTTGGGCGGCCAGTTCGCGTTGGTGCAGCCAGGAGTGCAGGGTGTGCGCGGGCAGGCGCAGGTCGCTTCCGAGGACCTTGGCGGCGCGGGCGGAAGGCGCGAGCGGGATGACCCGGCTGCCGGCGGCGTGGGCGGCGGCGGCCAGCAGCCGCATGGAGGTGGTCTTGCCGGATCCGGCCGGTCCCAGCCCGGCCAGCAACAGCTTGTCGGACAGGGCGAAGGACGCGGCAAGCTCGCGTTGCGCGGCGCCCAGCGGCCCGTCGTGCACGGCGGCCGCGCGGGCGAACGCTTCCCGCCCGACCGGCGGGATCACGTCGGTGCGGGCGGCGGCCAGCAGCCGGTTCTCCGCGGCCAGCAGCGTCGCGGTGGTGTAGGTGCGGGCTCCGATCGGCTGGTAGACCGAGGTGCCGTCCGGTCGGGTCAGCTCCGGGTGGCTCGGGTTGATGTCCGGCGGTGTGACCTCGAGGCAGTCCGCATCAGCGAGCGCCTGGTCGGCAATCCGGTCGGCGGCGCCGGATGGTGCGGTCGCCCCGGCCAGGGTGCGCATCAGGTAGCGGCGGGCTTCGGCCAGAACGTGCCGGCGGCGGAAGGTGGTGCGGTGCGCGGCGACTTCGGCGAGCACCGCGGCGGCGGCCGCGGCGACATCAACGTCGACCGGGGTGGTGGCGCGACGGACGGCTACCGGGGCCGCAACGTGGGCAGCTGCCTGTGCCGCATCCAGAAGCCCGTCGACGGTGGCCTGGTCGGTGGCGGCGACCGCACGGCGCCGCCAGTGGTCCAGGAGCTCGTCCAACGAGCGGGCGGCACGCTTGGCCGGCCGGGTCAGCAGCGTCGCCTGGCCCTTCAGCCGGGTCCGTGCTGCCGGTCCAGGCTGCCGCCCGTGACGGCGTGCATAGTCGTCGAAGAGGGTCTCGGCGGTGATGCGGATGGCTGTGCCGCGCTGGGAGAACAGCTCCCGCAGCCTGGCGTCGATGCCCGCAATGCGCATCACCGGCCGCTGCCCGGGGGTGACTTCGACCGGTTCGGTCCGCAGGCCCAGCCGCTCGCACAGCAGCTCCAGGACCCGCTGGTTGAACAGCTCGGAAGCGGCGACGATCTCCCGGTACAGCAGCCGGTTGTCCAAGTTCCTCCAGCGTCCGTCGGGCCCTTGGACGCGGGGGCTGATCACGACGTGCTCGTGCAGCATCGGGTCCCCGGCCCGCGACTCGTAGTGCAGGTACACCGTGGCCAGCACCCCCGGCACTGCCTGCTCCTGGACGACGCCCCCGGCGCCGCTTCGCACCGCCAGCGCGTGGTTCTCGATCCAGGCCACGGTCTCCGCCCGGGCGGCCTGCTGCACCTCAAGGGCCGTGCGGCGCACTGCTTCGTCGCCAAGAGCGAACAGCAGCGACAGCTCCTCGGAGGAGAACGTCAGGTCGAAACCGGTGCGGGCCTGCCGCTGCTGGCCGGTGCGGGCGGCCAGGAACCGGCCGAGCTCCGCCCCGCTGTCCGGCGTCCGGTGATACTCGGCGCGGAAGGCCTGCGCGGCGACCGCCATCCTCACCTGCTTGGCTTCGGCCTTGGTCAGCGGCCGGCACACCCGCTCACTGGCGATGTCCAGAGCCTGCTCGATCTGCCGGTCCAGCGGCGAGGACTCCGCCAGATTCGGCAGCGCCGGGCCGAGCTTGGCAGCCCGCATCGCCCGGGCGGCACCTGCGCCGGCGCGCGTCTGGATCGCCACGATCGCCTCGGCGTCCGGGTGCATGCCCAGCCCGAACAGCGCCCGCATCTGCGGCTCGGTCACCTCCCCGGCAAGACCCAGCCGCACCGCCGCCGCGCCGTGCCACTCCCCGACCGGAACACCGGGCGTGCTCGAGGACACCGCGGCTTCACTGCCACGGGCACCGTCCGCCGCCGCGATGTTGTGCCGGTAGTACGGATAGCTGGCGGCCGTGATCCCTTTCACTGTCATCCCCACCCGACCAGTGCACCACCACCACCGCCGTGCGCGGCGGGCCCGAACACCTGATCCGCCCAGTCCTCCCGTACCGGTGGAAACGACCTTGCGGCGCATCCCGCCCGGCGGAACCGCAGGCCCGCCCGGCCAAAAGTGCTAGAGGTGTGCGGCGCACCGGCCCTCACCAGCCGGGGAACTATCAGCCCCACTCACGACAGCCACCCACAGCAGACCGACACCGCCGGGGCCGAGCGGACCAGGTAACACTCCACCAATCACCCGTCACGACCGGGACATCCCGCCTGCGGGACCACTCACCCCGAAGCAAGTCCAGGGGCCTGGGACGGGCGCGTCTGGGCCGGTGAGCGGCGGGCCTGGCGGGGTGAGACTGCCGGGCGGCGGCCTGCGCTGGGCGGGCCGGTGAGCGCCGGGAGGCGATCGGCATGTCCAGTAGCGGGAAGAGCCGGGGGGCGAAGGATCTGGCGCGGCGTCGGGCGGCGTTGGAGCGGGTCCAGGCGCGGTTGGCCGAGGAGCGGCGGGCGGCTGAGGAGGCTGAGCAGGCGCGGCGTCTGCGGGAGGCGTCCTTGGATGAGCTGGCGGCGGATTTCGAGCTGGCGCAGGAGGACGCGGGTCGGATCGCGGAGGAGGTGGAGGCTGAGGTGCGGCGGGTGCGGGCGCGGGGTGAGGAGCGGATGCGTCAGGCCCGCTTGCAGGCGGCGCAGGTGGTGGTGGCGATGGGCGAGGCGGGCGAGACGGTGGTGGCGTGCGGGCGCAGGTTGGGGGTGTCGGCGGAGCGGGTGAAGGAGCTGCGGCGGCTGGCGCGGGAAGCCGGCGGAGACGGCGGGCCGGGCGTAGCGGGCGTGGCGGCGGATCAGGGTGGTGGCGTGGCGCGGTCGGGGACGTCGCGGGGTCAGGGCGGGGTGGAGCCGGTCGTGGGTCGTGGGCTGGTGGCCGGTGCCGGAGTGCCGGTGGGGTGAGCGCTGGCCGGGAGACGGCATACGTCGGCCCCGGTCACCCGTCTTGCGGGTGGCCGGGGCCGGGTGTGTGCGGGGCGGGGGTCAGAGGATCGCGTCGCGGACGCGGCCGTCGCTGTAGACGAAGAGTCGGGGCGCGGAGTTGTCGGCGCGGACGGCGGCCGTGCCGGTGTGCGGGTGGTCGGCGAGCAGGGCGCGGGCGGTCTGCACGATGGCGTCGCGGGGCTGGTCCTCGGGCAGGTCTGTGGCGGAGTGCTGGATCACGTCGGACCAGTTGGCGTAGAGGTCGATGCGCATGCGGGTCTCCTGGCCGGGGTGTGGTTGGGGTGTGCCGAGCGTGGCCGGTGGCGTGGTTATGGCGGCAAGGCGTGGGGCGGCCCCGGTCGCCCGCAGATTTGCGGGTGGCCGGGGCCGGGGGTGCCGGGGGTCAGGTGCGGGGCGGCGGGGTGGTCCAGGGCGCGGCGGGCCGGGCGGGCGCGGGTGCGGGTGTGTAGGGGGTCTGGGGTGCGGGGTGGGTCCACGCGGTCTGCTGCTGGTGGGGCGCGCCGGCTGGTGCCGGTGCGGGCGCCGGTGTGGGGCTGGCGACTGCGGGTGCGGGGACGGGCTTGTAGTGGACGGTGACGGGGGTCTGGTCGCCCTCGATGTGGATGCGTTCGGCGATGCCGGGCGGGGTGAGGATCCACGCGGTGGTGCCGTCGCGTCGGGTGGTGCGGCGGATCAGGGGCGGGGGGAGCGTGACGGCGTCGGTGGTGCCGGTGGCCGGGTTCGTCTCGGTGACGGTGATGTGGTCGACGGTGGTGAACAGGCCGGGCAGGTCGCCGAGTTCGCTGATCGGGATGGTGTGCACGGTGCGGCGTTCCCCCTCTCCAGGTTGCGGGTCCGCGGGGAACGGTAGGCGGCCGGGCGGGTCGGCGGGGCGTTGTGGCGGTCGGGGTGCCGGGGGGTGGGACGCGGGTGCGGGGGTGCGGTGCTGGTGGCGGGAAACGGCGGGCTCCGCCGCCGGGCCGGGGGTGTCCGGGCTGGGGGCGGGGCCGCGTCGCGGGTTGGGTCAGATGGCGAGGGTGTCGGGGGTGGTGGTGGCGTCGCTGGTGATGGCGCCGGTGGCCAGGTCGAGGGTGAGGACCGACAGGGTGCCGAGGTTGAACAGCTCGGAGAACTCGGTCAGGGCTTCCTCGGTGGCGGGCAGGTCGACGGTGGAGACGGCGCCGTCGGCGTGGAACAGGCGGGCGTCGTCCGGGTTGTACTCCAGGAGTCCGCTGTCGTGTTCGGTGACGACGAACCGGACGTGCGTGACGGGCGTGGCGCTGGCCAGGCGGTTGTCGGGGGTGAGGGCGGCGAGGTCTTCGTTGATGGCTTCGAGGAGGGCGGCGCCTTCGACGTGGGCGATGACCTGTTCGCAGGCTCCGACGAGGTGGTGCAGTTCGAAGGACGGGAGCAGCGCCAGCGCGCCGGCGACGACGGTGTGTTCGGTGAGGAGCTGGGCCAGGAGCTGCGCGCGCTCGTCGACGGTCAGGGGCTCGGGTTCGGGTTCGGTCACGGTGGCCTGCTTTCCAGCGGGTCGGGGTTTCCCGGCGGCGTAGAGCCAAGGGCCGGGGCGTGGCGGTGACGGTGGTGGCGCGGGGCGCAAGGCGAGCAACCCCTCGGGCGGGGTGACAGACGCGGACGGCCCCGCCCTCCTGGCGAGGCGGGGCGGGGCCGTCGGTGGCGGCGGGGGTCAGGGGTGGAGCAGGTCGGGGTCCTCGGCGTCGTCCTCGTCGGCGGTGCCGGCGGCCAGGTCGAGGGTGTAGGTCGAGCAGGAGCCGACGTCGTCCAGCTGGGACAGGTCGGTGAGGGCTTCTGCGGTGTCGTGCAGGTCGACGGTGGAGACGGCGCCGTCGGTGTGGAACAGCCGGACGCGGCAGGTGCTGTAGGCGTAGCCGTCTTCTCGGGCGCTGGTGGTGAACCGGACGTGGGTGACGGGCGTGGCGCTGGCCAGGCCGTTGTCGGGGGTGAGGGCGGCAAGGCTCTCACGGACGGAGTCGAGGAGGGCGGCTTCGTCCTTGGGTCGGGCGGCTTCCTGGCACTCGCCGATCAGGTGGTGCAGCTCGTAGGAGTCCAGACGGCGCAGGGCGGTGACGCGGGCCTTGGGGCCGCTGGTGAGGAGCGCGGCCAGGAGGCGGGCGCGGTCGTCTTGGGTGAGGACGGTGTAGGGGTCGGTGCCGGTGGTCTGCGGGGTGAGGTCAATCTCGACGGTGCCGGTCGGGCGGTCGAAGCAGGTGACGTCGAAGAAGCGGGCCTCGCTGTCGGGGCGGAGCTGGCGTGCCAGGGCCTTGCGGGCGGCGTGTGCGGGGCTGTCGGCGTCGATCTGGATGATCCAGGTGACCTGGTACTCGCCTTCGCCGGTGGGCGGCTGGGCGCTGCCGGGGGTGATCAGGGCGTCGTGGAAGCGGCGCAGCGCGAGGACGGCGGCGCGTTCGGCTTGGGCGGGCCAGGTGGGGTCGGTGTCGCGGGCGTGGCCGAAGTCGCCGTTCTCTTCGAGGAGCGAGAGGGCGTCGCCCGTGGTGGTCGCGGCGGCGTGGTAGTCGGTGGTCATGCGGGGACGGTGGTGGTGGCACGCGTTAGGCCCGCAACTTCAGAGGAGAAGGGCCGGGGTCGTGATGCGCGGCTGAAAGCGGAGCGGCCCCGGTTCCCCGGTCGCTGGTGCGTGCCGGGGGCCGGGGCGCGTGGGGCGGGTCGCGGCGCGGCGGGCCGGGGGCGTCAGACGGCGAGAGCGGCGTTCACGCGGGTGAGTACGGCGTCCAGGTCGGCGGGCACGGGAACCTCTTGTGCCTGGACGTCCTCCACGTGGGTGATGGCACTGAGCAGGTGCCAGTAGCGCGACGTGTCGTGGACAGTGGCGGCGTGGGCGGTCAGTTCGACGTGCAGCCGCAGCAGGTAACTGGGCAGGAGCGTCGGGATGTCGTTGGCGCGGATGAGCGCGACGGTGTCGGTGGGGGCGGCTGTCGGGTTGTCGGCGGGGCGCAGGGTGTTGCTGTAGACCTCCCGGTCGCCGGTGTTGTCCCACACGATGCGAGTCAGGCTGTTGTGGTGGTCGTCGCCGGAAACGTAGGTGATGACCGTGCCGGAGTCGCCGTGCGTGGTGGACGTGACGCGCTGCCCGGGGCGGTACCCGGCCACGGGGGTGCCGTTCTCGTCGGCGACCCACGCGTGCCGGAACGCCGTGGTGAGCGCCTGGATCTCGGCGAGGGTGCCGCTTGCGCGGGTGGACTGCGTGCCGCAGCGTCCCCGGTCGCAGAGATCGCGGGGGTCTTCGCAGACGCGGAGGGTGTAGCGGCCGGGCCGCAGAGCCTCCAGGGCGCCGCTGGCTGCCTGCTCGAACGCGTTGCGGGCGACGGTGGGTGCGGCGGCCGGCCCGGGGTTGGTGGCGTGCTCGGCGTTCAGTTCCGGGGCTTCGGTGGCTTTGTCGTGGTCGATGGTGGTCATGCGGGGATGGTGTCGTCGGTGCGCGTTACGCCCGCAACCCCAGAGCGAGGAGGGACGCTGAGGTGGTCATGCGCGGATGAACACGCAACGGCCCGGTCCTCGGGTCGCTGGTGCGTGCCGGGCCCCGGCTCGCGCGGGAGGGCGCGAGCCGGGGCTGCGGCGGTTCAGCGGCGGGTGGGGACGAGGGTGTAGTGGTCGCAGGCGGCGAGGTCCTGGGTCAGGGCGCGGGCGGCCCGTCGTCGGCCGGGTTCTGGGGCGGGTTGTGAGCTGCGGCCATAGCGTCGTAGGAGTCGTGCAGCGGGGGCCAGTTCGGGCCCGGGGTGAGGGCGCTGGCGGGCAGGGAGCCGGTGATCACGGCGAGGCGGACGGACAGGTTCTGGTGTCCGGCGACGGCGAGCCATCCGGCGCAGGCGAGGTCTTCGCCGCTGCCGGGGGCGCCTTTGTGGCAGCCGAACTTGGGTTGCTGGCCGAGGGCTGCGGCCTGGTAGGCGTCGTCGTCTGTCGGGTCGGGCTGGACGCTGGTGGCGCGGAGCTCCTTGAAGCGTTGCGCGGGGAACCGGCCGGGGGGTGCGTCGAGGAGCCAGGGGCATTCGTTACAGGGGAACGGGCGGTACGGCATGGCGTGGCGGGTCACGGGTGCGGGGCCTCCTCAGCGGGCCGGATTGGTGGGGCGGCACCGTGCCGGGGGCGGTACCTAGGCACGCCACCCCGGCCCCGAACGGGACGGCCGAAGCTGAGGCGCCAGGCTGGGAGCCGGGAGCGTGGGGATGCCGGCGGCCCGTCCCCGGGCGGGGCCGGGGGCGGGCCAGGTTCGCGGGAGGGGCCGGGGGTGGTCAGCGGCCTCGGGCTGCGGTGAGCGCCCACTCCTTGGTCTGCAGCCGCAACTCGTAGAGCTTGGCGGTCAGGAACGAGCTCGCGCCGACGGTGGTCATGAGCGGGGACAGGCGCAGCTTCTGTGGGCCTTCGACGCTCTTGGAGCCACCCAGGGCGGGGTCCAGGGCGAAGACGGTCGTGCCGTCGATGTCGTAGGTGACGGCGAAGTCGATGACCAGGTCGCCGGGGGCTTCGAAGAACCCGCGGGCGTCGTCGTACCGGACGAGCCGCCATCCAATGAGGGTGGCGGTGCGGGCGATGACGGGGTCGATGTCGAGCGGCGTGGTGGTGAAGGCGACGTAGGCGGGGCCTTCGGTGTCGAAGCCCATCTCGCCGAACCAGGTGGTCAGGATCTGGGTGACGTCGGCGCCGCTCCAGTTGTCGTCACCGTGCTCCTGGTCCTTGAACCGGTCGAACAGGTCGGTGATGCGGCAGCCTTCGGGGCTGGCCGTGTCGATGGTGGGCTGCTGGAAACGCATGGCAGGGCGCTCCGGGAGGGGAAGGGGCGGTCCGGCCGGCGGCCGCCGGGAAGGGTGTGTGGTCCCGGGCCCGGGAGGGCGGGGTGTGGTCACCGCCGTCCCGGGCCCGGCACCGGAGACACTGGCCTGCCGCGGCTTAACGCCCGCAACAACCCCCGCGCCGGGCTGGGCGGCTGCCCGGGCGCGGTGGCCTGGCCTTCCTCGGCGACCCGATGGGTGTCGATGCCCCACGGCCGGGCGACGGCCACGATCAGGGAGCCATCGGTCGCAAGCGAAAGCGACGTCGGCAAGGGCGGAGCCGAGGAGCTCGGCGGCCACCTCGGCGGCGGACGTCGGCGAAGTCGGGGCGCGGGATACGGACGAGCCGGGTTCGGTCCGGTCACGGCGGCTCTCCTTGGCGGGCACGGCTTTGCAGTCGGGCCGGCTCGGGCAGCCCCATCACCGAGCACCCTCAAAGATGCACCGACCGAATTGGGTCGCGGCCCTTCGGGAGAGCCACACGCGCCGCTACCCCACCGGATCAGGCCAGGGCGGCTAGCGGCTCCTGGTGCCCGGCGTCCGCCCCAGCTCCAACCGCGCCGCCTTGACGTGGTCAACACAGGCGAACCGCTCGAAGGGCCGACGGAACAGACCCCGCACCCGAGTCAGCCGGAAGTCGGCTTCGTAGCCGCACCGCTCGGCGTAGCACTTCGGCGCGCCACGCGAACTCTCCTTGTACAGCCACATGGTCCGCGGACCGGGGGCGCTGCCGCCGTACTGCCGCATCATGCGGGCGTCTTCCACGGACTGGATGGTCTGGTGTCTGATCATGTGCGGCCCCACAGCGGCGACGAACATTCCCCCGCGAAATTCCAGGGCATTTATCAACGCAATGCACCGGTTCATGCGATCTCTCTCGTCTTCCACCGACATCCCCTCCTCGCAACGTGCGCGCAAAGTACCAGCACTTCACGGTCGGGCAGATGTCCGTACCGGGCGCGCAGGCCTCGCCGGGATGCAGTCGTACAAGTCGGGGAACTCCGCGCAGTCCGTGCGCGTACGCCTCCGCCGGGCGCGGCGGGTATGGCGACGGCCCGCCCCGGGCGGGGTGCCGGGGGCGGGCCGTCGCGAGTGCGGGGCGGGTCAGGCGTAGGTCCGGTGCCGGGCCACCTCGTCGACGCTCCATCCCACGACCATGGCTACATCCTCGTTCGAGGTGCGCGCGCTGCCGATCCAGTCCTCCAGGGCGCCCTCGAGGCTGGCCGGGAGCGCAGAATCGGGGCCTTCGTGGTCCTCGTCGTCTTCTCCGTATGCCTCGCTGGTGATGTGGTCGATGTCTATCCACCGGTTGTCGGGGTCCAGGCGCTTGACCGCGGCGGTGTAGCCGTCCAGGCCGTCGGTGCCGGACGCGAGGACCTCACGGGTACGCCAGTCGCAGATCGACCACGAGTCTTGGTCTTCCTGGCCGCCCTCAACGATGCGGTGTCCGGCCGCCTCGTACTTGGTGACCAGCTCGAGCCGGGTCGTCTCGTCGGCGAGGTCCTGCCGGAGCAGCGCGCGGATGTAGTCGCGGATCGCTGTGTCGGCGCTGTGTGCCTGCTCGCTCATGGTCTCCCCATGGGACTGTGCGCCCGTCTGTAAGGGCGCCCCCGGGCGGGAAGCCTCGCACACCGGTGCTTCGCCGGCGAAGCCTGTGCCGCTGGTGGGGAGTTGTGCGGGTCGTCGTGCTGCAGCGCGGCGCCCGGACCGGCCACCGCTGCCTGCGGCTTGGCGGGCTGGCACTCCCCCGCCGCTGCCCGGGCGTGGGCGTATGGCGGCGGCCCGCCGCCGGCAGGGGTGCCAGGGGCGGGCCGTCGCAGGTGCGGGGCGGGCGGGTCATGCCCGGTCGCCGGGGTTGATGAACAGCACCGCGGTCAGCTCCGCGTTCTTGGCGGGGCGGGAGGTGGCGTCGGTTCCCTCGATCGGCACGATGGTGGCGGGCGGGCCAACCGGGGTGAAGTCGGCGGAGGCGACGGCCAGGTACGTGACGGCGTCGCCCCGGGGGGCGGTGACGGCCAGGACGTCGCCGACGGACACGGAACGGACGTCGCTGGGCCAGTCCTGGCCGGTGTCGTCGCGGCCTTGCCGGTTCCCGACGACCCAGGCGGCGTCGGCGGCGTCGTCGACGGACAGCACGGTGAACGTCAGCGTGAGCGGGGTCCCGTCCGGGCGGGTGACGTGCGCGACCGGGTCGCCGGGCCGGTAGCCGTTGCTGTAGTGGTGCTCGGCGGTGTTGAGGTAGACGGTCACGGCGTAGCCGCGGTCGGGCTGCGCGCTGGTGGCGGTGGCCGGGGGCTGCGGCGGGACGACGCCGGCCGTCGGAGCGAGTGCGAGCGCGGCGCGGGGCGGGGCGGCAAGGGCGGTGGTCATGAGCGGGTGCCTCCTGGGCTGAAGGGGTTCGGGGCGGGAGCGGGCGTGCGCGTGCCTGCCGTCTGCGGCCGCGGCCGCCAGGCACGGCCCGCGGCTCGGGCGGGCGTGCAGAGCCGTGTTCGCGGCCAGGGCAGAGCGGCCGGGCAGAGCGGCCGGGGCAGGTGGGGCGGGGCAGCTGTGGCGGGGCGTGGTGCTGACGGCACCGCTGCGGCCCGTGCTGGTGGTGGAGCTGTGGGCCGTGCCCCGCTCGCAGGGGGTGACGAGCGGGACCCGACCGGTCTTCGGGGGCGGGCCGGACCGCGCCGCTGCCACGCCCGGGGATCGGAGGGGGAGCGATCCACGCCGGGGGCTGCGGGGTCCGGCCCGCTGACCCGAACACTGCCCGGACCGCCACCAAGACCGTCAACTCCGGATCCCCCGGGGGCGCGGGGGCCCGGGGGCCCGGGGGCGCGGGGTGGCCGCTCCCCCGGCTCCACCGCGGGCTGCTCGAGGGCGCCACGCACACGACATCGACCCCAGGACCACCCGCCCCGGTCCCGGAGCGGCGCGGGTCGGGTTGCTCCAGGGCCGGGCCGGTGACACGACGACGGCCCGCCCCCGAGGTACGGGGACGGGCCGGTAGCCGGTGCTGCAGGGTCAGCCGCGGCTGTCACCGGCCGTGCGGGAAGCCCGGCCGTTGCGGACCTCGAGCTTCGCCGTCATGCACAGGCTGTAGATCACCACCGAGGCACTGACCATGAGCACGCTGGTGTAGTTCGTCCCCCGGACCAGGGGCAGCACGAACGCGACCGCGGGCAGCGCCGCCAGGAGCAGCCCCCGCAGACGGCGCGGACGACCGTCTGCGGCGGGCAACAGCGCCCCGGCGAGCAACGCGGCCGCCAGGACGACACCACCGGTGATGAGCAGCGGGAGGCGGGCCGGACCGAGGTGCTGCACGGAGTAGACCGTCACGAGAGGCACGGCGGTGCTGGTGCAGAGCGCGACGCGCCAGGGGCGGGATGCACGGGTACGAGACACGATGAAGCCTCCAAGGGCTGTGAGTGAACTGGGGCGGGGCGTGGAGTGCCTCCGCTGACCTGCCGGGGGCCGGGCTCCAGTGCGGTGCCGGTGACCCCGGAGGGTGTGGCGTGACCATGTCCGGACCGGGGGCAACACCCGCAACCCCAGCCGGCCGGCGGACCGAACTCCCATGCGGGCTGGTGACACGACGATGGCCCGCCCCCGAGGTACGGGGACGGGCCGGTAGCCGGTGTTGCAGGGTCAGCCGCGATCGCCGGCGAGTTGAGCAGCGGGAATGACCGCCACGGGGGTGTTCCGGAAGACAACCGTGCAGTCCGCGTCCGGCTGGGACGGGGCCAGACAGACGTAGCGGGCGTCGTTCTGGGTCAGACCGGCCAGACCGGCGGCGTCCAGGGATCCGTCCAGGGCGAGCTCGTTACGTTCGTCGCAGACCTCACACCCTTGGCATGGACAGTCACCCAGTGCGTGCGGATCAGCAGTGAACGGCTCCTCCTCGTACTCCGCGTGCCGCTCGCCCGGGCCGTCGGTGAAGAACGCCACAATCACGTCTCCCACCCGAACCTGGTGCCCGGGCACGACCATTGCGTGGGCTACGCCCATACCTTGCGGCAACGGCTCCCAGCCCGGCCCGGTCGGCCGGTCGGCCAGCCGAAACGTGTCGCCAGGGTGACTCGGCACAGTGACAGTACGCATGAGCGGGGGATCCCTTCGAACAGACGGGCGTCGGGGGTGCAGGACCACACTTGCCCGGCCACGACCAACACCCACAACCCGCCACCGGCCTGCCCCGCACACCGCCAGGGCGGGGCGCGGGGCCGGGGCCGGTGGAGCTGTCAGGGGGCGACCAGTCGGCCGTCTTCGAAGCGCGCTCCGGGGGGCAGGGTGCAGTCGCGGAACAGGCCGGACGCGATCGGGCCGGGCGCCTGAGGCAGCATCACGACTTCCACGCGGGGGGCGATCGGCTTGGCGGCCATGAGGTAGCCGGGGGCCTGCTCGCCGAAGAGGTGGTCTCCGGGAACGAGGATGATCAGCTGCGGTGAGGAGTGGTAGCCCAGACGGGAGTAGAAGCGGGTCAGGTCCGGGGTGTGGTTCAACGTCGACAGCTTGAATCCGGCGTCACGGAAATGCTGCTCGGCGGTGGTGATCAGGGCGCGGCCGATGCCTTGCTTGCGGTGGTCGGGGTCGACGCCAATCGCGTGGATTCCGGCGATGCGGTCTGCCATGAGCGCGCCCAGCAGTACCCCGGGCAGGGTGAACTGGTTGGTGAGCGGGTTCTCATCGATCCAGACCGGGACGCCGCCGATGAGCGCGCCGACGACCTTCCCGGTGCGGGTGTCGCGGGCGACCAGGCACAGGGCGGGGCCGTGGGTGAACTGCTCGGGCGGCAGGGACAGCAGAGCCTCGGGGGTGGGCAGCGGCTCGTCGGGCAGAGCGGTGAGTAGCAGCCGGAAGTAGTCGCGGGCATCGCCTGGCCGGGCGGGCTCGATCCGTACGGTGGTCGGCTGCGGGTGGCGGGCGCCGGTACGGCGGGCCGGTGCAGCGGTCTTCTTACGGGCGCGGGCGGTCTTAGGCATGAGCGTCCTCCAACGCAGTGTGTGCTTGCGGGATTGGTGGTGCGCGGCCCGGCCAGCGAGCGGCGGCAGGGCGGGACGGGGCGGCGGCCGGTGCCGCACACACCCCGGGAGAGGGGCCGTGGCCCGCTCGCAGGGGGGTGACGAGCGGGACACGACCGGCCTCAGGCGGGCCGGACCACACCACTGCCGCGCCAGACGGGGGTCGGAAGGGGGGACGACCTCACGCTCCTGGGGCTGCGGGGTCCGGCCCGCCGCCCCGAACACTGCCCGGACCGGGGTCAACACCCGCAACCCCGAACACCCGCCGGTCGACCGTGCCCGCCGGTCCCGCCGCTCCCGCCGGTCCGGCTGTCCGTGCCCGGGCTCGGGCTCGGGCTCGGAAACGACGACGGCCCACCCCCGAGGTACGGGGGCGGGCCGGTGGGTCATGCGGAGTCGCGCTGCCAGCGGCGCTCAGGTCCGGACGGCCTAACGCCGGTACTCGGGGTGATGCAACTCGATCGGGAGAGGCTGACGGCGCGCCGTCACGGCAAGACGCCCCGCCCCGGGATCGAGTCCGGGGCGGGGCGTTCCACGGCATGAGGTGCGGGGAGTCGGCTACTCGTCCAAGCCGTCGAGCAGGCGGCCCAGGTGAGCCAGGCTTCGCACCTCGTTCTCGCGCGTCTGCCCGCAGTGCCCGCACGGGCGGACCAGGAGCAGTTGCTGCCGCTTGCCGTCCACGACGTAGACATAACGCAGCAGATAGCCAGGCGAGCCGGACAGCGGCGCCTCCGCCTCCTCGGTGTCCACCGCGGGGTTCTCCGTCGGCTTGAAGACCAGACCGTGCATGGCCCCCGGACCGATAGCACCACATCCGTGCGGGGCTTCACATCGCATGCCCCGTCCCACGGGTTGCCTGGCGCGGCGTCGTGGGTCAGCCGCACCGCCGGCGTAGCGGCCTCACGGCAGTGGCTGCAGTGCGCCGGGTCGACTCCGGCGGGCGCGGCCGGGTACGGGTTCGCGACGTAGTCGGTGACGGCAAGACGGCCCGCCTGGTCGCTGACGTCGCCCACGACCAGGTCCTCGTCGAGGATCTCCCCGGCCCGGGCGAGACGTAGCCGCGCCGGGTCGTAGGGGTAGACGTCGTCGTCGGAGGGAGGGGCGGCGGTGACGATCACGGGAAAGAACACAACAGGCACGGCAGACACGGCGGGCATGACGCGGGCTCCTGACAGACGGCAGACGGCAGTGGGGTGTGGCACCGACCATGACCGCGTCTGCCCCAACACCCGCCACCCCGCCGACGCCGTGACCCGCCACTCCCCCGGACAGGCCGGAACACGACAACGCCCCGCCCAGCGGTGGCGTTCTCGCTCCAGTCAGCGGGCAACGGGTACGACAACGCCCCGCCCCCAGGTCGGGGGCGGGGCGGTACGCCGTCGCGGAGCGCCGCCTGTCCGCACCCACCCCCGCCCGCTGCCACCACGGGCGGCAGCGCCCGGGTCAGGCAATACCGGCGCGGCGTTCGGCGGTTTCTGCGATCTGCCGGGCGAGAGCGGAGCCGGCGGGGATGGCGACGATGCCAGTGAACGCGCCGGTGTCCGGGTCGTGGGTCGTCTGGAGTCCGTGCCCGGCAGCGAAAGCACGCGAGGCGTAAGCGGCGTAGTCGTCGGTCACTGCGGCCGGGTACTGGAAGGGGGCGCTCATCAGGTGTCCTTTCGCGAGTCCGGCGCTGCTACGCGCCGGGAAGTAGGCCCGGAAGCCGGGCCTTGCGCCATGCGACGGCCCCGCCCCGGGAGAGAGCAGGGCGGGCCGGTCGGTCAGTGCGCGGGGCCGGCTACGTCTGCCGGACGCAGGTCCCCCGCGGCCGCGGCAGACAGCAAGAGTCCGGGGGCGATCCCCGAAGAAAGGCGGCTACAGGCTCCGGCCCGCTGACCACAACCATGACCAGGACGCAGGCAACACCCACAACCCCACCCGCCAGCAGGTCACAGGGTGGTCGGGGGAAGGCGGAGCAACCGGTGCTCGTAATCGGGGGCGTACGGGTCGGGCTGGAATCCGTGGCGGCCGTACCAGCCGGTCAACTCGTCGTCGGTGAGTCCAGCGGTGTTGCGGACTCCGGGGAAGCTGGTGACGACCGCTTCGCAGCTCAAGGCGATGGCGCCTTGACCGTGGCGGGCGATGACGGAGCGCAGGAGGGCGCTGCCGTATCCGCGTCCCCGGTAGTCGGGGTGGACGACGATGTCGTGGATCCACATGGCGTCGCCGGTCTCCTGCACGTCGGCGATCGCGACGTCCTCGCCGTCGTGGCGGATGACGTGCCACTCCTCGCGCTCGTCGGGGTCCTCGACCAGGTCGATGTGCGGCGGCGGGGTTTCGGTGCTCACGGATGCTCCGGTTCTTTGGCAGACAAAGGGAGGGGCCGCTGCGGCGGCCGGCTCGCGGGTCGGTCGCGCGAGGTGGCTTGGGTCCACGCGAGGAAGTCGCGGGCGACGCCGTCCCCGCTGTCCCGGACAGTGCCCGGGCTGTGGTCAACACCCGCAACCCTCGGCCGCCGGCCAGCCGGGGCCCGAGGCATGACGACGGCCCGCCCCCAGGAGCAGGGACGGGCCGTCTTGGCGGGGCCGAATGGCTAGTTGACGGGGACGACGATTCCCTGGGCGAGCTCACCGAAGGCGTCTGCGTTGACGAGCATCGGGGGGAGCCACAGGGTCTTCCTGAGCGACTTGCGGGGGCCGTGCAGGAAGGTGTGGGGGTGGCCCTTGCGTACGTGAGGGATGACCTTCCAGCCGCCTGCTCCCGTGAGGTTCGCCAGGTGGGCGACTTGGGTCTGGAATCCATGGATGGAGGGGCCGAGTCGCCACCCAACTCGCTGGATCTGAACCGGGCGCGCGGCCGCCTTCTTGCCCTTGCCCTTGGTGTCGGGGCGTGACAGGAGCTGGTCTGACGGCGGGGCCTGGATGTCGGCTTGGTCGCAGCAGACGTACAGCATGTGCGCGATCACGACACGCTGTAGCTGGAGGATGTAATCGCGCAGGGCCGCCTGGTCCGTGTCGGCGTCGCCGACGGTTATGATCCCTGCCGCGCCGTCGATGATCTTGCGGACGGTGGTCATTCCTCCGCTGGTGGGGACAGTCAGCTCCACCAGGGTCGTCTCTTCTTGAGCGTCGGGTCCGCCGAAGGAGTCGACGACTGCGATCGCGGCGTAGATCGGGTGATCGCACCGGTCGATGTCTGCGGTGCTGAGCACGCTCTTGAGCCTCGGCCGGAGCATGAGCAGGAAGCCGCGCACTGCCGAGGTTCCACCGAGGTAGTTCGTCACCGTGACAGGTTCGCGGAAGAGAAACAGGGGGTTCGGGTGAGGCAGGCGGCGAAGGGCGGCCGCCGGGAACTCGCAGTCCTCGTCCATGTCCATCAGGGACTCGGACATGTGCGGGTCGATGTCGTACACGACTCGGGTCTGCCTCCAGAGGCGGACAGCGGCGACCATACTGGCTGCGGCCAGCATCTCCTCGGCTTCCCCGTCCGTGCGGGCTTGCGGAAGTTGGGCAAGGTCAACGGCCTGGCCACGTACGAAAGGGACAAGATCCATCGCGTCCCGGTTCCGCAAGTAATCGACCTGCGGGCGCTCGACATCGAAGGCGAGCCGCTGTGCCATCGTGCCGATATTCGTCAGTTCCCGGCGGAGGCGGGTGCCAGTGCTCATGGGAGTTTGCTCCTGGTGTTGTGGTCCACTGGCGGCACGGGGGCGCAGGGCGGCACGAACGGTGTCCGCACTGGTGGGTGTCCGGCAGCGGTGGGAGAGGGCAGCTGAACAGCGCCGCACAAGATGCGGCTGGCCGTGCTGGCTGGGGATGGCCGATCTGCGGCTTGGGCGGACCTGGCGTGGGTAAACGGTGGCCCGCCGTGGCGTTAGCCGTGCAACCCCGGTGCGGAAGCGCTCGCTCAGTCGAGGCTGATTAGATGCGCTGCAGAGCGCGGGTGAAGGCTTGGGCATGCAACGCGGCCCGCCCCGGGACCGAGTGCGGGCCGCGCAGGGCGCTCACTGGTTGAGTGATGCCGGGTTCCTGTTCGGTTCCTCCGGCGCGCTCAGCGGTACGGGGTATAGGTCACGTCGTGGTGGGAGCTGGTGCGGGAGCGGAGGGTCACGGTGCCGCTGGTGAGTTCGAGATGCGCAGATACCCAGGCGGTGATCTCGCCGACGTAGGCCCTGAGCTCGGTCCCTGTGACCAGGCGTGTGGCGTCTCGTGTGGCGTACCAAGGTGCCCCGATGCGGTGCGTCTCATCGCGTGTGAGCTGGTGCGTTATGGTGACCCGCTCGCCGGATGGGCTGCTTCGGCGCCACCATTCGGCAATGGCGGCATCGGTCAGGCAGAGGCCCTGTGTGTGGCCCGGCGCGATCCACAGGCCCCCTGTGCGTTCCCAGGGGTAGCCGGACGGGCAGAGGACGGTGTCGCCGTCGATGAGCGGGGGGAGGTGCTTCTGGGCGCGGCCTGCGCGTGCGCTCTCGAAGTAGGCTGCGGCCGCGATCCGGATTCCGTTCCGGGGGGCGGCCGGTGTGTGCAACGTTGCGGTCATGTCGGTCCCTTGGGTGGGTTCTGAGGGGACCTGGCGTGGGTTAGTGCGCCGGACGGTGTGTTGCGTGTCCGGGGGCCAGGTGGACCGAACGGTGGTCGGTGCCTGCCCAAGGGCCGCAAGTCGGGTTGGGTGGCGAGCAGCGGCAGCCCGCGCCGGGTTGCGGGGCGGGCTGCCTGATCGGTCCTGGGAGGCGCAGGTCACTCGATGCTTATGCTCATCATTCCGACGTCGTCGCCGTGTCCGTCGTAGGTGAGGGTCAGGAGGAGAAGGGTTCGACCGTCGGCGACCCCGTCGCGCAGCATCTCCAGAATCGACACGCCGTCGGCGTTGCCCTCGGCGGTGAGCAGGTCGATGGGTTCGCAGAAGTCGTCGCCGCCGAGCACGCTGCGCGGATCCGTGCCCCGCCCCCATCCCTCCGCGTAGACCACGTTGGGCAGGACTTCGTCCCGGTCGTATTCCTTCTGAGGGTATGCGCGGTTGCTCATCAGGTAGGTGCCGTCGTCCTTGACCCACCACAGCTGAGGTGTGGGGTCGGTCTGGCCGTACGGCAGGCGGTGGCTGGGGGCTGCGGCAGCGTCCTCGGCTGCCGCGAGGATTTCCTTGAGCGGGAATTGGAGGGTGTAACCCTCGACCTTGCGCGTGGGTGGCATGAAGGCCAGCGACGGGTGGTGGGCTGCCGCCGGGTCAGGCTGGGCTGCGTCGCCCACGAGAGCGGTGAGCCAGTCGGGGCGCGGGTCGAGTGTGAAGGCGTCTCGGATCCACTGGGGGATCTCCGGGGTTGGGGACTGGCCGGTGGGGCTGTCGCCCGTGCCGTTTCCGGGTTTGGTCATGACGTTGTCTCTCCCTGTGAGGGTCTGTTGTGGGGGGTGCGCCGGAGCAGTCAGCGGCCGGGCGCTTCCGTGGACCGGAGCGGGGCGGCTGATCGGCGCGAACGTCACGATGGAGGGGGTAGTTCTTACAGCCGCAACCCCTGATTCCGCAGGTCGTCTGCGGGTGTCACCTCTGCGAGCGCACTCTCTGGGTTGGTAGCGGCAACGCGCGCCAGCCCCGCGCTGACGTACGCGCGGGGCTGATCGTTGTTGATCGTCGATCCTGTCTGACGGCGCACCGGCTGCGCTGGTGTGGTCAGCTGGCCGCTGCCAGGTGAGTGAGGTATCGGTCGGTGGTGGAGCGGCCGAGGTAGGCCGCCATGGCCGTTCCTGGTTTGGGCTGGGGCAGGGTGCCGGCGGCATCGAGCTCTCGTGCTCGGCGAACGATTTCCCGCATCGAGAGGTCCTGCTTGAAGTCGCGTTCCACCTCGACTTCGACGGCCGCGTACTCCGCTGCCTTTGCGGGGTTGAGCCGTGCTGACAGGACGAGATCAGATTCGCACGCCAGTACGCAGAATCGGCATGACAAGCGGCGCATTCCCCAGTCGTACGCCGGGTGGTACGGGAGGCCGGACTGGGCAATCTCTTGCCAGACCTGGCGGTCGCTCCAGTGGTGAATCGGCCGCCACGTGGTGATGTGCCGGTTCCCGCTGCTGGCCGATCGGTCGATCTCGACAGGGGCCAGCTTGCTGCGTGCGGCACTCTCCGCGGCGCGCTGTCCCAGAACGTTGAGGATCCGAACGGGACGGATGGGTTCGCTGCGCTGCTGCATTCCGGCGTGTTGTTCGGTGGCGAGAGTGGTCAACAGTGTGCGGATCGGGTTGCGCTTGAGGTCGCTGGTGCACCATCGTGCGGCGCTGGAGGGCCACGCCGCGGCGAGGGGTTTGCCAGTCTCTTTGGCCTTCTGTATGAGCTTGGGGTAGCGGAGTCGTACGCGCTGGAGCAGGTCCGCGCCTTGCTGCCCGTTGGCTTTGACGACCTCGAATCGTGTGATGCCGGCCAGGCGTGCTTGGCGTTCGGCGAGCTCGCGGGTGCCTTGCCACTCGATGTCGCCAAGGTCGGCGTGTACCGCTGTGACGTGGTGGAGTACGCCGCCGGCGGCGGCCAGGCGGCTGACGTAGGCGAGGGCTGCCTGGCTGTCCTTACCACCTGAGGTGTTCAGGACAACTACGTCGGCCTGCGCGATGAGTTCTGCCGGGTCAGTCGTCGCCGGTGTAAGGGGAACGGAGGGGTGAATGTTGCGGATGCGCTTCGGTCTCTCGCTGGGCTCGGGTTCGGTTGCGAACATGGCCAGTTGGGTGTTGCTCACGCTTCCTCCTGCTTGGGTGTGGAGGTGGGGTAAGCGCACGCTGGCCTGCGTGTCCTCAAGCGCCGCAACTGTGCTGGCATGGGGAGGAAGGGCTAATAGGGGCTGGCCTTCTCAGGCCCGTTCTGACGGGATCCCCGTGCCGCGTCGCCGAGGCGGTGGGGGCCGAAACGAGCAGCAGCCCGCCGCTGGGTGGGGGCGGGCTGCGTGCTCTGCTGCGTTCGATGGGTCAGTCGGTGTCTGCGCCGCTGTTGGTGCCCACGGCGTCGAGGAGCGCCTGGAGGCGCTCTGCGGTCGGTTGCGGGGACAGGTGCCAGGTGCCGGTTGCCACCTGGGTTCCTTCGTTGAGTACGGCCCAGTCGTACCCGTAGCTGGATCCGAGTGGGTTGTGGAGTTGGAGGATGAAGTCGTTCAGGAGGGGGACTTCGACGTAGTGGCCGGCGCTGTCTGCTGAGGTGGTGTGGGGTACCTGAAGGCTGGCCAGTTCTGCCGCGAGGTTGTCGTGGGTCGCCTGGGAAGGTGCGGTGAAGGGCGCCTCGATGGGCGGGGGGCTGAGCAAGCTAAGAACGGCTGCCATGCTGCCCGGTGCGGGGTCCGGAGCTACGTGGCGGAGGAAGTCGGCGAGGGCTGATTCCGCGGTCTGCTTCGCCGCCGCGACTGTCTCGCAAACGCCGTGGCTGGGCAGTCGAAGTGGAAGCGTTGAGGTGAGGCTGTATCCCTCGCCGCGGTGGACAGACCGGCAGATCGTGAACAGTGGGCCGAACCATGTGCCTGCGTAGCCGTGTTCGGAAATGCGGGACTTACCGTTGCGACGCCAGGCGAGGCGTGGTGGGCGCGATTGCACGGGTGGCCTTTCGTGGGTTGGAGCCTGTTGGTGGGGCGGTAATGCCCTGGGACCGGGCCGGATCCTCTGGACCGTGTGTCGCCGTGGGCTGCGGCCCGGTCCGTTGGGGACTCTTCATGTGCGGTGGCCAAACCGCGCAAGCGTGCTTTCAACTTCGCTGCCCGCACTGAATTCCAGATCTGGGCGCAGTTGCTGCGGGTAGGAGTTCGCAACCATCCGCTTTGTGGCTTGCTGGATGTTGATCAGGCCCCACATGACGCCATCTCCCCGCGCGGGGTGATCTGTGGGGGCCTGGTAGTCGCGGATGTTACGGGACGGGGAGGCGAGCCGTGTTCCGCCGGGCAGGTCGTAGGTGATGAGGGCTTCGGCTGCGTCGGTGGCGTTTGGCCAGATGAGGGCTCGTGCTGCCCACGGTGCTTCACCGCAGTTCTGGGCTGCGGTCAGGAGGTGCTCGAGGTCGGTCCAGTGGAGGGGCGGCGGCGTCCTCGAGCCTGGGTGGCTGCCGCGGAATCGGGGCGGCGGGTGGAGCGTGCCCTGGGGCTTTCCCAACCGGTCAAGGCCGCTCTGGGGTGTCTGGAGGCGGGCGAACCCTCGTCGGCGTGGTGGATATGGATGGGCTGGTCGAAGCATGAGGGGAGGTACCCGCGGAGCCGACCGTGGTTCGCCGGCGCTGCGGTGCCTGGAAGGCAGCATGAGTTGGGGGGCTCACCGCTTCGGTGAGCCCCCCCAACGGCGGGCCTAGTTGCTCTCCCGGCGGCCGGTTCGGGCTGCCTGGTCAGCCTGCCGTAGTCGCCTTCGGGCTGCCTCGGCGTCGTGCATCTGCTGCAACCCACCGAATGAGAGACGCTTGAGCGCCCGGCGGCGCCGGTTAGCGACCATTCCCACGCGGGGTGGTCCGTCAACAGCCAGGGTGTCGGCGGCCGCCTGCGAGGAGTAGCCCGCCTCGTTCATGTGGTCCTGGCTTGGGAAGACGTCTGCGTGCCGTTCCGATGCGAGGTTGATGAGGTGGTCCTGCTTGCCTCCGAGGCTGTAGACCCATCGAAAATTTGTCGGCGGATTCGGTTCCACCATGCGACGGAATCTTGCGACTGACTTGGTGTACGCATAGAACGAGATTCCCTCCGGCGCGCCTCGCATGATGTCCAGCCATATGGCCAAGTAGGAATCAGAGAAGAAATCCCCAGAATCATGTATGCGAATTCTTGCATTCTTGTACCGGGGATGCTTCAGCTCGTCGGCCATCTGTGCCGCCCACAGCAGCGGCGTATCCATGACGAGTTGCAGGTTCCGAATGTGCGCGGCCCTTACGTTTGCGTAGCGGTACGCGCCTTCTAGGGCGTAGCAGAGGTGCTTGCTCTGGGTGCCGTCGCCCTGGTCGGCGCCAAGAGCACACACCCCGGCTTCGGGGCAAACGTTGATTGTGCGCCCGTCCGGCAATTTCACTATCCAAGCTGGAAGGGTCCAATTCCAGATTCCCTGGCTGCGCATTTTCGAGTTTTGGGTTAGCAGAAACCTTGTAGCCATCGAGCACTCCACTGTGAGAGGAATCTGGGTGGGGTGCGATGCAGGAGGCCGTCGATGAGTACGCGGTGCGTCTCGGGGCCGTACCAACGCCCGGCCGCATCGGGGCGGCGGGCTTCGCAAGATGCCGGGAATTGACGGTGGCGTCGTCCGGCATACGTAGCTTGGTGGAAGGGGCGTCAAGACGCGCAAGTCCGCTACCTGTTGTCTAGGAAATGCTGGTTGCGTAGCAAAGGCCCGCGCCCCGAGGAGGGCACGGGCCGGCGGATCTGTGGTGGTAGTCGCGCTGCGCTAGCGGCTGAGAGGGGCCATCGGAGGGGCACGGGGCGGGATGGACGGCGCGGTCGTGCGTAGTTCATGCTTGACCTATGAGGAGTCTTGTGGTGCGATGAAGTACATGACGAGTGCTGCAATTCGCATGACACGCCCGACGGTTGAGGTGCTGCGCCTGCTGCTCCCAGCTGCAGTCGATGACCCACTGTGGGCGGCGAGGATCGGCGAGGAGGCCGACCTCGGCAAGAGCACGGTCTCGCAGATCCTGGCCAGACTCGTCGAGCTGGAGTGGGTCACCACTAGCCAGGAAGAGAAGGGCTCACACCCTGGACGACCGCCGCGTACCTTCTATGTGCTGACTGACACCGGCCGTCGTGAGGCACACGTCGCCCTCACTGCGCGCACCATGAAGCTGCAGGTGGAACGGGGAGGCGCAGGGAAGACTTCCATGCAGGGCACGCCGTCCGTCCTCGGCGAGGCATCGGACCGGGACCTTGTCGAGATCCTTGCTCGCTCGGGCGCAGGTGATGCCCTGGGCTACGGCATCGTGCTGGTCGACTCTCCCGGATTCGGCAGCAGCTTGCCCGCATCGCCTGAGCAGCTCCGCGCGTTTGGACTGAACACGCCTGAGCTGCCACGCCCCGGTCAGGACCAGCAGCCCGAGTGACCGGCGGCCTCACCCGACACAGCAGACAACGGGATAAGGTCAGGCGCGGCATCGGGCCCGGACGCACGCCCACATGTGCGGGAGCGAAGGCAGACGACCCCGGGGCGGTTCTGCGGGGGTGGGGCCGCCGGCCTGAACTGTGACGGCGGCCCGGGCAGCACCCGCAACCCCCGCCCCCGACGGTGACGGGGCGGTCGGGAAACGTCCGGACATGACAACGGCCCGCGCCCGAAAGGGAGCGGGCTGCGAACGAGGCCGGGCCGGGTCAGACGGTGAAGGGGTTGGGCTTGCCGTTGTGGTAGGTGATCTCACCCGTGGTCAGGTTGACCGTGAGCAGCGAGTCCCAGCGGATGTCGGCTTGCAGCTCGGACAGCTCCGTGAGGACCTCGGCAGCGCCGGTGTTGTCGATGTTGATGCGCGTGACCGTGCCGTCGGCGTGGAGCAGCCGGGCGTCCCCGCTGTCGTAGGAGTAGCCGCCGTCGTACGCGGTGGTGTCGAACCGGGCGTGCGTGACGGGATCGGTACTCTCCACGGCTTCGGCATTGACCCAATCGGTGATCTCCTCACGCAGGCAGTCGATGAACGCCTGCCGCTGTATGGGCGTCACCGCGCGGTCGCATGCCTCAGCCAGGGTGTGGATGCCGTCGGCGTCGAGCGTGGCCAGGGCGGCGTCACGGGCCTCCTGGTCGGTGGTGCTGAACGTCTCCACGTGGACCGGGGCAGGGTCCGGGTACTGCTCGCCGGGCATACGGGAGACAACGACCAAACTCGGATGGCGTGCGGCGAGGTCCTCGGCAACCTGCCGCTCGGTGCAGTCGATGAGCGTCGGGGCCGGGTAGGCCCAGCATGCCCATTCGCGGCGGTCATCGGAGGCGCTGGGCTGCAGGGCTGGGGCGGTGTCGGTGGTGCCGTTCACGGTGGGGTGCCTTCCTGGACAGTGATGTGGTGTGGGGCCCGCCGCATCGCAACAGCTGGCCCGTGGACCAGGGACTGTGGCGGGGGCGCTGCCAAGCCCCGCAACCTCGTCAAGGCCGGGCCGGTGGCGGGCAGAACTCCCCCGGCCCGCGCCCACCCGGGCATGACAACAGGCCGCCCCCGAAAGGGAGCGGGCCGTGAACAGCTGAGTCCCATTGGGTGGGCGTGCAGTCGGCGGACGAGAGGCGGGACAGGGTCCGGTCGGGTAGCACCCGCAGGACAGCGGGTGCCGCGGCTCGGGCCGCTCGGGAGGTGCTCGGTGTGGCTGTGACGGACATAGATGGTCTCTTCGGGAATCTGGAGGTGGATCACGCACGCCAGGGTTGTGGTGCTCTGGGGCGTGCGTGCAGGGGAAGCTGCAGGCTGGGCGCAGAAGCGGCAGCGCGGCCGGCGACAGCACCATCGGCGGTTGGTTGTCAAAGGGGCGCAACTCTTGGTGTCGCCCGCCATAAGGTCGCCGGAGGCAGAAAACGGCCCGTGCCCCTGCTGGAGCGCGGGCCGTTGTTGGCGGGTTTGCCGCCGCTGGCCTTATGTGCTGGCCGGGCGGCTCACTCTGGGGCCCACTCGTGGGCGCGTGCCGTGAGGGAGGTGGCGCGGTCCATCGTGGCCTTCAGGACGTCGTCACAGACGCGGCCAGCCTGGGTGACGAGTTGGGCGCTGGCAACTTCGACAACCCCGCTCCGGTCGGAGGGCACGTGGCGCACGCGCTGTCCGATGGTAAAAGCCAGCTCATCGGTGCTGAGGCGGCGCAGGCTGATGCGGCGCAGGTTCAGCTTCGCGGACCGCACGGCGGGGTGGTGTTCGTACTCCCTGATGGCCTCGAGCGGATCAGAGGACTCGAAGCGGTGTACGTCGCGGCCGTCGGCGTCGGTGACCGCCCAGTACGGCGCTTCCTGGCCCACGGCGCCCTGCTGGCTCGGCGACTGATGTCCGTCTTGATGATGGGAGGCTGTGACGACTACGTCGCCGGTGGTGTCCACGAGCCAGGCATCCGTGCGGAGCAGTCGGGCGACCGCGGCGTGGAGGTGAGCGGTGTGGGGGCGGCTCCGGGTGTCACGGATGCGGCCTTGTGCTGCCCAGTAGAGGCAGATTCGGCCGTCGGGCCGGGGGGCGACGATGATTCCGGTGACAGCGGGGTTGCAGGTCCAGCCGCTGTCCGGAACGTTCGCCAAGAGCTTGTCGTCCAGGGACGCGAGTGCTGCACGCACTTGGGGGTAGCCGGCGTGCCGTGGGGCGGCGCCCGGGTTGGTGGGGTGTTGGGTCATGAGGAGTTCCTAGGTCGTCAGGTTCGAGCCGTCGCAGGCGACGGGCGTGCGCGTTGACGCACTCTGGGCGACGTTGAGGGAGGAGCGCCTAAGCCTCGCAACTCCAACAGACGGAGTCGCTGGGATGAGCACGGCCTGGCCGAGGGGCGTTTCGGCGAGGCCGGGAGGATGTCGGGCCTCGGAACTGGAGTGGAATCTACGCACGCGGCGGGCCCTACCCCCCGGTGCGCTTGCCTCGCCGGGGCTACTCCGGGAGCTGCCAGAAGTGCTGGAGCTTGCTCCACAGCTCCGGAGGGTCCACAGGGGCCGCGACCACCGTGTCACCGTCCTGAGGAGTCCGTGGCTGGTAGTACCAACCGTGCGTCGGGTCGTAGGCCAGCACCGCGCCGCGCAGGCGCTCCACCCACTGATCGACTAGCCGTCGCTGGAAGTCGCTGAGCCGGTCCCCGTCCCGCATCAGCGTGTAAGCCATCAGCATCTGGGCGGGGTGGTCGGTGAGGTGGCTGTGATTCTCGGGGATGCCCCAGATGTGGCCGACGTACATCCGTACCTGGCCCTCGCGCACCGTGCGGCGGTCGGGGAAGCCGAGCTGATCCATCTGGTGAACGACCCACGTCGTGGTGACCCCCAGCTCCTTGGCGATCTCCTCATCGGTGAAGCCGTCAATGCGTAGCCTGGCGACGTCGTGGCGGGACGGGAGCGGGGCATTCATGGTGCTGGCCTTGCTGTGGTGCTGTGCTCGACCAAGTGACCCTACGCGACTCGCCCGTCAGGGCCGCGTAAGGTAGGGCCACCCGCGGGGGGTCAGTGCAGTGCCCCCGCTGTCGCTGCTGTCAGAGTGCAGTGCCCGGCCCAGAGTCACGGCGAGCGCGCCTGTATTCAGCCGCACCGAATAGAGCGACCCGTCATCGTCCGCGCCCTTCACCTGCACGAAGATCACCGCTGCTTCCCTTATACGTGTTCGCTCGGATGCCTAGGGTGGCGATTCGGTGGGCTGTCAGTGGCTGGAGTTAGGGTGCGCGACATGGCCACTCCCATCCCCATTCCTGCAGCTCCGAAGATCGCAAACGGTTCGTGCCGACGGTGCTTCGACCCGTGCGTCCGCTACGGCGTGGGTGGCAATCCGTTGTGCGACAAGTGCCTGTCCGCGCAGATGGAGCTGTGGGGGCCGGGTGTGCGGCTGGCTGGCCGCGGGGCTGCCGTGCCGGTCGGGAGTTCAGAGCAATAGGGCAGATGGCCCCGCCGCGACAAGCGAGCCAGTTGGGCGAGGCCGCGTAGGGCGCCCGCCCGTTACTCACCACGCAACCGGGCGGGCTGTTGTGGGTCTACGGGCTGCGCTCCGCGCGGGCGGGCATTAGCAGGTTCCAGCCGACCCCAGAACACTCCTGCGGGACTGGCGGGAAGGTATGTCCCTGCACGTCCGTACTGGTGAAGCGGTGGCCCTGGCCGCAGGTGCATTCGCAGATGCCGCTGGCGAGGACTTTCTCGCCCGGGCTATGCATGCGGGTCGTCGCGTCCATCGTGACCTCCTCGCCGACCGGAGCCTGGGTGGAGCAGGCCCCGGCCTGCAGGGCGTGACCGCCGAGAGGGGGCGGCTCCCGGGGAACGAACCGCCCGGTCGGTGGGCGAAACGGGCGGCGGGTCGCCTTACCTGGGACGCGATGCCGAAACCCCCGTGCCTTCAGGTCGCGTCCAACTCCGGCGGCGCGACGACGCGCATGCGGCACCGGACTAGGCCGTCGGGTCGGTCGTCGAGCATGCTGCTCCCGTCGCCGGCGCGGGCCTCGATCCAGGCGCGGACGCGGGCGACCTGGTCGACGGGGCCTGTGAGGACGATGTCGACAGCGTCGCGGTCGGGCGGAGGGAAGAGGTCGTCTTCGACTGTGCTCATGGAATGTGAACGTTCGACGGGTGTGGGCCGGGCACGCGGGGGGCGGTGACCACTCGAAGGAGTGAGCGTGGGCGGCCGGGGTTGGCTGTGCCGCTCCCCCGCCATAGAGTCGAACGCATGAACGATTGGCGTGATGCAGTGGAGGCGCCGCCCTGGGAACCCGGGGAACCTCCTGCGTGCGTCGAACCCATCCCGGAGTACCCGCGGCAGCGTGTGCACTTCCAGCTCGACGGCCGGCTCTACCGGGCGGCGGTGATGGAGCGCCGCGAGCACGCGGACGGCCGGAAGGCCGTGCACCTGATGCTGTGGCCAACGCTGTCGGACGGCCAGCGGAAGGCGTGGTTCTGGTGGGACCCAGAGGTGTTCGAAGTGCGGGCGCCGGTAACCGCGCTCAGCCCGGTGGAGGGGCAGCTCCTCGATGGAGACGTGGTCCGCGTCCCCCGCGGCAAGGTGCCGCATGACCAAATCCCGAAATACGAGAGCTTCCAGCCCGGGCAGCAGCCACAGGTCCAGGTCCGTGTGGGCGGCCATTGGCACGATGGCGTCGTATGGCACAAAATCCGGTACCGGGACGGGCGGCACGCGGTCCAGGTGAAAGTGACGTTCCTCGAGGGAGACGGCTTCCGCGTCGTCTACTGGCGCACCTACTGGTGGAACCCAGACGCGATCCGCGTCGTGCCTTGATCGCTGGTTTCGGGCCACATGCGCCGCGGTGGCGGGCTGCCATGCGAACGGAGTGGCTCGGCGTCAGCGAGGGACCAGGACTACGACCTTCTGCTTCCAAGCGCGACGTCGTCTCTCATTCACCCCGTGCGCTTCGAAAAGATCGGGGCCGCGACCACGACGACGTTCGTCTTGCCCTCCGCCTCCAGGGCCGCCTTCCGATTCTCGGCGGCGCTGCCTCCGTAGGACACCACCGACGTGACGCGACCGCTCGGCCCGTCCCACTGCACCCTGAAGTTCTTAACCCCGCCACTTTCTCATCAGGGTGTGACAAGGCCCGGCCCGCGTTCCGAGCAGGCGGCCGTGATCATGGGCACTCGCCCCCAAGATGCGATCGACAGTTCGTGACGGCCGCCGGGTTATCCCCAGAGCACGCAGCTACTGCAGGACCGCAATCAGCGCTCGTTCCGGCCGACATACCGGGCACTGCGCAGCGTCAGGCTGTTGCAGCACCTCCCAGGCCCTATGCGGGTCTACCTCCTCCCGGCTGCTGCGTACGCTGCCGCAGTCGCCGCGGTGTACCAGGAGCTGCGGGCCCTCCTGGCCCGGCGCCTGGACGCGCCGCTCGACCAGCCACCGCGCGATGTGCCCGGCGCGCGTCGTCGGCACGAGGACGTAGTCCTCTCCCTCAATCGGGCTGCAGGTCGCGGATGGTGCCCAAAAGGACACCGGTGCTGGCACCGCCTTCATCACGCCGTGCACGTCGTTCTTCTCCAGCAACGTGATCACGACCTGGTACCACCACGAACCGTCGTGTTCTTGGCGCCGCTCCAGCACCATCGCGCGTAGGTCCTGACCGTCGGGCAGCCGGACTATCGCCCACGGCCCGACTCCGTCGCCGCTGTCATCTGCGCTGGTCACCGCCCTACGCTACCCGGCGACCTCCCGCAGTCCGGCAGGTTCGGCTCGGCTGTGGCGTGTCCGCCGGCGTTGTGGCGATCGGAAGGCCCGGGCAGGCCTCCGCCTCCCGCACCAGGGCGTCGCGTTCGATGTCGTCGACCGCCTCATACCGGTGGGCCTTCACCGTCACCCAGTCGACCAGGTATCCGCAGCGCGCGGCTGCACCAGGTGCCCTGCTGCTGCGCGCGAGTAGGTCGTCTCCCCGTTTGACTCTCCCGTTATGGGAGGGCTGAGGGTCGAGCGTATCGGCGGCCATGCACCGCTGACCTGCAGGAATCCCTCGAAGGTAAGGAGAAATGGCGTGGCTGTACAACTGCACGCAATCACGTTCGACTGCGTCGACCCCCAGGCGCTGGCGCGGTTCTGGGCCGCGGCCCTGGGCCAGGACGTCGACCCGTCGGACTACCCGGGCATCGTCACGATCGGCATGGGCCAAGGCAACCCCTTCTACGTCTTCCAGAAGCTCGACGCTCTGCCCTCCGGTCGGAACCGCGCTCACCCCGACTTCTCCACGGACGACTACGAGAGGGACTGTGCGCGCCTGGTTGGCCTCGGCGCGAGCGTCGTGGCCGAGGTGAAGGAGAACGGGATCCGGTTCACCACCTTCACCGACCCGGAGGGCAACAAGTTCGACCTCACTGACGAGTAGCCTGCCTCGTCACGCCCTGCTCGCGTCTGTCTCGCGGCGGGCGGGGCGTGGCGAAAGGACTCTCCCCAGGGGGAAGGAAGAGCAGAGGATGCCTGCCATGGGAACGGTCTTGCTGAGCATCGGCGACTTCGCGCGGATGACATACCTGAGCGTGAAGTCGCTGCGCCACTACCACGACATTGGGCTGCTGGAGCCAGCAGACGTCGACCCCGCGACCGGATACCGGCGGTACTCGCCGGACCAGGTTCCCCTGGCGCAGGTAGTCCGCCGCTTCCGGGATCTGGGAATGCCCTTGGAGGAACTTTCCGCAGTGGTGCACGCCCCTGACGTGGCCTCCCGTAAAGCGGTGATCTTGCAGCATCTGGAGAGGGTGGAGGAGCAGCTGCGCCAGACACAGGAGACGGTGACGTCGCTGCGTAATCTGCTGGACAATCCTCCGTCTCGGGTGCCGGTGGAGTTTCGTTCGACCCCGCCCACGGCTGTGTTGGCGGTTCGGGCCGTGCTGGATCAGGAGCTGGTGCCCCGGTGGCTGTCGCAGGCACTGGCTGAGATCCACGAGGCTATTGTCGCTTGCCCGCAGGTCGCGGCGGCTGGGTCAGAGGGGGCTCTGTACGCTCCCGCTTTGTTCGAGACTGAGCGCGGTGAGGTCACCGCCTTCGTGCCGGTAACCGGGGCGATGCAGACAGCGGTGGCAGGCCGTGTGGAGGCGTTGGTGTTGCCGGCCGCGGAGTATGCGGTCGCCGTCCACATCGGCCCTGCGCAGGACCTGGACCAGACGTTCGCCGCGCTGGGCACCTTCGTGGCCGAGCACGCCATCAGCGTCGAAGCGCCCCTGCGTGAGCACTATCTTCGCGGTGGGCTTGACGCCCGTACTGAGAGCAAGACGTACATCGAAGTCTGCTGGCCCGTCTTCCGCACCAGTGATGCCGGCGGGGGCCCGGTAAGCCTCACCCCTAGAGTCTGAAGACAGGCCAGCCGATGGGGGGATGCTGGCCTAGGCGTCGCATCGTCGGGTATGCATGGGCTGCGGCCCAGACGGGGGTCCGCCGGCGCGCCCTGCCGGAGCGCCGCATCAGCAGTATGTGAGGGACGAACACCGTGGCATCTGGCGTCGTGAAGTGGTTCAACTCGGAAAAGGGCTTCGGCTTCATCGCCCAGGACGGGGGCGGCCCGGACGTGTTCGCCCACTACTCCAACATCGCCGGCAACGGCTACCGCGAGTTGGTGGAGGGTGAGCACGTCAGCTTCGATGTGACGCAGGGGCAGAAGGGCCCGCAGGCGGAGAACATCGTCCGCGGCTGACTGTCTGCCGTCGGCGTGTCCGCATTTTGAGCGGGGTCGCCCTCTCCTGGAGGGCAACCCCGCTTTGCGTTTCCCTGGAAGCCGAGGCTGCTGACCGACGGGCCACTGGAGCAGGTGCGGTGCGGGAGCACGATCTCGCACCGCCGCTCAGGACCTATCGGCGACGCAACATCGCCCGCACCAGGGGAACCAGCTCTCGCAGTACGGAGGACACCTCCTCCGGACGGGCGCGGCGAATCGCGGTGAGCGCGATCGCGACGAAGCCAGCAGATACAACCGTGAGTACGACGACGCCACCGACAATGGCGTAGGACATGTGGGGCCGCATTCTTGAGAGAGCCAGTCACTGGGCCTGTCGGCCTAGTGAGGCTCTGCGTGGCAGGCGCACCGCACTCGTCCTCGCTGCTGCAGAGTTCTCTCAGCGAGGACCTTTGAACGGACGCTGAACCAAGGTAGCGCGCGAAACACGCAGCGAGTGGCAGGTCGTTCATTATTCGCCCGTTTGGGCTGGCCGGGGTGTGAATGCCATCCGCCCCAGGTCCGATGGAGTGCATGTCACCCGCCATCAGCCGCCTCGCGATCACCTTCGGACTCGTGTCGATTCCCGTGACGGTCCACTCGGTTATCGAGGAGCAAGGCGTGTCGCTGCACCAGGTCCACGCGGAGGACGGCGGACGCATCAAGCTCCGTCGCCGGTGTGAAGTCTGTGGCCGGGAGGTGCCCTTTCAGCAGGTCGCCCGCGGCTACACCGATCCTCACGGCCGGACGGTGGTGCTGACGGAGGACGATCTGGCCGACCTCCCGCTCCCCTCCATCAAGGCCGTCGACGTCGTGGCATTCGTCGACGCAGCGTCAGTGGATCCCCTGCAGCTGTCGCGCTCATACTTCCTAGGCTTCGACACTTCGGCGGCCAAGCCGTACGTTCTGTTGCGCGACGCGATGCGCGAGGCCGGTCGGGTCGCCATCACCAAGGTCACGATGCGCACTGGCAGCAAGGAGCAGCTGGCGTTGCTCCGGGTCAGGGATGATCTGCTGGTTCTCCAGACGATGAACTGGGCTGACGAGGTCCGGTCCGCCGAGGGCCTCGCGCCGGCTGCTGACGTCACTGTGCGGCCGCAGGAGGTGCAGATGGCCATGGGTCTGATGGACGCGCTCTCTGCCGACTTCGACCTGGCGGTGCTGCGCGACCGGTACCGCGATGCCATGACGGAGCTGGTGACCGCGAAGTTGGAGGGCGAGCCTCTACCGAAGACCGCTGGGGTGGCGCCGGCACCCGGGGACGTCGTCGACCTGATGGCGGCTCTGCAGGCCAGCATCGAAGCGCACCGGCACGAACCGGCGGAGGAGGAGGGACGCCCCGAGAAGTAGACGAGCTGAGCACACCGGACTGGTACGCTGCCGTTCGGCTAGACGCGTACTGCCTCCCGCCGTCTGCTCCCACGCAGCGGACGACCACGGGTGAAGGTCCCAGAGTGGCCCGCGTTCCCGTCGATCAGTGTGTGCATCGAGCAACGGGGCGGGCAGGGCGTGGGCGGATCCCGCCGGATTCCGAGGCCACGATGCCCAAGCACCTCAGCCGCGCGGCAGCCCTTGCCCGCCAGATCCACGCCGCCACCGGCATCATTCGGTACACCGACGCCTTGGCCCTGGTCACCCCGAACACGCGGTGGCTGTCTCTGGCCGCAGAGCTCCGTACGGCAGGCTGTTCCGAGGCCGCAAACAATCTCACGGGCATCGCCTACGTCTGCGCCGAGGCCGGCGCTTGGTTCGAGGCCTGCGGGCTGGTCGAGCAGGCGTTCAAGGAGAAGGACTACCCGAAAGTCCAGGAGATCGGTGACCCGTGTCTACAGGCCGCCGAGGCAGCGTTGCGGCGGGCCGGGTTCGAGTCAGCCACCTGGGACACCGATGCGGAGGCCTATCACGCAGCGTTCCTCGCCTTCTCTGCCGCGGGGACCGGAGTCGGCAATGGGCAGAGCTTGGCGCGTGCCGGGCTTCTTGTACTCGACTCCGACCCGCTGATGTGCTCGGACATCATCCGAACCCGCGGACGGGCCCCCTTCACTTACCGGACTGTGAACGCCCTCACCGGTCCCGACACGCCCGTGGCCGTGGCCGCCAGGAAGGCCGCCCGGTTCATGGCCGCAGCCTCCACGGTGGGGCACGGCGGAGACGAAGACTGGGATGAGGCTGCTGCGCTCATGGTGGAGGCCGCCTGGCACGCCTGCCTTGCCTCCGGCCGCATGCCGCTGCAGGGACTGCGCGGGTTCCGGCTCTACTTCAAGGACGTCATGCGCAGCCGGCACCGCGAGTTGGTCCGCGACTGAGAGGGCAGTTCGAGGTGGCCGCTCAGACCTGAGCGGCGTCGTTGCGCAGCTCCACACGGCGGGGTAGTCGTAGGGACGTAGCCGGCTGACCGTGTCCTGAGCGAGGGCGAAGCAGCCGGCTGCGTTGGTGCCGGTCGCGGTGCGAGCCGTCCTCAGTTCGTACCTGCACATCGACTCGCGGGGTGGCGTTGCTAGGGTCCGGGACGTGAGCGTTGAAGTGAGTTGGACGTGCCGGTGGTGCGACCGGGAAATCGACTGGTCGGCATGGTGGAGGCCTCGCGGCTACTGCTCTCGTTCTCACCGTTGGAAAGCTCGTGCCGCCTTCGTCCTCGACCTGTTCAGCTTCTGACCGTGGACCCGCAGCCAGACCGGCCGAGAGAGGCCCACCTTTACGTATGGACCCTCACGGCCTTGGCGTTCCCGCCGTCCAGCTCCCCGCGTGGGCGATCCTCCAAGGCCATGGCCTCAGCTCTTGCGCAAGTGACCCACTTTTTGCCGACTGTCCCGTGGGGCGCGGACTATCAGCGGCGTCCGATCGGTGGGCCGTCTCGATGTCAGTCTGCTGGTCGGCACTGGGGCTCCTTTCATGCCGAACCACCGCGCGCTCCGAGACGTCCCTGGCACGGGCCTTTGACGGAGATCTGGCCGTTTGAAGGTCGCGTTCCCCGCTGGTACGTGTGGTGGCGTCTGTTCGCCGAGCAAGACGGCCACTGCGCTACCTGCCCGGGCCCTGCAGAGGTCGTCGACCACAACCACCACAGTGGCCTGGTGCGCGGGCTTCTCTGCTACGACTGCAACCACACCGAATCTCTCCACGCCCGCGAGGTCGCACTCGGCATACACCGCGTCGACCGCTGCTGGTTTCAGGACTACTGGGACACCCCGCCCGGCAGAGCATTCGGCTGGTACTGGCCTCATGCGGCCCGATCCACGACCAGTTACGTCCTTCCCAGCCCTCCGCCATGGAGTACCCGCACGCCGGCGCCCCGCGCGTGCCGAAGCAGTTGCCCGGAGCGAACTCGGACCCTGCTCAGCGGAGGCGTGTTCGTCAGGCCTCGTCGAGGAGTTCCGGCCGGTTGTTCCGCACGTTGTTGACTTGCAAAGACACGGGCCGGGCCGACAGGCGACCGTCGGCAGGTGCGGTCAGAAGGGCGCGGAGTTCGTCGGGGTCCTGGTGCTCGGGGTCGAGCCAGGCGTCGTAGTCGGCGGCCGCGATGGTCAGCGGCATCCGGGGGTGGACCCGGCCGGCGGCGTCGGTGGCTTCGGTGGTGATGATCGTGCACGTGGCGAGCCAGGCGCCCGGGGCGTCGTCGCCGGCGACCTCCTTGTTCCGCCACCATTCGTACAGTCCCGCGAAGGCCATGCCCTGGTCCCCCGCCTCGGGGCTGATGAAGTAGGGCTGCTTGTAGGCCTTCCGGTCCTCGGTGGCCGGGACCGGGACCCACTCGTAGAAGCCGTCGGCAGGCAGCAGGCAGCGTCGCCGGGTGAACGCGCGGCGGTAGGCCGGCTTCTCGTGGACGGTCTCCATCCGGGCGTTGATCATCTTGGATCCGATTGCCGGGTCCTTAGCCCAGGACGGGACCAAGCCCCATCGCAACGGACGCAGCTGCCGCTCCAGCGCCCCGGTCTCCCGGTCGACGCCTTCCAGAACCGACCACACCTGGTTGGTCGGGGCGACGTTCCAGTTCGGCGCCAGCAGGGTTTCCGGGTTCCATTCGGTGACCCGGAACTGTTGCGCCAGGTCCTCGGGGCGTCGGGCGGAGACGTAGCGACCGCACATGCCTACCAGCCTGCCACGTGAGCCTCCGGTGACCGCAGCAGGTCCGGTTCGGCGCTGTCACCTGCGCTTTCCCGCACCACCCTCCCGAGTGAAACGCGGCGCCAGCCATCGCCGACAAAATCGAACATGTGTACAGTGGAGTGGTGAGGAGGCGGTGACCATGGACGACGAGGCTGCCTGCGCCGAGCGCGGCGCGCATATCCTGCACGTGCGGATCATGGACCGCCGCGTCCCAGACACACCCTTCCGGGAGCTTCTGGCGCTGCTTGGGGATGTCACACCGGTGGTGCAACCCCTTCCGCCGGCCGCGGCGCTCGCCAACGTCCGGGGCGCCATGCGGTACTGGGACCGCACCCCGTACGAGCTCGCGCTGCGGATCCGCACCCGCGCCCTCGGGGTGATGGGCCTGCCCCTTCAGGTAGGGGTCGGGCCGACCTGGGCAGTAGCCGCAATGGCTTCCGCCCACCCCGGCCACGGTGGCATCCGCGTCATCCCCGACGACCACAAGGCGATGCGGGCCTTCCTCGATCCGCTGCCGGTCGCAGACCTATACGGGGTCGGCCCGGCGCAGGCCGCGACGCTTGACCGGTATGGGCTGCGTACGGTCGGCCAGGTGGCGCGCCTGCCGCTGGAGACGCTGCAGAGGGTCCTTGAAGGCCGTGTGCAGGCGCGGCTGGTCCATGAACGGGCCCGTGGCATCGACCTGAGGCCGGTGGTCGCGACCGCGTTGCCGCAGAGCATCAGCAGCCAGCGTTCCTTGGACGGCGACACGCTGGACCCAAACCTGGTCCACACCGAGATCCTCCACGCGGTGGTCGACGTCGCGCACCAGCTCCGTGAACGTGAGCAAGTGGCCCGCGTGCTCACCCTCGGGGTGGCGTTCGCCGGCGGCAGCAGCGTGAACCGCTCCCGGACGCTGACCGAGGCCACCGCTTACACCGACGACCTGCGCGCGGTGGCGGTCGAGGTGTTCGAGCGCATGGGACTGCAGCGGGCTCGCGTACGCGGAGTCTCGGTCCGTGTCGAGCAGCTGACCAGTGCCGACGATGCGCCGATGCAGCTCAGTCTCGACCCTCAGCGGGAGAACGGGCATCGCCTCGACCCCGTCGTCGACGCGGTGAACGCCCGGTTCGGGCCGGGCACCGTCACCTGGGCGCCGCTCGCCCACCGTCGCCGCAGCGCCTAGCCAGGCAGGCGACGTGTACGACGACCTTCCCAGCGATTCAGACGAGCTCCGTATCGTCGAAGGCCACCTGGTCCGCCAACTCGCCCGGATCCGCGAACAGCTCGACTCGATGGCCCCGCTGTACCCGGACCTGCCAGCCGATCCGCGCCGACTGAGCGTGCTCGAGGCGCACATCACTGGGCAGCTCCGCCGCGTGTGGGAGAACCTGTACGAAGTCGAGACAGGTGATCAGCCTTGGGCGTCTGGGCCTGCGCTCGGCTGGCGGCTGCAGCAGCTACCCACTGCAGTGAACCAAGCTCCGCGCCAGGTGCTGCACCGGGAGGACTGCTGGATCGACAGTGGCGACGCTCTCACTGCCGCGGAAGCCGTTGACTACGCGGGCCGGCCTCACGTTGAGCTATGCCGTCTGTGCCGCCCACGTCCGCTGCCGGGGCCCTTACCAAGCCGTAAGTCTGCCGCGTCGGCCGAAGGCAGCCGGCCAGCGTCCCTTCTCGGGCACTGCCGCGACCCAGGCCGAAGCTCTACCACCCGATATTCTCGCCATTGTCGTGAACCGTCGAGACCTACCGCGGCCGCGAGGTCCATCGGCAAACCCTCGCCCGCAAGGATGTCGGCAGGCGTGCGATCCGCGAGCTGAATGGAGAGAGCCTCATGGCCCGGCTTGTTCTCACCACTGACCACGTTCACGATCACGCGGCCGACTGGCGGGGGTTCGTCCCGCCTGATGAGAATGAGGAGAACCAGACCGCCGCCATCGTTGGCCTGGTGGCGCAGCTCTACGACGCAGTCCTTGACGACTGCCAACCGTGTCGGCAGGGGCTGCTGGCGCTCCTCGCAGAAGACCCTGCGACAACAGGCATTCTGGTTCACTGGGCGTGCCTGATCACTGCCGAGACATACGGTGACCTGCCCGAAGTTCTTGTGGAAGGTAGCGAGCCAGCCGACGCGCCTTTCCATCCTTCGGCACCGTTCCGGACCCTGGCCCAGGTGTACGAGGACAACTGGGGCACGCGGAGCGTTCACGAGGCAATGCGCTCCGCCTGCGCAGTGCGTTCGCCTCAACAGCGGCTGGAAGCAGCCGAGACTGCCCTGGAACTGGTCATCGGGCTCGCCAATGGGAACGTTGACTTTCTCTATCAGTGAGCCTTTCAGCGTTGCCTCTCCAGGGTGAGGATGACGCTGCCCCGATCGTCGCGAAGATCCTCGGCTAACGCCCGCACCGCGCTGTCAGTGGCATGCGTTCTGCTTGCTGTACGACCGCCCACGCCCGGAGGTACCCGTGACTGCGCCCGCGACCACTACGGACGAGCCGCCCGTCTACAAGGCGGACGAGGTCCCCGAAGGCCTGCGCACCATGACGCAGCTCAAGGCGGACCGGCTCAAGCCCACCGAGGGCCAGCAGCCTGTCGGCTACCTGCGGAAGTACCGGCGTGGTCACGGCTGGGGCCAGTTCCCGCTGTACCACCCGGCCGAGGCGGCGCCGATGAAGCCCCTCTCCGAGAAGCAGCAGGCAGCAAAGGACCAGCGGCGGACCTGCCCGCGGTGCGGCGTCGTCGGCAAGCACATCGTCTACGACGGTGCATGCAGGACCTGCCGAGAGGCCGACGAACAGGCTAGCCGCGAGCTCCAAGCTCGCACCTGCGTGTGGTGCCGCCGCGTGTCGCTCGCCGCGCACGCCGAGGAGCGCCACGGCGCCTGTGAGCCCTGCTGGATTCGTCGCGCCATCACGCGACAGCTCGAGGCCGAACGACGCGCCGTATGGGCCCGTACGTGCCCACACCGGGACTGCAGCAAGGTCACGGCTACCGACGAGGAGATCGCCGCCGTGCGCGCCGCTGGGGACCACTGGGTGCCGCGCTGGTGCCCGCCCTGCCGCGAGGCCGACGAGCTGAAGCGCGCGGAACGCCAGCGCGCCTACGAGGAGCTGCGGGCCCGTGCCGCGGAGGCACGCCGCCGGCAGGTCGCCGACCTTGAGGCGTGGGCCCGCGCAGCGCTGGCCGACCCGGACGTGACCGTGCTGGACACCGAGACGACCGGCCTCGACGACGAAGCGCGGATCGTCGACCTCGGCGTCACCACGACCGCCGGCGACGCTCTCCTCGACACCCTCGTCGACCCGGGCCAGCCGATCCCCGTCGACGCGACCGATGTTCACGGCGTTACCGACGCCATGGTCCAGGGGGCGCCCACCTTCGGGGCGGTGCTCGACATGCTGACCGCAGTCCTCGCTGGGAAGCGCTGCCTGATCTACAACGCCCCGTACGACCGCGGGCGCCTGCGCCACGAACTGGCCGAGCACTACCGCCACGCCGGTCACGCCGACCCGGCCGCCGCGGCGCAGGCCTGGCTGGACACGGTGCGGTTCGAGGACGTGATGGAGCGCTACTCGGACTGGTACGGCGAAGAGGACTTCGACCACGGCGGGTACCGGTGGCAGCCGCTGTACGGCGGCGACCACCGCGCGGTCTCGGACTGCCGCGCGGTGGGTGACCGCCTGCGAGACATGGCCCGCGGCATGGACGAGTAGCCCGAGGGCTCAGCGGTCGGGGGATCTCAGCTGGTACGGCTGGGCGCGGTCGTCCCCGCCGACGCAGCGCCGTCGAAGCCCTGTCGAGCGAAGGTTGTTTAGACCCCTGCAGGTGGGTATCTTGCTCATGCGCGAGTGAGGGTGCTCGCGATGTTCCACCAGAGGGGTAGAGGGAACGGCCCGTTGAAGCCCCGGCAACCCTCCCGCCGACCGTGAGGTCCAGGTGGGGAAGGTGCCAATTCCGACTCGCGGCGAACCCGTCGCGAGGTGCCGCTTTATGGCGACGGATGGTGCCTTCGCGATGCTTCAAGACATCTTCTCGTGGATCTCTTCTCGCACGATCGTCCCCCTGTGCCTCGTGCTGTGCGCTCTCGTAGGCATGGCACCGCTCCTGGTCGTCGCTGTGGGCTTGCTGCCCGCCTGGCTGACGTGGCCATGGATGGCCGACGAAAGGCAGAAGAACACGCTGGCGTTGATTCAAGCGCTGGCAAAGTGGTCGACGGGCCTTCTGGCGGCGGCTGCACGAGGGTTCAGCGGGAAGGGTCCAAGGCAGTGATTCCCGTAGTGGCCTGCCCTCGAACGTGACCCCTACGTGCGGCACTTCCGTGTCAAGTGAGGTGCAGCGAGTACGGCTGACCATCCGACGCTGCCTGGTTGGGGTGCTGCGTCCCACCGAAGGTTCAGCAATTCACATCGAGGGGTAAGTGAGTGCACGTGGGCGCCCTGGACTACGGCGCTGTCCAGCTACCGGCCGCCGAGGCGGCCGACCTGCCAGTGCCCCCGGCCCGTGACATCCACGAACATTGCGTGGGCGGTCAGCACGTCCAGTACGGCCGCCATCCGCTCGGTGTGCCCGACACCGGGGATGGCTTCGCCCAGGCGGTCCACGATCATCTTTCGGGTCAGGGGCTGCCGGGAGCTGACCAGCGTCCGGGCAACCCGGTGCAGCAGCGTGTCCCCGGGCGTTCCCAACTCCGCCTGCCGCCACCGGTCCTCACCGCGGGCGTGCCGCTCGGTGAGTGCGTCCACCTGCGTCGAGACCTGCTCCAGCACCACGCGCGCCGCCCGTTGCCGCTGCGAGGGGACTCCCGGGCGCTTCCGCCGCCGCCAGCAGTACAGTGCCCCGGCCGCTGCCGCGCCCACCGCCGCCGCGACCGCCAGCCGCATAGGATCTTTTCTGAACTCCACCGCCGCGCGAACCAGGCTGCTGGTGAGGACCAGCAGGGCTTCGGCCTGCCGCTCCAGGTCAGCCATCCGGCCCTCCGTCACCCCGACGTCCCCCAGGGCGGCGCGTAGGTCCGCCCAGTCGCCGACCACGAGCCCGCTATCGACCAGGTCGGCGTCGGTCCCGAGGGTGACCGCCGGGGCGATCACCCCGGCCAGCAGCAGCATCGGCACATCGGAAGCATCACGTTCGGCAAGAACCTGAGCCTGCGGGGTCATCGGCAAGCCAGCGCTGTCCACGACGTATAGGACGGGCGCGTACCGCGACTGCCATAGCTCCAGTGCCCGCCCCAGGTCGAACCGGCCGCCCTCGTGGTGCCGGTCGGCCAGCACCCGCGGCACTTCCTCCCACACGTGGATCGGGATCAGGCACCGCACCGTTCCGGCCCGCGCTCCGGCGACGAACGACGACGGGGCCGGCCGCCGGGTGGCCGCGATGATGTCCGTGGTCAGTACGGAGGTGTCCAGCAGCGCGCGGCGCAGCGGCTCGGGCTGGTACAGGGTGCGTCGGCCGGACGGCGCGAACTCGTTCATCCGCGCATCGTAGTGCGGGCGTTGACCAGCCGGTACGGGATTTCGGTGCCCTGCGCGGGGTGAGCTGACCGCACCGGAGACCACTGAGTCCTGCGCTAGGACCGGTCATCGCGCGCTCAGCTTCGCGCGAAGGACCTCTTCGGTCCGACCTTGGGTGAGAACGCTCAGCCTTCGTCGCGAAGGGACACGAATGGGCTCCGCATCGTGGCAGTTCAAGGCGATCAATGATCACCAATGTGCGTTTCGATACCCGATCAGATATCTGATTCGGGACTCGATCCGATGTGCTATTGGGATAGGATTGGTGCAGGAGGTGGAGGAAGTGTCCACGGAAAACGAGTTGTTCAATGCGGTCGATTCGCTCCTGCAGCAGGTCGACAGGGGAGATCTGCCTGCCCCTGCAGAGCGTCGGCGGCTCCGCGAGGAAGCTGGGCTGACGCAGCAGCAGATTGCGCAGGCGCTGGCGACCCGCACGCAGTCGGTAGGAGACTGGGAGGCAGGCCGCAGAGAACCGCGGCCGCCGAAGCGGGACGCCTACGCGCGACTGCTGGAGGGCCTGGCCGCACGGTTCCCGGCCCCAGCCGAGACCGCGGAACCGGTGGCGGCGCCAGTCCCGGAAACGTTCACCACCCCGACGGCGCCCGAACAGGTTCCCCCCGCTCCACGCCTAGAGCGACCGACAGAAGTAGCGGCTACGCCCGCACCTCGTGTTCCGGCACCCTCCACATCGCGACGCCCCGGTGCGCAGAAGGCGGCGCAAGCCTCTTCCAGTGCAACACGCAGAAGTGCCGGGGACTTCGTCAACGGGCCGCTGGCTGTGATCGACGTCGGCTCCGACGGGAAGGTGTCGGCCTACTGCGTGGGCGGCCTGGTCCTCGACGTCCCCGCCAAGTCGCTGATGTCCCTGGTGCAGTGGACCCTGAGCGAGGCGAAGCTCGGCGCTGCGCGACTGAACGCGAACGGCAAGGACGCCGACCCCCTGGTAGTCCTCACCGACGCCGCCGCCGAACGATTCGGCCTGCCGACCCGCCTCTCGGATGAGGAACGTCGTGCTGGGCGTCTCCCTGAGGGGCACAAGATCGTGAAGCAAGTGGCCCAGACGGACTATCGGCTGACGAAGCGCGGTTTCGGGCCCTGGGCCCGGATCTACCGGCCAGCTGAAGGCAACAAGCGCTTTTGTGTCCAGCTGTGCATCCTCGGATGGGACGCTCTCGACTCCCGATCGTGGGGTAACGCGGCCCTCCTGGAACCGCCTGCGCTGGCTCACCTGCTCGGGGTGTACGCATCTCGGGTGATGACGCCGCGGGGGTCGACGGCTGTGATCGGCCAGGAGCTCATGACAGCCATGCGTCCGCCGACCCGAGCGGTCGAAGGCGAGCAGAGCGGGGAGTGGGTCTCTGGCCACAACCCTGGCTCCCTGGGAAGCGAGCCGGTCGAGGCGGCACCTCCGGAGGTTCCCGACGGGCACCCGCTGCTCGCGCATCTCCCACGCTTCTATCAGCGGACCCCCGCTGAGGTTTTGATCGAGGAGGCGTACGACTGGTCGCGGCCGCTGACCGATGCAGAGTGTCGAAAGCGTTTCGTGGTGGGCATCGATGTGAACATGGCCTTCGCCGCCGGCGCCAACGGCACGTACGTCGGTCTCGGTGCGCCCGTACACGTCCATAAGCCCAAATTCGACAAGGCGCTTCCGGGCTCCTGGCTGGTCGACCTGTCGCACATCGAACTGGACCCGCGCCTGCCGTCGCCGTTCACGCCCCATGGGGAGCGTCCCGAGGGCCCGGCCTGGTACGCGACTCCCACCGTTGCGTACGCCGTCGAACTCGGCTACGACGTCCACCCCATCGAGGCCTATGTGCGCCCGGAGAACGGCCGGTACCTGGATGACTGGTACAAGCGGCTGCGCAACGCCTATGTCGCCACCATGGCCGACCTCGGCGTCACCGCCTCCATGAGCCCTGAAGCGTTCCTCGAGGCCATGGCGGTCCACAAGCAGGCCAATCCGGAGATGGCGATCGTGCTGTCGGCCGTAAAGGCGACGGTCAAGGGCGGCATCGGCAAGCTCCGCGAGCGGCCGCACGGCGGTGGATGGCGCCCCGGGGAGCCATGGAACGCGCTGAAGCGCCCGACCTGGCGCCCAGACATCCGTGCCGCAGTCATCGCCACGACTCGGATCAACATGCACCGCAAGATGCTGAACCTCGCCAACGCCACCGGCCAGTTCCCGGTGGCGGTGCTCTCGGACTGCGCGGTCTACCCCTCGGACGGGCAGAGCCCGCTGGACGTGCTGCCCTACACCCCGGATGGCAAAACGGTGCCTGGCAGCTTCCGGCTCGGCGTGAGCCCGGGAATGGTCAAGCACGAGGGCACGCAAAGCACCTTCTGGGCTGAGAGCCAGCGGGAAGAGTACGGAGCCGACCTCAACCTCGCCCGCTACATCAAGGACGGCGTCGTGTCCCCGGCGAAGGACGGAGAGGAGTGACCCATGGGCATGATCGGTGACAGCCTCGACCGCGCCCTGCACGGCACCTTCACCCAGCCCATCCCCAAGAGCGGCCCGGCCCAGATGCGCTACCTGGTCAAGCAACTCAAGGGCACCAAGCGCGTTGCCGACGCCCTGGCGATCTCGCAGCGAACGGTAGAACGGTACGTCAGGAACCAGATCAAGCGGCCCCGCGCCGAGTTGGCTGCGCGTCTGGAAAGCGAAGTGAAGAAGCGCTGGCAGCCGCAGGTCCGTGCGCGGGCGAAGCGAGCCGCGACCACTACCGGCGGCATCGTCATCGACACACGAGCACGCTTCGGCTTCACCGCGGCTCCCGGGTCCACTGACGACGCCAGGCTCCGCTTGATCACGCAGGCTCTGCCGCCGACGTACGCGGCTCGCCTCTTCGACGCTCACGATGCCGGCGCCAACGAAGCTCAACTGCAGGCGATCGCTGCTGAGGGCCTGCAGGAGATCTACTTCAAGGACCGAGGCCGCCGCGCCGCCGGACTGGCAGTGGAGTTCACCGACATCGACTACCTCGACTTCGAGCTGTAGAGCTGTTGCCATGAGCGCAAAATCAAACCTAGGTTCTATTTATTGGATCGGTCCGCGCCGTGAAGGGACCGATGGTTGGATGTCGGTGTCCGGCGACGTCACGCCTCGTTGGACGGATAGCAGACCGCGGGCGCGAGGATGGGCGACCGTGGCGTACGGAGGGGTGCCCGGTGAGTGACCGCAGCTCGATCGAGTGGACCGAGGCGACCTGGAATCCGACGACGGGATGTGACCGGGTGTCGGCCGGCTGCGACAACTGCTATGCCCTGACGTTGGCCAAGCGGCTGAAGGCGATGGGGGCGGCGAAGTACCAGAACGATGGCGACCCGCGCACATCCGGGCCGGGCTTCGACGTCACCCTCCACCCGGACGCCCTGGACATCCCCTACAGCTGGAAGAGTCCGCGGACCGTGTTCGTCAACTCTATGTCGGACCTCTTCCACGCCCGGGTTCCGCTGGACTTCGTGCAGCAGGTCTTCCAGGTCATGGCCGACACCCCACAGCACACCTACCAGGTGCTCACCAAGAGGGCACGACGGCTGCGACTGGTCGCCCCGAAGCTGGACTGGCCAGCCAATGTGTGGATGGGCGTATCTGTCGAATCCGAAGCGGAGCTGTCGCGCGTGGACGACCTGCGCCAAGTTCCCGCCGCCGTGCGATTCCTGTCCTGCGAACCGCTGCTGGGCCCGTTGGACGGCCTCGACCTGGAGGGCATCCACTGGGTCATCGCCGGCGGCGAGTCCGGCCCACGTCACCGCCCGCTGGAAGAAGCCTGGGTCACCGCGATCCGCGATGCCTGTCAAAGCGCCCACGTGGCCTTCTTCTTCAAGCAGTGGGGAGGGCGCACGCCGAAAGCCGGCGGCCGCCAACTGGCAGGCCGTACGTGGGACGAACTACCCCAGACGGTCGTGGCATAGCCAACACCGCCTGGGCGGTCACCGGTGTACACGACACCACCGGTGACCGTCACCGCCTCACGATCGTGTCTCAGGGTGCACGATCAGCTCACGGATCCGCCTCTCACCGACGCCCGTGGTCGGGGTCTTGCCCTGACGGTGCAGGTACTTCACTGCCCTGCGCACCACCGGGTCGGTGACCTGCCCGTAGTAGGTGCCGAAAAGCTCCAACGTGTGATCGACCAGCTTCACGGGGCGCCGGGCGTGCTGCAGCACCCTCTCCAGATTGGCCGCCATGGCCGGGACCGCGGCCGCCTCGAGCTCCCCAGGGTCCGGACGCCACACCTCGACTGTCGAGAACAACGTGTCGGGGTTCTGCTCGCCGTCACGCAGCTCCAGCGTCTTCCACCACTCGTCCCGCGCGCGGGCCAGGGCGTCACCGAACACCCACAGCCCATAGGGGCTGCGCGTGGCGAAGACAAGGTGATACACCGGCTTGAGGTGCGGTGCCTTTGCGACCGGAACCGACTGCACGGACATCCCGGTGCGCTCCTTCAAGCGCCGGGCGTACTCGGCCGCAACCGCCTCGGTCGCGTTGTGCTCGCTCGCGGTGGAATCGACGAAGTACTCCCGCCACCAGTCTCCGCCGCACACGGCGTCGAACCGCTCCAGGCTCTTCTCGTTGCCCTTCGGGGACCGCACGTGACCGCCCAGACGCCACACAGCCATCATGCTGAAGTTCATCAGCAGCTCCGTAGCCGGCCTGCGCTCTGGACGCCGGCGCGCCAGGACATCCACCAGGCGCTCCATAGGAAGACACAAACCGCATGGATCCAGGAACAAGAACAGCGGCACCCCGCGGGCCTGCCGTACCACGTCATCCAAGACTCCGTCGACCTCGCCGCGGTGCGCTTGCGCGTTGACCCCACGGGCCCGATAGCCGTTCACCACCTCCTGCAGCCGCTGGAACGACTTGGGCTGCTGCTCCACGAAGAAGCAGGACAGGTTCAGGCCCATGGCCCGGTGATGCTCGGCCACCTGAAGCGCGATCTCAGCCGACGCCGGCTCGCCGTTTTCGTAGCGGCCCTCACCCGCGTACCCGTCCAGGTACACCACGCGCCGATCGTGCGACTGCGTGCCGGTCATGCCGCCAAACGGCGGGATGTACCGGCGCAGCAGCTCGTGCTTGAACACGCTCGGCAGAGCCTTGCCCTGCCAGTAACTCCCACTCGTTCCCGTCGACACGATCCCCCCAATGCGATCGATCAACAACTCCCCAACACTGATGCTGAATGACCCGGCGATGCTCGGCAAGACCTGGCGGCTATCCCCGACGCACAACAGAAGGCGTCCCGCCGGGGTCTGCAAGAGCCGCACACAGCACGCAAGCTGCACCCCACGCGGAACAGCGCCAGACTGGCCCGGCGCCCATTCCGAAGGCAAACGAGGCGCTTCGTACAGGTGTGCTGTCCGTGGATCCATGGCCACCCTTTGGGCGGCTTGCTAGCATGGCGGGATGACTGACGAGTCAGGCACCACGCACCTTGTCTTTGAGGGCGACCAGTCGGCGACCGCGGGGTCGTCGTCGCAGGCCTTGCGCCCTGACGCTTTCGTGCCGCCGTCGGTGCGTGCAGACCAGCAGCCCACCCACAGGCGCTTCGTCGACGGCGTTGCGGAGAGCATGGGCGCCTTGCTGCACGAGTTCGAGGGGCGTTTCGCCGCAGGCATGCGCTGATGTATCTGAGCATCGATCCTCGCTGGGTCGCGGAGTCCTTGACCCAGTTCGAGCAGCAGTTCGGGCGTGAAACTTACATCGAGGACTGGGGCGCGCTGGCAGCGGCCGTGTTCCGCCACAGCTACGAACTCACGGCAGGTGAGCCGTTCTATGAGGAGGTCCCTACCCGGGCAGCCATCCTCCTGCAGATGTTCGTTGTGACCGCCCCGCTGAAGGACTACAACGCGCTGTTGGGCAGTGCGCTCGCCATTCGCTACATGCACGAGTCTGGGCAGCCGATCAAGCCGTCCGGGCAGGCGATGGCGGATCTGGCGGCTGGGTTCCGGGAGGGCCGGGTCTCGCTGCGTGCAGGCGCCGCACAGTTGCGTTCATGGGTAGTCAGCTAGCACTAGGCAGTTCCTAGGTGCCTGGCAATTCACTGTCCGCTATGCCACCATCCGGCGCGTGGCCGTCCCCTTGCACCAGTCCCCCCCGATCTGGTCGTGGCAGCACGACCGGACAGACCCTGCAGGCAGCACAAGGCACTGGGGACACAACCCGCCCCCGCTTCGCCCTCAACATCGACGTCTTCCTGGATACCCCGGCTGGGTGAGCCGTTCAATGGCCCTTAGCCACGACGCTCCTCGGGCTGGCCGGCAGGCCAAAAGCTGCGCTATCCAGGCGCCCCGTGTCAGAGGATGTTCCACTGGGCTTGCGAGTCCTGGCGATGTAGGCCCTCGACCCGACGCTGCACTTCTTGCAGACTGCTCGGGTTGTGGTGGACCTTCCGCGCGTTTGTGGTGATCATCCGTAGCTCGCGGATCGCCGTCAGCGTGCGGAACCCCGACCAGCGGGTCACGTCCCAACCGTATGCGTCTGCAAATGCTGCGTAGTGGGCTTGTCCGTGGCCGAAGCGCCTGCAGTGGACCTCGACGGTGACCAGGTCCCACTCCGGTTGGCCAATGGCTGCGGTGTCCCAGTCGCAGAGGACGGTTTCGCCCGCGCCAGCGTGTAGGGCGTTGCGGTGTTGTGGGTCGCCTTGGATCGCTCCCTGCGGTAGTGCAAATTCCACCTTGCTCAAGTCTGACTGGAGCCGATCGGCGAGTTCAGTGAGGAAGAGGATTTCCTGGTCGGGAAGACATGTGATGGCGGTTAGGGATCGGTGGATGGCTGCGATGTTGTCGTGTGCGGGGAGGTCTATGGGCGGAGTTGGCAGCGTGTGCAGAGCGTAGAGGGGCTTGGCCAACTGGGCGGCAGCGACGGGATGCTTGGGTTGGGGGAGGTACGTCCAGAAGGTGATCGCGTGTTGATCGACGACGACAGGCTGATCGACTGGGTGCAGGGGGGCAGTAGGGAAGCCAGCGTCGGTAAGCCAGCGGACAAATCTGACTGTGCGCGTGACGTGGTCGATAGGCGAGCCGTTCCGGGCGATCTTGACGACGACGCGCTCTGCTTCCAGGTGGACAACTGCGTTGGTGTGTCCGCGCAACAGGCGTGCGTCGGCGGTGTTGAGGCCGACGATCGAACAGCCTCGGTCTAGCACGCGGCGCATCTCAAACTCGTCAAACCCGCCGGGAGCCGGCGTCGTGTCTGTCATGGCACCCAGGCTCGCCGACTTTCCGCGCCGGTGTCACACCTGACCGGCAGGAAGCGCCAAGATGTCACGAAGCTCACGTACCGCGCGCCCGTCCCGTATGCCTGGGGGCAAGGTCTGGATCACCTCGTGAGCGCGTTGCTCCACGATGGGCGTGCGATGCGCTGGGGTGATCCGCAGGATCGCGGTCCCGGCGAGCTGACAGGCCTCGGTTGCGCTGCGCTCTCGCGCCAGGCAGATGGCCGTTTCCAGGCTGAGGAGGGCTGGGTCGATGCCAGTTCTGGCTGGGTAGAGGCGCAGTGCCGCGTCTTGCGTTCGCCGAGCTCGACTTGTGTGGCCCAGGGAGGTGAGTGTTCCGCTTTCGTAGAGCAAGAAGCGTCGCTCGGGGAAGCCGAATGCGTCGTTGTCGGCCGGGCCGCCAGCTCCGCTTTGTTCGAATGCTGCAGCTGCGTGGCGCAGTGCTACGTTCGCCCCGACAGCGTCGCCCATTTTCGCCAGGGCCCGGGCTTCGGCCGCGGCAGCGAACGCCGCGGTGGCAGAGGGTCTGCCTCTGCAGATGATTCGGGCCTCACGGGCCAGGTTCACGGCGGCCTCGAGGGGGCCGTAGTAGAAGGGAAGCATGGCGGCCTGTGCCCTGACCCGTGCTCGCAGCTCTGCGTTGCCGCTGTCGTCTGCGGCATTGCGGGCCGTCGCGTACCAGGACTGCGATCTGGACAGTTGTCCGAGCTTCATGAGGGCATCGGCGACCAAGGTGGCGAGCATGGCCAGCAACTCCGAGAGTCGGACCTGTACTGCTGCTGGCTGCCGGTGGGCGGAGAGCTCGTCGACCTCTGCCAGGTGTCGGAGCAAGATTTCGATCATGGGTGCCGGCGGAGTGTAGACGTACTGCTCGCGGGCCCAGAGCACCTGCTCATCCAGCAAGTCGAGTTGAGTTGCGCTGACGGTCCCGGCTGTGAGGGTGCGGTCCACGGACCACCTGGCTGCGTCAACCTGCTGTGCAAGGGTGTCGGAGTCAGCTCGCGCTTTCCAGGGTGAGCACGGAATCAGGTCCTTTGTGGCGGCCACGTTTGTGGGCGACATGGCGCTGCGTACGAACCCTATGTCCGCCGCAGTGCAGTCGTAGAACACGCAGAGCAGATCAATGGTGTTCTTGCGCGGTCGGCGGCCTGACTCCCAGTGTCCCAGTTGATCGCCATCGGTCCGTGGAGCGTCGACGCGGCCTTCCCCGAGGCGGTTGAGACCTTCGGCGGCCTGCTTCAAGGTGAGGCCGCGTGCGAGGCGCTGTGCGCGAAGTTCAGACACCCCGCAATGCACATGGATGATTCGAGCGATTTGCTGGTTGGAAGCTCCCCGTCGGCTGGATGCCTGCCGGAGCTGCTTGGCGCAGGATGGTGGGTGCGCCGCCTGCGGCATCAGCCCTCCCTCGCTCGATGGTCCTGTTGGCAAAAAGCGTAGTGACGGGTCGTCATAGGCGCTGCCAAACAGTGAGTGTTTTCCCGCCCCGGCCAGGAATCAGTGACTTCTTTCCTGCGAAGCAACTGATCAGTGACTAGCGCTGCTTGCCTGCTTGGTCCTCATGGGAGCACCTTTCTGGTCTCGCAACGCAGAGCTTCTCCTCGGACGACCTCATCTTCAGTCAGCGACGCCGTCGTCCCTCGCATACGACCGGGGGCCTGCCCCCTGTCAGGCCACAACCCAGGAGGTGGACAGCATGACGGCGCCGACCAGCAGAGAGTTCCTGACAGCGCTGGCATCCGGGAAGGGGGTCGATCGTGTCTCGGTTCACCTGGCAAGCACGGCGAGTTCCGTCGGCGAGGCCCGCCGGTTCGTCGAGAAGCAACTCGTCTCTTGGGGGTTTCCACCGGGCGAGGACTTAGTCCAGCGGGTCGTGCTCACGGTCAGCGAGCTGGCGACCAATGCAGTGCTCCACGGTAGGGCAAACCCGTCGGCCGAGGATGAACTGATCGAAGTGGCCCTCGTGCTCAAGCCGGACTTCGCGCTGGGTGTCGCGGTCACCGATGACTCCAATGCAGTGCCCCTGACCCCAGCCAGCCCTTCCGTGACCGCAACACACGGGCGTGGGCTGGTCCTCGTCAGTGCCCTCGCGGACAGCTGGATGACCGCACCTCGCCGGCGCCACGAAGTCTCCCGAGGAAAGGACGTATGGGCGTTCTTCCGGTGTCGCGAGACCAGCGTCGCGCTGTCGCGGACAGCGTGAGCACGGTTAGCGACCTCCCCCTCTAGAAGCAGCCCATCGTCCTGGACCTCAGCGGCCGAAAGCGAGCCCATGATCACACCGCCTCGGAGTTCTCCTCTGTTGTTGCCGATAATCCCTCCGCTGCGTGCGCTCGAGTTTCCCGGACCACGCCCCATGACGGGCCCGTCGCGCGGCTCTGCAATGACTCGTGTACGGAGTCATCGTCAGCCAACGGCCATGTCGTCCTCGGAACCCGGAGCGATGTCATGACGCCGACGACGCTCCGCAGCAATGGGCTGCGTGTCCCCTATGTGGTTGCGTGGACAGCCGAGACACCGCAGGTGGCACCGGTGACAATTCGTCCGGGTCGCAACGGAGCGCGTCTTGGTTACGTGCACGAGGATCCCGTGGCCGACCTGTGCAACGAGGTGCTGTGGGTCCGGCAGCCGATCGCGCCGGGCCGCGGGCGGCCCCACTTCGCCGGCATCCATTCGCGGCGCCAGCGCCGATGCCTGCAGTACATGCTGTGCCAGGTCTGTGGCGTGAGTACCTTCGCGAGGGCAGACGGCCGGCATCTGTTTCTGTTGCGATCGCATGGCGAGCAGCCGATCGCGGAGGGCGAGAGGACCACTGCCGGACCGGTGTGTGTGCCGTGTGCTGTGCAGTCCGTGACTTACTGCCCCCACCTGCGAGGCTCCTACGCGGCGGCGCTCGTCAGCTACTGCCCAACGTGGGGCGTAGCGGGTGTGGTCTACGACCCCGACACCCTGCAGCCGCTCCTCCCTGCGGGGCCTGACGAGGGCCTGGAACTCGTGGGTCATGACGACCCGCGGATCTCGTGGACGTTGGCCGCGCGATACGTCGTGAGCTTGCATGAGTGTGAAGCAGTCGACCTTGCGGAACTCGCTGCAGCCGAACCCGACACGCTTCACCGTCCGAGCGGCGGCTCGACGCCAGGCGTGGCACTCATGAGGGACATCCACCCGGTGCATCGTGACGGGCCGCCCGCTCTGCTGCCCCGAGGGCGAGCCGGGACGCCCTCTCCCTAGACCGCTGCCCGCCCCACCGGGCAGCTAGGACGCATCGCCGACAGCGTCCGACTCGTCACGGCTCCGTTACCCCCTGACGGATCCGGGACGTGGCAAGACCCCGTGCCGACGGCGCGCCCCCATCTTGTGCGTCGTCGGCACGGGGACACCCCCCACCGCAGTCCCGCCCAGGAGATGCCAGTCGTGAACGCGAAACAGGTGAGGGTTCTTCGCATCGTGGTGTTCGCGCTCGCGCTCGTGATGATCTTCCTGGCCACGTGGCTGCCGCACCACTGAGAGAACCTCCTCCCTACCCACCATGGACGACCGTGTTCGTCCCGACCGGAGTTTCGATGACATCCCCTTCCAGCACGATCCAGCCCTGGCAACTCGCGCTGTCCGAGCTGCCACGTCCGGCAGGGCTGCCCCCACAGCACGACATCGTGGCCACGGCGATGGGCGTCGGCCTGCCCGCCGTTGAGGCCTTACGTGTCCAGCCGGCGACGATAGGACCAATCCTGTGCTGCCCGCTGCACAGGTTCTTGCTGATCCCCGTACCTGCGGGGACCGCCGAGGTGTGGCAAGCGCCGCACTCGCGGTGCTTGCCGGGGTGGCGCTGGGACTGCGCCGAACTCCTGGGGTCCGGCCCGGCCCGTTGCGGCAGCCGCTTCTGGCTCTTCGACGACCTCCCGGCACAGGCTGCGGTCACCAACGCCGGCGACCTACACGACAGCCTGAGTCGGACCCGCTCGCGCCTGCGTACGCACATCCCCAGGTGTTCCGGTCACACGGTTCGCGAGGTGTCCGGTGTCTGATCACACCCTTCGCCCGAGCGCGGCGTCTGGTCGACGCCGCCGAGCACACAGCGCGGGGTCCCCGGGTATCGCTGCAGTGCCAGGAGTCGCGGTCGCTGCTTTGACGAGCGCCGCGGTGGGTGGCGGATGGCTGGCGGACAGCCTCAGCATCGCCCCAACGCCCGTAGCAGCGGGCGCCTCGGGCTCACTGGTCCTGGCCGTAGGCGTCTGGGCGGGCGCACGCCGCCTCAATGCCCGGAGGCGGACTGCCGCCCAGATAGGCCAGCTCACCCACGAGAGAGACCGGCTGCAGCAGGCCTTGCAGGACGTCTCTGACATGGTCGCCGTGGGCAGGAAGCAGGTCGCCTGGGCGGTAGAGCAGGCCTCCCAGGGACAGTTCGCCAGCGGCGAGCCCGCGACTGCGCCGATGGGCGCGGGGGACCCGTGCACGGACGTCATGGCACATCTGCAGTTCACCCTCGCCGAGGGTTGGCAGGCGGTGTTGCGGGCTGCCGAGCAACAGCACCAGGTGCTGGCAGCCGAAGCAGAACTGGCCGATCTTGCACGCTCCATCACCCCCCGCATGCAGAGCCTGGTCAACCGCGGCATTGCTCTGATCGAGCGGGTCGAGCGCAGTGTGGAGGACCCGGACCTTCTTCACGAGCTGTTCCAGGTCGATCATCTGCTCACGCAGATGCGACGGGCAGGGGAAAGCCTCGCGGTCCTGGGCGGCAGTACTCCCCCTCAGCACGCGCAGCCGCTCCTGGTCGCCACCGCGCTGCGGCGGGCGGTGGCCGAGATCGAGCACTACCCCCGCGTCCGCATCGCGCAGCAGCATCAGCCAAGCCGGCCGTTCGCCCTGCCGGGCTACGTGAGCCCGAGCGTGGTGCACCTGCTGGCCGAGATCATGGACAACGCGGCACGCTATTCCACCGACAAGGTGGAGGTGTACACCACCGAGGTACGCGGCGGGTTGCTCATCGAGGTCCTGGACCGCGGCGGCGGCATACCAGATCAGAAACGCAGCGCGCTCAATGACCTCTTGGCCAGACCGGAAGCAGTGGACCGGCGCGCCAGGGTCAAGGAGGGGCAGATCGGGCTGCTCGTCGCTGCTCTGCTGGCCAGGCAGTACCGCATCAATGTCCAACTGCGGCCCAGCCTTTGGGGCGGCGTCCAAGCAATCGTTGCCATACCCGAAGCCCTGCTGCTGCAGCATGAGGCCAGGCCGGTAGAAGCCACCGCAGAGCTGCGCCTTCCGGCCTCGGCGGCTCCTCAGCCGTCATTGCTGGGCGTCTCCCCTCCCGGGCAGGCTGCGGCAGGACCTCCTCGCCGGCATAGTGCCTCGTCTTCGCGTATCGCCTCGGAGCCCCCTTCCGCCCCTGAGACCCCAGAAGCGACGGGGCGCGACGGGCGCCGACCGCCGCTGGTCCGGCGTAGCTCTGTCCCGCAGGAGCGGGTGCCCCTGCGTCCGGCACCTGCGCCTGAGGGGACCGCGGGCGCTCCCGCACACGACTTCATGGCGCGGTTCGCTGCGCGCGAGACCCCCGGCCCGACGCCGAGCGACCACTGACTCTCCATCCCCCACGACCTGGCAGGAGACTTTCGATGGACACCACCCTGAGGGGTTCAGCTCGCAATGAGGCGGGCGGGCTTCTGACTGACCTGATGAACCGGGTGCCGGGAACGCAGCGTGTGCTGCTGGCCACCGGTGATGGCCTGAAGATCGCGTGGACCGACCAGGATGCCTCGGAGGCGGACAAACTGGCTGCGCTAATGACGGGTCTCCACTCGCTGGCGCGGGGCGCCTTCGAAACCACTCCGGGAGGGGTGCGACAGGTCGCGGTGGAGCATGACGCCGGGGGTCTGTTCGTGATGAGCGCGGAAGGCGACGCCGCGAACCCCCGCCTGGTCGGGACTCTGCTGGGCGTCGTGACCACCCGGGAGGCATCCCCAGGGCAGGTGGGTTTCGAGATGGCGAGGGTCATCAAGGGCCTAGGGACGCAGCTGGCGGTTCAGGCCCGAGACAGCCAGCCGGCAGAGCAGGGGCAGTGACGTGCCGGCGGTGCCCAGCGACGCTTGGGCCGGCAGCCGCTTAGGCGATGTCCGCCCCTACGCCGTCACCGGGGGCCGCACCCAGTCGCGGTATGACCTCAGCCTGACCTCCTTGCTTTGCAGCAGGCCGGCTGCTGTGGGCGCGGCGCTTGCACCGGAGTGTGAGGCCCTGCTGCTCCACTGCAGTGGCCACCCGCGCTCGGTCGCCGAGCTTGCTGCTCGATCAGGCCATCCGGTGCAGGTGACCAAGATCCTCATTGGCGATCTTCTCGACGCCCGTGCTGTGACCCTCAACGCCCCTATGCCCCGCAACAACCCGGGCACCGACCCGCAGCTCCTGGAGGCCGTCCTTGCCGGACTCAAGTCCCTCGTCTGACCGTCTGCTGGGGCCTGACGAGTTGAAGATCGTGATCGCCGGGGGCTTCGGCGTTGGAAAGACCACCTTTGTCGGGGCTCTCAGCGAGATCCCCCCGCTCGTCACGGAAGAGGTCTTGACCGACGTCAGCCAGGGCACCGACAGCCTTCAGGGCATCAGCGACAAGACGACCACCACGGTGGCCATGGACTTCGGAAGGATCACCTTTACCCACCCCCAGTCGATGATCTTGTTCCTGTTCGGGACCCCAGGCCAGCAGCGCTTCTGGTTCATGTGGGACGACCTGTGCCTCGGTGCCATCGGCGCCGTGGTCCTGGTCGACACCCGCCACGTGGAGAAATCCTTTGCGGCCATCGGCTACTTCGAGGAGCGCAGCATCCCCTTCGTCGTCGCCGTCAACCAGTTCGCCGACGGCGACCGGTACGGCGCCGACGAGGTCCGCGACGCACTGGAAATCGCCGCGACCGTGCCCGTCCTCATGTGCGATGCCCGCAACCGGCACTCGGTCCTCAACGTGGTCATCGCCCTGGTCACACATGCCCTCACTGCTGCCACTCCCCGTTCCCTCACCCGCCACGGAGCACACGCATGAGCCACACCGAGCACCAGCACGCCAGCACAGAACAGCGCCGTACCGAAGTGCAGCGGGAACTCGGCCTCACCGGAGACGCCGATCCCGAACTCGACGCATTCGCTGCGCGGCTCGCCCAAGAGGCGGGCGTGCCCTTCGCCATGGTCAACGTCTTCACGCCGGACCGGCAGCAGTTCGTCGGCCTGCACGCACCCGACGGCCCCGATGCCGCACCGGTGGGCCGCACGATGCCCCTCCACCACGGCTTCTGCCGTGCCGTGGTCGACCGGGCGCGGCCGCTGGTCCTGCCGGACGTTTTCGCCGCCCCGCGGTTCGCCGGCGACCCCGTGGTCGACTTGCTCGGAATCCGCACGTACGCCGGTGCCCCCCTGATCCACGACGGCGTCGTGCTGGGGACTGTGTGCGCGGTCGGCCCCGACGAGAAGCCGCAGGAAACGGGCCAGGACTCGTTGGCCCTGGTCAACCGGATCCGCGACGAGGTCATGGCCCACCTCTACCAGCGGGCCGGACACCAGCAGCCGCACACCCCCTAGCCCTGTCTCCAGCTATTTCATCCGTCACCGCGCTGCTGTCGCCGAGGCCACGTCACGGCGCCGGCGACAGCAACGGCCTATCCATCCGGCGCCCACGTGCTGTCGAACGCCACGACCCATGCCCCTGAACAGTGAAGGGAGCCCCACGATGTCCGACTGGTACCTGACCCCGGAACACCAGCGACTGCGCCGCGAAGTCCGAGCCTTCGGCGAGACCGAGATCGCACCCCGCATTGCCGCCATGGAACGCTCCGGGGCGGTCGAGCACGACCTGGCTCACGCCATCGCACGTCAGGGCTGGATCGGCGCCACCATCGACACCAGCTACGGCGGTATGGGCGCCGGCCACCTCGCCAAGACGATCATCATCGAAGAGCTCTCCCGCATCAGCGCCGCAATGGGCGCCATGGTCCAGGCCTCCCAGCTCGGCGTAGCCAAGGTCAATCACTTCGGCACCCAGCAGCAGAAACGATTTTGGCTGCCGCGGTTCGCCGACGGCTCCTGCCTGCCCACCATCGCGGTCACCGAACCCGTCTCCGGGAGCCATGTTCTGGGCATGGAAACGACCGCAGTCCGCGACGGCGACGCTTACGTCCTCAGCGGCCGTAAGACCTTCGTCGGAAACTCCCACATCGGCCACGTGCACGGGGTCGTCGCCCGCACTGGGCCCGGATCACGTGGACTGAGCGCGTTCCTCGTTGAAGCCGACAGGCCCGGGCTGACGCTGCTCCCCCACCGGGGCACGCTGGGGCTGCGCGGCTTCAGCTTCGGGGAACTCGTCTTCGAGCAGTGCCGCATCCCTGCGGGGAACCGTCTGGGAGACGAAGGCGACGGCCGGGACGTCGCCTACTCCTCCAGCGTCCTGTACGGCCGCCCGAACCTGACGGCCGTCTCCCTCGGCATCCACCAGGCCATCCTCGACGAGGTCGTCCGCTTCTCCTCCGACCGTGTTCGCTACGGCAAGGCCCTGCATCACCTGACCAACATCAAACTGAAGATCGGCCAGATCAACTCGCGTCTGATGACCGCACGTCTCGCGGCGTACCACGCTGCGCACCTCCTGGATACCGGTGTGGCCTGCGACAGCGACCTTATGAACGCCAAGCTCATCAACGCCGAGTCCGCGATGGATTCCGCGCGCGCAGCCATGGAGATCGAGGCAGCTGCCGGACTGACGACCGACAGGCCGTTGGAGCGGTACCTCCGAGACGCGCACCACATCTACGCTCCCGCTGGCACATCCGACATACAGCTTCTCAGGCTGGCCGAGGCTGCCCTGGGCCTGGACAAAGGCCAGTGGTCCAGGCGCTGGCCGCACCCCTACCTCCCGCTCACTACGAACCCCCGCTTCTGAGGTGACACGCCCCATGGCACGTGCGCCCACGGCTCCCTCGCGGCCCCGCTCCCCGCAAGGCCAAGGCATTCCGGCCCGCGACGGATGTCAGCAGGTACTGCTACAGCTCCACTCCCGCCTTCTGACGTTTCGTAGTCCCGCAAACCCTCAGCCCACGGATGGGTAAGCATGCTCGACGACCTCCATCGTCTCCGGCCAGCCGAGATACGCGTGGCCCAGCAGCTCGTGCGCGGCCTGACAAACCTGGAGATCGCGGCAGAGCTCGGCACCAGCCTGGCGACGGTCAACGGACACCTCGGCACGATCGGGCGCCGGTTCCGCGTGAGCTCGCGCCCGGCGCGGGCTCACGCCGTGTTGGCCAGCGGACAGGTCAGCCCACCGGCCGCCACGGTCACGTCAGCTGTGTTCACCGAGGCAGACAGAAGACTCCTGAGCGCGCTCGCCATCTACGACGACACGTACGCCATCGCCCATGCAGCCGGCATTGCTCCCGCATCCATCAGGAGGTGCATCCGGGACCTCGTCACCAAGGCCGGCGCGAACAACGACACCCACCTCATTGGCTTGGCCCACACATGGGGCATGCTCCTGCGCGCCGAAGGCGGCGGCCCGGTCGTATCGGGGGGCAGGCGGTGAGCCCGCCTGCCGTCGCTCAGCGGGGGCAAGGACATCTGAGCGGCTGTTCCGTCGACGCGGATCGGAGCCGGCAGGGTCCGGGAGCGCCATGCCGTTCCGGTTGCCGATGTGGCCGTCGAGGTGTCGAGCAGGCGTCCAAGCCGCCTCGGTCAGTCCCGGGCGATTGCCCGCAGCCGCGACGGCGGGATCAGGTCGAGTACGCCGAGCGCGCGACCGGCGGCCTGATTCGGGGAGTCGCGGGATTCGTCCAGCGCAACGACGAGGGTGGCCGCCGCCCGCCCCGGAGTCTCAGCGAATGCGGCATCGATGGAATCGCGGGCAACTTCGGCATCTGGCCCCCACGGTCAGCGTGGGCATCACCATGAGCGCCCGCGGCTACCAGAAGCCGTTCAGTCGTGAGGAGCGCCGTGACGACAAATGAGATCAGAGGAAACACCCGACCGTCCGGCCTCGTCATTCAGAGCGGCGACGTGCCCGAGACCGCTGGGGACGTCGTTACGATGTCTGATCCGCGAGTCGCGGCCGTGCGGGTCGCCGATTGCGGAGAACCGCTAGTGTCCCTGCGCGACGACGACCGGTTCCTGATTGATGAGCGCAAGGCCAATGTCAACCAGGCATTCGCGATGATTCGCTCAGGCTTGGTGGACCGATTGTGGATGGCTGAGGAGTACCTGCGCGAGCGCGGCCACAGGTTGCGGGTCTTCGAGTGTTACCGTCCCCAGGCGCAGCAGAACCAGTATTTCCAGGAGGAGATGTCGAGGCTGGCCACCGAACACTCGGACTTGACCACGGCACGGCTCGTAGACCTGGCGGGCCGGTACGTGGCCCCGGCGTGGATCGCCCCTCACAGTTGCGGAGGTGCGGTCGACGTCACCCTAGCGGCCCTAGACGGAACCGAGTTGAATGTCGACTGCCGAATCAACACTACTCCCAGGGAACCCAGCGATATGTCATTCCTGGATACGCAGGGCGTTCTCGAGCATGCGCGCTCAAGTAGAACACTGCTGCTTTCCGCGATGACTCACGGCGGTTGGGTGCCCCATCGGTACAAGAGCTGGCATTTCGAGATCGGCACAAGGTTCGCGGCACTGATGACCGGCCTGGATGAAGCCGTATACGGGGTGATCCCCGATCCACATGCAGACGTCCTCTGAATCTCCGACGTGCGTCAGAGACGTCTCATGCCGAGCTACGGCCCCGCCGTCCCGGGCTGACAGGGGCTCGCCCGTCCGGGATAGGGCCTCCTTTACTCACGGTTGTCAACTCTGCACCAACGACTGCAGGCTCCTCACGGGGACGATCACAATGCGCCTCGTTGCCACTGGTCGTGCTCCGCCGCGAGAAGCTCCTCGTCAACACTCCCTAGGCGCAGCGACTCGACCCACGCCACGACGAGTCCGCCGAAAGTATCAACGTTCTCGAGACTCATCTTTTCGTCTACCGCGAAGAGTGCAATCAGCTCGGCAGCGGCCGAATTTTGGCGAGAGCACTGGGGACATAAGAGGGTCTCACGAATACCTGGAACATCGTCACCGATGTGGTTTTTCCATGAGTGCTTGTAACGGACGAGCAGCAGTCCAGGAGTACCGCATGCCAAACAATCTGACACATCGACAACCTTGATGACTAACTCGTCATCACTGAGCAGGGCAGGGTCGGTCATGCCACACCTTGCCAAGTATCGGGTCCGAACGTTCCCTTGATGTCGGATGCCAGCGAGGAAGCATCGACTTGTGCTGCCAAGGCGTACACCACCGTCTTCCGCGGTCCACGCACCGTCAAGTGGACGGGGCTGTCGCCAGGGTGCGCATGCAGGATGCGCTTCAGGTCCGCGACGGTCTGGTCGGAGACACGATGAAGGGGTAGTGCTAGCCGTACGGGGGGTTTGCCGCCGTGTTCGGCGCTAGATACGTCCAAGACTGAGAGCTCCCTACCGAAGATGTTCAGAGTGCCGTCACGATCCTCGATCTTTCCCTTGACTGAAATGACGTTGTCCTCAGTCAGAGCGTGAGCTACGAGTTGGTAGGCGGCGGGGAAGAAGAGCACTTCGATGGACCCATCGCGGTCTGCGAGGTTGACGATGGCCCAGTTGTTGCCTTGCTTGGTCATTTTCCGCTGAACGCCCGTGATCAGGCCGGCGAGCTGAACGTCACCTTGAGTCCGTCCGGACGCCAAAAGTTCGGCAATCGTAGTGTCTCTCGCGGCAGAGAGGATGTGCTCGGCACCATCCAGAGGGTGCGCCGACACGTACAGACCAAGCATCTCCCGCTCGGTAGCCAGGAGTTGCCGCCGCGACCATTCCTGCTCGTCTACAGGGAAGTCGAGACCGAACCCTGCACCAGAGTCTTCGGCCTCAGTGCCCCCCATCCCGGCAAACAGATCGTCCTGCCCATAGGAGGCCGCCTTCTTGACGGGCACGACGGCGTCGATTGCGTCCTCGTGGATCGCGCACAGGCCGCGACGTGAGTGGCCGAGAGAGTCGAAGGCGCCGGCCTTGATCAGCGACTCGATAGCCCGCTTGTTCAGGGCTGGGAGTTCACACTTGTCGAGCATGTCCGCGAACGAGGTGAACTTGCCCTTGGAACGTCGGGCAGAAACGATGGCCTCGATCACCGCATCACCAACGTTGCGAACGGCCCGCATGCCGAATCGCACGTCATCGCCGATGGCGGTGAACTCGGCAGTGGATTCGTTGGCGTCTGGCTGTAGAACGCGGACGCCGTTCGCTCGCGCATCGGCCAAGTAGACAGCTGCCTTGTCCTTGTCGTCTCCGACTGACGTCAGCAGTGCGGCCATGTACTCGGCGGGGTAGTTCGCTTTGAGGTATGCCGTCCAGTAGGAGACCAGGCCGTAGCCTGCGGTGTGGGACTTGTTGAATGCGTAGCCAGAGAACGGCAGCATGACGTCCCAGATGGCTTTGATCGCCTCGTCCGAGTAGCCATTGCTTCGCATGCCACCCGCGAACTTGTCCCATTCGGCGGCCAGGACCTCGGGCTTCTTCTTACCCATGGCCCGTCGCAGCATGTCAGCGCCGCCCAGGGTGTATCCGGCAAGCTGTCGGGCGATGGCCATGATCTGCTCTTGGTAGACCAGCAGGTGGTGGGTGGAACCCAGGATGGGGTCGAGGGCTTCCTTCAGGTCCGGGTGGATCGGGTCAGGTTCCTGCTTACCGCTCTGCCGCAGTGCGTAGTTGGTGTGGGCGTTGGCGGCCATCGGGCCAGGTCGGTAGAGCGCGAGCGCTACGGCGATGTCTTCGAATCGTGTGGGCTGCATCAGCTTCAGCAGGGTGCGCATGCCTCCGCCGTCGAGCTGGAACACCCCGAACGTGTTGCCGTCGGAGAGAAGCTGGTAGGTCTTGGTGTCGTCCAAAGGGATGACGACTGTCTCTGTGTCGCCGTCCATCGGATCTACTGTGGCCAGCTTGGTCCCACGGTTTTCCCGGATGTTCTTGATCGCCTGATCGATGACACCGAGGTTCCGCAGCCCCAGGAAGTCCATCTTGACCAGCCCCATGTTTTCGCAACTGGGGTAGTCAAATCCCGTGATCTTCACGCCATCCGAGGCGCGCATGTGCAGAGGAATACGGTCCGTCAGGCGAGTCTTGGACAGGATCACCGCGGCGGCGTGCACACCAGTGCCGCGCATCAGGCCTTCGACACCCTTCGCGGTGTCCATGACCTTCTTCACATCCGGTTCGTTGTCGTACAGCGCCCGGATCTCGCCGGCCTCTCCATACCGGGGGTGCTCTGAGTTCCAGATGCCCGACAGGGTGATGGTCTTGCCCTGCTGGTCGGGCGGTAGAGCCTTCACGATCCGCTCACCGTGAGAGAACGGGTAACCGAGGATGCGCGAGGAATCCTTGATCGCGTTCTTCGCCTTGATCCGGCCGAAGGTGTTGACCATGGCGGTGTACTCGTCACCGTACTTCTCGGTGACGTACCGGACCATCCGGTCGCGCTGGCGGTCGTCGAAGTCGAGGTCGACGTCCGGCGGGTTGATGCGCTCCGGGTTGAGGAACCGCTCGAACAGGAGACCGTGCTCAAGAGGACACAGTTCGGTGATTCGAGTGGCATAGGCGACGATGGAGCCGGTGGCCGAGCCACGGCCCGGACCGACCGGAATTCCGTTGTCGCGCGCGTACCGGCAGATGTCCGCGACGACAAGGAAGTAAGAAGAGAAGCCCATCGGACCGATGATTTTCATCTCGGTCTCGAATCGATCCATCACGTGCTCGGGGATAGGGTCCCCGTAGCGCATGGAGAGCCCCTTGAGGACGTCCCTGCGCAGGTGTTCCTCCTGCGTCGTCCCTTCAGGGACATCCGGGAACTGCGGCATCTCATCGACGTTGTCGAATACGTCGTCATATGAGCCGATGCGCTCGGCGATCAGCAATGTGTTATCGCAGGCTTCCGGCAGTTCCGAGAACAGTTCTCGCATCTCGGCCGCGGTCTTGAGGTAGTAGCCGGTTCCTTGGAATTTGAATCGGTTGGGGTCGTCCTTGTTCTTGCCTACCCCGATGCACAACAGGTTGTCGTGCGCCTCAGCGTCGGTTGGATGGACGTAGTGCGCGTCATTGGTCGCCAGCAAGGGAATGTTCAGTTCTTTTGCAAGGCGAAGCAGTCCGTCTCGCACCTCGCGTTCGATGGGCAGGCCGTGATCCATCAACTCGAGGAAGTAGTTGTCTTTACCGAAGATCTCCTGGTATGCACCGGCAGTCTCGCGCGCTTCCTCGTATTGCCCCAGACGCAGACGGGTCTGGATGGCGCCCGAGGGGCAGCCGGTGGTGGCGATGATCCCCTGGGAGTGCTCGCTGATCAGTTCCATGTCCATACGCGGCTTACCGGACGGGAACTGGCCCGTGTAGGAGGCCTGCGTGGAGAGATAGAAAAGGTTTCGGAGGCCTTGGACGTCTTCTGCCCACATCGTCATGTGAGTGAATCGACCACCGCCTGAGACGTCCTTTGAACCCTCGCCATCATCACTCATCGCACGCCGACCACCAGGTCCCCAGAATTCCTGCTTTTTATGCCTGCGAGACGAAGGGGCAACGTATGCCTCAATGCCAATAATCGGCTTTACGTCACCAAACCCTTTAGCTACCGACTGAAATTCGTAAGCACCGAACATGTTGCCGTGATCGCTCATGGCGATGGCCGGCATCCCCTGGCGCGCCACCTCCTCGAACATGGGCTTCATTCGCTGCGCTCCGTCGAGCATTGAATACTCGGTGTGATTATGCAGGTGAACGAAGCTGTTACTCACGGTGCAGTGGCTCCCTTGCGCATTGGCTGGCCCGAGCAAGGGTCCTAAGCCTAGCGGGATTTGGCGATCCATCAGAGCGTGACGCACGCATCCACGCGACCAGAAGGCGCGACATCCGTGGATGTGGTGATCGCGCAAATCGGCCAGGGCTCCTCCGGCCTGGAGGGATGCCGGCGCCACCGCTCCATCGGTGGGGCCGCAGCCGAGTAGATGCGGAGTCGACACTATTCAGATTGCGCCATAATTCCGATTTGCCGGATGATAGGACTATCTGTCGTTTATGTTCTGTGCCCCTCGCGTCTAGGAAGGCAACCGTGCTCCGTCCCACCGTCAGCCCGTCCGCGCCACCCACACCAGCGTGGGATCTGCCGCACCACGCGGATGCGGTCCGTCGTCTGCGTCTGGCTGTGGCGCAGACCATCGTCCCGGAAGACCCGTCCGACCCAGCGCTTCTTCGGGCGAGTGGGGCTCAGATCCGCTCGCTGATGCGTGATGCTGCTGTTGCTGGAGCCAGGCTGGTCCAGTTCCCCGAGGGGGCAATCGTCTACCCCGACCCAGATGCCATGCCGAAAGGGGACCAAGGGAGGGCAAGCTGGACGAAGACAGCGTGGGATGTCATCGGAGAAGAGGAGGAGTCGATCCGGTTACTCGCTGGCGAGCTCGGCGTGTGGGTGGCATTCGGCACCATCCGTCCTCTGTCCGTAGCCGCGCCCCCACGGAACTCCCTGCTGGTCGTGTCCGAACGGGGAGAGATTGCTGCCAGGTACGACAAGCGGATTCTCTCGCACACTGAGGCCACTCGCCTCTACTCCCCCGGCAGCGAGCCAGTGGTGTTCGAGATCGATGGGCTGAGGGTCGGCTGTGCGTTGTGTATAGAGGCAAATTTCCCCGAAATTTTCGCCCAATACGAGGCGCTCGATGTGGACCTGGTCCTGCTGTCGGTGATGGTGGACGACGCCGCCCGCGCACTCGTCGCCCAGGCATACGGAACACTCTTCAACTACTGGATCGGCTACTCGGTGCCTGCACAGTTCGGCCGCACAGCCCCCGCTGGGATCATCGGTCCGGGCGGCCGATGGCTTGCACGCTGCCCGGCAGCGAACCGTCCAAGCCTGGCGGTGATGGACCTAGACCTGGACGCCGCAGACGATGACATCGCAGTTGGCCTGCGACTGGCACGGCCCTGGCGCCGGCTGGCACGAATGCAGAGCCGCAAGGCCGGACTGATCGACTGACCTGCCCGTGACCGATCGCCCACCACCGACCGTCGCTGGCCACCGCTCTAAGGGGTCCGCTGCGGCTACTCCCAGGGACTGCGGTCCGCCCCGGCTGCGTACTGCCGCACGCTCTCCCCTGCGCGCTGGAGCAGAGCAGCAGCGGATGCGCCGTCGAGCGTGCACAGGCGGAGGTCAAGCTGGTCGTCTTCACGGATGACCGCGGTGATCTGCCGGGGCCAGTGGAACCGGTCCCGGGACTGCAAGACCGCGAGTTGAGTTCGGTTGCGTGCAGGGCGCGGTGCGGCGACGAAGTTGAAGGAGACTGCCGAGGCGGGGTCCCACTGCCGCCAGCCCGAGGCTGTTCTGCGGAGGACGGCAAGCGAGGCAGCCTCGCTCGTGTACACGCGCTGCTGGAGCTGGGCGGGCTCGTCGGCGGCTAACGGGACGGGACTGAAGTACCAGAGCATGCCCCAGGCGTCGTTGGCATGGGCGATCTGGTTGTCGCGCCCGTTGGCTACGAGGTAGAGCGTCGTGGTCTCGTCTGCGGCGACGGCCTGACCAGTTAGCGCGGCCAGGCAGGCTCGGAGGTTGGTGTGCTGAGCCGCGGCTCGGGCGCGGCAGGCGCGTACGGTCTGCGCGGGAATCACGAGGTGATGTTCGTCTGGCTGCTTCAAAGCCCCGGTGAGCGGCGGAGAGGGGCGTGCGACGGCGCTGGCGGCTGCCTCGCGTCCCAGATGCCGTAGCACGGGGGCGGAAGTCGGGCCTGGCGGGAGAGGGCTGCCGTCTGCCAGCAGAGCGAGCTGGTGGAGGAGATGCCGGTTGCTGTGTCCGTCAAGCAGCGCGTGATGGGTCTCCATGCAGAGAAACAGACCGGCGTCGCCTGTGAAGGCGGTCATCGTGGCAAGCGGAGCTCCGTGACTGGCTTGCTGCACATCGATGTGGGGAGGTGCTGCCATCCATGCGTGGGCCGTCTTCCGGTCTCCGGGTTCGATCCGCAGGCACGTCCTGGTGTCGGGTATCCATCGCTGGATGATCGTGGCGGTCCTGGTGTCGGTGTGGAAGCGGCGGTGGAGGACATCAAGACCGTCCAGCCAGTGTTCGAGCCGTTTGAGGAACCGTCCCTGCTCGCTGGGCGGCACAGAGAGGTGGATCATCTGGCGTGGGAGATAGACCCCGGCCTGCGAGCCGCAGCCTGCGAAGTGGAGCATCAGTTGCTGCATGGCGCTGGCGTGGGCCTGCAGCGCTCGCTGCTGCCGTCTCGTCGGGCGCGTGGGCTTCAGATCCTCCGGCGTACCGATTGCTGTGGTGACGGATTTGAGGATGCTCGCGGCCTCCTGGGGGGATGTGGTGTCGCCGTGGCTTAGCGTTGCGGTGGTGCCCTCCTCGCCTGCGCGGAAGGTCAGAGCGAGGGGGTACGGGGTGAGCGGCGCGGGGTTGGCCGGAGCTAGCGCTTGGATGCGCTGTTCCAGGGCGTCCGGCGATGCGCCGGTGTCCTGGATGTCGACGGCGACGCGCCCTACTGTCGATCCGAGGTCGGCTCGCCCGCTCCAACGCAGCGCTCCATAGCCGGCGCCCTGGTCCGGGACGTCAGCCAACTCCGAGGCCAGGTGCGCGATCGCCTCAGCCGTGGGCAGGTAGGGGGCGAGGACTGGGTGGTGGAGTCCGAACCAGCCGACGGCGTCGCTCAGGTCCAGTTCCGGGTGGCTGCGCCCGTTGCGTTCCAGGTCAATGACTGTGGGCTGGCCGCCGCTGTAATGGCCCAGCGCTTGCCCGGTCGCCGCGAGCAGGACTGCGGCCGGGCTGTGCTGCCAGCGCCGAGTGAGCTCGTTCAGGGATGGCAAAGTGATGCTGGTCTGCCGCAGCCGGGAGGTGAGCGGGTTCTGGGGCGTGGTGAGGCCGCCACCCAATATCGTGCGCCATAGGCCAGCCTCGGCGTCGTAATGACCGGCCGCGGTCTGGTGCTCGGTCAGCTCGGCGAGTTCCTGATAGGCCTGGTCCTCGGGAAAATTGGCTCCATCTAGCGCGAGCGCTAGCCGTCGGCGAATCGCGGTCCAGGACCAGGGGTCGACGGCCAGATGGTGGCCAAACAGGACGAGGCGTGCCGATCCGTCGTCTCGTTGGACGGCAAGCACGGCGAGCATGCGCCCGGTAACCGGGTTTACGCTGTGCTGGGTCTTGGCCAGCGCCTGTCGCAGCTGCTCGGGGGCAGGGTCGCTCTCGGCCACGGTGACGACCAGAGGCTGATACGGGGACACCACGGTGAGGAACTGGTCGCGCCGGTCACTGCGGCAGCGCAGCGCCGGAGTGCTCTCAACGAGGCGTTCGAGTGCTGAGGCGAGCTGCGCTGCGGGGGGCATGCGGTCGAAGTCGATGCTGTGGCGCAGGGTCCACCGCCGCCAGGCGGGGATGTTCAGTTGGTGCATCCACCGGCCGGTGGGGGTGAGTGGAAAGCGCGGGCTCCTGTGCCGGGCAGAGCCCTGAGCGCGGCCGCGGGAGAGCCGGCCTTCGAGGTCGCGGTAGCAGGGGTACTGATAAACGTCGGCGGAGGTGAGTTGGAGTCCGGCCTGGCGCAACCGGGTCAGCAGGTGCAGGACGGTGAGCGAGTCTCCCCCGTCCTGGAAGAAGTGGCTGCCCGGGCCTGGCGTGGTCCGTAGCAGATGGCGCCAGAGGCGGCCAAGCACCGTGCCATCGCTACCTGGCTGGGGAGACTGTGGCATCGGCTGTGGGAGGAGACCAACGAGTGCGTCGTCGTCGGGCTTGCCGGAGGGGTGGGCGGGGACACTGTCGACCTGGATCACCTGGTGAGGCCAGTGGGACGGAGGCAGTAGCTGCCGGAGTCTGGCCGTCAGTTCCTCGGTGTCGGGACAGCTCTCGGCGAAGAGCAGGAGCCGCACGGAGTCGTCATGGCGGTTTGCCAGAGCACGCGCAGCCGTGCACAGCCCGGTGCGGGTGGCTTGGTTCTCGAGGGCATCGAGCTCCACCCGGTGGCCGCGGATCTTGACCTGGCGGTCGATGCGGCCGAGATGGACCAGTCCGGCGGGCGTGTGTACGGCGCGGTCGCCGGTGAAGTACCAGAGGCCGGCGGTGCCCGGTAGGGCATGGAAGGCGCCGGCGGTGAGTTCGGGCTGGTTTAGGTAGCCATCGGCGAGGCCTGCGCCGGTCAACGCCAGCTCTCCGGGGGTTCCGGGAGGGGCAGTGGCGGCCCGGTCGATGACGACCCGGGTGGCCAGCCCGCGTATGGGCCAGCCGATGGGCACCGGGTCGCCGGCCCCGGGAATCGACTCGTGGACGGTGGCGGTGACTGTCGCCTCGGTGGGTCCGTAGATGTTGAACGTGCGTGCCGGGGCGAAGCGGTCGAGGTCGGTGCGGCGGCAGCTGTCCCCGGCCGAGGCGATCATCTTGAGGTCGGGCAGGCGCATATCGGGGTCGAGGCTTCGGAGTAGGCCGGCTGGGAGGAAGCAGTGGGTGATGCGGTGGTGCCGCAGTTGCTCGGTCAGCGGCATGGTTCCGATGGGGTCGCCCTGGATGAGGGTCGCTCCTAGGACCAGCGCCGTGGTGACGTGGCAGATCCAGGGGTCGACGGTCGGCGGGGCCACCAGCAGCACCCGGCTGTTGCTGTCGAGGCTGAAGCGGTCCTGTTCTCCGTGGATGAGGTTGGTGAGGGCGGCCAGGCCGACTGCGACGCCTTTCGGGCGGCCGGTGGACCCAGAGGTGTGGATCACGTAGGCAGGCGGGGCTGGCAGGACGTCCTGATCCTCGGTGGGAGGGACCATCGTGGGGTGGACGCCGGCACGGTCCAGACGCAGCGCCGCGGGCCGGGCGGGTGGCTTGTCGTCGTAGGGGATGTAGGTACAGCCCAGTCGCAGACAGGCCAGCCAGGCCGCGGCTCGGTCGGCGAGACGGAGTCCGCCGACGAGGACCTCGCTTCCCCTCCGCGCGCCCGCGTGCTGCAGCGCCTCAGCGGTAGCGCTGGCCAGCTTGAGAAGCTGCGGGCCGGTGCACGCGGTGTCCGTGTCCAGGATGACGGTCCGGTCTGTCCGGCTCAGTTGCCGGACAGCGGATTCGTATAGCGGCGGACCTGTGAAGCTGGGTGTTGGGATGGCCATGGCCTGGACGCTGGCGCGATCCGTCGGGCTGAGTAGTTGGTCGGAGCAGAGCGGGGTGTCCGGCTCATCGGCGAGTGTGTGGAGGAACTGGCGGAAGGTGCCGGCCCACCGGCCGAGGTCGGTCGCGAGCGGGTCGGTGGCGCGGCCGGTTACCTCGACGGTGGTGGAGCCGTCATCCAGCGGGCGCACGACGGTGCTGAGCGCCGCGCCTTGGGGCGTGCTGTCGGCTGTGATCGGGGAGATGGTGATGCCGGGCAGGGACGGGGCACCGGGTGGGACGACCGCCTGCATGACGAAAGCGGTGGCTCCGGGTGCGGCCAGAGTGGGGGCTCCGGCGTCGTGCAGCTGGTCGGGGGCCACCATGACATGGTCGCGTGCCTCCAGGATGGCACGGTGAGTCACACGGATGTATTCCGGCAATCGGGAGTTCCAGGGTATGGCCAGCCGGAGCGGGAGCACGTGAGCGAACTGGCCGACGGTGTCGAGGTGCTCGTCGGTGCGGGTGTCGACGGCCACGTGGATGCTCAAGTCGCCGGTTCCCTGGAGTCGAGCCGTGGTGTGGGCGTGGGCCGCCATCAGGATGGCGGGCACGGTTGCGTGCGATGCTCGCGCGGCGCGGGCCAGGACGGCCGTCTGAGCGGGTGTCAGGTGCAGACGGAGCCGGGGCACAGTGTGCACCGGCTCCTGATCGGGTAAGAGCCGGGCCTGCGGAGCAGCGGTGAAGTCTGCGTACCGCCGGCGCCAGTAGGCGCCGGCCGCTTCGTCGGCCACCTGGGCGGCGAGGGCCTGGGCGAAGGAACCGGGTCGGTCGTGTCGGTCGCCCCGGTAGATCGCGGCCACGGTATTGAAGAGCAGCGGCATGGAGCGGCCGTCCGCGAGGGCGTGGTCGATGATCTCGGTGACCACCCAGGCGCGGTCGGCGACGCGATGCACGGTGATGTGGCCGATCAGGCCGTGAGCAAGGTCGTAGAGGCGGCCGAGTTCTTGGTGAAAGTCGTCGAGGATGGCCTGCATCGTCGACGTGACGGGCAGTCTGCTCGGCCGGTGGTCGAGGAGCCGTACGTCGATGCGGGCCTGGTCGCCGGTTTGCCAGGTGTCTCGGTCGGTCAGGTGCAGTCGCAACGCGTCGTGTTCTTGGGCGGCGGCGCGGTATGCCTCGGCGAGCCGGTCCGGGTCTAGGGGCCCGTCCAGGCGGAAGATCCGACCGGAGTTCGCCGTCAAATTACCGAGCCGCCGGGCCGCGAGCAGAGACATCTGCGCCGGGTGGGGCACGAGCTCAGACACCGGGCTCCTTCCGGCTCGCGATCATCGCGGACAGTTGTGTGACGGTGGGGTGATCGAGGAGATCGACGGCGCCCAGGCGCATGCCGTGACGGCGCTGGATCGCGCCTGCGAGCCTGACCACGCCGAGGCTGGTCAGGCCCTGTTCAAACAGGTTGGCATTTACGTCGACAGGCTGGTCGGTGATGGCCGCACAGGCGTCCAGCAGCCACGCGAGGTCGTCTATGGGCGGATCCTGCCGCGGTTCGGTCCGGTCCATGTGCGTGCTCTCATCCCTTCGCAGTCAGGCGGTTCAGGTGGTCCGTGGCACGTTCCAGCAGATCACTGGCCTGCTCATGAGTAAGGGTGGTGGGTGTCCAGGACGCCCGAAGGCGTCCTGGGCCGGTAGCCGAGGCAGACAGTTGCAGGCTCAGCGGGTGTTTCGGTCCCGCGTTCGGTGCGGCAAGTCGGCTCCAGATCACCGGTCCCAGTCTGCGGGCCCTGTCTGGTTGTTCGATGGCCAGGGAGATCTGCGGCCGTCTGACGGAGCGGCTGAGCAGTCCCGCTCGAGCGTGGGCGTGCTGGGAGGCGAAGTCGAGAGCATGTTGGCAGTGCTGAACGAGGCGGTCGCCGGAGGGTTCGACACGAATGGGCAGGAGTGCGGAGGCGACGAAGCAGCCGACGATGCCAGCCTCAGCGGCTGTCCGTCGCAGGCTCATCGGCATGTGCAGCACGATGCGTCCGTGCCCGGTTTGCTCGGACACGGCTTGGGCGACGGCTGCGACGTAGACCGCGGCTGGGCCGACGCTCAGCCGCGCGGACACCTTCGCGGTGTCCACGGGGCCAAGGGCGCGGACCTGTTGGCCGTAGGCGTCGGGGGCCGGCGGTTGCTCGAGATACTCGCTGTAGGGGCGGGTTTCGTGCCCTTCGCAGCGCTGTGCGACGGCTTCGGCGGCCGTGCGCGCGCTGGTGGACGCGGCGGGACTGGTGCTGGCCTCGGCCCAGCGGCTGTAGCGCAGGTCGGGGCTGTTGGGGGTCGAGATTGGCGGGCTACTGGCGCGGCGAACGACCTCGGTCCACAGCAGTTGGAGTGAATGCTCATCGGTGTACAAGTGATGTGTCGTCAGGGCGCAGACTGTGCTGGGGCCGGCGGGGGTGTCGGGGAGGCGGAAGAGGTGGAATCCGAGGCGGGGGCCGTTGCCCCAGAGGTCGTACGCGGCGCCCCGCTGGGTGGCCATCCATGCTTCGACCGTCGCGATGGCGCTGGCAGGGGCGAAGGAGCGCAGGTCGGTCTCTTCGGCGGGTACAAGCGCCGGACTGGGCCCCGCGCTGGCGCTGATTCGGTAGCGGTCGTCGAGGTCGAGGGTCCAGTGCAGGGCATCGTGCCGGGCGGCGGTGTCAGTCGCGGCTTGCCGCAGCGACTTCGCTGGGACAGCATCGACAATGATCGCGTTGACCATGGTGTAGGCAGCGGGGTCCGGATTGATGGTGCCGGCTTCGAGGATGGCCTGCTGCGGAGCTGAGAGTGTGCGTTGCTGTGTCACCTGGGTCCTCGCTCCCGCGCTGGTAGGCAGTGGTTTGCTCCGGCAGATGCCCGGGGTGCCGCGAGCGGCGGCCCCAGAGCCGCCGATGGGATCACCGCCTGTTGGCCCAGTAGCCGGTCATCAAGGTCTTGCGCAGGACGCCGTCCTGGCTGCCGGCGACGCCGTGGAGCGAGACGGGCGAGTTGGGCATGATGAACGCCCGGTTCGGGGCGAACTGCACCTGGTGGGCCATGCGGTGCGCGGCGTTGGAGCTGAAGTTCAAAAACTCTTGTTCCCCGGCGCGGCACTCGTACAGTGCGGTCCCGTAGCGGTTGACGCTGGTCTCGTCGGTGGCGCCCTCAAGCTGGAGGTAGACCACGATCGTCAGGAGCTTCGGTGCGGCGTCCAGGTGCGCGCCGAGCGCCTCGGTGGCGCCGGTGTCCTGGTTGGCGTAGAGCTTGAAGTTGGGCTGGTCCCGGTCCTGAAGTCGGTCCAGGCCCAGGTGTTCCTCCAGGGGGCCGGCGAATCGCTCGAACAGCGACTGGACGAATTCGGGGTGGCGCAGCGCCAGGCGGGTCCGGTTCCACGTTGCGGTGGCCATCGGCGCGTCGCTGCCCGCGAAGTTCTCGATGATGCGTTCCTTGCGGGTGCCGAGGTAGCCCTTGGGCTGGCCTTCCACGAAGCGGGCAACTGGGTCGAAGCCGGACTGCGAGGGCCAGTTCGCCAGGACGCTGCGGTAGAGGTCCTCGGGTAGGAAGTCGTCGATGGTGGCGAACGGGAACGGTTCGTCGTGCAAGGTCAGGCGGTCGAGGGTGGGGAGGAGCTCCGCGACGCTGACCGGGACGTCGGCGCCGATAACCCGCTGGTAGCCGTCAAGGTAGCGGGTCAGGCGCGGGTGGGCGGTGGTGGTCTTTCCGGTGGTGGTCACGGTGTTCCCTTCGTCAGCGCTGGCCCGGCGTCGCCGGTGCGGTGTGGTTGTCGATGAGGGCCGCGAGGGTTCGCAGGGTGGGTGCCTGGTAGAGGTCGCGGGGGTGGATCTGCGCGGTGAAGGTCTCCCTGATGGCTGCGACCAAGAGCGCCGCGAGCAGGGAGCTTCCTCCGATGTTGAAGAAGTGGCTGTCGGCGCTGATGTCGTCGGTGCCCAGCAGTTCGGTCCACACCCCTGCCAGGCGCTTCTCGGTGGGAGTGAGGTTGTCCGACACCACCTGGCTGGCGGGCTGTCGGCTGTGGGGGAGGGCGGGGCTCGGAAGCTGGTTGATGGTGGTATCCGGTTCGCTGAGCACCGTGGTGAGGACGGTCTGGAAATGGTCGAGGAGGCGGTGTGCCGTGGCGGCGGTGAGCTGATCGGCTCGGTAGGTGGCCCGGCACGCGATCATCTGGTTGCTGGGCCGCAGGTGCAGCTCGAACGGGTACCTGGTGTCGGCGCGCTCGATGGGCCAGGGCGTCGCGCTGAGGGCGTGGAGGCTGAGGTCGGCGGCGGGGAGATTGTCGTAGGCGAAGGAGATGTGGGTCAGCGGGCCGATACGGCCGGCATGGTCGATGGCGAGTTGCGCGGCGATCTCGGCGATGGGTGCGTCTGCGTGGTCGAGCGCGTCGATGACCTCTTCGCGGACTTGCCTGATCAGGGCGGTGATGGTGGTGGTGGGGTCGATGCGGCTGCGGATCGGCAGGACGTTGACGAAGAATCCGACGAGGTTCTCGAAGTCGGCTGTGGGACGGTCGCCTCGCGGTGTGTTGACGATCAGGTCCTGACGGCCCAGGAGGGTGCACATGGCAGCGGCGAAGGCCGCGTGCAGCACGATGAACTCGGTGGAGCCGGTGCGTTGGGCGAGCCCGAGCAGCTGACTGTGGGACACGCCGACGGACGGGATCTGGATCTCTCGGGCGCTGCCCGGCGGATCGTCGGTCTCCTCGGCCGCCAGTAACGGGGGCTGGTCTGCGACGCCGCGCAGTTGCTCGCGCCAGTAGGCCAGATCCGTGGCGTTGCGCGGCAGGTCTCGGGTCTCGGTTACGTAGTCGCCGAAGTTCACGGACAGTTTCGGGATGTCTGCGGTGGTTCCGGTGATGTGGGCGGTGTAGAGAGCGGACAGTTCCCGGGCGAATACGGACTTCGACCAGCCATCGCACACCAGGTGGCTCATCAGCCAGAACAGCACGTGTTCGTCAGCTCTCAGGCGCAGCAGCATGACTTTGAATCCGGGCTCGCTGGCGACGTCGAAGGGGCGCGCGGCCTCGGCTTCGATGATGCTGCGGGCCGCTGCGGGTCTCTCGGCGGGTGGGACAGGCTCGAGGTCGACCACGGGCAGCGGCACCGGGCTCGCCGGGTGGACCAGCTGCGCGGGCAGTCGGTTCGGTTCGAGCGATGACGGATCGGTGGCGGGAAAGGTGGTGCGCAGCACGTCGTGCCGCTCGACGATGCAGTCCAGGGCAAGCTGGAGAGCGGGTACGTCAAGAACTCCTGACAGGTGTACGGCGGTCGGCACGTTGAGGGCGACCGGTCCGCTCGCGGCGGTCTGCAGCAGCATGCCTTGCTGGCCGGCGGTGAGAGGGCGGCTCCTGGTATGCGGCGGGCTGGTGGCTGAGGCCGTCATGGGGCGGTGTCCTCCTGGGAACGGGTGAGCGCGGCGCAGAACGCGTCGAGGACGGGGTGGTCGAACAGGGCGCGCACGCTCAGCTGCGGGTGCCCGCTGCGGCGCAGCCGATTGACGACACGGGCCGCGGACAGAGAGGTGCCGCCGCTGAGGAAGAAGTGCTGCCCCGGGGCAACCGGGCGGCCGAGGATCTCGGACCACAGGGCGGCAACTGCCTGGAACTGCGGTTCGTCGGCGTTGTGGTGACCGGCCGCGCTCTGTCCGGAAGCGGGAGAGGAGGCGAGCAGACGTGCCACCGCCCGGCGGTCGGGCTTTCCGCTGGCGGTGCGCGGCATCCGGGCCAGCCCGGTGACGGCGGCTGGGCGATGGGTGTGCGGCAGGCGGCTGTTCACCCAGGCGAGCAGGTCGCGCTCGTCGATGAGGACGGTCTCTCGGACCGTGCCCGGGGTGGCAGCCGGTGAGGCGGGGCTTCTGGCGTAGCCGGGGCGGCGAGCGTACAGGTAGTGCAGGCCGGCGCCCTGTGACATGGGGTCGGCTTCGGTGACCGTGTGGAAGCCGCGGGTGTGGAGCTGGTGTACGAGGTCAGCGAGCCGGCCGTCGATGTCGTGGACCTCGGCGACGATCTGGTGGATGCCCGGCCAGTGGCGCTCGTCGATGCCGGCGAGGACGTCGGCCTCGGCCTTCTGCACGTCGATCTTCAGCAGGTCGACGTCGTTCACCCCGGCCGTGTCGAGCACGTCGGACAGACGCAGGACCCGGCAGGGGAACAGGTGACCGCGCAGCTTCCCCTCGATGATGTCGGTGGCTTGCTCGTGCCAGGCTTCGGCGTCGTCCACGGCGCCCGTCTCGATTTCGCGGCGGGCGATGGCGTGCAAGGTGTCGGCATCGGCGACGGGGTCGGGGTGGAGGGTGGACAGCCCGGTCGCCCCCGGGTACCAGGTGATCTCGGCGGTCCCGGTGTGGCTGCCAAGGGCCGCTTCGAGGAGCTGCACGGTGGCGGCCGAGTTCATCTGCAGGTTCGCAGCGCACAACTGGTAGGTGGGCGGGCATGGTTCGAAGGCGATGACCCGGGCGGCACGCTGGGCCAGGGATAGGGAGAACAACCCGATGTTGGCCCCGGCATCGATGACCGTGGCGTCACTCGGTACGACGATGCCGTGCCGTTCGTACACGCGGTGCTGGTAGATCTCCTCGTGCATGTGAGTGGTTTCGGGCGGGTTGGCCTCGAGGACGCGCAGTTGCGCGTCGACGTGGCGCAGCGGGTGGGCGCTGTCGTCGATCAGGTGTCCGGGACGCAGCTGGACGGCGACGTGAATGCGCGGGTCCTGGTTGGGGGCGGTGAGCGGGACTGCGACGGCTTCCAGAACGGCCGGGTGGGTACGCAGAGCTGTCTCGACCGCGTTCAGGTCGACTAGTTTCCCGGCCACCTTGACCTGGCGGTCGGCGCGGCCGGTCAGCACGATCCGGCCGGCCTCGTCGACGCGAGCGAGGTCGCCGGTGAGATGCCAGCGGCGGCCCTCCCGGGTCACGAACCGGGTGTCCTGTTCGCCCTGCTGATAGCGGTAGCCGCGTGCCAGGCCGGGGCCGGACACGGCCAGCACCTCGCTTCGTCCATCGCCGGGCTCCTCCTGCTGCGGGTGGAGCGCGACGTGGGTGCCGGGCAGCGGGGCGCCGATCGGGAGGTAGCCGTCTGCCGGCAGGGCCGACGTGGTCACCAGATGGGCGGCGACGATGCCAGCAGTCTCGGTCAGCCCGTACATCGCGAAGAACCGCGACTCGGGCAGCAGCGTGGTCCAGCGCCGGGCGAGGGCGGCGGGGATGGGTTCGCTGGCAGCCATGATCCGGCGCAGGCCCGTGGCAGCGAGCGCGGCCGGCGTCTGGGTGTCGGCCAGCAAGGCAAGAAGAGACGGGACAGTGTCGAGGCTGGTGACGTGCTCGGTGGTGATGAGCGCGAGCAGGGCGTCGGGGTCCTGGCGCTGTGTCTCGTCGGCGACGACGACGCACGCGCCGTAGAGCAGGGGCAGGAACAGTTGCCGGACCGAGGAGGAGAAGCTGAGGGGTGCCAGGAGCAGGCAGTCGTCCTCGGGGGTGATCTCGGTGAGCTGGTTCAGGGCTGCGAGGTTGTGCAAGACCGCTTGGTGTGGGACTTCCACCAGTTTCGAGGCCGCGGCGGTACCGGATGTCGGCATGACGTAGGCGATGCCGTCGGTGACCGGGGCCTCGTCGGGCGAGAACGGGACGAGGGTGGCGTCGTGGAGGAGGAAGTGCGGCTTGGCCCGGTCGGTGATCTGTTCCGGGTCGTGCGCGGGGTCGAGCGGGAGGTAGGCGCACCCGCAAGCCATGACGGCCAGCAGATCCAGGAGCGCGGGCACGGACCGTGCGACGTCCACGCCGACCAGGGCACCTGGGGCCAAGCCCTGCCGGCGCAGTGTATCGGTGTGTTCGTGGATGCGGTCGGTCAGATGGCGGTAGGTCAGTTGGTCGCCGGGCAACCGCAGCGCGGAGGCATCGGGCTGGGCGCAGGCGACGATCTGCAACGCGGCGATCAGGTCGGCGGGGGCCCGGTCAGGCATGGAACGTCACCGCCTTGACGTCGGAGACGGTGACCGGCCCGCCCATCGCGACCAGGATGGTGCGCTCGCCGTGGAAGGCGCGGCGGCCGTGGGCGGTCAGCATGTTGTCCAGCAGCAGGACATCGCCGAGCTGCCAGTCGAACTGGTGGGTCTCCTCGCGCAAGACGGTGCGGGTCAGGGTGAGCAGCTCAGCGGGGATCTCCGCGCCGACGCCGGTGCGCGCGTGCATCGGCATCTGGTCGCCGAACAGGTCGCGCCACAGCTCCTCGCGGTCGGGCCCGCCGTGGGAGGCGTGCCACAGGTGCATCTGGTTGAACCACACCGGCTCGCCGGTGACCGGGTGGTGGATCGCGGTCGGCAGGGTCTGGGCGGTGCGCAGGGTGTCGTCGGGCAGCCAGGCGTGGTCGATGCCGTGCTCGGCGCAGTAGCGGCTGACCTCGTCCTTGTCGTCGGTGCCGAACGACTGCCGCCAGCTGATGCCCGGCCCGTCTGCGCCTGTCTGGTGCCGGATGTAGGTGACCTGGTCGGGGATCTGGCCCGCAGAGGCGGTGGCGCGGGCGAAGACGGTTCGCCCGTCGACGAGCGGGGTTTGTCCACCATGCCCGAGGGCCGGCGGCTGCGCGCAGTAGAACGCGATCCGGGCCGGCCACAACGGGCTGTAAGCGAGCTCGTGGTGCGGCGGAATGTCCTGGGTGCTGTCCCATTCGGTGCTGGTGTAGACGCCGTCGGTGACGGGCGTGCGCGGGGAGGCGCCGTGGACGTAGGGCAGGAGGTCGCCGAGGAAGGGGCGGACGGCGTGCCGGAACTCCTGCGGGCCGCTCACGGTGAACCCGCGCAGCAGGACCGCGCCGGTGGCGGCGAGCGTCTGCTCTACCTGGCCTGCGTGCTGGCTGGTCCAGGTGGCGAGCGGGACGGATGTTGGTGCGGTGAGGGTACGCGGGATGGTCATGGGAGGCTCCCCGGGCGTGAGGTGAGCGCGAGCGCGGTGTCCTGGAGCATCTGTGCGCCCAAGACCAGGTCATCGGGGCTGGTGTCCTCGTGCGGGACATGACTGACACCACCGAGGCTGGGCACGAAGATCATCGCGACAGGGGTGATGGCCGCCATCATCTGAGCGTCGTGCCCGGCTCCGCTGGTGAGGGGCAGCGTCGGCACCGCGCGCCGGGCGGCCGCCGCGGCGATCGACCGGCGCAGGGCCGCGTCGGTGAGCACTGGCTTGGAGGATGCGGCTCGGGTACACGATGCCTTCACCGTGCGGCGCTGCGCGATGCTCTCGATTCGGCGCACGGCCTCATCGGCCGCCTGGTGCAGCTGCGCTTCATCGGCATCGCGCACATCGACGGTCAGGCGCACGAGGCCCGCGATGGTGTTCGGTGAGTTGGGCGCGGCCTCGAGTCGGCCGACTGTGGACACCTGGCACCAGCCGGTGGCGGGCAGACCTTCGACAGCGAGGACGATCTCCGCGGCGGCAGTGAGCGCGTCGGAGCGGCCGGGCATCGGGGTGGTGCCGGCGTGGGCGGCCGCGCCCATGAGCTCGACTTCCAGTTGGACACGTCCCACGATGGCGTCGACGATGCCGATGGGGATGCGCTCGCGTTCCAGTACCGGGCCCTGCTCGATGTGCAGTTCGAGGTAGGCCAGGAGCTGATGCGGGTCCAGGCGGGCCTGGTCAATGGCGTCGAGATTGCCGCCGGCCCGGGCCATCGCGTCCCGCAGGAGGGTGCCGTCATAGGCGGTGGGCGCTGCGGCGGGCGTGGGCAACTGCCCACTGGCGGCCAGCGATCCCCAGAACGGCTGTGGGTGCAGCGCCCCTTCCTCGTTGGCGAAGGCGACCGCTGTGACCGGGTGCGCGAGGCTCAGGGAAGTGAGGTTCTCCACGGCTTCCAGGGCGGAGGCCACCCCGTAGACCCCATCCAGCGGACCGGCGTCGACGACGGTGTCCAGATGCGAGCCGAGAACCAGCGTGGTCGTGCCGGGGCGCGGGCGCGGCCCGAGCCACAGATTCCCGGCAGCATCCACGGCGGCGGGGAGACCGGAGTTCTCGGCTTCGTGGACCATGTAGCGGCGGGCTTCGAGGTCCGCGGGGCTGAAGCCGGGGCGGGTCACACCGCCACTCTCAGACCTGCCGATCTGGGCGAGCTCCGTGATACGGCGCAGGAGCCGGTCCCGGTTGACGGGCTGGGCGGGCATCAGTTCACCTCCCCTTCCGGTGCTGTCGACGCGGCCGGGTGGTGGAGTTGGTGCGCCTCGGCTGCGTGAACGCACAGCTCCCCCAGACGCGGCGACCGGTCGACGGCATTCAGAGCGACTCGGGTGGGCAGGGAGAGGGTGCGGGCGAGCAAGAGGGCGGCACCGGTCGTCCAGGCCAGCGTGCTGGGCAACTCGCTCGGTGCGTCGGCGGTCGGCTTCAGGCCCAGGGCATCGGTCACCTGCCGGCCGATGGCGTTGTCCATAGCAGCCTGTTCGGTGGCTTGGTGCCTGGCGTTACCGGGTGCCGGGAGCGCTGAGCGGTCGACCTTGCCGTTGGCGTTGAGTGGGACGGCGGGGATGGGGATCAGGTGAGTGGGGACCAGGTGGTCGGGCAGCCATATGGCCAGGTGCCGGCGCATCTGTCCGCTGTCGACCGGCGCGGTGGCGACGTAGTAGCCCGCCAAGGCCAGAAGTTCGCGGCGGCTGCCGACCGCCGTGACGATGGCCTCAGTGACCTGCGGGTGGCTGGTCAGTGCGGCCTCGACCTCGGCGGGTTCGACTCGATATCCGCGGATCTTCACCTGCTGGTCCCGGCGACCCAGGAACTCAATGCTTCCTCCGGGCTGCCAGCGGCCGATGTCGCCGGTGCGGTACATCCGGGCAGCCGGGTCGACTGCGAACGGGTCGGACAGGAACCTCTCGACGGTCAGCTCTGGCCGACCGCGGTAGCCGCGGACCACGCAGGCGCCGCCGATGTACAACTCGCCGGGGACACCGACGGGAACCGGCTGATGGTCCCCGTCGAGGACGTACATGGTGGTGTTGGCGATCGGGCGGCCGATGGGGACGAGCTCAACGCCGAGATCGACGGTGTCGTCGATCATGTGGACGCTGTTGCCGACGGACGCTTCGGTGGGCCCGTATTCGTTCAGGATCTGTGCGTGCCTGGTCGGTTCCCGGTCGCGCCAGTGGGCCAGGGTGCGGGTCGTGAACGCGTCCGCGCCCACCGCCAGCATGCCGGTCAGTGCCTTGGCCTGGTCCGCGGTGAGGAGCTCGGCCAGCGCGTCGAGCTGTCCGGGAGTCAGTTTCAAGAACGCGAACGGAGCGTTCTGCGCCAGCGCCTCGGTGATCTGGAAGAGGTCGGCTCTCTCCGGGATCATCAGAACGCGCTGCCCGGCGAGCAGTGGCGCGTACAGGTTCGGAACGACCATGTCGTAGGCGACGCTGGAGAACACCGCACCGCCGCCGGTGCGCTCGCCGATGTACTGCTCGACGCACCAGTGCAGGTAGTTCACCAGGCCGCGGTGTGGCACCTCGACGCCCTTGGGCAGACCGGTGGACCCAGAGGTGTAGATGACATAGGCCAGGTCGTCACCAGTGACTTCCGGAAACTCCGTCGGCGTGTCGGGCTCGGTGTCGCCGCTGGTCAGATCCCGGATTTCCAAGGCCGTCCACGGGCCTTCTGGGGTACTGGCGGCGTAGGTGGCGTCGCTGAGAACCAGGGTGACCTTCGCGTCATGCAGCATGTGCACGGTCCGGCTCTCCGGTGCGAGCGGGTCCAGCGGGAGGTAAGCCGCGCCGGCCTTCATGACCGCGACGAAGGCCACCAGTTGGTCCGCGTTCCGGCGAGCCCGGACTGCGACGATCGCCTCGGGGCCTATGCCGAGCTGGGCGAGCCGGGCCGCGACTCGGGTAGCGCGTTCGTCCAGGTCGCGGAACGTCAACTGCTGGTCCGGGTCCTGGACGGCGACGTGGTCGGGGGTTCGGCGGGCCTGGTCCTGTAAGAGCTTGTGCAGCGGGGTCTGCAGGTCCCAGCCTCCCTGCGGCCCCTGCCAGGCGGCCATCGTCAGGTTCTCGTGCGGCCGCGTCAGGACCAGCGGCTCAGCAGAGTTGGGCGGCAGTGCCAAGGCGGTTTGGTGAACCTCGGCCAGTGCCCGCATCTGCGCCGGGTTCAGGCGCGTGGAGACGAGCTGCAGCTCGGTGCTTCCGGTGCGGGGGCAGTGGATCAGGTGCAGCAGCACCGTTGCGTCCGCTGGGTGGGTGGTGGCCGGTCCAAGCGCGGTGCCTCCCAGTGGGATGAGCTCGCTGGTTTCCGGGTCGGCCATGTCGGCGGCGGGCCCGTGTGCGTCGACGAGGACCTGCGTGTCCACGACGTCCACCACGCCGAGGCTCCGAGCGATCTCGTAGACGGTGTCCGAGGCCGCCGCAGCCAGCAGGGCGCGGCCAGCACCGGGCTGCTCGCCGTCGAGGCGGCCGGTGCTCTCGGTCGGCGGCACAGGGACGCTGGTCACGATCAGGCGTCGGCGGCTGCTCAGTTGGACGGCGACGTTCGGGGCCGGGCGGCCGGTGGCGATACGCACCGCCGCGAGGTGCGCGCTGATCAAGGACTCCAGCGAGTGGCCGGGGCCGACCGGTACTCGGGCCTGGACCGGTTCACCCGGAGAGGGTGCGGCCGTGTCGCCTGCGGGCAGAGTGGGCTGGGTGATCCAGAACCGGGGCTGCTGCGCCCCGTCCTGTACCTCCGTTCCGGCCACAGGTGGCACTGCGGACGGCAGGGTCAGATCGGCTACGTTCCGATGGGATACGGCAGGGGCCTGCTGGTGGTAGCGGTGCAGGACCGCGGCCAGAGCCTGGGTCTGCTGTCCCAGGGTCAGTGCGGCCGGGTTGTGGACCAGCAAGAGAGCGGCGACACCGGGGCCGGTGATCAGCCCGAAGCGTACGGCCGGCGACAGTCTCTCGGGGTCGGGATGGATCCGGGTGACCTCACTCCCCCAGGCCGCGGCCAGCGCACCGACCTTCGTCAGGGGTTCCACGGGCGCATCGCCAAGGTCATGGACGGTCAAGGGCGACGGCTCGTTTAGAGACCGCCACACCGGCATGGTCTCGCACAGGGTCAGTGCCTTGCGCAGCCCGGGCAGATCCTTGGCGGCGGCACGGTAGGCAGCTTCGAGGCGTCCGCGGTCGGGCACGAAAGCGAGCTGGAGGTGGACGACGGCTGCGCCAGCGCGCGCCCCCACGCGTAGCAGCGTCAACTCGTCCGCATCCAGGGCCCCGGCCGGAGCCGATGACGTTGCGGAGGTGGTCATGATGCTCTCTTTCGGCAGTGTGTGAGGGCCGGTCAGCCGAGCAGGGTGACGGGCAGGTAGTCGTAGCCCCAGGTGCGCAGAGAACGGGACCGCCGCCCGGGACCGGCCGGGTGGAGCTGGGTCACACGCTGCGCCATAGCGTCAAGCAGGCAGGTGAGGGTCAGCCGCGCGAGCCAGGCGCCGAGGCAGTGGTGTGAGCCCATCCCGAAGGAAAGGTGGTGGTTGGGCTGGCGTCCGATGTCGATCCGGTCAGGGGCGGAGAAGATGCCGGGGTCACGGTTGGCGATCGGGTGCCAGGCTGTGATGCGCTCTCCGGCTCGGATGGTGGTGCCGCCGATGGTGAGGTCCTCGATCGCAGTCCGCATCACGTTCAGGCTGGGTGCGCTGACGCGCAGGACTTCCTCCACCGCGTCCGGTAGCAGGTGCCGGTGAGTGCGCAGCCGCTGCCACTGATCTGGCGCCGCGATGAAGGTGCTGGCCGCGCCTACCAAGGCTTGCCGTGTCGTCTCGTGCCCGCCGGCGAGGAGCAGGTGCGCGTTGTAGAGGATCTGCTCCATGCCGACATCCTCCTGCCTGTCGGCGCGCAGCCGGGCAAGTACTCCCTTACCAGTGCCAGGACGGTGCAGGAGCTGCCGGAAGTAGAGGAACAGCTCAGCGTTGGCTTCGGCTACGTCCTGCTGGTTGGGTTCCGTCGCAGGAAGCGGGCCGGAGCTGGAGCCGAAGGCCACGGCGGTCCACTGGGAGACCTGCTCGCGGTCGGCGGCGGGGATCCCGAGGATCAGGCCGGTCAGGGTCAGGGTCATCCGTGTGGCCACGGCCGTGGTGAAATCAACCTTTCCGACCTGGAGTGCGTCGTCGACGACCGTACGCGCCGTCTCGGCCAGCGGCTCCTCGACGAAGGCGAGGGCCTGGGGTGTCATGGCCCGGCTGAGCGCGGCCTTCATCCGACTGTGTGTACGGCGGTCGGACTGCACAAGCATCCGGCCACGGGCCGGCTGGTCGGCCTCGTGTAACTGTCCGACGTGGATGCCGTACTGGCTGGAGACCTGTCGCCGGTTCCGGTACAGCCAGACGACGTCGGCGTACCGTGTCAGTGCCCAGAACCCCTTAGGCTCCCCGGAGTTCCAGTAGATCGGGCAGTTGCGCTGCAATGCCCGGAGTTCCTCCAACCCGCCGGTAGTGGCGAACAGGTCCGGGTCGGCAAGGTCGATACCTGCCACGTCAGCCTCCGTGATGGGGGTCGTACTGCGCCATCGGCAGGTCGGGGGCCGTGTAGACGGGAATGGCGTCCCAGCCCAGCAGCTCCCGCCGGCGGAGGTCGAGCGCCATCGTGACCGCCAGGTCCGGCTGCCAGCCGAGGTGCTCGGCGGCTTCCCGAAGCGGGCGCTCACCATTGGCCAGGTCGAGCAGGAGCGCCTCCTCCGGGGCGAGACCGGTGGTGTTGGATCCCGGCATACGGACTGGTCGCAGATCCAGGCGCTCAGGGGCCAGGATTTCGGTCGTGCCGATGAACAGCCGGTCGAGCTGGCTACCGAAGAGGCAGTCGATCGCCTCCGCGGGGGCTTCGACGATCGGCTTCCCTCGGACGTTGAAAGAGGTGTTCAGCACCATCGGGATACCGGTCAACCGCGAAAACTCCTCGATGACCAGCCGGAAGCCGCCGGGCAGATCCGCAGCCACGGTCTGCAGACGGCAGGTGCCGTCGACGTGCGTGATCTCCTGCACCTGCGCGGCATGCTCGGGCCGGACCGGGCAGACGAGGAGCATGAACGGGCTGTCTTTGCACGGCAGCTCGAACCACGTGTGGGCCTGCTCCTGGAGGACCGAGGCCGCGAAGGGCCGGAAGCCCTCACGGAATTTGACGCGGGCGTTCAAGCGATCCTTCATCCCGGCAATCCCCGGGTGACACAGGATCGAGCGGGCTCCCAGGGCTCGTGGGCCGAGTTCTGCGCGGTCCTGGAACCAGCCGACGATCTCCCCACGTGAAACGGCGGCGGCCGCTGCTTCGGCAGCGCTCCGCTCGTCGATGTGGGTCACCGGCTCCAGCCCGGCCTTCCGCGCGAGAGCCTGAATGGCGTCCTGTTGGCCGGTGACCTGAGACGGTCCGAGATAGACGTGGGTCATCCGCGAGGCGAGTGCGGGGGCGGAGCGGCCGAGCAGGACACGGTCGGCGTACAGGGCCGCGCCGACGGCATTGCCGTCATCAGTCGCGGCTGGGAATACAAACAGCTCTTCGGGTTGCAGCTCTGCGGCGATGCGCGTGTTCAGGGCGCTGTTGAGGAAACAGCCGCCGGCCAGCACGAGGCGGCGGGTGTCGGCCTCGCGCATCGTTCGGTCGGCCAGCGCCAGGCATGCGGCCTCGAACTCTTGCTGGAGTTGGGCGGCAAGGTCGAAGTGCCCGTGGTCGAACGCGCAGGTGCCCCCGGACGGGCGAAGTAGGTAGCCGTCGGTGGTGCGGGTGGCGAAGCCAAGGTTGGCAAGGTGGTCCGCGGCGCCGTCGAACCGGATCTGGTCCCCGTCGATCTGGATGAAGAGCGGCTCTTTCGACAGAGGCTTGCCGTAGCTGGCCAGCCCCATCGTCTTTCCTGCGTCATCGTAGGTGGACCCGTGCTCGGCGAATCCGAGTGCAAGCGTGACGACCCGGTAGACCTCTCCAATGCCGGACAGATCGGACGGGATCCACAGGTCGCCATCCCGGCGTCGTCCGGCGATCCTGCTCGATGGACGCACCGTTTGCCACAGCAGCCGGGGCTCCCCCGTTGGCTGGAAGAGGAAGGCGGTTTCCTGCTCGCGAACCTTCGGGCCTATGCGCGAACCGTAGGCGTCGATGACCAGCGCTGCGGCCGGCCGGTCCGCTGGGCTGCAGTAGAACGCGGCGCTGGCATGGGCGAGGTGGTGCCCGGGGTGCGGTAGCGCCAGCGTCGACGCTGGGTCAGTGAGTAGCCCAAGGCTCTCCAGCAGCCCGTTCTCTTCACTCTGGCTGCGCGTCTCGGTTGAGGTCGCAACCCAGTGATCGACGTCCCCTCGGCCGAGGCCCTGGTCGGCGAGGACGCTGTCGATCAGTCGCGCCATAGCGGCAGGGTAGGCGTGGTGGGCAACCACGCCGCGCTTCACGCCGGTGGTGCGCTCCAGGGCTAGGGCCCCGCGCACTTGGCCATCCACGATGAGCGCCGCGGCGCTGTCGTGGCTCATGTTCAAGCCGACGATGACGGTCATGAGGCTCCTTTTGGGCAGGCGAAGAGCAGGCAGGCCCACCGACGTAACGACGTCCTGAGCGGACGTCAACCGAGTGGCTGCGGCCGCTCTTTGAGGGTGGAAGTTGTGCCTGACTCGCCGCTAGAGCCGGGGGCTGTGCAACCTGTGCAACCTGCTACGGCCTCTCCCTAGCGACCGCCTGCGGCAGGGACGATCGAGGCGCTTCCCGGAAACGGCCCAGGCCAATGAGCAACGCGCTGTAAAGTCACCGTCACCCTCTGGTGCATCTTCGTGTTGAAGGGCTGCCCATGGCTCGATCAACGGAGCTTTCTCCCAATCACCGGCTCGAACAACTGATCGCCGAGACTGGATGGGACACCGTTGGTGTTCTCGCCGACCGCGTAAGCCGGCTCCTACGCCAAGCGGGCAGCCGCCGCGTAATCCATCGCACTACCCCGTACAAGTGGCTGCAAGGGCACGTCCCGAGTGGTCCCGTCCCGGCTCTCGTAGTCCGAGCGTTATCGAGCGCCTTGGGCAGGGACCTCACTTTCGATGATGTTTGGGTCCACCGCGGTCCGACAACCGTCACCGAGGTGATCCGCGCACACGAAGGACTCGATCAACCTTGGGACAACACCGGCCTGCACCAGCTACTGAAGGAGCTGGACACAGTGCCCACACGCCGTGTAGTGCTGGCCGCCACGGGAACCGTCCTGACAACGCTGGCCTGGCAATCCCTCGCTGCTCCGCGCCCCCGCCTGACCGCCCCGGGCAAACCAACCACTGCCGTCCCCCCGTCTGCATTGCAGATCGTCGACAGCCTGGTAGCCGCCGCGCAGGCCGCCGACGACAGGGAGGGCAGCTCCGCCAGACAGACCATCCGAATGTCCATACCCGTCATCGTGAGGCTGCTCCAAGAAGGCGAGTACTCGCCCGAAACCGGGGCCCACCTCGCACGATCCCTCGCCCAGATCTGTCAGACCCTGGCCTTCATGCACCACGAGGAACTCGCGGCTGGCGCCTCCCAGCGCCTCTACCTCATGGCTTTGCGAGCCGCCCATGCCGCAAGCGACAGGGCCCTCGTCGCAAGCATCCTCGCTCTCATGTCAGGCCAAGCGGCTGACCATGGACAAGCCGCCGACGCCGTCCAACTCGCCGCTGCGGCCACAGAGGCAGCCGCGCACTCCGCCCCAAGCGTGCGTGCCCTCGTCGCCGCCCGCAAGGCCATCGCACACGCAAGCGCTCGCGAGCTCGACGCTTTCGAGTCATCGATCGATGACAGCAACCGCTTCTTCGAACAGGCAGCTCATCAGGTCGGAGCCCCCTCCTGGGCAGGCTATGCCGACCGGACCGAACTCGATGCCATCGCCGGACGCGGCCTCGTCCTGCTGGCCGCCAAGCGAACCGCTGACCCATTGATCGCATTGCCCCGGGCAGCCGAGCTCCTTCAGGCCAGGGCGCAGACGCCGTTGGGCGGCGACCACCAACGCTCCGCCCTGCGTCATGGAGCCCTGTACAGCCTGGCTCAAGCCCGGCTCGGCAACCTCGACACCGCCGTCGACGCGGCCGAGACCGCACTCACCCGGCTTCCGACCGTTGCATCCACCCGAAGCATGATGCTGCTACGCGAGCTTGCCTCTGTCCTTAGCCAACACAGCTCCGCATTCCCGCGGGCTCGCGCGATCGTGTACGAAGTCCATGACCATTGCCAGCGCCTTCGTCTGCGCTAGGCCCTGTCTGACAAAGATCATTCTGGAGGCTCGCGTAGCCACAGGATCACTAAAGCGAGGCTGAGTCCCGCGTGGTTGCGGCTGATGAGTTCAGCGAGCCAGGTGGCCATCGCCCGGAACTGCTTGAGCCGGCCATGCCGTCGGCACCAGGATCGGATCACCCTCGACGAATACGCCTGCCACCACACGGGCCGGGCCGGTGCGCGGCCGGCCCCGCCCGGAGTCGGGGGGATGCGGATGCCAACTGGATCTCATCCAGGTCCTCGGGCCGGTCATCTTGCATACCGGTCACGGGACGGGCTAGCGACGACAGCTGCCCGGCGCCGAGCCTCGCGGTGGCCTGGTTGCGCGAACACGGGGCACGCCCGTGTCTCGGCTTTGGCCTCACGGCTGCGGGCGCCGCGCTACGGTGGTCTCTCCCCGCTGTTGTGGGGATGGCCCGTTGACTGCATCGGTGGTTCCGATGGTTCGCATCGGTGGTGCTGCAGGGGCTACTCCCCGCGCGAGCGGGGGTGGACCGATTCTGATGGGTGAGCCCCGTCGATCGCGTCAGTGGTTTCCCGCGTGAGCGGGGGTGTCAACGTCGTGGGCCCGGTCACCTCTCAGGGTGGCCGGGCCCACGTGTGTGCTGGACAGGCGGCTACTCGAGGAGGTTCGCCACCAGGCGGGCGACGGCCTGGACGTCCAGCCGGGACGCTCCCTTGGTGCCGGCGTTGTTGGTGGCTTCGGCGTCCCACTCCCGGGGGCGTGCGTAGTGGCCTCCGGCGAGGACCTTGAACTGCGGCTCGCGGTCCTCGTGGAAGGTGACCAGCCACGCCGCGGCCTCGGGGTGCTCGCGCTCGAAGCGGATGGACTCCATCGTGGGGAGCAGGTTCCGCACCGGGACGTGCTCGGGGGTCTCCAGCGGCTGGGAGTAGACCGCGCGCACCAGCTGGACCGTGATGGGGTCGTTGTCCCGCTGGGCGGCGAGGTCCACGTACACGGTGGTGAGGCCGCCGCGGGCGAGGTGCCAGGCAGTGGTGCGGTCCGAGACCGCGTGCCAGCCGCGCGCCCACATGGCCTGGCGGAGCCGATCCCATACGCCTTCCCCGAACCCGGGGGCGCGCAGGTAGACCACGACGGGCGAGGCGGGTGCCTTCGGGGTGGGTACGTCGCCGTCCTCGGTGGGGTTGAGTACCGCCGTGATGCGGTTGCGGTTCTGGATGCCGAGGGCGCGGGTGATGTCCGCGACCCTGCGGCCGCCGGCGGCGTGGGCGTCGCGGATCGTCTGCTCGTGCACGGCCCTGGCGGCCTCCACGGCGTCGCGGGTGCCGCGCAGCCGCTCGTCCCAGGCCTCGGGGGTGGTGTCAGTGCTCACTGGTTCTGTCCTTGTCCGTGCCGTGGGCGGCCAGGGTGGCGTCGATCTCGGCGATGCGGGCGAGCAGGCGCTCCCGCTCCTCGCGCAGCGCGGCGACGTCGACCGTGGTCTCCACGATCTCGTATGCGCCCCGGTGGAGGTTGTCGAGGAGGGCGCGGGGCAGGTCGCGGATCTCGACCACGGTGTCGGCGAGGGGTTCCAGCGCCGGGTACTTCGTGCTGCCGCCCTGCCCGGGGAAGCCGCCCGAGATCAGGACCACGCCGACGCCCAGGCGTACGTCCTCGTCGCGGCTGCGGCGCGAGGCGATGCGGTGGCCGCCGAGGTGGAGCTCGCTGTCGCCCCTCCTCTGGCAGTAGTTGGAGATGTTCCAGCGGATGGTGACCTTGTCGGCCTCGTCGGCCGGGGAGCCGTCGGTGCCGAAGAAGTCGCGTGCCAACTCGCGGACGCGCTGCTCGTCGCGGGCGTCGAAGTGCCAGTAGCGGGCGGTGCGGTCCCAGCGTCCCCCGAGCTCCCTCGCGGCTGCCGGCAGTTCGCTGTTGTACGGGCTGACCAGGGCGACGCGCCCGTTGTCCAGGGAGATGACCCTGACGTCTTCCATGTGCTTCCCGTCTGTCCGGGGCGGGGACCAGCTCCCCCCGCGCGGTGTATGACGACCGTACATAGGTGTACGGCGTTCATACAACCCCCGAGAGGAACCGGGCTGGACCGGTCCCGGGTCGTCACGCTCTCGTCACACAGAGCGCCATGGGCCGCTCTCCGCCCGTACCGTGATGATCACCTTCACCAGACACACAATCCCTGGGGGGATCATGTCCGTTCGCACCGTGGCGCCCGCGCTCCTACTGCTCGCGGGGCTCGCGCTCACCGGCTGTTCCGGCAGCGACAGCAGCGCCGACCCCGCCCCGGCCGCCAGCTCCCCGGCCGCGCCGGCACCGACCTCCGCCCCGGCGTCGCCCAGCCTCACCAAGGAGGAAGCGACCGCGGCGTGCGTGGAGGCCGTCGCCCAAGTCGCAGCCGAGACCGAGGGTGCTGAGGTGCCGTCCGAGCCGGTCCCGGACGAGTGCGCCAGCCTCAGCGAGAGCGAGTATCTGGACGCCTACATGGACGGAATCCAGGAGGCGAACAGGAAGGCCCGCGAGGCGCTCGGCGGCTGACGGCGCACGTCCCACCGAACCGGTGGCGGGCTGTCGGCGACGTATGACACAGTGAGGACCGCTCCACTACCCGCTCACGCGGAGATGGCCCGTTGTCGATCCGCAAGGGGCAGGTGCTCCCCGCAGCCGCGGGGATGAACCAGGAGTATGGAGCGTCGAGACGGCCCCACACGCCGCTCGTCTCCCCGCCACGGCGGGGATGGAGAAGGCCCCCTCAGCGAGGGGGCCTCACTCATGCGTGGGCGCGGTCACCTGCCAGGACAGGTGCGGACTTCCTCGCAACGCCAAGTCGGCATGCCCGCCTTTGTGGGGTGCTACGTGAGTCGCAGGGCACAATCGGGCTCGCAACAGGGGCCACCGGGTAATCCGCAAACAGGGCGAAGCGCGGTTCCCGGCGAGGCAAGAAATGGTCCAGACCCGATTGGGCGAGGTGAAGCTGCGCGACGGGCTTTGTCCCTGTTCGATGGTCGACAGCAGCCCGGCGCGGCCCCCGACGCGCCGGGCTCCAGCGGTCCACGGTCCGCTGGATAGCGTGGAGCAATTGGAGTCTGCACGATCACTGGCGCACACGCATACTTCGACACCTCTGTATCAGTTAGGCAGACGCTGCTCAGGCCACGTGCCCCGGAACGGTCAGTGCTGGTGTGAATCCGGGCGCAAAAAGAACAAGCGTTGCGGCGATCCAGCGCGGAACTGGTACGCGACATGACCGACCTTCGCTCCCCGGGCGGCACGACATGCCGTTGCGGCGCTTGCCCAGGCCAGGATGTCAGTGGCGGTGCCTAGAGTCGGCTAGGTGCACAGGACTTCCCGGAAACTGCTCGCCCCCATTCCGGCAGACGCGACGGTAGCCGATTACCCGCACCTTGCCGCACAGCTGGATCCCGAAGCTGGCGAGGCCAGACTGATTCGAGCCCGAAGCGACCGTGACGTGTGGTGGCGGTGTCCGGTCGCAGAGGATCACCGATGGTCAGCACCTCCCAAGAGGCGTGCCGGTCAGGGCAGTGGCTGTCCCGCCTGCTCAGGGCGCCAGGCATCGGTGACGAACAGCCTCGCCGCCCTCTTCCCTGAGATCGCTTCCGAACTTGACAGGGACTCGCCTGCCACCGTGGGCCTGACTGCAGACCAGCTCGTCGCAGGCTCGCACAAGCGTGTGGGTTGGCGCTGCTCTGTCTGTGGGCACCGCTGGGAAGCGCAGGTCGGTCCCCGCACCGGCCGTCAGCAGGCGGGATGTCCGGCATGCGCCGGCCACGTCGCTACAGCGACCAGCAACCTTGCAACCTTGCGTCCAGGGATCGCGGCGCAATGGCATCTTCAGCGCAACGGCGAATTGCGTCCCCAAGACGTGCGACCGGGCAGCAGCAGGGCAGTGTGGTGGCAGTGCCCAGCGCACGAAGACCACGAGTGGCAGGCCGTGATCAACGCTCGCACCCACCCGTCCAATCCCACCGGGTGCCCTGCCTGTGCCGGGTACCAGCTGTCCGCCACGAACAATCTCACTGCGCGCTTTCCCGCCCTTGCTGAACAGTTCGACCCGGCCCTGAACGCGGGCCGCACACCCGACCAGGTGCTGGCAGGTACTCGCGAACCGGTTACTTGGCGATGTCCGGCAGGCCCAGATCACATCTGGAGCAGTGGCGTCGTCGAACGCACTGCAAACGGCAACGGCTGCCCATTCTGTGCAGGCCGTCGCGCTTCTGTGACCAACCACCTCGCCTCGCGGCCTGAGCTCGCCGCCGAGTTCGACCTCGAAGCAAATGCTCCCGACACGCCGCACACGCTCGCACAGAGTTCGAGGAAGAAGGTCTGGTGGTCCTGTTCGAGGGGCCCGGACCATCGCTGGCAGGTCTCCGTTGCCGTGAGGGCGAAGGCCGGACACGGCTGCCCGTTCTGCGCCGGCCACCGTGTGTCCGTCACGAACAGCCTGCTCACCAAATTTCCCGAAGCGGCGGCTCAGCTTGATCCGGCCCTCAACGACGGACTCACCGCGGATCAGGTCACAGCGACGGTCTCAAGGCTCGTCGAGTGGAGTTGCTCGCACGGTCATACCTGGCAAATGACGATCCAGGCCAGGACTCGAGCCCTCGCCACTGGTGCCGGCGGCTGCCCCTACTGCTACCCCTACGGTGCAAGTCTGCGTCAACTCGCCGTATCGTCGGCGCTCGCCCACTCGCTCCCAGGCCTCACCGTCAACGACCGCCCCGCGTCCATCATCGCCGCAGGACGGCCGCGACGCGTGGACATCACTATCCCCGCGCTGCACCTGGTGCTCGAGTACGACGGCGCCTTCTATCACGCCGGTCGGGAACTGCACGACGGCGAGAAGTCGAACGCACTCCGCAAGGCGGGGTGGCAGGTCGTCCGGCTGCGGGAATCGCCACTGGACCGCATCGACAGTCAGGACCTTCCCGTGCGGGTCACGGCACCTGCGTACGCCGATGAGCTTGTGCCGGAGATCCTGAGCCACCTGCAAAGCGTCCTGGACGAGACCAGCGTAGAGATCCTGCAGCGGGAACTGCATCGGCCGTCACCGGACGGACGACCGGCATGGCAGTGGTCAAACCCTCCCCCGAGGTTCTTGGACGCTCTGCAGGCTCTCCAAGCATTCGCCGAACGCGAGGGCCACGCCCTGCCCCCCTCGGATCACGTTGAAGGAGACGTCCTCCTCGGCCGCTGGGTCATGCGCCAGCGACGCATGCACCGCGACCGCAAGCTCGCCCGGCCTGAGCAGCAAATGCTCGAGGGGCTACCAGGATGGTCGTGGGACTGGCGCGAATACCGGTGGGACCTTTTCATCACGGCCCTGACCAGCTTCGCTGACCGTGAGAGACATCTCCAGGTCCCGCAAGGCCACCATGAGGGGGACTATCCACTCGGAGCGAAGGTCGCCCATACGCGGGGCGCCCATCGCAGTGGAAGGCTCTCAGCTCAGCGTCAGGCCGAACTTCTCACACTGCCCGGATGGACATGGGAGCCCGACCGTCGAGGTCGCCACGCCGACGGTCCCACGCAACTGACGGCCTTTTGAGGCCGCCATGCGGCCGGCAATCTGGCTAACCTGCCGCGTAGGAACCGCTGCTCACGACGATCGCTCAATGTCGCCGCTCTCGGTGCACTCAGACAGGCGACGCCCCCGCGTCCGGGGCCGGTTACCCGCTCACCCCATCGGCAGTTGTCCCAGAGGTCGTCGCACGTCGGCTTGTGCCGCAACTAGACCTGCGACTGCTGCGTCGGCACGGTCCGTGCCAGGTGTCAGGGCGCGCAACAGCCTGCACTGCGACATTAGTGCCGTAACGGCGAGCTGCCTCGAACAGCCGCTGCAGGATATGCAAGGCGCGCGGGTCGAGCTGGCCGATCAGCGCGCTCCATGTGCGAGTTGCGGAATCGAATGCGGCAACGGACCGCAGCAGGCTGCGCTGCGCTTCGAAAGATGCAGGATCAACCGTTGCCGAGACGGCAGTGACTCTGAGAACCCACTGCGGTGGCGCCGTTTGGCCTGGGCTGGGAGTCGTCATGAGTTCGACCGTAGCGCTGTTGACTGACACCCGGACAGCCCCAGGCCTCTGAGGTGTGGACCGCGAGGCGGCGAGGTTCAGCGATGGTCGAATGTTGCTGGCCGACCGATCGTGGTGTCGTCTCGGCAGCTTTGCGGGGGTTGCTCACCTGGGGTTTCGCCAGGCTGGTGTCTCCGCGCATCAAGACTGCACTATGGGCACCCATCTGCTCCCGCGTGGCTGACACCTTGTGATCTATCGGTAAGGTGCCTTACCGTGAATCTGGTAAGTCACCTTACCGAGAGGGGATCCCATGGCTTGGCGGTTCACCCGCAAGTCCATGCCGGCCGAGGCTCACATTTCCGTGCACGCCAAGGCCCAGCCGGGAAGGCTGCCCGCACGTCGCCTGCTGACGTCGACCCCGCCCGCTTACCAAGCCGAGATGTACGGCCGTGACTGATCAGGGAAGGACCGCCATGACCGAACGCCCCACCGCCGCCCACGACGCTCACCACCTCGGACGAATCCGCCTGGAGCACCTGGACTCCACCCACGCCGGGCACTCCCCGGTGCAGAAAGGAGCCACGGCCCATTGGGCGGACGGCACAACTTCCTATGTACTGCACACCCGCAGCGGGGACGCCCACGGCTGGGCGGTGGCGGACGAGACCGACACCGCCATCCGCGCGATGGACGCCCTGCGGGCCGGGGAGGACATTACCCCCGGAACCCTGCGCAACGCGCTCCGGGACGTGAGGCGACTCCGTGGCCGGTTGGAGGCCCTGGAGGCCGAACTCATCCTGTACGCGCGGGAGGCTGACGCCGATGGTGAGCCTCGGCTCCCTTTCCGGGCGATCGGTGAGGAAGTCGGGACCACACACCCCGCGGTCATGGAGCGTCACCGCCGTCTGTCAGCCGGAGAAGTCCCCTATTACCGGAACTGGCTCATCCAGGGAACCGTCCGGGTCCGCCTCGGTGCCGTGACGCACGCCGGGCAACCGATGCACGGGGACTGCACTATCTGCGGGGAGCCGATCACCGAGGGCGTAGCGATGGCGGCCCGGGGCGGCTACGCGCACGAAGCCTGCCACCCCCTCGGCAACCGGTGATCGCGGGCATGTACTCCCTGGACGACTACGCGGCCCCCCGGACCGCATTCGACAGCCCCCTGTCCCTGTTGTGCTGCGGGGGATCGCCCATCACGAGGCCGCTCACGCGGGCGTGGGCACGCACTACGGAATGACCGTGGCGCGGCTGGAGATCGCGCAGGCCGCCGACCAACACGGCGTGACCGGATGGAGCTGGGGCACGACCTGGCGGCCCTCCTGCCCGAACGCCTTCCACTTCGCCACGCAGGCCGCGGCCGGTGAGATCGCGGACCGCCGGCAGATGGTGGAGGCCTACGGGATCGACCCGACCGAGGCGGCCCACCTGGCCGGCTCCACCCACGACCGTGACCAGGCAATCGCACTGCTGGCCGCGGTCGGGTACCCGATCGCCCTGGAGGGCCCGGCCCCCGAGGGCGGGGGCACGTGGGAGCAGGTGACCGAAGCCGCCGCGGTGGTCGTGGCCGAACTGTGGGAGCCGATCAGCCGGACCGCCGTCGCGCTCCTGATCGCACCCGGCTACAGCCTCCCCGGGGAGCGCGTAGTGGACATCCTGCGAGGCGGTGAGGCGCTGTAGGTCGCGTCTTCCTCGGCTGGCTGCTCGGAGCCTCGCTGACGTCGCGGTGGCCAGGCCGGTCCCCACGCACGAGGTGCATCGGACTTGCCTGACATGCCGTCTGGTGGGCGCCCCCAGTGACTGGGAAAACACCCCCTCGTCCCTGCCTGTTCGGCATCATCGGCAGCATGGCCCACAAGCAGCCCGCCCCATCGTCGTACGCAGACCGCCTCATCGGGGAACTCGACACGATTGCCACCGAATTCCATGCCATCCTCGCGGACTCCTCTATCCGCCCACGGAACCTGGAGAGCGCGGGCATGGTCGTGATGACCGCGAACCGGTGGGCGTGGGATATCAGCAGTGCTGACGGCGAGGCACGCAGAATGGCATTGCTTCAACGGCTGCGCGACTGGGGACCCCGGTTCCGCCTGTTGTTCCCTCACCCCACTCCCCAGGTGCAGCACAGCCTCGATGACGGCCTCGGACTCTTGGAGGACTGGCTGGTGCGCGCCAACAGGGCGAAGCATCACCCTCCACGGGACCTTCCCACCGCGACACAGAAGGCGGCCGCCGCTGTAGCGAAGCTCCAGGCGCTCGCTGACTTGCTGCCCGCCGACGACTGGCATGTGCGGGTTGTGGTGGATACGAACACGCTGCTCGACGACCCTGACGTGACGCTTTACCAGAGCGAACTCGGCCCTCGGTACATGGTTCACCTGTTGCCGGTTGTGCTGCGTGAGATCGACGACAAGAAGCGAGACGGCCGGACGCAAGACCTGCGTGAGGCCGCCAAGCGAGCTGATCGCCGGCTGAAGGGATTGCGCCACAACGGCGACGTGCTCGTGGGGGTTCGGGTCGCCGGCGAAGTCCATGCCGTCTTTGAGCACATCGAGCCACGGGGAGACGGCCTGCCGGATTGGCTCGACCTCAACGTTCCCGACGACCGTTTCCTCGCCTCCACGCTTCTGCTGCAATCGCGACACCCTGGGGCGCGGGTGTACGCCGCTACCAGCGACATCAATCTGCAAACCAAGCTGGCCGCGGTGGGCTTGCCGTTCGTCGAACCCTGATGGACTCGAAGCCCTCGTGTCGGCAGACGTCTCCTGCAACGGCAGAGCCGGCACCGGGCTGTGGAACATCGATGTCAGATCGTGCGCCAAGCCCTCTCCGGGCTGATTGGGCCTTTGGCCTGGGGTGATCGAGCATCGGAGCCTTCGCGGGTCGTTGCTGTCGATCTTCGGAGAGATGTTGTGGCGGTCGAGTTTCTGACGGGTGAGCAGGCGGCTCGGGACGGGGGCCTTCAAGGGCGGCGGAGCTGGAGCGGTACTTCTTCCTTGACGACTCGGACCGGGAGTCGGTACAGGCCAAGAGGTGTTCGCTTAACCGGCTCGGGTACGCGGTCCAGCTGGCGAGCGTGCGCTACTTGGGCCGGTTCATACCGGACCCGCGGCAGAGGCCAGCGGTGGTCGCCGAGTATCTGGCCGAGCGGGTGAAGATCGCGGACCCGTTGTGCCTGAAGCTGTGCGGCGACTGGGACGGCACGGCCCGTACGCACGCCGGGGAGATCCAAGAGGCCAAGGGCTGGAGGGACCTCGCTGAGGCGGGCCGAGTTAAGCGGGTGGCCGGACGCGCGGGTGTGGACGACCGGCGATGGGCCGAAGGCGCTATTCATCGCTGGTGAGGCTGCACCCAACGTTTTATCGCTTGACGCGACTCCGGATTGCCAGGGCGCCGAGAGCGAGCAGCACCGGCTCGGAGACCCGTGAGACCATCTCGATATAGTTGCCCGCCGTCGTCAGATCCTGACCACTGGATCGGAAGACCACCGAGTCAAGGGTCATCCTCAGCGCCTTCTCGAACCGTCTCGTCGTGAAGCGGCTCTCAGTTGGGTTCTTGGGGTCATCCTTGTCAATTTCGTAGACAATCTGCCCGCCTCGAGAGGGCAGGACGCTGGTCGCGGTCTGCTTTGGCGGTTCACTCGGTAAGCCAAATCCCATCATGAGCAGGACTGTGATTGTCATAGCCACAACCAACCAGCAGAGAGCCCGGGAGGCACGTAATCCGTAGCCCGAGAGCAGCCAGTACGCCTGCAATAGCCATCGCTCGGCCTCGTGCCATCGGTGGCTGAGGCGACGCATCTCCATCTCACCGTAATAGAAATCTGCGGCCCCCGGTTCGTTCTTCGTGTCCTCAAGGGATTTACGCAACTCCCGATACAAAATGGCGATGTGCTGAGGGCCGGGGTGAGCGCCAAGGCGGGGGATTATGTCTTCCGGATTCGTGAGCTCCTGCCAGCCATCCGCCACAGCACCCGGTTGATGCGCGCGCCAGTGATGCTCCTCCGCCAAAGTCCGGCGAGCTGTCCAGTGACGAGGTACTGGCAACAAGCGCAACCTCTTCGGCACGGAGGCGAATGAGCAGTTCCCGTGCATTCTCAATTGATCCAGATGGAAGGCGCCAGCGAATGTGCAATCGGACAGGTCGATATCTGTCAGCATGAGGTGTGAGGCGTCGACCCCTCGCAGTGAGCGCAACTGAACATTTGGGTCACCAGAGACATTAGCTTCACCCATAGGGCGATTAAATGCAGCAATGAAAGGTTCCGCGCTCGCGGAAACCGAAACAGGATACTCGAACGAGGCATTAGTGAAATCGACCGAAGCGTACCTTAGGCGGAGGGTCGCAGTCGATGACCATTGACTATTGTGGCACAGCACGTACGGTGCGGAAATCTCGATCGCCGCGGGAGATCTGAACTGCGCGTGGGCAAAAACCGCCCGCTCGGCGCAAATCAACGGCCCTATGTGAGTATCTACGGATTCAAACCGCACATCTGAAAAGAATACCCCCCCATAGGATCCGTCGATATTCAATGCATGCCCTGCAAATATTGCCCCGGCGAACGTAATATCCGCTTCGCAGGTCACGTTGAAAAGGTAGGCGCTATCCGAGAAGGTCGCTCTCTTGAACTGCGCAAACCCCCCGAAGTGAACGTGGTTGAAGCAGGCAGAGACGAAACTTGAACGATTAAAATTTGCCCCACTAGGGAAAGTTGCTGCTAGGAAATTTGCCGTTTTGAAAGCCGGATCTCCGGAAGCGTCTCGAACCGCGTCCAGAAGCCGTGCCAGGAGAGGTTCATCAATGCGAGTGCCTCGCAGGTCGATATCGGCCCCTGGTGCTAATCCTCGCAAGTACGCGTCCTGCTCTGCCGGCTCAAGGTGCGCTAGGCACGCCATATGGCCAGGCAGCCGTATGCCTGTGCAGCTCCCAGGGTGACTGCCGGGCATAGCTTCAAGACCGCAGTACTGCCAGTCCGGCTGGGTTAGGTGGTGTGAGGGCATGGGCACGTCGATACCAACGACGCACTGCTTCACGCGGTTCCGGCAGTAGGGGCCGGATGTCGCCCGGGGCCCACAGCCCAGTGAGCTCGGCGATTGCCTCGGGTGAGGGTTTGAAGTACCGCTTCACGTTCTCCGGTTTGCTGTGCCGGGACTTGGCCATGAGCATCAGCAGGCTTGCGCTGGCCTCGCCGAGGTGGGTGAGGCCGGAGTGCCGCCACTCGTGCAGGTCCCAGCCGTTGCCGGCGTCCCGGAGACGGCGGTCTGCCGCAGATGATAGAGCGTCATCTGTGGGAAGACTTCAGACCGCCTCCGCCGCCAGCGATCCGCTAGCCACTCACCAGGGCTGACGGGGGCTTAGCGCACGATCTGACATCGATGTTCCTCGGACCCCGGCCCGCCGATAGTCTCACGCTGCAACACTGGGATGGTCAGTCCGGGAGCAGGTGGCCCAAGGGTCCCGCATCGTCGGCCTGTATGGCGGGAGCGACTGCAACCGCGGTGTCGATGAAGCGTGGCCCTCCCCAGGCGCCCGGGCATGCCACGGGCCCTTCTGTGCGTTGGTGCCATATCGGCGAGCCGCTTCGCTGAGCTGGGACAGAATGCTCAGGGCTCGCGAATTGAGATGCCCGATCAGCCTGCTCCATGTGCGGGCGGGTCGCGGGCCGCTGCGGATCCTTTAAACCGTGCACGCCCCAGTCGCTTCCGACGTCTGCCAATCCTGTGGCCACGGCTTGAGCACTTCGTGGTTGCCTGCGGTGTCCTTCACCAGCTGGATGAACACGTCCGCTCCGTCGCCGTACAGCCCGACCCAGTCGCGAAAGGTGTCGAACGCCGTCTTCGGCTTGGTCCACTCCCCTGTGACCTCGCCACCGCCGGGCCGAAAGCGAAGAGTGACGAGATACACGGCAGCGGACGTGGTGCTCTCGGGCACCGCGTGCGCATCGGTCACCATCATCTCCGTCTCCCAGGCGAGGCGCCATCTCTTCAGGACTCCTCTCCGGCATCGCCCCGACCCGGTGGCCCACTGGTGCAGCAGCGGACAGCACTGTCCGACCTGTGCGCGAAGATGCGGCGCATGACGACAGTAACCCCTGCTCCACTGGCTGACCGCACCGCATATCACTCAGCCGTCGACATGGCCCTGGGCGCTTGCGCCGCCTACTACGGCGACGGGACGAGTCCGCTCGACGACGCCAGCTACGACCTGCTGGCCGGCCGCATTCGCGCCTACGAGCTGGAGTACCCCGAGGACGTCCGGGAAGACTCTCCCACCGGCAAGGTGGGCGGCGGTGCGGCCCCGTCGGGCGATGTCGCGCACACGGTCCCCATGCTGTCCCTGGACAACGTCTTCAGCGCGGACGAGCTGTTCAAGTGGGAGGCCTCCCTGGCCCGCCGGCTTGGCGGGCCCGTGGCAGGTGGCTACGTAGTCGAGCCCAAGCTGGACGGGGCGGCGATCGCCGCCCGCTACGTCGATGGGCGCCTGGTCCAGCTCGTCACCCGGGGCGACGGCGCTTTCGGTGAGGACATCTCGCACGCGATCGGGTCGATTGTCGGTCTGCCCTTGGAGCTGGACAAGTCGGCGACGTTCGAGGTCCGCGGGGAGGTCTTGCTCACTCGCGAGCAGTTCGAGGCGGCCAATGCGATCCGACTGGCCCACGGGGCGAAGGTCTTCTCCAACCCGCGCAACGGCACCGCTGGCACGCTGCGGGCGAAGGACCGCCCGTACGTGATCGAGACGACCTTCTTCGCTTACGGTGTGATCGGCCTGACCGGAGACACGCACGAGGAGATGATGGCGGCGGCCGCCGCCACGGGGGTGCAGACCACGGCCGCCACGCCTGCAGGCCTGCGCGTGTATGCCTCGGTGGAGGAGGTCCAGTGCCGCGTCCAAGAGATTGCCGCAATGCGTGCGGAGCTCCCGTTCGGGATTGACGGTGTCGTGATCAAGGCCAACGCCGTCGCCGAGCAGGATAAGGCCGGGTTCGCCACCCGTCATCCGCACTGGGCCACGGCTTACAAGCTCCCCCCCTCGGTTCAGCGTTCGAAGCTTCTGGCGGTGGAGTGGAACGTCGGCCGTACTGGCGTCATCGCGCCGCGGGCCGTGCTGGAGCCGGTCGAGGTCGACGGCAGCGTCGTGCAGTATGCGACCTTGCACAACCCGAGGTTCATCCGCGACAGCGGCTTGATGATCGGCGACACGGTGGGGGTGTTCAAGGCGGGGGACATCATCCCGCGCGTGGAGGCACCCGTGGTGGAGCTCCGCACGGGAGCGGAGTCGCCGATCGTGCTGCCCGAGGCATGCCCGAAGTGCGGCGGCGAGATCGACACCTCCGGCGAGCGGTGGGAGTGCGCAGGCGGCGCGGGTGGTGGATGCGGGCTGCTCGCCGCACTGCGCTATGCAGTGGGCCGCGACCAGCTCGACATTGACGGCCTCGGCGTCACCTATATCGAGGCCCTGGTCGACAGCGGCGCCGTGACCGACGTCGGCGACCTGTTCACCCTCCGCCTTGAGCAACTGGTCGACGCGACGCGCAGCGAGAAGCGGGCCGAAACCGTCCTAGGGCAGATCGAGGCAGCTAAGGCTAAGCCGCTGAGCCGGGTCTTCTGCGCCCTGGGCGTGGTGCGCACCGGCCGCACCCTGTCGCGGGAGATCGCCCGGTACTTCGACACCATGGACGCGATCCGGGCCGCGGACGCCGACGCTCTCGCCGCGGTGCCGAAGCTGCCCGGCGCCAATGCCCCGAAGATCGCCGCGCACATCGCCGCGCTGGCCCCGGTCATCGACAAACTGGTCGCAGCGGGCGTGAACATGACCCAGCCGACGCTTCCCGGAGCGGCCGAGGGCGGTCCGCTGACCGGCGAGGTCGTGGTGATCACCGGCGGCATGCACGGGGCGCTCGCCGGTAAGAACCGCACCGAGATGAACGACCTCGTCACCCAGGCTGGCGGATCTTCCTCGGGCAGCGTGTCCAGGAAAACCACCATCTTGGTCGCGGGCGAAGGCGCCGGATCGAAGCTCGCCAAGGCGCAGGAACTGGGAACCAGGATCCTCACCGAGCAGGAGTTCGCCAAGCTCGTCGCCGACTACCTGACCTAGGCGGAGAGGCCAGCTGCCTGGGCGCAGCGCCCGCCATCGCCAATAAGGAGGAGCCCCTGAATGGCGAATTCCAGGGGCCTTCTCTGGCAAGTCAATCAAGGCTCAGCACCTCGTTGCGGTGACGTCAGCAGCTGCTCGGGCGAGGCGCGGGTCAGTGCTGATGTCAGGCGAAGTGGTCCAGCCGCCCGGCAAAGGTCACACGCAAGAATGGCTCAGCATGCTCGGCCCAGCTCTTTGGCGCGGCAGCGAACGCAGACAGCCCGGGTCGGTAGCGCGCTCCTTCCGCACGGTTCACCGTCCCAGCCCTCACACGCTCGCTGACCCTGTGCGCTGGTTGCGTCGATGACTGCTCGAGACCTTTCCGGGCAGGGGCACGCTTCGCATGTCCCTAGCGCCGGACATTCGCTGTTCTGGCACCCGATCCTTACTTCCGGCCGGCGGCGCGCTGAGGTCGTCGTCTTTGGTTCGTGTGGGGTCGCGTCGGGGGGCAGGATTGCCTGGACTGCGGCAATGCGGGTGGTCAGGAGATGCTGAGCCGTGCGCTGTCGGGCGCGCTCTGCGTTCCTCGCTGCGGCCTTCTTCGCGGCCGCTAGGTCGGCGTACCGATGCGCCACTCGCATCGTCGCTTCGGACGCTAGCGTCGCTTCCCGGTCCGCCGTCCCGCTGCGAGCCAGATTCGACAGTGCCGAGAGCCGGTACGTGGCCGCCTCGGTCTCCACCGTCAACCGTGCCAGCAGGGACAGCGTCTCGTGGGTTGCTCCGCGGGCGGTGGCGTCACTGAGCGCCTGGTCCAGCTGGGCGCGGAGGATCTCCTCGTATGCCGCGCGGACCGCCACAACGTGCATGTGCCGGTGCTCAGGAACGTGGGAACCTTCAAACCCGGCTTCTGCAGCCGCAGCCGCCAGTGTCGCGTCGAGGATGGCCCGCTCCGCGGCCTTGCGATTGCCACAGGCCGGGCACATGCCCGCTGCTTCGGGCCGACCGCAGTCCGCGCACGGTTCAGCGCGACGCGCCCGCTGTGCTGCCTGGGCGTCTGTACGAGCCTGCGCTACGGCCTCTGCCCGCCGGTCCCGTTCGGCGACGGCGCGCTGGTGACGGGCGTCAGTCTCGGCTACCTGCACCGCAAAGGCCTCGTGCAGCTCGTGCTCGTAGGCTGCGCGTCGCTCTGCCGTTGAGGCGCGCGGCACGGTGGTGACGTTGGCCGCAACGCGGCTGCGGACGCCACGGCGGTCCGCAATGAGGGATCCGCAGGCCTCGCAGGGGCCGGAGGTGTCCATCCGTCGTCCGTCATCGCAGCGTAGGTCGCTGCATCCCGGTCGTCGTCGCAGGCCCCTGCCGCGGAGCCAACCCACGGGGTCAGTGACGGCATCTGGGCCGCCTTGCTCCGACAGTCTGCGCAGAAGGCGAGCGCCCAGCACCTGGCCAGCAGCCGGGGTCCCGGTAAGCCCGGCAATGGCCGCAAGCTCGCGCCGTGCGGCCGCCACGACTGTGGCTCGGGCCCCGGGGCGATCAAGGCGCGCCCACAAGGGCTCTACCTGCGCGAACACCGCCTCAAGATCATACGGAAGTCGGGGAGGCTGGTCCGGTAGCTGACCGTGTGTGCGCCCGCCAACGACAACGCGGGCGGGCGGTGTGCGGCGTTCCACGTGGTCGGGAAGTTGTTTGCGGCCACCCCGTTGATCGGAGGAGTCCTGGTGCTTGTCCCCGCGAAGCGGGTCCTGCTGACCAGCGGAGCGCTGGTGCTCGCCTGGTCCGTCGACCACCGGTGCGAGGCCCTCGCGCGTGCACGCGCAACCCGGCAGACCACAGCACCCCAACGGCTCTTCGCCGGAAAAGCCACTCTCATCAGCATCTTGGGGTACTACCTGAGCCACTGGCGCGTGGAGGGTGTGAAGGGCTGCCGTACCGTCGGGCTCTGCGCTCCGAGTTTCACGGCGGACGCGTGTACCACTGACCTGCACATCTGTCGCCGCGTCGGATGGTGCACTAGGTCCTGCCGTAGCGTCGGGGTCCGCTGGGACAGCACCGACAGCGTGACCGCGTCCTTCCAGCAACCAATCACCGACGACAAGCCCATGCGCTCGCGCCACCGCCGGGACCAGCAGCCGCGACCGGTTGGCCAGACCGGAGGCAGTCTGCCGCCGGACCCTGGCCACAACTCCGGCCGCCTCGAGCCGCTCCAGAACACGTTCACCGGCCGAGGCGGAGCTCCCTAGCAGCCGCGCCATCGTCGCCGCTGGACGCCCACGCCGGATCTCGATGGTTCCCCCGCAGAGCGGAACACGCCCCTGTCTATTCGCCTCGAGAGCCAGCAGCAGCAACGCCAACCGGTCCGTTGGAGCCCCACGTCCTGTCCTCGTCCCCAGCAGGCCGGCTGGCGTCACGGACCCGTCCCGATGGGCCCACCCGGGGGCCATGACGGCCTCGACCATACGCAGGAGCGTCGCCAATTCCTTGCGGTTGAGAGCGAGTGGGTGGCCGACAACTCCACGGGCCGTCCACAGTGGTATGACCTCACAGATCAAGGCACGGTTTTCGCCGGACTCGCCGGTCGCCACGCTGGTACGGACAACGCCGGACCTGCGCAGCGCCGGTAGAACACACGAGGCGACATACGAGGGCGACACGCCCAGCCAGCGAGCGAGCTCAGGAGTACGGATCTCTACCCGCCCGGTCGCCTCAGGAGTACGAGCAGCCAGGACGACTGTGGCCAGCCGCACCGCGTCAACCGTCCCAACGAGGCCGGGCGCGTCCAGCAACAAGTGCACGGCGCCACGCAAGCGCGCGCGGGTGTCGCGACCTAGTGCCAGCGGACGACACGCCCGCGGCGCCTGTGCCTGACGCGGATGGCCGACTCCCTCCTCTGGTCGCATGGCCGTGCGACTGCGACTTAGGGGGCCGAGGGCCGACCGGCTCGCACGGCTGACCCGCTGGGAGGTTGTCATCGGGCCACCGCCCGTAGTGGGGGTGAGGCTGCGCCAACTGATGGTGTGACCTTCGTCTCACCACAGGGTCGTAGAGGGCTAGTTTCTGGGCCAGAAAGGGGGACGCGGGCACGCCAAAGGTGGCGTGCTGCCATGACGTGATGCAAAATTGGCAGCGCTCCTTCTACGGGAGGGCATGACGAAGCCCCTCATCGGGTGCTTCGGCAGGTTGGGGAACCTGAAGATCGAACTGTTCGGCGGGCTGCGAACCTGTCGAACAATCCCTTCGGAGGGACTGGTGCTCCTCCGGTGGCAGGGGGCGCTGAGCTTCGGTGACTGCGAATCACCGCGACGCTGAGCGTCCCGGCGGCTGAGCCGCCCTCGCGTTAGCTCATGCGGGCCCCCTCAGCAGGAGGGGTGTGCGCGGCATCGGTCGAACAAATGCGAACACCCCACCGAGGGGTCAGCGCGTATTCAGTCGCTGGCCCTACGGCGGGGTGCTGCGTGTCTGTCAGAGGGTGCGGGTACCCTGAGTCCATGTCGATCACCTGACGGTTGCTGAAGGTGGCCGGCAGGCCAACGTCCCTTGTGGAGAGGTTCGAAGGCCACGTGGCCCCACACTCGACTTGCCTAAGGTCGACGGGGCCACATTTTTTTGATCTACGTCGGAGGCCACTGTACCCCTCGACCTCAGGACCTGGTGAGGCTTGCGGAACGTGTCGCCGAGCTGCTCGGTTCAGCACTTTGACGACTCATCAAGGCCAGCCAATCGGCCGGCCAAAGGCGACGAACCGTCCGGTCAGGCGCATAGGTCCCCAAGACCGCAGAAGCGGCACGACACCTCCCTGAGTGCAAAGCGATCTACCGCTCAGCCAAGCTATCACCTTACTGCCCTAAGACTTAAGGCCCTCGGCCGCACCTGCTCGGAGGGCCCCTGAGTTCGGTCTCACTCGGCAGAGAACTGGTAGCGCACGCGGTAGTGGTGTGCCGGCTTGGTCAGTAGCGAAGCCTCGATCGGACGGTCGCCAGCCGCGTACACGACGCGAAAAGTTACAAGGACTGGCCGGTCCTTGGGCAGCTGGAGGGCTACGACTTCTTCTTCAGTCGGGATTTCGGACGACACCTCGTCGACCACGTTGACCGGCGGATATCCGAGCTCGGCGAGGAGCGCTGGCGTGCCCCCCCGGATCTTGCGGCGCGCCATCATGGCCGTGCCCTCGGCAAGGTTCAAGGGGTAGTAGGACATGGCGAATTCAGTGGGCTCACCGTCAAGCAAGAGCACCTGCTTGCGCAACACCGCGTTGCCCCCCTCTGGAAGCCCGAGCGCCCGCCCCACCTCGAACGGTGGCTCGACCACCGCCACGTCGAGAAGCGTGATCGAACCCTGCTGTGATCGCTTGGCCGCTTCGCTCACCCACGGATACGGTTCGCCGACCGGAGCTGGCCTCGCGTACAGCGATGGCTCTATGGCCTCCTGGGTACTGCCCGTAACAAAGACGCCCTTGCCTGGCTGACCATGCACAAGCCCCTCTTCCTTGAGCAACGCCAGTGCGTTCTGGACTGTCGTTCCAGCCACTTCGTACTGGGCCATCAAGGCAGGCGTAGACGGCAGCTGTACCCCGGGCTCCAGGTCACCGCGCATGATCCGGCGCCGAAGGCCAGCAGCGATCCTCTGGTGCGCCGACCGACCATCCTCGAATGCTCTCGCCATAGGTCAGCTGGCCTGCCTTCTCTGTCGGTACCGCAAATGTCCAGTCCCAGTCATGATGCTTACCTCGATCGGCTCGCCGGTGGAAGACGCGACGAACCGTACGCAGATCAGCACAGGCGATCCCTCGGGCAGTCTCAAGAGGTGCGACTGCTCGGCAGTCGCGGCCGCCGCGGCAACGTCCTCCAGCGGCTCGTCCTCCGGGGTCTGCCCGATCGCCGCCAGAAGGGATGCGGTCCCGCCGCGGACTTTGCGGTGCTCGGCCAAGGCCGTCCCGTTGGCAAGGTGCAGCGGGTAATACGAGTCGGCGAGCTCGATAGGACGGTCATCGAGAAGGATCAGGCGCCGGCGGGCGATGACCTGGGCGCTGTGGGACAGCCGAAAGAACTCTCGCACGGGCTCGGGCGGGTCCACGGCTCCTACTGCCAACAGCCGCTGGGTTCCCTTGCGACCATGTGCGGCCGCGTGTGCCGCCCAAGGATCACCCGTTCCCTTCCGGCCCGGCCCTAGGTAGGGCCGAGGATCACCAGCCCATGCGTCCTTGCTGTCCACGGTCCGTCCCCCCTTGGCTGACATCTGCTCGTTCAAACCCTAGTGCCCGCAGTGATCAGCCGTCGCACGACCCAGAAGCCCTTGCCACCTTAAGGCTAATGGCCTTATGGTCGCATGGAGGTCGACGATTCGGAACTCGACCGACGAAGGCTCACCTGACTGAATCGAAAGGGGCCGCACATGACTCGACGTCAATGCGCAAACGAAGCTGCCGCCGCCGGCTCGGCCAACGGCCAAGCCAACGACTCAAATGCCTGCTGGACGGACCTGCTCGCCAGCACCTACGAGCGGCACGCCGGTCGACTGCAGGCCTACATCTCCAAGCGACTCACCCCGGGGCTGCGCCAGGACGCTGAGGACGTCGCCTCCGAGGTCTGGCTGCGGTGCGCCGAGGCGACCAGCACGATCGACCGTCGCATTCTCGACTTCTCGTGGCTGCAACTCATGGCCCACGCCGCAGTGCGCGCGCACCTCGGCGAGTCCCACTCCGGCGACCACGCCGAGGCGCCTATCGCCATCGACACGACTGCTCCCGTACTGATCGGCGGGACCGGCAGCGGCAAGACCCCGCTGGCCAAGCCCCTGCAGCTGACGTGATCTGACGCCTTTTGCCGGAACCGTCTCGGACGGCGCCGGCGATGGGCGCCGGAACCTCGGCGACCAGCACCACACAGGAAGTCGCCGCCCTAAACGGGGCGACCAGGGTCGATAGCACCATCAAATCCCCTGGCTCGCGACGACCTGTCGCACATCGCAGCGTCAGTGCGCTGTCTGGCCGTCATGGCGCTCGTACCTCGGGCGCCTGGCGGGCAGAGAGGGCATTCGCCGCCGCGCCCTCGAGGCCTGCCACGGGAGACGATGCAATGACCACCCAGACCGGGACTGCGACCGCTCGCCCCCGGGCGAAGAGGACCCGCACCAAGAACCACAGCAGCCGCCCGGCCTTGCTTGTCTCGACACTCGCCCCCCACCAGGTCGAACTTCTGCCCGGGGAGGTCAGCTTGGTCTGCCCGGATTGCTCCACCTGGTGCCCCATCACCGGAGTCCAAAGCGCTCCCAAGGTCGTCCCTCACGACACTGCGCCAGTGGGTGCACCCAAACAGGGCCGCTGCCGCGGCACCAACCGCTTAGTGGTCATTGACGTGACCATCGCCGAGTGGGCAGGCCGCCTCGGTGACGGCATCGCAGACGCCGCATCGCGGAGGCCGACTGCGGTACGCCGCAAGCCGATCACGCCCGCAACGCCAGCGGCGACCCGTATCACGCCCGTTGTTCCGCGCGCGGACGCCGCTTGGGACAGTCTCACCGCCCACCGCAAGGGCTGCGCCGTTTGCACCGGCCGCGACTACTGCCAGGACGGGATCACGCTGGCAGACACCTACAGCCGCCTGCTCCGGCAGGAGCCCGCTCGCAGGAACGTCCAGCGGGGGTGGGCTCGAGAGCGCAGGTCCTTCGACCAGTCCTACGCCAAGCAGGCGCGGGAACGGCAGGAACTGATGTTCGCCAGCCAGGCGCCCGCGGGGCAGTCCTCCGCCAAGGGAAGCGGCACGGCCGTCGAGGACACCAATAACACCTGCCGGACCACCCGGCAGGGCGCCTCGTCCGAGTTCCGAGGCCCCGAAGTGCCCCTCACCCCGACCCGCATCACCCGATAGTCCACTACCTGGAACGAACCACCGCGGCCGCCGCCAGCCCAGAACGGGATGGCGGCGGCCGCGGCCGTTCGTACCGCACCTCGTCAGCAGCGGCCGCGCGGCCTCGCGCGGCGGCCAAGCCCGCCCCGAAGGGACTGTCATGGAACGAATCTGCCTCCATCACCCCGCCTGCCCGCCGGCAACAGCTGCCGACCGGGAAGCCGCTCAGGTCGTGAGCGCGGTCTACCAGCAAGGTTGGAGCCTCCTTTGCAACGGCGTCCTGCTCTTCTCGGACACCGGGGAGTTACTGCCGGACGGTCGCGTCATACCGCCGCGCCACCCGCTCGGCACCAGCACCGTCGACACCGCCGCTTGAACCCACCACGACCGACCCTGAGAGGGAGGAAACACCATGGACTGGCGCCACAACGCGGTGTGCCGCGAGGAGGAGGACCCCGACCTCTTCTTCCCGATCGGCAACACCGGTCCCTCGCTGCTGCAGATCGAGGAAGCCAAGGCGGTCTGCCGCCGCTGCCCCGTGATGGAGCTGTGCCTCCAGTGGGCCCTGGAGACCGGCCAAGACGCGGGCGTGTGGGGCGGCCTCAGCGAGGACGAGCGTCGCGCGATGAAGCGCCGCGCCGCGCGTAACCGCACCCGCAAGGCCTCCTCCTGACGGCTTCGCACACCAGTGGCCACGGGCGTCGGCATCCACCTCGGATGTCGGCGCCCGCGGCTGCTCGTATGCAGCCAAACGGCGGCGGCCCCGGGATCGCACCCCAGGGCCGCCTCCAGGTCGCCAACCACTCAGGAAAGGGAACACGACCTTGGCAACCCTCATGATGGCAGCTCCCCAACTGCTGGACACCCCCCGCCCGACGTCCCCGCCCAGGGAGCCGGTCAAGCTGCCGCTGCCGCGGCGAGAGCCCGGCAAGACCCTCCGCTACGACGACCACGGCCTGCCGGCCCGGATTCCCGCCGGTCCGCCCAAGCCCGACGGTGCGATGCTCCAACGTCGGCTGATCGCGGCAGGCCGAATCAGCCGCCCCGCCGCCTGCACCCGGGTGGTCCCTGCGGCCGTCCTCGCGGCCTACGACTACAGCACGCTGGCGGAAGCCCACGACGACCGGGTCTGCGCCCGGCTGGCTGCGATCGCCCGCCGTACGCGGACGACCGGGCCGCAGATGGCGGACCACAGCATCAACGGGGACTACGGCCACGAGCCGATCCCCACCCCGCCGCCGACACCGCCCCCGGCACCGTCGGGGCAGACCAGCTCCAACGGGACCTCGATGGGGGTGGCCCCACGGGATGCCTGATGCACCCCGACGTTGTCCGGACTGTCGAGGCACCGGCAACGGCGTGCTGATCATCGACGGCTCAGGCCGGCAAACCCCGCAACGGTGCACAACCTGCAAGGGAAACGGCGAGCTCTAGACCCGCGCGTTCCCAAACCCCGAGGCGGGGGGCTCCGCCAAACTCCGGAGCCCCCGCCTCCTCCCACCACTTGAGCTATCGGTGCCTGACGATCTTCACGTAACGATTCGTGCACGGGTGTTGGTTACGGCAGCCGCCCGTGCTGTGGCGTTCTTTGGCCCGGGAAGCCGGACCGCCCGCCACCGCCTTCATGTCGCCGCCTGCGCGGCCGCCGCAGCATACGCCGCTGGCCACCGCGTTCAGGAGATACACCGGAGTCTCCATCGACAGGCGGAGCCTGACGCCGGTACTACCTCACATCTACTCCGCAGGCAGACGGCAACTGTGACCGAACACCGCACGCCCTAACGATCTGTCGGTTGCCTCCTGTGCCCGTCCTGGCTCGCCGGGACGGACACGGCTGAGGGGAGCCGTTCAGGACCGCAGGCCCTCAGCTCACACCATCGTCGTGTGGGACCGCCGCCGACACCGCCGCCCGCTTCATGACGGGCAACCCGGCCACCCCCATTTCGGGCGCCCCAGCGGTCTGGCTGACGGTGCGCCGTTGGCACTCGCACCCTCTGCAGCCCGACGTGGCCCACTTTCGTGCCCGCCTAGATCCATTTCGGCCACAGCTGATCACGTTTCGCGGCCACCCATTGCCGTTTCGAATACACCGTCTACCGCCCCTCTGGAGGCACCCCATGACGATCACCGAAGTGCCGCAGAGAGCGGCCACCGATACCCCGGTTTCGCGGCCGCCGACCACGATTTCGGGGGCGCCGCATCCCGCTTCGAGCGCGCCGGAAGAGGTTTCGGGTCCGCTGAAGCGGAACGCTCCGCCCCACCGGGTGCAGCCGTCCCGCGGTCCCCTGAGGACGTCGCAGAAGTTGACCGCGGCCGCGATCATCCTGGCCGCCGTCGCCCTCGCCGGCATCGGCCTCTACCTGAGCTTCGAGCACGTCGCGGACTTCGCCTACCAGCGGCTCGGCTTCGGCACCCTCGGCAAGGGCCAGCTGTTCGCCGTCGGCGTCGACACCGGCATCATGGTGATGATCGCCGTCGACCTGCTCATGGCCTGGCTGAACAGGCCCATCAGGTGGATCCGCTACCCGGTCTGGCTGCTCACGGCCGCCACCGTCGTTCTCAACGCCGCTTCCGGTGCTCCTCGCGGGCGCGGCTGGCAGCTGCTGGACTACGTTGCCGCGTTCGCCCACGGGGTCGTCCCGATCCTGTTCATCATGATCGTGGAGCTGGGCCGCACGTCGATCGACCGGGTGGTCCGCCCCGCTGAGCAGGAGGAACGCGACTCCATCCCGTGGTCCCGATGGGCCTTGGCTCCCTGGCCCACTGCCAAGATGTTCCGGCGGATGAAGCTCTGGGGCATCACCTCGTACCCGGAGATGGTCCGCCGCGAGCAGGAGCTACTGGCGTACGAGCAGTGGCTCATGCGGAGGCACGGCGGCAACCTGCGCAAGGCAACGGAGGACGAGCGTCTGCCCATGACGATGGCCCCCTTCGGGTACACCGTCGCGGAGGCCCTGGAGCTCCCCGAGCAGCAGGAACGCGATGCTCAGGTGCGTGCTGCGGATGCCGAGCGCCGGCGCCTGGACGCCGAGACTCAGCAGGAGATCGAGCGGAAGAACGCTGAGGCCAGGCGCATCGAGGCCGACGGCAAACTGGAGACCGTCCGGGCCCGCGTGGAAGGCGAGACCGGGCAGGCCCGGGCGCATGCACGGGCACAGGTCGGTGCTGCTGAGCGGGCTGCGGAGCAGGAACAGCAGGAGCTCGAGACGGCTCTCGTCTCTGAGGCTCGCGCCCGTGCCGCGACCGCGGATCGCGAGGAGGCCGAGCACCGCCGCGAAGAGGCCGCCGCCAGCCTGCAGACTGCAGAGCTCGAGCGCCAGGCCGCGGAGAAGCGGAGGGAAACCGCCGCCCTCGACGCCGCGGCCGCGGACGAGACCGCAGCAATCGAAACGGCCACTGCCGCCGAGGCCCGACTCCGCGCTGCCGAAGCCGACGCAGCCGCTGCCGAAGCGGACAGGGCCACTGCCGAAACCCGACGGCTTACCTCCGAAACCGACCGCCTTGCCGCGGAGGAGACAGCACGCAGGGAGGAGGCCTTGGCCGAGGCGAGCCGTTCACGACATGCCGCTGCCGAAGCCCGTCTGCGTGCGGCCGAAATCGAGACGCGTGCCGTCGAAATGGAGGACGTCGCCCGGCTGACGCCCCGGGAGCGGGCGATCCGCAAGGTCGGCCGGATGATCCTCAACCAGGCCGGCGGGAACGCCGAGGCCCTCACGCTCGCAACGATCCAGAGCGAGATGGGGCTCTCTTCGCCCAGCACCGCGTCCGAGTACCGCAAGGAGGCCGCACAGCTCCTGGCCGAGGGGTACCAGCCCTGACCTGCGAAAACACAGGGACCGACGGCTCCACTGGCCACCGGGGCACTCCACATGCCCCGGTGACCGGTGAAGGCGCCGAGCGCCACAGAACAGCGTTCCAGCACGACCAAGTTCGCGCAGCGGATCGGCCACGTACGCCGACGCCGCTGGAGTATCTGCAACTCGTACGGAGGTTCCATCATGAATGAGCACCAAACCGAGCCGTCACTGCGCGATGTGGCACGGAACGCGGGCGCGAGTGCCAGGTATCTCGCAGACATCCAAAGCGTCGTGGAGCAGATCAACGAAAACCTGAAAACCCTACGACGAGAAACGCGCATCTACTGCCGCAACACGCATGTGAAGGACGACAAGTGGTACCACCCGAGGCTGCGCGCCATTCCCGTTGACAGGCCCCTGGCCGCCGCTATCAGGCATGCCACCGCCCTCGCCAACTCCTTGGAATTTGCCTCGCGCCGACGTCGCGCACACGACGATGCAGTCAGGGCTCTCCCGGATAGGCGGCGTGAAAGGCAGTTGGCGCGGGACAAAAAGTTCAAGGAGGCCGCCGCTCTGCGCTCGACTCCCGAAACTCCGCCCGTGCCGACGGAAGAGCCATCGAATGAATACACTGGACCCCAGTCGGTCTGGGATATCAAGCGCGGAGAGAAGTCGGCCTGATGCGACCTCGAACACGGCGAGAACAGTCCACCGAAAATCGGCGAGCATGGCTGCAGGAACAGGTAGAAGCAGCCCGCGCAACGCGAGGCGAAAAGGGAGCCATGGAATTCTGGCTCCGACTCGCGCGAGCGGAAATCGCGCAGGAAATCAGGGCCGGTCAGAATGACGTCGTCCCGGCCTACGCACTCCTTCAGCGCGTCTTCATGCTCGCCATCGAGCTTCGCCGCGACGGCGACCCGCGTCTGTGGAACGACCTCATGACGTACGCCAGCGAGGTGGAGGAGGCGCACGCACACCGATGACACAGCGTGCACGGAACCAGCGCCCCGGAGGCCAAACGGCCTCGCGCGTAACGCGTGCACGCGTGCCCGTGCACGCGTGCACGCGAGAGTCACACTCTGTCAAGACCCGAGAGGAGGTGGAACGTGGCACGCGATGACGACACATTCGAAGGGGAAGACGACGACGCGGGAAGGGGCAACGTGGTCCGCCTCCCGGTTGGGCAAGGGGCCTACGTTGTACCGCCGAGAGTTCCGACATTCGAGGAGGTACGCCCGCCGGCCATTCCTGACCCTCTGCGCGAGGAGCCTGTTCCGGAAATTGCGGTACCTCCGGTTCCCACGCCGATGGCTCCTGCCGCGGCGCTGGCGGCGGAGGCTCCTACGGATGAAACGGGCGACGACGGTCCGAGCGAGGAATACGACGTCGACGCCGAGGTGCCCCGTTCGCTCGCTGATCGGATCGGCGACTGGATCGATTTCCGGATTTCTCGTGGCCGCGAGCGCCACGAAGCTGAAATGCCTCTGCGGGAAGCCGAGGTCGCCCGGAAGGTGGATTTGCTCAAGGCCAGGACCAATCACGATGTGACGATGTCCGGGTTAAACAGCAAACTTCAGCAGGAGAGGCTCAGAGGACGTGGTCCGGCAGCCGGATCCGGCGGGGACAAGGGGCGAAAGCGGACGCCAGGGCCGAATTCTGGAACGCCTAAGAATTCGGGTGGTGCGTCTGGCCGGAGCCCTAGCTCCAATGGGAAGAGTCCGGGCAAGAAGGCCCCTGAGGGTCCCTCTAAGGGGCATAAGAGGGGTACCGAGGGCAACGGGCCTTCCAAGGGCCGGAAGGACCCTCAGAAGGCCGCTGGCGGCGCTGCGTCTCCCGACAAGTCCAAGACTGGGAAGATCGACCCCAAGGGCAGCGGGGACGCAAAGAAGAGCCCTAAGAAGGATGGGGCGGGCCCGAAAGCCGGTGACCCCGGCCCGAAGAAGAATGGGACGGGCCCGAAGGACAGCCCGAAGAAGGATGGGGCGGATCCGAAGGCCGGTGACCCCGACCCGAAGAAGAGCGGGACGGGCCCGAAGGACAGCCCGAAGAAGGATGGGGCGGGCCCGAAGGCCGGTGACCCCGACCCGAAGAAGAGCGGGACGGGCCCGAAGGACAGCCCGAAGAAGGATGGGGCGGGCCCGAAGGCCGGTGACCCCGACCCGAAGAAGAGCGGGACGGGCCCGAAGGACAGCCCGAAGAAGGATGGGGCGGGCCCGAAGGCCGGTGACCCCGACCCGAACCCCGACGGTCCAGCCAAGGACAAGGGCGGCAGCGGGCCGTCCACCCCGACCCCGGGATCCGGAAGCGGCCCGGGTGACGATCCCCGTTCAGCGGAGGGACAACGCGGCAGCGGTAGAGGGCCGGGGGCTGACGATGCAGGCTCGCCCCGCGAAGGCATGTGGGACCGGTTCCGGAAGAACAAGGACGCCGAGACAGAGGCGCCGGGGCCCGTGGCCGCCGAAGACCTTGGCATCACGGTGGAGCGTGCCGACGAACCCCATTCGCCGCCGCAGGGGGCCCGCCAGGACCCCACACCCAAGGAGCTCGGCCCAGGGACGACTTCGGCAGAACCCCAGTCTCATACGGCGTCCCCCACAGCTGGCGGCGCCACCCAAAGCAGGGAGAGGACCGTGCAGCAGCCAGCGGAAGCCCCCGGAACATCTGGGGCCGCCGGCTTGGCGCCCCAGCACCGCACCAACATCACTTTCGCCCAGTTCCTGCAGGAGATGGCCTCAATGGCCGTCGAAGCGGCTGGCGACCAGGAGTACGCGCAGAACTTGTCCAAGGCGATGGGCATTGTGGCAGACGAGCTCCGGGCGATGGCGGGGGACTTGGCCCAGGACCACAACGTCGCGCCAGCGGTGGTCAATCTCCTCGTGGACCTCGCCGACTCTGCAGCCACCCTAAAGTTTCAGGCACAGCTCTTCGCTCACCGATTGGCCACGGCCGCCACCGCTGCCGTCATGGCCGCCCGGGAGGTCTCGCGGGTGTACGGCGAAGACATGCAGGCAAAGCGGGACGCCGGCCTGGCCCACGCATCTGCTGCCGCGCACCACAACTAGGAGAGATCCACATGGCGAACGAGCCCGCCACACAGGGCAGTAAGTCACCCGCTCCCGCGGATGGCGACAATCGCTACCAAGCCGTGCAGCAGAAGCTCATCGCAGCCGGTCAGGCCATGGACGACGCGGTCGCCGGGTTGCACGCCTTGAGTACCTCGATGGGCGAGCGGGCTGGCCGCGCGCAAGGCGTGGCTGCCCACATCGGGCACGCGGAGCTGGGGACCAGGTTCATCGACCTGGTCAACACTGTGTCCGTCTCCCAGGGAGGCGCCGCCGTCGACTCCGCAAAGATGCGGGACTCTGCGCAGGAGTTCGGGGGCAAGGTGCGCGATACACAGCGCACCCACTCGCGACTCTACGGAGCACTCGACGACATCCGCTCCACCAGGCGCGATCCGACGCCGAGGCCTGGCTTCTTCGAGGAATGAACCACCCCGCACCAGCAGAGGGCGGCCCGGCATCGTGCGGGGTCGCCCTTTCCCGATCCTGATAAGGAGTGCTTCCCCCGTGAATCCGCCCAGTGTCCGGCTGGAACGCCTCGTGTACACCATGGCTGCGCCGGCGCTGGCCGCAGTCCCGAACATCGCCCCCGAGGGAGCCGTCAACGGCGGCATCCTCACAGCCGGGGTCGTCAGCGTCGGTGGCATGCTGTTCGCCTTCAAGGGCGACGCCGGTGCAGGCCAGAAGCTCCTCCGCCTGTCTCCTCCGGCCGCGGCACTCGTCGTCGACCTCGTGGCGACGAACACCACCGGCTGGTACTGGGGGGCTGACGCTCTACTCGCCGCCGGATGGGCAACGACATTCGGCATGCTGCTGCCGTGGTCGCACAAGGCCCGCCGCCGTGCCCGTGCTGCGCTGGCCCGCGCGTCCGAGCCGGTCGCTGCGATCACGCCGGGACCGGCCGTGCCGACCCCCGCAGTGCCGACTCCCGCGCTGCCGATCCCAGGTGCAGCAAACGACGCCTTCACCGTTCAGGTCCGCCAGCTGTGGGAGCGTGCAGGGCTTCCTGCCCGCACCGTGGTCATGGTGGCAAAGCCACACCCCGGCACCGACCACGACTTCACGATGATCCTGCGCGCCGCCGAGCACGGCCGCCCCATCGTGGGACTCGAGACGACGGACATCGCCGCCGCCTTCCAGATCGATCCGGCTGACGCGCACAAAATGCCCGTCGCACCGCAAGCAGGCCGGCCGGCAGGGCCGGGCTGGCTCGAGGTCGAGGTCACCCCCGACGCCGGTGCGCGCCGAAGGAAGAAGCCCACCAACGATGAAAAGTGGGCCGACACCATAGGCCGCGAAGGCGGCCCCATCCCCGGCTCCAAGTTCCTATCGCGTGTACGGAACGCCGAGCGCGGCGTGACGTACTGGCGAGCTGTGATGGAGGACGCATCAGCCGAGCCGAGGGTGGACATCAAAGCTCTCTGCAAGACGCTCGGCGCATCCTACGAGGACGGCCGCACCTTCGTCACCACCGACGGCCCCGACATCCTGGTGTCCCAGTGGGACGTCTCCCCGCTCGCCAAGGTCTACCCGGCCACGCGCGAACTGCTCACGCCCGACGCCGAAGGCCGCTACGTCACCGGCTACCTCGCCAACGGCCAGCCCGCCCGAAACCGGGTCTACACCGAACGCGGCGCCGCCCACGGTCTGTTCGTCGCGCCATCCGGTGGCGGAAAGACGCAGCTCATGGCACTCGCCATCTGCGCCGACACCAACTCGGGGGCCTCCGTCTGGCTGGCCACCGAAACCCCGGACGAAAAGACCACAGCTCTCGGACGGCACATAGACCGTCAGGGCGCAGGCGCCCTGTACATGCTGCGCTCACTGCGAGCGACGTTCGCGTTGATGGAGATCCGCGCAGCCATGCCCTGGGCTGACGGCACCTGCCACGACTACACGCCCGGGCTGCCCGGTTGCCCGTACGGGCCACACCGCCAGTACCTGGACGAGTTCCTGTCAGCGGCCCGGCACCCGAAGTACGGCGCGGAGATCATGGACCTTGCCGAGCAGGTCTCGGTCAAGGGACGCAAGTACAACGTCGGCGAGAAGGTCGCAGGGCAGTCGGTCTATGTGCAGGACGGCTTCACCCAGTTGCTCCTGGAGAACCTCCGGGAGAACAGCATCCCGGTCGTTCTGAAGGTTGCTGCCCGGAAGGTCGCGGAGATGTTCAGGGCGCTGGGTATCGCCCCGGAAGACATTCCCGATCCGCTGCCTCGCTCCTTCTCGAAGGCGGAGAGCGGCCGCCTGGAGCGGATCATGAAGGGTGAGCCGGAGCCGCCGGCCGACGGCAACACGGGTGGCGCCGGATGGATCATCGAGACCCGCAAGCCCGAGGTCCTCCGCACCCTGTTCATGAACTTTGAGGAGGACATCTCGCCGCTGTTCCCCAGCGTGGTCGGGCGGCTCACCGACCACGAAATCCGTGAACTGGACCGCCGCGGCCTCCTGGGCGACTGGCACCGCCCCGACGACGAGTCCGAGGACGAAGGGCCCGACCTCGACGACTGGGGTGACACCGACACGAAGCCCCGACGGTTCCGCGGCACCGTGATCGCCCCCTACGCACCGACGCGCGCAGCGATCGCCAGCCCGGAGCAAGCCATGGAAGCCCTCAAGAGGCTCACCACCGGCGGGTGACCACGGGCCACACGCCTTCCGGATCTCAGCCACATCCGCATCACGCCCGTCCTGACCTTGCGGCCCTCCTTGCAACGCAGGGAGGGCCGCCTCACTTCGCGAATGGAAGAGACATGACGCAGCACCCCACCTTCGGGTACGAACCCCAGCGACTGTCCATGCCTGACGTGCCGCAGGACACGCTGGAGGCCCTGGCTCACGCGCACCGGATGCCTACCGCGTACGACCCGATCGCGGCCGGCGCGGTGGAGCTGTCCAGCGAGCGCCGGCCCGCCGTCTTCGTGCCCAGCCCCGACAACGCCTACGTCCTGGTGCCGCGGGACAGCCTCCCGGCCGGATACCTCCACAGCCCCTTTATGACGCAGCCGGAGCCCCGCCCGACGGGCGGCATCGACAAGATGGCCCAGCGCTTCGCGGCCGCCGGTGTTTTCGCAGCTGGCATGGGCTACGGCGTGTCGCAGGTCGTCAACGCGGTAGCCGGGATCAGCGGCGGGGTCATCCTCGGGATCGCCGCTCTCGTCATCGCCGCGCGCATGCCGGTCTCCCGAGCCCTCCGCGGAGGCGGCGACACCTACATCACCACCCACAACCACCAGCACACCCACGAGCCGAAGTGGTTCGGCAAGTCGTCTTCGGCGACCACCTACCACTGACCCGCCCCGGCCCACCTGCCTCGTACCCGAATCCCGTCCACCGCCCCGGTGGCTGGGCCTCGGGTACGGGACAGGCCGTCCGGGCGACGACAGGCACAACCACCAAAACCGCCTGCAGCCGATCACGCGCGATCGCTGCACCAGCGACGAATATCGCCTCCCACGCCGTGAGAAAGCAGCGGCCGCCAAGGGAAACGTGGCGGCTTCCTCATTCCACGTCCACGTAAGCAGCACGCCTGTCTGCCCGCGCGCCTTCGGACATGCCCCATCACCCGAGAAGGGACGGATCTTCATGGCGCCCCCGCACAGCGAAGCCCACGAGCGCAAGACCGACGCACCCGAACAGGCCGACTCCGCCGTCGGCCCACTGCGAAGGCAGGCCGTCATCGACCCGGCGCCCGTGATCGACGCCGGACGACTGGCTCGGCTTCCGCGAGGCCTCGGCGACCAGCTGCGTCGTACGCGCAACCTCTGAGCCGTGAAGACCGGTGTGATATCCCCGGGCGGTGCCTTACCCGTCTACGACTGGGGCAGCATCGACCGCGACGCGTTCGCCACACGACGCCAGCTTCGTGCACGAGGACTGCGCCCTGGCGGGCACGATCCAGTTGCCCAGCTTCGCTGCCGGAAATGCCTTGGGCTCACCCGCCACTGCACCCGCATGGCGTGGCTGTACCGGATCGATCTGGCGCTGCCGAAGCTGCCTATGACACCAGCCAAGCGCCGCGCACTCGCCCGAGCGATGAGGGCTCGGCGCGAGTGCCCGGTCTGCGAACGCGTCTACATCTTCTGCCTGCCGCTGAAGACGTTGGGGTCGTGTCTGGAGTGCTACGACGGCACACCAGCGGACCCCGCTCACTACACGGCGCCCGGCGAGACGGTCCTGGCGGCCTAGCGCCGCCCACCTACGGCTCGGGGCGGCCGCCGGCTTCCAGGCCCGGCCGCCCCGATGCCACCTGTCAGCCACCATGAGCGAGGCGAAAGTCATGATCAAATTTCGGCTTCCTGGGATGAGCCGTTCCGACAGAGAACGATGGCGAGCGGCCCGAAGCGTCCCCGACCTGGGACAGGCCATGGCCGACTGGCTCGAAGGCACGATCGAAAGCCAGCCCAACTATCCGCCGGGGTACGGTCCTGATCCGGAGACCGCGAGCATTCGTGAGGTCCTCGCTGCCACCAACCGCAGCGGATACCTCACGATCGGTTCGCAGCCCGGCGTCGCCGAGACCACCCCGGACGGAACGGTCTGGAGGCAGCATGCGGCGGTCGAAGGCTTCGTCGACGACCCTGACCTCTTGCAACGCCTGGTCGACGCCGCCGAGTACGCCAACTTGACGATCATCCTGCACGAGCTCGGCTGCAGGCCGGGCACTGGCGGACAGACCGTCACCACCCGTAACGGGGCGCCCACGACAGACTTCGGCAGCGCGCTCAGCCGACGCGAACTGGTCGGCATCTGGCGCGGCTGTCACCGCGACGCGGTGGCCGCCGTCGCCGACGCGATGCAGGTCACCATCATCGACCCGGCCGACGAGCCGAGCGACCGCCTGTGGACAGTCCTGCAACGTGCCCTGCCGCAGCCAGCGACCTGCCCTTGCGGCTGTGTCACCTATGCCTTCGGATCCTGGCTCTGCAGCCCGCAGTGCTCCGGTATCACGAACCCCGGCGACGGCCGCTGCGAAGCCTGCCGAGGATTCGTCGACGACGGCAGTTCCCTGACGGCAGCCGGCACCAGCAACCGCCGCAAGTGTCAGTCGTGCGGTGCCCCGGTTGGCACCCGCCGCCCCTACTGCTCCTACAGCTGCGAGATCGGCCAGGTCACCGCGTCCTCTCCGCTCGTCATCAGCAGGCTCTGCGCCCAGCCGCGGCCCTAACAGCAGCAATCCCGGTTCCACAACGACTACGGAAAGGCACTCGCAACATGAAAGGCAACGCCTTACGCCACCGTGCGTTCCGCATCGGTTCCGCAGCCCTGACCCTCTCCACCAAGATCGGCGCTGTCAGCGCTGCTGGCTTCCTCAGCGTCCCCGTGTTCCAGGCCCTCCCCGAATCCTGGGCACTCTCTCAGCGCGTCTTCATCGTGGCCGCAGCAGCGGCGGTGATCAGCGCCAAAACCTACACCGTCCTGGGGGACTACCTGGTGCCGGTGCGTCGACTCCTCGCCCGGGTGACGGCACGCCCGCAACCGTGCCAGGACCGGCTCACCCTTGCCGAAGCGATCCGGCTGACAGCGACAGCAGCCAAAGCCGATGCGGCAGCGCGTGCGGCCATCGCGGCGTTCACCCTGGACCGCAGCGACCACTTCCTCCGGAACCCGCGTGGATGGCACGGGTCGGAGAGCGGCGAAGCCGCATTCCCCTTGGGCCCGGGAGTGACGCTGCACTACGACGGAACCGATCCCCGGCTGGCCCAACCGCAGTTCTCCCTGACCATCCTGGGGAAAACACCCGTGGCGGTCAGCACCCTGCCCGAGCTCCTCGCGCTGCTCACGCACCTGGCTCACCAGGCCGCGCCGGTCGTCGTCGTGGAGAGGGTCTGACGAATGACCATCTTCTACGTAGCCACACGCCCCGACGGAGTCATCCCAGCCAGCGCGGACGCCCGTACACCGGTGAATCTGTCCGTATCCGTCGGCCGAACGGTCATCCATCCGAACCAGTCCCTCATCCGGTCCAGCCACGCCCCGTTCAGCTACTTCTCATGCACCAGCGAAAGCGGCGAGGTGCTCGAGGGGTACGAACTCTGGCCGGCGCGCCTGTTCATCGTCGAGCCGGTCGGTGAGACCAGCACGCCGGATCCGCAGTTTCGCCCGTACCTTCAGGCCACACATTCCATCCGCGTGGTGGAGGAGACAGACCATCGGCGGGCGCTGGGACCGCGAGGGCACGAAGTCCTGACCGCAGTCGAGAACCTGCCCCAGCGGATTCACCAGTGGGCCCAAGCCTGGGACACCAATCCGCTGTCCACCTACCGGGCCCTGGAGGAGTGGCGACTGCCGCCCAAGGGTGCGCCCATGGGCGGCGGTCAAGCCCAGAATTCCGCTCTGGAAGCCGCATACGCGGCGCGGCGCGGAGCCGCGCACTCCACAGCGCAGCGACTCGCCGTATGGACGACGAAGTCCACCTGCCGTGGGACCCCGTTCACGCTGCGGGCCGTCGAGTACGCCTCAACACGCGCGACCAACCTGGTCACCGCAGAGCTCCTTCGCGATCGGCTCCCCATCGAGGTGACACGCAAGCTCCTGGCAGAGGGCCTCGACATCTGAGGGGCCCGGCACCAGCCGGCGCTCACGGCCGGTTCATCGAGAGAGCCGCCGCCTTGACAGCGTTCCGTGGGCGTCGACCACAGTGCGGGCTCACGAGCCCAGCGGTCACGCAAGCGGGCGCCGAGGACGGTTCTTCACACGGCACGCATCTGTGCGCAGGCCCATACGCGGTCTGCAGCGCCCCGGGGACGGACGGCATTGGCCTGGAAACCCGTCGTCCGCCCCAGGGGCTTCCCCTCCCGTATCACCGACACGAGAAGGACCATCAGTATGGCCAATTCCGCTAGCTTACGGGCGCTGCCGGGGCTCCTTCCCGCGGCTGCCGCCGTCCTGCTTCTTGCCGCTCGTGTGGCAAACCTCGAACGCCGTCTCCACCAGGCGGACCGGTGCGATCTGACCGGCGCTCTCCGCAGGAACGTCTTCACCGTCCGCGCTGAGCAGTTCCTCGACCGGTACGGCGACAACGCCCTGATCGCCATGGTCGACGTCGACGCCTTCAAGCAGATCAACGACACCGCCGGCCACGCGGCCGGTGACCAGGTCCTTGCCCAGACCGCAGCCCGCCTCAGCCAGTGGGCTGGCAGCCGAGGCATCGTCGGGCGTCTAGGGGGCGACGAATTCGTCGTCGCGACCTACGCCGGGCGAAACCGACGTGTCGCCCGCCTGCAGCAGCTTCAGCGGCTGCTGTGCATGCCGGTGCCCCACGGTGTCCACCACTCGATCGACGTGTCGGTGTCCATCGGTTCCGCCACCAGCGACACCATCAAGAACGCCACCTACTCGCGTCTCCTGCGCGCAGCCGATGTCGCCTTGTACAGGGGCAAGCACTCGGGCGCACCGATGGTCGCGGTGGCCAGCGACGCCGAAGTGCCCAGCGTCAACGGACGCCGCCTGGGTCGTCCCGGTACCGCCCTGCTCACCGCCGCGGCGGGGGGCGACGCCCGATGACGGAGCGCCTGCAGATTGCCAGGGCGGCCGCGGGCATCATCCGGCTCGGCAGCCAGCAGCTCGAGGACATCCTCGCCAGCGAAGGCATCAACCCGCAGGAAGCAGCGGCGGTGCTGCGTGAGGTGTTCTGCGAGAGCGACCCTGGCGGCGGGGTCCTGGGCGCGGTAGCGCAGTTGCTCACGACTGCTGCGGGGACGGCCGATCGCTTGGATGCGGATGGTGACGGAGACGCCTCCTGCCCGCTACAGGAAGCAGCCGGCTTCATCGCGGGTGCGACCGGCGACCGCGTTTACGCGGCTACTCGCGTCTTGGACCCGGAGGGTGAGCGAACGCCATGACCCCGTCCTTCGAAGTGCCCGACCCGGGGTTGATCGTCCTGATCGGCCCCTCCGGCTCCGGCAAGTCCACTCTGGCAGCGACGTGGCCCGACACCGACATCTTGTCCCTCGACACCTTCCGCGGCATCGTCAGCGGCGACCCTGGCTGCCAGGACGCCACACCTCAGGCCGTAGCACTGTTCGACATCGCGCTCGAATGCCGGATGCAGCGCCGGGTCCGCACCGTCCTCGACTGCACCAACGTGGATCAGGCTCACAGGGCCGGACCGGTGGCCGCTGCCAAGCGCAATGGGATGCCCACGGCCGCAATCGTGATGAGCACCCCGTGGTCGGTGTGCGTCGACCGGCAGCAGTACCGGCCCGCGAACCGGCAGGTGGACCAGGACGTGGTCCGGGCTCAGCACACGGCCATGGTCCACAGCACTCGAGATCTGGCCGGTGAAGGCTTCGACCACGTCGTGTACTCCGACGCCCTCTACCGCCTGGAGCCCTTCCTGCAGCGGCTCAGCCAGCAGCGGGAGGCCGACCTCGGCCGCGGCTGCCACCGGGGGCTCGGCGACCTCCTCGTGGTCCAGCGCTTCTTCGGCCCGCGGCTCGTTCCGCTGTGGAAGTGGAAGGACGGGTCACGCCTGGCGGAAGGCGACCGCGTCGCTGAGGTCCGCATGGGCCAGCAGTACCTCACCCTCGCCTACCGGCAGAACGTCGACGACGAGGGCGGCATCGGGTTCGACGTCCGGGTTCCCTGCCCTGTCGACGACGAGTGCGCGGGCACCGCGTGGGCTCCGGCCTACAGCGTCACCGACCTGTACCGGGCCCTGACCGGCGACATGGACCGGGACCCCGGCATCACGTGTTCGGTGCACGGCTGCGTCGAGCCCGAAGACGACGACGAGGCACCCCGCCCGGAAGCCCTGCTCTGACAAGCCGCCCTTGTGGCCCCCTGCCACTGCTGCCGCAGTGGCAGGGGGCGACCGGTAGGCAGAGACAGGACCTCCTGCGCATCACGAAGGAGGAAGCGCACCCATGACCGTGATCCAGCTCCGTCCCCCACAGCCCCCGGAGCAGCCCGAGTACATCCAGGGCGCTCCCGAAGATCCCAGCCCCATCGCTGCCCTGTGCCGCAGCGTCCGCACCGTCGACCTTGCCGAACGAGCCCGCGAACGAGACGAGGCCGCGGCATTCAACGCCGTGCTGACCGCCGGCGCCGTCCTGGTCGGCAGCTTCCCCGACACCCTCGCCGCGGTCGTCCCGAACCTGTCGTGGTCCGGATTCGTCCCGCTGCCCGAGCAGGGCCTGCCCGCCAGTGCCGTCGCCTTCCTCGGAGCGGCTGACGCCGTCGCCGGATGGTGGCTGCACTACAGCGCAGACGACAGCGGCCGCGGCGAACGGCACGTGCTCACGCTCGTCGTGCCCTGCTCCTGCGGCACCTACTTCGAGCAGAACGTCGACGACGAGGACGCCCTCGGCAACATGCTCGCCGAGCTCCACAGCGAACCGGGCGCGCCCGTGGACTGCGATGCCCGCCTGCTGATCCGTTCCACCAGCCGCGACAACCCGCACGACAGCACTGTCACACCCCAGCTGAAGGCGACCCCCACGCCGTAGCCCGGCGCACCCCGGGCTTCGACATCCGGCGCCTGCAGACATCGCAACTGCTCGCCCCAACACCGGGACGGCCGCACTCGGCCTGGAAACCAGCCGGCCGTCCCGGGCCCCACCCCGCGCCAGCGGAGAAGGAGCACCTCATCATGCACGTCCCCACAGCCGTCACCAAGCCCCGCAACAGCGGAGCCGTCAGAAACGGACGCACCGGTCGGTCGTCCCCCATCCCGCTCAGCCAACTGTGCAGCCCGTGCCGTCTCAGCTGGGCCGGTGCCGAGGCTGACTGCAGCAGCTGTGGCCTACCCGGCCGCTGTGCCGGACGGGGCTCCTCGCTGCAGAGCCTGATCGCCCAGATCACCGCCAACGCCCCCAAGGGCGAGGCTGCCACGAGCAGTGCGGGGAGGACAGGGACCGCATGAGCACATTCACGCGCTACCTCAACGAGCTCATCGGTGGGCAGGCACTGGGCGACCACCTCAGCGCCGCGATCAGGGAGCTGCAGCACCGCACCGGCGCCTCCTACGCTGAAGTCTGCGACGAGGTCACCGAGCGCCTTGACGCTGGCGACCCGGCGATCCTGGCGGCGACACGGCAGACATGGGTCCGTCGCGGCAGCGTCGCGACGATGGCCGCCCCGCACGCGCGGCTGCGGATCCTGGAGCGCACCCAGGATGGCGTTTTCGTGGTTCCCCTCGACCCCAGCGGCGCTCAGCACACGATGCCGCCCGGAGACGAGTGCGCCGTGGACGGCGGCGGATTCGACGCCAGCCTCGATCTGCTGGCTAACTACGAGCTCACAGCTTGGCAGCCGTTCGAGCACTTCCTACCCACGTGCGGCAGCCTCAGCGATGTGCGCCCCGGGCGGGACGGAACGTCATGACCGCGCGTGCCGTCTGGCCCTCGCAGGACACTCATCCGGCCCTCCACCGGTTCCTGCCGGAAGCCGCAACAACCGCGGTCTGTCTTCGCCCCCGCAGGCTTTCCAACCCCCGTACGGCAGTGGATGCCGTGGACGCCGGGCGGCGGGCATGTCATCTCGCCAGGGCGGCGGCGCGGCTATGACCGGCGAACCCGTCTCGCCTTCCGGCCTGTCCGCCGACCAACTCGCACGGCTGATTCAGGAGGGAATTCCGACCGGTCTCGGCCGGTACGCTCTCCCGCCGAAGCCCCGCGTCCAGACCAGCGTGACGAGAGAGCAGGCGGCCCGGAACCGAGCGGCTCTGGAGGCTGCTTGCGCGCCAAGCCGGGCACCCAAGGTAAGCGCAGCTCGCGCGCTGACCCTCCGGCCGCCGTGGTCGGACTGCGTGGCCTTCGCCGGCGCCCGCGTCGCGAACCACCCTCGGCCCCTGGCATTCCGCGGACTGGTCCTGATTCACGCTGCCCTCACCGTCGACGCCCCGGCCCGTCACAGCGCGGCTGTCACCGGTGCTCTCCCCTCCGACCATCGCTTGGTCCGGGGCGCCGTGGTGGCAGTGGCGGAACTGGATGGCTGCCACCTGGACGACGGATGTTGCGCCCCTTGGGGAGAGCAAGGGCAGTATCACCTCTGCCTCACGAACGTGCAGGCACTGATCACGCCGTTCGCGTGCGACGGTGCTCGGTCACCGTGGAAGCCGACGCCCAGGCTCCTCGCGGGCATCGCCCAAACGTCGGCCTCCGCCCACGGCATCATCGAGCGCTTTACTCGGGCCGGCCAGGTCTATCAGGACCGTCAAGCCCTACCGAGTCAGGAACGACTTGCGCTGCAGCTCCTCAGTGAAGGCGTCCGCGCCAGCGTGATCGCTTTACGGACCAACGTCACTGCCCCGCAGCTGTACGCGATAGCCGCCAAGTACGAGGTGACAGCGCCCTGCGCCACCTCCGAGGGCGCCAACTGCCACCTGGCCCGCGGCGAGGAGCCGTGCAGGCGGTGCCGCCACGCGATGAGGCCCGCACCACGCACCAGTGGCGGCGCCACCCGCCAAGCTCCTGCCACCAGTTCCAGGCGCCTTCGCGCGGTGTGAACAGCCTTGGCAGAGCGCGCCGCGCTACGCCCGACGGCTCCGGAAACAACGCACGCCGCCCGGGCAGCCGCCAGGCCTCGCAAACCAACGGCAGCTGTCCCGGGCGAACGTCCACCTCAGTGAGAGGACCCACCCATCATGCCCACCGCTTCCCAGCGCCGCATGCCGCGCTCGCGAAGGCACACCACCGCGACCCTCGCGAAGACGCTGCCCGGGCACCGCTCTGCCCAGCCCATTTTCGAGTGCGAGGAGTCCGTCTGATGGCCGGCAGTACAACGATCGTCGAGAGCAACTACGTGCCGGTGCCGCGCTCCACGGGCTCGGAACCCTGCCGAACGAACCCCGACGCCTTCTTCCCCGAGGACTACAACGACACCAAGGAACTGCGAGCCGCCAAGCAGGCCTGCGGCGGCTGCAACCTGAAGGAATGGTGCCTGCTCTGGGGACTCGCCAACGCAACGGGACTCGCCAAGAACGGAGTCATCGGCGGCACAACACCCAAGGAGCGCAAAGCGTTCGACAAGCGGCTGCACCAGCGCCTCAGTGAGGAGGAGATCGCCCGCCGCTTCAAGCGACAGTACGAGGCCCTCACTCGGAAGGGCCTGGCCCAGTGACCGCGCCCTCCAACGCGACAGCCGAAGACGAACGTCCCCGCCTGTCAGCCGCTCAGGCCGTCGCCCTGACGCTGCTGCGCGACGGCTCCCCCGCTGCGACGATCCAGCGCCGCACCGGCATCGCTCTCCAGGGTCTGTACCCGCTGGCCGTGGCCTGGCAGATCACTGCCCCCTGCGGCACTGTCGAGGGCGCCGAGTGCCACATCGCCCGTGGCGAGGACACCTGCAAACCTTGCCAGCGAGTGAAGGGCAAGGCCGATGCGCAGGCCCGCGCCCAACGGAAGATCAGGGACACCCGCCGACAGGTCACCGCCACGCGGACGTCGCATCGCCCGCAAGCCCGCAACGGCCGGCCCCGCAGCCGCCACGGAGCCGCCACGTGAGCAATCTGCCCTACGCACTCATGCTGGAAGGCATCGTCAGCGGATCTCCCGTAGCCTTCGACGACGGCGCCACGGCTCGATTCCAGATGGTCATCTCGCCCACCGGCGACGAAGCGACAGAGATGATCCTTCCCTGCGTGGTCACCGACCTGGCCAAGGCCGCTCTCGAACTCAACGACGGCGACTTCGTTCGGATCAGCGGAGACCTGATCCTGGCCGAAACCGACGAACTGTGGATCGAGGTCCTCCTCCTCGAACGGATCCAGGCCCTCCCCCAACCCACCGCGACGGACACGGCACACACGGCCTGCCACGTCCTTCGTGAAGTCGAATGGGAAGCCTTCGTTCACCGCGACGTGCTGTCCGGCGCCGCGCCCGGCACGGCCTGCATCCGGCTGTACGTCTCCCCCACCGCGGACTACGTCGACGACCTCATGATCCCCTGCCAGGTCACCAACCCTGATCAGGCAGCCCTCGCACTGACCGAACTCCAGGACAGAACGATCGTGCGCGTCTGCGGTGACGTCTGCCACTCCGCTATCAGCGGGGCGCTCTGGTTGAACCTCCAGCAGATCGAGATCGTGGGCGCTCCCGCCCTCGACGCAGTCGGCGACGGGCAAGCGTCCCTGGAAATCCGCGACCACATGTACGTCGTGACTGACCTCGGCAACAGCTACCTCTCGGTCTTCACCGTCGCCGGTGACTGGGTCGGCTACGCCTCCGGCCGCGATGACGTCAACACCAAGATCGAGGAATACGAGCACAAGGCGCTCAGCGACACCTGACCCTCACCGCGCCCGCCCAGGCGGGCGACGAGGCCGTTCCAGATCACCGACCAAGCGCCGCCACCCCCGCCCTCGGCCCGTCTCCCCTCGGGCTGAGGGCGGCCGCATGTCGGCTGACAACGCAGGAGCACCGTTCATGCTTTCCAGCGCCCCACCGCCCCCTCCCGCCGAGACGTTATCGGCAACGCCCCCGCCACGGACCGCCACCGGGGCGAGCACCCCCACCTCGGAGACCCCGCACAGGGACCCGGCACTACTGGCCCGGGACCTGCGCGCCGCCGAAAAGGAACTCGCCGAGCGGCGAAACGACAGGCGGCTCATCGCAGCCTTCATCTGGAACCCGGAACACGACGAAGCCGCTCGCCGGGCCATCGCTCAGATCCTCAGCATGCCTGGGCCTCCCAACACCACGGAAGCCCAGACCTCTGCGGAGGCGGCCGGCGGAGACCTCGGGCGTTAGCGCGCGTGAACCGTCCCGCCGCGAACCCGCGCCGACAGGCGGGATCGCCTCGGCGACTTGCGCGCCTTGAAGCCGCAAGAGTCACAGTCCTCTCAAGCCGCCGCACGGCCCGACTGGATGCCACGCACCAGCAGTACACGACGGCCATTGAACGGTGCCAGGCCGCGATGAAGTTGACGCAGACGCCAGTGCCCGTCGGGCCGGTCGGGCGACCTCCCCCGGACGGAGAACAACCGTCCCCCCATCCGAAAGGACACACGCATGCATCTGCTGTCTCGACCCGTCGCCCCCGGAGTGTTCGATCAACCTCCGGCGATAATCCCGACGGACCCCGCCGAACTCGGCCGACTGATCGACAACACGCCCGCCGCCGACCTGGGGGCGCTCTACGCGCACCTGGTGCAGCAACTCGGCTGCCACGTGCAGGCGGAGCGCCTCTGGACCGAGGCCGGGCCGTTCATGCTCGAATGCCGCAACGACCGACCCACCAGCCTCACCGACAAGCAGATTGCGGATCTCCGGGAGCGGACGCGCCGCGAGACCACCTCGTTCGCGGATCCGAAGATCGTGCACAAGCCGGGCCCGACCTTCCACAGCCGCGAGTGGGCGGAGGCCATCATCGGCGGGCAGCTCACCGCGATGACCTGGCCCGTGATGTACCTGCTCCATATCGCCATGGAGGCTGAACCCGAGCCGCCCATTACCCGCAGGCAGGCCGCCGAGATCGCCGAGCGCGAGCGCCAGGCCGCGGCCTCGCAGGAGACCCGGGACCGCCGGGGCGACCAGGTCGCACAGCGCCGGGCCTCCGAAGCCAATGCCTACGCGGCCGCCCTGCGCACTTGCCTGGTGAAGGTCGCCGTGCGCGAGAACCCCCACGGGCGGATCCGTAGCGGTGTGCGGGAGTCCGTGCGGCACGCCGTGCCCGACATGGACGCGGTGTCCGGCCGTAACCGCCAGCACCGTGCCGACCGCGCCCTGTGCGAGGACATCGGCCGCACGAAGCCGCTCAATCTCAACGACGAGGCCACCGATGAGCCCGTGACGTGCGTCCGCTGCCTCATGCACGTGGCGACCCTCCGGCCCGTGGGCACCACGCCACTGGCCCCGGCCAAGACCGGGCCGAAGCGCCCCACTCGGGCGCAGCGCGACCTGATGGACCACATCGGGGACGGGCGGGCTGTGCGCGACCGGTACTACATGACCGAGCGCCTGGAAGCCCTCTCCGTGAAGGGCTGGGCCGTCAAGGTCGACGGCAACCGCTGGGAGCTCACTGACTGCGGCCGTGCCGCGCTGGAGGCCTGAGCGTGGCCGGCACTCGCATCCCCCACCGGCGCCCCAAGTCACCCACCGCGGCGCTCAGCGCACTCCAACTCGAAGCCCTGCAGCTCATCAAGGACGGCCGGGTGCGCTACGTCAGCGTCCCCGGCCGCCCGGGCCAGGGCAGCTACCGCACGGCCGACGGAGCCACCGTCCCCACCCGCGTCGTGCTGACCCTGCACAACGAGCGCCTGATCAAGCATGGCGACAGGCAGCACAACGGCCCCGAGTGGTTCGAGCCGGTCGGCGCCACCATGCAAGGCGACCAGGTGCTACGCCGGGGCGCGGCCGGGGCCGCGAAGACCGCGAAGAAGAAGGAGGACAGGGCGAGGGTCGCCGCAGCGCGCGCGGCCGCCGCCCTCCTGCCCCCGCCGGAGGTCGACGTCGTTCCCCTGGTCGCCCAGGTACCCGGGGCCGGCCGCGTGTGGGTCCTGTCCGTCCCGCCCGTGGAGCTCCTCAACGCCAACGACCGCCGTATCTGGCAGGCCAAGCGACCCCTGGTCGAGAACCTGCGCGCGATCGGCAAGAAGCTCGCCACTGCGGCGCGTATCCCACGCTTGCGTGCCGCGCACATCTTCTACGTCGTGCACCTCAACACCCATGCCAGCAAGGGCGACCCCGCCAACTGGTACGACTCGGCGAAGGCGCTCCTCGACGGCATCGTGGACGCCGGAGCTCTGCCCGACGACTCCGACGGCTACGTCATCGGCCCCGACCCGCGCACCGGCCCGCGCTTCCCGCTCTCGGGTGGCCGCCTGAGCATCGTCATCATCGAACTCCCCGAAGGGATCCCGGCGTGACCGCCCCTGTCAATGTGCACGGGGCACAAGACGCGCACCCTGCACGCCGCCCTCGCCGTCGTCGCCGGCCACCATCCGCGCGGCGCCACATCTTCTGAGACACCGACCCTGACCGTCCCCGTGCCATACGGCCGCCGCGCATCCACTCACCGGCGCGACGGTGGCCGTCGTGGCAGGCGAATCTCCCGCGGACTACCTGGGAGACGTGAACGAATACGTGGCTGAGCCCTTGAAGAACTTGTAGTCGTCGAGCTTGCCGAGTTCGAACTCGTACGTCCCTGCCGGATTCGAGCCAACATTGAAAACGACCTTGTCACCTGCGCGGCACCTGATCTTTTCGCTGGATACAACGTAATTGAAGCCGTCAGTACGTCGCAGCAGTACAGTCATGTCCCCGTTGGGGCGGTTGCATTTCTTGACCTTGAATTGGATGGCGCCGCCGCCGATTTTGAACTCCGGGGTAATCCACAGGTGCTGATAGTCGAAGTTGACCGTTCGACTGTCCGCGTGGGCTTGCGCTGCCTGCGTGAGGGCCAGAGCCGCGACACAACAGGCGGTGACAGCAGCGCGAGCCAGGTGCCGCACCACGGTAGGCGTCCGGCACATACGGTCCTCTCCCTGGTACGAAGTCATGGGCTCATCGTCTCGGACTGCTTGCGACTGAGGATTCACTACACGGCGACTGCCGCGCGTCCGCTCCTGAACACCCGCCAGAGCCAAGGGCTGTGCCTCCATTGGAGGCACAGCCCTTTTTTGTTGCCAAGCGTTCTGGGCGAAGTGACCCGGGATACCCTCGACGCCGTTCAGCCGTCGTAGCGTCCCCACGCCGGCCAGTCCCAGGTGCGGTAGGCGTCTTCGCCCGAGTGGAATCGTGTGTCGAAGTCGTCCGAGAGTTCGCTGATGACGCCGCGGCCCTCGACTAGGGCGAGCCAGTCGGTGGGCAGGCCCACATCGCCGTGGCAGGCGCCAAGCAGGTTCCCGCAGATCGCTCCGGTGGTGCCTCTATTGTCGGAATGATTAGCGGCAAGCTGCAGGGCCTCCCTGACTGAACCGCCTGCTAGCGCGCAGTACACCGCGATAGCGAGGGCCTCGTCTGCTACCCAGCCGGCGCCGAGGGATCTCACCTTGTCTGAGGTTGGGCGGCCTACGGCAGCCAGGTCTATAGCCCCGCGTAGCGCGGTGGAGGTCTCCTCGTGTCCGCGGTGCTTGGTTAGGTGCGACATCGCGCAATGGGTCGCGCGATCGATGGGGTAGCCCTGCAGGATGTAGGCGATGATCGTTGCGAGGGCGCTGGCAGCGTAGTACCCGGTGGGGTGCCCGTGTGTGATCTTGGCGCTGTTGGCCGCAACGGTGAAGGTTCGCCGCGGGTCAAAGCCCGTAAGCCCGATGGGAGCTGAGCGCATCACAGCGCCGCAGCCCTTCGATCCTGGGTTCACGGGTCCTCGGGTTCCGTCGATCTCGGCGTCGGGCAACGCGACGAATTCATGCCTCAGCCCGTTCAGGGAGGCCTTACCTGGCGAGCGTCGGGCGTACAGCCACGACTGCTGCCTCAGCCATCCGGACCGAACCCGACTGTGCTGCGAAGCCTCCATGTCGGAGCGTCCGGAGGCCGGAGGCGGGCCGCTGTTCTCCTGCGTTTCAAGCCAGCGCAGGTACGCATCGTGGATGAAGAAGGTTTCCTGACCTGCAGTCACCTCTTTTATGAGGGCTCGGACACGCGCACGGATCAGACCCTCAGCAGTGAACAGCGTCATCTGGGTCGCATCGGTGACCTGCGCGACAATGCCACTCACATCGGCAACTGGCTCGACGGCACCTTTCCGAAGCGACTGAAACAACCCTGCGGGGTTCCCCAGCGCATCTCCCAGCGCTCCCCCGAGCAGGCAGCCCCGTATCTGAGACCGCCGAAATGCCTGAAACCGGCGGTCCTCATACGATTCGCTTGCCATCGATTCCCTCCCCTTGCGTGTCTGTCGCCACGTGATGCAACGTCGGCGCAGAGGCTCTGCCAGGCGCTCAGCACGTTGACATTGCCGCCGCCCTTGCCGCTGTAGAGGATGCGGCTCGCAGGCGGGCGGTGCCGCACAACTGTAGGCCGTGCTGACAGATCGATCACGGAGCCACTAGGTTCCTGCCATGGCGGAGTGGGGGACGCGCGTTGCGCTCAATGGCTGTTGGTTCTCATGGAAGAACCTCGACGACCTGGTGGCGATTTTCGAAGACGTCATACCCAGCGGAGAAACGAAAATCAAGTACTCGACCACCGCACCTCAGGACCGCGACCCCTTGCTTGTCCGGGTCACGGAGACGCTTGAGTTCGCGACCCCTAGCCAGCTGCGGACACATCTGGGGACGGAGAAGACAACGTCGTCCATCCAGATCGAACGGACCGCCGCGGGAGACCCCCAAAAGATCTCCTTCAGCTTGGGTGGCCGCTTCGACTGGTTCATGAACACTCCGACCTCAACCGTCGTTCAGATCGAGGGCGGATCCAGAGTCTGGGAAGAAGGTGTGGCAGACCGGGTGGGGCGTGTTCTCAGCGGTGCGCGCTTCCTTGGTCAGCGGCTGACCACCTGGTTCACGCGCTTGTGGATCACATGCGCCTCCGTTGCCGTGCTGTTCCTCATGGGCGGCACCGGAGGGACAGACGGTTTGGTCGGGTTGGGTGCCGCCGCCATGGCGATCGTGCTGATACGGATGCACTACTGGCTCACCAAGTCCATGGTGATCAACGAGCCGACGGGAGTGCGGAAGCTCTTGGTGTCGCGAAGCCGCAATCATGTTGCGACGAGTGGGCCAACGCCAAACGCGGTCGTGATCGGCGTCGTCGCGAGCATCGCCGGCATCATCTCGACCGTCGTCGCGCTACTCGACTACTTCCTACCCCGGAGCTAAGCCCACGCCCCGCAAGAGCAGCCCTACAGCGACGGCCCCCGAGGCGCCGCTCCTGGGGCCGGGCGTTGATGCCGCTGCGCGAGGTCTACAGCCAGTCCCCTTCGTGCGGTCCGGGCCTGCACGACAGCGCCACCGCTTCTCGCCGTCACCGCTAGGCGGTCCACAGCGGCAGCGACCTCCCCGACCCACGACCCCTCGGCGGGGTGACGGGGTGACGGACCGGCCCCTCGGACCGCCACACGCAAGCAGCCCAAGGAGTGCTCCAGGTCGAGCAGCGTACGCATCCGCGGCCCTGCGGAGCTGAGAGCGTGCGCCCGCAGGCCAGGTGCGGACTTGGCCCATTCATTCACTGCATGAGCTCTGGCGGCGGCAGTGAGCGACAATTCGATCAAGCCCATTTCGTAAGCTTTCACCATCTCGGCTTGGCGTGCTTTCTCGACCGAACTGTTCCCCGTGGGCAGCATGCGAGTGAGAGAGACGAGCAGTGGCTGCGCACGGGCCGCCGCATGCAGCACGCGCGCAACCCTGTCTACGGCGGGCGTCAACCACCGGAACTGCGGCTGCTGGCTCTCACGAGCACCCAGCAGCTCAAGTAGCTGCAAGGCCTTATCGGCGGCCTCCGGCAGCTCGAGGCCGCAGGCAGCCATCTGCTGCCAGTCGGCTGCCAGCACCTCGTTGTGCACATGGTCAGCACGAAGGTCCAGGTCAGCACGGTTGTACGCCATGCTGGTGGCTCGGGCCTGCGCTGTGATTTCCGCGGCTGCGTGTGCCGGCAGTCCTGTTCGACGGATCACGGCGGCCAGAACGTCGTTGCCGGGGAAGCACCCGGCGTCAGCCGCAATGAGGACGCCCCAGGCCCGACCGGCTTGCTGGGCACTGTCGATGCTTACTCGGGCGTGCCCGCGAGGGAAGCGGTTGATGAGCCAGGTTGCCTGCGCTTCGGCCAGCTGTGCCACGCGGGAGCTGTCGGGAAGGAGTGCTTCGAAATGCAGGTCGTGGCGCGCTTCCTGCAACAGCTTGCCTGGGGCGAGCGGAGTTGTAGAACCCGCGTGGTCGAGGGCCTGCCTCGTATGGGTCGTGTCGGCGGCGAACCAGCGGATGGCTGCGTCAACGCTGTCGTCAGGCCGCGGAAGGTGCGTCGGCGGATCGTTCGCCATCTGTGCCTCCTTCTCCGAGCCGTGAGACCGGGTTACGCCACGTGATGCTGTGCTCCGCGTTGGGGGGCCGGTGCGGGAACCGACTGTGCGTGGATCCGCAATGCCTCGGCCGTGGCTTGCTGAACGAGCCCTCGGCTGCGCACCAGCAACTGCCGGCGATCGACAGCGGGATCCTGTACGCCGGCGGTCATGACCAGGCTTGCCTCGACGGCCGAGCGCCGAACCGTCATGGTGATCAGGTGGTGGGCGCCCACTTCGGCACGAGGAACCTCAGATCTCGTCTTCAGATCCTGCAGGACCTGAAGCATGGCCTCGTTCCTGAACCCTGGGATCTGTTCTCGGGCCGCGAGGCGGTTTGCGTGAGCAGCGACCAACCAGGGATCGCTGGCGAGGGCAGGATCCATTTCTTGAAGAGCGCGAAACAGGACGTGATGCTCCGCACGAGTGAAGTCCTGAGGCGCCAGGTTCGGTGTGGCCCCAGCTCCCCGTAGCTGGGATGGATCCCTGATCAGCGAGATGAGTACCCGCCGCTCGACGTCGTGGGTGGTGTGGACCTTCTGGGCTACCTCAGAGCTGGGCGGTGGTTGCCGCACTCTGGCACCGCCCTCGTCGCTCCTGAACGTCAGGCCGGCATCGAGGCGGTCGCGTAGCTTGTCCAACGCGTCCACCTGGGCACCTAGCGCCCTCGCCACCTCGTAGAGTGCGGTGTCAGCGGTGCCTTGGACCCGGACCGCCCCGGCCAGTTCGTCAACGACGTGGGTGATGCTCGGCTCCAGGATGTGATCCAGCGCGTAGATCGGCGCGAGGTCCGGATTCGTACCCCATGCGCCTCTGCTCGCTTGGACCAGGACCTCCCTGATTGCCAGCATGGCATTGGAATCTATGCGGGCCTGTGCCGCGGGATCGCCACCGCGACGCAGGTAGTCGTTGAACCACAGGCGCCGGTAAACGTGCTCAATCATGGCTTCGGTACGGGCGGCCGGTGTGACGAGCGGGTCGCTCACGGCCGGCAGCGCAATTGCCGGGTCGGGGCCGGTCACCAGCGCGTCCCAGATCTCAGCCGTCAGGGGGTCGCTGAAGTCCTCGGGCTGTAGCCAGTACGGCGATGCGCCCGATGCAGTGGGGCTGTAGAGGAATCGTTCCGCTCGCTGGGGATCGTCGAGAATGGCGCCGAGGACGGCCAGCTCAGGCTCGATGATGGTGAGCCCCGTAGCGGGCCTGCCGGCCAGCGAGAACGGCACGCCGTCGATGGCTGACGGCCGTTCGGCACCACGCACGATGACGTAGGCGTGGTGCCGGGCGTCCTGAACCGAGGCGTACCTGGCCCCTCCGACCTCGATCAGTTTGTTCAAGAGGTCCTGCCAGTGAGCCGCGTCGTTGAGGACAGCTTGTGCCCCTTGGTGGCCGGAGGCCGCCATCTCAACGTGACGGTCCCACAGTCGACGCACGACGATGTTGGCGGCTGTTATCGCGGGATCTTGTCCAGGGTTGCGCCACGTCTCGGTCTCGATCTCCTCGAGCCCGCCGCTGGCAAGGACCCCATATGCGTTGGCGATCCAGTCCGTCTGGAAGTGCTCGGTGCTCAACCAGTAGCGAGGGCCTGCGCTCGTGGCCTGCACCAGGTCGCGGGCGGCTCCCGGAGTGCGGAGGAGGCTGCTGAGCAGATGGACCTCCTGATCCGGAGCGTCGAAGTACGCCCCCTTCACAGCACAGCCCTGCCCGCGGGTGGCACCAGGCAGGTCGGTGCCAGGTCGGTGTAGGCCTGCTGATGTAGGGAGCGCCGCGTTGCGGTGACCGCCGCTCGGTACCGCTCGGCCTGCCGGTCGACCTCTGAGCTGCCCGCCTCGTCCAGGGCGGCCCACCCGCTCTCGTCTTCCCAGCGCCACCAGCGGTCCATGAATCGCACCGGGCTGCCAGGGAAGTCACCGAGGCGGGAGGCCCGGCCCTCCTGGATGAGCCGTTTCATCGCATCGCCGGGCAGGGGCGCTTCGAGGATCCTCTGCTGCGCAGAGTCCCTGACGGACTCGAACCGACCCGTCCCCTGCGAGGTCGGGCTGGTGTCCTCGGCCATGGCGGCGCTCCGATCAGAGGTAGGCGATGCGCTCCCCTGCAGGGTCGTCTCGGTCAAGCGCCTCAATCGCTCACAGCGCCGGTTCTCCCAAGGCCTGAACCGCCCTTGGTGAAAGACTTGGCCGTAGTCCCGCCCTGCGGACTTCGTGGAGCTGGTGAGCACAACGAACCCAACTCGGTGAAAGCGTCACCCCCGGTGTCCTCCGGGGTACGCGCGTGCGTGGACCGCACCGCCCCGTGCGGACACAGCGTGACCGAGGTCCCAGGATTCCCAGGGTTTGACACCAGACCCCTCAGGTATGGTTAACTGTGAGTGAGACCGGCCATCGGCTCAGGCTCCTCCGACGAGTGGAGCCCCGCTGCCCTTCGGGGTGCGGGTATGGCCGGTCTCTTTGCTCTTTAACGGCCAGCAGCGGTCATTCGACCCCTGGCTCCCACAGCGTGGGAGCCGCTGTGAGGTTTCCTCCCGCCAGTCGGACTCCGTAACTCTGCAACCGGGATGCCATGTTGGTGCCGTGTAGATTCACCAGACACTCCGGGCGGTGCAGTCCAGCCCGGCGACGCCAGCCGGCGAGAGAGTGGGGATCGCCTTCTATGCCCTCCATGCCTGAGATCGACTTCGACGGAGCCGATGCCACCCGTGCCGAGATACTCGCGGACCTGCGGGACCAGGTTGACCCTGACATCGCTGCAGCGCTCTCCCAGCCCGGGACACCCGACTACCTGCTGGCGCGCCCGTTTCAGGTCCCGCAGTCGTGGGACGACCTGCGAGGCCACGAGGACAAGCCCACCGACTCGTCCGATCAGCCGAACGAGGCGCAACTCGCGCTCTACGTAGAGCTCCTGGTCTCGGGAAGCTCGGCAGAGCAGAAGTCCTTGGTCTGCCCCGAGAGTCTGCTGGGCGCCTGGACGGCCCTGAGGACGCATCTGCCGGCCGTGGTGACGAGCGTCTGGGAGAGCCGATTCCCCCAACTGAGGAGGTGAGACCGTGATCCCGAACATCTCCTTAGCTCGGGAAGTCGCCGAATGCGCTGCTGCGGCGGTGAACGAGGCCTTGGGCCTGCGCTTCGCACTCGACGGTGACCTTGCTTTGCTCAGCTACGGCGCCCTGCAACGACGCGCCGAATCTGTCACCCTGACCACGACGGAGAAGCACAATCCGGAGCGAGTGACGGACCTCGTAGCTCAGGCCCTGGCCCAAGTCGGCTTCGAGGTACGACGCCCGGTCGGCGACGATCCCGGCACGCGCCGGGAGCTCTGGTTCCGACCGCAGCAGAACGACAACACGCCTGGGGTCCTGCTGACGTTGGCACGCATGGCGGAGTACGCCCCGCCGGTACGCCTCGTGGGCTTGGACCTACCCGTCACCGGCATGGCCACGCTCCTCATGCGCGCGCTAGAACAGGTGCAGTGGCCGTCCCGACTGGATCCACGCGATGTGGTGGACCTGAACAGCCAGGAGCAGTACTGGGGCGTTGAGGCACTCGGCAAGTTCATCAAGCGCGCCTTGGACCGCGAGGCCGAAGCCGCCCCTGAGCTGGACGCTGCTGCGCCATATCACAATCTGTACCAGCGGCTGCACCAACTGGTCGCTGTCTCACCGGACAGGTACGCCCTGGTCGGGGTCCGTCCAGAGCGGGCCGAAGCCATCCGGCGGGAAGTCTTCTTCCTGGCTGAGCGCGTCGCCCGCATGGCACCGACAACGGATGGCCCGAACTCGGCGCTCCTGAGGCGCGCGCTGTTGCCCTCCCTCGATCGCGCTGCCATCGAAGCGGAGCTCACCGCCCGAGGCCTCGACGCCGTATACCGCGGCGACCGACGCCCAACCCAGCCCGCCGCGTTGCCGGGAACCCCGAGCCGCCACCGCCCGCCCACAACGCCGCACCACCAGCAAGGGCACCCCGGTGGGCAGCCGCACGCTTCAACCGGACGGCCCACCGCCTCCCGCTGACGCGGCAGGTTCGCATGAACGATCGCCTGGTCCTCCCTGGTTTCGGGGAACGGACGTGCAGCCAGGTACTGAGCTGCGAGAGGGGTACGACCCTGGGGTGACACAGCTGCTCGGCTAGTTTCCCGGAGATTTCCGGCGATCTCGCTGAGGACGGATGGGAGCTGCTCACAGCTGAGACTGGCACCTCGCCGACAATGCACGGCTAGGGCTCGGTGACACGGTGAACGATGACCCGGCACAGCTACGATGCCGGGTCGCCGCGTGCCCGCAGCTCGCTTCGCTGTCGTTGCCGTTCGCAGAGTACACACGCCATCCGGGGGGCGACCCCGTCAGCCGTCACTACCTGCCGCGGCCGGCCACGTTCGCGATGTCCGACGCGCGTTCCGGCCCCTCTTCTCCGATCGGAGTGAGGAAGCGGGTTCGCCGCCGCAGCGTCAGTTGCGCCGGCGCCCGGTCCAGCTTCCGGTGTCGATGCGGACTGTCACGTGCAGTGCGAGGATGGCGGCCGCGCCCAGCAGGAACGTCTCGATGACCTTGATTTCCAGCCCGCCAGCCGACCATGCAAGGAACATGCCCGTGGCGAGGAGGACGACAGCAGCCAGGACGAGTACCGTCTGGAAGACCCTCAGCAGTGGACGCCAGGGGTTCACGGTCTCCCTCATCTCCTCGACTGGACAGTCAACTCCGCTGTACCCGCGTCCGTTGGGGGGGTCTGCCGGTACAGCCAGAGTGAAGGGTAGCGCCTCCTTGGTGCACCTGGTCGGAATTGCTGCTTGGTCATCTATGCGCTGGCATTGACTCGGCCTTCGATCTGGCGGCGCATGCCGACGGTCTGCTCTTGAGGCGCGACCTCAAGGAGCATCGCCATCAGGTCCTTGGCAAGGGTGCGGGCTTCGGGGAGTGGAAGCCGCATCCAGGCCGCGGCGGCTTTACCGGCAGCCTCGCGTGTCGTCTGACTGCCCGGTCCGTTCTGATCGAGCGCCGTGAGGGCCAGCCACACCCATGCAGATGTGGCATAAGCAAAGTCACCGCTGAGCCAGGCAAGGTCAGCACGGAAGCGGGCAACCTCGAGTGTCTGGGGCGCAGTGCTTGCGTGTTCGGCGGAGAGCTCCTCGAGCAGCGCGTTGGCTTCGGCAATGGCGACAGTCCAGTCGTGGGCACGGCCAGCCGCCTGCGCTGCTGCCAGGCGTGCGGGCGGCGATGCGGTGGGCGCCGCCATTGCCAGGGTGCCGTCGGCTGGGGGTTCCGTGGTTCCGTCCGGATTCACCTGCATCGTGAACTGGGCAGAGCTGCGGTCGTCGCGCACCGTGGCCGTCACCGCAGCTCCGCCGCTGGCTGCGTGGAGCCGCAGGACGTGAACGGCAACCTGGGCTGGATCCACGCCGAGCGGGACGTGCTGAGGTTCATGGTCAACGTGGACCTGGCCGTCACCGAAGATGCGGACGTCGTACGTTCTGGTGATCAGGCTCATGATGCTGTTCCGCCCAGGGGGCGGGAATCCCCTTTCGTTGCTGGTCACACTGACAGTCCGTGGCTACGGAGGTAGGCGACGGGGTCGATGTCCGAGCCGTACGCGGGCCCGGTGCGCGTCTCGAAGTGAAGATGGGGACCGGTGACGTTGCCTGTCGCCCCAGACAGTCCGATCTGCTGCCGTGCGGTGACCGCTTGGCCGGTAGCCACAGTGATCCGCGATAGGTGGGCGTACTGGGTGTAGCGGCCGTCGCTCATTTTGATCACCACGTTGTTGCCGTAGGCTCCGCCGGGCCCGGCTTTCACGACGGTGCCGCGGCCTACGGCCTGGACGCGGGTCCCGGTCGGGACGGGAAAGTCGATGCCGGTGTGGCTTCCTGAGGACCACATGCCTCCGCCAGCCTTGTACGGCGTGGTCACTCTGCTGTTCTCGACCGGTAGTGCCCACGCGCCGGAGCTGTCACCGCTCAAGCTGGAGCATCCGGAGGCCACGGTCAGCACGGCGTTGCCCCAGGAGTCGGCAACGAGGTCGCCGGCGGACTTCTCCCACTTGGCGTACGCATCGGGAAAGGCTGAGCGCTGTACAGCTTGGGCGACATCGGTGAGGGGCCGGGTCTGCCACCGGGAGACTTTCGCCAGCCGTTCATAGAAGCTGTTGCTGCTGTGCACAGCGTCGGTGACCTGCGCGGCCGTGCCCCATCCTTGCGAGGGCCGCTGCTGGAACAGGCCCAGGGAGTCGCGGTCTCCATAGGTGATGTTGCGGAGTCCGGATTCCTGCATGGCCGTGGCCACTCCGATGACGGCAGCCCGGGGCGGCATCCCGCGGCTGCGGGCGACGTTGGTGATGACGCTGGCCCAGCTCTTCTGGTCGGTCTTCCAGGCGGCTGCCTTCTGTGGGCCTTGCGGGTTCACCGGGACCGATATCGGCTCGGCGCCGGCTCGTGGGACGGCGGTCTGGCCTGCCACGGGTGGCGTTGCGGCGGCTGGTGCGCAGCTGTCTTCCCACGCCGGACCGTCTCGCCGAACGCCCGCGCCCATGAGGAGCGGGATGAACAGCACGGCACACAGGGCGCCAGCCATACCAACCGCTGCGCCGGCGGCTTTGCTCATGTCGGGTTTCCCCCGGTCGTCGATGCGTGTCCCGCCCCGTGGGACAGGGATCGCAATTCCGGTGCCATGGGGTGGTCCCGGGTACCCGGGCATCCCAGGCCTGCGAATGCTCTCGTTCAGGGCCGAGCGTTACGCGGCTAACGTCGGCGCCGAGCGACAGCACCAGGGGAATCGACAACTCGCGTTGCAATATATGACATTCGATAGGCCGTGCGTCAACCCACTGAAAAAGGCAGTGGATTTGCCGGAAGGTGCACGTCGTACTGGCCTTTCGTGTGCCGCTGATTCCCCCGCAAACGACGATCGGATGTCCGTGACCTTCGGCTCGCTGGGGCAGGCTTCCGTAGCCTGGGAGGGATTTCGTGCAAGCACATACGCTGGTCGATATGGCGGCAGGGGGCATCGGCGGCCTGGTCAACGGGATCGCCCCTGACTGGAACGTCTTCAGCGCTCTCGGTGACCGCGCCCGCGTCATCGTGGGCGTCATCATGGCGGGGGCGGTTCTCTACCTGCTCGGCAGCGCCATCGTTGGCGCCGTGCATATCCGCGTTGGCAATCAGCAGCACAACTCGATGGAGACCAAGAAGGGTCAGACCATGGTGGCGAATTCGCTGCTTGGGCTTTTCGCGGTGGCGTCCATGGCTACGCTCTTCAGCATCGTCTACGGGTTCGGCATCTGATGGCGGGAACGAGAACCGGTCGGGCCGGGACCCGCAGCCTGACGCCGGAGACACCTGCCTCCCCAGTCTCTGGAGATGCCTCTCCGTGGCGCCGTCTGAAGGTCGGCGCGGTGATCTTCGCGGTCGTGCTCCTGATCGGTGTCCTGCTGACCAGGTGCGAAGGTGGCGGCCAACCGGACACGACAGCCGCGACCGGCCCCGCCGCGAAGCCGACAACCCAGGCAGGCGGAAGCGGCAGCGGCAATCGAGCCCGGACAGTGAAGAACGGCGTGCCGGTGGGATACCCGCGCAGCCGTCAGGGAGCAGTGGCGGCCGCTGTGAACTACCAGGTCGCCCGGTCCAGTCCCGGCTACTTCACCGAAGCTGCCCTGCGCCGCCAAGTGCTGCAGACCGTGATGGCCACCGCGTCGCTGCCGAGCCAACTCGAGCAGGACAACCAAGCCACCGGCGCGCTCCTCAAGGCTCTGGGCGTCACCACGCAGACCGCGCCCGACATGGTCATGCGTTCGGCGCCGCTCGGCACCCGGGCCGACGCGTACACGCCGGAGACGGCCACTGTCGACGTCTGGATGAGTGAAGTCGTGGGCGTCCCCCGCGACAACTCACCGATGCCGGTGTCCGCCACCTGGTCCACGTACACCCTGATCCTCCAATGGCGATCCGGCGACTGGAAGGTCGCGGCGATCAAACGCTCGGACGGGCCTACTCCACTGGTCGCCACCGACTCCGTTCCTTCGTCGACCGGTGTCATGCAGTCCGCGAACTCGGAATTCGAGGCTCCCCCCTATGCCGGCTAACTCCCTGTCCCGTCTCGCCGCCCGCGTCGTCCTCGTGCTCATCCTTGCCGCGACCGCGTGCGTTGCGGCACCCAGTCCGGCCGCCCACGCGGACGGATGGGACACCTTCAACCCGTGCAATCTGCCAGGCGGTGCCTACGCCTGCCAGAAGGTCGAGGAAGGGTCGAAGTGGCTGTACAAGGCATCGGGAGCTGAGAGCGTGGTCAACTCCGCAAGTAGCGCCATCGACTTCGCCACGGACCCACTGGGATACATCGACGAGCGCCTGCGTACGGGCTTCCAGGGCCTCTTCAAGGCCTTCGGTGAGGAGCTCACAGGCAAAGAGTCACCCGCAGCCGGCGCCGGTCCCACCCCGAGCGGGGGTGACTGACCATGATGGAGATCGACTGGGGAAACCCCGGATTCCTGCGCCTGTACGCACTGGTCTTCGGTCTCTCAGCGGCACTGACGATGATCATGTGGTTGATCTCCGTAGTGAAACGTGCCATCCGCGGCGTATCACTCGGGCAGGCGCTGATGGAGAACATCGGCTACCTCATGCTGTCCGTCACGGTCTCCGCCTTCGCCCCCGCCGTCGTCGCCTACGCAGTGGACTTCTCCGACACTGCGGCAAACGCCATCCTCGGCGACTACCTGCCCGAGGTCATCTCCGGCGGCGCAGCCATCGTCAGCGTCCTCGTCTATATCTCCAGTACCGTGCCCGCCGCGGCAATCATCACTATCCCCATCCTGATGGCGATCGTTCTCGCCATCCTGGGCCTGTGGGTCATGCTCGTCGTCCGCAACGCCATGATCCTCATGGGCCTGATCTGCGGGCCCGTCGTCTTCGGTGGCCTGGTCGACAAGGATCTGTGGAGCGCAACCCGCCGGTGGGCCGGAATCATGGGCGGGCTCATCGCCAGCAAATTCGGCATCTACCTCGCACTGGCTCTGGCCGGCGCTCTCCTCGACGGCATCGACTTCAACCGCCTGAGCATCCCGCAGGCCATGGGAGTGCTCATCACCTTCTGCGCCCTCCTCTACATGGCGCTGATCATGCCGTTCCAGATCGCCAAGTGGCTGCCCCTGGTCGGCGATGAACTGCAGAACATGCACCAAATGAAGAGCGATGCAGCCGCCCGGCACCGCAGCACCAAGGCGGGCATGCAAGACGCCGACAATGACATGAAGGCGTCCGCTGCCAAACGCAAGGGCGGTGGCGGCGCACCCGGCGCCGAAGCAGCAGGACCGGCCGCAGCGGCCAGCGCCATCAAGGACGGCGTCGACGACGCACGCGAGCAGACCACAGAAGCCATCGAGTCCGGCACCGAAAACGCCGGAGGGGAGCCGCAAGCCAGCGGATCCGACGGGCCCGGCCAGGGCAGCGGCCCTTCCCCCGAAGGGCCGCAGACAGGCGGAGGAGACGGCCCGCAAGACGGCGGACCGGGACCCGGTCCAGGACCCCAGCGCCCGCCCGCCACACCCCCGCCCGGGCCAAGGCCTGCACCCCCCACACCTCCGCCGGCGCCTCCGCCGACCCCGCCCTCCGTACCAACGCCCCCTGCTCCAGCGCCCGTGGCTTAGCGCACGCCCACCGGCGTGCCCCGTACTGCCTCCCCCGCCCCGATGGATGAAGGATCAGCGATGGCCCGAGTGTTCTCCTTCCCTCGCCCGCGACCCCGCGGCCTGCTCGGGCGTCGCTTCGAAGCTGACGAGCAACTGGTCCTCTTCGCGGGGATCGTGCTGACCGTCCTGCTCTTCGCGACGCTCCCCACTGCCGTGCTGAAGATCCCGGCAAGCCTGCTGACCGCCGGCGCGACACTCTGGGCAACAGTCGTGCCCTACAAGGGCCGCACGTTTCTGCGCTGGTACGAGATCCGCCGCACCTACCGCAGGCTGCAACGCGACGGCAACCTGCTATACCGCTCGACTGCGCCCCTGAGCGGCCGCCGCAGAGACGGTCGACCCGAGCCGGTAGCGCAGCCTGCCGGCGTACCAGGAGACCTCGAGTGGATCACCGCGCACACCGCATACGGCGACATCACAGTCCTGCTCCAGCCGAACGAGGCAGTCTTCACCGCCGCCATCGAAGTCGAGGGAGCCAAGAACTTTGGCGGCCTCGACAGCGCCGACAAAGAGGCCCTGGTTGCCGCCTACGAGTACCTCCTGAAGGGCACCGCCGAATCCGGCGGCCGCATCACCCACCTGCAATGGCTCGCCCGGCTCCTGCCCGTCGACCCCAACGCGCACGCCCACGACGCTGCCGCACGCCGCGAGCCCACCGCACCCTCCTGGCTGACCGACTCTTACGACCAGCTCGTCGATACCGTCTCCGTCCACGCCGAGGACCGCCGCCTGTACCTCGTCCTCGGCATCCCCTACACCCCCGACCTCGCAGCAGAGGCACTGCAGTACCGGACCCTCCACGACGGCTACGGCGAACTCCTCGGGAAGGAAGTCGAGCAGTTCATCCGCACCCTCTCCAACGCCCAACTGAGATGGGTGCGCAACCTCAACGAACCCGCTCTGGCGTCCCTCATCCATCACAGCTACGCCCCCGATCACTGGATCGCCGACACCCGCGGCATGGACCGGGCGACTTGCTGGCCCGCTGAGATGGACGCTCGTGAACCCACCCGTATGGCCGCCCGTTCCTGGGAGGGAGCCACTCCGTGGTACAGCGCCACCGCGTGGGTCAAGACCTTCCCCATCCTCCCGGTTGGCGTCAACTTCCTCGCACCCCTGCTGCTGCATGTCTCCGACGTGATCCTCACTGTCGGCGTCACCATGCGGCTCCTGCCTGCGGATAAGGCCCTCCAGGACGCGATGGCCGACGTCACCAACGAAGCCGGTCAGGCCGACCGGAGCCCCGGAAAGATCGCCGACCCGAGGGAGGAGCGAGAGCTCAGCGCGGCAGCCTCCACCATGCACGACCTGGCCAACGGCGCTGTCGGGATCCGCCTCACCGGCTGGGTAACCGTCACCTCACCCAATCCCGACCTCCTGGTCCAACATCGCAACACCGTCCGAGCAGCCGCCGTGAAGAGCCAGCTCGCCATCGAATGGTGTGACCTCGAGCAGTACCGGGCCTTCGCAAACACTCTTCCCCTGGCCTCTGGCCTCCTACAGGACTGATCGACGATGCTCGAACTCCTTCGGTCCCAGACACAGACCCGCCGTCGCGCTCTGCGCACCACCTCAGCCACTGCCTGCGCGCTCTACCCGGCCGTGGGAGCTCCCTCCTCCGACCACCGAGGCGTGATCATCGGCAGGGAGATCTACTCTGGCGCGGCATACATCTACGACCCGTTCATCCTCTACGACCCCTCCGCGAGGGAACGCCTCCCCAGCGGCCACGTCCTGGTCCTGGGGAAGTCAGGCTTCGGCAAGTCCAGCCTGGAGAAGTGCTACGTACTGCGGCAGCTCCGCTTCCGCGACCGCAGCTTCGCCATCCTCGACGCCCAGGGCGAGGACGGTGTCGGTGAGTGGGACAGCATCGCGCGGGCCTTCGGCGTCACGCCGATCCGCCTCGTCTACGGCGGTGAGGAAGGCGAAGGAGTCCGACTCAACCCGCTCGATCCTCGGATCCCAGCTCAGTACCAGTACAAGATCCTCTGCTCGATGGCGGAAATCCTCGGTGGCCCCCTTACCTCCGAAGGGGCATTCGCCCTTGCCGTCGCCCACGACGCCGCCCGTGTTCGAGCCTCTGAACAGCAACGGGTCCCAGTCCTCACCGACATCCACGACGCCCTCACCAACCCGAAGCCCGCCATGCTCGGCAAGCGCGAAATCGGCATCCCGGACATGGTCACCTGGGGGCAGCCAGCCTCGCTGGTCATGGACCAGCTGTGCAGTGCCACCCGCGACCTCGCCGGCCTGTTCAACGGCCCGACCACACCCGGCATCGACCTCGACGCACGCCTCATCGTCTTTGACCTCACCAAGCTTCCCCGCGAGGGCGAGGCCATGCCGCTCTTGATGAGTGTCATTGGTCCCTGGCTACGGCACGCATGGATCAAACCCGGAGACACCGTCAAGCGCACGCTGATCGTCGAAGAGGCCTGGCACATCCTCAGCCACCGCCCAGTGGCCCGCCTGTTCGAAGAATTCGTCCGCTACGGCCGCCGCCTGGGGCTGAGCTTCTGGGCCATCCTGCACCACCTCGGCGACCTGCAGGTCGAGGAAGCGCCCGAAGCAGCAGCCATTCTCAAGCTCACCGCCACCCGCGTTCTATACCACATGGACAAGGCAGAAGCCGACATCACAGCGGACTACCTTCAGCTACCGGACTGGGCCCGCGAAGCACTCGTCGACGGAGCCAGCCGCTGCTCCCCCGGCCGGGCTGTATGGCAGGTTGGGAACAGAATCCATCTGGTCGAACACATCCGCAGCGGCACCGAGGCCCGCCTCACGAACACCAACCGCAAGATGACCGAGAAGGCGAAGCCAGGCAACGCTGCCGCGGCCGCGCCCGTCATTGCAATGCTCCCTCGGGCGGTGCCCCGATGAGGCCGCGCCAGCACGACTTCGAGAGGACACTGCGCTGGTACAGCGGCCCGACAAACGCCTTCCTACGTGCGCCGCGGTGCCGCCTCCTGATGCGACGGCTTGAGGCCAGCGGTCATCGTGACCAGGGCCTGCAGACGGATCCTGTCAGCCGCCGCCCACACCAGACATTCCGTATCGCCGAACTGCGGCAGTGGCACCTTCGGGCGTTGCCGAGGATGCTCGCGCAAGACCAGGCGCTCAATGATCCGTGCCTGCCAACGAGGCACCTTGACTTTCTGCAGCACCACACCCCCCTGGTCCGTGTGGTCTTGTATCCGCCGGTCAAGGCCGATCCCAATCTTGACGAACCGTTCGCCGCACCAATCCGGGAAGGCGATCAAGTAGACCCACGTAGGCGTCTCGTCGCCAAGGGCGAAGTTCCCCAGCTTGTAGCCCTTCCATCGATCGGTCCCGGGCATCCGCCCAATCGCGCTATGGCCACCGGCATGCCAGAAGATCACATCTTCAAGCGGAATCGTGGGGGTCAGCGCCTCCAAGCGGTCGATGAAGAGCATCTGCTGCTTCTGAACCGTATTCCGCTTGTGCCCGCATGGGCAGCGGGTGCGGTTCCGTACCTCCGCGTAGCGATGCCATTGAAAGACGCGAACCCGGCCGCACTCATCACAGGTCCCGACGTCCACAGGGGTCAGCCGCGAATGCTGCCATGTCTCCCCCTGAGCACCGAACCACACCTCGACCCGTCTGAACTCCATGCTCACCGGCCCACCCCCGGCGCGCATCGTACAACCGCGGGTGACCGTGCGGTGGTTCGCGGGCGAGCTGCCCGCATGCCGCAGGAGCAGGAACGGTTCACGATTCCCGTCACCAGCGCTGACGGCTCGTATGTTGCCCGGGAGGTGGCCGCGTAGTGGCTAAAGTCGTGACCCCGCACTCGGGTAATCGCCTTCACCTGTACAAGGACGCGTGGTGGATCGCTCTGTGCGCTGGCGCCCTCGCATTTACCCTTTGGGTGTGGATCGCAGCCCTGACCTCCGGCCTCCTGGCACACGGCGCCCTGGCCAGCGTGTCTTGGGGTGATGCGGCACCTGCCCTAGCGAAGCTTGTGGCCGCCCCGCTGCGGCCGCAGGACGCGTTCCCTGCTGAAGCCGGCGTTGGAGGTCCGTACACCTTCTACCCGCTGTTCATTGCCAGCGCGGCGGGGACAAGCTGGGGAGCACGCGCCGGATGGCGACGCTGGACGGCCAGTCGCCACGAAGGCCTCGATGGACTCGCTACCCGGATCCAGCTGGAAGAGGCCATGGGCGAGGCGAAGGCCTTGTCCCGACTCAGCGCCCTCAGGCCGAGCCTGAGCCGCCCGAAACCCAACTTGGGGAAGGCGTACAGGCCAGCCCGCCGTGGCGGCCGTTCGCCACAGGTTGCGGACGTGCCCGTGACCGAGGTTGCAGTCTTCTGTGGCACAGCGATCCCCACCGGGGTGAAGCTGTACGTCCCCTTCGAGGAGACCGCCCTCATCATCGCTCCTCCCCGTGAAGGCAAAACCAGCCAGTTGATCATTCCGTGGATCCTCGACTTCCCAGGATCCGTACTTGCGACCTCCTCCAAGACCGATGTGCTCTACGCGACAGCACGGTCCCGCGAGAAGTACGGGCCGGTCATGGTCCTCGACCCCACCGGCCTGTCGGGATGGCCCCTTCAGCTTCAGTGGAGCCTTGTCGACGGCTGTCAGGACTTCACCGTCGCCCGCAAACGTGCCGAAACGCTGACTGCCACGACCAAGAGTGACGAGGGCACGAAGAACGGCGGATACTTCGTCATGAACGCGCAAATGTTGCTCACGTGCTGGCTTCACGCCGCCGCGCTTGAGGACCTCAGCGCGATGGACATCCTGCGCTGGGCGACCGCTCCGACCGAGCGTCAGCCGGTCGACATCCTCGCCCGACACGGACAGCCGAACCTCGCCCGCGCCCTCGCGGCCCAGCACGCCGCGGCCCCCGAGGAACGGTCGGCAAGCTGGCGCACCGCCGAACAATCCGTCCTCGCGCTCTACGACCAGAAAGTCGCTGGGATCTTCGGACACAGCGCGAGCGACTCCGAGAACTTCTCCATCACCGAGTGGCTGACCAAGGGCGGCACGCTCTTCCTCATTGGGGAAGAGGAGGAGGGCTCCAGCCTCGCACCCATCATGGCGGCCTTCAGTCGAGCCATCCTGGACACAGCGAAGGTCATCGCAGCGCGCAAGCCCAACGGTCGATTGGACCCACCGTTCGCGCTCTTCGGCGACGAGTTGGCGAACGTCGCTCCCCTCCCGCAGATCCCGTCGCTGATGTCAGTCAGTGGCAGTCAGAACATCTTCATGGCAGCTGTTCTGCAGAACCTCGCGCAAGCTGAGGAGAGGTGGGGCCAGATTGGCGTGCGGAAGATGTTCGCTGCCGCGACCGTCAAGATCATCTTGGGTGGTGTGTCAGACGAGCAGGAACTCAAATCCTACAGCGCCCTCGCCGGCGAGTTCGAAGAGGACACCGAATCGATCAGCGACGACGGGGACCGCGCCTCGGTGAGCGTGTCGACCAGGCGGCGCGCAGTTCTCGAACCCGGCGACATCCGGCAGATCAAGGAACGGGAGGGCCTGGTTGTCCACCGCCGCACGCCCGTCACCCGTGTGAAGTTCGAGCGTATCCACGAAGGCCCACGCGCCAAGGAAATCGCAGCCGCCACCGAGGAGGCCCTGGCCAAGGTGAACAATCATGCCCGCAGTTGACTCCCGCACCTCACTCCACACCTCCACGTGCGCGTTGCCGGAACGCATGACGCAGCGGCGTCAAGGCCATCGCGTCAATGACGCGGAACGGAACCGCCGGGCTCGGGTCGCGGCCGCCTTCGGGGAGGTTCGCTGTGCCTGATCCTCTCGAACCGCTATTCAGCGCGCTGGAGAGCATCAACGATGAGTTGACGACTTTCGCCGCCCGACTGGCCCGGCTCGAAGATGCACGATCCGTCGCCGGGTCCTCCAGCCAACTTGGAACCGCTGGCGGGAGTGACGCCCGAGTGCCGGGAGCGCCCGTGGTGTGGCACGACCTCCAGGCCGAGGAGCGAGACCGCTTGTGGGCAGCCTTCACCTCCTGGGTGGTCAGAATCGCAGACCAGTACGAGCTCACCACCGAACAGCTTCCCCATGCCTGCTGGTGGGAACACGGAGGCGTAGTCGCCGAACTCACCGCGCTCTGGACCGGGTGGGAGTCCGCCTATGGCACTGAAGACGATGCTGCCGCCGGCCCGTATCTCTGGCACGACGCTTTCTCCCGCGGCATCGAACGCATCGGCCGTATGTGGCTGGGTGAGTGCACGAACGGCTACCACAACCCCAAGTCTCGTGAGGTGTGGGGCGTTAATCCTTCATACAGGCGTTCGATTCTGAGGGCAGGTCCGCCGAACACTGGCGAACAACCGGAGGCAAGCCCAGAATGACGGGGGACCGACCCTCGCCGTCAGACCTTCACAACGGTGATCCCCGCAAGGTGCTGGTACTCCGGACCTTCAGGGATACGCCGAGTGTCCATGGCCTCTCGCACATAGCCCGGCAGGGACCGGCGAAGTCCGCGCAACACATGGGGGACGTACGGGCGCGAGTAGTGCCCCCGGTCGTCAGACAACCCGTCGTCGAAGACCGCATCGTCCACGTCCAAGCGCGAGCGGCTGAGCGTCCCTGCTGCGAAGTGGCCCTTCCGGTGATCCGCGAGCGCCATCAGCAACCGTTTGGCCACAAGTCGAACACCCCGCTGACTCCTCGTCAGGATCTCTCGCGCAACGTCATCGAGGTATACGTCGCCGGCGCGATACCAGGGCTGGCTCGACCACATGGCGAAGTCTTCGAGAGGCGTCGAAGCATGCATGGACACGGCCGCCAGGTCTCGCGGAGAAGTACCCGTCAGATAGGCGGCAAGCATCGCTGGCAGCAGGCTGACACCGGCCCGTGGATCCTGCGTACACAGAACGCTGCGCTCAGGGTGCTGCTGGTCGCACACCAACGAGCTTCTATATTGAGAGTCGCCGCAGTACAGGACGTACGCGGCCGGCATCCTGAGGGCGTCCGCGGCGTACAGCAAGTCGTCCAGCTGGCGGCCGCCGCTGTACGAGTAGTCAACCTTCCATCCACTGACCCCAACCCGCTTGAGGTTTTTGGCTTGAACCAGCATCCCGAACGCTTCACCGGTGGCTGAGTCCACGAACCACCAGGCCCAGTCGGCGCCGAGGCGCCGCTCCTCGAAGTGCGTGAATGCGGCGTATCGCCACACTGGGTAGGCCGCCATGAGGAGCAGGACGGTGGCAGTCTCCTCGGGCCAGGTGGGATTGCCCTGGGAGAGCCACGTTGTTGTGAAACGGTCCACAGCCTCTCGGCCACGAACCAGTGCCGCGCGGAATTTGTCGGCTTCGCCGCCGGGATCGCTCACCTTCATGGTGTAGCGCACTTCGGTACTCCGCGTGTCCAGAATGCCCGAACCCTGTTACCCCTCCGCCAGCGTTAGCCAGCAGATCTCTGCGCCTTGGGCGTGTACGGCACCTCGCAGCAGCACCGCTGCTGAAACTTCGCGTCTTGGAGCCAGCCGACCCGGGAGCCGAAGATCCCCAGGCGGGACACAAGCGATAGTTCTCGAATCGTCTGACGGAACTACGGACAGTCGCGGACCGCCAACAGGGATTGCACATTGAGGCTCAGGCTGCCTCCTGGTGGGCTACTGATCACAGCGGTCAAGCCTCCTGCCGCTGGCCCTTTGCCGCCCGTACGGTGCGCGCCGGTCCCCCTCGGCCCCGTACGGGCGGCCAGCGGGTACCCGCTCCCCGAAGGCAGCATGCGATGGCGCTTGCAACCCCTGACCGCACGCACACGGCCTCCGATCGTGGTGTCCCGGGCACCGAACGGCCACCCACGTTCCGTATGGTGCTCGCGCACCACCACTGCGCCCGGTTGCTCTTCGCATCGGTGGCCGGGCGTCTCCCGCTGGGCATGGCCCCGATCACACTGCTTCTTCTCGCCACTCGCGAGGGGCTGCCCCTGCCGGCGGCGAGCTTGCTCGCCGGTGTGTACGGCGTCGCGCCGGCGGTCGGCCTTCCGCTGCTGGGGCGCATCAGCGATGTGCACGGCTTGCTCTGGCCGTGTCTGGCCGGAGCCGCGCTCGTCACCACCGCTCTCGGCACGCTCGCGCTCGTAGGCACCGCCAGCCTTTGGCTCGCGGTGGGCTGCGCGGCCCTGGCCGGAGCCGGCTGCCCGCCCTTGGAGGGCGCTCAGCGATCACTATGGCCGACAGTGCTTCCAGACACCGCACATGTACGGACCGCGATCGCTTTGGACTCTGCCACCCAAGAGGTCGTCTACGTCGCAGGTCCAGCTCTGGCGATCGCTACCGTCACATGGCTGTCGCCCGCAGCAGCCCTGACCGTTGCCGCAGTGATGACCGCTCTCGGCACCGCAGTGTTCATGTCTACTCCCCCGGCCCGCATCTGGCGCGGCTCGCCGACGCGCCGTCCGGACCGGCTCGGGGCTCTTCGGCCCCGAGGCATGCGCCCTGTTCTTATAGCGATGGTCTTCTTGGGCGCCACCGCTGGCGCCTTGGACGTCGCCGCAATCACCGCCGCTGGCCGCAGTCAGGCGGCCTGGCTCGCCGGAGGCATCCCCGCTGCCTTTTCCGCTGCAGGGATCTGCGGAGCCGCTCTATTCGCACGGCTCCCTGCCCGCACCACCCGTCGCGGAGTGCGGCAGTTGTTCGCACCCGCAGCCGTGTTCACCGCCTGCTGGATCCCCCTGCTGACACCCGCCCCACCCCTGTTGATCCTCGCTCTGGTGGTGCTTCCGGGAGCTGTGTTCGTAGCGCTCTTGACCGCGAGCTCGCTTGCTGTCGCTGCCCTCGCCCCGCCGGGTACCTCAACCGAAGCTACTGGCTGGATGACCAGCGCACTCCGCCTGGGCACCGCGGGGGGAACCGCGCTCGCGGGCCCTTTGACCGGCTCATTTGCGGTACCGCTGGCGGCCGCGGCCGTGTGCGCACTCCTGCTGGCCATTCGACCAGACCAAGCACCCAACCAACGCCCGGCCTCACCCGCCCATCCCGACCTGCTTCGGAAGGCCTAACCACGTGATCCCGTCGCCTGAACTATCCGCCCTCCTGGCGAGCGCGGATCGCATCGTGTCCGCATTCCACACCGACCCAGCACCGGGGGCGGTCTCCCGCGCCCTCACCCAACTGCACAGCCTCACATCGCCCGAGGCAGCCCGCGCCATCGACGTCATCGCAGGACGCACGCAGCCCGACGGCGCAAGATTGCTGCTCCTCCTCGCGCTTTGGGCCGACCATCGGGCCGCCGGCGGTGAAGAACTCCTGTCGGCGCTACGCCGCAGCAAGCCATCGTCCGCGAATCACCCCCCCAGCGGGCCCGCGGGCAAGCTGGCCGCGCAACTCATGGCCGAGCCCGACGGGCCAAGGCTGCTGGGAGAAGCCGAGGAACTCCTCAGCATGATCAACGCCCGCGAGCGGGAATCCCTAGAACACCTCGCCCGGGCGGGCGGCATCCGCCCCGGGACCCGCTACCGGTACCGGCTCTCCATGCCGGACGGCTCACACCGCCCCGTCGCGGTCTTTCCCAGCGCCTCGGCTGCATGGCAGCACCTCCTGCACCATGACACCCCACAGCACCCGATCGGCATCGTCGCCGAGACCACCGACGGCCAGGACGTCGAACTGAGCCCTGCGCGCCTTCACGACGACGTCGTCGCCGAACGCGCACTGGGCGACGAAACAGTGAGCGAGATCCATTCGGGGCTGCTCCGCGCCGCGGAAGTCGCATGGCTGCAACACCGTCTGACCGGGCCAGCCCGCTACCCGGACGCTGACCATGCGGCATCCACCGTCATGCGCCCCACCGAGCCGAACCGAGGCACCGCAGGGCAATGGGCCAGCGCCACGTTGGAAGCGATGGTGCGTCTGGGGTCCCTCACCCTGGTGGAACGTGCCGCCGACATCCTCAACGCCGAGGAAACCCGGCCGCTCAAGGGGCAACTGTGGCTGGACGCCTTCCAGCTCGCGGCGCAACAGGCGCTGAGCATCACCATGCTCTCCCGCCGCGAGTTGCGCCGACTTGACACGGAAGAACTGGTCGCGCACTGGCAAATCCTGCGCCTGGCGGGAGTCGACGATCCGCGCCTGGCATTGTTCGCCGATCAGATGCTGACTGAGCTGTCAGCGCGCGACCCCGGGGCGCAACGGCTGCGGGCGGTGCTGGAGCCCATCATGGCCGACACCGCACGGGACTGGACCGTGGATGCTTCGCAGCCTCACGGACAGTCACGCCGGCAGCAGGCTGCCGAGGCCTTCCAGGCCGCACGCGCCTTCACTTCAGCCCGGATCCTCCACCGCGTCGACTGGGACCGCAGGGACCACATCGACGTCACGCACGACGCGCTCGCCGCCGCTGGCATTGACGACGCCTTCGGAATTGCTGCCGGTCTGGCCGAGTCACCAGATGCCGCGGTCCGCCGCAGCCCCCTTGCTGTCGACGCGTACGCCCAAGCGTGGATGGCGGCACACCCCGACGCGTGGCAGGCGCTGCATAAGGAGGACATGGCTGCCGCGCTCGCCGCCGATGCCGCGGTCGACTCCCATATTCCCCAGGCTGCCGCGAACGCCGTGTACCGACAGCTGCGCGCGGACCGGCTGGCGGCCGTCTACAGCGTCCTCGGCCGACTGACCTCACCCGTGAGCGCACCAACCGGGCCGTACACCACGCTCGCTGCGCAGGCCCACGCCAGCGCCCTCCGCCACTTGGCGGTTGCCACCTTTGGTAGCGCTCAGCGCGCCGTCAACTTCTTCTCCGATCATGCCGCTCACCTCGAGCACACCACGGCCCCGCAAACGACCGACTCACCAGACGCTGGAGACCGGCCGCACGGCGACGGTCCCGCGAAGCAAGCGTCCGCTCTCCGTCGCGCGGCCGTCGAACTGGCCAGCCTCTTCCCCGAACTGCACACCCAGCAGGACAGCGCTGGCCCGCAGGACCGGCTGCGCGCCGTCACCGCCCAACTGGCCGCAGGTGCCGCAGCGCGTCGCCGGCCAGCCCCGACCGGCCTTCCCCACGCACACGATCCGGCGCAGCGTGCAGCAACACAGTCACTTCCGGGCTGTGTCGGCCCGGCACGTCACTAACCCACCGCCGCAGCAGCACCGCATTCCCCCGTGCCGGGACGCCACCCCGAAAGACCGTGCCGGGCCCTGGCACCTCACACCGCCCATCACGCCAGGCGGGCCAGATCGCCGCCAGGCTCCTGTCCCGAGGCCCCCAGGCCCGCTCGCAGCGACTACCGGAAGGACACAAGCTCCATGAAGCTCAAGCGCACAGCCGCCGCATTCACCGCCACCGCGGCCCTCCTCGGTGGTGGCATCGCCCTGGCCCCGACCGCGTCCGCCGTCGGCTCCTCCGCGTGCACCGCCAACGTGACCGACCAGGACGTCTGGCCCTACAGCGACGGCCTGCGCCTGCGCTCAGGTCCGAGCACCACGTATTCAGCGAAGGGCCTGCTGTACGGATCCGACCGGCTGACCGTCCGCTGCCGCAAGGGCAGCTGGTACTACATCTCCACCGACACCAAGACCCGGACCGGCATCGCCCGCAACACCTACGGCTGGATCTCCGGCTCCTACATCAACTGGCAGACGTGCTCCACCGGCGACGCCTACTGCCCGTACAACCGGTAAACCGACGGGAGACCTGCCCATGACCCCCGTCCCTGGCTCCGCGTGTATGGGCGCCGAGCCCGCCCCGGGCGTGATCCTCGTCCTCGGACCGACCGGAATCGGTAAGACCGCGCGGTCCGTCGAGCTGTCTCGCAAGTACGGTAGCCCCGTCATCGCCCTGGACCGCATCCAATGCCACCCGCAGCTCGCCGTCGGCTCCGGCCGGCCCACCCCCGCGGAGACTGCAGGGACCATCAGGATCTACCTGGACGAGCGATCGCTGGCCCTCGGCATCCTCGACCCCGGCGACGCCGTGGACCGACTGACCGGTGAAATCAAGCGGCTCCGCGACGCGGGCGCCACCACCCTCATACTCGAGGGCGGGTCGATATCGCTCCTCACCGAGCTGGCACGACGCAGCGACTGGACCGCTAACGCCACCGTGCGGGCCGACGTCTGGCTCGAGGCGAGCCCCCGCCGCTACCGCGACCAGGTCGCACGCCGTGTCGAGCAAATGCTCGGCTACTGCGACCACGAGCCACGCACCCTGCTCGACGAGGTCGCCGACCTCGTCCTCGACCCAGCGCACCTGGAACCCCTGCACAGCATCGTCGGCTACCGCGAGGTACTCGACATCAGCGCCCGCCGAGGCATGCCCCCCACCAGGCTGCAATCCAGCAGTGGGCGAATGCTGCGGATGGATCTCTTCGAAGGCGTGCTTGGTGCCCACCTCGACTACGCCAGGCAGCAGCGCCACGCACTCCAGCAGGTGCTGCCCGCACTGACCGATCTCGGGGTCCGGGTGGAGGTGCGTGAACGGTGACCGCGACCGCCATCCCGGCCGTCGTCGCTCTGCGTCCTCCCGTGGCCGCCCGACGGCTCCTGACCGCATACTTCGCGGGCATGGGCGCGCTCATGGCGGTGTGGGGGGCCCGGATGCCCGCCGTACAGGCTGTGGCCCACCTCTCCACCGGCCAATTGTCGATCGTGCTCCTCGCTGCAGCCGTTGGCATGGTCGCCGGTCTCCAGGCCGGAGGCATCTGGGCTCACCGGCATGGGCCAGCACGGCTGCTGACCGCGCCAGCCGTCGGCCTGGCCCTGGTGCTCGTGCTTCTCGGGCAGGGCCGCACTCTGCCCGAACTCGCGACGCTCGCGCTGCTCTTCGGCTTGGTCCACGGCGTCCTCGACGTCGGCGCCAACGCCGCAGCCGTACGCTGCCAGGACAGATACCGGCGACCCATCATGAGCAGCCTTCACTGTGGCTACAGCGCCGGCGCGCTTTGCGGCGCCGCCCTGGCAGCACTCACCGCCCACCTCGCGCACAGCGTCGTCTTCGCCGTCTTCGGAATCACCGCAGCCCTCGCCGCCCTCGTCGCAGCACCAGCCACCCGCAACATCGCCGACCTCGGCACTGAAACCCACCAGTCGCATGCCTCCACACAGCCCCCCGCCACCAAGCACCCCCGCAGCCTGCTGTGGCTTCTCGGCGGGCTCGCCGCGTCCAGCCTCCTCGGTGAAGGCGCGGCAGCGGATTGGGCAGCCGTCCATGTGCACGACCTCGGCGGCCAGGCCTCGATCGCTGCCGCCGCTTTCGCCGCGTACAGCGCCGCCATGGCCGCAGGCCGCCTCATCGGCGACCGTCTCACCAGCCGATACGGCCCCGCCACGGTGGTCCGAGCGGGCGCTCTGCTCGCCGCCATCGGATTCGGCAGCAGCCTGATGCTCGACTCCGTTACAGCCGCCATCGCTGGCTGGACAGCCCTCGGGCTCGGCCTCTCCGTCACCGTCCCCTGCCTGATCACCGCTGCCGGAACGGGAGGCCCTCGCGCAGTCGCCGCGGTGGCGGCCACCGGCTACCTCGGACTGCTCGCCGGCCCCGCAGTGATCGGCGCCCTCGCCTCCTGGATCACCCTGCCAGCCGCCCTGGCCCTACCCGCCGTACTTACGGTCGGCATCGCCGCAACCGCCCGACGAGCTCTGGAGTCCCGTTGAACCCCGCCACCCCCGCGCCCGCCTCACTGGAAGCGCTGATTCTCGACTACAACGGCGTCATCGGACGCCAGCCCACGGCCCCCATGTGGGCGGAGCTCGCCGAACTGGCCGGATGGCCGACCAACATGCACCTCAACTTCCAGCAGGCCTTCTGGGCCGACCGCGAAGCGTACGACGCCGGCATCGACAGCGACCGCGCCTTCTGGACACGCCTGGTCCGCGGCCGCGACCTCACCCCCGGCCTCCTCACCACGCTGCGCACCACCGACACGGCCATGTGGCTGCACACAGACCCGGTCGTGCTGAACATTTTGCGCGCCGCCCACCAGACAGGGCTCAGGCAGGTAGTTCTTTCGAACGCCCCGCACCCCGTCGCCGACGGCATCGACGCAACCGAGTGGCGCTCAACCCTGATGTCGGCCGCTCTCTACAGCGCCAGGCTCGGCCGGAACAAGCCCGCGCCCGAGGCCTACGAGGCGGCCCTCGCCGCCGCTGGGTGGCCGAACCCCGCCACAACGCTGTTCATCGACGACCGCGACAGCAACTGCCAGGCGGCACAGGCGCTGGGCATCAGCACCCTCCACTACACCGGCAACACCTCCCAGCTCGCCCGCGCCCTGCCCGCGCTGAAGCCCTCCCTGATCTCCGCTGCCTGACCCCGGACGGTACGCCCCTGACCTGTACCAGGGCGCGTACCGTCCGGCGGGTCACCAGCGCACCTTTTCTCCCACTCCCCGGGACCAAAGACGGCGCGACCTCATGCGCACCGGGCACAACCGGCAGCCTGACTTATGGCGCCTCGGCGGCACCCCGGCCCCGGGCACGACCATGGAAGGCCGCCTCGTGCCCGAGATGACTCCGCAACGGCTCTACGCCCTTACCAGCATCACCACGCATCCCTGGGGCGACGACACCCCCGGCCCGAAGATGCTGATCAGAGATCCCCTCGTAGCAACCCAGTGGTACTTGAGGATCGAGAGCGAGGAGGTCTACGCAGTCTCTGCGCAAGTCAGTGATGACCAAGGCGCGACGTGGCGTCCCCTGCTCCCCTCCGAACTGCTGCAGGACGCCCACCGGCACCTCAGCGATGCCCTCGCTGGCCAGCGCGATTCACGCCGAGCGCTGGTGGCTGAGGCTGCAGCTTGGCTCGACCGCAGAATGCGGTTCGTTCAGCCTGACGACCCTGTCCAGTGGATCCCGTCGCGTCCGTCGGTGCAGGGCTGGAGGACCGGTGGCGACGTCTGGGCTATGGCGATGGGTACCGTGCCCAACGACGATGTGCTGTCCCACCTGGCCGCGACATACTCCCACCGTCACACGGTAGGGGCGAAGCTCGTTCGCCGCGGGGCCCGCAAAATCCTCGCGGCCCTTGCCCTCGGCCAGAACCCGAGCGCGGGCGGGTCGGACGTACTCCTGCGGGCGTGGCGCGTGCTTCACCGAGCGGCTACTCACGTTGAAGCTGGTCAGGTTAACGCCAGTGCGCGCGCGGGCCAGGATCGAATCCTGGCCCACCTGGCGACCCACCATCCGGAGCGGGCAGCCGACGTGGCGAAGCTGAGGGTGCTGCGTCCCGTGGCAGGTGTGGATGAGGCTGGCGACCCGCCCGTGCGGAATCGTGCCGCACAGAATGGCGCTGCTGGTGGGCAGGCAGCTGGCACGGTGGAACCTGGCGAAGCTGTCATGCCCGGTTACCCGAAGGCCTTCCCCGACGATCTGCAGGCCGCAGCAGCGTGGCGGCAGCTCTCGCCCAAGGCTGCGCGTGCGGCCGACCTGGCGATGGACGACCTCTCGCGCGCCAGCCACCAGCTGAATCGGCTGACGCACCCGGAAACAGGGATGGCACCGCAGGAGGACCTGACCGAGGACGGTGCTCGAGGGTGGTTCAACGCGTGCTGCGTTCACCTGGCCGAGCTCGATGCCGAGCACGCGATGCTGATGTACGCGCACCTCCTGGCCAGCGCGCGGGATGAGGCCAAGCCGGCCCTTCATCGGCTGGGTGTGGCCGCGGCCGAGGCAACGGCCGGCTTGGGAGTCGACGAGGGGAACCGCCAATTCTCCGAACGGTTGAGGGCCATCGAAACCGGCATTGACGAGACCGTCGCGGCCCAGGCACAACTGGCACGTAACGCACTGCACCGCTGCATTCCGCAGATCAAGCCCACCATCGGCTGGCGTAGCCTCCTAGAACAACGTCTCATCCGCAAGCCCGGGCTCGGCCCCGACGCTTTTGAGATGACGTGGAGGACCCTGCGGCGTTTCGAGAACGATCTGGACGTCCTGACCCGACGTGCCCAAGCGAAACGGGAAGGCGACCTCGTTACACCTGAGCAGCTTCAGGACGCCCAGTCTCGTGTTACTCGGCTCCGAGGTGACGTAGCAGCGCTGCGCACGAGCATGCCCACAACGCGCCGGGCTTTGAAGGCTCTACAAGACGTGATGGAGCTGGCGCCTACCGATACGTTCAGCGTCGCGGCACGCCTGTCGAAAATCATCGCCGACTCGCAAAAGCGCGCTGCCGATGCCCCACCAGCACATGATCCGATGCCGTCCACGTCCCATTCCGCCAGCACACAGCGCACCCACCAGCAGCAGGGAAGCGCTGGACGGAGCGTTCGCTGAGACCCAAGGGAGAGCTCAGGCCTCTGTCGACGCGGCCTCTCCGTCACTCTGTGGCTCCGCGTCAGTTCCACGGTCACGACCTGCATCGGCGGCAGGGATAGCGGTGTAGAAAACGGAGCCTTGGCGCCGCTCCCGCTCTGCGAGCCCCTTGGCTACAAGGTTCTCCAGGGTGTTCCTGATGACTGGTGACGAAGCTGCCCTGTCGGGGTGTTGTTCCGCCACGGCTTCGGCGACCTCCCGAACCATGCGGGGCTCATGGGTCGCGTGGAGGACCTGCTGCACGAGTGCCACCAGACTCGGCCCGGACTCCTTCTTTGCCGATCGCGCGCCGACTGCAGGTCGTTGCCGGCCCCCGCTTGCCTTACGGCTGCGAGCCGGCTTAGCCGCAGCGGACTTGCGACCACGAGGTCGGGGAACCGCGGCCTCGTCGGTGCCCGACGCCGGCTCCTCGGAAGGCGAAGGGCCTTCGGAGACTACGGTCGAAGCGTGCGCCACGGTCGAAGCCACGCTCTCCTCATCGTTCTGCAGACGAGTGAGAACAGCACTCTCACGATCCAGTTCCGCAAGGTGCGTCTGCAATTCCTCAATGCCCGCGAGCACGCGCGAACGCTCAGATGCGATGCTGGCGAGGTGGCCAGCAATTCGCTGCGAACGCGCAGCCTGCAGGTCCCCCATGCCGGAAACGTCCAACCGCATGGCATCCATGGACAGCCCGCTCTCTACGAAATGGTGTTGCTGCCGGATGCTACCCACTGCACCCCGTATCGGTCACAGATTACGGCGAGGCAACCACGAACGAGTGCGGGAACCATCAGTCTGCCGTGCACCCGCTCGGTACCAGCAACCTTACTGAGTAGCACCGCCGGCAAGCGCGGCTCCAGCCCTTCGCTTCGCTCAGGGGGGAGGCCTGGAGCCTATCGCGCATGTCAAGCGCACTCCCGTAGACCAGACCTCCCGGCAAGAGTCCGGCGACACAGCACGCTCACATGCGTCATTTCGTGCCGCGCGTGCCGTCCCATGCTGCGGACCAACCCAGCAGTCAGCACGGCTGTCATCCCGGCACGCGGAACCAAACACACAAGCGCAGTCCCGCCCTGTGCCCAGGTCGGCATCGTGTATCCCATGACGACGAAGCCAAATAGCAGCCGACGCCCCGCCCGCATCACTGTCGCATCGCTCGCATGCGCTGGCGTGCTGATGCTGCTGCCGGGCTGCCGGGATGCCCTATCGCAGAGGCCATCAACGGGCGCCGTGAAGCCCGCCGCCGATGTCCCGGCCAGCAACACCAAGGCGACCCGAGTGGAGAAGCTGAAGCCCGCCGACATTTACGGCCGCGCGACCAAAGCCAACGCCGAGGCCTCATCCCTGAGAGAACGCATGATCCGAAAGGAGTCGGCCTACGACCTGCGGATCTCCGCCACCGAATGCGCCGGCACAGTCGACATGAGAGGAGAAGGCTCCTACCGCATCGTCAAGAAGGGTGATGACGTGTGGGCGCTGCCGGACGAGAACTTCCTCAGAGTCTTCGCCGCCAACGGTATCGAGACGGCCGAGGGCACGTGGCTGCACGGACCCGCCGACAACAGATTCATGGCCGACCTGGCAAGCTTCTGCAACAGCAAGCAGTTCACGTACCCCGAGACTGCGACGACGCCAATGACCAAGGGCAAGATCACCAAGATCAATGGACAGGAAGCCATCCCGGTGACGGGCAGCGTCGACACCCGCTCGCGCACCTACTTCATCGCAACCACCGGAGCCCCCCACCTGCTCGCCATGAAGAGCCGCGGCAACGTCGCCGTCGGTGACATCACCTACTCAGACTTCGGCACCCCCGTGAACGCGACGAAGCCCAGGGGAGTGATTGTGGAGGCACCGGCCTATTGAGCGCGGTCCGCTTGCTCGACGACGTCGCTGAGGCCAGCGGACACGAACTATGTTCAAGCCGCATCGTTCGTACTTCTGGAGGAGGCCTTGCCCAGAACGATGCATAGTGCGTTCGAGACTCCTGTGGGCTACCGCTCTGGCCGGCTGAGCCGAGCAGCCGTGATCTGAATCGCAGCTACGATCTCCGGCGACGGGTCAGGCATCGCATCAGCTGGCATGAGGACGAGAACGCTGCCCATGACAGCGTCACCCAAAAAGACAGGCGCAGCAATCGAGTGCCAGCCCTGGCGGCACTCCTCGAATCCCACGGCGTAGCCGGTGTCCCGAACGTCGGCCACCGCCGATCGGAAGACGTCTTGATCGTGAAGGGCACCGGGGCCAGCGGCCAGCGGCAGGGCAGTCGACGCAACGACTTCCTGAGTACGCTCCGGCAGGTAGGCAAGGATGGCGCGCCCCGGAGCACCCAGGCGCAGGGAATGCGTGATGGAAAGCAGATCCTTCCGGGTAGTGCCCAGCGCTGTGAGATCGAAGCCGCCGATCGCCATGTCTATGCAGTGACGGCTGGTCAATCCGAACGGACTCTTGAGGTACAGGAACACGAGCCCCTGATCTGTGGCGCGCTGCAAGGCGTGCAGTTCCTGGCTCGCGGTCTTGGGCAGGGAGCAGACACCGCGCTCTACAGCCGCAGCGAGGGAGTACACCCCCGGCTCAAGCCGCAAAAAGATGCCGTAGTTGATTCCGCTTTGAACAACACGGCTTACCGTGGATAGATCAAGGCCCGTAACGGAGATCAAATCGCCCATAGATGCCGTAGCGCGCCCAAGTTCGGCAAACGCCTGTTGAACCGTGAACGTGCGGCCGGCCTGAGTGCCTACGCCGCGAGCGTTCATGCCCCGCTGGCTCGCCATGGCCTCTGCACTCCCCTCCTGCGCCTGAGTCGCGCTCGAGACGCCGGTTCAGCTGCAGCGTCAGGTGTCATAGGCGACGCCCGTGGGCGACAGGCGTCTGGCGCGAGCGGGTCATTGCTCGTCCATCGCTGTCCGGAACGCCGTCCTGCAGCCACGTTCGTGCAGGGGCGCTCGGGACACAAGTGTTCTTGCCAGGAGGCGGCAATCTGCGCGAATCCCGGCCAAGCAGAGGGCCTTATTGCCAGCCTGGCAATATTGCTGCCCGACTCATTCCGGTTGGGCTGGCAACATCAAGGCGCCTCAGGATCCTCCATGCAACTGGCCCGTTGTCGGCGAGCCCTCCTCCGCGCTGACCCGAACAAGGACACGGGGTCACCAGTGCAGGCGACGGTATGCCGAACCTGCGCCGGGTCCCGAAGGACGCGTCGCGGGCGCTCATGGGCGGCTCGCCGCATCGTCGAGACTTGGCGCTAAGACCTCTCGCTGCTGCGCGAAGAGGTATCAGGGTTCGCTGACCGCGAGTTCTGGCAGGCCAAAAAAGCGCCCTGTGCTCGCCGAACAGCTCGTTATGCGACGGGCAGAGACGGAGCGGGCAGAGCGTCGTATCGACGAGGAATTGACCCCGGACGAGCTTGGTGACGCCGCGCTGGAGTGGGCGCCTGAGCCGGTTCTTCCTGGCCAGCGTGCTGCTGTCAGTAGGGCTGAGCGACGGCCGCTGGAACACCTCCGCGCAGGCCGGCACCGCCATCACACTGCTGCTTTTCCACCGCAAGCCGCAAGAGCTGGATGCCCAGGTCCCCGGGTGCCAGTGGAAACTGCTGGACCCGCCGGGCATGATCCCGCCGGTGCTGCGCGACCTCCTGCACCCACGCCCGGAGGAGGGGTCCCCGCATCCGGAAGGCGTCTGACGGGTACGTACGATCCGACTGGTTCACGACGACGACCTCCACCACCACAAGGCGCGAGTGCGGCCGTCGAGCAGGTCCACCCACCACTCCGACAGCGCGGCGCAGTCCTACGAACCTGCTGCCGCAGGGCAGTGTGCACTTTCGCGAATGAGGCGAGGACCCGCTGCCGGATGACATACCTAAGTTCTTCTGGCACCGCTGCTCCGCCGCCGTTGAGCCAGGCGCCAGCGGTCCGGGCCAGTGGCCACCCGGCACGTAGCTGGGCCAGCGCCTGCTGGAAGGCGAGGATGGGCGGCGTACCCCGACCGGACGCGCTTCAGCTGCCTCGCCCCGGGCGGGCTTAGGGCCAGCGGGAAGGACAAGTGACGAGGAACATCATCTGCCGCCCCGCGGGGTCCGAGGTGACCGCCCACGGACAAAGGACCTCAGCGAGTTCGATCGCGATGAGCGATCGTTCGCCGCGGTACCTGAAGCGGCCGAGTCATAGTGCGGATGCTCGGCGAAGTACAGAGGCTGCTGTGGCCACTCCGCCGAAACCCCTCGGTCGAGATCGTGTACAGGACTGAAATGGACGGGAAGGCTGGCGGGACCGCGCACAACGAGCGCTGGCGCCCACTCCACCTGATCCACAGGCACAGTCAGCTCCATCCCCGGCAGGTGGAGGAAGAGACGTTCCAAGCCGATGTAGACGATGTGGCAGGCCAGATCCTGAGCAGGGCAAGCGTGCGAACCAGCGCCCCAGGCGAGGTAGGCCTGGTGCCCGACAGCGGAGAACGGATCGTCCGGCCTCGTGCGGGACCCAGAGGCGGCGAGCGACAGCACGATCATGTCCCCGCGCTTGATCTGGCAGCCGCCGAGCTCCACATCCTTCAGTGCCCAGCGATTGAAAACGTTCTGCAGGGGTGGCGCCTGCCAAAGGCCTCTGTTCGCAACGTCGCCGACCGACACCCGCGCATCTCGGATCTGAGCCCGGAGCTCGGTGTCGGTGAGGATCTCCAAGACCGTGTTGGACATCCACGCCGCGGTGGTCAGCGAGGCGTTCATCATGAACCAGCTCTGGGACTCAACCTCGTTGATCTCGCGCCGTTTGCCACCTGCAGCCTTCAGCATGCGGGACGTCAGGTCCGGCCCCGGATCCTTGAGCTTTTCCACAACCACCCGGCGGAAGATCGAGTCCAACCGACGTGACCCGTCGTGAGCCTGCGGCGTGACCCGGATGACTTCATGCACCGATGCCTCGACCTCTTCGGCATAGCGGGCGTCGATGCCGAGCAGGCCCATCATGACCAGCAGCGGCAGGCGGTGAGCGAAGTCAATCTCGATATCGGCCTCACCCTTGTGAGCGAAGCCGGCGATGAGCTTGTCAGCCAGCGCGGTGATGAACCGCCGTGTCTGAAGACTGTGCTGTTCCAAGTCGGCGAAGGCCTCCACGACAGGCCGCCGGCGCCGTGCATGCTCGGCGCCATCATGGCATTGCATGTGACCGCGAGGATCGAGGAGACGCAGAAGCGGGTGATTCTCTTGGACCTCCTCACGGCGCGCCCAGGTACGCGGATCGTTGCTGAACCAGCCTTGACGGTTCTGAGCGACGTCACGGGCAAGGTCGGGGTCAAGGACCATCCATTGCCAGAAGGTGCCTGACTCGTTGACCTTGACCGGAACGACCGGGCCGTACTCCCGGAGTTTCGTGTAGTACGCGAGCGGGTCTCGCTCGAATTCCGCCCCGTACAGCGGCAGAGGCTCTCGTGGGGGCGGGGCGGACGGCGGCAGCTGGTCAGCGGTCGCTCCATGCAGGGGGCAGCCGGATGGGGCACGGTGGGGGGAGGATGTGGTCATCGGTGCTCTCAATCAGCAGCGAAGCGGTCCGGCGGCACGATCAACTTGTCGCGCTCAGGACGATGGCACATGTAGCCGCCATCTGTCCGCCGATCTCGGTTCCGGGCCGTGCAGGCGTATGGAGAACGGACTCAGGAGCTTCTGTCGCGTAGTTCGAACAGGTTGGGCCCTGAGGCGTCACGAAGGCAGCTCGGCTTGAGCCCGGGCTGACTGCGCGCATTGCTCAGACATCAGCGGAAGTCCCCGGCAGCGTCCGGCCCAGCACGGAAGCGGTACGCCGGGATGCAGGGCTGCGGGATGTCTCGGCGCCGGCGGCAGGCAAGCATGCGTCCCGAACTGCCCCCTTTTAAAATGCAGTTGAGGATTCGTCAGATAAGTCGTCTCGTACGCACAGCGTGAGCGGAACCCACTATGCTACTTCAGGCCCAGCCTCCTCGCGGAGGTCCGGCCAGCCCTGTCGTGCTATCGCTGCGGGTCGCATCCCGGGTCGGGCGCGGCGTGGTTCAGGGTCAAGGTTCGCTTCATCCGATGACGGGGACTCCACCTTGGTGGACGAAGGACCTCGCGCCGTCGGCTGGTGAGGGCGGCCAGGGACCTGACCGCATCGAGATGCGACCGGCTGTCCCATCATCGGAGGCTCCGTGAATCCCCCTGACCCCCACACTGCCGCGTCCCCGCAAGCCGCTGTCCCGCCCCCTGGATGCCCCGCCCACGGTATGGCGCCTGCGGACATCCAGCGCCTGTACGGTCCCGCCGTTGATGACGACCCGAGCGGCATGTACGAGCGGCTTCGGCAGCGGCACGGTGACGTGGCGCCGGTCCTGCTCCATGGTGATATCCCGGCGTGGCTGGTCCTCGGACACCGGGCCACCCTGGAGGTCCTGCGCTCCCCGAAGCGGTTCACCCGGGACTCCCGGGAGTGGACGGCCGTCAAGAACGGACAGTTGGGCATGGACTCGCCCATCCTCCCCATGGTCGCCTGGCAGCCCCTTGTCCTCTTCGTCGACGGTGACGAGCACAAGCGGCTGCGCGGTGCGGTCACCCGAGCGCTGGGCGCGTTCAAATCCAACGGGATCCGGAGCATCGTCACCCGGTTCGTCCACCAGCTCGTGGACGAATTCGTGCGGGATGGCAAGGCGGACCTGATTTCGCAGTTCGCAGAGAAGCTGCCGATGCTGGTGATGACCCGGCTCCTGGGCATGCCGGAGGAGTACGGGCCGCGGCTGGTGGATGCCGCCCGCGACCTGATGAAGGGCACCGAAACGGCGCTCGCCAGCAACACCTACATCACCGAGGTACTGCAGCAACTGGTCGCACGCAAAGAGGACAATCCCGCGCACGACCTCGCCTCGTGGCTGATCAAGGACGAGTCGAAGCTGACCACCGACGAGGTCGTGGAGCATCTGCGCCTGATCCTCATCGCCGCTAACGAAACGACGGTCAACTTGATCGCCAACACGCTCAAGACGGTGCTCACCGACCCCCGTTTCCGTGGTCAGCTCTCGGGCGGGTCGATGACGCTGCCCGACGCTCTGGAGCAGGTCCTGTGGGACGCTCCGCCCCTTAACGCCATCCCCGGGCGCTGGGCCCTCAGCGACACCAACCTCGGCGAGCAGGTGATCAAGAAGGGCGACTTCCTGGTGCTTGCCTTGGCCGCGGCCAACCGCGACCCGGCGATCCGACCTGACCTGGACGCATCGCTGGCCGGCAACAAGTCCCACGTCTCCATGAGCAGCGGCCCCCACGAGTGCCCGGGTCAGGACATCGGCCGCAGCATCGCCGACACTGGCATCGAAGCGCTCATGGGCCGGCTCCCCGACATGGCCCTGGCGCTCGATGAGGAGGACCTGACCTACGACGCCACCTGGCTGACCAGGCACCTGCGCACGCTGCCGGTGACGTTCACCCCCTCCAAGCCCAGCAGGGCCGTGGAGCCCGAGGCAACGCGCACGAGCCCGGCACTGCCGGAGCAGGTCCCTGCGCCGCAGCCGGCCACTGCGCCGCAGGCGCTGCCGCCTCTGCAGGCGTCCACGCTGGGCGTTCCTGCCGCAACCGCTGTACCCACCTCCGCAGGCCGGCGTCCGTCGCTTTGGACGCGACTGCTGCGGCGGATCACAGGCCGCGGCTGATCGCTTACCCCTGGAGGCGGTGCACAGTACCCCTGTGCACCGCCTCAGCCCTGCCTGCGTCCCTTCGCCACTGTGTGACCGGTCCCCAACCACGCCCGTTGCGGCCAATGGCGCACCGTCAGAAGAACAGCGCTGGTCAGCGCGACTTCTCGTCAGCATCGGACCGTGAAGCGGCCGTGTACCCATTGCTGCAATGGGCATTCATGATGGGTATATGTGTTCCCAACGCAGAGGAGCGTCGTCGTGACAGGGCTGCCTTCCATACCGCGCGCCCCGAAGGGCCTACCGCTCCTCGGCCACGTCTTGCCCCTTTGGCGCCGACCACTCGACTTCGTGGACTCACTCAGGAACACCGGCGACCTCGTTCGGGTCGATCTGGGTCCCCTGCCCGTCTACTTCGTGAACAGCTCGACCCTGGCCAAGGAGGTCATGGTCACCAAGGGCCCCAGCTTCGAGAAGGGCCGCCTGTTCGACCGCATGCGACCCCTCGTAGGCAACGGCCTGGCCAACTCAGGCGGCGCGACGCACCGCAAGCACCGGAAGCTGATGCAGCCCTCCTTCCACCACGCGCGCATCGCCGGCTACGCAGCAGCAATGAGTCGCGAGGCCCAGTCAGCCGTCGACGCCTGGAAGCCCGGCCAGACGATCGCTGTGGAACGGGCGATGGCAGAACTCGTCATCAATACGCTGGCCGCGACAATGTTCTCCGCGGACCTGGGCCGACCCGCGGTGGACGCCGTCCACAAAAACGTTCCTGTGATCCTCAAGACCATGCTGGCCCGCGCCGTGTCGCCCAAGGTCCTGGATCACCTCCCCATCCCGGCCAACCGCCGGTTCGACGCGGCCACCGCAGAACTCCTCAAGGTCATCGACGACGTCATCGCACTCACCCGGGAGAGCGGCGACACCGACCAGCCCGACCTGCTGTCCACCCTGCTGGCCACCCGGGACGCGGAGACGGGCGAATCGCTCTCCGACGGCGAGGTCCGGGACCAGCTGATGACCATACTTTTCGCTGGCAGCGAGACCACCGCATCCACCCTCTCTTGGGCGATGTACGAGATCGCCCGCCATCCTGAGGTCGAGGCCCGAATCCTGGCCGAGATCGATGCAGTGGTCGGCAACGATGAGGTCGGCTTGGCGCACGTGCCGCAGTTGGAGTACACCCAGCGGGTCATGGACGAGGTCCTACGCCTTCACAGCGTCACGCTGCTCATGCGCCGCGCTACGGAGCCGGTGGACATTGGTGGCGTAACCATCCCCACCGGCACCGAGATCGCGTTCAGCCTGTATGCCCTCCACCGGGATCCTCGCGTCTACACCGACCCGGAGATGTTCGACCCCGACCGGTGGGAGCCGGAGCGTCGGCGTCTCCTGCCCCGCGAAGCGTACGTGCCCTTCGGTGCCGGCACCCGCAAGTGCATCGGCGACGCCTTCGCCTCCACTCAGATCGTCATCTCGCTGGCCACCATCCTGCCCCGTTGGCGGCTGCAGCTGGCTCCGGGCCGTGCGCCGCACCCGGCCACGGCAGCGATGCCCTACCCGGATCACCTGCCCATGACGGTCAGCCCCCGTCAGGCGCCTATGCGGCGCACCGCGGCCTGACCTGCGGTCGCTCGTTCGGTTTCCGGCCAGCTGCACGGCCAAGGGGCGCCGGTGCTCTCTGCACCGGCGCCCCTTGGTGTTCTTGCCGTACTGCTTCTACCGCTCGTAGTCCTCTTCCGGCGTGACGATCCCGTTCCACGGATCCCAGGGCAGTTCGCAGACCACGTACCCCTCGATGGCACGCCAGCCCACCCGCAGGACAGTCTTGACGGAGGCCGGGCACATGTTGTTCGCCAGGTCCTGGGGCGACGGGGAAGGCCCGAGGCTGCCGTCGTCATACACGACGTAGATGATGTGCCCACCGAGCCGCGTGTAGCCGTGCCATGGGGCGAGCTCGGCAGGCAACGGGTGCGGGTAGGGCTTGTCGAAGACCACGTACTCGCCGAGGGCTTCCATCATCACCGCCTGCGGATCCGGACCGGCCCACAGCGGCTGGTGGCCCGCCGGTGTCGGCGGAGCCGTGGTGAAGATCGGATCGGGCAGATAGGTCGGCTCGCCTTCCACGAGCATCTCCCGGACGCGCGTGAACGACACAGGAAGGGTGTGACGATCCCTGGCCGGAGCGTTCAGCATCAGATCCGGCAGGTGATGGAAGAGCCGCTCAACACTCGTGTGGACGATCCGGAGGGCGAGGTCACGCGCCGGCATCGGGCACGCATGGTCGCCCAGACCCCACGCGATCTCGTAGCCCGACATGGTGACCGAAGCGCGGGGATCAGCGCTCGCCGCGGCGAGTGACACGACGACCAGGTCCCCAGCGCTGATGTCCACGTCTCCCAGACGGGTATCCCGCGTGGCGATCCGGGCCAACAGCTCGGTGCGCGGCAGCAGCCGCTGCAGAACCTGCGTGGTGACTTCGCCCATGCCGCCGGACTCCTGTTGGGCTGCGCGACGTAGCTCCGGGTCGGTCAGCATCGCCAACAGCGTGTTGCCCATGAGAGCTTCGGTGGCGGCCAGGCCCGTAGTCAGGAGCCGCCGCGTCTGTACGTGGATTTCCTGCGGTGTGAGGTCAGGCCCGTGCGCGATGAGCCAGGAGACGAGGTCGGGGCCGAACTCGGCACGCTTCTCTGTGACCAGCTTGTCCAAGAAGTGGTCAAGCTTCCGGGAACCTCTCTCGGCGTGCTCCGGCTCGCGGAGGTCGCCCAACGCGTTGGAGACGCCCGCGGAGTACCGCTGGTCCATGCCGAGCAGGCCCATCATGATGCGGGTGGGAAGCCACTGCACATAGTCGGCCATCAGTTCCGCGGCGCCGGAGTAGCGGCCCGCGAAAACCTCGACCTGTTCGTCAGCGATCTGACTGATCCACTGGATGGTGCGCTCAGGATGCAGTTCTCCGAGCGCTCGCTCCAAGGGAACGGCAAGGTCCCGTTGCACGGCGCTGCTGGCGAAGCGTGGACTCTCGCCGAGGGCCATGTCGATGACCGCCAGCGGAGGTCTGTCGCCCGTGACGGGCCAGCCGTGCCATCGACCGGAGTCTGTCGTCCACAGACCGTCGCCGTTCGTCAGGACCTCGTGGACCTCGTCGTAACCGAGTACCAGCCAGCCCGAGGCGTCTTCAGCGATCTGCGCGGCTATGACGGTTCCTTCGGCCCGCAGGCTGTCGAAATTGCTCACCACGTCGACGTAGAACGCGTCGGTGAACAGAGGCTGGGCGCCGACGGGGCAACGGCGCGGACTATCAGAGGAGGGGGACATGCGGTCTCCGGGGGGCGAGGGGATCTGCCGGTCGCGGCGGCTTTCCACCATGGCAATCCGCAAAGCAGCCAAGCCTTGCGGCCTGGCCCTGTGGCCAGCACGGCCTGTACACCGCCATGATCCCCTAGCCGGAGTGGCTTTGCTGCAACTGCTGCCATTCTCAGACCCGGTGGTCACCAGTCGCATGGCCCGCTTGCACGTCTACGGCGTCAGCGACGAGAAGAACTTCGTAGCCACTGGAGACCGGTTCCCTGTGCAAATTGGTCTTCATCATCATCCTCCAGCGACGGGACGGGACGGCATCCGCCTTAGCCTCCGCACCCAGCTCCCAGCTGAGCTCCAACACGCCGTCTCCGGTCCAGGCACCTGTGAGGTCACGCTCACAGCGTTTCTGCGCCCCCCGTAGCGTGGCATACGGCGGTTCCAGCTGGTTGGCATTATGCATGTCGACAAAAACAGCCTGATACCGCTCTGGCTGCTTGGCTGCGCTGACCATGTCTTCGTCCCCATCACCTTTGAACTTCTTCAGTTCACCCGCGCCCTGTGTGGTCAGGCGCCGCTCGGAATCCATGACCTTTACCTAGGGCGCCATATCGGCCGCGGGCAGGCTGCGCCGGCCGGCGGTGAACAACAGGGGCGAGAGGGTGACGTACGCGGACGTTCCGCCGCCCGGGTGGGGATCGAGTTGAACGCGGGCCTGATGCTGTACAGCGAGCAACCCCACGATGTGTACGCCTTGGCGGCGACTCCCTGGCATTTTGGGTGGGTTGCTCAGCCGCGCGTTGATGGTCTCGCGGTCTTCTTCAGACATGCCGATCCCCGCATCGTGGATCGCAACGGTCCCCCCACCGTCAGGGAGGACTTCGACACTCACCGTGACTCTGGTCGCAGGAGCGGAGAAGCGTGCGGCGTTGTCTAGTAGCTCGGCAAACAGCCGGATGAGGCCGGCAACCTCCCGCCCGCCGACGAACACTGGCGGTACATCTGCCAGGTCGATTCGGGCTCCTTGTTCGACCTCGGCTGCGGCGTGGCGCAGGACCTCCGACAGCGGAACTGGCGTCGACCACACCCGTCCAGGAGCCTCACCTGCGAGTAGGAGCATGTTTTCGCTGTTGCGGCGCGCGCCGATCGCCAGTTTAGCGACCGCGCTGAGCGCAGCATCCGGATCCCGGTGACCGTGTCGGGCCCCATCGATCTCGGCGAGCAGCCGCTGCAAATGAACCTGGCTGCGCCGGCTTAGCAAAGCGAAGGCCGCCCAGGCCTCGCGTGCCGCATCCGGCGAGAGCGGCAGCTGGTCTGGCGGGCCATCAGAAGCACGGCTCCGCCAGCGCCGACGGCTGCCGCTGGCTTCTTCCTCACGCCATGCCTCCTCGAGCCCGGCCTCCAGGCGTCGTTCCGCTTGGTGAAGCTGCTCGCCGGTGCTGTGATAGGCGTCTTCCAGGTCTCGTAGCCTCCGCATCTGGTCGGTGAGGGCCCGCAGGTGGTCCTCATACTGACGTGACAACTCCTCACGTTGGTCTCGGAGGCGCACCACCTCGGCCCCATTTCCAGACTCAGCAACCGCAACAATCTGCAAGGAGTGCAAGCGGTTTTCCAATTCGCCGCGGCGATCAAGCTCGATGCTGAGTTGCGCCTCCAGCGTGCGGACCTGCTCCTCGGCCTCCTGCGCCCTGCGCTGGGCCGCGGCCAGTTCGTCCCGCAGCACGTAGACCTCGTGCCGGTTGGGATCGTGCGCGGCACACGCCGCAAAGTACAAGGCACGTACGTTGGCGCGAACCTCGGGGACCAGGGGCGCGCCAAGCTTGTCTTCGATGGCTTGGTACAGCCGCCCAAGGAACTCGATCTCAGGCAGGCGCCGACCGTTCAGGTACCGCGACAACGTGCCCGGGTCGAGACCAAGGACGCCCTGGAGCTCCCCCAGGGTCATCTCTAGGCCGATGTAGAACTCGCGGAGCTTCGTAGCCCACGCGTACATGGCTGGGTGCAGGTCAGCTGGCAGATCCGCCAGGCCACGCCTCTTGCGTCGCGTATCTTGCCCCACCGGCAACAAACCCCCTGCCCGTCACAAACTTGCCGAGCCTCGGCAAGACTCCAGTACCCGCTTGCACATCCACCTCACCTGCCGCGATGTTGGGGAGACGGCGGGTCATTGATCACCCGACTCCCGCAAAAGGCACTAGGGGAAGCAACGTGCAGGTAGAACAGCAAGATGTGAGCGTAGCGGCGTCGCTCTCGCAACTCGACCCGGCATGTGCCGCAGGTACCGCACTGTCACAGTTACCACAAGCGGTCCGGGAGACATGCTGGCACCGCATCCCACTGTCCATGCGGTCTTGGCGCGCGGAGTGAGAACTCATGACCTCATCGTTGTTCAAACGCACGGCAGCAAGCTGCCCTGCCCATGCCGACGCTCGCACGCATTCCTCACCGCCGATCCGGAGGTCGCCGGAGTGCCACCCTCTCTACGGTCCTGAGTTTGAGTTGGACCCGCTGGAGTACTACGCACAGTTGCGCCGCCATGGCCCCGTTGTCCCTGTGAAGGTCGACAAGGATGGCACCTTCTGGGGCTGGATGGTGCTGGACCCCGACCTTGCTCGTGACGTCCTGCAGAACCGGAACGAGTGGTGGAGCAACGATCCCAAGGTCTGGAAACACCGACCCACCCAGGGCAACCATCCTCTCTTGCGGCTCCTCGATCCCCGAGGCCACATGCAGTGCCAGGACGGGGCGGAGCATGCGCGCCGTCGGCGGCCCGTGGTGGAGGCCTTCGCCGACCTGGAACAGCACAGTCTCCAGACCCGCACTTTCATCACCGAACTGGCCGACAGGCTCATCGCCGGCTTCGCACACCAGGGAGCGGTCGACATCGAGCAGGACTTTGCCCACCGACTGCCGCTCCTGGTGATGATGGGCCTACTGGGCATCGACAGTCGTTACGCCGATCAAGTCGAAGCATCGGTGCACGAGCTCATCCGCGTCGGCCCGCACGCCGACGATGCGTCGCGCCGCATGGACGACGTCCACCGCCAGGTCGTCACGGAGAAGACCAAGCACCCGGGGCCTGACCTGATCTCCCGCATGTTGAAGGCCACGGGTGACAGGCTTGACGTCGACGAGGTTGAAGCTCAGAGCTGGTTCATGATGAACACGGCTTTCACCACGTCGGCGTGGATGTCGAACACTCTGCTGGAGATTTTCACCGACACTCGGCTCCGCGCCCAGATTCACGACGCGCGAGTGTCAGTCGGCGACGTCGCCAACCGCGGGCTATGGCAGGCGCCGCCACTACAGAACGTTTTCAACCGGTGGGCTCTGCATAACGTGGAATTCGGCGGCTGCCAAATCGAACAGGGCGACATGGTCGTCCTTGGCCTGGCCGCCTCCGGCTCAGGTACCCGACCCTCTGACCCCTTCTCAGCCGTCGGACATCACGCCTACCTGGCCTGGGGCGCTGGTGCTCACGCCTGTCCCGCCCAGGACTTGGCCTGCCACATCGTCTATATCGGCTTGGAGCGACTCTTTCTCCACCTGCCCGATATAGCCCTCGCAGTCCCCGTAGAAGACGTGGAATGGGCGCCCCCGCTGGTGGTCCGTGGGCCTGCGAGCCTGCCCGTTACTTTTACCCCCATTCATCATCTCGACAGAGGAGATTCTCCGTGGCCACAACAGCCCCTGTACTTCTCGCAGCAGCCCCCGACGCCGACGGACACGAGGGCTCCAGGCTCCGAGACCACGGAGCGGTCTTCCCGGTGGAGTTCCTTGGTGGCGTACGTGCGTGGGCGGTCACCTCGCACGCCTCGGCCCGGCAGGTGATGGCCGACGCCTCCATCCGCAAAGACGCCGCACATTGGCAGGACAACAACGACGGGCTGGTGCCCGAAGACTGGCCGCAGCGACCCTTCTTCCTGGCCCAGAACCTCCTCAACGCCGACGGCGACCGCCACGCACGACTGCGCGGCCCCATCCAAAAAGCCTTCACTGCCGCCAGGGTCCGGCCCCTGCGCCCCAGGATCGAAGCCATCACCGATGCGCTACTGGACAACATGGAATCCGGCGCCGCCGGCGTTATCGACCTCAGGGCACAGTTCGCCCTACCGCTGCCCATGACAGTCATCTGCGAACTGCTCGGTGTTCCCGACGACCCGGCCATGCGCGACCGCTTCCACCGGCTGTCCGCGGCGGTCCTGCGCATGGACATCACGCCGGAGGAGTCGCAGCAGACCTGGCAGGAGTTTCCGATGGCGCTACAGGGCCTGGTCGACCTCAAGCGCGCCAAGCCTGGGGAGGATCTCACCACCGATCTGATTTCCGCCTGCGACGCCGGCAGCCTCAGCCCCGAAGAGGTCGTCGCCAACCTGCTGATCGTGGTCCTCGGCGGCCACGAGACAACTGTCAACCTTCTCAACAGCGCCGTCCTGGCCCTGCACCGGCACCCGGATCAGCTTCAGCTGCTCCTCGAGGGAGCGGTGGGCTGGGAGCAGGCCGTCCAGGAGACCCTGCGCTATGACGCGCCGGTCCGCTTCACCATGCCGCGTTACACGACCAGCGACATGGAGGTCGAAGGAACTGTCATCCCCAAGGGATCGTTGGTGATTGTTCCGATCACCGCGACCGGACGATGCCCGCACGCCTTTTCCGGCGCTGACACGTTCGACCTGCGCCGAAGTGACAGCCACCGCAACCTCGCCTTTGGGTACGGTGCACACCGTTGTCCGGGCGCCGCGCTCGCCGTACTCGAGGCCGAAATCGCCCTGTCCCGCCTTTTCACGCGCTTCCCGGATCTCCGGCTGGCCTCTGACCAGGCGCCGCCCAGGACTCCGGCCCCCGGTGTGAACAGCATCAGTGAGCTTCCCGTGATCCTGCGCCCGGTGTCCTGATCAACCCGGTCACCTGGCGCGCTCTCCCAGCGGATTGACATCTCCCGCGCCGGCCGCGGCTCCGCAGCCGGAGGTAGCACTCCCGCCGCCGTGTGCCACTCAGGCACACGCGCTCGCCATACACACGCGGCGGGGGCCGCCACCTGCGCGGCCGATTCAGCCACCGCTATGCCTGCGGAACGGGATCTACGTACGGCTCATGAACCGGAACCTCCGCAGGGATCCGGCGCTGCGCGTCGCCCGTCAGGGAAATGATCCGATGCAACGGTATCTCCATGTCCGGGTGGCCCCCGGTAGGCGAAAAGCCCAGCGTGCTCGTGTTGAACGTCCTGACCGCGCCGTACAGCGTGTGCAGAGTCGTGTCGGGCCTGCGCCCGCACTCGACGCTCAGGGACATCGTCCAGTCGCGGAGCCCGAGCGCTACCACACGGGTCAGCGCAGCGGACGCCGTACTGGCTTCATCCAAGGATTCATCGGGTATCCACCGATAGCCGCCGCGGACCAGCGCACTGTACAGCTCAACGCCATCCAGATCTCCCTCAAGCTGTGCCCAAGCTGCGTTCCGGCCCTCACGGCTCGCGGCGCGCGCTTGCATCACCGGCAACGACACTCCTGATGCGCGTACGTCTTCCTCGGCGTCGCTGGCTACGTACGGGAAAGCCAAGCGAAGTAGTGCCAACGCCTGACGCTCGATGTTCTCTCGGCCCTTGGGTAGTCGCGGGCCCGCGACAATCCGTCCGCCGTGAGCGCGGGCGTGAGCTGTGGCGTGACGGACGGCATTCCCGGGAACGGCAAGTACGACGGCATGGTTCGGCGCCCAGGACGACCGTTCACGCCGACCCCCGCACGGCACGGTGGGACCCACCTGCTCGTACTGAGCGAGGTATGCAAGATCGACGTCGCGCTCGCGAGTCAAGGGCCAGCCGGTCACGAGCAGCAACTGATGGCGCACTGCTCCGCCGCCGCCGGCTGTCCGCATGGCGGTCTCCAGCTTCTGGCAGGACTGACTCACATACCTTCTCCAGAGGTATTGGAATTCACGATCGGCCCACTCCGCTGGAGAGGAACAGCCATACGCCGGGATGCTCGCCACTCGGGGAAGAGCTGTTACATCGCGCACCCGCGCCGTGCCCCAGTGGCCCTCGACAGCATGCATCGCGGCGTCGAGAGCTGACTCGGCGCTGGCGCCCTGCGCGCGAGCAGTGCTCCATGCACGGCGCACCACTGACCAGACGTCGCACGGCTCGCCCCACCATGTCCGGTCGATCGCCGCCGCCAACTCCCGCCCCTCTTCGCTGACCCTCTCACCGGCGGCGACTGCGTCGCACGCGGTGCTGATGGAGGCAGCTTCCTTGGCTGCCGGCGCTGCCACTCGCCAGGCCGCCAGCGCCGACTCTGACCGCTGCAGCACCGTCGACCAAGCCGCGGCCATCTGCCTCGCTGCAGGTGCAAACTCCTCATTGGCCGCCAGCGGCTCCAATCGAGCGCGGACCCGAGAGTCTCGGTGCCGTGCGGCCTCCCAGAGCGCCAGCGGATATCCGCGCCAGGCCCCCAGACGCTGCGATGGCTGTTCCAGGCTTCTGGCACGCCCGTCCGCCTCAACGATCTCGGCGGCTGCGATCCACAACGACTCCTCGACTGGGCGCAGTCGTATCAGAGCGGCGCAGGTTCCACAGATGTCTGGTAGTACGTCCAGCAACGCTTGAGGGCTTCCACTCACGTACTGCCCGTATCGACACCGCGCTCCGGGCGACGTTGCAGGCAGGTGCCACTTGCTGCTACCGGTTCGACCCAGAGACACCTTGATCCTGCGGAGCGATCGGACGTCGACACCTGCACGGGCCAGCTCGTGTTCTCGTAGGAGCGGGAGCCCGCCTCGGCTGTTGCGCACGATTGTCTAGCTCCTTCAGCCCCGCCCTGCCGTACGTGATCACCTTGGCACAGGGAGGCCATCGCGGAATAGAAGCGATGTGGCCGTGAATCTTCCGCAGCCAGCAAGTTCACTGATGGCCAGGTACCGCATCACACGCAGTGACGAGGCTCCGTGCTCGCTACGCCGCTCAGGGCACTTCACGCTGAGCGGCAACCCGGGCGCCCGACGCCTCGTTGACCGGCGTGATGAAAACAGCCAGACAGCGGAACTCGCCATCTACTCCCCCCAGGTCCGCGTACGGTCGCCATGTCAGTGGGTACACACCACGTAGTACCTGCGTGTTGGGGATGTAGGCGCCGCCGGCCCACAGGAGTGTGCCGCGCAGCGTACGTCCCTCGTGGATTCGGAACTTGTCATCGTTAGTTTTTGCGCGGCCGGCTACTTGGGGGCGCCAGAGTGAGGCCTCGTTCGTCACGAGCAGCGCCAGGCCGTTCTGGTCCTCACGGTCACAGAAGCGTTCCAGCCGCTCCAGATCTCTCACGAAGTCCCGTCGCGCTACATCCGGGGCCCCGTGCTTCCGCAGCTGGTAGACCTCGGGCGGCAGGCCTATCGTGCCTGACCATCGACGCGTGACGTATTTGAACTCGATCGCCGTACGGGCCAACGGGCCCACGCACAGGAGATCGAGGTGCTCGTTCTTGCCACGCCCGCGCCTCGGCACCTCAAGCCGCGACCCTACCTCTGGTGCGAGCTCCCATAGTGCTCGAGCGAAGCTGTGCTGCAGATCCGCTTCGGAGTGAAATAGGGGCCTGACGGCTCGCAGAGCGGCGAGCACATCGTCCAACAGGATCCGTCCCGCGATCGTCTCCGCGGTACGGCCCGCCGGCGAGGGTGTCGTGGTCACAGGGCACATTGAAGTGTGGTTCGCATGACTTGCCAAGCGGCATGGAGGCTTTCGCTCGCTCACGGCGCTGGTGGGGCACACTTCGCCACTATCTGGTCAGCAGCTTGCGCCCCAGCGCGATGATCTCCGCCAACGCGTGCGCGCATTTTTCCTCACGCCCATCTGTGAACTCGAGTGTCTCCTCAGCGGTGAGAGTGCCATCTCCACTGATGAGAAGATCCAGTCCCCACGCCCACGTGTCTAGATCGCTCATCGCCGACTCGGCCCTTATAGCGATGCCTTCTGGGCCCTCCAACTGCACGGCCACGAGCGCGTCGCGTGCTTCTCGGACCTTCTCTGCGAAGTTCTGGTCGATGCCCGTGTCCAACCGATCCTCGCGTATCGCCAGTTCCGCTGCTTGCCCAGCGCGAACGGCCGCGTCATACCGAGAGATGAAGGCTCCGTACGCATCACGGCGGACCTGCCGACGCCACTGGGCCCGCTGTTGTCTGCCAGAGAGGTGTGCGGCAATGAGCGTTCCGATGATGCCGATGCTGGCCCCTGCGAGCGCGGCGATCCCCTGGTCCATGCGCACATTGAAGCGGATGATCGCCTGGGAGCACTTAGCGCTAAGTCACATCGCTACGTCACACCAAGCCCCTCGAGATCAACTCGCTACGCGCATGGCACCGGAGGCGAGCTCGCACCTCGCGCTTAGCCGGGCTGCGGACGCGAGTGCTGCCGCGGCGTACTCCCTGCGGTTGCGCTCCATGTGGTGCTTGTGGCCCATCACGGCAAGGGCTCCGTAGACGGTGGATCCCCTCCACAGAGGGACGCCGAGGATCAGCCAGTCGGGCAACGGAGACTGGGTCATGACGTAGCCCTCGGAGAGGATCTCTCGCATGCGGTGGCTCTGTGGTGCTCCGTCCAGGTGGGCCAGGATGGCCAGGCCGGGGCCGTCGGCGGTGAGCGGCGCGTAGCGGAGGGCCATGCGTGCGTCGACCGCTGCGTGCTGGAAGGCAGCCTGGAAGTCCGTCCGCCGCCCGTAGGCGTGGTGGAGCATCAGGCGAGAGGGGGTGTCGTCGATGAGTACCGCGCCAAAAGCCATGCTGACTTGCGCGGTCTGCCGCTGGAGGGCTGTGGTCTCGCGGTCCAGGGCGCTGTTGTGTGGCAGCGTGAGGTGCACGCTGGCGTCTGGGCGGTGCAGGGCGACGTCAGGAGCGATGCCGTAGCGGCCGGGAGCGCGGTAGACGAGGTGACGGGCTGCGACGCCAGCGCGCAGAATGCGGTGGGCCGTGGACTTCGTCACGCTGGACTGGCTGATGATTCGGTGGAGCGGGTGCAGCCCAGGGCCCATGGCGTTCAGGGTCTCCAGAACACGGTAGACCCTCATGTGCGCCGTTAGGCCCTCGTCGGCCGCGGCGGTCTCCTCCGTCGTGTCGTTGTCGAGCATGTGTCGTCCTCCTCGTCGGGATGTCGGCTACGTCCTGGGCTGTGCGGCAGGACGTGCCTGGGGTGCGTCGCGGACCCTCGAGAGAGCCAGCTACGCCCCACGCAGGACCTGCAGGTCCGAGTTCCGTCACTTCCTCTAGGGCGCCTGCTGGGCCCGTAGAAGGTGAGGTGACGGGTCCTCCTCTGGGCGTGGCTCTATCGATTCCGTGCCGCATGCAAAGGACTGAGCGAACGGCAGCGTTCCAGGGACCGGGCTAGCCGCCGCGGACAGCAAGCACCGGATGGGAATACTCTCCCTCACGTCCCACCCCAAGGACTAGTCCATTGACTGGCTCCCCCGCGTCCTTTTCCATCCGATGGAAAAGGACGGTGATTCCTCGAGGTAATTTCACCGCACACCTCCGGTCGAAGCATCGGCGAGGCGCTTCATCTCATTTCTTCGGCGAACACTCTGTGAGCGAGTCGGTGTGAGAATTCACGGCGGAACAGGCCTGTAGATGGGAACGGTTCACCCGAGACCGCCAGCAACAGTTACACGATGGGCCAGGGGCTCGCTCCGCCGGCACTCGGCTCGAATCCGGGCCGGACGAGGCGTCGACGGACGGCCGCCCATGTCCACGGCAGACACGAAGCAGGGCCGGAACCCGGGCGCCTTGTAAGTTGCCCGCGGGTTCCGGCCCTTGACCGGACTTTCGACCGGGAGCTCACTGCCCTGCCGAAAGTTGCTTCGCCGTCGACGTGGGGCGCCAACGAATCTGAGCCGCTCACCCCCAAGTGAGGGGCCCAGGTCTCCGGCGGGGTCTGCCGATTCCGCCGGAAGTCATTGTCTCCGTCCCGGAGACGATTGGCCGTGAAGGTCGGGTTCGGCGCCCGCCAAGAGTCGGGCGCCGATGGCCACTACTGTGCTTCATGACTTCGCGTGTGGCCAGTGATGCGAACCGGTCGCCTTGATCATTTTCCATAGGATGAAAAACGAGGGCACTCACGTGCGGAATGAGGGATCATCCTGTGGAACTCGAGCTCGGCTGGTTGGCAAGCATTCCGAACTGCATCTCACCGGTCTCACGTAGCCGGCCGTCCTGTCGATCCGTCGCCTCGGCGGCTTAGAGCTGCAGCAACGTCCTTGACCGCGGCAATGTACTCGGTGGATGGCTCCGGCATCTCGTCTGCCGGCTTCATCACCAACACGCTGCCAACGACGTTGTCTCCCCAGAAGAGCGGCGCAGCCAGAGAGTTCCAGCCTGCTACGCACTCCTCACGACCTGTGGCGAAGCCGCAGTCGCGCACGGTGCTCAATGAGGTCAACAGTTCCGTCTCGTCCAGGAGCGCTCCTGGGCCCGCACGCGCCGGTGATGGGGTAGCGAGCACGCTCTCCTGCATGGGTTTCGGCAAGTAGGCCAAGATGGCCCGGCCGGGAGAACCTACGCGTAGGGACTTGGTGATCTCCATGCGGTCCCGCGTTGTCATGCCGAGCTCCGACAGGTCGCTGTCTCCCACCGCCATTTCCACACACATCCTGACCAGCCCCCCCAGCGGACTGATCATGTACAGGAAGATGAGGCCCTTGTCTGTGGCGCCGTGAAGGTCCTGCAGCAGTACCTGCGCGGCGTCTCCGTCGTGGCTGTAGGCACTGGCTTGCAGACCCAGGGCGACCGAGCCGAGGCCGAGCGCGTAGACCCCTCGTTCCGGCCGGCTGAAGTGGCCGGTGTAGATCCCGCTCTGAAGGATGCGACTGACGGTGGAGTCGTCCAGACCTGCGACCGCTGCCAGCTCGGAGAGCCGAGCGGTGGGTCGGCCAAGGGCAGCGAAGGCGGCCTGCACGCTGAACACGCGCTCGGAACGCGTGCCAGCGCCGCGTGCGGTGCCGCCCTGCTGGATGCCCATGTGCCCCCGTACCCCCTTCTTGCAGGTGCCTGCGGCATCAGTTGCCGTGGGCATGCCACCCTGTCGGACATGTGTTGCTCGTCTTACCGGGCTGATCGGGTTGTGCGTCGTCGCGGACCAATTGCCGATCGCTCCCTTGAGGGCGTCGCCAGTGGCGCCGCCGACGCCCTCAGGGCGTCACCACTGGATGTCGTCCGCGCCCCACTGGATGTCGTCCGCGCCCCACTGGATGTCTCCCGCGGGCGCAGACGCAGCGATCCTCCACTGGATGTCGCCGGCCAGCGCCACGGTGGGACCCGCCGCGAAGCCGACGGCCAGCGCCACGCCAGCAACGGCGGCAGCCGCGCCAGCCAGGGCTTTGAGCCTTGTGTTCCGCATGCTGTTCTCCTCTTGGACAGGCCCGGCAAGGTCGGCAGTCCGGGCACAGGTTGGCCACACCCCGAGTGCGCACCTGCATGTACAGGCGACGCACATTTGTGTGGCCGACCCTTAGGCTGGCCCACGGTTGTGATCAGTTCAACGGTTCCTCTGTTGGTAGAAGTCCTATTGCAGAAAGTCCCCTCGACATGAGTGATGAACTGGACAAATCGCCCATCGGTGTGGGAGACCCACACGTACCGGAAGCCGCCTGGGAGCTCTACCGAGAGGCCGCTCGAGGCACGCCAATCGAGCCTGGAGACGATCGACTTGACATCCTGCAGGCTCTGACGCTGGTCGTCCCGGATCCCCAGCGCGGTGGCGCGCCGGTGCCCGCCGAGCCGCGGCGTGTCGAACGCGCACTCACCTCCCGCTACATCGAGGAGGTGCGCGCCGCAGCGGAGACTTTGGCGAGGTTGCCAAGCTTGATGGACAGGGTGGATGACGAGTTCGAACGCGCCTCCAACTCCTTCTCCGGCGGCGGAGTCGATCTCGTCGAGTACTACGAGGACATCAACGCGCGGCTCGCGAGAGCCTCCGACGCAGCCCAGGTCGAATGCCTGACGTCGCACCCTGGCCGGCGCGCGCCCGAGCGCATCATGGTCACGAAGGAACGCGACAAGGCGCTCCTGGAACGAGGGATCGGCATCCGAACCCTGTATGCCGAGGTTAACCGGAAGGACTCGTGGACTCGCGGTTGGGTGGAGATGGTCACCACCTTTCCAGCTGAGCCAGGTGCCCTCGTCCGCACGTCTGATTTCCCCCCCATCAAGATGATCATTTTTGACCGGACCGAGGCCTTCCTGGGTAGATACCTGCCCAACGGTGAGCTTGGTGAGGGATCCTGGCACGTCCGCCACCCGGGCGTCGTGAGCCTGCTCGTGGAGTCCTTCAACGTGCACTGGCGCCTCGCTACCCCCTGGACGCCCGGCGTTCAGGCGCCGTCGGACGCGGCCGACGGTGAAGGGCGTAATGGGTCGATGCCATTCCTGGACAACGACCCGAGGCTACTCTCGATCTTGTGGGGCCTATCGAGCGGCGACGGGCGTGACCGGGTCGCGTCGCTGCACACGATGAGCGTCAAGACGCTCGACAAGCACTTGGCCGCTCTCAAGCTTGCGATGGGGGCGCAGACGCTCTTCGAGCTGGGCTACAAGTTTGGCCGGTATGTCGAAAGGCACGGCCTCGACGACTGACTCTGCGAGCCGCTGGGTCCGGGCACGACTCTTGGGCCCAGCTCTACGCAGGATCGAGAGCGAGGTGCAGGTGCCCACGGCCGGTCTCGAGGTCTTCGTGCGCCATGCGGGCGTCACCGAGGGGGTACACCTGACTATCCGTCAGTTTGAGCACTCCCGTGCGGACGACTGAGTACAGGGTCCGCATCCCGAGAGCAATGCCCAGCCCCTCGCGAGCGAGGTGGTGCAGTTGGAAGCCGGACACCGTGATCCCTTGGTTCAAGAGGTGTTCCATCGGCACCGGCCTAGTCACCGGACTTGGCGGACCGTAGATGGCGATGCGTCCGCGTTCGGCCAGGGCTGCGGCGGCAGACTGGAGTAGGAGTCCGCCCGAGAAGTCTAGGGCGGCTGCGACAGGGCCGCCGGCGGCGTCGAGGATCCGGTCAGCCAGATCGTCATCCCTGGCGTCCACCGAGGCGCGAGCACCCATGGCCAAAGCCACGTCACGTCCGGCGGAACTGCTAGCGACCGCAAGAACATCCGCGCCACTGGCCACGGCAAGCTGCAGGGCGACAGCGCCTGGTCCACCATCGGCTTGCATCACCACAATGCGCTCACCCCTGGAGACTTGTGCAAGGGTGAACAGCGCGTGCCAGGCCACGTTGCCATTACCCAACAAGGCCAAGGCCTGCGCGTCGCTGATGTCATCGTGCACGTCCCAGCACGCGGTCGACGAGGCGAGAACCTTCTGGGCGTAACCCCCACCGTCCGTGAGTGCCACCACCCGCCTGCCGGTGTCGCTCAACCCAACAACCTCGCGGCCGGGCGTGTAAGGCAGCGAGACGAAGTCCCCGCCGTTGTTGGCTCGCTCGATGGCATCCACCGAGCTCACGCCTGCCAGGGACACACTGATAAGCGTGTGGTCAGCCCGGGGTGCAGGGGCCCGGACCTCCTCTTCCCGCAGGACGTCCGGACCGCCGAAGTCTCTCATGACGATGGCGCGCACTACTTGTCTCCTCAGGTCGTGAGGCGCGGGGTACCGGTCCGGCGAACAGGCTAGGGCATGAAGGGCCTGCGGCATCAGTACCTGATGTGATCTGTCTGCATTTTCGGCCGGTTGTGCACGGTCTGCTGCCCCACAGTGCACGGAGTGTCGCCCACGATTTCTCACCGGGCGAGAAACGGCGCCCATTTCTCACCCGGTGAGAAACCATCAACGGCATTTCTCGCCCCGTGAGAAACCCGGCAGGAGGAGGCATGAATTCGAGTTACACATTGACGGGAGTGACTCCTGGAACTTAGAGTCACACCCGCTTTACGGGATTGACGTGCCCGCAACTGGTCGTACCGCGTCGAGCGGACGAGCAGTCGACGAGGGGGATGGCGGACGATGCCTGAAGTAGGAGAAGGCAGGCAGGACCAGACAGCGAGCGCCACCAAACGGGGCTTCGACATGCTCGTTGCGCTGGCAGAGCTGGACGTGGCCAGACCGACCCTGGACGGCAGTCACTCACTGGCTGAGATCGCGCAGGGGGCCGGCATTCCTGGCACGACAGCGCTGCGCTATCTCCAGGACGCCAGGAGAGCCCGACTGGTGACGCAGACGCAGCGAGGACGCTATGCGCTGACGCCGACCGCTGGTGCTGTGTTGGCGCCCGCGCCTGCCCTGCCCGCGGCCACCACCCACGTCCTGACGCAGACCCAGCAGGCCACAGGACAGATCGTGCTGCTGTACGCCGCGGAACTGGTCGGAGAACCAATCCGCGTTCGCCGGGGCGCGGCCCTCGGACAGCATCACACGGTCATCCAAACCGCTCCCGCCGCCGCTCAAGCCGCGTTGGAGACAGCTCCCCTGCAGGTGACGCCCAACGACGCCGTGGCCCTCGCGATCCTGGCCGCGCTGGAGGGTCGCCGCCGCACCACCCCGCGGTTACTCGAGGACGTACTCGACTGCGGCTTCGCGCAGGGTCCATCCCCACTGGCAGGGTGGATCACGCTGGCTGCGCCTGTCTGGCGCGGGGCTACCGTCGCTGGCGCGTTGGCGGTGCTCGTCTCGGAACCTCAGCTGCGGTACCAGTACCGCCGCGACGAGTACCTTCAGATCCTCCTGAACGCCACTGCAGCTCTGAGTCGCAACAGCATGGCGGGAGGCACGAGCCTGCGAGCGGTGCCCGGCGCATCTTCGCCTAGCACAGCAATCGGGCGCGAGACTGCGCGAGACCACCGGGCCCTCGCCTAGGCAGCCAGAAATGGAGCCCCGGCAAGCGACCCCACCCACCTGGACATGTGACGCTTCGGCAGCGGCGCGACACGACCCCCGTGAAGCTCGCTTGATCACCCAGATAGCGGATAGGCTGCCCCGTTGCAAGACGCCTCCGCTAGGCCGCCGGCGCCCTTGCAGCCAGCGAAAAACAGAACGGGCCCGCGATACCCAGACGTGTGAAGACGCCTGGTACGGGCCCATCCGTACGGTGCGCCCTGTTGTGGAAGGCGGGGCCACCGCGCCGACACGAACCTTGGAAGAGGTGTCGACGTGACCAAGGCTACCCGCCCCAGGCCGGGAACAACCAGCACGGCCTGCTCCGGCGTGGGTTCTACCCGCCGTCGAGCTCACCAGCTGTTCTCTGAGGGCAGGGTCAATACGCTCCCCGCCGGCGTCCGCCGCGCAGATCTTCTCGGCTGCGGACCCGCAGCTAGGGGGCATATGAGGTAGCCGTTCACAGCGCGGGAGTTCTGAGCCCCCTCAGATGAGGGGGACTTGCTCCACCGCCCGGCCGCTCCCGGTGCGACCAACACCGGGGTTTGCGGCCCCAACGTCACCGTCCGGTACAACCCACCGGACGAAGGCCCAGAGGTTCCGGCGACCAACCGGAGCCCTGAGCGACCTACAAGGTTCACCCGAACCTCCAGACCCACCGAGGCGGGTCTTTGTGTTCCCTCGCAGAGACCACGAGAGAACGGTGCCCATAGTGCAGCACTTGGCTGCCGCTTGCCAATCCCGGCATGCCCAAAAGTCTGAAACATCCCTGTCTTCTCTGCCTTCCGTACGCGCCGACCGCTACTCGTGGGAGGCTTCTGCGCTTGGAGATGAGACCGTTGAATCCCGTCCGGGCCCGGCCAACGAGCCCTCAACGGACGACGTCTCCTGTCTGCCCGCGGCGTCCACCTGCCCTACCTTCGCCCTGGTGCTGCACGCTGCGGCGCAGGAGGTGAAACACACGGCATCGCGACGGATCCGTCACGCCAGCGACTGGATGGATGCCGTTCGGTGGATGGTGCAGGAAAGGTTCCATCCGAGTGCAAACGCAACCACCCTCAGAGTCGCTGCGGACATCGCCGCCCGCATGCACCACAGCAGCCACGGCCACGTCGCTTACAACCGTCGAGCAATGACCGAACGCCTCGCGCTCTCAGCAAGGTGCATATCCGAGCACGTGCAGTACTTGCGACAACTTGGACTCCTCGCGTTCGTTGAGCACGGATCGCGGCGCAACTCCCTCCGGACGCGTCTCGGCGCCGACTACCGGCGTGGCATGGGGTATCGCGGGACGGCAACCATCTACGCCCCGGTGGCACCACGTACTTGGGACGTCGCCCGCGGCCATCGAGTCGCTGGTGTCGGCTATGCCGCGAGGCTTTCGGGCGTGACGGAGACTGGCCGGCACCGTGCCGTGGAAACTGCCCGTGCTCGGGCAAGGCAGCGTCAGACCGACCCCTCACGACATGCCGCGTGCACCCCTTCTGTTGGGTACCCAAGCCATAGTTCTACGGGTGCGGGTAGTGAGTGGTTTGAAAAGAACACCGCGCTACCGCGCGTCTCAGGCAGCAGATGCAGACTGGCCAAACCAGCGTCCGCGCTCAGGCTTGCCGTCAGCGAGCCGTCTCCCATGGCTCACCGACGCGCGGCCACCAAGGTGGCGGCCAGCGTGGACGTGGCGGCTTGGGTGAGACCGCGGGTCAACTGGACCCAGGCAGCCACTCTGCGCGGGCTGGCGTACGCGCTGCGTCCGCTGCTGGACCAGGGGCTGACTCGTGAGGACATCGCGGCGCTGTTGACGTCCTGGTCCTGGGCCTGGGGTGGGACCTGGCGGCCTAAGAACCCGGTCGGCTACCTCATTCAGCAGGCCGCGCGCGGTCGATTCGACTTGCAGGTCTCGTCGTCAGAGGTCGCGGTGGCGACGTCTTGCGACTGCGGCTGCGACGGGACCGCCTCGTCCGTCACGGCAAACGCTGAATTTCGCGCCGCTATGGCGGCCCTGCGCACCAGTGGTCCTCAAGCGGTGCCGGACCCTGACCGGCTACCGAAGACGGTAGAGGGCGACAGAGCTGCGGAGACCGCATGGCGGGCATCTCAAGCGAGCGAGATCCGTCAAATGATCCTCGCGTCGCTTCACAGCGCCGCCGTGGCGGCCGACGCTCGCCAGCGGGCCACTCTGGACTTCGGGCAGTGGGAGGCCGCCGCAGAGGCCCATCACAGAGCCACGTGGTTGCGTCCGTCTCCGGTGGCCTTCCGGGCGCCGGATGGCCTCATCAGCGCCGCTGTGAGGGGCTGAGGCAGCGAAAAGCTTGCGGCCGGCTCAGAAAGGCTGCTGGGACGCCGCAAGGTGCCGCTCAACGGACTCCGCTGGGATTGGTTCCTGGTAACTGTGCGTAGGGAGCGGGGCGGGTCTGCTGCGGTCCGAGCACTTCCTCCCGCTGCTGCTGTGCGTATTGCGTGCGGCGTCGCCGGCCCGCCCTGGCGAGACGGTCACGTGTCAGCCGCAAGAGCTCCAGGCGGCCCAGGCGTCGCCTGGACTCCTCGTCGACCATGATGTTGCTCCCTTCGGGAAGTAGAACCGGTTACCTCATGGTCCGGCTGGCCGCCTCTTGCTGCTGGGGGTGCTGTTCGGGGGCTGCTGCGTGTCTTGTCGTGAGCCGATCGTGCGCCGGTGCCTTGTCCGGAGCCGGGAAGGCGGCCTCTCGCGCTTGACGCGCCTCCACGAAGCTCTGGATGCGCTCCCGGTCTTGCGGACTCAGAACGGCACGCACTGGTTCGGCATCCAGCCGGGAGCCACTGCCGGGGTGACGGCGCTCCTTGGTGCGGTCGCGCCGAGGCAGCGGCGCAGGGGAAGGCTCGGCACCGCTCTCGACTGCGGCAGGTGGGCCTGGTTCTTTCGGACCGGGAGCGGCCGGCGACGGAGCTTCTTGGGCGGGGGCCGACGGCCGGGGCCGTTCAGGGAGTGCCAGGAGACCGGGCAGACGCTGTTCAAGGTGCTCGAGCAGCTCAGGAAGGGACTCCTCGGTTGCGAGCACATCCCGGGGCCGCAGAGGCTGGGGCGCGTCAACGACACGAAGCTTCTGCAGCACGTCGAGGGCGCGCTCGGCCTGGCCGTAGTCGAGGCTGAGGCCGGGAGCGTCGGCAAGAATGAGGGCGGAGGCGGCAACTCGGTGCTCGACGATGTAGCTGGCGACTGCAGCAACGTCGGAGGCGGCGACGACCGCGCTGCGTGCATCGTCAGTGAGGTCGGCAGGTCCTGCGATCTCGTGGGCGTACATATCGGACGCGCGGTTCAGGAACGATGCGTCAGGATGGTAGGGGTCGGCTTCGACGCGTGCACGGAGCACTTCGATGAGTTGGAGCCGGGTAATCGCTGGGGTATCGGTGGGCATGCTCGCCACAACTGGCAGCGGGGGGAACTGAGCAACAAGGGGGTACTCGGACCCCACGTGCTGGCCGATCCGGTGCTGAAGCAGAAGGAAGCGGATCTGGTGATCTGTCTGCTGGTCCACGGTCATGCCGCCAGAGCTCAGTGCAGCCCAAAGCATCCGGGTTTCGTCGTACAGCGATGCCAGGACCCGGTCCGGCGGGCGGTTGTCGTAGAAGCCGACGTCACGACGCTCGGACTCACCCAGGCTGCCACGCAGCCGTTCCAGGCGCTGTTCCGCGAAGTGATGAACTACCGCGGCGATGGCCCGTCGGCCTGTGTATTCCTCCCCGCTGCGGTCGTACCTGCGCATGGCCGCCCGGGCGATCGCCGAGATGGCTTCGAACCCGCGGATTTGGACAGTCTCAATCATCCCGTGGAGTCGGACGTCCCGGTTCAGACGCTGGGCGGAACGTGTCGCGGCGGAGCCAAGGTGGCTCAGCGCCGTCATCAAATGGGCAGCCTCCGCGAAAACCGCGTCCCCGGTTGCGGCGATCCGCAGAGCAGAGGTCAGCGCTGGTTCGTCCTCGTCCCGGGGCTGTCCCGGCGGGCTGGTGGGGACCTCGAGGCCTGTGACTCGCAACTGTCTTGTGAGAAGCCGGGCATGGCGTTGCAGGTTCCGTGGCGTGGCGGGCCCATCTCCGGGGTTGAGGCCAGCGACCTGAGCACTGAGGCGCTCGGCGGTGGTCAGGACCTGATTCAGGGCTTGCCCAGCCGTCGTTTCGTACTGTCCCCATTGGTGCAGATAGGCGGAAGCCCTGGCGGCGTGGCGAGCGATGAGGCTGGACGCCAGCACGGCGATGCTTACGTCTTGGTTCGTTGTTTGCGTCGACGTGGTGTTGCGGGCTTTCAGCGCCGCGAGCACGGGTTCCGTCTGTCGCGTGATCTCGCAGATGGCGAGCCAGTCTGGGTTCGAGAAGAGGTACGCCTGGACCTCTTTGCTGGCTGTGTGATGGGTGACGACCGCTGCCAGCTCTGCAAAGTCCCACGAGCTGACATCTTGCGCTCGAGCCAGGGCCTCCAAGGCTCTGAGGTTCCGGGAGGCGGCACCGAAGCCGTCCAGTCGCTGTCTGCGGATTAGCTCGGCTTGCAGCTCCTCGGGCGGGAACTCGGCCTCGAGCAGGCCCCGGAACTCAGGTGGTGCGGTGGCGTGGCGCGCCGGTGTTGTCATCAGCGTCTCCGTTTCAAGACTGTCCAGGAGTCGGCGGGGCTGACTGCTGCCCTGCCAGGGCTGTGGCTTGTCCCTGTGTGTGAGAGCGGGGTTGTGTGTGTTTCGCCGAACCGGAGTCCGGCGGACGAGCAGTTCGTCGACTCCTTGCGTGTCGGCTCTCGTCGAGCTTGCTGACCAGGTTCGCCACCGTTCCGGCGTACATCGACAGGTCGGTGTCGCTCTCGGTCGGCTCGCCGACGGCGCGTGAAGGGCTGCCGTCTGGAGTTGATTCCTTCGGTGGACGCACCACAGGTGCAGGTTCGACAGGGGTATGCGACGGAGACCCCAGAAGCGCGGTCAAGTCCCGGCGCTGCGCGACCACGGTTCTTGGTGCGGCCGCCTGGTACGGGCCGAGGACCTGCAACCCCTCCAGGTGGTGCAGGAGGCGGTTTGCTCGCTCCTCGGATACTCCTAGCGCGCGGCGCACGGTCAGGGGCGACGCGTTGCGGGCAGTCGTGACGACAACCGCGGCATTGTGAACCAGCTGCGTCGGCAAGGGCCCCTCGGGATCATCACCGGTCGGCGGCGCGCCCACGAGCCGCTGCTGATACGCCCAAGCCACCCCGACGAACAGATCCGCCGTGGGGTCGTAGGGACGGCCGACGCTTTCAGGCTCAGCCGGGCTGCCTGCCGTAGCCGGCTTGCCAGGGACGACGTCCCGGAGTTCGGCGACCCGGACAGTGAGATGGCGGAGCAGCATCTCGTGTGCCGCGACAGGGTTGGGAATCGGTGGCGCGCCGGCGATCAGCCCGTCATCGGAGAGGAATGGCACGTCAGCTGGATGTCCATGGACCTGTTCGTAGCGCGCCCGCCATCGAGCACGGTTCACGATCCACTGCTCCTGCAGGGAAGGCACATCTGCCAACGCGATGCCTGACGCCATCTCCCGTTCGAGGCCGCGCTCTAGCTGTGCCAGGTCCTGTAGTCGACGGTCCGGCCTGATTCCCGCAATGCTGCCTTCGGGGATCGGAAGGCCGCGCAGGCGCGCCATGACGCGTTCCAGTCGCTGGCTGAGGCCAGACAAGCGGATCTTCGCCGCGACGGTGGACAGGCCCTCCAGGACACGCACGACCGCGGACTTTGCACGGTGCATGAGCTGCTCACCGTCAGGTCCGCGCAGGCGCTTCCACGCGGGCAGGTCGACATCCAGTTGGGCAACGAGGTCGGTGATCTGCTCGTACATCATGCCGGGCAGGCCGGTGGAGTACGGGCGAAGGCTCACCAGGGCCTCGTGAACGCTGTGGTGCGCGGCGGAAAGGTCCACCGCGAGTGGCTGTTCCGAGACCTCTGAGGAGGCTGGCGGAAGGGCGGCCGCCTCTGTGCTGATGCTCTTGAGCTCCTGAGCCTCTTGCCGGAAGCCATCTGTGAGAGCCGACCAGGCAGGATCCGGACCGGAAGTAGTGGGTTCCTCGACCCAGGCGCCATCATCGCGCAGCACCCAGACGTGCCCGGCGAGAGCAAGATGTTCCAATGCGCCTGTGGCCCGGCCCGCCGTGTACAGCGCGGCGGCCTGCTGGGCACGGGCTCGGATCTGATCCGGGATGTGCTCCTCGGCGGTCCCTTCGGCGAGTGTGGCTAGCAGCCGTGCGAAATCTGCGGGCGCAGGGAGGGCGGGGAAGCTGGAGGGAATGATGTCGCTCAGGGAATGGTGCCACGTCGCACTGAGCGGCCGTCCGAGAATGCCTGCTGCTTGCGCGGCCCGGCACTCCACCGCTGCCCGCACGGCATGCTCGCCCAGAGCGTGTATTTCGCTGTAGGCCAGCGACAGCGAGTCGATCACTGGCTGGCCGAACCACACGGTGATGGTGGGGTCGGGCGTGGTGGCGTCGCTCACTGAGGTTGCCAACGCGATGCCGTGCATACTTCCCCAGTCTTGCTGGTGGGGAAGGCGGACTGGATCGTCTGGCTCGCTGCCGCGTTGGACGATCCGGTCGAGAAGGTCGGTGTGCAGCCGGTATGCGGCGGCATGCCGGTCACGTACTTCTACAAGGCTGCCGTCAGGTCCGACGAGGCTCGCGACGAACGGCATCCGGGGCGCACCGTCGGGGCTGGCCGGCGTCGGGATCCTCAGTGGCTGCGTGGTACGGGCGGCTCTCTCCGGCTTGAGCCGGGCAATCTCCTGGTCGAGCGTCGGCCACGTGCCCGGTTGCTCCTCGGACGCCTCTGCCGGCGAGACCGGTGGTCTGGTGTCGGCGCTGGCGGCATCGGCGTCCTCGCTGCCGGAGAAGGCGCCTCGGCTCTGCACAAGGGGATCGTCGTTGAAGTATCCGTCCGGGTCCCGACCAAGAAGGTCCAAGGCGCGCTCGTAGGCGCGGTTCCAGCCGTCGGAGTCGGGATCTCCCGGCCCGTGCAGGATGGCAGTCGCGGTTATCGGACCTGAGAGGCCCCACGACGCGTGAAGCTGCTTGGCCCAATGCGCGGCCTGTTGCTCCAGGTGCTCGCTGCTGGCACGAGCCCCGGGTGCAATGGCTTCGCGTATGTAGCGGGCCGCCGCATTAGCTACCTTGATGTGCCGCGTATCGGTAGTGAAACGGTGCGCGGCTTGCTCTTGGGAAGTCGCCAACTGCATGAGCTGCGCCTCCACCACGGCGTTCAGCAAGGGCTGCGCATCCTGCAGCGCCAGCGCGAGTTTCGCGCCAGCATGAGGTGTGCCGTGACCTTCGTCTTCCTGCCATAGCTGTCCCGCGTCCTTTGCCGGAAGGCTGCTTGCGGCCTTGACCTGCGGGTCCCCCTGCAGAAGCTCCCACCGGCTCAGCAGTGCCTTGCGCCCTGCGACATCCGCGTCCGGGAACAACACCACGGCACGTCGACGCTCGGGGTCCGTTCCGCGGAGCAGCTCCAGTTGCGCCAGGGTCAACGCCGTCCCCATCGGGGCTCCGGCAAGGTAGCGCTCCTGCTCCGTCATGCCAGCGCTGGCGAGGGCTACCGCGATCACATCGAGGGGCCCTTCGGGAGCAACGGCCGGTCCGCCGGCTCCTTGCTGCGCGGGATGGTGCAGACCGAATACGACCTCGCTCTTGCGGAAGACTGCCGTCTCCGGGCTATTGATGTACTTCGGACCGCGCTCCTTCGCCTGCTGTTCGGTATCGTTCGGGTGTGCGATCCGCCGCGCGGTGAAGCCGACAACAGCGCCGTCCGCGTCATGGATGGGAAAGGTGATCCGGCCGGCGAAGAAGTCGTAGAGCTGACCTCGCTGTGTGACCTTGGCGAGTCCCGCACCGATGAGTTCCGCCTCGGTGAAGCCCTGCTGACGCAGTTCGTCAATGAGTCCCGTGTCGTGCCACCGTTCCCGATCACTGGTCGGGGCGTACCCCAGAGCCCAGGTCTGCTGGGCGCCGGACGGTATACGACGTTCGTTCGTGAGGTACGACCTTGCCTGGTGGGCCTCCGGATCCTGAAGGAGACGGCGGGTAAACACATGCTGCGCCGCAGCCAGGGCCGCCAGCAGGCGTTCACGTTCCGGCTCAGGGACAGAGGCGTCCTCCTGGTCTCGAAGCGGTCCGGTTGCGCCCTGCCCGGGCTGAAGCGGGGCGGCCTCGGCGCCGGCGGCAGGGAGGGGCGGCTGGCCAGGCTGCTCGGTGGGCCTGAATTCGATCCGGTAGGGCCTCAGCCCTGCGGGAGCCTCCTTGTCGAACACGGTTTGCAAGCGCTGTTCGAGCTCGCGGTTGAGGTCCGTCGCGCCGCGGCTTTCAAAGGTGACGAGGATGTGCCCTGGCGCGGAAAGAGTTGCTTCTACCGAGGCGGCTCCAGCTCGGGAGCATTCAGGCTCAGCCAAGGTCCGGGCCCATTCGAGGGCGGCGGCCGACTCGAGGGCACTGGGACGTGCCTCCTCGTGCCGCGCAGCCGCAGGCGACAGTAGGCCAACGGGGGACGCGGCCTCTGTCGGGCGCTGCGCCGGAACCTCCTGGGGCGCAGGTTCTGGCGCGCCAGGTGCCGTGGCGACGCTGGCCGATGGTGTCCCCGCAGTTGCGCTGGTCGGGGGGGCTGGGGCGTATGCCATGAGCGGGACGCCACCTTCGTCGGTGGCGTTCATCCAGGCCGTCATCGCCGCCAGCAGGCGCGCTGAATCCGTGGCCTCCAGTTCAGCGGCCGTGATGTGGACGACTCGGGCCTGCGCATCGGTCGTAAGCCCGAAAGAGAGCGTGCGCCTCGATTCATCAGCGGTCGTGGCGGCGTAGACGGGCTGACCGTGGACATGCGCGAAGTGGTGGATTCCTGGCTCGGAGTTCAGGTAGCGATGAGCGTGTTCCAGCAGGTGAACGGCTGCCTCGTCGGCCGAGAGCCACACGCCTGCCCCATGGGGGAGCTCCAGGGCGGGGAGGTCGATCTCGTCTTCCAGGACATCGTTGACCACCGGCGCCTCCGGTTCTGGGCGTACCACTGCCGCAGGCCCGTCATCGAGCTGCGTGACGGTCTGCTCGTCCACTTCGTCAACGCGCCGTTCAAGGAGGTGTTTGATCCGGCGGTCAAGGAACTGCCCCACTGTCACCACGCCGATCGGTGTGTCAATGGGCAGGACAGCGAAGCCACCCTCGACCGTCAGGGCCTGCAGTTCGCGGAGCGACTGGAGCGTCGTCGCCTCCGCCGCCTGGGCCACGACGTGAGCCCCCATGGTCAGCTGGGCACAATGAAGATGATGGGACAGCTGCTCCAGGAACGTCGCGCGACTGTCGGGCTCACTCGCTGCGGTTGGGCTCAGGGCTTGGCGGGTGGCGTTCTCGAGGTGGATGAGCGCCTTGAGGACACGTCGCCCCAAGCGACTGGTGCTGCGTAGAAACGCCGCGGCGTCAGCGCCTTCGGTTGCCGTGAGCCATTGCTCGTTCCTGGCGATCGCGGACTGGAGGGCCGCATGGGCGGCTGTATAGGCCTCAGCGTTGACGTACACGGCCGGCGCCTGGGTGTCTCTCGATGCTGGACCGTCGCCTGCCGGGTCGACGTCAGATGTCGGCACGCTGCCGGGGCCGCCGTCCCCACTGGGAGCTTGGACATCCCCGCGCCCCTCATTCCGTTCCGTCGCCACGGCGGCCGCTTGAGCAGACTCAGGTTGGGCCTGGCGCGCCGTGTGCGGAGAGAGTGCGAGGCCGTTGCCCGCTCCTGCAGCAGGGTCGACGTCAGCGGTCAGCCACGGGTGGTCCGGAGGAACCCGGACGGGCAGAGGATCGAACGTCTCTTCGGGCAGGAAATCAGTGGACCGACCTCCTCCCTGTGGGGTGTGCCAGATTGCCGTGCCAAATCGTGCCTTCCGCCCGCGGCCGCGCCGGACGCCATAGTCCACGCGCTCGACGACGCGTTCGCCCTTGCGGTTGGGGACTCGGATGACGTCTCCGGGCCGCAGGAACAGGGTTGCCAGCTGCGTTGTAGTCTCACCGGCGGCCTCCGCGCGGTCGAAGGTACGCCAGCGTGTTGCCCAGCTCTCGTCATGGAGCACCAGGTGACGGGGCTTCGGATACGGGTCAGACCCGAGCGGGTAGAGCAGCGCAGGATGGACGGTCTCATGCGTTCCGTCATCAAGGCGAACGACCTGCCATCGCCCGGACCCGCGGGGCGCAGGTGCCGTGCCCACAGCGACGACCTGCCTTTCCAGGCTGTCAGCTGCCGCGCCCACGTGGCGCAGCGCGGTCCCGTCGGGATGGAGGACGCGGCCCGGACGTTCTGCCGTGCCGGCCTTCTCGACTCCGGCGAGAGGCAGCGTCCCTTCTGGCAATTCAGTGACCCAGGGATGCAGGCTCGTGCCGGACTTATCACGTGACACTTGGAGGGCCGTGACGTGCGTCCGCTCTCGAGTGGCATTGCAGGCCGCAACCAAGTCCCGTAGCGGTTCGCCGAGCTCGGCTTGGAGGTCTTTGTCGGTGGTCCGCTGCAGGTCATCCGTCACCGTGTCCAGCATCCACTGCAGCTCGCGGAGCTGGTGAGCCACGTCGGCCAGCACCGCGGGACCTGCAGGCAGCTGTTCGGCGATGCGGGTCACGGCCCGCCGCGGATCGTCCAGGCCGATGCCTTGACGGCTCGCTCGCGGCCACCGGCCATGGCGACTGTCAAGAGCATTGAACGCTTCGACTACCAGCAGCCACGCGGCTGTCGCTTCACGAGGATACGAATACGGTAGCCCTGGCTCGGAAGGCGGACGGGTGGCCGGCTCGCGGGAAGCCTCACTGATCAATTCTGTATTCACGACACCTGCTTGTTCGTCGCCCGTCGACGTGGAGGCTGCTCCTGTGTGAGGGGTGTCAGCGCCAGGATCGGGGAGCTGGGACCTGCCGGCGATGGCTGGGACCACAGGGGGTTCATCTGGCGATTCGCCCGCATACGGGCCACTGCCAACTTCGTGGGTGTCCCGAATCCGGCCGTCGGTGTGCTCACCCTGCTCGGACTCAGAGACAACGTGCGGGTGATCGGCGCGTACTTCTACGGCGCCACGTGGCTCGGCTCTGGGCGAGGTAGTGAACTGCATCGGTGCACGTGGTGGGACCGCTTTCCAGCTTGCCCGGGCCTGTATCCACGCGAATACAGCCTCCTCCTCGCCCAGAGCCTGGTGGCGGCCCGCGTTGGCTACGAACCGGGCCGAGTCGACAACCGCTGTTGCCGCAGGGAAGTCCGGATAGCGAACATGCTTGCGACCAAGCGGGACCAGTGATCCGTCCCACCCAGCCGCATCCTCGACGGCGTGCGTGATTGCCTTGTGATCCAAGCCGGCAGCGTCGGCGTGCTCGGCCACGGCCATGAGATATGAGACGACGAGCCCTCGTATCCGCAAGACGTACGTCTCATCTGCCTGGACGCCACGTGTCGTGCGCCATGCCCTGTCCATGGCCTGCGCGTCCGTCCCGGCAGCCTGAATCCTCTGGAGGTAGTCGCGGGTTGCCTGAACGCCAACCTGCTCAAGTGTGTGACGTAGGTTGGCTACTGCCTGCGTGGCGTACGCGCGGGTCGCCGGATCAGCGATGGACTCCAACGCCGCCTCGGCGTTTTCGTCGAATTGAGCGAGGGGGTGGTGTCGCCGCCACAGCCACTGCATGCCCTGCTCAGGCGCTGCGAGAGTCGCCAGGTCTCGAGCCGTGGAGCGAGCGCGTCTGTCGCGTGCATGCGATGCCGCGGCGAGGGCGGCTTCCTCTGCCTCGGCAGCGATCTTGCCTCGGGGAAGCTTGTACCAGTCCTCGGCCAACGGTTCCACAACGGGCGGCTGCGCCCATGCCGCCGCAAACTCCACCCGCGAACTTTGCAAAGGAGCGTAATCGACGGACTCCGGGAGCACCAAGAGTGCTCCCCCGCTGCTCTCCCTCGGTGCATTGCCAAGCTGGGAAGCGGCGAGGATCGACTCGGCTCCTGGGCGTCCGGCGTCATCCGGGCTTGCCGGCTTCTGCGGGCCGTCCGGGGAATCAGGAACGGTCTCGGTTACTGGGTTCGCAGGCTCTGGGGTGCCGGGTTCCTCGAACAGGCTCGCTTGAGTCGGCAGTCCGTTACTTGGACCCTGATTCGGTGGAGCGGCAGCGTCACCAGGAAGCGGCCGCGGCTTCCGGCCTGGTGCGCCTGTGCCCGACGCCGGCAATGAGTGCCCCAGGTAGTCGGCATAACGCACGGGGTCGACGACTTTAGGCGGCTCGACCCATTCTGCGGTCTTGCCGTCAATCTTGGCCTTGACGTGTGCTTCCCACGCGCGTTTGCGGGCCTCTGCTGCGACGATGATCTCTTCGTGCTGAGCTTGCCGGGCAGCCACCACTGCTTCGCCGGCGGCAGCGAGGGCTTTGCCGCTAAGTCCAGCCTCACGGGCAGCTGCGCGCGCGATACGCGCCGCCTTCCGGTCTCCTTCGGCGAGGGCCTGAGCATATAGCGCTGCTCGAACGTCGGGCTTCGGGTCCGCCTCCCCCGCAGCGAGAGCAGACGCGAGCATCTCCCCCGCCAGTGCGTAGGCCCGCTCCTGCCAGTCAACCCAGTTGCCTTTCCCTTCAGCGAGGTATTCGGCGATCGACGCTGCATCTCGGCCGTACCCGTCGTCATCGGTAAGCCGGTACATCAAATGCTTGCCGCAGATCACCACGCGCCCGACAGCCCGGCCGTCCTCGCCAAGCACCTCCACCACAAACCGGTGGGGCTCATCCTTCTTGCACTTGCCCACATAGGGAGTGGAGACCGGGCAGACCTCAGCGTGTTCCTGGTCCACAGCTAGGACTCGCAGCCGCTCCGTAGGCACTGCGGTCAGTCCACCGCTAGTGGCGCACCACACCGCAGCCTCAAAGCGAAAATCCGGTGAGCGGCGAAGGCTCTCCCTTAGCCGTCCGTCGAGGTCATGTTCCCAACCCCACGGGTGCTCGGTCAGCAGTCCAACCTCGCCGAAACGCTTCACCAGGACGACGCCAGGCTCAAGTTCTTCCTGCTGCAACTCCGTGCTGAAGGGCACCTTGTCGTTGGTGCGGTGCCCATACTCGGCCCACCGCCGGAAGGCCAGTGCTCGGCTCTCCCCGTCCCTCCGGATCCACGCGAGGCCCTTGTCCAGCTCCTTCTTGCCATCGGTCCAATGGAAGGACTGACCGCCCTTCCAGGTCGGTCTGCGTGTGATGTCCCATGTGTCAGGCGAGGATGACCACGCGGTGAGGCGATATTCATAGCCGTACGCGTTCGTGAAGACGTAGTCGTGAATGTCCTTGGCGTCATCGCCGACATAAGGCACCACAGACTCACCTGCAACGAGCTTTCCGGGGAAGGGGTGCGCCGCCCCTTCACCGGGCGCACTCTGGGATACGCCGGAGACGTGCTCCTCCTGAGCGGGCTCAGCCTTGGCGACCACGGATTCCGCGGCCAGGCCGGCACCCTTGGTTGACGACTCATCTGCCTGCTCAGCTTGCGTCGTCATGGCGAGTATCCGCTCCCGTTCCGCCTCGGCCATCGACCGGGCCTCACGGCTCTTGAGCGTCCGTCTCGCAAGGTCGCGCGCTTCGTCGGAGTCGTCGACGACGACTGCGGTCCGAGGATCGACTTGAAAGTAGCGACCGCTATTAGAGGTGATGCCTCGGGTTGCCAAGTGCAGAGGGGGACCAGCATCAAGCACGACTACAACGTGGGGCACTCCGAGTTCGCCGTCGACGCCCGCATCGAGGACAACGTCCCCCTCGGCTACGTCCCCGTAGGTCGTCAGGCGGTGGCCCACCGACAGCGAGTCAGCCCACGTCGGGTGCGGCAAAGGCGCTTCATCGTCCTCCCGGACCGCAACAACGTGTGTCTCCGCCCAACTGGGGACAACCCGAAACTCGTAGCCGCCATCCTCTCGAACCAGCGGGTTTCCTGTGGTCCCCACGACCCGAGCGGTACGTGAGCGGCCGGCTTCGTCCCGGTAGTCCACGTAGTAGCCGACGCGAAACTTGATCCGGAAGCGCCGCTTGTAGGACTCCTTCTCGGCCGGTGTGGCTCCAGGACCTGGCGGCGTCTCGTTGCCTGCGATGACCCGACTCAGACCTGACAGCGAAGCGCTGCGCGCATGATCGGCACCTGTCTCGCCTTCTGGCGCCGACGCTGCCTCATTGCGTTCTTCGGGCTCGCGGGCGCTGGCAGCAGAAGGATCCGCATCCTCTTCAGCCCACAGCGTCAGGGGCGGTCGCTCAGACGAGGACAGGCCCGGCCCGCCCAATGCAGCTGCTGGCCAGTTCGCAAGATACAGATCAGCAGCTTCAAGAAGCTCACCGACTGCTCCCCCCACTTCCGAACCCAGGGGATGATCCCGGACTTCGTCACGCAGGGCCGCAGCCCGTGTTCGAGCGACACTGATCGCCGGTGCCGCCTCCTCGTGCGTACCCTCAGCAAAGATCACCCGCGCATTGGCCAACGCCTCGCCAATCGCACCAATGCCGTCTGGCGACGCCTTAGGCCCCCATACGCGGTCTGCCACCGTCGCCAGCCCATTGAAGACGTGCGCGAGAACAGCAAGCACCGCCTTCGCGTGCTCTCTTGGTGCAAGGAACTGAGGCCGGTCATCGACCCACCGCAGCGCAGCCTTCGACATCCGAGGCAGACGGCTGGCACGCTCCTTTGCCGCGTCAGACCCTCGGACCGCCTGACGCGCTGCCTTCAAGCGCGCCTCGTAGGCTGCCGCATCGTCAGCGTGCAGGCCCGCCGGGAAGAGGCGCGCCAGGTACAGAGCCTGCTCGCCGGCAGGCGACGGACGCAAGAGGCCCGACTGCTCACTCAGGTAACCGGCGTCCAGCAGCCGCGTCACTCGTTGGGCAGCGACACGCCGCCCCACCCCGACGCCTTCGCCCTTGTGACGATAGGTGCCATCTTCCGCGACAGTGAGCAAACCAGCCGCGGCCAACTCGACGACCTCGGCCATCGCGCGAGACCAGCCGAGCTGCGGCACATATTCCTCGGCCTGGTCCTCATCGCGTACCTGGCGCACCCGGTTCTCGTCATCCATGCCGGTCTCAGCCAATAGCGAGTTCTCTGCGTGCTCCGAGATGGCGGCCAACATGTCTGCTAGCTCCTGCGCTCGGCTATTCGCACTCTGCCCAGGAGCGACAGGGACTTCGCTCTGTCCGGCGGGGTCTCCGCGAGCACTCTGAGCTGTCTCGCTGGTTCCTGCCCTGGCCTGTGACTGCTGCGAGTCGGTCCTGCGGGCCGGCACGGTCTCCCGAGCGGCGGTGGTGGCGTCGGGGATGCTGGCGGTGTCGCCCCAGCCGTCGGGCGTGCCCGCGAGGGGCGTTTCGCCTTCGGTAGTGCCCCACGCCGCGGTGGTGGCGTCGGGGATGCTGGCGGTGTCGCCCCAGCCGTCGGGCGTGCCCGCGAGGGGCGTTTCGCCTTCGGTGGTACCCCAGCCGTCGGGCGTGCCCGCGAGGGGCGTTTCGCCTTCGGTAGTGCCCCACGCCGCGGTGGTGGCGTCGGGGATGCTGGCGGTGTCGCCCCAGCCGTCGGGCGTGCCCGCGAGGGGCGTTTCGCCTTCGGTGGTACCCCAGCCGTCGGGCGTGCCCGCGAGGGGCGTTTCGGCTTCGGTAGTGCCCCACGCCGCGGTGGTGGCGTCGGGGATGCTGGCGGTGTCGCCCCAGCCGTCGGGCGTGCCCGCGAGGGGCGTTTCGCCTTCGGTGGTACCCCAGCCGTCGGGCGTGCCCGCGAGGGGCGTTTCGGCTTCGGTAGTGCCCCACGCCGCGGTGGTGGCGTCGGGGATGCTGGCGGTGTCGCCCCAGCCGTCGGGCGTGCCCGCGAGGGGCGTCTCGGCTTCGGTGGTACCCCAGCCGTCGGGCGTGCGCGCGAGGGGCGTCTCGCCCTGCGTCTCAGCCCATGTCGCGGCCGCATCCGGCGCTACCGGCCGGTCGGGAGCAGTAGCCAATTCGACCTCTCGGTGATCAGTGTTCGGTCGGCGGACACGCCACACGCGCAGCTCCGGAATCCCGACCGTAGGAGGAATGTTGGGCGTGGTCCCCCCGGAGCTGCACGTTTCCCGTTGGAGTGGAACGATCACGCGGAAAACATCAGCGAGTTCCTCTCAGCGGAACGCGGGCACGTCACCGCTGAGCGGGGGTGGTCGGGCTTGCTTCGGTCGGAAGAGGAAGTCGCTGTTGTGAGTGTTGGCCGCCTTTGGAGGCCGCTGCTGCTGTCGGCGCCTGCCCGGTTCGGGCTGCTCGAGAGCTTGCAATCTTGCGCGCTAGGGAGCTCGCTCGGATCGCTTCGGTTGCGGCGGTTGCGCCGTAGCTTTCGATGATCTCCGTGACCTTTGCGTTCGAGGTCACACTCAGGCTTGCCCGCGTGAACTGGGCAACCGGCGGTCTGCTGGCATCGAATCCGAAGCGCAGGACCCTTCCATGCTCGGGGTGGGAAGCGACTGCGACATAGATCGGTAGACCGCTGACCGTGGAGTGCAGCACGGGCGCCGCTGGGGCTGCGGGCGACGCGAGGATCTGTAGGAAACTTTCGCGGAGCTGCCCTGAGGCTGCAGTGGCTGCTGAGGCATCGGCAGGTTGCCTGTGGCTGGTGATGGCGTGGAGGATCTTGTCGTCGGACCAGGTGGCGAGCATGTCTTCGTTGAATGCGGCTGCCGGCCGGGTGGTGGGGTCGAATCCGAATTCGAGGATCTTGCCGTGCTGGCGGCTGGGGGCCACGCGGACGTAGAGGCCGCGGCCGCGGAGGGCGGTGTGCTCGGTAACCGCGGACCCCGCAGCTGTTGTCTGGAGCAGGTGCAGCAGGCTCTCCCGCAGGCTTTCCGTGTCAGATGGCGTCGGGCGCGCTCCGCTCGTAGCCCTTGCGGGAGGCATGCGGCTGGTGATGGCGTGGAGGATCTTGTCGTCGGACCAGGTGGCGAGCATGTCTTCGTTGAATGCGGCCGCGGGCCGGGTGGTGGGGTCGAATCCGAATTCGAGGATCTTGCCGTGCTGGCGGCTGGGGGCCACGCGGACGTAGAGGCCGCGGCCGCGGAGGGCGGTGTGCTCGGTAACCGCGGACCCCGCAGCTGTTGTCTGGAGCAGGTGCAGCAGGCTCTCCCGCAGGCCCTCGCCATCCATGGGGGTGACCGAGCTGGTGTCCGGCCTCTCCTGAGCGGCGCCAGTGCCTCGTCGTTGACGAGCAGGACGGCTCGGGGTAGGGACGATGGCCGGTTGCGGGATCAGGGCCGCCTGGCTGGACACGCGGATGACGTGCGAGGGCAAGACGAAGGCGGCGGCCACCACCTCACGAGGTGCGGCCTTGCTGGCAACACCGTTTTCTATGACGGTGGCATCCAAGAGATGCGTGCGCTCCGCAGGCCCCTCGCGGTGGTTGCGCGTCAGCCTGGCTCGCCCCCGAACGCGCGTTAGCCCTTCTGCTGCGCTCGCGCTCGCGTTCGGCGCATGCGGTGCCAGGTCATCGTCGATGTCGACTTCGATGATGTCCTCGGGCGTGACAAAAGCAGAGGACATCCTGATTCCGTACGGCTGGTCGTCTTCCGTGACCACCGTGTCGGCGGGGTCCTGCTCGATGAATGTATTGCGAGGGAAGTGCCACTGTCCGGCGCCATCCAAGGTGAGGACGACAGTGCCGAATTCTGTCTCTCGTCGCTCCAGGACCTCCCAGGGTTTGTAGGTGTCGTCGACCTCGAGCCACACCCAGCTTCCGGCCTCGACGGTGTCGGCCCACCTGTGGCCCTGTTTCGGAGGCTGTGGGCTGCGGTCCGAGATGGTCTCGAAGAACATCCACAGCGAGGAACACAGTGAGCGCGGTCGGCCCTGTGTCCGGTCGAAGAGAGCACGCTGCTCCAGCAACGCATGGTTGAGCCATGCGACGTCTGGATTGCTGAGCGTCCGCGCCAGGTAGGGATCGCTCCAGTCCAGCGGTGAGCCGTCCGGCAAGTGCAACGAGGACAGGACTCGGGCGAACTCTTGCGCTTCCTCGCGGGACGGCAGGTGCCCAAGCGGGTTGGGCAACATCTCAACGTCCGTGGCCCGCCAGTAGACGCTCTCGGGAAGGAGTCCGTCGAAGTGCATACCGCTGCCAGCCGGGACGAGTTCAAAGTGGCCACCGCGCTGCCAGAGCGCAAAGTGACCGTCGCCGGCGACTTCGTCGAGGTGCTTGCGTCGTGCAGCATCCTTGAGAGCGGTAGCCCGCTCGCCGGACAGGCCAGGAATCTTTGCAGATCGGAAGTGGGTCCGGATTTGCCCGATGGTGCTGAATCGACGCTCGCCCTGCTGCGCCTCTCCCCCGTCGGCGGAGGAATCCTCGGGCGATGCCGCGAGGAAGTAGTCGGTTGTCCGGACGTTCTGGATGGCTTCACCGGTTTGGGCGTCGATGACCCTGACCCAGCCTCGCATTTCGTCGGTGAGTTCCATCCGAACGCGAGCTGGCCTGCTGAGCGGCTGGCGCCTCGACACGGGTCGTTCGCCCTGCTGATGCGGATTGTCGATCTGACCGAGCCACCAGAATGTGCCGTCAGGCCCAGCTAGCTCGCCGGTCTTGCCGTACACGATAGGAGCGAACGCTTCTCGGGTCGGTGTGCCCGGCTCCCACTCTTCAGGCGCTGCAGTGGCCGCTTCTTGTGCTGCTGGCGCGGCAGGCGCGGGCAGGTTGGTGCGCTTCGTGTATTGCCGAGCGTAGTCACCGTGTGGGTCCAGGCCGTGCGTGATCAGGGCGTGGAAGATCGCGGTCTTGATGTCCAGGCCCGTACGGTCGCGGAAGGCCAGCCCAAGCCCAACGAGGTCTTCCGCATCCCACTCGAAGGGCAGGCCGTCGGCGTCGCGAATGCTCTCCAGTGCCTCAGCAATGGCGTTGGCCTTCTCGCGTGACCCGACGTTGAGTCCCCACGTTCCGAACGGCAGCCGGAGCCGGTCGGGTGTGCGTACCTCGTACTTCTCCTTACCGACGGTGATGATTGCCAGGCGTTGACCGGAGCTGAGGTGAGTAGCGGCATGTGAGGCGCCGTGCTTATGGCAGAACTCGACGCGCTTCTTCTGGCCTTCCTGGTCGGCGTCCGCGGGATCCGGTCGAAGGTGACGCAGGTGGTACTTCAGGTTTTCGACGGCGTCTGCGTCCGGGTCCGCGATGACGAACCGAGGCGTCAAGCTGGCGAGGGCTACCGCTGCACGTTCGGCTGTGTCGTAGCCCTCAGAGTGCTTGGCCGAGGTCGCTCCCTCGACGCCGTACACGTAGCCGGCCAGAGTGGAGCGGACCCAGCCGAGGCGGACGTCGCCGCGTGCGATCGCCTGTGAGCCGTCCGGCCCGGGGGCTGCGACGGTCAGCTCGGACAGAATCCGGTCAAAGGCGGTGACGAGAGGCTGGGCATCCGCACTTCCGGTGCTACGAGCCTCGAGTTCAGCGCGGAGGGCGTCGCGCTGTTGGACGGCGCGTACAGAGTCGGCGGTGTCGTTCGCGTCCCCGTGGGTGCTCAGCCATGAGGCGAGGGCGGCAGCACGAGTTTGGAGTTCGTCCGCGGTCAGGCTAGGCAGCGGGCGAGCAACCAGCGGTGGCCGTGGCGCGGCCTCATGGGTGAACGGTCCGCCTTCCGGCTTCCGCGGCTGTGGCTGGGAGGCAGGAGCTGATGAGGAGCCCTGGTCGAGCAACGTGACGAGGCGGGTGCCGTCGCGCCACGCAAGGACTTCCTCAAACCCGAAGTGGGAGCCTTGCCGGGTACGCAGCAGGTGCTCCGTGCAGTGGGCGACGACGGCCCACTCCCGGGTGGAACGAAGGAGTACCTCGATCGTGGCCTCGGGACGAGGCTTGAGATCGTCAGGGGTCCATCGTCCGTCGCGGCGGCTCCAGGGCAGCTCAAGAAGCTCGGTCAGCAGGGAGGCCGGAACGTCCAGGTTCGTACTCGCCTGTGGCACCGGCGCTGGCCGCGCGTCTGCCGCGCGGGGCACGGAGCCCACCGCGACTGCGGCCACATCGTCGCGGGTGAAGGTGAGGGTCCGCTGGTCGACGGTGGTACCACTGAGGACTGATCCCGATGTCGATGTGATGGTGACGGTACTGAACGGGCCGTCCGAACCTTCGTCCTGCTGAGTGATGGATGCAGCCAGCACGCTGGGGTCACCTGGATCGGGAACGCGCACCTGGTCGCCAGGCTCAAAGGTGGGCAGCACACTGCGGTCGGCCCGCACCCAACCTTCGGGAGCGGGCGTGAACCGATACTTCCGATCGAAGACCGCCTGCTCGTGCTCAACAATGCTGCCCTCAACCTGCGTCTCTGTGCGGCCCCTGTACGCACGGGTTGCCCCGAGCGTGCCCGACACGTACACCGAGTGGCCGATGGCGACTTGATCAGCGCCCGAGGGGTTCCAGCAGGTCAGGGTGATGGCCTCGGCAGACGCTGCGGCACCAGGGATCTGGACCTTGATGAGGACGTCTGTGCTGCGGTGGTCCTTTGCGACGATGGTGCCGAGGGTGGGCTGGAGCGCCTCCCCAGGGCGGTACGACGCGGCGAGGGTGTCCTTGGGTTTGGGCGCTGCCGGTCGGACGGTAGGTGAGGGTGCGGAGGCGGCGCCGGTCTCCGGCACAGGAGCAGGCTCGGCCTGAGGACTGGCCGATGGGGTGGCTTGGGGGGCGTGATTCGTCTCAGGCGCAAGGTAGCGGTCGTCAGCCAAAGACCGGAGTTCTTCAATGTAGGCGAGCGAGCCCAGATCCAAGCCGCGCTTGCCTCGCGTCGCCGTCACGTAGGCCAGGCGCAGGTCCTCCGGGGTCGGCAGGACAACGTCCTGGCCCGGCTCAGTACTGGTCTTGGGACCTCGGAAGTCGGTGCCGACCTGCACCTTCGCCCACTCAAGACCCTTGGACTTGTGAGCAGTGGACACGATGAGGTCTGCATCCGCGGCATCCTTGGTCAGTTTGCCGACCATCTCGATCAGCGCGTCAGCGCCATGCTCGTCGACGAGACGGACGAATGCCTCGAGCTGCTTGGCGCTGTCGTGCTTGTCGACGTAGCGTCGCACTGCTTCCCAGGACCTGAAGGGCACCAGGTCAGGGTGCTTCCGCGTCTTGCCCTTCTGCTGGAGCTCCTTTGCTCCCTCGGCCATGCGCTTCAGCTCGTCGCCACCGCCGACCATGTGGACCTTGCGACCGTCGTTCAGCGCAGCGAGGACGGCAGCCACTACGCCGGCGTTGGTGCGGCCTAGCACGGCGTCCGGAACGTCGATCGGGCCGATGGCAGTGCTGACGGCGTCGTTGCCTTCCATCAGGTACGGGGAGCCGAGCAGCTTGAGGAAGATGTTCGCGATGTCGGCGACTTCCGGGCCGAACCGCCACGACTTGTTGAGGGGAAGCTCGACGTCGGCCGGCCAGTCTTCCAGCGCGTTCTCAGCCCCACGGAACCCGTAGATCGACTGGTTGGGGTCGCCGACGATGACGACCTGAGCGGCGTGCCCGACCGTGGGGCGCATGTTGTCCAGTACGACCTTGCGCAGGACTGGATTGATGTCCTGGGCCTCGTCGAAAACAATGGTGTCGGCGTGGACCTTGGGCCGGGACAGCGCCCAGATCTTCAGGTAGTCATCGTGGTGGAAGTTCAGTTCCCGCGAATTCGGGTCGATCTTGTCGCGCCAGGCCGCTTGGGCATGCGCCAGAACTGTGTTGCGTAGCGCTGTCGGGCGAGCTGCGATCTCGAGTAGGGGGTGGTCTCCTTCGGGAACATGGGAGAGGTCGATCGTGTCGGCGTCACTGTTGCGGAAGCTTCTGATCGTCTCCTTGATCAGGACGACGATGTCCTCCGCTGAGATGTCCTCCCCACGATCCCGGGCGAGCACTGGCTGCACCTTCAGGTATTCGGCCCAATCGGCTTCGGCGTTGCTGCCGATCCCACCGTCCTGCTGCCCTTCGGTGACCTTGGCAGACAACGCGGTGACCATGAGGTCACGAGCTGCCAGGGAGTGCGCGGTAGAGACACTGACGTGGCGAAGGCCCGCAAACTTCTGCCTCGCGTCGACAGCGTTCGCTGAGTTGAAGGCGAGGTAGGTGATGCGCCGGTTAGGCATCCGGCGGGCCATCGCCACCATGGTGGACGTCTTGCCGGTACCAGCGAGCGCCTGGACTGCCACGTTCAGGCCGTCCTGAGCCGCCACGACGATGTCCCGCTGCTGCGTGGTGAGCGGGTACGACTCAGCCGCCGCGGCCTTAGTCTCGTAGGCGGCACGCAGCTCGAGGGTTAGGGTGCGGCCGATGTTGTCACGGTCATCTCGCCATGCGGCATCCATCGCCTTGATGTACGCATTGACTTCCTTCTCCAGCCGTGCGGCGAAGATGGCGGTCTTGGGAGCGGTTCGCCAGTTTCCGTAGTTCGACTCCCAGCGACCGGTCTCCTTGATGAACGACAGGTGCTTGGACTTCAGCCACTCGCGTAGCGCTAGGTCTTCGCCGTCACCGCGGGTGCCGGCGACGATGACGTTCGTCCCTTCGCGGCTGACCGAGAGGCGCGTCGACGGGCGCGGGTTGGCTTCCTCCCAGCGCTGTTTCGCATCCGGATCCCCCACGGGGACTTCCGCCTTGTGCTGTCCGGTCGTCCCGTGCTCCGTGCCCCCGGTGTCCTGCGTGTCGTCTGCCGGGGACGAGGGCATTTCACCGGGAGCGGCAGCGTCCGTCGCGACGGCCGGCTGCGACGTTGTGCCAGTGAGGTGCGAGACGGGCGTCTGTGCTGGCGCGCTCCGCTCAGGCTCGGGCGCCGGCACGGCGTGCTGCGTGGCAGCCGCCCGGATCGACGCAACGGCAGATTCAACCTCAGGGTGCGATTCCTTCGGGTGCTGCGCGAGAAGTTCTTGGAGTGCGCGCGCCACTTCGCTCAGGCGCACGAGTCGTCGAGTTGCCTCCTCCGTGTCCACTACGTCTTCGGGCAACTCGTGCAGCATCACGTGTTCCAGTGCTGTGGCTGCCTGGCCGACCTCACCCGAAGCGATCGCGAAACCGGAGCTGACGACAGCCCACCATTGGGCCCAGGCGAGCGCTCGAGCCTGCTGGTACTCCCCTACCGGCGCGTCCTCCGCAACCGGAGCCTTGAAAACGGGCGGCCACGCGCCGGGGCGGCCAGCAGTCGCCACGGTGCGTTCGGCCAGGCTTAGTGCATGCTGGGCGAGCTCAGCGATCTGCGCCTGCAACGTCGGGGTTTTCTCAGACCGCAGGCGTTCTGCCACCGCGGTCGCAACCCGCAGCAGCTCAGCCGTGCGGGCCAGCGTCATCGGCTGCGGGGCGCCGAACAGGCGGCCCTCCTGAATCGAGGACAGCGCATGCTTCAGTCGCAAGGCGTCGGGGCGCCCATCGGCTGTCCCGGACGTCATGCGTCGCCAGGCGTTGTTGTGGCGGACCCCTTGGTTGTACAGGCGCTCGATGGTTCGCAGGAGATCCTGAACCTGCTGCGAACTGGTGAACGGTTCGCCGGGCTCAATCTCCGGCACGGACGTAAAGCGCAACCCGCGGTTGTCGGCGCCTTGGGCCGTCCCGGCAGCCGCCGCTTCCCTGGCGTCCTGGCTGTCGTGGACCGGGAGGTCGAAGCCTCGAGAGGCCATCAAGACCTTCAGGACACTCACCGCGTTGGACCGAGTCTTGTGCGTCCAGTGCGTAGGGAGAGCGTGGCAGTAGAGGCCCGACGCCACCTGTGCCCGTTCGACGGTCCGGGCAGTGAAACCCCGAGGACCGCCCGCAACCTCCAGAGAAAGGAGCAGCTCGCGATCGTCTGGGGCTACACCCCACACCCGAGTGTGCTCCCGGGCATGCTCGATCCACACCCCGCTGTGGCTGACCTCGCTTGCAGGCCCGGTGAGGACACGGTGGACCTCCACTAGGTGCCTGATGGACTCAGCGACGCTCCTCCGCCCAGGGATGGATCTGTCCCCATAGCTGGTCCTGTGGCTGCCCTTTCCGAAGGCCTGGTTCTCAACCGACCCGATGCGTTCGTTGTCCGGGCTGTACACGACGGTGGTGCTGTAGGTGCTGGCCTGGTGGTATCCGTCCTCGCCGGGGACAGGCTCCGCGTCCTCGGGCAGCTCTCCTTCCGCGAGCGGGGGGCGCTCTTGGGCTGCAAGTTCCGTCTCCTGCTGCTGCCGCTGTTCCTGCTCGCTGATCCACCGGTCGTGGGCGTCGACGACCCATGCCAGAGCTCCGGACTCCGTGTCGAAGGGCTCACTGCTCGACCAGTCGCCGGCGCCGGTGGGCATGTATCCGCCGGCGGAGTGAGTGGCGATCGACCCGATCGTCTCGCCATTAAGTAGGACCGCGGCGGCTACCAGGTTCCCATCCCGGGTGAGCTCTCCCATCGTCACGCGAGCCGCCAAGGCTTCCGCCTTGTCTCGGCCGCCCAGGCGCAACGCATCGTCGTCCGACACCGGGCGGCGCTCGTGACCGTCCGGGCTTGCGGGTGCAGGCAGCGGATCTGTTGCGCCCTGCTCTGCTTCGGCCGTGGCCGATCCCTGCGTGGCGGGAACGATCTCCCCGTCAGTGCCGCTGGACGGATCCGGCCCCTCGTTGCCTTCGGTCGACATGGTTTGCCCCGGGCCGGCCTGAACATCGGCCTGAGTCTCCTGTGCCGACGGCCGCTCGTCAGGCTTGGTGTCGGCAGCGACGGCGCGAGGCGTGGGTTCCTTGCCAGCTTCGCGGAGCCGGGCGGCGGCCGCTGCGAGGTCTTCCAGTTCAGCAGACCAGTGGTCGACGACTTCGACAGCGGCCTGGGCGCGGGCAGCCACCTCGCGTGCGCCGCCTTCGGGCCTGATCGGTCCGGCAGTCCTGGAAGCGTCGACGGCCTCGCCCGCGTGCCCGGCCTCACCTTCGATGGCCTCCGCGGTTGCCACCGCCACGTCGACAAGCCTGGCGGCGGCAGTGCGGGCCGCTCGCAGCTGGTCGCGGAGCTGGGCGATCGTGGAGGGCCTGGAGGCGACCGCGTTGCTCGCCGCCCGCAGGGCGCCAAGCGCTTGATGCAGGTCGCCATGGCCGAGCATCGGGATGGCCACGTTGTACTGCGGGTGATCGAGAGCAGTCAGGACCGCGGGGCGTACAGCGCGAGCAACGATCGTGTCATTGCGCAGCGCCAAGTCGCCGACGGCTTCCTGGACGACGCCGGCGCGGGCCACGACCATGCTGAGCTCGTGAGTGACCGTGGCGCCGCCCCGAGTTCCCTCCACGGCGACTGACCCGTTCTCCTTCCACGTGATGGAGGAGACGGTCAGCGGCTCCGACCAGAGTTCGGGGGTGAGATCCTTTGCTGATCGGTCCGGCAGCCGGACGACCGCGCCAGCGGCGACCTGAGTCCAGGCTCGACGCCGCCAGCCGGGAGGGGCGAAGAAATGACGGTCGTCTTCCCACTGGATCGCCCAGCCGTGCACATCGCGCTTGCGGTCCGTGGCCATGAGGGCATTGCCGTCGAGGTCGACGAACAGCCACTTTTGGCTCCTCACGCGGATGGGGGGTGCGTCCTGAAGCTTGTCACGGTTCAGGACCGCGCCCAGGGGCTCCCCGGCCTCGTTGACGAGCAGCTGACCGTTGTGGGCCTTGAGCGCCTTCGGGTCAGCAACGATGGCTTGCAGGGCCGTACGGCGCTTCTCAAGGCGAGCGAGCTTGGCCGCCACCCGCTCCAACTCGTCAGTGATCTCCGCACGGCGAGCCTCAACAAGCGGCGCGTGCCTGTCATCGGCCAGCGGGAGGTCCAGCCGAGCTCGCTCAGCGTCAAGTTCCTCCAGCGGGGCGCCTCGCAGGCTGACTGTGCCTGGGCGTGCCAAGTTGGTCTCCTCAACGGAGTCCGCAGCGGTCAAGACGTGCGGACCGCGACGCCGCGCCAGCACCCTGTCGTAAGGCACAGCTCCCTGTCCGACGTCGATGACGGACGCCTGAACATCCGCGACCGTGTGCCACCACGATTGCGGCCCGGAGATCAGCACCTGGTCGCCTACCCGGAACTCAACGGGGCTCCAGTCCCGCGGGCTATCGAGACGGCTCAGCTCCTTGCGCTGCGCGAGATCGAGCTCCGGGAGAGTGACGTCTGCCGGTCCACCGTCCTGGGTGAGGTGCACAGCGATGGAGCGTCCGTACTTGAGCATGCCGTTCACGAAGTCGCCGGTGTTCCGGCCCCGCACCTCAGGACTGACCTTGATTGTCTGGACGTAGGCCCCGTAGTTCGGCGCCTTCTTGAAGTTGTTGGCCCCCAGCACGGCGAGCACGTCGCTGTCGCCTTCGTCCACGCCGTAGACGTAGGTACGGCTGCCCGGACTCGGGTCGTGGAAGATCCACACCGTTTCCGGCGGCCGGGGCCCCGTGGCAAGTTTTGCCTGCTCAAGGGCCCGGTGGCGTTCAGCGATCAGCTTGGCACTGTCGGCCGCCTCCCGGCCGCCGGTCATGTAGTCGCCTGCGACGGAGACGGTCCACAGCTTCCGGCCATCCCACCCATTGGGGCCGTGCCCGTGCCCGACCACGGATGCCCCGTATCCCACGGTGATTCTGTCGGATTTGTGTCCGGAGTAGTCCGCGTAGGGGTCAGCTTCGGGCTGAGGGTCCCGTCGCCACCAGTAGCCGGGCATGTCGGCAATCTCAACGGCATCGTCGGGAGCCGTTGGCACCGGTTCCTCCTGCTGCGTCGGTTCATCGGAGGCACCCGCCAGCGCTCCCTCTTCCGAGCCGCCAGCCATCGCAACGTTTGTTGGCTCCGTCGCCGCTGGCGCAGAGGACTCGGGTACTGGCTCCTGGTCCGTGACTGAGACAGCCGAAGCCTCGCTCGGCTGCTCGGGGAGCGCCGGGTGGCTCCGCATGATGCTCAGGACCTCTCTCACGGTGGGCCGCAGCATGCCGCCTCTCGGGCCGGCCTTCCCGTCGGCTCGCGTCGCCAACGACGACTGCGCGTCCGCGGCGAACCGGCCCTTCTTCACGTGCCAGTGCAGGGTGAAAGCCCAACGGCCCACCGCCGTTTCGGCCTCGAGATCAACCAGCAGGCGCTGCGAGTAACCGGAGTTGCTGGTGGCCACGGCCGTGGTCCATCCATGCGCCTTCGCGGCTTCCCACAGTTCGCCGACGGAGCCCGGGACGGGATACTCCGGGGCCCACTCGCCACCAGCCCGCACGGGGGGCGCACCGGTCCCCTGCGCTGCCTCAGACTGCCGCTCAGCGTCACGGTCCGCTCTGCTGGCCTGTGCTTCGTCCCCACGCTGAGCGCGTCGTGCAGCGCGGTCCTCGCGTTCCGCTACCTGGCGCTGCCGGTCCGCTGCGGTGTCGGCCTCCGTCGCAGGTGTGAGCCGGTCGATGTGTACGTCCGTTGTTGTCTCGTACGCGAGCTCTTTGACCTTGAAACAGCCATTGCGGGTGTAGCCGATGACTTCTGCGACGTACGGGCTGTTCGTGGTTCCGGCGTCTGGCCCGACCCATACGAAGTCCCTGGGCTGATAGCGCTCGGGCACGGGAACAGCGGCAGACGCCTGCGAGGCCGGCTGGGGCGCTGCGTCAGGTGCCACGGTGTCGGCCTCCCGGGCAGCGACGGTGGTGCGCAGCCGATCCGGGAGCGTGTGAGCGTGGCCAGCCAGGACTGTCACGACTCCGTACAGGTCGCTGCCGCGGTGGTTCTCCTGCTCAAGCTGGTCTCGAAGTTCTCGCACGTCGGGCGCGAGCTGAGCGAGCAAGTCGGCCTTGCGCAGAACTTGGCTGTCGTCCAAGTGAATCCGGTCGTGCGGATCGACTTGTTCCAGTGCGTGGATGACACGGGCCAGCTTCGGCTCGTCCTCAAAGGACAGCGGCCATATCCTGCGGCCAGCGGTACGCAGTGCCGCGATGAGGGGCTCCAGATCAGCGAAAGCCCACGACAGGTGCATCGCACTGGGGTACGCCGTGGGTCCCGGGAATGCTTGATTCTGTTCGGCAGACCAGACGCGCAGAGCGTCCATCACCGCGTGACGGAAGTTGGCTGCGTCGTAGGGCTGCGGAGGCAGCACCGTCACCGAATTTCCGGGGCTCGGCAGTACGTCCCCCATGACCGTATGCCAGCCGGAGCTTTGCTTGACCAGCGTGGCCACCACAGTCCCGCCGGGCTCCCGCAGGGTGTAGCTGGGACCACTCCACACGCCCGCTTCGAGGACGACAAACCCATCCGCTCCGGGCACGGCGTAGCATCGCCGCCCCGGGTACTTAAGGTGAGGCACCGGCTGGAAGGGGTTGTCGCTGCCGGACTCGTAGTCGCCCAACGGCTCCATGGGCTCAGCCGACGGAGCGATGGTTCGCGGGTCGGCGTATCCAAGGCGTGGGAGCAGGAACGGATCAGCTGACCAGACCTCTGCGGTGGAGGGAAACACCCTTCGCCACTGGGGGCTCCACACGGTCGCGGCGACACGCTCGGCATGCCGCTGGACCCGCGAGATGAAGGTGTCGAATGTCTCCCGCGCCTCTCCGCCGAGTTCCGAGCCCAGATTTGGATTCTGAGTGGCTCGGGCCAGGTACAGCGCGGCGTGCACGGTGTCGGAGGAGTAGGTGAAGCTCGCAGACCGAAAGGCCGCAAGCGCTTCCCCCAGCGGGCCGGCTCCTGGTGCTGTCCCGGTCCACTCAGGGTGCGCGAAAAGGTCCCAGCCCAGTCCGACGAGCTCGTCTATTGCCCGGCTCCAGGCAGCTGGCGAGTCATACGGGCTGGTGTCCGACCAGTCAGTGGCGACGGCGAACAGCGAGCCCTGGTCGGCGTCCGCAGGGCCGGCGTAGCGCCGCCAGGAAGCGGCAAGTGCCTCAGTCGTCGGGGCGCCGCCGTCCTCGATGGCCGTCCACACTGCGTCGGCAGCCGCCGCCAGACGAGCAACCGCGGCCTCACGCTCTGGCGAGTTCTCTGGTGCCGAGGCCAGGGCCTCGTCGGCCGCCAAGAGCTCCTGCCGCCTGGCATCGCTGAGACCAAGACTCACCCACGCCGGCAGTAGTTCCCACCGCATGACCTGAGGCAAGTGCGCCCGATGGCGTGTCCACCCCTTGGTGATGAGAACACCGGCCGGGGCCGGGTCCAGCCGAGCAATGTCCTCCAGGCCCTGTGGCTTCCTCGGTACCTCCAGGAACACACCGAAGCCGGAAACGGCCAGCTCATCCCTCCAGATTCGCCAAACCGCAGGATCCTCCAGGAGGCGCACGAAGGCGGCGAGTCCCACACCCCGCGCCTGCCTGCGCAGCTCCCCAACGTCGCCATGGCGTTCGATCATCTGGCGCAGCGCCGCGCGCTGCTCTGCCAGCGATATCCCGGGGATACGGGCAAGGTCGACCGGGGGCCTCGCGGTGTCGGCTGTCTGGCTTTCCACGGCGTCGAGTGCGTCCTCACGTCCGGACAGTTTCCGCCCTGCAGGCTCCGCGACCACGCGGCGTGGGTTGGCGTCCTGCTGCGCCGGGGCGGCTGCCAGTGTCGGCACGGGTCCAGCCACGGCGGACTTTGAAGCAGGAGCCTGAGCTGCTGGCCAAGCGCGGCGTGCATCGACCGGCGCTGGCAACTGCTCGACCATCTGCGCTTCAGGCACGAACAAGACGACCTCGGTGCCGTCATCTTGAGTCACCACAACACGGCTGCGGCGCACCTCGTCACCGCCTTGCCGGAGCACGTCGTACTCGCAGGACCGGACGGCCCCCACCACGGTGGTGGAATCGGCTTCGGAGCCGTCCAGAAAGCCTGAAATCCGTGCTGGCAGGTTCGGCTCGACCTCCCACGGAAAGCACCACTGAGTGCCGGAGACCGTCAGCGCCCGGGCCGGCCTAGCAGGTGCCTGATCGGGGTGAAGCGGCAACCCAGGATGATCCAGCCGACGCATTTCGTCGACCAGCCGCTCACGCAGCCGGAGCGCTTGACCGGCGGCGCGCGCGTAAGTTGCCCGGCTCGGGTGTCCTGCTCCGCGGTTGAAGTCGTCCGCCAACGCCGCCAGGTCGGCAGCGACGCGCAGGAAGTCCTCCCGGACGCTGCCACTGAGAACCTGACCATCGCGGAGCGTCTTCAGTGCAGCACGTCCGCGCCGGGAGGTGTGCTCGGCCCGGCGCTGCCCACGGGGGCGGCCCTTGTCCACACCTTCCGGCAACACGGGCCATGCGGACAGCACCTCCGAGGCGAGGTTCTTGACCCGCTGAGGGACCGGGACGGTGACGGAGATCGGGGCACGCGGAACCACCCGGGCCTTGGTCTTCCCGCTGCGCCCGTCGTCACTGACCCAGCGGCGCCCAGTGAACAGGCCCATGAAGACAGCCTGGTGCAACCCATTCGGGCTGACCCGGTAGTCGAAGAAGCGGTGGCTGCTGCCGTTCCAATCCGGAAGCGCGCCGAAGACGGTGATCCATGAGCCATCGAGGCCGGAGGCGTCCCCTTCCAACAGGGGTAGCAGCTCGGCGTCAACGCGAACGCGTATGGCGGCCTCGTCCCGGTGGCTGCCATCCAGCCGGTTGAGCGCACGCCAGGTCAATCGCTCAGGCAAACCACCGGCGGATGCAGCAGACAACGCCGCGGCCATCGCCGTGTCGCGCTCTTCGTACTGGTGCCAGCGTCCGGCATAGTGCCCGTCCAGGGCAGGAGCGGCGTCGACAACAGACCCGGACAGCGCGGTGACGACAGCTCTCGCCAGCGGGTGGCCCTGCGCATCACGCCAGTGGCGGCTGAGTGGTCCAGCCAGCGGCGCGTCGAACGGGAACGGCTGGCCATCCGCGTCCTTGATGTCCTGGACTGCCTTCGCGGCTGTGCATGCCGTGGTGAGGTCCGGGAAGGCTGGCGCGTCCTCGGTGCCTGGCACCAGCGTGCCGCTGCCCGGCAGGTGGAGCCGGTAGCCGGCGTCGTCAGGGACGAGTGCGAGACGGCCCTCTAGCGCAAGAGCCGGCTGCCGGGCCGCTTGGCTGAGTTCCCGCCGCCGGCCATTGGTGAGCATCGCGTGACCGGGCCCTGCCAATTCCGGGGAGTCCCCCGTCCAGTGGTCCGCGAGCACGGAAGGATCCGTGAATCGGGGCTGGTCGTCCGGAGGCATCGGCACAAATGGCAGGCGTTCGGCGAACAACGACAGGGACTCGGCTGCCCCAAGTGGCGTAAACACCAACGGGTACGGCGTGTTCGGGGTATGCACGACCAAGGCGCCATCGGAGTCGGTGTCCACGGCGCCGCCCGCTGCCAGCAAGGCGGCCAGCTGGGGGGTGAGGTCTCCGCCGGTGTGCAGATGCCTGTCGTCCGCTCCCTGGAAGGCGCTCCACGCATCGACGTGGAATGCCGCGGCGCGCGCGGCTGCGCGCGTGGTCACTTCTCGTTCCTGGACTCGTCGCTCTCGCATCGCAGGGGTTGGCTGACGATGGTTGATGCGAGCGTCGAGGTCGTCCCAGGCTCCCTTGATTGCGGCGGTCAGGCGGATCCAGGCGAGGAGGCGAGCGATGCGATTCACGCCCTTGTCCGCATTGGACGCGAACTCCGCAGCCCACGGGGACTGGTGCACCCATTCCGCGTAGGTGCACGCGGCAGCCAGGGCCGCTACTGCTTGGATCTGCAGACCCTGCGGGTCCCCGAGCGCGGAATCACGGACCTGGAAGAGAGTGCGGTAGACGTTCTGCAGGATCGCGTGGTCGAGCCGATGGGCGTCCTTGAACGCGTAGTTCATCTCGTCCCAGGGACGGTTGTGGTCGCTCGCGTGCCGCGGCCGCCCCACTTCGGTGGATCTCACCGCGTCTCGCAGCGCGTCGAACGCTGCCGACCGCCAGCCCGCCGGTGTTGCACCCACCTGGTCGGCAGCGGCGCCGTCGAGGTGCTCGACCTCCCGGGCGGCACCCTGCAGCTTCTGCCATGCATCGGCGAGAATGCCGTCCTCGGTTAGCGATGACGCTTCAGCCAGGAGCTCATCAAGCAGATCCTCGGTCGGAGCGTGACGGACGAACCAGTTCCAGGCGCCGCTTCGGATGAGCGCAGTGACAGGGCTTCCGTCTGCGGTGGTTGAGGAGAGCGCGGCCATGAGGCCCGCGTCGGCGACAGCGCGCGTCAGCAGTTCCTCCATGGCGCCTGAGGAAGCGCTGAAACCGGTAACGGGATCGGCGGTGACGAGCGGGGCCTTCCGAGCGTCCAGGCCATGTGCGGGGAAGGCAGGCAGCGCCGATCCGACGATGGCCACCTCAGCCAGCCCCGTGTCCCCGGCTTCCAAGGTCTGCTCGAGCACGTAGGCGTGGTGGCGCAGACGGGCCTCCACCGTCTGCAGCACGGCACCGTCCACGACGCCGTTCCGCGCGCGCCAACGTGCGGTGGCATCGACCTGATCCGCCAAATCGTGCAGCACGGCCGGCTCAGCGAGTACGCGTCCCTGCTCCTGCGCCTGCCGTAGCTGGTCCAGCACGAGCACGCCGTCATCGAGCTGCAGAACGCCGCCAACGATGGCGTCGCGAAGGAGGTCACTCACCTCCTGCTGTGCTGTCGCCGCAGCGACCCCATAGGGGTAAGTCTCACGTGCCCACTCCGGACGCTCTCGCGTCCTCTGGCGCGTCCCGGGGGGTTCCTCGGCGATGCCGCCCAGAAGTTCGTCTGCCAGGTTCGTGGCGGGCTCCGCGCCCCGAGCCAGGGCACGCAGCGCCGCCCCCTGAGTCAGGCGCAGGCGATCCAGGTGCCGCGTGACCTGCGAGGCAAAGAGGTCCGCCCAGGGCGACTGGGCCTTCAGGGAGGTCAACGCCGATGCCAGGAGTTGGAACCGGTTGATCTCGCCGGCTGTCTGTCCGACTCCATGCCCCGCCACGACGTCGTCCCAGGCCTGCTTGACAGGCCTCAGCCACTCTTTGCCCTCGTGTTCCGATCGAAGGAGCCGATAGTGGGCTGCCAGGACACGCTGCTGAGAGACCAAGGACGCCCGGTCGTACCCAGCCTTCCCCTCCCCCGCCGGCTGCTCGTGTGCGATTGCTTCAGCGAACGCCTCAGCGGCTTCTGCAAGGGAGGCGGCAGCGATGATGCCCGCGTGGGCGTGCCGGGGCCGGGGCCGGTTCCGTTCCATGGCGTACCGGGCGGTCCGAGCGGCCTGAGCCACGGCGAGTGCCGCTCGCTGAAGGCCGGTCCAGGAGCGGACGACCGATTCCTCTTCCAGGGTGTCGCTGGCCTCCCGCCACGCGGCCACCGCCGGGACCGCGTATTGCGCCAGCGGCGCAGCCGCCTCGAGCGCACGCTGGTTCAGCTCCACCAGCACTCGGTTGACGTACTGGAGGGTCTCCTGCCGCGTGAACGGCTGAGTAGCGAGGATCTCGTCGGCTGTCTGCTGCAGCGGTGCATCGCCGCGGCGCGCTTCGGCTACCGGCCGACCGCCGGCGGCCAACAGGAATTCGCCACCAGCGTCCGTCAGGACCAGGCCCTCCTCCGACGTGGTGACGGTGGCCCCGTCGGCAACCTCCGCAAACACTTCCGCAGCAGACCACCACTCCTTCTGGTCCTGGCCGACCCGGACAACGGCCCCTGCCGGGCACTGCTCCACGATCAGTGCGGCGGGCCCCGGCACGGCTGTGCCAGCCGGCCAGCCCAGTTCAGCGCCGGCGACCTGGTGCGTGGCGCGCATCCGCGAGGCATGCGTGTGCGCTGCGTCCATCAGTGCGTCGGTGGCTGGATCTGCGGAAAACTCCTCCTCGCGCAGTTCGCTGTCGAGGATGGCCGCGTACTCGGCAATTTGCTGAGTGAGCTGAGCAGTGCCAACCGTGCCAGCGGGGCGGCTGGCGGCGTCTTGCAGGAGTTCGATTCCCGCCTGGGCGACATAGCCGGCGAGCCGATGTTCGGTGTGAAGGCTCTCCCCTTTCCACTTACGGCTCCACCGGCCCATCGCCGCCACCAGGGCAAGGGCACCCTGCTGGGCAGCTACTCCATCGGCGTACGGCTCCGCCTCATCGGTGTCGTAGGCATGCCAGGCCGTCGCCACGGCGTCGCTGATCTTGGGAGCCTGCGCGTCCGCGCTTGCGGCGAGGTCTTCGGTACTCCCCCGCGCCTTGGTGCTCTCCAGCGCAGCGCGCAGATTCGGGACAGCGTCGCAGTCCGCGAGGACATCAGAGAAGTCACTGGCCCGCCGTGTGGCGACCTCCAACAGCGACCGCCCGGGCTCTGCTGCCGCAACCAACTCCGCGATCTGCTCTTGGTGCGGCAGCGTCAGCAGGATGCCCCGGCGCTGGTTGCCGTCGTAGACGCGCACGGAATCGGCCTCGTCGCCAGGGAAGAGGCGAGGCCGGCCGAGATCTGCGGCAAGCAATTCCAGCACCTCGCCCCCGGCGAGCACCGCAGGTGACCCTGCTCCCGTCCACAGGTAGTACCTGTCGGGATGTGGGGTGACCGAATGCCAGGTCCGCCGGGCCACCGCACTGTGGACGTGAGCGATCAACGCGTCGCGCGCTTCGGTATCGCTGTCGGCGAAGTAGCGCCAAACCGCGCCCCGGTCCTGCCAGAGGTCACTGTCGACGCTGCCGGCGACATGGTCGTCGACCCACTCCCCCACCACCGTGACAGCAACGTCCTGCCGATTGGCGATCACCACTCCGGCCAAGTGGCGGTCGGTGCTCGCTGCCTCGACGACCGACCGGACAATGTCGGGCCGGTCGTCCCAGGCCGCCGGCAGGGGCAGGCCAGGATCAGGGTCAGCCAAGGCTTGTGGCTTGCCGGTGGTGGGCGGGGCGGCTTCTTGCAGCCGCTGCCACATCTGTCCGAACGGCCCCGTCAGGCCCGAGGGGGTGATGCTGCTCTCCAACGCTCGCCGAAGCGGTTCCGACATACTCGCTGTGCGCTCGCTGAGCCACGCCCACAGAGCCGGGGCATAGGGCAGGTCCGCTATCGGTGAGGTGTGGCGCATCTGGTCCAGGAGAGCGTCGTCGGCCAGGGCATCAGCGGTGAGCCGGGCGAGCTCCTGATGGAAAGCGGGCTCTGCCTGGTGCAGAAGGGTCTGCGCGCGACGGGCGTGCTTGCGCAACTGCCCTGACCAGCGCGTGAACTCCGGATGCGCGGTATACCGGTACATCGCATCGTGCTGTTCGACTGCGACTTGCCTCGCCAGTTCTGAGAGCGCCGAACAGAGGGCGGGCACCACAGCGTCGGGAACGCCATCGTTTTCGGTAAACCGCTCAGCCAACAACTGCAGGAGCCGCAAGACTTGGCGCTCTCCGCGACTGCGATTCGCCGTGAGATAGCCGCGCTGCCGCAGGTCATCGCCGTCTCGCAGGATTCGCTGCTGATCGTCCCAGAAGTTTTCCAGGCTGCCAGGCGCTGCCGCAGGGGCGAGCAAGCGGTCAGTGAGCGTGACAGCGGGCGCCGACGTTGCGAGAGCCTCCTCCACCGGACCCGGAAGGGTGGCGGCGTTGAGGCTGGAGCGGCCGAGGTGGGTGTTGGCCAATGCAATGAGTTCCGTGAGCGGTTCGCGCACCGGCGAGCCCTCGATTGAAAGCCCGTGCAACTCCCACGCTTGCAGTACCGCCAGATCGATCGCTGCTGTGTGAGCACGGGCGCTGACGAAGACGCCCGGCTGCCCCAGCAAGGCCACCAAGCCGTGAAACGCCTGGTACTCCCCGCGGCTGAGACGCGCTGGGTCACCTGCCGCATCCCGTACGGCATCCAGCGCCTGGGCGAGGTCATGCAGGCTGGCCGCGGTCTCTGCCGCGGTCATAAACGGCCCCTCGTCCGCAGTCGGGCCGGGAGCAGCACGCTCGATGCTCGCCAAGGTCGCGGCCATCCGGTCCAGATGGTTGTCGACGCCGCGGATGATGTGCCGCGCTCTCTGGGACCACGACATCCCCCGCGCTGGGCGGCCGGGTGCGTTGAGATCGTCGAGCAGACGCTGCATCCACGCCCGGACGTGACTGTACGCCCGGTAGTGGGACGTCTTGGACACCACCTTGGCGAGCTCGCCAGCTGAGCGGGCAGCCGCCTCCCAAGCAGCGCGCGCCGCAGCGAGTTGGTCGAATCCCTCGGCCACTTCACCGTGGGCGTCCAGGAAGTCAGCGAACAGCCCCTGCAAGGCGTCGGAGGCCTCAGCGACCGCCCCGAGGTCTTCATAGCGCGCCGGCGGGTCAGGAAATGTCCAGGTGCCCACCGAGGGCTCCTCCCCCGCGGCGAAGTCAGCCGGGTCGCTGCGCCTCGCCAAGCGGGTAATGAAGGCCGTGAACTGGCGACGGCTGGCACTCTCGGCTTCCTGCCGCTGGCTGTCCTGGGCATCGCGCTGAGCGAGAGTGACCCGGTGGCGCGCCAGGAACGCGCGAACCAGGTCCGTGAACGCGTCCAAAGGCTCTGCGAGATGAGAGCGCTCGTGCTCGTCGAGAGAGACAAGGAGACGTCTGGCTCGCTGTAGAGAGTCCGACAGGTGCGTCGCCGCATCGGCGAAGTCCTGATCGTCCTGGGCGGCAACGGCCCTGAACAGCGCCTGCCGCATGCGGGAGTATTCCTGTGGGCAGTCCTGCTTCCAGGCCTGCCAGGCTGCTTCGCTCAGGCTGATTTCCGCTGCGTCCACGAGCGCCATCGCCTGGTGCCACTCGAAGTCGCTGGCGAAGGGGAGCGGCGGCGGCTCCTGCTCGGTGGCCGCCGGCGCGGACGGCCCGCTGCCAGACTTCGCGGCACTGTCGAGAGGTGCGGCCGGCGCGTGCGGCAGGACAGGCGTCGGCGAAGCCTTTGGAGGCGCTTGTGACGGCTCAGCGACACCCTGGGGAGCCACTGTTGCTCCCACCGCCTCAGGGGCGGTGTCAGCGGACGCGAGGACCGTCAGCCCCCTAGCCGCCGCTTCCTCCGGCTGGGCGTCAACGGGACCCTCCCTGTCCGCGTACGTCTGCCACCCTGTCGGTTCAGCGTGAGCTCGCCACCACACCCACGCCTCGCCGACTACGCCGGTGTCTACGTGGTAGACCTCCCAGGCGGGGTGAACCTCCAATCCGGAGGGACGGATCCGGTAGCCCTCGTGACCAGCCACGGCACGGGATTCAATGCCCAGGAACCGCTCAGCCGCCTCTGCAACCGTGATCTTCTGACCATCGACGCGGAACTCTCTGCCACGTTCCCCGTAGACCTGCTGCACGAAGATGCCGCGGCGTCGGAGGAGCTCCAGGAAGCGGCCTTCCCCGTCGCGGCTGCTCACGTCCATGGCCTGCTTCGAAATGAGGTCTGGCAGGAAGCGCAGCAGGTCTTCCTCGAGCTTGACTGGGTCTTCCTCGCCGACGATCGCCGCAAGGTCGATGAGGCCTCGCTCCTTCGCGCCCCCGTACCACTCCCGGACTGCCTGCGGCCACGCGGTGCCCTCCCGCTGACGCGGGCTGGAATGCAGCTCTAGCAGCGTCGGGTCCAGGAGTGCGGCGTTGGCGAGACCGTCCAGTGCCATGCGGCGGGCACGAACGAGGTCGAGATCCAGGTCAGGGGCCCTATCGGCTGTGGTCGGCATGCCCGCATGACCCGCGGTGGTCAACGCCGGAGCCTCCGGTGCCGCCGGACCGCTCCGTCCCGCCGACACCCCGTTGCTGCGAGCGTCTGAGGGAACTGCCGCTCCTGATACCTTGCCGTTTCCACCCGAGGCGTCTGGGTTCGTCGCCGGAGCGCGTCGCGTGCTCTTGGACGACCCGCCCACAGCGGGTGTGGCATCAAGGTCGGGCGCGGCCACGTCAGCGTCATGAACCTCCGGCTCAGGTGCCTGCGCGGCGCTCTGCACGCCCAGGGCCTTTTGCAGGTCACGGGCCTCAGCCGTGGCCTCGTCCAGCTCTGCCTGGCGCGGGAAGGGCTTCCCCACCAGTTCGGCGGCTCGCGCAATGTTCGTCTCGAGGCGTGACTGGTGGGTCTGATTGCGTTCCCTGAGCCCAGGGAGCGTGTCAAGAGCGTTCTCGAGCCGGCGAATCAAGCCGACCCGGTCTTGATCCTTCAGCTTGTCTGCGGACAGCGCGACGGCTTCGATCGGCGCTCCCTGGAGGTACATCGACACGTACATGCCAGTGAAGTCCCGATCGGTCCTGGCAAGGATCGGGAATCCTCCGAGCTCGCCCACAACCTGCTCGTCCTGATGTCCCGAACGAGAGGACGAAGCAGCGAGCCGCTGCAGGTACCGGGCAAGCGCCTCGCCGGCGTCGCGTCGCTCGTCGAAGCCCTGGCTGCCCACGGTCATCGTGAAGGCGTCACCACGGGTGTCGGTACGACGGGCCAATGCCGCGTCGATGGCCACCAGCTGCTCTGCGAGGTCCTCCAGTCGACGACGCCCCTGCTCTCCCGTGATGCGGTAGGCGAACTGCTCGCTGGACCACAGCCTCTGTTGGAGCTGGAGCTGCGCCAGCTTGGCCTCTACCCGCTCCAGCTGCTCCAGCTCCGGCTTATCCGCTGCGATGGCAAAGATGACGCCGGCGGGGATCCGGCCGTCATCGCCATCGAGAGAGCCCTCCAGGATGCGACTGGTGTCGTTGACGTCGAGGATCGGCTCACTGAAGCCCTGCTTGGTGTTGACCTTCTGCCACAGGAACGGGTCGTAGGACTTCTTCGTGACGACCGCGGTGTGGTGCATGGCATCGTTCTGATTGCCCTGGCGTTTGCCTCGCCCGAGACTTTGGACGATCGGTGTGTTCTTCCACGTGGGGTCCATCTGCATGACGTGGATCACGCGCTTCTGATTGTTCCGGCCCGTGCCGAGCCCGGCGCGACTGCCGAGGAGGACAGCGACCCGTCCCTCCTGTGCGTCCCGGTCCAGCCGCGCCTTCTGAGCGCGGGTCTTCGCCTCCTGATCGAACCGGATCAGGCTGCTGGGCATTCCCCAGCCCACGAGGAGGTCACGGATCGCCTCGTAGAACACGAACTCCTTGCCGGGCCCGGGTACGCCCAGATCTCCGAAGCCCAACTGCAAGCTGCCCCTGATCGGTTCCTCGTTGCCGTCCTTGTCGTAGTAGACGTCGTCCTTGTGGAGCTTCCAGAGCCGGAAGAATTCCGCCGCAATGACGTGGGCTTTCTGCTCCCCCGACGTGTCCAAACCCACGAGGCGCACGTCGAGTGATGCGAGGCGGCCGTCCGTGGAGATCCACAGTGTGTTATCCGCGACGAGCTCGCCCTTTTTGTTGTACTTCATGTCAGGCTGGCCGTAGCGGATGTTCAGCATGCGCCGACCGAGATCCTTCATCGCCCCGCGAAGCTCCGGGGTGGCGTCCACCTCGAGGATGCGCATCTCGCCGCCGATGATGGCGGGCTCCCCCAGCTCCAAATCCCGCTTGAGCTTGACGTCGGCGACGCTGAACAGGACCCGCTTTAGCTCGGTCTGATTGACGTAGCGGGCATGACGGGCACGCGTGGAGAAGCTGTTGCCGTCCGGGCTCATCTCCACCCGGATCACGGGTTGGATGAACGTTGTGGCGAACTGGTCGTCCTCTTCGATGCCCCACTCATCCCGCAACAGTTCAGGAGCGAGGTACTTGAGGAAGGTGAGGATCTCCATGGGCGAGTTGTCCACGGGCGTGGCGGTCGCGATGGTCACCACACGGCCGCCGTAGCAGCTGCGCAGGTAAGCCAAGACCATGTCCGCATGAGCAGTGATCTGATTACCCTCGAGGGACAACTCCTGGATCGAGGAGATCACGCGCAGGTTCTTCAGCACGTGCCCCTCGTCGTAGAAGAGGTAGGTGCTGCCGGTGCGCTCGAACTCCACGCCTGAGTCACCTGCGGAAGCGAGTTCGTCCTCCAAGCGCTCCTTGAGTGTCGCGATCTGCTTCTCGACGTCCTTGACCGTGAAGCGGTCCCCGCCGTCCGCATTCTCCAGGTGCGCCTCCAGGCGCTTGATCTCCCGGTTGACGTAGTCCAGACGAGCCTTTTTGCTCATCGGGATCTTCTTGAACGCGTTGTGGCTCAGCAGGACAGCGTCGTAGTTGCCGGTCGACCAGCGGGCCACGAAGCGCTCGCGGCGCTCGCCGGTCAGGTCCGTGGAGTCGGCTACCAGGATCCGTGCCCGCGGGTAGGCCTGCAGGAACTCACGCTGGAACTGATCCAGCACGCCGCGCGGCACCGCGTAGACCGGCTTCTTGACCAAGCCCAACCGAACGAGCTCCATGCCGCCGACGATCATTTCCAGCGTCTTGCCGGCGCCTGTTCCGTGGAACAGCCCTGTGCCAGTCCTCGTCGCGCGGATCCTGGCCACCGCGGCCATCTGGTGCGGTCGCAGCGTGAAGGCCTTGGACAGGCCGGGGGCCGTGATCTGGGCGCCGTCGTAGTTGGGCGGCACGATCGCGTTGTATCGATCGTTGTAGTACCGCAGGAGAACTTCAGCCCTGTCGGGCTCCTCCCACAGCCACATGCGGAACCGGTCGTCAAGCTGCTGGGACTTCGCCAGAGCGAACGCGGTGGCCTCGCTGTCTTCCACCACCCGCTTGTCCGGCAGTGTCCTGGTGACGCGAATCTCCTGGTTGTTGAGCAGATTGCTCGCCAGCTCCATAGCCGAGCGCGCCGCGGTCCCCCAGACAGTCCGGGCCATCAGGCTTCTGGAGTCGCCGCCCTTGACGCTCCAACGCGCACCGAGGTTGCTGACCTCGATGTCGTCGTCCTCCAGGATCTCCCTCAGGAACTGCTGCACATACTTGGCGCTTACCCACGCCGCGCCAAGACGGCTTTCGATCTCCGCCGGCTCAAGGTCCCTGGGGATGACCTCGGTGAGAGCGGCCACGTTGACAGCGAAACGCTGATCGGTCTCGGCTGCGGCGATGGCCGCTGCCAGCTTGCGTCGGACGTTGCCCGACAGGTACTCGATGCTGCGGGCCAGGCCACCGTCAGGGTCGTCGTAGACCAAGTCGCCCAAGGCATCCCGCGCCTGGTTCTCACTGTCCAGGCCCAGCAGACCTGCCACCACATCCAACCGGATCTCGTTGTGGCGGTCCCAACAGATCAGCGCAGCGTCCTCAGGGCTGTCGGCACGGGTCAGCGGCTCTGGCGGAGCCACCACCCGCTTGCGGAATACGTCGGCCTTGACGGCCGTCTGTGTCTCCTCCTGGAAGGACTCCAGCGCAAAGACGTACGGAGCGAAGGGATCGTGACGAAAGCCGCCCATCCGCGGGTACGTGCGGTGCTCGTGCTCACCCTCATCCTCGCCGTCCCGCCCACCCGTCGAGGCTTTGGTCGTCGACTTGAAGCGGTTGACGGGCCCGATCCGGTCCACGTACGCGTCGTACCGCTGGTTAAGCTCCCCCCGAAGTTGCCCCATCCGCGCAGTGGTGAGGTGATGCTCGGCTTCTTCGTCGAGCAGGGCCACCGCCACATCCCGCAGCCCGATCAGTTCACGCAACTCCTGAGCCTGAGTCTTCGGCGGGTCGTGCGGGACTGGGCGCCCATTGCGAATCTCCGTGAAGCTTCCGTCCGGGTGCGCCTCAAGCAACCCGTCGTACTTCTCCAGAGCGGCATGAAAGACCAACCGCGGCGCATACACCAGGCCCGAGGACTGCGCCCGATTGACCACCTTCGCTAGAGCGTCCTGAAGAGCACCAACAGCAGGGCGATCGGCACGGACCACCAGGTCCGCACCATGACGCGTCACGTCAACCTGGGCCTCGCCCAACATCAACTCTGGGTGATGAAGGAAGTAGCCGTTCACCTCCACCGACTGCGCAGCAACGCCCGCCCTGGCCGACGGCAGCGCCGCCGGCTCGACCTGCAGCCAGTCAGCGGGCGCCGGCTCTTCACCTGACCCGCGACGCCGGAAGACCAGGAGATCGGTCACGACTGGGGTACCAGCCGCGTCCTGATGGGCACCGGTCGGCAAGCGCACCGCGCCCACCAAGTCAGCCAGTTCCGCCATCTGGGCCCGCGCTTCTCGGTGCGCCTTGTCCGTCCCGTCAAGCGTGAACCGTGAAGTGATCAACGCGACGATGCTGCCTGGCCGCGTCATCTCGAGGCTCTTCAGGATGAAGTGGTTGTGAATCGGGTGCCGGCGGTTCGGATTGAAATCGGGATCCCGCAGCTTGTGCTTGCCGAACGGCACGTTGCCCACAACAAGGTCGTAGGCCTCCCCCGGTGCCCGGGTCGCGGCAAACGACTCAGCAATGATGCTTGCGTGGGGGTATAGCGCCTGAGCGATCGCAGCAGAGATGGGATCCACCTCGACGCCGACAATGTCAGCGCCGGCCGGGACGTCCGCCAGGAAGCGCCCGGCCCCCACCCCCGGCTCCAGGACCCGCAAGCCAGATCCTGCCTCCAGACCTAGTCCACGCAGGGCCTGCCAGATCACCTGCGCGTAGTCGGGATCGGTGTAGTGGGCGTTGAGCGTCGACGCGCGTGCCTGAGCGAACTCCTCCTCAGACAACAACTCCTGGAGGGCAGCCCGTTCGGTCGCGAACTGGGAGGCGAACCGTTTCCGCTCGTCGAAGAGATACGGTGTTGCGCCCCAACCCGTCCACGCCAGCAGGACTGGGCGCTCGGCTTCCGTTGCCGGCCGATTCTCCGCTCGCAGACGGAGCACCAGCCGGACGGCCTTCAGGTTGGCCTCAACCCGCTCCCTCTCACTGCGGGGGCGCGCCTGGAGCCGAGAGGTTACCCCTCCTGTTCCACCTTGAGCAGGACCATCTCCCGCAGTACCTCCCCTTCCGCCTGCCGAGTCGCCGAGTTCAGGCGCTGCAGGCGCTCCAGGTACCCCTCCCCCGCCGGCTCCGGGCTGGCCAGGGCGCGCGTCCGCGTCTCGATGGCCTCTGCCAACGCCTCGCCCAGGTCCGTGAAGTACACCTCCGGCTCCTCCAGCTCCGACAGCGCCTGCGGGCGATGCTGTCGCCAGTGGTCCATCGCCAGCGCCCCGTACCGGTTCACCGTCCACTCCCCCAACGTCGAAGGCGTCCTGAACATACCCGTCGAACGGCTCCTGAGCTCCCATGTTGCCCGGCATCTATCGCACCCCCCTGAGGACTGACTGAGCCGGCCGGGCCTTGTTCCTCGACGGCTCTCCCGCGGGAGCGGCCTGCTCCCAGTCGTACGGACGAGCGGCTTGGTCTGCGGAACAGGCGCGTGTTGAAGCCAGGACGACACCGCGCCTACGGCGATACGACTGCCTATCCACGTCCACCCACTCCCCAGGTTCGGTGAGTGGCGCAGAACGGCTGAGGCCTCCGGACCATGCCTGCGCCACCGTGCCGATCGTCAGCGCTCATCAGCCTTGGCGTGGCGCTCTGACCTGGATCGTTCCTCTCTGCGGGAGGATGACCCTGCTGGCCCGGAAGTTCGTCCTGCCAGGTGGGACGGTGAAGCCAGCCGATGAGCGGTCATGGCCCAGGTGACGCTGCCCCAGGGCGCTGCTTTCCGCGCCACCTTGCGGCGGAGAGCTCTCAGGGCAGGCCTCGATCCGAGTCCCCCCAAGACGCTGCCGATGAAGGCCCTGTACGGCCCTGAGAAGGCCTGAACCCCCCTCCCGGGACGGTTGGTCCAACGAGGTCACGCTAGGGCTGCACGCGAGAAAAGCCCAGGTCAGAGGGCCTCCTGAACGTCTCAAATCGGCCCACAAAAAGGGCAATTGGGGTGTGAGGCCGCAGGGGCCCGGGGCGCCCCCTTCTCTCAGTCCTCCACCGCTGCGGGGTCCAGTGCGGCAGGATCTCGCAGTCTCCAGTGATGGGCCAGCGGCGGCTGGCCGCGCACCTTCGAACCGCTGGAGCTGCCAGCCCGCCTGCGACATTCAGGCAGAGGTGCCCTGAGGTCCAAGAGCACCGCCCACTCCCCCATTGGCAGCAACTCATCGCCAGTCCGCCGAGAAGTCCAAGTCGCAGCGACGAACCTGACTGCCTTGGAGCAGTTTGCGAATGTGGCGACGACGAGCCCCACGCCGGACCATATGGCCCAGTCGGCCGAGGCGGGGATGGGCACGGCACCAGGCCGAATCTGCATGACACGTACCGGCGCTTGGTCGTCGGCCAGGACTGGTCACTGGAGCCCGCCGACACAACATGATCACCCCAATCCGGGGGGTGCTGCGCGACCTGACCGCCTCCAGCGACTGCCACTTAACACATGGTCGGCTCGGCCGGCGCCGCGATCACACTGCCTGAATCACCGGCCGATCACGCACAACGGTCCCACTCTCATGCGATTGGAAATGCGTTCCCTCGGCGTCCGAAGACAGGTGCCCCGCCTGACCACCAACCTACGACCGAAGGCGCCGACAATGACGCACATGATGGGCGACAGCTGGGGAGGGCAGTGCAAGACCGCGACGCTCTACAGGCCGCTGGAATCGACGACGGTCGTGACCACTTCCTGCGGTAGAGCACGTGCGGGAATCCGCACACAGGACTACCTGACAAGCGTATGCAGTAGCCCGCATCGTCGAGACGTCATGCCTATGCCCTGCAATCGGCGTCTCGCCACACAGCGCGCTCCGTCGGGTTCGATCGCGATATCGCAGAGCTGGCCTCGGTGGAACATTTGCCCGTGCCCATCCGATCCGGCGACAGGCTCTCGAGGCCTAGCCGTGCTCGTACTCAGGACGTGCCCCCCCTATGTCGCGACGCCACTCCCCCACCCCAGGCCGGCCAGCTGCTTCCAACGACCATCTCAGCTGCGCCTGCGTGCAGTCAGAACCGCAAACCACTAGCGGGTCCTTCTTTGCGCACACTGGTCGCGAAATCTCGCGACCCTGCGTTCCAGTTCGCGCCTGGGTCGCGTCGAACTTGAGATCGCGATCCATGACCCGACTCCGCGGCATTCAAGAAGCTCTGTACGGCCCTGTGAGCTCCTAACGGGGGTCCCCCAAGGTGATTCCCTTGCCGACTCCCTCGTCGGCCACCAGAAGGGAAAACCGCAGGTCAGAGGCCATTTGCACCACTCGACAAATATCTACAAAGCGGTCATTCTTGCGCCTCACCGCGACCCCTTGGATGGCACCGACGATGCTGCACACTATGCGTGTGGAATTCAGTTTCGAAGCAAGGCAGAATGGATCTCAAGCCTGGCGGTACAGCGGAATGCTGTGCGAACATGGCTATGTCTATTAAGCAGGTGGCCTATCGCCTTATGGCTACTCCTGGAGTACCCGGTTTCCCTGCGTTTGGATTTAAGTGCAGAGTCACTGCGTTTATTGCAGATGTCTTGCTATTGGCTATGCTCAGCGAAGTAACAGCTATGGACATGGCGTGAATGGCACTCTGGGCACTCGTTGTAAGCATTCAGTTGCAGATGAATGGTTATCCAAGCGGAATGAATCGTTTCTCGCGTGCTGCAATTATTAACGTTGCGCTCCGAAGAGTGACGGGTAGATGGATTTCGGTCACTATGACTGGCTCGAATGATGTGGATACCTGCTGCTGTGAGTCGGTTCTTCCATCAGCCTCTATCATGGTGACAGTACATATAATGTCCTCCGGGTTGTCTTGTGGTTTTGCAGATTGAAGGCAACCAGGATTGATGGTCTCAACTCATTCTGCACTACCACTCTGTATTCAGCGTTCATAGGCAGTTGTGTATATGGCATTTCATAAAGTGAGTGTCAGTCATGTGCTCCCAGTTTGCGACGTCACTGATGGCCAACTGATACAGATGAGTGAAGGACTCCATGGACCATCGCCCATGAGTTCAGTCGATGTGACTGTCATGGTGCTGGGTTGGTCATCATGTGGATCAAACTAGGACACCCTAACCGAACGAACGGATGTTCAGAGGTGGGTCACTCCTGACGTCTTGCAAGTGGTGCTGCAAGTGGTATTGCAAGTAGTACTGCAAGTAGCGATGCAAGTAGCAACATCACTTATCACTGCAGGTCAGACCATGTGTAGCTCACACAACCTGCCAGCAAACTATGGGCCAAACTCGGACTCAAACTCGGACACGAACTCCACTACCACTAGCCCTTCACTATGGATGTCCAGCGATGCAAGCCGCAGTGTCAGCTGAGAGCGTGAAGCGATGTACAGCATCAGGAGGCTCGTGAGGTTCCCTAACCGTAGGTGCTGACGAGATGTCAACAGGAAGTTCGGACACGCCGCTGAGTTGCTACCCCTGCGCGGTGATCATTGTGGTTGAATGCTCCCCGTGGTACGAGGCGCACCCCGAGTGCCCCACGACCAGGGAAGTTGCCGGAGGTGGCTACCGCCGGACCGAGCAGGAGGATGACGATGGACGTAGCAGAGCGAGATCCAGCGAGGTACATCACGCTGGGCGCCTGGAACCCCGATGAGCCGGTCGACGTGCCGTGGGAGGACCTCTGGCACATCTACGCCATCGCCAACGACAAGGGCGGCACGGGCAAGACCTCGCTCACTGCGAACCTTGCTCTGATGCTCCTCAAGCGCCTACGCGAGTCGGACCCCGAGGCGCGGGTCTTGGTTATAGACCTCAACGCGCAGGGCAACCTGACTATCCACGAGTTCGACACGCCTGATGACATGAACGACCGCGGTGCCGGCATCCTGGAGGCGCTGAAGCGGGGGACTCCACTCAAGCCCGTGAACGTGCGGCCGGGTCTGGATGTAATCGCTGGGGGAGCGGAACTCAAGGAGGACTTGAACCCCCTGTACAACCGGTTGATGCAGCAGTACACGCTGAACGCCGACCTGCGTCTGCTGCAGTGCCTGCTTCCCATCGTCGACGACTACGACTTCGTGATCATCGACACTCCGCCCGAGAACCCCACGCTGCAGCGTCTCGCTATGGGAGCAGCGCGCTGGGTGATCTCGCCCTCCAAGTCAGACCGAGGCTCGCTCGACGGCGTCGAGGAGATGCGGAAGCAGTTCGTGACGGCGCGGAGGGTGAACCCTCTGCTCACGCTCCTCGGTGTCGTTCTCTTCGGCACCGGACGTAAGTCGTCGCAGATCCACAAGCGCGTGGAGGAGCGGCTCCTGGAGATCCTCGGCCCGAGCTACTTCAAGTTCGCCCAGCACATCGGACACAGCGAGGCCGTGGCCGTCGCGTCTCGCGACCTCGAGGGAGAGCCTCTCGTTGCGCTGTTCGATCGCCTGGACAGCGGTGAGGTCAACCTGCCGGATACCGTGCGAGCGGTGCACGAGGACTACTGGACCCTCACAGAGCAGATCGTCACACGCTCAGGAGAGCTCCAGCGCCAGATTGAGGGGTCCTGAGCATGGCGACCGAACCTGAGACGACCGACGACGCCTACGCACCCCCCTCCCTGTCCACGCTGAGCGGCCGCCGGCGACGCTCGCAGCAGGGATCTCAAGCCCCGGCGACCCCTCAGGTACCCAGCCAGGCGTTGGATGACGACCCGCCTGCAGGGGGCCTGGGTCAGCCGTTGGACGAGTCCCAAGACCTCGGGGAGCCCGCAGATATAGCTCCTGAGCCGGCAAGGCAGCCTCGTCGCCGCGCTACTCGGGCGACGAGCGCAGCCACTGAAACTGCTGGCCTTCCTGTAGTCGTCAGCGTTTCACCTGGCGTGAAGAGGCGCCTCGACCGGGAGCGTGCAAAAGCTCTGACGCAAGGCAAGGCAAGGCGCGGGCACCTGGACATTATCTTCGCGGCACTCAACAAGGCCGATGGGGACGGCTGGGAGAAGGTCGTCGCGGCGAGCCTGCCCCAGCAGGCCCGTCAGCGCTTCGGGGCCAGTAGAGCGGCGCCCCGGGACCGCGAGTACGCCGGAACCGGCCCGGAATCGATCTATGTCCGCATGACCGAAGAGGAAGCGGCGGAGATCGACAAGGCAACGGTCGAGGCAAAGGTCCCCGACCGGAACAAGCTCATCGCGATCAGCCTGAACTACTACCTGCCAGGCCGGAAGGACCGACCGGCCCAGGCTGAGTAAATCGCGCTGCGGCGGGCCGGGGGAGTGGTTCCCACTACCTCCGGCCCGTTCGTCGTTCAGCATCGCTCATACAGCGTCCCCGAAGCCGCCGAGCCGTCCTGCGCCTAGCCGCGTGGGAGTACCGTGGGGCGTTGCCCGGTCGCAGCGTGTTCCCCCCGTCCGCGGCGGCCGGGCCTTTGCGTGTGTGGACAAAGGAGACCTCGTTCCGGCCCTGTCGGCGTGGGACATGGCCCGTTAGGTGCCGCAGTAGCGCCGGGGCCGGACGGTGGAAGCCTTGGCGACCCATTCGGTAACGCACGGGCTGGGTTCCCACGGTGCCCCCAGCACGGCCCATCCTTCCCACCTCAGGCATCGCGAAGGCATGTCACGTTCTGAGGCCTGACACCTCCCAGCGCTGACGCCCGCGAGCCGGGAAGTCGGCAGAGTCTGCCGTTGCCGGACCATGCAGGCACGACCACAGTGAACAGACACCCTGAGCCCGGAACTGTTGTGTGCCCAGCTGAGTTTGGAGTCCTTCGTGACGAGCCACCCGCCCCTGACGGACGTCAGCGATCCCATAGGGCACATCATGGTTCTCGGAAGCGGCCCGCAGGCGGAATGGGAACCTGCGCTCCGGCGCCTGGCGTCAGCCGGCCCGCTCCTCTTGATCGACAAGGACTCGGAACCCTGGCAGGCGCCGATTGTCGCGGACGCCCGACGCGCCGACCCTCTGAGCCCCACGGCAGTCCTGAGAGCCGTGGGAGACCTCTCACGCACCTACCAAATCGACGATGTCATCAACTTTTCGAGCCACCATGCGCCGGCGGCAGCGCTCGTACGGCAGGAACTCGCTCACGCCAGCGGGGGAGGAGCAGGTAACTCCCCGCCCCGCCCATCGCGCATGGACACTGCCCAGCTTCTGGCTCAGGCCGGCGTCGAGCACAGCTCCCCACGCCTGGCCTCCACGTACGAGCAGGCTGTCGACATCGCCCACCACGTAGGATTCCCACTGGTCTGCAAGCCAGATGTTCCCCGCCAGCACTTCGCAGCTCGGATCGCCACGGATCTTGGACAGCTGGCCACCGCCTTCGCAGCCGCCAGCGAGGCCTTCCAGGTAGGCACCGGGGGAGTGGTGGAGCCCTTCCTCCAGGGCATAGAAGCCACGGCGTACACCTACAGCACATCAGGCCGTTCGCACATCGTCGCGATTTCGCACGCCACATTCGACCCGCAGGCCGAGCCCGCGCTCGTACCCATCGAACTGGTCGTCGACGGGGGCGACGTCTGCGTTGGCGCGGTGGAAGACATCGCCCTCCAGGCCCTGCAGGCCGTCGGCCACCACAACGGACCCGCACAACTCCGCCTGCGCCTCACCGCCACCGGACCGCGCGTAATCAGTATCGCCAGGCAACTGCCCGACCCCCTCGTATGCCTCCTCATCGAAGAAGCCACAGGCACCGACATTATTTCGGCGGCTGCAACCCACTGCCGCGACCGAACCATGAACCTCAGCGGCACACCGCAGGGTGCCGCGGCGATCCGTTACCTCCAGCTCACTGCATCGGTGGCAGCTGAACCGGCCGCTGATCAGAACGTGACAGGCCACGCCACACCGTTCGCCTACGTGACCAGGTATCACGCGGGTCGGCAAGTTGGCCCCGTGTTGCGCTACGGATACGTCCACGTCATTGGGGCCGACTACCCGCAAAGCATCGCGCGACTCCGTTCGTCGGTCAGCGATCTCCGACCAGCCCGAGCTACTGCATGACGTGCTGGCTGCTGGATCACCGGCAACGTTGACTGTGTCTACCGCTTGGTCGGCCAAGGAATCCGAGGACAGGAAGGCCGGGCATCAGCGGTTCCGTCTGGGACGCCGGCACCCCGACGGCCACCCGCGGTCACTTGCTTGCAGCAGCTGCTGGATCCTGCGCGGACCTGCCTCCTCACCGACGACCAGGAAGTCCACCTGACTAACTGGCCAGGGCGCCCCACGACCACATGAGCCAAGGTCTCCGCTGCAACCGCCGCCCAGGCCGCTACTGCAACCAACTTGCGTCCCTTGCCGCACGCCTCTCTACGGTCACGCCACACCGACACCGCCGCGAACCTACGCCCGGATGTCCGTGCCCCTCCAGCGCCCCCGTGCCTCTTCGAGTACGGCCTCGTGGCGCGCCCCCAAGTAGAGAGCCATGCCATGTCAACCGACCTCGTCCTCGTGGACTCGAGCTACAGCCGTACACGAGACGCCGTCATGCGCCGCCTGAATGCGCTGACCAGCACACCCGACACCACCCGCTCCGACACAGCCCTCAAGGCCGCACTGGACGCCCTCGCCATACCCAACGAGTGGTGCCAGACGGGCGGCGGATGCACTGCACGTGACATCGTCTTCGATCCGGACCCGAACGCCGAGGACCACGCCCTCAACATCCTGGTCACCTACGACGCCTCCGTCGACCACTACATGAGCCACCACGGCGGATGGGCGGCTGCATGGTACGGACCCGAGATGGACAGCTACCCCAACCACGTCATCTACGGTTCGTGGACGGGCAACAGCGTCCCCCAGCAGCCCACGTTCGCAGACATCGCCCACGACAGCGCCCAATGCGCACAGGCCATCCGCCGCTGGTACGACGGCATCGACACGACCTGGACGCGCAACGAGGTCACCCTCGAAGGTCTCGGCCCGTACCGATGCGAAACACGGTCCGAGCACTGGGACGGCTACTGCGCACCCCGCTTCACCCGCGAGGTGATGGAGCAAATCAGCCGCGACACGCAGACAGCCCACCGCCTCGGAACCTGGAACGCCCCCATCTCCATGGAGAGCGGCACGGCGGTCATCCGAACACCCCACAGCACCACCGAGGTTCGACCTGATCGGGACGGCTATTACCGGCCGGGAGCCTTCTACTGGCCCTGGACGGAGCACACCACCCGCGACCTGGGCCCGATCCGTGACATCCTCTGGCGTCTGCACCGCACGCGGTACAAAGCCGTTGATTCCTACACAGTCGTGGCCGCCGACGAGGGCTGGCGCGTCAAAGTCATCGACGTCCTCCGCACCCCCGACCCCAAGAGAGAAACGGAACTCGGCCTCGACCTCTACGGTGCCCTGTGGGACGCCGCCCTTGCATCCTACGAGGTCAACGCCGAGGGTCCGGGGGAGGCAGAGCAGGCGGTGCGAGACCACTTCCGTCGCACCAGGAGCGACCGCGATCCGGACGCGCAGGTGCAGACATTCGACTGCCCGGGCGTCCAGCTTCCCCAGCCCTGACGAGCACCCCCAGCCCGTCATCACCCAGCGGGGCCAGGCCGAGAGGCCCGGCCCCGCTGGCCACGCCAGGCGATTGCGCGCGAGGAATTCTGTCACCCCCACGGACTTCAAGAGCGCCCGAGGACCGCCCGTACCTCCACCTCACCGCCGCAAACCGCCGCCAGCACACCCCGACGCCCCCGCGACAGAGCCAGCGGACCTCTCCCGCGGCGACGCCGTCACCTCCACCCCACCCCACCCCTCGACAGGACAGCACCCCATGGACACCACCCTTACGCCCACGCCCCCCGCCGAGGCCATCGTCGACATACCCGGCCACGCCCTTGTGCTGCAGGAGACCCATGCCGACCTGTATGCCGGAGGGTGCACATGCGGCGGCTTCCTCGAGCCGCTCCCCATGCAGAAAGCCGAACAGGTGCGGAACTTCCTCCAGCACCGCGACGAGAGCGTCAACCAGACCATCTGATCCCGCTCCAAGCAACCCAGCCCACGTCCTCGGACCTTGCATCACTTGAACAACGCCCTCCTACGTTCAGGCCCACGGCCCGCAGACGCGCACCGGAACACCCAGCTCGTGCCGCGGGCATCGAGCCAAGCTCTATTAGGACTGGACAAGCGCATGCAGCCACCTCACCTGACGTTCAACTCCGCTCCCATCTCATCCCGCCACGCGGCCCACGCGGAGGGCCGAGCCGCGAACTTCCTCCAGCGGCGCGACAAGGCGGCCGCGCGTTCACTGGCCGAAGCCATCCGAGAGTGTGCGGACTTCTACGAAGCGCAGGATGACGACACCCCCGAAGAGACGACCAGGTGGTGCGCCACCGTCGCTGAGCTCCACGGGGTTGCGGAAGCACTGATCGCGCTCTCGCGCTTCAGCGCACCGCAGCCGACAACCGACGACGTGGACCACGCAGCGCAGATCGCACGCACCGCCCTGCGCCGCTTCGCAAGCGTCGCCGGGGTGCCCGACCCTAACCCCGAGCAGAACCTGTCCACCGCTCCTACGGGCTCCACTGGCCCCTGACAGACACCTCAGCCAGAGCCAAACCTCGACCGCGGCCGCCATCAAGGCTGCGACCCATGCCCCGCAGCCGGCCCGCCCTGTCACCTGGGGCGGGCCGCTCTCTTGCCCAGCCTCACCCCAGCACAGCCGCGGCAAACCGAAGACTTGCGGCCCTAGCCCCCAGATCGTCCACCGTTCCCGGGCCGGCACCTACGAAGGGCAACGCGCGCCCCGCGACGTTGCTGCGCTGCCGGATCACAGACACGCGAACCCAAGGAACGTCATGAACGCCATGCAACCAATCGTGACGCCGACCCCGTGGGGAACCCACTGGGACTTTCCAGGCGACACCGCCGTCAGCCCCGCAGAGGAGCGCCGCCGACACCTCCTCTCTTGCTATCGCGATCACCTCAGCACAGCCCTTGACCACGAGACGGCCTCATACACCATCAGCGTCTCCGAAGGGTCCGAGACGCTCGCTGTCGAGCTCTTCGACATCACCAGCAATGAGATCGTCGTTGTATGCCCCGCCCACTCCCGGGGAGATGACATCGCCTACGCCATCGGAGCCCTCCTTGACCTGGTGCGGTTCTTCACACCCGCCCCGAACAAGCTGCTCGTAGCAACCGGCGAGCCGTACGAGGACACCAGGCAACTCCTCGCCAGCTGTGACATCACCGTCTGCTGGCCAACCGACGACGGGTCATTTCGACGAGGCGCCCTGACTCCGCCTGAGCCCGGGGCGTAAACGTTGCATCGCTCCACCCGGCGCTAGCTAGCTAGCGCCGGACGAGCATCCGCAGGACGACAGGTGCGCTGACGCCTACGCGGCACCTTGGGCCCGCACTCAACGCGGGCCCGCTGCGGCGTCTGACAGCGCTCGGCACGCAATGCAGCCGTGGAGGCCACAGCCGCACGGCAAGCCCCCTCGTTCAACCCCTTCAGCCGTCGCCGGCCACGCTCTAGCACCCGAGTTGCCGCTCTATCGCGGATCCCGCGCATCGTAGGCGCGACCTGGCGCCGCGGCTGCGGCCAGGTCCCGGTGCAACAACGCACCGCCGTCCGCCTTCCTTCCTCCTTTGATCGCAGCCGCCTTCCCCTTCTCCGACGATAGGCAAGGAAAATTCGATGATTACTGGCGTTCAAGAAGGCCTCCCGTTCATCGACCTCCCGGAGGTTTCGACAGCTTCGGATTGGTGCCAACGATGGGGGAGCGGGTTCCACTCTTGGCGACACAAATCTGAAGGCGGCTTCGACGCTAGTTGCTACATGGTGGAACCCATCTCGGGGAAAGAGGCGAAGGACTACGTACTGAATCATCACTACTCGAAGTCATTTTCGTCCGCAACGAAGCGGTATGGCCTGTATCGCACTGTGCCCGGCGAGCGGCGCCTGTGCGGTGTTGCGGTGTACGGGACTTCCGTTGGTCAGCACGTATTCAGGTTGGCCCTACCCGAGTTGGAGCCGATAGTCGAGGCCCTGGAACTGTCACGATTCGTGCTGGATGATTCATGTCCGGGGAATTCCGAGAGCTGGTTCATCGCCCGATGCCATGAGTACTTGTACCGCGACGCCATCCGTGGAGTAATTTCGTTCGCCGACCCGGTTCCCAGGCGGGATCTAGCGGGCAAGGTGATATTTCCCGGCCATGTAGGCACGATTTACAAATCGACTAATGCCATCTACACGGGTCGCGCGACTCCGCGAACTGTGAAGCTTCTTCCTGACGGCACGGTTCTCAACGATCGGGCGGCTCAGAAAGTCCGGCGTCAGGAGCAGGGCCACGATTACGTTGAGGAAATGCTCGTACGCATGGGCGCACGAGTGCCGGCCGCAGGGGTCAAGCCCGCCGAGTGGCTCTGGACAGCACTCCAGGACGTCGGTGCCCGCAACCTGCGGCACCGCGGCGCCCATCGGTACGTGTTCCCACTCGGCAGGACCCGGAAAGAACGCGCGAGCATCAAGATCGGTCCGGAGCCCGAGCGCTACCCCCGACAGCCGGACCGAGGCTAGGCAGCAGCAACCGCCTGCATGAGGGGCACCTCAACGCGTCGCTTCCACCAGCCAGTGCCGCAACTGCGCCGCCTTACCCGACTACGCACTGCCCAGCCCAGGCCCGGCTCCGCGCACTGCGCGGGGTCGAGCCTGAGGCGCCGGCCTCGGGACTGCACACCGAAGCAGAACAGGGATCACACCTGATCTCGACGGCAAATAGGCCTGGTTGCGGCCCTAGAGAACTGCGCCACCACAGTACGGGACGACACCGCCGGAGCCATTGAGGCACGGCGCCTCCCCACGAGAGCCGCCTCGACGCGGATCACTCGCCCCCTTCTCTCTGTCGTTCCGGAGAACCCTCATGTCCTCACAGCTCACCCTGCCCATGCCCACACTCGACGACGGGCTGACCTACGCCGACCTGGAAGGCCGGACACTGGCCGACTTCACCACTGCGGAACACCTCGCGCAGCTACGTGAGCTCGCAGGTCCCTGGCCCATCCGCTGGCTCTTTCCCCCCGAGCCCGGCGATCCTGACCGCGCCGTGAACCTCTGCGCAGGATGTGGTGGCTGGTGCGTTGGTCTTCGCAAGATTCTGGGCGCAGACATCGACATGGTCTGCCTCGACAAGAGCCGCGACGCCGTACTCACGTCGATTGCTGCAGGATGCACGGCCCTCTGCGTCGACATCACCACACTCGACCCCGAGCACCCAGCCCTACGCTGGACAGCCATCCTGATCGCTTCGCCCCCGTGCACCGACTGGACCCTGGCAGGAAAGCGGCTCGGCCACCTCCACCACAACATCGAGATCCTGGCCGAAGCCATCGACCGAGCGGCTGCGGCTGCCGGGAACTACATCGTGGACCACTCCGAAGTGTGTTTCCACGACGACCCGACCGACTGCGAGGATGCCTGCTACGAGCACTACGGCCCCCCATCTGGAGAGTCGTGGAACGAAGTGCGCGCGATCACCCAGGAGATGACCGCACCCACAGCAGGCCTGATGCTTGAACCGATCATCTGGGCACTCGCCCTGTGGCGCATAGGCGCCCCGCTTCACACCATCGCGCTGGAGCAATCCAGCGCGCTTCCCGAAGCCGTACGGGAGCCCTTCACTGAGGAGCTCTACTGCGCAGGCTGGGAGCACGTCGTGTGGGAAGAGTTGGACGCCGCCGACTACGGCAGCCCATCACACCGGCGCCGAGCCTTCCTCCTGGCCAGCCGCTACCGTCGCCTGGACGTCAGCACCGGACTGCGCCCCACCAAGGCCCTCACCACGTACGCCGCCGAGGCCGTCGATATGGACCCCGAGACCTGGATTGTCACCCGCGGGAATCGGCGGACCAGCGGAGGCAACAAGTTCCACATGGACCGGGTCATCCCCGGGGTGACCTCCAAGATCCGTGGCTGGTACGCCGAAGACGACCCCGCCTTCCGGTTCACCCTGCAACAGGTCGCCAAACTCGTCACGCTTCCTGCAGACCACCCGCTCGCGGGCAGCCGTTCATCTGCCTGTCAGCAGGCAGCTGACGTGGTCGCCCCAGTGGTCAGTGCGGCCGTCTTCGGCACCCTCCTCGGCGTCGCCTGGTCGGCAGCACTCAATCGCTACCTCGCCGAGCTCTATCCGCCTGTCCACGGAACCACGCCGCCAATACCCCCACCAGGCCCGCGGGCGACCCACGGCCCATGGCATGCGAGCCTGACCTACGCGTGAGCCACCCACACCGGCATCGCGCAGCGTGACGACAGCCCCCGAACCAGCCCACAGGCTCGGGGGCTGTGCCATGCCGGGCGAACAGGGGCCTCCGCCTCGAGGCGCTGACCGGAGCAAACAGGCACGCCACGTAGCCCCCAAGCCGTCGACTACCAGCTTGCCCGCCTTGATGGCACGCCAGCCAACGTCACCCTCGCAAGGGCCAGCTCGCCCATGGCTGGACCGGGAACTCAGCAAGACGGCGACCACCCCCGCCCCGCTGCCAAGGCACCGCCCCCGGCAACCGGGCCCGGCAGCTCCCTCGCAGCAGGAAGGCGCTGCCCGCAAGGCAGACAGCCGCATCCCGCGATACCAATCGCGCCCTCGCTCCACCTCCATCCGCAGGCCGACGACCCTCGAAGGGGATGACGCCGTGCTCTACCTCACGACCCCCTCCGGGCCCGCCGTAAGGACGGCGATGGCAGCTGGCCGACTCGGCTGGATGAACACCCCGGCACAGGGAAACCGACTCCCACCACGACAAATCTGGGCAGCCGACAACGGTCGCTTCGGATCCGGCTGGCCCGGTCACGAGCGGTGGCTCCGCTGGCTCGGCGATCACGCCCACCTCGCCTCCACCTGCCTCTTCGCCGTAGCGCCTGACGTGCCCATGGACGCCAAAGCCACACTCGCAGAGTCCCTTCCCTGGCTTCCCCGCATCCGCACCCTCGGCTATCCCGCCGCGTTTGCCGCACAGGACGGCTCCGAGAACCTCCCGATGCCTTGGGATGAATTCGACGTTCTCTTCATCGCTGGCAGCACGGAATGGAAACTCGGACCAGCTGCCCGGCAGCTGGTGGCCGAAGCGAAGCGCCGAGGCAAGCACGTCCACATGGGGCGCGTGAACAGCCTCAAGCGGCTCCGCTACGCGGCAGCGATCGGCTGCGACAGCGCCGATGGCACATACGTCGCCTACGCCCCCGACACCAACCTGCACACCTGCGTCGGTTGGGTCGAGCAGGTCAACGACGAACCAGTTCAGGCACTTCTCTTCTGACTTGACCCGCTCTGCCGTTGATCGATGCACCGCCCGGAGCTTCCCGCATGCCCGCGTCCCTTCTTGTCTCTGCGCAGCCAGGAAAGGACACGGGCCTTTCGTGGTCGCCAAGTCGCAAGGCCAAGCCGCTCTACCGACAGGGCGGACCGACGTGCTGCGACTCCGCAGTTGCGGGGCTAGCAGTCAGCCCAGCAACAGTGCACGCACCGCGGCCGGACCCGCCTTCAAGCCCGGCCGCCATTGGAACCAAGACGCACTGGTGGCGACCGTCAACGGCGCGATGAGCCCGGCCACCACGCATCGCACACCCCTAGCCACCAGCTGGCACCCACCGCCTTCCTGCAGATTGCGAGGCTCATTCGTGCGCACCCCCCTGAGAGCGGCTGGTTTCCTGGCCGTTCTCCCACTCCTCCTTGACCACTGGTTCAACGGGGTCGTCTACCACCTGACCGTCGCTGTGACCGGCGTCGGCGTGGCGCTCGCGCTGGGCGCAGCCGTGTGGATCCGACGCAAGAAGGAAGTAACGACCTGCACAGTGCAGGCCATCGTGTTGCTTCTCCACCCCGTCCTCCTGTTCTCCTTGACTGCGGCCACTGGCGTCCAGGGAGCCGCGATCGCGCTTGCGCTGGCGGCCGCCTACGAGGCCGCTTCCGCACTGCCCATCAGGGCCGCACGCGAGCGTCAAGCCGGACCTGCCCCGACAGCCCCCTACCGGGACGCCAGCACAGACCCGTCCTTCACGGAGATCCGCTGCAGCAACTGCGCCGCAGGCGGTCTGTACCGGAGTGACGTTTCTCGCGACCCCCGGTGGGACCCGCAACCCACGCGCGGATGGCGGTGTGTCGCCTGCGGCAGCCCAATCGACCTGCGCGATCTGCAACTCGAACCCGGCGAAGAGTTGGCAACCCGCGGCTCCGTCCTTGGCTACGTCATAGCGGCGACAGTCAACGAACCCAGCGCCGGAGCGACGCCCCGGGACCGGTGATCCCTCCGATGGCTCCGTCCCAGTGCACCGCACTGGGACGGAGCCATTACTGCGGAACCGCGCCGCAGCCGTTCGCCAGACTTTGTCGACCACCGCCTGGCCACCAGGCCTGCCCTCATCCCCAGGCTGCGACCGGCCCGCGGATGAAAGTTGCGGGCCTTGCCAAGCACGACCCGAAAGTGTTCCTGGCAGGCCGGCGCCTCCGGTGCTCCGACACGGAAACACCACGGTCCGACCCCACTCCCACCAACAAGAGGACTCTCGTGTCCCAGCCCCCAGTACAGCCCGCCCCACCCACGACCGGGAACGCTCCCACGACCCAGCCGCCGTGGAGCCTCGCCCCAGGCGACGACCTCAGCCGCCCGCAACTTCACGCGGCATACGGCGGCCGCATCCATTCGCGGATAAGTCCCTCCAAACAGACCCCCAACGTCATGCTCTTTGTCACGCCGGACGCTCCAGCTAGTTGGTTCGACGCCTGGACCGGAACCCACGTTCACTATGGAGGCGAAGGCGGGAACGACGGCACCGACCAGAACTGTCTCTCCGGCAACCACGCCGTACTCGCCCACCAGGAGGAAGGTCGCGCCCTACGCCTATTCCTCCAATCATCCGGTGGGACGGTGCGCTACCTGGGCGAATACCGCCTTGATACAGACGAGCCCTTCGCGCTGGCCGAGGCACCACCCGACACCAAGATGAGCCAAGCGACGCGCAGCGTCATCGTGTATCGCCTCTTGCCCATCGACGGACCGCCGTCGGGCCTCCCGACAACGGCGCGAGTCCCCAAGCACCATGAAGTGCTCCGTATCGATCCGATGCTCACAGGAACGATCCGTGCGGTGCCCCATGAGCCCTCCTCCTCGGAGCGGGCTGCGGACAAGATGCTGCAAAGGTACGAAGCATCCGTACGGTGGACGCACCGATTTGAGACCGCCAGCTACCGGATCCGGGTTGCCCGCACGCTCATCGAACTTCGAGCTCCTCTCCTCGACCACACTCGGAACGAGCTCGTCATAGCTCGCGCATCCACCGCCCGGGAAGCCGTCTGGCAGGCGACCGGCGAGCTGATGGACCTGGCCCGGTTCTTCGCACCGACGCCTCGGCTCCTACTGCTGCTCCCACGAGAGCCCGAAGAAAACCTCGCTGGCTATCTACGGGATCAGCGAGTCACTGCCGTGTGGCCCTCCGGCCGCAACAGCTATTGCCGGGCCGACCTCTGAATGTCAGTAGGTGCGGCGCCACGCCACACCGAGCGCATCACGAAATACAGCTCCACGTGCGAAGCATCTTCAACCTCGGAACGACCTCCACCTGCGGCAACACAGGGGGCTCCTTCCAGTCAAGTCAGACACGGAGGGTCCTTACGGCTGAACGAAGGCGTCACTGATGCCAGCCAGTCCCCGCGTCCTGCCTCGGCGGCGCGACGCGGGGACTTCTATCGCGTCTCACGCAGCGCGAAGTTGCGGCCCTTGGTCGCGCCGGCACCACGGTTCCCAGGCACCAACCAGTCACACCTACCCAGCCTCTAGAAGGAGCCGTCATGTGCGCGAGCCCTGACCAGGAACTCACGAGCTACGAACCTGCTCCCGGCACCGAGTACCCCTACTCGGTCTCCGACATCGCCCGCGCTGCAGCCAAGCTGCTCGGGCCGGGCTACCACGCCGAGTCCGGGCACTGGGGCGTGACAGGCGCTATCACCGGGCCCCACGGTCAGAGCATCACGATCGGCGTAGACCACGAGGGAGACCTATACGTCAAGCGCGGCAGCGACCAGATCACGTACTTGCCCGACGCTTGCGCCGCCTACAGCGTGGAAAGCAACGCCGATGCCGTGGCCAAGGCCGTACTGGCCTTCGCGTAGATCGCCCCGCCTGTGGTCGCCCAATGCGCCGTAGGCCATCCACTGGCCAGAGCCCCGCGCCCTTCCAACGGGGAGCGGGGCCACGGCGTGCGACATTGACGGCAGGGACAGGGCGACCTCTCAGGCCGGCGCGGTGGTGGCCGCCCCCGCCAGCCGAGTCACAGGCGCGGTAACACCCAAAGTTGCGGGCGTTGGGCAGCGGCGGAGCAACCTCGGCGGCACCGGATCCGCATGGGAGTCGAGACAGCTCTCCTCCCACCTCACGCGGGGTCCGGGCTCCCCAATCCGCACAACCCGCACCGAGGAGCGCTCCGCCATGCTCTCGCCCTCTGCCCCTGCCTGGAAATCCCCTTCCCCTCACGTGCTGCTGGACTGGCAGCGCCGCCAGGAACTGTTCACCCGCACCAACATGAACCACGCCATGCTGCGCACGTCGCTCAACAACGGTTCCTGGAACTTGCGACCTGAGCCGATCGTGCCGCCGACCGGACTCGACCCGGTTGACTTCGCCGCCCTGGTCCTGATGCGCACCGAAGCTGAGCGTCTCTTGAGCGCCCGTACCTACAGCATCGGTGCGAACACCACAGGGCTGGCAGTCGCCACCACAGCCGGGTCATCTCCGAAGGAGAAGATCAGCGTGCAGCGGCCGCCTTCGCCGTGCGGCTTGATGGTCTTTGCGGACCCGATCGGCTCCGACGCCGAAATATACGGCGCGACAGACGGAACCTTCGTTGAGATCCACACACCGATCGTTGCCGTCTCATGGTCCCTATGGGATGGCACCCAGTCGGAGGCGGCAGGCGCCACATACCCGTTGATCTGGTTCCGCCAGAATCCAGACGGCAACCCTGTCCCGCTCCCGCCCGAGCTACGCGGCATCTGGATGACCTTCTACGCTCCCCGCACGGCCGATCAAGTCGGACTGGACCCGGAACAGACTGTTGCGGTTGGCCCGGACGGCAGCCCCATCACCGCGCGCCAGGCAGCTGCAGTCGACCGGGCGTTTCAGCAGCGCACCCCCGAACTGTGGGGCCCCCTGGGCTGGCACAACGAGATCGTCCTGCCGGAAGGCGGCACCTTCAGCGAAACTACGCGGTCCGGCACCGTCCAGCGCTGGGCCGCCACCGTCTACACGGTGTGGCAGATCATGCAGCAGACCGGGCGCCAGCAATTGGTCGAGACGCGGACAGCAGCAGTGCCACCCAAGGCGCGCAAGAAGGCCGAGGCGAAGGCTCGGCAGTTGGGGCAACCGCCGGTTGGCGACGGCGTCGTCAGGGTCGTCGATCTTGCGGCCCCCGCCCAGCCCTCGAAGCAGGCCGCCGCAAACGACGCCGCTGCGTCCGACGGCAGGCGCACGGTGGAATGGTCCTGCCGGTGGCCGGTACCGCCGTACCGGCGCAGCACCTGCCTGAACCCCCACCTGCACCGCAAGCTCGGCGACGACGCTCTGCGGCATCACGAGCACCGCGACGACGTCGTGCCACTGACAATCAAGGGTCCGAAGGACAAGCCACTGAGGATGCGAGGCGGCACGACATTCACCTTCGACGGCCCCAGGGAGTCCTGACCACCGGTAGAAGGCGTCACATGGCCCGCCCCACCTCAGGGGCGGGCCATCGCCATCCCGCCATCATCAGGCGGCGCGGTATGCAGCAGCAGCCAATGCCGGCATTGCCATCCGCAGCAGGGCGAGGAGTGCAGCCCCCAGGACCGGACACACACGGCGACGGGTTGCGGCCGTTGGCCCTGGACACCCCAACGTAATTGAGGGCTGATCACTCATGCCGCCCAAGCGACGTCCTCAAGCACAGGGCCGCGCACCCCACGACCACCTACTAAGGAACACCCGCATGCAAGACAGCACGCTTCAACCGACCCCCGAACCATTCCCGCCGGTAAACATCACCCCTCTCAGCCTGGAACAGCGCGTTGACTTCGCTGGCCAACTACTCGCAGACCCCGCCACCAAGGAGGCTGCCCTGGCCACCGTGAGCATCAGTGACCTGCACACGGCCTTGGTCAACAGCACAGAAACCGCACTCATCGGTGGCTTGCGCGATTTCATTGAGCAAGCCGTTCGTGATGGCATCATGAGCACTCAGCCGGTGACTCACGTGCGGTTCCGCACGGCCGACTACGGCAGCGGCCTGCGATACGACGAGGACGAAGCCCGCTTCTACCACGCCGACGGCGAAGTCACTGTCACCACCGTCGAAGCGACACCCGCCGACGACTGGCTCAGAGACCTCACCGAACTGGACACGGAGATTGGTTGCGACTCCGAACTCACGGTCGACCTCAACACGGGAACAGTCGCCTATGGCACCGTCGACGCCCAGGCGGACACCGGTCCGGTGACCGGGCCCGAGGGCAACAGCACGCACTGAGATCGCCATGGTGTGGCGGCCCCGCTTCCCCGACCACGGGCGGCGGGGCCGCTGGCGTTGTGGTCCAGCGCCTTCGGCGGGTCGGGGGGTTGCGGAGGTTGGGCGGGAGTCGGTGAGAGTCGGTCTGACCCCGGAAGACCCGTACGAAAGGCCCGGGGCGCCCCCGCCCGTCTGCCCATCCCGCTGCTTGGTGCTGCCTCGAGTGGCGGGTGTCGTGTTGCCGAACGCCCGGTGGGGGTGTGGCCTTACCCGTAACGAAGGGAACCGCTCATGCTGAACGCTTCGTACCCCAGCACGCTGACCGGCCAGTCCGAACCGGAAAACACGGCCGCGCGGTGCTTCTTCTGCGACACGACGCCCGCTCCCGGGACCGGCCTGGTCACCGGCCCTGGTGTGAACATCTGCGGGAGGTGCGTCGCCACTGGCCAGCAGCCGGAACACCCGCAGCTGGGCGGCTCCTCCGGCATCGACCCGGACGACTACTGCTGGTTCTGCGGCAGCACCCGCCGTACCGAGCCGGGCTTGATCGCCGGGAAACACGCCCGGATCTGCCCGCACTGCCTGGAGCTGTGCGCGATCATCCTGGACGCGGACCGGGGAGAGGACGGCTCGACGATGGGCGGGCTGGACTGAGCGGTCTTATCGGCCAGCACGACGGCCCGTCCCCGAAGCGGTGCGGGCCGTCGTGCTGCCCGGTGGCGGGCTGGCCGGACGGCGCCGGGCGCCTCGGCGTGTGTGGGCGCGGGTGTCAACTGTTGGTCTATGCACAGGGGTTGACGTTGTTACCCTCGGGTCGGGCAGAGTTCTCGTCCAGCGGGCCGGACCCCGCAGCCCCGGGCGGCGACCCTATCCCCCCTCACCCGCCTTCCGGTGCGGCAGCGGCGCGGTCCGGCCCGCCCTCGGGGCGGCCGCGCCCCCGTTTTCGGTGCTCCCCTTGCCGCTGGCAGCGGGGCACGGCCCCCCCTCCGCTGCCCTTTCTGGGGGGCCGTGGGTTCTCGAGGGACGCAACCGCGCCGTCGCGGTGTCAGCAGGGTTCAGACACGCCTCTGCTGCCGTAGCAGTAGTCGGTTACGGCGTCTCCCGGGAGGGGCGGGGTGTCGTTGTTGAACGGTCCTAGGTGAGCTGCCCAGGCCACCAGCCGGGCGACCAGGACAATCTCGGCGACACGGCCCGGACGCTTGTACCGGGGCACGGGTTCGGTCTCAGTGTCCGGTTCCTCCGGGCGCTGTAGGTCCTCGAGCACCGCGCACGGGTCGGGTGTCGCCGTGCCGGTTAGCCCGCGTTGGACTACGGCTTCCTGGATCGGTTCCGGTGGTGGTTGCGGGCGTTGAGCGCGTACCGGTCAGGGTCGGCGGGCCGCGCCGCCGGGAGCCGCTCGCCCCGGGCACCGGGGGAGTGGAGTGGCCGCCAGCACATTCCGCCCCGCGCCGCCCCGGTGTCGCGTCTGGGGCGTGCTCCGGAGCCGCGGCCGCGCACCGCCACCTACCTGAGGAGAGTCGTTTCCTGTGACCACTACCGTTGCCCCCGCCCGGCGTACCGTGACCGCCGCCGTGACCGTCCAGGGGCCGGCCGAGGCCGCCGTCGTGGCTGCCGGGGCGGTCGCGCCTGGGGCGTGCCGGAATCGGCACTGCGGCCGGCGGGGCACGCCCCGGCCCGGCGACGTCTACTGCGACCCGTGCGCTGATGACGCCGACGACCACGACCAGGGCCGTCACGACCGCGACAGCCGGGAGCACTGCCCCGTCTGCCAGCCCTGACCTCGCACGGCGCCCACCGACTACGGCCCGCCCCTTGCCCCTGGGGGTGGGCCGTTGGTGTGCCCCGGCCTGGTCCTGCAGCGCCGCGGCGGCGCATCGCGACAGGGGCGGTCTACCTGCTGGTCATGGCGCCGGAGGTCACCGCCCGCCGGAGCCGTCACGGTTCCGGCCCGGCTGACCCGCCTCGTCCCGTGCGGCCCCGCGCCCTCCGTGCTCAGGCAGCGCCACGTGCGGGGACGTTGCCGGGACGGCCCGCGCGCCCTCATGGGCTGTGCGTGGCTCTGCCCCGGCTGGCCGTGTTCACCGCCCCGGCTCGGGTTGGTCGGGCGTGCTGGCTTGAGTGCGGTGGTGGTGCCCGGCGCTGACGCCGGGGTTGCGTGGCTTGAACGGGCGCGGGTGACGCTACGCGGCGCCAGGGCTTCCGTTCCGCGGCGTCTGCTGACACAGGAGGCCCGGCAGGCAGTTCTGCCACCAGCCAAGCGCCACTCCCGCTCGCGCATGCGCCCTGTCCAGGCGCTAGGGCGGGGTGGCCGGTGCTCTACGACCAGGCCGAGGAGATCGTTCATGTCCAATACTACCGTCCGTCCTGCCGCGTCGCCTGCCGCTTCGCAGGCAGCCCGACCCGACCTGGCACCCACGCGGGTTCTGCCGCGCGGGACGCTGCCCCGGATCACCGCCGACGCCTGCACGCCCACCCAGTGGGCCACCGCCGAGCAGAAAGCCCGCAAGGCCAACCTGTTCCTGGTGTTCATCGAAGAGGGCCTGTGCTCCGATCGGTTCACCACCGCCCTGTACCGGACCGTGTCTGGCCACTTGTTCGGGCACATCGCGCACTTCGACCGGGCCGGGTTCGCCGACACGTGGTTCACGACCCCTGCCACCAAGGCTGCGTTCATCGACCACGCGCTGCGGCGCCGCGTTTACGGCGACCCCGCCTACACCTGGTCGGACGTAGAAGAGCACATCCAGCACGCCCTGCAGGCCCACCCCGGACTGCGGGACTTGCGGAACTGGCCCGGCTATCAGCCGCCCGCCCACGGCTGCCCCAGCTGCACCTGCACGCGTTAGCGATCCGCCCCTGGGCCGCTTTCGCTGTGCCCGCTGACCATCCACCCCATGGTGCGCCCGGCCCTCTGGCCGGGCGCACCCGCACGAACCGGAGGCTATCCATGTCCGAGCCCGCGACCAGCCCCGACTCCGTCCCGCTGCTCATCGGCGCGCAGGTCCAGGCATTCGCCCTCGAGGTCCGTCGGCAGACCTGCACCGACCTGGCCACGCTGCTCTGCAGCGTCGGCCACCCGATCGCGGCCGGCCTCGTCGACGTCGACCGCGACTTCACCGAGTTGTCCCGCTCGCTGGCCGCCATGCCCACAACGCCGGCCGCGGAGCACAAGGCCCACTGCCGGGCCTTCGACTGTCGCTGCGGCTGCGCCCGCGCCCAGGACTGCCAGGACTGTGGTCGGTGCGTATGCTGGCGCGCCGAGTGCTGCGCGCAAGTCCCCGTCGACCGGGCGCGCCAGGCGAACCGGACGGCGGCGCTGCGCCGACTCTTGGACAGCGTCGACCTGCAGACGCTCAGCGAACTGCGGGGCACCGCCGCCGAGGCCGAGGAAGCCTCGCTGCGGCGCACGATAGCCCGCCGGATCCGACTCCTGGTCCCGGCTGATGGCCGCCGGTACACGCACGCCGACATCGAAGCAAGCGACTCGAAGCTGTGCATGGGGCACGCCGACTACAGCACCCACGGCGTGGAGCTGTACGACGAGGAACACGCCACCGCCCACACCGTCGACCTGAACGACGCGGTGGTGTCGGCGGCGCTTGGCACGCTGGCTGAGCTGCTGCGCCCGGATGACGGGGCGCTGCTCACCATCGACCTGACCACCGAGGAACTCCCCGGCTGACCGGCGGGGGTTGTGCTGCCCGTCCCCTGACCCGGGGGCGGGCAGTTCCCGTTTCCCGGATCCATGCCTGGCGGGGGAGGGTGGTTGCCTGGGTTGGGGTGTGCGAGGGCACTGTCGGGGTCCGGCGGTCCTCGAGGCCCCGTGACCGGCGTTCCAGCCTGCCGCCTGGCACGGCCCCAGGCTGCGATGTTCGGCTGCCCGCTGCCGTCGACTTGGCCGACGGGCTGCACGGCGCTCGCGCTGTTCCCGCGGCTCCTGCTGCCGCTGTTGGCCGGGCGTGTCCCGGCCCGCCCGCTCACCCCTAGACGTCTGCCTCCTGGAAGGGACGTGTTCGGAATGCCCGCAACCACCCCGCCCACCGCCACCCCGCCCACCAGCGTCACCACTGCCGCGCCCGCCAGCGACGCCCGCACCCGTGCCGTGGTGCGTGCGTTTGGGATCTCCGCCCGGCATCACCGTCCCGAACGGCACTACGGCCTGTCCCGGGGCGTGACGAAGTGGACGTGGACCCGCATCCTCGGCCGCCGGATCACAGCGTTCGAGATCACCCACGACGCCGCCACCAACACCGCGGTCCTGCGCGTCTACCCCAACGACGGTGCCGTGTGCTCCCGCGAGCTGACAGTCAATGGGGTGAAGGCACGGCAGATCGGCCGCCTGGTCTACCGCGATCCCGCCGCGCACGCCCAAGCCGCCGCCTGGTTACGCCGGAAGGCCTGCGAACAGATCACCAGGCAGTTGGCCCCGCTCGCGTTGAACGGTGTCCTGCCGTTCTTCGCGGTCGTCGAAGTCGACGACGGCTCCGGCTGGACCGGCGAGGGCAAGGGCTCCACAGTCAGGTGGCTGTCCGACGTCGCCGCCGATGCCGCGCTGGCCGGGCCCGTCCGCGTTATCTCCCACCCCTACCGGGAGATCCTTGCCACCCATCCGGCCACCAGCGTCGACGCCCGCCCGGCAGCCGCGTAACCCTGCCCGCTGCAGGGCCCGCCGCAGCGGGTCGTTTGGCCCGCCCCCCCGTCCTGGGGGCGGGCCGTCGTCGTGCCCGGTGGCCGGCGCGAGCATTCAAGCCGCCGTCGGCCGAGGCCGTGCGGACGGTTGCCGACACGTGTGTCGCCGTAGCCGCCGCGTCGCGCTACCTGCCGCGTGGCCAGGTGCCCCGCACCTGGGGGCGGGCCAATGTCGTTCGGCCTGTCCCGGGGCAGGACTTGCGGTCGTTGACGGCCCAACGGTCATCGTCGGGAGGCATCCACTCGCCGCGCGTAGCCCGCCCGCGGCCCGTTCACCGCCCGCCAACCCCCGGCTGCCGTTGACGGGCCCTGGCAGGACGCAGGCACCGGCCATCCCAGCGATCTGGACCCCCGGCGCACAGCAACCGCCGGACACGAACGAAAGGACAACGCACTCCATGAGCAGGACCGCTGCTGCAATCCGCAGCGACTTTGGCCAGGCCACCCACCGAGTTGCCACAGCCGTCCGCAGTGCCGCGATGTGGCTCTCCGCCGTCATCGCCCGGCTTTCCCTTCTCCCCAACCCCCATGCCGCTATCACCGACGTGCTTGAGCTGATCGGGCACCCCGACATCACCGACGGTGACCTGCTCGACGCGATTCAGGACGTCGTGGACTCCCACGGCTTTCGCTGGCCCGGTGAGGAGGACTTCATCAAGTGCCCCCGCTGCGCCTGGCACTGGCTTCCCGCGCGCATGCACCCCACCAGCGGCATCTGCCCCGAGTGCACCCGCCGCGCCACCACCACCGGCTGACCGCAGCCCCTGCCACCCCGCGCGACCTGAGGAAGGAATCCCGACCCTGTGACCGCCGTTGTTCGTGCCCCGTGCCCCGTGCACGGTGACCGCGACCCTGCCGCCCATGCCCAACAACACCAAGCAAGCGCTCGTCGATCTGGCGGTGTCGGGCGGGTGCCGGAACCGATATTGCCGCCGCGGCGCTCCCGAGCCCGGCACCTCGTACTGCATCCCGTGCGCTGACGACGCCGACGACCACGACCAGGGCAAACACGACCGAGACAGCCAGGAACACAGCCCGTCCTGCCAGCCCTGACCGGCGCCGGGACGAAACGGCCCGCCCCTGTTTTGCGGGGGTCGGGCCGTTGCCGTACTCGTTGCTCGGTGATGGGGCGAGAGTTCAGCCGCCGCCGGCCGGGGCCGTGCGGCCGTGGCCTGTCCGGCCCGCCGCCCGCCCCGGGGGCGTGCTGGTGCTGGCGGGCGAGGCTTGCGGTCGTTGACAGCCAGGCGGTCACCGTCGGTGGACACTCTCCCGCCGCACGCAGCCCGCCTCCCAGGGCGGGTTCGCGTTGTTCCTGAAAGGCCGCGTGTATGTCCTTCCTTCCGTTCACGACCGTCCGTGACCTGGACAGCGAACCGGTCGGCCACGTCACGATCGAGTTCGTTCCTTCCACCTGGTACCCGCACACCTGGATGGTCGCCTGCACTCCCCGTGGCGACGACCCCCACCTGCACATGTACGGCCCGTTCGCCTCCCCCGAAGACGCCACCGACTGGGCCGACCACTACGTCGCCCCGTACAGCGCCTACACCGTCACAGCCCTGGCGGCCCCCTACACCCTGAACGGCCTCCAGCAGGTCACTGGCAAACCCGTCACCCGCGCCTGTACCGCACCACGAGCCGCAAGCGTCCGCAAGGTCGCCAAGGTCTTGAAGGCCGCAGGCTTCCACCGGTTCCGCGCCGACTTCACCGGCCGCACCGGACGCCGTGGCTTCACCGCTGCTGCGCTCGATGATGCCGTTGAGGTCCGCGCGCTTGGCCCGCGCGCCCAGCTGGACCTCGTGGGGATGACCGCCTGCCTGCAACGGTCCGGCCAGCAGTATGCGTTCGAGACCACTGGCCCGGACAGTGACCGGGTGCTCGTACGACGGCAGACTCCCGCCCAGGCGCAAGACCGCGCCGAGGCGGCAGCGAGCCGGGTCGCTCCGTTCATCGACGCGCTTCTTGCGGGCGGCGTCTCGGGGGACCCGGACCGTGCGGCGGACGACGATGGTGGGAGCCGGTAAGCACCCCTCCCGCGTGACCGTACGGCCCGTCCCTGCTCCTGGGGGCGGGCCGTCGTCATGCCTCGGGCCACGGCTGGCCGGCGTCCTGAGTTGCGGGTGTTGGCGGTGGTGCGGTCACAGTCCTGGTCAGCGGGCCGGACCCCGCAGCCCCTGCCCCCTGGGATCGCGCCCCCTCTTGCCGCCTGCGGTCCCGGGGATGACGCGGGCAGCGGCACGGTCCGGCCCGCGCTGCTTGCCCGTGTCCTCGGCCACCAGCGCGCTGCGGACCTCACAGAATGGAGTTACTCCCCTCGATGGACACCGCTGAACTGACCGCCGTTGCGGCAGCAAGTCTCGCCAGCCGCATTCCCAACGCTCAGCAAGTCGCGACCATCACCACCTCGGCAGTACGCACTGCCGGATGGATGCACTACAACGACCGCGAGACAACCGTCCGGTACACCGACGGCACCACCGGCACGGTGGACCTGTCCGACACCCCGTACCACGAAGCGCTTGAGCGGCATGCGGACGACGAAGCGAACTACGGGGATCTCCCGGATGTCACGCTTCGCCTGAACCCCGACCCCGTCAGCCCAGCCGACGCGCTTCTTGCGGGCGGCGTCTCGGGGGACCCGGACCGTGCGGCGGACGACGATGGTGGGAGCCGGTAAGCACCCTCCCGCGTGACCGTACGGCCCGTCCCTGCTCCTGGGGGCGGGCCGTCGTCATGCCTCGGGCCCCGGCTGGCCGGCGGCCGAGGGTTGCGGGTGTTGACCACAGCCCGGGCACTGTCCGGGACAGCGGGGACGGCGTCGCCCGCGACTTCCTCGCGTGGACCCAAGCCACCTCGCGCGACCGACCCGCGAGCCGGCCGCCGCAGCGGCCCCTCCCTTTGTCTGCCAAAGAACCGGAGCATCCGTGAGCACCGAAACCCCGCCGCCGCACATCGACCTGGTCGAGGACCCCGACGAGCGCGAGGAGTGGCACGTCATCCGCCACGACGGCGAGGACGTCGCGATCGCCGACGTGCAGGAGACCGGCGACGCCATGTGGATCCACGACATCGTCGTCCACCCCGACTACCGGGGACGCGGATACGGCAGCGCCCTCCTGCGCTCCGTCATCGCCCGCCACGGTCAAGGCGCCATCGCCTTGAGCTGCGAAGCGGTCGTCACCAGCTTCCCCGGAGTCCGCAACACCGCTGGACTCACCGACGACGAGTTGACCGGCTGGTACGGCCGCCACGGATTCCAGCCCGACCCGTACGCCCCCGATTACGAGCACCGGTTGCTCCGCCTTCCCCCGACCACCCTGTGACCTGCTGGCGGGTGGGGTTGTGGGTGTTGCCTGCGTCCTGGTCATGGTTGTGGTCAGCGGGCCGGAGCCTGTAGCCGCCTTTCTTCGGGGATCGCCCCCGGACTCTTGCTGTCTGCCGCGGCCGCGGGGGACCTGCGTCCGGCAGACGTAGCCGGCCCCGCGCACTGACCGACCGGCCCGCCCTGCTCTCTCCCGGGGCGGGGCCGTCGCATGGCGCAAGGCCCGGCTTCCGGGCCTACTTCCCGGCGCGTAGCAGCGCCGGACTCGCGAAAGGACACCTGATGAGCGCCCCCTTCCAGTACCCGGCCGCAGTGACCGACGACTACGCCGCTTACGCCTCGCGTGCTTTCGCTGCCGGGCACGGACTCCAGACGACCCACGACCCGGACACCGGCGCGTTCACTGGCATCGTCGCCATCCCCGCCGGCTCCGCTCTCGCCCGGCAGATCGCAGAAACCGCCGAACGCCGCGCCGGTATTGCCTGACCCGGGCGCTGCCGCCCGTGGTGGCAGCGGGCGGGGGTGGGTGCGGACAGGCGGCGCTCCGCGACGGCGTACCGCCCCGCCCCCGACCTGGGGGCGGGGCGTTGTCGTACCCGTTGCCCGCTGACTGGAGCGAGAACGCCACCGCTGGGCGGGGCGTTGTCGTGTTCCGGCCTGTCCGGGGGAGTGGCGGGTCACGGCGTCGGCGGGGTGGCGGGTGTTGGGGCAGACGCGGTCATGGTCGGTGCCACACCCCACTGCCGTCTGCCGTCTGTCAGGAGCCCGCGTCATGCCCGCCGTGTCTGCCGTGCCTGTTGTGTTCTTTCCCGTGATCGTCACCGCCGCCCCTCCCTCCGACGACGACGTCTACCCCTACGACCCGGCGCGGCTACGTCTCGCCCGGGCCGGGGAGATCCTCGACGAGGACCTGGTCGTGGGCGACGTCAGCGACCAGGCGGGCCGTCTTGCCGTCACCGACTACGTCGCGAACCCGTACCCGGCCGCGCCCGCCGGAGTCGACCCGGCGCACTGCAGCCACTGCCGTGAGGCCGCTACGCCGGCGGTGCGGCTGACCCACGACGCCGCGCCAGGCAACCCGTGGGACGGGGCATGCGATGTGAAGCCCCGCACGGATGTGGTGCTATCGGTCCGGGGGCCATGCACGGTCTGGTCTTCAAGCCGACGGAGAACCCCGCGGTGGACACCGAGGAGGCGGAGGCGCCGCTGTCCGGCTCGCCTGGCTATCTGCTGCGTTATGTCTACGTCGTGGACGGCAAGCGGCAGCAACTGCTCCTGGTCCGCCCGTGCGGGCACTGCGGGCAGACGCGCGAGAACGAGGTGCGAAGCCTGGCTCACCTGGGCCGCCTGCTCGACGGCTTGGACGAGTAGCCGACTCCCCGCACCTCATGCCGTGGAACGCCCCGCCCCGGACTCGATCCCGGGGCGGGGCGTCTTGCCGTGACGGCGCGCCGTCAGCCTCTCCCGATCGAGTTGCATCACCCCGAGTACCGGCGTTAGGCCGTCCGGACCTGAGCGCCGCTGGCAGCGCGACTCCGCATGACCCACCGGCCCGCCCCCGTACCTCGGGGGTGGGCCGTCGTCGTTTCCGAGCCCGAGCCCGAGCCCGGGCACGGACAGCCGGACCGGCGGGAGCGGCGGGACCGGCGGGCACGGTCGACCGGCGGGTGTTCGGGGTTGCGGGTGTTGACCCCGGTCCGGGCAGTGTTCGGGGCGGCGGGCCGGACCCCGCAGCCCCAGGAGCGTGAGGTCGTCCCCCCTTCCGACCCCCGTCTGGCGCGGCAGTGGTGTGGTCCGGCCCGCCTGAGGCCGGTCGTGTCCCGCTCGTCACCCCCCTGCGAGCGGGCCACGGCCCCTCTCCCGGGGTGTGTGCGGCACCGGCCGCCGCCCCGTCCCGCCCTGCCGCCGCTCGCTGGCCGGGCCGCGCACCACCAATCCCGCAAGCACACACTGCGTTGGAGGACGCTCATGCCTAAGACCGCCCGCGCCCGTAAGAAGACCGCTGCACCGGCCCGCCGTACCGGCGCCCGCCACCCGCAGCCGACCACCGTACGGATCGAGCCCGCCCGGCCAGGCGATGCCCGCGACTACTTCCGGCTGCTACTCACCGCTCTGCCCGACGAGCCGCTGCCCACCCCCGAGGCTCTGCTGTCCCTGCCGCCCGAGCAGTTCACCCACGGCCCCGCCCTGTGCCTGGTCGCCCGCGACACCCGCACCGGGAAGGTCGTCGGCGCGCTCATCGGCGGCGTCCCGGTCTGGATCGATGAGAACCCGCTCACCAACCAGTTCACCCTGCCCGGGGTACTGCTGGGCGCGCTCATGGCAGACCGCATCGCCGGAATCCACGCGATTGGCGTCGACCCCGACCACCGCAAGCAAGGCATCGGCCGCGCCCTGATCACCACCGCCGAGCAGCATTTCCGTGACGCCGGATTCAAGCTGTCGACGTTGAACCACACCCCGGACCTGACCCGCTTCTACTCCCGTCTGGGCTACCACTCCTCACCGCAGCTGATCATCCTCGTTCCCGGAGACCACCTCTTCGGCGAGCAGGCCCCCGGCTACCTCATGGCCGCCAAGCCGATCGCCCCCCGCGTGGAAGTCGTGATGCTGCCTCAGGCGCCCGGCCCGATCGCGTCCGGCCTGTTCCGCGACTGCACCCTGCCCCCCGGAGCGCGCTTCGAAGACGGCCGACTGGTCGCCCCCTGACAGCTCCACCGGCCCCGGCCCCGCGCCCCGCCCTGGCGGTGTGCGGGGCAGGCCGGTGGCGGGTTGTGGGTGTTGGTCGTGGCCGGGCAAGTGTGGTCCTGCACCCCCGACGCCCGTCTGTTCGAAGGGATCCCCCGCTCATGCGTACTGTCACTGTGCCGAGTCACCCTGGCGACACGTTTCGGCTGGCCGACCGGCCGACCGGGCCGGGCTGGGAGCCGTTGCCGCAAGGTATGGGCGTAGCCCACGCAATGGTCGTGCCCGGGCACCAGGTTCGGGTGGGAGACGTGATTGTGGCGTTCTTCACCGACGGCCCGGGCGAGCGGCACGCGGAGTACGAGGAGGAGCCGTTCACTGCTGATCCGCACGCACTGGGTGACTGTCCATGCCAAGGGTGTGAGGTCTGCGACGAACGTAACGAGCTCGCCCTGGACGGATCCCTGGACGCCGCCGGTCTGGCCGGTCTGACCCAGAACGACGCCCGCTACGTCTGTCTGGCCCCGTCCCAGCCGGACGCGGACTGCACGGTTGTCTTCCGGAACACCCCCGTGGCGGTCATTCCCGCTGCTCAACTCGCCGGCGATCGCGGCTGACCCTGCAACACCGGCTACCGGCCCGTCCCCGTACCTCGGGGGCGGGCCATCGTCGTGTCACCAGCCCGCATGGGAGTTCGGTCCGCCGGCCGGCTGGGGTTGCGGGTGTTGCCCCCGGTCCGGACATGGTCACGCCACACCCTCCGGGGTCACCGGCACCGCACTGGAGCCCGGCCCCCGGCAGGTCAGCGGAGGCACTCCACGCCCCGCCCCAGTTCACTCACAGCCCTTGGAGGCTTCATCGTGTCTCGTACCCGTGCATCCCGCCCCTGGCGCGTCGCGCTCTGCACCAGCACCGCCGTGCCTCTCGTGACGGTCTACTCCGTGCAGCACCTCGGTCCGGCCCGCCTCCCGCTGCTCATCACCGGTGGTGTCGTCCTGGCGGCCGCGTTGCTCGCCGGGGCGCTGTTGCCCGCCGCAGACGGTCGTCCGCGCCGTCTGCGGGGGCTGCTCCTGGCGGCGCTGCCCGCGGTCGCGTTCGTGCTGCCCCTGGTCCGGGGGACGAACTACACCAGCGTGCTCATGGTCAGTGCCTCGGTGGTGATCTACAGCCTGTGCATGACGGCGAAGCTCGAGGTCCGCAACGGCCGGGCTTCCCGCACGGCCGGTGACAGCCGCGGCTGACCCTGCAGCACCGGCTACCGGCCCGTCCCCGTACCTCGGGGGCGGGCCGTCGTCGTGTCACCGGCCCGGCCCTGGAGCAACCCGACCCGCGCCGCTCCGGGACCGGGGCGGGTGGTCCTGGGGTCGATGTCGTGTGCGTGGCGCCCTCGAGCAGCCCGCGGTGGAGCCGGGGGAGCGGCCACCCCGCGCCCCCGGGCCCCCGGGCCCCCGCGCCCCCGGGGGATCCGGAGTTGACGGTCTTGGTGGCGGTCCGGGCAGTGTTCGGGTCAGCGGGCCGGACCCCGCAGCCCCCGGCGTGGATCGCTCCCCCTCCGATCCCCGGGCGTGGCAGCGGCGCGGTCCGGCCCGCCCCCGAAGACCGGTCGTGTCCCGCTCGTCACCCCCCTGCGAGCGGGGCACGGCCCACAGCTCCACCACCAGCACGGGCCGCAGCGGTGCCGTCAGCACCACGCCCCGCCACAGCTGCCCCGCCCCACCTGCCCCGGCCGCTCTGCCCGGCCGCTCTGCCCTGGCCGCGAACACGGCTCTGCACGCCCGCCCGAGCCGCGGGCCGTGCCTGGCGGCCGCGGCCGCAGACGGCAGGCACGCGCACGCCCGCTCCCGCCCCGAACCCCTTCAGCCCAGGAGGCACCCGCTCATGACCACCGCCCTTGCCGCCCCGCCCCGCGCCGCGCTCGCACTCGCTCCGACGGCCGGCGTCGTCCCGCCGCAGCCCCCGGCCACCGCCACCAGCGCGCAGCCCGACCGCGGCTACGCCGTGACCGTCTACCTCAACACCGCCGAGCACCACTACAGCAACGGCTACCGGCCCGGCGACCCGGTCGCGCACGTCACCCGCCCGGACGGGACCCCGCTCACGCTGACGTTCACCGTGCTGTCCGTCGACGACGCCGCCGACGCCGCCTGGGTCGTCGGGAACCGGCAAGGCCGCGACGACACCGGCCAGGACTGGCCCAGCGACGTCCGTTCCGTGTCCGTCGGCGACGTCCTGGCCGTCACCGCCCCCCGGGGCGACGCCGTCACGTACCTGGCCGTCGCCTCCGCCGACTTCACCCCGGTTGGCCCGCCCGCCACCATCGTGCCGATCGAGGGAACCGACGCCACCTCCCGCCCCGCCAAGAACGCGGAGCTGACCGCGGTGCTGTTCATCAACCCCGGCGACCGGGCATGACCCGCCCGCCCCGCACCTGCGACGGCCCGCCCCTGGCACCCCTGCCGGCGGCGGGCCGCCGCCATACGCCCACGCCCGGGCAGCGGCGGGGGAGTGCCAGCCCGCCAAGCCGCAGGCAGCGGTGGCCGGTCCGGGCGCCGCGCTGCAGCACGACGACCCGCACAACTCCCCACCAGCGGCACAGGCTTCGCCGGCGAAGCACCGGTGTGCGAGGCTTCCCGCCCGGGGGCGCCCTTACAGACGGGCGCACAGTCCCATGGGGAGACCATGAGCGAGCAGGCACACAGCGCCGACACAGCGATCCGCGACTACATCCGCGCGCTGCTCCGGCAGGACCTCGCCGACGAGACGACCCGGCTCGAGCTGGTCACCAAGTACGAGGCGGCCGGACACCGCATCGTTGAGGGCGGCCAGGAAGACCAAGACTCGTGGTCGATCTGCGACTGGCGTACCCGTGAGGTCCTCGCGTCCGGCACCGACGGCCTGGACGGCTACACCGCCGCGGTCAAGCGCCTGGACCCCGACAACCGGTGGATAGACATCGACCACATCACCAGCGAGGCATACGGAGAAGACGACGAGGACCACGAAGGCCCCGATTCTGCGCTCCCGGCCAGCCTCGAGGGCGCCCTGGAGGACTGGATCGGCAGCGCGCGCACCTCGAACGAGGATGTAGCCATGGTCGTGGGATGGAGCGTCGACGAGGTGGCCCGGCACCGGACCTACGCCTGACCCGCCCCGCACTCGCGACGGCCCGCCCCCGGCACCCCGCCCGGGGCGGGCCGTCGCCATACCCGCCGCGCCCGGCGGAGGCGTACGCGCACGGACTGCGCGGAGTTCCCCGACTTGTACGACTGCATCCCGGCGAGGCCTGCGCGCCCGGTACGGACATCTGCCCGACCGTGAAGTGCTGGTACTTTGCGCGCACGTTGCGAGGAGGGGATGTCGGTGGAAGACGAGAGAGATCGCATGAACCGGTGCATTGCGTTGATAAATGCCCTGGAATTTCGCGGGGGAATGTTCGTCGCCGCTGTGGGGCCGCACATGATCAGACACCAGACCATCCAGTCCGTGGAAGACGCCCGCATGATGCGGCAGTACGGCGGCAGCGCCCCCGGTCCGCGGACCATGTGGCTGTACAAGGAGAGTTCGCGTGGCGCGCCGAAGTGCTACGCCGAGCGGTGCGGCTACGAAGCCGACTTCCGGCTGACTCGGGTGCGGGGTCTGTTCCGTCGGCCCTTCGAGCGGTTCGCCTGTGTTGACCACGTCAAGGCGGCGCGGTTGGAGCTGGGGCGGACGCCGGGCACCAGGAGCCGCTAGCCGCCCTGGCCTGATCCGGTGGGGTAGCGGCGCGTGTGGCTCTCCCGAAGGGCCGCGACCCAATTCGGTCGGTGCATCTTTGAGGGTGCTCGGTGATGGGGCTGCCCGAGCCGGCCCGACTGCAAAGCCGTGCCCGCCAAGGAGAGCCGCCGTGACCGGACCGAACCCGGCTCGTCCGTATCCCGCGCCCCGACTTCGCCGACGTCCGCCGCCGAGGTGGCCGCCGAGCTCCTCGGCTCCGCCCTTGCCGACGTCGCTTTCGCTTGCGACCGATGGCTCCCTGATCGTGGCCGTCGCCCGGCCGTGGGGCATCGACACCCATCGGGTCGCCGAGGAAGGCCAGGCCACCGCGCCCGGGCAGCCGCCCAGCCCGGCGCGGGGGTTGTTGCGGGCGTTAAGCCGCGGCAGGCCAGTGTCTCCGGTGCCGGGCCCGGGACGGCGGTGACCACACCCCGCCCTCCCGGGCCCGGGACCACACACCCCTTCCCGGCGGCCGCCGGCCGGACCGCCCCTTCCCCTCCCGGAGCGCCCTGCCATGCGTTTCCAGCAGCCCACCATCGACACGGCCAGCCCCGAAGGCTGCCGCATCACCGACCTGTTCGACCGGTTCAAGGACCAGGAGCACGGTGACGACAACTGGAGCGGCGCCGACGTCACCCAGATCCTGACCACCTGGTTCGGCGAGATGGGCTTCGACACCGAAGGCCCCGCCTACGTCGCCTTCACCACCACGCCGCTCGACATCGACCCCGTCATCGCCCGCACCGCCACCCTCATTGGATGGCGGCTCGTCCGGTACGACGACGCCCGCGGGTTCTTCGAAGCCCCCGGCGACCTGGTCATCGACTTCGCCGTCACCTACGACATCGACGGCACGACCGTCTTCGCCCTGGACCCCGCCCTGGGTGGCTCCAAGAGCGTCGAAGGCCCACAGAAGCTGCGCCTGTCCCCGCTCATGACCACCGTCGGCGCGAGCTCGTTCCTGACCGCCAAGCTCTACGAGTTGCGGCTGCAGACCAAGGAGTGGGCGCTCACCGCAGCCCGAGGCCGCTGACCACCCCCGGCCCCTCCCGCGAACCTGGCCCGCCCCCGGCCCCGCCCGGGGACGGGCCGCCGGCATCCCCACGCTCCCGGCTCCCAGCCTGGCGCCTCAGCTTCGGCCGTCCCGTTCGGGGCCGGGGTGGCGTGCCTAGGTACCGCCCCCGGCACGGTGCCGCCCCACCAATCCGGCCCGCTGAGGAGGCCCCGCACCCGTGACCCGCCACGCCATGCCGTACCGCCCGTTCCCCTGTAACGAATGCCCCTGGCTCCTCGACGCACCCCCCGGCCGGTTCCCCGCGCAACGCTTCAAGGAGCTCCGCGCCACCAGCGTCCAGCCCGACCCGACAGACGACGACGCCTACCAGGCCGCAGCCCTCGGCCAGCAACCCAAGTTCGGCTGCCACAAAGGCGCCCCCGGCAGCGGCGAAGACCTCGCCTGCGCCGGATGGCTCGCCGTCGCCGGACACCAGAACCTGTCCGTCCGCCTCGCCGTGATCACCGGCTCCCTGCCCGCCAGCGCCCTCACCCCGGGCCCGAACTGGCCCCCGCTGCACGACTCCTACGACGCTATGGCCGCAGCTCACAACCCGCCCCAGAACCCGGCCGACGACGGGCCGCCCGCGCCCTGACCCAGGACCTCGCCGCCTGCGACCACTACACCCTCGTCCCCACCCGCCGCTGAACCGCCGCAGCCCCGGCTCGCGCCCTCCCGCGCGAGCCGGGGCCCGGCACGCACCAGCGACCCGAGGACCGGGCCGTTGCGTGTTCATCCGCGCATGACCACCTCAGCGTCCCTCCTCGCTCTGGGGTTGCGGGCGTAACGCGCACCGACGACACCATCCCCGCATGACCACCATCGACCACGACAAAGCCACCGAAGCCCCGGAACTGAACGCCGAGCACGCCACCAACCCCGGGCCGGCCGCCGCACCCACCGTCGCCCGCAACGCGTTCGAGCAGGCAGCCAGCGGCGCCCTGGAGGCTCTGCGGCCCGGCCGCTACACCCTCCGCGTCTGCGAAGACCCCCGCGATCTCTGCGACCGGGGACGCTGCGGCACGCAGTCCACCCGCGCAAGCGGCACCCTCGCCGAGATCCAGGCGCTCACCACGGCGTTCCGGCACGCGTGGGTCGCCGACGAGAACGGCACCCCCGTGGCCGGGTACCGCCCCGGGCAGCGCGTCACGTCCACCACGCACGGCGACTCCGGCACGGTCATCACCTACGTTTCCGGCGACGACCACCACAACAGCCTGACTCGCATCGTGTGGGACAACACCGGCGACCGGGAGGTCTACAGCAACACCCTGCGCCCCGCCGACAACCCGACAGCCGCCCCCACCGACACCGTCGCGCTCATCCGCGCCAACGACATCCCGACGCTCCTGCCCAGTTACCTGCTGCGGCTGCACGTCGAACTGACCGCCCACGCCGCCACTGTCCACGACACGTCGCGCTACTGGCACCTGCTCAGTGCCATCACCCACGTGGAGGACGTCCAGGCACAAGAGGTTCCCGTGCCCGCCGACCTGGACGCCGTACTCACCCGCGTGAACGCCGCTCTCGCCGTCTGACGCCCCCGGCCCGCCGCGCCGCGACCCGCCCCACGCGCCCCGGCCCCCGGCACGCACCAGCGACCGGGGAACCGGGGCCGCTCCGCTTTCAGCCGCGCATCACGACCCCGGCCCTTCTCCTCTGAAGTTGCGGGCCTAACGCGTGCCACCACCACCGTCCCCGCATGACCACCGACTACCACGCCGCCGCGACCACCACGGGCGACGCCCTCTCGCTCCTCGAAGAGAACGGCGACTTCGGCCACGCCCGCGACACCGACCCCACCTGGCCCGCCCAAGCCGAACGCGCCGCCGTCCTCGCGCTGCGCCGCTTCCACGACGCCCTGATCACCCCCGGCAGCGCCCAGCCGCCCACCGGCGAAGGCGAGTACCAGGTCACCTGGATCATCCAGATCGACGCCGACAGCCCCGCACACGCCGCCCGCAAGGCCCTGGCACGCCAGCTCCGCCCCGACAGCGAGGCCCGCTTCTTCGACGTCACCTGCTTCGACCGCCCGACCGGCACCGTCGAGATTGACCTCACCCCGCAGACCACCGGCACCGACCCCTACACCGTCCTCACCCAAGACGACCGCGCCCGCCTCCTGGCCGCGCTCCTCACCAGCGGCCCCAAGGCCCGCGTCACCGCCCTGCGCCGTCTGGACTCCTACGAGCTGCACCACCTGATCGGCGAGTGCCAGGAAGCCGCCCGACCCAAGGACGAAGCCGCCCTCCTCGACTCCGTCCGTGAGAGCCTTGCCGCCCTCACCCCCGACAACGGCCTGGCCAGCGCCACGCCCGTCACCCACGTCCGGTTCACCACCAGCGCCCGAGAAGACGGCTACGCCTACAGCACCTGCCGCGTCCGGCTGTTCCACACCGACGGCGCCGTCTCCACCGTCGACCTGCACGACACCGCAGAAGCCCTCACCGACCTGTCCCAGCTGGACGACGTCGGCTCCTGCTCGACCTACACCCTCGACCTGGCCGCCGGCACCGCCGACGAGGACGACGCCGAGGACCCCGACCTGCTCCACCCCTGACCCCCGCCGCCACCGACGGCCCCGCCCCGCCTCGCCAGGAGGGCGGGGCCGTCCGCGTCTGTCACCCCGCCCGAGGGGTTGCTCGCCTTGCGCCCCGCGCCACCACCGTCACCGCCACGCCCCGGCCCTTGGCTCTACGCCGCCGGGAAACCCCGACCCGCTGGAAAGCAGGCCACCGTGACCGAACCCGAACCCGAGCCCCTGACCGTCGACGAGCGCGCGCAGCTCCTGGCCCAGCTCCTCACCGAACACACCGTCGTCGCCGGCGCGCTGGCGCTGCTCCCGTCCTTCGAACTGCACCACCTCGTCGGAGCCTGCGAACAGGTCATCGCCCACGTCGAAGGCGCCGCCCTCCTCGAAGCCATCAACGAAGACCTCGCCGCCCTCACCCCCGACAACCGCCTGGCCAGCGCCACGCCCGTCACGCACGTCCGGTTCGTCGTCACCGAACACGACAGCGGACTCCTGGAGTACAACCCGGACGACGCCCGCCTGTTCCACGCCGACGGCGCCGTCTCCACCGTCGACCTGCCCGCCACCGAGGAAGCCCTGACCGAGTTCTCCGAGCTGTTCAACCTCGGCACCCTGTCGGTCCTCACCCTCGACCTGGCCACCGGCGCCATCACCAGCGACGCCACCACCACCCCCGACACCCTCGCCATCTGACCCAACCCGCGACGCGGCCCCGCCCCCAGCCCGGACACCCCCGGCCCGGCGGCGGAGCCCGCCGTTTCCCGCCACCAGCACCGCACCCCCGCACCCGCGTCCCACCCCCCGGCACCCCGACCGCCACAACGCCCCGCCGACCCGCCCGGCCGCCTACCGTTCCCCGCGGACCCGCAACCTGGAGAGGGGGAACGCCGCACCGTGCACACCATCCCGATCAGCGAACTCGGCGACCTGCCCGGCCTGTTCACCACCGTCGACCACATCACCGTCACCGAGACGAACCCGGCCACCGGCACCACCGACGCCGTCACGCTCCCCCCGCCCCTGATCCGCCGCACCACCCGACGCGACGGCACCACCGCGTGGATCCTCACCCCGCCCGGCATCGCCGAACGCATCCACATCGAGGGCGACCAGACCCCCGTCACCGTCCACTACAAGCCCGTCCCCGCACCCGCAGTCGCCAGCCCCACACCGGCGCCCGCACCGGCACCAGCCGGCGCGCCCCACCAGCAGCAGACCGCGTGGACCCACCCCGCACCCCAGACCCCCTACACACCCGCACCCGCGCCCGCCCGGCCCGCCGCGCCCTGGACCACCCCGCCGCCCCGCACCTGACCCCCGGCACCCCCGGCCCCGGCCACCCGCAAATCTGCGGGCGACCGGGGCCGCCCCACGCCTTGCCGCCATAACCACGCCACCGGCCACGCTCGGCACACCCCAACCACACCCCGGCCAGGAGACCCGCATGCGCATCGACCTCTACGCCAACTGGTCCGACGTGATCCAGCACTCCGCCACAGACCTGCCCGAGGACCAGCCCCGCGACGCCATCGTGCAGACCGCCCGCGCCCTGCTCGCCGACCACCCGCACACCGGCACGGCCGCCGTCCGCGCCGACAACTCCGCGCCCCGACTCTTCGTCTACAGCGACGGCCGCGTCCGCGACGCGATCCTCTGACCCCCGCCCCGCACACACCCGGCCCCGGCCACCCGCAAGACGGGTGACCGGGGCCGACGTATGCCGTCTCCCGGCCAGCGCTCACCCCACCGGCACTCCGGCACCGGCCACCAGCCCACGACCCACGACCGGCTCCACCCCGCCCTGACCCCGCGACGTCCCCGACCGCGCCACGCCACCACCCTGATCCGCCGCCACGCCCGCTACGCCCGGCCCGCCGTCTCCGCCGGCTTCCCGCGCCAGCCGCCGCAGCTCCTTCACCCGCTCCGCCGACACCCCCAACCTGCGCCCGCACGCCACCACCGTCTCGCCCGCCTCGCCCATCGCCACCACCACCTGCGCCGCCTGCAAGCGGGCCTGACGCATCCGCTCCTCACCCCGCGCCCGCACCCGCCGCACCTCAGCCTCCACCTCCTCCGCGATCCGACCCGCGTCCTCCTGCGCCAGCTCGAAATCCGCCGCCAGCTCATCCAAGGACGCCTCCCGCAGACGCCGCGCCTGCTCAGCCTCCTCAGCCGCCCGCCGCTCCTCGGCCAACCGCGCCTGGACCCGCTCCAACGCCGCCCGACGCCGCGCCAGATCCTTCGCCCCCCGGCTCTTCCCGCTACTGGACATGCCGATCGCCTCCCGGCGCTCACCGGCCCGCCCAGCGCAGGCCGCCGCCCGGCAGTCTCACCCCGCCAGGCCCGCCGCTCACCGGCCCAGACGCGCCCGTCCCAGGCCCCTGGACTTGCTTCGGGGTGAGTGGTCCCGCAGGCGGGATGTCCCGGTCGTGACGGGTGATTGGTGGAGTGTTACCTGGTCCGCTCGGCCCCGGCGGTGTCGGTCTGCTGTGGGTGGCTGTCGTGAGTGGGGCTGATAGTTCCCCGGCTGGTGAGGGCCGGTGCGCCGCACACCTCTAGCACTTTTGGCCGGGCGGGCCTGCGGTTCCGCCGGGCGGGATGCGCCGCAAGGTCGTTTCCACCGGTACGGGAGGACTGGGCGGATCAGGTGTTCGGGCCCGCCGCGCACGGCGGTGGTGGTGGTGCACTGGTCGGGTGGGGATGACAGTGAAAGGGATCACGGCCGCCAGCTATCCGTACTACCGGCACAACATCGCGGCGGCGGACGGTGCCCGTGGCAGTGAAGCCGCGGTGTCCTCGAGCACGCCCGGTGTTCCGGTCGGGGAGTGGCACGGCGCGGCGGCGGTGCGGCTGGGTCTTGCCGGGGAGGTGACCGAGCCGCAGATGCGGGCGCTGTTCGGGCTGGGCATGCACCCGGACGCCGAGGCGATCGTGGCGATCCAGACGCGCGCCGGCGCAGGTGCCGCCCGGGCGATGCGGGCTGCCAAGCTCGGCCCGGCGCTGCCGAATCTGGCGGAGTCCTCGCCGCTGGACCGGCAGATCGAGCAGGCTCTGGACATCGCCAGTGAGCGGGTGTGCCGGCCGCTGACCAAGGCCGAAGCCAAGCAGGTGAGGATGGCGGTCGCCGCGCAGGCCTTCCGCGCCGAGTATCACCGGACGCCGGACAGCGGGGCGGAGCTCGGCCGGTTCCTGGCCGCCCGCACCGGCCAGCAGCGGCAGGCCCGCACCGGTTTCGACCTGACGTTCTCCTCCGAGGAGCTGTCGCTGCTGTTCGCTCTTGGCGACGAAGCAGTGCGCCGCACGGCCCTTGAGGTGCAGCAGGCCGCCCGGGCGGAGACCGTGGCCTGGATCGAGAACCACGCGCTGGCGGTGCGAAGCGGCGCCGGGGGCGTCGTCCAGGAGCAGGCAGTGCCGGGGGTGCTGGCCACGGTGTACCTGCACTACGAGTCGCGGGCCGGGGACCCGATGCTGCACGAGCACGTCGTGATCAGCCCCCGCGTCCAAGGGCCCGACGGACGCTGGAGGAACTTGGACAACCGGCTGCTGTACCGGGAGATCGTCGCCGCTTCCGAGCTGTTCAACCAGCGGGTCCTGGAGCTGCTGTGCGAGCGGCTGGGCCTGCGGACCGAACCGGTCGAAGTCACCCCCGGGCAGCGGCCGGTGATGCGCATTGCGGGCATCGACGCCAGGCTGCGGGAGCTGTTCTCCCAGCGCGGCACAGCCATCCGCATCACCGCCGAGACCCTCTTCGACGACTATGCACGCCGTCACGGGCGGCAGCCTGGACCGGCAGCACGGACCCGGCTGAAGGGCCAGGCGACGCTGCTGACCCGGCCGGCCAAGCGTGCCGCCCGCTCGTTGGACGAGCTCCTGGACCACTGGCGGCGCCGTGCGGTCGCCGCCACCGACCAGGCCACCGTCGACGGGCTTCTGGATGCGGCACAGGCAGCTGCCCACGTTGCGGCCCCGGTAGCCGTCCGTCGCGCCACCACCCCGGTCGACGTTGATGTCGCCGCGGCCGCCGCCGCGGTGCTCGCCGAAGTCGCCGCGCACCGCACCACCTTCCGCCGCCGGCACGTTCTGGCCGAAGCCCGCCGCTACCTGATGCGCACCCTGGCCGGGGCGACCGCACCATCCGGCGCCGCCGACCGGATTGCCGACCAGGCGCTCGCTGATGCGGACTGCCTCGAGGTCACACCGCCGGACATCAACCCGAGCCACCCGGAGCTGACCCGACCGGACGGCACCTCGGTCTACCAGCCGATCGGAGCCCGCACCTACACCACCGCGACGCTGCTGGCCGCGGAGAACCGGCTGCTGGCCGCCGCCCGCACCGACGTGATCCCGCCGGTCGGGCGGGAAGCGTTCGCCCGCGCGGCCGCCGTGCACGACGGGCCGCTGGGCGCCGCGCAACGCGAGCTTGCCGCGTCCTTCGCCCTGTCCGACAAGCTGTTGCTGGCCGGGCTGGGACCGGCCGGATCCGGCAAGACCACCTCCATGCGGCTGCTGGCCGCCGCCGCCCACGCCGCCGGCAGCCGGGTCATCCCGCTCGCGCCTTCCGCCCGCGCCGCCAAGGTCCTCGGAAGCGACCTGCGCCTGCCCGCGCACACCCTGCACTCCTGGCTGCACCAACGCGAACTGGCCGCCCAAGGCCACGACACCGACGACGCCTTCGCCCTGCGGCCGGGCGACGTGGTCCTGGTCGACGAGGCCGGCATGGCCGGCACCCGCCTGCTCGACAAGATCCTCGCCGAAGCCACCGCCGCCGGGGCCGTGGTGCGGCTGCTCGGCGACCCGCACCAGCTCGCCGCGATCGAATCAGGCGGCGCGCTGCGCCTGATCGCCGGTGCCGGGGGAGCGGTCGAACTGGACCGGCTGCACCGTTTCCGCACCCCCGGCGAAGCCGACGCGTCCCTGGCCCTACGCGACAGCAAGCACCCCGCCGAGGCCTTCACCTGGTACCGCGACCGCGGCCGCGTCACCGCCGGCCCCGGCCAGCTGATGCACCAGGCCGTCTTCGAAGCGTGGGCCGCCGACACGCTCGCCGGGCGGACCACGCTGATGACCGCTGCCGACACCGCGACCGTCACCGCGCTCAACGCCCGCGCCCAGGCCTGGCACATCGCAGCCGGCCGGCTCGACACCCGCAGCTCGATCGCCCTGCGCGCCGGGGCCCGCGCGCACGTCGGCGACATCATCGTCACCCGCCTCAACGCCCGCCGCATGAGCGTGCGCGGCGGCCGCGACTTCGTGAAGAACGGCGACACCTGGACCGTCCAGGCCGTCGACCCCAACGGGGAGCTTGTCGTCCGGCACACCGGCCACCACGGCCGCATCCGGCTGCCCGCCGACTACGTGGCCGGGCACTGCGAACTCGGCTACGCCTCCACCATCCACCGCGCCCAGGGCATGACCGTCGACACCTCCCACGCCCTGGCAACCCCCGCCTCCGGCCGCGAAGGCGTCTACGTCCAGCTCACCCGCGGCCGCCACACCAACCGCCTGTACGTCGCCCTCGACCACGACGGCCAAGACCTCAACGACGTCCTCACCGGCATTGCCGCCCGCCGCCGCGCACAGCTGTCCGCGACCGAGACGATCGCCGACCTCCAGCGCCACGCCACCGCCCCCGGCACCCTCGCCGCCCAGTACGCCGACGTCGCCCGGCGCGCCACCACCGCCCGACTGACCGGCGTCCTCGAGCACACCCTCGGCCTGGACCGCGCCGCAGCGTTCCTCGCCGCCGACGCCTTCCCCGCCCTCATCCGCGCCCTCGCCGACGCCGAACGCACCGGATTCGACCTGCCCCGCCTGCTCACCCGCACCCTCACCGGCCGCGCCCTGGCCGACGCCGACGACATCGCCGCGCTACTCACCTGGCGGCTGCGCCGCCACCTCACAGACGCCGCACACGCGGCCACCACCACCCCGCAAAGCCGCCCGCTGGCGCACCTGACCCTCGACCAGCTGCACAACCTCGCCCACCTCGCGGCCGCCCACCGCACGGCCGCGCACACCGAACTCCAAGCCGCCGACGCCGCCATGAGCGTCCTCCCCGCACCAGTGACGACACGCGACGGGATCACCCATCCGGCCTGGCCCGACCGCCCCCATGGGCCGCTGACCCGCACCCAGCTTGCCGCTGAAATCGCCACCGCCCGCGCCGCCTACCGCGACGCCGCCCGCACCGGCACACCACTGTCACCCGCCGCTCGGGCCACCATCGCCGCCCTGACGGCCGAGACCGCCCTGCGCCGCACCCTGCCGTGGAAGCAGGCCGCCCGCGAGGACTGGCAGCGCGACCGCGGCCGTCACCACACCGGCAGCGGCAGCCTGGCCGCCACCCGACGCCACCACCACGACCGCGCCGACGCCAGCAAGGAGCGGCAGTTCCACGCCCGGACCGCGCTCGCCCGCGCCGACGCCATCACCGGCCGGATCGACGCCGAACTGCGGCTGCGTGACCGCCTGCCCGACCACCTTCCGCACCAGCCGAACCAGCACGCCGACATTCCCGACTGGGCCGCCGACCGCACCTGCCTCACGCACCCCGACACCCCGGGCCACTGGCGCCAGCACCTTGCCGAACGCCACCGCATCCTCGCCCGCGCGGTGACAGCCCGCGGCCACACCCTCGCCGACCACCCGCCGGCCTGGGCCCGCCCGCTCGGCCCGCCACCGCCTGCGACCTCGCCCAACCGGCGCGCCGCCTGGGCCACCACCTGCGCCCTGGTCGAACTGTGGCGGACCCGCCACGCCATTACCACGGTGCCCGGCCTCGGCCCCCGCCCGGCCGACCCCGGCGACGCCGCCGCCTGGGACGCCATGACCGCCCGCATCCGCGCCTTCAACGGAAGCCGCCACCCGATGCACACACCACCGCCCGGCGCACCCGCCTCCGATGTCCTGGCTGCCGTCCTGGCCCACCTCGACAGCCCGCCGCCCGGCGGCGCCTACGCGCTGCCCGCGCATCCGGCCGTACGCGACCCGCACGGCATCGCACCCCTGAACAACGCCGCCGCCGACGCCCGCCTGGCCCGCAGCGCGCTGGCCGCAGCGCTCGCTGGCGAGGCGGCACCCGAGGCCTGGATCGGCGCCATCACCGCGCCGGATGAGGACAACGAGGACGAGCAGCACGCCTACACCCGGCTCGTCACCGCGCTCGCCGACTACCGCCGCCGTCACCACCGCGCCGGCTCCGACATCCTCGGCCCACGCCCGTCCGGCATCGACGGCCAGGAATGGGACCACCTCACGGACGCCATCGACCTGTACACCCGCGCCCGCATCGAGGCCCGCCTGGAGCAGTTGCGCCAGCGCACCGAGGCTGCCCGCGCCGACCTTCCCGCGGCTCCGCGGGTACCGCCTCCGGCCCCGCGAAGGGGTAACCGGAACGGCCACCGCACCGGCCGCCCTCGCCCGCGCCGCCGCTGACCACCACGGGTTCGTGTGAACGCCGAGAGGGTCCGTGACCCGCAGCGGCGGAATTTCCTTGGTGAAACGCCGGGCGCGTGTCATCATCGGCTTCGGCACTCCGCAGACCCTCCCGGACGTCAATCCGATGACGCGCTTGAGAATTGACGTTACGGCGGCTCGCGGGTAAGATGGAGGCGTAACAACGAGGAAGTGATCAGGTACACCGTAGGCCCCCGCAGTGGGGCCGTTCGTGTACCCGGTGACCTCCTCTTTTGCGTTTTATGCACGTTCGAGGACTAATCCTCAAGCTTCACCAAGGGGTGAAATATGACACTCATTTACATGACGGAGGTTACTCATGCTGCCCACCAACGACCACCACAACATGCAGGTCAGGACGCCTTCTACTGCGGAGGACCGTGTTCGGCGCCTGCGGAGGGCGACCACGGTCATCGCGTTGGCGCTCCTTGCTGCCGTGGTCGCCGCGACGTCCGGCCATAACGATGCGTCCGTGTTCCTCGCGTTCGCCCAGTCGTACGGAGACATTAGTGAAAGCCTGGATGTCCTAATGGAAGAGTTTGGTTACCTGAAGAAGAAGGTGAAGGCGAAGGTTAACAAGTGGCTTAATCGCTGACGCATCGTTAGCACGCGACAATATGTGACTCTTGAGCGAATAATTTAACAGCCTGCCAGGTGAACGAAAATTGTTCCCTGGCGTTTTTTCTGCCAAAAATCCCCCCATTATCCTCGGTTTAATAGTGGGGGGATTATTCATGCGGTCCTGCGTACTTCCCGCCGGACGGGGCGTTGGTGCAGGTCAGGGGCCAATGGCGGCCGCCCGCAGGGCGGTGGTGGTCTGCAGGCCGACCACAGCTTCGAGCGGGTAGGGGGCGGGCGTGGTCGCCTGCAGGTCGTTGATCCAGCCGCCGAAAGCCTCGGCGACCGCGGCGTGTTCGGCCTCCAGCGGGGCCGGGCGGGCAGCAACGGGCTCGGCGGTGAGGGCGCGCAGCAGCATCCCGGCGGCGCGCAGCGGGAAGGAGATGGCGCCGTCGTCGGAGGCCGCGTACTGGCCCCGGGTGACCGGCCCGCCGGCCATGGAGTCCCACAGCGTCGCGCAGCCGGTGGCCGCGCGCAGGGTGTCGGTGACGGCGTCGGTGAACACCGCGGTGTCCCTCGGCAGGTGGGGCAGCACCCGGTCCAGACACGCCTTCAACAGCTCGGCGCGCTCAGAGAGGGTCGCGGCGGCGCGGCGCATTAGGTCGGCGTAGCCGCTGCCGTCCGGGCCGCCGGTGTACGGGGTGGGCAGGGTACGGGCGGGCCACAGCGGCACCTCGGGCATGACGGCGATCGCGCCGTCGGGGAGGTGGTGCAGGCTGCTCGCGCCGTGGGAGGGTCTGTCCTTGCCGGGCGGGGTGATGACCATTTCGTGGGCGGGCGGCATGAGGTGCACGGCTGGGCCGTCCTTGGCCCAGCCGGCGGTGTCGATGCCTTCGTGGCTGAGCGGGATCCGGTGCCGAGCGGCGGTGTCGCGCAGCGCCGTCGACAGGGCCGGGTGCGGGCGGTTCATCACGAAGAAGGCTCCGCCGAAGTCGGCATTGTGGAGGTCGATGTAGACCTCGGGCCGCAGCGTGGTGAGCAGCTGGTGCAGGATTGTGGTCTCCGGCAGCGGCCGGTCCCAGCCGGGCGCGGGGAACGTCCACTCCGGCTGCCTGGCCATCGGCGGCCGGTAGAAGTGGCGGTGGTAGGCGTCCAGGTCCAGCGGCCGGCTGGTCCAGTGCTCGTTGAGGGCGGCCCCGTCCGGGTCGATGCAGCCCACCAGGTGCCAGGTGCAGCCGATCGAACCGGTCCAGCGACTGGTGCGGGTGAGCAGCCGGGCCAGCGCGACGATGGTCAGGTTTCCGGCAGGCTCGTTCGGGTGCGGGCCCGCGACGACCAGGACGTGCCGCGGGCCTCCGGGGACGGTCAGCATCGTGACCGGGCGGCCGCCGCGCGACGGCCCGAGCCGCTCCCGGCGGCACGCGGGGTGGGCTTCGGCGATGCGGGCGAGCTCGCGGTCGACGTCGCCAGGTGAGGGGAACGTGTGCCGGGAGCTCCACGGCGCGAGGTCGATCTCGTCCGGTCCTAGCAGCGCTTCCATGCAGCCCTCGTCCCCTCGTCCGGCCACCCACCGGGGGTGTGGTTTCCCGCCACCATCCCGTACCGCGGGAGATCGTGGATCAAGTCTGGCCAATCAGACGGGCGTTGGTTGCCCCCACGTCGTGGCGGTGCTGCGATGAGGCCCTTCCCATCGGCCTCGCCCACGAGGAGTCATCATGTCCAAGCTGACCAAGACCACCGCGAAGACCCCGGCCGCGGCCCCGGCGCGCATCGGCTTCCGCCGCCTGGAGCGCGTGGAGACCACGAACAGTCCCTGCGCCAACGCCAGTTGACCCCGCCGGCCCCGGCACGCACACGGTGAGGGCGTTGTCATGCCCCGTCGACGCCCTCACCACCTCGGGCAGGACACCACCTCGTTCTGCCCGTCAGGCCGCGCCCGCGCCGCTCTGACACCGGGCACCTGCCCGGGGCCGCGGGCGCGGCCTCCGCCCTCTTACGGGGGCCGGCTTCCTGCTCTTCGACCCGCGTTCTTCATCTGGGATGGTCATGCAGCTGCCCCGCGTGCGACCCGAGCACGGCGCCTACCGCACCACCGACGGCCGGATCCGACTCGGCAGCGGCGTGTACGGCCTCGCCACCGAGATCACCGACGGCCCACCGTGGCTGTGGGACCTGCTGACCGCCGCCGACGGCACCCGCACCCCGCAGCAAATCGCGGACACCGTACGCGCCCTGCACCCCGAAGCCGCGGCCGAGGACGTCTTCACCGCGCTGGACGACCTGATCCAGGCAGGCCACATGGACGACGCGGCCGCGTGGCCGCCGCCGGACTTCACCGAACGAGAACAGGACCGCTACGGCAGAAGCGTGGCGTACTGGCGGTGGACCGACCCGCAGCCCCGCGCCAGCGCCTGGGACGTGCAGCGCATCCTGCGCTCCGCCAAGGTGGTGGTCGTCGGTGTCGGCGGCACCGGGGGAGCGGCCGCCACGGCGCTGGCCGCCTCCGGCATCGGGCGACTGCACCTGGTCGACCACGACCGGGTGGAACTGTCCAACCTCAACCGCCAGACCTTGTTCCGCGAGCGCGACATCACCCGGCTGAAGGTCGACGCCGCCCGCGACCGGCTCCACCAGACCAACAGCGACATCACGGTCACCGGCCAGCGGTCCCGCATCACCAGCCCCGACGACCTCGCCGAGATCCTGCCCGGCTTCGACCTGCTGATGATGTGCGCCGACCAGCCCGACGACATCCGCACCTGGGCGAACGAGGCCTGCCTGAAGGCGAACCTGCCCTGGATCGACGGCGGCTACCACGGGCCGCTGGTCACTGTCGGCGCCTACGCCCCGCACATCAGCGGCGGCTGCCGGATGTGCCTGCGCCGCACCGAGGACGAGCGGTGGCAGCCCGACATCGCCGACGACACCGACCTGATCAAGACGCTGCCCAGAGCGCCCGGGCATCCGGCCACGGCGATCACCGCGGGCCTGTCCGGGCAGCTTGCCGCACACCTAGCCATTGCCCTTCTCACCGGGACGGCCGCCGTCACCCCCGGCACCATCTACGGGATCAACCTCGCAGCCCTGGGCACCGACCCGGTCCACCTCACGTCCCAGCGCCGCCCGGACTGCCCGGCCTGCGCGCCCACCCCGTGACCGCCCCCGCGCCCGCGCCGCTGCCGCCCAACGTGCCAGACGGCCCCGGCGGCGTCCCGGTGGTGCGCGAGGACAGCATCCTTGAACTGCACCCCCTCGCCGTCCGCGACGAAGACGAAGAGATCGTCGTCGGCCGCACCGACACCGGCGACTTCATCGCTCTGCCGCCCGTAGGCGCCCGCGCACTGGGTCTGCTCGCCGAAGGCCACACCCCCGCCCAGACCCGCCGCCTGCTGCGCGCGCAGACCGGGCAAAACCTCGACATCACCGGCCTGGCCACCGACCTCGTGCCGCTCGGATTCGTCGCCACCTGCGACGGCCAGCCGGTGCCCGGACCGGCCCCGCTCCGCCCGACCTGGCCGAGGCTGAGCCCGGCCGCCGTCGCATGGACCCTGCATCCGGCACTGCCGGTCCTCCTGACCACCCTGGTGGCCGTCGCGGTCTTCGTCACGGTGGGCCGGCCGCAGCTGTGGCCTGGTTACCGACAGTTGATCTGGTCCGAGCACACCGGTCTTGTCCTGCTCGTGCAGGCCGCCATCGCCTGGTCCCTGCTGGGCATCCACGAACTCGCTCACCTGATCACCGCGCGCGCCGCCGGGGTGCCCGGCCGCATCACTTTCGGCACCCGCCTGCAGTTCCTCGTCGCCCAGACCGAGGTCCCCGGCATCTGGGCCGCTCCCCGCCGCCACCGACTCACGATCTACGCCGCAGGGATGGCCACCGACGTCGCGCTCGCCTCCACCGCGGTGCTCACCGCGGCCAACACCGACGCGGGCACCGTCGTGCACCGCGTCGCGCTCATCGTCACCACCACCGTCACCATCACCCTGACGATCCAGCTGATGGCGTTCATGCGCACCGACATCTACTTCCTCATCCAGGACCTGACCGGCTGCCGCACCCTGTACGCCCACGCGGCCGCCCACGCCCGCCACCAGGCCCGCCGCGTCGCAGCGAAGCTGCGCCGCAAGCCTGCGCCCGGGACCGGCCCGCTGGCCACCCTGCCCATACGCGAGGCCCGGATCGTCCGCGTCTACACGCTGGTCTTGATCGCCGGGACCGCGATGTGCCTGACCGCCGCCGCGGCGGTCACGATCCCCTTCGACTTGCACCTGCTCACCGCCGCCGCTGGCCACCTGCTGGATCCGTCCGCCCCGGTGGCGGTGCGCGCGCTGGACGGCGGCGTGGTCCTGCTCGTGCTGCTGGCCCCCCAGGCGCTGTGGGCCCGCGCATGGTGGCGCCGCCACGGCCACCACCTGATCAACCGCCGCCGCGCCCGGGCTGCATGACCGGCCGGAAGGGCAGCCGCACGGCCAGGCCCGCAGGCTTCGGCCCGGGATCGTGCTCACCTGGATGAGGGCACGGCAGGACCGGCGACGTCCCGGGGCGGTGCAGCCGGTGTCCGTGCCAGGTCAGGCGGAGGGCGTCCCGGCGGGCGACGGGCTCGGCGTCGCGGCCGGCGCCGTAGGGGGCGGCACCGTGACGGTGACCGTCGGCGTCGGGTGCGGCTCGCGCCCCGTGTCGGTCTTCCCGTCGCCGAGCCCGAAGAGGAAGGACAGCGCGAGGATCACGGCGGCCGCGGCGGTGACGGCGCCCAGGAGGTCGCCGGCAGGCTGCTGGCCCGCGAGCGTGGGGCCTGCCTGTGCACCGCCGTGGTTGCGGCGGTAGACAAGCCAGCCCACCAGGACGGCGATGCCGAAGATCACGCCGTTGACGGGGTCGATCTGGAGGTTCAAAGGGGTTCCCTTGGGGGGTCCGGCTGGACGGGGGAAGCCCTGTGGTGGCGGACGTCAATGCGGCGCAGTCGCGGAGACTTTACCTACATCCAACAAAGAGTGACGGATACCGATGCTATGAGTCACCACCGTGGGCTTTTTTTTAACCCCAAGTCCGGATCCGGCTTCACGGATCGGCGGGAGCCCTTACGGGACAGCGCGGACACAGCAGCTCGCGCTTCATCTCATATTAGGGCAAGGGGTATTGGCCAGCGCGATCACAAAGAGTGATGGGCGGGGTGTGGGAGGCCCCGCCCCGAGGCTGCCGCCGACGGCGCCCCTTCTGCTGTCGTCGTCCGCCCAACGCCCAGGATCGAAACCGGCGCAGACGGGGTAAGACGACAGCCAGCACGCCGCGCCCCGGCCCTGGCCGCCTGGTGGGACACATGTACACCCAACCGCCTCACGGCCTGGATCGTCCGGATATCCGCTGCCGCCGTGCTCGCCCGGTAACCCATAGTGGTCCGGACGCTGTTGATAACCGACGAATGGAAGCCCTGCGTGACATCTGCGACCACCCCGGCAGCCATCGAGCGCATCCCCGGACGGGTCTGGACGATCCGCCTCGAGGGCCATGCCGACCGCACGGCCACCGTCACCTGCAGCAGCACCGCCTGCAAGATGCCGCCCCGATCCCGGGACCTCAAGGCGATGCGCACGTTCGCCGCGCAACACGCTGTTGCCCACGCCCGCGTGGCCACCATCCGGCCCGACGCGGCCTGCCACTGCCGCGCCCGGCAGTGCACCGTCCACGGCGACACCAAGGTGCTCTGCTCCGGCGGTGTCGTGCTGATCCTGCGTCACGACCCCGCGGTCGGCCGCGTGTGGACCGTGGAAGAGGTCTGCCAGGTCTGCGCCCCGCTCATCCCGCACGCCAAGCCCATGGGGACCGCCACCCGCGCCCGCACAGCCGACGTGGCCAAGCCCGCCGCGGCGACCGCAGCGGTTCCGGCGCAGGCGCGCACCAGCGTGCCGGGCGGGTTCTCCGCCCCGGCGTTCTCCTCCGCGCCCAGCGCCGGAGAGGTCGCTCCGGGCCGCGGGACCCGACCGGCCCGGCGCCGACCGCAGGGACAGCGCAGCGGCACGAGCCGCCGACGCGGCGGACAAGGCCGCTGACGCGCATGCCTGATGAGCGAGGACCCGCCGTACCGACGACGGGACCTCGCGGCCAGGAGCCGCTGACCGTCTTCACGGCGCTGGACGTGTCCGAGCCTGTGTACCGCCGCTTCACCGCCGTCCATGAGAGCGGCCACGCGGTTGCCGCACTCGCCACCGGGCAGGCCCGCGTGCTCGAGTGCGCCGTCGACGGCGAGGGCGAACGGGCCTACACCGACGTGCGGTGGGACTCGCAACAGGCGCTGCTGGTTCTCCTGCACGGCGGCCACCTCGCCCAGCAGCGGTGGCTACGGGAGCAGCACATGTGGACTGCGTTGCGGTCGTCCGCCGTACGCGCTGCCGCCAGCCACGACTTCGACGCCCTCGCCGCGACCGGCGCGACACCGGGGGAGGTGCGGCAGGCCTCCGATCAGGCCGAGGAGTTCCTCGACCGGCATTGGACAGCGGTGATGACGGTGGCCGAGCACCTTCACCAGCACGGCCGACTGACCGGAGCCGAGGTGCAGACACTCTTCACCGGCACGCCCACCAACGCGGCCGTCGCTGCCCGACTACTGACACTGGATGAAGGACACCTGACGCGGCTGGAAGCCCTGGCCACAGCACGCGAGAACCGGGCGCGGCCACGAGGGACAGCGCATCAGCCACCGTTGACGCCTCCCGCCGCGCCCCGGCCGTTCCTCGCCCCATGACAGGAGGCCGCGGGCACCGCCCGCGGACCTCGAGCCGGCTGCCGCGCAAGTTCCGTCCTGCGGACCGCCGGGCACTGTCATTTCCCGTCACGCGGGACAAACGCAGGCCGCACGCCCCGCCCGCCACGGCGACGGATCATGCTGGGCCAGCCGCCGACTCCCGGGCCGTGCGGGCCCGGCTGACCAGAAGGGCCTGCGATGAGCGAGCCGCCACCCCCGCCTGCCGTCCCCGTGTTCGTCCCAGCCTGGCTAAAGGGCCTGCAGCCAGGGGTGTTCGCCGTGGCCGTGGCCGGCCCGGATACCGGGCCGCAGACCGCGTCCGACCAGCATCCGCCGGGCCGTGCAGGCGCCGACCGGCCCGGCTTCGACCTCGACCGTCTGACTCTCGCCGGTATGGCCCCCGGCCCGCTGGAGGCGCTGCGCCGCTGGATGGAACTCGACGACGGGCGGCAGCACCTGGTCCTGCTGGCCCGCAGCCCGGAAGGGAACGTCCGCGAGTACACCCCCGGTGAGCTCGCGACGTATCTGGGCGAGGAACACCGCGAGCAGCTGAACGAGCTGCTCGGGGCGTGGATGGCCAAGCGTGCCGCCGCGGTGCCCCGCGCCGGGGAGCAGGTGCTGGCCGCAGCCGCCGCGTGGGCCCTGCACTGGCGGGAGCTGGTCGGCTCCCCGCCCATGCCGATCCTCGAGGCGGCGATCGTCGGCATGGGCGAGAGCGACGACGAAGCCGCCGTCACCGGACAGGTAGCCGAGGCCGCCGGACAGATGGGGCAGATCTTCGAACGGCTGGAGACGCCCCGGCAGCGCGATGAGTACCTCAAGGACTGGGAGCAGCTGCACTTCCTGGCCCGTCACGTGCCGGTGCTGCGGAACAGCACCGACCGGCTCATCGACTTGGTGGCGCTGCACGACCAGCACGCGCAGCGGCTACGGGCGGTCCTGGAGCCGGACATCAGCGACTACCGCAGGGACCTGGACACCGCGGCCCGCACCGGCACGGCCCCACCGGTGCTGGACCAGCAACGCGCCGAGCAACTCGCGCTGGCCCGGCACATCGTGCGCGACTACACCGCCGCCTTCCACACCGGCCGCACCGGCTACGCGCAGCGGCTGCAGGATGCGATCACCGCCCCGCAGCGGTCGCTGGCCATGACGTCGGCCGCCCACTCCTGGCGGGATGCCTCGGTGAGCGCAGGGCTGGCGGTCCGGGAGGTACGCGAGCAGCGCCAGGCGACCTTCGCCGAGGGCTCCGAGCTGGGAGCCGCGCCGGAAGCCGTGGTCGCCGCCCGCGCCTACCTGGACACCCGGGCCGCGATGCTGCACCTCGTCCACGACGCGCTGGGGCGGCTCACCCGCCTCCCGCACCCGGACACGCTGCCGCAGGAGATGGTCGAGATAGCCGTCGCGCAAGCCGGAGCCCGCCTCGCCCAGGCCTTCGGCACCCCGGAGCGCGCCCGCCGGTTCCTGACCGGGCAACTCACCTACCTGCAGCAGCAGCCCGTCCCCGCCCACCGGATCGGCTCGACCCCCGGCGACGTGGAGTGCTTGCAGGCCGCACTGGACGGACTGGACCGGATCGCCCCACCCACGCCGTGGGACGCCGACAGCATCCGCCAGCGCGCCGAGGCCCTCACCCGACCTGTCGCGCCGGTCGCCGCTCCGACCGCGTCTACCCGGCGCGCGACGCGCCCTGACGCGCAGACCGCGCCGCCTGCACCGGCACCGGGCCCCGGGATGCGGTGACCGGCGGCGCCGCCACACGGCCCCCGAGCCCGATCGGCTCCGGGCGGGTTCCCCGCCCGGCACCGGCGAGGTCGGCTGCGAGCTCGTCGATGGCGGCACGCGTGACGTGACCGGTGGTCACGATGTGCGCGAGCCCGCCCTCGCACGCCAGGTGCCAGCGACGCGCCACGGCGGCCGGGGGCCGGTCGAAGCACACGGTCAGCGACCCGGGAAAACGGCTCGGGTTCACCCCGGCCTCGGCCAGCCGCTCCACCGCGTAGGCGGCGACGTCCTGGCACCGGCCGATCATGGCGGCCACCCCGGTCTGCCCGAGCTCCTGCAGCCGCGCCCACAGCAGCAGCACCGCCAGCCCGGACCGCGAGCACGCCAGTGTGTGGTCGGTGGTGGCCAGGTACTCGCCGCTGTCGGCCGCCGTCACCAACTCGGCCCGGACCAGCGAGATCCCGGCCGGGACCGGCAGACCCAACACCTTGTGCGCGCTGATGTTCATCGAGTCGGCCGTGTCCGCGAAACTCCACCGCGGCGCCGGGTCGGTGTGGGCCGCGATCAGCGCGCCACCGGCGCCGTCCACGTGCAGGTGCACCGGCCCGGCCACCGCCGCCGCCCGCCGCAGCTCACGGATGTCGTCGACCGCGCCCCGCATCGTCGACCCGCACGCCGCGACCACGATCGCCCCCACCCGCCGCCGGTAGATCCGCCCCCGCGCGCGAAGCGCCGCCTGGTCGGCCAGATCCTGCGGATCCATGCTGCCGTCCGGCCGCGAGGCGACCGTCACCATCTCCACCCGCAGCACCTCGCACGCCCGCGCCACGCTGTAGTGCGCCTGATCCGACGCGTACACCACGGCGTCCGGCAGCGCCTGCCGCGCGGTGTACAGGCCGTGCAGCAGCGCCTCGCTGCTCGAGGACGCCACATATCCGAACACCTGGGCGGGGTCGGCGCCGGCGACGTGCGCGAAGTAAGCCAGCACGGCGAGCTCGTACGGCTTGGCGCCGATGTTGGAGGCGTCGGTGGACTGCGGGTCGCCGACGTTGTTGAACAGCACGCTCAGCAGCGAACCGTAGGCGCTCAGGTCGACGTTGGCGTTGCCGGGGAAGCCCAGCGTCCGGCTCTGCCGCCCTCGCATGCGTCGGGCGGCCTGGTTCAGGTGATCGGCCGGGTTCCAGGGCAGCGCCCGGATGGCCAGATCCGCGATGGTGGGGACGGGTACGACACTCGCTCTCACGGGGGCTCCACAGGGCGTTCGGCACGGTGATGGTGTGCTTCCGTCTATCGCCCCATCCGCCCCTCGCGGCCCTGACGTCGCGGCCCGGTCCGCCAGGCGGGAGCCGAGGGCAGGCGATCCCCGTACGCGTGCCGCCTTGCGGCACGGAGGCGTGAACAACACCCAGCCGAATCGCGGCTGGACCCCGGCCGAGGACGTACTCCGGCCATAGTTGGTAGCAGCCCGCGTCGGGCGTCTTGGGCGGCTACGCGGCCCGGCGCTGCGCCAGGGTGCGGATGCGGGCGACGTCGACGGCGCGTACGCCCTCGCTGACCGGGTCGAGGGGGATCAGGTGCCTGTGGAGTTCGCGGATGCGGACGTCGAGGTCGAGGTGGATCCGCGTGCGGCGTGCGAAGCGGATCTCGGCGATGGTGCGCGGATGCACGGCGAGACGCCGGGCGAGCAACGTGGCGGGCCATCCGGCGCGTTCCAGATCGGCCAGCAGCCGTGACGCCTCGCTGGCACTGGCCAGGCCGGGTGTGGCCGGCAGGTGGCGCGGCGGCATGACCACTCCCAGCACGGCGTCGGCGGTGGTGCGGGCGATCGGCCGGCTGACCCCGCGCAGCAGACGACGGACCAAGGTCACCGAGACCCCGGAACGGTCGGCGATGTCCTGGGCTGACATTCCCCGCACCTGCAGCCGCTGCGCCCACGCGATTGCCGGCCCGGGGGCCACCCGGGCGCTTCCTCGCTCGCGTAGCTCCGCGTCCCGCTGACGGCGTGCTCGTCGCGCCGCTTGCCGGCATACGACCAGGCGGCAGCCGTAGTCCGCGCACGAGGGCTGTCCATGGCGCACGGTTGAGTTCTTCGGCCGTCGCGAAGCGGGTATGGGCCGGGCGACGTCACGTGCGGGAACGATGCTCATGCGGTTGCCCTGCCAGATGGTCGTGGATTGCGGCACGCGAGGCGCCGGTCGGCACCGAAGGCCCGGTGCCTGCTCACGTCGGTGACGGTATCGGGCGACTCCGACAGAGGCAGGGCCGCACCGACAGACAGGACCAAACGGTCGCGACGGTGCTGCGCTGCCCCGTGGGACGGTGCGGGCAACGCGATCCGAGCGGCATCGCGCGGGACGCCCTGGTCCAACACCACCACAGCGGCGGCGGGCCAGACACGATGCGGTGCACGGGGTTGGTCCGGCTCCCTTCGCCTCGAGCCCGCCGTGGAGATGCCGCTATGGCTCCTGGGCGGCCGGTGCGAAGGGAGCCGGCCTCTGTCCGGCCGAGCAGGGCGCGCATCCTGAGGCCGCACCGGACCGTGCGTGGGCCCGCACCAAGCGGTGCGGGCCCACGGTGTTCCTGCTGCCGCGCGGCCTGGGCGGCAGGGAGCGTCAGCTCCTGTGGCGGGGCGCCCGGCTCAGCGCCCGCCGCCGGATCCGGCCAGTCCGGCGGCGGGGCAGGGCCCTGCCGCCGCTGGTGTTCTCCACGGCCCGGCTCAGGGCGTGCACGGCCCGGGCCTCGGTCCAGCGGCGGAGCAGCGTGGCAGCGGCGAACAGCAGCAGTGCCGTGCAGAGGAGGATCAGGCAGACGGCGATGGCCGCGGTCGGGACGCCGAGGTCGATGAGGGCACTGATGGCGCGCGGGCCGTCCGTGAGCAGGGACGTGATCAGGGTGGGCAAGGTAGCCCCCTTCTGGGCAGGTGACTTGTCACCCCTTCGCTGGGCTGGGCGCCCCTTTGACAGCAGCCCGCGCCGACATCGGTGAAGGCGACGGCCTCTACTCGGCACGATCGATGCCGGCAACGCGGTACCGGGGGCGTTCCTGGTGGCGGGACACGGGCGCGGAATGCCGTGCCGGGCCCTGGTACCGGGCGGCGGACGTTGCGCCGGGCGGCCCGTGACCTGACCAGGCTCACCGCCAGGGCGGCACATTGGGCTCCGCCCCGCCTCTGCTTCGCCGACCTGAAGGACGTCGATCCCGGTGACCTGCACCCGCACCCGCCAGCCCGCCGCTCCCGTACCGGTAGCGGCCTGAGAGCGGCGGCCATGGCGCACAACGCAGCGGCGGCCGCCGCCCCCAGGGCGCATCGTGCGACGAGGTGGAGTCCGGCGGTGGCCCGGGTGCACGCCTTGCGGGCGTGCGACGGGCTGGCTACGTCGGTCGCGGCGTATGTGACGCCGGTCGTGGTGTACCAGGTGACCGGCTCCACGGCCTGGGCGGGCATCGTCTTCGTCGCCGAGTGGCTGCCGCGGCTGCTGGCGATCGGCGTCGGCGGCCCGCTGGTCGACCAGGTACCGGCCCGCACCGTGATGCTGGTGGCCGCGCTCGCCCGCGGAGGCCTGGTCACGTGCGGCATGGCCGCGTACGCGGCCGGGGCAGGGCCGTTGGCGATCGCCGCGGTCGGTGTCGGCTGCGGCGTGGCCGCCGAAATCACCTACCTCGCGGCCGAGTCACTGGGCGCCACGGTGGCAACCGGCCCCCGCGCCGCGGGCGTTCAGGCCGCACAGACTGCCATCGACCAGGGCGCCATCCTGACCGGCCCGCTCCTGGGCGGCGCCCTGCTGCTGCTCGGCCCGCAGTACGGCCTCGGCCTGATCGCGATGCTGTCGCTGACGGCCGCCGCCCTGACCCGAACCGTCGCTGCCCGCCCCCACCCCGCTTCCCGGGAGCCGCAGCCCGCCGCGGAGACGGACAGCCGGGGCCTGCGCGGCGGGGCGGCCGCGCTCAAGGCGCTACCGGCGCTGGCGTGGCTGCTGGCCACGCTGGCCAGCATGAACCTGATGGCCGCGCTGCTGCAGGCGGCCACCCCGGTGATCGTCACCAACTTCGGGCACTCCCCGGCGGCCACCGGCGCGGTGTGGACGGCCAGCGCCGCCGCCGCACTGCTGGCGGCCGCCGCCTGCGCCCGCCTGCTCAAGCGCGTCCGCTTGAGCAGCCTCGCGATCACCGCGAGCGTCGGCGGCGCGCTGGCCACCGCCGCCGCCGGACTCGCCCCCTCCTACCTCGCCTACGCCGCCGCCCTGGCAGGCCTTGCCGCGTGCGAGGGCATCGCCATGGTCGCCCTGCGCACCGCCCGCGCCCGCCTGCTGCCGCCCCGCGTGTTCGGCTCGGCCGTTGCGCTGATGGTCCTGGTGCTGATCGCGCCCATGCCCCTGGGCGGCGCCGTCCTCGCACTCGTGCCCGCCGACCGGCTGGGCACGGCACTGATCACCGTCGCGGTGCTCCACGCCGCGGTCACCGCCTGCGCCGCCCGCCGCCTGCGGCGCCACCGCCAGGTCCTCGACCACCCCCAACCCGCCCAGCCGCCCGCCCCCGAGCCTGAGCTCGTCAGGAGTCCGAAGTGACCGTCACCACCACCCGCCCCGCACCGCGCACCACCCACGACACCACCGGGACCTGGTACGCCCACGCCGCCGACGCCCCGCCCACCACGCCCGGCCGCCACATCTCCACCAGCCGCGCCTGGGCATCCGCGTGGGAGCAGGTGACCACCGAACCGGTCATCGCCCACCGCCACCTGCACCTGACCGACGGCACCGGCCCCGGCGACCTCGTCTCCTACTACCTGGTCAAACACTCGCCGTACTGGGCCGCCGTCGAGCGGGACGCCGCCACCGGCCCGGTCTTCAACGCGCCCGTGGTGTACGCCGGAACGCCCTACGGCGAGTACGGCGGCGCCGGTTCGGCCAACGCGGACACCATCCGGTACGCGGTGAGCGCCGGGGTGGACCTGGCCCGCGAGTGGGGCGCGCAGGCACTGGTCGTGCCCGGCCTGACCACCGACCTCGCCCACCGGTGGACCGCCGCCTGCCGCCCGGACGCCGACCTGTTCTTCGACCTGGCCCACACCGCCAGTGTCCACGGCTCCCTGGAAGGGTTCCTGACCACCGTGCCGTCGGCCAAGCACGCGAAGGAGATGCGCCGCCAGAGGCGCCGCGGCATCGAGCAGGGCCTGAGATTCCGCCCCCTGCACGGCCGGGCCATGCTGCCGTATCTGCCGCAGTTCACCGACCTCGCCGAGGCCGCCGCCCTCAAAAACGGCGGCAGCATGTACGGCGCCGACATCTTCACGGCGGTCGCCGACATCCCCGGCGTGCTGCTGCTGGCCGCCGAACACGACGGCAACCTCGCCGGCGGCTTCCTGTGCTTCCACTACCGCGACTGCCTCTACCTGTGGGCCGCCGGCATCGACTACCCGAAGCTGCGCACCCTGCACACCTACACCGGCCTGATGCTCGCCGCCGTGGACCTGGCGGCCGACCTCGGCGCCACCACCATCGACGCCGGCCGGGCCAACTACCGCTACAAGCGCACCGCCGGCTTCCACCCGGTGGCCCTGCGCACCCTCGCCTACTTCCCCGCCCGCGACGCGGCCACTGCCCGCGCCCTGCACGCGATGGGCCACGCCATGGAGGCCTGCGCCGGGCTGCGGCCCGCCGCCTGACCCGCACCCCGAAAAGGACGACCATCGTGCGCATTCTGATCATCAACCGGTGGGACGACGAACTCGCTGCGTTCGGCGGCGTGATCGACCACAGCCGCCACCAGGTCGCCTACGTCACCGTCCCCAGCCATGTCCCGATGATCCCGGCCACCGCCGCCGGCACCGTCGAGCTGGACTCCCTGGCCGACACAGCGGCCGTCGAGCAGGCCGCCGAGACGCTGCGCGCCCGCATGGGCGGCGTCGACCGCATCATCGCCATGTCCGAGTACGACCTGCTGACCGGCGCCGCACTGCGGGAACGCTGGAACGTACCCGGCAGCCGCGTCTGCGACCTCACGCCGTTCCGCGACAAGGCGGCCGCCAAGACCCTCCTGGCCACCGCCCCCGGTCTGGCCGTACCCCGGTTCGAGCCGGTCGCGAGCATCGCCGACGTCACCGCTTTCGCCCGCCGGTGCACCGGCGGCGTGATCGTCAAGCCGCGCGACGGTGCGGGCAGCGTCGGCTGCTACCGGATCCGGCACGGCCAGTCCGCCGCCGAGGCCCTGCGGGGAGTCGACCTGACCGGCTACGAGGTGGAGGAGTGGATCGAGGCGCCGGTCTGGCACATCGACGGCCTGCTGCACGACGGCAAGGCGCTGGCGGTGTACCCGTCGCGGTACATCGGTACCTGCCTGGAGTTCTCCCAGCGCAACGCGCCGATCGGCTCGGTCGTCGAACATGGGCCGATCGCCGACGCCATGGCCGATTTCGCCGTCGCCTGCGTGACCCACCTCGGGCTGGCGAGCGGCGTCTTCCACCTCGAGGCGTTCGAGACCCTTGCCCAGCCGGTCTTCCTGGAAGCCGCGGCCCGGGTCAGCGGCGGCCCGATCCCGTACACCATCCGCGACGTCTACGGGGTCGACCTGGTCGCCGACTGGGTCCGGCTGCAACTCGGCGAGAGCCCGCGCACGGTACCCGGCCGCAACCCGGAACTGTCCGCGGGGAACCTCATGCTGCCCAGCCCGTACGGGTTGCGCCTGACCGAACGCAGCCCTTCCCTCATCGGTACTCTGCCCGGCTTGTACGCGGAGGACCTGCCCGAGGTCGGCACCGTCTTCGACGAGCCCAGCGTCTACGAGCGCCTGGTCGCCTCCTTCCGCTTCTTCGGCGAGAGCGCCGACGCGGTCGAGGAGTCCATCCGGGCCACCGACTCCCTGTTCCACTACAGCCTCGCGCCGGCACTGGCTGCCGCGTCCTGACCGCATGCCCTCAACGCAGGCTCAGGCACCTTCGGTAGACCAGCCGCATCGGGGCCCGCCGTTCCGACCGACCGCCGCAGCCGGGCCGGGCCAAACTTCACGCAGGCTGGTCCGGGCGCCGGGCTCTCGGGGACACGGCGCCCGGACCGCCGCCGGAGCGGCTGCTGGTGAGCATCCCGCGCGGGCCTTCGGAGCCTACGACGGCGCGTCCGGGAGGCTGGCCGGACCGTTCGGGTGGCCCAGCCATCGCAACCTTGCGTTCCCGCCCGGTGGAACGCAGTCGGCAGATACTGCACCACTGGGCGGGAGATGTTGCGCGCGCACACCCTCACCCCTGGTCGGCCGCGGCACGATGCCAGAGTCCCGGCACGGGGGGCTCCGGCTCCCTTCGCGAAAGGCCTGACCATGACCCATCCTCCGTCTGTGGCGTCGGAGACCGTCAGATCGGGCAGCAGCCACCCACTCTCCCGGGGTGGCACGCCACGCGAAGGGAGCCAGGCCCGGCCCGGCAGGGCGCCCGGTACCCGGCTGACCGTCGCGGTTTTCTGCGGCGCCGCCGACGGGTCCGACCGCTACCTGCAGGCCGCCGCGGCAATCGGCCGGACCTTGGCCGAGCACGACGTGCACGTGCTGTACGGCGGCGGCCGGCTCGGGCTGATGGGCACCGTCGCGAACGCCGCGCTGGCGGCGGGCGGCAAGGTCACCGGCATCATCCCGGACTTCCTGCAGGCCCTCGGGGTCGCCCATCCCGGCCTGACCGACCTGCGGATCGTGCCGGACATGGCCACCCGCAAGGAACAACTCGTGGCCGGCGCACACGCGGTCGTTGCTCTGCCCGGCGGTTTCGGCACGCTGGACGAGCTCGCGCACGTGTGGTCCGGCAGCGCCCTGGGCCTGTGCCCGCCGCTGCCGGTCGGTCTGCTCAACACCGACGGCTTCTACAGCCCGCTGACCGTGTTCGTCCGTAACGCCGTCGCGTCGGGGTTCCTCGCCCACCACGGCCACCTGCCCCTGGAGGATCTACTGCTGACCGACGACACACCCGAGCGACTCGTCGAGACCGTGCTGTCCCACGTGCAGGCCACGAACGGCCTGCACCACCCTGCCGCTTGACGCTCGTGGGCCAGGGATCCGGGCGTGTCGCGGCAGCCGCCGGACGCCGCCGCGACCTGCTGACGCAAAGGATTCGTGAACGTTGCGTCACCCTCCGGGCGAGGGGTGCTCAGAAAGTAGCTTTCTGTGATGTATGGTCGGCCGAGCTATACAAAAAGTGCAGGGGCGTGCTGTTTTGGCTCGCCGATACACGGGAGGGGCTATGGCTGACCGGGGACATCCCGTCGAAGTGGAACTCCGCAAGGTCATCAGGACAGTTCTGTCGTTGACCTGCGAAACCAACACCGACCTGGGACGTGCCATCGGACTGTCCGGAGCACTGGTGGGGCGCCGCCTGTCGGGCACCACCCAGTGGAGCGTCCCCGAACTCGGGAAGATCGCAACCCACTGGGGCATTCCGCCCTCGTGCCTGCTGTCAGACCTGTCCGACGTCCTCACAGCGCTGCCCGAGGACCGCGTTGCCCAGCTGCGTGCCGCCAAGGGACATCAGCCGGTGCACTTCAAGCCGCCGGTCACCGCGGTCGTCGCTGCGTGACATGGAACGGGCCCGGGACCGAAGGTCCCGGGCCACAAGAAGGTGTTCCGCGTTCTCCTTGCCACGGGTCGCCGCGGGCCCTTCCCGAACAAGCCGTGATGCCCTGTACAAGCATCACCCTCGCCCGGGTCGCCCCAGGCGCACTCCCCACTGTAACGGGGGGAGTGCCCGCATGGGACGCCGCCGTACGGGGCGTGAGGGTGGACCAGGGGTCAGCACGGCGGAAAAAGGAATCGGTGCTGGCCACAACAGCAACACCCGGCCGGGAGGACCCCGGTCGCGCTTCGCCGCACTCCGTCGCCCGCTGGTGCGCCGAGCAGGGCTGGTACGTCCACCCGCTGGCGCCCGGGCTGAAGGTGCCCCCGGCCAACTGCATCCACTGCCGGGAAACGATCGGCGGGCAGCCCAACCCCGACCACATCCCGCACACGCCGCAGGAGTGCCGCTGCATCGCCGCAGGCCGGTACTGCCACGGTGTGCGGGCCGCGACCACCGATCGGGCACTGATCGACGCCTGGTGGGGACGCAACCCGCACTTCGGTGTCGGTATCGCCGCAGGCCTGTCCAACCTGCTGATCGTCGACCTCGACATGCACCAGTCGACCCCGCCCGACCCTGAGCGGCTGCTGCCGGGCCTGACCCTGCCCGACGACTTCGACCACACGACGATCCGCAGCGGCATGGACGTCCTGGCCCTGCTATGCCAGCTGCGCCGCGCCCCGCTGCTGACCGACCCGCCACAGACCTTCAGCGTGTGCACCCCCTCCGGCGGCCTGCACCTGTGGTACCAGGTCAACGACGGTTCCCAGTGGTTCATGGACTCCCGCGGCCGCCTGGGCTGGCAGATCGACATCCGCGCCGACCGGTCCTACGCCGTGGCCCCCGGCACCCGCACCCGCGCCGGGCTCTACAAGCCGGTCGGGCCCTGCCGAACCCCCGCCCAGTTGCCCCGCTGGCTCGCAAACGACCTGGCACGGGTCGGCCTCAAGCGCCGCCCACACGCCCGTGCCGGACACCTGGGGGTATCCCTGCCCAAGAGCGCCGGAGGCCGCGGCTACGTCGCCTCGGCGGTACGTGCCGAACTCGAGGCGGTCGCTGGCAGTTCCCAGGGCAGCCGCAACGACCAGCTGAACGCTTCGGCATTCGCGCTGGGCCAGTTCGTCGGCGCAGGCCGCCTGGACCGCGCCGAGGTCCACCAAGCTCTCACCGACGCCGCCCAGGCGGCTGGGATCGACCCGGCGGAACGCAAAGCTCAGGACACCATCCGACGCGGCATCGAGGCCGGCTCCCGCCGCCCGCGTCAGATCGGAGCCAGGGCATGAGCGAGACCACCGCCAGCCCCACCGTGCCTCCGCCCAGTACCGGGCGGGCGCCGCAAGCGCACGCCCCCCGCGCGCTTGCCGATGCCGCGGCCGCCATGACCGGTCACCTCCAAGATGCCCCTGAGGAGGACACGCGCGCCCGCAAAATGTCCCAGGCCGACGTCCTTAGGGCGCTCGGGGAGACTGGCTACCGCTTCGTGCGCTGGGACCAGACCACCTATGCCATCGCCGTCGACGGCAGCCCCATCGCCCGCCCCATCCGCTCCAAAGGCGGCGGGGTCGGCACCGGCTCCCTACGGCAAAGCCTGATCAGGGAGTTCGTCCTAAGCACCGGCCGCACCCCCTCCCAGGCCGCGCTGTCCGACGCCATCTCCTCCCTCGAAGCACTGGCGATGGACAGCCCCACCCAGGAGGTCTACCTGCGCGTAGCCCCCGACCCCGAGGACCCCCACACCACCTGGCTCGACCTCGGACGCCCCGACGGCGAATCGGTGTGCATCGAACCCGGCCGCTGGGCTGTGCTGGCTCCCGACCCCCTGGAGGGCCCCCTATGGCGCCGCTCCCGCCTGCTGCGCGAAATGCCCAAGCCTGAGCACCCCCAAGGCGGCTGGCAGGAAAGTGTGAAAATACTGCGCGGCCTTCTGCCAATGAGCGACGAGTCCACCCCCATGGCCGTCGCCTGGCTACTTGCCGCCCTGCGCCCCGGCATGCCCCGCCCCGTCGCCTACCTCACCGGCGAGTCAGGCACCGGCAAGAGCACCGGCGGCCGCATGATGCTGCGCCTGGTCGACGGACTCGACGCACACCTGCGCTCCGTACCCAAGTCCGAAGACGACCTTGCCGTGACCACAGCGGCCGGCTGGTGCCTCGCCCTGGACAACCTCAGCGGCCTCACCCCCTGGCTAAGCGACTTCCTTTGCCGCGTCGTCACCGGCGACGCCCTGATGAAAAGGGAGCTCTACAGCGACGACGACGTCGCCGTCGTGCTCTACCAGCGCCCCGTACTGCTCACCGGTATCGACCTGGGGGCCCTCCGCGAGGACCTGGCCGAGCGCATGCTGCCCATCGAACTGCAGCCCATCCCGGGCCGGCAGCGGCGCACCGAACGCCACCTGTGGGACTCCTACGCCACGGCGCACCCCAAGATCCTCGGCGGACTCCTCGACCTGGCCGCCCTGGTCTGGCAGCAACTGCCCGCAGCCGCCGAACAGCTCGCAGAACGTCCCCGCATGGCGGACTTCGCCGAGATGCTCTGGGCCTTGGACGCCGTCACCGGCTGGAACACCCTCTCCACGTACACCGGCGTGCAGGACGCCCTGATCGACGACGTCATCGACGGCGACGAAGTAGCCACGGCCGTACTGCGCTGGGCCATGTCGCAGCAGCCGCCGTGGGCCTGGGAAGGCCCCGCGGCGCACCTGCTCGGCCTGCTGCGGCCCCCGCCGCTGTCCGTGGACTGGCCTCGCACGCCAGCGGTCCTGTCTAGCCGCCTGCAGCGCGCCGCCCCCGCACTGCGCCGTCGCGGCGTCGACGTGCGCAAGCTCCCCCGGACCAAGACCGGACGCCCGGTCCGGATCGCACGCGCCGACACCTGACCCAACCCGCACACAGCCCCCGCAAAGCCCCCGCGTAGCGGGGGCTTTCGTCTTCCCGGTGACGCACTCGGATTCTGGTGACGCACCGGTGACGCACTCGGTGACGCACTCTGCGCCCGCCAACATGCAAGCTGACCTGCAACTTTCCGAGACGGTTGACACGCACGGTGACGCGGTGACGCACTCTGCGGCTATCTCTCTGTTCAAGAAAAAAGAGGGGATGAGGCAGTAGAGAGATCCCCGGAAAGTGCGTCACCGCGTCACCGCGAGCACCATTAGGGCATCAAAACAACAGGTCAGAGCACCTATAGACCGCACCAGACTGCGTCACCAGGTGCGTCACCTCAGCGTCACCCCGCATTGAGTGCGTCACCCCTGCCCGCGGCTCCGGCATGATGCTGCCCCACCCCGCCCGAACGAACCGCTCCTGAGCCCGGCGTAAGGGAAGTACTGACGACGTGACCGCGGGCGCTGTCATGGACGCAGAAGGCGTGACAAGCGGGGCGTCACGGATTCTGCGTCCTCACGTCACGCCGCCCGAGCTGTTTCCCGACGCGTTGGAGCAGGTGGAACGGGCTCGTGCGCAGGAGGCGGTGGGTCTGGAGGCGGCCAGCGACGACTTCGAGGCCGATCCGCGGCTGGTGGCGTTGAGCGACGCCCGCCCGTGGTGGCGGGCAGCCGAGGTGGAAGTCCGCCGGCTGCTTCCCTCCTGCCTGACACCCCAGTTCGCCGCCTGGGCCCAAGGCGCGCGACCAGCCTGTCAGCGCCTCCGGGACAGCGGGCGTTCCGCCTGAGGAAACGCCCCCAAGATCCGGAGACCGGGAGAGGGACCGAGGCAGCTCCGACTCGTCCGGGCAGCAGCGCACGCGCATACGCTGCGGGCCAGCCGAGCAACGGAGCCGACCATGGACACCAGCTTTTTGCAGCATCCGAAGATCGACGCGATTGTCACAGCGCTGGTGACCGAGCGAGGCGGCTGTGTGGAGTACGACACGGGCGCCGGCGGCCGCGAGATCCTCGCCTGCGCCGGAGCCCGCCTGGCCGCCGACATCGGTGCTCCGCTGGCCGTGGTGGATTCGCCCGCGCTCCATGACGACATCGCCACCACCGTGACCGCGCTCGAACCCGGCGTCGCCTGCACCCTGCTGTCCGCCGAGGACCCCTCCAGCCTGCCGACGAACCTCACCGGCGCCGTCCTGGCCGTCCACGCCGACGTGCTGCGCGATCAGGCAGCCCGCGAGCCGCTGCATGCCCTGGCCCGCACCGCGGCGCACCTCATCGTCGTCCGCCACGACAACAGCAACCGCACCCTCGATGCCCTGGCAGGCCGCATGCACGCGGTGCGGATCCACGATCTCCTCGGACGGCCAGCCCCGCAGCCGCCCGTGCCCGCCCCGGACCGCTCCCGGCCCCTGGGCGAGGCCGCCACACGCCTGGCCGCCCAGATCTACGCCCTGGACGAGGACCTGGCCACCGTCACCTCACCGGTGGCCGCCGAACAACTGCGGCTGCGCCGCGAGGGCATGGTGGAGTCCTTGTGCATCATGCTCGAGGTCTACGCCGACACCACGATGGTCTTCGCCGCGATGGCCGAGCAGGTCGTCGCCGGTGAGGGCGCCCGCCGCTACCGCACCTCCCTCGACCAGCACGACCTGACGCACTGGCGACTGCATTCCTGGGCCCGGGAACGACGCATGCCGCAGACGCCGCCCAGCAGCGCCCCGCTGTCGCGGGCCCGCCGGACCACCCCGGACCACCCCGACGAGACGCCGGTGCCGGGCACACGACCAATGACCGCCGGTGACGGCCCCGCCGAGCCGGCCACGGCGACCTTGAGCGCCGACGGGGCCGACCGCAACAAGCAGTTCACCGAACCGCGTACCGACGGCGAGAGCGGCCACGAACCCTGCACCGGCCAGGAGACGAGCACAGGACGCACATCGCGGGAGCGCCGAGAGGACTCCACCGCACGGCATCGGCCCCTGCGAGCCCATCCCGCCGGGCACGACATCGCCCAGCAGCGGCCCGGCAGCCACGGGCCCGGTCCCGCATAGCCCCTGGCCGCAGGCGGAGCGGATGTCCGTGGCCGGTGGCACCGTGGACGGATGGACGATGCGGTGCGGCGGCGCGTGTACGGCGCCGATCACGATGCCCCCTGGCCCCGGCCGCGGCGGGTCTACCGCGAGCTGGTCGGCGGTCCGCTCGACGGCCTGCTGCTGGACATCACCGGATGGACGGAGCCCGAACGCACCGCCGGAGCGCCACTGCGGACGGAGATCGGCCGCTACGTTTTGGGCGGCCGCAGCGTGTACGGGCCGCGACCCGGCGACGGCGGCACCCGGTTCTGGGACTGGCGGGGCGACATCCGCTGATCTCCTGACGCCCCGCCGCTCCCCGCCAGCCACCGCCCGGACCGTCAGGGCGTGAGGTGCAGGTCGACGCCGTACTGCGCGGCCAGGGCGAGCACGGCCGTGACCGTTTTCCCGGCTCGCAGCCGCCGGCGCACATGCAGCCGGTCGACGACGATGTCCAGGCTCGATGACGGCAACCCCCAGTGCGCACACGAGGCCGCGGTGCGGGCACCGTCCACGCCCAGAGCACGTATCCAGGCCTCCATCTCCTGCCCTCGGCGTCGCTCACGCCGGGCTGAGCGACCTGCGGATCGTGCCGGACATGGCCACCCGCAAGAAGCACCTCGCCAGCGCCGCAGATGCCGTGATCGCGCTGCCCGGCGGGTTCGGCACCCTGGACGGGCTCGCGTACGTGTGGTCCGGCAGCGCGCTGGCCGTGTTCCCGCCCCGCCCGGTCGGGCTGCTCGACACCGGCGGGTTCTACCGCCCCCTGGTCACGTTCGTCCGCACCGCGGTCGCGCAGGGCTTCCTCGCCCTCCACGACCATCTACCCCTGGACGAGATGTTGCTGGCAGACGACGACCTGGCACAGCTGATCCGAACGCTGCTCGCCCGCGTGCCCGCCGCCCCAGAGGCTGAGGACGACATCACCACTGCCGCCTGACCGCATGCACTGGCAGGGCGCCGTGCTCGGGGAAATGACGCCCGACCGGACAGCACTCACTCCCCGGGGTCCTGCACGAAGGCGGACTGGACTCGGAGTAGGTGGGTTTCGCCATGGGTGGCCTCGTAGCGGGCCATGGCCTCCCGGTAGCAACCGGCGGCGAAGTACGCGCGGGCTGCCGCGTCCTCGTCCATCCCACAGGCCATCGCGAGTTCCGCGCCCGCCCGCAAGGCTTCCTTCTCCGAGTAGTAGACCCACACATCCAGGCGGCCCGAGCCGCTGTATCCCTTATGAGCCAGCGTCCAGACCGCCGGAGCGCGCTCGGTGGTGACACGACCGCCGGGATGGAAGGTCTGCGAGGCGATCTCCTGGTGAACCAGTTCCGGGGGCACCGCATCACGCCCGCCGCGCGCCTTGCTGCCCGCAGATGAGCGACGCGGCTGCTGTGGGACAGCAACAGACGGGCCAGCTGATCCTTCGGGCATACGGGGGGGATTCTTCAGGAGGTCGGGGACACGTACTGCGCCGCGTTCCCGAGGGGTGGCGCCGGGACTCCAAAGGCCGTGCGGCCATGGCTCGCCCAGCTCTGGGCCGTCCACGAGCGCCGCACTGTAAGCGGGCCCCTCGCCGCGGGCGAGCGCCGCTTCTCCAGGAGTCATGGTCTCGTCTGTTACCGGCAGGGGCATGAGCAACCCCTCCGAAGACAGATATGGCTGACCGCAACCGTCGCACCACTGCACGGGTTGAACCGAGTCCAGCGATTGGATGTAGCGGGGGCTGTCGCCTTCGAGCGGACCGGAGGTGAAACCCGCATTGGTACCGCAGGGGCACGCGGCATAGACGTAGAGCGGGGAGTCCGCGCAGTCGTCCCGGTCGGTGGCCAGCCACGCCGGATGCACACCCAGTGCGGCTGCCAGGGCCTCGCGCCGTTCAGGGCGCGGAGCCGACCGCCCGGAAGCCCAGTGGTCGATCTGATGCTTCCCGACGTCCAGCGCCCGGCTGAGAGAGACCGCCGTGGACTTGGTGGCGGTCTGCAGCAGCCTCAAACGGCGCGGTAGCGGGCCGAGGGACAGTAACGCCCACGCGTGATGCTCCTGCAGGTCGATGCAGCCGTAGTCGGTGCCGGTGTACTCCGCGAACTCCTCGTTGTAGCCCAGCGCCCGGTTAGTCAGGATCTGCGCGAGCCATGCCCGGGTTGCTTGTTCGTTGGAGCCGTGCTCAGGTACCAGCAGATTGCAGGCTGTTTCCGCTTCGTCTGCCTCTTCGTCGGGGTCCCCGGTGGTGAGGAGTTCGAACATGCGCGCCACCATCCGCTGGACAATGATCCGCGCGGCGGGGCCAGAGCCAACAGGGGAAGCCAGGAGTCCGGTGACGGCGTCAACGGCTCGCAGGAACGCCAACTTATCCGTTTTTCTCCAGTCCGAGTACATATATTCCTAACACCCCGGATCGGCCGCCGGGGCTGACGGCTCCATGGCCCTGGCTGGCGTACCCACTGCATGAAGTAGGGGATCGAGCCTAGAGCGGCGACAGCGACAGGGGGCGCGATTGCCCCAGGCAACGCTCAATCGTGTGTGCCATGGACTACTGGGGGGCGCGGGCGGGCATCTGTGCGCCATTCCCTCCGAGTATTGGTGCGGCGGCGTGCTGCACCGCGGTGATCGGCCAGGTCACCGTGCACATCTGGCGCTGACCTTCGACGGGGGCCCGGGCACCGCTCGGGGCCCCGTCCCCGTTTTTGGTCGTCCGCAGTCGACGTGCCCCTGCGGACCAGCGGCCGCTCGAGGCTGGGCCCGCCGGATCTATTGCGCTGTGCGCAGTTTTTTGCGATGGTCGCATTATGGATGTGATTGGTGACATCGCAGCGATCCGTCATCCGCTGCCGCGGCCGCAGGACGTCACGCCGCCAGAACTGTTCCCTGATGCGCTGGAGCAGGCTGAACGGGCTCGCGCGCAGGAGGCGGTGGGTCTGGAGGCGGCCACCGACGGCTTGGAGGCCGATCCGCTGCTGGTGGCGTTGAGCGACGCCCGCGCACGGCGGCGAGCCGCCGAGGCGGAGATCCGCCGACTGCTGGCCTACGGGCGGGCGTTCCACGGCAGCCGCCCCTACAAGCTGGAGGATCTGGCCGAGGCGTCCGGCATGACCCCCTCCGGGGTGCGCACGGCGTTCGGTGAGGCCGAGGTCGACTTCGTGACCGAGCAGGTCGGCCGGAGCCCCGATGCCCGCACGGCGCGCCGCTCCAAGGACGGTGCCACCGGCGGGCGATGAGCGACCGGGCCCCTGTGCCGGAGTGGGCCGACGACCGGTAGCGGGAGGTTTCGTGGCCGTCGCGCCCGGCGTTCCGGCCCGGCTGTGGCGGGGGCCGCGTCGGTCAGTCGCCGTGCTCGCGTTCGTGGGCCTCCTCGGCGGACAGGCGGTCGAAGGTGTCACGGAGGCGCTGTTCGGCTTCGGGGGAGAGCGGGCCGGGAGGGGTCACGTGCGGTGGCATGTGCCGCGGGTCGCCGAAGACGGCGGGGCCGTCCGGGGCCGAAGCGGCGGCCAGGTCGCCCGACAGGGCCCGGATGCGTTCTTGCAGGCGGCGGCGTTCGTCCGGTGCGGCATGCTCGATCCGGGTGCGCAGCAGGTCGCGTTCGCGGCTGAGGCGGGTGATGTCGTCCTCGTCCGGGGGTGCCGCCAGGACCCAGCCGTGGACGGCCATGGCTTCTTCCTGCCAGGTGATCAGCAGGCGCGCACCTTCCTCGAACCGTGCGGGGTCGTGTCCGCCGCCGGCGGCGAACCAAGCCAGCAGAACGTCGGCGGCTTCCTTGCCGGCGTCGCAGGCCCGGCACAGCTCGAGGTGGATCGGCTGCCCCTGGTCGTCCTGCTGCGGCATGTCCACGCTGATCGTCAGCGGGCCGTGGCAGCGTGAGCAGGGCGGCAGGTCGCCAGAAGTATGGATCCGGGCCTTCACGCGTACCCCCTTGGTCGGCTCAGGCTGCCATCCAAGGCCTGCGCTGCGAGCGGGTCAACCGGTTCGCCCGGACTTGATCCGAACCGGGGATTGCGCGCCCCGGCCGGGACCCACCGCACCCGGCCTGCGGCTCGTCCGTACCCGGCGCCCCGGGCACGACATCGACAGGGCCATCAGCGCGACGTGACGGGCCGTGTCCGTCGTGACGGCCACCGCCTGCCGGGAGACTGCTCCCACCTCAAGAGAGCAGGAGCGACCATGACCGTGACCGCCAAGATCTACACCCACACCGTCCAGGCATGGACCGTTGGCCGGCTCCGCGAGGCCCTCACGGCGTACCCCGACGACATGCCGCTGCACATCGCGGTGCCCGACGACCCCGCGCCCCACCCGGCGCAGACCGTCGACGACCGCTACGTCGTCACGGGCGTGGCGACCGGCACGCGCGAAGTGGGTACTGCGGGCGAACCGGCGGACGAGTACGTCACCATCGACGCGGACTTCCCCAGCGGCCAGTACGAGCAAGACCTGTGACCGCCACGCTCCGGTAGTTGCCTGCCGCTCAGCGCCAGGGCGCAGCGGAGGGGTGGGGCGGTGCCGGATGCGCGGTCTGCTGGTGCGCCCAGCTCCGCTCGGGCACCGGCCGCGCGAGGCCGGTGGAGCGTTGGGCGATCCCGTGGGCGTCAGGGGTGGCGGAAGCCTCTCTCTGGGTCGCGGGCGTGATCCTCGTCGAACGGGCTGAACCAGTCCAGCGGAGCCATGTTGACCATGCCCAGAGCCTGGTTGACGTCGCTACCGCTGTCCTCGATGCCGTCCAGGGCGTCATCGAACAACATCAGCACGTCGTGATCCTCAAACAGCAGGTCGGAGCACGCGTACCAGTCGAAGTCACGAGCTGCGGCCGGCAACCCCTCTACGGCCTGAGCGACCAGCCGGGGCCGAGTGCGATGGAGGTTCTTGGCCCGGCGGATGCCCAGATGCAAAGCCATCTCCTCACCCGTGCACAGCGGCACCACATCGCCGTCGGCGAGGTCAGCGGCCAGGTCATCGAAGGTGCGCGCCATCTGCCGCCGCCACCCGCCGTCCTGCTGCAGCGTCACCGGCGGCAGGGCACCGAACAAGCCGCCCGCGCCGCGCGGCAGCACTTCGTCGCCCAACGCGGCGACCTCCTGCCACGCCTCCTGCGACAGCTGCTCCATGGCCAGGCGCAGCACGGCTGCCGTCCGCGAGGTGAGGACCTTATGCTCCTCGTCCTCGGGCCAGTCCTCCTCGTCCAGGTCCTCCAGGTCCACACCCCCACGCCGGGCCCGGTCCTCCAGGCGATCCCGCACACGGCGGGTGGCCTGCTCGGGAGCGGCCATCGAGGTGTCCAAGATCAGCAGCTCATCGCTGAACTCGACGGCTGCCAGCAGCGTCCCGGCCTGCTCCAACAACTGCGCGCCGACACTTCCGGGCGCCCCGTCACGGGGGAAGACCACGACGAAGTAGTTGTCGGTCAGCCGGTCGACGGCGGCAGCGGCCACCCCTGCCACCGTCAGCGGGTCGTCCCACGGCGGCGTCATCTCGCACCGGTCGAGGATCAGCACATTGCCCGGAACCTCGATCATCTCCTCGAAGCTCTCGGAGAACGCCCCGTCCGGATCCAGTAGCTGCTGCGCCACCTCGGCGACGAAGGATCCCTCGTCGGTCAGGCGCTCGCGCAGATCGCCAGCCTTCCACCACAGCCCCCGGGTGGCCTGCAGGCTTCCTACCAGTTCACCGTCGGCCGTGATGGACACCTGCCAGGTCTGCAGACCTGTCCCGGCCGGGTCCAGCAGTCGGTCGCCGTGACGGAACTCCAGCGCCAGCAGCGCCGGGTCCGCGGGCGCCCGGACGGTGGCGGCGGTGGCTGCGTGATCGGTCATCGACGTCCTTCCCAGGCCACGCCACGCAAGAGATCAGGGTTGGCGTGGCCGGGCCATCCTAGGGGCGCACGCACGGCCACGGAGGCGATACCCGAGCCCGCCCGCCGGGAGGCTGACATTCCCCCCAGGCACCGCACATCAGGTGGTGACGGCCTCGCCGGTCTCCAGGCCGACGTCGACGATGAGTGGGGGGATACCGCCACAGCAGGAGCGGGGGTCGATGCCGTCGACCAGCGCGGCCATCTTGGTGTACAGGTGACGTGCCACCGCGGCGTCCGGCTGGTGGGCGAGGAACAGGCCTTTTGCCGGCCACCACTGGAGAAGTTTGTCCAGGCACCGCACCAGGTGTGGCCCGGAGACCGTCACGGTCACCATGCCCGCTGCCCCGCGCTTGATCCGGTCATGGGGGAATCGGGTGTAGAAGAAGGGTGAAAAGGCGATCTGCTCTACGATCCACCAGGTGTCCTCGTGGCATACGACCGCCAGGGACGAGATACCGGCAGCCTTTTCCAGGACAGCGCGATGGTGGCGCTTCACCTGCCGTCGGCGCTCCCGGTCTTCCGCTGCCGCCCGTCGCCGCCGCCGCAACCCGGCCCACCGATCCTTGACCGACTTCACGACCCCTCCTTCGCAACGCCGCCGTGATCGCCACGGCCCACCAGCCGCCGCGATGCCCTCGGGCGACGCTCGTACAGCCGGGCAAGCGGCAACCGCCGGCGCCATCGTGCCCCGCCTCAAGCCCGATCCAACGGCCAGCGACAGGCGGCTCCCACTACCCGGGACAGCACTTGGGACGATCGGCTGTCCCGGACCGCGCAGCGGACCCCACCGGCGCCACACCCTCGCTGCGCCCCGGGCGGAAGTCGCCAGGCGTCCACGCCGCAGGGAGCGGTGACCCGGTCTGGAACCAGGAGAGGGTCTGGCTCATCATCGTGTGATGGCTGAGCAGATGGATCTGCCGCGGTTGCGGAGCCTGATCGAAGGCGTCCTGGGCACCCTGTACCAGAGCTACCGGCACCAGGACCTGCCGGAGCTGTGCGAACGCCTCCACCTGCCCCCGCCGCCCGCCAACGATGACGGCGGCCCCACCAAGCACCAACGGCTGACGGCCAGCCTGCAGGCCTGCCCGGACGGCCGCCTGCCCCAGGTCGCCGAGGCCGTACTGGACAGCGAGACGCTGCGCACGGCCGAACGCCATGCTCTGCAGGACGTGGTGTGGCTCGGACGCCACTACGTCGAGATTCCCGGTCGCACCCGGCGCGAGCTGGCCAAGGACCTCGCCCTGGACGACTACCTGGAATACCCGGACCGCTTCCTCGCCATGCTGGGCCAGCTGTGGGACCTCGGGGACGACTGGCTGGGGGAATGGGGCGCCCCCACCGCCGGCCTGCGCGACGAGATCGCGCGTCACGTCATCAGATTCCGGGACGACTGGAGCGCCGAGGAGCTCTTCGAGCGCCTCGGCGCGTTCGAGGCCCCCCACCCCCGGTTCGGGCGCTTCCTCGAGGGATTGGCCTCGGCCTCGGTCCTACCCGACGAGCACGCACAGCGCCGCTTCGTGGACCTGGCCAACGAGCACCTGCAGCCGGTGGGCGCGCTACTGCGCCAGGAAGGCGAAGCCGACGGCTACCCCGTCTTCTACCTGGTGCAGCCCGGTCGTGGCACCGGCCGTCGTCCCCGCAACCTGATCTTCGCCAGCCGGGGAAAACCCGACATCCGCTTCACCAGCGCAATCGACAACGACATCGAGATCGCCGAACGCGCCGACAAGGTCCTGGTCTATGACACGCCCGTCGGTAAGGACGGGCTGCTCTGGCGCGACCTGCTGTCCTGGTGGCAGGCCACCCGCGGCACCACCGACCCCGGAGAGGCGAGCCGGGGTCTGTACGAGCGGATGAAGGCGTCCCTGCCTCCCGAATCCCCGGGACAGCGTCACCTGTTCTGGCTGTACCACCATCTGTACAAGGACGTCTTGCACGAGGTGCCCGCGCTCCTGCCGGAGATATGGATGCACTGGGACCACAAGACCGTACGCGAACGCGGCGAGAACGCCCTGCAGAACCTGCGGATGGACTTCCTCATGCTGCTGCCGGGCGGCAGACGCGTGGTGCTGGAAGTCGACGGCAGCCAGCACTTCACCCGCGACGGCGGCGCCGTACCGGACAGCGGGAAGTACGCCGCCACCATGGCCGGCGACCGCGACCTGAAGTTCCGGGGCTACGAGGTGTTCCGGTTCGGCCACGACGAACTACGCGACCGTGACCGCGCACGCCCGGTGGTCGCCGACTTCTTCCGCCAACTGCTGAACCGTCCGCCCGGCGACCACTCCTGAAAAGGTCGCGTGGTCCCGTACTCGGCCCCGTCAACAGGTGTCGGGAGCGAGGGGAGGGGCCCCAAGGGGGAAGATGGGGCCCCGCCGGCGCGCACTGGACGTGACGGTTACGGGAGTGCGCACCGTCAACACTGAAGCCGACGCAGCCCCGTCATCTGAAGGCGCGGCACTGCGGTGCTGACCTCCACTCCAACGGCGGGCGCCACCACTGCGCGGCAGCGCCCAGCCGCTCGCTCCAGCGAGCACTGCTCATCGTTGTGCGGCACGCTGGAAGTCATGGAAGGCGCACGGTTTGTGGTGCACGGCCTGTCGCCGAGGGGCGGCCGGCTGGTGACGATGCACCACGAGGGCCGGATGGAGGACGACTACGTCGGCACCGCGTTCTCCGACCACGACCTGCTGCTGATCCTGCGGTCTGCCGGCCTGCCGGAGCCGGGCCTGGTGGTCGACGACCCGCGCTGGGTGGAATGGCGAGGTGCCGCAGCGCACCGGTGGGGGACCGGCTGAGGAAACCCTGCGCCGCTAGCCGGGCTGTCAGCTCAGACCTGCGGCGAGAGGTCCTCATACGGTTCGTGGGCGGGGACCTCCCAGACGCGCCGCCGGTCCTCATCGCCAGTCAGCGCGACGATCCGGTGGACCGGAACCGTCATCTCCGGGTGACCGCCGGTCGGCGCGAAGCCGAGCAGGCCGGAGTCGGCGACGAAGGACATCACCGCCCCGTACAGGCGGTGCAACGAAGTGTCGGGCCGCGGTCCGCACTCCACGTCCAGGCACAGCGTCCAGTCCTTCATCCAGTGGATCGGCAGCTCCGCGAGCTCCGCAGCTGCCGCCCCCCGGGCCGGTTCGTCGTCGGGTACCCAGCTGTACCGGCCGACGACCAGCGCGTTGTACACCTCGGTCGACCCCGGCTGCATTTGCGACCACCCGCGCACCGCACGCCGGGCGCCGCGCCGCTCTGCCCGGGCCTTGGCCACCAGCGGCGATACCTCCGCCCCCGCGCCGTCGCGGGCGGCGTCGGCCGGCAGGTAGGGGTAGGCGTGGCGCAGCAGCGCCAGCACATCCTGTTCACCAGGCTCGCTCGCGCCCGGCGCGATGGCAGGGCCAGTCACGATCCGCCCGTCCTGGTCGCGGGTGTGCTCGTCAGCGTGGCGGGCCGCGAACTGAGGCACAGCCAGCACCACGGCGTGATTAGGCTCCTGGCCGTAGCCGTGGCGGCGCCCGCCCAGCGGCACGACGGGCCCGTGCTGCTCGTACTGCGCCAGGTAGGCCAGCTCCGCGTCCCCCTCGTGGGTCAGCGGCCAGCCGGTCACCAGCACAAGCCGTTGTGCCCCCGCTGGCTCACCGCCGGCGCCATCGGTCAGTGCCGTCTCCAACTGGTTGCAGCACTCCACCACGAACCCTCGCCACCGGTGAGCGAACTCAGAATCAGCCCACCGCGCAGGCGAAGTGAACCCAGCGGCCGCCACGATGGCCGGCTCGGGCAGCGCCGTCACGTCCCGCACCCGCGCCTGCCCCCACCGCGCCTGCAGCGCTCTCAACGCCGCATCCCGCGCCTCGGCCGGTCCGCGGCCCTGGTCCCGGGCCGCACTCCACCCCCGGCGCACTGCCGCCCACGCATCGAACGGGTCACCGAATCGGGTGGATTCCACCGCGGCCGCCAACTGCAGCCCCTGCTCACGCACCCGCCCATCAGCGGCCACCGCATCGCAGGCCGCGCTGACCGAGGTCGCCTGCCGCGCGGCGGGAGCCGCCGCCCGCCAAGCGGCCAGCATCGCCTCCGACCGCTCCACCACCGCCGCCCAGGCTTGCGTCATCTGCTGTGCTGCCGCACCGAACGCACGATCGCCCGCCCATTCCGCCAGCCGCTGCCGGACCCGCTCGTCGCGGTGCCGGGCCGCCTCCCACAGCACCTGTGCGTACCCGCTCCACGACCGCGGCCCGGGTTCCTGCTTCTCCAGCCTGCGCACGTCCGCGTCGGCGGCCACCACCTCCGCCGCCGCCCACCACAGAGCCTCCTCACCCGGCTCCAGGCTCACCAGGCCGACGCAGTGCTGGCACACCTGCTCCCGCGCGTCCAGCAGCACCTGCGGGCTTCCGGTCAGATCCTCCGCGTACCGGCAGTGCACCCGCCACCCCGTCCCCGTCGCGGGCACGTGCCACTTACCGCCCCCCGCACGCCCCAACAGCACGGTGATCTGCCGCAACCCGCGGACATCCACCCCCGCGCGCACCAAGTCCTTCTCCCGCAGTACCGCAAGCCCGCCCCGGTCACGCCGCACGATGCATCCCCTCGTCGCCTGCACCCTTCTCCTCTGTCACTGTCGCAGACCTCCCCAGACCGGTACGCCAGGTCCCGGCCGAGACCGTTGTCCGCATGGGCGGGTGCCTACTCCGTGTCGCAGGCCGCCTGCCTCTTGCCGCGTTGCGCCCGCACGCCGGTACCGGGCATGTCACGGACGCAGACGACGTGACAGGCGGGGTGCCCTCCCTGCGGGCACGGACAGCGCGCTTCGAGGCACGACCCACGACGCCCCGACGCCCATCACGCCAGCATCCTGGAACCGGCCACTGGGGAGTGAGCGGCCGCCGGGTTAGTGCACCGGCACCTACACCCCCATGCCCCAGCCCACCAGCCACCACCGTGGGATGTGAGGGACAACCCAGCCCCACCGGTCGTTCCGGCCTCCAGCGCCGGTAGTGTCACGCCCGGCCGCATGGCCAGGGCATGGATGCCATTCCGCGGCGCCACGCCCCCGGCCCGGGGAGCCGCTGCGCTGGGCCGGTGGTGGGATGGCGGCCCGCAGAGGGCGGGCCGCGGGACGAGGCGCAGGGGCGGCTGTGCGCCCGCGTGCCGCCTCATGAGTGCAGCGGGGCGGGGATATGCCGCCTTGCGTCAGTGAGCCGTTCACGGCGGCACACAGGGGCGGGGCCGGGCCTCTCCAGCGAAAAGCCGGAGCCGGATCTTCACTCTTGT